>NZ_CP102415.1:4800000-9489959 GCF_024628825.1 Amycolatopsis roodepoortensis
GTCAGCGCGGCCGCCGGGTTCGCGACGCGGGGCGAGTGGTCGTTCTTCGGGTCGGTGCGGCCGCCGTCGGCCATGACGGGGAGGACCGGCGCCATGTACGTGTTCCCGGCGGCGGTGTCCTCCGGGTCCCAGCCCTTCGCGGACGTCGGTCCCTTGAAGAGGCTGATGTCCAGCTGGACCTTGGAGATCTTGCCGCCTCCGGCCTTCTTGACCTGGGCGACGAGGTCGTCGACGTGGGCCGCGCCCGGGTACAGCGGCGAGTCCGTGCCCAGCGGCAGCGAGGTCAGCGACGGGTCGCCGCCCGCGACGAGGACGACCGTGCCCGGCTCCGCGCCCTGGACGATCTTCGTCGAGAACTGCGTCCCGTGGTCCATCGACAGCAGAGCGGCCGCGACGACGAGGATCTTCGTGGTCGACGCCGGGGTCAGCGGGGTGCCGGAGTTCTTGTCCCACAGGACTTCACCGGACGCCGCGTCCACGACGGTGCCGGTGAGCGTGCCCAGGTCCGGGGAACCGGCGGGGCCCGCCAACGCGGCCGCGAGCCCTTCCTTCGTCGGCCCGGCGCCGTTGATGTCCGGCCCGTGCAGGACGCGGGTGACCCCGGCGGGTTTGGGGATCTCGCCCTTCGGCGCGTTCGGCGCCCAGGGCAGGCCGAGGCGGTTCGACACCTTCGGCATCGCGGCGGCGCCGCCCATCCCGGCGAGCAGCAGGACGACGACCAGGGTCGTGATCAGCAGGGCCTTGCGCTTGCGTTTCGGCTTCGGCGCGGGCGCGGCCTCGGTCTCGGCGGCCGGGGGTTCCTGGGACGGCGGCTCGGGCCGCTGGATCCCGACGGTCGCTTCGGCGTCGAAGCGCTCTTCGGCGGGCTCGATGCGGACCGGGCGGGCGTGCATGCTCGCGGACGGGACCGGCGCGGGCGCCGGCGGCTCGACCCGCGTCGGCTCGGGGCGGCGCGGGGGCTCGGGTTTCGGCTCGGGTTCAGGGGGCTCGGCGACCCGATCGAACTGGTCCCAGTCCGGTTTGTCGGTCGGCTGCGGCTGGACGGGCTGCACGAAGACCGTCTTCGGCGCTTCGGGTTCCTTCGGCTCGACCGGCGTCACCGGTTCGAACGCGGACCACTTCGGGGTCGGGGTCTCCGGGACGTCCGGTTCCTCCTCGACCTCGACGACCGGCTCGAACCAGGAGCCACTTTCGGGTGTGACCTTCGGCACTGACAGCTCTTCGGTCTTGCCGTTCGCCATCCCCGACATGGGCAGCCACATCGTGGCCTCGCCCTCCCCCTTGGCGGCCTTGGGCTCGGCGGATGAGGTGTCCTTGTCGTCCGACGGCCACCTCGGGGCATCGTTTTCCGGCACTCAACGCTCCTTCATCCACCGTCCGGGGAAGGGGCCAAGCTCACATACGACCACATCGATGCGACCACCCGGGACCCCGTGGTCCACACTAGTGAAGACAAGACCATGAACTCGGTGAGCCGTCCGCGACGGCGGGGCGTACCAAAGACGAGAGCAGCGAGGCCGGCGTGGAATTCGACGTCACTATCGAAATCCCCAAGGGGGAGCGCAACAAGTACGAGGTGGACCACAAGACCGGTCGGATCAAACTCGACCGGACGCTGTTCACCGCCACGCAGTACCCCGCCGACTACGGGTTCATCGACGACACCCTCGGCCAGGACGGCGACCCGCTCGACGTGCTGGTGCTCGTCCAGGAGCCGACGTTCCCGGGCTGCCTGATCCGCTGCCGCGCGATCGGCATGTTCCGGATGACCGACGAGAAGGGCCCGGACGACAAGGTCCTCGCGGTGCCGACGAACGACCCGCGGCTGGAGCACCTGCGCGACATCCACCACCTGAACGAGTTCCACAAGCTCGAGATCCAGCACTTCTTCGAGGTGTACAAGGACCTGGAGCCGGGCAAGAGCGTCGAGGGTTCGAGCTGGGTCGGGCGCTCCGAGGCCGAGGCCGAGATCAAGCGTTCGCTCGACCGCGAGACCGACCGGCTGGCCAAGGAGGCCATCGACGGTCCGGCGGCTCACTAGTCGTTCAAGCGCCGAAGGGGCCCTTCACCGCACGGGATGCGGTGAAGGGCCCCTTCGCGTCTGGGGAGTGCCGGTGCCGCGTGGGTCGAGGTGGTCGTGAGTGGCGATTCGGGTTAGAACCCGAATCGCCACTCACGACCCACCGGACGCACCTGCCTAGGCCGAGTAGCCCGGGATCGGGAACGGCGCCAGGAACTCGCGGATCTCGGCGGCGATGGTGTCCAAAGCGGACTGTTCCTCGCCGGCCGCCGCGGTGATCGTGCGGTCGATCCACTCCGCGACCTGTGTCTGGTGCTCCGGCTTGAGCCCGCGCGTGGTGATCGCGGAGGTGCCGAGCCGGATTCCGGACGGGTCGAACGGCTTGCGCGGATCGAACGGCACGGTGTTGTAGTTGAGCTCGATACCGGCGCGGTCCAGCGCCTGTGCGGCGGGCTTGCCGGGCACGTTCTTGTTCGTCAGGTCGATCAGCAGCAGGTGGTTGTCGGTGCCGCCGGACACGAGGTCGTAACCGCGCTCCACCAGCGCCTCCGCCAGCGCCCGCGCGTTCGCGACGATCGTGTGCGCGTACTCGGAGAATTCCGGCTTCTGCGCCTCGCCCAGCGCGACGGCGATCGCGGCGGTTGTGTGGTTGTGCGGGCCGCCCTGCAGCCCCGGGAACACCGCCTTGTCGACGGCCTTCGCGTGGTCGGCGTCGGAAAGGATCATCGCGCCACGGGGACCGCGCAGCGTCTTGTGCGTGGTCGTGGTGATGACCTGCGCGTGCCCGACCGGCGACGGGTGCGCGCCACCGGCGACGAGCCCGGCGATATGCGCGATGTCGGCGACCAGGACGGCGTCGACCTCGCGGGCGATCTCCGCGAACGCCGGGAAGTCGATGGTGCGCGGGATCGCGGTGCCACCCGCGAAGATCAGCTTCGGCCGGTGCTTCAGCGCGAGTTCGCGGACCTGGTCGAGGTCGACGCGGCCGGTCTCCTTGCGGACGCCGTAGCGGACCGGGGTGAACCACTTGCCGGTCGCGGACACGCTCCAGCCGTGCGTGAGGTGGCCGCCGTCCGGCAGCGCCATGCCGAGCACGGTGTCGCCCGGCTGGGCGAACGCGAGGTACACCGCCAGGTTCGCCGGGGAGCCGGAGTACGGCTGCACGTTCGCGTGGTCGACGCCGAAGACGGCCTTCGCGCGCTCGATTGCGAGGTTCTCGACCTGGTCGATGAGCTGCTGGCCCTCGTAGTACCGCTTGCCGGCGTAGCCCTCGGAGTACTTGTTGGTGAGGACGGTGCCCGTCGCCTCCAGTACGGCCTGTGAGACGTAGTTCTCGGACGCGATCAGGCGGATCTTGTCGTGCTGGCGTTTCGCCTCGTCCTCCACGAGCCCCGCGATCTGCGGGTCGGCGGCGGCGAGCGCGGAAAGTTCGGGCTGGTGTGTCATCGGACGTACTCCTGCCAGAGACGGCCGGACCCAGGCGCGCGGTACCGGCCTCGTCGTCGCTTCCCGGTGGTGCTCCACCTCAAATGGCGCCAGTCGCTGGTGCGGACCAGACTAGAGCACTCCGCCGGAGCGGGCCTCGGCGTGCGGACGATGCGCGGCGCACCATCGGCGGCTGCATCCGGCCGTGCGATCACAGAACGCCCGCGCGCAGACGACGCAGCGTTTGAGCCGCCGCCAGCCGCCGAACGCGACCAGTTCCGCCAGCCCGGAGGCGCCCGCGACCAGGTCACCGCAGCCCGGCCACGACGCCACCTGCACCAGACGCCAGCCGTTCGCGACTTCGACGAGCCGGGGCGAGGCGCCGGTCCCGGCGAGGATCCGGTTGAGCCGGCCGGCGGCGGCGTGTTCGTCCGGCAGTGCCGAAAAGACTTCGACTAGCCGCGGATTCCCTTGCGCCAGCAGCCTTTCCGCGACCTCGAGCGCCGGGTCGAGGTCGCGGAACGGCGGGACGATCACATGCTTGCGCGTCACGGTTCTTCGATCGCGACACCCATCGAGCGGGCCGTGCCCGCGACCGTGCGCATGGCCGCGCCGAGGTCTCCGGTGTTGAGGTCCGGCAGTTTCCGCTCCGCGATGCCGCGCAGCTGTTCCTGGCTCAGCTTCCCGGCGACCTCGTGTCCCGGACGGCTGGATCCCTTGCCGCCCAAGGCCTTCTTGATGAGGAACGACGTCGGAGGGGTCTTCAGCCGAAGTTCGAAGGAGCGGTCCTCGAACACCGACACGACCACCGGGACGATGTCGCCGCGCTGGGCGGCGGTCGCCGCGTCGTAGGCCTTCTTGACCTCGACGAGGTTCACGCCGGTCTGCCCGAGCGTCTTCCCGAGGTCGACCACCGGCGCGTTGCCGGCGGTCAACTCGAGCGTCGCCTGGTGCGTTTTCTTCTTCGACTTCGGTGCCATGCGCCGAAGCTATGATCTCCAGTTACTGGAGAGTCAATCGATCGGCTTGACGCTTTCCGCGTGACGGCGCGCCAGCTCCTGGTAGATCGCCGCGTTGTGCTCGACCCAGCCGCGGGCGGTGCCGTCGAGCGGGACGTGCTTCTTCGCCGGGCTGCCCATGGCGACCGTCTCCGGCGGGATGACCATCCCGGGCGTCACCGTGGCGCCGGCCGCGACCAGGGCCTTCGCACCGATCTGCGCCTTGTCGAGCACGGTCGAGCCGTTCCCGATCAGCGCCTGCTCGCCGATCGTGCAGTCGTGCACGAGGCACTGGTGCCCGACGGTGACGTTCTTGCCGACCTCGGTCACGCCGCCGTTGACGTGGATGACCGAGTTGTCCTGGATGTTGGCGCCTTCGCGGATGAGGATCTTCCCGAAGTCGGCGCGCAGTACGGCGCCGTACCAGACGGAGGCGCCCTTTTCGACGACGACGTCGCCGATCAGGGTGGCGGTGGGGGCGATCCACGCTTCGGGATCCACCTGGGGACGGTGTCCCTCGAATTCGAACATCGGCATGCCCCGCACCCTATGCGTCCTAGCGCGTGAAGGCCCCCTTCACGCGGCTGAGCTGAGGGAAGGGGGCCTTCACGCGCTACAGAGGTCAGCCGATGGCGGTGTTCAGCAGGAGGTCCACGGCCTTGTCGTTACGGGTGGTCTCCCGGACGATCACCTCGTCGGGCGGGTAGAAACCGGGGTTCGAGCCCCGCGGGTACATCTCGAAGGTGAAGCTCAGGATCTTGTGGGTGCCCCACATCCAGTCGTCGATCGTCCCGTCCGTGATGTACAGGTCGCTCGACTGCTGCGGCGTGTAGCCGTTGGTCGCCGCCAGCTGACGGCCCACCGTCTGGAACCGCTGCGCTTCCGCGGCGGTCATTCCGGGGGCGGTGTCGTTGTAGGTGAAGCCGAACGGCCACAGCACGAGCTCCGAGTAGGTGTGGAAGTCGATGCTCGCCTTGATCTGCTGGACGCCGCCGATCTTGCGCGAGTTGACGAAGTTCGACACCGCGCGGGTCTCGGGCGCGGAGAACGCCGAGGGGCCGCGGTAGGTCTCGCTGGTCGTCGAGCCCGACGAACCGCCGCAGCAGCCCCAGTTGTAGGCCCAGTTGCGGTTGGGGTCGGTGCCGTTGCCCTGCCGGTTCTTGCGCCAGTACTTGTAGCTGCCGCCGGAGATGTCGTACTCCGAGCCGTCCGGGTTGACGTTCGGGATCACGTAGATCTCGACGCTGTCGACGAAGCGTTTGATCGCCGGGTCGGAGGCGTAGCCCTGGGTGAAGCGGTTCACGATCCGCAGGCACATCTCGGTGGTGAGGTGCTCGCGGGCGTGCTGGTTGCAGGTGAAGAGGACTTCGGGCTCGTTCTCGTCCGTCGCCACGTTGTCGCTGATCTTGAGCAGGTTCAGCGCGCGGCCCTGGTACGAGTTGCCGACGCTGCTCAGCCGCGCGATCGAGCCGAAGTTCGACTGGGCGTTGCGCAGTTCGGTCGTGACCTCGGCGTAGTTGTGGTAGCCGGAGTCCGACGGCGGGAAGTCGTTGATCGCGTTCGTGCCGACCTTCTCCGACCGGTCGACGACGCCGCGCTGCTCGACGCGGTAGCCGAGCGAACGGATCTTCGCCGCGTCCCGCGCCTCGCCGATGACCGTGGTCGTGCCGCCCGCCGAGCCGAGGACGTCGACCCCGAGCCGGGAGATCTGGGTGCGCTGCTGCGAAGTCCCGGTCCCGAAGACCTCGTAGATCTGGACCTGCGCGTCCTCGGCCTGCTGGTCCGCGGTCGCCGGACTCGCGGCGACCGGGATGGTGAACGCCGCGACGGCCGCGATCGCCACGGCCATGCACCGTCTTATGCGCATCGTCGTCTCCTAGCTCTCAGGCAGGGAAGGGGAACCTCACCATGGCCGGAGCGGGAAGGGCGAACAATCCGTAACGGTACGGATCTAATGCGTATTTCTAGCCGTAGTTCGCGAAACAGAGCGCTTCGATGTCGCCACGCAGTGCGGCGAACGGCCGCCGCCGGACGCGCTGCTGGACGATCGCGCCGAGCAGGTAGGACAGCAGCGCCCGCGCCCTGGCCCGCGGGTCTTCGACGTCGAGCGGGGCGAGGAGTTCCGCGAGCAGTTCGGTGATCGACGTCAGCATCACGTCGATGGCCTGAGGATGCTGCGCGCGGCCCGCGGCGATCCAGTACTCGAACCAGAGGAAGGCCGCGTTCGGGCGCCCGGAGAACTCGCCGAGGAAGGCTTCGAGCGCGGCGAAGAGCCGCTCGGACGGGTGATCGTGTTTCGCCGAAATTTTGCGCAAATCGGCGATGAACGTTGTGATGTGCGCCGCCATCGCGCGGTCGATCAGGACGTCGATATCCGCGAAGTAGTAATGAATCGCACTCTTCGTGAGCGGTCCGGCGTCCGCGATCGCGCGCACGGTGCAACCCGCGAGCCCGTCCCTGGCGAGCACGACACGCGCCGCTTCGACGATCTGCTCCTGTTTCTGCAGCTGATTGGGGGAGAGCCGCGCGCTGCGGCCGGGAACGGCGGTCACGAAGTTCCTTACACCAAGTAGTCAGGACGGGAGCCCTGAAGCTTAGGGCAACCGTCCTGGCCGATCACAGCGGGTGAAAAATCTAGGTGGCTAGCCGTCGATCCGTAGCGGACAATGCGCGACATGGTGACCTCAGGGGACAACGGGTTCAGCCCGGCCGCGCGGCGGCAGCTGGAGAAGGAACTCGCCGATCTGCGTGCGCAGCGCGACGCGATGGCGCCGCTCGTCGGTGAGCAGGAACGAACCGGCGACGCGGCCGACCAGGCGGAGGTGCTGGACCGCGCGGAGGCCGCCGCCTACCTCGACCGGCGCATCGCCGACGTCGCGGCGAAGCTCGAACACGGCGGCCGGAACAGCAAGGGCCTGCTCCCCGACGGCACCACCGTCACCCTCAGGTTCGCCGACGGCGACGAAGACGAGCTCCACATCGTCACGATCCCCGGGGAGGACGCGGACGCCTCCACGGTGACCTCGGACAGCCCGCTGGGGCTCGCGCTCGTCGGCGCGAAGGAGGGCGACGAGATCACGTACCGGACGCCGCGTGGCGAGACCAGCGCCACCGTCGTCACGCTGAAGCCGCCTGCCTGACTCGTCCGCGCGTGAAGGCCCCCTTCCCTCGGCTGAGCCGAGGGAAGGGGGCCTTCACGCGCGTTGTCGAGGGGAAGGTCGAAGAGGGCGCGTTGCGAAAGCCACTTTCGCAACGTTGAAGGTTGCGAAAGCCACTTTCGCAACGTCAGCGACCTGCCCAGGCCGTCTGGACGCATGTCGCGAAAGCCACTTTCGCGACGCCTGATGTCCCGAAAGTGGCTTTCGCGACACCCCCAGCGCAAGCGCCCGGTCACGCACCCGGACGGCACAGCACCGGATTCGCCAGCTCCGCGCACGGCCGGTGCCCATGCGACCGCACGATGTCCTTGCCGACCTGATTCGTCAGGTACCGCAGGAAGCTCGCGACGAGCGAGTCGGCCTTCGGCTCGCCGAACGTGTACGCGTACTCGGTCTCCCAGAACGGGTACGCCGCGTGGATCGCGCCTTCGAGCGTCGCCTGGTGGCCGTCGATCCGCACCGGCAGCACGTCCTCGCGTTTCGTGGCCGCGCCCAGTTCGCTGTAGCCGAGGGCGCCCGGCACCCGCGACACCGCGTCGAGGACGTCGTTCGTGGACGGCTTCGCGCACCGCGCCACTCCCGGCTGAGCGCCCGGCGCCGGTTTGAGGCAGTCGTCGGAGTTGTCGCCGGGTTCCCGCTTGCCCGCCAGGATCTGGGCCTCGAACGTCCGCCGCGTGCCGGAGTCGGAATGCCGGTCGACGAGCCGGACCGGCTGGTCCTTGCCGCCGATCTCCCGCCAGTTCGCGATCTTGCCGTCGTAGACGTCGCGGATCTGCGCGAGTGAGAGATCCTGGACGCCCGCCTCCTTGTTGATCACGAGCGTGAACAGCGAGAACGCGACCGGACGCGGAAGCAGCTGCGGGTAACCCTCCCCCTTGGCGCCGTCGGAGAACGCCAGCATGCCATCGTTCGCAGCCTGGTTCAGGCTCCCGAGCCCTTCGGCGCTCCCCCTGCTGTCGAAGACGAACGACGCGCCCGGACACGTCTTCGTGTACGAAGCCGTCGCTTCCCTGAGCACCGGCGCGAAGGCCGTCGATCCGGTGATCGTGAGCTTCCCGGACGCGCAGTCCAGCGGCGGCGGCTTCTCGTCGAAGAACAGCGACCGGGTCAGCTGGAAGATGCTGACCACGACGAGGAAGAGGATCAGCGCCATCACCGAACCCGTCGGCCCGGTGCGGCTCTTGGTCTCGCGGAGGCTGCCGCCCTTGATCTCGCCGATCACCTGAGGTTCGTCGAAGGCGTCGGGCGAGCCGTTGGGGACCCGGTCGAGCACGGCGAGGATCTTGTAGTGCGCGCCGCGGTTCAGCGGCACCCTCGGCAGGTCGATCACGCCGGACGGTCGCGCGGGATTCTCGTCGCGCGCCCCGAAACCGGAGTCGTCACCGAAACATTCGTGCAGATGCGGCGAGCTGAGCTCGGTCACCACCATCCCGGCCACGGTGCGGCCGGGGAACTTCACGCGGATGCCGACGGGGTCGTCGGCGTTGACCGCGTAGTCGTCGGTGTCGATGTCGGTGGTGCCGTTGTTCTCGATGCGCAGCAGCACGAACGACGGGTCGACGAGCCGCTCCCCGTTCTCGTGCTGCAGTTGCGCCAGCGCGTCGGCGGTCGGCGCGAACCCGCGCCCGGACGCCGTCGGGGTGTCCATCTGCACGCGGTAGCCGAGCCGTTTGCGGCCGACGAGCACGAACTCCCACAGGAACGCGACGGCCGGGACGCCGATCCCGGCCACCGCGAGCAGGACGTCCCAGGGAAAGCCTTCCAAGACCAGCCTCCAGGTTCGGGGTATCGAACCTATGGCTCATCCCGGCGGCGGACGGCGGACTTCAGCCAGTGTTCACCGGCCGTCCGCGAAGGCGTAGTCGTCGAGGTCGAAGAACCGGCTCGTCACCATGGTTTCCAGGGTGGGCGAGGCACGGAAGGGCACGTCCCCGTTCGCGTCGAAGTAGTAGCTGTTGGCCAGCGAGCAGCTGTCCTGGAAGAACACCTGGTGCTTGCGGCGCTCCAGCATGCTCCGGAAGTACCGGTCGTTGGCCTCGTTCGTGACCTCGACGCGGGTCGCGCCGGTCTTCCTGGCGTTGCGCAGACACCGGACGATGTGCGCGGTCTGAGTCTCGATCAGGTTGAAGTACGAGGAACCGTTGTAGCCGTACGGTCCGAGAATGGTGAAGAAGTTCGGGAAACCGGGGACGCTGACGCCCTGATAGGCCTGGAACCGGTTCTCCGCCCAGAACTTCTCCAGATCGGCGCCGCCCGCGCCGCGCACGGTGAAGGCGGGCATGTTGCCCTTCTCGAACACCTTGAACCCGGTCGCCAGCACCAGGACGTCGACCGGATGCTCGGTGCCGTCGGCGGTGCGCACGCCGGATTCGGTGATCGTGTCGATGCCCGTGGTCTCCAGCGTGACGTCGTCCCGGTTGAACGTCTGGAGGTACTCGTTGGAGAAGCTCGGCCGCTTGCACCCCAAGGCATAACGCGGCGTGAGCTTCTCCCGGGTCACGGGGTCCTTCACCGCACGGCGCAGATGCGCGCGCCCGATCCGCTCCCCCGCGCCCGCGGTCGGCAGGAGGTTGTGGAAATGCGCGGCCAGCGGGAAGGTCACCTCGACGAGTGCCTGGCTGGCCAGCCGGGACACCAGTTTCGCGCCCGGCAGGCGTCGCAGCGCGAGCCGGGCCGGCCGCGGCAGGACGGCGTCGGGTTTGGGCAGGCACCAGATCGGCGTGCGCTGGAACACCGTCAGGTGACCCGCCTCCGGCGCGATGGACGGGATCACCTGCACGGCCGAGGCCCCGGTGCCGACGACGGCGACGCGTTTGCCCCGCAGGTCGACGGAGTGGTCCCAGCGCGCGGTGTGCATGACCGTGCCCTGAAAGGCGTCGAGCCCGGCGATGTCCGGCGGTTTCGGCTGGGTGAGCACGCCGGTGGCACCGACGACGAACCGCGCCGTCATCGACCAGCCTTCGGCGGTTTCCAGCCGCCACAAGTGCGTTTCGTCGTCGAAGGTCGCGGAGACGACCTTGCTGCCGAGGCGCGTGCGGCGGCGGATGTCGTACTTGTCGACGCAGTAGTCGGCGTACGCCTTCAGCTCGCGGCCGGGCGCGTAGACGCGCGACCAGCCGGAGATCTGCTCGAACGAGAACTGGTAGCTGAACGACGGGATGTCGACGGCGACACCGGGATAGGTGTTCCAGTGCCAGGCGCCGCCGACGCCGTCGCCCTCCTCCAGCATCAGGAAGTCCTCGAAACCCGCCTTGTGGAGCAGGATCGCGGCGCCGATACCGGAGAACCCTCCGCCGATGATCGCGATCTCGTGGTCCGGCTTCATGCGGGAAGTCCTTCCTTGGCGAACAGCGAACTGGCGCCGAGCACGACGACGTCCGCCTGGTGCTCGATACCTTCGGCGGTGCGGATGCCGTCGGGCGCGAAGGCGTAGATCGGCCAGGTGATGAGCTTGCAGCCGGGCCGCCGCAGCGCGCCGTAGTAGCCGAGACCCGGCGCCGTCCGCCGCGAGCCGAAGCGCCTGTCCGGCGTCAGGAGCCTGCGGATCCACGGGTCTTTCACCTGCCAGCGCAGGAAAACCCGGGCCACGGTGATGCCGAGTACCTTCGGCCCGGGGACCGGCATCGGCACCACCCAGTCGGGTTCTTCCTGGAACACCTTCACCGCACGCGCGGTGGCCGCGACCTCGGGCACGATCTGCGCCGCCTCGCGGCCGGGCGCGACCACGGCTACCCGCTGCCCGGAGAAGTCGTGCCCGAACCACTCGGTGCCGCGCAGCACCTCGCCCCGGAATTCGCCGAGGCTCATGACGCGACCGGTTCGTGCGTGATCTCCTCGGTCCACGACTGCGGCTTTCCCAGCAGCCGCGCGGGGATCAGCCGGGTCATCTTCACCATCGGGTCGGCGAGCAGCCGGTGGTAGACGTGCGAGCGGTCGACGATCATCGCCGCCTGCGCCTTGAGCACGTGGTACGCCGGGATCCGTTTCGTGAACTCGCCGCGCCCGCCGATGGTGGAGAACCGTTTCACGGCGTTGTACAGCTTCTTCTCCGGCAGGCCCATCGCGACGATGTTGTCCCGCATCTTGTTGATCAGCGGGACGAACACCACGATCAGGCCGAGGACGATCTGGGGTTTGAGCGAGCCGACGGATTCGGTGAGCAGCTTGGTCGTGGAACCGGCGCCGATCAGCTCCAGCACCTCGAAATCGGCCGTGATGTGCCGGGCCTCGTCGGAGTTGATGTGCCGGAACACCTGATGGCACACCGGATCGGAGACCTCTTCCAGCAGGAACTTCACCAGTGCGCCGTCCAGCGCGCATTCCAGCAGCGGGATGAGCGTGGCCAGCGCCGTCAGCGGCAGTGTGTCGCCGTAGTCGTCGAGGACCTTGATGGCGAGCTTGACGTTGATGTTCGGCTCGGGCATCGAACCGTGCTCGTCGAGCATGCCCCAGCGTTTCATCAACGCCAGTTCCGCGTTGGCGTGTTTCTGTTCCTCCGCGTGGAAGTAACGGTAGATCTCCTGGATCACCGGGGTCGGCGCCTTCTTGGCCAGCGACGCGAACCCGCGGGCGCCGACGTGCTCGATCCACACGAGATCGGCCATGAACGGCCGCATCTTGGCGCGGAGCTCGTCGGTCATCGTCTCGGCGCCGGGCGCGTCCCAGTCGATGTCGGCCAGCGACCACTGCTTGTCCTTGATCGTCTGGAGCATCGCCGCGAAGTCGTAGGCCATCACTTCTCCTTTTCGGCGGGCAGGAACCGGCCGAGCAGACCGGCGATCCGCGTGTACGGGACGGGCACGAAACGCTTGGCGTGCCACAGAAGCTGGGCGTCGGGCTGCGGCACCACGTACAGGCGGCCGCGATCGTGGGCGTCGAGCGTCATCCGGGCGACGCGCTCCGGCGAGAACCCGACCACGTCGGAGACCCGCTGGGCGAGCCCGCGCGCCCCGTCTTCGATGAGTTCGCCGCCGAAGATGTTGGTGCGCACGAAGGTCGGGCACAGCACGGTGACCGCGACGCCGGTGCCGGACAGTTCGGCGGCCAGCGTTTCGGAAAGGCTGACGACGCCCGCCTTGCTCACGTTGTACGCGGCCATCCTCGGCGCGGCGGTGAAGCCGGCCGCCGAAGCGACGTTGATGACGCCGCCTGCCTTCGCCGCCCGCATGGCGGGGACAAAGGTGTGGCAGCCGTGGATCACGCCCCACAGGTTCACGCCGAGCGTGCGCCGCCAATCGGACAGCGGGCTCTCCCCGACGAGTTTGCCGCCCGCGCCGATCCCGGCGTTGTTGACGACGAGGTCCGGCTCGCGGCCGAACCAGGACCGCGCCTGGTTCGCCAGGTCGGCGACTTCGTCCACATCGGACACGTCGCAGGCGATGGCGACCGCGTCCTTGAGCGTCTTCGCGGTTTCTTCGGCCGCTTCGAGGTCGATGTCCGCGCAGACGACGCGGCTGCCGCGCCGGACTAGTTCGGCCGCGATCGCCCTGCCGATCCCGCTGCCGGCGCCGGTGACGACGGCATGTGCCCCATGGGTCCGTTTGGTCATGCCGCCCTCACGCTCGCCGGAAGGTTGCCGGTGAGGAAGCGGCAGGCCCGCTCCATCGCCGGTGCCGCTTCGGGGATGAAGCGGGTCAATGCCTGGAAGACGTGCATCTGGCCGGGGACCACTTCGAGTTCGCAGTCGGCCCCCGCGCGGCGCAATGCCCTGGCGAGTTCGATGGCGTCCGCGGCGAGCATTTCCAGCCCGCCCGCCTGGATGATCGTCGGCGGGAACCCCTTGATGTCGTCGAAGGCGAACCGCAGCCGAGCCGACGCGAGGTCCGCGTCCACTGTGTACAGACCGACCAGCCGCGCGGCCGCGGCTGCGGAGATCATCGGGTCCGGGCTCATGCGTTCTCTTTCGGCGGCCAGCCCGAAGGTCACGTCGAACAGCGGCGAGAAGAGCGCCAACGCCGCGGGCGGTTCTCGGTGCTCGCGGATCAGCTGCGCGGCGAGGTCGACCGCGAGATGCCCGCCCGCGGAATCCCCCGCGACGAGGATCCGGCGGTAACCCTCTCCGAGAAGCCGGTCGTAGGCCGCGCGGACGTCGTCGGCGGCGCTCGGGAAGCGGTGCCGCGGCGCGAGACGGTATTCGCAGGCGAAGACCGGCAGCCCGGTGCCGGCGGAGACCCGCGTGGTCAGCCCGCGATGCGTGCGCGCCGAGCAGAGCGCGTAACCGCTGCCGTGGATGTAGAGGACCACGGCGTTGCCCTCGGTCACCTCGGGCGCGCGGACCCACTCGCCGCGGATGCCCGGCTCGACGCGGCTCCCCTTCAACGGCGGCGAGGCAAGCCACAGACTGCTCGCGATGAAAGCGCGGGAGAACGCGACGCCGGCGCGGTTGGCCGGGATCGCGTTGGCGATCGGCCGCACGAAAGCGGACGTCAGCGCGGCGGCCAAACCGGTGCGCAGGCCATTCTGCGGTCGCATGCCCTCAGAATGAATCTGAGGGCACCTGCTGTCAAGATGGGGAGGTGACCGCGTCCCGCCGCTACAGCGGCAAGACCGCCGACGAACGCCGCGCCGAACGACGGCTCGCCCTCCTCGGCGCCGCACTCGACATCTGGCAGGAACAAGGCTGGGCGGCGGTCACCATGCGGGGCGTCTGCGCGCGGGCGAACCTGACCGACCGGTACTTCTACGAGAGCTTCGCCAACCGCGACGCGCTGCTCGCCACCGCTTGGGAACAGGTCCGCGACGAAACCCTGCGGATGGTCCTCGACGCCGTCGCCGCTCACATCGAGCGACCGGCCCTGGAGCAGCTCCGTGCCGCCGTCGACGTCGTCGTGCACCACGTGCAAGAGGAGCCCGCCCGCGCGCAGATCCTGTTCGGCGACCACTCGGGCAGCGCGGTGCTGGAGCAACTGCGGCGGCAGACCGTCCAGGAGACCACCGGCCTGCTGATCGAACTCGCGCGGCCGCATCTGAAGCCGGACGTGGACGGGCTGGAGTTCCGGGTCAACGTCCTGCTGGGCATCGGCGGCTTCGTGGAGATCATGCTCGCGTGGCGCTCCGGGTTGCTCGACGCGGACGCGGACACACTGGTCGGCCACCTCACCGGAGTGGGCACTTCGCTGTCCCGGATGTTCCTCAAGGGGTGACACCAACGGGTGAACTTCCGGCGTGAGCTCTTCGCCGGCCCGGAAACGAGTCAGGGCCTCATCCGGAGTGGTCCGAATGAGGCCCTGACCTGCGGAGCCGCCTAGGGGAATCGAACCCCTGACCTATTCATTACGAGTGAATCGCTCTGGCCGACTGAGCTAAGGCGGCGGACATCGGGCTCGCACCCGATGACGGGGACAAGTGTAGCGGAGGCTTGAACGTCACCTTCGAGGGCCACCGTCGTTAAGGTCCTATGACGCCGGTCTCAGTCCCCCAAGATCGGCCCATCCCCACTGGAGGACCTGTTCATGCGGCAACGACTGCCCCGTGTGCTGGCGCTTCCGGCCGCCGCGGCCCTGCTCCTGCTGACCGCGGCCCCGGCGATCGCCCAGGACATCCCGACCACGCCGATCCCCGATCCGGCCAATCCGGGGCAGCCGCCGATGTCGGCGCCGATCGGCCCCCAGCCGCTCGGGAAGGCGGTCGGTGACGCGGGAGCGGCGCTGGGCGTGCTGCGGCTGCTGCCGAACGCGGTGCCGACGAGCGCGATCCTGCCCGGGGCGGACAAGCTGCTGCCGAAGCAGTCCGCGCTCGAGGCCGGGATGGGTCTTTCCAGCGCGCAGGCCAACTCCGAGGCCTACCTGAGCTACGAGAAGGCGATCGCGCAGTCGTCGCCGTTCGGCCTGTCCGCCGCGGGCAACGCGCCGCAGACGCCGGGCAGCCTCGTGCAGACGGCGCTGCCGGACAACCCGAAGCCGATCAGCGGCGGCCTCAACGCGCCGACGAACCCGCTGTTCAACCTCGGCCTGCTGAACGGTGAGGCGCACGCGCGCTGGAGCCCGACGCTCGGGCCGTGCGTCGGCACGATCGCCGACTCGAGCACGTCGATCGCGAACCTCGCGCTGCTGCCGACCATCCCGAACATCCCGGACGCTAAGCAGCTGACCCAGGCCAGCGAACAGCTCAAGACGGGCCTGTCCGCGCTCGGCTCGCTGGCGAACCTCGGCGGGCTGCTTTCGGGAACCAGCACCAACGCCGACGGCAAGGGCGCCGTGCTGAGCCTGCCGAACACGCTGTCGTCGCGTTCGGTCGTGCGGCTGGTCGACATCCCCGGCTCGAAGAACAAGGCGGTCGAGTCGACGTCGACGCTGCAGGCGGCCAACATCGAGCTGCTGAAGGGCACGCCGCTCGGCCTGACGATCAAGGTCGCCAGCCAGCCGACGCTGCGGGTCACCTCGACCGGTGACAAGAAGACGTCGAAGGTCGAGTACACCGCGCCGGTGCTGCAGATCGTCCGCGGCGACAAGGTGCTGTTCACCCTCGACGCGAACAACCCGACCAAGGACATCCCGATCGGCATCCCGCTGCCGGCGCTCAAGCAGACCCCCGGCTTCGAGCAGCTGAAGAACGTGCCGGTCGTCGGCGGGCTCGCCGAGATGATGGACGGTGCCACCAAGCACCTTCCGGGCGGTGAGGCCGGCAACGGGCTCACGCTCGACCTCGGGGTGCTGAAGCTGTCGATCGCCGGGTTGAACCAGAAGTCGAGCGACACGACGACGCCGTTCAAGGGCTTCCAGCTGGGTGCCTCGGCACGGCTGCTGGACCTGCAGATCCTCCCGACGACCGCGCTCCAGAAGGCGCTGCCGCCGGAGGCCGCGAAGAACCTGCCGTCGTCACTGGCGCAGATCTCGCTCGGCGAGCAGATCGCCCGGGCGCACGCTCCGGCAGGCGGTGTCGAATGCGGCACGGCTCAGGCACCTCCCGCCGGCAACAACGGTGGTGCGGCGCCGAAGGGGCCGGTCAAGAACCTGGCCTACACCAACGCGGCCTACGACACGGTGCCGATGTTCTGGACGGGTACGGCGATGCTGCTGATCGGCGTGGTGCTCGTGGCGGCCATGCCGGGACGGCGACGGCTCGCGATGGTTCCGGTTCCTGTCGAAGCGAAGAAGCCGTTCAAACCTTCGCCGCGTCCGCGCTCCTTGGACTCGGAGGACTAGACGGGGCGAGGAGGGTGATGAACGGTCCTTTCACGTTATGCACCGGCGTGGAAGGACCGTTCGTACCTTGATCGTCTTCAGGGGCCTTCGCCTTGCGGTGACTGTGTGGATTTCAGTGCGTTAGACGACCTGAAATCCACACAGTCGCCCGGCGCCCCCGCGCCTTCGTGACTTCGGGCCCGCGGTGTTCCCACCGAACCCGAACCACCTTCACTTACCCACAGCAGTTGTCCACAACCATCCCCACCTGTGGACAACTCCCACGACCAGCCCTTTTCCCCCTCCACCCCCGGTAGACTGGACTCGGGGTCGCCCCCCTGGGACGGGCGGGGGGCTGGGGTGGTGAGCGAAGCGCCGATCAGCCTTGGCGCAGGGTGGTGACCATGGCTTCGACGGCGATCCTCGGCTTCACGTTCAGGTCGATGGCCTCGCGGCATTCCAGGACGGCTTCGAGCCGCCGCAGGATCGAGTCCGGCGCCCAGGCGGAGGCGGCCTGCGCGATCTCCGAGGCGTGGTCGGGGTGGTTCAGCGTCGCGCCCGCGCCGCTCGCGGTCACGAGCACATCCCGGTAGAACGCGGCCAGGTCCACCAGCGCGAGGTCGAGGGTGTCCCGCTGGGTTCGGGTCGCGCGGGACTTCTGGCGCTTCTCGAGCTGCTTCACGGCGGCTTCGGCGGCTCGTTTCGCCCCGGCGACGCCCTTCCCGATGCCGTCGCCGCCCATCGCGGTGCGAAGTTCGGAACGTTCGGCCTCGTCGCGGACCTTGCTCTCCTCGCCCGCGTCGGCCTCCGCGGCGCTGATCAGCTGATCGGCGCAAGTGAACACATCGGACGGACGCCGCAGGCCGAGCGGGATCCGCAGCACGGTCGCCCGCCGCTGCCGGGCGGCCTCGTCGGTCGCGAGCCGCCGCGCGCGGCCGACATGTCCACTCGAAACGGACGCGGCCCACCGCGCGCGTTCGGGATCGATGCCGTCGCGCTCCATCAGCACCTGCGCGATCGCCTCCGGCGGCGGCGTCCGCAGCGTGACCAGACGGCACCGCGAGCGGATCGTCACCGACACGTCGTCCGGGTGATCCGACGGCGCGCACAGCAGGAACACCGTCCGGTCCGGCGGCTCCTCGACGGCCTTCAGCAACGCGTTCGACGCGCCTTCGGTCAGCCTGTCGGAGTCCTCGATGATCACCACCTGCCACTTCCCGGTGGTCGGGCGGCGGGCGGCGGCCTGCACCAGCGAACGCATTTCCGCGACGGAGATCGAAAGGCCTTCCGGCACGACGAGTTTGACGTCCGCGTGCGTCCCGGCCAGCACGGTGCGGCAGCCGGGGCATTCGCCGCAGCCGGTGCCGGTGCTGCACTGCAACGCCGCCGCGAAGACCCGCGCGGCCGTCGAGCGCCCCGAACCCGGCGGGCCGGTGACCAGCCAGGCGTGGGTCATCGCGCCGGGCGCGACGGGCTGGTTCTCGACGATCCGCGCGGCCGCTGCCGACGCCGTGGAAAGCGTGCGCGCGGCGGGCTCCTGGCCGACGAGCTGCTTCCAGACACCGATCAGCGCAGGGGCTTCCGTCATCTCACCTCGACCTTTTCCTCCGCCGGCGCGAGCCCGGCGAGCCTGCCGACGAGCACCGCGCGGATCGCGGTCCGCACCCGCTCGCTCACCTCGTCCTCGGTACCTTCCGCGTCGACCACGACATACCGGTCCGGGTCGGCGGCGGCCATCTCCGTGAGCAGATGCTGCACCCGCCACTGCGCGTCCAGCGACGCGGACTTCCGCATCACCGTGCCGGGATCGGCGTCGAGCAGGATGGTGATGTCGGGCCGCAACCGGCCGGTCGCCCAGTCGGCGAGCCCTTCCAGTTCCTGGCTGTCCAGCCCCGCGACCGCGGACAGATGCGCCAGCGGCGAGTCCACGAACCGTTCCATCACCACGACGGACCCGGCGTCGAGCGCCGGCTGGATGTCCCGTTCGACGATGTCCGCCCGCACCGCGGCGGCGGCCAGCGCCTGCGCCCGCGCACCGGACAGCGATGCACCGGAGACGAGTTTCGCGAGCCGCTGATCGTCCAGCGCCGGATCCGCGGCCAGCACGACCGGACGCGTACCGGCGCGCAGCCATTCGGCCAGCCGCGCGGCCTGGGTCTCGG
Organism: Amycolatopsis roodepoortensis; assembly: GCF_024628825.1. Lineage (NCBI taxonomy): Bacteria > Bacillati > Actinomycetota > Actinomycetes > Pseudonocardiales > Pseudonocardiaceae > Amycolatopsis > Amycolatopsis roodepoortensis. Next base: position 4,818,886 of record NZ_CP102415.1, read on the forward strand.
TGTTGATCGCCCGCGTCCCCTCCAGCGCGATCAGCAGCCCGTTCACGCGACGCGGACTGCGGCGCAAGGCGTTGCGGAGGTCGGCGAGGATCGGCTCGGCGCGCCGGTCGTCCATCTGCCGGTACGCGAAGATGCCGGCGAGCAGCGCGAGGATGCCGCCACCGATCATGACCGGCCGCGTCCCGTCGATCGTGATCGTGCTCCCCCACACGGAGATCGCGGTCGGCTGCACCAGGCTGATCAGCACGGGCACGAGCACCGTCGAGCCGAACAGCACGATCTTCATCAGCGACTGGTAGATCGCGTTGATCCGGCCGCGGATGGAGTCCTCGATCCGCGAACCGATGATCGTGACACCGGTCAGGAACGCCGTTCCGGCCCAGACCCCGACCGCGGCGACCGCGACCAGCGAAACGGCGAGATGCGGCGACAGCGCGACGACGACGAGGCACAGGCCCGCGGCGACGATCGAGATCCCGAACAGCCGGTCGTGCGCGAGCCGCCGCGCGAGCTTCGGGGCCACGGCCATCCCGGTGGCGAGCCCGAGGAAGACGGCGAGGACGAGCAGGTTGAACGCCGCGTCACCGGCGAGCAGGCTGGACGAGTACGGCTTGGCCGAACCGATCACCGCGCCACCGGCGGCGAAGGCACCGAACGCGCCGATCATCAGCCCGCGGACCAGCGGCGTCGTCCGCACGAAGCGGGCGCCGTCGGCGATCATCTGCCGGAAGCCGAACTTCTCCTCGTCGGCGGCCTTGACCTTGGGCTTCTCGACCGCGTGGACGTTGCGCAGCGACAGCTCGGGGATCCGGGTCGCGATCACGATCGCGCTGGTCAGGTACAGCAGGCCGGTGATGACGACGGCGACCTTGGCGATACCGAGCTGGGCGTCGCCCTGGAAGAAGTGGAACGTCGTGTTGCTACCGGTGAGCACGGCGTTCGCCCCGGCCGCGGTGATCACCGCCAAGCCGTAGGTCATCACCATGCCGAGCTGGTTGGCCGTCTCGACCTGGTCCGGACGGCGCAGCAGGTTCGGCACCGCCGCGTCCTTCGACGGGATCCACATCATCGAGCAGCAGCCGACCAGGAAGTTGCCGACGAACACCCACCACGGCGTGCCGACGAACGCGATCGACAGCAGGAACCCGCACCGGCCGAGGTCGCAGAGCACCATCACCTTGCGCCGGTCGAACCGGTCGGCGAGCAGCCCGCCGAGCGGGGCGAACAGCAGCCCCGGCAGCAGCGAGGTCAGCACGACCCCGACGAACGCGAAGTTCTGCGCGGCGTAGTTGTCGGTCAGCTTGGTGACCAGACCGGTCAGCGTCAGGAGGTTCAGCCAGTCCGCGACGCTGCACAGGTAGGAGACACCCCAGATCCGGCGGAACGGCTTGATCGCCAGCACCCGCCGCACCCGGTGCATGGTGGAAGCGTCACGCCCCGCCGAATCACCCGTGCCCGCTTCGGGCACCGACCGCACGCCCTCGCTGATACGCCCACCCCACTAGTCACGCGGCGCCGGGGTGCGACCCGGGTCAACACCGGGTACCCCGACCGTAGGGCCAGGGTATCCCGATGGGTGACGTCTGGACGGACGGCCCCGTCCGGCGGTATCCGCCGGACGGGTTACCCGAAGATCCCCGCGATGCTGTTGAACAGGCTGGCCAGCAGCTGGATGGCCAGGAACGCGAAGATGATCATGAGGGCGATCGCGATCATGACACCGGCCGCGTTCGACGACGGTTTACCGAGCCGCGGCATCTGCATGGAGCGCTTTGCCCGCCGTACTTCGACTTCGGCCTCTTCGTCGACGTCGACAGGCTCTTCCTGCTTCACCCGCCGGGGCGGACGGATCAGCTGGGAAGGCCTCGACGGCCAGGTGCGCTGCTGGGGCAGGATCCCGATCGGCGCAGCGCCCTGCTCACCGACCGTGCTGACGACCCTCGCGGGCGGCTGCGCGGCGGTCTGCTCGGGGCCCGGGTTTTCGGCGGGCCGCTCGTCCGCGAGCATGGCCGCGTTGACCATCCGGCTCACGACTTCGGGGTCGGGCTGCACCGGTCCCGGCACCTGCACGTGGACGTCGTCGGCCCCCGCCGAAGGGGACGCCGGGGCCGTCGTGACCAGCCCGGACAGCGGGTCGGCGAACCTGTCGCCTGGAGGATCTGCCTGAGTGCCGTCGCCTTTCACGAAGTCGGGGGCATCGAAGAAGGGAGTCTCGCCCTTCCCGCTCATGGTGACCACCTCACTACGGAATGTCCTCTGCTTCCAGGGTAACCACCTCGGCCCGCCGCACATCCGCCCAATGGGCCAGATAAATGTCACGCGCCGCGAGGCTGATCTTCACATCCTCCAGCAAAGGTTCGAAGAAAGAACGCCGGTACCGGGCATCCGTCGCGGTCGATGCGGCGAAATACAGACCGGAGAAGACGGCGAGGAAGACGGAGACGTTGACGAGCGCGGAACTGACCGGAAGGGGGACACCCAACAGTGTTCCGGGCGCCGATTCACGGCCGGCGAACTCAGTCACGACCTCGGGGCTGAGGATCAGCACCCCGAACACGACGAAGAAGGCGAACACCAGCACCCCGAACGCCACGATCTGCACGGCTTGGGCGAAGAACAGCACCAAGGCGATGTTCAGGCGCTCGGTCTTCGTCAGGGCGCGCCGCTCCGGCGGAGGCGTGTCGTCGTCGAACGGCGTGCCGCGCAGGACGGCCGCCCCGGGTTCCACGGTCCAGGACTTCAGCTCCTTGATCTCGTCCGACAGCATCGACGCCAGGAACACCGCGCCGATCAGCACGAGGAAGCCGGCCACCAGCCACAACCGGCCGGGCGTCAGCCGTTCCACCGCTTGCCACAGCTCTGCGGTGAAGAAGCTGAACATCACCACCAGCAGGAGCAGCGGCAACGCCCGTGAAGCCAGCGTTCCGATGGCTCTGACCTGCGCGACCGCGCTCCGCGCCGCCCAGGTCAGGATCGAACCGACGCCGATCCTGACCAGCAGCATCAGCACGCCCAGCGCGGCGAGGTTGGCGAGCACGGCGACCCACAGCGGGTTGTCCCAGGCCACCAGCCCGGTGAACCGCTCGCCGAGCGGCAGCACGAACAACCAGAAGCCGATCGTCACCGCCATGACGGCCAACCGGACCCTGGTGCGGCTGAGCACGCGGAGCAGCTTCGCCATCAGGCGGCCCGCGATCACCGGCACCACGACCACGGCGAACGTCAGCGCCAGCACGCCGAGGACGTAACCGACGCCGCTGCTGCGCATCCTGGCCGCGAGCACGTCCTCGGGGACGTCGAGCAGCTTCAGCAGCCCGGCAAGGAGGAGGTCGAGCAGGCACAGGAACACCAGCCCTGGCGTGGACCGGCGCAACATGGCCGCCCCACGCCTCCGCCGGTGGATGACCATCGGCAGCCCTCGCCGCCGGAACCACGCGTCGGCCGCGCGCCGGTCCAGGTCCATGCCCGCCCTCCCCAGTCGTTCATCGCCCAAGGCGCCAGCGGCACTATGTACGGCTCATGTCCACCGCCTCGTGCAGCCAGCCCGCCAGTGCCCGGCGGTCCATTCCACCGAACATCAGCCACCCTTCGGAAGGGGCGGCGTACAACACGAACCTCCCCAGATCGTTGTCGACGATCACGAAGCCGTAGTCCGGGTACTCGGCGTTCAGCCCGCCGAAGGCGACCAGGTCGAGGATCGCCGTGCCGGTCCGCGGACGGCTCAGCGTGTCGGCGACCAGGCCGACCTCCTCGTCCTGGCCGGGCAACGGCACACCGTGCTCGTCGATCCTGATGCGCATCGGCTCGGTCTCACCGGCGGGAACGTGTGGGAGCCCGCCGAAGACGCGGGCGCCCAGCTCACCGAAATCGCTCAGGCTGAACGTGGTCCGCCGCCCCGACCTCATCCGCCAGACGACCGCCTGCTGCCCGTCGCCGTAGCAATCGACGCGTACCGAACGGGGCGCGGACGCGAAGACGCCGGTGAGGACGCCTCGCACCGAACCCCGCAGCATCACGCCGTGCATCCGGACCGCGGCCGGATGGATCTCGCCGTTCTCCATCAGCCCGGCCTCTTCGAGCATCGCCGCCTTGGCCGCGTACCGCTCGGCCTGGGTGACGAGATCCGCCGGCCCGTCGTAGGACGGGCACAGGCGGCGGATCTCGTCGTCGGTGATCTCCGGGTCGTAGCCCAGGTACACGCTCCGCCGCTCGGGCACGGCGCGCAGCACCGGCTCGGCGGCGCGCCTCATCAGTTCCTTCACGGTCGCCGGTTCACGCATGGTTCTGCACCGCCTTCACGATCCATTGCTCGGCCGTCGACCGGCTGGCCGGGCCCCAGGTGAGCGTCCAGCGGCCGTCGGCGTCCATCGCCGCGCTGAACTGGTACCGGCCGAGGTCGTTGTCCACCAGGCCGAACGCGCCGTGCGGATACTCGGCGAGGATGGCGTTCCGCACCGCGAGATCGACGAGGACCGTGCCGTGCCGCGGCCGCGAAGCCCCCTCGCGGATCACTTCGACGGCATCGCGCGCCCGCACCGGGATCAGCCCGCCCGCGTCCGTCTCGATGCGCACGGTCTCGCCGGTGCCGGGCGGATGGTCGGGCAGCCCGTCGAACACCCAGCCCGGCAGCGCGCTGAGGAATCCGGACCGCAGCCGCGCCCGCTTGCCGAGCTTGTTCAGCACCGTCGTGTAGTCCTCGTCGCCGAAGAACCGCACCTCCCACGGCTCCGCGCGCGACGGGAACACACCGGTCACCACGCCGCGGATGAACCCGCCGCGCAGCGCGCGATACAGCCCGACGGCCTCGGGCGTGACCTCACCGCCGGGGGCCAGCCCGATGGTCGCCATCCCGCTCACGAACCGGGTGTACTGCTCCACCTCCTCGGCCAGGGTGAGCCCTGGAGTCGGCTCCTCGTCGGCCAGCACCGGCGGCACGGCGAGCTCCGGGTCGTAGAACTCCATCACCGAGGGACGCTCCGGAACCTCGGCGGCCAGCGGGGCGATGACCTCGTCGATGACGTCGAAGACAGCGGTCGTTGAAGTGCTCACCTGACCATTGAACACCCTGGTACCGACAATTTTTAGAACTTTTGTTCGAACGGGTGAGGTCGTTCGGCGAGCGGTCGGTGAGCGGTTTCCGGTCGACAGTTTTGCTCGTCTGAGCTATTTTTTGCTCATGCAAGCAAAAGCGAAGACGTTCACCGAGAGTGCGAGACGCGCACAGATCGTGGCCGCGGCCATCGAGACGATCGCCGAGCTCGGCTACACCCGCGCGTCGTTCGCCCGGATCGCGAAACAGGCGAAGCTGTCGAGCACCGGACTCATCTCGTACCACTTCGCGAACAAGGAGGAACTCGTCCGCACGGTCCTCGAAGACGTCTTCCGCGAGATCGGCGCGTTCATGGCCGAGCGGATGAGCGAGCCCGCGTCCGCGAGCGAGGCGCTGCGGACGTACCTGGAGGCGAACCTCGAATTCGCCGCCGCGCAGCCGACCCGGATGCGCGCACTGCTGAACATCTTTCTGGGCGGCGCCCTCGACTACGACCCGGCGAACGAGCGGGCGGCGCTGGAACCGGTCGAACGCATCCTGCGCTGGGGCCAGGAGTCGGGCGAGTTCCGCGAGTTCGACGTCCACGTGATGGCGACGACGATCCGGCGTTCGGTGGAGGGCCCGGTGTTCCTGCTCGCCGGAACGCCGGAGCCGGACCTCACCACCTACGCGGCCGAACTGGTGACCCTCTTCGATCTCGCGACCCGAAGGCAGTGATCCCGTGATCCGGCAGTGGGGTGTGGTGCTGCTCGAGGTCGTCGTGCCCGTCGCCGGGTACTACGTGCTTCGCGGCTTCGGCGTCGGCGCGCTGTTCGCGCTCGCCCTCTGCGCCCTGCCGACCGTGCTCTTCGTCCTCTACCGGGCGGTCCGGTGGCGGAAGATCGACACGCTCGCGATCTTCGTGCTGACGATCTTCGCGGTCAGCGTCGGCTTCTCCTTCGTCACCGGCAGCCCGCGGTTCATGCTGGCGAAGGCGGGCTGGGTCACCGGGGTGATCGGCGCCGGATTCCTCGTTTCGCTGCTGTTCTCCAGGCCGCTCGCGTACGGCATGGCCCGCTCGATGGTCGCGAAGAGCCGATTCGCGGACACCCTGCGCGTCCGCGATTGGGACGAGCTGTGGCCACGGCACGAGTGGTTCCGGCGGGCTTGGCGGGTCGCGACCGTCCTGTGGGGCGTCGCCCTGATCGCCGATGCCGCCGGGCGGGTCCTGCTGGCGTACACGCTGCCGGTGGACTCCGTTCCCGCCCTCGGCACCGCGCTGTACGGCGTCACGTTCGTCGCCGTGCAGGTACTGCAACACCTCTATTTCCGCCGCGTCGGGCTGTGGCGCCACCTCGCGGCCTCCTGAAAGGACCGCTCATGCATCTCCTGCTGGCCATCGTCACCGGTCTCCTCGCGATCGTCGCCCCCGCGGACCCGCTCGTCGTGCGCACCGACGCCGGCCCGGTCCGCGGCGTGGAATCCGGCCTGACCAGGACGTTCAACGGGATCAGGTTCGCCGCGCCACCCGTCGGCGAGGACCGCTGGAAGCCACCGCGCCCACCGGAACCGTGGAAGGACGTCGCCGACGCCACGAAACCCGGCCCCGCCTGCACCCAGTATCTGCCGGACAGCGCCGAGGACTGTCTCTTCCTGAACGTCACAGTGCCGCGTGACGCGGGGAACCGTCGCCTGCCGGTGCTCGTCTGGCTGCACGGCGGCGGTTACACGATGGACGCGGGCAGCCTCTACGGCGCGCAGCGGCTGGCGGACCAGGGCGACGTCGTCGTGGTCACGACGAACTACCGGCTCGGCGTCTTCGGCTACTTCGGCCTTCCCGGCCTCGCGGGTTCCGGCGATTTCGGGCTCATGGACCAGCTTTCCGCGCTGCGCTGGACCCAGCGCAACATCGCCGCGTTCGGCGGCGACCCGCGGAACGTCACGCTGGCGGGGCAGTCCGCGGGCGGGATGAGCACCTGCGCACTGCTCACCTCGCCCGCCGCGGCAGGCCTGTTCCACAAGGCCGCGATCATGTCCGGCTCCTGCCTGCTGAACTGGCCTCCCGGCGGTCTCATCCCGAATCAGCCCGCGCAGACCCCGTACTCGCCGCTCGTCAAGACCGAAGCCGACGGCGCCACGATGGCCGCGAGCCACGGCTGCGAGGGCCCGGACGCGCTCGGCTGCCTGCGTCGTCTCCCGGCCGCGGAGTTGCTGAAGGACCACCAGTCCTTCGCCAATCATCTGACCTACGGGACGCAGCTGCTCCCGCTCGACCCCGCGAAAGCCGTGCGGCGGGGCGCTTTCCACCGGGTGCCGGTGCTTTCGGGCGGCACGCACGACGAGATGCGAGCGTTCATCGCCGGTGTCGAGAAGCTCAAGCCGATCACCGAGGAGCGCTATCAGGAGTTCCTGCACAAGACGTTCGGCGAGCACGCGGACGAGGTCGCGGCCGAATACCCGTCGCGCAACCACCTTTCGCCCGCCCTGGCCTGGGCGACGGTCACCACGGACCGGTCATGGGCCTGCCCGACGGCCGAGGGGAACAGGCTGCTTTCGCGGCGAACTCCGTTGTACGCCTACGAGTTCGACGACAAGAACGCGCCCGACGTCAACGGCAACGACGTGCCCACGGTGCCGCACGGCGCGGCGCACGCCCTCGATCTGGTCTATCTGTTCGAGCTCAGCGGGGTCGAAAAGTCGCTGGACGAGGGACAGAAGCGCCTTTCGGAGCAGATGATCGCGTACTGGACCGCGTTCATGCGCACAGGTGACCCGAACTCGCCAGGGTCACCCCGCTGGGATCGGGATGTCGTGCTGTCGCTCGCGCCGGACGCGATCCGTCCGGTCGCTCATGCGGCCGATCACCGGTGCGGCTTCTGGACGGGCCTTCACCCCTGACGAGCGTCGAACGGGCCGTTCCTTGCGAGATTTGCAGGGAACGGCCCGTTCATAGCGCTCAGGGAGCTACTTCGTTTTCGTGGCCGTCGAGCGTGTCGAGGGCTTCTTCGCCGCCGCGGTCTTGGTAGCCGCCGTCTTGGTCGTGGCGGTCTTCTTGGCCGCGGTCGTCTTGGTGGCCGTCGTCTTCGACGCCGCCGTCTTCCGCGCCGGAGCCTTGCGCTTGGGCGCCGGCCCCTTCGCGCGCTTCTCCGCCAGCAGTTCGGCGGCGCGCTCGGCGGTCAGCTCCTCGATGCTGTCGGACTTCCGCAGCGTCGCGTTGTACTCGCCATCGGTCACGTACGGACCGAAGCGGCCGTCCTTGACCACCATCGGCTTACCGGACACCGGGTCGTCGCCCAGTTCCTTGAGCGGCGGCTTCGCGGTCGCGGACCGGCCACGCTGCTTAGGCTCCGAGTAGATCTTCAGCGCCTCTTCGAGCGTGATCGAGAACAGCTGGTCCTCGGTCGTGAGCGAACGCGAGTCCGTGCCCTTCTTCAGGTACGGCCCGTAGCGCCCGTTCTGCGCGGTGATCTCGTCGCCGGATTCCGGGTCCTTGCCGACCACGCGCGGCAGCGAGAGCAGCTTCAGCGCGTCTTCGAGGGTCATCGTCTCGATCGACATCGACTTGAACAGTGAGCCCGTCCGCGGCTTCGGCTGCTTCGCCTTGGCTGCCTTCTTCTGCGCGGCCGTCGCGCCTTCGGGCAGCGGCTCCGGCTCGGGCAGGAGCTCGGTGACGTACGGGCCGAAGCGGCCTTCCTTCGCCACGATCTCGTGTCCGCTGACCGGGTCCTTGCCGAGAACGCGGCCTTCCTGCGGCGTCGCGAACAGCTTCTCCGCGATCTCCTTGGTCAGCTCGTCCGGCGGCAGGTCCTCGGGCAGGTTCGCCCGCTGCGACGTCCCGTCGACCTCGCGCTCGAGGTACGGGCCGTAGCGGCCGACACGCACGACGACGGTGTGCCCGTCGGCGTCGGTGAACAGGGGGATCGAGTTGATCTCGCGGGCGTCGATGTCCTCGACACCCGAGCCGACCAGCTTCTTCAGCCCGCCGAGACGGCCGACCGAACCGTCGACACCCATGTCGCCACCGAAGTAGAACTTCGACAGCCACTGCGTGCGGTGCTCGTCACCGGCGGCGATGCGGTCGAGCTCGTCCTCCATACCGGCGGTGAAGTCGTAGTCGACCAGCCGCTCGAAGTGCCGCTCCATCAGGCCGATCACGGCGAACGCGACCCAGGACGGCACCAGCGCGGAACCCTTCTTCCACACGTAGCCGCGGTCCTGGATGGTCTTGATGATCGACGCGTACGTCGACGGGCGGCCGATGCCCAGCTCTTCGAGCTTGCTGACCAGGCTCGGCTCCGAGTACCGCGCCGGCGGCGACGTGGTGTGCCCGTCCGGGCTCAGCTCGGTCGCGGTCAGCGCCTGGTCCTTGACCAGCTGCGGGAGACGGCTCTGCTTGTCGTCCGCCTCGCCACCGCTCTCGGTGTCGACGGCCTCGACGTACGCCTTGAGGAACCCGGCGAAGGTGATCGTGCGGCCCGACGAGGCGAAGGTGACCTCCTCGCCGCTGGTGGCGGTGCCGACGATGCGCACCGACATCGTGGTGCCCTTCGCGTCCGCCATCTGCGACGCGATCGTGCGCTGCCAGATCATCTCGTAAAGGCGGTACTCGTCGGTGTCCAGATCCTTCGCGACCTGGCCCGGCGTGCGGAAGACCTCGCCCGAAGGACGGATCGCCTCGTGGGCTTCCTGCGCGTTCTTCACCTTGCGGGTGTACTGGCGCGGCGACGGCGAGACGTACTCCTTGCCGTACAGCTGCGTCGCCTGGCTGCGCGCCGCCGAGATCGCCGACTCCGACAGCGTCGTGGAGTCGGTACGCATATAAGTGATGTACCCGTTCTCGTACAGCTTCTGCGCGATCCGCATGGTGCGCTCGGAGGTGAACCGCAGCTTGCGGCCCGCCTCCTGCTGCAGAGTCGAGGTCATGAAGGGCGCGTACGGCTTCCGCGTGTACGGCTTCTCCTCGACGCTCGCGACCTTGAAGTCGCGGTTCTTCAGGGCCTCGGCCAGCCGGACCGCGTCGGCCTCGGCGAGCACGCGGATCTCGGTGTTCGATGAAGTGCCAGTCTTGAGCTGCCCGTCCGAGCCGAAGTCACGGCCGGTGGCCAGGCGCGCGCCGTCGACGGCGATCATCCTTGCCGGGAAGTTGCGCGGCGACGCGTCGGCGCCCGCGTCCATCGTGGCGGAGATGTCCCAGTACGACGCCGAGGTGAAGCGCATGCGCTCGCGCTCCCGCTCGACCACGATCCTGGTCGCCACGGACTGCACGCGGCCCGCCGAAAGCTTCGGCATGACCTTCTTCCACAGCACGGGCGAGACCTCGTAGCCGTAGAGCCGGTCCAGGATGCGGCGGGTCTCCTGCGCGTCGACCAGGTCGCCGTCGAGCTCGCGGGTGCTGTCGGCCGCGGCGCGGATCGCCTGCTCGGTGACCTCGTGGAAGACCATCCGGCGCACCGGGACCTTCGGCTTGAGGGTCTCCAGCAGATGCCACGCGATGGCTTCGCCCTCGCGGTCGGGGTCCGTGGCGAGGTAGAGCTCGTCGACGTCCTTCAGCAGGCCCTTCAGCTCCGTGACCTTGGACTTCTTGTCCGGCGTGACGACGTAGAGCGCCTTGAAGTCGTTGTCGACGTCGACACCCAGCCGCGCCCAAGACTCGCCCTTGTACTGGGCGGGGACGTCGGCCGCGCCGCGAGGGAGGTCGCGGATGTGTCCGACGGAGGACTCCACGACGTAGTTACCGCCGAGGTACGGGGCGATCTTGCGGGCCTTGGTCGGCGACTCGACGATCACCAGCCGACGACGGCCCGCGCCGTCGTCCGACGCCGCGGTCTTCTTCGTCCGTGCTCCTGCCACGCTGTCCTGCTCTCCGCTCATCTTCGGCGCCTTCGCGCCGCCTCTCGACCCGTCAGTGTGCACGCTCGCACCGCCCGGACCACGGCTAGGTGGTGCAACACGCCGCCGATCGTGTGTCCAGCGCATCGCCGCTGACCTCGTCGATGTTTCCTTTCAACACCTAGCACGTGATGTCGGACACGTCCGCCTGGGGTCCCGCGTGACGGGGCGAACACCCTCCGTTCGACGGTGGTGGCTCACCTCCCGCCAACGCTTCACTTGATGTCCACGCCGACCCGAAAGGACTCCACGTGACCCGACGACTCCTCGGCACACTGTTCGCCATGCTGACCGCGTCCGCCCTGGTCGGCATCGCGCCGGCGCACGCGGCCACGACCACCTTCGCCGGAACCGTGGCGTTGTCGAACTGCTCCGGGTCGGTGGTCAAACCGCCCGAGGCGAGCCTCGACGACCCGGCCCTCGTCCTTTCCAACGGGCATTGCCTGCAAGAAGGTTTCCCGGACCCCGGGGAAGTAATCGTCGACAAGCCGTCCACGCGGACCTTCAGCCTGCTGTCCAAGGACGGCCGCTCCTCGCTCGGCACGCTCAAGGCGAAGAAGCTGCTCTACGCGACGATGACCGACACCGACGTCTCGCTCTACCAGCTCGACACCAGCTACGCCAAGATCAAGTCGGCCTACGGTATCGCCCCGCTGACGCTCTCGCCGACCCGTCCGTCGGCGGGTATCGCGATGGACGTGGTGTCGGGTTACTGGAAGAAGATCTACTCCTGCAACGTCGACGGCTTCGTCCACGAACTGCGCGAGGCGAACTGGGTCTGGAAGGACTCGATCAGGTACACCTCGGCGTGCAAGACGATCGGCGGAACCTCGGGGTCGCCGATCATCGAGACCGCCACGGGGAAGGTCGTCGGCGTCAACAACACCGGCAACGAGAGCGGCCAGCGGTGCACGATGAACAACCCGTGCGAGGTCGACGCGACCGGGAAGGTGACCGTGCGGAAGGGCATCAACTACGGGCAGCAGACCTACCAGTTGACCTCCTGTCTCTCGCACAGTGAACTGGACCTTTCGAACCCGGACTGCCGGGCTCCGAAACCCTGACCGCCTGACCCTCGCGCACCGGCGAGGTCACGTGATCGACCGGACGACACGCGTGACTGGATGGACGACACGAGCGCGGCCGGGGCTTCTTGCCTCGTGAGTGGTGAGGACGGTTAGAACCGTCCTCACCACTCACGAGCGTCAGACGGCGCGCACCACGGGCACCAGGCTCGGCCAAGCGGGCTCGGCACCCGCCGGCGCGTCTCCGATCAGCTCCAGCACGTGCGCGAGCCGCCTCCGGCCGGTGACCCGCAGCAGCGCCTCTTCACCTTTCTGCACCTTCGCCGGGACGCCCAGCTGGGCCAGCGCCGTGATCAGCCGCTCATGCGTCTCCGGCGCCTCCGGATCCAGCGCGAGCAGGTAGCCGTTGCCCTGCGGACTGCCCGCCGCCAGCGCCCACATCCTCAACATGGCCCCATCGAGCCGGAAGCCCTCCGGCAGGACCTTCTCTTCACCACGGTTCCAGCGCTGCTCAAGTGGCAGCAGATCGACCCGGAACGGCGTTCTCACGAGCGGCCGCCCGCATTCGGCGGCCGTGACCTGCGCCTCCGCGCCGCGACGACGGCATTCCCTGGCGAGGGCACCCGCCCGCCACGGCTCGTCGACCACGGCGGACAGCCGCGCGGCCGTCCGCCCGAAACCCGTCATCCGCCCGGGCCCGCACAGCACTCCGGCGAGGTCGGCGAGCCCCGGCCCGCTCGCCTCCGCCGAGAAGAGCGAGATCGTCCCGTCCACCCGGACAGAATAGAACACAAGTTCGACTCATGGCCAGTGATGAGGCGGTGACTCAGCGAGGTTGTTTGACCAAATCCTGGCAATTCGGGATCCGGCTGCTCGCCGCGGCGAGCTGAGGGACGTCGTTAAGGCCCCTGAGGAGGTCGAGGCGGTCTAGTTCGTCGAGGGACGTCCTCGCGTCGCGAAGCGCCGTTTTCGTCGCTTCGGGGTCGCTTGAGGAGTCGAGGCGGTGGCGGACGTCGTCGGCGCGGGCCCGGATGCCGTCGAGCTGGGCGACGGCGGACGTGCGCGCGGAGTCACCGCCCGCGACCGGCGCCGGCCCGAGGTTCGCCATGGCGGCGGAGGTCCGGTCCAGCCCTTCGACGACCGAGGCCATCAGTTCGCTGGAGGTACGGGAAGCCTGCTGTGGCGTGCTCGGATCGACGCTGGGCAGCGTCGCCAGCGTCCGGACGAGGCCGCCCGCCGCGCCGCAGTACCCCTCCGTCCATGCGGAGGCGGGGTCGGCCTCCGACGCGCTGACCGTCGCGAGACCTTCTTGTCTGGCGTGGGAAGTCACCGCGGGCTGCTGCCCGCACCCGGCGAGGCCGAGTCCGATACCTGTTGCTAGCGCGGCAAGGACGGTGAACCGCGGCCGCACGAAAACACCTCCCGACCTGACGACTTCCCGGCTGGCCCCCGACGGTACCGATACCGGGGGGCAATGCAAATCAACGCGACACCGAAGAACGGTCAGGAAGGCAGCTTCTTGCAGTTCGGGGCCTGTGCGGCCAGCGTTTTCAACGAAACGTTCGTTTCCAGCTGCTGGAACGGGTCGGGCATGTCGTTGATGTCGGCTCCGATTCGCCGGAAGGAAACCGCGGCGGCCGCAACGGCGGCCTTGTCGTCCTTCGGTGCCGCGTCGAGGGCGGACTTCGCGGCGAGCACCTTGTCCCGGATGGGCGTCAGCGTGTCGACGATGCTCTTGCGCGCCGCGTCGGCTTCCGCGCTCGGCGCCTGGCCGAGCTTCCCCAATCCGGTGACCGCGTTGTCGAACCCGGGCGCGAACACCCCGAAGGCCTCGTCCATCGCCTTCCGCGCACTGACGACGTCGTCCTGCTCGAAGTCGGGCAGCCGGAAATCGCCGATCTTGGCGAAGTCGATCAGCGAACCGCAGAAACCGTCCATCCAGGAACTCCCGGCCGCGGGGGCGGGAGAAGAAGGAGAAGGAGCGGCCGTCCGCTCGGCGCCACCACAGCCCGCCAGCAGGAAAACGACGGCGAACAGCACGATCGGACGCCTCATGGCAGGGACTCCCCCGGATCGGATCGGCGTGACGGGCAGACATTAGCCTGCGCCGGACAGACGCCGGGCCCGCCACGAAAGATCGTGACGGGCCCGGCGGTAAAGAAACCGCTACGCCTTCGTTTGCGCGGGGGTCTCGGAAAGAACCGACTCGCGGCGCTTGGAGACCACGATCGCCGCGACGATGATCGCGACGGCGACCAGCGAGATCGCGATGCGGATGCCGACGTTCGCGTCCGCGCCGATCGAGAACTGCACGACCGCCGGGGCGATCAGCACCGACACCAGGTTCATCACCTTGATCAGCGGGTTGATCGCGGGACCGGCGGTGTCCTTGAACGGGTCACCCACGGTGTCACCGATGATGGTGGCCTCGTGCGCGTCCGACCCCTTGCCGCCGTGGCTTCCGTCCTCCACGAGCTTCTTCGCGTTGTCCCAGGCGCCACCGGAGTTGGCGAGGAAGATCGCCATCAGGGTGCCGGAAGCGATCGCGCCGGCCAGGTAACCGGCGAGCGCGCCGGTGCCGAGGCCGAAGCCGACCGCGATGGGGGCGAAGACCGCGAGCAGACCGGGCGTGGTCAGCTCACGCAGCGAGTCGCGCGTGACGATGTCGACGACCCGGCCGTACTCGGGACGGGTGGTGCCCTCCATGATCCCCGGGATGTCGCGGAACTGGCGGCGCACCTCGTAGACGACCGCGCCGGCGGCACGGGACACCGCGTTGACCGCGAGACCGGAGAACAGGAACACGACCGCCGCACCGATGATGACACCGACCAGGGTGTTCGGGCTGACCACTTCGTTGACGAAGAAGTTCAGCGCGGACGCGCTGGCCTGCGCCGCCTCCGGGATCGACTTCAGCGCCTTGCTGATCGCGTCCTGATAGGACCCGAACAGCGCCGTCGCCGCGAGGACCGCCGTGGCGATCGCGATGCCCTTGGTGATGGCCTTGGTGGTGTTGCCGACCGCGTCGAGTTCGGTGAGGATCTGCGCCGCGTCCTCGTCGACGTCGCCCGACATCTCGGCGATGCCCTGCGCGTTGTCCGAAATCGGGCCGAAGGTGTCCATCGCGACGATGACGCCGACCGTGGTGAGCAGACCGGTACCGGCCAGCGCCACGGCGAACAGCGCGACGCCGCCACCGAGCAGGTACGCGCCGAACACGGCCGCGCTGATGACCAGCGCGGTGTACACGGCGGACTCGAAACCGACCGAGATACCGGCCAGGATCACCGTCGCCGCACCGGTTTCCGAAGACTTGCCGACCTCCTTGACCGGCTTGTGCTCGGTGCCGGTGTAGTAGCCGGTGAGCTTGAGGATGACCGCCGCGAGCACGATGCCGATGAGCACCGAGATGGTCGCGATCAGCGCCGGGTTGCCGGGCTCGCTGGTGGCACCGCTGGTCAGCTCGGAGAACGAACCGGGCAGGTAGACGAACGCGGCGATCGTCGAGAGCACCGCGGAAATCCCCGCGGAGATGTAGAACGAGCGGTTGATCGTGACCAGGCCGCCTTCACCCGCCTTGGCCTTGGTGATGTAGACACCGATGACCGCGGTGATCACGCCGATGGCGGGAACGATGAGCGGGAAGATCAGGCCGTGCACGCCGAAGGCCGTGCTACCCAGGATCAGCGCCGCGACGAGCATGACCGCGTACGACTCGAAGAGGTCCGCCGCCATCCCGGCGCAGTCGCCCACGTTGTCACCGACGTTGTCGGCGATGGTGGCCGCGTTGCGCGGGTCGTCCTCGGGGATGCCCTGCTCGACCTTGCCGACCAGGTCCGCGCCGACGTCGGCGGCCTTGGTGAAGATACCGCCGCCGACACGCATGAACATCGCGATCAGCGCGGCACCGAAACCGAAGCCCTCCAACACCTTCGGGGCCTGTCCGGTGTAGACGAGGACGACCACCGCGGCGCCGAAGAGGCCGAGACCGACGGTGATCATGCCGACGACGCCACCGGTGCGGAAGGCCAGGCGCATCGCCTTCTCGCGACCGCCCGCCTCGCGCGAAGCGGCCGCGACACGCAGGTTCGCCTGCGTCGCCAGCCACATGCCGAGATAGCCGATCGCGAAGGAGAATCCGGCACCGACCAAGAAGAAGATGGACCTGCCGATCTTCTCGTTCCAGTCATCGGCCGGCAAAGCGAAGAGCAGCACGAAAACGATCGCGCCGAAGATCGCGAGAGTGTTGCGCTGCCGTTTGAGATAGGCAGCCGCGCCTTCCTGCACTGCCTTCGCGATGTCCTGCATCTTGGAGGTGCCCTGGCCCGCGGCCAGGACCTCCTTCATCAGAACGTAGCCGATGACCAGTGCGGCAAGGGCGACCACGGCGATCACACCGACGATGGTGTAACCACCTCCGGAGAGCGTGAGTTCGCCCTCCGCGAGGAACTGCCGGGACATTCGTCCTCCTGGAGACGTCGCCGTTGGCCAACGACGATCCGCCGATGGAGCCGGCGTTCCGACGTTGGCATGGGGAGCTGAGCCGAACGTCACGCTAGTCGCACTGCAAGGCACGTCTCACATGACGCTCGCCACAGACGGTGTGGATTGCGGGAGTGTATTGGTAGTGGGATGGCGGGCGGCAAGGCGTCCCCGCCACCGTACGTTCCGTAATCTTGTGAGGCTGGTCACTGTATCGATCATCAGCGGCCGCTTCCAGTGCCTGTTCCGTCCGGCGGCGGACCGTTTCTGTCGGTGCGCTGTGCGAAGCTTCCGAAGGTGGACGGCACGGTGCGATCCGGCAAGGGCCGGCGGCTTCTCGACCGCGCGACGGCGGGGATCCCGGCTTCGCTGTACCCGGTCACCCATGTGGCCGAGCTGCCGGCTCGTCCGGCGGATTTCGTGGACTGGCCGGATTGGGTGGCGGGTCCCGTCGTCGAGGCGCTGAAGGCGAACGGGGTCGAGGCGCCATGGCGGCATCAGGCGGAAGCCGCGTCCTTGGTCCGCGAAGGCGAGCATGTCGTGATCTCGACAGGCACCGCGTCGGGCAAGTCGCTCGCGTACCAGCTGCCGGTGCTCTCGGCACTGGTCGAGGACGAGCGGGCCACGGCGCTGTACCTGTCGCCGACCAAGGCGCTCGGCGCCGATCAGTTGCGCGCGGTGTCCTCTTTGGACATCAAAAAGGCGCGGGCGGCGTCGTTCGACGGCGACACCCCGATGGAGGAGCGGGACTGGGTCCGCGCACACGCGAACTGGGTGTTCACGAACCCGGACATGCTGCACCGCGGGATCCTCTCGTCGCACGCGCGCTGGTCCCGGTTCTTCCGGCGGCTCTCGTTCGTCGTCGTCGACGAGTGCCACAGCTATCGCGGTGTCTTCGGTTCCCACGTGGCGCTGCTGCTGCGCAGGCTGCGGAGGGTCGCGGCGTACTACGGCGCTTCGCCGGTCTTCGTCCTCGCGTCCGCGACCACGGCGGATCCGGCGGCGTTCGCGTCGAAGCTCACGGGGCAGGACTGCGTCCCGGTCACCGAGGACGGCTCGCCGCGCGGCGCCCGCACGGTCGCGTTGTGGGAACCCCCGCTGCTGTCGGAACTCTCGGGCGAGAACGGGGCACCGGTGCGGCGCTCGGCGGGCGCCGAGGCTGCCCGGATCCTCGCCGAACTGGTCATCGAAGGCGCCCGCTCGCTGGCGTTCGTCCGGTCTCGGCGAGGCGCTGAGCTGACCGCGCTCGGCGCCCGGCGCATTCTGTCCGAAGTGGACGGTGCGCTGGCGGAATCGGTCGCCGCGTACCGCTCCGGGTATCTGCCGGAGGAAAGGCGAGCCCTCGAAGCGGCGCTACTGTCCGGGCGGTTGCTCGGTGTCGCGACGACGAACGCGCTCGAACTCGGGGTCGACATCGCCGGACTGGACGCGGTGGTGCTGGCGGGTTATCCGGGCACGCTCGCGTCGTTCTGGCAGCAGGCCGGCCGGGCCGGGCGCGCGGGCGACGCGGCACTGGTCGTCTTCGTGGCCCGCGACGACCCGCTGGACACCTATCTCGTGCACCATCCGTCCGCGATCCTGGACCGGCCGGTGGAGGCCGCCGTCCTCGACCCGTCGAATCCGTACGTGCTCGGGCCGCAGCTGGCGTGCGCCATCGCCGAACTCCCGCTGACCGAGCCGGAGGTCGCGGCCTTCGGCGGGGACCCGGCGCGCGCCGTGCTCGCCGACCTGGTCAAGGAGAAGATCGTCCGCCGCCGCACGAGCGGCTGGTACTGGACCTCGCGCGACCGGCCGCACGCCGAGGTCGGCATCCGGGGCTCCGGCGGTGAGCAGATCGCGGTGGTGGAAGCCGATTCCGGCCGGATGCTCGGCACGGTCGACCCGGGTTCAGCCTGCTACGCGGTCCATCCCGGTGCGGTGTACCTGCACCAGGGTTCGTCCTATGTGGTCGACGAACTGGATCTGGAGACCGGGCTCGCCCTGGTGCACGCGGAGGATCCGGACTGGACCACGTCACCGCGCGAGATCGTCGACATCAGCGTGCTGCGCACCGAAGAGAAGCGAGTGCACGGCGGGGTCACGGTGAACCTCGGCGAGGTTTCGGTGAGCTCGCAAGTGGTCGGCTACTTGCGGAGACGTCCGTCCGGTGAGGTGCTGGACCAGACTCCGCTGGATCTGCCGGAGCAGAGCCTGCACACCCGTGCCGTCTGGTACACGATCTCGGCCGAACTGCTCGGCGCGTCCGATGGCGTGGCGGGGACCGGAGGCCATCGGACGGGGACCGAAGCTCTGGAGCCGGTGGGGACCGGAGGCTCCAGGGTGGGGACCGAGGAACTTGGCGGGGCACCGGGGACGGGCGCCGAGTTGGATCCGGCGCGCGTCCCCGGTGCCCTGCATGCCGCCGAGCACGCGGCGATCGGCCTGCTACCGCTGTTCGCTACTTGCGACCGCTGGGACATTGGCGGGGTGTCGACCGCGTGGCACGAGGACACCGGGGAGGCGACGGTGTTCGTGCACGATGGCCATCCCGGGGGTGCGGGATTCGCCGACCGCGGATTTGCCGCGATTGTCCCTTGGCTGGCCGCAACGCGGGAGGCGATCGTTTCCTGCGAGTGCCCGGCCGGCTGCCCGTCCTGCGTCCAGTCGCCGAAGTGCGGGAACGGCAACGATCCGCTGGACAAGGCGGGGGCGGTGGCCGTTCTGGACACCGTGCTCGGGGCTTTGCGTCAGCACGGGTCCGTGTCCGGCCACGGGGTGGCTTGAAATTGTGGGTTGATCAGGCGGCGGTGCTGAGGCTCGCCACAGGGGCGACGGCCTGGCCACCGGCCAGCGCACGGACGAGCACGTCGTGCACGTCGGTGGCCTCGGGCAGCTGCCAGCCCCAGACCTCGGGCTTGACCCGCCAGTGCACGACACCGTGCTGGAACGGCGACGGGGGCAGCGGGATGTAGCCGTTCGCGCCGTGCCACTGGATCGAGGCCTGGTCGGCCAGTTCCCGCGGGATGCTCGTGGCGACGGTGGTGAGGAACAGCCAGCGGCCGTTCGGCATCGCGACGATCGGGGCGGGGTGCCCGGTGGCGCGCAGCAGGCGGGCGGCGGCCTTCCCGAGTTCGTCGTCGACCTCGATGGCGTCGAGCACGGTGCCGGTGGCGACGAGCAGGCTGTGCGTGTCGTCGCCGAACCAGGTGGCGACCTCGTGGGGGTGGGTCTCGGTCAGTTCACGCCAGTTGTCCTGGGCCGGGACCGGACGCCGCCAGGTGAGGTCGTCACCGTCGGCGGTGAGCGCCGCGGGCTCGGCGCCCGGGAGCACCGGCCAGCCACGCCAGGCGAGACCGATCGCCTCCGCACGCATTTCGATGCGGAAGGCGCCCCGCCAGCTGTCCGGCCAATTCGCGTCCAACATTACTGTCCCTGCCTCAGGTCAACTCTGTCCTGTGTCTGTCTCTGTCGCACCGGCCTCGGCGAACTTTTCGAAGTGGCGCACATCTCAATAAACGGCAAGTTGCACATCGGGAGAAGACCTCACGCGACAACCGGCGGTTACTTAGCGATGAACGCGCGGTAGTGCGACCGGACGGACCGAACGCCGGACGTCCGGTTATCGGGCCCGCACGACCGGTATGGAGCCGTTCGTCGCAGCCGACCTGGGCTTCCCGCCTGCGTGACGGCGCTCGCGGTGAGCGGCGGGCGGCCGTTCGGCGGTGAGCTGATCATGGCTTCGACCGCTCGCCGCGCGTCAACGACCGCTGCTCGCGCCCAGCGGTTACTCGCGCGTACTACTCGCCGGTCACCGGCCGGCGACCGTTCCCCGTGCGACCTCAGTCACGGCGACCGGTCGACCGGCCCCGCCCTCGCCCGCGCCTCCGCCCGCCCGGTGACCGTCGGACGGCCCGAGGGCTCCGAGCGCACCTCGACCAGGGCGTCACCTCGTTCCCACTGGCAGGTCAGCAGCGTGACCGACATCCGGACGGCGACCTGCCGGGCCCGTTCGCAGGCCGCGGCGGGACCGTCCGACGCGTGCGAGGCCGCCGCGAGCGCCGCCAGGTCCGCGGCGGCCTCGGCACGGTGCCGGGTCGTGACGGCGGCGCCGATCCAGAAGGCGATCGCGGCCGCGCAGACCAGGACCGCGACCATCGAGGCGGTCCACACGGTCGCGACACCGCGATCGTCCGCGGTCACGGCCCGCTCCCCGGCTCGGCGACGGCAAAGGCGCTGGAGCGCAGCCGGATACCCGGCAGGAGCCCGGCGACCGGCTCGGCCTCGACGCCGGCCGTGATGGTGTCGCCTTCGCGGACGACGTCCAGCCGGGCGCCGGACGGCGCGATCTCCCGGACCGCCTGTTCGGCACGGGCGGGCTGGCCGCGGGCGAGGAGCCTGGCGGCCTCGCGGGCGGCGTCGGTGCAGCGAAGCTGATCGGACGCGACCCCGATCCCGGCGAGCAGCAGGGCCGAGACGAAGGTCAGAGCACCGATGCCGAGCGCGGCCTCCACCGTGACGGAGCCGCGGTCTTCGCCGCGCATCAGAACTTCACCGACAGGGCCCGCTCGATGAGTGCGGTGAGCCCGGCTCGGACGGCTTCGCTGTCGATGACCACATAGAGGAGGGCCGCCAGCGCGGCGGCGGCGATGGTGGCGATGGCGTATTCGATCGTCGCCATGCCGTCGTCTTCGCGGAAGGTGGGGAGCTTGTTCAAGGGATTCGCCTTTCGATCAGAGGACGCCGTCGAGCCGCCCGGCGAGGCCGAGCACGACGGGCAGGACACCGAGACAGAGGAACGCGGGAAGGAAACACAGGCCGATCGGTGCCGCCAGCAGTACTCCCGCCCGTTCCGCGCGTTCCTCGGCCTCGGCGGAGAGCGACTCGCGCAGCCTTCGCGCGAGGTCCTTCGCGTGCGTGGCGAGCGCGGTGCCCGCCCGCGCCGTCCGGACGGCGGCGACGGCCAGTTCGGTCAGGCCGGGCCGGTCGCGGACCGGCACCCAGGCTTCCGCCGGCCCGATGCCGACGGCGAGATGCGACGCCACCGCACGCAGAGCCGCCGCGGTCTTCGGTGAGGCTGTCGGTGCGACGGCCTCGAGCGCGACGGGCACCGGCAGCCCACCCGCCAGGCAGGCGGCCAGCAGGTCGAGGGTGGCCGCGGACCGGACGAGTTCGAAGACGCCGTTGTCCCGGGGCGGCCGCGTCCGAAGCCGCGTGAGAAGCCGGCCTGGCCGCGCTACGCCTCCGGCCGCGACGCGTGGCCAACAGAAGACGGCACCGCCCAGCAGGATCAACGCCGCACCGGTCAGCACGACGCCACCCGCCCGGTGAGGGCCCGGCACCAAGCCGTACCCGCCCAGATCAGCCCGCTGCCCACGACGAGCAGCGACTGACCGGCGCCCGTCCCCGTGAGGACGTGGACCGGGCCCGCCCCCATCGCCTCGCCGAGCGGCAGGCACAGCAGCGGAAGGGCCGCGAGTACGGCGGCACTCGCCCGGGGACCGGCCATCTTGGCTTTGAGCCGGCGGCGAAAGCCGATCCCGGCCTCCGCGTCCCGTCTCGCGGCGTCGAGCACGTCGGCCATCGGGAGCCCGAACCGGTTCGCGAGCGTCCATGCGTTCACCAGTGCCGGTGGCGCGTCCGGATCGGCCGCGGTCTCACCACCGAGCCGGGCGGCCGCGATGAGCCCGCGCAGCCGCTCGGACGCCGCGGGGATCGCCTCCGCGGTGGCTTCGGCCGCCGTCACCGGATGGGCGCCCGCGCGGAGTTCACCGATCATCGTCCGCAGAACCGACGCGGTGAGCTCGGCTTCGGCCAGCGCCGCGTTCGCCCGCGCTCGCGACCGGACCTCCTGGCGGATGGTCACGGTGAGCACGAGTACCGCGACGGCCCAGCCGATCCCGAGAAACGGCAGGACGAGCAGCGCCGGCAGAGGCCACCAACCCCTCCGAAGCGCCCGTGGCGGACGCCAGGCGATCGGCGCGCGCGCCATACGCTTCGGCCAGCAGGCCAGGCCCGCGCCGCAGGAGAGCAGGAACCACGGGTTCATGCCGCCAGCTCCTCGAACGGAGTCTCGTCGCCGATCCAGGTGCCTTTGCTCCAGACCGGAACGACCTTGGCCTCGCCTCGATAGGACCGGAGTACACCGACCTCGTCCAGCCGCCGGATCCCGCTCGGCAGCCGGACCATGTGCAGGACCACCCGCACCGCCGCCGTCAGCTGGCTGTGCAACGCGTCCCGTTTCAGTCCGCCGAGCGCGGCCAGCGCCTCCATCCGTGCGGGGACCTCCTCCGAGGAATTGGCGTGCAGGGTGCAGCCGCCACCCTCGTGCCCGGTGTTCATCGCGTTCAGCAACGCGATCACCTCCCCGCCGCGCACCTCTCCGACGACCAGGCGGTCCGGACGCATTCGCAGCGCCTGACGCACCAGTTCGCTCAGCCCGATCTCGCCCGCGCCCTCGACGTTGGCCGGGCGGGTGAGCAGGCTGACGAACTGCGGATGGTCCGGTTGCAGTTCTCCGGCGTCCTCGACGCAGACGATGCGTTCGGACGGCGGGACGGCGCCGAGCAACGCGGCGAGCAAGGTCGTCTTGCCCGTCCCGGTCCCGCCGGAGACGACGAACGCGAGCCGTCGCCGGATGACCGAGTCGAGCAGATCCGCGCCGCTGGTGCCGAACACCCCGCGCAACCGGAGTTCGGCGAGATCATGGGTGGCCGGCCGGAGGACGCGGAGCGAGAGGGAGGTCCCGGCGGGCGCGAGCGGCGGGAGTACCGCGTGCATCCGGACCCGGCCTTGCGGCCCCACTCCCGGCAGCCAGCAGTCGGCGAACGGTTGCGCGTCGTCCAGCCGCCGCCCGCCGGCGAGGGCGAGCCGCTGGGCCAGCCTGCGGACCGCTTCCTCGTCGGCGAAACGGATGTCCGTCGCCTTGGGACCCTTACCGGTGTCCATCCAGACCTCGTCGGGAGCGGTGACGAGAATGTCGGTGACGCCGGGCTCTTCGAGAAGCGGTGCGAGGGGGCCGGCGCCGACGAACTCGTCACGGGCCAGCCGGACCGCTCCGAGGACGGCGTCCTGACCGAGCGCGCCGCCCGCTTCGGCGCGGACAGCCCGCGCGACGCTCACCGGATCCGCCGGGGCGTCCGATCCGGCCAGCCGCCGCCGGACCCGCTCGACCAGGTCTTCGGTCATCTCGAAGCACCGGCCAGGTTTCCGCGCGCCGCCGCGAGGACTTCGGTGGCGGCCGTCGCCAGGTGCCCGCGATGTCTCGGGACGAATTCGCCGCGGTCGAGGGCCACCGAGAGGGACCGCTCACGGCCCATCGACGTGATGAGCGGGACGCCGACGGCGTCGGCGATCTCCTGGGGGATCAGCCCGGCGGGCGACGGCCCGCGGACCGCGACACCGATCCTCGTCGCGTGGGGTTCGAGCCTGGCGAGGACCTGTTTCGCGGCGGCACAGGCACGGAGTTCCGCGGGGACGACGACCACGACGAGATCGGCAAGCCCGATCACGGCGGACGTCTCGGGGCCGAAATACCTCGGCAGATCGCAGACGACGGTCCGCCCCGCGCGCCGTCCGGCGTTCAGCACGCCCTCGATCGCCTCGGGCCCGGGGCCGCGTCCTTCCCGCCCATAGGACACAAAGGACAGTGAGCCGGTCGAGTACTTCTTTCGCGGCAGGGCTTCGCTCAACGCGGCCATGGACACCCTGCCGCCGAGGTCGAGCTCCGGCCACCGGGGCCCGCGATCACGTTCGGCGGCGAGGAGTACGTCGACCCCGCCGCCGAGCGGGTCGCAGTCGACCAGCAGCCCGCCGGTGCCGGACTTCTCCGCTTGATACGCGACGGCGGCCGCCAGCACGGAAGCCCCGGCACCGCCACGCCCGCCGATGATCCCGATGACGACGCCGTCGTCACGCGCCGGCCCGTCGACGACGTCGGCGAATTCGCCGATGAGGTCGGCTTCCTCGTCCGGGAGCGAAAGGACCTTCTCCGAACCGGTGTTGAAGGCACGCTCCCACGTCACCGGTGTCGGCGCGCCCTTGCAGATCAGCAGGACCTTGTTCCGCCGCAGCAGGCGGTTCGGCGCGCTCGCGGCTTCCTCGTCGAGGACCACGAGCGGCGCGCGGGCCCATCTTCCGCGCGCCGCGTCCAGATCGGGTGCGCGTTCGACCTCGCAGCCCGCGGCGGCGGCCACGCGCAGGATCTCGTCGAGCAGGATGTCGTCGCCTGCGACGACGAGCGGATGTTCCACGGTCATGATTCCCCCAGTGATTCGGTCGGACTCGGGTGATGACTCCACGGTCGCGCCGGTCGCCCGCCGCGCACAACGCCATTCCGCCCCACCTGTGGACAACCGGGGTGTTGTGGACAACTCCGCCGCGGGAAACCGGTTTCCCGCGGTTTTGTCGGTCCCTTTCCACTACGAACCCACGACTCTGTTCGCAGCCGGAAACGAGCAAGAAAATGGTTGAGAGAAAAGAAAGTTAACGAACTCCGGCCGGTTCCTGCGTTGCCCGGGCGGGGTTTCCGCGGCCGTCGAGGTCTGAACCACTGACACCGCAAGGGATCGAGGAGGCGGCCCTCGCCAGGGGGGAGGGACGAGGGCCGCCTGGGGTTCAGCCCCGGGGGGTCGGACTGAACCTGGGCCCGGTGCAACACCGGGCAATCTCACTGTAACTCCGACACCGGCCCGTTGCGGGCGACCTCCGCACCCACAATTCGATAACGGCACGACGCGCCCGATCGAGTGGGCGGTCGTGAATTTTCCACCGCGACGGCACGATCGTGGTCGACCAACCGGCGCGCGCCGGTCCGGCTCTCCTATCCTTGGCGGGTGGACCGACCCAGCACGACGCCAAACCAGGTCGCGGCGTTCTTCGATCTCGACAAGACGATCATCGCGTCATCGAGCGCGTTGGCCTTCAGCAAGCCGCTTTTGCGCGAAGGCCTCATCAACCGCCGAGCCGCGCTTCGCAGCGCGTACGCCCAACTCGTCTTCTCCCTCGCGGGCGCGGACGCGGCGAAGACCGAGCGGATGCGGGCCGAGGTTTCCGCGCTGTGCACCGGATGGGACGTCGCGCAGGTGTCCGCGATCGTCCGCGAAACGCTGCACGACGTCGTCGACCCGCTCGTCTACGCGGAAGCGGCGGAACTGATCTCCTCGCATCGCGCGGACGGGCACGACGTCGTGGTGCTGTCGGCGACCGGCGAGGAAGTCGTCGCGCCGGTCGCCGAAATGCTCGGCGCGACGCGCAGCGTGGCCACGCGGATGCAGATTGTGGACGGTCGCTACTCGGGCGAAGTCGATTTCTACTGCTACGGCGAGAACAAGGCCGTCGCCGCGAAACAACTCGCGGCGACCTACGGCTACGACCTCACCCAGTGCCACGCGTACACCGATTCGAGCACCGACATCCCGCTCCTCGAAGTCGTCGGCCGGCCGCACGCGGTCAACCCCGACCGCGTCCTGCGCAAGCACGCGACGGAACAGGGCTGGGAGATCCTCGCCTTCGAACACCCGATGTCGCTGCGGACCCGGATCCCGGCGCGGTCGGCCGGGCTGGTCGCGCTCGGCGCCGTCGCCGCGGGGGCCACCTGGTACGGCTACAACCGGCGCAAACGCACCCGATGAGCGCACACCCACACGGCGGTACCGGGCCGGTTTTCGCAGTCAGGGCCGCGAATTGTCCGTCGCGGAGGGTGCCCGTGTCACTAGATCGAGCCTCTGTACCGGTGCACCCGTCTGCGCACTTGAAGTGACCCGGCTCACGGCGTAGAAAGTAGGTGCGGACGTTCGGTCGGCCAGGGAACAGGTAGAAGAGAAGCCTGTTCCACCCCGGCGAATCTCCGTGTGCGGACACCGGGTACCCACGCGCAGCGCGCCGCGGGAGGCTCGTCGTCTAGGGACTGCGTACCGGGACGCCGGACGCCGAGTCCATGAAGGTACGACCAGAGTTGCACGCTTGGTCGCCCGAGTGGTCCGCACTGACTGGCGGCGCCCGCCGGCTTCTTGCCGACGGGCGCCGCCAGTGTTTGCCCCCGATTTCAAGCGTGACAGGCCCCTTCGCGTCCCTTTGTGTATGAACGGACCGTTCGTGCGGGTGGCCGATGGACAAGCAAAGTGCTCGTGGGTAGCTTCCGGATATCAGTGCTTCCAGGTGGACTTCTTTCCATCTGAGAGTCAGGCACGAATCTGGGAGGCTTGAGGTGACGACCCGAACCGCGCACGCCCGTCATCGGAGGATCCATGCGCTCGCCCTGCCCCTCGCGGGCCTGCTCACCCTGGGTGTCGCGGCGGTTCCGGCGACCGCGCAGCCGGTGACGGCGGACGTCGAGGCGCAGCGGACGCTGCGCGGGCTGACCCTGGAGCAGAAGGTCGGGCAGCTGTTCGTCACGTGGGTGAACGGGAAGTCCGCCGACGAGGTCAACGCCAAGAACAAGGCCGACTTCGGCGTCGACACCCCCGCGCAGGTGATCGAGAAGTACCACCTGGGCGGCGTCATCTACTTCAACAACGACAGCCGCGACAACTTCGACGACCCGGTGCAGGTCGCCAAGCTGTCCAACGGGCTCCAGCGGGCCGCGCTCCGCAGCGGCGCCCGCATCCCGTTGCAGATCGCGACCGACCAGGAAGGCGGCACGGTCACCCGGATGGGTGCCCCCGCCACCGAGCTGCCGAACGCGATGGCGATCTCGGCCGGCCGTGACACCAAGGCAGCCCAGGAGGCCGCCCGCATCCTCGGGCACGAACTGCGCGCCGTCGGCATCAACCAGGACTTCGCCCCCGACGCCGACGTGAACTCCAACCCGGCCAACCCGGTGATCGGCGTCCGGTCGTTCTCCGGCCGCCCGGAGCTGGCGAGCCAGTTCGTCGAGGCCCAGGTCAGGGGCTTCCAGAACTCCGGACGACGCTCCGATACGGTGTCCGCCGCCGCGAAGCACTTCCCCGGCCACGGCGACGCGGCCACCGACAGCCACCACGAGCTGCCCAGGATCGACCGCAGCGAGGAAAGCTGGCGCGCGACCGACGTGCCGCCGTTCAAGGCCGCCATCAAGGCGGGCATCGACTCGATCATGAGCGCGCACATCCAGTTCCCCAGCCTCGACCCGTCGGGCGAGCCTGCCACGTTGTCGAAGCCGATCCTCACCGGCAAGCTGCGCGAGGAGCTCGGGTACCGCGGCGTCGTCGTCACCGACTCGCTGTCGATGGACGCCGTGCGCGAGATGCACACCGACGCGGAGATCCCGGTGCTCGCGCTCAAGGCGGGCATCGACCAGCTGCTCATGCCGGTGAACCTCGAACTCGCGATCAACTCCGTGCTCGACGCCGTCCGCAAGGGTGAGCTGACCGAGCAGCGCATCGACGAAAGCGTCCTGCGGGTGCTCAAGCTCAAGCTGAACCGCGGCATCCTGACCTCGCCGTTCGTCGACCCGGCCAAGGTGATGACGAAGGTCGGCACCCCGGCCAACCTCGCGACCGCGCAGGGCATCGCCGACCGGTCGGTCACCGCCATCCGTAACGACGGCGGCGTCCTTCCGCTCAAGCAGCAGCCCGCGAAGACGCTGGTGACCGGCTGGGGCGTGAGCACGACGGCGTCCCTGGCGGCGAAGCTCACCGCGCACGGCACGCAGGCGACCGCGTTGCAGACCGGGCAGACGCCGACCGACGCGCAGATCTCGCAGGCCGTCGCGGCGGCGAAGAACGTCGACCTCGTCGTCGTGCTGACCAACAACGTCGGCACGTATCCGTTGCAGGGCAAGCTGTTGCAGGCACTGGCCGACACCGGGAAACCCGTCGTCGCGGTCGCCGCCCAGATCCCCTACGACGCCGGTTACGAGAACCCGATCAAGACGTGGCTCGCCACGTACGGCTACATCTCGCCTTCGCTCGAGGCGCTGGCGAAGGTGATCCTCGGGAAGGTGACGCCGCAGGGCAAGCTGCCGGTGGACGTCCCCGCCGGCAAGGACGTCGGCACGGTGAAGTACCCCTTCGGCCACGGGCTGACCTGGTGAACCTCAACCGCCGCCACTTCCTCGCCACCGGCGCGCTCGCGGTCCCCGCGCTGACGGCCGGGTCCTCGGTCGCGGGGGCCCAGCCGCAAAGCGAGAGCAAAGGTCCCTCGCTCACCCGCACCGGAGCGGACGTGCTCGCCGCCCGTGGCTGGGCGCCGCTGTCCGGCCGCAAGCTCGGCGTGCTGTCGAATCCGACAGGTGTGCTGGCGAGCGGCGACCACATCGTCGACTCGATGGTCGCCGCCGGCGTCCGGCCGCTCGCCGCGTTCGGGCCGGAGCACGGTTTCCGCGGCAGCGCGCAGGCGGGCGGCTCCGAGGGCGACTACACCGATCCCCGCACCGGCGTGCCCGTCTACGACGCGTACGGCGCCGACGCGACGAAGCTAGCCGGGATGTTCACGAAGGCGGGCGTCGACACCGTCGTCTTCGACATCGCGGACGTCGGCGCGCGGTTCTACACCTACATCTGGTCGCTGTACACGGCGATGGTCGCGGCGGCGAAGGTCGGCGCGGCGGTCGTCGTGCTGGACCGGCCGAACCCGTTGGGAGGCAAGGCCGCCGGGCCGATGCTGAACCCGGCGTTCTCCTCGGGGGTCGGCCGGAAGCCGATCGTCCAGCAGCACGGCATGACCGTCGGCGAGCTCGCGCGGTTCTTCGCCGCCGAGTTCCTGCCCGCCGAGGGCGTCACGCCGGGCAAGCTCGAAATCGTCGAAGTGCGGGACTGGCGACGTGACCAGCTCTTCAAGCGCACCGGGCTGACGTGGGTCCCGCCGAGCCCGAACATGCCGACGCCGGACACCGCGCTCGTGTATCCCGGCACCGGGATGTTCGAGGGCACCGTGTTCTCCGAAGGCCGGGGCACCACCCGGCCGTTCGAGATCATCGGCGCGCCGGGCCTCGACTGGCGCTGGCGCGAGAAGCTCGGCGAGCAGCGGCTGCCCGGGGTGAAGTTCCGCGAGGCGTACTTCGTGCCGACGTTCGGCAAGTTCGTCAACGAGCCCTGCGGTGGCGTGCAGGTGACCGTCACGGACCCGCGGTCGTTCGACGCCATCCACACCGCGGTCACCATGTTCGTCACCGCGAAGCAGGTGCACCCGGACAAGTTCAAGTGGCGGCCCGACAACTTCCTCGACAAGCTGTCCGGCTCCGACAGGTTGCGCACGATGATCGACAAGGGCGCCGGAGTGGACGAGATCGTCGGGTCCTGGCAGGCCGAACTGGCCGAGTTCGACCGGAAACGCCGTCGCCATCTCATCTATCGCTGAGGGGAACGACCTTGCGTGTTAGGAAGATCCTGATCGCGGCCGTCTCCGTACTGGTCGCGGCGACCACGCTGTCGACGGCGGGAGCACAGGCGATTCCGGGGAGCGAAGCCCAGCGAGACCGCGCGGCGGGCCGGTTCGACAAGCCGCGCGAAGGCTTCGCGCCCGCGTCCACCGTCCTGCGTGACGGCGCGCCGTCCGACGTCGGTCTCGACCCGGCGCCGATCAAGGCGGCCGAGCAGTTCATCGAGAGCTGGACAAAGCCGGACGCCACCGGGCATCCGCATTTCTCCGGAGCGGTCGGCCTCCTCGCGCACGACGGCGTGGTCGTCGAGCGCCAAGCCGTCGGTGGCGCTGTCCGCTACGCCGACGCGAAGGGCACCGAACTGCCACCCGAGCAGCAGGTGCCGATGCGCGCGGACACCATCTTCGACATGGCCTCGATCTCGAAGCTGTTCACCTCCATCGCGCTGATGCAGCTGGCCGAGGCGGGCAAGCTGGACATCTCGGCGCCGGTGGCGCGGTACCTGCCGGAGTTCGGGGTGAACGGCAAGGAGGCCGTCACCGTCCAGCAGCTGCTAACGCACGTCTCGGGCTTCGCCGCGACACCGCTCCCGTCGCTGTGGGAGGGCTACCCGGACATCCCGTCGCGCCGGAAGGCCGTCCTCGACAGCCCGCTGAAGAACGCGCCGGGAAGTACATACCTCTACTCCGACATCAACCTGCTGACGCTCGGTTTCCTGGTCGAGAAGGTGGCCGGGGCTCCGCTGGACAAGGTGGTCCAAGACCGCATCTCGGCCCCGCTGGGCCTGGTGGACACCGGGTACAACCCGCCCGCGTCGAAACTCGCCAGGGTCGCGGCGACCGAGTACGCCGCGAAGCCGCCGCGGGGGCTCGTGCGCGGCGAGGTCCACGACGAGAACGCCTGGTCGCTGGGCGGCGTCGCCGGGCACGCGGGCGTGTTCTCCACCGCCGCCGACATGGCGGTGCTGGCGCAGACGATCCTCAACGGCGGCGCGTACCAAGGCCAGCGGATCCTGCGCGAGGAGACCGTGCGGGCGATGCTGACGAACTACAACCACAAGTTCCCCGGCAACGCGCACGGCCTCGGCTTCGAGCTCGACCAGCCCTGGTACATGGGCGCTCTGTCGGCGCCCTCGACGGCCGGGCACACCGGGTTCACCGGGACCTCGCTGGTGATCGACCCGCTGTCGCGGTCGTTCGCGATCCTGCTCACCAACCGCGTGCACCCGACACGGAACTGGGGCTCGATCAACATCGCCAGGGAGACATGGGCGAGCTCGCTCGCCAAAGCGATGGCGGTCCGCCCGGCGCACGGCCGCGACGCGTGGTTCAGCGGCGCCGGAGACGTCTCCACGGCCACGCTCACGACTCCGGTGCTGCAGACGCGCGGTGGGCCGCTGAAGGTCTCCTTCGACACCTTCGTGGACACCGAAGGCCCGTCGGACTCGCTGTTCCTGGAAATAAGTACCGACGGCGGAGCCACCTGGAAAACGATTACTGTGCGTGCAAACGGACCAGGCGCTCCCGTCGGGGACCAACCCGGTCTCGGCGGGCACGGTCATCGAGCTTGGTGGCGGGCGGCGGCAGAGGTGTCGCAAAGCTCACAAATCACCCTCCGCTGGCGTTACACGACCGATGCCCGTTACACCGGCCGGGGAATTTCCTTGGACGGTGTGAAAGTCACTGAACGCGGCCGCACACTGCTGGACAGTGAGCATAATCCCCCTACTTTCGTCGCTACCGGGTGGAAGTTGAGCACTAGGTAACCGGCCAGCTCCGATCCGCTGACCGGACCACCCCGTTGACCGGGACACAGCCCCTTGCATCGCGACACTAAGTTGCCAAGTCGTTAGCTCGACCTCGTTAACGGCCTCGACCTGGTTAGCGACTTTCTGGTCAACGATTAATCGCAAATCGAATCCGCAGACACGGATAGGTTGCGATCTTCCCGAAGGGTGTGGGTAGCCTTGTCGCAGATGCCAACGGTTAGTAACTTTCCCACGGTGGGCGATACCGATTCCGTAATCGCGGCCGCACCGTCCGAGGCCGTGCCGGCGCAGCCGACACGGGACGCTGACGCGAGCCCGCTCGTCCGGATTCGCTCCCTCCTGCCCGGGCTCGCCCGGGCTGAGCAGCGTGTCGCGAAGGTCGTCCTCGACGACCCCGCGACGGTCGCGCGGCGCAGCATCACCGAGGTCGCGCTCGCGGCCAACACGAGCGAAACCACCGTCACGCGGTTCTGCAAGGCGGTCGGCGTCGGCGGGTATCCGCAGCTCAGGATCGCACTGGCGGCCGACACCGCCCGCTCCGAGGCGCGGTCGTCCCGCAACCTCGGCGGCGAGATCGGCCCGGAGGACGACCTGGCCGCGGTCATCGGCAAGGTGAGCTTCGCGGATGCCCGTGCCGTGGAAGAGACCGCCGACCAGCTCGACATCCCGTCGCTACAGCGGGTGATCGACGTTCTGGCCGGCGCGGGCCGCGTGGACGTCTACGGCGTTGGCGCGAGCGCGTTCGTCGCCGCGGACCTGCAGCAGAAGCTGCACCGCATCGGCCGGGTCAGCTTCGCCTGGTCGGACACGCACATCATGCTGACCTCGGCCGCCGTGCTGAGCCCCGGAGACGTCGCGATCGGCATCTCGCACACGGGCGCGACCACGGACACCGTCGAGGCGCTGCGCGTGGCCCGTGAGCACGGCGCGATCACCGTCGCCGTGACGAACTTCCCGCGTTCGCCGATCACCGAGGTCGCCGACCACGTACTGACCACGGCCGCGCGGGAGACGACGTTCCGCTCGGGTGCGACCGCCAGTCGCATCGCGCAGCTGACCGTCATCGACTGCTTGTTCATCGGTGTCGCGCAGCGGCACATGGACGCGTCGGTCAACGCTCTCGACGCGACCAGGGACGCGGTTGGCTCGCACCGTCTGGGCGTCCGGCCCGACGGCAGGCGGCGGCCGCGGGAAACCGGCAAATGAGCGAAAAAGTGAGGCGCATGATGACCGTCCCACGCCAGGTGGTGCACGTCGATTCGCCAACCGAACAGCGCAATCCACGGACGACCGACATCGACCTGATGTCGACCATGGGCATCCTCGGCGCCATCAACGCCGAGGACCGCCGGGTCCCCGAAGCCGTCGCCGCGGTGCTGCCGCAGGTGGCGCGGGCGGTCGACTTCGCCGTGGAAGCGCTGCGGTCGGGACACCGCGTGCACTACTTCGGGGCCGGCACCTCCGGCAGGCTGGCGACGTTGGACGCGGCGGAGCTCGTGCCGACGTTCAACGTGCCCGCCGATTGGTTCATCGCGCATCACGCGGGCGGCGCACGCGCGCTGCGCCAAGCCGTCGAAGACGCCGAGGACGACGCGAAGGCCGGAGCCGCCGAGGTGGCCGAGTCCGTCGCGCCCGGCGACTTCGTGCTCGGGCTGACGGCTTCCGGCCGGACGCCCTACGTCCTCGGCGCGCTGGCCGCGGCCGGCCGTCTCGGTGCCCGCACCGCACTGGTGTCGGGCAATCCGGCGACGGTGACGCCGCCGGGTGTCGACGTCCTCATCGCGGTGGACACCGGCCCCGAGGCGATCGCCGGATCGACGCGGATGAAGGCGGGCACGGCGCAGAAGATCATCCTCACCGCGTTCTCGACGGCGACGATGATCAAGCTCGGCCGTACGTATTCGAACCTGATGGTCAGCATGCGGGCGACGAACGCCAAGCTGCGCGGACGGACCATCCGGATCCTGCGCGAGGCCACCGGAATGAGCATGGCGGACTGCTCCGACGCGCTCACCGAGGCCGACGGCGACCTCAAGGTCGCGCTGGTCCATCTGCTGTCCGGCGAGGACGTCGCGAGTGCGGCGAAGGCGCTGGCGGCCAACGATGGCCACGTACGCAAGGCTCTCGACTCCCTCCGGGTGCGCGCGAGCTGAACACCGGCGGACAGACCCGTTCATCCCGACGCCTCGCGCTCACGCGACGCGAACGGGTGTCCGTCGCCGGGATGGCCGGGTTCATCCTGCTGCTCAACGTCATCGGCTGGGGGGTCCTGACGCTTTTCGTGGCGCCGCGCCAGTACGAGCTCGGCGCCACGGGCGTGTTCGGGGTGGGCCTCGGTGTCACGGCGTTCGTGCTCGGGATGCGGCACGCTTTCGACGCGGACCACATCGCCGCGATCGACAACACCACCCGCAAGCTGATGGCCGACGGGCAACGGCCGCTTTCGGTCGGTTTCTGGTTCTCCCTCGGCCATTCGACGATCGTGTTCGCCCTGTGCCTGCTGTTGTCGCTCGGCGTGCGGGCGCTGGCCGGCGCCGTCGAGGACGACTCGTCGGCGCTGCACGAGGCGACCGGGCTGATCGGGACGTCGGTTTCCGCGGTGTTCCTGTACCTCATCGGGATCATGAACCTGGTGGTGCTGGTCGGCATCGTGAAGGTGTTCCGGCGGATGCGGCGGGGCGAGCTCGACGAAGCGGCGCTGGAGCGGCAGCTCGACAACCGCGGCTTCATGAACCGCTTGCTCCGAGGCGCCACCAAAGCGGTGCGCAAGCCTTGGCACATCTACCCCATCGGTGTGCTGTTCGGCCTCGGCTTCGACACCGCGACCGAGGTCAGCCTGCTGGTGCTCGCCGGCGGCGCGGCCGCGTTTTCGCTGCCTTGGTACGCGATCCTGGTGCTGCCGATCCTGTTCGCCGCGGGGATGACGCTGTTCGACACCGCCGATGGCTGCTTCATGAACTACGCGTACGGCTGGGCCCTCGCGAAGCCGGTGCGGAAGATCTACTACAACCTCACCGTGACGGCGCTTTCCGTCGCGGTCGCGTTGCTCATCGGGACGATCGAGGTCATCTCGATCATCACCGAACGCTTCGGCATCACGACCGGGCCACTCGCGGCGATCGGGTCGCTGAGCCTGGACTACGTGGGCTACGCGGTCGTCGCACTCTTCGTGCTTACGTGGGTCTTCGCGCTCCTCGTGTGGCGCTTCGGGCGTATCGAGGAGCGCTGGTCGGTCGAATAGCTCCCTGACCTGCGGAAAGGGAGCAAGGGACCTTTGCTACCACTTCTCTCGACGTTGAGACAAGTGGTAGCAAAGGTCCCTTGCTCCCACTTTGGTCAGGCAGGCTGGGCCACCTTCGCCCGCGAAGGCACCGAAAGCGCGAAGCCCAGCAGAGCGACGAAGGCGGCAACGGGGCCGACCCACCAAACCCCCGCCGAGGACAGGACGACGCCACCCAGCGCGGCCCCGAGGGCGCCACCGGCGTAGATCGCGGAACCGTTGAGTCCCAAGGCGACCGTCGGCGCGTCAGGCGCCAGCGAGAACAGCCGGTGCTGCTGCGGCACCATCAGCATTCCGCCGAACACGCCCGATGCCAGCGCGAGGATCAGTGCGCCGGGGAGGCTCAGCACGGCGACGTCCAGCAGCGCCAGCGTCACGACCGTCCCGATCAGCGAAATCGTGCGGACGCGCGCGGGCCCCAGTGAATCCGTGGCCCGGCCAGCGAAGGCGTTGCCCGCGATCTGCCCGATCCCGAAACCGACGAGCAGCCAAGAGATCATCACGCCCGCCGCCACTGGAGCCACCAGCACCGGCAAGTACACGAAGGCCGCGAAGCCCGCGGCGGTACCGAGAACGCTCACACCGAGCACACGCGCGATAGGCGGCCGCACGACGACGGCGAGCCTGTCGCGCAACGACACCGTCGGCATCCGCAGGCCGGGCAGAAGCGGCACGAGCAGCATCACGACCAGCGCCACCGCACCGATCCCCCACATCACCGCGCGCCAGCCGAACCAGTTCCCGGCCAGCACCCCGATCGGGACGCCGAGCACCATCGACACGCTCATGCCGGCGGAGACCGTGGCCAGCGCGCGGCCGCGTCGCTCGTCCGACGCCAGCGCGCCGGCGAGGACATAGGCGTTGGACTGGAACGCGGCCGCGCCGAGGGCGGCCAGCACACGCGCGACGGCGACCACGGCGAAGGACTCGCCGAGCGCCTGCCCGGCCATGCCGATCGTGAACAGCACCATCCCCGCGCCGAGCACCCAGCGCCGGTCGAGCCGTCCGGTGAAGGCCGCGATGAGCGGCGAGGAGACCGCGTAGGTCACCGCGAAAACAGTGGTCAGCTGGCCCGCGACCGCTTCGGAAACGCGCAGGTCGGCGGCGATGGTGGGCAACAGCCCGTTCAGGACGAACCCGTCGGTGCCGACGGTGAACGTCCCGACGGCGAGTACCAGCAGAGCCCCCAGAGCAAGCCGATCATTTGATGATCGTCGAATCGTCATGCGAGGTATAGTGGTGGGACTATTCGATGACTGTCAAATAGTTTGGAGTGCCGTGAGCAGCACGCTGCCGCAGCCGTCGATCGACGAGATCGAGATCGTGCCGGTGCTCCAGGCGCTCGCGGACCCCGTGCGCCTGGAGCTGATCCGCGCCCTGCGAAGCAATCCTTCGCCGCGAAGCTGCGCCATCTCCGAGTACGACGTCGAGATCAGCGCGCCGACGCTCTCCCATCACTGGAAGGTGTTGCGCGAGGCCGGCCTCACGACGACGTTCGTCGAGGGCCGGACCCGCTGGGTCGAGCTACGCACCGAGGACGTCCACGCGCGCTTCCCCGGGCTACTGGACGCCATCCTCGCCTAGCCGCCACTTCGCCGCGAGCTCGCCCGCGGCGCACACGCCGACATCCAGCAGGTACGGCCCCGCCTGCCCACATCCGGCTCCCGGCGCGATCGGCTGACCGTGTCCCATCCCGGTGACGGCGTGCGTGTCGACGGCCGCGCCGACGTCGGTCCACTGCTCGGAAAGCTCGCGCATGTTCAGCGGCGCGACCGTGTGGTCCGAGGTCCCGTGCCAGGCGCTGACCGGCGAACGCGGCCCCGTGCCCGCGGCGCGCACCTTGTCGCCCCACTGCTTCGGCGTCAGGTCCTTGCCGGGGTTCATGCAGGAGTACGCGTCGATCATCGAAGTCGCGCAGCCGTAAGGCAGCCCCGCGACGACACCGCCGCCCGAGAACAGTTCCGGGTACGCCGCCAGCATCACCGAAGTCATCGCGCCACCCGCCGACAGGCCGGTCACGTACGTCCGGCTCCCGGCCGAGAACCGCGCCATCTGCGCGATCGACTCGGCCTCCCCGGATCCTCGCTTGATGTCGCCCGCCTGGAACCAGTTGAAGCATTTGCTGAAGTTGTTCACCGAAACCTGTTGTGGCAGAACGAGTTTGAACCGCAGCCGGTCCGCGAGCCCGACCCAGCCGGAGCCACGCGCGTATCCGGCCGCGTCCTGGGTGCAGCCGTGCAGCACGACCACCGCCGGACGTCCGGGCGGCAACCCGTCGGGAACGTATTCGAACATCTGCAACGCACCGGGATTGCTCCCGAACCCGGTCACCGGGCGGATCGCCGCCGCCTGTGCCGGAGTCGCGAAAAGAAGGACCAATGCCGAAACCACCGCGCCGATGAGGAGTTTTCGCATCATTTCAGGGTAAAACCGACGGCATCCGCATCCCACGTGGGAGAACACCACAGCGGCGGCCCGTTTTGTGTGGTCACAACGGATACCGGCACGCGAAGACGCCGCTTATCGTCGCCCGATGCGGCTCTTACTGGTCCTCGCGATGATGCTGGCCCTGGCCACCCCCGCCCAGGCGGCAAGTGGTTGCGGGAACGTACGCGTTCCCGGGGCCGCGAAACAACAACTGTCCTGTTTGGACGATTTGACGACCACCGGCACCCTGGTCACCGGGCACACCGTCCAGGCCGACTGGGCCGGGCTGACCTCCGCCGGTTTCCCCGCCCCCAAGGGTGTTCCCGGCATCCAGATCGACGGCTACTTCCCGGATTCGTCGACCGCCAACACGACGCACGGCTGGAATCACGACGCGCAGTTCGTGCTGCGGCTGCCCGATCGCTGGAACGGCGGCCTCGTGGTCTCGGGGTCGCCCGGGGTGCGACGGCAGTACGCGAACGATCGCGCCATCGGTGACCAGGTCCTCGCCGCCGGCTACGCGTTCGCCGCCACCGACAAGGGCAACACCGGTGCGGATTTCCACACCGACGGACGCCGCCCCGGTGACGCGCTCGCCGAATGGAACTCGCGGGTCACCCAGCTGACGATCGCCGCGAAGGCCGCCGTCGCGCACCGCTACGGGCGCCTGCCGAGCCGCACCCTCGCGGCCGGGATGTCGAACGGCGGCTACCTCGTCCGCTGGCAGCTCGAAAACCGGCCATGGCTCTACGACGGCGGCATCGACTGGGAGGGCACGCTTTGGCACGAAGACGGGCCGAACCTGTTCACCTTTCTGCCGCCCGCGATCAAGGCCTATCCCGCGTACGTCGCCGGTTCCGCGCAAGCCCACCAGGAAATTCTCGACGCCGGTTTCGCGCCGGGCTCGGAGTTCCTCTGGCCGTACCACAACGACGTCTATTGGGGCCTGACCCAGCGCATCTACCAGGCCGAATTCGATCCGTCGTTCACCGGAACCGACTACGACTACGCCACTCGTCCGGCGTCGGTGCACCGCGCGGTGGAACGGATCTCGCTGACCGGCCGGATCGGCAAACCGCTGATCACCCTGCACGGCACTCTCGACACGCTCCTGCCGATCACCCGCGATTCCGACGTCTACCAGCGGATGATCGCCGACCAGGGCCGCGCCGGGCTCCAGCGTTACTACCGGATCGTCGACGGCACCCACGTCGACGGGCTGTACGACGCGTACCCGGCCAAGCTGCGGCCTATCGGCCCGTGTTTCCGTACGGCGTTCACCGCGCTCGAAGGCTGGCTCGACGGCGTCCGCCCGCCCGCTTCGGCGACGATCCCACGCGCGAGCGGTGACCTGGCAACCACTTGCGCACTAAGCTGATCTGATGGAATTCCAGGACGTCGTACGACGCCGTCGCATGGTCCGGAAGTTCACCGGCGAACCCGTCGCCGAGGCGAGCCTGCGGCGCATCCTGCGCAACGCGCTCAAAGGCCCCTCGGCCGGTTTCTCACAGGGACAAGGGTTTCTCGTCCTCACCGGCGAGGAACTCGCGAAATTCTGGGAGTTCGGGGCGAGCTGGGCGCCCGAAACCGTGACCACGGCGCCGGTCGCGATCGTGCCGCTCTCGGTCAAGAACGCGTACCTCGACCGCTATGCCAAGCCGGACAAGGGGGTCGCCGACCGCGACGACTCGTGGTGGCGCGTGCCGTACTGGGACGTCGACACCGGGATGGCGACGATGCTGATCCTCCAGACGGCCGTCGACGAGGGCCTCGGCGCGGTCTTCTTCGGGCTCGCGCCGGAAAGCGTGGAGCGGCTCCACAACGAGTTCGGCGTACCGGAGGATCACGACCCGATCGGTGTCGTGGCGCTCGGCCACGGTGCGGAATCCGGGCCGTCGCCCGGCTCCTCGGCGACCAAGATCCCTCGCCGCGACTTCGACGACGTCATCCGTTTCGGTCATTGGTGAGGCGGTGCAGCCTGAGCGCGAGCTGGAGTTCCAGCGCGCGCTCGGGCGCCTGCCACTGCTCGCCCAGCAGCGACGCGATGCGGTCCAGCCGCTGCACGACCGTGTTGACGTGCACGTGGAGGAGGTCCTTCGCCCGCGTCAGGTTGCCGCCACAGGCGAAATACGCGCGGAGGGTGCCGATCAGATCCGTGCCGCGGCGTTCGTCGTAGTCGAGCACCGGCCCGATCGTGGCGGTCACGTACGCGCCGAGGTCGGCGTGCTCGCCGAGCAGCAGCCCGACGAACCCGAGGTCGGCCATGCTCGCGCCTTCCCCCGCCCGGCCCAGCGCCAGCAAAGACGCGACGCAGCGCGCGGCTTCGGCGTGTGCCAGGGCCAGCTCCCTCGGTGACGCGGCCGGCCCCGCCGCCCCCACCGTCACCGGGCAGTCCATTGTGGACGCGAGCTCCGCGGCCACGGATCGCGCCAGTGCGCCGGGCTCCGCGCCCCGAACCAGAAGGACCACCTGGTCGGCGTGCACCCCGACCAGGTCCGCGTGCCGCGAAGCCGCCGCGGCCAGCCGCCGCCGGGAGACGTCGTCGGCGTGCGCGACCAGCACCGCGTGCGATGTCGACAAATCGACCCCCAGGCGTCGACCACGAGCCAGCAGCGCGGCTGGATTGCGGCCCGGCGCGGTGAGCAGGTCCGACAGCAGCTCCCCGCGCACCTCGTCCTCGGCGCGTGCGACGGAACGCCGCTGCATCAGCAGCACCGCGGTGACCACGCCCGCCCGCTCGAACAGCCGCCGGTCGGCCTCGCCGAGCGACCGTCCGCCGCCGAGCACCAGGCTGCCGAGGAATTCCTGCCCCGCCTGGACCGCGCACAGCCAACCGTCCTCAGTGGACACAGCGCGCCCGCTTGTCCTGGACGCGGAAACCGCCGCACGCGAAAGGTTCAGCTCGCCGCCGGTCCGGGCGAGGACGACACCGTCGGCGTCGTAGACGGCGATCGCGCCGCCGAGCACGTCCGCGACCGCGGCGGCGACCTCGGCCAGATCACCGCCGCGCAGCACGAGATCCATCAGCCGGTCGTGGGCGTCCTCGGCGCGGCGCATCGCGTCGTTATGCGCGCTGATCGTCGCGTTGGCGGCGTTCAGTTCGGCGACCGCGCGGCGCGTCTCGTCGAGCAGATGCGCGTTGTCCAGCGCGATCGCCGCGTGGTCGGCCAGCGACGACAGCAGCGCGACCTCGTCGGGCGAGAACTCGCGGGTGCTCCGGTCGGAGGCGAACAGCACCCCGATGACCTTGCTGCCGATCGCCAGCGGCACCCCGAGGATCGCGGTCAGCCCCTCGTCGAGCACCCCGGTGTCGATCGAGGTGGTGTGGCGGAACCGCTTGTCGTTGAAGTAGTCCGCCGTCGCGTACGGCCGCGCGGTCTGCGCGACCAGACCGCCGAGCCCCTCGCCCATGCCCAGCACGATGTCCTGGAACAGCGCGGAAACCGAGCCGTCGGTCACGCGGACGTAGGTCTTGCCCTCGGTCTCGTCGTTGAGGCTGAGATACGAGACGTCCACGCCGAGCAACGCCCGCGCACGCCGCACGATCGACCGCAGGACGGCGTCCGGGTCGTCCAGCCGGGCGAGGTCGCTGGCCGTGTCGAAGAGCGCGGCCAGCTCCGCCTCACGCCGACGGTGCTCGGCGACGGTGTCCCGGATCCGCAGCGCCAGCTCGGTGGCCTTCGGGTCGACGGGGACGTGCGCCAGCTGCTCGCTGCCCGCCCCGGAGGCGAGCAGTTCGAGCAGCCGGCGCAGCTGTGCGGAACTGTCCACAAGGGTCATGCTGACACGCGACCGCGCTCCGTGAGAACTTCGGAGTGCAGGGACTCGCCCTTGGTCTCGCGGGCGGCGAGCAGGGCGATCACGGTCAGCACGCACATCGCGACCACGTAGAGCGAGACCGGGATCGTGCTGCCGAACTCCTTGAACAACGCGACCGCGATGAGCGGCGCCACCGCACCGGCGGCGATCGACGACAGCTGACCGCCGACCGAAAGGCCGGTGTAACGCACCCGCGTCGGGAACTGCTCGGAGAAGAACGCGGCCTGCGGGCCGTACATCGCGCCGTGCAGCACCAGCCCGACGGTCGCCGCGAGAATGATGACGGCCGGGTTCTTCGTGTCGAGCATCGCGAAGAACGCGAAACTCCACAGCGCCATGCCGATCGCGCCGAACAGGTACACCGGCCGTCGGCCGATCCGGTCGGAGAGCATGCCCCACAAGGGAATGGTCAGGAAGTGCACGGCCGAACCGATGAGCACCGCGTTGAGTCCCGCCGATTTCGGCAGGCCCAGCCCGGTGGTGACGTAGACGAGGATGAACGCGGTGATCACGTAGTACGAGACGTTCTCCGCCATCCGCGAACCGATCGTGATCAGCACCGCGCGCCAGCTCTTGCGGAACACCTCGACGACCGGGGCGTGCGTGGTCGCGTTGTTCTTCTGCGCCGCGAGGAACACCGGCGACTCACTGACGGCGAGCCGGATCCACAGCCCGATCACCACGAGGACACCCGAGAGCAGGAACGGGATCCGCCAGCCCCAGCTGAGGAACGCCTCGTCGGACTGCGTCGCCGCGAGGATCGCCAAGACCGCCGTCGCGAGCAGGTTGCCGCCGGGAGCACCGCATTGCGGCCAGGACGCCCAGAATCCGCGCCGCTTGTCGTCGCCGTGCTCGGAGACGATCAGCACCGCGCCGCCCCATTCACCACCGAGCGCGAAACCCTGCACGAGCCGCAGGAGCGTCAGCAGGATCGGCGCCAGGACCCCGACCGTGGCGTACGTCGGGAGGATGCCCATCGCGCAGGTCGAACCGCCCATCAGCAACAGGCTCAGCACCAGCAGCTTCTTGCGGCCGACGCGGTCGCCGAAGTGGCCGAACACCAGACCGCCGATCGGGCGGGCGAGGAAACCGACGGCGTAGGTCAGGAACGCGAGCAGCGTGCCGGTGAGCGGATCGTTGGAGGGGAAGAACAATTTCCCGAACACCAGCGCCGCGGCGGAGGTGTAGAGGAAGAAGTCGTACCACTCGATCGTCGTTCCGATCAGGCTGGCGCTGACGACCTTCGCGATCGAGCCACGGTTCTGGGTGGTCACCGAAGACGTCCTTTCGTGAGAACTTGTTGGCGGAGCTGGATCCGGAAGACGGCCGAGCGTGAACCCGCCCGGCCGAAGGCCCCGCTATCGCGGTGGCAGGGCGACCTATCGCCATCGTGAGTGGACGACCAGGCAGCGCCCTGCCGACGTCGATCGCGGTCGCGGGTTCCTCGGGAGACACTGGGGTTCACGCGGCGGTCCAGCCGCCGTCGAGGGGGATCGAGGTACCGGTGACATGGGCGGCGTGTTCGCCGGACAGCCAGAGCACGCACGCGGCGACGTCGGCGGGTTCGATGAGCCGCTTGATCGCGGAACGGCGCAGGAGGACCTGTTCGATCACCGCGTCGCGTTCGAGGCCGTGCTCCTCGGCCTGTGCCTGGAGCTGGCCGGTGACCAGCGGCGTGCGGACGTAGCCGGGGTTGACGCAGTTGCTGGTCACGCCGTGCTCCGCGCCTTCGAGAGCGGTGACCTTCGAGAGGCCTTCGAGCGCGTGCTTCGCGGTGACGTACGCGGATTTGAACGGGCTCGCGCGGAGGCCGTGGACGCTGGACATGTTGACCACGCGCCCCCAGCCGCGGTCGTACATATGCGGCAGCGCGCGGCGGATCAGCAGGAACGGCGCGGTGACCATGAGC
This sequence comes from Amycolatopsis roodepoortensis, assembly GCF_024628825.1. NCBI lineage: Bacteria > Bacillati > Actinomycetota > Actinomycetes > Pseudonocardiales > Pseudonocardiaceae > Amycolatopsis > Amycolatopsis roodepoortensis. The sequence continues at coordinate 4,861,790 of NZ_CP102415.1, forward strand.
GCCTGGATGCGGGTGAACGTCTCCGGCGGGAACTCGTGGATCGGCGCGATGTGCTGGAAACCGGCGTTGTTGACGAGGATGTCGATCTCGGCGGGCAGGGTCTCGACGGCCTGGCCGTCGGTGAGGTCGACGACGTGCGCGATGCCGTTGACGTCGGCCGCCGCCTTCTCGACGGCGTCGTCGATGTCGGCGAGGTGGACCTTGGCCCCCGCCTCGGCGAGCGCTTCGGCGCAGGCCAGGCCGATCCCGCTCGCCGCGCCCGTGACCAGCGCGGACTTACCGGCCAGATCGCTGTGATACGCACCACTCATGCCGGACGACGTTAGGTCGCCCGGCCCGCTTAGGCCATGTGGCTACGCCCCAGACCTACTCAAGATCCCGTGTGGGATCTCACCAGGGTCAGCCGGCGGCGTCGGAGATGGACTTCGCCTCGCGAGCGCCCGCCTCGAACGCTTCACACGAAAAGAGCAACCAACTCCGGACGCCCTCCGGGGTCCCGGAGCTGAAGGCCGAAGCGGCCTCGAGGTACTTCGGCACCCGCCGGAAGTACGCCACCTCCGGCACCGTCAGCGCCTTCGGGTCGAGCCCCGTCGCCACCGCCGAAAGCCGTGCCGCCGCCCGCGCGACGACACCGTCCGCGGAGCCGAAAGGCTTGAGCGCCAACAGTTCCCCGTGCACGACGGCGGTCAGCACCGGCCCCGGCACCGACGTCGCGCCGGTGACCAGTTGCGCCAGCATCTCCAGCCGCGGCCCGACGTCACCGGACGACCGCGGCCGTCCCAGCGCGTCGGAGTCCGTCACCAGATCCGACGCGGCCAGAACGTGCAAGCGCGCCAACGCCTGCAACGGCGCGCGCCGCCATGTCGGGAGCAGGCCCTCCAGCGCTTCCGCGACCCGCAGCGCGCCAGCCAAAACCGGATCGGTCACTTCACCGGATTCCGGCAGTTCGGGCGCGGCGCCTTCGATCCCGGCCGACGCCCGCGCCGACCGCACGGAGGCTTCGGCGGCCGTCGCCGCGCCGCCGCGCAGGTTGGCGGGCAGCCGGTGGACGGCGAACACCGCGTCCTGAGCCGATTTCGCGGCCGCGGTGACCCCTTCGAGGTCCAGCAGCGGCTTCAGCGGATCCGTCACGCGTCCAGCACCTGGCCCGCGCGCCGCACCACGGGCGCCTGCACCGACCACGGGAAGTTGATCCAGCGGTCCGTGTGCTTCCAGACGTACTCGCATTTGACCTCGGAGCGAGGCTTCTCGTAGACCACCGCGCAGCGCACCTCGGCGACGTGGTCGGCGCAGAAGTCGCGGACCAGCTTCAAGGTCGCGCCGGTGTCCGCGACGTCGTCGGCGACGAGCACCTTCTTCTTCGTCAGGTCGACCACGTTCGGCACCGGCGGCAGCATCACCGGCAGGTCGAGCCGCTGGTCGACGCCGGTGTAGAACTCGACGTTCATCACGTGCAGGTTCTTGACGTCCAGCGCGTAACCGAGCGCACCGGCGACGAACAGCCCGCCGCGCGCGATCGACAGGATCAGGTCCGGCTCGAAGCCGTCGTCGGCGACGGCCTGCGCGAGCTCCCTGCTGGCCGTCCCGAACAACTCCCAAGTGAGCTCTTCCCGCTCTTCGGCCATGCCGCCTCGCCTTCGTCGATCGTTCCCGCGAGCATAGGCAACGGGGTAGTGGCCTTCTCGAATGCTTCGAAACTGGCTATCCAGTAGGGCCATTGCCGGTCGTACCGTCAAGATCGTGACCGACTGGAACGCCCATGTGACCTTGACCGGCGAACGCGTCCGCCTCGAACCGCTCACCCGCGACCACACCAAAGGCCTGTACGCGGCAGGCTCCGACCCGGCGATCTGGACCTGGCTCAGCCTCCGGCAGCCACAGGACCTCGCCGCGACCGAAGCGATGGTCGACGACATCCTCGCCGACGCCGACCGCCGCGCCTGGGCCCAGATCGACGCGCGCACCGGCGAGGTCGCGGGCACGACGTCGTTCTACGCGATGAACGCGCGCCACAAGATCGTTTCCATCGGCCACACCTGGATCGGTTCCGAATGGCAGCGGACCGGACTCAACCGCGAGTCGAAACTCCTGTTGCTGCGCCACGCTTTCGACGACCTCGGCGCGAACCGCGTCTCGTGGGAGACCGACATCCGGAACCTCAAGTCGCAGAAGGCGATCGAACGTCTCGGCGCGCAACGGGAAGGGGTGCTGCGCGCGCATCGCGTGCGGCCCGACGGAACCGTCCGCGACACCGTCGTCTACTCCCTCACCGGACCAGAATGGCCGGCGGTCCGTACCGCTCTGTCCTCAAGCGTGTGAATGCCGCGCGCAACCACGATGCAACCTTTTACTTCGCGTCGTAACGTCGATAGCGTGCCAACGGGCGTGAAGACACGCGAATCACAGGAGGCATCGCACCATGACCGAGCAGTCGCCGGCGCTGGACAATTTGCTCACGGAGAGCAGGACCTTCCCCCCGAGTGAGGCTTTCAGCGCGCAAGCGAATGCCACCGCCGACTTCTACGCCGAAGCCGACGCCGACCGGGAAGCGTTCTGGGCCAAGCAGGCCGAGCGCCTTCACTGGGAAACGAAGTGGTCGCAGGTACTGGACTGGACCAATGCGCCGTTCGCGAAGTGGTTCGTGGGCGGGAAGCTCAACGTCGCGTACAACTGCGTCGACCGCCACGTCGATTCCGGGCACGGCGACCAGGTCGCCATCCACTGGGTCGGCGAGCCCGGCGACAGCCGTGACATCACCTACGCCCAGCTGAAGGACGAGGTCTCCAAGGCCGCGAACGCGCTGGAGTCGCTCGGGCTCGAGGCGGGCGACCGGGTCGCCATCCAGATGCCGATGGTGCCCGAAGCGATCGTCGCGATGCTCGCGTGTGCCCGGATCGGCGTCCTGCACAGTGTCGTCTTCGGTGGTTTTTCCCCGACAGCACTGCGTTCCCGGGTGGACGACCAGGCGGCGCGGATCGTCATCACCACCGACGGCCAGTACCGCCGCGGCAAGGCCGCCCCGATGAAGGCCAACGTCGACGAAGCGCTCGAAGGCGCCGAATCGGTCGAGAAGGTCATCGTCGTCCGCCGCACCGGCGAAGAGGTGCCGATCACCGAAGGCCGCGACATCTGGTGGCACGAACTGGTCGACGGCCAGTCCGCCGAGCACGCGCCGCAGGCGTTCGACTCCGAGCACCCGCTCTTCATCCTCTACACCTCCGGCACCACCGGGAAGCCGAAGGGCATCCTGCACACCTCCGGCGGGTACCTGACCCAGGCCGCGTACACGCACCACAACGTCTTCGACCACAAGGCCGGCGAAGACGTCTACTGGTGCACCGCCGACATCGGCTGGATCACCGGGCACACGTACATCGTGTACGGGCCGCTGGCGAACCGGACGACGCAGGTCGTCTACGAAGGCACGCCGAACACCCCGCACGAGGGCCGTCACTGGGAGATCGTGCAGCAGCACAAGGTCTCCATCTACTACACCGCGCCCACGCTGATCCGCACGTTCATGAAGTGGGGCAACGAGATCCCGCAGAAGTACGACCTCTCGTCGCTGCGCGTGCTCGGCAGCGTCGGCGAGCCGATCAACCCCGAGGCGTGGATCTGGTACCGCGAGAACGTCGGCGCGAACTCGGCGCCGATCGTCGACACCTGGTGGCAGACCGAGACCGGCGGGATCATGATCTCGCCGCTGCCGGGTGTCACCGCGACGAAGCCGGGTTCGGCGCAGAAGGCGCTGCCGGGCATCTCGGCGAAGGTCGTCGACGACCAGGGCGTCGAGGTCGGCAAGGGCGGCGGCGGATACCTGGTGCTCGACAAGCCGTGGCCGGGCATGCTGCGCGGCATCTGGGGCGACGAGGAGCGGTTCCGCGACACCTACTGGTCCCGCTTCGCCGACCAGGGCTACTACTTCGCCGGTGACGGCGCGAAGTACGACGCCGACGGCGACGTCTGGCTGCTGGGCCGGGTCGACGACGTGATGAACGTGTCCGGGCACCGCATCTCGACCACCGAGGTCGAGTCCGCGCTGGTCTCGCACCCGACGGTCGCCGAGGCCGCCGTCGTCGGCGCGACCGACCCGACCACCGGGCAGGGCATCGTCGCCTTCGTCATCCTCCGCGGCAACGCCGTCGACGGTGGAGACGAGGCCGTGCAGGAGCTGCGCAACCACGTCGCGAAGGAGATCGGGCCGATCGCGAAGCCGCGGCAGATCCTGGTCGTGCAGGAGCTGCCGAAGACGCGGTCCGGCAAGATCATGCGCCGCCTGCTGCGCGACGTCGCCGAGAACCGCCAGGTCGGCGACGTGACGACGCTGGCCGACTCGTCGGTGATGGACCTGATCTCTTCGGGTCTGAAGTCCGGCAAGACCGAGGAGTAGCGCCCCAAAACGTCAGGAAAGGGTCTTTCAGGACATATTCCGTCCTGAAAGACCCTTTCCTGACATCGACACGCCTACCACACCCCGGTTCGCTCTACTCGAACGCCTGTTCTAGGATGTGCCGGGTACCACCCCATACCCGGGCAAGGAGACGACACCGACGATGACCGTGGATGCCTTGACACGCACTGACGCCGTGTCCGAAGAAGCGGCTACCGAAGCGCCCGTCGACTCGACGCCGCAGGCGGAGACGGCCGAAGCCCCGGCCGAGGCGAAGACCGAGACTCCGGAGAACCCGGAGCCCGCTGCCGAAGAGGCAGTGGCGGAGTCCCCCAAGCCCAAGCGTGGCCGCCCGAAGGTCGCCACGACGGCGAAGAAGACGCGCACCGTCGAGCTGACCCTCACGGTCACCGGCACCGCCGACGGCGAGTGGCAGGCCGAGCTCAAGAACGGCGCCAAGTGGGTCGCGAAGGGCCTGGAGATCCCGGCCGCGGCCGTGTCCCGCGCCGCCAAGGAACTGCACGCCGACCTGTCCGGCCCGATCGACGAGGTCATCAACGCCGCCCGCGAGCTGCAGGCCGCGAAGGTCGCTCAGCTCGAAGCCGAGCTGGAGAAGGCGAAGCTGGCGCTGGCCGAGCTGGACGCGTAAGACTTTCCTCCCGACCGGGGCGGACGCTGGAAATCAGTGTCCGCCCCGGTTTTTTCATTCCGCGATCGGCGGCCGCGAGGGCAGCGGCGTCTTGAACTCGACCCATCGACTGTCCACAATGGCCTCGACGCTGTGCGGAACACCGCGCGGGTGGACGATCGTGCCGCCGGCTTCGAGGGTCACTTCCCGGCCGTCGAGCGTGCCGCGCAGCGAACCCGAAACCAGGTACACGATGCTGTCGTGATCGTGACTGTGCACGGGAGAAGCGACACCCGCCGGGTACGAGATCTCGTACGCCAGCCCGCCTTCCGCCGTGGCGAGCGTCCGGAACCGGCCCTGCCCGCCGATCAGCGGCAGACCCTCCACTGTGGACATCGGAGTCCAGGTCATCGCACGGACTCCATGGCGGCGGCCTCCTCGCGGTCCGGGTCACGGGCGAGCGCGACACCGATGACGGTCACGACGGCGGTGGCGAGCAAGTAGACCCCGATCGCGACCCAGGTGTCGAAACCGGCCAGCAGCGCCGTGAACAGCAGCGGCGCGGGCGCTCCGCCGATCACGCCGGCGAGGGTGTACGCCAGCGAACTGCCGGTGTAGCGCAGGCGCGGCGAGAACTGCTCGGTGACGAGCGCGGCCTGCGGCCCGTAGAGCGCCGCGTGGATGACGAGCGCGAGCACGATGCCGATCGCCAACATGGCGAACGAACCGCCGCTGACCATCGGGAAGAACACGAACGGCCAGATCCCGGCGGCGATGGTCGCGACCAGGTACATCTTGCGCCGGGAGACCCGGTCCGAGAGCGCGCCGAACAGCGGCATCAGGATCAGCTGGAACGCCGAACCGATCATCACCGCGGCCAGCCCGGCGCCGCGCGAGAGGTCGGTGTGCGTGGTGACGTAGGTGAGGACGAAGACGGTGAACAGCGCGTACAGCACGTCCGGGCAGACGCGGATCAGCACGGCCGCGACCAGCGCGCGGCGTTCGGTGCGGAAGACCTCGGAGATCGGCGCCGACGGACGTTCGCCACGCTCCTGGATCTGCTTGAAGACCGGGGTCTCCTCCAGCTTGAGCCGGATCCACAGGCCGAACCCGACCAGCGCGCCGGACAGCAGGAACGCGATCCGCCAGCCCCAGCTGTTGAACTGGTCCTCGGTGAGCAGCCCGGCCAGTACGGCGAGGACACCGTTGGCGAGCAGGTTGCCCGCGGGCGGGCCGATCTGGGCGGCGGAGGCCCAGAAGCCGCGTTTGTTCGGATCGCCGAACTCACTCGAGAGCAGGACGGCGCCACCCCATTCGCCGCCGATACCGACACCCTGCGCGAACCGCAGCGCCACGAGCAGCACCGCCGCGAAGCCGCCGATGGTCTCGTACGTGGGCAGGACACCGATGAGGAACGTCGCCACCCCGGTGAGCACGAGCGTCATGACCAGGATGCGCTTGCGGCCGAGCACGTCGCCGAGGCGGCCGAACAGGAACCCGCCGAGCGGCCGGGCGAGATAGCCGACGGCGTAGGTGGAGAACGCCGCCATCGTGCTCGCGAGCTGGTCTTCCGACGGGAAGAAGAGGTTCCCGAAGATCGTCGCGGCCGCCACCGAGTAGGCCGCGAAGTCGTACCACTCGAGCGCCGTGCCCGAGAGGCTGGCCGCGAAGGCCTTGTGCAACGAACGCCGGTCACCGGCTGGTGAGGTCATGTCCACATCCGTCCGTAGGAGATCCGCAACCCCGCCGGGAGGGGTTGAATTGCGGATATACTCCTTGTATACAAGCTGTATGCGCAACCCCCAATCTCGGAGGACAGATGCCTGAGCTGCGTTTCACCCTTCCCGACGGCCAGGAGCGGCGGACCGAGGTCCACACGCTGCTGAACGCCGGATACGCCGGTCGCAGCCAGGAGGACGTCGCCGCCCACGTGGCCGAGCTGGCCGAACTCGGCGTCCCCGCGCCTTCGGTGATCCCGGCGCTGTACCCCGTCGCGCCGTATCTGGCGAGCCAGACCGACGAGGTCCCGGTGCAGCACGAGCGGACCTCCGGCGAGGCCGAATGGGCCGTCGTCATCACCGGTCCCGCGCCCGAGGACGTCCTCCTGACCGCCGCCTGCGACCACACCGACCGCGCGCTCGAAGCGCACGGCGTCGCGTGGAGCAAGAACGCGGGCCCCGACGTCCTCGCCACCAAGGCGTGGCGGCTCGTGGACGTCCAGGACCGGCTCGACGAGCTCACGCTGTCCGCCTGGGCCGGGGAAACCCTGATCCAGCAAGGGAAACTCGCGGAACTGCTGCCGCCGTCGTACTGGCTGGACGTGCTGCGCGAGCGTGACCTCTACGCCCCGGGGACCGTGCTGATCTCCGGAACCATCCCGATGGTGCACGGCGTCGACCAGTTCGCCGGCTCGTGGCGCGTGGAACTGGGCGACCCGGCGACCGGCGAGACGATCGAACTCGCCTACACCGTGCGGCGGCTGCCCGAACCGATCGGCTGAAGCAGTTCACCGAGGAAGGCCCGGTACTCGCCCTTCATGGGCAACTCACGATCGACGCGGACGCGACGGCGGGTCGCGGAGACTTCGACCTCGCGCACCGGATCGAATCCGGTGCGCTCGTAGGACTCCCAGTACAGCCCGACGCCGCGCCGTTGCCAGGCGGGGACTTCGGCGAAGTTGACGCCGTGCGCGAAGAGCAGCTCGTTCTTCTCGGAGACGCCAGTGCCTTCGAGAGCCGCTCCGGCCTCACTCGCCGATTTCCCCGCCTTGCGCAGGATCCAGTAGCACCAGCCGTTGAGCGCGCAGCGGGCCGCGTCCGCCTGGCGCCAGGAGAAATAGTCGACGACGTCGTCCAGCGTCGTGCCGAGCCAGACCCGGCCGTCGAAGTGCGCGGGCACCCCGGCCGCGTGGGTGAACGCGGCCGAGGCGATGCCGGCGGAGATCGACACGAGCTTCTCCACACCCCGGCCGAAGAGGTCGGCGGAGGGCGGGAGGACGAGCGAAATCTCGTCGCTTTCCGTGTACACGTAAGGCGAAGCGAATTCCGCCATCAACGCGTTCGCCGTCTCGGCCATACAGTCCGCGAACCGGGGATCGAACGGCTTCTCGAACCGCGCTTCGGTGAACTTCGAGAAACCCCGGCCGTCGACGCGGAGCACCGTCCAGGCACCCGGTGGCACGGTCAGGTTGTGGAACCACTCGCGTTCCCGTTGCCGTGCCTCGAAATCACCGGCGTCCATGGTTCACCCCCGCTCGACGACGAAACCGCCTTCCCCGTCGAAACCGACGGTGTACAGCTCGTCGAAACCGTCTTCGGCGCTCGGGCGCCTGAGGCGTTTCAGCGTCGCATACAGACCGACGTCGGGCACCCGGGTTTTCCCTTTCCGGCGCGCGTTGCGCTCTTGGGAGCCCTCGAGATCCGGCGGAAACCAGTACCCGGCGACGCGCGCGCCGTACCGCCTGGCGACCTCGATCAGCGGCGCCCACTCCTCCGGTGACGGGTTGGTGTTGTCCACGACCACCGAACGACCTTCTTCGAGCGCCTCGGCCAGCATCCGCAACTGCCGGGCCTGCGGCCGCCGGGCGTTGGGGAAGGTGTCCTTGCTGACGTGGACGTGCGTTCCCGCGAACTCGCGCCGGAAGAACGTCGACTTCCCGGACGCCTGCAGCCCGATCAGGATCACCACCGCTGTCACGGACACAACGTAGCCGATGGGTTAGGTAAGGCAATAGTCAATAAGGATTGCCTCTATTAACCGAAAAGGTCTTCGCTCGCCGGGTACCGTTCTTTGTGTTTCACTGAAAAGGTGACCGATACCGTATCGACTTCACATCCGCACGAACCGCATGCGGATCTGAGCGGCAAGCTGAACTGGCTGCGCGCCGGGGTCCTCGGCGCGAACGACGGGATCGTTTCGGTGGCGGGCATCGTGGTCGGCGTCGCGGGCGCGACCACCGACTCCACCACGATCGCCACCGCGGGAATCGCGGGGCTCGTCGCGGGCGCCCTTTCGATGGCGGGCGGCGAATACGTCTCCGTGAGCACACAGCGCGACACCGAACGCGCACAGTTGCGGCTGGAAAAGCGCGAACTGAAAGAGATGCCGGAAGCCGAAGAACGGGAACTCGCGGAAATCTACGAGGAGAAGGGCCTTTCGCCGGAACTCGCCGCCGAGGTCGCCCGGGAACTGACCGAAAAGGACGCGTTGCAGGCGCACGCCGAGGCCGAACTCGGCATCGATCCGGACAATCTGACCAGCCCGTGGCAGGCGGCGTGGGCGTCGCTGGTGGCGTTCACCGTGGGCGCGCTGCTGCCGTTGCTGGCGATCGTGTGGACGCCGACCTCCGCGCGGGTCTGGGCGTGCGCGTCGGCGGTCGTGGTCGGGCTGGTGCTGACCGGGTTCATCAGCGCGAAACTGGGCGACGCGCGCGTGGGCCGCGCGATCGCGCGGAACGTCGGCGTCGGCGCGCTGACGATGCTGGTGACCTACTACGTCGGCGTGCTGTTCGGGACCACCGTCGGGTAGGCAATCGGTCCAGGTGGTCGTGAGTGGCGATTCGGGTTAGAACCCGAATCGCCACTCACGACCACCTGGACCGACCACAAGCCGCCGCCGACCTCGCCCAACGAGCGGCAGACGCAGCGAAAGGGCCCTTCACCGCTTCCTATGCGGTGAAGGGCCCTTTCAGCACGTTCGAGGATCGCTCGTCAGTGCGGCATGAAGCGCGTCAGTGAACGCCCTTCATCAGCTTGCGGATCATCGGCGTCGCCACCAGGAGCGCCACACCGACCAAGATGGCCACCCCGCCGACGATGCTGAAGTACGGCGCTTCGTCGTCCACCGTGTAGAACTCGGCGAGCTTTCCGGACATCGCCGTACCGAGCGAAATGGACAGGAAGTTCAGCGCCACCATCTGCGTCCGGAACGCCTCCGGCGCGAGTTTGGTCGAAAGCGAGAGACCGACCGGGGACAGCATCAGTTCCGCCATGGTGAACACGAACAGGATGCCTGCCAGCGCGAGCAGCGGGCTCGCGTTCTTGCCGCTGCCGACCATCGGGAGGAACAGCAGGAACGCCACGCCCATGGTGACCGTGCCGAGCACGAACTTGATCGGCGAGGACGGCTGCCGCGAACCCAGTTTGGTCCAGATCGCGGCGATCACCGGCGCGAACAGGATGATGAACACCGGGTTGATCGAGTTGACCCACGCGACCGGCATCTCCCAGCCGAAGATCGTCCGGTTCAGCCGTTCGTCGGTGTAGGCCGCGACCACGGTGAACTGCTGCTGGTACAGCGAGAAGAACGCGGCGCTCGCGATGAACATCGGGATGAACGAGTACACCCGGCTGCGTTCCTCGGAGGTGATCTTCTTGCTGCCGATGATCACCACGAAGTAGATCACCGAGATGATCGCGACGGCCCAGACGACGACGTCGACCAGGTTCGCCGGGTTGATCACGCCGAAGACCACGAGCAGCACGATCGCGGCGACGCCCACCGCGGTGCCGCCGAAGACCAGCGGCCGCTGCGACGCGGGCAGCGGGTTGGGGACCTCGCTTGCCTTCTCTCCGAGGTTCTTGCGGCCGATCGTGTACTGGATCAGGCCGAGCGCCATCCCGAACGCGGCGAGCCCGAAGCCGACGTGGAAACCGATCTCGCTCTGCGCGAGCCCGGTCAGGAGCGGACCGACGAAGCCACCGACGTTCACGCCCATGTAGAAGATCGTGAAACCGCCGTCACGCCGCTCGTCGCCCGGCGCGTACAGCGTCCCGACGATGGCGGTGGCGTTGGACTTCAGCCCGCCGCTGCCGACGGCCACGCAGACGAGGCCGACACCGATACCCGCGAGACCGGGCAGCACGGCGAGGCTGATGTGGCCGATCATGATCAGGATCGCGCTGTAGAACAGCGTGCGTTCCGAGCCGAGCACCCGGTCCGCGACCCAGGCGCCGATCACCGCCGACAGGTAGACCATGCCGCCGTACGCGCCGACGATGCCGAGCGCGGAGGCCTTCGGCAGGGCCAGGCCGCCCTGGCTGACTTCGTAGTAGAGGTAGATCGGGAGGATGCCGAGCATCCCGTAGAACGAGAAACGCTCCCACATCTCGACGCCGAAGAGGTTCGCGAGCCCTCGTGGGTGCCCGAAAAACCTCGTGTCTCGCTGGACCTCGGTAGAGGTACTCACCATGCCGTCCTTTGTGAAGACATCGTTGTCGGTTTCCGGTTGACATGCTAGAAGCCCAGCATGTGGACGGGACACCGACGTCCGCATGATCTCTGTGGCAGCTGTCATGAACGCGAGATTTCCGCAGCTTGAGGCGTTAAAATCACGTCAAGGTGCGCCGGGAAGTCTGGTCGGCAACAGTATTCGTCGTTGCCGAAACCCGGAGGATGCCGTGAGCACCGGCCCCACCCGTCCCGCGAAAGCCGTCGCCGAATTCGCCCGCTACCTCCGCACGGAGACGACCGGCGGGATGATCCTGCTCGGCGCCACCGCGATCGCCCTCATCTGGGCCAATTCGCCCATCGACGACATTTACCGTGCGATCCGCGATTTCCGGCTCGGTCCCGAATTCCTCCACCTGAATCTGACCATCGGAGACTGGGCGAAAGACGGCCTGCTCGCGCTGTTCTTTTTCGTCGCGGGGCTCGAACTCAAACGCGAACTCGTGGTCGGTGAGCTTTCGCGGTTCAAGCAGGCCATCCTGCCGGTGGTCGCCGCGATCGGCGGCATGATCGTGCCGGCGCTGGTCGCGCTCGCGGTCGGCTGGGGAACGCCGGGCATCGAGCGCGCGTGGGCCGTCCCGGTCGCCACGGACATCGCGTTCGCGCTGGGCGTCCTCGCGCTGACCGCGTCGAACCTGCCGAGCAGCGCCCGCGTCTTCCTGCTCTCGCTCGCGGTGGTCGACGACCTCGGCGCGATCCTCCTCATCGCGATCCTGTTCACCGCGAAGTTCGACCTCGTCGCCGCCGGTGTCGCGGTCGCGGCCCTCGCGCTGTACGCCTACCTGCAGCACCGCCGCGTCCGCAGCGCCTGGATCTACGTGCCGCTGGCCTTGATCACCTGGGTCGCGGTGCATTCGGCGGGCATCCACGCCACGATCGCCGGCGTCGCGCTCGGCCTGCTCACCCGCGTCCGCGCCGACGACGGCGAGGAGCACGCGCCCGCCATCCGGCTCGAACACCGGTTGCAGCCGTGGTCGGCCGCGGTCGCGGTGCCGCTGTTCGCGCTGTTCGCCGCCGGGATCAAGGTGGACGCCGAATCGCTCGGCGCGGTGTTCACCACGGCGTTGCCGCTGGCCGTGCTGATCGGCCTGGTCGGCGGGAAGCTCGTCGGGATCTTCGGCGCCAGCCTGCTCGCCGTGAAGTTCAAGCTCGCGGAGAAACCCCAGGGCATGGGCTGGCGGGACATCGGCGCGCTGTCGATGCTCGGCGGTGTCGGGTTCACGGTGAGCCTCTTGATCGCCGACCTCGCGCTCGACGGGGAGGCCGTCGAGCTGGCGAAGGCGGCGGTGCTGATCGCCTCGGCCATCGCCTCGCTTTCGGCCGCCGCGATGCTGCTGCACCGCAGCCGGGTGCACGCGCGCGAGGATTGAGTAGGCGACACTCGCCGGTCCGTCGCGCCCGTGATCCGGGCACGTGGCACGATGACCGGTGTGAGCAGCCCCAAGCACGAACGTACCGGCCCCGACGGCGTGGGGGCCGTGCCCTACCTCCCCCTGTCGAGCGATGACGACGTGGTAGCGAGCGAGCAGTCCCTCGGGAAACTCGTCGGCGATGCCACACAACACGTCTCGACGCTGATCCGCGCCGAGGTCGAGCTGGCCAAATCCGAGGTCGTCGCGGAGGCGAAGAAGGGCCTCAAGGGCGCCATCTTCTTCCTGGTCGCGCTGGTCATCGGGCTGTACAGCTCGTTCTTCTTCTTTTTCTTCCTCGGCGAGCTGCTGTCCGAGTGGCTGATGCGCTGGGCGGCGTTCGCGATCGTGTTCGGGCTGATGCTCGTCGCGACGGCGGCCGCGGGCTTCCTCGGCTACCGCAAGGTGAAGAAGATCAAGGCGCCGGAGCGGACGATCAACAGCTTCAAGGACACCGCCGCCGCGTTCAAGCCGCGTCACAGCGCCGAGGACGACGCGGCCGCGGTCCGCGACTGAGAAGTCTTCGAGTCGGTGCAGGCGACACCGGATCCGTCGATCGTCCGGATCGACGGTCCGTGGACTCATCGTGACGTCTCGGCGAACGGCATCCGGCTGCACGTCGCCGAACTCGGCGACGGGCCGCTGGTCGTGCTGCTGCACGGGTTCGCCGAGTTCTGGTGGGCCTGGCACCACCAGCTGAGGGCGCTCGCCGGCGCCGGTTTCCGCGTGGTCGCGGTCGATCTGCGCGGCTATGGCGACTCCGACAAACCCCCGCGCGGCTACGACGCCTGGACGCTCGCCGGCGACGTCGGCGGGCTGATCAAGTCGCTCGGCGCGCGCAAGGCCCATCTCGTCGGGCATGCCTGGGGCGGCATGCTCGCGTGGACGGTCGGCGCGCTGCATCCGCGGCTGGTGGCGTCGGTCAGCGTGCTGGGCGGCGCGCATCCGCTGGCGTTGCGCCGGGCCGTCCGGCGGCCGGGGCAGCTGCGTGCTTCGGGCCATCTGTTCCGTTTCCAGGTGCCGATGGCGCCGGAAAAATGGCTGGTCAAGGACGACGCGCTCGCCGTCGAAGAGCTCTTCCGCGCCTGGTCCGGTCCACAGTGGACGGACACCTCCGACTTCACCGAGACGGTGCGGACGTTCCGGCAGGCGATGCTGGTGCAGGGAGTGCCGCACTGCGCGCTCGAGTACTACCGATGGGCGTTCCGCGCCCAGTTTCGCGGCGAAGGCCGCCGGTTCCGCGAAGCACTGCAAGACCGCTTCGCTCCCCGCGTGCTGCAACTGCACGGCGAGGAGGACAGGTGCGTCCTGCCCGACACCGCGGCGGCATCACGGCGCTGGGCGCCGGACGCCCGCCTCGAACGCTGGCCCGGCATCGGGCACTTCCCGCATCTGGAGGCCCCGGAGCGCACGTCGGCCGCGCTGCTGGACTTCTTCCGTATCTTGGAACCATGACCGAACGCAAACCGACGGGCGTGTCGTTCGAGTCCTGGGTGGACCGGCAGATCAGCGCCGCGGAGGCGAAGGGCGAGTTCGACGACCTGCCCGGCGCGGGAAAACCGCTGCCGAAGACGGACGGCAAGGACACCGCCCTGTCCTGGGTGGTGAACAAGGTCCGCGCCGAGGGCCACGACGTTTCGGCGCTGCTGCCGCCTTCGCTGGCGATCGCGAAGGAGCTCGACGACCTACCGGACACCCTCGCGAAGGTGCGTCGTGAGGCGCGGGTGCGGGAGATCGTCGAGGACCTGAACGAACGGATCCGCGCCGAGCACCGGCGTCCGGCCGGAGGTCCGGTGCTGCGGGCACGGCCGCTGGACGTGGACGAGGTCTTGGCCTCCTGGCGCGAAGGCCGCTAGTTCGCGCAGGGCCCCGTCGACGTGTTCGCGCTCAGTGCCGGGGCCGTCTCCACCACCGGCCGCACCTGCTCCGACGTCAGTGTGAACCCGGTCTCCGGATCCTCGACGGCCGCACCGAAGACCACCCCGATGACCTCGCCCTCGGGATTGATCATCGGCCCGCCCGAGTTACCGCTGCGCACCTGCCCGCGCACGGTGAAGACGTCCCGCTGCACGGTGTTCGCCTCGTAGATGTCCGGTCCGCGCAGGTTGATCCGGCCGCGCACTCTGGCGGGCGTCGCGGTGTACGGGCCGTCGAGCGGGTAGCCGAGCACGATCGCGTTGTCTCCCGCCCGCGCGACCCGCGGCGTGAACGGCAGGACGGGCGCCTGGAGCCGCGGCACCGCGAGCACGGCCACGTCGGCCTCGGGGTCGAAGTAGACGACCCTGGCCGGGAACTTGCCGGAAGTCGATTCGATGGCGACCTCGTCGGTCCCCGCGACGACGTGCGCGTTCGTCATCACGCGCTGCGGCGCGACGACGAATCCGCTGCCCTCCAGCGCCCGCGAGCACGAGGTCGCGTTGCCGCGGATCTTCACCACGCTGCGGTGCACCTGTTTGACGATCGCGCTCGCCTGCAGCGCGGTGTCCGGCGGGCTGGTGTCCTCGACGTTCGGCTTCTGGAACGGGTCCACAATGGACGGGAAACCGGACGCGTCCAGCAGTTTGCGCAGTTCGCTCGGGAAGCCCTGTGCCGCTTCCGGCATCACGTTGTTCACTTCGCCGAGCACGACCGAGCTGTTGATCGACTTCGCCAGCCCCGGCACGCCCGAGACGGCCGTCAGCGGCGTCGCGATCAGCCACGCGACCACGAACACCACGGCGGCCTGAACGACCGCGCCGAGCGTCTTGTCGACGACGGAAAGCTTGTCCGGGTTGATCTTCTGCCGCAGTCTCCGGCCGGCCCAGACCCCGAGGGTCTCGCCGAGCGCGACCAGGAACACCACGGTGGCCACCGCGAAGGCGACCTTCGCCGCCGGATGCTGGAAGAGTTCGACGATCAGCGGCGCGATCTTGATCCCGGCGAGCGCGCCGAGCACCACCCCGACCAGCGAGGGGAGGGCGATGATCACCCCTTGGAACGCGCCGGACACGCCCGCCAGCAGCGCGAGGAGGATCACCAGTACGTCGACCCAGTTCACCGGCGCCTACTCCTTCTCCGGCACTTGCCGCCCGTCGACCCGCGCCTGATGTTCGGCCAACGCTACGTCAAGCTCCCGGACGTCGCCTCGGTCCCAGTCCCGTTCCCAGCCGCCGAGCGACAGCGTCATCGCCAGCAGGCCGCCCGTGAACCCCCAGACGAACATCCCGCCGACGTCGAACGCGGGCCCCTTCCAGTCGTAGCCCGCGCGTTTGACCTGGAACCGGTTGGCCGGGTCGGTGAGCTCGGCGATCGGCACCCTGGCCACCGCCGCGGTCTCGCCGGGATCGACGGCGTGCACCGGCGACGGCGTCCGCCAGTAGGCGAGCACCGGCGTCACGGCGAAGCTCGACACCGGCACGAAAAGCTCCGGGAAGACCGCCACCGGCAGCACTCCCGAAGGTTCGACGCCGGTCTCCTCCTCCGCCTCGCGCAACGCGGTGCCGACCGGCCCGCCGTCCTCCGGTTCGGCGCCGCCACCGGGGAAGCTGACCTGACCGGCGTGCGAGCCGAGCGTGTCGGCGCGGCGCTGGAGCAGGACGTCGGGACCCTGCGGGCCTTCGCCGAAGAGCATCAGGACGGACGCGGACCGGTAGGTCGCGTCCCGCGGCACGCTGAACCGGCTGAACGCGTCCGCGCCGATCTCGCCGCTGATCTTGACCAGCGGCTGCAACCAGGCGGGCACGGCCTCCGGATCCACGAGGGGGCCGGTCATGGTGTCCCTTCCACAGCGGCGCGCACCTGGTCAGTGTTCAGGAAGACGCGTGGGTTCTCGATGAGCCGGACGTCGCCGCCCGCCGTGACCAGGTACGTCGCCGGGAGGGAGGAAGGGACCTTCAGTGCCGTCCGCACCGGCCCCGACTGACCGTCACCGTCGAACACCGACGGCAACCGGACCCCCAGTTCGGTCAGCAGCGCAAGCCCGTCGGCCCCGGAGCTCGCGACCTGGACGAGGAGCACGCGCGCGGCACCGGGCGACGCCGCGTACTGCTGGAGCAACGGCAGTTCGGCGCGGCACGGCTCGCACCACGAGGCCCACAGGTTGATCAGCACTGGACCGCCCGAGACCACCTTCGCGAGGTCGACGCGGGAGCCGTCGCCGAGGCATTCGACGTCGACTCCGCGCAGCTTCGCCACCTCGCCCGGCCCAGGCGGCGGGCAGGGGGCGAGGGCGGCCTTCGCGCGCGCGGCCGTGAGATCCCCCGACGTCTTGGCGGGCGCTTGGCCGTCACGCGTCGTGAGCAGCGCGACGATCAGGGCCACCACCAGCACGGCGGCGCCGAGGGCCAGTTTGGTGACCCTGGTCACCGGCGGGCCGCCAGTTCGAGGATGTGCTCGCGTTCTTCGCCCTTGACCAGCTTCGCGGCCTCTTCGAACTCCGTCGGGCCGATTCCGTACGAGGGACACATCTTGGCCAGCGGACAGGCGCCACAGGCGGGTTTGCGGGCGTGGCACACGCGGCGGCCGTGAAAGATCGTCCGGTGCGACAGGAGCGTCCACTCCTTGCGCGGGATCAGCTCGCCGACGGCGTGCTCGACCTTGACCGGGTCTTCCTCCTCGGTCCAGCCCCAGCGGCGGACGAGACGGCCGAAGTGGGTGTCGACGGTGATCCCGGGAACGCCGAAGGCGTCGCCTAGGACGACGTTGGCCGTCTTGCGGCCGACACCCGGCAGCGTGACCAGATCCTTCAGCTTGCCGGGCACTTCGCCGTCGTAGCGCTCCACCAGCGCCGCGCCCAGCCCCATCACCGAGTTCGCCTTGGCGCGGAAGAACCCCGTCGGCCGGAGGTACTCCTCGAGTTCGGCGCGGTCGGCGCCGGCGTAATCGGCGGCCGTCCGATAGCGGGCGAAGAGGGCGGGCGTGACCTGATTCACGCGGACGTCGGTGGTCTGCGCCGAAAGCACGACCGCGACCAGCAATTCGAGCGGAGTGGTGAAGTCAAGCTCACAGTGCGCGTCCGGGAACTCGTCGTCGAGGCAACGCTTCATCCGCCTGGCGCGTCTCACCAATGCGAGCCGGCTTTCACCCTTGCCCCCCGCACGGGGGGCATTGGCAGGGGCAGGAGGCACCCCGATAGCCTACGGGCGCCATCGGACGAGCCAGTGGGAGCACCCGCCGGTCGACGGCCGACACGCCAGAGCACCACCTCGGCGCTTCGATCGAGGACGCCATGAGCGAGGATCTGGAGTAATGCACAACTTTTCCGAATTCCCTGGGCAGGGCTCATGACCGTCTGGTTCGTCATCCTGGTCCCCCTGGTGATCATGTTCTTCGCGCTGTTCATGGAACGCGTGGAGACCAGGCTCAAGCACGTCGCGGTGCAGGAGAACGAGGTCGAGGAGTTCCTCGAGCAGGCTCAGCCCAACGAGGTCAGGGCCCTCTACGGGCACGGCATCGGGCGCGCGCTCGAGCTTTTCCGGCTGCGCAGGCTGGGCGGGAAGGCGGCCAGGCTTCGCGCGCGACGCGTGCGGAGTTAGGCTCCACGTTCGAGCGAGATCGTTCCCGGCCGCCCGCGCGTTCGGCGTGCCGACGAGCGATCTCGCGCGCACGACCTAGACTGACGCGAAAAGTGATCGACGACACGGTCCTCGGCAGAATGAGGATCGACGTCGTATCTCGATGAGGAGGCACCCGAGGTGGACGAAACCCTGGCCCGAGCGGGCATTTTCCAGGGTGTTGAGCCGGCAGCCGCCGAGGCGCTGGCACAGACCTTGGAATCCGTGGAGTTCCCTCGCGGGCATGTCATCTTCAACGAGGGTGAACCCGGCGACAAGCTTTACATCATCCAGTCCGGCAAGGTGAAGATCGGCCGCAAGTCACCCGACGGCCGCGAGAACCTGCTCGGCATCTTCGGCCCGTCCGACATGTTCGGCGAGCTGTCCATTTTCGACCCCGGCCCGCGGACGTCCAGCGCGACGACCGTGACCGAGGTCCGCGCGGTGACGATGGACCGCCCGGCGCTGCGGCAGTGGATCTCCACCCGCCCGGAGATCGCCGAGCAGTTACTGCGGGTGGTCGCCCGGCGGCTGCGCCGGACGAACAACATGGTCGCCGAGCTGATCTTCACCGACGTCCCCGGCCGCGTGGCGCGTGCGCTGCTGCAGCTGGCGCAGCGCTTCGGCAGCCAGGAGGCCGGTCTGCTCCGGGTCACGCACGACCTGACGCAGGAAGAGATCGCCCAGTACGTCGGCGCCTCGCGCGAGACCGTCAACAAGGCTCTCGCCGACTTCGCGCACCGTGGCTGGCTGCGGCTCGAAGGCAAGAGCGTCCTGATCCTGGACCCGGAGCGCCTGGCCCGCCGCGCCCGTTGATTTCAAGTACGTGAAGGCCCCCTTCACTGCGCTAGACGCAGTGAAGGGGGCCTTCACGTACTAGTGCTCGACACCGTGCTCGACACAACGAAGAGCCGGGCGCCACCCCCGACGTGGCGCACCGGCTCTTCGCTGTGCGCGGACCATCCCCCGACGATCCGCGCTCCCCGCCCTCCGGAACAAGGCCCCGACCCGTATGCCGGAGGGAGCTGGAGACTGTGTGATTGTCGTACAACCATCCACGGCCATCGGCCGTGAACTCAAGCTCTTTCACTCTCAAGGACGCCGAACGCGTCGATTTGTTGCCCCGAATGACCCAGAATCGGCCGACTGTTACCCGATCGTGACGAACTGGAGCGCTTCGACCCTCGTAGTACCCAAAACCGGTGGTGACCAAACTTACCGCCAAGGAACTGGTACTCGCGTACCAAAGTGTTCATACTGGTACGCGTGTCCCAGTCTGTGTCCGCTTCCGCCGAGAGCCACCGCACCTCCCTCGCCGACTACCGGGCCGCGCTGACCGCGCCCGGATCCCGCGGGGCGGTGATCGCGTCCCTGCTCGCCCGCCTGCCGATCGCGATGATCGGCATCTCCGCGCTGCTCTACGTCCAGCGCGAGACGGGCTCCTTCGCCGCGGCCGGACTGGTGTCGGCCGGGTCGCTGGTGGGCGTCTCCGTGGGCGCGGTCGTGCAGGGACGGCTCATCGACCGCTTCGGTCCGACCAGGCCGCTGCTGACCACCACCGTGCTTTTCGCGCTGGCGATGACCGCGCTGGTGTTCGCGATCGAGGCGCACGCGCCGACCCTCGTGCTGGTCCCGCTCGCCTTCGGCACCGGGATCACGGAGCCGATGGTCGGTTCGGCCTCGCGCGCGCTGTGGACACGCCTGCTGCCCGCCGGGCCGACGCGGAACGCCGCGTTCTCGTACGAGGCGATCTCCATGGAGGTCTTCTTCATCCTCGGCCCCGGGTTCGCGGGGCTGCTGATCGCCGCGCCGTGGGCGGGCACCGGCATCGTGACCGGCTCGCTGACCATGATCGCGGGCGCCGTGCTGTTCGCACTGAGCCCGACCGTGCGCGCGTGGGGGCCGTCGCCGTCGACGGGCGGCAAACTGCTCGGCGCGCTGGCCAGCCCCGGGATGCGCACGCTCGCGATCGCCGCGCTGGGCTTCGGCGCCGTGATCGGGTTCGTCGAGGTCGCCGTCCCCGCTGCCGCCACCGAGGCTGGGAACACCTCCATCGGCGGTCTGCTGCTCTCGGCGTGGTCGGTCAGCTCGGTCGCGTTCGGCGTCGCGTACAGCCTGCGCCCGTGGCCGCGTCAGATGGGCCTGCGGCTGCCGGTGCTGCTGGCCGGATTCGGCGCGCTGGTGGCGCTGCTCGCGCTGCCCGGCTCGCTCTGGGGCCTCGCGCTCGCCATGCTCGCCGCGGGCGCGCTCATCACGCCGCAGTCGACGACGCACTCGGCGGCCATCGAGATCGCCGCGCCGAAGGGCACGGCGGCCGAGGCGTTCGGCTGGGTGCTCACCGCGGTGACCCTCGGTCTCGCGTTCGGGCAGTCGGTCAGCGGCTACCTCGTCGAGCACGCTGGACACGAAGCGGCGTTCCTCGCCGCCGGCGGTGTCGGGTTCGCGCTCGCCGCGGTGGTGTGGCTGCTGCGCGGCACCTTCCGCCCCCGGCCGGCCGGAGCCGTCGCCGAAGCCCCCGAACTTGTCGGTGCCGCCCGCTAGCTTGCGGGCATGGACCTGACTGCCGCCACCCGCTCCCTCTCGTCCGCCGT
The DNA here is from genome assembly GCF_024628825.1 of Amycolatopsis roodepoortensis. Classification (NCBI taxonomy): domain Bacteria; kingdom Bacillati; phylum Actinomycetota; class Actinomycetes; order Pseudonocardiales; family Pseudonocardiaceae; genus Amycolatopsis; species Amycolatopsis roodepoortensis. The sequence continues at coordinate 4,882,567 of NZ_CP102415.1, forward strand.
CTCCGCCGCCGCCCGGCTGCTGTCGGCCCGCTCCGGCCTGCTCCTGCGCGCCGGGAAGGACGGGCTGACCGTCGGCGGCAGCGACAGTGAGCGGGCGGTACTCCTGACCAGTGACGCCATGGTCCACACCGACGGTGAGGTCCTCGTCCCCGCCGGGCCGCTCGCGGAGACGCTGCGCATGCTCGACGACGACCTGGTGCGCCTGGTCGTCGAGGGTTCGCGGCTGGCGGTGCGGGTGGAGGGTGGCCGTTACGCGCTTCCTCTGCTGAGCCGCGAATTGGAACTGCCGGACATGCCGCCGAAGGTGTCCGAAGTGGACGGTCACGCGCTGGCGACCGCGTTGCGCACGGTCGCGGGCACGGCGGCGAAGGACGACGCGCTGCCGATGTTCACCGGCGTCCGGGTACAGAGCTTCAGCCGCGAGCTGCGGCTGACGGCGTCCGACCGGTACCGGATGGCCGTGGCCACCCTGCCTTTGCGGTCCGAAGGCGAGCCGATCGACGCGCTCGTCCCGGCGGGCCTGCTCGCGGAGACGGCGAAGCAGGCACGCGGCGTCGTCGGCCTGCATGGTGACAAGACCCGCTTCGGGCTGAGCTGGGCCGGCGTCACCGTCACCACCGCCGTGCTCGACGCGGGATTCCTGTCGGAGAAGCTGATCGAATCGTCCACTGTGGACACCACGGTCGAGGTCGCCGCCGACGCGCTGGCCGCCGCCGTGCGCCGGGTGGGCGTCTACGCGGACGATCGCCGGGTGCTGACGCTGGAGGTCGGCGACTCGCACCTCCGGCTGGCCAGTTCGAAGCAGGACACCGGGGAGGCCGAGGAGACCTTGAAGGCCGAGGTTTCGGGCGGCCGGACGTCACCCTCGTTCCAGGCGCGCTACCTGCTGGACGCGCTGCAGGGTTTCGCCGGGGAACGGGTGCGGCTCGAAATCCAGCCAGGGATGCGGGCTTGCGTCATCCGGGCGGTGGAGCCGGGAGATGTGGAGCTGACGTACTACGTGATGCCGATGCTGGCGCGCTGACGCTGGCGCCACAAGGGACCCATGCCGTGGCGCGTGTTGCGAAAGCCACTTTCGCAACGTTGAAGGTTGCGAAAGTGGCTTTCGCAACACGGTAGAGGTGAGCGCGAGGCATGCCGAGGACGACCGCCTCCCCTTCGCCCGGTGTCGCGAAAGCCACTTTCGCGACACCAGGTGTCCCGAAAGTGGCTTTCGCGACACCGGCCAAGCCGCCCAACTCGACGCGTCGCCCCGTACCGAACAACCTAGGCGGAAGCGGCCTTCACCGCGGCCTCGATCTCACCGAACGAAGGGTTCACCATCGCCTTCGAGCCCACGAAGACCGTCGGCACGACCTCGTTCCCGTTCGCCACGGAACGCACCCGCGCGGCGGCGTCCGGGTCCTCCCAGATGTTGACCCGCTTCACCTTGAAACCGCTCTTCGACAGCGGCCGTTCCAGCGCGGCGCAGAACCCGCATCCGGGGCGCCAGTAGAACTCGACCTCGACGTCACTCATTCGCCGTCCTCCGACCTCAGGTAGTCCAACTGCGCCTGCACGCTCCATTCGGCGGGCGCCCACAAAGCCTTGTCGACGTCGGCGTAGACGACCTCGACCACCTGGCGCGGGGTGGCGTCCGCACCGAGCTTCTCCAGTGCCGAACGCACCTGGTCGAGCCGTTCTTCCCGGTGCGCCAGGTATTCGCGCGCGGTCGCGGCCAGGTCGGGCAGCTCGGGGCCGTGTCCCGGCAGGCCGATGGTGCCGCCGGGCAGGCCGATGAGCTTCCGCAGCGAGCGCAGGTAGTCGCCGAGGTCGTGCAGCACGGTGGTGCCGCGGCCGAGGATGGTGTCGCCGGTCAGGATCTGCCCGTCGGACACCAGGCAGATCGAGTCGCCGGTGTGGCCGGGCGTGTGCAGCACCGACAGCCGGACGCCGCCCGCCTCGATCACTTCACCGTCCACAAGGGACTTTCTGCCGACGCAGAGCGACTCGTCGAAGGCCCGCACCGGGGCGCCGACGCGCTCGGCGAACCAGGGCGCGCCCTCGGCGTGGTCGGGGTGGTGGTGGGTCAGGACGATCAGTTCGACGGCACCGGTCTCCGCCAGCAGCGTCAGATGCTCGATGTCCTCGTGCCCCGGGTCGACGACCACGGAGCCGGACGCGTCTGGCCCGCGCAGCACCCAGGAATTGGTGCCCTCCAACGTCATCGACGACGGATTGTGCTCCAGCAGCACGGAAGCCGTCGGCGTCACCTGGCGCAGCACGCCGTACGCGGGGGCGTTCATGCCGGGTCCAGGACGACGCGGACCTTGTCGCCTTCGCGCACCAGCGTCGGCATGATCTTCGAGATCTCGCGTTCGACGGCCTGGGCCGCGGCCGCCGAGTCGAACTCGCCCAGTTCCGAAAGCGTCATCCAGGTCGGTGGCATGAGCATGCGGCGCCCCTCCTTGGCATCGGCGATGGCCTCCTCGGGCCGCTGCCAGCCGGAGCTGACGGCCTCGGAGGTGGCGCCGTCCGCTTCCTGCCCCTCGGGCAGCACGGCGACGAAGAAGCAGGTGTCGTAGCGGCGCGGCTCCTGCGGCGGGGTGACCCAGTTCGCCCACGGGCGCAGCAGATCCGCGCGCAACGTCAGGCCGTTGGCTTCGAGGAACGCGGCGAGCGAGAGCTCCCGGGAAACCAGCTTCGCGCGGGCGTCGTGGTAAGGCGTCGTATCGGTGACGACGGCGTCCCCGACGCTCGCTAGCAGCACACCCGACTCCTCGAACGTCTCCCGCACGGCCGCGCACACCAGGGCGCGGGCGAGCGATTCGTCGCAGCCGAAGCGCTCCGCCCACCACGCCGGCTTGGGGCCCGCCCAGCTGACGGAGGTGTCGACATCGCGGGAATCCACGCCGCCACCGGGGAAGACGGTCATCCCGCCCGCGAACGGCATGCCCTTCACCCGGTGCTGGAGGAAGACCTCGACGCCGTCGGCGCCGTCCCGGAGGAGGATCACGGTCGCCGCGTCCTTGGGCGTCACCGGCTCACCGTCGGCGTTGGCGCGGGTGCCCACCCCGGCCCCCACCGGGATGTCGAATGTCAGTTCTTCAGCCACCCTCGCAACCTAACATCGCAATTCGTCCTCTGGATGCGGTAGTTGCGCGTGCAACCACCGCATCCAGAGGACGAAATGCTCAAAACAGGTCAGGAAGACCAGCCGCTGCTGCGCGAAGCACCGTTCAGCCGGATCTTCGCCGCTTCGGCGCGCTCCCGTTCGGCGAGCTCGGCGTGCAGCTCACGCAGGAGCGCGCGGTCGCGCTCGCTCAGGCTGGGGTCGTCGAGGTCGAGAGCGGGCAGCTCGACGACCTCGTGCATGCTCGGCTTGCCCGTGGCGATCTCGCGGCCCTTTTCGGGGTCCTCCTTGAGCGCCTGGCGCAGCTGCGCCACCTCGGCCGGCGTCAGGTCGGCCGTGCGCTCGGCGCGGGTCTCCGCCCGCGACTTGCGCGGCGATGCCGACTCCGACGAGGACGACGACGGCGTCGCCGCGGGCGCCTGCTGCACGATCGGCACCACCGGCGCGATCGGCTCGACCGGTTCGTGGCTCCCGCTGCCGACCGGCCGAAGCCCGTGCCTGCTCGGCTGCTCCTTGACCGGCTCGGGAGCCGGGGCGGGAGCGGGCGGCGGGGTCACCGGCTCGGACCGAAAGTCACTGGAGTGGGTACTCCCGGTGACCCAGACAGGACTCGCGGCCGACGACGCGGCCTGGTGGTACGCGGACCGCGCGACGCCGGGTCCCGCGACCTCGACGACCGAACGGATCCCCGCGCGGCGAAGCGCGGTGTCCACGCGGAACGCGACGGCGGGCGGGTTGCCCTCCGGGCCGATCTCGACCAGGACCACCCGCTGCGGCAGCGCGCCGGGCACACTGCCCGCCGGCGTGTTCCGCCACACCGCGTGCACCGAGCGGACGTCCGGCAGCACCTGCAGGGTGCGGTCGAGCGCCTCGGCGAGGCCGAATTCGGGCTGGTTCTCACCGGTGAACCGGTGGGTGAGCACCGGCTCGTCCTCCTCGACGACCAGCAGGTCGTTCGCCAGGGTGGCGTCGGACCTGCTCATCTCGAGGACGAGCGCGAGTTCACGCTGTTCGGCCGAGCTCACCGGGATCTTCCCCGCGATCAGGGTGCCGGTGGTGAGCTCCACCGCTTCGTCGATGTGCGCACGCGCGATCAGCTCACGCGCTTCGGTCAAAGCACTGTCGTCGATACGACCCGCCAGGGCCAGTAACAGGTTGTGCAGGCGCAGGGGCACCGAGAACCCGTCCATGGGCGGGCCGTCGTGGACCTCCACCATTGCTCTGCTCCCTCCCGGCTCGCCTGGTGGAGCGAGCGTTAAGCGGCGACCAGCCGACTTCCCGTGTCCACCGCGCCCACACAGACCAGCTCGGAGTTGGCGAGCGCGGTGCGGTGGTAGCCGGTGAGGTCGATGCTCGGCGGGAGAACCTCGACGCCGGGCTCCTCGTCACCCAGCACGCGCAGGACGCGCTGCAGTTCGCCGGTCAGCCTCGGCAGCCCGTTCGTCGCCGTGACCAGGAGGACTCGTTTCGCCCCACCCTCGCCGACCACACCGAGGTGTCGCCAGCTTTGCCGCACTTCACCCACATCCGGCCGTCCCCGCAACGTTGCGTGGATCAATACGGACACAGAGTCGACGGAGTTCACCCATTCGGGCGCACTCTGCGTGAATGTGTACCTGGTCTCGGTGACGTCGTCTACCCCCAGGGTGGAACTCACCTGATGCCAGTCGGCTCCGTGAGGGATGAGCCCGGCGACTAGCAGGCGATACTCCGTTTGATCAAGGTCGATCCTGTGCTTAAGCAAAGACCTGGGCAGGGTCCGCGCGAGGGTGCCCATCGCGCCTTCGCCCAGCCAGTCACGGAACCGCCACAAGAGCTGGTCCGGCAGCCGTCCGGCCAGCCGGAGCAGGAGCTCGTGCGAGGACCGTTCGATGTCCGGGTCCATCACTTCACCTCCACGATCAGTTCGATCTCGACCGGCGCCCCGATCGGCAGCTCGGCGACCCCGACGGCCGAGCGGGCGTGGATACCCGCCTCGCCGAAGACCTCGCCGAGCAGCTCGGACGCGCCGTTGATCACCGCGGGCTGACCGGTGAAGCCCTCCGCGGACGCCACGAAACCGACGACCTTGACCACTCGGACGACGTTGTCGATGCCGACGACCGAATCGACCGCGGCGAGGGCGTTGAGGATCGACGTCCGCGCGTACTGCTTCGCCTCTTCGGGGCTGACCTCGGCGCCGACCTTGCCGGTCGCTTCGAGCTCACCCTTGACGAAGGGCAGCTGCCCGGCCGTGTAGACGTGCGAACCGGTGCGGACGGCCGGCACGTAGGCCGCCAGCGGGGCGGCGACGGCTGGCAGCTCGATCCCGAGCTCGGCGAGTCGATCGCTCCAGGTCATGGCTTCAATCCCTCAGTTCTTCGCTCGTTTGAGGTAGGCGACGTGCTGCTCGCCGGTCGGGTTCGGGAGCACGGTGACGAGCTCCCAGCCGTCCTCTCCCCACTGGTCGAGGATCTGCTTGGTGGCGTGGATCAACAGGGGGACGGTCGCGTACTCCCACTTGGTGGCGCTCATGCCCGGGAGCGTAGCCAAACCGGCAAGCTCGCCCGACACATATGCGGAAAACCCTCTCGCGACCGGTTCGCCGAATTCCCGCCGATGTGGTTCACTTCACACCTACTCGGGAGTAGATAGGACGCCGACATGCGGACGACGAAGTCCCTCGCCGCCACCTTCCTGGCCGCGGCCCTTGCCCTGATCTGCGCTTCACCGGCGAACGCCGACGAGGAACTCCCCGTCCCGTGGACGCTGGCCGCGGCACTGCCCGCGCAAGCGGCGAATCCCGGCGGCCCGCCGCCCGGCTCGAACGACTTCGGCTGCCGTCCGAGCGACGCCCATCCGAATCCGGTGGTGCTCACCCACGGCCTCGGCGCCAACCAGACGGTGAACTGGCAGACGTTCGCCCCGCTGCTCAAGAACCAGGGGTACTGCGTCTTCTCCCTGACCTACGGGATCCCCGGGAAACCGCTGCCGGTCTACCAGCCCGGCGGTCTCCTTCCGATGGAGCAGAGCGCGAAGGAGCTTTCGGCGTTCGTCGACAAGGTGCTCGGCGCCACCGGCGCGTCCAAGGTGGACATCCTCGGGCATTCCGAAGGCACGCTGATGCCTTCCTATTACGTGAAGTTCCTCGGCGGGGCGTCCAAAGTGGACAAGTACGTCAGCCTGACCCCGCTCTGGGACGGCACGACCTTGCTCGGCGCTTCGCATCTGTACGCGCTCGCCGCCGCGCTGGGACTCGCGCCCGGGTTCGACGGCATCCTCGATCCGGCCTGCGGCTCGTGCCGCCAGTTCCTGCGCGGCTCGGAATTCCTCACGAAGCTGCGGTCCGGCAACGGCGTCTTCCAGCCGGGCGTGACCTACACGAACATCATGACCCGCTACGACGAAGCCGTCATCCCGTACACGAGCGGCATGGGCAAGGGGCCGAACGTGAAGAACATCGTGCTTCAGGACGGCTGTGTGCTGGACCTGGCCGAGCACGCGGGCGTCGCCGCCGACAAGAACGCGGCCGGGCACGTCCTCAACGCGCTCGACCCCGCGCACGCGAAGCCGGTCCCCTGCGTGCCCGCGACCCCCATCGGGAGCTGACCAAGCGCGTGAAGGCCCCCTTCCCTCGGCTGAGCCGAGGGAAGGGGGCCTTCACGCGCGTTCGGCGGCGATACGGTGGGCCCGTGGAGACCTGGCGTGTGGTCGCGACCGTCCTGCTCGCCGCGGCCGGGCTGCCGCTGGTGCTGGTTCTCATGGCCAAGGCACGGGACCGCACGGACAGCTCGGGGACGGTCGCGATCACCGGCGCGGTGGCCTTCGTCGTCCTCCTGCTGCTCGGTGTGGTGATGCTCACGGTGCTGCCCGGCGTCCTGACCTGGAGTCTTCTGGGACTCATCGTGACCGCGCTCGGCGTCATGATGCTGGCGAGCTGACCGCTCAATTAGGGTGGGACCGGTGAGCACATCCCTTGCCGGCTGGACCGACGAACTCGCGAGAGCCAGGCTGCATTTCGTCACCGGTAAGGGCGGGACGGGCAAGACCACGCTCGCCGCCTCCCTCGGCCTCGCGCTCGCCAAAGGCGGGCGCCGGGTGCTGCTGATCGAGGTCGAAGGCCGCCAGGGCATCGCCCAGCTCTTCGACACCGAGCCGCTGCCGTACGCCGAGCAGCGCATCGCGGCCGTCCCCGGCGGCGGCGAACTGCGCGCCCTGCACATCGACGTCGAAGCCGCGCTCCTCGAATACTTCGAGATGTTCTACAACCTCGGCTTCGCGGGGCGGACGCTGCGGCGGATGGGCGCGATCGAGTTCGCGACCACGCTCGCGCCGGGGCTGCGCGACGTCCTGCTCACCGGGAAGATCAAGGAATGCGTCGGCCGCACCGAATCGGACGGCCGCCACACCTACGACGCCGTCGTCGTCGACTCGCCGCCCACCGGCCGGGTCGTGAAGTTCCTCGACGTCACCAAGGCACTGACCGATCTCGCCAAGACCGGCCCGATCCGCGGCCAGGCCGACGGCGTCGTGCGGCTGCTGCACTCCGGTGAGACCGCGGTCCACCTGGTGACGCTGCTGGAAGAGATGCCGGTGCGGGAGACCGTCGAAGCGGTCGCCGAGCTCGACGGCGCCGACCTGCGCCCCGGCGCGGTCCTGGTCAACCGGGTCCGCCCGCCGCGCCTGCCCGCCCGCTCGGTGACCGCCGCCGCGGACGGCCGCGTCGACGCCTCGCGCGTCCGCGCCGGGCTCGCGTCGGCCGGGCTGAAGCTGCCCGACAGCACCCTCGACGCGCTGGTCGAGGAGACCGTCGAGCACGCCGTGCGGGTCGCGGCCGAACAACGCGCCCGCGAGCAACTGGCCGAAGCGGACTTGCCCGGCCTCGAACTGCCGGACCTGACCGACGGCGTCGACGTCGCGGCGCTCTACGACCTCGCCGAAGCGCTGACCGAGCAGGGGGTGCGCTGATGTCGGACATCCTGGAGGTCGACAAGCTGATCGACGATCCGGAAAGCCGGGTCATCGTGTGCTGCGGGTCCGGCGGGGTCGGCAAGACGACCACCGCGGCGGCGCTGGCGTTGCGCGCGGCCGAACGCGGACGGCAGACGGTGGTGCTCACCATCGACCCGGCCCGGCGGCTGGCGCAGGCGCTCGGCCTGCGCGAACTGGGCAATCACCCGAAGCAGGTGCAGGTCGAAGGCTTCGAGCCCAAGGGCGAACTCTGGGCGATGATGCTCGACATGCGCCGCACCTTCGACGACATGGTGCGCGTGCACGCCGGCCCGGAACGCGCCGAGCAGCTGCTCCAGAACCCCTTCTACCAGACCATTTCCACGTCGTTCTCCGGAACGCAGGAGTACATGGCGATGGAGAAGCTCGGGCAGCTCGCGGCCACCGACGAATGGGATCTGATCGTCGTCGACACGCCGCCGAGCCGGTCCGCGCTGGACTTCCTCGACGCGCCGACGCGGCTTTCCAGCGCGCTCGACGGCCGGATGATCCGGCTGCTCACCGGCCCGGCCAAGGCGGGCGGCTGGGGCCTGCGCAAGGTCGTCAACGCCGGGTTCTCGATGTTCGCGAAGGCGGTCTCGACGATCATCGGCGGCCAGCTGCTGACCGACGCTTCGGCGTTCATGCAGGCCTTCGACAGCATGTTCGGCGGCTTCCGCGAACGCGCGCGCAAGACCTCCGAACTGCTGCGGTCCGGCGGTACGTCGTTCCTGGTGGTGGCCGCGCCGGAGCCGGACGCGCTGCGCGAGGCGTCCTACTTCGTGGAGCGGCTCTCGGAGGAGAGCATGCCGCTGGCCGGGCTGGTCGCGAACCGGACGCATCCGGTGCTGGCGCCGTTGTCCAGCGCCGAAGCCATCGCGGCCGCCGAGCAGCTCGCGAAGGGCGAGGCCGGCGCTCCGCTGGCCGAAGCGGTCCTTCGCCTGCACGCGGACCGGGTCGCGCTGGCCGATCGAGAGACGCGGCTGCTCGCCAGGTTCACGCGGGCGCATCCCGAGGTCCCGCTGGTGCGGGTGCCCGCGCTCCCCAGTGACGTGCACGATCTCGAAGGCCTGCGCGACATCGGGACCAGGCTCGCCACCCAGTCCTGAATCTCCGTGGATGGCCCCTTCCCTACCTTGGACTCAGGGAAGGGGCCGTTCACGAAACCATGATCACGAGACTCGGACGCGGACGTCTTCCTCTTCGTCGATCCCGGTGAAACTGCGCTTCGCCGCTTCAAGCAGGTCCGCCCAGCTGGAAACGTCCGGCCGCCGCCGCAGCAGCGCCCGCCGTTCCCGTTCGGTCATACCTCCCCAGATGCCGAAGTTGATCCGGCCATCGAGCGCTTCGGCGAGGCACTCCGTCCTGACCGGGCAACCGAGGCAGACCGCCTTGGCCCGGTTCTGTTCCGCCCCCCGGACGAACAAACCGTCCGGATCGGTGTCGCGGCACGACGCATTGACTCGCCAGCTCGACTGGTTGGTTTCCATACCCCCAGCTCCCTACCCTGGTGTTCGACACACCACGGGAGGACGAAAAGCCTGCGCTCCTGCCCCCATGAGCGTGTCTCCCTGTGTGCTCACGTCGGTTGAGCCGACACCTCCCCGGTGCCGGTGCCTCCGTTCGGCCGAATGCGACTGCCGCTCGCACTCACCCGTCTGTCGGCTTTTTCATACGTGAGACGTTGACGGACTGTAGGGGCCCTCGGTTCCCCCCGCCAAGCCCTAGAATGCCTGCCGTTACCTAACGTCACCCCATGGGGTCGATTTCGTGACCGAATACCCACTTACAGCGAGGTGACGTCACGGTGGGCTAACGGGATCCGCGTACCCTGGTCCGCGTGCGCAAAACAGACGGTCTGCTGAAGCTCATTGGCCTGTGTGTGCTCGCGGGGGTGCTGGTCGCGGGGATGTTGTTCCCGGTGGCGGGTGCCGCGGGGGTGCTGTCGAACCAGGCGAGCGAGACCGTCGACAAGACATCTTCGGATCTGGCGGACATCCCGCCGCCCTTGGTGACGACGATCACCGACAACACCGGCAAGCAGATCGCGACGCTCTACAAGCAGTACCGCATCCCCACTAGCGAGACGCAGATCAACGACGCCATGAAGTGGGCGCTGATCTCAGTCGAGGACAAGCGCTTCTACGAGCACAACGGGGTGGACTGGAAAGGCACGCTGCGCGCCGCGGTCAGCAACAGCACCGGCGGGGACACGCAGGGCGCGTCGACGCTGACCCAGCAGTACGTCAAGAACTATCTGATCAACGTCGTCTACCGGGACGACAAGCCGGGGCAGAAGCGCGCACAGGAGCAGTCGGTCGCCCGGAAGCTGAAGGAAGCCCGGATCGCGATCCAGCTCGAAACCAAGCTGAACAAGATGCAGATCCTGACCGGCTACCTGAACGTGGTCGAGTTCTCGCGCGAGATCTACGGCGTCGGCGCGGCCGCGAACGCGTACTTCAACACGCCCGTCGAGAAGCTCACCGTGCCGCAGGCGGCGCTGCTGGCCGGTCTGGTGAACAACCCGATCGTCAACGACCCGTGGAAGAACCCCGCGAAGGCGACCGAGCGCCGCAACCTGGTGCTGGACCGCATGGTCGACAACCAGAAGCTCGCGAAGGTGGACGCGGAACGCTTCAAGGCCGAGCCGCTCGGCGTCGTCGAAGGCGGCCCGCAGAAGCCCGCGTCGAACTGCACCGGAGCCGGTCCGGAGAACGGTTTCTTCTGCCAGTACGTCGAGGACTATCTCCTCAAGTCGGGGATGACGAAGGACGACCTCTACACCGGCGGCTACAAGATCAAGACCACTTTGGACGAACGGGCGAACCACGAAGCCAAGATGTCGGCTGAAGCCCAGGTCAAGAAGACCCAGGACAACGTCGCGAACACGCTCTCGCTGGTGAAGCCGGGCAAGCAACGGCACGAAGTCGTTGCGCTGGCGGCGAACCGTGACTACGGGCTCCACGAAGACCAGGGACAGACGACCTTCGCGCTGCCTTCCGGCGTCTACAACACCGGTGGTGCCGGGTCGGCGTACAAGGTCTTCACCGCCGCCGCGGCGCTGGAAGCGGGCGTGGCAGGGATCAACTCCCCCTTGCCGGTGCCCGACTTCTACACCTCGCACGTGTTCGCGGGTGGTGGCCCCAAGTGTGCCCCGACCGGGCCGCCGTTGCGCTCCCGCTGGTACTGCCTCGGCAACGCGGGTGACTACAACCCGGCAGGCGGGACCATGTCGTTGCAGCAGGCGCTGGCGACTTCGCCGAACACGGCGTTCGTGGCCCTCGAAGAGAAGGTCGGGAGCACGGGGCCGATCGTGGAGATGGCGCGCAAACTCGGTATGCGCGACACCATGGCCAGCAACCTCGGCGGTGGCGCCGTGGATCCGAAGTCCGACAACCCCGGCGCCAACACCAGTCAGCTTCAGGCCTTCGGCCCGAGGCCCGGCTGGGCCGGAAACGCGTCGTTCACGCTCGGCCCGGCTCCGTTGAGCGGCCTGGAGCTGGCGAACGTCGGCGCCACGATCATGAGCGGTGGCGTCTGGTGCCCGCCGACCCCGCTGTCCGGCGTCACCGACCGGGACGGAAAGCCGGTGCCCGTCAAGGAAGCCGCCTGCGAGCAGGTGGTCCCCGAAGGGCTCGCCAACACCCTCGCGGTCGGTATGAGCCGGGACAGCCAGCCCGGCGGGACGTCGTTCGGCGCCGCGAGCGGCGCCAAGTGGAACCGGCCGGTGATGGGCAAGACCGGGACCACCCAGAGCAACGGCTCGGGAACGTACCTCGGGGCCACCCCGCAGCTCGCCGGCGCGGCGATGGTGTTCCGTCCGAAGGGTGGAAACGGCGGCCTCTGCTACCTCGGGCCGGGTAACGTGACCACCCGCGGCTGCGAAAACATGTTCGGCGGGAAGACGCCGGCGCAGACCTGGTTCGGGGCGATGTCGAAGATCCTCGAAGGCCAGGAAGCCCTGCCGTTGCCGCAGCCGGACCCGAAGTACATGGGCGGCGGACGCTGACCAGGTTCACCAGCGCTAATCACGATGCGTCACACGCTTCTAACTTTGAGTGAGCACCTGGCGGCCTAACGGGGAACATCGGTCGACGGGATCATGTCGGCCGATCGCGACACCCCGCGCCGACCACGGAAAGTGAAGAAAAGAGGCCATTCCAGCGATTTACCGAGATCGCCGGAATGGGGGCGAACGATCACCACCGAAGAGCACGTAAACTGGACATTGTGAGCACGCTCAGTAACAAAAGCACTTCGGGGGCGACGGTACGGCGCTTGGCCGTGGGAACCGCCGCCCTGGGAGCCGCGACCCTCGGTTACGCGGTCGGTATCGAAAGGCGCCGGTGGACGCTTCGCACCGCGGAGCTCCCGGTCCTCGCGGCAGGGGCGAAGCCCTTCACGATCCTCCACATCTCGGACCTGCACATGCTGCCCGGTCACGTGAGCAAGCAACGCTGGGTAGCGGCGCTCGACGAACTCGAACCGGACCTGGTCGTCAACACCGGTGACAACCTGTCACATCATCAGGCCGTCCCCTCGGTGCTGCGCGCCCTCGGCCCCCTGCTCGACCGGCCCGGCGTGTTCATCTTCGGCAGCAACGACTACTACGCGCCGAAGCCGAAGAACCCCGCGCGCTACCTCATGCCGAAGGGCAAGAAGAAGCGCATCCACGGCGAGCACCTGCCGTGGCGCGACCTCCGCGCGGCCTTCGTCGAGCACGGCTGGCACGACCTCACGCACGTCCGCCGCACCATCGAGGTCGCCGACCAGTACGTGTTCACCGCCGGCGTCGACGACGCGCACCTCCACCGGGACCGCTACGCCGACATCGCCGGCCCGGTGGACACCGCGGCCGCCGTCCGCATCGGCGTCACGCACTCGCCGGAGCCCCGCGTGCTCGACGAGTTCGCCGGCGACGGTTACGACCTCGTCCTCGCCGGGCACACCCACGGCGGGCAACTCCGCGTCCCCGGCTACGGCGCGCTCGTCACCAACTGCGAACTCGACCGCACACGCGCCCGCGGCGCGTCCCGCTGGGGCGCCCAGATGTGGCTGCACGTCTCCGCCGGACTGGGCACTTCGCCGTACGCTCCCGTCCGCTTCGCGTGCCCGCCCGAGGCGAGCCTGCTGACCCTCGTCCCACGGGGTACGACCAGCGACGATCGCCGGAACGCGGCCCCCCGCAAAGCCCGGAACACCGTCCGCTAGACTTCTCCACGACCCGTTAAGCAGTACCCCGGGGTGTGGCGCAGCTTGGTAGCGTGCCTCGTTCGGGTCGAGGAGGTCGTGGGTTCGAATCCCGCCACCCCGACGTTGAATCGAAAGAGCCTTGCTCGCTTTGGCGAGCAAGGCTCTTTCGCGTTATGGGCCTTGGGGCCCGTCTCTGTATGTCCTAGCGAGCCGAGCGGCGGCGGTGCCCCGCCTGGAGCGCCATCGCGGAACTCTCGCCGTTGCGTGTCGCCAGCCCGGCCAGCCCAGCCCATCAGCCACCGGGCAGCCCCCGCCACTCCCAGGGGGGCGACCCCGGCTCCAGCGTATCGCCGAGGGGCGTCCGAGCCGGGCGAAAGCGGGGGTGGTGGGGGTGGTTGTCCACAACGGTGGGTGGGTGTGGACAACCGAAGGGTGCGTCGGCACCGAGGGGTTCCCAATGTCGCATTGGGGACACTGAGCGTCTCCAATGCGACATTGGGGACACCGGCGGAAGGGCGCAAGCAACCGGAGAGTGAGCGGCGGAGGAGGCGAAGCAACCGGACAGCGAGCAGCGGCAGAGCCGAAGCGCGCGGCGGAGGAGCCGAAGCAACCCGAGAAGCCGAAGCGAGCGCCTCAGCGGGTCGCGAGCAGCTCGGTCCAGCACTGCGCGAAATCCCCGTCCCCCGAGCGCGCCCACGACCAGGCCGAGCGGGCGGCCGAAGCGAGCTGGTCGCGGTCCGGGGTCGTCGCGGTTTCCAGCGCCGTCACCAGACGCGCCTCCACGGACGTCGCCAGCGCCCGGTACGTCATATCCGTGCGGTAGCGGATTTTCGTTCGCACGTCGGTGAAACCGGCGGCCGTGACCGCGGCGGGCAGCGAGCGTCCGGCGAACGGGTCGCCGCCCGCGCGGCGCCACAGCAGATAGTGACCGCGGAGGGCGGCGTCGACGTTCGCCGTCTTCGGCCGCAGCCGCGCCCGGCTCCAGTCCGATGTGGACAGTGCGAGGGTGCCGCCCGGTTTGAGGATCCGCCGGAGCTCCGCCAGCGCGGCGCCCGGTTCCTTCAGGTGCTCGAAGACGGCGTGCGCGAAGACCACGTCCACCGACGCTTCGGCGAACGGCAGCGCGCACGCCTCCGCCACCAGAAAGTCCACTGTGGACTTTCTGCACCCGTCGTCGATACCCAGTGTGATCGAACCCGGCCCGCAGCCGACGTCGACGCACCCCATCCCCGGCCCGAACAGCGGTTGCGCGAACACGGCCCGCTCGACCGCCTGACGCGCGAACCGCGCGGACACCGCGGCGCGCGGCGCGTTTCCCTCCAGCACCCCGCACACAGTACGGCTCCGGGGTGGCAGGATCGAGGGGTGAGCACGCAGCCAGGCAATGAATATCCGACCGCGGTGGTCCCGGACCGCCTGTTCGACGACGCCGAAGCCGAGGCCAGGTGGCGGGCCCGCTTCCGCGCGCCGCGCATTTCGGTGCCCGAATGGGCCATCGACGCCCCGGACGCCAACGTCTACGTCTCCAACGCCAGCGGCGTGTGGGAGGTCTACTCCTGGGACCGGTCGACCGGCGAGCACCGCCGCGTCACCGATCGGCCCAACGGCACGATGCACGCGACCCCGTCCCCCGACGGCCGCTGGATCTGGTGGTTCAACGACACCGACGGCGACGAATTCGGCTCCTGGGTCCGCGAACCGTTCGCGCCGGGGGCCGCCGCTGAGCGCGCGGTGCCGGACGTCCACGACGGCTACCCCGCCGGGCTCGAGATCGGCACCAAGCTGGTCGCCGTCGGCGTCTCGACCGACGACGGAAGCGAACTTTTCGCCCATATCGACGGTGAAACCACCTCCTTCTACAAACACGAGGACGACGCCGGGATCGCCTCGCTGTCCCGCGACGAGTCGCTGCTCGTGATCTCCCACTCCGAGCACGGTGATTCACGACACCCCGCGCTTCGCGTCCTGTCGACCGACGGGTTCACGACGGTCGCCGACAAATGGGACGGCGAGGGCAAGGGGCTCGGCGCACTGGAGTTCTCCCCGGTCGAGGGCGATCAGCGGTTGCTGGTGCTGCACGAGCGGCGCGGTCGCGAAGAACTGCTGATCTGGGACACCGCCGCGGACACCGAGCAGGAGATCGAACTGGACCTGCCCGGCGAGGTGGTCGCCGGCTGGTACCAGGACGCGCGGGCGCTGCTGGTGGTCCACTTCCACCAAGGCCGCAGTTCCCTGCACCGCTACGACCTCGCCAGTGGCGAGTTGTCCTCTTTGGACACCCCGCCCGGCCGGATCGGCGGCGCGGGAGTGCGGCCCGACGGCACCGTCGAGTACTCGTGGTCCAGTGCCGCGCAGCCGACGGCCGTGCGCGCGCGGACGGCGGACGGCGAAGACTCGGTGCTCCTCGAACCGCCGGGTGAGCGTGCCCCGGAATCCGTGCCGGTCACCGACGCGTTCGTCGACGGGATCGGCGGGCAGATCCACGCGCTCGTCTCACGTCCGGCAGACGCGCCGGACGGTCCGCTGCCCACGGTCTTCTCCTTGCACGGCGGTCCGCATTCGGCCGACGAGGACCGCTTCTCCGCGTACCGCGCCGTGTGGCTCGACGCGGGATTCGCCGTCGTCGAGGTCAACTACCGCGGTTCGACCGGCTACGGCTCGGCCTGGCGGGACGCCATCGAAGGCCGTCCAGGCCTGACCGAACTCGAAGACGTCGCCGCCGTGCACGACTGGGCGGTCCAAAGTGGACTCTCCGACCCGGAGAAGTGCGTGGTGAACGGCGCTTCGTGGGGCGGGTACCTGAGCCTGCTGGCGCTGGGCACCCAGCCGTCGCGCTGGGCGGCGGGGATCGCCGGAGTGCCCGTCGCGGACTACGTCGCCGCGTACGAGGACGAGATGGAGCAGCTCCGCTCGTTCGACAGGGCGCTGTTCGGCGGTTCGCCGGAGACGGTGCCGGCGGTGTACCGGGAATGCTCGCCGATCACCTACGTCGAAGCCGTGACGGCGCCGGTGCTGGTGCTCGCCGGGGACAACGACCCGCGCTGCCCGATCCGGCAGGTCGAGAACTACCTCGACAGGCTCGCGAAACGGGAGATCCCGTTCGAGTTCTACCGGTTCGACGCGGGCCACGGGTCGCTGGTGATCGCCGAGACGATCAAGCAGACCGCGATCGAGGTGTTCTTCGCGCAGCGGGCGGTCGGGCTTCGCTGACCCGGCGAGCGGGTCAGCGCTCGGAGAAGAGAGTCCCGCCGGACGCCCAGTGTTCGGCGGGGATCTCGTTGATCGTCACCCAGACGCCTTCGGCTTTGCCGCCGCAGGTGCGGACAAAGGCATCGGTCACCTCGCGGACGAGGGCCTGCTTCTGCTCGGCCGTGCGGCCGGGGAACATCGAAACACTGATCATCGGCATGGCGGGAACTCTAAAGGCCGCGGTCGTGCTTCCGGAGCCTGTCCACCGCGTAGGCGTCACCCTCGAAGGTGAGCCGGGCGGCGTCGCGGCCGAAGACGAACAGCAGCAGCTCGATCGGCGCGCCGATCACGGTCACCGTGTCCGGGCCTTCCTTCACCCGCGCTTCGCGGCCTTCGGGGGTCTTCAAGATCACGCCGACCGGTGATTTCCGCAGGTTCAGCTTGGAGGCCTGCTTGGCCGACTTCCACGCCGCCGCGTCCCGCGCGGAATCGGCCGGACGCGGCTCCCAGCCCGGCTGTCCTCGGCGGACGTCTTCGTGGTGGATCAGGAACTCCGCGCTGTTCGCCAGCTCGTCGAGCGCGCCGATCGACGTCGGCCAGAACCAGGCGGGGCCGGAGCGGACCTTGCCGACGACCTCGGACCACGGCCGCGCGGCGTAGGAATCCTGCACGCGCTGCGTGTACGAAGCCAGCGCCGGGACCAGGATGCCGGGCGCCGCGTCGGGCCGCCGCTCGCGGACCAGCAGGTGCGCCGCGAGATCCCGCGTCTTCCAGCCCGCGCACAGGGTCGGCGCGTCCGGGCCGACCTCTTCGAAAAGCTCGCTCAACGCACGACGTTCGTCTCCGGCGACTCCCATACCCCACGACGTTACGCGCCGGTAGGGCGCGGGGAAATCCGGCGTGACGCAGGGCACCCGGCTCAGTGATGGAACGCGGTCCGCTGTCGCGGGCCGTGTTCGAGCTCGGGCAGCAGGCGCCGGAGGCCGGCGAGCAGCAGGTCGGCGAGGTCGTGCGTGAAACCGTTGCGCACCACGATCCTCAGCACCGCGAGATCGGTCCGGTGCTCCGGGAACGTGTACGCCGGGACGAGCCAGCCACGCTCGCGAAGCCGCCGTGACACGTCGAAGACGTCGAAGCCTTCGACGTCCGCCTTCGTCGTGAAGGCGAACACGGGCAGCTGATCGCCACGCGTCAGCAGTTCGAACGGGCCGAGTTCGGCGATCCCGTCCGCCAGCTGGGTCGCGACGTCACGCGAAGCCTGTTGCACCGCACGGAAACCTTCGCGGCCGAGCCGGACGAACGTGTAGTACTGCGCGGCCACCTCGGCGCCGGGGCGGGAGAAGTTCAGCGCGAAAGTCGGCATGTCGCCACCGAGGTAGTTGACGTTGAAGACGAGCTCCTCCGGCAGCGCCTCCTTGTCGCGCCACACCACCCAGCCGACACCGGGATAGACCAGCCCGTACTTGTGCCCGGAGGTGTTGATCGACGCCACCCGCGGCAGGCGGAAGTCCCAGCTCAGCTCCGGGTCGAGGAACGGCGCGATCATCGCGCCCGAAGCGCCGTCGACGTGCACCGGGATGTCCCAGCCGGAGCGTTCCTGCAAGCCGTCGAGCGCGGCCGCGATCTCGGCGACCGGCTCGTAACTGCCGTCGAAGGTGGAGCCGAGGATGGCGACGACGCCGATCGTGTTCTCGTCGCAACGGGCGATCGCCTCGTCGGCGGTGAGATGGAACCGGTCGCCCTCCATCGGCACCAGCCGCGGCTCGACCTCCCAGTATTCGCAGAACTTCTCCCAGCAGACCTGGACGTTCGCGCCCATCACCAGATTCGGTTTCCCGGTGCGGCCCAGTTTCGACCAGCGGCGTTTCAGCGCCATCCCGGCGAGCATGCAGGCTTCCGACGAACCGGTGGTGGAGCAGCCCATGATCGCGGCGGGATCGGGCGCGTGCCACAGATCGGCGAGGATGTTCACGCAGCGCCGCTCGAGTTCCGCGGTCTGCGGGTACTCGTCCTTGTCGATCATGTTCTTGTCGACGCATTCGGCCATCAGCTCGCGGGCCTCCGGCTCCATCCACGTGGTGACGAACGTGGCCAGATTGAGCCGGGCGTTGCCGTCGAGCATCAGCTCGTCGCGCACCAGCTGGAGCGCGGTGCCGGGCGGGAGCGGGTCTTCGGCGAGGCTGTCGTGCGGGAGGCGGATGGTCGCGGCGAGCGCGGGATACGCGCCGGCGTACAGCGGGTTGGCTCCGGTCTTGCGCTCCGGATCGGGAGCGGATCCCTTGTGCAGCACCATGAGTCGAACGGTAGCGGCTCGTGAGTGGTAAGGACGGTCAGAACCGTCCTTACCACTCACGAGGGGGTGGGGGTCAGGCCTGCTGCGCCTGCCACATCCAGTGCGCCTTTTCGAGCTCCTGGGTGATCTCGATGAGGAGGTCCTGGGTGACCAGGTCGCTCTTGTCGGTCTCGTCGATGCGCTTGCGCAGCCGCTCGATCAGCGCCGCGAGGATGTCGACGATCGCGGCGACCGTGGACTCGACGGACTGCCAGTTGTCGGGATAGTCCGGCAGGCCGGAGCTCTCGACGACGGCCTTCGCCTGGCCGTTCGGCGAGATCCCGATCGCGTTGGCGCGTTCGGCGACCTCGTCGACGTACTGGCGCGCGGTGGCGACCAGCTCGTCGAGCTGCAGGTGCGCGCTGCGGAAGTTCGCGCCGACGACGTTCCAGTGGGCCTGCTTCGCGATCAGCGACAGGTCCACCAGATCGACCAGCGTGGCCTGCAAGGCGTTACCGGTGATCTCCTTGTCGGCTTCGCTCAGCGGACTCTTGATCGGAGACTTGCCCATGTTCGGTCTTCCTTTCAGAAACTGCCGGTTCGGGAATGGACCTGCCGCGGCCGGGATCAGACCGTCGCGGACAGTGCGACCTCGATGTTGCCGCGGGTCGCGTTCGAGTAGGGGCACACCTGGTGCGCCTGCTCGACGAGCTGATCGGCCTGCGCCTGCTCCAGGCCGGGCAGCGAAACCTTGAGCGCCACGCCGAGACCGAAGCCCTCGCCCTGCTTGAGCACGCTGACCTCGGCGGTCACGGTGGAGCCGTCCAGCGTCACCTTCGCCTGGCGCGCGACGAGCTGCAACGCGGAGTGGAAACAGGCGGAATAGCCGGCGGCGAAGAGCTGCTCGGGGTTCGTCTTGTCCCCGCCCGGGCCGCCCATCTCCTTCGGGATCGCCAGCGACTCGTCGATGACGCCGTCAGAGGACGTGACCTCACCGTTGCGGCCGTCGCCGCGAGCGGTGGCCACAGCGGTGTACAGAGCCTCAGCCATTCTTCGCCTACCTCCTGGTCTCAAGACACGCCCCGTTGAGCGTCTCTTCGGTGTCAACGTCCCGCAACCGCGAAACCTTGCCACCCCATGGCAGGCATCACGTCCGGGAACTACCCGGACGGAGACCGGAGCAAACGGCTAGTGACCGGCGCGACTCAGCGCGAACTCGGCGACCTGGGTTCCGATCAGGCGGAGCGTGCGGACGCTCTTCTCGTCGGAGGCGCCGCCGGCTTCGTCGAACTTGGTCTCCGCGGTGTTGATCGAACCACCCAAAGGGGTGGCCCAGCCGCGCAGCGCGTGCGTGATCGTGCGCAGCTGCTCCAGCGTGGTGACCGCGGCCTGCCAGCCGTACGCGACGGCGGCGAGGCCGACCGCGCGGCCGTCGAGATACGGGCGGGCGTCGTCGCGCAGGTCTTCGACGTAGTCCAGTGCGTTCTTGACCAGTCCGGACAGCGCGCCGTGGTAGCCGGGCGAGACGACGACGATCCCGTCGGCGCGGCGGATCGCTTCGACCAGCCGGGTGGCCCGCTCGTGCCGCTCCGCCAACGCGGTGTCGTAGAACGGCAGCACCAGATCGGGCCCGGAGATCAGCTCGGTGGTGACTCCGGCTTCGGCCGCGGCGCCGAGCGCGATACGCAGCGCGCGCTCGGATTGCGAGCCCTCCCGGAGGGAGCCGCCGATACCGAGGACATGCACCGCGTTCGTCGAAGTCACGCTTTCGAGGCTAACCCCTCTACTTAAGTGGAGGACCAGGATCTGGAACGGAGGCCTGCGTCACACCCGTTCGCCGCAAGGCCAGCGTTCCCCGCTGGACGGCTTACCTACTCGAAAGTAACCTGACGGGAAGCCCTCAGGAGGAAGCATGGCGATACCGCTCCAGATCCGTGCCGAGGCCGCGTTTTCGCAGCTGGCGTTCTGGCTCCCGAAGCCGGTCAGACGGGCCATCGCCGGACCACCCCTCCGCCTGGACGGACAGGAACTCGCGCTGGACGCCCAGCTCCTGCTCCGCCTGCAGAAGCTGGCGAAGGCGTCGCTGGTGCGGGGGACAGTCGAAGAGTCGCGCACCATGCTCCTGGCGAGCAGGCATCTGGTCAGCGGGCCGACGATCGAACCGGTCGCCACCAGGGAGCTGCTCATCCCCACGGGTGACGGCGACGTGCCCGCCACGCTCTACACCCCGGCCGGACTGCCGGATCCGTCCGGGCTGCTGGTGTTCTTCCACGGCGGCGGCTGGGTGGTCGGCAGCCGCGTCTCCCACGACAACACCGTCCGCTACCTGGCGAAACAGGCGGGCGTGCGGGTTCTTTCGGTGGAATACCGGCTCGCCCCGGAGACGCGGTTCCCCGGCGCCACCGAAGACGCGATCGCGGCGTTCGAGTACGCCTTCGCGAAAGCGCGGGACCTGGGCGCCGACCCGGCGCGCATCGCCGTCGGCGGCGACAGCGCGGGCGGGAACCTCGCCGCGGTGACGGCGCAGCAGGCGGTGAAACGCGGCGGCGGGGTTCCGGCGTTCCAGCTGCTGTTCTACCCGGCGACGGATTTCACCGTGCGCCGCCGCTCCCGGGAATTGTTCGCCGAGGACCTGTTCCTCACCGATTCGGATATGACCTGGTTCGAAGGACATTACGTGCCGAAGGGCACCGATCTGTACAACCCGAAACTGTCGCCGCTGCACGGTGACGTTTCCGGATTGCCGCCCGCGTATATCGCGACGGCGGGTTTCGATCCGCTGCGCGACGAGGGCGAGGCTTACGCGGAGAAATTGCGGAAGGCCGGGGTCCCGGTGGCGCTCAGCCGCCAGCCGGACCTGATCCACGGGTACATCAACTTCCTCGGCGTCGGACGGCGGTTCCGCGAGGCGACGGCCGAAGCGGCGGGAGCCCTGCGGCTGGGTCTCGCGCCGAAGTGAAAGCCAGAGCCCGAGTGAGGAGAAATGTCCCCACTCGGGCTCCGGCCCCCATATCGTGGCCCGCCGCCCTGCACGGCGGAACCTGACGACTCCCTCGGTCTCCTAGGGCGTGGGAAGCGGTACGGGCGGGGTCGGCAGCGGCGGGACAGGGAGTCCGCCGAGCAGGCCCGCGAGAATGCCGGTCACGGCCGTGAGCAGGGCTTTCACCAGGTCACTGACGATCTTCAGCGGTCCGGGAAGGTCCGGGAGCGAGGGGATCGGCACCGGCAGCGGCGGCAGCTGACGCGCCTTCGCCGTCGGGTCGGCCAGCAGCCTGCTGGACTCGACGGAGCGGCCCTGGGCCAGGTCGCCGAGCTTCTGGGTTTCGGTCTGGATCTGGTAGCGCTTGCCCGCGGCGATGTCACCGAGGACGGGGCTGAGCTTGTCCAAGTCCGCCCGCGTCTTGGCGACGTCGCCGGCGTAGGCCACCTTGGTGAGGCCGTCTCGCATCTGCAGCACCTGCGCGGCGAGCGCCTGTGTGTTGGACGAGCCCTTCCCACCATCGGTGCTAGCCGTAGCGGCGCCGGCCGAGGCCACCGCCAACAGACTGCCTGCGGCGACCGCGGCAATCGTCCGGGCAATGTTGCCTTTCATTCCCTTACCTCCTGGCCTCTGGGACCTGACGAGGTAAATCGATACCCGCCGTATCGGCCGAACACCACCCGATCACCGGTTGGAACACTTTTCTAACCCTTACGTGCCGGATTCAATCCGAAGGAAGACCCCCGC
Source organism: Amycolatopsis roodepoortensis (assembly GCF_024628825.1). NCBI lineage: Bacteria > Bacillati > Actinomycetota > Actinomycetes > Pseudonocardiales > Pseudonocardiaceae > Amycolatopsis > Amycolatopsis roodepoortensis. Next base: position 4,905,028 of record NZ_CP102415.1, read on the forward strand.
AATTGATTAACGGCGAAATCTTGCGCCTCCCCCTGAAGATCATCCTTTTCCCGCCGTTTTATGACCACCTGTGACCGACCGACACGGTGGTGCGGCTCGTTCACCCACAGCGGTGTAAACGGTGATCGTTTGGCTTCATCACTCCGTCGGACAGGCGTGTCGCGCTGCTCCACTCGGGGTGTCCCCCACGCACGCCACGCCCTCTTCTGGTTTCACATGCGAGTGGGGACATGGGAACGCCCCCGGTGCGGGCACCGGGGGCGTTCCGTGGTGGGAGCAGCCTCTCGCAAGAGGTCCTTTACTCGCGGAAAGCGTCCGCGACCTTGTCACCGAGGTCCTTGTCGACGTTGCGCCAGTACTCGAAGACCCGCTCGAGCACCGGGCGCGAGACGTCGTTCGAGGCGTGGCCGATGATGTTGCTCGCGAGCCGCTCGCGCTGCGCGTCGTCCATCACGTCGCGGACGAGCGTGCCCGGCTGGCCGAAGTCGTCGTCCTCGGCGTGGAGCTTGTACGCCGACCGGATGACCTCGTCCTCGACGCCGTAGCCCGAAGCGGCCTCGGCGGCGATCTCCGCGTTCGCGTGCGGGCCGCCGTAGGAGTTCGGCGCGTACACCGGGTCGCCCGGGTTGTTGTAGCGCATCGCGCCGTCACGCGAGTAGCTGTTCACCGGGGACTTCGGCGCGTTGACGGGCAGCTGCGTGTAGTTCGCGCCGATCCGGTAACGGTGGGCGTCCGGGTAGGCGAACAGGCGGCCCTGCAGCATCTTGTCCGGCGACGGGCCGATACCCGGCACCAGGTTGGACGGCTCGAACGCGGCCTGCTCGATCTCGGCGAAGTAGTTCGCCGGATTGCGGTCGAGCACCCAGCGGCCGACCTTGATCAGCGGGTAGTCGCCCTTCGGCCACACCTTGGTCAGGTCGAACGGGTTGAAGCGGTAGTCCGCGGCCTCGGCGTAGGGCATCACCTGGACGTACAGCGTCCAGCTGGGGTGGTTGCCCTGCTTGATGTTCTTGAACAGGTCGCGGATGTAGTAATCCGAGTCCTCGCCGGCGATCCGGTCCGCGTCGGCCTGCGTGAGGTAGCCGATGCCCTGGTCGGTCTTGAAGTGGTACTTGACCCAGAACTTCTCGCCGCCCGCGTTCTCCCACAGGTAGGTGTGCGAGCCGAAGCCGTCCATCTCCCGCCAGTTCGACGGGATGCCGCGGTCGCCCATCAGCCAGGTGACCTGGTGCGCGGACTCGGGCCGCAGCGTCCAGAAGTCCCACTGGATGTCATGGTCGCGCAGGTGGTTGTCGGCGCGGCGCTTCTGCGAGTGGATGAAGTCGGGGAACTTGATCGGGTCGCGGATGAAGAACACCGGGGTGTTGTTGCCGACGAGGTCGTAGTTGCCCTCGGAGGTGTAGAACTTCACCGCGAAGCCGCGCGGGTCGCGCCACGTGTCGGGCGAGCCGTTCTCCCCGGCGACGGACGAGAACCGGGCCAGGCTTTCGGTGCGCACGCCCGGCTGGAACAGCGCGGCCTTCGTGAACTGACTGACGTCCTCGGTGACTTCGAGGAAGCCGTGCGCGCCGCCGCCCTTGGCGTGGACGACCCGTTCGGGTACCCGCTCGCGGTTGAACTGGGCGTTCTTCTCGATCAGGTAGTGGTCCTGGAGCAGGATCGGGCCGTTGGCACCCGCTGTCAGGGAGTCGTTGTCGCTCGCGACGGGGATGCCCACGTTGTTCGTGGTCGGCAGGGTCACGCCGGTGCCTCCTGGTTCGTGGTGGTGAGCGGTCGGTCCTCCCCACCCTCTCGCCTAATCTGGAATCAGTCAAGAAAACACCCCGGTCCGGGTGACCCGGACCTCGCGAAAAAAACTTGCACGTGCGTACCAAGTTACGTTCTCATCGGACGTATGGCCCTCGCTCCGTATCGTCGCGTGTTAGCCGTGCCCGGAGTTCCCAGCTCGATGCTGCTGATGTTCCTCGCCCGGCTCCCGATGACGGCCATGGGCGTGACGATGACGCTGTACGTGGTCAACGATCTCGGCCGTGGCTACGGCGCGGCCGGGCTGATCGGCGCCGCAACGACGCTCGGCAGCGCGATCGGGGCACCGCTCGTCGGCCGGTACGTCGACCGCTACGGGCTGCGGCCGGTGGTCGCGATCTGCGGGCTGGCCTCGTCGACGTTCTGGATCAGTGCGCCGCATCTGCCGTATCAGGTGCTGCTCGCGGTCGCGCTCCCCGCCGGCGTGCTTTCGGTGCCCGCCGGGACGCTCGCGCGGCTGGTGCTCACCGCGCTCGTGCCGCTCGAACAACGGCGGGCCGCCTACTCGCTGGACACGATCCTGGTGGAGGCGTCGTTCATGATCGGGCCGTCGGCCGGGATCATGGCGATCACGCAGCTGCCCGCGGTGTACGCGCTCACCGGGATCGGGGTCTGCTTCGCGCTTTCGGCGACGCTGATCTACCGGCAGAACCCGCCGATCCGCGCCGAGGCCGACGCCGAGGTGTTCACCGGCGAGCGGCCGCCCGTGCGGAGCTGGCTCACCGGACGGCTCGTGATGGCGATGTTCATCGCCGCCGGCGCGCTGTTCTGCCTGGTCGGCATGGAACTCGCCGCCTTGGCGACCCTGCGCGCGAGCGGTGACATCGCCTGGTCCGGGCTGCTGATCACGTTCATGTGCGTCGCGTCGGTCCTCGGTGGGGCGATCCACGGCGCCGTCCGGCGGTCGCTTTCGCAGGGCACGCTGATGTTGCTGCTCGCGGTGCTGACGCTGCCGGTCGGGCTCATCGCCGGGCCGTGGTGGCTGCTGGCGATCGTGCTCTTCCCGAGCAACGTGCTGTGCGCGCCGACGCTCGCGGCGAGCACGGAGACGGTCAGCGCCGCGGCGCCCGCCCGCGTGCGCGGGGAGGCGATGGGCCTGCTGGACGCGGCCAGCCGGATCGGGCTGGCGATCGGGAGCCCGATCATCGGGTTCGTGATCGACCACTCCAGCCCCGGCTGGGGATTCGCGGCCTCGGCGCTGGGCGCGCTGGCGATCGCTTCGGTCGGCCTGTTCTGGCGCCGGTCCCGGACGCCCGCCCAGGTGCCCGCGCTCTCTTCCTCCTGACGCGTTTCGTCCTCTGAATGCGGTCGTTGCACACGCAACTACCGCATCCAGAGGACGAAACGCGAGATGGAGCTAGGCGCAGACCTTCCGGAGGGCTTCCAGCTGCTCGAGGTTGCGCTTGGTCCAGTCGGCGACCTTGCCCGCGTCCTGGATGTTCTCCTTCTGCACCTGAAGGTACGAGTCCGCCATGCCGGTGAGCGCGGTCGCCACGTTCTGCTCGCCGACGCTGTTCGCCAGCTCACGCAGGCGCTTCTCCTTGTCCGCGGCGCGCTCCTTGAGCGTCGCCGGGTCCGGATTGAGGTCGGCGAGGCTGAGCGCCTCGGCGCAGGCGCTGACCTTCGTCGCCGCCTTGTTCGTCTGATCGACCGCGTTCGTGACCTCGCTGCAGCCCGCCAGCGCGAGCCCGGCGGCCGCCAGGAGCGCCGCGATTCCCAACCTCTTCATGAGAACCACAGTAGCGAGAACGTGGGTGGTATGTCGGGTTCCCCCGGCCACCACCCACGAACCGCCCGGTAATTCAGCCCTTCACGCAGACGACCTGCTTGAGGTGCGCGACCACCTCGACGAGATCCGTCTGCGCCTTGATCACCGTTTCGATGTCCTTGTACGCGGCCGGGATCTCGTCCACCACACCGGAGTCCTTGCGGCACTCCACGCCCGCGGTCTGCGCCGCGAGGTCCTCGGCGGTGTACAGCTTCTTCGCCTTGTTCCGCGACATCCGGCGGCCCGCGCCGTGCGACGCGGACTGGAAGGACGACTCGTTCCCGAGACCGCGCACGATGTACGAACCGGTGCCCATGCTGCCCGGGATGATCCCGAGATCGCCCGAACCCGCGCGGATCGCGCCCTTGCGGGTCACCAGAAGGTCGACGCCGTCGTAGGTCTCTTCGGCGACGTAATTATGGTGGCAGCTGATCGCGTCGTCGAACGTCGTCTGCGGCACGACGTCCTTCAGCGCCTGCTTCACGAGCGCGACCATGGTGGCGCGGTTGCGCGCCGCATAGTCCTGCGCCCAGAACAGGTCGCGCCGGTACGCCTGCATTTCGGGCGTGCCCGCGACGAACACCGCGAGATCCGGGTCCGGCAGGTCCGCGTTGTGCGGCAGCTTCCGCGCGACGGCCATATGCCGTTCCGCGAGTTCCTTGCCGATGTTGCGCGAACCGGAGTGCAGCATCAGCCACACGCGGCCTTCGTCCTCGCCGCCCTGTTCGAGGCAGACCTCGATGAAGTGGTTACCGCCACCGAGGCTCCCGATCTGGCGCGACGCGCGGTCGTGCAGATCCTGGACGCCGGGATGCAGGTCGCCGAAGGACTTCCAGAACGCGTCCCAGCCACCGACACCGTGCACCTTGGCCGGGTTCACCGGGGTCTTGTGCAGGCCGAACCCGACGGGGACGGCCGATTCGATCCGGCGGCGGAGCTTCAGGAGGTCGTCGGGCAGGTCGGCGGCGGTGAGCGAGGTCCGCACCGCGCTCATCCCGCAGCCGATGTCCACGCCGACGGCGGCCGGGGACACCGCGTCGCGCATCGCGATCACGCTGCCGACGGTCGCGCCCTTGCCGTAGTGGACGTCGGGCATGACCGCGACGCCGTGCACCCACGGCAGGTTGGCGACGTTGTGCAGCTGTCGCATGGCCTGGTCCTCGACCGATGTGGGGTCCGCCCACATCCGGATCGGAACCCGCGAGCCTTCGACCGCCGTGTACATGATTTTCCCTTCGTGGAAACGTTTGTCGCCACAGAGCATGCACTGACCGACGGCCTCCGACAAACGCAATTAGCGCGTGAAGGCCCCCTTCCCTCGGCTGAGCCGAGGGAAGGGGGCCTTCACGCGCGAGCAAACGTCAGGAGTTCGCGGCGACCAGTTCCGCGATCTGCACGGCGTTGAGCGCCGCGCCCTTGCGCAGGTTGTCGTTCGACAGGAACAGCACCAGACCGCGACCGCCGTCGACGCCCGGATCCGTCCTCAGACGCCCGACGTACGACGGGTCCCGGCCCGCGGCCTGCAGCGGCGTCGGGATGTCCGAGAGCTCCACGCCGGGGGCACTGGTCAGCAGTTCGGTCGCGCGGGCGACCGAAAGCGGCTGCGAGAACTCGGCGTTGATCGAGATCGAGTGCCCCGAGAACACCGGCACCCGCACACAGGTGCACGAGACCAGCAGCTCCGGGATGCTCAGGATCTTGCGGCTCTCGTTGCGGAACTTCTTCTCCTCGTCCGTCTCGAACTCACCGTCGTCCACAATGGACCCGGCGAGCGGGAGGACGTTGTGCGCGATGGGCCGCGCGTACTTCTTCGGCTCGGGGAAGTCCACCGCCGAGCCGTCGTGGGTCAGCGCGCCCGCGTTCGCCGCGGCCGCGGCGAGCTGCCCTTCCAGCTCCTCCACGCCGGCGAGCCCGCTGCCGGACACGGCCTGGTAGGTGCTGGCGACCAGCCGCACCAGACCCGCTTCGGCGTGCAGCGGCTTGAGCACCGGCATCGCGGCCATGGTGGTGCAGTTGGGGTTCGCGATGATCCCCTTGCGCGCCTCCTTGACCGCCTCCGGGTTGACCTCGCTGACGATCAGCGGGACGTCCGGGTCCATCCGCCACGCCGACGAGTTGTCGATGACCGTGGCGCCGGCCGCGGCGAACCGTTCCGCCTGCGCCTTGGAGGTCGCGCCTCCGGCCGAGAACAGCGCGATGTCCAAACCGGACGGATCCGCGGTCGTCGCGTCCTCGATGACGATTTCCCCGTCACCCCAAGGAAGCTTGGACCCGGCGGACCGCGCCGAGGCGAAGTACCGCATTTCGGCGACCGGGAAACCCCGTTCGGCCAGCAGACGGCGCATCACGCCGCCGACCTGACCGGTCGCCCCGACCACGCCTACCCGCAAACCTTCGGACATCAGCGACCACTCCCCGCGTAGACGACGGCTTCTTCGTCGCCGCCGAGTTCGAACGCCTCGTGGATCGCGCGCACCGCGTCGTCGAGCTGCGCGTCCCGGATCAGCACCGAGATCCGGATCTCCGAGGTGTTGATGATTTCGATGTTGACGCCCGACTGCGCGAGCGCTTCGCAGAACGTCGCCGTGACACCGGGGTGCGAGCGCATCCCGGCGCCGACGAGCGACACCTTGCCGACGTGGTCGTCGTAGAGGACCGACTCGAAGCCGATCTCGTCCTTGATCTTCTCCAGCGACTGCACGGCCTTGGCCCCGTTGGCCTTCGACAGGGTGAAGGTGATGTCGGTGCGGCCCGAGACGGTGCTGGACACGTTCTGCAGCACCATGTCGATGTCGATCTCGTCGTCGGCGATCACCCGGAAGATCCTGGCGGCGGCGCCGGCGTGGTCCGGCACTCCGGTCACCGTGATCTTGGCTTCGGAGCGGTCGTGCGCCACACCGGTGATCAACGCTTGTTCCACGGGGATCTCCTCGATAGAACCGGTCACCGTGGTGCCCGGCTTGTCACTGTAGGAAGAACGGACTCGGATCGGGACGCCGTAGCGGCGCGCGTACTCCACCGAGCGCAGGTGCAGGATCTTCGACCCGCTCGCCGCCAGCTCCAGCATCTCCTCGTAGGCGATGGTGTCGAGCTTGCGCGCGTCGGACACGACCCGGGGATCGGCGGTGTACACACCGTCCACATCGGAATAGATCTCGCAGACGTCGGCGTTCAGCGCGGCGGCCAGCGCGACGGCGGTGGTGTCCGAACCCCCGCGGCCGAGGGTGGTGATGTCCTTGGTGTCCTGCGACACGCCCTGGAACCCCGCCACCAGCGCGATGTAGCCCTGGTCGAGGGCCTCCGTCACCCGGCTGGGGCTGACGTCGATGATCCGCGCGTTGCCGTGCACCGACGTCGTCACCACACCGGCCTGCGAGCCGGTGAACGACCATGCCTCCGCGCCCTGCGCCGAAATCGCCATCGCCACCAGGGAGTTGGAGATGCGCTCACCCGCGGTGAGCAGCATGTCCATCTCGCGTTCCGGCGGCGCCGGGTTGACCTGCTGAGCCAGGTCGAGCAGCTCGTCGGTCGTGTCGCCCATGGCGGAGCAGACGACGACCACGTCGTTGCCCGCCTTCTTGGTGGCGACGATGCGTTCCGCGACGCGTTTGATCCGGTCGGCACTTTCCAGCGACGAACCGCCGTACTTCTGGACCACGAGGGCCACGCCCGAACCTCCTCGACGGGCCGGGCGTGCTCCTGGTGGGCACCGAGGAGCCCCCGCGTCCCTTATTTGGGCGAAAGCCTACCGGGGTCGCGCACGCTCGCCACCCTCGTAAGTGGTCCTGACCACCACTTCGAGGACTCCCCGAAGTAAATCTTCCTTAACACCAACGAAATAGTCGGAGGGCTTTCACTTTAGTGACGGAGAGCACCCCTTGTTATCGTCCCGTCGTGAAGAAACCCGCCGACACGAGTACCCCGATCGCGTCGATCCTGGCCCATCGCTGGAGCCCGCGCGCTTACGACGAGTCAGCGATCGTCACCGAAGACCAGCTCCGCGCGCTGCTCGAAGCGGCCCGCTGGGCGCCGTCGTTCGGCAACACCCAGCCCGCCCGTTACCTGGTCGGCCTGCGGGGCACGCCGTCGTTCGACCGCATCCTCTCGACGCTCAACTCGGGCAACCGCGCGTGGGCCCACCGCGCCGGGCTGCTGCTGATCGGCGTGATGGTGACCACGAACGAGAAGGGTGACGTCCCGTACGCCGAGTACGGGCTCGGCCTGGCGAGCGAGAACCTCGTGCTCCAGGCCGTCGACCTCGGCCTGATCGCGCACCAGATGGCGGGCTTCTCGGCGGAAGCGGCAAAGGACTTCTTCGCCCTCCCCGACGACGTCGTCCCGAAGGTCGCCATCGCGGTCGGTCACCCCGCGGACCCCTCCGTGCTCGAAGAGGACTGGCGCATCGAGCGCGAGAAGGCGCCGCGCGAACGAGTCCCGCTGGCTGAATTCGCCTACGCCGACACCTGGGGCTCAAGCGCTTTCGCCGACTGAGGGAGCCAGCGAAGGGCGAGGATCCCGAGCCCGACGTGCAGCAGGCCGAGCACCGCGACGGCGGTGTGAAGTCCCGCGACGAAGGCCGTCTTCGCGTCAAGAGCGGCCGCGGGCGCGATATCGAGGGTTTCGCCGAGGGTGGGCGCGAGGTCCGGTCCGGCCAGGCGGAACACCAGCGCGGCGAGCGAGCCCATGAGCGCGATCCCCAGCGCGTTTCCGATCTCGTTGCTCGTCTCGGCGATCGCGCCCGCCGCTCCCGCGCGCTCGGCGGGCACCGCGCCGACGGCCGTGTCCGCCACCACGCTGAACGAGATGCCGTAGCCGGCACCGGCGACCACCGTCGACGCGACGTACCAGCCCACCCCGCCCGCGACCCCGGTCATGAGCAGCAGCGCCAGCCCGGCGGCGATGGAGAAATGGCAGACGATCAGCGCCGCGCGGGCGCCGATCCGGTCGACCAGCGCGGGCGTGACGACGCACATGATCGTGAGCACGGCCGCGCCCGGCAGCGCCAGCAACGCCGCGTGCAGGACCGGCAGGCCGAGCACGGACTGCAGGAGGATCCCCGACAGGTACGCGGAGGCCGACCACGCCGCCAAGGGCAGCAACCCGGTGACGATCGCGATCGTGAAGACGCGGTCGCGGAACAGGGAGAACTCGATCAGCGGGTACTCCAGACCACGCTGACGCCGGGCGAACCACACCAGGAGCCCGGCACCGGCGATCGCCGCGGAGACCGCGGTGACGGACAGACCGTCGGCGGCGGCGTGCTTGATCCCGTAGATCGCGAGCAGCAGGCCGGCCGCGGAGAGCACGACGCTCAGCGCGTCGACGCGCCCCTTCCCGGCGGCACGGACCTCCCGCAGCAGGACCGGCGCGAGCGCCAGGAACACCGCGATCACCGGCAGATTGACCAGGAAGACCGAGCCCCACGGGAACCGTTCCAACAGGACACCGCCGACGACCGGGCCGATCGCGAAACCGGCGGCGAACGCGGCCGCGAAGATCCCGATGGCCCGCGCACGGCGTCGCGCGTCGGGGAAGAGCTCGCTCAGCACCGCGAGCGCGGACGGCAGGAGGGTCGCTCCCGCCAGCCCCATCAGGGCACGGAACGCGATGAGCAGTTCCGGGCTCGGGGCGAACGCCGCGCCCGCCGAGCCGGCGCCGAACACGGCGGCGCCGATCATCAGCAGCTTCAGCCGTCCGTACCGGTCGCCGATGTTGCCGAACGCGATCAGCAGCGAGCCGACCGCGAAGCCGTAGACGTCGAGGATCCACAACGCCTGATCGGCCGTGGGGGTCAGTGCCCGGCTGATCGCGGGCATCGCCAGGAACAGGATCGATCCGTCCATGGAGACCAGGAACACCGGGCAGAGGATCACCAGCAGGCCGAACCAGGCCCGGGAGTGCTGTCGTGTCATGCCTTCGACGCTGTACCGGCTTCGGCAGAGCAGCCATCCCCTCGCTGTGGGTACACCTCGCGGGTACACCCACGAGGCGGGCGAAGTACTTAGGCTCGGAGTCATGGAAAGCCTGGGCGGGTACCTGAAGAGCCGTCGTGATCGGGTGACCCCCGCCGAAATCGGCCTGCGCACCTACGGCACCTCGCGCCGCGTGCCCGGCCTGCGCCGCGAGGAACTCGCCCAGCTCGCCGGAGTGAGCGCCGGGTACTACACGCGGCTGGAACAAGGACTGGCCGAGACCGCTTCACGACAGGTGCTCGACGCGCTCGCCCGCGCGCTCCGGCTCGACGACGTCGAGACCGGCCATCTGCACAACCTCGCCCGGCAGACCTCGCTCCCGAAGATGTCCGATCCGGGCCCGGAAGACCCGCACCCCCGGGTCCTCGCGCTGCTGGAGAACCTCGGCGAAGCCGTGCCCGCCCTCGTCTTCGGCCGTCGCGGCGACGTGCTCGCGTGGAACCACGCGGGGCACACGCTCATGGCCGAGCACCTCGATTTCGACGCGCCGCAGGATCCCGAACGGCGGCCGTCGCTGCCGCGCATGTTCTTCCTCGACCCGCTGACCCGCGATCTTCACCGGAGCCGCGCCGAACTCGCGCCGATCCACGTCGCCTATCTGCGGCTGACCGCGGGCCGGTACCCCACCGACGCCCGCCTCGCCGCGCTCATCGGCGAACTTTCGATGCGCAGCGACGAATTCGCGACCCTGTGGGCGACCGGCGACGTCGCCGACTGCACCGTCGGCGCCATGCATCTGCGGCATCCGACGGTCGGCGCGGTGAACGTCGACTATCAGGTGTGGCTGCAGCCCGACAGCCCCGACCACCGGCTGGAGATCTACACGCCGAAGGACCCGGGCTCCGCCGACGCGCTGAAGATCCTTCGCTATTGAGCGGTGGGGCGAAGGTGGCCTTCACAGACTTCGGCAGGAAAAGTGCCGGTACGGCGCTGGGCCGGGTTGGTCGTGAGTGGCGATTCGGGTTCTAACCCGAATCGCCACTCACGACCGCCGCATTCGCAACCCGCCCAATTCGGTCGCTAACCTGGGGTCATGGGGGCAGTTCGCAGCGTTCTCCGCAACGAATCCCGCACGATGGCCGGACTCTGGCTGTATCTCAGGCGCCGGAAGGACGGAGTCGACGGGGACGCCGTCGCGGTGCCGTATGGCGCGAACGGCAAGTCGATCTTCATCGTGCTCGCGGTGGTGAGCGCCGTCGAAGCGGGTCTCTTCTGGCTGATCGACTTCGGCCTCGTCGTCGATCTCCTGCTGCTCGCCCTCGGCGTGTACTCGGCGCTGCTGGTGTTCGGGGTCTACGCCGGCACCGTCGTCCGGCCGCACGTGATCTCGTCGCGTGAGGTGCGGGTGCGGTACAGCTCCTTCTACGACGTACGGATCCCTCGGGAGAACGTCGTCGCGCTGCGGCATGTGAAGGAGAGCCACGACCCGCTCAAGGCTCAGAAGTTCCGCGACGGAACCTGGCTCAGTCACGACAACTTCTACGAGACCAACCTGATCGCCGAACTGCGCGAGCCGATCACGGTGACCCGGCCGCTCGGCGCGACCGAGACCGTCCGCGTCGTGAAGTTCCAGGCGGACGACCCGAAAGCCGCCGTCGAGGCCTACGAACGGCTTTCCCCCGACCGCATTTAGAGGACGAAATGCGCTAGTTCGCGCCGCCGACCCGACGGATGATCTTGGCCAGGATCCCGGTGACGACCATCCAGAAGATCGCCGCGATGCCGTAGTTGATCAGCACGCGGAGCTTGGCGTCCTCGGGCATGAAGAGGTCCTTGAAGCCGAGCAGGAGCCCGTCGGCCCAGCCGCGGACGAACGACACGATGCCGTTGTCCGGGTTCGCCTCGCCGATCACGAAGACGACGTGCAACACGAGGATGGCCGCGAAGATCAAGCCGGCCCAGCGGACCACGCTCGCCAGTATCCCGGCCGCGCGACCGCCGCCCGCTCGCCAGTCGACCTTGCGTCTGGTCGGCTGATCAGCGGTTTCCTTCTCTTCAGCGTGCTCGCCCATGCCGGGCAGTGTGGCACGCCGCCTGGTCCGATTGCTACCCGCGAGTAACCCGAATGGGCGCCACTTGAGTCACGGTTCGATCGCGGCCCGGGTTTCCTTTCGGGAGATCGCGCGGTTAAGGTGACGTCGTGGCTCGAGCTCTCCTGCTTCGCTGCCGCGACGGGGCCTGATCGGACCGGCTCCCCGTCGCGGGGCTTCGTGGTGCCGGTCGTCGCACCCGATTCTTCAGGAGAACCCTCCCCTCATGAGCATCCGCAAGCCCACCCGTCCTGCCCCTTCCGAGCAGGCTTCGTGGAACACCCAGCGCGGCACTTCGATGCCCGTACACCGCTATCGCCCCTGGTACGACCTGGTCGAGGACATCTCGCTGCCCGACCGCACCTGGCCGGACAAGCGCATCGACACCGCGCCGCTGTGGTGCGCCGTCGACCTGCGTGACGGCAACCAGGCCCTGATCGACCCGATGTCGCCCGCCCGCAAGCGCAAGTTCTTCGACCTGCTGGTCCGCATGGGCTACAAGGAGATCGAGGTCGGCTTCCCGGCGGCGTCGCAGACGGACTTCGACTTCGTCCGCGAGATCATCGACGAGGGCGCCATCCCGGACGACGTCAGCATCCAGGTGCTGACCCAGTGCCGCCCGGAGCTGATCGAGCGCACCTTCAAGGCACTCGAAGGCGCACCGCGCGCGATCGTCCACATCTACAACTCGACCTCGATCCTGCAGCGCCGCGTCGTGTTCCGCGAGGAGCGCATCGGCATCACGAAGATCGCTTCGCAGGCCGCCGAGCTGGTCGTCGACTACGCCGCGAAGCAGCCGGACACCGACTTCCGGTTCCAGTACTCGCCGGAGTCCTACACCGGCACCGAGCTGTCGTACGCGCTCGAGGTCTGCAACACCATCACTGACATCTGGCAGCCGACGCCGGAGAAGCCGGTGATCCTGAACCTGCCCGCGACCGTCGAGATGGCGTCCCCGAACGTCTACGCCGACTCGATCGAGTGGATGCACCGCAACCTGGAACGCCGCGATTCGGTGATCCTGTCGCTGCACCCGCACAACGACCGCGGCACCGGGATCGCCGCCGCCGAGCTGGGCTTCCAGGCGGGCGCGGACCGGATCGAAGGCTGCCTGTTCGGCAACGGCGAGCGCACCGGCAACGTCGACCTGGTCGCGCTGGGCATGAACCTGTACAGCCAGGGCGTCGACCCGCAGATCGACTTCTCCGACATGGACGAGATCAAGCGGACCGTCGAATACTGCAACCAGCTGCCGGTGCACGAACGCAGCCCGTGGGCCGGTGACCTGGTGTTCACCGCGTTCTCCGGCAGCCACCAGGATGCGATCAACAAGGGCCTCGACGCGCTGAAGGCCGCCGCCGACAAGGTGGGGACGCCGGTCGACGAGCACCCGTGGGAGGTCCCGTACCTGCCGATCGACCCGAAGGACATCGGCCGCAACTACGAGGCCGTGATCCGGGTGAACTCGCAGTCCGGCAAGGGCGGCGTCGCCTACATCATGAAGGCCGAGCACCAGCTCGACCTGCCGCGGCGCCTGCAGATCGAGTTCTCGAAGGTCGTCCAGCGGCACACCGACACCGAGGGCGGCGAGGTCGACCCGACCACGATGTGGAACGCCTTCTCGGCCGAGTACCTGGAGCTGAAGACGCCGCTGGAGCTGGTGCGCCAGCACGTCCGGGACAACGGGGACGGCGAGTACGACATCACCGCTACCGTGCGGGTCGAGGGTGACGAGCACGAGGTCACCGGCCGCGGGAACGGCCCCATCGCGGCGTTCTTCGACGCGCTGTCGACCGTCGGGTTCGACCTGCGGCTGCTGGACTACAGCGAGCACACGCTCTCGCCGGGCGACGACGCGCGGGCCGCGTCGTACATCGAGTGCGCGATCTCCGACCGGGTGTACTGGGGCATCGGGATCGACCCGTCGATCGTGACCGCTTCGCTGCGGGCCGTCGTCTCGGCGGTGAACCGGGCTCACCGGTAGTTTCGCTTCGCGCGTGACGGCCCCCTTCCCTCGGCTGAGTCGAGGGAAGGGGGCCTTCACGCGCGCCGGGGCGTAACTCGCGTGAGTTACGCCTGAAGGCCGCGGAAGGTGGCGGCTACAGGGCCTTCACGGCGGCCAGGACATCGGCCGGATCGGTGCGCGTGGTGTAGTCCGGGTGCACGTCGATGTACCGGATGACCCCCTCGCCGTCCACGACCAGGACGGTCGGATAGGGCAGCTCCCACTCCGCCGCCCCGTTGATCTTCTCGACGTCACCGATGAGCGTGTCGAAAGCCGGCTTCGTCTCCGGGGCCAGCCGGAACGTGATGCCGAGCGCGCGGCCGAGCTCGTTGTCCACATCGGACAGCACGACGAACTCAAGATCCTTTGTGGACAGTGAGCCGTCCGGAAGCTGCGGGCTGACCGCGACCAGCTTCACGCCCAGGTTCTCCAGCTCCGGCAGCAATTCCTGCTGATACGTGCGCAAGGCGAGGTTGCAGTACGGACACCAAGCGCCGCGGTAGAACACCACGACCGCGGACCCGTCCGCGACCCGGACCCGCTCGCCTCCGGCGTCCGGCAGCGCGAGGTCCGGCATCGGCGTTCCCGGCTTCGCGGCCGCCTCGGCGACCACCCCCACGAACGCCGCCCGGTCGGCCTTGAGCACCTCGGCGACCTCGGCCGGGACGTGGCTCGCGACGGATTCCCGCAGCTCGGCGAGGTCGGTGTTGAGATCCCCCATGGTCGGCTCCTTTGATTGTACTGATCGGTACAGTGAAACCGACTGTACTATCCGGTACATGAGTGGTCAACCGGCGAAGACCCCGCAGGGGCGGATGACGAGGGACGCGATCGTCGACGCGGCGGCCGAGCTGATGTACGTCAACGGCGTCGCCGGGACGAGCGTCGACAAGGTGCTCGCGGCGAGCGGCGCGGGGAAATCGCAGATGTACCACTACTTCAAGAACAAGGATCAGCTCGTCGAAGCGGTCATCGCCCGCTTCCTCGAAAACATCCTCGGCAACCAGCCGACGATCTTCCAGCTGCACGACTGGGCCGATTTCGACCAGTGGGCGAGCGAGATCCTGGCCATCCAGACCACCCCCAAGGGCCCGATCGCCTGTCCGCTGGGCAACCTCGCGGGCGAACTCGGCGACAACCCCAAGATCGCGCCGCTGCTGGACAAGGCCTACCGCGAATGGGAGTCACATCTCCAGCGCGGGTTGGAATCGTTGCGGGAACAGGGAAAACTCGCCGCGGACGCCGATCCGGCCAGGCTCGCGCAAGCGGCGATGAGCTGCGTCCAGGGCGGCCTGCTGATGGCCCACCTTCGCCACGACGTCACGCCGATCGCCGACGCGCTCGAGATCGCGCTGGACCACCTGAAGAGTCACGCTCGCCCGTGAGCGCGCCGACCTCCTCGGCGAGCGCGTCGAGCACCTTCGCCACCGCCGGCCGGGAAGCCGCCCCGAGCCGGTAGACCGCTTCCACGTGCCGCGCCGCCTTGATCCCGGCGAGCGGGCGGCCGACGAGGCCGCTGCCGCGTCGAGTGTCCATTGTGTACCGGGGCAGCAGTGCGATCCCGTGCCCGGCGGCGACGAGCCGTTCGGTGATACGGAAATCGTTGATGCGCTGGACGACCTGCGGGCGTACGCCGGTGCGGATGATCAGCGACTGGAGGATGTCGTCGACCGGGAAACCGGCGTTGACGCTGATCCAGCGTTCGTCGGCCAGTTCGGCCAGCTCGATGCGGCGCCGCTTGGCCAGCCGGTGCCCGGCGGGGAGCGCGACGTCGAGTGGTTCACGCAGCAGATGCCGCGTCTCCAGCCGGTCCGAGCCGAGCGACGGCGCGTGCTCGTCCCGGTGCGCCACCACGATGTCGTAGTCCGCGACGAGTCCGGGGACCTCCGGCGGGGTCATGTCGACGTCGCGCACGATGACGTCCAGCCCGTCGAACTCCGCCGTCCGGTGCAGCAGCCCGGGCAGCAGCATCAGCCCGGCGGACTGGAAGATCGCCACCCGGACGCTGCCACGCGGGGCGCTGCGATAAGTGTCCAATTCGGACTCCGCGCGTTCCAGCGCGGCGAGCACGTCGTCCGCGCGGGCGACCAGCGCGCGGCCCGCGTCGGTCAGCCGCAGGCCTCGGCCCGCCGGTTCGGTCAGCGCGAGACCGACGTCACTCTGCAGGGCGCGCAACTGCTGGGAAACCGCGGACGGCGTGCAGTGCAACGCCTTCGCGGCCGCCGTCACACTGCCGCGATCGGCGAATTCCCGCAGGGTCCGCAACCGGCCGATGTCCATACCGCCAGCATATGTGAAGCCGAACTGAACGATCGCTGCAAATATTCTCGCTGGTCCTAAAGGGTCGCGCCACGTAAGAGTGAAGACATGCCCGCCCGCGATCGCCTGCTCGCCCTGTTCGTCGCCGTCCTCTGGGGCTGCAACTTCCTCGCCATCCACGCCACCCTCGGCCAGTTCCCGCCCGTCTTCGCCGGCGGCCTGCGTTTCGCGGTCATCGCCATCCCGACGATCCTGTTCGTGCCGTGGCCGAAGGTGAAGATCCGCCACCTGCTCGGCTACGGGCTGGGCTTCGGCACCGGGCAGTTCGTGTTCCTCTTCATCGCGATGGACACCGGCATGCCGACCGGGCTCGCGTCGCTGGTGCTCCAGGCGTCGGCGCCGTTCACCGTCCTGCTCGGCGCCGTCTTCCTCCGCGAACGCGTGTCCGGACGGCAGCTCACCGGCATCCTGCTCGCCGTCGCCGGGATGGCGACGATCGCCTGGCAGCAGGCCGGGAACGCCGCCCTGCTGCCGGTGATCCTGACCCTTCTCGGCGCCCTGAGCTGGGCATTCGGCAACCTGAGCACCCGGCAGGCGGCCCCGGACAACCCGTTGAACTTCGTCCTCTGGATGTCCGTGGTGCCGCCGCTGCCGATGTTCGCGCTGTCGCTGGTCATGGAGGGGCCCGCCGAGATCGGGCACTCACTGAGCACGCTCGGCACCACCACCGGGCTGATCGGCCTCGGCGGCCTCGCCTACGTCGTGCTTTTCGGCACGATCGTCGGGTCCGGGATCTGGACGTCGCTGATGCGCCGCAACCCGGCGGGCGTGGTCGCGCCGTTCTCGCTGTTGGTGCCGGTGGTCGGACTGTCGATGGCCTTCCTGGTCCTCGACGAACGCCCCTCGCTGGTGGAGATCATCGCGGCGGCCGTGGTCATCGGCGGCGTCCTGTTCGGTTCGACGAAACGCCGCGTGCGCGAGCCGGACTTCCTCGCCGAAGCCGAAACGCCTCAGCCCACTGGTGTGCGGTGAGGCGTTTGGGCACGACTCCCTTGCCGGGACGGGTGAACACCCGCCGCACGAAGTCCTGGTAGCGCTCACGATCCGTGTCGTCGACGAGTGACCGCTCGCGGCGGGTCATGGTGAGCAGACCGCCGTCGACGCCGGGCCTCGGGCGGAACGCCGCGGCGGGCACCCGGCCCGCCAGCCGGAAGTCGAACCATGGCCACCACTGCGCGGTCATCATGGTCGCGCCGCCGACCCCGGCCCGGCGGCGCGCCACCTCCCACTGCATGAGCAGGACGGCGTCCGTCCAGCCGGGAGCGGCGAGGACGTGACGCAGCGTCGCGGTGGTGAGATGGAACGGCAGATTGCCGACCAGTACGTGTGGTGTCCGCGGCAGGGGGAACCGCAGGTAGTCCGCGGTGACGATCTCCGTGGACGGCCGGACGCGGCCCGCCAGCCGGGCGGCGCGGCGGTCGTCGATCTCGATGCCGGTCAGTGGCCTGCCGAGCCGTTCCAGCGGGAGGGTCAACGCGCCGTCGCCCGTGCCGAATTCGATGATCGGCCCGCCGGTCGCGGCGACGAGCCGCACGACGGTTTCGACGGTGTTCCGGTCGATGAGGAAGTTCTGGCCGAGTTCGTGACGGCCAGGACGCTGTGTGCGCAAGTGATCTCCGCGGCTTCGAGGTGAGCCGGGCAGCACGAGGCAGGCCCGGCGATGGCTCGCTCGGGCGGCGGTTCCTTGCTTGACGCCGGGGATCCGCCGCTAGGCGCGGCGGGTCCTGGTGAACGCGGAAGCACACATGGCGGCGAAACTACCTCGGGCCGCCTGCGGCACGCCAACCGTTTTCTACGCGCCGATCCGGCTCGTGCCGAGGTGCTCGACCGGGCCGGACAGCGCGGCCTTGACGTGCCGGGTGAGGTCGTCGGTGAGCACCTCGGTCTCGCCCTTTTCGAGGCCGTCGACGACCTGGCGGGCGACGTCGCGCGGGTCGTTCTTGGGGACGTCGAGGCCCTGGGTCATGTCGGTGTCGGTGTAGCCGAGGTGGACGCCGACGACGTGGGTGCCCTGTTCGGCGAACTCGATGCGGAGCGAATTGGTGAGCGACCAGAAAGCCGCCTTCGACGCACCGTAGGAGCCCGAGCCGGCCGCCCACGACAGGATCGAGTGCACATTGACCAGCGCGCCGCCGTCCTTGAGCTGCGGCGCAAACGCTTGCGCGATGCGCAGCGCGCCGAAGACGTTGGTCTCGAAGACCGGGCGGTGCGCGTCGACGTCTTCGGTGAGCAGCGAGCCGAGGCCGAGGACGCCGGCGTTGTTGAAGACGATCGTGGCGTCGCCCGCCTTCTCCGCCAGCGCGCGGACGGACTCCGGGTCGGTGACGTCGAGCGGGAGCGGGACGATCCGCGGGTCGGTCTCCTCGCGCGGCGACCTGGCGGTCGCATAGACCTTGGCGGCGCCGCGGTCGAGCAGTTCGGTGACGAACGCCTTGCCGAGTCCGCGCTGCCCGCCGGTGACCAGTGCCACGGCGCCTTCGATGGAGGTCATGACTTGCTCCCTTGACAGAAGTGTATGGCTTTTGCCTCTGTCGTCAGCATGGCGACGCCGGCCGACAGAGTCAAGTACGCTTGACCTATGTCATGGACCGCGACGGACCGGTACCGGTTACGCACCGCCCCCTCGGGGCTGGCGCTCGTTCAGGACTTCCTCAACACGAAGGCGATCAAGACGTACGGCCTCGACCTGCTGAGCGACCCCGACCTGACGCGGCCTTGGGCCGCCGAGGCGCTGGCGGAATGGTCGCGCGCCCGGGACGCCGAGGTACCCGAGATCACGCTGGGGCCGGGTGACCTTCGCGCGCTTCGCGACCTGCGAGAGACGTTCGTTTCGCTCGTGGACGGCGGGGACGCGGACTTCGGCAAACCGGTCAAGGCGGATCTGACACTGCGGGACGGCGTCGTCCGGCTGTTCCCGTCCGGCACCGGACGGCAGTGGCTCGCGTCGGCGCTGTGGACGGAGACACTGCTCGCGCAGCAGGCCGGGATCTGGCCGCGGCTGAAACTGTGCCGTCTCGACGGCTGTCGTTCGGCCTTCTACGACGTCTCGCGCAACAACAGCGGGGTATGGCACGACGTGCGCACCTGCGGGAACGTCGCGAACCTGCGGGCCGCGCGAGAGCGGAAAAAGGCGCTCAGCTGAACGAAGCCAGCGCCGTGGGGATCGGGATCTCGCCGCCGATGACGTCGAAACCCTGATTCTCGGTGAGCGGTTCCTCGAGCGTGGCGACCAGGACGGCGGCGACGTCCGCGCGGGAGACGCGGCCCGGTTCGAGATGACCGGCGATCTTGACGTGGCCGGCGGGTTGGTCGTCGGTCAGTGTGCCGGGCCGGACGATCGTCCAGTTCAAGCTGGAGCGCTGGAGAACGCTGTCGGAGATCTGCTTCGCCATCAGGATCGACCGCACCAGGCGATCGCCCTGGTCCGGTGAATCCGCGAACTGCGCGGAAAGCTGCACGAACCGGGAGACACCGGCCTTCTCGGCGGCACGGATCGCGGTGATCACGCCGTCGCGGTCGACGAGGTCGACCGAGGCCTGATCGGGATCCGGTGCGCCGATCGCGCTGATCACCACCTCGGAACCGGCGAGCGCCTCGACGAGGTCTTCCGCGTCGGCGGTGACGTCCGCGACCACGGTTTCGGCGCCGAGGCCGGCGACCTCGTCCGCGCGGCGGCGGCTGCGCAGCCCCGCCCGCACCTGATGCCCCCGACCCCGCAGAAGCCGGACCACGTGGATCCCCGTCCGCCCCGACGCACCCAGCACTGTGACCCGCATGACACCGAGTCTGCCCGAAGTCGGCGACCCGTGCCTGGTCACACGCTCCGCAAGCAGTCGGCTAACTGCGGCGGGATCGGCGCCCTCGCCAACGGGACCGCGTGTTGCGAAAGCCACTTTCGCAACCTTCAACGTTGCGAAAGTGGCTTTCGCAACACGTCCGGTCGCGCCGACTGCACACATTTAGAGGACTAAATGCGGTCGTAGCGCGTGAAGGCCCCCTTCCCTCGGCTGAGCCGAGGGAAGGGGGCCTTCACGCGCGTTCGGGTCTAGAGGATCTCCGCCGCCGAGCCGACGTCCGGCAGCCCGCCGACGTCCGGGTTCAGCTCCCCGGCACCGACGAGCTCCGCCTTGACCTCGTGCGGTTTGATCCGCCCGTCGCGGATGTCCTCCGCGTAGTGGCACGCGACCCGGTGCCCGGTGCCGATCTCCCGCAGCTGCGGGCGGTCGGTGTCGCACAGGCTCTGCTGCTTCCACGGGCACCGCGTGTGGAACCGGCAGCCGGACGGCGGCCGCGCCGGCGAGGGAAGGTCACCGGCGAGCAGGATCTGCTCCCGGCTGTCCTCCACCGTCGGGTCCGGCACGGGGATCGCCGAAAGCAGCGCCCGCGTGTACGGGTGGAGCGGGTTCTCGTACAGCGTGTCGGCGTCGGCCTCTTCGACCAGCGAGCCGAGGTACATCACGCCGATGCGGTCGGAGATGTGCCGCACCACCGCGAGGTCGTGCGCGATCACCAGGTACGTGAGCCCGAGCTTCTCCTGCAGGTCCTCCAGGAGGTTGACCACCTGCGCCTGCACGGAGACGTCCAGCGCGGACACCGGTTCGTCGGCGACGATCAGGTCCGGCTCGACCGCGAGCGCCCGCGCGATACCGATGCGCTGACGCTGGCCGCCCGAGAACTCGTGCGGGTACTTCCGCAGCGAGGACTCCGGAAGGCCCACGGCGGCAAGGAGTTCGCGCAGCCGCTTGGCCGTCGCCTCCTTGTCCTTGGCGAGGCCGTGCGCCTTCATTCCTTCGGTCAGAATGGATTCCACCGACTGCCGGGGGTCCAAAGAGGACATCGGGTCCTGGAAGACCATCTGCATCCGGCGGCGGGCCTTGCGCAGGTCCTCGCCCTTGAGGCCCGCGACGTCGGTGCCGTCGAAGACGACGTTGCCGTTCGTCAGCTCGGTCAGCCGGAGGATCGCCCTGCCCAAAGTGGACTTCCCGCAGCCGGATTCCCCGACCAGACCGTAGGTCTCACCCTTGCGGATGGCCAGATCGACGCCGTCCACGGCGTACACGTACCCGATCGTCCGGTCGATCACGATGCCGCGTTTGATCGGGAAGTGCACCTTGAGGTCGTTGACCTCCAGCAGCACTTCCTGCGGCGGAACCGTGTGCGTCATCGGACCCCTCCTTGTGCGGCCACGGCCGGGATCACCGGGTTGTGGCAGCGCAGCAGCCCATTGCGGTCGGGGGTCAGCTGCGGTGAAACCTCCCGGCACACGCCGAGAGCGTTCGGGCAGCGGGGCGCGAAGGCGCAGCCGCCGTCCCACGGGATGTTGTCGGCGACGGATCCCTTGATGGGGATCAGTTTCTCGCCGCGGCCCGCGTCGAGACGCGGGATCGAGGCGAGCAGGCCGTGCGTGTACGGATGCCGCGGCTCGGCGAACAGCGCGTGCCGCTCCGCCCGCTCGACGATCTTGCCGCCGTAGAGCACGTTCACCTGGTCGCAGAGACCGGCGACGACACCGAGGTCGTGCGTGATCATGATCAGCGCGGTCCCGGTGTCCTGCACCAGTTCCCGCAGCAGCGCGAGGATCTGCGCCTGGATCGTCACGTCGAGCGCGGTGGTCGGCTCGTCGGCGATGAGCAGCCGCGGACGGCACGCCAGCGCGATCGCGATCAGCGCGCGCTGCCGCATCCCGCCGGAAAGCTGGTGCGGGTACTCGGAAAGCCGCCGTGCCGGGTCGGGAATGCCGACCTTGTCCAGCAGTTCCGCCGCCTCCACCGACGCCGCCTTGCGCGACATCCCGCGATGCCGCTCCAGCACCTCGGTGATCTGCAGGCCGATCGGGATGACCGGGTTCAGCGAGGACAGCGGGTCCTGGAACACCATGCCGAGGTCACGGCCGCGGCGGTCCCGCATTTCCTTGTCCGACAGGCGAAGCAGATCCGTGCCTTCGAACGACACCGAACCGCTGACCTGGTTGCCGCGTTTCGCGAGCAGCCGCATGATCGCCAGCGAGGTCACGGACTTACCGCAACCGGACTCACCGACGAGACCGACCGTCTGGCCGGGTTCGACGTCGAAACTGACCTCGTCCACCGCGGTGAACGGCTTTTCGCCGCGTCGGGAGAAAACGACCTTGAGGTCACGTACTTCGAGGAGTGCCATCAGAAATCACCGCCTGTTCTTCGGATCGAGGGCTTCCCGCAGGGACTCGCCGAGCAGCGTGAACCCGAGCGCGACGATGATGATCGCGATGGCCGGGTAGTACGCCAGCTCGGGGCGGATGTCGAGGAACTGCCGAGCGCTGCGGCTCAGCATGATTCCCCATTCCGCCCGGTTCGGGTCCGGGTCGCCGAGACCGAGGAACGACAGCGCCGCCGCCTCGAGGATCGCGGTCGCCAGGGTCAGCGTGGCCTGCACGATGACCGGGCCGAGCGAGTTCGGCAGCATGTGCCGCAACACGATCGCCCCGCGTTTGACGCCGAGCGACGTCGCCGCGAGCACGTGGTCGCTGTTTCTCTGCGCGAGCATCGAACCGCGCAGCAGTCGCGCGAAGATCGGCACGCTGACCATCGAGACCGCGACGATCACCGTCCACTGGCTCGGCTTCTGGAACAGCGCGGCGACCGAGATCGCCAGCAGCAGCGACGGCACGGACAGCATGACGTCGACGAGCCGCATCAGCACGGTGTCGACCCAGCCGCCGAAGGCGCCGGCGAGGCCGCCGATGATCATGCCGACCACGACGCCGATGATCGTCGCGAGCACACCGACCAGCAGCGTGTTCTGCGCGCCGACCAGCAGCCGCGAAAGGTAGTCGCGGCCGAAGTCGTCGACACCGAGCGGGAATCCGGGCTGGGCGCCCGGGATGATGCCCTGGCCGAGGATGACCTGGCTCTGCAGATACCGCTCGTAGGGATCCTTCGGCGCCAGGAGCGGCGCGAAGATCGCGACCAGCAGGAACAGGCCGGTGATCACGGCGCCGGTGATGGCCACCGGGCTCCGCATCATCCGGCGCAGCGCCTCGCCACCGAGGCTGTGCCCCTTCGCCGAGGAAGCCGCGAGCCGGTCGATCGGCTCCTTCTTCTTGTTCAGCAAGGTGTTCATCGGACACGCACCCTCGGGTCGATGAGCCCGTACGAGATATCGACCAGCATGTTCACCAGCACGTAGACCAGTGCGCCGAACAGCAGCAGTGCCTGGAGACGCGGGTAGTCACGCCGTTCGATGCCTTCGGCGAGCAGGAAGCCGAGGCCGCGGAAGTTGAACACCCGCTCGGTCAGCACGGCGCCACCGAGCAGCGCGCCGGTCTGGAGGCCGATGACGGTGACCACCGGGAGCAGACCGTTGCGGAGCACGTGACGGCGCCGCACGATCGGCTGGGTCAGGCCCTTCGAGTTGGCCGTGCGGATGAAGTCCTCGTTCAGCACGTCCAGCACCGAAGCCCGGGTGATCCGGACGATGACCGCGAGCGGGATCGTGGCCAGCGCGAACGCCGGGAGGATCAGGTGGGTGAGCGCGTCCCAGGCGGCGTCCCATTCCTGGGTGATGATGCCGTCGAAGACCGCGAACCCGGTGACGGTGGTGGCGTCGAGACCGGCCATCTGACGGCCCTGCGAGGGAAGTCCCAGCGGGGCGGCCAGCAGGTCCTGCATCATGTAGCCGAGGAAGAAGACCGGCACGGCGACGCCGACCAGGCTGAGCACGATGATGACGTTGTCGACGGCCCCGCCGCGGAACCGCGCGGACAGGTAACCGAACGGGATGCCGAGGCCCACCGCGATGAGCATCGCGCAGAAACCGAGCTCGATCGTCGCGGGCAGGAAGTTCGCGATCTCCGACATGACCGGCTGGGCGGAGACCAGCGAGTTGCCGAAGTCGCCGGTGATGGCCCGGCCGAGGAATTTGAAGTACTGGACGAAGATCGGATCGTCGAGGCCGAGAAGCTTGTTCAGGTCGGCGATCTTCTCCGGGGTCGCCTTGTCACCCAGTAGGGCGCCGGCGGGGCCGCCGGGCAGGGACCGGAGCCAGGCGAAGATCAAAATGGACAGGATCAAGAGCGTCGGTATCGCTTGTAGCAGCCGACGCACGAGAAAACGGAGCACGTGCGTTCCTTTGTTGCCAGCCCGGGAATGGGCCACAGGGGGCGGGCGCGGTAGCGCCCACCCCCTGATGGCTCAGTGGTGGTGGATCAGTTGACCGTGACGGTGTAGAAGCGCTCGTCGGTCAGCGGGCTGGCCACCAGGCCCTTCACCTTCGGGCCGACGACGATCGCCGGGGGGCCGTAGGAGATCGGGATGGCGGGCAGGTATTCCATGATCTTCTGGTTCACTTCCTGGTACGCCTTGGTGTGCGCCTCACCGGCGGGCGCGGCGTCCGCGGCGGAGATGGCCGAGAACAGCTCCGCGTTTTCGAAACCGAACTCCGGCTTCTCACGACCGAAGAAGGTGCCGACGAAGTTACCGGCGTCGTTGTAGTCACCGGTCCAGCCGAGCAGGTGCACGTCGTGCTTGCCCGCCTTCTGGACGTCGTCCTTGTAGCCACCGTTCCACGGCTTGGCGATCGGCTCGACCTTGATGCCCATGGCCTTCATGTCCTCGGACAGCGAGGTGAAGATGTCGGCCGGGTTCGGCATGTACGGCCGGGTGACCTCGGTCGGGTAGTAGAACTTCAGCGTCATGCCCTCGGCGCCGGCTTCCTTCAGCAGGTCTTTCGCCTTCTGAAGGTTGTATTCGTACTTGGTGACGTTCTCGTTGTAGCCGTCGATCGCCTTCGGCACGAACTGCGACGCGGTCTCGGCGCCCTCGGGGAGCTTCGACTTCACGAACTGGTCGCGGTTGAGACCGTAGGCCAGCGCCTGGCGGACCTTGAGGTCCTTCAGCTTCGGGTTGTTCTTCTGGTTGATGCCCAGGTACAGGATGTTGAACGACGGGCGGATGAGCACCTGCTCGCCGTCATTGCGCAGCAGGCCGTAGTCCGCGGGCGACGGGTAGTCGTAGCCCTGGATGTCGCCGGCCTTGAGCGCCTGCTTGCGGGCGTTCTCGTCCGGGATGACCTTGAAGACCAGCTTGTCGAGCTTGGCCGTCTGGGTCGGCGAGTCGGTGGCCTTGACCAGCGTGATCTCACCCTTGGCCTGGTCCCAGCTCTCGAACTTGAACGGGCCGGTGCCGGTCGGGTGCTTCAGCGCGTACTCCGGGTAGGAGAACGAGTCACCGCTCTGGGTGACGGCGTCGGCGTTGTACTTCTTCAGCGCGTCCGGGCTTTGGATCGAGAACGACGGCAGCGTGAAGGCCGCCGGGAAGGCGCCCTTGGCCTTGTTCAGGTTCAGGACGGCGGTCGACTCGTCCTTGGCCTGGCAGTCCTTGAACACCGGGGCGCCGGAGGCGTCACCCTCGTTCTTGGCGAAGCCCTCGAAGACGTCGCCGTAGTAGATCATCTGGCTCTGGGCGGCGGCGCCCTTCATGTTGTACATGCGGTTGAAGTTGAAGCAGACCGCTTCGGCGTTGAACGGGGTGCCGTCGTGGAACTTCACACCCTTCTTCAGGGTGAAGGTCCAGGTCTTGCCTTCGTTGCTGCCTTCCCACTTCTCCGCCAGACCGGGCTCGAGGTCCGCGGTCCCCGGCTTGTTCATGATCAGCGTGTCCATCATCTGGCGGATGATGCGGAAGGTCTCACCGTCGTCGTTGAAGAGCGGGTCGAACGTCTTCGGGTTACCGGCGGCACCGAAGACCATGGTGCCTCCCGAGCCACCCCCTGCGCCTTCTTCACGCTTCGATTCGGCACAGGCGGAAATGGAGACCGCGAGTGCGCCGGCAAGCCCGATCAGGGCCACACGGCGTGCTCGGGTCACCCGCAGTTGCTGCATCTGGCACCCCTTGAGGAGATTTTCGGTGTTTAGGCACCGTCCGGTCGGTCGGAAAGTCGAGCTCCACGGACGATCGGTGTGCCCGCCGACACTAGCGGGAACTCAGCCCGCACTTAAGCACGCGAGGTTACGATCGCGCTACACGACGGCCAATACGACCGCAAAGTGTCCGCAATTCCGGACGGAGTGTAATCAATTCCGGACCACTAACGCGCAGAGTGCCGGGTCACTGACTCAAATGGGTGCCCACCACTACGACCAATGGGTGCCGGACAAAACAAGACACCGGCAGGACATTGGACCCGTCTCGTGAGTGGTAAGGACGGTTCTAACCGTCCTTACCACTCACGAGAGGTGACCACACGATCGGCCGCCGCCCTGGTCCCGTCGACGGCGAACCACCCGCGCTCGAACAGCTGCCAGCGCCGAAGATCCGCCCGGGACGACTCACCGTCGCGCTCGGCACCACGGTCGAGACGTTCGGCCTCGCTCCCGCCGTCCAGCCAGGTCAGCAGGGACAACGAAGGGCGCATCCGCGCGCGGCCACTGGAAACGCCCTCCAGTACCAGCACCTCGGGGACCGGGATCTCGACCTCTTCACCCGGCAGCGGGACACCACTGGACCAGTCCACCCGCCGGTACCGGCCCGCCCGGCCCGCGCGCAACGGATCCAGGACGCCGGTTTCCAGCCGCGGCCACCACGAAACGGGCTCGTCCCAGGTGGCGAACTCGTCGGTGCTCACCAGCGCCACCCGGACGCCCCGGCCGGCCAGTTCGGCCACGATCTTCCCGGCCAGCGTGGACTTCCCGGAGCCGGACGGGCCGTCGACGGCCAGCACGCGGACGGGGCCCAGCCTCGGCGGGGCCGCGAGAAGCGCGTCGATCAGCGTGCGCGTGCGGGGCTCACTTCGGGGAGCCCTTTGACGTCGTCGGGGGCCGCCGTCCTGGCTTCGAGCGCGGCGACCCGTTCCTCCAGGTCGCGCTGGGCGTCGGCGAGTTCGCAGCGGAGCAGCGCGATCTCCTCGACGGAGGTCCGGACCTCTTCTTCGAGATGCCCGACCTCGGTCGACAGATGCAACGCGACCAGCGCCAGCACCACACCGGCCATGAGGAATACGAAGTTCGACGGCGTTTGCACGCCGGTTATCCGCGCCATGAAGTCGGCCGCCTGCGGAACGAGGGCGAGCACGACCACGCCGACGGCGAGGACGAGCCAGACACCCGCGTACTTTTCCCGCAGTTTCCGCCGCCGCATCATCTCGAGGACGACGAACAGCACGAGACAGGCGACGACGATGCTGAGAATGCGCCAGCCAGCCATAATCAGCTCCTTTTACGCCGAATCCGACGAGTCGACGGCGGGACGGCGGCGCACCAGCGCCAACAGCAGGGCGAGTCCGGCACGGCCGAGGTAGATGGCCGATTTCACCGGCGAATGGCTCGGCGTTCCGGCCGCCCGTTCGCGCATGATCACCGGGATTTCCTTGATCTTCAGTTCGGCGCGGATCGCCATCACCAGCGATTCGACCGTGTCGCCGAGGTATTCGGCCGGGTAGTACGCGGCGAACAGTTTGATCGCGCGCGGGCCCATCGCCTTGAACCCGGAGGTCACGTCGGTGAGCTTGGTCTTCCCGAGCCGGGAGAAAACGACCGAGAGCGCGACCATCGCGTATTTCCGCGGGCCGCTCGCCTTGTACGAACCCTTGCCCGCGAACCGCGAGCCGATCGCGATGTCGGCGTCGTCGAGCGCGTCCAGCAGGGCGGCGACCTCGTCGGGATCGTGCTGACCGTCCGCGTCCACCTGGACGACGACGTCGTAACCGCGGGCGGCCGCGTACCGGAAGCCGGTGCGCATCGCCCCGCCGACACCGAGGTTCACCGCGAGGCGGGCCACCTCCGCGCCCGCCGCGCGGGCGAGCTTGGCCGTGTCGTCGGACGAGCCGTCGTCGACCACCAGCACGTCCATGCCGGGCAGGGACTGCTTGACCTGGGAAATGACGGCGCCGACGCTGGCCTGCTCGTTGAGAGCGGGCATCACGATGAGTACGCGGCGGGTGGTCACGGACGTACTGGACACTGGATCACTCTATCTTCTCACTGGCCGTGAGCGGCCGCTACCCGCTCCATCACTCGCTGCTTCCCCCGAGAGCGCGACGCCATCAGCCATGAGAGCGGAAACCGCGGTGTGCCCGCCGGTAGTGGTCTCGAAGACGCCAACCGGGCAAGTCAGCGGCCACTCCCCCGCGTCCGGGACGTCGCGATACCCCCTCATAGACTCGCCGCGTCAGCGGCATTTTTCGATCGGAGAAGACATGCTGTCCGAAGCCGCCCAGCTCGCAGTCGGCGCACTCGTCGTACTGCTCCCTGGGCTCGCGATCCTCCTCACCGCCGGCCTGCGCGAGCGGTTGTGGCTCGCCGGGCTCTCGGCGCCGCTCACCATGGGCTTCGTCCTGCTGGTGTCGCTCTTCACCGGTGTCACCGGGCTGCGCTTCGGGTTGCTCACCGTCGTGATCGCGCTGGTCGTGGTGCTGCTGCTGACGGGCGCGGGCAGGCTGCTGATCGTCCGCCGCCGTCCGCCCGCCGAGCTCGCCGAGCCCGCCGAGGACGACCGGCTGCGCGCGCTGGCCGGCAGGCCCGCCCGGATCGCGCAGATCCTCGGCGCCGTGATCGCGCTGGGCGGAGTCGTGCTCGGCGTCCGCATGTGGCACAAGGGCCTCGGTTCCTGGGCGACCCCCACGCAGGAGCACGACACCGTCACGCACGCCGTGCTGACCGCGTACACGCACTTCACCGGGCGCGCGGCGCCGTGGCAGGTACTGCCGATCGACGTCGTCAACGACACCAACATCCAGTACTACCCGCCGGGCTTCACCGACGTCAGCGCGCTGCTGACGGACATCTTCGGCGACACGATGCTGTCCATCAACCTGGTGACCGTCGTGTTCACGGTGATCGTGATGCCGCTTTCGGTGGCCGCGTTCACCGCCGCGGTCCTCCGGCACGGCCGCGTCGGCCGCGGCTGGGTCGAGCTCGCCGCCGGTGTCGCCGCGCTCGTCTCCGTGCAGCTCTACCGCCCGGCCATCGCCTTCGCGCACGACGGCGGGGTCCTGCCGAACGCGGCCGCGCTGGCGATCACCCCGGGTCTCGTCGCCGTCATGCTGGTGATCGGCAAGCGCCACTGGGGACGCGCCGTGCTGATCGGTGTCGCCATGGCCGGGGCGTTCAACCTGCACCCGAGCGCGCTGACGTCGATCGCGTTCACCACCGTCGCGGCCATGCTCGGCCTGCTGGTCACGCGGTCCGGCAGGCTCGCGTTCGTCCGCTCGCTGCTGCCGCTGGTGCTGGCCGCCGTCGTCACCGTCGTGCTGCTGATCCCGAGTGTGCTGGCGCTGCTGCGGCTCGGTGGCGGCACGGTTTCGGACGCTCCCGCGAACATCCGCGGGGTCGCCCTCGGCGACGCCTTCGGCGTGCTCGCCAAGCTGCCCTACGGCGGCTACTTCGATCCCGGCAACACGTTGGGCCAGCTGACGCTCGGCGTCCTCGGCCTGGTCGGCCTGGTCTTCGCGGTGCTCTCGCGGCGCGCGTGGACGCTGGTGACCGCCTGGGTCTTCTGGGCCGCCGTCATCGTGACCTACCATAATTCGCCCAACTCCGGTTTCGGCGCGATGGTCGGCCGGTACTACTACCGGGTGGCCAGCAGGATCGACAGCCACATCTACCTGCTGATCCCGACGCTGGTCGGCGTCATCTTCGTGGTGATCGGGCTGGTGCTGGTCTCGGGCAAGGTGCGCAACCCGATCCCGGCGAACGCCCGGCCCGCGATCGCCTTCGGGCTGACCGTGGTGCTGCTCGGCGCGCTCACCGTGACCACGTTCCGCGGCTACATGAACACCGCCGCCTACTCCCTCAGCCAGCGCTACTCCGCACCGCAGTTCACGCGGTACTCCGATCAGGACGACGCCGCCGCGAAGTGGCTGAAGGAGCACGCGGCGCCGGGCGAAGCGATCCTCAACAACGCGAACGACGGCTCGACACTGCTCTATGTCGACTACGACCTGCCGATCGTCAACATCGTTCCCGACGGGCACAGCCCGATCAAGGAGAACGAGCTGCTGCTCGCGCGGTTCAACACCTACCCTGCCGACTCGCAGGTGCGGGACATCCTGCGCCGGAAGAACGTGCGCTGGATCTACGTCGACACCGTCGCCCCGACGGTCGGGACCGACGGTCGCCACTGGAGCGGCGACCTGTCCTTCGCGCTGGCGCCGGGGCTGAGCAACCTGGCCGGGCTGCCGGGGCTGACGAAGACCTTCTCGTCGGGCAGCGTCAGCGTTTACCGGCTCGACCTGCCGCCGCAGAGCTAGGCCGTGTCCTGTAAGTCTGTTCGATGGGCTTCGTGATCCAGGTGGTTCCTGACGGTGCGGGCGGGTCGGCCTCGTACCGGGTCCCCGCCCGTGCCGTCAGGGAGCGCCTGGGCGCGGAGACCGCGAACATGACTTGCAGGACACGGCCTAGTCGACGGCCTTCGTCGTCTCGGGGCCGCCGCGGACCACGAACGCCATGACGACCAGCAGGCCGACGGTCGGCCCGGCGGCGAGGCCGACGACGGCGCGCACGACCGTGTCGCCGGGGAAGAACAGCAGCACCAACGCGGTCGCGACGACGACCGCGGCCCAGGTGATCAGCACCTTCGTGGCCTTGGCCTGCGCGACGAGGACGGCGGCGAGCAGCTGCATCGCGGCCAGCAGCACCGACGACCAGACCAGCCCGGCCATCCACCAGGCTTCGGGGTCGTTCTTGGCGCCGTAGACCAGGCGCACCACCCACGGGCCGATCAGCCAGCCGATGAGCGCGCCGAGGGCCGCGAGCGCCAGCGCACCCACCGAGCCGAGCGCGAGCAGCCTCCGCAGCCGGTGCTTGCCCTCCTCGGTGCTGGACAGGCGCACCACGGTCGGGACCGCCAGCGCCTGGACCGGCGCCATCAGCGTGAGCGGTGTCCTCGCCACGAACAGAGCGAGGAAGAGAACGCCGAGCGCGTCCTTGTCACCGCCGGGCGCGAGCAGGCTGACCAGCGCCGGATAGCCGGTGATGACGCTCGCGGTCAACCCGGCGCCCGCGAGCAGCATCAGCATGTTCGTGACGACCGGCTTCGCGGGCTCGTCGGCGTCCAGCTTCGGGTCGACCAGCTTGGCGGCGCCGCGGGCGAACAGCAGCCAGGCGAACGAGCCGGTCGCGGCGGCGATGGCGAACCAGTACAGCTGGGTGAGCCCGGCGACCACCAGCGCGGCGACCACGAGGATCCGCACGGCGGCCTCGACCAGGATGAGCCACGAGTAGGACCGGACGTGGTCCTGGCCGATCAGCAGGCCGCGCGCGGCGAACTGGAAGGCGAACGAAAGGCCGCCCGCGAGCACGATCACGGCGAGCGCGAACTGGCCGCCGTAGACCTTGCCGGTCACCGGCGGGATGAGCGTGAAAAGGGCCGCGACGCCGACCGCGACCAGGCTGGTGACGAAGGCGATCACCGCCGGGCGGCCCGCCTTGCGGCCTTCGAGCGCGGCATGCGCCGACTGTCGGGAGATCTCCTGTTCGAGCGGGGACAGGGCGGCGCCCAGCCCCATCAACATGCCCCAGAAGGAGAGCAGGACCGCGTTGTCGGCAGGCGACAGCGTCCGTCCCCACACGACGGTGAGGACGTAGCCGAGCGCGATGGCGATCAGCAGGTAGACGCCGATGCGGCCGGCGGATTTCCCGGTGTCCTTGGCCAGCTCTTCGCTGCTCACCGCGTTGCTCATTTACGCAGCCGGGCCCGCAGCGCCATGAAGAGACCCCGGAGCGCGCCGGCGCCGAAGCCGGCTGCGAACACGGGCGTGAGCCGGGCGACGGCCTTGGCCTCGGCCTTGGTCGCGCCGAACTTCGTCACCGCGAACCCGGCGGCCGTCGACCCGGCGGCGGCCAGCGCGACGGCGGTCTTCGGGCGCTTCGCGGCGACACCGAGGCCGAGGACTCCGACCGCCATCGCGGCGAACAGGCCGTTGCGCGCGGGGCCGGGGGACGCGAGATACGAATCGACGAACGTGGTGCCGCGGAAATACGACTGCCCGACGAACTTCTGGAACGAATCGCGGCCGTGGTAGGTCGCGGAGAACTCCGGGGCGAGGAAGATGCGGTGACGTTCGGCGATCCAGCGCAGAACACCCGTGTCGTCACTGGCGAAACGGACGTCTTCGAAGAGCGACTCGAACGCGTTGGACGAATCCTCGAGAACGTCCTTCGGCGCGGAAAAGAATCCGGTGCCTTTGGGGAAGACGTCGAACTCATCGATACCGAACGACATCAGCCGCGGGTTCGCGCAATAACGGCGCCACGGGATCTTGACCAGTCCCGCCATGAATCCCGCGTACGGATTGTGTTCGGACGCGACGTTGATGTGACCGTTCCACACCGTGCGCTCGGGATGGTCGACGAGCTGGTCGCGGAGGAAGGTGAGCGAGCCGGTGTCCACGATCACGCGGCTGTCGACCAGCAGGATCTGCCGCCCGGAAGCCTTCGCGATCCCGGCGCGGCGCGCCTCGAACCGGCCGCTGTTCGGCTGGGTGAGGACGGTGATGCCGTACAGCTCCTGCAGCCTGGCGAGCTTGGCGCCGGTGCCGTCGGTGCTGCCGTCGTCGACCACGACGACCTCGACCGGCCAGTTCGCCGCCTCTGCCGACGCGATCAGCGCGCCGACGCTGCGATCGATCCAGTCCTGCTCGTTGTAGACCGGGATCACGACGGACAGGGCCGGAAGGAGCGAATTCGCACTCACCCCGGCGAGGCTACCTTGCGCGGCCCACCAGTATCCTTCGGGCACCGCAGACCCCGACAGAATGGCTCTTCCGGTGATTTCCTTCATTCTCGGCACCACGGCGGAACTGATCAAAATCGCGCCGGTCTACCACGGCATCCTCGAACGCGGGGTCCGGCCGAAGATCTGGTTCACCGCGCAGCACGTCGACGAGGTCTCGGACGTTCTCGCCGACCTGAACCTCCCGGAGCCCGACGTCTGGCTCGTGCCGAAGGAGAAGGCGCACAACCTGGAGTCGCCCGCGCAGGTGCCGGGCTGGGCCACGCAGGTGCTGCGCACCGCGTGGAGCCGCCGCGCCGAACTGAAGGCCGCGCTGGTCGAGGACGGGCGCCCGCCGCTGGTCCTGGTGCACGGCGACACCTTCACCACGCCGTACGGCTCGCTCATCGGGAAGCGGATCCTCAAGTCGCGCGTCGGGCACGTCGAGGCGGGCGCGCGGTCGGGCAGCATCATGTCGCCGCTGCCGGAGGAGCTGAACCGGAAGATCGCCGCGAAGATCGTCGACATGCACTTCGCGCCGAGCGCGCGTGAGGTGAACAACCTCCGCAACGCGCGCGGCGTCGTCGTCGACACCGAGGCGAACACCGCGATCGACGCGATGCGGATGGCCATCAACGGTCCGCTCGACGTCGAGGGCCTGCCGGAGAAGTTCGGTCTCGCCACCCTGCACCGCTTCGAGCTGGTCTCGCGCGCGGAGAAGTACCGCGAGGCGCTGGAGATCCTGCGCGAGCAGAGCAAGCAGATGCCGATCCTCTACATGGCGGGCGCGCCCGAGCGCGAGAAGATCCGCTCGCTCGGCCTGGCGAACCTGTTCGACGAGAAGAACTTCATCATCCAGCCGAAGATGCGGTACCTGAAGTTCCTGCCGCTGGTCGCGCGCGCCGAGTACGTGGTCACCGACTCGGGTGGCCTGTCGGCCGAGTGCTACTACCTCGGCTTGCCGTGCGCCGTGCACCGCGAGCGCACCGAGACGCCGCAGCACCTCGGCGAGACCGTCGTGCTGACCGAGATGCGCGGGGACAAGCTGCAGAACTTCCTCGACACCTACCAGAACCGCCGCGGCGAGTCCTGGGTCGACAAGTTCCACCCGTCGGAGATCATCGTCGACACGCTCGCCCGCCTGGGTTACTGCTGACGCTTCGCGCGTGGGTCACCGTGGTCGTGAGTGGCGATTCGGGTTCTAACCCGAATCGCCACTCACGACCCACGCGACCGCGGCGGCCGGCGAGCTAAAGTGCCCGCCGGCCCGAGAGTGCCCGGCCCAGCGTCAGCTCGTCCGCGAACTCCAGGTCACCGCCCATCGGCAGCCCCGACGCGAGCCGCGTCACGGTCAGGCCAGGGAAGTCGCGAAGCATCCGCACGAGATACGTCGCGGTCGCCTCGCCTTCGGTGTTCGGGTCGGTCGCGATGATGATCTCGCTGATCTCCGCGCCGCCGATCCGCGCGAGCAGCTCCCGCATGCGCAGCTGCTCCGGACCGATGCCGGACAACGGGTCCAGCGCGCCGCCGAGCACGTGGTAGCGGCCCTTGAACTCGCGCGTCCGCTCGACGGCGAGCACGTCCTTCGGCTCCTCGACCACGCAGATGACCGTAAGGTCGCGGCGGGTGTCGCGGCAGATCCGGCAGGTCTCCTGTTCCGAGACGTTGCCGCAGACCTCGCAGAACTGCACGCCTTCCTTGACCTTGCCGAGCACTTCCTGCAGGCGCGCGATATCCGCGGGATCCGCGGCCAGCAGGTGGAAGGCGATCCGCTGCGCGCTCTTGGGACCGACGCCGGGCAGCCGCCCGAGTTCGTCGATCAGATCCTGGACGACACCCTCGTACAAGCTAGCCGCCGAGCCCGGGGAAGCCGCCGAGGTCCGGCATCCCGCCGCCGAGGCCGCCGGCGAGCGGGCCGAGCTTCTGCTCGGTCAGCTTCTGCGCGTTGGCCGAAGCGTCCCGCACGGCCGCGACGACCAGGTCGGACAGGGTCTCGACGTCGTCGGGGTCGACCACCTTCGGGTCGATGGACAGCGATTTGAGCTGGCTGTCGCCGGACACGGTCGCGGTGACCAGGCCGCCGCCGGAAGTACCGGTCACCTCCGTGTTGGCCAGCTCTTCCTGGGCCTCGACCAGCTTCTGCTGCATCTGCTGGGCCTGTTGCATGATCTGCGACAGGTCGAAGCCGCCACCGGGTTGCACCATGATCCGATCGGTCCTCTCCTGGAAAATCCCGTGCCGCCTCCCAGCCTAGCCGTCACGTGTGTGGCACCGTGGGCGCCGTGCGACGACGGCTTGGCCTGGTGGTGGCGATCGGATTGACGCTGTTCACGGCGTGCGGGGTGGACACCCCAGCGTCGTCGCCGTCGAGTCCGGCTCCCCCTGGCACCACCACGGTCTTCACCACCCTTCCGCGGCCGAGCCCCAGCACGAGCACGCCGCCGTCGAGCGCGCCGCCGCCTCCGAGCACGCCGCCGCCGAAGACAGGCAAGGTCGTCGTGCTCGATCCCGGCCACAACGGCGGGAACGCGGGCAGGCCGGGCGAAATCAACAAGCAGGTCCCGGCGGGGCGCGGCAAGACGAAACCGTGCAACACCACCGGAACGTCGACGAATTCCGGCTATTCCGAGCACGCGTTCACCTGGGATGTCTCGCAGCGGATCTCGCAGGCGTTGGCGGCCAAGGGAATCCGCGTCATCCTCACCCGGCAGAACGACACCG
Source organism: Amycolatopsis roodepoortensis (assembly GCF_024628825.1). NCBI lineage: Bacteria > Bacillati > Actinomycetota > Actinomycetes > Pseudonocardiales > Pseudonocardiaceae > Amycolatopsis > Amycolatopsis roodepoortensis. The sequence continues at coordinate 4,940,331 of NZ_CP102415.1, forward strand.
GGGTCGGGCCCTGCGTCAACGAGCGCGCCGCGATCGGGAACGACGCCCAGGCGGACGCGGTCGTGTCGATCCACGCGGACGGCTCGAATTCCGCCGGGGCGCACGGTTTCCACGTCGCCTACTCGGCCCCGCCGCTGAACGCCCAGCAGGGTGAGCCTTCGGTGAAACTCGCGGCGGCGTTGCGGGACGGTCTCCGCGCGGGCGGCTTCCCGACGTCGACGTACCTCGGGTCGGACGGGCTCGCCCCGCGCGCCGACCTCGGCGGGCTCAACCTCTCGACGCGGCCCGCGGCGCTCGTCGAATGCGGGAACATGCGCAACGCCGCCGAAGCCGCGGCGATGGCGAGCGAAGAAGGACGTCAGAAGTACGCCGCCGTCATCGCGAAGGCCATCGAGGACTATCTCGCGAGGCTGTGAGGCGCGGACGCGACATCTCCCCTTGCCGCGTCCGCGCGTTCCCCTCCCCGCATGGTGCCTACCAAGCGTCACCGACGGGCCCGCGCGGGGACACACCTTTTCGTCCCAGCGAAAACACGCCGTCTCACGCGCCGGTGTCTCCGCAGGTCGGAGACGGGTTTCCGTCCCACCCTCCCGGATTGGGCCGAATGGCTTGTCCCGGCCCGCCCGGCACGTTTGAGTTACCGGCGGAGAAGGAAATGCCGTCTTGAGGGGGACGAGGCATGACTTTGCGCATGATCTTCGATCGAAAGGACCTCCAGGGGATCCGAATAGCCGAAGCACCCGACCCGCTGTGGGAGCTGGTCCTCGGTTCGCATCAGCTGAGAGAGGACCGCCCGTCGGCCTGGCGGCAGCAGGTCCGGCTGAATGTGCGCCGGCACGAAGGAGCGGCGCGAGCGCTGAAGACGCTGTTCACCCTGGTTCCGCCGAAGGGGAACTTTCCCGACTTCCTGACCCCGCCCACCACGGCGGGTTCCTTCGAAAGCGGGCTCGAGGCGGTGGCGTGCACGCCTCGCGGGCGGTTGCGCGCCGACCTCCGGACCGTGTTCACCGGCGCCGCGCCACCCTGGGTGAAACGGCTCGCCGACGGCGATCGCGAAGAGGTCGGCGGAGTCGTCGGCGCGCTGCGGGACGCGTACGGGCTGGTCATCGAGCCGTTCTGGCACAGCATGCGCGAGACCGTCGCCGCCGACCGGGCCCGCCGGGTCCGCACGCTCGCCACCGAGGGCGCGGGCGCGATGATGCGCGGTATCCCCGGCGTCCGCGGCTGGGACGGCGAGGTGCTGGAGATCGCGTACCCGCGGGAGCGGACCGTCCATCTCGACGGCCGGGGGCTGACCTTGATCCCGAGCCGGTTCTGCGCGAACACCCCGGTCACGTTCATCGATCCGGCGCTGCCGCCGGTGCTGCTCTACCCGGCAAGGGCGGCAGGCGCCCACCCGGCGGCCGTGTCGCCCGAACTGGTGGCGCTCCTCGGCAGGACCCGCGCCGAAAGCCTCGGCGCGCTGCGTGTCCCGCGCACGACCAGCAAGCTGGCCTCCTGTCTCGGCACCTCGATCGGCACGGCGAGCAAACAGGCCGCCGTGCTGCGCGAAGCGGGCCTCGTCGCCAGCGACCGGCAGGGCAGCGCCATCCTGCACCACCTCACCCGGCTCGGCAGGGCACTGCTCACCGGGGACTCCGTTCCCTGACGCCGCGTTTCGTCCTCCAGAGGACTACTTGCGTTCGTCGAGGGGACGCGCGTTGAGATGGTCCGCGAGCAGCTTCCGGGCGATCTCTTCCGGATCCTCTTCGGGCGGGAGCGGCGGAGGCGGCGGCGCTGGGCTCGCGTCCTCGTTGTAGAGGTCCTCGTCCTCCTCGACCGGCTCGGGCGGGAGCGGGATGTCCGGCTCGGACGTCGTCACCTTCGGCCGTTGGGGCTCCGGCTTCGGCGCGGGAGGCGCCGGAGGGGCGCTGGGCGCTTCGGCGGACCGGCGGGTGAAGGATCGCTCGGGCGCGGGTGGCGGCGGCGCGGCCTTCGGCGCGGCCGCCTGCCGGGCCTGCGCGGCGCCGTGGACGCATCGCACCTGCCAGTCGCCGCCGAAGACCTCCTTGAACGCGGTCGCGACACGTTCCGCGTTGTGCGGCTCCGAAAGCCGTCGAGCCAGCGGCTCGGCGCTGTGCGTGAGCGTGACGGCGCTGCCCTCGACGCTCACCACGCTCGCCTGCGTGAGCATCGCTTCGGTGCTGCGGCCGCCCGGGACCTTGCGGATCGCGGCGAGCACCTGAGGCCAGCGGCCACGGATCCCGTCCACGTCGGATGCGGGCGCTGCGCCACCGGAAGCCGCGGCCGGAGCGGGAGCAGCCGGAGCGGGCGGACGTTGCGGAGCGGGCCGCTCGGCGACCGGCTCGGGCCGTGCGGCGGGCTGGGGAGCCGGTGCGGCCTGCTGCGCCGGAGGCGCCTGCTGGGCGGGCGCCGCGGCACGTTGCGACGGCCGCTGGAACTCCCGCACGGGCTCGCCCGCCGGAGCGACCGGAGCGGACGGCGCCACCGGAGCGGCTTGAGCGGACGGCGCCGGAGCGGCGGCGACGGGCGCCGGACCCGAAGCGGCACGGCGTTCGAGCCGTTCGAGCCGGGCGAGCAGCGCGTCGGTGCCCTCGGCGACCGATGGCAGCAGCATCCGGGCCGTCAGCAGTTCCAGCACCAGCCGCGGCGAGGTCGCGCCCCGCATCTCCAGGAGTCCATTGTGGACGATGTCGGCATAGCGCGAGAGCGTGGCGGGCTCCAGTTTGCCCGCCTGCTCCTTCATCTTCTTGAGTTCGTCGTCCGGCGCGGAGACCAGGCCGCGCTCACCCGCGTCCGGCACCGAACGCAGCATCACCAGGTCACGCAGGCGGTCGAGCAGGTCGGTGGCGAACCGGCGCGGGTCGTGCCCGGCCTCGGCGAGCCGCTCAACGGTGCCGAACACGCCGGCGGCGTCGTCCGCGGCCAGCGCGTCGACCATGCCGTCGATGAGCGCGACGTCGGTGACACCCAGCAGCGACACGGCGCGCGAGTAGTCGACGCCGTCCGGCCCGGCCCCCGCCAGCAGCTGGTCCAGGACCGACTGCGTGTCCCGCGCGGAGCCCCCGCCCGCGCGGATGACCAGCGGATACACCGCGGGCTCGACCTTCGCGCCCTCGGCGGCGACGTTGCGTTCCAGTAGCTCGCGCATGGAACTGGGCGGGATCAGGCGGAAGGGGTAGTGGTGCGTCCGCGACCGGATGGTGGGGAGCACCTTGTCCGGTTCGGTGGTCGCGAAGATGAAGATCAGGTGCTCCGGCGGCTCTTCCACGATCTTCAGCAGGGCGTTGAAGCCCTGCGTGGTGACCATGTGCGCCTCGTCGATGATGAAGACGCGATAGCGCGAGTCCGCCGGGGCGTAGAAGGCCCTGTCGCGCAGCTCGCGGGCGTCGTCGACACCACCGTGGCTGGCGGCGTCGAGCTCGGTGACGTCGACGCTGCCGGGGCCTTCGGGCGCGAGGTTGCGGCACGAGTTGCACTCGCCGCACGGATCCGGCGTCGGGCCCTTCGCGCAGTTCAGCGACCGCGCCATGATGCGGGCGCTGGACGTCTTGCCGCAGCCGCGCGGGCCGGAGAAGAGGTAGGCGTGGTTGATGCGACCGGCGGCCAGCGCCGTGCGCAGCGGATCGGTCACATGCTCCTGCCCGACGACCTCGGCGAAGGTAGCCGGACGGTACTTTCGGTATAGAGCTAGAGCCACGCGGCGAGACTACCGGGAGGGCCCGACAGGTGAGACCGGCACCGACCCCCGGCAGGTATCCGGTGCGCTTCGGCACCGCCGAACTGCTCCAGGACGCCGACCGCCCCAACGCCTGGCTGATCTCGGTCGACGGCGTCGCCCAGTCGCATGTCAACCTCGACGATCCCGAGGATCTCGAATTCGACTACATCCGCCGCATCGCCGACGTCGTCGACTGTCTCGGCGAAGGCCCGCTCGACGCGCTTCACGTCGGTGGGGCGGCCTGCACCCTCCCGCGCTACATCGCCACGGCACGGCCGCGCTCGCGGCAGCTGGTCTTCGACGCCGACGGCGAACTCGTGGCGCTCGTCCGGGAGCAACTGGGCCTGAAAGGGTTGAAGGTCCGCGTCGGGGACGGCCGCGAAGGTGTCTCCGGCAGGTACGACGCTTCGGCCGACCTGGTCATCGTGGACGCTTTCGAACGTGGAGTGCTCGCCGGCGGGCTCGCGACCGTCGAATTCACGAGCGAGGTCGCGCGGGTCCTCCGCCCGGCCGGGGCCTACGTCGCCAACGTCTCCGACGGGCCGAACCTGCCGTTCCTCCGCCGGTTCCTGGCGACACTGGCGACTTCGTTCCCCCACCTGGCGATCCTGGCCGAGCCGGGCGTCCTCCGGGGCCGCCGCTTCGGGAACATCGTGGTCGCCGCTTCCCGCGTCGAACTCCCGGTGACCGAGATGACCCGCCGGGCGGCTTCCTCGGCGTACCCGGCGCGCTGCGTCGCGGGAGAAGACCTGCGGCAGCTCCAGGGCAAGGCGCGCCCCATCGCCGACGCGGAAGCCCTGCCGTCGCCTGTGCCGCCGAAAGATGTCTTCGGGATCTTCTAGCCCCCCCAAAAAAAGGGGATCCCGCGCACCCGTCAGAGCTTGCTTATCCTTGCTGCCTTCCGGCCCTGGGGAGGTTCACAAGATGGACGCCGCGCGGGATCCGGGGACCAGTGTAGTCACTCCCGTCCCGGCATGGAGGACAGTGGGGGGTATGAACACTCCGACCTGGGCAGATGTCCGCAAGGCCGCCGAGGCCGTCCACCCGTTCGTGCGACACACGCCGCTGCTGCGCGCCGAGGTCGACGGGCGGCCGCTGGTCCTCAAACTGGAGCATCTGCAGCGGAGCGGATCGTTCAAACTGCGGGGCGCAGTGAACGCGCTGGTGAGTGGTCCGTTGCCGGAGCGAGTGCTGACGGCGTCCGGCGGCAACCACGGGCTGGGCGTGGCGACGGCGGCTTCGCTGCTGGGTCTGCCCGCGACGGTGTACGTGCCGGAGTCGGCTCCGCTGGCGAAGACGGCACGGATCGAAGCGGCCGGCGCCAAGCTGATCCGCCACGGAGCGACGTACGCGGAGGCGGCCGCGAAGGCGCTCGAAGCCGCTTCTGAGCCGGGTACGCGGTATCTGCACGCGTACGACGACCCCGCCGTCGTCGCCGGTCAGGGCACCGTGGCGGCCGAAGTGGTCCAGGACGCGCCGGACGTCGACGCGTTCTTGGTCGCGGTCGGCGGTGGCGGGTTGGTCGCCGGGACGTCGCTGTCCGGGGTGCCCACGTTCGCCGTCGAGCCGGAGCGGTGCCGCGCGCTCGGCGCGGCGTTGGAGGCGGGCGAGCCGGTGGACGTGGAGATCGACTCGGTGGCCGCGTCCGCGCTGGGCGCGACCAGGATCGGGCACGTCCCGTTCGCCGTGCTCCGCGATCGCGTGACGTCCGTGCTGGTCAGCGACTCGGAACTGCTCGCCGCGCGCGACCGGCTCTGGGACGAGTTCCGCCTCGCGGTCGAGCCGGCGGCCGCGGTCCCGTTCGCCGCGTGGCTGGCGGGACGCACCGAGGGCGAGCTTCCCTGCGTCGTGCTGTGCGGCGCTAACAGTGACTGGACGCCCTGAGCACGACCCGGAATGCCGTCCGCCCGGGACGGCTCGTGACCCCGACCTGCCCGCCGTGCGCGGCGACGACCGCCGCGACGATGGCCAGCCCCAGTCCGGTGCTGCCGGCGGCCCGCGATCGCGAGTCGTCACCGCGGGCGAAACGTTCGAAGACCTCCGGGAGGATCTCCGGCGGGATCCCCGGGCCACCGTCGACAATGGACAGTGTCACCGTCGAGTCCACTATGGACAAAGAGGTGGTGACCTCGGTCCCCGCCGGGGTGTGCGTGCGCGCGTTGCCGAGGAGGTTGATCACCACCTGGTGCAGCTGATCCGCGTCGCCGAGGACGGTGATCGGCTCCGGCGGGACCTCCAGGAGCCATTTGTGCTCCGGCCCGGCGACATGCGCGTCGGCGACCGCGTCCGCGACCAGCCGGGAGAGATCGACCGGCTGGTGCACCACCGGACGTCCGGAGTCGAGCCTGGCGAGCAGCAGCAGATCCTCGACCAGGCCGGTCATCCTCGTCGATTCCGATTCGACCCGGCCCATCGCGAACGCGATGTCCGGCGGCACCTCGGAGCCGGAGCGCCGGGTGAGCTCCGCGTAGCCACGGATGGCCGCGAGCGGCGTCCGGAGTTCGTGGCTGGCGTCCGCGACGAAGCGGCGCACCCGGCTTTCGCTTGCCTGGCGGGCGGAAAGCGCGTTCGAGATGTGGCCGAGCATGCGGTTGAGCGCGAACCCGACCTTCCCCACCTCGGTCCGCGGATCGGTGTCCACTTCGGACACTCGCTCGGACAGGGCGACCTCGCCGCGGTCGAGCGGGAGTTCGGCGACCCTGGTCGCGGTGGCGGCCAGGCGGTCGAGGGGTTTCATGGTGCGCCGCACGGTCACCGCGCCGAGCGCGCCGGCCAGCAGGATGCCGACGACGGCGACCCCGCCGAAGATGAAACCGAGGTTCCACAGGGTGTCCGTGACGTCCTTTGTGGGCAGTCCGGTGATCGCGATACCGCCGTTGGCCGCCTGTTTGGCGATCACGCGGTACTCCCCGAGCGACCCGAGGTCGACGTCGGTGGGCCGGTCGCTCGGCGTCGACCGCAGCAGGGCGGAGAGCTGGGCCGGGCCGAGCGGGTCGTGGGGAAACGGGTCCGCGACCTTCGCGTCGTAACTGGACCGCAGCACCGCCGCGACCACCCGGCCGTCCGGGAGGATGTTCACGAACAGCGAACCGGTGCTCTGGCCGTACGCGCGCAGGCCTTCGGGCACCCGTTCCCCGCCGGGACGGCCCGGTGGCGGCGGACGGCTGGCGCGTTCGCTGGTCTCGGCGACCCGCGCGTCGAGCTGGTCGATCAGGAAGTCCCGCAGGGCCAGTTCGGTCACCACGCCCACCACCAGGCAGACGAGCGCGAGCAGCCCCGCGACCTGCGCGATCAGCCGCCGCCGCAGGGACCACGGCCGCCTACCCCGCGGGTTTGAGGACATACCCGGCGCCGCGCATCGTGTGGATCATCGGCTCCCTGTCGGCGTCGATCTTCTTGCGGAGATAGGAAATGTACAGCTCGACGATGTTGGCCTGGCCGCCGAAGTCGTAGCTCCACACGCGGTCGAGGATCTGTGCCTTGGACAGCACGCGTTTGGGATTGCGCATGAGATAGCGCAGCAGTTCGAACTCGGTCGCGGTCAGCGGCACCAGATCGCCGCCGCGGTGCACTTCGCGGCTGTCCTCGTCCAGGGTCAGGTCACCGACGACCAGCATCGATCCGCTCGGCCCGGCGACACCGCCCGCGCGCCGCAGCAGCGCGCGCAGCCGCAACGCGACCTCCTCCAGGCTGAACGGTTTGGTGACGTAGTCGTCGCCGCCCGCGGTGAGCCCGGCGATCCGGTCCTCCACCGCGTCCTTCGCGGTCAGGAACAGCACCGGCAGGTTCGGCACCTCGGACCGCAGGCGGCGCAAGACCTCCAGCCCGCTCATATCCGGCAGCATGACGTCCAGCACCACCGCGTCCGGCCGGAATTCCCGCGCGACGCGGACGGCCTCGGTGCCGTCCGCGGCGGTGCGGATGTCCCAGCCCTCCATGCGCAGCGCCATCGACACGAGTTCGGACAGGGTCGCCTCGTCGTCGACGACCAGCACCCGCACGGGGCTGCCGTCGGCACGGCGCAGGCCGGCCTTCGCGGAACCGGACGAAGGGACGTTCACACTGGTCATGGTGCCATCGTGAGCGGCGGCGATGAGGCTTCTCTGTGTGCCGCCTGTGCGTTTCCTGTGAACGATCACCCTGCCGGGGAGGAATCACAGCGCGTGCCCACCGGTGGCACAGCTCCCGCACAGCGACGGCGCCGAGCATGGCCGCAACCGAGTACACGGAGGCGACCTGATGACCGAACCGACCCAACCCGCCGAATGGGGCGCGCCCGCCCCGGAAGGCGAGCCCAAGAAGACCTGGTCGGGCCGCAAGACCGCGATCGCGGCCGGGGCGGCGGTGGTGATCGCCGCCGGTGGCGGGGCCGCGATCTGGGCCGGGACCGCCGCCAACGGCGCCGAGCAGGGCGGGATGATGGGCGGCCCCGGCGGCGGCCGGGTGCTCATCGGTCCCGACGGGGGCATGCCGCGCGACACGCTGCACGGCGACTTCGTCGTGTCCGACGGCAACGGTGGCTACCGCACCGAGCGGACGCAGACCGGGGAGATCACCGAGATCAGCGCGACGTCCGTCAGCCTGACCAGCAAGGACGGCTACAAGCAGGTCTACACGATCGACGCGTCGACGAAGAAGACCGGTGAACCCAAGACCGGCGAGACGGTGACGGTGAACGCCAAGGTCACCGGGAGCACCGCGACGGCGACGACTATCGCCAAACCCGGGCAGAATCAGCGCGGAGGGCCGCCCGGACAGGGCCAGGACGGCCAGCGGCGCTACTGAGCCAAGACGGCGAGCAACGCGGCGGCCGTTTCGGCGGGTTCCTGTCCGGAGGTGTCGAGGACGACGCGGTCACCGGCGTCACCACGCATCCGGGCCGCCTCGGCGATCGCGCGAGCGGCCACCCGGTCCCGTACGCCGGGTGGCGCGCCGCGGAGTTCGTCGCCCGCCAGCAACGTGGACTCGCCCTCGGCCCGGCGCCGGACCCGTTCGGTGAGCGACGGTTCGTCCGCGTCGAGGTGGACGACGGTGACCGCGTCGAAGGCCCGCCGGTGCTCCGGGCGGAATTCCCGGGCCACGACGATCAGGTGCTTCGCGCCCGCGTCGCGATAGCCGCGCCAGACGGCCGACAGGAGTGCGGCTTCCAGCGCCGGATCCGGGCCGGGGTGCGCGAACCCGAGCTGCGCGAGATCGACGTACGCGAGGGGCAGGTCGCGCTCCCACAGGTCCCGGAGCGCGGCGAACGCGGCCGTCGACTTGCCGACCGCCGTCGGACCGGTCACCACGGTCACCGGTCCGGGCAGCGGCTGCCCGGGCTCCGGCGGCCGGACGCTTCCGTTGTCCACGACGCAGCGATGGAACAGCGCCTCCACGGTCTCGTCGGGGTGCTGGCCGGTCGTGTCCATCTCCTCGCCGAAACCGCCGCGGTCGTAGGCGTCCGCCACGGCGAAGAGGTCCGGCAAGGCCGCGGCGGGTGAGCCACGGCCGAGGAACCGGCTCCGGAGTTCGTCGCGATCACACGTCAGGCGGACGAGCGTGAGATCGAAGCCGTGGCCCTCGATGTACGGCTTCGCCGGGTCCACCACCCCGGACACGACGAGCTGCGCGGTGCCCCGCGCACGCAGGATTTCCAGCACGCGCAGCAGATTGGCCGCCTTGATCGCGTGCGCGGCGTCCCCGCCGCCGGGCGGCGGCCCGATCAGCCCGAGCTGGTCGATGTCGACGTACGCGACGTTGCCGCCCGCCTCCACGATCCGGCGGTACAAACCCCAGGCCGTGGTGGATTTCCCGGCGCCTGGCGCTCCGGTCGTCCAGAGCACGGGCGTCTTCGCGGTCCCCATGGCTTTCGATCTTAGGAACCCCTGTCCAGCGAAATAGGGCAGAGTTGAGCGCGTGCGGGACATCAGTGGTTCGCTGGCGAGACAGGCCTGGGCGGTCGCGGCCGTCTGCCTGGTCGCCGACGCCGGGCTGTTCCTCATCGCGGGCCCGCCGCTCTCGCTCGGCTGGACGGCGTGGGTGGTGCTGCTGGGCGGAATCCTCGCGAACGTCGCGCTCGCCGGGCCTTCGCGGTATTCCGGCTGGGTTTCGGCCGCGCACGGCGCGCTGCTCACCGCCGCGCCGCTCCTGCTGTACCCGTACGACCATTACCTGCAGGCCACCAACGCGGGCGTGCTGATCGCCGGATACCGCGCGGGTGCCTGGCTTTCGGCCAAACCCGCGCTGGCGGCACTGGCGGCGATGCTCGCCGGGCTCTTCGCCTGCAACATCATCCCGGTCGACCGGGCCGACCGGGACTGGCGGCTGCTGCTCATCGACGTCGGCGTGAGCGGGCTGCTCCCGTGGATGGTCGGCCGGTACACGACCGCGCGGCGCGCGTACATCGCCGACCTCCAGCGAGCGGAGGAACAACGGCAGCAGCACGAAGCCGAAGCGGTCCGCCGGGCCGTCGCCGAAGAACGCACGACGATCGCCCGCGACCTGCACGACGTGATCTCCCATCACGTCAGCGCGATCGGCGTGCACGCGGGCGCCGCGCGGCTCGGGCTGCCGGACGGCGAACCGGCCGTGCGGCGTTCGCTCTCGGCGGTCGAATCGTCGAGCCGGGCCGCGATGGCCGATCTGCGACGTCTGCTGGATCTGTTGCACGGCAAGGAGAACGGCGACGCGCAGCGGCAACCGGGGCTGGACAACCTCGACGAGCTGCTCGACAACCTCCGCACCGCCGGTCTGCCCGCGCGGCTGACGAGCCACGGCGGGCCGCGGGAACTCCCCGGTTCGGTGGACATCGCGTTGTACCGCATCGCGCAGGAGGCGCTGACGAACGCGCTCCGGCACGGCTCCGGCGGGATCGTCGAGATCGATCTCGCCTACCGGCAGACGGAGGTGGTCATCACGATCACGAACGAGATCGGCCGCGCGAACACGGCGGCCGAATCGACGAAACGCGGCCTCGCCGGCATCCGGCAACGGGTCGCGTTGTTCGGCGGGCACGCGGAATGCGGACCGCTCGACGACGGCCGGAACTGGCGGGTCCGCGTCGGTTTTCCTTTGGAGGCACAGTGATCCGGGTTCTGCTCGCCGACGACCACGCGATGTTCCGGTCCGGGATGCGCGCGGTACTGGACACCCAGGCGGACTTCGAATGCGTCGGCGAGGCGGCGGATGGACGCGATGCCGTCGCACAAGCGGCCTCGCTGCGCCCGGACGTCGCCGTGCTCGACGTCCGGATGCCCAAATTGGACGGTCTGGCCGCGACCGAGGCGATCATGTCCGCGCCCGGGAACGACACCCGCGTCCTCGTGCTGACGACCTACGACTCGGACGAGTACGTCTACCGCGCGCTTCGGGCTGGCGCGAGCGGGTTCCTGCTGAAGAGCCTCGCCCCGGAAGAGCTCGTCTCCGCCATGCGGGTGGCCGCGCGCGGCGACGCGCTGATCGACCCGACGGTGACCCGGCGGCTGGTGTCGACCTTCGCCACCAGCATCGAACCCGCGGCCGCCGAACCGGCGGAACTGGAACGGCTCACTTCCCGCGAACGCGAAGTCCTCCTGCTCGTCGCCGACGCCTCCAGCAACGCGGAGATCGCCGCGCATCTGCACGTCGGCGAAGAGACGGTGAAGACCCACGTGTCCCGGATCCTGGCGAAGCTCGGGCTGCGGGACAGGGTGCACGCCGTCGTCTACGCCTACCGGAACGGTCTCGTCGGCGGACGGTGATCGGTTCGCCGGACGGGGCTCCCGGTGCCAGAATCGCCGCAGGGCACGTCGAGGCGGGGAGCTGTGGATGAAACGCTGGGTCACGCTCACGGTCGGGTTGGTCTTCCTGCTGGTCGGCGGCGTCTGGGTGCTCCAGGGCGCCGGGGTGCTGACCGGCAGCTTCATGACCGGGCAGAAACTGTGGTTCCTGATCGGGCTGGTCGCGTTCCTGATCGGGGTGGTGCTGGTGGCCGCCACCGCCCGCCGACCGCGACGGGCACCCACTGACGACTGACCCCTCTCCTCTCCTCTCCTCTCCTCTCCTCTCCTCCTCTCCTCTCCTCCTCCTCTCCTCTCCGCTCCCCTCCGCTCCCCTCCTCCTCTCCTTACCGTTTCCGGCTTCCGGACTCCTCCGGCCGCCGCCCCCGCCGCCGACGCGTGCCCAGCCGACCGACCCTCGTGCCTGGATGGCCGACACCCGTGATCGGCGGGACGGCTCGCGTGACTGGACGGACGACACGCGTGTTCAGCGGACGACACCCTTGCTCGGCCGACCACGGTTGCGTCGTCCTCCTGAACACACGAGTTACGCCCCCAACCACGCGACTTCCGCCTCCGATCACGCGAGTTACGCCCTCAATCACGCGAGTTACGGCTCCGATCACGCGAGCCGTCCGTCTGATCACGCATGTCGTCCGTCTGATCACGCGTGTCGGCCATCCAGTCACGCGAGCCGTCCTGTCAATCACGCGAGTCGGCTGGCTGGGCACGCGTCGGCGGCAGGCAGTCGGCGCAGAATTGAAGACGCGACGCAGGTGATCGGAGCGGTGACTCCCGTGATCGGGGTCGTAACCCACGTGGTTGAAGGCGTAACTCACGTGATTGGGGTCGCGACTCGCGTGTTTGAAGGCGTAACTCGCGTGATTGAGGACGTGACTCACGTGCGTGGGCGCGTAGCTCGCGTGAGTGGGGGCGGAACTCGCGTGAGTGGGGACGTAACTCGCGTGGCTTGGGTGGGTGGGGGCGGGACGTGGGTGGGGGGGTGTGACGGGGTGAAGGGGCGTGGGTCGCGAGGTCAGGCGAGTTTGAAGATCGGGTAGCCAGTCGCGATCTCCAGCAGTTTCTCGTCGGACGCCTTCGCGTCGACACCGTCGAAGAAAACACCGACCTCGAACTTCCAGCGCTTGAGGTACGCGCGCAGGATTTCGGGCTTCTCGGCGTCGGCGAGTTCGGTGTAGGTGAACGTCTCGGTGCGCCGCCCGACGCTGAGCTGGCCTTCACCGGCGACGCGCAGGTTGCGCACCCACTGCGTGACACCACGCGGCGCGACCAGGTAGCGCTCGCCGTCCAGCTTCAGCAGGTTGACCGGGACCGAGCGCAGTTCGCCGCTCTTGCGGCCGCGGACCGAGAGCACCCGGCTCCCCAGGACGCTGACGCCCAGCCTCGTCAGCTTGAGCACGAATTCGTTGAACGCGCTGGTCGCCTTCGCCGGCTTGAGATAGCGGGCGGCATTGCCGACAGCCTTGTCGGAAGCGGTGGGGGCGGCGGAAGCGGCGGTGGTCATCTCGTCTCCTCGAGGTCTACGAGAGCAGTGCTCTCTGTTAAGAGCAGTGAACACCGGAGCAGTGCATCGTGTCAAGAGCAGTGCTCTCGTTTAAGTGCGATGCTCTATGGTGAGAGCATGGCCGCCACCCAGACCGCGCGCGAACGCGCCCGCGCCGAGCTCACCCGCGAGATCAAGGACGAAGCCCGCCGCCAGCTCGCCGAGGTCGGCGCGCTCGGCCTGTCGCTCCGCGCGGTGGCGCGAGAGCTGGGCATGGTCTCGTCCGCGCTCTACCGATACTTCTCCAGCCGCGAAGAGCTGCTGACCGCCCTGATCGTCGACGCCTACAACGCCGTCGGCGAAGCCGCGGAGGCGGCAGACGACCCGAAGAAGACCTCACTGGAGCGCTGGGAGTCGATCTGGCACGCGGTCCGCGCCTGGGCGAAGGCGCACCCGCACGAGTACGCGCTGATCTACGGCTCGCCGATCCCCGGCTACCAAGCACCGCAGGACACCGTGGCCCCGGCCGGACGGGTGGCGTTCGCGCTGGTCGCCGTCCTGCGCGACTCGAACCTCCGAGTCGAGACGGAGGTCGGCGAGATGCCCGTCGCGCTCCTGAACCAGCTCGACGCCCTCACCGGGATCCTCAAGATCAACCTGGCCCCCGAGACCGCCTCCCGGCTGATCATGGCCTGGACGCAGCTGTTCGGGATGATCAACTTCGAGCTGTTCGGTCAGTACGTCGGCTCGGTGGACCCGGCGGACGACTTCTTCGCGCACGGGATCCGGCAGATGGCCGAGTTCACCGGGATCAAGATGACCGGCTGAGCGCGGTCCACGACCGCATCAGCAGCTGGACGGCGTCCACCACGTCCTCGTCGCCGGTCCCCTCCGGGCTGAGGAAGCGCTGCAACAGGAGACCGTCCTCGAGCGCGTGCAGGATCAGCGCGAGAAAGGCCGGGTCGGCGGGCGGTTCCACGCCGCGCGCGGCGAGTTCGGTCCGGACCGAGGTCTCCAGCAGCGCCCTTGTCGACTTCTCGCCTTCGCCGACCAGCGGGCGCGCGTCGGGATTCCGCAGCGCGTACAGCGCCAGCTCGGTGCGCAGCGTCAGCCAGCCGGCGAGGTGTTCGGCGCGCTCGACGTTCCACGCGCGCAGCCGGTCCATCATCTCGGCGAAGGAGCCGACGCCGTCTCGCAGCGCCGCGACCTCCTCGGCCTCGCGCTGGGTCCGGCGACGCAGCAGCTCGACGACCAGCTCGTGCTTGCCGTCGAAGTTGCCGTAGAAGGCGCCGCGGGTGAATCCGGCCCGTTCGGCGATCTGCTCGACGGAAGTGCCGTTTACCCCGCGTTCGGAGAACAGCTCGGCGGCCGCCGCGAGCAGGCGCTGCCTGGTCTGCTCGCGGCTTTCTTCCCGCGTCAAGCGTTTCGCCGTCACACGGCGATCTTAGAGTTCGGCGTTCGCCTTCCGGCCGGTCAGCCACACCCCGCCCGCGAGGACGGCGGCGGCGACCACGACGGCCAGCGCGGTGAGCGACCACAACGCCTGGCTCGCCAGGAAAGCGGCGACGGCGCCGAAGAGAACGGCGACGAGGAGCAACGGCGTGGTCCGGACGGCTGCGGCGGCGGGGACGGTGGCCATGGGAGCTTTCCCTTCGGGGTGGGGCGCGGAACACTCGGTTTTCGCGGAGGAGACCGCGCCGGGCAGGCGGCCTTACGCCGAGCAGGGTGCGGATCACCCTTCCGGGCGAGATATCGGCGTGGCGGCTAGCGTCACGAGCGGAACGACTTCGAGGGAAAGGCGGCTCGCGGTGGAGAAGTGGGCGGAGCAGGTCGGCAGGATCCGGGTCATCGGAACCGGGGTGATGGGCCGGGGCATCGTCCAGCTCGCCGTGACGGCGGGGCTCGAGGTCGAGCTCGCCGACGCCCGGCCCGACGCGGTCGGCGAGGCCATCGAGCACGTCGGCGCGATGCTCGGCAAGCTCGCCGCGAAGGGCAAGATCAGCGAGGAAGCCGCCGAGTCTGCCCGGGGCAGGCTGATCGCGGCCGAGGGCCCGCTGGCCCCCGCCGACGGCGTCCACCTGGTCGTCGAGGCGGTGCGCGAGGACCTGGAGATCAAACGCACGCTGTTCGCCGAACTGGAGCGCGTATGCGGACCGGACACGGTGTTCGCCACCAACACCAGCTCGCTGTCGGTGACCGAGATCGGGGCCGCGCTGACCGATCCCGGCCGGTTGCTCGGCCTCCACTTCTTCAACCCGGTCCCGCTGATGCGGCTGGTCGAGGTCGTGCCCGGCGCTCGGACCGCCGCCTGGCTGCCGCCCGCCGTGACCGAACTCGTCCGCGGCTGGGGACACGAACCCGTCCTCGCCCGCGACGCGCCGGGCTTCCTGGTCAACCACGCCGGCCGCGGACTGGGCACGGAGGCACTGCAGATCCTCGCCGAAGGAATCGCGAGCCCGGCCGAGGTGGACCGCATCGCCCGTGACGTGCTCGGCCTGAAACTCGGCCCGTTCGAGCTGCTCGACCTCACCGGGCTCGACGTCTCGCACGCCGTGCTCGAAAGCATCTGGAGCGGTTTCCACGGCGAACCGCGGCTGCGGCCGTCGTGGCTGACGCGCCCCCGCGTCGCCGCCGGGCTGTTCGGGCGCAAGAACGGCGAAGGCTTCTACTCCTATGTCGACGGACAGCAGCAGGTCGAGCCGGAACCGGCCGCGCCGGAGGCCCCCTCCACGCCGGTGTGGGTCGACGACGAACGGCTCGGCACGCTGCTCTCTTCGGCGGGCATCCAGGTCGTGCACTCCGCCTACCCGGACACCGTCCTGATCGTCAGCCCGATCGGTTCGTCCACTGTGGACACCGCGCGCGCGGCAGGCCTCCCGGCGGAGCGGGTCGTCGGCGTCGACCCGCTCGGCGGCTACGGGAAACGCCTGACTCTTTCGGTCCACCCCGCGCTCGACCCGGCCGCCGGCCGCACCGCCTGGGGCGCGCTCGCCGCGACCGGCCTGCCGGTGACCGTGGTCCGCGACGGTCCCGCCCCGATCGCGCAGCGGCTGCTGGCGTCGATCGTCAACACCGCCTGCTTCATCGCCGGGCAGCGGCTCGCGACACCGGAGGACATCGACACCGCCGTCCGGCTCGGCCTCGGCTACCCGCGCGGACCGCTGACCTGGGGCGACGAAACGGGTGCCGAGCTCGTGCTGCGGGTCCTGCGCGGGCTCGTCGCGAGCACCGGCGACCAGCGCTACCGGCCGAGCGCCTGGCTCACCGAACGCGTCGCGCTCGGCCTGCCGCTCGCCTCGACCGGAACCACCCCCGCCGATCTGCTCCGCTGAGACGCGGAAGCGTGAAGGCCCATCCGAGTGAAGGGGCCTTCACGCACGGATCACCAGCGGCGGTCGGTCACCGCGCCCGTGGTGCCGTTCCAGAACACGTAGCCGCCCTGGAAGTTGTTCCGCCGTCCACCGGAGACGGAGAACTCGTCGCTGGTCGGGTAGCGCAGATACGAATGCTCCCAGCCGAGCGCGGCCCAGCGCTGCCGGATCGCCCCGTAGACCCCCTGTGCGTCGGTCGACGGGGTCCAGTAGATCGAGCCGCCCTTGGTGAAGTGGTTGTACCGGCCGACGCCGTCCGGCGTGGCCGTCTCGTCGGTGGTCGGGTATCCCATCGGGCCGTGCTCCCAGCCGAGCGCCGCCCACTTGACGCGGATGCTGCCCCAGACGGCACGCGCATCCGTCTGCAGCGTGTAGTAGATCGACGCCTTCTTGCTGAAATGGTTGTATCGCGCGACACCGTCCGGCGTACCCATTTCGTCGGTGGCCGGATATCCCATCGGACCGTGCTCCCAGCCGAGCGCCGCCCACTTCCGCCGGATCATGCCGTAGACCGCGTGCGCGCCGGTTCCGACGGTGTAGTAGATCGACGCCTGCATGACGCCGGGCCAGACCGGGAAGTGGTTGTACCGGCCGACACCGTCCGGAGTGGACTGCTCGTCGGTCGCGGGCGGGCCGAACTTCACGTGCCCGCCGGCGGCGAGGTACATCTTGAGGATCTCGCCCTCGATCTGCCGCACGCCCGTTTCCTTCGACCAGTACAGCCGTCCGCGCTCGTAGGCGCGGAAGCGGACCGTGCCGTCGACGGCCTCGGGCGCGGTCGGCGCGCCGAGCCGTTGCGCCAGCGCGGGTTCGTCGCGGTAGCGCTTGTCGATCGGGGTGCTGTAGTTCGCCGTGATCGTCTGGTCGGCGGCACCCATGGTGATGGTGGTCAGCCGGTCGGCGACCCCGGTGGACCAGCCGGTGAAAGTCGACGCGCCGTCCGAAGCGACCTCGGCCGCCTGGATCTCCACGGTCGCGCCTTCGACCACCATCGCCGACGCCGCCCCGCCTTCCGCGGTGATGCCGAGCGCCGCGGCGACGTTGCCGGTGAGGGTCAGCCGGTGCTCGCGAGGCTTCGCGACGTAGGTCTTCGAGACCGTGACCCCGGCGCTGTCGGTCGCCGACGCGGTGAACTCCAGGTTGGAGTCCGTGTGGTCGGTGAACGGCATGGCGAACCCGGGGCCGGTGCCGCTTTCGGCCGGATGCGCGTGGCAGACCGCGTTCTCCGGGCAGTGCCGGACCAGGGTGGTCCAGGTGACCGGCAGATCGCCGTCCTCGACGTCGGTGACGGTCGCGCCGACCTCGACCTCCTCGCCGATCGCGAACAGGCTGCCACCGGGGTCGGTCATGGTCAGCTTCGGCGAGTGGTTCCCAGGCGCCACGGCGATATCCGTGCTCCCGGACGCCTGCAAGCCGTCCTTCACCGTCAGTTTGGCGGTGAACCTCTCGGTCCCGGCCGCGTAGGTGTGGCTGACCTTCTCGCCGGTGCCGGTGGTGCCGTCGCCGAAGTCCCATTCATAGGTCAGCCGGTCGCCGTCGAAGTCGTACGAACCGCTGCCGTCGAAGGAGACCGTGCGGGTTCCGGGATTCGTTTCGGAAGTGGCGACCGCGACCGGTGCCTTGTTCCCGGTGGTGTAGCTGAGCCGCCGCAGCAGGCCGGTGTAGATGTCGGCGTAGACGATGTCGCCGTTGGCCGCGGCCGAAAACTTGACCGGGCCGCCGATACCGCTGAACTTCGGCGGCGTCTCCCGCGGGCGGACGACGCGGCCCTGCGTGTCGTACTTCGCCGTCCACAGCTTCTGCGTGGCGTAGTCGCCGAAGAAGTACGCACCACGGTATTCCTCCGGATACGACTCTCCATTGTAGACAATGCCGCCGGTGACGCTATTGCCGTTGTCGGGGCCCTGTCCGTGCGGGATCGCCAGCATCGGCGGGGTGTTCACGACCGAAGCGCACCGTGGCATCGCGGAGTAACCGTCGGTCGGCTGGTTTCCCTCGAAACACGGCCAGCCGTGGTTCGCGCCCTTCTGGACGAAGCCGACCTCTTCCCACGTGCCCCAGCCGACGTCGCCGACCACAGGGAGACCGGTGCTCGCGTCGATGCTGAACCGGAACGGGCTGCGGAAACCGGTCGCGAAAACCTTGGAGCGCACGGAATCCGGGTTCGCGGCGGTGTAGTACGGGTTGTCCGGAACACCGGCGCCGTCGGCGGTGACGTGGAAGATCTTGCCGTAGATCGTGTCGAGGTCGTACACGTTGAGCGCGAACGGATCCGCCGCGCCCTGGAAGCGAGCGCTGTCGCCGATCGAGACCCACACCGTGCCGTCGGGGGCGGCGACGACCCCGGTGATGCCGTGGACGTCGGTGTTTCCGGGGCCTTCGATCAGGATCTTCTCCCCGGTCAACCCGGTCGGTTCCGCGGTGCCGGACACCGTCCAGCTCGACGCCCGCAGGACGAACCCGCCACCGGCCTGATTCACCGCACGCGCCGTGTAGATCTTGCGCGAGGTGGCGAAGTCGGGCGCGACCGCGATACCGGTCAGGCCCAGGTCACTGGCGGTCCGGACGTCGCTCAGGTTCGCGATCTCCCTGATCTGGCCGGTGGTGGACACCCACGCGACCTTGCCCGCCTTCCCGGTGGTCAGGATCGAGCCGTCGGGCAGGTAGGCGAAGTCGGTCAGGTCGTACGGCGCCTGCCCGCTCTGCTGGTCACGCAGGACGAAGCCGGGCGGCAACAGCGGCGCCGCGGACGCCGAAGTGGACGTCGACGGCACCAGCAAGGTCGCCAGCAGCACCACCGCGACGGCTTGGCAGAGCGCGCGGAATCTCGAAGGCATGCGTGGGCCCCTTTCCCCAGTCGAACATCCCATCGACCGGGCCCACCTGGACATTTCACTCTTTCGAGTGGCTTGATTGAACCGTAATCACCACCGTCGGTCGATCACCTGGCCCGTGCTCCGGTTCCAGGTGACGTAACCGCCCTGGAAGTTGTTCCGCCGTCCGATGGGGATGCCGAATTCGTCCGTCGTCGGGTAGCGCAGGTACGACCGCTCCCAGCCGAGCGCCGCCCAGCGCTGCCGGATCGCCCCGTAGACCCCCTGCGCGCCGGTCGATGGCGTCCAATAGATCGAACCGCCTTTGGTGAAGTCGTTGAAGCGGCCGACACCGTCCGGCGTGCCCGACTCGTCGGTGGTCGGGTAGCCCATCGGCCCGTGCTCCCAGCCGAGCGCCGCCCAGCGCTGCCGGATCGCCCCGTAGATCCCGTGCGCGTCGGTCGACGGCGTCCAGTAGATCGACCCCCCCTTGGTGAAGTGGTTGTACCGGCCGATACCGTCCGGCGTGGCCGTCTCGTCGGTGGTCGGGTATCCCATCGGACCGTGCTCCCAGCCGAGCGCGGCCCACTTGACCCGGATCCGACCCCAGACCGCACGCGCGTCCGTCTGCAGCGTGTAGTAGATCGACGCGTTCTTGCTGAAATGGTTGTAGCGGGCGACACCGTCCGGCGTACCCATTTCGTCAGTCGTCGGGTACCCCATCGGCCCGTGCTCCCACCCGAGCGCCGCCCACTTGACCCTGATCCGTCCGTACACCGCGTGCGCGCCGGTCGACGGGGTCCAGTAGATCGACGACAGCCCCGGGCCCGGACGGTACGGGAAGTGGTTGTACCGGCCGACGCCGTCCGGCGTGGCGGTCTCGTCGGTCGCGGGCGGCCCGAACGTCCGGTGCCCGCCCAGCGCGAGATACCGCGCCAGGATGTCGCCCTCGATCTGCTTCACTCCGGTCTCGGCGCTCCAGTAGAGCCTGCCGTTCGCATACGGCCGGTAGCGCACGGGCCCGTCGGCGACCTCGGGCCCGGTGGGCGCGCCGAGCCGTTGCCGCAGCGCGGGTTCCGCCTGGTAGCGCTGGTCGATCGGGGTGAGGTAGTTCGCGGTCAGGGTCAGGTCGCCCGCCGGGACGGTGACGGTCACCGTGCGCGTGGTCCTCCCGTCGGACCAGCTCGCGAACTTCGAAACGCCGTCGGCGGCGATCTCGTCCGCCACGACCTCGAACGTCGCGCCTTCGGTCACCATCGCGGTGTTGACCCCGCCTTCCGCCGGGATGCTCACCGCCGCCGGGACACTCGAGGCAAGGGACAACCGGTGTTCGCGCGGCATGGCGACGTAGGTCCTGCTCGCCGTCACGCCGGCGCTGTCGGTCACCGTCGCGGTGATCTCGATCCGGGAGTCCTGGTGCTCGGTGAAGGGCACGGTGAAAGCCGTTCCGCCGCCCGGCGAACCGGGATGCGCGTGGCAGGTCGACTCCTCCGGGCAATGGCGGATCAGCGTCGTCCACGAGACCGGCAGCGCGCCATCCTCGGCGTCCGTGGCCGCCGCCTCGACGGCGACCGGTTCCCCGACGGCGAACGTCCGCGAACCGGGATCCGTCATCGCGAGTTCCGGGGAATGGTTTCCGGGCACCACGACGACGTCGGTGCTCGCGGACGCGCCGAGCCGGTCGGTGACGGTGAGGCGCGCGGACGCCCGTTCGACCCCGGCCCCGTAGGCATGGGTCACGCGGGCACCGGTCTGGCTCGTGCCGTCGCCGAAATCCCAGTGGTACGTCAGCGGATCGCCGTCGAAATCGTAGGAACCGGCGCCGTCGAAGGTCACCGTCCTCGTCGACGGTTCGGTGCTCGACGCCGCCACCGCCACCGGTTCGGCGTTCGTCCCCGGATAGCTGAGCCGCCGCAGGTTCCCGGTGTGGATGTCGGCGAAGACGATGTCCCCGTTGGCCGCGGCCGCGAACTTGACCGGGCCGCCGACGCCGGTGAACTTCGGTGGCCGCTCGGGCGCGCGGACGAGCCTGCCCTGGCTGTCGTAGGTCATCGTCCAGATCTTCTGCGTGACGTAGTCCCCGAAGAAGAACGCGCCGCGGTATTCGTCCGGATAGGACGATCCACTGTAGACGATCCCGGCGGTGACACTGTTCCCTTCGTCGGCACCGGAACCGTGGTGGTACGCGGTGATCGGCGCCGTGTTGACCACTCCCGCGCAACCGGCGAGCCCGGAATATCCCGGCGTGGGGGCGTTTCCTTCCCAGCAGGGCCAGGCGTGGTTCGCCCCCGGCCGCACGACATCCACCTCTTCCCAGGTGTTCCAGCCGACGTCCCCGACGACCGGGAGGCCGAGTCGCGGGTCCAGGGAGAACCGGAACGGGCTGCGGAAACCGCCGGCGAAGACCTTGGAACGATTGGCGTTCGGCGCCGCGGCCGAGTAGTACGGGTTGCCGGGGACGCCGGCGCCGTCCGGGGTGACGTGCAGGATCTTGCCGTAGAGCTGATCGAGGTCGAGCGAGCGCAGCGCGCCGGGATCCACGCGGGTGAAGTCGGCGGCGTCGCCGATGGAGATCCACAAGGTCCCGTCGGGCGCCGCGACGAGCCCGCTGATGCCGTGGACCTCGTGGAACCCGGGGAGGTCGACGAGCACCCGTTCGTTCGCGAGCCCCGTCGGGACGTCCGTGCCGGTCACCGTCCAGCGCGCCACCCGCATGGTGAACCCGCCACCGGAGGTGTCGAACGACCACGTGAGGTAGATCTGGCGCGAGGTGGCGAAATCCGGTGCGACGGCCAAGCCGACGAGGCCAAGGTCGCTGTGGTCGTGGACGGGAAGGTTCGCGATCGTCCGCGCCGGACCACCGGGAGGCACCCAGGCGACCTTGCCGCTCTTGCCGGTGCTGAGCACCGAACCGTCCGGCAGATAAGCGAAATCCGTCAGATCGAAGGCGGCTTGACCACTCGGCTGGTCACGCAGCACGAAACCCGACGGCAGGGTGGGCGCCGCCGCCGCTTCCGGCGCGCCCACCCATCCAGGGAGAAGCAGGATTGAAACCGACAGTGCGGCGAACAGGCGAACGAGTACCCGGCTTCTGATCATCTGTACTTCCCTGCTTCCGGCGTGTCATGGCACGTCGCCGGAAGCGGGGAAGTCATTGCCGTCGGGAGCTTTCATTTATCTCAAAGCAATCGAACCGCAATGATCGTCACGCGGTGGAGCGATCAGGGCACGACCTGTACGACGCCGCCCTTCTGCAGCAACGTGAAGTACTTCTGCGAAGCCGCCGCGGACAGGTGGATGCAGCCGTGCGAATACACCGAGAGGCTGCCGGTGTGGAACGCGATACCCGGCAGGAAGAACACGGAGTTCGGCATCGGCGCGTCGAACTGCTTCGAGTGGTAGTTCTTGACCTTGGCCGAAACGTGGAAGACGCCCGTCGGCGTGGCGTACCCCTTCTTGCCGGGGAGCTGTTTGACCGGGCCGTAGATGACCTTGCCGTCCTGCAGCAACCACGTCTTCAGCGCCGAGAGGTCGACGCACGCGCTCACCCCCGGCGAGGCCAGCGCGGCCTTGCAGGGAACGTCGGCGGCGTTCGGAGCGGGCTTGGGCGCCGGCTTCGGCGTGGGTTTCGGCGTCGGCTTGGGCTTGGAAGGCGTCGGCTTCGGCGTGGAACTGCTGCTGCTCGGTGTCGGTGTCGGCGTCGCGGACGAGGTCGACGGTGTCTGAGACGACACAGACGGCGCCGACGTGGTCGTGGTCCCGCCCTGAGCGACGCCACCGCCGCCGGGCGCGCCGCCACCGGTGTTGCCGGAACACGCGGTCAGCACCAGCGCGGTGGCCAGTGCGGTCACCCCCACCAGGATCTTCTTCACGACCCGTACCCCCGTTGTCCGTAGTCCGTCCGACATGGGTAAAGACGGAGCTCACCCGCCCGGGGTTGTTGATCGGATGGTCACGATCACGTCTCAGGGCACGCGGCCGACGACCCGCGCGTACATCCGGCCCGGATTGGCGCCTTCGTCCAGGTATCCCGGCAGCGGCGGCAGGTCCCGCGCGAATCCGGCCAGCCTGCCGAATAGTTCGTCCGCGTCGGCGGGGCGCCGTTCCGGGTCCTTCTCCAGCAGATCCGCGAGCAGGTCGTTCAGTCCACGCGGGACACCGTCCACCTCGGCCGGACTCTCCTTGACCTGTTTCTCGAACACCGCGTACGCCGTCGGCCCGGTGAACAGCTGCCTGCCGGTCAGCATTTCGTGCAGGACGCAGCCCAGCGCGTACAGATCGCTGCGTGGCCCGGCGATCCCGCGCTGGATCTGCTCGGGCGCCATGTACGCGGGAGTACCGAGGATCTGCCCGGCGCGGGTGAACTGGGCGACGTCGGTCTCGCGCAGCATCGCGAGCCCGAAGTCGAGCACCTTCACGCTGCCGTCGGGGCACAGCATCAGGTTGGTGGGTTTGAGATCGCGATGGCAGATGGACAGCGCGTGCGCGGCGGACAGCACGGCGCACGCCTGCGCGGCGATCGCGGCCGCCCACGGCACCGGCAGCGGACCGTGTTCGGCGGCGAGATCGGCGACGGTCACGCCTTCGATGAACTGCATGACCTGGTACAACCGCTCGTCGTAGGTGCCGAAGTCGTAGAGCGTCGGCGCGCCCGCGTGTTCCAAGGTCGCGAGGATCCGCGCCTCACGGATGAACCGTTGTTCGAGCTCGGCGTCGGGACCGCCGGGAAGCCCGAGGAACTTCACCGCCACGCGGCGGCCGAGATGCCGGTCGTGGCCGGCGTAGACCGCGCCCATCCCACCTCGCCCGAGCGGCAGCTCGTCGAGTTCGTAACGGTCCGCGATCAACACCTCGTCCCCCCACCACCACCCTCAATGGAGAAGCTTCGCTTCCGGCGCCTGTCCAGTCTCCGGCTTGAGCTGGCCCTCAGTCAGTCCCGTCAAGCCTAGCCTCACCAGCTCCAGGCCCGATTCCGCCGCCTCGCGCAGGGCAGCTTCGAAGGCGGCGAGCCGGGTGAACGCCACCCCGTGGGCGCGCTGCGTCTCGATCGGCAGGCGCGGGATCCGGGTGCGCTTGAGGTCGATCCTCGTCGAAGAGGTCGGCGCGATCTGCCCCGCCGCGCGCAGGCACCCGGCGAGGAAGGCGGCGTCCAGCCGGTCAGGATCGGTGCGGTACTTCGACATCGTCGGTTCGACCTCGATCGTCTCTCCACTGTGGACATACGCGGGCACGGAGGGCGACGCGACCACGTCCCCCTCTTCCACCGATTCCGGCACGGTGAGCACGCCGGACTTCAGCAGCTCGCCGATCGTGACGTACGAGGGCTTCTCTTCGGACACCGCGAGCGACGGCAGTTCCGGCCGGATTCCCTCGAAATACCTGCGGACCTCGAGAAAGGCTTCGCCCGCGTGTTCGTCCCGATCCTGGTACCGCGCGGGGGAAAGGTCGATCTCCTCGTCGAGCAGATCGATGATCCGGACCGTGCCCGGCACATCCACGCCACGCAGGTATTCCTCCACAGTGGACGGATCGGTCGCCAGCAGCAGCCGGGACGGCGGCCGCTCCCCGGGTTCCGGACGCCGCAGCAGCCAGAGATCCGCGCCGCCGACCGTGACCACGGCGCGCAAAGCCCCGGCCCGCAACAGGTTCCCGCGGATCCGCCGCCCGGTGCGGCGTCCGGCGGCGGCGGGCGGCATCCGGATCGCGACCGGCCCGCCGGGTTTCACGTGCGCGAGACAGTGCTGCACCCAGGCCAGTTCCGGTTCGCCGCGCGGCGGCTGGCCGTACACCCAGCGCGGGTCGCCGACGAGTTCGTCGTAGCCCCATTCCCGTTCGTTGAACGGTGGATCGCAGACGACGGCGTCCGCGAGAACCCCCTCGAAGGAGTCCATCGACAGGGCGTCCGCCCCGTACATCTCCATGTCCGCGCCCGCGAGCAGCAGCCGGTGCGCCGCGATGCACGAGGTCGCCGGATCGCCGGTCTGGCCGAGCAGCCGGGTCCCGCCGGAGGCGAGCAGCAGCGTCCCGAAGCCGCACGCCGGGTCGAGCACCACGCCGGGCGCGGGACCGATGAGCCGGGACATCAGCTCGGCCACCGGCTCCGGGGTGACGGACAGCTGCCGGGAGTGCGCCTCGACGTAGCGCTCGCACAGGAACTCGAAGGCCTCGCGCGCGCCCCGCTCAGCGGCGAAGCGGTCCAGCAGTTCGAGCAGCTCGGCGTCGTCGTAACGCGGCGAAAAGGTCCACGCGTGCCGCCGCGACAGGTACGACCCCACCCGGCCGACCCGGTCACCGAGCGCCAGGTCGTCGCCGAGGTTCCGCAGCCGCTGCCAGATCCGGTCCCCGAGCGAGATCTCGACCGGTTTCCCCCGCTCACGCAGCCACTTTTCGACGGCGACCAGGGAAAAGAAGGGGCTCGACGCCGTCCCGCCGACGGGCGGCGGAAAATCACCGTAACGTCGGCGCCAGTTGCTGACGGCGGCGCGGCCGACGCCGGCGATCCGCGCGATGTCCGCCGCGGTGACGGTGGCTTGCTCCTCCATCGCCGCATCGTAACCGACAGCGGACTATTCCAGCCCTTTGTTTGTGAACTCAGTACACAACTGCTTTACTGGGTCCCATGAGGTACACCCTTCGGTACGCCGCCGGCTCCGACGTCGGGCGGCGCCGCCAGGTCAACCAGGACTCGGTCTACGCCAGCACCAGGATGCTGGCCGTCGCCGACGGTATCGGCGGCCAGCCGCACGGCGAGGTGGCCAGCGCCGAGGCGGTGGGCGTCCTGTCCCGGCTCGACAAGGACCTCCACGGTTTCGACCTCGCGGACGTCGACCTGGTGGAGATCCTCACCGGCGGCCTCCGCGCCATCGACGACCGGCTCGCGGCGACGGCCGAGCAGGAGCCCGAGACGCGGGGCATGGGCACCACGCTGACGGCCGTGCTGTTCGACGGCTCCCACTTCACGGCCGCCCACATCGGCGACTCGAAGGGCTACCTGCTGCGCGGCGGCACGCTTCAGCGCTTCACCCGCGACCACACGCTCGCGCAGGCCCTCGCGGACGACGGGCGCATCGACCCGTCGGAGGTCGAGGGACACCCGCGCGGCTCGCTGTTGATGAAGGCGCTGTTGAGCACCGGCAGCGGCGAAGCGGACATCTGGACCTTCGACGCCGCGCCCGGAGACCGTCTCCTGCTGTGCTCGGACGGGTTAACGGCAACGGTTGTCGAAACCGTTATCAAAGAGGTCCTGGGCGCCTTCCAAGATCCCGCGGAGACCGTCCCGAGGCTGATCGACCTGGCCAACGAAGGCGGCGGGCCGGACAACATCACCTGCGTCGTGGCCGACGTTCTCGCACCCGCGCCCGCCTGAGCCCGCGAAGCCGCAAGCGCAGGTCAGACCCGCCTTCGAGGGGGCGGAAGGGCATCCGGTAAAGTTCCCCACGGAGGATTGGCCGAGCGGCCTAAGGCGCACGCTTGGAAAGCGTGTTGGGTTCACGCCCTCGCAGGTTCGAATCCTGTATCCTCCGCCGTCAGCAAGGCCCCGGACGTTCCGACGTCCGGGGCCTTGTTGATTACTTAGCAGGACCTTCACTTAACAGAGTCAGTTGATCACGCTAAGTTTAACAGTGGTCGTTCCAGCCCCCGACGTCCCAAGGAGTCCGCCAAAATGGCCGGAGTCGAAGAGATCCGCGCTGGTATCGCGCTCGCGAACGAGAAGGCATCCGCGAGCATCGCCGCACTTCAGCAGGCAGCGCAGTCTCTCGAAGAAGCCCAGCTTTCGCTTTCCCAGGCCACCCAGGGCAGCACCCAGCACGAGGTGAGCCAGGCGCACGGGCTCCTCGCCGAGGCCCTGCAGGGCATCACCGGGATGCAGAGCACCATCCAGGCGGGCATCTCGTCGGCCGAGTCGTACTCGACCCGTCTCTGACATGTACCTCGAGGAGCTGCACCAGCTGCTGACGGCCGTCCAAACCGGCCTCGCCGACGGACGCGCTCACGCGGAGCGGGCCAGGAGCCTGCTCGAAGAGTCCCGGCGCGCCATCGTGGAACCCCAGGCCCAAGCCGTGCCATGGGTGCCGCCGCAGCTGGCGCAGGCCGACGAGGGAATGGAAAACCTCCTGACGCGCCTTTCCGCCGCTGACGACCTGGTCAGCGGTTACCAATCCCGCCTCTGAGATCGGCGAGCCGGTATGGGCAGCAAAGCGAGTGAACAGCGCAATCGCGTCGTTACGGCGCTCGAGCGGGTCCGGCACCAGATCGGCCTCGTCCTCGGCGCCGCCGCCGGCGCCCGCCAGTCCGCCGAGGCGGAGCTGGCCAAACTCGAACTGGAGCAGCACATAGTCCGGGTGGGGATGAACAACTCCACCTCGGACCAGTACGCCGAATGGTCCCGGCATCCCGCCGCGAACGAGGTGTTCGGCCTGCTCGGCAGCGTGCGCGGCCAGTTCTACGCGGACTGGGAAGCGGGCCCGAACGCGTTGCGCGAACTCGTCGCGCACAACGCGCCAGGGCCCGCGAGCCAGCCGCCTGGCAACTGGCTCGGCCGCGTCGGCGGGAATCCCGGCATCACCGCGCCGGGGCTATGGCGCGTCGGCTCGGCGACCGTTTCGGGCAAGGACGTCCCGCGCACGTTCGACGTCGCGGTGCCCCTGCTCGACGAGTCGCATCTGTCCATCACGTCGGCGCCCAAGACCAGGGCCGCGGTGGACGGCATCGTGCAGAACCTGCTGATGCGGATCCTGAGCACGTTCGAACCCGGCGCCGTGCGCGTCCACCTGTGGGACGTCGGGCAGCTGACCGCGATCCTGCCCGACCTGTATCCGCTGAGCCGCACGAGCGCGCTCACGCTGTACGACCCGGGACGGCTCGAAGACCTCCTCGACGAACTGGCCGGCCACATCCGCCGGATCCACGCGACCGGGATGCAGGCGGGGCACACGTCGCTGCGGGAGATCCGGCGGGCGAGCGGCCAGCGCGTCGAACCGTTCCGCGTCGCGGTGCTCTACGGCAACGGCGAAACGCTCGAACCGGAACGCGCCCGCGAACTGAAACGGGTCGCCACCGGGGCGCTCGCGGCCGGGATCTGCCTGATCCTGATCGACGTGCCGACCATGCTGTCGACTTCGGTCGAATCGCTGAGCCTGTACGACGAGCGGCACGCGAAGAGCAGCATGACCGGCCCCGACCTGGTCGTCGACCTGGATCCGCCGATGCCGTCCGGGCAGGTCATCCGCGCCGCCGGCCGGATCGCCGAGGCGCTGATCGCCAAACAGGGCGGGCCGCGCGCGTTCGCCGACCTCCTGCCGACCGAACTGGGCAAGGAAAGCTCGGCGCGGGAGCTGCGGGCGCCGGTCGGGTTCTTCGAGGGTGAGCCGGTGGAGGTCGTCATCGGCGACG
This sequence comes from Amycolatopsis roodepoortensis, assembly GCF_024628825.1. NCBI lineage: Bacteria > Bacillati > Actinomycetota > Actinomycetes > Pseudonocardiales > Pseudonocardiaceae > Amycolatopsis > Amycolatopsis roodepoortensis. The sequence goes on from NZ_CP102415.1 coordinate 4,968,869, forward strand.
CCAGCCCGCATGTGCTCATCGGCGGGCCGAGCGGTTCGGGGAAGACGAACTTCCTGTACTCGCTGCTCGGCAGCCTCGCGGCGCGGTACTCGCCGGACGAGCTCGCGCTGTACCTGCTGGACTTCAAGGAGGGCGTGTCGTTCGCCGGGCTCGCGCCGGGACGGCGGGACGCCAGCTGGCTGCCGCACGCCAAGCTCATCGGGGTCAACGTCAACACCGACCGCGAGTTCGGCCTGGCACTGCTGCGCTTCCTCGCCGACGAGCTGCGCCGCCGGTCCGCCGCGGCGAAACTGCACGAGGTCACCAACCTCTCGGACCTGCGCGAACAGGATCCCGGCGGGCACTGGCCGCGGATCGTCGCGGTGATCGACGAATTCCAGTACCTGTTCGCCGGCCGCGACAGCGTGACGGCGACCGCGACCCAGCTGCTGGAGGACATCGCGCGGCGAGGCCGGTCGCAGGGTATCCACCTGGTGCTGGCGAGCCAGGACGTCGCCGGGATCGAGGCCTTCTGGGGCAAACCGGCGGTGTTCGAGCAGTGCACGCTGCGGATCGCGATGCCGAAGGCGCGGCGTGTGCTGGCCGAGACCAACAACGCGGCGGTCTCGGCGCCCAAGTGGCACGCGGTGATCAACCACGATTCCGGGGTGGCGCACGGGAACCAGCTCGCCCACGTGCCGGACGCGAGCACCAAGGACGTCTTCAACAAGCTGCAGCATCGGCTCTGGGAGCGATACTCGGAGTCTTTCAAGCGGCCACGGCTGTTCGACGGGGCGCATTCCCCGGTGCTGGAACAGTTCCCGGCGTTCGCGGACCTGAAGCCGACCGACCGGCCGCGGGCGCTGCTCGGGCAGTCCATCGACGTCGACGAGGCCGCCTGCGGTGTCGAGCTGCCGAAGGCTCCGGGACGCAACGTCGCCGTCCTCGGTGCGGCGACCGCGGAAGCACTGTCCATCATGGACTCCGCCGCCCGATCGCTCGCCCGCCAGTATCACTGCGATTCGGTGGAGTTCGTGCTCTCGTGCCCCATCGAGGCGTCCGTCCCCGCCGTGGAGGAGCTGGCCGAGCGGCTGCGCGCGGACGGACACGAGGCCACCCTTGTCGACGATCTGCCCGGCCGGGTAATCGATATCGCGGAGAATCTGTCCTCTTTAGACAAAGCACGGGTACTGCTGCTGTACGGCGTCGACGCGTCGATCCCCGCGCTGGAGGCGAAGGCGCCCGGACAGCTCAAGAGCGGTCTGGATCAGCTGCGGGTCTTGCTGAAGCAGGGCCCGACGCACGGCGTCCACACCATCGGCTGGTGGCGCAGCATCGCGCGGCTGAAGGACACGCTCGGTTTCGCGGGCACGGACGACATCGGGACCTGGGCGGCGTTGGACGTCCAGGGCAACGAACTGTCGCCGTTCGCCGCCGGCCAGGTCGTGCACTGGTCACCGCGGCCGGGGCGGGCGCTGTTCTTCGACCGCACCACCCACGGTGCCCCTGAGGTGATCATCCCGTTCCAGCGTCCGGAAGGACTTCTCGATGGATGACGGCATCACCGCGGCCATGCGGTACAAGGAGATCGTCGGCCTCGCGCGCGCTTCAGCGGAGAACCTGCGCAACTGGGAGATCGGCCGCGCGGACGAACTGGAGGCGCGTCTGGCCGAGGCGCACCAGGCCGTCGCGGACGCCGCCGAACGCGAGCAGCGCGCCGTCGACCGGTGCACGCGCTGGTGGAAGATGGCGCAGCACAACGTCGAGGGCCTCTCGTGGCTGCCCGACGACGAGGCCCCGCGCCCGGTGCCGACCGCGCGGCCCGGCTACCTGGAGAAGTACCTGGAAGAGGTCAAGCCGAGCTACCAGGAACTCGTGCAGGCGGTGCTTTCCCTCGGCTGGCGCGCCAAACGCTCCTGACCCCCGCGCGTCGTCCCCCCGATCACGCGAGGCGTCCCTCCAATCACGCGAGTTCGCCGTCCAATCACGAGTGTGCGCCCCCTGATCACGCGAGTTACGCCTCCAAGCACGTGAGTTACGTCCCCAATCATGTGTGTTACGCCTCCGATCACGCGTACTCGATGGAGGAGACTCGCGATCGGACGGACGACACACGTGACTGGGCGGCCGACACGGGTGTTCGAGGGCGTAACTCGCGTGATTGAGGGCGTAACTCGCGTGGGTCGGGGCGCAACTCGCGTGAAGGCCCCCTTCCCTCGGCTGAGCCGAGGGAAGGGGGCCTTCACGCGGGAAAGTTACGGCTTCGGCAGGTAAGGGCCGAGCACCTTCTCCAGGTAGTCCGCCAGGTCGTGGAACGCGTCCTGGACGGGGTTGCCCGCGCTCGGCCGGAACCGGAGCACCTGCGGGTCGTGGTCGCTCGCCTGCTTCGCGAACTCGGCGTTCAGGTGGACGACGTCGTAGTCGAGACCGCGCGGCGCCCTCGACGCCAGGATGTGGTCCAGCACCTGCGACTGGCCCTCGAAAACGTAGCTGTACCGCTCGTTCTCGGGCAGCGTCGCGATGAGGTCCTTCAGCGCGCCACCGGCGGTCAGCGTCTCGACGGCGGGCGAGAACGGGTAGTCGTTCAGGTCACCCGCCACGACGATGTTCGCGTTCTTGTCCGACGCGAGCAGCTTGTCGATGAAGCCACGGAGCACGGTCGCCTGCTTGGCTCGCTGCACCTCGGAGCTCCGGACCGGCGGCTGGTTGCGGCCGTGGGTCGGCTGGTCGCCGCCCTTGGAGTTGAAGTGGTTCGCGATGACGAACACGGTGCGGCCCTTGAAGACGAACTCGCCGACCAGCGGCTTGCGGCTGGCTTCCCACGCCTCGTTCCCTGGCTCGACCCGGCCGGGCGAGACGGTCAGGTGGGTCTTGCCGCGTTCCTTGACCACGTCGACGGGCGTGGTCGCGGTACCACCCGGCCGGTCGACAAAGGACACCCGCGCCGGGTTGAACAGGAAGCCGACGCGGATGTTGCCGCCCGGCTGGCCGCCGTCCTTGCCGTTCTCCGGGTCGATCTGGCGCCACTCGTATCGCGGGCCGCCGGCGGCGACGATCGCGTCGACGAACTTCCGCAACGTCTGGTCGGCGGCGACGGTGCCGTCGTTCGCCGGCCCGTTGTTGTCCTGGATCTCTTCCAGGTTCAGGATGTCCGGCTTCGCCAGGTTGCCGACGACGGCCTTGGCCAGCTCCCCGAACTTCTCCGCACTGTCCAAAGCGGACAGGTTCTCGACGTTGTAGGTCGCCACGGCGAGCTCACCGCTGCGCTGCGCGCGGGTGCTCTCGCGCTGCAACCCGTTGTCCTTGGCGGCGCCCAGCTTCGTCGCGAACAGCGTGTAGCCGCCGAAGTTGCTGTACTCGACCGGGCCGGAGGTCTCGCCGGTGAGCACGTCGCCGGTGTTGACCTTCGGGAACGGCTGCTGGGCGAACGGGATCAGCGACGCGACCTTGAGCACGCCGGTGTTGAGCCGGTCGTAGTCCAGGTACACCGCACCACCGCGGACGCTCGGGTTCTGCTTCGGCTTGGTGGTCACGTAAAGCTCGTTGAACGACGACGTCGGGCCGACGACGCGCGCGTCGGAGACGCTGACGATCTCGCTCTCGTGGGTCTCCCAGAAGTCCAGCGAGTACTTCGCCGGCTCCAGCGGCAGGGGCTCGATGTTGCCGCCCGGCGCGGGGGCGACGGTGTCCGGGACCGTGTCCGGCGAGACGACGGTCGGCGCGGGCAAAGCGTTCCCGCTCGACTGGACCGTCCACTGTGCACTCGTCAGCTCGGTGAGGGACTGGTACGGCGAGGTCGCGGGAGCGTCCGGGTAGAACTCGCGGACGGTGCCGCCCGCGGTCACCGCGTCGCCGACGGCCACGGCGGGCGTCGTCGAGCCGGTGAAGACGAACAGGCCCTCACTCGTACGCGGGTCGGCGTCGGGCGCGGTGTCGGTGAGCCAGAACCCGCGCGCCGAACCGAAGGTCCGAATCGCGGTCACGACGCCGGTGACCCCGGCGACCTTCCGGTCCTTGAACGGCGAGATCCGGGTGGTGCCCTGGATGTCGTGGATCTTCGCGTCGACCGGCGGCGGGCCGGTCTCGCCCGGCGTCTCACCCTTGGCATTGGTCGGGGTGGGCGCGCCCGAGGTGAAGTCGGCGGCGTTGTCGTCGGTATCCGCGAGCGTCGTCCCCCTGGCGACGGAGGCGGTGTTGGACGGCGCCGGCGCCGTGGATCCCTCGCGGATGACGGCGGCCGCGCCGAAGCCGACCAGGTCCTTGATCCGGGTGTCGGCCGCGCAGTCGGCGGCCGTCTTGCAGGTCAGGGCCGCGGTGCCCTGGACGAGCGCGATGGTGCCCGCGGTGGCGGACAACGCCAGCGAGCCGGTTGCGTCCGGCGTCGGCAGCGCGACGGTGCCGCCCGAGCCCTTCGCCTGCGCGATGAGATAGCGCGCGCCCGCGGCGACACTGCCGGTCAGCGGCGTGACCTGCCAGCTGTTCCCCGACGCGGGCGCGTACTGGACGCTGAAGCCGTCGAGGCTCACGGCGGCCGTGCCGCGGTTGGCGAGTTCGACGAAGTCGTTGGTCAGCGTGGCGCCCGAGTTGCCGCCACCGCCGTAGACCTCGGCGATCACGGCGTCGGCGCTGGGCGCGGCGAGCGCGGCCGGAGCGGTGATGCCGCTCACGACCAGGCCGGAGGCGACGGCCACGGTCAGGGCCCGTCTCCGGGCGGCACGTCGGGAAATGGTCACGCTGAGTCCCCTTTTCACAAGATCGGTCGAGGCATACTCCCCCGAACAAGTGAAATGAGGAAGACGACAAGGCAACGATTCGTCACCGCTAGCCCGTTCGGACCCTCGCGTGCGAAGATCGAGCTCCGCCGCCTGTTACGCACCAGGAGGCGTCTTCATGCGCAGACTGCTTTGCGCGATCGTCGCGGCCGGTCTCGTGATCCCCGTTCCCCCGGCGGCCGCCAAGCCACCGGAAAAGGCGGCGTTCGAAGTGATGACCCCGGCGAGCACGGTCGCGTCGCGCACCGACCGGCGGCCGAACGCGGGCGGGATCTTCGACCCCGTCGCGCGCAAGACCTTCATCTCGTGGTCCGGCAAGGCCGCGGACACCTACGTCCAGGCCTACGACCACCGGACCGGCGCCTGGACGGCGCCGAAGAAGATCGCCGACGGCGAGTCCGATCCGCACAACTACCCCACGATGCTGCTGGCCGGCGACGGGCATCTGCTGATCTTCCGCGGCATGCACAACAAGCGGACCGTGCTCAGCCGCGCGCCGCTCGCGCATTCCCTCGACGGCACCTGGACCGACGTCGAGGTCCCCGAGGGTGCCGCGGCGAGCTACCCGATGCCGGTGAAGACCGTCGACGGCACGCTGTTCCTGTTCTACCGGGAGACCACGAAGGAACTGGATCCGGCGGCGGACTCCGACTTCCGCCCGATGAAGTACCTCGTTTCCCGCGACCACGGTAAGACGTGGAAGAACTCCGTGCGGCTGACCGGGAAGCCGTGGGCGTTCGGCTCGCTGGGCCGGGCCGACCACATGGACGAGATCTACGTCGGGCAGCTTCGGTACCTGCCGTCGTCCGGGCGGATCCAGTTCGTCTACACGCTCGCGGGCGGCGGGCCCGGCCAGCACAAGCACGACGTCTACCACCGGAACGTCTACTACCTGTCGTTCGACGTCCGCACCCTGCGCTTCTTCTCCGCCGCGGGCCACGACCTCGGCACGCAGGTGGACGACGCCGAACAGGAGCGGTACCTCAAGGTCGTCGAAACGCCGCTCGAACTCCCCGGCGGGCTCAAGTCGCCGGACTACATCCTGCAGGTCGGCACCCAGCGTGACGGCAAACCGTTCGTCACCTGGTTCCAGTTCGACGCCGCCGGCTCGCCGCGCGATTTCGCGGGCGCGTGGAACGGCCGGAACTGGGAAGTGCGCGAAGTCGCGAACGGGCTCCGATTGCGCGAGATCGAACAGCTCAATGGCGGCACCTGGCGCGTTTACGGAACACGTGACGGAAAGCCGGGCATCGAAACGTTCTTGCTCGAGAACGGCCGCGTCTGGAAGCCGGAAACCTTGATCACCACACCGAAACCGGTCCAGCGCGTCGAAGTGATCACCGGTTTCCGGGATCCGGCCCGCATTCTGGCGACCGGCGCGTCCAGTGCCCGTGACGTCTCCGTGGCCGACGGTGACATTTATGTCGCGGGAGCCCCGCGCAAATAGCCCATTGGTGTTCCGCTGCCTTAAATGAACCTCAAGTCGGGGTACAACCCGGCAATTCCGGAGCTACCTTGGCGACGTGAGCGAGGACACAAATCCTCGGCTCACGTCGCCGGAGGAGGTGTCCGATGAACTGGCTCATCGTCGGTACGGCACTGGTTCTGCTGCTGAGCATCGCACTGGCCGTCGATCTGCGCGACCGGGAACGCGGCGGACGGCCGGTGGCCCATTTCGGCGGCGCGCGGCTCGACGCCGTACTGCGCGAGGCTGACTTGAGCGAACGGCTTCTCGACGCTCACCGGGGAGGGTGAGCAGGGGGAACTGGGGGCGCACCGCCGGTGCACGGGACCCGTCGGGGGAGGACGGGGCCCGTACACCGGCGGTGTGTCATTTCCGCCTTGTGAGCGGCAAGGACGGTCCGAGCCGCCGGGATGTCGCGAAAGCCACTTTCGGGACACCTGACGTCCCGAAAGTGGCTTTCGCGACATCCCGGCGCTCGGGGCAGGTGGCGTACGGACGTTGCGAAAGTGGCTTTCGCAACGTGCCTGTGCCGCGGCTGGGCCCGCAACCTGTGTTCCGCCTCGTGAGCGGTAAGGACGGTTCTAACCGTCCTTACCGCTCACGAGGTTCTGCCGCGTCTTGTACTTCCCGATGAGCGACTTCGCGCCGGCGACCGCCGCCTTGCCCGCGCCCTTCGCGCTCGCGGCCAGGAACGTCGTCCAGTCGAAGTAGTCGCGCCACAGCACGATCCGGCCGTCACGCACTTCGAACGTGCCGCACACCCAGAACTCCGCCTCCCACGAGCCACGCCGCAGGACGTCGGTGCGCTCGGTCAGCACGATCGGCCCGTCGGCGGCGATGTGGTGGGTGCGCGCCTCGAACCCGCTGCCGTAGCGGGCCATGGCGCGCAACTGCTTCTCCACCGCGGAAAGGCCGCGGGCGGGCGGCAGCGGGACGTTCTGATAGACGATGTCGATCGCCACGAAGCCGAGCGCCCGATCGATGTCGAACTCTTCGAGGGCCTGAAGGAAACCGGTCACCACTGTCTTCGGATCCGTCATGCCTGCCAAGGCTAATCCGATTTTGAACCGCCGGAAGGTCACAGCCGTATCACCGGGCGGAGGGGCCGGTTTTCCCCTGACTACGGAGGTATCGATGCGACGGCGACTGCCGATGGCACTGTTCGGGCTGGTCGTGTGGGTGCTCGCGGGCTGTTCGACGGCCACGGGCGCCGCACCGGCGGCACCGGGCGCCAACCAGGCCGACATCACCTTCTCCCAGCAGATGGTCCCGCACCACCAGCAGTCGATCCAGGTCGCGAACCTGGCCTCGGACCGGTCGGCCTCGGAGTTCGTGAAGGCCACCGCCGCCAAGATCGTCAAGGCCGAGTCGGCGGAGGTCCAGACGATGACCGGCTGGCTGCAGTCCTGGAACGCGGCCGTCCTGCCCGCGGCGGGTCACGCCGGGCACGCGATGCCGGGGATGATCACCGAGGGGCAGGTCGCCTCGCTGCAGAATCTGTCGGGCGCCGAGTTCGACAAGGTGTGGCTCCCGCTGATGGCCGAACACCTGCGCAACGGCGTCGCGATGGCCAAGACCGTGCTGTCTTCGGGCGAGCACCCCGAGACGAAAGCGCTGGCACAGGAGATCGTGGAGAACCAGACGGCGGCGATCGACGAGATCACCGCGCAGCTTCCTTGACCCCCTGAAGGCCCCGGAAGACCCTCCGGTATTGTTCTCGGCGGTGGCGTGTCCGAGCGGCCGAAGGAGCACGACTCGAAATCGTGTGACGGTTAATACCCGTCCGTGGGTTCAAATCCCACCGCCACCGCAGCGAAGAGCCGGTCTCCACGGAGACCGGCTCTTCTGCGTCCGGGACTACTTGTTGAACTTGTCCTTGAGGTCCTGCACGCCGCCTTCCGCGCGGTCGCGCAGGTCGTGCCCGGTCTCCTTGACCTGGCCTTCGGTCTGGTCGGCCCGGCCGGAGTTCGCGAGGTCGGAGTTGCCGGTCTTCTCGCCGAGCTTCTCCTTGGCGGCGCCGATGGCCTGTTCGGCCTTGTCCTTCGCCTTGTCGAAAACGCTCATGGCGGATGTTCCTCCTTCGACTGCGGCCGCCGTTTGCGACCGCCTGTCTCCGGGTTACCCGGGCCACGGGATCCGACACATCTGTCACCCGGTGCGGTTACCCCGTTGCCCGTGGAAGAACTCTTCGAGCAGGGCCGCGCATTCGGCCTCCAGCACGCCGCCGACGACCTCCGCGCGGTGGCTGAGCCGCCGGTCGCGGACGACGTCCCACAGCGACCCCACGGCCCCGGTCTTGGGCTCCCAAGCGCCGAAGACGACCTTCGCGACCCGGGCCATCACGAGGGCGCCGGCGCACATCGTGCACGGCTCCAGCGTCACGGCGAGCGTGCAACCTTCGAGCCGCCAGCCGTCGCCGTAGATCTCGGACGCGGCCCGCAGCGCGAGGATCTCCGCGTGCGCCGTCGGGTCCCCGAGTTCTTCGCGGGCGTTGCGCGCGGAGGCGAGCGGGGTCCCGTCCGGCGACAGCACGACGGCGCCGATCGGCACGTCGTCGCCCGCACCTCGCGCCGCGGCGATCGCCGCCCGGACGGCGGCGATGTCGGCGGCGGAGGCTGCGGGGCTCAGATCTCGTCCAGGATCTTCGTGAACTCGGCGGCGAATCCGCACCGCTGCGCGACCATCTGGAGTTGTTCGTCCGGATAGAGGTCGACCTCGCCGACGATCACCTGCAGTTCGGCCCCGGGGAGTCCGAGGTCGGACAGGATCTCCAGGTCGCCTTCCGGCCAGACCGCGTCGTCGTCCTCGTCCGGGGGGTCGACTCTCAGCACGTCGAGGACGTCCGCGGCGATGTCGTAGTCGAGCGCCGCGGCGGCGTCGGACAGCAGCAGGGAGGGCCCTCTCGGGCTCGGCCGGACGATCACGAAGAACTCGTCGTCGACCGCGAGCAGGCCGAACGCGGCCCCTGTCGAACGCAGTTTGCCGAGCTCGGTGATCGCAGCGTCGAGCTCGCCGAGCGCCCCCGGATCAAGGGAACTGCACCGCCACCGACCGTCCTCCCGCACCACGGCCACCGCGAACCCCGTGATCGGCTCTTGCACCGCCATGCGCACACCGTATTCCGCCCGCATTCGGAACGCACGCACGGTGCGCCCGAAGCGCCGCATGCGCCACTATCGAGACATGACCGGACCCACCGACCTGCCCACCCTCCCCGACGCCCGCTTCGCCGGATTGCTGGAGGAAGCCCGCGCGCTCCAGACGAAAACCGTAGAGCTCCGCCGGGAGATCCACCGGAATCCGGAGATCGGGCTCCACCTGCCGAAAACCCAGGCCTCGATCAAGGCGGCCCTCGACGGCCTGCCGCTCGAGATCATCGAGGGCAAATCGACCACTTCGCTGACCGCCGTCCTCCGCGGCGGGAAGCCGGGCCCGGCGATCCTGCTGCGCGGCGACATGGACGCGCTGCCGCTGCACGAGGACACCGGCCTCGACTTCGCCTCCGAGGACGACGGCGCGATGCACGCCTGCGGGCACGACACCCATATCGCGATGCTGGCGTCGGCCGCGCGGCTGCTCAGCGAGCACGTCGACGAGCTGGCCGGGTCGGTGGTGTTCATGTTCCAGCCCGGCGAGGAGGGCGAACACGGCGCGCGCCACATGATCCACGAGGGCGTGCTCGACGCCTCGGGCGAACGCGTCGAGAAGGCGTTCGGCCTGCACATCTTCACCCAGGTCGCGTCGGGCATCGTGCAGACCCGGCCTGGGCCGATCATGGCGTCGGCGAACAGCTTCCACGTCACCGTCACCGGCCGGGGCGGGCACGGCTCGGCGCCGCACCAGGCGATCGACCCGGTGCCGGCGGCGGCCGCGATGGTGAGCGCGCTGCAGACGATGGTGACCCGCAAGGTCAGCGTGTTCGAGCCCGCGGTGGTCTCGGTCACCCGGATCGAGGCCGGGACCACGACGAACATCATCCCGGAGACGGCGTTCCTGGAGGGCACGATCCGCACGCTGTCCGAGCGGACGCAGGCGTTCGTCCGCGAGGAGCTGCCGAAGGTGTGCGAGGCGGTCGGCGCGGCGCACGGCGTCCGCGTGAGCGCCGAAGTCCTCCCCGGCTACCCCGTGACGGTGAACGACCCCCAGGTCGCGGCGCGCGTGCTGGACCTGGCGGCCGAGGTCCTCGGCGCCCGCAACTCCGAGGTCATGGAGAACCCGGTGATGGGCGCGGAGGACTTCTCCTACGTCCTGCAGCGGGTTCCGGGCGCCTTCGCGTTCCTGGGCGCCTGCCCGCCCGACGCCGACCTGGCCACGGTCGAGGCGAACCACTCGAACCGCGTGGTCTTCGACGAGGACGCGATGGCCAACGGCGTCGCGATGTACGCCGCCTTCGCGCTGGACGCCCTTCGCTAGCCATTACACAACAGCGTTGATTTAATGGGTGGCATGAGCGATGACACCCTGGCCGTCCTGGCCGCGCAGGAGGAGCGCCTGGTCTTCCGCCGGTTCGACAACGAGACCGCGCTGGAGCTGGGCGCCCACCTGCTCGCGGCCGCACGGGACCGCGCCCTCCCGGTGACGGTCTCCGTGCGCCGCGGCGGGCAGCGGCTGTTCCACGCGGCGTTGCCGGGCACCTCGGCCGACAACGACGCGTGGATCGACCGCAAGAGCCGCGTCGTCGACCGGTACGGGCACAGCTCGTTTCTCGTCGGCGAGCAGTTCCGCGCGAAGGGCACGACGTTCGAGGCCGATTCCCGGCTCGACCCGGATCTCTACGCCGCGCACGGCGGCGTGTTCCCGGTGATCGTCGAGGGTGCCGGCCCGGTCGGCACCGTCGGCGTCTCGGGCCTGCCGCAGGCCGAGGACCACGCGTTCGTCGTCGAGCAGCTGGAGATCTTCCTCGCCGAACGGTCCTGATCGGGCTAGCGGCCGAGGCGCAAGGTGAGGAAGTCGGCACTGGGCGAGAGATCCGCGTAGTCGACCCGGTAGCCCCCGAAAGCCGCCCCCTCGGCCGCGACCACGTCCATCGTGAACGACACCGCCGGGCCGGTCGACGGCCGGGCGTAGGACATCGTCACGATCGCGCGCCCCGGCGAAGCACACATCTCCCCGATCGGGCACCGCTCGTCCAGCACCGCCAGATAGGCGAGGCGCAGGTCTTCGTCCGAAAGCACCGTCCAGGCGCCCAGGCGGAACGTGAACGCGTCGCCCAACGCCGGCGGGCCCCAGGAGGCGTTCAGGAACACGAGCACCAGACCGAACAGCACCAGTTTCGCCGGGGTCGCCCAGAGCCGCCGTCTTCGCATACCGGAAGTACGCGCGGACCGGCCCTCGAGGTTGCTTCGGACGGTTGTCCCGACCTTCGGGACGACCGTCCGGCACGTCTCCCGTGCTACCGTTGAATGTCACATCATATATCAGATAGGGCATGCCAGTGACCTCCTCTTCGCGCTTCGACGAGCGGAAACGGCGGCTGTCCGGGGTCGTGGCCATCCCGGTGACGCCGTTCGACGCCGACGGTGCCGTGGATCCGGACGCCTACGCGAAACTGGTGGACCGGGTGATCGACGGCGGGGCCGGCGTCGTGACACCGAACGGGAACACCGGCGAGTTCTACGCGCTGGACGAGGCCGAGACCCGGCTCTGCCTCGAGCTGACGGTCAAGGCCGCGGCGGGCCGGGCGAGCGTGGTCGCCGGAGTGGGGCACGACGTCCGGACGGCGATCGCCGCGGCGCGGCACGCCGCCGAAGCCGGCGCGGACCTGATCATGATCCACCAGCCGGTGCATCCGTATGTCTCGGCGGAGGGCTGGGTCGAGTACCACCGTGCCATCGCGGCGGCGGTCCCGGAGCTGGGTGTCGTGCCGTACGTGCGCGACGCGCGGATCGACGGCGAGCGGCTGGCGAGGCTCGCCGACGCGGCGGAGAACGTCATCGGGGTGAAGTACGCGGTGCCGGATCCGGTGCGGTTCGCGTCGGTGGCGCGGGACGCCGGGATCGATCGCTTCACGTGGATCGCCGGGCTGGCGGAGCTGTCGGCGCCGGGTTACTTCGCCGTCGGCGCGACGGGGTTCACGTCGGGTTTGGTGAACGTCGCGCCGTCGCTCTCGCTGGAGATGTTCCGCACACTCCGCGATGGTGACTTCCGCGGCGCGATGGCCTGCTGGGAACGCGTCCGGCCGTTCGAGGAGTTACGGGCCGCGGACGGCAACGCCAACAACGTGAGCGTGGTGAAGGAAGCGTTGGCACAGCTGGGTTTGTGCCGCGCCGACGTCCGTCCGCCGAGCCGCGCGCTGACCGGCGCGGAACGAGAGCGGGTCCGCGCGGCGCTGACGTTTTTCTGACCGCGTCCGCACCCACTGGGGCGGGTGCGGACACGGTGACAGGTCAGAGGTCGTGGCCATCGACGATCGCGGCGTGGCCCGGATGGGCGCCTCGGGGCGCGCTGGTGCGCGGCGGGCGGCTGCTCACCGGCGAGGCCGGTGGGACCATGAGCGCGAAGAACGATGTCTGGCCGGTGCTCCTGTCTCCGATCGATTCTCGCGACCGGACGGAACCGGGGGAAATTTCCCTCGATGTCTTCGACTGTACGCCAGATCGTGCAGCTTTGGTGAATTGCTTCCGCTCCGCCGCCGTGGAACACTGGAGGCAGGCCACGGAGCGACCGTGGCGTGTTGTGGTACCAGTGCCTCTTCTCGGCCGAACCAGACCCTTTCGGTGTTTGTGAACCCGTTGCTGGATTGTCCACTTTCACGAACCAGAACGGTGTGATGCACCATGACCTCCACACAGACGAGACAGGGCAGCGATTTCGCCGAACTGTCCAAATTGGTCAAAGACGCCGGCCTCCTCGACCGGCGCCGAAAGTTCTACGCGGTGAAGATCTCCTTGAACCTGCTGGCTTTCGCGGGCGGCTGGGTCGCCTTCGCACATCTCGGGGACTCTTGGTGGCAGCTGTTCCTCGCCGCGTTCTTCGCGATGATGTTCACGCAGCTGTCCTTCATCGGGCACGACGCCGGACACAAGCAGATCTTCCGCGGCCGCAAGGCGAACGACGTCACCGGTTTCGTCCACGGTGGACTGACCGGGCTGAGCTACGGCTGGTGGATCGGCACGCACACCCGCCACCACGCCAACCCCAACCACGAGGACGAAGATCCCGACGTCAACCTCGCCGCGCTCATCTTCACCAAGGCTCAGGGCACCGAACGGCGTGGTTTCCTGCGCTGGATGGCGAAATACCAGGCGTTCCTGTTCTTCCCGCTACTGTTGCTGGAAGGCCTGAACCTGCACGTTTCGAGCGTGACGGCGATGTTCCAGCGCGGGTTCAAGCGGCGGAAGCTCGAAGCGGCGCTGATGCTGGCCCACGTCGCCGCGTACCTGACCGCGGTGTTCGTCGTCCTCTCGCCCGGTGTCGGTTTCGTCTTCATCGCCGTGCACCAGTGCCTGTGGGGCGTGTACATGGGCTGCTCCTTCGCCCCGAACCACAAGGGCATGCCGACGCTGTCGGCCGGGCACAAGCTCGACTTCCTGCGCAAGCAGGTGCTCACCTCGCGCAACGTGCGCGGCGGCCCGGTGGTGGACTTCGCGCTCGGCGGGCTCAACTACCAGATCGAGCACCACCTCTTCCCCAGCATGGCGCGGCCGAACCTCAAGCACGCGCAGGTGATCGTGCGGGAGTTCTGCGCGAAGCACGGCATCGACTACGCGCAGTGCGGCTGGGCGGCGTCGTACGGCTACGTGCTCCGGCATCTGCACGAGGTCGGGGCGCCGCTGCGTGCTCAACCGGTGGGTGTCCGATGACCTCCTCCGTCCGCTCCCTCGGCGACGTCGTGACCGAGCCCGCCGCCGGCGACCGGTGCCCGAGCTGCCCGCATCCGATGTCCGCGCACGACGCGATCGCCCGCCGCTTCTGCACCGCGACCGCGGCCGGCGGCTTCAGCCGCGGCTGCACCTGCGCCACCAAACCCGAAACAACCGAATAGAGGATCACCATGAACGCCGACACCGTCCCCGTCTCCCGGTACGAGATCCGGGTGGACACCGTGAAGAAGATCGTCAACGAACACACCGACCTCGACAACGAGAAGGCGTTCGCACTGGCCGTGCACATGGTGCGGGCGCTCGACACCGTGCCGGAGCCCGTCCGCTAGGCGGTGTCCTTCCTGCCGCCTGGGTGGTCGTGGCCGGAGCATGACGCGAAAGCCACTTTCGCGACGTCTGACGTCCCGAAAGTGGCTTTCGCGACACCTGGGTGCGGAGACCGCCGGCACGCCCCCCAAGATCACCGCCCACGAGCGTGACCGGGGTTACCCGCGCGTTAACAAGGCGTCAGCGAGGTCTCGCGAAGCGTCAGGGAGACGTTGCCGGAACGGCCCCGCCGGGTCGATCGGAGTTGTGCTGACAAGGCACTGACCGATCGACGCGGAGGTAACCGTGACGCTCACCGAGCTCCTGCCCAGCCTCGGCTGCGAGGCCGCCGACCATCTCGAACCCGGGGTCTGGCCACGGAGCACCCGGCTCGGGCCCGGCGGGGAACTGCTGTTCGCCGGCGCGCCGGTGTCCCACCTCGCCGCGAGGTTCGGGACACCGGCGTATCTGCTCGACGAGGACGAAGTCCGCCAGAACGCCCGCGCCTACCGCAAGGCACTACCGGACGCCGAGGTGGCGTACGCGAGCAAGGCGCTGTGCACCCGCGCGGTCCTGCGCTGGGTCGCCGAGGAAGGGCTTTCCCTCGACACCTGTTCGGCGGGGGAGATCGCGGTGGCGCGGTCGGTCGGCTTCCCCGCCGAGCGGATCCTGCTGCACGGCAACGCGAAAACCCCCGAAGACCTCAAGGCGGCGTTGTCCTACGGCGTCCGCCGGATCGTGGTGGACTCGCTCGACGAGATCGAGCAGCTCGGCGCGCTGGCCACCGGCGCGCAGCAGGTGCTGATCCGCGTGACCCCCGATGTCGCGGCGGGCACGCACGCGGCGATCACCACCGGCACCGAAGGTCAGAAGTTCGGCTTCTCGCTGCGCGAGGAGGTCCGCGACAACCTCGGCCGGGCCGTCTCCGCGGTGCTCGCGCAGCCCGGGCTCCGGCTGGCCGGGCTGCACTGCCACATCGGCTCCCAGGTGTCGCGGGTGGATTTCTACGAACTGGCCGCCCGCAAGATGATCGGCGTGCTCGTCGCGCTCCGCGAGACCCATGGTGTCACCCTGCGCGAACTGGACCTCGGCGGCGGGCACGCCGTGCGTTATCTGCCCGGTGACCCGGGTTTCGACATCGACGGTTACGTACGCCGTCTGCGGGTCGCGCTCGCCTACGAATGCTCTTCGCACGGCTTCCCCCTGCCGAAACTGACGATCGAACCGGGCCGCGCCATCGTCGGCCCGGCGGGTATCACCGTGTACCGGGTCTGCGCGGTGAAACGCGGCTCGCGCACTTTCGTCGCCGTCGACGGCGGGATGAGCGACAACGCGCGGCCGGCGCTCTACGGCGCGGCGTACACCGCTCGCCTGATCGGCAGGCGCAGCCGTGCGGCCAGGCGGCCGATGACGGTGGTCGGGCGGCACTGCGAATCGGGTGACGTCCTCGCCGACGGGCTCTCGCTCCCCGACGACGTCCACCCCGGCGATCTGCTCGCCGTCCCCTGCACCGGGGCGTACCACCACTCGCTCGCATCGAATTACAACCTCGTCGGCAGGCCTCCGGTGGTCGGTGTTTCCCGAGGTCGGGCGACGCTGCTCGTCCGCCGGGAAACCGAGGAGGACCTGCTCGAACGCGATCTCGGCTGAGGCGCCGTCCGAAATCCTCGGCACCCGGCCTGTCACGCGACAGAATCCTTTGCCCTAAGGGGCAGAGAAAGAGAATCGCGACAAACAACTTAACGGCGGTAGCATTCTGGACATTGATCGATACGCTGCGCGACAAGAATCACATGCCGAAACAAAGGGAGGGACGGCATGGGTGACGAACCACGCGCGCAGATGGAGCAGCGCACGCCTAGAGGTTTGGACAATACCGATCGCACGCTGATCGCTCTACTGCAAGTCGACGGGCGGGCCTCGTTCACGGCCTTGGCCAAGGCCGTCGGGCTGTCGGAGGGCGCCGTGCGGCAGCGCGTCCAGCGGCTGCTGCGGGACGAGACGATGCAGATCGTCGCGGTCACGGATCCGGCGAACGTCGGGCTCGGCCGTCAGGCGATGGTCGGGATCCGGGTCCAAGGCGATCCGCGGGCGGTCTCCGACCAGCTCTCCGGATTGCCGGACGTCCACTACGTCGTGCTGACCGCGGGAGGCTACGACCTGCTCGCCGAGGTCGCCTGCCGGGACGACGAACACCTCTTGAGTGTGCTGAACGACGACATCCGGCCCATCCCGGGTGTCGTCAGCACGGAGACCTTGGTCTACCTGAAACTCGCGAAACAGACATACGCCTGGGGCAACCTGACCCGATGACGGCACGTCCCGTGCCATGAAAGGTCCCTTCCTCGCAGATTGCGCGAGGAAGGGACCTTTCATGGCGCTCGCGGGAGCGATCAGACGCAGCGCAGGAACGCGTCGGGAGTCCGCCGCCCGGAATCGAGACCGCGGAGGACTTTCGGCAGCGTCCCGCGGTACAGGACCCCGAGCCGCTGCGTCGCCCGCGTCAGCGCGACGTACAGTTCCGCCTCGCCGCTCGGGCCGTCCGCGAGGATCCGCTCCGGTTCCACCACCAGGACGGCGTCGTACTCCAGCCCCTTGGTCGCGGCGGGCGCGATCGCGCCGGGCGCTCCCGGCGGTCCGATGACGACCGACGTCCCCTCGCGACCCGATTCCTCGCGGACGAACTCGGCGATGGCCTCCTGGATGTCCACTTCGGACACTCGGCGCGCCCACGGCCGGACCCCGCACGAACGCACGGATTCCGGCGGAACGGCGCCCGGCGCGAAACTCGCCAGCAGCGAAGCCGCCACCGCCATGATCTCCGACGGCGTCCGGTAGTTGACGGTCAGCTTCCGGTACACCCAGCGATCGGCGACGTACCGCGAGAGCATCGAGTCCCAGGACCGGGCACCCGACGGCGACCGCCGCTGCGCGAGATCCCCGACGACGGTGAACGACCGGCTGGGACAGCGCCGCATCAGCACCCGCCAGTCCATTTCGGACAGTTCCTGCGCCTCGTCGACCACGACGTGACCGTAGGTCCATTCCCGGTCGGCGGCGGCGCGTTCGGCCAGATCCCGCTCGTCGCGCTCGGCGAACCGGTCGGCCAGTTCCTCGGCCATCAGCACGTCCGTCGGCCGCAGCGCGAACTCGTAGTCGTCGTGGTCCTCCTCGACCTCGACGATCTCCAGCACCCGCTCGGCGTACTCCCTCCGTACCCGCCGCTGCCGTTCCTCCGCCCGGCGCTCGGCCGTGCGGTCGCGGCCGAGCAGTTCGACGGCCTCGTCCAGCAACGGCACATCGGAGACCGTCCACGCGTCCGCGTCCTCGCGGAACAGCGCCGGATCGGCGCCGGCCGCCCGCAACCGCTCCGGCGAGGCGTAGAGGTCCGCGAGCAGCCGCTGCGGCGTCAGCGACGGCCAAAGGCGGTCGAGCACCGCGCGGAGCTGCTCGCTGGCTTCGAGATCACGCCGGGCGTTCTTCAGCATCTCCGGGCGCGTGTGCTCGTCGTCCGACGGCAGCCACCCCGCGCCGAGCCGGTCGACCGCGCGGGTGGCGAGCGCGGTGATCACCTCCTGCTCGAAGACGGCCTTCGCCTCGTTATGCAGCAGGCCGCTTTCCCTGGCCAGCTCGCGCGCCGCGACCGCGACCTCGGCGTCCAGCGGCACGGTGACGTCGTCGAGCTCGATCGGTTCCGCCTCGGCGGGCAGCTCCTGCCGGTCGGCCACCGCCGCCGAGACCACGTCCAGGATCGCCAGCGAGCCCTTGAGCCGCTGTACCGGCGGCGGATCCTCGCGTTCGGTGCGCAAACCGGCGACGAGGTCACCCGGCGTCGCGAAGACCACGCTGGTCTCGCCGAGCGACGGCAGGACACGGCCGATGTGGTCGAGGAATCCGCTGCTCGGCCCGACCACGAGCACGCCGCGCCGTTCCATGCGCTCGCGTTTCGTGTACAGCAGGTACGCCACCCGATGCAGCGCCACCGCCGTCTTCCCCGTGCCCGGACCGCCCTCCACGACGACGACGCCCGGGTGCGCCAGCCGGATGATCTCGTCCTGTTCTGCCTGGATCGTCGCGACGATGTCCCGCATCCCCTCGCCGCGCGGCGCGTTGACCGCGGCCAGCAGCGCCGCGTCGCCGCGTTCCCCCGCCGATTCCGGGCGGCCGAAGACCTCGTCGGCGAAGTCGCGGACGTCGCGGCCGAGGGTGCGGAATTGACGGCGCCGCGCCATTCCTTCCGGGGACGCGCCCGTCGCGCAGTAAAACGCGCGCGACGCCGGCGCCCGCCAATCGAGCACCAAAGGTTCGTAGTCGTTCTCTTCGTCGAAAAGGCCGATCCTGCCGACGTACGACCGTTCTCCCGAAAGGGCGTCCAACCGGCCGAAACAAAGACCTTCGTCGGCGATCTTCAGCCTCGCCATCTCGCGCGCCTTGGCACCGACCGACACCTCACGGTCGGAAAGCGCGAAGCCTTCTCCCCGCAGCGCACCGGCATACGCCTCCTTGACCCGCGCGCGTTCGGCGTCCAGCCGCCGGTAGAGCGACGCGACATACTGCCGTTCGGATCGCAATTCCTCGTCGTACCCCTGATTTGACAAGTTCCCCTCACAGCGGTTAGACTGACAACACATTCGGCGTACTGATCAGTGATTTTGATCAGGCGCCGATTTTTTATTGTCCACCGCTTGTCAAGAGGGACCCGGCATTCCCGGGTGAACGATCGTGCGCGATAATGGGGACGAACATCCGCCATTACCGCGCACAATCCGCTCAGCCGAGCATGAACTCGCGGGGGTCCAGCGCGCGCCCCACCACCCGGACGTCGCCGAGCCAGCCGTGGAACGCCTGCTCGACGATCGAGTCGTAGGCGTAGGCGCCGATCAGCCACGAGCCGCCGGGGTTCGCGATCCCCGCGGCCGGCGTCTTCGGATTCCGCAGCACCGGGCAGCCGTCGACGTAGAGCGTCGTCCGCCTGCCGTCGTTGACCGCGGCGACGTGGATCCACTCCTCCAGCTTCAGCTCGTGCCCCCAGCAGGTGGAGATCCCGTTCTGGTTCACCGGGAACACCGCCCACTGGAACGCCGCACCGTCCGAAAGGGACAGTGTGGCCGAAGGCTCGCCGGGATCGTCGCCGGTCTTGCCCGCCTTGCCGCCGGAGCCCTGCCTGCCGAAGATCGCGGCCCAGGCGTGCTTGCCGTCCTTGAAATCCGCCGGCAGTTTGACGAACGCCTCGACGGTGTAGCCGCGCGCGAACGTCTCCGCGTTCATCGGCGCGGAGTCCGCCGTGCGCAGATAGCCGCCGCGAGCCGGTTTCTTGCCGCCGTCGAACCGGAGGCTCGACCTCGACGGCTGCCGTCCGGAGAACTCGCCGGAGAACCGCAGCGCCTCGGGCGCGCTGCCGGGCAGGGTCACGCGGACCAGGTCGTTGCCGCGCCCCGAAAGGTCACGCACCCCATCCACGGGGACGCCCTCCCGGCCCTCGAATCGCCAGTAGGCCACGGTCCCGCGGACCAGCTGCCGTTCGGCGGGCCGCGCGGGCGGGACCGGGACCGGCGCGAACCCGGCGAACCTCGACTCGAAGTCGATCTCCAGGCTGAAGTAGTCGGCCGGGCCGGTCCGTTCGATCTCCTGCCGTTGCAGCTCGTTCAGCCGTGGCGCCTGGTCCGCCAGCCACGGCGAGACGGTGCGGACGTCGATCACGTTGCGCGCGAGGTCGAACCGGTAGAGCCGGATCATCGCGCTGCCGCCGTAGTAGCGGTCCTGGTAGTTCGTGATGTGCAGATGGACGTCGTGGCCCGCCTTGTTCCGCTTCACCGTGCGGCCCGGCGGCCAGTAGTGCCCGTTGAGGGTGAGGAAGATCTGATCGTTCCCGTCGATCAGCTCGTCCCACACCTTCTGCCCGAATTCCGAGAACTGTGCCTGTCCCGCGTCGTCGGCCCATACCAATTCATGGATGGTCAGAATGGCCGGGAGCCGCGGATTCCGCGCGAGCACCGACCGCGCCCACTCCAGCCCGCCCGCCGACGGCCGCCAGTCGAGCGCGAGCAGCAGCCACTCGCGGCCGCCCGCGCGGAAGACGTGGTGGCTGTTGTAGCCGTCCGGGCTCGCGCCGCGGAAGGTCCGCGAACCACGCTGCCGGTGCGGCCCGAACGCGTCCAGGTACGGCGTGCGGCCGCGCTGGTCGTCGGTGGAGGACTTGATGTCGTGGTTGCCCGCCAGCGTGCTGTACGGGAACCGGCGCCGGTCCAGGTGCTGGAACGAGCGGCTGATCTGCTCGAACTCGCCGGGCTGCCCGTTCTCGGTGAGGTCGCCGAGATGCGCCAGGAAGACGATGTTCTCGTCGCCACCGGTGACGTACCGCAGGGTGGCGTCCAACGGCGCGGGGTCACCACGGTCGGCGTCGAAGAGGTACTGGGTGTCGGGCAGCACCGCGAGGGTGAAGCGGCCGTCTTCGAAGTCCGGGCCGTGATGGCCGAAGGTCGCCGAAGCGGCGGGAGCACCTAGCGCGGGTAACGCGGAGACCGCCGCACCGGCGCCGAGCAGGCCCGCGCCGCGCAGGAAGGTCCGTCTGGATGAGTCGTTCACGGCCGCAACCTACGGTCGCGGAGGCAACGCGTCCTCCAACCGCGGATGAACACTTGCCCCGCTCGGTAGCTTCGTGCCATGGGGAACGTCAAACGCTGGCCCGTGCTCGCCGGGGTCGGTGTGGTGGTGGCCGCGGCAGGCTGGTGGATCGTGGACGAGATGCCGTCGGTGGACGACGCCGTCGCGCGTGAGGCGCTGCCGCCGATCGACGAACATCTGCGCTCGCTCGCCGGCGCCCGGGAGGCGGGAATCCGCTGGGTATGCACGCAGAAGGTGATCGAGACCCGGCCGGACGGCGAACGGGTCAAGATCGGCCTGGTCGCGAGCTGCGACGAGGTCGAAAAGGAAGGCGACGGGCTGGTCACGCGCGGCGGATTCCGCCGTCAGCCGATGGTCTATCGCGTCGAACGCACCCCCGGCGGGTACCGGGTGCTCGACCGGAAGGTCGCGGTGGACGGGGCGGGCTACTCGCCTTCGGTCAAGGAGATGTTCTCGTGGGTCGGCGCCCGCCGGGTGCTCGACGGCGCGAGCCCGGACGACCCTCGGAACGTGTCGGCCGCCGCCTTCGGCCTGCCCGAAAGCACCCCGGTGCGCGCGGGACGGTGATCAGTCGCCGTTGCGGTCGATCTTCTTCGGCACCACGAACCACATGACGACGAACAGCACCGCCGTCACCACGCCGAGGATCGTCATCGCGATCGGGCCGAAGACGACCTTGGCGATGAGCGCGACGGTCGTCGTGATGGCGGCCGCGAGGCAGCCGAGCCCGACCAGGACGGACCTGTTGCCGACGGTGAGGATCCGCTCACGGTTCCCGGTGCGGAAGAGCAGCCGGTGCCACGCGGCGGGCGCCGTCAGCAGCACCGTCGAGCAGACCGTGAGCAGGACCGCCGTCAGATGGACGGATTTCTCGAACCCGCTCGCCTGGTGGAACTCGTCGGTGAACACCACCGTGAGCAGGAAACCGAAGAGGATCTGGACACCGGCCTGCGCGACCCGCAGCTCCTGGAGGAGCTCACTGACGTTGCGGGTCAGGCGTTCGTTCTTCGTCTCGCCGGTGTGCTCGACCATTCAGCGGCTCCAAGACCATCGGTTGACGCCTGACCTTTTCATGCCAGCCGAGCGAAGTCACTGACACCACCACCACGGCGAGGCCCAGCCACTGAGTACCCGACAAATCGGCGTTCAAGCACAATACGCCGATAACGGCCGCCGTGACGGGGAACGCCAACTCCGCGAGCGTCGCCCTGGCGGCCGGGGTCGACCGCAGGCCCAGGTAGTACAGGCTCAACGCGAGCAGGCCCGGGACCAGCGCCAGCAGGCCGAGCCCGAGCGCGTTGTCCCAGCCCACGGCGAACTGGCCGCCCTGGTAAGCGACGATCCCCGCCGAGACCGGCAGCCCGACCGTGAAACGCAGCGTGGTGACCTCCTTCGGCGCCAGCTCGGTGGACAGCAGCCGTCCGAGCACCGTGCCCGCCGCCCACAACGCGGCGGCGCCGATCGCCAGCAAGGCCGCCTTCGCCGCGGCGACCTGGATGTTCAGCGGATCCTTGAAGGCCAGCAGCCACGCACCGAGCAGCGCCGGGATCGCGAACAAGGCGTATCCCGGGCGGACCCGCTCACGGAGCACGAAATACGCCGCCAGCACGGCGAACACCGGCTGGAGCTTCTGCAGCACCAACGGCGTCACGGGGTCGCCCAGTTTGAAGGCCGCGGTGAACATCGCCGTCGCGAGCGCGGAGGACCCGCCGCCGATGGCGAGCACCGCCAGCCATTCCCGCGGGCCGGTCCGGCGCAGCGCCCGGATGGCGCCGGGGATGAGGGGGCTCAGCACGAGCACGACCAGCAGGTGCTCCCAGAAAACGACCGTGGCCGCCGGGAGGGCTTCGGCGAGCGGAAGCCTCAGAAGTCCGTCGGTGCCCCAAAGAGCGGCGGCGACCGCGACCAGCCAAGTGCGATCCGGAGGGTTGCTACTCACATTTCCTGCCCATAGTTTGAGAATGATCGCCCGACCGAGTGACCACCCTGGCGTGTCCGATTAGTGCGGACTAGGCAAGGGGCATGCGCCCCGTCCCCGCACTCTCGCTTGTCCTGTCCGCGGCCGCACTGGCCCTGACCGCCGGCGCCGGGCCGGCCACCGCCGTCCCCGGCTCCCGGGTCCACGTGATCACCGCCAAGAGCGGTCTCACGAGCTACAAACCCGAACTGGTGCCGCCCGGCGCCCGCGCGCACGTCTTCGGGTTGACGTCCAAGGCACACGGCACCTCGACCGCGATCCTCGTGACCGGCCTGCTGCCCAACCGCGAATACGGCGCCCACGCCCACACGAAGCCGTGCGGCGCCACCGGCGACCTCGCCGGGCCGCACTACCAGAACGTCGAAGACCCGGTGAAGCCGTCGGTGGACCCGGCCTACGCCAACCCCCGCAACGAGATCTGGCTCGACCTCACCACCGACGCCACCGGCCGCGGCGCCGCCGTGTCCAAAGTGGACTGGACGTTCACCGACCGGCGCGCGAACTCCATCGTGATCCACGAAACGCATACCCACACCCACCCGGGCCACGCCGGGACCGCGGGGGCCCGGCTGGCCTGCGTGACCGTCGGTTTCTAGAAGCCCCAGGTACGTTCGGGCCGGATCCTGATCCGGACGCGGTACTCCCGGTCGAATTTCGGGACGTCGTAGTCGATCGCCGGGTAGTGCTTCTCGTACTTGTCGAGGAAGCCAGGCTGCTCCGACGCGAGACCGTCCGGCAGGATCTCGGCCTTGCCGCCGATCACCAGGATCGAGCCCCCGTGCTCGTCGCTGTTGAAGTGGAGGCTGACCTCCGGGTTGGCCTCGATGTGGCGGGTCTTCGCCGTATCCGGCTGGCTGAAGACGATGAAGTCGTCACCGTCGAGGACGAACCACACCGGTCGGGGCGAAGGGCGTCCCTTCGGGCTGATCGTGGTCAGCCAGGCGACGCTCTCCTTCGCCCGCTCGGCGAGCCGTGGGTCGGGTTGGTAGGTCATGAACCGACCAACCACGACCCCGCGGCTTTTCTTCCTCGTCCGCTCAGCGGGACGCGACGAGTTTCGCGTACCGCGACCCGGCTCCGAGCAGCACCAGACCGGCGATGAGGAAGGCGGCGACCCTGGCCAGGCCGTCCAGCGCGGCGAGGTCGAACAACACCAGCTTCAGCACCGCCGCGCCGACCAGCACGAAGCCGATCACGCGCAGGTTGACCGCGGAGATGCCGCGGACGAGCAGCACCAGCGCGGCGACCGTCCAGGACACCGTGATCACCACGTGGCCGACCAGGAAACCCGAGCGGCCGGGAACGACCAGCATCGCGCCGCACAGCACCATCGCGCCCGCGCCGTAGAGCCCGCAGACCCCGGCGAAGAGCCACGGCACCACGTTCTCCGCCGCGGCCTTGAAGAGCCCGAGCCGGTGCGCGACCCACGGAAGCGTGATCGAGACGGCCAGGATCGCCAGCGCCACCAGGAAGGCGGCGGCGAGGTCGGCGTCCGGACGGTTGCGGATCAGGAAGAAGAGCGTGAGCGGGACGTCGAAGACCAGCGCGATCATGCCGCCGATGACAGCGAAGCCGAGGCCGCCGAAGAGGGCCACGTGCTTCTTCGTCCACAGCGCGACCAGCGCCAGCAGGACCCCTTCGCCGATGAGGATCGCCGACCGGGCGCTGCCGTCGAACAGCGTCATCGTCGTCTGCAGGGCCGCGACCAGCCCGGCGGCGCCCGCGAGCTCCCCCGTCCAGCCGTCGAGCCACTTGCCGACGGCCCATACCGCGAGCAGCACCAGCGCGACCGACGCCGTGACCACCACGGCCGGGGTCTTCGGCAGGAACAGGGCGGCGATCAGCGAAGGCGCGGGGGCGAAGGCGAGCAGGACGAGCGCGGCGGCGTCTCCCGGCCGCTTGGCGGTGACGATCAGGGCCAGCGCGAGTCCCACGCCTCCCACCGCCAGCGCGGCGGCGGTGTTGGCGGTGCTGCCGCCGAGTCCGGTGAACGCCGTGCTGAAGACCGACGCGACCAGCGGCGGGATCCCCGCCGCGACCGCGACCGACGGCCACGACTGGCGCAGCTGCACCGGCGTCGAAGCGACCTGGACCACGAGCAGGAACGC
Source organism: Amycolatopsis roodepoortensis (assembly GCF_024628825.1). NCBI lineage: Bacteria > Bacillati > Actinomycetota > Actinomycetes > Pseudonocardiales > Pseudonocardiaceae > Amycolatopsis > Amycolatopsis roodepoortensis. The sequence continues at coordinate 4,993,924 of NZ_CP102415.1, forward strand.
GACCAGTTGCGCGGTGAAACCCTGCGTGATGATCGGCGCGCAGACCACGCAACCGAGCACGACGGCCGTCGCGAGCAGCGACGACTTCCACCGCACGGCCAGCAGCAACCCGCCGACCGCGATCAGCAGCCCGAGCGCGAGACCGGCGTAGGCCGGGAGGTACTCGTACATCGTCGTCGCGGCGATGGCGTCGAGGTACAGCGCGCCGATACCGGTGGCGGCGAGCGCGAACGCGCCCGTGCGGCCCGCCGGCGTGCGGTGCAGCCTCAGGCCGATGCCGACCAGCGCGGCGCCGAGCACGGCACCACCGATCACCCGCGGCAACGGGCCGAACCAGCCGCGCTGGATCGCGAGCACGAGGAACAGCACGATGCCGAGCAACGTGACCGCGCCGCCGATCCAGGCCAGCAGCCTGCTGCCCGCGCCTTCCTTGCCCAGCTTCTCGGCGAGGGACACCTTCGGGGCGGGCTGGTACGGGCGGTAGGGCTGCTGATACTGCTGGCGGTACTGCTGCTGTTGCTGCCACTGCGCGTACTGGGCCTGCTGGTATTGCTGCTGGTAGTGGGCGTGCTGCGGGTGCTGGTACTGGGGGTGGGGGTACGGCTGCTGCGGGACCTGCGGTTGCGGAGGCTGCTGAGCCTGAGGCGGCACTTGGGGTGCGGGCTGCTGCTGGGCCTCGGGCTGCGGCTGGGCCTCGGGCTGCTCGGCTTGCTGAGGCACCTGCTGCTGCGCTTGCTCGGCCTGTGGCGTCTCCTGCGCGGACTGATCGGCCTGCTCAGGCGCCTCTTCGTGCTTCGGTTCCGCCGCGGACTGGACGGTCCGCAGCTCCGTGCCGACCCGCGCGAGGCGGGCCCCAAGGTCGTCGATCTCCCCGGCGAGCCTGAGGAGCACATCCCCATCGGTGGTCATGGCGATCAGCATGCGGCCTGAAGAGCCCCGAGGGATCCGTAGCACTACTCAATCGTGATGACGATGTGGTCGCGACCTGCAAGATCATCGGGATCGGGCCCACACCCGGAACGCCCGGATCCGCCGCATTGCACAGTCGCAACGAGACGACCTTTTCCATCCCATCTCAGGAGATGTCTAGGGCGCTATTGACGCTTGCGTCTAGCCCTGCCTAGACATACGCTGTGAGACGACGAGAGGTCATCAAGAAGATCGCTGTCGCCGCCAGGCGGCAACGCGCGGCGTGGATCCTGGAACGGGAAGGCGCCAACCACACCATCTACACCTTGAACGGTGTGGTGATACCCATCCCGCGCCATACCGAACTGGGCGAGGTCTTCGCCGTCGACATTTTCAAGGAATGCGAGGGCGTCCTCGGGAAAGGATGGTGGAGGAAGTGAAGACCTACCACGCCGAAGTCACTCGCGATGGAAGGTTCTGGCTGATCCGCGTCCGCGAGATCGACCGCTCGACCCAGGCTCTCCGCTACAAGGACGTCGTGACGATGGCCAACGAACTCATCGAAATCATGGACGGCGTCGGAAACGACGAATACGACTTGCACCTCGAAGTGCACCTGCCGAGTTCGGTGAAGGACCACCAAGCCCGCGCCGAAGTCCTGCGCGAAGAGGCTCAACGCAAGCAGGCCGAAGCGGCCGCCGAACACCGTGCGGCGGTTCAAGAACTGCTCGCTCTTGGAGTTTCACAACGCGAAGCCGGTGAAGTGCTCGGCATGTCGTTCCAGCGTGTCAGCCAGTTGGCGAAGTCTTCCTGACGTTCCGACCGGCCCACCTGCGAGTGACAGACACCACAGGCGACAATGGATGGCGTGACAGCCACCCTGAGCAAGCCCAGCCTGAAGATCGGCCCCTACGAGGTCGATCCGCCGGTCGTGCTCGCTCCCATGGCGGGCATCACCAACGTCGCGTTCCGGCAGCTGTGCCAGGAGTACGGCGCCGGCATCTACGTCTGCGAGATGATCACGGCCCGCGCGGTGGTCGAGCGCCACCCCGGCACCATGCACATGATGACCTTCGGCGAGAACGAAAAGCCCAGGTCCATGCAGCTTTACGGGGTCGACCCCAAGACCATGGCCGAGGCCGTCCGCATCATCACCGGCGAGGGGCTCGCCGACCACATCGACAGCAACTTCGGCTGCCCGGTGGCGAAGGTGACGCGCAAGGGCGGCGGAGCGGCGTTGCCGTTCAAGCGCAAGCTGTTCGCCGACATCGTGCGCGAGTCGGCGAAGGCCGCGGCCGAGGCGGGTGTGCCGTTCACGGTCAAGTTCCGGGTGGGGATCGACGACGACCACCTCACGTACCTCGACGCCGGGCGGATCGCCGAGGCGGAGGGCGCGGCGGCGGTCAGCCTGCACGCGCGCACCGCCGCGCAGCGCTACTCCGGCCAGGCCGACTGGACGAAGATCGCGGCCCTCAAGGAAGCGGTCACCAGCATTCCGGTGCTCGGCAACGGCGACATCTTCTCCGCCGAAGACGCGTTGCGCATGGTCGACGAGACCGGTTGCGACGGTGTCGTGGTCGGCCGCGGTTGCCTGGGCAGGCCCTGGCTGTTCGGCGAGCTCGAAGCGGCCTTCGCCGGGCGCCCGCAGCCGACGCCGCCGAATCTCGGCGAGGTCGCGAAGGTGCTGCGCCGCCACACGGAACTGCTCGTCGAGCACGACGGCCACGACAAGGCCATGCGCGACATCCGCAAGCACATGGCTTGGTACTTCATGGGTTTCCCGGTCGGCTCCGAACTTCGCCGCGGTTTCGCGATGCTGTCCAGCATGGACGAACTCGACGATCTCATCGCCAAGCTCGACCACGACGCCCCGTTCCCCAGCGCCGCCACCGGGCCGCGCGGGCGGCAGGGTTCGCCGGGCAAGGTGACGCTGCCGCATGGCTGGCTCGACGACCCGGACGACGACTGCGTGCCCGAGGCCGAGGACATGCATTCGGGCGGATAGCCGTCCCCGTAAAGTCGGCGTCGTGATCGAGCAGCTGAGCATCCCCACCGCGGCCGGTTCCTTCGACGCCATCGCGGCCGGCCCCGAAGACGGCCGCCCCGTCCTGCTGCTGCACGGCTTTCCCGAGGCCGCGGTCGAATGGGAGCACCAGGTCGCGACGCTCGGCGTGCTCGGCTATCGCGCGGTGGCCCCGGATCAGCGCGGTTACTCCCCGGGCGTCCGGCCGGAACAGGCGTCCGAGTACGGGATCGACGACCTCGTCGGTGACGTCATCGCGATCGCGGATCGCTTGGGGTGGAACGAATTCGATCTCATCGGACACGACTGGGGCGGCGCTGTCGCGTGGTGGACGGCCGACGCGCATCCCGGCAGGCTCCGCAGTCTCGCGGTGATTTCGACGCCGCATCCGGCGGCGCTGGCGGAGGCCATGAAGACCGACGAGGACCAGCATCTCCGGTCCGCGTACATGACCGAATGGCGGCAGACCCGGGTCACCGAACGGCGGATGCTCGAGAACAACGCCGACGCGCTGCGCCGCATGTTCGACTGGAAACTGCCGCCGAGCAAGGTCGACGAGTACGTCCGGCGCCTGTCCGAACCGGGCGCGCTGACCGCCGCGCTCAACTGGTATCGCGCCGGCCGCCCCGGCGGGAAGATCGGCCCGATCGAGGTGCCGACGCTCTACATCTGGAGCACCGAGGACGCCGCCTTCGGCTCGACGGCCGCGCTCGACACCGCGAACCGGGTCACCGGCCCGTACCGCTTCGAGATGATCGAGGACGTCTCCCACTGGGTGGTGGAGGAGGCGCCCGAGGCCGTCACTTCTTTGCTCGTGGAGCACCTTTCGTCCCACTAACAGGGGTAACTCTGGTCGCGGTACCGGTTACAGCGAGCCTACTGGTTCAGTGGGGCGGATGAACAACATGACCGAAGTGGACACCGAACGCATCGTCTACGTCACCGAGGACGGCGAGCCGACCGGTGAAACCGCGCCCAAGCTGGCCGCCCACCACGAGCACACCCGCCTGCATCTGGCGTTCTCCTGCTATCTGCTGCGCAGCAGCGACCAGGCCCTCCTGATCACCAGCCGTGCCGCCACCAAGAAGGTGTGGCCCCGGGTGTGGACCAACAGTGTCTGCGGCCATCCCGCACCGGGTGAACCGATCGAGGAGGCCGTCCGGCGCAGGGCTGCGTTCGAGCTCGGTTTGCCCCGGCTGAACGGGCTCAGGTGCGTCCTTCCGGCGTATCGCTACTCGACGCCACCGTTCGAAGGCGTGGTCGAGAACGAGTTCTGCCCGGTGTTCGTCGCCTGGGTCGACGAAGATCCGGAACCGCATCCGGACGAGGTCGGCGACTGGCGCTGGCTGAGCTGGAATGATTACGCACTGTTGCTGAATGACGATGTGACTGACGTGAGTTACTGGGCGAAAGATCAGTTTTCGCAGCTCAAAGACGCCGAGCCCTTTTCGTCCTTACAGAACGGAACTCCGGTGCGTGACAATGGCGCCGAACCGTCGTCCTCTTGAGCGATATTCGCTTTGGCCCGTACTCATACCTCAAGAGATCCCTCCTATACGACGAAAACCAATTCGTGGCGGAGGTGAGCGTGGCAGCCGACGACGAGGCCGCGCTCCCATCGGGCGCGCCGACCACCGATCTGCTCACCTTGCACGAGTCGATCGCGCGAGTCCTCGCCACGCAGGGTGATTGGCGCCGCGCGTACCACCACCTCAAGTCCGCTTTGGACCTCGCCAGGGCAGGCAGCCTGCGGGACACCCTGACGTCCAGTTACAACCGCCGCTACCTCGATCAGTGGCTGCACGGCCCGGCCGTCGACCACCGCGGCCCGCCCGGTGTGGCCATCGCTTTGGTGGACTTGGACCTGTTCAAGGACGTCAACGACACTTTCGGACATCTGGTCGGCGACCGGGTGCTCCGCGAAGTGGCCGACCTCCTGCAGCAAGGGCTCCCACCCGAAGCGTTCTGCGCCCGCTACGGCGGCGAAGAGTTCGCGCTCGTCATCCCCGACGTCGACGCCGCCCGCGCCGTGCGCATCGCCGACACCGCCCGTATCCGGGTGGCCCGCCATCCGTGGCGCCGGATCCGTCCCGGCCTCTCGGTGACGATCAGCGTCGGGCTCGCGCACGAAAGCCGCACGGAGCCGGATATCGGGGCGGAACCGGAACGGCAGTTGCGCAGCGCCGACGCTTTGTTGTATATGGCGAAACGGGCCGGGCGAAACAAAGTGGCCTATCAGGACGCGGAATCGTCGCGGACGATTCCGCAGGCGCTGAACGCCGCCGAGTCCGCGGGCGCCTAGGCCACCACTCGCCGCCACTCACACCGGCAGCCGTCGCACTCTGTGTAGTGGTTTCACGCCTTTTAACGCAGCTTTAACCACGACCGCTCACCCGATCGCATGGACCGTTCGGCGCTTCTCGGTACCTTGAGTGAAGAAAATTCCGGGATGGTTGTCGTCACGAACCCGAGGTGTCCGTACGATAACGAAAGAGCTTCGACGAGTCGTGAAAGGAGACCGAGTGCCCGACGAGCACCACAACCCGGGGACCGGTCGCCACAGTCACACCGACAGGAGCACCGGTGAGCGCGGCCGCAGGGCTCGACGCCGCTCGATGGACACCCACGGCGGTATCAGCGTTTCGGACGTCGTCGCACGTCACACCGGTGAGCGCCCGGTCTTCGATCCCACCGCCGAGGCCCCGGCTCCGCGCCGCCTCCGGCAGAGCGAACCGGCGCCCGAGCCTCCGAGACCCGGTGTGCGCGCCGCTCGGACGGAGCCGCCCGCACCGCGTCGTCCTCGTCCGGCGGCTCCCGCCGAGAACCCGGCGCCCGCGCCTCGCGCGGCCGCACCCGCCACGCCACGGGCACAGACACCGCCGCGGAACCCGCAGCCCACCGAGACTCCGCGTCCGCCTCGTGCGCGCCAGCCGCGCCGCACTTCGCAGGCCGCGCCCAGCCCCGAAGCCCCTACACAGCGCCGTCCGCCGTTGGTGAATCCGGGCGCTCAGCAGCAGCCCGCGGCCCCGCCGCCCCCGCGTCGTCCCCGCCGCCCGATGCAGCGGCCGGCGCAGCAGGCGCCGGTCCCGCCGAGGTCCGAAATGGACCGGCTCACGATGACCGACGAGCTCGAGGCGATCGACGACGCGACGATCGTCAAGCGCAAGATCGACCACACGCTGGCCCGGTTCTCCGCCGCGCACGACGAACTCGAAGCCGAAGAGGCCAAGAAACGCGAGCGCCGCGAACGATTCGCCGCCCGCCCCGCCGCGCTCCTGGAGCAGACCCGCACGGCGTTGCAGCGAGTGGTCACGACCACCGATTCCGCGCCGGCGGAGGAGTCGGCTCCGCAGACCCGTCTGCAGGAGAAGAAGGAACGCAAGACCAGGCAGACCGCCAAGGCGGGCCGGATCGCCGCCGCCGTGGTCGCCGCGCTCGTGTTCCTCTCCATCGGCTCCGCCTGGGGCGCCCAGACCTGGTTCGACGCGAAGTTCAACACCGTCGCCTCGCTCGACGAAGACTCGGCCGACATCCAGGACGCCGCGGGCCAGACCGGCGACGAGAACTTCCTGATGGTCGGCTCCGACACCCGTGACGGCGCGGCAGCCGAAGACGGGGTCGGCGACGCCGACGGCACCCCGGGCGCCCGTTCGGACACGGTCATGATCGCGCACGTCCCCGCCGACCGGCAGCGCGTCGTCATGGTGTCCTTCCCGCGCGACCTCGAGATCAACCGGCCCGAATGCAAGCGCTGGGACCCGGCGACGTCGTCGTACTCGGAAGAGTCCGCGCCGGCGCAGAAGATCGCGAAGCTGAACACGGCTTACGCGGTCGGCGGCCCGCAGTGCGTCACGAAGGTCATCCAGCAGATCACCGGCATGAAGATGAACCACTTCGTCGGGATCGACTTCAACGGCTTCAAATCCATGGTCGACGCCGTGCAGGGCGTCACCGTGTACAACGAGAAACCGGTCGACGACACCACGCTCGGCATGATCATCCCGCAGGCGGGCGAGGTCCGGATCTCCGGCGACCAGGCGCTGAACTACGTCCGGGCCCGGCACGTCAAGGGCGACCCGACGTCGGACTACGGCCGGATCAAACGGCAGCAGGCCTTCCTCGGCGCGCTGCTGAAGACGGTGATGTCGAAGGACGTCATCCTGGACACCGGCAAACTCAGCGGGTTCATCGACGCGTTCGCCAAGGCCACCTTCGGCGAGAACATCGGCATCAACCAGATGATGACGCTGGCGAAGTCGATGCGCGGGATGGGTTCGGACAAGGTCAAGTTCCTCACCGTGCCCACCACCGAAGAGGCGAACAAGCGCGGCAACGAGGTGTTGGTGCAGAGCCGGGCGAAGGCCGTCTTCGACGCGTTGATCAACAACACCCCGCTGGAGGAGAAGGCGCCGGCGCCGCCCGCGAGCGACACAACGCCCGCTCCGACCAGCTCCGCCAAGTCCGGCGGCGCCAAGAAGAGCAGCAGCTCAGGCTGAGGAGCATTCGTTAGTCCGGGTTCACGTCAGGTTCACTCTGGGATGCGGCTTTTGGACCCTGTTGCCCGTAGGGTTGGGCCATGCGTGAGGCTTACCATGTCGAACTCGAACAGCTCGCCGAGAACCTAGCGAGCATGTCGCTCCAGGTCGCCGACGCGATGGAGCGGGCGACCCGGGCGTTGCTCGAGGTCGATCTCGGACTCGCCGAGCAGGTGATCAGCGACGACGCGAAGGTCGACGACGCGCGCGCCGAATGCGAGGAGCAGGCGTACGCGCTGCTGGCCCTGCAGGCACCCGTCGCGACCGACCTGCGGACCGTCCTCGCCGCGATCCACGCGGCGGAGAGCCTGGAGCGGATGGGCGATCTGGCGCTGCACGTGGCCAAGGCCGCGCGCCGCCGTCACCCGGACCCCGTGCTCCCCGAAGAGGTGAAGGCGGACTTCGCCAAGATGGGCGAGGTCGGCGTCAGCCTGGCGCGCCAGGTCGAGCAGGTCATCAAGTCCAAGGACGTCGAGGCCGCCCGCACGATCGAGTCGGACGACGACGAGGTCGACGAGATCCACAAGCACCTGTTCACGGTCATCATGGACCGGAACTGGGACCACGGCGTCGCCGCGGCCGTGGACGTCACCCTGCTGGGCCGCTTCTACGAGCGCTTCGCCGACCACGCCGTCTCGGTCGCGCGCCGGATGATCTTCGTGGTGACCGGCAAGATGCCCGGCTACGGACCCGACGAGCTCTAGGGGCCGAAGGGGGCTTTCCCCGCATAGGACGCGTAGCGAAAGGGTCCTTTACCGCATCTCACGCGGTGAAGGACCCTTTCGTCTTCTCCCGCCCCGACCCTGCGCACGCTCCCGTCCCCGCCCCTGCGCACATGTCGCGAAAGCCACTTTCGGGACGTCTGATGTCCCGAAAGTGGCTTTCGCGACATGCCCGGGCGACACGTGCCGTCCCGCCCGGGCCTTGAGGGGCAGTTGTCGAGTACCTGCCGGGCAGTCCCCCGTGACTGATTGGACGACACGCGTGTCCAGACGGACGACTCGCCGCCCTTGCCTCGCCGACGCGTGTGGCGGCCTCCAAGCACGCGTGGCGGCCGCGCAATCACCTGTGTCGTCCAGTCACGCGTGTCGTCCAGTCGCGTGTGTCGTCCAGTCGCATGTGTCGTCCAGTCGCATGTGTCGTCCAGTCGCATGTGTCGTCCAGTCGCGTGTGTCGGCCGCGTAATCACGCGTGTCGTCCGGCCAGTCACGCGTGTCGTCCGTCTGATCACGTGTGTCGTCCAGGCAGTCACGTGTGGCGGCCGGCCAGACACGTGTGGCGGCCGCCCGGTCACGCGAGCGAACCCGCCGCCGGCGGCAGACCCCAAGCGCGTGAAGGCCCCCTTCCCTCGGCTCAGCCGAGGGAAGGGGGCCTTCACGCGCAAAAAAGGGAGACTCAGCCGAAGCGGCCCGAGATGTAGTCCTCGGTCGCCTTCTCGTCCGGGTTCGAGAAGATCTTCTCGGTGTCGTTCAGCTCCACCAGGCGACCCGGCTGGCCGACGCCCGCCAGGTTGAAGAACGCGGTCTGGTCCGAGACCCGCGCCGCCTGCTGCATGTTGTGCGTCACGATGACGATCGTGTACTCCTTTTTGAGCTCACCGATCAGGTCCTCGATGGCGAGGGTCGAGATCGGGTCGAGCGCGGAGCACGGCTCGTCCATCAGCAGCACGTCGGGCCGCACGGCGATCGCCCGCGCGATGCAGAGCCGCTGCTGCTGACCACCGGAGAGGCCGCCGCCCGGCTTGTTCAGCCGGTCCTTGACCTCGTTCCACAGGTTCGCGCCGCGCAGAGCACGCTCGGCGACCTCGTCGAGTTCCTTCTTGCCCTTGGTGCCGCCGAGGCGCAGGCCCGCCACGACGTTGTCGCGGATGGACATCGTCGGGAACGGGTTGGGCCGCTGGAACACCATGCCGATCGTGCGGCGGACCTGCACCGGGTCGACCCCGGCGCCGTAGATGTCCTCGCCGTCGAGCAGCACCTCACCCTCGACGCGGGCGCCGGGGATGACCTCGTGCATACGGTTCAGCGTGCGCAGGACGGTCGACTTGCCGCAGCCCGACGGGCCGATGAACGCGGTGACGTTCCGCGGCGGCACCGAGAGGGTGACGCCGTCCACGGCGTGGAATTTGCCGTAGTAGATGTCCACGTCTTTGACGTCGATTCGTTTGGCCATCTCAAACAGCTCACTTCTTCTTCGGGGCGACAAGACGGGCAAAGAGCATGGCGAGGAGGTTCACGATCGCGATGATCAGTACCAGGGTGAGTGCCGCACCCCAGATCCTGTCGAAAGCGACGGTACCTTCGTCGAACGGGTTGCTGACCCGTTCGTTGTTCATCAGAAGCGGCAAAGCGGCCTGCTCGCCACCGAAGATGTCCCAGTTCACGTAGGCCGAGTACCCCACGAGGACCAGCAGCGGCGCGGTCTCGCCCATGACCCGGGCGAGCGCCATCATGATGCCGCCGATGATGCCGGACAGCGCGGTCGGCAGGACGATCTTCATGATCGTCTTCCACTTCGGCACGCCGAGCGCGTAGGAGGCCTCGCGCAGGTCGTCCGGAACGATCCGCAGCATCTCCTCCGAGGAGCGCACGACCACCGGGATCATCAGCAGCACCAGGGCCAGCGAGACGGCGAAACCGCTGCGCGGAAGGCCGAACGTGGTGATCCACAGGGCGTAGATGAACAGCGCCGCGACGATCGAGGGGACACCGGAGAGGATGTCCACCATGAACGTGGTGATCTTCGCGAGTTTGCCGCGGCCGTATTCGACCAGGTAGATCGCGACCAGCATGCCGATCGGGACCGCGATGATCGCGCAGACCAGGCCCTGCAGCACCGAGCCGATGACGGCGTGGGCCACGCCGCCGCCGACCTCGTCCGACAGCACCGAGCCGAAGTCCTCGGTCCACCAGTTGCTGTAGGGGATCCGCTTGACACCGTTGATGACCACGGTGGCGAGCAGCCACACCAGCGGCACGACGGCGATCAGGAACGACAGCCAGATCAGCGCGGTCGCGAGGCCGTTCTTGACCTTCCTCGCCATGCTGACCTGCTGGAAGGCGGGGGTGGTGGCGGGGGTCTTCTCGAGCGTGGTGGACATGCTCAGTCCCCCTTCTTGGCGATGACGGATCGCGCGATGAAGTTGACGACGAGCGTCAGCAGGAACAGCACGAGACCCGCCGCGATGTACGCGCCCGCCGAGATCTCGTTGTTGAGTTCCGCGTAGTCCGCCGCGATCTTCGAGGCGAACGTCGCGCCGCCGTCGAAGAGGCTCCAGGTGAACTCGCGGCCCACGATGCCGGTCAGGATGATCGCGAGCGCGATCGTCTCGCCGAGCGCGCGGCCGAGGCCGAGCATCGAAGCGCCGATGTAGCCCGCCTTGCCGAACGGCAGCACCGTGGTGCGGATGACCTCCCAGCGGGTGGCGCCCAGCGCCAGCGCGCCTTCGATATGCGGGGTCGGCGTCCGCTCGAACACCTCGCGGGACAGCGAGGTGATGATCGGCAGGATCATCACGGCGAGCACGATGCCCGCGGTGAAGATGGTGCCGCGCATGTCCGGCGACACGTTGCCCGCCGCGAAGAGCGGGATCCACGAGAAGGTCTCGTTGACCCACTTCGAGAAGGGCTCGATCGCCGGCGCGAAGACCATCAGGCCCCAGAGGCCGTAGATGATCGAGGGGACCGCGGCGAGCAGGTCGATGACGTACGCGAACGGCCGCGCCAGCCGCTTCGGCGCGTACTGGGTGAGGAACAGCGCGATCCCGAGCGAGATCGGCATCGCGATGATCAGCGCCAGCAGGGACGAGTACACCGTGACCAGCAGCAGGCCCATGATGCCGAACCGCATGTCGTCCGGATCGGTCTGCCAGACCTGGCTGGTCAGGAAGTTCACGTTGTCGGCCTGGAGCGCCGGAATGGCCTGCACCAGCAGGAACAACCCGATCAGGCCGATCAGCGAGACGACGAAGACGCCGGCTCCGGTGGTCAGGATCTGGAAGATGCGGTCACCGGGTCGCACCGTCCTGGAATTGGGGCTCGCGAGGCGCACCGAGGACTGCTCGGGCGGTGACGCGGCAGATTGCTCCGAAATCGGGTCCTCCGTGAAGGTCTCGCGGACGCCAGAACGCCCACCGGGGTCGCCGGTGGGCGTTCTGGGCGAAGATGAATCGCTCATCGACTACTTCTGTCCAGCCTGTCTTTACCGCTCAACCGGAAGGATCAGGCGATGGCCTTGACGGCGGTCAGGACCTTGTCCTGCAGGCTCTGCGGGATCGGCACGTAGCCCTTTTCCGAGAGCGGCTTCTGCCCGTCGGTGGCGGCGACGTTCAGGAACGCCTTGACGGCCTTGGCGACCTCGGGGTCCGCGTACTTGGAGCACACGATCTCGTAGGTGGCCAGGATGACCGGGTACGCGCCGGGCACGTTGCTGGAGTAGATCGAGTCCAGGTCGAGGGCCAGGTCGTTCGTGCCCTCCTTCTTGAACTTCGCCGCGTCGAGGGACTTGGCGACGTTCGCCGCGTTGAGCTCGACACCGCCGGAGCCGCTGTCGATGAGGGCGGTGCTGATGCCGTCCTTCGCGAACGCGGACTCGACGTAGGTGATCGCGCCGTCGGCGGACTTCACGGCGTTGGCGACACCGTTGGACTTCTCCGCGCCGTTGCCGACACCGCCGTTGAACTTCTTGCCGTCACCCTGGGTCCAGGCGCCCTTGGACGCGACCTTCAGGTACTTCTGGAAGTTGTCGGTGGTGCCCGACTCGTCGGTGCGGGAGATGACCTGGATGGCCTTGTCCGGCAGGTTCAGGCTCTCGTTGCCCTTGACCGCCTTGATGGCCGGGTCGTTCCACTTGGTGATGCCACCGTTGAAGATCTTGGCGGTGACCTCGGGGGTCAGGGTCAGCTTGTCGACCCCGGCGAGCTTGTAGGCGACGGCGACCGGGCCGACGACGAGCGGGAGGTTCCACGCGTCGGAGGCGCAGCGGGCCTTGGCCTTCTCGGCCTCTTCGTCCTTGAGGGGCGAGTCCGAGCCGGCGAAGTCGACCTGGTTCGCGTTGAACTGCTTGATGCCGGCGCCCGAACCGCTCGGGTTGTAGTTCACCTTCTGGCCGGAGCACTTGGCGGCGTAAGCCTGCACGAAGATGTCGATCGCGTTCTTCTGCGCGGACGAGCCCTCGGCCGAAAGCGGGCTCTTGCCACCGCATTCGACGTTCGCCGCGCCGCTGGGGGCGGCGGCGGCACCGGTGCTGCCGGGCTTGGTCGCCGCCGGGTCGGATCCACAGGCGCCGAGCACGAGGGCGGCGGTGGCCACGATGCCGATCGCGCCCGCGGGCCGCATGATCTTCACTGCATTTCCTCCACTGGGAGACTTTCGCCGGATCGGTGGAACGGGAGCGTTCCTTCCGGACCCGGACACTAAGCACCGACAGTGGACAGGCGGCCGTCTAAGGGTGAACGACAGGTGAACAAGGCAGCCGATGTGAGCAGCGCGACTACTCCGAAAGTGGCCTGTGTCCCAGCCGTGACCTGCGCGTCTGCTCTCCGTGACCGGTCAAGTGCCGCACGTGTGAACGCCGCTACCGAGCGTATTGGACGTCTACCTCGTATCGGGTGAAGCCGAGCTTCGAATACACGGCGAGTGCGGGCGCGTTGTCACCTTCGACGTACAAGATCACTTGGCCCAGCCCGCGATCACGGAGGTACCGCAGCCCGGCGAGTGTGAGCGCCTTCCCGAGACCGCCGCCCTGTGCGTCCGGATCGATGCCGACGACGTAGACCTCACCCGCGGGCTCTCCGCCGAAGCGGCCGGGGACGGCCTCGTGGACCTTCGTCCAGTGGAAGCCGATGACCTTCCCGTCCTCTTCCGCGAGGAAGAAGCCCTCGGGGTCGAACCAGGCTTCCTTCTCGGTCGCCCGGACCTCGTCGGCGGTCAGTGCGCCCTGTTCGGGGTGCCAGTCGAAGGCGCGCGCGTTGACGCGGACCATCGCTTCCTCGTCCTGGCCGGGGACGAACGTCCGCAGCGTGACGCCCTCACGAGTCACGGGCTCCGGCCAGTCCGCGGCTTCGACATCGGCGTGCAGGATCAACAGCTCGCGGGCACGCTCGAAACCTTCGGTCCCGGCGAGATGGACGGCGGCGGGGTGATCGCCGTGCGCCCAGACCCGCAGCGGCTTCCCCGCGACGTGGTCGACGAGCGCCTTGACGAGCGCCCTGCCGTGCCCGGAACGGCGGTGCCCGGGGTGAACGAACAGTTCGGCGACCTGGTTGCCGTGCGAATCGCCTTCGGTGTCCAGGTGCGCGTACGCGACCAACTCACCGTTCAGGCGCCCCAGAAGGTGCTGTCCACCGGCGAAACCGGTGTCCTCCGGGCGCCCGTCGGCCTCACGCACGGCGAGCAGGAAGTCGTGGATCTCTTCCGTGTCCGGTTCACCGGTCCAAGCCAGATCGAGCATGAAATCGACCCTACCCGGGAACCCGGTCTCCGCCCGGACGTCTTGTCAGGCAGAAAGGGGATTCAGTGCGCGGACAGCTCGTTCGGCTCGTAGACGCTCGAGTCCGGGGCGATGGCCTGCTTGGCGGCGGCGCTGCCCTTCGACGGCCGCTCGAACTTGTAGCCGACGTTGCGCACGGTCCCGATCATCTGCTCGTGCTCCGGCCCCAGCTTCGCGCGGAGACGCCGGACGTGGACGTCGACCGTGCGCGTGCCGCCGAAGAAGTCGTAACCCCAGACCTCCTGCAGCAGCTGGGCGCGGGTGAACACCCGGCCGGCGTGCTGGGCGAGGTACTTGAGGAGCTCGAACTCCTTGTAGGTCAGTTCGAGGGTGCGCTTGCGGAGCTTCGCGGTGTAGGTCGCCTCGTCGATGACCAGTTCGCCGACCCGGAGCTCGGCGTCGACCTGCGCGGCGCCGCCGTCGCGGGTGGTGACGAGCCGCAGCCGGGCGTCGACCTCGGCGGGACCGGCCGTCGGGAGGAGGATGTCGTCGGTGCGCCATTCCGCGCTGACCGCGACCAGGCCGCCTTCGCCGACGACAGCGATGACCGGCGTGGAGGTCTCGTCCTCGCCGGCGCCCTTGAGCAGGCGGCAGAGGCTCTTCGCGGAGGCGAGATCGCTGCGGGCGTCGAGGACGATGACGTCGCGGTGGCCGGCGTCGAGCAGCGCGGTCACTTCCGGAGCACGGACGCGTACGGTGTGGGGCAGCAGATCCAGAGCGGGCAATACCGTGGTGGCATCTGCTTCCGCGGTCAGTACCAGAAGGTCCAGGCTCATCGCCGCACCGCCTTCAGTCGTGGTCGCCTCGAACGTGGCTACAGCCGGTGCTTGGTGAGAATAGCGGGTGCCGGGCCGAGGACCTACCCCGTGCTGGATCGATCACACCTGGCCAAAGAGGTTTACGAAGGAGATTCGACACAATGGTGAGCAGGCCCGTGGCGCGTGACGACCGACCGTCTCCCGGTCGGCCGGCCAAGCGAGGGAAGCGCCGTGGCCGGGGCTGGCTCATCGCCCTCGCGGTGCTGGTGGTGCTGCTGGTCGGGGCCGATTTCGGGGCGGCGGCGTACGCCGAGCACACGATCTCCCAGAAGGCCCGTCAACAGCTGGAGCTGGCCAACGATCCGGCGGTCACGGTGCACGGTTTCCCCTTCCTGACCCAGGCCCTTTCCGGTGACTACAGTCACATCACGATCAACGCCCAGGGCGTCGCCGTCCCGCCGCGGCTGCGGGACGTGGACTTCAACGCCGACCTGAGCGACGTCACGGCCCCGCTGTCCGACCTGACGTCCGGCAACACGAAGTCGATCGTCATCGGCACGCTCAAGGGCGAGGTGACGATCAAGGCCGCGGACATCGCGCGGCAGGCGCCGCTGGACAAGATCGAGAACCTGAAGATCGAGCCGGTCACCGAGGACTACGTCCGCAACGGCGACAGCGGGCAGGGCGAGACGAAGCCGACCGCGACGAACGAGAACGGCGAGCCGGTCGACACCGCCAGCACCGGGATCCGGGTTTCGGGCAACGTCCAGATCGCCGGGCAGAAGGTGGAGATCTTCTGCTTCGCGATGATCGAACTGGACGGGCAGAAGATCCGTCTCGAACCGAAGCGGCTCCAGTTCGGGAATGACAAGGAGACCACCGTCGTTCCCCAGGCGGTACAGGACGCGCTGCTGCCGAACTTCAACGCGACCATCGACACCGGCGCGATGCCGTTCTCGGTGACGCCGACGTCGGTGCGGGTGAACAGCGGCTCGGTGACCATCAAGGGCGAGGGCAAGAACGTCGCCTTCAGCGGAGCGAAGCCTCAGGGGTGACTTGCGGATGACCGGGGTGTGGGTACTGCTGGGCGTATTGGTGCTCGGCGGAGTGGCGGGCGCGCTGCTGCGGGCGCGCAACGGCCGCATCCGCGCGGCCAAGTCCACCGCGCCCACACTGCCCGGCCGCGTCTCGGACGCTCTCGCGGCCGAAGGCGTCACCCTGGTCCAGATCTCCACGACGTTCTGCGCGCCGTGCCGCCACACCCGCGCGATCCTGTCCGCGCTCGCGGAGAAGACCGACGGCCTCACGCACGTCGATCTGGACGTCACCGAAACCCCCGAAGTCGCCCAGGCGCTGTCGGTGCTGCGAACCCCGACGACCCTGGCCTTGACCGCGGACGGCCGTGAGGTCTTCCGGGTCGGCGGCGTTCCCCGAGGTCAGGACCTTCTCGACGCCCTGAAGCCCCATTTGGCGAACGCCTGATCCCGGATTCCGGGAAGCGTCCCAAGGTGTGAACACGGTTCCCAACCTGAGGGAGCTCTGCGTACCCTCGTGCCCGTGAACCGGCTGCCCCGAACCTTGCTGACCCAGCGCCGCGCAGTGGACCTGTGCCGCGTTCGCAGCAGCCTGTGTCCGGTTCGCTGATCGCGCTTTCGAAGCCGCCGCGCGTGCCACTTCCGGCACGCATCTCTTTTCCCTCTCGTTCGCAGGAGGAACCATGTCCGCAGGACCGGCCGTCGACCCCCGTGGTCCGCGTTTCGCCGCCATCCTGACGACGATCGTGCTCGCGGTCGTGCTCATCACCCAGTGGTGGCCACTGCTCGCGGCGCAGGCGGTGGTGTTCGCGATCGGCGCCTTCATCGGCCTGAAGCCGGCGCCGTACTCCCTGGTCTATCGCTACCTCGTCGCGCCGCGGCTCGGCCCCACGACCGAACGCGAGGACGCCGCCCCGCTGCGGTTCGCGCAGGCCGTCGGGTTCGTGTTCGCCGTCGTCGGCACCGTCGGTTTCGCCACCGGCCTGACCGCGCTCGGCTTCGTCGCGACGGCGTTCGCGCTCTTCGCGGCGTTCCTCAACGCGGCGTTCAACTTCTGTCTCGGTTGCGAGATGTACCTGCTCATCAAGCGTTTCAGCCCCAGCCCTCGCGCGTCCTAACCCAGAAAGAGAGTCAGCTCCATGAGCCGTGAAGACGTCCTGGTCACCACCCAGTGGGCCGAGGAGAACCTGGACACCCCGGGTGTCGTGTTCATCGAGGTCGACGAGGACACGACCGCGTACGACAACGGACACATCCGCGGGGCGGTGAAGTTCGACTGGCGCAAGGACCTGCAGGACGGCGTCCGCCGCGACTTCGTCGACAAGGAGGGCTTCGAGAAGCTGCTGTCCGAGAAGGGCATCTCGAACGACGACCGCGTGATCCTCTACGGCGGCAACAACAACTGGTTCGCCGCGTACGCGTACTGGTACTTCAAGCTCTACGGCCACGACAAGGTGCAGCTGCTCGACGGCGGCCGCAAGAAGTGGGAGCTCGACGGCCGCGAGCTGAACTCGGACGAGGTCAAGCGCGAGCCGACCGAGTACAAGGCCAAGGAGCAGGACCTCTCGATCCGCGCGTTCCGCGACGAGGTCGTCGCCGAGATCGGCAAGAGCAACTACGTCGACGTGCGCTCGCCCGACGAGTTCTCCGGCAAGCTGCTCGCCCCGGCGCACCTGCCGCAGGAGCAGTCGCAGGTCCCCGGCCACATCCCGGGCGCGCTGAACGTCCCGTGGGCGAAGGTCGCCAACGAGGACGGCACCTTCAAGACCGAGGAAGAGATCAAGGAGCTGTACTCCGACGAGGGCCTCGACGAGTCGAAGGCCACCATCGCGTACTGCCGGATCGGTGAGCGCTCGTCCATCGCGTGGTTCGCGCTGCACGAGCTCCTCGGGTACGACCAGGTGAAGAACTACGACGGTTCGTGGACGGAATACGGCTCGCTCGTCGGCGTGCCGGTCGAGTTGGGAGCGAAGTGATGGCTGGCAACGACACTGACAGCTGCGGCGCACCGGCCCAGGAGGCCACGCCCGCCGATTACGACACCCGCGGCCAGGTCGTGCTGGCGGGCAAGGTGACCGGTTCGGAGGGCCCCGTCGGCGGCGCCTTCGTGCGGTTGCTGGACGGCGGCGGCGACTTCACCGGCGAGGTGGTCTCGTCGGCCGACGGCGATTTCCGTTTCTACGCGGCCCCTGGTGACTGGACGGTGCGCGCGCTGCACCGCTCCGGCAACGGCGAGGCCTCCGTCACCGCGCAGGGACCCGGCGTGCACCAGCTCGCCATCTCCGTCGCCTGACGTTTTCGCGCGTGAAGGCCCCCTTCCCTCGGCTGAGCCGAGGGAAGGGGGCCTTCACGCGCGTGTGGGCACTGCCACGCGACCTCGGCAGGCCTGTCCGGGCAGGTAGCGACTAAAGTGCGTGACGTGGAAATCCTGTTTACGACCCTGCTGGTGCTCGCCGGCGTCGCGACCACCTGGTTCGCCGTGTACGTCGTCTACCGGCTTTACGCGGACCAGCGCTGACCGATGACGGCTAGTGGCGACGAGGCCATCCAGGCCGCGGAGAAGCGCGCGGAAAACACGCGTGACCGGAACCTTCCGCAGTTCGACGACATGCCCATCCCGGGCGATACCGCGAACCTGCGCGAAGGAGCGAACCTCAACGACGCCTGCCTGGCGCTCCTGCCGCTCGTCGGTGTCTGGCGCGGCGAGGGCGAGGTCGACTATCCGACCATCGACGGCCCGTACCGGTTCGGCATGCAGCTGACCATCGCGCACGACGGCCGCCCGTTCCTCACGCACGAGGCACGCGCCTGGCTGCTCGACGAGGACGGCAAGGTCATCCGGCCCGCCGCGCGCGAGTCCGGGTTCTGGCGTCCGCAGGCCGACGACACGATCGAGCTGCTGCTGACCCACAACACCGGCATCGTGGAACTCTTCTACGGCAAGCCGCGCGGCAAGGCCTCGGTCCCGGCCTGGGAGCTCGGCACCGACGCGGTCGTCCGCACTTCGACTGCCAAGGACGTCACGGCTTCGCAGCGGCTCTATGGCATCGTCAACGGCGAACTCGGCTACGTCGAGGAGCGCGCGATGATGGGCCAGGAACTGCAGCCGCACACGTCGGCGCTGCTGCGTCGCGTGGTGGGCTGAGCCTCTTCCCATGCGGTGGCGTGCCTACGGCGAGCACGCCGCCCTGCTCGACTGCGCTTCCCTCACCGAGTCGATGGCGGCGCACGCCACGGTCACGTCCGCGCGCCCGCCCGGCATCGCCGAGCTCGTACCCGGCGCCCGCAGCCTGCTCGTGGTGGAGATCCCGGGTTCCGGCGCCCTCGCGGCCGTCCGCGAACTGCTCGCGGACGCCGACCTCGAACATCCGCCCGAAGGCGAATCCCGCGAGATCACCCTCGACGTGATCTATGACGGCGAAGACCTCGAACTCGTCGCGCGGGACGCCGGAGTGTCCACTGAGGACGTCGTCCGGCTGCACACCGGCGCCGTCTACACCGTGGCCTTCACCGGTTTCGCGCCCGGATTCGGTTACCTGACAGGCCTCCCCGAGCCACTTCGGCAGCCGCGACTCGCCGCCCCGCGAACTCGCGTGCCGCCGGGCTCGGTCGGCATCGCCGGCGAGTTCACCGGCGTTTATCCGCGCGTCTCGCCCGGCGGCTGGCGGCTGATCGGCCACACCCGGACCGTCCTGTTCGATCCGCGCGCCGATCCGCCCGCGTTGCTGGCGCCCGGCGACCGCGTGCGGTTCCGGAGCGCCGGATGAGGGCCGTGGAAGTGGTCGGGACAGGTCCGCTCGCGCTGGTACAGGACCTCGGCAGGCCCGGTTTCGCGCATCTCGGCGTGCCGCCGTCCGGGGCGCTGGACGTTCCGGCGCTGAAGCTGGCAAACCGGCTCGTCGGCAACGACGAAGCCGCCGCGGGAGTCGAGTGCCTGTTCGGCGGGTTACGGCTGCGCGCCACGGCGTCCTGCACCATCGCGGTGACCGGTCCGGCCGTCCCGGTCGAGGTCGACGGGCGTCCCGTCGGCTCGCACGCGCCGGTGTGGCTGGCTGCGGGGCAGGTCCTGTCGCTCGGCGCCCCGGCATCTGGATTGCGGTGCTACCTGGCGGTTTCCGGCGGGATCACGGTCGAAGAGGAACTCGGCAGCCGGTCGCGGGACGTCCTTTCGGAGATCGGGCCGGCGCCGCTGAAGGCGGGCGACGTCCTCCCGCTCGGCACACCGTCGGTGCCCGGCGGCGCCGACGTGGTGCTGCCCACCGTGGCTCCGGCCGAGCTCGTCGTGCTGATCGATCCGGGGCCGCGGGCGCACTGGTTCGAGAACCCGGCGTCCGGGCTCGCGAAGACCTGGACGGTGACGGCGGAATCCAACCGCGTCGGCCTCCGGCTCGACGGACCCGCACTGACTCGCGCGGCTGGATACGCGGAGCGGGAACTGCCGAGCGAGGGCCTGCTGACCGGCGCCGTCCAGGTCCCACCGAACGGGTTGCCGGTGGTGTTCTTGGCGGATCATCCAACTACCGGTGGTTATCCGGTGGCGGCCGTGGTGAGACAGGCGTCACTCCCGGCACTCGCGCAGGCCAGACCCGGAACCCTTCTCCGCTTTCACTCGTCCACGAGGATGTGGAACAGGTAAAGGTCGACGGTGGCACGGGTGTCATCGACACGAATTCGGTCCCCACCCAACCAGAGCTTCCGCAGTCGCTGCGGATCGCGCTGGCCACCGGTCAGATGCGGCGCCCGCTCGGCGACACGCTCCGCCCGCTTCTGAATCTCTTCGCCGACGGCGAATACCAGGTCGCCGGGCCCGAACGGCTGGCCGAGGACCGCTACCTGACGCCGAGCGCCGACTGGCCGCCCGCCGACGTTTCCCGCGTCGGCTACTACCGGACGGCGATCAAGAGCGGGCACCGGCCGGTCGCCGTCGTGCTGGAGACCACCGACGCGGCGGTGATCCTCGACGGGCACCACAAGATCGCCGCCTACCGCGAAGAAGCGATCCTGCCGCACCTGCTGATCATCAGCCCGCTCAACTGATCGAGTATTCGCTCTCGTACGCGGCGGCCAGCTCGGCGTGGATCGCGCTGGAGTCGGTGAGCGCGACGCCGTCGAGCGTGTGCACCCTGGTCAGCTTGCGGACCGACGACGCGAGGAACAGCCCTTCGGCCTCGGTGAGGTCCGAGACGTTGAGCGGCTCGACCTTGACCGACCAGCCCGCGCGCTCGGCGCCGCGGAACAGCGCCGCCTGCGTCGTCCCCGGCAGGATGCCGATGGTCGCCGGCGGCGTGTAGAGCGTCTTGTCCTTCGCGAGGACGACAGTCGAAGTCGGCCCTTCGAAGACCGTGCCGTCGGCGGCGGTGAAAATCACATCGCTCGCGCCACGGCGGCCGGCCTCCCGCAACGCGGCCATGTTGACGCCGTACGAAATCGACTTCGCGCCCAGCAGCAGCCACGGCGCGCGCTCGGCGAGGTCGGGCTCGATCCCGCGTTCGAGGGTGATCGCCGCGACGCCTTCGACGCGGGCCCGCTGGACCTTCTCGTCGATCTCCACGCCGAGCGCGAACCCGAACGGCTTCGCCTCCGGATCGCCGTCGATTCCCCTGGTGTACACCAGTTTCAGCGCGATCTCGGCCGGGCCGGACCAGTTGTCGATGACGACCTGCGCGGCGCGCTCCCAGGCGGCGAGGTCGGGCTCCGGCAGGTCGAGCATGGCCGCGGAACGGGCCAGCCGCTCGAGGTGCGGGCGGAGCTCACGGGGCCGTCCGTCGACGACGAGGATCGTCTCGAACACGCCGTCGCCGCGAAGCAACCCGAGGTCGTCTACTCGCAGGTGGGCGGCTTCGGGGTCGGCCAGGGTCCCGTCGAGGAAGGCAAGCACGCGCATGGGGACACGGTACTCACTAGCATGGGTTTCATGCCCTACCGCTCCCCCCTGCTCGACCTTCCCGGACCGATCGCGGCACCCGACGGGCATCCGGAAGAGGGTGTCCCGTGGCATTGGGGAGATCCCTTCGCCGAGCAACGGACGGCCGCGCGCGGCGCGGTCGTGATCGACCGCTCGCATCGCGAAATCCTGGCCGTGACCGGGGAAGAACGGCTGTCCTGGCTGCATTTGGTGATCTCGCAGCACGTCACCGGGCTCGCCGAAGGCACCGGCACCGAGGCGCTCGTGCTCGACAGCCAAGGCCGCGTCGACACGCATATGGTCGTCGCGCACGCGGACGGCACGGTGTGGCTGGACAGCGACCGGGGCGCGGTGGCCACCAGCGCGTTGCCGTCCGGTGGCAAGCAGACTTTGCGCGAGTACCTCGAAGCGATGAAGTTCTGGTCCAAAGTGGACATCCGCGATGTCTCGGACGAGCTGGCGTTGCTGACCGTCCTCGGCCCCGACGCGGACCGCGTGCTGGACGCCGTCGGTGTTTCCGTCGGCGCGGACCCGTACTCGGTCGTGGCGATCCCCGGCGGTTTCGCGCGGCGGATGCCGTGGCCGGGACGGCACAGCGTCGACCTCGCCGTCCCCCGCGCCGAACTCGCCGTCTGGTGGCGGCGCCTGACCGACGCGGGCGCGCGACCGGCGGGCAGCTGGACGTTCGACGCGCTGCGCGTCGAGTCGCTGCGACCGCGGCTGGGCCTCGACACCGACGAGCGCACGATCCCGCACGAAGTGAACTGGGTCGACTCCGCCGCGCACGTGGCGAAGGGCTGTTACCGCGGGCAGGAGACCGTCGCGAAGGTCCACAACGTCGGGCGGCCACCGCGGTACATGGCGCTGCTGCACCTGGACGGTTCGCCGGAGATCACGCCGGAAACCGGCGATCCGGTGGTGCTGGGCGAGCGGACGGTCGGCCGCGTCGGGAGCGTGGTGCAGCACCACGAACTGGGACCGATCGCGCTGGCGCTGGTCAAACGCTCGACGCAGCCGGGCGCGGAACTCCTGGTGGGTGCCGAGGATCGCGTCGTGCAGGCGACCATCGATCCGGACTCGGTGCCTGGTGAGGCTCCGGCGCCTGGGCGGGAAGCGGCTCAGCGACTGCGGGGGTAGGTGCGGCTGCTCGTTCCGTGAAGGCCTCCTTGCCTACCTTGAGGGACTCTGGGTCCCCGAAGGAGGCCTTCACTACCTGCGGATACGTCACTGTCGCCTCACCGGCCGCTTCCGCCTCGCTGGTCACAGCGGCTGCGCGTGAAGGCCCCCTTCCCTCGGCTGAGCGCTGGAAACTCGCCCTTCGCTCACGACCCAAGTACGTGAAGGCCCCCTTCATTGCGCCTAGCTCAATGAAGGGGGCCTTCACGTACTTGCACACACCCATCCACAAGTTGTCCACAACGTTGCCCACCTGTGGACAACTCCGCCGACCAGCACTTTTCCCGCCCCACCCCCGGTAGACTGGACCAGGGGCCGCCCCCGGGACGGGTGGGGGGCGCGCTTTGGAAGGGACCGAAAGAGCGACTGCCCGGCGGAGGGTGTCGTGAGGGGCGGAGATCCTTGTGGTATCGCTCCCTGCGGAACATTTCCGCTGGAGCGCGATAAGCTACGCGGGTGATCGAAGTCCGGCCCGGTGGTCGCCGTCGTATCGACCGCGTGCTCGGCCCTGGGTATCTCAGCGACCTCGGCGAGCTGACCCTTTCCGTGCTGCGCGAGCGCCGTGACGAGGCCGCGCAGGAGGAGACCGACCTGTCGTACCTGCGGCGCCTGCTGCACGCGCGGATCGACATCGTGCGGGCCGAGCAGGAGCGCCGGAGTTCGGGCGGCGAGAGCAGCGTCGTCGAGCGGCTGGCCGCGATCCTGGCGGACAACGCGATCGGCCCGGCCACGGGTTCGGGCAGGCACCAGCGGCTGGAGCCGTCGCGCGCGGGTGAGCACCGCCGGTTCGCCGAGGCGCTCATCGGCGACACGGACCTTTCCGACGTCAGCACCCTGTCGGACGAGAAGCTGGTCAACGCCCTCAACCGGTACGCCGACGAAGAGGTTTCGGTCTCCTCGTACCGGCGCGAGGTCCAGAGCGTGATGGACACGATCAACGCCGAGATCGCCACCCGCTACCGCAAGGGCACGGCCTCGGTCGACGACCTGCTCGACACCGAACGCGGCGGCTCCGAGTGACGAATCCGGTCCTGGTCGAGGTCGTCCGATCCGGCTTCGTGGAGAGCGTGCACCGCGGCGCGCTCGTGATCACCGCGCCGGACGGCTCGGTGCGGTTCTCCGCCGGCGACATCGAGCGGCCGGTGTACCCGCGTTCGTCCAACAAACCCCTGCAAGCCGTCGGGATGCTCCGCGCCGGTCTCACGATCGGCGACGAAGAACTCGCGCTCGGCTGCGGATCGCACAACGGCGAGCCGGGCCATGTCGAGGGCGCCTTGGCGATGCTTTCCCACGCGGGGCTGACCGAGGACGCGCTGGCCTGCCCGCCCGCCTTCCCGTTGCACGAGCCCAGCATGCTGGCCGTGGCCTCGGCCGGGAAACGCCGCGCCGCGATGAACTGCTCCGGCAAGCATGCCGCGATGCTCATGACCTGCGCGCAGCTCGGCTGGCCGACCAAGGACTACGAGGCCGAGATCCATCCGCTGCAGAAGGTCGTCCAGGCCGCCGTCGCCGACCTCACCAGCGAGACGATCGAGACGGTCGGCGTCGACGGCTGCGGGGCGCCTCTGTTCGCGTTCTCCCTCACCGGCCTCGCCCGTTCGTTCGGCAGGCTGGTCACGGCCATGGGCGGGCCCGAACGCAGGGTCGCGAACGCGGTCCGCGCGCATCCGTGGCAGGTCGCGGGCACCGGTCGCGAGGACACCGTGCTGATGCGGAACATCGATGGCCTTCTGTCGAAGGGCGGTGCCGAGGGAGTGCACGCGTTCGCCCTCCCGGACGGCACGGCGCTCGCGCTGAAGATCGACGACGGCGCGGCCAGGGCCCGGATCCCGCTCCTGCTCGCGACGCTGCGCCACCTCGGCATCGATCCTGGCGACGAAGCCGGCGCCCTCGCGCGCGACGCGGTGCTGGGCGGCGGGAAATCGGTCGGCGAACTGAGGGTCGCCGAAGGCCTCTACGGCTAGTTCGCGCGTTCCCGCGCGGCCAGGTCGCCCCAGAAGTCCCGCAGATCGGCGAACAGTTCCGCCAGCTCGTCGACATTGCCGGTACGGAGCGCGTCCAGGATGTCGTGGACCTCTTCGGCCGTCGTGTCGGCCTGCAGGATCGGGTCGGCGAATAGCTGCACGAGACCGCCGTAGTCGAGCTCGACCGCGGAGCCGGGGTGGAAGCTGTCGAGCCAGCGCCGCGTCTCGAGCAACACCCGGCCCGGGCCCGAGTCGCCGAAGGTCGCTTCGAGCAGGTCGCCGACCTCGCGGGCGCGATGCCGCGCGTCGGCGATGGAGACCCGCCACGACACCTCGCGTTCGGGGTCGTCCCGGCCCTTGCCGAGTTTGACCCTGCGCATCCCGGGGTCGAACAGCACGAACCACGGAAGCGGGACGGTCCACGTCGTCGACAGCGTGTGAGACGCCGAGGCGGACAGATCGCCGATGGCGGACTTCGCCCGCGAGCGGATCGTGTCGAGTGACGCGCCGCCCGCGTCGAGCACCGCGCTCTTCAACGCGGGATGCGCGTCGCCGAGGAAGGTCACCAGTGCCGCGGCCGAGCGCGCGCGGATCTCCATCGGACAGATCAGCGGCCCCGGGCCGGCGTCGCCGTGCTCACCCTCCGGCACGTCTTCGGGATCCAGGACGAGGACGTCGGTGACGAGACTGGGCGCGGCCCTGCCGTCCGCGAGCTCGGCGGGCAGCAACCGGCCGACATGCTGTGACTTGAGCCACAATGCCTGCTCGCGCGCGCCCGCGGCCGAACGATCGAGCCGGGCCGCTTCGACGGCCTCGAGCAGGCGTTCGTCCGGTGGATCCCCCAGCGCGAGCAGGGGCTCATAGACGCGGAGATAAGCCGCGAACGGACGGGGCACACGAGCATCGTGGCACGCCGACCTGCGACTATCGCCACCGACCGGCCGGTAACCGGCGTTCCGTGAACACTGTCGCCACCGGCACACCGTGCCACGTCGCATCCAACCCCCCGGACACGGTACGGTGTCAGCAGGAAAGAATTGTCGAGACGATGCGGGGCCGCCGATTCCCCCGGCCGCCCCGCCCCTGTGCGAGGGGGTCGAGCCATGGGGCGCGGCCGGGCTAAGGCCAAGCAGACGAAGGTGGCGCGCGAGCTCAAGTACAGCTCGCACGAAACCGACTTCGATGCTTTGCAGCGCGAGCTGTCCAGTAGTTCCTCGGAAGACAGGCACGAGGACGACAAGCGGTATGACGACGACCCGTACGACGGGTACGACGAATACCGCCGCTGAGCAACGCGTGACACGCGAGGGTGGATCCGGGCTTGCCCGGTAGACCACCCTCGCGTGTCGCGTGCTGCCCAAAATACGAGGAGGTGCCATGTCTGACGTAGCGCGAGTAGGTGTCGTCGGGGCCGGGCTCATGGGCTCGGGCATCGCCGAGGTGCACGCGCGGGCCGGGCTGGACGTGATCGTCACCGAGGTCAACCAGCCCGCGCTGGACTCCGGGCGAGCGCGGATCGAGAAGTCGCTGCAACGCGGCGTCAAGAACGGGAAGCTCTCGCAGGAAGACGCCGACGCGGCGCTCGGACGGCTCCGCTTCACCACCGAGATCGGCGAGTTCGCCGACCGCGACCTCGTCATCGAGGCCATCCTGGAACAGGAGCAGGCCAAGGTCGAGGTGTTCCGGTCGCTGGACAAGATCGTCGAGCGTGAGGACGCGGTGTTCGCGTCCAACACCTCTTCCATCCCGATCATGAAGCTCGGCATGGCCACCGGCCGTCCGCAGCAGGTGGTCGGCATCCACTTCTTCAACCCGGTCCCGGTGCTGCCGCTCGTCGAGCTGGTGCCCTCGCTGCTGACCAGCGACGACACCGCCCGCCGGGCCGAGGAGCACGCGACGTCGGCGTTGAACAAGACGGTGATCCGGTCGCAGGACCGCGCCGGGTTCATCGTGAATTCGCTGCTCGTGCCGTACCTGCTGTCGGCGATCCGGATGATCGAGTCGGGTTTCGCGTCGGCGGAGGACATCGACCGCGGTATGGAGCTCGGCACCGCGCACCCGATGGGCCCGCTGCGGCTTTCGGACCTGATCGGCCTGGACACCATCAAGGCGATCGCGGACTCGATGTACGCCGAGTTCAAGGAGCCGCTGTACTCCTCGCCGCCGCTGCTGCTGCGCATGGTCGACGCCGGCCTGCTCGGCAAGAAGACCGGCCGCGGTTTCTACAGCTACTCCTGATCGATCTCCCTACGCGTTTAGTCCTCTGGATGCGGTTCTTGCACGCGCAACTACCGCATTCAGAGGACTGAACGCGGGGCCCTAGACTCGGGGGCGTGGGACAGGGACAGCTGCGCGCGGGTCTGGTCGGTGCCGGTCCGTGGGCGAAGACGGTGCACGCGCCAGGTCTCGCCGATCACCCCGGGACGACGTTGCGCGCGGTCTGGGCCAGGCGCCCCGAGGCCGCGAAGGAGCTGGCCGAGGCGCATGGCGCCCAGGCCGTCGGCAGTTTCGACGAGTTGCTCGACCAGGTGGACGCGGTCGCGTTCGCGGTGCCGCCCGCCGTCCAGGCGGAGCTGGCGGTCAAGGCTGCTGAAGCGGGCAAGCACCTGATCCTGGAGAAGCCGATCGCCGCCGATCTCGACGGCGCGCGGCGGCTCGCGGACGCGGTGGATGCCGCCGGTGTCGCGGCGCTCGTGGTCCTCATCCTGCGGTTTTCGCCGATGACCCGGGAGTGGCTCGACGGCATCAAGGAGGCGGGCGGCTGGCGCGGCGGCGGGGCGCGGTGGCTTTCGGGCGCGCTGCTCGGCGGCCAGTACCAGTCCTCGGCGTGGCGCCACGACTCCGGCGCGCTCGCCGACATCGGCCCGCACGCCCTGGATCTGCTGGACGCGGCGCTCGGTGAGATCACCGGCGTGCTCGCCGCGAACCGGACCGATGACGATCTGTGGCAACTGCTGTTAGCCCACGAGGGTGGCGCGACCAGTACGGCGACCCTGTCGCTGCGGCTGCCGATCCAGCCGACGGTCGTCGAAGTCGCCGTCTACGGCGAGCACGGCTACCGCACTCTGGGGCGCAAGCCGGGCTCGGCGGGCGAGTCGTACACAGCGCTTCTTGACGATTTCGCCGCGATGGCCGCGAGCGGGACGACCTCGCACCCGTGTGACGTGCGTCGCGGACTGCACCTGCAGAAGCTGCTCGAACACGCGCGGGAACTCGCCGGACACGGCAAGTAGTACACAGGTCACCCACAAGGCTTTTCCTTACGCGATAAGGCCTTCTTCCGAAGAGTTCGCGGTCATCCACAGGTTTGTCCACAGGTTCCTTTGTGGACGGTCACCAGCATGGGAAAACCTTTTCCGCCACCGGAAAAGATCACCTCTTAGTGCGCCGACTCCGCCATGCCGAGTCGATCTTGCGATGCGAAGGTGATCTTGGGCGCTCCGGAAAGGAAGGCCATGGGTGAGCTGCTCCACGCTTTCGGCGGGATGATCCCGTTGACGATCATCGCGATTCCCTACGCGTTGCTCGGCTGGCCGCTCCTCGCGGCGCATCGACGGCGAAGACGACGTGCCGACCCCTTCTCCGCGTCGGCGACGGCCGCCGTCGACATGACTCTCGCCTTGGCCTGCTTCCTGGTGTTGTGCCTGGTCACGATGCCGGTGACCGGCGTACAGGGCAGCAGGCTGAACCTCGAACCCGGCACCGACCTGCGGCTCGCCCTGACCGACAGCGCCAACCTCTGGCAGGCGCTGGGCAACGTCCTCATGCTGAGCCCGCTCGGCGCCCTCCTCCCCGTGCGGTCCCGCCGCCTGCGGTCGCTCGCCCGGATCGCGCTGGGCGCGCTGGCCGTCTCGGTGCTGGTGGAAGGCACGCAATATCTGATCCAGGCGGGCAGGGTGACCTCGGCCGACGACATCCTGCTGAACACGCTGGGCGCCGTTGCGGGTGCCGCGCTGAGCAAACGGCTGTGGCATCGCCTGGACGTCCGGCCGCCGGTGCGGATCCCGGTCCAGGTCCGGCGGGTGTGCGCCGCCCCGGTCCGGCTGCGGGTCCCGAGATCGGCGTGGGACGAGCGGTATTCGAGCATCGCGCATCCGCAGCGGAGGTAAATGGCTTGACCGCGGTGCGAGAGTGATCGCGAAAGCCCTACGTACGAGGAAAGAGGGATGCCTCATGCCTGACGCCTTCGGTGGCGTCGGCACGAGCTAGCCGGCGCACCCGCCAGCCCCAGCACGCACGCGGATCCTCCCGTGCGTCGCTTTCTTCTGCCCGAAAGGCTTCCACCAGTGCTTTCCGAGACGATTCGTGCTTTGCAGTCCTACATCCGCCTCACCGCGGCGAAGTTCCGGGAGACCGAGCGGATCGGGCCGTTCCTGGCCACGTACTACCTCGAGTCCGGCAGTCCGTTCCTCAACTACGCGATCCCCGACGACGGCGCCGTCCCCGCGAAGGACGACGTCGCCGCGCTGACCGAGGCGTTCCGTAAGCGCGGGCTCGTGCCGCGTCTGGAGTTCCTCACCGAAGCGGTTCCGGCCGCCGAGGCCGTGCTCGTCGAGTGCGGTTACACGCTGGAGCGGCGGGTCCCGCTGATGATCTGCTCTCCGGGGCAGGTCGTCGGCCAGCCGGAACCGGCCGGGATCAGCCTGGTCACCCCGAAGACCGAGGGTGAGCTCCGGCAGATGATCCGCGCGCAGAACTTGGCGTTCGGGGAGGACGATCCCGATCTCCACCTCGACCCGTCACC
Source organism: Amycolatopsis roodepoortensis (assembly GCF_024628825.1). Taxonomy (NCBI): domain Bacteria; kingdom Bacillati; phylum Actinomycetota; class Actinomycetes; order Pseudonocardiales; family Pseudonocardiaceae; genus Amycolatopsis; species Amycolatopsis roodepoortensis. Next base: position 5,023,461 of record NZ_CP102415.1, read on the forward strand.
GGATCAGCTGAGCGGCGAGACCATGTCGGTGATGGCCGTGGCCGAGACCGGTGAGGTCGTCGGCGGCGGGGTCGCGACAGCGATCCTCGACGGCGCGACCGAGATCGCCGGGATCGGCGTGGTCGAGGGGTACCGGAGCCGCGGGATCGCCGCGGCGATGACGGAGTACCTGACGCGTGAAGCCCACGCGCGCGGCGGCCGGTCGGTGTTCCTGACGCCGGGCGCCGGGCAGGCGGAACGCGTCTACGGCCGGGTCGGGTTCAAGACGGCGGCCGAATGCGTGCACCTGTCAGTCGTCTGAGTAACCGCCACGGCGTGACTTCTTGACCTCGCCGCGGCGCTTCTTCGACGCCAGGCGGCGTTCCTTCGAACCTCGTGAGGGTTTGGTGGGACGCCGCTTGGCGGCCGGAGGCGCCGACGCGTCCAGCAGCAGCATCACCAGCCGCGCCCGCGCGGCTTCCCGGTTCATCAGCTGGGAGCGGTGTTCGGACGCGGTGATCGTGACGACCCCGTCGACCAGGCGCGAAGAAAGCCGGTCCAGTATCCGGGCCCGGAGATGCTCCGGGACGGATGCCGAACCGGCCACGTCGAAGGACAGTTCGACCCGCGAGTCCGTGGTGTTCACGCCCTGCCCACCCGGACCCGACGACCGGGAGAACCGTTCGCTCAATTCGGCACCCGGGATCACGAACCGGGTGCCGACCACCACGTCATCAGCCACGGACCCAGTGTTCCACCAGGGCCAAGAGAATATTCAGTGCCTGTTGGCGAGCGTGAACCCGCCCTGATCACCCACCGGAACGGGGATATACCAGGTCGCGCCCTGCCGACGTCGATCGCGGCGCGGGTTCACCAACAGACACTCAGAAGCGCGGGTGGTCACCGGAGAGCACGGCGCGCGGGCCGTCCGGGTCTTCCGCGGGCTGCACGTCGCCGAGGATCCACGCCGGCACGTGCCGCGCGGTCAGCATCGCCAGCGCGCGGTCGACGTCGTCGGCGCCGACGATCGCGACCATGCCGACGCCCATGTTGAACGTCTTCTCCAGCTCGGCGCGCTCGACCTTGCCGCGGTGACCGATCAGCGCGAACACCGGCGCCGGGGTCCAGGTGCCGCGTTCGAGCCGGGCGACCAGCCCGCGCGGCATGACGCGGGCGAGGTTCTGCTCCAGGCCGCCGCCGGTGATGTGCGCGAACGTGCGGACGTCGGCCTCGGCGGCCAGCGCGAGGCAGTCCTTCGCGTAGATCCTGGTCGGCTCCAGCATCTCCTCGCCGAGCGAGCGGCCGAACTCCTCGACGTGCCCGTCGAGCGGCATACGCGCGATGTCCAGCAGCACGTGCCGGGCGAGCGAGTAGCCGTTGGAGTGCAGGCCGGACGAGCCGAGCGCGAGGACGACGTCACCGGGGCGGACGCGCTCCGGGCCGAGCACGTTCGACGCCTCGACGACACCGATGCCGGTGCCCGAAAGGTCGTAGTCGTGCTCGCCCATCAGGCCGGGGTGCTCCGCGGTCTCGCCGCCGAGCAGCGCGCAACCAGCCTGGACACAGCCCTCGGCGATCCCGCCGACCAGCGCCGCGATCTTCTCCGGGACGACCTTGCCGACGGCGATGTAGTCCTGCATGAACAGCGGCTCGGCACCGGTGACGACCAGGTCGTCGACGACCATCGCGACCAGGTCGATGCCGACCGTGTCGTGCTTGTCGAGCGCCTGCGCGACGGCGATCTTGGTGCCGACCCCGTCGGTCGACGAGGCCAGCACCGGCTCTTTCCACTTGTCCAGCTTCAGGGAGAACAGCCCGGCGAAACCGCCGACCCCGCCCATCACCTCGGGCCGTGTGGCCCTCTCGGCGTGCGGTTTGAGCAGCTCGACGGCTTTGTCACCGGCGTCGATGCTGACGCCGGCGGCGGCGTACGTGGCGCTCGTGGACTCGCTCACGGAAGCGGACTCCAACTCTGGAAGTGAGGTCTAGGGACGCCGGATGGCGTCCTCAGCACCGTACCCGGCAGGGCTGACGGGCTTCGCCGCGCCATTGACCGAGTCCAGGCTCTCCAGCAGGTGCTTCCCGATCAGCGCGTCTTCGGGCAGCGCGATCGGGTACTCGCCGGAGAAGCACGCGGTGCACAACCGCGACTTCGGCTGCTCCGAAGCCGCGACCAGCCCGTCCAGGGAGATGTAGCCCAGGGTGTCCGCGCCGATGGAGCGGCGGATGCCGTCGAGGTCGACGCCGTTGGCCACCAGTTCGGCGCGCGAGGCGAAGTCGATGCCGTAGAAGCACGGCCAGCGCACCGGCGGCGACGCGATCCGGACGTGCACCTCGAGCGCGCCGGCCTCCCGCAGCATGCGGACCAGGGCGCGCTGGGTGTTGCCGCGGACGATGGAGTCGTCGACCACCACGAGCCGTTTGCCGCGGATGACGTCGCGCAGCGGGTTCAGCTTGAGCCGGATGCCCAGCTGGCGGATGGTCTGCGACGGCTGGATGAAGGTGCGGCCGACGTAGGCGTTCTTCACCAGGCCGGTGCCGTACGGGATGCCGGAGCCCTGCGCGTAGCCGATGGCGGCCGGGGTGCCGGATTCGGGCACCGGCATGACCAGGTCGGCGTCGGCCGGGTGCTCGGCGGCGAGTTTGCGGCCGATCTCGACGCGGGTGGCGTGCACGCTGCGGCCGGCGATCGAGGTGTCGGGGCGCGCGAGGTACACGTACTCGAAGACGCAGCCCTTGGGCTCGGGGTTCGCGAAGCGCGAGGAGCGCAGGCCCTCGGCGTCGATCGCGATGAGCTCACCGGGCTCGACCTCGCGGACGAACGACGCGCCGCAGATGTCCAGCGCGGCCGTCTCGCTCGCGACCACCCAGCCGCGTTCGAGCCTGCCGAGCACCAGCGGGTGCACACCGTGCGGGTCGCGCGCGGCGTACAGGGTGGACTCGTCGGCGAAGACCAGGCAGAAGGCGCCCTTGAGGGTGGGCAGCAGTTCCAGCGCGGCGGCTTCGATGCCCTTGTCGGCGGCGTTGGCCGCGAGCAGCCCGCACACCAGGTCGGAGTCGCTGGACGAACCGGTCAGGCCCGCGTGCGGTTTGAGCCCGGCTTCGACCGTGCGATCCCGCAGTTCGGCGGTGTTGACGAGGTTCCCGTTGTGCGCGAAGGACAGCCCGCTACCGGTGGCGGTGGTGCGGAAGATCGGCTGCGCGTTCTCCCAGATGGTCGCGCCGGTGGTCGAGTAGCGGCAGTGGCCGACGGCGATATGTCCCTGCAGCGACTGCAGGACCTGCTCGTCGAACACCTGGCTGACCAGGCCGAGATCCTTGAAGACGACGATCTGCGAACCGTCGGAGACCGAGATGCCGGCCGCTTCCTGGCCGCGGTGCTGAAGTGCGTAGAGCCCGTAGTAGGTCAGCTTCGCGACCTCTTCTCCGGGCGCCCAGACACCGAAGACACCGCATTCCTCGCGGGGTTCCGGATCGGGCTGGTCGGTCACGGGCTGTCCGGCGAGGGACGGGTCGGAAACCACCGAGGTGCTCCCAGGGAGAAAGAGGGCAGGCCGCCACCAGTGTAAACGGTGAGCAGGAGATCAACGCGCCGCGCGACGTGGCACTGGACACGCTTCGAGTGATGACCGTGAGTGACGAGCGGGTGTCAAGGCCCGCCACTCACGACCCCCGACCAGCCGACCGCTCCCCCTCGACAGAGGCGGTCGACTGTGCCTAGGGGCTCCAGGTGGTCGTGAGTGGCGTTTCGGGTTCTAACCCGAAACGCCACTCACGACCACCTGGAGCGAGACGAGTCAGCCGGCGGCAAGCCACTTGGACGTGCCGCCGCGCCCGGGGACCCAGCAGCCCTTGGCCGCGGTCTCCGGGACGTACAGCGAGCCGGGGGTCCGCTCGTCCGGCAGCGCGAGCAGTTCGGTCAGCGCCGTCGCCGCGTCGCCGGCGTACCGCCACAGCCAGACCTGGGGTTCGAGGATGTCCTCCTCGGTCCCGGGCATGCGGGTGGCGACGACGTCGTCCTCGGCGTTGAGCCGGACCACGTCGACCACGTTGTCGTGGACTCGCACGCCGACCACGGCCAGTACCTCGCCGTTCGCGTCGCACGGGTGCACGAACTGGTACCCGCGGTGGATCAGTTCCTGCAGGCCGCTTTCGATATCGGTGATCTCCGCGGTGATGGTGTCACCCGAGGACGTCATCGAATTCGCCGTCCTTGGCACCCGCGAGGAACGCGGCCATCTCGGCCTGGGTGTAGACCAGGGCGGGCCCGGTCGGAAAACGCGAGTTGCGCATCGCGATCTCGCCGGAGGCGAGCGGCGCCACCTCGACACAGTTGCCGATCGCGTTGCTGTAGCTGGCTTTGCGCCATTGGGCGCCGGTAAGACGATCGGCCGGGATGCCGTTGTCGAACTGTTCAGCCATGGTCCCCACCTTCCCCGACAGAAGACTTCGGGCGATGCATCTGCATGTGCATTTGCCTGTGATCCCAAAGTTAGCACGTGTGACTGCAGCGGTAAATGCACGTGCAGAAGTTTTTGCAGAATTCGCGGGCGGTGACGACTCAGGTCTTCAGTCGTCCCACTAAAGGGTGACGAGCGGAGCCACCGTTGGGTGAACAACTACGACTTGTTGCCGGAATTTTGGGCGCAGGCAAGAAAAAACCGGCGGGACCCGGAACGGTGGCCAGCCCCACAACGGTGACCGGCTCAGATTTCGGCGCGGCGCTTCATCAGCATCTGGCGGCTGCGATCCGGCGTCTCCGCGTCGACCGCGAGCATGTCCAGCGCCCGGCTGTACCGCTCGATCTCTTCACGTTTGTCGATGTAGTGCGCGCCGGTCAGGTACTCGGTGTAGGCGATGTTCGGCAATTCCTCTTCCGCGAACCTGAGCAGCGAGAACGCGCTGCCCGCGGAGTAGCCGCTCCGGTCGAACGGGAGCACCTGCACCGAGATGTTCGGCTGCTGGATCATCTCCAGCAGGTGGTCGATCTGGCCCTTCAGCACCTCGCGGTCGCCGATCGGCCGGTAGAGCACCGACTCGTCGAGCACCAGCCACAACCGCGGCGCGTCCGGCCGGGACAGCATCTTCTGCCGCCGCATCCGCAGCGCGACCCGGCGGTCGACCTGTTCGTTGACCATGTCCTTGCGGCCGTGGCTCATGATCGCCCGCGCGTAGTCCTCGGTCTGCAGCAGACCCGTGACGTACAGCGGCTCCCACACCTGGATCCGGGCCGCGGCCTCTTCGAGCCCGACGAGGTCGTTGAACCAACTCGGCATCAGGTCGCCGTAGCGGCGCCACCAGCCCGGCTCGTTCGACTCCTTGACCATGTCGAGGAACTGCTGCCGCTCGGCGGGATCGGTCATCCCGTACATGGTCAGCAGATCGGCGACGTCGCGTTCCTTGAAGCCGACGCGGCCGAGCTCGAGCCTGCTGATCTTCGACTCGGAGCCGCGGATGCTGTAGCCGGCCTCCTGGCGCGTGATGCCCGCGTCCTCGCGCATCCGGCGGAGCTGAGAGCCGAGGATCATCCGTCGCGCGGTGGGACCCAGGGACTGCTCACCGCCAGGCGGGGTGACCGCGTTCATCGACCGGGGACCTTTCGCACGACGACACTCACAGGGGAACAAGCCGATTACTGAAAGTACACGTTTGGGCCTCGACACGACAGGGATGGCTCGGTTTACCGGTCGCGTACGTGGTTCTACTCTACGTAGAGCCCGAGACTTCCGACACAGTTTTGTGAGGTTCAAGATGCCCGACGCCCCGACCCGGACGGAACGAGTGCCCGTGGGTGTCGACCCGACCCGGGCCAGCATCGCCCGGGTGTACGACGCCTTCCTCCTCGGCAAGGACAACTACGAGATCGACCGGGAGGTGCTGCGCAAGGTCCAGCAGGCGGCCCCCGAGGCGCAGGACCTGGCGACCGAGAACCGCGGCTTCCTGATCCGCGCGTGCCGGTTCCTCGCCAGCCAGACGGGCATCACCCAGTTCCTCGACCTGGGATCCGGCCTGCCGACGGCCGAGAACACGCACCAGGTCGTGCAGCGGATCAACCCGGAGATCAAGGTCGTCTACGTCGACAACGACCCGGTCGTGCTCGCCCACGGGCGCGCGCTGCTCGAAGAGAACGAGAACACGCACTTCGTCTCGGACGACATCTTCGAGCCCGAGCGGATCATGGAGAACCCGGACATCCGGCGGCACATCGACTTCTCGCAGCCGATCGCGTTGCTGCAGCTCGGGACCCTGCACCACTACAACGGGCCGCACGACGAGCCCGCCAAGATCATGAAGAAGTACATCGACGCGCTGCCGTCGGGTTCGTACGTGGCGATCTCGCACTTCTCCGACCCGGAGGACGAGCTGTCCGAGATCGCCCGCAAGATGGAGGAGTTCTTCCTCCACAGCCCGATGGGTTCGGGCACCTTCCGCACCAAGGCCGAGATCGAGGAGCTGTTCCACGACCTCGAGATGGTCGAGCCCGGTGTCCAGCTGTGCGCCGACTGGTGGCCGGACGGCCCGCGGATCAAGGAGCTGAACGCGGCTCAGCGGACGATCTCGGGCGGCATCGGCCGTAAGGCCTGAAACCAGCTCTGAACGGGCCGTTCCTTGCCAGTCTCGCAAGGAACGGCCCGTTCAAGTTTCAGAGGCGGACCAAGGGCAGCCAGCGGGCCAGATCGGCCCTGCTCCCGGAGGCGGTGACCCGCCCCGACTCGACGGCGTCGGCCCAGCCGAGCAGCCCGGTCGCCAGCTCCAGCCACGTGCGCGGATCCGTTTCGACGACGTTCGGCGGCGTCCCGCGGGTGTGGCGCAATCCTTCGACACACTGCACCGCCGCGAACGGCGGCACCCGCACTTCGACACTCTTCCCCGGGGCGTCCCCGGCCAGCGTCCGCAGGCTCAGCCGCACCGCCGCGGCCAGCTCCGGACGGGCCGGATCCGGACCGGATCCGCTCAACCAGGGGGAAATCGCCGCGATCGCGGCTCGTAACTCAGCGGGGTCGACCGAACGCGAAGAGGCCATGGGAGAACAGTAGAGTGAGCGCGAACAAACCTTCAGGCACCCGGAACGTGGGGATGGCGATGGCGCAGCGGGACGAGGCGGATCGGTTGGCGTCGAGCCCGGCGGGCAAGCGGAAACAGGCGAAGCCGAAGATCACCGAAGAGATGCGCGCCAACGCGAAGGCCAACCCCAACAGCTGGCTGTACGTCATCGACGAGGCCTTCGACCCCGACGGCCCGGTCCCGTCCTGGGCGGTCGTCGGCGCGTACCCGGTGAACGGCGGCGGCGAGATCGTCGAGGACTTCCACCCCAACGACCGCTACCGTCCCTCGCCGAAGGCGCTCGGTTTCCCCGAGCCGCGCAACGAACTCGAGCAGCTGCTCCAGCTGGTGCGCACGAACCACCGCCCGGCCGCCGACCTGCCGCGCGTCATCCTCGACTCGACGCTGTTCGTCTACGCCCTTTCGCCGGTGCAGCGCACGGTGATCGGCTTCCACAACACCGACGGCAAGGTGCTCGTTCCCGCGTACACGGCCAAATCGCTGGTGCCGCGCGAATGGCCGCACGCCAGGGCGGTGCTGGGCCGGGACATGGTCCCGCTGCTCGCCGGCCACCCCGTGACGATCAATCCGCACGACCGGCTCACCGCGATCATCCCCTCGGAGCACCTCGACAAAGCCCTTTCGGACGAGCGTCGATAGGGCCCGGTTAACCCACTCGGCCCAATTTATTCAGGGCGAACGCCACTCTTTCGAGTGATGTTCGAGTCGCTGATTCCCTTTCCGCGGGGGATCGTGGCGACGTGATGAGTCGCAGAGTGTGTTCAAAAGGCTGGGGGGCCGTCCTCACGGCGGGGGTTTTGCTGCTCGCGCAGACCCCCGCCGTCGCACGGGAAAGCGGGCCGCGATACGACGGGGCCGAGGAGCACTACGCCGGTTCCCAGATCGCGTTGCACGAAGGCGTCAACGTGTCGGTGGGGCCGCTGTACGGCGGCGAAGGGCAGACGCTCGGACATGACGTCAGTGGCCATCAGGGCGAGGTCGACTGGCCCGCCGCCGCCCGGACCGGCGCGAAGTTCGTCTACGTGAAGGCGACCGAGGGCACCGGCTTCGTCAATCCCCGGTTCGCCCAGCAGTACAACGGTTCCTACGGCGTCGGCCTGATCCGCGGCGCGTACCACTTCGCCCGCCCCGACATCTCGGACGGTGCCGCGCAGGCGCACTACTTCGTCGACCACGGCGGCGGCTGGTCCAAGGACGGCAAGACGCTGCCGGGCGCGCTCGACGTCGAGTACAACCCATACGGTGAAACCTGTTACGGCAAGACGCCGGCGCAGATGGTCGCCTGGATGGCGTCCTTCGCGACGACGTATTTTCACCGTACCGGGCGGCATCCGACGATCTACACGTCGACGAGCTGGTGGAAGCGCTGCACGGGGAACAGCAACGCGTTCTGGCAGAACCCGCTGTGGCTCGCGCGGTACAACACGCAGATCGGCGAGCTGCCCGCGAGCTGGAAGCACCAGACCATCTGGCAGTTCGCGGACAGGGGCAGCCTCCCCGGTGACCAGAACTGGTTCAACGGCACGATCGATCGGGTGCGCGCGCTGTCCCTCGGCTGAATACTCACCCGAGTGGGCGTTACAAGATCACATAACCAGGGCTACTTGGAAATGAAAATCACCCACGCGTAGTACCAATTTCACGGAAGTTAGTGACAAACCCGGCACTCGTCGTCAACAATCGTGCCCGGACGGCTACCACCTGCAAGGTCGCCGTCCTCAGCGAGGGTTATCCGTGAAGGGATTGTCGTGATGCGCACTTCCCGAAGAATCGCCATCGCCGTCGGCTCCGCGCTGCTCCTGCTCGGCAGCACGGTCCAGGCGTCGGCCTCCCCATCCCCCGAGATCATGTCGATCGAACAGGATCTCCAGCAGAACGACCACACGATCGGATCGCAGATCCGGCGCGTGGAAGGCGACACCTCCACCCCCGAGTCGAAGGCCAAGGCCGCGCAGCCGCAGCCCGAGGCCGGGGTGCTCGCGACCGTCGCGGGCATGGACGTGGCCAGCTACCAGAAGAACGTCGACTGGGCCTACTGGTGGGGTCAGGGCAAGCGCTTCGTGTGGACGAAGGCCACCGAGGGCACGAGCTACAAGAACCCGTACTTCGCCCAGCAGTACAACGGTTCCTACAACCAGGGCTTCATCCGCGGCGCGTACCACTTCGCCCTGCCGAACGTCTCGAGCGGCGCGGCGCAGGCCGACTTCTTCATCAACAACGGCGGCGGCTGGTCCAAGGACGGCAAGACCCTGCCGGGCGCGCTGGACATGGAGTACAACCCGTACGGCGCCACCTGTTACGGCCTGAGCCAGTCCGCCATGGGGTCGTGGATCCGGGCGTTCCACGACCGCTACAAGGCGCGCACCGGCCGCTGGCCCGTCATCTACACCTCGACGAGCTGGTGGAGCACCTGCGTCGGCACCACGCAGAACTTCGGTGGCACGGTTCCGCTGTGGATCGCGCGCTACGCCTCCACCGTGGGCGCGCTGCCCTACGGCTGGGGCTACTACACCGTGTGGCAGTACACCTCCAGCCCGCTGGACCAGAACACCTTCAACGGCGCTTACGACCGCTTGCAGGCACTGGCCAACGGCTGAGCTGCGCATACCGTGAACAGGCGGCTCCCGGCCCCGGCCGGGAGCCGCTTTCGCGTTCCGCTTCCAGCGCAAGGTACCTTCCGGGCAGAATTCCCCTGAAATCCCTGGCACGGGCGGATCCGGAACCAGCGCTGACCGCCGGTCGTCTGATCTGAAGCCTCAGGCCCCAGTACGGAAGGCGAGACCGATGACCTACCCACCCCAGCCAGGCCAGCCCTATGGCCAGGATCCCCAGGGACAGCAGCCGCACCAGGGTGGCTGGGACCAGACCCAGCAGTACGGTCAGCCGCAGCAATACGGTCAGCAGCAGGGCTGGGACCAGACGCAGCAGTACCAGCAGCAGCCGCAGCAGGGCTGGGACCCGACACAGCAGTACCCGCAGCAGCCCCAGCAGGGCTGGGACCCGAACAACCAGGGCTACCAGCAGGGCTTCGGCGGCCCGCCCGCGCCGCCGCCGAAGAGCAAGACCGGCCTGATCATCGGGATCGTGATCGGCCTGGTGGTGCTGATCGCGTTCGGCGTCACCGGGTTCGTCGCGCCGGGCTTCCTGCTCAGCAAGGACGAGGGGAACAACACGGCCGCGCCGCCGCCCGCGTCGTCGTCCGAGCAGGCGCCGACCTCCGCGCCGAAGAGCAGCCCGAAGTCGAGCTCGCCGAGGAGCAGCAGCCCGCGGAGCACCGAAAGCGGTGGCACGGGCTCCGAGGGGAACCCGAAGGGCATCCAGAACCTGAAGGACTTCCTGGCCAAGGTGAGCGCCGGGGACAAGGCCGGCGCGCTGGCGCTGGTGTGCGCGGACATGAAAGCGACCATGGGCGACTCGATCGACATCATGGCCCCGGCGCCGTCGCAGCTGGAGGTCACCTCGACCTCCGGTATCGGTGACGGGTTCATCACCGGTGACATCGAGGGCACGGTCAAGGGCAAGAAGGTGAGCGGATCGGGGATCTCCTCGGACGACAACCCGGACAAGTCCTTCTGCGTCCGCAACTTCTTCGTATTCTGAGCGGATGAAGCGGTTTCTCCGCTCCCCGCTGCTCTGGACCTTCGTCGTCTCGCTCGTCCTGCTGCTCGCGGTCGGCGGCTGGTTGCTGACGGATCCGGCGACCAGCCGCAGCGAGGCGCTGAAGACCGGCGGCATCGCCGGGGGCGCCATCGTCGCGTTGTACGCGTTGTGGCTCAACGACAGGCGGCGCCGGGTCGAGGAGCGACGCCAGGAGGTCGAACGGCAGCGCCAGGAACTCGAGCTGCGGCGGGCAGACCAGGACCGGGACCGGATCTCGGACGAACGGTTCGCGAAGGCCGTCGAACTGCTCGGTCACGAGGCCGACCAGGTGCGGGTCGGGGCACTGCACGCGCTGGCGGGTCTGGCTCGCGGCCGCGAGATCTACAAGCAGACCGTGCTGGACATCCTGTGCTCGTACCTGCGGCGGCCGTTCAAGCATCCGCGGTACAAGGACACGGCGAAACGGGACGGGAACACCGCGCCGGAAGCGGGCTCCGCGGAGCAGGAACAGGAACTCCAGGTCCGGCAGACCGCGCAACGGCTGATCGGGGAACTGCTGCCCGCCGCGGATTCCGAGGGCAACGCGTACGACCTCGACCTGACCGGCGCGGTACTGGAGTACTTCGATCTTTCGGAGCGGAAGGTCGGCAAGCTGTTGCTCCGCTACGCGGGTTTGTACAGCAGCACCAACCTGTCCGGCTGTGTTTTCCTCGGACCGGTGTACCTGACTGGCGCGGGCACCGAAAAGGAGAAGCGCATCGGCTTCTTCCGGTGCAGTGACGCCAAGTTCGAACAGCGGGCGTGGTTCAGCGGGGTCCGGTTCTCCGAGGACGTCGAGTTCCGCGACACCGTGTTCGCGGGCGAGACCTCCTTCAAGGACAGCGTTTTCGCGAAGGACGCCGTCTTCGCCGACGCGGAGTTCAAGGGCACGCTCGATCTGCGTCGCGCCCGGTTCGAGGGCTTCGGGGACCTGACCTTCCGGAAGCCGCCCGGCACGGTGTCGCTGTACAACACGTCGGTGGAGCCGGCGAGGGATCACGAACTCCCGTCCGGCTGGGCCGTCGAGACCCTGCCGGACGGCCGCGCCCGGCTCACGGTGAAGGACTGATGAGGCGCCTGCTTTCCTCGCCGCTGCTGTGGACGTTGCTGTCCTCGGTCGTGGTGCTCGTCGGGGTCACCGCCTGGCTGCTCACGGATCGCGCGACCAGCCGCGGCGACGCGCTCAAGACCGGCGCGCTGGCGGGCGGGGCGATCGCCGCGCTCTACGGGCTCTGGCTCAACGACCGGCGACGGCGTACCGAAGAGGACCGGCACGAGATCGAGCGCAGCCGGATCTCCGACGAACGCTTCGCCAAGTCGATCGAGCTCCTGGGCAACGAAGCCGATCAGGTCCGGATCGGGGCGATGCATTCGCTCGCCGGGCTCGCCAGGACGCGTCCGGAGTACCGGCAAACGGTGCTGGACGTGTTGTGCGCCTACCTGCGGCGACCGTTCGAGCACCCGAGTTTCGACCGAGATCGCACGTGGGAACCGGCCGACGAGGCGGCCGCGGAACGCGAACGGCTGGTCCGGCGCACGGCCGAGCGGCTGATCCGCGACATCCTGCCCCACGCCGGGACCACCGGGCCGACACTTTCGCTCAACCTCAGCGACGCCCGGCTCGACAAGCTGGGGCTGCTCGGCAGGCGGGTCGGCTGGTTCGGCGCGGACCGCTGCGAGGTGCTGTCCTATCTCGACCTCACCGACGCTCAGCTGTCCGGGAAGTTCCTGTTGGAGAACGCGACCATCCGCGGCAGGTTCGAGGTCACGAGGGCGAGGTTCGAGCGGAAGGTGGCGCTGGACGGCCTGGTCGTCGAGGCGCCGGTCGACTTGAGTGTGGCGACCTTCGAGGAGGCGCCTTCGCTGGAGGGTACGAAGTTTCCGCCGGGTTCGGTTCTGCCTGCCGCTGAGGGGTAGCCACTCACGACCCATCAGACGTCGCGAAAGCCACTTTCGCGACGTCTGATGTCCCGAAAGTGGCTTTCGCGACAGGTGAACCGGGCAGACCTCAGGCTGCGGGCGCGCAGAGCCCCATTTCCAGTACATGAAGGCCCCCTTCCTTGCGCCTGGCGCAAGGAAGGGGGCCTTCATGTACTTCCGGAGGGCGAACGCGGCCCTTCAGCTCAGTCGAACAGCGCGGGGAGCGTGCGCTCCCAGGTCTCCCGAAGCTCGTCCAGCGTGAACTCCGTGATGCCCTGGAGTTCGAGCGAGCCCGACTCCGGGTCCACGACGCCGGTCTTGCGCCACGGCAGGCCGCGCGCGGTCAGCATCTCGGTGAACCGCAGTTCCTCGGTGCGCGGCACGGCGACCAGCACCCGGCCCGCGGACTCCGAGAACAGCTGCACGAACGGGTCCTGCTCCGCGTCGAGGAAGACACGGGCACCGCACTGTCCGATGAGGACGGTCTCGACGAGCGTCTGGATCAGGCCGCCGTCGGAGATGTCGTGCGCGGCGGAGATCATGCCGTCGCGCGAACCGGCGATGAGGATGTCGGCGAGCAGCTTCTCGCGCGCCAGATCCACGCGGGGCGGGCGGCCGCCGAGGTGGCCGTGCAGTTCGCGCGCCCAGGCGGAACCGTCCAGCTCGTCGTGCGTCTCGCCCAGCAGCAGCAGGGTTTCCCCGGCCTCGGCGCCGATCCCGGTGGGGATGCGGCGGGTGACGTCGTCGATCACGCCGAGCACGCCGACCACCGGGGTCGGCAGGATGGCCGTGTCACCGGTCTGGTTGAAGAAGCTGACGTTGCCGCCGGTGACCGGGATGCCGAGTTCGACGCAACCGTCGGCGAGACCGTGCACGGCCTGCTCGAACTGCCACATCACACCCGGGTCGGTCGGTGCGCCGAAGTTCAGGCAGTCCGACACCGCGACCGGCTTCGCGCCGCTGGTGGCGACGTTGCGGTACGCCTCGGCCAGCGCGAGCTTCGCGCCCTCGTACGGGTCGAGGTAGACGAACTTGCTGTTGCAGTCCGTCGAGACGGCGACGCCGCGGCCGGTGGACTCGTCGATCCGGATGACACCGGAGTCCGACGGCTGCGCGAGCACGGTGTTGCCGCGCACGTAGCGGTCGTACTGGGAGGTCACCCATTCCTTCGACGCCTGGTTCGGCGACGAGATCAGCTTGAGGATGTCGGCGCGCAGTTCGTCCGAAGTGGACGGACGCGGCAGCTTGGCCGAGGTATCGGCCTGCAGGGCGTCCTGTTCCGACGGTCGCTGGATCGGACGGTCGTACACCGGGCCCTGGTGCGCCACGGTGTGCGCCGGGACGTCGACGACGACCTCGTCGTTCCAGGTGATGACCAGGTGCTCGCCGTCGGTGACCTCGCCGATGTCGGTGGCGATGACGTCCCACTTCTCGCAGACCTTCATGAACGCCTCGACGTTCTCCGGCGAGACGACCGCGCACATGCGCTCCTGCGACTCGCTGGACAGCACCTCCGCCGGGGTCATCCCGGTGGCGCGCAACGGAACCCGGTCTAGGTAGATGTGCATACCGCCGTCACCGGCGGCCGCGAGCTCCGACGTCGCGCAGGAAAGCCCGGCGCCGCCGAGATCCTGGATACCGACGACGAGCTTCTGGGCGAACAGTTCGAGACAGCACTCGATGAGCACCTTCTCGGTGAACGGGTCGCCGACCTGGACGCTGGGCAGCTTCTTGCGGCCGCCCGAGCTTTCGTCACCCGAGAAGGTGTCGCTCGCGAGGACGGAGACGCCGCCGATGCCGTCGAGGCCGGTGCGCGCGCCGAACAGGATGATCTTGTTGCCCTTGCCGGAGGCGAAGGCGAGGTGGAGGTCCTCGACGCGCATCGCGCCGACGCACAGGGCGTTGACCAGCGGGTTACCGGAGTAGCTCGGGTCGAACACCAGCTCGCCGCCGATGTTCGGCAGGCCGAGGCAGTTGCCGTAGCCGCCGACACCGGCGACCACACCGGGCAGCACGCGGCGGGTGTCGGGGGCGTCCGCCGGGCCGAAGCGCAGCGCGTCCGCCACCGCGAGCGGGCGCGCGCCCATCGCCATGATGTCGCGCACGATGCCGCCGACGCCGGTCGCGGCGCCCTGGTACGGCTCGACGTAGGACGGGTGGTTGTGGCTCTCGACCTTGAAGGTGACCGCCCAGCCCTCGCCGATGTCGACGACGCCCGCGTTCTCGCCGATGCCGGCGAGCATCTTCTCCTTCATCTCGGGAGTGGCGGTCTCGCCGAAGTAGCGCAGGTGCTTCTTCGAGGACTTGTACGAGCAGTGCTCGCTCCACATCACCGAATACATCGCCAGTTCGGCGTCGGTCGGACGGCGGCCGAGGATCTCCCTGATCCGGGCGTACTCGTCGTCGGCGAGGCCGAGCTCGACGTACGGCTGGGTCAGTTCGGGGGTCGCCTCGGCGCGTTGAGTGGTGTCAACGGTGCTGGTCACGGTGTCAACCTCAGGGTTCGCCACGGCCTTGAGAATAGGCGAGGGGGTTGTTCACCTCGCGGTCGCCCACGCATAAATCGGTCGCGCCCGCGACGGTGATCCGCTTACCGTCGGCAATCGTGCTTTCCGCCACATATCCGCTTCCGCGACTACGCCTGCCCGCCAAGCCGACCGCCTGGCGGTACCTGGTCAGGATGATGCTCGCGCGTCCGGGACTGCTCGCCGTCTCGGCGATCAGCGGTGCGCTGTGGTCGCTTCCGATCGCCCTGCTGCCGGTCGCGATCGGCCGGGGCATCGACGCGATCGGCCGCGGCGACGGCGATTCCGTCTGGCTGTGGGGGCTCGCGGCCGCCGGGCTCGGCATCGCGCAGACGATCGCGGGCACGGTGCAGCACTTCGCGTCCTACGGCTGCTGGATCCACGGCGCCGGGGTGACGCAGCGCCTCGCCACCGAACACGCGGCGAAGCTGGGCGCGAATCTGCGCGACACGACCACCACGGGTGACGTGGTCGCGATCACCACCAGCGACATCAACCCGATCGGTGACTCCTTCGAGGTACTCGGGCGGGCCTTCGGTTCGCTGATCGCGTTCGTCGTCTGCGCGACGGCGCTGCTGACGACGTCGCCGCTGCTCGGCATGGTCGCGCTGATCGGTGTCCCGCTGGCGGTGGTGGGCATCGGACCGCTGCTGAAGCCACTGGAGAAGCGCCAGACGAAACAGCGCGAGGAGAAGACCGAGGTCAACGCGCTGGCCGCGGATATCGTCTCCGGCCTGCGGATCCTTCGCGGTGTCGGCGGTGAGAAGCAGTTCCTCGACCGCTTCCGTCGCTCCAGCCAGAAGGTCCGCGCGGCCGGTGTCCAGGTCGGACGCAGCGAAGCGTGGCTCGCGGCCGCGGAGGTCGCGCTGCCGGGACTGGTCACGGTGGCCATCACCTGGCTGGGCGCGCAGGCGACGATGAACGGCACCATCCGCGTCGGCGAGCTGATCACGTTCTACGGCATCTCGGTGTTCCTGGTGATCCCGGTGACGACGGCGACGGAGTTCGCGGGCGTGCTGAGCGCGGCGCTGGTTTCGGCGCGGAAGGTGTGCAAACTGCTGTCCACCGAACGCACGCTGGCCGAGCCGGAGCACCCGGTGCCGCTGCCGGAAGGCCCGCTGGATCTGTACGACGAGACGTCCGGGATCAAGGTCGAGGCCGGGAAGCTGACCGTCATCGACGTCGGGGCCGACGCCGAAGCGGTGGCTTCGCGGATGGCGCGGTTCACCGATCCGAGTGAACCCGCGCTCGTCGGCGGGGTTCCGGTGGACCGGGTCGCCCTCGACGAGCTGCGGCGGCGGGTCGTGTTCGCGCACAACCAGGACATCTGGTTCTCCGGTGTGCTGCGCGAGCAGGTCACCCCCGCCGAGCCCGGCGACGTCGAGATCACCGAAGCGCTGTACGCGGCGGACGCCGAGGACATCGTGGACGCGCTGCCCAACGGCGTCGACGAGGTGATCGGCGAACGCGGACGTGAGGTTTCCGGTGGTCAGCGGCAGCGGCTGAACCTGGCCCGCGCGCTGGCGACCGACGCCGACGTCCTGCTGCTCGACGAGCCGACCTCGGCCGTCGACGCGCATACCGAAGCCCGCATAACCGAACGCGTCGCGAAGCTGCGGCGCGGCAAGACCACCGTCGTGTTCAGCCAGAGTCCTTTGTGGACACATGTGGCCGATGTGGTCATCGATTCGAAAGTACCGGCATGAAGAAGCTGCCGCTGGCAGACAAGAAGGACGTCAGACGTTGGATCAAGGAGACCGCGCGCGCCAACAAGCGCGAGTTCTCCGTGATGCTCGGGCTGTTCTGTGTCGCGACCGCGATCGGGCTGGCCGGGCCGAGGCTGCTTGGCGCGCTGGTGGACGAGGTCGTCGACGGTACGACGACCACCACGATCACCTGGCTCGCGGTCGCGTTCGTGGTCGTGCTGGGCGCGCAGGCCTGGTTCAAGGGACTGGCGCGGCTGCGCGCACGGGTGTTCGGTGAGCGGATCCTGGCGCTCAACCGCGAGGAATTCGTCGGGAACGCGCTGGACCTGCCGCTCGGCACGGTCGAAGCGGCGGGCACCGGTGACCTGCTCAGCCGTGCGACCACCGACGTCAGCCGGATCGACCACGCGGTGCGCCACGGCGCGCCGGAGATCCTGATCGCCGCCGTCACAGTGGTGTTCACGGTGGTGGCGATGGTGATCACGTCGCCGTTCCTGGCGCTGGGCCTGCTTGTCGCGCTGCCGCTGCTGGTGCCGGTGAACATCTGGTACCAGCGGCGGATCCCCGACGTGATGCGGCGGATGCTGGACAAGTGGTCCGAGCTGCAGTCCACCACGCACGAGACCGCGGAGGGCGCGCGGACGGCGGAGGCGCTAAGCCTGACCGGCCGCCGGATCCGGACCGGGCACGACGGTCTCGACGCGTCGATGCTGGGCGAACGCAAGATCCGGGCGCTGCAGATGCGGTGGATCCCGTCGCTGGAGATCAGCTACGTGCTGCCGGTGCCGGTGATGCTCGGGCTGGGCCTGCTCGCCTACTCGAACGGCTGGGAAGGGCTCGGCACGATCACCGCGATGCTGCTGTACTCGCAGGTCATGACCGGTCCGCTGAACGAGGCGCTGTTCTGGCTCGCGGACATGCAGGTCGCCGGTGCGTCGCTGCGACGGCTGCTGGGCGTGCGGCCCGCTCCTGCTTCGGAGACGGTCACGGAGACCCCGCGCGGCCAGGACATCGAGGTCCGCGACGTGCGCTTCGGCTACAACGCCGACCGGGAGGTGCTGCACGGGATCGACCTGCGGGTGCCCGCCGGTGAGCGGCTGGCGATCGTCGGACCGTCCGGGGCAGGCAAGTCGACCCTCGGGCGGCTGCTGGCCGGGATGTCGGCGCCGACCTCAGGTTCCGTGCGGATCGGCGGCGCCGAGGTGTCGACGCTGCCGGACGACGTCCTGCGCGGCGAGGTCCTGCTGCTGACCCAGGAGCAGCACGTCTTCGCGGGAACGCTGCGGGACAACCTGACCCTGCCCGCCGGTGATTGGACCGACGAACGGCTGCTGGAGGCGCTGGCCTCGGTCGGCGCTTCGGAGTGGGTGGCGGGCCTGCCGGACGGGCTGGACACGAAGGTCGGGGCCGGGGCGGTCGCCGTCCCGGCGGCGATGGCGCAGCAGCTCGCGCTGGCGCGGGTGGTGCTGGCCGACCCGCACACGCTGGTGCTGGACGAGGCGACGTCGCTGCTGGACACGGGTTCGGCGCGAGAGCTGGAGCGGTCGTTGAGCGCGGTGCTCGAAGGGCGCACGGTGATCGCGATCGCGCACCGGCTGCACACCGCGGCCGCGGCCGACCGGGTCGCCGTCATCGAGGGCGGCCGGGTGACCGAGCTGGGCTCGCACGCGGAGCTGCTGGCCGCCGGAGGCCCCTACTCCGCCCTGGTGGCCGCCGCCTCCTGAGATGTCATGAAAGGGTCGTTCCTGAACGACCCTTTCATGACACTTGGGTCAGGCGGAGACGAGGGCGTCCACGGCGCTGTAGAACATGCCGAGGCCGTCGTCGGACGGCCCGGTGAGAGCGTCGATGGCGTGCTCCGGGTGCGGCATGAGCCCGACGACGCGGCCGTTCTCGCTGCGGATCCCGGCGATGTCGTTGCGCGAGCCGTTCGGGTTGCCGCCGACGTAGCGGAACACCACGCGGCCCTCGCCCTCCAGCTCGTCGAGCGTGGCCTGGTCGGCGACGAAGCAGCCGTCGATGTTCTTCATCGGGATGAGGATCTCGGCGTCCTTGTCGTACCGGGTGGTCCACGCCGTGTCGTTGTTCTCGACGCGCAGCCACTGGTCACGGCAGATGAAGTGCAGGCCCGCGTTGCGGATCATCGCGCCCGGCAGCAGCCCGGCCTCGCACAGGATCTGGAAGCCGTTGCAGATGCCGAGCACCGGCATGCCCTTGTGGGCGGCCTCGATCACCGACGACATCACCGGCGCGAACCGGGCGATGACGCCGGCGCGCAGGTAGTCGCCGTACGAGAAACCACCGGGGACGACTACCGCGTCGACGCCCTTCAGGTCCTCGTCCGCGTGCCACAGCGGCACGGCTTCGGCGTCGGCGTAGCGGACCGCGCGGGCCGCGTCACCGTCGTCGAGCGTGCCGGGGAAGGTGATGACCCCGATGCGGGCGCTCACGCGTCCACCCGCTTGATGGTCCACTGCTCGATGACGGGGTTCGCGAGGAAACCCTCGGCGATCTTTTCGAGCGTCGCGTCGTCGACGGCGTCGTCGACCTCGATCTCGAAGTGCTTGCCCTGACGGATCTCGGTGATCCCGGTGAAGCCGAGACGACCGGCCGCGCCGAGCGCGGCTTGGCCCTGCGGGTCGAGGATTTCGGGCTTGGGCATGACGTCGACGACGACTCGGGCCACGGCAGGCTGCTCCTTATTCACGCAGGTCGTGGGTACCGCCCGAGCCTACTTCACTACGGTTGCCGCATGACCTACGGGCAGTACGCGCCGCCGAAGAAGCCGAAGACCGGGCTCTGGATCACGCTGGTGCTGGTCTTCGTCCTGATCGCGGGCGGTGTCGCGTTCACCGGGTTCGTGACGCCGGGCTTCTTCAAGGCCAAGGCCGACACCACCTCGCGCGCGACGCCGGAGCAGCTGAGCCAGTCGTTCGTGAACGGCGTCGCCGAAGATCGGCTCAGCCAGCTCTGGTGCCCGATCCGCTCGAAGCGGTCCTACAGCTTCGAACAGGTCATGGCCGCCACCGACGGCGCACAGCTGAGCACGCCCGCGCGCCAGCGTGCGCCGCAGGAGTATTCGGCCACGCTCAACGCAGGCGGGCAGACCGTCGGGATCGCGATGATCCCCGGCGAGGGCGGCTGGTGCGTGCGCGACGCCAAGATCGGCGGCGAGCCCGAGCCGCTTCCGGGTATCGAGACGAAGCCGTCGCCGCGGCCCGACGTCAAGACCGGCGAAGAGGCGGGGAACAAGTTCGTCGACGCGATCAACGCGCGCGACATCCCGGCGGCGCTGTCCGTGCTGTGCGAGAAGGTGCCCGACACGACGCGCGACGGCGTGCAGCAGATCATCCACGGCGAGGGCAGGTACACCGTCGACACCGCCGACGTGCTGACCACCGCGAAGCAGACGATCCTGCACCTCACCGGCGAGGTCGACGGCGTCCGGAACCCCGGCCGGATCGAGACCGAAGACGACGCCGAGGGCGGCCCCTGCGTGGCCTCTTTTTCACCCGACTCCGACTGAGCTCGCACCGATCCTTCGTCTGGGGGATGCTCGGAGCGCGGCGCTGGGCCAAGATGAGCCATTGGCGGGGCGTCAACACCGGGCGAGCAGCAGGAGGCACCGTGGCCGATCAGGACTCCTTCGACTACGTGATCGTCGGCGCGGGCAGCGCGGGATGCGTACTGGCGAACCGGCTGAGCGAGGATCCGTCGGCGCGGGTGCTCCTGCTCGAGGCGGGCGGTGAGGACGACGCCGACGAGATCCACATCCCCGCCGCGTTCCCCGGTCTGTTCAAGACCAAATGGGACTGGAACTACGAGACGGTCGAGCAGAAGCACACCGGCAAGACGCTGTACTGGCCGCGCGGGAAGACGCTCGGCGGCTGTTCGTCGATCAACGCGATGATCTACATCCGCGGCAACCGCGCCGACTACGACGGCTGGCGCGACGGGCACGGCGCCGAGGGCTGGGGTTTCGACGACGTCCTGCCGTACTTCAAACGGGCGGAGGGCAACCAGCGGCTCGGCGGACCGCTGCACGGTACCGACGGCCCGTTGAACGTCGAGGACCGGCGCTTCACGCACGAACTGTCCCTCGCCTGGGTGGATTCCGCGGTCGCCTGGGGCCTCAAACGCACCGACGACTTCAACGGCGAGTCACAGGAAGGCGCCGGCGTCTACCAGGTGACGTGCAAGAAGGGCCGCCGCTGGTCGACGGCCGACGCGTACCTGCGGCCCGCGCTGGCGCGCCCGAACCTCACCGTGCGGACCAACGCGCAGGCCACCCGCGTCGTCTTCGAAGGCACCCGCGCCGTCGGTGTGTCCTATTTGGACAAAGGCACCGAGACGACGGTGCGTGCGTCGACGGAGGTCCTGCTGAGCGGCGGCGCGGTGAACTCGCCGCAACTGCTGATGCTGTCCGGGGTCGGCCCGGCGGAACACCTGCGTGAGCACGGGATCGACGTCGTCGCCGCGCTGCCCGGGGTCGGCGACAACCTGCACGACCACCCCGCCTGCGGGATCATCTGGTCGACGCGGGGCACCACCGACCTCGTGGACGCGGCGACGCCCGGCGGCCTGGTGCGTTACCAGCTCACCAAGCGCGGTCCGCTGGCTTCGAACATCGGCGAGGCGGGCGCGTTCTTCCCGGCCGCGGACGGTGTCTCGCCGCCGGACATGCAAATCCACGTCGCGCCGACGTTGTTCTACGACAACGGGATGCGCGAGCCGACGGTGCCGGGCTTCACTTCGGCGGCGACCCTGGTGGACGTCGCGAGCCGGGGGCGCCTGCGGCTGAAGTCGTCGAATCCGTTGTGGAAGCCGGAAATCGACCCGGCGTACTACGCGGAGTCCGTGGACATGGAGAAGATGCTCGCCGGGATGCGCGCCCTGGTGGAGATCGGGAAGTCCGGCCCGCTGGCGCGGTATCTGGACAAGCCGTTCCTGCCGGAGCGGCACGACCTGACCGACGATGAACTGGCCGACTACGTGCGCGAGAAGACGCAGACGCTGTACCACCCCGTCGGGACCTGCTCGATGGGGACGGGCGAGAACGCCGTCGTCGATCCGTCGCTGAAGGTGCGCGGGGTGGACGGGCTGCGCGTGGTCGACGCGTCGGTGATGCCGGTGGTGCCGCGCGGGAACACGAACGCGCCGACGATCATGGTGGCGGAGAAGGCCGCGGACCTCATCCGGGGCAAGTAGCACTCGTGAGTGGTAAGGACGGTTCTAACCGTCCTTACCACTCACGAGGGTCTTAGCGCTTCCCGTGCAGCACCGTGATCAGCTTCGCGACCAGGGCGTCCGTCTTTTCCTTGCGGGAGAACGACGTCAGCACGATCGGCGCGGTGAACCGCTGCCGCGCGACGGCCTTCGGGCGGGCGAACTCGCGCAGGCCTTCCGGGCCGTGGATCCGGCCGAAGCCCGAGTCGCCGACGCCGCCGAACGGCAGCGAAGCGATACCGGCGAAGGAAAGCGGCGCGTTGATCGACGTCATGCCGGTGCGCAGCCGTCCGGCGAGTTCGAGGCCGCGCGACTTCGAGAACACGGTCGAACCGAGGCCGTACTTCGTGTCGTTGGCCTTCTCGACGGCCTCGTCCATGTCGCGGACCTTGGCGATGGTGACGGTCGGGCCGAACGTCTCCTCCTGGACCGCCACGGAGTCCTCGGGCACGTCGACGAGCACCGTCGGCTGCACGTAGCGGTCACCGACCGCGTCGACGCCGCCGACCAGCGCCTTACCGCCGCGCTCGATGGCGTCGGCGATGTGGCGCTTGATCACCGAGAGCTGCGAAGGCATCGTCACCGGGCCGTACTGCGCGGCCGCGTCCGAGCCGGCTCGCACGTCCTTCGACTTCTCGACGACCTTCGCGACGAACTCGTCGTGCACGCGCTCGTGGACGTACACGCGCTCGACGCCGATACAGGTCTGGCCCGAGTTGGAGAACGCGCCCCAGACGGTCGCGTCGGCGGCGGCTTCGAGATCGGCGTCCGCGTCGACCAGGACGGCGTCCTTGCCGCCCGCCTCGATGATCACCGGGGTCAGCGTCTCGGCGGCCGCGGCCATGATCTTCTTGCCCGTGCCGGTCGAACCGGTGAAGGCGATCTTGTCGACGCCTCCCGTGACGAGCGATGCGCCGGTCTCGCCGAAGCCGGTGATCAGCTGCAGCACCGGCCACTCCGGGACGACCTCGTTGAAGGCGTCGACCAGCCATTTCCCGACGCCGGGCGTGTACTCGCTCGGCTTGAAGACGACGGTGTTGCCGGCGGCGAGGGCGTACGCGATGGAGCCGAGCGGCGTGAACACGGGGTAGTTCCACGGGCCGATCACGCCCACGACGCCGAGCGGCTGGTACTCGACCGTCGCCGCCTGGTTCGACATCATCAGCCCGGCCGCGCGGCGCTGCTTGCCGAGGATCTTGCGCGCGTGCTTGCCCGCCCAGGCGATGTGCTCGATGGCCAGCACGCTCTCCAGCTGCGCGTCGGCGATCGGCTTCCCGGTCTCGTCGCGCACGACCTGGCACAGCTGCGGCAGCCTGCGGGTGATGACGCCCTTCCAGCGGCGCAGGCGTTCGGCGCGACCGTCGTAGCCGAGCCCGGCCCACCATTCGGCGGCGTCCTTCGCGCGGGCGATGGCGGCGCGGACGTCCTCCTTGCTGTGCACCGGGTAGGTACCGACGACCTCGTCGGTCGCCGGGCTGAGGGAATCGAAGGTCTCCCCCACGCTGTGCGCGGTCGGCTTCGGCTGGACTGCGGTCATCGACTTCTCCCGTGTCTCGGCTCAAAGCCCAGGCTACGACGTTACTGACGGCGTGCCAATAGCTCGCCTGGGGCGTGCCACCAGCATCGCACAGGAGACGAGGGCCGCAAGGACACCGAGCAGCGGGGCCAGCCAGACCGGCAGGATCCCGATCGCCAGCGAACCCAGGCCGAAGCCCGAAGCCTGCACGGTGAAGGCCAGCGAGAAGCCCTCCGACCGGCGGCGTTCCGGCAGCAGCTTCTGCAGGTTGACCGACGAGACGGCCATCAGCGGGCCGGTGCAGAGCCCGATCAGCGCGACCCCGCCGAGCAGCCCGGCCCAGCCGAAGCCCGCCGAAACCACGATCCCGCCGAGCACGAAACCGGCGAGGAACAGCCGCGGATCGCCTTCCTTCCCCCTCGCCGCGTACAGCGCGCTCCCGGCGATACTGGCCCCGCACAGCACCACGATGACGATGGCCGTCGCCGATTCGGGCGCGCCGAGGCGCAGGACGAGCGGCAGCAATCCGACCTCGATGGTCGACAGCAGGAGTCCGACGGTGAACAACCCCGCCAGCCAGGGCACACAGGCGGCGACCGGGATCGGCCGGCGTTCGACCGTCCTTTGTGGATCTCGCCGGACGGTCCGCCGCGGTACGAGCAGCGCCGCGAGCAGGGCGACGACGGCCATCGCGAGGATCGGGACGACCGGGCCGGACGTCGCCAGGAGCGCCACCAGCAGCGGACCGCCGACGATCACGCCTTCGAGGATCATCGCGTCCACCGAAACCGCCCTCGGCAGCTCCTCTTCGGTCACCGTCGCGGCGAGCAGCGTCCGGAAACCGCCGTTCAGCCCGCCCGCGACCAGCCCCGGCGGGATCGCCAGCGCGAGCAGCACCCAGTCCGGGCCTCCGGCGGAAGCGACCGCGGCCAGCAGGAACAGTCCCGCGGCGACCAGCGGAAGCAGCACGACGAGCCCCCGCGCGGGGCCGACGCGGTCGAGCAGCCGTCCCGTCGGCACGGCGCCGACCATCTCGGCGGCGACGAAAACGGCCATCATGATCCCGCCGAGCCGATACGAACCGGTGGTCGCGGTGGTCAGCACGGTGAAGGCCAGCGGCGCCATCATGCCGGGCAGCCGGTTCAGCTGCACCCCCGCCGACCAGCGCCAATACCCGGAATTACGCAGCAACGTCATGGCACGAACACTGCCGAACCCAAGCTGGCCAGGACTATTGATTAGGACATAGCCTAATCCGATGATCGAGCTGGTCCTGACCGCCGAAAGCGCGAACCGCGTCCGTTTCGGCATCTCCCCGCTCGACGAGACCATGGGCGCGATGCAGACGCTGCTCGGACGGCGCGGGCACCCGAGCCACCTGCCGTGGCTGCGCGAGGCCGCCGCGAAACTGCCGGACCTGCCCATCGACGGCTTCGCCAAGGTGATGAGCGCGCGGCACTACATCACCGATTTCCTCAGCCCGCCGCCGAGCGGCCCGGAGACCACGGCGTCCGCCCAGCTCGCCGAGATCCGCCGTACGGCACCGGAGCAGGTCGCGCACGAGCTGTCCAAAGTGGACGCCGACCTGAGCGGCCTGCCGGAAGATCCCGCCGAGGCAAGGGATCTGCTGGCGAGCCAGATGGAGATCGCCTGGACCGAGCTGGTCGAGCCGCACTGGCCCCGGATGCGCCGATTCCTGGTCGCCGACATCGAGGAACGCTCGCGGCGCCTGGCCGCCGGCGGTATCGCGCTGGTACTGGAGGACATCCACCCGCGCGTGCGGCTCGTCGACGACGTCCTGGTGATCGAAATGAAGGAACGCGGCCGCGTCCACCTCGACCGGCGCGGGCTCTTGTTGATCCCCGGCGTTTTCGCCTGGCCTTCGGTCGGGGTGATCACGATGGAGCCGTGGCAGCCTTCGCTGCTGTACCCGGCGCGCGGGGTGGCCGAACTCTGGTCGGATCCCGAACGTCCGCCCGGCGCGCTGACCGGCGTACTCGGCCGGACGAAGGCCGCGCTGCTCACGACGCTCAACGAACCCGCGAGCACCACCGAACTGGCCCGCAGGCTGGGCTTCTCGGCGCCGACGGTCTCGCGGCATCTGACCGCGATGCGTGCGGCCGGCCTGCTCGAAACCCGGCGGCGCGGCCGCGAAGTCCGCTACCGGCGCACCGAACTTGGCGACGCCCTGCTGCGGGCATAGGCTGGAATCGAGCTACCGCGAAGGAGAACACCGATGCGTATTGTCCACTTTGGACACGCTTGCACCCTTCTGGAGACCGAGGGCGCGCGGATCCTGATCGACCCCGGCACCTTCTCGGCGGGCTTCGAGGGCGAACGCGAACTGGACGCCATCCTGATCACGCACCAGCATTTCGACCACCTCGACGCGGACAGGCTGCCCTCGCTACTGGAGGCCAACCCCGGCGTGCGGCTGATCGTCGACCCGGGTTCCGCCGAAGCGGTGGGGAAGATCGGCGCCGAGTTCCAGATCGCGAACCCCGGCGACGCCCTCGAAATCGGCTCCAGCAGCGTTGACGTCGTCGGCGGCGAGCATGCGGTGATCCACGAGGAGATCCCGGTGATCCCGAACGTCGGCTACGTCGTCGACCACGGCGCCTTCTACCACCCGGGCGACTCGTTCTTCGTGCCGGAACAGAAGATCGACATCCTCGGCCTGCCCACGGGCGCCCCGTGGCTGAAGGCCGGCGAAGCCGTCGACTACCTGCGTGCGGTGTCGCCGCGCCTCGCCGTCCCGATCCACGAAGCCGTCCTCGCGCGGCCGCAGATGCACTACGGCCTGTTCACGAATCTCGCGCCGGAGGGCACCGAGGTGAAGGTGCTCGATGTCGGGGAGCCGGTGAAGCTCTAGCGGTAGGCGCGGCGAGCGTAGTGCGTTGCGAAAGCCACTTTCGCAACGTTGAAGGTTGCGAAAGTGGCTTTCGCAACGCCTCTTGCCGTCCGGTCACCGGAACGGCGAGCCCGCCAGCGTCGCGAAAGCCACTTTCGGGACATCTAGCGTCGCGAAAGTGGCTTTCGCGACACAGTCTCCGGGGTCCGGTAAGCCAGTTTCCGCACCAAAATCTCCGCCGGTCCCCGATACGACCGCCGGTGCATCAGGTACGCGACGACGACCGTCACCAGCCACACGCCGAGCCCGCACGCCGCGGCCACGAACGTCTGCCCGGCCAGCCCCAGCATGAACGGCGGCGCCAGGATCAGCCACGCCACCGACTGGAACAGGTACGCGCTCAGCGTGCGCTGGCCGAGCGCCGAGATCGCGGTGACCACGACGCCGCGGCGCTTCTCGCCGACCGCCATGCCGATGAGGCCGAACAGACTGACGTAGCCGATCGCGCCGAACAGACCAGCGCCTTCGTACATCAGCTTCGCCAGAGCGGCGGTTTCTTCGTCGAAGCCGACGTAGTCGCCGGCGAAAAGGCCCATCGGCAACGCACCCGCGATCGCGACGCCGAAACCGCCGAACACACCGAAGAGGAGCAGTTTTCGATTCGGCTCCTCCAGGACGCGCTTCTTCGCGGCCCAGGCACCCACCCAGACGAAGAGGATCGACGACAGCAGGATCGCCGTGCTCATCGGCCATTCCGTGAGCCGCTCGCGCACGGCGTCGCCATACGTCGGCGCCAGTGACGACACGTCCTCGACGGACGGGACCGGCGCGCTCCCGGAGCCGCCGGTGAGCACCAGGTACATCAGCACGGCCAAATAGCAGACGCCGAACCCGAGGTACAGCACCGGAATCCGATAGAAACCCTTGCCGCGCCTCAAAAGCAGCAGGGTGAACACCACGCCGATCACGCCGTACGCGCCGAGCACGTCACCGGAGAAGAACAGCACCCCGTCGACGGCGCCGAAGACCAGCAGCCACGCGTGACGGCGGAGCAGGATGCCACGCGTCCGCGTCCACGGCTGCCCCAGCGCCTCCTGGCGGTTGGCGAACTGCACGATGCCGTAGCCGAGCATCATGCCGAACAGAGGCAGCGCGCACGCGTGGACGAACACGAACAGGATCACGAAGTACGGCCGTTCCAGGCCTTCCGGCGTCTGGTCGACGCCCGGCGCGTTCCCGAGGAAGATGCTCGCGGTATGCGCCAGCGCGACGAGCAGGAGCGCGAAACCCCTGGCCAGATCCGGAGCGAGCACCCGCTCGCTCGTCGGTGTCGATGTCATGAAGCCCCCTTTAGTATCCAACGTACACTAATTAATATCCGATGGATACTAAAGACGGAAGGGGTACTTGTCAGCCTGCGTCGACGAGAGCGGCGATGCCGTCGAGCACGACGCCGAGACCAAAGTCGAAGTCGGAGTCCTGTTCGGAGTCGCCGAGCCCCGAGGTCAGGAAGCCCGCGGCATCGGGGAAACGCTCGGGGTCGATCAGCTCGGCCAGGCCTTTGCCGTAGGCCCGTTCGGCCTGAGCCTGGCTCAGCTCACTGCCTTTCCTGCCCTCGGCGAGCTGGATGGCCTGCGCGCAGGCGAGGCGGACATAGCCGCCGATCAGCACCAGGATCCCACCCTTGGTGCCCCAGTCGAGGCCGGTGTCGCGCAGCGTCCGCAGGATCGCGTCCATCCACGCGACCGCGTGCGGCCCGGCCGGCGGGCCGGTGAGCGGCAGCTCGACCAGCCACGGGTGCTTCATCAGGACATCGCGGTTGGCCTCGGCCAGCGTGGTCAGCTCGGCCCGCCAGTCACCGGCCTGCTCCACCGGCGGCGGATCGCCGATGGCGAAATCGGCCATCAGCTCCAGCAGTTCCGCCTTCGAACCGATGTGGCGGTACAGGGACATCTTCGTGACGCCGAGATCCTTCGCCACGCTCGCCAGCGTCACGTTCGCGACGCCTTCGCGATCGGCGAGCTCTACCGCGGCCGCCACGACCCTGTCGATGTCGAGCACGGACGGCCTGCCGCGCGTCGGGCGCTCCGCTTGCCGCCAGAGCCGCATCAGCGTCGCCGGTGCGCCACCCTCGTCGGTCATCCCGACAATTTAACCCGCGTTCGCGAGAGCGAGCCGTACGTGGTTCCGAAAGCGCGGTTCTCCAGCGAGACGTCGACGGCGTCGAGGAACGCCTGCCGCAGCCCCGGCCGGGCGAGATCCGCGGCGTCGATGCCGAGCCGGACGAGCCCGCCTCGGCGCGCGGCCCTGGCGGCGGCCAGCACCAGCGCGAAACACCGGACGGTCTCCGTGCGGTGCGACGGCCCGCCGAATTCCTGGACCCTGGCGCGCTGGACCTCTCCGGACACCAGATCCCGCACCGAGACCAGGTCCGCGCACAGGGTGAAACCGTGCTCGCGCAAGGCCTGCACGGTGCCCTCCGAGGCGATCCAGCGCGGCGGCGCGAAGCCGTCGACGGCCATGCCGTTGGCGTCGAGCGCGGCCTTCGCCGCGATCAGCCGCAGCCGCGCCTCGTGCGCGGGAAGCGCCGCGAACTCGGCACGTTTTCCCAGGTAGACGGCGCGATGGGTGGGCGGGACCTGGTGGTCGTAGCCGTGCAGGAGGACGGAGTCGCCATGGGTGCGGCGCGTCCGGACCCACTCGGTCACGGGGCCCTCGCCGGTGCGAGCGGCGTAGAGCACCGACAGCGGGACCCTGCGCCGGTCGAGTTCGGCCGCGAGATCGGCACAGCGGTGCAACGTCCGGGTGGTCACGCCGGACAGGGAAACCAGCAAACGTGCATCCACCCCACCAGTGAGCCAGCCTGGGCTTGCGCTCGCCTGACGTCGGAGTGAACTCCGCAGGTCAGGCGGGCCAATCCTGCAACGACCGGCCGGTGATGCGTTCGTAGGACTCGATGTACCTCGCCCGTGTGGCGGCGACGATGTCCTCGGGCAGGGGTGGCGACTCCGGTCTGTCCCGGCGGTGCCAGCCGGACGCGGGGCTGGTGAGCCAGTCCCGCAGCGGCTGCTTGTCGTACGACGGCTGCGGGCTGTCCGGCGCGTAACCGCCGGCGGGCCAGTAGCGCGAGGAATCCGGGGTCAGGACTTCGTCGGCCAGCACGAGGTTCCCCTGACGGTCGATGCCGAATTCGAGCTTCGTGTCAGCGAGCAGGATGCCGCGTTCGGCGGCGAACTCCGCGCCGCGGCGGTACACCGCCAGCGTCGCCTCGCGGACCTCCTCGGCCCGTTCGCGGCCGAGTTGCCCGACGACGTCGTCGAAGGCGATGTTCTGGTCGTGCGAGCCGCGGTCGGCCTTGGTCGCGGGGGTGAAGATCGGTTCGGGGAGCCGGGACGACTCGGACAGGCCAGGGGGGAGTTCGACCCCGCAAACCCTGCCGCACGCGCGATAATCGGCGAGACCGGTACCGGTGAGGTACCCGCGGGCGACGGCTTCGAGCGGCAGCATCGCCAGCCGCCGCACCAGCAGCGCGCGGCCGCGGACCTCGGCGGGGATGCGTTCGTCTTCGTAGGAGACCAGGTGGTTGGGGAGGACATCGGAGAGCAGGGAGAACCAGAACACGCTCATCGCGGTGAGTACCCGACCCTTGTCCGGGATGGGCGTGTCGAAGACGACGTCGTAGGCGGAGATCCGATCCGAAGTGACGAGCAGCAGATGCTCGTCATCGACGGCGTAGAGCTCACGGACCTTGCCGGCGGCGATCTTCGGGTATTCGAGCGTCGTCACGGCTGCACCCTAGCGATCAAGGATGATGGCTGATCATGCCGATCCACTGCGTTTCGTTCACGACCGACTACGGGCTGAGAGACGGTTTCGTGGCCGCGTGCCACGGTGTGATCGCGCGGATCGCGCCGTCCGTACGGGTGATCGACGTGAGCCACGAGATCCCTCCGCAGCAGGTCAGGACCGGCGCCGAGGTACTCGCCCAGACCGTGCCGTATCTGCCGGAGTCGGTCCATCTCGCCGTCGTGGACCCCGGCGTCGGCACCGCTCGGCGCGGTGTCGTGGTGGTCACCGACCGCGGAATGCTCGTCGGCCCGGACAACGGACTTCTCATTCCCGCCGCCGAAACACTCACCGGGGTGATAGCGGCGTACGAACTCGCGGCCCCGGAGTACCGCCTTCCGGTGACGTCGTCGACCTTCCACGGACGCGACGTCTTCGCCCCCGCGGCGGCGCATCTCGCGCTCGGCGTCGCCCCCGAGGAGTTCGGGCCGCCCGTCGACGACCTCGTGCGCCTGCCGGATCCGTTCGTGGCGGTGTTCCCCGGCAAGCTGGTGGCCGAAGTGCTCACGGTCGACCACTTCGGCAACGTCCAGCTGGCCGCGAGCCCCGCCGACCTCGAACTGGCCGGGCTGGCGGGCACGGTCTCCGTCAGCAGCGAACACGTCCTGGTGAAAGCGCTGGTCGGCGACACCTTCGGCACGGTGCCGCCGGGCCGGAACGTGCTCTACACCGATTCCGCGGGACGGCTCGCGGTCGCCGTGAACGGCGGTTCGGCGTCGGAGGTGCTCCGGCTGGGGCCCGCCCAGGAGTGCACGATCACCTCGTCGCCGACGGACACCTGACCCGGGCCGGTCACCGCCATCTTGATCCCGAACGAGACGCCGCCCTCGGGCTCGCGGCGGTAGTCGGCGAGCGAGCGGATCGGCTCGGGACCGGCCTTCTCACCGGTCTCCTGGTCGACCATCGGCACCGTGCAGCGGATGCAGACCTTGGCGTACCCGAGTTCGAGACCGCCGGCGGTGAGCGAGCGGACGTCGTCCTCGCGGTGGGGCTCCGGCCAGCCCGAGACGACGATGTTGGGCCGGAAGCGATCCATCGGCACGGCCTCCGCGCCACGCGACGCGATCCGCTCGTTCAGACCGTCCAAAGAGGACTCCGAGGTCAGCAGGATCGCGTGCGCGTCGGCGAAGGCCGCGGTGCCGGGGATCTCGCCGTTGGTGACGCGCTCGTGCTCCGGCGCGAGCCCGACGAAGACCGACGGGAGGCCCAGCACGGTGGAGAACCACTCGGCGGCCTCGACACCCTGATGGACGCCCTTGCCCTGCCAGGTGAACGTCGCGGCGGGGTGCCGCGGCCCGTCCGTGACCGTCTCGACCAGGAGATCTTCGACGCCGGGAGCGGCGAGCCGCAGGCGGGCGCCGTCGTCGGCCACCTCGGCCCGGATGGCGGCCATCACCGGATGCTTGCGCTGGCTGCGGAACTCGCCCTCCGGGGAGACGACCATCCAGGCACGGTCGAACCTCAGCCCCGCCGGGGTGACGTCGGCCGTTTCGACCGCCGTCCCGGCGCAGCCTTTGACCGGGTAATAGACCAGTTTCGCCACTCTCGCCATGACCGCAGGTTAACGAGTCCGGCCGGGAGTCGGTCGGTACAGGTGGTCGTGAGTGGCGATTCGGGTTAGAACCCGAATCGCCACTCACGAGAACCCGAGGCGCTCGGTACCGCCGGGTGCTCAGGCTTGGCCGGGGGTTGCGAAAGCCACTTTCGCAACCTTCAACGTTGCGAAAGTGGCTTTCGCAACATTGGCCGCGGCCAGGCCTGGTGATCATGTCGCGAAAGCCACTTTCGAGACCTCTGATGTCCCGAAAGTGGCTTTCGCGACACCGGCTCCAGGCCCCACAGACCCCACAGATCGGGCCCGGGGCAACGGCGGCGCCCTACAACACCTGAGATAGGAATCGCTGCAAACGCTCGCTCCGCGGAGCGTCGAAGATCGCCTCCGGAGCGCCCTGTTCGACGATCTTCCCGTCGTCCATGAACGCGACCTCGTCGGCGACGCCGCGCGCGAAACCCATCTCGTGGGTGACCACGAGCAGCGTCAGCCCGCGTTCGGCCAGCCCCGCCATCAGGGTGAGGACGCCTTTGACCAGCTCCGGGTCCAGCGCGCTGGTCGCCTCGTCGAACAGCATGACCTCGGGCTCCATGGCGAGCGCCCGCGCGATCGCGACCCGCTGCTGCTGCCCGCCCGAGAGCGCGCTCGGCCGGTACGGCGCCTTGTCGGCGAGGCCGACCTCGGCGAGGCGGGCGTGCGCGATCTCCGCCGCCTCCTCCTTGCCGAGCTTGCGGACGCTGCGCAGCGGCAGCGTGATGTTGTCCAGCACACTGCGGTGCCCGAACAGGTTGAAGTGCTGGAACACCATCCCGACCCGCTGGCGCAGCGCGTCCGGGTCGGACGAGATGACGCTCTCGCCGCCCAGCAGCAGGTCGCCCGAGTCCGGCTCCTGCAACCGGTTCACACAGCGCAGCAGCGTCGACTTGCCGGAGCCGGACGGGCCGATGATGCAGGTCGTACGGCCCTTCTCGACCTTGAGGTTCACGCCCTTCAGCACTTCGAGGGTGCCGAAGGAGACGTGGATGTCGCGGAGTTCGACGCTCGATGAACGTACGGCGGCGGTCATGGCATCGGCACCTTTCCGGTGTTCAGGAGTTCCGGCTCGCCGCCCTCGTCGTCGACCCGGATCTTCTTGCCGGTGCGCAGCTTCTTGTCGATGTAGTTGACCAGATGCGTCAGCGGCACGGTGATCACCAGGTACACCGCGCCCGCCGCGACCAGCGGCGACAGGTTCCCGGTGTTCGCCGCGAGGTCCTGCCCGATGCGGAACAGGTCGCGCTGCTCGGCGAGGAAGCCGAGGAAGTACACCAGGCTGGAGTCCTTGACCAGCGCGATGAACTGGTTAACCAGCGCGGGCAGCACACGCCGCACACCCTGCGGGATGACGACGAGCGTCATCGCCTTGGTGTAGCTCATGCCCAGCGCGCGGCTGGCCTCCATCTGTCCTTTTTCGACACTCTGGATACCGGCGCGGAAGATCTCGCCGATGTAGGCGGCGGCGATCAGGCTCAGCGCGAGAATGCCCAGCGGGTACGGATTCCGCGACAGCGACGGGATGAGGATCCCGCCGCCCTGCCCGATCACCAGGATGGTCAGGATCGCGGGCAGGCCGCGGAAGATGTCGGTGTACACCCGGGCGGGCCAGCGCAGCCACGCCTTGCTGGACAGGCCCATGGTGGCCAGCAGCATGCCGAGCACGGTGCCGATCAGCGCCGAGAACACCGACAGGATCAGCGTGTTCAGCAGGCCGGTCCCGAGGAGGTCCGGGAAGACCTCCCAGATGTACTCCCAGTTCAGGAAGGTGTTGAGGAAATCGTCCACTTACTTCTGCCCGGCCTTGAACTCCGCGGGCACCGGCGCGTTCGGCTCGAACCGCTGGTGCACCCTTTCCCATGTGCCGTCGGCGATGACCGCCTTGAGCCCGGCGTTGATCTTGCCAGCCAGCTCGGTGTTGCCCTTCTTGACCGCGAAGCCGTGCGGGATGGTCGTGGTGATCGCCTTGACCACCTTGAGCTTCGCGTCCGGGTTCTTCGCCGCGTAGTCCTCGGCGGTCGCCTGGTCGAAGATCGCGCCGTCGATCGCGCCCGATTTGAGCGCGGCCAGCGTCGCGGCGTCCTGCGGGAACTTCACGGCCTGCGCGGCGGGCGCGTTGGCCGCCAGCCAGCTGTCCGACACCGTGCCCTGCACGACCCCGATCCGCTTACCGGCCAAGGAGTTCTCGTCGGTGATACCGGTGCCCTCGCGGGCCTCGATACCGAGCGACTGGTAGTTGTACGGCGCCGAGAAGTCGACGGTCTTGCGGCGTTCGTCGGTCTGCGAGATCCCCGAACTGCCGATGTCGAACTTGCCGTTCGCGACCTGGCTCAGCAGGGTCGAGAACTCCGTGGAGACGAACTCGAGTTTCAGGTTCTGGTGCGCGGCGATGGCCTTCAGCAGCTCGTTGTCGAACCCGGTGAACACGCCGTTTTCCTGATAGGCGTTGGGTTTCGAGTCGCTGAGCGTACCGACGCGCAGCGTGTCGCCGCTCGCGCCATCGCCGCCGCCGCACGCCGCCAGCACCGCCACGAGGGCTGCACCGACGACGGCGGCGAGTGACTTCTTCATCGTGATCCTCACGCCTTGAACTGGTCCGGGACCGGGGCCGTCGGCAGGAACTTCTCGTGCAGCTTGACCCAGGTGCCGTCGGCGATGACCTGCTTCAGGCCCTCGTTGATCTTGGTGAGCAGCTCGGTGTTGCCCTTCTTCACCGCGAAGCCGTGGGGCACGTCGGTCGTGAAGGACTTGACGACCTTGAGCTTCGCGTCGGTGCTCTCCTTGACGTTCGTCTCGGCGATCGCCTGGTCGAGGATGTACGCGTCGACGGCGCCGCTCTTCAGCGCGGCCAGCGCCGGCGCGTATCCCGGGAAGCGCACGGCCTGCGCGTCGGGCACCGTCGAGGTGAGCCACTTGTCGCCGACGGTCGCCTGGATGACCGCGACCCGCTTGCCGGACAGGCCCTTCTCCTCGGTGATCGGCGAGCCGTCCTTGGTCTGGATGCTCATGACCTCGAAGTTGTACGGGCTGGAGAAGTCGACGTTCTTCTTGCGCTCGTCGGTCTGGGCGATGGCCGAGCTGCCGATGTCGAACTGGTTGTTCGCGACCTGGCCGAGCAGCGAGGAGAAGTCGGTCGAAGCGAATTCGAGCTTCAGGTTCTGCTTGGCGGCGATGGCCTTCAGCAGCTCGTTGTCGAAGCCGGTGTAGTTGCCGTTCTCGACATAGATGTTCGGCGGCGCGTCACTCAGCGTCCCGACGCGCAGGGTCTTCTCGGTGGCGGATTCGCCACCACCGCAGGCGGCGAGCACGGCGACGAGCCCGGCGGCCAGCGTGGCGAGCAAGGTTTTCTTCATGGTTTTCAGACCCCCGCGTTCTGGACGGGCAGGCCGGGGCCGCCCTGTTCGAGTTCCTTGGGCAGCGGCTCGGTCTTGAAGAACTGAGCGTGCAGGCGGGCGACGGTGCCGTCCGCCACGGCCTTCGCGAGGCCGTCGTTGAGCTTCTTCAGCAGTTCCTTGTTGTCCTTGCGGACGGCGAACGCGGACGGCGTGTCCTTCGTCTCGACGGTGTAGCCGAACTCCAGCTGCAGATCCGGGTTCTGGTCGATGTACTTCTGCCCGATGTCCTTCGGCACGACCCAGCCGTCGAGGCTGCCGCCCTTCAGCTGCGCGAAACCGGCGTTGTAGTCGGGGAACCGGACGACGTTGGCGCCGGGCACCTTGCCGGTCGCGAAGTCGTCCTGCACCGACGCCTGCACGACGCCGAGCCGCTTGCCGGTGAAGGCGGCGACGTCCTTGAGACCCGCGCCCTTCTTGGTGATGATCGAGGTGAACCCGGTGCTGTAGCCGTTGCTGAACGCGACGGTCTTCTTGCGGGCCTCGGTGGTGGAGATCGTGGAGCTGCCGATGTCGAACTTGTTGGTGGCGACGGCGGCGAGCAGGCCGGCGAATTCGGTGCCGACGAACTCGACCTCGAAGCCCTCGCGCTTCGCGATGTCGCGCAGCAGTTCGTTGTCGTAGCCGGTGAAGGTGCCGTTCTCCAGGTAGATGGACGGCGGCGCGTCGGTCAGGGTGCCGACCCGCAGCTTCTGGCCGCTCGCGCCCGCGTCACCGGAGCCGCAGGCGGCGAGGGCGAAGGTGGCCGCTCCGGCCGTGACGACGGCGACGATTTTCGACAGCGTGGATCTCATCGCTTCTTCCGTGGGTTCGGCGCGCAAGGCGCGATACAAACACGCCAGGCCGCCTCATGGGCGGCCTGGCGCTCCGGGTTCAGCGATCGAGATTAGGCATTTCGCCCGATCGAGTAACTTCGTCTCACTCTGTGAACACCCCGTGGTGGGGCTGCTCACAACGCGCGTGAAGGCCCCCTTCCCTCGGCTGAGCCGAGGGAAGGGGGCCTTCACGCGCGGTCAGAGGATCGGTGCCGGCGAGTAGTTCGCCGCTTCCGGGAAACGCTCCAGGATGCCCTCGACGCGGGACGCGATCGCGGCCACCTGACGCGGCGCGACACCGGTGAACGAGATCCGGTCGGCGAGGAGTTTGTCCAGCTCACCGCGGTCGAGCGGGATGCGCTCGTCGGCGGCGAGCCGGTCGAGGAGGTCGTTCTCCGCGAGCCCCTGCTCCCGCATCGCGAGCGCGACGCCGACGGCGTTCTCCTTGATCGCCTCGTGAGCGGTTTCACGCCCGACGCCCGCGCGGACCGAGGCCATGAGCACCTTGGTGGTCGCGAGGAACGGCAGATAGCGATCGAGCTCACGTCCGATGACCGCCGGGAAGGCGCCGAACTCAGCCAGCACCGTGAGGAACGTCTCCAGCAGGCCGTCGAGCGCGAAGAACGCGTCGGGCAGCGCGACCCGGCGGACGACGGAGTCGGACACGTCGCCTTCGTTCCACTGGTCGCCGGCGAGCTCGCCGATCATCGACAGGTAGCCGCGCAACACGACGGCGAGCCCGTTGACGCGCTCGCACGAACGGGTGTTCATCTTGTGCGGCATGGCCGACGAGCCGACCTGTCCCGGCTTGAAGCCTTCGGTGACCAGCTCGTGTCCCGCCATCAGGCGGATCGTCTTCGCGAGGCTCGACGGGGCGGCCGCGAGCTGGACGACGGTGGACAGCACGTCGAAGTCGAGCGAACGCGGGTACACCTGGCCGACGCTGGTGAACACGTTCTCGAAGCCGAGGTGGGCGGCGACCCGCGACTCCAGTTCGTCCAAAGTGGACTCGTCGCCGAGCAGGTCGAGCATGTCCTGCGCGGTGCCGACCGGGCCCTTGATCCCGCGCAGCGGGTAGCGGCCGATGAGGTTTTCGAGCCGGTCGAAGGCGACCAGCAGTTCGTCCGCGGCGGTGGCGAAGCGCTTGCCCAGCGTCGTGGCCTGCGCTGCGACGTTGTGCGAACGGCCCGCCATCACCGTGTCGGAGTGCTCGACCGCGATCGCGGCCAGCCGGGCGAGCACCGCGCCGACGCGGCTCCGCATCAGCTCCAGGGAGCGGAGAATCTGCAGCTGCTCGACGTTCTCGGTGAGGTCCCGCGACGTCATGCCCTTGTGGACGTGCTCGTGGCCGGCGAGCGCGTTGAACTCCTCGATACGGGCCTTCACGTCGTGCCGGGTGACCCGCTCGCGGGCGGCGATCGAGTCGAGGTCGACCTGCTCCAGCACGCGTTCGTAGTCGGCGACGACACCTTCGCCCACCTCGACGCCGAGGTCGGCCTGCGCGCGGAGCACGGCGAGCCAGAGCTCGCGCTCCAGCACGACCTTGCGTTCCGGGGACCAGAGTTCGACCAGCTCAGGCGAGGCGTAGCGGCCGGCGAGCACGTTGGGGATGCGGGGCTTGTCCGTCACGCGGCCAGACTAACCGGGCGCTAGGCGAGGGCGGCCTGCAGCATCCGGGCGGCGGCGGCCCGCGGCTCCGGGTCGACCTCGATCAGCGCGTTGACCACGGCGCCGTCGACCAGGGCGACCAACCGCTCCAGTTCGGTGCTGTCCACAGGCGTGCCGGAGCGCGCGAAGATCTCGTGGAGCAGTTCGTACAGCTGCGCGGACAGCGTCCGCATCAGGGGCCGAAGGTACGGGCGGCGGCCCGTCCCGACGAGACGTTCGTAGCGCAGTAGGACCGCTTCGGCGTCTGCCTCGCGATCCGGGCGAAGCGGGCCGAGGAGCATGTCGAGCACCAGGTCGACGGTGGCCTCGACGCCGCGGTTGCGGGTCGCCAGCTCGTCGAGGCGTCGCCGCCCGGTCTCCAACTCCACCTTCGCGTGATGCTCCACCGCGGCGGTGACCAGCTCTTCGAGCGAGTCGAAGTAGTACGTCGTCGACGCCAGCGGCAGCCCCGCGCGTTCGGCGACCGCACGATGCCGCACGGCGTCGAACCCACCCTCGGCCAGCAACGACGCGGCGGCCTCGATGAGTTCGGCCCGGCGTCGCTCACCCTTCGGTGTGGTCGCTGCTGCGGTCATGCCGGGCTATTTTGCCAGCTCGGCTAGTAGCGGGCGGCGAGGACGCCGACCAGCCTGTCGACGTCGGAGTCCGGGAGCGCCGGCCTGCCAGAGCCGTCACCGAGGCTCACCACGACCACGAGCGACCCCTTGGCGGTGGTCCGGCGTGCTTCAGCCGCCCCGGTGGGCAGCGACGGGACGGCCGAACCGGCCGGGAAGACCGCGGCGGAGACCGTGCCGCCCGGCACCTGGAACCCCGCGGACCTGGCTCCCGTCGTACAGAGGTCGCCGGGCGTCGACTTGGCGACATCCACGGGGACCGGGAGCTCGCCAGCGAGGGCGGTGGCGAGCTCCCGGTCCACCTGGTCGCACCCGTAGGTGCCTTCGGCCGTCTTCTGGCCGGTCCTCTCTGGCCCGTCGCCCCCCTGCTGAGGCGGCGGGTTCGAGAAGTTCGAGGGGTCCCCGCTGTCAAGAGGACGTACGGACGCCGCCCCGGGTTGCCCGGCGGAAGCCGCTTCGTTCTCGGATTTGGCCGCGCTCCCCGTCTGGAGCTCGGTTCCGCCGAGCACGCCGAACATGCCCACTCCGGCCAAGACCAAAACCACCGCACTACAGGCCACCGCGATACCGTTTCGGCGTCGAGCAGTGGCGCGTTTGGAGGCGCGGACCACGTCGGCGGTGTCGAAGGTCGGCGACGGCGCGTCGCCGGGGGCGTCACGGAACAACGCCTTCAGGTCATTCTCGTCCATCCCGTGCCACCTCCTCCTTCTCCATGACCTGCCTGAGATTCGCCAGCCCGCGCGCGGTCTGGCTCTTCACGTTCCCTTCGCTGCAGCCGAGCGCCTTCGCCGCCGCACCGACGTCCAGGCCCTCGAAGAACCTGAGCACCAGCACGGCCCGCTGCTTCGGGGGCACTTCGCGCAACGCGGCCAGCAGGTCCTCCCTGGTGACGACCTGCTCGCCGAGGTCGAAGCCGTCCTGCGGCGGTTCGGGCAGCTCCTCGGTCTGCCACTCCCGCCGCCACGGCCGCCTCGATTCGTCGATGGCCGCCCTGACCAGCGTCTTCCGCACGTAGGCGTCGGTCGCCGCCCGTTCTCTGATCTTCTTCCACCTCCGGTGCAGCGCGACGAACGCCGTCTGCGCGAGGTCGTCCGCACGATGCCAGTCACCGCAGAGCATGTACGCGGTCCTGCGCACGGCGTCCCTCTTCGCGGCGAAGTACTCCGCGAACTCTTGTTCGTCGCGCTGGTTCACGCGGGTTTTGTCTCCGCTCTTGCCTCGTCGGTGGGTAGGACGGAACCGGGGGCGTCCACGGTTGCATGAGCGGGCGCGGCGGACCAGCCGGGGAGGAGATTCACCGCAGGCCGGTCGATGTGATGTGATCGTACCGTGACCTCGCGCTCCCTTCCGCAGATCGATTTCCGCTCCGACACCGTGACCCGGCCGGACGACGTCATGCGCCAGGCCATGGCGAAGGCCGAGGTCGGCGACAACGTCCTCGACGGCGATCCGACCGTCGGCGCGCTGGAACGGCGTGCCGCGAAACTCCTCGGCATGCCCGCCGCGCTCTGGACACCGAGCGGGACCATGGCCAACCTGATCGCGCTGAGCATCCATCTCCAGCGCGGGGACCGGTTCCTCGCGCCGCGCGGCTCACACGTGATCACCGACGAACTCGGTTCCGCCGCCTGGCTCGCGGGCGGTATGCCGGAGCCGCTGGAGCACGACGCCGGGCCGGGCCGTCCGACGCCGGAAACGCTTTCGGCCGCGATCGGCGTCCCGCGCGGGCCGTACTACGCGCTGCGCACCCCGCTGTTGTGCCTGGAGAACACGCACAACACGGCCGGCGGCGCGGTCACCCCGCCCGACGAGCACGCGCAGCTGGTCGCGGTGGCGAAGGAGGCCGGGCTGACCGTGCACCTCGACGGCGCCCGCATCTGGCACGCGTCGGTCGCGCTGGGGATCCCGCCCGCGGCGCTCACGGTCGGCGTCGACACCGTTTCCGCCTGCTTCTCGAAGGGGCTCGGGGCGCCCGTCGGCTCGGTGGTGGCCGGCAGCGAGGAGTTCGTCGAGAAGGCGCGGCGGATGCGCCAGATGCTCGGCGGCGGTGTCCGGCAGGGCGGCGTGCTGGCCGCGGCCTGCATGGTCGCCCTGGACCGCATCGACGACCTCGCCGAGACACACGAGAACGCGACACGGCTCGCGGCCGGGCTCGCGGAGCACGGCTGGGAGGTCAACGCTCCCGAGACCAACATCGTGCAGGTCGCCGCGCCGGACCTCGAAGGACGGCTGGCATGGCTGGCGGACCTCGGGATCCTGACGCTGCCGAGCTCGGGCCGGATCCGGTTCGTGGCACACCGGGACCTTTCCGCGGCGGACATCGAAGAAACCCTTCAACGCATCAAGACCGGGGGCTGAACATGAACTGGATCGTCTTCGACTACGGCGACGTCATCAGCGAGCACACCGACGCGCTGCCGACCCTGGCCAAGGCGTTCGGACTCGAAGTCGCCGACTTCGAGCCGCACTACTGGGCCGAGCGGATCCGGTACGACTCCGGCGGCACGGATCTCGAGTACTGGCAGAGCATCGGCCGCGCGCTGGACGTCCCGGTCGACAAGGCGTTCTCCGACGAGCTGACCGCCATCGACGTCGAGGGCTGGACACACCTCGAACCGGACGTCCTCGAACTGCTGGAAGGGCTGCACGAAGCGGGCGCGGCTCTCGCGCTGCTCTCGAATGCGTCGTCCACCTTCGGCCGCTGGGTGCGCGAGCAGGAATGGGCGAAGCTGTTCCGCGTGAAGCTCTTTTCGGGCGATCTCGGCTGCATGAAGCCCGACGCGAAGATCTACCGGATCCTGCTCGCCGAACTAGGCGCCGAACCGGCCGACTGCCTGTTCTTCGACGACCGTCAGTCCAATGTGGACGGAGCACGGGCGGTCGGGATGCGGGCGGAACGCTGGGTCGGCGTGACCACGGCGAAATCCGGCTTCGGCTCTTCGGAGGAATAATTCACCCTCGCCGCTCATCCGCTTACGCGCGGTGAAGCGGATGACCTACGCTGAACCAGTCCAAACCGATTCACCCCCGGTAGGTGCCCATGTCCGTGGACCGACGCCCGTTCGTGCCCGTCGATTTCGACCGGCCGAGCATCGCGCGGGTCTTCGACGCACTGATGGGCGGCCAGGACAACTACGAGGCCGACCGGGTGGCGCTGCGCCAGATCCTGGAGATCTCGCCGGACGCGCGGGCCATGGCCAAGGAGGTCCGGCACTGGCTGGTCCGGACCGTGCGCTACCTGACCGACCGCGAAGGCATCGACCAGTTCCTCGACCTCGGCTCCGGCTTCCCGACCATGGACAACACGCACCAGGTCGCGCAGCGGTACAACCCCGAGGCCCAGGTCGTCTACGTCGACCGGGATCCGGTGGTGCAGGCGCACGGCCGCGCGCTGCTGGCGGCGAACGACTTCGCGCATATGACCGCCG
Organism: Amycolatopsis roodepoortensis; assembly: GCF_024628825.1. NCBI lineage: Bacteria > Bacillati > Actinomycetota > Actinomycetes > Pseudonocardiales > Pseudonocardiaceae > Amycolatopsis > Amycolatopsis roodepoortensis. The sequence continues at coordinate 5,065,236 of NZ_CP102415.1, forward strand.
CCGACCTGACCGAACCGGCCGAGGTCATCGAGGAGCTCGCCCGCACCCACCGGCTGGAATTCGACCGGCCGGTCGGGCTGATCCTGTGCGCGATCGTCCACCACATCCAGGATCTCGACGAGGCGCGGAAGATCGTCCGCGCCTACGTCGACGCGCTGGCGCCGGGCTCGTTCGTCGCGCTCCTGCACCAGCACAATCCTGCCGACGGCACCGAAGCGGCCGACGTCGCGACCGCACTCGAGAAGCGCTTCAACGGCACAGGGCTGGACACGCTGTACCGGACGCGCGAAGAGATCGAGTCCTTCTTCGAGGGACTCGATCTCATGGAGCCGGGCCTGACGTATCCGCACCTGTGGTGGCCGGACGGCCCGCGCTTCACCCCGCTTTCGCCCGTGAACTTCACGTCGCTCGGCGGGGTGGCGCGTAAGCCTTAACGGCGAAGCTGCTTCGGGGTGCCCTTGCCCTTGATGGCGCCGTACGCGGCCGTGCCCAGGAAGACCGCACCACCGATGACGGCGATCCAAAAGACAGCCTTCACGAGAAAACCGAGCACGGATCCGAGCACCATGAAGGCCACCCAAGCCAGGATCAGCCCGCCGACGATCTTCCAGAACATGGCATCCTCCGATTGCCTCGCCGTGCCCATGCGGGCCCGGTGAGTCCAGGTTGTCAGGCGGGAGTCGTGAGCGCCTTCTTTCCGGCTAACGTTCAGGGTGATTTCCGGGTTCCCCCTGACCGAGCCAGTCTCCGAGCCGGCGGACCCCTTCGTCGATGTCCTCGCGGGAGCCCGCGAAGGAGAACCGCACGAACCTTCCGCCGTCGACCGGGTCGAAGTCGATCCCGGGAGCGATCGCGACACCGGTGTCGGCGAGGAGCCGCTGGCACCAGCTGAGGCTGTCGTTCGTGTACGCGGAAACGTCGGCGTAGGCGTAGAAGGCGCCTTCGGCCGGCGCGAGCTTGTCGATGCCGATGCCCTTGAGGCCGGCGAAGAGCACGTCGCGGTTGGCCTTGTAGCGCTCGACGTGGCCGTCGGCCTCCGCGTACGACTCCGGGGTGAACGCGGCGACCGCGGCGTGCTGGGAGACCGCGGGCGGGCAGATGGTGAAGTTGCCGGTCAGGACGTCGATCGCGCGATGCAGCCGCTGGGGCGCCAGCATCCAGCCGAGCCGCCAACCGGTCATGGCGAAGTACTTCGAGAACGAGCCGAGGACGAGCGCCTCGTCGCCGTACTGCCAGGCGCAATCGAGCCCGGCGCCGTAGGAGATCCCGTGGTAGATCTCGTCGCTGATCAGCTGCACGCCGTGTGACGCGCACCAGCCGCTGATCGCAGCCAGTTCACCCGGTGGCAGGACGGTGCCGGTGGGATTGCTCGGGCTGGCCACGATGAGTCCCTTGATCGGCCCCAGCTCGTCCAGCCGGGCGACGGTGGGCTGGAAGTTCGTCTCGGGCCCGGTGGCGAACTCGACGACCTCGCAGCCGAGCACCTTCAGCAGGTTCCGGTAGGCCGGATAGCCGGGACGCGCCATCGCGACCCGGTCTCCCGCCTCGAAGGCACTGAGGAACGAGAGCAGGAAGCCGCCGGAGGAACCGGTCGTCATGATGACGTCCTGCGGGCTCACGTCGACCGGGTACGTGCGGTTGTAGTGCTCCGCGACGGCCTCGCGCAGTTCCGGGATGCCGAGCTGCTCGGTGTAGCCGAGGTTGTGGCCCTTCAACGCCCGCTGCGCGGCTTCGAGGACCGGTCGCGGCGCCGGCGCGGACGGCTGCCCCGCGAGCAGCGGGACCAGGTCCCCGTGGCTGCGTTGGCGCGCCTGCGCGGCCGAAAGGACGTCCATGACGTGGAACGGCGGGACGGCGGAACGTGCGGCGGGACCTGGGAAAGACATGTGGGTGAGGCTAACTCGCCTTCGCGAGGAGAACCGCGTAGCCGTCGAGGAGTCGTTGGAGCCCGAACTCGAAGAGCGTGTCGAGGTCGTAGTCGAACGGGGCTCGCGAGACGACACCGGCGAAATTCGGGAAACGACCGCCGGACACCAGGTCCCAGAGGATCGGCTCGTGTTCCGCCAGCCAGGCGTCGGCCGAGACCGCCGTCCCGGATTCGGTGTCGGCTTCGGCCTCGAAACTGAGGGCGATGCCGCGGACGTGGTTGAAGATCGTGATGTGCGCGTACATGATCGTCGACGGCGGGAGGCCGTGGCCGTCGAGCGCGCGGGTCGCCCAGTCCGCGTGGGCGAGCAGGTTCGGCAGCGGCTGCGGGCGGGTGATCGAGAGCGCCTGCGCGAGCCAGGGATGCCGCCGGAACAGGGCCCATTGCGCCCTCGCCATCAGCTCCAGCTGGGCCCGCCAGCCGGGCGGCGGTTCGGGCGGGAAACGGATTTCGCCGAGCGCCATGTCCGCCATTTCGAGGATCAGCTCCTCCTTGGCGGTGACATGACGATAAAGCGCCATCGTCGCGACGCCGAGGCCGGAGGCGACGCGGCGCATCGAGAGCGCGCGGATGCCCTCGGCGTCGGCGATCCGGATCGCCGCCTTCACCACCCGCTCGCGTGACAGCTCCGCCTCGGTTCTCGGCGCGGGCTTCCGGGTGCGGCTCGCGACGACCGTGCCCGCGCCGGGTTTGGCGACGACCAGGCCGTCCCGTTTGAGCGTGGCGAGGACCTTCGTCGCGGTCGCCATCGCGACGCCCCATTCGGCGATGATCCGGCGCGTCGACGGGACCTTGTCGCCCTCGCGCAGCTCACCGGAGGTGATCCGGTGGCGGATCTCGGCGGCGATCCGCAGGTAGGGCGGCTCGGTCATGGTCGGCTCCTTGCCATAGTGCACCTGACGGCAGTTTATCGGGCGCACTAGCTGGATCGCACTAGTGCACTGAGGACTCTCTGCCACTTTTCCTGGGGGTTCGACGCAGTGTCCATACGTTGTACGCAGTGCTTCAAAACACCGTACACAGGGAGTGGACATGCGGAAGGTCCTGATTTCGGGAGCGGGAATCGCCGGCACGACGCTGGCGTACTGGCTGCGGCGGCACGGTTTCGCGCCGACGGTCGTCGAGCGGGCCCCCGCGCCCCGCGTCGGCGGGCACGCGGTCGACATCCGGGGCACGGCGCTCGGCGTCGTCGACCGGATGGGGGTGCTCGGGCGGCTCCGGGAGTTGAGTACGGACATGCGCGGGATGTCGTTCGTGAACGGCGAGGGGAAGACCCTCGTAAAGGTCACCGACCACACGCTGACCGGCGGGCTCACCGACAGCGAGGACGTCGAGATCCTGCGGGACGACCTCACCGACACGCTGACCTCGGTCGCCCAGGAGGGTGTCGAGTACGTCTACGGAGACTGGATCACCGGAATCGCGCAGCAGACCGACGGTGTCCGGGTCACCTTCGCTCGCGGCGAGGCGCGGGACTTCGACCTCGTCGTCGGCGCGGACGGGCAGCATTCGGCCGTGCGATCGCTGGTTTTCGGGGCGGAGAAACAGTTTTCGCACTACCTGGACACCTATCTCGCGGTGTTCACCGTGCCGAACTTCCTCGATCTGGACCGCTGGCAGATCTTCCACATGACCCCGGGGAAGCTCGCCGGGCTGTACAGCGCGCGAAAGAACACGGAGGCGCGGGCGATGCTCGGCTTCCAGTCGCCGGAACTCGACTTCGACCGCCATGACGTCGAGCAGCAACGGAAGCTGATCGCGGACCGATTCTCGGCGCAGGGCTGGGAAATCCCGCGATTGCTCCAGGAAATGGCGTCGAGCGAGCTGTACTTCGATTCCATGACCCAGATCCGGATGGACCGGTTCACCGACGGCCGCGTCGCACTCGTCGGTGACGCGGGCTACGGGCCTTCGCCACTTTCGGGACAGGGCACCAGTTTGGCGCTCGTCGGCGCCTATGTGCTCGCGGGCTCACTGGCTGCCTCCAGCGACCACCGCGCCGCTTTCGCTTCGTACGAAAGGGAAATGCGGCCGTTCATCCTCCGGAACCAGGCGCTGGCTTCGCTGAACCAGAAGAAGCAGACGCGGTTCCGGCAGTGGAAGCAGATCCAGTCGATGCGGCTGCTGCCTTATCTGCCGTTCCGCGACCGGGTGATGAAGGCGGCCATGCGGCCGCTGACGGAGGCGGCGAACGGCCTGGTGCTGAAGGATTACTGACCGCTCGGGGTGTCGAGCTCCGGAGGCATGTCGCGAAAGCCACTTTCGCGACGCCTGATGTCCCGAAAGTGGCTTTCGCGACACGACCACCAGGGTCGCGCGTGACTGGCGGGCCGACACCCGTGACGGAATGGACGACATGCGTGATTGGACGGACGACACGCGTGATTGGACGGACGGCACGAGTGACTGGCCGGACGGCACGCGTGCTTGGCCGGACGGCACGTGTGATCCGCCGGACGGCACGCGGCGCGATACGGCCGCGAGTGTGGCGTCCATCGGATCACGCGTGGCGTCCATCCAGTCACGCGTGTCGTCCGGCGGATCACGCGTGGCGGCCATTGGGTCACGTGTGGCGGCCGGGGCCGGGCCAGGGCTCGTGAGTGGCAGGGACGGTTCTAACCGTCCCTGCCACTCACGAGGCCGTTAGTAGCCCTGGTAACCGCCGCCACCGGCCATGGACTTCAGGCCCGGGTGCCCCTCGAAGCCGCCGTACCGCGAGAACGTGTACCGGACACCCGCGATGATGTTGTCCACCGGGTTGTAGATGTCGTCGTGCCCGGGAAGCTTGTGCGCGTTGAAGGTCGGGTCGATGCACTGCATCAGCCCCTTGGACGGCGTGCCCTTCGCCGCGTTGGAGTCCCAGTTGTTGATGGCGTTGGGGTTGCCGCCGGACTCCTTCTCGATGATCGTCCAGATCTTCTGGATATCCGCCTCGGTCACCGGGATCCCGTTGGCCTGCAGGATTTTGATGGCCTCTTGGATCCATTGCTGGACGTTGCCCGGCGGCGTCGTCGAGGGCGGGCCGCCGCTCGGGCCGAGGCCGCCGCCCCCACCGCCACCGCCGCCGCCTCCTCCACCGCCGCCACCACCGGCGTGGAGACCGCCGGTGCGCTTCGGGACGGAGCCGTCCTTGCCGGGCATCGGGACGGTGGAGTAGCCGCCCTGGATGTCCTTCTTCATCAGCTCTTGGGACTTCTGGATCATCTGGTTGGCCTGGTCGAGCAGGCCCTTGACCCGGGTGTCGGCGTCGCTGGCGATCTTGTTGATGTCGGTCTTGGCCTTCTGGATGATCTCGTCGGCCGAAGGGCTCGGCGCCGGCTTGTGATCCTTCTCGGCCTGCGCGGCGGCCGTGATCGCCGCGTTCTTGTCCGCCTCCGCCTGGGTGTTCCTTTTGTTGACCGCGGCTTCGGCGTCTTCGTAGACACCCTTCACCTGCATCTTGATGTTGCCGAGATCGGTGTGGACGCGATCGAGGTCGTCGACGACCTTGCCCAGCTGCTCCTCGACGTTCTTCCCGGCCTTCGTGATCGACTTGACGTACTCGAAGAAGGCCTCCGCGGCGGGTCCGGCCCAGACGCCGCCGTTCAACGCTTCGGTCGACGTTTTCAACGCCGCGCTGTGGTCGCCCGCGTTGTCGGCGGCCGTCTTGAACTGCCTCGAAGCGTTCTGAATGGCGGCGAGGTTGACCTTGCCGATCTGCTCGGCCTTCTGGGTCAGTCCGTCCCAGCCGTCCGGCGTGCCGGCGCCGACACCGTTCAAAGCCACTGCTCAAGCCCCCTTGGTCTTCGGCCCCCAGGCCTGGCGAGTCGTCACAGTTCCCCGTGCACCTTCAGGTTGTCCACGTGGACCGCTTCGGTCTCCTTGATCAGGCCCGCCGCCTTTCGCAGCACGAAGGCCGTGGCCTCCATGAGCTGACCGGCCGAATCGAATTCGTTGTGGACGCCCTGTTTGAACTTGCCGACCGCGCCGTGCGCGTCGCCGTGCTCGTCCACTCCGCCGAAGGGGGATTCCTTCTCGTCATCCATCCCGGTGACGCCTTTTTTCGTCTTCTCGAACTCGTCCTTGAGCTTCTCCACCTGACCGGCGGCGATCCCCATGGAATCCGGGTCGTACACAGGCACGGTTCGTCATCCCCTTCACGGAAAAACTCGTATCCGCCCGATCAGACGCGCGGCCGGTCAGGACGGTTCCCGGCGCCTACTTTAAGACCTCCGCGGTTGGCCGGGTGCGTATCCACGCCAACTTCCACCCCGCCGATAATCGGGCGAATCAGAAATCGGCGACTTCCCGGATCCTGGTCGCCAGCAACTGGTTGTCGGCCGGGGTGATGGTCGCCCAATCCCGCCCGTCCCGGTTCCGCGCGACCTGGAACAGGTACCGCCCCGCGTCCGTGTCGTAGAAGGCGACCACGCTGTCCGCGCGCCGGGGACGGCCGTCGCGGCCGGCGCGCTCGACACCGAACTGGCCCCGCGCCTCCTGGCCGAGGAGCATGCCCGCCACCTCCTGGGCCTGCCAGAGGGGCACGTCCAGATCTTCCAGCGCGGTTACCAGAGCCTTCGCGTCGCCGCGGGCGGCGGCGTCGGCCTGGACGAGGACGTCGTGCGGGACGCTGATCGACTGGCCGACGCCGGGACCGAGATCACCCGCGACCGAGACCGCGGCTTCGGCGAGGGAGCTCTCCCTGGCGGGGATCAGCCAGACCTGGCCGGAGTCGATCACGCCGAGCAGCGCCTGGTTGCCGACGCTCACCGCCTGGCCCTTGATCTCGCGATCGGTCCACACCCAGACGTCGATCGCGATCCGGGGGTGCGCGAACAGGTTCAGCATGTCGACCAGCTCGCCCGACGCCTGGTGTCCCCGCGCGAGACCTCGCGCGCGCAGGGATTCCCAGGCTTCTTCGATCAGCGCCGCCCGCTCCGTGTGGGTCGTTCCGGGGCTCGGCACGTCGAGTGCGGCATGACGACGGGGCAGCCGTTCGGCTTCCCAGAGCATCTCGAACTCGAGTGCGGACAGCACCAGGCTGCCGTTGTCGTTCGGCACAGGTTCAGCGCGCTTCCCGGTTGCCGTGGTCGCCGATCACGTCCGGCGACACCAGCCGCTCGTCGGTGAACAGATCCTTGTCGTCGACGCCGTAACGCCTGATGTGCTCCGCGTCCTCCTCGACGTCCTGGGTGGCCGCGCGCTCCATGAACTTCGACTCGGGCTTCGGCTGCTTCGCGCCGATCTTCTCCGAGCGCCGCATGGCCTCCTCTTCGGGAAGCTCACCGATCGGGAGCTGGCGGGTCGGCTTCACGCCGCCGCCTTCCTGACGGGGACGACGGTCGCGTTCCCGGTCGCCACTGAGCGCACCGCCGGCGACACCGGCGCCGAGCGCCGCGGCACCGGCGCCCAGGTCACCCGCGGCCGGTCCGGTGATCTTCGGGACGGCGGGGAAACCGCGGCCGGATTCGTTGCCGGGGGCCATCGGCGCCTGCGGTCCGGAGCCGACGGAGCGGCCCTTGCCGAGCGCCTGGTCGCCACCCGCGCCACCGCCGACGTTGCCGAAGACACCAGGACCCGAGCTGGAGCCGGGGCCCTTTCCGACAGCGCTGTCGATACCGGGACCGGTGCCGAACGACTTGCCAGCCGGCTGCGCCGAGGTGGTGCTGTTCGGCGGCGCGCTGCCGGTGGACTGACCCGGCGGCACGTTCGGGATGTTCGGGATGTTCGGCGCGCCCGGCGGAGCGAACGGCGGCGAACCGGCGACCGGATAGGACGGCCTGCCCTGTTCGGGCTGCGGGGATGGGCGGTTCGGCGTCACCCAGCCGGCACCCGGCGCGGGAGCGGGCTTCGACGTGCCGGACGGCACCGTCGGCGCGGCGGCCGCGGGAGCCGTGGCCCCGGCGTTCGGCGCCGACGCACCGGTCTTGCGGGCCGTCCCGCCGCCCATGGCGACGCCGTAGGCCGGGGTCGGCGCGTCGTAGGACGGCGCCTTCGGGTTGCTGACGGGCTGCGCGACCGGCGGCACGTACTTCGATTCGACGGCGGCCGACGCGGGCCGCACGCTGCCGTCCGGGGTCAGGTCCGTGGCCGTGCCCGCCAGGTCGAGCGTCGCGGAACCGCCGCCCGCTCCGGCGGCCGTCGTGGTCTGGGTCAGGTTCATCGCCTGCGGGTCGGCCAGCGTGCCGGTCGACAGCAGGTTCTCGCCGCTCGTCTTCGCGTAGTCGTTCAACGCCTCCTGCGCCTGCGCCCGCGCGTTGTTCGCGGCGCTGACGGTTTTGGCGTGGTCGGTCTCGAACCCGATGAGGCTCAGCAGGACGTCACCGACGGTCAGGCCGCCGGCGCCCTTCCGGACCACTTCCGGATCCGGGAGCTTGTGCAGCGTCCGGTTGAAGGCCTCACCCTGGGCGAAGATCATCTCCGCGGAGTGCGAGACCTTCGAGTTCGCGTCCTGGGAGAAGCCCGCCTGCTCGGTGAACACCTGACCGGCGGCACCACCGGCCTCGCTCTGCCATTCCACGCCGAGCTTGCCCAGCTCGTCACGCAGCGTCTTGTCGGTGTCGGCGAGCGCGCCCGCGACGGATTTCAACGCGTCGACGGCGATACCGATGCTTCCGGTGCCGTCACCGCTGCGGAAGCGTTCGATCTCGGTCGCGATCCCGGTGTCGGTGTAGCCGTCGAACCGAAGATCGCGGAGCCTGCCCGCGAGGTCGGAAACGTTCACGCCGCCCTCCCTAGTTGCGTGCTTTCAAGGTCTGCAAAGCCGAATCGGCCGCCTGTGCGGACATCTCGCACAGCTGCGGCATGGTGAACGCGCCGGCGGTGACGGTGACCGCCCGCACCGCCAGCGTCTGTCCCTGAGCGACCCCGACGAGCGTTTCGCAATCGCCCGGTGTGCCGGCGTCACGGTGGTTCTTGATGGCGGGGAACCCGCCGACCGCCGTCGGTTCCGTCGTCATGCTGTTCTTGCGGCGCTTGCCGGTGAACCATTCTTCGACGTCCGCGGTGATCGTGCGGACGTAGTAGCTGTGGAAGGGCTGCGCGGCGTCCGCGTCGAGGACACAGGTCGGGCCGTCGATCGGTTCCGCGGCCGCGCGCGGTTTGCTGTTGATCTTGAGCTGGTCGAGCTGCGGATCGGTGAACAGCGCGCACGGATCGACGCCCTGCAGGCTCAGTTCGGCGGGTCTGGCGGGCAACGCCGACGCTTTGGCGCCCTGCGTGACCGAGGCCAGCGCCGGTTCGTCGGGGAACGCCTGCCCGCCCGTGTCCGTGGCGCATCCGGCCAGCACGAGGGTGAGCACCCCGCCGGTCACCAGCACACGAGGCCTACGCCCGGTGTACACCACGGTCCCCGAACGCGGCGGCCTTGTCCGCATCACTGGTCTTGTACTCCTTGGCCGCCGTGCGGAGCTGGCTGACCAGGCCACGGAGACCGGCCACGTACGCCCGGACCTGCGCGGCGTACGACTGGTCGCCGTCGGCCACGAGCTCGTTCCAGACGCTGGTCGCGTGCACGCTCACGGTGTCGTTGGCCGGCGTGTCGATACGCAGCTGGTCCAGCCGTGTCATGAGCTTGTCCTGCAGAGCGTCGACCTGCTCTTCGACGATCTTCGCCACTTCGAGCAGCTTCGACGGGTCGACTCTGATGTCGGCCACCGACGGTGGCGTCGGGACCGCCGACGTGAGGTCCTGGATCTTGCTCGATGCTGCCATTCCCCACCCCTTGGAAACACGCACGGTGACCGTTCGCCCTGTCGAGGCTACCAACGCCGATGTATCGAGCGCCTAAGCTTCTCAGGAAATACCGGGTTAGACGCAGCGGTCGCCCGGGCGGTTCCGCCGGGAATTCACGAGACCGGGGTGGCGATCTCTCCCTTGGCGGCGAGCAGGGCGATGTCGGTGCGGTGGTGGGAGCCGGCCAGGTGGACCTTCTCGACCGTCGCGTAGGCGGCCTTGCGGGCGGCCTTCAGGTTCTTGCCGGTGCCGACCACCGACAGCACGCGGCCGCCGGAGGAGACCACGGCACCGTCGTCGCGGCGGCGGGTGCCGGCGTGGAGTACGCCTTCGAGCTCGCCACCGGTGATGACGTCGCCGGTCCTCGGCTTGCCGGGGTAGCCGTCCGCGGCGAGCACGACGGTGACCGCCGCGCCGGAGTCCCACTCCAGCGGCGGCAGTTCGGCGAGTCCGCCGGTCGCCGTTGCGTGCAGGACCTTGCCGAGCGGGCTGCGCAGCAGCGCCAGGACGACCTGGGTCTCCGGGTCGCCGAACCGGCAGTTGAACTCGATGACCTGCGGGCCCTCGGAAGTCAGCGCGAGCCCGGCGTAGAGCAGGCCGGAGAAGGTGGCGCCGCGGTTGTCGAGCTCGTCGACCACGGGCTGCACGATGCGGGCGACGACGTCGTCGACCAGGTCCTTCGGCGCCCACGGCAACGGCGCGTACGCCCCCATGCCGCCGGTGTTCGGGCCCGCGTCGCCGTCGCCGACGCGCTTGAAGTCCTGCGCGGGCAGCAACGGGACGACCGTGCGGCCGTCGACGAAGCAGAAGAGGGAGGCCTCCGGGCCGTCGAGGAAGGACTCCAGGAGCACCGGGTGCCCGCCGTCGAGCAGCATCAGGGCGTGCTTGCGCGCGACGTCGACGTCCGTGGTGACCACGACGCCCTTGCCCGCGGCGAGCCCGTCGTCCTTGACCACCCAGGTGGGGCCGAAGCGGCCGAGAGCGGCGTCGAGACGGGCGGGGTTGTCGACGACCTCGCAATGCGCCGTCGGCACCTTCGCGGCCGCCATGACGTCCTTCGCGAACGCCTTCGAGCCCTCGATCCTTGCCGCGGACGCGGACGGGCCGAAGCAGGCGATGCCCGCCTTCCGGACCGCGTCGGCGACTCCGGCCACCAGCGGGACCTCGGGACCGACCACGACGAGGTCCGCCTGCCACTGCTTGGCGAGGGCGGAGACGGACTCGGGGTCCGCCGCGTCCACGCCGAGTTGTTCGGCCACCGCGGCGGTGCCGGCGTTGCCCGGGGCACAGGCCAGTGCGGTGACGGAAGGGTCTTCCGCGACCGCGAGGACGAGTGCATGCTCACGGGCGCCGGACCCGATTACCAGTACGCGCACGACGCACAGGGTAACCGGGCCGGTGAGCTACAGAGACGTCGCCGTCCTCGAGCGGGTGGTTCCATCCGGCGTTCACCCGGCGGTCAGCGCTCCGCCGGTCCGTCTTCGCCGGGCGGACGCCTCCTGCGTCAAGGGTTGCGCGGTACCCCGAGTTCAAGCGAAAGAGGTTCCCCACCATGCGAAAGCGCCTGGGCGTGCTCGCCCTGTCCGGACTCGCCGTACTCAGCGTCACAGGGCTGGCGGGCGCCGCCGAGCCGAGCGCCCAAGATGTGTCGGCGCTGGCGAAGGGTCACGATGGTCCGGTGATCGTCGGACACCGCGGCGCCCCCGGCTACCGGCCGGAGCACACGCTCGCCTCGTATGAGCTCGCCTACCGCCAGGGCGTCGACTGGGTCGACGTCGACCTCGTGCCGACCAAGGACGGCCAGCTCGTCGCCCGGCACGAGAACGAGATCGGCGGGACCACCGACGTCGCGAAGCACCCCGAGTTCGCGAACCGGAAGACGACGAAGGTCATCGACGGCACGTCGTACACCGGCTGGTTCACCGAGGACTTCACGCTCGCCGAGCTGAAGACCCTGCGCGCGACCGAGCGGATCCCGCAGCTGCGGCCGAACAACAAGATCTACGACGGCCGCTACCAGATCGCCACCTACCAGGAGGTGCTCGACCTGACGCGCCGGCTCGGCCGCGAACTGCGCCGCGAACTGGGGACGTACCCGGAGATCAAGCACTCGACCTACTTCTCGTCGATCAAGAACCCGACCGAGCCGAAGCTGGTCGAGCTGATCAAGCGCAACGGGCTCAACCACCCGAAGGCGCCGGTGATCATCCAGTCGTTCGAGGTGTCGAACCTGATCGCGCTCTCGCGGCAGGTGCGGGTGCCGCTGCTGCAGCTGACTTCGGCGACCGGCGCTCCGGCCGACTTCGTCGCGAAGGGTGACCCGCGGACGTACGCCGACCTCGTGACGCCGGCGGGCCTGAAGGAGATCTCGAAGTACGCGGACTACCTGGGCCCGGAGAAGGCGCAGGTCATCCCGGTGGTGAACGGCGCGCTGGGGCAGCCGACCAGGCTCGTCGCCGACGCGCACCAGGCCGGGCTGAAGGTCGGGCCGTACACGTTCCGCAACGAGAACAACTTCCTCCCGCAGAGCCTGCGCTCGTCGGCGAACCTCGCCGAGTACGGCAACACGTTCGCCGAGCAGGAGGCGTTCCTCAAGGCGGGTGTCGACGGGTACTTCTCGGACCACCCCGACACCGCGCTGGAGGCCGTGAAGGCGTTCCGGGGGCGCTGATTCCTTGAAGTACATGAAGGCCCCCTTCCTTGCGCTGGACGTAAGGAAGGGGGCCTTCATGTACTTGGGGTGAGGGCGCCGACCGTGTGGATTTCAGTGCGTTGGATGACCAGAAATCCACACAATGCCCGCGTGACAGGTCCGGTCACCGCGTCGGGGTGTGTGGAAACAGGGACGTTGAACGTCTCTTTTTCCACACACCCCTCACCCAAGGTAATGCTCGCCTGCCACGCCGAGTGACCACACCAGGCGAAGGCGCGGTCCTCGACGACTGATTGCGGGTGTCACGCACCGCTTAAGAGCACCCGAATCGCCGCTCACGACCAACCAGGTCTTGACGGGACCTTGACATGCGCAGGTCGACGGGCCTAATTTCGGCGGATCTCAATGGTCTGTCCGCATACCTTTGAAGTGGGTGCCCGATGGATGTCTCTGACAAGCAGGCCGCAGAACCCGCCGACGAAGACAGTGCCCGGCTCCACCAGCTCGGCTACGCGCAGGAACTCCGGCGCACGATGTCGGCCTTCTCCAACTTCGCCGTCTCCTTCACGATCATCTCGATCCTCTCCGGCTGCCTGACCCTCTACGGGTTCGGTATGAAGACCGGCGGGCCCGCCGCGATGATCTGGGGCTGGCCGCTGGTCGGCCTGTTCGTCATCCTGGTCGGGCTGGGCATGGCCGAGGTCTGCTCCAGCTACCCGACCGCGGGCGGCCTCTACTACTGGGCGGCGAAGCTCGCCCCGCGCAACGGCGCGGCGTGGTCGTGGTTCACCGGCTGGTTCAACCTCATCGGGCAGATCGCCGTCACCGCGGGGATCGACTTCGGCGCGGCGCTGTTCCTCAACGCCTTCCTCGATCTGCAGTTCGGGTTCGAGGCGACACCGGGCAACACGATCCTGCTGCTGGCGATCATCCTGGTGATCCACGGGCTGCTGAACACCTTCGGCGTCAAGATCGTCGCGCTGCTGAACAGCATCAGCGTGTGGTGGCATCTGGCGGGCGTGCTGGTCATCGTCGGGGTGCTGGTCATCGTTCCCGAGAAACACCAGGACGCGTCGTTCGTCTTCGGCGAGTTCGTGAACAACACCGGCTGGGCGTCGCCTGTCTACGTCTTCCTACTGGGTCTCCTGCTCGCGCAGTACACGCTCACCGGGTACGACGCCTCGGCCCATATGACCGAGGAGACCAAGAACGCGGCGAAGGCCGGGCCGCGCGGGATCATCAACTCGATCCTTGTCTCCCTGGTCGCCGGCTGGATCCTGCTGATCGGCATCACCTTCGCCATCCAGGACTACGAAGGCGCCGTCGGCTCCGAAACCGGGGTGCCGCCCGCGCAGATCTTCATCGACGCGACCGGCGCGACGACCGGCAAGTTCCTGTTGCTGATCTGCATCGGCGCACAGTTGTTCTGCGGGATGGCGTCGGTGACCGCGAACTCCCGGATGATCTACGCGTTCGCCCGCGACGGCGCGATCCCGGGTTCGAAGTTCTGGCACCGCATCAACAAGCGCACCCAGACGCCGACCAACGCGGTGTGGCTGGCCGCGGGCGGCGCGCTCCTGCTCGCCCTGCCGTACCTGTGGAGCGCGACCGCCTACGCGGCGGTGACCTCGATCGCCGTCGTCGGCCTTTACGTGGCCTACGTGATCCCGGTGTTCCTGCGGGTGCGCAAGGGCGACGATTTCGAACCAGGGCCGTGGAACCTCGGCCGCTGGGGCAAGCTCGTCGGGACCATCGCGACCGTGTGGGTGTGCTTCATCTTCGTGCTCTTCATGCTCCCGCAGGGATCACCGGTCACCATCGACAGCTTCAACTACACGCCCATCGCCTTCCTCGTCGTACTCGGTGGTGCGGCGGTGTGGTGGTTCGCCTCGGCCCGCAAGTGGTTCACGGGCCCGAAGGTGCAGGGTTCCGAGGAAGAACTCGCCGCGGTGGAAAGGGAACTCAAGGAACTGGGGTAGCGGCGTTCTCCTGGGAGCGGCCTGCCCGGACCACGGTCACCGCGGCCGCTCCCAGCGCCCCGACTCCGGCGAAGGCGTAGAAACCCCACGGGTACGCGATTCCGGCGCTCAGCAGCGCGCCGCCGAGGATCGGGCCGCTGATCGCGCCGACCCGGCCGACCCCCGCCGCCCAGCCGATCCCGGTGGCGCGCATGGCATCCGGGTACGTCTTGCCGATGTAGGCGTACACGAGCACCTGCGCGCTGAACACGAAACCGCCGGTGAGGAACACGGCCGCGTACAGGCCGACGGCGGGCAGCTTCACGCTCAACAGGGCCAAGAACACGGCCGCGCCGAGGAACCAGAAGATCACCGCGGGCCGCACACCGACCTTGTCCGCCACCCGGCCCGCGACGAGCAAACCGACGACACCACCGAGGTTCAGCGTGAGCAGCAGCCCGAGCGCCGCGCCCAGCGGGTACCCGGCCTGGCGCATGATCTCCGGCAGCCAGGTGTTGAGCCCGTAGACCAGCAGCAGCCCCATGAACGACGTCACCCAGAACGCGATGGTGGCGCGCAGGAGCCCGCCGCGGAACAGCCCGCCGACGACCTGGGTCGCCGACTTCTCCTGCGTCTCCCGCGCCCGCTCGAAGGACTCCGATTCGGGCAGGTACTTGATCATCAGCGGTACCAGCACGAGCGCGGGCAGCGCCCCCGCGATGAACATCGCGCGCCAGCCGAGCGGCTGGATCAGCCAGATGCCGAGCAGGGCCGTGAGCACCGCGCCGACGTGGTAGCCGGTCATCACCGTGGTCGTCGCGCTGCCGCCCTTTCCCTTGCGGGCGTACTCGGTGACCAGCGCGATCGCCGTCGGCAGACAGCCGCCGAGGCCCAGCCCGGCGAGGAAACGCAGCAGACCGAAGACGAACGCCGACGGCGATATCGCGCAGAGCGCGGTGAACGCGGAGAAGGCCGTGACCGCGATGATCAGCGCCTTGCGGCGGCCGATGACGTCGGTGATCGTGCCGATCGCCATCGCGCCGATCATCATGCCGATCAGGCCGAACGTCGAGATCACCGACGCCGTGCCGGGGGTCAGGCCCCAGACGTGGTCACGGAGCAGCGACGGCAGCACGGTACCCAGGACGACCAGGTCGAATCCGTCGAGCAGGACCGCCGTCCAGGCGAGTGGGACCACCCACGAACGGGCCGCGGCAGTGGACATGGAAGACCTCCAGCTGTGTTCGCAATGCGCACGAGTATGCACAATACGAACGCTGTGAGCAAGGCCACTGGGCCTGTCGAAGTCATGAAAGGGGCGTTCAGGACGATGAATGTCCTGAACGCCCCTTTCCTGACATGCGGGTTCAGCGCTTGGCGAGGTCCCCGAGGACGCTCCAGGTGCGCAGCCGCTCTTCGCTGTTCCGGATGCCGCTCTGCGTCGCGACGACCTCGGTCGCACCGGCGTCGAAGTACCGCCGGATCTCGGCCGCGACGGTCTCCTCGTCGCCGGCGATCACCAGTTCACCGGCGGAGTCCACGCCCTGGTGGTCGAAGACCGCGCGGTAGGACGGGATGTCGCGGAAGAACGCGTACTGCCGGTCGACCTGGGCACGGACGGCATCGGGATCGTCGGTCACGACGACCGGGGCCATCGCGATGATCCGCGGCGCCGGGCGGCCGGCTGCGGCCTTGGTGATCTCCGGGACGATCAGCCCGGAAAGGGCCTTCGGCCCGGCAAGGAACGGGATCGTGCCGTCGGCGAGTTCGCCGGTGACGCGCAGCGCCTGCCGTCCCATCGCCGCGATGATCACCGGGATGTCCGAAGAACCCGCGACGGACAGCGAAGCCGCGAAGCCCTCGGCGTGCGCCTGGACCGTCTCGCCCTGGAAGTCGACTTCGCCGCCGTCGAACACCTGCCGGAGGATCGTGAGGTACTCGCGAAGGTGCTTGATCGGCGACGGGTACTCGACGCCGTACGCCGGTTCGAGCCAGTTCTTCGCGCCGGTTCCGAGACCGAGGACGAACCGGCCCCCGGTGGCGGCCTGCGCCGTCTGCGCGAGACCGGTGATGAGCAAGGGATGCCGTGGGTAGATCGGGACGACTCCGGTCCCGACGGTGATCCCCGGGACGGCGCGGCCCGCGAGGGCGGCGACGGTGATCGCGTCGTGCTCCATCTGCTGGGAGAACCAGACGGACGTCAGGCCCGCGTCGGCGGCCTGCCGGGTCTGCGTGATGAGTTCGTCGACGATGTTGACTGCGTCCGCGGTGTCCCCGGACGGGAGTGCCACTCCGATGGTCATGTTCAACGCCAACGACGCTGTCCAAAGGATATTTCGCTTTTCACGGACTGAGATCACGCGCGCGGTTTCCGCTGTTGGCCCACCCTTGGCGGCGTCCGACACCTCGATCCTGGAGTGACCCGATGTCGCTGACCGATGTCATCGAAGGAACCAAGACCGCCGTCGACGCCGACCCGCGCAACGCCGCCGTCTCGTTCAGCGTGGCCAACGCGCTGAACCCCGGCACCGCGACGCAGGTCGACGTGCGGGTTCGCGATCACGCGTTCACCGTCGACGAACCCGCCGCGCTCGGCGGCACCGACACCGCGGCGAACCCGGTCGAATACGCGCTCGCCGCGCTGGGCTCGTGCCAGGTGATCACGTACCAGTTCTGGGCGGCGAAGCTCGGCGTGCCGCTCGAAGGCGTGAAGGTGACCGTGGACGGCGACATCGACCTGCACGGGTTCTTCGGGTTCTCGGAGACCCGGCCGGGCTTCGGCGATGTGCGCGTTTCGGTCGAGCTGAGCGGGCCCGCGGGGGCGGAGGCCTACGAGGACCTGAAGCGGCAGGTGGACGAGCACTGCCCGGTGCTCGACCTGTTCCGGAACCCGACGCCGGTGAAGACCTCGCTCGCCTGAGTCGTGAGTGGCTAGGGCGGTTCTAACCGTCCTAGCCACTCACGAGGTCAGACGAACTCGTGGCGAACGATGGTCTGCTCGCGGCCCGGCCCGACGCCGATCGCCGAAATCCGCGCGCCCGAAAGCTCTTCGAGCCGCTCGACGTAGGCCCGCGCGTTCGCGGGCAGCTCCTCGAAGGTGCGGCAGCCCGAGATGTCCTCGAACCAGCCCGGCAGCTCTTCGTAGATCGGCAGCGCGTGGTGCACGTCCGTCTGCGTCATCGGCATGTCGTACGTCCGGAACCCGTCGACCTCGTAGCCGACGCACACCGGCACCTTCTCCAGGCCGGACAGCACGTCCAGCTTGGTGAGGAAGTAGTCGGTGATGCCGTTGACCCGCACCGCGTAGCGCGCGATGACCGCGTCGAACCAGCCGGTGCGCCGCGAGCGGCCGGTGGTGACGCCGAATTCGCCGCCCTGTTTGCGCAGGTACTCGCCGGATTCGTCGTCCAGCTCGGTCGGGAACGGGCCGGAGCCGACACGCGTGGTGTAGGCCTTGAGGATGCCCAGCACGGTGTCGATCTTGCCGGGGCCGATACCCGAACCCGCGCTCGCGCCGCCGGAGGTCGGGTTCGACGACGTCACGAACGGGTAGGTGCCGTGGTCGACGTCGAGCAGGGTGCCCTGCGAGCCTTCGAGCAGCACGGTCTCACCGCGTTCGAGGGCTTGGTTGAGCTGGAGACGCGTGTCGGCGATGCGGTGCGCGAACTTCTCGCCCGCGGCCAGCACCTCGTCGGCGACCTGGTCCGCGTCGAGCGCCTTGCGGTTGTAGACCTTGACCAGCACCTGGTTCTTGAACTCCAGTGCCGATTCGACCTTCTGCCGGAAGATCTTCTCGTCGAGCAGGTCCTGCACGCGGACGCCGACGCGCGCGATCTTGTCCTGGTAGCAGGGGCCGATGCCGCGGCCGGTGGTGCCGATCTTGCGGCTGCCGAGGTAACGCTCGGTGACTTTATCGATCGCCACGTGGTACGGCATGATCAAATGCGCGTCGGCGGAGATCAGCAGCTTGCTGGTGTCGACGTCGCGTTCCTCCAGCCCGGCGAGCTCGTCGAGCAGCACACCCGGGTCGATGACGACACCGTTGCCGATGACGTTGGTGACGCCCGGCGTGAGGATCCCGGACGGGATGAGGTGGAGGGCGAAGTTCTGCCCGTCGGGAAGGACTACGGTGTGGCCCGCGTTGTTACCGCCTTGGTAACGCACGATCCACTGGACGCGGTCGCCGAGCAGGTCGGTGGCCTTGCCCTTGCCCTCGTCCCCCCATTGGGCCCCGATCAGCACGATGGCCGGCATGTGACACTCCAGGTGTTCGGCGACTTGTGGTTTGGCGCTGGTAAATGCCGGTGCATGAGCGTAACGGAGGGCCTTCGGGTGCGCGGAATAGTGGTGGTCTGTCCCGAGGGCGAGCCCACACTCCCGGAGATCGACGACGTCGAAATGGTGCGTGTCCCGAGCCGTCCCGGCAAGGCGGATATCGACCCCTTGCTGGGGGAACACGATCATCTGGTGGTCGCGGGCACCGACGCGGACCTCGCGGCCGTCGCGCTGCGGCTGTTACGAAAAGAACAGCTCTCGGGCGTGTCGCTCGGCTTCGTGCCGTCGTCGCCGGATTCCGACGTCGCCCGCATCTGGAGCCTGCCGACGCAGCCGCTGCGTGCCCTCTCGCTCGCCCTCCGTGGCGAAGTCGACCCGGTGCCGCTGATCCGCGACGACACCGGCGGGGTGCTGGTCGGGCGCGGGACGATCGGGATGATCCGCGGGGTGGCCTACTGCGACGAGCACACCGTGCTGCGCGGGCCCGCGCGCTCGATCGAGGTCGAGCCGGACGCGAGCGGCCCTGGGCTCATGGTCCGGGTCACGAAGGGGACGCTGTTCAAGCGGCCTTCGACGCATTACGCGCGGGCGTTCCAGCTCGGCTGCATCCCCACCCGGCCGAGCCTCGACGGTGTCGCCCATCCGCGCGCCATGAGCCGGTGGACCTGGTACCGGCACACGGAGGACCTCCGGCTGGTCCGCGGGCTCGAGTAGCGACACGACTAGCCCGTTCGGCTCAGAACCTTCAGCTGGACTTTCCGAAGATTTTTCGGCGACGGACACCCTGTCCTACCTGCTCGTGACACCCTCCGTTCACGAATAGCCAGCAGAGTGTCATCCGATGGTGTTGCGTGGGCCATATCCGTACCGCAAGGTGACCAGGTCCCCAAACCTGACACGGAGGCAGCAATATGCCAACTGCGCTTGCTGTTCGTCGCTCCTTCACCGTTCTCGCCGTTTCGGCGATCGTCTCGGCGGGTGTGGTCGGCGTCGCCGAAGCGACGCCCCCGGGCATCCCGTCGGCCGACACCGCCAAGACCCAGCTCGCCGCGCTGACCGTCAAGCCGGACGGTTCGTCGACCGGGTACAGCCGCGACAAGTTCCCGCACTGGTCCGACCAGGGCAACAGCTGCAACACGCGTGAGGTCGTGCTGAAGCGGGACGGGACGAACGTCCAGCAGGACAGCAGTTGCGCCGCCGTCTCCGGCAGCTGGTTCAGCCCGTACGACGGCGCCACCTGGCGTGCGGCGTCCGATGTGGACATCGACCACGTCGTCCCGCTGGCCGCCGCGTGGCGCACCGGCGCCTCGTCGTGGACCACCGCGCAGCGGCAGGCGTTCGCGAACGACCTCAGCTCGCCGCAGCTGATCGCCGTCACCGACAACGTCAACCAGGAGAAGGGCGACAAGTCGCCGGACGCCTGGAAGCCGCCGACGGTCGGCTACTGGTGCACCTACGCGAAGATGTGGACCACGGTGAAGTACAAGTACAAGCTGAGCATCAAGTCCGCGGAGAAGACCGCGCTGACGGACATGCTCAACCGCTGCTAGATCCGTTCCCGCGTGAAGGCCCCCTTCCCTCGGCTCAGCCGCGTGAAGGGGGCCTTCACGCGCATTCGGTGCTGTCAAGCGGAAACGTGGGACGTTTCGCGGGCTGGGAGCCGGGCTCAGTATGTGGGCGGGCCTCAAGGGCGTGATTAGCGTGAATCGGGTCAGCGCAAGAGAAAACGCGCTCCGTTCCCCGCTGGAGGCCACCCGGTGTCCCGTACCGCCGCCACATCCTTACTCGCGCTCACCGCACTTGTCGTCACCGCCTGCTCCTCCGCGGGCGGCTCGACGGGCGCCGACGCCGGGCCGCCCAAACCCGGTGGCACGCTGCGCCTCGGGATCTCGTCCAGCCCGGACTGCATCGATCCGCAACAGGTCGGCACCAACGCTTCGCTGAACGTCGGCCGCCAGCTGGTCGATTCGCTGACCGACCAGGATCCGGCCACCGGCGAGATCAAGCCGTGGCTGGCCGAAAAGTGGGAGAGCAACGCGGATTCGACCGCGTTCACCTTCCACCTGCGTGACGGTGCGACCTTCTCCGACGGCAGCCCGGTCGACGCGGCCGCGGTCAAGACGAGCTTCGACGCGATCAAGGCGCTCGGCCCGAAATCGCAGCTCGGCTCGGGCTATCTGGCCGTGTACAAGGGAACGACGGTCGTCGACCCGAAGACGGTCAAGATCGAGTTCTCCGTTCCCAGCGCACAGTTCCTGCAGGCCAGCTCGACGATGTCGCTCGGCGTCCTCGCGCCCGCCGCGTACCGGAAGACCGCCGACCAGCGTTGCCAGGGCGACGGCCTGATCGGCTCCGGACCGTTCGTTTTCGAGAGCCTGAAGCAGAACCAAGAGATCGTTCTCGCCAAACGGAAGGGCTACGGCTGGGGGTCGTCACTGTTCAAGCACCAGGGTGAGGCGTACCTCGACAAGATCGCGTACAAGATCGTGCCGGAACCCGGTGTGCGCACCGGAAGCCTCGCGTCCGCGCAGCTCGACGCCATCACCGACGTCCAGCCGGTCGACGAACCGCAGTTCACCGGCAACGGCTTCACCGAGCCCACCCGGCCGAACCCCGGCGTCGTGTTCAACCTGCACGCCAACGTCACCAAGGGCGTGCTCACCGACGAGAAGGTCCGCCAGGCGGTGGTCAAGGGCATCAACCGGCCCGAGGTCACGAACACCGTGCTGACGCCGAACTACAAGCCGGCCACCAGCATCCTCGGCTCGGCGACGCCGTTCTACACCGACCTTTCGCCACTGCTCGCCTACGATCCGGCCGGCGCGACGGCGCTGCTGGAAAGCGCGGGCTGGCTGCCCGGCCCCGACGGCATCCGCACCAAGAACGGGCAGCGGCTGACCGCGAAGGTCGTCTTCTCCCTGGTGTTCAACCAGAACAAGAGCGTGCTCGAACTCGTCCAGCAGCAGCTGCGGAAGATCGGCTTCGACCTCCAGATCGAACAGCGCACGACGGCCGAGAGCGTGCAGATCACGCAGAGCGGGAACTACGAGTACCTCTGGTACAACACCACCCGCGCCGATCCGGACATCCTGCGCAACCTGTTCTCCACCAAGGCGAACAACCGCAGCAAGCTGCCCGCGGAGAACCCGGTCGACGCGCCGCTCGACGCCCAGTCGTCCACTGTGGACCCGGCGAAGCGGAAGCCCGCCGCCGAGGAGGCGCAGCGCGCGATCATCGAGCACGGCTACTCGGCGCCGGTGTTCGAGCTGACGCAGGTGCTGGCGCACGGGCCGAACGCGCACGGCGTCGGCTTCGAAGCGTCGTCGCGGCTTCAGCTGTTCGACGCCTGGGTGTCCGGCTCGTGAGGCGATATCTACTCCGGCGGGTCCTGCAGGCGGTCTTCGTCCTCTGGGCCGCGTTCACCGTCTCCTTCGTGATCCTCTACCTCCTGCCGGGTGACGCGGTCAGCGCGAAGCTCGGCGGAGGCGAGGCCGGTCTTTCGGTCACGCCGGAACAACTGGCCGCCGCGAAGGCGGAGTACGGACTCGACGATCCGTTGCCGCTGCAGTACGGAAAGCGGCTGGTCGCGGCGGCGCAGGGCGACTTCGGCCGCTCGATCGCCACCGGGGACGACGCCACGAACATGGTCGTCTCGGCACTTCCGCCGACCCTCGCGGTGACCGGCTTCGCCCTGGTGCTCGCGATCCTGTTCGGCGGCGGAATCGCGTTCGCAGGCACCCTCACCCGGCACCGCTGGCTGGGCAACCTCCTGCTCGCGTTGCCGCCGCTGGGGATCTCACTGCCGCCGTTCTGGGTCGGGCTGCTGCTCATCCAGTTCTTCTCCTTCCAGCTCAAGCTGCTGCCCGCGCTGGGCTCGAACGGCTTCGAGTCGCTGATCCTGCCCGCGATCACGCTCGCCATCCCGACCGGCGCGATCATCGGGCAGGTGCTGGCGAAGAGCCTCCGCACGCAGCTCGCCGAGCCGTACGCCGAGATCGCGCTGGCGAAGGGAGCGAGCCGGGCGAGGGTCCACTTCGGACACTTACTGCGCAACGCGGCGGTGCCGACACTGACCATCGCCGGAGTGGTCGCGGGAAACCTGATCGCGGGTTCGGTGATCACCGAGACCGTGTTCTCCCGTGACGGCCTCGGCCGCGTGACGTCGTCGGCGGTCACCGCGCAGGACATCCCGGTGGTACAGGCGGTGATCGTGCTCGCCGCGCTGGTGTTCGTCGTGATCAACCTGCTCGTCGACCTCGTCTATCCCCTGCTCGACCCGCGGATCCGACACCGGGAGACCGCCGATGCCTGACGTTCTCGTGCGCACCCGGCGGAAGCCGGGCCTGATCATCGCGATCGCCGTCCTCGCGTTCGCCCTGCTGGCGGCGGTCGCCCCCGGCCTCTTCACCGGGCAGGACCCGCTCGCCGGCGTCCCCGCGGAGAAGATGCGGGGTCCGTCGCTCGGACACCTCTTCGGCACCGACGAAACCGGGCGGGACATCTTCGCGCGGGTGGTGCACGGTGCCGCGCTTTCGTTGCAGGCGACCGTGATTGCCGTCGTCGTCGCGCTCGCCGCCGGTTCCGCGCTCGGCCTGCTCGCCGGATTCCGGGGCGGCGCGCTCGATTCGGCGATCATGCGCTGCGTCGACGTCCTGCTGGCGATCCCGTCCATCCTGTTGTCGCTGGCGCTGGTCACCGCGCTCGGTTTCGGCACGACCAACGTCGCGATCGCGGTCGGGGTCGCGAACCTCGCGCAGTTCGCCCGCCTGATGCGCGCCGAGGTGCTGCGTGTCCGCAGTGGCGTGTTCGTCGAGGCCGCCCGCGCGGGCGGCGTGCGCTGGACCGGGGTGCTCGGACGGCACGTGCTGCCCAACGCGCTCGGCCCGGTGCTCGCGCTCGCGACACTCACCTTCGGCACGGCGGTGCTGGAGGTGAGCGCGCTGAGCTTCCTCGGCTACGGCGCCACCCCGCCGACGCCGGAATGGGGCTCGCTGGTGGCGGGCGGCCGCGGCTTCCTCGCCACCGCCTGGTGGATGACGACCTTCCCCGGGCTCACCGTCGCCGCCGTGGTGCTGTCCGCGAACCGGCTGTCCAGAGCGATCGAAGGAGACGTGCGGTGAGCGAACTGCTGACCATCCGCGATCTCGCGGTTTCCTACAAATCCGTGCCCGCCGTGGACGGCGTCTCGCTCTCCGTCCACAAGGGACAAATTGTCGCCGTGGTCGGCGAGTCCGGATCCGGCAAGAGCACGACGGCGCACGCGGCCATCGGGCTGCTGCCGCGCGGCGGGCGGATCGACCGCGGCGAGATCACCTTCGACGGCCGTGATCTCACGAAACTCTCCGACCGCGCCTGGCGTTCGGTGCGCGGTCGCGAGATCGCGCTGGTCCCCCAGGATCCGACGGTGTCGCTCAATCCCGTGCACCGGATCGGTGATCAGGTCGCGGAGGTGCTGCTCATCCACGGCCTCGCCGGCAAACGCGACGCCGGCGCCGAGGCGGTGAAACTGCTGCGCAAGGCCGGGATCGCCGACCCGGAGACGCGGGCACGGCAGTATCCGCACGAGTTGTCCGGCGGGCTGCGTCAGCGGGCGCTGATCGCCGCCGCGCTCGCCGGACGGCCGAAACTCATCATCGCCGACGAGCCGACGAGCGCGCTCGACGTCACCGTGCAACGGCAGATCCTCGACCATCTCGAAGAACTCGCCGCCGACGCGGGCACCGCCGTCCTGCTGATCACCCACGACCTCGGCGTCGCGTCCGACCGGGCGTCGCGGATCGTGGTGCTGTCCCAAGGGGCCGTGGTCGAGGAAGGGACGACCGGTGAGATCCTCGCGGCGCCCACCCAGAAGTACACGCGAGATCTGCTCGCCGCCGCGCCGAGCCTGTCCGACACCCCGTTGCGGGACCCGAAGCCACCGTCGTCCGACGTCCTGGTGTCGGTCCGCGATCTCGGCAAGACCTTCGGGGCCGTCCGCGCCGTGGACGGCGTCTCGTTCGACATCGCCCGCGGCCGGACGCTCGCGCTGGTCGGCGAGTCCGGTTCGGGCAAGTCGACCACCGCGCGGATGATCCTGCGACTGGAGACGCCGACGGACGGCGTCGTCGAGTTCGACGGCGAGGACATCACCGCGCTGCGCGGCGAGGAGCTGCGACGGCTGCGGCGCCGGTTCCAGCTCGTGTACCAGAACCCGTACGCGTCGCTGAACCCGAAGTTCAGCATCGAGGACGTCATCTCCGAGCCGCTGCGGGCCTTCGGCGTCGGCACGAAGGCGGAACGCCGGGCACGGGCGGCGGAGCTGGTCGACCAGGTCGCCCTGCCGTCTTCGGTGCTGAAGCGCAAACCCGCCGAACTGTCCGGCGGGCAACGGCAACGCGCGGCGATCGCGCGGGCGCTCGCGCTGCGCCCGGAGCTGATCGTCGCCGACGAACCCGTGTCCGCGCTGGACGTCTCGGTACAGGCGCAGATCCTGCGGCTGCTCGCCGATCTCCAGGACGAGCTCGGCCTGACGTACCTGTTCATCTCGCACGATCTCGCCGTGGTCCGGCAGATCGCGGACACCGTCGGCGTGCTGCGCGGCGGCGAACTGGTCGAACTCGGCCCCGCCCGGGACGTCCTCGAACGGCCGTCCGCGGACTACACGCGGGAACTGCTCGCCGCCATCCCCGGCCGGAAACCCCTGGAGACACGATGAAGTTCGGGCTCTTCTCCCTGGTCGCCAACCATCCCGACCCCGAAACCGGGGCGACACCGAGCCAGCATGAGCGCCTTCGCCGAGTCGTCGACGAAGCGATCTTCGCCGAAGAGCTCGGCTTCGACGCGTACGGCGTCGGCGAGCGGCACGGCGAGCCGTTTCTGTCCTCGGCGCCGCCGGTGATCCTGGCCGCGGTGGCCGAACGCACCCGGCGCGTCCGGCTGCTGACCACGCTGACCGTGATCAGCGTGCTCGACCCGGTGCGCGTCGCCGAGGACTACGCGACGCTCGACCAGCTTTCCGGCGGACGGCTGGAGCTCATGATCGGTAAGGGCAACGATCCCCGGCACTTCCCGTTGTTCGGTCTCGAAGAGGAGCGGCAGTGGGAGTACCAGGCGGAGAAGTTCGCCCTGCTGCGCAGGCTGTTCCTGGAGGAAGGAGTGACCTGGGATGGCGAGTTCCGCTCGCCGCTGACCGGCGTCACGACCCAGCCGCGGCCGTTCCACGCGCGGCCGCGGATCTGGCACGGGAGCGCGTCGAGCACCGAGTCGACCGAGCTGGCGGCGAAGTTCGGCGATCCGCTGTTCACCGCGAACGGCTTCCACCCCAAGAAGAAGTACGCCGACCTGATCGACCACTACCGGCGGCGATGGGCGGAGTACGGCCACGACCCGGCGGACGCGCTCGTCGGTTCGGGCGCGGGCGGGCTGTACGTCGCCAAGACCTCGCAGGAGGCGCTGGACGGCTACCGGCCGTACTTCGAGGCGCTGATGAAGACACCCGCGTATCAGCACAACAAGTCCGAGTTCACCACGTTGGAGGACAAGATCACCGGAGGTTCCGCGCTGGTCGGGAGCCCGGAGCAGGTGATCGACAAGATCGGCGACTACCACGCGTCGTTCGGGCACGAGGTGCAGGCGGTGTCGGTCGACGGGCTGACCTCCGGGGAAGCGCGGGACGTCCTGGAGCTCTTCGCCTCCGACGTCGTCCCGATCGTGCGGAAGGAACTGCCCTCGCGGGTCTGGGAAAGCCAGCACTCGCGTGATTAGAGACGTAACTCGCGTGATTGAAGGCGTAACTCGCGTGATCAGACGCGGCACACCCGAGTTACGTCTCCAATCACGTGAGTTACGGCTCTGATCACGCGAGTTACGCCTCCGCGACCAGCTTCAGGATCTCCCGCGCGACGACGTCGTTCTGCCGGAACGGGAGCGCGTTCGTCCGCGGCCGGGTGAACGCCCCGGCCGACCGCGCCGACGTATGCGGTCCGAGCGCGAACCGGCGCGGATGCGGACGGCCCGCACCGTCGAGCATCCGGCCGTCGGAGACGCGGGTGTGGATCCGGCCGGCGAGCAGCCTGTCGCCGGTCACCGTGTCGACGACGGCCTCCTCGCCGAGCGCGCCACTGGCGTGCAACTGTCGCAAAAGGACATCGGACGCCCTGGTGATACTCGGCTCGGGCAGCCGCGCCTCGACGAGTGTGCGCGCCTCGGTCTCGCCGGGGAAGCTCGCGCCGGAAGCGACGAAGGTCCGGCGTTCCTCGTCCGCCGACACCCGCGTTTCGGCGCCAAGGAAGGAAACGAGACCGGCTTCCTGGAGTGCGAGCAGTTCTTCGAGCCGTCGTGGAGGCGGGCCGCTGGCGAAATAGGAGAAGAAGCCGAGGAACCAACCGTCCAAATCGGACAGTTGAGAGACCGCGTCGAGCCGTCCCGTCTGCACCAGCGCGGGAAGCTGCCCCATCACGGACAACAGTGCCGTGAACGCGCCGAGATCCGCGCTGTACCCGGGGTCCGCCCGCCGGCTCAAGTCCGCTTCGACGTACTCGCGCAGCTCCTTGCCGTACTCCTCGGCGCTGCCGAACCGAGCTCCCGCCATCGGCCGGTCCAGGTGCTCCAGATCGAGCCGGTCGTCCACGCCCGGAACCGCGCGCGCCACCAGCTCGTCGAGTTCGCCAGGTGCGGCGTCCGCGAACGCGTCGGCGAAAACGGCGAAATCCATGCGCACCCGCTCGGGGTGAGCGGTGAACAGCTCGCTGTAGTAGGCCCACGCGATCTCCTTCGAGATCAGCGGCCAGACGTCGCGGCGGAAGTCGATCCGCCCGGGCACGGCGCACAGCTTTTCGATGGCGTAAGCGTCGAAGAACTTGGGCAGCTGCAACGGTTTCCCGCGCAACCGGTAGCCGATCTTCGCGTGGTACGGCACCCCGCGACGTGATCCGACGTGCAACACGGGCTCGGCGCCGGACGGGTGATACTTCAGCCCGCCGCACGCCTGCTCTTCGAACCGGCCACCACGGCCTTCGGTCAGCAGCAGCATCAGATCGACGAAGGCGAGGCCGAATCCGCGCACCAGCACGGTTTCCCCCGGCTCGATCGCCGAGTAGTCGACGTCGGCGGTGTAACCGGCCGGATAGTAGGCGAGGTCGTGGCGCGCGGCGAAATCCGCGAGTCCGGCCTCCCGTTCGGGCGGTTCGGCGTCGAGATGCCCGACGGTGAACAGAACGGCGTTCACCTCCAGGGGTTCCGCGCGGCCTTCCAGCCAGAGCGACTGCGGCTCGCCGTCTTCGAGCCGCACCGCGCGGGTCCGGTGCTCGACGACCTCGATTCCGGCGGGAAGTTCGGCGCGTACCTTGCGGTGGAACCACGCGAGGTACGCGCTCTGCAGCCGCCTCGTCGGGAAGTGATCTCTTTGCAGTGCTTCGAGTTCGGCGCTCAGACTGTCGTCCACCTCGGCGTCGAGTTCGCCCGAGCGGACCAGCCGCGCCCACTCGATCAGTGACGGGCCCGGCCTGACCGGGCCGTCGATCCGCACGGTGTCGTCGGTGAACACCGTGACGTCCTCGGGCATGGAGTTCATACGCAGCAACGGAGACTGTTCGTACCGCCAGACCCGCCCCGCCCCGGCGGGGAAGGGATCGACGAGATGCACCACCAGCCGTCGTCCGCCGAGCAGTTCGGCGGCGTTGGCGCCGAGCCGTTCGAGCACGCCCACCCCACGTGGACCGGCGCCGACCACCGCGAGCACGTAGGGAAGTTCTGCGGTACCCACGAAGCCGAAGCTACGCCGGGATTCCGGGCGGTGTGCGGGTTCTCAAGGAGCGGAACCCGTTGCCACGGCGGAGAACCGGCGCGTACTCGTCGAGCAGGGGGACACGGACGAGAGGAACGTGCGATGCCGGTCGAATTCCTGGGTATCGGAGGCACCAACGACGGTTCGGAGACCCATCCGCGATCGGGCGGCGTCTTCGACAAGGACTACACGCTGCGCCTCGCCCGGGCGCACGAGGACTTCGGCTGGGACCGGGTGTTGTTCGCGTACGGCTCCAGCGGGCCGGATCCGGCGCAGGCGGCCGCGTACGTCGCGTCGAAGCTCGATAAGCTCCAGATCCTGCTGGCGCACCGGCCGAACGTCTCGTACCCGACCTTCGCGGCGAAAACGTTCGCCACGCTGGACCAGCTTTCCGGCGGAAGGCTCACGGTGCATTTCATCACCGGCGGCAGCGACCACGAACAGCAGCGCGAAGGCGACTACCTCACCAAGGACGAGCGCTACTCACGCACGCGTGAGTACATCCAGATCGTGAAGCGGGCCTGGACGTCCGAAGAGCCCTTCGACCACGAAGGCGAGCACTACCGCTTCGCCGACTTCGTCCTCGACGTCCGGCCTGTGCAACAACCGCGCCCGGGAGTCTCGTTCGGCGGCTCGTCTCCGGCGGCGTACGCGGCGGGCGGGGCCGAGGCGGACATCTTCTGCCTGTGGGGCGAGCCCCTCGCGCAGACGGCCGAGCAGATCGAGTCGGTCAAGGCCGCGGCGAAGGCCGCCGGGCGGACGGACGTACCGCGGATCCAGGTCGCCTTCCGCCCGATCATCGCGCCGACCGAGGAACTCGCCTGGGAGAAGGCCTACCGCACGGTCGACGCCATCAAGAAGCGGACGAGCGGGGGCAAGCAGCTGACCCGGCGGCATTCGCTCACGAACCCGGAGAACACCGGCTCGCAGCGGCTCCTCGCGGTCGCCGCCGAAGGGGAACGGTTCGACCGGGCACTGTGGACCCCGACGGCGGCCGCGACCGGCGGCGCCGGGAACTCCAACGCGCTGGTCGGCACGCCCGAAACCGTCGCGCAGGCCTTGCTCGACTACTACGACCTCGGCGTCGACATCCTCTCCGCGCGCGGCTACGACATGCTGGGCGACACGATCGACTTCGGCCGCCACGTCATCCCGATCGTGCGCGAAGAGGTCGCCAAACGGGACGCGGCTTCGGCCCGCGAAGTGCTCGCGGTCGACGGCTGAGCCGTCACTCCACCGAATGGCGCATCGGTCAGCCATTCAGCGGACCGCGTCGATGCCGCCCGATGGACCTCACGGTCGCGGAGCGGAGTCGAAAGGCGTTCGCGCTCCCTGCGAACACAGGCGCCCCGGAGGACGCACGGCGCGTCGCATCCCCGGGCCGGGTGACGCGTCGCCGCGCGGATTTTCCCGGCGAAAACCCCAAAAACACCGAAAGCCGCAGGTCCGAGCCGAGGGACCGGCCAGCGGGACATCTTCGCGACCGGTCGTTCATCCACGAAAAAGATCTCCAACTCCAGAAACCCGGCGAAAGAACCTAGCCAATCACCAACAGTCAGGAGACACTTACGTGAACGAATGACGCTTCGTGACGAGCTCGTGACCGCGTTACTCTCGGTCACGAGTTTGTCGCGTAATAAGGACCCTATTGGGGGCAGCATGGCTTCGGCCGGACGGGTCACTTACCGAGAGGTGTTCGGTGTAGCCGAGTTCCGTTCGCTCTGGTTCGCCGAGCTGTTCTCGATCTTCGGTGATCAACTCGCCAGGGTCGCCCTCTCCGTCCTCGTCTTCACCGAAACCCGCTCCGCGACCCTGACCGGTCTCACCTACGCGCTGACCTACGCCCCGTCGCTGCTCGGCGGCATCTTCCTCACCGGCTTCGCGGACCGGTTCCCCCGGCGGACCGTGATGGTGGTCGTCGACCTGTTACGGGCACTGCTGATCGCGCTGGTCGCGATCCCGGTGATGCCGTTCTGGGTGCTGTGCGTCCTCGTCGGCGCGGTCTCGCTGCTGAATCCGCCGTTCAAGGCGGCCCAGCTGGCCCTGCTGCCGCAGATCCTCGAAGGCGACCGGTTCGTCGTCGGCATGGCGATCCGCAGCATGACCGTCCAATCGGCGCAGCTGGCCGGATTCGCCGGCGGCGGTCTCCTGCTGACCGCGCTGGAACCCCATATCGCCCTCGCGCTGGACGCCGTCACCTTCGTGATCTCGGCGCTGTTCGTCCGGTTCGGGCTGAAGTCGCGGCCTGCCGCGGCGACCGGCGAGAAACGCAAGTCGTTCTTCGCGTCGATCGGCTCTGGCGGGAAGATCGTCTTCGCCAGCTCAGGGCTGCGCTCGCTGTTGCTGTTCACCTGGCTGATGGGCCTGCTGCCGGTCTACGAGGGCATCGCGGCGCCGTACGTCGCCTCGTCGGGCGGCGGGCCCGAGGTCATCGGCCTGCTGCTGGCCGCCGACCCGATCGGCAGCGTGATCGGCGCGTTCATCTATTCGCGCTGGGTGCCTGCACACGTCAGACCGAAACTGATCGGGCCGCTTTCCGCGCTGACGGCGATCCCGCTGCTGCTGTGCTTCCTGCAGCCGGGGCCGTGGGCGTCGATCGCGCTGTTCGTGCTCTGCGGAGGCTTCGGCACGGTGGCACTGATGCAGGCGACCGCGTCGCTGACGCTGGCCGTGCCGGACGAGAGCCGGGCACAGGTGATGGGGCTGTCGAACACCGGACTGACCACGACGATGGGGGTGAGTCCCCTGATCGGCGGCATCCTGGCGGACCAGGTCGGCCCTCAGTCGACCGTCGGCGTCTTCGGGCTTGCGGGATTGGTGCTGACCATCCCGCTCGCGTTGAGCTGGTTCCGGACCCTCAGCCGCGACCCGGAACGGTGGCAGGAAAAAGACGCCGCGCGCGCAGAACATTGAGGTGTTCCACGCGCCGGCCCGATCGCGCGGACGTCTGGCGCGCGCCCCAGTTCACTGATCCCTACCGGCCATCGCTGGCACCTTTCCCTCGACCTCTCAGAGAAAAGTACACACCTAGGGAGCTTGTCGACAGCCCGCAAGTCGGTAGAAGCTGTCCGTAAGTAGGGGGTTTCGGAGAATGACGCAAGAGTCAGGGGGAAAGATGATCACATCGGAGGAACGTGCTGGACATCGTTCGGCTCTCACGGTAGGCGCGTGGGAGCTGTGGAAGCGGCCTAAGCATTGGATCGCCTACACCGGGCTGTCCGTCGCGACGATGCTGGCACTGACGGGGGTCTTCGCCGCATCCATCGCCATCACGTCTTCGCAGGTCCTGCTGTGTTTCCTGCTCGCCGGGCTCGCCATCGCGCACACCGAGGCGACCCGCCGGATCGAGCGCCAGCGCCGCAGCATGAGCGTCACCCCGCATATCAACATGACCTCGGTCTGGGTCCTGCCCGGCGCGATTCTACTTCCGCCGCAGTTGACCGCGCTTCTCGTGACCGTGATCTATCTTCACCTCGGATACCGCAGCTGGGCAGGCCTTCACACGGTCAATCCCCACCGAACTGTGGCGAACGCCACATCCATGACGCTGACCGCGTTCGCCGCCTGGGCGGCCGTCCAGGTGGTCGGCGCGGACACGGCGTCGGTCACGGCGATCTGCGCCGCGAGTCTCGTCTTCTTCCTGATGAACGCCGTCTTCACCGGCACCGGCCTGTACTTCGCGGCGCCCAAGAAGGCGACCGTCCAGACGCTCCTCGGCTCTTGGGACGACAACATCCTCGAAGCCTCGACGGTCTGCATCGGCGCGCTCGTGCTCGCCGTCCTGCCGCATCAGCCGGTGCTGGTGCTGCTCGTCTTCCTGCCGCTGTACCTGCTGCAGCGCTCGGTGCTGATCAAGCAGCTGGAAGAGCTCGCGACCACCGACCAGAAGACCCAGCTGCTCAACGCCACGACCTGGCAGCAGGGCGCCGTCCGTGAGGTCGCCCGCGCCGAGCGCGAGAACGGCCAGTTCGGCGCGCTGATGATCGACCTCGACCACTTCAAGAGCATCAACGACACGTACGGCCACCTCGCGGGCGACGACGTGCTCAAGGGCGTCGCGGCACTGGTGAAGGCCGAAACGCGGACGCAGGACCTCGCCGGGCGGTTCGGCGGCGAGGAGTTCGTCGTGCTGCTGACCTCGTCGTCGAAGCACGAGTCCGTCGCGGTCGCCGAGCGCATCCGGCAGCGGATCAGCGAGATGGTCATCAGGACCCAGGACAACGAGGGCAACCCCGTGGTCATCGAACAGCGGACGGCGTCGGTCGGCGTCGCGACGTACCCGCTGGACGGCCGGACCATCGACGAGGTCATGGCCTCGGCCGACGCGTCGGTCTACGCGGCGAAACGCAACGGCCGCAACCGCGTCGTCTCGTCACCGGATCTGGCGTCGGTCACCGAAGAAGCGCTGGAGCCCGTCGCCGCTTAGCGCAGTCTTTCCATCACGTCGGCGGCCGCGGTCCGAAGCCGGACGACGCCGCCGACGGTGAATTCGGTGAGCAGGTCGATGAGCGCGTCCGCGTCGGGCGGCTCACCGTCCCAGCTCGCCTGGACGAGCGCCTCGGTCATCGCGAAGAACAGCGTGACCAGGGCCTTGTCCGCGCGGCCGGAGTCGACGCCGTGGCGTGCCCAGCGCTGACGGCTGGCCTCGGTGTAGACGCCCGCGAGCCTTTCGCGAAGCCGGGTGAGGGCCGGGTCGCCCATGCGCTCCGCCTCGCGCAGGACTGGGAAGGCGTCGGGATTCGCCGCGACGAAGGCGAACATGTTGGCGTAGTTGGCGCGCGCCCAGGACCGCAGCTCGGGCTGCGAGAGATCGAGGGCGGGCGCGCCGATCGCCTCGAAGGCGCGCTCCTCGATGTCCGCGACGACTTGCGTGAACAACGTCGTGCGATCGCCGAACTGCTCGTAGACGGCCTGCCGGGACACGCCCGCGCGCCGGGCGATCTGCTCGATCGTCGCGGCCTGCGCGCCGTGCACCGCGAAGACGCCGGCGGCCGAACTCAGCACCCGCGCGCGTTGCTCGCCGATCGGGAGTTTTCGGGGTCTCCCTCGCGGCGCCGGGCTTGACATTGTGCGCCACCTCACTGACTCTCTTTTTCGACACGTCTGTCGAAAATGTTTGTGCTCAACGAGGAGCAAGCATGCGTCCAGGATCCCGGCTCGGTGTTTCCGCCGCCGTCTCAGCGGCCACCATCGCGGCCCTGCTGACCTTCGGGGCACCCCAGGCCACGGCCGCCCCGTCCTTCTACGATCCCCCGTCGCCACTGCCCGCGGGTGCTCCCGGCGACATCATCCGGCACGAACCGTCCACCTTCTACGTCGATCCCGTGAAACTCATCAAGGCCGACGCCGACGTGCGGCGGATCATGTACCGCAGCACCGACACCCACGGCAAGGCCAACGCCGTGACCGGCACCGTCCTCACCCCGAAGAAGGCGTGGACCGGCGCGGGCGAACGGCCGGTCATCGGCTACGCGGCCGGGACGCAGGGTGTCGGCGACCAGTGCGCGCCGTCGAAA
The DNA here is from genome assembly GCF_024628825.1 of Amycolatopsis roodepoortensis. Taxonomy (NCBI): domain Bacteria; kingdom Bacillati; phylum Actinomycetota; class Actinomycetes; order Pseudonocardiales; family Pseudonocardiaceae; genus Amycolatopsis; species Amycolatopsis roodepoortensis. Next base: position 5,099,041 of record NZ_CP102415.1, read on the forward strand.
GCCCTCGCGGCGGGCATGGAGTACGAAGGGCCCTTCATCGCCGGGCTGCTGCTTCGCGGCTACGGCGTCGTCGTCACCGACTACGAGGGCCTCGGCACCCCGGGCGTCCACACGTACGTCAACCGCGTCGCCGAGGGCAACGCCGTCCTCGACTCGATCCGCGCGGCGCAGCGCCTGCCCGAAGCGAACCTGCCGGACAACGGCCCGGTCGCGACCGCGGGCTACTCGCAAGGCGGCGGGGCGTCGGCGTCGGCCGCCGAACTCCAGCCGTCGTACGCGCCCGAGCTCAAGCTGAAGGGCTCGTACGCGGGCGCCGTCCCGGCCGATCTGGCCGAGGTCGGCAAGAACATCGACGGGCACTACGCCTTCGGGTTCCTCGGATTCACGCTGGTCAGCATGGACGCGGCGTACCCGGAGCTGAACATCCCGTCCCTGCTGAACGCGAAGGGCGTCGAAGCGTTCGAGAAGGTCAAGCAGGAGTGCACCGGGGACGCGATCTTCGGACACGCGTTCACGCAGTCGAAGGACCTGACGAAGGACGGCAGGCCGCTGACCGCGTACCTCGGCGAAGAGCCGTTCAAGACGCGAGTCGGCGAGCAGCTCATCGGAGCGCGGAAGCCGGGCGCGCCGACGCTGGTCGTCCACAGTGCGCTCGACGACATCGTCCCCTACGCGCAGGGGCGGACCATGGCGCGCTCGTGGTGTGCGAAGGGCGCGAAGGTGCAGTTCTCGACTTCGCTGGTTCCGACGCACGTCGGCGGGGCGATCCGGGCTTTCCCGGAGGCTTTCGCTTGGCTTGAGGGACGCTTCGCGGGGCTACCGGCCGTGGGGAACTGCGGGCTGTTCTAGGGCTCGTGAGTGGTAAGGACGGTTCTAGCCAAGGGTGTCTTGGATACCTACTGGCTTCCGGCCGCCGTTGACCCCGGGCGCGGTCTGTGGGGGTCTGGAGCCGGTGTCGCGAAAGCCACTTTCGGGACACCAGACGTCTCGAAAGTGGCTTTCGCGACATGGTCACCAGGACGATGCCCGGCTACAGCCAACGTTGCGAAAGCCACTTTCGCAACGTTGAAGGTTGCGAAAGTGGCTTTCGCAACCCCCGGCCAAGCCCAGCACCCGGCAGAAACCGCACTACCGAGTGGGTTCTAGCTCGTGAGTGGTAAGGACGGTTCCAGCCGTCCTTACCACTCACGAGGTCACTTGAGGCCGGTGGCTCCCGCGGCGGCGGGGTCCGAGTCGGCGAGGAAGGTCTTGCAGCGGTCGTACTCCTCGGTCTCGCCGATCTTGCCGGCGGCCTTGCCGAGGACGGCGAGGGAACGCAGGAAACCCTGGTTCGGGCGGTGCGACCACGGCACCGGACCGTGTCCCTTCCAGCCCGCGCGGCGAAGCTGGTCGAGGCCGCGGTGGTAACCGGTGCGGGCGTACGCGTACGCGGCGACGGTCTCGCCGGCTTCGAGCGCCTTCTCGGCGAGGGCGGCCCACGCCTCGCTGTAGTCGGGGTGCTCGGCGGCGACGGCGGCCGGATCGGTCCCGGCGTCCAGCGCCGCCTGCGCGGCGGTGTGCTCGGGGAGATGCGTCGGCTGGGGGCCGAGGAGGTTCGTCATACGGGCCATTGTGCCGACCGCGTGTGGCTAGAAGAACAGGCTCCCGAGAATGCCCCCACCGGCCAGCACCAGAGCGGCGACGAGGACCGCCGCGACGAGTCGTTTCGGCATCATGGCGGCACACCTTGCCCTGCTTCGCACGCCGACCGCAAATCCGCCACCCCTACGGGTGAACCCCGATTTTCGACCCCGAATGCCCGTCCCGTGATCTGGAGCAGGGAGGATGGCCCGTATGACAAAGGCGACAGAAGTGACCGGGGACCTTTCGCCGGGTGTCATCCCCCGCAGCCCGATCGCGAAGACGCGGCTGTTCTTCAAGCTCCACTGGCACCGCGGCGCGCCGGGACAGGCGACGCCGGACTGGGTCCTGAACTTCTGCTACTCGATGTGGCTGGCGGCGTTCGCCTTCAAACTGGTGGGCTCGTCGTGGGACATGTCGTGGCATTTCATGTGGCTTCGCGACGACCTCGCCCCGCCGCACCTGATCAACACCGTCGGCACGGTGATCATCATGGTGCTGGTGGCGATCCACAGCTACACCGGGATGGGCGCCGACCGGCGGTCCCTGCGGCTGATGCAGGCCGGGCTCGTGGTGTTCCTCATCGCGGCGCCGCTGGACGTCATCAACCACCGCGTCAACGGTCTCGACCTGACCGCGTGGAGCCCGTCGCACATGATGCTCTACATCGGAACGGGCATCATGCAGGCAGGCGTGATCATGGGCTGGCTGAAGTACGCCAAGCCCGGCCGCCTGCGCACCGGGGTCCTGATCGGACTGTGGGCGTTCTTCCTGGAGAACACGTTCTTCCCGAACGGTCAGCAGGAGTACGGCATCCTCGGCCTGCGCGCCTGGGAGCGCGGCGCGCCCGAGGCCGAGCCCGAGCTGCTGAACTTCGCCGCCGGCCAGATCGGGCATCCGGTCGACCGGGTGGCCGTCGAGTACTTCACGATGCCGATCGACGACTGGGTCTACCCGCTGTGGGGTATCGGCGTGATGGCGCTGATCTTCGCGCTGGCGCGGCACACCACCGGCTTCCGCTGGGCCGGGACGACGGTCGCCGCCGCCTACCTCGCGTACCGGCTGGTGATGTGGCCGCTGCTGCTCGGGATGGGGTTCCCGATCTCGACCGTGCCGTTCTACCTGCTGGCCGTCGGCCTCGCCGTCGACCTGGCGTTCCGCATCGGCCGGGGTCATCCGCTGCTGACGGCGGGCGCGGGCGCGCTGCTGGTGACGGCGTTCGGCTACGGGATGCTGTGGGTGCAGTCGCAGTTCCGGCCGTGGATCCTCGGTGACGCGCGGACGGAGTCGGCGCCGCCGGTGGCCTACTGGACGGCCGCGGTCTGCCTGGTCGGTGTCGGCGTGCTGTGGGCCGCCGCCGGTCCGGGGACGCGGGCGATGAACTCGCTGCTGGAGAAGCGCCGCGAGAAGACGACGCTTCCGGCCGCCTGAGGCTCAATCCTGATCCTGCCCGGCCTGCCACAACGAAGCGAGCGGGAGCGCCATCAGCCGATCACCGAAGCTGATGGCGCCCTGGCTTCCGGTGTGCAGGACGATGCCCTGCGTGAACTGATCACCGAGAAGGTCTCTTAGCTGGGCGAGGCCGCGGAAGTCCGCCGCGGTCGCCATAGCTCCTCGATAGGTCGGTTCGTGTACATCTCACAGTATCCTCGACCGACATTTCACGACCGGGTGAACCGACATTCCACAGTGCAAGTGACCGACATTTTGCTGATCTTGAAACCACTGGCCGGGACTCCCGCTCCGAGTACGTGAAGGCCCCCTTCACTGCGTCTAGCGCAGTGAAGGGGGCCTTCACGTACTTCCGCATTTAGCGGACTAAATGCGTACTGGTCAGAGCTTCTTGCCCGCCGAGCCCAGCGACTGAGCGGCCTCGACGACGCGCGCGGCCATGCCGGCCTCGGCGGCCTTCAGGTAGCTACGCGGGTCGTAGACCTTCTTGTTGCCGACCTCGCCGTCGATCTTCAGGACGCCGTCGTAGTTCTTGAAGAAGTGGTCCGCGATGGGCCGGGTGAAGGCGTACTGCGTGTCGGTGTCGACGTTCATCTTCACGACGCCGTACGACACCGCCTCGCGGATCTCCTCCGGCAGCGAGCCGGAACCGCCGTGGAACACCAGCTCGAACGGCTTCGAACCGGCCGCGAGGCCGAGCTTCTTCGCCGCCGCCTCCTGGCCGCCCTTGAGCACGTCCGGGCGCAGCTTCACGTTGCCGGGCTTGTAGACGCCGTGCACGTTGCCGAAGGTCGCGGCCAGCAGGTAGCGGCCGTTCTCGCCGGAGCCGAGCGCGTCGATCGTCTTCAGGAAGTCGCCCTCGGCGGTGTACAGCTTCTCGTTGATCTCGGCTTCGACGCCGTCCTCCTCGCCGCCGACGACGCCGATCTCGACCTCGAGGATGATGTTCGCGGCCGCGGCCTTGGCGAGCAGCTCCTGCGCGATCTCGAGGTTCTCGTCGAGGTCGATCGCGGAGCCGTCCCACATGTGGCTCTGGAACAGCGGGTGCTGGCCGTTCTTGACCCGCTCCGCCGAGATCTCGATCAGCGGGCGGACGAAGCCGTCGAGCTTGTCCTTCGGGCAGTGGTCGGTGTGCAGCGCGACGTTGACGTCGTACTTGGCGGCGACGACCTGGGCGAACTCGGCGAGCGCGACCGAACCGGTCACCATGTCCTTGACCTTCTGGCCGGACGCGAACTCGGCGCCGCCGGTGGAGAACTGGATGATCCCGTCGCTCTCCGCCTCGGCGAACCCGCGGATGGCGGCGTTCAGGGTCTCCGACGAGGTCACGTTGATGGCCGGGTAGGCGAATTCGTTCGCCTTCGCCCGGTCGAGCATCTCCGCGTAGACCTCGGGGGTGGCGATGGGCATCGTTTACTCCTCCTCGAAGCAGGCTGGTGCACCTCTCGGCCGCATCGTACGAGGTCGGCCGGGAGGTGCCTACAGCCGTCGCGTCAGAGGAGGACCGCGGCGAGCGCCCGGTAGACCGGCAGGGGGTCTTGGTTCAGTACCTGGATGTTGACGTGGTCCGCCCCGGCTTCGATATGCGCGGTGACGCCGCGGGCGACCGTCTCGGCGTCGCCGTGCACGGCCAGCGCGTCGACCAGCTTGTCGCTGCCCTCGCCCGCCAGGTCCTCGTCGGTGAAACCGAGTTTCCGCAGGGAGTTCGTGTAGTTGACGAGACCGAGGTAGAACTTGACGGTGCCCCGCCCGATCTCGCGGGCCTTCGCCGGGTCGGTCTCGAGGACGACCTTCTGTTCGGGCGCGAGCAGCGGCCCCTCCCCGAGGATTTCGCGCGCCTGGCGCGTGTGCTCGGGCGTCATCAGGTACGGGTGGGCGCCCGCCGTGCGGTCGCCTGCGAGTTTGATCACCTTCGGGCCGAGCGCCGCGAGCGCGCGGCCTTCGACGGGCACCCCGGCGGCGTCGAGAGCGTCGAGGTACTCGACCAGCGCCGCGTACGGCTTCTTGAACTCCGCGGTGTGCTCGCGGTGCCCGGCGCCGATGCCGAGCAGGAAGCGGCCCGGGTGCTTCGCCTCGATGCGCTTGTACGACTCGGCGACCGTGGCCGCGTCGTCCTTCCAGATGTTGACGATGCCGGTGGCGACCTTGATCGTCTTCGTCGCGTCGAGCAGCTCCTCCGCCTTCACGAGGTCGCCGTCCGGCGAGCCACCGAGCCAGATCGCGCCGTAGCCGAGCTCCTCCAGCTCACGGGCGATCTCCGGGGTGAAGACGGATTCGTGCTGCCAGATGCCGATCCTGCCGAGTTCGATTCCCATGCTTCGAGCCAACACACCGGGCGGGCGATGTCTTCCCTTAAGTTCGGGGTATGGCGAAACTCGGGAACACCGACCTCGACGTCCGTGGGATCAACCTCGGCGGGAACGTCTTCGGCTGGACCGCGGACCAGGAGCAGTCCTTCGCCGTCCTCGACGCCTACACGGCGGCGGGCGGCAACTTCATCGACACGGCCGACCTCTATTCGGCAGGCGGTTCCGAGACGATCATCGGCGAGTGGCTGAGCAGACGCGGCCGCCGCGACGACGTCGTCATCGCGACCAAGACCGGTATGTGGGAGGAGCGGAAAGGCCTGTCGGCGGCGAACATCGCGGCGGCGGCCGAAGACTCGCTCCGGCGGCTCGGGATCGACCACATCGACCTCTACTACGCGCACATCGACGATCCGGACACCCCGATCGAGGAGACGCTGCGGGCCTTCGACGCGCTCGTGCGCGCGGGCAAGGTCCGCTACGTCGCGGCGTCGAACTACTCGGCGGAACGACTCACCGAGGCACTGTCCATTTCGGACCGTGAGGGGCTGGCGAAGTTCGTCGCACTGCAGCCGCACTACAACCTCGTCGAGCGGGACTACGAGCAGGACCTGGCTCCGACGGTCGCCCGCGAAGGCCTGACCGTCCTGCCGTATTTCTCGCTGGCCAAGGGATTCCTGGCCGGGAAGTACCGGTCGAAGGACGAACTCGGCGACAGCCCGCGCGCCGCTCGCGCATCGTCCTATTTGGACGAACGCGGCGAGCGGGTGCTCGCGGCGCTCGACGAGGTCGCGGCCTCCCGCGGCGTCCCGGTCGCGGCCGTTTCCCTCGCCTGGCTGTTCGCGCAGCCGACCGTCACCGCGCCCATCGCGAGCGCCCGCTCGGTCGAGCAGCTGAACGACCTCCTGCCCGCCGCCGACCTCTCGCTCACCTCCGAGGAGGTCGACGCCCTCAGCGCCGCCTCGCGCTGACCACCTCCCGCGTTCAGTCCTCTCGATGCGGTAGTCGGCACCACGAACTACCGCATCGAGAGGACGAAGCGCGGACTTACTTGCGGGTAGCTTACTCCGGGTAGGTTGAGGTACCGTCCGAAAGCCTTAGGGCTCGGACGAGGAGGCAACGTGGCCAAGAACAGCGTGAACGGCAAGGTCGTCCTGATCACCGGCGCCGCGAGGGGCATCGGCGCGGGGCTCGCCGAGCGCCTGGCCGCGCAGGGCGCGAAGGTCGCCTTGGTCGGCATCGAAGCCAAGGAACAGCAGGCGGTCGCCGACAAGATCGGCCCCAGCGCGCACGCCTGGGAAGCCGACGTCACCAGCTGGGACGACCTCGAGCGGGCCACCGCGGGCGTCGTCGAGCACTTCGGCGGGATCGACATCGTCATCGCGAACGCCGGCATCGCGACCTCCGGTTTCGTCCGGTCGGTGGATCCGGCCGCCTTCGAGAAGGTCATCGAGGTCGACCTCCTCGGCGTCTGGCGCACCTTCCGCGTCACCCTTCCGCATGTCATCGACCGCAAGGGCTACCTGCTCGCGATCTCCTCGCTGGCCGCGATCACGCACGCGCCGGGCATGGCGAACTACGCCGCCGCGAAGGCGGGCGTCGAGGCGTTCTGCAACAGCTTCCGCGCCGAAGTCGCCCACCTCGGCGTGAAGGTCGGCGTCGCGCACCCGACCTGGATCCGCACCGACCTCGTCGAGAGCGCCGACCAGCACCCCGTCTTCGGCAAGCTCCGCGCCGGCATGCCCGGCCTGCTCGGCAAGACCTACCCGCTGTCGGTCGCGCTCGACCACCTGCAGGCCGGGGTCAACAAACGCGCCCGTACCGTGCACGTCCCCCGCTGGGTCGGCGGCTTGAAGCTGATCCGCGCGTTCCTGCCGCCGATCATCGAGATCGGCGCGAAGGGCCGGATCAAGAAGGCCGACGCCGCCGCACTCGTGGACATCGAGCAGCGCGGCGCGTACGAATCTTCAATAACCGGTCAGGCAGGCCGGGCCGCCACGAAAAAGGGGTAACCGTATGTCCCGTCGCGACCAGATCCGCATGTCACCGGACGAACTCGCCGCCTACCTCGACGAGCAGAAGGTCATCAACGTCGCGACGATCGGTCCGAACGGCCGCCCGCATCTGGCGCCCCTCTGGTACTACCCGCACGAGTCCGGCGTCGCGACCTGGACTTATGGCACATCCCAGAAGGCGAAGAACCTGGAGCGCGACCCCCGCGCGACCGTGCTCATCGAGGACGGCGAGAGCTACGAGAAGTTGCGCGGGGTCTCCCTAGAAGCCGACGTCGAGATCGTCACCGACACGGCCGCGGTCACCCAGATGGGGATCAGCCTCATGCAGCGGTACGCGGGCGCGAAGCCCGGAGACCCCGTGCCCGACGAGCTGTCGGGGTTCATCGGCAAGCAGGCCCCGAAGCGGATCGGGCTGATCTTCCGGCCGACCAAGATCGTGAGCTGGGATCACACGAAGCTCGGCGGCGCATACTGACGGGTAGGTAGTACTAGCAAGTAACTGTTACTTGAGGTAACGTCATCTGGGCACGAACGCCTCGAAGTGGAGGATTGCCAGATGACCGAGCGATTCAAGGTCGTGATCGTGGGCACCGGGTTCTCCGGGCTCGGCCAGGCCATCCAGCTCGAAAAGGCCGGGATCTCGGACTACGTGATCCTGGAGAAGGCGGACGAAGTCGGCGGTACGTGGCGCGACAACTCGTACCCCGGCTGCGCCTGCGACGTGCAGTCCCACATGTACTCGTTCTCGTACGAGCAGAACCCGGACTGGTCGCGGTCGTTCTCGCCCGCCCCCGAGATCTTCCAGTACCTCAAGGACGTCACCGACAAGTACCGGCTGCGGCGCAAGATCCGCTTCGGCGTCGAGCTCACCGGCGCGACCTGGGACGAGACAGAGCGCCGCTGGCACGTGCACACCAAATCGGGTGAGTTCGAGGCGCAGTTCCTGGTCTCGGGCGTCGGCGGCCTGCACATCCCGCAGGTGCCCCAGCTGCCCGGGATCGAGAAGTTCAAGGGCCAGACCTGGCATTCCGCGCAGTGGAACCACGAGTACGACCTGCGCGGCAAGAAGGTCGCCGTGGTCGGCACCGGCGCCAGCGCGATCCAGTTCGTCCCGAAGATCGCCCCCGAGGTCGACGAGCTGACGCTGTTCCAGCGCACGCCGCCGTGGATCATGCCGAAACCCGACCACGCCATGCCCGGCTGGGCCAAGACCGCGTTCCGCCGGATTCCCGGCGTGCAACGGCTTTACCGCAACGCGTTGTACTGGTTCCTCGAAGTGCGCGCCGTCGGCTTCAACGGCCATCCCGCGATCATGAAGGCCGGCGAGGTGATCGCGAAACGCCACATCGGCAAGGCCATCAAGGATCCGAAGCTGCGCAAGAAGGTCACCCCGGACTACACCATGGGCTGCAAGCGGGTGCTGATCTCCAACGACTACTACCCGGCGATCAACCGGTCCAATGTGGACGTCAACACCGAAGGTGTGCGGGAAGTCAAGGCGCACAGTGTCGTCGACGGGAACGGCGTCGAGCACGAGGTCGACGCGATCATCTACGGCACCGGGTTCAAGGTCACGGATGCCTTGGAATACCTGGACATCACCGGGGTCGACGGCCGCGACCTCGCCAAGGAATGGGCGACCGAGGGGATGCACACGCACAAGGGCATCACCGTCTCCGGTTTCCCCAACCTGTTCTTCCTGCTCGGCCCGAACACCGCGCTGGGCCACAACTCCGTCGTCTTCATGATCGAGTCGCAGGCGCGCTACGTAGTCGACGCCATCAAACTCGCCGACTCGCGTGGTGCCGCCGCGCTCGACGTCCGCGCCGGTGTGCAGGACAAGTTCCAGCGCGAGATCCAGGACAAACTCGTCAAGGGCGTGTGGACCCAGGGCGGCTGCAAGAGCTGGTACCTCGACGCGAAGGGCGTCAACCGGACGATCTGGCCGGGCTTCACCTGGCGCTACTGGCTCGAAACCCGCAAGGTCGACCCGAGCGACTACGAACTCAGCGGGAGGTCTTCGTGACGGACCACGAGCAGATCGTCCTGCACGCTCGCGACGTCGAATTCGACTGGGCGTCGCTGCCGATGCACTGGATCCCCGGTGAACCGCAGGCGACGCACACGATCAACGTGCTGCATCTGGCGCTGCCGGAGGGCGAGCGCTGGTTCGTCGAGGTGTTCAAGCAGGCCGTGCCGCTGATCCGCGACGAGCGGCTCAAGGAGGACGTCCTCGGCTTCATCGGCCAGGAGGCCATGCACGCCGAGGCGCACGACGGCGCCGCGGCACACCTCGAAGCGGCGGGCGTCCACGTGCGCCCGTACATCGCGCAGATGGAGTGGATGTTCCGCCGCCTGCTCGGCGACCGCGACCTTTCCGCCAAACGGCGCGAGGAATGGCTGATCGAACGGCTCGCCATCGTCGCCGCCATCGAGCACTACACCGCGTTCCTCGGCCAGTGGATCCTCGACGCCGAAGCGCTCGACAAGGCCGGCGCCGACCTGACGATGCTGGATCTCCTGCGCTGGCACGGCGCCGAAGAGGTCGAGCACCGCTCTGTCGCCTTCGATCTGTTCATGCATCTCGACGGCCGCTACACCCGCCGCGTACGCAGCATGCTCGTGGTGACGCCGGTGCTCGCCTGGGTTTTCTTGCGGGGCACCAGGTTCCTCATGAAGAACGATCCGACGCGGCCGGGCAAGACGAGTTTCCGGACCTATCTGCGCGTGGCGAAGCTCGGGCTTCTGCCTTCGGGCAGGCAGCTGCGGCGCGAGATCCGGCCGTACTTCCGGAAGTCCTATCACCCCACCGAAACCGGCAACACCGATCAGGCCGTCGCGTACCTCGCGAGCTCCCCGGCCGCTTTGGCCGCCGACGAACCACGATGAAGACGCCGCCGCGGCCCCTGCGGCTCGACGGCAGCGGGCGCACCGACCGCGCGATGGCGTCGCTGACCGGTGTCGTCGCGCTGTACCGCAAGCTCAGCGGGGTGAGCGGCCGTCGCCGTCCGCCTGTGGTCGCCGTCGACCGTGACCTCCCGCTGGTCGTCGACGACCTCCGCGCCCAGGCGGACGGCGTCGCCGTCCTGCGGCTGGTGCACGAACGCGGCGAGCCGCTGCCTCGGTGGCGGCCCGGCGCGCACATCGATCTCTCGCCGCGGCCGGGCCTGGTCCGTCAGTACTCCCTGTGCGGCGATCCGGACGACCGCTCGGCCTACCGCGTCGGTGTCCGTTTGCTCGGCGAGGGATCGACGGCGGTGCACGCGTTGAAGAAGGGTGCCCGGATCACGGGACGCGGCCCGCGCAACGCGTTCCCGTTCGTCGCGAGCCCGGCGTATCTGTTCATCGCGGGCGGTATCGGGATCACGCCGATCCTGCCGATGGTGCGGCAGGCCGCCGCGGCGGGCGCGGACTGGCGGCTGGTCTACACCGGCCGCGACGAGGCCTCGATGCCGTTCCTGGAGGAATTGTCCGGATTCTCCGACCGCGTCTGGATTCGCCCGGACACGGATTACGGAATCCCCGCCTCCGGCGCGGAACTCCTCGAAGGGGCCCCGGAAGGCGCGCCGATCTATTGCTGCGGCCCGGTTCCGATGATCGTCGGTGTCCGGACCGACGCCGCGCTGCGGAGTTCGGGGCCGGTGTTCTTCGAACGGTTCTCGACGCCGCCGATCGTCGGCGGCAAGCCGTTCCGTGTCGAACTGGCCCGCAGCGGCAGGGTTTTGGACGTCCCCGCCGACCGGTCGGCGCTCGACGTCCTGCGCGAAACCGTGCCCGGTATCGCGTATTCGTGCCGTCAGGGGTTCTGCGGGACGTGCGAACTGCCGACGGTGACCGGCGACCGCGTCCGGGTCTGCGTCGAACGCGAGCCGGTCACCCTCGATCTCTGAGTCGTCAGGCTTCCTTGGGGATCCAGGAGCCGATCACGGGCTTGAACTCGCGCACGGTCCGCTTCGCGACGACACCTTCGAGGTGGTACGGATCCTTGTCGATGATCTCCAGCAGCGCCGCCTCGTCCGCCGCCTGGTACATCGAGATACCGCCGGAGCCGTCGCCCAGCGGGCCGCCGAGCGCGACGACGCCCTGGTCGGCGAGGGCGGACAGGAATTCCCGGTGCCGGGGGCGCACATCCGCCAGCTTCTCCTGCACGTACGTGATCTCCACCAGGAACCAGGCCATCGACATCTCCAAGGTCGCTCCGAACGGACGCCCCAGCTTCTCAGGGTCCGATCAGGCAGGACTCCCGCCCCACCCGATACGCTGATCGAGCGTCATGCACAGGTTGTGCTTCAAAGGGGTAAATGAACAGGTAGGGGTACATGCTCGAGGGCAATGCGGAACGCAGTGTCGAGGCGACCCTCGGCCATCTGCGCACCATGGACGGACCGGTCACGCCACCGCCGCCTGCGGCACCGCTGACCCTTGAGGATCTCTACCGCCAGCACCGGATGCGGCTCGTCCGGCTGGCCATCCTGCTCGTGGACGAACCCGCGACCGCCGAGGACGTCGTCCAGGAGGCCTTCACCGGGCTGCACCGCAACTGGGGACGCCTGCGCGACGCCGCCGCGGCCGTCGGATATCTGCGCACCGCCGTGGTCAACGGATCACGCAGTGTGCTGCGCCGCCGCAAGACCGCGCGCGAGTACGTCGCACCGCACGCCGTCAACGCGCGTTCGGCCGAAAGCCTCGCCATGCTGTCGAGTGAACATCAGGCCGTGGTGAGCGCTTTGTCCAAACTGCCCCCTCGCCAGCGCGAGGTTCTGGTCCTCCGTTACTACGGTGGGCTGAGTGAGGCCGAAATCTCGGAGGCCGCCGGGATTTCGAAAGGTACCGTTAAGTCAACCGCCAGCCGGGCGCTCGAAGCACTGCAGAAAGCGATGCAGTCACCGAACTGATGCCCGGCCTTCATCTCGACCGCTGGGTTGTGCCGCCATGCTTGGTCCAGACCAATATATGCTGGGGGGCGTGAGAGGCGCCGGAGATTTCGTGATCGTGGGCGGCCGGGTCGTCGCCCCGGACCGTGTACTCGACGACGGCTGGCTGGCTATCGCCGCCGGCAAGATCGTCCAAGTCGGTTCCGGGACACCCCCGGACATCGATCGCGTCGACGTCGACGGATGCCTGGTCGTGCCCGGCTTCGTCGACACCCACTGCCACGGCGGCGGGGGCGGATCGTTTTCCAGCTCGAACCCCGAGGAGCTGCTCCGCGCGGTCCGCGCGCATCGGCGGCACGGGACCACGACCATGCTCGGCAGTCTGGTCTCGGACCCCATCCCGGTGCTCAGGGACCAGATCTCGGCCCTGCGCGAGCTGGTCCAAGAGGGTGAACTTGCCGGAATTCACCTTGAAGGACCCTTCATCTCGAAGGCGCGCTGCGGGGCGCACGATCCGGCGACGCTGATCGAGCCGGACACGGCGACGGTCAACGCGCTCCTCGGCGCGGGCCGCGGCGACATCCGGATGGTCACCCTCGCCCCCGAACTGCACGGCGGGATCAAGGCGGTCCGCCAACTGGCCGAATCGGGCGTCATCGCCGCCATCGGGCACACCGACGGCGTCGAGGACCAGATCATCCCCGCGATCGACGCGGGCGCCTCCGTCGCGACCCACCTCTTCAACGCCATGCGGCCTCTCCACCACCGCGAACCCGGCCCGATCGGCGCACTCCTCGACGACGAGCGCATCACCGTCGAGCTGATCTGCGACCTCGTCCACGTGCACCCGACCGTGCTGCGGCTGGCCGCGCACCACGCGGGCAAGGGCCGGACGGTGCTCATCACCGACGCCATGTCGGCCACCGACGCCGCCGACGGCAGCTACATCCTCGGCCGCCTCGAGGTCGACGTCCGCGACGGTGTCGCCACCCTGGCGGGCAACGGTTCGCTGGCGGGCAGCACGCTGACCATGGACGCGGCCTTCCGCAACCTGGTCCGCGGCGCGGGTATCGACCTGCTCGACGCCGTCCGCGCGACCTCCGGGCGCCCCGCCGAACTGCTCGGCATCGCCGACCGGACCGGCTCGCTGCGCGCCGGGCTCGCGGCCGACGTCGTCGTGCTCGACCGCGACCTCCGGCCGGTCAAGGTGCTTCGTCAGGGCGAATGGGTCAAGGACGACGCTGCGGCTACATTGAGCGCCACGGCTCCGCTGAGCGGGGCGGTCGAAGGCGGTGTGTCGGTCAGCGACGGGTAGCGGCGAAAGGAGTCCCGGATGAGCGAGCCCAAGGACCCGGAGAAGCTCCTAGCCGACGCCCTGCGCGCTCAAGCCGTCTTCGCCCCTTCGGCGGAGCGGGCCTCCGAGACGACCACGGACAAACCGGCCGAAACGGACACCGAGAGTAACGCCGGGGCTCCCGGAGAACACGAGCTGCCGCTGCAGTACGGGCTGCTGTCCGGCGCCAGTGCCGACTCGCTCGAACGGGAGCGCGTCGCGCTGGAGGACGCGGAAACGGCCAGGCTGGCGGAGCGCCCGACGCCGCCTCCGGAACCTTCGCCGAGCAGCCCGCCCTTGCCCGCGTACTGGGTGCTGTTGCTGGCCGTCCTGCTGGGGCTCGCGGCAGGCTCGGTGATCGGGCTGCTCACGCTGATCTGAGCCGCCCTCTCCCGCCGGGTCAGGGCACTCAGCGTCACCCTGTACCGTTTTGGTGTGATCCTGGCGCAGAACACCGTGACGACGATGGGGCTCCTGCCCGAGTGGCTGGACCCGCAGCACCTGCTCAGCGGACTGACCGTACCGGTCGTCACCATCCTCTGCTTGATCATCTTCATCGAGAGCAGCATCTTCCCGGTGCTGCCCGGTGACTCACTCCTGTTCACCGCGGGCCTGTTCATCGCGAACGGCTCGATCGAGGCGCCGCTGTGGCTGGTGTGCGTCCTGGTCACCGTCGCCGCGCTGATCGGCAACGCGGTCGGCTACGGCCTCGGCTGGAAGATCGGGCCCTGGCTGTTCCGCAAGCCGGACTCGAAGTTCTTCAACCAGAAGTACGTGGACCAGACCCACGCCTTCCTGGAGAAGCACGGGCCGAAGGCGGTCGTGCTGGCGCGGTTCGTGCCGTTCGTGCGGACGTTCATCACCTGGATCGCCGGTATCGGCAAGATGGACCCGAAGAAGTACTTCGTCTACACCGTCATCGGCGGCATCCTGTGGGCCGCGGGGATCACCGCGCTCGGCCACCTGCTCGGCGGCGTCGCGTTCATCCGCGACAACGTGGACGCGATCTTCATCCTGATCGTGCTGGTGTCCGTGGTGCCGATCGTGATCGAGTACCTGAAGTCGCGGCGCGAGAAGAAACACGCGAACACCGCGACCGGCCTCGTCGCCGACACCGCCGAGGACGTCACGCAGCAGATCCCGCGCGTGCGCGACTGACCCTCACGCGAAGTACATGAAGGCCCCCTTCCTTGCGCCTAACGCAAGGAAGGGGGCCTTCATGTACTTCGGCGGGAGCGGCGGAGGTGGCAACGTCGCGAAAGCCACTTTCGCAACGTTGAAGGTTGGGAAAGTGGCTTTCGCAACGTCAGCGGGATGGAGAGCGCGAGAGGTCGGCCAGGCGGTGGTCATGAGCCGACACTTCGCCCTCACGAGCTTCAGAGGGAGAACATCGAGCCCGGGTTGAAGAGGTTCTCCGGGTCCAGCGCCCGCTTGATCTGCCGGTGCACCTGGATGCCGACCTCCCCGATCTCCTTGGCGAGCCACTCGCGTTTGATCCGGCCGATGCCGTGCTCGCCGGTGACCGTCCCGCCCAGCGACAGGGCCACGTCGAGGATCGCGTCGAAGGCGATCCGCGCGCGGGCGAACTCCTCCTCGGAGTCCTGCGCGTAAACGATGGTCGGGTGCATGTTGCCGTCACCGGCGTGGCCGACGACGGCGATCCGCAGGCCCACTTCTTCGCTGATCCGCTCGCAGCCGGCGATCAGTTCGGCGATCCGCGTGCGCGGCACGCAGACGTCGTCGGTCAGCCAGACGCCGTACATCTCCAGCGCGGTGAGCACGACCCGCCGCGCCTGCAGCAGCATCTTGCCCTCTTCGAGATCTTCGGTGGCGTACGCCAGATCCGCGCCGCAGTCGACGCAGATCTGTTCCAGCACCGCGAGTTCCCGGCGGGCGACCTCGCCGCCGGAGTCGGATTGCGCGAGCAGCAAGGCCTTGCAGTCCGAACTCGTGCCGAGGTCGGTCTTGAGGTAGGCCTCGGCCGCCTTGATGGACGTCGCGTCCATGATCTCCATGAGCGACGGCACCAGACCCTCGCGCACGACTCGCGCGACGGCCTCGCCCGCCGCCTCCGTGCTGTTGAAGGCGGCGACGAGCGTGGCGGGCAGCTGTGGCAACGGTTTCAGCGCGACGGTCGCCTGCGTGATCACGCCGAGCGTGCCCTCACTGCCGACGAAGAGCCGCGCGAGGTCGTAGCCCGCGACACCCTTCACCGTGCGGCGCCCGGTCTTCAGCACCGAGCCGTCGGCGAGCACGACTTCCAAGCCCAGCACGGAATCCGTGGTGACGCCGTACTTCACGCAACACAGACCGCCCGCGTTGGTGGACAGGTTCCCGCCGATGGTGCACCAGTCGTAGCTCGACGGGTCCGGCGGATAGAACAGGCCGTGCTTCTCCACCGCGTTGCGGAAATCGAGGTTCACCACGCCGGGCTGCACGACGGCGAGCCGGTTGCCTTCGTCGATTTCGACGATCTGGTCGAGTTTCGTCAGCACCAGCACGACACAGCCGTCGATCGCGTTCGCGGCGCCGGACAGACCACTGCCGGCGCCGCGGGGCACGATCGGCACCTTGAACTCCGCGCAGGCCTTGACCACGGCCTGCACACCCTCCACGTCGGACGGCAGCACCACCGCGAGGGGTTTGCCGCTGTCGGCCAGCGGCATCATGTCGCGCGAGTAGGCATCCGTGACGTCGGTGTCGGTGAGCACCGCGGCGTCGCCGAGATGCTCGCGGAGCCGGGTGAGCAGGGCATGGTTGTTCATACCCTCATCGTAGGCCGGATCAGCTCCGCACTGCGGAATTTTTTTTCCGATCTAGCAGAACAAAGGCCTGAACACCTGTATAGACGAGCACGGCCACGCCTGCCCATGCGGTGACGTGCACCCCCTGAGTGAAGGCTTCGCGGGCCGATTCCAGGAGCGTCTGCCCCGCGGCAGGGTCGAGCTGCTGCGCCGTCGCGACCGCGCCGCCGAGCGTGTCCCGGGCGGATTCGGCCGTCCCTTCCGGCAGGCCGGACCGGTAGACCGCGGTCGCGACACTGCCGAGGATGGCTGTGCCGAGCGCGCCGCCCAGCTCGAACCCGGTCTCGGAGATCGCCGAAGCGGCCCCGGCGCGTTCGGCCGGCGCGGCCGAGATGACCAGGTCGTTCGTCAGCGTCTCCGACAGGGCCACACCACCGCCGAGCAGCGTGAACGACACCACGACGTAGGCGAGCCCGCCGCCGGACGACACCTGGGTCAGCGCGAGGAAGCCGACCGCCGCGACCAGCAGACCACCGCTGACCAGCAGCGAAACCCGGATCCGCTTCGCGAGCCAGGCCGCGAGGAGCGCGCCGGCGACACCGGCGACCGTCGCGGGGAGCATCCACAGCGCGGCGACGACCGGGGTCAGCCCGAGCACCAGCTGCAGGTACTGCGGCACCAGGAACAGCAGGCCGACCATGGCGAACACGCCGAGCATGTTCGTCACGACGGAGCCGCTGAAGGCCCGGTTCGCGAACAGCTTCAGGTCGAGCATCGGCTCGTCGAGGCTGTTCTGCCTGCGGACGAACACGACACCGAGCGCGAGCCCGATCACGACGCTGACCGCGGCCTTCCAGGTGAAGCCGTGTTCGGCGACCAGCTTGATGCCGTAGACCACCGGCAGCATCGCGGCCAGCGACAGCAGCGCCGACATCGGGTCGAAGCGACCCGGCTTCGGGTCACGCGCCTCCGGCAGCACGAACGGTCCGACGATCAGCAGCACCAGCATCACCGGGACGTTGATGAGGAAGACCGAACCCCACCAGAAGTGCTCCAGCAGCCAGCCGCCGAGCACCGGCCCGACCGCCATCCCGCCGGAGAACCCGGCGCTCCACACCGCGATCGCGATCCGGCGCTGTTTGGGGTCGACGAAGATGCTGCGGATCAGCGACAGCGTCGACGGCATCAGCGTCGCGCCACCGACACCGAGCAGCGCCCTGGCGATGATCAGCATGAACGCGCTGGTCGAGAAGGCGGCGAGCACCGACGCGGCACCGAACGCCGCGGCGCCCATGAGCAGCAGCTTGCGGCGGCCGATGCGGTCACCGAGCGTGCCCATCAGGACCAGCAGGCCCGCCAGCATGAACGAGTAGATGTCGACGATCCACAACTGCTCCGCACCGGTGGGCGCCAGATCCTCGGACAGGAACGGCAGCGCGAACCCGAGCACCGTCATGTCCACGCTGATCAGCAGCACCGGAAGTACCAGTACCGCCAACGCCCACCACTGCTTGCGCCTCGCCATGGCGCACTCTCCTTCTGACTAAACCGTCTGGACGGTACAGTTACCGCCTGATGCGAAGGTAAACCGTCCAGACGGTATAGTCAACTGATATGGCGAAGCCCACCGCGAAGGAACGCATCCTCGACTCGTACGAGGAGATCCTCATCGAGCAAGGCCCCGGCGGGGTCACCCTCGACGCCGTCGCCGCGCACGCCGGGGTCTCGAAGGGTGGCCTGCTCTACCACTTCGGCTCCAAGGAATCCCTGGTGGAAGGCCTGATGGAGCGTCTCGCCACGTTGTCGGAAGCGGATCTCGAAGAGGCACGGAAGGCACCCGAAGGCGTCGTTTCCTGGTACCTGCGGACGGCGATCACCGACGTCACCGAGCGCAAGGCGCTGCACCGCACGACCATGGCGACGATCCGGATCATGCTCAACGAACCGAGGGTCGCCGAGGTCGTCCAGGTCTACAACCAGAAGCTCCACGACCTGATCAGCGAGCACGTCGACGACCCGCTGGCCGCCGAACTGATCATCCTGGTGGGCGACGGCCTCTACCTGCGGGCGGCGCTCGGCCGGGAAGACGCGAGCCCCCTGCTCGACCGGATCGACGAGATCAAGGCCCGCATCCAGCGCTGACGCGTTCGGTCCTCTGAATGCGGTAGTCGCACGCGCAAGGACCGCATCCAGAGGACGAAACGCGGGAGACCTACATCTGGATCCCGTAGACGCGCTCGATCGGGATGGTGAGCAGAACACGCTGGTCGGCGACCATGGCGTCGCGGAACTCGTCCCAGTCCGGGTGCTCGCCCCGCGCCCGCCGGTAGTGGTCCACGAGCGCGTCGACGGTCGCGTCGTCGCGCGAAGCGGCGGCCGGCGTGAGCACCGCCGTCCCTTCGACGACGACGTAGCCGTCGCCGCTCTCGGTCGACACGTGGAACGTCGCCCGCGGGTCGCGCTGGAGGTTCTTGGTCTTGGCGCGCGGAGCGGTGATCGAGATCAGGATCGCGCCGGCGTCCGCGTCGTAGAGGTAGTTGACGGTGGACAACTGAGGCCTGCCGTCCCGCTTGATGGTGGCGAGGGTGCCGAAGTTGCGGGCGGCGAGGATCGCGTAGAGCGCGGAGTCGGTCATGCCTCCATCAAAGCAAAAGTGCAGCTCAGGGCGAATCGGACAAACATGCACGAATAAATGTGCTTGCATGCGGCAACTAAAGTGTCATCGGACACACAACGTCACTTTCTCCTTGCGAGGCGAGCCCTGGGAGGAACATCCTTGCTCTAGGCAACTAGTTGCAGTGACCAAGCAACCGGCGAGAGAGACCACCATGACACCCACGACACCCGGCACCAGGTCGAAGGCCGACCTCGATCTGGCCGACACCCTCGGGCACGAGCTCGTGCGGCTCGTGCGCCTGGTCAACCGGGCGAAGTCCCAGGTGTCCAAGCAGGGACCGGACGGTATCGAGCGGGCCGCGTACGCGATCCTCTTCTGCCTCATCCACGTCGGCCCCCAGCGGACCAGCAAACTCGCCGAGTTCCTGCACTCCGAGATCTCGACCATCAGCAGGCAGTCGAGCTCGCTCGTCCAGCACGGGCTGGTCGAGCGCCTGGCCGACCCCGAAGACGGCCGTGCCTGCCTGCTCGCACCGACCGCCGAGGGGCATCGGGTGTTCGAGGAGAACCGCAAGCAACGGAACCAGTGGCTCGCCGAGGTGCTCGGTGACTGGTCCGACGAAGACCGGAAGACCCTCAACTCGCTGTTCCACCGGCTGAACGACGACCTCGAAAAAACATCTCCACAGTTCGCCGACCCCGCGTCGGCGTCGAAGGCCAAGGGGGCCTGAAGCAATGAGTTCCGCAGTAGAAAGTCCGCCAGCCATCCAAGAAGATGGTCCCCGGCTCAGTCACCGTCAGATCGTCACGATCCTGATCGGCCTGATGTCGGGCATGTTCCTCGCCGCGCTCGACCAGACCATCGTCGGCACCTCGATCGTCCGGATCGCCAACGACCTCAACGGGTTCGACCTGCAGGCCTGGATCACCACGGCCTACCTGATCACCTCGACGATCGTCACGCCGATCTACGGCAAGCTGTCCGACATCTACGGGCGCAAGCCGTTCTACATCGCCGCAATCTCGATCTTCCTGATCGGCTCGGTCGCCTCGGCCTTCGCGACGTCGATGTACGAGCTGGCCGCGTTCCGTGCGATCCAGGGTCTCGGCGCCGGCGGCCTGATGTCGCTGGCGATGACGATCATGGGCGACATCGTGCCGCCGCGGGAACGCGCCCGCTACCAGGGTTACTTCCTGGCCGTGTTCGGTATCTCCACCGTGCTCGGCCCGGTGCTCGGCGGGTTCTTCGCCGACTTCGACAAGCTCGGCAGCGTCTTCGGCTACGACATCGCCGGCTGGCGCTGGGTGTTCCTGATCAACGTGCCGATCGCGATCGTCGCGCTGTTCGTCGTCGCCCGCGTGCTCAACGTGCCGCACCAGCGCCACGACCACAAGATCGACTGGTGGGGCGGGCTCGCGCTCATCGTCGCCGTCGTCCCGTTCCTGATCGTCGCCGAGCAGGGCAACAAGTGGGGCTGGGGCTCGCAGAACGCGATCCTCTGCTACATCATCGGCGGTGTCGGCGTGGTCGCCTTCATCTTCATCGAGAAGCTGATGAAGGACGCGGCGCTGATCCCGTTGCGGCTGTTCAAGAACTCGACCTTCACGGTGGCGATCATCGGCGGCGTCATCGTCGGTGTCGCGATGTTCGGCGCGATCATGATGATCCCGCAGTACATGCAGGTGGTGCAGGAGTTCTCGCCGACCGAGTCGGGGCTGCTGATGATCCCGCTGATGGCGGGCATCATGAGCGCCTCCATCATCTCGGGCCAGATCACCAGCAAAACCGGACGCTACAAGGTGTTCCCGGTGATCGGCACGCTGCTGATCGCGGGCGGCGCGTTCTTCTTCGCGCAGGTCGAGTACAACAGCGCGCTGTGGCACCCGCTCGTCGCGGCCGCGATCATCGGGCTCGGCCTCGGTTCCTGCATGCAGACGCTGATCATCGCGGTGCAGAACGCGGGCCCGCGCAGTGACATGGGCGTCTCGACCGCTTCGGCGACGTTCTTCCGGCAGATCGGTGGTACCGCGGGTGTCGCGGTGTTCCTGACGATCCTGTTCAACGTCCTGCCGGGCAACATCACCAAGGCGTTCGGCGGCAACGCGCCGACCGGTGAGGGCGCCGCGGCGCTGGGTGACCTCACCACGAACACGAGCGGTATCGCGAATCTGCCCGAGGCCATCAAGACCCCGGTGCTGATCGGCTTCACCGAGTCGATCACCACGGTGTTCTACGTGGCGGGCGCGGTCGCGCTGCTGGCGACGCTGGTCCTGATGTTCATGAAGGAGATCCCGCTTCTCGGCGGCTCCGCTCCTTCGGCGGCTTCGGCCCTCGAAGGCGGCGAAGCACTCCTCGAAGAGGACGACGCGCCTGTCGAAACGGCGTCGGAGAAGACGGTCGTGACCGCGCCCGTCGAGGCCGGGAAGCACGCGATGACCAACGGGAACGGGGCGTACCGGGCCGGATCCGCCCAGATCAGCGGGCATGTCCGCCGGGACGACGCCACGAACGTCGCGGGTGCGGCGCTGACCCTGATCGACCACAACGGCAATCAGGTGGCCAGGACGCACACGAACGAGAACGGCGCCTATTCGTTCGCCGGCATCGTGGGCGGGCGGTACACGCTCGTCGCCAGCGGCCGCTGGTTCCGGCCGGTCGCGGCGACGCTGACCGCCACCGGGGCCGGGGTGCTGCGCCACGACTTCGAGCTGGTCAGCACGATCCTGCTGAGCGGGGTCGCCCGCACCGACGGCGACCGGGTGGTGCCGGACGCGCGGATCACCGTGCTCGATTCCTCGGGTGGCGTCGCCGCCGTGGCGAGGACCGACGCGGAGGGCAACTACACGGTCAGCGACCTGCCCGCCGGGACCTACACGGTGATCGCCAGCGGCTATCCGCCGGCGACCAGCCGGGTCGATCTCCTGGGCGGTGAGCAGGCCGAACACGACGTCCGGCTGAGTTACGACCAGGCGCTCGACGAGCTTGTCGAGCACTAGTCACAAGCGCTGCGAAGGGGCCTTTTCTCGCGAATTTCGCGAGGAAAGGCCCCTTCATCGCGCGGGTGGGGCGGCGGTGCGGCCTGGGTCGGGTTGGTCGCCCCTGCAGTACAAGGAAGGGGGCCTTCATGTACTTGGGGTAGGAGTGAAGGTCGAGTTTCCTCGGCTGAGCCGAGGGAAGGGGGCCTTCACGCGCAGCAGCCGTGACTGGTGAGGCTGGTGACGATCGTGTAGTCCACCTGGCCGCCACATTCAGTAGGTACCCAAGACACCCCTTTGTCCTGACCCGAAGCGCCACTCACGACCATCTCGCCGCGGGTGACCGGGCCGTTGACACCCCGATTCCACGGTTCGGCCGCATGCGGTTCGCGAAGTACACGTAGGCTCGCGTCGTGACTGAGGTGTACACCGAGGCCGCGGGCATCGGCGTGAGCTGGCTCGACACCGCCGGGCCGGTGCTCGTCTGGGTGATCGTGCTGAGCTTCATCTTCGTGGAGTGCGCGCTGATCATCGGCCTTTTCCTGCCCGGCGACTCCCTGCTGTTCGCGGCCGGGGTCGTCCTCGCGCAGCACGGCTCCGACCTGAACGCGTGGCTGCTGTCGGCCGCCGCGCTGCTCGTCGCGATCCTCGGCAACCAGGTGGGGTATTACATCGGCCGGTCGACGGGCACGAAACTGATCGCGCGCCGCGGCGGCAAGGTGCTGAACCGGCACAACCTGGACCGCGCCAGGGCCTTCCTGGATCGCAAGGGTTTCTTCGCCATCGTCGCCGCGCGCTGGATCCCGTGGATCCGCACGCTCGCGCCGCTCATCGCCGGGACCGCGCGGATGGATCCGCGCCGGTTCGCGCTCGCGACCGCGCTCGGCGGGCTGCTCTGGGTGCCGACGCTGGTGCTGCTCGGCTACTACGGCGCCGGTCTGCTGGACCAGCTTCCGTGGGTGAAGACGGTCGCGCTCTGGGTGAGCGTCGCGTTCTTCGTGGTGGGCACGGCGTACGGCGTGATCCGCTACCGCCAGGAGATGCGGCGGCCCGCCGAAGAGACCGAAGAGAGCACTGCCTAGACCTCGGGGTCGGCCCAGATCTCCAGCTGGATCCCGTCGGGGTCACGGAACACGATGACCGACGAGCCCGCCAAGGTCCGGGAGCCCGTCGACGGCGTGTAGAAAACGCCGTATTCCGAAAGCCGCGCTTCCCATTCGGCCAGCTCCGAGCGCGAAGAGACCTTGAACGCCACGTGGTCCAGACCTGTGCGTCGTTCGTCGAACCGCGGCCGCTCGGTGTCCTGGTGCTCGACGAGCACCACCGCGAAACCCTCGCTGGGCGACCTGAGCACGACCTTCCGCAGCCCCGTTTCGGGGTCCTCACGACGCGTGAACTCCTCGAGTTCGAGCACTCGGGCGTACCACGGCACGCTCCGGTCCACGTCGGTCACGGTGAGTGCCAGGTGGTGCACAGACATGAGCTTGGACATCGGGGATGACCGTCCTGATCAAGAGCTTGGGGGCGCCACCAGGGTGACACAGGCGCCTGGAGCCACGAGGCGATCCGCCGACTTCCCACATGAATCGTGATATCCGCCGGGAAACAGTGTTAAAAAGTGGCTGAACCGCACGCGGAGCCGATATCGCCTCGTGACCGCCTCGTGGCCCTGGGTGTCAACGTCCTCCGCCGACGGTCAGCACCGTCCCGGTGGTGTACGACGCGGCCGGGGAAAGCAGCCACAGCACGGCTTCCGCGACTTCGCCGGGTTCGCCCGCCCGTCCCATCGGGATGGTCGGCGCGATCCGCTCCATCCGGTCGGGCAAGCCCGCCGCGGCGTGCAGTCCGGTGTGGATCATCCCTGGTGCGACGGCGTTCACCCGGACGGCTTCTTTCGCCACTTCTTGCGCCACGCCGTAGGTCATCGTTTCGACCGCGGCCTTGGTGCCCGCGTAATGCACCCATTCCCCCGGCGAACCGGTCCGCGCGGCGGTGGAGGACAGCGTCACGATCGAGCCGCCCTCACCGCCGTACCGGGTGGACATCCGTCGGATGCCCTCGCGGACGCACAGGAAGACACCCGTGATGTTGACATCGACGACACGACGGACCACGTCGACGTCATATTCGTCGAAGCGGCCGGGGGTGTTGCCGGTGATGGCCGCGTTCGCGACCAGCCCGGCGAGCGGACCGAGCTCGACGGCGGCGTCGAACAGGGCCACCACGTCTTCTTCGGACGCGACGTCACCGCGCCGGGTGATCGCCCGGACGCCGTGCTTCCGGACGCGCGAGGCGACGTCCTCGGCCGCTTCGGCGTCACCCGCGTAGTTGACGACGACGTCGTAACCGCGCGCGGCGGCCAGTTCGCAGACCGCCGCGCCGATGCCCTTGCTGCCGCCGGTGACGATGAGAACACCTGTCATATGGCGAAGTTAACCAGCGGGAGGTTCTCGAGGACCAGGTCGGCCCGGCCGCTGGTGGACGCGATCAGATCGGCGTTGCGCTGGTCGGAACCCAGCGCGCGGCGACGCGCTTCGACCAGGGAACGGCCGTAGCGGCGGTGCCGGGAAACGAGCCGCTCGATGCGCTCGGGTTCGTCCGGCGCGAGGAACCACGACTCGGCGAGGATCGGCTTCACGCCGCTCCACGGGTCGTCCTGCATGAGCAGGTAGTTGCCCTCGGTGATGACCAGCGGGACGTCCGGCGTGACCGCGACGGCGCCGGCGATCGGCTCTTCGATCTCCCGGCGGAACTCGGGCGCGTAGACCGTCTCGCGGCCTTCGGCGAGCCTACGCAGCAGGTGTACGTACCCGGCGGCGTCGAAGGTGTCCGGCGCGCCCTTGCGCTCCACCCGCCCGAGCCGCTGCAGTTCCACCTGCGCCAGGTGGAAGCCGTCCATCCCGACCACCGCGGCCCTCGTGCCCAGCGCCTTCGCCAGTCCCCAGGCCAGCGTCGTCTTGCCGGACGCGGGGGCGCCGACGATCCCGAGCACGCTGCGCTGTCCCGGCTTCGCCAGCGCCTGCGCCCTGTTCAACAGGTCCTCGAACACCGGAGGCATGGCAGTCATCCTTCTCCCATCTTCGCGACCGCGGCCGTCCACGACCTCGGTCCTTCATGCCGCACCCGTTCGGCGGCCACCTCGTTGGCGAACTCGATCCAGCCCGGGACGTCCCCTCGGTCCTGGGCGACCGCGTACGCGAAAGCCCCGTGCCACACGTCGCCCGCGCCCAGCGTGTCACGCGCCCGGGCGACCGGGACGGGGACGGCACCGGATTCGTCCGCCGTCGACCAGCGGACCGGATCGGGCCCGGCGGTCGTGATGACCACCGGCACGCCGTGCTCGCGCGGGTCGCCCCCGCGGTACAGCAACGAGCACGCCGCGATGTCGACCAGCGGGAGGAGTTCGGGGAAGACCGGCTTCCAGCTCCCGGCGTCGAGCACCACCGGTATCGCGCGCTTCTTCGCCCAGCGCGCGACCTCCAGCGCCACCTCCGGATGGTGCCCGTCGAGAAGCACACACCCGGGCATTTCGTCCTCTGAATGCGGTAGTTGCGCGTGCAAGGACCGCATCGAGAGGACGAATCGCGAGGAAGCGTGGGCGTTGCGCGAGACGACGGTGCGCTCGCCGTCGGAGTCACGGACGACGATGGCGCTGATCGCGGGCGGGTCGGGCCGTCCGGGATCGAGGTCGACCAGGTCGACGCCGTGCGTTTCGAGGTCCGCGCGCGCGAGCGCCGCCAGCGGGTGCGCACCGGCGACCGTCAGGAGCGTCGCCCCGGCGCCGAGCGCGGCCACGGTCACCGCCGCGTTCGTCGCCGGCCCCCCGGCGGCGACGTCCATCGACAGCGAACGCACCTTCTCGCCCGGCGCCGGGATCTCGGCGACGCGCTGAACCTGGTCGACGGTGCACAGGCCCGCCAGCAGCACTCTCAACTACAGTCCTGTGTGGACGGCCGACGCGACCTCTTCGACCTCGCCGTTCTCACCGATCTTCAACGCACCCGTGAGCAGGCCGACGACCTGGTTCATGGTGTGCGTCTTCGGCGAGACCACCGCGACGCGCTTGCCGAGGCGGTGCACGTGGATGCGGTCGGCGATGTCGAACACGTGCGGCATGTTGTGGCTGATCAGCACCACCGGCAGGCCGCGTTCGCGGATGCGGTTGATCAGGTCGAGCACCTTGCCGGATTCGGCGACGCCGAGCGCGGCGGTGGGCTCGTCCATGATCACCGCCTTGGTCCCGAAGGCCGCCGCCCGCGCGACCGCGACACCTTGCCGTTGCCCACCGGACAACGTCTCCACCGGTTGCGTGATGGACTTGATGTTGATGCCGAGTTCGTCGAGGATCCGCTGCGCGTCGGCCCGCATGGCCGCGGTGTCCAGCTTCCGGAACAGCTGCCCGAAGAGATCCGTGCGCCGCCTTTCCCGGCCGAGGAACATGTTCGAAGCGATGTCGAGCGCGGGCGCGACGGCGAGATCCTGGTACACCGTCTCGATCCCGTAGTGGCGAGCGTCCAAAGGGGACCTGAAGTGGACGGTCTGACCGTCCACTTTGATCTCTCCGGCGTCCGGGATCACCGCGCCCGAAAGGGCTTTGATGAGGCTCGACTTCCCGGCGCCGTTGTCGCCGACGACGGCGAGCACCTCACCGGGGAACAGCTCGAAGTCGGCGCCCTCGATGGCGGTGACCCGGCCGTAGCGTTTGACCAGCCCTTGAGCGGACAACGTGGGCGTCGTCATGACTGCTGCCTCCTCGCGAACCGGTCGACGCAGACCGCGCCGATGAGCAGGGCGCCGGTGGCGACGTCCTGGTAGAGCGCGTCCACTCCGAGCTGCGTCAGCCCGGACCGCAGGACCGCGACGACCAGCGCGCCCATCATCGTGCCGAGTACCGAACCCCGGCCGCCGAACAGGCTCGCGCCGCCGAGCACCACCGCGGTGATGGAGTCGAGGTTGCCGAGCTGGAAGGCGTTCGGGTCGGCGTTCGGCACGCGGCCGAGCGCCTGCCAGGCCGCGATCCCGACGATCACGCCGGCGACGATGTACACCGAAAGGATCGTGCGGTTGACCTTGATCCCGGAGAGCCGCGCGGATTCCGGCGCGTTGCCGACCGCGTAGACGTGCTTGCCCCAGGGCGTCCGCGTGAGCGCGTACCAAAGTCCCAGGTACATCAGCAAAGCGAGCGTCATGCCGTAGGTGATCGGGATGCCGCCGAACAGGTACCGGCGGGTGCCGAGCCATTTGAGCAGTTCGTCGGCGACCGGGACGGCCTGCCCGCTCGCGAACAGTTTCGCGGCCGCGGTGAGCACGGTCAGCAGGCCGAGCGTGACGATGAACGGCGGCAGTTTGATCCGGGTGACCAGCGAACCGGTGACCATGCCGATCACCACGGTCGCCACGATCCCCAGCAGCAGCGCCCAGATCCCGGAGACGCCGCCGACCACGAGTTTCGCCATGATCAGCGTCGCGAGCACCATCGCGGCCGCGTTGGCAAGATCGATGCCCGCGGTCAGGATGATCAGCGTCTGCCCGAGGGCGAGCGTGCCGATCACCAGGGACTGTTGCACCACAAGGGAAAGGTTGTCGAGATCGAGGAAGGTGTCCGTCGACAGCGAGAACACCACGATCGCGACGAGCAGGGCCAGCGCCGGCCCGACGGCGGGCGCGCGCAGGAAGAACTCACCGATCGACGGCCGTTCGTTGCTCTTGAGGGTCGCAGTGGTCATTTCGTCCCCCAGCAGTTCTCGAGGCCCCACTTGGTGTCCTGGCTTTCCACGCCGGGGATCGGCTTGTCCGTGATCACCGCGGAACCGGTGTTCACGAACCCGCTCGGCTTCTTGCCGGTCTTGGCGTATTCGACGGCGGCGAGGACGCCCTGCTCGGCCATCTTCTTGGGGAACTGCATGACCGTCGCGGCGTACTGGCCGTCGCGCACGTTCTTGACGCCTTCGCAGCCGCCGTCGATCGAGCCCATCACGATCTGGTTCACCAGGCCGCGGGCCTGGAGCGCGGCGTACGTGCCGCGGCCCATCGGCTCGTTCATCGTGTAGACGGCGTTGATGTCGGTGGTGCGCTGCAACAGGTTCTCCACGCCCTGCTGAGCGAGGCTCTGGTCGCCGTTCGCCGGCGTCTTGCCCTTGATCTCCGGCGACGCGTCGGTCAGCCCGATGCCCTTGAGGAACCCGGTGTGCCGCTGGGTGTCCACTGTGGACCCGGCGGTGCCGTCCACCATGAACAGCTTCGGTGGCTTGCCCGCCAGCGCGGCCTTGACGTACGCGCCCTGCTGACGTCCGGCCTCGAAGTTGTCCGTGGCGAAGGTGGCGTCGACGGCGGTGTCCGGTTCGGTCGCCGTGTCGAGCGCGATCACCAGCACCCCCGCCTTGCGGGCGCGGTCGATGGCGTCGAGCACGCCGGTCGAGGAACTCGGCGTGATCAGGATGGTGTTCGCGCCCTGCTGCATGAGGTTCTCGATGGCCCGGACCTGGCCGTCGTTGTCGCCGTCGAACTGGCCGGCGAGCGCGCTGAACTCCGCGCCGTTCGCCTCGGCGGCGGCCTTGGCGGCCGCTCTCAGCTCCACGAAGTAGGGATTGGTGTCGGTCTTCGTGACCAGGCCGACCTTGGCCTTGCCACCACCGCCCGCGTTCGATCCGCCACCCCAGTGGCGTTCGACGGTGCACCCTGCCGAGGTCACCGCGAGTGCGGTGGCCATGGCGAGCGCGGCGAGACTGCGCTGTCTCATGGGGATGCCCTCCGATTCAAGGCTGTCCGTGATGGACCGGAAGGTAGACAGGGTTATGCTCAGTCGCAAGCGTTTGCGCAAACGCTTGCCAGCTGACTCCCGAGGATTGGTAATGCCGCCGTCTCGCTCGTCCCGCCCCACCCAACGCGACATCGCCGAACTGGCCGGCGTCTCGATCACCACCGTGTCCCACGTGGTCAACGGGACGAGGGCGGTGGCCGAGGACACCAAGCTGGCGGTCCTCCGCGCGATCGAGCAGACCGGCTACACCGGCGACGCCATCGCCCGCTCGCTGGTCACCGGCGGGACGCGGTCGATCGGCGTCGCGATCTCCCTCATCGCGAACCCGTACTTCGCCGTCCTGATCCAGGCGATCGAACGCGAAGCCGCGCTGGCCGGGTACACGGTCTTGCTCGCGGACACGCACGACACCGTCGACACCGAGCGCGAGACCGTGCGGACGCTGCGTTCGCGCCGGGTCGACGGGCTGCTGATCACGCCGTCGCCCGGCGACGGATCGGTGATCGGTGAACTCGTCTCGCTCGACGTCCCGACCGTGCTCATCGACCGGCTCTCCACCCGCACCGACGTCGACCAGGTCGGCGCGGAGAACATCCAATCGACGTCCGCGCTGACCGCGCATCTGGCGTCGCTCGGGCATCAGCGGATCGGCATGATCAGCGGCACCGCCGGGCTCAGCACGAGCGAAGAGCGCATCCTCGGCTACCGGCTGGGGCTCGGCCGCTCGGGTTTGACCTGGTCGGAGGAGCTGGTCGCGTGCGGCCAGTCCTCGCAGGCCGGTGGGGCGCTCGCGCTGAGCACGCTGCTCGCGCTGCCGGAGCCGCCGACGGCGCTGGTGGTCGCCAACGACACCATGATGGTCGGAGTGCTGCACGAGCTTCGGCGCCGAGGGCTGCGGGCGGGCGTCGACCTGCCGGTGGTGGTCTACGACGACGTCGAATGGGCCGATCTGGTCGATCCGCCGCTGACCACGATGGCGCAGCCGATCGAGGAGATAGGCACACAGGCGGTGCGTCTGCTGCTGGCCAGGATCAACGATCCGGCACGCAAGGCCCAGACGATGCGGATTCCGCCTACGCTCCGCCATCGCGCGTCCTGCGGATGCGCTCTCGTTCACTCACATTGATGATTGTTGGGAGACTTTCCGGTCTTGCCGCCGAGTGACGCTCGGTCAGCCGTTACCGTCATTCAAGCTCGAATGAAGGCGTGGAGCGATGACCGCACTGTCCCCGGCGTTACCCCTGTGGGAGGACACCCCTGTCACCCACCGGTTCGGGGTGGCCATGGCGATGCACGCGAACCCGTATTCGGGTGAACTGGTCCGCGCCATCCGCCGCGCCGCACGCCGTCACGGCTGCGAGATCACCCTCGCGGACACCGGAGACAGCGTCGCCGAAGAAGCCGCGGTCATCCGCGCGCTGCGGGCGGACCGCGTCGACGGGGTCTTGCTCGTCCCGGCGGCCGGCGACGAAGCGGTGATCAACGGGCTGGTCCGGATGGGCGTGCCGACCGTGCTCGTCGACCGGATGGCCGGCCGCAACGACGTCGACCAGGTCGG
This sequence comes from Amycolatopsis roodepoortensis, assembly GCF_024628825.1. Classification (NCBI taxonomy): domain Bacteria; kingdom Bacillati; phylum Actinomycetota; class Actinomycetes; order Pseudonocardiales; family Pseudonocardiaceae; genus Amycolatopsis; species Amycolatopsis roodepoortensis. The sequence continues at coordinate 5,129,295 of NZ_CP102415.1, forward strand.
CTCCGAGAACATCCAGGCCGTGTGCGCGCTCGTGCGGCACCTCGCCGGACTGCGGCACCGCAAGATCGGCTTCATCTCGGGCGAAGAGGACATGACCACCTACGAGGAGCGGGCGCTGGGCTACCGCCTCGGCCTCGGCCGCTCCGGCCTCCGGTGGACGTCGCAACTGGTCGCGTGCGGGCAGTCGACGCCGGGCGGGGCCGCCGCCGCGACGGCGAAGCTGCTCGACAGCTGGCCGTCGCCGACCGCGCTCGTGGTGGCGAGCGAGGCGATGATGATCGGCGTCCAGTACGAGGCGCACCGGCTCGGCATCCGGATCGGGCGGGATCTCGCGATCGTCGGCTACGGCGACATGGAGTGGGCGGGACAGGTGACCCCGGCGGTCACCACGATGGCGCAGCCGATCGAGGAGATCGGGCGCAAGGCCGTCGAACTCCTGCTGGCCCGGATCACCGACCCGGAGCGACGACCCGAATCCGTACGGCTCGCGCCGCGCTTCATCCACCGGCACTCGTGCGGCTGCTGAATCACTACAGCGCCGATTGATCCTCAGCGGTGAAGAGTGCTTCGGATCTCGCTGGTGAGAAGCCCGCCGCCGGGTGATGATGGCGGAATGACCGACCTGTGGACCGTGCACACCGCCGACCTCGAAGCAGGCGTGCTGAGGGCGGCACGCGCTCTGCTGGACGACGCCTTCGACGGCGATTTCAGCGACCACGACTGGGAGAACTCGCTCGGCGGCATGCACACGCTCGTCTGGGAGAGCGGCGAGCTGATCGGGCACGCGTCACTGGTCCAGCGACGGCTCGTGCACGACGGACGGGTCCTCCGCACGGGTTATATCGAGGCGGTCGCCGTCCGGTCGGACCACCGGCGGCGCGGGCACGGCGCCGCGATGATGGACGCGCTGGAGCGGGTCCTGCGGAAGGCATACGACCTCGGGGCGCTTTCGGCGTCCGACGAGGCGCTGGAGTTCTACGCGTCGCGGGGCTGGCTGCTGTGGCGCGGTACTTCGTCGGCCATGACGCCTTCGGGTATCGAGGCGACGAAGGAGGACGACGGGTCGATCCACGTGCTGCCGGTGGGGGTCACCCTGGATCTGGACGGGGAGATCACCTGCGACTGGCGGTCCGGCGACGTCTGGTGACGCATTCAGTCCTCTAAATGCGGTCAGACATCGGCGGGCCAAGTCACGCTCCCGCCCACCGCTGACGTCGCGAAAGCCACTTTCGCGACGCCTGATGTCCCGAAAGTGGCTTTCGCGACACGTGCGCCCGGCCGTGGGGGGCGAGCCCAGGGGTCAGGACCGGGTCGTTCAGGGCGTCTGGTGACGCATTCAGAGGACTAAATGCGGGCGTCGAGGGTCGCGGCGGCCTCCAGCAGCATCCACGCGCTCACCTGGACGGACAAGTCGCGTTCGGGGGCATCACCCGCGAGCGGCAGCGAAGGCGCCGGAGTCGCCCAGTCGGCACTGAAGAGCGGCCCGTGCGGCGTCTCGGTGGCACCGGACCAGCACGCGTCAGCCGACCGGATGACCAGTTCGCGCGCGATCCCGCTCGGCAGCAGCGGCGCCGCGAGCGCCAGGTACCGGGCGAGGATCCCGGCGAACAATCCGCCGTCGCCGCCTTCCTGCCCCCGGATCACGCCGTTCGGGGCGACGTGTTCCGCGACCGCGTGGATCGTCCGCTCGACTCTGTCCATTTCGGACAGTTCGAGGCAGGCGCCGAGGTAAACCCCTTGGCAGTACGTGAAAATATGCTTGACCAGTTCGCCGCTGCCGACCCGCAGGCCGTCCCACACGAGTCCGGAATCCGGGTCGACGAGCCGCTCGGTCATCCAGCCGGTCAGACCACGCGCATGTTCGGCGGCGCCTTCGCGCGCGTGGAAGATCGCGGCCGGGCCGTTCGCGGGCGCGTTCTTGAAGTCGTCGCCGACGCGCCACCAGATCCCGCCGCCCGCGTCGTCGGTCCAGCCTTCGCGCAGCCGCGAACTGATCGCCTCCAGCCCGCCGCGGACGTCCAGCCCGAGATGTCCGACGCGTTGCAGCGCGAGGCCGAGCCAGGCGATGTCGTCGTAGTAGTCGTTGATCCACTTGCCGAAGTTGCGCAGCCGCACGGACACCACGAACCGGTCGATCAGCTTCAGCCGATCCGGTGAAGGGTCCCGCAGCTGGGCGTCGACGAGGGTGTCCAGCAGATGCGCCTGCCACCAGTAGTTCCAGTGCCAGTGGACGCGTTGTCCCGCCGACGGCGGCCAGCCGCTCCGGCCGAGCACGGTCCCGGGCAGCCCCCACACGCGGCGCAGATGCCGGTCGCGGATCGCGCGCTCGGCGATCGCGGCCCGGTCGGCGAGAGCAGTCATCGCGCCATCATCCCTTGCCCGGTGACATACCGCTCAGTATGTTGGGAGGACTCCCGAACCCGCGAGGTGCTGCATGACCACGGCGCACGTGACCTGCCCGCTCTGCGAAGCCACCTGTGGGCTGGAGGTGACGATCGACGAGAAGAGCCTGGTCACCCGCGTGCAGGGGGACCGCGAGGACGTCTTCTCCCAGGGCTACATCTGCCCGAAGGGCGCTTCGCTCGGCGCGCTGCATCATGATCCGGACAGGCTCACCGCGCCGCTGGTGAAACGCGACGGCGAGTTCGTCGAGGTCACCTGGGACGAGGCGTTCGCCGAGATCGACCGGCGGCTCCGGCCCATCATCGACGAGCACGGCAAGAACGCCGTCGCCGTCTACTCCGGCAACCCGACGGTGCACAACGCGGCGCTGGTGCTCTACGGCCGCGTGTTCTTCAAAGCCTTGGGCACCAGGAACTTCTACACCGCGACCACGGTCGACCAGATGCCGAAGCACTTCTCCTCCGGCTACCTCTTCGGCGACCCGCAGACCATTCCCGTCGCCGACCTCGACCGCACCGAGCACCTGCTCATCCTCGGTGCGAACCCGTTGGTGTCCAACGGAAGCCTGATGACCGCCCCGGACACCCGCGGGAGACTGCGCGGGATCCAGAAGCGCGGCGGCAAGATCGTCGTCCTCGACCCGCGCCGCACCCGGACGGCGCAGCTCGCCGACGAGCACCACGCGATCCGGCCGGGCACCGACGCTTTGTTCCTGTTCGCGCTGGTCAACGTCCTGTTCGCGGAGAACCGCGTCCGTCCCGGCGAGCATGTCGACGGTGTCGACGAGGTCCGAGCACTCGCGGAGCCCTTCACGCCGGAGGCGGTCGCGCCCGCGACCGGGATCGACGCCGCCGAGATCCGCCGCATCGCGCTCGAACTCGCGGACGCCGAACGCGCCGCGGTGTACGGCCGGATGGGGACGACGACGCAGTCGTTCGGCACGGTCGCGAGCTGGCTGGTCGACGTCGTCAACACGCTGACCGGCAACCTCGATCGCGAAGGCGGCGTGATGTTCCCGCTGCCCGCGCTCTGGCGGCCGCGCCGGTCCTCGCCGTTCACCAGCGGCCGCTGGACGAGCCGGGTGCGCGGGTATCCCGAGGTGCTCGGCGAACTGCCGGTGGCCACGCTCGCGGACGAGATCGAGACGCCCGGCGAAGGCCAGGTGCGGGCGCTGGTGACCATCAGCGGCAACCCGGCGCTGAGCACGCCCAACTCCGCGCGGCTCACGGAAGCGTTGCGGCAGCTGGACTTCATGGTCTCGCTCGACGTGTACCTCAACGAGACAACGCGGCACGCCGACGTCATCCTGCCCGGGCCGTCACCGCTGGAGCGGCCGCATTACGACGTCGCGCTGTACGCGCTCGCCGTCCGCAACGTCGCGAACTGGACACCGCAGGCGCTGGAGACCGAGATGCCGCAGGAGTGGGTGACGCTGCTGCGGCTGGCGGGGATCGCCGCCGGCCAGGGCCCGGACGTCGACGTCGCCACGTTCGACACGATGGTCGCGGGCGAGACGGCGCGGCGCACCGGCGTCGACCTGGCGCTCGCCGAAGGCCGCACGGGACCGGAGCGGATGATCGACCTGATGCTGCGCGGCGGGCCGTACGGGCTGAGCCTGGCCGACCTCGAAGCCGCCCCGCACGGCATCGACCTCGGGGCGCTGAAACCGCGGCTGCCGGAGGCGCTCGCCACCGCGAGCGGGAAGGTCGAGCTGGCGCCGGAAGCGATCACGAAGGACGTCCCACGCCTGCGCGCGGAGCTGGACAAGACGCCGAACGGCGGGCTGCTGCTGATCGGACGTCGGCACCTGAGCTCGAACAACTCGTGGATGCACAACCTGACGCCGCTGGTACGCGGCGGGAACCGGTGCACCGTCCAGGTTCACCCGGACGACGCCTCCCGCCTCGGACTGACCGACGGCGGGCTCGCGGCGGTGACGTCGCGGGCCGGGAAGCTCGAAGCGCCGGTGGAGGTCACGGCCGACGTCCGGCCAGGGGTGGTGAGCATGCCGCACGGCTGGGGTCACGACATCGACGGAACGCGGACGAAGGTCGCCGCCGCGCACGCCGGGGTCAACTCGAACCTGGTCGCCGACGAGACCCTGCTCGACGTCCCGTCGGGGAACGCCGTGCTGAACGGGATCCCGGTCGAGGTGACCCCCGTCTAGCCGCATTTCGCCCTCTGGACGCGAGAGGTCACCAGGCCTGGGAGAGGTCGGCGTGCTGCCGGACCCAGGCGTGCATGACGATCCCGGCGGCGACACCGGCGTTGATCGATCGGGTCGTGCCGAACTGCGCGATCGAGACCACCAGTGACGCCGTCTTCTGCGCCTCGGCCGACAGACCCGGCCCTTCCTGGCCGAACAGCAGGACACACTCGCGCGGCAGCTCGGCGGTCTCGACGGGCTGAGAGCCGGGGGTGTTGTCGACGGCGACCACGGCGAGCCCCTCCGTCGCGGCGAAGGTCAGCAGCCCGTCGACGTCTTCATGGTGGAGAAGGTGCTGGTAGCGGTCGGTGACCATGGCACCGCGCCGGTTCCAGCGCCGCCGTCCGACGATGTGCACCGCGGCGGCGGCGAAGGCGTTCGCCGTCCGGACCACGGTGCCGATGTTGTGGTCGTGCTGGAAGTTCTCGATCGCCACGTGGAACGGGTGCCGACGGCTGTCCACATCGGACACGATGGCCTCGCGCCGCCAGTAGCGGTACGGGTCGACGACGTTGCGGCGGTCACCGTTGGCCAGGAGTTCGGGGTCGTAGCGCTCGTCCGAGGGCCACTCGCCCTCCCACGGACCGACGCCGACCTCTTCCTTCGCCACCCATTCGGTGGGGCCGGCCTCGTTCTCAGTCACCCGGTGATTGTCACTCAGCCCATGCTGACGCGGTGCGCCGGTGCGTCCCCGTCGTGGTGGCGGTGACGCCAGCGCTGGTACGCGCCGATGTAGGAGATGATCACCGTCGCCATCGCGATCACGACGACGACCGGCAGCGACGAGCGCGGGAACACGGTGTCGTAGAGGTAGTAGGCGTTGAAGCCGCCGGGCAGATCGCCGAGACCCTGCTGGTGCCGGAAGTAGTTCTCCGCCGCCGTCAGCGGGCAGGGCCACGGAAAGACGTTGACGAGGACCCCCCATGCGGCGAAGAACACATGCACGAAGATCACCTTTGGCCACCGCCACGCGAGGAAACCACCGAATCCGATGAACAACAGCGCGAAAATATGCACCGCGACTGTCACGTTCGCCAGGAAACCCGTCACCTCAAGCCCCCTTTCACACCCCTACCTGCGACGTTACCCCTCTCGTATTGAGAAACGCTCACGAAAAAACGGGGCATCCTCCGTTCGCACAGAGGATGCCCCGTTCGGGAGGCTTTACTCTCAGGACAGCAGGCGGAGCTGGAAGACGTGGCCGATAGCAACCGAACACGTGAACCCGCCCGCCGAAGGCCCCGCTATCGCGGTGGCAGGGCGCCCTGCCGACGTCGATCGCGGACGCGGGTGCACCGTCAAACGGTCAGGACAGACCGAGATCGTCCTTGTTCAGAATGTAACGGTATTCGAGGCCTTCCTTCTCGATGGCCTCGCGCGCTCCGGTGTCCCTGTCGACGACGGTCGCGACGCCGACCACGTTCGCTCCGGCCTCGCGCAGCGCCTCGACGGCGGTGAGCACGCTGCCGCCGGTGGTCGAGGTGTCCTCGACGGCCAGCACGCGCTGCCCCAGCACCTCGACGCCTTCGATCCGGCGCTGCATGCCGTGTTCCTTGACGGCCTTCCGGACGACGAACGCGTCGAGCACGACGCCGTCGGTCGCCGCGGAGTGCAGCATCGCCAGCGCCACCGGGTCCGCGCCGAGGGTCAGGCCGCCGGCGGCGACGTAGTCCCAGTCGTGCGTGAGCTGGCGGAGCAGCTTCCCGATGAGCGGGGCGGCCGCGTGATGCAGCGTCGCCCGCCGGAGGTCGATGTAGTAGTCGGCTTCCTTGCCAGAGGACAAGGTCACCTTGCCGTGCACGACGGCCAGTTCACCGACCAGTCTCGCCAGTTCGAGTTTCGCCGCTTGATCAACACCGGGGTACGCCACGGCCGAGAGTCTTACACACGGCCCGCCGGGTCCTTCGAAGGTAGCTCTAGTCATTGCCGGCCGTCGCCGCGTCGACGGCCTGGCCGCGGGTCGCCGCCCAGGCCGGGACCAGGGTCGCCGCCAGCGCGAGCGCCGCGGCGAGCCCGATGATGGTCAGGTAGATCAGCGGGGATCCCATCGGCAGCAGGGAATCGGCCGCCACCAGGCAGAACGGGACGATCGAGCCGGCCGCGACGATGGTGCCGAGCACGATCCCGACCAGGGCGACGAGCCCGCCTTCGTACCCGGCCATCCGCAGCACCTGCGCCCTGGTCGAGCCGGTGAGCCGCTGGAGGCCGAACTCCCGGCGCCGCCGGACGGTCGCCATCACGAGCGTGTTCGCGACCGAAATCACCGTGTACGCGATGATCATCCCGACCAGCAGGTAGTTCACCCACGCGCCGACGGCCTGGTCCTTGTCGTGCGCCGCGACGAGCGCCGCCCGGTCGCCGACGGACACCGGCAGCCCGGCCGTCGCCTCGCGAAGCCGGTCGGTGAGCGCCGCCGGGTCGACGTCCGGAGCGGCGCGGACCAGCATCTGCGGGGCGAGCCCGGCGGTGGTGTGCGGCGCGAGGAGACCGGCCGGGAGCAGCAGGCTCTCGAAACCGGGGCGCTGGCCGGTCACCGCGACGACCTTGACGTCGACCGGCGTGCCGTCCCCGAGCCGCAGGCCCACGGTGTCGCCGACGCCGCGGCCGAAGTCCTTCGCGAAGACCTCGGGGAGCGCGACGGTCATGCCGGTCAGCGCCTTCAGGTCGCCCTGGACCACCTTGGTGTCGGTCGTCGCGCCCGCCCCGGAGGCCGTGAGGCCGACCGCCGGTCGCCCCTCGTCGGAGGAGTCGTACGGGTTTTCGAGGAACACGCTGCTGGTGACGTACTCGGACGCTCCGGCGACACCGGGCACGGCCTGGATCCGCTGGACGAGGTCCGGGGACAGCCCGCCGGCCGCGGAGGCGATCACGGCGTCGGCGCGGACGTCTTCGGTGAAGGCCTGGTTCGCCAGCTCCTGCTGGGTGGTCTGCAGGTAGATGTTCGCGGTCGCGATCCCGACGGCGAGCATGATCGGGGTGACCGCGCCCGCCGCCCGGACGATGCCCGCCCGGGTGTTGAGCACCGCGAGCCGGGCGTCGATCCCGCCGAGCAGGCGCATCGGCCACTGCAGGATCGCCGTCATCACCTTCGCGACGCCGGGGGTGATCATCGCGACGCCGAGCGCCCAGAGGATCACCGCGGGTCCGGCGGTGCTGGCCGCGATCGGGCCGGTCATCACAGCGACGGTCACGATGGCCAGCGCGGTGCCGCCGCCGAAGCAGAGCGCGGCGACGATGACGCGCGTCGGGGTCAGCCAGCGGCGGGTCACCGCGGCTTCGGCGAGCGCCTCGGTCGGCCGGATCTTCCCGGCGCGGCGGCCCGCGAAGAAGGCGGCGATGAACACCGCGAGCATCGCGGCCCCCGCGCCGACGACGGCGGGCAACCAGCCCTGGTAGAACCGCAGCACCGCGGGCACCACACCGTTCTCGACGAGCTGCCCGAACAACCATTCGCCGAGGAACGGGCCCAGTACCGCGGCGAGCGCGGTGGCGAGCAGGCCGACGGCCAGCGCTTCGCCGAGCACCATGCGCCGCAGCTGGCGCGGGGTCGTCCCGATCGCCCGCATCAACGCGAGTTCCCGTGAACGCTGCTGGGTGGACAGGCTCAGCGTGCTGGCGACGACGAACATCGCGACCATCACCGAAAGCCCGCCGGACACCGCGGCGATGACGATCAGGTTGGAGCCGCTCGAATCGGCTTCGGGGAATTCCGCGACGCCGCGGTCGATGCCGGTCAGGACGTTCGCCCCGGCCGCCACCTCGGCGACCTTCGCCCGCACCGCTTCGACGTCCGCGCCCGGCGTGGTGAAGACGCCGATGACGTCGGCCTTGCCGGGGTGTCCGGAGAGCCGGGCGGCGTCGGCGGCGGAGAAGAACACGGCGGCCTGCGTGATCGAACGCGGCGCACCGGCCACACCCGCGACGCGGAACGTTTCGGTCTTGCCGCGCGCGGCGACCTCGACGACGTCACCGGGCTTGGCCCCCGACGTGGATTCGACGACCACCTCGCCCGCGGCCGGCGGGGCACCCGCGGCCAGCGAATACGGGGTCAGGACGGCGGAGTCCCAAGCGTGGCCGAGGCCGGGCTTCCCGCCCGCCGCGAGCGGGAAGCTCACTTCACCGACGACGTTCGAGACGCCGGGAACGGACCGCAGCCGGGAGACCAGCCCGTTGTCGAGCCGGACGCGTTCGGGAAGACGCGCGTCTTCGAACTTGCGCTTGTCGTCGGCTTCGAGGGAGGCCGGATCCTCCTTGGGCAGCGCGAAGGTCTGGCCGCCGGTGACGAGGATCGGCGCGGCCGCGAGCCGCTGCGGCTCCGCGTTGCTGCGGATCCCGGTCTCCATCAGGCCACCGCAGGAGGCGACGATCAGCGCGCCGAAGAAGACGGCGATGAAGGTGCCGATGAAGCCGCCCTTGCGCAGGCGCAAGGTCCGGAAGGCGAGTCGCAGCATCACGCACCCGCCCTGACCGAGCCGCCCCAGGCACCCAGGTGGGTCATGCGTTCGGCGACGACGTCCGCGGTCGGCGCGTGCAGTTCGTCCGCGATCCGGCCGTCGGCGAGGAAGATGACGCGGTCGGCGTAGGAGGCGGCCATCGGGTCGTGGGTCACCATGATCACCGTCTGGCCGGTGCTGCGGACCGAGTCGCGCAGCAGCGCCAGGACCTCGGCGGCGGTGCGGGTGTCGAGCGCGCCGGTCGGCTCGTCGGCGAAGACCACCGCGGGCCGGGTGACCAGCGCCCGCGCGATCGCGACGCGCTGCGCCTGCCCGCCGGAAAGTTCGCCGGGCAGGTGCTTGCGACGGCCGGAAAGGCCGACGCGGGCCAGCATCTCCTCGACCACGCGGCGGTCCGGCTTGGCGCCGGCGAGCTGCTGCGGGAGCGTGACGTTCTGCTCGACGGTCAGTGCCGGGAGCAGGTTGAAGGCCTGGAAGATGAAGCCGACCCGGTCGCGGCGCAGCTTCGTCAGCTTCGTCTCGCTCATCCCGGCCAGCTCCTGCCCGTCGAGCACGACGGACCCCGACGTCGGCCGGTCCAGCCCGGCCGCGCAGTGCAGGAAGGTGCTCTTGCCTGACCCCGACGGGCCCATCACCGCGGTGAAACCGCCGCGCGGGAACGCCAGCGTCACCCCGTCCAGAGCGACGACGCCCTTGCCGTATTCCTTGCGGACGCCGTCGAGCCGGACCGCGTCACCGTTCCACCCAGTGTTCATGGGGAAAACACTAGGAATCCCAGGCCGGAAGCACCCTGGGGCGAGCGTCCGTCTCTCCGGTAGGGCGGGCCCTACCTGACCGCGCCGGTCCTGGCATCGACGTCGAGGTCGTGCTCGATCCCCTTGCCGTCGCGGAGCCCGACCTCCCAGACGAGGGTGCCGTCGGCGGCGTAGTCGACCTCCAGCTCGTCGAGTTCGCCCGGCTGACGTTGCTGCGCGGCCTGGAGCGCCTTGACCGCGTCGACGGCCGCCTGTCCGACCTTCGCCAAGTCGTCGCTCGGCTTGGCGGCCTGCTGCTTGCCGAGGACCTGGCCGCCGTCCGGGCTCACGCGCACCTTGTGTTCCTGCCCGTGTGACGCGACCTTGATCTCCCACCCGTCGTTCGCGGGCTCCACGTCGAACACCCGCCCGTCGGGCAATGCGCCTGCCGCCGTTTGGATCGCCTTCACCGGCTGGGCCGTGACCGGCCCCGGTGCCGCCGGGGCGGGCGCCGGTTCGGTGGAACACGCGGCCAGCGCCAGCACTCCCGCGATGACAACACGTGATGACTTCATGATCCACGCGTACCCGCCCGGCACGGGCTCGAACCGTCGTCAGGCCGATGGCACTGTGGGGTGATGGTCTCGAACGGACAGGGCTGGCTCCAGATCGGTGAGCTGACGACGGCGTTCGCGCTTTCGGCGGCGATCGGGCTGGAACGGCAGCTCAGGGGCAAGAGCGCCGGACTGCGGACCCAGACCATCGTGGGCACCGCGTCCGCGTTGATCCTTTTGGTCAGTAAGTACGGTTTCGGCGACATCCTCACGAGCGGGCAGATCGTCCTGGACCCGTCCCGGATCGCGGCGCAGATCGTCTCCGGTGTCGGGTTCCTCGGCGCCGGGCTGATCATCACCAGGCAGGGCGCGATCCACGGGCTCACCACGGCCGCCGCCGTCTGGGAGACCGCGGCCATCGGCATGGCGGCGGGCGCCGGTCTGCTGCTGCTGGCGGTCGTGGTGACGGCGCTGCATTTCGTGGTGGTGCTCGGTTTCACCTGGCTGACCGGGCACCTGCCCGGCGGCACGGGCACGACCAGGCTCCGCGTGAGTTACGTGGACGGGCAGGGTGTCCTGCGCGACCTGCTGGCGCTGTGCACGAGCCGCCGATGGTCGATCACGTCCCTGCGGATCACCGACGACCGCGACGGTGAGGTGACGGTGTCGCTCGACCTCACCGGACCCGATCACGCCGCCGCGCCCACCGTGCTCGCCGCGACCGACGGCGTTCGGTCGATCGAAACCGCCGACGACGATTAGGCGGCGCCCGGTAGGCGGCCCAATCAGGCACTGTCGTGTCGAGGCAAGGCAGCAGGTCGCGAAAGCCACTTTGGCAACCTTCAACTTTGCGAAAGTGGCTTTCGCAACGTCGAAACCGCCGACGACGATCAGGTGCGGCCCTTGCCGCCGAAACCGCCGCCGAGCTTGCGCAGCACCGCCCTCGGCAGCAGCCCGCCGACCGCGACGAGCACCTTGTACTGCAGGCTGGGCACCGAGATCACTTTGCCGCGGCGCAGATCCGCGAGCGCCTCGTCCACGACCTGTTCGACGCCGAGCCAGAACGCCTTCGGGCCCGGCTTGTCCAGTCCGGCCCGCTCGTGGAACTCGGTGCTGGTGAACCCGGGGCAGAGTGCCATCATGCGGACGCCGTCCGGCAGCGAGGCGGCGATGCCCTCGGTGAACGAGGTGACCCAGTTCTTGCTGGCCGTGTACGTCGAACCGCGGCCGCTGAAGAAGCCGGCGACCGAGCTGACGTTGATGATCGCGCCCTCGCCGCGGTCGATCATCCCCGGCAGCGCCGCGCGGGTCAGCCGCAGGACGGCGGTGACGTTGACGTCCAGCTGACGCTGCAGCGCGTCCGGCGGGATGGTCCAGAAATCGCCGTTGAGCCCGAAGCCCGCGTTGTTCACCAGCAGGTCCACCGGCGCTTCGGCCAGGCGGTCCTCGACAAGGGTCCGTCCGTCCACTTCGGACAGATCGGCGGGCAGGACCACGACGTCGACGCCGTGCGCCTCGACCAGTTCCGCGGCGAAACCCTCCAGCCGGTCGACGTCGCGGGCGACGAGCACGAGGTCGTAGCCCTCGTCGGCGAGCCTGCGCGCGAACTGCGCGCCGATGCCGGCGGTGGCGCCGGTGATCAGGGCGGTCTGTGTCATATCGGGAACCTACTCCTCGGTCGGGTCCGGGGAAGACGCTCGGCTGGGACAGGCGTGGGGGTCACCCACCGTGGGGATTTGACGTGCAACCGCCGGAGTCGGGAAGTATCGTCCGCCCCCATGGGGAAGCACAGCAGGCGAAAGCCGAGCTACCTGCCCAAAGTCGCGGTCGGCGCGGCGCCGCTGGCGCTGTTGTTCGCCGGCCCGGCCACCGCGCTCGCCACCCAGACCGATCCGTCGATCCCGCTTCCTCTCGATCACCAGCGCGAAGGCAGCCTGGATCGCGGAGTCGGCTTCACCAGCGAAGACGACACGACCGTCTTTCGCGGCTTCTTGACCAACACCGAACGGAACGTCTTCAGCAAGGACGTCGGCGACGCGAAGGCCATCGCGGACATCCGCCGCTCGGTGAGCGAGACCATCGAGACCCGCGACCGGGTCACGGCCGGTCCGGACAAGGTCGGCGCCCTCGCCGCGGCGAAGACGTCCGAGGCCGTCAAGCAGGGCCAGCGGGAAGCGGTGAAGGTCGACCGCTACGGCAGCGTCGTCGCCGGGAACGAGACCGAGCTCGAACGGACCGGTGCACGCCTGACCGAGGTCGCGCTCGACCCGCGCACCGGCGTCCCGACCCTTGTGTCCGAGGACAGCCGCGCCCTTCGCGTGGCCGAGGGGACCTATCACGCCGTTCGCCCGCTGCCCGGGGTCGGCGTCATCAACGAGTCCGAACAGCACACCGGCGGCACGCTCGACCGGGCTCTTCGGCTCGACGGCGGTTTCTCCGGTGACCTCGGCGGCGTGCTGGAGGCCGGGCGGTCGTCCGGGCACGCGGTCGACGTCGGCGATTTCGCCGCCGTCGGGTCGACTTCGGCGCAGCACGGCAACGGCCGGTTCAGCGGGGTCCTGCCGCTCGGCGTCGGCTCGGGCGCGGGTTACGGCCAGGAGCACGCCCTCGGCGGCACCATCGGCCCGTCGACCGGGCTGGTCACCACCGATCAGGACGTGAATCTGGCGCAGCACGGCGCCGGATTCACCGGCTCGGGTTCGCACACGATCAGCGGCGACCTCGGTATCGGTGACGTCGCGTCCGTCCGCGGCACCTCGACGTCCACCGTGCGCGGGGTCCTGCCGACCGCCGATCCCGCACAGGCAGGGCAGCTGACGCAGTCCGGGACGCTCGACCTGACCCTGCTCGGCCAGCCGGCGCACACCGGTTTCCTCGCCGGGGCGCTCCCGCTGGAGCTCGAACCGGCCTAGCCCGGACCCCGCCCCACCGCCACCCTCAAAGGCCAGGCTGACTAATTTCCGGGCTCGATGTCGTCGGCGGCCTCGGCCTGCCAGTGGCGGCCAGGGGTCGAGGCGTTGTCGTACTCCTCGTCGAACGGGTCCACGATGTCGGCGATCTCGCCGAGGTCGCGCAGCAGCCGCTCGAGCCGCGACGGCCCGGCGTTCGGGGCGACGCTCGCGAGCACCCACTCGTTCTCCAGCCACGCCACGCCGACGTCGCCGCCGAGCGAGTCCGCCGCGTCGACGAGATCCTGCGTGATCACCTTGCGGGCGCCCTCGGAGTCGTCCGCGAAGGCGTACCGCTGACCGATCGGGCCGAGCATCTCGGGCATGTCCTGGCGCTGGAACGGCACGCTGGACAGCCACATCTCCAGCGGCACCTCGTGCACGCGGTTGCACCGCACGGCGACCACGACCGCCGGGATCTGGCCCTCGGTCTCGATGTCGAAGATGAAGACGGGACGCCGCCCGTCGGAGGTGAAGGTCGACCCGGCGACGACGTTGACCGCCAGCTGGGCACCGAAGTACCCGATCGCGCCGTTGGACCACTGCCGCGGCAACCGTTCGTCCTCTTCGACGAACTGCCAGCCGCGCAGCTCGGCCCAGCGCATGCGCTCGCGATTGCGCGAGCCCTCCTTCGCCCGGTCGGCCGCGAGCAGCGCCAGCCCCGCCACCAAGGCGACGGCGGCGATGACGAACCAGATCCACGCCGGAATACCCACGCCGGTCAGGGTATCCCCCTGCCCTCACCGGATGTGACCGCCGGGCGCCGTGTCGCGCCACCCCTTTCGGTGCCGCGCCCGGGAAAGACCACGAAAGACGCGGTGAAAGGTCGACAAATCGCCGTGTCGCCAAGGCTGGGAACGGTCCGTTCCTCCGCGCACGCGTGACCGGACGGACGACACGCGTGCGGGGATGGACGACTCGCGTGATCGGGCGGACGACACGCGTGCGGGGATGGACGACTCGCGTGACGGACGGACGACTCGCGGCTGGAACCCTGACCGCGGCGTGTCGTCCATCCGTCCTTGCTCACCCGAGTACATGAAGGCCCCCTTCTTTGCGCCTGGCGCAAAGAAGGGGGCCTTCATGTACTGCGGGGTCCTGCTGGGCGACGCGCCCCGCCGCGTTGCGAAAGCCACTTTCGCAACGTTGAAGGTTGCGAAAGTGGCTTTCGCAACGTCGGCCGCGGCCGGGCCAGGTGATCCCGGCCCCACTCACGAGGACTCAGTCCACCCGCGTGACCGTCAGCGCCTCCGACGCCTCCTGGGCCGGGATGTCCACCCGGACCGTGTCGCCGTCCCGGATCTCACCGGCCAGCAGCTGTTTCGCCAGCTTGTCGCCGATCGCCGACTGCACCAGCCGCCGCAGCGGCCGTGCGCCGTAGATCGGGTCGAAGCCGTTCAGCGCGAGCCACTCGCGGGCCCCGTCGGTGACCTCCAGCGTCAGGCGGCGCCGCGACAGCCGCGTGGCGAGCCGCTCGATCTGGATGTCCACAATGGACGTCAGCTCGTCGGTGCCCAGCGCGTGGAAGACCACGATGTCGTCCAGCCGGTTCAGGAACTCCGGTTTGAACTGCCGCTGCACCACCGACATCACCGCGTCGTTGCGCTGACGCTCGTCGAGCGACGGGTCGGCGATGGCCTGCGAGCCCAGGTTCGACGTCAGCACCAGGATCGTGTTGCGGAAGTCGACCGTGCGGCCCTGGCCGTCGGTGAGGCGCCCGTCGTCGAGCACCTGAAGCAGCACGTCGAACACGTCCGGGTGCGCCTTCTCGACCTCGTCCAGCAGCACCACCGAATACGGCCGCCTGCGCACCGACTCGGTCAGCTGGCCGCCCTGGTCGTAGCCGACGTAGCCCGGAGGCGCCCCGACCAGGCGCGCCACCGAATGCTTCTCGGCGTACTCGCTCATGTCGATCCGCAGCATCGCGCGCTCGTCGTCGAACAGGAACTCGGCCAGCGCCTTCGCCAGCTCGGTCTTGCCGACACCGGTCGGGCCGAGGAACAGGAACGAACCGGTCGGCCGGTCGGGGTCGGCGACGCCCGCCCGGGTGCGGCGCACCGCGTCCGAGACGACCTGCACGGCCTCCTTCTGCCCGACGACCCGCTTGCCGAGCTCCTCCTCCATCCGGAGCAGCTTGCCCGTCTCGCCTTCCAGCAGCCGCCCGGCCGGGATGCCGGTCCACGCGCTGACCACGTCGGCGACGTCGTCCGCGCCGACCTCTTCCTTGAGCATGACGTTCTGCTGGCTGACCTCGCTGGCCGCGGTCGCGGCCTCGAACTCCTTCTCCAGCGCGGGAATCCGGCCGTAGCGGAGTTCGGCGGCCTTGCCGAGATCACCGTCGCGTTCGGCGCGTTCGGACTCGCCGCGCAGCTGCTCCAGCTGCTCCTGAAGTTCGCGGACGCGTTCGATCGAGCCCTTTTCGTTCTGCCAGCGCGCGGTCAGCGCCGTCAGCGTCTCCCGCTTCTCGGCCAGCTCCGAGCGCAGCGCGGCAAGGCGTTCCTTGGAGGCGGCGTCGTCCTCTTTGGACAACGCCATCTCCTCGATCTCCATCCGCCGCACGGCGCGCTCGACCTCGTCGATCTCGACCGGCCGCGAGTCGATCTCCATGCGGAGCTTCGACGCGGCCTCGTCGACCAGGTCGATCGCCTTGTCCGGCAGGAACCGGGCGGTGATGTAGCGATCGGACAGGGTCGCGGCGGCGACCAGCGCGGCGTCGGTGATGCGCACACCGTGGTGCACCTCGTACCGCTCCTTGAGCCCGCGCAGGATGCCGATGGTGTCCTCAGTGGACGGTTCGCCGACCAGCACCTGCTGGAAGCGCCGCTCCAGCGCGGCGTCCTTCTCGATGTGCTGGCGGTACTCGTCGAGCGTGGTCGCGCCGACCATCCGCAGCTCACCGCGGGCGAGCATCGGCTTGATCATGTTGCCGGCGTCCATCGCGCCCTCGCCGGTCGCGCCGGCACCGACGATGGTGTGCAGCTCGTCGATGAAGGTGACGACCTCGCCCGCGGAGTCGGTGATCTCCTTGAGCACGGCCTTCAGCCGCTCCTCGAACTCACCGCGGAACTTGGCGCCCGCGACCATCGAGCCGAGGTCGAGCGCCACCACGCGCTTGCCACGCAACGACTCCGGCACGTCACCGGCGACGATGCGCTGGGCGAGCCCTTCGACGATGGCCGTCTTGCCGACGCCGGGTTCACCGATGAGCACCGGGTTGTTCTTGGTGCGGCGCGAGAGCACCTGCACCACGCGGCGGATCTCGGTGTCGCGGCCGATCACCGGGTCCAGCTCGCCGGCGCGGGCGCGCTCGGTCAGGTCGACGCCGTACTTCTCCAGCGCCTTGAACGTGCTTTCGGGATCCGCGCTGGTGATCCGCGCGGAGCCGCGCACCTTGGCGAACGCCTCGCGCAGCGCGTCGGGGGTGGCGCCGTGCCGCTTGAGCAGCTCGGCCACCGGCCCGCCTTCGGTGGCGAGGCCGACGAGGAGATGCTCCGTCGAGACGTACTCGTCGCCGAGTTCGGTCGCCAGCTTCTGGGCGTGCGTCAGCGCCTTGACCGCGTTCGTGTCGAACTGCGGGCTCGACACGGTGGCGCCCGTCGCCGACGGCAGCGCCGCGATCAGCGGCTCCAGCTCCTTGTGCACCTGCGCCGGATCGGCCCCGACCGCGGTCAGCAGCGGTGCGGTGAGCCCCTCACCCTGCGCCAGCAGGGCGCCGAGCAGGTGCGCGGCCGCCACGTGCGGGTTGCCCGCCATCGTGGCCGCCTGCGCCGCCGACGAGATCGCCTGCTGGGTCTTCGTGGTCGGGTTGAAAGCGTCCATCCCTCACCTCGTACTAGGTCGTGCAAAAGCTTGTCGACAGGTACAACGTCAGCAAAGTTGAGTCTGTTCCGCTCAACCTTGAAAAGTTTCAGCCCCCGGTCGGGGAGACGGCCTCCGCGGGCAGACGCGGGCCCACCCGGCCGAGGCCGACCACGGCGGTACAGGCGCACGCGGCCACGAGCACCCACGGGATCCAGACTGCCACGGAGAACAGCGCCACGACGGCCGGAGCGATCACCGCGGCGAGCGTGAACGCGTACTGGAAGGCCGCCAGATACCGGCCTCGCGCCTCCGGCGGCGCCGCGGCTTCGGCCAGCGCCCCGGAGCGCGGGCCGAACGCGAGATCGCCCGCGGCCAGCACGAGGGTCGCCCCGAGCAGGTAAACCGGCTGGAAGACCTTCGGCACGAACACCACCGCGAGGCACGCCAGGCACCACACCGCGAACAACGCCGAGCCCGCGCGCATGGCGGCGATCCGGGTCAGCTTCCGGGTGAGCCGCAATCCGACGACTCCACCCAGACTGGTGACGACGGTGAGCAGCGCGATGATCGCGCCGGGGAGCCACCGGGGCCCGTGCAAGGCGTTGAAGACGTACACCGGCATCCCGATGAGGAAGAAGTCCATCGTGAGCGCGAAGAGGCCGCTGAAGACGATGAGCGCCAGGTACGGGCGGTTCCGCCAGACCCGCGCGGGCCCCGAGCAGCGCCGTGGGTGCCGCGGGGCGGGGGTGACCAGCGTCGAAAGGATGGCCGCGGCGATGACGAAGGTCGCGACGTCGACCATCACGGCGACGTACAGCCCTTCGCGCCCGATCCACACCAGAAGCCCGGCCGCCGCGAGCCCGCCCAGCCCGAAGCCGGCGGAGCGCACCATCGCGGCTTCGGCGAACGGGCGGTCCTTCGGCCCTTCGCCGGCGACGTCGGCGATGAGCGAGAACTGCGAGCTGTAGAACAACTGCTGCCCGGCCGCGAGCATGACGGTCGCGCCGACGACACCGGCGAACCCGTCGGCCAGCAGGAAGGCGCTCGCTCCGGCGGCCTGCAGGACGTGGGAGCAGATCATCACCGTCCGCGGGCCGATCAGGTCGACGAGGCGACCCGCGATGGCCGGGACGAGCAGACCGGCGAACGCACCGAGAGTGACCGCGGTCCCCGCCTGGGCGAGGGGCAGACCCACCACACGGATGACGAAGACCAGCCCGAGCGGAAGGAAAAGTCCCGAGCCGAAGTTGTCGATTCCCAAGGCGACCAGCAACGCGACCCGGTTACGCACCGATACGACGCTACCGGCGTCACGGCGCTACGAAAGGTCCGTTCAGTCAAGACCGGCGGGTAGGAACGGCCGCCGTCAAACGTCGCAGGTCCGCACGGACAGGGCGGCGCGGACGTCGGCGTTCATCTCGGCCAGGCGCGTGGTCAGCTCGAGGACCTTTTCGTCGTCCCAGTCACCGAGCGCGCGCTCCATGAACTCCAGGTACCCGGCCCGCCTGCGGCCCAGTTCCGCGCGCCCGCGCTCGGAGACGCTGATGATCGACGCGCGGCCGTCCTCGGGCGCCGGACGGCGGTCCACCATGCCCGCCGCGGACAGCTGGGAGATTTGACGACTGATGACCGAAAGGTCCACAAAGCGTCGTTTGGCCAATTCGGAAGGCCGCGCCTCGCCGTGCTTCGCCAGATCCGACAGCAGCATCGCGGCCGCCGGGTGCAGGCCGGGGTCGTCCTGCCAGGCCTGCATTATCCAGGCGTGCTGCAGCTGGGAGGCGGCCTTCAACTCACGCATCAGTTCGACTCTGGCGTCGTCGGCGGAGCTCATCGGTCCCTCCTGGCTACTTGTACAGTACAACTTTATTCGGCGACACTTGCGTAAGACAACTATTTACCTCGTGAGATCGCCCACTGCCGACCGGTTTCGAGTACACCCGTCCGGAGCAACGATGCGGGCAAAAGGGCTCTCGGCAGCTAGTCTCGCGAACGAGCCGGAATGAGCCGACCGGCCCGACAGCCACTGACCGGAGAGGTGAATGATCCGTGAATTCTTCTCCAGTGGTCCCTCGTACGTGAACCTGGGGAACCGTCTTCCGGCATGCGCTACCCGATCAGCGACTCCCAGCCCGTGACGGCCGACGCGGTCAGCCCGGTCCCGCGGTCTTCGGCGCCGCGCGAAGCCCCGCCCGCGGTGACCGCGATGGTGCGGCTCATCCGGGACACCTGGGCGAAGTCGGAGCCCTTCATCCCGGAGATCTCCCAGTTCTTCTACGGGATGCTGTTCACCCTCGCGCCGGCGACCCGCGACTTCTTCCCGATCAACATGGAGGTCCAGCGCGGCAGGCTGGTCCGCGCGCTCGTCCACATCGTGCAGATGGTCGACCGGCCCGACGACCTGGTGCCGTTCCTGACCCAGCTCGGCCGCGACCACCGCAAGTTCGGCGTCATCCCGCGGCATTACGAGGCCGTCGGCACCGCGCTGCTCGCCTCGCTCAAGAACCACCTCGGTCCGGACTGGACACCCGAGGTCGAACGGGCCTGGGCGGAGGCGTTCACCATCGTCGCCCGCGCGATGCAGGAGGCCGCCGCGGCCGACGTCAACCCGGCGTCCTGGTCGGCCACCGTGCTCGAACACCGGCGGCTCACCTGGGATCTCGCCCTGGTCCGCGTCCAGCCGGAATTCCCGGTGCCGTACCAGCCCGGTCAGTACATGAGCGTCGAAGTACCGCAGCGGCCACGGCTCTGGCGCTACCTGTCGCCGGCGAACGCGCCGCGCGAGGACGGCGGCATCGAGTTCCACGTGCGCGCCGTCGACGGCGGATGGGTGTCACGCGCCATCGTCAGCCACACCCAGCCCGGCGACGTCTGGCGGCTGGGGCCGCCGCTCGGCAGGCTTTCGGTCGACCGGACCGACGGCCGCGACGTCCTGATGATCGCCGGTGGCACCGGCGTCGCGCCGTTGCGCGCCATCCTGGACGATCTCGCGCAGTGGGGCGAGAACCCGAAGGTCCAGTTGTTCTACGGCGGACCGTCGCGTGAGGACCTTTACGACCTCGACGAGTTGCGCGCCCTCGCGGCCACCAACCCGTGGCTCACCGTGACCCCGGTGGTCGAACGCGGTGAAGAGGCCCCCGGCTGCGTGCAGGGCACACTCGCGGAAGCCGTTACCCAGCAAGGATCCTGGCCGGGTCACCGGATCCTCGTCGCCGGTTCGCCCGCGATGATCCGCGCGACGGTGTCCCGGATGCTGGTCGCGGGCAGCGCGCTGGACCAGATCGCGTACGACCCGTTCACCATCGACTAGCAATTCGATTCCGCAATGGTGATCAGTCACCGGCCGCATACCGTTACGTGACCCCGTAATCACGGAGAAAAACCCACCCGATCGGCGGATCACGCTTTCGCCCAGGCGTGGCGAAAACCACTGGTGGGCAAGGGAAATCCGGCCTGCTTGATCACCTTTACTTAGTGCCAGACGGGGTTGACGGCGCGTATATCGTTTGCTCCGTTCGAGCGGGAAACAACCATTCTTGGATCCTTTCGCGACGTTCGGGCATACAGTCGGGAACCCGCGGGGGAACACGAGCACGATGACATCGGGTCTGGAGAATATGCCCGATCCAACTGGAGAAAATCGTTCACCCATGACTGCCGAAACCGTGAAATACGAGCATCCACCGAGTCCGTCGAGATCTTCACCGATTCCCGTCCCGCCCTTGATCGAAACGCCGTCGGCGGACAAGACCGTCGAGATGGCCAAGCTCATCAGGGAGAGTTTCGCCGCCGTCGAAACGAAAGCCGAGGAGTTGTCCCAGTACTTCTACGGCGTGCTCTTCTCCGTTTCGCCGGACGCCAGGGCGTTGTTCCCGATCAACATGGCCACGCAGCGAAATCGTTTGCTGCGCGCACTCGTCTACGTCGTCCAGATGGTGGACCGGCCCGACGAACTGGCCACGTTCCTCGGGCAACTCGGCCGGGACCACCGGAAGTTCGATGTCCTCGGCCGTCATTACGACGCCGTCGGTGTCGCGCTGATCGCCGCGCTCAAGAGATTCCTGAAGGACGACTGGACGCCGGAACTGGAGGACGCCTGGGTCACCGCGTACGGCGTCATCTCGAAGAACATGCGCGAGGCCGCGGGCAAGGAGATCGGGCCCGCGTGGTGGAGGGCGACCGTCGTCGAACACCGTCTCGTCACCCGCGACGTCGCCGTGATCAAGGTGCGCACCGAGCAGCCGCTCCCGTACCGGGCCGGCGGTTACGTCAGCGTCGAAGTCCCGCAGCGGCCACGGATGTGGCGGTATTTCTCGCCCGCCACCGCGCCGCACGACGACGGGACGATCGAGTTCCACGTGCACGCCGTGCGCGGCGGCTGGGTCTCCCGCGCGATCGTCCACCACACCCGGTCCGGCGATGTCTGGCGGCTCGGCCCGTCGCTCGGCGCGCTTTCGGTGCACCACACGGAAAGCCGTCCGCTGCTGATGATCGGTGGCGGCACCGGCGTCGCGCCACTGCTCGCCCTGCTCGACGACATGTCGCGCTGGAAGAACAACCCTCCGGTGCACCTGTTCTTCGGCGGCCGCCGACCGGAAGACCTCTACGCCCTCGACGAGCTCCGCGGGCTGACCGTCACCTGCCCTTGGCTGACGGTGACCCCGGTGACCGAGGAAGGCACCATCGCCGGCGGCGACCGCGGCACGCTGGCCACGGCGGTCACCCAGCGCGGCGCCTGGAAGGACCGTGACGTGTACGTCGCCGGGTCGCCGTCGATGATCCGGGCGACGATCGCGAAACTGCTCGCCGCGGGCACGGATCTGGCGCGGATCAAGTACGACCCCTTCACCCTGGACTGAGCCGGTGCGCCGTTCGTATTAGGCCGATCGGCTGTTCCACCTGGGCTCGACGCAGCAGTAGGTCAGTGAATCATTGACCGCGGTCACCGGCGGATTTATGGTCTAGACCACATTGCTCCCCCTCACGGGAACACCGTCGTTCCATCCCCCAGGAGCCGGCATGACCGTCAAACGCAAGCTCGTGGCAGCCGCCGCCGGTGCGATCCTCGCCCCGATCGCCATCGTCGCCATCCCCCAGGTGGCCAGCGCCCACGGCTACGTGCTGTCCCCGCCAAGCCGCCAGGCGAACTGCGCCCAGGGCAAGGTCTCCGGCTGCGGCGCGATCGTCTACGAACCGCAGAGCGTCGAAGGTCCGAAGGGGCTCCGCAGCTGCAACGGCGGCCTTCCCGGATTCGCCGAGCTCAACGACGAATCGAAGCCGTGGCCCGCCGCGTCGGTCGGCAACAGCGTGACCTTCAACTGGAAGTTCACCGCCTACCACCGGACCACGAACTACGAGTACTACATCGGCGGCACCAAGATCGCCGACATCAGCGGGAACAACTCCGCGCCGAAGGACCCGACGTCGCACACGGTGAGCCTGGCCGGCTTCAGCGGTCGCCAGAAGGTGCTCGCCATCTGGAACATCGCGGACACACCGATGGCCTTCTACAGCTGCATCGACCTGCAGATCGGCGGCGGCAACCCGCCCACGACGTCGAACCCGCCGACGACCAGCAACCCGCCGACCACGTCGAACCCGCCCACCAGCACCACCAACCCGCCCGCCGGCGGCACCTGGGCGGCCGGGACGTCCTACACGGTCGGCAGCACGGTGACCTACGGCGGCGCCACCTACCGGTGCCAGATGGCGCATACGGCGATCCAAGGCTGGGAACCGCCGAACACGCCCGCGCTGTGGACGCGCCAGTGAAGCTGGCCCTCGTTCTCGTCGCCGGTCTCGTGGCCCTCGCGGGCTGCGGGTCCGGCGACGGCTCACCGACCAACGCCGGCGCCCCGATCTCCCCGGTCCCCCAGTCGGCGGCGGCGTCCGCGCAGTACAACGACGCCGACGTGATGTTCCTGCAGATGATGATCGCCCACAACGACCAGGGCGTGGAGATCGTCAAGCTGGTGAAGACCAAGCAGGGGCAGAAGCAGGAGCTGACGAATCTCGCGGCCGCCATCGAGGCGACGCAGCAGACCGAGACCACCGACATGCGGAACTGGCTGAAGGCCTGGGGCAAACCCGAGACGGGCTCGGCGGATCCGCACGCGCACCACCATCACGGCGGCGACGGGCTCACCGACAAGGGACTGCTCGAAGCACTGTCCAAAAAGGATGGTGCGGAGTTCAGCCTCGACTTCGCCGACATCTTCGTCGCGCACCAGCACAACGGGGTCGCGCTGGCGAGGACCGAACTGAAGGACGGCAAGAACCCGGAGGCGAAGGCGCTGGCCCAGCGGATCATGGACTCGCGCACCGGCGAGGTCCAGCAGATCCGGACCCTGGTGCCCGGCCAATGACGCGTTTAGTCCTCTGAAGGCGTTCGTGAGAGGCAAAAGCGACTGTGTCGCGAAAGCCACTTTCGGGACATCAGACGTCGCGAAAGTGGCTTTCGCGACACGTCTCGGGCGCGAGGTTCACGAACAGGGGCAGGTCGGCTGCATAGCGCAAGCCCCTCGGGCAGCGGCCACCAGGTCCGACCGCTCACCGCCACCGACGTTGCAAAAGCCACTTTCGCAACGTTGAAGGTTGCGAAAGTGGCTTTCGCAACCTGCCACCTTGCCTCGCCCCCGCATTCAGAGGACTAATTGCGTTTCTTGGGCTTCCAGACCACGAGGGCCGTCTGCTGCCGCAGCGGGACGAGGTCCTTGCGGTAGGAGGCGTGCACGGCCGCGGCGGTCTGTTCGGCGGCGACGTACGCCGCCGTGAGCTCGTCGGTCAGTTCGGCGATCCGTGCGCGCAGCGCGTCGACCTGGTTCTCCAGCTCGATGATCCGCTTGATGCCCGCGAGGTTGACACCGTCCTCTTGGGACAGTCGCTGCACTTCGCGCAGCAACGCGATGTCCCGCATCGAGTAACGGCGTCCACCACCGGACGTCCGGCCCGGCGACACGAGACCCTGGCGGTCGTAGGACCGCAGGGTCTGCGCGTGCAGGCCGGAAAGCTGCGCCGCCACCGAAATGACGAACACGGGGGTGTCCTCGTCCGCACCGTGCGGCAGCCCGCCGAACATCGTGCTCACCTGCCTTCGAGAAGTTCGGTGATCTCCGGTCGCGGATCGTGATCGGCCATGGCCTCCGCGTAGGCCTCCAGCGCTTCACGGGCCTTGTCGTCCAGTTTGGCCGGGATGGCCGCCTGCAGGGTGACCAGCAGATCGCCCTGCGAGCCGTCGCGTTTCGCGATCCCCTTGCCGCGCACCCGGAGCACGCGGCCGCTCGCCGTGCCCTGCGGCACCTTCAGTGAGACCTTGCCCTCCAGCGTCGGCACGGTGATCGTGCCGCCGAGGGCCAGTTCCGAGAAGGACACCGGCACGGTGATCGTCAGGTCGAGATCCTTGCGCCCGAACACCGCGTGCGGAGCGACGTGCACGCGGACGTACAGATCGCCCGGCTGCGCGCCGCCACGGCCCGGCTCGCCCTGACCAGCCAGCCGGATCCGCTGGTCGTCGGCGACGCCCGGCGGGATCCGCACGGTCAGCGTGCGGGTGCGGGTGCTGATGCCCTCGCCCGCGCATTCCGGGCAGGGATCGTCGATGATCGTGCCGCGGCCGCGGCAGTCACGGCACGGCTCCGAGAACGCGAACGCGCCCTGGCTCCGGCTGACCAGCCCGCTGCCCTGGCAGGTCGCGCACGTCCTCGGGGAGGTCCCCGGCTTCGCACCGTTCCCGCCGCAGGTGGAACAGGTCGCCGGGCTCGACAGCCGCAGCGGCAGGGTCGCGCCCTTGACCGCCTCGGCGAAGTCGATCCGGACGTCGGTCTCCACGTCCGAGCCGCGCTGCGGCCGGTTCGCGGTGGCACCGGCGGCGGCGCCTCGGCGGCCGAAGAGCCCGCCGAGGATGTCACCGAGACCGCCGAACCCGCCCTGCTGCTGACCCGCCTGGCCGAAGATGTCGCCGACGTCGAATCCGCCGCCACCGCCGGCCCCCGGGAAGCCGAAGCCGCCGGGACCGCCGGAGCCGAAGAGGCGGCGGGCCTCGTCGTACTCCTTGCGCTTGGACGCGTCGGAAAGAACGCCGTACGCTTCGGAGACCGCCTTGAACTTCTTCTCGGCCTCCACGTTGCCCGCGTTGGCGTCGGGGTGGTTCTCCTTGGCCAGCTTGCGGTAGGCCTTCTTGATCTCGTCCGCGGTGGCGTCGGAGGAGACGCCCAGCTCACGGTAGAAGTCCTTACCGATCCATTCCCGTGCACTCACCGAACGTCTCCTCCTTTCACGCCGTATCGCCGATCAGCGGTTGTTCTCATCGAAAAGTTCGCCCTCGAGCGGCAGTTCGCCACCCACGGGCGGGTCCACCGGAGCGTCCTGCGCCGCCGGGGCGGCACCGGGCTCGTGGTCGGTGACCCCGACCATCGCCGGGCGCAGCACGCGCTCGCCGAAGCGGTAGCCGCGGCGCATGACCACGGTGACCGTCGGGCCGGAGACGTCCGGCGACGTGCTGTGCTGGACCGCCTCGTGGACGCTCGGGTCGAAGGGCTCGCCCTCGGTGCCGAACGCTTCGAGACCCGACCGCTGCAGGCTTCCGACGAGCTTCTCGCCGACCGACTTGAAGGCGCCCGTCAGATCGCCGTGCTGCTCCGCGCGCTCGAGGTCGTCGAGCAGCGGGAGCAGGTCGTTGACGACCGACGCCTTCGCGCCGGCGACGACCTGCTCGCGGTCGCGGTCCACGCGCTTGCGGTAGTTGGCGTACTCGGCCTGGAGCCGCTGGAGGTCGGCGGTGCGTTCCGCCAGCTCCTTCTCCAGCCCGGTGGCCACCGACACCGAGTCGTCCACGATGGACTCCCCGAGGCCGGGGCCCGCGTGGGCCGCGGGCTCCGGTTCGACGGTGTCTTCGGCCGGAGCGGCGTGCTTCGGGCCGTCCTGGGTTTCGGCGGCCGGGGCGGCCGAGCGGACCTCACCGGTCAGCGGATCGATCCGCCTACGGTCCCGCACGACCACCGGTTCGTCCGGGCCCCGGCCCTCGGTTTCGTCGTAGCGTCCCGTCACTTCTTGTCCTTCTCGTCCTCTTCGACGATCTCGGCGTCGACGACGTCGTCCGCCTTGGCCTGCGAACCGGTGCCCGCGCCCGCCGCACCGGCGGCGCCTTCACCGGCGGCACCTTCGGCGCCCGGGGTGGCGTTGGCGTAGAGCGCGGTGCCCAGCTCCTGCGAAGCGGTGTTCAGCTTCTCGATGGATTCGCGGATCTTCGCCGAGTCGGTGCCCTTGAGCGCCTCGTTGGCCTCGTCGATCGCGGACTTCACCTTGCCCTTGAGCTCGTCGGGCAGCTTGTCCTCGTTGTCCTTGACGAACTTCTCGGTCTGGTAGACCAGCGTCTCCGCCTGGTTGCGGGTCTCCGCCTCCTCGCGGCGCTGCTTGTCCTCCTCGGCGTGCGCCTCGGCGTCCTTGACCATGCGCTCGATGTCGTCCTTCGGCAGCGCGGAGCCACCGGTGATCGTCATCGACTGCTCCTTGTTCGTGCCGAGGTCCTTCGCGAGGACGTGCACGATGCCGTTGGCGTCGATGTCGAAGGTGACCTCGATCTGGGGCACGCCACGCGGGGCGGGCGGGAGACCGGTCAGCTCGAACATGCCGAGCTTCTTGTTGTGCGCCGCGATCTCGCGCTCACCCTGGAACACCTGGATCTGCACCGAGGGCTGGTTGTCGTCCGCGGTGGAGAAGATCTCCGAACGCTTGGTCGGGATCGTGGTGTTGCGCTCGATGAGCTTGGTGAACACGCCGCCCTTGGTCTCGATGCCCAGCGAAAGCGGGGTCACGTCGAGCAGGAGGACGTCCTTGACCTCACCCTTGAGCACACCGGCCTGCAGCGCCGCGCCGACGGCGACGACCTCGTCCGGGTTGACGCCCTTGTTCGGCTCGCGGCCACCGGTCAGCTCCTTGACCAGCTCGGACACGGCGGGCATACGGGTGGAACCACCCACGAGCACGACGTGGTCGATGTCGCCGACGGCGACACCCGCGTCACGGATGACGTTGTTGAACGGCTTGCGGGTGCGCTCGAGCAGGTCCGAGGTGATCTTCTGGAACTCGGCGCGGGAAAGCTGCTCGTCGAGGAAGAGCGGGTTCTTGTCCGCGTCCACCGTGATGTACGGCAGGTTGATGCTGGCCGAGTTCGAGCTGGACAGCTCGATCTTCGCCTTCTCGGCGGCCTCACGGATGCGCTGGAGCGCCATCTTGTCCTTGGTGAGGTCGATGCCGTTGGACGACTTGAACTTGTCGACCAGCCAGGTGACGATGCGCTCGTCCCAGTCGTCACCGCCGAGGTGGTTGTCACCGGAGGTCGCGCGGACCTCGACGACACCCTCGCCGATCTCCAGCAGCGAGACGTCGAACGTACCGCCACCGAGGTCGAAGACCAGGATGGTCTGTTCCTTCTCGCCCTTGTCGAGGCCGTACGCCAGCGCGGCCGCGGTGGGCTCGTTGACGATGCGGAGCACGTTCAGGCCGGCGATCTGCCCGGCCTCCTTGGTGGCCTGCCGCTGCGCGTCCTCGAAGTAGGCGGGGACGGTGATGACCGCGTCGGTGATGGTCTCGCCGAGGTACGCCTCGGCGTCGCGCTTGAGCTTCATCAGCACGCGGGCGCTGATCTCCTGCGAGGTGTAAGCCTTGCCGTCGATCTCGGTCTTCCAGTCGGTTCCGATGTGCCGCTTGACCGACCGGATGGTCCGGTCGACGTTCGTCACGGCCTGGTTCTTCGCCGGCTGGCCGGTCAGCACTTCACCGTTCTTGGCGAAGGCGACGATGGACGGGGTGGTGCGGGAACCTTCCGAGTTGGCGATGACCGTCGGCTCGCCGCCCTCAAGGACAGCGACGACCGAGTTGGTCGTGCCGAGGTCGATGCCGACCGCTCGCGCCATGGTGTGATCCTCCTGCTAGTTCGTGACCTGCACGTATCCGCCCACCTTGAGCGGGCTCAACGCAAGTTGTATCGGGATGGTGGGGCTTCCGTCAAGCCGGACTTGAGTCACCCTCACTCAACCTTGCATCCGGCTCAACGTGCGGCACGTTCGTCTTGTTCCCGGACTACCGGCAGACCGTGCCAGGAGCGGGTGTGACGCCGCTCACCAGGTACTTCACCTCTTCGGTGCGCACGCAGGCCGAGTTGAGCAGCCCGGTGTGCCCGTACCCGGCGTCGACCAGCAACGTCGAGTTCTCGATGTTCCGCGCGAGCCCTTTCGCCCAGACGAGCGGCGTCGCCGGATCGTGTTCGCCGCCGACCACGAGGATCGGCGCCGCGCCGGTCACCCGTTGCGGTCGCGGCAGGTAGGCGGATGGCACCGGCCAGCCCGCGCACCCGCTCGCCATGTCCCAGAACTCCGAATACCGCCATCCGTGCGGCGAGAGGGTCTTCACCAGCCCCTGCATCGCCCGCATGTCGGCATAGGAGGTGAACGGCGAGCCGAAGTCGTGGCAGCCGATCGCGCGATACGCGCCGTAGGACGGGTCGAGCTGGGAGTACGGCAGCAGTCCGTCCGCGTTCCCCGCCGTCGCGGCCTGGATCGCCTTCGCGAGATCCGGCCAGAACGCCGGGAGGATGAGGCTGCCGTAGACGCCGGCCGCCATCTCCTCCGCGGTCACGTTCCGTCCGAGCTGTTTCGACGGCACGCCGCCGGGCGTCCGCATCAACGCGTCGTAGGTGGCGAGGACGTCCTTGCCGCGAAGCGCGCAGTCGGCCGACGTCGTGCACCACCGCGCGAAGTCCCTCAGCGCGCTCTCGGTCGCGATGGCCTCTTCGAGGACCGCCTGCCTGGTGGGCCGCGAGTGGTCGACGGCGCCGTCGAGCACCATCGTCCGGACTCGCTTCGGGTACTTCTCCGCGTACACGGCGCCGAGTTCGGAACCGTAGGAGACGCCGAGCCAGTTCACCTTCGGCTCGCCGAGGGCGCCCCGGATCGCTTCGACGTCGTCCGCGGCCCGCCAAGTGTCCACAGAGGACAATCCGGGTCCGGTCCGCTTCAGGCACTCGCCGCCCGAAGCGCGGTTGTGCGCGAGAAGCTTGTCGTAATCGGCGTGGCTCCGCGGAAAACGGCTGACCGCCGGATCGTGCAGTTCCGGCCCGCAGGCGATCGCGGGCGTGCTTTCGCCGACGCCGCGCGGATCGAACCCGATGACGTCGAACCGTTGCCGCACTTCGGCCATTTCCGGCTTGTCCAGCGCGAAACCGCGGCCGCCGTACTTCAGCACGGTGACGCCGGAACCGCCCGGCCCGCCCGGATGCGTCAGCAGCGAACCGACGCGGCGCGCGGGATCGGCCGCGGGCAGTTTCGCCAGCGCGATCGAGAAACCGTCGCTCACCGGGAGGTTCGCGCATTCCAGCGTCGGCGCGTACTCGGTCGCGCACGGCTTCCAGTCGATCCCGGACGAGGCGGACGCCGGCAGCGCGGAAAGCGGCAGCAGGGTCAGCGCGGTGACCGCGGCCAGCGTCTTCATGCGGGCTTCACCGTGATCGAGCCGGTGCCGGACTGGAGGTCCAGGACGTTCGCCGAAGCCTGGTCCTGCCGGACGCCGCCGGTCTCGACCTTGCCGACCTCCGCCTTCGCGCGGACCTGGTACGCGCCGTCGGGAACGGACACGACGACCTTGCCGACCTCGGCGTTCGCGGTGACGGCGCCGGGCTTCGCGAGACCGACCTCGATGTCGCCGGTGCCGGTGCGCAGATTGACGGGCCCGGACGTGCTCAGCACCTTGAGGTCACCCACGTCACCCTTCAGGTCGACGGAAGCCGCGCGGGCGAGCGTGATCTTGCCGGTGCCGATGGTCCCCGA
Organism: Amycolatopsis roodepoortensis; assembly: GCF_024628825.1. NCBI lineage: Bacteria > Bacillati > Actinomycetota > Actinomycetes > Pseudonocardiales > Pseudonocardiaceae > Amycolatopsis > Amycolatopsis roodepoortensis. Next base: position 5,159,213 of record NZ_CP102415.1, read on the forward strand.
GATCGCCAGCTCGCGCGGCACCACGACGTCGTAGTCCACGCCGCACTGCTGACAACCGCCGAGCACCAGCGTGCCGTTCTCGACGCTGTACGTCTTGCCCGGATTCTTGCCGTTGTACGTCACTTCGCGGCGCAGCGAGACGGGCGCGCCGTCCTCGACCCGGAGCGTGACCGCGCCGACCGGGACGTCCACCCGGATCGCGGTGACCTGCTCGGTGACGGGCGCGCCGTCGCTCAGCTTCTGCTGGAATTCCCCTGTGCAGCCGACGATCCCGAAGGCGGTCAGCGCGCCGAGAGCGAGCGCGCCGAGGACGCGCTTCTCCTTGTTCCCCATGAGAAAATGTTCCCCCGATATTTCCGTCAGGCCGCTTTGACCTTGACGCTTCCGCTGTCGGTGTTGAGATCGAGCTTGTGCTGGGCCGAACCGGACTGGTTCACGTCGATGTCGCGACTGCCACTGCCGGTGGTGCCGGTGACGTTGTACTCGCCGGCCGGGACGGTGACCTCGACCGAACCGCTGTCGGTCTGCGCGGCGACGTCGGCGCCCTTGACCAGTTCGAGTTCGATGCGGCCGCTGTCGGTGCGGGCCTCGACGTTGCCGCCGAGCCGTTCCCCCTTAATGGCACCGGAAGCGGCCTGCACGGTGACGGCCTGGCCGATGTTCGCCAGTTCGACGCGGCCCGCGTCGGACCGCACCTTCACCGTGCCCGGCACATCCGCGACGGAAACCTCGCCGGAGTCCACCGTGACGTCCACAGTGGACACCCCGGCGACGTCGAGTGCCCCCGAATCCAGCTTGCCGGAGACCGGGACGCCCGCCGGGACCACCACGTCGTAACGAACCTCGCAGGTGGTGCCGCAGTCGGCGAGGACCAAGGTGTCGCCTTCCACGCGGAACGAGTCGCCCGGCTTGTTCCAGCGGTACTCGAACTCCTGGTGGATCCGGACCGGCCCCTCGCCGGTGCGGATCTTGACCCGGCCCTCGTCGTTGTCGATCCGCACGCTGCGGATCGGCTGGGTGACCTCCGAGGTGGCCTCCGCGTCGGACGGCCACCACCAGCCGAGGCCGGTGAGGACACCGACGCCGATCAACGCGATGCCTCCGATCGCGAGGAGTGGGCGCGCCATGGTCTTGAGTCCCTCCAGAGCAGGTTTTCGTGTAGCTCGACGCTAAGGGCAGCGCGGCGGGTTGGACATAGGGGTAACCCCCGGATTCGTCCCTGATCCCGCGCCAGGGCTCTAGGGGTCCTAGGCGCTGTCCGGCAAGTCGTGTTCGCGGTCTTCGCGCCCAGGCGGCCCCTGACGGCACGGGCGGATGCGGCCGAGTACGACCCGGTACGAGGCCGATCCGCCCGCACCGCCAGGAACCGCCTGGATCCCGAAGCCCATCGAACAGACTCGCCGGACAGCGCCTAGCCTGGCTCCGTCATCTGTTCGACGATCAGGAGGACGCATGCCGCAGGCACCCGATCCGTACGAATTCCTGCCCGATCTGCCTGCCTTCACCTTGAGCAGCACCGATATCGAGGAAGGCGGCTTCCTGCCGACGCCCCAGCTTTCCGGGATCTTCGGTGCGGGCGGCGAGGACCGTTCCCCGCAGCTGTCGTGGGACGGCTTCCCCGAAGGGACCAAGAGTTTCGCCGTGACCTGCTACGACCCCGACGCCCCGACGGCGAGCGGGTTCTGGCACTGGGCGGTCTTCAACATCCCGGCGTCGGTGACGGCGCTGGCCGCGAACGCGGGCGACGAGACGGGTTCCGGTCTGCCGGAGGGCGCTGTCACCCTGAAGGGGGACGGTGGCGTGAAGCGGTTCCTCGGCGCCGCCCCGCCGCCCGGGCACGGGCCGCACCGGTACATCTTCACGGTGCACGCGGTCGACGTCGAAAAGCTGGAAGTCGGCGAAGACGCTACGCCGGCCTTCCTCGGCTTCAACCTCTTCAGCCACGCCATCGCCCGGGCATCGCTGACGGCCCTGCACGAGAACAAGGGCTGAACCGGCTTTCCGTGAAGGCCTCCTTGAGGGACTCTGGGTCCCTCAAGGAGGCCTTCACGGACTTGGGCGCTCAGTGGCGACGCTCGCTACTAGACCGGACCAAGGTGATGTTGCGAAAGCCACGTTCGCAACGTTGAAGGTTGCGAACGTGGCTTTCACAACGTCGGCGGAGTGGTCCTCGCTAGACCTGCCCGTTCGCCCGGCTCCGCTCCATGTACTGCCCGTCGGGCGGGTCACCGAAGCCGAACCGCCGGTACAGCCCGTGCGCGTCGGCGGTGTGGAGCATCCACCGGAACTCCGCGCCCGGCCCGTTGTCGATCATCTCCCGGACCAGTTCCTTGCCGAGCCCCGCGCCGCGCGCCTCGTCGACGACGAAGACGTCCGCGAGATAAGCACTGCCGATGGTGTCCGAGAACGCCCGCGCGAACCCGACCAGCCTGCCGCTCGAAGTCTCGTACGCGCCGACGACCCGCCACGCGTTCCGGAAGACCTTCTCGACCTGGTCGCGGTCTCGCCACTTGCCCCAGTAGACCTCGGTGGACAGGTGCTTCCACACCACGTCGAGGTCCAGCCGTGCCGGGTCGTCGTCCAGTTCGTAAGCGCCGACAGTCCTCATGATCCGAACGCTACCCAGCAGGTCAACGAGGTTTCAGCAGGTAGTCCACCACCGGCCGCAGCTCGTCGGCGGACGGCGGTTCGTCGTCGATGAGGCCCTGGATCAGCAGGCCGTCGATCCCGGCCAGGAACACCCGGAACGCGACCTCGTCGTCGTGCCGGACCATCGAGGTCAGCACGTCCAGCCAGCGCCGGGCGGCGGGCCGCAGCTCCGGTTTGCGCGCGGCCAGCAGGTACAGCTCGTACTCCGCCATCGTCCGCCCTCGGCGCGGGCCCAGCGCCTCCGCGAGCAGCCCGGCGACCTCTTCCGCGCCGCGGCTGCCGCGCGAGCGGGCGCGATCGATCATCCAGTAGACCTCGGTCGCCATATCCCGCGCGCACGAGATGAGGGTGGCGATCAGCAGGTCGTCGAGGCTGGAGAAGTGATAGGTGGTCGACGCCGTCGGCACGCCCGCCTCGGCAGCGACCGTCCGGTGGGTGACGCCGGCGACGCCGTCCCGTTCGATCACCCGCAGCGCGGCCGCGATGATCTCCTCGCGCCGCTTCTCGCCCCTGGCCTTCCGGCCGTCGACCTGGATCTTCACTTAGTGCGCGCCCCCTGCCTCGATCAGCACGACACCGCCGATCACCAGCACCAGCCCGGCGATCACGGAGAGGTTGACGGGTTCCTTGAAGAAGACGATGCCGACGGCCGCCACCAGCGCGACGCCGGCCGCGGCCCAGATCGCGTACGCGACGCTCACCGGCACGCCCGCCTTCAGTACGTACGCGAGCACGACGAACGCGAAGGCGTACCCGGCCACGACGACGATCGACGGCCCCACCTTGCTGAAACCCTCGGAAAGTTTCAACGAGACCGTGGCGGTTACCTCAGCGGCGATGGCCAAAGCGAGGAGAAGGTACGCACCCATGTCACAAAAACTACCTGGACGATCGTCTTAAAACCAAGAGAGGCGTACACCACATCGGTGGGACTTGGGCGCGGTCAGTGGGTTACCCATCAGTAAGAAGCATTAGTCTGCCCGAACCACCACACGCTTCACTCGGACGAAAGGCACCCGATGATGGGCGCTGTACAGCTGACGCTCGGCGGGATCTCGGTCCTGCTCGGCGTCGTCGCCTGGGGAATGTTCTTCGCGACCATCGCCCGCTTCGTGCGGGTGATCCGGCTCGGTCAGCCGGACTCGACCCGCAACGGCCCGTTCGTGCCGCGCATGAAGACCCTGATCAAGGAATTCGCCGCGCACACCCGGATGAACAAGATCCGCAGCGTCGGCGCCGCGCACTGGCTCGTCATGTGGGGCTTCCTGCTCGGGTCGCTCGCCCTGTTCGAGGCGTACGGCGAAGTCTTCGTCCCCACCTGGGGCTGGCCGATCCTCGACGACTGGTCGCTGTTCCAGCTGCTCATGGAGGTGCTCGGGGTCGGCACCATCGTCGGCGCCCTGGTGCTGATCGGGATCCGCCAGAAGAACCACCCGCGCCGCGCCGACCGGCAGTCCCGGTTCCAGGGCTCGAACTTCAAGTGGGCGTACTTCATCGAGGCCGTCGTGCTCATCGAGGGCATCGGCATCATCGGTGTCCGCGCCGCGAAGTCCGCGATGAACGTCCACGAAACCCCGATCTGGGCGGCGTTCGTCTCGCACCCGATCGGTGAGCTGCTGCCGGCCAGCCCGAACCTGGTCTCGGTGTTCGCCTTCGTCAAGCTGATGAGCGCCACGATCTGGCTGTTCGTCATCGCACGCACGATGACGATGGGTATCGCCTGGCACCGGTTCAGCGCCTTCTTCAACATCTACTTCAAGCGCGAGGACGACGGTGGCGTCGCACTGGGCGCGCTCAAGCCGATGATGAGCAAGGGCAAGGTGCTCGACCTCGAAGAGGCGGACCCGGACGAGGACACCTTCGGCGTCGGCAAGATCGAGGACTTCAGCTGGAAGGGCTGGCTGGACTTCTCCACCTGCACCGAATGCGGCCGCTGCCAGTCGCAGTGCCCCGCGTGGAACACCGGCAAGCCGCTTTCGCCGAAGCTGCTCATCACACAGCTTCGCGACCACGCCTACGCGAAGGCGCCGTACCTGCTCGCGGGCGGCAAGCGCGATATGGCGGGCGACGAGGTCGGCCTGTCCGGTGACAACATGTACGCGGGTATCGACGTCCTCGCGATCGCCGAGTCACAGAAGGCCCTCATCGGCGACGACGGTGGCGTCATCGACCCCGAAGTGCTGTGGTCCTGCACCTCCTGCGGCGCGTGCGTCGAGCAGTGCCCGGTGGACATCGAGCACGTCGACCACATCGTCGACATGCGCCGCTACCAGGTGATGATCGAGTCCGCGTTCCCCAGCGAGCTCAACGGGATGTTCAAGAACCTGGAGAACAAGGGCAACCCGTGGGGCCAGAACGCCAAGGACCGGCTCGCCTGGACCGAGGACCTGGACTTCGAGGTGCCGGTGTTCGACGGCGACCTCGGCGACACCGAGTACCTCTTCTGGGTCGGCTGCGCCGGCGCGTTCGAGGACCGCGCGAAGAAGACCACGCGCGCCGTCGCGGAGCTGCTGCACATCGCGGGCGTCAAGTACACCGTGCTCGGCTCGGAGGAGTCCTGCACCGGTGACCCGGCCCGCCGCGCGGGCAACGAGTTCCTCTTCCAGATGCTGGCGCAGCAGAACGTCGAGATCCTCAACTCGGTGTTCGAGGGCCGCGAACGCAAGGCGCGCAAGGTGGTCGTCACCTGTGCCCACTGTTTCAACACCCTCGCGAACGAGTACCCGGAGCTGGGCGGCCAGTTCGACGTCGTGCACCACACGCAGCTGCTCAACCGCCTGGTGCGGGAGAAGCACCTGACCCCGGTGGCCCCGGTCGCCGAGGACGTCACCTACCACGACCCGTGCTACCTGGGCCGCCACAACAAGGTCTACGACGCTCCGCGTGAGCTCGTCGGCGCTTCGGGCGCGCAGCTGCGCGAAATGCCGCGGCACGGCGACCGCTCGATGTGCTGTGGCGCCGGTGGCGCGCGGATGTGGATGGAAGAGAAGATCGGCAAGCGGATCAACGTCGAGCGCGTCGACGAAGCGCTCGGCACCGCACCGTCGAAGATCGCGACCGGCTGCCCGTTCTGCCGCGTGATGCTCACCGACGGCGTCACCGCGCGCCAGAGCGACGGGCAGGCGAGCGAGAAGGTCGAGGTCGTCGACGTCGCCCAGCTGCTGCTGACCGCCGTCAAGCGGAAGCCGGAGCCGCAACTGGTCCCGGCGGGGGCGCCCTCTTTGGACGCCGTCTCGGACGCCGAACTCGACGGAAAGGCCGACGTGCCCACCGACGAAACGGCCACCGGAACCCCGCTGCCGGAGGAAGACAAGTAGAACGTCACAACCGGAGGGGACATTCTCTCGCACATAATGCGAGAGAATGTTCCCTCTTGTTTTATGCCGTCCGGGTCATTCGGTCCCGTTACCCGTTCGGCGGTACACCGTGGCGATAGGCTGCAGCGGATCCGAAAAAAGGGGCGAGGAATCGATGGGCAACCGGCACGAACTCCGTTCGGTCAAGGAACACCGGCTCGCGATGCCGGGGTCGCCGACCGTTCGCCCGCCCGCCCGCGTCCCTTCTTCCGCGGCATTCGCCAGGATGGCCCAGGAAGCGACCATCCCCAGCATCCCGGCCGCCCGGCGGCCGCCGCGGCAGGAACGCCGTCGCACGCGCGTCCGCCCGTACGTCCGCACGGGCGGACGCACACAGTCCAAACGGAACTTCGCGATCGAAGCGATGATTTCCGTCCGGAACGACGCGCCATGGAACGCGCCGGGGTTCAGCGTCGAATTCCATTCCGTGAGATCGTTGTGCCGTCGTCCGACTTCCGTCGCCGAAGTAGCCGCGTCGTTATGCGTTCCACTCGGCGTTGCAAAGGTCCTTTTGGGTGATATGGCGGAACTCGGTTTGGTCACCGTTCATGAAACGCAGGCTGAATTCGACGGTCATCCGGCACTCGCCTTGATGGAACGCGTCCTGCAGGGTTTGCGTCGCCTGTGAGATCGGCGCACTCGCACTACGCTACGCGAGGTGAGTGAAGAATCCGGTGACGAAAGCACCCTGACGGTGGTGCTGGCGGGTGGGGTCAACCTCGCCATCGCCGTGCTGAAACTGATCGCCGGGATCATCACCGGCTCCGGCGCGATGCTGTCGGAAGCCGCGCACTCGGTGGCCGACACGATCACCGAAGTACTCCTGCTGACCGCGCTGAAACGGTCGGACCGGCCGGCCGACCGCGTCCACCCGTTCGGCTACGGCAAGGAGCGCTACTTCTGGTCGTTGCTCGCGGCGGTGTCGATCTTCGCCTCGGGCGCGATGTTCGCGCTCTACGAAGGCTTTTCGACGGTCTTCGGCGAGGAGACCGAGCAGACCGATCCGATCGTCGGCTACGTCGTCCTCGCGATCGCGTTCGCCCTCGAATCCGTCTCGTGGTTCCAGGCCGTGCGGCAGGTGCGGCGCGACGCCGCGGAATCGGGCCAGAAGGTCTCGGTCTATCTGCGGATGATCGACGACCCGGCGCCGAAGACCGTGCTGTTCGAGGACTCGGCCGCGCTGATCGGCCTGCTGCTCGCGTTCGCCGGGATCGGGCTGCACCAGCTCACCGGCTCGCACGTGTGGGACGGCGCGGCGTCGATCGCGATCGGTGTCCTGCTCGCGCTGGTCGCCTACCTGCTCGGCCGCACCAACCGCGGCCTGCTGATCGGCAGGCAGGCGGATCCGAGGCTGGTGCGCGCGGTGCGCGACCACCTGAGGAAGGAGTCCGAGATCGAGGCCGTCGTCGACCTGCAGACCATGCTGATGGGCACCGATCAGGTGCTGGTGTGCGCCCGCGTCGACTTCGACGACGCGCTCGGCGCCGCGGAGGTCGAACGCGCCTGCGTCCGGATGGCGACCGAACTGACCGAGACGTTCGGCGATGTCACCGAGGTGTTCATCGAACCCGTTCCGCGCACGGACGCCGAACTGCGCGCCGCCGTGCTCGCCCGCTACGGCGACTGGGACAAGGGTCAGTAGCCGAAGTTCTGCGTCCAGTACATGCCCTTGGTGTTGACGCCGACGCCGATCTTCTTCAGCTTGCAGTTGAGGATGTTCGCGCGGTGGCCCTCGGAGTTCATCCAGGCGTCCATCACCTTGGCGGCGTTCGACTGGCCCTTGGCGATGTTCTCGGCGCCGGGCTTGTCGTAGCCGGCGGCGCGGATGCGCTGGTCGAACGTGACGCCTTCCGGTGTGGTGTGCGAGAAGTAGTTGCGGGCGGACATGTCGTCGCTGTGGCCCTGCGCGGCGGCGGCGAGGTGGGACTCGTTGCTCACCGGCGAGCAGCCCGCGTCGGCGCGCTCGGCGTTGACCAGGTCGATGACCTGCCCGGCGAGCGAGCTGTCCTGCGAACGGGGCGGTTCCGGCGCCTTGCTCGGAGTGGGCTTGGGGGCCTCGGAGGACTGGGCGGGCGGCTCGGCCGGGGCGGAGGACGAGCTGGGCGGCGCGGAGGAAGACGTCGGCGCGGCCGAAGACGACGTCGGGGCAGACGGCTCGGTCGCGGGACCGCCGGGCGCCGGGGCGGACGTCTGGCCGAAGTAGGCGGGAGGCTTGGCGAGCGCGTCCCCGGGCCTGCCCTTGGTGTCGGGCACGCTCAACGAGAGGTTGCTCAGCGCGGTGCCCTGGAACCGATCGGTCACCATCAGGTAGCTCGCGCTGGCGATCACCCCGCCCAGCAGCACACTGAGCGTGACCAGCAGTAACCGGCTTCGTGTTCTATTGGGGGACACGGGGCCGAAATTTATCACGAACCGGTTACGGCAATACCCCCGAAAGTAGTAATACCGGTCAGCGGCCGAGGCGACCCGTGGAGTCGTGCGTGATCGCCGTCGCGTCGGCGAGGAACCGGATCACGGTCTCCAGCTCTCCGTCCGTGTAGTTCTCACAGGCCTCGCGGACCGACTTCACCAGGTGATCCCACAAGGGCGCGGCCGAGGCCATCATCGCCCCGTCGATCTCGATGAGCACCTTTCGCCGATCCTCGGGATGCGGCTTCCGGGCGACGATCCGCTTGCTCTCGAGCCTGTCGATGAGCGCGGTGATCGACGCGGGCGCGAGCCCCGAAAGGTGTGACAGCGCCTTGGGCGTCTGCGGCCCGAAGCGGGCGAGGTAGTCGGTCACCTTGCTTTCGACGGCCGAAAGGCCGCGCTGCTCCGCGATCGCCGTGTGGAACATGACCGTCTCCGTCGACAGCGCGCGTGACCCGCTGAGGACCCGCTCGATCAGCTCCGCTCGCTCGCTTGACACGTCGGCCAGCCTAGCGGAGTCTTTAGTTCGACAGAACGAATTAGTTTCTAAGATATTCGATGGGGTGAACGACATGGCGAAGGTACTGATCGCCGGCGGGGGTATCGCGGGCACGATCACGGCGATCGCACTGCACGAGACGGGCCACGAGCCGGTGATCCACGAGGCGTACGACCGGAGCGCGGAAGGAGTCGGCGCGTTCCTGACCCTCGCGGTGAACGGTCTCGACGCGCTGAGCCCGATCGGACTGAAAAGCCTGGTCAAGGGCCTGGGATTCGACACGCCGCGGATCAAGATGCGGCTGGGCGACGGCCGCGAACTGGCCGACCTCGCGCTCGGCGAACCGCTCGAGGACGGCACCGTGAGCCAGACCGTGCTGCGCTCCGACCTCTACATCGGGCTTCGCGACGAAGCCGTCGGACGCGGCATCGAGATCCGCTACGGCAAGCGTTTGGCTGACGCGCGCGAGACCGCTTCGGGCGTCCTCGCGACCTTCGAGGACGGCTCGTCGGCCGAAGGCGACCTGCTGATCGGCGCGGACGGGCTCCGCTCACGGGTGCGGACGATCATCGACCCGGGGGCGCCGTCACCGCGCTACGTGCCCTTGCTGAACACCGGCGGACTGGCCGAGGGCCTGCGGCTGGACGACGAACCCGGCGTCATGCACATGACGTTCGGCAAGCGGCTGTTCTTCGCCCACATCGTCCACCCGGACGGGGGCGTCTGGTGGTTCGCGAACGTGCCCCGGAAGCGTGAGCCGTCTCCGGCCGAGCTCGCCGTGTCGCCCACCTGGCGAGAGGACCTGATCCGGCAGCTGGCGGTGGACCGCACCCCCGCCGCCGAGATCGTGCGCGCGACGCGGGAGATCTACCGGCCGTGGGCGACGTACGACTTCCCGAGCGTGCCGACCTGGCGCACGGACCGGATGGTCGTCATCGGTGACGCCGCCCACGCGACGTCACCGGCGGCGGGGCAAGGCGCCGCGATGGCCATCGAGGACGCCGTCACGCTGGCGCGATGCCTGCGTGACGTGCCCTCGATTCCCCAGGCGCTCGCCACCTACGAGGGACTGCGACGCGAGCGCGTCGAAGCCGTCGTCGAGCGCGGCAAGCGCAACGGTGACGACAAGGCGGTCGGGCCCGTCGGACGGGTGATCCGGGACTTCTTCCTCACGCGGGCGTTCAAGAACCCGCCGGAGGAGGATCCGAACGCCTTCATGTGGCGGCACCGGATCGACTGGGAAGCCCCGGTGGCTTAGCGCCAGGTGTCGACGCGGTGGAAGTTCTTGTACGCACGGCTCGGGGTCGGCCCTCGCTGACCCTGGTAGCGCGAGCCGGCCTCGTTCGAGCCGTACGGGAACTCCGCCGCGCTGGACAGGCGGAAGATGCAGAGCTGGCCGATCTTCATCCCTGGCCAGAGCGTGATCGGCAGGTTCGCCACGTTCGACAGCTCGAGGGTGATGTGGCCGGAGAAGCCCGGGTCGATGAAGCCCGCGGTGGAGTGCGTGAGCAGCCCGAGGCGGCCGAGGGAGGACTTGCCCTCCAGGCGGCCGGCGAGATCGTCGGCGAGCGTGACGGTCTCGTAGGTGGAGCCGAGGACGAACTCGCCAGGGTGGAGGACGAAGGGGTCTTCGCCCTCCTTCTCGACCAGCGAGGTCAGCTCATCCTGCTGGAGCTGCGGGTCGATATGCGTGTACTTGCTGTTGTCGAACACGCGGAAGTAGCGGTCGAGGCGCACGTCGATGCTCGACGGCTGGACCATGGTCGGGTCGAACGGGTCGACGCCGAGACGGCCTGCGTCGAGCTCTTTACGGAGGTCACGGTCGCTGAGGAGCACGCGATCAGCGTAGTCAAGCGGCCTTCATGTGCCTGCCGTAGGTCGGGTCGAGCCCGAACACCTTGGTGACCTGCCGCAGGTAGTGGCGCCGTCCGGCGGCCCCGAGCAGCTCCTGGAGCGCCGTCGCGCCGGGCACCACCCGCCGGACCGTCTCGGCGGCGAAGTTGACGCCCGCCGCCGCGACCACGGCCGCCTGCGCGATCGGATCGTCGGGCAGCTCCAGGAAGTCGGCGTTGGCCTTGCCCAGCAGGAGCCTGCTGATCGCCCCGTGCCCGGCGACCGACACGTGCGCGAGGACCTTGCCGAGCGCGCCCCGGCCCTCGCCGATCCCGGCGTGGGATTTCATCAGCGCCGCGGCGAGCCGTTTGGAATCGTCGTCCGGGATGAACTCGGTGGTGGCGAGCAGCCACAGCAGACGCCAGGCGTCGTCCTCGCCGGCGGGCAGGAGTTCCTCGTCGACGCCCATCAGCCAGCCGACGTAACGCCAAAGGTGGAGGATGTCGGCGCGCTCGCGGGCGCTGTAGCGGAGCCCGAGCAGCTGCGTGCCGAAGACGTAGACGAGCGAGAAGAGCAGGAGCGTGCCCGCGGTCTGGACCTGGTTGACCGGCTTGTCCCAAGCGGCGTAATCCCAGTCCTTGCGGCGGTTCATGGCCGCGCGGACGTGCGCGTGCACGATCCGCACCCGCAACGCGGACTCGTACCCGCGCCCGCCGGGCACCAGCGCGCCCGGCGTCGTGACATGGATCCACCACGTCGCCGTCTCGACGAGCCGCCGCGCCGCCTTGTACTCGATCTCACCGGTACCGACGAGCGCCTTCGTGGCGCGCGATGCGAGATAGCCGCCCATCAGCGAAACGTCGCCGAGCGGGAAGAGGCCGAGCAACCCGGCGCGTGTGATCGCCCGCGCTCCGCTGTTGAGGCGATCCGGGTCGACCCAGTACGGCGTCGCCTCGACGTCGCGGAAGAAGGCTTCGAGCTCCTCCGGCGGACTCTCGACGCTGTCGATGCCTTGCCGCAGCGCCTGTTCGAACTTGGGTTGCGCGCCCTTCCGCAGCAACGGCACCAGCACGTCGGCCGCCGGGTCCTCGCGCTGCGCGAACTGCCGCAACCGGGCCACCTGGCGCTCGTCGCCCCTGATGTCGCCCTCGATGAACAACCTCGACGCGACCCGGAAGCCGCCTTGACGGAACAGTTCAGGATCAGGCAGCCGCTCGCCCATCCGGATCACCTCCGAGGTCGACAACAAGTGTTGTCACTTTCGGGGGCGACGTCAAGGATGGGGTGGGGCTTGGCAAGGGGAGATCCGGACCATGTATGCTGGCGGCGCACTGCGGATGTAGTTCAATGGTAGAACATCAGCTTCCCAAGCTGAATACGCGGGTTCGATTCCCGTCATCCGCTCTCATGCGAAAGCCCCAGGTCAGTGAATGTCCACTGTGGACCTGGGGCTTTCGCTTTGTCCGGGTGATCTTCCGGCTGGGCCATTAACGGGCCATTAGCCAACGGGCGCCGGCTGACCGCTCAGGCCGTCGTCATCGTCTTCCGCGCCATAAGGTCTTTGGTCGACGTGCCCGCCTTCGACGCCCAGATGTTCCCCGCGTGCCGGAGGTCATGGAAGTGCAGGCCCTTGAGCCCATCTTCGCCACGACCAAGGACGCCGGCAAGCCCACCCACGTACTCACCAGCTACTACCGCCCCGCCGACGTTGAAGGCACCCCCATCGTCGACCCGACACCCGGGCCCGCCGGACGAGGTGGCGGGTTCCTGGTCCTTACCTTGCAAGGCCTTGAGCCGGACACCATGACCGAGACCTTCTACGCGCAGACGCCGACGCCCGCCGAGGCCGAACAGCTCGAACTCCCCGCAGGCGAACCTGTCATGGTCCTGCAACGCCGCACGTACACCGAAGACGGCCGCGTGGTCGAATTCGCATGAGGCGTACACGCCGCAAGTCGCTTCTCCTGGACCTACACTTTCAAGATCCCCGACTGACCCCGGAGAACTCATGCCCGAGCGCTCGACCACCCTGCCGGACGACCTCCGCGCCGACGTCCAAACGCTCTGGGACTACCACAACATGCACCACGAACTCCGGCCCGCCGACGTGGGGATCGGACTCGGCAGCCACGACCTCGGCGTTGCCACCTTCACCGCGGAACTGATCCACGCCGGAATGCTCCCGCTCATCGTCTTTACCGGAGCCAACGCGCCGACAACCGTCGAACGCTTCCCTCGCGGCGAGGCAGTCCACTACCGCGAACACGCGCTTGAGCTGGACGTACCCGGTGACGCCATCCTGGTCGAACCCGAGGCGCGGAACACCGGGGACAACATCACGCTCACCCGGAAGCTGCTGGAGTCACGCGGCATCGAAGTCGGGTCAGTCATCCTCATCTCGCGGCCATACCAGCAGCGACGCGCATACGCGACCTGCAAGAAGCTCTGGCCAGAGGTCGACGTCATTTGCGCTTCGCAGCCACTCCCGTTGGACGAGTACATCGAGAGCATCGGCGACGTGGACCGCGTCATCAACATGCTGGTCGGCGACACCCAGCGCATCACCGTCTACGCCGAACGTGGATTCGCTATCCCTCAGGAAATTCCAGCTAGCGTCGCGAGAGTCAACAAAATCCTGATTCAGAAAGGTTACAATAGACGTTTGATCTAACCGCTGAGATCGATGCAAGAATGCATATTTCACCTTTTCATGCAACGAGATTTCACAAGGAGAACTTTGACTACTTGGACAGAGTCAGAGCTTTGCAACTTTGGAGTTGGCTGCTTCATCTTCAAAGTGGACCAATTCAAGGGGGCCGACGGCTGGTTTAAAACAATCGAAGACGAACTTGGGCAAATCGGGACAATTAAGGAACTGATACTCGACAGGGCCAACAACTTCTCCATGGGGAGCATGAGGCGAGTTGACGACAACGGAATCGGACAGATAGAAGAAGTAGAACAGCCGACAAGAGGATCCATATCATTCACTATATCGATTCCAGAGAGAATTCAACAGAAATTCAACCCGTACAGCGTGGCCGCTGGACGAAAATATGAAATTGGCACAGAATTTCAGGTCGATACCAGATACCTGTTCCATGGTCCGGTAACTTTTGTAGAATGCGTTAACGCCCCGCCGGGCACTCTAGCGTCGAGCGCCGTAGCACTAGTACGCGAGTATCTCAGGAGCGAACTTCAGAAGCTTGGTGGCACGGTCGAGCTTTTAGTGGTAGGACCTTCGCCCTTTCATGCCGACTTTCGAATCAAAACCATGCCAGGAGCTAAACCTGAAGAGTTCGACCCAATTAACATACAGAAGGCACGCGGATTTGATATCTGCACCTTTACATTCCATCAGGAAGCAGGGATTCCTCTTGAAATATTGAAAAGAATTTCCCAGAGCATTATTTCCGACGAATTCTCATTGTACTACGAACTAGTCCGGGATCGCGAGATTAGAAGTGATCAACTCCAGGGTATAGCGATCGATCTCGATATACTTGTCGACATGCACCAAACTCGCGGAATTAAAGGGGTATTTAGGAGACTCTTTCGATCCTCTCACAAGGCCCGAGAGATCATCCTTGATATCCTAACGGCAGAAGCGGCAGAAGCAAATGCTAAACGATCAAACACTCAGCAGTTAAAAGAACTAAAGGAGCAGCCAGGAAGATTGATCTACCAAGACAAGCTGCAAGACCAGATTGACACCTCATTTATCACAGAGCTACGCGCGTTGAAAGAATCCGCGTCAATGCTCGAATCTGGCAGAACTAAAGAATTCGAAGTGGCAGTCCTCTCTCTTGCAACTCTTCTTGGAGCAGCAAGTGGAGCTGTCGCTTCCTTGATCGCTAAATAGGCGAAACTATTTCCTGTTTTCACTCTAAATCAGGCGTACTCCCGTCGAACGTAAACAGCTCTGGACCTAGAATCTCATACTCCAGCTTTCGACTCCTCCGCAGTATTAGGCATGTCTTATTTTGGCTAGGAGTACTGCCGAACTTGCCTCTATGGGATCAAGGCGCCGCCAGCGGCGGCGCGCACGTCATCTCCCGTTCGTCGGCCCACCCGCTCGCGGGACGGACGGCCTGCCGCTCCACTCCGGCCGCCGCCCGCCGGGTGGGCTCGCCGGACCGGTAGACCGCACAGCGCGCCGCCGCTGGCAGGGTCGACCTCATGCCGACCTCAGACCGCTCCGCAGCAGAAGCACACGCCGTCGCAGCACGCGAAGCCCTCGAGCAGGGCAGGGGAGGCGCGGACCTGCTCCAACTGGCCACCGCCGAGGGACTCTTGGCGGTGTATCACCAGTTGAAGTACATGCAAGACGACTCGATCAGCCTCCGGGGAGCAGCCGACCTCGCCGACGCCATGGACACGCTCAGCCGCAAGCTTCCCGATCGCTAGGACGGCCACCCCGAAGCCGAATTATGACTACGGCCGGTAGCACCGCGTCAAGGCGGGAAAGTGTGCCTTGACCCGGCACCACCGTCCGCGTGCTGCCTTCGTATCGGGATGACGGGGGAGCGGCGGGCCGAGCCCAGGTCGTGCCATTAGCGTGCCATTCAGGCCGGTCAACCAAGGTCAACGGCGGGCACGACGAGACAGGCCCATCCGCAGGTCAGGGCTACTTTCCAGCATGATCACCCTGGTTCCCAAGCTGAATACGCGGGTTCGATTCCCGTCATCCGCTCTCATGCGGAAGCCCCAGGTCAGTGGATGTCCACTTAGGACCTGGGGCTTTTCCCTTTGCTTCGGAGTCCTGATGCCCCAGACCTTGCCGGACGATCTCCGCGACGACGTCCAGGCGCTCTGGGACTACCACGACATGCGTCACGAACTCCGGCCCGCCGACGTCGGCGTCGGACTCGGCAGCCACGACCTCGGCGTCGCGACCTGCGCGGCGGAACTGTTCCACGCTGGAATGTTCCCGCGCGTCGTCTTCACCGGGGCCAACGCCCCGACCACGGTTGACCGCTTCCCGCGCGGCGAAGCCGTCCACTATCGCGAACACGCGCTGGAACTGGGCGCCCCGGATGACGCGATCCTGGTCGAGCCCAAGGCGCGGAACACCGGGGAGAACATCACGCTCGCTCGCGCACTGCTGAAGTCTCGCGACGTCGAGGCCGAGTCGGTCGTTCTCATCTCCCGGCCATACCAGCAGCGACGGGCCTACGCGACTTGCAAGAAGCTGTGGCCTGAGGTCGACGTCATCTGCGCTTCCCGGCCGTTGCCGCTGGACGACTACGTCGAGAGCATCGGTGACGTGGACCGCGTGATCAACATGCTCGTCGGTGACACACAACGGATCACCGTCTACGCCGAGCATGGTTTCGCTATTCGGCAAGAAATCCCGAGCCGCGTCGCCGAGGCTTACGACCGCCTGGTCCAGGCTGGATTCAGAGAGCGTCTTCTCTGAAGGGATCGATCGATCGCGACGACCTGGCGCACGGCGGCGGCCAAGGCGGATAGGCCTCAGGCTTCCGAGCCGTGGGGCTCCCCGTGGCTACCACCCACTCGATCTCGGCCGGGTCACGCTGATTTGCTCGATCCGCCCCCGAGTTCGTGGCGGGTCAATTCCTTGGCACGCCGACCGAGGTCATGCTCGCCGTCGAACACACCTGCTGTCCGAAAGCGGCGCGGCGACTCAGCGTCCGGCTGCGCCTTGGCCGACTGCCGGAGCGGCGACAACACAGCAGACACGCGAACCGCAACCGAATCCGAGCTTCCGCTGGTCGTCATAGCCCCACCCTAGCCGCTGCCACGCAACCCGCCGATGTTCGGCGCCGGCCGGAGACGTTGGCGGATCCAGACCGATAACCGCGGCGCCGGTTATTGACTTCCCAGCATGATTACCGTGCCAGGTATGGAGATCCGGCAGTTCACCGAAGACGACTGGCCGCAGGTCTGGCCGATCGTGCGCGAAGTCGTGCAGGCCGCGGACACCTACACCTACGACCCGGACCTCACCGAGGACGACGCCCGCCGGACGTGGGTCGAGAAGCCGCCGGGCCGGACGGTGGTCGCGGTCGAGGACGGCCGCGTGCTCGGAACGGCCAAGATGGGGCCGAACCGCGGCGGGCCCGGGTCGCATGTGGCGACGGCCAGTTTCATGGTGGACAAGGACTTGCGCGGCAAGGGGGTCGGGAGCGCGTTGTGCGCGAACGCCCTGGAGTGGGCCAGGGGACAGGGATTCGCGGGGATGCAGTTCAACGCGGTCGCGGAATCGAACGTGGCCGGGATCCGGATCTACGAACGGCTCGGGTTCGAGATCGTCGGGACGGTGCCGGGCGCGTTCGAGCACCCGACGCTGGGACGCATCGGGTTGCACGTCATGTACTGCGACCTGGGCTGAGTCAGCCTTCGACGAGTTCCCAAGGCGCGTCGGCGCTCGGCCGGTCGTACACCTGGCCGGGCGCGGCGCTCAGCACCAGGGCGACGTCCGGGTACAGCGTGACGGCGTGCTCCATTTCGAGGGCTTCGACCTCGAAATCCTCGTTCTCCGGCACCTGGAAGCCGACGAGCAGCCAGCTGCCGTCGGCCTCGCGGACGACCTGGCGCACGGCGCGGGCCGGGGCGGCCGGGTCGGTGGAGATCTCGGCGAGTTCGGTGCTCACCTGGACTTCTTCCAGCGGCGACCCCGGATGCGTCCACGCGGCGAGGCGGGCGGCGCGTACCAGGAGGTCTTCCTCGTCGTCGTCCGAATCGGCGACCGAACTCAGCAGCCACGAGCGCCGCTCCGGGTCCCAGTCGGCGGCCATGCCGGTGGGGAGGCCGGCGAGCGCGGCGAGTTCGGGGATGAGCTCCACCGCTTCCCGCAGCGGCAGCGCGCCGAACGCGTCCTTGTTCATCTCCATGTCCTCGGAGAACTCGTTGCCGTCGCTGATGAACCAGTCACCGTCGTCGTCCAGTACGACGAACGCGAGGTTCGACGGATCCTCCACCAGCGACCGGGAGATGATCACCGGCGACTCGGGATCCTGACTCAACGGCCAGTTCTCGCTCGACATGCTGGGCTCCCAACGGGGTTGTCCGGCTGCAGGGCACCATCCCACCACGACCGGCGGAAGCTCATTCGCTGAGGTCGTACTCGTCGACGTCGAGCGCGGCGGCGGCTTCGGTGAGGAATGCGAGCACGGCGGGCGAGAGGTGCCAGCCGAACTCCTCGCCGCCGTCACGGTGATGGAAGTAGCGGACCACTTGCAGCACCGCGCTGGCCCCTTCGTCCACCAGCTTCCGGATTTCGGGGCGGACCGGGGCGAGCCTGCCGATCACGCTCTCGATCTGGTCGTCGACCGGCTCCGAACCGCGGTGCGTCACCTTCCAGGCGTGCATCCGCGGCAACCGGTGCTCGGCGGACCGCGAACCCAGTACCAGGACCTCGTCGGGCTCCATGCCGAGCCGCGCGGTGATCTCCCCGGCGGACACGGTTTCGCTCTTCAAGGCGAAGTAGCAGTACTGGTGGACCTTCATACGCCCGGCACCCTAGCTTTCGGGCAGGCTGACCAGGTGAAACGTGATCAATCGCTTATCGAACGTCTAGCGCGGGAGCGCAACGCCTGGTTGTGCACGCTCCGAGTGGACGGATCGCCGCACGTCACGCCGGTGTGGTTCGTCTACCTCGACGACGTCTTCTGGATCGGCAGCGGCGAGCGGAACGTGAAGGTGCGCAACATCGGCAACGATCCGCGTGTCAGCATCGCGCTGGAAGACGGCGACGCGCCCGCTGTCGCCGAAGGCTCCGCACGCGTCCATCGCGGAACCCTGCGCGAAGACGTTCTCGCGGCCCTGTCGGCGAAGTACGACGGCTGGGCGGCCGGCGTGGAGATCGAGCCGTTCGGCGCCAGGGTGCTGCTGGAAGTGCCCGTTAAGCGGTGGCTGCTCGCGGGGGTCGCCCAATAGTCTGGAAAGTCCGATACCGATCTTGGGATGGACGATGCTGACCGGTGAACTGATCCGTTTGCGCCCGCTGGAACCCGAGGACGCGGACACGCTGTGGCGCTGGCACAACGACCCGGAGGTCACCCGCTGGCTGGTCGCCGACCACCCGGAATCCCTCGCGCAGATCCGCGAACGCTTTGCCAACCGGAAGCCGAACAGCTTCAGCCAGGTGGACTTCGCGATCGAGAGCCTCGCCGTCGGCACGCTGATCGGCACCTGCACCCTGCGTGACGCCACGCCGGAGAGCGGCCGCGCGGAACTCGACATCTACCTCGGCGAGAAGGACCACTGGGGCGGCGGCTACGGCACCGACGCCATGCGCACGCTCTGCCGCTACGGCTTCGACGTGATGCGGCTGCACATGATCGCGCTGTGGGTCGTGGTCGGCAACGAGGCCGCGATCCACGTCTACAAGAAGCTCGGGTTCCAGGTGGACGGCAGGCACCGGCAGTCGTTCCGCGGCCGGGACGGCCAGTGGCACGACGAGTACCTGATGAGCCTCATCGAAGGGGAACTCCGCTAGTCGTTCAGTCCTTTCGTGAGCCTGGCGGGTGCCTTCATCCGCCAGGCCTCCTCGATGAGTTCGCGCAGCTGCGTCTTCTCGACCTTGTCCAGGTCGACGAGGATCGCGCCGTAGCCGTCGTAATGCGGCGTGGTGAAGTACGCGGGGTCGCCGGAGGCCAGCAGCGCCTCCTTCTCCGCGTGCTCGCACAGCAGCATCAGCCCGCCCTCGGCCTCGGTGCGCAGCCGGGCGAAGCTCTTGCCCGCGACCTTGAGCGACGGCGTGCGGTACGAAGTGGACTCCTCGACCTCGGGCAGCCTGCCCGCCAGTTCCACGACTTCTTCCCAGGTCGTCATGGCGGCCATTGTGCCCTGGGTCACTGACAAAACCACCCCGCAGATGTCAGGAAAGGGTCGTTCAGGACGAAAAACGTCAGGAACGACCCTTTTATGACACTCGTGAGGGCTACGGAAGAGCGGTGATCCGGTCCGCGGGCGGCGGCGCGATGCCCGGGTGCGCCCCGAAGTACGCGATCAGCGCGTCCAGGTCCACCGGACCACCCGACAGATTGGTCCCCTTCGTGAACTCGGTGAAGCCGTCCCCGCCGGCGGCGAGGAAGTTGTTCACCGAAACGCGGTACGACGCCGCCGGGTCGATCGGCGTGCCGTCGAGCGTCAGGTTCGAGACGCGTGCTCCCTGCGCCGCCGACGCCGAGTACGAGTACTTCAGCGACTTCGAGATCTGCAGGATCCGCACGACCCCGTTGGCCTGCCACTGCTGTTCGAGCACGTTCTTCAGATCCGCCCCGGTGAGCGTGATCGTCTGCATGATGTTCGCGAACGGCTGCACGGCGAACGCCTCGCCGTAGGTCACGACACCGTCGCCCTCGCCGGCGGGCGACGACGCGTAGGTGAAGTCCGTGCGGATACCGCCCGGGTTCGTCATGGCGATCTGCGCGCCGTTCGACTTCGTGGCTTCGAGCTGGGCGTCCGCGATGACGTCACCGAGCGGCGATTCCCCGGAGGGGGCCCCCTTGGCGGTCAGATCCGCGGTGATGGTGCCGACGGCCTTGTTCGCGATCGGCGCGGCCTTGGTCTTCGCCTCATCGATCAGCTTCAGCACGTCGGCGTCCGGCGTGACGTCGCGGGTGACGATCTGGTTGTGCGCCTTGGTGTCGCCACGGACGACATCGAGCGTGCGGCGGTCGATCTTCAGGTCGACGACCGACAGCAGACGACCGAACGACGCACCCTGGATCACCGGGCGCGGTTTGCCGTCGGGGTCGTTGATGACGCAGTTGTACTGCTGGTGGCTGTGCCCGGTGAAGATGGCGTCCACTGTGGACGTCACCTTCTGCGCGATAGCGGTCGCCGCGCCCGGTTTGACCTTGCATTCGTCGGGACCGGCGGTCTCGGAGTTGTCGCCCTGGTGCAGCAGTACGACCTGCGCCTTGACCCCGAACAGGTCGAGCAGCTTGGCGGTGCGGTCGATCGCCTGGACCTCTTCGCCGAACTTCAGGCCCTTGATCGCCTCCGGGGTGACGACCTGCGGCAGATCCTTCAGCGTCGCGCCGATGACGCCGATCGGGACGCCGCCGGAGAACTCGATGCTGAACGGCAGCAGCGCCGGGAAGCCGTTCTCGTAGTACACATTGGACCCGAGGAAGGGGAAGTTCGCGCCCTTGAAGGACTCGCGGAACTGGCAGCCGTCGGTCGGATGGCAGCCGCCGTGCTGCATCCGGCGGAGTTCCTTGAGTCCTTCGTCGAATTCGTGGTTGCCCACCACGGAAGCCTCGACCCCGAGCCGGTTCAGCAGTTCGACGGTCGGCTCGTCGTGGAACAGCGCCGAGATCACCGGCGACGCGCCGATGCTGTCACCTGCCGACAGGACGACAGAGTTACGCACTTCGCCGCGAAGCTTCTTCAGGTGCGTCGCGAGGTAGGCGGCACCGCCCGCATTGACGGTTTTGCCGTCGGGGAGCGTGACACGGCCGCTCGAACCGGACGGCGGTTCGAGGTTGCCGTGCAGGTCGTTGAAGGTGATCAGCCGGACGTCGGTGGTCGCCGACGTGGCGGACGCGGGCGCGGCGACGGCGGCCAGCGCGGTCAGCGCGGCACCGGCGACCACGGCCAGCCGGGTAGAGAGTTTCATGCTTCCTCCGATTCGCACGGCGGAGGAGTCTGCCTTGCGGATTTGACCTTCACCAGGGGAGAAAGCATGACGATAGGCAAACGTCACATGGCGACAGGCAGATAGAGACGCTCACGCCGCCGGGTGACGTCGTTCGGCATCGGCTCCAGTTCCCCCGTCGCGATGAAGCCGAGTTTCAAATACAGGCGCCGCGCGTGATCGTTGTCCTCCGCGACGTGCAGCCACACCTCGCGCGCGCCGTCTTCCTCGGCGGCGGACCGCACTTCATCCATCAGCCTGGTGCCCAATCCCCGGCGGCGGGCTTCGGGCGCGACCCACATCGAGTAAAGGATCCAACCGTCGTCCCGCGCCCGTCCGGCGACGAGACCCACCGGACGCCCGTCGTCGAAGGCGGCGAACCAGGCGTCCCCGGCCAGCTTCGCGAGCCACTCCTCGTCGGACTGCGCGCGTTCGGCCGCGGCGATCGAGCCGTAGTTCTCGGGCGTGTCCGTCAGGGCACGAAGGCGGATCTCACGGAAGACGTCGAGGTCCGCGGGGATGAGCCGTCGCACGAGCACCATCCGGGCAGAATCCCACGTCCACCGGCGGAGCAGGGAACGAATATCGCCGATCGGCCAAGATCGGGGTCGGCCACTCGGCCGATCCGGCCCCGCCGGCGGCGGCCCTTCGACCGAAGTGGCCGCACCCGCCTGATCCATAACGTCGTGACCATGACGAACGCACAGGTCACCGCCCTGCAGTACGGCTTGATCGCCTTCTTCGCGCTCTGGGCGACGGTGCTGATCCCGCAGCTGATCGTCCTGCACGCACGGCACGGCCGGGTGCGGCTTCGTCCCGTCCTGACCACGGCCGCCGTGCTGCTCTACGCCACCATGGCCCTGGCGGTGACGTTCCTGCCGCTGCCCGGCCCCGGTGTCAAACGGCTGAGCCAGACCGTGCAGCTGAACCCGTTCCAGTGGGTCGCCGACATCCACACCGAACTGCTCAAGCACGGGCTGCCGATGGCCGACTGGTTCACCACCCAGACCTTCCAGCAGGCCACCATGAACGTGCTGCTGTTCGTCCCGCTCGGCTTCTTCGCCAGGACACTGTGGAAGCGCGGCCTCATCGGCACGACACTGATCGGGCTCGCCGCGTCGCTGCTGATCGAGGTCACGCAGCTGACCGCGAACTTCGGCACCGCGCCCTACGTCTACCGGATCTTCGACGTCGACGACCTGCTCAACAACACCGGCGGCGCGATGCTCGGCTGGATCGCCGGGGCGCTGCTGCTCAGCCTCGTGCGGAAGCCCGCTCCCTCAACGGTCGAGATGCAGCCGCCGCGTGGCGAGCGGATCGACCTCGCCGAGGTCCGCTAGCCTCGCCTGTCGTCGCTGGGCCGCGCGCCGCGCGGCCCGCCGGTCTTCCGCGATCACCAGCACGGTGGCCACCACGAAGATCAACGCGACCAGGCCGAGGATGAGCGAGAGCTGCAAAACGCCTCCTCGATACGACCTTGTGTGCGAGATCACAAACAGTACGCACATCGTGGTGAGTTGACCACCCCTTGAGACGAAAGTGGGTGTCCCAGGTCACGCGGGGGTCGCCGAGAACCAGGTGCGGTCGTCGGCGCACCAGCGCTCGAAGACCAGACCCGCCCTGGTCAGGGCGCCGTTCAGCGCCTCGGCGTCCAGCTGTCGGCAGGTGAAGGGCTGGCTCCAGGACCGGTCCGCCGCCGAGTACCGCACGACGGCCGACAGCAGGTCGCCGTCGCGGACGACCTGGTCGAGCCGGACGCCGACCCGGCCGAGCGTGCCGCCCTGGCCATCGCGCACCGACTCGAACCACTCCGGCGGATGCCATTCGACGAGCACCCGGCCACCGGGCGCGACATGGGCTCGAGCGGTGGACAGGAAAGCCTCGCGATCGACCGCGGAGGCGGTGTTGACCAGGTGACTGCCCAGCAGTACCGCGTCGAAGACCCGGTCGAGCCGCAGTTCCTCGATCTTCGAACACACCTTGTCCGCGCGGACGTCGGCGAGCATCTCCGGCGAGTCGTCCACCGCGACCACCGGATGCCCCAGATCCAGCAGCGCGTGCGTGATCCGCCCGACGCCGCTGCCGAGCTCCAGGATCGAGGCGCCTTCCGGGATCGCCGCGTGCACGATCCCGGGCTCGTCGCCGGGCGGCAGCAGCCGGTACACCTCGACCGGGCAGCCGTCGGCCGTGAACGCCCCCTCATCCATACCCGCCAGCGTGCCGGAAACTGGCGGGGTGAGGACGAAACCGAGCAAGGAAGAGCTGGCCGCCGCCTACGGCAAGACCATCGACGACGTCATCGCGCCCGATCTGGACGTGCTGTTCTGCGGGATCAACCCTGGTCTCTATTCGGGCGCGCTCGGCCTGCACTTCGCCAGGCCGGGGAACCGGTTCTGGCCCGCGCTGCACCGCGGCGGCTTCACCCCGCGCCTGCTCGATCCCAGCGAACAGCACGAACTGCTCGGCCTGGGCCTCGGCATCACGAACGTCGTCGCGCGGACGACGGCACGGGCCGACGAGCTGACCGCGGACGAATTCCGCGAAGGCGGGCGCCTCCTCACGGCGAGGGTCGCCGAATACCGGCCACGCTGGCTCGCCGTGGTCGGGATCACGGCCTTCCGGACGGCGTTCGGCCTGCCGAAGGCGAAGGTCGGCCCGCAGGAGGGCGAGATCGGCGGGGCACGGGTCTGGGTCCTGCCCAATCCCAGCGGGCTGAACGCACATTGGACCCCCGCGGCGCTCGGAGACGAATTCGGCCGCCTTCGCGCCGAAGTCCACTCTGAGTAGTGAACGTGTCAACTTCCGCCCTCGGCGCGCTCATTCGAGCCAGAGATCCACAACCAGCCGATACGCAGAGTTTGCCGCGACGGGGCGATACATCTATGAGGGGGATATCGCGTCACGTGCTCCGGCCTACTGACTCGTAATAGTTACGAGGTGTCATCTCTGTCCGGTCCCGCAGGGGGGACCGGTTGACGAGGGTGACCACGCCGGGGGGCGGTGGTCACCGAATGGACTCGCGAGTCCTCTCGTCCGGAGATGGCGGGCAGGAAAACGGAGGGGTCCGTGATGCGAAGCATCGAGCCGAACCGAACGCAGGCCGGCAGGCCTGGTGGACTGTCGCCAGGCGGCCGCGGACTCGGCGTGGCCGCCGTCGATCCGATCCCGATCTTCTGCGAGGGCCTGAGCTCACTGGTCCACCGCACACCGGGCCTGCAGTGGCTCGGGCACGCGGCGAGCCATCACGCGGCGCTCCAGCTGTGCGAACAGCTCAAACCGGACGTCATCGTGCTGGATTCGGCGCTCGACCCGAACTGCCATCTGTCCCGTCTGCTCAGCGGCGGAGACCCGGCGCTGGTCATCATCACGATGATCCGGGACACCAACCGCACCCAGCAGTACCTCGCCGCGGCGATCGCGGCGGGCGTGCACGCGATCGTGCCGCGGGCGACCGACGGGCGGCACCTCGCCGAGGCGATCCGGCGCGCGCACAGCGACCGCCGCTACATCGACCCGACGCTGGCGGCGCTGACCGCGCGGCCGAAACGCCAGCCCGTGCTCCCCAAGCCGGGCGACGCCCCCAAACCGGCGACCGCGCGCGGCCTGATGCCGCTGTCCCGCCGCGAGTACCAGGTCCTGCAGCTGGTGGCGGAGGGACTGGAGAACTCCGGGATCGCGAAGATCCTGTTCCTGTCCGTGGAAACGGTGCGGACCCACGTCAAGAGCATCTTGCGCAAGCTTTCCGCCCGCGACCGGACACACGCGGTGACGATCGCGTTCCGCTCCGGCATCCTGGTCGCGAACCCCGACGACGGGCACACCCCCGCCGAGACGCCGGCGGCCGCTTCGATCGCGCCGTCATCCCGCTGAACCGCGCCGAGACCCCCGTATTGCTGATTTACACATCACAACAGTGGCCATTCACTTGCCGCCGGTTACCCACAGGTAATATCCTGAAGTTACCGGCGAGTAGGGGACGTGTGCCCGGCCGGGGAGCCGAACACATTGGAGTGACGAAATGGGCCACTACAAGAGCAACGTCCGAGACCTGGAGTTCAACCTCTTCGAGGTACTCGGCGTGCAGGACCGCCTCGGCAAGGGCGTCCTCGCGGAATCCGACGAGGAGACCGCCCGCGGCGTGCTGACCGAGCTGAACAAGCTCGCTTCCGGTCCCCTCGCCGACTCGTACGCCGACGCGGACCGCAACCCGCCGGTGTACGACCCGAAGACCTTCTCGGTGAAGATCCCCGAGTCGTTCAAGAAGAGCTACCAGGCGCTGATGGACGGCGAATGGTGGCGGCTGGGCCTGCCGAACGAGCTCGGCGGCTTCGGCCTGCCCCCGACCGTGCAGTGGGCCGCGGCCGAGCTGATCCTCGGTGCCAACGCGCCGCTGTTCATGTACATGGCGGGCCCGAACTTCGCCGGCATCGTCGACAAGAACGGCACCGACGAGCAGAAGCGCTGGGCGCAGATCATGATCGACCGCGGCTGGGGCGCCACCATGGTGCTCACCGAGCCCGACGCCGGTTCCGACGTCGGCGCCGGCCGCGCCAAGGCCGTCAAGCAGGAGGACGGCTCCTGGCACATCGACGGCGTGAAGCGGTTCATCACCTCGGCCGAGAACGACATGGTCGAGAACATCATGCACCTGGTGCTGGCGCGTCCCGAGGGCCCCGGCATCGAGACCAAGCCCGGCACGAAGGGCCTTTCGCTCTTCCTCGTGCCGAAGTTCCACTTCGACGGCGAGACCGGTGAGCTGGGCGAGCGCAACGGCGCCTTCGTCACCAACGTCGAGCACAAGATGGGCATCAAGGCCTCCACCACCTGCGAGCTGACCTTCGGCCAGCACGGCACGCCCGCCAAGGGCTGGCTGCTCGGCGAGGTGCACGACGGCATCGCGCAGATGTTCCAGGTCATCGAGTACGCCCGCATGATGGTCGGCACGAAGGCCATCGCGACGCTTTCGACCGGTTACCTCAACGCGCTCGAGTACGCCAAGGAGCGCGTCCAGGGCGCCGACCTGCCGAACATGCTGAACAAGGCGGCGCCGCGCGTCACCATCACCCACCACCCGGACGTCCGCCGCTCGCTGATGCTGCAGAAGGCGTACGCCGAGGGCCTGCGCGCGGTGTACCTGTACACGGCGACCTTCCAGGACCAGGTGTGGACCGGCGAGGGCGACGAGGCTTCGCAGAAGATCGCGCACGGCGTCAACGACCTGCTGCTGCCGATCGTCAAGGGCGTCGGCTCCGAGCGCGCGACCGAGCAGCTCGTGCAGTCGCTGCAGACCCTCGGCGGGTCGGGCTTCCTGCAGGACTACCCGATCGAGCAGTACATCCGTGACGCGAAGATCGACTCGCTGTACGAAGGCACCACGGCCATCCAGTCGCTGGACTTCTTCTTCCGCAAGATCGTGCGCGACAAGGGCGCTTCGCTGGCCTACGTCGCCGGGGAGATCACGAAGACCATCGAGTCGGAGATCGGCAACGGGCGGCTCAAGAACGAGCGTGCCCTGCTCAAGCAGGCGCTGGAAGACACCCAGGGCATGCTCGGCTCGCTGATCGGCTACCTGACCTCGTCGCAGGAGGACCCGCAGAACATCAACAAGGTCGGCCAGCACACGGTCCGCCTGCTGATGTCGGTCGGCGACCTGCTCATCGGCTGGCAGCTCATCAAGCACGCCGAGGTCGCCATCGGCAAGCTCGACTCGGGCGCGTCCGCGAAGGACGTCCCGTTCTACGAGGGCAAGCTCGCGGTGGCGTCGTTCTTCGCGAAGAACGTGCTGCCGGAGCTGACGTCGCGCCGCGCGATCGTCGAGGCCGCGGACAACAGCCTCATGGACATCCCCGAGGCCGCGTTCTAAACGGTTTCGTGACGAAGAGCCCTCTCCGGCCCGGAGGGGGCTCTTCGTGGTTTCGAGGGGGATCTCCGGGGGAATTTCCGTGCTGAGTCCGCCCGTTGGCGGAGACCTCGGCAAAGGAGTCTCAATGACAGTCACCGGCATCATCACGGCGATCGTGGTCGGTTTGATCCTCGGGGTGCTCGGCAGGTTCTTCGCGCCCGGCAAGCAGTCCATCCCGATCTGGCTGACCATCGTCGTCGGTATCGTCGCCGCCTTCATCGGTACGGCGATCGCCCGTGGACTCGGCTACGCGGACACGAAGGGCTTCGACTGGCTCGAACTCATCACCCAGATCGTCATCGCCGGTATCGGGGTGACCCTGGCCGCGAACCTCTACGGACGGCGCAGTGTCACCCGGTAAGGGGTCTTGAGGCGCGATGAGCCCGAATCGGTGTCACCGTGGGCTCATCGATCTCCAGCGAAGGAGGAACCATGTTGGGTGGCCTTTGGGGCATCATCACCACGATCGTGGTCGGGTTGATCCTCGGCGTCATCGGCCGGATGATCGCGCCCGGCGACCAGAAGATCCCGATGTGGCTGACGATCGTCGTCGGCATCATCGCCGCCTTCATCGGCAACTGGCTGGCCGGTGTGTTCGGGGTCCGTGACACCGCGGGCATCGACTGGATCCGCCACGCCTTCCAGGTCGGCGCGGCGATCGTCGGCGTGATCGGAGCGGCCGCGATCTACGCGAAGGTCAAGGGCGGCGGGCACCGGACAGTCACCTGATCCCGTTACGGTCGGCCCCTGTGACCACTCGACTCGATCTCAGTGGCCAGGGGCTGACCTCCCTGCCCGGCACCTCCCTCCCGTCCTCGCTCGAGCACCTGGACCTGTACGACAACCGGCTGACGTCCGTTCCCGGCGAGCTGTGGTCGCTGTCCGGGCTCCGCGTGCTGAATCTGGCCGCCAACCGGCTCACCGCCATCTCGCCCGCGATCGGCGCCCTGCGGAATCTGCACACGCTGGATCTGGGGCACAACGAGCTTCAGGCGCTGCCGGACGAACTCGGCGAGCTCGCCGGGCTGACGGAATACCTCTACGTGAGCGACAACCGGCTCACCGAATTCCCCGCCGCGCTCTGTTCGCTCGGGCGGCTGAAATATCTCGGCTGCACGGACAATCGCATCCCGACGCTCCCGGAAGACCTCTCCGGGCTGGCCTCGTTGCGCGAATTTCGCTTGTACGGCAACGGGCTGACCGAACTGCCGGAGTCGATCGGGACGCTCTCCGCGTTACGCGAACTGCATCTGCGGAAGAACCTGCTGACTTCCTTGCCGTCCTCCATCGGGGAGCTGAGCGAATTGCGTCAGCTGGATCTGCGCGAGAACAAGCTGACCTCGCTGCCGTCGTCCATCGCCCGGCTGTCCAAATTGGACAAACTGGATCTGCGCTGGAACAAGGAGTTGCGGGAGCCGTCGTGGCTCGCGGACTTCGAGGCGCGTGGCTGCATGGTGCTGCGATGAGCGCTCAGGCGCAGATGATCGTGGCCCGCGGCGAGTAGGTCGCGTTGCGGGTTTCGCGGCGGACCTCCGTCCCGGTGACGACGTCGATCAGCACGCGGGTGTCCGACGTGCTGAACCCGGCCGCACCGGGATCCGGCACGCAGCCGGGTCCCGACCCCATCTGCACCGGCTGGGGAACGTAGGAATGCCGCTCGCCGCCGACGCTCTGCACCGAGAACCGTTTCGTACCCCAGATCCGCACGGTCACCGAACCGTTCGCGGGGAGCACCTGGATCGCGATCCCGGTCGGGGCGTCGTTGACGATCTGCAGCTCGACCGGTGAGCCGTCCGCGTTGATCGCCTTGGCGTCACGCGCGACCGGATAGCGGTCGAGATAGTGGTCGTGCTCCAGATGCCCGCCGTCGGCAAGGCCCGCCAGGTACGCGGCGTTGTAGAGCGTCGTCGCGAGCTGGGAGACGCCGCCGCCGACCACGACCGGGCCGGTGCCGTCTTCGTTCACCGGGGCGGGGACGTAGCCCGCGTCCGCCGTCCTCGCCCCGGACCGCGCGCCGAGGCTGAACGTCTCGTTCGGCTTCACGATGGCGCCGGAGACCCGGCCAGCCAACGCCTGGACGTTCGTCATCGCCGGTCCGCTCAGGCCCGAGGTGGTGAATTCGCCGATGATCTCGTTGATGCCGAGGACGTTCGCCGCGTCGGTGCTGACGGCCGGGCTGCTGGCGTCGTAGACCGCCCTCAGCTCCCGCTCCTCGCTCTTCGCGAGCACCGAGGTCAGCGACGAGAACGTGAGGTCCCAGTTGACCTTCCGCGCGTCCTTCGACGGCTGCACGGCCGGCCGGTCGCCGACGAAGACGATCTGCGCGTCCGCCCCGTCGGTCTCGGTCTCCTTGAGCTGAGGCTGCGCGGCGGCGCGCAGTTTGCCCTGGTCGATGCGGACTTCGAGGTTGCCGTCGTCACGTGCGGCGAACTGGAAGGCCCCCGCGATCGTGTTCGGCTTCAGCGTCGCGTCCTTGCCTTCACCGCGGATGACGAGCGGCTTCGCGACCGCGGGCACGACGATCTTGACGAGCGCGGCGTGCACGCCGGGCGAAGTCGCCTTCACGGGCGCGACGTTCACCCTCAGCTCGACACCCTCGTCGCTCAGCCAGCGGTCGGTGACCGCGGCGACCGACTCCTTGACGTCGGCGAGCGCCTGCCCGTGCCGCGGTTCGACCGCGGCCGGGACGACGCCGCCGTCGGTGCCCGCGACGGGCTGGAACGTGATGTTCCCTTCGACCGGCGGGCGGTTGAGCTGCGTGGCGGCGAGGTCCGAGACAGCTTTTTCGAGCTTCGGTGCGTCGGTCCAGGTGACGACGCCGACCTCACGGCTGCTGAAGAACGACATCAGCCGCGTGTACGGGCTCAGCGGCTGGTGGCCGGCGCGCCCCAGCGTCTGCGGCCAGTCCAGGCCGAGACCGGACGACGTCGGGTACAGCACCGTCCGGACGTCGCCCGCCCGCACCCGCACCGGCTCGATCAGCCTGGGCTCCAGCTCACGGCGGAGCTTCGACTCGGCCTCCTTGTGCGTGAGGCCGCCGACGTCGATCCCCGCGACCGTGACGCCGCGCGGGACGTCCCCGGCGCTGACGATCAGATCGACCGCGTACGCGACCACGAAGAGGCCCATGAGCACCCCGGTGACCATGAGGGCCTTGCCGAGCCCCCTGCGGAGCTTCGACGCGGGCGTGGGCGGCGGCTGGACCACCCGGTCGCCCTCGAAGAGCTCGTCCACCAGGTCCTGGTCGGAGTCCGGGAGGAGGTCGTCGGTGAACAGGTCGTCTTGCCCATCGCGTGCCAAGTCTCCCCACCCCTCCCGCAGCCGAGCTACAAGTACAACCCCGTGCCGTGTTCGGTCCGTTCGGTCGCCACGGCGTGGATGTCGCGCTCCCGCATCACCAGGTGCCCCTCGCCCTGGATCTCGACCTCGTGCTGGTCGTCCGGGTTGAACAGCACACGGTCACCGGTCTTGACGTTCCGCACACTGTTGCCAACGCCCAGTACATCACCCCACGCGAGGCGCCGCGCGACCTGCGCGGTGGCGGGGATGACGATGCCGCCCGAACTCCGGCGCTCCCCGTCCTCGGGGGACAGCTTCACGAGCACCCTGTCCTGCAGCATCTGAATCTCGAGTTTCGGCCGATCTGACACGCCTACGACTCTACTTACCCGGATCCCCGGCCATGACCAGGCTCAGCACGCTTTCTCCGCCCTTTTCGAACCGCACCGGCACGCCCCAGTCCTGCCGGGTGATGCGGCAGGCGGGGTGCTCGCCTCCGTCATCACAGCTGGCGGCCTGCGCGACGACCTGCAGGACACCGCCGGAGACGCCCTCGGCGAAGCGGAGCTTGCGGAACAGGTCCGTGCCCACCCCCGCGCCGTCGGCGAGCAGTTCCGGCGGCGACGCGCTGATCTCCAGCCGCGTCGACGGGCCGAACCGGTCGTCGAGCTTCTCTCCCGGCGGCGGGGTGAAGACGACGGAGAACTCCAGCTCACCCGGCGCCAGCACGGTCGGCGGACGGCGGACCGCGTGCGCGTCCCCGGCCACCGCCTGCTCACCGAGCGGCACCGGCCCGATGCGGTTGGCCGCGGACTCGACGACCAGCAGTTCGCCGTCGTGCACGAGCAGGCCGGAGGGTTCCGCGAGACCGGTCGCGAGCGTGGTGACCTGGCGGGTGAGCGGGTCGTAGCGGCGGACCGCGCCGTTGTAGGTGTCGGCGATCGCGATGGTGTCGCCGGGCAGCACGGCGAGGCCGAGCGGATGCTGCAGGAGCGCCTTGTCGGCGGGGCCGTCGACGTGACCGAAGGAGAACAGGTCGACGCCGACCGCGGTGTGCACGGTGAACGTCTCGCCCTCGGGCTGGATCCAGCGCAGGGCCGACGTCTCCGCGTCCGCGAGCCACAGCTTCCGCCCGTCGGGCGTGAGGCCGGACGTCTGCGCGAAGAACGCTTCGTGGACGTCGCCGTCACGCAGGCCTTCGACGGTCGTGCCGGCGAAGCGGCGGATGCTGCCCGAGACCGGCTCGAACACGCTCAGGGTGTGGTTACCCGCCATGGCGACCACGACGCCGCCCGCCGGGCCCCACCAGGCGACGTCCCAGGGGCTGGTGAGGTCGATGTCGAGCGCCTTGCCGGTGTCGACGCCGTCGCGCCATTGACGGCCCGTGCCGGCGACCGTGGAGACCTCGCCGGTGATGAGGTCGATACCGCGCAGGCGGTGACCGGCCGTGTCGGCGACGACGGCGTGGTAACCCGCGCGCTCGGCGACCTCGTACGGCAACAGGGTGATCCCGGACGGCTCCGTGAAGCTCGCCAGGTCGAACGGCCCGTCCTGCGCGCCGCGCCGGCCGCTGCCGAAGCGGCGGATGATCGTCTCGCCGTCGGACGCGAACTCGACGATGGAGTGGTTGCCGGTGTCGGCGACCAGGATGCGGCCTTCGGCGGTGGTGACGGCCTTGCTCGGGAAGCGCAGCTCGGTGCGCTGCTCCTCGGCCGGGACGTACGGGCTGCCGCCGCGGCGCAGCGTGCCCTTGGCCTCGTGGGTCGCGACGAGGTCGGCGATCACCCGGCGCAGCGCCTCGGCGTGCCCCTCGCCGGCGGCGACGTGAACGACGTAACCCTCGGGGTCGACGACGACCAGCGTCGGCCACGCCTTGACCGCGTACTGCGACCAGGTGGCCATCTTCGGGTCGTTGAGGACGGGGTGGTGCACCTCGTAGCGCCGCACGGCGGCCTCGATCGCGGCCGCCTCGCCCTCGTGCAGGAACTTGGGCGAATGCACGCCGATGGTCACCAGGACGTCGGCGAATTCGGCCTCCAGCGGGCGCAGCTCGTCCAGCACGTGCAGGCAGTTGATGCAGCCACTGGTCCAGAAGTCCAGCAGGACGACGCGGCCGCGCAGCCCGGCGAGCGTGATCCGCTCGCCGCCGGTGTTGAGCCACACGTCGCCGTCGAGCTCGGGCGCCCGCACGCGGGACTGCGTTCGTGGGGAAGTCACGACATGAGTGAACTACACGCCCGGCCGTGCTGTTCCGACGTCCAGGCGTTGAGAGGGCGAGCTCACCCCAGGGGAGGAGCCTCATGTGGGTGATGAGGGAGTGGTGTTAAAAGAGAAGGCGTGTTCGAGTCACGCGACTTAGGCTCGAACACATGTCCACTGTTGAGCACGCCTTCACCATCGAGGAGGCACACGACCTCCAGGCGAGCTTGGCCGAACCCGTGCGTCCCGGGTTGAGCGAGGCCGAGCTCGACGACGTCGAAGCCCGCTTCGGCTTCCGGTTCGCCGCCGACCACCGCACCTTCCTGTCCGCCGGGGTGCCGATCGGCGACCGCTGGCCGGACTGGCGCTGCGGCAACCCCGACCAGCTGCGAAAACGCCTGGACTGGCCGGTCGACGGCGTGCTGTACGACGTCGAACACAACGGCTTCTGGCTGCCGGACTGGGGCATGCGCCCGATCGACCTCGCCGACGCGCTTTCGCGGGCCCGCTCGCATCTGGCGCTCGCCCCTCAGCTGGTGCCCGTCTGCGGGCACCGGTATCTGCCGGGGATCCCCGGGAGCCAGGGGTATCCGGTGCTGTCGGTGTATCAGACCGACATCGTCTATTACGGCTACGACCTGCGGGGATACCTGCGGCACGACTTCTGCGGCCAGCCGCTGGGCACCCCGCCGCCCGGCGGGCCGCGTCAGATCGAGTTCTGGTCGCGGTTCGTGGAGTGAGGCGACTCGGCGGCCGCCTTCAGCCTGGCCAGCGTCGCGGCGATGTTCGCCCGGTTGGCGTCGTCCCGCTTCCAGACCCCGGTGAACAGCGACGTCGGCCCGCGCAGCCAGGCAGGCCGCCGGTCCCACGTGCTTTCGACGGCCACGCAACCGTCGTCCGTCGCCTCGATGTCGTACTGCCAGCGCGAGACGGGAAGACCGGCGAACGTGGTCACCTCGAACGCGAACCGCTTGCCCTCGTCGGCGTCGGTGATCGTCGAAAGGGTGCTCCAGCGACGGAAGCCCCGGCGGTTGCGGCCGCGGAACTTGGCGCCGACGGCGGGCTCCTTCGTCGCACCGACCCATTGGTGCCCTTCGTACTCCTCGGCCATGTCCGCGAGCGCGCCCGGGTCGCTGACCAGGGCGTACACCTTCTCGGGCGGGGCGGCGATCGCGATCTTGCCGGTGGCGCTGCGCTGCGTCATCACATACCTCCGTACTGAGGGTATGTGAAATACCCTCAGTTGTCGCGGCGGAGCATCCGGCTGATACCGGCCGCGACCGTCGTCGCCAGCACCCAGCCCGAGGCGGTGAACCCGGCCGCGACCCAGTTGTCCATGCCGTGCATGTACCAGCGCGACTTGTTGCCGAAGTCGACGATCGGGACCAGGAGGTCGATCGTGTACAGCACCGGATTCCACTGGAGACCGGTGTCGTCCTGGTTGACCAGGCACCGCGGCCCGCTCACCGTCAGCTTGGGATTGGTGACGCAGTCGTCGACCCCGAGGCCGAACCACAGGCTTCCCAGCACGAGCAGCGTCAGCAGCCAGCCGAGCGCGCGCACCGGACGGAAGCCGTAGCCGACCATCGACCGCTGCAACCAGCTCCACACGTGCACACCGGGTCCGAAGAACTTGAAGCCCTTCGCGAGCGCCTCGTACCGGAACTGCTGTTTCTTCAGCAGCACCGTGGAGGCGTGCTCTTCATTACCGGACGCGCGCAGCGTCGCCGCCAGCTGGTCGTACGGCCCCGGGCGGTAGCCGTCCATCGCCTTGCGCAGCAACGCGATCCGATGGTCGATCGCCCGGTCGTCGTCGAGCGCGATGTCCTCTTGCAGTGCGTCGTAACGGAAATCCTCCAGCTCGATCCCGCTCGCCGACGCCCAGAACGCCTCGTTGTCGCCCAGCGTCCCGCAATGCGCGCGCCGCAGCACGATCCGGCCGTCCGGCGGGACACCGGGCGTGAGCAGGAACTCGTCGGCCGAGACGTCGCTGCCGTCGAGCGCGATCCCGTGCTGTGGCAGGGAACCGAGCCGCGCGCCGCGGAAGTCGACGCGCCGCGCGACCTGTGCGCCGTCGAGGTTGACCCCGCCCTGCGCGACGAACGGGCGCTCCTTGTTCTCGGTGAGGATCAGGTCCCGGCCGATCCGCGCGGTGCGGACGTCCAGCGAGTAACTGGTGCGCGTGCGGGCGCCGGGCTCGGTCAGGCTCGTGCCGAAGAGGTTCACGCTGCCGCCGATCTCGGCGCCCTGCAACCGCAAGGTGCCCTGGACGGTCGCGTCGGTGAGCTGGAAGTTGCCCGCGATCTTCGCGCGCCGCGCGGAAAAGACGTCGCGGCGCGGGTGGAGGAACATCGAGTTCCACGCCAGCACGTTGCCGCCGACGGTGATGTCGGCCATGCGCAACTGCCCGGACGGCACCCGCAGGCTCGTCGCCTCCAGATCGCCGCCGATCGTGGTCCCGTCGAGGTGGATCGCGCGGTCGTAGTAGGGAAGGGTCTGCCCGCGGACGACCTGGACCTCGGCGCCCGCCAGTCGCAGCGAACCGCCGATCCTGGCGTTGACCATCCGCAGCGTCCCGGTCGCCTGCATACCGTCGCTCAGCTCGAGGTTCCCCTTGACCGTCGAGCGATCCGCGACCAGCGCCGGCCGCGGATCGATGTACGGATCGTTCGACTTCCACGCGTCGACGACGATCGGTCCCGCCTGGTTCACCGAAAGTTTGGCCTCACGCAAAATGATGTCACTGTCCACAGTGGCGCTCGGCAGGAACATGATCCCACTGGCGGAAAAGCGTTTCCGCTGCGCCGCGGGCCCGTAGTTGTCCACCTCGCACAGCAGGCTGCCGCCGATGTGGATGCCGTTCCCGTTGAGCGCGAAGCCGTCGCGGTTGTTCAGCGTCGCGCCGGAGAAGTTGACGTTACCGCCGGCGCGCATCCCCGGGATGCGGACTTCCCCGTTGGCCACCAGCCGATACGCCAGCAGCGCACCCACGATGTTGACCCGGTCGGCCTGGATCGCCTTGCCGCGCGGATGGGTGATCACCGTGCGGGTCAGCACGACCGATCCCTCGATGACCGCGTCGGTGAGGTTGACCGCCGCGTTCGGCATCCCGCGCTCGCGATCGTCGCCGCGCTGGACCGTGGTCTCCTCGATCTCGTGCTCGGCGTCGACGTGCACGACACTGCGGATGAGGCGGACGTCGTTGCGGGTGCGGAGATTGCGCGCCTTGAGCCCGGGCAGCCAGCATTTGCGGAACACGAGCCCGAGCAGATGCGCCTCACGGACGTCCGGCGGATGCTCGAACCGGCACCGCTCGAACCGGAACAGATACTTGATGTCGGCCGCGCGCAGATCGAGCGTCCCGGTGATGTAGGCGTCCTCGACCTGCACGATCGGCGCGTTGGTCGCCTGGCGACGCCAGCGGAGCAGCCCCGTCGTGCCCGGCTTCATCAGCTCGGACGCCGGGACCTCGTACCGCTTGTCGGGGTTCGGATCGAACGGGTCGAGCGGCGGCAGCGACGTGTCGCCGTTCTGGTCGCCTTCCCCCGGATCACGCGGCCCGTTGTTGCGCCGAAAACCCGGCATCGTCTCGCTTCCCTCCCCCGTCGTTCCTCGACCACCAGCGAAGCCGATCACGCACGGGATTCGCAAGTGGCCCAGGACAGTAGACCGGAACCTGCCACGGGAGTGCGACGGCAGAACGGCCGCCCCGGGTGCCGGACCAGGCCGTTTCTCGCGGCGTTGGTGATCTTGGCCGGATCGGCCGCCGGTTCCGTGGTTCACTGCTACGGTCACTCACCGCAGTCGGCAACGGACTACGGGTAGGTCGCGCCCTTCGCGGCCCGTGCGGGGAGGCACGACATGAAGCGTTTCTTGGTCTTGGCGGCGGCAGCATCGCTCTTGAGCG
The DNA here is from genome assembly GCF_024628825.1 of Amycolatopsis roodepoortensis. Lineage (NCBI taxonomy): Bacteria > Bacillati > Actinomycetota > Actinomycetes > Pseudonocardiales > Pseudonocardiaceae > Amycolatopsis > Amycolatopsis roodepoortensis. Next base: position 5,195,858 of record NZ_CP102415.1, read on the forward strand.
GCGGTTGCGGCACACAGGTGACCGGCACGGCGACGACGAGTTCGCCGTCTGCACCACGGCTTCCGTCCGATGGAGCTCCGGCGGTGGCGAAACCGATCGCCGCCACGGCAGCGGTCGAGGCGGACCCTTGCAGCGCCATTCCCACCGCCGAGATCGAGGCGATCGGCGGCAAGGTCAAGAGGACGCGAGTTGACGACCTGACCATGGGGAACGCCTGCGCCTGGGTCTTCCAAGAAGCGCCGAACACCCTCAGCGCTGGTCTCGTCACTGGGAACAAGGACGGTCTAAGCGCACTCTACGCACAGAACGCGACTGGTGGCCTCACCACCTTCAAACCGGTCGATCCGGTCGATGGGTACCCAGCAGTCATCTACGCCAATGGCGGCGAAGGCAAAGGGAACTGCACCCTCGCCGTCGGTGTTCGAGATGACCTCGTCTACACCGTCATCCCACGCCTGACCGACCACCACCCTTCCTACCTGGACCCATGCGGGATGGCGACCAAGGTCGCGGCAGCGGCGATCAGGAACCTCGCCAGCGCTTAGCTCGCCGACGACTCGCTTCATCCGGAGGGGATACCGCGTCTGCCTCCTTCTAAGCCCGGCGATCCAGACAGCCAATGGGCCATCCAGGACGAAATGCGCCAGATCGGACCGAGCGACCATCTTTCGATGGCGATCTTCACGAAGGTGCTGATCAACGGTTTACCTGCTGCTATCGTCACCGGTTGGAGTCGGTAGGGAACTACGGGTAGGTCGCGCCCCATCGCGGCCCGTGCGGGGAGGCACGACATGACCAGACCGGGAAGCGGCCCTCGAGGGGTCTACGACCAGCTGAACACCACGCCGCCGCAGGCACCGCCACAGGGCTCGGGGTTGATCCAGGGCGCCGCCGCGGCACCGCCACCGCCTGGTCCGCCACCGGACTACCGCAATCTCGGCGCCGGCCAGGCAAAGGCCGACTTCGCGGCCGCCTCGGCGAACGGCGGCTGGGAGTTCGACCCGGAAGCCATGGACAGCGTGATCAAGTCCCTTGAGGACTGCCTGAAGGACGATTTCAGGCTTGCCCAGAACGAAGCCGTATGGCTGGACCAGATAAAGCCACCGGGGGATGAGGTCGGCAGCCAGGGCTACACGGCCGCAGCGAATAAGTCCGGCACCGAATACAAGAGCTTCCTCCAGGGTGCGGAGCAGTACACCCGCGCCTACGTCGAGACCTTGATCCAAATACGGACCGCTTATCAAGAGCAAGACCAAGCCGCGATCGACGCACTCCGCCAGATTGGAAAGATCGACTGATGCGACCCAAGGCCACGCTCCTGACCATTGCGGCGTTGAGCTCGATTGCTGTTCTCAGTGGCTGCAGCGACCAGAAGTCCGGCACGCCCACGCCGAGCAGCGCTCCTTCCTCGACGGGTCTTCCGGCGAACGGCGCCCCGGCCGTCGCGAATCCGATCGCGAACACCGCCCAGTTCGAATCCGATCCGTGTGCGGCTATCCCCACGGCTGAGGTCGAATCACTCGGCGGCAAGGTCGAACGCTCCGAACAAGAGAATCTGACCATGGGCAAAGCATGCGCTTGGATCTTCGCCAAAGGAGCGAACACCGTCAGTGCCGGACTTGTCGCCGGCAACAAGGACGGCCTCAGTTCTCTCTACGCACAGAACGCGACCGGAGGTTTGACAACCTTCAAGCCGGTCGAACAAGTTGACGGGTACCCAGCTGTTGTCTACGCGAATGGCGGTGAAGGCCCGGGGACCTGCACCCTCGCTGTCGGCATTCGGGACGACCTCGTTTACACCGTCATTCCGCGGCTCGGCAGCGATCACCCTTCGTATTCCGACCCCTGCGGAATGGCGACCAAGGTAGCGGCGGCGGCGATCAAGAACCTCAAAGGGGCGTAGGCCATGACCTACAGCGGCTGGGAGATCTACACCAAGCTCAACGCCAACCCTGACACCACAGGCACTCTCGACAAAGCGCAGCAGGCCTCTCACACCTTGATGGACGTCCATCACAGGATGAGCATCACTCTAGAGAAGAGCCAAACCGCGCTCAGTTCCTTCTGGAAGGGCAAAGCAGCCGACTCCGGAACAGCGGGCTTGGCCCCGCTCATCGCGACCTCCAAGATCGCGGGCGAGAACATGGATCGCGCCCGTCAGTCGATGTTCGACCAGAACGCTTCTTTCCATTACACGCGCGGCAATGTGCGTCCGGTCGAGAAGGAGCGCGCGGGGGACAGCGGGCCTGAGGACGTCTTGTCCATCGGCGCGAGTGACGACGAGATCGCGGCGGCGAAGTTCGACGCGGACACGAAGCACAACGTCGAGATCTACGAGCCGTATTACCAGAGCACTCAGCCGCGGCAGCAGTCGCTCGCGCCGGCCTATCCGGCCGCGCACGATCCGAACGTTTCGTCGGGGCCGATCACGCCGGATCCGATCGATCCCGGGCAGACCAAGGTCAGCGGGTTCAGTGGCGGGCCCGGCGACTCGGGGCGGCACAGTGGTCCCAGCGGGTACACCGGCGGGCCGAGTTCCTACAGCGCGCCTCCGGGGGCCGAGGGGTATCAGGCGCCGAGGCCGCCGCAGGTTCCGCCGGCGCCGAGGGTTCCGCAGGTCCCACGACCGTTGCCGTCCTCGGAGCCGAACGATCGGACGAAGCTGTCCTGGGCGGATGACAGGGTGCAGGGGCGTCCAGGTGACTTCCGGCCGCCCAACTTCGGGCCAGGACCCGGCGGCCCTGGTGGTGGCGGCAGCGGATTCGGCCCGGGAACGGGCGGGTTCAGCGGCGGTTTCGGGCCCGGCGGCGGGTTCGGGCCGGGTGGGTCGACCGGCGGGCCCGGGAGCATGGGGCCCGGTCGTGGCGTCGGCGCCGCCATGCCCGGTGAAGGCGCCATGCGCGGCACACCGGCGGGAGGCCCAGCGGCGGCGGGACGCCCCGGCGCGCCCGGAATGGGTGGCGGCGGCATGGGCGCCGGTGCCGGTAAGGGCAAGGGCGCCGAGGACGAAGAGCACCAGCGCAAGATCACGCTGCAGGAAGAGGACGGCGACTCCCTCTTCGGCGGTTACGACGGGGACAAGCCGGTGCCGCCGGTGATCGGCGCGTAATCGTGCTGCGGAAACCCGTCGAGCTGACGCTCCAGACCTACGAAACCCTGCTGGACCAACATAATCTCGGCGACATCCATCCGACGCTCGTCCGCGGCGCGCAGTGGTATCTGCCCGAGGAACGTCGCGAGCTCGCGGCCACCGCGCAGTCCGAATTGGACGGACAAGGGCTGCTCACCCGTGGCCGGATCGACGACGAATTCCTCGACACACTGCGCTTCCTGCAGCGGCCGGCGGTGGAGTACTACTCGTGGGTGAAGTCCGAGGGGCGTGAACGGACCGTTCGCGCCGCGGGCAGTGGCCGGGAAGCGGTCAACGTCGTTCTGGTCGACAAGGTCGTCTACCTGACACCGACGCGGCCGGACACGCTGGCGCAGGAGTTCACCGGCCTCCTCCCCGAAGCCGCTCCGGCGCGCACACCGTCCTTGAACTGTTCGGAAGCCGATCTGCAGGTCCTGATGAAGGGCGAAATGCTGACCGGCACCAGCCCGAGCATCCGCGACGCCAAGAAGATCCTCCAGTGGATCCGGTCGCCGCACACCTTCTTCGGCAGGCTTTACGTCGCGATCCGTGACGGTGCCGGCAACCGGAAACGCGTCGAGAGGCCACCGGGCTGGATGGACACCGAACACGGCCGCGTCGTGTTCGGCCCGGACGCCAAGGGCTGGGTGAGCCTCATGGGCGCCGGGCCGCACGAAATCGTCTCGAAGGTCGTCCAGCTGGAGTCGGAGCTTCGCGGGCGTTAGCCCTGGTGGTTCGGGTTCAGGACCCGCGAGAGGAATGTCTTCGTGCGTTCCTCCTGCGGGTCCCCGATCACCTGGTCGGGCGAGCCCTGCTCGACGACGACGCCGCCGTCCATGAACAGCACGATGTCGGCCACTTCGCGGGCGAACTGCATTTCGTGCGTGACGACGAGCATCGTCATGCCCTCTTGCGCGAGCTGCCGCATGACCGCGAGGACATCGCCGACCAGTTCGGGGTCCAGCGCCGATGTCGGTTCGTCGAACAGCATGACGTCCGGGTTCATCGACAGCGCCCTCGCGATCGCGACGCGCTGCTGCTGCCCGCCGGAAAGCTGAGTCGGCAGCGAGGATTCCTTCTCCGCCAGCCCGACCTTCGCGAGGTTCTCCCGCGCGACGCGCTCCGCCTCGTCCTTGCCGCGCTTCAACACCTTGCGCTGCGCGACGGTGAGGTTATCGAGCACGCTCAGGTGCGAGAAGAGGTTGAACGACTGGAAGACCATGCCGATCTTCGTGCGGGCGCCGTCGATGTCGACGTCCGGATCGGTGATCTCGCTGCCGTTGACCACGATCTTGCCCTGCTGCGGCTCTTCGAGGAGGTTGACGCAGCGCAGCAGCGTCGACTTGCCGGAACCCGACGGGCCGATGATGCAGACGACCTGGCCGCGCTCGACCCGCAGGTCGATGCCTTTGAGCACCTCGAGCTCGCCGAACGCCTTGTGCAGTCCCGAAACTTCGACGATCGTCTGGCCGCTCATACCGTTCCTCCGCCGGGCACTCCGGCTCCGTATTTCTTCTCTAGCCGCTGCTGCAGGATCGACAGCGGGATGGTGATGACCAGGTAGCACAGACCGGCGACGACGATCGGGGTCAGGCCCTTGGCCTCCAGCAGCGCCTGACGGCTGAACTGCGCGAGCTCCTGCTGTGCCGGGGTGGTGCCGAGCAGGAACGCCAGCGACGAATCCTTCGTCAGCATGATCAGCTCGTTGGCCAGCGGCGGCAGGATGATCCGGAAGGCCTGCGGGATGACGACGGTGATCATCGTGCGGGCGGGCGACATGCCGAGCGAACGCGCCGCCTCGACCTGCCCGCGCGGCACCGCCTGGATACCGGCTCGAATGGTCTCCGCCATGTACGCGGACGACACGATGCCCAGCGCCAGCATGATCGCGATATTGCGCGGCAGGTTCGTGTTGAACGCCGTCGGCACGCCGATGCCGACCGCGAGGAAGATCAGCAACGCGGGCAGGCCGCGGAAGAATTCGATGTACCCGCGCGCGAACCAGCGGTACGGGCCGACCGACGAAAGTCTCATGAGGGCGAGCAACAGGCCCAGCCCGAGGCCGAGCGCGAAGCCCAGCGCGGTGAAGATGACGGTGTTCTTCAGCGCGACCGTGATGACGTCCGGGAACTGCTTGGCGGCGACTTCGAGATCGAAGAACGCCTTGCCGATCTTGCTCCAGTCGGCCAGCAGCGCGAGCACGATGACGATCACCAGCAGCAGGACGTATTGCCCGGTCCGGAACGCCGAACGTCGCTGGCGGCGGCTCAAAGCCATTTCTCTCCTCAAACAAGTGGTGACAAGCCTGTGGCCGGTGCGCTGGGCACCGGCCACAGGGGACGGATTATCAACCGGCGGCCGGGCTGCCCGGCTGCCAGGTCGGCGCCTTGCCGAACCACTTCTGGTAGATCTGCGCGTACGAGCCGTCCGCGGCGGACGCCTTGAGCACCTCGTTGATCTTGCCGAGGAGGGCGCTGTTGCCCTTCTTCACGCCGATGCCGTAGAACTCGTTCGTCTTGAACTCGGTGACGACCGTCGTGTCCGGGTTCGTCTTCGCGAAGTCGTAGAGCACGCCGTTGTCGTTGACGCCCGCGTCGACCGTGCCGTTCTTGACGGCCTGCTCCAGCAGCGCGAGGTCGTCGAAGGTGACGATCTCGGCGCCCTTCGCCTCCTTCTGGGCGTAGTCGGCGCCGGTGGTGGCCGACTGGACACCGATCTTCTTGCCTGCCACGTTCGAGAGGTCCTTGATCGGCGAACCGGTCTTGACCAGCAGCGCCTGGGTCGCCTCGAAGTACGGGTCGGAGAAGTCGAACTTCTCCTTGCGCTTGTCGGTGATCGTCATGCCCGCGGCGGCGAGGTCGCACTGTCCGCTGTTCATCGCTTCACCGGACTCGATGTTCTCGAAGGCGATGTCGACGATGCTCTGCTCGACACCCAGCTTCTTGCCGACCAGATCGACCAGGTCGACGTCGAAACCGACGATCTTGTCGCCCTGCTTGACCTGGAAGGGCTGGTAGGGCAGGTGCGTGCAGGTGGTGACCTTGCCGGACGCGACGAGCTGGACGCCGCCGGCCGCGGTTCCGCCTTCCTCGCCGCACGCGGACAGCGCACCCGCGGTCAGGGCGAGCGCCGGGATCAGGGCGAGCGCTTTGAATCGAGCCACGTCGTCACTCCTCGTAGTTCCCATGTGTCGAGAGCACGCATATTGCCACTCATCCGGCGGCAATCACAGCACTGCGACGTTACAGCGCCGTTTCGGCCGTCACGGGCGTTGCATGAGGTATCGCGCCGGCATGGCAGGGTGAGCGAGTATGGCGACCATGAACAACAACCCGGCGCCGCGGCTCCCACCTGCGGGCCGCCGCCCACGGACGACGACGTCGGCGCGGCGCGCGGCGAAACCCGGGGCGCAGTTCGACGGCTATCTCTCGCCGTCCCGGCCGCACGCGGGCGCGTACGACGAGATGTTCACCGCCGACGGCACGGTCCGCCAGCCGTACCGGGCGCTGTACGAATCGATCTCCGCGCTGACGTCGGCCGATCTCTCGTCCCGGTCGGCGGCGATCGACCGGGCCATGGTCGACCAGGGCATCACCTTCTCGCTGTCCGGCCAGGAACGCCCGTTCCCGCTCGACCTGGTACCGCGCGTGATCACCACCGCCGAATGGAGCAAACTCGAACGTGGTGTGGCGCAACGGGTCCGCGCGCTCGAAGCCTTCCTCGCCGACGTGTACGGCGACCGGCAGATCCTGCGCGACGGCGTTCTCCCGCGACGGCTGATCACCTCGTGTGAGCATTTCCAGCGCGAAGCGTTCGGGATCAACCCGCCCAACGGCGTCCGCATCCACGTGTCCGGTGTGGACCTGGTGCGGGACGAGGAGGGCACCTTCCGGGTGCTGGAGGACAATCTCCGCAACCCGTCCGGTGTGTCGTACGTGATGGAGAACCGCCGCACGATGGCGCGCGTGTTCCCGGACCTGTTCGCCCAGCACCGGGTGCGCCCGGTCGGTGATTACGCCTCGCATCTGCTGCGCGCGCTACGGGCGGCGGCCGCGGCGAACGTCGCCGACCCGATGGTCGTCGTGCTCACGCCCGGCGTGCACAACTCCGCGTATTTCGAGCATTCGCTGCTGGCCAGGCTGATGGGCGTCGAGCTGGTCGAAGGCCGCGACATGTTCTGCCGTGACAACGTCGTCTACCTGCGCACCACCGAGGGCGAGCGGCAGGTCGACGTCATCTACCGGCGGATCGACGACGAGTTCCTCGATCCGGTGCACTACCGGCCGGATTCCGTGCTCGGCGTGGCCGGGATCCTGAACGCGGCACGCGCGGGCAACGTCGTGATCGCGAACGCGGTGGGCAACGGCGTCGGCGACGACAAGCTCGTCTACACCTACGTGCCCGAGATGGTGAAGTACTACCTCAACGAGAAGCCGTTGCTGCCCAACGTCGACACCTTCCGGTGCTGGCTGCCGGACGAGTTCGACCACGTCATGCGGCATATGGATGAGCTGGTGGTCAAACCGGTCGAAGGCTCCGGCGGCTACGGCATCGTGTTCGGCCCGGACGCGACGCAGGCGGAGCTGACCGCGCTCAAACGCAAGGTCCGGGCGAACAAACGCGGCTGGATCGCGCAGCCGGTCGTGCAGCTGTCCACCGTTCCGTCCAAAGTGGACGACAGGCTGGCACCGCGGCACGTCGATCTCCGCCCGTTCGCGGTCAACGACGGCAAGGACATCTTCGTGCTGCCGGGCGGACTGACCCGCGTCGCGCTCCCGGAGGGCAGCCTGGTCGTCAACTCGTCGCAGGGCGGCGGCTCCAAGGACACCTGGGTGCTGGCGCCGCGGTCTTCGACGGCGGAACGGGAGCTGGAACGCCCCGCGCTCGGCGCACTGTCCCAAGTGGACGGTCTGGTCGCCGAGCAGGGTCCCGAGCTGACCACCACCCAGCAACAGCAGCAGCAACAGGCATAAGGGAGGTTGATGTGCTCGCCCGCAACGCGGAATCGCTGTACTGGATCGGCCGGTACGTCGAACGCGCCGATGACACCTCCCGGATCCTGAACGTCTCCGTGCACCAGCTGCTCGAAGACGCGAGCGTCGACCCGGACCACGCGAGCCGCCAGCTGCTCGCCGTCCTCGGCATCTCGCCGGAGGGCATGGATTCGCTCGACGTGTGGAAACTGACCGAACTGGTCGCCTACGCCAAGGACAATCCCGCGTCGATCGTCGGTTCGATCAACTCCGCCCGCGAGAACACGCGCGGCGCCCGCGAGGTCGTTTCGACCGAGCTGTGGGAATGCCTGAACGCGACGTGGAACGCGGTGCCGGACAGGCAGCGGTACGCGCGCCGCGCCGGGCCCCACGCGTTCCTGTCCTTCGTGGAGGAACGCGCGGCGATGTTCGCCGGGCTCGCCGATTCGACGATGAGCCGCGACGACGGCTGGCTGTTCATGGTGCTCGGCCGGTCGGTCGAACGCGCGGACATGGTGGTGCGGCTGCTGCTCTCACGGGTCCAGGACAGCGCGTCGTCACCCGGCTGGATCACCGTGCTCCGCTCGGCTGGGGCGCAGGACACCTACCTGCGGACCTATCGCGGCGCGCTCGACGCCGGCCGCGTCGTGCAGTTCCTGTTGCGGGACACGCTCTTCCCGCGTTCGGTGTTCCACGCGCTGCGGCAGGCCGAGGAATGCCTGGAGCGGCTGGACCCCGGCGTCAACTCGCGTGCCAACGAGAAGTCCGAGGCGCTGCGGCAGCTCGGCCGCGCGCGCAGCGAGCTGGAGTTCCTGCGGCCGTCGGATCTGCTGGAGGATCTGCCGAAACGGCTCGGCGCCCTGCAGACCTCGATCAAGGACATCGGCGACGCGGTTTCGGTGCAGTACTTCCATTCGTCGCCTTGGGTGGCCTGGAGCGGTGCGGAGGTTTCGCTGTGACCTGGCAGCTTCGGGTGGCCCACCGGACCGGATACCGGTACGCGACGCCGGCCACGCAGTCGTACAACGAGGCGCGGCTGACCCCGCGCTCCGACCGGCGGCAGACCACGGTCGTCAACCGCGTCGAGACGACGCCCGCGACCCGCGCCTACCGGTACACGGACTACTGGGGCACCATCGTGACGTCGTTCGACCTTCACGCGCCGCACACGGAGTTCACCGTGCTCGCGACGTCGGTGGTCGAAACGGCCGACGAAGGCGAGCCGGTCCGCTCGGCGACGTGGAAGGACCTGCGCAGCGACACCGTCGTCGACCACCGCACCGAGTACCTGACGCCGACGCCGTACACGCCCCGCGATCCGGAGCTGACGAAGGTCGCGCGCGAACTGCGGAAGGGGCTCGACCCGGCGGAGGCCGTGCTCGCGGTCTGCGAATGGGTCAACAAGCAGCTCAAGTACCAGCCGGGGACGACCGGCGTGCACAGCACGGCGACCGACGCGTGGCGTGCGCGCGAAGGGGTCTGCCAGGACTTCGCGCATGTCACGCTGGTGATGCTGCGCGCGATCGGCGTCCCGGCGCGGTACGTCTCCGGGTACCTGCACACGAAACCGGAGGCGAAGCTCGGCGAGACGGTCGAAGGCGAGAGCCACGCCTGGGTCGACGTATGGACCGGCGGCTGGTGGGCCTACGACCCGACGAACGCGATCCCGGTCGGGCCGCGGCACGTCTGGGTCGCGTACGGCCGCGACTACGCCGACGTGCCGCCGCTCAAGGGCATCTTCACCGGCGGCGGTCAGTCCACTTTGGACGTCTCGGTGCAGCTGACCCGGCTGACCTAGGCCCGTCGCCTGAGCAACAGCCAGAGCAGGTACGCGCCGCCGAGGGCAGCGGCGACGACGCCCGCGGGCAGCAGCGAGGACTCCAGCAACCGCTGGCCGAGGTAGTCCGCGGCGACGACCAGCGTCGCCCCGACGAAGGCCGACGCGAGCAGGTTGGGCCCAGGCAGGCGCGTCATCCGGCGCGCCAGCTGGGGCGCGGCGAGCGCGATGAACGGCAGCGGTCCGGTCGCCGCGGTGGCGGCGGCGACCAGCGCGACCGCGACCAGCACCAAGGTCCGCCGCACCCGGCGGACGTCGACGCCGATCCCGGTGGCGGTGTCGTCGCCCATCTCCAGCATGCGCAGCGCGCGACCGTTCGCGAAGACGATCGGGGCGAACACCGCCATCCCGATCGCCAGCGGCACGAAGTAGCTCCAGTCCCGGCCGGAGAGGTCACCGACCAGCCAGCCGACGGCCTGCGAAGCGGCTTCGAGGTTCGCCTTCACCAGCAGATACGAGTTCACGCCGACGAGCACCGCGCTGACGGCGATCCCGAGCAGCACCAGCCGCGCACTCAGCAGGCCGTGCGGCGCGCACAACGCCATGACGACCAGCGCGGTCAGCAGCCCGCCCGCCAGCGCCCCGAGCGAGACGAGGCCAGGGCCGGAGCCGATGACCAGCAGCGTCACGATGCCGCCGGTGGCCGAACCGGTGGTGAAGCCGATGATGTCCGGACTGCCGAGTGGGTTACGGGTGATCGTCTGGAAGACCGCCCCGGCCAGCGCCAGCGCGGCACCGACGAGGATCGCGACCAGCACCCGCGGAAGCCGTCCCATGACCACCAGGTACTGCGCCTTCGTGCCCTGGCCTGCCAGGGTCGCGAGCACTTCGCCGGGGCTCATCTCGTAATCGCCCGTGCCGACCGAGAGCACGACGAGCGCCAGGACCACCAGTGCCAGCGCGGCGACGACGACCAGCGATCGTCTGTCCAAACCGGACTCACGGCGGACGAGCGCGCTCATCGGCGCACCGCCTTCAGCCTGCGGGCCACGATCACGAACGCGATCCCGCCGACGACGTCGGTCATCACGCCGACCTGGATTTCCCCCGGAGAACCGAGGAGACGGCCCAGGACGTCGCAGCCGAGCAGCAGTACCGGCCCGAGCAGCGCCGAAATCAGCATCACCCAGCGTTCGTCCTGGCCGATCAGCGTCCGGACGACGTGCGGGATCATCAGGCCGACGAAGGCGATCGGGCCGCAGGCCGCGGTCGCCGACGCTGAAAGCAGCCCGACGGCGACCATTCCGGCGACGCGGACGAGCGCCGGATTCGCGCCGAGACCCCGAGCGGTGTCTTCCCCGAGCGCCAGCGCGTTCAGCGCACGGGCCAGGACGATCGCGATCACGACTCCCGCGACGAAGAACGGCAGCAGGACCGACAGCTGGTCGGCGTTCCGGTTCACCAGCGAGCCGACCAGCCAGAACCGCATGGCCTGCAGGTTGTGCGTATTGACCATCTGCATGCCCTGGTTGATGCCGACGAACACCGCCTGGACGGCGACCCCGGCCAGCACCAGCCGCAGCGGGCTCGTGGCGCCCCGCGTCCCGCCGATCACCGAGACCAGCGCGGTTCCCGCGAGCGCACCGGCGAAGGCGAACCAGACGTACTCGCCGGGCGACGTCACCGAGAACACCGCCGAGCCGAGCACGATCGCGACCGCGGCGCCGTGGTTGATGCCGAGCAGCCCGGGTTCCGCGACCGGGTTGCGGGTGATCGCCTGCATGAGCGAGCCCGCCAGCGCGAGCGCCATCCCGACCAGGACGCCGAGCACCGTGCGGGGCAGGCGATCGTCGCGGACGACGACGTCGGTGTAGCTCCCGTCGTAAGCGAAGAGCGCGTGCAGGACTTCGCCGAGGGACAGACGGTTCGAGCCGAAGCCGATCGACAGCAGGACGACCGCGACAAGCGCTGCCAAGGACCCCACGAGGACCAGCGTTCTCACGGAAACGCCGGTCCGGGGTGATCTGACGCGCTCCGTGACCTGGACCATGGCCCTGACAATAAGGGAAGGCTAGCCTAACGACGAAATTCGGTCCCTCGGTGAAAGAAGATCTCCATGCACCTCTCCCGACGCGGCTTTCTCGCCGGCACCGCGGCGCTCGGCGCCACCGGCCTCCTGACCGCCTGCGGCTACCAGGAGGAGACCCCCGCCCAGGGAGCGGGCGCGACCTGGTCGTTCACCGACGACCGCGGCCGGAAGCTCGAAGGCGAACGGCCGACGCGGATCGTCGCGCAGGTGACCGCCGCGGCCGCGTTGTGGGACCTGGGCGTGAAGTCGGTCGGGATCTTCGGCCCGTCGAAGTTCGCCGACGGCAAGCCGGACCCGCAGGCGGGCGGCGTCGACCTGAACGCCGTGACCTCGCTCGGGAACGTGTGGAACGAGTTCAACTTCGACAAGTTCGTCGCGCTGAACCCGCAGCTCCTGGTCAGCGTGATGTACCTGAAAGACCAGATGTGGTACGTCCCGGACACGCAGACGGAGAAGATCGACAAGGCCGCGCCGAGTGTCGGGGTCCGGCTGCAGGACATCTCGATGCCCGAGGGGATCGCGAAGTTCATCGCGCTCGCGAAGGCGCTCGGCGCCGACACCGAGACTCCGGCGATCCGAGCCGCGAAGGAAGAGTACGAGAAGGCCGACGCCGCGTTCGGCGAGGCGGCGAAGAAGGCCGCAGGGCTGAAGATCCTTCTCGTGTCCGCGCAGAAGGACTCCGTATACGTCTCGAACGCGCCGAAGTTCGCGACCTCGAAGCACTACCAGAGCAAGGGGCTGGACTTCGTCACGCCGGAGGCTCCCGACGCGAGCCAAGGCGGCTACTACCAGCAGATCAGCTGGGAGAACATCGGCAAGTACCCCGCCGACGTGATCATGTACGACAATCGCGGCGGATCGCTCTCGCTCGGCCCGGACGGGCTCGGCGGCGTGCCGACCTGGACCCAGCTGCCCGCGGTGAAGGCCGGGAAGCTGATCCCGTGGAACAACGAGACGCCGTTCTCGTACCAGCGCTTCACACCGCAGCTGACGGAACTGACCGCGGCGTTGAACAAGTTCGCCTAGGAGGTAAGGCGGCGGTGCGGCGTGGGTCCGGTTGGTCGTGAGTGGCGATTCGGGTTCTAACCCGAATCGCCACTCACGACCCACTCAGCCCAGGAACTCCCGCAGCGCCGCCGCGAGGTCGGCCGGGTTCTCCTCGGCCACGTGGTGCCCGGACTCGATCGCGAAGCCGCGGACGTCGTCGGCCCATTCACGCCACACCGCGATGGGGTCGCCGTACAGCTCGGCCATGTCGTCGCGGCTGGACCACAGCATGAGCATCGGGCAGGCGAGTTTCCGTCCGGCCGCCTTGTCCGCGTCGTCGGCTTCGCGGTCGGGCCCGAGGCCGGCCCGGTAGTCCTCCAGCATCGCGTGGACCGTCTCGGGATCGTGGATCGCGCGAAGGAAGTCGGCGTGGTTCTCCGCGCCCATCGCCTCGGGATCTCCGCCGTACCAGGCGTCCGGGTCGGCGTTGATCACGCGCTCGGCGGGTTTCGCGAGCTGGCCGAAGAAGAACCAATGCCACCATCTCCGCGCGAAGTCCGCGTCGGCGCGGGCGAGCGCCTCACCGATCGGGACACCGTCGAGGATGACCAGCTTGGTGACCGCTTCGGGATGGTCCATGGCCAGCCGGTGCGCCACGTAGCTGCCGCGATCGTGGCCCACCACGGCGAACCGTTCGTGGCCGAGATGCCGCATGAGCGCGACGATGTGCCTGGCCATGGCGCGTTTCGAGTGCGCCGAGTGGTCTTCGGTGGTCTCGGGTTTCGAGGACTGGCCGTAGCCGGGGAGGTCCGGGCAGACGACGGTGAACGCGTCCGCGAGCCGGGGCGCGACGTCGTGCCAGGTGGTGTGCGTGCGGGGATGACCGTGCAGGAGGACGAGCGGCGGCCCCGACCCGCCGTGGCGGACCCTGAAGGTCACTTCGCCGGTGTCGACGTTTTCGAGCTCGAAGCCTTCGAACATGATCCTCCCGAGCGCGATGAACGGGCCGTTCCTTGCGAATTGTGCAAGGAACGGCCCGTTCATCGCAGCGTGAGCCGGGGAATCAGCTCCGCGCGTGCGCGTCCAGGATGTGCGCGACCGCCTCGGTGACCCGCTGCGCGAAATCGATGTTCAGCCACTCGTCCGGCACGTGGATGTTCGAGTCCGGCCCGCAGGCGCCGGTGACCACGAACTGCGCGTCCGGGTACTTCTCGCCGAGCAGCCCCATGAACGGGATCGACCCGCCCATGCCGAAGCTCTTGTGCGGCGCGCCGAAGACCTCGCCGCTCACGTGGTGCAGGGCGTCGTCGAGCCACGGCGCGGTGTCCGGCGCGTTCCAGCCGTTCTCGGCCTGGAAATCGCCGAGCTCGACCGAAGCGTCGTACGGCACGTCGGTGGTGAGGACACGGCGGACCGCCTCCATCGCGGCCTTCGCGTCGGCCGTCGGCGGGAGGCGGAAGCTCAGGGTGAGCGTGGTGCTGTCGCGCAGCACGTTGCCCGCGTCGGCCGGGAGCGGGAAGCCCTCCGCGCCGATCACCGACAGCGTCGGCCGCCACGAGTTGTTGAGCAGCAGCTCCAGGTCGTCGTCGGACACCGTCCGGCCGACCACCGGGAAGAGCGTCTTCGCCGCGCCGGGCGCGATCTCGACGACACCGCGAGCGTCCTCGACGCGGTTCTCCGGGATGTCGACGCTCAGCTCGGCGAGCTTGATCTCGCCGGTCTCGGCGTTCTCGATCCGGTCGAGCAGGACACGCAGGACACGGAACGAGCTCGCCACGATGCCGCTGGCCATGCCGGAGTGCTGCGCGGACTCCAGCACCTTCACGGTGACGTTGACGTGCAGCATTCCGCGCAGGCTGGTGGTCAGCCACAGCCGCTTGTAGTCGGTGCCGCCGGCGTCGAGGCAGACGACCAGCGAGACCTCGCCGAGCTTCTCCTTCAGGTGCTCGACGTAGGCGGGCAGGTCCGGGCTGCCGGACTCCTCACCGGTCTCCAGCAGCACGACCGCGCGGGAGTGCTCGCCACCGGCGGCGCGCACGGCCTCGATCGCCGTCGTCGCCGCGTAGCCGGAGTAGCCGTCGTCGACCGCGCCGCGGCCGTACAGCCTGCCGTCGCGGATCACCGGCGTCCACGGGTCGAGCCCCTCGGACCAGCCACCGACCGGCGGCTGCTTGTCGAGGTGCCCGTACATGAGCACGGTGCCCTTTTCGGCGGCTTCGGACGTCGCCGGGATGTCGACGACCAGCAGCGGGCTGCGGCCTTCGAGCTCCACGACCTCGAGCGTCGCGCCGGGGATCTCCCGGGCGGCGATCCAGGAGCGGACGTGCTCGACGGCGGCGGCCAGATGCCCGGTCTTCGCCCACTCGGGGTCGAACGCCGGCGACAAGGCGGGGATCGCCACCAGGCCGGACAGGCTGGGAAGGACGTCGTTCGTCCAGTTCGAAACCACGGTTTCGCGTACGGATTTCTGCTCCACGTCCGCCATCCTGCCACGGGTGCCGGGGAGTGGGATGGATCACAGCGGTGGGCACGGATCGTCATCGATCCAGCCGGACAGGACACCCGTCCGGGTCCGTCGTCCGCTGGTCGGCCCGCGGGTGAATTCCCTACTTTCGGCGGCCCCACACTCGGGCTTCCTAGCATTTTCCCTGATCAGACACCCTTTCTCAGCAACAAATCAGCATCCGCCACTGACCAAAACGGCGTCCGGCATGCCAGGATGTGCGCACGAACCGTCAACGCCGACGGTGACCCAGCGCTTCAGATCCGACGCGCTGGTCCCCGCCGGCGCAGTCACTGTGGCCGCCACAAGTGGCCGCCAGAGGCGCCGACATCAAGGAGAGCAGCGCATGCCGTCCGAACACTGGACGCACCCGGAGCCTGGAGATGGTCCCGCCGCCGTAGCGGCGCAGCCTTCCCCCGAACAGGTGATCGCCGGTTTGCGAGCAACGAGCGAAGGTGGCGCTGAGCTGACTCAGCTGCTCACCCCCGAAGGCGAACGAGTCGCCTCGCCGCAATTCGACCGCTACGTCGACGACATCGACGCCGAGGCCCTCAAGGGTCTGTATCGCGACATGGTCCTGGTCCGCCGCGCGGACCGCGAGGCCAACGCGATGCAGCGCCAGGGCCAGCTCGGCATCTGGGTGCCGCTGCTCGGGCAGGAGGCCGCGCAGATCGGCTCCGGCCGCGCGCTGCGGAAGGGGGACATGGCGTTCCCCAGCTACCGCGAGCACGGCGTCGCGTACACCCGCGGCGTCGACCTCAAAGAGGTGCTCGGCATCTTCCGCTGCACCGACCACAGCGGCTGGGACTACAAGGCCCACGGCTTCCACCCGTACACCATCGTGATCGGCAACCAGGTGCTCAACGCCGCCGGTTACGCGATGGGCCAGAAGTTCGAAGGCAAGGTCGGCGACGACGACAGCGAAGCGACCATCTGTTACTTCGGTGACGGAGCGACTTCGCAGGGCGACGTCCACGAAGGCTTCGTCTGGGCCGCCGTCTACGACGCGCCGCTCGTGTTCTTCTGCCAGAACAACCAGTGGGCGATCTCGGAGCCCACCGAACGCCAGTCGCGCCTGCCGCTGTACCAGCGCGCCCGCGGCTACGGCTTCCCCGGAATCCGCGTCGACGGCAACGACGTCCTCGCCTGCCTCGCGGTCTCCCGATGGGCGCTGGAGGAGTGCCGTCACGGCAACGGCCCGGTGCTGATCGAGGCGTTCACCTACCGGATGGACGCGCACACCACCACCGACGACCCCACCCGCTACCGGCTCTCCGACGAGCTGGAGGAGTGGAAGCTGAAGGACCCGATCGAGCGCGTCCGGGCGTACCTCGCCCGCGGTGGCGGCGCCGACCAGGCGTTCTTCGACCAGGTGCAGGCCGATTCGGACGCGTTCGCGGCCGAGCTGCGCGACTACTGCTTCAACATGCCCGAGCCGCCGCCCGAGCGGATCTTCTCCAACGTGTACGCGGAATCCACGCCGCTGCTGGACGCGCAGCGCGAAGAGTTCCTGTCCTACTTGGACGGTTTCGTCGGGGCGGAGGGACACTGAAATGAGCGACCTCCAGAAACTCACCATCGGCAAGGCGATCAACCTCGGCCTCCGGCGCGCCATGGAAGAGGACCCGAAGGTCCTGATCATGGGTGAGGACGTCGGCAAGCTCGGCGGCGTCTTCCGCATCACCGACGGCCTGCAGAAGGACTTCGGCGAGCAGCGCGTCCTGGACACGCCACTGGCGGAGTCGGGCATTATCGGCACCGCGGTCGGCCTCGCCGTCCGCGGTTTCCGCCCGGTGTGCGAAATCCAGTTCGAAGGCTTCATCTTCCCGGGCTTCGACCAGATCTCCAGCCAGGTCGCGAAGCTGCACTACCGGACGCAGGGCAAGATCAAGATGCCCATCGTGATCCGGGTGCCGTTCGGCGGCGGCATCGGCGCGGTCGAGCACCACTCGGAGTCGCCGGAGTCGCTGTTCGCGCACATCCCCGGCCTGAAGGTCGTATCGGTTTCGAACGCCGTCGACGCCTACTGGGGCATCCAGCAGGCGATCAAGTCCGACGACCCGATCCTGTTCTTCGAGCCGAAGAAGCTGTACCACTCGGGCGCGATGAAGTCCGAGGTCGACACGGAGGCGACGCCGGACGAGCTGTTCAAGTCCCGCGTCGTCCGCGAGGGCACCACGGCCACCGTCGTCGCGTACGGCCCGTCGGTGAAGGTCGCGCTCGACGCGGCGGCCGCCGCCGAGGACGAGGGCAAGTCCCTGGAGGTCATCGACCTTCGGACGCTGTCCCCGCTCGATCTGGAGCCGGTGTTCGAGTCGGTGCGCAAGACCGGTCGGCTCATCGCGCTGAGCGAGGCGCCGTCGGAATCGTCGCTGACCTCGGAGATCGCCGCGCGCGTGCAGCAGGAATGCTTCTACTCGCTGGAAGCCCCCGTGCTCCGGGTGACCGGATTCGACACGCCGTACCCGCCCGCCAAGCTCGAGGAGCACTACCTCCCCGACCTGGACCGGGTGCTGCACACCGTCGACCGTTCACTCGCCTGGTAAGGGGGAAGTTCCTGAAATGCCCGAATACAAACAATTCCCCCTCGCCGACACGGCCGAGGGGCTGACCGAGGCCGACATCATCGCCTGGCAGGTCAAGCCGGGTGACAAGGTCACGGTGAACCAGATCGTCGTCGAGGTCGAGACCGCGAAGGCCGCCGTCGAATTGCCCATCCCGTGGGCGGGCGTGATCACCGAACTGCTCGTCGAACCGGGCCAGACGGTCGAGGTCGGCGCGCCGATCCTCACCATCGACGTCGACCCGGACGGCAAGGCGGCCCCGGCACCGGCCGCCGCGCCCGTGGCGGAGGAGCCGGCGGAAGAGGAGATGAAGCCGCTGGTCGGCTACGGCTCCAAGGCCGTCGTCACGCAGCGGCGGGCACGCAAGGGCGCTGCTCCGGCCGCCGCCCCGGTGGCTGTGGCGCCCCAGCCTGCGGCGGCTCCGAAGCCGAAGGGCGGGTACGTGCCGCTGGCGAAGCCTCCGGTGCGCAAGCTGGCCAAGGACCTCGGCGTCGACCTCCACGCGCTCACGGGCTCCGCCGACGGTGGCGTCATCACGCGTGACGACGTCCAGGCGGCCGCCAACGGTTCCGCCGCTCCCGCCGCCGCCACTGTGTCCACTGTGGACAGCGGTTACGACCCCGCGACCCGGGAACGCCGGGTGCCGATCAAGGGCGTCCGCAAGGCCACCGCCGCCGCGATGGTGCAGAGCGCGTACACCGCCCCGCACGTCACGGAGTTCCTGACCATCGACGTCACGCCGATGATGGAATTCCGGGAGAAGCTCAAGAAGTCGCGGGAGTTCGCCGGGGTCAAGGTCACCCCGCTGACCTTCGCGGCGAAGGCCGTCTGCCTGGCGGCGAAGCGCACTCCGGACGTCAACGCGGTATGGGACGAGGCGGCGCAAGAGATCGTCTACAAGGACTACGTGCACCTCGGGATCGCCGCGGCCACCCCGCGCGGGCTCGTCGTGCCCAAGGTCCGCGACGCGGATTCGATGTCGCTGAAGGAACTCGCGATCGCGCTCACCGAGCTGACGGACGTCGCCCGCGAGGGCAAGACCACCCCGGCGGCCATGCTCGGCGGCACGATCACCATCACCAACGTCGGCGTCTTCGGCGTCGACACCGGGACGCCGATCATCAACCCCGGTGAGTCCGCGATCCTGTGCCTCGGCGCGATCAAGGACACCCCGTGGGTGGTCGACGGCGAGATCAAGGTGCGCAAGGTGCTCCAGCTTTCGCTGAGCTTCGACCACCGTGTGGTCGACGGGCAGCAGGGTTCGGAGTTCCTGGCCGACGTCGGCGCGCTGCTGGCCGACCCCGCGGTCGCGATCACCTACTGACGTTTCGCGCGTGAAGGCCCCCTTCCCTCGGCTGAGCCGAGGGAAGGGGGCCTTCACGCGCTTCGGCCTTATTCAGTTGACGGAGTGAGCGCTCACTCCGCACACTGGACGCATGACAGAGACCACCGCCCGGCGGAGAGCGCCGGGGATGAGCGCCGACGAGCGGCGCCGGATGATCGTCCAGTCCGTGCTGCCCCTGCTGGTGGAACACGGCGCCGGTGTCACGTCGAGCCAGATCGCACGCGCCGCGGGCATCGGCGAGGGCACGGTCTTCCGCGTGTTCAAGGACAAGGACGAACTGTTCGCCACCTGTTTCGCCGAAGCGCTGAAGCCCGACCAGGTACTCGACGCGATCGCGGTCATCGACCTCGACCAGTCCCTCGACGACAGGCTCATCGAAGCCGCCGACGCGCTCAGCGCACACCTCCAGCGCATGGGCGCGCTGATGGCGATCATGTACGGCTCCGGCAAGCGGCCGGAGCATCGCCATGACGACCGTCGAGACCGCCGCAAGGAATCGATGAATGCCATGCGTGACGCCATGGCCGAGCTGTTCGAGCCGGAGAAGGACCGGCTCCGCCTGCCGCCGGCCCAGTCCGCGGCGCTCTTCCTGTCATTGCTGTTCAGCGGCCGGATCCGGTTCAGCGAGACCGGTGACGAGCCCACCACGATGGAGCTCGTCGACGTGTTCCTCAACGGCGCCTTGGCGGCCGCGTGATCGGCCCGCCCGGTGGCGGCCTGGAACTGTTCATGGCGCGCGGCGGCAGGCGGCGCCGTCCGCCGTCGACGGTGCCCGACAGCGGGCTGACCGGCCCGGTCGACATCCCGGAGCCCGAGCCCGAAGCCGTTCCGAAAGACCTGAAGTCCCGGCTCGACCGCATGTGGGTCAACGTCGTGGGCACGGTCCGCGGCCTGCCGAAGGTCGCGAAGCTGACGTGGCAGGCAAGCCCGGTCCTGACCATCGTGATCACGTTGGTGACCCTGCTTTCCGGCCTCCTCCCGACGGCGACCGCGTACATCGCGAAGCTGCTGATCGATTCCGTGGTCGCGGCGATCCAGGGGCACGGGACGAAGAGCGCGATCGTCGGGGTCGCCCTCTTCCAGTTCGGCGTCCTCGTACTCACCGCGATTTCCCAGGCGCTGACCACCTACGGCCAGTCACTGCTGCAGGAACGGATGACGCTGACCATCCGCCACCAGGTGATGGACCACGCGAGCAAACTGCACCTTTCGTACTTCGAGGGTTCCGCGTCCTACGACATGCTGCGCCAAGCCTCGCAGGAGGCGCCGACGCGGCCGCTGTCGATGATGAACTCGGCGCTCGGCTTGATCCGGACGGTGATCACCTTCGGCAGCATGATCGCGCTGCTCGTCTCGATCAGCCCGCTGCTGGCGCTCGTCGCGCTCGTGGCGCCGATCCCCGCGTTCATCTCGCAGTCGAAGTACGGCGCCCGCGCGTTCTGGCTGACGTTGATGATGTCGCCGCTGAAACGGCGGATGGACTACCTGAACTCCTTGGTCACCACGGACACGTACGCCAAGGAGACCAAGCTGTTCGGGCTCGGCCCGTACTTCGTCGACCGGTTCCAGCGGCTCGGCCAGGTCTTCTACGACCGGCAGCGGACACTGACCCGCAAACGCAGCGTCAGTTCGACGTCGTGGGGCCTGCTCAGCACCGCCGCCGGCTCCGCGATCGCGTTGTACATCGCGCTGGAGGCCGTCGGCGGCAGGCTCACCCTCGGCGATCTCGCGCTGTACACGGCCGCCGCGGCGTCGGTGCAGACTTCGGTCCAAGGTCTGTTCACCGCGTTTTCCGGGATGTACGAGAACAATCTCTACCTCGACACGCTGTACCGCTTCCTCGGGACGAAGCCGGACATCGTCGCGCCGCCGGAACCCCGGCCTCTTCCGTCCACAGTGGAGGGTCACATCCGGTTCGAAGAAGTGTCCTTCACCTATCCCGGTGCACCGGACCCGGCCCTCGACGGGGTGAGCTTCGAAATCCGGCCGGGGGAGACGGTCGCCGTCGTCGGCCGCAACGGCGCCGGGAAGTCGACCCTGTTCAAACTGCTGTGCCGGCTGTACGACCCGACCGGTGGACGGATCCTGCTCGACGGCGTCGACATCCGCGAGTACGACCCGGTGGAGCTGCGGCGGCAGATCAGCGCGATGTTCCAGGACTACGTGACCTATCAGGGCACCGCGTCCGAGAACATCGGGCTCGGGGACCTGACGCACCTCGTCGACCGGGAACGGATCGAGACGTCGGCGAAACGGGCCGGTGCCGACGAGCGGATCGAGCGCCTGCCCAGCGGCTACGACACCCCGCTCGGCCGCTGGTTCGACCAGGGCGTCAGCCTGTCCGGCGGCGAATGGCAGAAGATCGCGCTGGCCAGGGCGTTCCTGCGGGAAGCGCCGATCCTGATCCTCGACGAGCCCACCTCCGCCCTGGACGCGCAGGCCGAGCACGACCTCTTCTCGCGGCTGCGGGAGCTTTCGGAGGGACGCACGACGCTGTACATCTCGCACCGGTTCTCCACCGTGCGGCAGGCGGAGCGGATTCTGTTGCTGGAGCACGGAAAGGTCGCCGAGTACGGGACGCACGACGAGCTGATAGCGGCGAAGGCGGGCTACGCCGAACTGTTCACGTTGCAGGCCGCCGCGTACCTCGATGAAGACTGACCATGCGGCGGATCATGGTCGTCGGCTGCAGCGGCGCCGGGAAGTCGACGTTCGCGCGACGGCTCGGCGCCGCGCTCGGCCTGCCGGTCACCCATCTCGACCGGCTCTACTGGCGGCCGGGCTGGACACCGGCGCCGGACGCCGAGTTCCACGCCGCCCAGCAGGAGATCATCGCGTCCGATGCCTGGGTGATCGACGGCAACTACGGATCGTCGATGCATCTCCGCCTCCCGCGAGCGGACACGATCGTCTTCCTCGACTACCCGCGCCGCGTCTGCCTACGGCGAGTGCTCGTGCGGTGCCTGCGCGAATACGGGCAGGACAAGCAGGCGCCCGGCTGCCCCGAAAGGCTGGATCTGGAGTTCTATTCCTACGTCTGGCGCTGGCCGAAGCACCACCGGGAGCGGACGGTGCGGCGGCTGGCGGAGCAGGGGGCGCACGCGCGACGGGTCGTGCTGAGCAGGCCACGCGAGGCGGAGAATTTCCTTAGCCGGATCGGCTGACCGGGGGTTGGGAGCAAAACGGGCGAGCCGTACGTTGTCCAAGTATGGCTGTCGCGTTCCTGCTCTATGTCGTCGCCGAGATCGCCGCCGTGTGGGCGGTGGGCTCGGCCGTTGGCGTCCTCGGCACGATCGCGCTGCTCTTCGCCGGCGCGTTCGTCGGATCCTGGCTCGCCCGCCGTGAAGGCGGCCGCGCCTTCCGGGCGTTCGCCGAGTCCGCGCGGCTCGGCCGCCCCGCCGACGCCGAGAAGGAACTCACCGACGGGATGCTGATCGGGCTCGGCGGCCTGCTGATCCTGCTGCCCGGTTTCGTCAGCGACGTCATCGGCCTGCTGTTCATCCTGCCGCCGACGCGGAGTGTCGCGCGGAAGGTCTGGCAGAAGCGCATGGCTCGCCGGGCGGTCAAGTTCGCCAATCGCACGCGCGGGCCGGTGATGGTCGTGGACAGCGAGGTCGTCGTGGACACGCCGCCCGCGGAGGCCGCCAAGAAGCAGCCGCAGGTGATCGAGGGCCGCATCGTCGAGGGCTGAAGGACGCTTTAGCCCGCGCTCGGTTTCGGGATGTCGAAATACCCGCTGAACCGCACCGCCGGCGCATACTCGCCCTTCACCTTCACCTTGCCCGTCACGAACATCGCCGCCACCGCCGCGTTGCCGGTGGCCATCCGGATGAAGTCGTCGACGGACAGCGTGATGGTGGTGTCCGGAGTGCGCGCGAGATCGGTGCTGGAAACGCAGACGCCGTCTTCGATGACCGTTTGAAATCGATCGAAACCGTCTTCTCCGTCACCGTCGGTGAAACGCCACGCGACGACGAAGTCGACGTGCCGTGCGCGTTCCGGAACGAAATGATCCGACATTCTGCGGAAAATCTCGTCAAGGAAGGCGGCACGCAGTTCCGGATGATCGGCGATGGCCTTGAGCTGCTCCCGCGACGCGCGTTGCACGACGTCGACGAGCACCTCGGTCTCCAGTGAGCTCAGCTCGATGCCCGCACCGGTTTCGCCGAGCATGTGCAGGGTTTCCAGCACCTGGGTGAACTGCTCGGGGCTCAGTTTGGCGAGCTCGAGTTTCTCCGCGAAGGCGTTGACGACGTGTTCGCCGCCGGTGCGCGTTTTGTGCGGCCTCGACGGACGGGAAAGGCGTACCTTGTCCCGCCAGCGCCGGTTCGCAGAATTTCGGGGCACGGCACGGAAGTGTATCTGCTCGGCCGGGTTCAGGATGGTTTCGGAAGGTCGAAGAAACCGATCAGACCGGCCGCGAACGCCAGGTCACCTTTTACTTTGATCTTTCCGGTGACGAATAGCACAGCCGGCGTCGCCTGGTGGGTGATGAGCCGGAAGAAATCGACGGGCGCGATCGTGATCGTCACCCTCGGCTTCTCCCGCATGTCCCGGTCGACCGTGCACTCGCCGTGCGAGATCACCGTCTCGTAGCGGTCGTAGCCGCCGTCGCCGGTGCCGCCGGACAGCCGCCAGTGCACCACGGCGTGCAGGCTCTTCGCGCGGTCCTGCCGGATGTGGGCGCCCATGCGGTCGAAGATCTCGCGCAGCACGCGTTCCCGGAGCGGCCGTTCGGCGACGACGCTCTCGAGTTGGGCGCGCGAGGCGCGCGCGACGAGGTTCGCGAAGCGGGCCGGGTCCACCTTGCGGAGGTCGAACGCCGGCGCGGATTCGGCGAGCCGTCCCAGTGCGGCCAGCAGCCGCCGGACGTCGTCCTTGCCGAGGTCCTTCGGGTCGATGGCGCCCGCGACCTCGTTGACGTCGAGAGAGTGCGCTTCGGCGGAATCCGGCTCGATCCGTTCCAGCACGTCGACCAGCGCGCGGCCGGTCAGCCCCACGATCTCGGTCATCTTCCCTCCAGTTCCCGCCTACCCGAGCGTAAGGCTACCCGCGAGTAGGTAGGCGGGCAAGCGTGCCGAAATCACCCTCGCCGGTGGTGGCCCGGTAGCGTCTTACGCGAACTAATGGGAGGTCCTGAGTGTCCGAGGAAGTGCCGCGTCCCGCCGAACGCGCCAAAAGGCTGCCGAGAGCGGTGCGGGAACGCCAGATCCTGGACGCTGCGGTCTCGGTGTTCTCGCGCTACGGCTACCACTCCGCGTCGATGGACGAGATCTCCGAGGTCGCAGGCGTGTCCAAGCCGATGATCTACACCTACCTCGGGTCCAAGGAAGATCTCTTCGGCGCGTGCATCCGCCGCGAAGCCACCCGCCTGCTGGAGGCCGTGCAGAACGGGATCAAACCCGATCTGCCGCCCGACATGCAGCTTTGGCACGGGCTCCGCGCGTTCTACCGCTTCGTCGCCGACTACCGCGAGTCCTGGACGGTGCTGCACCGCCAGGCCATGACCGTCGGCGGCGCCTTCGCCGCGGAGATCACCGACATGCGCACCCGCGCGATCGAGCTGGTCGCCGCGCTGGTCGTCTCCGCCGGCACCCGCAAGGGCCTCGGCGAACAGGCCGAGTTCTCCGGCGCCGGGCTGTCCGCCGCGCTGGTCGGGG
The DNA here is from genome assembly GCF_024628825.1 of Amycolatopsis roodepoortensis. Classification (NCBI taxonomy): domain Bacteria; kingdom Bacillati; phylum Actinomycetota; class Actinomycetes; order Pseudonocardiales; family Pseudonocardiaceae; genus Amycolatopsis; species Amycolatopsis roodepoortensis. The sequence goes on from NZ_CP102415.1 coordinate 5,220,886, forward strand.
CGGCCGAGTCGCTGGCCGACTGGGCGCTCGACCACCCCGACGTCTCCGACGGCGTGCTCGCCTCGTGGCTGATGAACCTGGTCTGGCTCGGGTTCAACGACCTGGTCGAGGGCGAGATCTGGAAGCCGTCAGAGAGCGACGACTGAGCCCTCCAGGTGCGGCTTCGGCTTGCGCGCGTTCCACAGTTCGAAAGCCCAGCCGTCACCTTCACTCCAGGTGGTGAAAGCGGCCTTCGCGGGCAGCAGGACCGGCTGCTTGAACTTGACGTCGACGGTGAACGCCTCCGGGAGCCTGCCCTCGAACGCCGCGAGCGCGTGCGCCTTCGTCCACATACCGTGTGCGATCGCGGCCGGGAACCCGAACGCCTTCGCGGTGATCGGGTGCAGATGGATCGGGTTGCGGTCGCCGGAGACCTCGGCGTAGCGGCGGCCGATGTCGCCGGGCACGTGCCAGATCGCGTTGGCCGCCGGCTGGGAGAGCTGACCTCGCGCGGTCTTCTCGCCGCTGCCGCCACCGCGGCGCAGGTACGTGCTGACGTCCGTCCACACAGGACTGTCGTTGACCAGCAGCTCGCTGACGACGTCGAACTGCTTGCCCTTCTCGTGCGGGCGCAGATCCTCGGCGCGCACGCGCAGGGTGAACGACTCGTCGAGCCGCAGCTGCCGGTGCTGGGTGATCCGGTTCGCGACGTGCACCATGCCCAGCAACGGGAACGGGAAGTCCGCCTCGGTCATCAGCGCCATCTGCAACGGGAACGCGAGGATATGCGGATACGTCGCCGGGAGCACGTCGTCCAGCCGGAATCCGCACACCTGGTTGTACGCGGCGAGGTGCGCCGGGTCGACGACGACGCCCTCGCGGACGAACTCGGTGCCCGGCAGCGTGTCCCCGCCGCTCTTGCGCAGCGAGCCGAGCAACGCCTTGGGGTACAGCGAAGACAGGCTCGGCGACTCGTGGAGTTCCTTGACGGCCATGCTCACGCCCCCAGCAGTGCCTGGCCGCAGACGCGGACCACGTTGCCGTTGACCGCGGCCGAAGCGGGATTCGCGTACCAGGCGATCGTCTCGGCGACGTCGACCGGGAGCCCGCCCTGGCCGAGGCTGGACAGCCGCCGCCCGGCCTCGCGGATGAACAGCGGGACGGCGGCGGTCATCTTGGTCTCGATGAAACCGGGCGCGACGGCGTTGATCGTGCCGCCGTATTCGGCGAGCTTCGGCGCGCCGTCGTTCACCATCCCGATGACGCCCGCCTTGCTGGTGGCGTAGTTGGTCTGGCCGACGTTGCCCGCGATCCCGGCGATCGAGGAGACGCCGATGATGCGGCCGTTCTCGTGCAGCACCTTGTCGGCGAGGAGCTTCTCGTTCACCACGAGCTGCGAGGCGAGGTTGACCGCGATGACCGAGTCCCAGCCGCCTTCGGTCATGTTGCCGAGCGTCTTGTCCCGCGTGATGCCCGCGTTGTGCACGACGATGTCGACCCCGCCGTGGCGCGTGGTCAGGTACTCGGCGAGCTTCTCCGGCGCGTCGGCGGCGGTGATGTCCAGCTGCAGCGACGAGCCGCCGACCTTGTTGGCCACCTTGGACAGGTCCGCGCCCTGCGCGGGGATGTCGAGCGCGACGACGTGGGCGCCGTCGCGGCCCAGCACCTCGGCGATGGCGGCGCCGATACCGCGGGAAGCGCCGGTGACCAGGGCGACCTTGCCTTCGAGGGGCTTCGTCCAGTCGGCCGGGGCGGAGGCGGTCTTGGTCTCGGTGCCCACGCGGATGACCTGGGCGTCCACGAAGGCGGACTTCGACGAAAGCAGGAACCGGAGCGTGGACTCAGTGGCCTCTTCGGCACCTTCGGCGACGTACACGAGCTGGGCGGTCGCGCCGCGCTTCAGCTCCTTACCTACGGAACGGACGAAGCCTTCGAGAGCGCGCTGGGCGATCCGCTCGTGTCCTTCGGCCAGTTCCGGCGGCGTCCCGAGGACGACGACGCGGCCCGAGGGCCCGACGCTCCGGATCACCGGGTGGAAGAAGTTGTAGACCTCGCGAAGCTGCTTCGGGTCCTTCACGCCTGTCGCGTCGAAGACGAGCGCGGCGTGCTTGTCGGCCGCCGTCGAGAGGACCTCGATACCCGCGCGGTGCAGCTGGGCCTCGATCACCTTTTCGAGACGGCCGCCCGGCGCGGCACCCAGAAGTGCGGGACCCTCGAGGGCGGGCTGGCCGGGCTTGTACCGGCGGAGCGTGGCGGGGTTCGGCAGGCCGAGCTTCGGCACCACGAACTTCCCCACCGGGGATTTCGTGAACTGCTGGTACCTGTCAGCCATTACGTGCCTCCCGTGCAGTTTGCGTCACGTCGCAGTCTAACCTACTCGCTAGTAGGTTACAGTGTGAGAGAGCCTACGGAGGAGTGGAAAAAATGGCCACGAAAAGGACGGCACCCGTGCGCAAGGTCGCGATCATCGGCGGTAACCGGATCCCCTTCGCCCGCTCGAACGGCCCGTACGCGAAAGCGTCGAACCAGGACATGTTCACGGCCGCCCTCGACGGCCTGGTCAGCCGCTTCTCCCTGCAGGACGAGGTGATCGGCGAGGTCGCCGCCGGCGCCGTGCTCAAGCACGCCCGCGACTTCAACCTCGCCCGCGAAAGCGTCCTCGGCAGCAGGCTGAACCCCGCCACCCCGGCCTCCGACGTGCAGATGGCCTGCGGCACCGGCCTCCAGGCGATCATCAACGTCGCCAACAAGATCGCCCTCGGCCAGATCGACTCGGCCATCGCGGGCGGCGTCGACACCACGTCCGACGCGCCGCTTGCGGTCAACGACGACCTGCGCCAGATCCTGGTGCAGCTCAACGCCGCGAAGACGCTGCCAGAGCGATTGAAGCTCGCCGCGAAGCTGCGCCCGGGCCACATCGTGCCCGAGATCCCGCGTAACTCCGAGCCGCGCACCGGCCTGTCCATGGGCGAGCACGCGGCGCTGACCGCGAAGGTCTGGGAGATCACCCGCGAGGCGCAGGACGAGCTCGCCGCGACCAGCCACCAGCGGCTCGGCGCGGCGTACGACAAGGGTTTCTTCGACGACCTGGTGACGCCGTACCTGAAGCTGGCGCGTGACCAGAACCTGCGGCCGGACTCCAGCGTCGAGAAGCTCGCGAAGCTGAAGCCCGCCTTCGGTGGTCCCGAGGGCACGATGACCGCGGGCAACTCGACGCCGCTGTCCGACGGCGCGTCGACCGTGCTGCTCGCGACCGAGCAGTGGGCCAAGGCGCGGAAGCTGCCGGTGCTGGCGTACCTGACGTTCTCGCAGACCGCGGCCGTCGACTACGTCCACGGCGACGAGGGCCTGCTGATGGCGCCCGCGTACGCCGTCCCGCAGATGCTCACGCGGGCCGGGCTCACCTTGCAGGACTTCGACTTCTACGAGATCCACGAGGCCTTCGCGTCGCAGGTGCTCGCCACCCTCAAGGCGTGGGAGGACCCGCAGTTCGCGAAGTCGAAGCTGGGCCTCGACGAACCCCTCGGCTCCATCGATCGGGCGAAGCTGAACGTCAACGGCTCCTCGCTGGCGGCCGGGCACCCGTTCGCCGCGACCGGTGGCCGTATCGTCGCCACCCTCGCGAAACTGTTGAACGAGAAGGGTTCCGGCCGCGGCCTCATCTCGATCTGCGCCGCGGGCGGCCAGGGCGTCACCGCGATCCTCGAGAAGTAGGCCGTTCGCCTGGAGCAGATCCGGGAAAAACCCCGGTGCCTTTGTCGGTGCCGGGGTCTAGGTTGGCCGCATGTTCGCAGTTCAGGCGAAAGCGCTGGTCAAAACCTACGGGTCCACACGCGCGCTCGACGGGGTCGATCTGTCGATCCCCCAGGGCAAGGTGCTCGGCCTGCTGGGGCCGAACGGTGCCGGGAAGACGACGACGGTCCGCATCCTGACCACGCTGCTCCGCCCGGATTCGGGCGAGGCGGAGGTGGCCGGGCACGACGTGCTGGCCCATCCCGACGCCGTCCGGCGGTCGATCGGGCTCTCCGGGCAGTACGCCGCCGTGGACGAGAACCTCACCGGGTTCGAGAACCTGTACATGGTCGGCAGGCTCTACGGGAGCAAGAAGGCCGCGGCGAAGTCGCGGGCGCGTGAGCTGCTCGCCCGGTTCCGGCTGGAGGACGCGGCGGATCGTCCCGCCAAGACGTACTCCGGCGGTATGCGGCGACGGCTCGACCTAGCGGGCGCGCTGGTCGCCGAGCCGACCGTGGTGATCCTCGACGAGCCGACCACCGGGCTCGATCCGCGCGGCCGGATCGACACCTGGGAGGTCATCAAGGAGCTCGTCGCCGACGGCACCACGGTGCTGCTGACCACGCAGTATCTGGAGGAGGCCGATCAGCTCGCCGACTCGATCGTGGTGATCGACAAGGGGAAGGTCATCGCGCGCGGCACCGCCGACGAGCTCAAGCAGGAGATCGGCGGCGAGCGACTCGAACTGGTCGTGGCGAACACGAGCGATCTCGCGATCACCACGCAGGTGCTGACCGAGGTCGGCTCGGGCACGCCGTCGGTCGACGAACACACCCGCAAGGTCGACGTCCTGGTCGAGGGCGGGCCGAAAGCGTTGATCGAGGCACTGCGGCGGCTGGACGGCCACGGCGTCGCCATTCAGGACGTCGCGCTGCACCGGCCGACGCTCGACGACGTGTTCCTTTCGCTGACGGGGCACGCGACGGACGAGGGGGACAAGAAGTGAGCGCGGTCGCGAAGGCCTTTTCCGACGGTGGCGTGATCACCTGGCGGAACCTGAAGAACGTCCAGCGCAACCCGGACTGGCTGATGGCGGCGACCCTGCAGCCGATCATGTTCGTGCTGCTGTTCGCGTACGTCTTCGGCGACGCGATCGGCGGGGAGGCGGGCGGGCTCGCGTATCGCGAGTTCCTGATCGCGGGCATCTTCGCGCAGACGGTCGCGTTCAACTCTGCCTTCACCGTGATCGGCTTCGCGAACGACCTGCAGAAGGGCATCATCGACCGATTCCGTTCGCTGCCGATCTCCCGCCTCGCGGTGATCTTCGGCCGGACGACGTCGGATCTGGTGATCAGCGTGGTCGCGCTGGTCGTCATGTCGCTCTGCGGGCTGCTCGTCGGCTGGCGGATCCGCGGCAGCTTCCTCGACGCGGTGCTCGGCTACCTGGTGATGCTGATGTTCGCGTGGGCGCTGTCCTGGGTCGGCGCGTGGATCGGGCTCGTCGCGCGCAGCGTCGAGGTCGCGCAGAGTGCCGGGCTGATGTGGATGTTCCCGCTGAGCTTCATCTCGACGGCGTTCGTCCCGGCGGACAAGCTGCCGGGCGTGCTGAAGGCCATCGCCGACTGGAACCCGTTCACCGCGGTGATCAACTCGGCCCGTGACCTGTTCGGGAACCGCTTCGGCGCGGCGCCGACGGGCTGGCCCGCCGAGCACGCCTCGCTGTACGCGATCCTGTGCTGCGTCGCCATCATCGCGATCTTCGCGCCGCTCGCGACGGCCCAGTACAAGAAGGTCGCGAGCCGCTAGGAAAACTTCTGTGCAGAAATGTCGAACCGCCGTCGAGCCGCTCGACGCGTCGGTGAAGGCGAGGTAGAAACAGCCCCGCCAAGACACTGAGGAGCAGCGATGCGGTTTCTGATGATGCACCGGCTCGACGAGAGCGCCCCGGAAGCCCGGAACCCGAGCAAGGAGTTCATCGAGAAGATGGGCGCCTTCATCGAGGACTCGTTCGAGAAGGGCATCCTCATCACGGCGGAGGGCGTGCACCCGTCGGAGAAGGGCGCGAAGGTCCGCAAGGGCCGCGGCGGCAAGATCACCGCGACCGACGGCCCGTTCACCGAGGCGAAAGAGGTCATCGGCGGGTTCGCGCTGTTCAACGCCAAGGACCTGGCCGAGGCCGTCTCGTTCGCCGAGTCCTACGCCGCGCTGTTCGACGAGATCGAGGTCGAGGTGCGCACCGTCGTCGAGGCGGAGGACATCGAGGCCCTCACCTCGTGACCCCGTGCGTTCAGGCGGTCGTGAGTGGCGATTCGGGTTCTAGCCGAGGGTGTCTTAGGTACCTACTGGCTTCCGGCCGTCGTTGACTTCCCGGCCCGGTCTGTGGGGGCCTGGGGGGCTGGAGCCGGTGTCGCGAAAGCCACTTTCGGGACGTCAGAGGTCTCGAAAGTGGCTTTCGCAACGCTCGGCCGAGCCCAGCCAGCGGTACCGAGCGCCTCGGGTTCTCGTGAGTGGCGATTCGGGTTCTAACCCGAATCGCCACTCACGACCCACGGCACCGACGACGCCCCGTTGCCCGGCCCCTCGCTAGAGGCAGGCGTTACTTCGTGATGGCCTTCTCGGCCTTCTTCGCCAGCTTCTCGGCGCGCTTCTCCGTCTTGGAGGCGGCACGCTTCGCGCGCCAGCCGAGCGACGGCTTGCCGGCGGTGTCGGCGGCGGCGAGCAGCAGGCCACCGGCCAGGCCGGCGTTCTTGATGAACTGGATCTGCTGCTGCTGACGCTCGGCCGGTTCGTTGATCTCCCAGAACCGGTGCGCGGCCAGCGTCGTCGGGACGAGGCTGCCGAGCAGCAGCAGCGAGGCCAGGCGCGGCGCCTTGCCCGCGGCGAGCGCGACCCCGGCCCCGACCTTCACCGCGGCGTCGATCCGGACGAGGGTGGCGGGGTCGCGCGGTACCGACTCCGGCACCACGCCCTCCAGCTTGTCGAAGGACTGGGTGAGGAACGGCTCCGCGGCTTTGGCGTGCCCCTGGGTGTCCCTCAGCGCGCCGATCCCACCGGAGATGAAGATCGCGGCGAGAAGCGGACGTGCGACGCGACGGAGAATCACGGTCGTAACCTTTCTGATCCGGACCCGGGAAACAAACCTAACCCCAGTCTTCCCGCCCGCCACGTCGCCGAACCGCGCTAACGGTGTATCCCGGAATATTTCTCTGGCACTAGATAGAGCTAGATTCCCCTAGCGGGCTCGATACGCCTTGGGCAGCTTGAACCCGCGGTCCGCCGCGACCTCCCGCAGCCGGTCCGGGTAGTCGGTGATGATGCCGTCGACGCCGTCGTCGATGAGCTTGTGCATGGTGGCCGGGTCGTTGATCGTCCAGGGCACGACCTTGATCCCGGCTCGGTGCGCCTCGGTGACCAGCGCCTTCGTCGTGAACGGCCGGTAGTCGGGGTCGCCGACCTTGCCGCCCTGCGGGTTGCCGTGCACCGGCGAGAGCGCCTTCGCGCCGAACGACTTCACCGCGCGGACGGGGCTGCCGCCGAAGTCGTCGATGTCGATCCCGCCGAGCCACGGCGATTTGCCCGGCTGCCCGACCTGCAGGAACTCGGGCTGGGTCAGCGCGACCGTCGGGAGCCACGGCGCGACCTCGCGGAACCGCATCAGCGCGCCCCAGTCGAAGCTCTGGATCGAGACGTTGTGCGCGAACCCGCCGCGCACGATCTCGCGCACCGCCCGCTGGACGAACTGCTCACGCGGCGCCGTCTCGTGCGGCGCGGCGGCCTCGACCTTCGTCTCGATGTTGAACTTGATGCCCCAGGCGCGGTGGTCGCGGGCGAGCTGGAAGAGCTCGGCGAGCGTCGGCATCTTGGCGCCGGGGGAGAGCGTCTGGCCGGGATGCGCGGGCTGCCGGATCGAACCGCAGTCCAGCGTGCGGACCTGCGCGAACGTCAGATCCTTCACGTACTTGCCGACGTACGGGTACGCCGGGTCGCCGGGCGTCGCGGGCGCGGTGTCGCGGCACTTCGCGGGGGTGGTCTTGCGGTCGTGGGTGATCACCTCGCGACCGTCCTTGGTGATCTGGATGTCGAGTTCGAGCGTGGTCACCCCCAGCTCCATCGCCTTGCCGAAGGACGCGAGCGTGCTCTCGACCGTGAGGCCGAGCCCGCCGCGGTGAGCCTGGATGTCGAAGGCGCGACGCGGATGCGCGTCGGCGACCCCGGCCGTCGTCAAGGTCAGCGCAGTGGCGATGACCAGCGCGAATGTCTTCATTCGTGAACCATGCCACGGACGGGTGAACTTCGATTGACTTTGACGCAACGTCAACCTCTACCTTCGTGGACATGCCGAACGAGAAGGAGTGGTCGATCCAGGACATCGCCCGCTCGGCCGGGACCACGAGCCGCACGCTGCGCCACTACGGCGACATCGGGCTGCTCGAACCGAGCCGGGTGGGGAGCAACGGATACCGCTACTACGACCAGGACGCGCTGGTGCGGCTGCAACGGATCCTGCTGCTTCGCGAACTCGGGCTGAGCCTGCCCGCGATCGGCGAAGTCCTCGAAGGGGAGCAAGACACGACAGCGGCGCTGCGCACGCACCTGAAGTGGCTGGAGCAGGAGCGACAGCGGCTCGGACGGCAGATCGAATCGGTCAGGACGACCTTGAAGAAGACAGAGAGAGGTGAACAGCTGATGGCAACGGAAGTGTTCGACGGCTTCGACCACACGAAGTACGAGAAGGAGGTCACCGAACGCTGGGGCGCCGACGCCTACAAGCAGGGTGACCGGTGGTGGAAGTCGCTGAGCGCCGAGGACAAGAAGGCGCACCAGCAGGAACAGAAGGACATCGCCGCCGCTTTCGGCGAGGCCCGCGCCAAGGGTCTGCCCGCCGACGGTGACGAGGCCCAGGCGATCACGCAGCGGCTGTACGAGTGGCTTCGGCCGGCCGTGCGGGCCGTCTCGAAGGGCTACTTCGCCGGTCTCGGGCAGCTGTACGTCGACGACCCGCGCTACGGGCAGTACGACGAGAAGCACGGTGAGGGGACCGCGGAGTACATCCGTGACGCGATGGCGGTCTACGCCGAGCGCAACCTGCGCGACTAGGAACGAGGGACGGGGCTGCAGACCCGTCCACTCGGACTAACCCGTCGCGACACGCCTATCCCTCTATGGCGGAATATCGGGTCCACGCTAGAAACGCCGATAGCGTGTGAGAGTGGATCCCATCCGCAACCCCTTCGCCCCGGGCGCCGGTCAACGGCCGCCCGAGCTGGCAGGCCGCGTGCGCGAGCTCCAGGCCTTCGAGGTCGTGCTCGAACGGGTCGCCCGCGGGAGACCCGAACGCAGCCTGATGCTGACCGGCCTGCGTGGCGTGGGGAAGACCGTGCTGCTGGGCGAGCTGCGTTCGCGGGCCATCAAGCACGGCTGGGGCGCGGGCAAGATCGAAGCCCGCCCCGACACCGAACTTCGGCGGCCGCTGTCGGCCGCGCTGCACCGCGCGATCCGCGACCTCGCCGTGCGCCATCGCGCGCCGGACCGGGTCGAGCAGGTGCTCGGCGTGCTCAAGGCGTTCGCGCTGCGCGCCAACAAACCGGACGCGAAGCTCCGTGACCGCTGGCAACCGGGCATCGACGTGCCCGCCGCTCAGGGCCGCGCCGATTCCGGCGACATCGAGATCGACCTGGTCGAGCTGTTCACCGAGGTCGCCGAACTGGCGGCCGACGTCGGCACCGGGGTCGCGCTGCTGATCGACGAGATCCAGGACCTGCTGCCGGAGGACGTTTCCGCGCTCTGCGCCGCCTGCCACGAACTTTCGCAGTCCGGGGCGCCGCTGGTCGTGGTCGGCGCGGGGCTGCCGCACGTGCCCGCCGTCCTTTCGGCGTCGAAGTCGTACTCGGAACGCCTCTTCCGTTACGCGCGTATCGACCGGCTGGAGCGCGAGGACGCCGACCTCGCGGTGATGGCCCCCATCGAACGGGAGGACGCGGGCATCGAACCGGAGGCGCTGGACGCCCTGTTCGACGCGTCGGGCGGATATCCGTACTTCATCCAGGCCTACGGCAAGGCCGCCTGGGATGCCGCGCCGGCGGATCCGATCACCGTGAAGGACGTCCAGGTCGCGGCGCCGGAGGCCGAATCGGAGCTCGCGGTCGGCTTCTTCGGCTCCCGCTACGAGCGCGCGACGCCGGCCGAACGCGAGTACCTGCTCGCGATGGCCGAGCTGACCCAGGGCCGGGACGAGTCCGCCGGTACCGCCGATGTGGCCGTCTACCTGGGGCGGAAGCCTTCGTCGCTGTCTCCGGCGCGGGACAGCCTGATGAAGAAGGGCCTGGTGTACTCCGCCGAACGCGGGCACATCGCCTTCACCGTCCCGCACTTCGGCCACTACCTGCTCGGCCGGGACTAAGCCTCTCTCAGGCTTTATCGCGTAAATCCTAGAAAGCGGTAGAGACCTCTACCGAGGCTTTGCCCTGTCCTCGGCGTTACCAAGAAGTGACCGGCGCCACCAAATCTCTCCGGTTTTACGCTCTTGTTGCCGATGATTCATCGGCAGGTGTGCCAAGTCACCGGATAATCGTTGGCTTCCTTGTGAAAAAGGGTGCATACTAGAAGCACAGCCACGAAGACGCAAGATCTACTCCCAAGGGGATGACAAAAACCGATGAACAACATCGCCGCCAAGCTCCGTGCCCGTCGCGCCGAGGCTCGTACTCGCCGGGCCCTGAACCGGGCGATCGACACCGCGGCCACCGCGACCGTTCGTCAGGAGCTCATCGCTATCTCCCAGGCGCGTCACACGCACATGCGCTGACTCGACAACAACCGTTGTAGGTGTCGCCCGTTCGAGTGACCTACGACACATAGTGCGTGAGGTGTAACGCCGCGGAACGTGGCGTCGATACCCACTACGACCCCGTGATGCTGGCGGACCCCCGACCTGGCAGCATCACGGGGTTTCCATATGTCCACCCCCGGAAAGATTTCTTGCCTTCACCGCTTCGCGGGGTAACACTTGACCCAGTCAACGAATCTGTTGAGGTGGTCAAATGAATCGATCCGCGGACCGGGTGGCGACCGTCCGGGCCTTCAACCGCCTGTACACCGGCGTGATCGGCGTCCTCGACGAAGGACCGGCCGACGCCGAGTACTCCCTGAGCGAAGCCAGGGTCATCTTCGAACTCGCGCAGCAGGATTCGACCCAGGTCACCGACCTGCGCAAACGTCTCGACCTCGACGCCGGGTACGCGAGCAGGCTGCTCGCGAGGCTCGAAGGGCGAGGTCTCCTCACCCGCGAACGCAGCGACGAGGACGCGCGCCGTCAGATCGTCCGGCTGACCGAGGACGGCCGCAAGGCCTTCGCCGTCCTCGACCAACGGTCGGTGGGCCGGATCGGCTCGCTGCTCGGCAAGTTCGGCGAAGACGAGCAGAAACGGCTGCTCGGCGCCATGGACACGATCACCTCGCTGGTCGGTGAGCGTGCCTCGGATCCCGCGCTGGTCCTGCGCCCGCCCCGGCCGGGTGACTTCGGCTGGGTGGTCCACCGCCACGGCGCCCTCTACTCCCGCGAGTACGGCTGGGACGAACGTTTCGAAGCGCTCGTCGCCCGTGTCGTCGCGGAGTACGTCGACCGGCGCGGAGACCCGCGCCAAGCGGGCTGGATCGCCGAACTCGACGGCGAACGCGTCGGTAGCGTCTTCTGCATGCCCGCCGAAGACGGCACCACCGCGAAGCTGCGGATGCTGCTCCTGGAACCGGCCGCGCGGGGACGTGGCGTCGGGAAACGCCTGGTCGCCGAATGCGTCGAGTTCGCGAGGGCCTCCGGCTACCAGGCGATGGAACTCTGGACGGTCTCGTTGCTGGAGGCGGCGCGGGCGATCTACCGGAAGGCCGGCTTCCAGCTGGTGAGCGAGGAGACGATCCCGGGCTTCGGTTACGAGCTGACCGGGCAGACCTGGCGGCTGGAGCTGTGAGGTGTTCGTCGTCTACTGCCCCACCTGCGACCGCCGGTCCGTGGTCGGGGTCGGCTCGATCGATTTCGTCGACGACCTGACCCCGGGCATGATCTCCGTTTCCGGTCGCTGCCCGGATGGCCACTACGCCGTCCTCCTGACCGGGAAGGCCTTCGCGCCCCACGAACCGTGTGTGCGCGAAGTCCGGCAGGTGTTGAAACGGCGGCGTCGCCGGACCAGGCTGAGTGCCTGGTTCGCGCGGCAGCGTGAACTGCACGACCGGCTCTTCCGCTACTGATGTCGATTCGCCGGGGGCTCGTTCGTCTAGGGACCATCGATCCCCAAGGAGGACACCATGCCCCACTACATCGGTTTCATCCGCTCCACCGCGGACTCGCACGACCACCTCGGCCCCGACGAAGCGCAACGTGTGCTCGAGAGCTACCTGGCCTGGGCGGACGAACGCACCAAGGAAGGCCGCTTCGTCGGCGGTGGCGGGCTGTCGAGGGGCGGCCGGGTGCTGCGCGGTTCCGGCGGTGAGGTCGGCGCGACCGACGGACCGCACACCGAGGCCACCGAGATCGTCGGCGGCTACCAGGTGATCGAGGCCGCGGACCTCGACCAGGCGGAGAAGATCTTCGCGACGCATCCGCATCTGGCGTTCGGGCCGATCGAGGTGCGCAAGGTCGGCGAACGCGGTTGCGAGGACTGATGCCGAGGTTCGTCGGTCTGATGACCTTCACCCAGGGCGCCGGGGGCGGGCCGGCCGAAAACGGCATCGACCGGTACTTCGCCTGGCAGGAGGAGCTGCGTTCGTCCGGCAAGCTGGTCGCGGCCGCCGGGCTGGCCCCGGAATCGCGGGTGGTGCGTGCCGGGACGATCACCGATGGCCCGTTCACCGAGGCCAGCGAGATCGTCGCCGGGTATCTCGTGGTCGAGGCCGCCGATCTCGATGAAGCGGCGAAGCTGTTCGAAACGCATCCGATCGCGGTGGACGGCGTCGGGATGTTCGTGGTCAGTGAGATCGCACTCGACCTCGACACGCCTCGGGAGGAACACCTGAGGCGTTCCGGGCTGTCATGAGCCGCCCGGCCGGCGTGGTGGAGCATCTGTTCCGGCACAGTGCCGGGCGGATCGTCGCCACGCTGGCCAGGGCGCTCGGGCCCGAACGGCTGGATCTTGCCGAGGAGGCCGTCGCCGACGCGCTGGAACAGGCGCTGCGCACCTGGCCGCAGTGCGGGGTGCCGGACAACCCTCAGGGCTGGTTGTTCCGCGCCGCACGGAACCGGGCGATGGACGTCGTCCGGCGCGAGCGGACCTTGCGCACGCTGCTGCCGCGGCTCGTGGAACTCGACGGTCACGAGGACGGCCGCGGCACGGACGACGAACTCGTGCTGATGTTGCTGTGCTGCCATCCCGCGCTGCCGACGGTCTCGCAGGTGGCGCTGACGTTGAAGACGGTCGGCGGGCTCGGCGTGAACGAGATCGCGGCGGCCCTGCTGACGAAACCGGCGACGGTGGCGCAGCGGCTCGTGCGGGCGAAGAAGTGGTTGCGGGAGTCGGGAAAGCCGCTGTCGTTGCCGGGTCCGGACGCTCTGGAGTCCAGAGTGGACAGTGTGCTGGCCGTGCTCTATCTGCTCTTCAACGAAGGCTACGACGCGACGACCGGAGAGGTCGCGGTGCGCGGCGAACTGTGTGGGGAGGCGATCCGGCTGGGACGGCTGCTGCTGGCCGAGCCGAAGACGGATCTGCCGAGGGTGCGGGCGCTGGTCGCGCTGATGCTGTTGCAGGGGAGCAGGCTGCCCGCGCGGGTCGACCGGGAGGGGGACCTGCTGCTGCTCGACGAGCAGGACCGGGACCGCTGGGATCACGCGATGATCGCCGAGGGGACGCGGCTGTTCGAGCGGGCGTGCACCGGGCCGGAGATGTCGGCGTACCACGTCGAGGCGGCGATCGCGCTGTGCCACAGCACGGTTTCGCCGCCGGACTGGCGGCGGATCGTCGGCCTGTACGACGATCTGCTGGCGCTGCGGCCCTCGCCGGTGGCGCGACTGAACCGCGCGATCGCGCTTTCGATGGTGGACGGCGCCGCTGCCGGGATCGCCGAACTCGAAGCCATCGAGGCCGACCTGCCGGATTACACCCTGCTGCCCGCCGTGCTCGGCGCCCTGTGGCAGCGGGCCGGCGACCCGGCGCGAGCCGCGGAACACTACCGGCGAGCGCTCGCGCTGCCCTGCTCGGAACCGCAACGCCGCTTCCTCACCCGACGCCTGACGGCCTGCTCCGCGACATCCTGACCAGCGCTTTTGCTTTGCCTCGCGCGTTACCCCACCCCCCACCACTCCCAGGGGGGCGCGCCCCGCACCAGCGTATCGGGAGGGGGTGTCGCGGGGGCGGGGACGGAGGGGTTCGGGGGCTAGTTGTCCACAACGGTGGGTGGGTGTGGACAAGTGGGCGAGGGGCCGCGCGGGACACGGCTGGGCGTGATGCGAAAGCCACTTTCGCAACGTTGAAGGTTGCGAAAGTGGCTTTCGCAACACGCAACGCGCGCCGGCCGCCGGTGAGCAGAGGCGAAAGGCCGTCGAAGACATCCGCAGTTCACGCGGACAGGGTTGGCTGGGGGAGTGAACTGGACGGCGTACGTCGACGGCTACTGCGAACGCCTCGCCCCCGGGCTCTGGGGCGAGCCGCTCAACAGCCTCAGCAATCTCGCGTTCCTGATCGCGGCGATCGCGGTCTGGCGGCAGCCGAAGGGCCGCGTGTTCGGCGCCCTCATCGGGCTGGTGTTCCTCGGCAGCACGGCGTTCCACCTGCTCGCCACCCGCTGGTCCGCCGCCGCGGACACCGGCTTCATCCTGGTGTTCGTCCTGTACTACGCCGCCGTGTTCCCGCACGTGTTCTTCGGCGTCCGCCGACGGCTGGCCTGGCTCGGCATCCCCGTGTTCCTCGCCTTCGCCGCCGTCGTCGCGTCACTGGGCGGCGGGCTGTACCTCTCGGCGCTGATCGGGCTCGTGATCTTCGCGGTCGTTCTCAAGGGTGAAGACCGTCGCAGGTTCGCCGTCGCCGCGGGCGTTTTCGGGGTGTCGCTTTCGTTCCGCACGGCCGACCACACCGTCTGCGGGAACTTCCCCGCCGGGACGCATTTCCTCTGGCACCTGCTGAACGGGCTCGTGCTCTATCTCGCCGCGAGCGCCGCGACGAAAAGGGTCGCGTCCCGGCAGGACGCGGCCCCTTCCCACAGCTGACTCAGTGGACGCCGATTTCGCGGAGATCCTTGTCGTGCTCGTCGGCGTGGTAGTCCGCGGCCTCGGTGTCGTCCGTGCCGTTGAAGACCTTCAGCTGCCGCGCGATCACCGTGAAGATCACGGCGATCAGCAGGTTCGCGATCAGCGCCACGAACCCGACGTAGATCTGCAGCTGCGAGCCGCTGAGCGGGTGCCAGCCGAAGATCGACAGATCGCCGAGCTTCAGCGCCGAGCCACCGAAGTGCGCCTTGCCGGTCGCCGGGTTGGGGATGTTGTAGAGCATGATCATGCCCCAGCCGATGCCGACCACCCAGCCGGCGATCAGGCCCCAGCGGTGGAACCACCGCGTGTAGAGCGAGATCGCGACCGCCGGCAGCGTCTGCAGGATCAGCACACCGCCGATGAGCTGCAGGTCGATCGAGAACTGCGGGTCGATGAACAGGATGAACGCCACCGCGCCGAACTTCACGATCAGCGAAGCGAGCTTGGCCTGCTTCGCTTCCTCGCCCGGCGTCGCGTTCTTCTTGATGTACTCCTTGTAGATGTTGCGGGTCCACAGGTTGGCCGCCGCGATCGACATGATCGCCGCGGGTACCAGCGCGCCGATCCCGATCGCGGCGAACGCGATCCCGGCGAACCACGACGAGAACTGCGTGTCGAACAGCACCGGGACGACGGTGTTCGTGTCGGGCTTGCCGGTCGCGTTGTTGGTGATCGGCGAGACCGACGCGCTGATCGCGACGTAGCCGAGCAGCGCCAGCAGACCCAGCACCAGCGAGTACGCCGGCAGCGCGACCATGTTCCGCTTGATCACGCTGCGGCCGCGCGAGGCGAGCACGCTGGTGAGCGAGTGCGGGTACAGGAACAGCGCGAGCGCCGAACCGAGCGCCAGCGTGGCGTACTGCAACTGGTTGTTGGCGTTGAGCAGGATGCCGTCCGCCTGCGACGGCGTCTTGTCGAACTTCGCGTCGGCCGCGTCGAAGATCGCCGACCAGCCGCCGAGCTTCGAGGGCAGGTAGATGATCGCGACGATGATCACGAGGTAGATCAGGATGTCCTTGACGAACGCGATCAGCGCGGGCGCGCGAAGACCCGACTGGTACGTGTAGACCGCCAGGATGATGAAGGCGACCAGCAGCGGCAGGTGGCCGACGATGCCGGAGCCGTTGATGCCCATCGTCCGCAGCACGGCTTCGAGGCCGACGAGCTGCAGCGCGATGTACGGCATGGTCGCGACGATGCCGGTGATCGCGATGAGCAGCGCCAGCGTCGGCGAACCGAACCGGCCGCGGACGAAGTCGGCGGGCGTGACGTAGCCGCGGACGCGCGAGACCGACCACATGCGCAGCGCCGGCATCAACACGATCGGGTAGACGATGATCGTGTACGGCAGCGCGAAAAGGCCCATCGCGCCGGCGCTGAACATCAGCGCGGGGACCGCGACGAACGTGTAGGCCGTGTAGAGGTCACCACCGAGCAGGAACCAGGTGATCCACGAGCCGAACTTGCGGCCGCCGAGACCCCATTCGTCCAGGTGGTCGAGGGTGTTGCCGGCCTTCCAGCGCGACGCGACGAAGCCGAGCACGGTGACCACCGCGAAGAGGATCGTGAAGATGATCAGCTCTGGCCATTGGATGTTGGTCACTTGACGTCCCCCTCGTCGAGCTCGTCCACGGACAGCCGGTCGGGACGCTCACTGGTCGGCTTGTCCTTGGTCATCACGAAGACGATCCAGGTGCACAGGACACCGACCGCGACGAACACGAACTGGAACCAGTAGAAGAACGGCATCCCGAACAGCCGGGGACCGTCCGAATTGAACAAGGACGTGATCAGCACCAGCAACGGGATGATCAACAGGAGGTTCCAGGGGCTGAACTGAAAACCCCTCACCTTCCCGTCTGCCTTACCTGACACCATCGGACCTCACCTAACGTTCCCGTACCCCCGGATGGTCCCGATGACCCTAGAACCTCTCCCCCGTCCGGGTCACGCGCGCCCGATATCGATTTGATCAGCGACGCCTCATCCGACGAAGGGCGGTTGCCGTCCCGGGCCCCGGCGGATATCAATAGCCGCAGTCGCGAACAGGAACTTCGCACGCATGATCAAAGGGGCATCGGATGAAGAAACTCCGCTATGCGGTGGTGATCCCGGCTGTCGCCGGCACCATGCTGGCCGGGTTCACGCCTGCGTTCGCAGGGCCGGAGGCTGCCGGGCAGCAGCCGCTGAACTCCACCAACATTCCGGCGAAGTACGCGGACCAGAAGCTCGATTGGCACAAGTGCACCGCGAGCGAGCTGCCGTCCGCGCCGCCTCCGGGGGCCGAGAACATCGAGTGTGCGACCTACCGCGCGCCGCGTAACTGGTACAAGACGAACGAGAACATCGACCTGACGATCGCCGTCAGCCGCCTCGCCGCCACCAGCGGCAAGGCGACGGCCAGCGTCATCACGAACCCGGGTGGCCCCGGCGCTCCGGGCCGTAACTTCCCGGCTCGTCTGCGTAACCAGACGAAGCTCCGCGCGCACCAGGAGATCATCGGTCTCGACCCGCGCGGCACCGGCAAGAGCACGAACATCACCTGCGGTAACGCGATCGGCACCGGTTCGGACCTCGACCCGCGCGACCGCAGCCGGGCGAACCTCAACCTGATCCTGGACGCCACCAAGTACGCGGCGGACTCCTGCCAGGTGAAGTCCGGCGAGCTGGGCCCGCTCATCAACACCGCGCAGACCATCCGCGACATCGACCTGCTGCGTGTCCTGCTGGGCCGCGACAAGATCAACTGGGTCGGCTACTCGGCGGGCACCTGGATGGGCGCGCACTACGCGCAGCAGTTCCCCACCCGAACGGGCCGTTTCCTGCTCGACTCCGCGACCGAGTTCACCACCACCTGGCAGAACTCGTTCGACTGGCAGCCGCTCGGCTTCGAGCGCCGCTGGCGTCAGGACTTCCTGCCGTGGATCGGCAAGTACGACAAGGTCTACGGCTTCGGCAAGACCGGTGAAGCCGCGCGCCAGACCTACGAGAAGGTCCGCTTCGCGCTGACCCAGAACCCGGTCGAGGTGGACGGCGTCCCGGTTTCGGCCAACGCCCTCGACTCGACCATCGCGTCGTACCTCTACTCGAAGCGCAACTTCACGGCGCTGGCCGACTACCTGGTCAACCTGAAGACGCTGACCGAGGGCACCTCGACGCAGCAGCAGAAGGCCTCGGCCGCGCAGAAGGTCAAGGCGGAGACTGTGGACGGTGACGGCGTCATCGGCCCGCAGCCGCTGTTCGTCCCGACCGACGGCGACTCCTACAACGCCAGCTTCTGGTCCATCCCCTGCAACGAGGGCCCGTGGTACGGCAACCGGAACAGCGTGATCCGGCAGTCGCAGAAGTTGATCGACCGCGACCTGCCGCTGCTGGGCGCGGGCTGGCTGATCCAGCCGTGCATCTTCTGGAAGAACAAGCCGGTCGAACTGCCGAGGCTCGACGGCCGCGGCGTCCCGCCGGTGCTGATCGTCCAGTCGGTGAACGACCCGGCGACCCCGCTCGAGGGTGCGACCCGTGCGCACCGCGCGTTCGCCGGCTCGCGGATGATCACCGTGACCGGTGAGGGTGACCACGGCATCTACGCCGGCGGCAACGCGGGTGTGGACAAGGTCGTGGAGGACTACCTCGTCGACGGCAAGGTGCCGAACGACCAGAGCCTCCCCGGACTCCCACTTCCGGTGCCCGCGGGCGCCTGAAGCCACTAGGGATTGTGGCCCCGTCGAGTTTCGGCTCGGCGGGGCCCTTTCTTTGGGGTTGTCCACGACCTGTGCACAGAGTTGTCCACAGGCTGGGGGTAACTCGGTGGGGACGACTTCGCGGACGGCAGTGGCGACTGGGTCGGATCTCGCATGACTGGGCGGGCCGGCCGGGACACTCGTGTGACTGGATGGACGACACGCGTGATCGGACGGACGACACGCGTGACTGGAGGGACGGCACACGCTCGCGGCCGGTGTGCGCCGGGGCGTAATTCGCGTGCTTGAAGGCGTAACTCGCGTGATCGGAGGCGTAACTCGGGAATCCGGCCGGACCGGTATTAGTATTGGCACCATGGTGCGAGTGCCGTTGACGGACGAGGAACGTGAACGCGGCGAGCGGCTGGGCCTGGCGCTCCGGGACGCGCGCGCGGCGTCGTCGCGGAGCATGGTCGAGGTCGCGGCGGAGGCCGGGATCTCGGTCGAGACGCTCCGGAAGATCGAGACCGGGCGGATCCCGACGCCCGCCTTCTTCACGGTGATGGCGATCGCGGACGCCGTCGGGCTGCCGCTGGACGCGCTGCGGGCGGCCGCCGAGGGCGGCGGCGAACAAGTCGCGGAAGCGAGCTAGGGGCGCAGGACGGCCAGGGCGTGTGCCCGGTCGTTCAGGTAGAGGAAGCCGTCGATCGGCAGGTCGAAGCTGTTCAGCAGGCTTTCCAGCGTCGCGTATTCGTCCACACCCAGTCGCAGGTTCTCGTTCAGCGCGTGCGCGACGAGGACGTCGGCCAGCTCTTCCCACTCACCCGACCAGTGCAGAGTGCGGTAGAAGGCCAGGACGTCCGGCGCGATGCGGTCGCCGATCTGGTCGAGGAGGCTGTCGCCGAAGAAGCTGATCCGGCCGGCGGCGAGGTCGGCGACGGTCGGGTTCGCCGGGTCGGCGGCGGTGTCGGGATTGCGGACCACGCCGGGACCCGCCACGGGATAGCCCGTCTTGACGTTGCCGTTGTCCTCCACCAGCACGATCAGGTGCACACCGTACCGTTCGCCGGCGCACCGCCAGCGGCCGTTGTGCATTCTGAGGCGGGGTTCGCTCGGATCGTTGGCGACGTCCTTGATCACCGCGATGATCTGCTCGTCGGTCCAGCCCGCGGGGAACTCGCTGGTCGCCCGCCGTCCCTTTCCCGGTGCGTGCCCGCCGCCCACTCGTGCTCCTTTCGTCGCATCGAGGGTAACCCGCGTTCGGAGTATCCGAATGATCCGAACGCGGGAACGGGTGACCTCAGGCGATCACGCTGAGCAAGACGGCGCCGACGACGAGCACGTCGACGCCGCGCAGGGCCTGCAGCCCGGCCGCCCCACCGCTGACGTCGTAGTTCATCGGCGGCCGGGTCGCCGTCCGCGCCGCGGCCACGACGGCGAGCGGGATCGCGAGCCACACCGGCCAGGCCGGGGAGACGCCGAGGGTCAGCGTCACCAGGCCGAGCAGGATCCCCCAGACGAGGCCGAGCAGCGCGATCACCAGGCCGTTGACCAGCCGTAACTCCCAGTCGGACGCGCCGAGCCACCGACGGCGGCCGGGGTTGCGCCACAGTTCGCCGAGCCCGCCGACGAACGGGACGAGCGCCGCGTACGCGCCGAGCGCGAACAGCGGCGCGGGCGGGATGGCCGGAAAAGCCAGATGCGCGACGCCGACCAGGCCCGCGATCACCACACTGGCCGCCGCGTAGCGCATCCGGCCGAGCACCCCGGCCCAGGCGAGCCGCAGCGTCGTCGGACGCCGCAACGACACCCACGGCACCGGCTTCGACTCCGGGATCAGCAGCATGGGGTCCATGAAGACCGCGGCCATCGCCCGCAGGAGCCGCGCATTCCAGCCGTCGACGAGTTCCTGACGGCCGACCCCGGACATCGGTTCGCCGCCGAAGGCCACCGCGACCGCCACCACGAACAGCGCGCCGGCCAGCACCTCGACGGCGATCGGGCCCCATCCCGCGGCGGCGAACGCCAGACCCGCCATCGCGAGCACGACCGGAGCGAGCGTTTCCCCGCGGATCGCCGTCCGCCGCGCGGTGACCGCCGCCAGGATCGCGCCGGACGCGGTCAGCGCCGACATCGCGATCCACACGCCCTTCGAGCCGCCGCCGATCGCGGTGACCAACGCTCCGGTGTAGCCGACCACCAGGACCAGCCCGGCCCAAAGCGTCCACATCCGCTTGACGACGACTCGGCGCCTGTCGACGCGGGCGAAGTCCATCCACGTCAGCGCCGCCGGTTCGGCCCAGACGAAACCGCGGCGCAGCAGGCCGCGCCAGAACATCGCGCACAACACGATCAGCAGCCCGAAGACCGCCGGAAAGTCCACAACGGACTGTCCGAAAAGGAAATCCCGGAGCTTCGGCAGGTTCTGGAAGGCGGTGAACAGAGCGCCGAAACCGAACAGGGCCAGGAAGGTCTGGTAGTCGCCGTTGAACAGGCCGCCGAATCGCTGTCTTCCCGGGACGTGCGTGGGGGCTTTCGTGGTCACCACAGCTCGAGGGTGGAGTCGGCCGCTTCGAGCAGCGGGGGATGGTGCGTGGCCACGACGACGGCCGCCCCGGCGTCGGTCGACCGCTTGATCAACGACGTCAGCCATTCCTTCCCGGCGGCATCGAGCGCCCGTTCGGGCTCGTCGAGCAGCAGGACGTCGTGCGGCCGCGCGGTCGCGCCGAGGAGCAGCAGACGACGGCGTTGCCCGGCCGAGAACTTGCCCGCGGTGACTTTCGCGCGTTCGGAAAGCCCCGCGTCGGCCAGGAGCGCGTCGAAATCGCCGAGATCGGCCCCGAACGAGCCCTCCAGCAGTTCGAGATGCTGGAGCGGGGTCAGCTCGGCGAAGAAGTCGGAATCGTCGAACAGCACGGAAACCTTGCGGCGGAAGGAAACGTCGCGTTCGTCGGGCTTACCGCCCGCGACGACGACGCGGCCCCGCTGCGGGGCCTGCGTTCCGTACAGGCATCGCAGCAGGGTCGATTTCCCGACCCCGTTGGGGCCGACGATGACCGCGCATTCGCCCGCCTCCACCTCGAAATCGAGTCCGTCGAACAGCCAGTGCTCCCCGGCCTGCACACCGAGCCCTCGTACGTCGATCATTTGCCGCGCAAGGATTCGATCACCGGCGCGAGTGCGTCCATGTTGTGCTCCAGCACGGTGAAATAGGTGAAACCGAACCGCTCGCGGTGCGCCAGGATCTGTTCGGCGATCTGTTCGTGGGTGCCGACCAGAGCCGTCGGCAGTTCGGCGAGCTGCGCGACGGTGAGCTTGCCGTCGAGCAGTTCCCGCAGACTCTCCAAACCCTCTTGCCGATCTTCGACCACGGCGACGAAATGCGAGAGGATGTTGAATTCGGCCTCGCGCCCGTTCAGTTTTCCGCGGACGAAGTCCACCCGCTCTTCGATTCCGGCCGCGTCCTCGACGGCGAGCGCGCCGCCGTCAGGAACGGCCGCCGTGCCGGTGAATCCGATGATGTCGGCGTGTTCGGCGGCGAGGGTGAGCAGCCTGTCGCCGCGGCCGGCGATCATCAGCGGCGGGCCCGGCTTCTGCACCGTCGGCGGTTTGTGGCTTTCGTCGGCATAGAGCCGGTTGAGCACCTCGATGGTGTTTTCGAGATGGTCGACGCGCTTTCCGGCGCGCGGGAACTCCATTCCCGCCGCTTCGAATTCGGCCTTCACGTAACCGGCCCCCAGGCCGAGCTCCAGCCTGCCCTCGGTGAACTGGTCCGTGCCGGTGACGTCGCGGGCGAGCAGCACGGGGTTGTAGAAGGCGGTGTTGATGACGAAGGTGTTGAGCCGCGGGCGGGCCGTCACCTCGGCGGCGAGCACGAGGGCCGGGAACGGCGGCGCCATGCCGAGATGGTCGGCCGCGCCGATCACGTCGAATCCGAGGTCCTCGGCCTTGCGGCACTTCTCGACCCACGCCGCACGGGTCTCCGGGACGACCATGTTGACGCCGAATCTGACCATGCCGCCACGGTACCGAGACCGAAAGAAGAAGGCCTCATCCTCGGGAATGACTCCGAGGATGAGGCCTTTCTCCTACGTTCGGACGATCAGCCCAGACGCTGCTTGAGCGCGTCCAGCTCGTCACGCAGCGACGACGGGACCTTGTCGCCGATCTTCTCGAACCACTCCTCGATGAGCGGCAGTTCCTGGCGCCACTCCTCGGCGGAGACGTCGAGCGCGGCCTGGATGTCGGCCAGCGGCTCCTTGAGGCCGTCGGTGTCGAGGTCCTCGGCGTTCGGCACGAAACCGACCGGGGTCTCGTTCGCGTTGCCCTTGCCCTCGACGCGGTCGATGACCCACTTCAGGATCCGCGAGTTCTCGCCGAAGCCCGGCCACAGGAAACGGCCGTCGTCGCCGCGGCGGAACCAGTTGACGTAGAAGATCTTCGGCAGCTTGTCCGCGTCGGCGTTCTTGCCGAGGTCCAGCCAGTGCTTGAAGTAGTCACCGGCGTGGTAGCCGAGGAACGGCAGCATGGCCATCGGGTCGCGGCGCACGTTGCCGACCGCGCCGGCGGCGGCCGCGGTGGTCTCCGACGACATGGTGGCGCCCATGAACACGCCGTGCTGCCAGTCGCGGGCCTCGTTCACCAGCGGGACCGTGGTCTTGCGGCGGCCGCCGAACAGGATCGCCGAGATCGGCACGCCCTGCGGGTCGTCCCACTCGGGCGCGAGGATCGGGCACTGCGACATCGGCGTGCAGTAGCGCGAGTTCGGGTGCGCGGCCTTCTCTTCCGACTCCGGCGTCCAGTCCTGCTTCTTCCAGGAGGTGGCGTGCGCGGGCTTCTCGCCCATGCCCTCCCACCAGACGTCGCCGTCGTCGGTGAGCGCGACGTTCGTGTAGACCGTGTTGCCCTTTTCGATGGTGCGCATCGCGTTGGGGTTGGTGTGCCAGTCGGTGCCCGGCGCGACGCCGAAGAAGCCGAACTCGGGGTTCACCGCGTAGAGGCGGCCGTCCTCGCCGAACCGCATCCACGCGATGTCGTCACCGAGGGTCTCGGCGCGCCAGCCGGGGATGGTCGGCTGCAGCATGGCGAGGTTGGTCTTGCCGCAGGCGCTCGGGAACGCCGCCGCGACGTAGTGGACCTTGTCCTCGGGCGAGATCAGCTTGAGGATCAGCATGTGCTCGGCCAGCCAGCCCTCGTCGCGGGCGATGACCGAGCCGATGCGCAGCGAGTAGCACTTCTTGCCGAGCAGCGAGTTGCCGCCGTAGCCGGAGCCGTAGCTCCAGATCTCGCGGGTCTCGGGGAAGTGCGAGATGTACTTGGTGGTGTTGCACGGCCACGAGACGTCCTCCTGGCCCGGCTCCAGCGGCGCGCCGACGGAGTGCAGGGCGGGGACGAACTCGCGCTCGGTGCCGTCCTCGGTGACGAACTTGTCCAGCGCGGCCTTGCCGGCGCGGGTCATCACGCGCATGGAGGCGACGACGTAGGCGAAGTCGGTGATCTCGATGCCGAGCTTGGGGTCCTCGGCGCCGAGGGGGCCCATGCAGAAGGGGATCACGTACATCGTGCGACCGCGCATGCATCCGCGGTACAGCTCGGTCATCGTGGCCTTCATCTCGGCCGGGTCCATCCAGTTGTTGGTGGGACCGGCGTCCTCTTCCTTCTCGGAACAGATGAAGGTGCGTTCCTCGACGCGGGCGACGTCATTCGGGTCGGAAGCGGCCCAGTACGAGTTGGGCTTCGCGTCGAGCTGCACGAACGTGCCGGCGGAGACCAGCTCGGCGTTGATCCGGGCGGCCTCTTCGTCGGACCCGTCGACCCACACCACACGGTCCGGAGTGGTCAGTTCGGCGACCTCTCGGACCCAGGACAGCACGCCACTGTGCGTCGTCGGCGCATTTTCCAGTCCGGGGATGGCGACTGCGGTCATCTCTACTCCTGACTTCCGACGCAAAGAGGGCCCACACCGGGAACGACGCTGTTCCGGTGCGGCCCTCAAGCTCGTGAGACCGAATGGCTTCGCACACCGGCGGGAAGGCCGGTGTGCAGGTTTTGGGATTCCCCGAGAGTAGCCGGATGACCGGCAGGTAACCGAGAGCTGACCTGTCGGTTCTCTCACAAGAACGATAAGGGAATCGATTCAGTATCACCGGAATGGGCCATACGCAGAAATTCTTCCGGTGACCGATGGCACAGCGGACGGACGAATCGGACATGAGAAAGCCCGGCACGAGTACTCGTGCCGGGCTGTTCTGTGACCAGGATTACAGGAATGACCTCTTCGAATTGGCCTGGACCATTCTTGTATTGGTCCAGGCCATTTTGGGAATCAGTTGGGGCTGATCCACTGACCGGTGGCGGAATCGATCTTCGCCACACCTTCGAGTGTTTCGGTGCCCGCGCCACCCCACGCCGCGTCGCCCGCCGGGTCACCTCCGGCCGCCGGGACGCTCGCGAAGGCCGCGCCGATGTCGTTGTTGACCACGCCGCTGCCGACCTCGGTCCACTGGCCGGGCCCGGTGTGCTCGTAGGTCTTGGAGTTGCCGGAGGCGTCGGTCTCCACCGCGATGTCGGCGCTGCCGTCGCCGTCCTTGTCGGTGAAGGCGATCGTGCGGCCGTCCTCCGTCTGGACGACGGCGGTGTCGGGGGTCCCGTCACCGTCCGTGTCGATGGTGGGCGGTCCGACCTCGACGTCGCCGCTGGGCATGTCGGCGTGCATGGTGCCGCTGGTGCCCGCGTCGGAACCGTCGTCGTTGCCGCCGCCACCGGCCTCGACCCAGGAACCGGAGGCTTCGTCGTAGACGGCCTCCTGGACGACCTTGCCGTTCTCGTCGAGCACCGCGTACTGGTCGGCGTCGCCGTCGCCGTCGGTGTCGACGAACGCCTGGCCGGTGCCGTCCTCGTGCTGGATGACCGCGGCGTCGTTGACGCCGTCCTTGTCGAGGTCGTAGTTGAGCTCGGCCTGGTACTCCTCGCCGTCAACGTGGACGGTGACCGCTTCGGTGGAGCCCGACTCGGTGTCCGTGCCGCCGCTCTCGTCGACCCACATGGGATAACCCCCTCGTTGACCTGCTGGTGTGTCGAAGCTTATGACTCACCGTAGGCCGGTTCGGTTCCGGTCCACAACAGGACCCACCCGGGTCAGGCGTCGCGCAGTGACCGAATGCGACCGAGCAGTGCCTCGGCGCGGTCCCGGCCGTCCGAGACGTCCTTCAGGCGCTTCGCGACGACCGAGATCTTCTTCGCCCGTTCCTGCGCGCCCATCTTGATCGTCTTGTCGACTTCCTTCAGCTCCGCCTCGATCGCGTCGATCCGGCGGCCGAGGGCTTCGTCGAGCGCCATCGACAGCTGCTGTTCGGCCTCGATCAGCTGCTCCGCGACGAGCTGGTCCAGCGTGGACCGCGCGTCGGCGATCGCCTCGACCAGCCACTGCTTCATATGCTGCTTGTCCGAGGCGTGTTTGCGGGTGCGCGCCATCCACCAGCCGGCGCCGAGGCCGATGATGATCGTGGCGGGCAGGATCACCGGGTTCAGGATCGCGACGCCCGCCAGCGGCAGCGCGGCGACCTTCCCGGCGCCGAGTCCGCCGGAAACCCCCATGAAGATGAGCAGTTTGTCCTCGGCCGTCGGCGGTTTCTTGTCCGGCGGGCGCAGCACGACCGGCGGGCCGCCCGCCCTGGCGAACTGGCCGCGGATGATTTCGAGCTCTTCGGGCGAGAACAGCTCCGAAAGCGCGACGTTGGTGACCTGGTTGAGCCGCTGCGAGAGCAGCATCGAGATCCGCTGCGACGTCGTCTGCAACGCGATGTCGACCTGCTGGGGCAGCGCGGCGAGGGCGTCCCGTTTCGCGCCGTCGATCAGCTGGCGGAAATGCGTCGACGCGTCGCGCATCTGCCTGCTGGTCTCGTGCCCGACCTCGACGCGGGTCCGCTGGATCTCCGCGCGCAGTTTCAGCTGCCAGCCCCGCGTCGAAGAGCGGCGCTCGGTGGTCAGGTCGTCACGCCGCTGGCGCAACTGCTCGGCCTCGGCCTCACCCGCGGACAGCGCTCGGCTTTCCGCCTGCAGCTTCGCCTTGAGCTCGCCGAGCGCGCTCGACAACGCGCGCAGGGTGTTGGCCTCGCCCAGCATCGCCGAGCGGCCGACCAGCATCTCCTGCAGCGCGCCCTGCAACGCGGCGATCCCGGCCTTCTCGCGCAGCATCGTGGCCATCTGCTCGTTCGGGGCCTTGGCCGCCGTCTCGAACATCCGCGCGGAAACCGGGTGGAACACCGCGTCGGCGAACCGGGGGGCGTGTTCGGCGAGCAGCCGCCGGTCGGCTTCGAGGACCTCGCGCCAGCCGCGGAACTGGTCGGTCTTGGTCAGCGCGAACAGCACGGTCTCGACGCGTTCGCCCATGTCGTGCAGGAACTGCAGCTCCTGCGCGGTGAACGGCGAGGACGAGTCCACGACGAACAGCAGCGCGGTGGCACCGGCGGCGGCCTCCTTCGCCAGCTCACCGTGCATCGAGTCGAGCCCGCCGACACCCGGCGTGTCCACAATGGACACTCGTTCGAGCAGCGGGACCGGGCCGGAGACCTCGACGTAGCGCGGCGGGATCTGCCCTTCCGGCAGCTCGTGCGCGGCCGAGACCCAGTGGATCAGGTCGTTGAGGTTGATCGGCACCGGCGCCAGCTGGCCCGGGTAGCAGGCCTGCGCGGACCACTGCTCGGCGTGTTCGAAGACGAGATAAGTCGCCGTGGCGACGTCGGCGTCCACAGGGGACAGTCCCGGCATGGACAGGAGCGCGTTCACGAGCGAGCTCTTGCCGCGGTTGGTCTCGCCGACCACCACGACCGACGGCTTCTTCGGCCGCGCCTTCCGGATGTCCTCGACCCATTTCGCGGCCTGGGGATCGGCTTCGCGGACGACGGTGAGCAGCTGTTCGCGGGTGCTCTTCACGACCGCCGGAAGGTTGGCCGCCGCGCTCGGAGCCGTCACTGGGCCTTCTTCGCGTAGACGATGACGATCGGCGCGCGCAGGACCCGCTCGTGATCGGCGAAACCGACCACCTCGGTCTCCGCGACGAGCCCTTCGAGCGCAGGGTCCTCGGTCGCGACCGCACCGCCCGCCTCGTGCACGGCGGGGTCGAACCGCTCACCGTCCGGGCGCAGGGCACGGACGCCGATCCCGGCGAGACCGTGTTCGAGCCGCTCGACGACGCCGCCGCTTCGCGCGCGATCGAGGGCGTACAGGCACAGTTGGATCAGCGCCTGCCTGTCGGCGAGAGCCTGTTCGAGGTCGGCCGGACCCGTGGTCGTGGACTCCACATCGGTGTTCGACGCGGCTTCGACGGCCTCGGTTCCCTCCGCCGGCGAAGTCTCCCCGTCCGCTTCGGCGATGATCGCCGCGGAGATCTGACCGGTCGGCACGTCGTCCGGATTCACGTCTTCGACCGCCTTCTTGCGCAGCCAGGCACCCACCCGAATCGACCCCCGTAACTGGTGTCCCGGGCCTACCGATCAGCCCGGGGAGATTTCACCAGTGTCGGGCACCGGCCCGCCAGGCGGGGGCGAAATCGGCAGAACGGGACGGAGGAATCTGGCGATCAGCTCCTTCATCACCGCGAGTTCCGCCGCCGGATCCAGGTCCGGCTCAAGAATCACGCGGGAAAGCGGCGCGTCGACCAAGGCGACGAGCCAGCTGGCCACCGTCTGCGGATCGAATCCGGGATCGATCCGGCCCGCTTCCATCGCCCGCGTCACCAGGCCGACGAGGCCGTCGCGCAGCGCGCGGTCGTTGCCCTGGATGAGCCTGGCCAGCTCGGCGTCGCGGGAACACTGCGCGGCGACCTCGAGGACGAGCTTGGCGATGACCGGATGCAGAAGCTGTTCCGACACGTGGGTGATGACCTGGAGGATGGCCTCCCCCGGATCCTCGATCTCTTCGGCGGCCGCGAGCAGTGCCGCGGTCTCGTCGGCGTCCTGCTCGAAGATGCCGACGAACACCGCGCGCTTGTTCGGGAAGTAGTGGAACAGGCTGCCGGTGCTGATCCCGGCGGCGCGGCAGATCTCCGCCGTCGTCGTCTTCTCGAAGCCCTTCATCGCGAAACAGCCCGCGGCGGCGTCGAGGATGGCGCGGCGTTTCGCCTCGTGTTTGGCCGGGTCGACCGTCCTCATTTCACCGCCGGCGGCTCGTCGTGCCACGGGTAGCCGTGGTCGAGGAAGGCCTTGGCGACGGCCTTGCGGTCCACGTCGCCCTTCTGCCGCACCAGCTCCCGGCCGTCCGCGGCGAGCAGGACGAGCTCCTTGCCGTCGAGGAAGACGGCCTCCAGCTCCGCTTCGTACGCGCGGCTGCGGCCCTTGGTGGTCAGCGTGATGCGGGTCGGCGTCACCTTGACGATCAGCCGCTCGTGCGCCCAGACCGCGGCGAAGAGCAACCCGAGGACCAGACCGACGCCGATCCCGGTGACCGTGCCCCAGGGCTGGGGGATCTCCGAGACGAGCTGGAAGGGGCCCTTGAACGGGACCCAGCTCAGGGACGCCACCCAGCCCGAGATCGACTGGAGGAACCAGCCGAGCGCGGCCCCGGCCAGCGGGCAGCCGATCCAGGAGGCCGTACGCAGCCACTGGGGCTCGTCGACGATCGTTTCCATGCGCTCATTATTAGACCGAGCGCTCGGTTTATCAATCTTGGGGCGCGTTTAGTCGCGGATCTGCTGCCAGATGAGGAAGTACGCCCGGTGCACGACGTGCGCGACGCGGCTTTGGGCGGGTGTCGCGCCGAAGGACGCGAAGGAACGCCACCAGCCGGCGCGCTCCAGGGCGTGGGCCGCCAGCTCGGCCCGCGGAGCGCCCGGCTTGCCCAGCTGGGCGCCGATGTCCGCGTTGCTGCCGACCCGCAGGACCTCCTCGGACAGGTCCTCGGGCATGTCGACGGCGCCGGACGCGACCAGCGTGAGCGCTTCGAGCAGCCGCAGCTGGTGTGCCTCGGGCTTGGCGAGCAGGACCTCGATCGCGTCGTGGACGCGCTGCCGTTCGGCCGGGTCGCCGGACGCGTGGGCCAGCGCGGTGACCGAGGCCAGCGCGGCCGCCGCCTTGATGCCGTCGGCGCGGGCGGCGAAGACGATGCTCAGCCGCTGGCGGACGGCTTCGAGCCCGGAGGCGTCGAGCAGCTTCCGCCGCAGCGAGCCCGCGGTGATCTCCGGTTCCTTGCGGATCGCCTCGACGGCGTACCGCACGCCGAACAGGTCCAGCTTCTCCAGCAGCCGCAGCCGGGTGCCCGCGGCGACGTCGCATTCCCAGCTGGTGAAGATGTCCGCCGAGATCAGCATGGTCTCGAGGATGTCGTCGTCCATCTCGGCCAGCTGGCGCAGCGCTTCGGCGTCGGGCGAGGTGAACCCGCCGGACTCGGCCGACTCCGCGATCAGCCCGATCACCGGCAGCACGTCGGCGACGCGGGGCTTCAGCGTCGCGGCCTGCTTCTCCGACAACAGCGTCGCGGCCTTCCACACGTCGCCGCCCGAGCCTTCGACCGACTCCGGCGCGATGGTGTCCGCCTTGTTGAGCACCGCGATCGCGTTGACCGGGCCCGCCTCGCGGCTCGCCGTCGCGGCGGTGAACGCGGCGAGCGCCTGCTGGTCGTCGGCGCGGACGCCCTGGGTGACCACGTAGAGGACGGCTTCGGCGCCCGCGACGGCGTTGCGCGAGGTGTCGTCCAGCTCGTCGGAGCCTTCTTCCTCCTCGTCACCGTCTTCGGGCTTGCGGTGCTTCGCCGCGCCCAGCAGCTCCTCGGTCCGCGACACCGAAGCCGCGTCGAGCGAGCCGAGGCCCGGGGTGTCGATCACGGTCATACCCTGCAGGACCGCGTTGGTGAGGTACGCCTCGATATGCGAGACCTTGTCGATGTCGATGCCCAGTTCGGCCGGGATCATCCCGTCGGCGGAGAAGGGCAGCACCTGTTTGCGGCCGTCGTTGAAGACGATCTCGACGCGGTCTACCGTGCCGTACTGGAACCTGGTGACCAGCCTGGTGCACTCGCCGACGTCGGTCGGCGCGACCCGGCGCCCGATCAGGGCGTTGACCAGGGTGGACTTCCCCGATTTGATCCGGCCCGCGACGGCGACCTGCAGCGGGCCGCCCAGCCGTCGCAGCACCTCGGCGAAACCGGCCGCGGTCCGCGCGGACACCTGGGGCTGGAGGCGGTGGCAGAGGTTCGCCACCGACATCGACAGCGGGCCGGCGAGACGGCCCTGCTCCGTCGCTGAGGTCACGGTGCCCACCCTCCCAGTCGTCGAGCACACCGAGGGGAATCGTGCCATGCCGCTCATCCTCGGGTCGCACCGAAGGTGGTACCGGCGACCGACGCGCGGGCGGCCCCGGCCGACATAGTGTTACCAGGTGCGACGGTTGAGCCTCTGGATGCGTGCCCACCCCATGGCCGGGGACAGTTTCATCGCCGTCGTCCTGCTGCTGACCGACCTGCTGTTCTTCGTGGCGGCGGTCGAGACGCCGGAAGTCCCGATGCCGCCCTGGTACGTGGTCCTGCCGCTGGACGTGGTGATGGTCGCCCCGCTGGTCTTCCGGCGGAAGGCGACGCTGTGGTCGGCGTACCTGGTGCTGCTGATCGGCATCCCGCACAGCGCGCTGGAACTCGGCGCGGCGAGCGGGCTGGCGATGATGATCAGCATCTACTCGGTGCTGGTCTACGTCGGGCGCAAACAGGGCCTGTTGTACCTGGTGATCACGCTGGTCACCTCGGCGATCCAGCTGTGGGCCGACCCGCCGGAGGACGTGTGGGTGCTGGCGATCATCGGCGTCTTCTCCAGCGCACTGTGCTGGACGCTCGGCGAATTCGCCGGCGCGAGGCGCGCCTATCACGAGGAGGTGGAAGCCCGGTTGCATCTACTTGAGACGGAACGGGACCAGGCGACCAGGATCGCCGTCGGCGAGGAACGCGGACGTATCGCCCGCGAGCTGCACGACGTCGTCGCGCACGCGGTGAGCGTGATGGTCGTGCAGGCCGACGGTGCGTCCTACGCGGTCGACGGGAATCCCGAGATGGCGAAACGTGCCCTGCAGACGATTTCGGAGACCGGCCGCGGCGCGCTCGCCGAGCTGCGGCGGCTGCTGGACGTGCTCCGCAGCGACGGCGACGACGAGCCGCGCGTGCCGCAGCCCGACGCCAGCGCGCTGACCGACCTCGCGGACCGGATCCGCCAGGCGGGGGTGCCGGTGACGCTGGCGATCGGGCCGGACGCGCTGGCCGGGCTGCCCGCGGGGGTGTCCCTCGGCGTGTACCGGATCGTGCAGGAGTCGCTGACGAACACGCTGAAACACGCCGGCCAGGGCGCGCAGGCCGAGGTGGTGGTGCGGCGGGAGGCGGACGTGATCGACGTCAAGGTCACCGACGACGGCGCCGGGCGCGCGAAACAGCTGGTGCCCATGGCGGCGAAGCACGCCGCGCCGCCGCGGAAACTCACCGTCCCCGGTGGGAACGGATTGATCGGAATGAGGGAACGGGCGAACGTCTTCGGCGGCACGCTGGAGGTCGGGCCCGCCCCCGGTGGAGGGTGGCAGGTGCACGCGAGGCTCCCGGTTAGGTTGGCGACGTGATACGGGTGGTGGTCGTCGACGACCAGGAATTGATGCGCGTCGGGTTCCGGATGGTCCTGGGCGCGCAGGCCGACATCGACGTCGTCGGCGAGGCGGGTGACGGCGCGCAGGCCATCCGGCTGGCCGAGGAACTGCGGCCCGACGTCGTGCTGATGGACGTCCGGATGCCGGTGCTGGACGGGGTCGAGGCGACGAAGCGGATCGTCGAGGCCGGGACGGCACGGGTGCTCGTGATGACGACGTTCGACCTGGACGAGTACGTCTATTCGGCGTTGCAGGGCGGGGCGAGCGGGTTCCTGCTGAAGGACACGCAGCCGGATCACCTGGTGTCGGCGCTGCGGGCGGTCGCTTCGGGCGACGCCGTGGTCTCGCCGTCGGTCACCCGGCGGCTGCTCGACCGGTTCGTCGGCGGCGGCGGGAAGCCGATGCGGGACGCGGCCGAGCTGGACGTCCTCACCGAACGGGAGCGGGAGGTGCTCGTGCTGATCGCGAAGGGCCTTTCGAACCTGGAGATCGCCGAGACGCTGTTCCTGTCGGAGGCGACGGTGAAGACGCACGTCGGGCGGATCCTGTCGAAGCTGGACCTGCGCGACCGGGTGCAGGCCGTGGTGCTCGCCTACGAGACCGGGCTGGCGCGTCCCGGGGTCAGCTGAGATCTCGTCGGAAAGTGGTCGTTCGGTGAGCACTTTGCGGCGGATGCTTGTCCTCAGAGCCACTACCTGAGGAGAAGGAAATGCTGCGAGGTCTCACCACCACCACGTTCTACGCCGACGACATGGCCGCCGCGATCGAGTGGTACTCCGAGCTCTTCGGCATCGAGCCGTACTTCGTCCGCAACGGCCCCGACGGGACACCGGCGTACGTCGAGTACCGGATCGGCGACTACCAGCACGAGTTCGGCCTGGTCCGCGGCGACTTCCGGCCGCCGATGGCCCAGCCCGGTCCCGGCGGGGCCATCGCGAACTGGGCCGTCGACAACGTCGAGGACGCCTTCGCTCAGCTGCTCGCGAAAGGCGCGAAGGAGTACGAGCCGGTCATCGAGCGCGGGCCGGGCTTCGTGACCGCGGCCGTCGTCGACCCGTTCGGCAACGTCCTCGGCGTCATGTTCAACCAGCACTACCTGGACGTGCTGGCCGGGAAGAAGTAGCTCCCCTGGCCAGGCACTGGACGGAAGGTTGCGAAAGCCACTTTCGCAACCTTCAACGTTGCGAAAGTGGCTTTCGCAACGTTGAAGGAGGGCCAGGCGAGCCCTGCCTCGCCCGCTGACGTGCCGCTAGGTGTGTCGCGAAAGCCACTTTCGCGACGTCTGACGTCCCGAAAGTGGCTTTCGCGACACGGGCCGGCGGCCGGTGCCTCAGCGGTACAGCGAGTGATCCGCGGTAGCCGGGTCCTTGCCCGCGTCCCGCACTTCGGCCATCCACTTGCCGAAGTCGGGGCGTGAGCCGTCGACGTCGGTCAGGCCGTACTCGTTCATCAGCGTCCACGACGCCAGCGTCTTGCCCGCGAACCGCGCGACCTCCGGGTCGGTCGACAGCTTCGCGACACCCCGCCCGAGCAGCGCCGGGGTCTCCGAGATGGCGAAATCGACCGGAGCGGACTCGCCGACCGCGTCCCGCCACGTCTCCTCGGTGACCCCGAAGTGGTCGAGCATCGCTTCCGAACGCAGGAAGCCCGGCGTGACGGTCATGCCGACGGAGCCATACTTCTTCAGTTCGGCGCCGAGCGCCCTGCCGATCGCGCGGATCCCGCATTTCGCGAGGAAGTACGGGATCCCCGCGCCGACGTACTCGTCGTGGTCGCCGTCGGTGACCTCGATGACGAGACCGCCTTCCCGCCGCACGACCAGCGGGAGAAGCCGGTGCAGCGCGATCAGGTGCGTGTCGATCGCGTTGTGCACGAGCGTGAGCGCGTCGTCGAGGCTGGAGTCCCAGTACGCCCCCTCGAAGTCCGCGTACTGGTCGCCGCCCCAGACGTCGTCGACCAGTACGTCGATCCGGCCGTCCACTTCGGACTCGATTCGCGCTCGCAGTGCGTCCACATCGGACACCACGGTGAAGTCGGTCCGGACGGCGATCCCCCGGCCACCCGCCGCGTCGACGAGCTCCGCGGTGTCTTCGATCGTCTCCGAACGCTTCATCGGCGACTGGTGCTCACGCGTCGTACGGCCGGTGACGAACACCGTCCAGCCGAGCCTGCCCAGCTCCACCGCGATCGCCCGGCCGCATCCCCGCGTCGCCCCCGCGACCACGGCCACCTTCTGATCCATTCAGGACACTCCCTTCCACGCGGTCAGCACCGCGTCCACGTCTTGCCCCATCCGTTCGGTGATCCGGCCCTTCGGCCGGATCGACCAGTCCAGCGCGGCCCCGTTCGCCACCCCCAGCAGCACCCGCGCCGCACGGACGACACCCGGCGCACCCGGGAGGTCACGCGCCGCGACGCGCGTCAGCCGCCGCAATTCCGCTTCCACGGCGGTGAAATGTTCACCGAGCAGAGCGCGCAGCTCCGGATCGCCGATGTCCACGCCCAGCTGCCCGAGATGGTTCGCCGCCGTCTCCGCGTCGCCCAACCCCTCGTAGACCACGACGACCGCCGCGCGCAGCGCCTCCACCGGATCGGCCAGCTCGCCGCATTCCCGCATCCGTTCCACGACGGATCGCGTGTTCGCCCGGCTCAACGCCAGCAGAAGACCGTTCTTCGAGCCGAACCGCTGGGCCACGGTGCCGACCGCGACGCCGGCCTCCGCCGCCACCTGGGCCAGCGTGAAACCCGGGCCGACCATGCCGATCACGGTTCCCGCCGCGGTCAGCAGCCGTTCGTCGGTGATGCTCCGTGGCCTCGCCATGCGATTATTGAACCACGGTTCATTAACCCTGGCGAATCAGGGTCACTCTCAGGGGTCTCACCGATCGCGTACGCCGCCGGAAGACGGCAAGCTACGTCTCAGGTCGGGTACCAGGTTGGCACCTCAGGATGACGCGCTCGGCCACCCACATGGACGACGATTGTTCTCGCAGTCGCCGAGGGGAGCAGACATGATCGAGGCAGCGGGCCTCACCAAGCGGTACGGCAAGACACTGGCGGTGAACGACCTGTCCTTCTCCGTCGCGCCGGGGGAGGTCACCGGCTTCCTCGGCCCGAACGGGGCGGGCAAGTCGACGACCATGCGGATGATCCTCGGCCTGGACAACCCGACCGCCGGCCAGGTGCGCATCGGGGGCAAGCTCTACCGCGAGCTGAAAGATCCACTGCGGACGGTCGGCGCGCTGCTGGACGCCAAATGGGTCCACCCCAACCGGTCGGCCCGGGCGCATCTGCGATGGATGGCGAAGTCCAACAAGATCGCGGAGAGCCGGGTCGACGAGGTACTCGAGATCGTCGGGCTCACCAGCGTCGCCGGGAAGCGCGCCGGCGGGTTCTCCCTCGGCATGTCGCAGCGACTGGGGATCGCGGCGGCCCTGCTGGGCGACCCGGAGGTGCTCCTCTTCGACGAGCCGGTCAACGGTCTCGACCCCGAGGGCATCCTCTGGATCCGCAAGTTCATGCACCGGCTGGCCGACGAAGGCCGCACGGTGTTCGTTTCCTCGCATCTCCTCTCGGAGATGGCGCTGACCGCGAGCCACCTGGTCGTGATCGGCAAGGGGCAGCTGATCTCCCAGTCCTCCACCGAGGACTTCGTGGCCCGGGCCGCCGAGAACACGGTCAAGGTCCGGTCGCCGCAGCTGCCCGCCCTGCGCGCCGCGCTGACGCAGGCGAGCGCTCAGGTCACCGACGCCGAACGAGCGATCGTCGTGTCCGGTTTGGACAGTGAGAAGATCGGCGAGATCGCCGCGGCCAACCAGATCGTGCTGCACGAGCTCAGCCCGCAGACCGGCTCCCTGGAGCAGGCCTTCATGCAGATCACCGGCGACTCGGTCGAGTACCACACAGGTCTCGAAGCCGAAGCCGCCGAAGTGGTCACCGCCGCCCAGTAACCGGCACAGCCGCTCACTCTTTTGAGGAAAGAAAAGCCATGACTCTGCTCGCCGTGGAACGCATCAAGCTGTTCACCACCCGCTCGCCCTGGTGGTGCGCGCTGATCACCCTCGCGGTGGTGGTCGGCTTCGCCGCCATCTTCGCCGGCGCCGCGCCGTCGGGGGAATTCACCGACGTCGGCATGTCCCAGTTCGGCTACGTCTTCGGGATGACCGTGGTCATGGTGCTGGCCGCGCTTTCGGTGACCACCGAATACCGCTTCGGCACCATCCGCACCACGTTCCAGGCCGTGCCGAACCGCCGCGCCGCGCTGCTGGCGAAGACCGGCGTCGTCGCGACGCTCTCGCTGGTGATCGGCGAGATCGCCGCCTTCGGCGCCTGGGCACTCGCCTCGATCATGCGACCGGAGGATCTGGCGCTGAACACCACCGCCGAGTGGATCAGCGTCGCCGGGGTCGGCCTGGTGTTCGCCCTCGCCTCGGTGATCGCGGTCGCCGTCGGCATCCTGATCCGGCAGAGCGCCGGCGCCATCTCGCTCCTGCTGATCTACACGCTCGCGGTCGAGAACCTGATCCAGCTCATCCCGAAGATCGGCAAGGACATCTACGACTGGATGCCGTTCCACGTCGCGGACCGGTTCCTCACCGGCTCGGGTCCCGCCGCGGCGAACGCGCCGCTGAGCCAGGCCGGGTCGCTCGCCTACTTCGCCGGTTTCGCGCTGGTGCTGCTGGTCATCTCGCTCGTCGTCGCCGACAAGCGCGACGCGTAAGGACTTCCACAGGGGAAAGCCGAACGCCGAACTCGGGGGAGCGAGGCGTCCGGCCGGGGAGAAAAAGGGGAAGAAGGACCGGGCCGCCGATCGGGGGGCAGCCCGGTCCTTTCCCGCGTAATGTCGGAATCCACTGGAGGGAGGGCCGATGATCGAGGCCACCGGACTCACGAAACGCTACGGCGACAAGCTCGCCGTCGACGCGCTTTCCTTCACCGCCGAAGCCGGCCGGGTGACGGGATTCCTCGGCCCCAACGGGGCGGGGAAGTCCACCACCATGCGGATGATGCTCGGGCTCGACAACCCCACGTCGGGCTCGGTGACCATCGACGGCATGGCCTACCGCGAGCTGCGTGATCCACTTCGGACGGTCGGCGGCATGATCGACGCCACCTGGCGGCATCCCGGCCGCACCGCCCGCGAGCACCTCCGGTGGATCGCCGCGACGAACGGCCTGCCGGACAAGCGGGTCGACGAGGTGCTCCGGCTGGTCGGGCTCGACTCGGTCGCCCGCAAACGGGCCGGGCAGTTCTCGCTCGGGATGTCGCAGCGGCTCGGGATCGCCACGGCGCTGCTGGGCGACCCGCGGGTACTGCTGTTCGACGAGCCGGTCAACGGCCTCGACCCCGAGGGCATCGTGTGGATCAGGAAGCTGATGCACGCGCTCGCCGCCGAGGGGCGCACCGTCTTCGTGTCCAGCCACCTCCTGCCGGAGATGGCGCAGACCGCGCAGGACCTCGTCGTGATCGGCCGGGGGAAGCTGATCTACCAGGGCACGATGGAGGAGTTCGTCGGCCGGGCGAAGGGCCTCGGCGTGCGGGTCCGCAGCCCGCATCTGCCCGAGCTCAGGACCGCGCTCACCGACAAGGGCGCCGAGTTCCGCGAAGAGGACGGCGCGCTCGTCGTGTCCGAAATGGACAGTGACACGATCGGCGAACTCGCGTTCGCCGCCGGCGCGACCCTCCACGAACTGAAGCCGCTCGCCGGCTCGCTCGAACAGGCGTACATGCAACTCACCGCCGAGGCCGTCGAGTACGGCGCCGGCGTACCGGAGGTGGCCCGATGACCGCGGCGAACATGCTCCGCGCGGAGCGGATCAAGCTGCTGAGCACGCGCGCACCCTGGTGGTGCGCGGCCATCGCGGTGGTGGTCGCGCTGGCCTACACAGCGCTCTTCTTCGGCTTCGTGCCGCTCGAAGGCCAGACCGGCGTCAACTCGACGCAGGTCGCGAGCGCGCTCGGCCGCACCGTCGTGCTGGTCCTCGCCATCCTCGCGGCGGCGACGGAGTTCAACTGGGGCACGATGAAGCTCACCTTCCAGGCGGTGCCGTCGCGCGTGCCGGCCCTGCTGGCGAAGGGCGCCGTCGTCGGCGTGTTCTCCGGGCTGATCGGGCTGCTGGTGGGCTTCGGCTCGTGGGCGATCGCGTACCTGATCAAACCGGCCGCCGACCTGGGCCTGGCTTCGGGCGCCGACTGGCGCGCGGTGGCGGGCCAGGGCCTGACCTTCTTCCTGACCGGTCTGCTCGGCGTCGGCCTCGGCCTGCTGTTCCGCAGCCCCGCGTTCGCGCTCGGGTTCGCGCTGGCGTGGACGCAGGTGCTCGAGGGGCTCGTCGTGCTGATTCCGAAAGTGGGCGACGACATCTACCAGTGGATGCCGTTCTTCGCGGCGAATCAGTTTTCCGGGCCGGATCTCACGGTGTCGATGTTGAAACTCGAACCGCCGCTGGGGCCGTGGGGTTATTTGGCTTATTTCGGCGGCATCTGCGTGATTGTCTATGCGGCCGGGCTGATGATCACCCATCGAAGGGATGCGTGAGCTTTTACCGCGGCCAAAGGAGTTAAGTCCACGTTAAGAGCCTGTGGCTTCTCTCACACGGAGCGGACA
Source organism: Amycolatopsis roodepoortensis (assembly GCF_024628825.1). Taxonomy (NCBI): domain Bacteria; kingdom Bacillati; phylum Actinomycetota; class Actinomycetes; order Pseudonocardiales; family Pseudonocardiaceae; genus Amycolatopsis; species Amycolatopsis roodepoortensis. The sequence goes on from NZ_CP102415.1 coordinate 5,259,718, forward strand.
TACTGTTCCAGCCCGGGCGATGCTCGGGATGAGCCTATTTTTCGGCTCTCGGCCCCGGAGGTGATCCTTGACGGTGGATTCCGGTCAGGGAGTGGAACGCATGATCCCGCAAGCCCGCACGGAAAGTATGCAGCCCCGGCTCGAGCCCATGCTCGACCTCGAATGGTCACAGGCGATCGAACTGCCCCGCACGGTCGCGTCCGCGACCCGGCCATCCGATATCCGCCGCGCCTGGGTACACCGCGCGCCCGAAGATCTCGTTGTCGCGTTGTACCGCGCGTCCAGTGGAATGCACGGCGAAATCCCCGCGCCGTGGTGGCTTCGCGCCGTCGTGGAAGGCAGGCTCGAATCGCGGGAACTCGGTTTCCGCATCGAAGATCGGATCGCCGGCCTGCTCGGCAGGCGGCCCGGCTGGGAATTCGTCCCGTGGGCCGCGGACGGAGAATCCGGTTACTGGGAGTTCATGCCCTCTGAACGCGGAGCGTCCGGGCATTCGATCCCGACCACGGTGCTGAACACCAGCCGCCACGACGGCTGGATCGACGTTCTCCCCGCTCATTCCGGTACGACGCCGTCGCCGATCGCGGTCGCCGGATTCGCTGGGCTGCGTTCGCGGCTGGGGGAGTTCGAAGCCGTCCGGTAACCGCCGCGTTTAATGGGCTGGTGGAAAACGAGGACCAGCCACGGATGCGCAGCGTGGTCAGCTATGTCAAACGCGGCGGCCGGATGACCGTCGGGCAGCAGCGAGCCTGGAACGAACTCTGGCCGTCGCTCGGCCGCACCGTCGGCGAACTGCCCGAAGGACCGGTGGACTTCGACGACTGGTTCGGCAGGCAGGCGCCGGTGATGGTGGAGATCGGTTCGGGCATGGGCGAGACCACGTCCCAGCTCGCCGCCGCCGCGCCGGAACTCAACTACGTCGCGGTCGAGGTCTACGACCCGGGGCTCGGCCAGCTGATGTTGCGCGCCGAGAAGCTCGGGGTGAAGAACCTGCGGCTGATGCACGGTGACGCCGTCGTGCTGCTGACCTCGCACGTGGAGCCGGGCTCGCTGGCCGGTGTCCGGCTGTTCTTCCCGGACCCGTGGCCGAAGAAGCGGCACCACAAGCGGCGGATCGTGCAGCCGGAGTTCGTCTCGCTGGTGGCCTCGCGGCTCGCGCCGGGCGGCACCTTCCACATGGCGACCGACTGGGAGAACTACGCCGAGCAGATGATGGAGGTCTGCTCGGCCGAGCCGCTCCTGCGCAACCGGTACGCCGGCGAGCCCGGCGGCTGGGCGCCGCGGCCGGAGTGGCGGCCGATCACGAAGTTCGAGAACCGCGCCGACGTCGAAGGCCGGATCTCGCACGACCTGATCTTCGAGCGGGTCTGAACGACCTCGTGAAGGGTGCCTTGAGCATGGATGGCGCTTTCGCGTGACCGGACGGACGACTCGCGGTGCCCCTTCGCTCATCCGGGCCCGACACCGTCCTGGCGACCGTGTCGCGAAAGCCACTTTCGAGACGTCTGATGTCCCGAAAGTGGCTTTCGCGACACCACCTCCGGAACCCCGCGGACAGAAAGGGCCGGTCAGGACGTCCCCACGTCCCTGACCGGCCCTTCCTTCACACCCCCGCGCCTCGGAACGCCCCCTGCGCGTCCCCGGTGCCCGTTCGTCCCTCCCCCGACAGAGAGACGACCGGGCACCCGGCCCGTGGGTGGATCACCACCGACTCCACCCACGAGACCTGCCCGCCCGGGCGCCATGACGCCATTCGGGCGAATCTTTTTATTCGTCGGCCAGAGGCTCCGACTGCACCCGCTTGAGCGCCGGGGTCGAGACGGACGCCCCGAGCAACGCCACCCCGATTCCCAGCACCACGGGCGCCAGCAGCCACGGGCTCAGCACGACCGCGTCCTTCTCGACCAGGCTGTAGAGCCCCATGCCGACGCCGATCCCGACCGCCCCCGCGCCGAGGGTGGCCACCATCGCGGGCAGGGCCGCTTCCATCCGCAGCGCCCTCGCCAGCACCCGGACCGGTGTCCCGGCCGCGATGAGCGCCCCGAAGGTGCGGCGGCGGTCCATCACCGAGCCCGCGGTCGCCACGGCCGCGCTGCACCCGGCGAGCACGCCGGCGGCGATCAGGCCGATGACGGTTACCCGGCGCAGGTCGCCGAGCTCCTGCTGCTGGCCGATCAGGTGCAGGCCGCGGCTGCCGACCTCCTGGCCGGGAGCGGCGCCGACTAGCGCGGTCCGCACGACCTCGGCGTTGTCCGCGGTGGTCGGCACGATCACGTCGAAGCGCTCCGGCGTGACCCCCGCGGGCACCAGGGCTGGGTCGATGACGATCGTGCTGGACGTGTCCTCGTCACCCTGCGGGAAGAGGTGCACGGGAGCCTTCGGGTCCAGCGGCGGACCGGCCTTGTCGTACTCCGACAGCACGCGGTACTCCGCCGGGTTGATGGCGTACCTGCTGTAGATCGCGGGTCCCGGTTGGCAGGAGCCGCCGACGTTCACCCGCAGGAGTTTCGCGGCGTCGTCGCAGGTCATCACGAAAGCCCGGTTCAGATTCTGTGAGCGGGTGCCCGGCTCACCGGTGGACAGGTAGACCTGCCCGACCGAGACGGCCTTCTCGGTGATCCCGTAGCGGGCGAGGGAGGCGTTGGTCTGGTCGGCGACCTGCTGCGCCTGGGCCGCGTCGGCCTGGGCGTAGAGGACGTTGTCCTTGAAGGTCCGGCCGCCGCCCGCCATCGACTCGAACGAGGGCAGCAGGGTGAGCGCCATCGAACCGGTGAAGACGGCCAGCACGACACCCGCGGTGGCGCGGTAGGCGCTCTTCGGGTCGTCGCGGAGCCTGCGTCCGGCCAGCAGCGACGCCGGTTTGCGCCAGATCCGGACGAACGTGCCGCCGACCGCCGAGGTGACCCACGGACCGATGATCGCGGCCGACCCGACCAGCAGGAATAGCCCGAGCATCACCATCGGCAGGCTGGCGTTGTCCTGGGTGACCGCGAAGAGGAAGAAGGCACCGGCCACGGGGACCGCGAGCAGCCGCCACCAGTGCAGCGGCTTGCGAGCGTGTGCCGAAGCCGCGAACAGCGGCGTCTTCAGCACGCGGCGGATGCCGAGGACCCCGGCGAGGACGACCAGCAGCGGGATCGCCACGGCGACCGCGATCGTCGAACCGGCCGAAAGGCTGAAGTCCGACGCGAGCCAGGTTCCGCCGCCCCACGGGACGAACGTCGAGAGTCCTTGGAGCGCCGGTGCCACGAGGATGCCGAGCAGCGCGCCGACCGTGGCGGACAACGCCGTCTCGGCGGCGACGATCTTCGTCACCTGTCCGGGAGTCGCCCCGGCCAGCCGGAGCGCCGCCATCCGCAGCTCACGCCGGGCGGCCGTGAGCCGGGCCGAAGAGGCGACGAGCACCAGGCTCGGCACGAGCAGGACGATCACCCCGACCCAGGCGAGCAGTTCGAGCAGCGGGTCCGGCTTCGCCTCCTTGTTCGGGAAGCCGTCCGCGGCCATCGCCGTCTGCGGCATCGACTCCGGGGTGTGGCCGACGACGGCGACCAGCTGCTCCGGATACATCAGCGATTCGGGCCCGAGCGCGTCGACGAGTTTGCCGAACCGGTCCCCGAGCTGCGCCTGCGGTGTCGACTGGATCAGTTTCCCGAGGGCGGGGGAGACGATCGACTCGCCGGGAGCGGGCAGCCGCGGGATGCCCGGCGGCAGGCTGAGCATCGGCGAAGTGCCGGTCAAGGCGATGTCGACGCGGGTGATCTCACGGTCGCCCGAGTAGTCCTTGTTCGCCGCCATGAGCAGCGGAGCCGGGCGCTGGCTCTCCCCGGACTGGGAGTAGTAGCTGCCGATGTCCTGCCAGATCGCCCGCTGGGAGCGGGCCTGCGTGGCACCGGGGAGGGATGCCAGCAGGAGCACCAGGCTGGTCGCGACGGCGACCCCGACCGCGGTGAGGATGGCCGACGTGCGGGTCCGGCGGTCGACCCGGAGCACCCGCATGGCCAGCTGGAAGCTGTTCATTACGCGGCCAGCCTCGTCGCGATCAGCCCGTCCCGGATGGAGACGGTGCGCGGCATGGCTTCGGCGAGCTCGCGGTCGTGGGTCACCACGATCACCGCGGCACCGCTGTCGGCGGCCGCGGCGAGCAGCGCGTCCATGGTGGCGCGGCCGGTGCGGGTGTCGAGCGCGCCGGTCGGCTCGTCGGCGAAGATCACCTTCGGCCGGTGCGTCAGCGCCCGTGCGATCGCGACACGCTGCGCCTCGCCGCCGGAGAGCTCACCGGGGCGGCGCTTCTCCTTGCCCGCGAGGCCGAGCTTCGCCAGCCATTCGCGGCCGGCCTCGATGGATTCCTTGCGGCCCTTGCCACCCAGCAGCGACGGCAGCGCCACGTTCTCCTCGGCGCTCAGTTCCGCGACGAGCATCCCGGACTGGAACACGAAGCCGAACTCGGTGCGCCGCAGCTCGCTGCGCTTGCGCTCGTTGAGCTGGTCGACCCGCTGCCCGGCCAGGAAGATCTGCCCGGAGTCGGCGCGGAGGATCCCGGCGAGCACGTGCAGCAGGGAGGTCTTGCCCGAGCCGGAGGGCCCGACGATGGCGACCGCGTCACCCGCCTGGATGTCGATGTCGATCCCGGCCAGCGCGTGCTGCGTGCCGTACCGCTTCACCAGCCCGCGGCCCGAAAGCACCGGCTGCCCTGTCCACTGTGGATCCACCACCGTGATTCTCCCTAGTCAGTCACTTGTGTTCTGCTTCGGGAAAGAGCTTCGCGGTGGACCGGGTGTGTCCACTTCGGGCAGACGGCCAGTGCTGATCACCCGCGCATCGGCCGATCGGCCGACCCGGCTCGGGCCGGTCGGCCAAGGTGCGGACGCCCGCCGATCCTCTACCGTCACGGTGTGACAGCAGGTCCGGCCCAGAACAAGTTCCCCGCGCGGGTGAGTGCGCTCGCGCGACGTATCGGCATGCCCGCCGTCGTCCTGCTGGCCGCGCTCGCTTTCGACCTGATCTTCGTGACCGACGCCGCCTTCGACGACACGGGCCCGCGCGGGATCGACCTCCTGCTCTTCCCCGGCATCTTCGCGATGGTGTTCTGCGCGCTCTGGGCGCAGAAGCGAGCGGCCGTGGCCGCCGTCGCGGCCTCGGTCGTGCTGGTGGCGTACACGCTGGTCGTCCGGTACTTCGACATCCCGACCTACTCGAGCGTGCTCGCCAATCTGTCCATCACCGAGGTGGTCGCGGGGGTCGAGGTCCTGTTCTACGCCGCGCGCCGGACGCGGCCGGGTGTCGCGTTCGCCGTGATCACCGGCCTGGTGCTGGCCACGCTGACCGCGGTGTCCGGCCGGTACTACTACGGCAGCGAGTCGAACGGCACCATGGCGCAGGCGATGCTGTTCGGCGGCATCCTGCTGGGCGGCACGCTGCTCTTCGCGATCCCCGGACGCGACCGGACGGCGCATCCGAAGAACTACGAGAAGCTGCAGAAGCTCAACAAGCTGGTGATGGGCCAATGGCCGCTCATCGGCCTGCTGGGTGTCGCGCTGATCCTGGAGTTCGGCTTCACCTACGAGAGCGGGGCGCACGGCTTCCCGATCCTGGTGTGCTCGATCGTCGCGGCGGTCATCGCCGTCGCCGCGCCGCGGCGACCGGCCGACGCGATGATCGCGCTCACCGCGGTCATGCTGCTTTCGGCGCTGGTGACGCCGTTCCTCCGGCTCCGCTACGACTACGCCACACCCGGTGGGGTGCCGGGGACGCAGATCGTCGCGGGGATGGGGCTGGTCGTCACCCTGGTCCGGGCGGTCGGGCTGAGCAAGGCCGTGCCGAGGATCGTCGGGCTGTCGGTGGTGGTCGCCGTGGCCTCGATCCTCAACACCAAACGTCCGGGCCCCAAGCTGATGACCGATCCGGACGAGATCGCCGGTCTCGCCGTGGCCGCGGTGCTGCTGCTCGGCATCTCGGTGGCGGTCGGCCTGGCGCTGCGGTCACGGGATTCGGAACGCACGCAGGTCATCCAGTCGGCGATCAGCGACGCGCAGACGTCGGAGCGGATGGCGCTGGCGCGGGAACTGCACGACGTGGTCGCCCATCACGTCACCGGGATCGTCGTGCAGGCGCAGGCGGCGAAGATGATGGGCGAGAAGAATCCGCAGGTCGCGGTCGAGGCGATGGGCCGGATCGAGGACGCCGGGGTGGAGGCGCTCGCGGCGATGCGGCGGCTCGTGCGGAGTATGCGCGGAGACGCGCCTGCCGGGAGCAGCGAGTTCAGTGAACAGGCCACCACCGATCTCGCCGCCGACCTGCGGACGCTGATCGAACGGTCGAACCACGGCGTGAAGACGTCGATGAAGCTCGAACTGCCGCCGAACGTGCCGCACGAGGTCGGGCGGTCGGCGTTGCGGCTGGTGCAGGAGTCGCTGACGAACATCGGCAAGCACGCGTCCGGCGCGAAGGAGGCGCTGGTCATCGCCGAGGTGAGCGAGAACGAACTGCACCTCCAGGTGACCGACGACGGACGCGAGCCACAGGGCCGTCCGGCAGGCGGGTCGGGCGGCTACGGTCTGATCGGCATGCGCGAACGGGTCGCCCTGCTGCACGGCCGGCTCTCCGCCGGACGGGTGCCGGGCGGCGGATGGCGCGTCGAAGCGTGGCTACCACTTGAAGGAGAAGAGTGATCCGGGTACTGATCGCCGACGACCAGGACATGGTGCGGATCGGCTTCCGGATGATCCTGGACGCACAGGACGACATCGAGGTGGTCGCCGACGTGCCGGACGGCGTCTCGGCGGTCGCCAAGGCGCGAGAACTGCGGCCGGACGTCTGCCTGCTGGACATCCGCATGCCGGGGATCGACGGGCTCGAGGTCACCAAGCAGCTGGCGGGCCCGGACGTCGCCGATCCGCTGAAGGTCGTGGTGGTCACGACGTTCGACCTCGACGAATACGTGCACACCGCGCTGCGGAACGGCGCGAGCGGGTTCCTGCTGAAGGACGCCGGGCCCGCGCTGCTGATCGAAGCCGTGCGCGCGGCGGCGCGCGGGGACGCGCTGGTGTCGCCGCAGATCACCGTCCGGCTGCTGAAGCATTTCGACGGCGGAACGGTGAAACGCGACGTCACGCCGCCTTCGGAGCCGCTCACGGCGCGGGAGCTGGATGTGGTCAAGGCGGCCGCGAAGGGGCTGACGAACACCGAGATCGGGGCCGAGCTGTTCCTGTCGCTGTCCACGGTGAAGACGCATCTGGCGTCGGTGCAGGGCAAGGTCGGGGCGCGGAACCGGGTGGAGATCGCGGCCTGGGCGTGGCGGAGCGGCGTCGTGGACTGAGCGGCGGGGCGCCGGGATAGCGATAGTGCCGTTCACGCGCAAGCTGCGTCCTGGCGACGAGATAGCGGTCGGCGCGATAAAGAGCACCCGTAAGCTCCCTTCATGCAACGCCGTTTCCACGCTCCTGTCGTACTCCCCGCCGACCCCGCTTGCTCGTTGCTGCGTGACGCCGTGGTCGACGTGGACGAGACGGGCCGCGTCACCCATGTCGGTCCCCTGTCCGGGGCCCCCGAATCGTCCGCTCCCGTGACCCGGTTGAGCGGCATCCTCCTGCCCGGTCTGGTCAACGCGCACGCGCACAGCCCGATGACGCTGCTGCGCGGGATGGGCGGTGACCTGCCGCTGCTGCCGTGGCTGACCGAGATCATCTGGCCTGCCGAGGCGAAGCTGGAGCCCGCCGACATCCGCACCGGCATGATGCTGGGCTCGATCGAGATGCTGCGGCACGGCGTCACGACCAGCGCGGAGATGTACTTCGAAGGCGAGCAGCTCGCCGACGCGGTGCTCGCCACCGGTGGCCGGGTGGTGCTGGGCCCGCCGATCATGGAACTGCCGGGGATGGATTGGCGCGCGATGCTGAAGAGCATCGAACGCTGGATCGACACCGACGGTCTCCGGTTCGGGCCCGGCGATCGGATCGAGGTCGGCTACGGGCCGCACTCGGCGTACATGCTGAACGAGGAAGCGCTGCGGGCGACCGCGGAGTCGGCGGCCGAGCGTGGCGCGCTGGTGCAGATCCACGTGGCCGAGGCGGCGCTCGAAGACGTCAAGCAGCGGGAAGCGCACGGTTCGGTGCCCGCGCTGCTGGAGAAGGTCGGGATGCTGCGGGGCCGGACGCTGGCCGCGCACGCGATCCACCTGTCCGACGAGGACATCGCGCTGTTCGCCGCGCGCGGCGTCGGGATGGCGCACTGTCCCGGGTCGAACGCGAAGCTCGCCTCGGGTATCGCCCGGGTGACGGAGCTGCGTAAGGCGGGCGTCGCGATCGGGCTCGGCACCGACGGCCCGGCGTCGAACGACGACATCGACCTGTGGGAGGAACTGCAGCTCTCGGCGATGTTCGCGCGGCTCGCGACCGGCGACTCGACCGTGCTGACCGCGGCCGACGCGTTCCTGCTCGGCACCCGCGGCGGCGCGGACGCGCTGGGCCGGACCGACATCGGCGCGCTGGAAACCGGCCGGTGGGCGGACATGGTGCACGTCGACCTCGACGACCCGGCCTTCGCGACCGGCATCGACGTGCCCGACACGCAACTGCTCGCGAACCTGGTGTGGGCCGCGGGCTCACGCCGCGTCCGCGACGTGTGGGTGGCGGGCGAGCAGGTCGTCGGCGACGGCGAACCCCTGCGGGTGGACCGCGCCAAGGTGCAAGCCGAAGTAGCCCACACCGCCGCACGCCTTCGCTCTTAACTCACCTACGCAGCCCCCCACCCGTCCCAGGGGGCGGCCCCGAGGCCAGTCTATCGGGGGTGGGGGCTGGGACCGGCGGAAAAGTGCTGGTCAGCCGGGAGTTGTCCACAACGGCGACGGGGTGTGGACAAGTGGGTGCGAGCCGTTCCCAATGTCGCATTAGAGGCGCTGAGCGTCTCTAATGCGACATCGGGAACCCGGGACGTCAGACCAGGCCGCGCGGCCGGAGGGTCACGTCGGTCGGGTGCGCGTCACCGGTCGCGGAGACCGCGGCGAAGACCGCGGCCGCGACGGATTCGGGGCGCAGGAAGCGTTCGGGCTCGTACTCGCGACCCTCGTCGGCGACGATCGCCTGCTGCATCTCGGTGTCCGTGCGGCCGGGGTAGATCGACGTCACCCGAAGCGCGGACTCCTCCTCGCGCAGCGAGTCGGCGAAGGCCCGGACGGCGAACTTGCTCGCCGCGTACGGCCCCCAACCCGGCCGCGCGTTCTGCCCGGCACCCGAGTTGATCACGACGACGTGCCCCTTCGAAGCGCGCAGCGCTGGCAGCAACAGCCTGGTCAGCGTGACGACGCCCAGGACGTTGACCTCGAAGTTCGCCCGCCAGTCGGCGTCGGTCGCGGTCTCGACCGTGCCGAGCCGCGCCACGCCCGCCGAGTGCACCAGCACGTCCAGCTCACCGATTTCGGCGGCCGCCGTCTCCAGCGCCTCGGTGTCGGTCAGGTCGATCGGCCACGGCTTCGCCTCGGGCAGGGTGCCCGCCAGTTCGCCGAGCGCGTCGGCGTCGCGGCCGCCGAGCAGCAACCGGTGGGTCGGAGCGAGCGCGCGGGCGGTCGCGGCACCGATGCCGCGGGTGGCGCCGGTGACGAGAGCGAGGGGTAGATCAGCCATACCGTCACGCTAGTGGTTCGGTTCTGGACCGCCGGCGCGTGTCCAGACGGCCAGCTCTCGTGATCAGACGGCCGACACACGTGATTGGGTGGCCGACACACGTGATCAGACGGCGAACTCGCGTGATCAGAGGCGTAACTCGCGTGATTGAAGGCGTAACTCGCGTGATTGAAGGCGTAACTCGCGTGATCAGGGGGCGCACACGACGGGAGGGGCCGCCACGCGCGGGAACCGGATCGAACCGCGGGTGAAGGAACCGGTGAGGTTGTCCGCGAAGCGGTCGGGAGTCAGGGGATCCCGCACCGACGCGTCGATCGCCACGAGAGCGGGGCAGTCCAGTGCCGCTCGCGCGGCGGCGACGTCCGCGGAGCGGACCGGACCGCCCTCGGCGATCGGGAGCCGCGCCGAATTCGCCAGCTCCCAGACCGGCGGCAGCCATTTCTGGTGGCCGGGACGGCCGTTGGGGAGAGCCGTCGAATGCGCGGCGAATGGGTTGGCGAGGCCGTAGCCGTCGCGCAGCCGCATGTCGAGCGGGATCAGCAGGCCGAGCGCGCCCATGCTGTCCGCCGCGACTGTCACGTACGGCCGGTCCGTCGGGTACGCGTACCAGCGCCGGGTCGTGTAGTCCTGAATCAGCACCGCCGGACCTGTCACGCCGCGGATGGCGGCCAGCGCCGACGGCATCAGCGGGTGGTCGGCGTAGTCCTTCGCCAGGACCGGGTGTTCGTGCCCCGTCGACCGCGACCAGAACGCCCGCTCGTCCGTGACGCCCACAGCGCGCGGAGAAGCCGAGTACGCCGGACGGAGCGACGCGGCGGCCACGAACGCCCAGATCCCGACGGCGACCAGAAGTGCCACGGTCACCCTCGTCACCGGCAGGGCCAGCACCGGCAAGAGCAGGCAGAACAACGCCGGGAGCAGCATGCGCCCGTGCATGAAATCCCCGCCGACCCGGATCACGTACAACGCGAGCAGCACCGCTCCGGCCACCGGAACCGCGGTGAGCACCACGAAGGTTCTGTCCATAGTGGACGAGACCATGACCACCGCGGCGGCGAGCAGCAGCAGCGGGAGCAGGAGCCAGTACGGCTGGACGAGGTCGGCCAGGTACGCCCATCCGCGAGCCCAGTTCGCCTCCGACGCCTCCTTGACCAGTGCGGTGTTCGGTGTCAGCAGACCGTAGTAGCCCATCCGGAACACCTGATACGCCAACGGGAGCGCGACCGCCACGACCATCAGGCCCACCGCGCGGCGTCGTCCCGGCCGCGCGAGGACGAGCAACGCCACCAAGGCGACGGCGCTGAAAAGCGCGAGATCGGGCCGCACCAACGGTCCCAGCCCGGCTACCAGCGCGACCGGCCAGGTGCGTAGATCGTCCATTGTGGACGCGCGGCGGACGAGCAACCACCAGGTACCGCCCAGCCACAAGGTGATCAGCCCGGTTTCGAGCCCGGACGTCGCGAAGTCGCGGAACGGCGGCAGCGCGCAGACCACGAGCGCCCCGGCCGGCGCGAGTCCGTGGAACGCCAGCGGCTGATAGAGCCGCCGTGCGCCGTCCAGGCCGAAGAACAACCCCGCGACCGAGAAGACCAGCCCGGTGACCACGGAGACCCATTCCAGTGGCACCCCCGGGATCAGCCCGAGGACGCTCAGGACGGCCGTCCACAAAGGACTGGTGTTGGTCTCGACCCGCTCGCCGACATTGAAGACCGGCCCGTTGCCCGCGAGGACCTGACGGACCGTCCGCAGCACGATCAGCCCGTCGTCGCTCATCCAGCGGCGGCGCCAGGCCAGATCGGCGTAGACCATCAGCACCAGGCCGAACCCGAACCAAGTCCAGGTCGACGGCCTCAGGTACCAGGCGCGCGAAGGCCAGTCGGGCGTGTTCTCACCCGTGGTCGTGTTCGTCTGCGTCATGGCCCCGCCCGGCTCGGTTGCGTGCGCAGCAGATCAGGCCCGCGGCCCGCGAGTCAAACCGCACGGCCGGACAGGCAGGACTGTGGCCATTTCCTCCCTTCCATGGTCAGCCGCGCGGTGACCTCGAAGCCCGCCTGCCCGAGGAGGTCCGCGACCCGGCCGGGATCCAGCAGGTAGGCGTCGTAGGTGACAGGGTGGCCATACGCCGTCTCCGGGCTCAGCCGCTCGTCACCGACGTGGAACCCGAGCAGCAGACGACCACCTGGCGCGAGCGTGCGGCGGAACTCCGTGAACACCGCCGGGAGCTCCTCCGGCGGCAGGTGGAAGATCGACCACCAGGCGACGAGACCGCCCAACGACCCGTCCGGAAAGTCCATGGCGGTCATCGAGCCGACCGAAAACCGCTGTTCAGGGTGCTGGCGACGGGCGATCTCGACCATTTTCGGCGACAAATCGACACCGGTGACGTCGAGACCGAGCGACGCCAGGTGAGCGGTGACGTGGCCGGGACCGCAGCCGACGTCGACGACCGGGCCGCGCACCTGCTCGGCGAAGGCGGCGAGCATCGCGCGGCTGATCGGCTCCTGGTCGAAGAGCGGCTTGATCCGCGCCGCGTAGTCCTCGGCGACGGTGTCATAGGACTCGCGGGTGGCATCGAGATGGGAAGTCACGGTCGGCGACGTTAGCGGCACCCACCGACACTTTGTGGTCAAGGCGTGATTCGCGTGATTGAAGGCGTAACTCGCGTGATTGGAGGCGTAACTCGCGTGATCGGGCGGCGATCACGGGTCGAGCAGGCCGGCGTCCCTGGTCAGGTCTTCCGGGGAACCGGGCGAGGCCACCGGTGTGCAGCCGGTCGCGGGGTCCGCGGCCGAATCGGTGCCGTTGTAGTGCGCGACGCCGGGCCGGGTCAGCTGACGTGAGCCGACGTCGAAGCACACCTGGTACGAGCCCGGGATCACCCGTTCGAAGGCGTATCGCCCGTCGGGGCCGGTCACGGTGGAGCCGACCTCTTTGCCGGAAGCGTCCTTCAGCGTCACCTTTACGTCCGGGACGCCGAGTTCGTCGCGGCTCTGGAGACCGTCCTTGTCCTTGTCCAGCCACACGAAGTCGCCCAGCCTGCTCGCCGGCGCGTTCAGGCCCGCCGCGAGGGTCAAGTCCTGCCGCTTGCGAGGGCCGACGGTGGTGGTCGCGGTGCAGCCGGTCGCCGGGTCGGCGTCCGAATCCTTCGCGTCGTCGCCCGCGTCCTTCGCCGTGTACGTGAACGGAAGCCCGGCGAGGTCGAAGCAGACCTGGTAGATGCCGTCCTTCAGCTTGGTGAAGCGGTACTTGCCGCCGGCGTCGGTGGTGAGCGTCCCGAGCGCTTTGCCGGACGCGTCCTTCAAAGTCGCCTTCACGCCCTGAACGCCCGGCTCCCCGGCGTCCTGCGACCCGTTCCGGTCGAGGTCGTTCCAGACGAACTCGCCGATCTCGTCGATCGCGGGCGGCGGGGTGACCTTGATGGTCGTGGTCGCGGTCTTCTTCGGCAGAGTCCCGCTGGAGACGGTCACGGTGCTGACGTGGCCGTTGTCCGCTTCGGTGACGTTTTTGTGGTCGCACGTGACGGTCGCCGACTTGCCTGCTTCGAGGGTCGCGATCGGGGCGGGGTTCGCGTCGCAGTACGGGTCTTCGACCTTGATGGCGGTCAGCGTCGTGGTGCCGTCGTTGGTGACGGTGAACCGGTAGTTCGCGGTGGTGCCCGCCTCCAGGGTGGCCGTGGCGCCCCAGGCGCCGCTCGCCGGATCACGCACTTCCGCCTTCGCCGAAAACGAGTCGACCCGCAGGTGGACGCAGTCCCACATGACCCAGTTGCGGTCGGTGGCGGCGAAGAACTTCACCGAACCGGCCGACGGCGGGGCGATCGACGGCGGGAAATCCTGCCGGGCCAGTTTGCCGTCGGCCTCGACGGCGTGCACGACCTTGAGTTTGTTCTCCAGGACGACCTTGCCGGACCCGTTGTAGAACCGCAGCCCCGTCTCCTGGACGGCGTCCGCGCGCTGGACGTTCGTGCCGGTCCAGTCGGTCAGGGTGTAGACGCCGCCGGGCACGAACTTCATGGCCGCGTAGGCGGTGCTGATCATCTTGTCCGGGGTCGAGATCAGGGCGTATTTGCCCCCGTCGGACTGGTACCCGCTGGCCGTCGACAGCCGGGGCTGCTTGCTCCTCGGCGTGCCGGGAGGCACCGGGGCGGCCGGGTTGAACGTGTACCCGGCGGGTGGGCTGCCCTGCTCGACGCTCGGATTCGGCGCGACGCCGCCGGTGCAGCCGGACGGGACGGTCGCCGCCTGCGCGTACGAAGGGACGAAGCCGGAGACGAGCGCGCCCGCCACCATCACCACCATTGCCCGTTTCACAGGGCTGAAGCTAATGAGCGCGGCAGGGTTCCGTAATCACCGAACGGTGTCGTCCGGCGCCCCGATCAGGCAGAACAAGTCTTGCCGAGAGTGATCGGGGCGCCGGAAGCCACTACTTGACGCCGATGCGGCCGACCTGGCCCCAGCGGCCCTTCTTCCACACCGACACGATCGACGGCCGCGGCTGCGAAGTGCCGCCGTCCGGCCAGTGCGACGTCGGGTTCGCGGAGCTGGCCGCGTCCTCACCCGGGTGCTGCACGGCGACGAGCACCAGGTGGTCGGTCACCACCGGGCCGCAGCATTCCGCGCCGACCGGGACCGACAGGAACTGCTTGACGTGCCCGCGTTCCGGGCCGTCGACCGGCACCGAGAACAGGCCGTCGTGGGCACCGAGGGCGTTGCCGTCGGTGGAGATCCACAGGTTGCCGTGCCGGTCGAACGCGACGTTGTCCGGGCAGGAGATCGGGCTGACCTGCTCCTTCGGGAAGCCACCGAAGTAGGTGTCGGCCGTCTTCGGGTCACCGCAGACCAGGAGGAGCCGCCAGGAGAACTTCGTCGACGCGGCGTCGCCTCGGTCCTCCTCCCACTCCAGGACGTGGCCGTTGCGGTTGTTCGGGCGCGGGTTCGCCTCGTCGACGTTCGCCTTGCCGGCGGGGCCGCGCTGGCTGTTGTTGGTCAGCGCCGCGTAGATCCGGCCGTTGACCGGGTTCGCCTCGATGTCCTCGGGGCGGTCCATCTTGGTCGGCTTGACCTTGTCCGCCGCTTCGCGGGTGAAGACGTAGACCTCTTCGGCGGTGAAGCCGTCCACAAAGGACTTGTCGCCCGACGCCAGCGGGATCCACTCGCCGACACCGTCGAATTCGCCGTCCGACGGGAGCTTTCCGGTGCCGTCGATCTCGGCGGCCGGGCTGTCGCCGGTGAAGCGGCCGACGTACAGCGTGCCGTCGTCGAGCAGCGCCGAGTTGTGGCGGCGCGCGTGCGCGCTCTTGCCCGGCTTGTACTTGCCCTTGGAGACGAACTTGTAGATGTACTCGAAGCGCTCGTCGTCACCCGAGTAGACGGCGACGCGGCCGTCCTTGGTGATCTTGATGTTCGCGGCCTCGTGCTTGAACCGGCCGAGCGCGGTGTGCTTGATCGGCGTCGAGTTCGGGTCGTTCGGGTCGATCTCGACGACCCAGCCGAAGCGGTTGGCCTCGTTGGGCTCCTGCGCGAGGTCCCAGCGCTTGTCGAACCGCTCCCACTTGCGGGTGCTCTCGGTGCCCGAGAAGCCGTACCGCTTCAGGCGGGCCGCCGCGACCGGGTCGGTGACGCTCGCCGCGTTGGCGAAGTACTGGTTGACGTTCTCCTCGCCGGAAAGCACGGTGCCCCAAGGGGTCACGCCGCCGGCGCAGTTGTTCTGCGTGCCGAAGACCTTGCGGCCGGTCGGGTCCGCGGACGTCTTGAGGTACTTCGAACCGGCGGCCGGGCCGCGCACCTCGAAGGCGGTGTTCAGCGTGATGCGGCGGTTGAACGGGCTCGGCGTCACGCGCAGGGCGCCACCGACCGGGTCACGGAAGGCCTGGACGACCGAAAGACCGTGCGCGGCCCACGCGATCTTGACCTGCTCCTCGGTCGGGTTCTTCGGGTCGTACTGGTCGGCCGGGAACATGTGGACCTCGGTGGTGTACTCGTGGTTCACCACCAGCAGGTTGCGGATGCCCAGCGGATCCTGCGGGATCAGGCCGACGAAGTCGCAGTTGTAGCCGAACTGCTTCGCCTGCGCGGCCGCGGTCTGCTTGTGGAAGTCGAACTTCGGCGCGCCCCACTCGACGGCGTCACCCCAGCGGATGACGACGCGCTGCTCGTAGCCCTCGGGGATGGTGATCGCGTCGAGGGTGTTCGGCGGCACCGCTTCGAAGTCGGTGCCGGGCACCGGACGCCCGGGGCGGCCCGGCTTGCCGTGGCCCGCGGCGGCGACTTCAGCCGGGGTTTCGGCGGCGGCCGTGCCGGACAGCGCGGCGAAACCGCCCGCGGCGGCGGCCATCACGGCGCCGGCCTTCAGCGCGCCACGACGGGAAAGCATGTTCTTGACGACGTCGCCGAAGTATTCGTTGTCCGACGTGTTCGGCTCGGGGTGGGCGCACGCGTTGCCGCAGCGGTACTCGCAGGTGACCGCGGAGCGGCCACCGGGGTGGGAGGTGATCAACGGCAGCAGCCGCTGAGGCTCGAAGGACACAGGGCCTCCATGGTCGCGGTGGGTACACGTAGTCCAGTCGGGGGAACGCCGTGACGGTAAGCGACCAAAACGATCCAGCTCTGGCCAGAAGATGAACAGCGCGCGAACGAGCGATGGCGCGCTGCCGAGCCGGACAGCGCGCCATCGACCAAAAGTACTGCTAGATCGTTGCTTTTCGACTAGGAACCGATGTCTTCCAGGCCATGCCTGCCCGGTTTCCACACCGCCACCACGGAGGGACGAGGCTGGGTTTCCCCGCCGTCCGGCCAATGGGAGGCCGGTTTGTCGGCGTTCGCGCCGTCAACTTCACCCGGATGCTGGACACAGACCGTGACGATCTTCCGCTCGACGATCGGCCCGCAGGTCTCCGCGCCGCGGGGCACGGTGAGGAACAGCTTGAGCTCCCCGCGGTTGCGGCCTTCGAGCGGTACCGAGTAGAGGCCGTCGTTGATGCCGAGCGCGCCCGCCGAGTCGGTGGAGATCCAGAGGTTGCCGTGCCGGTCGAAGGCCACGTTGTCCGGGCTGGAGATCGGTGAGACCTGGTCCTTGGGGAAGCCGGCGAAATAGGTGTCCGGCGAGGCCGGGTCGCCGCACACCAGGAACAACCGCCAGCTGAAGGTGAGCGCGAGCGCGTCACCGCGACGCTCTTCGAGCTCCAGCACCTGGCCGTGCTTGTTGTTCAGCCGCGGGTTGGGCTCGGTGGCGCCTTCCTTGCCGGGGTTGCCGCGCTCGACGTTGTTGCTCAGCGCGCAGTAGATCCGGCCGGTGTACGGATGCGCCTGGATGTCTTCGGGACGGTCCATCTTGGTGGCGCCCACCTTGTCGGCCGCCTCGCGCGTGAAGACGTAGACCTCTTCGGCGGTCATTCCGTCCACAAAGGACTTGTTGCCGGACGCCAGCGGGATCCACTCGCCGCCGCCGTCGAATTCACCGTCACTGGGCAGTTTCCCGGTGCCGTCGATCTCGGCGGGCGGGCTGTCGCCGGTGAACCGGCCGACGTACAGCGTGCCGTCGTCGAGCAGGGTCATGTTGTGGCGCCGGGCGTGCGCGCTGTTCCCCGGCTTCATCCGGCCCTTCGAGATGAACTTGTAGATGTACTCGAAGCGCTCGTCGTCACCGGAGTAGGCGACCACGCGGCCGTCCTTGGCGACGCGGATGTTGGCCGTCTCGTGTTTGAAGCGGCCCAGATGTGTGTGCTTGACCGGGGTGCTGTCCGGGTCGTGCGGATCCAGCTCGATCACCCAGCCGAAGCGGTGTGCCTCGTTCGGCTCCCTCGCGATGTCCCAGCGCGCGTCGAAGCGCTCCCACTTGCGGGTGGTCGCGGTGCCCCGGATGCCGTAGCGCGCGTAGCGCTGCCGCTTCACCGGATCGGCCACGGTGTCCGCGTTCCCGAAGTACTGGTTGATGTTCTCCTCGCCGGACAGGATCGTGCCCCACGGCGTGACGCCGCCCGCGCAGTTGTTCATCGTGCCCAGCACCACCGTGCCGGTGGGATCGGCGGCGGTCTTCAGCAGGTCGCTGCCCGCCGCCGGACCCGTGACCTTGAACGGCGTGTGCAGCGTGATCCGCCGGTTGTAGCGGGACATCTTCGGCCGCAGGTGCCCGGTGTCGCGTCCGCGCGACACCTGGACGACGGTCAGTCCGTGGGCCGCCCACGCGATCTTGACCTGTTCCTCGGTCGGGTTGTTCCGGTCGTAACCGCGGAACATGAACTCTTCCGAGGTGTACTCGTGGTTCGTGACCAGGAGCGCGGAGAGGCCCCAGTGGTCGAGCGGCAGCAGCGCGGCGAAGTCGCAGTTGTAGCCGAACTGCTTCGCCTGCGCCTCGGCGGTCTGGTGGTCGAAGTCGAACTCCGGCGCGCCGGGCAGCACCGCGTCACCCCAGCGGATCACGATGCCCTGCTCGTAGCCCTCGGGCACCACGACCGCGTCGAGCGTGTTCGGCTGGACCCGCTCGTAGTCCGTGCCGGGTGGCGGTTTCGGCCGTCCCTCGGGGGCGGCGGACGCGGGCGCGGCGAGCGCGAGCGGGGTGCCGGCGGCCAGCGCGACGACGGCGGTCGCCTTCAACGCGCCACGGCGGCTCACCGCGCCGAGCACGTCGGCGAAGGTGGGGTTGTCCGACGTGTTCGGCGCGTCGTGGAAGCACGCGTCGCCACAGCGGTAGGTACAGGTCACTGATGCCCGGCTTGGTGAGTGGCCGGCCAGCAACGGAAGGAATTTCACGCGGACCTCGCATCTGCAGTTCGGGAGGTCGACGCTAAGGCACCGGACCGACGAGAGGAAACCCCTCGTTGGTCCGGTGTTCACCCTTTGTTCCGCTTTACATCTCCTCGCCCACGAGGACGGCCTCGGCCGGAATCGTGTGCGGATCGGCGGACTTCTCGCGGATCGTCAGCAGGGCACCGGCCAGCACGCACAGGATCGCGGCGATCACGAACGGCGCCTGCTTGGCGCCGAACCACTCGGCCAGGTGACCGACGACGGTCGCGGCGACCGCACCGCCGAGCCAGCGGCAGAAGTTGTACCCGGCGCTCGCGACCGGACGCGGAGCGCCGCTGATCGACATCGCCGTACCGGTGAAGAGCGTGTTGAGCAGGCCGGACACCAGACCGGACAGGATGATGCCGACCACCAGGACGGGCTTGCTCGGGATCGCCATGACCAGCAGCAATACGGCGTAGCCGAAGACGGCGACCACGGTCGCGTGCCGCTCGCCGAGCTTCGCAGCCAGCTTCGGCGCCAGCACCACGCCCGCGACGGCGACCGAAAGGCCCCAGCCGCAGAAGATGAGGCCGACGGCGACGGCGCTCCACTCCAGCACGAACGGCGACCACGCCAGCACGACGAAGAACGCGGCGGTGTAGAGGGCGGACCCGATCGACGTACGCAGCAATCCACCGTGCTTGAGCGCGCGGAACGGGTCGAGCAGGCGGATCTTCGGCCGCTTCTCCTTCGCGTCGCCGGTCAGGAAGATCGAGCAGAGCACGAGACCGCACAGCATCAGCAGCGAAGTGCCGAAGAACGGGCCGCGCCACGAGATGCTGCCGAGCAGGGCGCCCAGCAGCGGGCCGACCGCCAGGCCGACGCCGAGCGCGGCCTCGTACAGCAGGATCGCGCCGGCCTGGCCGCCGGTCGCGGCGCCGACGATGACCGAAAGCGCGGTCGCGATGAAGAAGGCGTTGCCGAGCCCCCAGACCGCACGCAACCCGATGAGCTGCTCGATCGACCCGGACGCGGCGCACAGCGCGGTGGCGACGACGACCAGCGTCAGCCCGACGACCACGGTCCGCTTGGCCCCGAACCGGGCACTCATCGCGCCGGTCACCAGCATGGCGACCGCCTGGACGCCGAGGTAGCTGGAGAACAGCAGGGTCACTTCCGACGGCGTCGCTTTCAGGCCTTCCGCGATCGACAACAGGATCGGGTCGACGAGCCCGATGCCCATGAACGCGATGACCGCGGCGAACGCGGTGATCCATACCTGTTTGGGCTGCCCCTTGACGGCGTCCAACAGGCTCGAGTGGTGCTCAGCGCTCATCGCGGATCAGTTCCTCCTTCTTGTCTTCGTGCAGCAATCGGGTGAAGGCGGGGAGCGCGGCTTCGATCGCGATGCGGTCGGTCTCGTCGAGTTCGAGGAGGCGTTCGCGGAGGAACTCCTCCCGCGCGACGATCAGCCGGCGATGGAAGCGCTGCCCCACCTCGGTGACTTCGACGAGCACCGCCCGGCCGTCGGCGGGATCGCGGCGGCGGCTGACCAGGCCCAGCCGTTCGAGACGGCGGACGACGTCGGTCATCGTCGGCATCCGGACCCGTTCCAGGTCGGCGAGCGTGCTCATCCGGCGCGGACCACCGTTGAGCAGCTCCGACAGCACCGAACCCTGCGTGAGGGTGAGCTGCACCTGCGGCGTCTCCCGGCGGACGAGGTAGTACAGCCGGAACACCAGCGGGCGGAGCCGGTGGGCGAGGTCGGCGACTTTCGTGGTCACTTAGCCATGCTAACTAAAATTACTGAGCATGGCTAAGTAATCTGCCGCACAGGTTTCCAGCGCCTAGGGTTGGGGGTGTGGAAGCGGTGATCTTCGATCTCGACGGTGTCCTGGTGGATTCGGAAAAGATGTGGGACGAGGTCCGCCGGGCGGTCGTCCACGAGTTCCACGGCACCTGGCGGGAGGAATCGACCAGGGCGATGCAGGGGATGAGCACCCCGGAATGGGCCGCCTACCTGGCGCACGACCTCGGCGTCCAGCTGCGGCCCGAGGACGTCGCGCAGGTGGTGATCGACCGGATGGCGCGGCGGTACGCGGAGAAACCGCCGATCATCCCGGGCGCGCCGGGGGTCGTGCGCGAGGTCGCGAAGCACTGGCCGGTGGCGATCGCGAGCTCGTCGCCGCCGCTGCTGATCAAGGCGTTCCTCGACATCACGCGGCTGCCGGTGCCGACGGCGCTTTCGTCGGAGCAGGTCGGCGCCGGAAAGCCGGCGCCCGATGTGTACCTGAAGGCGGCGGAGCTGCTGGGCGCGGAGCCGAAGAACTGCGCGGCCGTGGAGGACACCACCAACGGGCTGCGCGCGGCGCTGGCCGCGGGGATGACGGTGTACGCGGTGCCGAATCCGCATTTCCCGCCGGATCCGGCGGTGCTGGCGGAGACGACGGTGGTGCCGGTGATCACGGATCTGCCGGCGGCGCTGCTGGAGGGCTGATTCCGGGCCGACGGGGTGTTGCGAAAGCCACTTTCGCAACCTTCAACGTTGCGAAAGTGGCTTTCGCAACGCTCCCGCTCGGGACCGGACCAGGTTCAGCCTCTCGCGGGCGCCCGGATGCCATGAAAGGTCCTTTCCTTGCGAATTTCGCAAGGAAAGGACCTTTCAGCCCGCGTCAGGGGAGGGTCACGCCTCGCCGGCGATGAACTTCTCGACCTCGTCGCGCGCGGTGGCGTCGTCGTACTGCTCCGGCGGCGACTTCATGAAGTACGAGGAAGCCGACAGGATCGGGCCGCCGATGCCGCGGTCCTTCGCGATCTTCGCGGCGCGCACGGCGTCGATGATGATGCCCGCCGAGTTCGGCGAGTCCCACACCTCGAGCTTGTACTCCAGGTTCAGCGGCACGTCGCCGAAGGCGCGGCCTTCGAGCCGGACGTAGGCCCACTTGCGGTCGTCGAGCCACTGCACGTAGTCGGACGGCCCGATGTGGACGTTGCCCTTGCCGAGCTCGCGGTCGACCTGCGAAGTGACCGACTGGGTCTTCGAGATCTTCTTCGACTCGAGCCGCTCCAGCTCCTTCATGTTCAGGAAGTCCATGTTCCCGCCCACGTTGAGCTGCATCGTCCGGTCGAGCTGGACGCCGCGGTCCTCGAACAGCTTCGCCAGCACGCGGTGCGTGATGGTGGCGCCGACCTGGGACTTGATGTCGTCACCGACGATCGGGACGCCCGCCGCGCGGAACTTCTCCGCCCACTCGGGGTCGGAGGCGATGAACACCGGCAGCGCGTTGACGAACGCCACACCGGCGTCGATGCAGGCCTGCGCGTAGAACTTGTCGGCCTCTTCGGAGCCCACCGGCAGGTAGGAGACGAGCACGTCGACCTCGGCCTCGCGCAGCGCGGCGACGACGTCGACCGGGGCCTCGTCGGACTCCTCGATGGTCTCGCGGTAGAAGCGGCCGAGCCCGTCGTAGGTGTGCCCGCGCTGCACGGTGACACCCAGCGGCGGCACGTCGGCGATCTTGATCGTGTTGTTCTCCGAGGCGAAGATCGCCTCGGACAGGTCGCGGCTGACCTTCTTGGCGTCCACGTCGAACGCGGCGACGAACTCGATGTCGCGGACGTGGTACTCGCCGAACACGACGTGCATCAAACCGGGCACGCGAGTGCCGGCATCTGCGTCGCGGTAGTACTGAACGCCCTGGACCAGCGAGGCCGCACAGTTGCCGACGCCCACGATGGCCACCCGAACGCGGCGGTTCTCGCCCATGCCGGTTTCTCCTTCATTAGTCCAACAGTTGTAGGTAATGCGCAGCGCGCTCGGAGAGCGCCTCAGGTCTCCGGCCCGCGCTGCTCGGCCTGTTCGTGCGCGATCAGCTCGTTGAGCCAGCGCACCTCCCGCTCACTGGACTCCAGCCCGAGCCGGTGCAGCTCACGGGTGTAGCGGTCGATCTTCTCCTCGGCCCGCGCCATTGCCGTCCGAAGTCCTTCACGGCGTTCCTCGACCCGACGACGGCGGCCTTCCAGGATTCGCATCCTGACGTCGGCCGGTGTCCTCGAAAAGAACGCCAGGTGGACGCCGAAGCCTTCGTCGTCCCACGTCTGCGGCCCGGCGTCGCCGAGCAGTTCGGCGAACCGTTCCTTGCCCTCGGCGGTGAGCTTGTACACCCGCTTGCCCCGGCGCGCCCACGCCCGGTCTTCCACCTCTTCGAGCTCCTCGACGAGGTAACCGGCGCGAAGCAGCCGACGCAGGGTCGGGTACAGCGAGCCGTACGAGAACGTCCGGAACATCCCGAGCGTCTCATGCAAACGTTTGCGCAGCACGTAGCCGTGCATAGGGGTCTCGTGCAGCAGGCCCAAGATCGCGAGCTCGAGCACACCGCACCCCCTTCCGGGAACAAACCGCGACCGGTCGCGTTGGCCACCGTGACCGGCTCGGTCAACCTACCGGCCCACTATATCGCGCCGATACATCGAAGTGGTGTAGCTAACCCCGATCGAGTACCCGGAAACCGGGCGAAATTCACCGGAGAGTTATCGAATCGTCGGCGTGTCCGACCGCATACGCACCGTCCCGCCGCCAACGGGACGTGGACCACACAGGAAGAGCCCGTACTCTGTTGGCGTGCGAAACCAGCGGCAGGTCGTGGACTACGCCTTACAGCGGCGCGCGCTGCTCAAGGGCGTCCACTCCGGACGGGTCGGCACATACGACGTCTGCGACGCGGGCCCGTACCTCCTCCGTGCCGCGAAATTCCACGGCCGACCAGGCGATCTGGACTGCCCGGTCTGCCATCGGGAGGAACTGACCCTGGTGTCGTGGGTGTACGGCGACGAGCTCAAGCACGCCGCCGGATCGGCCAAGACGCCGGAAGAACTGGTACGGATGGACGGGCATTTCGCGGAGTTCACCGTCTACGAGGTCGAGGTCTGCCGGAGCTGCCACTGGAACCACCTGGTGCGGTCCTACGTCCTCGGAACAGGAGATCCGGGAACCACCCGGCCACGGACCCGGTCGCAGAGGACAGCGGGTCAGTGACAGGTATCGAAAACGCAGTTGAGCACAGAGCGGCGTGCCCCGAAGCGCCGGTCTGGGAGGCCCATTCGTGAACGACGACCGCAATCGCTCCTGGCCTGGCCAGGAGCCTGATGCACCTCGCCGTGCCCAATGGCCTGGCGAAGACGACGAACCCGGCTGGCCGAGCGAAGAACCGCCGCGCCGCCCCCAGCGCCGGACTCCCCCGAACGGCATCCCCCGCTCGGCGAACCCGCGTCCCGCCGGCCCCCGCGCTTCCGACCCGCAGTGGCCTGCCGGCGACGCCGGTGGCCCCGAGTGGCCCTCCGACAACGAACCGCGCCGTCCCGCGCCGCCGCGCCGCCCCAACGGCATGCCCCCGCGCAGGCAGGGTCCCCCGCCGCCGCCCGGTGGCCGTCCCGCCGGGCACCGTCCGCCGCCGCCTCCGCCCGGCGACCGCCGTCCTCCCGCCCCGGCCGACCAGGCGACCGCGATGGTCCGGCCGGTCGAGCCGGAACCGTACGAGCGCGAGCCGGAACTCATCACGCACCACGCGCACAACGGCACCGAAGACCCGTACGGCTACGACCCGTACGACGACCGCTATGACGATCGTCACCCGAGCGCCGCGTTCGGCGCGGAGGGCGAGGATCCGTACGAAGACGAGCCCGCCGAAGACGACGAGGACGGCAAGAAGAAGGTCCTCACGCCGAAGCAGCGCAAGAAGCGGCGCTGGCGGATCGTCCGCCGGGTCCTCTACGCGATGTTCGGCCTGTTCGTCGTGGTGCCCGCGATCGCGTTCGTCATCACCTACTTCCTGGTGGACGTCCCGTCGCAGGAAAGCGTCGCGAGCCTGCAGAGCCAGCCGATCACGCTGATGTACGCCGACGGCAGCCCGATGGGCAAGATCGCGCCCGCCAGCGGCGGAAGCCGGTACCTGCTCAAGCCCGGGGAAGTCCCCGAAGTGGTCAAGAAGGCCGTGTACGCGGCGGAAGACTCGTCGTTCGAGACCAACTCCGGTTTCGACGTCGGCGGCATCCTGCGCGCGGTCTACAACAACGTCACCGGCGGCCAGGGCGGCGGCTCGACGATCTCCCAGCAGTACATCAAGAAGGCGACGGCCAACGAGGCGCCGACGCTCACCCGTAAATGGACCGAGCTGGCCAAATCCTTCAAGATGAACAACCAGATGTCCAAAGAGGAGATCATCACCGCCTACCTCAACACCATCTACTTCGGCCGCGGCGCCAACGGCATCGAAGCGGCCGCGCAGGCCTACTTCAAGAAGCCGGCCAAGGAGCTCGGCGCGTCCGAGGCCGCGCTGCTCGCCGGGTTGATCCAGGGTCCGAGCCGGTCCGAGAACGAGCCGTACGCGCAGCGACGCTGGAACTTCGTGATGGACCAGATGGTGTCGAACAAGTGGCTCGACCCGGGTGAGCGCGCCGCCGCGCAGTTCCCGAAGCCGATCCCGAAGGCGCAGGCGAAGGCCGACGACGCCGGGACGCTGAGCCTGCACATCCGCAACCGCGTGATCGACGAGCTCGAAGCCCGCGGTTACGACCAGGACCGGCTCCACCAGGGCGGCTACAAGATCACCACGACGATCGATCCCAAGGCGCAGAAGATGGCCGAGGAATCCGTCGCCGAGGGGATGAAGGGCCAGACGGACGAGAACATCCTGAACGCGCTGGTCGCGATCGACCCCAAGACCGGCGGCGTCGTCGCCTACTGGGGCGGCCCGGACTGGACCAAGAACGCGCAGGGCCAGGACGTCCAGGCCATCGACTGGGCGAACGTGCCGCACAACCCCGGTTCGGCGTTCAAGGCCTTCGACCTGACCGCGTTCCTGAAGATGGGCCGCGGTCTCGGCGAGACCTTCGACGGCTCCAACAACCGGAAGTTCGACGGCCGCACGATCCGGAACGCGGGCGAGAGCTCCAACTGCGGCACGCAGTGCACGGTCGCCGAGGCGATGAAGGTCTCCGCGAACACCGTGTTCTACGACATGGTCCGCAACGAGACGAAGGTCGACCCGGTGGCGAAGGCCGCGAAGGAAGCCGGCGTGATGGTGGAGGCCGAAGGCGGTAAGGCGAAGCTGAGCCCCGACATCAACATCGCGCTCGGCGGTGGTGGCACGGTCACCACCGCGGAGGACATGGCGGCCGGTTTCGCCACCTTCGCCGGCGAAGGCGTCCGGCAGAAGCAGCACTTCGTCGCCAAGCTGACCAACTCCCAGGACGAGGTCGAGTTCGACGAGACGGCTCCCAAGGGAACCCCGGCCTTCAGCGACGACGCCGACAAGAGCAAGCAGATCGCGGGCAACGTCACCGACGCGCTCGAAGAGGTCATCCCGTACTCGAAGCTCAAGTGCCCGAAGAACCACGAGTGCGCGGGCAAGACCGGGACGCAGCAGTACGACTTCAAGGACAGCGACCCGCCGAGCTATCGCGACCGCAACGCGCAGACCTGGATGGTGGGCTACACGCCGAGCATCTCGACGTCGGTGTGGGTCGGCGGCGACGGCAACAAGCCGCTGCACGACAAGAACAACAAGCCGATCTACGGCCGGACCATCGCCGGTCCGATCTGGGAAGACTTCATGTCCCGGTACATGACCGGCAAGCCGTCGGAGAAGTTCGACAGCGTCAAGCCGATCGGCAAGGACGCGCGTTCCGTGCCGACGACGACCGCCCAGAAGCCGCCGGAGACGTCGACGCCGCCCGAGACGCCGTCGACCACCCCGACGCCGACGACACCCACGACGCCGACCGAGACGACCGAAACGGGTGGCTGGCCGACGAAGCCGACCAAACCCACGAAGCCGACGAGGCCGGGGCCCGGGACCACGGATCCGTTGTTCCCGAACGCCGAAGATCCGTGACGATCGGGCTGAGCACCTGACGAAGGGTGTGCCGGGCGAGTGCCCGGCACACCTTTTTTCGTGGCATCGGTGAACCTGAACCGATCCGATACGTCTTAACTAGAAGGAGACCTGCGACCGCAGGACCGCGCTCACCACGGAAGGTTCGGAGGACGTCCCAGTGAACGACGATCCCCACGGCGGATGGCCAGGTCAGGACCCTGACCCCGCACGTCGTCCGCAACGCCCGGCCGGACCGCCCCGCCGCCCCGCCGGGCCGCCCCCTGGACACGGGCAGCGGCAGGGTCCCCCGGGACAGGCGCCGTGGCAACGCCAGGGGCCCTCCCAGCAGCAGCCGCCCCCGCGCCGCCCGCAGCGGCCACCGGTCGCGCCGCAGCACGAGCCGGACCTCATCACGCATCACGAGCACAACGGCACCACCGACCGCGGCTACGACGAGCCGTACGACGATGAGCCGTACGGCCCGGAGACCGACGAGAACGGGAAGCCGGTCCTCACCCCCGCGCAGCGCAAGAAGCGCCGGTGGAGACGGATCCGGCGAGTGCTGCTCGCGCTGTTCTGCCTCTTCGTCGTCATCCCGGCGATCGCGTTCGTGATCACCTACTTCGCCGTCGACGTGCCGTCGCCGCAGTCCGTCGCGGCCACCCAGGGCCAGGCGGTGACGTACTACTACGCCGACAACACCGAGATGGGCAAGGACGTCCCCAAGGGCGGCAACCGGCAGATCCTGACGCCGGAGCAGATCCCGGACATCGTCAAGAAGGCCGTGATCGCCACCGAGGACGCCTCCTTCGAGACGAACTCCGGCTTCGACATCGGCGGCATCCTGCGCGCGGTCTACAACCAGGTGACCGCGGGCAAGGGCGGTGGCTCGACCATCTCCCAGCAGTACATCAAGGTCGCCAGCGGGGACGACGAATCGTCGCTCGCCCGTAAATGGACCGAGCTCGCCAAGTCCTTCAAGATGAACCAGACGTACGAGAAGAAGGACATCATCTCGGCGTACCTGAACATCATCTACTTCGGGCGTGGCGCGTACGGGATCGAGTCGGCCGCGCAGGCGTTCTTCGGCAAGCCCGCCGGTGACCTGAACGCTTCGGAGGCGGCGCTCCTCGCGGGCCTCATCCAGCAGCCGGGCCGCTCGGAGAACCCGAAGGTCGCGAACGATCGCTGGAACGTCGCGCTGAACCGGATGGTGCAGAACGGTTTCCTCTCCGCCGCGGATCGCGCGAACCTGCAGTTCCCGACGCCGATCCCGCAGGAGGACAAGCAGCAGGCCGGGGTGGTCAACCCGTTCATCCGCGACAAGGTCATGGACGAGCTCGCGGCGAACGGCATCACCGCCGACGTCTACTACCGGGGCGGCTACAAGGTCTATACGACCATCGACCCGAAGGCGCAGGCCGCGGCCGAGCAGGCGGTGGCCGACGGGATGAAGGGCCAGACCGACGAGAACCTGCTCAACGCGCTCGTCGCCATCGACCCGAAGACCGGCGGCGTGAAGGCGTACTACGGTGGCCCGTCCATCGTGAAGGGGCCCGACGGCAAGGACCAGAAGGGCCGTGACTGGGCGAACACCCCGCAGAACCCCGGATCGTCGATGAAGCCGTTCGACCTCACCGCGTACATGCAGCTGGGCAAGGGTGGCATCAACTCGACGTTCGACGGCTCCAACAACCGGCAGTTCGGGAAGCAGACGATCCGGAACGCCGGTCCCGGTAGCTCGTGTTCGGCGCAGTGCACGGTGTCCGAAGCGATGCAGCGCTCCGCGAACACGGTGTTCTACGACATGGTCGTGAACGTGACCAAGCCCGGGCCGGTGGCACAGGCCGCCAAGGACGCCGGGATCAAACCCGCCCCCGAGGGCGTGTCCGAGCTGTACGCCGACAACAACATCGCGCTCGGCGGTGGCAAGACGGCCGTCAGCCCGGAGGACATGGCCGCCGCGTACGCGACCTTCGCGGGCGAAGGCCAGCGGCGGGACAAGCACTTCATCGTCAAGGTGACCAACTCGCAGGATGAGGCCGCGTACTCGGCTCCGGAAGAGGCGAAGCCGGCGTTCTCCGACGACGCGGACAAGAGCAAGCAGATCGCCGGGAACGTCACCGAGTCGCTCAAGGGTGTCATCCCGTTCTCGAAGCTCAAGTGCCCCAACAATCACGAGTGCGCGGGCAAGACGGGAACGCAGCAGCACACCTACCGTCCGGGCGAACCCGCGTCGGCGAAGGACGCCAACTCGCAGACCTGGATGGTCGGCTACACGCCGTCGATCTCGGCCGCGGTCTGGGTCGGCGGCGACGGTGACAAGGCGCTGAAGGGCAAGAACGGCAAGTCGATCTTCGGTTCGACGATCGCCGGGCCGATCTGGCAGAAGTTCCTTTCCCTGTACCTGAACGGGAAACCGGGGGAGCGCTTCGAGAAGGTCAAGATCATCGGCGGGGACGACAGCAACACCGTCCCGTCGACGCAGACCCCGCCGGACGAGGACGAAGGCTCGACCGAGACCGGCACGCCGTCGACCGGCCCGTCCACCGGTTCCTCTTCCTCGCGGAACCAGGAAGAGGAGACCTCCAGTTCGCGGAACCCGCCTTCGTCGAGCGAGAACAACGGCGGTGAAGAAGAAAGCGGCGGCAACGGGCCCGGCCGTGGCGGCGGCAGAGGCGACAACGAATAGCTAGAGGGTGACGACGCGCCGTTCGGCACCCGAAAGGTGTGCGGCTTCGATGACCCGGAGCGCCTCGACGGCGGAGGCGGGATCGACCGGGAAGCCGCCCTTGCCGAGCAGCGCGTCGCGCACCCGCGCGTAGAAGTCCTCGTACCGGCCGACCTCGGTGGGCACGGTTTCGACGTCGTCGTTCACGCCGAGCACGCCCGCGTCCGACGGCGGCTCGACGCCCCAGCCGGGGTCGCCGGGCCGCAGTCCGTCCTTGATCTGCGGCTCCTGGACGTCGAGGCCGTACTTCGTGAAGGTCGCCTTGTCGCCGAGCACGCGGAAGCGCGGGTTCCGGGTGCCCGCGAGCGCGGACGCCCACAGATGCGAGCGCACCCCGTTGGTGTGCTGGAGGGCGACGAAGGCGTCGTCGTCGACGGACACCCCGGCGCGGCGCCTGTCGACCTCCGCGTAGACCTCGGAGACCGGGCCGAACAGCTGCAGCGCCTGGTCGACGATATGCGCGCCGAGGTCGTAGAGGAGGCCGCCCGCCTCGGCGGGGTCGCCGAACTCGCGCCAGTTGTCCCGCGGCTTCGGCACCCAGCGGTCGTAGCGTGACTCGAAGCGGAAGACGTCGCCGAGACGGCCGGACTCGAGGACCTTCCGGACGGTGAGGAAGTCCGAGTCGAACCGGCGGTTCTGGAACACCGTCAGTCCGACCCCCTTGGCCTTCGCCGCTTCGACGACCTTCGCCGCTTCGGCCGCTGTCGGCGCGAAGGGCTTGTCGACGACGACAGGCAAGCCTGCCTCGATCGCCCGAAGCGCGAGCGGAACGTGCGTGCGGTTCGGCGTGCTGACGACGACCAAGTCCAGCTCGCCGGCCTTCGCGAACAACGCGTCCGCGTCGGGCAGCACGTCGGCGGCCGGATAGTCGGCGCTCGCCTGCCCGACCCGGTCCGGATTCGAGGTGACGATGGCGGCCGGGGTCAGCCCCGGTGTCGCGTCGACCAGCGGCGCATGGAAGACGCGTCCACCGGTGCCGTATCCGAAGATCCCCACTCGCAAGTCAGCCATGACCCCATTAAACAACAGTGTTGCGTAATCAGCCAGTCATGGCAGGATGCGCGCTATGCCGGAGACCGGGGTCAATCTGCGCGGCCTGCGCCAGCACAATCGGACACTGCTGCTCACGCATATCCTGCGCGCGGGCGGCCTCAGCCGCGTCGAACTCGCCGAACGCACCCGGCTCACCCAGCAGGCCGTCTCGAAGATCGTCCCCGAACTGCTCGAAGCGGGCCTGCTGGACGAAGAACGCCAGGCCGCGTCCGGCGTCGGCAAACCGCGCACCCTGCTGCGCGTCCGCGCGAACGCCCGGCACGCGCTCGGCGCCCAGCTCGACCGGGACTCGTTCCGCGTGCTCATGACCGACCTGACCGGGAAGATCATCGCGTCACGAGGTGGCCCGCTTACCCCGGGATTCACCCCTGACCAGGCCGTTTCCGTTCTCGGTGAAGCGACCGAAGCACTACTCGACGGCGTCGAACGCGAAGGCGTTCTCGGCCTCGGCGTCGGCTCCGTCGGCCCTCTCGACCACCGCGAAGGCGTCGTCCGGGACGCCACGAACATGCCGGGCTGGCACCACGTCCCCCTGCGCGACCTGCTCGCGAAACGCACCGGGCTGCCCGTGCGGCTCGACAAGAACACCAATGCCGCCGCCTTCGCCCAGCACTGGCCGGAGGGCGCCGAGGCCGCGACCGCCGTCGTGCTCGTCGGCACCGGGATCGGCGTCGGCCTGCTGATCGACGGCAGGCTGTACCGCGGGCCGC
The DNA here is from genome assembly GCF_024628825.1 of Amycolatopsis roodepoortensis. Taxonomy (NCBI): domain Bacteria; kingdom Bacillati; phylum Actinomycetota; class Actinomycetes; order Pseudonocardiales; family Pseudonocardiaceae; genus Amycolatopsis; species Amycolatopsis roodepoortensis. The sequence goes on from NZ_CP102415.1 coordinate 5,290,429, forward strand.
GGACCAACGCGGGCGAATTCGGGCACACCACGCTCGCCTTCGACGGACCGCGCTGCGCGTGCGGCCGCCGCGGCTGCGTCGAGGTGTTGCACAACGCGGCGGCGACCACGGAAGAGGCGGCGGGCCTGCTCGGGATCGGCCTCGCCGACCTCGTCCAGGTCCTCGACCTCGAACGGGTCGTGCTGACCGGGCGCTCGGTCCGCGCGGAGCCCGAGGTCTACCGCGACACCGTCGCGGCGCGGCTGCGGGAGCTGCTGCCTTTGCCGCACTGGCAACGGATCCAGGTCGATCTCGACGAGATGGGCGACGACGTCGTCGCGTTCGGCGCGGCGGCGGAGGTGCTGGCCGGGTTCTACGAGAGCGGTGACATCACCGGGCAGTCACCCGGGTAGGCGCTAACATCCGCCACGTGTCCGACCAGACGACCCAGCCCGAGGCTCCGCTCTCCCTCACCCCCGGCGAGCGGGTCATCCCGAGCTGGAACGAACCGCTCGTGGCCGCGGCCACCCGCCCGATCGGCGGACCGCTCGGCGAGCACGCGGCCGTGGGGCGGCATTGGTTCTGGTCCCCGCAGCGGGTGGGGCTGCTGCTGGCCTGCCTCGCGCTGGTGCTCTCGTGGTTCGGCAAGGCGTCGTGCATCCAGGAGTACACCGACGACTCCGGGACCCATCAGCTCGACTGGCGGGCGGGCCGCCCGTTCGTCGCGATGTGCTACTCGGACATCATCCCGCTCTACAGTTCCGAGCGCCTGAACGATCCGGACACCTTCCCGTACGTGACTTCGTGGACCGAAGACGCGGGAACGGCGAAGGAGACCACGCGGTACATGGAGTACCCGGTCGCGACCGGGCTGTTCCAGTGGATCAACGCGAAGATCACCGAAGCGTGGCTTTCGGTCGCGGAATCGGGCTGGCTGCCCGGTGCGCTCCCGGTGGCCGTGTACTTCAACATCTCGGCGCTCTGGCTCGCGCTAGCCTGGCTCGTCACGGTGTGGGCGACCGGCCGATCGCTGAAACGCCGCCCGTGGGACGCCGCACTGGTCGCGATCTCACCGCTGGCCATGGTGCACGTCTTCACCAACTTCGACGCCATCGCGACCGCGTTCACCGCGACCGCGCTGCTCGCCTGGGCCCGGCGCCGCCCGGAGGTCGCGGGTTTCCTGCTCGGCCTCGGCGCGGCGGCGAAGCTGTATCCGCTGCTGTTGCTCATCCCGTTGTTCTTCCTGTGCCTGCGCGCGGGCAAGGTCAAACAGTGGGCGCTCACCACCGGGCTCGCCGCGGCGACGCTCGTGGTGGTCAACGTCCCGTTCGCGCTCGCCGCGCCGACCGGCTGGTGGGAGTTCTTCCGGCTCAACACGGCGCGCCCGATGGATCCCGACTCGCTCTACAACGTGATCTCCCACCTGTCCGGCTGGGCCGGTTTCGACGGGAAACTCGCGACGGGCCAGACACCGGTCGTGCTCAACGCCGTCGTCGCGGTGCTGTTCCTCGCCGCCTGCTCCGGCATCGGGTACGTCGCGATGAAGGCGCCGCGCCGTCCGCGGCTCGGCCAGCTGGCCTTCCTCGTGGTGGCCGCGTTCCTGCTGACCAACAAGGTGTGGAGCCCGCAGTATTCGCTGTGGCTGGTGCCGCTGGCGGTGCTCGCGATCCCGCGCTGGCGGCTGCTGCTCGGCTGGATGATCCTCGACGCGCTGGTCTGGGCGCCGCGGATGATGTACTACCTCGGCGTCGACAACAAGGGCCTGCCCGAAGACTGGTTCCTCGGCACCGTCGTCGTCCGCGATCTCGCGGTGGTCGGCCTCTGCGCGCTGGTGATCAGGGAGATCTTCCAGCCGCGCAGAGACCTCGTCCGCGCCGCCGGGGACGACGATCCGATCGGCGGTTTCCTCGACGGCGCCCCCGACGCGCGCACCGTCAAACGCGCCTCAGCACCTCAGGTCCAGGACGTTCCAGCCTGACGTGCTTGCCGAAGTCCTCGGCCCCGAAGTCGTCGATACTCACGATGACGGCTTCGGGCGACGTCTCGACCAGACGGCAGCTGACCCAGTCGTCCCCCTGCTTGACCGACCAGCGCTCGGCGAGGATGGCCAGCCCTTCGGCCTCCAGCAACGCGACGGAGTCGTCGAAGGCGGCCGGCCCGCCGAGCGGGTAGCCGAAAACGGTCAGTGCCTGCCAACGGGTTTCCGGCGCGGGGACGACGTAGCCGACGTGCTCGCCGTCCTCCGCCCGGTACACGGTCCGATTCTTCATGCGGCACAGGTTGGACCCTCCCGTGGCGTGAGGGTCAAGCCGATTCAGCGCACTACATAACCGCCCGTGCTCGTTTCGAAGAACGGGATCGGCCCGGTGCAGGGCAGCACGTCCTGTTCGAACCCGCCGTACGCCCAGCTCCAGCCGATCCGGTCGTGGCCGCGCGGCACGTCCCGCACCGAGAAACCGATGCGGCGGCCGACCAGGTTCACCGGGAAGCCGGGGATGTCGGCGCGTTCGATCACGCCGGTCAACACGGCGAGGTCGCCGTCACGCGAGACGCAGTCGATCTTGCCGTCGAAATCGGCGAACGGTTTTCCGTCCTTGGTCAGATGATTCACGTGGAACCGGCCCGACGACTTCCCGGGTTCCCCGAACGCGGCGAAATCGAAGCGGACCGGGTCGCCCTCGAAACCGGGGAATGTCAGCGGTCCGCCCGCCGATCCGAGCACGACCGAGCCGGCCGAACCCGTCGACGGAGCCGCCGTCGCCTGCGTCGCCCCCAGCGTTCCCGCCGCGGCGGCGAGCACGGCGACCGCGGCGATCTTCGACCTGATGTTCATGGCTTCCCCTCCAGCACCGGGTGTTTCCCGGTCGAGGTCGAGCCTTTCGCGATCGGCGCGCCCGGCCCTCCCGCCGGAGAGGGAACGATCTCCCTCCCGAGTAGCACCGGGTTGAGCGGGGGCACTGAGGCTGCCGGCGTCGGCCAACGCGTGGGTCCGGGTGGTCGTGAGTGGCGATTCGGGTTAGAACCCGAATCGCCACTCACGACCAACGCGACATCAGGCGGAGGCGACGCGTTCCCGGACGTAGGCGATGTCCGCGGCCTGCCCGTCGGCCGGGGTCTCGACGACCACCGGAGCGCCGGCCTCGGCCGCGACCGCGACGAGCACCTCGGGATCGATCGTGCCGTCACCGCCGACGACGTTGGCGTGCCGGTCGCGGGTGGAACCGAACTCGTCGCGCGAGTTGTTGAGGTGCACCAGGTCGATCCGGCCGGTGATGGCCTTGACCTTCTTGACCGCCTCGGTCAGGTCCCAGCCCGCCGCGTACGCGTGGCAGGTGTCGAAACAGAAACCCGCGCCGAATTCGCCGACCTTGTCCCAGAGCCGGGCGATCGTGTCGAGGTCGCGGGTCATCGCGTTGTCGCCGCCCGCGGTGTTCTCGATCAGGATCGGCACGGCGAAACCGCCCTTTTCCTGTTCACGCTCGAAAAGCTTGCGCCAGTTGACGAGACCTTCTTCGACGTCCTCGCCCGCGCCGACGTGCCCGCCGTGCACGACGAGCCCTTTCGCGCCGATCGCGGCGGCGCCGTTCGCGTGCTGGGTGACGTTCTTCCGCGACGGGATGCGGATGCGGTTGTTCATCGACGCCACGTTGATCAGGTACGGCGAATGGATGAACACCTCGACCGGCGATTCCTTGATCGCCTCACCGTGCGGGTGGGGTTTGGGGGCTTTCCAACCCTGCGGGTCGGAAAGGAAGAACTGAAGGACTTCGGCTTCGCGCTCGGCGACCGCGGCCAGCGGATCGTCGTCGCGGACATGGGCACCGATTTTCATGTTGGCAAAATACCCTTGGGCATTTCTCCCCGGTGCGGGCCAGGTCGTCACGCTCGTGGGGTAGCGTGAGCGCGTTCCGTTAAACCGCGTGGGTCCTGAGGGGCGGAGGACGAACTCGATGGGGAAGACTGCCGGGCGGATTACGGCTTGGGGATTCGCGCTTTCGGTCACGGCCGGGCTCGCGTTCCCGATGACCGCGACGGCCGCCGGGGAACCGAATCCGACCCTTTCTGGCGACTGCGCCGCCACGCTACAGAACGGGAAGTCCGCCGACGGACTCGTTCTCGACGCGGGCGCCCCGCTCAATTCGCCCGAGGCGCTGACGGTCGGCCTGGACTCGAAGGCCAAGACCGCCGAAGGACGGAAGCCGCTGCTTTCGCTGCCGGTCGGCGATCTGGTCAAGACCACCGGCCTCACCGACAACGCGGTCGGCGACCTCGCCGCGCAGGGCGTCTGCAAGCCCGCGCAGGGCACGGTGAACGCGCTCGGGAATCTGACGCAGGGCGTCACCAAGGACGTGCCGCCAGTCGTGACCCCGCCGTCCCCGCGACCGCCGGAAGACCCCAACCCGCCGCAGCCCCCGACGCCGGGTCCGGGCCCGGGGCCGGGTCAGCCCGGCGGCCCGGGCAGCCAACTCCCGGTGCAGACCGGCCCGGGTTCCTCCACCGGCATCGGCGGCGACTCGATCGCCGGCGTGATCAGCAACGCGGCACTGCTCCCCGGCAGCTTCGTCCAGGCGCCGGTGATCACCGAGATCATCCCGGGTGAGGTGCCGCCGCCGACCGTCGACGAAAAGGACGCGGGCAACGCGCAGGCCATCCAGGCGCCGGTCGCCCCCGCCAAGCTGCCGCTGCTGCTCGCGGTGCTGGCGCTGGCCGTCGTCGCCGCGGCCCTGGTCCGCGCTTGGCTGCGGGGTAAGCCCGCCTGATCTTCACCGTCAGTGACGCCCGCTTCCACTCGAATGCCTGACCTCTTCGAGTGAGCGGGCGTTACTCGTCTCCATTAGCGTCGTTATCCGGGTAGGTGACCCCGACGACGGAGGAGTCGAAGGCATGCGCGAACGGACACGGAGGGCGACCGCCCTGGGTGCGTCGGCCTTCATTCTCGCGGGCTCGGCCGCCCTCGCCATGCCCGGCACGGCCGCCGCCGCCGAGACCAAGACCGCGCCCTGCGGGGGATCGGTGACCGCGAATCCCGGTGACAAGATCATCGGGAAGACACTGCTCGGCCTCCCGATCGACCTCGGTACCGTCGGCCCGGTCTCGACTGTTCTCAGCAGTGTGCTGGGCACGGTCTGCAAGGTGACGGTGACCGTGGTGAACACCGTCGTCGCGCCGGTCCCAGTCGTCGGCGCACCCGCCGCGGAGGCGCTGAACGGCGCCGTCAGCGGCACCCACGAAGCCCTGACCGGCGGCGGCGCCAAGCCCGCTCCCGGAACCCAGCCCCAGCCAGGGAAACCCGCTCCCGGCACGCCCGGCAGCGGCGGACCGCAGACGGGCGGGCCGGGCGCGCCCGCGCAGAGCGGCGCCCCCGCACAAGGCGGCATCCCTGCGGCGAACAGCCCGCTTCTGCCCGGCACCTTCACCCCGAACTTCGGCAACCTGCCGTGGGGCATCAGCACGGGCTACGCCCCGATGCGCGACTACAGCTCCATCCCGATGGCGACGGCCGGTCTCTTCAGCCCGTCGCCCGGCCTCCGGTACGGCGGGCAGATCCCGGGCTACACGCCGCAGTTCGGCGTCACGACCGAAAACCAGAACGGCAACCCGGACGTCCAGACCGCGGGACAGGCCGAAGCGCTACCGAGCGTGAGCGACGGATTCACTCAAGACGGGAAGCTGCCGCTGCTGATCGCGGTTTTGGCACTCTCCGGAGTCAGCGCGGGCCTCGTCCGCACCTGGGTGCTCCGCCGAATGGCCGCTACAAGTTAGACCTACCGCCTAGTATCTTTCTGGTCACTCCCTCGTTATCCCCGTTGCAGTGATTCCTCATGCACTGCCACACGCCCCCACCGACCCGGAGGAACGCGCCCGTGCGGAAGACGACCATCTGGCAGACCACCCGCAAGGCGCTCACCGTCACCGCACTCGCGACCATGGTCACCGGTGGCGCGCTCCTGACGGCGGGTACCGCGTCGGCCGCGGGCACCACGCTGGCGAACGCCTGCAGCGGCACCGTGAGCGGTGGGATGGGCGACACCGTCGCGATCACCGGCACCTCGGTCAAGGAACTGGTGCGGGCGGGCGCGCGGGAAGCGGGCACGCTGGCCCTCTACGACGTCGCCGCGAACGACATCGCCAAGGTCAACAGGATCGACCTCGGCACGGTGCCGAACGCCGCGGGCGGTTCGATCGACGGCAAGGCGATCGGCACGGCCGTGCGGCAGGCGGTCAAGAACACCAAGTCCTGGGGCCTCGGGCTGAACCCCGAAAAGACGCTGAACTCCATCGAGCACAAGGTCGCAGGCAGCTGCGGCCTGACGACGGTCGCGACCAACTACGTCGCGCCCACCCTGCCGACCCCTGGCACCACGGCCCCGCAGCAGGGCGGCACCGGCGGCGGCACCAACGGCAGCATCCCGCAGAACACGAACCTGCTCCCCGGCGGCAGCAACGGCACCGGATACGCGCCGCCGCGCGACTACGGCAACCTGCCGGTCGCGCAGCCGGGTGTCGCGGTGGCGCCGGGCGTGCGCTACCCGGCCAACAGCCCGCTCCCCGGCGAGGGTGCCCCGCAGTACGGCACCGACGGCCAAGCCGGGCAGGGCGGCCCCGACGTCCGCAACGCGGGCAACGCCGAAGCGCTCGCGACCGACGGCATGCCCGGCGGCGACGTCCAGCTGCCGATGCTGCTCGCGGTGCTCGTGCTCGCCGGCGTGACCGCCGCGCTGGTCCGCACCTGGGTGCTGCGCCGCGTCGCCTGACCGCCAGGTACGCTTACCTGGACAAACCCTCCTGCCACGGACAGTCCGTGGCCGCGAGCCCATAGGAGGTGAGTGGTTGTGTCACGCCATTACGAGGTAATGGTCATCCTGGACCCCACGCTCGACGAGCGTACGGTGGCCCCGACCCTGGACAACTTCCTCAACGTGATCCGCACTTCGGGCGGAAGCGTCGAGAAAGTCGACGTCTGGGGCCGTCGCCGGCTGTCCTACGAGATCAAGAAGCACGCCGAGGGCATCTACGCGCTGCTCGACCTGAACTCGTCTTCGGAAGCGGTCAAGGAGCTGGACCGTCAGCTCTCCCTGCAGGAGACCGTGCTCCGCACCAAGGTCATGCGCCGCGAGATCAAGCGCGCCGCGACCGCCGCCGCCAAGGCCTGAGCCGAAGGACTTTCCCGATGGCTGGAGACACCGTCATCACGGTGATCGGCAACCTCACGTCCGACCCGGAGCTTCGCTTCACCCCTTCCGGTGCGGCGGTCGCGAACTTCACGGTCGCGTCCACCCCGCGCACGCTGGACCGTCAGTCCGGTGAGTGGAAGGACGGCGAGGCCCTGTTCCTGCGCTGCAACATCTGGCGTCAGGCGGCCGAGAACGTCGCCGAGTCGCTGACGCGTGGCGCGCGGGTCGTCGTGCAGGGGCGCCTCAAGCAGCGGTCTTTCGAGACCAAGGAAGGCGAGAAGCGCACCGTCGTCGAGCTCGAGGTCGATGAGATCGGCCCGTCGCTGCGTTACGCCACCGCCAAGGTGAACAAGGTCAGCCGTGGCACCGGTGGCGGTGGCGGCGGCTTCGGTGGTGGCGGCGGTGGCCAGAGCGCCCCGCCCGCCGACGACCCGTGGGGTTCCGCCCCGCCCGCCGGTGGCGGCGGTGGCGGCGGTTTCTCCGACGAGCCGCCCTTCTGATCAGGCGATCCACCGCGGGCGAAAGCTCCGCGAGACGCCGCGAGACAACCACTACGTAGAAATCCAGGAGAAATACCGTGGCCAAGCCACCCATCCGCAAGCCCAAGAAGAAGGTCTGCGTGTTCTGCAAGGCCGAGAAGAAGGGCCGCCCGGAGAACATCGACTACAAGGACACCAACCTGCTTCGGAAGTACATCTCCGACCGCGGGAAGATCCGTGCCCGTCGCGTGACCGGCAACTGCAGCCAGCACCAGCGTGACATCGCCATCGCGGTCAAGAACTCCCGCGAAATGGCGCTGCTGCCCTACACCTCGACCGCACGCTAAGGAGGCACGTCAATGGCGAAGATCATTCTCACCACCGACGTCGCCAACCTCGGTGGGCCCGGCGACATCGTCGAGGTCAAGGACGGCTACGCACGCAACTACCTGCTCCCCCGCGGCTACGCCATCGTGGCCACCAAGGGCGCGGAGAAGAACGTGCGCACGATCAAGCGGGCGCAGGAGAGCCGTCGCATCCGCGACCTCGACCACGCCAAGGAGATCAAGGCGACCCTGGAGGGCCTCGGCGCCATCCAGCTGAGCGGCAAGGCGGCCGAGGGCTCGAAGAAGCTCTTCGGTTCGATCACCACCGCCGAGATCGTGGACGCGATCAAGGCGGCGGGTGGCCCGCTGCTCGACAAGCGCGTCATCGAGCTGAAGGACCACATCAAGACCGTGGGCAAGCACTCGGTCGGCGCCCGTCTGCACCCCGACGTCCGCGTCGACGTGCGGCTCGAGGTCAAGGCCAAGTAACACCGCTTCGGCACAGGGCGGGACGTCTCCATTCCGGAGGTGTCCCGCCCTTTGCTTTACGGGGAACCCCACCCCGCCGGGCCACGTCTTAAGCTTGACTGGGGATCAAGGCATTATCGAGACTCGACGTCGAGGCACGGGGAGATCTGGACGCATGGCTTACGACAGCAACGCCGAGCAGAACCGGCAGGAGAAGGTCACGGTCTCCGCGCCGGCCAATCCTGACAAGCCCTCGTCGGCGTCGGGCGGTGGCGGCGGGTTCACCTTCGACAAGGACAAGATCGACGGCATCATCAAGAAGTGGACAGATCTGCAGGCCGAGCTCAAGCGGGACTACGCCGACGCGAACCTGATGGCGAACGTCAAGGCGCCGGGCAAGGAGTTCGCGAGCGGCGACTGGGAGAAGCTGGCGAACCCGTCGGGCAAGGCGTTCCTGGAGCAGAACCAGAAGATGCAGGACTACGTCAAGAACTACATCGACCAGCTGACCGCCGCCAAGCAGAAGATCACCACGAACGAGGCCGAAACGCAGGCTTCGCTCAACAAGCACAAGGCCGTGTGATGCGACGTTCCCTCGTACTCCTCCTCGCCGCGGGCGCGCTGGTCGCCGGCTGTTCGGGCACCAAGAACGGCACCGCCTCGTCGGAGCCGTCCTACACGACCGGGGCCGGTGCCTCGAGCGCGTCGAGCGATTCGTCCGGCTCCGCGCCCAAGGTGGCCAACCCGTTGAAGACCTCGTCGATCGAGAACGACGCCTGCTCCGCGCTTTCCGCCGCGAAGCGGACCGAGCTCGGTCTCGGCGAAGGCGAGCAGCGGACCACGAGCGTCGGGCCCGGCTGCTCGATCTTCGCCGCCGACGACCGGCTGAACCAGATCGAGATCAGCCCGGTGCTCGCGAACAAGAACGGCCTCAGCGACGTCTACGACACCAAGGCCAACAACGAGTACTTCGAGCCGACCGAGGTCGCCGGCTACCCGGCGGTGTACGCCGCCTCGCTCGACGCCCGTAACAAAGGCAAGTGCGGCCTCTTCGTCGGCGTGACCGACCAGCTGGCCGTGAACATCCTGGTGCAGTACGACAACGGACCGGGCGCGAGCGATCCGTGCCCCGTCGCGCTCAAAGTGGGGGAAGCGATGATCGAGACGTTGAAGGAGGGCTGACACGTGTTCCTGCTGCCGATCATCGCCGGGTACTCGGCCTACAACCTGGCGACCACGAAATCCGGCGACTTCGAAGCGTCCGGCGGCGATCGCAAGATCGACTGCTACAACATCTGGGAGAAGATCGTCACCGGTCCGGGTACCGGGTCGATCCAGGAGGGCCAGGCCGCGGCGACCCGGCTCAAGGCCGGTTACCAGGAACGGCTGACCACCATCGACAACCTGTCGAAGGAGATGGACGCCGCCTGGACCGGTAAGAGCGCCGAAGCCGCGCAGCAGTCCGGCGCGCATCCGCTGCGGGCGTGGATGGAGGACTCCGGCAAGAAGCTGGTGGACTCCGACAAGTACCTCGGCGAGCAGAACACCGCCTTCACCACGGTGAAGGCGAAGGTGCAGCAGGTCCCGAAGGAACCGCCGAAGAACAACCTGCTCAACTCCATCACGCCGTGGACCACCGACACCGACCGCGCGATCCGGGACTACAACGAAAAGGGTCAAGCGAACGTCGACGCGTTCAACGAGTACTTCAAGGCCAGTTCCGAGAACGGCAAGAAGCTGCCCACCTACTCCAAGATGGAGGGGCAGAACACGAACGTCGACGTCAACGGCGGCGGCGGAAACGGCAAGGACAAGGACGGCAACGGGAACGGCCAGGGCGACCGGAACGGGCACAACGGGATGCCGGGCATCTCGACCCCGCCCGGTTCGATGCCGAGCATCCCCGGTTCGGGCACGCCGAACATCCCCGGTTCGAACATGCCGGGCATCGGCACGCCAGGCTCGAACCTTCCGGGCAGCAACCTGCCGGGGTCGAACCTTCCCGGGTCCAACATGCCGGGCTCGAACCTGCCCGGTGGGCAGTACAACCCGAACATCCCCGGCAGCAACTACAAGCCGCCGTCCTGGGACGACGGGACGAACGCGTCCGGCTACACCCCGCCGAAGATCCCCGGCGCCGGCGGCTTCGGCCCGGGTGGCGGCGGAGGCGGTGGCGGTGGCGGCTTCGGCGGCACCGACATCCCCGGTGCGGGCGGCTTCGGCCCGGACGGTGGCTTCGGCCCCGGGTTCGGTCCCGGTGGCGGCAGCGGCGCGGCCCTGCCCGGCAACGCGGGGGCGATGGGCGGCGCCGGCATGGGCGGCGGTGCGGCCGGTCCCGGTGCCGGAGCGGGCCGTGGCGCCGGCGGGATGATGGGCGGCATGGGCGGTATGGGAGCCGGTGGCGCCAGGGGCAAGGGCGCCGAGGACGAGGAGCGCAGCTCCAAATTCCTCGTCGGCGACGACCCCAACGAGATCTTCGGAACCGACGAACTCACCGCACCGCCGGTGATCGGCGAGTAGTCGTCACGAGCGGGCCGGGCGCGTGCCAAGATTGGGGCGCGCCCGGCTTGTCTTGTTCCGGGCTGGACGAACAAGAAGGACTAGGGGGCAGTTCCGGTGCTGGACAAGCAGGTCACGATCACGACCGGCACCCTCATCACGCTGATCCGCCGCCGTGGCGGCGAACCGCACACGATCCTGTCGGAAACGCCGACCTGGTTCGACGAGGACGCGCAGCGGGCCGAGGACGAGCGGACCAACGAGGAGCTGGCGAGCCAGGGCCTCTTCGGCGCGCGGGGGCTGCATCCCGGGTTCAAGGCGACGCTCGAAGCGATCGCCAGGCCGTCGCTGGAGTACTACGGCTGGATCGACGGCGGGTTCGAGGGCAAGGCGCTGAGCTTCACCCTGCTCGCGGGGAGCGCCGGCGGCGAGGGCTTCGTCCTCGCGCGGCACAGCGAGCACGATGGCATCGCGCTCGCTTCGGTGCGGCCGGAAGAGCTCCTCACCGAGTTCCTCGACCAGATCCCGAAGCTCGCGCCGGGGCGCGGGCGTCCGGTCGCCGTCCCGAAGAGCCAGGTCGATGCGCCGCGCTCTTCGTCGACCGCGCAGGAGGAGGGCTTCGAGGTCCTTCGCAGCGGAAGGCAGAGCGCCGGCAGCCAGGAGGCCGACGAGCTTCGCCGCATCCTCGCGTTACGCCGTTTGGGGAGCGGAAGCCTCTACGTCGCGGCCCGCGGCCGGAGCGGCGCGCGGCAGCGGATCGAACGCCCGGTGAACTACATCGATACGACCGAAGGCCGGTGGCTGACCGAAGAGGTACCGGGGAGTGGCGAACCGAGGATCGCCTTCACACCCGCCGACCAGCAGATTCTCGGAGAACGACTACGGAGCGCACAGGGCAGGTTGTTCGCGTCCTGAATCCGGCTCCGTTCAGCCGGGCGGATGCCCCCTCTACCCTCCGTGTCATCCATCCACAGGGCACCCCTGTGCGCCCGCGTGCGACACGCCGAACGACGAGTTTTGCCCGACACGCCGTGCTGAGTTGAATAAAGTTCTCCACAGTGTCTCCACAGGCCCTGACCAGCACTTTTGTCAGACCATCCCGGCGTTGCCCACAAGTTGTACACAGGCTTCGGCCCACCTGTGAAGGGTTGCCCCCAGTCATCCCCAGGTTGTCCACAGGGCGGTCCCCAGGCGAAATTGCGCTCGTCCTTTCGGGGGGCCTACCGTGCCCGCCGGGCCGGTACACACCGTGGTGGTCGTCCGGCCGAGAAGGGGAGCACAGGGGAGCGCCGGACGCCGCGGGAGGGGCAGGCGGGCGCGGACGGACCGACCGGGGAAATTCTGGCATAATCGAACGCGTGTTCGATGTCTTGAGGAGGTGGCAGCAGCGGTGGCGCTGACCGACGACCGCAATCCGATGTACGCGGAGTCCGACCCGGGTCCCGGCGACCCCGGTCCGCGTGGCGGCGAGTACGACCGCCAGCCCCCGCAGGACATCGCGGCCGAGCAGTCCGTGCTCGGCGGCATGCTGCTGTCGAAGGACGCCGTCGCCGACGTCATCGAAGCACTCGGCCCCGACGATTTCTACCGGCCCGCGCACCAGGCGATCTACGACGTCATCCTCGATCTCTACGGCCGCGGCGAACCGGCCGACCCGATCACCGTCTCCGCCGAGCTGGAGCGTCGAGGCGAGCTGGGCCGCGTCGGCGGCGCCCCGTACCTGCACACCCTGATCGCGACGGTGCCGACGGCGGCGAACGCCGGCTACTACGCCGAGATCGTCTCCGAGAAGGCGGTGCTGCGGCGCCTGGTCGAGGCGGGCACCCGGATCGTGCAGTACGGCTACGGCGCGGCCGCGGCCGACGGCGCGAACATCGACGAGGTCGTCGACCGCGCGCAGGCCGCGATCTACGACGTCACGGAGCGGCGCACCAGCGAGGACTACGTCGCGCTGGAAGAGCTGCTCCAGCCGACCATGGACGAGATCGACGCGATCGCCTCGCGCGGCGGGCAGTCGCAGGGCATCCCGACCGGGTTCGCCGACTTCGACGATCTGACGAACGGTCTGCACCCCGGCCAGATGATCATCGTCGCGGCGCGGCCCGGTGTCGGCAAATCGACCCTAGGACTGGATTTCGCCCGTTCGGCGTCCATCAAACACGGTCTGACCAGCGTGATCTTCTCGCTGGAAATGAGCAGGACCGAGATCGTCATGCGCATGCTCTCGGCCGAGGCTCGGATCCGCCTGGCGGATATGCGCGGTGGCAAGATGTCCGACGACGACTGGACGCGGCTCGCGCGCCGCATGAGCGAGGTCTCCGAGGCGCCGCTGTTCGTCGACGACTCGCCGAACATGACGATGATGGAGATCCGCGCGAAGGCCCGGCGGCTCAAGCAGCGCAACGACCTCAAACTCGTCGTCCTCGACTATCTCCAGCTGATGACCTCGGGCAAACGCGTCGAGTCGCGACAGCAGGAGGTCTCGGAGTTCTCGCGGCAGATGAAGCTGCTGGCCAAGGAGATCGAGGTCCCGGTGATCGCGATCAGCCAGCTGAACCGTGGTCCCGAGCAGCGGACGGACAAACGCCCGATGCTGTCCGACCTTCGTGAGTCCGGCTCGCTGGAGCAGGACGCGGACCTCGTCATCCTGGTCAACCGCCCCGACGCCTGGGAGCGGGACGACCCGCGTGCCGGCGAGGCGGACCTGATCATCGCGAAGCACCGTGCCGGGCCGACGGCGACGATCACCGTGGCGCACCAGCTGCACTACAGCCGCTTCGTCGACCTGTCACACGACTAGCGGCGAAAGACAAGGACCTGGCCCGGCTCGAACGGGCAGCCTCCCTCTCCGACTGCGGACGCGCCCTTACCGGGTAGGCGCGCCTAGGGCAGGTTCGCCTCGAAGGCTAGGCGATGGCGCCTCAAGTCAGAGAAGGAATTCGAAGACGTCCTTGGTGAAGCGGCGATCGCTCATCACGGTGTGGTGCCGTCGTCCCGGATAGACCTTGAGATCACCGCGGCGGGTCTTGTCGGCCAGTCGCTCGGCGAGTTCGAGCGGGTAGAGGGCGTCCTGCGAACCGGCGATCACCAAGGTGGGCGCGGTGATCTCGCCGAGCCGGTCTTCGATGTCGAAAGCGTCCTCGGCCCGCAGCATGGCCACCATGCCGTCCGGATCCGCCGGGCGTCCGGAGGCCATCGCCAGCAGCCCGGCCAGCAAAGCCCGTCCCGGCAAGGAGTCCGCCACGGTAGGCGCCAGCGCCATGGCCGCGGCCCGGTGCCGTCCGGCGGCCAGCAGGTCCGCGTACCGGCGCTGGACGCGGCGGCCTTCCTCGCCGAGCCGGGCGCCGGCGGCGCCGACCACCAGCCGCCGCACCAGGCCGGGATGGTCGACGGCGAACTGCAGTGCGAGGCAACCGGCCGTGGACACGCCGAGCACGTCCACCGGCCGGTCGAACCGCTGTCGCAACTCCTCCGCGTGGTGGGCGGCGAGATCGGCCATGGTGACGCCGGGCCGGAGCCCCGGCCGCCTGCCGACGGTCAGCACGGTGAACCGCTCGGCCAGCGGTTTGAGGGACCGCACCTCCGCCCAGCGGGCGAACCCGGTGGGGTTGGCCGAGTCCGGCAGCACCGACCGGAAGACCACGAGCGGGCTCCCCGTGCCGAATTCGAGATACGGGGCACCACCCGCCAGTACACCTTCGCGCATGGTCACTCCTTGGCGATCCCGGCGGGGCCGACGAGGTCGTCCAAGGAGGTATTGCGCAGGCCCTGTGCGGCGGAGAGGTCGCGTCCGGCGGGGGTCGGCAAGCCTGCTCCTCTTCGACTACGAACGAAATGACTTCCCGTTCATAGCATCTCGGCCTGGGTCCGGTTGGAAGAACGCCAGCATTTTCCGGGCGGCGTCCGGCGCGGTCAGGAGTTCGTGGACCTGCGCGGACATCCCGGCGGCGGCGCCGGCGCGGTCGAACATCTCGCGTTCGTACTCTTCGACGGCGGCGGGGAAGTCGTCCGGATGCGCGGCCAGCGCGAGGCCGAGCAGGGCGCCGTCGAGCAGCGCCAGGTTGGCACCTTCCCCCACCGGCGGCATCAGGTGCGCGGCGTCGCCGAGCAGGGTGACATCCGGTGCCGACGGCCAGGTCAGGCCGGCCGGGAGGGCCGCGATCGACCGTGGCACCACCACGTCGTCGCAGGCCGCGATCAGCGCGGTGAACCGGGCGTCCCAGCCGTCGAGTTGCCCGATCAGCCACGCCCGGGCGGCGGCCGGGTCCTCGAGCGGCAGCCCGGCAGTGGTGAACCAGTCCTCGCCGGTGCCGTAGAAGCTGAGGCCGACGCGCACGGTGCCGTCGCCGTTGCGCTGGGCCGCCAGGGATTTGCCGTCGCCGAGCGCCCAGTAGGTGCCGCGCCCGACCATCGCGGCGAGGTCGGGATGGGTGCGGTCGATGTCGGGGATACGGAGCTCGACGAAGTTGTGGCCGAGATGCGCCGGGCGGGCGTCGGTGAGCAGCGGGCGGACGCGGGAATGCGCCCCGTCGGCGCCGACCAGCAGGTCGTACGTCGCGGTGCGCCCATCGAAAAAATGCAGCACGCCGTCTTCGGCGGATTTGAAGGCGTGTCCCCAGCGGACCGTGTGTTCGGGGAGGGAGTCCAGCAGCAGATCACGCAGGTCGGCGCGGTCGACCTCGGGTCGCTCGAACGGGGCGTCGTCGGGGGTGTCCTCCTGCAGCAGCAGGGTGCCGTCCGGTTCGAGGAGCCGCATGTCCTGACCCTCGCCGCGGGCGATCTCGGTGAACCGGTCGAACAGGCCGGCTTCGCGCAGCGCCCGCTGGCCGGTGTCGGCGTGGATGTCGAGCATGCCGCCTTGGCCACGGGCGTCACGCGAGGTTTCGCGTTCGTACACGACGGCCTCGATGCCGTTGACGTGCAGAACTCGGGCGAGAGCCAGGCCGCCGGGACCCGCTCCGATGATGGCGATGGTCATGATCGCCCTCCTTCGATACACCGTATTGGTCAATACACTGTATCGATCGATGCGTTGTATTGTCACCGCATGGTGGTGTGGGAGCGGCCGGAGCCGCCGAGTCGTCCGGCGCTGGCCCCGCTGAGCCGGGAGCTGATCGTGCGGGCGGCGATCCGGCTCGCCGACGCGGACGGCCTGGACGCGGTGTCGCTGCGCAAGGTCGCCACCGCGCTGGACGCCGGCCCGATGCGGCTGTACGGCTACATCGAGAGCAAGGAAGAGCTGCTCGACCTGATGGTCGACGCCGTCCACGCCGAGATCCGGCCCACCGGCGAAGGCTGGCGGGAGGTGCTTCGATCGCTCGCGAACGCCATGCGGCACGCGGTCCACCGCCACGAATGGCTCGCCGACCTGCTCGGCGGCAGGCCCCAGCTGGGGCCGCACGCGCTGGCCACCTCGGAGGCCGTGATGGCGGCGCTGGGTGATGTCGGCGTCGACGCCGCGATGCCGGTGGTCTCGGCGGTCAACGCGTACACGATCGGCGCGGTGCGCCGGGAGATCGCCGAGCGCCGGGCGGAACGGGCCACCGGTATGGACGAGAAGAAATGGCAGGCCACGCTCGGCCCCTATCTGACCCGGACCTTCGCCACCGGCAAGCTCCCCGCGCTGGCCACGGTGGTGCGCGACGCGGTCCACCTGGACGCCGACGAGACCTTCCGCGTCGGCCTCGACTTCCTCCTCGACGGCATCGGAGCCCGCGTGTCAGCGCCGTGACCGTCCCGTGTCAGCGCGGTCCGCGAACGTCATCGCCATGACCAAGACACTGAAGACCTTCCGCCGCATCGGTCTCACCGCGCTGGCCGCCGCACTGCTGACGGGCGTCGCCGTGCCGACGGCCTCCGCCGGGCAGGACCGCCCGGAACTGCGTCAGGTCGCCCAGGAATTCGTCGACGCCGGGTTCGGCGGGATGCAGCTGCGCGTCCGCGACGAGCGAGGCGAATGGACCGGCAGCGCCGGGGTTCGCGAGCTGGGCGGGACCGCGAAACCGCCGACCAACGGCCACTTCCGCGTCGGCAGCACGTCGAAGAACTTCACCGCGACCCTGGTGCTGCAGCTCGTGGCCGAGGGCCGGATCGGGCTCGACACCCCGGTCGCCGGTTTCCTTCCCGGCCTCGGGCTGGACTCGCGGATCACCGTGCGAATGCTGCTGCAGCACACCAGCGGCCTGTTCAACCACACCGGCCAGTACCACCCGGACGGCACGGTCACACCGGGAATCCCGTGGGCGGGCAAGGAATGGGTGGGCAAGCGATTCCACACCTATCAGCCGGAGGAGCTGGTCCGGCTGGCGGTGTCCAAGCCCGCGGTCTTCGAGCCGGGCGGAGGCTGGAGCTACTCCAACACCAACTACGTCGTGGCCAGGCTGCTCGTGCAGAAGCTCTCCGGACGTCCCTTCGCCGACGAGCTGGACCGCCGGATCCTGCGGCCGCTCAAGCTGCGCGACACCTTGTCGCCGGGCGCGTGGGCGGGGATGCCCAAGCCGTACGCCCACGCCTACTACCGCTATGAGGACGCCGGGCAGTGGAAGACGATCGACGTCACCCACCAGAACCCGTCCTGGATCTCCAGCGCCGGCGACATGATCTCGACGACCAAGGATCTCCAGACGTACTTTTCCGCCCTGCAGAGCGGAAAGCTGCTCCCGGCCTGGCTGATGGCCGAGATGCGCGAGACGCACCCCGGCAGCGAAAGCCTTTACGGCTTCTACGGTCTCGGGCAGTTCACGCAGGACCTGGGTCCGGGCTGCGGCATCGTCCTCAACCACAACGGCGGCGTCAACGGCTACGGATCGATGATGTACAGCTCGCCCGACGGCAGCAGGACGCTGACCGCGTCGATCACCTCGGGTGATTCCGCGAAGGACCCGCTGCCGTCGTACCCGGCGGCGCTGGACAAGCTCGTCCGGACGGTGTTCTGCGGCAAGTGAGCGGTCAGCGCGCCCGCTCGGCCAGCCTGGCCGCCAGCGCGCCGACCAGGTCACGAAGCTCGGCCGGCCGTTCGATGACGAACGGCCGGTCGAGTGCGGCGAGCCGCGCCGGGATCCAGTCGAGCCGTTCGGCCCGGATCCTGGCGCGGACCCAGTCGCCGTCCGGTTCGAGCGTCGCCACGGACGGCGGGAAGACGGCACGGATCTCCTCGGGCGGCGCCTGGATCCGCACCGAGACGTCGTGCCGGTACGGCGTCTCGGCCAACGCGGTCAGCACCCGCTCGGCCGGGTCGAAGCCGCCGGGGGCCTCGAAGGTCCCGGGCCGCGGCCCCGCCGCCTTGATCCGGTCGACGCGGAAGGTGCGCACCTCGCCGCTGGCCGAGTCGAATCCGGTCAGGTACCAGCGGCCGGAATGCGCGACGACGCCATACGGATGGACGACGCGTTCGCTGGCGCCGCCGTGCCCGGCGAGGTATGCGATCCCGACGGGCTGCCGGTCGCGGGCCGCCTCCGCGAGAGTGAGCAGTACTTCGGCCTCGGCCGACAGGGCTTTCCTTGCCGGCGCGGTGAAATCGGCGGTCTCCAGCAGCGCGTCGAGCCGCCGGCCCAGTGGTTCGGGAAGTACCCGGCGGACCTTCGCGACAGCGCTCTCGACGGCCGCGACCGACGTGGTGATCAGCCCGGCACGCCGCCCCGCGACCAGGCCGAGCAAGACGGCCAGCGCCTCTTCGTCGGTGAGCATCAGCGGCGGCATCCGGTAGCCGGGGGCCAGCCGGTAGCCGCCGTACCGGCCGCGCACCGAGCGGACCGGGATGTCCAGGTCGACGAGGTGTTCGGCATAGCGGCGGACGGTGCGTTCGTCGACATCGAGCCTCCCCGCGAGCTCCGCGACGGTGCGCGTCCCGCCGCTCTGCAGGATCTCCAGCAGCGCGAGCACACGGGCGATGGGCCTGGTCACAGCGAAAAGAATACCGGGCAGATCTTGCCCGGTATTGCTCCTAGCGTGGCCGATGACCCGATTTCCGGCACCGAAAGGACCAGCCATGCAGTTCGTTTCCGTCCGCGTGATCACCCATGACGTCGCCCGCCTCGCCGGCTTCTACGAAAAGGCGACCGGCCTCGCGGCGCGCTGGCGTTCCGAGCAGTTCGCCGAACTCATCGGGCCGTCGTGCACCTTGGCGATCGGCAGCGCCGAGACGATGCGGCTCTTCGGCGCGGGAGCAGCGGTGCCAGAGTCGAACCGCACCGCGATCCTCGAGTTCCGCGTGGAGGACGTCGACCGGGAGTACGAGCGGCTGGCCGGACTGGCCGAGATCGTGCAGGAGCCGACCACGATGCCGTGGGGGAACCGGTCGCTGCTGTTCCGCGACCCCGACGGCAACCTGGTCAACTACTTCACGCCGAGCGCCCCGTAGTTCCGGACGAACGCGGTCAGCAGCCGCGCGAACTCGCGGCGGTCGTCGTCCGTCCAGTCCGCCATCGCCTCGGCGAACACCGAGCGGCGGAATTCGTGCATACGCGTCACTTCGGCGCGGCCCGCCTCGGTGAGCACGAGGACGGCGCGGCGGCCGTCGCGCTGATCGGCTTCACGCCGGAGGAAACCGTCCTCGACCGCGCGGGCGACGAGACGGCTCGCGCGAGGCTGGTCGATGGTCAGCGCCACCGCGAGGCTGGTGACTGTCCCCGGTTCGCCGCTCTCCTCGGCCGCCTCGACGGCGTCGAGGAGCCCCTGGATCGCCTGGTCCGGCATCGTTTCGGCGCGGTCGCGGGCGAGTTTCGACAGTGATCGCCGCGCCTGGCTCCGCCGGATGGCGATCATCGCGCGTTCCACGTCGGCCACGGCGTCCGTCATTACCCGTCCTCACCAATTGCATGTATTTTTACATGTAGTTGTCGTCTACCCGAGGAGTATCCATGAAGCCCATCGGATTCTGGTTCGCCCACCTTCACCAGGCGCTCGAATCCTCCTTTGAGCGGATCCTCGACGACGAAGGACTGACCCGTCGCCACTGGCAGGTCCTGAATACCACCGACAGCGAAGCACTGAAGCCGTTGGGGGACCTCCAGAAAACCATCTCCGACCTGCGCGTTCGTGGCTGGATCGACGAGGGCGGCCTGACCGAAGCCCGTCGGGCGGCGCATCTCCGGCTGAAAGCCGAGGTCGACGCGTTCCGGTCGCGCGCGACCGAAGGCATCAGCGACGACGAGTACCGGACGACGGTCACCGTGCTCGAACGGATGGCGGCCAACCTCGCGCGGGAATAAGGCGAAGTGGGGCGACGTCATCTATCCTGGTAGTTGAAAGTTCAAACACCTGGAGCTGACATGACGCCGGTGCTCTATCTCAGCCACGGCGCGCCGCCGCTCGCCGACGACGCCACCTGGACCCGCCAGCTCGCCGGCTGGTCGGCGGACCTCGAGAAGCCGAAGGCGATCCTCGTCGTCTCGGCGCACTGGGAAGAGGCACCGCTGACCCTCGGCGCCACCACCACGGTGCCGCTGGTCTACGACTTCTGGGGTTTCCCGGATCGCTACTACCAGGTGAAATACGCCGCGCCCGGCGCCCCCGAGCTCGCGGACAAGGTGCGGAAACTCCTGCGCTCGTCCCAGACGCCGGTGCACGACGCGCCCGACCGCGGCCTCGACCACGGCGCGTACGTCCCGCTCGTGGAGATGTACCCGGACGCCGACATCCCGGTGCTGCAGGTGTCCATGCCGTCGCTGGACCCGCGGGAGCTGTTCGACCTCGGCCGGAAGCTCGCGCCGCTGCGCGACGAAGGCGTGCTGATCATCGGCAGCGGCTTCTTCACCCACAACCTGAGCGCGATGCGCCAGACCGACGGCACCGACGGGGTGCCGCCGTCGTGGTCGAGCGAATTCGACCACTGGGGTGCGGAAACCCTGCGTCAGGGCGACCTCGACGCGTTGCTGGACTTCCAGCACAAGGCACCGGCCGCGGCCATCGCGCACCCCCGGATCGAACACTTCGCGCCGCTGTTCGTGTCACTCGGCGCGAGCTCTTCGGAAGGAAAGGGCGAGACCGTCATCGACGGCTACTGGTACGGCCTCGCCAAGCGTTCCCTCCAGTTCGGCTAACGGGATCGAAGGACGCCGGCGCCCGCCACCAGGCCGAGTGCCAGCAGCGTGACCACCGCGAACGACACGGTCAGCGACGTCAGGTCGGCGATCCCGCCGATCAGCGACGGCGCCACGAGACCCGACGAATAGGTGATGGTCGCGACGCCCGCGATCGACTGGCTCGGTGTCGGCCCGCTGCGTCCGGCCGCCGCGAAGGCGAGCGGCACGACGACGGAGACGCCGAGCCCGATCAGCGCGAAACCGGCCATCGCCATCACCGGATGGGCGGCGAAGACGACCAGCAGCCCGCCCAACGTCGCGAAGGCGCCACCCGCGCGGACGGTGTTGACCGAGCCGAAGCGCCGCACCAGCGCGTCGCCCGAGAGGCGGGCGATCGCCATGGTGCAGGTGAACGCGGTGGTCGACGCGGCCGCGATCCCCGGCGAGGTGCCGAGGACGTCACGCAGGTAGACGGCGGACCAGTCGAGGCTCGCCCCTTCGGCGAAGACGGCGCAGAACGCGACGGCACCGATGATCACGGCCGACTTCGGCGGCAGCGCGAACCTCGGCGGCGGGTTCTCGTCCGGCGCACTGCGGACGTCGAAGACGCCCTGGCAGATCAGCGCACCGGCGACGGTGAGCACGGCCGACGCGATCACGAAGTGGAGCCGGGCGTCCATCCCGGCATGCGCGGCGAGCGTGCCCGCGGCGGAGCCGACGAGCGCGCCCGTGGTCCACATGCCGTGCAGCCCCGACATGACCGACTTGCCCATCCGCTCCTCGACGTCGACACCGAGGGCGTTCATCAGCACGTCGGAGGTACCCGCCGCGGTGCCCATGACGAACAGCGCGAGGCACAGCGTGACGAGGTTTCCCGCCAGGGCGGGGAGGATCAGCGCCAGCGTCCAGTACGCGAGCAGGAGCCGGAGCCCCAGCCTGCCGCCCAGCCGGTGCCCGATCCGCGCGGCGAGCGGCATGGTGAGCGAGGCGCCGATGGCGGGGAAGGCGAGCGCGAGGCCGAGCTGGCCCGCGCTGATCCCCGCGTGTTCCTGGATCCACGGGATCCGGGTGGCGAAACTGCCGGTCACCGCGCCGTGCACGGCGAAGACGGCGGCGATGGCGATCCGCGCTTGCCGCACCCGCCGCGTCGGCCCGCCGACGGTTTCCACTGTGTTGGTCACTGGGCCCCCAAGGTCCATGAGACGACTCGACGGACGTCAGCGTAAACTATCAGGAAGGGAACCTGATAATTAATTCTGGGAGGATCTGCCGGTGAGTGTCATCCGGATGCCGTCCGCCTCCCCGAGCACGGCGCGTGCCATCAACGACCGCCTCGCCCTCGACCTCCTTCACCGCGAAGGCGCGCTGACAGCCGCCCAGCTCAAGACGTTGACCGGGCTTTCCCGGCCGACGGTGGCGGACCTCGTCGAACGGCTGCAGGACGCCGGGCTGATCGAGATCGTCGGCGAGGCGGGCGCGGAACGCCGCGGCCCGAACGCGAAGCTGTACGGCATCGTCGCCGACCGCGCGTACCTCGCCGGCCTCGACGTCCGCACCCACGGCCTGGCCGTCTCGGTGGCGGACCTCCTCGGCCGGACCCGGGCGGAGGCGTCGCTGCCGTTCGACCTCGACGTGGACACGGACGTGGCCGTCGAGCGGGCGATCGCCCTGCTGGAGGCCACCACCGCCGAGGCGGGCGCGACCGAGCTGCACACGGTCGCGGTCGGCGCTCCCGGTCTCGTCGACCCGGCGACCGGCGGTCTGCGGCATGCCGGGGGATTGCCCGCGTGGCACGGGAAACTCGTCGACGAACTCAGGCGACGGCTCGGTGTCCCGGTACTGCTGGAAAACGAGGTCAACCTCGCGGCCGCCGCCGAACAGCGGCTCGGCGCCGCCCGCGACCGGGACACGTTCGTCCTGCTGTGGCTCGGTTTCGGGGTCGGCGCGGCGGTCGTCCTCGACGGTTCGCTGCGGCGGGGCGCGTCGGGCGGCGCGGGGGAGATCGGGTTCCTGCCGATGCTGGGCCCCGGACGGCTGCCGACGGCGACCGACTGCGACGGCGGCTTCCACACCCTCGCGGGAAGCGCCGCGATCTGCGAACTCGCCCGCGCGCACGGCATCCCGGCTTCGCCGGCCGACAACGCCGAAGCGGCCGAAGCGGCTGTCGGGTACGCCATCGACTCGAACGCCGAAGAGTTTCTGGAGATCGTCGCGGAGCGAATCGCGATCGGTGCCGCCGCGGTCACCGCGGTCCTGGACCCGGGCTTCCTCGTGCTGGGTGGGGAGATCGGCCGCGCCGGCGGCGACGCGCTGGCGGCAAGGGTGAGCCGACGGCTCTCGGAGATCTCGCCGCTGCGGACCGAGGTCCGGGCGGGCACCGTCGGTGGGAGCGCGGTGCTGGAGGGCGCGGTGCTGACCGCGATGGGCGCCGCCCAGGACGCGCTTTTCACCCCTGGGGGCTGAACACGACACAAAGCGGGCCCGGAGTCGGTGACTCCGGGCCCGCTTCGGTTCATTCAGTGGCGCTAGCCGACTGGCAGGTTCACATGGTGTGGAACTTCTTGCCGGTCAGGGTGCCGATGAAGCGCTGGAACATGCTCAGCGGCGACGAGTCGACGCCCGCCAGAGCCGGGACCTGCGCGGTCGGCATCGCCGGGGTGCTGTTCACCGCGGGCAGGGTGCCCGTGGTGGGCAGCTGCACCGGCAGTTCGCCCGCGGCGGGCAGGTTGCCCGCGGTCGGCAGGTTGCCGGCCGTCGGGAGCTGCACCGGCAGCTTGCCCGTGGTGGGCAGGCCCTTGGTCAGCGCCGGGAGGGCCGGCAGCTGGGCGAGCTTGGGGGCGTCCGCACGAGCGGCGTCACCGGGCAGACCCGGGGTCTTCGGCAGGGCCGGGAGACCGGGCAGGCCCGGGGTGCCGGGCAGCTCGGGCAGGTCCGACTTCGGCAGCTGCGCCGGGATGTTCTGCAGCTGCTTCAGCGCGGTCAGGCCGGCCACCTGCACGGGCAGGGTCGCCACCTGGGGACCGTCGGCGCGGGCGCCACCGATCGCCGGGGTGGAGGGCAGGGCGCCGGCACCGTCGAGCGCGGGGGCACCGAACGGCAGCGCGGGCAGCGCGTCGATCGGCATCTCCGAACCGACCGAGTCGGTGAAGGCGCGGGTGAACTCTTCACCGTTGATCTCGGTGAAGTCCTCCGAGTTCTCGTCCGCGATCGCCAGGACCGGGATCTCGAACTCGTTCAGCGGCACCACGAAGACGAACGGGTGGTGGAAGTTGAAGCCCGAGAGGGCCGATCCGCTGCCGTCGGTGATGCTGTCGCCACCGGCCTGGCCGGTGATCATGCTGGTCGCTTCGGTCTCGGACACGGCACCGGCCACCGCGACGGCGTTGCCGAACACCTCGGGGTCGACCGCGGCCGGGATGTCGAGGATGTTGCCCGAGAGCGATCCGTCGAGACCCGAGGTCTCCACGTCGCCACCCGACAGGGCGTCGACGGTGTTGGAGCCTTCGGCGTCGGCGAGACCCGCGACCGCGACCGCGTCGTGCGTGATCGGCACGATCGGCAGCGCCTGCACGCCGACGATGTTGCCCGAAACCGCGCCCTCGTCGCCGTTGGTGGTGGCGTCGCCGCCGGCCTCCGACAGGACGTCGCTGACGCTGTCGCCCTCGGCGATACCCGCACCGGCGATGCCGTGGCCGGTCAGCGGAACCGCGCCGCCGATCGGCGTCTGGACGATGTTGCCCGCCAGGGCGCCTTCTTCACCGGTGGCGGTGGCGTCGCCGCCCGCGTTCGAGTCGGTGAGGTTCGTGCCCTCGCCCGACGCGATGCCGCCGAGCACGGCGGCGAAGTTGTGCGCCTGGACCGGCAGGGAGACCGGGCCGTAGACCAGGTTGCCCGAGCCCGCGCCACCGTCGCCGGTCGCGTTGACGTCGCCGCCCGCGTTGGAGGTGGTGTCACCGTCGGCGCCACCGTGGCCCTGGCCGATGAACGCGCCACCGATCCCGAACGCCTGCACCGGCAGCGAAACCGGCACGGTGCCCAGGTTGGAGCTGAGGAAGCCGTTGTCGTCGTTGGTGTTGCCACCGCCGCCGCCGGAGACGACCTTGGTCTCCTCGGCCGAGGCGGTGCTCTGGCCGATGAACGAGCCGCCAACGCCGAAGACCTCGGCCGGAACCGCGGCCGGGACCTGGACGATGTTGCCCGAGCCGGACGAGTCGTTGCCCGTGGTGCCGTCGTACGCGCCGGCGGTCACGGTCTTCGTCTCGGACGCCTCGGCGGTCGCCTGTCCGATGTGCGAGCCGGCGACGCCGAACACCTCGGGGGCCAGCGCGGCCTGGGTGTTGACGATGTTGCCCGCCAGGGTGGAGTTGTCACCCGTGGTGTGGCTGCCGTTGCCGGCGTTCGCGTCGACGGTGTTCTCGCACGACGCGACGTTCGCGCTGCCGATGTAGGTGCCCGCGATGCAGGTCACCTCGACGGGAGCGGCCACGGCCGGGTCGACGATGTTGCCGCCGCCCGCGGAGCCTTCGCCCTCGGTGCTGACGAAGCCACCGGCGTCGACGGTGCTCGACTGGCTGGTGCCGCCTTCGGTACCGGTGTTCGCGAGGCCGATCCAGCTGGCGGCCACGCCGCCGACGTTCGCGACGTCCGCGGTCTGCGGCACGATCGCGTTACCCGCGACGGCCGAGTCCTCGCCGGAGGTCTGCACGTAGCTGGGGACGTCGGCCCAGCCCGGGGTGGTGTCACCGGCGGTGGCGTCCGCCGACGAGCTGCTGTTGGAGTTCGCGAGCGAACCCCACGCGGCGGCCGCGTTGTCGTTGACCTTCACCGGGAGGGCGATCGGCACCGCGCCGACGTTGCCGCCGAGGGCGGAGTCGTCACCGTCGGTCTCGACCCAGCCGCCGGAGGTGGCCTCGGTCTCGGCCTCGTAGCCGGAGCTGTTGGCGTTGCCGATGATCCAGGAGGCGGCGTTGCCGGTGACCTGGACCGGGGTGGCGAACTGGCCGGCCACCACGTTGCCGGACAGGGCGGAGCCCTCGCCGTCGGTGGTGATGTTGCCGGTCTCGGTGGTGCTCTGGCTGGCGGAACCGCCGACCACGCGGCCGGTGCCGCCGGCGAGCCCGCCGCCGTTGCCGGCGATCTGCACGGGCAGCGCCCAGTCGAGGGACACGACGTTCCCGGCGAGGCTGGAGTCCTCACCGGTGGTCTCGATGTCCTGGTTGTGCGACCAGGTCTGGTCGTGGGTGCCACCCTCGACCTCGGCGTCGCCGATCACGCCGATGGCGTTGTCGACGATCTGGATCGGGACGACGACGTCACCGACGACCTTGTTGCCCTTGAGGATGTCGTCCGTGGTGGTGAAACCACCCTCGGTCAGCCCACCGCTGACCTGACGGGCCGAGTCCTTGGCGGCCAGCGGCGCGGGGACGGCGCCGGTGGTCGGGAGGGACGGGAGGCCTCCGCCGATGCCGTCCGTGCTGCTGCCCGGCGAAGAAGCCGAGTCGAGCGCGTCCGAGACGGGCTTGGTGACGGCCTTGGTGCTGATCTCGCCCTTGTAGCCGGGGAGGTCGGCCTGGCCGAGGGGCGTGCCAACGGCGTTGTTGTCGATCTCGACCGGAACGGTGACGTTCGCGTCGAGCGGGGAGGCCGGGGTGTCGGGGTTGACCTGTTCGTCAGCCGAGGCGATGCCGGTGCCCAGCATCAACAACCCACCCGTGACCAACGCGGTCTGGAGTCCGCGCTTTGCCCAGGATTGCATGGGGTTTTTCTCCTTCATTTCGGGTTCCCTTTCGGGTTCGAGGAGGTGCCGTTCGAAAGGCACCAGAGGGGGGTGGAGCGATTGCGGGCGCACAAAAGCGCACCGCCGTTTCGCGGGGGATCAGGAGCGGACGCGAAGCCAAGCCCGGGATCGGGAGGCGTGAGGCGCGTCGGCTACCCCGCGGAGGGAGGTGTTCAGTCGGGAGTGACGCCGGGCTGCGAGCCCGGGGTGAGCGGCATGTACCGCGTGCCTGCCAGCGCGTAGCCGGTCAGGGAACGCTCGACGGCGGCGGCGACCCAGGCGGGAACGCCGTGGGTCAGGCCGTCGAGGTGACCACCGGGGGCGGAGCCGCCGGGGACAGTCGGGAAGGAAGGCGCGGCGGGAAGCGGCGCCGGGGTGATCGGACGCGGGAGGTCACCACGGTGACCGTCACGCGCCGGAGCGTCCTCGACCTGATCGAAGGCGCCGTGCTGCTGCACGAGGGCCGGCATCGGGAGGACGGTCTCGAAGGAAGCGGGGAACTGGGTGGTCGCCAGCTGCGCGAAGTCGGTGACCTGCTCGCCGGCGCCGACGGTGTCCAGCGGCGACTCGGGGTTCACCGGGGTTTCGCCGACCGGGAGCTCCGGGACGAGGTCGCCGTGCCCGCGCGGGTCGAGGAGATCCCAGACCTTGCGGCCGAAGTCGGGCGACGGGGCGATGGTCTCGTCCAGCACCCGGCGGGTGTCCTGCGGCTTGCGCACGATGTGCTCGACGGCGCCGAGGGTGCGCTTGACCGGGGTGACGACCGAGTCGTCCGCGAAGTCGGTGACCGCGTCGCTGACGCGCGTCGAAACCTCGTGGCGGTCGGCGCGCAGGTCGCCGCAGTGGTGCTTCTTGGCACCGGACTCGTTCTCGCCGGGCATCGACCACGTGGTGGCGTCCTGCTGGCTGTCGCCGCACATCGCACCGGCGACGTCACCCGCGAACTTCGAAGCGCCGTGGGAGACGTCGGTCAGTCCGGCCGCGGTCGCGTCGGTGACCGGGGTGACGCTGGTTTCGGGAGCGGAGACCACCGGGGCGATGTCCGCGGAAGCGGAAGCGCCGGAAACGGCCCACGCGGCGGCGGAACCGGCGACGGCGCCGCCGAGCACGAACAGCGCACGCGAAGCGAGACGGCCGAAGCGCACAGCGCCACGCCTCTCGTTCTTCGCCGCGTTCGTCACTCGGTCTCCTGTCGCTTCGGTTCGTGGTTGCGGGACCGAGGTAAGCAAAGTGCGGAAGGCCCGCGCGACTTTGAACCACCTTGATGGCACGATCGTGTGAAGAACACACGGTGTAGCCCGAAATCACGATGAGTGATCGAGGCTGGCGGAGCCCGGTTACTCCGGAGTCCATCGGCCCGCGGTGTGTCAAGCGTCGCATCGGGCGAATCCGACCCGTGCGCGTCGCCCGGAATGTTCAGGAAACGTCGCCCCGGACCGATACGGTGAGCGCGTGAGCGAGCCCCAGCGCAAACAGCCGGAATTCGACCCGGCGAACCCGTTCCTCTCCGAGTCCACCGAAGACGTCACCAACCTGGTGCCCCGCGGCCTGCGGATCGGCGCGGCGTTGTCGTGGCGCTTCATCGTGGTGATCGCCGCGCTCTACGTCATCGTGTTCCTCATCGGCTATCTGTCGGTGGTCGTGATCCCGTTGTCGATCGCGCTGCTGCTCGCCGCGCTGCTCGCGCCGGCGGTCTCCAAGCTGACGGCGCTGAGATTCCCGCGCGGGCTCGCGGCCGGGATAGTGCTGATCGCCGGGCTCGCGGTCCTCGGCGGGCTGCTGACGTTCGTCGTCGCGCAGTTCTCGTCCGGCCTGCCCGAACTGCAGAAGCAGCTGACGGAGAGCCTCAACCAGATCAAGGTCTGGCTCATCGACGGGCCGCTGCACCTGCGCCAGGAGCAGATCCAGGAGTTCATCAACCAGGCGATCAGCTTCCTGCAGAACAACCAGGCGTCGATCACCACCACCGCGCTCACCACCGCGGGCACGGTCGGCGAGATCGTCACCGGTTTCATCCTGACGCTGTTCATCCTCATCTTCTTCCTCTCCGGCGGCGACCAGATCTGGAAGTTCCTGGTCCGCGGGGTGCCGGGCCGCGTGCGGAACCGGGTCGACGTCGCCGGGCGGCGCGGCTTCGCGTCGCTGGTCAGCTACGTGCGCGCGACGGCGGCGGTGGCCGTGGTCGACGCGGTCGGCATCGGCATCGGGCTGGCGATCGTCGGCGTGCCGCTGGTGATCCCGCTGGCGACGCTGGTGTTCCTCGGCGCCTTCATCCCGATCATCGGCGCCGTGATCGCGGGCGCGGTCGCGGTGCTGATCGCGCTGGTGACGAAGGGCATCGTCGGCGCGCTGATCGTGCTGGCCATCGTCATCGGCGTCATGCAGCTGGAAAGCCACGTGCTCCAGCCGATCCTGCTCGGCCGCGCGGTGAAGCTGCACCCGCTCGCCGTGGTGCTCGCGATCACCGCCGGTCTCGTCGCCGCCGGGATCGCCGGCGCGCTCCTCTCGGTGCCGCTGCTCGCGGTGCTCAACGCGGGGATCCGCTCGCTGCTGCACGAACACGATCCCGATCCGGCCGAGATCGACGTCCTGCGGGATCAGGCGGCACAACCGAACGATTCCGGGGAAGAGTCCGAAGCCAAGTCATGACCGAGACCCCGCTCTGGCGCGCGGTCTCGGCGCTCGGCACGCGGGACCCGGCCACTCCGCTGTGGCGCGGCGTGATCGTGCTCCGCGTGACGACGCTGTTCTTCGCGCTCGGCTCCTTCGTCGTCCATTACGACGGCTACGCGAACAAGTGGCTGGCGTGGACGTCGTTCGGCCTGATGACGGTGTGGACGATCGTCAGCAGCGTGTTCTACGCGCGGCCGTCGAGCCGCTGGCCGTGGCTGGTCGGCGTCGATCTCGTGCTCACCGTCGCCCTCATGTTCACGTCGGCGTGGATCCTGACCACCGCGCAGTTCGACGCCAACGTCCCGCTCATCACGACGGTGTGGGCGGCGGTCCCGCCCGCGGCCGCCGGCACCCGGTTCGGCGCGGTCGGCGGGGTGCTCGCCGGGCTCGTGGTCTCGGTGGTCACCGGGCTGGTGCGCTGGCGGTTCGACGTCGACGTCGCGCGGGACGGCTTCCTGCTGACCGCGAGCGGGTTCGTGATCGGCCTCGCCGCGACCATGGCCCGCCGGTCGGCCGACGCGCTGACCAGGGCGTTGCGCATGGAAGCCGCGACGGCCGAGCGGGAGCGGCTCGCCCGCTCGATCCACGACAGCGTCCTCCAGGTGCTCGCGCGGGTGCGCAAACGCGGCGCCGAATTCGGCGGGGAGGCCGCCGAGCTGGCGAAACTCGCCGGTGAGCAGGAGATCGCGCTGCGCGCGCTGGTCACCACCGAGCCGACGCATCCGAGCGAGAACGGGACCACCGACCTCCGTGCCGCGCTGCAGCTGCTCGCGACGCCCTCGGTGCAGGTCTCGACGCCCGCGGGCGAGGTCCAGCTGCCCGAGCACGTGACCTCGGAGCTGGTTGCCGTGGCGCGCGAGGCGCTGTCGAACGTCGAGAAACACGCGGGCGAAGACGCGCACGCCTGGGTGCTGCTGGAGGACCTCGGCACCGAGGTCGTCGTCAGCGTCCGCGACGACGGCCCGGGAATCGCGCCCGGCGTCTTGGAACGAGCGGCGGCCGAGGGACATCTAGGTATCGCGGAGTCCATCAAGGGACGCGTGCGGGATCTGGGCGGAAGTGCCGCCCTGGACACCGCGCCCGGCCAGGGCACGGAATGGGAAGTCAAGGTTCCAGTCGCGGCGAGGGGAAAGCGATGACCGGTGAGGCTCGGGTCTCGGTGATGGTGGTCGACGATCATCCGATGTGGCGGGACGGGGTCGCGCGCGACCTGGCCGAGCACGGATTCGACGTGCGGGCCACCGCGCCGGACGCGCCCGCCGCGGTGCGGATCGCGCGTACGGTCCGGCCGGACGTCGTGCTGATGGACCTCAACCTCGGCGAGACGTCGGGGGTCGACGCCACCCGCGAGATCACCTCGGAACTGCCGTCGACCAAGGTGCTGGTGCTGTCCGCGAGCGGCGAGCACAGCGACGTCCTCGAGGCGGTCAAGGCCGGGGCGTCCGGCTACCTGGTGAAATCGGCTTCGGCGAGCGAACTGGTGGACGCGGTCAAGCGGACCGCCGCGGGTGACCCGGTGTTCACCGCCGGACTCGCCGGCCTCGTCCTCGGCGAGTACCGCCGCATGGCCGACGCGCCGGACGACGGGCCCGCGCCGCCGCGGCTGACCGAACGCGAGACCGACGTCCTGCGCCTGGTCGCGAAGGGGATGACGGCGCGGCAGATCGCCGAGAAGCTCGTGCTGTCGCATCGGACGGTGGAGAACCACGTCCAGTCGACGCTGCGGAAACTCCAGCTGCACAACCGCGTCGAGCTCGCCCGCTACGCCATCGAGCACGGGCTGGACGAGGAGTAGCTCACCCCTGGGCGATCGCCACCACCCGCTGGTTCCGCTCGGCGGGCAGCGGGGTCTTGACGATCGTCCACTGTGGCCGGTCGAGGCGCCAGTTCGCGACGACGTCGGCCGCGATCACCAGGTCGTCGCTCTCGGTCCACTCGATCGCGACCCGTTTGAGCTCGGTCGCGATCGGCATCGCGGGCGCGTGCGTCCAGGTCAGCGTGTCGAGGGCGAGCACCCAGACGTCGGCCGTCTGCGTCGCCGTGCCCGCCCAGGCGGGGTCGCCGAACAGCACGGCGACCTTGTAGCCGTCACGGCTCGGCACCACCTGGCCCGGTTTGCCGTTGGCCACCGGCCACCGGACCGGCGTGCGCTGATCGTTCCGCAGGTCGAGCACGGAGAACTCGGTCAGCTCGGCGAGCAGCATCCGCTCCTTGGTGATCGCCAGCACCCGGGGGAACTGGTGGACGGCGCGGCCGGTGGCGGGATCGATCAGCACGTCCTCGGCGCTCGCGGTCCCGCTGTTCACCGTGATCAGCAGCCCCTTCGGCACCTCCTGGCGCACGGCTGTCGTGCAGCTCGCCGGACGGCCGCGATCGCGTTCCGCGCCGAGCAGGGAGACGTACTGGAGACGGCAGAGGTCGTCGCCTTCGTCGCGGATCAGCCAGACGCCGGTTTCGTCAGCTGAAGGGGCGACACTGCGGGCCTTGCCCAGCTTCCACGGCTGGTTCTTGGGGTCGCCGTAGACGAGCACTTCGGACGGCTCCAGGCACGACGGCCCACAGCGGGCGGCCGACAGCACGACCGGGAACTTGCCGACGCGGAGGACGTCGTTGACCCGGTCTCCGCCCGGAGCGCCGGGAAGCGGGGTGGTGGCGCCGGTGGCGGGGTCGAGCACCGACGGCGGCGACGTCGTCATGACCAGGCGGAACCCGCTGTAGTCCACCGGTACGCCGTCGAGTTTCGACGCCGGTGGGGCCGTCGGCACCGGGACGGCGTCCGGCGGATCCGCTTCGACGGTGCAACCGGTCAGCAGGAGGACGACCGCCACCAGGGCGGCACAGGGAAGAAATGCGGGTCTGTTCAGGGTATTTCCCCGATCTCGCGCGTGAGAATCGGTTCTACCATTCCTGGCATGGGCGAGGAAGAGCAGTCGACGACCGAGACCAAGCCGTTGAGCGGACGGGACATCCGGGTCTCCGACGCGGAGCGCGAACACGTCGTCGAGGTGCTCCAGAAGGCGATCGGCCTCGGGATGCTGAACCTGGACGAGTTCACCGAGCGGACCGACCGCGCCCTCGCCTCGAAGACCCGCGGTGAGCTGAACGCGGTGCTCACGGATCTGCCCGGCCTGGTGCACCCCGAGGCGGGGATGGTGCCGCGGCAGCAGCAGAACCCGTGGGCGCCGCCCGCTCAGCACGCGTACGCGCGGGCGTCCGGCCAGGTCATGGAGCTCAACGGCAAGTACTCGGCGTTGCAGCGCAACGGGAACTGGCTGGTCCCCGAGTCGATGGTGATCCGGAACAAGTACGGCGCCACGAAACTGGACTTCTCCCAGGCCGAGATCCGGTACCCGGTGGTGCATATCGAGCTGCAGGCCAAATGGGGTCCGGTGGAGATCACCATCCCCGAGAACGGCGCCGTCGACACCAACTCGATCACCGACATCAAGTTCGGCAACCTCGACGACCGGACGCGATCGAACGGCCGCCCCGGCACGCCCCGGTTCGTCATCACCGGGCGCGTGCACGGGGGGTCGCTGATCATCAAGTACCCGCGGCGGGGTTTCTTCGGCTAGATGTGGCGCAGGTGCCGGAGCACGAAGTACGCGACCGCGGCCAGCACCACCGCGGCCAGCCCGGACACCGCGTGCATCCCGCTGGCGAACGCGTCGTGCGCGGGGACCGCGTCGGCGAGCCGTGACCGCGTGACCGCGTTGCCCAGCGTCCCGACGGTCGCGATGCCCAGCGCGTAGCCGAACTCGTTGCCGGTCTGCGAAAGCGAGGCCGCCGAACCGGCCTTCTCCGGCGGCACCGACCCGACGACCAGATCCGTGCCCAGGGTGATCAGCGGGCCGCCGCACAGGCAGGTGATGGCGAAGGCGATCGACGGGATCACCGGACCGGCGCCCGCCTCGACCTGCGTCAGCAGCAGGAATCCGGCGATCGCGCCGGCCAGGCCGGTGGCGATCAGCGTCGCGGGGCGGATTCGGCGGGCCAGGATCGGCGCGCCGAGGAAGCTGACGGTCGAGGCGAGCATGCCCGGCAGCAACGCCAGCGCGGCGCCGACCGGCGAAAGCTCCAGCACGATCTGGAAGAACTGCGCGACGAAGAGCATGGTCGTGCCGCCCAGCATGGAGAACGCGCACATCCCACCCAACGCCGTCGAGAACGCACGGCCGCGGAACAGCGTCAGGTCGATCAGCGGGTCCTGGAGGATTCGCTGGCGCCGCACGAACACCACGCCGAAGCCGAGACCGATCAGGAGCGAGGCCACCGGCACCACGTGCACACCCTCGCGGGCGAGTTCCTTGATGCCGTAGACCGCGGGCAGGATCGTGACCAGCGAAAGCGCGACGCTCGCGAGGTCGAGGCGGCCCGCGTTCTCGTTGCGGTACTCGGGCAGCAGCTTCGGGCCGACCACGAGCAGCAGGACCATCGCCGGGACGCCGAGCAGGAACACCGAACCCCACCAGAAGTGCTCCAGCATCACGCCGCCGACCATCGGCCCGACGATCGCGCCGACCGTGAAGCAGCCCGCCCAGATGCCGATCGCGAGGGAACGCTGGCGGCTGTCGGTGAACAGGTTGCTGATCAGGGCGAGCGTCGACGGCGCCAGCGTCGCACCGGCGATCCCGAGCAGCGCGCGGGCGGCGATGAGCATCAGCGCGCTCGTCGAGAACGCGGCGAGCACCGAGGCCGCTCCGAACGCCGTGGCACCGATGAGCAGCAGTTTCCGGCGTCCGATGCGGTCGCCGAGGGTGCCCATGGTGACCATGAACCCGGCGATCATGAAGCCGTAGACGTCCATGATCCACAGCTGCTGCGTGCTGTCGGCGCCGAGGCTCTGGCTGAGCTTCGGCAACGCGAGGATCAGTACGAAGACGTCGAGGGAGACCAGGAAGGTCGGGAGGGCCAGCACGGCCAGCCCGACCCATTCCCGGCGTCCAGCCCGCGTCGGGGTCATGGTGGTCGTCATGGTCCGGTCCTTTCGTCGCTTCGGTGTCTTCACCTAGGCGTCGAAGCGGTGGACCGGATTTCGACATGCCCCCCGATCCTTTTCGGGGAGCGGGGGACCTTTGCTACCGCTTGGCCGCGGCCTGCCTCGCGGCGACCGGGTCCGAGGTGGCCAGGACGGCCTCGGCCAGTGCCTCGCATTCGGCCAGCGTCGTCGCCGCCAAGCTCGCGCCGACCGCGCGCACGGCCGGCGCGTTCATCGACAGGCTGGTGAGGCCGAGCCCGGCCAGCACCAGCGCGAGCCTCGGGTCGGCGGCGGCCTCCCCGCAGACGCCGGCGGGCTTGCCGGTGTCCTTCGCGGCCTGGCCGATGACCTTCAGCAGGCGCAGCAGCCCGGGCTGCCACGGGTCGTTGAGCTTGGCGACCGCGCCGAGCTGGCGATCCGCGGCGAAGGTGTACTGCGCGAGGTCGTTGGTGCCGACGGAGACGAAGTCGACCGCGTCGAGGATCTCGCGGGCGGTCAGCGCGGCGGCCGGGATCTCGATCATCACGCCCACGCGGGCGATTCCGGCGGCGCGGGCGCGCTCGGCGAACCAGGCCGCCTCGTCGGCGGTGGCGACCATCGGCGCCATCACCGAAACCTCGGCTCCGGAGTCCTGCGCGGCACCCGCGATGGCCTCGAGCTGGCGGTCGAGGATCTCAGGCCGGTCGAAAGCGACGCGAAGGCCGCGTACGCCGAGCGCCGGGTTGGGCTCGTCCTCGGGCTCCAGGAACGCGAGCGGCTTGTCGGCGCCCGCGTCGAGAGTGCGGACGACGACCGGCTTGCCGCGGAACGGCGTGAGCACGGCGGTGTAGGCCTTGCGCTGCTCTTCCACGCTCGGCTCGGCGGACGCGTCGAGATAGCAGAACTCGGTGCGGAAGAGGCCGACTCCTTCCGCGCCCGCCTCGGCGGCGGCCTGGGCGTCGGTGGCGGAGCCGACGTTGCCCAGCACCTTCACCCGGTGGCCGTCGGCGGTCGCGCCGGTGCCGTCCCATTCGATCGCACCGGTCTTGGTGGCCGTGACGATCTCGGCGTCCGGGTCCGCGACCTCGACGACGCCGGTGTCACCGTCCACCGCAAGCGCTTGCGCGTCGAGCGCGAGAACGCCGCGGACCGCGACGACGGCGGGAATGCCGAGCGCGCGGGCGAGGATCGCGGTGTGACTGGTGGGGCCGCCCTCTTCGGTGACGAGCGCGAGCACCTTGTCCGGGTCGAGGCCCGCGGTGTCGGCTGGCGCGAGGTCACGGGCGACGAGCACGCTCGGCGAGTCGAGGTCGGGAACGCCGGGAGGCGCGATGCCGAGCAGCTCGGCGATGAGCCGGTCACGCACGTCGAGGACGTCGCGGGCCCGCTCGGCCATGTAGCCGCCCGCGGCCGCGAGCGCGTCGGCGAACTTGCCCGCCGCCTGGTGCACCGCACGCGGCGCGGGCAGATTCTGGTCCTTGACGAGTTGCTCCGCCGAGGAGACGAGCGCCGGGTCGGCCGCCATCGCCGCGGTGGTGATGAGGATCGTCGCCGCCTCGCCAGTCGCCGTCTCGGCGAGCTTCTCGAGCCTGCTGGCCACGATCTGCGCGGCCGGGTCGATCCGGGCGGCCTCGGCGGCGGGGTCGGCAGGCGCCGGCGTGCTCGCGGGTTCACCGAGCGGCTCGGCGACCCGGACGACAGGACCGCTCGCGCGGCCGGGACTGACGGCGACCCCGGACAGTGACTCAGACGGCATGGTCTAGACCATATCTCATAGGCGGCGTGACCTGGCTCATAGCCACCAGCAGAACACAGAAGAGGGCATCATTCCAGTTCGGACGCCGTCGGATACGAGGGCTGAGCACCCTGGCGGGTCACGGTGATCGCCGCCACCTTCACCGCCTTGCGCGCCGCGTCGGCCAGCTCGTCGCCCTTCGCGAGCGAGGAGGCGAGCGCCCCGGCGAAGGCGTCACCGGCGCCCGTCGTGTCGACGGCCTCGACCTTCGGCGACGGCACCTCCGTCACCCCGTCCGCGGTCACCACCGCCGCCCCCTTCGCGCCGAGCGTCACGACAGCGGCCTTCGGACCGAGGTCGAGCAGCTTGGGGAAGTCGGCTTCGCCACCGAGGAGGAAGGCCGCCTCGTGCTCGTTGACGAGCAGCACGTCGAGCCCCTGGAGCGTCTTCGCGGAAAGCTCGGCCGCCGGCGACAGGTTCAGTAGCGTCTTCACTTGGTGTTCGGCGGCCCGCGCGACGGCGTGCTCGACGGTTTCGAGCGGGATCTCCAGCGACAACACCACGATCTCGGCGCCGCCGAGATCGACGTCCTCGGGCCGCAGGCTGGAATTCGCGCCGGGCGAGACGAGAATGGAGTTCTCTCCGTCGGGCGTGACCGTGATGTACGCGATCCCCGTCGGACGCTCGCTCGTGCGCAGCGAGTCCGTGTTCACCCCGGACTCGGCCAGCGACCGTTTGAGCAGCTCGCCGTACGGATCGTCGCCGACCGCCCCGAGCAACGCGACGTCGGCGCCGAGCCTGGCCGCGGCGACCGCGGTGTTGGCGCCTTTGCCACCCGGCGACAAGACCGTGTCGCCGCCCAGTACGGTTTCGCCACCACCCGGCCGCCGGTCGACCGGGACGACGAGATCGGCATTGGCGGACCCGATGACCAGCACCTGAGAAGTCATGGCGGAAACGATGCCATGACCAGCAGTTGTCCGGTCATGCCCCTTCTCCGGGCGAAGATGTGAAGAACTTTGTAACTTTCTCGGCGGGTAGTGCGACAATCAGGCGAGCAGCGGAACGCCGTCACTCTTTCGGGGGATAACCTTCCCCCGGGCGTCACTTCGGCGATCACGCCCGCTCTTGAGATGCGTTGCCGCTTCCAAGCGGTGACGTTGCCCCGATCCCGGCCGGTGCCGGGAAGAGGGCATCGGGTCGCCGGCGTCGATCACGTAGCCCCCCGAGTGATCGGCGCCGGCGGCGCCCCGGCTGACGGGCGCCTCAACCCGCTATGGCTGTTTCCCGGAACTCCACTTCTCGCGCTGTTCGCATGGCGACCTCGAACTCACGCCGGGCGTTGCCTGTAAACGGCTCCGCCAACCTGTACCAACCGCCGTCGAGGACGTCGGACTCTTCGTCGTATCGATCACGCCTGGTCAGGCTCACCAGCTGTGGATGCCGGATCCGGAATGCCTCCGAGGTGGGAAGAAACTCCAGGTATCGGCGCTGGTCGTCGATACCCCATCGCACCGCATCGATCTCGTGCCACCACACACCTACGACAGAGCCATAGGTTCGCAGGAAGAACCCGCGCCGTCCGAGTTCGAGTACCGCCTTCCGTTCCTTCTTGTGCGTCTCGCTCTCGAACGCATCGACCACCAACGTCACCACGAAGAGAGCGAAGAGGATTACGAACGCACCCACCCGCACGGCAGTGACATCGGTGGCAGCCGCGACGACGAGACAGCACACCTCGATCATCAACGAGCAGAGGTGGAACACCTTCAGCTTCCGCTTGTCCCAGCCATTGACGTGAATCTTCACCACGTCGTCCTCGACGACCAGTTCCTCGCCTCGCGCCACGTCGACGATCGGTTCGTCGGGCTTTGCGACCACTGCGGTGTTGTCGTTCTCGATCTCGACTTCGACATGGCGAACGAGTATGGGGAGCAACTCCTCGGCCTCACGCGAAGTGAGGTCGACGTCCGATACCTGGAGGTCACCATCCGGCTCGCGGGTGAGACCTGTCGAACGAGCGTCGAAATCCGGGCCAGGCCGCAGAACGAGCGTGAACTGATCGCTCTTTGGTCTGCGATGGGTGTACTCGCGGAACTTGAGACTCAAGAACGCCTTCTCGATTTCACTCCACGGGGCTGTCCAGCTGACCAGTCCATTGACGATCCGGGTGATGCCATTCGCCTCGATGACCAGCTCATCAGCGGGGGGTGGCGTCCGGTAGTTGCGGAACTCGATGCTGCCGCAGTAGATGAACACGGCACAGAGCACACCGGCGACTATGCGCACCGCCAGCTGATAGTCGCTGAACACCGCGAACGCCATGACGGCGGTCAGTGTGCCGAAGAGAACGACCAGCACCAGATGGCCGAAGACCTCCGGCGTTCGTGAGATCACCAACCGGCCATCAGCCACCTGTCGTTCCTTCCGGTTTCCGAGGATCACAACGAGCCGGAAATCCGGTTTCCGCCAGGCTGATCGAAGATCGGTGGCTCATCGTCCTCCGTGGCCGACTTCCCGTGAACGGGCTCCGGGGCGCTCTGCGGAGCTCCGCCGGCACTGTAGGGCCCAACGAATCCTGCGGGAGGCTGGGCTTTCTGACTCGGAGGCTCTTCGTCCGAGTCACCGATAATCCCATCGGCCATCTTCCCGTAGAACTTCCGCTTCTCCTTCGTCAGGTTTTCCTGGAAGTCATCTCCGTATCCTTCCTTGATCCTGTCGACGACATTATCTTTCACCTGAGACAGATTCTCACCAAGACCATTTTTCTTTGCGGTGTCTTCGAGCGCGAAGATGTGCTTGCGAGACTCCGGAAGGTCAGCTCGCGCCTTAGCGACCTTGGCAGCGAAGGTCTTGCTCTCCTCGGCGGCGTCGACAGCCTTCTTCCCACCACCGGTGAACTTCTTCAGTGCCTTCGGAGTCAGAGCGTCCTTGATCTTGTCGAAGCCATCCGTTAGACGCTTGAAGAGGCCCTTTGCCTTGTCGAACGCCTTGGTCAGCTTCTTGATCCAACCGACGCACCTCTGTGCGTAACTGATGGCCTTGGGAGTTCCCTCCGCTGCGATACCGGCAGGCATCGCGGGCCCCGGGTAGCGCATCGCGATGCTCACGAGCTTTCCAAGACACTCGGAGATCAAGTCACGGACAATGGTTCGCACGACCGCGAGGATCATCTTGCAGACGCTGACCAGTGTCCCGATGGAACTCGCACCCGAGGCGATGCCTGCATAAAGATCGGCCCGATTCTTGGCGAAGGCCCGATAGGCGTCCGCGGCTTCACCGGTCCAATTCGCGCTTTCGCGGTCGACAGCCTTGCCCAGGTCTTCGCTGACCGACTCGAGTTCCTTGCCGATGTTCTCCCAGGTCCCGATCATGTTGTCCAACGCGACCTGATCACCGACGAGCCAATCGAGTGGTTCACGGAGAAACGGGACGTGTTCGATGATCCAACCGAACGCCGACGCCGCAAGGGTCCCGATGGGATCGGCGACGAGATCGGCCAGGCCCATCGCCCCGTTGGCGAGATTCGCCAACCCTTCTGCCCAGTCTCCGCTCGCGATCTTGGCACCGGTGTCCCAGAAGTCTTGGAGGATTCCCGCGCCTT
This sequence comes from Amycolatopsis roodepoortensis, assembly GCF_024628825.1. NCBI lineage: Bacteria > Bacillati > Actinomycetota > Actinomycetes > Pseudonocardiales > Pseudonocardiaceae > Amycolatopsis > Amycolatopsis roodepoortensis. The sequence goes on from NZ_CP102415.1 coordinate 5,330,122, forward strand.
CGAGTGAGCTCTCGTCCTGCGCGGCGTCTGTCTTGATCAGCGGATTGGGGCCTGGAGCCGCGACGGGTGTTTCTGCCATCGGTCAGTCCTCCACTTTGAAGAGGCTCTTGAACTCGTCCTCCTGCATTTGCTTCCTCTGTTGCCACGTGTGCACCCGATCGGCATGGTCGGCCGAAGCTTCGACGGCCGACTCGATCGCGCTCCGCGCCAGGCTCTGCACAGTGGCGCAAATAGCGGCGAGGGGGATTCCGACCAGGCCGAATGCTTCATCGCCCATGGCCGCGTCCGCAGCAGATCCCGTCATCGCGACTCGTTGTCCCAGATAGTCGATCGTGTTGCGATGCGCGGCAAGCTCCGCGGGATCGACCTTGAAATCTTCACTACCTTGTGGCTGCACCATGGTTTCCCTCCCTCAAGAACCCGCTCAGCGCAGGAAGTCGCCGCCGGTGAAGTAGTCGTCCTCGTGGTCCGTCTGCTGCCTGCGCGCGGCGCGCGGCGGCGCGGGCGGAGTCGGAGGAGCGGGCGGCTTCGGAGCGGGCGGGGGAGGAGGCGCGTCGAGCTCGTCTTCGGCGACGAAGCGGTCGTCCTCGTCCGCCTCCTGGTGGCCGCCCTCGACGTAGCCCGTCGGTTCGGGTTCCGGGTACTCGTTGTGCAGCTGGTTGACCAGTTCGTTCATGGTCTCGGTGCCCGCGATGGACGGCACGCCGGTCTGCATCGCGCCCGCGAGTTTGCTCTGCGCGCTCTGGACGACGCGGAGGATCTCCTGCGCGAGCGCGGGGTTGTCGCGCACGGACGGGCCGATCTCCAGGCCGACGAGGTTCCCCGCGTGGTTGACCTTGACCGAGATCTGGCCGTCCTTGCTGCGTTCGGACACCGAGACGCTTTCGATCTCGGTGCGCATCTGATTCGCCTTTCGCTGGGCGTCGGCCAGCTTGGCCTCGAAATCAGCGAAGAGCTGCTCAGGGTTCGACACGCGAACCTCCCCTGTTCACGTCGTAGCCGTTCGGCGACCGAGTGTGGCATACCCGTCTGACATCGGGGAACGTTTGGCGCATATCCACAGCCCGGTCGTGTGGATCACCACAGCGACCTCCGGTTTTCCCTACCCGATCCGACGGCTTACCCCATGTTTTCCCAGGTCAGGGCACCCTAGCGTGTCGGATATGACGATTTCGGACTGGAAACGCGCGATCTACGCGCTTCTCGTGCTGCCGGGGTATCTCGGTGGGGCGAAGGTCCAGCGCGGGCTCGCGCGGCGCTGGCTCGGGAGGGAGGGCGGAGCTCGGCCGCGGTTCGTGGCGGCCTTCGGTCCGAGCGCGGTCGCGTTCCTGCTCGCGTTGCTGCTCTTCTACCTCGTCGTGCGCATCGCGACCTACGGGCTCTTCTGGACGGGGAGCGACCCCGAAGGCACTTGGGGCGGGCCGACGCTGGCGGGGGCGTGGATCGTGCACTTCCTCATCGCCGCCGGAATGGCCGTTCCGATCTTCCTCGCGCTCCGGCCGCTCACGAGGCTTCAGGCTCGCCTTCTGGGGTAATCCCCGTACTGACCACCTAGAATGCCCGGATGACCAACCCCAGCCGCAGGGTCCGCGAGCGGGCGGCGACGGATCAGGACATCCGCCGGACCGCGCGGACGCTTCTGGTCGAGCATGGCCCGGAGGCCGTGACCCTGCGGGCGATCGCGCGCGAGCTCGGCATCACGGCGCCGGCGTTGTACCGCTACTACGGTTCCCGTGACGATCTGGTCGAGCATCTGCGCGCGGACGTCGTCGCGGATCTGGCGGCCGGGCTCGCCGAGGACATCGCGCAGCTGCCGGACGAGGGCGCGCTGCAACTTTTCGCCATCTGCAAGGGATTCCGGCGGTGGGCGCTCACGCACACCAAGGAGTTCACGCTCGTCTTCGCGTCGCCCGCGGGCGACGACACGTTGAGCAGGCTGGACGAGCCGTTCGGGCGGATCTTCCTGGCGGCGGCGGGGCAGGTGCTCGCGACACACGATCTGGTGACGCCGTCGAACGACGTGGTCCCGGCCGAGCTGCGAGACGATCTCACATCCTTCCAAGAGGAACTGCTCGCCGTGCTGAAGGAGTCCGGGGCGACGTTCCCGCTCGAAAAGCTCGACCTCGGCGTGACGTACCTGATGATCCAGTTCTGGGCCCGGCTCTACGGGCACGTCACGCTCGAGGTCTTCGGCAACTATCCGATCCCGTTCTCGAAACCGGACGTCCTCTTCGAGGCGATGCTGGCCGATCTCGCGCGCGAGATCGGCCTGTCCACCGACTAGCTACGCCGCGTGCCCGCCGTCGACCGAGACGGTCGAGCCGGTCACGTACTTGCTTTCCGGCCGCGCCAGGAACGACACGGTCGCGGCGACCTCCGACGGGGAGCCGTAGCGGTCGAACGCCGTCAGGCTCCGCTGGTCGGCGGCGTACGGGCCGTCGGCCGGGTTCATGTCGGTGTCGGTCGGGCCGGGGTGGACGATGTTCACGGTGATGCCGCGCGGCCCCAGTTCCCTGGCCAGGCCCTTGGTCATGCCCAGCAGCGCGGTCTTGCTCACCGCGTACAGCGACATCCCGGGGCCGGGCACCCGATCCGAGACACAGCTGCCGATGCTGATCACGCGCCCGCCGTCGCCGAGGTGCCGGGCCGCGGCCTGCGTGGCCACGTAGACACCGCGGACGTTGATCGCGAGCACGCGGTCGATGTCCTCCAGGCTCGTCTGGTCGAGCGGGCCGACGAAGCCGACGCCCCCGTTGTTGACCAGCACGTCGAGCCTGCCGAACTCGGCGACCGCCGTGTCGACCGCGGAGACCACGGCCGCGGCGTCGGCGCTGTCGGCCTGGATCGCCAGCGCGCGACGGCCGAGCGCCTTGATCCGGTCCACGACACCGGCCGCGAGTTCGGCGTTGTTCTGGTAGGTGAGTGCGACGTCGGCGCCGTCCTCGGCGAGCCGGATCGCCGTGGCGGCACCGATCCCGCGGCTGCCGCCGGTCACCAAAGCCACCTTGCCGTCGAGGGTCATGAGGGCGTTCTCCGTTCGATTTCGTTGTCCTTGAACAACTCCATCGAATCGCCTCACGACCCTCGACGCTGGCGGCTATCGGCCACGGCGCTACAGCACGATGTTGACCAACCGTCCGGGCACGACGATCACCTTGCGCGGCGTGCCGTCGCCGACCAGCGCGGCGACCTTCTCGTCGGCCAGCGCGGCCGCCTGCACGGCGTCCTTGCCCGCGTCGGCGGGCACGGTGACCCGCGAGCGCACCTTGCCGTTGACCTGGATCGGGTACTCCACGGAGTCCTCGACCAGGTACTTCTCGTCGACGACCGGGAACGGCCCGTGCACCAGGGAATCCGCGTGGCCCAGGCGCTTCCACAGCTCCTCGGCCAGGTGCGGGGCCAGCGGCGCCAGCATCAGCACCAGCGGCTCCACCAGTTCCCGCGGCGTGGCCTCGGTGCCGCCGTAGGTCTTGGTGACGTAGTTGTTCAGCTCGATCAGCTTCGCGCCGGCCGTGTTGAACCGCATCTCCGCGTAGTCCTCGCGGACCCCGGCGACGGTCTTGTGCAGCTGCTTGCGATCCTCGTCCGTGGCGTCCACAGTGGACACTCGCAGTTCGCCGGTCTCCTCGTTGACGACCAGCCGCCACAGCCGCTGCAGGAACCGTTGCGCGCCAACGACGTCCTTGGTCGCCCACGGCCGCGAGACGTCCAGCGGACCCATCGACATCTCGTAGAAGCGGAAGGTGTCGGCGCCGTAGTTCGCGGAAATCTCGTCCGGGGTGACGACGTTGCGCTGCGTCTTCCCCATCTTCCCGTATTCCTGCTTGACCTCTTCGTCCTGGTAGAAGAACTTCCCGTCCTTCTCCACGACGTCTTCGGCCGGAACGTAGAAACCGCGGGAATCGGTGTACGCGTAAGCCTGCACGTAGCCCTGGTTGAACAGCTTCCGGTACGGCTCCCTGGACGACACGTGGCCCAGGTCGAACAGCACCTTGTGCCAGAACCGCGAGTACAGCAGGTGCAGCACCGCGTGCTCGACACCGCCGACGTACAGGTCCGTGCCGCCGGGGTCGTCGACGCCGTGTTCGGCGGGACGCGGGCCGACCCAGTACTCCTCGTTCTCCGGCGCGACCAGTGCCTCGGAGTTGGTCGGGTCCAGGTAACGCAGCTGGTACCAGCAGGAACCCGCCCAGTTCGGCATGGTGTTGATGTCGCGGCGGTAGGTCTTCTTACCGTCGCCCAGGTCCAGCTCGACCTCGACCCATTCGGTGGCACGCGCCAGCGGCGAGGACGGCGTGCTGTCCCTATCCTCCGGGTCGAAGGTGACCGGCGAGTAGTCGGCGACCTCGGGCAGTTCGACCGGCAGCATGCTGTCGGGCAGCGCGTGGACCTGACCGTCCTCGTCGTAGACCACCGGGAACGGCTCGCCCCAGTAGCGCTGGCGCGAGAACAGCCAATCGCGCAGCTTGTACTGGACGGTGCCGCGACCGTGATCGTTCTCCTCCAGCCAGCCGATCATCGTCTTCTTGGCCTCGTCGACGCCCATGCCGTCCAGGAAGCCTGAGTTGATCGCGGGCCCGTCGCCGGTGAACGCCTTGCCGTCGAAGCCTTCCGTCGGCTGGACCGTCCGGATGATCTCCAGGCCGAACTTCTCGGCGAACTCCCAGTCGCGAGCGTCCTGGCCGGGGACCGCCATGATCGCGCCGGTGCCGTAGCCCATCAGGACGTAGTCGGCGACGAAGATCGGGATCTCCTTGCCGTCGGCCGGGTTCACCGCGTAGGAGCCGGTGAAGACGCCGGTCTTCTCCTTGTTCTCCTGACGGTCCAATTCGGACTTCCGCGAAGCGGCGTCGCGGTACGCGGTGATCGCCTCTGCGGGAGTCGCGGCGTCGCCGGTCCACCTGGCGTCGACGCCTTCGGGCCATGTCGCCGCTGTCAGCTTCTCGACCAGCGGGTTCTCCGGCGCGACGACGACGTAAGTCGCCCCGAACAGCGTGTCCGGGCGGGTGGTGAAGACCTCGATCTCCTGGTCGCCGGCCTTGAACTTCACCTGTGCGCCGTGCGAGCGGCCGATCCAGTTGCGCTGCATGGACTTGACCTTCTCGGGCCAGTCCAGCAGGTCCAGGTCGTCGACCAGCCGGTCGGCGTAGGCGGTGATCCGCATCATCCACTGCCGCAGGTTGCGACGGAAGACCGGGAAGTTGCCACGTTCGCTGCGGCCGTCGGAGGTGACCTCTTCGTTCGACAGCACCGTGCCCAGCCCCGGGCACCAGTTCACCGGCGCCTCGGAGATGTAGACCAGTCGGTGCGAGTCGATGATCTCCAGTTGCTCGGCGCGGGTCAGCTCACACCAGTTGCGCCCGTCGGGCGTGCGGCGTTTGTCCTGCGCGTATTCGGTCTCCAGCTCGACGATGGGCCGGGCCTTACCGGCCTTCTCGTCGTACCAGGAGTTGAAGATCTGCAGGAAGATCCACTGCGTCCAGCGGTAGTACTCCGGATCGGTGGTGCGGATCCGGCGCCGGTCGTCGTGGCCCAGGCCCAGGCTGCGCAGCTGGCGCAGGTACGTCGTGATGTTCTCGTCGGTGGTCTTCGCGGGATGCTGCCCGGTGCGCACCGCGTACTGCTCCGCCGGCAGGCCGAAGGCGTCGAAGCCCATCGTGTGCAGCACGTTGCGGCCGATCATGCGGTGGTACCGCGCGAAGACGTCGGTCGCGATGAAGCCCAGCGGGTGCCCGACGTGCAGGCCGGCGCCCGACGGGTACGGGAACATGTCCTGGACGAACAGCTTGTCCGACGGGACCTCCCCGCTCTCGTCCGCGAGCGGGCCCACCGGGTTCGGTGCGTGGTAGGTGCCGTGGTCGGACCAGTAGTCCTGCCAGCGCTGCTCGATCTGGCCCGCCAGCTCCGCGGTGTAGCGGTGCTGAGGGGCCGCGTCGGCGCCTTCGCTCGCCTGGTTCATCGCCGAAATCCTCCGTGCTCATCCACGTCAAGCCACTCCAGAAACAACTCGACCCCCCAGCCCGGAGGGCATGAGGGGTCGCCGCGCTGGTCCCGGCCGTGGGGCCGAGTTCAGCGCGGCAGGCTAAGGAGCAGCCGAGCCGTGTTCATGGGTCCAGTCTAACCCGCTGGTCAAAGGCGTTCCGAGGGGACCGCCAGAGCGATGAACTGGGTCACCTGCGTCGCGGAGAAGTTGTTGTCGCTGACCAGCACCAGGCTGCGCTCGCCGTTCGGGAGGCGCGGCCCCCAGGTCATCCCCTCGACGTTGTCCACAGTGGACAACTTGAAGTCCGCGAGGTCCGCCAGCAGGCGCTTCTTCACCGGCTTGACCTTCTTCGCGTCGGCCAGCGAGGGCGTTTTCAGGATGTTCGTGGCGCCCTTGGTGTCGATCTCGTAGATACGGACCTTGTTGCCGACGCCGGTGACGAACGAACGCTCCATCACCAGGTAGCGCGTCGGATCGGCCTGGTCGACGGCCAGCAGCGACGAGATGCCCGTGGTCGCGAACCCGCCGGGCGGGTTCGGCGACGCGAAGACCTTCTCCTGCGGGTACGCGTACTGCGCGAAGACCGGCCCGAACCGCGACTGGAGGGTGATCCGGGAAAGGGCGCCCGACGTGGTGTTCGCCTCCGGGCCGTCCTGCAGCAGCGGCCCCTCGGCCGAGCTGGCGACCAGCGACCCGAAGCCCGCGAAGGTGAGGCCTTCGAGGGCGAGGTTCTGCCTCGGCCCGGTCGTCTCGGTCATCTTCTCGTTGGCGGGAATCGGCAGGTCACGGACGTAGGCGCCGTCGCGCTTCGCCTCGCGGATCGACGGATCGATCCGGGCCGCGGCCGACCGCTCGCCCTCCTGCGACCAGAGGTACTGACCGGTCCACGGGTCGACACGCAGCTCTTCGGGGTCGATGGTCTGCATGTTCGGCGGCTGCGCGGGGTCGTTCTTCGCGAGCGGCGGGTACGGCGTGCCATCGGGACGCAGGAGCGGTTTGGTGCCGGTGAAGGTGACCGGGCCGAGTCCCTTGGCGTCGACGGAGAACGTCGCCGTGTAGAACCGCGCCGGGTTGAGGGCGGACCGGTCGTCGCAAATCAGCGCGTATTCGCCGGTGCGGGGGTCGAAATCGATGCTGGACAGGCCGCCGACGACGGTGCCTTCGTAGGACAGGGCGTTCGGGACGATCTGTTCCCCGATCAGGCGAAGCGGACGGTGACCCGCTTCGGCGGCCGGTGCGGCCATCAGGGTGAGGGGAATGGCCCCGATCAGGGCAGTGGCTAGAACTCGGCGTGACATGGCCTGTAGCACAGTCGATCAGGGTATCCGGCAGGTTGCCGGGACGTCACGCTTATCCTCGTGGAGTGTTCGTCATAGCGCTGGTCCCGATCGTGCTGGGTGTCCTCGTCGGCTGGGGTGGGTTCCTCGGCCTGCGCGAGAAGCTGCCGCGTGACCGCGGCGCCGGCGTGCGCACCGCCGCCACGATGCGCAGTGAGGACGCCTTCCGGCTCGGCAACAAGGTCGCCGGGGTCCCGACGCTGGCGGGCGGCGTGATCGCCGTGCTCGCGGGGATCGCCGCGCTGGTCATGCCGACGACGTTCGGGCTGCTGCTCGCCTCGTTCGTGGGCGTGATCGGGATGATCGCGCTGGTCGCGGCCGGGGGAGTGCTCGGCAACCGCGCCGCCGCGACGGTGCCGGAGCCCGAGCCGGAGCGGCCCGCCGGCTGCAGCGGCTGCGCCTGCGGCACCTGCGGCGTCTTCAAGAAGGCCGACACCGCCACCGCCTAATTGCGCTGGAGGTCTCCCGGATGGGTGGCCAGCAGCGCCAGCGGGATGCCCTGACGACGCAGCACCTGACCCCAGAGGTCATGGTGCGGCGAAGCGAGGACGTCGCTCGGCAGCGCCGGGACGATCACCCAGTCGTCGCGTTCGATCTCGTTCGCCAGCTGGCCGGAGTCCCAGCCCGCGTAGCCGGCGAAGACCCGCACGCCGCGGACCTTCGGCACCAGGATCTCGGGATCGGTGTCGAGGTCGACCAGCGCGACCGGGCCGCGGACGGCGATCACGCCGGGCACGCTCGACGCCGTCTCGCCGGTCCGCAGCGCGGCCAGGCACAACGCGGTCTTCTTCTCGACCGGACCGCCGACGAACACCGACTGCGGTTCGGCGACGTGCCCGCCCCAGTTGGGGAGCACGTCGTACACCGGGACGTCACTCGGCCGGTTGAGCACGACGCCGAGCGTTCCCTCGTCCCGGTGATCGATGACGAACACGACGGTCCGCCTGAAGTTGGGATCGAACATCGTGGGGGCGGCGACCAGGAGCGTTCCCGGTTCGACCTCGGCGTCCGCTGGCACGTCCGCCATGATCCCACTTCGAGCGGAGACAAATCGTCCGGCTCTGGGAACAACAGCATCACGAGCACCGTTGGACACAACGGTCGGTGCGCTTTCCGTGTCCCCCGGGCTCACTGAAGAACCGCCTTTGTGGAATACCGTCCGGCTGGAGCCACACTGCGCATAGCCGCCGAGAGGCGACCTCAAAGCGCATCGGCCACCTTTAATAGGCTCCTCCCGTGACGACCACCGCCACGGCGCCCACCAGGGCGTTCGTCCGCGACCGTGACTTCCGCCGGCTGCTGTTCACGCGGTTCTCCGCGCACTGGGGCAACGGCATGTACCAGGCCGGGCTGGCCGGAGCCGTGCTCTTCAACCCCGAACGCGCCGCCGACGCGCTCGCCATGGCGGGCGGGTTCGCGGCGTTGCTGCTGCCGTATTCGATCGTCGGGCCGTTCGCGGGCGCGCTGCTCGACCGCTGGGACCGGCGGAAGGTCCTGATCTTCGCGAGCCTTCTGCGGTCCTTCACCATCCTCGCGACGGCCGTCGCCGTCGGCACGGGAGCGGCCGGGATCGGGTTGTTCTCCCTGGCTCTGGCGTCCGAAGGCATCTCGCGGTTCATCGGCTCGGGGCTGTCCGCGTCGCTTCCGCACGTCGTCGAGGAGAAGTCCGTGGTCGCCGCGAACGCCTTCGCCGCGACCTGGGGTTCGGTGCTCGCCGTGGTCGGTGGCGGCTGCGCGATCGGCCTCCGGGCGCTGACCGGCGCCGACGACGCCGGTTCCGCGTGGGTCACCGCCGTCGCCGCGCTGGGCGGGATCGGCGCCGCCGTCCTGGCCTCCGGGTTCGCGCGCGGGCTGCTCGGGCCGTCGACGGTCGACGAGCCGTCGAACCCGGCACTCGCCGTCGCCCGTGGCCTGGCCGACGGCGCGACGGCGGCTTGGCGGACGCCCAGCGTGACGGCCGGGTTCGTCGCGCTGTTCGCCCATCGCGCGTCGTACGGCATCTCGCTGCTGGTGACCGTGCTGCTGATGCGCAACCACTTCACCGACGCGGGCATCTTCCGCGCCGGGATGGCGGGGCTCGGCCAGATGGCGGCGTTCGCCGGGGCGGGGATCCTGGTCGCCGGGCTGCTGACCGCCTGGCTGATCAAGCTGTTCGGCAGGGTCCGCGTCGTGGTGGGCGCGCTGGTGCTGGCGGCGGTCGCGCAGCTCGCGCTCGGCCTGCCGATGGTGGTCCCGGCCGCGTTGCTCGCGGCGTTCCTGGTGACCGGCGCCGGGCAGGTGCTCAAACTCTGCGTCGACTCCTCGGTCCAGCTCGACGTCGCCGACGAAACGCGCGGGCGGGTCTTCGCGCTCTACGACACGCTGTTCAACATCACCCAGGTCGCCGCGGTCTCCCTGGCCGCGACGGTGATCCCGGCCGACGGCCGTTCGCCGGGACTCCTGGTCACGGCGGCCGTCCTGTACCTGGTGGGCGCCGCCGGGTACCTGCTCGCGGTGCGAAAAAGGAGAACGGCTGATAAGGCTCCCCCGTTGGCATTAGGGTGACGCTTACCGACACCGGGTGGCGTATGCCCGGGATCAAGCACTCTCGGGGGCTCAAGTGACGACGGCCGGCGACGACAGCGCACGCCTCGAAGCGCGCAATGCCGCCATGAAGGACCAGGTCGACACGCTGCTCGAACAGTTCGAGCGGCAGACGGCCCAGCTCCGGGACGCGCAGGAAGCCGCTTCGCAGACGTCGGCGACGGTGGTCTCGCAGGACGGCCTCGTCCGCGCCACCATCGACGCGACCGGCACCCTCGCCAAACTCGAAATCCAGCCGAACGCCTTCGAGCGCACCAATCCCGCGCAGCTGGCCAACACCGTGCTGACCCTGGTCCGTCAGGGATCGCTGCAGGTCAAGCAGCAGGTCGCCGAGCTGATGGCCCCGATCACCGAGGGGTTGCCGGACCTGTCGGACCTCATCGAAGGCGCGCCTTCACTGCAAGGGCTGATGCCGGTGATCCCGGACTTCCTCGCGGAAGAGGAGGAGACGGCCGCACCCGCGAAGTCCGACGAAGACTTCGACGCCCCGCTGATGATCAAGGACGACGCCCCGCCGCCTCCTCCGCCGCCCGCACCTCCCGCTCCGCCGGCACCGAAACCGGTGCCGAAACGGGTGCGTCAGCAGGACGACGATGAGGAAGAGCCGCCCTCGAGCTGGCTGACCAGGGGAGTCTGATGCCGAACGGTGGGGGTGGCGCCGGGTTCACCGCGGATCCGGAAGCGGTGAAGACGGCCGCGGCGAAACTGGGGATCGCGGCCGACCAGCTGGACGAAGCGGGCAAGGAACTGCTGGCCGCGATGAACTCGCTCGGCCAGTGCTGGGGCAACGACGACGCGGGCAAGGAGTTCGCGAAGGACTACGAGCCCGGCGCGCAGGGCTCGTCCGAAGGGTTCGCGAACGTCGTCGAGGCGCTGCGGGGCATGCAGCACAACGTCGAGCGGTCGATGACCGCGTACACGAACGCCGAGGAAGAGATCAAGTCGACGTTGGACAAGAAGGTCTAGCGCCGTGGGTATGGAGATGCCCGACGCGGTCAAGTGGCTGTTGCCGATCGTCGTCGGGGAAAGCTGGCCCGAAGGCGACGAAGACAAGCTCCGCGAACTGCGCGACGCCTGGCACAACGCGTCGAAGGCGATCCAGCCGATCGCCGACACCGCGACCAAGGGCGCCACCGAGGTCCTCGGCGGCTGGAGCGGCGAGGGTGCGGAGAAGTTCGCCGAGGCGTGGAAGAAGTTCGTCGAGGGCGACGAGGCGTACTTCAAGTCGCTGGCCGATTCCTCGAAGGCACTCGGCGACTCGTGCAACGCGACCGCGCTGGACGTCGAGTACACGAAGTACATGATCATCATCTCGCTGGTGATCCTCGCCGCGCAGATCGTCGCGATGATCGCGGCCGCGGCGGTGACGTTCGGCGGGTCGACCGCCGGGATCGCGCCGGCGCAGATCGCCACCCGGATGACCGTCCAGATGATCTTCCGGCAGCTGATGCAGAAGCTCGCGCAGGAAGGCTTCAAGAAGGTCGCGAAGGAACTCCTGGAGAAACTTCTCAAGGAGGGCCTGAAGAAGATCGGCAAGGAGGTCCTGCAGAACACGGCGATGAACCTCGCCATGGACGCGGGTATCCAGGGTCTCCAGATGGCCAAGGGCGACCGCGAGAGCTGGGATTTCAGCAAGACCAAGGATTCCGCGATCAGCGGCGCCGTCGATGGCGTGGTCGGCGCGGGCAGCAGCAGTATCGGCAAGGGCGCCACCAAGGGACTTTCCGACAGCGTCGGCGGCCAGATCGTCGACAGCGCGGCGCGGGGTGCGGTGCGCGGCGCGGCGGAAGGGGTCGCCAGCACGGTCGGGCAGGCCGCCGTCACCGGTGACCTGGACAAGCTTTCGGCCAAGGACGTGCTGATGGGCGCGTCCGGCGGGGCCGTCGGCGGCGGTGTCGACGGGGCGAAGAACCAGATCGGCGACATCAAGGCCGCGAACACGCCCGGCGACTCGGGTCCTCCCACGCCGGATGTGGATACCGGGGATGCGGGGACGCCTTCGCGTACTCCGGGGTCTTCGGATTCCGGCTCTTCTTCGGACTCGCGGTCGTCCTCGGACTCGGGCTCTTCTTCCGACTCGCGTTCTTCGTCGGGCTCGGACTCTTCTTCTTCGGACTCGCGTTCCTCCGCGGATTCGCAGTCTTCGTCGGGCTCGGGCTCTTCGTCGGGCTCGGGCTCTGCTTCGGACTCGCGTTCCTCCTCGGACTCGCGTTCTTCTTCGGATTCGGGCACTTCATCGGAACCGCGTTCTTCTTCGGATTCCGGTTCCTCTTCGCGGTCGGACTCTTCGCCGGATCCGGCGCCACGGTCCACTTCGGACGGTCAGGCGGCTTCGAGCCGCGGTTCGGACGGCTCCGCCGACCCGCAGCCGCGCTCCGAAAGCGGCCCGCAGCGGGCGGCGGACAGCGACCGGATCAGCCAGTCCTCGACGCAGGCCCCGGAACGTCCGGCCGACACCCCGGCGAACACCGGTGACGGTCAGCGTGCGGCGCAGACCCACCAGAACGCTCCGGCGGCCGCCGCCGACAACGGTTCCGGTCAGCAGCAGCAAGCCGCTGCCGGTCAGCAGCAGGCACCGGCCCAGACACCGGCGGCGAGCCCTGCCCAGACACCGACGGGTGGTCCGGCGCCCGCTTCGGGCCCAGCGCCGAGCCCGTCACAGGGCCCCGCGCCCGGTCCGGCACCGGGCCCGTCGCCGAGTCCTTCGCAGTCCAGCGCGATGCCGCCCGCCGCTTCCACGGGTGCGCCGTCGAGTTCGGGCGGGTACGGCATGGCGTCGAACCCGGGTTCGGGCTCGCCCGCTCCGTCGGGTGGCTACGGCATGGCACCCGGCGGCAACGGGCCCACCCCCGGCGGCGGTTTCCCGCCTCCCGGGCATGATCCGTCTCGCCCGGTCCGCCCGAACGACAGCGTCCAGGCCGCGGGTTTCGCGGGCAACGGCGGGCCTCAGCAGCCGCGGTTCGACCAGCCGCCTGCCCCGATGCCCTTCCAGGGCCAGCAGCCGATGCAGCCGCCACCTCCGGGTGGTTTCGCGCCGCCGCCTCCGCCGCCTCCCGGTGGTGGTGGCCCCATGCCACCGCGAGGACCGCAGGGTCAGCCCGGTCCGATGGGCCCTCGCCCGCCGCAGCAGCACCCCGGTCAGGGTGGGTATCCGCAGGACCGCGGGCCGCGTCAGCGTCCTCAGCAACCGCCGCAGCCGCCAGGACCGCAGGGTCCGCCGAGGCCGCCTCAGGGCTATCAGGGCAGGCCTGGACCTGGTCCGGGCCCGAACGGCGGGGTCCCGCCGCGTCCGCAGACGCCTCCGCCCGGTCCGCCTCCGGGCAACCGCGGTCCGGCCGGCTATCCGCCGCCTCCGCCGCCTCCGCCGCGGCCCCAGCACCCGGGCAACGGTCCGTTCCCGGGCAACCGCGGCCCCATGCCGCCGCCACCCGGTCACCACCCCGGACAGCCGGGGCATCCGGGACAGCCCGGCAGGCCGATGCCGCCTGGTGCCGAGCCGCCGCGGTTCGGTGGTCCGCAGCGTCCGCCGCAGGTGCCGGCACCGCGTCCTGGCCACGACCCGAACGCGGGCCCTCAGCAACCGCAGCGTCCGCCGCAGCAGCAGCCGCCGGTGCGGCCGGTGGAGCACGCGCCGCAGCAGGCACCTCAGGACCGCGGCCAGAGCAACCTGCCCAAGGACACCGAGCTCCCGAAGGACGTCGATGCCCCGAAGGACACCGGGGTCCCGAAGGACACCGAGGCTCCGAAGGACGTCGCGGCTCCCAAGGACGTCGAAGCTCCGAAGGACACGGAGGCTCCGAAGGACACCGAAGCTCCGAAAGACACCGAGACCCCCAAGGACGCCGAGGCGCCCCAGGACGTCCCGCCCGACGACCGGACCACGGTCGACGAGCCGTACCTGACGGATCCGGACTTCCACACGGACGATCCCGCCGCCTACCGCGCGCTCGCCGAGACGCAGATCGACAAGCGCGGTTTCGACAAGGACACCGGGGAAGCGCGGAGCGAACAGGTCCGCCGCGAAGGTCTCGCCAAACGCGACGCCCACGAAGATCCGCGCGTCAGGGAGATGTCGGATCAGGGCGCCTACGCGGTGCACAGCTACACGCGCACCGACATGGCCGAGCGGATCACGCACGCCCAGCGTCACGGTGGCGCGGAGCTGGAGGCGCTGCGCCCGCATATCGAGGCGATCACCTCCGGCCTCAACGAGATGCCCGCCTACGAAGGGCTCGTCTCGCGGCGGGTGAACTTCGGCGGCAACAAGAGCGCGATCCGGGCCTTCCTCGAAGCGCACGCCAAGGGCCAGGTCATAGTCGACCCGCAGATGCTGAGCACGTCGCGGGTCACGCCGGAGCATCCGCGCAGCACCTTCCCCGGCGAAGTCGAGATGCGCATCCAGTCGAAGACCGGACGCCATATCGAAGACCTCGCTTCGAAGAAGGAAGAACGCGAGGTGCTGATGAAGTCGGCGACGCAGCTGCGCGTCACCGACGTCAAGATGGGCCCGGGTCATCCCGACCACCCGGACTACCAGAAGCGCCTCGCCGACGGGTCGCCCAACGACCTGCCGAAGTGGATCGTCGAATGCGAAGAGGTCGTCGCCGGTGACGACGGCCACCTGAGCCCGGACGAGGTCCACCAGAAGGTCGCCGAGCGGCGCGACTACAACAACGCCGTGCAGGAGCGCCTGGCGCAGGAAGCCGCCGACCAGGAGGCCCAGCTCCGCCGCGATCACCCGGAGCTGTTCCAGGGCCAGGGCCTCGCGGGGCTCGAAACCAAGGTGGCCGACGGCAAGGGCGGCTGGGTCGACGTCACCGACGCCCCGGTCCGGGAGCTTCCCAAGCCGCCGAGGGAACACGTTCCTGACGGTGGCTGGTCCGAGCTGGCGAAGCCGCTCGAAGAGGGCGGGACGCCGGTCATCCACGCCGGTTCGACCGAGACGCCGCACCAGCAGGTCCGGCTGCTCATGGACGAGGTCCCCGCGATCGGCGAGGCCAACACCCGCAACTACTACGCGCCCGAATCGTGGAAGGACGGCTACCAGACGAACTCGGCCGAGGCGCTGGTCGCGTTCGAAGACCGGATGAACGGCGGCGACTCGGTCGCCTCGCCGTCGGCGGGCGGTTCACCGCTGCAGCACGTCAGCGACCGGCTCGGCGGGCAGTGGTCCGACCGCAACGGTTTCGCCGACATCGCCCGTGAGCTGGGCGAACGTCCGGTCGGCGCGCGGACCGCGGTGGCGTTCGAGCATCACGCCGCCGGCGATCCGAACGCGCCGGAAGGCTCGCCGCGGTCCAAGGACCGGATCGAGACCCGGATCGTCGCCGCGGTGAACACGCCGCACGGCGTGGTCTTCGCCGACCCGATGACCGGGCGGCTCGCGACGCTGCCCGACGATCCGACGTCGATCAAGGCGATGCCGATGGGCGGCGGCGACGCTCCGCACGTCGACAGGGCCCCCGAGACCGAAACGCCGGTCCAGGAGGCGCCCAAGACCGAACTCGACATCGCCGACCGGCTCAAGGGCCCGGAGGAAACCCCCGCGCGAATCGACGAGAGCTACCTCTCCGACGACGGATTCCGTGGCACGCCCGAGGATCACAAGAGCCTCCGGGACCGCTACGACAGCGCCGAACTCGCCGAGCAGGCTCGCGAGAAGGCGCTCAAGCGGCTCGAAGCCAGCCCGCTGAAGGACCGCGTCTCGCCCGAGGCCGCCGAAGCGATCTACTCGTACTCGCGCGAACACGCCTACGCGATCAACGAAGCCAACCGCAAGGGTGAAGCGCACCCCGACTTCGAGAACGCCCAGCGCAGCACCCGGGCGATCGTCGGCGCGCTCAACGAGCTGCCGGACTTCCGCGGCGAAGCCATCCGCGGCATCGACACCAAGGGCGACATGCGGGCCGCGGCGATCATGGCGGCGCACTACGAACCCGGCCAGACCGTCCCCGAGCCGACGATGACCAGCTCGACCATCAAGACCTCGCCGGACACGAAGTCGAAGTTCGGCGAAGACGTCGAGATCCACATCGTCTCGAAGACGGGCAAGGACGTCTCGTCGCTCGCCGAGAACCCGCGCGAGAACGAGGCCATCAACAAGCCGGCCACCCAGCTTTACGTGCACAGCAAGGAGTTCAAGACTCCGCCGCTGGTCGACCGGCCGAAGTGGGTCATCCACGCCGAAGAGGTCACTCCCGGCGACCCGCGCTACCTCGACCCCGAGACCGCCAAGCAGAAGATGGACGAGCGGCGGGCCCGGCACGCCGCGGAGGCGCCGGAACTCGCGCGTCTGGCCCAGGCGCAGTCGATGGCGCGCCTCGGCGGCTTCGACGAGCCGCAGACTCCGCACGTCACGACGGAGAACCCGGCGGACCACGGCGTCGCGGACGTCGAAAAGGGACCCGAGTACGGCGAGCAGCCCGTCACCGACGACACGATCGAGCTGCCCACGCCCGAGCGGGACTACTCGTCGATGGCGGTCGCGACGAACCCGCCGAGCGAACCGGCGATCCACGCCGGTTCGGCGAGCCCCGCGCAGCAGGCCGCGTACATCGCCGACCGCCATCCGCGGCTCGGCGAGGTCAACCCGCATTTCAACGACCCCGACGCGCTGGCGAACGGCTACCGCTCCAACTGCACCCGCACACCGGGCGCGTACATGGACCGGCTGAACGGCATCGACTCGACCGCCGACCCGCTGCTCGTGCACGAGATGGACAGCCGCGGCACGCTGGAGCACGTCGAGGGGCGGTTCGGCGGGCAGTTCTCCGACCGCGCCGACTACGACACCGTCATCCGCGAGATGCGGGGGATGCCGACCGATCACCACGCGGTGGTCGCGGTGAAGTACCTCGACGAGAACGGGGTCGAGCGCGGGCACGTCGCGATGGTGGCGAACACGCGGGACGGCGTCGCGTTCATCGACCCGCAGTCCGGCGCGCTGATGAACCTGCCGCATCCGCCGCTGGGCGTGAAGCTGATGCACGTCGGTGTCCCGGAGGGCCCGGCCGCGCAGCACGTCGACCCGCGGATCGCTTACGCCATGGAAGACACACCCGACGTGCAGCCGTCGCGGATCGGGCCGGACGGCCGTCCGATCGTGACGCCGCCGCAAGACGCGGGTTACGGCATGGCTCACGACGAGCCGGCCCAGGGTGACCGGGCCGATGGCGAGCGGTTCCTGAACGATCCCGAGGTCGCGGCCGCGGTGGACGGGCTGGACCCGGACAAGAAGCGGGCCGTCCACGAGGACGAGAACGGGGTCAAGCACGACGTCGGTCCCATGCGGGACTTCATCCGCGAGCATCTGCCCGCGCATCCGGAACTCGTCCGGCTGATGGAGCACCCGGACAACGCGTACCTGCGGGCTTCGCTGCTGAACAACCCGATGACCATCGGCAGCCTGCTGCTGCACCCGGAAGCCATCCCGATCCTCGAAGACGCCCTGCGCGACGTCGAGGAACGCGGCTACCAGATGATCGACGACGTCCGTGAGGACGGTCCCGGCGACACTCCGCTGACGCAGGAGCAGCGGGACCTCGCGAACGCGGCGGCGGACATCGCCGCCGACGTGGAGCCCGGCGATCAGTACCACGCCGGCTTCGATCGCGCGGACAAGGGCGACGACGCGAAGATCCAGGAGTTCCTGGACGCCGAGCGGCAGGCGTGGCCCCAGAACCAGGGCGACCTCAACCGGATCGCGGAACGGATCGCGGACGAGAACAACGGTGACGCGTCGGGCAGGCCCGGTCCGAAGGACGACGACCGCGCCAAGGCGAAGATCGCGGGCTACGACGGCGACGCGTCGAAACTGACCGACCTGGTCGGCGTGAAGATCCAGTTCGACACGCTGGCCGACGTCTACAACGCGCTGAACGCGGTGATGGACGATCCGGACCTGGAGATCGTCAGCTTCGACGACCGCTTCGCGAATCCGCAGGACAGCGGGTACCGCGATCTGCAGATGAACGTCCGGCTGCCGAACGGGCACGTCGCCGAACTGCGGCTGCACCTGAAGCACATCGACACCGTGTCGGCCTACGAGCACGCCTTGTACGAGGTCCGCCGCGACTTCCCGACGTACAACCGGACACTGGACGAGAACAACAAGAAGAGGTTGTCCCCGGAACAGGCCCTGCTGGAAGCCGCGTTGATGGACCGGGTCCGGGAGAAGTTCATGGCCGGTCTCCGCAAGGGCCTGCCTCCTGAGGAGAACACGTGAGCCAGACGCCGTCCTTCTACACGTACTTCGGGAAGACCTACCGCGTCGAGCCGACCCCCGACGGGGGCCTGACGGGTTTCCTCCTCAACCTGAGCACCGGCGAGTTCGACGAAAAGCCGGAGCACGTGCGTGAGGTCATGTGGGCGATGGCGAGTTCGGATATCAGCAAGGTGTCCGAAGAGAAGTTCGTCCAGGAGACCGAGCGCGCCCGGGCGTACGAGCTCAAGGGCGGCGGGCCGATCTTCGCGCTCTACGAGACCATCGACGGCTTGTACGCGCAGGCGAAGCGGGAGAACCGCCGCGTGGAACCGCAGGAATCGGCGCTGATCCGGTCGCTGCGCAAACGCACCTTCAAGATGTGGGAGGACGAGCTGGCCCGCCGCGCCGCCGGGGAGCCGCCGACCTTCCGGGCGGAACCACGTTTCCCGAACCGGGCGCGATGATTCACGTGGAACAACTCACTCCGGAACAGCAACGCGGGCTGCTGGTCGAGATCGGCAAGCTCATCCGCTCGGGTGCCGCCGACGCGGCGCATCCGGCCGTCGCCGATTTCCGGCAGGCCGGGGACCACACCGAACTAGAGGGCCACAACTGCACGCCCGCGCCCGAGCTGACCGAACTCTTCGGCAGGCTGCGCACCGGCATGTACGCGATCGGCCGGGGGACCTGGCTCCAGTCGCGGTTCACGCTGAAACCCGACGGCACCTTCGACTTCGACTTCACCCTCGACGACGAACCGTCGTGGACCCGGCCTCCGGGGGCTTCGGCGTACCCGGACGAGCTGGCCGCGTTCCCGCGCGACGACGAGCACGTCCCCGACTGGTGGCGCCTGCGCGCGCAGCTGCCGTTGCGCGTCGAGTTCCGGCACGCCCGGATCGTCGACGCGTACACCGAGGGCGAGCCGCCCGTGGTGGACAGACCGGAGCTCGACGAGTCCGAAGCTCCGCTGATCGCGCAGTACCTGGAGCGTGAACCGGCCATCCTCTCCGGCAGCGGGCTCGGGAAGGACATCTTCGATCCCGGGGCCGACGGCGACGTCCCGGAGAGCTACCACACCGACGGCACCTGGATCTGGCACGCGTCCGTGCCGCACTACCTGCGGAAATACGGGATCCCGCCGGAGCCGGACCTGGTCGCGCACATCCGCGGCCAGCGGTTCCAGCCGCCGTACGTCGAGCACCTCGTGCGGCGGACCGCGGAAGCGGACCTGCTCGGCAAACCGCGGCCGAAGCCGGGCCGCTCCGACGTCAAGAAGACCGAGGGCGACATCGCCGCGGAGCTGGAGACGTCGCCGAATCCGGTGCTGACCGACGAAGAACTCCTGGTCGTGCTGGTGAGCAGGCTCGGCGAGCACGCCGTCTGGCCGGAGGCGTACCGCATCGGCGACCGCGCGGACGGCGCCTGGTGCCTCAATTTCACCGAGAAGGGCTGGGAGGTCGCGGCCTATTCGGACGGCGCCCCGGTGTCGCCGAAGTACTTCGACAAGCTCGAAGACGCGTCGCATCAGCTTCTCGGCGCGCTCCTCCTGCATCCGGCGAGGATGACCGCCGGACACGAGACACCACTGGAGACGGCGAAGGAACTCGCCGACTGGCCGGTGCAAGCGGCGCCGGGTGAGCCTCCCCTCACCTTGCTCCGCAACAAGCGCGTGAGCCGGATGGTCGCCGGTACGGTCGTACTGCGGTTCGGCGAGGAGACCGGCAATCTGGTTCATCACGGAGGGGTACGGTTCGCCACGACGTCCCTGCCGCTGGAACGGGAGCGCGTCGGTGGGACCTACCGGCTGCGCCGCCCGCTCCACGTGATCATCGGTGTCACCGTCCCCTGGGCGAACATGCCCGGCGGGGCGGTGGCCTACGTGCTCCCGAGGACCATCGCCGAGCACGTGTCCGACGGCAGCCTGGAGAGGATCGAGTAGGTGGAATCGGCGGAAGCGGTAGCCAAGGTCGAAGAGTGGCTGCGCGCGGTCCACGGTCCGGACGTGTCCGAACCGGGCGGCGCCGGCCTGCGCGTCGACCACGAGAAGGTCCTGCGCATCCCCGAGGGCTGGTCGGTCCCCTACAACACGATCGCCTTCCTCGACGAGGGTCATGCCGAGAAGGAGATCTTCCCGCCGCCGTCGGTGATCGTCCGCGAACCGGACGGCGAGCTGCGCCAGGCGCATCCGCAGCCCGGCGGCCTCAGCGTCCCGGTCGCGTTCCCCGGACAGGAGGCGTGGCGCGAGGTCGTCGACCCGGAGTACGCCAAGGCCGGGCTCGGTGACCTCGGTGTCCCGCCGCCGGTCGTCGCGGGCTGGGTCAAGGTCAACGCGGAAGGCGTGCAGACCGGGGAGGAACGGGAGAACCCGGAGTACAAGGCCGGTCCGATCCGCCGCGGCTACCCCAAGCCGGAGAACAAGCTCGAAACGTTGCTGTCGTTCGCCAGCGTCGGCTGGCTGACCAGGGAACAGCTGCTCATCGGGCTGCTGCGCTGCGAGGTCTACGTCCCGCTCGACCTGGCGTCGGGCAAGACGGAACGGTTCTACTTCAACGAGGAACGCGCCGAGCTGCGGGTGTTCAGCTCGACCAGGAACCTCCCGTCCCGTGAGCACGGGTACTGGAAGGTCGACATCGCCACCCTCGCGGGTTACGAGAGCCCGCCGAACCTGGTGATCAACGGCGGTCCAGCGACGTTCGAGGACGTCAGCGGCGCCGAACTCGCCGAGACCGCGCTCCGGTTCCCGCGCCGGGGTCCCGGCGTCGACGTCAACGAGCGCTGCCCGGAGGCCGACCCGGAGCTGGAGGCGCTCGCCGTCGACACCGCCGCGAAGATGGGTCTGTCCGAGCCGGTCAAGCCGCCGCTGGCCGCCGCCGAACGGGCCCGCCGGCGCGGGTTCGAGCTGAGCGCCGAGGAATGCCAGAAGACCGTCCTCGGACAGTCTTGGCTGGCGCGGCTCCGGCAGCCGGAACCACCCCGTAGCCGTCCGAACGACCTGCGGGCCAACGGGCTGGCGCCGGGCTACGACAACGAAGGCCAGATCCAGCCGCGCCTGGACACCTTCGGCAAGTACTTCGAGCGAGACCGCTCCAGCTCGCGTTACGGCTGGCAGCGTGTCACGGGCGCGTACGTCGGCTTCGCGCTCGGCGAGGCGCTCGGCGCGGCCGTCGACCGGATGCGGCTCGACGAGATCCACAGCACCTACGGCCCGGACGGCGTCACCGATCTGCCGGTCGCGTTCGATCTGCCCGGCCGGATCGGGCCGCTCACCCAGCGGCTGCTGTTCTACACCGAGGCCGTGATCCGCAGCCCGCATCGCGAGCAGCCGGAGAACCGCGACGCCGAAAAGGCGCTCGGGACGGTCGCGCGCAACTCGCTGATGCGCTGGCTGCACACCCAGGGCGCGCCGCTGGACAACGCCGACGGCTGGCTCGTGAAGGTGCCGGAGCTCCGCGTCCGCCGCACCCCCGACGACGCCGAACTGAACGCCTATCACGCGCTGGCGACCATCTCGCCGACCGCGATGCCGATGAGCGGACCGGACGCGCTGGTCGCGGCGCTGCCCGCGGCGATGACCGCGGCCGGGCCCGGGACCGCGATGAGCGGCGGCGTCCGCCAGGCGGTGCGCGACCTCGTCGCGGTGACCCATCCGGGTGAGGTCGACGTCGAAGCGGCCACCTACCTGACGTGGCTGTTCGAGCCCGCGCTGACCGCGGAGGCGTTCAGCTACCCGGTCTGGAACACCTCCCGGGAGATCTTCAGCGACCAGAACCCGCACCAGCGGGGGCCGGTCTGGGCGGATCTCAAGGCGATGGTCGCGGAATCGGTGCCGTTCTTCGGCAAGCACGGCCTGCCCGATCTGCGGGTCCCGGAGCTGATCGGGGACGGCAAGGGCACGCTTTCGGTGCTGGGCCGCGCGTTCGCAGCGCTGTCCGGTTTCGAGAACTACCCGGAGCAGGCGCTGCTGCGGGCGGTCAACCACTCCGGCCGCAGCGCGATCACCGGTGCCATCGCCGGCGCCCTGCTCGGCGCCCGCACCGGCATCCCAGGGCTGCCGCAGAAGTGGGTCGAGCAGCTGGAACTGCGCTACCTGGTGGAGAACATCGCCACGGACGCGTTCTGGCATTTCGACCGCCACTCGGCGCTGCACGAGGTCGACGGCTGGGCCCAGCGGTATCCGCGCTGGTGAAATCGGGAATGGGGACGATGAACGAAGAGGAAGCCGTCAGCCGCGTCGAGGAGTGGCTGGCGGGCCGAGGCGGGGAGGGCACCGGCGCGCTGCGGGTGCGCCGCGACTACGTCGTGCGCGCGACCGACGGCTGGAACGTCACGTACAACACCGTCGGCTGGCTCGACGGGACCGATCCCGGCGCCGGCCTGTTCCCCAGCCCGGTCGCCTTCGTCCCGGACGACGGCG
The DNA here is from genome assembly GCF_024628825.1 of Amycolatopsis roodepoortensis. Taxonomy (NCBI): domain Bacteria; kingdom Bacillati; phylum Actinomycetota; class Actinomycetes; order Pseudonocardiales; family Pseudonocardiaceae; genus Amycolatopsis; species Amycolatopsis roodepoortensis. The sequence continues at coordinate 5,352,642 of NZ_CP102415.1, forward strand.
GCGAGATCCGCCTCGACCTGGAGCTGATGGCCGTTTCGGCGGCAGGCGAAGACACCGACGCCTTCACCCGGTGGGCGGAGATCGTCGACCCCGAGTTCGACCCGGACGCGGTGCCCGGCCTGCCCGTGCCGAAGGCGGCGATCCTGCGCTGGGAGCAGCACACGCTGTACGGCGAGCCGACCGGCGCGGTCCGCGCGAACCCCGACCACCGGCCGGGGCCGCGGTTCTCCGGCCGCCCGGCACCGGAAAGCCCGGTCGAGACGCTGCTCGGCTACCTGCGCGTCGAGTGGATCACGCCGGAGGAGTTCGTCCACTGGATGCTCGACCTCGACGTCCTCGCCCCGATCAAGGACGGCCACCTGCAGGCCCGCGACTTCGGTGACGCGGGCGCGCGGTTCGTCGTCTACACCTCCGAAGCGCAGGTGCCGTCGGAGTACACGGCGTGGCAGCGGGTGCAGCCCCGCGTGCTCCTTCGCCGGGCCAAGGACAATCCCGGGGTCGGCCTGCTGGTCAACCCCGGGCGTCCGGAGACCTTCAACGTCTATCCGGAGACGCTGCGGCAGGTCGCCGATCTCGGCCTTCCGTCGGGCACCGAACGCCCCGAGTCCGTCGAGCGTCCCGCGTACTTCAGCGGTGAGTACGACGGGCCCGCCGTCGCGAACCTGCGGAGCCTCGTCGACCAGGCCAGGGACAACGGCTACCCGCTGAGCAGCGACGAGCTCACCCGTTTCGTCCGCGCCTCGACGCTGTCGTTCGAGCGCTCCCGGGCGAAGTACGACGGCCGCCCGCTGCCGGAACTGCCCGAGGATCTGTTCGCCAACGGCCTCGTGACGCACTTCTACGACAACGGCGAACCGCGCCCGAGCGCCTGGACCTTCGGGAAGTTCTACGACCCGACGCTCCCCGTCGGCAGCTTCGCGTACCCGCGGATCCTCGGCGCGTACGTCGGCTTCGCGCTCGGAGACGCCCTGGGCTCGGGCGCTGATCCCGCCGAAGGCCTGCCGCTCGGCGGGCTGACCCGGCAGCTGCTGTTCCACACCGAATCGGTGATCCGCGGCCTGGACCCGACCCCGGACAAGCCCGAGATCCCGGCGTCGCTGCCCGCGGGCGGACGGCCGGACGGCTGGGTCGCCAAGGCCACCGCGGGCGCCGGACCGGCCCCCGCGGAGTTCTCGGCCATGCTGGCGACCGCGCTCGCCGCGACGGTGACCGGCGGCGTGCAGGGTCCCGCCGACAGCACGTTCTACGCGATGAAGGTCGTCCGCGAGCTGGTCGGATCCGCCGCGGGTCACGAGGTCGTCCACGGCGCGGAACTGCTGGTGAACGTCTTCCGCGCCCAGCTCGCCGCCCAGAACGGCGAACCGGCGGTCGCGAACTTCCTCGAAGGCTTCGACGAGTACAGCGGCGAGGTCGGTGAGCTGGTCAAGACCGTGCTCGACCTCCGGAATGACGTTGACGGCACTGACGGCGACGACGTCGAGCAGTTCGACAGCATCGGCGACGGCCGGACGCCGCTTTCGGTGCTCGGCCGGGCGCTGTTCGCCGCCGCGAAACGGGGTTACGACGCCGAAGCGGCGCTGGCGCTGGCCGCCCGCGGCGGCACCGTGACCGCGGCGCTGACCGGGGCGATGGTGGGCGCCAGGCTCACCGTTCCCGGACTGCCGGAGTCCTGGCTCGCCGCGTTCGCCGATCTCGGCGTCGTCGACGCCATGGCGGGCGACGCGTATTACTACTTCAACCGCTTCGGCCTGCCCCGCGAGCCCGAAGAGCGGCGACGCTGGGAAGCGAACCGGTATCCACGAGGAGATCAGTAGAGAAATGCGCGAGTGGCTTCAAGACCCGGCGACCAGGTCGCGGCTGCGCGGCAGCCTGTTCGCCGGCGCGATCGGCGACGCGCTCGGCGCGAAGACCGAGTTCGACTCGATCGACCGTATCCGGGAGATCGCCGGACCAGCCGGGATCACCGACCTCATCCCCGCGTACGGCGGCGTCGGCCGGATCACCGACGACACCCAGATGACGCTGTTCACCCTGGAAGGCCTGATCAGGGCCCACCATGGCACCGAACCGGTCGAGCAGTCCTTGCAGCTGGCCTACCAGCGCTGGTTGCACACCCAGGGCGTCTCGTGGGAGCGCGCCCGCGGTCCGAAGGACACGAGCGCGGAGCCGGACGGCTGGCTGATCACGAACCGTGAGCTGTTCAGCCGCCGCGCGCCCGGCCTCACCTGCTTCAGCGAGCTGGAGGCGTACGGAAAGACCGGAGTACGCGCCGGCATGGCCAAGCCGGTCAACAACTCGAAGGGCTGCGGCGGGATCATGCGCGCCGCGCCGGTCGCGTTGTGGTCGGACGACCTGGCCGAGGTGTTCCGCCTCGGCGCCGAGAGCGCGGCCCTGACGCACGGTCACCCGAGTGGGTATCTCTCGTCGGGTGCTTTCGCGGTGATCGTGCGCGAGCTGCTGGTCGGGAAACCGCTGCTCGACGCCGTCGCGACCGCTCGCGCCGAGCTGGAGAAGTACCAGGGGCACGAAGAGCAGAGCGTCGCGCTGGACCAGGCGCTCGCGCTGGCCGGACAATGCGCCCCGACGCCGGAGAAGCTCGAATCGCTCGGGCAGGGGAACATCGGCGAAACCGCGCTCTCCATGTCGGTCTACGTCGCCCTGGCCACCACGGACGCGAACACCGCGCTGCTCGCGTCGGTGAACCACAGCGGCGACAGCGACTCGACGGGGTCGGTCTGCGGGAATCTCGTCGGCGCGATGTACGGCGAGCAGGCCTTGCGGACGGACTGGCTCGAGAAGCTGGAACTGGCCGAGGTGATCGGACGGCTGGCGGACGACGCGCTCGCGGAGTTCGGCGGGAACGCACCGGGTGACGACCGGTGGTACGCCCGCTATCCGGCCCACTAGATTTACCTCCGGTTTGGGGTATTCGGGGAGGGGACACATAGTGCGTTACCGGGTTCAAGCGGCGGAGCGGCCGGATGGCCTGTACGCCGTCTGGGGGGACACCGTCTTCGCGGCCCAGCGGTCGACCGAAGACGGCACGCTGCTGCTCATCGCGCCGCCGGGGGAAGCGGCGCCCGAGGGTTTCGATCGCGACTGGAACGGCCGCCCGGCCCGGGTCGTGCTGAACGGCGAGGTCGGCGCGACCTTCAGCCTCCAGTCGTACGGCCGGTTCGACGACGAGCACTTCCAGATCGCGCCGAACACCGGCGGCGGCGACCTGACCTTGCGCTGGGCGGGCGAGGACGCGGCCCGCGCGGCCGAACTGGGCCTGACGGATTTCTCGACCACCGTCTCGCCGTCGCGGCTGACGGCGTTGTGGCAGACCAGGCACGACTTCGTCGAGACACCGGACGCCCGTCCGGCGATCGGCACCGGCGACCAGGGCGCGCTGCTGCGGGCCATCGGCCGGACCCTGCTGCGGGTGCTGCCGCCGGGCTGGCAGCGCGTCGGCGCCCAGTTCCGGCAGGTCGGCGACTACTCCGAACTCGAGGTCCGCTCGGTCGGCGACGAGGGCAACGGCCCGGTGTCGGTGTCGATCGCGGCCCCGCCGGAGCTCGGTTCGCTGTTCGCGCGGCTGCGTGCGGCGATGCACCAGCCCGAGACCGGCACCTGGTTCCAGGGCACCTTCACGCTCGACTCGGAATCGCATTTCGACTTCGACTTCGACGCCGAGCAGGAACCGACATGGCGGCTCGCGCCGAACGAGGGCGGGAAGCCGTCGCCGCGCGCGTACGCGACCGAGCTCGCGATCTTCCCGCGCGACACCAAACACGTCCCGGCCTGGCTTTCGGCCAAGGCGGGACTGCCGCTGGACGTCGTGTTCCGGCACGCGAAGGTCGTCGACGCGCACAACGAGGGCGAACGCCCGGTCGTCAACCGGCCGCCGGTGCCGCCGGAGATGATGCGCGGCGTCCTCGACTACCTCTTCCGCTCGCCGGTGGCGCTCACCCGGCCGGGTCCGCAGCCCGACATCTTCACCCCGAACGGCCCGCCGGACGTGCCGAACGCCTTCCACACCGACGGCGTGTGGATCTGGCCCGCGGCGGTCCCGCACTACCTGCGCAAGTACGGGGTGCCGCCGGAGCCGGAGCTGATCGAGCACATCCGGGCCGCCGGATTCCGGCCACCGCTGATCGGCGAGCTGGTGCGGGCGACCGCGGAGGCGGAGATCGTCGGCAAGCCGCGGCCGCCGCAGACCGCCGCGGACCTGCCGGACGAAAGTGCCCGCACCCGCGTCGAACGCGACGGCGAACCCACCCGCGACATCCGGGCCGTCGAGGTGCTGGACGTCCTGTACCAGCGGCTGGCCGAGCACGGGGTGGCGCCGACGTCGTATCGGATCGGCGCGAACGCGGTACCGGAGCCGGGGCTGTGGACCCTGCGCCGCACCGAGAGCGGCTGGGAGGTCTCGCGTCCGCCGACGGACGAGCCGGTGGTGTTCGCGAAACTCGAAGAGGCGGCGCGCTTCTTCCTCGGCACCCTGCTGCTGTACCCAGCGCGAGGTGCGGTGGGCGCGAACGAGGAGTCCGACAACCCGGCCGACTGGCCGATCCTGCCGCTGCGCGGCGAGCCGCCGCTGAACTTCTTCCGCCGCAAGCGGATCGTCGTCCTGCCGTCGGGCACCACGGTGCAGCGGTTCGGCAACGAGACCGGCAACCTCGTGCACGCCGAATCGGCGCGGTTCATCGAGACGTCGCTGGCCGCGGACCGCGAGCGGGAACGCCGGCTCTACCGCGTCGTGCGGCCGCTGCGCGTGGTCACCGGCATCACCGCGCCGTGGAACGGGACGCCGGGCGGGGCCGTGGCCTACGTGCTGCCCCGGCCGCTCGCCCAGCACCTCGAAACCGGTGCGCTTTCCCGCGTCCAGTAGGTGCGCCGAGGCGGAACATGCGTGTCCGGAGGCGTAACTCGCGTGCTTGAAGGTGATCCGGCTCTGATCACGCGAGTTACGCCTTCAATCACGCGTGTGTCGCCTTCAATCACGTGTGATCCGGGGTTCCAGGGCGAGCCGTCCGTCTGATCACGCGTGTCGTCCATCCCGTCACGCGAGCCGTCCGTCTGATCACGCGTGACCGCCGTCCACGCACCGCGGTGGGTACCTGAGACGCACGTGACTGAAGCCGGAACTCACGTGACTGGAGGCGTAACTCGCGTGATTGAGGGCGTAACTCGCGAGATCCGGCGTGATCCGGCTCAGGAAGCCGTGATCAGCACCGCGGGCGACCACCAGTAGTCCGCGAGCGGCTCGATCCGGATGCCGGTGAAGCCCGCTTCCTTCAGCTGCGAAGCCCAATCGGTGGCGGGCTGCTCCCAGTTCGTGCGGTCCGCGCCGGGTTTGACCAGGCCGAGCAGAATCGGCAGCAGGAATCCCTGCGCCACCAGCGACGCCTCCTTGCCGTACTCCGCGATCCCGCGTTCGTAGCGGGTGACCAGCGAAAGCAGGTACTCGGGGGAGCCCTCGTCGTATTCGGGCACGTCGAATTCGGCGAGCACCAGACACGACGTACGCGGCCGGAGCGCCCGCAGGACCTCGGTGCGCTCGCCGGTCGGGATCGACTGGAGCGCGAAGGTCGACTGCGTCAGCTGCCACTGCCGGTCGTCGTCGCGGGCGAGGAACTCCTGCGCGGTGGCGCCCCAGGTGTGCAGGCCGTGTGTGCCGGCGAGATGTTTCCGCGTTTCCGCGAGCAATGCGCTCGACGGCTCGACCAGGTCGATCCGGCCCGGCTGCCGGTCCGCCTGTTCGAGGGCGGGGACGACGGCGAGCCCGTCGCCGCAGCCGAGGTCGAGCAGCGAACCGACACTGCCGTAGCGCCGGGCGAGCATGGCGCTGAGCTGCCGGTAGAGCTTGACGTTCCCGCCACCGCGGATGAACGCCGTGAACGCGGCGGGCTGGTCGTACACGTCACCGCCGCCGCCCTCGGTCAGGTACCGGTGCAGTTCGATGCCGAGCGTGGATCCGGCACGCTCGGCGAGGTCCGCTGCCGTGGCCCGGTCACCGTCTCGGTACGCGGTGAGCGCTTCGGCCAGGAGGTCCGATTTCTTCATGTTCTCCTGTTTACCGTCAGAAAGGCACCCAAAGGGTGACTCTGGTGCCATTGCCCGGAGCCGACTCCACCCTCGCGGTCCCGCCGACCTCATTCAGCCGGGCGGTGATGGACTCGCTGATCCCGAAACCGGCGGGCCGGGAGTCGAGGCTGAACCCGGCGCCGTGATCGCGGGTGATCACCGCGACGCCGCCTTCCTGCTCCTCGACCCGGACGACGACCTTGTCCGTCCCGGCGTGTTTGAGGGTGTTGCGCAGGGACTCGCGGACGGCGTCGCGGATGGCGATCTGCCGGACCTCCGAAAGCGTGTCGTCGTCGAGTTCGGCGATCACCAGCTGGGCGCGTAACCCGTCCCGCGCCATCTCCGCCGCCAGCGACGCGAGCTTCTCGCCCAGCGGCCGCGAACCCGCCTCCGACCGTTCCGAAGCCTCGGTCTCGATCGTCCGCCGCAGCTCCAGCGACTGCGCCCGCGCCAGCCGCTGTACCTCGTCGAGGCGCGTGGCCGGGTCGCCCTTGTTGGCCAGCGCGATCGCTTCGAGGGTCTGCAGCACGGAGTCGTGGAGCATCCGGTGCTGGCGGGCTCGTTCGGCGATGCGGCCGTTGCGGATGCCGTACGCGAGGGCGAGCCGCGTGCCGAGCCCGATCAGGACCAGGGCCCCGCTGGCGGTGAAGAGGACGCCGAGGATCGACGGGAAGGTGGCCATGGCGTCGCCGGGCGCGGCTTGGCCGGTGCCGAGCAGGGACGCGAGCATCCGTACCGGGAAGCTGCCGACGGCGAGCGCCGCCGCGGCGGGCATGCCCAGCGCGAGCGCCAGCAGGGCGACCTCGCCGAGCAGGTGCTTGCCGGGGATCGCCATCGCCTCGGTGAACACCGAAGCCGGCACCAGCGCCCCGACCGCGAGCGGCGCGAGCAGCGTGAACACGAGGTCGATCGCCAGCAGCCGGACGGCGTGCTGAGGGCGGAACGGTGCCGAACGCAGCATCCACCGGATGCCGTACAGCGAGAGCGCAGCCGAGCCGAGGGCCACCAGCCCGACCGGCCCGATCCCGATCATGCCGTGAGTGGAGACGTACACGCCGAACGCGCCGGGCACCGCGAAGAGCCGGTACACCAGCGGGACGAGGGCGACGTAGCGGGCGGCTCTGAGCAGCAGGTTGTCGCGATGGGCCGTGTCGATGGGACCCGACATGTGCTGGATCCGCCGGAGCGCGCGCATCGGCGTCGGGTCGCCGACCTCGTCCGACAGCTCGCTCGTCGCCGTCGCCAGCGCGGGCGCGCCCCGACGCAGCAACGTCACCAGAAAACTGGGCGGCCGCTTCGCCATGGATCTTCCCCCTGCCCGGAGCACCGGCAGGAGTATCTCGGGTTACGCCACGTGGATCCAGAGACCAACGGGGTTTATCTCAGCCTATGCCGTTCTCGGCGGCCCATTTCCGCAGTTCGGCCACCGCCTCGTCGTGCTCCAGCGGACCGCGGTCGAGCCGCAGTTCCTTCAGATGCTTCCACGCCTTGCCGACGTCCGGCCCGGGCTGGAGGCCGAGGATCCGCATGATCTCCTCGCCGTTGAGGTCCGGGCGGACCCGGTCGAGGTCCTCCTGCGCCTGGATGGCTTCGATCCTCCGCTCGAGGTCGTCGTAGGTCGCCTGCAGCGCGGCCGCCTTCTTGCGGTTACGCGTGGTGCAGTCGGCGCGCACCAGCTTGTGCAGCCGGGGCAGCAGATCTCCGGCGTCGGTGACGTAGCGCCGCACCGCCGAATCCGTCCACTCGCCCTTACCGTAGCCGTGGAACCGCAGGTGGAGGAACACGAGCTGGCTGACGTCCTGGACGATCTCCTTCGAGAACTTCAGCGCGCGCAAACGCTTGCGTGCCATTTTCGCGCCGACGACCTCGTGGTGGTGGAAGCTCACACCGCCCCCGGGCTGGAACTCGCGCGTCGCGGGCTTGCCGATGTCGTGCAGGAGCGCCGCGAGCCGCAGGATCAGATCCGGCTCGGAGGTCGGCTCGTGCGTTTTCTCCAGGTCGATCGCCTGCGCGAGCACGGTCAGCGAGTGCTGGTAGACGTCCTTGTGCTGGTGGTGCTCGTCGATCGCCAGCCGCATTCCGGGCACTTCGGGCAGTACGCGGTCGGCGAGGCGGGTGTCGACGAGCAGCTCGATACCGGGCCGGGGGTCGTCCGCCAGCAGCAGCTTCGACAGCTCGGCCTGCACGCGCTCGGCGGTGATCCGGTCGATCTCCTCGGCCATCGACGACATCGCGTCGACCACGCGCGGAGCCGCGGTGAACCCGAGCTGCGCGGAGAACCGCGCGGCCCGCAGCATGCGCAGCGGGTCGTCGGCGAAGGACTCCTGCGGGGTCGCGGGCGTGTCGAGCACCTTGTCCTGCAGTGCCTGGAGCCCGTCGTGCGGGTCGACGAAGGTCTTGTTGGCGAGGTCGATCGCCATCGCGTTGACCGTGAAGTCGCGGCGGAGCAGATCTCCCTCGATGCTGTCGCCGAAGGTGACCTCGGGGTTGCGGCCGACGCGGTCGTAGCTGTCGGCGCGGAACGTGGTGATCTCGAGGGTCATGCCCTGTTTGGTCACGCCGACGGTGCCGAACGCGATACCGACGTCCCACACCGCGTCGCCCCAGGCGCTGACGATCTTGAGCACCTGGTCCGGACGGGCGTCGGTGGTGAAGTCGAGGTCGTTCGACAGCCGGCGGAGCATCATGTCCCGGACGCTGCCGCCGACCAGGTACAGGCTGTGCCCCGCCTTCGCGAAGAGCTTCGCGAGCTCGTCCGCCAGCGGGGAGATGCGCATCAGCTCGGTCACGGCGTTCTGCATCGCAGTGCTCTTCCCCGCAATCGCCTGCCCGGCGACCACCTTGTTCACGACAATCCCACCACGATTTGGATGTACTTACTACGGCCCGGCCCACCATGGGCACGGAGAGCCAGCGTACCTGTACCGCCGTTTGCTCTAGCATCGCAGCATGTCTGGATCAGCCGGGCGCTCCGGCGCTTCGAAGCCGGGCCGCCGGCGGAGGCGCAGGCGGGGAAGGCGGCTGACCACGGTCGACGAAACCTCGGCCGGCGGACTCGTCGTCGACGCCGAACGGGCGAACGCCGCGCTGATCGGGCGGCTCGACCGGCACGGCAGACTGCTGTGGTCGCTGCCGAAGGGCCACATCGAGGACGGTGAAACGGTGGAGCAGACGGCTGTGCGCGAGGTGAAAGAGGAGACGGGCATCTCCGCGCAGGTCCTGCAGCCCCTCGGCACCATCGACTACTGGTTCGTGGCCGAGCGACGGCGCGTGCACAAGACGGTGCACCATTTCATCCTGGAATCCACCGGCGGCGAACTTTCGGACGAGGATGTCGAGGTGACCGAGGTCGCCTGGGTCCCGCTCGCCGACCTGGAGACCAAACTCGCCTACTCCGACGAGCGCAAGCTGGTCCGGAAGGCCAAAGAACTCTTCGCGCAGCAACAGCACACCGCCGAGGGAGCACCTGAGTGAAGCGGCTTGCCGCCACTGTCCTGTCGATCCTGTTCCTGGTCTTCACCGTGTTGCCCGTCGCGGGCGCGCAGGCCCAGGAGCAGCCCCGGCTGCGCGTGGACCTCGACCAGCTGAACCCCCGCGTGATCACCTCGACCTCCGCTTCGCTCGCCGTCACCGGCCGGGTCACCAACATCGGCGACCGGCGGATCAGCAAACTGGGCGTCCGGCTGCAGCTGGGCACCCGGCTCCAGACCGAGCAGCAGATCGGTGACGTCCTCGCCGGCGACAAGTTCAAGGATCTCGCCGCGACCGAGTTCGTCGACCTCGAACCGGACCAACTGGAGCCAGGACAGAGCGCGGCGCTGAACCTGTCCGTCCCGCTCGGTCAGTCCGCCAAGCTGCAGTTCCCCAGGCCCGGCGTGTACCCGCTGCTGGTCAACGTCAACGGCACCCCGGATTTCGGCGGTCCGGAACGGCTGGCCGCGGTCACCCTGCTGATGCCGGTGCTGGGTGTTCCAGGCAAGGCCCCCGGGTCACGTCCGCCGTCCGCGCCTTCCACGAGCCTGCTCTGGCCGATCGCGAACAGCGCCGTGCACGTCGTCTCCGCCCCGCTCGGCGGCCCGCTGACCCTGGCGGACGAACGGCTGGCCGACGAGCTGGCCGCCGGTGGACGGCTGGACTCGCTGGTCGAGGCGGCGCGCGCGGCCGAGGCCGACACGAAGGTCTCGTCGTCGTTGTGCCTGGCCATCGACCCCGACCTGGTCGCGACCGTCGACGGGATGACCCGCGGCTACCAGATCGCCGGCGGCGCCCCCGGCAAGGGCGTCGAGACCGCGAAGAGCTGGCTCGGCAGGCTGAAGGCGCTGGTCGCGGGCCGGTGCGTGGTCACCCTCCCGTTCGCCGACGCCGACCTCACCGCGCTGACGAAGGTCCGCGCCGGTGACGCCACCGACACCGCGCTCATGACCACCGCGCTCGGCGGCGCGGGGACGATCAAGAACCTGCTCGGCATCCAGCCGCAGGACGGCGTCCTGTGGCCCGGCGGCGCCCTCGACTCGCAGACCCTCGAAGCGATCGGCAAGGCCGGCGTCAAGACCGTGCTGACCGATTCCGGCAAGCTCCAGTCCCGTACGCCGCTTTCGAGCGGGGTGTCGATCGAGGGGACGGACCTGCGCGCCCAGCCGATCGACGCGCTGATCTCGTCCGCGCTGAACGGCTCGGAGTCGACCCAGAACGGGCTCGGCGCCATCGCCTTCCGTGCCGGGCTCGGCGGGCAGAACGAGGGGCCGGGCCGTTCGCGGCTGCTGATCGCGCCCCCGCGGCACTGGGCCGCGAGCGGCACCGAACTCACCACGTTCCTGGAGCGGATGGGCGACTTCTACACCGCCGGTCTCCTCAAGTCGGCGCCGTTGCCCGAGCTGCTCGGCGAAAGCCCGTCCGGGACGGCGTCGGTCAACTACGACCCGCGGGATCTGACTGCCGCGACCAGCGGCGACGTCACCGCGAAGATGTCCCAGCTGGACAACGAGACCCTGGGCCTGTCGTCCGCGATGACGATGGACGCCACCAAACGGGTGATGCCGGCCGACGTGATCGCCCCGGTGCGGCTCGCCCTCATCCGGGCAGCGTCGACGTCGTGGCGCGGCGCGGACGCCGCGACCGTCACCGGCAACGCCCGCGGCGATCTGGAGGCGATCCGCAGCCAGGTCACCGTCGAGCGGCCGAAGCAGACGATCGCGCTGGCTTCCGGCGCGGCGCCACTGCCGGTGTTCATCACCAACAACCTGCCGGTCGGCGTCGCCGTCAAGGTCGCCCTGAAGAACAACGTCGGCCTGCGCCCGACCGACGACACCCTGTTGCAGGCGCAGATGGTCCCGGCCAACAGCGCCCGTAACCGGCTGCTCCCGGTCGAGGCGCTGCGAGCGGGCCGGTTCAGCGTCGACGTCTCGCTGACCACGCCCGACGGGACCCCGCTCGGTTCGGCCGCGCGCTTCGAGCTGACGTCCACGGAATACGGCGCGATCACCATCATCATCACCATCACCGCGGCCGGTGCGCTGCTGCTCCTGTCGTCCCGGCGGATCTACCGGAGGATCAAGGACTCGCGAGCCGATCGGGCGAACGAAACCGCCCCGCGTGTGACCGAGGACGCACAGGTTTAAGTGTTTCCGGCCGTTGCCGATTACCCTGGGTCGAACGATGCCGCCGGGCATCACGTAGCCGAGCACCGAGGATTGGGCACGCGTTGGAAAGAGAGCCGGGTGTACCGCCCGAGCGTGCAGGCCGTCCCCGGCGCGAAGGTACTCCGCCACCGCCCCGCCGCACCGATGGACCCGCACGCCGTCCGGAGCGTCGTCAGCCGCCCCCGCAGCAGCCCCCGCCCGAACGCGGTGAGCGGCCGCGGCGGGCCACGCCGCCGCCCCCGCCGCCGGTCGACGGCCGCCACCAGCGGGTGGCGGGCCGTCCCGACGACGAGACACGGCGGCTGAGGCCACCGCAGACCCCGCCGCCGAACCAGGCACCGCCGCGGAAGGCGCCCCCTGCCCAGGGGACGCCTCCGCCGCCGACCCGCCGCCAGCCGGTTCCGCCGCCGCAGGGGCCGCCGCTGCCGCAGCCGTCACAGAACCCGCCGCCGCGGCGTCCGGCGGCACCTCCGGCCCAGCCGCCTCAGGCGCTCCACCAGACACCGCCGCCGCCGCATCGCGGGCGCCGTCAGCCGCCACCGGTCCGCCCGTGGCAGGTCGACCGGCGCGACGAACCCGACGCGACCCGGTTCATCCCGCGCACCCCCGGCGTCCCGATGGGATCGCGCTGGCCGGTCGCCGACCCCGACGTCCTCCGCCCGTACGACCAGCTCGCCACGCAGGTCATGCCGGCGATCAAGGACGCGCCGCTGGTCAAACCGCGGCCGGGGGACACCGGCGAGCAGGATGTCGCCGCTCCGGCGAAGGCGCCGTCGATCGCGAAGTCCAGCGGCCGGATGGCGATCGCCTCGCTGATCAGCCGCATCACCGGTTTCGCGTGGAAGCTGCTGCTGGTCGCGGCCATCGGCGCCCAGGTGGAGAACGACTCGTTCAACGTCGCCAACACGATGCCGAACATCATCTTCGAGCTGCTGATGGGCGGCGTGCTGTCGAGCCTCGTGGTCCCGCTGCTCGTGCGGTCGCAGGACGACAAGGACGGCGGCGAGGCGTACACGCAGCGGCTGGTCACGGTGGCTGGCACGCTGCTCGTGGTCGGGACGACGATCGCCGTCTTCGCGGCGCCGTTGATCACCAAGCTCTACGTCGACGACAAGGGCCAGGCGAATCCCGAGCTGGTCACCGCGTTCGCGTACCTGTTGCTGCCGCAGATCTTCTTCTACGGCGTGTTCGCCCTGCTCTCCGCGGTGCTGAACGCGAAGAACATCTTCGGCCCGACGGCGTGGGCGCCGGTGATCAACAACCTCGTCGTCATCTTCACGATCCTCGTCGTGTGGATCATGCCGGGGAACATCTCCACCGATCCGGTGTCGATCACCGACCCGAAGCTGCTGACCCTGGGCATCGGCGTGACGTCGGGCATCGTGGCGCAGTCGGTGCTGCTGATCCCGCCGCTGCTGCGGTCCGGGTTCAAGTTCAAATGGCGCTGGGGCATCGACAAGCGCATGAAGGAGTTCGGCGGGCTGGCACTGTGGACCGTCGGCTACGTCGCGGTCAGCCAGGTCGGTTACACGATCACGACCCGGGTGCTGACCAGTGGTTCGCAGGGTGGTGTGACCGCGTACAGCAACGCGTGGCTGCTGTTCCAGCTGCCGTACGGCGTGATCGGCGTGTCCCTGCTGACCGCGATCATGCCGAGGATGAGCCGCGCGGCCGCGGACGGCGACCACAAGAAGCTGATCGGCGACCTCTCGTACGCGTCCCGCATCTCGACGGTGATGCTCGTACCGATTTCCGCCGTGATGACCGTGGTGGGCGGTTCGGTCGGTATCGCCCTGTTCACCTTGGGCAAGGGCACGGTCGAGGACGCGTCGCGGATGGGCGAGGCGCTGGCCATCTCCGCGTTCGCGCTGCTGCCGTACGCGCTGGTCATGCTGCAGATGCGGGTGTTCTACGCGATGAAGGACGCGCGGACGCCGGTGCTGATCATGATCGTGATGACCGTGGTGAAGGTGCCGCTGCTGTACCTGTGCCCCGCGCTGCTCTCGCCGGACAACATCGTGCTCGGCGTGATGATGGTCAACGGCCTCACGTTCGTCGTCGGCGCGATCCTCGGTCAGGTCTGGCTGTGGGTGACCCTCGGAAATCTCCGGAGCAAGCGGGTTCTCGGGGTGATCCTCTTCACGGTCGTCGCGAGTGTGCTCGGGGTCGGCGCGGCGTGGCTCGCCGGGCAGATCGTCCCCGACTCGTTCGGGCCTACTTTCCATGCCTGGGTGAAACTTCTGCTGCAGACAGCGGTCGGGATCGTGGTCTCGTTCGGCGTGCTCATGGCCTTGAAGGTCGAGGAATTGAAGCCCGCCACGGCGAGGATCACCCGGTTGATCAAGCGCGGATAACGATTCACGTACGGATGGCGCGCGTTCACGGGTCGTATTCTGGGTACCCTCGGGGCGGGAGCTACGCGGGAGAGTGCGGTGGATACGAGACGGAGCGAACAGGCAGGGGAGGCCAGCCAGATGGGCATCCGGGCCCAAGGCGGGTCGCTGGCCCCTGGCCGGGTCGTCGGTGACGGCCGGTATCGCCTGCTCGCACAGTTCGGGGTGGACGAGCGGGCCGCCGCGCATCTTTGGCGTGCCCGCGACGGGCAGCTGAAGCGGGACGTGGCGCTGACGCTGCTGGTCGGCGACCCCGCGGACGCGGAAGCCGCCCGGCTGGCGCGCCGGACGCTGGAGCGTGCCGCGCACGCCTCGAAGTTCGGCCACGGCGGGGTCGCGCGCGTCCTCGACGTGCTCAGTCTCGGCAGCGGCGTCACCTCGAGCGAAGGTCTGCTCGGTGTCGTCGTCGCGGAATGGACCAAGGGCAGCGACCTGGTCGACCTGGTGGCGCAGCGCCCGGTGGCGCCCGCCGCGGCGGCCAGGATGGTGCAGGCGCTGGCGGAAGCCGTCGACCACGCCCATCAGAACGGTCTCGTCCTCGGCCTCGATCATCCGCAGCGTCTCCGGCTCACCCCGGACGGCGCGCTGAAGCTCGCCTTCCCGGGCCCCTTGCCCGAAGCGACCCTTCGCGACGACGTCAAGGCACTCGGCGCCGTCCTGTACCTGCTGCTGACCGGCCGTTGGGCCCTTCCCGGCGGCCCGGCCGCGATCCCGGCGGCGCCGCACGCGCCGACCGGCCGCGTCATCCCGCCGCGTTCGCTGGTCCCGACGGTGCCGGTCGAGCTGTCCTCGCTCGCCGTCCGCACCATCGAGGACGGCGGCCACGGCGGTATCCGGACCAGCGCGGCCATCCTGCGCGTGCTGGATCAGGTCGCCGAAGCCGAAGAGCGCACCCAGCTGATCAAGGCCGTCGGCGAGGAAGAGGCCGTCGCCGAATCGGACGGCACGGTCTGGACGACGAAGAAGCCGGTCAAGGACGTCGCGCGGCGCAAGAAGCTGGCGTTCGGCGTGACCGTGCTGGTCGTCGCGACCGTGGTCATCCTCGCCTGGGGCGGGATGATGCTGATCAACCTGTTCCAGGGCGAGTCGAAGTCCAGCGGCCCGAAGATCAACGTCGCCGCGTCCTCTTCACAGGTCGCCCCGCCCTCTGGCGAGCAGCCGCCGCCCGCTCAGCAGAAGCCGTCTCCCGCCGTTGGTGCCGCGGTGAAGCCGTCGGCCGTGGCCGTCTACAACCCGGGCAGCAAGGGCGACAGCCCCGGCAAAGCCAGGAACGCGACCGACGGCGACACGGTCACCTCGTGGAAGACCGACCAGTACGACGAGCAGTTCCCGGTGCTCAAGGACGGCGTCGGGCTGGTCGTGACCTTCAAGGACCCGATCAACCTCACCCAGGTCAAGCTCGACGCGGCGAGCCCCGGTTCGAAGGTCGAAATCCGCTCCGCCGACAAGAAGAACCCGAAGCTCGACGAGACGAAGGTCGT
This sequence comes from Amycolatopsis roodepoortensis, assembly GCF_024628825.1. Classification (NCBI taxonomy): domain Bacteria; kingdom Bacillati; phylum Actinomycetota; class Actinomycetes; order Pseudonocardiales; family Pseudonocardiaceae; genus Amycolatopsis; species Amycolatopsis roodepoortensis. The sequence continues at coordinate 5,368,227 of NZ_CP102415.1, forward strand.
CGGGGCGGGGGACCTCGCGGCGGGCGAGTCGACCATTGCGTTGCAGCAGCCTCAGCAGGGTCAGTACTTCATCATCTGGATCACTCAGCTGGGTGAAGATGACAAAGGAAAGTTCGTCACCGAACTGAAAGAGCTGACGTTCCTGCCTGCGGGGTGACGACGGACACCGGGTCAGTAGGCTCTCCCGGGTGACAGCTGCAGCTCCCACGGACGCGGATCTCATAGCGGCGCATGCCGCCGGAGACCCGCACGCGTTCAGTGAACTGGTCCAGCGACATCGAGACCGCATGTGGGCGGTAGCCCTGCGCACCTTGCGGGATCCGGAAGAAGCCGCGGACGCCCTGCAGGACGCCTTCATCTCCGCGTTCCGAGCAGCGGGCAACTTCAGAGCGGAATCGCAGGTCACGACGTGGTTGCACCGTATCGTCGTGAACGCGTGCCTCGACCGCATCCGGCGGGGCAAGGCAAGACCGACCGTTCCGCTGCCCGAGACCGGGCAGTTCAACGAGCCCGCGTCGCCGCGTGACTCGATGTCGGAACGCGAGACGAGCCTGGTCGTCAAGGAAGCCCTCGACCAGCTCCCCGAAGACCAGCGTGCCCCGATCGTGTTGGTCGACGTCGAGGGATACTCCGTCGCCGAGACGGCGAAGATGCTCGGCATCGCCGAGGGCACGGTCAAGAGCCGATGTGCCCGAGGTCGCGGAAAGCTCGCGAAGGTTCTCGGACATCTACGGAACCCCGATGCGATTGCGAACGTCCCAACTCACGAAAGCAAACGAGAGCGCGCTACCCCGCAACGGGGTGCCAGGCGTCCTCAGGGCACGCCGGGTGACGGGGAGGGACGATGACAGACGAGAGCAGGGGGATCGGTGGGACCGTCGGTCCGCCGTGGTCTGTCGATGTGCTCGCCGACCTGCACGCAGGTGTGCTGGACGAGCGAGAAGCGGCCGAGCTGTGGCCGCGGGTGAACGCCGACCCCGAAGCACTGGCGATCATCGAAGCACTCGAAGCGACCACGGCCGACCTCGCGGAACTCGCGAACGAGCCGGTCGCGCCGATGCCGGCCGAGTACGCGGCCCGGATCGACGCCGCGCTGGCCGCCGAAATGCGGGCGACGCCTGCGTTTCAAGGCGCATCTGAACGGCCGCAGGAGCAGGTCGCCCCGGTGGTGGACCTCGCGGCCGCACGGCGGCGGCGGAACAAGCGGATCGGCTGGGGCGCCGGGATAGCGACCGTGGCGGCGGCGGCCATCGCCGCCGTGGCGATCGTCGTCCCGACCACCCGGGAGCCCGATTCGGGCGGTATCGCGCAGCCCGCGCCGTCGGCTCCTTCCGGGCCTTCGGTCGGCGGAGACGGCGGCGGGGCCGAAGCCCTCGTCGGCAAGGCGATCGGCGTCCGGGACTTCGGCTCACTGAAGACCGAAGAACGCCTCGACGCCTGCGTCGCCGCTGCCGGAATGGACGCCGACGTGCGGCCGGAGGGCATCCGGCCGGTGAACGTCGCGGGCAAGGACGGCGTGATGGTGATCTACACCACAGGCAAACTCGCCCAGTTCCGCATCGTCGCCTTCGGTGCCGACTGCGGCCCGGGCAACCCGGCGGTCCTCTTCGACAAAATCATCGGACAGAAGTAGCCGGCCGAAACCTCACTGGTCCCTCGCTCCCCACCAGCCCCATTTTGGGGGGAGCGAGGGACCTTTGCTACCGCGCTAGCTTTCCTAGCGGCGCTAGAGGTCGGATCTCCGCCGAGGCGCAGCGCAGGAGAAAGTAGCGCCGGTCACCACGGGAACACCGGCCCTTACGATCGTGTTGAGCCTGGTGAACAGGTCACTACGAGCGGAGGTCACGGGTGGCTGCCGAGGAGATCAGGAACCTGATCGTCATTGGATCGGGTCCTGCGGGTTACACCGCCGCTGTGTACGCGGCACGAGCGCAGCTCGAACCGCTGGTGTTCGAGGGCACTCAGTTCGGCGGTGCGCTGATGACGACGACGGAGGTCGAGAACTTCCCCGGTTTCCGCGAAGGCATCCAGGGGCCCGACCTCATGGAAGAGATGCGCGAGCAGGCCAAGCGGTTCGGCGCCGACCTGCGCCAGGAGGACGTCGAGTCCGTCGAGCTGACCGGTGACGTCAAGTACGTCTTCGCGAACGGCAAGCGCTACGCGGCCCGCGCGGTCGTGCTCTCGATGGGCGCCGCGGCCCGCTATCTGAACGTGCCCGGCGAGCAGGAGCTGCTCGGCCGCGGGGTTTCGGCCTGCGCCACCTGCGACGGTTTCTTCTTCCGCGACCACGACATCGTGGTCGCCGGCGGCGGCGACTCGGCGATGGAGGAGGCGACCTTCCTGACGAAGTTCGCCAAGTCCGTCACGATCGTCCACCGCCGCGAGGAGTTCCGCGCCTCCAAGATCATGCTGGAGCGCGCCCGCGAGAACGAGAAGATCAAGTGGGCGCTCAACAAGCAGATCACCGAAGTCGAGGGTGAGGGCAAGGTCGAGGGCCTGAAGCTCAAGGACACGGTCACCGGCGAGGAGTCCAAGCTGGACGTGACCGGGTTCTTCGTCGCGATCGGTCACGACCCGCGCAGCGAGCTGGTGCGCGGTCAGGTGGACCTCGACGAGGACGGTTACGTGCTCACCAAGGGCCGCACCTCGTACACGAACCTTCCCGGCGTTTTCGCCGCGGGCGACCTGGTCGACCGCACGTACCGGCAGGCCATCACCGCCGCGGGTTCGGGCTGCGCCGCGGCGATCGACGCGGAACGATGGCTGGCGGAGCACGCCGGTGTCGAGGCCGCCCAGGAGACCCCTGAGCTGGTCGGTGGCGGCTACGGCGCCACCACCAACTGACTTATCCCATCACCGGAGTTTCACCACCCAGAAGGAGACACCATGGCCAACACCGTGACGGTGACCGACAAGACGTTCGTCGACGACGTGCTGACGAGCGAGAAGCCCGTCCTGGTCGACTTCTGGGCGACTTGGTGCGGTCCGTGCAAGATGGTCGCCCCGGTGCTCGAGGAGATCGCGGCGGAGAACGGCGAAAAGCTGACCGTCGCGAAGCTCGACATCGACGCCAACCCGAACACTGCGCGTGACTACCAGGTGATGTCGATCCCGACGCTGATCCTGTTCCAGGGCGGCAAGCCCGTGAAGCAGATCGTCGGCGCCAAGCCGAAGGCCGCGCTGCTGTCGGACCTCGCCGACGTCCTCTGATCTCGCGTTTCACCTGCCGAAACCCGGGGCCTGCCCAGGCTCCGGGTTTCGTCGTCACGGGGAATGGGTAGATCTCTCCGTTACGGGAACGCCTGGACGAGTTCCACGAACGGGCACTTGACGCACCGACCGGGCCTCCGCGCTCACCGAGAGTTCACAGGGCACAATAGAGCACCGGGGTTCGCCCCGCAGGGTTTTCATAGTCGTGCATCGAGCTCGATCGGTGCCCCAAAGGGAAGAGCGAGGAGTGCATGCGGGTACTCCGCCGCGGTGACGCCGGACCGGACGTCGCCGAGATCAGGTCCACGCTGGCGGCGATGGAGCTGCTCCCGCCGGTGACCGAATCCGGGGAGTACGAGGTCTTCGACACGGCGATGGAACATGCCGTGCGGGCGTTCCAGCAGCGCCGTGGGCTCATCACCGACGGTCTGGTGGGTCCGGCCACCTATCAGGCGCTTCGCGGCGCCGGCTTCCATCTCGGCAGCCGGCCGCTGACCTACATGTTCTCCGCGCCCATGCAGGGTGACGATGTTTTCGCGCTCCAGGAGCGGCTGACCGAGCTCGGCTTCGACGCCGGCCGACCGGACGGGCACTTCGGTCCCCAGACCGAGCGCGCGCTCAAGACCTTCCAGCGGGACATGCGCCTGGTCGCCGACGGTATGTGCGGCCCGGCCACCATCCGTGAGCTGCACCGGCTCTCTTCGCCGCGCGCCCGCGGCGGCCGCCCCGTCTTCCTGCGCGAGCAGGAGCAGGTGCGGCAGGCGGGTCCCCGGCTGCGCGGCAAGCGCATCGTGATCGACCCTGGCCACGGCGGCGACGACCTCGGGGTCGTCGCGAGCGGTCTGCGCGAGGCGGACATAGCCTGGGACCTGGCTCGGCGGCTCGAAGGCCGGATGCAGGCCACGGGCATGGAGGCGCTGATCTCGCGCGGCCCGAACCAGAGCCCGAGCGAGGGCGACCGGGCGAAGTTCGCGAACGAGGCGGGCGCCGACCTGTTCCTTTCGCTGCACAACGACAAGAACTCCTCGCCCAAGGCGCAGGGGGTCGCGAGCTTCCACTTCGGCACCGGCAACGGCACCACGTCGACCGTCGGTGAGCTGCTGGCGGGCTTCATCCAGCGCGAGCTGGCCGCCCGCACCGGCATGCTCGACTGCCGCACGCACTACAAGACCTGGGAGATCTTCACCCGCACCCGCTGCCCCGCGGTGCGGATCGAGATCGGCTACCTGACCAACCCGGAGGACAGCCGCAAACTGGCGGACCCGGCTTTCCGCGACATCGTCGCCGAAGGCATCCTGGTCGCCGTGAAGCGCCTGTACCTCCTCGGTGAAGGGGACCAGCCGACCGGCACGTTCACCTTCGCGGACGTCCTGGCCCACGAGCTCGCCAAAGCGGAGTAGCCAGTCCTCCACAGCCGCACGCGGGCGCACATCTCACTGCCGACGCCGTCGGCACAACCGGTTGTGTGCCCCCTCGCCCGAGCACGCCACCCCTAGCTCCACCCGGCGCGCAGCCCCCGCCCTTCCCGGGGGGCGTCCCCAGGTCCAGCCTACCCATCCACAGATTTTCCACCGCTCCTATCAGCGATCTGTGGATAACTCGGCGGGTTACCCACAGCTGTCCCCAGGCCGGGGGATGGCTGCTGCGCGCGCCCTGGAACTCTGCTAGAGCGGGCGGTGAGGGGGTGAAGAAGGTCAGGCGCGACCCATGCTCGGCTCAGCCGTCGTGATGGAGACCTGGCCGAGCAGCCGCTCGAGGGCCGCCTCCACGTCTTCCTTCCACGAGATCGCCGAGCGCAGTTCCAGTCGCAGCCGCGGCCACCGCGGATGCGGCCGCACGGTCTTGAACCCGACGCTCTGCAGGAACGCGGCGGGCAGGACACAACTGTGCCCGCCGTCCGGATCGGTCTCGTCGGGCTTGGCGTCCCCGAAGGCTTCGATCGCGCGGACCCCGCGTTTGGTGAGGTCCTTCGCGACGGCCTGCACCAGCATCCGGCCGAGGCCGCCGCCCTGGAATTCGGGAAGCACCTGGAAGGCGGTCAGCAGGACCGCGTCGGGGCCAGGGGGCGACGTCGGGAAGGCCAGCGAGCGCGGCACGGCGTTCGGCGGCGCGTAGAGCACGAAACCGACGGGCAGGGTGTCGCTATAGACGATCCGGCCGCAGGAACCCCACTCCAGCAGGACGCTGGAGACCCAGGCTTCCTTCTCGACCTCTGTCGCGCCGTATTCCTCGGCTTGCGCCTTCATATGCGGCGCCAGCTCCCAGTACACGCAGCGGCGGCAGCTCTTCGGCAGGTGCTCGAGGTTGTCCAGGGTTACGCCCACGACGCGACGCGACACAGACAAACCTCCCTGAATGAAGATCACCCGACGCGGCCTTGTCCCGAGCAGGGCTCACCGAAGGGGTCCGGTCCGAGGATAGGCCGATGTGATGAACACCGAAAGGCCAGGGCCCCTCAAGGGAGGGTGGTTACACTCGATGGAACTACCAGTCGGTAGCGACTATGTCCACTTCGAAGCCGGGTGAAGCGCCTGATGACCGAGAACCGCCCTGTCCGGCCGGAACCCGGCCGACACAACCTCGACCCTCATCTCGACCGCTACGCCGCGCGTACGGCCGGGATGACTGCTTCCGAGATCAGGGCCTTGTTCGCGGTGGCCAGTCGCCCCGAGGTGGTGTCGCTCGCCGGCGGCATGCCGAACCTCGCCGCGCTCCCGTTGGACACGCTGTCCGCGCAGGTCGGCGAGCTCATCACCAAGGAAGGCCTGGTCGCGCTCCAGTACGGCTCCGCGCACGGCGTCCCGGCGCTGCGCGAGCAGATCTGCGAGATCATGGCGCTCGAAGGCATCAAGGCCCACCCGGACGACGTCGTCGTGACGGTCGGCTCCCAGATGGGGCTCGACATGGTCACCCGGCTGTTCTGCGATCCGGGTGACGTCATCATCGCCGAGGGACCGTCGTACGTCGGCGCGCTCGGCTCGTTCGCCGCGTACCAGGCGGACGTCGTCCACGTCGCGATGGACGACCACGGCCTGGTCCCCGAAGGGCTCCGTGCCGCGCTCGCGGAAACGCGGAAAGCGGGCCGCCGGGTCAAGTTCCTCTACACGATCCCGAACTTCCACAACCCCGGCGGCGTCACGCTGGCCGTCGAGCGGCGCGCGGAGATCGTGGAGATCTGCCGCGAGAACGACATCCTCATCGTCGAGGACAACCCGTACGGGCTGCTCGGTTTCGGCGGGCAGACGTATCCCGCGCTCCGCTCGATCGACCCCGACAACGTCGTTTACCTGGGCTCTTTCTCGAAGACCTTCGCTTCCGGCCTGCGGGTCGGCTGGGTACTCGCGCCGCACGCCGTCCGGGAGAAACTCGTGCTCGCGGCCGAGTCCGCGACGCTTTGTCCGCCGACGCTTAACCAGTTGATCGTGTCGCGATACCTCGCGACGCACGACTGGATGGGTCAGATCAAGACCTTCCGCGAGAACTACCGGGAGCGCCGGGACGCGATCCTGTCCGCGCTCGATCAGCACATGCCCGCCGGCTGCAGCTGGACCAAACCCGATGGCGGTTTCTACGTCTGGATGACCGTGCCCGAAGGCGTGGACACGAAGGCGATGCTGCCGAGGGCGGTCACGGCCCGCGTCGCATACGCCTCCGGAACCGGTTTCTACGCCGACGGTTTCGGCAGCAGACAGCTTCGGCTTTCCTACTGTTACCCGACGCCCGAGCGGATCCGCGAAGGCGTCCGGCGGCTCGCCGCGGTGCTCGAGTCCGAAATGGACTTGGCGCGTACCTTCGGTAACGTGAGCCCACGCTCGATCTCGGGGCCGCAGAACCCCTCTCCGGACACGGTCTGATCGGCCGGACGTCCCCAAGCACAAAAGGAGTCCTCGGTGGTCGACCGCACCGTTGCCGTACTCGCAGGCGGACTTTCCCACGAACGCGATGTCTCACTCCGCTCCGGGCGCCGGCTGTCGGTCGCGTTGCGGGCGGAAGGTCTCATAGTCGAGGAGTGGGACACCGACGCCGGCCTGCTCGAACGCCTTCGCACCCAGCGGCCGGACGCGGCCATCGTCGCCCTTCACGGTGGTGAGGGGGAGAACGGCGCGGTGCAGACGGTGCTGGAGATGCTCGACGTGCCCTACGTCGGCACCAGTTCGCAGGGCTGCCGCCGCGCGTGGGACAAGCCGACGGCCAAGGCGCTCGTCGCCGACGCGGGTTTCACCACGCCGGACTGGGTCGTGCTGCCGCACAGCACCTTCCGCGAACTCGGCGCGCAGGCCGTGCTCGACTCGATGGTCGACACGCTGGGCCTGCCCATGATCCTCAAGCCGGACCAGGGCGGCTCGGCGCTGGGCGCCCAGGTCGTCAAGGAGGCCGCCGAAATGCCCGGCGCGATGGTCGGCTGCTTCGCTTACGGCGACACCGTTCTCGCGGAGAAGTTCGTTTCCGGCGTCGAGGTGGCCGTGACGGTCATCGAAGGCGAAGAAGGCCCCGAGGCACTGCCCGCGGTCGAGATCGTGCCGGAGAGCGGCGTGTACGACTACACCGCCCGCTACACCGCCGGGCTGACCGACTTCTTCACCCCCGCGCGGATCCCTGACGACGCCGCCAAGGCGGTCAGCGAACTGGCCGTCGCCGTACACCGGCAACTCGGGCTTCGCGACATCTCCCGCACCGACGCCGTGGTCGGCGAAGACGGCCGGGTCTACTTCCTCGCGGTGAACCTGTCGCCGGGCCTGACCGAGACGTCGATCGTCCCGGTGGCGATCGAGGCGTCCGGGGCCACTCTCGGATCGGTCTTCGCCGGCCTCGTGGGGCGGGCGATTTCCCGCAAGAGCTGAGTCTCTTTCAGTTCTGGACGACGACTACCTGGTATTCGGATTCGAGAATCGCCAGGTAGCCGTCGACCCGCTCGATGAAGACACGAGCGGTGGTCTTGAACCATGCCGCGGCTCCGGGATTGACCTCGGCGTCGTAGACGCTCGGATCGGCGCTCGCCGGGTTGGTGAAGTTCGCGTCGTACCAGTCGTTGTTCGCCCGGCGGAAGGCTTCCTGCTCGGCGGTCAGGCGCCCGGCCCGTTGACGAGACCGAAGACGCCGGTGAAGTTTCCCCGCTCATCGCGGGTCGGGCTCTGGAAGCGGACGAAGGGGAGACCGGTCACCGCCGTAGCCATCCGCCGATCCAGGCGAGCAGTTCTTCATCGCGCAGGGAGCCGATCACGACATCGGCGGGGAAGTCCTGCTGCTTCAACGTGGGAACCCCGACGACGGTCATCCCAGCCGCTCGCGCCGACCGAAGACCGGTCATCGAGTCCTCGAACGCCAACGCGTCGGCGGGATCGACGTCGAGCAGAGCGCAAGCGGTCAGGTACATCTCCGGATCGGGCTTCGGCGCGGCCACCTCGTCGGCGGCCAGTTTCACGGGAAACATTTCCGCCAGACCGCCGCGGACAAGCGCGGCGTCCAGCAGTGCCCGGGGCGAGTTGCTCGCGACAGCGACCGGAACGGCGGCGGCGGTCAGTTCGACCAACTCACGGGCGCCGGGCATCGGCTCCGCTTTCGCGGTGACGACTTCGGTCACCAACCTCAGCAACTCGTCCGCGATCTCCGCGCCGCCCTCGGGTTCGCCGAACGCCTCCGCCATCGCGCCGGCGGCGGACGGGAGCGACTTGCCGATCACCAACGCCTTCTCGTCCGGCCCGAAGGGCAGACCTCGCCGAGCGAACAGCTCGGTCTCGGCGACCGACCAACACGGCTCGGTGTCCATGAGCAATCCGTCGCAGTCGAAGACCACCGCGCGCGGATTTCGACCGTCGAAAAGCCCCTTCATACTTGCCCCCAGTTCAAGTACTCAGTGTCACTTCTTCGTCGACATTCAGCTATCGTCACCGTGACAAAATGACCCGGGGTGATCCCTAATCGGTTTCGCGTGTCTGATTTGCCTGATTTTGGTCCATCAGCGCGACGATACGTTCAAGATCGTCAACCGACCCGAATTCGAGCGTGATCCGCCCCTTGCGGCGACCCAAGTCGACCTTCACGCGAGTGTCGAACCGGTCCGAAAGCCGGTTCGCCAGTTCCTGGAGACCGGGAGCCTGGATCGGCTTGCGGGGAGCGGGCTTCGGCTTGGCCGGCTTCTCGCTCTTCTTGAGCGTGACGGCTTCCTCGGTCGCGCGAACCGACATGCCTTCCGCGACGATCCGGGCGGCCAGCTCTTCCTGACTGTCGGCGTCCTCAAGGGAGAGCAGCGCCCGCGCGTGGCCCGCCGAAAGCACCCCGGCCGCGACCCGGCGCTGGACCGCGAGGGGGAGTTTGAGCAAGCGGATCGTGTTCGTGATGACCGGCCGGCTGCGCCCGATCCGGCCCGCCAGCTCCTCGTGCGTGACCGCGAATTCGTCGAGCAGTTGCTGATACGCGGCCGCCTCTTCGAGCGGGTTGAGCTGAACGCGGTGGATGTTCTCGAGCAATGCGTCGCGCAGCATCGCCTCGTCGGCGGTCTGACGAACGATCGCCGGGATCGCCTCCAGCTCCGCCAGCTGGGAGGCACGCAGGCGCCGCTCGCCCATGACGAGTTCGTACTCGTCGGTGCCGAGCTCCCGGACCACGATGGGCTGCATGAGCCCGAACTCGCGGATCGAGTGCTCCAGCTCGTTGAGCGCGTCCTCGTCGAAGACCTGCCGCGGCTGCTTCGGGTTCGGCTTGATCTGGCTGACCGGCACCTCGCGGTAGACCGCGCCGGCGACCGCTCCGCCGTGCGAACCGGCCGCACCGTTGGCCGCGAACCAGCCCTTGTCGTCCGGCCCCGCGGGCTTGCTCGCGGGCGCGGACGGGACGGGGGAGCCGTTCTCGGCGGGTGCCGCCGAGCCCGGCGGCGGGCCCGTGGGGATCAGGGCGGCGAGCCCGCGCCCGAGCCCCCCTCTGCGCTCGCTCATGCCGTACCGCTCCTTTCCTTCATCTCCACCCCGCGTTGCGCGATCTCCTTGGCCGCGTCCACGTAGCTCATCGCACCCCGGGAACCAGGGTCGTACGCGAGGACCGTCTGCCCGTATCCGGGGGCCTCGGAGACCTTCACGCTGCGCGGGATCACCGTCTTGAGAACAGTGTCCCCGAAGTGGTTCCGGACCTCGTTCGTCACCTGATCGGCCAGCTTCGTCCGGCCGTCGTACATGGTGAGCAGGATCGTGGAGACGCTCAGCTCGCGGTTCAGGTGCGCCTGGACGAGCTCGATGTTGCTCAGCAGCTGCCCCAGACCTTCGAGCGCGTAGTACTCGCACTGGATCGGGATCAGCACCTCCTGCGCGGCGACCATCGCGTTGACGGTCAGCAGGCCGAGCGACGGCGGGCAGTCGATGAAGACGTAGTCGACGCCGATCTCGTCGAGGATCTCGGACGACAGCGCCTCCTTGAGCCGCATCTCGCGGGACGCCATGGAGACGAGTTCGATCTCGGCACCGGCGAGGTCGATGGTCGCGGGCACACAGTAGAGGTTGGGCGACTGCTCGCTCTGGGCCGCGGCCTCGGCGAGCGACACCTCGCCGATCAGTACCTCGTAGATCGACGGCGTGCCGGAGCGGTGGTCGATGTCGAGCGCGGTGCTCGCGTTGCCCTGAGGGTCGAGGTCGATCACGAGCGTCTTGAGCCCGTGGACGGCCAGGGCGGCGGCGAGGTTCACCGTGCTCGTCGTCTTGCCGACGCCGCCCTTCTGATTGGCGACCGTCAGCACTCGCCGGCGGTTCGGCCGGGGGAGCGCACCCTCCTTGGGGTGCAGCACGCTGGCGGCGCGGACGGCTTCTTCGGCGATGGGCGTCCAGCCGAGTTCCTGGCCGGCGCTCGCAGGGTCGGACGGCGGGGGAGTCACCGGTCTCGAGCCTCCTCTGTATTAGACGTGGGAGTCGTTCTGCGTTGTTTCACGTGGAACCGGTCTAGCTACGCCTGCGCGATCGAGACGGTTTCGGGGGCAGACGATGGATCACGACGACCGTGCTCGGAACCTCAAGCACCTTGGTGCCGCACTCGAAGACTTCCGGTTCGCCACCGCCGGCCTTCCGGACGGCGACGCGATCGCGTTCGATTTCCTCTCCAGCGCTCGCTCCTTTGAGGGCGACCAGAGCACCTTCGGGACGCACCAGCGGGAGACACCAGTTCGCGAGCCGGGCCAACGGAGCGACCGCCCGGGCGGTGACGACATCCGCGTCACCGAGCTCCTCACGTACCTGCCGCTCCTCCGCGCGCCCACGGACAACGGTGATGGGGAGTTCCAGCTTCTCGGCAACCTCGGCCAGCCAGTCGACCCGGCGGGCCATCGGTTCGAGCAGAACGATATCGAGGTCCGGTCGGCTGATCGCGAGCGGTACACCCGGAAGCCCCGCACCCGAGCCGACGTCGACCACGCGGGCGCCGTCAGGGATCCGCTCGCCGATCACGGCGGAGTTGAGGACGTGGCGTTCCCACAGCCGGTCGACCTCGCGGGGTCCGATGAGCCCGCGCTCGACGCCGTGCCGCTCCAGGAGTTCGACGTAGCCGACGGCTTGCTCGACGCGGTCTCCGAATACTTCCGACGCCGCACTCCGTACCGATGCGGCGACCCCGTCCAAGCCCACTCTCGCTCCTCAACCTCGACGCCGTTTCACGTGAAACGCGCTCCACTGATTGTCCATGACGCCGACCGCAAAGCGGGGAGACAGACCGAAGTTGTGGACAACTCCACTCGCGTTCCCCGACCGGGGACTGTGGGCACGAGTGCGGCTCGACCGATTCGATCGCCGGACAGTGCGCAAGGTGCACCACCGGAACTGGCGAACCAGAGGGACCCCCGTCGCTGCCCGGGCTGTCCGCGACGCTCGCAGTGAAGCACACCGGCACGACCGCGCGGGGCGACTGGGAATCTCGCTCAAGACAGCGGCCGTGGTGCTCGCCGCGTTTCACGTGAAACGCCACGCGTGTAATTCGCCCCGGAAACGACGAAGCGGCCCGCCGGATGACCGGCGGGCCGCTTCGTTCGAGTAAACCGTCAGGCGGGGAAGATGACGACCCGGCGCTTCGGATCCTCTCCTTCGCTCTCGCTCTTGACCCCGTCGACGGCGGCGACCGCGTCGTGCACGACCTTCCGCTCGAACGGGCTCATCGGCTGCAGCCGGACACGCTCACCGGAGGAGAGCACCGTCTCGGCGGTCGAGCGGCCGAGCTCGCGGAGCTCCTCGCGACGGTCCGCACGCCAGCCCGCGATGTCCAGCATCAGCCGGCTACGCGAACCGGTCTCCTGCTGCACCGCCAGACGCGTCAGCTCCTGCAGCGCCTCGAGGACGGTGCCGCGAGCGCCGACGAGCTTCTCCAGGTCTTCGCCGCCGTCGATGCTGACGATCGCGCGGCCCGCTTCGACATCGAGGTCGATGTCGCCGTCGTAGTCCAAAAGGTCGAGCAACCGCTCGAGGTAGTCACCGGCGATGTCGCCCTCCTTCACGAGGACGTCGTCGTCGACACCTCCCTTGCGAGCGGTCTCTTCAGCGGCGCCCTCAACCTCGGCCGCGCTGTTCTCCTCGGCGTCGATCGTGTCGATCGTCTCCGCCATTACTGGTCTCCTCTCCGGCCCGGATCGGCGTCAGCGACGCTTCCGGCCCGATTTCTTAGTCGAGTCCGAGATGAGACCGGGCACGTCCGCACCGTTCTCCTTCGAGCCGTTCGTGGACGACTCGGCCGTTCCGTCTTTGGCGTCCTTCTTCTCCGCGGGGGAGGAGTCGGTCTGGGCGAAACCGTGCGGCGAGCCCGCCTTCTTGACCTGACCGCCGGAGGACTGCTTGTTCCTCTTCTGCTGGACCGGCTTCTGACCGGGGCGCGGCGCGGTCGGCTTCTGGCCGGGCTTCGGGCCGAGGTTCGAGCGCTTCTCCTTCTCGGCCGCCTTGCGGGCCTCTTCTTCCTTGTCGATCTTCGTGTAGACGAGGCGCTGCTGCATCAGGGTCCAGCCGTTGTTGGCGAGCCAGTAGATGAGCAGACCGATCGGGAAGAGCGCACCGAAGATGAGGACACCGAGCGGGAAGATGTACATCGTCAACTTGTTCATCATCGCGGTCTGCGGCGTGGCCGACTCGGGGTTCTGGCGCTGGACCGAGTGACGCGCGGTGAGGTGCGTGGCGATGCTCGCGACGATCATCAGCGGGATCGCGACCGGGGCGACACCCCAGTGGAAGCCGGTCTCCGCGTTGCCACCGCTGACCATGTCGACACCGGTGTAGATGGCGTCACCGAGGTTGGTGCCGAACAGCTTCGCGTGGACGTACGACTCGACGCCGGCCTGATCGAAGAAGTAGTTCTCGGTCTTGGGGCCGCCGTACGGGTTGATGGTGAACATCCGCAGGACGTGGTTCAGACCGATGAAGACCGGGATCTGCAGCAGCATCGGCAGGCAGCTGCCCAGCGGGTTGACGCCGTGCTCCTTCTGGAGCTTCTGCATCTCCATCGCCTGGCGCTGCCGGTCGTTGGCGTACTTCTTCTGGATCTTCTTCATTTCCGGCGCGAAGTCCTGCATCTTCTTCATCGACCGGACCTGGTTCACGAACGGCTTGAACATGATGCCGCGGACCGTGAACGTGAGGAAGATGATCGCGAGGACCCAGGAGAACGCGTTCGCCTCGCCGAACACGAACCCGAAGACCTTGTGCCAACACCACAAGATGAAGGACACAGGGTAGTAGATGAAGTCGAGCACTGAGCTACTCCTCGATCGGTGTTTCAGGTCGGCGGTGGCGCCACGAGAACGTCTCGGGTACCGGGTCGCGCCCGGGCATGGTCCACGGGCCACAGCGCAGCAGGCGCCGGACCGCGAGATAAGTGCCGCGGCCGGCGCCGTGCCGGGTCAGTGCCTCGACGGCGTACGCGCTACAGCTCGGGTAGAACCGGCACGCCGGAGGAAGGAAGGGGGAGATCGCCTTGCGGTACAGCTTGATGGGCAGGAGCAGCACCCATGCCACCGGTCCGGGCCGGGCGTCTTCGGTGGTCTCGTTCTCGGTGGCTCGCATGCCGTTACACCGCTGATCCGTTGTCGGGTGGTCGCGTCTGGCGGGACTTCCCGGACAGCCCGAGGCGCCGCAACGACGCGTCGAGGTCCGAACCGAGTTCCGCGCTGGACGCGTCCGCGGCCGGAGGTAGTGCCCGTATCACCAACGAGCTGCCCGGCGGCAGTGTTCCGAGCCTGGCGGAAACAAGATGCCTCAACCGGCGGGTGACGCGGTGGCGGACCACCGAGTTCCCCACGGCCTTGCTCACCACAAAACCCGCCCGCGCCGCTTCGGCGGCATCGGGCGGGTCCGTGGTCAACGCATGGACGACGAGGCGGCGCCTGCCTGCCTTGGCCCCACGCCGCATCACGGCACGGAAATCCTCACTGCGCCGCAACCTCGCGGCGGCCGGCAGCACGACGTCCCTCGACGACGGCCGGATCAGGCGGACAGCGCGCCGCGGCCCTTGCGACGACGAGCCGCCAGGATGGCCCGGCCGGCGCGGGTCCGCATGCGCAGCCGGAATCCGTGGACCCGGGCGCGGCGGCGGTTGTTCGGCTGGAAGGTGCGCTTACCCTTGCTCACGACTAACTTCTCCTGTTTCTCGGCCGCCGGGAACGGTTCGACCCGTTCCTGGCGTGTCGTGCTGACGCACGGCAGTCTCTGGTGTCTCCTACCAACGTGTGGCCTCGTCACGTCGAGCGACGACAACGTGGGCACGCGAAACGCCCCCGCTGTATACGGGAGACCTTACGAGGGTACGCACCCACCGCCCGAGCCCGGCAGGCACCCCCTCGACCACGCACCGCGACGGTACGTGGAGAGTGATCACCGACGACGCGAGGGCATCGAATGGCAACACGCCGTACACCGTGAAATGCTTGCGCGCGAGGATGCCTTGTGGCAACGAGCGGGGCTTGTTAGCGTGCCCCTCCCGGGTTTTCGCCGAGGTGGAACGGTGCAGGCGCCCGGGTGTCCTTGGGGATGTGGAGGCGTCCCGTCGGCATACGTCGAGCCCGCAGGTGGCGTCACCGCGGGCCGCCGTACATTAGTGCACAGCTGTGGACAACTATGTGGATATTTGCTGTGCGCATGAGTCGATCGGGCCAGGATGACGCTCGACCCGGCGTTTCGGGCCGCTGAGTGATCTCGCCGCAGCGCACCGATGAGGGGAGGGGAGTCAGGCAGGTGTCCGATCACCAGCACAATCTTGGCGTCATCTGGGAACAGGTCGTGCGCGAGCTGTCGGATGGCACCCTCTCCCCGCAGCAGCGCGCCTGGATGCGGGTGACCCGGCCGATCGGCCTGCTCGACGGCACCGCGCTCCTCGCCGCCCCCAGTGACTTCGCCAAGGAAGCGATCGAGCGCGCCCTCCGCGGCGCAATCACCGAGGCCCTTTCGCGCCGGCTCGGCCGCGCGGTCTCGCTCGCGGTGAAGGTCGACAGCACCGAGCCGTCGATGCCTCCGCCGCCGCCCTCGCCCGGCCCCCGCTACGAACCGACGTCACCCAGCCGGGTGGAAAACGGTTCCGGTCCGGTGCCGGGTACTCCTCCGCTGCCCGACGGCGACGGCATGCTGTCCCCGACCAGGCCCCGGCCCGAGCCTCCGAAACCGAGGCCGCCGAGGCAGCAGCCGGTGGACAACAGCCTCAACGATGGCGATGACAGCGATGAAGAAGTCGACGAAGAGGGCGAGGCCCTCGCCGCCGTGACCGAGATCTGGCCGACCTTCTCCGGGCAGCCGATCGCGGGCCAGCCGTACACCGCGCCGGCGCAGCCGCAGACGTCGAAGACGAAGCTGAACGAGAAGTACACGTTCGACACGTTCGTGATCGGCGCGTCGAACCGCTTCGCGCACGCGGCCGCGGTCGCCGTCGCCGAAGCACCGGCGCGCGCGTACAACCCGTTGTTCATCTGGGGAGAGTCCGGACTCGGGAAGACCCACCTGCTGCACGCGGTCGGGCACTACGCCCAGCGGCTGTTCCCCGGCATGCGCGTGCGGTACGTGTCGACCGAAGAGTTCACCAACGACTTCATCAACTCGCTGCGCGACGACCGCAAGGTCGCGTTCCAGCGCCGCTACCGCGACATCGACATCCTGCTCGTCGACGACATCCAGTTCCTGGAAGGCAAAGAAGGTACGCAGGAAGAGTTCTTCCACACCTTCAACACCCTCCACAACGCGAACAAGCAGATCGTCGTCTCCTCCGACCGCCCGCCGAAGCGCCTCGAAACGCTGGAAGACCGGTTGCGCACGCGGTTCGAGTGGGGCCTCATCACCGACATCCAGCCGCCGGAACTCGAAACCCGGATCGCGATCCTTCGCAAGAAGGCCGCACAGGACCGGCTCGCGGTTCCCGGCGAGGTCCTGGAGTTCATCGCTTCGCGCGTCGAGGCGAACATCCGGGAACTCGAAGGCGCGCTCATCCGCGTCACCGCCTTCGCGTCGCTGAACCAGCAGCCCGTCGACGTCGCGCTCGCCGAGATCGTGCTCCGGGACCTCATCCCGGATTCGCACGCCCCGGAGATCACCGCGCCGACCATCATGGGCGTCACGTCCGAGTTCTTCGACGTGACCCTCGACGACCTCTGCGGCCCCGGCAAGACGAAGGCGCTCGCGACCGCGCGCCAGATCGCGATGTACCTCTGCCGCGAGCTGACCGACATGTCGCTGCCGAAGATCGGGCAGACCTTCGGCGGCCGCGACCACACGACCGTCATGCACGCGGACAAGAAGATCCGCAAGGAGATGGCCGAACGGCGCCGCATCTACGACCAGGTGCAGGAACTGACATCGAGGATCAAGCAACGAGCACGGCAGTGATATCTGTCGGGCGCTGACTGTGTTCTCTGTCGAGCGCTGACTGTGTTCTCTGTCGAGCGCTGACTGTGTTCTCTGTCGAGCGCTGACTGTGTTCTCTGTCGAGCGCTGACTGTGTTCTCTGTCGAGCGCTGACTGTGTTCTCTGTCGGGCGCTGACTGTGTTCTCTGTCGAGCGCTGACTGTGTTCTCTGTCGAGCGCTGACTGTGTTCTCTGTCGAGCGCTGACTGTGTTCTCTGTCGAGCGCTGACTGTGTTCTCTGTCGAGCGCTGACTGTGTTCTCTGTCGAGCGCTGACTGTGTTCTCTGTCGAGCGCTGACTGTGTTCTCTGTCGAGCGCTGACTGTGTTCTCTGTCGAGCGCTGACTGTGTTCTCTGTCGAGCGCTGACTGTGTTCTCTGTCGAGCGCTGACGAAAAGCGCGCCGAAGGGGCGTCGTTCCGCTTCCACCTCGAGGTGAGCGGGAAGGCGCCCCTTCATCGCGTTTTCGTGGGCCTTCGGCCCGAAAGAGGGCGCTCGACGGTGAAGTCTCCGTCGGGCGCGGGGCGCCCTTGGGGAGACCGTTGGGTCATTCGAGTATCAATCCCTTGGCCGACAAGGGTTTCGGGGCTCTCGCCGGTAGGTGGGAGCCCTTCTTAGTGTCCACATAGGCCCGAAGCACGCGTAGGCGGAGAAGCGGCGAAGGACGCGAAGCAGCCTCGGTGTGCTTCGCGTTTTTCCTTGTGTACAAAGGGAATCCACAGGGTGTGGGCAGACTGTGCACAACTCCGGTGGGTTCGGGAGCTGCGGCGACCGGGTTTCCGTCCACATCGCACTCACAGGGAATCCACAGCATTTCCACACCAAGATCCACACCCTGTCCCCAGGTTGCCCACATCTTGTGCACAAGGGTGACGCGGGCTGCACGGATCACTCTCCCGAGCGATTCCGGTCACGAACGCCGCCCACAACCCTGGGTACAAACCGGCACACAACTGGGGATAACCGTGGGGACAACTGTGGATGACTGTGGACAGATCGAGCGCCGCCCGAATCCATCCACGGACGGCCCGAGCTGTCCACCGTCCGTACACACCCGGAGTCCACAGCCTCCGAGGCGCCCGGACCTGCGCGAACGAGCCTTGTCCACACAATCCACAACGCCTATTACTACTGCTGTCTTTTCTTCTTCTCTAGAAGAGAACAAAACAAAAACAGGCGAAGGACGAATCTGGGGACAGCCGGAGAGCCGTGTCGTCTTGTCGACAAAAGCAAGGGGAGGCCGAGGTGACGCGGACCCCGGGGACGGCCTAACGTGGGTCCCTGCACCTGGTCTGCGTGTCGACGTGCGTCCGCGTCCTCGCTCGGGCCGAACAACACCTGCGAGGCACCTGGCCATCGCGCTCTCCGGCCGAGGTGACCCGTTGAGCTTTCGAGCCGTCAGGGGCTCGGCTGTCGAAAGGAAGCGCGCATGAAGATCCGCGTCGAGCGTGACGGGCTGGCCGACGCCGTCGCGTGGGTGGCGAGAAGCCTCCCGTCGCGGCCTCCGGTCCCGGTGCTGGGCGGTGTCCTGCTCGATGCGGGATCCGACGGGACGAGTGACGCCCTCACCGTCTCCGGATTCGACTACGAGGTCTCCGCCACGGTCGGCGTCCCGGCCACCATCGCCGACGGCGGCCGTCTGCTGGTCTCCGGCCGTCTGCTGGCCGACATCACCAAGTCGCTGCCCGCGCAGCCGGTCGAGATCTCCGTCGACGGCGCCCGCGCCACCATCACCTGCGGCTCCGCGCGCTTCTCCCTGCCGACCATGCCGGTCGAGGACTACCCGCAGCTCCCGTCCCAGCCCGCCTTCGCCGGTGAACTCACCGGTGACGCGTTCGGCCAGGCCGTCACCCAGGTCGTCGTCGCCGCGGGCAAGGACGACACCCTCCCGATGCTGACCGGGATGCGGCTGGAGATCTCCGGCTCTTCGCTGACCCTGGTCGCCACCGACCGCTTCCGCCTCGCGATGCGCGAGTTCACCTGGGAGCCGGCCGAGGGCCTGTCCGACGCCGCCGTGCTCGTCCCGGCGCGCACGCTCGCCGAGGCCGCGAAGACGCTCGGCGCCAGCGGTGCCAAGATCCGGCTCGCGCTCGCCAGCGGCGAAGGCCTTCTCGGTCTCTCGGGTTCCGGCCGCTACACCACCACCCGCCTCCTCGACGCGGAGTTCCCGCCGTACCGGCAGCTGCTGCCCGCGCAGCACACCTCGCGCGCGGTCATCGAGGTCTCCGCGCTCGCCGAGTCCATCAAGCGTGTTTCGCTCGTCGCCGAGCGTGGCACCCAGGTGCGGCTGGAGTTCAACGACGGTTCGCTGCGCCTGTCCGCCGGCGGCGACGACGAGGGTTCGGCCGAAGAAGAGCTTCAGGTCGACTACGAGGGTGAGCCGGTGACCATCGCGTTCAACCCGGGTTACCTCGTCGACGGGCTCGGCGCGCTGAACGCGAACCGGGCGGAACTGACGTTCACCACCCCGAACCGGCCGGCGCTGATCAAGCCGGCCGACGAGGAGGGCAACGTCGTCCCCGGCTACCTGTACCTCCTGATGCCGGTTCGCCTTCCGGGCTGACCGGCCGCCAATTCTGTTCGCACCAAAGGGGATCTTCATGGCTCAGCTGGGACTCATCGGCCTCGGCAAAATGGGGTTCAACATGCGTGAGCGGCTGCGCGCGGCCGGTCACGAGGTGATCGGTTACGACCGCAACCCCGACGTCACCGACTCCACCTCACTCGAGGACATGGTGTCCAAACTGGACGGTCCGCGGATCGTCTGGATCATGGTGCCCGCCGGCGAACCCACCCGGCAGACCGTCGCGGAGCTCGGCAACCTGCTGTCCGAGGGCGACCTCGTGATCGACGGCGGCAACTCGAAGTACACCGACGACCGGATCAACGCGGACCTGCTCGCGACGAAGAAGATCGGCTACCTCGACTGCGGGGTTTCCGGTGGCGTGTGGGGCAAGGACAACGGCTACGGCCTGATGGTCGGCGGCGCGGCTTCGGACGTCGAGAAGGCCATGCCGATCTTCGACGCGCTTCGTCCCGAAGGCCCGCGTGACGAAGGCTTCTCGCACGCCGGCGCCGTAGGCTCCGGTCACTACGCGAAGATGATCCACAACGGCATCGAGTACGGCATGATGCAGGCCTTCGCCGAAGGCTTCGAGCTGCTCGAAGCCGCGAAGGTCGTCGAGAACGTGCCCGCGGTGATCAAGGGCTGGCAGCGGGGGACCGTCGTCCGCTCGTGGCTGCTCGACCTGCTCGTCCGCGCCCTCGACGAGGACCCGGAGCTGGACGACCTCGAGGGCTACGTCGAGGATTCCGGCGAAGGCCGGTGGACGCTGGAAGAGGCGATCAACAACGCTGTCCCGGCGCCGGTCATCTCGGCCGCGCTGTTCGCCCGGTTCGCTTCGCGCCAGGAGGATTCCGCCGCCATGCGGGCCGTGGCCGCGCTGCGCAACCAGTTCGGCGGGCACGCCGTCAAGAAAGCCGGCGACTAGGCAGGACGGTTGTACCTCAGACACCTCCAGGTCACCGACTTCCGGTCCTGGCCACAAGCCGATCTCGCGCTCGAACCCGGCCCGACCGTCCTCGTCGGACAGAACGGCCGCGGCAAGACGAACCTCCTGGAGGCGATCGGCTACATCGCGACCCTCGGCTCGCACCGCGTCGCGACCGACGCGCCGTTGGTGCGGCACGGGTGCGAACGCGCGCTGATCAGGGTCGCGGTGGTCAACGACGACCGCGAGCTGACGGTCGAGCTGGAGATCACGCCCGGCAAGGCGAACCGCGCGCGGGTCAACCGCGGCGCGGTCGGCAAGCCCCGCGATGTCCTCGGAATCCTGCGCACCGTGCTGTTCTCGCCGGAGGATCTGGCGCTGGTGCGCGGGGATCCCGGGGAGCGCCGCCGCTTCATGGACGAGCTCCTCGTGCTGCGCGCTCCCCGGTACGCCGGGGTCCGCGCCGACTACGAGAAGGTGCTGAAGCAGCGGAACGCCCTGCTCAAGACGGCGGGCAAGCGGCGTACGGGACGCGAAGACCCGTACGCGTTGTCGACGCTCGACGTCTGGGACGACCACCTGTCGGTGGCGGGCGCCGCGCTGCTGGCCGCCCGGCTCAACCTGATCGCGGATCTCGCGCCGTACGCGGCCGCCGCGTACATGGGGGTCGCGCCCGACTCTCGTCCGGCGAAGATCGCGTACAAGTCGAGCCTCGGCGAAGCGATGCCGGAGGGTTACGGGGATCCCGACGGTCCTCGCGCCGACCAAGCGGTACTCAAGGATGTGCTGGTCGAGGCGCTGAAACGGTCGCGGAACCTGGAGCTGGAGCGCGGGGTGAGCATGGTCGGCCCGCACCGGGACGAGCTGGATCTCATCCTCGGCGAAGCGCCGGCCAAGGGCTACGCGAGCCATGGGGAGTCCTGGTCGTTCGCCCTCGCGTTGCGTCTGGGAAGCTACGAGCTCCTGCGTGGCGAGGCCGGGGAACCGGTGCTCCTGCTGGATGATGTGTTCGCCGAGCTGGACCGGCGTCGCCGGGCCCGGCTGGCGGAGGTGGCGGCAGGCGCCGAGCAGGTGCTGGTGACCGCCGCCGTGGACGAGGACGTGCCCGCCGAACTGGCCGGACACCGGTTCCTCGTGGCGGATGGTGAGATCAACCGAGGGTGATCGGCGGGCAGCGGACACCCCGGGTGACCGGCGCCACAGCAGTTGCCCACCGATCTGGGGACAAACCTGTGGACAGTGTGGATAACACCAGGAAAGCGTTATCGCCCCGCGTGACCAAGGGGCCTGATAAGCGGCTTGACACCCCCCACTCGGGCGGTAACCCGGGTGAGGGAGCCCTGTTCGATACGCAGCGTGAACCCACTGCGGTATCGAACGGTGCAACCGATACCGAAAGCAAGGAGCCGGCGACGGGGCGTGACCTCGCGCGCGCCGCGCTGGACGCCGCGAAGGCGAAAGCCAAGGCCCGTGGAGTTGAACCGGGCGTCCGCCGCGGCCGTATCACCGGAGGGGGAGCCGGTTCGGCCGGGCAGAGCCCGCGACGTCGTCGCTGGTCAGGGCCGGGTGCCGACGCCCGCGACCCGCAACCGCTCGGCAGGCTCGCCTCCCGGATCGCGGTCGACCGCGGCTGGAACACGCGGCTGGCCAACGGCCAGGTCTTCGGGAGCTGGACGCGGCTTGTGGGTGAAGAGGTCGCCGAACACGCCCAGCCGGTGGCCTTGAAGGACGGCGAGCTGACCGTGCGAGCGAGCTCGACGGCGTGGGCGACGCAGCTTCGCCTGCTCCAGGGGCAGCTGCTGGCGAAGATCGCGAAGGGTGTCGGGCACGGCGTAGTGAAGAAGATGCGGATCCAGGGGCCGACGGCGCCGAGCTGGCGGAAAGGGCCCCGGCACGTGCCGGGCCGCGGCCCGCGTGACACGTACGGCTGATCCGAGTTGCGCTTCGCCGGGACTGTGCCACCAGCGCCCCGAGAACGCGCCCAGAGCGCTTCGCGAACGTCAAGACTCTTCTTCGAACGAATTAGCGCGCCTGTGAGCAAATCAGGGGTGTCCTTGCCGCATGTCTGCGAACGCGGCCAAGTACACTGGGGATGAGCGAGCGTCCGCTCGGGCGAGACGAGGAGAATCAACGCCTGTGACCGAGAACAAGAGCGAGTACAACGCGTCGTCGATCACGGTGCTCGAAGGCCTCGAAGCCGTCCGCAAGCGTCCCGGTATGTACATCGGTTCCACCGGTGAACGCGGCCTCCACCACCTCGTCCAGGAGGTGGTCGACAACTCCGTCGACGAGGCGATGGCCGGCCACGCGACCAAGGTCGAGGTTACCCTGCTGGCCGACGGCGGGGTGCGCGTCGTGGACGACGGCCGCGGCATCCCGGTCGACATGCACCCCAAGGAGATGAAGCCGACCCTCGAGGTCGTGCTCACCGTGCTCCACGCGGGCGGCAAGTTCGACAGCGACTCCTACGCGGTCTCCGGTGGTCTGCACGGTGTCGGCGTCTCCGTGGTGAACGCGCTCTCGACCAAGCTCGTCGCCGAGGTCAAGTACGGCGGGCGCAGCTGGCGTCAGGTGTACACCGACCAGATCCCCGGTGAGCTGGAGGATCTCGGCCCCGCCGACGAGACCGGCACCACGATCACCTTCTGGGCCGACGGCGACATCTTCGAGACCACGACGTACAACTTCGAGACGATCTCCCGGCGTCTCCAGGAGATGGCCTTCCTCAACAAGGGCCTGACCCTTTCGCTGCGCGACGAGCGCGTCGCCGACGAAGAGACCGAAGCCGACGCTTCCGGCCAGGCGGCGCGGGTCAAGGAGAAGACCTACTGCTACCCGGGCGGTCTCGAAGACTTCGTCAAGCACATCAACGGCAGCAAGGACCCGATCCACGCGTCCGTGATCTCCTTCGAGGCCAAGGGCACCGGCCTCGAGGTCGAGGTCGCCATGCAGTGGAACAACGGCTTCACGCCGTCGGTGTACACCTTCGCCAACACGATCAACACGCACGAGGGCGGCACGCACGAAGAGGGCTTCCGCGCCGCGCTCACCCGCGTCGTCAACGCGTACGCGCGCGAGAAGAAGCTGCTCAAGGAGAAGGACGCCAACCTCTCCGGTGACGACGTGCGCGAGGGGCTCGCCGCGATCGTCTCGATCAAGCTCTCCGAGCCGCAGTTCGAAGGCCAGACCAAGACCAAGCTGGGCAACAGCGAGGCCAAGACGTTCGTGCAGCAGACCTCGAACGAATGGCTGGCCGACTGGTTCGAGCGCAACCCCACCGAGGCGAAGACGATCATCAACAAGTCGATCTCCTCGGCGCAGGCGCGGATGGCCGCCCGCAAGGCGCGCGACCTGGTCCGCCGCAAGGGAGCGCTGGAGATCGGCGGGCTGCCCGGCAAGCTCAAGGACTGCCGCTCGACCAACCCGTCGGAATGCGAGCTCTACATCGTCGAGGGTGACTCGGCGGGCGGTTCGGCCAAGGAAGGCCGCGACTCGATGTACCAGGCGATCCTGCCGATCCGCGGCAAGATCATCAACGTCGAGAAGGCCCGGATCGACCGCGTCCTCAAGAACACCGAGGTCCAGTCGCTGATCACCGCGCTCGGCACCGGTATCCACGAAGAGTTCGACATCGAGAAGCTGCGCTACCACAAGATCGTGCTGATGGCCGACGCCGACGTGGACGGCCAGCACATCACCACGCTGCTGCTCACCTTCCTGTTCCGGTTCATGCCCCCGCTGATCGAGCACGGACACGTGTTCCTCTCGCGCCCGCCGCTGTACAAGATCAAGTGGCCGCGGCAGGACCCGGAGTACGCCTACTCCGACAAGGAACGCGACGCCGTCATCCAGGCGGGTGTCGAGGCAGGCCGGAAGCTGCCGAAGGACGACGCGATCCAGCGCTACAAGGGTCTCGGCGAGATGAACGCCGAAGAGCTGTGGGAGACCACGATGGACCCGGCGAACCGGCTGCTCGGCCAGGTCACCCTGGACGACGCCGCGCAGGCCGACGACCTGTTCTCCGTCCTGATGGGCGAGGACGTCGAAGCGCGCCGCTCCTTCATCACGCGTAACGCCAAGGACGTGCGCTTCCTCGACGTCTAGCGACGTCCCGCTCTTTTGTCCCCTTAGGACTGCTCCCACGAGAAGGACCTCATGACGGAAACCTTGCCGCCGGCTCCGGACCACGACCGGATCGAGCCGGTCGACATCCAGCAGGAGATGCAGCGCTCCTACATCGACTACGCGATGAGCGTCATCGTGTCGCGGGCGCTGCCGGACGTGCGGGACGGCCTCAAGCCGGTGCACCGCCGCGTGCTGTACTCGATGTTCGACTCCGGCTTCCGCCCCGACCGCGGGTACAACAAGTGCTCCCGCGTCGTCGGCGACGTGATGGGCAACTACCACCCGCACGGTGACTCCGCGATCTACGACGCGCTCGTGCGGCTCGCGCAGCCGTGGTCGCTGCGGTACCCGCTGATCGACGGCCAGGGCAACTTCGGTTCCTCGGGTAACGACCCCGCCGCCGCCATGCGGTACACCGAGTCCCGGCTGGCGCATCTCGCGATGCACATGCTGCAGGACATCGAAGAAGAGACCGTCGACTTCTCCGACAACTACGACGGCCGCACCCAGGAGCCCGACGTCCTGCCGTCGCGGTTCCCGAACCTGCTGGTCAACGGCGGTTCCGGGATCGCGGTCGGGATGGCGACCAACATCCCGCCGCACAACCTGCGCGAGGTCGCCGACGGCGTCAAATGGGCGCTGGAGAACTTCGAGGCCAGCGACGACGAGCTGCTCGCCGCGCTGCTGGTCCGGATCAAGGGCCCGGACTTCCCGACCAGGGCGATGATCCTCGGCAACTCCGGGATCGAGGACGCGTACCGCACCGGCCGCGGTTCCGTGCGCATGCGCGCGGTCGTCGAGGTCGAAGAGGACGCCAAGGGCCGCACGATCCTGGTCGTGTCCGAGCTGCCGTACCAGGTCAACCCGGACAACCTGGTCGAGAACATCGCGAACCTGGTCCGCGACGGCAAGCTCACCGGCATCTCCGACATCGCCGACGAGTCCAACAGCCGCAGCGGCATGCGGATCGTCGTCACGATCAAACGTGACGCGGTCGCCAAGGTCGTGCTGAACAACCTGTACAAGCACACCCAGCTGCAGCAGAACTTCGGTGTCAACATGCTGGCCCTGGTCGACGGCGTGCCCCGCACGCTGCGGCTGGACCAGATGATCCGGCACTACGTGAAGCACCAGATCGACGTCATCGTCCGCCGGACCCGCTTCCGGCTGCGCAAGGCCGAGGAACGCGCCCACATCCTGCGCGGTCTGGTCAAGGCGCTGGACATGCTCGACGAGGTCATCGCCCTCATCCGGCGCTCGCCCTCGGCCGAAGAGGCCCGGCCCGCCCTGATGAGCCTGCTGGACGTCGACGAGATCCAGGCCACCGCGATCCTCGACATGCAGCTCCGCCGCCTCGCGGCACTGGAGCGGCAGCGGATCATCGACACCCTCGCCGAGATCGAACTCGAGATCGCCGACCTCAAGGACATCCTCGAGAAGCCCGAGCGGCAGCGCGCGATCATCGCCGAGGAACTGCAGGAGATCGTCGACAAGTACGGCGACGACCGGCGCACCAAGATCATCCCGTTCGACGGCGAGGTCTCGGTCGAAGACCTCATCGCGGTCGAGGACGTCGTCGTCACGATCACCCGCACGGGTTACGCCAAGCGGACGAAAACCGATCTGTACCGCTCGCAGAAACGCGGCGGCAAGGGCGTACAGGGCGCGACCCTCAAACAGGACGACATCGTCCAGCACTTCTTCGTCTGCTCGACGCACGACTGGATCCTGTTCTTCACGAACAAGGGCCGCGTGTACCGGGCGAAGGCGTACGACCTGCCCGAGGCCAACCGCAACGCGCGCGGCCAGCACGTCGCGAACCTGCTCGCGTTCCAGCCCGACGAGCAGATCGCCCAGGTCATCGAGATCCCGAACTACGAGGTCGCCCCGTACCTCGTGCTCGCGACCCGCCGCGGCCTGGTGAAGAAGACCAAGCTCACCGACTTCGACTCCAACCGCGCCGGCGGCCTCATCGCCGTCAACCTGCGCGAAGGCGACGAACTGGTCGGCGCGGTCCTCGCGGCCGCCGAGGACGACCTGCTCCTCGTCTCCGCGGAAGGCCAGTCGATCCGCTTCCACGCCACCGACGAGGCCCTGCGTCCCATGGGCCGCGCGACGTCCGGTGTGCTGGGCATGCGGTTCAACGACGGCGACGAACTGCTCGGCATCAACGTCGTCCAGCCGGACCGGTTCCTCCTCGTCGCCACCGCCGGCGGCTACGCCAAGCGCACGCCGACCGACGACTACCCGGTGCAAGGCCGCGGCGGCAAGGGTGTGCTCACCATTCAGTACGACCAGAAACGTGGCAGGCTGGTGGGCGCGGTCATCGTCGACGCCGAAGACGAGCTGTACGCGATCACCTCCAGCGGCGGGGTGATCCGGACTTCGGCCGGACAGGTGCGCAAGGCAGGCAGGCAGACGAAGGGAGTGCGGCTGATGAATCTCGACGAAGGAACAACTCTTCTCGCGGTCGCACGCAACGCGGACGAGCCCTCGGACGTCGCCACTGCAGGTAGTACTGAAGGAGAAGAAACCCCGGCGTCGGAGCAGGAGTAGACGACGCCCCACGTACTGGGTAAGGACTGACACCTCGTGACACCATCCGAGAAGCCCGAAGCAGGCGGCGCACAGGCGGGTTCGTCGAGCCCGCCCTGGCAGCGCGACAGCGGCGCCGGGGAACCCGAAGGCTCCAGCGAGCAGACGGTCTCGGTGTCTTCGGTCGCCACCGAAGACGTGGCCCACTCGGACCCGAAGCGGGACGCGACGACCGTGACCGACTATCACGGGGTCAGCGGCACAGCCGCGAAGAGGCTTTTCGGCGACAGCGGAGAGGGCGACCCCGCCCCCTCCGCCATCCCGTCGGCCTCCCGCACCCGTGCCGCGCCGACCGCCCTCCGCCGCCCCGGCCGCGGACCGCGTCGCGCCAGCCTGCAGATCAAACGCTTCGACCCCTGGTCGGTGCTGAAACTGTCCCTCGTCCTCGGCGTCGCGCTGTTCTTCGTGTGGCTCGTCGCCGTCGGCGTCCTCTACACCGTCCTCGACGGCATGGGCGTCTGGGACAAACTCAACGGGACCTACTCGTCGCTCGTCGGCGGCGAAGGGGCCGACGCGCCGGCCGACCCGTTGATCAGCGCCGGCCGCGTCTTCGGGATCGCGGCCATCCTCGGCGCCATCAACATCGTGCTGATCTCGGCGCTGGCCACCGTCAGCGCCTTCATCTACAACGTCTCCGCCGACCTCGCCGGAGGCCTGGAAGTGACCCTTTCCGAACGAGAGTGACCCGGTTGCAGGGCGCCGGAAGGCGTCCTGTAATCTTCTCCTCGTTCGGGCCCATAGCTCAGGCGGTTAGAGCGCTTCGCTGATAACGAAGAGGTCCCAGGTTCAAGTCCTGGTGGGCCCACTCCGAAAGCCGGTTCGCGATTCTCGCGGGTCGGCTTTTTCGCTACCCGGCTGCTTCTCGTTCGGCCAGGAACTCGAAGAGCAGTTCGGAGACGCGTACCTCCTGCTCGGGTGTGATGTCCAGCCGGTCCAGTCTTCCGGTAGCGCGAGGTGGCCGAGGTCATGCGTGCCACGGGAGTGTTCCGTGGCGTGCCCGTGTTGAGACTGGTGGACCCTGCCGGCCTTCTCTTCCCGGCAGGGTCTTCGGTTCCACGTGGAACGTCGGGCAGCGGGCGTCCGGAGAACGGCGTGCAGTAGCATCGGTGGGTAAGCGGAGCAACTCGGCGGAAAGAGGGGGCTTCTGATGAAGAAGCTGTTGGCACTCGCGGTCATCGCGGGCGGCGTGCTGTTCGTGATCAAGCGCAACAAGGCAGCCAAGGCCGAGGCCGACCTCTGGCGTGAGGCCACCGCTCCCACCGAGCGCCCCCTGGGATCCGCTTCCACGAACGGAAGCGCTCCGGCCAAGGCCGCGGACGCGTCCCGCAACAACTGATTTCGGCGCGGGCGGTTATCATGATCGCCTGCGACCCGGGGCTGTAGCTCAATTGGTAGAGCACCGCCTTTGCAAGGCGGGGGTCAGGGGTTCGATTCCCCTCAGCTCCACACTGGGATCCACGAAGGCCACCCGTACTCCGGGTGGTCTTTTCGTTTCCGGGCAGAATGCGCGCATGGGTGTGCTCTTCGACTACTTCGCCGCGCCGGACGACGACGCCGCGGCCACCACGATCGACCTCGTCGGCGGCCCGGACGAGGCGTCCTTCCCGACCGTCGCGCTCAAAGGTGTGGACCCGTTCGTGCAAATGGGCACGCTGGAATCCCTGCTCACCGGTGCCGACTACGAGACCGTCATCGGCCGCGCCATCGAACCTGTCGCCATGGCCGACGGTGGCTCGCGCCTGGTCGTCGCGCTGACCGGCGAGCTGACCGCCGCGTTGTCCGATGCCGATGAGGGACGCCTGCGCGAGGTGGCCGAGCCCTGGTCCCGGACCGAGGAGTTCGGTGGTCAGGCCGATCCCGCCGACCTGGTCACCATGCTGACCGGCCTCGCGGAGCTCGCCCGCACCGCGAGGACCAGGGGTGATCGCCTCTACTGCTGGGTCTGCGTCTGAGTGGTGACGTTCGTCACCGTACGCGGATGACAAAGTCTTGCGCCCAGCCAAGTCAACGCTGCTTACATGGGGGTGGAATCCGGACAGCGAGGTGAACATGGTCAGTTTCGAAACCGACCTCGACGATCTCAGGTTGTCGAGCAAGGAACTGCAGAAGGCCGCGGACATAGTCGGTACCGCCCATACCGGCGTGCGAGGGCAGGACGTGCCCGCGCCCGACCCGGTCACGGGAGCCCTTCTCCCCAGCCTTTTCGCGCCCGACACCGCGTTCGGGAAGACCCTGGGCATGCGCGGGGTTTCGGCGGCGTACGAGGAACACCGCCAGGCCGTCGAGAAGATGCTCGCGAAACTGCACCGCAGCACGCAGGACGCCTCCCGTGCCCTGGAACGGGTCGCCGAACTTTACGAATCGGTGGACGAGGACAACAAGCAGCGAGTGAACCGCGCTGCGTATGGGAACCAGGGGTAGCGGCGTGGACGGGTACTTCAACGCGCTGGACGAGGAGAACGACTCCGGATTCGGCGACCACAGCAAACTCCTCGAGGGCATCTCCCACGACCTCACCGCGGGGGCGGAAAAGGCCTACACGGCATTGGACCTCCTCTACCCGCCGTTCTTCGGCAGCGACGTCGATTTGAGCGGCGGCCTGAAGGAACAGGTCCGCGACTTCTTCATCGAGTTCTCCGAGGCGGAACTCGTCGGCGAGAACAGCCTGCAGACCATGATCGAGGCCTACGAAGGCCTCTGGAACGCTTTCCAGGACACGAAAGCGCCGCTCGACCGGTCCTTGGTCCTGCTGCTCAAGTGGCGTGGTGAAGGCGCCGAGACCGCCAAGAGTTACATCCAGGGTCTCGTGAACACCTATTCCCGCGTGGGCACCAAACTCACGGTGCTGGAAGCCGACATCGTGGCCGCGCGGGACGCCATCGCGACCGCGCGCGCCGACCTGAGCAATCTCGCCGCCGCTTTCCTGACCGCGGCGGAAAAGTATCGGGACGATCAGGAACGCCAAGACGAATCCGCCTTGACGAAGGCGTTGGCGGCGGGTTTCGCCGGTGCTGTCGCGGCTTTGCTCGTCGCGGCCGTGCCGCCCGCCGGAGCCGCCCTCACCGCGGCGACGTTCTTCACCACCGCGAACGGGGTCCAGGTCGCCGGTGCGGCTGCCGGTGCCGGGCTCTCGACCCTGATCTCCGAGAACGCCTCGATCGTCGGGGACAGCCCCGAAATGATCTACAACAGCTTCCACGACGGTGTGGTCAACCTCCGTGAAGCCATGTTCCGCGCGGCGGAGTCGCTGATCTCGAAGATCCACACCGAGATCAACAACCTGCCGATCATCCCCGAACCGCCGGACGTCAGCCCGGGTGAGACGTTCGACCCCGGCAACTTCGAAACGGAGAACACCGACAAGGGAACGGAAAAGCGGGTCCGGGACAAGAACGTCGACATCTCGAACGACGGCAAGTTCCAGGAACCGCCGATGGAACTTTCCCCGCTGCCGACCGATTGACGGAGGATCGTGGCTGACAAACCAGCGGCCAAGAAGCCACCAGCCGACCGGCAAGCGATGCTCGAGGCGCTGGCCGCCCTGTCGGTGGACGCGTCCTCGCCGGACGGTGCCGTTTCCGTTTCGGTCAACACCGACGGCGTGATGACGCGGCTCAGGGTGAGCGAAGCCGTATCGCGGATGTCGCCCGCCGAGATCGCGGACACCGTCATGCGGACCTACCAGGAGGCGCAGCAAGGTTCCGCGAAACGCAGTGCGGAACTGATGGCGCCGATCGGTAACGCCGGCTACATCTCCGACAGGCTCCGCTGGCGGCTCGGCTTCACCCCTTCGCTCCAGCAGGAAGGGGAAACCGTCACGCCATCGGCGCCGGTGTCTCGCCGTCCGGCGGCGGGCGCCGACAACGTGGTGCTCAAGGACCGTTCGGAAGAACCCGCGGGGCCCGCCGAGGACGAGGTGCCCGAGCCGGCCGAATCCGACGATCAGTACTACGAGCAAGGCCTGCGATACCGGCCTTCCTGGTAGTACGGCGTGCATGCCGGCCCGGCGACGGAGATCATCCGCCGCCGGGCCGGTGACAGGCATCGTGCGCGTTCACCGTGTGTTTCGAGCAAGCCAGGTGAAGGTCCA
This sequence comes from Amycolatopsis roodepoortensis, assembly GCF_024628825.1. Classification (NCBI taxonomy): domain Bacteria; kingdom Bacillati; phylum Actinomycetota; class Actinomycetes; order Pseudonocardiales; family Pseudonocardiaceae; genus Amycolatopsis; species Amycolatopsis roodepoortensis. Next base: position 5,399,568 of record NZ_CP102415.1, read on the forward strand.
CCGGTAGAAGGCCTGCGCGGCGAGGCTGGTGTTGATCGAATGACCGCTGCCCCGCACGATCTCGTCGGCGCCGCAGTCGCCGCTTCCGCAGACCAGGGTGTCGTGTTCGCCGAGTACGTACGCCGTCGGCACCTTCGGCGCCGCTCGGTTCGCCGCGCCGGGCCCCACCGAGCGGAGTTCGGCCGACGCCAGCGTGTCCTTGAGGGCTTCTTCGACGGGAATGATCGCCGGGTCGTACGTGCCGGGGTGGTGGAAGGTCCGCGCGCGAGTGCCGGGGACTGTCGTGAAATAGCCGCGGGCCCAAGGCTTTCCGGCGAACTTCGGGTCCAGTTCGGCCGGGTGGAACGGCGACGCGGCCTCGGTCCGTGCGCCGGGCCGGACCCGGGGGATGCCACTGACGATCACGGCGTCGACACCGCCCCGTCCGGCGGCCCGTTCCGCGACCAGTCCGCCCATGGAATGTCCATTGAGGACGATCGTGCGGAACCGCGGACGCAGCTGCCGGACGACCTGGTGGACGGCCTCACCGCCGGCTTCGAAGTCGAGGGTTTCCGGATCCGGGCGGCTGCTGCGGCCGTACCCGAGCCTGTCGAGGTTGAGCGTCGCGTAACCCGCGCGGGTCGCACTGTCCACATAGGAATAACGACGCGGCTGGTAGGGCCAGTCCCAGTAGTCGCGGTCGTAGGTCCCGCCGTGCAACAGGACCTGCACCGGCGTGCGCGGGGTGAGCTTCCCCCGGACACAGAATTCGCCGGCGATCGTCTGGCGTTCGCCGTGCACCTGGACCGCGAAGCGTTGTTCGGCGCAGCGGGCCGGTCTTTCCGCGGCGGTCGCCGTCGTGATCCCGGTCAGGGAAAGGAGCGTGGTGAGCAGAGCGGCTTTCGCGATGAGTTTCATGGCGAAAGCGTCGCTCCCGGGCCCGGGTCGCGTCGTCGTGCCGGTGTGGGGATCCGCGGCTACGTCAGGCGCGCACCATCCCGCTCTGGTAGGCGAAGACCACGAGCTGGGCCCGGTCGCGGGCGTGGACCTTGGTCATCGCCCGGCTTACGTGGGTCCGCACGGTCGCCGCGCTGATCACGAACTCGCGCGCGATCTCTTCGTTCGACATCCCTTGCGCGACGCGAAGGACGACTTCGTGCTCTCGTTCGGTGAACGCCGAGCCGTCGGCACGGGGCAGCGCCGGTGACGGCCGGGCGGTGAATTCCGCGATCAGCCGCCTGGTCACGCTCGGGGAGAGGAGCGCGTCTCCCGCCGCCACGACGCGGACCGCCTGGATCAGATCGGCGGGCCTGGTGTGCTTGAGCAGGAAGCCGCTCGCTCCGGCGCGCAGCGCGTCGAAGACGTATTCGTCGAGGTCGAACGTTGTCAGCATGAGGACGCGGACACCGGAAAGCCGTTCGTCCGCCATGATCCGGCGGGTGGCCTCCAGCCCGTCCGTCCCCGGCATCCGGATGTCCATCAGCACGACGTCGGGCACGGTCTCCGCGACGACGGCGACGGCCGTCTCGCCGTCGTCCGCTTCCCCCACCACGGTGATCCCGGCTTCCGCCCGGAGCAGCGCCGCGAATCCGGACCGCACGAGCAGCTGGTCGTCGGCGAGCACCACCCTGATCACGGCCATCGCGCGCTCACCCGGAACCTCCCGTCCTCACGGCCCGCGCTCAGTGTGCCGCCGGTCGCCCTGGCGCGTTCACCCATTCCCGTGATCCCCGCGCCGGGAACATCCGGACCAGACGCGTGGATCTCGTTGAACACATCGAGCCGCACGCCGTTCTCGTCGGCCCGCACCGTCACCTCGGCGGACGGCGCACCGTGTTTCGCGGCGTTCGTCAGGGATTCCTGGAGGATCCGGTACACCGCGCCGCCGACCGGCTGCCCGATACCGGGAGCGTCGAGGTCCAGCGTGACGGCCAGGCCCGCCTGGTTCGCCGACGCGACCAGCGCGGGAATGTCCGCCACGCCCGGCGCCGGCCGGAGCGGGGCCGAGTCCTCACGCAGCAGCCGCACCATCGCGTTCAGTTCGTCCAGGATCGTGCCGCTGACCGTGCGGACGACCCCGAGCGCTTCCTTCGCCACTTCCGGGTGATCGTCGATCACGTGCTCGGCCATTCCCGACTGGACGTTGATGACCGCCATCGCGTGGCCGACGCTGTCGTGCAGATCCTGGGCGATGCGCAGCCGCTCGCCGAGGACGCGCTCGCGTTCCGCCCGTTCGGCGGCCGCGGCCCGCTCACGCCGCGCTCGGAGCGCGTCGGCCGCGAAGACCGCGAAGCCTGCCCAGCCGACGAAGACCAGATCGAGGACGCCCGCCCCGCCGGTGGTCAAGTTCGCGCCGACGACTATCACCGCCATACCGCCCGCGACGGCGTACGCGAGCCGCCGCGGGCGAAGGGTTCCGAGCGCGAACAGCGGTACGAGACCGGCGAACAACACCGGACCGTCGGGATAGTCGATCCCCAGGTAGAGCAGCAGCGCAAACGCTTCCGTCCCGGCCGCGGCCACCGGGAGCCGCCACGCGACGGCGAGCGCGAGACAAGCGAGCGAGACGACCGCGAAGCCGAACGCGTCGACCGGGCGTTCCCCGAGGCCGGGTTCGAGATTCGCCGTGCCGACGACGAGCAGCGCGCTCACCGCGAGCCAAGCGGCGACGGCCCCGCTCCTGATCAGCCACTTCACCCGCTCAGTCTGCCGAAACCGGCTGCCGGGCGCGTCCGCGTTCCGTGGAGCCCGTCTACGTCAGATGTGCAGGAGCCGCTCGTCGAGGCCGGCCAGATAGTCGCGGCCGAACTCGCCGTTCTCGAGGTCGCGCCACAGCGACGGCGGCAGATCCTGTGCCACCTCGGGCGAGCGTGACGCGGCGGCGAGCGCGATCGTCGCGACGGTGTCGACGTCGCCGGTGAGCGCGACGGCGGCGTGGAGCATCCGGGCGAGTCCTCCGCCGCCGGTCAACACGGTCAGCGCGGCGCGCACGCTCATCCAGCCTTGCGGCCCGACCTTGCCCGACCACGGCGACGCCCAGCCGCCGTGCCCGACGTCCTCCGGAAGGATCCCGTCGATCCACCTCGCGACCTCGGTGAGCGGACCCACCCGATGGTGGCAATAGTGGACGGCCAGCGCGGCGGCCTGCGCCGCGGCGATCCCGGCCGGGGTGTCGTGGGTGATCCTGGCCTGCAGTTTCGCGTGGTAGAGGACGTCGTCGACGGTCGGCAGGAGCCCGATCGGCCCGGCGCGCATGGCCGCCCCGCTCTTGTCGCTCTGCGGGTGAAGCCGCCGTAGCAGCTCTTCGCCGTCGCGGACCTCGCTGAGCAGCTGATGGAAGCGCGGCGCGTAGCCGTCGTGCGGATCGCGGTGGTAGGCCCGCACGAACTGCTCGGCGAGCAGCAGCGGCGTCCATCGCTGTCCCGACACGAGCACTTCGGCGATCGCGATCGTCATCTGCGTGTCGTCGGTGTAGCGACCCGCCTGGGCACCGGGCTGCGCCACGTAACCGGCCAGCGTGTTGTGCTCGGCCACGAAGCCCGGGTACGCGTGCTCGAAGGAGCCTCCGTACGCGTCGCCGATGGCCAGTTCGACCAGCATGCCGTCATCGTGCCAGGCCGCGGGGTGCCGCCTAACGTGGAGTCATGGCGACCGACAAGCTGCGCGCGTGGTGGGCACATCGGCAGGGGCTCGACGGAACGCTGCACGGGTCGTCGGCGGCCGCGGTGCTGGAGCGGACCGGCTGGATGCGCTCGGTCGGCGGATCGGCGCCCTATCTCGGGCTGTTCGCCAGAGCCCGCCTCGATCGCGAGACGGTCGACGCGGACGTCGCGCAGCTCGCCATCCACGAACTGCCTTCGGCACGTGGCTGCACCTACGTCCTGCCGTCGGCGGATTTCGAACTCGGCCTGACGGTCGGCGCCGCGGCGCCCGCCGGCGAACTCGCGGCCGCGGAGAAATACCTCGGCGTCACGCAGGCCGAGATCGAGCAACTGTGCGTCACCGTCGCCGATCTGCTCGACGGCGAACCGCTCTCTCCGGCCGCGATCAAGGAGGCCGCCGGACCGGCGGTGCGCAATCTCGGGGAGGCGGGCCGCAAACGCGGGACCACCACGACGTTGCCGCTCGCGCTCGGTCTGCTCCAGGCCCGCGGCGACATCCGGCGGGTCCCCGTCACCGGACGGCTGGACCAGCAGCGCTACGGCTACGTTCGCTGGACGCCGTCCCCGCGCGGCGCACTGTCCGATATGGACACCGCGCGGACCGAACTCGCCCGGCGGTACTTCTCGTGGGCCGCCCCGGCGTCGCTGAAGCATTTCCGCTGGTTCTCCGGTTTCACCGCGGCCAGTGCGAAGAAGATCGCGGAACAGCTGGAACTAGTGTCGCTCGACGGCACCGATCTCTTGCTGCCCAAGGAGATCGCCGACGAGTTCGCCGCGTTCACCGTGCCGTCCGAGCCGTCGTACGCGCTGCTCGCCGGGATCGACGGCATCCACCTGCTGCACCGAGAGATGCCGCGGCTGCTCGCCGACGCCGACGTCGAACGGCCGGTACCCGGAGGCCGGGCGGGGGAGACGCTGGGCGGGCAGGCGGACCCGCCGAGTCACGTCATCGTCGACCGGGGCCGCATCGCCGGCCTGTGGGAGTTCGACACCGAGACGGGCAAGATCGTCCACCGGTTCTTCGGCGACGAGGACGCCGCGCTGCGCGAGACGATCGCGCGGACCGAGGAATTCGTCCGTGACCAACTGGGCGACGCCCGGAGCTTCAGCTTGGATTCGCCGAAGAGCCGGGCGTCGCGAGTGGCCGATCTCAGGCTTTCGCCTCGTTGATCAGGATGTCGACCGCCTTGTCGTTGCGGGCGGTCTGCTCCGGGATCACCGAAGCGGGCGGGTAGAAGCCGTCGATCCCGCCGTCCTTCGGGTACATCTCGAAGGTGTAGCTGAGGATCTTGTGCTTGCCCCAAGCCCAGTCGTTGACGTCGCCGTCGGTGACGTACAGATCGCTGGACTGCTCCGGCGTGTAGCCGTTGGTGGCGGCCATCTGCTTGCCGACGTCGGCGAAACGCTTCGCTTCCTCTTCGTTCAGGCCCGTGTCGGTGTCGGCCTTCGTGTAGCCGTACGGCCAGAGCACCAGTTCCGAGAAGGTGTGGAAGTCGATGTGCGTCTTGATCTGCTGCGCGCCACCGACCACGCGGGAGTCGACGAAGTCCGCGACCGCCTTGGTCTCGGGCTCGGAGAACGCCGACGGGCCGTGGTAGTCCTCGGCGGACGGGCTGTTGCTCGAACCGCCGCAGCAGTTCCACTTGTAGTCCCAGTTGCGGTTCGGGTCGGTGCCGATCGCGCTGCTGCCCGGCACGGGCTTCCGCGTCTTGCGCCAGCCCTGGTACTCGCCACCGGTGATGTCGTACTCGGAGCCGTCCGGGTTGACGTTCGGGATCACGTAGATCTCGTGCTCGTCGACCATCTTCTTGATGGCCGCGTCGGTCGCGTAGCCGCTGGTGAACCGCTGCACGATCCGCAGGCACATCTCGGTGGTGAGGTGTTCGCGCGCGTGCTGGTTGCAGGTGAACAGGACCTCGGGCTCGTTCTCGTCCGTGCCCGCGTTGTCGCTGATCTTCAGCAGGTTCAGCTCACGGCCCTCGTGGGACTTGCCGATGCTGGACAGCGTCGCGATGCCGCCGTGGTCCTTCGCGGTCTTCTGCAGCTCAGCGGTCGTTTCGGCGTAGGTGTGGTACGCCTCGTCGCCCGGCGGGAAGTCGCCGGCGACCGCCGCGGTGCCCGCACGGGCGCTCCGCTGTTTCAGCATGCTGTCGAAGTCGCCGAGCTGCTTCAGGCCGAAGCCGTTGGCGCGCAGGGCCGCGGCCTGTCCCGGCGTGGCGACGACGGTCAGCGCGCCGCCCCGCGAACCCGCGACGTCGACGCCGGTACGGGCGACCGCGGTGCGTTTGTCCGGCGTGGACGCGCCCTCCACCGAGTACAGCCCTCTCGCCGGGTCGCCGGTCTGGGCGCTCGCGACGGGCGTCGTGACGGCCAGCAGGGCGAGCCCGGTGGCGGCCAAGGCGCCCCCGATGCGACGGCGTGTGGACATTTCGCCTCCGAACGATCTGGGGACAAGGTGGCCTTCACCGTCGCCGAGGTGAATCATCCACGACAACCCGACGATCGTCGTTCCCAGTTACCGTTTACGGCCAGAGGCGCTCTTTGCGCCAGCTTCCGTCCTCGCGCCGGTAGCGGAGCCGCTTGTGCCGCCGGTCGTGGCTCGCCTGCCAGAACTCCACTTCGGACGGTGTCACCAGGTACCGGGTCCAGGTTTCCGGTGCCACACCGGGATTCCCGGCGACCCAGCGCTCGGCTTCCGCGGCCGCGCGGTCGAGATCGGCCGGATCTTCGAGCACCTGGGACTGCCTGCCGATGAACGCCTCCACCCGCGACGCCGGCGGCCGGGCGGTGAAATCGGCGGCGGACACCTCGGGGTCGGCGGCCGAGACCGGGCCACGCAGGCGCACCTGACGGCCTCGCCCCGGCCAGAAGAAGGTCAGCGCGGCGAACGGATTCTTCGCCAGCTGGACACCTTTCGGGCTTTCGGAGCTCGTCGCGACCGCCCAGGTGTCCCCGTCGACGTCCTTGAGGATCACCACCCGCGCGTCCGGTACGCCCTCGGTGTCCACTGTGGACAGAGTGACGGCGTGCGGCGCAAGCACGTGTTCGCCCGCTTCTTCGAGCCATTCCAGGAAAAGCTCGCGCGGGGTCGCCGGTGCGGCCTCGGTGTCGAACTCCGGAAGTTCCTCGGGGAACGACGGCCAGCCGCGCAACGTGCGGTTCATCAGTACCCCGGCGGGCGCTGCGGCGGATAGCCGGGCGCGGGCGGCGGATAGTGCGGCGGATGCTGACCCGGCGGCGGACCCTGCGCGGGCGGCGGCCCGACCGGGTACTGCGGCGGCGGTGGCTGCTGCGGCTGCCAACCGGGCGGCGGCTGCTGACCGGGCGGCGGCGGAGGCGGCCCCGGCGGCATGGGCGGCTGCTGGCCCTGCGACTGCGCCCACTGCACCTGCTGATAGACCTCAGCTGGCTGTGGGAAACAGAACGTCAGCTTCGCGTTCACCGACCCCTGCACCGCCGCGCCCCAAAGCTTCCCGCCGACGAACGCGTACATCTGCGCCGCCGAAACGTCGACGGCCACCATGCGCGTTTCGCCGCCGAACTGGTTGCCGGACTTCGCCGACGCGGCCTGCGCGGCGTCCGGGTACACGCGGTCGCCGATCAGCCCGGCGATGACCACCGAAGCGGCCGTCCAGCCGACCGTGCCCATCACGTTCGCGCGCGCGTGCTGTGTCGCCAGCCTGGTGAAGTCGTACAGCGCGGGCGCGGTGACCTCCGGGATCGCCGCGGCGACCACGCAGTAGTTCATCGTCGACATCATCACGGACTCGGTGAACAGGCCCACGACGGCCGCGCTCGGGCCGATCTGGACGGTGTTCAGCCTGCCGCCGCTGCGCTGGATACGCTCTGCGACCGCACCCAGGTACTGCTCCTTGCTGAGCACTGACCCTCCCGAAGACTCCTCGCGCAGCGCCATCGTCGCACGAAAACGGCGATCTGCTTCACTGGACGCCACTATGCGACGTCTTCTGATCTTGCCGCTCGTCGTGCCGCTGCTGGCGGCCTGCGGGCCGACGGAACAGCCGCCGCCCGCGGCGAGTTCGCCCGCGCCGTCGAAGACCGCGGCGCCCAGCATCCCGCCCGCCCCGGAACCCACCGGCAAGGGACCGTGCCCGTACCTCGGCAACGATTTCGTGTCGGACGCCAACGGGCAGAAGGTCTCCAAGGTCAAGACCTCGGCCGATCAGCCGCATCCGACGTGTTTCTTCTATGCGCTGAGCGGGAAACTGCAGCTCACCGTGCGCGTGTACGTCGGGGAACCCGCCGTGGCCAAGGCGTTGGTGGACCAGGCAGCGCCCATCGACACCTCGAACCCGGCCGACGAGCCGGCGGGCTGGAAGGGCGGCTACCAACCTTCCGGCGAAGGCGCCGTTTACGCGGTCGCGAAGGGTGGGAACGCGGTAGTCGTGACCACCAACCAGAAGCAGAGCATCAAAGCCCGTACGGTGGCGAAGGAGGCTATCGGTGAGCTGAAGCTCTAGGTAGTGGTATCCACACGTCAGAGTGAAGTTGATCTTGTACTACCCTGTGCCGCACGCGCGAGGTTTCGCGGGACCAGCGCGGGCGCCAGATCCGGCGGAGGCCGCCTTGCGGTGTGGCTCGGCGGCACAAAAGATCATTTCTCCCCATAAGACAAAAGGACAGGTTTCGTGGCTGACACCCTCAAGGAAATCTTGCTCGACTCCAGCCGTCGCCCGGCGGTCGTGAGCGACTTCGAAGGTCTCGTCGACGCCGAGGTCTCGGACAAGGGCGGCGTTTCGGGTGCCGTCGTGAAGACCGGCTTCGCCGCCGTCAAGAAGATCAAGCCGGGCATCATCCCCGCCGCCGTCGACACGCTGCTCGACGACTTCACCGTGGCCCTCGAGCCGTTCTACGGCGACTACAAGGCCAAGGGCGGCAACGACTTCGGTGCCTACCTGGTCAGCCGCAGCGACGAGGCCTCGGACGCGCTCCTGTCGGTCACCGACTCGCGCGCCGAGAAGAGCAGCCGCGACAGCATCAAGAAGGTCTACTCGAAGCTGCGCCCGAACGGCAAGAAGAACGTCGAGGAGGCCCTTCCCCGCCTCGGCCAGCTGATCGACAAGCACGCCGCGACCGCGTGACCCGTTCAGCCACGCGCTGAGCCGAACATCCGAAGGGGCGCCGTCCGCTCTCGACATCACGTCGGGGGCGACGGCGCCCCTTCGTATTTCTTACGCCTTGTCAAGCTTCGCGTCCGGCGGATATCTTACATCGTGTAAGAGATAGCTCAGGCGGCTTGGGGAGCACCATGACGCCCTTCCACGGCACCGATCCGAAGAAGTTCATCGCGGATTTCCACGCGTCCTTCCACGACGAACTGGTGAACAGCGACGAGGACGCGGGCGTGGTCGTCGACCGCCATCACACGCCGGACATCGTGCACATCGCGGACGGGCACCGGATGGACCGGGAGAAGCTCATCGCGCACACCCGCCCGGTCCGCAAGAACCGGCCCACGGGGCGGATGGAAGTGCACGAAGCGGTGGCGGACGGCGACCGGATCGCCGCGCGGAGCACCCTGTACGTGACGAATCGCGGCAAGGACCTCACGATGGAGGTCTACTTCTTCGGGGAGTTCACCCCCGACGGCCGGATGCGCCGGGGACACACGCTCACCCGCACCGTGCCGGCGACATGAGCGCGCGCACCTACGCCGTGCGCGGAATGGCCTGCGGGCACTGCGCGGTTTTCGTCGCCGAGGAGATCGAGACCATCGCGGGCGTCACCGCCGTGGCGGTGGACGTCGACGACGGCACGGTCACCGTGTCCAGCGACCAGGACCTCGACATCGACGACGTCCGCGCCGCCGTCGAAGAAGCGGGCTACGAACTCACCGGAACGTGAAAGGGCCGCCCAGGGCCGGACTGCGGTCCTGGGCGACCCGTTTCGCGATAGCAGATATGGGTGAAGCGTCAGTTCTTCTTGTCGGCGGAGGCGTTCGAAGCCTGGTGCCCGTTCTTCGGCGCCGCGGGCTTGGCTGCTGCACCCGAACCCGCACCCGAAGCCGCGGCCGGACCGGAAGCAGCGGGCTTCGCGGGAGCCGCGGGCTTCGCCGGAGCGGGTTTCGGAGCGGCCGCCGCCGGAGCGGCGGGCTTCGCCGGAGGAGCGGGCGGAGCCTTCGGCGGCGCGGGCGCGACCGGCGGCTCCTGCTTGGAACGCAGCGCGTAGGCGGCACCGGCACCGACGACGGCGATACCGATCACCCACGGCCAGCGGCGACGCTTGCGCGTCCCCTTGGCCGCCGACTTCGCCTCGACGAGCGCGGCCTTGAAGTCCTTCTTCGCGGCCTTGAAGTCCTTCTTGCCCCGGCGCTTGGACTCACCGGCGGACTTCGCGGCCTGGATGGCGGCCTTGCGCGCCTTGCGGCCCGGCTTCCGCATCTCGGAAATCCTGGCCAGCGCCTCCTTGCGAGCCGCCTTGGAGCTGCGCTTGAGCTCCTTGCGGGTCAGTTCCGTCTTCTTCGCGAGCTTCTTGCGCGCGCGACGGCTGGTCTTAGCGATCTCACCGGCGCTCTCGGAGAGCTTCTGCTCGGCTACCTCTACGGCGTGGGCGGTGGCTTCCTTACCCGCCTCGACGGCACGTTTGCGCAGGCCGAGCGCGCCGGCCTTCGCCGACTCGCTCACCGAATCTGCGGCCCGGGTCATGGCCTTCACCTCATCAATCGTTTTGATTCTGCTTCGTTGCTTGTAACCTATCGTGCCCCTTTTCCCCAGATCTTGCCGCAGATGGCACGATGAAGCTCGTGACTGAAAGCAAGGGATCCCTCGTTGGTGGCGCGCTGAAGGCCACTCTGCACACCAACCAGGGTGACATCAACCTGAACCTGTTCCCCGACCACGCGCCGAAGACGGTCGCGAACTTCGTCGGGCTCGCCGAGGGCAGCAAGGAGTACACCCAGCCCAACGCTCAGGGCACGAACTCGGGCCCGTTCTACGACGGGTCGATCTTCCACCGCGTCATCGACGGTTTCATGCTGCAGGGCGGCGACCCGACCGGCACCGGCCGCGGCGGCCCCGGCTACAAGTTCGGCGACGAGTTCCACCCGGAGCTCCAGTTCTCCAAGCCGTACCTGCTGGCCATGGCCAACGCCGGACCCGGCACCAACGGCTCGCAGTTCTTCATCACCGTCGCGCCGACGACGCACCTGAACTTCAAGCACACCATCTTCGGCGAGGTCGCGGACCAGGCTTCCCGCGACGTCGTCGACGCGATCGGCCGCACGGCGACCGGTCCGGCCGACCGTCCGCTGAACGACATCGTCATCGAGAAGGTCAGCATCAGCCGCGAGGGCTGATCAGAGAGCCTGTCACTGGGGATTTCGGTAGGTTGGTGGCATCGTGAGCCAACCACCGAACCCCCAGTACCAGCAGGCCGCCATGCCCGGCTGCTGGTGGCACCCGAACCGTCAGACCGGGCTGAGCTGTTCACGCTGCGGTCGTCCGGCCTGCCCGGATTGCCTGCGCGAAGCCGCCGTCGGCTTCCACTGCACCGACTGCGTCCAGGCGGGACGGCAGCAGGACCGCGTCCAGCAGAAGCAGTACCGCGACGCCGGGTACGGCGCGCGCACGCTCGCGGGCGCCCAGCCCGTTCAGACGGCTGTCGTGACGCCTGTCCTCCTGGCGCTCAACGTCATCATCTTCTTCGTCACGGTCGCCCAGTCCGGCAGCCTCGCGAACAACAACTTCTCCGAGCTGTTCCAGTTCGGTCAGCTGTGGAATCCGGCGACGCTGGCTGGCGACGAATGGTGGCGCGTCGTCACCTCGGGCTTCCTCCAGTACGGCCTGCTGCACATCGCGAGCAACGCGTTCTCGCTGTGGTTCGTCGGCCGCCCGCTGGAGACCGCGCTCGGCCGCGTGCCGTTCACGGTGCTCTACTTCGTCTCCATGCTCGGCGGTTCGGCCGCGAACCTGGTGTTCGCCGGCCTCGACGCCGTCCCGGTGGTCGGCGCCTCCGGGGCCATCTTCGGGCTCATCGGCGCGTACACGGTCATCGTCATCAAGCTCAGGCTCAATCCGACCTGGCTGCTGGTGATCCTCGGCCTGAACGTCTTCATCACCTTCCAGGTGCCCGGTATCTCCATCCTCGGGCACGCCGGTGGTTTCGTCGCCGGGCTCTTGGTCACCTTCGCGCTGCTGTACGCCCCGGACAAGAACCGGCTGAAGTGGCAGCTCGGCGGGATCGCGATCGTCGTGGTGGCGATGATCGGGCTCATCGCCTGGAAGGACTCGCAGACGATTTCGGCGTCCTGCGAGCTCACCACCAGCCGGGGCGCGCCGACGTACGTCTGTTACCCGGAGTAGCCCTCAGTTCGCCCGTGTGGGTCATCCGAATACCCGGTGGGGAAGCAACGAACCTGGGTACCTTCGAGTTGATCATCGACATCAACTTGGGGGTTGAGATGAAGATCCGGAAAACAGCAGCTCTCGCCGCCGTCGCCGCGCTGGCCACGGCTCTGGCACCTTCGGTCGCACAGGCCGGGCAAGCCGCCGAGACCTGCCACACCTACACCAAACGCTATTTCCTCGGCTCGGGCAGCACGATCACCCTGCGTGTCGCCTACGTCGATTCGGCGTTGAAAATCTGCTTCGGCGACCCCGGCGTGACCTCGTCGGCGGCGACGCAGACCGTCGGCACGACGGGCCCGGGCGCGGCCACCGGCTGGGAGATCACCGCGGGCTCGGCCGTGGTCGAGGACCAGCGGCCCCGCCACGTGAAGGCGAAGTTCAGCGGGTCGCTGCGGAACTGCGTCGTCAAGATCAACCCGATCTGCTCGCCGGCCGCGCCGTACGAGATCTTCGGGGAGTACGCGCCGCCCGCCGTCGGCCCGGCCGTCCCGGGCTGGTCACACGGCCCGAACGGCGACGTCCACTACTACGACAACGCCTGACCCTTGAGGGCGGTGAGGACGTCCAGGACGTCCCTGGGGTCCTCACCGAGGTCGATCCGGCCGAACACCAGCAGGTGGTCGCCGGATTCGACCTCGAGGGTCAGGTTGTCCCGGCCGAGCCGTCGCGTCGTGCGCAACCGCAGCCGGGCTTCGGACCAGGAGTAGCGGTGCGCGCCGCCGACGGTCCTGGCGAGGATTCCGTCCGGTCCGGCGGCGAGCCGGGGACGGAGCAGGGTGCCGTGCAGCGCGAGAGCGCCCACGGACAGCATCGCCACCCCGGTCAGGACGGTGCCGCCGACGTCGCCGCCGAAGGCCAGCCACAGCACGCCTGCCAGCAACAACAGGGTGATCACCCAGGCCACTACCACAACGTTCTGCTGCGGCGCCCAAGAGGTGGGGTAGTTATCCACAGGGGTTATCCACACTGGGGATGAGTCACACCGGTGTAATTAGGCGTCAAGCCGCCAACCGGGGTAATGCTCACCGCCACCGCATCGTCATGAGCAACCCGGCGATCATCAGGGCGAAACCGATGGCGAAGTTCGTGTTGCCCAGATCCGCCATGAAGGGGATCTTGTCGCCCGCGATGTAGTTGACGACCAGCCACAACAGGCCGATCAACATGAGGCCGAACATCACGATCTTGTAGAACAGGTTCGACGGGCCCGCCGCCTTGACCTTCACCGGCGTGCGGCGGTCGGTCGGCGGGGTGTACGCCGTCTTCTTGCGGACCTTGGACTTCGGCATCGTGTTCCTCGCGTACTGTTCGGCTTCCCTGGTGGCGATGACCCGCTTTCGGGTGCGCAACCAGCGCCACGTGCACACGTTAACGTAAACGAGCGCCGCTGGGCACCGTCCGGGACCGGTCGATTTCCCGCACTGTGACACTGGTGTCACACACGGTTCGACATTGTGCTGGTTCGACACTGCGGCTTGGTTCGAGACTGAGGAGCTTGCGTGGCTGAGCGGGAAGAGCCGGGTGGGGACCGACGGCGCCACCCCGAACGACCCCCCGGCGGAGGCCGTCCGGCCCCCCGGCGGAGGCCGGAGGACGCGATTCCGCCCCGTCGTGCCCAAGGAGCGGCGCCGGTGCCTCGCCGGAGGCCGCCGGAGGGCAGGGCGTACGACGGACCGCCGCCGCGCCGCCGGACGGACGCGCCGCCGCCTCGACGTCGTCCCGCGCCCCCGCCCGGGTCGACCGAGGAGACCGTCGTCTTCGAACCGGTCGGCGGTGGCACCGCGACCGAAGAACGTCCGCCGCGCGAACTGGGCAAGGGCGGCGCCGCCATCCGGACCGTCGGCGAGCTCCTCATCACCGCGGGCCTCGTGGTGCTGCTGTTCATGGTCTACGAGGTCTACGTGACCGACCTCTTCTCCGCGAACAAGCAGTCCGAGGCCAGCTCGGAGCTGGACGGCGAATGGGGCAAGGACCGGCAGCTGCATCCGGACCTGGTCGACGGGAAGGCGTTCGCCAGGATCCACATCCCGGTGTTCGGCGCCGACTTCAACTTCACCATCCAGGAAGGCACCACCGAGGCCGCGCTCGAAGTCGGCCCCGGCCACTACAAGGGCACGGCGCTGCCGGGCGAGCCGGGCAACTTCGCCATCGCCGGCCACCGGGTCGGCAAGGGCGCGCCGTTCAACGACCTGGACAACCTCAGCTCGTGCGACCAGATCATCATCGAGACGCAGACCGACTTCTACATCTACAAGGTGCTGCCGTACAAGGACGAGGTCGAAGGCTGGGCGGCGGGCAAGGGCGCGCAGCCGAAGTGCAAGAACGTCGGCACCCTGCGCGACCCGAACGCCGTCGACGGCGGCGCCTACGGCGAGACCAACGGCCGCCGCATCGTGTTCCCGACCAAGGGCGACACGGTGAACCCGGTGCCGTACAAGGACCCCGGCATCCTGCCGAAGGCCGACCAGGTCTCGCTGCTCACGCTGACGACGTGTCACCCGAAGTTCTCGGCGAAGGAACGGCTCATCATCCACGCGGTGCTGGCACAGCAGGTGCCGAAGAACCAGGTCGGCACCTACGCCGAACTCCTGCCCAAGATCTCGGAGGCGCGCTGATGTACGGCTGGATCTGGCGCAAGCTGCCGGGGCCCTTCGCGGTGAAGCTCGTGACGGCGGTCGTGCTGGCGCTCGGGGTCGTGGCGCTGCTGATGTTCGTCGTCTTCCCGTGGCTGGAACCGCGGCTCTGGTTCAACGAGGTTTCGGTCCAGTAGGTATGCGATTCGGAGTCTTTCTCGTCTCCGGCCGGTTTCCCGGCCAAGAGGACGCCGATGTCCTGCGCCGGTCGGTCGACGCCGCCATCGCCGCGGAACGGGCCGGGTTCGACGACGTGTGGTTCGCCGAGCACCACTTCATGCCGTACGGCGTCTGCCCGTCCGCGATCACCCTCGCCGCGCACGTGCTCGGCCGCACCGAGCGGATCGCCGTCGGCACCGCGGTGAGCGTGCTGTCGGTCGCGCATCCGGTGGCGCTGGCCGAACAGTGGTCGCTGCTCGACGCGGTTTCCGGCGGCCGCCTGCGGATCGGCGTCGGCCGGGGCGGGCCGTGGCAGGACCTGGAGGTCTTCGGCACCGGCGCGGCCCGCTACGAAACCGGGTTCGAGGAGAGTCTCGACCTGCTGCTCACGGCGATGACCTCGAAGACCGTCTCGGCCAAGGGGGAGCACTTCGACTTCCGTGAAGTGCCGATGGTGCCGCGGCCGGAGCGCGCGCCCCGCATGGTCGTGGCCTGCGGCGATGCCGGCTCACACGCGGTCCGGCTCGCCGCCGATCGCGGGCTGCCGATGCTGCTCGGGCTGCACACCGACGACGACGGCAAGATCGAAACCCTTGCCGCGTACGGGGATTCCGCCGCCGAACACGTCTCGACGGTGATGTGCCAGGTCGGGGACGACGCGCTGGACGTGGTGCGCTCCGCGCTGCCGGGTTCCCTGAAAGAGGGGTTCGCCGGGCACGTGTACCTCGACGGCAAGCGGGGGCTGGACAAGGACCCGGTCTCCTACACCGACAAGCTGTGCGAGATGCACCCGATCGGCGGCGTGGAGTACTGCGTCGACCGGCTGGGAACGAGCATCCGGCGTACCGGGGTCTCCCACGTGATCATGATGGTGGAAGCGTCCGGTACGCCGGAGGGAACGCTCGAGAACATCGCGCGGATCGGGGAAGAGGTCCTGCCCGCGCTGCGGAGGGGCTAGCAGTCGCGGAGTTCGGGGCTCTGGTTCAGCAGCTGGCCGCGCACCGAGATGAACGCACGGAAGCGGTCACTGTCCACTTGGGACGGTTTGAACGCGGCGACGCGGTGGCAGTTCTGGAACGCCAGCTTCACCCCGAAGTGCCGTTCCAGTCCGCCGCGGATGGAGTCCGAGGCCAGCGCCCGCAGCAGCTGGCCGCGTTCGGCCTCGCTCGGCGGCGGCGTCTCGTTGTCGGCGAACCCGTCGGCCGCGCCTTCGGCCTCCGCGATGACACCGGTGATCACGGTCCAGGCGTAGGGCAGGGATTCCCGGACACAGGCGACGAATTCGGCGTCGGAGACCTCCCCGCGCTCGGCCTTCTCCAGCAGCGCGGGCGATACATCCAGAGACATCGGACCTCCGAGAGAGACACAGTGAACGTGGGCCGTCTTCCTGACTACCCACCCGCGGGCCAAGCCACAAGAGAAAACGATCATCATCACCACTTTGGCGGAAGCGGCCGTTACTCCCAGCGAAAGAGCTTCGCCGCCACGACACAACTGCCCACCGCGAAAGCCGCCAGAACGGCGAGTTGCAGCGGCTGCGCGCCGGTGCCGGTCCAGGCGTCTTCGAGGGCCTTCACCCCTGGCGGGACGTACGCGCCGATGTCCCGGATGGCCTCCGGCAGCAACGGGCGCGGCAGCCAGACGCCGCCGAGGAACATGACCGGGACGTAGGCGATCAACGCGATCCCGCCCGCGGCGCGGCTGGTCTTGGCGACCGCCGCCGCGATCAGGCCGAGGCCGAAGATCGCGGTCGTGCCGAGGACGAAGGTCAGCAGGAAGCCGAGCGGGTGACGCGGGGTGGGGACGTCGAAGACCGCGCCCGCCGTCACGAGGAGGATGCCGGCCCCGCCGATCGTCACGGTGACGTTGATGATCAGCTGCGCCACCAGCAGCTGGGCCGGGTGCACCGGGGTGGTGGCGAAGCGGCGGAGAATGCCCTGTTCGCGGTACGTCGCGATGATCCCGGGGATCGATTGCAGGCCCATCATGGCGATGGTGAGCACGATCATCGACGGCACCCAGGCATCGAGGAAGCGCATGCCCGTCGTTGTCCCGCTGTCCGCGCGAATGGCGGGAATGGCGCCGAGGACGGCCGTGATGGCCGTCGGCAGGAGCAGCCCGCCGAGGACGAAGCCGGGCGTGCGGAGAGCGAGTTTCGTTTCGGTGAGGGTGATCTTGGCGAGCGTGTTCATTTCCGTCTCCTCGGATCAGTCGCGGCCGGTCAGGGTCACGAAGGCTTCGTCCAAAGTGGATTTCCCGGCGCGGTCGCGGAGTGCGGCCGGGGTGCCGGTGGCGACCACGCGGCCGGCGTCGAAGATCGCGAGGCGGTCGCAGAGGCGTTCGGCCTCGTCCATGAAATGCGTGACGAGCAGGACGGTGACGCCGGCGTCGCGCACGGTCTCGACGAGCTTCCAGGTGTCGCGGCGGGCGTGCGGGTCAAGCCCGGTGGTCAGCTCGTCGAGGACGGCGACCTCGGGACGGCCGACCAGCGCGAGCGCGATCGAGACGCGCTGTTTCTGGCCGCCGGAAAGCTTGCCGAAGTACTGGTCCCGTTGCCCGGTGAGGCCCAGCTTCGCGAGCAGGTCGCCGGTGTCGGCGGGATTCGCGTAGAAGGACGCGTAGAGGTCGAGCGCCTCGTGGACCTTGATCTTGTCCGGCAGGCGGCTCTCCTGGAGCTGCGAGCCGAGGCGCTGCCGGAGGGCGCCGTGGTCCTTGCCGGGGTCGAGACCGAGGACCGACATGGTGCCGGAGTCCGGCGTCCGCAGTCCCTGGAGGCATTCGACCGTGGTGGTCTTGCCCGCGCCGTTGGTCCCGAGGATCCCGAAGATCTCGCCCTGTTCCACGTGGAACGAAACGTCGTCGACCGCGACGTGCTCCCCGTACGTCTTGCGGAGGTTGCTGACTTCGATGAGTGGCATGCGAAAAACGTTATGGCGCAACGGACTTGGCCAGAATGGAGCTGAACCCACAACCGGGGTGGGGCTGGACCCACCCTGATCGGGGGCCTGCGGTCACTGTGCCGTGCCGGGCCGGTGGGGAAGACTTCGTCGCATGATCCGCACCTACCTCACCTCAGTGCGCCGGGGCTTCGCGCTCGCGGGCTTGGCGCTGGTGAGCTGGCTTGACCTGCTGCTCGAACTGGTGGGTTTCTGCCTGCTCTGTGTCGGCCTGGTCTTCGCCTACACGCTGGCGCTCGAAGGGACGCGTCCGCGCGCCGCGCTCACCAGGCGGCTGGCCGGACGCTGGTGCGGTGTCGACGTCGAACCGCCCTACCGGCCGGCGCCGCCGGAACCGGAACGCGAGCGCGATGGCTGGTACCGCGACGGGAACAGCCTGTTCAAGCGGTCGTGGTTCATCAAGTGGACCAAACGGTTCGAGTGGATCTCCGACGATCCCGCGACCGGGCGCGACCTCGGCTGGCAACTGTGGAATCCGGTCGCGGGCCTGTTGCTGATGCCCGCGGTGCTGCTGTCCGGGCCGCGCGCGCTCCGGCTGTACGGGAAATGGACGCGCTGGTGGCTCGGACCCCGTCCGGCTCGCGCCGGGGACGGCTGGGTGAGGAGCGGGTCGAAGGCGCTGGGATTCCAGCTGGGCCTGTTCGCGCTTTCGGTCGCGCAACTGGGGATGGCGATCCCGACGCTGCTCAGCCTGATCTGGCCGTCGCCGCTGTTCCCGACGATGGTCGTCGCCGGTCGCACGGTGACCGACACCCTGCGCCGCGAGGCCAAGAACTGGACCGGGGTGCGGATCGACCGGCCGTACCTGCCGGAGCCGCCGTTCCCCGTCCCCCGGGCGGACGGGATGTACCAGTACGGACGGCAGCTGTACGACACACCGTGGTGGCCGGCGCGGCTGGCGCGCTTGCGCTGGGTCATACGAGACCGGGCGACGTGGCGTGACCTGGCGGCCGCGGTGGTCGATTCCGTGGTGCTGCTGCTGATGGTGGTGCCGACCGCGGTGCTGGTGTTCGGCGGTATCGGGGGCTTGGCCGTCCTTTGGATCTCGCGTCCGTTCGGGCAAGCGCTCGCGCTGACTCCGGTCGCGGTGGCTGCGGTCGTCGCGGGGCTCCTCGTGGCGCCGTGGCTGGCCCGCTCGGGAGCGCGCTTCGCGAAGCTGCTTCTCGGGCCCACAGAGGCTTCGCGGCTGGCGCAGCGAGTCGAACGGCTGAAGCAGACGCGGACCGACGCGTCGGTCGCGCAGGCCGCCGAGCTGCGGCGTATCGAGCGCGATCTGCACGACGGCGTCCAGTCGCGGCTGGTCGCGATGGGGATGAAGCTGGGCGCGGTCGAAGCGCTGATCGACAGCGACCCGGCCGCGGCGAAACGGCTGGCGGCCGAGCTTCGGCAGACGTCGTCCGAGACGCTGACCGAATTGCGGCTGCTGGTGCGCGGGATTCACCCGCCGGTGTTGTCCGAGCGCGGGCTCGGTGACGCGGTCCGGGCGATGGCGCTGGACAGCCCGCTGCGGGCTTCGGTGAACGGCGTCCTGCCTCGGCTGGAGCAGCCCGCCGAGGCGTGCGCGTACTTCGCGGTCAGCGAGTTGCTGGGCAACGCCGCGAAGCACGGCGAGGCGCGGCGAGTGTCGATCGAACTGGGCTACGAGGACGGCCTGTTGCGGATCGAGGTGACCGACGACGGCAAGGGCGGCGCGAACGCGGCCCGGGGGAGCGGGATTCGCGGGATCGAACGCAGGCTGGGCGCCTTCGACGGTAGTTTTGCTCTGACCAGCCCGCCCGGCGGGCCGACGAAGGCGATCATGGAGATCCCGTGCCAGCTCGACCCCGATGCGTCGTCGCCGAGGACCAGTACCTCCTCCGAGACGGCTTGACGCATTTGCTGACCGCGCACGGTTTCGACGTCGTCGAGGCGGTGGGCACCGGGCCGGAACTGGACCGGGCGCTGCGCACCCATCGGCCCGACGTCTCGGTCGTCGACGTCCGGATGCCGCCGACACTCACCGACGAAGGACTCCAGGTCGCGCTGGCGGTGCGGCGTGACATCCCCGGCCTGCCGATTCTCGTTCTGTCACAACACGTCGAGCAGCTCTACGCGCGGGAACTGCTGGCCGACGGAGCCGGCGCGATCGGCTACCTGCTGAAGGACAGGGTGTTCAACGCGGACCAGTTCATCGACGCGGTGCGGCGGGTGGCCGGTGGCGGAACCGCGATGGATCCCGAAGTGATCGCGAAACTGGTGGCGGGCAACGCTTCCGACCCCCTTTCCGCGCTGACCCCGCGCGAACGCGAGGTGCTCGGGCTGATGGCGGAGGGCTGCTCCAACGCCGCCATCGCTTCGCGGCTGCACTTCAGCGAGGGCGCGGTGGGGAAGCACACCGCGAACATCTTCGCGAAGCTCGGCATCGTCGCCTCGGACGACACGAATCGCCGGGTCCTCGCGGTTCTCGCTTACCTGGGAACGCCGTGAAGGCCCCCTTCCCTCGACTCAGCCGAGGGAAGGGGGCCTTCACGCGCAGTTGTCAGCCTCGCGAGATGCGGGTCATCTCGTCGCGTTCGACGACCTTCACGCGTTCCCGGCCGTGCGGGGCGCCCAGCGACTTCTCGTGGGCGTCGAGCTTGCCCCAGCCCTCCCAGGTGGTGAAGGGAACGCCGCGTTCGGTCAGGAAACCGAGGATCGCGTCGGGGTCCTCGACGGCCGGAGCCGTGAGGTCGTCCGCGTCGGCCAGCAGGCTCGCGATCGTTTCGGCCGCGTCGCCCTTGGTGTGGCCGATGAGGCCGATCGGGCCGCGTTTGATCCAGCCGGTCACGTAGACGCCCGGCACCTGCTCCTCGTCGATGTCCAGCACCCGGCCCGCCTGGTTCGGCACGGTCCCGGTGGTGTGGTCGAACGGGATCTCCGGCAGATGCGACGACAGGTAGCCCACCGCGCGGTAGACGGCCTGGACGTCCCAGTCGTGGAATTCGCCGGTGCCGCGCACGTTGCCGTCACCGGTCAGCTCGGTGCGCTCGGTCCGCAGGCCGGTCACCTTGCCGTCCTCGCCGACGATCTCGCACGGCGAGTGCAGGAAGTGCAGGTGCAGCCGCTTCGGCCGGTCGCCCTGGTCGCGGATCGCCCACTCCTGCAGCGTCTTCACGACCATGTCGATCTGCTTCGACGCCCGCAGCGCCGCGATGCTGCCCTCGTCGAACTCGATGTCCTCGGGGTAGACGATGACCTCGACGTTCGGCGAGTGGTCCAGCTCGCGCAGCTCCAGCGGCGTGAACTTCGCCTGCGCCGGGCCGCGACGGCCGAACACGTGCACGTCGGTGACCGGGCTGGCCTTCAGCCCCTGGTAGACGTTGTCCGGGATGTCGGTGCTGAGCAGCTCGTCGGCGGTCTTCGCGAGGATCCGCGCCACGTCGAGCGCCACGTTCCCGACCCCGAGGACCGCGACCGAGGTGGCGTTCAGCGGCCAGGTGCGCGGCACGTCCGGGTGACCGTCGTACCAGGAGACGAAGTCGGCGGCGCCGTAGCTGCCGTCGAGGTCGATCCCGGGGATGTCGAGCGCGCGGTCGGCCATGGCGCCGGTCGAGAAGATCACCGCGTCGTAGAACTGGCGCAGGTCGTCGAGTTTCAGGTCGGTCCCGTAGTCGACGTTGCCCAGCAGCCGGATGTTCGGCTTGTCGAGGACCTTGTGCAGGGCGGTGACGATGCCCTTGATCCGGGGGTGGTCGGGCGCGACGCCGTACCGGATCAGCCCGAACGGCGCCGGCATGCGCTCGAACAGGTCGATCGTCACGTCGGCGTCGGACTTGTCGAGGATGTCGGCGGCGTAGATGCCGGCCGGACCGGCACCCACGATGGCTACACGAAGAGAACGGCTCACTCCTACCACGGTAAGTTAGGTAGCCCTAACAATCATTGTGATCTGGCGTACGGTCCACCTGCTGGGAGCCGCTAAGCTGGCTTCATGCGTGTGCTCGTCGTCGACAACTACGACAGTTTTGTCTACAACCTGGTCCAGTACCTGGCCCAGCTCGGCGCCGACTGCACCGTCTGGCGTAACGACGTGGTGGAGCTCGACAAGCTCGGCGAGTTCGACGCGGTGCTCGTCTCTCCCGGCCCCGGAACCCCGGAACGCGCTGGTCAGAGCATGGACGTCATCCGTGAATGCGCCGAAAAGCGCATCCCGATGCTCGGCGTCTGCCTCGGCCACCAGGCCCTCGGCGTCGTCTTCGGCGCCACCGTCGACCGCGCCCCGGAACTGCTGCACGGCAAGACCAGTCAAGTCCACCATTCGGGCGACGGAGTGCTCGCCGGGCTCCCCTCGGAATTCACCGCCACGCGGTACCACTCGCTGACCGTTTTGCCCGAAACCATCGACGACGCCGTGTTTGAGATCACAGGCCGCACGGAGTCCGGTGTCGTGATGGGCATGCGTCACCGCGAGCTGCCGCTCGAAGGCGTCCAGTTCCACCCCGAATCCGTGCTCACCCAGGGCGGGCACCGGATGCTGGCGAACTGGATGGCTTCGGCCGGGCACCCGGTCCCCGACGCCAGGGTCAACGAACTCGAACAGGAGACCCGCGCGCTGCAGAAGGCCGCTGCTGCGTGACCTCGCTGATCCGGCTCGAAGGAGTCGGTAAGCGCTACGGCCGCGGCGAACCCGTGCTCGCCGACGTCGATCTCGACATTCCGGCGGGTCGCGTGGTCGGCGTCCTCGGCTCGAACGGTTCGGGGAAGTCGACGCTGCTCAGGATCCTCGCGGCGCTTTCCCGGGTGACTTCGGGGAACGTCGTGGGCAGCCCGCGGGTCGGCTACCTGCCGGACCGTTTCCCGGCGGGGCAGCGGATGAGTGCCCGGGCGTACCTGCGGCATATGGCCCGCATCGACGGTCATGTCGACTTGTCGGCGATCGATCCGCTGCTGGACCGGCTGGCGCTGGTCGGCGGGCCGGACGCGCCCTTGCGGACCCTGTCGAAGGGCAACGCCCAGAAAGTCGGCCTCGCGCAGGCGGTCCTCGCCGAGCCGGAGCTGCTGATCCTCGACGAGCCCTGGTCCGGGCTCGACGTCGAAGCGCACACGGTGCTCGGCGAACTCGTCGCCGAGACCAAGGAGCGGGGCGCGAGCGTGGTCTTCACCGACCACCGCGCGGCCGTCGTGCACGCCCACGCCGACGTCGTCTACCGGATGGACGACGGCCTGTTGACCCACGTCGAAGATGGCGCGACAAGGATCGTCCTGCACGGGCCCGACGGCGACTGGTCCTCGGAACCGGGCGTCAGCCAAGCCGTGACCGAAGGCGGGAAAGTCACCTTGACCGTCGAAGCGGGGCAGACGGACGCGGTCCTGCTGCGGGCGCTCAACCGCGGCTTCTCGGTCCGGGAGGTGGCGCCGTGCTCGCCATGACCCGGTACTACCTCGCGCTGCTCGGGCATTCCCAGCGCTACCTGCCCGCGATCCTCGCCTACCTCGCGGTGAACACCGTGCTCTACACGGATCCGAAGTCGCCGCTGCTGCCGCAGTACGGGATCAGCGCGGGTTCGCTCCTGGTGGTCTCGTGCTGGCTGACAATCGCGATGCTCGACGTCGAAGACCCGGTCCAGCGGCTGGTGACCTTCAGCCACGCGCGACGCTGGCGATCGGTCCTCGGCGGCGCCACGCTGGCCGTCCTCGGCTGCGCCGCGGTGCTGATCGTCGTGACGCTGGCCTGGTCGGGCCTCCGCTCGGGCGGCTTCCCGATCGGCACCCTCGCTCTCGGCGCCGCGGCGCACGCGCTGTGCGCGCTGTTCGGGATCGCGACCGGGCTGCCCTGTTCGCGGCTGCTGGTCCCGCGCATCGGCTGGTCGGTCTTGGCGGCGATCTTCGCGCTCGCGGCGGTCCTCTTGGTGAAATGGCTGCCGCTGGCCAACCCGCTGCTGCGCGCTTTGACCTCGCAAGAACCGCTGGCTGTCCCGTTCACGGTGGCCGCGGTGGCGTCGGTCGCCGTCCTGCTGCTGAGCGCGACGGCCGTCGGACACCTGCTGCGGCGCAACGCCTGATGCCGCGTCTCATCGTGCTCAACGGCCCGCCCGCCTGTGGGAAGTCGACACTCGCCCGGCGGTACGCCGAAGACCATCCGCTGACGTTGAACCTCGACATCGACCGCGTCCGCGGCCTGCTCGGTGCCTGGCGCGACGACCCCGCGGAAGCCGGAACGCTCGCCCGCGATCTCGCCGTGAGCGCCGCGCGGACCCATCTGCTCGCGGGCCACGACGTGATCGTCCCGCAGTTCCTCGGCCGCGCCGATTTCCTCGAACGGCTGGAAACTCTCGCCGGGGAGACGGCCGCGGAGTTCCGCGAGATCGTCCTCCTCGACACCAAGGAGAACGTGCTCCGGCGGTTCGCCGAGCGCACCCGCGCCGCGGCCGAGCCCGAACACGTCGAGGCGCACGAGATGCTGGGCGGGCCCGGACAGCTCGCGGCGATGTACGACAGGCTCGTGGAACTCGTCGTGACGCGACCGAAGGCGGTCGTGGTGCACACCAGCGCCGGGCGGATTCAGGAGGCCTACCAAGGACTTCTGGACAGTTTGGCGCCCTGATGCGGCGATGGGAGCCTACGGCCCTGGTCGCGCGGGTCGTGAGTGGCGTTTCGGGTTCTAACCCGAAACGCCACTCACGACCACCTGCACCGACGCGCCACGTTTGTCTTATCTCTCAACAGGCCTCTTTGATGAGATCAGCCGGCATGAGAAGGGCCCCGCACGAAACCGTGCGGGGCCCTCTTGCTCAGCTGCCTATCGCGGGGGGTCGAAAAGCCGCGAGCTCGACGTCGTCGTCGGCGTCTCATCGCCTTCGACGATGAACAACGTGACCGGAGCGTTCTTCGCGATCTTCGTACCGGCCTGCGGGTTGGTCTTGCTGACCTTGCCCGCCTGATCCGGGTCACCGCTCTTGTCGGCCTGCGTGTCCAGCCGGCCGGACCAGCCCAGCTGCTGCAGCTGCCGCGTCGCCTCGTCCTCCGTCATGCCCTTCAGGTTCGGCATGTCGAAGGTCTCCTGGTTGCCGTTCGACACGGACAGCTTGACGACAGTGCCGACGGCCACCTTGCCGCCGTTCGGGGTCTGCTCGATCACCGTGCCCTTGGGCTGGTCGGAGTCCACGCTGGTGACCTGCGGGGTGAACCCGGCCGCCCTCAACCCGGCTTCGGCCTCGGCCTGAGTCTTGCCCTTGTAGTTCGGGACCGTCTTCAGTTCCTGGGACTTGGCGATCGTGATGTCGACCTTCGAACCTTGGTCGACCTCAGCCTGCGCGGCCGGATTTTGGGAGGTGACCTTGCCCGCTTCGTTCGGGTCGTTGCTCTCTTCCTCGGTGGTCGCCCCGAGCTTCAGACCGGCTTCGGTCAGTGCTGCGAGGGCCTCGGCCGCAGTCTTGCCCTTGAGGTCCGGGGTCTTGACCTTGCCCGGCTTCGCGCCGACGGTCAGCGTGATCTTGTCCGTGGTCGGCGTCATCTGGCCCTCGGCGGGGTTGATCGCGATGACCTTGTCGATCTGGTTGTCGTCGCAGGCGGGCTGGCCGTTCACGGCCTCGCCGGTGCAAGTGACCTTCTTGGTGTCGAGCGAGTTGAAGCCGGCGCCGCGCAGCGTGTCCTTCGCCGAGACCTCGGACTGCCCGACCACCTTCGGGATCGCCTTGCTCTCCGCGCCGGTGCCCTGGAACGCGCCCATCAGCCACATGATCAGCAGCACCACGGCGGCCAGCGACACCACGAGACCGGCGATGAGCCAGGCACGCCGCTTCTTCTTCGCGGCCGGGTCTTCGTCTTCTTCCTCGTACTGGTCGTAGCGCTGCGGCACCCGGCGGTCGGAGTCCATGACCTGGGTGCGCTCGTCCTCCGACATCACCATCGGCGCGGCCGGACGCTGGCCGGACAGCGTGCGGACCAGGTCCGAACGCATCTCCGCCGACGACTGGTAGCGGTTCGCCGGGCCCTTCGCGAGCGCCTTGAGCACGACGGCGTCGAGCTCGGGCGCCACGGCGGGGTTCACCGACGACGGCGGGTTCGGGTCTTCCCGGACGTGCTGGTACGCCACCGCCACGGGCGAGTCACCGGTGAAGGGCGGCTCGCCGGTGATGAGTTCGTACAGCACACAACCGGCGGCGTACACGTCGGAACGCGCGTCGACGGACTCACCGCGCGCCTGCTCCGGCGAGAGGTACTGCGCCGTGCCGATCACCGCGGCGGTCTGCGTCATCGCGGACTGCCCGTCGTGCATGGCGCGCGCGATGCCGAAGTCCATCACCTTGACGGCGCCGTTCTTCGTGATCATCACGTTCGCCGGTTTGACGTCGCGGTGCACGATGCCGTGCCGGTGCGAGAAGTCCAGTGCCGCGCAGACGTCGGCCATGACCTCCATCGCCCGCTTCTGCGACATCGGCCCTTCGGTCTTCACGATGTCCCGCAGAGTCCGTCCTTCGACGTACTCCATGACGATGTAGGGCAGCGGGCCGAACTCGGTGTTCGTCTCGCCGGTGTCGTAGACGGCGACGATCGCCGGGTGGTTCAGTGCCGCCGCGTTCTGTGCCTCGCGACGGAAACGTTCTTGGAACTGGGGATCCCGCGCCAGGTCGGCACGCAGGATCTTGATCGCCACCTCCCGGCCCAGGCGCACGTCGTGGCCGTGGTGGACCTCCGACATGCCTCCGTAGCCGAGCGTTTCGCCCAGCTCGTAGCGGTTGCTGAGCAGTCTTGGTGTGCTCATCTCTGCGTGCCGTTCCATTCCGTCCAAGGTTTGCTGCTCATCATTCCCGGATTCGCCTGTCCGGCCGGCTCCTCGGTGCCGCCCTCCGTCGGCACCGCTGGGTAGGCGGATGTCGGCGGAGGACCTTCAGACTTCTTACCCGGAGCCGGCACCTGTTCACTCGTTTCCACGCCGCCCGACTGCGGTCCGTTGCCCGAACCGACCAGTCTCACGATGAGGAAGGCTCCTGCCACCAGTACTGCGATCAGGATCACCGCGAGCAGCACCCACCAGCCCCATTGTGGCCGTCTGCCCGGCAGGCGGCTGACCGCCATCGGCGGCGGGCCGCCGACCGGGTGCATCGCCGGATGCGACGCCGGCCCGACGGCCACCATCGGGTTCGGCGGCGAATGCGGGCCGGGCGGGATCACGGGCTGCCCCGCCGAATAGGCCACGTTGACCAGCCCCGACGGCGTCGGCAGCGGGAGCCCGGCGCGGACCGCGGCCACCGCGGCGGCGAACTCGCCACCGCTGTTGTACCGCTGTCGCGGATCCTTGATCAGGGTCGCTTCGATGACCGCGCGGGCGCCCGGCGGCACGTCCGGCGGCAGCGGCGGCGGGAGGTCGCGGATGTGCATCATCGCGACGGTCACCGCGTTCTCCGACAGGAACGGCCGGTGCCCGGTGAGGCATTCGTAGCCGCAGACGGCCAGCGAGTAGACGTCGCTCGCCGGTTCGGCGTTGTGCCCGAGCGCCTGCTCGGGCGCGATGTAGTGGGCGGTGCCCATCACCATGCCGGACCTGGTCACGGGGGCGGCGTCGGCGGCCTTCGCGACACCGAAGTCGGTGATCTTCACCTGTCCGGCCGGGGTCACCATGATGTTGCCCGGTTTGACGTCCCGGTGCACGAGACCTGTTTCGTGCGCGGCCTGCAGCGCGTTACCGGCCTGCTCGAGGATGTCCAGGGTGCGCTCGGCGTTCAGCCGCCCTTCGCGGGTGATGATGGCGGCCAGCGGATCGCCTTCGACCAGCTCCATCACCAGATACGCGATCGACAGCTCGTCCGCGACCGTCTCGCCGTAGTCGTGCACCGCGGCGATGCCGGGGTGGTTCAGCGAAGCCGTCATCCGTGCCTCGGTCCGGAACCGGTGCAGGAATTCCGCGTCGCCGGACAGCTCCGCCTTGAGGATCTTGACCGCGACCGTCCGGTCCAGTCGCGTGTCACTGGCCTGCCAGACCTCGCCCATCCCGCCGACGGCGATCCGGTTCGTCAGCTTGTACCGGTCGGCCAGCAGCTGACCCGAGGACAGCATCCGCTATCCACCCCCGAGCATGGCGTTGACGGCGGCGCGGCCGATCTCCGCGGCCACGGTGCCACCGGTCGCTTCGAGCCCGCGGTTACCCCCGGATTCGACGATCACCGCGACGGCGATCTTCGGGTCCATCGCCGGCGCGAACCCGGTGTACCAGGCGTGCGGCGGGGTGTTCTTCGGGTCGTTGCCGTGCTCGGCGGTGCCGGTCTTGGAGGCGATCTGGATGTCGCCGCGTTTGCCGGCGCCCTTCGTGTTCTCTTCCGACGCCAGCATCATGTCGCGCAGGACCGCGGCGTTCGCGCTGGACATCGCGGCGTCACCGGTCAGTTCGGTCGGGGTGTAGTCCTCGATGGTCGACAGGTTCGGCGCCAGCAGCGACTGCACGAGCTGCGGCTTCATCGCCATCCCGTTGTTCGCGATGGTCGCCGAAAGCAGGGCGTCCTGCAGGGGCGTCAGCCGCACGTCGCGCTGGCCGATGGCGCTCTGGTACAGCGCGGCCTTCGATTCGAGCGGGCCGAGGGAGGAGCCGGCGACCCGCATCGGCACGGTCAGGTCCTCGCCGACGCCGAAGTTCTTGGCCGTCGCGTTCAGCTTGTCCTTACCGAGCTCGCCCGCGATCTCGGCGAAGGGCACGTTGCACGAGTACCGCAGCGCTTCCTTCAGCGTGCTGCCCTTGCAGGCCGCGCCGCCGTAGTTCTCCAGCGTCGTCTGCGTGCCGGGGAGCTTCACGTTGGGCGCGGTGTTGACCGGCATGTCCGCGGTCTTGCCGTCTTCGAGCGCGGCCGCGGTCACCAGCAACTTGGCCGTCGAACCCGGCGGGTACGTCTCCGAGATCGCGCGGTTCAGCATCGGCTTCTTCGGATCGTCGCGCCACTGCGACCAGGCCGCGACCTGCTCCTTCGTGGTGTGCGAGGCCAGCTTGTTCGGGTCGAACGACGGCGTCGACACCATCGCGAGGATGCGCCCGGTCTTGGGCTCCAGCGCGACCACCGCGCCGGTGTAACCCTTCTGCGTCATCAGGTCGTACGCGGCCTTCTGCACGGCCGGGTTGATCGTCAGCCGCACGTTCCCGCCGCGCGGGTCGCGGCCGGTGACCATGTCCGAAAGGCGCCGCACGAACAGGCGCGGGTCGGAGCCGTTGAGGACGTCGTCCTCGGACCGCTCCAGGCCGCCCGAGCCGTAGTTGATCGAGTAGTAGCCGGTGACCGGCGCGTACATCGGACCATCGGCGTAGGTGCGGATGAACTTGTACTTGTCGTTCGACGGGTCGACCTTCGCGAGCGCGGCGCCGTCGGGCGTCACGATCAGGCCTCGCTGGCGGGAGTACTCGTCGTAGAGCACGCGCACGTTGCGCGAATCGGTGCGGTAGTCGTCGGCCTTGACCACCTGGATGTAGGTGGCGTTGGCCATCAGCAGCACCACCATGACGAGCATGGCGACACCGACCTTGCGGAGCGGGGTGTTCACGAGGGGCTCCCCTCACCGGTCGCGGGCGGCCGCTGGACCATCACCGTGTGCGCTTCGGCGAGCGGCGCCTGCGGCTGCTGCGGCTTCGGCCGCACGGCGGGTTTGCGGGCGGCGTCGGAGATTCGGAGCAGGAGGGCCACCAGGATGTAGTTCGCGAGCAGTGAGGAACCACCGCGGGAGAGGAACGGGGCGGTGATCCCGGTGTTCGGGATCAGGTTCGTGACGCCGCCGACGACCACGAAGATCTGCATGACCAGGGCGAACGACAGGCCGCCGCCGAGGAGTTTGCCGAAGGTGTCGCGGACGGCGAGGGCGCTGCGCATCCCGCGCATCGCCAGGATCAGGTACAGCATCAGCATCGCCGTGAGCCCGATCAGGCCGAGTTCCTCGCCGATCGCGGTGGTGATGAAGTCCGTCTTGGCCTCGGGGACCATGTCCGGCCGTCCAGCGCCGAGGCCGGTCCCGCCGACGCCGCCGGTGCCGAGCCCGAACAGCCCCTGCGCGACCTGGTAGCCGCCGCCGGGGTCGTCGTAGGTGGCCAGCGGGTCGATCCAGTTCCGGACGCGCTGCTGGACGTGCGTGAACAGGTTGTAGGCGATGATCGCGCCGGCGGCGAAGAAGCCGACCCCCAGCACGACCCAGATGATCCGCTCGGTGGCGACGTACAACATCACCAGCGTGACCCCGAAGAACAGCAGCGACGTGCCGAGATCCTTCTCGAACACCAGCACGCCGAGGCAGGCGGCCGCCGCGATGAGGATCGGGCCGAGGTCACGGGCACGCGGCAGCTCGACGCCGACGATCCGCTTGCCCGCGACCATGAACAGGTCGCGTTTCGTCACCAGGAACGAGGCGAAGAAGATCATCAGCAGGATCTTCGCGAACTCACCCGGCTGGATCGAGAAGAACGGCAGCTTGATCCAGACCTTCGCGCCGTTGACCTCGGACAGGCTCGACGGCAGCACCGCGGGCAGCGCGAGCGCCACGATCCCGACCAGGCCGCAGGTGTAGCCGTAGCGGGTCAGTGTGCGGTGATCGCTGATCACGACCAGCACCACCACGAACAGCACCAGCGAGATCGCCGTGAACAGCACCTGCTTGGTGACGTCCGGCGTGTACTCCCTGCCCTGCTGCAGGGCGCGTTCCGCGAGCGCCAGGTCGATCCGGTGGATCATCACCAGGCCGAGCCCGTTCAGCAGCGCGACGCACGGCAGGATCACCGGATCCGCGTACGGCGCCCAGCGGCGGACCGCCAGATGCGCCGCGGTCAGCACCGCGAGGTACGAAAGCCCCAGCCAGATGATCGAGCTGGTGAGCTCCTGCTCCTGGTTCGCCTCCACCAGCACGAGCGCGACGGTGACGATGAAGGTCGCGAACGCCAGGAGGACGAGTTCGGTACCGCGCCGCTTGGGCAGCTCGCGCGGAGGGTTCGTGGCGAACTGGGCCGAAGCCGGATCGGCGAGCGGCGTGCTCATCAATTACCGCCCCCTGGTGCTGCCGGTGCCGGCGTCGAGCAGTCCCTCCCCGCAGGCTGGTTCGCCGAACTCGGCGAGGCGGGGGTCGAAGGGGATGCCGACGACGCCGGGGGCGGCGACGACGCGGGAGGCGTGGGAGTCGAGCTGGCGGCCGGTTTGCAGTCGGCCAGCTGCTTGTGCGGCCGCAGGAAGTCGTCGATGTACTTGCGGGCGTCGTCGAGGTTGTCCTTCTTGACGCCGTTCTTCACCGCGATCCGCGCGTCCTCCTGAAGGGCGGGCACCAGGAGCTTGTCGGTGCACAGCCCGCCCGGCGGGCACGAGCCCTGCTCGTAGGCGTGCAGGTCGATGCCGAGGACACTGCCGGGGACGCCGCGATAGATCACGACCTCCTCGCCGGGGCCCTCGCCGACGTAGTACTGGCTCAGCACGAAATACCGCGTGGCGATCGCCGCCGCGGCCAGCACGATCAGGACGACCACCGCTCCCGCCAGCCAGCGAAATCGCCTCCGGCGCTTGACCTTCGGGTCCTCCTGTTGGGGCTGGACCTCGGGCCGCGGCTGCGGCGCGGGCTGGGTCAGCGCGCGGGCGCGGGCGGCGGGGGAGTCGCCCTGGTGGAACTCGTCGCTGCCGTCCCCGGCGGCGCCGCCCACGATGGGCGCGTCCTCACCGAAGTCGACGTCGACGACGTCGGCGATGATCACCGTGACGTTGTCCGTGCCGCCGCCCTTGAGCGCCAGCTCGATCATCCGGTCCGCGCAGGCCTGCGGATCCGGGATCTGGATCGCCTCGGACAGCGTCTCGTCGCTGACCATGCCGGACAGGCCGTCCGAGCAGATCAGGTACCGGTCACCGGCGCGGGCCTCGCGCACGGTCAGGCTCGGCTCGACCTCGTGGCCGGTGAGCGCCTTCAGCAGCAGCGACCGCTGCGGGTGCACCGCGGCCTCTTCCGGCGTGATCCGGCCCTGTTCGAGAAGTTCGTTGACGAAGCTGTCGTCCCGCGTGATCTGCGAGAACTGACCGCCGCGCATCAGATACGCCCGCGAGTCGCCGACGTGCACGACACCCATCCGCGAACCGGCGAACAGCACGGCGGTCAGGGTCGTACCCATCCCGTCGAGGTCCGGGTCCTGCTGGACCAGTTCGGCGATGGCCGCGTTGCCGTTCTGGACGGCCTCACGCAGCTGAGCGAGAAGGTCGTCGCTCGGATCGTCGTCGTCGAGTGGGGCGAGGGAGGCGATGACGACCTTGCTGGCCACCTCACCCGCGGCGTGGCCGCCCATACCGTCGGCGAGGGCGAGCAGGCGGGGACCGGCGTACACGGAGTCCTGGTTGCTGGAACGCACCAGGCCCCGGTCGCTGCGAGCCGCGTAGCGGAGGACGAGAGTCATGGGCGAAGCTCGATCACCGTTTTGCCGATCCGGATGGGGACTCCGAGCGGGACCCGGAGGGGTGCCGTGACCTTAGCCCGGTCGAGGTACGTCCCGTTCGTCGAGCCCAGATCTTCCACGTACCAATCCTCCCCGCGCAGGGCGATCCGGGCGTGGCGGGTCGACGCGTAGTCGTCGTCCAGCACCAGGGTCGAGTCGTCGGCGCGGCCGATCAGGATCGGCCTGCCGTCCAAGGCGATCCTGGTTCCCGCCAGCGCACCATGGGTCACGAGCAGCTGCTGCGGCGATTTCCCGCCGCGCGGCCTCTTGGGTTCCTTTTTCTTCTTGCGACCGAACGTCGGCACGGCGACTCGCAGCCCGGAGGCCGCGTACAGATCCGACCGGACGACACGCAACGCGGCGAACACGAAGAGCCAGAGCAGCACGAGAAAGCCCACCCTGGTGAGTTGAACGACCAGCTCTGGCACTTGTTGTGTCCGCTCCCGTTTCTCCTGTACGCCGCGGAGAGCCCGTGCCGTCCGGGATGGTCGGCTCCGGACAGCGCTGCTCTCCGCGTACGACCCGAGGTGCCGATCCACCACAGGCCCCGCACCGCAATTCTGCGATACCCCCTCCGGACGCCGCCGGTCAGCCCTGCGTACGGAACACGAGAGACGAGTGGCCGACGCGGATCACGTCGCCGTCGGCCAGCTGCCAGGTCTGCACCGGGGTGCCGTTGACGGTCGTGCCGTTGGTCGAACCGATGTCCGCGAGCGTCGCGCTCTGGCCGTCCCAGGTGATCTCCAGGTGACGGCGCGAGACGCCGGTGTCCGGGAGCCGGAAGTCGGCGTCCTGGCCGCGGCCGACGACGTTCCCGCCCTGCTTCAGCGAGTACGAACGGTTCGAACCGTCGTCCAGCTGGAGGCTCGCGGTGAGCTGACGACCGGCCGCCGGCTGGCCGCCGTAGCCGCCGCCCTGCGCGTACGGGTCCGCGGCGGGCTGACCGTACTGCTGCTGGCCACCGCCGTACTGGTCGTACCCGCCCTGCTGCGGCTGGCCGCCGTACTGGTCGTAACCGGGCTGAGGCGCGGCTCCGCCGTAACCCTGGTCGTACCCGGGCTGCTGCTGCTGCGCGCCGCCGTACTGGTCGTAGCCCGGCTGCTGCGCGCCGCCATAGCCGTGGTCGTAGCCGCCCTGCTGCTGGCCGCCGTACTGGTCGTAGCCGGGCTGAGGCGCGGCTCCGCCGTAACCCTGGTCGTAGCCACCTTGCTGCTGGCCGCCGTACTGGTCGTAGCCGGGCTGCTGGGCGCCGCCGTAACCCTGGTCGTAGCCGCCCTGCTGCTGGCCGCCATAACCCTGGTCGTACCCGGGCTGCTGCTGGCCAGCCTGCTGTCCGTAGCCGTACTGGCCCTGCTGGCCGTACGGGTCACCCTGGTCGTATTGGCCGTAGCCGGGGGGCTGGCTCATTGCTGGGTCTCCTGCGTTGCTGGGTCGTGCCGACCGTGGCGAACCTTCGGCGCCGTGGGGCTTGACGTCGGGATCGACGGACGAACGGGTCTTGAACTGTCCAGTATGCAGCGCCTCGTTGCGCTCGAGCGAAACTACGACGTCACCATAGGTGTCCCATCCGTGCTCGGCGAGGTGTTCCTTGACCGCCTCCGCCAGCACCGTGGTGACCCGACGCTCGTCGCCGGCCATACGTTCGTGATCAGCCTGCCCCAACGACACGATGTAGTGGTTGGGAGCGAGCTGTCGACCACCGGCCAGCTCACGAACGTTCTCCTCGCTCTCGCGCTCAAGCGCCACCGCCACTTCCTGCGTGACGACGTTGCCACCGAACATGCGCGCGAAGGTATTGCCCACGAGGTTCTCGAGCCGTCTGTCAAAGCGTTCGACGCGGCCCACCGGGCAACCCTCCTCACACGTGTGCTTCCCCGTCGATCCTATCCGGGTACGGCCAGTCGGACACGGCCCCCGGTGAAACCCGCGAAATCCGCCTGCTACGCTTTGCGAGCTGTCAGAGAACGAAGCACTCGGGCGAGTGGCGGAATGGCAGACGCGCACGGTTCAGGTCCGTGTGTCCGAAAGGACGTGAGGGTTCAACTCCCTCCTCGCCCACTTTTGTTCGAGGCCCCCTTCGCTCCGCGACGGGGGCCTCTTTCGTGAGGTCGTCGCTCGTCAGTACCCGGGGGGCCGAGCCCCCCGGACCCCCCACGGTGCGGTCGGCGGCGGTTGGTGGGGTGGTCGGCTGGGGAGGGGGCTTGGTCTTGTGTGCTTAGGCTCATCTGGTGGTCGACGAGATGGCGGTGGGCAGTGGGGTCACGTTCCGCGAGCGGTACAAGCCGGACGAGCACGTGGTCGGCTTCTGCGTGAACGTCGAAGCCGACGGGCTGTCGGCCCATCTGCACGGGGTCGAGCTCGGGGCCTGGGACCACGTCCAGCTCGATGATTTCGTCGACAAGCTGGCCGCGGACTTCCGTGGTTGGGACGGCGAGCGCGTCTGGAAGTCCCCTCAACTGTCGCTGGGGGCCACGTTTCACTCGGGTGGGCACGTCGAGCTGACGTGGAGATTGCGGCCGGATCCTGTTCAGGGAGGTTGGCGGCTCTGCTTCCCCACCTGGCTGGACGCGGGTGAGGCCATGCTGAGGCTCGCTTCCGATCTTCGGCACTTCCTCCGTGGCTGAACAAGAAAAAGACCCGGCACGTCGGGCCGGGTCTTGGTGGTGCGGATGTGGGTCAGTTCACGCCGACGAGGTCGACGACGAAGATCAGGGTCTCGTTCGGCTTGATGACGCCGCCGGCGCCGCGTTCGCCGTAGGCCAGGTGCGGCGGAATGGTCAGCTTGCGACGACCGCCGACCTTCATACCGGCCACGCCCTGGTCCCAGCCGGGGATGACCTGCCCGGCGCCGAGGCCGAAGCGAAGCGGCTCACCGCGGTCCCACGACGCGTCGAACTGTTCGCCGGTCGAGTGCGAGACGCCGACGTAGTGCACCGAAACGGTGTCGCCGGCCTTCGCCTCCTGGCCCTCTCCGACGGTGATGTCGGACTTCTCCAGGTCGGACGGCGCGGGGCCCTCCGGGCGGTCGATCTGGGGCTTCTCCAAAGGCATGCCCACAAGCTACATCCGCTGGTCCCGGGTCCGCAGGGCGAGTGTTCCGCCGAACGGTGGCAAGAACGCGAATAGTCTTCACAAATTTGGATACCCGTGGGTAGTGTGCGCCTCGTCACTCTCCGACGACGGAGGTCTTTCATGCGACGAGGCATACGGGTCTTGACGACGCTGGCGGGGCTGACGCTGGTGGCGGGCACCGTCCCGGCGCTCCAGGCGAACGCCGAGGAAGCACCACCCGGCTCGGTGGTGGCGGCCGCGCTCGACGACTACTGCGGCGGCCAGTGCGGTGACATCCTCCCGCCCGGCACCAAGGGGAACGCCACCCTCGCCGAGATCCTGGCGCACAAGGCGTTCGGCACCCGGCCCGCGCATTCGGCCGATCAGCTCGGCAAGTACGCCTCGCTCGCCGACGGCTACAAGACGCTGACCACGGACAAGATCAACCAGTTCTTCAACGACGCCTCGTTCGGGGTGCCGTCCGGGCAGGTCGAGAGCACGATCAAACCGCGTTCCGACGTGACGATCACCCGCGACAAGGCGACCGGCGTTCCCCGGATCGTCGGCACGACGCGGCCGGGCACGATGTACGGCGCCGGGTACGCCGCCGCGCAGGACCGCCTGTGGCTGATGGACATCATGCGCCGTGTCGGCCGCGGCCAGCTGACCTCGTTCGCCGGCGGCGCCCAGGGCAACCGCGAACTCGAGCAGAGCTTCTTCGCCTCGGCGCCGTACACCGAACAGGAACTGCAGAAGCAGGTCGACAACGCCGCGGCCGGCGGTCCGCGCGGCGCGCAGGGCAAGGCCGACGCCGAGGCCTACGTCCAGGGTGTCAACAAGTACATCTCCGACGCGCACAGCGGCCGCTACTTCCCGGGCGAGTACGTGCTCACCGGACACGTCGACGCGATCACGAACGCCGGGACCATCGAGCCGTTCAAGCTCACCGACCTCGTCGTCCTCGCCGCCGTCGTCGGCGCGCAGTTCGGCGCAGGCGGTGGCGGTGAGGTGCAGAACGCCATCGCGAAGATGGCGATGCAGGAGAAGTACGGCCTCGAACAGGGTGACAAGGTCTGGCGGAGCCTGCGGTCCGAGGACGACCCCGAGACCGTCAAGACGCTCCACAATGGACAGACCTTCGACTACGGCAAGGCGCCGTCGAACCCGCAGGGCGCCGCGATGCCGGACAAGGGTTCGGTCACCGGGCAGCAGCTGGTCTTCGATCCGACCGGTTCCGCCGGGACGGCGACACCGGCCAAGGTGGACGTTCCCGCGCCCGAGGACCAGAAGGCCGTCCGCGGCATCTTCGACGACGGTGTCCTGCCGGGCAACCTGCTGTCGGAGAAACACGGCATGTCCAACGCGCTGGTGGTCTCCGGCGCCAAGACCGCGAGCGGTCACCCGGTCGCCGTGTTCGGCCCGCAGGCGGGCTACTTCGCGCCGCAATTGCTGATGCTGCAGGAAATCCAGGGTCCCGGCATCAGCGCCCGCGGCGCCTCGTTCGCGGGGATCAGCATGTACGTGCTGCTCGGCCGCGGCAAGGACTACTCGTGGAGCGCGACCTCGGCGTCGCAGGACATCGTCGACACCTACGCCGTCGAACTGTGCGAGCAGAACGGTTCCGCGCCGACCAAGAACTCCAACTTCTACCGGTTCCGCGGCCAGTGCCTGCCGTTCGAGATCGTCGAACGCAAGAACGCCTGGAAGCCCACCGTCGCCGACGGTACGGCGGCAGGTTCGTACACGCTGCGCAGTTTCCGCACCAAATACGGTCCGGTGACGAGCCGGGCGCTGGTCGGCGGCAAACCGGTCGCGTACGCGTCGCTGCGGTCCACGTTCCAGCACGAGATCGACACGATCATCGGCTTCCAGAAGTTCAACGATCCGGACGCGATCAAGTCCGCGCAGGACTTCCAGGCCGCGGCGGCCGACGTCAACCAGACCTACAACTGGTTCTACGCCGACTCCCGTGACGTCGCGTACTTCAACTCGGGCTCGAACCCGGTCCGCGATCCGAACGTCGACCCGGCCATGCCGGTGAAGGGCGACGCCGGATTCGACTGGCAGGGCTGGAATCCCGACGGCAACCTCGCGAACTACACGCCGTCGTCGCAGCATCCGCAGTCGATCAACCAGGACTACTACATCAGCTGGAACAACGCGCAGGCCAACGGCTACGCGGCCAGCGGCGCGGACAAGAGTTCCGTGCACCGCGGCGATCTGATCGACGCGCGGGTCAAGAAGCTGATCTCCAGCGGCACCAAGGTGACGCGGGTGAACCTCACGCAGGCCATGGAGGAGGCCGCGCTCGCCGACCTCCGCGCGGAGAAGGTGCTGCCTGAGCTGTTCAAGGTGATCGACAGGGCGCCGGTGACCGGCCCGGCCGCGGACGCGGTGGCGAAGCTGAAGACGTGGCTCGCCGCGGGCGGCCTGCGTTCGGAGACCTCGCCGGGGAGCAAGGTCTACGCCAACGCCGACGCGATCCGCATCATGGACGCCTGGTGGCCCCTGCTGGTGAACGCCCAGTTCAAACCCGGCATGGGCGACGCCTACGGTCCCATGGTCGGGGTGCTGAAGATCAACGAGTCGCCGTCCGGCTGGCAGAACGAGGTCCCCGGCAAGCACGTCGGCCAGGGACACGCCGGTTCGTCGTACCAGTCCGGCTGGTGGGGCTACGTGCACAAGGACATTCGTTCGGTGCTCGGCCAGCCCGTCGCCGGTCCGCTCGCCGTGAAGTACTGCGGCGGTGGTGACGTCACTGCCTGCCGTCAGGTGCTGCTCGACTCGCTGACGCAGGCGGCCGCGCAGCCCGCCAACACCGTTTACCCCGGTGACGGCGACTGCGCCGCGGGCGACCAGTGGTGCGCCGACACGATCATCCACCGCGCGCTCGGCGGCATCACGCAGGACAAGATGAGCACCCAGAACCGGCCGACCTTCCAGCAGGTCGTGGAGTTCCCGGCGAAACGCGGTGACAACATCGCCAATCTCGCCACCGGCCGCTCGGTGAGCGCGACCAGCCACGAGACGGGCTGGTACAACTCGCCCCCGTCCAAGGCCATCGACGTCGACCTGTCGACGCGCTGGGCGAGCGACTGGAGCGACGACCAGTCGATCACCGTCGACCTTGGCTCGGTGCAGCGCGTTTCCCGGGTCGTCCTGCATTGGGAGTCCGCGTACGGGAAGGCGTACAAGGTGCAGATCTCGTCGGACGGGACGAACTGGCGGGAAGTGGCGTCCATAGTGGACGGAGACGGCGGGAAGGACAACGTCGCCTTCGAAGCCGTGGACGCCCGTCATGTCCGGATGGCCGGAGTCCAGCGCGGCACCAAGTACGGCTACTCCCTCTACGAGTTCGAGGTCTACGCGCACTAGCAGGCGACGGTTTACGGTGGCGGGGTGGACACGAACGATTGGTCACCCCGCACCCTCGCCGTCGCCGCCGGACGTCCGGAGGGCCCCGGCGAACCGCTGAACGTGCCGATCGTCGCGGCGAGCACCTTCGACGCCGGCGCCGACCGCGCGTATTCGCGGGAGGACGGCACCCCGACGTGGGAGGCACTCGAAGCGGCGATCGGCGCGCTCGAAGGCGGGCACGCCACCGCGTTCGCCTCGGGAATCGCGACGCTCAGCGCGGTCGTCGACACCCTGCCCGTCGGCGCGAAGGTCTGCGTCCCGACGTTCTCCTACGCGGGTTCGCGTGGCCTGCTCGCCCACGCGCAGCGCACCGGACGCCTGGTGGTGACCGAGATCGCGCCGGACGACACGGCCGCGTGGGTCGCCGCCGCGGACGCCGACCTGCTCTGGCTCGAATCGCCGACCAACCCGACGCTCGACGTCATCGACATCGAGACGATCGCCGCCGCCGCGAACGGCCTGGTCGCCGTCGACAACACGTTCGCCACGCCGCTCGGGCAGCGGCCGCTGGACCTCGGTGCCGACATCGTCGTGCACAGCGCGACGAAACTCATCGGCGGGCACAGCGACCTGCTGCTCGGCCTGACCATCGCGGCCGACGAGGGTGTGGCGAAGAGTCTGCGCGACGCGCGCACCAGGCTTGGGGCCACGCCCGGAGCGCTCGAAGCGTGGCTGGCCCTGCGCGGGCTGCGGACGCTCCCGGTCCGTCTCGCCGAGCAGACGCGCACGGCCGCGCTGCTGGCCGCGCGGCTGGTCGACCACCCCGCCATCACGCGGGTGCGTTATCCCGGAGCCGGCACGATGATCGCGTTCGAACTCCCGGACGCCGAGACCGCGGACAAGGTCATCGGTTCGCTGCGGCTGATCCGGGCCGCCACCAGCCTCGGCGGGGTGGAGAGCCTGGTCGAGCGGCGGGCGTGGCTGGCAGGCGACGCCCACGTGCCCGCCGGGCTCGTCCGGTTCAGTGTCGGGCTCGAAGATCCGGAAGATCTCTGGACCGATCTGGCCTCGGCGCTCGGCTAGCACGTGGACGAGACGAAACCGCCCCGGCGGCTCGGTCAGTTGCTGTGGGGCCTGTTCTGGCTCCTGGTGCTCGGCTTCCTCGCGATCGTCGCGGCGGGCCTGCTGGCCGAGCTCGCGGCGTCGTCCTGCCCGGACGACGCGATCTGGGCCTGTACCGCCGAGAACCGGACCTTCGCCACCTTCCTGCCCGCGATCGGGTTCGGTCTCGGGCTCTTGCTGGCGCTGGTGGGCGGTGGCCGGGCGGTACGGAACCGGACGTCGCCGAAGCCCTGGCTATTCGTCGCCGGCCTCCTCGGCGCGGTCTCCCTCGCCGTGGCCTTGTTCCTGGTGTTCTGATCGTGATCTTCGGGTTGCCGGGCACCGGTGTCCGGCGGTAAATGGTCAGGGGTTCACCGAAACGTGGTCCGAAAGTGTGAACCGGTCGGTAGTGCGAGTGCGGAGAGTCTTCGGAAAAAGGGGATCCGGCCAGGATGAGCGGCGAATCCGGGTGGTTCGAGGGGCGGCGAAAAAATACTTCCGCAACGCAACCGTTCCGGCCCTCCGGGTGTTAACATTCGTTCGTCGCCGCGAGGGTTTCCCTCTGTTGAGCGACTTTCGGGCCCATGTATCGGGCAGGGACATTCCAGCGTTACCGGTTTTTCCGGTGGTTCTTGTCACGCCTTATCCGCTACGCCCTTCCGTACTTTTCGGGCAGGATCACGCTGTCACTCGAACGTGGGATTCCTTTCGGGTGGTGGCAGGGTGGGGGTCACCCTGTGTTGCGATGTTTCCACTGGGAGATCATTTTGAAGAAGACGTTGGGCCGCCTCGCGGGCGCGGTGCTGGCCGGCGCCGTCATCTCGCTGGCCGTGACGCCGGTCGCGATGGCGCAGACCGAGACGACCACCACGCCGCCGGCTCCGTCGAGCGAGACCGCGACCTCGACTCCGGCCCCGCCGTCCTACTCGGGCGGCAAGGCGACGACGGCCCCGCCGGACTCGAGCGCCCCGGCCTCGTCGTCCTCGCAGGAGCC
Source organism: Amycolatopsis roodepoortensis (assembly GCF_024628825.1). Lineage (NCBI taxonomy): Bacteria > Bacillati > Actinomycetota > Actinomycetes > Pseudonocardiales > Pseudonocardiaceae > Amycolatopsis > Amycolatopsis roodepoortensis. Next base: position 5,440,210 of record NZ_CP102415.1, read on the forward strand.
GACGCCGACGAGCAGCGGCAAGCCGACTTCCGGCAAGCCGTCGCCGACCTCCACCTCGGAGAAGCCGACCACCACCACCGCGCCGCTGCCGGAGCTGAACGTCGGCGCCGGATACGTCGAGGGCAAGGAAGGCGCGCTGGCCATCTTCTGCGGTTCGGAGCCCACCGACGTCACCGCGCCGGACTACATCATCACCGACTCGTTCCAGGACGGCGCCGACGCCTTCATCTGGGTCTACGCCATCGAGGCCAAGCCCGGCTTCAACGGCACCACGAGCACCTTCACCTGGACCTGCGACGGCAAGCCGGGCAAGGGTGACATCGAGATCGAGGAGATCGGCGGCGGCGCGACCGCACCGGGCGCCGACAAAAAGAAGAAGCAGGTCAAGCTGAAGCCCAAGGGCGGCATCGAGACCGGTTTCGGCGCCACCGCGGCCTGATCGATGAAGCTTCTGACGCAGGGCGGCCGCCTGGTCGCGGCCGCCCTTGTGCTTTCCCTCGCGCTGACGGGATGCGGCACCGACGAACCCGCCCCGCCCGCCGCGCAGCCGGCGGCGGAATCGGCACCGCCGGTGGTCAAACCGTTCAACGGGGCTCGCCCGACGAACGTGAAGATCCCCAAGATCGGCGCGGAATCGAGCCTGGTCACGGTCGCGATCGGCAAGGACGGCAAGATGTCCGTCCCGTCGGCGAAGAAACCGATGCAGGCCGCCTGGTACCGGTTCTCCCCGGTGCCCGGTGACGTCGGCCCGGCGATCCTGCTCGGTCACGTCGACGGCAACAAGCAGCCGGGTATCTTCTACAAGCTCAACGAGCTGAACCCCGGTGACGAGGTGGTCGTCGACCGCAGCGACGGCAAGAGCCTGAAGTTCGTGGTCGAGAAGAAGGACCAGGTGCCCAAGGACCAGTTCCCCGAGGAAGCGGTCTACGGCAACACCGACAAGCCGCAGCTGCGGCTGATCACCTGTGGCGGTGTCTTCGACCAGGAAGAGCACAGCTACAAGGACAACGTCATCGTCTACGCGAACCTGGTCGCCTGACGAGCGCTTTGAAGGGTCCTTTCCTCGCTGAATATGCGAGGAAAGGACCATTTTTCGCATCCGGGGACGCGCTCAACCCAGGCCGGCGGCCGGGAACGGGAACCCGGCGGGAGCGGCCGCTTCGGTGTCGACCCACTTGCGCATCCCCGCGTCACAGGCCGCGTAACCCCAGTTGATCAACCGCTCCTGCAGCACTTCCGGCAGTTTCGTCAGGCGCGTCGGCGTCTCCGCCAGCTTGTGCGTGAGATCCACCGGCGCCGTCAGCGAATCCACGAGCTCGAAGTTCTCGAGATCGACGTAGGAACCCCAGTAGGCGCCGCTGAAATCCTTCTCCACATAGGACTTCAGCAGCGCGCCCCGCCGCAGCTCGCGCACCTGGTTGTCGATCACGTCGAGCACGCGCAGCAGCTGCCGTCCCCAGTCGCGGGGGACCTTCCGCCTGACCTTCATCCGCTTGCCCGCGTCGCTGACCAGCACCGTCGCGTGCCCTTCGACCGGGTCCAGGCCGAGGTTGTCGTAGACGCCGGCGTCGCTGAGCACGATCTTGCGTTTCCGGTCATCCGAATGCGGATCCTGGATCACGACGGGCGAAAGCATCGGCGGGAACGCCGAGGACGCGGCCACCGCGGTCGCGAGCGGGATGTTCCCGTGCGGCCCGTCCTGCCGGAAGAACCACCACAGCGCGCCGTCCTGGAGGTTCGTCGCGGTGAAGACGAACTGCGGGCCGCCGGGGTCGATGTCCTTGAGGCAGCAGTCGCCGAACAGGTGTTTCGCGTACACGCGCGCGAGTTCTTCACCGGCGCTCCGCCACGGGATCGCCATGGCCAGCAAGGTGACCGGGATGTCGAGCCGGGTGCGCGCCAGGTTCCGGATCGGCGCGACGACCTCGTCGTAGAAGTTGTCCGCCACACCGTTCTCGAACTTCAGCTCCGACCACGCGTGCGCGAGCACACCCGAGGCGATCGAACCGCCCGAGACACTCGAGAACGTCGAGATCTTCGACAGCCAGCCGAGTTCGTTGAGCCGCCACAGCGCCCCGGTGTGGAACAACATCGCGCGGTAGCCGCCACCGGACAGGGCGAGACCGACACCTCGGCGCGTCGTCGAAGGCTTCTTGATATCCCCCACCTGAGCGAGTGTAGGGGCGGATCAAGCAAGCAGGGGCCGCAATAGGCGACGTTGCTCCTCGGGGACGTACTCGGCGTAGTTGTCGTAGAGCGCCTGCTTCGCGAGCCGTGAAGCGCGCTCGCCATCGGAATCCCGGATCGCGCCGAGTACCTCTTCGTGGTGTGTCAGCCAGTTGCGCATCAGCGCCGTCCGGTCGTCGGCGTGCTCCAGCTTGTCCTCGATGAGCTCCAGTACGACACCGCGGACGACCTCGCCGCTGATCACCAGCAGCGGATTCCCAGTCGCGCGGGCGATGGCCTCGTGGAACGCGACGTCCGCGTGGGAGAACTCAGCGAAACCCTTCGAGACGCCCGCGCGCATCGCCTCCAGGGCCGCCTCCAGCTCGGCGAGATGGTCTTCAGTCCTGAGCTGCGCGGCGAGCAGATGTGCGGAACCGTCGAGGACCATGCGGAACTGCAACAGCTCGGAGAGGCCGATGTGGTCGGCGCGCGCGAGCCGGTGCATCGACCGGTGCAACGCGGCGGGGGAGGCGGCCAGGACCTCGGGCCCGCGCGGATCCCCGGGGCGCGAGCGGATCATTTCCGCCGCCTGCAGTACGCGCAGCGCCTCGCGCACGGTCGAGCGGCCGACGTCGAACTGGACCATCAGCTCGCGTTCGCTCGGCAGGCGGTCGCCCGGTTTGATCCGGCCGCTGAACACGGCTTCCTCGATCTGTTCGACGACACGCTGGTATGCGCGGACAGGGGCGACCGGCTCGAATTCCATCTTGACCCTGCCGTCTCGTCTGGTTTACTGGTCAGACCAGTCTACCGGTCAGGGGGCAGGATGAAAGCCCGGATTCACGCGACAGTGGCAGCGTTGCTGCTGGTGGTGTCCGGCTGCTCCGCCGGGTCGAGTGCCACGGTGGCCAAGGATCCCGGCACGCTCGCCATCGGCTACACCGCCGAACCCGCGAACTTCGACTTCACCCGCACGGACGGCGCCGCCATCCCGCAGGCCTTGCTCTACAACGTCTACGAGGGCCTGGTGAAACTCGACGCGGACGCGAAGATCGTGCCGCTGCTCGCCGAATCGTGGACGATCTCGGAAGATCGCAGGACCTACGACTTCAAGCTCCGGAAGGACGTGAAGTTCAGCGACGGGGCGCCGTTCACCGCCGAAGACGTCAAGTTCTCGTTGATGCGCGTGAAAACCGACTGGACGGTGTCGATCAAGTCCACAATGGACGTCGTCGACCGGGTGGACGTCGTGGCGCCGGACCACGCGCGGGTCGTGCTCACGAAGCCCAGCAACGGCTGGCTGTTCAGCCTCACCAGCCGTCTCGGCGCGATGTTCAGCCGCACCGGCGTCGCGGATCTGGCGAACAAACCGATCGGCACCGGGCCGTACACGGTGTCCTCGCGCCGGCGCGGCGATTCCATCGTGCTCAAGCAGAATCCCGCGTACTGGGGCAGGAAACCGGCCTACTCGACGGTGGTCCTCAAGTACATCAAGGATCCGACGGCGCTCAACAACGCCTTGCTCAGCAACGGGATCGACGTCATCTCCGCGATCACCGTGCCGGATTCGATCCCGCAGTTCCAGAGCGACGACCGGTTCACCGTCGTCGAAGGCACCACCAACAGCGAGGTCACGCTCGCGTTCAACAACGCGCGCCCACCGCTGAACGACGTCCGCGTGCGACGGGCGCTGTCGTACGCCATCGACCGGAAGGCCTTGCTGGACACGGCTTGGGGCGGCCGCGGCACGCTCATCGGCAGCATGGTTCCGCCGACGGATCCCTGGTACGAGGACCTTTCGAACGCGTACCCGTTCGATCCCGCGAAGGCGAAAGCGCTGCTCGCCGAAGCGGGTCAGCCCAATCCTTCGTTGCGCCTGCGGATCCCGAACCTGCCGTACGCCGTCTCGGCCGCGCAGGTGGTGGCGTCGCAGCTGGCCGACGTCGGGGTCTCGGTGACGATCGAGCCGCTGGACTTCCCGGCGGTGTGGCTCAAGCAGGTCTTCACCGACCGCGACTACGACCTGTCGATCATCCAGCATGTGGAGGCGCGCGACATCGTCACGTTCGGCAGGCCGAAGTACTACTGGGGTTACGACAGCAAGCCCGTCCAGCAGAACCTGGCGAAGGCGGACGCGGGCACACCCCAGGAGCAGGTCGACGCGATGCGCCAGGTCGCCCGGCGGCTGTCCGAAGACGCCGCCGCGGACTGGCTCTTCCTGTTCCCCAACGTGATCGTGGCGAAGAACAAGGTGACCGGGTTCGTCCGCAACCAGGTCAGCGAGTCCTTCGATCTCACGGGATTGGCGCCGCGATGACGGTCAAGATCGTGCGCCGCGTGGCGATCCTGGTGGCCAGTGTGCTGGTCGCGTCCATCGTGGTGTTCCTGTTCATGGCCGTGCTGCCGGGTGATCCGGCGCAGGTCGCGCTGGGCGTCAACGCGACGCCGGAGCTGGTCGCGAAGACGCGCGCCGAGTTCGGTATCGACAGGCCGTTGCTGACGCAGTACTTCGACTGGATCGGCGGTGTCCTGCAAGGCGACTTCGGCCGCTCGTACGTCACGCGCGAGGAGATCGGGCCCGCCCTGACCGACCGCCTCGGCGTCACGTTGTGGCTGGTCGGCGCCGGGATGCTGGTGGCGTTGCTGATCGCGATCCCGGCCGGGACGTTCGCCGCGGTGCGGCATCGGAACGCCGACGGTACCGCGGTTTCCGGGCTGTCACAGATCGGCGTCGCGATCCCCGCGTTCCTCGCCGGCATCATCCTGGTGCAGATCTTCGCGGTGCAGTTGCGCTGGCTGCCCTCCGGCGGCTGGACACCGCCCGTGCAGGATCCGGGCGAATTCCTCCGCGGTCTCGTTCTGCCTGCCTTGTCGCTGGGGCTCGTGCAGGGCGCGGTGCTCACGCGTTACGTCCGGTCCGCGGTGCTCGACACGCTGGGCCAGGACTATCTGCGCACGGCGCGGTCCAAGGGGCTGCGGCCGTTCCAAGCGCTGTTCCGCCACGGTCTGCGCAACGCCGCCGTGCCGGTGGTGACGGTGCTCGGCCTGCAACTGTCGACCCTGCTGATCGGCGCGGTCGTCGTCGAGCGCGTGTTCGTCCTGCCGGGGCTGGGCAGCATGCTGCTCGACTCGGTGGCGTCGCGGGATCTGTTGTCCGTGCAGGGGATCGTGCTGGTCCTGGTGGTCGGCGTGCTGCTGGTGAACTTCGTGGTCGACGTCCTCTACACGGTGCTCGACCCGAGATTGCGGGGTTCCTGATGCGTAGCCGCAGTCTTGCCATCGGCGGCGTCCTGGTCGCGTTGATCGTCGTCGCCGCGCTGCTTTCGTTCGTGTGGACGCCGTTCGACCCGGTGAAGGTCGACGCGGCCAACCGGCTGCACGACTTCAGCGGCGCGAACCTGTTGGGCACGGACAGCTTCGGCCGTGACGTGCTCAGCCAGCTCATGGTCGGCGCGCGGACGACGCTGTACGTCGGTGTGGTCGCGGTCGGCATCGCCGCGGTGATCGGGACCCCGCTGGGCATCCTCGCCGGGATGTCGTCGCGGTGGCTCGGCGAGTTCGTCATGCGGGTCAACGATCTCGTGCTCGCGTTCCCGGCGTTGCTGCTGGCGATCATGTTCGGCGCGGTGTTCGGGGCGGACACGCTGACCGCCATGGTGGCGATCGGCATCGCCACCATCCCGTCGTTCGCGCGGATCGCGCGGTCGGGGACGCTGCAGGTGATGAGCAGCGAGTTCGTGCTGGCCGCGCGGTCGGCCGGCCGGTCGCGGCTGAACATCGCGGCGCGGCACGTCCTGCCGAACATCTCCGGGCTGCTGATCGTGCAGGCGTCGGTGTCGTTCGCGATCGCCGTACTCGCGGAAGCGGCGCTGTCGTTCCTCGGGTTCGGCACCCGGCCGCCGACGCCGTCGTGGGGCCGGATGCTCCAGGAATCGCAGATGTTCCTGACCCTGCACCCGCGGCTCGCGCTCGTGCCCGGCGTCGCGATCGCCATCGCCGTGCTCGGCTTCAACCTGCTCGGTGACGGCCTCCGCGATCGACTCGACCCCCGATTGGCGGCGCGGCTATGACACTCGAAGTCCAAGGGCTCGGCATCTCCGGGCTGGTCCGCGACGTCTCGTTCGGCATCGCGCGGGGTGAGCGCGTCGGGCTGATCGGCGAGTCGGGCTCCGGGAAGTCGTTGACGGCGTTGTCGATCATGGGGCTGCTGCCCGAAGAGCTCGCCGCGTCCGGATCGGTGAAGCTCGACGGCCGCGAACTGCTGGGCGCGCCGGAGAAGGAAATGTCGCGGCTGCGCGGCAATGAGATGTCGATGGTGTTCCAGGAGCCGATGACCGCGCTGAACCCGGCGATGCGGGTCGGCGCGCAGGTGGCCGAGCCGATGCGGATCCACCGAAACGGCCGGAAGGATCCCGAGGCTTTGCTGGCTTCCGTCGGGCTGCCCGGCGTCGCCCGCGCGTATCCGCATCAACTCTCCGGCGGGCAGCGGCAACGCGTCGTCCTCGCGATCGCGCTGGCCAACGACCCGAAGCTGCTGATCTGCGACGAGCCGACGACGGCACTGGACGTCACCGTGCAGGCGCAGATCCTGGAACTGATCCTCGACGGCGTCCGGCAGCGGGAAAGCGCGCTGCTGTTCATCACGCACGATCTCGCCGTCGTGGCGTCGGTCTGCGAGCGGGTGCTGGTGATGCTGGACGGCGAGATCGTCGAAGCGGGCACCACCCGCGAGGTGCTCACCGAGCCGAAGCACGAGTACACGAAGAAGCTCCTGGCCGCTTCGGACCTGGAGGCGAGCCGATGATGATCTCCGTACGGGACCTGGAGCGCCGCTACACGCGTCGCGATGTGCACGCCTTGCGCGGTGTCTCTTTCGACGTCGAAGCAGGTCAACGCTTTGGGATCGTGGGCGAGTCGGGTTCGGGAAAGTCCACTTTGGTCAGATTGCTGGCCGCGCTGGACAAGCCGACGGCGGGCAGCGTCTCGTTCCAAGGAAAGCGAATCGACACCCTGCCCGAACGCAAACTCGGCTTCCTGCGGTCGGAGTTGCAGATCGTCTTCCAGGATCCGATGGGTTCGCTCGATCCGCGGATGCGGGTGCGCGACATCATCTCCGAACCGTTGGGCCGCCGGGATCCCTCGCGGGTTTCGGAGCTGCTGAAGGCCGTCGGCCTGCCTTCGGATGCCGCGGGACGGTATCCACACCAGTTCTCCGGCGGGCAACGGCAGCGCATCTCGATCGCCAGGGCGCTCGCGCCGAATCCGAGCGTCCTCATCGCGGACGAACCGGTGAGCGCGCTCGACGTCTCGGTGCGGAAGCAGATCCTCGACCTGCTCGCGTCGCTGGTCGAGCTGTATTCGCTGACGCTGATCTTCGTCTCGCACGACCTCGGCGTGGTGCGGCACGTCTGCGACCGGGTCGCGGTGATGCGGCGCGGCGAGATCGTCGAGATCGGCGACGTCGGCCAGGTCTACGACGCGCCGGAACACGAGTACACCAGGGAACTGCTGGCGGCCGCGCCGAATCTGCGGGCCGAACTGGCGAGGCTGCGGGGAGGGGACGATGGCTGAGTATCCCGAGGGACTGCCGATCGGTGACGGCTGGGTGTCCACTGTGGACTACTCGACGGTGAGCTTCCCGTACGACGGGAGCGAGACCGGCCGGGCGCCGGTCGGGACGCCGGAGCTGGCCGCGCGCGCGATCGACGAGGCCGTCGCGGTGTTCAAGCAGGTCGCGGCGCTGCCGTCGCGTACCCGGCGTTCGCTCCTGAACGCCGTCGCCGCCGCTCTGGAAGCCCGGCGTTCCGAGTTCGAGCAGCTGCTGGTGCTGGAGACCGGAAAGCCGCTGGTCGACTGTCGCGTCGAGGTCGCGCGCACGATCGTCACCTGGCAGGCCGCCGCGGAGGAGGTCTCGCGGCTGCACGGCGAGACCGTGCCGCTCGATCTCCTGCCCTCCGGCGACGGCCTGGTCGGATTCTGGAAACGCAAGCCGATCGGGGTGGTGGTCGGCATCGCCGGGTTCAACTATCCGCTGCTGCTGGCGTCGCACAAGATCGCGCCCGCCATCGCCGCGGGTTGCCCGGTGGTGGTGAAACCCGCGCCGCAGACGCCGCTGGCGACGTTGTGGCTAGTGCATCTCGTGCGCTCGCTGACCGACCTGCCCGCGATGGTCCAGCTGGTCACCGGTGACGCGGCGGTCGGCTCGGCGCTGGTCACGGACCGGCGGGTCGGCGCGGTGTCGTTCACCGGATCCGCGCTGGTCGGGCACCGGATCGCCCGCGACGCCGCGCCCACGAAGACGTTGCTGGAGCTCGGATCCAACGCAGCTCTCGTGGTCGCGGAGGACGCCGATCTCGACGCGGCCGCGGACGCCGTGCTGCGCGGCGGGTTCTACGCGTCCGGGCAGGCCTGCATTTCGGTGCAGCGCGTGCTGGTCGTGGACGCGGTCGCCGAGGAATTCACCGAACGGGTACTCGCGCGGCTCGGCGAGGTCGTCACCGGTGACCCGCGAGACGAGAAGACGCGAGTCTCGGCGCTGATCGACCCGGGGTCCACTCAGCGCGTCCAGGAGTGGGTCGACAAAGCGACTTCGGCTGGAGCGCGGCTGGCCGGGGGTGGTGTCGACGGAACGGTGATCCGGCCGACCGTGCTGCTCGACGTGCCCGACGGCCTCGAATGCTGGGACGAGGAGATCTTCGGTCCCGTGGTCTGCATCCGCACCGTGTCCTCTGTGGACGAAGCTTTCGACGCGGTCAACGCGTCGCGCTATGGCCTGCACGCCTCGGTGTTCAGCACTTCGCTGAAGACGGCGTTCCGCGCGCTCGACGAGCTCGAAGTCGGCGGCGTGGTGGTCAACGAGGTGCCCGGTTTCCGGTCCGACACCATGCCGTACGGCGGCGTGAAGGATTCCGGGATCGGGCGGGAAGGGCCGCGGTTCGCGGTCGAGGAACTGACTGTGACCAGGATGGCGGTGCTGCGCCCGTGACGTACGAAAACCTGTTCCGGCTCGAAGGAAAGCGAGCCGTCGTCCTCGGCGGTGGCAGCGGGATCGGCCGCGAGTCCGCGAAGGCGCTGGCCGCGCACGGCGCCGAAGTGATCGTCGCGGACCGCGATGTCGCCGCTGCCAAGGAAACCGGCGTGGGCGAGGCGTACGAGATCGACCTGCTCTCCGACGGTGCGGCCGCGCGGGCGGCCACGGAACTCGGCGAGACCGACATCGTGGTGCTGACCGCCGCGACCAACGTGCGCAAACGGCTGCTGGAGTACACGCGCGAGGAATTCGACCGAGTGATCGCGCTGAACCTCGGCGCGACCTTCGAGGTCGTGCGCGCGTTCGGCGCCGGGATGGTCGAACGCGGGCGGGGGAGCATCATCGGGTTCTCGTCGATCCGCGGCACCACCGTCGAGCCCGGCCAAGGGCCGTACGCGGCGACGAAAGCCGGGCTGGTGCAGCTGTTCCGCACGGCCGCGGCGGAGTTCGGCCCGGCCGGGGTGCGGGTGAACGCGATCGCGCCCGGTGTCGTCGAGACTCCGCTGACAGCGCAGATCAAAGCGAATCCGGCCTGGTACGACGCCTATGCGACCAAGGGTGCGCTCGGCCGGTGGGCGCGTCCGGACGAACTCGCGGGCGCCGTCGTCTACCTGGCGTCGGACGCGTCGTCGTTCGTCACCGGCTCCGTACTGGCGGTGGACGGCGGCTGGACCGCGGTCGACGGCCGCTTCGAACCGCCCGCGACGTAAGGAGTGTTGCCGTGCCGGAGTTGCCTGATCTGACCGCCGTCGAACTGGTCGCGCAGTACCGTGCCGGGACGCTGTCACCGGTCGAGGTCACCGAAGCCGTCCTCACACGTATCGAAGCGCGCGAACCCGAGCTGCACGCGCTCTACGCGTACGACCCGAGCGGCGCGCGCGAAGACGCGAAGGCGTCCGAAAGCCGTTGGCACGCGGGCGAACCGCTCGGTCCGATCGACGGCGTTCCGTTGACGCTCAAGGAGAACATCGCGACCCGCGGCACCCCGGTCCCGCTCGGCACTGCCGCCACCGCGCTGACGCCCGCGCCCGAAGACGCCCCGGCGGGCGCTCGCGTGCGCGAATCCGGCGGGGTACTGCTGGGCAAGACGACCATGCCGGATTACGGGATGCTGACGTCCGGGCTGTCGAGTTTCCACACCGCGTCACGGAATCCTTGGGACACCACGCGCACCCCAGGCGGCTCCAGCGCCGGTGCCGGTTCGGCGGCCGCCGCCGGTTACGGTCCGCTGCACGTCGGCACCGACATCGGCGGCTCGATCCGGCTGCCCGCCGGCTGGTGCGGCCTGGTCGGGCTGAAGCCGAGTTTCGGCCGGGTGCCGGTGGATCCGCCGTTCCTCGGCCGCGTCGCCGGGCCGATGACGCGGACCGTGGCCGACACCGCGTTGCTGATGAGCGTGCTGTCCGGTGTGGACGGACGCGACCACCTCTCGCTGCCGCCGTCGTCTCTCGACTGGTCTTCGCTTTCGGCCGAGGTCAAGGGCCTGCAGATCGGGCTTCATCTCGATCCGGGCGTCGGGCTCCCGGTGCTGCCCGAGACGATCGCCGCCGTCACCGAAGCCGCGCGTGTCTTCGAGGCCGCGGGCGCCGTCGTCGAGCCGGTTTCGCCGTTCCTGCGCCGCGAAATGCTCGACGGGCTCGACACCTTCTGGCGCGTCCGCGCCTGGTCGGACATGTCGGCGCTGCCCGAAGACCGCCGCGCGAAGGTGCTGCCGTACATCGCCGACTGGGCCGCCGGCGGCGCCGACGTCAGTGGTGTCGACGCCTACCGCGGTTTCGCGCAGATCGACGCCATCGCCGTCGCGACCCTGCGCGCGACCGAACGCTTCGACGTCGTCCTGTCCCCGACCTGCCCGGTCTCGGCCCCGCCCGCCGAATGGCCCTCGCCGACCAACGACCCGCGCCGCCCGTTCGAGCACATCGCGTTCACCGTGCCGTACAACATGTCCGGCCAGCCCGCGGTCTCCATCAACTGCGGCTACACCAGCGACGACCAGCCCATCGGCCTCCAGATCAGCGGTCGCCGCTTCGCCGACCTCGACGTCCTTCGCGCCGCTGCCGCCTACGAATCCCTTCGCCCCACTCCGCGCCCCTGGCCCTGACCCGCATTTCGTCCTCTGGATGCGGTCCTTGCGCGTGCGACTACCGCATCCAGAGGACGAAATGCGTCAGGAGCGCGTTGCTTTGCCGACCGGCAACAGAAAGATCAAAGCCCCGGTGACATGACCGACAGGTCAGGGGCCATCCGGGGCTATTCGTCGGTCAGCTTAGCAGAGGAGCCATGAGGGTGACCAGCGCTCGCGCGGGGGATTGGATCGAGACCTGGTTGTCGAAGCCGAGGTTCACGATCTACTTGCAAGCGGCGAACCAGGATCGAGAGCTGGCCATGAGGTTGTACGAGTGGAACGCGGCGGTATCCGCGGCGTTCCACCACGATCTGTGCCACCTGGAAGTGGCTCTGCGCAACGCGTATGACCGGGCTCTGGGCCACGCTGCCACAGGAGGGACGCATTGGGTCTTCCAAGCGACGACGATCTTCCCCTCGCGATGGCACAAATCCGCGAACGGCACGCGTTACGACGTCAACGAGACGAGCAGGAGGCTGGTGGCCGAAGCCATCAGGAACGCGACCCCGAAGGTCAAGCACCCCGCGTCACCGTCGCCGGGCAAGGTGATCGCCGAGCTGAGCTTCGGCTTCTGGCGATACCTGTCCGCGCGACGTCATCACGACCCGCTGTGGGTTCCATACCTGCACCTGGCCTTTCAAGCCGGTACCGATCGCCGCGACGTCGACAAACATGCCGAGCGCCTGCACAGGCTCAGGAACCGCGTCGCTCATCACGAGCCATTGCTCACTCTCGACGTACAAGGCCACTGGAAAGATGTCCGGGATCTCGCCGCGCTCATCTCTCCTCAAGTCGCCGCTTACATCGCGGCCAACAGCTCATGCGCGCGGCTGTTGGCCGCCCGTCCCTGCTAGCCGCCGATCGCTTCGGCCAGCGCCAGGATCCGCCGCGCGTTGTCCACGTGCAGGTTCTCGATCATCCGCCCGTCCACGGTCACGACGCCCTGCCCGGCCGCCTGCGCCTCCTCGAACGCCGCGATGATCTTGCGCGAGCGCGTGATCTCCTCCTCGGTCGGCGCGAAGATCCGGTTGCACGGCTCCAGTTGCGCCGGGTGGATCAGGGTCTTGCCGTCGAAGCCGAACTGACGCCCCTGAACGCATTCCGCCTCGAAGCCTTCGAGGTCCTTCACGTCGTTGTAGACGCCGTCGAGGATCGCCTTGCCGGTCGCCCGCGCGGCCAGCAGCGCGAGCGAAAGCCCGCCCAGCAGCGGCGCGCGGCCGGGGACGAACTCGGCGTGCAGTTCCTTCGCCAGGTCGTTCGTGCCCATGACCAGCACGGTCAGCCGTTCGGACGCCGACGCGATCTCCTCGGCGTGCAGCATCGCGACCGGCGTTTCCACCATCGCCCAGATCTTCGTGTGGTCCGGTGCGCCGCCGAGCTCCAGCGCGCGCTCGATGTTGTGCACCTCGGCGGCCGAGTTCACCTTCGGCACCACGATCGCGTCCGGGCCCGCCTGCGCGGCGGCACGGAGGTCGGCGTCGTGCCATTCGGTGTCGAGGCCGTTGACGCGAATCGTCACTTCGCGCTTGCCGTACTCCTTCGACGACGCGGCCGCGCAAACGCGTTCACGTGCGGCTTCCTTCGCGTCGGGAGCGACGGCGTCTTCGAGGTCGAGGATCAGCCCGTCCGCGTCCAGCGTCTTGGCCTTTTCGAGCGCTCTTTCGTTCGCGCCGGGCATGTAGAGGACGGAACGTCGCGGGTTCATCAGGAAGCCTCCTTCGTGGCGGCGTCGTACGCGGCGGCGAGTTCAGGATCGTCGGCGGCGAGGGCGTCCGCGAGTTCGGCGACCACCCGGCACTGCTTCACCGAGGCGTCGTCCTGCATCTTCCCGTCGATCATCACCGCGCCGGTGCCGTCACCCATCTCGGCGATCACGCGCCGTGCCCAGGCGACGTCCTCCGGCGAGGGCGAGAACACCTTCTTGGCGATGTCGATCTGCACCGGGTGCAGGCTCCAGGCGCCAACGCAGCCGAGCAGGAACGCGTTGCGGAACTGGTCCTCGCAGGCCACGACGTCGCGGATATCGCCGAACGGCCCGTAGTACGGCAGGATCCCGTTCGCCGCGCAGGCGTCCACCATCCGCGCGACGGTGTAGTGCCACAGATCCTGCTGGTACGTCGTGCGTCCCTCGTTCAGGTCTTCGCCGGTCGGGTCGGTGCGCACCAGGTAACCGGGGTGCCCGCCACCCACCCGGGTGGTCTTCATACGGCGGCTGGCGGCGAGGTCGGCCGGGCCGAGCGAGATGCCCTGCATCCGGGGGCTCGCGCCCGCGATCTCCTCGACGTTCGCGACGCCGCTGGCGGTCTCCAGGATCGCGTGCACCAGCAGCGGTTTCGTCAGCCCGGCCCGCGCTTCGAGCTGCGCGAGCAGCCTGTCGACGTAGTGGATGTCCTGCGCGCCTTCGACCTTCGGCACCATGATCACGTCGAGTTTGTCGCCGATCTCGGTGACCAGCGTGATCAGGTCGTCGAGCACCCACGGCGAGTCGAGGCTGTTGACGCGGGTCCACAGCTGCGTCTTGCCGAAGTCGGTCGACTTCGCGATGGAGACGAGCCCGTTCCGCGCGGCCTCCTTGCGGTCGGCGCGCACGGCGTCTTCGAGGTTCCCGAGCAGGACGTCGACCTTCTTGGCGATGTCCGGGACCTTGGCGGCCATCTTCTCGTTGCTGGGATCGAAGAAGTGGATCATCCGCGAAGGAGGCACGGGGATCTGGCGGAGCGGTTCCGGCGCCCCCACCGCGAGCGGGGCGAAGAAATCCTTCGGCGAACGCATCGTTCCTCCATCGCAACGGGCTAAGTGACCGACGAGTAACCCTAAACCCGGAAGGCGGGGAACCGCTGCGGCGCAGCTCACCTCCAAGGGGACACGATCGGGAATCGCGGAGGATTCTGTGGACGACTGGGCCTTGCCGGGTTTCACCGAGATGGGGTCACTGGGCGAAGGTGGGTTCGGCCGGGTCGTGCTGGCCCGGCACGACGAATCCGCGCAGGTCGTGGCCATCAAATACCTGTACGCGCGGTTCGCGGCAGACCCGCGACGCCTGGCCGAATTCCGCCATGAGGCGCAGATCCTGAGCCGCGTTTCGGGGCCCCACATCGCCCGGCTGCACCAGTTCGTGGAGACCCCGCAAGGGGCCGCGATCATCATGGAAGCCGTTCACGGAATCTCCCTGAAAGAGATCCTCGGCCGACAGGAGAAGCTCGAACCCGAAGCCGCGCTGGCCATCCTCAAGGGCTCGCTGCTCGGACTCGCCGGCGCGCACGCCGCGGGCACCGTCCACCGCGACTACAAACCGGCGAACGTCCTGGTCACCCGCGAGGGGCAGAGCAAACTCGTCGACTTCGGCATCGCCGTGCTCGCCGGGCAGACCGGGGTCGCCGCGGGCACGCCCGCGTACATGGCGCCCGAGCAGTGGGCCGGCGGCGTCGCCACGCCCGCGACCGACGTCTACGCCGCGACCTGCGTGTTCTTCCAGTGCGTCGCCGGGCACCGGCCGTACGAGGCCGAGCAGGTCGAAGTGCTCCGCACCCTGCACGAATACGCCCCGATCCCGTTCGGCGAGGTGCCCGAACCCGTCCGCGACCTCATCGCGCGCGGCATGGCGAAGGACGTCGCCCAGCGGCCCTCGGGCGCGGCCGAATTCGTCACGGAACTGGAGGCGTCCGCCAGGAAGGCGTACGGCGAGGACTGGGAGCGCAACGGCTGGCACTGGCTCGCGAAGGGCGCCGGGGTCCTGGTCGCCCTTTCCCCGCTGGCCCTGCTCGGCGCCGGCACGGCCGCGGCACCGGTCGTCGCGGGCGGGGTGGCGGCGACAGCGGGCGGCGGGATCGCGGTCGGCCTCAAGGTGACCGCCGCGATCGCCGCCGTCACCGCGGCCGCCGTCGGCACGGTCGTCGTGGTCAACGCCGACAGCGACGAAGCGCCGCCTCAGACGACGACCGTCGCCGCGATGAAGGTCGACCTCCTCACCCGAACCGAGAAATTCGACGGCTTCGACTACAACGGCAAGTACGTCCGCATCAGCGGTTTGAAGGACAAGGCGGCCGAAGAGCGGGTCAACAAGGCGCTGATGGCGCCGATCGACGGCTGGCTCGCGGGCTTCTGGCCCGACGGCTACCCGCCCCAGCGGGAACCCGACGGCGACATCCCGCATATGAAGTCCGAAGCCGAGATCCTGCGCCAGGACGACAAGCTGCTCACGGTCGTCTACAAACGCTCGATCGACTCCGTCCAGTTCGGCAACCACGGCGGCTTCAGCATCCGGCCGATCGTCATCGATCTGACGAAGGGCGAACAGATCCCCAACGCGCGCCTCTTCGACAACGTCGACGGCTCCGCCGACCGGATGCGCATGCTCGAAGACATGCTCTTCGACGCCGCCAAGCCGGGTGACTGCCTCGCCGACGCCCCGAGCGAACCGGCGCACCTGCCGGTCGGCGCGATGTCGGATCCGTGGTCCGTCACCGGCGACACCGTGCTGCAGGCGGCGCCGACCACGAACGGGATGACGTTCTACGTCTACGGATCCGTGCTCGGCTACCCGCGCGTCTGCGACCCCACGCAGGTCACCGTCGAATACCGTCACCTCCTCCACCTCATGAGCCCGGCGGTCATGAACCTGCTCGGCGGCACGCAGGGACAAGGCACCAAAGTGCACGACGTCGGCGCCTTCACCCTCACGACGCCGGAAAAGTGGTCGCTGCTCTCCGGCGCTCCCATCGAGCGCTACCTGGTGACCGCCGACCAGTGCACCCAGCCGTTCCGCTGCGCGGGCGTCGTCTTCAGCGACAACTCACGGACCGACCCGGCCACGCCGCCGTATGAACCTGGCAAGCCCTACAACCGCTCGACCGGCCCGCGTCCCTGCCACTCCATCGGCGCACCCGGTGAGACCCAGGGGGCGCCTACCCTCCAGATGAAGGAACTTCGCCCGGTCGGAACGAAGCGGGCCGCCTACGAAGAGTGGCGGCTCACGTGTTCTGGCGGCGGTACGGTCACCCAGCGGGTCTGGTTCCTGCCGAAAACGCAGCTCGTGATCGTCGACGAATGGAACACTCCAGGCCTCGACAAGATTCTGGAAGAGGCGCAGTGGAACTGAGCGACGAGTGGAGACTCCCCGGCTTCACCGAGCTGGAGCAGCTGGGCACCGGCACCTTCGGCCGCGTGGTGCTCGCCCGCCAAGACAACACCGGCCACGTCGTCGCGATCAAGTACCTCTTCTCCCGCTTCGCCGCGGACCCCGCGCATCTCGCCGCGTTCCGGCAGGAAGCGCTGGCGCTGCACCGGGTGTCGAGCCCGCACGTCGTGAAGCTGCACGAATTCTTCGAGACGCCGCAGGGCGCGGCGATCGTCATGGAGGCGATCAACGGAGTCTCCCTGCGTTCGGTGCTCCAGGCCGAAGGCGCTCTCGAACCCGAAGCCGCTCTCGCGGTGCTGAAGGGTTCGCTGCTCGGGCTGGCCGCGGCGCATTCCGCGGCCGTCGTCCACCGGGACTACAAACCGGCCAACGTCCTCGTCGCCGACACCGGCGAGAGCAAGCTGGTCGACTTCGGCACCGCCGTCCTGGCGGGGGAACGCGGCCCGTCCGTCGGCACACCGGCGTACATGGCGCCCGAGCAGTGGTCGGGCGGGCAGGCCACGCCCGCGACCGACGTCTACGCCGCGACCTGCGTGTTCTTCCAATGCGTCGCCGGGCACCGGCCCTATCAGGCCGACGACACCGAAGTGCTCCGCACGCTGCACGAACACGCGCCCATCCCGTTCGGTGAAGTCCCCCAGCCGGTGCACGAGATCGTCGCGCTGGGGATGGCGAAGGACCCGACGAAACGACCGGTCGACGCGCTCGTGTTCGTCAGCGAACTGGAACGCGTCGCCCGTGCGGGTTACGGCGACGAATGGGAACGCAAAGGCTGGTCACGGCTCGCGAAGGCGGCGGGCGTGCTCGTCGCGGCGACGCCGTTGGTCCTGCTCAGCGCCGGTACGGCGGCCGCGCCCGGGGTCGCCGCCGCCGGGACGGGCGCGGCGGCCGCGTCGACCGGCGGGATCGCGGCCGGCCTGAAGGTCGCCATCGGTGTCGTCGCGGCGACGGCCGCCGTGGTCGGCTCGGTGGTCGTCTTCTCCGACGCGAGCACGCCGCCGCCGTCACCGCCGACCACGCAGCAGGCCGTCGCGCTCAAGGTCGCCATGAAGACCCGGTCCGGGACGGTGCCCGGGACGACCCTCCCCTACAGCGGGGACCACCCCGAGGTGACCGGGTCGCCCGACCAAGCCTGGCTGAAGCGCGTCAACGACGCCCTGGCGGCGCCGATCGACGAGTGGAACCGCAAGACCGGCCCGGGCGCCGCCAAGCTGGAGCCGGAACGCGGCCCGTACAAGCTCCTCACGAAGGCCGAAGTGCGCTCGCAGAACGAGCGGTACCTCTCGGTGCGCTACACGCACGACCTCGAGAACAAACCGCATTCGACCTGGGGAAACGGTCGTGCCGCGGTGACC
Organism: Amycolatopsis roodepoortensis; assembly: GCF_024628825.1. Taxonomy (NCBI): domain Bacteria; kingdom Bacillati; phylum Actinomycetota; class Actinomycetes; order Pseudonocardiales; family Pseudonocardiaceae; genus Amycolatopsis; species Amycolatopsis roodepoortensis. Next base: position 5,458,023 of record NZ_CP102415.1, read on the forward strand.
ATCGACCTGAAGGAGGGCAAGGCGCTCACGCCCGCCGAGCTGTTCGCCCCCGGAAAGTTCACCGACGACGGACTGCGGACCCTCGCCGAACTGCTCTGGCCGGACAAACAGCAGTGCGGTGCGCTCAGCAGCACCTTCCCGTACCAGCCCCTCAAGACGGCCGACCTCACCGAGGAGCCGAAGGTGTGGCTCGCGTTCGCCCCGTCGGCCGTCGAGGTCACCGTCGACCTCAACCTTCTCGGCTTCGCCACCGCCTGCGGAGTCCAGGACTACACGCTGCCGTACGACAAGGTGACCGGTCTGCTGAACCCGGAGCTCGTCGAGGGCGTGACCGGCGGAAAGCCACTGAAGGGGACTTCGTCCGCCCCGTCGGCGCCAAGCGGTAGCGATGTGTCGGCGGGCGCGCTCACCCTGCATCTGCCGCAGGACTGGTCCGTGGTGTCGCAGGGGCTGGAGAAGGTACTCGTCGCCCCCGGCTGCCCGGATCCCAAGAAGTACTTCAACTGCAAGTACGTCCTCCTCACGGACAACACCCAGGAATCCGCCGAGCAGCCGCCGTACCGGCCAGGCGAGTTCTACCGGCGCAGCGCGGGCGGCCGGGCCTGCAACGCCGCCGGGCGAAAGGACCTCCGCCAAGAGGGTGACGCCGTCCGCACGGTTTCCACCACCGCACCGGTCGGCGGGGCTTCGGCGACCTACGAGGAGTGGACGATCCAGTGTGTTCCTCGTGGACAGACGGGCGGAAGCGGCGAGACACAGGTGACCCAGCGGATCTGGTTCGTTGCGGACAGGCAAATCGTGGTGATGGACGAGTGGCGGACGCCGGGCGTCGAAGAACTCCTCCGCACCGCGACGATCTCGTGACCTGACCTGCGAAGGTCCACAGTGGAATGAGTATTCGTTGGGCCGAATGGCCTAACGTTCCGCTTCGTCGTCCGTGACCGTTCGGAGACGCCGGGTGACACCACTTACCTCCGCCTCACTCGGTTGGCGGCACGTAGGACTGAAGTCCGATGACCGCCTACCGACCGGTCACCGATGACAAGGCGCCGCCGATCGCAGCCACTCCCGTTGTCCGGCGCCGTCGCCTCCCCGCCCTGTTAGACAGTTCATGTGCCGCTTCCACCGAGGTGGCACGGGATGAAGAGCCCTAGGGAAACCAGGTTCGAAGGAGGCGGAACGTGGCGGCTACACCGAACATGGAGAGCTCGACGGTCGCCGGTGGCGCGAAGCGCAGCCGGTCACTGCCGAGCCGGGTGGTGCCGCCGATCGAACTGCCCGCGAGCGTCGGGGAGCTTTCGCGCAAGGCGGCGGCCCTGCTCGGCTGGAACGGCATCGTGTTGCCGGAGACCACCGTGCTCGGCCGCAAGATCTGCGTGGTCGCCCGGCTCCGTACCGACGTGCACGCCGAGCGCATCGCGATGGGCATGGGTCCCGTCGTCGATCGCGCCACCGTCGACACCTGGACATGGCCAGAGCTGGCCGCGACCGCACCCGCGCCGGCCGCCGAGATCATCGGCGTCCTCGCGGTCGCCCGGCACTGGCGCACCGCGATGGCCTCCGCGGTTCCGTTCGCACGTTACGGCGAGGCCGCGATGGTTCTCCCATCGCCTGCCGTACTGACGGAAGACTACGTCGGCAACTGCCTGCCGCGTGCCCGCGCCTACGGGCTCGGCATCGTCACCGCCGACCCCAACGCCGTCGCCGACCTCGACCTCGAAGGCCACGGCGACCGCATGATCCTCGACGAGGACCCGGTCTCGCGCCTGGTCAACGAGATCGTCTACGACCAGCTGCTGCGCGAAACCGAGCTCCCTGCCGAAGTGGACTGAACGCGCTACCGTCGGGTCCATGCGAGTAGTCATTGCGGGTGGACACGGACAGATCGCGCTGAAACTGGAGAAGCTCCTCTCCGCACGCGGTGATCAGGCGGTCGGGATCGTGCGCAACCCCGATCACGTCGCCGATCTCGAAGCGGCCGGTGCCGAAGCCGTCGTGCTCGACCTGGAACAGTCCGATGTGGACGCCGTCGCCAAGGTGCTCGACGGTGCCGACGCCGCCGTCTTCGCGGCGGGCGCCGGGCCAGGCAGCGGCACCGCTCGCAAGGACACTGTGGACAGAGCCGCCGCGGAACTCTTCGCGGCGGCCTCCGAGCGCGCGGGTGTGCGGCGGCACATCCAGGTCGGCTCCATGGGCGCGGACAAATGGGAGACCGCGGACGTCCCGGACGATTTCCGGATCTATCTCAAGGCCAAGAAGGCGGCCGAAGACGATCTGCGCGCCCGCGATCTCGACTGGACGATCCTCCGGCCGGGGCAGCTCACCAACGACGAGGGCACCGGGAAGATCCGGATCGCCGAATCCACCGGCCGCGGGCCCATTCCCCGGCAGGACGTCGCCGCGATCCTCGTCGCGCTGCTCGACACCCCGTCGACGGCGGGCCGCGTCCTCGAAGCGATCTCGGGTGATACTGCTATCTCTCAGGCCTTTTCCGCTCTGTGAAACCGTAGTGTGTGGACGTAATCCGTCTTTTGAATGAACGGAGTAGGTCCTTGCGCGAGGACATCGCGGTCTTCAGCGGCAGCGCACATCCCGAGCTGGCCGAAGAGATCTGCGCCAATCTCGGTGTTCCCCTGCATCCCGTGAAGGTGCAGCGGTTCGCCAACGACTGCCTCGAAGTCCAGCTCGAAGCCAACTGCCGCGAGCGGGACGTCTTCCTGATCCAGCCGCTGGTGCGGCCGGTGCAGGAACACCTCGTCGAGCTGCTGCTGATGCTGGACGCCGCGCGGGGCGCGTCGGCCAAGCGGATCACCGTCGTCATGCCGCACTACTCGTACGCCCGCTCGGACAAGAAGGACGCGCCGCGGATCTCGATCGGCGGCCGTCTCGTCGCCGACCTGATGGCGACCGCCGGCGCCGACCGGGTGCTCGCGATGACGCTGCATTCGCCGCAGGTGCACGGCTTCTTCAGCGTGCCCGTCGATCACCTGCACGCGTTGCAGGAGCTGGCGAAGCACTTCCGTCAGTACGACCTCTCCGCGACCACCGTCGTTTCGCCGGACCTCGGCAACGCCAAGGAGGCCGCGCATTTCGCCCGGCTGCTCGGCGTTCAGGTCGCCGCCGGCGCGAAGCAGCGCTTCGCCGACGACAGGGTCGAGATCAGCTCGGTGATCGGTGAGGTCACCGGCCGCGACGTGATCGTCCTCGACGACGAGATCGCGAAGGGCAGCACGGTGATCGAGCTGCTCACCAAGCTGCGCGAGCTGAAACCGCGGTCGATCCGCGTCGCCTGCACGCACGGCCTCTTCTCCAGCGGCGCGCTCGAACGGATCGGCAGCCAGCCCGACGTGCTGGAGGTCGTCTGCACGAACACGGTGCCGATCCCGCCGGAGGAGCAGAGCCCGAAGCTGCGGGTCCTGTCGATCGCGCCCGCGCTGGCGGAGGCGATGCGCCGGATCCACAACGGCGAGTCGGTCAGCGCGCTGTTCGAAACGGCTTAAGCGGTGCCGAGGACCCGGTCGAGGTAGGTGTTGGTGAAGACCCCGGCCGGGTCCACCTCCTTGCGGACCCGCAGGAAATCGTCGAAGCGCGGGTACCGCGAGCGCAACGTCGCGGCGTCGAGGTCGTGCATCTTTCCCCAGTGCGGGCGACCGCCGACCTCGCCGGCGATCGACGCGAAGCCGGCGAAGTACTCGCGGTAGGGCATGCCGACGAACTGGTGGATCGCGATGTAGGCGGAGTCGCGGCCGTTCGCGGTCGAAAACCAGATGTCGTCCGCGGCGGCGACGCGCACCTCGACCGGGAACGCGACCGGGTTCTCCAGCTTCGGGACGAACGCGCGGAGTTCGGCGAAGACGTCGTGCAGCGCTTCGCGGGGGATCGCGAATTCCGACTCGACGAACCGCACGCCGCGATGGGTCACGAAGACGCGATGCGACGTGTCGCTGTACTCGCGGGCGGAGAGGATGTTCGAGGCGAACCGGCCGAGCGGCTGGACGAGCTTCGGCACCGCGCGGCCGAGACGGCACAGCCCGCCGAACGCGACGTTCTCGGTGATCTCGTAGTCGACGAATTCCTTCAGCCTGGTCAGCGGACGGCGTTCACTGCCCGCCGGTAGCCGGTTGTTGCGCTTGACCAGGGCGTTCTTGCCGTAGGGGAACCAGTAGAACTCGAAGTGGTCGTTCTCGTCGGCGAACCGGTCGAAGCCTTCGAGGACCTGTTCGAGTGGTTCCGGCCGCTCCTGGGCGGAGAGCAGGAACGAAGGTTCACACTGCAGGGTGACCGTGCTGATGACGCCGAGCGCGCCGAGCCCGACCCTCGCCGCCGCGAAGAGATCAGGGCGTTCGTCCGCCGAACAGGTGACCACGGTGCCGTCGGCGAGCACGAGTTCGAGCGCGGCGATCTGGGTGGCGAGCCCGCCGAGCCGCGCGCCGGTGCCGTGGGTGCCGGTGGAGATCGCGCCCGCGACGGTCTGCGCGTCGATGTCGCCGAGGTTGGTCATGGCAAGGCCCAGCGCGTCGAGTTCGGCGTTGAGCTGCTTGAGCGTGGTGCCCGAACGGACCGTGACCAGGCCTTTCGCGACTTCGGCCGACGCGATGCCGGTCCAGCCGGTCAGGTCCATGGCGTCCGAGTTCGCGGCGGCGATCGCCGTGAAGGAGTGGCCGCTGCCCAGCGGGCGCAGGCGCCTTCCGTCCGCGGCGGACCGGCTGATCGCCTCGGCGATCGCGGCCGTGTCCCGCGGCCGATGCACGCGCAGGGGCGATGCCGTCGCGGTGCCGGCCCAGTTGCTCCACCGTGTCATGCGCCCACCTATTCCGAGAGGCTGTGAGTGCCGAAACAGTAAGTGAATAGTATTCGCGTTTCAAGCCCTTCTGTCGTACCTTAGTTCGGGTGACCAGTGCGACGGTGTACGACTTGGCGACGAAGGACCTGGATCCTCCGTTCGCGGTTGTCGACTTGGATGCGTTCGACGCGAACGGCGCCGACCTGCTGCGGCGGGCGAACGGCAAGCCGATCCGCGTGGTCAGCAAGTCCGTCCGCTGCCGGTATCTGCTCGAACGGGTGCTCGCGCGGCCCGGTTTCGAAGGCCTCATGTGCTACTCGCTCGCCGAAGCCGTCTGGCATGTCGAGCAGGGGACTTCCGAGGACATCGTGGTGGCGTACCCGACCGCCGACCACGGCGCGCTGCGCCGGCTGGCGGCGAACGACCGGGCGCGGGCGGCGATCTCGATCATGGTCGACTCGCCCGAGCACCTCGACCTGGTCGACGCCGCCCTGGGGCAGGGGCATCCGGAAATCCGCGTCTGCCTGGAGCTGGACGCCTCGTGGCGGCCGCTGCCCGGGGTGCACGTCGGCACCCGGCGCTCTCCGGTGTTCAGCCCGCGCCAGGCCGCGGACCTGGCGCGGACCATCTTGTCCCGCAAGGGTTTCCGGCTCGTCGGGATGATGGCGTACGAAGGCCAGATCGCCGGGCTCGGCGACGCGGCGGGCGGCGGCGTGAAGAACTCGCTCATCGGCTGGATGCAGCGGAAGTCCATTGTGGAAATCGCGAAACGCCGCGCGGCCGCGGTCCGCGCGGTGCGGGCCCTGGCGGATCTGGAGTTCGTGAACGGGGGCGGCAGCGGCAGTGTCGAATCGACCGGCGCCGAAGCGGCGGTCACCGAGATCGCGGCAGGCTCGGGCCTGATCGGGCCGACCCTCTTCGACGGCTACGCGCACTTCTCGCCGCGCCCGGCCGCGATGTTCGCGCTGCCCGTCGTCCGGCGCCCGGCGCCGAAGGTCGCGACGCTCTTCTCCGGCGGCTACATCGCTTCGGGCCCCGCCGAGTCTTCGCGACTCCCGACGCCCTACCTGCCCGAAGGGCTCTCGCTGCTCGGATTCGAAGGCGCCGGCGAAGTCCAAACCCCCGTCTCCGGCGAAGCCGCCCGGCACCTGCGTCTGGGCGACCGCGTCTGGCTGCGCCACGCGAAGGCGGGCGAACTCGCCGAACGCTTCACGCACTACCACGTCGTCGTCGGCGACCGCGTCGACCGAACCGTCCCCACCTACCGAGGCGAATCCCAAAACTTCGGCTGACCCGCGCGAGCCGGACCCAGCACAGATCCCTGACACCTCCTCGACTGTCCATAAGGGACTCCTTCCGAGGCGGCGGTGCCCGATTTGAGGCATCGCGAGAGTCCGGGTGGGGGTCGTGAGTGGCAATGAGGGTTAGAACCCTCATTGCCACTCACGACTTGTCGGGGAGCCGGAGGGGGAGGTTGTCCACAACTGTGGGTGGGTGTGGACAGCTTGTGTGGATAACTGGGTAAGGCCAGGTCAGAGGGCCTGTGGGCGTGGTTCCTGGGGGATGTGTGACTGGTGGGACGGGGGACCAAGGCCTCGGTGGACACGAATGGAGCAAAGGGGATCCACCGCTGACGCGAAGGCCCCCTCCGGGACGTTGAGCGTCTCAAAGGGGCCTTCGTGACATCCGGCCGGCACCGCTCCTGTCCACAGTGGACTGACATGGCCGAGCGATCGCGATTCGCCACCCGAGCGCGAGCGCGATGCGCGCGCCACCGCAAGTACATGAAGGCCCCTTCACGGCGCTAGTCGCAATGAAGGGGGCCTTCATGTACTTGAGCGGACCCCACGGGCGAGCGAAAAAACCCTCAGGCCTCGCCGAACTTGCTTGCCAGATACCCCTTCACCACGGACTTCGCCTCCGCCACGATCCGCTCGTCCCCTCGCGGGTCCCGCCGGAAGGCCAGCTTCAGCAGCGCGTCCGCGGTCTCGTTCGCGATCGTCAGCGCGAACCGGATGTCGTCCGGCGGCGACTGGATCCGCGCGGCGAGCACGTCGGTGAGCGCGTCGACGATGACGGCGTTGTTGTCGCGCGTCTCGTCGAGGAGCTGCCGGTCCACGACGTCACCGAAGTGGACCTTCGAGAAGCCGGGTACCTCGCGGTGCATCGCGAGATAGATGTCGAGAATCGAGTCCACGACGTCCCACCAGTGTTCGGGCGCGAGTTCGTTCAGCGTCTCCGACACCGAGGCGACGAACCGTTCGAGGTTCCGCTGCGTCAGCGCCTGCACCACGGCCCGCTTGTCGGGGAAGAACTGGTACAGCGAACCGACGGCCACGCCGGCGCGCTTCGCGATCAGCGTGGTCGTCAACGCGTCGTAACCGAGTTCGTCGATCAGCTGGGCGCTGGCGTCGAGCATCTGCTCCACCCGCTTGGCGCTGCGCTGCTGAACGGGCTGCCGCCGGAGCGGAGTCGTCTCCGCTTGCGGTTTCGCGGCCTGGATGTCGGACACTCGGGCTCCTCCTTCGCTGATCTGCGACTTTATCGTGCCGACAGGGTTCCCCCCGGTCGAGTGAAGGCATAGTATCTGAGAACTTTTCATGTTCGGCCGAGTCTGAAGAGGAAAGGTGCATAGCCGGTGGAGAATCCGACCTTCCCGTCCGAATTCCTGTGGGGTGTTTCGACCTCCGCCTTCCAGATCGAGGGGGCGACCGGGGAAGGCGGCCGAGGACAGTCCATTTGGGACACTTTCACCGAAACGGAGGGAAAGATCGCGCGGGCTGAGCACGCCAAGGTAGCGGCCGATCACTTCCACCGCTACTCCGAGGACATCGCGCTGATGGCCGAACTCGGCGTCGGCGCCTACCGGATGTCCTTCGCCTGGCCCAGGATCCAGCCCGACGGCGAAGGCAAGCCCAACGCCGAAGGCCTTGCCTTCTATGACGAATTGCTCGACGAAGTCTGCGCCGCCGGAATCGCGCCGACCGGGACGCTGTTCCACTGGGACCTCCCGCAGGCGCTCGAAGACAAGGGCGGCTGGCTTTCCCGTGATACCGCCGAGCGCTTCGCGGAGTACGCCGCCATCCTGGGCGAACGGTTCTCCGATCGGGTGAAAATGTGGATCCCGCTCAACGAGCCCATGGTCATGTCGATCTTCGGCTACGCGATCGGCGAATACGCGCCCGGCAAGACGCTCCTGCTCGACGCCTTGCCCACCGCGCATTACCAGAATCTCGCGCACGGTCTCGCCGTTCAGGCCCTCCGCGCCGCCGGTGCCCGCAGCGTCGGCACGGCCAACAACCATTCCCCGATCTGGCCCGCCTCCGATTCGCCGGAGGACAAGGCCGCGGGCGAATGGATCGACGCCCTCATCAATCGCACCTACGCGGATCCGGTGCTACTCGGCCGATATCCCGAACAAGTCGTCGAGCATCTGCCCGCGGGCTTCGCCGACGATCTGCCCACCATCGCGCAGCCACTCAACTTCTACGGGGTGAACTACTACGAGCCGCAGGGCGTCGCCGCGCCCGGCGAAGGCAATCCGCTTCCCTTCGAGCTACGCGCGATCGAGGGATATCCCATGACCACCAACGATTCGCCGATCGTCCCGCACGGGTTGCGCGAGCTGCTCGTCGGTTTCCACGAGCGCTATCGCGAGCACCTTCCGCCGGTCTACATCACCGAAAACGGGTGCAGTTTCGACGACGTCGTAGACGAAGACGGGCACGTCCACGACCAGGAGCGCATCGACTTCCTCGACAGCCACCTCGTCGCGGTGCGCGAGGCGATGGACGCCGGCGTCGACATCCGCGGGTACTTCGTCTGGTCGCTGATGGACAACTTCGAATGGTCGAAGGGCTACCAGCCGCGCTTCGGCCTGGTGCACATCGACTACGAGACGCTGAAGCGCACGCCGAAGGATTCCTTCGGCTGGTACCGGGACCGGATCCGCCATGAGTGAGGTCCGGGAGCTGCCCGAGGCGCTCGCCGAACCGGTCGCCAGGGTCCGCCCGGGCTGGATGAGCCTGCTGTTCTTCGCGAACATCGCGCTCTGGCTCGGGGTCTACGCGCCCATCCAGGTCCTCCTGCCGAAACAGGCCGAACTACTGGACGCCGCCAACAAGGAGGCCGTGTTCAGCCTGGTCACCGGGATCGGCGCGGTCGTCGCCCTCATCGCCAACCCGACCGTCGGCCTGCTGTCGGACCGCACCTGCTCGGCCCGCGGCCGCCGTCATCCGTGGACGGCGGCCGGGGCGGCGGTCGCCGCGGTGGGGCTGCTCGTCCTCGCGTTCGCGCCGAACGTCGCGATCATGGTGCTCGGCTGGTGCCTGGTCCAGGCGGGGCTGAACGGGATGCTCGCGATGCTGGTCTCGGCCATCGCGGATCGCGTGCCCGTGCCCCAGCGCGCGCAAGTCGGCGGGCTGGTCGGTATCGCCCAGATGCTCGGGACGGTGCTCGGTGCGGTGGTGGTCGTGGTGTTGCTCGACCTCGCCGGTCTCCCGCTGGGATACGCGGCGTGCGCGGTCATCGTGCTGGCGGGTGCGGCGGCGTTCGTCCTGCGTACGCCGGACGCGCGGCTGCCGGTCGCGTACCGGCCGTCCGCCCGGGCCCGGGACGTGCTCGCGAATCTGTGGATCTCCCCGCGCAGGCATCCGGACTTCGCCTGGGCGTGGGGCTGTCACTTCATGATCGGGCTCGGCAACGCCTTCGGGACGCTCTATCTGCTGTTCTTCCTGAAGGACGCGGTGCACCACGAAGATCCGGACACCGGCCTGCTGATCATGATGGGGCTGTACGGCGCCGCGCTCGTCGTCGGCGCGCTCGTCGCCGGGCATTTCTCCGACAAATCGGGACGCCGCAAGCCGTACGTCCTCGCGGCGGCCGCGGTGATGGCGATCGCGGCGTCGCTGCTCGTCGTCTGGCAGAACTGGACGGCCGCGCTCGCGGCGTCGCCGTTGCTGGGTGTCGGTTTCGGCGCGTACATGGCCGTCGCGCTGGCGATGCTCACCCAGGTGCTGCCCGCCGCGCAGGACCGGGCGAAGGACCTCGGGGTCATCAACATCGCGAACTCGCTGCCGCAGGTGGTGGCGCCGATGCTGACCGCGCCGATTTTGGCCTACCTTGGCGGATATCCGAGCCTCTTCGCGGCTTCGGCGCTGTCCACCGTCATCGCCGCGGTGCTGGTCACGCGGGTGAAGGGTGTCCGCTAGAACGTTGGAGACCGCGGACCGGTGCCGGTCGGGGGAGGGGAGTGCAACGGCACCGGCCCGCGGGGTTCGGGGGATGGCAGCGCGCTCCGGGGCAGGTATCGCGCTGCGTTTGTGATCATCAACCTAGCGACCGATTACTACCTTCGCTAGGTGTTCTGCCGATAATTTTCGATTAATCGCGGTGGGGACCGGAGTGATTACCGAGAGCGGCTCGTCACGTTCGGGGGTACGCGCGAACCGCCGCCGGCGAAGGCGAGATCGTGGCGTGGTTGCCGAGGGGGCGCTCGGACCGCCGTTCACTCGCCGGTCTTTCAAGCCGTGATGGGACGACGCGGGTTGACCAGCGCGTGCCTGCCGGTGGTTTCGGCCGCGCTCACCCGGCTCTGCCCGGGAACGCGGCGGCGGGCTTCGCGCCGGTGGTCCTGGGAGGCCGCGGTCTGCTGGGGCGCGAGACCGCCGGCGACCAGGTGCTCGTGCGCGACCTGCCATACCGAGCAGGGGGCCTTGCACCTGTGCCAGCGGGTCGAGCAGGTGGGGCAGTCCCCGCGCTCGTCGGGCTCGTGCGCCAGGAGCATCGCGCGCCAGCCTTCGGTCAGGCGGGGGAGCTCCGAGCGGGCGACCGAGACGAGCGACTGGGCGTCCGCCCGGTTCGCGAGATCGGAGAGCATGTCGAGGCGTTCCCAAACCGCGTTGCGGAGGACTTGCCCTAGGACCTGATCCACGGAGAACTCACCGTTACCTTTCCGCCATCTTGGCGGCTTCGTTGAGCGCTGCCCTGAGCTGGCCGAGCTGGCCGGACGTCAGGCGCGCGGTCTCTCCCGGCGGCGAGACGAGAACCACCTGGTTGTCTTCGACGAACACGGTGACGGCGCGTTCACGGCTGATGAGATCGCCGCACTGCACGCGCCAGACCAGCTGTCCGCCTTCGTAACGGCGCACACTCGCGGTACGAGGGTCGACCGGTGCGGAAGGGGAGACCGGACGGCCGGCGCCGGGGGCGACGGCGACCGTCTGTTGACCGGCGGGGCCAGCCGCACGCAGGTGGCGCGTGGCCATACCGGGCCGTCCCGCGGTGATGGAGCCTGTTGCGATCGAGTCCACGAACTCCACTGGCTCTTCTCCGCTCTCTCGTTCCACGTCGTCTTCGTATCCGCGTGTCCGCACCTTTAGGGGGTTCGGAGACTTGGTAGCTCTCTGTGATCGCTGCCGGTGGCCGGTCGGTCACGGAGATCTGACAACTACAGTGATGTGAAACCGAGTGCGATAGAAGGTCGAACCGCCGTCATAGCGGTGACCGGACGGGGTTTCACGGTAAGCGGTCAAACGACTTCTGCCGGGCCGATCACGACGGGCGATCCGGTGTTTCGCACGGTTGAATAGGTGTGCCTACGCTGTTTCTCGACCCCAACGGAACTGTGAGGGGGCGCAATGGACGCCAGTATCGGTGGCGGCGCTGTCGCCGGCTCGGACGCTGCAAGCGGTTCGGGTCGCCAGAGTCACCCCGTGCCACCGGATGCCTGGGAGCAGCCGGAGATGCGAGCCGCACTGGCCACACGGGAGATCTCGTCGGTGTACCGGCTGTTGCGCAAGCACGGTGTTTCGCAGCGCCAGATCGCCGCGATGACCGGCCAGTCGCAGTCCGAGGTGTCCGAGATCCTCAAGGGTCGCCAGGTGATGGCGTACGACGTGCTCACCCGCATCGCTGACGGCCTTGGTGTCCCCCGTGGATACATGGGTCTCGCCTATGACGAGGCGACAGCGATAAAGGTCGTCGGCGCTGCCGACGGCCAGCAGGCGGAGGAGGACGAGTCCGTGAAGCGACGGAGGTTCCTCGCGCACGCCGCCCAGGTCACGATGGGCGCGGCGGTGTTCGGTCCGGAATCGGGTACGTGGTCGGCGGGGCCCGCGAAGACGCCCGCCCCCGGGCGGATCGGCATGACCGACGTCCGCCAGGTGGAAGCCGCGACCAGAGCGCTCCGGTCCCTCGACTACCAGTACGGCGGCGGTTTCTGCCGCGACGCCGTGGTCGCCCAGCTGTCCTGGGGACAGCAGATGCTCGAGTCCAACGGCACCGAGATGGTCAAGAGCAGGCTGTACGTCGCCCTCGCCGACCTGCACAGCCTCGCGGGCTGGACCTCCTTCGACACCGGCCTCATGGATTCCGCCCGCGGTCACTTCGCGAACGCGCTGGACCTGGCCAAACAGGGCGACAGCCACCCGCTGGTCGCCAACGTCCTCTACCGGATGGGCCGGGTCTACCTGCACAACGACGCCCCCAACGACGCGCTGAAGCTGTTCCAGCTCGGCCAGATCGCCGCCCAGGAATCGGGCTCCGAGCTGGCGGTCGCCGTGCTCTGCGCCAACGAGGCCTGGGCCTACGCGATGATGGGCAACGAGGAGCAGGCCACGAAGCTGCTCGGCCGGAGCAAGGACGAGTTCGCCCGCGCCGATCTGGCCGAGGCCGAGTCCTGGGTCAAGTTCTTCACCGAGACCGACGTCTACGCCATGATCGGCACGGTCCACACCGTGCTCGCCGAGAAGAACGCCGAGCACACGAAGTACGCCATCCCGGCGCTCACCAAGGCCGTCGAGTCCTACACCGACGACATGGCCCGCAGCAAGACGTTCATGCTCAGCGCCCTGGCCACGAACCACCTGCTCGAAGGCGATCTCGACCACGGCGCGAAGGTGGGCTCGAAGGCCATCGACTGCGCCGAGGGCATCAAGTCGGAGCGGGTGAAGGACCGGATGCGGCCGTTGCAGGTCGAGGCGGAACGCCGCCGGAACAACGCCGACGCCCGTGACCTCGCCGACCGCCTCAACTCCTTCTACGCAGCCTGAGCCGATCGGCCCGGGCCGGTTCACGCCCGCCATCCTGCGCGACGCCCTCGGGCGGACGTGCGATCTGCTGGGCGTGGACCCCGAAGGCGCCCGCCTGCTGAGGTTCACCAACAACGCCGTCTACGAGCTGGCGAGCGCACCGTTCATCGTCCGGATCGTCGGTTCCACCCGGCTGCGGCATCGCGTCGGCACGGTCGTGCGGGTCGCGCGGCATTTCGAACGGCACGACGTGCCCGCCATCCGCCTCGTTTCCGGCCTCGACCAGCCGCTGCCGGTCGGCGAACATCTCGTGACGGTCTGGTGGAAGGTGCCGGCGACCGGCCGGAAGGCGAAGGCTGCCGACCTCGCCGAGCTGCTGCGCCGGGTCCACGCGCTCGAACCGCCGGAAGGGCTCGCCGAATGGGCGCCGTTCGCCGCGGTCCGTGCCCGCGTTTCGGACGCGGAGGAGCTGGCCGACGGCGACCGGCGGTTCCTGCTCGAACGCTGTGCCGAGCTCGAAGCCGAGCTCGCGAACCTCGACTTCCCCCTGCCCCGCGGCCTCGTCCACGGGGACGCGCACACCGGGAATGTGATCCCGGGACCGGACGGGCCGGTGCTGTGCGATTTCGATTCCTCCTGTGTCGGGCCGCCGGAATGGGATCTGACGCCGCTCGCCGTCGGCCGGGAACGGTTCGGTGATCCACCCGCCCGCTATCGCGCGTTCGCGCGGCGATACGGATTCGACGTGACCACCTGGTCCGGGTTCTCGGTACTGCGTGCCATCCGTGAACTGAAGCTCACGACGAGTGTCCTCCCGATTCTCCGCAGTCATCCCAGCGTGCGGGATGAACTGCGGAAACGGCTGAACGATCTTCGGAACGGGCGGACCGGGGCGCGCTGGAACCGGTATCGGTGACTCACCCGGGAAAGGTATCTGCACGTGCATTCGCCGACGGCGAATGACCGTTCGTCGCTTGTCCGAATTCGCCGATCAATCGGTGACGAATTCGCCCGGGCTAATCACTTCTCCCGGCCCAATGCTCCCCCGAATGTGCAACTTGCAACTACGCTGCGTCATTCGACTCGGCGAGTTCACCCGGTCGCCGGGTACCGATCGGTGCCGTCGGGTCAGAGCTGCTCCAGCCGCGTGCGCAGAGCGTCAGCCTCCGGGCGGCCGAGGCCGACGAGGATGGGCAACGCCCGGTCGTAGAACCGCCTGGCCTCGTCGGTGTTCCCCTCCGCTTCGGCGATCTCGCCGAAAGCGGACAGCGCCCTGGCGACCTCGAACCTTGACCCGCTGGCCTCCATGGTGGCGAGCGACGCTTCGAGTTCGGTCCGCGCGGCCGCAAGATCCCCGGCCGCGGTGAGGGCACGGCCGAGGTCGGTCCGGGCGCGGGCCACGTTGTACGGATCGGCGGCCAGTACCTCGCGGGCGCGGGTGAGGTGCTCGATCGCGGGCTCCGGCCGCCCGGCCTTGAGCTGGGTCGAGCCGAGGTTGATCAGCGCGAGCCCGACGTCGTGCGCGCGGGACTGGCGCTCGCTCAGCCGGTGGTCCTCGGTGAACCACTTCACCGCGTCTTCGAGCCTGCCCTGCGCCAGCGCGACCAGGCCGAGCCCTTCCACCGACCGGATTTCGACGACCTCGTCCCCGGCCTTCCGCGCGGCTTCGCGGCCAGCCTCGTAATGCGCGACGGCCTCGTCGTACCGGCCGCTGCCGCGGCAGGCGGCGCCACTGCGGTTGTGCATCAGTGCCTCGGCGGAGGCGTTGCCCCACGCCCGCGCGCACCGCACGCCGGCCTGGCTCACCTTCAGGAAGTCCGGATAGTGCTTGCGCAGCAGGAAGAGCGGCCACATCGCGGCGGCGAGCTGCCAGCCGAGTTCCGGCAGCTGCCACGTTTCGGCGGTCTCGACGGCGGCGATCAGGTTCTCGCGTTCCCGTTCGAGCCAGGCGAGTTCTTCTTCGGGGGAGTCGAACGACACCGGCGTCGGCGGCCGGTATTCGTACCGGTACGGGATCGGGTCCTGGTCGGGGACCGTCATGACGGTGGTCTTCGACGCCGTGAAGAGGTACCACTCGAGCATTCGGCGCATCGCGATGTCGCGGTCGTAGGAGTTGCCCGCGGTCTTCTCCTTGGCGTGCAGCCGCGCGAGGTCGTGGAAGGTGTACCGGTCGTCGCCGCGGTCGATCAGCAGGCCGACGTCGACGAGCTGGTCCAGCAGGTCTTCGGCGACCTCCTCGCGCACGGCGATCGACGCGGCGGCCACGCCGACACCGAAGTCGGGGCCGGGATGCAGGCCGAGCGCCGCGTACAGCGCGGCCGCGTCCGAGGGGAGTTCGTCGTAGGAGAGGTTGAAGCTGGCTTCCACCGATTGCGCTTCTTTCGTCGAGAGCGTGGCCAGTCGACGATATTCCTTCCCCAGCTCGGTGGCGATCTTCTCCAGCGACATCTTCGGCCGCCCCGCGAGCTTGGCGCTGACCGTGGTGAGGGCGATCGGCAGGCCGCCGCACAGCTCGGCGATGGCCCGCGCATGGGCGGCTTCGGCACCGACCCGCTCCTCGCCGACGGCGCGTCCCAGCAGTTCGGCGCTGTGCGTGGAACCGAAGGGGGCCAGCTCGACCAGCCGCGCGCGATGTTCGGTCTGGAGCCTGCCCAGCCGGCGCCTCGACGTCACGATCACGAGGCTTTCGCCGCCGGTGGGCAGCAGAGGAAGCACCTGTTCGGTCGAACCGGCGTTGTCGAGCAGCACGAGCAACGGTCGCTCGGCGGTCGTCGTGCGGTAGAGGGTGGTGAGCTCCTCGACGTCCGCGGGCAGGCCTTCCGGCGGAACCCCCAAGGCCCGGAGGAACCGGCCGAGCGCTTCGCTCGCGGAGAGCGGGCCGTTGGTGCTGAAGCCACCGAGATCCGCCCAGAGGTGCCCGGCCGGGAACCGGTCGCCGAGGTGCCGGGCCCACGCGGTGGCCAGCGCCGTCTTCCCGATCCCGCCCTGACCGCTGATCAGGTGCACCGCCGGTCCGCCGGTGCCGTCCTGGGACAGGAGCTTTTCGAGCAGCGCGAGCTCGGCCGTGCGGTTGGTGAAATGCGCGGGGGCGGGCGGGAGCTGTCGCGGCCCTGAACTCACCTGCCTGGTGAGCTTCACCGCCGATCGCTGGCGCGGTACCTGTGGCGTGCTGACTTCACTTTCACCCGGCAACGGGCCGCCCATCTACCTTCCCCTCTTCGGGTTAACCCCAGCGAACGCGTAGAGCATCCCGGTGCGGGTCCGGACAGGACAGCGAAACCGGGCAAATGCGGCCGGATGGAGCAAGGTGTGTAACAGCTCCGGAAAAAGATCGCGCCACGATGTCGAGACGGGCCGGGCGGCTTCGTCCCTGGGGCGATCGCGGCCGAAGTGCCGCTCGAACCGGAGGGACGGACATGCGCAAGCTCATCGTTCAGCAGTGGGTCACCGTCGACAACATCGCCGCGGAGGAGGACGGCGGCCTGAGCTTCGTGTCGGGGGAGCCCTTCTCCGACAAGACCGAGCCGGCGTTCAAGGCGAGCGTGATGGGGCTCATCGATTCGGTCGACACGATGATCCTGGGCGCGAACACCTACGCCATGACCAAGGACTACTGGCCCCACGCCGAAGAGCAGGGTGAATACGGCGAGAAGCTCAACAACCTCACCAAGTTCGTCGCGTCGTCCGAACTGGAGGACGCCCCTTGGGGCGGTTTCCCCGCCGCGACCGTGACGCGCGACCCGGCCGCCACCGTCCGCGAGCTCAAGGAACAGGAGGGCAAGGACATCTGGCTCTGGGGGAGCTTGACCCTCATGCGGTCGCTGCTGGAGGCGGGCCTCGTCGACGAGATCCGGATGATGGTCTGCCCGGTGACCCGCGGCAAGGGGACGCGCGTCTTCGAGGACCGGCGCGACCTCAAGCCGATCGAGGCCACCGCGTTCGAGAACGGTGTCGTGATCCTGCGGTACGCGGTGGAGAACTAGGGGACGGGGCACGCGCTCCGGTGATCATGTCGCGAAAGCCACTTTCGGGACACCAGACGTCCCGAAAGTGGCTTTCGCGACACACCCCCACCCACCGACGTTGCGAAAGCCACTTTCGCAACGTTGAAGGTTGCGAAAGTGGCTTTCGCGACACGCCACCTCTCAGGTCACTACGCCTAGGTCGTCGGCACCACCGGGGCCCGCGTGAGGACGACGGCGAAGCCGAACGCGAGCCCCATCACGGTCAGTTCCAGCGTCGCCCACGCGGCCAGCGCCGTGCGGTTGTGCCGGATGATCCGCGGCATCAGCTTCCAGCGCGTGTACGCGCCGAGGCCCGCGATCACGGCGGTGCACAACAACTTCAGCAGCACCAGTTGCCCATACGGCGTGGTGAAGACGCCTTCCCAGAAGCCGAGCGACGGGTTGAGCGAGATCTCGATGAGCCCGTTGAACAGCCCCGTCGCCGCGCCGAGGATCAGGCACAGCGTCGCCAGCTTGGAGAACCGCGGCAGCGCGTGCGCCAGCAGCGTCCGGTTCCCGACGAGCAGCACCGCCATCGCGCCGAGCCCGCCGGTCCAGGCGACTGCGCTCATCACGTGCAGTTCCATCGAGATCATCGTGTAGTCGTGGTAGTTCCAGTTCGACGCGTGCCCGGTGACCGGCAGCGGCAGCAGCGCGAACAGGCCCAGCCCGACGCGGACCTCGGCGGGTACCTTCTCGCCGTGTTTCAGCGCGAGGACGCCGAGCCCAGCGTGCAGCAGGGCCAGCACCGCGACGATCAGCAGCGCCTTCCCGGCGCCGACGTCGGCGATGTAGCTGCCGACATCCGACATCGACAGCGTGCTCGAACCCGGGCGGTATTCGGCGGTCTGCAGGATCAGCGCGACGAGCGCGGTGGTCGCCCAGACCAGCGCCGCCGCGACGCCCGCGGGCCGCGCGATCCGCATGATCGGCTCGGAGAGCTTCGGCCGGTCGTAGCCGACCAGCACCGAAAGCAGCGCCAGCCCGATCGTGGCGACCGCCGAGATGTCCAGCAGTACCCGCACGATCGGGATCGAGACCGAGACCACCTCGCTGACCTGCGCGACCCCGGGGACCGGGGCGGTGGCCGTCAGCGCGACACCGATCAGGGCGCCGACGATTCCCGCCGTCACCACGCAGAACAGGACGGCGACGCGGGCTCGCGAGGTGGTCTCGGCCTGGGTCATGAGCCGCTCTTCTCCTTGTCACCCGCGCCGGTGCGCAGCGCGACGGTCAGCCCGACGGCGAGCAACACGACGGCGCCCGCGATCCACACCCAGATCGGCACGCCGGACGAGCCTTCGCCGCCGGTCGCCGGGGTGGTCTCGGCCTGGCCCGCGTTGCTGCGCGCGGCGTCGGCGCTCGCCGGGGTCCCGGTGCCCGCGGCGGTGAGGGTGAACGGCACCTCACCGGTCACGGCGTGCCCGTCCGCGGACAGGATCCGATAGCCGATCTTGTACTCGCCCGCCGGGCCGAGCGGCCGGAGCGGCACGGTCACGACGCTGTCGCGGACCTCGACCTGGCCTTCGGCCCACTGGCCGCCGCCCGGTCCGATGACCGCGATCTGGTTGACGTTCGCGTTCTGGACGTACTGGTCGAACGTGAGCGTGATCTTCGCGGGCCCGGTGGCGACCGAAGCGCCCTTCGCCGGGTCCGAGGAGATCAGGACGTTGTGCGCCAGCGCCGGGGTGGCGGTGGCGAGCCACGCCACCCCGGTGATCGCCAGCGCGACGATCGCTTTACGCATCTACTTGGTTCCCTCGGTGTTGCCGGCGGTGGCGCGGCGGGCGCGCAGGGTGGCACCGGCGCCGACGCCGAGGCCGAGCGCGCCGACGACCAGTCCCGCGCCGCCGAGCCAGCGGGCGGTGTTGTCGGACGACGAGGACGCGTGGGCCTCCTCGGAAGCCGCCTTCGTGTCGGTGCCGTGGCCGCCGCCGTGCCCGTCGGCGCTCTTCTCGGCGAGCTTCACCGTCGGCGCGGGGTGCTCGGGTTCCTCACCGGAGGCCGGGGTCGGCTGGTTCCACTCGACGACCTTGCCGTTCTCGTAGGTCTGGGTGGCGGGGAACTCGATCGTGTCGACGTTGGTCGGGAACTTGCCCGCGCTGATCTGGAACTCCTGGAACTCGGTGGACCCGGCGGCGATCTTGTTGCCGGGTTCGGCGGTCCAGGAGACCTTGGTGACGGCCTCGGTGATCTGCGTACCGGATTCGGTGGTCACCGGCGCGGGCAGCTTGGACTTGACGACCTCGGCCTTCCAGCCGGGAAGCGGCTTGGCGCGCACGGAGCTGAGCGCGTACTCGGGCTTGAGGGTGATCTCGACCTTGGTGGTGCCGGCGTCCTTCTCCTCGTTGGGGACGCGGAAGAAGATCGAGCCGTAGCCGCCCTTCGACGGCTGGGGGCCGTAGACGTTGGCGGTGACGTGGGCCGAGGCGATCCCGGCCGAGAGCAGGCCGGTGATCCCGACGGTGGCGGCCAGGAAACCGGCGCGCTTGAAGACGTGCTTGGACACGAAGAACTCCTGAACGTGAATGGGTCGGCGGGTTCGGGGACCTCGCCGGTTGGGGGGGATGAGCTGGGGTTCAGGAGAACAGCGGTGGGCCGCGCCTGCCGTGGACCCGGCGGAGGTCCACACCGACGAGGTGACCCGGCCCGGCCGGACGGGCGAGCACCGGGGCCGCCACCGCGGCGGGCACCGGGAGCGCGTTGAGGATGAAGGGGACCAGCGCGCGCAGGCAGGCGAGGACGCCGAGCAGCAGCCCGTCGGCCTTGGCCAGCAGTAACGCGGTGATCAGCGTGGCGACGACGTGCGCGACGGTCATCGCGAGACCGCCCGAAACCGGGGCCGGTTCGTCGTGCACGAGTTCGTGCGTGCTCAGCGAGCTGAGCACGAGGTGCATCACGACCTGACCGGCGCCGAGGTCGACGATGGTGGCCATCGGACCGCGGGCCTTCGCGGCGAGCGCGGCGGCGTTCCAGCCGATCAGCACGGTGAGCAACAACGTCATCGCCGTATCGGGGAGATCGCCGTCCCCGATCATGTGAGCGGTCACGGCCAGCGCTGCGGAGCTCACGCCCAGCAAGCCGCCACGTACAGCGCGTAACGCGCTTCGGTGATGGCTGCCTTTACTCACGGGTGAAGGGTATTCGACGCACGTCCGGGTGGTCGATGTCCTCCCGGCTGGTGAGCAGGGGGAAGACGGCGTGTGCGTTTGCCCGATCAGGCCGGATCGGGCAGGTTGGCGGGATAAAAGGCGGTAAACAGGGGTTTGACCGCGCGGCTTTTGGGTAGTCAGGCTCCCGATACAGCTACTCCGAATGGGTGAGGAGTCTCACCCAGAGGCGGCGGGAGAACCAGCACGCGATGAATCTCTTCGAGTACATCTCGGATCGGTGGGACAGACTCGCCCTCCAAGGGCTCCTCCATGTCAGCGCGGTCGTGCAGTGCACGATCCTGGCCGCCGTCCTCGGCGTGGTGATCGGCGTCGCCGTCTACCGCAGCCCGATCGGATCGGCCGTGGCCACGGCGCTGGCGAGCACGATCCTCACCGTCCCCTCCTTCGCCCTCCTGGGGCTTCTCATCCCCGTGTTCGGCCTCGGCGCGAACACCACCGTCATCGCGCTCGTGCTCTACGCGCTGCTGCCGATCGTGCGGAACACGATCGTCGGGCTGAGCGGCGTTGATCCGGCGGTCAGCGACGCGGCGCGCGGGATCGGCATGAGCCGGTTCGGCGTGCTGACCAGGGTGGAGCTGCGGCTCGCCTGGCCCGCGATCCTCGCCGGGATGCGGGTCGCGACGCAGATGCTCATGGGCATCGCGGTCATCGCGGCCTACGCGAAGGGCCCGGGCCTCGGCTCGGAGGTCTTCTCCGGCCTCACCAACGCGGGGAGCACGAACTCCCTCAACCAGGCATTGACCGGGACGCTCGGCGTGGTCGTCCTCGCACTGGTCCTCGACGCCGTTTACGTCCTGATCAACCGTTTGACCGTCTCTAGGGGTGTCCGTGGCTGAGTCTCCTGAAACCGTATCCGGCGTCGAAATCGAGCTGGAGAACGTCACGAAGCGCTACCCCGGCACCCGTGAGCCCGCGGTCGACGACTTCTCGATGGTGGTGCCCGCCGGCAAGATCGTGGTCTTCGTCGGCCCGTCCGGCTGCGGCAAGACCACGACCATGCGCATGATCAACCGGCTGATCGAGCCGACGTCGGGCCGGATCACCATCGGCGGCGACGACGCGCTGAAGCTCGACGTCGACACCCTGCGCCGCCGCATCGGCTACGCGATCCAGCAGGCCGGGCTGTTCCCGCATTTCACCGTCGCGCAGAACATCGCCGTGGTGCCGGGGCTGCTCGGCTGGGACAAGAAGAAGGTCAACGACCGGGTCGAGGAGATGATGGACCTGGTCGGGCTGGACCCGGCCGATTTCCGTGACCGGTTCCCGCGTCAGCTGTCCGGTGGGCAGCAGCAGCGGGTCGGTGTCGCGCGGGCGCTCGCGGCGGACCCGCCGGTGCTCCTGATGGACGAGCCGTTCGGCGCGGTCGACCCGATCACCCGCGGCAACCTGCAGGACGAGCTGCTGCGGCTGCAGACCGAGCTGAAGAAGACGATCGTCTTCGTCACCCACGACTTCGACGAGGCGGTGAAGCTCGGCGACAAGATCGCGGTGCTCGGCAACCAGTCGAAGATCCTCCAGTACGACACCCCGGACGCGATCCTCGCGAACCCGGCCGACGACACCGTCGCCGGTTTCGTCGGCGCCGGCGCCTCGCTGAAGCAGCTGACGCTGCTGCGGGTCCGCGACGTCGAGCTGAAGCAGGACGCGCTGACGGCGACGGTGAGCGAATCGCCGTCCTCGGTGCGCGAGAAGCTGACCCAGCAGCGCAAGCACTTCGTGCTGGTGCTCGACCAGCGCCGCCGTCCGATGCGGTGGGTGCACGTCCGCGAGCTGACCAAGGCGACTTCGCTGTCGACCGCGGGCAAACCGCTGCGCGACTACGTCAGTCTCCAGTCGACCCTGCAGGACGCGCTCGAAGCCATGCTCGCCGAGGGCGGCAGCGTCCCGGTGACCGGCGCGCGCGGCGAGTACGCCGGGACGATCGAGCTCGACACGGTCATCTCCACGATCCAGCAGCTGCGCGAGGAGCACTCCGACGACAGCCCGGCGGAAGGTGTGACCGCATGACGGCCGCCGTCGATACCGGTTTCTCCACCGAATCCTCGTCGAGAGGCGCCGAACGGGTCCGGCTGTTCGCCCAGCCCGCCGCGGTGCTGCTGATCGTCGCCGGGGTGCTGATCTGGGTCTTCGCCAGTGATCTCACCGCGACGGAGAAGGAAACCCTCAACGCCGCCGGGCTGCTGGCCGCGCTGCGCGACCATCTGGCGATGACCGTCGTGGTCACCGCGATCGTGGTCGCCGTGGCGGTACCGCTCGGCGTGCTCGTCACGCGGCCGTGGGCGAAATGGGCGGCGCCGGTCTTCCTGGCGGTCGCGAACATCGGCCAGGCCGCGCCCGCGCTCGGGGTGCTGGTGCTGTGGTTCATCGTCACCGGCGCCACCGGCGGGCTGTGGGTCGCGGCGCTGCCGCTGGCGTTCTACTCGCTGCTTCCGGTGCTGCGGAACACGATGGTCGGCCTGCAGCAGGTCGAGCCCTCGCTGATCGACGCCGGCCGCGGGATCGGCATGTCGGCGTCCGGCGTGCTGTGGCGGGTGGAGTTCCCGCTGGCCATCCCGCTGATCCTGGCC
The DNA here is from genome assembly GCF_024628825.1 of Amycolatopsis roodepoortensis. Taxonomy (NCBI): domain Bacteria; kingdom Bacillati; phylum Actinomycetota; class Actinomycetes; order Pseudonocardiales; family Pseudonocardiaceae; genus Amycolatopsis; species Amycolatopsis roodepoortensis. Next base: position 5,480,580 of record NZ_CP102415.1, read on the forward strand.
GGGCTGCGGACGTCGCTGGTGCTGGCCGTCGGTACGGCGACCTTCGGCATGTTCGTGAACGCCGGCGGTTTCGGCCTGCTCATCGACACCGGCTACAAGCTCAACCTGACGAAGGTGCTGATCACCGGCTCGGTGCTCGCCGTCGCACTGGCGCTGCTGGTGGACTGGCTCGGCGCCGTGGCGGAACAGTTCTTCGGACCGAAGGGACTGCGCTGACATGCGACGTCTGAAAGCACTGTTCGGCGCGGTCCTGTTGTGCGGCACGCTTTCCGCGTGCGGGCTCGAGGTCAACACCGCGCTGCCGTACAAGATCGAACCCGGTTCGATCCAGCCCATCGAGTCGCTCAAGGGCGTCAAGGTGACGGTGGGGTCGAAGGACTTCACCGAGAACATCATCCTGGGCTACATGGCCGAGATGGCGCTTTCCGCGGCGGGCGCGGACGTCGTCGACCTGACCGACATCAAGGGCTCGAACTCGTCGCGGCAGGCGCTGCTCGCCGGCCAGACCGACGTCACGTGGGAGTACACCGGCACCGGCTGGATCAACTACCAGGGCAACGAACTCCCCGTCCCCGGCGGGGAACAGGCCCAGTACGAAGCCACGAAGGCGGCGGACGAGGCGAAGTTCGGCGTCACCTGGCTGAACTACTCGCCGCTCAACGACCAGTACGCCTTCGCGGTCACCGAGGCCTACGGCGCGGCGAACAACCTGAAGACGACGTCGGATCTGGCGGCGTTCCTCAAGCAGAAGCCCGACCAGAACGTGTTCTGCCTGGAGACCGAATTCACCAGCCGCCAGGACGGTTTCCCCGCCGCCGTGCGCGCGTACGGGTTCCAGAACCCGGTGATCAAGAACTTCGGCATCGGCACGATCTACTCGGCCGTGGCGAGCGGGACCTGCCCGATCGGCGAGATCTTCACGACCGACGGCCGGATCGCCGGGCTCAACCTTCGCGTCCTCGAAGACGACAAGAAGGCGTTCCCGCAGTACAACGCCGTGCCGACACTGCGGACGGAATTCCTGAAGCAGCACCCGGAACTGCGGGGACCGCTCGAAGCCGTCGCCGCGGCCATCGACAACGAGCAGATGATCGAGCTGTGCAAGCAGGTCGACGTCGACGGTCGTGACCAGGGCGAGGTCGCCTACGAGTGGATGAAGAAGAAGGGTTTCATCAAGTAGGCCTCGTGAGTGGCTAGGACGGTTCCAACCGTCCTAGCCACTCACGAGCAGGTCAGATCCCCAGCCGGTGCAGCAGCTTCCCCTCCAGCTGGTCCAGCTCCCCGGCGACGGCCCGGTGCGCCGCCTTCCGGCGCGCGGCCGGCATCCGCTCCGAAGCGCGGACGGTCGCCGAAAGCTGCTCCAGCGTCCCCTGCGTGTCCTTCGCGAAGGCCGCGTCGGCGTCGGTCGCCTTCGCGGACCTCTTCAGCTCCGCGAGCCCCTGCGTCAGCCCCGCGATCCGCGCGTGCAGCGCGGCACCGCGTCCGCTGTACTCGCCGAGCTGGTCGACGGCGACGCCGAGCTTCTTCGCTTGATAACGGTCGTACAGCTCTCGCGCGGCACCCGCCGCTCGAACGGCGTACGGCGCGATCACCGGCAGTACGGCCGGTCCGAGCACTTTGGCCACCGCGACGGCGTTCTTCGCCTTCTTCGGGGTAAACCTGCCTTCGCCCTCGACGGCTTTGGCCTTGCGCGCCATGGCACCTCCCACGCTGTGTCACAGACGAACTTACTGGTCCCCGATGTGGCGGGCATGTCGGCTTGCCGGACGCCTTCTAGAGTGTTGTCTGTGAGTAACGAGGTGCTACTGGACGCGGGAGCGGTGAGCCGCTGCCGGCGTCGCGTGCACCTGGAACACGATCCGGCGATGAGCGAGGTGCCGCTCGCCCCGCCCGACCCCGCCGCGCAGCAGCGGATCGCCGACGCTTCAGCGCATCGCGAGGCGATCGTGCAACGCCTCATGGACGCGACCGGGCCCGACGCCACCTGGGTCAAGATCCCGCGAGACCTCCCTGCCGCCGAGCGCGTGCAGCTCACCGAAGAGGCCTTCGCCGCCGAAGCGCGCTATATCTGGGGCGCGCTGCTCCCGGTGGATCGCGCCGGTCACCGGCGTGGCGGCTCCGAGCTCCTGGTCCACACCGGCGACGGCTACGTGCCGGTGCTGGTCGTGCGGCACCGTATCACCGACCGTGGCGCGGGCGCGCCGACCACGGTGATGACCGATCTCGACCCGGCGAACCGCATGCCCGATCCGGCGCGAAAGGTCCGCTCGCAGCCGCGGGACCAGATGCGGCTCGCGCACCTCTACCGGATGCTCGAAGCGCTCGGGAAGCACGAAGGTCACCGTGCCGTCGGTGGCGTGATCGGGCTCGACGCGGACGTCGTCGTCTGGCACGACCTGTCCGCGGCCACCTGGCCTGGCGGCCGAAGCGCGCTGACGGAGTATCAGAGCCGCTTCGCCGACAGGCTCGCCATCGCGACCGCCGCCGCCGAAGGCGAGGAGCCGCTCGCCGAGCCGTCCCGCGTCCTCGAATGCCGTCGTTGCCCGTGGTGGCCGACGTGCGAGGTCGTGCTCACCGAAACGCGCGACGTCAGCCTGGTCGTCCGCGGCGAGGACGCGATGGAGCTGCGCCGCGCCGGGGTGTCCACAGTGGACAAGCTGGCCGCGCTCGATCCGGCCGACGAACCGCCGCCGATGAACTGGACCGGCGGCACGTTCGCCGACGCGATCATCCTCGCGCGCGCCTGGCTCGCCGACCTCACGATGGTGCGCAAGGTCGATCGCGTCGAGGTCCCGCGCGGTGACGTCGAGATCGACGTCGACATGGAGAGCTTCGGCGATTCCGGCGCGTACCTGTGGGGTTCGCTGCTGACGGGCGCGGACATCGGGATGGAGCAGGGTTATCGCGCGTTCGCGACGTGGGAGCCGCTGCCGACCGCGGACGAGGCCCGGTCGTTCGCCGAGTTCTGGGCCTGGTTCACCGAAGTCCGCGAGCGCACGCTCGCCGCGGGCCTGACCTTCCGCGCCTACTGCTACAACGCGCTCGCCGAGAATCGCTGGCTCTTCGGCTCAGCCGACCGGTTCGGCGAGTATCCCGGCGTCCCGAAGAAGGCCGAGATCGCGTCCTTTGTGGACTCCGAGGAGTGGATCGATCTCTTCCGCAGCGTCACCGACCAGTTCCTCTGCTCGCAGGGCAAGGGGCTCAAGGTGATCGCGCCGGTCGCCGGATTCGCCTGGCGCGACCCGGAAGCGGGCGGCGAGGCGTCGATGAGGTGGTACCGCGACGCCGTCGGCATGGACGGCGGAATCCCGGATGCCGCCCAGCGGGAGCGCCTGCTGCGGTACAACGAGGACGACGTCCTCGCGACGTATGCGCTGCGGAACTGGATGACCGATCACGCGCAGACGTCCGTGCCGTACATGAACGACCTCTGATCACCCGTTAGCCGGGCACCTTGCGTTCAGCCGCGTCCTTGCGGATACTCGTAGACGAGTACTCGTACACGAGGAGGCGACGTGAAGCGGCGCAAGGTCGGGAATCTGCTGGCGCTGGCGATCCTGTCCACGCTGAACGAGCGGCCGATGCATCCGTACGAAATGGCCTCGATCCTGAAGAGCCGCGGCAAGGACCGCGACATGGGGATCAAATGGGGCTCGTTCTACACGGTCGTCGCCAACCTGCGGAAACACGGTTTCATCGAGGCTGTCGAGAGCGGTCGCGACGGTGCCCGCCCCGAGCGGACGGTGTACCGGATCACCGACGCCGGCCGTGACGAAATGCTCGACTGGCTGCGTGAACTGCTGGCCGAACTGGCGCCCGAGGAGCCGAAGTTCGTCGCCGGGCTGTCAGTGCTGGGCTGGCTCGGGCCGGACGAGGTGATCGCCCTGTTCCGCACGCGCCTGGCGGCGCTGGACGAAGACATCGCCTCGACCCGGGCCGAACTGGCGCGGCTCCTGGAGGAGATCCCGCGGCTGGTGCTGCTCGAACTCGAATACCACCTGGCGATCCGAGTGGCGGAGGCCGAATGGGTCCGCTCGATCCTCGGAGAACTGACTTCCGGCTCGATGCCCGGCCTCGCCGAATGGCGGGCCCTGTTGGCCGAAAGGGGGAACACCGGCTAGCCGAAAGAGCCCCGGCGAGGTGTTGCAGCACCCCGCCGGGGCGGACGATCCCGCAACCGGAACCCGGCCACGAGACGGCATCTTGAGGATAACCGGGCTCCGGGAAACCGACCTGGAGTGACCATGACGAACATCAAGGACAGGAAGCGGTTCAAGCTCATCCCGGAGATGGGCGGCGCGCTGGCGCGGAACTACGCCCGGCAACGCGGCACCGAACCGCAGATCGAACTCTGGCGGACGCAGGCCCGCGAACTCACGGCAGGCCTGCCGGAAGGCGCGAAGATCCTCGAGGTCGCCTTCGGCCCCGGCTACTTCGCCGTCGAGCTGGCGCGGCTCGGCTTCTCCGTCACCGGACTGGACGTCGCGCCGACGTTCGTGGAGATCGCGGGCGAGTACGCGCGGGCTCAAGGCGTCGAGGTCTCGTTCCGCGAGGGTGATGTCGCGGCGATGCCGTTCGACGACGAGACGTTCGACTTCGTCGTCTGCCAGGCCGCGTTCAAGAACTTCGTGTGGCCCGTGAAGTCGCTCGACGAGATGTACCGCGTGCTGCGCCCTGGCGGTACGGCCGTGGTGCAGGACATGAACCGGGACGCGACCGACGGCGACATCGTGCGTGAGGTCGCGAGCATGAAGCTCGGCAAGCTGGCCGCTTTGGCGACCCGGCAGACGCTCGGCCAGCTGCGGCGGCGTGCTTACACGCCTGTCGATTTCAGCGGGCTGGTCGCCGAAACCGCGTTCCGGACGTGCGAGGTCAGCACGGCCGGGATCGGCCTGGACGTCCGCCTCACCCGTCCCTGAAATGTCAGGAAAGGGTCGTTCCTGACATTTTTCGTCAGGAACGACCCTTTCCTGGCATCCGGCTCAGCGAGGGGCCATGCGCAGCGAGCCGTCCATCCGGATGACCTCGCCGTTCAGGTAGTCGTGGTCGATCAGCGACAGCGCGAGCTGCGCGTACTCGTCCGGCCGCGCGAGCCGCTTCGGGAACGGCACGCCTTCGGCCAGCGAAGCGCGGGATTCCTCGCTCACCGTCGCCAGCATCGGGGTGTCGACGATGCCCGGCGCGATGGTCAGCACGCGGATGCCGTGCGACGCGAGGTCGCGCGCGGCGGGCAGCGTCATCCCGACGATGCCGCCCTTGGACGACGAGTACGCGACCTGCCCGATCTGGCCGTCGAAGGCGGCGACCGACGCGGTGTTGATGATGACGCCGCGCGCGTTGTCGGCCAGCGGCTCGGTCTTGGCGATGGCCTCGGCGGCCAGCGTCAGCACGTTGAAGGAACCGATCAGGTTGATCTGGACGACCTTCGCGTACAGGGCGAGGTCGTGCGGGCCCTTCTTCGAAAGGATCCGCGCGGACGGCCCGATCCCGGCGCAGTTCACCACGGTCCGCAGCGGCACGCCGGATTCGGCGGCGGTCGCGACCGCGGCCCGCACCTGCTCCGGGTCGGTGACATCGGCCTCGACGTAGGTGACGTTCTCGATCTGCTCGGCGTTCGCGATGGCACCGGCGAGGTCCAGCGCGAAGACCCGCGCGCCCTTCGCGGCGAGCGCCTTCGCGGTCGCGCCGCCGAGCCCGGACGCGCCACCCGTGACCAGCGCCGCGGTATCGGTGATCTGCATGTTCTCCCTTTCGTCGACAACCGTTCATAGGTTAACGCTCGTTCGCATCGGGCCCGGGTGGGATGGCTCACTCGGGTGCGCAGCATGTCGTGAGGAGTATTCGGACCTGAAGCATTCCGTTCGTTTGGAGGTCAACTCCGGCTGTCACCTTCAGCAGCATGAGCGCTGCTCGGATCGTGGTGGTGGGGACCGGTTACGTCGGATTGACCACGGGAGCCTGCTTGGCCGGCCTGGGGCATCGAGTCACTTGCGTCGATGTCGACCAGGCGAAGGTCGCAAGGCTCTCCGCCGGACGGGTGGACATCCTGGAGCCGGGATTGTCCGAGCTGGTGTCGAGGGGGCTGACCAGCGGAAGACTCGAATTCGTGGTCGGCGCGCGCGACGCCGTCCGGGACGCGGAGGCCGTTTTCCTTTGTGTGCCAACGCCGATGGGCGCGGGCGGCTCGGCGGACCTGCGGGCGGTCGAGGCCGTGACCGCCGAGATCGGCGACGTCATCCCGCCGGGGTGCGCGCTGGTCACCAAATCGACCGTCCCGGTGGGGACGTCGAAGCGCATCCAGGCGATGCTCGGCCGCACGGACGTGCCGGTGGTGTCGAACCCCGAGTTCCTGCGTGAGGGCACCGCGGTGGAGGACTTCCTCGGCCCCGACCGGATCGTCGTCGGCTCGGACGACGTCGCGGCCGCCCGCTGGGTCGGCGATCTCTACGCCGACCTCGCCGCGCCGGTCGTCGTCGCCGACGCGGCCAGCGCGGAACTGGTGAAGTACGCGGCGAACTGCTTCCTCGCGATGAAACTGTCCTATGTGAACTCGATCGCCGAACTGTGCGAACGCCTCGGCGCGGACATCGACCTGGTCACCGAGGGGATGGGCTACGACCGGCGCATCGGCCGCTCGTTCCTCAAACCCGGCCCCGGCTGGGGCGGCTCGTGCCTGCCGAAGGACACCAGCGCGCTGGTCCGCGTCGCCGAGTCGGTGCAGTACGACTTCACGCTGCTCACCTCGGCGATCGAGGAGAACATCGCGCAGCGGGACCGGATCGTCGCGAAGATCGCCGGCGCGGTCGGCGGCACACTGGCCGGTTCGCGGATCGGCATCCTCGGGCTGGCGTTCAAGGCCGGGACGAACGATCTGCGCGACTCGCCCGCCCTCGCGGTCGCTTCCGTGCTGGGCGCGCTCGGCGCGGAACTGACCGCCTACGACCCCGCCGTCGGCGGCCACATCGACGGCATGACCGTGGTCGACGACCCGTACCAGGTCGCGAAGGCGGCCGACGCCGTCGTCGTGCTGACGGAATGGGACGAGTTCAAGCGGCTCGACTGGACCTACATGGCCGAGCAGATGGACGGCGACTCGGTCGTCGACACACGCAATCTCCTCGACCCGCAACGAATCCTGGACGCCGGCCTGTCGTGGCAGGGCGTCGGGCGGCCGCGGGCGGCGCTGCGGCGGAAGGTCGCCGTCTCCTGACCCACCCGCCTCCCTGGTGTCCTGAACGACCCTTTCAGGACACCAGGGAGACGAGTTTCATCAGCCCTTCCACGACCTCTTCGGCCGTCGGGCCGTTCTCCGGGTCGAGCATGTGCTGCAGCATCACGCCCGAGTTCAGGGCCGTGGCCACCGCGCCGATCCGCCGCTCGTCCGCCTCGGTGAGGGTCTCCTCGTCGATCCCCAGGATGCCCGCCGCCATTCCCCGGCGGCCCTCTCGCTGTGCGGCGGCGAGCTGTTTCCGCAGCTCAGGGTGATGTTCGGACTGCACGAACGCCTCGATCGAGGCGATCCACAGCTGCCGGTTGCGCCCGTAGGAGTCGATCATCGCGCGCCAGGACGCCGCGTACTGCTCCGAGGGCGACGCGTCGGGGTCGACGGCGCTCATCATCTCTGCCTGGATTTCCCGGCCCCAGTCGTCCATCGCCTGCGAGAACGCCGTCAGCAGGAGGGCTTCGCGCGAGCCGAAGTGGTAGCCGATCGCCGCGTGGCTGACCCCGGCCGCCGTCGCGATATCCCGCACCGTCGTGCGTGACCAGCCTTTTTCCTTCAAGCACTGGATGGCGCCCGCCATCAGGTCCTCGCGATTACCCATGTCCCGGGATCCTAGGCCACGCGGTTTATCCACTTGGTTTAACCAAATGGATTGACCAAGCGTGCAAATCTGCCGTACGGTCGCTTCCATCACCACGAACCCCAGGGAGCAGCCATGACGACCACCGTTCTGATCTCCGGCGCCGGCATCGCGGGCCCGGCCCTCGCGTTCTGGCTGCGGAAGCGCGGTTTCGCGCCGACCGTCGTCGAACGTGCCCCGGCCCTGCGCGAAGGCGGCAGTGCTGTCGACTTCCGCGGCGAGCAGATGGCCCTGCTGGAGCGCATGGGAATCCTCGAGGACATCCGCGCGAAGGAGACCGCGATGGGCGCGCAGGTCATCGTCGACGTCCGGGGCAAGAAGGTCGCCCAGATGCCGTCGGTGTTCTTCAGCGGCGAAGTCGAGATCGAGCGCGGAGATCTGACCCGCATCCTCTACGACCACACGAAGGACGACGTCGAGTACGTCTTCGGTGACTGGATCACCGGGCTGGACGAGGTCGCGGACGGCGTCGACGTCGGCTTCGCCCACGGCGAGTCACGCAGATTCGACCTGGTCGTCGGCGCGGACGGGCTGCACTCGGGCGTGCGGCGGCTGATGTTCGGCGACGAAGAGCGGTTCCGCACCGACCTCGGCTTCCACGCCGCGGGCTTCACCGTGCCGAACCACCTCGGGCTGGATCATCTCGGCCAGATCTGCAGCGTCCCCGGCCGCACGGTCATGGTCGCCAGCGGTCGCGACAGTTCGGCCCTCAACGTCAGCCTCGTGTTCGCGTCGGAGTCGCTGGAGGTGCGTCGCCGCGATGGCGACGCGCAGAAGAAGATCCTTGTCGAGCGCTACGCCGACTTCGGCTGGGAAGCCCCGACGCTGCTTGAAGGCCTCGGCGACGTCGACGCGCTGTACTTCGATTCGCTCAGCCAGATCCACCTCGACAAGTGGTCACGGGGCCGGGTCGTGCTGCTCGGAGACGCGGCCTGGTGCGCGGGTCCGGGCGGTTCGGGCACCGGGCTCGCGATGATGGGCGCGTACGTCCTGGCGGGCGAACTCGCCACCGCGCAGGGTGACCACGAAGTCGCTTTCGCGCGTTACGAAGAGAAGCTGCGCGGTCCGGTGAAGATTTCGCAGAAGCAGGCGGCCGGGATCGGCACGTTCCTCGCACCGAAGACCCGGTTCATGGTCGGCTACCGGAACTTCCTCTACCGGGTGCTGGGCTCGCGGCCGATGACGAAGGTGTTCACGTGGATCACGTCGCGGGCGGCGAACGCGGCGACGCTGGAAAACTATGACGCGCCGGTGGCCGCGCGGGGATAGTTTCGGTGGGTGATGGACAAGAAGGGCTTTCGCCGCGGCTGCTACGAGGCTGCCCGGCGGACGGCCGGTGAGGTGAAGGAGTTCCGGTACTCCTGCTACGCGCCCAACTTCGACCAGTGTCACATCATTTATCCGCACCGCACCGTCGCCGTGCTGTGGACGCGGGACTGGGGCAGGAACGCGACCTGGCACGGGCTCGGCATCGCCGCGACGCCGGTGGAATTCGGTTCGCTCACCTTCATCGACGAGCCGGGGTTGCTGGCCGTCCTGAAAGAGCTGCTCCCCGTCTGCCGGATCTTCACCCGCGCCGAGCTCGAGGGGCCGCTTGACCAGGCCGCGTGGCCCTGGGTCGATGAAGACGACGTCAGGTACTGGCGGCCCGACAACCTCGGCGAAGCCCTCTTCAACTACTGGGACTGAAAAAGTAGTTAGCAAAGCGTAGTATCGGCTCCGTGTTCACGACCAGGCCGGAACTGGCCGGCACCCACGGCATGGTGGCATCGACGCACTGGCTGGCTTCGGCCACCGGTATGGCGGTGCTCGAAAACGGCGGCAACGCCTTCGACGCGGCGGTGGCGGCCGGGTTCGTCCTGCAGGTCGCCGAGCCGCATTTGTGCGGTCCGGCGGGGCAGGTCCCCGGCATCTTCGTCACCGCCGCCGACCGGACTCCGCGAGTTCTCGCCGGTCAGGGGGTCTCGCCCGCGGCCGCGACGCCGGAGTACTTCGCGGACCTCGGGCTCGACCTGATCCCCGGCAGCGGTCTGCTCCCCGCGACCGTCCCGGGGGCCTGGGACGGCTGGCTGCTGCTCCTGCGGGATCACGGTACGAAGTCGTTGCGCGACGTGCTCGGTTACGCCATCTCATACGCCCGCAACGGGATTCCGCTGGTCAGCCGGGTCGGTGACACCATCCGCGCGGTGCAGGAGCTCTTCACCGAGCATTGGCCGACGTCCGCGGCGCTATGGTTGCCCGACGGCAAGCCCGCCGAAGGGCTGCACCGCAACCCGGCCCTCGCGGACACCTGGGAGCGGCTGCTCGCCGAGGCCGAGTCGGCCACCGGCCGAGAGGCACAGATCGACGCCGGACGCCGCGCGTGGTCGCAGGGTTTCGTCGCCGAGGCGATCGAAGCGTTCAGCCGCAAGGCCTTCCGTGACGATTCCGGGCGCGATCACGCCGGTCTGCTCACCGGCGAGGACATCGCGGGCTGGGAAGCGACGTACGAGGACGCGCTGCAGGTCGACTTCGGCGAGTGGGGCCTGGTGAAGATGGGCGCCTGGACGCAAGGCCCGGCGTTGCTGCAGCAGGCGCGGTTGCTGGACGGCCTGCGGGACGAACTGTCCTATGTGGACGGAATCCCGACGGAGCGCACGGTGCACTTGGCCGTCGAGGCGGCGAAGCTGGCGTTCGCGGATCGTGAGGCTTGGTTCGGGGATTCGCCCGACGTGCCGATCGAGTTGCTGATCTCCCGAGAGTACGCGGACGCCCGCCGCGCGTTGATCACCGACGAAGCGTCCGCCGAACTCCGGCCAGGAGGCCCCTCACCGCGCCTGCCCGCGATTCTCGAAAAGCTGCGCGGGCTGGAATCCGGTTCCGGTGCGACGGGGGAGCCGACGGTCGGGCCGCTGGGCGAAACTCGGGGCGACACCGTGCACATCGACGTCGTCGACGCGGCTGGGAACATGATCTCGGTGACGCCGTCGGGCGGCTGGCTGCAATCGAGCCCGACGATCCCGGAGCTCGGTTTCTGTCTCGACTCGCGTGGGCAGATGTTCTGGCTGGAACAGGGTTTGCCGAACTCGCTGGCGCCTCGGAAGCGGCCGCGGATCACGCTTTCGCCGTCGATGGGCCTGCGTGACGGCGAGCCCGTGCTCGCGTTCGGGACGCCCGGCGGCGACCAGCAGGACCAGTGGCAGCTGTGTTTCTGGCTGGCGCACACGCTCGGCGGGCTGAACCTGCAGGAGTCGATCGACTCGCCCGCGTGGCATACGACCGCGTTCCCGAGTTCGTTCTATCCGCGTTCGTGGACGCCGCGGGAGCTGGTGGTCGAATCGCGGCTCGGTCAGTCCACAATGGACGCTCTCGCCGCGCGCGGGCACGCCGTCGTCGACGCCGGACCCTGGGCGCTCGGGCGACTTTCGGCCGTGTCGCGGTCCGGCGGTGTCCTGCGCGCCGCCGCGAACGCGCGCGGAATGCAGGGCTACGCCGTCGGCCGCTGACGCTCTCCAGCCTCAGTACATCGACGTTGTCCACAATGCCTCCTACCTGTGGACAACTCGGCTCACGCCCGCCTCCCCGCCCCCATCGGCGATAGACTGGCTTCGGGGTCGCCCCCCTGGGATGGGCGGGGGTTTGGGTGGTGACTCAAGAGCGCGGCTGTTCCCAGAGCCAGAATTCGATGCCCTGGTTGTCCACGCAGTCGGCGCTCAGGCCGTAGGGCTGCTGTTCGGTTTCGCCGACCTGGCCGCCTTGGGCGCGGACACGGTCGAGGGCGGCGGCGAGATCGTCGACGGCGTACATGAGCTTCCAGCCCACCTGCCGTCCCGGTCCGCCCCAGAGCCCGCCCTGCAGTCCGGAACCTTCGACGCCCCAGCCGCCTTCGACGCGCCCGGGCGAGAATTGCCAGCCCAGAACCGCGCCGTAGAACGCCTTCGCGCGTTCATCGTCGGGCACCTGGAAGGTGAAGTAGCCGGCTTCGCCGTGCCGGATCGGCGTAGCGGCCGAAGCGGGCCGAAGCGCCGCCTGCGCGAGAAGCCACCGCTGGCCGTACGGGTCCTTGATCTCTCCGCTCAGCCCGTGGCCTTCGTCCGCGACGGGACGCCGCAGCTCCCCGCCCAGCTCCACGGCCCGCGCGGCCGACGCGTGCACGTCCGCGACTTCGACCCGGATCAGCGGGCCACCGGCGGGCGCCACGACGATGCCCAGTTCGGGGAATTCCTCCGCGAACATCAGCACGCTGTCCCCGATGGCCAGTTCCGCGTGCCCGACCCGGCCGTCCTCCATGACGATCGGATCGGACCGACGCCGCGCCCCGAACACCTCGACATAGAAGTCGAGTGCGGCGCGCGCGTCGGTGACCACGAGATAGGGCGTCAGGGAACGTACTTCCGCTTCGGTAGTGAGTGTTTCCGTCATATCGGCTCCGTTCAGGACGGCGCGACGAAGGTTGTCGCGCAGTTCGGCGGCGAAGAGCGGGTCAGGCTCGACAGGCTGCGAGGGCGCGCGAAGCGCGTCGAACGGATCAGGCATCGCGACCCTCCTTCTCCTGGTAAGCACGCCGGAACGCGGCACGGGCCCGCACGAGCAACGCCTCCGTGGCGTGCACCGTGCGCTCGAGATGGCCGGCGACCTCCGGTACCGGGAGGCCGTCGACGTAGCGAAGCGTCAACGCGGCCTGGTGATGCGCCCCGAGCGACGCGAGCACCTCGCGTGCCAGAAGCGCGTCCAGCCGTTCGTCCCACGGATCGGTGTATTCCTCCTCGTGGACGAGCCGTAGCCCGCGTTCCTCACGTGCTTTGCGCCGCCAGTGATCGGCGAGCTTGTGCCGGGCGACGCCGATCAGCCACCCGGTGCTCACTGGAGGTGCGAACTCCTTGCGACAGGCCCGCACCGCGCCGAGGAACGTCTCGGACGTCAGCTCCTCGGCGAGGGTGCGATCACCGCACCGGGACAGCAGGTACCCGTAGACCTCCGGCAACGCCGTCTCGTAGAGCGAAAGCAGCGCGAAGGCCGGGTCCCGATGCACCCGCGGTTCCGTCACATCCCCATCGTCGCTCGGGGAGCCTGAACTCCGACGGGTGAAACCGAACTTTCTCAGGTTCGCGGATCCGGCAGCCGCCGGGCCACCGTGATCACCCCGACCGTCAGCACCGCCTGAATGCCGATGACCAGCACGAACGCGCCCTTCATCCCGAGCGGTCCGGCGGCGGCCGAGGCGAACAACGTGCCAAGGGTCGCCACGCCCAGCGCCATCGCGGCCTGCTGCGACGTCGTCAGCATCCCGCTGCCGACCCCGGCGATCTCCGGCGGAACCTTCGACAGCACGATCCGGAACACCGTCGTCATCGCCAGCCCCTGGCCGAGACCGCACAGCAGCATCCCCGGCACGAAATCGAGCACGCCGAGATCCGGCCACTCCAGCAGCACGGTGCCGATCAGCGTCGGCAGCCCGAGCAGCTGCACCGAGAGACCGGCGGCCACCACCCGCTGCCCGAACCGGGTCACCAGGCGGCTGCTGACCAGGCACATCGCGAAGAACGCGAGCGAAAGCGGCGCCGTCACCAGACCGGATCCCAGCGGGCCGAGGTGGAGGCCGTCCTGCAGGGTCACGGCGAACACGAACATGAACGCGCTGAACCCGATGAAGAACGGCACCCCGACCAGCAGTCCTTGCCGCACACTCGGCATCCGCAACACCGAAGGCGGCAGCAGCGGAACCCCGCCACGGCGTTCCATCCGGCGTTCGACGTGGACGAATCCCGCCGCGGCGAACGGGAAGACGACGAGCAGCGCGATCGTCCACAGTGGCCAGCCGAGCACCGGCCCTTCCGCCAGCGGGAGCAACAGCGACACCAACGCGATCGCCAGGAGGACCGTGCCGGGACGGTCGACACCGAGTGGGTTCCGCGAGCGGCTCTCCGGGATCAGCCGCCGCGCGACCAGCAGACCGGCGACCCCGACGGGCACGTTGACCAGGAAGATCGGCCGCCAGCCGGTGCCCCAGAGATCCGCGGCCACCAGTGCCCCGCCGAGGAACTGGCCGAGCACCATAGAAAGCCCCGCCGTCGCGCCGTAGAGACCGAGCGCCTTGGACCGGCGCTCGCCGGTCGTGGTCGCCTGGATGATCGACAGCACCTGCGGCAGCATCAGCGCGGCGGCCGCCCCCTGCGCGGCCCGCGCCAGCACCAGGGTCAACGCCGTCGGCGCGATCCCGCAGAGGAGGGAGGTGAAGGTGAACGAGGCCAGCCCGATCAGGAACAGTTTGCGGCGGCCGAAGGCGTCGCCGAGCCTTCCGCCGACGACGAGCAGGACGGCGTACGCGATCCCGTAGGCCGCGACCACCAGTTCCAAGGTGGCGGACGAGGTGCGGAGATCCGACCCGATCGCGGGCAGGGCGATGTTGACGATGAAGAAATCGACGAGCGGAAGTGCCGCCCCCAGCAGCACGGTGACCAGGCCCGCCGAGGTCAGGGCCGGGACGGCGGCGACGCGGGCAGGCGTCACCGGAACTTGCGTGGAAGTCATGAGTACCACGATCAGCCGATTCCGACCCTGGTACCAGGAGTGTGTTTATCCTGGTACCGCCACTACCTGGTAACCGGCTTCGAGCTTTGCGAACCTGATGAGGTGACCATGACCGTCGATTCGCGAGTGGCCGAGGTGCGGCGGCACGAACTGGCCGCCTTCCTGCGCAGTCGCCGCGAGCGCATCACCCCGGACCAGGTCGGCCTGCCGATCGGCGGCAGGCGCCGCACGCCGGGGCTGCGCCGCGAGGAGGTCGCGCAGCTGGCCGGGGTCGGGGTCACCTGGTACACGTGGCTCGAACAAGGGCGCGACATCAACGCGTCCGAGCAGGTGCTGGAGGCGATCTCCCGCACCCTGCGGCTCGACCCGCACGAGCACACGCACCTGTTCACCCTCGCCGGGGCGCCGGAGCCGCCGCTGGAGAAGGACTGCAAACTCCTCAGCCGGAACGTCTACCGGATGATGGACAAACTGGAGCCGTTCCCGGTCTGCGTGCGCAACGCGCGGTGCGACATCCTCGCCTACAACCGGGCCTACGACTGGCTGATGGGCGGCCTCGACGACATCCCGTTCGAGGAGCGCAACACGATGATCCAGTGCCTGACCAATCCCGAATGGCGCCGCAGGCTCCCGGACTGGGAGGTCAACCTGCCCCGCGTGGTCGCCGGATTCCGCGCGGCGATGGCCGAGCACATCGCCGAACCGGCGTGGAAGAACCTGGTCAAACGGTTGCGGCAGGAGTCCGAGCTCTTCGAGCGGATGTGGAAGGAGCACGACGTCTCCAGCGAGCGGATCGTGCTCAAGCGGTACCTGCACCCGGACGTCGGCCTGCTGCGGTTCGAATTCTCGTACCTGTACCTCGGGCGGCGTTCCGAGATCTCGCTGGCGACGCTGACCCCGGCGGACGAGGAAACCGCGGCCAAGCTGCCCAGCTCCTTCTGAAGGGGGAGGCGGACCAGGCTCGCGAGGGAGCCGTTCCGCGGCGCGAACGCCGACGCTGGGATGCATGACCGTAGCGATGGCTCCACCCAAGATCTCCAGCGTCCGCCTGATCGTCTGCTACGCGGCGATCCTCGGCACGCTCCCGTACCTGACCCTCAAGGCGTCCTGGGTCACGGGCGGCAGCCTCGGCCTGCGTGATCCGTCCTTTGTGGACTCCGACCTGATGATGTTCGCGAATCTGGTCACCGGCGGGATGGACGTCGTCGCGGTGATCCTCGCCCTGGCGTTCACCTACTCCTGGGGCCGCCGCATCCCCGCGCCGCTGGTCCTGTTCCCGATCTGGATCGGCACCGGGCTGCTCGCCCCGATCGTGCTGAACCTCCCGGTGATCGTCGCCGATCTGTCCACCACGCAACTGACCGAAATGCCGCTGGAGAACTGGGTCTGGGCCGTCGTCTACGGCGGATTCGCCTGGCAGGGCATTCTGCTGTTGACCGCGTTCGTGCTCTACGCCCGCGACCGCTGGTGGTTCGTCGTCACCGGCACCGTGAAACCCGGCACGATCGGTGCGGCAGGCATGCTCGGCATCGTCGCCGCGCTCGTGACGGCGATCGGCCACTCGATCTGGGCGTTCGGCACCGGCGGTATCGCCGCCCGCGGCCAGGACGTCGTGATCGCGGCGCTCGCCGTCCTCGCCGCTCTCGCGCTGGCGAACGTGTCGCGAGGGCGGTTCTGGCCGCGGCTGGTGCTGGTGTGGACCGGCGCCGGGGCGATGGCGGGCACGGGGATGTGGGGCCTGTTCAGCGCGCTCACCATGGGATCCACCGACCACGCGGCGGTGCTGGCGGTTCAGGTGGCCGGTGGGGTGCTGATGATGATCTCGGTCCTGCGGCGGCTACCGCACGCGGCGTAGCCGGGAAGTCGCTTTTCAACGGACGCGATCCACCCCCGCCACGGGTAGTTTTCGGACCGTGCTGCTGAAAGAACGGTTTCCGTGGAGCCCATGGGTGGGCCGCGTGCTGCGCGTGGTGCTGCCGCTGGGGTTCGTCCTCGGTGCCACGAGCGGCGCCTCACGCTGGCAGCCGGACGCGCCGCCGCTGACCACGTCCGCAGTGCTGTGGCTGGTCGCCATCGCGGTGCCGCTGCTGATCGTCCACCGCTTCCCGATGACGATCTTCCTGCTCACCTCCGCGCTGACGCTCGGCTACTACACGTCCGGCAACCCGGGCGGGCCGGCGATCGTGCTGCCGACCATCGCGCTGTTCCTGCTCACCAAGATCCGCGGGCCGATCGTCGCCGGCGGTGCCGGTGGAGCGCTCCTGGTGGCGTCGGGGATCGCGTTGTTCGCCCGGCACGGGCTGGCCGGCTTCGACCTGCGGGCCGGGCTGGGGCTGGTCTGGGTGATCGCGGTCGTCGGGATCGGGACGGCGGTGCGCAACGGGATGGCGGCCGCGCGGGCCCGCCGCGAGCAGGCCGACGAGCACCGGCACCGGATGGCCGAGCAGGAGCGGCTCACCATCGCCCGCGAGGTGCACGACGTCGTCGCGCACAGCCTCGCGATGATCAACGTCCAGGCCGGGGTCGCCGCGCACGTCGCCGACCGGCGTCCTGAGCAGGCGAAAGAGGCGCTGCTGAACATCAAGGAGGCGAGCGCTTCGGCGCTGAAGGACCTTCGCGCGACGTTGGCCGTGCTGCGCTCTGGGGAGGACAAGGCGCCCGCACCGAGCCTCGCCCAGGTCGACGAGCTGTTCGAACACGCCCGCGCCGCCGGGCTGGAGGTTCGTGTCGACGGCGAACCGGGGGAGCTGCCCGCGCCCGTCGACGGCGCCGCGTACCGGATCCTGCAGGAATCGCTGACGAACGTGGTCCGCCACGCGGATCAGGCGCGCGGTGTCGACGTCAGGTTCGAGCGGAAAACCGGTGCGCTGACGCTGCTCGTCCGCGACGATGGCCGTGGCGCCGTCGATCCCGCGCCCGGTCACGGCCTGCGCGGGATGTCCGAACGGGCGGCCGCGCTGGGCGGCGCGCTCACGACGTCCGTGGTGAACGGCGGCTTCCAAGTCCGCGCGGACCTGCCCATCAAGGGGGAAGAATGACGATCCGGGTGGTTCTCGCCGACGACCAGGTGCTGGTCCGCGCCGGTTTCCGGGTATTGCTGGAGACCGAGGACGGGTTCGAGGTCTGCGCCGAGGCGGGTGACGGCGAGCAGGCCGTCGCGGCCGCCGTCGAACATCGGCCGGACATCGTCGTGATGGACGTCCGCATGCCCGGCGTCGACGGGCTCGAAGCGACGCGGCGGATCACCGCGAATCCCGAGCTGGCCGGGGTGAAGGTCCTGGTCCTGACCACTTTCGACGTCGACGAGTACGTCTACGAGGCGCTGCGCGCCGGAGCGAGCGGATTCCTGCTGAAGGACACCGATCCGGTGGAACTGCTGCGGGCGCTGAAGGTGGTCGCCGCGGGCGAGGCCCTGCTGGCGCCGACCGTGACCCGGCGGCTGATCGCCGAGTTCGTCGACCGGCCGGAGAACCGCCGCATCGACGTGAGCGCCGTCCGCGAGATCACCGACCGCGAACGCGAGGTCCTCGGCCTGGTCGCGGGCGGGATGTCGAACGACGAGATCGCCGCGCATCTCGTGATCTCGACGGCCACCGCGCGCACGCACGTCAGCCGCATCATGACCAAGATCGGGGCGCGCGACCGGGCGCAGCTGGTGGTGCTCGCCTACGAATCGGGTCTGGTCAGCCCTCGCCGGGGTTGAGGTTCCCCCAAAAAGCTGAGATTGCCGAAAAAACTCAGCCGATCACCGTGGGTCGCCAAGGTGGCCCCCACGCTGACGTTCCGTTAATCGACCGCCGGATCGACATGTCGGCAGGACTGATACAGGACGTGCATCTGCACGTGCACTTCGATTGGCGAGGCCTTATTTCCGTCTCCACCAGGGCTCCGGCGATCCGGAGGGACGATTCCGGTGGACGGTCCGAAAACAAGACGAATGTACGGCTAATGCTGATTTCCGGGCGAACGCAGAAGTAAAGCGCGAGAAGTTCTCTCTTCGCCGGATACGGGGCGTGATTTTTTGTTCGGTCAGCGGACGGAACGACGATCATTTTCCGTCGCGAAACCGCTCCCTGGACGGGTTCCCGCGCACTTGAGTTCCTTTCTCGCAAGCGCGCTGAGCATTAGTCTTCGGCTCAACGGCAAGGGGGATGTCACCTACCCGACGTGATTCTCACCCGGCCGGGCAGAAACTGGATTCACCTTTCTTCTCTCACTGGGAGTCACCATTGACGACACAGACATCTGATCCGCTTCTGGTGATCACCGCGGGCGTCGTCGTCCTGGCCTACATCGTTTTCGCCGCGATCCTCATCCGGCTTCTCCTCGCCGGAAGGGTCGCCCAGCCCGCGAAGGTCATCGGGTCGGTCGCGGCGCTCGTGGCCGGGCTCCCGGCGATCCTCTACGCGTTCGCGGCGGTGGTGGGCTGATGGACGTGGAGTTCACCGAACGGCAGTGGCATCGGCTGCTCGTCCTCGGCAGGCACGTGGATCACGCGGTGGGTACAACGCTGCTCCGCCAGGGCGACCCGGCTCCGCCGGTGCTGATCCCGCGGTCCGGTTTCGTGAAGGCGTTGCGCGCCGCCCAGGGCGACACGACGCCGATGATCGTGGACCTGCTCGGCGCCGGTGACGTGCTCGGCGTCGAGGACTGCCTGGCCGGACGGCCGAGCAGACTCTCGTACATCGCCACGAAGCCGGCTCGGGTGCTGGAGGTTCCGCAGCACGCCTTTCGCGGCTTTCTCGACGATGACGACCAGGCGATGGCCCTGATCGCGGTGGCACTGGCCTCCCGGCTGCGGCAGCGGAACGTCGCCCTGGGTTTCGCGACGGCCAAGGTGCGGAGCCGGTTGACCGCGTTCCTGACCAGATTGCAGGCGCTCTACGGGGTTCCCGGTGAGGGCGGCGTCGTGATCGACGTGGGACTGAACCACACGGACATCGCCTCCGCGATCGGCGCTTCGCCCGCGTCGGTCAACGCCGAGATGGCGAAACTGAAGAACGACGGATATCTGAGCACCGGCTACAAGACGATCCACGTGAAGAAGCCGTTGCGTGAGGACGGCCCGCCGCTCACGCCGGTCCCGTCCGCGCGGCGGCGGATTCCGCAGCTGCGGATACCGCGGATCGCGATGGGATGAACGGGGCCTTCTTCATGGGAAGGCCCCGTTCATCTCCTGCATGCGCCGCGGGGTGCGCAAAATCGGGTCAGCCGCGCTTCAGTTGAAGCGCCAGCCGTACGGCGAACACGACGGCCAACACGGCGACCAGGGCTACTTCCCAGGCCATGAGGCTCCTCCTCGTCCGGCATCCGAACGTTCCGATGCTCTGCCCATAAGGCGCATCACCGGGGGAGGGCGTTCACCGACACGGCCTAACTCACTCGGATGGATTAGCCGCCCGAGACCTTCTGCAGCCAGATGTTGCCGCCGGAGTCATGCGCCATCGCCGGGATCTTCGACTCCAGCAGGTCCCGGTGCTGTGTCCACATGAAGTGCTGGAACCAGCGGACCTCGAACCGGTCGTTGTACATGAGGAAGGCCCGGAGCAGGTAGTCCTCCTGCCAGGCTCGCCCCTCACGCAGCCAGCTCATCGGGTACTCGAAGGGGAAGAACACGTCGTGGACGTGGACCCATACGCCGTCCCGCAGGCGGGGAAGGACCTCGAAGAACAGGTAGTTGACGTCCGAACCCGCCTTGACGACGTGCGTGGAGTCGATGAAGAGCAGGTCGCCGGCCTCGAGCTCCTGGAACGTCTCGATCGGGACGTCCTGGACGGCCTTGCCGATTACCCGCACCCGCTCCGCGTCGCCGGGCCGGAAGAGGCTTTCCATTAGCTGCGGGTATGGCTCGATGCAGGTCAGCTCGGTCTCGCCGCCCAGCCAGCCGTCCATGGTGTCCAAGGTCATCGCGGTCGAATAGCCAGAGCCGACCTCGATCATCCGGCGTGGCCGCAGATGGCGCAGCATCGTGTGCAGCACGATCGCGTCGGACCACGAAAACGCGGAGTTCTCGAAGAAGTAGCGGTGCCGATCGTTCTTCCGCGCGGTGAACGGAAGGTCCGCGGCCAGTTCGGCGAGCGTGCCGAACAGCTCCAGCTGGTCGTTTTCCCGCAGGTCGACGGCCTCGGGCCAGGAGTCGAAGATCGTGGCGGCACGGGTGCCGATCTCCTCCTGCGAGGCGAAGGGCGAGTAGAAGTGGCCGGGTGGGACCCACGTGCGGTACTCGTCCTCGAAGGACTGCTTCGCCCGCAGGACGTCTTCGAGCCACGAGCGGAGGTCCCTGTTCGCCACCTCCAGTTGACGGCGGCTTTCGGCGAGCTCCGAGTACCGGTCGGTCACCGCCTCGTAGCGTGCCGTCAGCTGGTCGTAGCGCACGCCGAGCTCTTCGTACAGCTCGGCGTATCGACCCGCCCGGATGATCATGTCGTCATACGACTTCCGTGCGACCGCCCAGCGCTTGACGAAGGCGCGCAACGGGTTCTTGATCGGACGTCTCATCAGTTGTTGCGTTCGGTCGGCGGAGCCTTCTGGATTTGCGCGTTGAGCAGCGACCGGAACGCCTGCTCGGCCTGCGCCTCGGGTCCGTAGGCCTCGACGACGATCACTCGGCTGTAAAGGATGTACACGGCGCGATAGACGGTCGAGTCGGGTGACTTCGTGACGAAGACCGGCACCCCGCGCATCGCGAGGGCTCGCTCGGCGGTGAGACCGCCCTCCAACTGCGCGTTCCCGTACTCCTGGGCGACCTTCGAGGTGCCCTGCGCGTCCGGGAAGTCGAGGGCGATCAGGCCGAGCGTGACCTCACCACTGGTGTTGGTCTTGAGCAGGCCTTCGGTCATCCCGCTGCGCTCGATCTGCGCGATCACCGAATCCGGCAGGAACTTGGCCGACTTCAGCTTCGCGATGTCGAACGTGCCGCCACCGGCGCGAGGCGTGCCGGCGAGGTCGGTCAGCGCCGCGGCGTTGGCCGACGGCTCGGGCTTGGCCGCCGGGGGTTCGGGGAGCGGCGTCGTGGTCGGCGCGGGCGGCGGCTGCTGCTGGCCCGAGGTCGGCTGGGCGGTGGGGTTGTCCTCGATGGTGTTCGAGAACAGCGCCCACGCGCCGACGCCGACACCGGCCAGCACCACGACGGCGATCGCGGCGATGATGACCTTGCGCTTGGCGCCGGACGAGGACTTGATCTGGAACGACTCCGGCCCCTGGCTGACCCAGTTCGTGTCGTTGCCGGACGGCGCCAGCGGCGGGAACTCCGAACCGCCCCACGGCGGGCTCTGGTCCTGCGGCGTGTTCCAGCCCTGCTGCGGCTGCGGGGGCTGGGCGAACCCGCCACTCGGCGAGTGCTCACCGGGGCGCTGCGCGTACGGCTGCTGGAACCCGCCCGCGGGCGAACCGGGGTGCTGCTGCGGCGGCTGTTGCTGGGGCTGCCATGGCTGGACGACCTGGGTGCGTTCGGCTCCGCCGGTGTCGGACGGCGACACGATCTGGGTCGCGTCGGCGGAGGGCCGCGGGGGCTCTCCCGGCGGCGCGACCGGCTGGATGATCTGCGTCTCGGCGGGGTTCGCTCCCGGCACCTGCGGTTGCGGGTGCTCCAAGGACACGGCCTGTGAGAGCACCTGGTCACGCCGAGTGCGGTAATCGTCGGCCGTGAGCCTGCCGGCCGCGAGTTCCTCGTCGAGCCTGCGGAGCTCTTCCTGCCAGGTCACCCCGTTACCCCCTTTTGGATCAGTCGTCCCCGAGCGACGAAGGATCTTTGTCGTCGCGGTCTACATGACCGCACCGGGCACATTGTGCACGGGGGTCGTCGGGGCGTCGCGGCCCACCACCGAGTCGTAATATTCGGACGCCCGATCCCGCCCGCCGCCCGGCTCACCTCGGTGTTTGCGCGAGGACCTTGGCGAGCTGGTCGATGGTCTGATCGCGCAGGAGCGCCGACGACCCGCCGATGACGTTGCGCTCCACGAATTCGAACACGACGACGTCGCGGTCTTCGAACAGATCCTTCAGCGTACCGGCGTCACCCCCGGCCACCGTGTCGCTGTGGACGATCGTCAGATCCTTGCAGGTGGCGGCCAGGAACGGGCTGGCGAACTGGCTGAACGAATCGGCGACCACCGCCGTATTGGGCTTGACGGTGCCGCGGGTGGTGTCGGCCTGGGTCAGCCGCAGCGGGGTCTTGAAGTCGCTGGCGAGGTACCGCGTCCGATCGGCACCGCCGTCCGGTGCCAGCGCGTAGGCCCGCAGGTTGCGGTCCACCGACCGCCCCAGCAGCCGTTCGAGGTCGGCGGGCCATGACCGGAAGCCGCTCTCCTTCGCCTGCCAGGTCGCGGTGACCCCGGGCGTGATCGCCTGCGCGAGCGCGTAGGTCATGGTGAGCCCGGCTTCGAACGTCCAGTGGGTGTCGTGCGGGTCGTACACCGACCGGCCGAGGCGCCGCTCGGCATCGGCGAGCGGGTTACGCAGATCGATCGCCCTGGTCGCGGCGGGCACCTTGCCCCAGAACTCGGCCGTCCGCGGTGGCGCGCAGTCGTGACCGGCGTAGTGGTCCGGCAGGTGCGCCGGCTTCATGCTGGACTTGTCGGGCGCGAAGACGAGCTCGAACCGGCGTCCCGACGCCTCGACCGCCTGACGTAACCGGTTCAACGCCGAGATCACCCGGTCGAGATCCAGCACCGGCTCGCACCGGGTGTGCATGTCCTCCCCGAGGTACAACCAGCCGTCCTTGCCGGCGATCACCTGCGGGTAGGCCTGCGGCCCCTTCGGCACTCGTCCCTTGCTCGGGATCCCCGCCGAGCTGTCCTGCGCACCGGCCGCGGCGCCGGGCGGGTCGCCGAAGACACCGGTACTGATGTCGTCGGCCGCGTTCACCGCGGCTTTGCGCAACGGGAGGTGGTCGGTCGCCCAGCCGGACAGCCCGGTGAAGAAGCTCCAGCCGTCGCCGAAACCGGGGAATTCGCGTAGCGGGCGGTTTTCGAACGGCTCGGTCCGGACACCGACGACCAGCAGGAGCACGGGGACGAAGAAGAAGACGAGCCCGCAGGTCAGCGCCGTCCGCTGCCGCCTGCTGTGCCGTGGCCGGTAAAGGCTGTGCTCGTTCGGCAACCACGACTCCGGGGTCTGGAGCAGCTCTGCCTGCCCGGACGAAGTCGGTGGGGGATTGACGAACACACCCGCGATCGTAGCTGGGGCGTGCTCGCCGCCGGAGGCGAATGTGAAGACCGGTTTCCCCGGCGGATAGTCTCCTCGTCATGGGCAAGGGGACTCCTGGTGAGCGGTTGATCGAGTGGACCGGCGAGCGGTGCGTGCCGTGGGTCGACGACATCCAGGTGATCTACGAGCACTATCACCGCTACGCCTTCGCCACCCGGTTCGCCGCCGGGAAACGGGTGCTCGACCTCGCCAGCGGCGAGGGCTACGGCAGCGCTCTGCTCGCCGGGTCCGCGGCCGAGGTGGTCGGGCTGGAGATCGATCCGGCCACCGTGGACCATGCTCGCGCCCGCTATCCGGAGGTCACCTTCGAGGTCGGTTCGATCACCGACCCGGAGGCGCTCGCGGGCACGGAGCCGTTCGAGCTGATCACCTGTTTCGAAGCGATCGAGCACGTCGAGGCGCAGGAAGAGATGATGGCCCTCGTCCGTGCGCGGCTCGCGCCGGGCGGGATCTTCCTGTGCAGCACCCCGGATCTCGCCGTGTACACCCACGACCACGGCAACCAGAACCCGTTCCACGTCCACGAGCTGACCGAGTCGGCCTTCCGGACGCTGCTGGGGAAGAGCTTCGAGCACGTCACCCTGTTGCGGCAGAACGTCGCGGTCGGCTCGCTGATCCACGACGGCGGAACCTCGGCGGCCGAGCTGTTCCGGCTCGAGCCGGGCGACGGTGACGAGTGGCACGTCGCCGACGGTGTGCCGCACACGTACTTCGTCGCGGTCGCGTCCTCGGCGCCGATCACCCTGCCGAACGCTTCCATGCTGGTGGACCCGCATCTGACGCTGGTCGCCAAGGCCAACGCCGCCGCGGAGGCGCACGCGGCCGAGGCGGAGCGGGCACGTGTCGCGCTGGGCCGTGCCGAGGACGGGCTGCGCCGGGCAGGCGAACAGGCCGCCCGGCAGGCGGGCGAAATCGCGGAGATCACGGCCGCCGAACGGCGTGCGGTGGAGGAACGCGACGAGGCGACCGCCCGTGCCGAGAGCGCCCGCGCCGAACACCGCCGGGCCGCGAACGAACTCGGCCTGCTGCAGCGGAAGGCGGCCAACGATCGAGACCGGCTGCGGTGGCTCGGCCGGAACAACGTCCAGCTCAGCGAGACGGTCGGTCGCCTGGCCGCGGAGAACTCCCGGCTGCGGGCCGAGCAGTCCGCGCTCGTCCAGCGTGTGCTCGGCACGTACCGCGGCGCGGTCGAGAAGTTCGCTCCCCGGGGCACCCGCCTGCGTGACTTCTACGAGACGGCGCTCGGCCGTCCCACGGGAGCGGACCCGATCGCGGCGGCCGTACCCGGCCCGGTGGCGGTCACCACCAGCGACGAGCCGATCGTCAGCGTCGTCATCCCGGTCTACGGCAACTGGTCCTACACGCGTGCCTGCCTCGACTCGATCCAGCGTCACCTGCCCGCCACCCCGTTCGAGGTCATCGTGGTCGACGACGCGTCGCGCGACGACTCCGCCGACCGGGTCGCCGGGTGCGCCGGGATCCGGCTGGTGCGGGCGCCGCGGAACCTCGGCTTCGTCGGCGCGTGCAATCTCGGCGCCGAACACGCGCGCGGCGACTTCGTCATGTTCCTCAACAACGACACCGAGGTCCGGCCCGGCTGGCTGGACGAACTGGTCGACGTCGTCGAAACCCGGCCGGACGTCGGGCTCGTCGGCTCGAAGCTGGTCTACCCGGACGGCAGGCTGCAGGAATGCGGCGGGATCATCTGGGCCGACGGCTCCGGCTGGAACTACGGCAGGCTGCAGAACCCGGACCTGCCCTGGTTCCAGGCACTGCGTGACGTCGACTACTGCTCCGGGGCCGCCGTACTGGTCCGCCGTCAGCTGTTCGAGCGGATCGGCGGGTTCGACGAGCGGTTCTCGCCCGCCTACTACGAGGACACCGACCTCGCGTTCGCCGTGCGGGCGGCCGGGTTCCGGACGATGGTGCAGCCGGCGTCCGTGGTCGTCCACCATGAGGGCATCTCGAACGGAACCGACCTCGCCTCCGGGGTCAAGCGGCACCAGGAACTGAACCGCAGCGTGTTCGTGGACAAGTGGAGCGTCCAGCTGCGCGACCACCTCCCGTCGGCCAGTGCGCGCGCGGTCTGGGCGGCACGGCAGCGCACCGAGGACGGCCATCGCGGTGGCACCGTGCTCGTGGTCGACCACCAGGTCCCCACACCGGACAAGGATTCCGGGTCGGTGCGGATGGCCAGGATCCTCGAGCTGCTCACCGGGCTGGGGCAGCGCGTCGTCTTCATGCCGTTCAACAACGCGTTGCCGGAGCCGTACGCGAACCAGCTGTACCGCATGGGCGTCACAGTGATCACCGGCCTGGACGAGCAGCTGGGGTTCCTGCGCGACGCGGGCCCCGACCTGCGGCTGGCCGTGCTGTCGCGGCCGCATGTCGCCTGGCAGCTGATCGAGCAGGTCCGGCAGCACGCGCCGAACTGCACCATCGCCTACGACACCGTCGATCTGCACTTCGTCCGGCTCACCCGGCAGGCCGATCTGGCCGCGCAACTCGGTGACACGAGCGAAGAGGTGACCTTGCGCCGGCGCGCGGAAGTGCTGCGGGAGTCGGAACTGGGCCTGACCCGGATCGCCGACGTCACCTTCGTCGTGTCCGACGTCGAACGTGAGCTCCTGCGGGAACTCGTCCCGTCGGCCAGGGTCGAGGTGCTGTCGAACGTGCACTATGCCGACGGCGCCGCGTCGGTTCCCGACGGTCGCGACGGGATCGTCTTCGTCGGCGGCTTCGATCACACGCCGAATCAGGACGCCGCACACTGGCTCGCCACCGAGATCATGCCGCTCGTGCGCGAGCGCAGGCCCGACGCGGTCGCGCGGATCGTCGGCAGCAACCCACCGCCCGCGGTGCTCGAACTCGAACGCGACGGCGTCGTCGTGCGGGGCTGGGTGCCGGACCTCGACGAGGTGTACCAGACCGCGCGAGTGGTCGTCGCGCCGCTGCGGTTCGGGGCGGGGGTGAAGGGGAAGCTCGGCGAGAGCCTCGGTTACGGCGTGCCCGTCGTCGCGACCTCACTCGCTGCCGAGGGCATGCACCTCACACACGGTCAGGACGTCCTGATCGGGGAGACGGCCGCGGAACTCGCCGACCGGATCGTCACCCTGCTCGAGGACGACAAGCTGTGGGCTCGCCTGTCCGAGGAGGGCAAGACCGTGGTGGAGAGCCGGTTCGGTGCGGAACTGGCCCGGCGGACCCTCGCCGGCGTCCTCGAACCGGGTGGCCAGGCCTGATCAGCTCGGCGGCAGCGCCGCCTTGAAGGTGGCGCGTGTCTTGTCGAGGCTGGTGCGCAGCTTGTTCTTGTCCAGGTTGAACGGCTGCGACGCCCACAGCCCGACGGCGACCTTGCCCGAGGTGTACCACGTGCCGTCCAGGCGGCGGGCCCCGTCGCGCCCGGTGACGACCTCGGGGTCGCCCGGCCGCAGGGCGAATCCGCCCGCCTGGGAAGCCTGCATCAGGTAGGCGACGACGGCCTTCGCGTCTTCGTCCGATCGCGTGGGGACGGCGTACGCGAGATAGCCGGTGTCGCCGTCGCTGGATCCACGGAAGACGACGCTGGTGACGCCGTGCTGGGCGAAGATCTGCGCGGACTCCTTCTGGAAGAGCTTCAGCTCGACCCCTTTGTCGAGCGAGACCGTGGAGTTCTCGGGGAGCGGCGAGCCCGGCAACGCCGGAACGCGGTCCTCGAGAGCGGGCTCCGGCTGGGCGGCCCCCGGTCCGCCGAGTGCGTCCGGTGCCTGCGCGATGGCGGGTGGCGACTGCTGATCGCCGCCCTTCGGCGCCCCGAGCCACACGGTGCCGCCGATGATCAGCCCCAGCACGACCAGCACGCCGGCGGCGATGAACAGCCAGGTCGGTTTCTTCTTGCCGACGACGGCGTAGTCCTCCAGGGCCGGAGCGCGGTGCTGCGGAACGGCGTCGTCGGGGGCCAGCGACGGCAGGTTGCGGGGCAGCTGCCGGGTGCCCGGATCGCGCCGGGGCTGGGGCGGCTCGGCGCGCAGGTACACCGTCGGGTTGATGTCGGCGGGCGACGGCGCGGTGGTCTTGTGGTCGGGGAGGCTGGGCAGGGCGCGTCTGCCCTTCGGGGGCTCGCTCGTCGGAGCTTCGCGCGGCTCGGTGGAGGGCGGCGGCACCGGCGGGAGCGTGACGGTGGGAAGCTCGGCCGGTCTGGCGGCCGGGTTGGTGCTGTGCCACGGCCCGGCCGGATGACGCAGCGGCGAGGCGACCGGTGACGGCATCGCGCCACCCGACGCCTCCGCGAGGAGCTCGTCGCGCCTCTTGCGGTGTTCGGTGTGCCCGATACGGCCTGAGGCCAGCTCGACATCCAGCTGCCGAAGCTCGTCCTGCCAGCTCATTTAGCCCCCTGCCGCCGGGTGTGGGCAGCCAGTGTCGCATGACCCGGACGGGTGGTTGATATTGGTCTTTCTCATTCTTGCGTCCGTTTCGGCGCAGGTCCAGCACTGTCCGGAGCGGTACGGTGGCGGACGTGGGAAGTGCCGGGTGACGGAAATCGACGCGTGTCGCGGCGCGCTGCGCGAGCTGGCCATCGGCAGGCTCGCCGGACGTGACGTCCGCACCTCCCATCTGGTGGAGGCGGGCCTGGACGCGATCGTCGCCGGACTCGACACCCCGTCCCTCGCCTTGCTCGCCGGGCTCGAATCCTCCGCCGAAGCCGCCGTCGACAAGGCGTTCGGCCAGGTCGTCGACGAACTCGGGCTCGAACTGCCCGCCGATCCGACGGCCGCCCGCTGGCTGCTGATCCACGGCTGGCTCACCGCGATGGTCGAAGGCCGTCTTTCGCCCGCGGCAGGCGGCGCGCTGGTCAGCGAGGTGGGCGAGTTGCTCGGGTCGCCGCCGTCGTTGCGCGGGATCGCGCGGTGGTCGGCGATGCTCGACGGCTGGATCCCGACCGACCTCACCCCGAGGGACGTCTGCGAGGTGCCGATCCTCGAGGAATCGGCCGAGCTGCTCGAAGGGCCCTGGCCTCCTTCGCCGCGTCACCCGTAAAGCCCCGTTTTCTGTCGTACATGTGTTCTAAAATGGTCGTTGTACAGCAGGAACAGCGGCGAAAGGCAGACACGGATGGCCTACATCACCCTGCCCACGTTCGTGGGGTACAGCACGAGCTCGGGTCCTTCGCGTTCCTCGTTCGTCCGGCGCTGGCGCCGTCAGTACGAGGACCCGGCCCGGGGCGGGTTCAACTTCTACCTCCGCGCCGCGAACGCGATCCGTGCCGGGCGGATCTCCGGCCGGGATCGCGAGGTGCTGCGGGCACTGGTCGAGAACGCGGACGAGCGCACGCGACCGCACTACACCGAGATCGCCAACGGCTGGCTGCGCTACGTCGGCAGGCGTGACCTGCGGCTGGCGGAGGTCGGCCGGTCGCGATGGCGGCTCGGCTCGCTCGAGGTGGGCATCAATCCTCATCTCGGCCTGCGCAAGGGCGACGGCCCCGTGTACGTCACCTGGCTCTACTTCAAGGAGGAGCCGTTGAGCCGGGATGCCGCGCAAATGGTGCTGTGGCTGCTCGAACAGACGATGGAGGAGCTGCGGCCGGGCGGGCGGCCGCTGGTGGTCGACGTCCGGCGCTCGAAGGAGTTCGCGTTGTCGCCGCGCGATCGCGACAAGGTGCGGCCATGGGTGCGGAGTGAGGCTTCGGCCTTCATGAGTCTTTGGGAGGCGGCCGCGTGATCGGACGACGGCGAGCCCGCGTTCGGTGGGCTCGCCGTTCACGCACCGTCATTCTCACGGTTCCGGCGGCGACGCAAGACACCTGATCAGGTGACAGTTTCGCGGAGTGTGCCCACGAGCTGGACAACTTGGGCCCTGAACACGAAGCTTTCCCAGTCTTAACCGGCCGAACCACCGAGGGTCGCTCGTGAACAACGCTTGGGAAGCCATCTCCAGGGTCGCAGATGAGCCCGCCTGGTACTGGGTCTACGACAAGCTCGCGTTCTGGCCGAGCACCTACGCGCACGCCTGGCCCGGCTTCCGTGAACCCGCCCCGTCCGTCGCCTGGGATCTCGCCCCCGGCGGCCTCGACCGTTCGTCACCGGAATTCCGGCTCGGCCCGTACGCCGTCGAGCAGAACGACGTCGCCCGCGTTGCGCTCGCGGCGCTGAAGGACTGCGTCGCCGAGGACGAGTGGGTCTGGGTGCTGCACTGGCAACACCAGTCGTACCGCTTCTACCCGCATCGGCACGCCGCGCTCGACCCGTGGCCGGTCCCGGTGTTCCCGCGCACGGACTACCACATGTTCCTGGCGAACGACTTCCGCTTCGGCACGCTCGGGCACCCGTGGGAACGGACGTTGTGCGTGTACGGCGAGAAGCTCGTGCCCGCCTTCGAGAAGCACGGCGGGCAGATTTTCAAGAACGCGCTGCGGCGCGACGGGGCGCCGGCCGTGATGGCGGGCGGACCTGCCTAAACTCAGGCAGGTGTTCGAATACCACGGGTGGGTGACCATCCAAGCGAGCCCTTCCGGTGACGACGACGCGGCGCTGCTCGAGCGCATCGTCGAGCGGGTGCATCGCGCCGTCCGCGACTTCGGCGACGCCGACCTGCTCGACCTCCGCTGGGCCGCCGGGGTGCCGGTGCTGCACCTGGGCGGCATGGACAAACACGGCACGGCGATCGCGCCCGAGCTGGTGGACCTGTTCACCCGCGTCGGCGACCTCGCGCCCGGCTCCTACGGTCTCCTGCACGTCTGGGACGACCAGGATCCCGACCACGACAACGAGTTCAAGGTGTACCGGATGGCCCGCGGCCTGGTCACCGAACGCGGCGACGAGCACCTGTCGCCGGTCGCGCCGACCGTGATGGACGGCTACGAGATCTGAGCTGTCTGGCCAGCGCTTTTCGTGAGTGATCGAATTAGGCTGTTCGGCTGCTATCCCCGCCCGTCCGAATAGGACAGAGTTCATCCGGGTGCGGGTGGCATATCCCCGCTGAACGAGGGGGATTCGCCGTGAGATCGTCGTGCCTGAGATCGCGTCTCGGTGTCGTCGTCTTGGTGTCGGCCGTGGCTCTGGGGGTATTCCCAGCCACGGCTTTCGCGTATCCGGGGGTCGCTGCGACCTCCGCGCCGTCGATGGTGCCGGATTCCGCTCCCGATACCGCGGCCGCGACGCAATTCGCCAAGCAGGGCCGGAAGAAGGTCCGGATCGACGACCTGACCTCCGAGCGTTCGGAATCCTTCGCGAACCCGGATGGCTCCGTGACCTTGACGCAGAACACCCGCCCGGTCCGGGTCCCTCGTGACGGTGGCTGGATCCCGGCCGACTCGACTCTGAGCTCTGGGCCGAACGGGTTGTCGCCGAAGGCCGCGATGGCCGATATCTCCCTTTCCGCAGGTCGTCGCGGGGACGTTCAGACCGCGGGAACCGCACCCCTGCTGCAGTTGAGCGCCAAGGGCACGTCGATAGGGCTCGACTGGCCAGGGGTGCTTCCGCAGCCGGTCGTTTCGGGCGCCATCGCCACCTATCCCGAGGTGCTCCCCGGCGTCGACCTCAAGGTCGAGGTGGACGTGGACAAGGTCCACGAGGTCGTCGTGATCAAGACGCCGGAGGCGGCGAAGCACCCGGCCATCGCGAAGATCAAGCTGGGCGTGCCGGTGAAGAACGGCAAGCTCACCAAGGACGACGACGGCAGTCTCCGGGTCAAGGACACCAAGGGTGCCGATGTCTTCCTGGCCAAAGCGCCCTTGATGTGGGACTCGTCGGGAGTCGAACCCGGCGCGACGGATTTCGTCCGCGGCCCGGCGGCCGGTGGCCGTCAGGCCAAGGTGCAGACCGAGATCGCCGGTAAGTCGCTGCTCCTCACACCCGACGCCGATCTGCTGGCGAACGCCGCCTACCCGGTCTACGTCGACCCCACTTGGCAGACGAACTACTGCTCCACCTGTGGCCGTAACCACTACTTGGTCCAGTACGCCTGTGGTGCTTCCGCGGCTCCGGGTGACGCGGTATGGGACTCGGATGCCAATCTCAAAGCGGGGTACATCTACGACTCCAGATCGAGCTGCGCGGGAAATCTCGTCACCGCACGCTCGTTCGTCGAAATGAACCTCGGCGGGCTGGGCGGGAAGCTGATCTATGACGCGTCCCTGACCCTTGCGGTGGACAGCGCGAAGTCCTGCGAGCCCAGGCATTCCAACAACGTGATGCTGACGAATCCGATCACGCCGGGTTTGAAGTTCGGGAGCGGCCCTGCTTTGTGGGCAGGCTTCGGAACCGTGAGCGGCTGCCCCACCAACGTCGGCTTCAACGTGACTCCGACGATCAAACAGCTGGTGGAAGCGGGAGGGCCGACCTTCACTTTCGGCATCGTCTCGCCCGACGAGAACGACCAGAAAACTTGGAAGAGGTACTCGACCCAGGTCGGGTTCACAGTCACCTACAACTCACAGCCGAACAGGCCGTTGAACCTCGCCATCGTCAACGGGACGGCCACCTATCCCTGCCCTACTTACGTTCCGGGCATGCCACGCAGCCGCGCCATCCTCGGCCCGACAAGCACCGGCTATGTGGTCAAAGCAAATGTCCGGGACCCGGACGGCGGCATGCTCTACGCGGGTTTTCGCGTCTACAAGGGCTGGGTGAGTACCGGGAACTACGCGTGGGACGGTCGTGAGGCCGGTGTCGACAACGTCTTGAGTGACTCGACCGTCGCCAATCGCAACGCTCAGGCCACTTTGTCCACCGCGTCGATGAACGCGGACGGCTTGTACTCATACGACGTACACGTCACCGATGGCCGCGAGACCAGCTGGTCCGTCGCGTGTGAGGTCGAGGTGCAGTTGTCCCCTCCCGCCGCGCCATCGGTGTCGTCCCAGACGTATCCGAGTGGCGCCTTCGGCGGTGGTCCCGGCCGGGCGGGTGACTTCACCTTCACGGTGGCGAACACTCCGACTTCGGTCGGAAGCTATGTGTGGAAGCTCGACAACACCGCGCCGCCTACCTGCAACGGTACCGAGCCCGGCACCGTGAAGCCCGCCGCGTACAGCGGGCCTGCCACCGTCGCCATCGCCCCGCAGACCAAGGGCACGCATGTCTTGAGTGTCTGGTCGTGCAACCGCGCGAAGACGCCGTCGACCAGGACTGACTACAACTTCAGCGTCCGCGACGTGACGGCTCCTCTCGCCTCATGGCAGTTCGAAGGAAACGGCGCTTCTCAAGCGACCGGTCTGCGATATGTCGGTGAAGGCAAGGGAACGTTCGCCGGAGGGAAGATCGGGGAAGGCGCGGTTCTGTCGGGCCAGGCAGGCGACTACTTCGCGACCGGTGCGCGTGTGGTGGACACGACGAAGTCGTTCTCGGTTTCCGCCTGGGTGAACCCGACCGGGCTGACCAGCAGGCGGGTCGTCCTGTCTCAGGACGACACTCAGAGCAGCGGTTTCGCCTTGCAGTATCACGAATCCGGTAAGTGGGCGTTCGGCATCGGTGATTCGACTCAGAGTTCTGCCCTCTCCACGGCTGCCCCTGCGGAAGGGGTGTGGACACACCTGACCGGTGTGTACGACGCCGTGGCGAAAACGGCGACGCTCTATGTCAATGGACAACCGCAGGCCACGGTCCCGGCCACCGGCGTGGACGGAGTGGGGCCGTTGGTCGCGGGCGGCGGGAAGTCCGGTGGCGTACGGACCTACCTGTACTCCGGGAAGCTCGACGAGGCCACGGTCTTCGACCGCGCGCTCACCGCGGCGGAAGTCGTTTCGCTGCATGGGAACAACGGCGTTCCGACCGGCCTGTCGGCCGTCCGTGAGTACGCGCTCGAGAGCAACACGGTGGACGCGACCGGAAACGACGGCGCGCTCACGTTCACGTCCGATTCCGGGTTCGAAACCGGCTACAGCGACTCCGCCGGGCAATCCGCCACGGAGAGCAAGGTCGGGCAGTCGTCCGGGCAGGCTTTCGTGAGCAGCGGAAGCGGTTACGGTCATACGAAGACGCCGGTGATCGACACCGCGCAGAGTTTCACGGTTTCGGCGTGGGCAAAACTGGCCGATACCAATGACTATTACCCTGTGGCCGGGCAAGACGGCGTTCGTTCCAGCGGCTTTCAACTGCGCTATTCCCCGGACGTGAACCGGTGGATAATGGGCCTTCCGTCGGCGGACATCGACGGAGACGGATATCGGTGGGCGATTTCCACCAGCGTCCCGCAGGCGGGTGTCTGGACGCATTTGACGGGTGTCTACGACGCGTCCACTGCCAAAGTGCTGATTTATGTGAACGGCGTCCTCGAAGGGCAAACGACCATTCCCGCAGGGACCACCTGGACCGCCACAGGTGGATTCAACGTCGGCATGGTGCGGTGGTACGGCCAGCCGGCGAGCCGCTTCAAGGGCAGCATCGACCAGGTCCAGGTCTGGGATCGCGCGCTGCCCGCCGCCGAGGCCGCCGGCCTCGCCAACACCGCGGTGCTCCGGGCGAACTACCAGCTCGACGGCAGTACCGCCGACGGCGTCACCGGCGCGACCGGTGTCATCTCGGGTGGCGCGGCCATGGTGAACGACAACGGCGTCAACGTCGCGAAGTTCGACAAGTCCTGGAGTGGTGAGATCGAGAGTCCCCGCCCGCCCGCACTTCGCGCCGACCGGAGCTTCACTGTGGAAGCTTGGGTAAGGCACAAGTGGTCTCCGGAGGATGTCCAAGACGCCAAACTACGCAGTCCTTCGAACGGTGTGGGTGGAGACGACGCCGCTCGAGCCGCTGTCGCGCTGAACGACCCGAAGTTCTCACCCTTCCTCCTGGGATACAGGCCGTCCAAGGA
This sequence comes from Amycolatopsis roodepoortensis, assembly GCF_024628825.1. NCBI lineage: Bacteria > Bacillati > Actinomycetota > Actinomycetes > Pseudonocardiales > Pseudonocardiaceae > Amycolatopsis > Amycolatopsis roodepoortensis. The sequence continues at coordinate 5,514,941 of NZ_CP102415.1, forward strand.
CGCGGCAGGCAACTTGTACGGGAAGTGGAGCTGGTTGACGAGTTCGCCGTCGGCCGTCGCCGGGCAGCCGACTCCGATGGTCGGTGTCACGTCGGAAAGCATCGACGAGAACACCTGGACGCACTTGACCGGAACCTACGATGCGGTCTCGGATGTCGCGTGCCTCTACGCGGAGACCGACGAGAGGCAGTTCCAGCCCGTGTGCCAGACCGGTGTCGCCGGCTGGAGCGGCAACAGTGACATCGCGAGCTTGTTCATCGGCCGAGGCGTGTGGACCGGCCTCAAATCCGATTACTGGTACGGCGATGTCCGCGGCGTTCGCGTCTACACCGGTGTGCTGGACGCGCAGCGGATCGCCGCGGACATGATCCTCGACCACCCCTGACGTCTCTTCGGCCAGGCAGACGCTCCATCCGAACCTTGGGCAGGCTTCGTCATGCGTAAAGAAACCCGCTGGACCCGCATCGGCCGGTTCTCCCGCGTCACCTCCTTGGCGGTGTCCGCGATCATGCTCGCGTCCGGTGGCGCGGCGATCGCGCTCGAAAGCAAGGGGAACGTGCCGGGCTGGTCGCTCGGGCCGGGGCAGAAGGACCAGAGCGTCCCGGTCACCCCGCTCGTCGCCCCGCCGTCGCCGCCGCCGATGTTGCCCGATGCGAAGGTGACGCCGCCGGTTTGGCCGGGAGCGACGGAAGCCGAGGTCGAACTGCGGGCCGGAGCACGCGATGGTCGGCAGCCACAGGGACTCGGAGTCCAGAGCGCCGCGAACGGCACCCCGGTGAAGGTCGGCTGGGCTCGAGCGAAAGACCTCACCGCCAGGAAGGCGGGACCCGCTCCGAAGGCTCGGGTACGCGTCGCGGATCAGAAGACCAGTGAGGCACTCGGGCTCCGCGGTGTGGTGCTCACCGTGGCCGACACGGGCGTGGGTACCGAGCCGGTGAACGTCGCGGTGGATTACGGGGCTTTCGGAAACGCCTACGGCGGCGGCTGGGCCGACCGGTTGCAGCTGGTCGAACTGCCGGGCTGTGCGCTGGCGACACCGGAGAAGGCCGAGTGCCGGACGAAGACCCCGGTGCCCGGGACGGTGAACAACGGCAAGGCGCGTCAGGTCTCCGCGGATGTCGCGCTCGCCGGCGCGGCGCCACGGGTCTTCGCGGTGACGGCCGCGGCGAGCGGTTCCGCCGGAAACGTGTCCGCTCAGCCGTTGTCCGCGGCCGGATCGTGGTCCAGCGGCGGATCTTCCGGGGCCTTCTCCTACAACTACCCGTTCGCGGCCCCGGCCGCTCCGAGCGGCGCGGTACCGAGTCTCGCGCTCTCCTACTCGTCCAGCGGCGTCGACGGGCTGACCTCCGCGACGAACAACCAGTCGTCCTGGGTCGGTGACGGGTGGGACTTCACCCCTGGCGGTTATGTCGTCCGCAACTACCTGCCCTGCAGCGAGGACCTCGGCGGCAACAACGGACAGACCAAGACCGGTGACCAGTGCTGGGGGATCGACAACGCGACCCTCGTCCTCGGCGGCAAGTCGACGGAACTGATCAAACTCGCCGGGACGAATCAGTGGCGGCCGAAGAACGACGACGGCTCCAAGATCGAACTGCTCGGCGGTGCCGCGAACAACGCCCAGGATGGCCAGCACTGGAAGGTCACCACCGGCGACGGAACCCAGTACTTCCTGGGACTCAACCGCCCGCCGGGCTGGTCTTCCGGCAAACCCGAGACCCAGTCCACGTGGACGGTCCCGGTGTTCGGCAACAACGACGGCGAAGCCTGCTACAAGCCGAACAACTTCGCAGGCTCGTCCTGCCGGCAGCCCTGGCGCTGGAACCTCGACTACGTGGTGGATCCCCACGGGAACGCCAGCACGTACTACTACCAGCCGGAGATCAACTACTACGGGCTCAACCAGAACGTCACGACCGCCGGAACCGAGTACACGGCGGGCGGGTATCCCCTGCGGATCGAGTACGGCCTGCGGCTGAAGGACGGCAGCGTCTACGGCTCCGCACCCACGAACCAGATCGTCTTCGAAACGGCGGAGCGCTGCCTCCCATCCGGAGCGGTGACCTGTGCTCCTGAGCAACTGAACTCCACGACAGCCTCGTCCTGGCCGGACGTCCCGTTCGAGCAGATCTGTGCCAAGGACAAGCCCTGTGACTACGGTTCGCCGGCCTTCTTCACTCGCAAGCGGCTGACCACGGTCCGGACGCAGTACAACAACGCGGGCACCCAGACCGACGTCGATGTCTGGAACCTGGCCCACACGTTCCCCGGCACCGGAGACGCTTCGCCGTCCGCGCTGTGGCTCTCCTCGGTGACCCACACCGGGAAGGGCGGGGTCGGGAGCATCACCCGCCCCGCCACCACCTTCGGCGGATTCATGTTCGCGAACCGGGTCGACACGGCCAACGACCAGTACTCCCCGATCACCCGGTACCGGATCAACGAGATCCGCACCGAGACCGGCGGACGGATCGGTGTCGCCTACTCCGGCCCTGATTGTGTCGCCGGGACACGTATGCCCGCGTCGCCCGAGACCGACACGATGCGGTGTTACGCGTCTTTCTGGAGTCCTCCTTCGGCGAAGGACCCGGTCCTCGACTGGTTTCACAAGTACGTCGTCACGGACATCTCCGAAGAAGACCTGACCGCGGGTGGAGTCGCGGTCAAGACCCACTACGACTACCTCGGCGACGCGGCCTGGCACTACGACGAGGGTCAGTTCACGCCCAAGGAGCGGAAGACCTGGAGCCAATGGCGTGGCTACGGCGTCGTGCGGACGTCCATCGGCCACCCGTCCGCCACCCAGACGGTGACGGAGTCGTTGTACCTGCGCGGGATGGACGGCGACCACCTGCCGAACGGCGGTAAACGTTCGGTCTCCGTCGAGGACTCCGAAAAGGGAACGATCGTCGATCAGGATCCCTTGCAGGGGTTCCTCCGCGAGTCCAGGACCTATCTGCCGGGTACGACGACGGTGGACAACGCGGCCATCAACGACCCCTGGGTACGCGGTCCGACAGCGACGAGCGCGGACGGCCTGCTCAAAGCACATTCAGTGGACACCGCGGCGGTGCGCGGCCGCACTCTGCTCTCCGACGGCAAGACGTACCGCCGCAACCAGGTGAACAAGAAGTTCAACGACAACGGTCTCGTCATCGAGCAGGAGGATCTCGGCGACACCGGCGTCACCACGGACGACACCTGCACCAAGACGACCTACGTCCCGAACACCGCTACGGGGATGTTCGACAAGTCGAGCGAAGTCGTGATGTTCGCCGGGCTCTGTTCCGGCACGGCGACGGCGTCCACGGTCATCACCAACGTCAAGGTCTCCTACGACAAGCAGGCGTTCGGTGCCCCGCCGGCGGCGGGCGACATCACGCGCACCGAAACGCTGAGCGCCTGGGACGCCACGGGCAAGAAGTTCGTGACGACCGCGACGAACGAGTACGACGGCTACGGCCGTGAGACGCTGTCGACCGACGTGGCGGGAGCGGTGACGAAGACCGCGTACACGCACAGCGCCGGAGGACAGGTCGCCGAAGTCGCCGTTACGAACCCACTCGGCTGGGTCTCGACGACCACCAAGGAACCGGCGCGCGGGAACCCGGTGTTCTCGGTCGACGTGAACAAGGTCCGCACGGACATCACCTACGACGCCTTGGGGCGCAAGACAGCGGTCTGGAATCCCGGGCGTAGCAAGCTCGATGGTGACAAGGCGACGGCGACCTTCGAATACACCGACGCGTCGACGTCACCGACCGCCGTCCCCACGACGGTGGCGACGAAAGCCTTACAGGACAACGGCCAGTACACGACGTCGTACGCGATCTACGACGGTCTCGGGCGGACGAGGCAAGCGCAGTCCGCGGCATCCGGTGGCGGCCGGATCATCAGCGACACCGTCTACGACTCGCGCGGTCTCCCGTTCAAGTCGAACAACGGCTACTTCAACGACGCTTCGGGGCCGGTGCCGAAGCTGGTGACCGTCGCGGACAACACGGTGCTGAACCAGACCGTGACGGAGTACGACAGCCGTGCCCGTGCGACGGCGTCGATCCTGATGTCGAAGGGCGTCAAGCAGTGGCAGACGTCGACCATCTACGGCGGCGACCGGGTCACGACCATCCCGCCGCGGGGTGCGTCGCCGCAGACCGTGGTGACCGACGTACACGGGCAGACCGTCCAGCGACTGCTGTACACGAACGGGTACACGCCAGGTGCGGCCAATCCGGCCGACGTCACGAACTACACGTACAACGCCGCGGGCGCCATGACGTCGATGGCCGACGCGGCAGGCAACGTCTGGTCGACGGGCTATGACCTGCGTGGCCGCAAGATCTGGCAGACGGACCCGGACGCGGGAAGGTCGACCTACACCTACGACGACGGCGGGCAACTGACTTCGTCCACCGATTCCCGCGGCAAGACCGTCGCCTACACCTACGACAAACTCGGGCGAAAGACCCAGACCAACGCCGACTCGCCCACCGGCACCAAATTGGCGAGCTGGACCTACGACACGATCCCCAACGGGATCGGGCTGCCCGCTTCGTCGACTCGGTGGGTGGGCACGGACGCGTACGTCACCCGTGTCGTGGCCTACGACAGGTACGGCAGGCCGACCAAGAAGGCCGTCGATGTCCCAGCCGTCGAAAAGGGTTTGGCTGGGACCTATGAGTTCAGTACCGCCTACACGGCGACGGGTGCTGTCGCGTCCACGGTGAGCCCGAAGGCCGGAAACCTGCCGCTCGAACACGTCCGGCACACCTACAACGAACTCGGGCTGCCGTCGACGACGTATGCGATCGACGCCTTGGGCACGACCACGAACCTGGTCTCGAAGACGGACTACACCTCCTTCAACGAAATGTCCCGCATGCAGTTCGACGGGGAGAAGTCCACCGCGAACGTCGGCGTGACCCAGACCTACGACGAGGTCACCAGGCGTCCGCAGACGACCACCGTCAATCGGGCGACGCAGGTCGGGTCACAGCTGACCAACCGGACCTACGGTTACGACCCGGCGGGCAACGTCACGAAGATCTCCGACACCCCTTCAGGTGCACCGGCCGACACCCAGTGCTTCGAGTACGACCACCAGCGGCGCCTGACCGAGGCCTGGACTCCGTCTTCGGGAGACTGCGCGACGGCCAAATCGGCGTCCGCGCTCGGTGGTGCCGCGCCGTACTGGAAGTCGTACTCCTTCGACAAGACCGGGAACCGCACGAAGGAGATCGACCACAAGTCGACCGGGGACGTCACCAGCACCTCCACCTATCCGGCGGCAGGCCCGACCGCGGTCAAGCCGCACGCCCTGCAGAAGGTGGACACGAGCGGTCCGAACGGAACTTCGACGAGCAGCTACACCTACGACGAAGCCGGCTCGTTGCTGACCAGGAACGTCGGCGGTGACACCCAGACCTTCAGCTACGACCACGAGGGAAGAACCGCCGGTGTCACGTCACCGACGGGGGAGAGCAAATACCTCTACGACGCCGACGGCAACCGGCTCGTCACCCGCGCTCCGACCGGCACCACGTTGTCGATCGGCGATCTCGAGCTGGTCATCACCACTGGCACGACCGGCGTTTCCGCGACCCGCTTCTACCAGCACGGCGGGGTCCAGGTCGCGGTCCGAGTCGGTGGCTCCGCCCTCAAGTGGATGCTCGGCGATCTTCACGGAACGAACGGCCTGGCCATCACCGCGGGGACGCTCACACCCACTCAGCGCTACATGGATCCGTTCGGCAATCCACGCGGCCCGGCACCCTCCACCTGGCCGGACAAGCATGGTTTCGTCGGCGGCTACCAGGACGCGACCGGACTGACCCATCTGGGCGCCCGCGAGTACGACCCGGCGATCGGCAGGTTCACCAAGACCGACCCGGTCCTGGACCCGGCAGTGCCGCAGCTGTGGAACCCGTACTCCTACGCGAACAACTCGCCGGTGACCATGACGGATCCGTCCGGCATGTCGGCCTGCTTCCATATGGGCGAGGACGGCCTGTTCTGCCGCGAAGGCACCGAACAAGCTGATTATTGCAATGCCAAGAGCAGCAAGAGCTGCACTGTCATGGCGAGCTCACCGTCGTCACCGCAGGGCAAGAAGTACGCGGCCGCGCAGCAGGAGAAGGTCAAACGGGGCTACAACGAGAATTCCTACAAGGAAGCGCAAGCCGTTGTAAAGAAGTCCAAATGGGACGTCTTCATAGACGCGGCCGGTGAGCTGATCAAGAGTCTCATCGGCTGGGACGACATCATGGGCTGCATCGAGGGCTCGGTCGGCTCGTGCATCAGCACCCTCCTCAACTTCATCCCCTGGGGCAAGATCCTGAAGGTCGGCGAGATCGTCGCCAGCTTCTGGAAGGGCGCACGTGCTCTGGTGACCTTCGGCCGCGAGGTGGAGAAGGCCCAGAAGGTCATCGCCGACACCGAGCGCATCCTCGCCGACGCCGCGACGGCGGCGAACGCGGTCCAAGTGGTGGTCGCCGTCAGCGAAGGCGAGGGCGTCGTCGGTGCCGCGGCCGCGGCCATGGGCGGTGCCGCCGCGGCGAGCGACTCGGGCTGCAACAGCTTTGTCCCTGGCACGCAGGTCTTGATGTCGGATGGCACGACGAAGCCGATCGAGCAGGTGCGGATCGGCGATGAAGTACAGACGACAGACCCGGAGACCGGCGGCCTGGAGCGGCGTCGCGTCGTCGGCACCATCGTGCACGACGACGAGGACGAACGGACCGAGATCACCGTCGAGTCCGGTGGTGTTTCGGACACCATCGTGGCGACGGACTGGCATCTCGTCTGGGTGGAGGAAGCCGATGACTGGGTAGCGATCGGTGACCTGGTCCCTGGTCAGCATCTACACTCGCCGGATGGTCGGTCATCGGTCGTCACTGCGGTTCGGCACTTCACGCAGGTGTCGCCCGTCCACGACCTCACGATCGACGAGATTCATGCCTTCTTCGTCGGCGTCGTACCGAGTCTTGTGCACAACTGTGGTGACGGTTATGTGCGTCCCGAGGGTAGGTTTGCTGACAAATACTCCAAGATCTCACGTTCGCTTGGCCGGGAAGTCCGAGAAGTCAAGGATGCTATTCACGACGTGAAGAGGCAGGGTAAAATCGGTGGAGCCCGGAGCAACCCGGACATCATGGTCGATGTGGATTCCGGGGAAATTCACACCAAGCTACCCTGCGGTTGCCCTGCCGAGGATTCGATTGGGAACATTCACGACTACCTTTCGGATGGGGATGACTATGGCAGGGGTGGATATTCCAAAGGGCGTCGGCGCTGATGGGCGAGATTGATTACAGAACGCAAGGAAGCTGGGCAAAAGTTTCGCTACGAGTTCCATTGGGCGCTCTTTCTCTTGAGCAAGTGGAGAGAATCGTCGGCCGTCCGACAGACCTTGACGGCAGGGGGAGGCCCAGTGATCACTGGTGGATCGTCGACTTCTACGGGAAGGAAGGTGAATCACTTGAGCGACAACTCGACCTGCTTGCTGAAATGATCTGCACATACAGAGAGGGACTGATCGAAGTCGGCCGTCAGGCTGATGGCATCAACGTTTTTATTGGATGGGAGCCTCGGCGAGGACAGGATAGCGTGGGGTTCGATGCCAATCTGATATCTAGCCTAGCTGAAATTGGCGGGCGTATAATTCTCGACATCATGACCGACGATTGTGACCATGACTGTGAATCGATTAGCTGACTCGTCAAGATGGTGCATGTAAAAAAGGCTTGATCAACTGTCTCGACATAAGTCAGGTCGACTGCGGCCATGGTTTGAACAGGAGATCCGACGAGTTCGCAAGCTCTCGCTGTCGTATCCGCTCTTCCTGGTAATTCACTGTTCGCCCTCACCAAGTCCGTCCGTGACCGGAAAGACGAGAACATCGTCGTCGGTCAGACCTGTAAATTGAAAAGCGGTTGCGGTTTCGGGCAAGTCGATCAAGCGAGGCTTGATCGACCCTCTTGGGCGATTGGTGGTCTCATTTGTCGCAGTGGCGTAAGTCGAATGTTGCCGATGTCAGGGCGGGAAGGGTCGTCGAAGGTACGAGCGCCTTGCTTGATCTGACTTTCAACGAGTCGGACGTGGCCTGGTTGCAAACCTTCCTTTTGGAATGTCTGAATTCGAGCCTGGATATTCAGATACGCGCACTCGCGGTCACCTGCGTCGGGCATGTTGCACGCCTGCACGGAGAAGTGTCGAATGAATTAGTTTCGAAGTTGCGTGAACTTTTGAAGGATCCCGTGCTCGGCGGGCAAGCTGAAGATGCTTTTGACGACATTGCGTCGTTCGTAAAATAGAATCTTGAACTGCGTGGTGGAACTTTCGATCGACTAGAGATGCCTGATCTCCTGAATCGCAACCCTTCTTGAGTAGCAGTACTCAAGACAGCGAGGAGTCGTCGGCGCGACCGTGGTACACATGACGAAAACCTCCGCAGCGCCGCCCATCACCGTCGCGTTCTTCGTCCAGGCCGCCCTCTCGTTCGGCTTGGCGTTGCTCGCGGTCGTCATCGGCATCTGGTACCTGCCGGTCGACGGCTGGGTCCGCGGCTTCCTCGCCCTCGGCATGCTCTTCCTGACCACTTCGGCGTTCACCCTCGCCAAGTGCGTCCGTGACCGGCAGGACGAGAACACCGTCGTCAGCAGAGTCGACCAGGCCCGGGTCGACAAGCTCCTCGCCGAACACGACCCCTTCAAAACGCCCGCACTCTAGCTGCCCCTGGGGTCACGGCTACATTCTCGACCATGGTCTCGACTAGGGGATTCGCTGCGTCCAGGTGATACATGGGTCCCCTGCTCGGGGCAGATCCTCGAAATCGACGAGGCCGGCTACATCGGCATGGCCCTTAACGGCCACTACGCGGCCGTACGCGACGGGTGCTCGGCTGATCCAGGCAGTGGGGCGCCTGGGATCCAGGCCCGGTCACTCCCGCGCTGACGTCGCTGCAGTTCTTCGTGACGGGACGAGCGGTGGCGGCCGCTGCCGCCGTCACGGGGTTCAGCCCGGTCGCGACGCACCCCTTACCGAACGGTCGGCTGGTGACCCGTCGGCGTCGGCCGCAGGCGCCTGCTCCTCGCCCGCATACGCGCAAATCCGAATTACTACGGTCGTGTGAACCCACTCGCCGAACATGTAGCACTTAGTAACCGCCAGAACGAGCGAAACAAGACGCTAAGAAGGGGAGAAGATCGACGTGCCCCATACTCACCCGGGAAGGTGAGGTGAACGAACCGTGGGGGTCCGGGGGAGGCTCGGCCCCCCGGGAATCATGGTGAGCAGGTCCTGGTCCAGGCGTTCCCTGGACGCGGATACCCACCTGCGAGCGGATGACGGGATTCGAACCCGCGACCCTCACCTTGGCAAGGTGATGCGCTACCAGCTGCGCTACATCCGCATGTGTTGCTCTGCTCCGGTACTCGTTTGAAGCAGTGGAACAACCATACACCGACCCTCTGTAGCGGTTTCGACCCACCCCTCCAGGTGCTCCGGCGTCACACCTGGCGTACAAGGGGTGACGACGGCTGCATACCTCCGTATGGTGTCCCCATTCGACCGAATGGTGAGTCCTTCGGGGAGGAGGTGCCTGGCCGGATGACCGAGCAGGGCACGGTGCCGCTTCAGGCGGCCTCGGAATCCGACGAGCAGGCATTGCTCCAGCGTCTCCGTGACGGGGAGGACGCCGCCTTCGGGGAGCTTTTCGAACTTCACGCCGCCGCCGTGCGCCGGCTGGCCCGCAGCCTGGCCGCCGATCGGTCGGAGGCGGAGGACATCACGGCCGAGACCTTCTTCCGGGTGCTTCAGGCGTTGCGCCGGGGCGCCGGGCCGCGGGACTACGTCCGGGCGTATCTGCTGACGGTGGCTCGCCGGGTCTCGTGGGAGTGGCACGGCGCACGTCGTGACGTGCCGGTGAGCGACGACGAGCTGACCTTCCGGGCCGGGGCCGGGGCGGACACGCATGCCCGTACGGCCGAACATTCCCTGATCACGACGGCCTTCACGAGTCTGCCGGAGCGGTGGCGTTCGGTGTTGTGGCAGACCGAGGTCGAAGGCGAGCAGCCGGCCATGGTCGCGCCGCATTTCGGGTTGAGCGCGAATGCGACGGCGGCGCTGGCCCGTCGCGCGCGGCAGGGGCTGCGCGCGGCGTACCTCCAGGCGCATCTGTCGGTGAACCGCGGGCCGGATTCGTGCCGGGCCGTGGTGGAGAAGCTGGGCGGATTCACCGCGGGCAGCGTCACCGGGGCCGAGGCCCGCCGGATCAAGACCCACCTGATCGGGTGCCAGTCCTGCCGGGCGACGCACGACGAGTTGCGTGACGTCTGCTCATCGCTCCGGGCGCACGCCGGGGTCGTCGCCTTGCTGGTGCCGGCGGCCGCCGGTGCGCACGCGAGCGGGGCGCTGTCCGGGCTCGCCGCGTCGGTCAAGGGGCTTCTGCTCGGCTCGAAGGTGAAGGTGGGCCTGGCGGTGGCGTCGACGGCCGCCGCGGGCGCGGTCGGGATCGTCGCCGGTCCGGCCGTGTTCGGCACCGACGTGACCCATACCGTCGGCCTGTCCGGGGGCGGCCAGCCGGAGCTGGCGTTGCTGCCGGCGCAGGTCGCGCCGCCCACCGAAGGCAAGCCGGTGGAGCTCCCGCCGCAGCGGATCGCCGAGGACCGGATGCACGGCAAGGGCGACCGGCCCGCCGTCACCGGGCAGGGCACGGGCGCGGAGCTCGGGGTCTCCGACCTGCCGAGCCTGCCGGGTGCCGGTACGTCGCGGCAGGACGTCGGCGGCGGGGACGCCGGTGACGGTGGCGCCGAGAACGTCGTGCAGCCGCCTGACGAGCAGAACCCGACGCAGGAGGAGACCGCGCCGCGGAACGAGGTCCCGGAACCGGGCACCGGCACGAACCAGACCACCACGAAACGGGACGACATCCCGCCCGGTGAGTCGCTGAGCCCGACCTCGACGACCACCCGGGACGAGACGGATCCGTCGAACACGCCGGAGTCGACGACCGACCCGGAAGGGTCCACTTCGCCGGAGACCGGCACGCCCGAGAGCGAGACCGGGACCCCGTCCGGCGAGCCGTCGAAGGACGAGCCGAGCCCGGTCGAACCGACTTCCCACTATCCGGAACCGGGTGTCGACTACCCGACGTGCCCATAACGCCCGAGCGGGCATATCGCCTTCGAACTCTCGCGAATCCGGCTCCCGTCACGGTACGGTGGAGCTCGCTCACGACGAGCGAGCGGCCGCGCGGGAGGCGACTGAATGAACCGGCTGGTGCACGGCGAGGACGGCCGTGACTGGGTGGTCCGAGCCCAGATGGAATGGCGTGCTCCCGCGACAGCGGACGATTTCGAGCACGATGTGGCGGGCAGCTACGGCCCGGGTATCGCGATGGTCGCCGTGACGGCGCTGCTCGCGATAGTGCTCATCATGTGGACCCCCGCCGACGTGAGAATCCCGTCCTGGGTCCCGCTGGCACTCCTGCTGGTCGCGTTGTTCTTCCCGTTGCGGTGGATCCTGCGCCGCCCGTGGACCGTCGTCGCCGAGACCGAGGGCGACCTCGCGGGAGACCGGCCCTCGGAGCGCTGGGTGGGCACCATCCGCGGCATGTTCACCGTGCGCGGCGAGGTCTCGAAGATCTCGAAGACCATCCAGAAGCACTCGCTGCCGGATTTCGACGGCCCGTTGCACCCGGTGGAGTAGTCGCGGCGGCCTGAACGCGCGAGACTGGGGCCATGCCCGAGTTACCCGAGGTCGAAGCGCTCGCTCACCACCTGCGTGAACACGCGGTGGGCAAGACGGTCTTCCGTGTCGACGTGGCGTCCCTCAGTGTGCTGAAGACGGCGACACCGCCGTGGACGGAGCTGCACGGCCGCGAGGTCACCGGTGCCGGCCGCTTCGGCAAGCACCTCGATCTCGTCGTCGGGGAGCTCCATCTGGTCGTCCACCTGGCGCGGGCGGGCTGGCTGCGCTGGTCCGACGCGTTGGCGCCGGCGCCGCTCAAACCCGGCAAGGGGCCGATCTCGCTGCGCGTCCACCTCGACGCGGCCGCCGGGCCCGGCTTCGATCTCACCGAGGCCGGGACGAAGAAGGGGCTGGCGGTCTGGATCGTGCGTGATCCGGAGAAGGAGGTCCCCAGTATCGCGCGCCTCGGGCCGGACGCGCTTTCGCTGGACCGCACGGGCCTCGAGAAGTTGTTCGCCGGACGCACCGAACGGCTGAAGACGGCGCTCACCGATCAGTCGCTGATCGCCGGGATCGGCAACGCCTACTCGGACGAGATCATGCACATGGCGAAGCTTTCGCCTTACGCCACCATCGGAAAGCTGTCCGAAGGGGCGCTCGACGGGCTCTACGAAGCCATCAGCGCGGTGCTGACCAGCGCGGTGACGCGGTCGGTCGGCCAGTCCGCGGCCCGGCTCAAGGGCGAAAAGCGGTCCGGGCTGCGGGTGCACGCGCGCACCGGGCTGCCGTGCCCGGTCTGCGGCGACACGATCCGCGAGATCTCGTTCGCGGACAAGTCCTTCCAGTACTGCCCGACCTGCCAGACCGGCGGGAAGCCGTTGGCCGACCGGAGGATGTCGCGCCTGCTCAAGTGACCCGCCAATGCGGTCAGCACAGGGCGGCCATCACCGCGGGCATCGGCGGCTTCGGCACCCGCTGCCCGCCGTGCACGTCCGCGGCGAGGTCGTACACGTTCAGCGCGAGCACGATCTGCTTCGAGCCGTCGGCGTTGCTCATCGAGACGCTGAAGAAGCCCGGCCCGGCGCCGGTGTTGCCCCAGAACGTCTTCACGCCGTCGCCGCATTTCACGTCGAGCGTCTCGATCCCCGCCCCGTAGGCGCCGCCTTCGTCGTTCGGCACGAGCCGTTTGAGTTCGGCCTGTTGCGCGGGTGCCAGGAGCCGTCCTGCCAGCAACGCGCGGTGGAACGTCGCGACGTCGTCGACGGTCGACACCATCGCGCCCGCGGTCCAGTCGTACGACGGGCTGAACACCGTCATGTCCTCGCCGCGCATGTCGTAGCCGTGCAGATGCGGGCCGCGCAGGAACGGCGACCAGAGCGGGAAGTACGTCCGCCCGAGACCGAGCGGATCGAGGATCCGCCGCTGGATCTCCTCGCGGACGTCGTTGCGGGTGACCTTCTCGATCACCTTGCCCAGCAACAGATATCCGGTGTTCGTGTACTTCACGCCGGTGCCCGGCGGGAACGTGGGCCGGTCGGCGAGCGACCGCCGGATCACCTCCGGCGGCGTGATGATGTGCGCCCGGTTGCCCTCGACGAGGTACGGGTCGAAGAAATGCGGATCGAGGGGGTCGTGCACGCCGGAAGTGTGGTTCAGCAGCATGCGCAGCGTGATCTTCTCCGGCTCGTAGCCCGGTCCGCGTACGACACCGGGCAGCCGTCGCTCCACCGGATCGTCGAGCGAAAGCGAGCCTTCGCCCGCCAGTTGCAGCACCACCGTGGCGACGAACGCCTTGGTGTTGCTGGCGATCCGGAACCGGTGGTGCGGCCCCGCGGGTTCGCGCGTGGCCTGGTTCGCGTATCCGGCGCCGAAGCGCGAGACCGCCTCACCGGTCCGGACCTGGACGACCGCTCCCGGGAATCCCCCTTCACCGACCAGATCGCCGACCGCCGCGCGCACCGGGTCCCCGGCCGCGACCGCCGTCCCACTCGCCAGCAGGACCCCCGCCAGCACCCCCGCCGCGAGTTTCCCCGATCCGCGCATTGTGTTCCTCCCCCGGAAGCGATTGCCTGCGCACAGTCTTCTTCGCGCGACGGGGAGTGACCATGGGGACAGTGCCCGGGTCTTGGGTAGGGTCGGCCCCACCCTCAGTTGTCACAACTCAACGGAAAGTGGGGAGCAGGCCTTGCACCCGGTTGGTCGAGCGCAGAGCATGGACGCCGTGTCCGGGCTCGAAATCGCGCAGATCATCCCTTGGGGTGTGGCGCTGTTGCTCGCGATCCTCGTCGTCGTCCTCCTGATCAAGCTGAGGCGTCCCGCGAGCATCGTCGAGAACGCGGTGCTGCAGGCCGTCCACCGGATGTCGAAGGCGACACCGGATCTCCGCGAGGGCCTCGACGAGCAGGTCGCCGACAAGATCACCAGCCAGCTTCTGGAGATGCTCGACTGCGTCGCCGTCGGCATCACCGACAGCGAAGGCACGCTGCTGTCGTGGGACGGCGAGGCCAACGACCACTACGTCGACCTCGTCGACGCCATCGGCAACGCCATCCGCAAGCACCGGCGCGAGGTCGTCGCGCACGACAAGATGCCGTGCAACCACCGCGGCACCTGCCGGATGCGGACCGCGGTGATCGTGCCGCTGATCGTCGAGGGCGAGACCGAGGCCGCGCTGCTGGTCGTCGGGCGCACGCGCGGGCGGCTGGTGCAGATGGCCGACGCGGTCGCGCAGTTCGTCTGCACCCAGTTCGAGCTCGCGCGCCTGGACGAATCGAAGAACCAGCTCCAGCAGGCGGAGATCAAGGCGCTGCGCGCGCAGATCTCGCCGCACTTCGTCTACAACGCGCTCAACACCATCTCGTCGCTGATCCGGACGGACCCGGAGGAAGCGCGGGAGCTGCTTCAGGACTTCGCGGACTTCACGCGCTACTCGTTCCGGACGTCGGGCATGTTCACGTCGCTCGCCGAGGAACTGCGGAACATCGACCGGTACCTGACCATCGAGAACGCCCGTTTCGGCGGACGGCTCGAAGTGCGGATGAAGATCGCGCCCGAGGTGCTTTCGGTGGTCGTCCCGTTCCTGATCATCCAGCCGCTGGTGGAGAACGCCGTCAAACACGGCCTCGCGTCGAAGCCGTCCGGCGGCTGCGTCACGGTGATCGCCGAGGACTACGGCGCCGAAGCGCTGATCAGCGTCGAGGACGACGGCATCGGCATGGAGCCCGCCAAGCTCGCGGACCTCCGCAGCCAGCACCGCACGGGTGCGCACGTCGGACTCGGCAACATCAACCAGCGGATGCAGCAGGTGTTCGGCCGCGACTACGCGCTCATGGTCGAGACGGCGCCCGGTGCCGGCATGAAGGTGACCCTGCGGGTGCCGAAGTTCATGCCCGGCGTGCGGCCCAATCTGCCGGACTTCTCCGCCGACAGCGCCACCGTCCCGCCACAGGGCGGTCCGAACGAGTCCAGCGGGGTGAGCGGTTCGCGCAGCGGCGTGCTGCCGTCGTGAACGTCGGTAACCTGGCGGTATGAGCGTTGCGGACAAGCTGACCTCCCGTCTCCCGATGATCGGCGATCGGGGTGAACGCAAGGACGTCGTCGCCGTGGTGAAGCTGCACGGGGTGATCACGCCGACCCCGTCGCCGCTGGCCAGGGGCTCGATCAACCTCGCCGCCGTCGAATCGGCGCTGACGCGCGCGTTCGGGCACGAGCGGCTGAAGGCCGTCGCGCTGCAGATCAACTCGCCGGGTGGCGCGCCGACGCAGTCGGGCCTGGTCGCCGAGCGGATCCGCCAGCTCGCCGACGAGAAGAACGTGCCGGTACTGGCCTTCGCCGAGGACGTGGCCGCGTCCGGCGGTTACTGGCTGGCCTGCGCCGCCGACGAGATCTACGCGCACCGGACGTCGATGGTCGGCTCCATCGGCGTGATCAGCGGCGGCTTCGGGTTCACCGGCCTGCTGGAGCGGTTCGGCATCGAGCGGCGGCTGCACACCGCGGGGGCGAACAAGTCCCGGCTCGACCCGTTCAGCCCGGAGAAGCCGGAAGACGTCGAGTGGCTGAAGAAGATGCACGGCCAGCTCCACGAACTGTTCGTCGACTGGGTCACCGAACGCCGGGGCGACCGGCTCTCCGGCTCCGAAGACCTGTTCACCGGGGACGTCTGGCTGGGCGCCCGCGCGGTCGAGCTCGGTCTCGTCGACGGCGTCGGCAGCCTCCGCCAGGTGATCACCGAGCGGTACCCGGACGCCGAGATCGCGATCGCCGAACCGAAGAAGCCGCTCCTGGCACGGCTCGGCATCGGCGCTCCCGCCGCGGCGAGCGCGCTGCTGGACGCCGTCCAGACCAAGGCCGCCTGGAGCCGCTTCGGTCTCTGACCCGCGTGCGAAGAACGGCCCGGTCCTCGTGGATCGGGCCGTTCTTCGCGTTCAGGGCAGGTCGGATTCACCCGAACGGTGGTAGGCGGAAGTGGTTCAGACCAGGTCTCATATCGGACATACCGCTTTGTTGTGAACGGCAACAAACCTCGACAGCGTTGACGAGGAGGTCCGATGTCCGTTAATCGTTCCCGTTGGAAGATCGCGCTCGCCGCCACCGCCGGCGCGGCTCTGATCACCGTCCCCCTCACCCTGCCCGCATCCGCCGCCGTCCCGCCCCCGCCGTCCGGCTGGACCACCGTGTTCACCGACGACTTCACCGGCGCCGCGGGCTCGCTCCCGTCCAGCGCGAACTGGATCATCGACACCGGCCACGGCTACCCCGGCGGCCCGGGCAACTGGGGCACCGGCGAGATCCAGAACTACACGGCGAACCCGGCGAACCTCGCCCAGGACGGCTCCGGGAACCTCCGGATCACGCCGCTGCGTGACGGCGCGGGCAACTGGACCTCGGCGCGGATCGAGACCCAGCGCACGAACTTCAAACCACCGGCCGGTGGCGCGCTGCGGATCGAAGGCCGCATCCAGATGCCGAACGTCACCGGCGCGGCGGCACTCGGCTACTGGCCCGCGTTCTGGGCGCTGGGCTCGCCGTATCGCGGCAACTACTGGAACTGGCCCGCCGTCGGCGAGTTCGACATCATGGAGAACGTCAACGGGATCAACACGGTCTGGGGCGTGCTGCACTGCGGCGTCAACCCCGGCGGCCCGTGCAACGAGACCACCGGGCTGGTCGGCAGCCGCACCTGCCCCGGCGCCAGCTGCCAGAGCGCGTTCCACACCTACACCTTCGAATGGGACACCAGCGTCAGCCCCAACGTGTTCCGGTGGTTCGTGGACGGGCAGCAATTCCATTCGGTCAGCCAGAACCAGGTCGACGCCACCACGTGGGCCAACATGACGAACCACGCGGGCTACTTCGTCCTGCTGAACGTCGCCATCGGCGGCGCGTTCCCGAACAACAACTCCGGCACCACGACGCCGGGGCCGGGGATCGTGCCGGGGCACCCGATGCTCGTCGACTACGTCACCGTGCTGACCCGCGGCGGCGGCACGACACCCCCGACGACGACCACCACGGGAAGTCCCGGCGGCGGCAGCGCGTACGGCACGATCCAGGCCGAGTCGTACGGCCAGGCGGCCGGGATCGCCAAACAGGCCACGTCCGACACCGGTGGCGGGCAGAGCATCGGCCCGGCGGGCAATGGTGACTGGGCGTTGTATCCGGGCATCGACTTCGGGACGCAAACGGCCAGACAGTTCCAGGCGCGCGTCGCGTCCGGAGCGGCGGGCGGCGTCAGCGGACTCGTCGAAGTCCGGCTCGACAGCCGGTCCAATCCGCCCGTCGGCAGCTTCGCCGTCGCGAACACCGGCGGCTGGCAGAGCTGGCGGACCATCCCGGCGAACATCAGCGGCGTCACCGGGAAACACGACGTCTACCTGACCTTCACGAGCGGACAGCCCGCCGATTTCGTGAGCGTCAACTGGTTCACCTTCACGCCGTGAAGGGATAGGTGTGGCACGGCGAGGCGGTTCGTGTCACCGGAAAAGATGACGGCACCGGTCACCCCAGGCGCGGGGGTGGGCGGTGCCGTCCTTTTCGTTCGACTTTCGTGAAGCGGGCTGGACAAGGAACCCGGCAATGGGCAGGATGCGTCTCACTGTGAGTGCTCACGATGACACCCGGAAGCTCATCGTCCTGGCGGTGGACGATGAGCCCAAAGGGCTAGACGAACTCGTCCACTGTCTCCGCAACAGCCCGCACGTCGCCCTGGTCTACCCGGCGATCGACGCTTCGGAGGCGCTGCGCCTGTTGTCCGCGGACGACCCGAGGCTGGCCGACCGCAAGTCCCGCGGCCTGCCGATCGTGGACGCGGTGTTCGCCGACATCGACATGCCCGGCCTGTCCGGGATGGAGATGTCGCGGGTGTTCGCCGCGCTGCGCCCGTCACCGGCGCTGGTGTTCGTGACCGGGCACGCGGAAGAGGCCGTCAACGCCTTCGACCTCGGCGCGCTCGACTACGTGCTCAAGCCGTACCAGCAGGATCGGCTCGACCGGGCCATCACGCGCGTGATGGACAAGCTCGCCGCCAACGCCGCGCCGAAGTTCGGCGCGGAAGGCGGGCTGGGACAGGTCAAGAACGACGACGAGGTCATCCCCGTCGAGCTCGCGGGAACCACGAAGCTCATCCCGCGGTCTTCGGTCCGCTGGGTCGAGGCGCAGGGCGACTACGCCCGGCTGTTCACCACCGACGGCAGCCACCTGGTCCGCATCCCGCTCGCCCAGCTGGAAGAACGCTGGGAGAAGGCGGGTTTCGTCCGTATCCACCGGTCGTTCCTGGTCTCCCTGCCGCTGATCACCGAACTGCGCATGGGGCAGGGCGGCTATCAGGTCGTGATCGGTAACGAGGAGAAGGTGCTGCCGGTGAGCCGCCGCCACACGCGCGCCCTCAAGGACAGGCTGGTCGGCGCCAACCGGTCGACGTGACCGACGACTACTACCGCCGCGTCAACGGCGTCCGCGAACCGGACCCGACACTCGGCAAGAGCAGGAAGCCGGCGGTGCCCGAGGGCGCCGCCGTCGAACCCGTTCCCGGCGCGCCGTCCGGCCCGAAGCACGAGGCCAAACCCGAACATCACGCGAAACCCAAGCGGCAGCGAGTGATCCTCGCCGATCCGCGCCAGGCCACCAGCACCCTGCGGGCCAGGGTCGAACTCGAAGAACAGACCAGCTGGGGCAAGCTCCTCGTCCGGGATCTGGTGAAGATCCAGCTGCGGACCGCTTCCTGGCTGGCGCTGCTGGTGATGGTCACGCTGTGTTCGCTTCCGGTGCTCTTCTATCTGATCCCGTCGTTCGGCCGGGTGACCGTCGTGGGCATCCCCGTGCCCTGGCTGATCCTCGGTGTGGCGCCTTTCCCGTTCCTGTTCGGCATCGGCCTCTGGTACAACCGGCTCGCCGAACGACACGAACGCGACTTCGTCGACATGATCGAGAACTGATCGCGGAGCTGCACATGGAGGAGGACCCATGATCACGCGCTCTCTTGTGGCCGAGGGCCACGGAAACGCGGTGGCAGGGCGCCTTGATGCCTCCGTGACCGACCTGTTTTCGCCGCGCCCTGGCGGCGCGTTTCCGTCAGCGCGCGATTAAATGACACCGTGCAGCTGAATTCGTGGGCCATCGCCGGCATCGTGCTGGTGGCGGTCCTGACCTTCTACCTCGGACATCGCTCCTCGAGGTCGGCCGTCAGCACGCACGATTTCCTCGTCGCCCGGCGCACCGTGCGGTCCCGCCGCAACGCCGCCGCGATCTCCGGTGAGTACCTGTCCGCCGCGTCGTTCATGGGCGTCGCCGGCATCGTGCTCAAGGACGGCGCGGACGCGCTGTGGTTCCCGATCGGCTTCACCGCGGGTTATCTCGCGCTGATGCTGTTCGTCGCCGCGCCGCTGCGGCGGTCCGGCGCGTACACGCTGCCGGACTTCGTCGAGATGCGGCTGGGTTCGACGATGCTGCGCCGGTTCTCGACGGCGTTCGTGGTGTTCATCGGGATCCTCTACATGGTCCCGCAGCTGCAGGGCGCCGGGCTGACCCTCTCGACGATCTTGCCGGTGCCGGTGTGGGCCGGAGCGCTCCTGGTCACCTTCGTGGTCGGGTTCAACGTGATCGCGGGCGGGATGCGCGCCATCACCGTCGTCCAGGCCTTCCAGTACTGGCTGAAGCTGTTCGCCATCGCGGTGCCGACGTTCGTCCTGTGCATCGTGTTCCTCGGTTCCGGCGGGCCGGGCAGCGCGCGTCCGCTGGGGCAGCCCGCCCCGCCGACGTTCCCCGAGAACACCACGGTGTCGGTGCAGGCCGACGTCACGCTGAAGGTCACCTCGGTGACCGTGCTCGAGGCGTACGGAGAGGTGGAAGGCGCGCGCGCCAACGGTTTCGCGGTGTGGACGCCGGAGGCCGGGCACAAGGTCGCGAAGGGCACGACGCTGAAGTTCACCGCGGGTACGCCGGTGCCGGTGGTCAGCGACGCGCCCACGTCCAACGGCGACTGGCTCCGGCCGGGGTCGGGGAGTCTCACCGATCTGCTGCAGGTCTATTCGCTGATCCTGGCGACCTTCCTCGGCACCATGGGGCTGCCGCACGTCTTGGTCCGCTTCTACACCAACCCCGACGGCAAGGCCGCGCGCCGCACGACGGTGCACGTCCTGCTGCTGCTCGGGCTGTTCTACCTGTTCCCGACGCTGCTGGGCGCGCTGTCGCGGATGTACGTGCCGGAGCTGCTGGTGACCGGCAAGACCGACGCCGCCGTGCTGCTGCTGCCATCGGCCGTTCTCCCCGGGCTCGGCGGGCAGATCCTGGGCGCGGTGACGGCGGCCGGAGCCTTCGCGGCGTTCCTGTCGAGTTCGTCCGGGCTGCTGGTGAGCGTCGCCGGGGTCGTGTCCACCGACGTCCTGCCCGGTCGCGTCCGCGATTTCCGGGTGGCGACGGCGATCGTGGCGATCATCCCGCTCGCGCTGGCGGTCCTGCTGCCGTCCGAGGACCTCTCGCTTTCGGTCGGGATGTCGTTCGCGCTGGCCGCGTCGACGTTCAGCCCGCTGCTGCTGCTCGGGGTCTGGTGGCGCAAGCTCAGCTGGCCCGGCGCGCTGGCCGGGATGCTGGTCGGCGGCGGGCTGGTGCTGACCGCGCTCGTGGTCAACATCGTCAGCAAGTACAGCGGCGGCTGGGCGCCGTGGTTCTCGAACCAGCCCGCGCTGATCACCGTGCCGGCCGCGTTCCTGACCACCTACGTGGTGAGCCGCGCGACCGGATACGGGCGGCCGGACGACGTCCACGGCGTGATGCTGCGGCTGCACGCGCCCGATCCGCTCGGGTTCATGCGTGATCGCGCGGTCGCCCGGTTCGGGCAGGCCGAAGACGACACAGCGGACACGGCGAAGCCACAGAAGACCGAGAAGGCACGGACCACCGGTAAAGGCCGCCACCGGAAGTAAATCACTCTTTCGAGTCGCGAGCGTCTACTCAGAGTCGTACCGTTCACTCAAATGGATTGCTCCTCTCCGGCCCTGAGAGGGGCATGATCTTTCGTGACAACGAAGTCATCGAATGGTCGCGGTAGACGGGAGGTCCGACGTGAGCGATACCGATCCGGAATCCGACTGGGAAAAGGTGCAGGCGAGTCCGGACTTCGCCGAGTTGCGCCGACGGCTGCGGGTCTTCGTTTTCCCGGTCTCGGCGCTGTTCCTCCTTTGGTATCTGCTCTACGTGCTCCTCGCCGACTACGCGACCGAGTTCATGAGCACCAAGCTCTTCGGCAACATCACCGTCGGCCTGGTCTTCGGCCTGCTGCAGTTCGTGTCCACCTTCGTGATCACCGGCCTCTACGTCCGGTACGCGAACCGGAAACTCGATCCGCTCGCCGACAAGATCCGGCATGAGGTCGAAGGGACCGAGCGGTGAATACGCTGGCAGCGGGCGTACAGGGCAGCAATCCGGCGCTCAACATCACCATTTTCGCGATCTTCGTCGCGATCACGCTCGTGATCGTTTTCCGGGCGAGCCGGAATACGAAGACCGCGTCCGACTACTACGCCGCTGGGCGCGCGTTCACCGGTCCGCAGAACGGCATCGCGATCTCGGGCGACTACCTTTCCGCGGCGTCGTTCCTGGGTATCGCCGGTGCGATCGCGATCAACGGCTACGACGGTTTCCTCTACTCGATCGGGTTCCTCGTCGCGTGGCTGGTGGCGTTGCTGCTGGTCGCGGAACTGCTGCGCAACACCGGCAAGTTCACCATGGGCGACGTGCTGGCGTTCCGGATGAAGCAGCGCCCGGTCCGCGCGGCGGCCGCGGTCTCCACGCTCGCCGTCTCGTTCTTCTACCTCCTCGCCCAGATGGCGGGGGCGGGCGGCCTGGTGAACCTGCTGCTCGGCATCGAAGGGAACCTCGGCCAGGACCTGGTGATCGCCGTCGTCGGCGTGATCATGATCCTGTATGTGCTGATCGGCGGGATGAAGGGCACCACCTGGGTCCAGATCATCAAGGCCGTCCTGCTCATCGCGGGCACGTTCGCCATGACGCTGTGGGTGCTCGGGAAGTACGGCTTCAACCTGTCCAGCCTGTTCCAGGCCGCCGTCGACAAGGGCGGGCAGACCGGGGAAGCGCTGCTCGGGCCGGGCAAGCAGTACGGCAAGACCGAAACGACGAAGCTCGACTTCCTGTCGCTGGGCATCGCGCTGGTGCTCGGCACCGCGGGCCTGCCGCACGTGCTCATGCGCTTTTACACGGTGCCGACCGCGAAGGACGCGCGCCGTTCGGTGGTCTGGGCGATCGCGCTGATCGGCATCTTCTACCTGTTCACGCTGGTGCTCGGCTACGGCGCGGGCGCGCTCGTCGGCCCGGACGTGATCGCGAAGGCGCCGGGGACGACCAACTCGGCGGCCCCGCTGCTGGCACTCGAACTCGGCGGCCCGATCCTGCTCGGGTTCATCGCGGCCGTGGCGTTCGCGACGATCCTCGCGGTGGTCGCGGGCCTGACGATCACCGCGTCGGCGTCGTTCGCGCACGACGTCTACGCCAGCGTGATCAAGAAGGGCAAGACCGCCCCGGACAGTGAGGTCCGCGTCGCGCGGATCACCGCGCTGGTGATCGGGGCGGTCGCGATCGTCGGCGGGATCCTCGCGAAGAACCAGAACGTGGCGTTCCTCGTGGCGCTCGCGTTCGCGGTGGCGGCGTCGGCGAACCTGCCGACGATCCTGTATTCGCTGTTCTGGAAGCGGTTCAACACCCAAGGCGCGTTGTGGAGCATCTACGGCGGGCTGAGCGTGTGCGTCATCCTGATCGTGTTCTCGCCCGCGGTCTCGGGCAAGCCCGTGGACCCGAAGACCGGGAAGAGCGCCTCGATGATCCAGGGTGTCGACTTCCACTGGTTCCCGCTGGACAACCCGGGCATCGTGTCGATCCCGGTCGCCTTCTTCCTCGGCTGGCTCGGGACCGTGCTGTCCAAGGAGCACGACCAGAAGAAGTACGCCGAGATGGAGGTCCGCTCGCTCACCGGAGCCGGGGCGGAAAAGGCCGTCAAGCATTGAGTCGCTCTTCACGCGCGCGCAACGGGACGGGATGCGAGGATGGAACGGTGGTGAGCCCTGCTGACATCCCGACCGTCGCCGTCCGTGATCTGCCGAAGGACGGCGTCGTGCTGCTCGACGTCCGCGAGGACGACGAGTGGGCCGCCGGGCACGCCCCCGGTGCCAAGCACATCCCGATGGGTGAACTGCCCGCGCGCGTCGGCGAACTCGACGAGCTGCCCGACGACCAGCCGATCCACGTGATCTGCCGCAGCGGCGGCCGGTCCGCGCGCGCCGCCGCGTGGCTCAACGCGAGCGGCTGGGACGCGGTGAACGTCGCCGGCGGGATGGGCTCCTGGAAGCAGGAGGGGCGCCCGATGGTCGGCGACCATCCCGGCGTCGAACCCGAAGTGCTGTAACCGTGCAGCCAGGCCACTACCCGCCGAGAGCGCCGATACCGCCGGTGCGTCCCGCGCCGATGCGGCAGCCGGTGCGGCATCGCGTCCGCTGGGTCGCTTCGCCGCCGCCAGGCGCCTTGCCGTCGCGTCGCAAACCCGTGGCCGAACGCTATTCCGGTCCGCCGTCCTATCCGGTCCCGCCGCGGTGGGGCTTCCCGAACCTGGTCTGGCGACGGCCGACCGCGGTCCCCGGGACGGCGTCCGGCGAGGTCACCGCGGGGGAACGGCTCCGGGTGATCACGCGAAGCCTCCTGCCGGTGCTGTGGACCTTCGCCGCTCTCGCCGTCGTGGCCTCGGCCGCCGAAATCTGGCGCTACGTCCTGCTCGTGCAGAGCCGCGACTCCGCGTTGTCGACGTCCGTCGTCTCGGTGTCCGACAGCTTCGTGATCACCGCGGGCCTGCTCACGACGATCCTTTCGCTGCTGCCGTCGGGGCTCACCGTGTGGTGGCTGCTCGTGGCGAGGCACGCCGCCGCGGACGCCCGCGGCGAGATGCCGCCGAGGCGACTGTGGCACGTGCTGGTGTTCGTGCTGGTGCCGGTGGTGAACCTGATCATGGTGCTGCCGATCGTCGCCGAACTCGAACACGCCGTCCTACGCCGGACGCGGGAAACGCGGCCGAAGCCGTCGCGGCTCGTGCTGATCTGGTGGGGCGTCTGGATGCTGAACTGGGTGCTGCTCGGGCTCGTCATCGTCTGGCGGTTCCGTGACGGCGTCCAGGCCCTGGCCGACGGGGTGGTCCTGGTCGCGCTGACCGACCTGGCCGCGGCCGGGCTGGCGGTGGTGACGGCGCTGCTCGTGAAGCGCATGTCCGGCCTGCTCGCTCCTGTGGCGGAGAAGCGCCTTCGGCTGCTTCGCGTGCTGAAGGTGGACGGGGCGCCGGATCCTGAGCGGCGGGAGCGCCCGGCCTCTTCGGTGCGCTGACGCGACTCGTGTCGTCCGTTCAATCACGCGTGTCGTCCACCGGATCACACGTGTCGTCCGTTTGATCACCGGAGTCGCCGAAGAGCCTTGTCTGTCCACAAGGGACACGTGTCGAGACGAACGCGCCCGTTTTGGGCGATTAGCGAGGTCTGTGGCGGGGGTCGTGAGTGGCAATGCGGGTTCTAACCCGCATTGCCACTCACGACCCGCTTTGCGAACCGCGCAAAAGCCTTGAATCGGTCACTCAAGTACCGAGAAGCGTCCCTTGTGGACCTGTGGGCCCTGACCTGCGAAAAGAGAGCAAGGGACCTTTGCTACCGCCCGGGCTGGCGAGGTGAGCCAGGTCACTGTTGACCTCCAGTTCGCTGGAGGTTCGAGACTGTGCTCATGAGCGACGACGGCGTCACCTTCATCAACGTCTTCGAGATCCCCGCCGACCAGGTGGACGAGTTCGTCGAGACGTGGCGAGAGCGCGCGAAGCTGATGCGGGACGCGCCCGGGTTCCGCGACGCCAAGCTCCACCGGGCCCTGCTGCCGGATTCGCGCTTCCAGCTGGTCAACGTCACGCACTACGACAGCAAGGAAGCCTGGGAAGCGGCGGGCAGGAACCAGGTCTTCCAGGCGTCGACCGAACGCGCCGCGCAGGTCGCGAACCCCAACGCCGCGCTCTACGAAGTCGTCGTCGAGTACCCCTAACGCGTGGTGACCCGGAGCGAGCGCAGCCCCCGGATCACGAATTCGGGCCGCCGTTCCGGGGTTTCGGCGAGCTCCAGTCCCGGCAGTTTCGCGGCGAGGGAGCTCAGCGCGGCCGCGATCTCCACGCGCGCGAGCGGGGCGCCGACGCAGTAGTGGATCCCCATGCCGAAGCCGAGGTGCGCGTTCGGCGTGCGGCCGATGTCGAGGGTGTCGGGCCGGTCGAAGACCTTCGGGTCCCGTGCGGCGGCGCCGAGGAGCGCGCCGATCTTCTCGCCCTCGGCCACCCGGAACCCGGCGATCTCGACGTCGGCGGTCGCCGTCCGCTCGAAGAGCTGGAGCGGCGCATCGAAGCGGATCAGCTCTTCGACGCACGGGTCCAGCAGCTCCGGCGACGCCACCAGCCGCTCCCACTGGTCGCGGTGGGTCAACAGCGCGTTGACGCCGTTCCCGATGACGTTCACCGTCGCCTCGTGCCCGGCCATCAGCAGCAGGACGGCGGTCGCGACCAGTTCGTCCTCGGTGAGCTCACTACGCAGGAGATCGCTGACGATGTCGTCGCCGGGGGAGTCCGCGCGCTGCTTCGCGACACCGCGCAGGTACTCGACGAACTCCGCGGACGCGGCTTCGGCGGCGTCGCGCTTCTCTTCGGCGAGCCCGTATTCGTACATCTTCACGATGTGGTTCGAAAGGGTCACCATGCGCGGGCCGTCCTCGACCGGGACGCCCAGCAGTTCCGCGATGACCGCGACCGGCAGCGGCTGCGCGAGATGCGTCAGCAGATCGGCCGAGCCGGTTTCGGCGATTTCGGCGGCGAGGCGGGCGACCATGCCGTCGGCGAGTTCGGCGACCATCGGCCGCAGCCGCTGGACGTGCCCGCGCCCGAACGCGCCCGCGATCACCCGCCGCAGCCGCGTGTGGGCGGGCGGCTCGTTCTCCAGCAGCGAGTTGCGGTGCAGCAGGTTGAACGACGCGAACCGCTCCACCGGCAGCGCGTCCTGCCAGATCCGGCCGAGTCCCCGATGCCGCAGGACGGCGGCCGACGCCGCGTGCGAAACCGCCACGGCGATGCCGAGGCCGTCGTGCCGGTGGACGTCGCCGCGTTCGCGGAGGTCGGCGAAATACGGGTACGGATTCGCGAGGAAGGCCGGGTCGGCGAGGTCGAACACTCGCCGACTGTAACCCGCGCCGGGGTGGCCGCCCCGGCGCGGCACGGAGCTACAGATGCAGCCAAAGCCCCAGGTGCAGGTGCAGGCCGTGGTGGTGATGCCCGTGGTGATGGCCGACGCACAGCAGCAGGCAATGTCGCGCCTGCTCCGCTCTGCCGGACTCCGGCGCGGCCGAAGCCGTGCCCACCGCGGGCCCGGCCAGCATCAGTCCGAGTGCCACGGGAACCGCGGCCAAGGTGGCCCGGTGCTTCGAGGTGATCATCTGTGTTCCCTTCTCCGCACTGCGGCGCCGGGATGGCGCCTTGATCGAGTATTCGGTGCGGTACGGGGGAAACGGCAGGCTGATCACCCGCCATTCGACCGTCCGGATGATGACAACCGTTTTCAGTCACGTTTCCGTGGTACCCGGATGGCCGCTGAAACCCGCCGATCCGGTCGATAGGGCGGTCTGCCGGGTGCCGTCCGCGCCGTCTTCGTCACCAACCCCGGGGGCCTTACGAGACGCGTGCCTTCCCGCGATAGCGTTCCGAACCGAGCTTTGAGGAGGCTGACGTGGGCAAGGGTTCGCGCAAGAAGGGTCCCAAGACGACCTCGGACCGCAAGCCGAAGGTGCGCGACGTCTTCGTCGGCCAGCCCTTCGAGGGGCTCGCGGCGGAGACCGAGCTGATCGCGCTGCGCGAGTTCGTCCCGTCGGCGACGGCGGCGCTCACGCTGGGCTCCGGCGAGAAGGTCACCCTCGGCACGGTGCTGCCGATGGCGGCGGCCGCGTTCGTCCGGTCCGACGGCGAGCGCTACGTCGGCATGCAGGTGCAGACCCGGTCTTCGGACATCAGCCGCGACCTCGGCCGCGCGCTGCGGTGGGTGCTGGACGCCAAGGAGGGTGACGTGCTGTCCGTGCCGGACACCACGACGCCGCCCACCGCCGACGAGAAGGCCCGTCTCCAGGACCTGCTCGACGTGAACGCCGAACTCGACGTCACGCTCTACAACGACTTCGCCTGGTGGCTGCCCGAGGACGCCGACGCGAGCGGCGACGTCGCGCTGTCCCTCGAGCGCGCGAACGCGGCGATCATGCCGACCGAACGCCTCGGCGCGGGCGCGTACTGGGTGCTCGCCGGCGAGAAGGCGCACCTGCGCTGGGTTCGTCCGGAGCCGGAGAACCTGCTGCTGCAAGCGCTTGCGCGGCTGTCCGCGGCCGGTGAGCTGGGCCTCGGCGAGGGCTCCCGCTACGCCGGTTCGTTCCGCGCGCACGGGCTGCTCGTCCCGGTGTGGGACCTCGACCCCGAGGCCCACGCCCGCGAGTGGGCCGACGCGAAGGAGCAGCTCGGCGTCCGGCTCGACGCCGCGCTGAAGTCCCTCGACACCGAGCCGCTCAACGCCACCGAGCGCCGCTCGCGTGACGGCCTGATCGGCCGCCAGCTCACCATCCGCTGACTCGCGTGAAGGCCCCCTTCCCTCGGCTCAGCCGAGGGAAGGGGGCCTTCACGCGACAATGGGCGCGTGATCCTCCATATCTGCCCCAAGGCCGACTGGGCCGAGGTGCCCGAAGGCGGCGTCTACACCGCCGCGTCGCTCGGCTCCGACGGCTTCATCCACTGCTCGGACCCCGGGACGGCGCATATCCCGGCCAACGCCGTGTTCCCCGGCCGCACCGACCTGCTGTTGCTGGAAATCGACCCGGCGCTCGTCGGCGCGCCCGTCGTCTGGGAGGACGGCGACCCGCCGCATCCGGCCGGTCTCCAGTTCCCCCACGTGTACGGGCCGATACCGCGTAACGCCGTGGTGGCCGTCCACGAATTCCCTGTTCAGGGGGACGGTACGTTCAGAATTCCCGACTCCGTGTCGAGGCGCTGAGCAAGCGTCCCTCGAATTGGTTCGCGGCGAGAGACAACCTGTGGGGGCGGTCATGCGTTTCGGGAGAGGTGAGCCAGGTGAACCTGGCCGGGTGACCCCGGGAGGAGGCGATACGGTGACCGCTGCCGCGACGGTCGTACCGGCGACGGACGTCTGGGGGACCGGCGAGAGCCGGAGGAGTGACGTGCCGGGTGAACTCACCGATTTCGGGGACTTCGTGAAAGCCAGTCTTCCGGGTCTGCTGAGGTACGGCCACGCCCTCACCGGAAACCCGCACGACGCCGCCGACCTGGTCCAGACCGTGCTGGAGAAGATCGGCTCCCGCTGGTCGTACGTCCAGCACAAGACCGGCGACCCGATGGCCTACATCCGCCGTTCGATGGCTAACGCGCATATCAGCCGCTGGCGCCGGACCAAACGCGAGAGCCTGGTCCCCGATCCGCCGGACACCCGGCCGTACAGCCCGGCCGACCCGTTCGAGCACGAGCCGTTGTGGCAGGCGTTACGCGCGCTGCCGCCGAGGCAACGCGCGGTGATGGTCCTGCGTTACTACGAAGGCCTGTCCGAAGCCGAGATCGCGGATTCGCTCGGGGTCAGCCAGGGCACCGTCAAAAGCCAGGCGAGCAAGGCGATCGCGTCGCTGCGCACGAAGCTCGCCCTGATCGAGCCCAAGGACGAAGGGAGGGAAGCGGGATGAACATGTCCGAAGAGGACGTGCAGCGGAAGCTGCGTGACCTGTTCTCTGATGAGCGGCTGGGCGTGGGACCCACGCTGAATCCCGAGACGATCGTCGCGGGCGCCCGCCGTCGCCGACGCCGCCGTCAGCTGATGCAGACCACCAGCGGGATGGCCGCCGCGGTGGTCCTGCTCGGCGGAGGGCTCACGGTCTTCACGATCCACGACAGGGACAACGGCGCGGCCTTCCCCGGGGGCGACCAGCTCACCATCGGGGCGGCCTCGTCGAGCCTGGCGCAGCCCGCGCCGGGGAGCTCGGCGCCGCCGGTCTCGTCCCAGGCCGCCCCGCCGAACCCCACGTCCGGGCAACCGCAGTCGACATCCCACGACGAGCCCGCCCCGCCGCCGAAGAGCACCGCTTCCACGAAGCCGCCGACGCAGCGCAAGGTGACCACCGGCGCGCTGCTGACTCCCGCCGGGTTCGGCAAGCTCCGGCTCGGGATGAGCGAGGAGGAGGCGGAGGCCGCCGTCGGCCCGCTGCGCGCGAAGGACTACCGGGCATCCTGCGTCTACGGCTATGTGGAGGGAACCGCCGTTCCGGGGCCGGCTTCGGTGTCGCTGACCGAAGCCGACGGGATCACCGTCATCAACCCGTCCGGGACGGTGCACACCCCGGAGGGGATCGGCGTCGGTTCGACCGAGTCGGACATCCTCGCCGCGTACCCCGGCAGCACGAAGGACGGCAGCGCCTAC
Organism: Amycolatopsis roodepoortensis; assembly: GCF_024628825.1. Taxonomy (NCBI): domain Bacteria; kingdom Bacillati; phylum Actinomycetota; class Actinomycetes; order Pseudonocardiales; family Pseudonocardiaceae; genus Amycolatopsis; species Amycolatopsis roodepoortensis. The sequence goes on from NZ_CP102415.1 coordinate 5,544,646, forward strand.
TTCGCGCCCGCCGGCGCGGGGAGCGCGTACCGGATCGCCCTCGCCGACGACGGCTCGGCCATCGGCATCCTGCTGACCCGCGTCGACCAGAGCTGTCAGTTCAGCTGACGGGAACGAGAAAACCCGGGCTTCTCCAAGGGGGAGAGCCCGGGTTTTCCTGTGGTGGGAGCGTTGGCCGGTGCGTCAGAGCGCGCCGCCGGCGACCGGGGGCATCCCCGAGTCGGCGCCGCCGTCCCCGACGGATTCGCGGTGCAGGTGGTTCTCCACCTCGAACAGGTTGCCGTTCGCGCGTTTGACGATGTTGAGCAGCGTGGACATCTGGGAGATCTCCTCGACCTGCTCCTTGAGGAACCACTGCGTGAACTGCTCGCCGATGTAGTCCTCTTCGGCGCGGGCGGCCTTGGCCAGCTGCTGGATGTCGGTCGCGACGTCCTTCTCCTGCTGCAGGGCGAGCTCGATGAGCTCGGTGACGTCGGAGAAGTCGTTGCGCACGTCGCCGGTGCCGGGGATCTCCACGTGGTGGTCGGTGTCCAGCATGTACTGGACCAGCGCCATCGCGTGGTTCCGCTCCTCGACGGACTGCTTGTAGAAATGCTTCGCGAGCTGCGGCAGGTCCTCGGCGTCGAACCAGACCGCCAGCGCGATGTACTGCTGGGAGGCGTTGAACTCGTTGTGGATCTGCGCCTGCAGCAGTTCGTAGAACTTCGAGCGCGGTTGCTTCTTGAGGAGGGCCATGTGTTCGACGATACGCCATCCTCTTATTCGATTTCCACTTTTATCTGGTGACCTGCCCCCTATTAGGTTAGTATTACCGATAATAGGTTCACCTCAATTAAGTAAGCCTTCCCTAATCATTTGAAATCGATTAGGGAAGGCTTACTTAATTTCCGGGTCAGATGCTTTCGCGTCGGATGGGGCACGACATGCAGCGCGGCCCGCCGCGGCCGGAGCCCAGCTCGGAGCCGGTGATGGCCAGTACTTCGATACCGGCTTCGGCCAGGCGCGCGTTGGTTTCCACATTTCGTTCGTACCCGACGACGACGCCGGGCGCGAGGGCGAGGGTGTTGTTCCCGTCGTCCCATTGTTCGCGTTCCGCGGTGACCGGATCGAGCCCGGTGTCGATGACCCGGAGCCGGTCGATTCCCATTGCCTCCGCGGCCGCGGTGAGGAATGGGGCCGGGCCTTCCACCTTCACGGAACCGTCGTCGGTCGGCCGCATCGTGAACGCGGTCAGTGAATCGCGGGAAAGCGGATACATGACGACGGCGTCGGCGTCGACCATCGTGCAGACGGTGTCCAGATGCATGGTCGCGCGGGTCTGCTGGATGGGCACGGCGAGCACGGTGTGCGCGATCCCGTCGGCGAACACCGACCGCGCCAGCGACTCCGCGCCCGCCGCGGTCGTCCGCTCGCCGACGCCGATGGCCAGCACGCCCGGCGAGAGCAGCATGACGTCGCCGCCCTCGATCGGCGCCGAATGCGCGCCGTACGCGCGGGACGCGTGGCGGAACCACGGGTGGTAGGCGTAGATGAGGTCCAGCACCGCGGTCTCGCGGACCCGGGCGGGCATGGTCAGCGAGGAGACCGCGACCCGGTCGCCGATCCACGCCGACGAGTCACGGGTGAACAGCAGGTTCGGCAGCGGATCGACGGCGAAGTCGTTCGGATGGTTCATCAGCCGGACCAGCGAGGCGCCCTCGGCGGCGGGCAGTTCCTCGAAGGTCATCCCCGCCATCAGGACCTCGGCCAGTGTCGCCGGGGTGACGCTCGACAGATGGGAGCGGAGCGAATCGGCGAGGTCGGGCCCGAGCCGCCGCTCGTCGACGGCCGCGTGCACGCCCGCCGTGTGGGCGCGGGGGTCGGCGAGCGCCGTGCGCAGCGCGTCGGCCAGCAGCAGCACCTCGACACCTCGGCCGCGCAGCACCTCGGCGAACGCGTCGTGCTCCTCCTGCGCGCGGTCCACCCAGGGGATGGAATCGAACAGGAGCTGGTCGTTGTTGCGAGGCGTGAGCCTTTTGAGCTCGTTGCCGGGCCTGTGCAGCAGCACCGCACGCAGGGGGCCGACTTCGCTGTCAACTCGGGGTGGAGTCGTCTCGTCAATCACTGGTTCACCCTAGCTAGGGCAACCAGGAAACTCGCCCTTTGAGCAGCGCGTATCCGACGAAGGAAACGAAATCCAGCGCGGTGTGCGCGGCGATCAGCGGCCACAGCCGGTTCGTCTTCTGCCACAGCCTGCCGAACACCAGGCCCATCACCACATTGCCGACGAAACCGCCGAAACCCTGATACAGGTGATACGACCCGCGCAGCACCGAAGACGCGACCAGCGCGGTGTTCTCACGCCAGCCGAGCTGCCGCAGCCTGGTCAGCAGGTACGCGACGACGAGCACTTCTTCGGCGAACGCGTTCCCGAAGGCCGACAACGTCAGCGTGATCGGGCGCCACCATGTCTCGCCCAAAGTGGACGGTTGCACCGACAGGCTGAACCCGAGGCCGTAGGACAGGAAGTACAGCCCCAGCCCAGGAATCCCGATCACCGCGGCGAGCAGCAGCCCGTGGACGACGTCGCGGCCCGGGCGCTGTTTGTCGAGGCCGATCTCGGCGAGCTTCATCCCGCCGCGCCACAACAGGTACAGCCCGAGCGCGCCCCAGCCGACCAGCTGGCCGGCGCTCAGGAGCTGCTTGAGCAGGTCGACCAGGCTCAGTGTCGCCTGCGGGACGTTCAGCTGGGCCTGCTGCTGCGCCAGCGGCACCGGCTGCAGCAGCGAGTCCACAAGGGACAGCAGGCTGCGCATCCCGGACAGGCCGAGGGTGATGCCGAAGACGACGACCAGTTCGATGACGATCGCGCGGCGGCGCGCCGGATCTTCCACGAATTCCGGCAGCGCCGGGCGTTCGGGACGCAGCCAGCTCATCGGCCGCACGTTACCGTCGAGTCATGCCAAGGAGCATCGCGACCAACGAAACCGTCGACCGCGCCGCGCTCGTCGACTTCCTGTCCACCCGTCATCGCGCCATCCTGATGACCACCAAGGCCGACGGCGGCCCCCAGCTCTCCCCGGTGACCTGCGGTGTCGACGGAGAAGGCCGGCTGGTCATCTCCACGTACCCGAAGCGCGCGAAGGTGGTCAACATCCGGCGTGAGCCGAAGGTGTCCGCCTGTGTCCTCTCCGACGAGTGGAACGACCAGTGGGTCCAGCTGAACGGCACCGCCGAGGTGCTCGACCTGCCCGACTCGGTCGAGCCGCTGGTCGACTACTTCCGCGCGATCTCCGGCGAGCACCCCGACTGGGACGAATACCGCGATGCGATGGTCAAACAGGGCAAGAGCATCATCCGCGTCACCATCGAGTCGTGGGGCCCGGTCGCCAAGGGCGGTTTCCCGGCGGAACTCGCCTAACCCTGCGGGAAGTACGGGCAGCCGACGAGACGGCGGATCTCGCCGCTCAGCTGCTGCGGCCCTTCGACCGGACGCGAGAACGCGAGCCGGACGTCGTGGTCGCCGGAGTCGGCCTCGACCCGCAGCCGCAGCCCGTAGCGGTCCAGCCCGAGCGGCCGGATCCAGCCGCCGCGCAGTTCGGCGGGCACGTGTTTGGCGAGCTGCTGGACGACGTCGGCGTGGTCGGTCTCCAGATGCCGCAGCCACGCGGCCTCGTAGTCGTGGAACGGATCCGGCGGCGCGGCGCTGAACATATGCGGCCGGAGCGAATGCGTGCCCTCGGCGTCGGCGAGCACCAGCGACGCCGGGGTCAGCCGCAGCAACGTCACGCCGTGCCCGACGTCCAGCAGCCGCTCGTCCGGCCTGGTCTCGGCGATGGAGACCGCCCGGGCCCGCGCCGAAACCTCCGACAGCGGGCGGAGCCAGCCCGTGATCCACAGCAGCCCGCGGATGGGTTCCCGCAGGTCGACCGGCGCCTGATCGGTCAGTTCGACCATCACCGCGAGCTCGCCGCGCTGGGCCTCGTGCGCGCGTTTCACCAGGTGGTGCTCGTCCGGCAGCAGGATGCTGACGCTGCCGCTCGTGTGCACGTGGTGCAGCTCCGGGATGACCCGGCCGCACTGTCCTGGCTGGTCACGCTGTTCCGCGGTCGGCATCAGCGTCGCCGGCCCGTTGCGGGTGGCGATCGTCTTCGCGCGTTCGGCGGGGTTCGGCGCCGGCGGGCGGCGGATGGACGTCGGTGTGGTCACGGCTCACCTCCTAGTTAGGTGAGCCTAACCTGATCTGGCCGCCGAGCGGAAGTAGTCTGGATCACGTCTCGCCGTGCTCGTATAGGTTGACCAGGTGGAAGCCCACGGAATCCGGGTGCTCGAACCACCCGAAGGGATTCCGGCGACGAACATGCCGGTCCTGACCCCTCTTCTCGATCGCAACACCGTCACCGCCGGGACGATGGCCGTCGCGACCGGACTGCTCGTGGCGCTGGGCGTCGTGCTCGCGGTGTCCGGGGGACACGGGATCGCCGTGCCCTTGGCCCTTCTGGTCTTCATGACACCGTCTTCGCTCTTCTTCGGCTACTCCGCCCTTGCCGGATCGTCCTCGATGAGGAAGCTCACCGGCAAGCCGTTCCGCCTGGTGAGCGGGCTGGACGACGCTGTCGTCGCGGGTGCACGGGTGAGCGTTCCCCTGGACGGGCGGTGGCTCGTCGTGCGGCTCCCGATCCCGCTCCGGACGCAACTCGCGGCACAGCGACGGCTCTGGGTGCTGGGCCCGTTCGTCATGCTGCCCGGCGTCGTCGTCCCGCGCCGGGGCGCCTTCCGCGACGCTCCGGTGAAGGGCTCCGTCCCGTTCGCCTTCGAGCCGGTGTCACCGGGCCGGATGCTCGCGACGCAGCGGCGACTGCTTTCGGCGTACTACTTGATCAGTGTCGTGATGCTGCTCGTCATGAGCGCGTTCGCCTTCTGGACGTCGGCGGACTATCCGAAGCGGGACAGCGTCGTGGTGCGGTATTCGGGTTACTTCGGCTACGGCTGTGCGGCGGGCGCGCTCGGCCTCGCCGTCGTCGCGCTGGTGCTGCTCAGGAAGCTGCCCGAGCCGCGATGGACCGAACTCGCCGTCGTGTCCGGGCCGGCGTCGATCAGCTTCTTCGGCATGGTCACCGTCAAGGGCCGGACCGTCTTGCCCGACGGCCGCGAAGTCACCGTCACCGCCGGTGGTTCGGATCCGTCGCTGGCCGCGAACATCGCCGCGACCGGGCGGCTGTGGGTGCTCGGCGTGCCCGCGGCCGGGAAGACGGCGAAGGCCGGAGTGCCCGGTCACGCGGTGTTCGGTCCGGTCCGATTCGGCCGGTGACGTCAGCCGAAGGAGCGCCGCGTCGCTTCCTCGGTCTCCACGACGCCTCGCCGGATCCCTTCCAGTTGTTCACTCAGCTCGCCGATGGTCGTGGTGTCGAGCAGCGAATCGCCGGTGGCGGCCGACAATTCGGCGGCCCTGGCGACCAGTCCGTCGAGGCCGAGCGCCCCGGATCGCAGCTGTGCCAGCAGTTTCCGCTGCGCGCTCGACAGCCGCGCGTGCACGTCCTCCTGTGCCTGCACGGCTTCGAGCGACTGGATCAGGTCGCCGCGGATGTCGTCGTCGGCGGACTTGAGATCCTTTCGCAGCCGGGCTTTCTCGGCGGACACCGCGCCGAGATCGACTCGCGCCAGCGCCTTTCCGGTGGCGGACGCCCGGGCGGCCAGCCGCCGGAGGGTGTCGACGGTCTCCCGCACCACCGGCTCCATGTCGGCCACCCGGTCGGCGAGCGGTCCGGTGTCGAGCGAAGCGGAAATCGACCCGAAACCGTCGGCCGCGGCTTCCGCGCGCCGTAACCAATCCGCCTCCGGCGAACCGGGCTCGACGTCCGGGAGCGGCCGTTCTTCGGGTTCTGGCAACGGTTTCGGCCGTGTGGCGGCGGCGACGCCCGCCCGGGCGGCCAGCACGGTCACGCCGACGCCGAGCGCGGCGAGCACCGGCAGCTGCACCGCCCAGGCCGCACCCGCCGACGTCGCCGCGAGGAGCAGTCCCCACGGTTCGGTCAGCTCACGGACGAAGCGCATATCCCAGGATCTCAGAAATTCGAGATCACGGCGGTGAAGACCTGGTCGATCGAGTCCGGTTTGGACGAGTCGTACCCGACGCCCTGGGTGGCCTCGGCGATCTCCTTGAGGATGTCCAAATCCGCGTCGGAGCCGTAGGCGATGGTGAACATCCGCACCGCCTCACCGCCGCCCTCCGTCCGCAACCGGCCGACGAGATTCGGCAGATCGATCCCGCCCGGATCCTCGTTCCGGCCGTCGGTGAGCACGACGACGGCGTTGATCGCGTCCGGATCCAGCCGCTGCTTCATGAATTCGTAGGCGGCGAGCGACGAATCGTAAAGCCCCGTCCCGTTCTGCGGGGTCAGCCCGTTCAGCCGCGACGCCAGCTCCTGCCTGCCCGGCTCGCCGCCGATCGGCGACACCGGCCGCAGCTCGACGTAATCCCTGTCGCCGTCGAGTTTCGTCGAGAACATCCACAGCCCGACCTTGTCCGCGTCGCTGAACTGCGGCAACGACGCCACGGCCGCCTGTTTCGCGAGATCCATCTTGTTCTTCCCTGTCCCGTCGACGCCGTCGCCCATCGATCCGGAGACGTCGACGACCAGCAGCACGTTCGCCTTCTTCCGCAGGTCCTTCCACGACTTCAGCACCTCGGTCAGCACCGGCGGGCTCGGCGGGCGGATGAGGTTCAGCTTCGAATCCGGCTCGGCGCCGTTCTCCTTCGTGGTCTGCGAGCCGGGTTTGCGGTCGAACGTGCGGAAACCGATGTCGCTGAACTTCTGTTGTGCTTCGGCGCCGCGCAGATGCGCGAGGAAGTCCGCCGCGACCTGCTTGCGGAGGTCGTCGGCCCAGTTCAGCACGGTGAACGGGTGATCGGAGTTGAGCGTGCCGTCGCTCGGGTAGATCCCGACGAGCGGCACCTTCGGCGGCGCGTGCTGCCCGCGTTTCGCCGGGTCGTTGGTGGGATTGCCCTGGTTGTAGCCGACGAGCGAGTTCTCCTCGACCGTCACCGCCGAGATGTACGACATCGCGGCGCCGCGGTCGTCGGCCTTCTGCAGATTCGTCAGGAAGGTCAGCGTGTTGTCGCCGTAGTGGACGATGGCCTGCTCGACGTTCCGCACGAACGTCTGGGCTTCCGGCTTCGCGAGCGCGTTCGCGGTGAGGTCCGAAGACGTGCCTGTCGCCGCGTAGTAGGCGCCGATGGTGGCGTTGAGGCCGGAGGTCGAGATGTTCGGATTCGTCTTGCCCAGCCGGAACTTCCCCCATTCCGGGTGGCCGTACTTCGCCCAGCCCTGCGGATCCGTGGCCAGCGCGGCGAGATCCTTCCAGCCGATGCCCTTGCCCGGCCAGCCGAGCGCCTCGGCCATCGGTTTCGGCATCGCGACGACCAGCGGCGCGTTCGCGACCGATTCCGGGTCGCCCTCGGGCACCAGCGCGGGATGGTCGGAGCCGGTGAGGTTCTGGCGCAACAGGTTCACCCAGCCCGACGCGGCGGGCGTCCAGACGTCCGGGCGCGGGCCGTCCACCGCCTCGTTCCAGCCGCGGGACAGCGCCTGCATCGCGGTACCGGACGATTTCGACTGCACGAGCACGTCCACGCAGCGCCCGGCCACCGTGCGGCCGCTGTAGCCCTTGGCGATCTCGGCGACCACGCCCGCCTTCTCCGGCGATGACGACACCTGGAGCTTGACCGCGTCGCCCGTCGTGCACTTCGCTTCCGCGGCTTCCTCGCCGGAATCGCTCGTGATCGCGCGCAGACCGATGATCAACCCGATCGCGACCACCGCGGCGGCCACGAACGCCAGGACCTTCCGGCCGCCGCGGGACTGCCCTGGATTCACGACCATGGAGAACCTCCCGGTGAGAAACACCGATTATCCGGAGGTTTCGCCTTGCCGGGCTTGGCGTTGCCGAACCGTTGCGGCCATGGCGGTACTTATCCCGCCATGGCCGCGACGGGGAAATCAGGCACCAGGGCCCCGGCCGGACCAGGTCCACGCGTAGCCGTGATCCTCCGACGCGTCGGCCGCCTCGCCGAGGTCCAGCGGCGCGAAGGTGTCCACCATGACCGCGGTCTCGTCGAAGAACTGCGCCCCGATCGACGCCTCCGCCGCCCCGGGCTGCGGCCCGTGCGTGAAACCGGACGGGTGCAGCGAAAGCGAGCCGACCTCGATCCCGGAACCCTTGCGTGCCTCGTAGTTCCCGCGGACGTAGAACATCAGCTCGTCGGAGTCGACGTTCGCGTGGTTGTACGGCACCGGGATCGACTCGGGGTGGTAGTCGACCTTGCGCGGGCAGAACGAGCAGACCACGAAGTTCGGGCCCTCGAACGTCTGGTGCACGGGCGGCGGCTGGTGCACGCGGCCGGTGATCGGCTCGAAGTCGTCGATGTTGAACACCCACGGGTACAGGCAGCCGTCCCAGCCGACGACGTCGAACGGATGGGTCGCGTAGGTGTAGCGCGTCAGCCCGGCGCGATGCCGCACGAGGACCTCGACGTCGGTGCCGTCGACGACCAGCGGCTCCGACGGGCCGCGGATGTCGCGTTCGCAGTACGGCGAGTGCTCCAGGAACTGGCCCTTCGCCGACAGGTACCGCTTCGGCGGGCCGATGTGGCCGCGCGCCTCGATGGTCAGCAGCTTGACCCCGTCTTCGTGCGGGAGCACGCGATAGGTGCACGAGGTCGGGATGACGAGATAGTCGCCGTCACCGACTTCCAGTGCGCCGTAGATCGTCTCGACGGTCGCGCCGCCGCCCTGGACGTAGAACAGCTCGTCGCCCGCGGCGTTGCGGTACAGCGGCGACGGCTTGGTCGCGTGGACGAAGCCGATGGTGACGTCGGCGTTGCCGAACAGCCGTCGCCGGTCGGTGACCGCGTCGGCGTCGCCGAACTTGAGGTCGTGGGTCTTGAAGGCGCGGGGCTTGAGCGGGTGGTTCGGGGTGATGGGGCCGCGCTCGTCCTCGATCGCGACCGCGTCGACGATCGCGGTGGGCAGCCCGCGGTGATACAGCAGCGCCGAGTCCGCCGAGAAGCCCTCGACACCCATCAGTTCCTCGGCGTACAGGCCCCCGTCGGGCTTGCGGAACGCCGTGTGGCGCTTGTGCGGGATCTCGCCTACCTGCCGGTAGTAAGGCATCGGAATCTCCCCGGAACGTGTCCGTTGTGCGAACGATTTTGTCCTGATGTCGTACGCTACTAGCGTGTCAGTCGTGTCAAGCGCTGTGGAACTCACGCCACCCGGCCCCCGAGGAATCCCTCCCCTGTTCGCGCGGCTCGTCGACGACTCGGCGTTGTTCCCGCCCGGCGAGGCGTCCATGCCCGAAGCGCTGCGAGCGCACTTCGCGTCGAGGGCCGGTGAGCACTCCGGCGTCCTCGGTGTGTTCCTGTGCCAGGCGTCGCGGCTGCCCGAGCTCATCACGGAGCTCATCAAGATCAAACCCAAGGAACCGCTGCCGCTGTCGCTCATCATCGACACCGGCCTCGGCGGGGTCCCGAAGGCGATTTCGATCGTCGAGTCGCGCAGCGAGATCCTCAGCCTGCGCATGGTGGAGATGCCGGCGCCGTCCGACGTCGACGAGGTCTGGCTGGAGCGTGTCTCCGAGTTCGTGCCCGAGGACGTCATCCGCGTGGTCGAGCCGCGGCGCGGCGTCGGCTGGCTGGACGGCGTGCGGAAGGTGATCGAGCACGGCAGCTGGCCGAAGATCCGCTGCGGCGGCAAGGCGGGCGAGAACTTCCCCAGCGTCGACGAGGTCGCCGACTTCCTCGCGGTGGTCAGCGGCTCGACCGGGGCGTCGTTCAAGGCGACGAACAGCCTGCACCGCGCCGTCCGGCACACCGAGGAGTCGAGCGGTTTCACCCATCACGGGTTCTTGAACCTGATCGTGGCGTCCGCGCGCTGCCTTTCGGGTGGTGACGTGCGCGCCGCCCTCGAATCGACCGACGGCGCCGCGCTGGCCGCCGAGGCCAAGGGGATGTCGGACGAGGCGGCGAAGGCCGTTCGCGGGCTCTTCGCCTCGTACGCGGCGGCTTCGTTCGACGAGCCGGTCGCCGACCTCGGGGAACTCGGGTTGTTGTGATGATCGCGCTGCCGCTATCGCGCTGCCAGGGCGCTCGTGACCATGCAAGGTCGCGTGTTCTTGGAGGGCGCCCTGTCATCGCGATAGCGGGGCCGTCGGCCGAAAGGCGAGATCTTTGGTCGCTCCGGGCGGGGCGGCCGTGACTCGTGAAGGGTCGCTGACTCTGGACCGCGGGCTCGCGCTGCTCCAAGCGGTCGCGGACGCTGGCGGCGAGGCGGCGACGATCTCCGAGCTCGCCGTCGCCATCGGCGCGAGCCGGGCCGCCGTCTACCGGCTGCTCGTCCCGCTGTCCGAGCGTGGTCTGGTGTGGCGCGACGGCAACAAGGTGCGCCTGGGGGTCGGCCTGCTTCGGCTAGCCGGCCAGGTCCTTCCGCAACTCCGCGAGGCCGCGAGACCGGTGCTGCGTGAGCTGGCGGAGAAGGTCGGCGCGACGGCGCACCTGTCGGTCGCCCAGGGGGACCAGGCGCAGGCCGTCGCGGTCGTCGAACCGTCCTGGACGAGCTTCCACGTCGCCTACCGCGTCGGGACCCGGCATCCGCTGTCCGCCGGCGCCGCGGGCAAGGCGATCACGCTGCGTCCCGGCGGCGGCGAAGGCTGGGTCACCTCGTCGGGTGAGCTGGAGGCGGGGGCGTCGGGGGTCGCCGCGCCCGTGCGCGGGGTGCCCGGTCTGAAGGCCAGTGTCGGCGTCGTGTCCCTCGAACCGCTGGACGCGTCCGTGGTGGGCCCGGCGGTCGTGGCGGCCGCCGTCCGGCTGGCCGAGGTGCTGAAACAGCCCGAGTAGCGCTCAGCGGTGGCTGAGCAGCGGGCGGACCATGGTCGCCAGCAGCGTGAGGTCGACCGCGAACAGCAGCCGCTCGAACAGGCCGAGCGTGACCTCCTGATGCGACGGGCCGGTGAGCATCGTCCAGACGAACCCGCCGAGCACGATCACCACCGCGGCGAAGCTGGCCACCGCGAGCCGCCGGATCGTCGTGCGGCGCGGCTCCCACGGGCATCGCGCCCGGCCGCGGCGGGTCAGCACCCAGGCGGCGGCGGGAAGCGCCAGGAAGGCCGCCAGCGCCGCGTAGTTGTGGATCTGTCCGGCCAGTGAGCGGGCCTGGCCCTCGGGGTCGACGGGGACGAGCGCGAGGACGAACAGCCCTGCGCACCACACGCCGAGAAGGACGAGAACGGACTCGTAGCCCCGGCGGTGCGCCTTGGCGATCCCGCCGAGCAGCGCGAGCGAGCCGAAGCCCAGCGCCAGGCACATCGCGCCGAACAGCGGGGCCGCCGTCGAACCGGGCGAGAGGTAGCCGTAGACGTACTCGGACAGCGTCTGCCAGATCGGACTGACCTGGCTGGACAGCCTCAGGTGCAGGTCGATCGAGATGGCGACCGCGACGGCCATGCCGAAGACCGCGAGCCTGCCGTGCACGGGGGAGACGGCAAGTGTCTTCGGCGAGGTCACGAGCGGTTTCTCCAGGCAGGTCGGGGCGGGTGTTCACCTTTTCGTTCCCGAAAGGTTACCCGGCGAACCTGTGAAGAACCCGTGCGGTCAGAACACCAGCTGGGCCAGCGCGAACAGCGAGAACCCGGCGAAGACGAAACCCGCCACGCGCTGGATCAGCTTGGGGCGGATCCGGCTGCGGACCTTTGCTCCGATGAAGACGGCGAGCCCGGCGACGGCGACAAGCGCGACGAAGGAGCCGAGCGCGACCGCGAACGGGTTGCCGAAGCGGGCCGTGAGACTGGCCGTCGCGAGCTGGGAGGCGTCACCCCATTCGGCGGCGAACAGCACTCCGAACGACGTCAGCGCGGAGCGGAAGAAGGTCGCGGGGCTCGGCCCGGAACGCGACGCGTCCTCGCCGCCGTCCTTGCCGGGGCTGAACCCTTCACGAAGGAGCATGAACGCGCCGATACCGAACATCGCGGCGACGATCACGGTCACCAGTGTCTCCGGCAGCAAAGTGAGCACACTGCCGAAGGTGGCGGCGATCGCGGATTGCACGGCGAATGCGGCGGTGACCCCGGCGAATACCGGCCACGCGCGGAAACGGGTGGTGAGAACGAGGGTGGCGACGAGGGTCTTGTCCGGTAGCTCCACGGCCAGTACCAGGCCAAACGCGCTGATCAGCGCCAACATCGAGCTCGACATGACAGTGCTTCACCCCTTTCACTGCAACGATAAAGGGGCGATTTAGAGAAAGGCAAGCTGATGGCTTTTCCGAATCGCCCGGCATGTGCGGGCGAATTGTTTTTCGCGGCCGGGCTGAATTGAGATTTCGGCAAACCGAATTCTTTTTTCCGGCTCCACTGGTAGCGTCCGGGCGCATGGACGAGAGAGCGCGGATCGAGGACGTGTGCAAGCGGCTGAAGGAGCACTACGTGTTCCCCGACGTCGCCGAGAAGCTGACCGTGTTCCTGCGGGCGCGGCTGCGTGACGACGCGTACGCGGGGCTCGACGATCAGGCGTTCGCCGTCGCGGTCACCGCGGATCTGCAATCGGTCAACGGGGACAAACACCTGCGGCTACGGCACCACGTCGATCCGCTGCCCGAGGTGGAAGGGGAGTCGTTCGATCCCGAGCAGTACCGGCGGGAGGCGGAGCTGAACGGCCATGGCATCGCGTCGGCGCGGCGGCTGGCCGGGAACGTCGGCTACCTGGAGACCAAGCTGCTCTACGGGCCGGACATCGCCGGCGAGGCGCTGGCCGCGGCGATGACGCTGCTCGCCACCACCGACGCGCTGATCATCGATGTCCGCGAGAACCGGGGCGGGGATCCGATGGCGGTCGCGCTGATCATCAGCTACCTGGTCGGCGAGCCGACGCATTTCAACAGTATCTATCTGCGCGACGGCGACGTGACGAACCAGTTCTGGACGCTGCCGTACGTACCGGGCCGGAAGTTCGGCGCGGACAAGCCGGTGTGGGTGCTGACCGGGCCGACGACGTTCTCCGGTGCCGAGGACCTGAGCTACTCGTTGCAGCAGCTGGGGCGGGCGAAGACGGTCGGCGCGGTCACCGGCGGCGGGGCGAACCCGCGGCGACAGTACAAAGTGGACACCCATCTGGATGTCACCGTTCCGGGTGGACGGGCCGTGAACCCGGTCACGGGGACCAACTGGGAAGGCGTCGGCGTCCAGCCCGACATCGCCGTCGACGTCGAGGCCGCTTTCGACACGGCGTACGCGTTGGCGCTGGAACACGTGCTGACGTTGGGGGATTCGGGCGTGCGGCGGCAGGTCGCCGACGAGGCGCGACTCACACTCGCCGGCCTCGGCTGACCTGGGCGCGGGACCTACGTCCCGGCGAGATCGGGACCACTTGAACTGGCGGGCGCATCGGGCGTTGAGCAGGCTTGAGGCGTGGAAGTTCTCGATCTCGCTCGGTGGCAGTTCGGTATCACCACCGTCTATCACTTCCTGATGGTCCCGCTGACCATCGGGCTTTCCGTCCTGGTCGCCGGGATGCAGACGGCGTGGGTCCGGACGGGTGATCAGCGGTACCTGAAGATGACCAAGTTCTGGGGGAAGCTCCTGCTGGTCAACTTCGCGATGGGCGTGGTCACCGGCATCGTGCAGGAGTTCCAGTTCGGGATGAACTGGAGCGCGTACTCGCGGTTCGTGGGTGACGTGTTCGGCGCGCCGCTGGCGATGGAGGGGCTCGTCGCGTTCTTCGTCGAGTCGACCTTCCTGGGGCTGTGGATCTTCGGCTGGGACAAGCTGCCGAAGAAGGTCCACCTGGCGTGCGCGTGGGCGTACTCGCTGGCGACGGTGGCGTCCGCGTACTTCATCCTGGCGGCGAACTCGTGGATGCAGCATCCGGTCGGGGTCGAGTTCGTCGACGGGAAGCCGACGATGAACTCGATCTGGGCGGTGCTGACGAACAACACCGCGCTGGCCGCGATCCCGCACACGCTCGCGGGCGCCTTCTCGGTGGCGGCGGCGTTCCTGGTCGGTGTCGCGGGCTGGCAGCTGTGGCGCAAACGTTCGGAGGACGACGAGCACCGCGCGGTGTGGCGTTCGTCGTTGCGTCTCGGCGGCTGGACCGGTGTGGTGGCGTTCGCGGTGCTGGCGATCACCGGCGACTTCCAGGGCAAGCTGATGTTTGAGCAGCAGCCGATGAAGATGGCGTCGGCGGAAGCGTTGTGCCACACGGAGAAACCGGCGAGCTTCTCGATCATCGCGATCGGCGACGTGCGGAACGCGAACTGCGAGGACGTCAAGACGTTCAACGTGCCCGCGCTGCTCTCGTTCTTGGCGCACAACGACTTCTCGACCGAGGTCAAGGGCGTGGAGAACCTGGTGACCGAGTACCAGGCGAAGTATGGCACGAACTATCCGGACGACCCGCAGCTCGGTTCGCTGGCGGGCAAGCCGATCGACTACGTGCCCAACCTGCCGGTGACCTACTGGGGTTTCCGCGCGATGATCGGCTTCGGCGCGATCTCGGCCGGGATCGGGTTGCTCGCGCTGTGGCTGACCCGGCGTGGGCGGATCCCCGGGCAGCGATGGTTCCCGTGGATGGTGCTCGGCGGGATCGCGACGCCGTTCATCGGTAACAGCGCCGGCTGGATCTTCACCGAGATGGGTCGTCAGCCGTTCGTGGTGGTGCCGAACCCGACCGGTGTCGACGGGGTGTGGATGTTCACCGCGCAGGCGGTCTCGAAGTTGTCCACAGGCGAAGTCTGGACGTCGCTGATCGCCCTGACGACCGTCTACGCGGTGCTCGGCGTGGTCGAAGTCTTCCTGATGCGGAAGTACGTCCGGGGCGGCGTGGACGCCGTCATGCCACCCAAGAAACCGGCCTCGACCAGCAACAACAGCGACTCGAAAGGCGGTGACGGCGATGACGACGCACTGGCCTTCGCCTACTGATCGCCTCTTTACGTCACCTACCCAGCCCCCCGCCCTTCCCGGGGGACGGCCCCGCACCCAGCGTATCGGGGGTATCGCTCAGGCGGGTTACCCACAGCCGATCTGTGGACAACTTGAGCGGTTGTGGACAACTCAGGGCGACTGGGGCTTATGGGGCGGTCTCGGTGGGGCGGGGAGTGTCGCGAAAGCCACTTTCGCGACGTCTGATGTCCCGAAAGTGGCTTTCGCGACACGCCGCGGGGCGTCGTCCAGGCGCGTGACCGGGCAGCGGGCTGAAGGGGCCCTTCGCCGCGGCGAAAGCGTCCGGAAGGCCACGCGAGCCAGGAAAGTGAGTATCCGATGACCCTCGAAACGATCTGGTTCTGCGTCATCGCCCTCTTCTGGCTCGGTTACCTCTTCCTCGAAGGCTTCGACTTCGGCGTCGGCATGCTCATGCCGGTCCTCGCGAAGGACAACACCGAGCGCCGCGTCATGGTCAACACGATCGGCCCGGTCTGGGACGGCAACGAGGTCTGGCTGATCGTCGCCGGCGGCGCGATGTTCGCCGCGTTCCCCGGCTGGTACGCGTCGCTCTTCTCGGCCGCGTACCTCCCGCTCCTGGTGGTCCTGCTCGCCCTCATCGGCCGCGGCGTCGCGTTCGAGTACCGCGGCAAGGTCGACTCCGATCGCTGGCGCCGCAACTGGGACCGCGTCATCGGCATCGGTTCGTGGGTCCCGCCGTTCGGCGTCGGCCTGCTCCTCGCGACCACCGTCCTCGGTCTCCCGCTCGATGCCGACGGCAACCGCGTCGGCGGCCCGTTCGCCGCCCTCAGCCTCGAAACGTTGCTCGGCGCGATCGCGGTCGTCGGGTTCTCCCTGGTCCACGGCGCCGCCTTCCTCGCACTCAAGACCGAAGGCGACCTCCGCCACCGGGCACGGAACCTGGCCACCCGCCTGCTCCCGGTCGCGCTCCTGCCGTTGCTCGCGTTCCTCATCGTCGTGCAGTTGCGCTCGGGTGACCTCTGGACGCTGTTCCTCATCGGCGTCGCGGTGGTCGCCGCGGTCCTCGCGTGGTTCAAGATCCGCATGGGCCGCGAAGGTCAGGCGTTCGCCGCGCTCGGCGGGGTCATCGCGGCTTCCGCCGTCGCGATCTTCGTCGCCCTGTACCCGAACGTCCTGCCGTCCACTGTGGACCCGGCGAACACGCTGACCATCGCGGGCGAGGCGTCGAGCCCGTACACGCTGACCGTGATGACCTGGGTCGCGCTGTTCGGCGCTCCCGCCGTTCTGATCTACCAGGGCTGGACGTACTGGGTGTTCCGCAAGCGCATCGGCACCCGGCACATCCCACCGGTGCACGCACCATGACCGAACTTCCCGGCCGCGACACCCTTTCCGCCACGGAGTCCACAATGGACCCAGCGCGACCGGGGAAGGGTCCGCTCGGCGCGCTGGCTCCACTTTCGAGTGCGGCGCGCCGGGCGTTGATCCTCAGCGGGATCCTGTCCTTCGTCAACGCGATCCTGCTGGTGGGGCAGGCTTTCCTACTCGCCGACGTCCTCTCCGCGGTAGTCCGCGGAACACCGGGGGACCGCACCGCCCAGCTGGCCGTGCTGCTCGCGCTCGTCGCAGGGCGCGCGTCGACCGGCTGGGCGGTGCGGATCGTTTCCGTTCGCGCGGCCGCCCGCGCGAAGGAGGAGCTGCGCGCCAAAGCCCTCGACCACGCTTTGAAACTCGGCCCGGAATGGATCGCGCGCCGCGGTCACGGCGAGCTGACGTCGTTGACCACCAAGGGACTCGACGCGCTCGACGCGTACTTCACCCAATACCTCCCGGCATTGGTGACCGCCGCGATCGTGCCGCTCGCCGCGGGCGTCGCGATCCTGTTCGCCGACTGGCCGTCGGCCGTGCTCGTCGTGATCACCGTGCCGCTGGTTCCGCTGTTCGCGATCCTGATCGGCAAGCACACCGCCGAGCGCGTCGCCGAAGCCGCCGACGCCGAGCAACGCCTTTCGGGGCACCTGCTCGAACTCGTCCGTGCCCTGCCGGTCCTCAGCGCGTTCCGCCGCGCCGGCGCGCAGGCCGAGACGGTCCGGAAGATCTCCGAACGCCATCGCCGCACGACGCTCAAGACGTTGAAGGTCGCGTTCGCGTCGGCGTTCGCGCTGGAACTGATCGCGACGCTGTCGGTCGCGCTGGTCGCCGTCGTCATCGGTGTCCGCCTCGTCTCCGGCGAACTGTCGCTGGCCATCGGGCTCGGCGTGCTGATCCTCGTGCCCGAGTGCTACCAGCCGCTGCGCGCGGTCGGCGCCGCCTTCCACGCCAGCGAAGACGGCGTCGAGGCCGTCCGCCGTGTCGCGGACGTGCTGGCGGAACCCTTGCCGCCCAACGGTTCCGAGACGCCCACCAAGGGCGAGATCGACGTCCGAGGACTGCGGGTCGCCAGGCGCGGCGGATTCGCGCCCGACGGCGAGACGTTCAGCGTCCGGCCCGGCGAGCTCACCTGGCTGCGCGCGCCCAGCGGCGGCGGCAAATCGACGACGCTCGCCACGCTGCTCGGTTTCGTGCAGGCGCACGACGGGACGATCACCGTCGGCGGTACCGACCTCGCCGACGCCGACCTGGAGCGGTGGCGCGAGAACGTCGCCTGGGTGCCGCAGTCGCCGGTGTTCGGCGGGGGCACGGTCCGCGAGGAGGTCGGCGGCGAAGACGTCCTCGCCGAACTCGGCCTCGCCGGGCTCGCCGAGCGGCCGGTTTCCAAGCTGTCACAGGGGCAACGGCAGCGTGTCGCGGTGGCGCGGGCGCTGACGCGGGTCCGGTCGGGCGCGTGGCTGCTCCTGCTCGACGAACCGACCGCCCACCTCGACGAGGCCAACGCCGCGCTCGTCATGTCCGCGGTCCACGAGGCGGTCGGCAACGGCGCCGCCGCGATCATCGCCGCACACGAGCGCACGCCCGGTGTCGACATGTCGACCATGGTGCCTGCCGACTCCGGAACCACCGAAGACGGACAGACAGTCAAGCCGCTGCCCTGGCGCGACCTGCTGCACCCCAGGTTCTTCGGTGGCGCGTTGCTCGGTGCCGCCGCTCTGCTCGCCGGGGTCGCGCTGACCGCGCTTTCGGGCTGGCTGATCGCCAAGGCGTCGCAACAGCCGCCGATCCTGACCCTGACGGTGCTGATCGTCGGCGTGCGGACGTTCGGCCTCGGCCGCGCGGGGCTGCGTTACCTCGAACGGCTGGTCACGCACGACGCCGCGTTCCGGATCGCCGGAAGCCTGCGCGTCCGGCTGTGGGAGTCGCTGGTGCGGCTCGGCCCGGCTCGCGCACTGCGGGCCGGTGAGGAGCAGCGACGGCTCGTCGGCGACACCGACACCGTGCGCGACCTGCTTCCGCGCGTGATCACGCCGCTGGTCGTGGTCGCGCTGGTGGCCGTCGGCGCCGTCGCGGTCCAGGCCGTCGTGCTGCCCGAAGCCGGGCTCGCGCTGGCCGCGGCCGTGCTGGTCAGCGCGTTCGCGCCGCTGCTCGCGCTCCGGGTGGAGCGCCGCGCGACCAGCGCCCTGGCCGCCGGACGACGTTCGGTGTCGGCGCAGGTGCTGAGTCTCTTCGAAGCCGCCGCCGAACTGATCGCGTACGGAGTCGACAAAGAGCGACGTCGCCGAATCGCCACGACCGACGCCGCGCTGACCGCCGAAGCCCGGCGACAGGCGTTCGGCGCCGGAGCGGCCGACGCCCTGATCATCCTGGCGACAGGGGCCGCCACCGTCGTGAGCACCGGGTTCGCCGTGAGCGCCGTCGCCGCCGGCGCGCTGAACCCGGTCCTCGCGCCCGTGGTCGGCCTGGTGCCGCTCGCGCTCGCGGAGGTCCTCTCCCTTCTTCCGCCCGCCGCGCAGCACTGGGACACCCTGCGCCAGGCCCGTCTGCGCCTCGCCGCGTGCGATGAACGGGCCGTTCTCAGCGAGGAAAGCGCCGTTCCTGGCACCGGCGGGGTGCGGATCCGGAACGCCGACCTCGGCTGGCCCGGCACGGAGCGCCCGGTCCTCACCGGGGTCGACCTCGACATCGCGCCCGGCACGCACGTCGCCGTCGTCGGCCCGAGCGGCGCCGGGAAATCGACGCTCGTCGCGGCCCTGCTCGGTTTCCTCAAGCCGAGCAAGGGCGACGTCGCCGTTCCCGAGAACGTCGCCTGGGCGCCGCAGGAGCCGATGCTCGTCTCGACCACGGTCGCCGAGAACCTGCGGCTTGCCAAGCCGACGGCGTCCGAGGCGGACCTGCGGAAAGCCTTGTATCAGGCGGTTCTCGAGGACGTCGAGCTCGCGACGATGCTCGACAGCGCCGGCGCCGGGCTTTCGGGCGGGCAGGCGCAGCGGGTCGCGCTGGCACGGGCCGTGCTCGGTGCCGCGCGTGCCGATCTGGTGCTGCTCGACGAGCCCACCGCTCATCTCGACGAGCCGACCGCGCGCACCGTCCGCGAACGGCTCGGCGAGGCGCTCGCCGGGAAGACCGTCGTCCACGTCACGCACAACGCCGCCGAAGCCGACGGCGCGGACGTGATCCTGGAGGTGCGGGAGGGCCGCGTCACAGCGCGCGCGATGGCCGGAGCCGACTAATGTCGATAGCGCTCATGGATCCCACGCTTGCCGCGCGCGCACTGTCCGCCGCCACCGAGATCACCGGCACCGCCCTGTCGGGTGAAGACCCGGGCGACGTGCTGGAGACCGTGGTCGCCCGCGCCGTCGAACTGGCCGAGGCCGACCTCGGTCTCGTCATGGTGCGCGCGGACGACGGCCAGGTGGTCGCCGAGGCCGCGCACGGGGACACCACCCAGGGTCTCCGGGGGCTGGCCTTTTCCGCCGATTCCGCCGCCGGCCAGGTCGCCAGGGGCGGGAAACCGGTGGTCAGCGAGGACTTCACCGTCGATCCCCGCACGGCGCCGTTCGTACCGCCGGAGCTCCAGGGCTTCGGGCCGTTCGCCGCGTCGGCGTTCGGCGCGGGCGGACGCGTCCTCGGCGCGCTCACCGTGTACCGCCGTCACGGCGGGGAACCGTTCTCCGCCAGTACGGTCGAGGTGCTCACGGCGTTCGCCGCGCAGGCGGGCGTGGTGCTGGCGCTGGCGGAAGGCGCCAACGCCCGGCACCGCGTGACCCTCTACCAAGAGCGGGAACGCATCGCGCGCGAGCTGCACGACGTCATCGTGCAGCGCCTCTACGGCGCCGGGATGCAGCTCGACCGCGTCCGCAAGAACATGCGGAAACGCTTCGCCCAGGCCGATGGCGCGCGCCTGTCCGAGGCGATCGACCAGCTCGACCAGACCATCGAAGAGATCCGCGGTACCGTGCGCGCCCTGCGCAGCCCGGAACCCGCGAACCAGACGGTCACCGCCACCGACCTCGCCGAATCCGCACGGGGCGAGGTGCGCATCGCGGGCGAGCTGCTCGGCTACCCGCCGACCCTCGAACTTTCGGGAGAGCTGGCCGACATCCCCGCCGAGCAGGCGGACCACATCCGCGCCGCCCTGCGCGAAGCACTGTCCAATGTGGTCAGACACTCCGGGGCGAGCGAGACCCGCGTGACGCTCAGCCGTGACGCGGAAGGCGTCAAACTCCGGGTGCGGGACAACGGATCCGGTGTTCCGCAGGGAGTGGCCAAACGCGGTCTCCGTCATCTCGCCGAACGCGCGACGACGTCCGGTGGTCGCTTTTCGATCAATTCCTCTCCGAGTCTCGGGACTTTGGTCGCTTTCGACGTGCCGCTCGATCAAACCGTGTGAAATTAACGGTTCGAGAATTTCGATTAATCCGTAACAGCTGGCGCCGGTGCGCGACTGTAAGTGCATCGAACGCGCTCGGAGCGCGAAATCCCAGTGAAAGGACTCCCCATGTCCTCGGTTCGTCGCGCCCTCGGCACGGCCGTCATCCTCGCCGGATTCTCCTTGTTCGGCCCCGCTTCCGTGGCGTTCGCGCTGGCGGAAGCGCCCGCGATCGCCGATCTGAACTGCGGTGACTTCAAGTACCAGGAAGACGCTCAGGCCGAACTCCAGAAAGATCGATCCGATCCGCACAATCTGGACGACGACAACGACGGAATCGCCTGCGAAAGGCTTCCCAAGCGCGGAACGGCGCCGACCGAAACAAGCACGCCCACCGCACCGCCGAGCACCACGAAAACGACGGCGCCGCGATCCACCGACAAGGATTGCGCCGATTTCCCGTCGCAGGCCGCCGCGCAGGCCGAGCTCAAGAAGAACCCGCGAGACCCGCACAAGCTCGACGGTGACCACGACGGGTACGCCTGCGAATCCCGGTTCGGCGAGCCCGCGAAATCGGGTCAGGTCAAGGTCAAACCTGTCGGTGGCGTCGCGACCGGCGGCGGCGAGGCCAACGGCGGTCCCGTGGAGGTCGCCGCGGTCGCGCTGACCGGCGCCGCACTGCTGACCGCGACGGCGGCGGGCGCGTCCCTGGTGCTCCGGCGGCGTGCCGAACGATGACCGGGGCGTTCTGGCGCCGGTGGCCGTTTCCGCTGGTCATCGGCGCCCTCATCGGGGTGGTGTGCGCGGTCGCGCTGACCGCGTGCGCCGTTCCGCCGCCGGGCAAGGTTGCGTCGCCGGCGCCACCGACCACCGTGTCCACGGCGGCGGCGCCCTCCACCGCGGCCTCAACGGTCTCTCCGCTGGCGCCCGCCCGGCCCGCCAAGCTCGAAATCCCGGCGATCGGGGTCCGCACGGGCGAGATCATCGACCTCGGCCTCGCCGGTGACGGCACCCTGGAGGTGCCGCAGGACGCGATCACCACCGGCTGGTTCACCGGTGGCCCGGCACCCGGCCAGATCGGGCCCGCCGTCCTCGCCGGGCACGTCGACTACAAGAAGGTCCCCGGCGTCTTCGTCCGGCTCAAGGAACTGAAGGCAGGCGACGAAGCCCTCGTCCACCGCGAAGACGGGATCACGGCGGTGTTCACCGTTTACGCCGTCGAACGGCATGCGAAGGCGGCCTTCCCCACGGAGAAGGTCTACGGCGACACGACCGGACCCGAACTGCGCCTGATCACCTGCGGCGGTGATTTCGACTCCTCGACCGGCAACTACCTCGACAACGTCATCGCCTACGCGAAACTGACGCGGGCTTAGATTCGGAGGATGCGCACCGTCTACGTCGTCACGCATCCGGAGGCCACCCACCACGTCGATCGCCTGGTGGGCGGATGGTTCGACTCCGAGCTCACCCTCGACGGCGAACGCGCGGCCGTCGCCGTCGCCGAGTCGCTGCGGGCGAAGGTGCCGGACGAGGTGGAGCTCTACTCCTCGGATCTGCGCCGCACCGCGCGGACCGCGGAACTGATCGGCGAACGGCTCGGCGTGGCCCCGATCCTGGACCGGCGGCTGCGCGAGAAGTCGTACGGGGAAGCCGGTGGCAAACCGCAGGAATGGCTCGACAGCAGGTTCGTCCCGCCGCCCGCGACCGGCGAGCGGCTGGCGCACGACGAGGGAATCCCCGGCGCCGAAACCAAGGGCGCGATGGCCGCGAGGGTGTACGCGGCCATGGAGTCGATCCTGGAAAGCCGTTGCGAGCACCAGATCGTCGTCACGCACGGCGGTGCGCTCACCTTCGTGATCGCCGCGTGGATCCGGATGCCGCTCGAATCGGCCGGATACGTCGACTTCCGCGGTTCACCCGGCAGCGTCACGGTGCTGCGTGAGGACGACTTCTTCCACAACCGGCAGGTCGTGATCGGCCATCTCCCGACCGGGGAGGCCGATCGTTGATAGCCTCGGTACCAGCCGTGACGAGGGGAACACGCCGTGTGGGAAGCCGTTCTGGGTGAGGCCGTGAAAGCGCTGGCGGTCGGCGCCGCCGGCGGGGTGAAGGACCTGGTGGCCAAGCGGCTCGCCCGTCGCCGCACCGCACAGGACGTCGAGGCGCTGCTCGCGGATCCCGCCGGCGCCGAGCGAGCCGTCCGGGAACTGGTCGAAACCGATCCCGAATTCGCCGAGCGGTTGCAGGAGATCCTCGCGGGAGACGGCACCGGCGTCCGCGACGTGCCGGGCTCGCCCGCGCATTTCGTCGACCGGGACAGGGAACGGCGAAGCGCTTCGGGGCCGGGCGTCCACGTCATCACCGGTCCGCGCGGGGCGGGGAAGAGCGCGCTCGTGTACCGGCTCGCGGACGACCTCCGCGACCGCTACCCGGATCAGGTCTACGTCGACCTCGCGGACTATCGCGACGGCACCGTGCTGCGCCGCTCGGAGGTGGCGACCAGGGTCCTGCGCGCGCTCGGGGTCGAGACGAATCTGGTGACCACGAACTCCGCCGAGCTGTGGGCCCAGTACCGGTCGGTCACCGCCCGGCGCCGGTTCCTCCTGGCACTGGACAACGCCGAAGTGGCCACGGACGTCCGCGAGCTGATCCCTTCGTCGCCGTCGAGTCTCGTGCTGGTGACCGCCATCCGCCAGGATGACGACCTGCTGGCGGGCAACGTCGCTCCGCCGATCGAACTGGACTCCCTCGAACGGGACTTCGCGCTCGAACTCCTCGGCAAGGCGTCGGATCCGGCGGCCATCGAGGCGGAACGCGACGCCGCCGCCGAACTCGCCGCGCTGTGCGACCACATGCCGTTCGCCCTGGTGCAGGCCGGCGTCCGGATCCGCAAACGACTGCGGCGCGGTCCCGGCGCGGTCGCCTCGGTACTGGCCGATTTCCGGCGGACCGGGGTGCTCGGCGGGGTCGACGTCATCGCGATGGCGTTCGAGCAGTCGTTCGCCGAGCTGTCCGCCGGCGCCGCGGAACTCTGCGAACTGCTGGCGTCCCATCCCGGGCCCGATTTCACGACGGCGTCGGCGACCGCGGTCTTCGGCGCGCCCGCCGGAGACGCGCTCGACGAACTCACCGACGCGGGGTTCCTGGCGCCGACCGGCACTCCCCGGCAGCGGCTGTTCAACCTGATCCGGGAGGGGGCGCGCCGGCGTGGGGCCCGGGACGTCGCGACCGATCGGGCGCTGGTCTTCTTCCGCGACCAGGCCGTCGCCGCGGATCACCGCACCAGCCCGGACCGCCTGCGTTGCTACGAGCCGGTTTCCGTGCCCGCCCCGGATTTCGAGGGTAAGGCGCCGCTCGACTGGGTCGAGGACGCCCGGGAAACCTATGGCGCGCTGGCGTTTCAGGCCTTCGAGCGCGAACGGGACGTCGAGCTCGGGCAGATCTGCGGCGCGCTGGAAGTGCTCATGCTCAACCGCGGGCACCACCGGCTTTTCGCCCATATCAACCACTTCGGTCTCCTCGCGGCGAGGCGGCATGGCGAACCGGCCCTGACCACGAGGATCCTCAGTCAGCAAGGCCGTACCTACTTCCTGCTGCACGATTTCG
Source organism: Amycolatopsis roodepoortensis (assembly GCF_024628825.1). Taxonomy (NCBI): domain Bacteria; kingdom Bacillati; phylum Actinomycetota; class Actinomycetes; order Pseudonocardiales; family Pseudonocardiaceae; genus Amycolatopsis; species Amycolatopsis roodepoortensis. The sequence goes on from NZ_CP102415.1 coordinate 5,568,929, forward strand.
ACCGCGCCCAGCCGCTGCTGGAGGAGGCGCTCGAAACGGTCCGGACCCTGGACAACCCGGCGCTGGAATCGTCCGTGCAGGAGTTCTGCGGCCGGTTCCACGAGGAGAAAGGGCTTCTCCCCGCCGCCGCGGACTTCCTCTGGCGAGCCGTGACATTGGACCGGGCGATGGCCGAAGCGGGCCGCCGGTCGCTCGGCATCCACACCCGCATGCTGGCGAACGTGCTGCTGAAGGCCGGCGCGTACGAGCACGTCTGGGCGTTGCTCGCCGAATCCGCACAGCAGTTCCCCGCGTCGGACAGCCGGAACCTCGGCCGGGTGTCCATGGTGCGGGCCAAGTACCTCCGGGCGGTCGGCCACTACGACGACGCCGAACGCGAACTGCTCGAGGCGTGGCGGCTGGTGTCCGGCGCGACGCAGTACACGGCCGAGTTCGAGGAGGAGTTCGGCAGGCTTTTCGCGGCGCGCGGGGACCACGGCCGGGCGCACACGCACTTCCAGCGTGCCTGGCAGACGTACTTCGACGCGGGGCATCCGCGAGAGGCCGAGTTCCGTTCGGTCCTGGCTAACACCGGGCGACGGTGATGGGTCGCCCGCCGACCGCGTGTGTCCCTTCGAGGTCCGCGTGCGAAGCGAGCAGAACGTAGAGGTGACTCGCCAGAAGGGTCGGGTCGATTTCCGCGGACAGCAGGAAATCGCCGCGGCCCCGGACCCGCGCGAGACAGCCGCCGGGGGCGGGAGCGGCGACGAGCCGGGCGAGCGGCCAGTGGGTGAGCAGTTCGTCGAACCGGTCCGGGTCCTCAGCGAACACGACGGCCGCCCCGTCCAGATCGCGCAGGGTCGCTTGATCCGCGTGGGCGAGAACATGCCGGTGGCGCAGGCTTTCCGGCCGGGTGGAGGCGGGAAACCGGACCAGTTTCCCGGTCTCGTCCCATCCGGCGGCGAGCGCGGCCACCGGATGGGTCACCGGCGCCGGATCCGGCACGGGCGGGAAGGCGGGACGGGGGTCCGGCCGCTTCAGGTCCAGAAGGTCGTAGAGCACATCGCCCAGCCGCGGACCGCTCGCGGCGTCCTCGACGGCCTGGTCGACGATCGGCCGGTAGCGCTCCGGAACATGGTTCTCGATGGCGGTGTCGATCTGCTCGCGAAGCCCATCGCCCGCCACCTTGGCCGCGACCCTGGTCAGCATCGCGAGTGGCGAGTCGTCCACCGTCGTGGTGGCGGCGGACGCGGTGAGAAGCACCGGTTTACCCGCCGCGGCGGCGTACAGCGCGGCGGATCCCTGATCGGAGATCACGCAGTCCGCGGCCAGCAACGCGGCTTGCCAGCCGTGATCCGGGGGAACGAGGGTGAGCCCCGCGCCGAGTTCCGGCCGTAGCCACGACTCCAGCTGCCACGGGCTGTGCGCCGCCCACACGCCGGGATGCAGGGTGAGGACGATCTGGTAGTCGTCGAGCGGCAGTTCGGTCAGCAGCCGCTGGGGCAGCCGCGGATGCGTGGCGTAGAGCGAATGCCGGCCCCAGGTCGACGCGATCGCGACGACCTTCCGGTCGCCGGAGCCGAGCGCCGCGCGGTACGCCGTCACCCGGTGCCTGCTCGCCATCATCCGGTCGTGACAGGGATCGCCGACGACGACCGCCCGGTCCAGCGCCTCCGGACAGGCCGACTTCAGCTGTTCCCGCTGCACGGAGTGCGAAAGCGCGATCGCCGCCGGGATCACCCGGTCGTGGTGCACGAGCCGGTCCGGGTCCATCCCCGACGTGACCCGTCCGCCCGGGTAGTACTTCTGGTAACCGATCCCGTGCGGCACCAGCAGGATCGGCCCGTTCAGCTCGTGCAGGGCGTCGTTCTCGCTCGCCGCGAGGATGAGGTCGAAGGTGTTCTTAGCGGCCTGCTCCCACGGCGTGACGGCGACGCGCAGGGCACGCAACGCGTCGCTCACCCCGGCCGAAAGGATGCCCGGCCGCGCCTCGTCGAAGGTGAAGGTGGTCTGGATCCGGAGGTCGGCGCTCGTCAGGGTCAGGATGTCCTGGAGCCGGTTCAACGTCGTCAACGTCCGGACGACCACGAGGAGCTGTCGTTCGGGCGCGTTGGTCAACCAGGAGCGGAACCCCGGCTCGACCGGGACCTTCGGCCAAAACGACGGGGGGGGGGTATGTATTTCGCGCACTACCTGTCCCGGCGCGCGATCCACGCCGCGGCCTGCGTGCGGCGCTGCATGCCCAGCTTCGCGAGGACCGACGTCACGTAGTTCTTCACCGTCTTCTCGGCGAGGAACAGGCGTTCCGCGATCTCGCGGTTGGACATGCCCTGCCCGATCAGCTCCAGCACCTCGCGCTCGCGTTCGGTGAGGGAACCGAGCTCGTCCTCGGGCGGATGCCGCAGCTTGTCGAGCACCCGTGCCGTCGACAGCGGATCGAGCAGCGAACGGCCCGCCGCGACCTCGCGGACCGCGTTGACGACGTCCTGGCCGCGGACCTGTTTCAGCAGGTACCCGGCCGCGCCTGCCATGATCGCGCCGACCATGGCCTCCTCGTCGTCGAACGCGGTCAGCATCAGGCACTGCGGCGGGTTCGGCTTCGACCGCAGCTCGCGGCAGAGCGCGATGCCGTCGCCGTCGCCGAGCCGCACGTCGACCACCGCGACGTCCGGCTCGACGTGCATCGCCACGGCAAGGGCCTCGTCGACCCCGCTCGCTTCGGCGACCACCTCGATGTCGGGCTCGTCGGTGAGGAGGTCACGCAGGCCGCGCCTCACCACCTCGTGGTCGTCGATGAGCAGCACCTGGATCGGCATACCCCCACGTTACTTCGCGGCGGCCCAGTAAATCGCCCTGGCCACCTGCGAGTACAAGCCCTTCGGGTGATCGCGGAACAGCGGTTCGGTGCCGAACAGCACCGCCCGTCCGCCGAGCCCCGAGGTCCCGGACACGACCGCGGCCTGTCCCGCCGCCTGCAGCGGCCCGCCCGTTCCGTCGTCCCGCGTCCGCCAGTGCCCCGCGACCAGCGGATTCCCGCTCGCGTAGCGCTGCTCGACACTGACCGAGGAGCCGAGATCGGTGAACCAGAACGGCCCGTAGACGAACGAGTCCGGCAGCGCGCCGGCGCCCACCGGGCCGGTGCCGTTGACGACCGAAACGACGCCGTTCCCGTCTTCCCAGCCCGCGACCGGACGTGCTTCGAGAAGTCCCACGTCAGTGTTGAACCGCGCGCCGGTGGCACCTCGGGTGACCACGCCGCCGCGGGCGAGGAAGGCGCGCAAAGCGTCCTTCGCCGCCGGGTTGAGATCGGTGTACCGCAGTCCCGAAGAGACGAACAGCAGGTCCACCCGGGACCAGTCGAAGCCGGCGTTGAGCACGGCCGCCGACACCGGCCGCACGTCGAAGCCCATGTCCCGCAGCGCTTTCAGCTCGTCCGGACCGACGGCGGCCGCGATGGTCTTCCGCGTCAACGGCGTCGCTGTCCCGCTCGCTTCGGTGAACCGGACGCCGTAGCGGTCCGCCACCTCCGCGGCGGCCTGCCGGGCCGACGCGGGGACGACGATCGTGCCGTCGTCGGTGCGGCCGAGAGCGAGCCCGCGGTTCAGCAGGTCGTTGGCGGCGCTGACGTCCTTGCCGTCGACGAGCTTCAGCGCGAGGTCCCGGCCGGGCGCGGCGTCGACGCCACCGGTCGGCGACGCCGCGACGACGTCGTGCGCCCGGACGTCGAGGCGACCCTGCTTCACGATGTCGACCGACGCGCCCCACAGCAGGCGATGGCTCCAGCCGGAGATGTCGTACATGACCGGCACCTTCGCCGAGATGTCGCTGCCCTGCTCCAGCATCACGTTCGCCAGGCCGCGTTTCGGCTGGTGCATGTCGACCACGTACGAACCGGCCGGGTAACGGCGTCCGGCCAGCGAGAACGGGCGATCCGCCTGCTTCACGCGGACGTCGTTGGCCACCAGGTGGTCGACGAGACGCGAAGCGGCGACGGCGGAACGCTGGTCCGCGCCGGCGGGAATGACGTACGCACGCGGGAACTCGGTGCGGTAGCGGTCTTCCGGTCCGAAACCGGGCACGAACCCGTCGGGGATCTCGCGCTGTGCCTCGCCCGCCGTGCCGCGGCGGAACATCTCGATCTGGTTCGCGATGAGCTCGCCGCGGTTGCGGTCGACGTAGTTCAGCGTGCTGCCGATGGTGGCCTCGACGACCTCGGTGTTGATCACCGCGCGCCGCTGGAGCTCCGCCACCGGCTGCGTCTCGTAGTCCGCGTTGTTGACCCGCATCGGGACTTCGATCGTGAAGGACACCGCGCCGTGGTACATCGCGTACTGGGCGGTGTAGATCGGCGCCCAGCCGTCCCAGCTGCCGGGTTCGTAGTCGCGGAACGGGATCTCGGGCTTCGCCGTCTCCGGCCGCCCGAGCGCCTGGACCGCCTTCTCCATGCCGAGCCCGTTGGCGTATCCGTGCTTGATGTAGAGGTCGAAGTCGTAGTTCTGGCCGTGCGGCGGCGTGGTCGGCTCGATGAGCGTGTTCGCGACGTAACCGTGTTCGTCCAGCATCATCAGCGGCTGCTTGCCGATGGCGATCCCGCGCATGGCCCGCACCTCCGGCTGCGACGCGGTGACGAAGTCGCGGTTGGGGTCGAACCCCTGCGACGTCTGCCGCGTGCCGGCGACACGACCGTCCGGATTGGCCGTGACGTTGAAGTAGAACCGGTTCCGCTTCAGCAGTTCGGCGGTCTTGCGGTCGTTCGACGTCGCCAGCTTCTCGATGACGCGGAGCGCGCCGTCGGTGCCTTCCCATTCGTTGCCGTGGATGTTGTTGTTGATCCACACCGGCGCCTTGTAGCCGTGGCGCAGGAACGGGTCGCGCGCGGCGCGGGCCGGGTCGTTCTCGACCAGCGACCGCCAAGCGTCCTGCCGCCGCGTCTCGGCCGGGCTCTCCGGCGCGGTGATCGTCACCAGGTAGAGGTCCCGGCCGAGGCCGGACTGCCCGGCGATCTCGACGGAGATCCGGTCGCTGCGCGCCTGCAACGCGTTCAGCTTCGGCGCGATCGCGTGATACGGCGCGAGCCCGAGCTTGATCGACTTGTCGGCCGCGTTCTCCGGGTACACGCGCAGCTTGGTCTTGCGCGGGTAGCCGGAACGGTCGCCCGCGACGTTCTCGCCCGCCGCGGCCCGCGTGACGCTCATCGGCTGATCGGTCGCGGCGATCTCGTTGCGTTCCGGCCCGTTGCCGGGGTCCCGGTGCGTCGTCGGTGGCGGCGCCGCATAGGCAGGCGCGGCGACCGCGCTCAGGGACAGCACGAGGGCGAGGAACACGGTGCGAGCCGAACGCGACAAGGGCCACCTCCAGGGGAACGTCGGCACAGTGTTTCCGCCGAACGAACGCCCCACAAGACCCGAAAGGCGGCTAACCGGGCGCCGGGAACTACTTCTTCGGCTCGCAGGCGACCCCGTCGCCGTCCCGGTCGAGGCTGCGGCTGTAGCCGGGCTGGTGCGAGTACAACGGCGCCGCCCCGGCCGCCCGTACGGCGTCGCAGTTCGCGTAGGACACCGTCTTGGGCGGATCCGGCTTGGCCGCCGCGGGCGGAGGGGTGGACTTCTTCGTAGTGGGCTCGGCCCGAGTGGTCGGCGGTGCCGCGACGGGTTGCTGCGGTGGCGCGACGGAGGTCGGAGGAGCGTCGATCTTGCCGAAGCAGGGCGGCCCCCAGAGCCCGTTCCCCGCCGCTCGCGCGGTGTCTTCGGCGGCCTGCAGGGCGGTACCTACGGTCTTCTCGACCGCCCTGCTCGCGAATTTCGCGTATCCCGCTTTGAGCGCGGTCGTGGCGTAGTCGCCACCGTTCACCATGCTCACCGATGCCAGCGCGACACCGGCTTCATCGGATATGGATCGAATGATGACCTCTTGGCCCGCCAGTGTGTTCTTTGCCCACGTGAGGGTTTCCGTGGCGAAACATCCGTTCGTGTTCGGCGGGGTGGTCAAACCGAGGATCCGGACGACTTTTTCACCGCCGGTACCGGTCACTTTGATCGTACCGGCGTCCACGACTTCGGTGACCCGGTCCGCGCTCGGAGCGGGCGTCGAGGACGTCGGCGTGGTCGACGTCGACGGGGTGGCACTCTCGGCCGCGACGGGTCGCTCCTGTTGCGGTTGAGGGGTTTTCCCGAAGACGGCGCCGAGAACGAAAAGCACCGAAAAGGCGGCGAGGACGATCATCATCCAGCGGGGCATCCGCTTGTCGCGGGAGGGACCGGTGTGCATGGGCGTCCTCGGAATTCCTTGCTTCGGGTAAGCTTCGCCGGTTTTTGTCGTTCACTCGGCGAATGTCGTTACAAGCCAGGTTTTTCCGTCACGAAGCGGCCACGAACGGGTCACCGTCGGCATTCGGGTGTTACGCGAACGGTGACGTCGCGATCCACCGGTAGACGCTTCGAGAAAAGGAAACGAAATGGCGGAGACAGTCGAAAATCTCGCGTTGACTCCAGACGGCCGGTTCGCCGTGGGGACGACCGAATTCACCGCCATCGACTTCGAGACCACCGGCCTGCACCCAGGGCACGTGGTCGAGGTCGCGGCAGTGCGCATCCGGGCGGACGGCGCGGTCCTGCGGGAGTTTTCGACGTTGGTCAACCCGGGCCCCGGCGTGGACCCCGGTCCCGCCCACGTGCACCGGATCACCCGGCGGGAGCTCGACGACGCTCCCTACCTCGGCGAAGTGCTGGGCGACTTTCTCGACGTCTGTCAGGGCAGTGTCCTGGTCGGACACAACCTGCCCTTCGAAGCGCGATTCCTCGACGGGGAGTCCGGCAGGATGGGCGCGCGGATCCCGGCGATGCCGGGAGTGTGCACGCTGGCCGCGGCGCGGCGCGCGCTGCGGTTGCCGAACTATCGCCTGGGCACGGTGGCCGAGGCGGTCGGTGTCGGCGAGTTCGCGGCGCACACGGCGCTCGCCGATGCCTACGTGTGCGCCCGGATCGTGACGACGCTGGTGAACACGCATGGCCTCAGGTTCGTGGAACGGCCGGTGTTCCCCGAACTGCCGCGGTTCGCGCCCGCCGCGCGCCTGGCGCCTCGCCGTGTGGTGGTGCCGAGCGGTGGCACCTGGATGGCGGACTTCGTCGACCGGGTACCCGAGGCCGCGTTCGGAGCAGGTGGCTCGCTGCAGGACGCCTATGTCGAATTGCTCGGGAACGCCTTGGCGGACCGGCATATTTCCGACGCCGAGGCGAGAGCCCTCGGCGCGGCGGCCTCGGCGGCGGGGATGTCGGACGCCGATCTGCACCGCGTGCACACCGGTTTCGTCACGGCGATGCGCGAGCTCGCCGAAAGCGACGGCGTCATCACCGCGGAGGAAGAACGGGACCTGCGGGCGGTCGCGGCGGCTTTGCGGGTACCCGAAACGCTGCACGGACTCCGGGCCACGGCGGCCTCGTCCGCCGCGCGTCGCCGCGTCCTCGTTCTCGGCGACGGGCTGGCGGAGGACGACTTGCGCGCCGCGGTACTCGATGCGGGCCTTCAGCTCGCGAAGAAGCTCACCGCGTCGGTGACCCACCTGGCCGTGGGTTCCGGAGTGCCCCGTGCCGAGCCGCGGATCGCCAGGGCGGGTGAACTCGGGGCGAAGGTGCTCGGAGTCGACGAGGCACGTGAAGTGCTGGGTCTCGCTCCACGGCCGGCACCCGCGCCGATCCCCGTCCCACAGCCTGCCCCGATTCCGGCTCCCGCCGCTCCGGTGCGCCGGCCGGTCTACGCCGCCGAACAGCGGACCGCCGTCTTCACGCCGCCTCCACAGGCACCTGTTCCGCACGGGTACGTGCCGCCCGTGCCGTCCCCGCCTTCGGTGAAGCTGTGGGGCGGCCGGGTCCTCATGGGGTTCGGGATGCTGCTCATGTTCATCACGGTGCTCGCGTTGTTCGGCGGCGCGGGGCTCGCCGCGGGTCTCTTCGTGGGCGTGCTGGGCGTCGGTGGTCTGCTCGGCGGCTGGCAGATCGCCGTCAGGGCTTGACGCCGGGCGCCGGGAAGCGGATTTCGTTCCGGTCGATCTTGGCGTTGGCCGCCTCGATCAGGTCCACGCCGAGACTGTTCGCGAGCTGGAGGAGGTACAGCGTGACGTCGGCGATCTCGTCGACCACGTTGTGTGCCAGCTCGGGGTCGGCGCGCCACTCCGCGGACTCCTCCGGGGTGAGCCACTGGAACAGCGAAGTCAGCTCGCCGACTTCGCCGGACAGCGCCATGACCAGGTTCTTCGGCGTGTGGAAAGGTTCCCAGTCCCGTGCTGCGGCGAAGTCGCGGAGGCGCTGGTTGAGATCGTCGAGTGTCACGTGCCGTGCCTACCAGATCGTCACGGTGCGCTAACGGCCGTATGGCGGACGCTCGTTGACGTGCAATTTGCAAATTGCATAACGTCGCTCCGCGTCGGGAGACCGATCCGGAAGGAAAGCCTTGACGTACCAGCGAAGCCTTCGCTCTCGCGTGCTCTCCATCGCGTTCGTGCCGAGCGCGGCCTTGGTGCTCGTCGCGTTGTTCATCGGCGGATTCCTCGTGCAGCAGGCCATCGAGGACCGCGACGACGCCGAGAACGGGGCGGTCACGCTCGCCGAGGCGAGCCGCGGGATCGCGTCGCTGCAGCGGGAGCGGGCAGCCGCGTTGAAGGCGCCGGGCAGCCGCTCCGCCACCTACACCGCGTACGCCGACCGCATCGACACCTCGCTTTCCTCCCTGCGCGAGATCGTGCGGGCGGCCCCCGATGCCGAGGTCGGCTACCAGCAGACGATCGCCGTCGAACTGCTCACCGTCGTCGAAGGCATGGACCGCAGCGATTCCCTCGCGGTCGCCGGGATCGACGACGCGGGGCGGCGCGACTACGCCGCCGCCGTGGGCGCCTACCGGTCCAGGCTCGACGCGATCGCCGGAAAACTGACGGAAAGTAGCCGTCGGATTTACCGGGAGCTCGTCGGAAGTGAGGACTGGGGCCGGTTCGCCGCGGTCGAAACCGCGTTGAGCGCGGCCACGCCGCCTCCCGTCGGCCAGGAGTCCTGGCGGGTCGCGGCCGGTGTCGTCGGCCGGACCCTCGGTGACCTCGCCGCGCGCCAGATCGAGTACTCGGCGCAGCTCGCGGTCGACAGCGGACGCCGGGTGCTGAGCGGAGCCCTCGCCGCCGCCACGGCGATTTCGCTGCTCGCGGGGGTGGTGATGGCGATCGTCATGCAGCTCGCCCGCCGGCTGCCGACCCCGATCCCGACCTGGTCACACCTGGTGAGCGATTACGCCGAAAAGAGCACGCTGTTGGCCCACACGAGTCGGCGAAGCGGTCGGGCAGACTTGTCCGGGTGAGTTCCCCGACGGATCTGCGCCCCTACCTGCGTACCTTGGACGCGGAAACGCTGGCGGACCTGCTGCACGCCCAAGCCGAGCGTGACCCTGCGTTACGGCAGGCCCTGGAGAGCCGCTTCGCCACCCAGGGGAGTGATGTCGCCGAGGCGCACCGTCTCCTCGACACCGCCGTGCTGGCGGGCAACGTCGAGTACGCCGCGAAGGTCGGTTCCGTCCTCGACACGCTTCAGCGGCTTCTCGACGCCGGCAGCCGGGCCGACCTCGCCCCGCTCGCCCGCCGGACCGTGGACGACATCAGCGAGATGCTGGAGCAGATCGACGACGCCTCGGGCGAGGTCGCGGACCGCCTGGACCGGGCCGTCGAGCTGTACGCGCGGGCCTGCGTGGCGCATCCGCCGGATCCCGAAAGCCTGGCCGCCTGGATCCTCGAAGTGGAGTTCGATGGCCCCGGCTGGCCCGTCATCGACCTTGCCGACTTCGCCTCCGCTTTGGGGGACAAGGGAATCGCGCGGATAAAGTCCACAGTGGACAGCGTGCTGGCCGAGCAGCCGTCCGGCGCGAAACGCGAGACGGCCGAGCGGCTGCGCGAGGAGCTGGCGGAGGTGTCCGGCGACGTCGACGCGCTCGTCGCGATCCTCGCCGCCAAGCCGCCGCGGGTGGACGTCAGTCTCAAGATCGTGCGCGTGCTGCGCGCGGCGGGGCGGCACAGCGAAGCCATCGCGCATGCGGCGCGGGCGCTCACGCACGACAAGAAGGAAGAAGCGCCGCCGACGGAGAAAGATCCTTTGTCGCGCAAGGACTTTGATGAGAACCCCACCGCCGCGACGTACCTCGCGCTGCGTGAGGAGTCGCTGGAAACGGGGCGCTGGGTCGCGCAGCGGAAGACCGCACTCGCCCGATTGCGTGAACTCGCCGCCGGGAGCACGGAGGCCGCCGACGAACTCGTCCGCGCGTTGCTCGGCGAGGACCGCGCCGACGAGGCATGGCGGGCGGCGGTGCGATTCGAGGCCTCATTGCCGGTGCGGGTCGAACTCGCTGATTCCCGTTCCGTCGCCCATCCCGCCGAAACCATTCCCGTATACCGGGACCATGTCGAAGAATTGATCACGCGGAAGGATCCGAACGCCTACCGCGAGGCGGCCCGGCAACTGCGCAAACTGCGCACGGCGCACAAAAAGGCCGGTACGGCTGAAGAATTCAGCTCGTACCTCGGCACATTGGTGGAAATACACAAACGCAAGACGCGGCTGATCGCCGAGGTCAAAGCGGCGAGAATCGCGATTCCCAAACCGGTCAGGGCGTAACCGCGCCCGCCGCCTCTCGTTATTCGAAGCGAACCGAGGAAAACCGGCGAAGAGGGTGAAGTCGCGGTGGTCGGTGAACCGGTGTCCCCCCGCGTCCTCCCCGCGAACGGACCCCGTGTTCCGCGCCCAGGGCCACCGCGACGAGCCCGGCCGGGTCCGCGTGAAAACATGTCGCCATGAGTCCGGTCAGCCGTGCCCGCAAGAAGGCAGCCCAGCCCTCCACTCCGAGTGTGACGGGTCTCTTCAAGGACGTCCTCCGGGACTTCTCGACCCTCGGTGCCGAGCCCGAGGTGCTCGACGTCGAGCTGCTGACCTCCGAAGTGCTCGGCCAGTGGTGGGAGATCGAGCTCGAAGAGGACGAAACGCCGCTGGGCCTGGAGCTCATCGCGTTCGCCGAGCGGAAGATCACGCCGGCCGCGGCCGCCCTTCTCGCCGGGCTGCGGGTCTTCGCCGAGACCGAGGAGGAGCGCGAGGCGGCCGCTTCGGCGCTGAACACCGTGCTGGGCCGCGGCATCCCGGAACCGGAATGGGCGGCGGACCTGGCCGCGGTGACCGTCGGGGAGTGCTGGCGGACCGGTGACGTCTTCGGCGACGAGTCCTCCCTTCTGTGCGTCTTCACCCGCGGCGGTGCCGAACACGGCTTGCTCGCGCTGGTCGACTTCACCGAGGGTGGCCGGATCCGCGACGTCGTCGTGGTCGACAAGCCGCAGGACGTGCTGGCCGAGATGCGGCAGCAGGCCGCCGACGACCCGGAGCTGGTCACGCTGGAGCGGGTGCTGCCCGAGCGCGCCCACCAGCTGCTGGCGGACGGGCTGGCCGCGACGGACGTCGTCGAGGAGCCCGACGTCAGCGAGGACTACGCGCGGTTCCACGCGCTCGCGCTGGCCTGGATCCGGGCGCTTCCCGCTCCCGAGCCGTCGCCCGAGATCACCGAATGGCCCGAGCAGGTCCGCGAAGAGGTCGTCGCCGACTTCATCGGCTCCGGGCTCGTGGAGGACACGGAGGCGACGCGGTTCTACGCGCGCCTGCTCGTCGACTACGGCTGTGAGACCGAGCCGGGCAGCCCGCTGCGGGTCGGGCCCGAGAAGCTCGCCCGGTTCCTCGAATCGCTGCTGGACGGGGAATTCGAGATCGACGAGGCTTACGAAGACGCGCTGGAGCCGGCTCTGCTCGGCTGGGTCACCTGGGCCGCCGACCGCGCCGGGCTCCCCGAGGCCGCGCGTGTCGCGCTGCTGGAGAGCGCCACCGAGTTCCTGGAGGAATTCGCGCAGGACGAGGACTCCGCGCTCGACGTCTACTTCGACGGCTCCGAAGGGATCGAGGACCCGGCGGAACTCGCGGAAGCCCTGGCGCGCCGGATGTTCGCCGTCCCGACGGTCTACGCGGAGATCGGGGACGAGGAGCTGGAGCTCGAACCCGCCGACCCCGAACAGCGCCGTCTCCTGGTGATCGGCGAGCACCCCGAGTACCACGAGGCGCTGGCCGAGGAGACCTTCGACGGCGAACCGCGGATGCGGCTCGCGCTCAAGACCACGATCGTCGACCAGCTCTGGGCCGACGAGCCCGCCGAGGTCTGGCAGGCCGTGCGGCGGCTGAGCGAGACCGGGCAGGAGCGGGAGGAGATCTTCGACCGCCTCATCGACGCGCTGTCCGCCCAGCTCACCGAATCGGGCGAGCACGAGATGGACTACGACGTCGACGACTACCGGAAGGCGCTCGACGAGCTCGCCTGAACCCCGTTTTCCCCGGTCACACCCCTCCCTCCCTTGCCAACCCACCCCATTCTGTCTAGTCTGTCTAGATGGAAGCAGCAACCTGGCAAGTGCAGGACGCCAAGCAGCGGCTGAGCGAGCTGCTGCGCCGCGCCGCGTCCGATGGGCCGCAGTTCGTCACGAAACATGGGGAGGAGGTGGCCGTGGTGCTGGACATCGTGGATTACCGCAGGTTGACCGGAAGCGGTGAAGCCGTCGATTTCAAGCTCGTGCTCTCCGGAGAGCACCACCATCCCGAGTACGGGGAGGCGCTGGCCGACGTACTGGAGGAGATCGCCGCCGAACGCGCGGAAGACCTGCCGAGAGATGTCGTGGAGGTGAGCGGGTGAGCTTTCTGCTGGACACGAACATCGTGTCCGAGGCTCGGCGCCGCACGCAGAACCCGGGTTTCGCCCGGTGGTGGGGTGGAGTGTCGTCGAGCAGGCTCTATCTGAGCGCGCTGACGGTGGGGGAGATCGAGAGGGGGATAACGAAGCTCAGGAATCGAGGCGAGCGGGACAGGGAGCGCGCGGAAGTGCTGACCGAGTGGCTGTCCGGGCTCACCGCGCAGTTCTCGGAACGGATCCTTCCGGTGACCGCCGAGATCGCCGCCGAATGGGGCAGGCAGTACGCGCCACGCAAAGTGCCGTCCATCGACGGGCTGATCGCCGCGACCGCCCGGGTCCACGACCTGACCCTGGTCACCAGGAACCTCGCCGACATGGCCGGGCTCGGTGCGCAGGTGCACGATCCGTTCGACTGAAGGAAGCTCCGAGAGGATCAAGACGTCCGGACGCCTTGATCGGCCGGAGTGTGGTCTGCCGGAGTGTGGTCTGCCGAAGCTCGGCCCGCCAGAGTTCAGGCCTGCCGAAGCTCAGCCCAGAGGTGCCGCGGGAGTGCCCTTGCTCTCCGTGACTTGCGGCTTCTTCCGGCGGCGGTCTCCACGGGCGTCGTCGAAGTCGACGACGAAGGCGCCGGCGGCCATGGCCACCAGGAGTGCGAGTCCGAGTATCGAGCCGACCCAGGTCAGGATGATCGAGAACATCGTGAGCCTCCTCCCTGCTCAAGGTCCTTTTCGAGACCTCGTGAACCCCTGAGACAAGGGTCGCCTCGGGGGCCTGTAGCCGGTATCGGCCAACCGGTTACACGTACTGAGCGTGGATCGGCCGATCGGCCGAGGAATGCCACCGCCCGACAGCGGTGCGCGACCAGCGGGCGCCACCGCCTCTCCGATGGTGCGAAGGCTGGTCTTTGTGAGGGAACGACCGGAAGTCGCCCGTGTGATCGGGTCCCGGCGAAGTGATCTTGGAACCTGCCGTGAACGCTCGCCGTGAGTAGAGAATCCGTGCTTGCCCGGTTACGCCGTGTCGTGGTCTCACCGACGTGCCTCGCGAGTCACGCCCCCAATCACGCGAGTTACGCCCTCGATCACGCGAGTTACGGCCTCTATCACGCGAGTTACGCCTCCAAGCACGCGTGTTGCGCCTCTGATCACGTGAGTTACGGCCCCGATTACGTGAGTTGCGCCCTCGATCACGTGAGTTACGGCCTCGATCACGTGAATTACGGCGCCAATCACGCATGTTGCGCCTTCGATCACGCGAGTCACGGCCCCGATCACGCGAGGTCGGGCTTCGGCCACGTGAGTTCCGCCCTGGATCACGTGAGTTGCGGCTTCGGCCACGTGAGTTGCGCTTTAGCACACGCGTGTTGCGCCCCCGCGCACGTGAGTCACGGCTCCGATCACGCGAGCTCCAGCCTCAGAGCTTGCGCAGCCGGACCCGGTTGATCGCGTGGTCGGCGTCCTTACGGAGGACGAGGGTCGCCCGGGGCCGAGTCGGTTTGATGTTCTCCATCAGGTTCGGCTCGTTGATCGTGCGCCACAGGTGACGTGCCTCGGCGCGGGCCTCGTCGTCCGGGAGGCCGGCGAAGTGGTGGAAGTGCGACGCGGGGTCCGCGAAAGCGGTGTGCCGCAGCTTGAGGAAGCGCTCGATGTACCAGCGTTCGATGTCGGTCGTCGGCGCGTCCACGTAGATCGAGAAGTCGAACAGATCGGAGACGGTGAGCCGAGGGCCGGGCTGAAGGACGTTCAACCCTTCGAGGATCAGGATGTCCGGCCGCTGAACGACCTGTTCCTCGTCCGGAAGGATGTCGTAGGCGAGGTGCGAGTACACCGGAGCGCTGACCCGTTCCGCCCCGGACTTCACATCGGTGACGAACCGCAGCAGCGCCCGGCGGTCGTAGCTCTCCGGGAAACCCTTGCGGTGCATGATCCCGCGCCGCACCAGTTCCGCACGCGGGTAGAGGAACCCGTCGGTGGTGACCAGGTCGACCCTGGGGTGATCCGGCCAGCGGGCGAGCAGGGTGCGCAGGATGCGCGCGGTGGTCGACTTGCCGACGGCGACGCTGCCGGCGATCCCGATGATGTACGGCACCTTGGTGCCCCGACTGTCTTCACCGAGAAAGGTGGTGGTGGCTTCGTACAACCGTTGCCGGGCGGCGACCTGGAGATTGATCAGCCGGGAGAGCGGCAGGTAGACCTCGGCGACCTCGGCCAGGTCGACCTGTTCGCCGAGACCGCGCAGCCGCAGCAGTTCCGCGGCGGTCAGCGGCAGAGGGGTCGACCTGCGCAACTCGCGCCACTGCTCACGGTGCAGCTCGACGTAGGGACTGAGCTCACGGACCCGCGGCATCGCACACTCCTCGCCCGTCGCCTGCGCTGGCGCCGTACAAAACCGTGTTGACGAGTTCTCGGCGGGTGAACGTGCCTCGAACCGGATGAAGCCGCTTTAACGGTAGGGCTTACGGCTCGTGAACGCGCTGCGATGTGATGTACCCCGCTTCAGGGCGTTACCGTCCGTTACGGGTACGGCCCGGCGTGAAGACCTCGTTCCACGCCGCGGCGACCTGCCGTGCGCACGACGCGGGCGCGACGCCGCCGAAACCGGTACCGAGTCCGGGCATCGCGATCGTGTGGACGAGATCACGGATCCGGCCCTGGTCGAGCCTGCCGTCACGCCATTGCCGGAACACCGCCCGGGCGGCCAGGTACGGATGCACGGTGTCACGCGGGAGGCGTTCGCCGGGTTCCCGCATCGTCGGCGCGCTGATCAGCCAGGCGGGCTCGGCCTCGCCGGTGGGCACGACCACCGCTTCGCCGATCGGGAGCTCCCCGCCGTGGTAGGCGAGCACCGCGCTGCGCACGTTCTGCTCGACCTCGGGATAGGCGCGGGCATAGACGGCGTCGATGCCGCCGCGCATCCAGCCGTAGGAGTTCGCGGGGCTGACGACGGCCTGCGCGACGACGTCGAGCACGGACCCGCGGTGCACGAAGACCCGGCCGTCCACCGTGTCCGCGACGGTCGTCCAGGCTTGTGCGAGCAGGTCATCGACGGCGCACAACACCAGCTCCGGAGTGGGGCGGTCCGAGAGGGGAGGAAAGGAGGAGCCGGCGTCCTCGTGGCCGGTGCGCGTGCCCGGTTCGGCGGTCACGCCCTAAGCATGACAAAAAAAGCCACCCGGCGTAACCGGTGCGCGTACCGGCTGTCCGAGTGAAAGTCGCCACCCGCGCCGTGCGTAATCTGGCGGGGTGTCACGGATCGCTTACTTCGGCCCCCAGGGAACCTTCACCGAACAGGCCGCGCGCCGGCTCGCCCCCGGGGAGGAGCTGATCCCGGCGGAGACCATCCCGGCGGCGCTGGCCGCGGTGCGCTCGGGCGCGGCCGACGCCGCGTGCGTCCCGATCGAGAACTCCGTGGAGGGCGCGGTCACCGCCACCCTCGACAGCCTGAGCGAGGCCGAGCCGCTCGTCGCCGTGGCGGAGGTGCTGCTGCCGGTGCACTTCAGCGTGCTGACCCGGCCGGGCACCACCGAGATCCGCACCGTCGCCAGCCATCCGCACGCGCTCGCCCAGGTCCGCCACTGGGTCGAGGCGAACCTGCCGGGGGCGCATCCGGTCGCGACGTCGTCCACGGCGGCGGCCGCGGTCGCGGTGGACGCGGGCGAGTTCGACGCCGCCGTCACCGCGCCGGTCGCCGTCGAGCACTACCCGCTGGAGGTGCGGGCCACCGAGGTCGCCGACGTCCGCGACGCCAAGACCCGGTTCCTGCTGGTCCGCGCGCCCGGCGAGTTGCCGGAGCCGACGGGGGCGGACCGCACGTCGATCGTCGCCGCCGCGACGAACCGGACCGGTGCCCTGGCCGAACTGCTCACCGAACTGGCGGTCCGCGGCATCAACCTGACCAAGCTGGACGCCCGCCCGACCAGGAACAACTTCGGCGAGTACCGCTTCTTCATCGACTTCGAGGGGCATGTGGCCGAGCCCCGGATCGGCGACGCGCTGGCCGCGTTGCGCCGCCGGTGCCGGAACGTCCGGTTCCTCGGCTCCCACCCGCGCGCGGACAACGGCACGACCGAGATCGAACCGGGTGCCGCCAACGAGGATTTCACCGACGCGATCGGCTGGGTCGAGTCGGTACGGAAGGGAGCACAGGCGTGAAACTTCTCCTCGTCCGCCACGGCCAGACCGAAGGCAACGTGCGTGGCGCGCTCGACACCGCGCTGCCGGGGCCGCCGCTCACCGAGCTCGGCCGTGAGCAGGCCCAGAGCCTCGTGACGCGGCTGGACGGCGAGCCGATCGTCGCGGTCTACGCCTCGCAGGCGGTCCGCGCCCAGCAGACCGCCGCGCCCTTGGCGGCCGAACGGGGCTTGGACGTCCAGGTCCTCGACGGCGTGCACGAGGTCGCGGCGGGCGATCTCGAAGGCAAGACGGACAAGGACTCGATCACGACCTACATGAGCGTCGTGCGCCGGTGGACGCTCGGCGAGCTCGACCCGCCGATCCCCGGCGGCGAGACCGGTGCGCAGGTCCGTGCCCGGATGCTCGACGCGGTCGCCCGCCTCCGCGCCAAGCACGAGCAGGCCGACCCCGACGGCACGGTGGTGCTGGTGAGCCACGGCGGCGCGATCCGCCTCGGCGGCGAATGGCTCGCCGGGAACGTGACCGCCGAGGTCGCCAACCAGGGGCTCATTCCCAACACCGGGATCGTCGAACTCGTCGCGGCCCCCGCCGGCTGGACCTGTCTCACCTGGGCGGACGCCCTCGTCGAGGCCTGACCAGGGACGTTTGCCTCCGCGCCCGCCGGGGAATACCCCCCACAAGATCGATTAACACCTTGTGGGGAATTAACCGATGGAGCGCAACCCCCACGGCGGACAACACGTCTACTGAACGGTGGGTCACCCGGCATTGTCCGGTTACAGGGAGGCGAATGACCATGATTCGTTCGAAACTGATCTCCATCGGCGGTCTCGTCGCGGGTACCGCCGGGCTTCTGCTGCTCAGCGCCTGCGGTGCGGAACCCGCGCCCGTCGCGCAGAACACGTCCGCGTCGCCGTCGAGTTCGGCGCCGGACACCTCCGCCGCGCCCAGCGCGAGTTCGTCGAGCCCGGCGCCCGCCCCGCAGCCCGCCCAGTCGCCCGCACCGGCGCCGAAGAACGACGGGCTGTGCAAGGCGGGCGACGTCAAACTGTCCATCAAGGACGGTGACGCCGCCGCGGGCACGGTGTACCGCAAGCTCGTCATCACCAATTCGAGCGGGCACCCGTGCACCATCCAGGGTTTCCCCGGCGTCTCCTACGTGACGGGCGCCGACGGCCACCAGGTCGGTGAGGCCGCGTATCGCGACGGCGCCAAGGGCGCCCCCGTCCAGCTCGCCAACGGGGAGAGCGCGGTCGCCGACGTCGGTTTCGTGAACGTCCGCAACTACGACGAGACGGTCTGCAAGCCCACCGAGACCCGGGGGCTGCGGGTGTACCTGCCGCAGGAGACGGCCTCGAACTTCGTGCCGGTGCAGGGACTCGGCTGCGCGGGGAAGATCCCGGGCAATCAGCTGACCGTCCAGACCGTCCACAAGGGCTAGAGCTGGGTGCAGAGCTGTTCGGCCTGTGCCAGGTGCCGCTGGCCCGAGATCTGGTTGAAGTGCAGGCTGAACACCATCCGGCTGACACCGTCGATATGTTCGGCCAGCGGCCGGTAGGTGTCGTTGGCGGCGGCCGCCGCGGCGGAGAGTTCGCGTGCGGCCGTCATCCGGTGCAGGACTTCGGGGGCTAGGACGGCCACGGTCCGTTCGCCGGGTGCCGAATCGGTGGTGTCCGGGATCGTGCCGACCCTGGCCAGCGCCGAACAAGCGTGTTGCGCGTCTTCGAGCGCCCCCGCGTCGACGCCCGAGAGCGCCCACAGCATGCCGATCACGCCACCGCCGATCACGAAACCGGCGAAGGCGGTGAGTACCTGCGGACGTCTCGAAGGTTCTGTCGTCCCCACGCCGGCCTCCGGCACCAGTGTCTGCTGCATCGCGGACCTCCCCGTCACCCGTGGCGGTGATGGGCTATTTCAGCACCAAAGACCTTTGTTTTCACCGGTCTTGGTGGAGAACCCGCTCCTCCGTGGCCGATTCGTCATCGAAGGCTCCTTGCCGTAACGAGACGAACGCGAAACCGGCTACTCCGAACAGCAGCAGCCCGGACGTGAGGAAGGTTCGGGCCGGGGAACCGAGGGCGTGGGTGAGGACGCCGCCGAGCAGGGCGCCGATCGGGATCGCTCCCCATACGACGGTGCGCCACACGCCGAGGACCCGGCCGAGCAGGTCGCCGGGGACGAGTGTGTGCCGCGCCGTGCCGAGCACGATGTTCACCGCGACCACGGCGGCCGCGAACAGACCGAACAGTGCCGCTCCCGCCACCGGCGAACTCGTCAGGCCCATGCCGGTGAACGCCGCGCCGCAGCAGGCCGTGCCGCCGACGAGTACCGCGCGACGGCTGGTCGCCTTCACCAGCCGCGGGGCGGCGGCCGCGCCGAGCAGGCCGCCGATGCCGCCGACGAACGCGAAGAGCCCGAAGGCCGCTTCGCTGAGACGCAGGTACTCGATCGCGTAGAGCACCAGCTGCGCCTGCGCGAGTTCGCTGACCAGGCTGATCAGCCCGGCGACGACGACCAGCCGCAGCACCAGCCGGCTGTGCTTCAGCCAGCGGAAACCCTCCGCAAGTCCGGCGCGGAGGTTGGCGGGCGCGTCGCCGGTGGCTCTCGGCCGGTAGCTCCCGGCGAGGCCGATCAACACGGCGGCCGCGATCGCGAAGCCCACCGAGTTGAGCAGGAACGGGAACGTCGCGAAGAGCGCGAAGGTGAAGCTGCCGACCGGCCCGCCCAGGAAGGTCTGCCCCACGATCTCGCAGGCCTGGAGCTTGCTGTTCGCGCTGTCGAGCGAACCCTCGCCGACGACCGCCGGGATGAGCACGTTCGCGGCACTGTCGGCGACCACCTCCGCGAAGCCGATGAGCAGGGCGGCGGCGTAGACCAGCCAGATCGTCACCCCGCCCGCGGCGACCAGTGCGGCCGTCCCGCCGACGACCACCGCGCGGACGCCGTTCGCGAGGATCATCGCCCGCCGCCGGTCGACGCGGTCCAGCAGCGCGCCCGCCGGGAGCGCGAACAGCAGCCACGGCAGGAACTGGGTCGCCGAAAGACCGGCGATGAGCAGCGGATCCCGGGTGAGGGTGACCGCGAGCAGCGGGAACGCCACCTTGCCGATGCCGTCGCCGAGGTTCGACGCCGCGCTGGAGGCGAGCAGCCAGCGCAACCGCCGGTCACCCCTCCCGCGTGTCGCCGATCCGGCCATGTCCGCCTCCCGGGCATTCGCCGGCGCCGGCCGGCGACAAGGTGTCGAAAGTTTAGCCGGGGCTGTCGCCCAAAGTGGCTGGTTTGTTACACCGAGTTAAGATTCCGGAGAACCCATGGTGCTCCACGCACAAAAATCACCGACCATGCCGCCTTCGGCGCGGAATCCGTCGCGGGGGAGCAAGGGACCTTTGCTACCACCCCGGCGGCTCAGCCCCACCCGAGCTCGTGCAGACGCGCGTCGTCGATGCCGAAATGGTGGCCGACCTCGTGGATGACCGTGATCAGCACCTCCTCGACGACGTCCTCCTCGGTGTCGCACATCTCCAGCAGCGGGCGCCGGTAGATCGAGATCCGGTCCGGCAGCACCCCGCCGTACTCGTGGGTCCGCTCGGTGAGCGCGACCCCGTGGTACAGGCCGAGGATCGTGGGCGACTCCTCGTTGAACTCCTCAACGAGTACCACGACGTTGTCCATGGCGTCCGCGAATTCGGGCGGCAGCTCGTCCAGCGCCTCCGAAACCAGCTCCTCGAACCGCTGCTGCGTCATCTCGACGGGCACGCGATCACCCTCCGGTCTTCGGCGGGGAGGACGACGACGGCGGCGGGGCCTCGCCGGTTCCGACCTTGACGCTCCCGGTGACCGGCGCCAGCCCCTTGTTGTCCGGCAGGACCGCCGCCACCTTGCAGTTCACCAGCGTCGACCCGGCGTCCCAGCTCTCCTGCTCGCGGACGTCCCAGCTGATGATGAGCTTCTTCGCCGCCAGGTCCGCGTTGCCGCTGTACTCCTGCGCGGCCGTCGAGCACTCGGTGTCCAGCCAGGTGTTCTGCTGCTCCTGCGACGGGTAGCCGTCCTTGAACTTCGTCTTGAGGTCGAGCGTCGCGAAGATCTCGTACGAATGCGCCTGCGCGCAGTCGATGGGGTCGCCGAAGCTGTTGTTGAGCAGCGCGAGGCAGGTGCCCGGCTCCCAGACGGCGGACTGGTTCTGCTCCTTCGCCGGCCCCTTGGTCGGCTGGAGCTTGCCGCCCTGGCCCGCCCACTGCAGACCGCACCGCAGCTGCCGGTCGCCGTCGGCCCACTGCGCGGGCGTCGGCCGGAGCAGGTTCATGCTCAGCTTGCCGTACGGATCCAGCGTGCGGCCGAGGTACGGCTTGACGTCGATCGTGCACTGCGACCTGGAGATCTCCTGCCACTGCTCCAGGTTCGGGCTCGGCGCCCCCGGCGGGTACTGCGCGCCGATGTCGACGATGCTGGTGACCTCGAACAGATGGGCCTCGGCGCACGGCACGCGCCGCGCGTCGGTGGCGTCCGGATTGTTCCAGGTCAGACAGGTGCCAGGAGGAGACTGGAACGCCTCGGCCGCGGCGGGCGACAGTTTGGGGGCGCCGCCGCCCGCACCGCCCTCCGGGCCCACGTTCCACGAAAACGCCACACTCAGCGAAAGCGCGATGATCGCGCCCGCGAACACACCGGCCATGAGGAGCCGGGTGCGCAGGGTGCTCAGCGCGTTTCGCGGATCACGGAACCGCTCGGCCTGTTGAGACATCCACTCCATGATGCCCGCGCCGCACGTAAGGTGCGCGTACCGGGTGGTTAGTGTTGAGACACGGGTTCGGGCCGGCGGGCGATTACGGAGCTTCGATGACGCAGGATGACAACCAGGGGGCACAGGGGCCTCAGGAGCCGCCCAAGCGCGGCTCCATGCGCTTCCAGGACGGCAGCACGCAGGCGCGGCAGCCGTCGTTGGCCGAGCAGCGGGCGCGACAGCAGGCACTGGCGGAACAGGAGCGCCAGGAGGCGCTGGCCGCCGAAGCCGCTCGCGCCGCCGAGAAGAAGTCTTCGACCAAGAAGAAGATCCTGATCGGAACCGGTGTGACGGTCGGCCTGGTCGGTCTGGTCGCGACGTTCTACACGGTCGCGAAGCCGGAGAACGTCACCGCCGTCTGCACCACCAAGGACGGGATCGTCGACCAGGACGACAACTGCGACGAGCGGTACGTGACGTCCCACGGCGGCTACCACTCCGGTGGCTTCTTCTTCATCCCGATCGGCGGCGGCAACTACAACAGCTACCGCTACAACTACGGCGGGTCCGGCGCGATCGGGCAGCGTGTGTCGGGTGGCTCGTAC
Source organism: Amycolatopsis roodepoortensis (assembly GCF_024628825.1). Lineage (NCBI taxonomy): Bacteria > Bacillati > Actinomycetota > Actinomycetes > Pseudonocardiales > Pseudonocardiaceae > Amycolatopsis > Amycolatopsis roodepoortensis. The sequence goes on from NZ_CP102415.1 coordinate 5,591,104, forward strand.
ACCGCGCCGTCGAACGCGAACATCAGCACGAAGTCGGGCAAGACGGTCCAGCGCGGCGGGTTCGGCATCAGCGGCAAGAGCGGCTCCGGCGGCAGCGGCAAGAGCGGGGGCTCGTAGGTGTACCGGGATTCCAAGCCGCCCCGGCGGGACTGGCAGAACATCGTCGAAGAACAGGGCCTGGTCTTCGGCACGCCCGCCCGCGACGGCTCCGGCAAGTCCCGTCCGTACTGGGACGAGTCGGTCCACTACGTCTTCGACATGGACGAGATCCTGTCCGTCGAGGCGGACGTGGAACTGCTGCACTCGATGTGCCTCGAAGCCGTCGACAACGTGATCACCACCGAGCAGTACCACCGCTTCGGCATCCCCGAGTGGGTCTGGCCGCATATCGCCGAGTCGTGGAAGCGGCAGGATCCGCACGTCTACGGCCGGTTCGACCTGCGCTACGACGGCAAGAGCCCGGCGAAGCTGCTCGAGTACAACGCCGACACCCCGACCTCGCTCCTCGAGGCCGCGGTGCTGCAGTGGCACTGGAAGACCGCGGTCTTCCCCGAGAACGACCAGTGGAACTCGATCCACGAGAAGCTGGTCGAGCGCTGGGGCGAACTCGCCGACAAACTGCCGTCGAACGAACTGCATTTCACCTGGTCGTCGGCCGATCCGTCCGGTGAGGACCACGTGACGACGGCGTATCTGCAGGAGACCGCGGCCGAGGCCGGGCTCGACACCGTCGGCCTGTCGATCGAGGAGATCGGCTGGGACCCGGTGCTCAAACGGTTCGTCGACCTCGAAGAGGCGCAGATGGCGACCGTGGTGAAGCTCTACCCGTGGGAATGGGTGGTCGACGAGGAGTTCGGCCGCTTCGCCGTCGAGACCATGCCGCGCACGCTGTGGGTCGAGCCGCTGTGGAAGATGATCCTCTCCAACAAGACGCTGCTGGCGATCCTGTGGGAGAACTACCCGGGCCATCCGAACCTGCTGCCCGCCTTCGCCGACGACCCCGGTCTGCTGACCGAGTACGTCCGCAAGCCGAAACTCGGCCGCGAGGGCGCGAACGTGCAGATCGTCGCCACCGGGTACGAGACGCAGACCGACGGCGTCTACGGTGCGGAAGGGTTCGTCTACCAGGCGTTCGACCCGCTCCCCGAGTTCCAGGGCTACCGGCCCGCGCTCGGCGCGTGGATCGTCGGGGACCAGGCCGCAGGCCTCGGGATCCGCGAGACCGCGGGCCTCGTCACCGACGACGGTGCGGCGTTCGTCCCGCACATCATCGTCGAGTCGTGATAGAAGCAACCGCACAAACCTGACATTCCTGACCAGCACGTACCTCTGGGAGCACCCTGTGACCACCACCCTTGCGCTGTCCGACACGTTCGGCTCCGACCTCGTGCGAGGGATCGGCGCGATCCTGCTGTACGGCGTCGTCGGCCTGCTGCTGATGTTCGCCGGGTTCTGGGCGATCGACTGGACCACGCCCGGCAAGCTGTCCCAGCTGGTCAGCCGCGGCCTGCCGAACGCGGTCATCGTCACCGCGTCGGGCCTGCTGTCGATGGCGTTCATCGTCGTCGTGGCGATCGCGAACTCCGCCAGCGACCTGACCGAGGGCCTCATCACCTCGCTGGTCTACGGCCTGCTCGGCATCGTCGTCCAGGTGCTGGCCGTCCGGCTGCTGGAGTGGGCGACCCGCATCGACGTCCGTTCGACGATCGAGAGCGAGAAGTTCGCTCCGGTCAGCGTCGTGGTCGCGGCCGCGCACCTGGCCCTCGGCCTGGTCGTGGCCGTCGGCATCTCGTGACTTCTTAACCTGCTGAAACCGGCATCGGCGCACGATTCCCACTAACGTGGGGGTCGTGCGCCTTTTGAGGACACCGGACGACCGGTTTTCGGACCTGCCCGATTTCGACTTCGAACCGCGCTACGCGGAACTCGTCGACCTTCACGGCGGCGTGATCAGAGTGGGATACGTGGAGGCCGGACCCGAGGACGGGCCGCCCGTCCTCCTGCTCCACGGCGAGCCGACCTGGTCCTACCTCTATCGCAAGGTCATCCCGGTGCTCGCCGACGCCGGACTGCGCGCCATCGCGCCCGACCTGGTCGGCTTCGGCCGATCCGACAAACCCGGCGACATGGTCGACCACACCTACCAGCGGCACGTCGAGTGGATGCGCGCGTTCGCCTTCGACGTCCTCGACCTGACCGACGTCACCCTGGTCGGCCAGGACTGGGGCGGCCTGATCGGCCTGCGGCTGGTCGCCGAGAACCCCGATCGGTTCGCCAGGGTCGTCGCGGCCAACACCGGCCTCCCCACCGGCCACACCGAAATGCCCGAGCTGTGGCACAAGTTCCGCGACACCGTCGAGAACGCCCAGGTGCTCGACGTCGGGCGGTTCGTCCAGTCGGGCTGTCAGACCAAGCTGTCCGAAGAGGTCCGCGCCGCCTACGACGCGCCCTTCCCGAACGAGATGTACAAGGCCGCGCCGCGCGCGATGCCTTCGCTGGTGCCGATCACCCCGGACGATCCGGCCTCGGCCGCCAACCGGGCGGCGCTGAAGGTGCTTTCGGAACTGGACAAGCCGTTCCTGGTCTCGTTCTCCGACGGCGACCCGATCACCGCGCCGTGGGGCCTCGAACTGCGGGGCTCGATGCGCGGCGCCCGCGAACTCGAGCATCCGACGATCACCGGGGCCGGCCACTTCCTGCAGGAGGACGCGGGCGGACGGCTGGGCGAGGTCATCGCGCGCTTCGTGCACTCCTGAACGCACTCCAGCGACCAAGGGTCTGGCTGGGGTGCTGGAGGAGTGGTGTCGCGAAAGCCACTTTCGGGACATCAGACGTCTCGAAAGTGGCTTTCGCGACATGATCGCCAGGGCGGTACCGGGCCCCGGCAAGACCCCGGCGAGACGGACGTCCGGTCAGGAGACGGCGGCCAGGGCGTCGGTGATGATCGCGAGGCCTTCGGCGGCCTCTTCGGCGGTGAGCGTCATCGGTGGCGCGATCCGTAGAACGTTGCCGTGCAGCCCGCCCTTGCCGATCAACAGCCCGCGCGCCTTGGTCTCCTCCATCATCCGCGCCGCGGCGCCCGGGTTCGGTGTCATCCCGCCGGGCTCGACCAGTTCGACGCCGATCATCAGGCCCTTGCCGCGCACGTCCCCGATCAGCGGATTCCCCGCCGCGCGCAGGCCGTCGAGCAGTTCGTTGCCGCGGGCGAGCGCGTTGGCCTGCAGGTCGTGGTCGGCGATGTGGTCGAGCACGGCGGCCGCGCCCGCCATCGCGACCGGGTTGCCACCGAAGGTCGAGATCGAGTTCGCGGTGAGGCAGTCGACGAGGTCGCCGCGCGCCACGAGACCGCCGATCGCGAGACCGTTGCCGAGGCCCTTCGCGAAGGTCATCGCGTCGGGGACGACGTCGTGCGCCTGGATCCCCCAGTAGTGTTCCCCGGTCCGCCCCCAGCCGGTCTGCACCTCGTCGGAGATGAACAGGATCCCGTACTGGTCGAGGACCTCCTTCATCGCCTTGAACAGGCCGTCCGGCGGTGAGCTGAAGCCGCCGACGCCCTGGATCGGCTCGGCGATCATGCAGGCGACGTCGCCCGAAGTGCCCGTCTCCAGGACGTCGACCAGGTCCGCGACGCAGGCGTCGATGTACTCGGTGTCCGAAAGCGCCCGGAACGGGCTGCGGTACCGGTAACCGCCATGCACGTAGCTCACCTTCACCGGGCTGAGCGACGACGCCGACCAGCCGCGGTTGCCGGTGATGCCGACCGTCGCGAACGACCGCCCGTGGTACGAGTTCCGCATCGCCAGCACCTGGTTGCTGCGCCGGTACTGGGTGGCGAGCATGAGCGCGGTGTCGTTGGCCTCGGTCCCGGAGTTGGTGAAGAACACCTTCGCGTCGGGGATGCCGGAGAGCTTCGCGATGCGCTCGGCCAGTTCGACCTGCGACCGGATCAGGTACAGCGTCGACGTGTGCAGGATGCCGGTGTCGAGCTGCTTGCGCACGGCGTCGCTGATCGCCGAGACGTCGTAGCCCATCGAGTTCGTCAGGATGCCCGCGAAGAAGTCGAGGTAGGTGCGCCCGGTCGAGTCGATGACCCGGCGGTCCTGCGCGTGCACGATCTCGATCGGCTCGTCGTAGTAGAGCGCCAGCCACGACGGCAGTACCGCCTTGTGCCGCGCCAGCAGGTCCGCATCGGTCATCGGGTTTCTCCGTCCGCAGCAGGGAGATCTCAGTATGGGGACGGCCCGAAACGGGCGGCAACGATCAGACTGTCGGGTTATCCGCGCGGACCCGCACATTTTGTGCGGTCGGCACGGACTACTCTCAGCACTCGTGATTGACCCCAGGACTCTGCGCGATGACCCGGACGTCGTGCGCGCTTCGCAGCGCGCCCGTGGCGAGGACGAAGGAGTGGTCGACAAGCTGCTCTCCCTCGACTCCCGTCGCCGGTCCTCCATCGCCGCCGCCGACAAGCTGCGCGCCGAGCAGAAGTCGCTGGGCAAGCTCATCCCCAAGGCACAGGGCGACGAGCGGGCCGAGCTGCTCGCCAAGGCGAAGGACCTCGCCGCCCAGGTCAAGACGGCCGAGGTCGAGCAGACCGAGGCGTCGGAGGAGTTCGAGCAGCTGCATCGCCTGGTGCCGAACCTCGTCCACCCCGACGCGCCCGAAGGCGGCGAGGACGACTACGTCGTGCTCAAGCACGTCGGTGAGCCGAAGAAGTTCGACTTCGAGCCGAAGGACCACCTCGAACTCTGCGAGGGCCTCGGCGCGCTCGACATGGAGCGTGGCGCGAAGGTCTCGGGCTCGCGGTTCTACTTCCTCACCGGTATCGGCGCCCAGCTCCAGCTCGGCCTGCTGAACATGGCGATCGCGCAGGCGACCGCGAACGGCTTCACCCCGATGATCACCCCGACCCTGGTGCGGCCGGAGATCATGGCGGGCACCGGTTTCCTCGGCGCGCACTCGTCGGAGGTCTACCGGCTGCGCGACGACGACCTGTACCTCGTCGGCACCTCCGAGGTCCCGCTCGCCGGCTACCACGCCGACGAGATCCTCGACCTCGGCAACGGCCCGAAGCGGTACGCGGGCTGGTCGTCCTGCTACCGCCGCGAGGCCGGTTCGTACGGCAAGGACACCCGCGGCATCATCCGCGTCCACCAGTTCGACAAGGTCGAGATGTTCGTCTACACGCGTCCCGAGGACGCCGAAGCCGAGCACGCGCGCCTGCTGGACTGGGAAGAGCAGATGCTCGCCAAGATCGAGGTCCCGTACCGGGTGATCGACACCGCCACCGGCGACCTCGGCACGTCGGCGTACCGGAAGTTCGACTGCGAGGCGTGGGTGCCGTCGCAGGGGACCTACCGCGAGCTGACCTCGACGTCGAACTGCACGACCTTCCAGGCCCGCCGCCTCGGCATCCGTTACCGCGACGACGACGGCCGCCCGCAGACCGTCGCCACGCTGAACGGCACGCTGGCCACCACCAGGTGGATCGTCGCGATCCTGGAGAACCACCAGCTCGAAGACGGTTCCGTCCGGGTGCCGGAGGCGCTTCGCCCCTTCCTCGGCGGAACCGAGGTGCTCACGCCGGCATCCAAGTAGCCGTCGGCGGTGAGGGGAAGAGGACGCATGCGGTTTCGGAATTCGCTCGCGATCGGGCTGGCGGTGCTGACGCTCGGCGGCTGCACGTCGGTCGTCGGCGGTACGGCGTCGCCGGTGCCGGGGCAGGGGCCGGTCATCACGAAGGCCGAGCCGTGCAAGCTGCTCTCGCAGGAGCAGGCGGAAGCCATCGGGGTCACCTTCCCCGGCAAGGAGCGTCCGGCGGACAAGGCCCGGAAGATCCCCGGGACCTGCCGGTATCCGGAGCTGGAGGACGCGCCCGACGGGGTCACGCTGGAGGTGTCGCAGAGCTTCGACCTCTCGCTGGTCGACTACGTCAGCGGCGCGCTCCCCGGCGAGAAGTTCGGCATCGGCGGGTTCACCTGGACCCGGTACGCGTCCATCTTCGGCCCGAGCCACTGCTCGCTGATGACCGAACTCGACCCGAAGACCTTCGTCGAGATCACCAGCGAGGCGCCCGGCGAAGACGTCACCAAGGCCTGCGACCTGGCGAAGGCCGCGGCTCCCGCGGTCGCGTCCCACCTGCCGGGCGGACAGCCGAGCCCGCCGCTCACCGCGCCTCCCGGTCAGAAGCCGATCGAGCCCTCCGGGCCGCTCATGACCGTCGATCCGTGCTCGCTGCTCAAGCCGGAGCAGGTGACGCCGTTCAACCTCCAGCCCGCGCGGCCGATGAACGGTTCGTCGAGGGATCCGAAGAACGGCTGCCAGTGGGACGACAACGACGGCGACAAGGGCAAGAAGGCGCTCGACCTGTGGATCTACACGGCGACGAAACTCGAGGACGTCCCCGGTCTCGACGGCACCCCGGTCGAGCAGATGGTGGCGGGCAAGAAGTGGTTCGTCTACTCGAGCCCGGACAGCCCGATCTGCGTCGCGATGCTGCCGGTCACGGAGACGTCCTCGGTAAAGGTCGACACCGGTGACCTCAGCGACAACGCCAAAGCCTGCGAAATCCCGCAGGCCGTGATGCCGCTGGTGACCGGGAACATGCCCGCCTTCTAGCCGGTCAGTTCGTCGGCGATGTGCTTCGCGATCTCCAGTGCGCTGGTCGCCGCCGGTGAGGGCGCGTTGAGGACGTGCACCTGGTTCCGCGCGGTCTCGATCAGGAAGTCGTCGACGAGCGCGCCGTCCGGGCGCAGCGCCTGCGCGCGGACACCGGAGCCGTGCCGCACGATGTCGTCCTCGGTGACGGCGGGGACGAGCCGCGCGAGGCTTTCGGCGAAGCGGCGGCGCGAGAACGAGCGGCGGACCTCGTCGAGCCCGGTCGGGTACGCGTACTTGCGCGCGAGCCGCCAGACGCCGGGGAAGCGGGCGACCTCGGCGAGGTCCTTCGCCGAGATGTCGCGCCAGGTGTAGCCCTCGCGGCGAAGCGCGAGCACGGCGTTGGGGCCGGCGTGCACGCTGCCGTCGAGCATGCGGGTCAGGTGCACGCCGAGGAACGGCAGCGACGCGTCCGGCACCGGGTAGATCAGGCCGCGCACGAGATGGCGGCGTTCCGGCTTCAGCTCGTAGTACTCGCCGCGGAACGGCACGATCCGTGCGCTCGGGGTCAGCCCGGCGAGCCGCGCGACGCGGTCGGCGTGCAGGCCCGCGCAGTTGACGAGCGCGTCCGCGTGGATCACGTCGTCACCGGTCGCCACGTCGACGCCGCCCGTGCGGCCGGGCCGGATCCCCAGCGCGGGCGTGCCGAGGCGCAGGTCGGCGTCGGCTTCGTCGAGCAGCCGCACGAGGGCGGTGCAGACGCCCGCGAAGTCGATGATGCCGGTGGATTCCACGCGCAGCGCGGCGACGCACGAGACCTCGGGTTCGTACTCGCGGGCCTCGCTCGGCGTGATCAGCTTCGCCGGGACGCCGTTCGCCTCGGCGCGTTCGGCGAGCACTTTCAGCGCCGGAAGCTCCGTTTCGGAGGTGGCGACGACGAGTTTGCCGCAGACCTCGACCGGCACCCCGTACTGCCGGGCGAAGTCCACAATGGACCGGTTGCCCGCGGTCGCCATCCTGGCCTTGAACGAACCCGGCTTGTAGTAGAGCCCCGCGTGCACGACGTTCGAGTTGTGCCCGGTCTGGTGGGCCGCCCAGTGGTCCTCCTTCTCGAGCACCGTGACGTCCAGACCACGTTTGGTCAGCTCCCAGGCGGTGGCGAGACCGACGATCCCGCCTCCGATGACTACGACTGTGCGCACGATCGACCAGGTTACCCGGAGCGCTACCTGACAGCCGTCAGGTTCGGTGGTAGCGTACCTAACCGATGTCAGGTAAGCGCTTGAGCAGGGAAGAACGCCGGGAGCGGATCCTCGCCGCGGCGGCGCGGGTGTTCGCCGCGTCCGGCTACGACGCGGCCGGGATGCGCGAGGTCGCGACGGCCGCCGGCATCAGCACACCCGTTCTCTACGACCACTTCCCGTCCAAGGCCGAGCTGTACGCCGGGCTTCTGGAGTCCGAAGTGGACAGCCTGCTGGCCGGCTGGGCGGAGCTGCCGCCTTCGGGCACCGCCGAGGAGCTGCTGCGTGGCCGCGTGGCGGCGATCTTCGCCTGGATGGAGACGAACGAACGCGGCTGGCGGATGATCTTCGCCGAGACGCCGTCCGACGAAGCGGTCGCCGAGGTGCACCGGCGCGGGCAGGCCAGGGCCACGGGGCAGCTGACCGAGGTGTTCGCCGGTGTCCCCGGCCTGGCACTGACCGCGGACCTGCCGCGCGACCGCGCGAACGAAGCGCTCGCCGAAGCGGCGAAGAGCGCACTGAACGCCATCGCCACCTGGTGGTGGAGCAACCGCGACATCCCGCGGGAGCAGGTCGTCGCGCTCACCGCGGATCTGTTGTGGCGCGGGCTGGGGAACCTGATCCAGGAGGACACATGAGCATCGAAACCACCGAGCGATACCGCCGCGCCCTCGAAACCCGGGACGTCGAACTCGCGCTGAGCGCCTTCGCGCCGGACGCCGTCGTGCGTTCGCCGTTGACGAGCCGGGTGCGGTTCACCGGGCACGCGGAACTCAGGCCGCTGCTGGAGGTCGCGTACTCGCATCTGCGGGACGTCCGGTTCCACACCGACACCGGCGACGAGGCGACGCGGGTCGTCGTCTACACCGCGCGCATCGGCGGCGAGGAGATCGAAGAGGCGGCGGTGCTGAAACTCGGCGAAGACGGGCTCATCGCCGAAGTGACGCTGTTCGTGCGGCCGCTGCCGGGGCTCGTCGCGCTGATGGACGCCTTCGGCCCGGACATCGCCCGCCGCAACGGCCGCACTTTCGCGGCCCGGCTGCTCAAGGTGGCCGCGAAACCCTTGCTGGCCATGGTCCGGTCCGGTGACAAACGCGCGGTCCCGCTGGCCGGCCCGCGCTGACGATTGCGCGTGAAGGCCCCCTTCCCTCGGCTCAGCCGAGGGAAGGGGGCCTTCACGCGCAATCAGGACACAGCCACAGGAGCCGGGGCCGGAGCCGGTTCGTCCTCAGGGTCTTCGAGGACCTTCGGCACCCCGCGCAACGTGAACAGCGCGCTCACCGCCAGCAACGCCATCAGCGCCGCCGAGCACAGCATCGTCACCTGCAACCCGTCGACGAACGCCGACTTCGCACTCGCCAAGACCAGCGCACCCTGTTCCGGCGGGAGTTGCGCCGCGACCTGGACGGCGCCGCCGAGCGTGTCCGAAATCGCCGCCGACGCTTCCGGCGGCACACCGGCCGGGAGGACGAGTTCGTTCCGGTACAGCGCGCCGAGCACACTGCCGAGGACCGCGATCCCCAGCGCCCCGCCGAGTTCGGTCGCCGTCTCGGAGATCGCCGACGCCGCGCCCGCCCTGGCCTTCGGCACGACGCCGAGCACCGTGTCCGTCGCGACGGAGAGGATCAGCGACAGCCCGACCCCGAACACGATCATCGCGGCGAGCAGGTCGGTGTAGACGATCGTCACGCCGACCGCCGAGTACAACGCGAACCCGACCGCCGACAGGGCGCAGCCCAGCCCGATGGTGACCGCGCGCCCGAAGGCCTTGATCGCCAGCGGCGCGAGGACGCCGCCGAGGATCGCGCCGCCCATCCCGGGCAGCCCGGCGAGCCCGGACTTCAGCGGCGACCAGCCCGCCACCAGCTGCAGGTACTGCGCGAACATCAGCGAGACCGCGAGCTGCGCGAACATCGCCAGGATCGTGGTGCCGACGGTCGCCGAGAACGCCCGCTGGGCGAACAGCTTCAGGTCCATCAGCGGTTCGGCCAGCCGCGGCTGCCGCAGGACGAACGCCAGCAGGCAGCCGATGCCGAGCACGGCGGCGACCGCGACGTCCCAGTGTCCCCAGCCCTTGTACGCGATTTCCTTGATCGTGTAGACGATCCCGACCATGCCGACGAGCGAGAGCAGCACGCTGGGCACGTCGATGCGATGGGACACCGGGTTCTTCGACTCGGGCAGGATCAGCGCGCCCGCGATCACCATGACCACGACCACCGGCACGTTGACCAGGAACACCGAACCCCACCAGAAGTGGTCGAGCAGGAAACCGCCGACGAGCGGCCCCATCCCGAAACCGAGGATCGTCAGCCCGCTCGAAACCCCGATCACGGCCGCGCGTTCCTTGCCGGTGAACACGTTCCGCACGATCGACAGCGTCGACGGCATCAGCGTCGCGGCGGCGATCCCGAGCAGCGCGCGGGCGGCGATCAGGAGTTCCGCCGTCGGCGCGTACGCCGTGATCACCGAGGCGACACCGAACAGCGAAGCCCCGATCAGCAGCAGCTTCTTCCGCCCGACCCGGTCGCCGATGTTCCCCATCGTGATCAGCAGCCCGGCGAGGGCGAAACCGTACGCGTCGGCGATCCACAGCAGTTCCGTCGTCGACGGGTGCATCTGTTCCGAAAGCGACGGCAGCACCAGGTGCAGCACGGTCAGGTCGATCGCGATCAGCAGCTGCGCCAGCACGCAGACCGCGACGGTGCCGATCTTGCGGCCCTTGCCGATGTTCACCGCGAGACCCCGAAGGTGAGCTCCGGCGTGTGCCGCGCGGTGCCGTTCTCGCCGTCACCCAGGTAGAACCGGGTGCTCAGGGTGCGGGCCGACGGGTCGAGGACGCTGCGCCACAACGTCCGCCACGGCGCGCCGGGCTCGACCGCGAAGGCCACCGTGTCGAGCGCGTCCCGCGTTCCGGAGTCCGCTTCCTTGGTGATGGTGCGAAGCCGCTCGTAGGTGCGCATGGTCTCCGGGTTGTCCTCGGGCAGCGCGTCGAGATCCGGATGACGGTGCAGCAGGTGGTTCGTGACGCACAGCGGGCCGTCGGCCACCTCGACGAAGTACTCGACGTCGTGCGCTCCGCGTTCGTAGACGAAGCCGCGGCCGGAGGTGTCGGCGACGATGTAGTGGCAGGGCGCGCCGTGCGCGTACTGCTTGGCGAGCATCAGCGCTTCCTTGGCCTCTTCGACGGTTTCGCAGGTGTCCAGCAGATACCGGCACACCTGCAGCACCGACAGGCCCGCCTGCGGACCGTGGTCCAGCGGCATGGCCGTCTCGACCTCGGCCATCAGCAGGGTGACGACGAGCCCGGCCTCGTTGACCCCCTCCGTTCCACCGTCCATTGTGGACATGGTGAGCGAGGTCGACGCGATGCCGTCGTCGGGGATCGTCGTCAGGACATAGGGCCGTGACGCCATCGGGACGGTCCCGTCGTCGACCGGCTCCTCACCGGCCAGCACCGCACCCAGCTGAGTCCAGCTCATGGTGAAGAAGTCGTAGTTGCGGCCGAGCTCGCTTCCCGTCCAGAGCGCCGAACAACCCGATCCGGGGGGCAAGGCACTCGCGTCGTCGAAGGAGACCGCCGCGTCGGCGGGGAACCCGTGTGCCTCGGCGAACCCGGCCGTGCGCGCCGCGTACTGAGGCCAGTTCCGGGCGAACCAGGTACGCCGCGCCTTGGCCACGATCGGATCGAGTGACGGCGGCGACCAGTCCGAGCGCGCCTTCACCTCGGCGCCGAGGGCATGGCCGATTTCGGCCTGGGAGCCGCGCAGCGTCAGATGCCGCACGGCGAGGAAGTCTTCGGGAGAACCGGCTACGTAGGTCATGCCCCGGAGGGTGTCCGCCGCCGCTGACCGTCCACGCACCGAACGCTGTCAGTGCCTGACGGTGGTGTCAGTGCTTGTCAGTGTTGTCATCGGAATGTCATGTGCCCCGCGCGAAAGTGGTCCCACCAGGCAACGACAAGCGAGGGAAACCATGCTCAGCAACAAGGTGTACATCATCGGCGGGGCCGTCCTCAGCGTCCTCTTCGTCGCGCTCGCGATGGTCGAGTTCTCCACCGGCTACCCGGACGACGGCCTGCAGGACCTGCTCTACGCCGCCGTGAGCGCCGGCGCCGGCGCGCTGCTGTACGTCCTCGACCGCCGTCAGCGCGAGCGTCGCGCGGCCGCCGAAGCGCAGCGTGACGCCCGATGAGGAACATCGACGGCGGCTTCCTCGCCGCACCCGACCAGGCCTCCCTCCAACGCCGCGAGCAGGACGTGCGCAAGGGCAAGCTCGCGCTGATGCTGGCCGTGATCGGCGGGTTCGTCGCGCTGGTCGCCGGCTACAACGTCGTCGCCGACTTCTCCCCGGTTTCGCTGGTGGTGACGATGCTCGGGCTGGCCGCCGCGATCGGCGGCGGGCTGCTCACCAAACACCTGATGCGCGCCGTGCGGTTCCGGGTGCACAAACCGAACGCGGGCCTGGTCGGCGCCGCGAAGCTGACCGGGATGGTGGTGGTCGTCCTCGGCTTCATCGCACTGGTCGGCTCGCTGGAAGGGCCCGGCGTGCTGCGGATCATCGCGATCGCCGTCGGCTGCGCGGCCATCGGCTACGTGAAATCGCTGCACGACCAGCAATGGGTGCTCTTCGAACTGGACGCGGTCGGCGTCCGGATCGAGCGGACGGTCGTGCCGTGGCGTGACGTCACCCGGCTCACCATCGACCCGGTCGGCCCTGGAATGACCCGCCTGGGCGCGGTCCCGGTCAACGCCGCACCGTTGTACGTCGCGGTCCAGGACAGCGAGCTCGACCAGCGGCTCCTCGCCGAGGCCGTCGGCCGCTTCGCGCCGCAGGGCACGCAGCTGACCCGCGCCTAGGCACCCGACGGGGCTATGACCGTCCACAAGGGACCAGGGGTGCCCGTCGACCGTGTCGCGAAAGCCACTTTCGGGACATCAGGCGTCGCGAAAGTGGCTTTCGCGACACGGGTGCCGGCGGCGAGGTGGGCTTCGCGCCGCAGGGCACGCAGCTGACCCGCGCTTAGGCCAGCTGAGCGGCACCCCGCAGGCCGAGCCCGCGGCGGTAGGCCCGGTCGAAGTCGTCACCGAGCCGCTCGCGCACGGTCGTCCTGAGCAGGGCGGCGTCCAGATCGACGGCGAACGGGGTGCCCCGGATGGTCACCGCCGCGCCGATCAGGACCGCCGCCCGCTCGGCGTCACCCCGCACCAGCGCGACCCCGGCGAGACCCTCGACGGCGCAGGCCATGGTGGTGCTGTCGTGCCAGCGGTCCGCCGACACCAGCGCCAGCCGGTGCAGCTCCTCGGCCCCGTCGGCGTCACCTTCGGCGGCCAGGACCCAGCCGAGGGAGATCTTCGCGCCGGCGCGAACTCCTTCGGCCGCGAACGAACCACCGGAACACTCCGAGAGCGCGCGTTCGCTCAGCGCGCGAGCCGCCGCCAGGTCGCCCTCGTGCCGGGCGAGGAACGACAGACCGACGTACCCGGCCGCCCGGCTCTCGGGCATCCCGGCGCGGCGCGCGATCTCGATGGCGAGTTCGAAATCCGCCCGCGCGCCCGCCGCGTCGCCGTGGAGCAGCTTGCTGCCGCCGCGACGGCACAGCAGGTCCGCGTTGTCGTCGGAAGCGCCGAGCTCCCGCATCAGCCGCAAGGCCTCGTTCATCGTTTCGAGGGCTTCGGCCTGCCGGTTCGTCCAGATCAGGATCTGGGACAGATGGTCGAGGGCCATCGAAAGGCCCCAGCGTTCCCCGATCGAGCGGAACGCCTGCGCCCCTTCGAGCAGGAACTCTTCCGCCGTGTCGAGTTCGCCCTGCATCAGCGCGCGGAGGCCGTAACCGGTCGGAGCGAGGGCGAGGCTCCAGGCATCGCTGTTCGCCAGCAGCACCCGGCTGCGTTTGATCAGCGCGTCGTCGTCACCGGGCGGGCCGGACACGACGCCCATCAACAGCAACAGTGCCGGGTTCCGGGGCGCCTTGGCGATGTTCAGCATGAGGCCGTCCACCAACGGCAAATGCCGGTCGAGCGCCTCGTGCCCCCGCAGTCCCGCGGCGGCGGTGAGCACACAGAGCTGGTACTCCTCTTCGAGACCGTCCGGCGCCCGTTCTCCGAGCCGTTTGACCACTTCCAAACACAGCGTCGAACCCTCGAAGCGGCGACCGCGCATCCACCAGTACAGCACCAGCGCAGCAGAAAGCCGGAGCGCGATCCGTACGTCGGATTCGGCGGCCCAGCGCAACACGGCCAGGAGATCGTCGTAGGCGGCGTCGAGCCGAGCGAGCCAGACCAGCTGGTCGCCGGTGCGCAGCATCGGATCGGCTTCCTCGGCGAGGGCGAGGAAATGCTCGGCGTGCGCGCGCCGCAAGCGCTCGGTTTCACCCGCTTCGGCGAGTTTCCCGGCGAAGAAGGCCCGGATGGTTTCGAGCATCCGATACCGGTCGCCGGTGCGCTCGACCAGCGATCTGTCCACAAGGGACGGAAGCAGCTCCGCGATGTCCGGCACGGCGCAGACCGCTTCGGCGTCGGCCAGGGTCGTGCCGCCCGCGAAGACGGTCAGCCGCCTGGCGAGCAGGCGTTCGTCCTCGTCGAGTAGATCCCAGCTCCACTCGACGACGGCGCGCAGGGTGCGATGACGGCTCTCGGCGGCCCGGCTGCCCCGCGAGAGCAGCCCGAACCGGTCGTCCAGCCGGGACGCGATCTCGCCGACCGGCAGGGTCCGGACCCGCGCGGCGGCGAGCTCGATGGCCAACGGCAGCCCGTCGAGCGCGGCGCAGACCCGCTGGACGTCGCCCGCGGTGTCGTCGTCGACCACGAAACCCGGATCGCCTGCCCGCGCGCGGTCGGCGAACAGCCGGACCGCGGCGAACTCCAGCGACCGGGCGGGCGGCGTGCCCGGCGGCGGCACGGCGAGCCGCGGCACGGGGGAGACGACCTCGCCGGTGATGCCCAGCGGTTCACGGCTGGTGGCGAGCACCCGCAGCGCGGGGGCCGCGCCGAGCAGCCGGGCGGCCAGCTTCGCGGCGGCCTCGATCAGGTGCTCACAGTTGTCGAGCACCAGCAGGACCGCCCGTTCGGACAGCGCGTCGATCAGCCGCTCCACCGGCGCGTTCTCCACCGGCGCGGTGACCGTCCCGAGCGGGACCGTCCGCAGGCCGAGCGCGGTCAGCACGGCGTGTGCGACGTCCGCGTCCTCTGTGTACGGAGCGAGCTCGACGAAGACCGCGGGGAGGTCCACGGCGGCCGCCGTCTCGATGGCCAGCCGCGTCTTGCCCGCTCCGCCCGGGCCGGTCAGCGTCACCAGCCGCGAGCTCTCCAGCCTGTCGAGCACGT
Source organism: Amycolatopsis roodepoortensis (assembly GCF_024628825.1). NCBI lineage: Bacteria > Bacillati > Actinomycetota > Actinomycetes > Pseudonocardiales > Pseudonocardiaceae > Amycolatopsis > Amycolatopsis roodepoortensis. The sequence continues at coordinate 5,606,267 of NZ_CP102415.1, forward strand.
GCCGGAGATCGCCTTCGCGGCCGATGAAGCTGGTGAGCTGCGCCGGGAGCGCCGCGGAAGTGGCCTTCACAGGCGTCTCGCCGCGAAGCACGGCCAGATGCGCGGCGGCGAGCTCCGGCCCGGGGTCCGTGCCGAGTTCGTCGGCGAGGACGCGGCGGGCGTCCTCGAACGCGGTGAGCGCGTCGGCCTGCCGTCCGGCGGCGTGCAGCGCGCGGATCAGCAGTGCGCGGGGCCGTTCCCGCAGCGGCTGCTCGTCGATGACCTCGCGAAGCTCGGCGAGGACGTCTTCGTGTTTTCCCAGCTTGAGCTCGGCCTCGACGCGGTCCTCGATCGCCGACGTCTTCAGCTCGTTCAGCCTGGTGACCTGGGGATCGCGGAACGGCGCGTCGGTGATGTCCGCGAAGGCCGGGCCACGCCAGAGCCCGAGAGCGTCGCGAAGCAGTTCCGCCGCCTTCGCGGCGTCTCCCGCCGCGAGCGTGCGCCGTCCCTCGGCGGCGAGCCGCTCGAACCGGTGCACGTCGACGTCGTCGGGGTCCACGGCGAGCCGGTAACCCGCCGGGCTGAACTCGATGGGCGCGAGCTCCTTTAGCGCGCCGCGCAGCCGCGAGACCTGCGATTGCAGCGCATTCGCCACCCCTTCGGGTGGTTGTTCGCCGTAGAGACCGTCGATGAGGCGTTCCGCCGGGACGATCCGGCCCGCCTCCAGCGCGAGCAACGCGAACAGCGTCCGGACCCTGGGCCCGCCGATCGGAACGGTGGTGCCGTCGTCGCGGCGCACCTCCGTCGCCCCCAGCACGCGGAATCGCATGCCGTAACCCTAGGGCGTCATTGACCTGGGTGGATCCAGCCCGCCCGAACTACGCCGATCGGCGTCTATACACTTCGCCGGGTCCCCACGCAATGGGAGAGGTATGTCTGAGCAGGAACCCGTCGTTCTGGGTCAGCCGACCGTCGGCGACGAAGAACTCGCCGCCGTGGCGGAGGTCTTCCGGTCCGGCTGGCTGGCCGGAGCCGGCCCCGCGTGCCGTCGTTTCGAGGAACGCTTCGCGAAGACCGTCGGCACCGCGCACGCCCTGACCACCAGCAACTGTGGCTCGGCACTCTTCCTCGGGCTGCGTGTGCTCGGCGTGAAGCCGGGCGACGAGGTCATCGTCGGCGACTACACGTTCCCCGCCACCGGCCACGCCGTGCTCCAGGCCGGCGCGACCCCGGTGTTCGCGGACATCCGCCCCGACGTCTGGAGCGCCGACCCGGCGTCGATCGAAGCCCTGATCACCCCGCGCACGGTCGGCATCCTCGCCGTCGACGTCGCCGGGCAGCCCGGTGACTTCGACGAATACCGCGCCATCGCCGACAAGCACGGCCTGTGGCTGTTCGAGGACGCCGCCTGCGCCGCGGGCGCGACGTACAAGACCCGCCCGGCAGGCAGCCTCGCCGACCTGGCCGCGTTCTCCTTCCACGGCCGCAAGGGAATCACCGCGGGCGAAGGCGGCGCGCTGGTCTCGGACCGCGAAGACCTCATCGCGCACGCGCGCAAGCTGCACACCTACGGCATCGAGCCCGCCATCACCCGTGAGGGTTCCGGCGCGCTGCCGATCCCGGAGTTCCACGAGCTGGGCTACAACTTCCGGCTCTCGGACGTGCAGGCCGCGATCATGAACGTCCAGCTGGACCGGCTCCCGGACCTGCTCTCGGCCCGCCGTTCGGTGGCCAAGCGCTACCACGAGGCGTTCGAGAATCTGCCCGGTCTCGACGTCCCGGTGGAACTGCCGGACCGCGAGCACCCATGGCAGGCCTACATCCTCACCGTGGCCCCGGAGATCGATCGCGACGCGCTCGCGCTGCGGATCCGCGAGCAGGGCGTGCAGTGCAACTTCGGCACGTACGCCTCGCACCTGCAGCCCATCTACGGCAAGAAGCAGACCTTGCCGGTTTCGGCGGACCTCTTCGCCCGTCATCTCGCCATCCCGATGCACGCCAACCTCACCGATGCCCAGGTCGACCGGGTCATCGGGACCGTCAGCGCCGCACTGCCGAGCTAGGAGAGAAATGCCCGACAAGAAGGTCCTCTTCACCGGGGGCGGCGGTTTCATCGCCGCGCACGTCATCCCGATGCTGATCGAGGGCGGCTACACCGTCCGCGTCTTCGACAACATGACCCGCGGCGACCGCGCCCGGATCAACGAGTTCGTCGCCACCGGCAAGGTCGAGCTGGTCGAGAAGGACGTCCGGTACGGCGGCGCCGTGCGCGAGGCCATGCGCGGCTGCACGCACGTCATCCACTTCGCCACCGTGTCGATCAACAAGTCGGTCGCGGACCCGCACGAGTCCATCGACATCAACATGGTCGGCAACCACAACGTCTTCGCCGCCGCGGCGGACGAGGGTGTCGAGCGGCTGGTGTTCGCCTCGACCGCGTCCGTCTACGGCGACCCGAAGCGGCTGCCGATGCACGAGGACGACGAGCTCAAGCCGCTCACGCCGTACTGCATCTCGAAGCGCGCGGGCGAGGACATGCTCGGCTTCTACGAGCGCACCAAGGGCCTGTCCTGGAACGCGCTGCGCTTCTTCAACGTGTACGGCCCCGGCCAGAAGATCGAGGCCTACTACACGTCGGTGATCAACCACTTCATCCAGCGCCTGCGCGCCGGCCAGCCGCCGATCATCGACGGCCGCGGCGACCAGTCGATGGACTTCGTGCACGTCACGGATCTGGCCCGTGCCGTGGTCGCGGCGCTCGAGTCGGAGAAGGCGAACCTGCCGATCAACATCGGCACCGGGATCGACACCTCCATCGCGACGCTGGCGAAGATCCTCATCGACGCCGTCGGCGTCAACGTCGAGCCGCTGTTCAACGAGCGCGACGTGCTGGTCTCGCGCCGCGCCGCCGACATCACCCGCGCCCGCGAGGTTCTCGGCTGGGAGCCGAAGATCTCCGTGGAAGAGGGCATGTACGAACTGGTGAAGGCTTCGGAGGGATGACCGCCGGGCCAGGGGAGAGCCGCCCCATGCGTATCGCCGTGGTGAACAACTTCTTCCCGCCGAGGGTGGGCGGAAGCGCGCACATGGCGGCGTCCCTGGCCGAGCAGTACGCGGCGCGCGGGCACGAGGTGCTCGCGATCACCGCCGCGTACGCCGACGCCCCGGCCGACGAGACGAAGGACGGCTACCGCGTCGTCCGCCTGCCCGCGGTGAAGATGCCGCAGCTGGGCCTGTCGATCGACTTCGACATGAGCTTCGCCTCGCTGCGGCCGGGGAACTGGCGGCGGCTGTGGAAGCTGCTGGACGAGTTCAAGCCGGACGCCGTCCACCTGCACGGGCAGTTCTTCGACCTGTCGTGGCTGGCCGGGCTGTACGCGCGGCGCCACAAGCTGCCGATGCTGCTGACCATCCACACACTGCTGATCAGCGACAACAAGCTGTACGGCGGGGTTTTCCGGTTCCTGGACAAGGTGCTGGTGAACCCGATCCTGCGCTACCTCAAGCCGCGCTACGTCATCCTCGACAAACTCGGGGTCGACTACTGCGTCGAGCGCTACGGCACGAGCGACGCGAACTCGGACTACTTCCCGATCGCCGTCGACACGGGGAACTTCGAAAAGCCTTTGACGAAGGATGTGCGGGCGGAGCACCAGCTGGGCGACGGCCCGGTGATCGTCTCGCTCGGGCACGTGATCCCGCTGCGCAACCGGCTCCCGCTGGTCGAGGCGCTGCCGTCCATTTTGGACAAGCACCCCGGTGTGAAGGTGGTCGTCGTCGGCCGCGTCTACCACGACGTCTTCCTGAAGCGGGCGGAAGAACTCGGCGTCGCGGACGCCATCATCGTGACCGGCGCCGTGCCGAAGGCCGACGTCCCCGCGTACTTCGCCGCCGCCGACATCGTCACGCACGACCTCAACGGCGGCTGCGGCACCGCGTCGCTGGAGGCGATGCTTTCGGGCACCGCGACCATCGCGTCGGTCACCGAGGACAACTACCCGGGCATCGAACTGCGCAACGGCGAGAACATCCTGCTGGTGCGGCCCGACGACAGCGAGGCGGTGGCGAACACCGTCATCGAGTTGCTCGACGACCCCGAGAAGCGGGCTTTGGTGGCACAGCGGGAAAGCGCGATGGTGCGGGCCAACTTCGGCCTCGACGTCGTCGCCGAAGAACACCTGCGTACCTTCGAGAAACTGGTGACCGAGGCCGATGTTCTTCGATGACGAGCGCAGCAACCGCCTGCGCCCGCAGATCCTGACCGAACTCGTCTCGCAGTACATGAACGACGCCGAGCGCGCGAAGTTCTACGGGCTGCCGGAGTCGACGAGGGTCCGCGAACGGGTCAAGATCATCAGCCCGGAGAACCTGAAGATCGGCGAACACTGCTGGATCGGCGAAGGCGCCGCGCTCGACGCGAGCGGCGGGCTGGAGATCGGCGAGCACACCAGCATCGGGCTCAACACGCTGATCTTCACGCATTCCAGCTGGCTCGCGAACATGACGCTGCAGAACCACTCCGGCAGCGACCTCATCGAACGCAAACCCGTGAAGATCGGCAAAGGCTGCTTCATCGGCGGCCTCGTGGTGATCATGGCAGGCGTCACGATCGGCGATTTCGCCACCGTGCAGCCGAATTCCGTGGTCGCCAAGGACGTCCCGCCGCGCACCCTGGTCGCGGGCAACCCCGCGCGCGTGTTCCAGAAGTACGACGACGAGTACATCCAGTCCGAAGTGGAGCGTGTGCGCGCCGAGAACGCGCGGCGGCGGGCGCTGGCTGAGGAGCGCGGGGACACGCCGGGGGCTTGGGGAGCTCCGGCGGGCGACTTCACGGAGTAGTCAGAGCCGGTCGGCCATCAGCTTCGCCAGCGAGGCGTAGACGTCGGTCCTGGTCTCGTACATGTACAGCGTCGCGACCCGTGTTTCGCCATGGCTACGCTTTCCCACGGTCACCAGAACGTTGAGGTCCGGCCCGTCGGTGGGGATCCCGCACCACAAGGCCTGCTCGCCGACACCAGGAAGCTGGGTGACCGGTTGCTTGCATTCCTTCGCGAGCTTGTCGATCGTGGTATGGGGCGGCTGGTTTCCGGGGATCGCCGCGACGAAGAGTTCGGCCGATTTCCCGTACTTTCCCTTGGGGTCGTCGAAGGCGCACCGATAGGCCTTGCCGGCGCCGACCCGTTCGGCTTCACCTTCGTTGGCGACCAGATCGTCCGATTTCCCGATCACTTGAAGGAACTCGATCGGGCTCAGCACGGGGCAGGCCGCGGTGATTTTGGCGAGGGGCGTCGGTGGTGGCGTGGTGCTGGGTGCCGTGCTGACGGCCGGTTTGCTCGATGACGACGGCGGTGCCGTCGAGGTCGGCGCGGGCTCGATCGCGGCGCCACTGGAGCAAGCCGTGACGGCGAACAGCAGGCATGTGGTGGTGAGGATTCCCCTCGATCTGTGCACGTCGGGAAGGTATCCGAAGCGGGTTTGAGCGGCCAGGCAATTCTTCCCGAGGTCGTTCGACAATCGGCTACTTGCCTCTTTGCAACTCCTCACCGTAACGAGTCGCTACTTTCCGTGGTGCTACGTTCTTCGAGAAACCGTGGGAAGATGGCCTGGTGATCACCGGCGAAGGAGGAGTTCGATGAGTGTCGTGCAATGGCCTCACCGCCTCCTGACGCTCGACGACTGGGCCGCGCTGCCGGAAGACCCGGAACACTGCGCAGAAGTCGTCGAAGGAGTGCTGGTCGTGGCCCCCCGGCCGATGTCGTTCCATCAGCTCGCGGTCACTCGCCTGGGCTACCTGCTCAATGAACAGTTGCCTGAAGCGCTCATGGCTCTTTCGGAAGCCGAGTTCATTGTCTCGGAAGTCCCGTTGACGATTCGAGTCCCGGACGTTCTCGTGGCGGCGACTGAGTTCGTGGAAAGAAACCCGGCACGGTACGCGGCTGAAGACGTGCGGCTGGTCATCGAGGTGCTGTCCGTGGGCACCGTCCGCACCGACCGGGTCACCAAGTTCTCCGAGTACGCCGAAGTGGGCATCGAGCATTACTGGATCGTCGACCTCGAAGAACCGGCGAGTATGACCACCTACCGTTTGATCGACGGCGAGTACGAGAACTTCGGCGAGCACACCGGCAAGGTGAGCCTCGACCTCGACGGCACCCCGCTCACCCTCGACCTCGACGCGCTGACCACCCGCCACGCGCAGCGCCCCTGAGCGCCCTCGGAACCACCGCACCACCGAGCCCGACTACTAGGCTCGACGGGAGTCCCCGGGTGAGAAGGGTGTCAGATGAGGTTCAAACGGTTCGGCGCGTCGTTGCTGGTCACCGGGTTGGTCCTGCTGGGCGCCGCGTCCCCGGCGCTGGCCCACTCGGAGCTGAAGAGCAGTGACCCGGCGAGGGGCGCTTCGCTGGCGACGCCGCCCACGCAGATCAAGCTGACCTTCTCGGGCCCGGTCACCCTGGCCGACGACAACCCGATCCAGATCACCGGCCCCGAGAACGCCTCGTGGACGGTCGGCCGGGCGGAGGTCGCCGGATCGGTCGTCACGGCGCCGGTCAAGGCCGTCGGCCCCGCGGGCGAGTACACCCTCCGCTACAAGGTGACCTTCGAGGACACGCACGCCGCGAGCGGCTCGGTGAAGTTCAACCTCAGCGCACCCGCACCCGCGGCCTCCCCGAGCCCGTCGAGCAGCCAAGCCCCGGCCCCCGCCCCGGCGAGTAGCGCCGACCCGGCACCGCAGGCCGCCGGGACCACGCCCGAGAACCTGGTGCCGGCCTGGGTGTGGATCGTTCTCGCCATCGCGGCGGTCGCGGCCGGTGTCGTCGTGGCGCTCCGGTTCACTCGCCGGAAGAACTGAGAACGACAGCGGCCGAGGCAACCTTTCAGGTGGTCAACCGTCGAACGGAGATGAGGACCAGGGTGGCTCGCGGCGATGACGAGTTCGTCGAGTTCGTGCGGAACTCGGCGACTCGTCTCCAGCATGCGGCCTACCTGCTCACCAGCGACCGTCATCAGGCCGAGGACGCCACCCAGACGGCGCTCGCCAAGACGTACGCGGCCTGGTCGCGCGTACGCCGCAAGGACGCCTACGCCTACGCGCGGCAGGTCCTGGTCAACCACGTCATCGATGGCTGGCGGCGGCCGATCCGCGAGAACGCCACGGAGGACATCCCCGAGCAGCCGAGCGGTATGGACGTCGCCGGTGCCGTCGTCGAGCGGAAATGGCTGCTCGACGCGTTGCGTACGCTCACAGACCGGGAAAGGGCCGTCGTGGTGCTCAGGCACTTCTTCGATTTGAAGGAATCCGACGTGGCCGGCGAACTGGGTGTCTCGATCGGCACCGTGAAGAGCACCAATTCCCGCGCCCTGAGCAAGCTGCGGATCACCGCGGAGGACGGCACGGAACTGATCGGGGGGCTGGGACGATGACCGACCTCGAAACGCTGCGTTCGGCCTTGCGGGAACCGCCCGCCGGAGGGTTCGCCGAGCCCGACCTCGACGCGATCATGACCAAGGGAAGGCGTATCCGCCGTCGTCGCCGTCTCGCGGCCGGCGGGGGCGGGATCGCGGCCGCCGTGGTGACGGTGCTGGTCATCGTCGGCGCGGTCGCGCTCAAGGAACCGGCTCAGCGCCCGCTTCCGCCTGCGGCGAGCGCGCCGGTCACGAGCTCGCCCGTTCCGCCGCAGCCCGCCCCGGCGAGCCCGACGATCACCGCGGCTCCGGCGGATCAGCCGTTCGGTGAGGCGATCCCACTCGGGGTCAAGGGAGAAGGCGGCCGTGAGCTGGTGCTCTACGCCTTCGCGATCGAAGAGCCGCGGATGCCGGACGTCAGGTTCGGCCTCCAGGTCGCGTACCGAAGCCAGTCGGGTGAGTACGACGCGCTCCTGGCCAGCAACGAGTTCAAGGGATCCGATCGGTCGTTCGGCTTCCACGCGGTGGACGGCGGCGACGTGATCCGGGGGACGTTCGTGCCCGTGTTCGGCTACTTCGCCGGGCCGGCGGCGCGGATCACCAGCACCGTCCGCGGGAAGCCGGTCGAGGCCAAGGCGATTCCCTGGAGCGAGGATCCGTCGGTCGTCATCTTCTGGTTCGACGGCGCCCAGGTGGAGTCGGCCGGAGTGCTGACCCCCCTCGTCGCGTACGACGCGAAGGGCCAGCGCCTCACCAAATAACGCGAAATGCGAGAGATCAGGCAGCGGCCTGCGTCAGCACCTGGTCGACGACGGCGTGCGACGGCAGGATCAGGTCCCGCTCGGTGCCGGCGTCGATCTTGCCTTCGAGCAGGTCGACGAACCGGTCCAGCTGCGTCGCGAGCGGCTCGCGCGCGGTCACCAGCTCCGGGATCTCGATGACGGTCTGCTGGCGGTAGCCGAGGCCGTCCTCGGTGACCGAGTCGTGCGACACGTGCCGGTAGATGGTGACGTCGCGGCGGAGCAGGTCGATCTCGATCATGCGGTCCAGTTCGGACACCCAGAGCGAGCGGACCTTGCGCTGGCCGAGGCGCGACGCGGAAACCGTGGCGAGCCCGGATTCGAACGACAGCACCGTCTCGATGGTGTCCTCGGCGCCTTCGACCGAGCTCGGGTGGAAGTAGCCCGCGCCGGAGGCGACCCGCTGCGGGGTCGCACCGCCGAAGAACTGGATCGCCAGGTCGACGTCGTGCACCAGCAGGTCCCACGCGACACCGGTCTTGATCCGCGGCGCGTACGGGCCGTGGCGGCGGGCCATCAGGTGGATCGGCTCGTTGACCAGCGCCCGCGCGGTCATCACGGCCGGGTTGTAGCGCTCCAGGAGCCCGCACATCAGCGGGACGTCCTTCTTCGCCGACAGCCCCACGATCTCCTGGGAGAATGCGAAGCTGTTGCACACCGGCTTCTCGACCAGCATCGGCTTGCCCTGGCCCAGGATCTCCTGCGCCAGCTCGTAATGCGCCTCGGTGGCCGAGGCGAGCACGACGGCGTCCACATCGGACAGAGAGCCGATTTCGGGCGTCCACTGGGTTTCGTACCGATCGGCGACCTTGCGGCCCGCCTCTTCACGCGGGTCGATCACGCGGACGAGGTCCACGCGCTCGTTCGCGGCGAGGACACGGGCGTGCAGCGAACCCATGTTCCCGGTGCCGATGAGGGCGATCTTGTGGGTGCTCATGCGCCGAGTACCTCGCGAACCGTTTCGATGATGGTGTCCAGGTCGGACTCGGAAAGGTGCGGGTGCACCGGCAGGGAAAGCGCCTGCGCGGCGACGGAAGCGGCCACCGGGAAGTCCTCGACCTTCGCGTCGGGGATCAGCGGGTTGTTCCGGTAGCAGTCGTAGTCGAAGACGATCTTCGGGTAGTAGATCCCGTTGCCGATGCCGCGTTCGGTGAGGGCGGCGGCGAGTTCGTCACGCGAGAGGAAGGCGTGCGGGCCGACCAGCACGGTGTACTGGTGCCACACGTGCTCGCGGCCCGGCAGGACCTGGGGGAGGTCGAGGCCGGGGGTGCCGGCGAGGCCTTCGGTGAGGCGCTTCGCGTTGGCCTGGCGGGCGGCGGTGAGCTGGTCCAGCTTCTCCAGCTGCGGGATGCCGACCGCGGCGTGCAGGTCGGTCATCCGGTAGTTGTGCCCGGCGACCTCGTACTGGTACCGGGCGCGCATGCCCTGGTTGCGCAGGACCCGCAGGCTGTCGGCCAGCTTGTCGTCGTCCGTGGTGATCACGCCGCCCTCGGCGGTGGTCACGTTCTTGGTGGCGTACAAGGAGAAGCAGCCGATCCCGAACGAGCCGGACGGCTTGCCCTGGAACGACGCGCCGACGGCCTGCGCCGAGTCCTCGATGACCTTGAGACCGTGCTCGGCGGCCAGCGGCGCGAGCTTGCCCATGTCCGCGGTCTGCCCGTAGAGGTGCACCGGCATGAGGACCTTGGTGCGGTCGGTGATCGCGGCGGCCACGGCGTCCGGGTCGATCGCGAAGTCGTCGCGCCGGATGTCGGCGAAGCGGACGGTCGCGCCGGCTTCCAGGATCGCGTTCAGCGTCGCCACGAAGGTGAACGGCGAGGTGACGACCTCGTCACCCGGCTGAAGGTCGAGCGCCTGGATGGCGGCGACCAGCGCGGTGGTGCCGTTGTTGACGGCGATCGCGTGCTTCGTGCCGGAAACGCTCGCGAACGCGTCCTCGAAGCGCTTGACCATCGGTCCCTGTGCGATGGCGCCGGATCGCAGCACCTCGACGACGAGGTCCTCCGCGTCACGGACGTCGACCACGGTAATGGGGATCATCTGCAAGTCTCTCTCGACTGGGCGTTCTGGTGCGTCCGGTACAGTGAGCCGCCGGTTCTGCGCCCGGCCGCCCGCTCTGGCGCGGGCCACACGTTACCGGGACCGCCGAAGCGCCCATTACCCCAGGCTGTCTCCAGCCACGACGAACGGAACTTCACGTGGTGAACCGCATCCACCCGACAGCAGTCATCGGCGAGGGTGTCGAGCTCGGCGAGGACAACGTCGTCGGACCGTTCACGGTCATCGTGGGCCCGGCGCGGATCGGGGACGGCAACTGGATCGGCCCGCACGTGACCATCGGCACCCCCGGTGAGGACCGCGGCCGCGAGCACCCGGCCGCCTGGGAGGCCGCGCCGAACGGTGATCCCGATCACGACGGCCACGGTGTCGTCATCGGCAGCCGGAACCGGATCCGCGAGTACGTCAGCGTCCACCAGGGCACCTGGCGCACCACCAGCATCGGCGACGGCGGCTACTTCCTCCGCGGCTCCCACATCGCCCACGACTGCGTCGTCGAGGACGCCGTCACGGTCGCTTCGAACGTCATCACCGGCGGCCACTGCCACATCTGGTCCGGGGCGAACCTGGGCATGGGCGCGATCCTGCACCAGCGGGTCGTGGTCGGCCCCGGCGCGATGGTCGGGATGGGCTCCGCGGTCCGCAAGGAGGTGGGCGCGTTCACCATCGCCGTCGGCAACCCCGCACGGGTGACGGGCGTCAACACCGTGGGGTTGTCCCGCCGCGGCCTGGACGAGGCCACCATCGAGGCACTGGGGCCGTGGCTGAAGGGTAAGGCCGGTCTCCCTGAGGACGGGCTGGCCGACCGGCTGCCCGGCGACCTCTCTACCTTGGTGAAGGCGTGGGACGCCCGTCCGCGCGAAGAGCATTAGGAGTTCAACGATGGCGGAAGTCGCCGGCAAGCTGCGTGAGGTCTTCGTCGAGGCGCTGGACCTCGATGGCGACGTCGACGTCGAGAACCTGAAGTACCGCGACATCGAGGCCTGGGACTCGGTCGGTCACATGGCGCTGGTCGCGGCCATCGAGGACGAGTTCGACGTGGAGTTCGACACCGATCAGGTGATCGACATGTCCAGCTTCAAGGTCGCCGTCGACATGGTGACCGACCTCCAGTCCAAGTGATGCTGGACGGGAAGGTCGCCCTGGTCACCGGCGGGACCCGGGGGATCGGGCTCGCGACCGCGCGGGCGCTCGCCGAGGCGGGCGCCACCGTGGTGCTGACCGGCCGCGACGAGGCGAAGGCCAAGGAAGCGGCGGCCGCGGCGGGGGCCGCGAGCGGGCTCGCTCTCGACGTCACCGACGCCAAGGCCGTGTCGACGCTGATCCGCGGGGTGGCCAAGGAGCACGGCAAGCTCGACATCGTGGTCGCCAACGCCGGGATCATGGAGGACGCGCTCCTCGGCATGATCCGCGAGGAACTGGTCGACACCACGCTGAGCACGAACGTCGCCGGCACACTGCACACCGTCCAGGCCGCCGCGCGGGCGATGATGAGGAAGAAGACCGGGGCGATCGTGGTGCTGGCCTCGATCGTCGGCGAGCACGGAAGTGCTGGTCAGACGGTGTACGCGGCCTCGAAGGCGGCGGTGGCGAACATCGCGCGTTCGGCCGCGAAGGAGCTCGGCCGCTCCGGGATCCGGGTCAACGCGGTGGCGCCCGGCGTCATCGACACCGATCTGACCTCGGGCCTGACCGAGGACGCCAAGGCCGAGAACATCGGCAAGACCCCGCTCGGGCGGCTCGGCACGCCCGAAGACGTGGCGAACGCGATCCGGTTCCTCGTCAGTGACGACGCTTCGTTCATCACCGGGCAGGTGCTGGGCATCGACGGAGGCTTGGTTCTGTAATGACCCTTCTGGGTGTGGGTGCGCGACTGATCGACGTCACGAGCGGCAGGACGCTCGAGGGCGAGGAACTCGACACCGAGGTCACCCGCGTGGGTGCCGCGTTGTCGCTGCTGCCGCCGGGCGCGCTGTTCGCGCGGATGTCGGTGGACCTCGCCAGCGTCCTGAACTACCTCGGCGCGTTCGAGGCTGGCCGCGCGATCGCGTTGATCGACCCGGCGCTGGACGCCGACGTCCTGGCGGGGCTCATCGAGCGCTTCCGCCCGGCCGCCGTGCTGTCCGCGCCGGACGCGCCCGCCCCCGAGGGTTACGGCGTTTCCGACGGGCACTGGGTCCGGAAGTCCGCCGAAGGTGTCGAACCGCATCCGCATCTCGCGATCCTGCTGCCGACCAGCGGTTCGACCGGCAACCCGAAGCTGGTCCGGCTTTCGCGGGGCGCGGTGTTCGCCAACGCCGACGCGATCGCCGAGGTGCTCGGCATCGACCGCCACGAGATCGCGCCGACCAGCCTCCCGCTGCACTACAGCTACGGCCTGTCCGTGCTGAACTCGCACCTCGTCCGCGGCGCGACCGTCGTCATCGAGCCCTCCGGCGTGCTCGGACGCGGATTCTGGGACGCGGTCAACGAGCACAAGGTCACCTCGCTCGCGGGCGTCCCGTACCACTACGAGATGCTGCGCCGCCTCAAGTTCGACCCGGCCAAGTACCCGACGCTGCGCACGCTCACCCAGGCGGGCGGCAAGCTCCGCGACGACCTGGTCGCCCAGTTCAACGACAAGATCCGCGAGGTCGGCGGGCGGATGTTCGTCATGTACGGGCAGACCGAGGCCGCCCCGCGGATGACCACCGTCCCGGCCGAACGGCTCGCCGAGAAGCTCGGTTCGGCCGGGCCCGCGCTGCCCGGCGGCTCCTTCGCGATCCGGCGGGAGGACGGTTCCGAGACCACGCATCCGAAGATCGTCGGCGAGGTCGTCTACCGCGGGCCCAACGTGATGATGGGCTACGCCGAGGACGAGGCCGGGCTGGCCGCGGGCGACGAGTACGGCGGCGTGCTCGCCACCGGCGACCTGGGCTACCTCGACGAGGACGGCTTCCTCTACATCACCGGACGGCTCAAGCGGATCGGCAAGGTCTTCGGCAACCGGGTCAGCCTGGATGATCTCGAGCACGCCGTGCGTTCGGCATCGGTGGGGATCGACGTCGTGGCCGCCGTCCCGGCCGGGGACAAGGTCGTCCTGTTCGCCGAAGGCGCCGACAAGGACATCTGCAAGGACGCCGCGAAGGCGCTGTCCGAGCGGCTGCACCTGCACACGAGCGGGTTCGACGTCCGCCCCATCGACACCGTGCCGCTGCTGGCCAGCGGCAAGATCGACTACCGGTCGCTGGAGGCCCAGGTATGAGTGTGTTCACGCTTTCGCAGGCGGAGCGCGAGAAGCACCTGCTTCCGCAGCTCGCCGAACTGACCGCGCACCACCGTGAGAACTCCGAGGGCTACGAGCGCATCCTCTCGTCGCTCGGCATCGCGCGGGAGACGGAATTCGCGTCGATCGCGGACCTGCCGTGGCTGCCGGTGCGGATGTTCAAGACGCACGACCTGCGCAGCATCCCCGAGTCCGAGATCTTCAAGACGCTGACCTCCTCGGGCACCACCGGTGCGGGCGCGTCGCGGATCTACCTGGACAAGGCCGCGGCCGGCGCGCAGACCAAACAGCTCGGCGCCACGCTGCAGGAGGTCCTCGGCGGCGAGCGGCTGCCGATGCTGATGGTCGACACCATCGGCATCATCAAGAACCGCCGTTCGTTCTCCGCGCGCGGCGCGGGCGTGCTGGGCATGGCGAACTTCGGCCGCAAGCACACCTACGTGCTCGACGAGAACGACCAGCCGGACGTCGAGGCGGTCAAGACGTTCCTCGCGACCTACGGTGACAAGCCGTTCCTGATCTTCGGCTTCACCTTCATGGTGTGGCAGTACCTCTACGAGGTCGCCCGCGAGCACAAGCTGGACCTCTCCAACGGGATCCTGATCCACTCCGGCGGCTGGAAGAAGCTGATCGACCGCGCGGTGGACAACGCCGAGTTCCGCCGTCGCTTCAAAGAGGACACCGGGCTCACCCGGATCCACAACTACTACGGGATGATCGAGCAGATCGGCACCGTGTTCCTCGAAGGACCGTCCGGGAACTCGCTGTACTGCCCCGATTTCGCCGACGTCGTGATCCGGAACCCGGAGACCTGGGAAGAGCAGCCGGTCGGCGAACCCGGCGTGATCGAGGTCGTCAGCACGCTGCCGCACTCGTACCCCGGCCACGTCCTGCTCACCGAGGATCTCGGTGTCTACAACGGAATCGACGACGGCGACTGGCCGGGCAAGCACTTCTCGGTGATGGGCAGGCTGCCCAAGGCCGAGGCCCGCGGCTGCTCGGACACCTTCCAGGGAGCGGCGGCATGAGCCTGAACCAGCGTTTTCCGCTCGCGGAAGCGATCGAGGTCGACAAGCTCGTCGAAGAGCTGCGGGCCGAGCCCGTCGGCGGGCGGCTTCGCGTGGGCGACCCACGCGTCGTCGAATTCCTGACAAAGTTCGCGCGCAAGCTGCTCGCACCCGCGACCGCACGCCGCTTCCCGGAGCTGGCGTCGCTCGGTTTCTTCCTGCGCAAGGGAGAGATCGCCAAGGCACTGTCCACTTTGGAGACTTCCGGCGACGCGCTTCGGTTCCCGCGCGGACTCGTCTTCCACGTGCCGCCGGCTAACGTCGACACGATCTTCGTGTACTCGTGGGCGCTTTCGGCGCTGGCCGGTAACCACAACGTCGTCCGCGTGTCGTCGCGTTCGGCCGGCGCGGCGGAAACGGTGCTGGAGGCGCTGAACGCCGCACTGTCCGAAGTGGACGCCGACACCGCCGCCGCGATCACCGCGACCCAGCGCATGGTCACCTACGATCGCAGCGACGCGATCAGCGGCGCGCTCTCGGTCGCCGCGGATCTGCGCGTGATCTGGGGCGGCGACGCCTCGGTCGCCGCGCTGCGCAAGTATCCGCTCGCCCCGCACGCGCGCGACCTGACCTTCCCGGACCGGTCGTCGTTCGCGGTCGCGTCGGTGCGCGGCTGGCAGAACGCTTCCGAAGCCGAACGCCGCGGCGCGGCCGAGGGCTTCTACAACGACTCGTACTGGTTCGACCAGGCCGCCTGCTCGTCGCCGCGCGCGGTGTTCTGGGTCGGAGACGAAGACGGAGCCCGCGAAGCCGGACAGGAGTTCCGGAAGCTGCTCGCCGAGGTACTGGCGACGAAACAGCACGTCACCGAGCCCGCCATGGCCGTGCAGAAGCGGGTTTCGGCGTACGGTGCCGCCGTCGACGGGCTCGTGAACGGCATCGAGTTCCAGGGCAACGGCATCGCGACCCTCGAACTGGCCGACCCCGCGATCCTCCCGCGCGAATGGCTCGGCGCGGGTACTTTCGCCAACGCGCGCGTCGACACGCTTTCCGACCTCGTCCCGATCGTGCTCCGCAAAGATCAAACCGTCGGTCAATTCGGCTTCACCAAAGAAGAATTGACGGAATTCGTGACGGAATTGGCGGGCCGCGGCGTCGACCGCGTCGTTCCGTTCGGCTCGGCCCTGACGTTCTCCGCGATTTGGGACGGCTACGATCTGCTGACCGAGTTCAGCCGCTTGGTGACCGTACAGGCCTGACCTGCGGTGACGAGGTAGCAGCAGAGGAGGTTCAGTGACGACCGTCGAAACGCCCGAAGAGGACACTTCGGTTTCCGTAAAGCAACCGAAATCCACGAAGGCGAAGATCCTCGACGTCGTCCGCTGGGTCGCCATCCTGCTGGTCGTCGGTTTCGCGGCGAAGACGTTGGTCACCAATTGGGGTGAATTCTGGCGGACCTTGTCCGAGGTCGCGTGGGAATCCTCCACGTTGAGCCTGCTCGCGCTCATCGCCGCGATCATGGTGTCGACCTACGGCTGGCAGGTCATGGTCGACGACCTCGGCAAGCCGATCGGCTACGCCCGCGGCGCGCAGATCTGCCTCGTCGGCTCGCTCGGCAAGTACGTGCCGGGTTCGGTGTGGGCGTATCTGCTGCAGATGGAGCTTGGCCGCAAGGCCGGGCTCGCCAGGGCCCGGATCTTCACCGGCTCGCTGATCCAGCTCGGTGTCGGCGTGGTGTCCGCCCTGGTCGTCTCGCTGCTCGCGGCCCCCGCGGTGTTCAGCAACAGCCCGCGGGCGCTGTGGCTGTTCGTGCTCATCCCCGTCGGGCTCGCGATGCTGCACCCACGCGTGCTCACCTGGGGCACGTCGCTCGTGCTGCGGATCCTGCGCCGCCCGCCGCTGGACCACCGGCTGAGCTGGTCGGTCGTCGGGAAGGTCTTCGGCTCGTCGACCGCCGCGTGGGCGCTCCAGGGCGTGCACCTGTGGCTGCTGGCGAACTCCGTCGGCACGCCCGGGTTCAGCGGGTTCGTGCTGTGCGTCGGCGCGATGGCCGTCGCGATGACCGTCGGGACGTTCGCGTTCATCCTGCCCAGCGGCGTCGGCGTCCGGGAGGTCGCGCAGGTCGCCGTGCTGACCGCCTCGGGTCTCACCGTCGTCCAGGCGACGGCGTTCGCCATCGCCTCGCGGGTGATGTTCACCGTCGCCGATCTGATCACCGCCGGTGGCGCCGCCCTCTCGGCCCGCCTCGTAGCCCGCGATTAGTCGGCTAATCGCGAGGGGTCAGCCGGTAGATGACGGCGTCGGCGTTGCGGTACACCTCGGTCACGAAGTTCAGCCCCTCCAGATCGCGCAGCCCGGGCTGGCGCTGGGCACCCGTCGGGTAGCCGTACTGCCCGAGGATCACCCACCGCACGTTCAGCCGCGCCACCGCCGCCCGCACCTCGGGGTTCGACGGGTACTCGCGGAAATGCCACTCCAGCAGCCCCACGTCCGGCGGCGGCAGCGTCTCGTCGAAATGCCCGGAAGTCGTGCGGACGCCGGAGAGCGCGTAGGTCCACACCGTCCCGTCCAGCCGGTCGTTCAGCACGCGCTCGCCGGGTTTCACGAACTCGGCGAGCTTCTCCATCGCGACGACCTCGTCCGGGCTCACCGGCAGCTTGTGCGGATTCACGCCGGGCGTGTTCGCGTAGCCGGGCGCGATCTTCTCCGCGTTGGACCGTGCGTAGAAACCGTCACTCAGGAAGGCGAACGCGCCGAACACCACCACCGCGACGGCGAACGCGGGCACCTTCCGGTGCGTCACGCTGTCCCGGAGCCACGCCTGCGTCTCGGCGAGGCCGTGGGCGGCGATGATCGCCAGCGGGATCGCCGCCATCGACATGAACCGGTACGGGTCGTTCCACCACGGCCGGGACAGCGCCAGCACGAGCGGCTGCTCGGACGACGTCACCGCGATGTAGGCGAACCCGGTGATCAACGCCGTCACGCCGATCCAGCGCAGCCCGCCCAGCCGCGAGAAGAAGATGAAGCCCAGCAGCAGCGCGGCCGAAAGCCAGACCTGCGGATACGGCTGGTGGTGCTGGAAGCCCAGCAGCGCGCCGAGCGCCGTCGTCGCCCGCCATTCGACCGGCCAGCTCCGGTAGGGCACCTCGCCGTTCGCGAGCCCGATCGCGCCGAACAGCTGCAACCACGCCACGCCGATCGCGATGACCGCGACGATCGCCAGCGCGCGCAGGTCCCGGCCGATCCGCCGCCACCGTTCGCCCGGCGCGACCCAGCGTTGCAGCAGTAGCGGGCCGGCGAACAGGATCGAGCCGAACAACGCGGACGAGTGCACGCACAGCAACCCGAGAGCGGCGGCCAGCAGCACGAAACCGGTGTCGGGCGCGGGCCGGTCGAGGTAGCGCTTCACCGCGACGGCGGCCAGCGGGGTCAGCGCGAGGCCGAGCAGGAACGGGAGCAAAGGTCCCCTGCTCATCGATTCGTACAGGCCCATCACCGGCGCGATCGAGACGAGGGCGACCGCGCCCGCGAACACCGCGCGCCCCCGGAACACGCGCACCATCGTGACCAGCGACAACGCCAGCAACGCGGGCAGCAGCGCGGTGTTCACGTCCAGCGTCAGCGGGATGGTCGCCGGGCCGAGCAGGTACACCACGGACGCGAGCAGGTGGTACGCGTTGGGATAGAACACCGGCGCCGCGCCGCCGTACCAGTTGACCTCGCCGGTGCCGAACAGGCCGCCGTCCCCGGTTTCGGCGATCTGCCGGACACCGTTGGCGTGATAGACGGCGTCGAACCCCTGCGGGATGGCGTCCAACCTGCCCATCCCGCGCACCACCGCGTACATCCCGACGCCGGCCGCGAGCAGCAGGCACGCCCCGACCGCGAGATGCCCGGAACGTCCCCACAGCGGCTCCTCGGGCCCGGGCGGCCATCGGCGCAGGGTGAGCCTTCGCAGACCGAACGCGACCCCGGCGAACAAGGCCGTCGCCACCGCGTACGTCACCGGGTTGAATGGGAGCCCGAGAGCGGCCGCCCACGGCCCGGCGAGACCGCCGATCGCGTAACTCAGCAACGGCGTCATCCCCGCGAGCACCCAGCCACGCAGGCCGGCGGCGAGCCCGGTGAGCAGACCGGGGAGACCGATGACGAGCAGCGCGACGCACAGCGTGACGACGTCGGCCGACAGGGAGGTCTGGGTGGGCACGGGCTACCTCGGGTGGGGAATCCGCACGGAACCCCCGAGGTGCGGAACGGAATGGGAAACCAGATTAACCGCGGGGCACCGTTACCCGAAGGAGTCACATCCGGTCCGGCACAAGGGCGGAACATTGCCTACTTTGTGCACACTTGCTGGCCCATTCGTGTCAATTGACTGCGCCGAAAGAAACGCACCGCCGCGGTGATCGATACTTGACCGTAGTCTTTTCGCACACGGGGTGGCTCGGCCCGGGAGGGTGGGGATCAGGTGGTGATCGCGCTCGTCGTCGCCTGGTTCCTGGTCGCGATCTTCGTACTGGTGGCCTGGCCGAGGATCGGCGCCGACAAGGCCTGGCGCGCCTGCGCGCTGCTGCTGACCCTCGTTTTCTCGCTGGTGCACCAGCTGATGTTTTCGACCATCGCGGAGGACGCGTACATCACCTTCCGTTACGCCCAGAACATCGCCGACGGCAACGGCCCGGTGTTCAACCCCGGCGAGCGGATCGAGGGTTACGCGAATTTCCTCTGGATGATCGTGATCGCGTTGCCGAAGGCCGCTTTCGGGGCCGACATCGAGACGTCCGCGATCGTGCTCGGCGTCCTCGCCACGCTCGGCGTGGTCCTGCTCGCCCACGTGACGGTGAACCGCGTGGTCGCGCGGGCCGCCGGTGAGGCGCGCCCGGCCTATGGCGTGGCCGCCGCGGTGCTCGTCGCGGGCGCCGGAGGGCTCGCCGCGTACGGCGGATCCGGCTCCGAGACGCCGTTGTTCGTGCTGCTCGTGTTCGGCGTCTTCGCCTCGCTCGCGGCCCGTCGGCCGGTGGTCGCGGGCGTGCTCGTCGCCTTCGCGACGATGACGCGCCCGGCGGGGTTCCTGCTCGCGGTACTGGTCGGGATCTGGCTGGTCGCCGCCGCCCTGCGCGGCCGCTACACGTGGTGGTCACCGGTGGGCTGGCTGCTCGGCGGGCTCGTCTTCGCGGCGCCGTGGACGGCCTGGCGGGTGACCTACTACGACCATGTCCTGCCGACGTCGGTCGTCATCCCCTTCGACCTCGGGCTGCCCGCCCGGATCGACGCCGGATGGCGGTATCTGTCGGGTTTCTCGCTGGTCCACCAGGGATTTCTGCTGCTCGGCCTGATCTCCGTGGTTGCCCTTCTGCTGCGCCGGCCCGGCCGGACGCCGCACGAGGCCGAAGCCAGGTCGCTGACCTGGCTGATGCTGGTCACCGCGGTCGCGCTCACCGGTTTCGTGGTCTTCTTCGGCGGCGACGCCGGGCCCGCCTGGCGGCTCCTGGCGCCGATCCCGCCGCTGTTGTCGGTGGCGGCCGTGTCCGTTTACGGCGTGCTCGTCGCGGCCGCGAAACCGAGCCCCCGCCCGCGTCCGCCGGTCCAGCGGCTGATGCCCGCCGCCGCGGTGGCGCTGTCCGGGCTCGCGGTGCTGGTGTCGGTGTTCAGCCCGGAGATGCTGGCCCGCGTGCGCGCCTGGCACGACCACGGCGTTCAGATGGAGGAGATCGGCCGCTGGCTCGACGCCTACCTCCCGCCCGGTTCGGTCGTGAGCACCTCCGCGCCCGGCGTGCTGTCGTATCACGCCGGGACACGACTGCAGATCGTCGGCGTCCGGGGCCAGACCGAGGAAACGGGCGAGGCCGTCGTCTCCAGGCGGCATCCGACGATCGCCGTCGTCACCGACAGCGGCTACTCGGCGAAGCAGACCTGCGTGATCGACCCGGCGTACGCGGCCAGGTACCGCGTCGCGACCTTCGCGCGTGAAGGAACCTCGTCGTGGATCACCGTGTTCCCGCGGGCGGACGTCGAGCGAGCGGTCACCTCGGCCCTCGACCGCTCGCCGGATTTCCGCCACGTACCGTGCCCTTCGTGAGTGTCGTTTCCCCCAGCAGACCGGCAGCGCGTGAGGCGACCTCGCGCCTGTTCGGCCTCGGTGTGTTCGCCGCCGCGCTCACCGTGCTCCTGGTTCGTTTCCTCGTGCCGCGGCCGATCGCGATGTCCGACAACGGTGACGGTTTCCGCGTGCTGTGCGGCGCGGGCATCCCGTGGAAGGGCAAGCCGGAGGGATTCGTCCACCTCGCCTACACCGTCCCGGCAGGCGAATGCGACGCCACCTATCTCCTGACCCAGAGCTGGTTCGCGCGGATCGCGCGGTCGATCGGCGGAGTGCTCGGCCTCGAATCGACGCTGAGCCTGGTCGTCCTCGGCGTGCTCACCGGCGTTCTCGCCGCCGCGGCGGTCGCGCTGATCGTCGTCGGGCTGCCGTACTCGCGCCGCGTCCGCGGTTTCGCGGCCGTGGGGCTGCTGCTGGTCGTCGCGGACTCCGCGTTCTTCGGCTACTTCGCCTCCGTGCTCGGTGAAGGTGCCGCCTTCCTCGGTCTTCTGCTCGCCGTCGGCGGCTTGCTGCTCGCCGCGCGGCCAGGCTGGTGGCGCTACGCGGGCCTCGCCGTGCTGCTCTTCGGCGGCCTGATCGCGGTCAACGCCAAGGTCCAGACGCTGATGATCCTGCCGTTGCTCGCGCTCGCCGCGCTGCTCGTCCGTCCGGACGGCGTTCGCGGCTTGAGGCGCTGGCTGCCCGTGGTGTTCGTCATCGGCGCGCTCGCCGGTGGCACGGCCTATGCGCAGCAGACCGTCGAACCGGCGAAACTTCCCGATGGCTCGCTCGCCGCGCGGCCGGGCGACGATTCGCGTGAGATCAACATGTTCAACACGATCTTCCTGACCATTGTGGACGGTCGGCACGACACCGCGGCCGACCTCGCCGCGCTGGGCCTGCCCGCCTCGTTCGGCCAGTACGCGGGCAACGGCTGGTGGCATCCGAAGCCCGCGACGCAGGACCCCGAGTACCCGAAGTACCGCGAACAGATCAGCAGGCGCAACGTCGTCGAGTACTTCGCGACGCACCCGTGGCGCACCGTCGAGATCCTGGACCGCGCGGCGGGCGATCTGCTCACCGCGCGGCCGCCCTACCTCGGTAGCTTCGACCGGTCGGCCGGCTTCGCCCCGGAAACCCAGGAATACCGCGTCCCGATCGTTTCGACCGTGACGAAACTGCTGGCACCGCTGGGTTTCTTCGCTCTGCTGCCGATATGGGCCCTGATCGCCTGGCGAGGCTGGAAGACGCGGCGCGCCGCGCTGGGTGTCGTGCTGGGCTTCCTGCTCGCCATCGCCGCCGGGCAGTTCGTGCTGGCCGCGCTGGGCGACGGCTTGGAGAACGTCAAGCACCAGGTGATCGCGCTGTACTGCACGGTGCTGGGCGTCGCCCTCGCACTGGTGACCTTCGCGCGCTCGGAGTGATGTGACCTACGCGACCGTAGGTTGGTTACCCTACGGTAGCGTAACCTGAACGAATGGCTGAGCTCGTTTACCCGCCCGTCATCATGGCGGCGAAGTTGATGTTCCGGGTGCTGGACAACCGCATCCGGGTGGAGGGGACCGAGCACATCCCGTCGACGGGCGGGGCGGTCATCGCCTGCAACCACGTGAGCTACCTCGACTTCATCTTCTGCGGCCTCGGCGCGCAGCCGGCGAAGCGCCTGGTCAGGTTCATGGCGAAGAAGGAGATCTTCTCCAACCGCATCGCCGGACCGCTCATGCGCGGCATGCACCACATCTCCGTCGACCGCGGCGCCGGTCTCGCGTCGTACCGCGAAGCCGTCGAGCGGCTGAAGGCCGGGGAGGTCGTCGGCGTGTTCCCCGAGGCGACGATCAGCCGGTCGTTCACCGTGAAGGACATCAAGTCCGGCGCGGTCCGGATGGCCGCCGAGGCGGGTGTCCCGGTCGTGCCGATGGCGCTGTGGGGCACGCAACGGCTGTGGACCAAGGGCCGCCCGAAGGACCTGACCAAACGCCACGTCCCGATCTCGATCCTCGTCGGCGAGCCGATGCACCCGAAGGCCGACGAAGACGCCGAGGTCCTCTCGAAGGACCTTCGCGTGCGGATGTCCGCGCTCGTGGACCGCGTCCAGGCCGGCTACCCGGAGAAGCCGTCCTCCGACGACGAGCGCTGGTGGCTGCCCGCGCACCTCGGCGGCACCGCGCCGACGCCGGAAGAGGCCGCGAAGCTCGACCGCGAAGGCCGCTAGCACCGCCAACGCCCCGCTGCCGTGTCGCGAAAGCCACTTTCGCGACGCTAGGTGTCTCGAAAGTGGCTTTCGCGACACGCGAAAGTCCGCTGGCACCCGGACCGCGCCCCGCTAGAACCAGCGCTCCAGCACCTGCGCGACCCCGTCCTCGGAGTTCGGCGCGGTCACCTCGTCGGCGACGTCGAGGGCGTACCGGTGCGCGTTGGCCATCGCGACGCCGTGGCCTGCCCAGCCGAGCATCTCGACGTCGTTCGGCATGTCCCCGAACGCGATCACCCGCTCGGCCGGGACGTCCAGCCGCTCGGCGACCTCGGCCAGACCGGTCGCCTTCGTGATGCCGTGCGCGGCGACCTCGATCAGGCCGGTGTTGGTCGAGTAGGTGATGTCCACCGAGCCGTCGAGCACCTCACGCGCCGCCCGCGCCATCTCGTCGGAGCTCATCCCGCGCCTGCTGATCAGCAGTTTGATCGCGGGATGCCCGAGCACCTCGGCCCGCGGCGCCTCCGTGCCCTCGTGGTTGCCCCAGGGGTTGTGGTAGTCCGGCTCGATCACGAAGTTGCGCATCTCCGGGTCGAGCGCGGAGCCGCCGACCCGCTCCGCGGCGAACCGGCAGCCGGGCAGAGCGTGATCAAGAGCACTCACCGTGTCGTGCAGCAGCTGGGGTTCGAGCAGTCCGTGGACCGCCACGATCCGGTCCGTCCCGATCTCGTACAGCACCGCGCCGTTCGCGCAGACCGCGTACCCGGTCAGGCCGAGCGGGTTCGCGATCGGCGCGATCCAGCGCGGCGGACGGCCGCTGGCCAGCACGAACGGCACACCGGCGTCGGCGACGCGCCGGACGACGTCGATCGTGCGTTCGGACAGGACCTCCAGCGGGCCGAGCAGCGTTCCGTCGACGTCGGAGGCGATCAAGAGGGGTTTTTCCACCCGCACATCATCCCCGAAGATCCGCCCATCGGGCGAAGTGTCGGTCTGGACCAGTACCTTCCCCGGTGTGCGCGTAGGCATCGTGATCCTTCCGGAAGATCGTTGGTGGGCGGCCGAGCCGAAATGGCGGGCCGCCGAGGAATACGGCTTCGACCACGCTTGGACGTACGACCACCTCGGCTGGCGGACCCTCGTCGACGGCCCGTGGTTCAGTGCGATGCCGACGTTGACGGCGGCCGCGATGGTGACGTCGCGGATCAGACTGGGCACCTTCGTCGCCTCGCCGGTCGCGCGGCATCCCGTGCCGTTCACCCGCGAGCTGACCACCCTCGACGACATCTCCGACGGCCGCTTCATCCTCGGCGTGGGCGCCGGCGTCACGAACACCAGCTACGACGCCGTCGTCCTCGACGGCCCCGAGCTGTCGGTCAAACAGCGCACGGACCGGTTCGCCGAGTTCGTCGAAGCGCTCGACGGGCTGCTGATGACCGACGGCTTCGACTTCGAGGGCGAGTACTACCGGGCCAAGGGCGCGCGGAACCAGCCGGGCTGCGTGCAGCGGCCGCGTTTGCCGTTCCTGGTGGCCGCGAACGGTCCGCGCACGATGACGCTCGCCGCGCGGTTCGGCGCGGGCTGGGCCACCACGGGCGTCAAGGCGGACACCCAAGACGAGTGGTGGAAGGGCGTCACGGAGCTCGTGAAGACCTTCGACGAGCGGCTCGACGTCGTGGGCAGGGACAAGGCGAGTGTGCAGCGGTTCCTGAGCCTCGACTCGGCGCCGGTCTTCTCGCTCTCCAGCGCGGGCGCGTTCGCCGACGCCGCCGGGCGGGCCGGGGAGCTCGGCTTCACCGACATCGTCACCCACTGGCCGCGGTCCGGGGACTACTACGTCGGCCGGGAGTCGACCCTCGAAGAGGTCGCGAGCGACGTACTCCCGGTACTCCAGGGAAGAAGTTCTTAGGCCGATCGGGTGACATCGGCGGGTCCGGTAAACCGGTTCCGCCCAGTGGTCGTCTGACAGACGAGTACAGCGAGTGGGTGCGGCCGGCGACGGCTGCCCCTCATGGGTCACCCCGGGGGTGAATGGGGGACTGAGGCTCGCGTGGTCGCGGCAGGGGCAGTCCGCGACCACGCGAGCCTTATCTTTTGCCGTGATTCGCGTGTCCAGGCGCGTAACTCGCGTGATTGAAGGCGTAACTCGCGTGCTTGAAGCCGTAACTCGCGTGCTTGAAGCCGTAACTCGCGTGATTGAAGGCGTAACTCGCGAGTTCCGGCGGGAGACACGCGTGTTACGCCTTCAATCACGCGTCATACGGCTTCAAGCACGCGTCTTACGCCCGGCAGGTGGTCAGCGCGTCAGCGTGTAGATCGAGGCGCCCGCGTTGCTGAAGTCCTTCCGCAGGAAGTCCAGCCCGTCCAGATCCCGCAGGCCCGGCGCCGGCGGTTCGCCGATCTTGATCGGCGTGCTCCCGATCAGCACGTGCTTGACGTTCAGCCGCCGCACCGCGGCCCGCACCTCGGGGTCGGTGTCGTACTCCCGGAAGTGCAGCGCCAGGTACTTGGCGTCCGGCGGCGGCACACCCGGGTCGTAGTGCCCGGCGACGGGGTGGATCCCGGTGATCGCGTACAGCCAGGCCGTCCCGTCGAAGCGCTCGTTGAGCACCTTCTCGTCCGGCCCGACGTTCATCTTGGTCAGCTCGTTCATCGCGGCCAGTTCGTCGGCGCTGACCGGCGGCGTGACCTCGCCCTCGGGCCCGTTGTAGTACAGGAACGACACCGCGTGCGCGTTCGACTCCGTGTAGAAGCCCTTGGTCAGCACGGCCGACGCGGCCACGACGAACACGGCGGTCGCCAGCCCCAGCCGGGCGGGCAGCGCGGGGCGTCTCTTCACCCAGGAGCGCCCGCTCGCCCACTTCGCGAACCAGCGCTGCAGCTCCGCCATCCCGTGCCCGGCCAGCAGGCACAGCGGGATCGCGGCGAGCGCCATCAGGCGGTACCGGTCGTTCCACCACGGCCGCGACAGCGAGATCACCCACGGCTCGGCGCCGAACGAGGCGACCAGCACGAACAGCGCCGAGAAGCCGATCGCCGAGAGCCCCAGCCAGCGCATCCGGCCGAGCCGGAACAGGCTCAGCACGCCGATCACCAGCAGCACCGTCAGCCACACCTGCGGGGCGCTCAGCACCTGCCGGAACGTCACGAGCAGGCCCAGCGACTTCACGACCGGCAGGTCGGAGCCCCACGCGTAATAAGGGTATGAACCCGAAGTGAATTTCAGGGCGCCGAGGATGTGCGGCGCCGCGAGCAGCCCGCTGCCCACCATCACCGGCACCATCTTGACGACGTCGCCGCCGATCACCCGCCAGCCGCCACGGCCTTCGGGCACTCCGTCGAGCGGCTTGTGCCGCAGGGCGCGGTACCAGCGCTGCACCACCAGCGGGAACGCGAACAGCAGCGCGCCGAACAGCGCCGACGAGTGCGCGGCCAGGAGGCCGACCGCGGTCAGCGCGAGCACGTAGCCGGTGTCGAGGCCGGGCCGCGCGAGGAAGCGGGCCAGCGCGACGACGGCCAGCGGCGTCAGCACGATCCCCAGCGCGAACGGCAGCAGCCCGCTGGACACCGACTCGTACGCGCCGGTGGTGGCCGCGGCGGCCACCAGGGCCGTGCAGCCCGCGAACACCGCCCGCCCGCCGAGCTGGCGGATCAGGGCGACCATCGACAGCGCGAACACGCCGGCGACCGGCATGGTGATGGCGTTCAGCGTGACCGGGATCGTCGTGCCCGAGATCGAGTACACGAGCGAGCCGACCAGGTGATACGCGTTCGGGTAGAACGAGCCGTCCGGGTACCAGTTGATGGTGCCCATACCGGTCAGCGAGCCGTCGCCGGTCTCGGCGATGTAGCGGATGCCGTTCGCGTGGAAGACGGTGTCCCAGCGCTGGAACACCGCCGTCGTCCCGCCGCGGGCCGAAAGCACCACGAGGATCGAGATCCCCACGGCCAGCGCGACGCAGGCGGCGACGGCGTAGTGCGCGCGCGGGTGCCACTTCGTCGGCGGCTCCTCGGCGCCCGGCTTGATCCAGCCGCGTGCCTGCCCCAGCCTCCGCAGGCCGAAACCGATCCCGGCGAGCACGGCCGTGACGGCCGCCACGGTCAGCGGGTTGTACGACACACCCGCGAGTGCCAGCCACGGACCGGCCAGTCCGGTTACCGTGTAGGACAGCAGTGGGGCCAGGCCCGCCAGTGCCCAGCCGCGCAGGCCCGCGGCCCGGCCGACGAGCCCGCCGGGGACCGCCAGGACGGCCAGATAGGTGAGGGTCGCACCGAAGTACGACCAGAAGGTGTCCGGAGTAGGCACTGCTTCCTAAATGTGTCTGTCGAAGGTGAAAACCGATGCTCGCTGCAGGGCTCGGAGTCGACGTGCGTACCCTCGACGCCCGTGAGCGCGCACACGAACCCCGACAAGATTACTGAAGCCGATTACACCGGCTACGACCTCATCGTGGTCGGCTCCGGATTCTTCGGGCTGACCGTCGCCGAACGGGCCGCGGCCGAGCTCGGCAAGAAGGTCCTCGTGCTGGAGCGGCGGCACCACATCGGTGGTAACGCCTACTCCGAGGCCGAGCCGGAGACCGGGATCGAGGTGCACCGTTACGGTGCGCACCTGTTCCACACCTCCAACAAGCGTGTGTGGGAGTACGTCAACCGCTTCACCGAGTTCACGAACTACCAGCACCGCGTGTTCGGCAAGTACCAGGGTCAGGTGTACCCGCTGCCGATGAACCTGGCGCTGATCAACCAGTTCTTCGGCAAGTCCCACACGCCGGACGAGGCCCGCGAGCTGATCGCCAAGCAGGCGTCGGAGTTCGAGACCGCGAACGCGCAGAACCTCGAAGAGAAGGCGATCTCGCTGATCGGCCGCCCGCTCTACGAGGCGTTCATCCGCGGCTACACGGCCAAGCAGTGGGAGAACGACCCGAAGAACCTGGGCGCCGACATCATCACCCGGCTCCCGGTCCGCTACACCTTCGACAACCGGTACTTCAACGACACCTACGAGGGCCTGCCGGTCGACGGCTACACCGCGTGGCTCGAGAAGATGGCCGAGCACGAGAACATCGAGGTGCGGCTGAACGTCGACTACTTCGACGTCCGCGAGCACATCCCCGCCGGCACCCCGACCGTCTACACCGGGCCGCTGGACCGCTACTTCGACTACTCCGCGGGCCGGTTCACCTGGCGCACGGTGGACTTCGAATCCGAGGTCGTCGAGACCGGTGACTTCCAGGGAGCCTCGGTCGTCAACTACAACGACGAAGAGGTGCCCTACACCCGGATCATCGAGTTCCGGCACTTCCACCCGGAGCGCAAGCACTACCCGAACGACAAGACGGTCGTGTTCCGCGAGTACTCCCGCTTCGCCGGCGAGGCCGACGAGCCGTACTACCCGATCAACACCCCGGAGAACCGCGAGAAGCTCGAGGCCTACCGCGAGCTGGCGAAGGCCGAGGCCAAGAACAAGAACGTGCTGTTCGGCGGCCGTCTCGGTACCTACAAGTACCTCGACATGCACATGGCCATCGGCTCGGCGCTGACCGCGTTCGACAACAAGATCGCGCCGCACCTGACCGATGGCGCGCCTCTCGACGGGTCCCTCGATGCTTGAGAAGGGCGCTCCCACCGGTGAGGTGGCTGTTCTCGCGAAGGCACAGGGCGTCCTGAAGAGCGACGTCACGGTGAAGGCGGCCCGGGGTCTTTCGCACTTCGGCGAGCACAGCGCGGGATGGTTCGCGCTGGGGCTCGTCGGGGCGGCGGTCGACAAGAAGCGCCGCAAGGACTGGCTGGTCGCGGCGGCCGGGGTCGTCGGCGCGCACGCGGCGTCGATCGCGGTGAAACGCGTGGTCAGGCGGCCACGACCGGACCACCCGAGCGTCGAGGTCTTGGTCTCCACGCCGAGCAAGCTGAGCTTCCCGTCCTCGCACGCGACATCGACTACGGCGGCGGCGGTGCTCTACTCCGGATTGACCGGGCGTAACCTGGTCCCGGCCCTGGTACCGCCGATGCTGGCCTCCCGGCTCGTGCTCGGCGTCCACTACCCGACCGACGTTCTGGCCGGAGCGGCCCTAGGGGGCGTAGTCGGCGGCCTGATACGTAGGAAGCTGAAGCGACGATGAGTGAAACGACCGAGAAGGCCGATTCCAAGCCTGACGACGTAGAACCCGTGGCCGAGGCCGCCGAACCGAAGAAGGTCGCCGGCGGTCTCGTCGGCGGCATCATCAAGACGGCACGCCCGCGCCAATGGGTGAAGAACGTGCTGGTGTTCGCCGCACCGTTCTTCGCCTTTTCGAAGTCGACGGACCGGACCGGCCTGCTGATCGCCGCGCTGATCGCCTTCGCGGCGTTCTCGCTGGTGGCCTCCTCGGTCTATCTCATCAACGACGCGATCGACGTCGAGGCCGACCGGGCGCATCCGACCAAGCGGAACCGGCCCATCGCGGCCGGGATCGTGCCGGTGCCGGTGGCGTTCGTCGCGGCCGCCGTGTTCTTCGCGGCGGGCCTCGGCATCTCGTTCTTCGCCAGCTGGCAGCTCGCGGTCGTGCTGGCGGTCTACGAGGCCGTCCAGCTCGGCTACTGCTTCGGGCTCAAGCACCAGCCGGTGGTCGATCTGGCCATCGTCGGCTCGGGCTTCCTGATGCGGTCGATCGCCGGTGGTGTCGCCGCGGGTATCGCGCTTTCGCAGTGGTTCCTGCTGGTCACCGCGTTCGGCTCGCTGTTCATGGTGGCGGGCAAGCGCTACGCCGAGATCATGCTCTTCGAGCGCACGGGCGCGAAGATCCGGTCTTCGCTGAAGAAGTACTCGGCGAGCTACCTGCGGTTCGTCTGGGCGACCTCCGCGGCGATCCTGATCATGTCGTACTGCCTGTGGGCGTTCGAGATCCGCCAGGTCGAGCACGACTCGGTCTGGGCGGTCGTCTCGATGGTCCCGTTCGTGGTGGCCGTCCTGCGCTACGCCGTCGACGTCGACGGCGGCAACGCCGGCGAGCCGGAGGAGATCGCGCTCAAGGACCGCGTGCTCCAGGTGCTCGGCGCGAGCTGGGTCATCACGCTGTTCCTGTCGTTCTACCTCTGATTCGACAGCTCACACACAGCGCATCCATAGGAAGCGCACGCATCCTCGGTGATGGGGGCGGGCACGCAGCCCGCCCCCATCACTTTGAGGAGCGAAAGATGAGCGACCCGCAGCGGCCGTCCGAAGACGAGGACAAGACGGTCGAGCAGCCTTCAGTGGCGGACGAAACCCCGAAGCAGCCCGCCGCGCCTCCGCCGGTGCAGCCGGCCCCGCCGAAGAAGGGCGGATTCCGCCGGTTCGCCGGGCACCGCGCGACGCAGCTGGTCGCGGTCGGCGCCCTCGGTTTCGTCCTCGGCGGCGGCATCATCGGCACCGCCGTCGGCCTGGCTTCCCGCGACGGCGACCGGCCCGGTTTCTCCCGCGAACACCGTGGTCACGGCGGTCCCGGCATGCACCGTGACTTCCGTGACGGCCCGGGCGACCGCGGCTGGCGTGACGAGTCCCACGGCAGGTAGATAACGGAATCATCACGCCGCCGTGTACGGTGTTCGTGATGCGAAGCGCCTCCGCCGATCTGCCCCAGGCTCCCGGTGCGCTGCCGGGAGCCGCCGTCCTTACCCGCCCCTGGGTGCTCCCGGCCGGGGCGGCGGTCGCTTCGGCCCTGGTGTTCGTGCTGGTCAGCGGGCATTTGATCGACGACACGTACATCACGCTCTCGTACGCGAAGAACCTCGCCTTCCATGGCCACTGGGGCCTGATCGAAGAGGGCACCGCCAACACCGCGACGTCGCCGCTGAACGTCCTCGTGCTGGCGCTCGTCACCTTCATCGTGCGGGACGCCGTCTTCGCCGCCGGGATCGTCTTCGTCGCGAGCCAGGTGGCGCTCGTCCTCGGCCTGCGCCGTATCGGCGCCGCGACCGGGCTCCCCGGCTGGTTCGCCCCGCTGGCGCTGGGCATGCTGCTGGTGAATCCGCTGCTGTTGTCGTCGGTCGGGCTCGAAGTCGCCCTCGGCGCGACCGCCGTCGTCTGGTCGATGGTGCTGCTGCACGAACGCCGTCCCGCCGCCGCGGGCGCGGTGATCGGCCTGATCGCGCTGATCCGGATCGACCTGCTGCTGATCGCGTTCGTGCTGTTCCTCGGGCGCCGCGAATTCTGGGCGGGTATCTGGCGGATGGCGTTCGCCGCGCTCGCGGTGACGCTGCCGTGGTACCTGTTCAGCTGGCTGGTGCTGGGTTCGGCGGTGCCGGACACCCTGGTCATCAAGATCATGCAGCGCTCGTGGGGGCCGTTCAGTTTCACCAACGGCCCGCTGCTGTACCTGAACAACTTCCCGGTGTCGGCGACGCTTTCCTTCCTGCCGCTCGTGATCGGTGCTCTAGCCGGTCTACTGTGGACATTCCACTTCCGGCGCGGTTCGGAGCGGGCGAAGCGGTTGCTGCCGTTCGCCACGCTCGCCATCGCCGGAGCGGTGCACTACCTGGCCTACTGCTGGCTGAACGTCCCGCCGTACCACTGGTATTACGCGCCGAGCATCGTCGGCGCGACGATCTTCCTCGCCGCCGGAGCCTGCGCGGTGCCGAGCCGGGCCCGGCTCGGCGCGGGGATCCTCGCGGGCGCCTTCCTTCTCGTGAGCGCCGTCGCCTACGCGGCTCCCGAACTGCCGCGCCGGTTCGCGCCCATCACCAGCAATCACGCCGCGTCCGACGAATACCGCGCGATCGGCGCGCAACTGGGCGAACTGACCAAGGGGCGCAAGGTGGAGAGCGCTGGCGAGGTCGGCGCGCTCGCCTACTCCTGTGATTGCGACATCGTCGACCAGTTCTCCGACCGCGGCTCGGTCGACCCGGCGATCGTCGAGACGAAGAACCGCAGCAGCGATCTGGGCAAGGCGTTGCTGGCGGCGAATTTCCGGTTCTTCGACCACAGCGTCCCGCCCGCGACCCCGGATCTCGTGCTGGCCACCACCCGGAAGGCGCCGCCGCCGAACGCGCTGGCGACCTGGACGATCAGCTCACCCTGGATGGGCACCCAAAGCCTGTACCTGCTGCCCGCGCGGTGAATGGCGTTCGGTTGGTGGCGGGAGCAAGGCTCGGCGCGGTCCTGACTGAGGTCGTGAGTGGCCATGAGCGTTCTGTTGAGCCGCAAGTCAAACGTGGCGTGGACGAACCCCTGCCGCGCGGGCCGTCTTCGCCGACTTCGCACTGAGATGGCCACCCTGGACAGCAGGGTCCCGGCCCGACCCCGTCGCGAAGTGTCCACAAAGGACACCTCTAGCCGATTGCGCGCCCGATTGATGTAACGATGTCCGGTTCTCGCGGAGGTCGTGAGTGAAAAAGAGGGTTAGAACGACCATTGCCACTCACGACCCCACGCAAAGCGCCTGAATCGGACACGAATGACCGAATTGGCGTCCTTTGTGGACAGTCGTGGTACGTCAGGTGCCGCGAGTGAGCCATCGGCTGGGAAACACGCCCAGGTTTGACTTAACCCTCTTCAGCACTCACGCCCCCAGGGCCTGGACGGTCCCGCCGGTGCGCGGATGGCGGTCTCGCGTGATTGGACGGACGACTCGCGTGGCCGCGGCCCTTCAGCGGCGCGAGTGGGCGCGGTCGGCCTTCGTGACGGCCAGCATGTCCCGCTGGCAGACCATGGACCCGTCGGCGAAGACGAACTGAAGCACCGGCCGCGGCGGGAAACTCCGCCCCAGGTAGAGCGCGGACACCGAACGCACCACTCCCGACGGCATCTCCTCGAAGGTACGGAAGGGCTGCGCGGGATCCTCGCCCTCCAGCATCCGCGCCGGGTACACGACGGCCAGCCGCCGGTCGGACAGTGTCAGCCGCGCCTCGCCCTTGCCGCCCGCGAGGTGGTCCGCGAGCCGTGCGGCGACCTGATCCGCGGTCCGCGCGACGGCCCAGTAGGCGATCGTCGGGTCGTCGGTCCAGTCGCCTTCGAGGACGTCGGAGGCGGGCAGCGGCCACCGCGTTTTCCCCGTCACCGCAGGGGTTTCCCGTGACGGCTCGTACGGCAGCGAGAGCTTGCCGTCCAGGAGCAGGCCGGTGTACCCGTGCGCGGGCGGGCAGCCGATGACCAGCCGCTCGCCGGGTGCGAGCCAGAACTGGTGCAGTTCCCGTTCGACGATCTCGTCGACGGACTTCGCCATCGGAAGCGTGTTCTCCATCAGCTCACCGTCACCGAGTGCAGCCAGGCGAACTGCCGGGGATCGTCGCAGTCGAAGAGGAAATCCATTCCCGATCCGTCCACAAAGGACGCGCGAAGACACGGGCGCCGCTTCTTGCCGTGTTCGGCGACCGCGAAACCGGCGATCGCCTCGCGCGGGATCTCGGCGCACGGCACCATCTCGTGCCGCGCGATCGGGACGCCCTCGGCGTTCTCGCCGTAGGTCTTCGTGGTCATGATCGAGGCGATGTCCTTGCCGAACCCGATCGCCTTCGACATGAACGACTTCTTCACGGGCTCTTCCGGGGCGACGAACTTCTCCAGTACCAGCAGCCGCGTGCCGGTCAGCGCCCAAAGCCGCGAAAGCGAGCCGCTGGTGGGCAGCTCCCGCACCGCCGCGTGCGCGAGGCCGCCCTGTTCGCCGAGCACGACCACCTGCGGCGACGGCGGATTCGACCGGCCGCTGTCGTCACCCCCGCCCAGCGCCGCGCCGACCACGTCGCCCGCGAAGTTCGCCGCGCCGGAGCCGAGCTTGCCGAGCACGCTCTTCTTCGGCACGCCCCACGGGTCGAGGCCGCGCACGTCGTAGTTCAGCGTCCGGCCGTACGCGGCCCACAGCAACCGTTCGCCCGGGTGCAGCGAAGGCAGGGCCTGCGACGCGGCCCCGAGCGGGTAGCCGAGATTCATTCTTCGATCGTGAACCCTCTGTCGGTCGCCGCGCGGCGCTCTTCCTCGGACGACGAGTCCTGCGACTCGTGGTAGCCCGCCTTGACGCCCTGCTCGACGCCCAGTTCGGCCAGATTACCGGCACTGCCGCGGAAAGCGGCCTTGCCGACGCTGGTCGTGCCGGTCATGCCCATCGCGCGCAGCCCGGCCTCGGTGAGGTTCGTGGTGAGCGCGTCCGAGCCCTCGCCGCCGACGCCGTACCGGTCGGCGAACCGGTTGGCCGTCTTGGAGGCACCGGTCGCAGGGTTGGCCTTCGTGACGATCTTGGCGATGGGGTTCTTGTCGATCTGGTCGGCGATCCGCTTCTGCACCCAGTTGCCGTCGCGCAGCCCTTCGGTGCGCTCGACGACCTTCTTCAGCGGGCCGTTGCGGAGCGCCTTCAGGATGTCTTCGAGCTTGTCGATCAACGGCTTGAGCTTGCCGAGCA
The DNA here is from genome assembly GCF_024628825.1 of Amycolatopsis roodepoortensis. Taxonomy (NCBI): domain Bacteria; kingdom Bacillati; phylum Actinomycetota; class Actinomycetes; order Pseudonocardiales; family Pseudonocardiaceae; genus Amycolatopsis; species Amycolatopsis roodepoortensis. The sequence goes on from NZ_CP102415.1 coordinate 5,640,407, forward strand.
GCTGCTTGACCTTCATCCCGAGCCGCCCGCCGGTCACCGCGACCTGGCCCGCCGTGGCCGCGCCCGCCGCGCCGACCGAGGCGCCCGCCGTGATCCACGAGGCGGCCAGCGCGGCCAGCCACTCGATGATCAGGCCCATCACCAGTTCCTGGATGATGTCGACGACGATCTCGACGAAGGCGTCGAACAGGTCGGCCGCGATCTCCAGGATCTGCTGCAGCCCCCGGACGTCGTTCGCGAACGCCTTGGCGCCACCCGAGAACTCGGTCATCTGGCCGCGGAACGCGTCGCCCGCCTGGCCTTTCCAAGCTTCCGTGGTGCCTTCGGCGCGCTTCTGCTCGTGCTCGGCGACGCCGTCGAGCCACTTCGCCGTCTGCTCCCAGCCCTTGGCGGTGCTGCGCATCTGCTCGGGGTCACCGATCGCGGGCTCCAGCACCAGCTCGACCAGCGGGCTGATCACGATCCCGATCAGGAAGCCCAGCCCGTTGTCCACAAAGGACTGCCCGGGGCTGGTCACGAGCTGGAGCTGTTCCATCCGCGCGTGCACGGCCGCGATCGCGACGTCGGGCGGGCTGCTAGCCCTGGCGACCTCCGAGGACGTGCTGATCCACGAGCTGCCGTAGCCGCCGTTCTGCTCCCAGAACCCTTTTCGGCCGGAGTCGCCGGCGCTGTTGAGGTCGCTCAGGCTGCCGGGGCCGCTGCCGCCGTCATCCAGACCGGCACCGAGGCCGGTGATGACCTCGGCGGTGCCCTGGTTGTGCTCGAGGTAGGTCTTCGCCGCGGTGGTGGTCTTGTCGGCGATCTGGTCCATGAAGGACTTCGCCTGCTCGGCGAGGCCCTGGCATTCCTGCAGCCCCTCGAAGTACTTGAAGGCCATCAGCTCGCCGAGCGGGCCGAAGCAGTCGTCCGAAACCCGGGCCTGCTCCAGCAGGCTCGCGAGGCTGCCGAAGTTCCCCGAGGCCTCTTTGGACCCCGTCGCGTGCGCGGTGAGCGCTTCCGTCTGTACGCCGAAGCCGGTCAAAACGAGTCCCTCCGCAGGATCGGGCCGCCGAAGTCGTCATCGTCCGCGGGAGCGGGGCGCGCCGGGCGCTGGGTGCGGACGGGCTGCTGCGCGGCCGGTCCGGCGAGGGATTCCGCGGGCGGGGGAGCGCTCGGCCCGAGCGGCTCGACGTGGGCGTTGAACGCCTCTTTGAACTGGTCCGCGCGGTCGCCGAGGATCGGCTGGACGGTCTGCTGCATCGCGGCCGCGGCCTGCTGGGTCGCTTCTCTGACCGCGGTGAGGATCTCCTGCTGCAGCGCGGTGTGCGTGCGGTTCATCGCCTTGGGGGACAGCTGGAGTCCCAGCAGGGCGCCGGACGGGGCGACGGTCACCGTCACCGAGCCGTCGGCGTTGCGCGCGGATCCGCGCAGCCCGGCGATCTTGTCCTTCAGTTCCGCTGCTTTGGCGGCCTGCTCCTGAAACGACCGGATGGCCGCGTCGAGCCTGGCTTCCTGGTCAGCCATCGATTCCTCTCAACCCGGGGACGGAGGGAGTCCGTGCCCGGGTGAGACGAATGGCGTAACGCGCTCGTTCCCTAGATCGGCAGTTTCCGGAAGATCGGTCGGGGGATGTGCCGCAGGGCCGACATGACCAGGCGGAACGGCGCGGGCGACCACACCAGTTCCTTGCCGGCGCGCGAGGCGGCGACCGCGGTCTCGGCGACCTGCTCGGCGTCCACCGTCAGCGGGGCGTCCTTGAGACCTTCGGTCATCTTGGTCCGGACCTGGCCCGAGCGGACGACGGTGATCCGCACGCCGAATTCGGCCAGCGCCTCGCCGAGGCCCAGGTAGAAGCCGTCGAAACCGGCCTTGGAGGAGCCGTAGACGAAGTTCGACCGGCGGACCCGCTCACCGGCGACCGACGACAGCGCGATGACCTTGCCGTGGCCCTGCTTCTTGAGCTTGTTCGACAGCGCGACCCCGACGGACACCGCGGCCGAGTAGTTCACGGTCGCCGCCTCGACGGCCTTCGCGTGGTCCTGCCACAGCTCTTCCTGGTCGCCGAGCAGGCCGAACGCCACGACGGTGACGTCGATGTCGCCACCCTCGAACGCCTTGTCCAGCACGGCGGGGTGCGACTCCATGTCCTTCGCGTCGAAGTCCACAGTGGACACTTCGGCGCCCTTGTCCTTCAGGCGTTGCGCGGCGGCGTCGAGCCGGGGCGACTGCCGTCCGGCCAGCACGACCCGAAGCGGCTTCTCGGACAGGTACTTCTCCGCGATCGCGAGCGCGATGTCGGAGGTGCCGCCGAGCAGCAGCAGGGACTGGGGGTTGCCCACAGCGTCGATCACAGTTCCAACCTTCGGGACATGTCAGAGGCGAAAACGCCTTCGGGGTCAACGGAGGCGCGGACCTTGCGCCATTCTTCGAGCCGCGGGTACATCTTCGCGAAGTTCTCCGCGGAGGTGCGCGAGTCCTTCGCCGTGTACAGACGGCCGCCGAGCGCGAGGACGTCCTCGTCGAGTTCCTGGCAGAACCGGCTCAGCCCGTCCTTGATCGGGAAGTCGAGACAGACCATCCAGCCGGGGTGCGGGAACGACAGCGGCGCCGCGTTGCCCTCGCCCATCTGCTTGAACACGTTGAGGAACGACACGTGGCCGGAGTCGGCGACCTTCTGGATGATCCGGCGCAGCGGCTCGTGCGCGTTCAGCGGCGTGCTGAACTGGTACTGCAGAAAGCCCTTGGTGCCGTACGCGCGGTTCCACTCGCCGAACAGGTCAAGCGGGTGATAGAACGCCGTCAGGCTCTGGATCTGGTCGCGCGCGTTCTTCGCGGTCTTGCGGTAGTACAGCTCGCCGATCGCAGTGAACGACAGCTTGTTCGCCAGCCCGTTCGGGAACACGTCCGGCAGGGTGGCCAGCGTGCCCGGGTTGAACTTGAGCGGGTCGGCCCGCAGCTTGGGCGGCAGTTCGTCCAGCTTCGCGAGCGAGCCGCGCTGGAAGGCGGCGCGGCCCAGCTTGGCGCCCCTGGAGATCGAGTCGAACCAGCCGGACGAGTACGTGTAGTTCGCCTCGGAGCCGTCGGTGACCAGCGCCAGCGTCTCGTCGAGGTTCGCCGTGCGCTGGATGTCGGCCTTGAAGTACGCCGTCTCGGTCTTCGTCATCCGGATCTTGGCGCGGACGATGATGCCCGTCAGGCCGATGCCGGCCACGGTCGCCCAGAACAGCTCCGCGTCGGGGCCCTCCGGCGTGAGCGTGCGCACCTGGCCGTCGGCGGTGATCAGGTCCATCGACACCACGTGGTTGCCGAAGCTGCCCGCCGAGTGGTGGTTCTTGCCGTGGATGTCGTTGGCGATCGCGCCGCCGATGGTGACCTGGCGCGTACCCGGCAGCACCGGCACCCAAAGGCCGTACGGGAGGCCCTCGCGCATCAGCTTGTCGAGGCTGACGCCCGCGTCGAGGTCGACGATGCCGGAATCCGGGTCGATCGAGTGGATGCGGTCGAGCGCGGTCATGTCGACGACCAGGCCGCCCGCGTTCTGCGCCGGGTCGCCGTACGAGCGGCCGAGACCACGCGCGATGACCCCGCGTTCCCCGGCCCGCGTCACCGCGCGGGCGATGGCTTCCACGTCGGGGGTGCTCAGGACGTCCGCGATACTCGGCGACGTCCTTGCCCAGCCCATGAGCGACTGCCGCTGTGTCTTGGGTGCTTGGGTCACGCCGACCAGGGTAACCACGCCGAACAATGCCCGGAACGTGACCCTGAAGTGCTCGCTTCTACACTTTGCGCACCAGCCCCAGCAGTTTATGAGGTAGAGCAGTGGTGGCGACCGACCCGAAAGCCGGCGTGACGGCAGCAGCGCCGTCCTCTCCTGGGCTGCTCGGGCAGCTCATCCGCTTCGGCCTCATCGGCGGCTTCTGCGCCCTGGTCGATTTCGGTGTCTACCAGGGGCTTCGCGCCCTCGGAATGGACGCGACGCCGTGGGTGGACATCGCCCGCGCGCTCAGCTTCATCGTGGGCACCACGACCGCCTTCTTCCTGAACCGCAAGTTCACCTTCGCCGGTGGACGCCAGGAGGGCGCGCGTCAGATCGGTAGCTTCGTGCTCCTGTACGCCGTGACGTTCCTCGTCGCCGTCGGCGTCAACCGCACGATGCTGCACGTCCTGCCGGAGTCGGCCTGGAAGGCCACCTTCGGCTGGGTCGTTTCGCAGGCAACCGCGACCATGATCAATTTCGTCATGCTCAAGTGGGTCGTCTTCCGTGAGCCCCGCGCCATCGCCACCAGCAAAGAGGAGAACTGAGGATTCATGCCCGGTAAAGCCGCCGTCACCGGAGAGGCCCCGAGCGCCATGGTGAGCACTGTCGACGACACCCGCTTCGCGGAACGCACCCCGCAGGGCCGTCTCACCGCGCAGCGCGGGCTCTATGCCGGCCCGGCCCCCATCGTCAGCAAAGACCTCTACGCCGAGCTCCAGTGGGGTAGTGCCGTGCGCGAGCGTGCGGGCATCACCATCGAGCCGGCGTCGAAGGTGTCCGGCAACACCTATTTCGGCCGTTTCCCCGCCAGCTACTGGCAGCGCTGGACCGACGTGACAGAGGTCCAGGTCGAGGCCGTCGTCTCCGGTGACGGCCAGCTGTCCGTCGGCGCCTCCGACATCGAGGGCGACGCCCGCGTGGTCGCCGCCGAGATCGTCACGGGCGCGAAGCAGCAGAAGGTGACGCTCACCGCGAAGCTCGACAAGTTCTACGACGGCGGCGCGCTCTGGCTCGACCTCGAGACCGAGGGCGGCCAGTCGCTGAGCGTCGAGAAGGTCCGCTGGACGGTCGAAGCGCCGGAGAAGATCCGCCCGACCGCGGTGACCATCTGCACGATGAACCGCGCCGACGACTGCCTGTCGAACCTGCAGGCGCTCGCCGCCGACGTCTCCTCGCTGGAGACGCTCGACGCGATCTACGTCGCCGACCAGGGCACCGACCTCGTCGAGTCGCGTGACGGCTTCGAGCAGGTCGCGAAGGACCTCGGCGACAAGCTGCACTACATCAAGCAGCCGAACCTCGGTGGCGCCGGCGGGTTCACCCGCGGCCTCTACGAGGTCGCCGGGCACACCGAGACCGAGCACGCGAACGTCCTGTTCATGGACGACGACGTGCTGCTGGAGCCGGATCTGGTGATCCGGATGACCGCGTTCTCCAACCGCACGGTCAACCCGGTCATCGTCGGCGGGCAGATGCTGAACCTGCTGCACCCGAACCAGCTGCACGTCGGCGCCGAATACGCCCGGCTGAACACGCTGGAACCCGGCCAGCCGGTGCAGCACTCGCTCTCGACCGCCGACCTGCTCGGCGTCGACGAGGAGACCCTCAAGCCGAACCGCCAGGAACGCCGCCTCGACGCCGGGTACAACGGCTGGTGGTCGTGCCTGATCCCGTACGAGGTCGTCAAGGCCACGGGCTACCCGCTGCCGTTCTTCTTCCAGTGGGACGACGCGGAGTACAGCTACCGCGCCCGCGCGCACGGCTTCCCCACCGTCACCCTTCCGGGCGCCGGCGTCTGGCACGCCGACTTCCACTGGAAGGACTGGGACGAGTGGCACCGCTACTTCAACCTGCGGAACTCGATCATCACCGCCGCGCTGCACTCGCCGTTCAACCTGAACCTGCTCTCGCGCGTGCTTCTCGCGCAGCTGGTGCGGTACCTGCTCGGCATGCAGTACGGCCTGTCCGCCACGCTGATCAAGGCCGTCGAGGACTTCCTCGAGGGGCCGGAGGTCCTGCGTGACGGCGGCGTCGCCGCGATGAAGGAGATCCGCCGGATCCGCGACGAGTACCCCGAGACCAAACGGCACAAGGCCACCGACGTCCCGGGAATCGCGTCGAACGACATCGGCATCATCAACAGCGCGCCGCGGCCCAGCATGCAGCGCCTGGTGCTGATCAAGCGGATCCTCGACCGGGTGCTCGGCCGCAGCCGCCACTCGCTCGGCGCGATCCCGATCGACGAGGCCCACTGGTGGCACGTCGCGACCTTCGACACCGCCGTCGTCACCGACGCTTCGCAGGAAGGCGTGCGGGTCCGCTCGTACGACCGCGCGAAGATGTTCGACCTGGCGCGCCGGGGCGCGAAGGTGATCCAGCGGCTCCGGAAGGAAGGCGCGGCGGTGCAGGAGCAGTACAAGCGCGCCATGCCCGAGCTGACCTCGCGGGACAACTGGAAGCGCCTCTACAAGCTGTAGGCACTGCCTGACGTGGCTGAAAGGGCCCTTCGCCGCATGCGACGCGGTGAAGGGCCCTTTCGTCTCGGTCGAAGCTGGTCACCTGCCGCCGGCGGGTTGCGAAAGCCACTTTCGCAACCTTCAACGTTGCGAAAGTGGCTTTCGCAACCCCTCGCCCGCAGTCCCAAAAGGGGAGCAAGGGACCTTTAGTACCGCTAGCTTTCCTAGCGGTGCTAGACCCACGTCGACCCAAGTAAGGGTAGCCTTACCCGCATGACGGATCTGGTCGCCCGAGCCCACGCCCTCGCCGATGATCTCCTCTTCCCCGCAGCCACCGAAGTCGACCTCAAGGGCGAAATCCCTTCAAGTCACTTCGACGCTCTCGCCGCCGAAGGCCTCTACGGCCTGGCGGCGCCCACAGAAGTCGGCGGTCCGGGCGCCGGCCTCCCGGAGATCGTCCAGATCCTCGAGGCGCTGGCCGGCGGCTGCCTCACCACGACGTTCACCTGGCTCCAGCACCACGGCCTGGTCGCGGCCCTGACCGCCGCCGGCAACGCTGGCGCCGAACTGCGCGACCGCTACCTCCCGTCGCTGATCAGCGGCGAGCTCAAGGCCGGCGCCGCGTTCGCCGCGGTGATCCCGACCCCGCCCAGGCTGCGCGCGGAACGCGTCGACGGCGGCTATCTTCTCGACGGCGAAGCCCCCTTCGTCAGCGGCTGGGGCGTCATCGACGTGCTCCAGCTCTGCGCCCGCGACGGCGACACCATCGTCGGCGCGATCATCGATCCGGTCGCGGGGGAACAGCTGGAGGTCCAGCCGCTCGACCTCGTCGCGGCGCAGGGCACGTCCACCGTGCACCTCGGCTTCACCCGCTACTTCCTCCCCGACGAACGCGTCTACGGGAAGACTCCGCACGCGGACTTCGTCGCGGGCAACACCTTCGCCTCCCGTCTCAACGGCTGCGCGCCCCTCGGCCTGGCCGCACGCGCCGCGCGGCTCATCGAGGACCTCGGGAAGGCCGACGTCGCCGCCGGGATCCGGGCCGAGATCGACGCCGTTCGCGGCAGGCTCGACGCGGCGCTCGCCGACCCGCCGACGCTGCCCGCGGCCAGGGCGGCGGGCGCGGAGCTCGCCTTCCGGGCCGCGGGCGCGCTGGTCGCGGCCAACGGCAGCACGTCGGTACTCGTCGGACGACACCCCCAGCGGCTCGTCCGGGAAGCCACCTTCCTGCTGGTCGCCGCCAGCCGCCCGGAGATCAAGACGGGGCTGCTGGAGCTCTTCTCCCGGGCCTAGGGCGCGTTCATAAGCCAAGTTCGCGGTCTTCGCACCGTCAGGAACCACCTGGATCACGAAGCCCATCGAACAGGCTTATGAAACACGCCCTAGTGAAGGCCGAACACCCTCGTCTTGCGGTTCAGGTCGTCGATGTAGGCGGCGGCGACGTGGGAGAAGTTGATCGCCACCTCGGAGTCGTCCCGCGTCCGGACCGTCTGCACCGCGCCGGTGCGGACGAAATGCGAGAGATCCTTGGTCAGCCGTTCGGTTTCTTCCGCCGTGAGCGCGAAGAGCAGCGGCTCGCCGCCGGCGGCGAGATGGAGCACGAGCGCGGGTTTCTGGTCTGCCATTAATCCATGGCACCAGTCTTGATCACGGCCGGGCAAGCGGGTTCGCTGCGGGCGTATCGGGTGTGTGGACTACGTTCATCCCGACGGACAAGACACCCGCGGGGGGAAATGGCGATGCCGCATTCGTTCTCGTTGTCGCTGGCGGCGGTGGACATCCTGCTCGAACACGGCCGGTTCGGTCCGGCGCCGGTCCCGTTCGAGGTCCCGCACATCGGCACGACGACCGATCAGCGCGCGATGGTGCGCGAGGCCGTCTTCCGTGACCTCGAAGGCCGCGGCATGATGCGCGGCGGCAGGCTCGACGCCGACGTCGAACTCGCGCTCGCCACGTTCGCCAACCCGCAGCTCGCGGTCTGGACGGTCGCGCAGCTGGACAACGACAAGCAGCTGTTCGCGCGGGCGGCGACGAACGGGCAGTTCGCGGTCCTCGCGCGCCAGGACGAGAACCTGCTCGTGTTCGAGGAGACCAGGCCGACCGCGATCGTCGCGTCGATCGTCGACCTCCTGCCGCTCACCCCGTCGGGCCCCGGCCAGTCGGTCACCATCGCGAAGCCGGCGAGCGCGCCCAAGCGCCCACGGAACGACGACGCGTACGACCCCTTCGCCCAGGTCAGCGGGCCCAGGTCCCACGGGTCGAACCCGCAGCAGAGGCAGGTCGAGCGGATCTTCGAGAAGCCGATGAAGCGCGTGGGTCAGTTCAGCGTGTTCATCCGCGGCGGCCAGGCCTTTCCGCCGCTGGCGTGGTTCGACACCGAGGCGGGCCGGTTCATGATGACTTCGCGCCAGGCGTCCGACGGGCAAAGCTGGCTGACCTACGCGCCCGCCGACAACGCGAGGATCGCCCAGCAGCTGTATGCCCAGCTCGAAGGCCAGTTCTGAACCTACGGGAACCGGCGTGACGCCCGTTTCGTCACAGTTCCGGTGAGATCTCCGGTGATCCGGGAATCACCGTTGCGCTGAGTGCCCGGCTAGTAGACTTCCGGGCGGAACGCACGGGCGAGCAGACGATGCAGTGGGGCGGGCGATGGCTTTCGAAGCGGACGGCGGACAGGCGGCACCGGACTTCTCGATCGGCTCCGCCATGGGGGCGGCTGCCAAGTACGTGGAGGCGGGCGGCCTGAACCAGGCCGCGATCGCCAAGGTGAGCGCCGAGACCCAGAAGCTGGTCTCGGCCGCCAAGAGCGGTGGTTTCAAGATCACCGCCGAAGGTGTCAAGCCGCTGCGTGAAGCGCTCGCGAACATGTCGGAAGAGCTCAAGGCGCTGAAGACCAAGACCATGGCGCTGAACGAGGCCCCGCAGCTCGGCGGTCACCCGTACGGCAAGGCGGTCGCCGCCCACGACCACAAGGGCGCGGCCCAGTCCGCGAACTCCGCGAACGCGATCATCGGGCAGTTCGAGCAGGTGGTCAAGGACGCCGACGAGGCGCTGGCCAGGGCCGCCGGACTGTACAAGGACGTCGAAGACCGCGCGATCGACGCCACCAAGAAGATTCAGGCCTGAGGGACGATGAAGAAACTCTGCGTGCTGCCGCTCGCCGCGGCCGCCCTGGTACTGGCCGCGTGCTCCAGCGAAAAGCCGGGCAGCGCCAGTCCCGCGCCGTCGGCTCCTCCGGCGCAGTCGAGCGCTTCCAGCGCCGCGCCCACTTCCGGCGGTGACACCGCTTCGATCGACCCGTGTTCGCTTGTCAGCGCGGCGGACCTGGCGTCCTACGGGACCTTCAAGCCGCCGACGAACGAGAGCGCGGGCGGGGCCCGGCTCTGCACGCTGAACAAGGAGGCCGCGGCGGTCTCGGAGACCCTCTCGATCGGTGTCGGCGTCCGTGACGCACAGGGCCTCGACTCGGTGAGCGACTCCGGCAACGGCAAGACCACCGGCAACGTCAACGGACGCAAGGCGGTCCTCGCGCCCAGGCCTCCGGGCGGGTGCCTGATGGCGCTCGAACTCGGCCCGTCCGCGCGGGTCGATCTCCTCGTCGCGGCCGACGACGCCCAGAAGGCGTGCGGGATCGCCGAGAAGGTCGCCGACATCGTCGAACCGAAGCTTCCGAAGGGCTAAGGGGGAACCAGGATGACCACCAAGACACCGAACCTGACCGAGCAGCAGGTCTCCGACCTTTCGCCGGCGGCTCGCGACGCGTACTTCCAGCAGAAGGCGCAGGAGGGCGTCGACCCCAGTGACGGCTGGCTGTTCGGCGCGGTCAACCGGTTCATCGCCTCCGGGAAGGCCAATCAGCAGTCGCAGGAGGTCGGCGACAAGAACGTCGACCAGCTGACCAGGAACGGCGACGTCCAGTACGTCGAGGGCCTGGAGCCGTCGAACGCGGACTACCAGGGCTACGACCACGAGCGGCTCGAACAGTTCGTCAACACGGACCTGAACGTCGAGCAGGTCACCCAGGTCTCCACGGCGTACCACGACCTGTCCAAGGCCTTCGAAACCTTCTCGAAGACCATGGACCAGGCGGTCACCTCGTCGCAGGGCACCTGGGAAGGCGACGCGGCGGGCAACGCACAGGGCTACTTCAAGAGCCTCAGCAAATGGTCCGAGACCAACTCCCAGAACGCGAAGCTCGCCTCCGAGACGATCTACGACCAGGGCACCGCGGCCTCCACCGTGAAGAACACGATGCCCAAACCGATCCCCTTCAGCTGGAAGGAAGAGGTCGGGGGGTGGATGACGTCGAACCCGTTCAACCTCGGCGAGAACATCGACAAGTCCATCCAGAAGCAGAAGGACAGCCAGGAGGCGCACACCGAGGCGGCCTCCGCCATGCACAGCTATGACAAGGCGCTGTACGACGCCGCGTCGAAGCAGCCGGCCTTCGCCGAGCCGCCGAAGTTCGGTGTGGGAGGCGGCGGCGATGACACCGGTAGGCCCGGTATCTACCAGATTCCGCCCGGCTCGAACACGCCTGGCTCCAACAACCCCGGCAACACCTACATCCCGCCCGGCAGCAGGGGTACCGGCGGCGGTGGAGGAGGCGGAGGTGGCGGCGGCTACGGCTCGCCCAACCTCCCGGGCCCCGGCAGCAGCACGGGCTCCGGCAGCCTCCCGTCGGGGACGACGCCGTCCGGCTTCCAGAACACGCCGGCGCCGATCACCGGTCCCGGCCCCAACAACAACACCTCGATGCCGATCAGCCCCATGCCGATGGCGCCGCCCATGATGGGCGGCGGCCTCGGCGACGCGGAGCACAACAGCCGCACCGCCCGCGGTGGCGGCGGAAGCGGGTTCGGTCCCGGTGGCGGAGCCGGGGGCTCCACGCCCGGCTCGGGCTCCGCGTCCGGCGCGGCCCGCCCCGGTGGTATCGGTGCCGCCGAAGCGGCGGCAGGCCGCGGTATGGGCGGTCTCGGCGGTGGCGCCGCCGGTCGCGGCGGGCCGGGTATGGGCGGCGGCATGGGCGGCCGCGGTCAGCACGCGGATGGGGACGAGGACACCGAGCACCAGCGTCCGACGTACCTCGTCGAGGGCGACCCGGACGAGGTCTTCGGGACCGACATGCGCACCGCTCCGCCGGTCATCGGCGAGTAGTTCTTCACACGAGTGGCCCCCTTGCTCATGAGCAAGGGGGCCACTCGTGTTTCGGGAAAAAGTGACTGGTTCGAGGCTTTCCTTGGCGGTAATAAACGTCGAGGCCCGTCTTGTTCCGTAAAAGAATCGTCTGAATGGTCGACGTCGGCCTTTTCCGAGTGTGATCTCAGCCGGAATAGGTAACGTTCACGGGCATTACTTTCCGTGAGCTTCGCGGTGATAAGAAAGTTGTCTGGACAACTATTGTTCCGATGATCGGCGGCCGCTAGGTTAATCGAGGTTTTGCCTTGGGCGGCGACGGATGTCCGCCTGTGAGCAGGGGGGATCGCTGATGGCCGCCGGCCGAATTCAGGGTAGACGCATGCCTTTTTCCGGATCCCGATTCGGTGGGGCTCTAGGTGCCCTTGGATTGGTGATCGTGCTTCTGCTGGGGATGGTGAGCGCCGACACCTTCCAGCCCGGAAGCGTGGACTCGGTGAACCCGGGTGATCTCGCTCCCCGGCAGGAGTGGGGAACCGCGGAGGGGCAGCAGCACGAGGTCGAGTCCGCGACGGGGAACCGCGCCGAGCCGAAGTCCGAACTCGCGAAGTACCCCCAGCCGGTCTTCCACTCGGACAAGCCCAAGCCGAACCCGGTGGCCGAACAACCGGTGTCCGCCAAGGTCACCGGGTTCGACGAGCGGGCCAGCCGTGAACTGCCGGACCGCCGTGGGCCGAGGGAACGGACCTTCGCCAATCCCGACGGGACGGAGACCACGGAGTTCTCCGAGGGGCCGCTGAACTTCCGTCGCGCTGACGGCGGCTGGCAGCCCATCGACCCGGCCGTCGTTCCCGACGGAGGCGGCTGGCGCAACGCGGCGGACCAGGTCGACACCAGGTTCGCCGGTAAGGCGTCGCCCGAGCCGTTCGTGTCGATGCGGCTGCCCGGCGCCCAGGAATTCGCCTTCGGTCTCGCGGGCGCGCAGGCCGTCCCCGCTCGTGTCGAGGGCAGCGCGATCACCTATCCGGGGGTGGCGGGCGGCGCCGACCTGCGGATCGACGTCCTGCCCGGCGGGATCAAGGAGACACTGGTTCTCGGTTCGCCCCAAGCCGCCACCAGCTGGCTCTTCCCGTTGCGTCTCGGTGGCCTGACTCCGAAGCTGATCGACGGCCGGGTCGCGCTGCTCGACGGCTCGGGTGCCGAGCAGGCACACATCCCCGCGGGATTCATGACGGATTCGGCCGCGGAGAACCCCGCCACGTCCTACGGCGTCACCTACTCGCTCGTGCCGCACGGCAGTGGTCAGGCGCTGAAGGTCGACCTCGACCAGGCATGGCTGCGCGACCCGGCCCGGCACTATCCGGTGCTGGTGGATCCCAGCGTGCACCAGGGCGTGGCAGGCAACAGCATGTACGTCTCCGGTGGTCAGCGGCGCAGCGGCGCGAGCGAGCTGCTGGTGGGCAACGGCTCCGTCGGTTACTTCGACTTCGGCGGGGTGTCGGGCGCCCTGTCCGGGCACAAGATCTTCGGCGCCCAGCTGTATTTGACCAACTTCGACGCGCCGTCCTGCCGTCCGGAGCCGATCACCGTGCATCCGGTGACCGCGCCGTGGGGCACGTCCGGGACCCCGCCGACCGGTGGAGTGCTCGGTGGCGCGAGCTTCGCGCACGGTTACGTCGGACTTGGGCAGTCGTATTCGCCGTGCCCCACCGCCGCGCACGCGATCGACCTCGGCGACGGCGGCCGCGACCTGGTGCAGGGCTGGGTCAAGGGCCAGCCGAACCACGGGCTGGCGGTGAAGGCCGTCCGCGGCTGGAAGAAGTTCACCGGACACCAGACGGCGAACAAGCCACGCCTGTTCGTGACGCATACTCCCTACGACGCCGGCTACCGCATCGAACGGGGCGTCCCGGAACCGCCGGTTCACCGTGACAGCGGTGACAAGGCGAAGGTGCGGATCGCGGTGACCAACCGCGGCTCGCGGACCTGGACGCCTGCCGAATACCGCTTGTCGTACCGCGCGTTCACCGCCGACGGACGGCCGAAGGACGCACGTGAGTCGGCGAGGCTGCCGCGCGACGTGCCGCCGGGCGACACGGTGACCCTCGACGCCACGGTGTTCGAGATGGACCCGGGCGACTACCTGCTCGACTTCAGCATGGTGCACAACAACACCTTCTTCACCGACGAGCAGATCCCGCCCGCCCGGCTTTCGATGACGGTGTTCGAACTGCCGCCCGTGGTCAAGGCCCAGTACCCGCCCGCCGGGCACACCGCGCCGACGTTGACCCCGCAGCTGTGGGCCGACGCGGTGGACATCGACGCGCCTCCGAACACGACGATCGACTACGAGTTCGAAATCTGCCAGCGCAACGAGGCCACCGGCGCGATCGATTTCGCCTGCACGCTTTCCCCGCGTACCAAGGCGAAGACCTGGACCGTCCCCAAAGGACGGTTGCGGTGGAGCGAGACCTACCACTGGCGCGCGTTCGCGGTCGATCCGAGCGGAACCCGCAGCGAACAGCTCCCGTTCAGCGCGTTGCTCACGGCGGTTCCGCAGCCGGACATCACCTCGCACCTCGGAGGTGCGCCCTACAGCGCCGGTGACCTGGACTTCGATCCGCAGATCGGCAACTACACGACCGGCGCGATCGACGCGGCGGTCGGAGTCACCGGCCCGGACCTGAACGTCGCCCGTACCTACAACAGCCTGGACCCGCGCAAGGATCTCGCGTTCGGCGCGGGCTGGTCGACGCGATACGACATGCGGGTCGTCTCGGATCTCGACGGTTCCGGCAACGTCGTCGTCACCTATCCGGACGGCCAGCAGGTCCGGTTCGGGCACAACGCCGAGAACGGCAGTTTCGCGCCGCCGCCCGGCAGATTCGCGACGTTCTACCAGGACGTCGTGACGCCGGCGCAGAACTACGTGCTGGTCGACAAGTCCAACACCACCTACACGTTCCGTCCGTTCGACGGAAAGCTCATCACCGTCCACGACAACGCGGGCCGGTGGGTCGAGTTCGACTACGGCGCCACGGGGCAGCTCAAGCGGGCGATCAGCCGGACCAGCGGCAGGACGCTGTACTTCACCTGGACCGGCGCACATGTCACCGAGGTCAAGACCGATCCGGTCAACGGCGCGGCCATCAGCTGGAAGTACGAGTACGACGGCGACCGGCTGACCCGGGTGTGCGATCCGAAGAACGGTTGCACGTCCTACGAGTACGACACCGGCTCGCACTATCGCAGTGCGGTCGTCGATTCCAAGCCGGATTCCTACTGGCGCCTCGGCGAAACGGAAGGCGACGGCGCGAAAAGCCAGGTCGCCACGAATCTCGGCAAGGACCACGGCGCCTACCGCACCGTCCAGCTCGGGAGCCCGGGCATGGCGGCGGGCAGCCCCGACACCGCCGCGACCTTCAACGGCACCAATTCCTACGTCAAGCTCCCCGACGGCGCGATCAAGAAGAGCCGGGATCTCTCCATCGAGATGTGGTTCAAGACCACCAGTGGCGGGCCCCTGGTCGGTTTCCAGCATCAGCCGTTCGACCGTGCGCCAGGCGGGGCGGTCCCGGCGCTCTACGTCGACCGCGACGGGAAGCTTCGCGGTCAGTTCTGGCACGGCCGCGTCGCGCCGATCACCACCACCGGCGCGGTGAACGACGGGCAGTGGCATCACGTCGTGCTGTCCGGGTCGCTGGCGACCCAGACGATGTTCCTCGACGGCGTGAAGGTGGGCACCACCGACGGTGAAATCGACGACAGCCTGCTCAACTACGGGCAGATCGGTGCTTCGCACGTCGTCGGCCCGGCCAACTGGGAACCCGCCGGATGGTGGCCGGGACAGGCGGTCAAGCATTTCGCGGGCGAGATCGACGAGGTCGCGCTCTACCAGCATCCGCTGGGCGAGTCGGCGGCGAAAGCGCACTTCGCCGCGCGCGCCGCCGCTGACCAGCTCACCAAGGTCACCATGCCGGGTGGCCGGGTGGCCGCGCAGCTCGCTTACGACACGGTCAACGACCGGATCCGGACCTACACCGACGACGACGGCGGCAAATGGACCCTCGGCGTGCCGAACGTGAGCGGTACCGAGAAGCTCGACGAGCAAAAACGTCCGGTCCGCAATCTCGTCCGGTCGATCGAGGTCACGGATCCCGGGAACCGGTCGAGGTTCTACGACTACGACCCGATCCGCGGGCGGGTCATCCGCACGTCGAGCCCGCTCGGGCTGGGCACCCGTGATGAAGACCGGCCCGACCCCTCGGTGGTGCCGACGTCACCCCCGACGACGGCGCCGGCGTGTACCGGAACGCCGCCACCGAACCCGGACGGCAGCCCGGTCTACTGCGGCGGTCCCGGCCACAACACGCCGGACTGGGTCGGCGGCCCGGTGCAGGGCATCGGCGTGCGTAGCTACGACTACGACGAAAGCGGATTCCAGCAGACCATCACCGACGAGAACGGCCACCAGGTCGTGCTCCAAAACGACGACCGAGGCAACGTCCTGTCTCGCCGCACGTGCCGTGAACCCGCGGTGTGCGACACGGAGTACTTCACCTACTACAAACCCGCTCCGGGTAAGGCGAACGACACCGACCCGCGGATCGACAAGCAGCTCGAAGCGCGCGACGGCCGGTCCACGAGCGCGACCGACAACAGCTATCGCACCACGTTCGCCTACACGCCGCGTGGTGATCTGGACAGCCAGGTCACGCCCGACGGCTCGACGGTGAAGCACTTCTACACCGACGGTGAGAGCGCTGCCGTCGGCGGCGGGCTCGAACCCGCCGGGCTCCTGCAACGGACCCTGGACGCCCGTGGCGCCGAAACCCGGAACCGCTATTACGCGAACGGTGATCTCGCCGAAACCGAAGGCCCTCGGCGAGACGGTGAAAGCCGGGGGATGGTCACTCGGTACACCTACGACGCGCTCGGCCGCAAGATCACCGAAACCGAGGTGTCCGACGCCCATCCGCAAGGCCTCACCACCACTTTCACCTATGACGAACGCAATCTCCTCGCCAAGGTGACCGAACCACCGGTGACCGACGCGGTGACCGGGGTCAAGCACACCCGGGCCACCACGACGACGTACACGGCCGACGGCGAGCCGGAGAAGGTGGAGGTCGCGGATCTCACCGGTGGAGACCAGACCAGGGTCACCGGCTACACCTACGACGAGCACGGCAGGCAGAATTCCGTCACCGACGCGACCGGAGCCACGACGTCGTTCGGCTTCGACGTCTTCGGCAATCGCATGTGGACGGTCGACGCGCTCGGCGCCCGGATCGAGTACGCCTACACCGCGCGCAACAAACTCGCCGAGGTCCGTCTTCGCGGCTGGCACGGAAAACCTGTCAGCGGTGGAAAGAACTCCGACAGCCCCGATGACTCCGAAGCCAAGTTGCTCGTGCTGGAGTCCAATACCTACGACCTCGCGGGCAGGCTCATCCGTCACGTCGACGCGATGGGCAGGGCCACGACGTACGAGTACACGCACAACGATCTGGTCTTCCGGGTCCATGCGGAAAAGGGCAAGAAGGCCGACGGGACGACCGAAAAGGTCCTCCTGGAACAGAACGCCTACGACGCCGCCGGCAACCTCGTCCGCCGCCTCGGCCCCGGCGGCAGGCTGACCGCCCATGAAATCGACGCCGTCGGCCGGACCAGGGCGACCGTCGAGGACCCCGGCGGGCTCGCCCGCCGGACCGAGTACACCTACGACCCGAACGGCAACGTCACCCAGGTCGCCAAGGTCGGCAAGAACTCGAACACCGGGCCGTTCGGAAGCGGTCCGGCGGAGGTCATCGACTTCACGTACGACGCGGCAGGGAACCAGACCTCGGAAAGCGTCCGCCACGGGCAGTCGGCGTTGATCACCAAACGCCAATACGATCAGCGCGGGCTGCTGGTGGCGGAGACCGAACCACGCGGCAACGTCGCGGGTGCGGATCCCGCCGCCTTCACCACCGAATACCGCTACGACGAGGCCGAGCAGCAGGTCGGTGCCAAGCTGCCCGCGGCGACCTTGGAGTCCGGCGACGGGAAATCCGCCGTCGGCAGGCCGGAAACCGTGGTCGGTTTCAACGTCTTCGGTGAGGAGACCGCGACCAAGGACGCGAACGGCAACGTCACCAAGCGGTCCTACGACGCCGTCGGACGGCCGGTGCGGGTCGAAGCTCCCGCCTATCGCGCGCCAGGCTCGGCCGACCTGGTCGTCGCCGCCACCTCCGTGGTCTACGACGCGGTGGGCAACGTCATCGAATCGGTCGGCCCGCGTGGTGCGATCAGCCGGTTCCGGTACGACCAGCTCGGCCGTCAAGTCGAGCAACAGCAGCCGAAGGCGGACGCCCCGGGCGAGGTCGGTGGCGTGTGGAAGTACGACTACACGCTCACCGGGGAGCGGCTGTCGGTCACCGACCCGACCGGCTCGCGGCAGGAGGCGACCTATGACTTCCTAGGCCGCAAGATCACTCAGACGGCGTTGGAACGCAAACCTGTCGCGGGCGCGCACACCACCAAGTTCGACTACAACGACGCCGGCGACCTGACCAAGGTCACTTCGCCCTCTGGCGACGTGACCACCAGCGCCTACGACGCGTTGGGGCAGCGGACTTCTGTCACGGACCCGGCGGGGGTGACCACGCAGCTCGGCTATGACGGGATCGGTCGTCAGGTGTGGCAGCGGGACGCCAAGGGGCTGACCAGCTTCGCGCAGTACGACCCCGCTGGCCGCAAGACCGCGATGGTCAACCTCGATGGCGGCAACCGTATTCAACGGCGCACGTCCTTTGCCCACGACGCGGCCGGCCAGGTGGTTTCGGCGACCGACGCACTGGGCAAGATGACGAAGTTCGACTACGACCCGCTCGGCAGGCTGGTCAAGCAGGTCGAACCGGTGTCCGACACGAACTCGATCACCACGTCGTTCGGCTATGACGCGCAGGGAAACCGGACCCGCTACACCGACGGCCGCGGGAACTCGACGTTCTACACGTTCAACGCGTTGTCGCTGCCGGAAACGGTGCGGGAACCGGCGACCACGGCGCATCCGGCGGAGGCGGACCGCACCTGGACCTCCGTCTACGACGCGGCCGGTAACGCCACCAAGATCGTGTCGCCGGGCAATGTGAGCAGGACCCGGGAATACGACGCCCTCAACCGGCTGGTCAAGGAGACCGGCACCGGGGCCGGGGTGAACGGTGAGCGGCTCAAGAGCTACGACGACGTCGGCAGGCTGACCGGCACCGAATCCGGGATGGGCAAGAACGCCTACACCTACAACGATCGTGGTGCGATGCTGACCGCCACCGGCATTTCCGGCGAGTCGGCGTTCGAGTACGACGCGGACGGGCGGCCGACCACCCGATCGGACGCTTCGGGCACGTCGCGGTTCAGCTACCTCAAGGGACGGTTGTCGACCGTGTCCGATGGGGTCACCGGTGCGGCTCAGGCGTTCGGTTACGACGCCGTCGGCAGGCTCGACAAGGTCGATTACGGGCAGGGCCGGACTCGCGAGTTCGGCTACGACGTGCTGGGCCGGCAGTCTTCGGACGTGCTCAAGGCGTCCACCGGCGTCACGGCGTCTTCGGTCTCCTACGAATACGACCTGAACGACCGCCTGACCCGGAAGGTCACCGCGGGCACGGCCGGAGCCGGCGACAACGGTTACACGTACGACTTCGCGAACCGGCTCGCCAGCTGGACCACCGGCGGCAAGACCACCGAGTACGGCTGGGACGCGTCGGGTAACCGGATCCGCAACGGCGAGAAGACCGCGACGTTCGACGAGCGGAACCGGGTGCTGGCCGACGGGGACTACACGTACTCGTACACCGCACGCGGTGGTATGGCCTCGCGCACCAGCTCGGGTATGGAGGAGAAATTCTCCTTCGACTCCTTCGATCGGCTGATCAGCGTAGGCAAGTCTCAGTACACCTACGACGACATGGACCGGGTGCTGTCCCGCGGTAGCACCAAGTTCGCGTATGCCGGTGCCGATCTCGACCCGGTTTCGGATGGCACGGCGACCTATGGACGTGGTCCGTCCGGGGAGCTGCTTTCGATCGGCCAGGGCGCCGAGAAGCGGTTCACCCTGGCGGACAAGCACGGGGACATCGTCGGTGGATTCGATCCGTCCAAACCGGACTCGGGCCTGGCAGACTCGACCGCCTTCGATCCTTTCGGCACGGTCACCGCGTCTTCGGGAAGCAAGCGAGCGGTCGGTTACCAGGGTGACTGGACGGATCCCGACACCCAGCAGGTCAACATGGGTGCCCGCTGGTATCAGCCCGGCACGGGCGCTTTCGCTTCGCGCGACACAGTGTCCGCGGCGTCGGGCCCGTCGACCCTGTTCAACCGCTACACCTACGGTGCAGGCCGGCCGCTCGACCTGATCGACCCCGACGGTCACTGGCCGAACTGGGGCGCGATCGGCAGAGGTATCTGGGAAGGCGTCAAGGAGGTCTCGGGCTACAACGACGTCGCCAAGTTCATCAAGGAACCCAGTATCGGCAACTTCCTCTGGGCCGTGTCGAACTTCGTACCTGGCGGCAAGATCGCGAAGGGAATCAAACACGCCGTCAAGTGGGGCGGTGACCTGGCCTCCGCAGGCCGGCGGGTCGGTGGCCAGGTGGCCTCCGCGGGACGTCGCTACGGCGACGATGTCGTGGGTGGCGTGCGTCGGTACGCCGATGACGTCGCGGGCGGAGTCCGCCGTTACGCCGACGATGTCGCCGGCGGTGTGCGCAGGGTAGGCGGGCATGCCGCGGCCTGGGCCGGCCGATCGGCGGCGAAGTCGGCTGCGGCCGCCGCGGCCCGTCGGGCGGCCGCGGCCGCCGCGGCAGCCGCGCTACGCCGGGCCCAGCTCGCGGTGACCGCACGGGCCAAGGCGGCGATCGCCTCGGCGGCGAAACGTAACCCGCTTCCGGTTCAGCAGGCGGTTCTGAAGCCGAGACTCGCCGCGAAGGACCTGGTCTCATCGTCCCCAAACGTCCCTGCACGGTTCGCCGCGGCCACGGCGGAGAACGTCCAGGACGTCAACAAGGTCTGGGAGACCGTCAAGGCGACGATCATCAAGCCGGGCACGAGCGTGATCCAGTCCGTCGCCGAACAGGCGGTCTCGGATTTCGCGAACACCCAGGTGCCGGGCCTCGGCGACGCGCTCAGCCTGATGGGCGGCCATCGGAAACGCGGCTCCGAAGAAGCCAAGGACGCGGGCCGCAGCGCCCGTAACCAGGTCAGCTGTGACCGGAACAGTTTCGATGGCGCGACCACCGTGCTGATGGCGGACGGATCGCGTAAGCCGATCCAGGACGTCAAGGTCGGCGACAAGGTGATCGCGACGGATCCGACCACCGGCAAGACCGCGGTCAAGGAGGTCACCGACGTCCGGGCGCACCGAGCCGACGGGAAGCTGTACGAGATCTCCGTCGATTCGGCCGGCGGTAAGGGCAAGATCACCGCGACCGACGAACACCCGTTCTGGGTGGAGAGCCTGGGCCGCTGGCTCGGCGCCGAGGACCTGAAGGCCGGGTACCGGTTCCTGACCGCGGACAACCGGCCGGCGACGGTCACCGGCACGCGGTCGTTCTCCGACGTCCGCCAGGTCTACAACCTGACGGTCGACGGCATCCACACGTACTACGTGGGAGCGGGCACCGGTCAGACCACCACTGCGGATGTCCTGGTCCACAACTGTGGGCCGATATACAGCGAACTCGACAACGGGAGGGCCGGCCCAGCATACGCCGAGGTTTCCCCTCAAGTACTGGCTGATGCGGCTCAGGGACTCATCGGCTCTGCAGCCGGGCGTGGAAAGCGTTACAGCCCTGCTGGGTTCCTTGGTGACACGGCTCGTCACTCGCGCGGTCACCTGATCGGAAAGCAGTTCGGTGGCGACGGTCGCGATTTGAGGAACCTTGTGACGCAATCGGAAATCCAGAACAGCGGCCCGATTAGCGACGCGGAGGACCTCATTGCCGAGCACGTCAAACTCAGTGGTAATACGATCATCATGAGTGTCACGCCGGAATATGGTGGCGGCGGAGTCGTGCCGAGTCATGTTGTCATCGAGGCCGTTGACGACTTTGGCTGGTCGTTCAGGCGTCGGCTGACCAACATGTAGAGAGGTAGGGGACATGAGTGACCTGGAGCGGCTTGTCTCACTTTGCCCTCCTCCTGCGGTAGTCGATCGGGCGGTTCTTGGCCGGGGCGTCGGGCCGGCGATTCCGGCCAGTCATCTCGACTTGTTGAATGCTTACGGAACGGGGTGCTTCGATGAATTCCTGTGGATATACGGGGCGGGGGTCGAGAATAAGCACCTTGATATTCATTCACGCACCCATGGGATGAGAAAGATTCTTCGACGAAATACTGCCGATGGAATCCGCGAAGTCCTACGCTCGTATGGTGTCGATGCCAGTGAGCTGATCCAATGGGGAGGGACTGATAACGCGGACTCTCTCATGTGGATACCTGTCGGCGATCCGGTTGGTTGGCCGACTCTCATCATAGAGTCCGGTCAGTTGGGCTTCACGGTATCGCCGCGGAGTTCCACCGGTGTTCTGCTCGATTTGCTGACCGGAGTTCTGCGTACCGACGTTTTCCCGTTCGATTTTCCGAGTGAGAACCCAAGCTTCTCCACCGATTTCATACCCTGATGGCAGAAAGAGATATCGTGGTGACAAGATTCAGACGTTCGGCCGGGATCGCCATCCTGGCCACCACCGTCGCGGTGACCGCTCCGGTTCCGCTCGCCGGTCCGGCGGTCGCCGCCGAGACCCTCCAGTGCGACACCGCGGCCAACATCTACACCCGCCGTCCGGATACCGGGCTCAACATGCACATCAACAATGAGCCCGAACTGCCATCCGGAAACTGGGGAACAGAACGGGGTATCGGGTTCAACTGGGCTGGGATCATGCTCGGTGGTCCCGATGGCCTGGTGTACCACCTCACCGAGGCAGGAGAGGTCTATCAGCGGCGCTGGACATCCTCAGGCTGGGAGAACGGTGGCACCCCGACCTTGATCGCCACGGGGTGGGCGGGCTGGGGTAGCGCGTCTGCCCGGAATCGCATGACCATCGACGCCAAAGGTGACTTCTTCGGCTTTCCTTCGGATAAGGCGCTGCACTGGTGGCGCTACGATCAGACCGCTAAGACGTGGACCGAGCGCGTGATCGATGTCGGCTGGGGCGATAAGTACAACATGATTTTCGCCTCGGGTGAAGGTCAGTTGTTCGCCCGTACCCCGGCTGGCCAGTTGCACGGCTATCGATACCACGCGGAGAGCGACCGGTGGCTTGAGTACGGGCGGGTTCTCGGCGACGGCTGGCAGAATATCACCGATGTCGCGGGCGTCGGTGGTGGTGTCTTTTACGCAGTGGTCAACAATGAGGCACTCAGGTGGCATCGCTACCTCGGAAACGGTGCCTGGGCTACGGGTTCCGGAACCCAGGTCGGTGCGGGATGGCGCGCTGACTGGTTGGCCGAAGGTGATTCCGACGCCTGTAAGCTGGTCGGCCAGGCTGTGCCCACGAGGCCTGCGGTCCCCGCGAATTTCACCGCGCGCAACACCGCGGTGCAGGGTGACGACGGCCTGATGAACTACTTCTACGTCAACAACGCTGGTGGCCTCACCCATGCCAAGCAACGCAGGACGTCGGAATGGAACCTGATCGACCACCAGACGTTCCCCGACTACTTCAAGTACACCGGGCAGCCGACGGCGGCCACCCATCCCGATGGCAAACTTGAGGTTCTGGCGCACAGCTACGACGACGCCGATGTGCGCGGCAAGTTGCAAACGGCGAAGAACAGCACCTGGCAGGCCGGGGTGAAGGCTCACTCGGGTCGAATGCTGTCCAGCCCCAGCCTGGTCAAGGGCTCGGACAATCTGATGACCGCATTCGCCACCGACGTCGACGGCAATCTCTGGTATCGCAAACAGTTGGTGCTTTGGGGTGCGCCGGTCCAAGGTGGCTATGGTGCCTGGCGTTCGTTGGGCGGCGCCGGACTCACCGCTGACCTGAGCGTGGTGCGCAACGGTGATGGGTTCGAGGTCGTCGGGAGGCACGGCGACGGCTCGGTCCGGGTCGCGCGCTTCGTCGGCGACACGCTCGGTGCGTGGCGCAACCTGGGTGGCACGGACGTCACAGGCGTTCCCGCGACTGTGGCGCACAGCGACGGAAAGCTTCAGGTCGTCGTGCGGCGCGCGGACGGGAAGATCTACACCCAGCGTGAGACCTCCGCGGGCTTCCCTGGCACCTGGCAGCCGATCGACGGCATCACGGCCAAGGGTTCCCCGGCCGCGGTCGTCACCAGCCGGGGGACCGTGGAGATCACAGTCCTCAGCAGCGACAGCCTGATCTACAGCACTGGGCAGACCAATGCCGGTGGTGTCTTCCGCGATTGGGAGGTGCGTGACCTGCATGAAGCCGGTACCGATCCGACTGCGGTGATGCTGCCAGACGACAGCTGGGCGGTGAGCTGGCGGGGCCCGCAGGGCGAGATCTACACCTACCGTGGGATCTACGGCGCGGAGCCGACGCAGCGTAGCGCCGCGGCCAAGCCGGCACCGCCGGTATACACCGGCGGTAAAGCACACTCCTGACCTGGTCGAGAACCTGCGCGGCCGAAATCACGGTCGCGCAGGTTCTTGCCTTCAGGGCAGCATGCTCAATGCGAGCGTCGTTGAGTCAGGCCAAGGGCGCACCTCCATTGCGGCCTTGGCTGCGTGGACATCACTCGTTCGGTTGCTTACCTGGCAGTTATGTCGCGGCCTCCGCCCAGATGCGGTTTCATTGCGCGCAAGATGATTGACGGTAGACGGCGGCGATGTGGCGGGTCAGCGCCCGTGCTGTGCGATGTACGGGTTGCGGTCGTAACGCAGACTGGACCGGCCGACCGAGTGCACCAGGTTGTTCCAGAACCGGTCTCCGGTCAGGGGTGCCCGCACAGAAGCCAGCATCTCCTGGATCTCGGGACGCGCGAGGGAACGCCTCGCGGACGCGATCTCCTCCGCCTTCACCACTCCTCCAGTCGCCGCGGACAGCTCCTCCGGAGTGCCCCGGCCGGCGTCCGCGATAGTCCAGGCGACCGAGAGCAGCTTGTCGTGTCCCATCGGCCATCCTGGAACCGAGATCGAGTGCGATGCCAGCGGGCTGGCCAAGCCGAGGTCGTCGACCACTTTGTAGTCGTAGGACAGGAGCATGCCGGGGAAGCCGAGCGCGCCGGGCGAGGAGACCACGGTCCGCTCTTGCGCCGGTACGACGAGCCACTTGCCGCCGACGGACACCGCTACGACAGGTCCCTGCTTGCCCTCCATGGCTTTGGCCAGCTCCGGCAGGTAGCCGGGGACCTGAGCGGCGTCCTCGGCCAGGATCGGATGGAACTTGGCCGTGGTGTCGACCCAGAAGACGCGGGAATCGGTGATGGCGTTGGCGCCGATCGTGTGCGTGATCGCCGAAGGCGCTCGCAACCAGCCAGCGCTCACCACGGCCCAGACGCCGAGCACCAGCAGCGGCACCGCGGTCCACTTGCTGAGCGGTACGGCGAGCACAGGGAGAAGAAGCAGCAAGAGCGACGGAAGCAGCATGCGGCCGTGCATGTAGTCACCGCCGACGCGCGTGACGTAGAAGAGCAGGCCCAGCGCGGCGACGACGGGCATCAGGACCACGATGGTGGTCGCACGTGTCAGCTTCCGCAACACCAACGCCGCGATGACCACCAGCGTGAGCAGCGGGATCACCAGCAGGTACGGGTCGAGCAGGTCGGCGATGTAGAAGAAGCCCCGGTCCCAACGGGCCTTGGAGGCTTCCTTCGCCAGCGCTGTGTTCGGCGTGATCAGGCCGTAGTAGCCCATCCGGAAGATCTGGTAGCCGACCGGCAGGACGCCGGCGACGAGAATCCAGAGCAGGGCGCGTTTCCAGCCCGGCTTGGCGACGAGGAGCAAGGCGACGCCCCCGAGCGCCGTCACCAGCGCGAATTCGGGGCGGACCAGCGGGCCGAGGCCGAGGATGAAGACCGTCGCCCAGGGACGTGTGTCAGGACGGGTGGCGTGGCGGACCAAGAGCCACCACACGCCGGCGAGCCAGCAGGTGACGAGACCGGTTTCGAGACCGGATGTCGCGAAGTCCCAGAACGGGGAGAGGCCGAGAAGCACAAGTGCTCCGGCCGGGAGGATCAGTTTCGAGGGATGCATGCGCCGGGCACCGTCGAGGCCGAGCGCCATCCCGGCGACCGCGAAGAGCAGACCGAGGATGACGGACGCCCATTCGAGCCGTACGCCGAAGAGGCCGGCAAGTGCGAGGATGTACGTCCACAGCGTGCTGGTGTTCGCCTCGACGCGTTCACCTGCGTTGAACACCGGACCGTTGCCGTCAAGAAGGTTCTGCACCGTCCGCAGGACGATGAGGCCGTCGTCGCACACCCATCTTCGGTTCCACGCGATCACCGCGAAGAGGCCTACGACCAGCCCGATGGTGACGAAATTCCAGTCGAACCCAGGTCTAGGTCTGGATCTGGGGCTCACCTCGGGAGCTTCCGAAGCGAGTGCGGGTGCGTTCACGATCTAACCCCTTAAGTCCGGGTCTTGTGCCAACTGCTGTGCTGGTGCTCTGTGTTCACGACTGAAGCCGGAGGCAGGTTGCCTGCCCACCGGATGTCCGGTGGGCAGGCAACCTGCCTCCGTATGTCTCCTAAGCGTTGGCGGCCACCAACGCCTTTTCGCGTGTAGCTCAGTAGCGGTAGAACTTTTCGTGGCGTCCCTGGCGCACGAGTTTCAGCCACTGCAGAAAAGCCTTCGGGTCCCGTTTCACGCCGATGAAGTAGAGGCCGAACCGCACCACTTCGAGCGCGCCGATCTTGCGCATGCCCGGCTGGGACAGCAGGTACCCGCGGTTGCGGTAGGTGTAGTAGCGCTTGACCTCGTTCTCCGGGTCCTGCGCGTGGAACCGGCCGCCCAGCATCGGCTTGAACTCGTCCGAGCCGTCCGGGTGCAGGTACGCGGTCTTGAGCGAGGTGCCGAACGGCAGTCCGGAACGCACCAGGCGCCGGTGCAGTTCGACCTCGTCGCCGCGGAAGAACAGCCGCAGGTCCGGCACACCGACGACGTCCAAAGTGGACGCGCGGAACAACGCGCCGTTCATCAGCGAGGCGATGCCGGGCAGGAAGTCGGTGCCCAGTTCCGACGACGAGCGCTTCCAGGTCAGCCCGCGCCGCAGCGGGAACGCGAGCTTGTCCGGCGCGTCGATGTTGGTGACCACCGGCGAGATCTCGGCCAGATCCCGCTTCTCGGCCTCGTCCAGCAGGATCGCGAGGACGTTCTCGTCGGCCGGGCGGCCGTCGTCGTCGGCCAGCCAGACCCAGTCCGCGCCCAGCGAGAGCGCGTGCAGCATGCCGAGCGCGAACCCGCCCGCACCACCGAGATTGCGGTGCGAGGGCAGGTAC
Organism: Amycolatopsis roodepoortensis; assembly: GCF_024628825.1. NCBI lineage: Bacteria > Bacillati > Actinomycetota > Actinomycetes > Pseudonocardiales > Pseudonocardiaceae > Amycolatopsis > Amycolatopsis roodepoortensis. The sequence goes on from NZ_CP102415.1 coordinate 5,667,188, forward strand.
GTGAACGGGAGCGGGTAGTTCTCGACGACGTCCCGTGCCGACTTGTCCGGCCCGTTGTCGACCACGACGAGGTGGTCGACCGGGCGCGTCTGCGCGGCGATCACCTTGAGCGAGTCCGCGAGCAGTTCCCGCCGATGGCGCGTGACGACGACGCCGACGACGGCGCCTTCGGGCAACTGCCGGGTCTCGCTGGTCATCCCTGCCCGCCGTTCGTCGTCGCCGCCGGCTCGGGCTCGACACCGAACCGCTCCAGCGTTTCCTGGCTCATGTTCTCGAACGGGTCGCGCCCCTTGTAGCCGGTGAGCACGTCGCGCAGGGAACCGCGCTGCTTGACGTGTCCCTCGTCCATCCAGATGGCGGAGTCGCAGAGTTCGAAGAGGAACTCGTCCGAATGGCTGGCGAACACGAGGATGCCCGACCGCTTCACCAGCGCCTTCAACCGGTCCTTGGCCTTGTTGAGGAACGCCGCGTCGACCGCGCCGATACCCTCGTCGAGGATCAGGATCTCCGGGTCGATCGAGGTGACCACACCCAGCGCCAGGCGCACTCGCATACCGGTCGAGTACGTCCGCAGCGGCATCTGCAGGTAGTCGCCGAGCTCGGTGAATTCCGCGATGTCGTCGACACGGGCTTCCATCTGCTTCGCGGTCATCCCGAGGAACAGGCCGCGGATGATGATGTTCTCCAGCCCGGAGATCTCCGGGTCCATGCCGATGCCGAGGTCGAAGACCGGCGCGATCTTGCCGGAGATCTTCGCCGAACCGCGGGTGGGCTCGTAGATGCCGGACAGCAGCCGCAGCAGCGTCGACTTCCCGGCGCCGTTGTGGCCGACGAGGCCGACCCGGTCGCCTTCCCGCAGCTGGAGCGTCACGTCGTGCAGGGCTTCGATGATCGGCACCTTGGTCTCGGTGCCGATCTTGCCGCCGACCTTGCCCAGCACCTTCTTCTTCATGGAGCGGGTCTTCGCGTCGAAGATGGGGAAGTCGACGTAGGCGTTGTGCACATCAATGCTGACCATCTGTCACACCCAATAAGAGACGCGGGAACGGTAATTGCGCATCGCGACCAGCGCGAGGACCCAGCCGACGACGGTGATGCCTGCCACCACGTACCAGCTGTTGATGCTGACTTCCTGCCCGATCAGTGGTGCGCGCACGATCTGGATGAAGTGGAACAACGGGTTGCCGTGGACGAACGGCAGTGCCCAAGAGGCGGAGGCCCGCGCGCCGCCCGCCAGCAGCTGGTCGATCGGCCACACGATCGGCGTCATGTAGAAGAGCAGCTGGATGAGCGAGTTGATCACCTGCGGGATGTCGCGGTAGCGGGTCGAGATGATGCCCAGCAGCAGGGTGACCCAGCCGGCGTTCAACGCGAGCATGAAGAAGCCGGGGATCGCGGTGAGCGAGTACCAGCCGATGCCGGGGTGGCAGATGCCGGAGAAGCCCGGATTGCAGTTGCCGGTGTTCAGCGAATACTCGTGGTTGAGCGCGGTGAAGAAGATCGCGATGACGATCACGTAGACGATCAGGTTGTGCATCAGCATCAGGGTCTGGCGCCAGACCGTGCGCAGCACGTAGACCGAGAGCGGCGCCGGGAGCTGTTTGATCAGCCCCTCGTTGGAGATGAAGGTCTCCATGCCTTCGGACAGGCAGCCGCTGATGAAGCCCCAGATGATGAAGCCCGTGCTGAGGTAGGGCAGGAAGGTATCGATCGGCAGGCCGAACAACTGTGAGTACAGCAGCCCCAGGCCCAGCGCGATGACGCCCTGGCTGATCGTGATCCAGAACGGGCCGATCACCGAGCGGCGATAGCGCTGCTTGATGTCCTGCCAGCCGAGGTGTCCCCACAGCTCTTTGGCGGCGAAACCGGTCTTGATGTCGGCGAACGCGCGCGAAAAGGTCTTGCTGTCCGAAATCGGCGGAACCGAGGTCGGCGCAGCACCGTCGGCGGCGTGAACCGTGCTGGTGGCATGCACGGGAACGAGGGTACCGATGGGGCCGGTGATGCTTGGGCCGCCCCGCCCGAGCAGCTTTCGCGCTCCCGGTCCGGTAACCGTGTGTGCGGCGTTACGATGCACGAATGCCGGTCCCCGACAGTACGGCTTCGGAACCGAAGCCTGCCCGGCGCGCCCTGTATTACCTGGTCGCGCCGGTCGGTCACCCGAACTACGGTGACGAACTCATTGCCGCGAGTTGGCTCCGGCATCTGGCCGAAGTGGCACCGGACGCGGATGTGTGGGTGGACACCCATTCACCTGGTCCCGCCGCCGTACTTCTCGATGACCTGCACCCGCGAGCGAAGTTCACGGACACCTTGTGGCGCCTCTGCTGGGAGGCCGCCTCCGAGGACCCGTGGCAGGCCGCGGGATGGGTCCGGGAAGTCATCCACAACCCCGGGATGATGCCCAGGCTGCATCACGGGATCGAACTGCTCGCGACGGCCGACGTGATCCACGTCGTCGGTGGCGGCTACATCAACAAGCTGTGGCCCAAGCAGATCGGCCTTTTGGCCGGCGCGGCCGCGGCCGCCGAGCGCTCGGGTGGCCGGGCTGCCATGACGGGGCAGGGGCTGGTGCCCGCTTGTGACGGCGTCGCGCCGTTGTTGCGCGCGCTGGCCGACCGGTTCGAGATCGTGGAAGTCCGCGATGAGGCTTCGGCCGAGTTGCTGGACGTGCCGGTGGGGCTCGACGACGCGTTCATCGGCATCGGCCCGCATCTCTACGAGGAGTCCGAGGATCTCCCCGAGATCATGCTCTGCCTCCAGTCCGACCTGGTGGAGGTAGGGGTCGGAAAGCTGGCGGGCGCGGTGCTGTCGATGCTGCGGTCCTGGAAGGTCCCGCCCGAAAAGATCGGCGTGGTCGAGGGGGTTCCGCGCGTCGACAGGGAGGTGTTCGCGCTCCTCGAGCGGGAACTGCCCGGTGCCCGGTTCTACCCGTTTTCGCATATCTGGACGCACGGGCTCCCGGTTTCGCCCCAGCAGACCTGGATCTCCACCAGGTTCCACCTGCACATGCTGGCCGCGGCGGGAGGCGCTTCGGGCGTCGCGGTCTCGATCCACGCCGACTATTACGCGACGAAGCACCGCTCCTTGGCGGCGCTCGGTTCGAACTGGACCGTTCTCGAGGACTTGAGCGAGGTTCCGGATCGGCCGGAGGCGGGTGGCTATCCACCCGAGACCTTGGCCGGTTTCAGGAAGGCGAAGCACGACCTGGCGAAGACCATCTACGCGCCAGTGCTCCGGCCCGAACCGGAGCCGGAGGCCCCTGTGGAAGCTCACGTGCCCCCGCGGCGGAGGCGGTGGGCTCGGCTCATCCGCAGTTGACGACTCGGGTCGGAATCGAGGACCGCACCTGTCCTCGATCCTCCCTACCGTCGGCCCCATGACCGAAGAGATCAAGCCGTTCACGATCGACGTCCCCCAACGCGACCTCGACGACCTCGCCGCCCGCCTGGCGAACACCCGCTGGCCGGACGAGATCGACGGCGTCGGCTGGGGGCTCGGGACGCCGCTCGGATACCTCCAGGAGCTGGCCGAGTACTGGCGGCTCCGCTACGACTGGCGCGCCCATGAGGAGAGGCTCAACGGGTTCCCGGGTTTCCTGACGAACATCGACGGCGCGAACGTCCACTTCCTGCACGCGCGGTCGCCGGAGCCGGACGCGATCCCGCTGGTGCTCACGCACGGGTGGCCGGGGTCCATTGTGGAATTCCTCGACGTCATCGGCCCGCTCTCCGACCCGCGCGCGTACGGCGGAGACCCCGCGGACGCGTTCCACGTCGTCGTGCCGTCGCTGCCGGGGTTCGGCTTCTCGGGGCCGACGACCGACGCGGACTGGGGCACGGGCCGGATCGCCGACGCCTGGACGGTACTGATGTCGCGGCTCGGGTACGAGCGGTTCGGGCTGCACGGCGGCGACTGGGGCGCGATCGTTTCGCGCGACGTGGGCGTCCGGTCCCCGGAGCGGGTGATCGGCGCGCATCTGACGATGTTGCCGCACGCGGTGCCGGAATCCGAGGCCGATCTCGAAGGGCTCACCGGCGAGGAACTCGCGCGCGGGGAGGCGGCGCTGGCTCGTGGGCGGGAGTTCCAGACCGGCGAGCTCGGCTACGCGATGATCCAGGCGACCAAACCGCAAACGCTTGCCTACGGGCTCACCGACTCGCCGGCCGGACAACTGGGCTGGCTGGTGGAGAAGTTCAAGTCCTATTCGGACTCGCGAGACGTCCCGGAAGACGCGATCGATCGCGACGACCTGCTCACCAGCGTGATGCTCTACTGGCTCACGGGCACGGCGAACTCGTCTTCGCGGATCTACGCCGCGCTGGGCCCGGCTTGGGGTGAGGGGCCTGCGAAGTCCACGGTGCCCACCGGCGTGGCCGTGTTCCCGAAGGACACCGGCCTGCCGATCCGGCACCTCGCCGAGCGCACCGACGACATCGTGCACTGGTCCACTCCGGACCGCGGGGGTCACTTCCCCGGCCTGGAGGTGCCGGACCTGCTCATCGACGACCTGCGGACGTTCTTTCGCCGGTTCCGCTGACCCCTTGTCAGAGGTACTGGCCGGGGCCGTGCGATTCTCCGCCGGCCCCGTGCCCGCCCAAAGCGGCGCCGCCCGCGGACGGACCGGCCGGGAGCCCGCGCCGCATCTGCTCCAGCTGCACCCGCGCGGCCATCTGCTGCGCGAACAGCGCGGTCTGGATGCCGCTGAACAGCCCTTCCAGCCAGCCGACCAGCTGAGCCTGCGCGATCCGCAGTTCGGCATCGGACGGCGTCGAGTTCTCGGTGAACGGCCGCACCAGGCGCTCCAGCTCGTCCTGCAGCTCGGGCGCGAGCGCCTGCTCCAGCTCGCGGATGGAGGTCTGGTGGATCTCGCGCACGCGGGTGCGGCTGGCGTCGTCCAGCGGCGCGGCGCGGACCTCCTCCAGCAGCTGTTTGATCATCGTGCCGATGCGCATCACCTTGGCGGGTTCCTCGACGAGGTCGCCGAGGGACTCCTCCTGCCCCTCCTCGCCGGAGTCGGATCCGGGGGAGGCGACGCGTGCGGTACCGACCGGGACGCCGTCGGGACCGACGACCACCACATGGTGTGGGGAGTCTCCGCCGCCGTCACCGGGGGTGGTCGATTCGCGGGAAACTGGGTCGGTCATGTGCTCCATCCTGGCCTACGTCGGGCGCCGAGCGCAGTGTGGTTTTCGCCGCCGTCTCCGAGCGTAGCGGGAATCGTCGCACCCCGTGTTCGGGCAGCCAACCCCGGGTAAAGCGCCAAACCGCACGTCCGTACGGTGTCCCCATGGCGTTCGACGTCGCTCGTATCCGTGGGCTGTTTCCCGCGCTGGGTGACGGCTGGATTCACTTCGACGGCGCCGCCGGAATGCTCGTACCTGAACAGGTCGCTTCGGCCGTATCCACGGCCATGCGCGCTCCGGTGTCCGGACCGGGTGGAGCGTTTCCGGCCTCCCAGCGTGCGGAAAGCATCGTCACGGCCGCTCGCCGGGCGGTCGCCGACCTGGTCGGCGCCGACCCGGCCGGGGTCGTGCTCGGCCCCAACGCGCCCGATCTCATCCGCCGTCTCGTCGACGCGATGGCCGACCGATGGACGATCGGCGACGAGGTCGTCGTCTCCCGGCTCGACGAGGAGGCCAACCTCGCGCCGTGGCGCCGCGCGGCGAAACGCGTCGGCGCGGTCGTGCGCTGGGGCGAGATCGACATCGAGACCTGCGAGCTGCCCGCCTGGCAGTACGAGAACCTCGTCTCCGCGCGCACCAAGGCCGTCGCGGTGACGATGGCGTCCGGTTCGGTCGGCACCCGGCCCGACGTCCCGACGGTGATCGAGTTCGCCAAACGGGTCGGCGCGCTGGTGGTCGTCGACGCGACGTACGCGGCGCCGTTCGTCCCGCTGGACCTCAACGCGCTCGGTGCCGACGTGATGGTGGTTTCGGCGCAGGCCTGGGGTGGCCCGTCGGTGGGCGCGCTGGTCTTCCGCGATCCCGAGCTGCTCGAACGCCTGCCGTCGGTGTCGCTCGATCCGGCCGCGCGCGGGCCGGCCCGGATGGAGCTGGGGCCGCACGCGTACCCGTTGCTGGCCGGTCTGGTCGCGTCGATCGACTATCTGGCCGGGCTGGACGACGCCGCGATGGGTTCGCGGCGCGAGAAGCTGGTGACGTCGCTGGGTTCGGCGAAGTCGTACCACGCGGGGCTTCTGGCGCAGCTGTCCACGGAGCTGCGTTCGCTGCGGCACGTCATGGTCATCGGCGACGCCATGCGCCGGATCCCCGCGCTCGCGTTCGCCGTCGCGGGCAAGAAGGCGCCCGAGGTCGCCGAATACCTGGCGTCCCAAGGGCTCTGCGCCTTCGCCGACGACGGAACGAGCGGTGTCTTCGGGTCGCTCGGCGCCGCCGAAGTCGGCGGCGCCGTCCGCATCGGACTCGCGCACTACTCGAACGTCTTCGAGGTCAATCAGCTCGTCCGGGTACTCGAAGAGATCCGTTAACTCTTCGCCGCCAGCAGGACCTTGCCGAAAACCGTGCCTTCTTCGAGCGCGCGGTGCGCCGAAGCGGCTTCGGCCATCGGGACGACCTGGCCGACGATCGGCTTCACCGAACCCTGCTCCACCAACGGCCACAGCCGCTCGCGGACGTCGGCGACGATCGCCGCCTTCTGCTCCAGCGGCCGCGACCGCAGCCCGGCGGCGTACACGCTCACGCGTTTGCCCAGCAGCTTGCCGATGTTCAGCTCACCCTTGACCCCGCCCTGCATGCCGATGATCACCAGCCTGCCGTCGGCTTTCAGCGCGTCGATGTTGCGGTCGAGGTACTTGGCGCCCATGTTGTCGAGGATGACGTCCGCGCCGCCGGTCTCGGCGCGCAGGACCTCGACGAAGTCCTGCTCCTTGTAGTTGATCGCGATGTCGGCGCCGAGCTGGCGGCAGCTCTCCAGCCGCTCTTCCGAACCCGCCGTCACCGCGACCGTCGCGCCGAGCGCCTTCGCGACCTGGATCGCGTGCGTGCCGATGCCGCCCGCACCGCCGTGGACGAGCAGGACCTCACCCTCGGACAGGCCGGCGTGCATCACCACGTTCGCCCAGACGGTGCACGCGACTTCGGGCAGTCCGGCGGCCGCGAGCAATTCGACTTCGGCGGGAAGCGGAAGCAGTTGTCCTGCCGGGACAGCGACCTTTTCCCCATAGCCGCCACCGGCGAGCAAAGCACAAACCTCGTCGCCGATTCGCCACCCTTCGACGCCTTCGCCGATTTCGGCGATCGTGCCCGAACATTCGAGTCCGATGATTTCGCTCGCACCCGGCGGAGGCGGGTAATTCCCCTGGCGTTGCAGCAGGTCAGCACGGTTGACGGCACTCGCGGCGACTTCGATGACTACTTCGCCTTCACCGGCGACGGGATCAGGGACCTCCGTCCATTCGAGAACATCGGGATCGCCGGGCTCACGGATGGTGATCGCGTACATACGAACGACCCTATCCCGGTGTCATAAAGTCCGCCGAACGTCGGTTGACCTGTGGCGTGAACCACACAAGGGTGTCGCCCATGTCATATTCGCGAAGAAGCATTGTTCCCTCGATCGTGGTAGCGGCCACCGCCGCGCTCACGGTCGGAATGGCACCGGCTGCGACGGCCACCACCGGGATCGACGGTCCCGCGCTGGCGAAGCAGCTCGTCAACAAGGTGAACGTGAACAACGTCAACCGGCACCTGATCGCGTTCCAGCGGATCTCGGACGCGACCGGTGGCCGCCGCGCCGCCAGCACCGAGGGCCACAAGCGATCCGCGGAGTACATCGCCACGAAGCTGGAGCAGGCGGGCTTCGCGGTCACGCGGCAGGAATTCCCCTTCACCTACGCGGAGACCCTCGCGGAGAGCCTGACGGTCGCGGGCGCCGACGTCCCGATCATCATCATGTCCTACAGCCCGTCGACGCCCGCCGGTGGAATCACCGCGCCGCTCGCGGTGGTCCCGGTCGACGCCACCAGCGGCTGCGAAGCGGCCGACTACGCCGGCGGGGTCGCCGGGAAGATCGCGCTGATCCAGCGCGGCGGCTGCTCCTTCGCGCAGAAGCAGGCGACGGCCGCCGAGGCCGGTGCCATCGGCGCGATCGTCTACAACAACGTCCCCGGCCCGGTCAACGGCACCCTGGGCGACCCGTCCGCGGCCAAGATCCCGACCGGCGGCATCACTCAGGCCGACGGCCAGGCCCTCGCCGGCAAGGCAGGCGCCTCGGTCACCCTCGACCTCCGCGCCTTCCAGGAGGCGCGGACCAGCTACAACGTCCTCGCCGAGACCAAGACCGGCCGCAAGGACAATGTCGTGATGCTCGGCGCCCACCTCGACAGCGTCACCGAGGGCCCCGGCATCAACGACAACGGCACCGGTTCCGCCGCGCTGCTGGAGACCGCGCTGCAGCTGGGCAGCAAGCCCAAGGCCAACAACGCCGTCCGCTTCGGCTGGTGGAGCGCCGAGGAGTTCGGGCTCGTCGGCTCGACCCACTACGTCAACTCGCTGAGCTTCGAGCAGCAGCTCGACATCGCGCTCTACTACAACTACGACATGATCGGCTCGCCGAACGCGGCGTACTTCGCCTACGACGGTGACAACTCCGACGGTGTCGGCGAGGGTGCGGGCCCGTACGGCTCGGGTCAGCTCGAAAAGACCTTGGTCGACTACCTGCAGCTCGGCAAGGGCGTCCCGGTCGAGGGCACGGACTTCACCGGCCGTTCGGACTACCAGGGCTTCATCCGCGCCGGCATCCCGGCCGGTGGCCTGTTCACCGGCGCCGAAGGGGTGAAGACCGCCGCACAGGCCGCGAAGTGGGGCGGTAGCGCCGACGTTCCCTACGACAAGTGCTACCACCAGGCCTGCGACAACCTCGGCAACGTCGACCGCGTCGCGCTCGACCGCAACTCCGACGCCGTCGCCTGGGCGCTGGGCGTGTACGCGACCAGCACCGAGAACATCAACGGTGTCTCGGGTGCCAAGGCCATGAAGGCGCAGGAACTTCGCGCGGCCGAGCGGTCGCAGCAGCGGAGCCTGACGGCTTCGGTCCACGCTGACGACCACCACGTCGCTTCCTGATCCGAAGTATCCGAAGCCCCCTTCCTCGCGTCTGGCGTGAGGAAGGGGGCTTCGGCGATGCTGGGGGCGTGGAGTACGTGTCCAGAGTGCCGCGACCGCCGCTGGACGGGCTGATCGACGACCTCTATCACCTGGCGGGCGCGCCGCCGTACGTCCGGCTGACGCTGCCGCCGATGCCCGGGGCGTTCCTCATCGTCAACCTCGGGCCGCCGTTCCGTATCCGCGCCGGCGCCGAAATCGAGGCGGCCGAGTACGCCGACGGCTGCGTGGTCACCACGCCCACCCGCGCGCTGGAGTTCGGCTATCCGCCCGGGACCCGGTCGGTGGGCGTGCACTTCAAACCGTGGGGCCCGGCGCAGTTCCTGCCGATGCCCGCGGCCGAGCTGTGCGACCGGCCGGTGACCCTGGAGCAGGTTTGGGGCAGGCAGGCCGTCGCCGAGCTGCGAGACCGGCTGGCCACGGCGGACGGACCGCAAGAGATGCTGACGCTGCTCGAAGAGGAGCTGATGCGTCGGCTGCGCGAGACCGCCGGCCTGGGGCTGGTCCGCCATACGAGCGGCGTTCTCGCGGCGACCGGCGGCGCGGTGGCGATCGGCGGCCTGAGCGTCGCGGCCGGGGTCAGCAGCACACATCTGGCACAACGGTTCAAGCAGCTCGTCGGCGTCACGCCGAAGCGGCTGGCCCGCACGTACCGCCTCACCGCCACCGTGTTCGCGATCGACCCCGCCGGACCGGTCGACTGGGGTGCCCTCGCCGGCGGGGCCGGCTATTTCGACCAGGCCCACTTCGGCCACGAGTTCCGGGAGTTCACCGGGCTCACGCCGACCCGGTACCTCGAAGTCCGGCGGCGGTTCCTGCGCGAACATCCCGGCCACGCGCTGGACGGCTGGCCGCTGCCCGCCGATTGATTTCTTACAAGAGCGACGGCGCCCGGCCCGCTAGTTTCGGGGCACCCCAAACAGAGGAGGGCCTGTGGGCAAGGTGGTCATGTACGCCTCGGTGTCGGTGGACGGCTTCATCGCGGACGAGAGCGACCAGCCCGGACCGCTGTTCGACTGGCTGACCGGCGGTGACGTCCCCCTGGACGACAGCGGGGCGCTCAAGGTGTCACAGGCGTCCTACGACTACACCCGGGCGTACTGGGACCAGATCGGGGTGACGATCGCCGGCCGACACGTCTTCGACCTGACGGACGGCTGGGATGGGAAGCCGCCGAGCGGCATCGACCACGTGGTCGTCGTGACGCACCGGCCCGCGCCCGAAGGGTGGGACCCCGAGGCGCCGTTCCACTTCGTCGACGGCGTCGAGGCGGCCGTGGCCAAGGCGCGGGAGCTCGCGGGTGACCGCGTGGTCGAGGTCGCCGCCGGTGACGTCGGTGGCCAGGCGCTCGCCGCTGGCCTGGTCGACGAGGTGCGCATGGACGTCGCACCCGTGGTGCTCGGGTCCGGCAAACGCTACTTCGGGTCGGTCGAGGCACAGCACCTGCTGGAGGATCCCGACGTGGTGCTCCAGGGCGACCGGGTGCTTCACCTGCGCTATCAGGTGCGCCGGTGAAGCCTCAGCCCAGGCTCCTGGCCGCGAAGGTGTCGCACCGCGCGGGCTCGCCGGTCTCGAAGCCGGTGGTGAACCACTTCTTCCGCTGCGCCGACGTGCCGTGGCTGAACTTCGACTCGTCGACCCGGCCGCCGCCGAGCTTCGACTGGATGTAGTCGTCGCCGATCCGCGAAGCCGTGTCCAGCGCGGAGTCGATGTCCGCCTGGGTGACGTCGGTGATCAGCGGCCGCCCGGATTCGGTCGGGGTGGTCGTGGCGTGGTTCGCCCAGACGCCGGCGTAGCAGTCGGCCTGCAGTTCGAGCCGCACCGAACCGGACGTCGGCCCGCTGCCGGTGCCCTTCTTGGACACCCCGGTGAGGTTCTGCACGTGGTGCCCGTATTCATGGGCCAGCACGTACGCCTCCGCGAACGGACCGCCCTGTGCGCCGAACCGGCTGCGGAGTTCGTTGAAGAAGTTGAGATCGATGTAGACCTCGGAATCGCCGGGGCAGTAGAACGGCCCGACGTCCGAAGTCGCGCTGCCGCAGGCGGTGTTCACGCCGCCGTTGAAGAAGTTGGTGACGGCCTTGCGGTAGGTCGACCCGGACCGCTGGAACTCCTGCCCCCAGTAGTCCTGGATCGAGTTGATGAAGCCGACGATCGCGCAGTCGTGGTTCCGGTTCGCGTCCGCGCCGGTCTTGCACTCCTGCGACAGCGACGTGTTGTCCATCTGCTGCCCGGAGCCCACGCCGCCGAGGCTGCCGATCCCGCCGGACGACGGGTTCAGGCTCACGCCGCCGAACTGGGAGAGGAGGAAGTAGATGACGAGGCCGACCACGCCGAGCCCGCCGCCGCCGAGTGCCACCCGGCCGCCGATACCGCCACCACCGCCACGCAGGTCCTCGACCTCGGAGGTGTCCAGGCCCGCGCCTTCGTCGAATCGCACGGGGAAAGCGTAGCCGGAAGACCCCGGATATGCCTGGGTGCGGCCACCCGGAGGCGCCGCACCCAGAACTACCGAGGTTGTCTTGTTCCGATCGCCGGTTGGCCGCGATCACCGGGCCGGCGCCGGGCACTGCCGAGGCGGTCGAAGAGGCCGCGAACCCGAAACAGGCCGGAGTGACGCCGAATGCGCGAGAATTGTCGAGCGCATCTTGAGATGCCCGCGCTCATCGCTGTTCGCAGTCGCGACCGACCCGGTCCTTTCCGTTCCGGTCGCGGGGACACAGCAGGCGGTCAACCGCGAGAATCACCCGCCATACCACCACCTGACCCTTCCCGGCTGGGGAGCAGGTCGGCGACCGTTCGAGGAGATCGCCCGTTACTTGCCCGACCATCCGCTGACAAGCAGAATGCGCCTTTTCGCGCCGAGTCTCAACCTTTTCGTGACCCTCCTTCGGGCGAATGTCCCGCCGGGTTTTTCACGGGCCGAAAAGTGACCGGTGGGTATGCGCCTTGTGCGATCAACGCTCTACTCTGCGTGGATGGCGGTGGAGCAGAAGGAAGTGCGCTGGCTGTCCGAGTCCGAGATGGTCGCCTGGCGCTCGTACATCGTCGCCACCATGCGGCTGCGGCAGCGCCTGCATCGCGAACTCTCCGAGCGCCACGACGTCACCCTCGCCGACTACGAGGTCCTGGTCTGCCTTTCGCTCCAGCCCGACCGGCGGATGCGGATGACGGAGCTGGCGAGCATGCTCGGCTCGACCAAGAGCAGGCTTTCGCACCAGATGGTCCGGCTGGAGGCCGACGGGCTCATCCGCCGCACGCGCGACCCGGCGGACAAACGCGGTGTCGTCGCGGAGATGACGGAACGCGGCGCGAAACTGCTGGAAGGTGCCGCGCCGACGCATGTCGAGGGGGTCCGGGAGCATCTGATCGACCTGCTGAGCCCCGAGGAGCAGCGCGTGCTGGGGCAGGCTTTCGGCCGGGTGCTGGATCACCTGTCGGAGATCGACGGCCTTCCGCGCCTGCCGCCGATCACTTCTTGAGGGCGTTGAGCCGCGCGGCCTGACGGGTCAGATGCGCGCGCTCGGCCAGGTTGACCGCCTTGCCGGCGGCCTCGCCGTACAGCCGCGCCGCCGTCGCCAGATCGCCGTCGCGTTCGTGCAGGTACGCCGCCACCGCCGCGTATCGCGGCAGCGAGTCGTCCAGTTCCGTGAGCGCGGCCAGCCCCGCGCGCGGTCCGTCCGCCTCGCCGACGGCCACCGCGCGGTTGAGCCGGACGACCGGGCTGCCGGTCAGCCGCGCGAGTTCGTCGTACCACTCGACGATCTGCACCCAGTCGGTCTCTTCGGCCGTGGGCGCGTCGGCGTGGAGCGCCGCGATGGCGGCCTGCGCCTGGAACTCGCCCAGCCGATCACGGGCCAATGCCGCCTGAAGGATCTCGACGCCCTCGGCGATCAGGCCGGTGTCCCACTTGCCGCGGTCCTGCTCGGCCAGCGGGATCAGCTCGCCGCCGGGCGCCGTCCGCGCGGCGCGGCGGGCGTGGTGGAGCAGCATGAGGGCGAGCAGTCCCGCGACCTCGGGATGGTCGATCGAGGCCGAGAGACGGCGGGTGAGCCGGATGGCTTCGGCGGCGAGGTCGACGTCGCCGGAGTAGCCCTCGTTGAACACCAGGTAGAGCACGCGGAGCACGGTGGCGACGTCACCCGCCTGGTCGAAACGCACGCCGGAGACGGTGCGCTTGGCCCGGCTGATGCGCTGCGCCATGGTCGCTTCGGGGACCAGGTACGCCTCGGCGATCTGGCGGGTGGTGAGCCCGCCGACGGCGCGAAGGGTGATCGCGACCGCCGAAGACGGCGTCAGCGACGGGTGGGCGCACAGGAAATAGAGCTGCAGCGTGTCGTCCACCGCGGGAGCGGGGCCGGGGGCGGGCTCCTCGTCGACGAGGTCTTCGCGACGGCGACGGGCGGCGTCCGACCGGGCCATGTCGAGGAACTTGCGCCAGGCGACGGTGACGAGCCAGCCTTTCGGATCCTTCGGCCGGTCGCCGGGCCAGACGCGGACGGCTTCGATCAGCGCTTCCTGCACGGCGTCCTCGGCGGCCGCGAAGTCGGCGCCGCGGCGGCAGAGGATTCCGAGGACGTTCGGCGTGAGGCTCCGGAGGAGGACCTCGTCCAGCTCGGCGCTCACTCCGTGATGACGAGCTGCTCGCTCAGGACCGGGCGCAGTTCGAGCCACTCGTGGATCGGCTTCCCGCCCGCTCCCGGCGCGGCCGACAGCTCGGCCGCCAGTTCGAGCGCCCGCTCGTAACTGTCGACGTCGATCACCATGAAGCCGGCGATGAGGTCCTTGGTCTCGGCGAAGGGGCCGTCGGTGACCGGGGGTTTGCCCTCGCCGTCGTACCGGACGAAGGTGCCTTCGGGGGCGAGAGCCTGCTCCTGGACGAACTCGCCGGTCTCCACGAGCCGGGCGGCGAAGTCCTTCATGTAGTTCATGTGCGCCGTGATCTCGTCCGGGGCCCAGTGATCCATCGGCACGTCGTTGACCGCCGCCGGAGCGCCGCGGTAGTGCTTGAGCAGCAGGTACTTGGGCATGCCGGAAGGGTAGTGGAAACGGCGGCGCCCCCGGGGCGCCGCCGATTTCAAGACTGGCGGTAGCGGTGGGATTCGAACCCACGGAGGACAGAGCCCTCGCATGTTTTCAAGACATGTTCCTTCGGCCGCTCGGACACGCTACCGCTGTCGAGGGTATCCGACGGGGCTTTGGCGAAACGCTTCGGATCTAGTCGAAGCGCAGCTTTCCGTTGAGGGTGGTGGCGGGGGCATGGATGGACTAGTCGAAGTCCCAGTCGGTCAGGATGCCCACGAAGATGAAGGCCGCCAAGAGCAACACGACGACGGCGACGCCGATGTAGCCGATGATGATCGCCGCGAGCGCCATCCCCTGGCCGCCGGCTTCCCCGCGTTTGGCCTTGGAATGCGCGATATGCCCCATGATGACGCCCGCGATCGACGGCAGCCCGCTGCACGCGACGAGACTGGCGATCGACACGACGAGCGCAGCGATCGCCAGACCTTGTTCCTGCGGCGGTTGCGGCGGGCCGTACCCATAGCCCGGTTGCTGGTACGGCTGACCGTAGGGCTGCTGCTGACCGTAGGGGTCTTGCGGGTATGTCACCCGCTCACCGTAACCGCCGGGGTTCAGGAAGCCTGGCTCTTCGCGGCCTTTGCCGCGATTCGCGCCTGGACTTCGGGGCGGCGCAACGGTGGCACCGTCGCCGGCGGCTGACGGCGTGCGGGCAGCTCGGTCAGCAGCCGCCGGGTGATCTCGGTGATCTCGGCGACGGCGGCCTCGAAGGGCTCGCGGGTGGCGTCGGACAGGCTCTGCACCCCGGACACCTTGCGGACGTACTGGCGGGCGGCGGCCTCGATCTCGTCCGGCGTCGCCGCCGGTTCAAGCCCTCGAAGCGTCGTGATGTTCCGGCACATGACTCGATGGTAAGTCCGTCCACCGACATTTCCGAGTGAGCGGATCACACAGTCGGTTAGAAGCTGCCTTGGTTCGTTGACGCCGAAAAACGCGGTTGGGCACCCTCGGCGGAGTGCCCCTCAGACCCCGCTCTCTTCGCCGTGCGCCCGTCGAGCCGATCGCCGAACCGGCCGAACCCTCCCCGATTCCGGAACAGGTCTGGCAGCGCGTCCCGATCGACGCCCTGATCGACCTGGTCACCGAGGTCTTCACCGCACACGATCTGCCGTGGTCGCGCGCCAGGATGGCCGCCGAGGCCTTGTGCCACGGTGATCTCACCGGAACACCGGAGTCCGGTGTCGCCGAGCTGACCAGGCTGCATCTGCCGATGCTGGCCGACGGGACGGTGCGGCCGAGGGCCGAACCGCTGATGATCGCCGACCGCGGCGCCGCGGCACTGATCGACTACCGCCGTGCGCCCGGCCTGTGGGCCGTCGGCGACGCGATGGACCGGGCGGTTTCGCGGGCCGGCCGGTACGGCGTCGGGCTCATGTCGGTCCGCGGCGTCGGTCCGTTCGGCCGTGCCGGGCACCATGCGGCGAGGGCGTTGCCGCACACCATGATCGGGCTCGTCATGGCGGCGGGCGGTGAGCTCGGGAAGGCCGCGAATCCGCTCGGCATGGCCGCTCCGGCCGGCGCGTACCCCGAGTTCGTCCTCGACCTGGAGACACTGGCGGATGTCGATAGCGCGGCCGTCGCGGGTTTCGCGCTGCTGGTGGAGATCTTCGCCGGGGTGCTGTCGGGTGTCGGCGACCACGATCACGACACCGGCCTGATGGTGATGGCGATCGCGCCGACGACGCTCCGCAGCGCCGACGGGTTCTACAAGGCCGCCAGCGCGTTGTTCGGCAGCCTGCTCGGCTGGGAGGGCGGCGCCCCGGTCCGCTATCCGGGCTGGCGCGAGGCGCAGTACCTCGAACAGTGCCAGGCGCTGGGCGTCCCGCTGAACGAGCCGGTGCACCGCGAGCTCGAAGACCTCGCGCGGGCGTTGCGCCTGGCGCCGTTGCAGGGCCGCTGAAGGGTGTTTGATCAGACGGACGACACGGCGCCGGACCCGGCTGCGGCCGTGTCGTCCGTCTGATCACGCGCGAGAGGCAAGCGAGGCGCGCAGCTAGCCCAGGACGACGCGGCCGCCTTCGCCGCCGACCTCCACGACGTCGCCGTTCGTCAGCTGACGTCCGCGCCGGACCTCCACCTCGCCGTTGACCGTGACCTCTTCGGCGTCGAGGAGGTCTTTGGCGTGCGAACCGTCTTCGGCGAGGTTCGCCAGTTTGAGGAACTGGCCGAGGCGGATCGGCTCTCCGGTGATCGGGACGTCGTGGATGCTCATGGGGAGATCATCCCCGCGCGTCCATCTTGCGGTACAGGGTGGCGACGTCGGTGTCGAAGTAGCTGCTGTAGGACGTGTCCGGATCGTCCCCGCCGTACAGGTAGCCGCCGATCACGCCGACGACGGTGCCGAGTCCGGTCCCGGCGTCGGCACCGACCACCCACGGGCCGCCGCTGGTGCCGGTCGTGAAACCGGGGCACGCGACGCGCATCTGGTAGGTGTCGGCCTGTGCGCTGAAGCCGTGGCAGACGACCGGCGCGTCCCGTTCGTCGGGATAACCGGTCAGGGTGATCGCATGGGCGAATCCGCTGCCGGTCAGCAGCGTGTTGGCGCCGGTGACGCTTTCGAGGGTCTTCGTGCTGCCGGCCTGATGGGCGGTCGCGAAGCCGACGTCGAGGTCTGGGTCGGAGGACTCGGCCCACCCCTCGGGCACCCGCGGATCCGAGACGTCCCAATAGCCGTACGGCGCGACACCGTCGTGATAGCCGGGAGCGAACGAGATCCCTGTCGCGTAATCGCCGCCTTCGCCGTCGTGGAGGCAATGCGCCGCCGTGAGCAGGAGGTCGCCGGGGGCGCTGTGGACGACGCTGGCCGTGCAGAAATGTGTTCCGTCGAGGAAGAGCGCGCCGATCGCCGGAGTGGTCGGTGACGCCTCGGGGCCGGCCGCCGCCGTCACGCCGGGATCCGGCGCGGCGGAACAACCGGACAGAACGGCACAGAGCACGAGCAACAGGGCGCGGCGCATCGCCTTCCTTTCGCTCGTCCACGGCCGTCCGGGTTCCAGATCACCATAAGTGGCACGCGAACACAGCCCGATTCGATCAACGCACAGCGAGCTCACAGCCGTAGTATGTGTTACCTCCGGTAACAGTCGAGCGGGTTGGGAGCGGGTATGAGGTCGTTCACGGACAAGGTCGTGGTGATCACGGGCGCGGGCTCGGGGATCGGCAAGGCGCTCGCGATCGAACTGGCGGGGCGGGGTGCCCGGCTGGCGCTCTCCGACGTCGACGCCGTCCGCGCGGCGGGCACCGTGGCGGAGTGCGAGAAGGCGGGCGCGACCGCGAAGGCGTACGCGCTCGACGTCGCCGACCGTGACGCCGTCCTCGCGCACGCCGAGGAGGTCGCCGTGGATTTCGGCGGCGCCAACATCGTGGTGAACAACGCCGGGGTCGCGCTCGGGGCCACGGTCGAGGAAATGACCTGGGACGACTACGACTGGCTGATGGGGATCAATCTCGGCGGTGTGGTCAACGGCACGAAAGCCTTTCTGCCGCAGGTGATCGCTTCGGGTGACGGGCATGTCGTCAACCTTTCGAGCGTGTTCGGCTTCATCGGCGTGCCCACGCAGAGCGCCTACAACGCGGCGAAATTCGCGGTGCGGGGGTTCACCGAGGCGCTGCGGCAGGAAATGCTGATCGCCCGGCATCCGGTCAAGGTCAGCTGCGTGCATCCCGGGGGCATCAAGACGAATATCGCGCGTGACGCGCGGGGCGGCGTCGAGCGGGACATGGACAAAGCCGCCGAGGGATTCGAAAAGATCGCGAGGACGACGCCGGAGAAGGCCGCGCAGACCATCGTGCGCGGTATCGAACGGGGGACGGCGCGGATCCTGATCGGCCCGGACGCGTATGCCATCGACGCGATTCCCCGCGTGCTCGGCTCCTTTTACCAGCGGCCGCTCGCCCTGTTGGGGCGCATGGGAATGAAACGGCTCTGAACGGAGTAACCCTCCGTGCTCCGGACGGCTCGGGATAACTCGATCGGGGTGCGTTACTTACGGCGGCGTCGGAAATGCACCACAATGCTCAAGTTCGTGATTCCGCTTCCGGAGGTCCCCATGCCGCGCGCCGCCCAGCGCCGTCCGTCGACCGACGCCTTTTCCGCGCCCGTCGAGACCGTCGAACTCCTGGACCGGACGGGGATCATCGCGGCCAGCCTGCCGAAGCGGCGGCGAAGCCCGGAGAACGAGATCGAGCCAGAGCCGATGCCGGTGCGGCCCCCGGTGTGCGAACCGGTCGTGGACAAGGATCTGCGGCCCAAGGCCGTCGTCATCCATCGCCGCGCCCGGTCGTGGCTGGCCGGTGGGGCGGGGGTGGCGCTGCTCGCGATCGGCTGGTTCGCCGGCACCTTCACCGTCGAGCCCGCCGGCGACACCGCCCTGCCCGAGCAGCCGCTGCCCGCCGTGGCGAGCCAGCCCGCGCCGCCCGCCGCGCAGCCCGTACAGCCCGCGCCGCAGGCCGCTCCGGTGACCGTCTATGTCCCGGTCACCGTGAAACAGCAGGCGCCCACGACGAAGAAGAAGCCCGCCAAGGAACAGGTCGTCGCCCTGCCGCCCGCCGAGACGAAACCGCCGGAGCAGCCGCGTTCCGACCTCGGATCGCGGGACAAGGCCGCGGAGAGCCTCCGGAGCATGATGGATCCCGTCGTGGCGAGTTCGCTGGCGATGGAGATGGCGCAGGGGATGATGAGTTACGGCCGCTGACCCGTCAGCGCGGCGGCCAGCGCGGCGCCTTCGCCGGGGTCGCCGTGCACGAGTTCGGTGCGGTGCACCACGCGCGGCGAGGACAGGGTGAGCGTGCTCACGCCGGTGAGGACGTCCGCTGGGAGCAACGCGAGTCCCTGACCGGCGGCGACCAGGCCGAGCAGGCCGTGGACGTCGGTCCCGGTGTAGCGCAGCCGGCCGCGGAACCCGTCGGTCGAGGCGGATTTCCTCAGCCGCTCCAAGGGAATCGCGGTGTCCGGCGCGTCGATCCAGCCCGCGTCGGCGAGTTCGGCCAGCCGGACGGCCCGGCCCGCCATCGGATGGTCCGCGGGGACCGCGACCGCGAGCGGGCGTTCGCCGACGACGGTGGTGGTGAGCGGGCCGGTGTCCGGCAGCGGGAGCGGATCGCTCGGCGCGGTCATCCCGTCGACGAGACCGAGGTCCAGTGCGCCCGCCGCGATCTCCGTCAGGACGTCTTCCCTGCCGAGGACGCGCACTTCGGTGCCGCGCCGCACGGTGGTGGCGACGTCGGCGGTGAGCGACAGCGGGGTCAGCCCGAGGACGACCCGGCCGGTGGGCGCGGCGGTGAGCCTGGCGAGATCCGCGCGGGCGGCGTCGAGCCGGGTCAGCAGCGGGCCGGCGTGTTCGAGCAGCCGTTCCCCGGCCCGGGTCGGCGCGACGGGCCGCCGGGTCAGCAGTGCGGTGCCGAGATCCTGTTCGAGCGCGGCGATGTGCTGGGAGATCGCGGACTGCGTGTAGCCGAGGTCTCGGGCGGCCCGCGAGAACGAACCGCCGCGCGCCACCGCCACGAAGGTGCGGAGCAGATGGGTCTCCATAGTCATCAGTATCGCTTATCGAACCAGCACGGATCATCGTTGGTGCTGAACTCGGTTCGCGGGTGAGGATGGCCGCATGACAGAAAAAGCCCGGATCGCCGTGGTCGGCGACCGTTCGGACGGCGTCCGCTCCCACGTCCGGATCCCGAAGCTCTTCGCCCGTCTCGCCGAACGTGACGGCCTCGAACTCGACGCCTACTGGCTCCCGACGGACGCCGTCGGTGACGTCACCGGCTTCGACGGCGTCTGGCTGGTGCCCGGCAGCCCCTACCGGTCCGAAGCCGGTGCGGTGGAGACCGTGCGCGCCGCCCGCGAGAACGGCGTCCCGTTCCTCGGCACCTGCGCCGGTTTCCAGCACGCGCTGCTGGAATACGCCCGGAACGTCTGCGGCCTCGACGGGATCGGGCACGCGGAGAACACGCCGGAATCGCCCGAGCGGCTGATCGTCCCGCTGGCCTGTTCGCTCGTCGGGCACGAGGGCGCCGTCCACGTCACGCCCGGTACTCGCGCGGCACGGATCCTCGGGACGGACCGTTCCGTCGAGCGCTACCACTGTTCGTACGGCCTCGACGCCCGTCACCTGGACACCTTGGCGGCGAACGGGGTGGTCTTCAGTGGATTCGACGACGAGGGCGACGCGCGGATCGCGGAACTGCCGGAGCATCCGTTCTTCGTGGCGTCGCTGTTCCAGCCGGAACTCGCCGGTGACGGAACCCGGCCGCATCCGCTCGTCGAGGCCTTCGCCCGCGCTGCCGTGGAGCACGCGAAACTGTCCGTCCACAGTGGACTTTGACGGCCGTCGTGGTCCGGATGGACGCTGACACTGCGGAAGTGATCGACTACCGTGAGCCAAGGGGAGGGGCTCATGGAGAAGGGGGATTCCGCTCGGGGCACCGCGTTCAAGGCCGCTTTCGCAGTCGGCGAGTTCCGTGCGTTGTGGGCGGCCGAGGCGCTTTCGCAGGCCGGTGACCAGCTGGCAAGGGTCGCGTTGTCGGTGCTGGTCTGGGAAAGAACGGCGTCGGCGGGGCTGACCGGGCTCGCATACGGCCTGACGTATCTGCCGACGCTGATCGGGGGCACCCTGTTCGCCGGCCTGGCGGATCGGTATCCGCGCCGGACGGTGATGATCGTCTGCGACCTGCTGCGCGCGGCGATCGCGGCGCTGATGGCAGTGCCGGGAATGCCGCTTTCGGTGCTGGCGGGGCTGCTGGTGGTCCTGACGATGGCGGGCGGGCCGTTCCGGGCGGCGCAGCTCGCGTTGCTCCCGGACGTCCTCGAAGGCGACCGGTACCTCGCCGGGCTGGCGGTCCGCACGATCACCATCCAAACGGCACAGCTCGCCGGATTCGGTGGTGGCGGGCTGGTGATCGGCTTCGTGACGCCCTACTGGGGACTGGTGATCGACGCGGTGACCTTTGTGGTCTCGGCGCTGCTGGTGTCCACAGGGGTTCGTCGCCGGAGGCCTGTCGCCGCGGAATCTTCGGTGAAAAGCCGGGTGGCACGGGCTTTCAGCGGCGAAGGTGCCAGAGAACTGTGGCAGGGCAAGGGAATCCGGGTGCTCTTCGGGCTGAAGATGCTCGCCGGGTTCGCCATCGCGCCGGAGGGGCTCGCGGCGCCGCTCGCCGTCGGTCTCGGGGCGGGGACTTTCGCGGTCGGTTTTATTCTCGCGGCGGATCCGATGGGTGCGGTAATCGGATCGTGGATCTTCACGAAATGGGTTCCGGCGCGGCGGAAAACGCGAATGGTCGGCATTCTCGCCATCGCATCCGTCGTTCCTTTGGTCTTTCTCTTCTTTCGCCCGCCGCTGCCGGTCTGCCTGGTGCTGATCGGGCTCAGCGGGGCCTTCGCGGCGCCGTACCACCTGCAGGCCGTCGCGTTGATGGCCCGCGCGGTTCCCGACGGCGTCCGGGCGCAGGTGATGGGCCTGACCTCGACGAGTTTGGTGACCGTACAAGGAATCGGGATCATGCTCGCGGGCGTTCTCGCCCAGCTGACCGGCCCGTTCGTGGCCGTTGGAGTGGCCGCGACGGTGGCCGTGGCCTCGGCGGGACCGATGGCGATGGCCTGGAAACGCGCCATCGCCACCGGCCCCGATGTGTGGCTCCCGGCCGGGAGCCGGACCGGCTGAATCGACTGGATCAGTCCTCGCGACCGTTCATGATGGTCCTCCCTCCCACTGCTCCATCTGTGTGTTCCGGAATTGACTCGAGCCACCCTCAGTACTACCTCGGATACATTGAAATGTGCACGGAAGGGGGCCGGTGACGATGATTATGGGGGATACGGAACTCGCCGGAGAAGGGACCGGTACACGTCTGAGAACCTGGGTCCGAAACTGGGACCTATGGTCCGGGCCACGCGGTGTTCCCGCGGTTTTCCTTGTGGTGGAAGGACTTGCGGCGGCGGTCGCCGTAGTCGCCCTGCTCCGATCGAACTACGAGACTACGGAATTCGTCCGATTTGGATCACTGCTCGGCTTGGCGGTCCTGCAGGCCGAGCTTTCGCGTTCGGTGGAACGGTTACGGCGCACGCTTTGTGACCGGCCGCATATCAACATGACTTCGGTGTGGACGTTCGCGGGGGTGCTCGTCCTGCCGCAGGGGCTCGCGCTGGCCCTCGGACTGCTCATCTACCTGCATCTTTGGCTCCGGGTGTGGCGGGGGATGAGCCACCGCCCGGCGTATCGCGTGGTGTACTGCGCGGCGGCGATCGTGATCTCCTGCCTGGCTTCGGGAGCGATCGTCTCCGGCTGGAACGGGCTGCCCGTCGGGTTCGCCGGCTCGCTGAAGATCGTCGAGGCGGCGGCGGTGTTCACCGTGGTCAACGCGTTCGTCGTGGCGCTCTCGGTGTACCTGCACACCGGGGCGAGGGCCCCGCGTGCGCTGTTCGGCACCGGCGACGACAACCTGCTCGAGATCACCACGCTGGTGCTGGGGACCTCGACCGCGCTGGGCATCGTGCACGCGCCCGCGCTCGTGCCGTTCGTCCTGCTGCCGGTGCTGGTGCTGCACCGCAGCGTGCTGGTGCGGCAGCTGGAGATCGCGGCGAACATCGACGGCAAGACCGGCGTCCTGAACGCGCACGCGTGGCACGCGCTGAGCGAGCGGGAGCTCACGTCGGCGGCCAGGGCGAACCGAAAACTCGGTGTGCTGATGCTCGATCTCGACCATTTCAAGCAGGTCAACGACGTCTACGGGCATCTCGCCGGCGACGTCGTGCTCAAGGCCGTCGCGAAGACGATCTCCGAGCACGTACGCGACTACGACTCCGTCGGCCGCTTCGGC
The DNA here is from genome assembly GCF_024628825.1 of Amycolatopsis roodepoortensis. NCBI lineage: Bacteria > Bacillati > Actinomycetota > Actinomycetes > Pseudonocardiales > Pseudonocardiaceae > Amycolatopsis > Amycolatopsis roodepoortensis. Next base: position 5,690,209 of record NZ_CP102415.1, read on the forward strand.
GGTGAGGAGTTCGTCGTGCTGCTTCCCGGTGCGACGGAGACCGACGTGCTCCCCGTGGCCGAGCGCGTGCGGCGGGCGGTGATGGCGCTCGAAGTCGAGGTTGCGACCGCTTCGGGGCCGGGCGTCGTACGGGGGCTTTCGGTGTCGATCGGCGCCGCGGTCTACCCGTCCGGCGGGACCGTGCTGGAACGGCTGCTGCATGTCGCCGACGCCGCGCTCTACCAGGCGAAGAACAGCGGGCGGAACCGCGTCGTCTCCCTCGCCGCCGCCTGACGGCCCGCGTTTCGTCCTCTGGTTGAGAGGTGAGTCAAAGGTGTCGTGACCCGGGGCGGGTCGGTGGTGGGGTGAAGGGAGCCTTCACCCCGGCCACTCACTCGCGCCGACCACCTCACCGCAGGCGCCCGTGTCGCGAAAGCCACTTTCGGGACGCCTGATGTCCCGAAAGTGGCTTTCGCGACGTGTTCGACAGGCCTTCACGGACCGGCAGGGTGCGGTGACCTCGCACGAAGCGCCCAAATCGGGCATCGGGCGCGCCCCTGGTGTCCCTTGTGGACAGTGCGGTCACGATCAGCCCGGCTGGCCGCTCCCCGGCAGGCAAGACGCAACATTCGGCTTACCCCTCTAATACCGTATCCAGAGGACGAAACGCGTCAGTCGACGTCCATCGCGTTCGGGTCCTTCTTGCCGTAATCCAGGTCGCCCCAGCCGCCCTCGCCGGTCTGGTACTTCGCCCGGTCGGCCGCGCTCGGTTCCGGGTAGTTGTCGTGGATCCGATCGACTTCCTGCTCGTAGGTCTCGCGGTTCTGCCGCTTCATCTCCTCGGGCCAGTCGCCGTCCCGGATGGTGTCCCGGGCCATGTGCAGTTCCTTGACGTCGTGGCTGGACAGCGGCGGCGTGGTCGCGGTCGTACCGGGACCGGTCGAGTAGGTGAGGCCCTTACCGCTGGCATGCGCGTCGTCGATCATCTTGTGGTACGAGTCGTCCGCGATCTTGCCGTCGAGGGTGCCGTCGGTGTTCTTGAACCCGTCCCGGAACGCGTAGTCGAGCTGGTTGAGCTGGATCGCGGTGTTCGCGTCGCCGCCTTCCAGCGCGTTGCGCTCGGAGTCGCGGTAGTCCTGACTGTTCTTGAAGCCGCTCGGCTTCGCCGAACCTTCGGTCAGGTCCTGGTCGCCCTTGTTACCGGTACCGATATGCGACGCGTGCGCGGGTTTGGCCTCCTGATACGCCCAAGCGTGGTTCTCCAGGTCCTTTTGCTCGTGACTCGAACCCCGTGCGCCACCACTGCCACGGCCGATCGCCTCGTAGGGGACCGGGTGCTCGGATTCGTGGGAATCTCCGGAGACCTTGTCCCGGCCGTCGCCCTTGAGTTCGTTGTCGTACTTCGCCGTGAGCCGGTTCTGCTCACGCTTCTTCGCGCCGTGCGTGCCGTCGAGGTAGCTCTGCGGCGGGCGCCGCGGCTTCTTCGGCCCCGGTGCCGGCTTCGGCTTGGTGACCCGGTTGCCCGGCGATTTCGTCTTGCCGCCGCCCCCGCGGGTCCCCTTGCCGCAGGTGCCCGTCTTCGGTCGCGTCGGCGCCAGGCCGAGCGGGTCGATCAGGTCCGTCGGGTTGCCGACGTAGGCCAGCGAGTCCGACGCCGGTTCGAGGCCGAGCGGGTCGTGCGAGAGGTACCGCCCGGTGGCCGGGTCGTAGTAGCGCTTGAAGTTGTAGTGCAGCCCGGTTTCCGGGTCGTGGTACTGGCCGGGGAAGCGCAGCGGCGTGTACGCCCGCCCCGGCGGCGAAAGCACCTTGCCCCACAACGACGTGTGCAGATGCCAGGCGACGTCGCCCGCCTCGTCGAGCAGTTCGCTCGGTGATCCGACGAGATCGGTGACGATGGCGTGGAACCGGGCGTCCTGTCCGGGGATCCGTTCGACCTGCGTGATCGGTCGTTCCGTGCCCGGCTCCAGGTCCCAGACGACGGCGGTCCCGCCGCGGATCTCCTCGGCGAGGTTCGTGCCGTCCCAGGTGAAGTCGATCTGTTCGAGGATCCGGCCGTGGACGTCGAGGTGCTGCTTGGCGATCCGCCGTCCGAGCGCGTCGTAGTGGTAAAGCCAGCGCTCACCGTCGGGGGTGACGACGCCGGTGAGCCGGTCGTCTGAGTTCCACTGGTAAGTCCAGGCGCGTCCGGGTTCCCGGCGCGCGATCGTGCGGCCTTCGGTGTCGTGCAGGTACGACGTCGATCCGGCGCCGGTCATCAGGGTGCCCTGGTAGCGCCGCGGTCCGACGGCCGGATCCGCGCCCGGCCAGCCCGCCTGCGTGATCGCGCCCGCGAGGTTGTAGCCGTAGCCCTCGCGCCAGCCCTGTCCCTGGACGTCGACCACGCGGCCGGCCCGGTCGACCCGCAGCGAACGCGGCCCGGACAGCGAATCCGAGATCGACGAAACGAGCCCGTCCCGCAGGTAGCCGTACTCGCGGTGCTGCACGACACCCCGGCCGGTGGACACGGTCTGGGAGGTCAGCCGGTCGGCGGCGTCCCAGCCCTGGCGCAGCTCGACCGGCGTGCCTTCGAGCCGCCGCGACACTTCCCGGCCCGCCGGGTCGTACTCGAAACGCAGGGTGCGCCCGGCCGTTCGCAGCGCGACGGGGCGGCTCGCCGCGTCGTAGGCGAAGAACGACTCGGCGCCCGACGGCGTGCGCCGCGCGACGCGACGGCCGATGGCGTCGTACTCCGAGAGGACGGCACGGCCGTTGAGCGCTTCCGAGACGATCCGGCCCAGCGCGTCGTAGGCGATGGTGACTTCGGAATGCGCGTTGCGCGCCGAGGTCATCCGGTCGGCGCCGTCGTAGGTGAACGTCGCGACGTCGTCGCCCGCGCGGCGGCCGACGACGCGGCCGAGCGCGTCGCGTTCGATGGTGACCGTCTGGCCGAGACTGTTGGTGCGCGACACCAGTTGCCCCGCGGCGTCGTAGCCGTAGCGGGTGGTGCGGCCGTTGAAATCGGTCTCGCCCACCAGGTTTCCGGCGGGGTCGTAGTCGTAGCGCCAGACGAGACCGTGTTCGTTGGTGACCGAAACCAGCCGCAGCTCGGTGTCGTACACATAGGACAGTCGATCGCCGTCCGGGCCGATTTCGGCGGTGGGCAGGTCGAACTGCGAGTACTCGGTGCGCACCGCGTGCCCGCGGGCGTCCACGGCTTCGTCGGCCGAACCCGCCGTGGTGCGGTTCCAGCGCCACACCGAGCCGTCCGGGTCGATCTGCTCGGCGATCTCGCCGAAGCCGTCCCACTTCGTCCGGGTGACACCGCCGAGCGGGTCGGTGACCGAGATGGTCCGCCCGAACTCGTCGTAGGTGTACCGCGTGACCGCGCCGAGCGGGTCGGTGACGGCGACCGGCAGGCCCGCGGAGTTCGACTCGATCAGGGTGACGCCGCCGAGCGCGTCGGTCACGACCGCGACGTTGCCCGCGTCGTCGTAGCCGTAGGTGGTGACGGCGCCGGTCGGATCCGTGGCCCGCACGAGCTTTCCCCGCTCGTCGTACTCGCGGCGCCAGACGGCGCCGTCCGGCCCGGTCCGGCTGATCCAGCGGCCCGGAGCGGCGTACTCGGCGAGCGCGCGGCCGCCGTCGGGCTGCAGCACGGTGACGACGTTCCCGTCGTCGTCCATTTCCCACCGCGTGGTGCGGCCCAAGGCGTCGGTGCGGCTGAGCAGCTTGCCGAAGCGGTCGATCTCGTACCGCGTGGTGTTGCCCAGCGGGTCGGTCTCCGCGACGATCCGGTGCAGTTCGTCGAGCTGATACCGGGTGACGTGCCCGAGCGAGTTCGTGACCGAGGTGACCAGGTTTTCGCGGTCGTACTCGATATCGACGTCGAGGAAGCCGCCGGTGCCCTGTGCCCGCACGACGCGGCCTTCGGAGTCGAAGCCGTATCCGTACCAGCGCCCGTCGATGTCCTCCCAGCGCACGATCCGGCCTTCGGCGTCATAGGTGAACCGCAGGGGCTGCCCGGCGACGTCGGTGATTTCCACCAGACGGCGCCGCTCGTCGTACCGATAGCTCCGCAGCGCGGTTTCCGCTCCAGGAAGCCGAAGGGCGGTGATGAGCCCGTCCTTCGACTCGACGAGCAGGCGGTAGCCCGCGGAATGCTCCAGCTCGCGGGGGACGCCGTTGTCGTCGTAGTGCACCGAGATCCGGTGGCCGTCGCCGTCCACGATCGCGCGCAGGGGAAGGGAATCGCCAGGGCCGGCGAAGAGCAGCATCCCGTCGGGAGTGGTCACCGCGTAGCCGTCGTCCACTTTGGACAGCGGGAGTCGCTGCCCGAATTCCGGGAGGACGGGGCCGGAAACCGGGACCGGATAGGACAAAAGCGTCCCGTCGGCGAGCGCGAGGTGCAGGCCGTCGTCCTCGACCTCGATCCGCTGGTCCACAGTGGACGCCCACGAAGCGCCGAAGAACCGGCCGAGCCGGTACGACGAGAGATGCGTCCGCGACACGGTCAGCGGGAGGACGCCGGCGAACACGACGTCGTCCTGCGTAAGCATCATCGAGCCGGTCGCGACGTCGATCGGGTCGCCGCAGCCGCCGCGGTCCTTGGGCGGGACGCGGTCCCCCGGGGTGGTTTCGTTGTCCTTGATCCGGTTGTTCGTCTCGGGTTTCGGGGCGCCGCGGTCCTTGGGCGGCGGAGGCGGCGAGCCGGACGGCGTGGTCGATCCGTCCGGGGTCTCGTTCTTCGGCGGCGGAGGTGGATCCGACTTCACCGGCGGCGGATCGCTCTTGCCGGGCCCCGCGCCGGACGGCGAAGTACCCCCGCCGTCGGGGCTGCTCTTGGGCGTCGTGCCCTCGTCCAGCTTGTTCGGCTTCGGCGCGGGCGCGCCCTTGCCCGGCTGGAGCTTTTTCAGTGCCTTCGCCGCGCTGTCGAACAGGTCGTCCGCTCGCTTCAGCAGCGGCATCAGCGCCTGGAGCGCCTTGACGGTCTTCTTCGTCAGGTTCGCGATCTTGCTCGCGGTCTTCGCCACCGCGTTGACCACCTGCGGGACCACCCAGGTCAGCCCGATCCCGAGGGTGAACAACACCTGGAGCGCCCAGCTGATCAGATGTCCGATCAGCTCGGCGATGATGTCACGCACCAGCGCGCGGATGGCGGCGACGACCTCGCCCGCCGTCTTCACTCCGCTGGAGGCGCCCTCGCAACCGGCCTTCGCCGACTCCAGCAGCGTGACCGTGTCCTTGGCCTGCGCGCGGTAAGCGTCGGCCGAGGTTCCCGTCCAGCTCTGCAGATCGGCGGAGACCATCCCGGCCAGATCCGCGCCGACGTCGCCGAGTTCGGTCGCGATGTTCATCCAGGTCTCGGCGTTCGCGGCGATCTCGTCGGCGTTGCCGGTGAGCGCGTCGAGCGCCTCCTTGAGCGGGCCGACGTGCTCCATCAGCCAGCCGACACCGTTCGCGAGGATCGCGCCGAAGGGATCCATCGCCATCGACAGCGCGTCGAGCGCGGTCCCGACCGCGCCCAGCGCCACCGAGGCCCAGTCGCCGCTTTCGATGGCCGACTTCAGTTCGAACGCCGACTCCAGCAGTGACGAGCCGGTGTACGCCTTCGTCGAGTCCTTTACCTCGGCGACAAGCGGGTTACCCACGACGACCTTTCTGATGTTTCAAGGGACGAGGAACTCACCAGGGCGAGTTTTCCTCGTCGTCCGGCGCTTCGTGACGCTTGTCGCGAGGCGCGGGCGGCGTATCGGCGGACGGCGCGGGAGGAGCGGGCGGGTCCGGGGACTCTTCCTCTTCCATCTCGGGGAAGCGGCTGCGCAGGGTGCCGATCATCAGCGCCCTGGTCTCCTGGTCCTCGTCGCCGAGCGATTCCTGCATGACCTCGGCGACCTGGTTCGCGATCCCGGACTGGGCCTGGTGCATGGTCTGGAGGATCTGCCGCGACAGCTCCTCCAGCGGATACGTCCTGGCCTTGTTCCCGAACTCGATGTCCGTCACGCCGCCGTCCGCCCCGACGGTGACCTTGACGGCGCCGTCGGAGCTGGACGCGGTCAGCCGCAGCTGCTCCGTCCGCTCCTGCGCGGCCGCGTAACGCTGGGCCTTCTCTTCCAGTCCCGCGGCCCATCGGTCCATTTTGCGCTGGGCCTCGTCGGGGTCCAGCATGAGCTCGCCGAGCTCGTTCCCGCCGGTCACTGCTTTCCTCCGATGTCCAGTGCCTTGAAGTCCGCCTTGAACGGTTCCGCGTTGGTCTTGTCACCGTCTACATAGGACTTGGCAGCGGTGCGGACGTTGTCCGCCGTCGACTGGATACCTTCCGCGGCCGCCTTGATCGTCTCCGCCGCGCGTTCGCCCGCCGGGTTGACGATCGGCGGCAGGAACGCGCACAGCAGGCCGTACGCGTCCGCGGACATCGCCGAACCGGTCGCGCCGTGCGCGGTGTTCAGCCGGTCGACGAGCCCTTCGAGATGGCTCGCGTGCGCGGTCAGGTCGTCCGGGTCGACCTCGAACGAAGCCGTCACTTCCAGTCCTTGTTCTTCCAGTCGCCGATCACCGGCGGCGCCACGACCTCGTCGGCGGCGAAGAAGGACGGGTCGTCGGACTCGACGTAGTCGGCGACCTTGTGCTCCTTGTCCTCCTGGCCCTGTCCCTTGCCCGCGGCGGGGGCCATGCCGCCCATCGGGGCCATGCCGCCGGGCGTACCCGGCTTGCCGCCGGAGCCCGCCGCACGGGCCGCGGCCCCGTCGGCGTCCACCGCGCCCGCGCCGAAGGCACCGCCCATGCCGAGCGAGCCCGTCGCCCGGCCGGCGCCGCCGACACCGCCGGCACCCGCGCCGCCGGCGCCGGTACCGCCGCCACCGCCACCACCGAAGCCGCTGGTACCGCCGGTGCCACCACCGCCGGGGATGTTCGGCAGGTTCGGCATGCCGAGCTTCGGCGCGTTGTACGGCGTGCCCTTGTAGGAGTTGCCGTCCGGGAACGAGGGACCGGTGAGCCGCTCGCCGATCCCGCCGGGACGCGGCATCGGCGGGATGTTCGGCATGACCGGCCTCGGCCCGCTGTTGTTGGGCCCGTTCGGGATGGGGATGTTGGGCGGGGTGAACGGAAGACCGCCACCGGGCCGGGGGCCGCCGCTCTCCGGGATGGGGATGTTCGGCGGGGTGAACGACGGCGGCGTCACGGACGGCGGGGTGTAGCCCGTGGTGCGCGTGCTGTCGTCGATCTTGGGCATGTTCGGGAGATGGGGGCTCGTCGACGCCGCGGGTTTGTAGGTCTCGCCGCCGGACGGCCCGTTCGGGACGCCGATGTTCGGCATGACCGGACTGGAGCCGGGACCACCACTGCCCGGGCCGCCACCACCGGGGAAGCCGCCAGGGCCGCCGCCGGGTCCACCGGGTCCGCCGCCCGGTCCTCCGCTCGGCGAGTTGAACGGCGACACGCCGCCGGGGCCACCGGTCACGCCCTGCGGCGTGCCGTCCATCGAAGCGACGAGGCCGTCCGGGCGCGTACGTTCCGTGGCCGCGGTGAAGGGGGTGGCCTCGGTACCTTCGACCGCCATCCGGTCGCGAAGCGTGCCGGCGGGCGAACCCGCGCCACCGCCGATGGGCGTGCCCTGCACCTGCCTGGCCGCCTGCATCGTCGGCAGCTTCGGCGGGGCGGGGAACGCGGGGGTGGCGATCGCCGAGCCGACCGTGCTGTCGAAGTCGGTCATCACCTTCGCGGCCTGGTCCCGCGCGTCCTGCTGCTTCTTGAAGGTCGAGAGATCCTTCCCGAGCTGCGCCATGTACACGTGCGGGTCGGTGATCTTCTGCAGGTTGGCGTTGGCCTCCTGCACGCTGAACGCCACCGGCGGGTTCGCCGCCATCAGCTTCTGCGTCTCGTTGAGGGTCTGCGAGTGGATCTGCTGCTGCCGCCCGGCCAGCGTCGCGCCGTTCGCGGTCGCGCCGAGCCATTTGCCGACACCGGCGAGGTGTTCGCGGGCCGCGTCGCCGCCCGCACCCTCCCAGTTGGCCGTGCTCGCGTTGATCGCCTTCGCCAGGTTGCGCTGGTGCGTGGCCAGGTCGTTGCCCGCCCGGACCCACTCTTCGGAGGTCTCGGCGACCGCGGCCGGATCCGCGTCATCCGCGATCGCGGCCTGCATCTGCTCGTGGGTGGCGTTGGCCCAGACCGTGGAGGGCGGCTCGCCGGGCTGGCGGAGCTCCAGGTTCTTGTCGAGACCTTCGCGCGCCTTCTCCAGCTGCCCCTCGTACATCTTCTGCGTGAAGATGTCCTTGAAGCCGTTGAGGGCGGTGTCGCCCCAGCCGAGGATGTTGAACAGCAGGTCCGTCCCGGCCGAGGCCCCGGCCCGGATCTCGTCGCCGGACGCGGCCTCGTCCGCCAGCGGCCCGACGTAATAGGCCGACGACGAATCGGCCGTGACGTCGTAGAACGGGTCGTCCGGGTTGTAGTCCTCGGAAGCGGGATCGGAGACCTTCGCGGTCTTCTCCGCGGATTCCGTCACGGGTCTCTCCTCTTAGATCTCGGTGTCGATCCGCTTCAAGGTGCGCTGGTTCTCTTCGTCGCGTTCCCGGTAGTTCCGCTTGGCGAGTTCGATCGCCTCGATGTAGGTCGGGAATTCGGCGCGCGCGGCCTCGAGCTGAGTGAGCAGGCCCTGCGCGTCCGTCGCGGTGCCGTGCATGTGCTGGGACACCCAGCGCGCGGTCGCGGTGGAGCTCATCGGCGGCGTCTTCTGCAGCTTGGTCAGCGCGCTCCAGCGCTCTTCGAGACTGTCGATCACTCCCTGGAGTGAACGGATCATCTCCTGACCGGTGCTCTCGTCGACGGCGAAGCTGCCCTGCTTGGCCATCTCCTTGAGCCGCGCACTCGCGAAGGCCACCTTGCGCGCCGCGATCACCGGCTCCAGTGCTTGTGCTTCCTCGGTCAACGGAGGATCCTCTCGCCCGGTTCGGAGGGTCAGTAGATGTCAGCGATGGCGTCCCGGATCGCGTTCGCCACGCCCGACTGGCTCGCCGGGTCGTAGTGACCGATCACGGCGCCGGAGGCTTCGTCGGTCTCGGTCCGGATCAGGTACCGGCCGTCTTCGGTGTCGAGCCAGCTCAGCGGCGTCGACCGGAGCCGTTCGCCGCGGCGGCCGATCCCGCTCACGATGATGTACCCGCCGCCGAGACGGGTCCCGGACAGCACCTTCTCCAAGACCTCGACGTCACTCTCGTCGGACCGCCGGGCCGGGGCCTCCGGCCGGGCGCGGACGACGCCGGTGAACTGGAGGTTGCCGAACGCGTCGGTCTCCTCCTCGTCGAACTCGGCTTCGGCCTGACGGCGCGCGGCCATCGCGGAGACGGCGCGCTCCTCCTTCTGCACGATCGTGCGGCGGCCGGTCGACGCGGGGCGCATCCGCGGCAGCACCCCGGAGAGGACCTCGACCAGCTCTTCGTCGGAGAAGAGCGCGAACTGCAGGAGGTCTTCGCCATGGGCCTGGGTGATGCCGAGCGCCTGCCTGCCGTCGGTGAGGGCGAGCACGGCGATGTCCTGGCCGATACCGTCGATGCCGTTGATCGAGACGGTGATCCGGTGGTTCCCCAGCAGCGCGAACGCGGTGCGGACGGCCTGGTTCAGCTCGCCGTTGATGGACAGGCGGCGCTGTTCGAGGTCGGTGTAGACCTTCCGGATGACCGTGGCGTAGCGCTCCGGGTCGATCGAAGTGTTGCGGACACGCAACGGAAACAACCGGACGTCGACGCCCAGCGCCTGCCCGACCACGGTCGCCTCGACGGTCCCCAGCGCGAAATCGGCTCGCTCAGCCATGCTTCTGCGCTACTCCCTCGCGGGGGCCGGGCCCCGACTTTGTTAATGGCCAAAACAAACTAGCACAGCGCATGACACTACGGAACCACACGGACACGGCTGGACCCGATGGAATGGATCACCATGCCCGATCGGGCACTTTTCTTGCCCCTAAAGGAATAGCGGGCACGGTGAACGGCCTGCTCGGCCGGCCTCCCGGCGGGTGTGAGCCCCTCCCGGCCGGGGTGTCGCGAAAGCCACTTTCGCGACGTCCGATGTCCCGAAAGTGGCTTTCGCGACATCGGGCAGGGGCACGCCCTTCGGGTCGCGAGAGCGCAAGCGGGCCGCCGCTCTGTCGTTGGTTCCTGGGCGCCTTGCTTGCGGGGCCGGCGTTGCGAAAGCCACTTTCACAACGTTGATGGTTGCGAAAGTGGCTTTCGCGACACCCCCGCCGGGCCGGGACTCACGACTGACGACTGTCCACAGGGGACGTTTCCTCAGCGGCCTGCCGAAGCGGGCGCGTAGGTCGTCATCCGGCGGGCCACGTCCGTCCGCGACCGGGCCCCGAGTTTCCGCAGCACCTTGGCCACATGCTGCTCGACCGTACGCGGGGAGAGGAACAATCCGTCCGCTATCTCCCGGTTCGTCCGTCCGTCGGAAAGCATTCGCGCGACCTCGAGCTCCCGGGGCGAAAGCTCCTGGCCGTAGCCGCGCCGCCCGCGCTGCGAGGGTGCCCACGCGCCGTGTTCCCGCAGCTGGTGACGGCAGCGGCCCGCGTCCCTGGTCGCGCCGAGCCGCTCGTAGGCCTCCGCGGCCGCCGTGAGCTCCTCGATCGCCTTGCGGTCGCCCGCGGTGTGACGGCCCGCGTTGAGCCGGGAAAGGGCCGCCCGCTCCCGGGCGCCGATCGCCTGATACGGCATCGGCAGCGCCTCGTAGCCCGCCGCGGCCTCGTCGAAAACCGTTGCCGCGGCGGGATGTTTGCCGCGCGCGTCGAGCAGGATCGCCCGGCCGGCGAGCAGCGCGACCCGGGAGACCGGCGAGTCCTTGCCGTCGATCCCGCGGGCGAATTCCTCGACCACGGCGTCCGCCTCCGACCAGCGCCCGGCCCGCGTGTAGGCCTCGGCCGCGGCGGGGACCAGCGCCGCCGCCCACACCCAGACGCCCTTGCGCCGGGCCGCCGCGACGGCGTTGTCGGCCGCCGCGCACGCGCCGTCGACGTCGTCCGTCGCCAGGAGCACCCGGATCAGGACGCCCGCGGCCGAAAGGACGACCGGGATGGGCCCGTGCTCCGGGGCGTGGACGCTCGCCGCGGTCAGATGTCGTTGCGCGGCGGCGAATTCCCCGCGAACGGCGGACAAACCACCGAGGACGAGCGAGCACTCCATGACGATCGGGCCGAGGTCGGGGTAGGCGTCGCGCAGCTGTTCGGTGGCCTCCGCGAGGCCGGACCAGTCACCGCGCACCCAGTCGAGCCGGACCCGGGTGCCCTGCGCGAGCCCGGCGGCGTAGAGCGCCCCGGCGTCGGTCGCGCGGCGGATCCCCTCCGTGACCAGCTTTTCCGCCCTGGTCAGATGGCCCGCCCAGGACTGCGCGTCGGCGAGGTTGCACCACAGCCGCGCCAGCTGGACCCGTTCGGCGACGCTGCCCGCCTGGTCCGGCAGCGCGGTGAACTCGGCCCAGGCCGATCCGTCGCCGATATGCGCCTGGGTGGAGATCCGGTCGCCGAGCAGCGCGAGCCGCAGTTCCGGGTCCTCGATCCGGCCGAAGACCTCGCGAGCCCGCTCCATCCAGACCTCGTGCCACGACAACGGGGTCAGCCCGTCGATCGGCTGGGCGAGCAGGTTGATCCCGCGCGCGGCCAGCTCGGGCTCGTCGACCAGCTCGGTGATCGCCTTCTCCACCTCGACCCGCCCGCGGCCGAGGCGCCCGATCGTGCGGACCAGCAGCATCCCGAGGCTGAGCCGGATCGTCCCGCGCACGCTCGGGCGCAGGTCGGTGAGGTCTTCGAGGATCCGCTCCAGCGTCTCGATGACGTCCGGGCGGAACCCGCGCAGCGCGACCTGGCTGAGCTTCGTGGCCAGCCGGGCGATGTCGTCCTCGCCGAGTCCCGCGTCGGCGAGCACGGACTGGAGCAGGTCGATGGCCCGTGACGTGTCCCCGTGGGCGATGGCCTCGTCGGCGGCGGCTTCGGCGTAGTGGCGCCACTGTTCCGTCCGCCCCGCCGCGCGCGAGTGGTTCGCCAGCAGGGTGAGCGGCGGGACCGGCTGATCGGCCAGCACCTGGATGGCGCGCGAATGCAGCAGGCCGCGCTCCGGGCCGCTCACCGTGTCGTAGACGGCCTTGCGGGCCAACGGATGCCGGAAGCCGTAGCGGTCGCCGCCGAGTTCGCCGAGGACCCCACCATCCAAAGTGGATAAAAGGGCGGCGCGGAGCGCGTCGCCGTCGAGCCCGGCGAGTTCGCCGATCACCGCGGGCTCGGACGGGACGGCGAGCACCGCCGCCGCGCGGGCCAGCCGGACGGCGGGGCCGGGGAGCGCGTCGAGCCGTTCGGTGATGGCCTCACGCAGGGAGATCGGGACTTCGAGGCTCTCCAGCAGCCGGTCGCTCAGCACTTCGCCGATCGGCAGGCGGCCGGCCGCGTCCCGCAGCGCCCGCAGGGTCTCCTCGACCACGAACGGGATGCCGGCGGTGCTTTCGTGGAGCTTCGCGGTGAACGGCGCGGAAACCCGCGGCAGGTCCAGCAGTTCCTCGGCCAGCTTCCCGACGGCCTCGACGTCCAGCGGGCCCAGCGTCACGCGGGCGGTCTGGACGTTCGGCGGGGTGCGGAACGGGATGCCCGCGCCGCCGTGTCCCGACGGCGAGCCGGTCCGGTACGCCGCGACGACGGCCAGTTCGGGGGGCATGGCCGCGGCGAGGAAGCGCATGAGGTCGCGGGTACCCTCGTCGGCCCATTGGAGGTCGTCGATCAGGACGAGCGCCGGCCCGCAGGCGATCAGGAGTTCGCGGACGGCGCGGAACTGGCGGTGCCGTTCGGCGCACGGGTCGGCGAGTGGTTCCGGTTGGGGCGGAAGGCTTTCCGCCAGTTCGGGCAGCAAGGGTCTCAGCACCCCGGCGACCGGGCTGAGCGGACCGAGCGGCCGGTCGCCCGCCGAACGCAGCGCTTCGAGCACCGGCCCGAACGGGAACGGCTCGCGCATCGGCTGGCAGGCACCCTTCAGTACCCGGCCCGGCGCGAACTCGCGGCGCCCGGCCAGCTCTTCGAGCAGCCTGCTGCGGCCCATCCCGGGTTCGCCTTCGATCAGCACGGCGGCGGGACGGCGCAGCAGGATCTTCACGATCGCCGAGACCTCGACGTCGCGGCCCACGAGCGCCGTCGATCCGGCGCGGACCGAAACCGAGGTCGGGCGAGGGGTGGCAAGCCACATCATGCGCTCCTCGGTGGGGAGTTCCCGCTGAGCCCGACACGATCTTGTGCGTTGTCCTGCGGAGCCTAAGCACTGCCTACTCGGTCGTAAACCACCCAACACGGACACCATGGGCACCCCGCGAGGCCGTTCGGAGACGCAGCGTCACCGGTTGGCTGACGGATCGTCGGTTGGAAAATCACCGGACACCCGAAACATCGGCGACCAACCCGATTCAGCGAGTCATCCCACGTTCAGGGGGTGGCCATGACTACGCAAGGTATTTGCCTCGAAACCCTACTTACGGACGGCCCCGTCCGGGTGCCTGCTCTAGGTGGCCGCCCCTGGAGCAGGGGATTCGCGTTCCGAAGAATGGGTATACCTATCCCGCGCCGACCCGGATTGCGCCCTTCGTCCGAGTCGAGAACGCTCACCCGTCAGGGGAGGGACATCGCATGGCGAACCGGAGCCGTGCGTGATGACGAGGGAGAAGCATGAAGATCACGAAGCTCCTCGGTGTGGCCGCCACGGCAGCACTGGCCACCGGCGCGCTCGTCACGGGTACCCCCGCGGCAGCGACCTCAGCATCTTCGGACACTCTGCTCAACGCCGAGATGGTTCCCGCCCTGCAACGGGACCTCGGCCTGACCGCCGGCCAGGCACTCGCCCGGATCCAGAGCGAGACCGCCGCCGGCGCGCTCGAACAGTCACTCGCCTCGGCGCTCGCCGGCAGCTTCGGCGGCGCGAGCTACAACGAGGCCACCGGCAAGCTCCGCGTCGGCGTCACGGACGCGGCGAAACTGGGCCAGGTCCTCGCCAGCGGCGCGGAGGCGGAACTCGTCCGGTTCTCGGCGGCCCAGCTCGATTCCACTGTGGACAAACTGAACGCGGGTGAGCGCGCGGCGGACGGCGCGATCACCGGCTGGGGAGTCGACACCAAGACCAACCGTGTCACGGTGAACGTCCTGCCGGGCAAGAGCGGCGTCGTCGACTCGTACCTGGAGAAGACCAAGGTGGACAAGGCCGCCGTCGCGGTGGTCGAGACCACTTCGGTGCCGACCCTGAAGTACGACGTCCGCGGTGGCGACGCCTACTACATCAACAGCTCCTCGCGCTGCTCGATCGGCTTCTCGGTCAACGGCGGGTTCCTCACCGCCGGCCACTGCGGCCCCGGCACGGTGACCGGTTACAACCGGGTCGCGATGGGCTCGTTCGCCCGCGCCAGCTTCCCCGGGAACGACTACGGCCACGTCCGGGTCAACAGCAACTGGGTGCCGCGCGGGGTCATCAACAACGGCACCCGCGTGAGCGGCTCGGCCGAGGCGGCCACCGGCGCGTCGGTCTGCAAGTCCGGCTCGACCACCGGCTGGACCTGCGGCACCGTCGGCGCCAAGAACCAGACCGTCCGCTACGCCGAGGGCACGGTCTACGGCATGACCGCCACCAACGTCCGCTCGCAGGCGGGCGACTCCGGCGGTTCGTTCATCGCGGGCAACCAGGCCCAGGGCATGTTGTCCGGTGGCAACAGCTCGGTGACGTACTTCTTCCCGGTGCGGCCGGCGTTGTCCGCGACCGGGACCTCCCTGGTCCTCGGCTGACCTCAGCCCCGGTCGACGGGGGACCGTGAACAGGACGAAGGGCGGACCGAGTGCCTCCAGCGCACTCGGGCCGCCCTTCGTCTTCTTGCCGCGGGAAGGTCTCAGACGTTGCTGATCTCCTCGATCAGCGCCTCGACGTCGAAGTGCTCGCTCTCGGAGCCGAGCGGGACGAGCTCGTACGTGGACTCGAGGAACGTCTCGACGTCCTCGCGTTCGAGCTCGAACGACGCGTAACCGTCGGGTGACTCGATTTCGAGCGTCAGCAGCGCCTCGTCCTCCGAGAGGTCGGGGCGGACGCGGACGTCGCCGAGCCCGGCGGGGTCGGTGAGGCCGGTGACGAGCAGCTCACGCGCGAAGGTCCACTCGACCCACCGGCCGCGCTCCGTCCGGAACGACACGGTGACCGCGAACGGCTCGCCGGCGTGGAAGGACAGGCGGGAAAGGACGGGCGTGCTGCTGTTGTTCAGCAGAACGAACTGGCTCTGGTGAATTGCGTCGGTGTGCACGGCCACTCCTCTGGTGCTCGTGGTTCGCGCGGCGCGAACTTTTCGTCTCGGGGAGGAGATGGCCGGACCCACGCCGGATGACGCGACTGCGACGACGTTCACGCTATCGGCTGCATCTGTCCATAGTGGTGTAACGCCCGGCACAGACCCCTTGCGTCCGGGCGGATACCCGTGGTGACGAGGTCGCGTAGTCCTTTTTGGACCCTCAGGGCTCCAGTGGCAGCGTCAGTCCCGTCTTGACCCGGTCCATCGCCACCGACGTCGTGAAGTGCCGCACGTTCGGGTTGTCGAAGAACATCCGCCGCGTGAACGTCTCGAAATCCGCCATGTCCCGGCAGGTCACCACGAGCACGAAGTCCGCGTTGCCGGTGACGTAGTAACACTGCTGGACGTTGTCGTCCGCGAGCACCTGGCGCCGGAACCCGTCGAGGACCGCGAGGTTCTCGCGTTCCATCTCGACCATCACCACGAACGTCATCGACAGCCCGAGCGCCCGCGGGGACAGCACCGCCACCTCGCGTTCGATCACCCCGGTCTCCCGCAGCCGCTTGATCCGCCGCTGCACGGCGGCCGCCGACAGACCAACCTTCGCGCCGATGTGCTCGGCGATCGTGCGGGCGTCGGACTGGAGGCAGGCGAGGATGGCGACGTCCATGCGGTCGAGGTCGGGTGTGTGCACCAGGTCAGGCTAGCCGGACGGCTCTCCAGGGCGCCCGTTCTCCGGCCGCGCCACGACGCGGTGTGCGTCACCCGTTCGGGTGCTCGGCCCGTGTGCCCGGTCACTCCCGGAAAGAAGATGAGAATTCTTTGAATTGTGACCCGGAACACAACTGACGGGTCTACTGAATGGTAGCGCTTACAAGTGAATGGCAGACCTCTCATTTCCCCGCGAAAGGATTCCTTGGTGCCCTCATCTCAGGCCGCCGTTCTCGCCGGTCTCGGCTCATGGCTGCCTCCGCGCGTGGTGGGCAACGAGGAGATCGCCCAGCGGCTGGACACCTCCGATGAGTGGATCCGCTCGCGGACCGGCATCGCCGAACGCCGGGTCGTCGACCCCGGAACGTCCACTGTGGACCTCGCGGTCGAGGCGGGCCGCCGGGCGCTGGTGTCGGCGGGGGAGACCACGGCGGACGCCGTCGTGCTCGCGACGTCCACGGCCGACCAGCTGTGCCCGGCCAGCGCGCCGCAGGTCGCGACCGAGCTCGGGCTGAACGGTGTCGCCGCGTTCGACGTCAACGCCGTGTGCAGCGGGTTCGTCTACGGGCTCGCCACCGGCGCCGGGCTGATCGCCGCCGGGATCGCGCGCCGCGTGCTGGTGATCGGCGCCGACGTCTTCACCTCCCTCGTCGACCCCGAAGACCGCGGCACGGTGCCGATCTTCGGCGACGGCGCGGGCGCGGTCCTGCTGCGCGCGGGCGACCCGGACGAGCTCGGCGCGCTCGGCCCGTTCGACCTGCACAGCGAAGGCGCGCTCGCGGAGCTGCTCTGGGTCGAGGCCGGCGGCGCGAAGAACCGCAGGTCGGACGATCCGCGCGACCACTACCTGGTGATGCAGGGCCAGACCGTCTTCCGGCACGCCTGCGCCCGCATGGCCGAATCGGCGCGCGCGGTACTGGACTCCGCGGGCTGGGCGGTCGGCGACATCGACCGGTTCATCGGGCACCAGGCGAACATCCGCATCCTGCAGACCTGTGCGAAGCAGCTCGGGCTCGCGGAGGACGTGATGTACTCGAACATCGAGAAGGTGGGCAACACGAGCGCCGCGTCGATCCCGATCGCGCTGGCCGACGCGGCCAAGGAAGGCGCGCTCCAGCCGGGGCACCGCGTCGTGATGGGAGCCTTCGGCGCCGGGCTGACCTGGGGTTCGACGCTGCTGCGCTGGCCGGACGTCATTCCGGGCTGAGCACGCTCGCCTCCCAGGCGTGCGTCGGCTCCTGGCGGCCGCGCAGCTCGAGTTCCGCGTACGGCTTCCAGTGCGCGCGCTCGCTCTCCAGCGCGGCCTTGAGCACCGCCTCGCTCGCCAGGATCCGGCCGTCGGCGGATTTCGCATCCTCGGTCAGGCGCGCGGCCTCGTTCACCGCGTCGCCGATGACGGTGTACTCGAACCGGCTGCTGGTCCCCAGCTGACCGGCGAACACCCGCCCGCTCGCGACACCGATGCCGAGGTCCAGCTCACCGGTCTCCTGCACGGCGTCCCGGATGGCCCGCGCGGCCGAAAGGGCCGCCGTCGGCGCGTCCGCGAGCCTGGTCGGGGCGCCGAAGACGCAGAGCGCGGCGTCACCCTGGAACTTGTTGACCAGCCCGCCGCGCGCGCCGACCGCGTTCACCACGCTGGTGAAGAACCGGTTGAGCATCTTCACGAGGTCTTCGGGCGGGGTGCGGCTCGCCAGGGCCGTCGAATCGACGACGTCGACGAACAGCGCCGTCACCTCGCGCACGTCGCCCGACAGGGAGGCGCCGTACTCCAACGCGTGTCGCGCGACCTCGTCCCCCACGTGCCTGCCGAAGAGATCCCGCATGCGTTCCTGCTCGCGGAGCCCGGCGGCCAGGTCGTTGACCGACGTCTGGAGCAGGCCGATCTCGCTGGAGTCGTCGACCTCGACCACGATCTCCTTGTTGCCGCGCGCGATCTCGTCGAGGGCGACCCGCAGCCGGTGCAGCGGTGTCGCGACGGCCTTCGCGAGCAGGCCCGTCCCGATCGCGCCGACGGCCAGCCCGATCACCGAGATCATGATCAGGCTCGCGACGTGGTCGCCCTGGCCGAGATCCGGCGGCGTGGCCACCAGCAGGACCCCGAGGAACGGGACGCCGCTCGCCAGCGACCAGGTGACGACCACCCTGGTCAGCACGGTGACCTTGAGCGTCCCCTTCGGCGGGGTCACCTTGAGCGCGATCGTCATCACCGGCCGCGCGACCCATTCGGCGGCGAGATAGGTGAGGCCGACCGTGGTCAGCCCGCCGAGCCCGATCACCAGCGCCATCCCGAGCGCGTCCATCCAGGACCCGAGCACCCGCGCGAGCGCGCCGAGCACGATCGTGCCGATCAGCCAGAGCGTCCCGCTGACGATCCCCATGTCGATCGGGAGCCGGAGCGCCCGCTCGGCCTCGGCCTTCGTCGGTGGGCGGCCGAACACGAACCAGACCGCCGTGCGCCGCTGGAGCCAAGCCGTCCACAAGGTGCCGACGACCAGCGCCAGCGCGACGATGCCGGCCGCGGTGACGCTGAGGATCCAGCCGCGATCGCCGACCTCGCTCGGCAGGCCCTGCAGGAGCAGCAGCAACGCGACCACTCCGGCGCCGCACACACTGGATCCGACGCCGAGCGCGGCGAAGCCGAGACTGGTCCGGAGCACCAGCCGGAACCGGCTCGACATCGTCATCCCGCGCACCCGGTGATCGTATGACCTCCGGCGGAAAACGGTTCGCCCGTTCTCGGGTGCGGTGGTTACCGTGCGGGTATGGAACCGCTGGGCCAGGACGAGATCAGGGCGTCCTTCGTGAACTGCACCCGAGGCGAGGCCAAGGGGGTCACGCTACCCGCCCGGCCCGAAGAGATCCCTTGGGAGAACAGGGAATTCCTCGGCTGGCGCGATCCGAAGGCCGCCTCCCGGGCGTATCTCGTGCTGCCGTACCGCGGGGAAACCGTCGGACTGTCCCTTCGCGCCGCTCCCCGGCCGAAGGGCCGTGTCCTGCTGAGCAACATGTGCGGCCTGTGCACGACGACACATCCGCTGTCCGACATCGCGCTGTTCTCCGGCCGCCGCGCCGGGAAATCCGGCCGGGAGGGCAACACGCTCGGCATCTACGCGTGCGCGAATCTGGCGTGCAGCCAGTACATCCGCGGCGAGCTGAAGTCGGACGTGCCGCAGCCGTTCGAATCCTTGACGCTGGAGGAACGCGTCTTCCGGCTGGAGGACAAGCTGCACCGGTTCGTCGAGCGGGTGCTGGAGTCCCGCTGACCCGCTTTCAGAACCGCATCCGCAGGATCCGCCCCATCTTCTTGAACGCCGGGAACAGCCCCGCGAACCACAGCTGCGCCCGCATCGACGGCGAGATCCGCGCCTTCACTTCGGGCGTCGCGTAATCCGTCGAGTCGAGCTCCGAGACCAGCGTCAAGCCGAGCCGTTCCAGTTCGGAGATCTCGTCGATACCCCAGTACAGCGTCGCCTTGGCCTTGCGGACCACCGGGTTCAGCTTCTGCAGCTTGATCCCCAGCGTGCTGAAGATGTCGAAGACCATTTCGCCGCCCTGCGGGAAATGCGCGATCAGCCGTCGCAGCAGTTCCTCGCCTTCGGACGGCCGCAGGTACATCGTCAGCCCTTCGGCGATCACCAGACCGGGTTTGTCCGACGGGATCTCGTCGAGCCAGCCGAAATCCGTCACGGACGAGCCGATGGTCCGGTATCCGTCCCGTCCGGGGTAGATCCGGGAGCGCAGATCGACGACGTCGGGGTAGTCGACGTCGAACCACCGCACCGAAGGCGGCGGGTCGACGCGGTACACGCGGCTGTCCATCCCGCAGCCGAGCTGGACGACGGTCGCGTCCGGGTGCCCCCGGAGGAACGACGCGGCCCACTCGTCCATCGGCTTGGCCCGCATCGCGACGGTCAGCCCCATGTCGGCGTTCACGCCGAGTGAAGCGAAGTCGTAGTCGATCTGCTTGACGGCCTCGTCGGCGGCCTTGTCGCCGAGGATCGGCCGATCACTGCGGGCGTCGAGCGCCCGGCCGTACAGCGTGGCGAGCATGGTCGCCTTTTCTTCGGTGAACCGGACCTTCTCCACCGCACACCCCCGTCAGAAGTTTCACAAACTTCTGAAAACAATACTCGCGCGAGGGTGTTCGCGCCATCAAGGAAGCGTCAATCCCGCGTCGTGTAGTCGTGGACGTAGGTCTTGGCGTCGAGCAGATGCCGCAGGGTGATCTCCCGCGCGGCCGCCGCGTCCGAACCGCGGATCGCCTCGAGGATCGCGCGATGCTCGTCGACGGCCTTCCGGATCTGCCCCGGAAGCCGCAGCGCCGCCCGCCGCTCCTCGCCGACCAGCGACAGCACCGAACGCAGCAGATCGGTGACGTCGTCGTTGCCCGCGTTCTCCGCGATCACCCGGTGGAATTCGGCGTCGGCCGCGATCACGCGCAGCATGTCGCCGTCGGCCGCGGCCCGGTCCATCTCCTCGACGGTGCCCGCCAGCCGTTCGAGCACCCGTGGCGTGTGGTCGAGCGCGAGCCGCTCGGCCAGCGTCGGCTCGACGGTGGTCCGCAGGTCGAACAGCTTCTCGACCAGTTGCTCGTGCTCGGAGAACCAGCCGCGCAAGGGCTGCTCGTCGAGGTTCTCGCGGACGTAGGTACCCGAGCCCGGCCGCACCTGCACGTAACCGATGGAATCCAGCACCCGCAACGCCTGCCGCAGCGAGCCGCGGCTGATGCCGAGCTGCTCGCAGAGCGCCCGTTCGGCGGGCAGTCTCGATCCGGCGGGGAGCCTGCCCGAGTCGATCATCGTGCGCAGATGATCGACCGTCGCACTCCACACCTGTTCGCGCTCGCCGTCCGCCACGGGTGCCATCCTCGCAGGTCCGGCGGAACGCCCGGAATTGTCGGTGCGGGGTGTCATCATCCGGGGATGACTGGGGTGGCGGGACTGATCAAGGCCTGGGTGCACGGCTGGGCGCTTTCGCGCGGCGTCGGGCTCCCGGTCGCCGAGCCGGACGGCTACCGGCTCGACGTCGGGCGGCCGGGGCATCGCGTGCGCTATGTGCTGGCGGACGCCGGATCGGTCGAGCGCCGGGCGCGTTCGCTGCACGAGCCCGGAACGTGGTTGAAGGTGAGCGGATCGCGGGACGAGGTGGCGAAGACGGTGCCGCCGGAGTGGGAGGTCGGCCCGCCGGAGTACCTGATGAGCGCCCCGATAGCGCTGCGGCCCGTGATGGCCGCGCCCGAGCCGTACCGGGCGGAGCTGGTCGGCGACGGCGTCGTCACCGACGTGGTGGTGCGCGCGCCGGACGGTTCACGCGCGGCCACCGGCCGGGTCGCGATCGCCGGCGGCACGGCGGTGATCGACCAGGTCGTGACGGAGCCCGAGCACCAGCGGCGAGGGCTGGGCAGATTCGTCATGCGCAGGCTCGACGAGGTGGCGGTCGCCGCCGGGGCGGAGCGAGCGGTCCTGGTCGCGACGGAGGAGGGCCGCGCGTTGTACCTGGCGCTCGGCTGGACGGTCGCCGCGGAGATCACCGCGGCCCATCTCCCGGAGGAGAACTGAACGGCGGCGGTGTTCAAGGACATCCGTCTCGACGCGAACGACCACCAGGCCCTCGCGGACTGGTGGTGCGCCGCGATGGGCTACGTCCGGCGACACCGCGACGAGCGGCCGAAGCGAAGACCGTGAAGAACCCCGTATGCACATCGACGTTTTCGGCTCCACGGCCGAGCTGGTGACGTCGAGTGGGACGTTCTCGAGGACACCGAAGGCTGACGAGTTCTGCGTCTTCCCGTCGAACGAGACATAACGGGCTCGTTGAATGTTCGACTAGACACATCCGGAGCGCGAAAGGAGGTAACGGTGCTTAGGGTGCGGACGTGAGCGCTTTATGACGTGGTGGCACGCTGTCGTGATCTTCGTCGCGGGGCTCTGGGCGGGCACCATCAACACGGTCGTCGGCTCGGGCACGCTGGTGACCTTCCCGGTTCTCGTCGCCCTCGGCTACTCGCCGCTGACGGCGACGACGTCCAACGCGATCGGCCTCGCTCCCGGCACGGTCAGCGGGGCGATCGGCTACCGGGAGGAGCTCAGGGGCTACTGGCCCCAGGTCGCCAAGCTCGCGGTGGCGTCGTTCCTCGGCGCGATCTGCGGGACGATCCTGCTGCTCTCGCTGCCGAAGGACGCCTTCGAGACCGTCGTACCCGCGCTGGTCGGCCTCGCGGTGGTGCTCGTGATCGTCCAGCCGCGAGTGGCCGCCTGGGTCGCGAAGCGCCGCGAGGAGAACGGGACGGTCCACAAGATCGGGCCGCTCCTGCTGTTCCTGATCTTCCTGATCGGCATCTACGGCGGATACTTCACGGCCGCGCAGGGCGTGATGATGATGGCCGTGATGGGGATGCTGATGTCGGAGTCGCTGCAACGGCTCAACGGCGTCAAGAACGCCCTGTCGGCGGTCGTGAACATCGTCGCGGGCGCGATCTACGCCTTCATCGCGCCGGTCAGCTGGCCCGTGGTCGCGCTGCTCGCGGTCGGGTCGACGATCGGCGGCCAGATCGGCGCGAAGATCGGCCGGAAGCTCTCGCCGAAGGTGCTGCGCGGCGTCATCGTCGTGATCGGTCTCGCCGCGATGGTGCAGCTGCTCCTCAAGTAGGGGACGGCCCGCGTTTAGCCGACTAAACGCGGGTTTCCCTCGGCGGCCTGGGCCTGGTGCTCGTGTCGCGAAAGCCACTTTCGGGACGTCAGGCGTCGCGAAAGTGGCTTTCGCGACGGCACCCTTGCCTTGCCCCTCGAAAGGACGGCCCGCACTTAGCCCACTAAACGCGGGTCGGCGAAGCACGGGCCGCCCGAAAGCGTGCTCAGCGCGGGAAATCCCCGGCCGCTTCGAGGAAGAGATCGTTCTCCTCAGGTGTCCCGATGGTCACTCGCGCGCCTTCGCCCGCGAAGGGACGCACGATCAGCTTGCGCTCCAGCGCGTGCTCCGCGAACTCGGTCGTCCGCTCGCCCAGCGGCAGCCAGACGAAGTTCGCCTGCGTCTCCGGCACCTCGTAACCCTTGGCCACCAAGGCATCCCGGACGCGCGTGCGCTCCGAGACGATCTCCTTGCAGCGTTCCAGCAGCTCGTCGGCCGCGTCGAGCGAGGCGATGGCCGCCGCCTGGGCGATCATGTTCACCGAGAACGCGACGTAGACCTGCTTCAGCGCGACGGTGATCGCTTCGGGCGCCACCGCGTAACCCACGCGAAGACCGGCGAGGCCGTACGCCTTCGAGAAAGTCCGCAGTACCGCGACGTTGTCCCTGCCGCGCGCGAGTTCGACACCGTCCGGCACCTCGGCGTCGGTCACGAACTCCTTGTACGCCTCGTCGAGCACGACGAGCACACCCGACGGCACGGCGTCGAGGAAGCGCTCCAGCTCCGCCCGCCGCACGACCGTCCCGGTCGGGTTGTTGGGGTTGCACACGAAGACCAGCCGCGTCTTGGGCGTGATCGCGGCCAGCATCGCGTCCAGGTCCAGCCCGTGCCCGGCGGTCAGCGGCACCTTCACGCTGACGGCGTTCGCCACCTGCGTGACGATCGGGTACGCCTCGAACGAACGCCACGGGAAGACGACCTCGTCGCCCGGGCCGCACAGGGCCTGGATCATCTGCTGGCAAAGGGAAACCGAACCGCAGCCGACGGCGATCCGCTCGACCGGCTCGTTCAGTTCGCGGGCCAGCCGCTCGACGAGCCCGGAAGCGGTGATGTCCGGGTACCGGTTGATGCCCTGCGCCGTCTCGGCTATGGCCTGCGCCACACTCGGCAGCGGCCCACCGGGGACCTCGTTGCTCGCCAGCTTGATCGCGCCCTGGATTGTCCGGCCAGGGACGTACTTCGGCAACGATTCGAGATCCGCACGCGGCGAAACAGGTGACATCTTCGGCGCTCCTACGTCTGGGGGACGGCTCCGACACCGTATCCTCCCGCGCGAGCGCAAGCTCCGAATATTTACCTAAGAGTGGTCTGATGGAGGAATGACCCTGACGACCACCGTGGAACACCAGCACGCCGACGGCCACACGCTGCGCCTGACCTTCGCCGAACCGGATGGTGTCGTCCGCGGCGGGCTCGTGGTGCTGCACGAGGAGGCCGAAGAGGTCGAAGAGGGTCTGGGCCTGCTCCTGGCCGGTCTCGCCGGCGAAGGCTGGCTCACCGTCACCCCGCATCTCGACCGTGACGACCTCACCCAGCAGGACCTGCTCGAAGCCACCGACGCGACGCTCGCGTGGCTCGGTGAGCGCGGAATCCAGGCGGATCTCGTCGGTGTCGTCGGTTTCGACCTCGGCGGGACGGCCGCGCTGGTCGTGGCGTCGAACCGCAGGCTGGGCGCGGCGGTCAGCGTCGGCGGGCAGGGCGTCACCGGGCTGCCGGTCCTGGTCGAAATCGCCGGACGGCTCACCAGCCCTTGGCTCGGTATGTACGGCGACGCGGGCGACGAGGCCGGGGGCGCCGAAGTGGAGCAACTTCGCGACGCGGCGGCGACGGCGAACGTCGCGACGAACGTCGTCCACTACCCGGGCGCCAACCACCGTTTCGACGCCGATCCGGACGCGGCCGCGGAGGCCTGGCAGCGCACGCTGAATTGGTTCGACGCCCACCTGCGATGACGCCGTTCGCGCTAGCATTCCCCTGAGATGTGACAGGGGAGGGGTCCGATGGCACAGTCACCCGAAACGCGCGTGACGGCACAGGCCGCGTTCGGAGCTTCGGCGCCGGCCTTGGTGCCGCTGGCGAGCAAGGTCCGGGCCGCCAAGACCGATGCCAAGAAGGGGACCGTCAAGGTCACCGAGGACGCCGCCAAGAAGCTCATCGACGCGCTGGTGAAGGCCCGTCAGGAGCTCGATGCCCTGATCAAGGGTTCGACGGAGCTCAAAGCGCCCTTGAAGCTGGGCGACAACTTCGTCGGGCACACGATGAGCGAACGCTTCCAGGGCGCCGCGACCAAGGGGACCGAAGCCGCCGTACCCGTCCTCACGGACTTCGCCGGTGTCCTCGAAGACTTCCAGCTCACCGTGAAGGCCGCGCGGAAGTTGTACGTCGCCGCGGACGAGGAGGGGCAGGAACGCATCGAGCGGATCGCCCGCCGGTTCGACATGGAGGACGTCGTCGACCACGAGCGGAAGGACGAGCGCTGATGCGGATCCTGCCCATGCCGTGGCCGCCGCGCGAGCCCGACCCGGAGCCCGGCCCCGACAGCCTCTACGCCGACATCGACTACATGACCATCCCGCACAGGCAGCTCTACGAGATGGTCCACAACGAGCTGGACCTGGCGAGCGCGGAAGCCGTCGCCGGGCAGTGGGCGACCATCGGGGTGGTCCTCGACCGGATCGGTTCCGAGCTGAGGTCGGCCATCATCGCGACCGCCGACGGCTGGACGGGCGAGGGTGCGGAGCGGGCGCGCGACGTCGCGATCAAACTCGTCGACTGGGCGAGCGAGACGAGCCTGCGCGCCGACAACGTCGCGAACTGCGTGCGCCGCCAGGCGGATATCGCCGAAACCGCGCGCCGCACGATGCCCGAGCCGCCGGGATACGCCCCGCGGCCCAAGCTGCCGGAAAGGCCGACGCGCCGCCCGATCCCGGTCGCGGATCAGGATTCGACGCAGGCCATGTCGGCCGCGTCGCCGTCGGGAGGGAGTTTCGCCGAAGCCGGGCGGATCGTCGCCGAACCCACCGACGAGAACGCGCAGGACCTGCACCGTCAGGCCGCCGACGTGATGACGCGGATGCAGCGGAGTTCCGGCGAGGTCTACGAGAAGGTCCCTCAGTTCGTGTCGTACGGCGAACAGCCGAAGATCCTCGAGAAACCCGAAGAACCGAAGCCGGAACCCGACCCGAAGCCAGACCCGAAGCCGGAGACACCGCCGGACGACTCCACGAGCAGCAGTGGCGTGGATGACGCCGCTCCGATCCAGGTGCGGGAGCCGGTCGAGACGCCGCGCCAGCCCGGCGCGAGCAGCGGTGCCGTGGCACCGCCGCCCGGTGTCGCCGGCACCGCCCAGGATCTGGGGCAGGGCAACCGGTCGGGTGCCGGCGGGTTCGGCCCGTCGGGGCAGCAGCCCGGCCAGGTCGCCGGGGCCAGGGCCGCGGCCGCGGGGATCGGCGGCGTCGGCGGGATGCCGATGGGGATGATGCCGCCGCAAGGGCAGCAGGACAACGAAAGCCGCAAGTCCCCGGGCTATCTCGTCGAGGATTCCGACGTCTGGGGGCTCGGCGGGCATGTGACGCCGCCGGTCATCGGCGAAGACCCGAGGACCGACCGCTGATGGACTGGATCCGGTTGCACGTCGGCGAGCTGTTCCTCCTCTGGTCGGCACACGGGCGCGACGAACTGCCCGCGGTGCTGGAGGTCCCGCATGTCGGGCGGACACCGGAGTTCCGGGCGGAACTGGTGGCCACGGCGAGCGCGACGCTGTCCGAACGCGGCCTCGGCACGGTCGACTCACCAGCGCCCGGGCTGGTGCGGCTGCTGCACACCGTCGCGAACAGCGAACTCACGCTGGACCTGCGGCTCGACGGCGAACCGGCGTACCGGGCCGTCGGCTGCGTGTCCGATCGCGGCGCGGTCGCGATCGGGGTTTCGGGCACCGACGTCGAGCTGTCCGCGCTGCGGGAGCCGCTCGTCGCCGCGACCCTGCTGCAGGCGCTGCCGCCGTGCGAGCAGGGGCGGGGCCTCTCGGTCAACCTGCGGGTCGACGACTACACGGCCGCTTGCGAGGCCGGGGAGCGCGGCGGGCAGCCGGCGTTCTCCGACGTCCTGCGCGACGCCGGGCTGCGGGAACCCGAGGTCATCGTGCTGGTCCGGATCGCGACGCAGCGGATCGGCGGCGGGCGGCTCGGCGCGGCCAGGAAGTCGTGGGAGGGCCGCTGGGTACGCGGCGAAGGGACGCTGACCTGGGTGGACACCCCCGACGGCCGCTACGGGCTCCGTCGCGATCGAGGCTGGCTGACCGTCACCCCGCTCGACGCGTCGCGGCTCAAGACGATGGCGTACGAGCTGTTCACGGGGGCTCGCCAGTTCGGTTAACGAGGGTTAACATCGCGGGGTGACGCACACCGCCGACGCCCCAGAAGTGCTCTGGCGCCCTGAGCCGAGCCGCCTGCCCGACACCAAGATCGACGCGTTCCGCCAGTGGCTGCGCACCGAACGCGGCGTGGAGGTCGACGACTACAACGCGTTGTGGGAGTTCTCCGTCCAGCGCGGGCCGGAGTTCTGGTCCGCCGTCGCCGGCTTCCTCGGCGTGCGCTGGCACGACCAGCCCGGCGAGGTGCTCTCCGGCGAGATGCCGAACGCCCGGTGGTTCGCGGGCGGCACGCTGAACTACGCCGAGCACTCGCTCATGCCCGGTGTCGCGGGCGCCGCGAAGGCCGACGACGAGGTCGCCGTGATCTTCCACCGCGAAGACGGCCTCTCGTCGCAGCTGAGGTACGGCGCCCTGCGGTCCGCCGTCGCCTCCGCGCGGGAAGGGCTGCGCAAGCTGGGAGTGTCCAAAGGGGACAGGGTCGTCGCGCTGGCGCCGAACTGCCCGCAGACGCTGATCGCCTTCCTCGCCACCGCGAGCCTCGGCGCGATCTGGTCGTCGTGCTCGCCGGACTTCGGCGTCCGCGCGATCACCGACCGTTTCGCGCAGATCGAGCCGAAGGTGCTGATCGCGGTCAACGGCTACGTCTACAATGGACGGTGGTTCGACAGCCGGTCGACGGTGAACTCCCTGCGGGACGAGATCCCCTCGCTCGAAGCCACCGTGCTCGTCGACTACGCCGGCGGCCGCCTCGACGGCACGCTCGACTGGGACCAGCTGCTCGCCGACAACGAAGGCGCGGAGCTGGCGTTCGAGCCCGTCGACTTCGCCCACCCGCTGTGGGTGCTGTACTCCTCGGGGACCACCGGCCTGCCGAAGGGCATCGTCCACGGGCACGGCGGGATCACCCTCGAACACCTCAAAGCCCTTGCCCTGCAAAGCGATCTCGGCCCCGGCGATCGGTTCTTCTGGTTCACCACCACCGGCTGGATGATGTGGAACTTCCTCATCTCCGGCCTGCTGACCGGCACCACGATCGTGCTCTACGACGGCAGCCCCGGCCATCCGGACCTGAACGTGTTGTGGCACCTGGCCGAGCAGCACCGCGTCACCTACTTCGGCACGTCGGCGCCGTACATCCAGAGCTGCCTGAAGGCCGGTATCAAACCGGCCGAGCGGTACGACCTCACCGCGTTGCGCGCCTTGGGCTCCACCGGCGCGCCGCTGAGCGTCGAGGGCTTCCGGTGGATCGTCGACGAGGTCGGCAAACGCGTCCAGATCTGCTCGGTGTCCGGCGGCACGGACCTGTGCGCGGCGTTCGTCGCGTCGGCCCCGGACGTCCCGGTCTGGCTGGGCGAACTCTCGGTCCGCGCGCTCGGCGCCGCCGTCGCCGCGTTCGACGAGGCCGGGAAACCCGTGGTGGAGACGGTCGGCGAACTGGTGATCACCGAGCCGATGCCGTCGATGCCGGTGTTCTTCTGGAACGACCCGGACGGCTCGCGGCTGCGCGAGGCGTACTTCGAGATGTACCCCGGGATCTGGCGGCACGGCGACTGGATCCGGATCACCGGACGCGGCTCCGCCGTCATCTACGGGCGCAGCGACTCGACGCTCAACCGTGGCGGCGTCCGGATGGGCACGGCCGAGTTCTACCGGGTCGTGGAGTCGTTCGACCAGGTGGCCGACTCGCTGGTGATCGACACGTCGGCGGCGGGGAACGAGGACGGGCAGCTCCTGTGTTTCCTCGTGCTGGCCGAGGGCGCGTCGCTCGACGAGGTCGAGCCCGTCCTGCGCAAGGAACTGCGCGGGGCCCTCTCGCCGCGGCACGTGCCCGACCGGTTCGTCCAGGTGAGTGAGGTGCCCCGGACGCTCAACGGCAAGAAGTGCGAGGTTCCGGTCAAGAAGATCCTTTCGGGTGTTTCCCCTGATCGCGCCGTGAGCCGGGACGCCCTGCTGAACCCCGACGCCCTTGTACCGTTCGTGGAGCTGGCGAGGAGCTGAACGTAGGGACGGAAGTTGGCGGGCGCTTGGCGGGTGGCGGGTGCCACCTCGGTGGCGGTGATCACCTGGGTGACACGGCTGGCCGGACTGCTGGCCGTGGTCTCGGTGCTGGTCCCGGCCGGGCGGCGCACCCTGCGCGGACGCGTCGCCGAATGGCTGGAACTGCCGCACGAGGCCACGGTCGGCGCGGCGACGGTCGTGCTGGTGACCGGTGTGCTGCTGATGCTGCTCGCCACCGGTCTCAAACGGCGCAAGCGGCGGGCCTGGCAGCTGGCGGTCGCCACCGCCGCGCTGCTGACCGTGTCGCACCTCGGGCTGCGGCACGCCCTCGGCGCGGGTCTCGTGTCGCTCGCGCTGCTGATCGCCCTGATCGCGACGCGGCGCCACTTCATCGCGCTGCCTGATCCGGTCACCGGCCGATGGCGCGCGATCCGGGTCTTCCTGCAACTGACGGGCGCCGGGATCGCGATCAACTTCGTGCTGCTGTCGGTCGCGCCTGTCGACGCGGGTGCCGGCGACCGCCTGGCGCAGTCGGCGCTGGCCCTGGCCGGCGTGAGCGGCCCGGTGACGTTCCCCGCGCTGTGGCTGGAAGACCTGTCGGCCGCCGTCGGCCTGCTGTTCGGGATCGCCGCGGTGCTGCTGGCGGCGTACTTCCTCCTCCGCTCGGCCGAACCCGCGCCGGAGCTGACCGACGACGAGGTCGAGCGGCTCAGGGGGCTGCTGGGGGAGCGGGACTCGCTCGGGTACTTCGCCCTGCGCCGGGACAAGTTCGTGGTCTTCTCGAAGTCGGGGAAGGCCGCGGTGACCTATCGGGTGATCGCCGGGGTCGCGCTGTGCTCGGCGGACCCGCTCGGTGACCCGGAAGCGTGGCCCGGCGCGATCGAGGAGTACCTGGACGTCTGCCGCAGGTATGCCTGGACCCCGGCGGCCATGGGCTGCTCGGAACTGGGCGCGACCGTCTGGGCACGCTTCGGACTCGAAGTGCTGGAGATCGGCGACGAGGCCGTCGTCGACACCGGCACCTTCACCCTCGAAGGCCGCGTCATGCGCGGAGTCCGCCAAGCCGTCTCGCGCACGAAGCGCGCCGGCTACACCGCGCGCATCCGGAAAGCCGAAGACCTTCGCGACGAGGAGCTGAACGAACTCCGCACCCTCGCCGCCACCTGGCGCGGCACGGATACGGAACGCGGCTTCTCGATGGCACTCGGCCGCATGGGCGACCCAGGCTCGATCCTGGTGACCGCCGAACACGATGGCCGGGTGCGCGGCGTCCTCCAGTTCGTGCCCTGGGGCGAGAAGGGCCTCTCCCTGGACGTCATGCGCCGTGACCGGACCGCCGACAACGGCGTCAACGAACTGATGATCTCCGAGCTGCTCCTGACGACCCCCGCCGAGCACGTCTCCCTGAACTTCGCCGCCTTCCGCGCGGTGTTGGAGCAAGGCCAGCGCATCGGCGCCGGCCCCGTCGCCCGCCTGTCCGCCCGGACACTGCGATTCTTCTCACGCTGGATCCAGATCGAGACCCTCTACCGCTTCAACGCGAAGTTCCGGCCCCGCTGGGTCCCGCGCTACCTGACCTACCCCGCAGCCCGCGACCTCCCCCGAGTCGGCGTCGCCGTCTTCGAAGCCGAAGGACTCGGTGGACGCCCATATCGCCTGCTCAGAGCCCTGCAACGCGTCTAAGGGGGGTGCCTTCCGAGGGGGTCCGCGGGGTGTGTAACCTATTTGAGCAGTGGTCGTTGGGCCTGGGAGGCTTCGCCTAGTCTGGTCTATGGCGCCGCACTGCTAATGCGGTTGGGGGTAACCCCCCCTCCCGGGTTCAAATCCCGGAGCCTCCGCTGGTACCTGTTCCGGCAGGTGCTAGATTGATAACTGAACAAGCGCCCGTAGCTCAGCTGGATAGAGCATCTGACTACGGATCAGAAGGTCAGGGGTTCGAATCCCTTCGGGCGCACGTCTGGTTGAGACAGCACTAAGGCCCTCCCGTTCGCGGGAGGGCCTTTTTGTCTGTCCGTTGTGGACTCAGCGCCGTCGGCGGCGAGGTGATCGCGAGCATCACCACCGCCGCGATGAGAACCAGCCGCAGTGTGCTTGTCGTGCGCGTCTCGTCGAGGATCATCTGCGTGAACCAGTCGCTTCGCCGCAGGGGCACCATGAGCGCTCCCGCACCGGCGCGCTCAGTTCGTGTCGAAGCCACGGTGCTCGCAGCAGAACCCTTAACGCCTAAGCGATCTGCGTCCGGCGGCCGCGGCCGGACTCCGCGAGGGGAAGGACCCTTGCCGCCCCGGTCGGTCAGCCGACGCGAGTCCTCGATCGCGGTACCACTTCAGGCCGAGGTCCGGGGCTGGTGTCGGAGCCTCTGCGCTGGACGTCGCGGGGATTACGAGCTCCGGAAGAAGCGCGATGATCCCGTGCCCCCGGCAGGAGTCGAACCTGCGTTCCCGGCTTCGGACGCCGGCGTCGTATCCGTTGGACCACGAGGGCTTGCGGAGGATGCAGGATTCGAACCTGCGCGACGTTCTCACGCCGACCACCGTTTTCGGGACGGTTGCCTTACCGGACTCGGCCAATCCTCCTCGGTGCTGCTCGTCGGACGCGGTGACTGAGCCCGCATCAGGCGGGTCGCCAGAGCCCCACATCCGCCGACCGGCGTATCCCCCTCGGATACGCCGACCAGTACCCCTGCCAGGACTCGAACCTGGGACCTCCGCATTCGTAGTGCGGCGCTCTGTCCACCTGAGCTACAGGGGTGAAGTGGAGGCGAGTGCACGCCTCCACCGGCGCGCGTCCTGGCCGCCTCTTCGACGACGGGGACGAGCTTTGGGAAAAGTCTTCAGTTCTCAAGGTTCGCGCTGAAGTGGCCAGCGTCGAGCACCGGCGGGAGGAGTCGAACCCCCTGGACACGGTTTTGGAGACCGTTCCGCTTCCCAAGCTCGCCGATAGGGAATTGCTTTCGCGCAGCAAAAAGAGAGAAGCCGCCCGGATCGGTTTCCCGATGGGCGGCTCCCTGACATGACGAACGCTATGGCGTCATGATGGGGAGCCCTTGTCGACCAGAACTCGCTGGTCGTAGCGTCGTGAACGTCGCCAGGAGCAAAGCGACGAACACGCAGCGATGGACGCGGCGGCCGAATGCCGACGCTGCGCCTTTCGCTCATGCATGTTCATCATGGCTGCTCCTGGGTCTGGTTGACAGCTCTAACTATGACCTATCGACCACAGTGTGGCAATCCTGTTTTGAGCGGATCGTGTCGACGGGGCTGACGGCCGTCAGCGTCGGCGAGCAGGACAAGGCTGGTATAGATCGCGGGACCACGCTCGATCGTTGACGATAAACGAGCTGTCGCCGACGTGACGACGAGTACACTCGGTTCTCCTGAGGTGAGGCTATGGAGGGACCGCGGGAATGGCAAAGATGGTGGAGTGTTCCACGTCGTACGCAGAATCAGGTAAGCGGCTCACGTCATTCGAAGTGTGTGCGGGCGGAGGTGGACTTGCTCTTGGAATGCACCAAGCGGGATTCGATCCGGTGCTGCTAGTGGACAACAACCCTGACGCATGCGGAACCCTTTCCGCGAATATGTCGGATTGGCCGGTCCTGCATGCCGATTTCACCGATCTCGACCCGGCGGAGCACGATCAGGTGTACGACGTGGACGTGCTGGTCGCCGGATTGCCGCGAGTCAAGGCCACGGCCGCTGTCGCGCGCCCCGACGGAGGGGAACCCGAACTCGCGCTCGTGAAGGCTGCCGCTTTGCTCGTCACCGGTGTCCAGCCAAAGGCGCTGGTCATCGAGAATGTTCCGGATCTGGTGACGAACGAGAAGTACCAGGGAGTCCGGAGCTATGTGGAGGACTGGCTGCGAGACCTGGATTACCGGTGCAAATGGTTCGTGGTCAACGCGAACGAGTTCGGTGTGCCGCAGGATCGGAAGCAGGGTGTCCTGGTCGCGCTCAAAGGTGACGGAATCGACGCTTTCAAGCCGCCGGTCGCGAGTGGTGAACCTGCCGGCACCGTCGGTGGCACGTTGTTCGAGTCGATGGCCTCTCAGGGCTGGCCGCAGGCCGAAGAGTGGGCGGCGATGGCCTCCCATGTCGCGCCGACGCTGGTCGGCGGTTCAGAAAAACGCGGAGGTGCCGATCTCGGCCCTCGAGGGTCGAAACGGGCGTGGGAGAGGATGGGGGTCAACGGCGGCTCGCTGGCTGACGAACTGCCGGACCAGGACTTCCGATGGGATCCGGCAGCCGGCCCACGAGGTATGGTTCGCTTGACGGTTGCACAGGCGGCTCTTCTTCAGGGGTTCCCTCCTGACTGGCAGTTCGTGGGCCGCAAGACTTCGACGTATCGTCAGGTCGGGCAGGCGTGCCCGCCTCCGGTCGGGCGGGCGCTGGGCGAAGCGGTGAGAGAAGCTCTCGCCGTGTGTTGATTCCTGCGTTCTCATGGTCCCGGATAGGATCCGGGACCATGACCGCGGAACCACCCAACACACTCGAACAGGTCCACATGGTCGACCTGTTCGCCGGACCAGGCGGACTCGATGTAGCCGCCCACTGGCTCGGTGTCACCGTGGACGGAGTGGAGTGGGACGGCGCGGCGTGCGAAACCCGCAAGGCAGCGGGTCTTAGTACGATCCACGCCGATGTCCGGGATTTCGGCCCCCGTAACTTCCCCAAGGCGACGGTGCTTGCGGGTGGTCCGCCATGCCAGACATACACGGTCGCGGGGACAGGGGCAGGCCGTCGCGCGCTGGATATAGTCCTGGACTATGTCAAGCGCATGGCCACAGGTGAGGACGTCCGACCCGAGCTGAAGGAACTGGACGACGAGCGCACCGGCCTCGTGCTGGAGCCGCTCCGCTGGGCGTTGGAAGCGTGGCAGGACAATCGGCCATACGAGGCCATCGTCCTGGAGCAGGTACCGGCTGTGCTCCCCGTCTGGGTGGCTTTCAAGGAAGCGCTCGAGAGTCTCGGCAGAGAAACGCTCGAAGGTTCCGAAATGAAGGAAGGCGCCAGGTCGCAACCGAAGTACCGAGCTGTATGCGGGATTCTTCACACCGAAGAATTCGGTGTACCGCAGACCCGGAAGCGCGCGATTCTGATCGCACGGTTGACCGATGGCGAGGTTCCCAAGCTTCCCGAGCCGACACATCGTCGGTATCGGAAAGGTGTAGAACGTCGCGAGGGTGATATTTCGCTTCGTGAATGGGTGACCATGGCCGAGGCGACCGGTATCGAGAAACCCTTCAAGGTCGTCTCCAATTACGGGACGGGTGGCGATCCGAAAGCCCGTGGAGAGCGAAAGTCCGTAGAGCCCTCCGCGACCGTCACCGGAAAGGTGATGCGGAATCGCTTGGTTATGCCCGACGGCAGTGAAACCCGATTCACGCTCCCGGAGGCGGGGCGCCTCCAAACTTTCCCGAAGGACTACCCGTGGGCAGGCAAGGACGTCGGACAGCAGATAGGTAACGCCATTCCGCCGCGCCTTGCCGTCCACGTGCTGGCCGCAGCTTTCGGTCGGAAGCCCATCGAGGAGGACCTCGATTCAGCAGTCAGTGGTAACTGGGCAGTTACCCGAGACTCTCGCCCGATCGAGACCGTTCCTCTGAGAGTCGAGGCTGAGCAACTCGATATCACTCGTCTATAGGCTTGACTCTTTTGCTTCGATCCCGTTTTGGAGCCTCTTTCAGCAGACGCTCGAAGAGTGGGGTCAAGCGCGCGATCGAGGTATCGTCGACGGCTCCGTCATCAGGGCCGACAGGTAGCCGGTCCCACGGCACCGCAGGCATCTCGGCTGCGTCCTCGATCCACATTCGGAGCGCATCGTCGTCGGCGGGCTCCTCCGGGGCGAGTACGTCATAGAACAACGTACTTCCCGCGGTGTTCACTGCGGATGACAAGGCGTTCACGAGATCACCGTGTCGAGGACTGCGCTTGGTCAGGGGCTCCTGTAGGACACGAAGGAATGCCAAGGCTGTCGGGCGGTGGTCGATAACGTCGAGCCGCATGGGGGATCCCAGCACGTCTTGGGAACGACATGCCAGCTCGACTGTCCGGTAGTCACTCCCGTTGCGAAAAAGCTCGGCAGCCCACCACAAGCGAGAGAAGGCCTGGAGGTCGTGACGGCCGCTGAACCGAACCGCCTTGGTGCCTTTCGTGCCCAAGTGGCGCCAGATGACATAGTCCGGTGCCACGATCAGGGCAATGAAGTTCCACAAGCCGTTGTCGGCTGCTTCCGCACGGGTCATCCGCAGAGTCGCGTGCAACCGGGGAGCGAGCCACCCATCGGCCGCAGCCCTGGCTTTCGGAGTCCGGAGATCTTGGAAACGGCGCATCGCTTCCTCGACCAGCGCCCTGATCGGCGCCGTCCGCCATCGCATCTCGCCTTCGGGCAGCGGCACCGCTGCCTTCCGCAGTGTCAGATGCGGTGGCATCTGGCGACCCGACAGTACGCCGGTGGTGAGGTGTCGTGCCACGACGGCGTTCGGAAGAGACCCCAGAATCTCCGGGATTTCGATACCCACCTCTGGCGCCTTCATCGGCTGTCCCTTTCGGCCTTGACGGATCGGACCGCGTCGGTCAGCCTCCTGGTCACCCGGCTGCGTTTCGCGGCCGCGTAGTGGATGCCGGTTTGGAGTTCGGACCAGCCATAGCCGTCCTGCCGTCGTTTGTGAACCTCATAGAGAGCGTCGGAGAACGTCCTGCCGGGAAACACGCTGGGCAGCATGGACTTGATGACGTTCTTGCGCCAGTCGTTCGGCAGCAAGGGTGTGCCTTCGTCCACTTCCAGGCTGCTGATTGCGCTTTCGAACATGGCTACCCAGGCATCCTGGGCGATATGAGCTGACGTCGTATCGCGAAGCGCCCGTTCTTCCGGCGTGCCGCCCTTGGCGTAAAGAACTTCGATCAACTCAGGGATCGCGGAGGTGTTGAGGTAGACCTTCGGTGCGGCGTCGGTCGTATCGACGATCCACGGCGCATCCTGGTAAGGGCGCAGCCACTCCTTCGGCCCGTCTTGGAAGTCGATCCTCTCGATCTCGACCTGCTGCCGTCGCCGAGGCGTGACGGCGTCCAGATCGGCATACCAGTTCTCCTCGGTCGACTTGATGACTCGACCAGGAATCCCGTCGACCGTGGCGACAACGGCAAGCGACAGTGTCGCGCGGTGAACGTGCCTGCTCCGCACCAAGTCGATCGAGCCGGTCCAGGTGTCCTGTCCGACCTTGGTCAAGGCGACGGTTCGGCGCGCGTTGGTCGCGGACTCGGCGAGGACGGCCATGCACCGGATATCCTCCCACGGTCCTTTCTCGCGCGGGACTGACGCATTCAGCCCCAGGGTCGCGACTTCCCAGCGGTCGCGGCCGATGTCGTGCAGGGCCACGACTCGGTCACCCGTCGAAATCCTTGTGTACGGCAGCGAGTCGCCATCGACGGCGACGGACACGACCTCGAGCTTGATGTCGCCGAAAAGAGTCTTGTAAGGGAACACCTGCTTCACGCGACACCTCCGCGCGGCTTCTGGAGATCGATGACGAGGCGGGCCAAATTGCCTTTCACAGGATGGGTGGCGGGGTCGGTAACGCCTTCGAAAGTTGCCGCG
The DNA here is from genome assembly GCF_024628825.1 of Amycolatopsis roodepoortensis. Lineage (NCBI taxonomy): Bacteria > Bacillati > Actinomycetota > Actinomycetes > Pseudonocardiales > Pseudonocardiaceae > Amycolatopsis > Amycolatopsis roodepoortensis. The sequence goes on from NZ_CP102415.1 coordinate 5,726,807, forward strand.
CGTACTCCTGGGTCCACCAAGACGCAGTCGTCCTCGACTCGGCACCTGTCGACGGGGTGCAGTGACATCCACTCGACGATCGGACGACCGCCGGAACGCACCGCGAACTTGGCGACCGGGGCGAGCTGCCACAAGTCCTGTGCGTCGGGCAGTTTGAGGGTTACGCGAACGTTCCATGCTCCGTTGTCGTCGATGCGAGCGTCCACCTTGTCGATCGCGGCCGTGCCTGGTGCGCGGCGGTTGCCAGGGGAACCTGAGCCGTCGAGCTGTAGAAGCTCGAGTAGCGACGACGGTCCCTCGTCGCTGTTGGACTCACGACGTCCGACCAGCCGGCGGACGACCTCGTCGATTTCGGTGTGGAACTCCTTGAGCCGGAGTCGCGCTCCCCTGGCATACAGTGAGGTCAGCTCTTCGGTGCGATCCCATTTATTGTGCTCGGGCGGTTCGGAGGCACGGAGAAACTCCTCAGCGAGCTGTACGTCCTCACCTCGTTCCCGAGTGGCGTAGCCCGCGAGTAATACCGCCCGGAACGGCGAGGCGCCCAACGGGAGCTCGCGCGGACGGTGATCGGTGATGCTCATCCGGTTACCGCGCATCAGGACCACGTGGTTGAGCGGCTTGTCTTCCTCATCCGTGTGAGTGAGCAGCAGGACCGCGTTGTGTGTGACCCCTTTGCCCTTGCCGCCCTTCAGTGGGGTGACGACCAGGGGGACTTCAGCCTTGGCGACCTGGCCCGCGGTGGTCAGTTCGGCAACGGTGTCGTCATCTAAGTAGGCCCGAAGGGCACGGGTCAGAGCAGGGTGACGTTCTCGGGGGTCGACGCGGTGATCCGGCTTGTCGATGTGACCATTGCGTAGCGTCGTCACTTGGGCCTCGAGCAGAGGTACCTCGGTCCGACCCCCCACCATCGCGGCCCAGAAGTTGTCTTCCAGCGAATGGATGAGTTTCTCGCGCATCTCTCCCAGTGTTTCGGCAGATCCCGACGCGTCGTGCGCGCCGACTACGAGAAAAGAGGTCCCGGGGTCCGAGCCGACTCGGGTCAGGTGCAGGTCGGAAAGAGTTCGTTCGTCAGCCCACCATGAACGGGAAACGCCGGGGTACTTCGTCTCGGTCTCGGGCTCCCCGAACCAGGCCGGGCCTGCGTAGGGAACTCCGCCGACCTCGCGCCATGGCAGGTCGAGTCTGCCGACGACTCGTCGTTCGGTACGGCCTTCCCATGGCTGGGACAATGTGCTGTTCATGAACACCATGCCGAAACGGCTCGCTGCCCAGAGCGTGGCTTTGCCCAGCCCATAAGAGCCACCGGCGCGTCCTCCGGTGTGCTTGTGGCTGTCGAGCTGGCGCCGGACGACTGCGGCATACCGCCCATCGTCGTATTCGGGACCAGTCAGGCCGGAGGCGTTGTAGTCATCGACCCGAAGCAGAATCAACGACCGGGTCTCCTCCAAGTTGGCCAGGGCGGCTTTCAGGCTGCGGGATACTTTCTGGTCGGCCTTGGCTGCTTCCGAAAAGTGCGCTTCGAGGGAGTCCCACTGGATGGCCTGTTTGAACGCATCCAGATATGCACCAGTAAGTTCGTGAAAAGTGAAGTGCACACGAACCGGTTTCTTCTTGTCGTAACGTTCGTCAAGGGAGTTCTGGGTTGCTTCACGCGCAAGTCCCGCAAGATCGGCGTCGAAGGCGAAAGCTGCAGCGTTGCCGTACTCGCGGCCGCCATCGGTGTGGCCGGGGCGGTGCTGCCATCGACGTGGCAACTCGGCCGCCACGTCAGCAGACAGATTGAAGAGTGCGGAGGGGTCTGTGCCGAGCTGGGCGGCGATCTTTCGCTTCATTTCCTCGCGGGGTTCGGCTCGGTGGTTGATCCATGCCGACACGGCTGCCCGCGTGATGTCCAGCCTTTCGGCGAGACTTGCCTGGGTCATGCCTGTGCGTCGGAGTTGGCGTGCCAGCCATGTGCCGAACTTCTCGACCTCTCCAGAGGTCATCCTTGTCGCCACCCCTCCACGTGTATCACGTACTACTTCTGGGTGACAACATTATTTGACAGTTGCGGATGTGTCAAATAGAGCTTGACTTTCACTATTTTGGCTGGTGAGACCGTGTGTGGCGACGCTGTTGAACCACCTCGTGAATCTTGTCGACCGCAGCGGGCAGTGCTTCGTGTTCCCAGATGCGGATGACGAGCCAGCCTGCTTCCGCGAACTTGTGGTCTGTGTCCAGGTCTCGCCGACGATTCGTTTCGATCTTGGTGCGCCAGAAGTCGGCGTTGGTCTTCGGCCATGTCGCGTGTTCGGGGCAGCCGTGCCAGAAGCACCCGTCGATGAAGACGGCGACTCGACTCGGGCCGAACACGATATCGGCTTCGCGCCGCACGCCTTTCACTGGTCGTCGATGGACGCGGTAGCGCAAGCCGGCGGCGTGCAGGGCGCGGCGCAGCTCGACTTCGATCTTCGTGTCGCGCGACTTTTGTCTGCTCATCCGAGTGCTTGTCTCGGGTGTCGTGGCGAGCCGCTTCACCCGCCCATTCTGGCAACCTCGGATAGAGGGTCCTGAGTGGGTGCGCCAGCTGCATCGGGCTTCAATCGGGCGACGCGTCGAAGTCAATCCCCAAAGACGCTGGTCAGCGCCTCCCGGATCAACCCCGCCAGATCCGCCTCCCCGTCCGTCTCCGCCCACCGCACCAGCGCGACGTGGGCGGCGCCAAGGCACGCCATAGCCGTAGCCCGCACCTGAAACTCCTCATCCGGCGAAGGCGAGGGACCACAGAGAGCGGTGACGATCGCATCGGCCGTCGCGTACTGGCTGTCCAGATGCCGCGCCCGCAGCGCTGGCACCGAGATCATCAGCCGTAGCCGCGCCAGCAGGAACGCCTTCTCCTGCGAAGACCCCAAGGCGGCGGTCGACTCCAGCGCGCGCCCGATCCGCACAGGCAGCGGGCCAGGAGGCTGATCAAGCACGGCAGAAGCGGTCACGGGGTCGTATTCGTCGTAGAGGACCAGGTCCTCCTTCGTCGGGAAGTGCCGGTAGACCGTCATCGCCGAGACGCCGGCGGCCGCGGCGACGTCGGCGACGGTGGTCGCGTCGTAGCCGACGTCGGTGAAGAGGCGGATGGCGTGCGTCTGCACCTGAAGCCGGGTTTCGGCGCGCTGGCGGTCTCGGAGGCTCACGTGGTAGACACTATCAAAGTGTTAGTCACTAACATCTGGGGTGAGCGATGAAGACGGCATTGGTGACCGGGGCGTCACGGGGGATCGGGGCGGCGATCGCGCGGAGGCTCGAGAAAGACGGCATCCGGACGATCAGGCGATCAAGTGAACAGGCCGACTTGTCGACCATGGAAGGTGTCGACAAAGCCCTGGAGGACATCGACAACCTGGACATCCTGGTCAACAACGCGGCCGCCCAGCCGGCGGGCCCGATCGAGTCGGACACGCCCGAAAGCTTCGATCGGCTGATGGCGGTGAACGTGAAGGCGCCGTACTTCCTCATCCAGCGGGCACCGCTGAACGACGGCGGCCGCATCGTCAACGTCTCGTCGGTCGCGACCAGGATGGCCAACCCGGCGCAGACGTCCTTCGCGATGACGAAAGGCGCGCTCGAGACGATGAGCCGCACCCTCGCCCACCAGCTCGGACCGCGCGGCATCACGGTCAACGTCGTCGCGCCGGGCGCCACCAGGACCGCGGACAACGGCGCGATCTTCACGTCGGAGCTGGAGGCAGCCATCAAAACCCTTACGGCGCACCGAAGGCTCGGCACCGCGGAGGACATCGCGGACGTCGTCGCGTTCCTCGCCTCCGACGACGCCCGGTGGGTGACCGGGCAGGTCATCGAGGCGAGCGGCGGGTTGTTCCTCGGGCCGCCGGGCCAAGGCGCAGAATAGGCCGGTGACGTGGTTCAGCGAGGACGAACTCCGCAGGCAGGCCGGTGACGTCTCGTTCGCGCGTGGCGCCAAGTACCTGGAGTCGGTCGAGACGCTGGACGACGTCGCGGGCGGGGTCACGGCGGTGGTCAGCGGCACCGACCGGTACACGGTCCGGTTGCGCAACGTCGACGGCGAGCTGATCGGCGAGTGCTCCTGCCCGCACGCGGCGGACGGCTTCTTCTGCAAGCACTGCGTGGCCGTCGGGCTCTTGGTCCTGGAGGGCGTGGCGGACGGCGGCGCGGCCGACATCCGCGGGTACGTCGAGACCCTGGACCGCGCCGAGCTGGTCGAGCTGCTCGTCGCGCACGCGAACGAGGACCCGGCCCTGTTCCGCAAACTCTCGCTCAAGGCGGGCCGCGGCGACCTCGACGCGTTGCGGCGGCACGTCGAGGGAACGTTGCGGTTGCGCGGTTTCGTCGGCTTCCAGGGCACGGTCGCGTACACCGAGAAGGTGCGCGAGGTGCTCGCCACCGCCAGGGAACTCATGGACGGGCCGCTGCTTTGCCGCATAGTCGAGCTGGTGGTGGAGGCGCTGGACTTCGTCGAGGATTCGTTCGGCGCGCTCGGCGACGAGGCGAGGGGCGCGCTCGCGTTGTACGCCGAGGCTTGCGCGGACTCGCCGCCGGAGCCCAAGGAGCTCGCGGAGTGGTTGCTGCGGCTGGACCTCGACGGTTCGGGCCGGGTCGACGTGAACATCGCGGACTTCACCGCGGGTCTCGGTTTCGAGGGGCTCGCGGTGTTCCGCGCCGGCGTCGAGGAGCGGTGGCGGTTCGACGACGGCGAAGACCCGTACCGCAGCCGCAAACTCCAGCGGCTGCGTGAGGGGTTCGCGGCGATGCGGAACTGGAAGGCCTAGTACCGCTGACGGTTGCGGTACAGCTCCTCCAGATCCTTCAGCCCCGCTTGGTCGCCGGTGTCCGCGGCCGCGCGGAACCAGTGCTCGGCCTCTTGGAAGTTCCCGTGGTCGGCGGCGAGCCTGCCGAGGTTGGTGTACGCGGGAACACTGCCGAGTTCCGCGGCCTTCCGGTACCAGGCGGTGGCCTCGCCGGGATCGTTCCGGTCGTTGGCCAGCACACCCAGGTTCGTCATCGCGGCCGCGTCGCCCCGCTTGGCGGCCTTGAGATACCAGCGTTCGGCGGCGTCGAGTTCACCGCGACGGTGCAGCACCAGGCCGAGGCGGACGGCGGCGTCGGGGGCACCGGCGGCCGCGGCCGCGTGATAGCAGCTTTCGGCACGCGTGAGATCGCCCCGTTGCTGGGCCTGGTGGCCGAGTTTGATCAACGACGTCGCGTCGGCCTCTTCACTCGCCTTGCGCCACCAGGGATCCGCCTCGGACGTCCGGCCGGTGTCGCAGAGCACGGCGCCGAGCGTGATCATCCCTTCGACGTTGCCGGCCTCCGCGGCCTCGCCCGCCCAGTACTCGGCCTCTTCGAGCTCGCCGCGCCGGTGCAGCGCCCGCGCCAGTTCCGCCATCGCCTCGACCCGGCCTTCGGCGGCCGCCCGTCGCCACCAGTCCTGGGCGGCGTCGGAATCTCCTCGTTTCGCGCAGAGATTTCCCAGAAGCGACATGGCATGCGAATCACCGGCGGTCGCGGCTTCGCGGTACCAGCGTTCGGCCTGTTCGGGCACGCCGCGCTCGGTCAGGAGATGCGCCAGGTTGCCCATCGCGACCCTGTCCCCGCCCTCGGCGGCCTTCCGGAACCACGCCTCCGCCTCGTCGAGATCCCCGCGCTCCAACGCGGTGGATCCCATACGCGCCATGGCGATCACGTGACCGCGCTCCGCGGCCTTCCGGTTCAGATAGTCGTCGACCCGGGTGTTCCACTTACGTTTTCCGTCGCCCACAAGCCCGCTCCTTCCGGCAGCGTCGCTGGGGTAGTCGCTGCTCAGGGCCCCGATGTGACAACAACTACCGGGTGTCATCGCCGTGTCGCACCCGGTTTCCCCGCGCCGCGCGGCGATACTTGGCGCTCCCCCCAACCCCCTGTCGAGAGGAACCGCGCGGTGGCAACGCGTACCAGCCAGATGACCACGGCTCAGCGGCTGCTCCTGCTGATCACCCTCGCCGCCGTCGTGCTCGCGGTCTTCTGGTTCGTGAGCGGCAAAGGCGACGCGCTGCAGCCGAAGCCCGCCAACCCCGCGAGCGCCGCCGACGCGCGCAAGCAGCTGGACGAGCTCACCGTCGCGCCGCGCGGTTCGATGGACGGCTACGACCGCAAGAAGTACCCGCACTGGGACAACCAGGGGAACAACTGCAACACCCGCGAGTTCGTGCTCAAGCGTGACGGCAAGGACGTTAAGGCCGGTTCCGACTGCGCCCCGACCTCCGGCAGCTGGACGAGCATCTACGACGGCGAGACCTGGACGAAGCCGACCGACGTCGACATCGACCACATGGTCCCGCTCGCGCAGAGCTGGGTCAGCGGCGCGAAGTCGTGGACCGACGAGAAGCGGCGCCAGTTCGCGAACGACCTGACCCGCCCGCAGCTGTTCGCCGTCACCGACAACGTCAACCAGGAGAAGAGCGACAAGGCGCCGGACCAGTGGAAGCCGCCGCTCGTCTCGTTCTGGTGCACCTACGCCACCGACTGGATCACCGTGAAGCACTACTACGGCCTCACGATCACCACCGCCGAGAAGAGCGCGCTCAGCGACATGCTCGGTCGTTGCTGATCCGTCCGCCTTCGGGTTGGCTGTGGCCATGACGACCTTCGTACTGATCCATGGCGGTGGCGGCAGCGCCTGGGACTTCCACCTCCTCGAGGCGGAGCTGACCGGCCGCGGGCACGACGTCGTCGCGGTGAACCTGCCGATCGACGACGAGAAGGCCGGTTTCCCGGAGCACGTCGACGCGGTCGTGAACGCGGCCGGCGACCGCGAAGACCTGGTGGTGCTCGGCCATTCCTACGGCGGCTTCACCGCGCCGATCGCCGCCGGGAAGCTTTCGGCGCGGCTGCTCGTGATGCTGACCCCGATGATCCCGAAACCGGGCGAGACGCCGGGGGATTGGTGGGGCAACACGGGTTTCGAGGACGCGGAGGGCCTCACCGACGAGGAGAAGTTCTACAACGGCGTCCCCGCGGACATCGTCGCGGAGGCGGGCTCGCACGGCCGCAACCAGGTCAGCGCCGAATGGGGACAGCCGTGGCCGCTGGACGCGTGGCCGGACGTCCCGACGAAGGTGCTCATCGGGCGCGATGACCGTTTCTTCACGCCCGAGTTCCAGCGCCGGGTCGTCCAGGACAGGCTCGGCTTCGCCCCCGACGAGATCGACGGCCCGCACTCCGTGCCCTTGAGCCACCCCAAGGAACTGGCGGACCGGCTGGAGTCCTACCTCACCAGCGATCCAGCCGCATGACCTCTTCGAGCGGCTGCCGCGCGGCGGGCTTGAAGGTGTCGCCGGTGTAGAACGCCGTCGGGATCAGCGCGGCCTGGTGCACGTTCTCCGGCAGCCCGAGGATCTCGGCGGCCTCCTTCTCGTACGCGAGGTGCAGCGTCGTCCACGCGGTGCCGAGCGTGACGGCGCGCGCCGCGAGCATGTAGCTCCACACCGCGGGCAGGAGGTTCCCCCACAGACCGGCCTGGTTGCCGGCGGGCAGCTCCGCGCTGTTCGTCTCCAGGCACGGGATGACGTGCACGGGCACTTCGCCCATCTTGTCGGCCAGGTACTCGACGCTGGAGCCGACGCGCTTCTGCACCTTCGACCGTTGGGGGTCGTCCGCGAACAGTTTCCCGGCCGCCCGCGGGGAATCCAGGTACTCGCGGCACGCCCGCTGGTACAGCTTCCCGAGCTCGGCCCGCTGCCCGGGATCGGTGATCACGAGCCAGTGCCAGCGCTGGGTGTTCGATCCGCTCGGCGCCTGCAGCGCCACCTGCAAGGCGTGTTTGACCAGTTCGAGAGGCACCGGCCGGGTCAGGTCCAGTCGTTTGCGGACGGTCCGGGTGGTCGTCAGCAGCTCTTCGGGCGTCATCCGGCGATTATGTCGTTATGATCCGCTGGTGGGGAGGCCGCCGCGCGAACGAGGGATGGGCACTTTGCTCAGGCACGTCCTCGAAGTGACCGAGGCGGACGTCGCCGCGTTCTTCGAGGACATCGGCCTGGGGGACTACCGCCCGCGGTTCACCCCGTTCGTCCGCGCGATCGTCGCGCACGGGCCGCTGCCCATCCGCGACCTCGCCGCCGAAGTCGGCGTCACCCATTCCGCGGCCAGTCAGACGATCGCGCAGATGGCGCGACAGGACCTCGTCTCGCTCCGGCCCGGGACCGACGCCCGGCAGCGGATCGTTTCGCTGACCGAGAAGACGCGGCGCCTGATGCCGACGCTCGAAGCCGAGTGGGCGGCGACCAGTGCCGCGGCCGCGCAGCTGGAAGCCGAACTGCCGTACCCGCTCAGGGAGGTACTGATCGCCGCCGTCGAGGCCTTGGAGCGGAAATCGCTCCGGGAGCGCATCGCCGAAACGGACGCCGCGCTCAAGCTGGAGCGTCGGCCCGGTCGAGACTGAACACGGCCCAGACGTACTTCCCGCCGGAGCAGAGCTCGTGGCCCCAGTCGTCGGACAACGCGTGCACCAGCTGGAGACCGCGGCTGCGCGCCGCCATCGGCGACGGCTCCTTCAGCTTCGGCCGGTTCGTCCCGGAATCGAAGACCCGCAGGGTGAGCCTTCCGTCGGAGTACTCGACCTCGAGCCTGTCCGGCTTCTCGCCGTGCTCGAAGGCGTTCGTGACCAGCTCGGAGGTCGCCAGGAGGACGTCGTCGACCGACGGGCCGTCGAGGCCGAAGCCCGCCAGAGTCGCTCGCACCGCCTGCCGCGCGACGGCGGGTGCCGTCACATCGACCGGCAAGGGGAGGGAGACCACCGGCAACGAGCCCTCCGATCGCGTCTTGGACATCGTCATGGTTCCGCACCTCCCCTCACGAGAGACTCTCAGATCCGCTGTTCGCCTCCCTGATACCCACAAGGGCCGTGGTCGAATCAGGTCCCGTCGGTGAGTTCGGTCTCGGTCAGTCCTTCCCGCAGTTTCTTGAGCGTGGCGGCCAGCAATCTCGACACCTGCATCTGGGAAACACCGACACGGCGCGCGATGTCCGACTGGCTCATCCCGGACCCGAACCGCAGCGCGACGATCTTGCGCTCCCGGTCGGGCAGCCGTTCCAGCATCGGCCGCAGCGCCTCGCGCAGCTCCGCCTGGCTCAGATTGGCGTCGGCCTCGCCGAAGCGGGTGTGCGCCGAGTTCTCCAGGAGGTTGTCCAGCGAAGCGCCGTACCGGCCCTGGCCGGCACGGAGACCCTCGTAGACCTCGTCGATCGGGACGCCGAGATGGGCGGCGATCTCACTGGGCTTCGGCGCGCGGGAGAGCCGGACCGTCAGCTCCTCGCGCACGGCGGAGATGTTCGCGTTCAGTTCCTTGAGCCGCCGCGGCACCCGCACCGACCAGCTGTTGTCCCGGAAGTGGTGCCGCAGTTCGCCGGAGATGGTGGGGACCGCGAAGGCCAGGAAGTCGCTGCCCTGGCCGGGGTCGAACCGGTCGACGGCGTGGATCAGCCCGATCGTCGCGATCTGGACCAGATCCTCCATCGACTCGTCGCGGTTGCGGAACTTGCGCGCCAGGTTGCGCGCGAGTTCGAGATGCGCGCGCACCAGTTCGTCCCGCAGCGTCTCGCGCTCGGGGGAGTCCTGTGGCAGCGCGCACATGCGCTCGAACAGGGCCGGAACGTCCGCGCCGTCTTGCTCGACGGGTTCGGTCACGGCCGGGCCGCCTCGCTCTCCCGGATGAGCTCCACCCTGGACAGGTAGCCGCCGTCGGCCGGGGTGACACTCCGTCGCGCGGACGTCGCCAGCGCGGTGAGCAGCTGCCAGGACAGACCGGTCTCGTCGTCGGGTTCCGGAGAATCCGAAAGCACCGAGACGGTCACCTCGATCCGCCCGTCCTTCCACGAGAAGACGCAGGTCAGGTGCCCGTCGGCGGCCGAGGGGAGCAGCATGGAGCAGGCCTCGTCCACCGCCATCCGGAGGTCCTCGACCGCGTCCAGGTCGAAGTCCTGGCGCATCGCGATGTCCGCGACGATCGTCCGGAGAGTCGGTACCACGTGCGGTACCGCGGCCGTGCGTACCTCGATGAGTTGAGCGCCCTCGCCGCCGGGCGGGGTGTTGTCCACCACGTGTGTTCCTCTCTCCAGCTGCGCTGCCGATCGATCAGATGCCCTGGGTGTGAGCAAACCAAACCCACGTTTGAGCCGCGCAGGGGGCGGGCATGTAACCGGCGACAAACGATCTCCTGGGAAGGCGGGGACCGACATGGCTGACGTGAGCCGGCTGCCGAACGTGGTGGCGGAAGAGTGGGACTGGCAGCTCCGTGGGTCGTGCCGAGGCGCCGACAGCAGCTTGTTCTTCCACACGGACAACGAGCGCGGTTCGGCTCGCGAGCGGCGCGAATCGCGGGCCAAGGCCATCTGCCAGACCTGCCCCGTGCTGGCTCAGTGCCGCAAGCACGCGCTCGCCGTGCAGGAGCCGTACGGCATCTGGGGTGGTCTTGGCGAGATCGAGCGCCGCGAGCTGTTCCTCCGCGAACGCCGCGCCGGGCGCAAGGCGTTGACCGCGCATTGAGCGCGTCCCGGGCACCGGTCGGCGACGCGCGCGACGGCGATCGTGGCGCCCCGTCCGTACTGGGTTAGGGTTGGGACTGTCGTTGCGGGGACAGCCACGCCTACCCGCCGAAGAAGAGCGTGCGTCCGTGTCCGGACTGGGCGCGGCCGTCGCTTGAGACCACAGGCGCGTTCCGGCGCTGAGCGTCGGTTCTCACCTGATGAGGAGAATGTGCATGCCCGCAGCGGACCAGAACACCACGCCGCCCGGTTTCAGCATCACGCTGGACGCCGACGCGTCTGAACCGCGTGTGGTGGTCACCGGTGAGCTCGACCTGCTGACGAGCCCGCAGCTTCAGGAGACCCTCGGGGCCCTGATCACGGACAAACCGTCGGGTCGGGTGGTCGCCGACCTGACCGGCGTGACGTTTTTCGACTCCTCGGCCTTGAACGTGGTGCTCCAGGCACAGCGTCAGGCCGCCGAGAAGGAGGTCGAGCTCGAACTCGTGCCCAGCCCGCAGGTGAGCCGGGTGATCGAGCTCACCGGCGTCGCCGAGCACCTCAGCGTGTCGGAGGAGCCTCCCGCCTGATCCCCCGATACGGTCGTGGGCTCGTGATCCGCGACACCTGGGGGCAGTACGATGATGGGGCGCACGCATGCCCTGACCGGATGGTGCGCGGGGCTCGCGCTCGCGCCCGTCGTCGGTGCGGGGACGGTGCATCAAGCGGTCGTGTTCGCCGCGACCACGGCAGGCTTCGCCCTCCTTCCCGACCTCGACCACCCGGGCGCCCGCGCGTCGAAACTGCTCGGCTGGTTCACCGGCGCGATCTCCTGGCTGCTCCGCCGGGTTTCGGCGGCGCTGTACGCGCTGACCAAGGGACCCCGGGACGAGAAGGTCACCGGTAAGCACCGCCATCTTTCGCACACCGTGCTGTTCGCCGTCGGCCTCGGCTTCCTGACCTCCTGGGGCACCGCCGAGGGCGGCCCGTGGGCGGTGTTCGGTGTCGTCGTCCTCGGCCTGCTGCTCGCCGAAGGAGCGCTCGGCGACTGGCTCCTGCCGGTCAGCGGCGCCGCGGTCGCCTGGTGGGTGTGGACCGCCCCGCCGGACAAGGCGGCGCAACTCGCGGAGATCTCCGGCTGGCTCGGCGTCGCCGTCGCGGCCGGGTGCTTCGTGCACTGCCTCGGCGACGCGCTGACCGAGTCCGGCTGCCCGTTCCTGTTCCCGATCCCGATCGCGGGCGAGACCTGGTACGAGATCCGGCCGCCCAAGGCGCTGCGGTTCCGCACCGGCAAGAACGTGGAGAACCGGCTGATCTTCCCGGTGTTCGCGGTCGCCGCGGTGGTGCTGATCCCGGGTGTCTGGGATTACCTGTTCACCACCGTCCAGGGCTTTTTCCCGCCGGAGGGCACGCAGACCGCGGTGCAGTGAGGAATGCCCTCGTCTGCGGCGGCGTTGAATCGGAACGCCGGACCCGGTTCGAGGAGGGGAACAGTGGAGAAGCCCGCGCTGCGCGCCGACGCGCGCCGCAACCGAGCGAAGGTGCTCGCGGCCGCCGAAGAGGCCTTCGCCGTCGACGGCCTCGCCGTCCCCCTAGACGAGATCGCCCGTATCGCCGGTGTCGGCGCGGGTACGGTCTACCGGCATTTCCCCAGCAAGGAAGCGCTCTTCCAGGCCGTCGTGGTGGACCGGCTCGAACAGTTCGCGGCGGAAGCGCGCGAACTGCTGACCGCCGAAGACCCCGGCGAAGCGTTCTTCGACTTCTTCAAACGCGTCGTCCAGCAGGCGTCGCGCAACCGGGCACTCTGCGACGCGCTCGCCGAGACGACCGGGCTGGGTTTCAAAGCGAGCGCGGGCAACGACTTTCGTGCCGCTTCGCAGGCGCTGCTGACCAGGGCACAGGCCGCGGGCGGCGTCCGCGAGGACATCGACGGCGACGACCTGCGCGCCCTGATCGCCGGATGCCTGGCCGCCGAACGGTATTCGCTCGAAGAACGTCATCTCGTGCGGATCGTTGTCGACGGATTGCGTACGCAACGTAACGAAACGTAAGATCGTCACGAGTGGTCCTCGTACCTGCGCTTCGCATGGTGAGGGGGTGCCGGATGTCGAGCCAGGGTTCCGTCACGGTCGCGGCCATCGCCGGCCTCGCGACCGGGCTGCTCGTCGCCGCCCTCCTGGTGGCGGGCCGCGAGCCGCAGCGCCGCGTGTACGAAGTCGGCACGACCCCATCCCCGGTCACGACGTCCCGTTCGGTCGGGCCGGTCACGGTGACCGTGCCGGGCAGCGCGCCGGAACCGCTCGTCGTCACCCGCACCCGGACGCCGGCGCCGCGCACGGTGACCAAGACCGTGACGCCTTCACCCACCTCGACGGAGCTGCCGCCGTCGTCGACGACCACCGGGTTCCGTAGCGACTGAGGCAACCCGGGCGGCCCTTCGCGCCGTCTGTCCAGGTATGCGAAGAGCGCCCGTTTGCCTGCTCCTGCTCGCGACCTTGGCCGCTTGCCATCCCGGTGAGACGGCCTGTGCGGCCATCGGCTTGTCGGAGGGGATATCCCTCGACGTCCCACCGGGCGTCACCCGTGTGTCGCTGGAGTTGTGCTGGGCCGGTGCCTGCGTGACAGAGTCCGCGCCCGGCGGCAAGCGCGTCTTCATCCCGACCCGGGGCCTGCCGACCACGCCGGTGCGGACCACGGTGACCCTCGACGACGGCCGGCCCCACACCCTCGACGTGACACCGGCGATCGCCTATCCGATCAAAAAAGAGTGCGGAGGCGGCGTGCCGGTCGCGAAACTGGTCGTGACGTCCGGCGGCGAAGTACGGCAAGTACCGTGAAGGCCGCCCACCCCGTCGGACGGCCTTCACGGTTTCCCCTGTGGCTAGCCGACGTCGCGACGCCGCCAGCCCATGAGCCCGGCCACGAGCGCGACCACGGCGACCGCGGTCAGCCAGACCAGCGGTGTCGCGGTGAACTCCGCGGCGGGCAGTTTCGGAACGTGCGAGAACGGTGAGGCGTCGACGACCGCCTGCGGCAGGTTCAGCACCGGGCCGAACAGGCTGAGCAGCAACGCCAGCCCGGCGATGGCCCAAGCGGCCGTCGAGAACTTCGGCGCCAGGCCGAAAAGCGTCACGGCGAGGCCGGTGATCACCCACACCGCCGGAAGCTGCGCCAGCGACGCGAGCACCATGTCCCCGATCGCGTCGGAGACACTGCCTGCCCGCATACCGTTCGACAGTCCTAAAAGGACACCGCTGAGCACCATCATCAGCGCCGTGCCGCCGAAGGTGAACACGAGGTGGCTTCCCAGCAGGCGCAGCCTGCCCACGCTCGTCGCGAGCAGCGGCTCGACCCGCACCGTGGTCTCCTCGGCGCGGAGCCGCAACGCGGACTGCACGCCGTAGAGCGCGATGACCATGGCGAACAGGCCCGCCATCGCGGCCATGAAGGCGTCGACCAGCGCATCCGTGCCGCCCAGCCGGGTGAAGATCTCCTTCGCCTGCCGGCTTTCCCCGACGACGTCGCCGATACCGCTCGCCACCGAGCCGAACACCGCGGCGCAGACCGCCGTGCCGATCAGCCAGCCGATCAACGGACCCCGGTGCAGCCGCCACGCCAGCGCGAACGGGCTGCGCAGCGACGCCGCCGCTTCGGCGGGGCCGGGGCGAGGCGGGATGATGCCGGTGCCGACGTCGCGCCGCGGGAGCAGCGCGTATCCGGCGGCGCCGACCACCACGGTCGCGGCCAGCGGCAGCAGGAAGACCCACCAGCGCTCGTCGGCGAACGGCCGGATCTGCTGCGCCCACCCGATCGGGGAAAGCCACGAAACCCAGGTCGCGTCCGAGGTCGAGTCACCGACGGCGCGCAGCAGGAACGCGACCCCGACCGCGGTGGCGCCGATCCCGTTGGCCGTCCTCGAATACTCGGCGACCTGGACGGCGACCGCCGCGATCGCCGTGAAGACGAGCCCGGTCGCGGCGGTGGCGGCGCCGAGCGCGAGCGAGCCGGCGGCGGGCAGCTTGGCGCCGATCATCAGCCCGGTCTCGACGAGTCCGATGAGGACACTCGCGCCGGCGGACACCAGCACGCCCGCGGTCAGCAGGGCGTACCGGCCGACCACCGCGGAGGCCAGCAGTTCCGCGCGGCCGGTGTCCTCCTCGGCGCGGGTGTGCCGGGTGACGGTGAAGACCGCCATCAGCCCGGCGATCAGGGCGAGGAACCCGCCGAGCCGCCACGCGGTGAACCCGCCCGCGGTCGAAAGATCGAAGGCGGGGCCGTAGATCAGCGAAAGCGACGGGTTCGCGCCCATGCTCGCGGTGAGCCCGGCCCGTTCGGCGGCCGTCGGGTACAGCGTTTCGAACGTCCCCGACGACGTCGAAGGCATGATCCCGAGCAGGACGATCCAGATCGGCAGGACGATCCGGTCCCGCCGCAGCGCCAACCTGGTCAGATGCCAGGTGCCGACCAGTCCGTGCGCCGGTCCGGCGACCAGGGGACGGTCCAGCGTCGCGGTCATTTCGCGCTCGCTTCGGTGGTGTAGTGACGGAGGAAGAGCTCTTCGAGCGTCGGCGGCTGGCTGGTCAGGCTGCGGACGCCGACCTGGGTGAGCTGGCGCA
Source organism: Amycolatopsis roodepoortensis (assembly GCF_024628825.1). Taxonomy (NCBI): domain Bacteria; kingdom Bacillati; phylum Actinomycetota; class Actinomycetes; order Pseudonocardiales; family Pseudonocardiaceae; genus Amycolatopsis; species Amycolatopsis roodepoortensis. The sequence continues at coordinate 5,741,932 of NZ_CP102415.1, forward strand.
GCGCCTCGTCGAGGGAACGGGTTTCGACGTCGAAGCGGACCCGGTTGCCCTCGACCTTGAGGTCGTGGATGTTCTCCAGCCTGGTCAGCCCGTTCGGCGGGCCGGCGAGTTCGGCGGAGATCGACGTCCTGGTCAGGTGCCGGAGCTCGGCCAGCGTGCCGGTCTCGACGGTGTGGCCGTTCCGGATGATGCTGACCTTGTCGCAGAGCGCCTCGACCTCGGCGAGGATGTGGCTCGACAGCAGCACCGTGCGGCCCTGCTCGCGTTCCTCCTGGATCGCGTACTGGAAGGTGGCCTCCATCAGCGGGTCGAGGCCCGAGGTCGGCTCGTCCAGGATCAGCAGGTCGACGTGCGAGGCCAGCGCGGCAACGATCGCGACCTTCTGCCGGTTGCCCTTGGAGTAGGTGCGCCCCTTCTTCCTGGGGTCGAGGTCGAACCGCTCGATCAGGTCCTTGCGGCGGCGCTGATCGAGCCCGCCCCGCAGCCGCCCCAGCAGATCGATCACCTCGCCGCCGGACAGGTTGGGCCAGAGGTTCACGTCGCCGGGGACGTAGGCGAGGCGCCGGTGCAGGCGCGCCGCGTCCTTCCAGGGGTCGCCGCCGAGCAGGCGGACGTCGCCCGAGTCCGCGTGGAGCAGGCCGAGCAGGACCCGGACGGTGGTCGACTTCCCCGCGCCGTTCGGGCCGAGGAAACCGTGCACCTCCCCGGCGGGTACCTGCAGGTCGAGGCCGTCCAAAGCCTTGGTCCGGCCGAAGGATTTGTGGAGGCCGGAGATGGAGATGGCGTTTTCCATGCGCCTGAAGGTACAGTGATTTCACGAAGTTGTGAAGTTAAGAAAACATATGGATGGTGTGATCACTCTGGGGGTTGTACGAGAGGATGTGGCCATGACGACGACGCCTGAGAGTGCTTCGAGCACCCAGAGAGACGAGGACGCCGTCCGCCGTTACGTGGAGCACCTGGGCCTCACGCTCTCCCAGATCGGGATGCAGCGGATGCCCGCCAGGGTGTTCGCCGCGCTGATGACCACCGACGCCGGCCGTCTCACCGCGGCCGAGCTGGCCGACCAGCTCTCGGTGAGCCCCGCCGCGATCTCGGGGGCCGTGCGGTACCTGGAGCAGATCGGACTGGTCGCGAAGGAACGCGAACCCGGCTCACGCCGCGACCACTACCGGCTCTTCGACGACCTCTGGTACGCCACCTTTATGAAGCGCGACCGCATGATCTCCATGTGGCGGGACGCGGCCGACGAGGGCGTTTCGGCGCTGGGCGCGGACACGCCGGCGGGTGAACGGGTCGCCGAGATGCGGGACTTCCTGAGCTTCATGATCAAGGAGCTCAACGACATGTACGCGAAGTGGCACGAGATGCGGGCGGAAAAGGGCAAGTAGGTCATCGGGTCTCGTGAGTGTTCAGGACGGTTGGAACCCTCGGTAGCGTGGTTTCTGCCGGGTGCCGGGCTTGGCCGGGTTGCGAAAGCCACTTCCGCAACCTTCAACGTTGCGAAAGTGGCTTTCGCAACGTCGGGCCTGGCACCGTCCTGGCTTTCGCGACACCGGCTCCAGGCCCCCAGGCCCTCACAGGTCGGGAAGCCGGTATGTAGCTAAGAGGCCCTCGGTGAGAGCCGTCATTGCCACTCACGAGACCAGAGCGGGATCGCGCGTCGGCCAGGGGTATGTGCCCACGGCGAGATGGGCGCAACCCCGGCCGAGCAGCCTAGCGGCGACCTCGTGAGTGTTCAGGACGGTTGGAACCGTCATTGCCACTCACGACCAGTGCGGCCACCAGCGTGCCCGCCAGTCTTTCCGCCCACCGGTCCAGCTCCTCCGCGGACGGCTCGCGATCCTCGAAGGACGCCAGGAACGCGTACTGGAAACAGGCCCCGAGCAGCAGGGACGCCGCCGCGTCCAGATCCGCGTCCTCGCGGATCCTGCCGAGCCGGACCTCCTCGCCCAGGTACGCGGAGAGGCGCACCAGCGGCACGTCCGGCCCGCCCGCCCTGTTCGTGACCCGTTCCCGATGGGTCGCGAGCAGCTCCCGCGAGGAGAACAGCGACACCGAGATGGGGAAGCTCTCCAGGTAGAACGCCAGCGTGATCCGCGCCAGCCGGGCGAGATTCTCCACGAGCGGGTTATCCGCCGCGGACCTCATCAGCTCGTCCAGGGTCGTCCCGAGCGCGGGGAGCCGCTCGGTGAGCACGCTCATGAAGATCTCGGTCTTGTCCTTGAAGTGCTTGTACAGCAACGCCTCGGAGTAGCCGGCCGCCCGCGCGATGGCCTTCGTCGTGGCGTGCGCGTAGCCCTGCTCGCGCATCACCTTCGCCGCCGCGGCGACGATCTCCTCGCGGCTTCCCATGTTCGCTCCTGAGGGCTTCTCAGCGTTCGCTCGACAAGTGGTGGGTGAACACTCACCATAGTGGGTGAGTGTTCACTAACCCAGGAAGGCGTGACCATGAAGCTCACTGTTCTCGGTGCCACGGGCGGGGTCGGCTCCGAAGTCGTCAAGCAGGCACTGGCCGCGGGGCACCACGTCACGGCCGTCGTGCGCGACCCGTCCCGACTACACGCCGAAGGTGAACTGCTGGAGGTCGTCGTCGCCGAGCTGTCCGAGCACGGCGCCCTGACCGAGGCGGTGTCCGGGCGTGACGCGGTGATCTCCGCCCTCGGCTCCCGCGACCGCAACCCGACGACCGTCGTCACCGACGGGGCGCACGCCGCGGTCGCCGCCCTCGGATCGGCGGGCACGCGAAGGCTGCTGCTGGTGAGCGCCAGCGGGCCGTTCGTAGACGGTGACGGCTTCTTCACCAGGAACATCGTCAAGCCGATCCTGGGCAGGGTCCTCCGGCACGCCTTCGCGGACATGGTCGCCGCCGAGCGGATCGTGCGCGCGAGCGACCTCGACTGGACGATCGTGCGCCCGCCGCGCCTGCTGAACGGGCCGCACACCGGCGTGATCGCCGCCCGCACCGACGGCAACGTCCGCGGGAGCTACAGCATCAACCGCGCCGACGTCGCCGACTACCTGCTCCGCGCGGCCGCCGACGACTCGCTCGTCCGCCAGACGGTCTCGATCGCCAAGGGCTGACCTCGCCCGCGTGTCGTCCTCTGAACGCGGTTGTCGCGTGCGCAACGATCGCGTTCAAAAGGACGAAACGCGGAAGTAGAGTCGCGGGGTGATCAGCCGTGCGGTGGTGCTCGCCCCGATCCTGCTCGCGCAAGCCGTCCGGGTGCGCCGCACGACGCCCAGGTTGCCCGGCGCCGCGGGGCCGGTCACGGGCCTGGTGGCGGGCGAAGGCGGGCCGATGCGGCTCGCGGTGCTCGGCGAGTCCACTGTGGACGGCGTCGGCGCGGCCACCCACGCCGAGGCGCTGACCGGGCGGCTCGCGGACGAACTCGCGCGGGACGGCGGCGCGGTCGCTTGGCAGGCCATCGGCAAGACCGGCGCCAACGCCCGCGTGGCGCGCGAGGAACTGCTGCCGCTGCTCGAACCCGCCGACCTCGTGGTGATCGCGCTCGGCGTCAACGACACGATCGAACTGCATTCGGCCGCCCGCTACCGGCGTGACCTGCTCGACCTCGTCGTCGCGGTGCGGCGCCGGGTCGGCCCGGTCCCGGTGGTGCTCGCGGGCGTGCCGCCGATGGGCCGGTTCCCGTCGCTGCCCCGTCCGCTGCGGGACGTCCTTGGCGCGCGGTCGGCCGTTCTCGACGCCGCGGCCGCGCGGCTGGCGCTGGTGCCCGGCGTCGTCCACGTCCCGATGCCCGCCGCGATGCTGGACCCGGCGACCTTCGCCGAGGACCGCTTCCACCCCGGCCCCGAGGGTTATCGGCGCTGGGCCGAACAGCTCGCGGACGTGAGCCGGCGGCTACTCAGCGGCACCTTTTCGCGGCAAAAGCGCTGATCAGGTCACCCTCCTGCCACAGATCGAGAAATTTCCGCGAAAAAGCTGGCTCTGCGTGTATCTGGTGGCAGCCTCATTGCGTCCTATGGAGCAGTCGAGGAAATGAGGGACACCCGATGACGACCGAGACCAACACCGCGCCCGTCGACGACGAGGCCACGGCCACCGAAGACCTCGAAGAGACGACCCCGAAGCCGAAGCCGATCACGGCGCCGGTCCCGCCCCGTCCCGGCACCAGCCCCGACGGCAACTGGGACCCGAACGGCACCAAACCGCCGGTGAACTGAACCAACACAGACAGGTGATGTCCGGAGGCCGAGGGGGCCTCCGGGCATTGCCTCCGGGTGCTCCTTCGGGGGAGGGGGACGCCCGGACGCGGGCCCGTTGGGGAGCGGGCCCGGGGGGAGGGAAAAAAGGACCGGCCGGTGCGCAGTCCACACCTACTCGCGCCGGCCGGTGCCTTTGTCCTTCACCCCAGACCGAGGGGGACGACCGAAATTCGACAAAAAAGTTAGTGACTTGATGTATCCCAGAGCCTCTTGCACGCTCCTTCTCCCCGAAGGGCCCGCGATACTGCCAGCGCCGACACGAAGACACGTCCGAAGTGGGGCAGATACGGTGACCGACGTGCAAACGACCGAGGTAGACCCGCCATGGGAAGGACTGACCGGTGCCGACCTGCATGCCGCCTGCATGCGCGCGGCGCGGGCCGGTGACCGCCAGGCGATGGACAGACTTGTGCACGAGCTGACCCCGCTCGTGTGGCACGTCGCGCGCGCGAACGGGCTCGACCGCCTGACCGCCGAGGACGTGGTCCAGACGGTGTGGCTCGCCCTCTTCAGCCAGCTCGAAAAACTTCGGGACCCCAAAGCGCTCGCCGCCTGGTTGATCACCACCACCAGACGCGAAGCGCAGCATCCTTTCGGCCGCCGCGCCCAGCCCGTCCCGCTGACCGACGAGCTGGCCGAAAGCATGGAGAGCACCCACCCGGCCCCCGAAGAGGAAGCCGTCCGCGCCGACCGGGATCGCCGGGTCTGGCGCGCCTTCCTCCGCCTGCCGCACCGCTGTCAGCAGCTCCTTCGGCTGACCGTGCTCGCCGGGCGGGCCGAATACCAACTGGTCGCCGAAGCACTCCGTATGCCACGCGGAAGTGTCGGCCCGACCAGGGGCCGTTGCCTCGAATCGATGCGCGACCTGCTGGCCCACGAAGGGGGAAGCCGATGAACGACCTCGGGACGCCGGGGGAGATGACCTCCCCGGGCGATGAGGCCTTGCTCGCCGATATCGGGCGCTTCATGGACGAACTGGACCCGCCACCGGGAGACCTGGTGCAGCGGGTTCAATTCGCGCTCGCGCTCGAAAACCTCGACGTCGAGGTCGCCCGATGGGAACGGATGGACGCCACCGCGGGCGTCCGTGGCAGCGACACCGGCACGATCACCTTCACCGTCAGCGACCTGACCGTGATGATCAACCTCACCAAGATCGGCAAGAAGCACCGGATCGACGGCTGGCTCGTGCCCGCCGGCGAATACGGAGTGGAGGTTCGCGTCGCCGAGCACGGCACGAGTTCCACCACCGCCGACGAGGGAGGCCGGTTCGTGCTGGACAACGTCCCCCAGGGCACCACCCAGATCGTGATCCACCTCGGCGACGTGACCTGTCGCCGGACGGTCGTGACACCGACAGTGGTGCTGTAACCGGACGGCTGTTCCGTTATGCGGCGCGGGTGTGCTCCCATAGTGCGTGTGCCCGTGCAGCTTCCTGTCGTCGATCCCGTAGCCGAGGCGGCGGCCGATCTGCACCGTCAGGCGAGGGCCGCGGCCTCCGATCACGGTCCGGGCGCCGCCATCCGGTTGCTGCAGCGTGGCTTGGCGCGCCTCGGGCCGGTCGAATCCGGCAGCGTCGAACGGCTGGCCATCCGCGTCCGGATCCTCATCAGCCTGGCGGCCGCGGAGGCGGAGGTCGCGTCCCAGCAGGACGGATTCGCCCGGCTCTCCGAGGCGGAACAGGTCCGGCTCCAGTTGCCGGAAGGCGACATCCGACGCGAGCTGAGCTTCACCGTCGTGCTCCAGCGAGCCGTGGTGCTGATGAGGTCCGGGCACCTGGACGAATCGCTCGCGCTGTACAACGCCGCGATGCCGAACCTCGTCGCGGAAGCGGCGAAGCACAGCCTTCTGCTCACCCGGAACCTGGTGAACCGGGCTTGGCTGCATCTCCAGATGAGCAATCCGGAGGCGGCGCACGCCGATCTCGTCGCCGCGCTCGACATCGCGGTCGAACACGGGCACCGGATGCTCGAAGGGAAGATCCGGCACAACCTGGGTGATCACGCCCAGTTGCTCGGCGACATCCCCGAAGCGCTCCGGCATTACGAACAGGCGGCCTCGATCTTCGTCACCGACGGGCCCGGCTCGCTGCCGCTCGTCCGGCTCGACCAGGCGAAGGCCCTGCTCACCGCCGGACTCGCCGAAGAGGCGGCGCGACATCTCGACGAGGCGATCCCCGAACTCCGGGGCAACGGCGCGCACCATCTCGTCGCGGAAGCGGAGGTCGCGCGAGCCGGGGCAGCCATCCTGGAGGGTGACCACGTCCTCGCGAAGAAGCTCGCGACGTCCGCACGGCGGAGCTTCCTGCGGCGTGGCAACGGCCGGTGGGCGGAGATCGCCGAGTTGACCCGGCTTCGCGCGGACGCGGTGAAAGTCCTTGCGGACCGGGAGAAGAAGCCGTCCGCGAAACTGCCGGAGCGGCTGGCCGATCTCGCCATCCGGCTGGCAGGGCTCGGTCTGCGCGACGAAGCGGGCGCGGCCCGGATGTTCGCGGTGCGGCTGCTGATCCGTCGCGAAGAGACGGTCGCCGCGCAGGAACTCCTCGCGCAGGTACCGAAACCGCGGCAGACCACGCCGATCGACCACCGGATGCAGCTGCGGTTGTGCCGGGCCGAACTCGCGGTGGCGTCGCATCGGCCGCGTTCGGCGCTCGCGCAGGCACGGGCGGGACTGGCGGAACTCGGGCAGATCCGCGACCGCATGGGCGGGCTCGACCTCGTCTGCGGGACCGCGGCGCACGGCGAGGAACTGGGCAAACTCGCGCTCACGCTGGTGCTCAAGAAGGCGAGGCGCAGCGGCGCCGGCGCGAAGAGCCTGTTCGCGTGGCTGGAACGCACGCGCGCGCAGGTGTACCGCTACGAACCGCTCCCGCTGATCGAGGACCCCGCGCTCGCCCGGCACATCAACGAGATGCGGCACGTGCAGGGGACGATCCAGGCGCGGCGGTTGTCCGGCGAACCGGTCGGGAAGCTCGAGGAGCGTTACGACCGGCTGCAGCGGGAGGCGACGCGGCTCGGCTGGTACACCAGCCAATGGGGTCGTCCGCGTCCCGTCTCGACACCCGAAGAGGTGGTGGAGCGGCTCGGCGATCGCGTGCTGGTCAGCCTGATGGGGTATCGCGACACCTTGTACGCGGTGGTCGTCGATCGCGGCCGGTTCCGGCTGCTGAAGCTGGGGCCGCTCGCGGAGATCGTCGAGACCGCGCGGCAGTTGCACGCGGATCTCGACGCGCTGGCCCCGGACAACCTGCCCGCGCCGCTGGTCGAGGTCGTCACCGGTTCCGCGCGGCGCCGGGCGGACAAACTGGACAAGCTGATCTCGGCGTCGCTGGCGAAGACGCTGGAGAACCGCGAGCTGATCATCGTGCCGATCGGCTCGCTGTACGCGTTGCCGTGGGGCGCTTTGCCGTCACTGCACGGACATCCGGTGTCGATCGCGCCGTCGGCGACCGCCTGGGTGAGCGCGTCCGGGCGGCGGAGCTCCGGGCCGGTCCTGCTCGCCGGCGGGCCAGGGGTGCCGGGTTCGGTCGGTGAGGTGCGGAACCTGCGGACCGTGTACCCGCAAGCCCGTCTCGTCGACGGGAAGGACGCGACCAGCGACGCCGTACTGTCCGCTTTGGACGGTTCCGGGATGGCGCATCTGGTCGCGCACGGCGCGCACGAACCGGCGAACGCGCTGTTCTCGCGGCTGGAGCTCGTCGACGGCCCGTTGTACGCACACGAAACCGCCCGGCTCGCGAAGCCGCCGGAGCGGGTGGTGCTGGCCGCGTGCGAACTCGCGATGAGTCATATCCGGCCCGGCGAGGAGGCGCTCGGTTTCGCCGGGACGCTGCTCGCCAGTGGTTCGCGGACGGTCATCGGCGCGATCGCGCGGGTCGGCGACAAGGCCGCCGCCGCCGCGATGTCCGATCTGCACCGGCGGCTGGCTTCGGGGACCGCGCCCGCGCTGGCACTCGCGGAAGCGACCGCCGCCGATCCGCTGCGGCGCCCGTTCCTGTGCCTGGGCGCGGGCTGACTTCCGCCGCTTGCGATGTGGCTAAGGCTTCCTTCGCCGCGTGCGATGTGGTTAAGGCTCTCTTCGCCGATCGCCGTGCTGTGGCGAAAGCTCCCTTCGCCGCGCCCTACGCGGCTAAAGCTCCTTTCGCCGCGCCCCATACGGCTATGGCGTCCTTCAGTTCCCCACAGGAGTTGTCCACAACCATCGCCCCCTGTGGACAACTCCGCCGAGCAGCCCTTCCGCGCGCCCATCGCCGGTAGACTGGACTCGGGGTCGCCCCCCTTGGGAAGGGCGGGGGGGTCAGGTGCGTTCCGCGTGTTTCACCAGGCGGGTGGCCAGGATCGAGATCACGGCGCGCAGGGCCGTGCGGACGGCGGCGCCAGTGCCAGGCAGCGGTTCGGTGAACCGGCCGGTCCAGCGCAGATCCGTGCCGCCCGAAGCGTTCGGCGTGAACAACACTTCGGCGCGATAGTCCTTGAGCGGTGCGAGGCCCGCGAAGCCGTAGACGTGCTTTCGGTCCTGTTCGTACTCCAGCGTCTCTTCGTGGAGATACACCGGCCACAGCCCGACGGCCCGGACGGCGCCCACCTCGCCCGCGTCCGGTTTCCGCGCCCAGCGCGAGTGGAACACCACCGGCTTCGCCCATTCCGACCACCGGGAACCGTCGGCCTCCAGCGCGAACAGGGAAGCGGGCGAGGCGCTGCTCGTCCGGTTGACCTCGAAGGAGTACGTCTTGCCCATGCGGCGACGATAACCGTTCCGGCCGCCACGGATAAGTGGTCAAGGGTGACAGTGCCGCCTCCGCCGACGTTGCGAAAGCCACTTTCGCAACCTTCAACGTTGCGAAAGTGGCTTTCGCAACGCGCCACCTCCGGCCGTACCGTCCGATGAGTGAAGATAGGGACGTGAGCACGACGCGCCGCGAGATCGCCGCACCACATTGGCTGGTGCAGCTGCTCCGCAGCACACCGGTTCCCATTCCCTGGAACATGGTCGCCCGCGCCGTCCTCGCCCTCGCCGTCCCGCTGGCCGTCGGCTACGCGCTCGGCGACATCGGAGTCGGCGCGCTGATCTCCACCGGCGCCCTGCCCACCGTCCTTTCCGAATCCGCCGGCCCGTACCGCTATCGCGCCCGGCGGCTCGGCGGCGCCACCGCGGCCGCGGGTCTCGGCTACTTCGCCGGGCTGGTCACCGGCGGCATCCCGGCCGCGTCCATCCCGGTCGTCGTCGGGGTCGCGGCGATCTCGGCACTGATCAGCGCGGCGGGCAGCAACGCGTCGGTCGCCGGGCTCCAGATGTTCGTCTTCTGCGTCCTCGGCACCGGCCAGCACGTCACCGGCCTCCGCGTCGAAGTGCTCCTCGGCTACTTCTGCGCCGGCGCCGCCTGGAGCCTGCTCGTCGCGCTCGCCACCTGGACCTTCCGCGCCACCAGCCCCGAACGCGGCGCCGTCGCGCACGTCTACGTCGAACTGGCCGCGATGCTCTCCGCGACCGACGAGGCCACCTCCCGCGTCGCGCGCCACCAGCTCACGACCGCGATGAACACCGCGTACGACCGGCTCCTCACCGCGCGCTCCTGGCTGTCGGGCCGCGACGCCACGTACCGCCAGCTGCTCAACCTGCTGTCGGCCAGCACCCCCGCCGTCGAGGCGTCGGTCGCGATGGTCAACGCCGGCCGCCACGCCCCGGACGACGTGATCGACCACTTCGTCGCGACGTCGGCGGCCGTACTCGCGAACCAGGACCTGCCCGAGCCGCCCGAAGCGCCCGAAGACGCCGACCCGGTCCTCGCCGCGCTCTACGCCGGGCTCGCCCGGATCGGCAAGGGCGACAACCGGAAACGGCGTGAGGTGCAGCCGTGGCACAAACGCCTTCGCGGCTGGGCGGGGTCGCTCGTCTCCGGTCCGCTCACCTGGTTCGCCGCGCTCCGCCTCACGCTGTGCGTCGCGATCGCCGAAGTCGTCGCGCTGCTCGTCCCGTTCGAACGGTCCTACTGGATCACGCTCACCGTCGGCATCGTCCTCAAACCCGACTTCGGCTCGGTGTTCGGCCGCGCCGTGCTGCGCGGCATCGGCACGGTGATCGGGGTGGGCATCGGCGCGGCCGTCCTCGCCGCGGGCGGCGAAGGCTGGCTGCTGGTCCTCCTGATCGCCGTGTTCGCGGGCGGCGTCGCGGTCGGAAAGGTGCGCAACTACGGCATCCTCAGCGCCTTCGTGACCCCGCTGATCATCCTGCAGATGGACCTCGCCAGCACCGGAAGCTGGGACATCGTGCTCGCGCGGCTCGTCGACACCGTGCTCGGCTGCGCGATCGTCCTGCTCTTCGGCTACCTGCTCTGGCCGGGCAGCCGTCGGCCGCAGGTCGGCGGACGGCTCGCCGACAGCCTCGACAGCCTGGTGAAATACGTCGACAAGGGGCTCGTGCTCGCGCCATCGGGTGAAGCGCGCTTGGAACGTTCTCGCGCCCGCCGCCGCGCCTACCGCGCACTGGCCGACCTGCGGACCGCGTTCCAGCAGGTTGTCGTCGAACCCTCCGCCGCCGGACGGCAGGCCGTCGCCTGGTGGCCGGTGATCGCCGGGCTCGAACGCGTCGCCGACGCCGTCACCGAGGTCGGCGTCACCCTCGGCCGCGGTGCCCCCGCCCCGCCCGACGCCGACATCGCCCTCCTGACGGCCGCCCTCACCGAACTCGCGGCCGCCGTCCGCGAGGAACGGGACCCGGCGGAGATGCCGATGCCCGACAACGACCAGCTGTCCGGCGTCGTCGACCAGATCGGCGCCGCCTTCGACGCCGTGCGCGGCCCCGACCTCGTCGAACGCGCGCCGCTGCGGCTGGTCCGGCGGTTCCTGCCATACCACCGCCGCGCCTGAGACCTCCTCCCACCCGGATGGGGGATGGTGAGCATCGTCTCGAACTAATGTTCGAGTTTTCACGCATAATCGACGCATGCTCGACACTGGTGACACGCTGCCGCCGGGGCCGCGTCACCTGCACATGGTGCGGCCCAACCAGCCCGTTTGGGTCGATCTCAAGCTGGTGTACCCCGTCGGCGCGGTGAAGACCCGCCTGCCCGACGGCCTGGATCTGACCGGCGTCGTCCCCGGGCTGCTGGGGATGTGGCGGGCGACGACGACGGGACACTGGGTCGGCTGGGTCACCTTCCAGCTCGGTCCGGTCGGCCGGGGCGGCACGACGCATTCGCAGTGGGTGCTGGCCGAGGCGCTGCGCCCGCGCGAGGAGCGGAACACGTGGTCGGGAAGCTTCCCTTCCGAACGGAGGCGATGATCGTCCCGCCTCATGGACGCTGTTGACCGCACGCCAAATCACGCCCACCATGGCCACGTGTCCGTCCACTGGGAGTCCGCGCCGACGCGTTCGGCCGGCGAAGGCGTCGCCGCATTGCTCCTGCGCCGTGGACGGCTGGGTTCCCCGCCCGCGTAGCTCCTCATCTCGCCAAGTCATCCGACCGGTGAATCCCTGGGAGCACGTATGTCCATCGCACTGCCCGACCGTGTCCGCCTCCGCCCCGCGACCGTCCCCGACGGCGGGATCCTCGAAGGGCCGCGGCTGCTGCGGCGCCTGCCGGAGGGTGCCGAAGAACGCCCGTACGAGCTTTTCGCGTTGCGCCCGCTGGGACGGCTGATCGGTGCCGAGATCGGCGGCGTCGACCTCGCCCGCCCGCTGACGCCCGCTCTCCACGCCGAGCTGAACCGCGCGCTGCTGGAGTGGAAGGTGCTGTTCTTCCGAGACCAGGACATCACTTCGGCGCACCAGCGCGCGTTCGCCGCCAACTGGGGTGAACTGGAGACGAACCCGTTCATCCCGAAGGGGGAGACCGAGGACACCACCCGGTTCACCCGCTCGGCGAGCATGCCCGCGTTCGAGAACATCTGGCACGTGGACGTCACGTTCCGGCCAGAGCCCGCGCTCGGTTCGGTGCTGCGGCTGATCGAGGTCCCACCGGTCGGCGGCGACACGATGTGGGCCGACATGGCCGCCGCCTACGACAACCTGCCGGAAGACGTCCGCGAGCGGATCGACGGGTTGACCGCGGTGCACGACTTCATCCCCGGCTTCGACCGCTTCTCCGATCCGGAACTGCTGCTGCGCCACCAGGAAGCGTTCCCGCCGGTCGAGCATCCGGTCGTCCGCACGCATCCGGAGACCGGGCGCCGCACCCTCTTCGTGAACCAGGCGTTCACGACGCATATCGTCGGCATGGACCGCGACGAGAGCGACCGGCTCCTGCGGTACCTGTTCAGCCGGGCGCATATCCCGGAGTTCCAGGTGCGCTTCGGCTGGCGGCCTGGTTCGGTGGCGTTCTGGGACAACCGCGCCACCCAGCACTACGCCGTCAACGACTACCACCCGCACGCACGCGTGGCCGAACGCGTCGCCATCGTGGGCGACCGGCCGTTCTGAGCGTCCCCACGACGGGTGATCGCCAGGGCGTGCCGGCCGGTTCCTGTGTGACGATGTGGCCATGGGCATCAACTTCGACGAATTGAAGAACAAGGCCACCGACGCTCTCCGCGAGCACAACGACAAGATCGAGGGCGGCCTGGACAAGGCGGCGGACTTCGCGAAGTCGAAGTTCTCCGGTCACGACTCGCAGATCGACTCCGGGGTCGAGAAGGCGAAGGGCTTCATCAACAAGTTCGACGACACCCCCGACAACCCGCCCCAGAACCAGCAGCCCCAGAACCCCCAGTAATCGCCCGCGTTTCGTCCTCTGGACGCGGTACTTGCGTGTGCAAGGACCGCATTCAGAGGACGAAACGCGTCAGGAGACCTCGCCGATCGCGGTGTCGCCGTCGATCGCCGTGATCCGGCCGCCGCGCTCGCCGAGCGCGATCAGGCCGTCGCGCGCGTCCGGCGCGCTGAGGCTGACCCGGACCCCCGCGCGTTCCGCGTCCTTGGCGGCCGCGAACGCTTGCGCCCCTTCGTGACCGGAGTTGACCGTGACCGCGAGGCCACCCGTCGACGCCAGCGAACCCCGCGCCGCGCCCAGCCGTCCGAGTGCCTCGTCGACGATCGGCAGCAGCGCGTCCCGGTTGCCCTCGGTCATCGCCCGCACCAGCGCCGGGCTCGACCCGGCCACCCGCGTGCCGTCCGTGTAGGACCCGGCGGCCAGCGCCATCGCCAGCGGCCCGCCCTGCGCGCCGATCGTGGCCAGGATGGCCGCGAAGATATGCGGCAGATGCGAGATCCGCGCGACCGTCTCGTCGTGCGAGTCCGCCGGCAGCGGTACGACATGCGCGCCGACGTCCAGCACCAGCCGGGCGACCTCCGCCCACGCGGTCAGATCGGTGTCGTGCTCGACACCCAGCACCCAGGCGGCGCCGCCGAACAGCGCCGGGTCGCTCGCCTTCCAGCCGGAGTTCGCCGTCCCGGCCATCGGATGCCCGCCGACGAACTTCGCGTACGGCGCGCGACGGCGGACCGAGTCGAGCACCGGGCCCTTCACGCTGGTCACGTCGGTGAGCACGCAGTGCCCGGCGACCCGCGAAACGGTGCGGAGTACCTCCTCGACCGCGGGCAGCGGCACCGCGAGCACGATCATCGCGTCCCGCTCCGCCGCCTTGCCCAGCGCGGCTTCGACCTGCGTCGTCACGTCGAAACCGGCTCTGCTGGCGGCGTCCGCGTCAGCTTCGGAGGTCGTCGCCCCGAACGTGGTGCGGCCGATCGAATGCGCCGCGCGCAGCAGCGAACCACCGATCAACCCGAGCCCGATCACGCATACGTCCCGCACAAGGCTCATCCTGCCATCTACGGGGCCACTCGTCAGAGAACGGCGGCCAGGCGGGTTCCCTGGTCGATGGCCCGCTTGGCGTCCAGTTCGGCCGCGACGTCGGCGCCGCCGATCAGGTGCACCGGTAGTCCGGCCGCGCGCAGGTCGTCCACGAGGTCGCGCACCGGCTCCTGTCCCGCGCAGACGACGACGTTGTCCACATCGAGCACGCGCGGCTTGTCACCGACGGTGATGTGCAGGCCGTCGTCGTCGATCCGGTCGTAGGTGACCCCGGTGAGCTGCTCGACGCGCTTGGCCTTCAGCGCGGCGCGGTGCACCCAGCCGCTGGTCTTTCCCAGCCCCGCGCCGATCCCGGACTTCTTGCGCTGCAGCAGGAACACCTGCCGCGGTGACGGCTCGACCTTCCGCTCGGTCAGCCCGCCTGCCGCGTGCTCGGGATCGGTGACGCCCCATTCGGCCATCCACGCGTCCAGATCGAGCGCGGGGGAGGTGGTGTGCGTCAGGAACTCGCTGACGTCCACGCCGATCCCGCCCGCGCCGATCACGGCGACCTTGCCGCCCACCGGTTTCCCGTGCCGGACGACGTCCACATAGGACAGAACCTTGGGATGGTCGATCCCGGGGAGCGACGGCACCCGCGGCGTCACGCCGGTGGCCAGCACAACCTCGTCGAACCCGGCGTCGACCAGGTCGGTGGCGGCCACGCGGGTACCGAGGCGCACCTTGACGCCGGTGACCTCCAGCCGCCGCGTGTAGTAGCGGATGGTCTCCGCGAACTCCTCCTTGCCCGGGATCTTCCGCGCGATCCCGAACTGGCCGCCGATCTCGTCGTCGGCCTCGAACAGTTCGACCGCGTGCCCACGTTCGGCGAGGCCGGTCGCGGCCGCGAGCCCGGCGGGGCCCGCGCCGACGACGGCGACGCGTTTGGTCTTCCGCGTGGGCGAAAGCGTCAGCGCCGTCTCGTGGCCCGCGCGCGGATTCACCATGCAGGACACCAGTTTGCGCTTGAACGCGTGGTCGAGACAGGCCTGGTTGCAGGCGATGCAGGTGTTGATCTCGTCCTCGCGCCCGCTTTCGGTCTTGCGGATCCATTCCGGGTCGGCGAGGAACGGCCGCGCCATCGACACCAGGTCCGCGTCACCGCTCGCCAGCGCCTCCTCGGCGACCTCGGGCATGTTGATCCGGTTCGACGTGACCACCGGGATCCCGACGTGCGGTTTGAGTTTCCCGGTCACCCAGGTGAACGCTGCGCGCGGCACGGACGTCACGATCGTCGGCACTCTCGCCTCGTGCCAGCCGATACCGGTGTTGATGATCGTCGCGCCCGCCTCTTCGACCTCCTTGGCCAGCGCGACGACGTCTTCCCAGCGCTGCCCGCCTTCGACGAGGTCCAACATGGACAGTCGATAGACGATGATGAAGTCCTCGCCGACCGCTTCCCGCGTGCGGCGCACGATCTCGACGGCGATCCGCCGCCGGTTCTCCGCGCTGCCGCCCCATTGGTCGGTCCGCTTGTTCGTCCGCTCGGCGAGGAACTGGTTGATGAAGTAGCCCTCCGACCCCATGATCTCGACGCCGTCGTAACCCGCTTCCTTGGCCAGGAAGGCACAATCGGCGAACGCGCGGATCTGGCGCAGCACGCCGTACCCGGAAAGGGCCCGAGGCTTGAAGGGGTTGATCGGCGCCTTGATGCTTGACGCGGAGACGCTCAGCGGGTGATAGGAGTACCGGCCCGCGTGCAGGATCTGCAGCGCGATCTTGCCGCCCGCCTCGTGCACGGGATCGGTGAGTCGCCGGTGCGCCTTGGCTTCCGCACGTGTCGAGAGTTTCGACGCCAGCGGCAGGAGCCAGCCGGTCCGGTTCGGCGCGAAGCCGCCGGTGACGATCAGCCCGACGCCACCGCGGGCGCGTTCGGCGTAGTACTCGGCCAGTTGCGGGAAATGCGCTTCCTTGTCTTCGAGGCCGGTGTGCATCGAACCCATGATCACCCTGTTGCGCAGGGTGGTGAAGCCGAGATCGAGCGGGGACAGCAGGTTCGGGTACGGGCTCATCGCTGGTCCTTACGCATCGTGGTGGAATGCCTGGAGGACTTCCTCGAGCCACTCGACGTGGCCCTGTTCGGTTCGGATTCCTCCGCGCAGCACGAGGAACTGATGCAACGACTGTCCACTGAGGACGCTGGGATCGGGGAAGTCGTGCTTCTCGATCCGCAGGTAGGCGTCGAGGCGTGCCGCGTGCGCGTCGCGATGCCGGGTGACCTCGGCGGCGACGGCGGCCGGATCGCCGAGGGTGGCGCCGCGGATCTTCACGGCGAGCTCCCTGGCGGTGGCCGACGGGTCGGGTTCGGCGAGCCAGCGGGTGAGTTCGGCTCGCCCCGCGTCACCGACGGTGTAGACCTTCTTGTCGGGTTTCCCGGACTGCGCGACGTGGTCGACGGCGACCCAGCCCGCGTCCTCCATCCGCTTGAGGACGCGGTAGATCTGCTGGTGGGTGGCGTTCCACCACAGCCCGATGGATTTCTCGAAGCGCCGCGTCAGCTCGTAGCCCGAGCCGGACCGCTCGGACAGTGAGACCAGGATCGCGTGCTCCAATGCCATGCACCTAGTTTCATATGCACCTAGTTGCACGGCAAGGCGACGCGCGTCACAAAGCGCGTGAAGGCCCCCTTCCCTCGGCTGAGCCGAGGGAAGGGGGCCTTCACGGGAAAGCTACGGCTTGCGGGCGATACCCCCGATGACGCGGGACTCCGAAGGGGCCGCGGCGAAGATCGTCTTCTCGTCCGGGTGCCATGCCGGCGCGTAGACCAGGCCCGGCTCCAGCAGCGGCCAGCCGCCGAAGAACCGCCGGAACTCGTCCATCGTCCGCAGGAAACCGGGGTTGGTCGTGGTCTCGTAGTACTCGAGGATGTCGAGCAGTGCCTGCCGTTCCTCGTCGTTGGCCGGGTTCTCGTTGGTCATCTGCGAAAGCACCAGCAGCGAACCCGGGGCGAGCCGGTCGCGGTAGAAGTCCAGCAGCCCGTCGGGGTCCTGCTCGTCCTTGATGAAGTGCATGACCGCGTTGACCACCAGCGCGACCGGCTCCCGGACGTCGATGATGCCGGAGTCCATCACCCGGTCCCACAGGTCCTGGGGGTCGAACAGGTCCGCGGCGATCGCGTGGTGGCGATCCGGGTCGGCGGTGTCGGCGAGCAGCAGCGTCGAATGCGCGAGCGCGATCGGCTCGTTGTCGATGTAGAGGACGTGCGTGTCCTCCTGTGGCCGCGCCTCGTCGGCGACCTCGTGCACGTTGCCGGCGGTCGGCAGGCCGGAACCGATGTCGACGAACTGCTTGATGCCCAGCTCCGCGCAGTGCCGCACGGCCCGGCCGAGGAACTGCCTGCTGGTCTTGCAGTAGTCGCCCATGAGCGGCAGGCGCTCGCGCACCTTCTCGGCGAATTCGCGATCGATGGCGTAGTGGGTGTCGCCGCCGATGAAGTAGTCGTAGACGCGGGCCGCGGACGGCCGGTCCAAGCTGTTCTCGACGGCCTTGAGCGCCGCGTCGTGATCGATCATCGTCATCCCTTTGTCCGCGCCGGAAATCCCATGCTAACCGGCCGGGACGTAGGCCTCGCGGTAGGCGTTCACGGATTCGGTCAAGCGATCGAGCTCCGCGCGGGTGCGGGCGAGCCCGGCCGCGTCGAGGCCCATCGCGTCGCCGATGATCTTCGGGATCCCGCTCGCGCGTTCCCGGAGCCGGGCGCCGTCCCCGGTCAGGCTGATCCGGACGGACCGCTCGTCGTCGGCCTGCCGGACACGCTCGATCAACCCGGACTTCTCCAGCCGCTTGAGCAGCGGCGACAGCGTGCCGGAGTCGAGGTTCAGCACGGTGCCGAGCTCCTTGACCAGCCGCTCGTCCTCTTCCCAGAGCGCGAGCATCACCAGGTACTGCGGATAGGTCAGGCCCAGATCGTCGAGCACCACGCGATAGAGCGCGGTCACGGCCCGCGATGCCGCGTAGAGCCCGAAGCACAGCTGATCGTCCAGGCACAGCGATCCGGTGTTGTCCGTCGGCATCGGTCCTCCTCGTCCCCCATGGTGCGTCGATCATGCCGCAGATCGCCAGTCGAGTGAGCCAAATCTCCTTGGGTGCATTTTAGTTGTGCACAACTGAGTTGTGAGCTACCTTTGTTGCATCGACTTCGGAACCCAGGAGGCAGAAATGACCGCCAACCCGCACGACCTGGCCCTCGAACCGGCCGCGCAGGCCTTCGTCGAGGCCACCGCCAACCCGCCGTTCCTCTTCCAGTTGCCGCCGGAGGAAGGACGCAAGGCCGTCGACGAGGTCCAGGGCGGCGACGTCGAACTGCCCGCCGCGGACGTCGAGACCACGCACGTGGACGGCGTCGAGGTCCGCATCGTCCGGCCCCAGGGCGTGACCGGGCCGCTGCCCGTGATCGTCTACATCCACGGCGCCGGCTGGGTCTTCGGGAACTTCCACACCCACGAGCGCCTGGTTCGCGAGCTCGCGGTCGGCGCGGGCGCGGCCGTCGTCTTCCCCGAATACGACCGCTCGCCCGAGGCGCGCTACCCGGTCGCCATCGAGCAGAACTACGCCGTGGCGAAGTGGGTCGCCGAGCACGGCGCCGAAAACGGTCTCGACGGCACGAAGATCGCGATCGCCGGAGACTCCGTCGGCGGGAACATGACCGCCGCGCTCACCCTGCTCGCGAAGCAGCGCGGCGACGTCACCTTCCGTCAGCAGGTGCTCTTCTACCCGGTCACCGACGCGAACTTCGACACCGAGTCCTACCGGAGGTTCGCCGAGGGCTACTTCCTCGCCCTCGACGGCATGAAGTGGTTCTGGGACCAGTACACGACCGATCCGGCGCAGCGCGCGGAAATCACCGCGTCGCCGCTGCGCGCGAGCCTCGACGAGCTCGCGGGCCTGCCGCCCGCGCTGGTGATCACCGCCGAGGCCGACGTCCTGCGCGACGAGGGCGAGGCGTACGCCGCCAAACTGCGTCAGGCCGGGGTTCCGGTGACCGCCGTGCGGTACCAGGGCATCGTGCACGACTTCGTCATGCTCAACACGTTGCGCGGAACGCACGCCGCGGAAGCCGCGATCTCGCAGGCGATCGGCGTGCTGCGCACGGCACTCGAAGGCTGAGGTCCGTCCGGGGTGACCCGTGTCACCCCGGACAACACTTTCCGGTGGCCGCACGTCTCTTGATCCGGATGTGGGAAGTGCGGCGCGGGGGCGTGCCGCCGCCGGGAGGGACGATCGCCATGGGACTGGGCCTGAGCGCCATCCGGCTGGATTCGACCCTGAACCTCGTCATCGTGGTGGTGCTGGCGCTGCTCGCGATCATCGCCGTACCGTTCTTCTGGGAACGCTGGCGCCGCAAGCTTTTCGGCCGCAGCGCCACGATCCTCCTCGCGGTGGTGCTGATCGTGGTCAGCACCGGGATGGGCGGGAACATGATCGGCGGGTTCTTCCCGACGGTCGGTGCCCTGTTCGGCACCGGCGTGTACTCGGGGCAGGGAGTCGACGCCGTCGGCGGGCAGAACGGCGCGGACCTGGACAAACTGGGCGCCGGCGGGGCGATGCGCGCCAAGGAGGGCAAGGGTTCCGTCGTGTACATGACGGTGACCGGCAAGCGCACCGGCCTGACGCGTGACGTCTCGGTGTATTTCCCGCCCCAGTACTACGGTTCCGCGTACCAGGGCTTCAAGTACCCTGTCATCGAATGGATCCCGAACTATCCGTCCGGGCCCGAAGTGGTCACCGGCCCGTACGGCCTGCCCGCGCAACTCGACGCGGCCATCGCGAAGAACGTGCTCCCGCCGTCGGTGGTGATCATCCCGGACCCGACCGGGAAACCGAAGATCGGCCACGACACCCAGTGTGTCGACGAGGTCGGCGGGTCGGCCAACGACACCTACCTGACCGCCGACATCCGCGACTGGGCGATCGAGAAACTCGGCGCCAACCCGCAGCGGAAGGCGTGGACGATGGCGGGCTGGTCCTCGGGCGGGTACTGCGCGATGAACCTCGTGACCCGGCACCCGCAGTGGTACGGCCAGGCCGCGAGTGTCAGCGGCTACACGGAAGCTTCGGTGGACGCGGAGACGGAGAACCTGTTCAAGGGCAGGCAGGACATCATCGACGCCAACAAGGTCACGCTGAACCTGCAGAAGCATCCGTCGCCGGTGGACATCCTGGCGATCGCGGGGGACAAGGAAGGCTTCGAGAGTTCCTCGCTCGATCAGCTCCAGGCGGCCGTCCGCGCGCCGGCGACGCTCTCGTCGTGGCGGATCCCGGACGCCGGCCACAACATGAACACCTTCAAGACGCAGATCCCCGACGTGCTGGCGTGGATCGGCGCGCGGACCTTGCCGCCGTCCCCGCCGCAGGACAAGAAGATCGTCACCAATGGCGGGGTCAAACCGTGGCCGCTGCCGAACACCGGTGCCAAGGGCGCGCTGGTCGACGTCGTCGAGTAGCTACCCGCGCTTGGCGCGATAAGCCTTGGGGTACAACCGAAGCCGGTCGGGAACGCGTTTTCCGGCCGCGCTCGTGACCGCGCCGAGGCGCCGGAGCCGGCGCTCGTCCGCGTCTGTCCACTTGAGACTCAAGCGGTCGCGCAGCGCCGCGGGGAGCAAGCCGATCGCGCACAGGGTCAGCACGTTCCCGCCCGCCGGCCGGACGGGACGCCACAAGGCCTCCGGCAGGAACCACCACGGCGGTGGTGGTGTGTCCCGCATGGTGATCGAGTGGAGCAGTTCCCGGACGGTGTGGTTGTCCTCGAGCCGGTTCGCGACGACGTCGTCGAAATAGGCCTCGAATCCTTCGAGGTCCTCGGGCATGTGGTGCTCGCGAAGGCCGAGTAGCAGGCCGAGGCGCCGCCATTCCGCATAGAAGCGGCGCTTTTCGGCGTGGGACAAGGGATGTATGAACACTTCCCGCATGCGGACCGTCGTCCAGAACGTCGATCCGTGCACCCACCAGTAGGCCTCGGGGTTCAGCGCGTGATAGCGCTCGCCGTGATGGTCGACGCCCTTGATCGCCTTGTGCAGCTCACGGAGCCGCTCGGCCTCGGCGACCGCCTCGCGGCCGCCGAAAACCTGGCACAGCAAGGAATCGATGGTCCGGTCGAGCCGGCCCCACGGGTCTTCGGTGTAGTTCGAATGGTCGTGGACACCGGCGCCGACCACCGGGTGCGCGACCTGCAGCAGCAACGCCGTCCCCGCGCCGAGCAGGAGTCTCCGGTCGCCGACCACTCGCCAGGCGACGGAATCCGGGCCGAGCGGGGTCACGGCGGGCAGGCGGGCTTCGGTGCTCATGACGACCTCCCGGAAGAGCGGCGTGCGGCCACTGTCCCACCTTGTTTACAGGTCGTCAATAGCTGGGAGGAGCCCTCTCACCACCTCGGACACGTGTTCGCCGGCGCCGGTGTAGGTGGTCGACACCGGTTGGGAGGTCAGGACGACGACGATGTGGCGATCGTTTTCGCCGACGGTGCCGGAGCTGTGCAGGATCCGGGAGCCGCGGCAGCACGCCCAGCCCTGCTTGATCGACCAGCGAAGGGAACCGACGGCGTCGGGGATGCCGAAGTACTGCCGGACACCGTCGGAACCGCTCTCCGTCGCGCCGCTCAACGCCCGCATGATCGTCGTCCGTGTCCCCGCGCCCGCCCTGTCCAGCAGATAGCGGTAGATCTTCGCGACGTCCGCGGCGGTGATCCGGGTGTCGCCCCAGCGGCCGGGGTCCTCGGGCGGACGCGTGCCGCCGAGGCCGATCTTGGCGGCCCATCGGGTGACGATGGCCGGTCCGCCGAGGGCTGTCCACAGCCTGCTGGCGATGTCGTCGTCGCTGACCGAGAGCATCCGCTGCACGGTGCTCGCCGGTGTGCCCGCTTGAAGCGCATCCAGCGCGATGAGGAGCTTCACCAGCGAAGCCGAGGTGTAAGCGCGCTCCGACTTGAGGGAGACCGTGGTCTTCTTGGCGACGCGGTCGTAGACGACCACGCTCACCTGTCCACCTGGGACGAGGCTCGCGAGCGCCTCGATGTCCACGGACTTCGGCGGCGGGCCCGGCGCCGCCGAGGAGGAGGACGGGGGTGGGGATTCCACCGGTTCCGGTTCGGCTTCGAGGGAGATCACCGCGTCGTTCGAGGCCGCGGCCGCGACCGCCGCCGGGCCGGGACGCGACCGCGGAATCAGCGCCATCGCGAGGATGGCTCCCAGGCACAACCCCACCAGGAGAAAGACTCCGCTCACCTTGCCCACACGACCTGTTGACCGGATCACCCGATCGTGTTCACGGCTAGGCCGTTCGGCCGCCTCGGTTTGCCCGCGAGGGCCCCTGGGTATCCGGCTGCCAAGCCTGAATTCAGGTCGCCAACTCTGGGAGGCGGAGCAATGGCACGTGCACAACGCGCTCGAATCCGGACCGCGGGCGTCCAGCCCGCGCAGGTTCTCGCCGGGCTGTCGAGCCTGGCCTTCCTGGTGTTCGGGATAGTGGGCTTCACCAGGACCGGGTTCGCCGATTTCGCCGGCCGCAGCGACGCGACGGTGCTCGGATTCTCGGTGAATCCCCTTTACAACCTCGGGTTCGTCCTGCTGGGCGCGATCGGTCTGCTGCTGACCTTCGGCTCGGGGCGGTCCCGGGTCTTCGGTCTCCTGACGTTCGTCGCCTTCGGGGCGCTGTTCGTCTGGGGTCTGATGATCGCCGGCACCGTTTCGACGAATCCGGTGTCAGAGGCGGGGAACCCGTTCAACCTCAACTCCACCGACAACTGGCTGCACCTCGGCCTCGCCGCCCTCGGGCTGCTGATCGCGTTCCTGCCCGCGCGGCACAAGGTGCTGCTGCCGGAGGACGAAGACGAGACCGTGGTGACGGACCGGGCCGACAGCGCCACCGTCGTCGAGCCCCTTCCGGACGCCTCGCGACGGCCGAAGCATGAGAAAGGCCCGACCGTCGCTCGTGACGAGCGACCGCCGGGCCTGGCCCACTAGGTCTCAGTAGCCGTAGTCCTGGGCGGGAGCGCCTTCCTCCTTCTTGGGGGCGGCGTTCCCGCTCTGGGCGGCCTTGTTCTTGACCGGCGCGGTGCTCTTGCAGCCCGCGGGCTCGATGACGAACCAGGTGCCGCCGACGCCGTGCCCGTTCGCCTCGCCGGCGTTCGCGTCCTTGGCGTAGCGGTAAACGGCCCACCCGCCGACGGTGACCTGCGTGGTGCCGTCCGCGCGCTTCACCGTGCCGAGCAGCTTCTGGTCGATGCCTTCGAGCTGGACGTCGCCCTCGGCGAGTACCGGCGGCCAGGTCTTCGCGCAGTCACCGTTGCAGGTCGGCTGCTTGTTCTTCTTGTCCTTGGTGAACATGTAGAGGGTGAAACCCTCCTGGTCCACAATGGCCGGTCCGATGCCGTCGACGTTGCTCGCGACCAGCTTCGTGGCGCCGTCCTTCTGTTCGGCCGGAGCCTCCTCCTTCGCGGCCTGGCCGGCCTTGCCGCCCTTGCCGCCCTTGGCGTTCGCGGCGTACCAAGTGCCGCCGACGCCCTGCCCCTTGGTCTCGCCCGCCTTGGCGTCCTTGGCGTAGCGGTAAAGCGCCCAGCCGCCGACGGTGACCTGCTTGCGACCGTCGGCGCGGGTCACTTCGCCGACCAGCGCCTGATCCACGCCTTCGATCTGGACGTCGCCCTCGGCCAGCACGGGCGGCCAGGTCTTCGCGCAGTCACCGTCGCAATTGGACTTCGGCGGCTTCGCGCTGTCCTTGTCGAAGCGGTACAACGTGAACCCGTCCTTGTCGACGAGCACCTGGCCGAGGTCGCCGGCGTCGGCGACGGCCACCTTGGTCTCGCCCTTGGCCGCGGGGGCGTTCCCTCCCGCCCCGGCCACCGCGGCGGCGGGAGCGACGGCGGGCGCCGCCGTCTCGGTGCCGCCCGAGCAGGCCGACAACGCAACCAGGCCCACGGCCGCGGACGCCGCTGCGACGACGAAACGCTTGCGAAGCATGGGATTTCTCCTTGTTCGTAGGGGTTCCGCGGCTTGGCGCGGTGAGCTCGTACCCCCTACACGGAGCCGGTGCGGGACCGGTTCAAGGAGTTTTCGGATTTTCTTCGCGGGCGTCCAGCGCGGCGTCGACGAGCACCCCGGCCGACCCGGTGTAGTTCGCCGGATCCAGCAGCTCGGCGAGGGAATCCGCGGGGAGGACTCCGGTTATCTCCGGCAGATCGGAAAGTACCTCGCCGAGCGGCTTGTCCTGCTCCAGCGCGAGCTTGGCCGCGCGTCCCAGCGCCTCCTTGGCCCGTGTCTTGCCGAGCAGCGGGGCGAGCACGGCCGACAGTCGCTCGGAGACGATCTGGCCGTGCGTGAGGCCGAGGTTCTCGCGCATGCGCTCGTCGTGCACCACCAGGCCGCGGGCGAGCTCGGCCGCCGTATGCGCGGCGCCGCCGGTCAGGCGCAGGCATTCGCGCAGCAGCTGCCACTCGGCGTGCCACGCGCCCGCGGACCGTTCGTCCTCGGAGAGCACGGCCTGGGTGACGCCCGTGGCCAGCACCGGGACCTGGAGCGCGGCCGACCGGATCAGCGTCGCGAGCACCGGATTGCGCTTGTGCGGCATCGCCGAAGAACCGCCACGGCCCTCACCCGCCGGCTCGGTGACCTCCCCGACCTCGGTGCGCGTCAGGAACTGGACGTCGACCGCGATCTTCCCGAGCGCGGCGGCCGTGAACGCGAGTGCGGCCGCGAGGTCCGCCGTCGGGGTGCGGAGGGTGTGCCAAGGGAGCGTGGTCTCGGCGAGACCGGTCTCCTCGGCGAAGGCCGTCTGGAGCCGCTGCGGATAGCCATCGGGCAAGTCGGCGAAGCGCGCGTACTCGGCGTACGCGGCCCTCGTGCCCGCCGCGCCACCGAGCGAGACCGGGAGAACGACACGGTTCAGCCGGTCGAGCGCGTCGAGCGTCAACTGACGCCAGCCCGCCGCCTTGAGCCCGAACGTGGTCGGGACCGCGTGGGCGGTGAGGGTGCGCCCGGCCATGAGCGTGTCGCGATGCGCGCGGGCGAGGTTCGCCAGCGCGTCCGCCGTCGCCTCGAGATCCGCGACCAGGAGCGCCCGCGTCCGCGCGGCGACCAGCATCATCGCGGTGTCGAAGATGTCCTGGCTGGTGGAGCCGCGATGGACGTACTCCGTTCCGGCGGCCTCGGTCAACTCCTTGATCAGCCCCACGACCGGGTTCGCCGTCTCACGAGCCGCCCTCGCCAACGCGACCACGTCGATCTCGGCCGACGCGGCGGCCTCGGTGATCGCCTCCGCGGCTGCCCGTGGGATCAGCCCGGTGGCGGCCTGGGCCCTGGCGAGCGCCGCCTCCGTGTCCAACAGGGCCCGCACCCAGGCGAGATCACCCGTCGCCGCCTCGGCGGGCGTGCCGGCGCGGACCGGGGACAGGAGGCCGGAATCGGGATCGGCGTTCATCGGCCCAGCATCGCACTTCAAGGTTTCAGTGGCCTGTCCTCCCATCGATGCGCTCGCGCAGCAGGTCGGCGTGCCCGGCGTGGCGCGCGTACTCCGCGATGTGATGGGTCAGCAGCCACCGCAGTGAGAACGGCTCGCCGTCGCGGCGGCTCTTGCCCGTGTCGTCGAGCGACGCGGCCGCCACGATCTCGCGCGACCGCGCGCACTCCTGGTGCCACGCCGCCCACGCGGCCTCGACGTCACCGCCGGTGTCCTCGAAGTCCTGCTCGGGCCACTCGTCGGAGTAGTAGAGCAGCGGCACGTCCTCACCCGCGAACTGCAGGCGGAACCACCAGCGCTCGACGCCCGTGAGGTGCCTGAGCAGCCCGTGCAGCGACATGCTCGACGGCTCCACCGACCGCAGGGCCATCTGCTGCGGTGTCAGCCCCTGGCACTTGAGCTCGAAGGTGCGGCGATGCCAGTCGAGGGTCGACGTCAGGATCTCACGCTCACTCGCCACACGCGGAGGCTCCGGACGGTCGCCTTCCCAGTTCGGCGCATAGTTCTCGTCAGGGATCGTGTCCATGCCCCCGACCTTGGCAGAGACCCCCGACAATTCGGTCGCGCTCCGGCGGCCGCCCCGCCATCCTGGTGGTCGACGGCGGTCTACTAGACTCGGCCGCACGGGCCGTTAGCTCAATTGGTAGAGCTGCGGACTTTTAATCCGTAGGTTCTGGGTTCGAGCCCCAGGCGGCCCACCACACCTACATCCCCGATGACCTGCGGGGATGTAGGTTCTATGTGCCATGTTTGCCTCGACGAGGACGGCGATTGGGCTCCGTTTCGTCTCCGTTTGCTCTGGTGTGCCGATGTCGATGCCTGGGTAGACCTGCGGCTGGTGGTGACGCTCTGAACTGGCGCGCGTAGGTGCCCGCCCGGGCAGGACGCTCCGCCAACCTCGATCTGAGTGTGGTGTGCCTGGGTAGCCGTCAGCGGCCAGGGAAACAACATTGGGACCTTCGAGGCACTCAGGTAGAGTCCATGGTCTCTCGGCGGTGCCACGCGCGTGGCAACTCCCATCCGCCGGTGATCTACAGGGAGACACTTAATGGGCCTACCCATACCCCAGGGCCGCCAGCGTGACGTCGTCTACCTGGCTGGCGAGGGCCACCAAGTTGTCCTCGGCACCGCTGGTACCGGCAAGACTGTGATGGCCATCCATCGCGCGGCTCATCTGGCTGACAACCGCACCCGGAACTCAGGGCCAACCCTCCTGCTGACTTACAACAACTCGCTGGTGACGTATCTGCGTCATCTCGGAGACAAACTTCCTGGGGTCACTATCGAGACCTACGGGAAGTTCGCCCGCGGCTACCTTGCCTCGCAGAACAAGATGGGTTACAACCAGATTGCGGGGCCTGATCAGCGACGATTTCACGTTGCTCAAGCCATAAAATCAACCGCAGCAGTTTACAAGCCTAACAAGTTCTTTGACCGATCAAACGACTTCTTCCTGGACGAGCTCGAGTGGATCGATGGTAACGGACTAAAAACAGTCGAGGCGTATCTTGATGCGGACCGAGTCGGCCGTATGGCTGCGCTGCAGCCTGCTCAACGACGGGCAGTCTGGGTAATCCGCGATAACTACCTTGCATCCCGAAAAGGGGGAGGGTATAGGTACGACTGGGCTTCCCTTCCTGCGTCGGTGCGTGAATCATTGGCGACTGATGCTAATTCACGTCGATACAAGCATATTGTTGTGGATGAGGCTCAGGATCTTTTTCCTGAGGCGATACGATCACTGGCAGAGGCAATCCCTGAGGACGGCAGCCTGACTCTGTTTGCAGATTATGCCCAGCAGATCTATGGGCAGCGGATCTCCTGGCGTTCGTGCGGCTTGAAAGTAGTCAAGGCCGAGGTTTTCCTGGACAACTATCGTAATAGTCCTGAAATCGCTCGGCTAGCGATCGCGATGGCTAAGATGCCCCACTTCGCCGATTCTGCGGACCTAGTCGAGCCTCGTGCACCGCAACGCGCAGCAGGGGCGAAGCCTACCCTGAGCAGGTATGCTACTCGGGAAGACGAGGTGAAGGCGGTATCGAGCACTGCCGCGCGTGTTGGGCGAACGAGCCGGGTTGGCGTGCTGGCCCGCACTCGGAACGAAGCCAGAAAGGCCGTTCAAGGCTTGTCTGGGGTTCGGATGCTGCACGACGACATGCGCCGCTGGGAGATTGACTCCGGTATCTATGCCGGAACCTATCATTCTGCCAAAGGGCTTGAGTTCGACGTGGTATTTCTTCCATTCTGTGGAGCTGACCGCTGCCCAGACAGTGATGCTGTCGCTGCTTTCGGTTACGACGAGGCTGCCAGTCGCGAGAGTCGGCTTCTTTATGTTGGCGTCACTCGCGCGCGAGCGGAACTTGTTATCTCCTATACTGGCCAGCTAACTTCACTGCTTCCGCCTGCTGATTCTGGTCTCTATCAGGTGGCGCACTGATGATCAAGTATGACGACGCGGTCGCGGCTGAGATGTTAACGCACCCGGTAACACGGTTAACGCATTTCACGCCCGCCATGAACCTGCCCAATATCGTGAGCGATGGTCGTTTGCGTAGCGTCAAAGATCTTGGCGAAGATGTTAGAG
Source organism: Amycolatopsis roodepoortensis (assembly GCF_024628825.1). Taxonomy (NCBI): domain Bacteria; kingdom Bacillati; phylum Actinomycetota; class Actinomycetes; order Pseudonocardiales; family Pseudonocardiaceae; genus Amycolatopsis; species Amycolatopsis roodepoortensis. Next base: position 5,769,978 of record NZ_CP102415.1, read on the forward strand.
CTTGTTATCGGACCACGGATCGTCAACGCTTGGACGGCTATCCCGATAAAGTTTGCTGCAGTCTTCAGTATCCAAATGGCTTCTACTTCAAAATTGCACGACAGAAGCACGATATCGTTAACTATCCTGACTGGGTCTGCCTGCTGCTGGACAAGTCGGTCGCAGCAGTCGAAGGGACTTTGTTCTGCCCTCGTAATGCCGCTGCTGCCGGAGGGATGGCTGTTGCTGGCGTTCAGGGCTTGCGGGCCTGCTATGCGAAGTCGGTTCCTGGGCAGGGAGGCTTCACTCGTTCGCGTGGCCCGAGTCACGACCCGGCGAGCCCCACTGACGTACAAGCTGAAGTACTTGTAGTCGCTCCTGTTCTGATCTCGGCGATCCGTGCGATCGTCTTTCCGACAGAAGCTGCGGCTGCCGAGGAATACGGACGTTTGGAACGGTTTGGGCAACTACCTCCCGGCCACGTGGGCTGGATTGTTTCGCCAGGTATGTTTAGTCCGGAAAGCATAACCTCTGCTGTCCGATTCAGTCGGTATTTCTCTGAGACAGCTTGGTACCCATCAGCACGACCCAAGGCGACACCATGACTACAAATGAAGATACTTCGCGTGCTGCACAGGGAATGTTCCTGGGGGCGGCCGTGGGTGACGCGTTGGGCTGGCCTCAGGAGATCCGCGGCAACCTGATCGGCGGGCAAAAGGAACGCGATCGAGCAGTGCCACGCCTCGAATTTCGCGACTGGACCCGCCATGCCGGGCAATACGCTCGGCGCTACCGTGACCCGGTACGAGCTGGTGAGTATAGCGATGACACGCAGTTGCTTCTTGCAACGGCCAGGTGTTGCCTGGCAGGCGAAGCGTGGTGGACGCGCCTCACGGAAGTCGAACTCCCGGCATGGCCTTTCTATCAGCGCGGTGGCGGTGGGGCAGTGCTAACTGCTGCGTCTTCTTGGGCTGAACGACGGCCGCCGTGGAGAGGCCAAGGTTCAGCGCAGGCGCCAAGGGTCGCTACCCGATATCGTAACGCGGGCGCTAACGGCGTAGCTATGCGTATCTCGCCTCATGTACTGTTCGCGGGCAGTCCGGATGAGCTCATTCGCCGTGTGTTTCTCGACGGGATAGCGACACACGGGCACCCAAGGGCGCTTGTGGGAGCGCTAAGTTACGCATTCGTATTGAGAAGCTGTCTTTCTTCGACAGGGACTCACGGATTCGGGGCAAACGTTCACGCTGCCGCTGTCGGATTGGTCGATGTCGCGAATATTGTTCCGCTTCTTCCTGAAGGGTGGGGATCTGCAAGTGAAATCGATCATTTTGCATCGACCTGGCGAGAAGCAAATGAAGAGATGGAGCAACTCCTTGGTATAGTCTCAGACTCTCTTGGGCAGGGTGCTATGAGTGACCCTGAGTCAACGTTGGAGAAAATCGGATGCACAGATAAGGATATCGGTGGAGCTGGAACAGTCAGCGCTGCCGGAGCTGTGTACCTTGCAAGCCGATTTGCTGCGCGTCCGCATGAAGCTCTGCTTTCCGCAGCTTACTTGAGTAAAGCAGATACGGATACATTGGCGTCACTTACTGCGGGAATCCTTGGTGCATTACACGGCCCTGATTGGCTCGGGCCCCTAGCGTCGACAGTGCAGGACGCTGGCTACCTCAGTGATATGGCTGCTCGTTGCGTGACGCAAAGCGACCTGGCATCATCCTGGCCGACCAAGCGGCCGAGGACGCTAAGTCGCGAGATCAGGGAAGCTCTTGTATTGCGCAAGGTCGCCGGCGGGGAATTTCCTGACGGGCGTTATTATCATGTTGGCGAATTTGTACTTCTTAGCGAAGAAGTTCTGCGTACGAAACTCAGGCTCGACGACGGGCAGACTGCTCTGATTGACACCCCGCTAAGGTCGACAAGCGCCACGAATAGGACATCGGACGCCTTGCGGGAGAAGTCAGTCACTTCAAAAGCGTCCGATGCTGTAAGCAACAAGGCTGCCTCGAGTTCGACGAGCTCGGAATCTTCCGTTGCCGGAAGTGGGATTTCGAGGCAGCGCGTTGAGGCACTTCTTGCCGCGAGAAACCTTGCAAAGACTGCCAGTTTCTATGCTCGGCTTATTGGGCGAGATATACCAGTTTCTGCTGGTATGGCCGAGATAAATTCTCGGCTATTGATGTTTGAGACTCCTGACGATACGCCTATTGACGCTGATTTGGTCTCAATAAATGTTGTGGTCGATGACTTCTCGTCCATGATATCGAGGCTTGGGCTTGAGGGATCAGAACTAATACTTCAAGGGGGGGTATTTGAAGTGAGAGATCCTGATGGTCGAATTGTTCGAGTTAGTCAATCAACTGAACATTCGGCTAGCTAATCAGCTCCCACCGACAGTGTCGGCTCAGTGCGCAGTCGCCGACCGGGCGCAGGCGAGTCGGTAGGAGGTGGTGTCAGTCTCGAGGATGTTGCCGGCAAAGGTGAGTCGGTCGATGATCGCGGCGCAGAGACGTGGGTCGGTGAAGGTGCGGGTCCAGCCGGAGAAGGGCTGGTTGGAGGCGATGGCGATGGAGTTGGTCTCCTCGCGTTCGGTGAGGACTTGGAAGAGCAGTTCGGCGCCGCGGGCGGTCGAGTTTCATGGAGCCGAACTTGTCGGTGCAGAGCAGGTCGACGCGGCCGTGGCGGGCGATGGTCATGGTGAGCTGGCGTTCGTCGGCGGCCTCCACCAGCTCGTTGACCAGCTTCGGGTGGGCCGGAGTCGTGTCATCGGGGTCCAGCGGCGGGTTACATCGCGGTGAGTGCGGTCTTCTGCGAGGTGCGGGAAGGCCACGGAACGCGGTAACGCCCGCCGAGCCATCGGCGACCTAGGTAGTGGCCCGGCAGCCTCTCCCCCTCGCTGCCGGGTCTTTTGCTGCGCTCGCGTGCCGACTTGCAGCTGCCGCCACTATTGCAAGTGTGCGACGAGGTAAGCGCTAGAGCGGGTCTCCGATCCTTAGAAGTCGGCGTCGTCGAGTGGGAAGTGCTCTTTGTCCCATTGGCGGCGTAGCGCGATCAGGGCGGCTCGATTGAGGACCGTGATCTCGGGCTTGTTCTCGTGTGTCGTTCGGGCGATGAGTCCTTGTAGCTCGAGGTAGGTGAGCGACCGGCGGAGCCGGTGGGTGGTGTAGCGGCCGTTGTGTTTTGTTGCTGCGACTTGTGCGGCGGGTGAGTGCAGCAGGTCCGGGGTTCGCTGGTGCCAGAGTTCGACGAGTCGGGTGCGGTCGCAGGTCGGCTGGGCGTGGTCGGTGATCTCGAGGAGGAGGTCGGCGACGTCCACGGTCTCGCCGGAGACTGGTGTGCCTTGGAACTCTATGAGTCCCTTTTTGATATGGCGGGCGGCACCGCGGCGGCCGCGTTCGGCGGCGACCGCGTCAGCGAGCCGGTAGCTGGCGTTTGCTGAGTTTGGCCAGGGGAGGAGCTGTAGCCGGGCCCAGAGTGCGGTGTCGGCGAGTGATTCCTCGCCGGCATGGGCCTGGCGGTGGTCGTCAACAGCGACCGCCAGAGCCAGGAGCGAGCGCTGTAGGGACTCCACGACGCTGTCGCGATGGACCTGGCGGACGCGGTCGCAGGCCAGGGCGACGTATTGGTGCAGGACGGTGTTGAAGCGGCTGGCGCGTTCACGCCAGGCGATGAACTCGCGGTACTGGCTGGTGTGCTCGGCAGCGGTCATGAGCCCGGCGTCGTGTTGCTTCTCGGCGAGCTTGATCTGGTCGCGGCGGCATGTGGCCGTGTGGCTCGCCTGGGCTTCAATAGTTTTGAGTACGCGGTAGGTCTGAGAGACGCGGTCGTCGGCGAGTAGGGCTTCCCACCTGTCGCGGTGAGATGGGGTGAAGGCTTCGCGGATGTAGTGCTCGGCGTCTTCGTCGTTCGCTAGGTCGTACGGGAGCGAGTTCGGCACGGTTGTCCCTCACGGGGTGGTCGGTTCACGGTGGCAATCGGCGCAGAGTTGCGCGTTCGGCGGCAGGGGAGCGTCGACGAGGCCGATGCGTGCGCATCGAGTCAGGACCGCGGTGTACTCCCCGGACTTGGTCGGTATCGGCTTCTCGCTGACCTGATGCACGACATACGGGGAAGTGACGCCGATACATGGCTGGCCTGGAGTAGCTGCCGTGACGAGCTGGCCGGCGCCCGGCTCGTGCGGTAAGTCGAGGTCGCAGGGTGGCCAGAACAGCGCGTCCACGCCGAGCTGCGGCTCTGAAACGCGGCCGGGCGTGTGCAACGGGTGCACGGTCGCCAGCATCGCTGTTCCCGCTCGTACGGGATGCCGGTCCGCTGCCGCAGTGGCGGACACCGATGAGGTTCGGACTCTGCGGCCAGGACGACGGATCTGGACTCCGTCCGCGACCAGGAAGGCGCGCACGGCCCGGACGGACAAGTGGTATACAACCGCGAGGTCGCGCAAGGTGGCGCCAGCCTGGTAGCGGACGCTCAGCCCTAACGGCGGACGTGAGTCTCGGCGACATCGTGACGAGACGGCGCGCGCAGTCCGGTAACCCATCTCCGTCCCTGTCCGTCGGGTGGTGTTCTGGTTGAGACGTTCATCAACGCCGATGTCCTGGAAGGTGGGGTGTGCCGCCCCCTTTCGAGAGGAGGCGGCACCCCGAGATCGGTGGCTAGGTGGCGTTGCCGGTGCGGGCGACGTGATAGATCCAGTCCCGCAGCTCCGGGGAACTGGTGAAGACGTCGGGTGTGACGCCGCAGAATTGGGGGTCGGCGGAACGACTGGCGTTTCCGACGAGCTGGGGTACTCCGTCGATGGTGGCCAGGGCAGGTGTTCCGGAGTCTCCGAAGCAGCTGCCGTCGGTGCCGCTGGGATTGTCGGTGCAGATCTCTCCGGCGGAGATGAACGCTGCAGCGCAGCGCGACGGCGCGGTGACACGAGTGTCGAGCTTCTGCAGGCGCCTCGGCAGGCCGGAGCGGGTGCTGTCAGGTTCGGTCACGCCCCACCCGTACAAGGTGACTTTGTCACCACGTCGGGCGGTGTCGCGGGTGAGTTGCACGGTCGGCTGCTGGAGCAGATGGTCGAGCTTGAGCATCGCGGCGTCGACGACCTTCTTCTTTGGCGCGCCCTGTCCCCACTGCCAGCCGGGGTGTACCACGATCTTGCTGACGGTCGCGGTCTCGCCGCCGGAGAGCCGGTCGAGGCTGCCGACCCGGACGTGGAATCGCTTGTCCGCGGTCGGAATCGGCGCGTCATCAGTGTTGAACCACTGACTTGCCGTCGATCGAGCCGCAGGTCCCGCGGGCGGATCCGTGACGCAGTGCGCGGCGGTGAACAGCCAGCCACGGAACACCAGGCCGCCGCCACAGGTGTGGTAGTCGACGTACTTCTCACCGTGTTCGGGTGCGTCGTACTGCAGCGAGGCGATCCCCGGCGGCGCGCTCGCGGCCGGGTGACCACCGATCAGCATCGGCTCGACCCGCGGGGGTGGAGTGTCGGCGACGGCCGTCGTCACGGGGGCAGTCAACGCGGTGGCGATGCTCACCGCTACGGCGGCTGCGAACGACAAAGTCTTTCTGTGCAAGGAGCTGTCTTTCTAGTCGATGAAGGGGCTGAACTGTGCAGTGAGGAGTCGCTACGTGCGTGTGGCGGCCCGCGTCCGGAGTGGTCTACGCGCGGCGGAGGAAGGCTCACCTAGCCCACCGCCTGGCCGCGGGCGGGGACAGAATGCGGTGCGTGAGGCGTTACTAGCGCGTCCTCGGACTGGGCCTTCGTCGTGTCTGAGGCGTAAGAATGCGGGGCAGCTGGAGGGTCTGCTGCTCGTGATTCGCGGTGGTTCGCCGGAGGTCGCGGTCGGACGCGGGCCAGGCCGGGCGAGGTTGCTGATGCTCGGCCGCGATGCGTGCGGTAATACCCGCTACCGAGTCTGGGCGGGAGTTCCAGCGCCGACGCCGTTGGCGGGCGCGGGTGCGCAAGGCGAGCACCGCGCCAGCTAACAGCAGGACAGTCACGAGGCCGACGGGCAGGGCCGGGTTCATCGCCGTTCCGGTTGCTATGGGTCATCAGGCACTCGTCCAGTTGTGGATAGCGGTTGTTCCAGGCTGTGTCCGGCGCGGGTGCACAGGCTCGAAGGACCTGCACGCGCTCGGATAATCGAGGCGTTGCCTAGGCGGGCTTCCCACGAGGTGAAGGTCCTTGGTCAACGTTCTTCCTCACAGGAAGTCGTGGTCCAGAAGGTTCCGTACTCGTGTGCGTTGGGCTTCGAACTCTTCGGCTCGTGCGACGCGGCGCTGCCACAGGCGGCTGAGCCAGTGGAGTGCAACGGTGCGCTGGGCGGCAAGGAACCGTCGGCGGCTGTCCTCGTCACTGACGCGGAGGTCGGGTAACAGGGAGATCCACCGGGCGTCGTCGATTGCGCGGGCACTGGGGTGCTCGATGATGTCCGCGGCGTCGTAGGCGGCTTCGCTGTATCCGGCGAACTCCCAGCCGGCCACTCGGGCGGTGGATCCGTCCCAGAGCCAGTTCGACAAGTTGGAGTCGCCTCGGGAGAAGATCCTGGGTGCCGGGTCGAGAAGCGTCGTCACGGCGCCGCACTCACTCCAGGCGTCGAGGATCGCGCGCATGTCGTAGGTGTCCGGATCGTCGAGGTGATCATCGAGCTGACCGGACCATGTGCCCATGAGCCGGTGCACGATGTCCCTCGCCGCGCCGGCTCGTGGGGTGTCGGCGAACGGTCCGGCCGGGACTCTGCGCACATCGGAGAGGACAGCGACCATGGCGCGCAGTGCGCTGACCGGCTCGTCAAGTCCAGGCACCGCCAGGCCAGGCAGCATCGTCGTAGCCACAGCGGGGAGTTCCGGGTCTGGGTCGTGCCACAGCGGCTGTGGTACCGCCCTGATTCCCGAATCAGCGAGATGGACCAGCGCCCGATACTCACGGACGGCGCGATCATGATCGCCGGATGCGTACAGCTTGAGGCAGATCTCGTCACCTGGGCCGTCCCAGGCGAAGGAGCGATTCCTGCGGCCACCAGATAGTCGGCGCATCCGTAGTCCGGGCAGATCGTCGTCCAGCATGCCCGGGCTTCGCTGATGGAAAATGCGCAATTCAGCGAGCAGTGCAGAGGGTATTGATGTGGCTTGCAGCAAAGCGATTACCTCGGCGTTCATCGAAAAATGTTTGGAAGAACGTCACCCGCGTTTGCGTCCGGCGGCAGCGGTCCCTATGTGACAGTCGGGCTGGGTCTTGGCGTTTCGTTCGTAGGTCCAGAGCTGTCTTCCGCTGCTGTGCACGCAAGGCTGCCGTGGTCGGCCTGATCGCTGCCGGGCCAGAATCGGCTGCCGCGCAAGGGGTGTAGCAGGGGTAGCACTTCCTCGGAGAGTCCTGGGCTGACCGCTACGACGCAGCGGGAACGCACGGAGTGTGGGCTGGCGTCCGAGTCGAGAACCCGTGCTCCGGCCTCACGGGCGATGACAGCGCCGCCTGCGGTGTCCCAGGTCCGGTTGCCGAGCAGAATGCAGGCGTCGAGGGTTCCGTCGGCGACCCAGACCAGGTCGAGCGCGGAGGATCCATAGCGGCGAAGTCCCTGTGCGCGTGCGGTAAGGGAGTGGTCCAGGGACGCGCACAGGACGTCACGCAAGCCCGTGTCAGTACCACTGCCATAGTCACTGAAGCCAATCAAGGCTTTGTTGAGCCTGTCGGTATTCGATGTTGTGATCGGCTCGTCGTCACGGAAGGCGCCGCCGCCTTCCGTTGCCGAGTATCGGTGCCCGAGAAAGGGCAGTGCGGTGACTCCTAGTACTGGTTGCTCGTTGTGTACCAGACCGAGTGCGATCGCGCAGAGTGGGTTGCCGTGCTGGTGGTTGATCGTGCCGTCGATGGGATCGAGAACCCAGTAGGTGTCACGGTTTCCGACTGGGCCCGTCTCCTCGCCAAGAAACCCAACGTCGGCGCCGCCCGCGCCTGCCAAGCACTGGTGTATCAGGCGCTCGACCGTCTCGTCGACGTCCGAAACAGGATCGCGGTCACCCTTGTAGCGGATCTGACGTGGAGGGTGGCGAAGCACATGCTCCACGGCGAGATCCATGGCGTTGTGCGCAGCCGAGAGTGCGAACGTGAGATCAGGTCGCTGCGCCATCTGAGCCCTTCAGATGCTTCGTTGCTGACGGATACCGTCGGGCCGTTCCCTTTGTGACCGTTGAATAGGCGTGGATCAGTGAACTCGGTATCAGTGGCCACGATCGTTCTCCCATAGCAGGGTGTGAAGTCGGGTAGATAGGTGCCACCGGCGGGACAGCACTGGCTCGGCCAGCAGTCGCGTCCGTGCCAGCACAGTGGCGCTGTCGGTGCCCTCCGGCATGATCCAGACCGGCTTGAGGTCGTAGGTCCCGACTAGCTCTTGGACCTCGTCCAAGTCGTTGGCCTCTTGGACGACGAACTTCCAGATGGCTTTCCCGGTGCCGGCGAAGTGACGCAGCACTGCTGGGCGGACGCGTTGATGGCGGCGCAGCCCCGAATGCGCGAGCTTCGGTGAGACGTTGAACCGTGTCACTGCCGAGGTGAGGAAGTCCGTGGGCGAGATGGTGCCGGAGGTTTCGATCTCGATATCGGCGGCGAGCGCGCGCTCCCGAATCTCGTGCACCAGCAGCTCCAGGACACGCGGCTGTAGCAACGGCTCGCCGCCCGTGATCACCAGCAGCTCGGCGGGAGTAGAGGCAAGCCAGGACAGGATGTCGTCGATCGAGAGAACTCGCTGCTCGGCGGCGAGATCGTACCGGGCTGGGTCATGGGTTTGGGGGGTGTCGCACCACGCGCAGGACAAGTGACAGCCGAAGAGGCGGATGAAGTGCGCGTACCTGCCAGTGCTGGGACCCTCACCTTGAAAGGTGGGGCCGAAGGTTTCGTTGACCACGAGGTCGCGGGCTACATCGGACACAGCGGGTGGCTTCACAGGACGTCCGCCGGTCCGTAGCTCGCCGCGTTGAGGTGCGTTTCACGTACGAACACCCGGCCGACCGAGGCTTCGGGAGCACAAGGCAACCCGACGAGTACGGCCTGGCTCGCTCGCCGCAGCAACACCGCCACTGCTTCGACAGTCGGCCAGGGCAAGTCGGCAGCCAGCACTTCCTCACTGCCGACCGCCTCACGGTTGTTCGCGCCGAAGCGGAAGACTTTGGAACCCGCAGTAGCAAGGTGCATAGCGAGCGGATCCCGGATCCCGAGCATGGTTCCGTGATCAAGGTGGGTGTCGATCCATTGCCGAACTCCGGCTTTAAGGGCGCCGAACTCCACGACAGTGCCGTCGCTACTCAGAGCGGGAGCGCAGACGGATACGGTGACCCGCCAGGAATGTCCGTGCAGGCTGGTGCACTTGCCGTTCAAGTGCGGTAGCCGGTGCGCGGTTTCGAAGGTGTGCTCGATGCTGATCAGATGGGCCGTCGGCGCAGCAGCGGCCATGGTGGGCTTCTCCTGGTCGGCGATGATCTGCCCGTTTGCCTCCATGTCGTACATCGCGAGTGCCGGATCCTTTCGCCGCGAGCGCGCACAGCACACGCGTTTCGCTAAACGGGAAGTGGGTGTGGTGTGCGGCGGAAGGTCGAGGGGCGTGAGGTGCCTTCCGCCGCACACCACGCCTCAGTCAATGCCGAATGATCGACGCAATCCAGAGCGCCCATGAGACGCCAATGAGGCGGGGACACTGCGTCGCTCACCCTGACCAGGGAAGCGATGCGACGCCACTGGGCTCATCAGCCGGCACGTGTTCAGCAGGTCGGGTTCCTCAGATGTCCGGCTGGGTGAACGCGGTCAACTGCTGAAGCTGAACGAGTACGTCCTGTCTCCGAGGTAGACGCAGCCAGGCCGCGGACCTCCCTGCCGTTCGATCGCCGAAAGCGCTTCGGCGAGCAGCGCCTCCAGTTCGGCTACGGTGCGCCGTTCGTGCAGTTTTGCCAGGTGTGTCCGAGGCGGCTTCGTCTCCAGAGCCCCGGTCGAGTCGTCGGTGGATGACCGGAATCGGGCGCAGTCCTCGAGCCCATGCTGTCGGCAGCTCCAATGCGATGGAAGGACCGCATCCGCCGCGAAGCGCACGGTGAACACATGCCCACGTGAACACGCGAACTGGGCTGCCACTCGGTCTACGGGATCATCGTCGCGATCAGACTCCACGCTGGCACGACCCCAGCGGTAACCGCGCAACACTGCTCGTCGCATCTATTTGGCGCCGATCTGACGATTGCTGCGGCGCCTGGGCGAGCCGGTGAAAGGCCGGCCGCCTCGCCCACGCAGCTGCACACCGGACTCAAGCAAGAGTCGGTGAATGAAGCCGTACGAGCGGCCAGTCAGCTCGACCAAAGCTCGGATGCTGGAACCGCGTTCGTACTCTTCCCTCAGCTTCGAACGCACGCGGATTCTTGCAGCCCCGGTGACCTGCTTCCTTTTTGTGAGCTTCGAGACCGATGTCATGGGTCAGCCTCTCTGCCCGCGGCAAGTGGTCATTCTCGTTCCAGTTGCAGGCGACGCGAGAAGCGGCTGGCTGCGAGCGGAGACGAAAATGCCCATGCTGCAGCGTCGTGTTTTCGGAAAGAGCGCAATCATTGTCTATTGAGTCCCTTCATGTTCTGTCGTTGGCGATTTGCTGGCTAGTCATTAGTGTGCGGTCAATTTTTGCCAATGAAAATGGTGAAATTGACTCTAAGAGGAATGTTCATGTGTGGACTGGAGGGATTGCGGGGCAGGGGCTTCCTGTCGCGCAGATATTGGCGAACGCCAGTAGAACGCCTGCCGCTTTGTGTTGCCAGAGCGCGTATGGAGCGGTCATAGGGCGCCAATGCGGCGTTGGCTGTTATGAGCTGCGTCGTTGAGTTGGGCAGTGTCGACGTTTGCGCACGATGAGGTGAAGGGTTGGCGATCCCTCGACCAACTTGCTGGAGTGTGGTAGTCCGAACGGGTGCAGCTCGTCGAGGAGGTGCTCGACCTTGATCAGTAGCCGGTTATCGTGGCGGTGACCGGCGAGGCAAGGTGACAGTGATGGGTATGCAGCGAAAAGCCTTTGCGGCTCGGCGCGAGGCGCTCGGCTTCACCCAGGAAACCTTCGCCCAGCAGCTCAAGGTGGAGCTGTCGACGGTCGGTCGGTGGGAGCGCGGAACGCTGACACCGCACGCCTGGAGACGTCCTCGCATCGCTGAGTTACTTCAGGTGTCTCTTGACGAACTTGCAGCCCTCCTCAACCCGTCGGTGGCGAAGCCTGTTGTCAGGCAGCCCTCGTCCACGCAGCGCGAGGTCATGGTGGATGCGGCCCTTGTCGCTGGCGGGGCAGCCATTGACGTGCTGGGCAGGCGTAGCGAGGAATCGCTGTGTCGCCGGATGGACCGAGCGGGAGTGTCGGCACGAGTTGCGGATCTCCATCGGAGATATCAGGCCGCCCGCTACGCCGATGCTGCCCGGCGATTGCCGTCTGTCAGGGAAGCTGTCGATGCTCTGATCGACAACGGGCCAGCGCAGAGGCGGCAGGAGGGGCTGAGGCTCCGGTGCAGTGTGGAGATCGTCGCGGCCAAGCTGGCGACGAAGGGGGGCGACGGCGAGGCCGGTTTAGCCGCGGCTGAGCTGGCGCGCGTAGCGGCTGAAGAGGCTGAGGACACCTTCGGTGTCGCTGCGGCGGCATATCAACGAGCCTGCGCTCTGCTGCGCTCCAGCAGCACAGAGGGCGTTGAACAGATTAATGACGCTGAGAAGCTAGCGGTCTCCGCCGCCACCGCTCTGCGAGGTCAAGACCCACAGAGTGTGACCTGGCGGGGCGCGTTGACCCTGATCGGTTCTGTTATCGCTGCGCGCCGCGCCGACCATGTTGAAGCGGATGAACGGCTCAAGCACGCTGATGAACTCGCACAGCGGCTCGGCGTCGATGGCAACATCGGGTGGACCGCGTTCGGCCCGTCGAAGGTGCTGATCCACCGCACGTCCGTCGCGGTCGCTCTGGACGATCCGCATCGCGCGCTCGCGACGGCGGAGCAGCTGGACATCACTGGACTGCCGGTCGGGCTGAACGGCCGGCAGGCTCAGTTCCACTTGGACAGTGCGTGGGCGCACACACAGCTCGCCGAGGATCCACAGGCAGTAATCCACCTGCTGGAGACTGAGCGTGTGGCTCCAGAACTGGTTCGAACCAACCCGAACGCACGATCGCTGATCGCGGATTTGCTGGCCCGGGAGCGCCGCCAAGAGGTGCCAGCTCTACGTGGTCTCGCGTTGCGAGCAGGGGTCGCGGTGTGACTCCTGCTCGACAGTGTCTCTACCTGGTGGCCTCAGCAGCGCCGCCGGTGTTGCGACTCGAGGAATTCATTCCCCACCTGTCCGCCGACGGCTGGGCCGTGTGCGTGATCGCGACACCGACGGCTGCCTGCTGGATCGACCTTGACGATTTGGCAACGGCAACAGGATGTGTGACACGGGTGCAACCGCGGCCGCCCCGCCAGAGGGAGAAGTCACTTCCGCGAGCCGACGCGCTTCTAGTCGCGCCACTGACCTTCAACTCGATGAACAAGTGGGCGTCGGGTATCAGTGACACGTTCGCGTTGGGTGTGCTCAACGAGATGCTCGGCACCGAAGTCCCCATAGTTGCCGCTCCGTGTGTCAAACCCGTCCTTCGTCGGCACCCCGCGTACGCGGACAGCGTCGTTCGACTGACGAAGGCCGGTGTGACGCTGCTCGACCCGGACACGATCACCACCCGCGCCGAGGACAGCCTGGCCACCTTCGACTGGTCGTACCTCGTCTCCGCCCTGCGCACTGCGGTCACGCCCAATTATGGGTAGATGAGGCGGAGCGACGTTGGCCATGGGGTACGTGCCAGGTGGGCCGAAGTCCCAGGTCAACGGCCCTAAGCGTGTCATGACGGTCATCGGTCATCGGTCAGCTCGGCGGGTCCGGGTCGGTTGGCTTGGGTGGCTCCACGGCGGGCGGGCGCTGCTCCGGGATCTTGCCGTCGGCGTCCTCGGGAGTCGGGGCCGGCGGGCCGGTCTCGATGGAGAAGAGGAACCGCGCCTTGATCCGGACGTGCTCGCCGGGTTGCACCTTATCGAGGACCAGGCGAGTTAGAAGCCAGATTCCGACGAACCTGATCAACAGGAAGACGCAGACGGCAATAACGCCAGTCGTGGACGTCATCGCGAGACCGGTACCGAACTCCGACACGTGCAGCCCTCACCGCTAGCAAGTGCCGAGGCGTCCTCACCAGCCGGTAAAGGATGGTGTACGAAGTGGCGCGTGCCGACACTCGTCGGCGGGGGTGTTGCTCCTGTGTCCCGGCCTCGGTGGCGCCAACAGCTAACGCCAGACGGAGCACAGGCGTCCACACTTGTGGACTGGTGTACATGAGTGTGGCCCGGCGTCGCCGGGTCATGTACTGCTATCTCACTTGCTGCCCTGCCAAGACAGGGCGGACATTGGGTTTCACTATTTGTTATTCATCAATGGACAACGCGTGACTAGCGAGTTCACGCGTCGACCCAAAGTCTGCGACTCAGCATACAGGCTGAGATCGGCCGGGTTGCGCGGACATGCGCGCGATGCACAATCGAAGCTATGTCGATCGCCCCACTTCGGGCGGCCCGCTGGGAGAGAAGACCTTCCGGGGCTACCGACCTCCTCGGAAGGTCTGGGTGGACCTGAGCCAGATCTATCCTGTCGGTCCGCCCAGGGGCGATATCCCGGATGGACTCGACCTCCAGGAGACCGTCCGCGGCGAACTGTCGATGTGGAAGGTCAGCACGAGCGGCTACTGGTTCGGCTGGGTTCAGTTCATGATCAATGAGGACGCGGTGGCTCGAAGGCGGGCCAGTGAGTGCCGGGGTACGTGCTCAAGCCGCGCGAGGAGTAAGTCACTCTTGCGTGCCGCTTGATCATGCTGGCAGGGAATCGACGTCTTACGGCTCGGCCTGAAGTATGGCCGCGTGTCGACTCCCGGCACGTACGTCCAAGGGAAAGCCGGTTTACCGCCCATGAACATCGTGAAGAAGCCCATCGTCGCCACAGCGCTTGCCGCCGCTGCGATGGTCGCGGTCTCGCCGGTCGCGAGCGCGTCCACCCCATCCACGCAAGACGGCAGCCTGGGAGGCGGCGGACTTCTCGGCCTCCAAAATGATGGTGATCTCGGGGGTACCGTAAGCGGCCTTCTCGGCAGCGTCGGCGGCCTCCTCAACGGCGTCCTCGGGTGACCGTGTAAACGCTTAAAAGGCCCCGCCTCCTCAAGAGACGGGGCCTTTAAGCGTTACGGCGCCACGAGAAGTCCGCCGGGAACGACTGGAGGACGGCGGCCTCCTCCAGGGAGATCCGGGTACTGCCGGTGCCGTTGTCGATCCGGCGTCCAGCCTCCTTCTCCATGTGGATCGGTTTTCCGCGCGCCGGAGCCGCCTACCTTCTCGCGGTCCGGGCCGCCGGTCACGCCGGAGCCGATGGCCGAGTATGGGAGTCGCTCCAAGGCGAGATCTGCGGGGCTTGGCTCAATTAGCCATGCGGTAAATATCGATGGCTTGCTACACGATGTGGTTCAGCCGATCACATGGCGGGGGCGACTGGGAGGCGTCCGAGTACGGGCAGGGGCACGAAGTTCTCCGCGTGGTTCACGCCGATGCGGCTTCCCCATAGGCGTGCGAGTGTCTCGGCCATCGGCCCGAAGTGGTCGGTGATCGGCTGGGAGGCGTGTGCCGCGAGGGCGCGTTGTTTTTGTTCGTAGGTATCGGTGATGTCAATGATCGTGTGCGCGGGGATTGGGCCGTCGAGGGTGAGGCTGTTGTAGGAGTCGGCGATGTAGACCCGGTGCGGATGCCCAGTGGCGATGACGACTTCGGGCAGAGCCGCGACGAGTGTGTCGGCGACCGCGCGGTGGTCGGGGTGGACGTCGCGAAGCGGGTGGGTGATGACGACCTCGGGCCGGACGGCGAGCAGTAGTTCGCGCAGCGTCGCCATGGTGAGCTGGTCGTATTGGTACAGCGTGGCCCCCAGGATCGTCGCGCCTGCCGCGGCTTCGGTGTCCCGTCCTGGTTCGGCGTGGCGCGGGACGGCGATGGTGACGGCGGCCCCGGAGGCGGAGCAGCGTGCGAGAGTTCCGCCGGCCCAGAGCTCGGCGTCGTCGGGGTGGGCCATCACGGTCAGCACTGACGCCGGCGTGGTGAACGGCACGCCGCTCACCACAGTCCGAGCTTCTCGATGACGTCGGCGGGCTTGGGCAGTTCTCGCGTGGGATCGCCGGTCGGGTGGTGTGGGAGCGTGAGATCGGTGCGCATCCGGATGAGCTCGCGCCAGGCGAGTACTTGGTCCCAGGTCTCCGCGACCTTGGCCTTCCTCGCGCCGGTCAGCCGTCCGGAGTCCGGGAGCTGGTCGAGGTGCAGCCCGCCTGCCAGGAGCGTGGCAGCCGTGCCTTCGCCAATCCCTTTCACGCCAGGGATGTTGTCCGCGGGATCGCCTTTGAGGGCGCAGAAATCGGGCCACTGCCCGGGAGTGACGTTGTAGCGTTCGGTGACCTCGGCGGGGCCGATGTGCCGTCGGCCGCGTTTCATCACGGTGTTGAGCGCACGGACGTGCTCGTCGACGAGTTGGTAGAAGTCGCGGTCGCCGGACATGATCCAGATCCGGCGGCCGGGTTCGCGTTCGCGGGTGGTGGCGACGAGGGTGGCGATGACGTCGTCGGCTTCGGCGGTGTCGATCTCGATCCAGTGGATGCCATAGCCGGACAGGGCCCGCTGGACGTGCGGGATCGCGCGCAGGGGTTTGAGGGCGGCCTCGTCGATGACACGGTTGGCCTTGTAGTCGGCGTCGCTGTCCTTGCGGTCGGCGGTGCCGTGCTCGCCGTCGAACACGACGAGGACCTCCGGTGCTTCCGGCATCTCCTCACGGATCGCGACGCGGAGCAGGGCGAAGAACCCGAACTCGGCCGTGAGATCGCGGGTCTTGTCGCGGGAGAGGATCGCGGCGGGAAACCCGAAAGCCGCTCGCCAGAGCAGGTTGTGACCGTCTACGAGGAGCAAAGGGACGCCAGCAGGCATCACCGCACCGCCTTTACGAATGTCTCGGCGACTGTGGTGGGCAGATAGTCCCGCGAGCGGTAGTACGCAGCCCTGGATAGGTGTGCGTAGCGTACTGGATCTGCGAGTAGCTGTTCGGCGGCGCGCCAGAGGCCGTGTTCACCCCACGATCGGGGGACGATCACTCCGCCCGCGTCGTCACCGGTGCCGACCAGGGCGGGCAGGTTGCCCACGTCGAAGGCGACGACCGGGGTCCCGACACCCATGGCTTCCAGCGCGACCAGCCCGAAGGTTTCCCGTAGCGAGGGCACGATCACTGTTGCGGCCTGCGCGAGCCAGGATGGCACCCGGTCCCAGTCGAGGCCGCCGCCGTGGACGGTACCGAGTGTGAGGTGGGCCGCGGAGTAGCGGCACTGGTCCAGTTCGGCCGCCTGGCCGCCGACGGCCACCTCGAACCCGGCCTCGCCGACGATCACCTCAACCGTGCGGTCGACCAGGCGTCCGGCGTCCAGCAAGGCACGGACGTTCTTCTCCGGCCCGAGCCGGGCCAGGATCCGGATGGGGCCATGCCGTCGCAGCGCCTCGCGTCGCGAGTCGGGTGGTGGTGCGAGGTCGTGCAGCAGGGCGTTGGGCACGACCTGCCAACCGCCGGTGTCATAACCGCGACCGTGCGCCTGAACGAGCACCGTCTGAGACGGTGCGATGACCAGGTCTGCACGGCCCAGGGCGGGCTCGAGGTCCTGGTCATGCCCGACGACGTGCATGGCCAGCACCGAGCGCGCCCGGCTGATCGGTGCGGCCCTGCCGAGACCCCATAAGCCGTCGGTGTAGACGGCGACATCGACCTGGTGCTCGCGGTACACCTCGCAGAGTTCGGCGGCGAGCAGGGCGTCCTGTCCGTGGGTGCTGATCGCGTCGCGCAATTCGTCGTCGTCGCAGGGGAAGGTGACGCCCACCGAGCCCACCCGCATCACGGTGTCATCCGGGGTGGCGATCGGGGCGGCGGTCAGGATGAGGCTGTGGTGGCCGAGCTGGCGCAGGCCGTGTGCGAGGGCGGCGGTGGCGCGTTCGATCCCGGCCGGCGCGTTCGGGGTGTAGGAGGCCAGGACGAACGCGACGGTCAGCGGGGGCGCGCTAGACATGGCGGAAGGCATTCTTCGGCGGCGGCAGCGTTGTGGTGGCGGGGTCGGCGGGTGGCTTTTCCCAGGGAAAGACGACCCAGTCGGAGACGGTCCAGATCGAGTAGTCGGGCCGCGTGGTCGCCCCGGTGTTGAGGCAGAGGACCGCGGTCAGGATCTGGGCGTCCGGGCCAAGCAAGGGGGTCAGGTCGTCGTGGACGCGGCGAAGTGTGGCACCGCTGCCACAGATATCGTCCACCACCAGCACGCGGCCCCTGAGTCTTTGACCGTTGAGGCCGCGGGTCAGCGGGGTGAGATCGAGGGACACGTTGCCGGTGGCCTGCTGGTAGGCGTCGTCGCTGGTGTTGTGGCGGGCGCGGACGATGCGGGCGTTCAGCCGAAGTGTGGACGCGATGAGGTGGGCGGGCGAGACACCGCCGTTGGCGATGCCGATGACGCGCTCGACCGACGAGTGATCACGTAGGACCGCGTCAGTCAGAAGCGTGGCGGCGTCGTGGAGAGCCTCTGGCGTCACGCGCCAGATCCGGTGATGGTCGAAGTCGCGTTGTGCTGTGGTCATTCGAGGGTCTATTCCTTACAAGGCAGGGGATATCGCGTCAGCGAGTTGGATGCCTGTGTCGTGGACGGTACGGAGTTCTTGCAGGGCTTGTACGAGGTCGTATTCGGAGGTTCCGGCGATGCCGGCCATCGCAGACAACGCGGTAGCGTCGAGCTCTTCGACCAGGATTCGTTCCGCCGGGGATTGCTGGGTACGGACCTGTGCCCACCGTCGGAGAGGCCGCAGCCTGGGATCGGTGGTGTGCGCGAGGCCAAGGAGGTCGACCTTGATCCGAGTGCCGTAGTGACCGCTGAACGCGAGTGTCGTAGCGCGGCGCAGTAGCTCGTCTGGTTGCTTTTTCAGCACAGCGCACACTTCGACCAGCCGCTCGACGGATATCCGGCGCGTGCCGAGTTCATAGCTGGCGAGCGTTTGCAAGGAAAGTTCATCGTCGCCTGCGCACATCGCGGCACGCATCTGTTTGCGGGTCCAGCCGCATTCTCTCCGCGCGGAACGCAGCAGTTCACCCAGAGCGCGTGCGAACTGGTCGAACTGATCACTCGTCGGCGTGTTCATGGTCTGTCCTCCGTAATGCGGCGCGTGCTTGGGCGCTGGGCCGGATTTCGACGTCGTCCGCGGAGCTGTTCATGCTGAGCCATCGCGTGCGGTCAGTGCGAGGTCGCTGGTCGTGCGCAGGGGGTGAAGGGAGCTGATGGCGTGCGCGCCGGGCTGGTTGCGCCAGATCTGGCCGTCGGCGCGGATCACCGTGAAGCCTCCGGCCGCCTCGCGAGTACGCAGTCGCACGGGTACGTCCGCGGTGGAGCTCAGTTCGGCGAGGAGAGCGAGAGCTTCGTCATCGGTCAGCTGCTCGTCGTCGGCCATCGCGGCGCCTTCGCCGATGGGGAGCATCTGCAGGAAGGTCACTCCGCTCACTCCCAGGGGCGCGGCCAGGGCAACCATCGCTCGGATGCTGACCCGGGCCGTAGATCGCAGGAGCACGGCCTGAATCTGTGTCGGGATTCCCTGGGCGATCGCCGCCCGGATTCCGGCGATGGCCTGATCGAAACTGCCGGCACCGCGCCACCGGTCGTGGCGTTCGGCGTCCGGGCCGTCCAGGCTTACCCGTACGGCGTCCACGCGGGCGGCCAGGGCTTCGGCGCGGCGGGCCAGGTGTGTTCCGTTGGTGGTCACACTGACCGCGCACCCGCCCGCGACGAGCACGTCGATCAACTCAGGCAAATCGCGCAGCAGCAGCGGTTCGCCGCCGGAGATGTCCACACCCAGGAGTGCGGACTCGGCGAGCAGGTTCGCGATGCGGTAGCGCTCGGCCCGGCCCAGTTCGAGGACGGACTTGTCGTCCAGGCAGTACGGACAGGCCAGGTTGCAGCGCACCAGGGGCGACCAGCAGACGCTGATCGGCACGTCCGCGTGCACGGCCGCCGGGTGGATTTCAGGCCAGGAACCGACGTCAGTGCCGGACAACCGGACGCGCCCGGAGCCGAGGGCGGTGCTGGCGCGGTGAGACAGTCCGGTGAGCGGATCATGGATGACGCTCTCGTTGCCCTGTGTTCGCGCCGCAAAAGTACGTGTCGTGGTCGTGCGTGGTGCCGTCATGCTGTGTCCTGCGGCGGCAGCATCGGCGAGACAAAGAGTTCCTCGAACGGCTTCGGGCCGACGTACTGGCGGCAAGTACAGGGCACCCACTGGTTGCCGATCCAGGAACCGCCCTTGGTGCGCGCGTCCCTGTGCAGTATCTGGCCGTGGCACTCTTTGGTGTCGGGGTCGTGCTGTTCCAGCCCATGCGAACAGCCACAGACCGGTTTCGGAGTCGTGCCTGCACCTGTTTGGCGGCGGGTCAGCTTGCCCGCCAGAAGCCCGGCGCCGAAAAGGCCAGCGCCCACCGCGAGGGAGATAGGGTCGATCATCGCGCAGCACCTTCTTTCTGGTCGGTGTCGTGGCGGCATTCGATGTTGGTGGCCGTCGCTGGCGTAGGTGGAGTCATCGCAGTACCTCGCAGGAGCGCAGTAGCTCGGTCATTTCGGCGGTGAATGAACGGGAGCGGCCGGTTGGGGCGGGGCGCCGCATGAGGTCCCAGTAACGGGCGAGGGTGTCGGGCCAGCTGGCGAGTTTGCGTTGCCATTGCTGGTCGGCGTCCGGGGGATCGAGGTGGAACCCGACGGCTTGCCGGAGCGGTATTACCAGCAATCCCGACGCGATCAGGCACGCGCCAAGGTAGGTGTCTTCCATTCCCCAGCCGATTCGACCGAACTCGGGGTCGAACCCTCCGACGTTGAGGACAGCGGTGCGGGGAACGGCGACAAGGGCGGTGACGACCATGCGGGGGAGGTCCCAGTCGACATAGCGCTGGCCGTAGCCGAGGTCGAGGAAGTCTCGGGTGTGATCCAGCGGGCGGCCGTCGAAGCGCTTATCCAGGGTGATGCCGGTGTAGAGCAGAGGTCGGCCGACCGGTGGCCGCCAGACGACTCGGTGGTCGGCCGCGAGGTCCGGGTGATCGGCGAGCACTCCCCGTCCGCCCTGGTGCAGGTCGTAGGGGAGGTTGTGGCGGAACCCGACGAGCACCGTGGTGTCGGTCGCGCGGGCGGTGATGTCGGTGATCACGTGCGGGGGCAGGACCATGTCGCCGTCGAGATAGAGGACGGTTTGCCCGCGGGCCAGCGCGGTGCCGAGGTTACGTGCGGTGGCCGCGCCCGCGCGTTCAGGGATCCGCAGGACGGTGGTGACGATCGGATGCACGGCGGCGACGGCGGCTGTGGTGTCGATACTGGCGTCGTCGACGACGATGACCTCGAACCTGTACCGGTGGTGCTGGCCTTCCAAGGCGTCAAGCACAGAGGGAAGGCAATAGCCGACGTTGTGGGCCGGGATGACGACTGAGAGGGTGCGCACGGCGGCCAGCGGAAGGCCTGACGGCGTGGGCTCGTGCCAGTCGATTCCGGACACGGCTTCCCAGCTTCGGGTGCTGCTGGTGTGAAAGTTGTTGCGGTGCAGTAATTCCTGATGCAGCGTGATCACGCCCACCCCCAATCCCGGAGGTGTGGCACTCCGTCGCGCCATGCCCTCGGATCCGGGATGATCGTGATCTGCCCGAATCGGGCGGGATGGTCGAACACTCGTTGTAGAGCGTGCAGATACAGCGGCTCGACCAGGATCAGCACGTGCCGCAGCGACGGTGCGTCGGCGAGTTCGGTGTCCAGTTGCGCGCCGACCGTCCGCTCGTGCAGGCGCGCGGCAGCGGCCCGCGTCGTGAGCCGGTGGTCGTAGGTGCTGATCAGCGTCTCAGGTCGCAGCAGGCCGTGGGCGCCGGACAGGATCCGGATCCGAGCTCGGCGAATGGGATCCGCGGCGAAATGTTCTCGCGCGCTCGGGACGCATCCGCCCTGGTAGAGGTCGAGCGCCTCGACCGGTGCGGCGGTGACAAGCTTTCGTCGTGAGCAGTTGAGGATGATCAACCCTTGGTCGGGTGCGAGGACGCGAGTGGTGGGCGGCCGGAGAGTCATGGCTCGCGCACCACCCGCATGCCGATGCCACGCGAGCGCAATTCCGCGGGAGCGGCGTTGAGGAACGTGCATTGCGCGTACAACGTTTGCGAGGCATAGGAACCGCCCCGGATGACGGCTCCCTCGCTCATCGAGGTGCTGGCGGTCCACTCCCACACGTTGCCCGCGACATCGAGCATGCCCTCGGGTGTGACTCCGGCGAGATGCGTGTCGACCGGGGTGACCGTGTCGTGCAGGGAATCACGGAGGTTCGCGAACGCCGGCTGCCAAGGGCTGGCGCCCCACGGCCAGCGACGGCGGCTGGGACCTGCGGCCATCCATTCCCACTCCGCCGAGCGCGGCAACCGGCCGCCCAGACGACTGGCGATCTGGGTCGCCTCGGCGTGGCTGATCTCTGTGACGGGGTACCGCGGCCCGAGACCAGGGTGTTCGCTCGGCAGGTGTCCGCAGGCGATCGGGGTGCGCGTCCACAACAGGGTCGGGACCTTGACGGGACGCCCTGCATCCCCGTACGCGCAGAGTCCGCCATCGATCTTGATCCATTCCAGGTGCATGCCTCAGCCGCCGATCAGGAACAGGTCTTCGACGTTGGCGTCGTTCCGGATGCGGCTCTTGCGCTCGTTGGGACGTAACCGAAGCCGCAGTAGCGCGTCGCTGATGGTGTCGAAGGCCTCGTGCGCTTCCTCGCGGGTCGGGGCAAAGGCGGCATAGTTGTCGGCGAAGCGAACGACGCGAAGCTGCGGGAGTTGTGTGTCCACTTGGGACAATCGAAGGTTGATCAGCAGAGGTGCCAGGCCGGAGCCCGCCGCGATCGGGCTCGGCATCGCGGCAAGCGCCGTACGCAAGCGGGCCAGGAAGGTGCCGTCGTGGATGTACTCGGCGTGCCAGTCGATGACCTCGTCGATCGTCGCGCCTTCGGACACCGACGCGACATCGAGATCGGCGATCCAACGGAAGCCTGCCTGATGATGCACGGCGGCCTGCCGCAACGAGGTTATGCGATTTCGGCGTGGGCGGAATCCCGAGACCCAGTCGTGGAAGGCGCTCGCTTCCAACACCGGCTCCAACGCGGTGCGCAGCGCGCGGTGCACCAGACGGTCCCGCACGGTGGGGATGAAGGTGTGCATCTGTTTGCCGGTATAGGTGGGCAGCCGGACCGTCCGGACAGGTCCGGGTCGCCAGGTGCCCTCGGCGAGCTCGAGGGCCAGTTGCGGCAGCATCACGTGGGCCTCGCTGCGTAGCCGCCCCCAGGTCATGCCGTCGGCACCGGGGGTGGAGGCCCGCCTGCCGCACTGGCGCAACGCGCGGCGCAGACGCTGCTCGGACAGCAGCGGCATCAGTGAGTGCGATTGCGGCCCGGCGTCCGGGGACGCTGGCGCGGTTACGTCCGGGTGCGCTACCGTGCTGGGTGCTTGGGCGGCAGGAACGATCCCCTCGCCACGCTGTACCGGCTCGCTACCCGACACGCGCGAGCTGTAGCGGTGGGAACGACGGCCCCGCCCAGGCCCTGCCGGTGATCCGAACTCCGCGTCCGCCATCGTCGTCATCTCCTCACGCGTTGCCGTAGTTGGTGGGGTCGGGGATGCCGTTCTGCTGGAACGCTTCCTTGCGTTCGGTGCAGGTCCCGCACGTGCCGCAGTGCGTCGTTCCGCCCCGGTAGCACGACCACGTTTTCTCGAACGGCACGCGGAATGCCGCGCCGATCCGGACGATGTCGGTCTTGCTTTGGGTGATAAACGGAGCGAGGATCTCGAAATCGTCGTCCAGAAGTCCGTCGTTGGCGACGCGGGCAGACCAGGCGTACCGCTCGACGAACTCCGGGCGGCAGTCCGGGTAGACGGTGTGGTCACCCGCGTGTGCGCCGAACGCGACCACGTCGGCGTTGCGGACAACGGCTAGCGAGACCGCGATGTCGAGCATGATCGCGTTGCGGTTCGGGACGATCGTCGCTCGCATCGACTCGTCGGTGTAGTGGCCGTCAGGAACCGGCACGTCGGCGTCGGTCAGCGCGGAACCAGCCAGCAGCCGGCCAAGCATCGCCAGGTCAACGATCTCGTGTGGACAGTCAAGCAGTCGCGCGATCTCAGCTGCGTGCTCCAGTTCGACCCGGTGCCGTTGACCATAATCGAAGGACAAGAGCGTCAGCTCTGCTCCGCGCTGGGCTAGCCAGTACGCCAGCACAGTGGAGTCCAGACCTCCGGAGGCGATCACAATGGCGTGCCGCGGGTGCCGCGGAGCAGGCGAGCCGATCGGCACGATCACCACGTCCCGCACGGTGAGGACGCCCAGCGGGCAGCGTCGGCCACTGTGGTCCACGGCGGAAGGGTCATGTGCGGCTGTGGCCGCTCAAGCCACCGGACGCCCTCCGTCACGTTGTCCGACGCGGGAAGCAAAACAGCGTCACCACGCCGTTTCCAGCCGATCTGCGTGCGCACCAGATCACCCCACGACGACATGCGCATCGTCGTGCGCGGCTGGGTAAGGAAAATCCAGTCATTGGGATCACCTGGAACCACGATGATGGGCACCCGCAACATGTGCCGCGCAAGGAAGTTGTTGACCTCCGCGCCGGACCCGGCGCGCATAATGAGCGCGTCGACCGTGGTACCGAGCTGGAGGTAGACGTCGCCGGAGACGCTGTCGATCGTGGTTGGCCACGCGAATACGTCGCGGTAATTCCGCACACGTTGGCCGGGTTGCTGCTCGGGCTGCGCGGGTGGGGCGTCGATGACGGCGGTCATGATTCGTTCCTCCTCGAGAGAGTTGGGCGTTGGGCGCGGCCGAACGGGAGGCGTCGAGTAACCACTCCCGCCCGGCCGCAGTCGGTGTCGCGGACGTGCTCAGCCGCTAAGGCACCACGGGAAAGCCGACCTGGCCCGCGAGGTCTGGCTAGACGGCCCCCGCTCGGTGCGACGGTTGATCCGCGAGCAGGACATCGCGCAGTGCCGCACGGAGCTGCCCGGCCTCGACGTTGGTCAACCGGGCGAGTCGCCCGCCCGGCAGCTCGATCTCGACGTCCGCGGAAGTACGCCGCCGTAGGTGCAGCGCGGACCGATGGCCGTCGCCGTCGCGGCAGTCGACCCTGCGGTGCTGCCAACCCAGCCGACGAAGCAAGGCGGCGGCGGGCACGGTGTGACATGGCCGCCTCATGGGCCCTCGGCCTTCCTGATCAAGCCGAGGCCGTGGGTCCCGGCGGTCGCGATCGCGTACCGCAGGACTCGGTTGGGGGGCTGGCGCGGCGCGCGGCGGTGCGAACCTGCATAGGCGGACTCGGCTTGCTGCCGTCGCCGCCACGCCATACGCAGCAGGCAACAGATAAACGTCAGCGCGGCACTGGCCGTGATACTCAAGGGGATCATGCGCCCTCACCCCTGGCGGCGGGGATCGCGGCGGGACCAGATATCGGGGTCGTGGTCCCGCCGCGACATGGCGACAGAGCAGGGCGCTCCTCGGCAGTTGGGGGAAGACAGCCAAGGTTCTGCTCCGCCGTGCTCGTCGTGTCCGTCGTCGTGACGGCGCCAGATATGGCTGGCGCGGGCGTGGCCGCCACCTCAGTGGCATTCATGACGGCAGAGCGGAACTTCGCGGCGGCCCCGTAGTCGAAGATCGCGCTCTCCCCTGGGGGAGCCACGACCACGACCTCCGAGTCGCGCACGGCAACACACAGCGCCCGTTCACGGCCGTTCACGTCACGGCACGCGATGGACCAGGATCCGGTGTTCGTCATGCGGCCACCACCTCGCGCGGTGTCCCTACTCCATTCCCGTCGACACACCGGCTGCACGAACAAACACGGCACAGCGAGCTGAGTCTTTGGGTATCGCGACGCGCGTGGCGCCACGAATCGCTGGAAGAGCATCATTACTCCAATAGTCAGCGAGTCCCTATTTGATTTATTGCGTCGGATTGTCGTCCACGCAGTTGTCAAAGCGTTCTCGTAAGCCTCACGGTGTCCAGGCGGTCCTGGTCCGGCGTAGCAGCGGCCCGTAGGCGCTAATTAGCTAAACGTCTGTAACAGGTCCCGGTCCAGAGCGGCTATGTGGCGTCGATGCGGCGTTCATAGATCGTTGCCCACGCTGACCTGCCCGAAGTCCGAAGCACTGCCGTGCTTGACGGACGGGGAAACCAGCACCAGCGCGCTTGCCGCCCAATTCAATGCTCTCTCCGTAGGAGGTGCGGTTTGTCAAAGCGCTGATAGTAGATTTCGAGATAGAGACGTTCCTCGGACTCGATATACAACCGACCCTGCTGGTCTAGCTCAAGGCTCCATATCGCCACGTCGGCTTGGGCCGGCGCGGCGAACCACGCGGCAGCGGCGGTGAACACGTCGGCATAGTCGACGCCGCTGACAGTGTGAAGCTGAGCCGTAGTGACGGCATCGAGTGGGTGGGGCATGGAATCGACTCCTCTGCACAGGTTGGGTGGATGCTGGTACTTACCGATTCCGGTTCGTCGGACACGCAGGCAACCGTGGGTGTCCCTGCATGGGCTGCTCGGCGCGCAAAGTCCTCATCCGCAGACCAGCGGCTGTGTGGGTCCACCTCTGCGGCGGGTGCTCGTCCGGATCGGAGCGAAGCCAGTCAACGCTCGGTGATCAACAACAGCCAGAGCGTCAACGCGGCGATCATGAGGCGGCCATGAGGCGTCACTAGGTCTGACCTGCGCAAACACCTCTCCGGCGTTCGTAGTCCGAACGGGTGCAGCTCATCGAGAGGGTGATCAGCCTTGACCGATAGCTGGCTATCGTGGCAGGTGACCAGCGGGCGAGGTGATGTTCATGGGTGACCGGCGAGATGCCTTCGCCGACCGGCGCGAGCAGATGGGTTACACCCAGGAAAGCTTCGGGTTGGCGGTGGGAGTGGAGTTCTCCACCGTCGGACGCTGGGAACGGGGCGACCTGACCCCACATCCGTACCGCCGCTCACGTATCGCCAAGGCGCTCAACGTGAGCCTCGCTGAGTTGGGGGCCTTGCTGACGCCGCCCCGGCAGGCTCCTATCGTTGATGTTGTCCACCCCCACCCTGCGGAGGCCGACGACATGAATCGTCGAGACCTGCTGCGCTTGTTCAGCGTGACGGGCGCGTTGCTCGCGCTGCCTGCTGACGAGGCAGTTGCCGGCGATGTCGACGGACTTACCGCAGCGGCATACACCGGCAGGGTGGACGCCGCCAGTGCCGCGGAGTTCGCCCAATTCAACTCTCACCTGTGGCGTGTGTTCGCGCTGTCACCGACCAAGGCGCAGGTACTACCACTGGTTCGAACCCAGCTTGACGTGCTTACCGACTCTCTACGCCGACCACAAACACCAGGAGTTCGACGGCAGCTGTGCGAACTGACCGCGGACTTGTACCAGCTGGCTGGAGAGATCTCCTTTGACGGCGACCGGTACACCGACGCCGCCCACTGCTACACCCTGGCGGCGACAGCGGGCAGGGAAGCCACAGCTTCCGACCTCTGGGCCTGTGCGTTAACCAGACACGCCTTCATCGCGGTATACGAGCGACGGTTCGCCGAGGCCATACCGCTGCTCGAACTGGCCTCCAACCTGGCCCGCCGCGGCGACCCTGCTCTCTCCACCCGACAATGGATCGCCGCAGTGCAGGCAGAGACTTTCGCTGGCCTGGGTGATCTGGATGCCTGCCAGCGTGCACTAGACACAGCCGCCGAGGTCCAGCACATGAAAGGCCTGATCCACAACGGTGGTTGGCTCCGGTTTGATGGCTCCCGTCTGGCCGAGGAACGCGGCACATGCTATGTCAACCTGGGCCGCTACGACCTCGCCGAGGCCGCCCTGACCGATGTCCTGGCGGGAGACCTGACTGCCCGCCGGAAAGCCGGCGTTCTCACCGACCTGGCGATGATCGGAGTGCACCGCCGCGATCCTGATCAGGTCGCTACCTACGTCAACGCCGCCCTGGCCACCGCCCGCCACACCGGCTCCGGAGTCATTGCCCGCAAGCTGCGCGGCCTTCAGCCGAATCTGGCTCCTTTGCTCACCCACCAGCAGATCCAGCGACTCGACGTCGAGATCACCGAACTCGTTGGCAATCGCGCCACATGATGGAGGACGACAAGATGCAGCAGAATGACCGTGGCCGCGTGTTCCGCGAGGCCTGGATCGCCGGAGTCACCAAGCACTACCCCGGCGAGCCCAAGCCCGGCTACATCACTCCGTGGGACGAGACCCCGGACTGGGAACGCGACGCCGCGACCGTTGTGTACGACCAAGTCCTCGCCTTCATCGAGGCCACCGGTGGCGCCACCGCGAAACTCACCTCAGACCAGAAAGGGCGCTTCGTCGCGCTGTGCTGGATCGGCCAGATTTACAAGCACTTCCCCAACCCGAAGTCGTCCTACGTAGCGGACTGGGGCGATCTACCCGACTGGCAGAAGGCGACGGACATCGAGATCTTTGAACACATCGAACAACACGCTTGAGCCATTGACGGCATTGGCAGACATCCGGCGTGGCTTACTCGCCAACCGGGCTGGTGGCTGAATCAGGCAGTGAGGTAGGCAGTATGGGTTCCAACCGGGAGGCGTTTGCGGCTCGACGTGAGGCGATGGGCTTTACTCAGGAGAGCTTCGGTGAGGCGGCAGGAGTGGAGTTCTCCACCGTTGGGCGGTGGGAACGGGGTGTAATGACGCCTCAGTCGTGGCGGCGTCCGCGAATCGCGAAAGCGCTGGCTGTCTCCCTTGACGAGTTGAACGCACTTCTTGGGCAAGTTCCAACTCGCGGTTCACAGGATCTTGTTGCAGCCGGTCGCAGGGCAGACGGACAGGGGCAAGTCCAACACTCCGCGCCAATGGCGAGTTCGCGTACCTCTGCGACCTCAGTCGCGTATGACCACGCTGGAAGCCTCGACATAAATTCGGCGCCCATAGAGTTCCTCAAGTCGCTCACCTTGACAGTGAAGCCGCCGCGGCGGATCGGATGGACCGAGGTCGAACAGGTCAAGTTAATGACCAGCAGCCTGGCCGCCAGCGAGAACCTCTATGGCGGGGGCATGGCCGGTGAAGCTGGGGTCGCTCATCTGCGATGGGCCGGCAACCTGTTGAGTGCACGAGCCAGCCGAGCCGTCGAAGCGGGCATACTCGAGGCTGTCGGGAACCTTGCGGGAGTGGTGGCATTCTCGGCTTTCGACGTCGGAGACCACGACGCAGCGGCTCGATGCTTTCGCTTTGGTCTATGGTGCGCCGAACAGGGCGGCTCGTGGGAATTACGTGCCGCGACTCTCGCCGACATGGCACGCCAAGCCATGTATCTCGACAACCTGGACGAAGCATTGTCCTTGATCGAGTTCGCTCACGTGCGAACTGATCGGTTGACCGCTACAGCACATGCCATGATCGGCGTAGTCCGGGCCCGGTTGTTGGCGATGCTGGGCCGCCACCTCGAAGCGCGAGCTGACGTGGACCGCGCGGACTCGTTCCTTGCGCAACGGCAGCCGGAGTCCGATCCGCCTTGGCTGGTCTACTACGACGAAGCCGAACACGCTGGCAGCACCGCGCGAGCACTTACCCCGCTCGCCATGGCAGAAGAGCAGCCGGGGGACGCCGCCGAACGACTTGCTTCTGCGATTCGACTGCACAGCGACGCCTATCCGCGCTCGCGAGCGTTCTCCAGGGCGCGCCTCGCTACCTTGCACATGGCTGTCGGAGACCCCCGCGAAGCCGTCCTCATCGGTCGACAAGCCTTCGACGACGCCACGATGTTGCATTCTCGCCGGATGGACGCGGAACTAGTCAAACTGGCCCGGGAATGCAAACGGCATCATGCGATACCCGACGTGGTCGACCTTTCAGAACTCATAGCATCCGGTTCTTCCGATGTCTGATGCGCCCAACCACCACCCTCTATCAACGCAAAACTCACGGACTATTCTGGAGGTGGCCGCTGAACGAGCAGGCGTGGCGACGGCCGGAGCAACTCTGATTCGTGACGGAACGAACGTGCTCTACCGGCTGGCTGGCGGTGTCGTCGCCCGGATCGGGCCGCCTGGCTCCCAGCTTGTCGCGGAACGTCAGATCCAAGCTTCGCACTGGCTTGCCGAAGCTGGCATTACCGTTGTCCGCACCGTCGACAACATCGAACAGCCCACTGCCGTTGGAGATCGACCTGTCACATGGTGGGTCGAACTACCAGAGCACCGCCACGCCACCCCAGCCGAGCTCGGCTCAACACTGAGGCAGCTCCACAACTTGGCCGTACCTCAGGAGCTGCCTCTTCCCACCGTGGATCCCCTCGACAGTCTAGGTGCCTCCATCGACGGTGGATTCGTTTTGCTGGAAGAAGATCGAGCGTGGCTTAAAGGCCTGGTCGAACAACTAAGCTTGGATTATCGGGAGCTGGCACCGAGCGTTCCTCCCGCGGTCATACACGGGGACGCCTGGCAGGGCAACGTCGTCGTCCCTATGGCAGGTGGGGACCCGGTGTTGCTGGATCTCGACCAACTAGGAGTCGGGCCTCGCGAATGGGACCTTGTCTCGCTGGCGGTCGACTACACGGACTTCGCGCGGATCACCGAGGCTGATTACCGCGCTTTCGTCGCTGCTTACGGTGGCTATGATATGACAGTCTGGCCAGGATATCGTACTCTTGCTACAATTAGAGAATTGCGCTGGACTGCTTTTGTTCTAGGGAAAGCTGGCGCGAGCTCAAAAGCTGCTAAGCAAGCGCGTTATCGAGTATCTTGTCTGATGGGTAAAATTGATCGCCCATGGACATGGTCGGCATTTTGAAAACGTTGTCGTAGTGTTTTGAATCCCCTTCGATTAAATGATCGGATACTTGGCATAAGCTAGGAACTGTTTGAGCGGTGGAACCGTGCATCCAGGACCCGTCTGACTTCGCCGCTGAGCATCGAGCCACGGCGGCGCTGCTCGAACAGGATGTGGAGCAATGCGCTCACTATGGCACGATGGCGGCCGAAGCCGCTGCGGTCGCCGACTCGAAGCGCTCGCATCACATCGTTCGCGACTTGCTCAGCCAGTTTGAAGGGTGCCGGCAGCTGCGGCCTGTGCGCGAGTTGACCGACACAGTGGCCCCGTTCCTACCAAGTGAGGCACCTTGAGGCATGAGCAGCCAAACCACTGCGGTGATCGCGCAGTCTTCGGGAATGACTTGCAGGACGAAGGCGACCCGGAGGTCGAGTTCAACCCCGGTATTGCGGGGCGTCTGCCTCGAAAGAATGTGGCCGCAGGCGTGCTCATCCGTGACGGTGCGGGACGTGTGCTCTTCATCTCGCCGACCTACAAGCCATTCCTCGACATTCCCGGAGGTCTGACCGAGGATGAGGAATCGCCGCGGGCCGCTTGCTATCGCGAGGTTCGTGAAGAACTCGGCATCGACCTGCAGATCGGTCGACTGCTGCTCATCGACTGGATGCCGACTCATGGAGTCTGGCGTGACAGCATCCAGCTCATCTTCGACGGTGGTGTCCTGAGCGATGAACAAATTTTGACGATTCGGCCAGCGGTCGACGAGGTTGGTCGATTTGAGTTCCTCCGCGCTGATGTCGCCAAGCAACGTCTTCGTCCGTCGATGGCTCGCCGAGTTGAAGTAGCGCATCGAGCGCTTCTGGACGGTTCAGTGCAATACGCTGAATTTGGTCGAACTGTGTAAGGCTTCGGGGCGCTCCGGTAAAAGTAGATTATCTTTGGTTGGGTTCCCTATTTCATCGTTGGAACGCCGCGTATCAGTATTTCCTGACGCTGACTCAAGTTGTCGAGGTTGGTCGTCGGGTCGCCCTCGACGACCAGGATGTCAGCGCTGTGGCCTGCTACGAGCTGGCCGACTCGGTGCAGGCCGAGGGCTTGCGCGCTGGTCGTAGTGGCCATTTCGATGACCTGGTCGGCTGTGTAGCCGACGTGAGTGTAGAGCTTGAGTGCCTCGGCGAAGTCGGTGAAGCCTGAGCGAGGTAAGCCTGCGTCGGTCCCGGGGATGAGGGGTATGCCAACTCGGGCCATCCATTGGAACCTGTTGACGACCATGTCGGCTCTTTCAGCTCCTAGCCGCGCCATGAAACCTTGCCAGTCGGGGGGCCATGCAACGCAGGCGTAGATGCCGCGCTCGGCCATCGTGCGTGCCACAGCGTCCTGGGTGTCGTAGCCGCCTCCGCCGTCCTGTAGCCACGTGCAGTGCTCGATCGTGGCGACGCCAGCGTTGACCGCTGTCTGGATCGCGTGAGTGCCGTGTGCGTGTGCGGCGACGGGGAGCCCGAGGCGGCTGGCTTGGTCGACGACGATTTGCAGGTCCTTCTTTGTGAACTGGGTTTGCCACATCGGCGGCGAGTTCGGGGTGATCTGCCCGCCGGAGGCCATGACTTTGATGACGTCGGCGCCCATGTCGGCGTTGTGCTGCACCCGTTGCCGCAGCTGTTGTTCGCCTTCGGCTTCGCCGCCGAGAAACCAGCAATGACCTCGTGGTGGTGTGATCGGCGGGCCGGCGGCAACGATTCGTGGGCCGATCTCTTCGCCTCGGTTCACTCTGTCGCGGAGGTGGATGGCCAGCCCGTCGCGGTCGCCGAGGTCCCGGACGGTGGTCACGCCGGAGTAGAGCAGTTGTCTTACCCGCTTGGCCATTCCGTCGAGTAAGGCAGCGTCGGGCGTCTCACGGACTGTGCTGACGAGGTCGGGGCCGCCGTCGAAGGCCAGGTGGACGTGACAATTGATCAATCCAGGCAGCACCGTGCAACCGGGATAGTCGAAGTGGACCGCGGTGGGCTGGGCCTGCTGCTCAACGGCGCGACGGGTGCCGACCGCCACGATGATGCCTGCCTCGACGAGAACGGCACCATCACTGATGTGTTCACCGCGAGGGCCACGAAGTACCTGGGACGCGGTGATCAGCATCTGCCGACCGTCACTGGCCTGTTCCATGGGGGTCACGGGGTGCGAGGCTTGAGCCGGAACACGGCGATGTTGCCGAGGTGCCGGTGGATCTCCTCGGGACTGGCGTCGCTCGGGAAGGGCCACATCGTCGAAGGCTTCCCGAGTTTCGCGAGGTAGGCATGGACGGCGCCGGCTGCAGCCTCGTCGTCGACGAGGTCGGCCTGGTGCCGTGGTTCGGGGTCGCCTTCGAGGTCACAGTGCTTGGCTGCGATGAGGTTCTGTACCCAGTCGCGCCCGCGGTCGGGCGCGCAGATGTAGCGTGTTCCGTCGAGTTGCACAACGGCTATGGGAACTGTTCGTGGGTGTCCACTTGAGCGGCCTGGAATGGTCAGTGCTCGCAGGACATAGGTCTTCTCCTCGTATGGTTTCGGTTCACCAGCGCGGATCTTGCTGAGTGCTGAAGAGTTGCGGTCGCGGATCTCGGTCTTCGGCGGGGTGGTCACGGACTACCTTTCTGGGCCAGGGCCTGTGAGAGGCGGACGAGCTGGTTCACATCGTCGTTTATGTTGGTGGTACTGGGTTCTGCGACAGTGAGGGCTGTCCTGGCCTGGGGCGCCGTTCCCGCCCGCTGTCGTTCGACCGCTCTTCGGATCGTGTCTGCTTGCTGCTCGGCAGGGCGCGCTGCGTCGTAGCCGAGGTCGACAAGGTGGGGGCTGATCTGGAGGAGACCGTCGCGAATCTCGATGACGCGTCGCCAATATTTGTGGCCGATGCGCCATGGGCTGATGCGGTCGAACAATCTGTGGGTGGGAGCGCGGTCGAGCTGGCCCTCGGGGAACGCTGTGTGGAGCGGTTCCCACAGTGGCCGTAGCTCGTGGTAGGTCCGCCGGTGTCGCAGCCAGACACGGAGGGCGGACAGTCGTGCGGCGAGCCCGACGTACAGCACGCCGGCTAAGAAGAGGAAGGTCCCGATGGGGACCAACCGGTTGGTGACGGCCATGAGGTCGCCGCCGTAGCCGGGATGACCGGTCCAGCGCACGATCGTGACAACGGTTCGTGCCGCTGTCGCCGTTGCGGCGAACCCGAGGCCTGCTGCGGCGATACGGAGGCCGAGTCGGGCGCGGTGCTGGGATTCGTTGGCGTAGCGCAGGGCCCAGCGGGCGGTTTGGATCGTGGCGTAGATCGTGTAGGCGCCGCCTATGAGATAGAAGGGGGCGACGCCGGGAGCGGACATCGTGTGGGGGAGCGAGCCACTGGTCGGGTAGGCCTTGTCTCGTAATTCCGGCGGCAGGACGAGAACTGCTGTGGTCATCGCGGCGCACACGACGCCGAGCACCGCGCCTTCGATCTGCGCGCGCCGCCGGGTTCCGCCTGCGGACAGCAGGAAGAACAGCATCAGCGCGTACCGCGAGATGTTCAGGGCGAGGTTCATGACGAGCTTGACGGTGCTGGAGGCCGGCAGTTCGCCGAAGAGCAAGCGCAAATAGACGATGCCGGTGGTGGACCCCAGCAGGTGGAAGGCGATACACGCGACCACAGCCCACAACGCCGGGTTGCGCGGCGACTTCGCCAGCCTGTAGAGGAACCAGGCCAGCACGAGGATCAGGAACTGGGTCAGGTTCATAGTAGATCGATCGGGTCACCCAGTGCCGTCTGTGCCCGGCGAGCACGAGGCGAATAGCCGGGAAGAGTGACCGATTGCGCTTTCGCCGTGGCCTCGAGCAGCACGGTGGCGAGAGTTTCGGCTTCCTCCTCGAACCTATTGTCGTAGGTAGTGCGCCCCAGCGCACCACGGATCATCTCGATGGGAATGTCGGGCATGAGCTCCCGCCACACCGAGTCGTCACCGGTATCTGTCGGATGACCCGCGAGAAGATGCCCGAGCTCGTGGGCGATGATGTGCTCGCGGTGTAACCACGTGGTACCGACTCTCTGCACCACGATGAAGTCCGCGGCGGCCGTGCTCAACCACAGCCCGAACGGACCGGGCACATCCATGGGCATCAACATCAACCGGATCGGCTTGCCGCGCATCCGACCGAGGCGATCGCACACCTCGGACATGGGCGTTGGCCCCTCGATCTTCGCTGCGGCCAGCTGCCTACGAAGATCTCGCCGCAAGCGCATCACCCGCCACTCGCGCCGGACAACTGAAGAAAGGTTCCTCACGACGGCCCTCCCAGTCCGTTGTTGATCACCCGATCGCATCGTCGCAGAAAGACCAGGTCACATCGGGGAAGCGACTTTGACGTCACCCGGACGTGTTACCCGGGTCGTCCTTTCGGCTGGTCTGGAACTCAATGAAGTCCAATACGCTCCGCAGCTGGTCGCCCGAGAGCTCGCTTGCGCGGAACGCGACTTCTTGTACGCCGTCGTGTGACAGTTTCTCCAGCAGCGCGTACTGGTTTTGCAGAGTGCGTGCTCGTGTGCCCTTCCCGAAGTACTCCAGCTCTACGCCGAAGTAGTCGGCGAGGGTCTGGGTGACCTCCAGGCTTGGTTCACTGGTGCCGTTGACCAGCCCGTACAAATGACTCTTGGAGATCCGCTTCTGATCGCGGTTGAGGTCCTTGTCCACGTCAGCGACGGTGTACGGTCTGCCGTCCGGGAGCTTCCTCAGGCCGATCAAGCGCCGCAGCAGCACGGCGAACGGCTCGCCATCAGCCTCATTCTCCGATGCGCTGTGCATGTCGTGGCCAGGTTCGGACACCGTGCACCCCTCCGCGCGGCCAGTCCGGAATATCGGATCTGATGCCGCCCTTGTCCGAAATGGTTGACTCGCGATCCACTCTTACGTACTCTCGACCTTGATCATTCCACTATATCGGAACGTGCTTGTGCGGGGAACACGCCTCGCGGGCACATCGTCCGAACGTATCAACGGCATCGTGGCAACACGGGCTGACTCCCGGGTCCCCGCCCAGTAATACGCGCCTTCCTCGCTCGATTGTGGGGGGCGGGCAGGCGGTGACGCGCGGGGAGGCGCCTTGAGGAATATCAACAGTTTTGCGGCGGCGGTTGAGAGATGGCGCCGCGAGCGGGGAGTGACGCTCGGCCAGCTGGCCGGTATGACGAGCTACAGCGCCAGCTACCTGTCGAAGATGCTCCACGGCTGGCGTCCGTTGCTGCCGGCGGCGGTGAGTGAGATCGACCGCGCCCTCAGCGCCGGGGGTGAGCTTGAGTGGTTGGCAAAGCAGCAGAGGGTCGGCGAAAACGCTCCGATTCGCCCCATGCAGTTGCCAGCCACGGTTCCAGGCTTCGTAGGGCGTGCTGAGCAGCTGCGGCGAATCGACGTGGCTGTCGGGAAGCGTGGTGAGGCCGTCCTGGTCGCGATCGAGGGCGAGTACTGGGTCGGCAAGACGGCCCTGGCAGTCCAGTGGGCCGCGAACGCAGTCCACGGCTATCCCGGAGGCTGCCTCTTCGCTGACCTGCGCGGGCTCGCTCCGGGGCGACCTCTCACATCGGAGTCGGCGTTGGACGGCTTTCTTCGCACTCTGGGCGCCGATGCTGCACAGCTGGAAGCGCCGTTGCCGGATAAAGCCGCGTACTATCGATCGCTGCTCTCACGGCGCCCGGCCATCGTGGTACTCGACAACATCGGCAGCTACGAGCAGGTCAAAGACCTTTTGCCCGGCGCAGGAAGCGTCGTTCTGACCACAAGCCGGGAACACCAAGACGCCTTGCTGATGAAGACCGGCGGATTTCGCCTCGTCGTGCCGCCGCTGAACAGACAAGAATCGCTGACCCTGCTCCGGAAACGAACCAGCGACGCCCGCGTGGACGCGGATCCTGGTTCCGCAGACCTGGTCGTCGAGACCTGCGGTGGCCTCCCGATGGCTATCTCCATCGCGGCGGAGCAACTCGCGCGGCGGCGCCCACCCACGCTGCAACGACTGGCCGCAGAACTCATCGACGAAAATCGCGTACTCGATGTCTTCACATCGTCGGACCGAGAAATCAACATCCACGGCACCATCGATCTCTCCTACCTCGCCCTGCCGCCCCGGTCCGCGCGACTGTTCAGACTCCTGGGTATCAGTCCAGTACGCGACATCGCTCCCGCCGGTATCGCAGCGCTCGCCGCGGTAGACGAAGACACGGCCAGTGACGCGCTCTCGGCGCTGCGGCGCGCCCATCTGATCGAGGAGACTCCGGCGGGTCGGATCAGGATGAGCCCGCTGACTAGGGCATATGCCTACCTGCACGGGCTCGTCGACGAACCACTGTCCGAAGTTGAACGCGCCCGTGACCGTGTCATCCGCTGGTACGCCAGCTCCGCGGCTGCGGCCAGTGCGGCGCTCATGCCAGGATGGCTCGGTCGGCAGGCGCCCTCGCGCGAGAACTTCGGTGTCCGGCCCGCTACCTTTACCGGCGACTATGACGCCGCGATGAGCTGGTGCGCGACGGAAGCCGCTACCGTGATCAACCTCGTCCGTTCTGCTCGAAGTGTCTCGGCGGGAGACGCGCTGTGGCAGCTCGCCGCTGCCTTCCTGCCTTACTTTCATCTATCGAAAGACTGGACCGCGTGGCTCACGCTTGCCACCGCCGGACTCGATGCCGCCCGCGCCGTGGAAAACCCCGCTGGGCTCGTACGCTGCCTGCAAAATCTCGGCTGGGCTCTGCATGAACTCGGTCGCGATCACGAAGCATTGGAACGCTTCGAGCAGGCCGCCCAAGCGCACTGCGACGACACAGACGACGGATGTCGCGCTTGGACGACCTTGGGCACCGCTTCAGCATTCGCGGCGCTCAATCGCCTGGAGGAGGCGCGGGACACGTTCGCCCGGGCGGAACAGCTATTCTTCTCGGCCGACTGCACTTTCGGAGCCGTCCTCGCCCTGAGTATGGCGGCCCCGGTTCATCAGCGACTGAGCGACACCACCAGAGCGGACATCAGCGCCGCGGCCGCACTTGCCCAGGCGCGCAAACTTGCCTCAAAGCCTCTGCTGGGATCTGTGCACCACCATCGCGGTCTCATGCTTCGCCAGCGGCATGCCCTCAGGCCCGCGCTGGCAGAATTTGACGCCGCCCTTGCCCTCCGGCGCACGGGTCGCGACTGTTGGGCTCAAGCGCAAACTCATGTTGCCCGCGCCGAAACATTTACCGAACTTGGAGAAATAGCTGCGGCTCGGGATGCCTACAGTCAAGCAGCGCACATCCTCGACGGCCTTCGCGACCCCCAGGGAACTGACGTCCGCGCCCGTATCGCCTTGCTGGCGCAGCAAAAAGCTCGTCCCTGAAGCGAGATTCGTGACAGTCGACACGAGCCCAGCCCAGCATTGACCTGGCTGGGCTCGTCTGTTTAACACCGCGCAATGCGCTCGGTTACCTGTCTTGCCCAGTCGTGCCGACGCACTTAATGAACATCATTTCGGTTATGACAAACAGAGGACAAGGTTGGCACAAAACGAGCACAACTTTGTGCTCGCCGGAAGGTTTCCAGTCGGCTCGCCGCAGTGGATAGTAGTTAGCAGAACCACTCGAACGTTCCTCTTGGATTACATTAAACCCTTTGGTTTCTCGGGAAGAGCTCGCCGTTCGAATAAGCATCGACTTTGAGGATTGAAGACATGACTGCTATTTTGCGAACTCGGGCAATTCGATATGGCCTTGCCGGAGCTTTGGCCGCGCTCGCCGTCGCAGGATCGGGCGCGACGGCAAACGCTGCCACTGCAAGAGAATCAGCCTCTCGTGGTCCTGTCGCCGTCAGCGAGGGATGCGGGTATCTCGGCTGGGGAAAGTACCGGCACTGCGATGGCGGTACGGGTTCCACCGTGATGCTGGACGTCGAGGATTTCTGGGGCGCTCTCTTCCGCTACTGCGTTGGTCCCGGGACGACCAACCTCCAACCGGTCATCAAATGGCGGGTGACCGGAGCCTGGTGGAACGGAGGCACCCGCTGCATCCCGGGTTATTACGGCCCGGCGTGAATCCAGACTCGTCAGAGCCGTCGTCGCCGACCCTGGACTTGCTGATCGGCGGCGATAGCTCTGACGCTCCGGGGAGCCGGCCCCCGGACGCGGCGTGGCGGGAGACCAGGCTCGCCGCCCAGCTTGGCCCGTCACGCCGCTCCAACTAACCGCTCAACCACGAGCACTTCCGTCGATTGGTCGGGGGACCGGCGGAAGTACCGCCGGGGTGGCGCCCCTCCCCTCAAGCGCCACCCCGGCAACCCCACTGCAAACACACCAACCGATACACCTCACCCGCCACGAGGGTCATCAGGAAGGAGGGAGAACGATGGCACACCAGACACCCACGCAGCGACCGGACCTGGCGAGGGGCGTTCTATCCGCCTGCCAGCGCCATGACCAGCGCGCCCGTCAGGAGACACGGCCCGAACGGCACCACTGTGGCGCCGTCGTCATCACGGCGTCGGACGCCGGGCGCAGCGACCATGACCAACGCGAGCAGCGATGCCGTCAGCAGCGCTCCGACGACCTGGGCCCAGCCGATCCAACCGGTCACCAGACCGACAACCGCGGCGGCGCTGACGTCGCCGGCACCGACACCCCCGCCGGTGGCCACGGCGAGGATCAGGAACAGTCCACCCGCCGCGACGAGTGCGGCAAGTGCTCGACCACCCGGGGCTGGGTCGTGACGGACCAAGCACAGCACCGCGAACCCCAGCATGGCACCGGCAAGCTGCGGCCACATCAATGCTCTGGGCAGCCGGTGTTCGCACCAGTCGATTACCGCCAAGGGGACCGCCAGCACAGCCACGAACCCGTAGACGGCAAGTTCGCCGCGCGCTCCCACACGCCAGCCCAGCAACCCCAGAGCGGCGGCCGTGAGCACCGAGCCGAGCCACCACGTCCCGGCCAGTGGCCGCTCATGTCGCAGAAACCGGCGCGTGAGCCCGCTCGCCGCCGCACCGAGCACCAGGCCGACGGCAGCGCTACCGCTCCACCACCAGCTGCTCGCCGTCAGCTGCACGACTCCTCCGGACCTTGCGTGATCATCCTGTACGCCATCCTGCCCGCCAGGACTCCAGCTCGACCCGCTCTCAAACCAATGGGTGAACTTTGCACGAGGGCAGCCGTCCGGAGCGTCAGCACCGCGAAAGTCGTTCTTGCGTCGACCTCCACGCCGGTGAGCGTCACGGTGTGGCTCGCCCACGCTGACCTGCGATCGTCGATGAACTGGGGGACCGTAATGACGTACCACCACCGCACCGTCCTCGCCCTGACCGCCCTCGTCACCGCGACCGGACTCGGCTTGAGCATGAGCGCCTGCAGCTCGGACAACAGTGCGACCCCGACTTCCGCGGCGCCGGCGCCGCCACCTGTCCCCAGTGCCACGGCCACCTCCCCCGCCGACATCGCTAAGCAGAAGGCCATCGCTGCATACCTAGGCATGTGGAAGGACGTCGCCGCCGTGGCGACCACGTCCGATTGGCAGTCACCCCGCCTGGCCGACCACGCCACCGGCGACGCGCTGTCGGTGCTCTCGCGCCAGATGTACGCCGATCACTACAACGGCCTGATCACCAAGGGAAAGCCGGTCAACCTCCCCGTCGTTCAGTCCGTCGAACCCCAGGACACGCCGAAAACCGTCATGATCCGCGACTGCTCGGACGCCAGTAACTGGTTGAAGTACCGCGCGGACAACGGCCAGCCCGCCGATAACGAGCCCGGCGGCAAACACCTGATCAACGCCGAGGTGAAGCTGGCCGTCGACGGTTCCTGGCGGGTGACCCGGTTCGCTGTGGAAGGGACCGGAACATGCTGACAGCCAGACGACTGGGCACCCTGGCCATCCTGACCTCCGCTGCGACTTTCGCGAGCGTCGCGCCCGCCCTGGCAGGCGACTGGTATGGCGAGGTCGACTGCGGCCGAAGCTCGTACGCCGGATGCGAGCTCGGCGCGGGACAACGTGGTCGCAGCGCGCCCGCTCCGAATCCGGCACCGCGACCCGGCGGGCCGAAATCACAAGGCGGTGAACCGGGCACTCCAGCCCATCCACCTGGCGACCGGATCGTGGGTGGTGAGGACAACAAAGCCGATTGCTCGTACGTGCGCAGTAACTACCAGCCACCGGCAAACGGTGTGCAGACGATCCGCTTCCACCGACACCGCTGGGGCTCTGGTGAGGTGCAGTTCGTGTCGCTGGCCCGTCCGCGGCCCCAAGATGTGGTGCCGGTGCAGGGGCCAGGTCCAGCCGGCGCCTGGTACGTCTATCAGTGTTCCGGCCAGGGGCAGCGGGACGCGCTCTACCGGGCGCCGGTGTGGATTCCCGATGGTC
Source organism: Amycolatopsis roodepoortensis (assembly GCF_024628825.1). NCBI lineage: Bacteria > Bacillati > Actinomycetota > Actinomycetes > Pseudonocardiales > Pseudonocardiaceae > Amycolatopsis > Amycolatopsis roodepoortensis. The sequence goes on from NZ_CP102415.1 coordinate 5,810,225, forward strand.
AGGCACCAGGTGCAGCGCCGCTGCCCTCGCCAGAAGAGTTAGCTGAGCAGGCGCGGTCGCAGCTGCGGTTGCCGAGTCCGGTGATCGCGTCGAGCCCGGCCGGAACCCAGCTGGTGCAGCTGCCGACGTGGCTGTGGCTGGACCGGGCGATGTGGCGGCCGCAGTCGGCGACGGCCTCGGTGCCCGGGGTGTCGGTCACCGCGACCGCGACCCCGACCTCGGTGTCCTGGGCCATGGGCGACAGCAACACCGTGTCCTGCGCTGGGCCGGGCACACCGTTCCCCGCCCACGGGGATCCGCGGGCGGCGTCCCCCGATTGCGGCCACACCTACCAGCGTTCGTCGGCCGGTGCGCCGGGCGAACGGTTTCCGGCCACGGCGACCGTGTCGTGGCGAATCACGTGGTCGGGTGCCGGGGCGTCGGGCACGTTCCCGGACATGACCACAAGCGCAGCGGCGTCCTTCCGGGTCGCCGAAGCCCAAGCCTTGGGCACGGGATAACCCGGACGACGTTCCCAACTGAATCAAAAGTTTTCTCTTTCCTTTTCCTGACCGTGTATTCGCGGCGGCATTTGCTGGCCGGGTGAATACGTGGTGCGGGCGAGCTATGCCTGGAGGGGTTTCTCGTGACCAGTACTGACAGTCCCGCGCGCGGCGACAGCGCGACCGGCGAAGCACGGCCGGTGCCGTGGCTGAATTCCTCGGGCTCGCCGTCAAGGGTGGCTGCGCGAGGGAGCCGGCGGCGCCGGTTGCCGCATCTGGTGGCCGGAGCGTTGCTGGTGGTGCTGTGCGTCGGTGGCGCGGTGTGGTGGACAACCAGCACCCAGGACCGGGTTCCGGTGCTGGCGCTGGCGCTGGCGAAGCCGGTCCAACTCGGGCATGTGCTGACGCCCGCGGACCTGCGCAGCATCGACGTGTACGCCGCGCCAGGCGTGGCCCTGATTCCGGCGGATCGGGTAGCGAGCGTGCTGGGTCGGCCGATGGCGACCAGCCTCGGCGCGGGAGCGCTGCTGACGCCGGACGCGGTGGGCACTGCCGCGATTCCGGCGGCGGGCCGGGCGGTGGTCGGGGTCGTCGTAAAGCCGGGGCAGGCCCCGCCCGAGCTGGCCGCCGGAGCGCCGGTGACCGTCGTCGTCACCGCTGCCACAGCGGCAGGCGCCGCGGCCACCGGACAAGTGCCGGGGACGTCCTGGCGCGCCACGGTCGTCGGGGTCGGCCCTGCGGGCACTGATCAGTCCACCGTGGTGTCGCTGGATCTCGACACTGTGGGGGCGTCGCAGCTGGCACAGGTTCCCGCCGGGCAGCTGACGCTGGTGATGCAGGCGGCGGGCGGTGAGCGGTGATGCTGATCGCCTTGTGTTCGGTGAAAGGCTCGCCGGGCGTGACGACCCTGGCCGTCGCGCTGGCCATGACCTGGCCGCATGCCAAGAGCATGCGCTGTCTGGTCGCCGAGGTCGACCCGTCCGGAGGTGACCTGGCGATGCGATTTGGCCTGCCGGGCTCCCCAGGGTTGGTGAGCCTCGCCGCTGCGGCACGCCGCACCCGTGATCCCGCGGTGGTGTGGGACCACACCCAGCCCCTGCCCGGCGGCGCCCGCGCACTGGTGGCCCCGCCGGGTGGCACGCACGCACGTGCCGCCCTGTCGACCCTGGCCACGGCCGCGGACGGGCCGCTGCTGCCCGTCGTGGCCCGCGACACGGGTGTGGTGGTGCTCGCCGATTGCGGGCGGGTGGATCCCGGATCACCGGCCGAGACGATCGCGCGCTGCGCCGATGCTCTGGTGCTGGTGACGGGTACTCAGGGCGACGACCTCGCCCACACCGCGGCGCGGCTGGGGGAACTGGCGCGCTGGACGCCACGTCCCGGCTTGCTGCTAACCGGTGATGGCTATCCGACCGTGGATGTCGAACGTGAGCTGGGGATACCCGCGATCGGGCGTCTCCCGCACGACCCGTTCGCTGCCGCCACCCTGACCGGGTACCGGCAGCCACTGGCCCGCCGCCGCGGCACCAACGGTGGCCTTGCCCGCCACGCCGCCGCTCTCGCCCTCACCCTGGCCGAACCCTTCAGTCCCATGGCTCCGCCTCCGGCGCCTTTACCGGCCGGGGTGCCGGGTGTACCTGCCCAGCAGGTGCGCCGACCCGGTGGCGTGCTCATCACCCCGCCCGGCCTCGGGCCACAACCTGCGTCCGCGCCGCCGCCGCAAGTGAGGGATCCGCGACACAACGGCCATCAGCCCAGCCCTGCAGGGAAGGAGCCCCGCGCATGACTCAGACAGACCACCCCACCATGCCCGCCGCCGCGACCGGCCCGAGGGATGCCGAGCAGCGGTTACGCGACCGGCTCCGGCAGACGCTGACCACGGACCTACCCGGCCGGGTCGAGACCGCGTCCCGGACGAGCGGCGCGGCGCTGAGCGTGGCGGCGCTGAGCGTGGCGCAGCGTCGCGAGATCGGCCGTGAGGTCCTCGACATCGCGGTCGCCGCGCACAGCGAGGCCGAGCTTCTCGCCGGACGTGCCCTCGTGGACTCCGTAGCCGAGCAGCGAGTCGTCGACCAGGTTCTGGATGAGGTGTTCGGCTTGGGCGGGCTGCAGCCGCTGCTGGCCGATCGCTCGGTGGAGACGATCGCGGTCAACCGCTACGACCGGGTGTTCGTGCAGTACAACGACGGCCGCCGTGCCCAGGCCGCGCCGGTGGCGGCGTCGGACGCGGAACTCACCGACCTGATCCGCACCCTCGCCGCGCGGGCGTCGTCGGAGGAGCGCAGGTTCGATCGCGGCAGTCCGGCGCTGAACCTCCAGCTGCCCGGCGGCGAGCGGCTCTTCGCGGTCCTCGGTTTGACGGCGGGCGGGGTGACGGCGTGCACGATCCGCCGGCACGGCTACCTCACCGCCACCCTCCCGCAGCTACGTCGCCGCGGCACTCTCGACGTCGGGCTGGAGCGGTTCCTGCGGGCGCTGGTGCGGGCACGTAAGAACGTGCTCGTGACCGGCGGCACCGGCGCCGGGAAGACCACGCTTCTGCGGGGCCTGGCTGCGGAGATGGACCCACTGGAGCGGATCGTCACGGTCGAGGACGCCTTCGAACTCGGCCTCGACCGAGATCCCGAGCTACACGCCGATGTCACCGCCCTGCAGGCCCGCGAACCCAACGTCGAGGGCGAGGGCGCCATCGACCAGGCGGAGCTGGTCCGCTGGGGCCTGCGCATGTCCCCGGACCGGGTCATCGTCGGGGAGATCCGCGGTGCCGAGGTCATTCCGATGTGCAACGCGATGTCACAGGGCAACGACGGCTCCATGGCCACCCTCCACGCGTCCAGTTCAAAGATCGCGTTCACCCGCCTCGCCTCCTACGCCGCCCAAGGACCGGAGCGGCTCCCGTTGGAGGCCACCGCGCTGCTCGTCGCGAGCGCGGTGCATTTCGTTGTCCACCTCGACCGCGCCACCGACCGGACGACACGGGTGATCGCCTCGATCCGCGAGGTGATCGACGCCGAAGACGGGGCGGTGATCTCCAACGAGGTCTACCGCCGCGGCCCGGACCGCCGCGCCGTCCCGGTGGCCGGCGCCCTGCGCGCCGACACCCTCGACGACCTCACCGCCGCCGGATTCGACCCCGACCTGCTGGCCCGTCCGGAGGGGTGGTGGACGCCATGACCATCGACACCACCACCATGCTCGCCTCCGCGCTCGGGCTGGGGGCCGCCGTCGGTGTACTGCTGATCGTGGCCGCCTGGCGCCGGCCCGCAGCGGTGCCGCCACCCCCGCGCCGTCACACGCTGCTGCGCGCCGCACGCGACCAGGCCGGAGACCGGCGGGTGCTGCTGCGCCTGGCCGTGGCGGTCGGCGTGGGCGCACTGACCGGCGCCGCGACCGGCTGGGTGGTCGGCGCGGTGCTGGCCGCCGCTGGAGCGTGGTTCCTGCCCCGTCTGGTCGGTCCGGACCGCGCCCACGCCCGCCGGGTCGCGCGGATCGAGGCGATCGCGTCCTGGACTGAGATGCTGCGGGACATCCTGTCCGCCGCAGCGGGGCTCGAGCAAGCCATCCTCGCCACCGCCCCGCTCGCGCCCGCGGCCATCCGCGGCGAGGTCACCACCCTCACCGCGAGGCTGGAAAGCGGGCAGCGCCTGGCGCCCGCCTTACGGAAGCTGGCACGAGAGCTGGACGACCCGACCGCAGACCTCGTCCTCGCCGCCCTCGTCCTCGCCGCCGAGCACCAAGCCCGCCAGCTCGGCGACCTGCTCGGCTCCCTGGCCACCACCGCCCGCGAACAAGCCGCGATGCGCATGCGCGTGGAGACCGGCCGCGCCCGGACCCGGACCTCCGTGCGGGTCATCGTCGCCACCACCCTCGCCTTCGCCGCCGGGGTCGTGCTGTTCAACCGCGCCTACCTCGACGTCTACAACACCGCCACCGGCCAAATCGTCCTGCTGCTCATCGGGGGTCTGTTCGCAGCCGGGTTCGCGTGGCTCGCCCGGATCGCGACCGGCGGACGGCAACCACGGGTGCTCGTCCTGGACAGCCCAGCGGCTGTCGGCGCGCGAGACGGCGGAGGTGGGCCCTCATGATCCCGGCACTCGCGTTCGGCGCCGGTGCTGGCACAGGGCTCTGGCTGCTCCTGGCCTGGGCCGTGCCGCCTCGCCCTGCGCTGAGCGACCAGCTCGCCAAGGTCAGTGCCAGGCGGCTGGCTACGCCGATCGTCCTCACCGGCGAGGCCGCGTGGGTGCGCGCCTGGGGCCGCGTTTTCGTGCCCGTCCTGCGGATGCTCGGGCTGCCCGGTACGAAGATCGAGGCCGATTTGCGGGTCGCCGGCCGAGGCGTCGACACCCACCTGGCGTCGAAAGCCGTGCTCGCCGTGGCCGGGCTCTTGGCGCCGTGGCCGCTGCAGGCGCTGCTGGTTCTCGGCGGGCTGTCGCTGGGGGGCGAGGTGCCGTTGCTGGCCGGGCTCGGGCTCGCCGCGCTCGGTTTCCTGGCTCCGGACCTCGAGGTCCGCGCCAAAGCCACTCGGTCGCGGCGAGAGTTCTGCGACGCTCTCTCGGCCTTCCTCGATCTCGTCTGGATCACGCTCGCCGGAGGAGCTGGGGTCGAGGCCGCTCTCGGTGACGCCGCGGCCGTCGGGACAGGTCCGGCGTTCGACAAGATCCGCCGCGCGCTGCACGCCGCCCAGCTGACCCGCACCACCCCCTGGGCCACGCTGCACCGGCTCGGCGAGGAACTCGACATCACCGAACTCGCCGAACTCGCCGCGTCGATCTCTCTGGCCGGGAGCGAAGGTGCTCGCGTCCGCGCGTCTCTGGCGGCGAAGGCCCAAGCGCTGCGGACCCACCAGGTCACCGACGCTGAAACCGACGCCCAGGCTGCAACCGAGCACATGGCACTCCCGGTGACGTTGCTGTTCCTCGGATTCTTGGGATTCATCGCCTATCCCGCTGTCATTCAGGTCCTCAACGGGCTTTAGCCCGCGTGGAGTCGCAGCGAGAAGCCTTGCACGGAAATGAAAGAAGGAGCCATGACGCAATACGTCCGTACGATATGGACAGTGGTGTCGGCGAGGATCGCCGTGCTGCGAGCGGAACCTGAGCGTGGTGAGATCACGACCACTGTCATCGTCACCGCGCTGATGGCCATCGCCGCGATCGCGATCATCGCCATCATCGTCGCGAAACTGACCGAGAAGGCCAATTCGATCAACCTCGGGATCGGCTGACCATGCCGGCCCGACACGCCTTACCTCCTCGCGGTCGGCTGGCTCGCCGTGTCCGGCACGCGCTTTCCGGGGACCGGGGCGAGGTCACCGTCGAACTGGTCATCGCGACGCCGCTGCTGTTGCTGGCTTTGCTGGCGATCATCCAGTTCGCCGTGTGGTCTCACGCGACCCACGTCGCCCAGGCCGCCGCGTCCCAGGCCCTGGCCGCGGCACGGACCCAGGACGGCACCGCCGGTGCCGGCCATGCCGCGGGTCAGCGGCTGCTCGACGACCTCGCCGCTGGCCCGCTGCGCGAATCGCGGCTCGCCGTGGTCCGTGACGCGACCTCGGTGTCGGTGAGTATCCGTGGCGAGGCCGTCGCGGTCCTGCCAGGTGTGCACCTGCACGTGCACGCCGAAACGGTCGGCGAGGTCGAACGCTTCGTGCCCGATACGGACACAACACCCTGACTTTTCCTTATCCAGAGCCGAGTTTGGTGTAGACCGACAGGAGTTCCCGATGGGCAACCTCAGCCGTTCAGGCATGGTGTCGCCGGTGCTCGACGGCGTGTTCCCAGATGGGCAGGACACCGTGCTGCTCCATCCCGCCGTCACCGCACGCCACTGGCGCCGTCGGCAGATCCTCGCCGCGGTGCGACCGGACACCGTCCTGAAAGGACTGTCCAGCGCGATCGCCGTGGGATTCGCCCTAGTAGTGGGGAAAGGATTCTCCGGGAAGTTCATCGTCGCCGCCGTGGTCCTGATCGTCGTGCTGGCCGGCTGGCGTGCCGTGTGCGCGGCCCGCGAGTACCAGGGGCCGCACGATGACACTCCCCGGACCCGGTTACGTCACGGCGAGGGTTGGCGCAGCAGGGATTTCACCGACCTCGGGCCCGATACCGCGAGGCTGGTGCGGGATCTGCTGGCTGGCGTCGACGAGCTGCACCGCACATCGGCCCGAGCTTGGATCGACCCCGCAGTGCCGGGTGAGGCGCACCGGGTGGTGTGGGAGGCCTTGTGCTGTCTCGATCGCAGCCGTGACGTGCGCGTCCTCGCCGAGGAACTCGCCAGCGATCCCGACGTCGGCGAGGACCTGGTGGCCGCGGCACGCGAGGCGGTCTCGGCGATCGACCACGGCTTGGACGAGGTTGGCCGTCATCTGCACGGCTGCCTGCTGCTCACCCGGGCGTGGGAAGCGAAACTGCGGCACACCGACCTGACGCACCGCACCGGCCATGTTCTGGCCACACTGCCCGGCCACGACCACCTTCGCCGACTGACCCATGCCGCCGAAGTGTTGCCGCAGAACGTGTTCGCTCACGTCACCGCGGCCCGCGACCTCACCCAAGCTGGGGAGTTCCCCTGGGAACGACCAGCCACGGAATGGCCTCGGCTCAGGCTGGTCCCACCTCACCGTCCGACGACCACACCGCTCGGCGCCGGCGGCCAGGCAGGGGAGCGGCAGTCGTGACGCCGCGAGGTAGCCGGCAGTCGGGAGGGGTGCGGGCATGGTGGCGGGCCGAGCGCGGCTCGGTGACCGCTGAGACCGTGCTGGTGACGCCGGTGCTGGTCATGCTTCTGGTGTTGCTGGCCGTGGTGGTGCACCGTGGTGTCGATGCGCGGCTGCGGCTCGACGACGCCGCTCATCAGGCCGCTCGCGCCGCCACCTTGCACCGCACCACACCCGCTGCCTCCACTGCCGCTCGCGACACGGCCGGCGCCGCGCTGGCCCAGGCGGGTGTGGTGTGCCGCGAGGTGACCACCACGCTGTCGGGAACCCTGGCTCCCGCCGGGGCGGTGACCGTGCACGTCAGGTGTTCCGTCGACTTTGGACAAGCCGCGCTGCTCGGCGTCCCCGGCGGGAAAACCCTGGAATCGTCCGCCAGCGAAGTCGTCGACACCCACCGGTCCCAGGCCCGTCCGGGCGGTGCCTGATGACGTCGTCAGCGCCCGAGTGCGAGCCCGGGCACCCAGGCACGGAGCTGAGCGCCGGTCAGCGTCCGGTGCTCGAGCAACGCTTCGGCGATACGGCCGATGTCATTCCAGTGCCGGTCGACGATGTCCTGCGCGAACTCCGCCCACAGATCTGGCTGGCGGTCGGAGACCCCGTAGGCCTGGCGGGCTTCGGAGATCAGGGCGAGATCATCGTGCCCGCCGAGGAGGTAGGCGCCGAGACGGACGTCCTCCGCGGTCACACCGTCGTGACGCCGTTCGGCTGCGCTGGTCGCCTCAAGGACGTAGCGAGCCTGGGCGAGCGGTCCGGCGTGGGCTACGACCGCCTGCGCTCCCAGGTCGACACGGCGGGGCCGGACCGCGGTGAAGCCCACGCGCCCGGCGCCTCGGGGCCGCAGGGTCACGTAGCGCAGCGAGCGGCCCTGCAGCAGGTAGACGACCGCGTGCCCGGCCTCGTGCCAAGCGGTCACGCGATCCTCGTCCATATCAGGCGATTCCGTCCCGGGTGCGGTCACGCCGCTCATTCTGCTTACCCCTCTGCCTCGCCGCGCACCCGACCGTCCGGCACGCCCGCACACCTGCGGTGGTGGCGGGCGCAGGAAGGCCGGGTGACCGCGTTCGTGCTCGCGCTCCTGCTCGGGCTGCTCGCCCTGACCGGGCTGTGCCTGGACGGCGGCCTCGCCCTGGCGAGCAAGGTCCGCGCCGGCGGGCAGGCCGAGTCCGCCGCCCGCGCCGGCGCCCAGGCGCTCGACCTCGCCGCATATCGCGCCAACGGCGCTGTTCGCATCGATCCGGCGCGGGCACGTGACCTCGCGCAGCGATATCTGGCCAGCGTCGGCGCTACCGGCACCGTCGCGGTCGCCGGGGACACGGTGACCGTCGAGGTCACTTCCGTCTACCGGACCCAGCTGCTGTCGCTGGCCGGGATCGACGCCATCCACACCCACGGGCGAGGCGCAGCACATCCGCAGCGCGGGGTCACCGGCATCGAGCCCTGACCCCGGACGCACACAGTGGAGGGAGAACACAGGCATGGTCAACACCGACGAGGAGATCACCCGCCGTCTCGAGGAACGAGACTCGGCGCGTCGCGCGCGTCGTGCCCAGACGGCCAGCACGGTGGGCGAGCTGGCCCGCCGGCACACCGAACTGGCAGAGCAGCTCGCCGACCTCGAGCGCGAGCTCGGCGAGGTCCTCACCGCCGCCGGCGACGTCATCGACGTGTCCGAACTAGCCGACGTCACCGACGTCCCCGTTGCCGACCTCACCCGCTGGCGCGACCAGGTAGCCAAGCCCGCCCGCGGCGGCAAACGCAAACGCCCTGGCACCGCGAAGAACAACGGCACCCCCGGCAAGGACACCCCGGCAGCCACCGCACCGCCCGCCGCGCCGACCCCGGCCGCACCGGAGTCCGCCGGCAACGGGGGAGTAGCGGTCGGCGCGGCGAGCAGCTGATGATCGGCCGCGCACCAGCCGCGCGCGCCGCGCGGCTGCTGGGCCGGGCGGCGCGCGGGTCGATCGCCGCCGTCTTACTGGTCGCGCTGGTGGCGGGCCTGCCATGGGCGCTGGTCAAGGGCGTGGGCTGGCCGTTGCCGGATCACCTGCCGAGCCTGGACGAGATCGGCACGGCGCTGATGACGCGGATGTCGCCACGGTTCCTGCTCGACACGCTCGCCTGCCTGGCCTGGCTGCTGTGGCTGGCGTTCGTCCTCGACCTCGCCGCGTGCGCGGCCTACGTCGCCCGCGGCGGCCGACTGCCGGACCTGAAACGACAGACAGGCCCGGTGCGGCGCGTCGCGGCCGTGCTCGTCGGAGCCCTGCTCGTGGCCCTGCTGGGCCGTACCGCCACCGCCGCGCCCCTCCCCACCGGCCACAGTCCGGTGGCCGTCACCGCTCCCGTTTCCGCGACACCGGTCGCCCATGAACAGACCCGGTTTCCGGCGGAGCCCGGGACCGAGCGGGTCCGGCCACCGGAGAACGGGGTGCACGACTCGCTGTGGAGGATCGCGCAACGCTGCCTGGGCGAGGGTGATCGCTGGCCGGAAATCTGGGCCCTCAACCACGGCAGCGCCCAGCCCGGCGGACGGGTACTGACCAACCCGAACCTGATTCACCCCGGCGACACCCTCCACCTCCCCACCACCGGTCCGCCTACGCCGCCTCTCCCGGAATCGACGCCCGCCCCCTCGGTACCCGCGCCCGAATCAGCACCACCGGCACCGGCCACGACCACGCCACCGTCCTCGGAGACTGCTCCGGCCGCGGCGGATCAACCTGCTGGGGGTGCGGCGACATGGGGGAGCGGTGAGGTGTTCGTCAGCCTGGGCCTGGCCGCGACGGTCAGCGCCCTGCTCGTGTTGGCGCGACGGCGACGCCACGCCCGGTACCGGCCGGGCAGCGGCTGGCGCGACGACGAGCTGCCCGTCGCTCCGGTCGTGTACCAGCTGCGGCTGGCTCATCTGCGCGCCCAGCACCACGACGAAGACCTCGAACTGAACGCCGAGACCGACATCGCGGCCGGCGACCCGGCACCGCGCTCGAACACAGCACCGGAAGGAACGGACAACGAGGGGCCGCTGACGGTGCTCATACCTCGTGTCCGCCGCGTGATCGGTGCCGCCGCACCCATCGGCAGCGTCGCCGGACCGGCGACGCTGCCGTCCGTGGTCGACATCGCTCTCGACACCACACGCCCTGACACCGACGGTGAGGCCTCCACAGCAGACGAGGGGACCCAGATCGCCCTCGACCTGGCCCGTGTCCACGGGCTGGGCCTGGTCGGGCCAGGCGGCTACGCCGCGGCCCGTGCCCTGCTGCTCACCCTCCTGGCCGACGCGTCCGAGAGCGCACCCATGCTCATGGTCTACGTGCCCAGTGCCGACGTGGCCCGCCTGCTCGGTGTTCCGGGAGTGACCGCCGACCTGCCGGAGTCGATCACCGTGGTGGCTGACCTGGACACCGCACTGGCTGCCCTCGCCGCCCCGGCGCCGCCGCGGCCCGCCGTCCTGATCGCATCCCCGCCCGGTGACCCTGGCCAGGAAGCGCGGCTGCAGCACCTGCTGGACAACCACGGCCAGCATGGGCTCACCGCGTTGGTGCTGGGCCAGTGGCTCGCCGGGGTGACCGCCTACGTCACCGGCGGCGGGATCATCTCGGCCACCGATCCCGGTCTCGGCGAACCCCTGCGCGGAAACCGTGCTTTCACTCTGCCCGAGACCGCGACCCGCGACCTCCTGGTCTTCCTTCGCGGCGCCGCACACCACGACAGCGTCGTCAGCGGCACCGCCGATGTTCACCCGCCCCGCGACGCCCCCAAGCCCTGGCACGCAGTGACACCACCGGACACGACGTCCCCAGCCCCGCCGCGGAATGCCGGCGACGACCCGCGACGACTGGAGATCACCGCGGGGCCAGCCGCGCCGGAACCGTCCCCGGCCAGCGAACCCGCCGAGGAGCCACGCCCACATGTGGCAAGCATGGATCCGGGATCACCCGCGCCGCTGGTGCTGACGGTGTTCGGCGCACCGGCCCTGCACTGGCGACCCGGCCCCGGCCAAGCCGAGGCTGAGCCGCGCGAGCTGAGCAACCGCCCGCTCGAACTGCTGGTCTTCCTCGCGGTGCATCCCGGCGGGGTATCGCGGGACGCGATCGTCGACGCCCTCTGGCCGAACGAACCGCCCCGCAACCCTGCCAGCGTGCTCCGCACGATCCTGTCCCGCATCCGCCGCGCTCTCGATAGCGCGACCAGCGGCACCGTCGGCGAACTGGTACTGGCCGAGCACGGCCAGTACCGGCTCGACCCGGCCGTGGTGGAGGTGGACTACTGGTCCTTCGCCGACGTGGTGACCCGCCGCCGTGCCGCCGGCACGGCCGAGCGGCGAGCTGACGCCTACGAGGCGATCGTCGCGCACTACGGAGGTGTCCTGGCCGACGGGATGGACTCCGACTGGCTCATCGCCGCCCGGGAAGTGACGAGGCGCGACGCGCTCGACGCCGTGGCCGCGCTCGCTCGCGCCCGAGTCGAGGCCGACCCCGACTACACCCTGGATCTGCTGGAAACCGCGCGGGCGTTCGATCCGCACAACGAACTGCTTTACCGCGACATCATGCGGCTGCAGCACACCCTCGGCCGGCACGACGCCATCTCCCGCACCCTGGACCTCCTGCGAACCCGCCTCGCCGAAATCGACACCACGCCCACCGCGGACACCGTCGACCTCGCCCAGCGGTTACGTGCCCGCGAGCGCGGAATACCGGTCGAGGACTGCTCCCGAACCACGGCGCCATGAATGACACACCGCCGCCGACTCTCGAACACACCTCGCCGAAGCAGGAAGCGAGGTGCGGTTACCGGGCGGTAGAGGTATTCGTGCGGAATAGCGAAATACCTCGATTTCCCGCCGATATTCAGCCCGCGCCGATGCTAGCGTCGACTGTGGCAGCACAACCGTCGAGGCTGAAGAAAAAGAACTTCGTGGGCGCACAATCGAATTCCCCGGCAGCTCTGACACCCGCTCTCGCCGAGTGTTATCAGCGACTCTCGCGCGCCACAAAAACGCTCCTATCTCACCGGGGCGACCCGCCTGCCCTGCCCGCGGATACCGCCATGAATGCTAGGCCTGAGCCGTCGGCGCGATCACTCAGTGCCGCCCCCGCCGTCTCCGGTGATGCGGAGCGTGACTGCCACCCGTGGGGCCACCGCCCCGGCCAATCAGCCTCGTTCTCCGGCATCCGCCTAAGGTGGATCCCCCCATGTCGGCCGTTCTCGCAGGTCACACCCCCTGATGGGGGATCCACCGGTATCCCAGACTCGCTTGACACCAAGCAGGTGAACACATCAGGCCCGGCGCCGATGTCACGCGACTCCGTCAACGTTTCACCAGCGCTCACCCTCGCACCTCACTCACTCTTCCCCTTTCTTCCCTTCTCTTTCTATTTAATGAAAAAGGCTACATCTATCCGCGGTTTCACCTGTCGCCGGCTGCCCCCTTCCTGGTCGACCCGCAACCGCCTGACCTGCACAAACATTTCCGTGAAATCGCGGCCATTCATGCGAAAAGATAGGCGAAATTCCCTGAAATTAATCCCGGAAAACTATTGCGCGGGCGCCCGTGGTCGAGTTACGTTTGTTGTGTCACCGGGAAAACCGGAAAGCGCGACAAAATCACCGCCCGGGCGCGAATTATCCCCCGGAAAGCGAAAAACCAGCAAACACGCGATTGGGGATTGCCATGTGCTACGCCGACACCACCGACAACCCGGACAGCACCACCACCGCGCATTGCTATTGCGGTTGGTCCGACACCTACCCCGACCACGACACCGCCGACGCCGCCGCCGCCGAAACGCATAGCCGGGACGCCGAAGCGGCGGAAGCCGAATTCGCCGCCGCCCACTGATCACCCACCGCGAAACCGTCACACCGACACCGAAAGGGACAACGCCGTGAACGACAACACCGACGACGCGCCGGAACGTGTGGTGTACGTGGTCGACCCGACCATGAGCCGCGACGTGCAACCCGAACTGGTGACCCGCACCGACATCGACAACGAATGCACCGTCACGGGTGTGGTGATCGACCCCGCCGACCGTCAACAACTGTTGTACGGCACCGTAACCGGACCCGACGGGCGTTTCATCGGTAGCTTCTTTCCCGCCGACATCGTGCGGCAATCGGAATGGCGGGTGGTGACCGCCGACGGCGCGGAATACCGCGCCCCCAGCGAAGGCCACGCCGTGGTCGCGCTTACCACCACGTTGCGCCGCGCATAACACCCGCACCCCCGCCCCGGTCCCCGCCCGCAATTCATGACGGTCAAACCCATTGCCGTGAAGGGAAACCAGCACGATGACCACGAACGCCACGACTCCGGCCACGGGCACCGCGCCCGCCGCCCCGGGCGCGGCACACCGGTTACGCAACGGCGAACTCCGCCGCATGGTGGCCGAACTGCTCACCCAGCAACCCGCCAATGCCGGACTGACGGCGGGCGCCGTCGCCCGACTGCTGAACCGGTCATCCGGCGCGGTCGGCAACGCCCTGGAAACCCTGAAAGCGCGCGGCGAAGCCGACTACATGGGACACCCGTCCCGCGCCTACCGGGCGAACGCCAATACGCCCGCCGCCGCCGCGACGGCCGTGATCAGCACGCGCACCACCGAAACCGCGACAGACGACGCCGCCACGCCGCCCGCGCCCGTCACGCCGAAACGCGCCCCCGGGCCGACAAAGGCGACCGCGCCCGTGCTGGTGACCGCACCGGTGCGGCGCCCGAATGGGCAGCTCTACCACCCGCGCAAACTCGCGGGCAGCTCGGACGTGACGGTATTGCGGCAGTTGCGGCAAAACAGAATTCCCTCGCTGCTGTACGGACCCCCGGGAACGGGCAAGACGTCGCTGGTCGAAGCCGCGTTCGACGATGCGGTGACCCTTTCAGGCGACAGTGACACCACGGTGGACGACATCGTGGGCGGGTATGTACCCACCCCGGGCGGAACCTACGAATTCGCGCACGGGCCGCTGGTGACCGCGATGCGTGAGGGGCGCGCGTTCTTCATCGACGACTTCACCCTGATTCCCGCCCCCGTGCTCGCCGTGGTGTACCCCGTCATGGACGGGCGCGGGCACATCACCATCAAGACCAACAACTGGGAACGTGTCGACGCCGCGCCCGGTTTCTACGTGGTGGGCGGGCACAACCCCGGGGTGCACGGGGCGGTACTCAGCGACGCGCTGGCGTCCCGGTTCGCGATCAAGATCCACGTGACCACCGACTACGACCTCGCCACCCGGATCGGGGTCGACCCGAAAGCGGTGCGTGTCGCGAAAAATCTCGTCGCACGGCAGAAAAAGGGCGAGATCGGGTGGGCGCCTCAGATGCGCGAACTCATCGCGTTCAAGAACGCCGCCGCCGCGCTGGACCTCATCACCGCCGCCGGAAACCTGATCGCCGCCGCGCCGGAAGAAGACCAGGACATCGTCGCCGACGTGGTCCGCAACGTCTTCGGCGCCCACGTCGCCCCGCTTGCCGTCGGCGAACAGTTCTAAACCCCCCGCCCCACCGGTTACCGCCGCCGCGACCGTCCGGAAAGGACACACGATGACCGCGCACATCGCCGCACCCGCCGCCACACCGACCGCCGTGTTCCCCGCCAAACCGGAATGGCTGACCCTGTCGTCCCGGTTCGGGGACGAGGTTCCCGCCATCGCCGACCGGGACGACCTCGTGGTCACCGTCGCCCCCGGGGCGGGACACGATGCCCCAGCGTGTTTCTTCCTCGACCTCGCCGCCATCGAAGTCGACGGAATCCACCTCCCCAGCGGGGTCGACCCCGCCACCGTCGAACCGCACCGCGTCGGGGACCGCAAGCGCTACCGCACCGCATGGGGGTTGCTGACCCACGAATGCGCCCACGCGCAACACTCGGTGTGGCGGGAACCCCCCGGGGCGCCACCGGGTGCGGCGGCGGCCGCGATTCTGCTGGAAGAGTCCCGTATCGAAGCCGCGCAGCTACGCCGCCGCCCGCAGGACCGGTTCTGGCTGCGTGGGAGCGCCACGAATCTCATCCTCGCCGACACCAAGGCGAACGACCCCGCCGCCGCGCCGACCATGACGAAACACGACGCCGCGCAAACCGCCACGCTCGTGCTGGCACGTGTGGACGGTGGTGTCCTCAACCGTCGCGAAGTCGCCCGGGTCGAGCGTGTTGTGCGCGGCATTCTCGGCGACGACACCCTCGCCGACCTACGCGCCATCTGGCGTAGCGCCCACCAGGTCGCCGACGACGACGTTGCCGCCATGATCGAACTCGGGCGCCGCTGGTGCGAGGTCGTCGGTGACGAGCCCGACCAGCCGCCGCCCGAGCGCGGCGCCGCCAACCCGGGCGCCCAGCCAGGTAGCGGGAACGGTGTGCCGTCACCGTTAGCGCAAGCGATCACCGCCACCGCCACCGCTATTACCAGTGCGGCCGCCGACGACCCCGCGCCCACCGACGCCGTCACCGTAGCCATGGAGGCACGCGCAGCCGACGACGCCGCCCGCGCCCGCGCGGTCACCATGGCGAACGAAACCTTCGGGACCGTGATCAACCCGAACGCAACTCACACCAACGGAACCCGCGCGCCCGCGACAGCCGAACGCACCGCCGCGCGGCAACTTGCCCGTGCGCTGACCACTGCCGGGATTCGCGACCGCACCACCACCAAAGTCACCTCGGTCATACCGCCCGGGCGGCTCCGGGTGCGCGGCGCCATGACCGCCGCCGCACAACGCGCGGCGGGCGCGACTCCCACCGCCGAACCGTTCACCCGCACCACCCGCAAAACTGTGCCCGCACCACCACTACGGCTCGGCATCGCGTGCGACGTCACCGGATCCATGTCGGCGTTCAGAGAGCCTGTCGCATCGGCCGCGTGGATTCTCGCCCACGCCGCACACCACACCGACGTGCCCGCCACCACCGCCACCGTGACCTTCGGCTCGGGCCTGGTCACCCCGGTCACCCACCCCGGAGCCACCCCCGCACGGGTCACGACCTTCAAAACGGGCTACGGCGGGCACGCCATCGACGACGCCATCGAAGCCCTCGACGGCGCCCTCGACCTGTCGCGCCCGAACGCCGCCCGCCTCTTGGTGATCATCTCCGACGGCATCTTCGAGACTGGCACCAAAAAGCCAGGGCAGAAGCTTCTCGACCGCTTGCGCGCCAACGGATGCGCTGTCCTGTGGCTGCAGCCCAACAAACCCGGTAACAAACCCATGCACGGGGTCACCCTGCACACGCTCACCGACCCCACCGCCACCGCCCGCGCCATCGGACAAGCCGCCACCGCCGCGCTTCGCGCCACACGCTAACCACCCCACAGACCCCGGGCGGGGCGCGGACACCCTCCCCCTCATGTCCCGCCCCGCCCGGGCCCACGATCACCCGCGAACTGGAGATGACCATCGATGACCGACACCACCATCGACACCGTGGGCGAGCTGATCGCCGCCCTCGACCACTACGACCCGGCCGCCCCGCTACGGCTCGCTACACAACCCGCCTACCCCCTGGAGAACCTTCTCGCACGCGTCGTGTGCGCCCCGGATGGCGCCGATCGGCCCGTGGTGTGGCTCGGCGCGAGTGATCAGGTCGGGTACGTTGCCGCGCCCGTCGCCGACGCGTTGGGGTGGTCGTGATGACCACCGACGAGACGCACACCGACGCACCCGCCTCGCTGTCCGACCGCGCGATCACCGTCGCCCGCCTTCACCGCGCCATCGCGCCGCGCGCGTTCGCCGATCGTCACGGTGCCCGGTCGCCCTGGAATCGCCGCGCGATCACCACAAGCCATATCGCGGCCGCGCTCGGCGTCAATGTCGACACCGTGCTCGTGCGGGACGACCCGGACCGCCACTACGGGACCGGGGCCACGCTTACCCCGGGGGATTTGATCGAGGTCACCAGCGACGGCCGCTGCTGGCGTTTCATCCCCGACCTGTCCGGGTTCGTGATGTGGTCCTGGTTGCTGCTGGGCCCGTGCCCGGACTGCGAGGCACCGCGGGTCCCCGTCGCGCGAGTCGCCGGCCTCGCCGACCTCGGCGCCTATCTCGACACGAAGTCCGAGGAGCACTTCTTCGACACCGCACCCTTCGAATTCCACGGCGACCCCGCCCACCGCACGCACTGCCGCTACTCCGCGAACGCGTCGGAACTCCGTGCGGGACACCGAAAGGAGCCCCTGTCATGACAACGACTGCAGCAGCAACGGCTGACAAACCCGCACGCATTAGCAAAGAAGACCGGGTAGCGCTCGCCGCGATCGATGTTGCGACCGCGCTACCGGGCAAGTGGACGGTCGGCCGTGGCCGAACCCGAGACCAGGTCGCCGACATCGTGTGCTTGGCCACCGGGGTCAGTGTCGGCTTCCGGCCCGTGCCTGGGCCGGGCGTGTGGCGCTACCGGCTCATTCCCGGGGACTTCCCACGAGAACTTCACGACGTTTTCCGCTGGTACCGCCGAGACAAGTTGCCCGTGGCCACGTTCGCAGTCAGTACCTCGGCCACCGAGGTCGCGACCCACATCCACCAACGGCTCATTCCGGCCTTCCAGCAGTGGCTCGGCCGCGCCCAGACCGCCCTACGTGACCGCCTCGAAACCCAAGCACGCCAGTACGATGCGCGCCGCCAGATCGCCACGCAACTGGAAAAGGCGTTCCCGCAGGCACCCGAGCCCGCCCGCATCTACTACGTGGCCGACGACCGCATGAGCATCACGCTGACCATGCCGATCGACGACGCGCTCGCCCGCATTCCCGTGCTCGCACAAGCACTCTCGGCCGATAGCGCCACGACCGCCCCGTCCACACCGCCGGAAACCCAGGAGACGACATGACCACGATCAACGCCACCCTCACACGCCTACGTCCCGGTGATCTGCACATGTCCTCCCGCGTTGAGGTCTTCCTCGGCACGGGACCACGCACCCAGTACGTCGGCTACCTCGAATCCGCATACCCGGACGGGACACCCGACCCCGCGACCATCGCTCTGCTGCCCGTCGGACGGCAATTCCTGACCGCTACCACCGAGACCGACTTTTATACCGCACTGGACACCCTGGCTGAGGCATGGCCGATGTGCGGTTTCGGGCCAGCGGTGTCCGGCTGCAACCACGACCTCGCGACGTGGAAGACGTGGCGGCGCAGGGACCTCCATGTGGGCGGCGCATACACCTTTGACGGCGGACGAGTGCTGTACCTGCCCGACGTTGTTCGTGGCATCGATCACGCCGAGAATGATTGGCACAGCATCACTCTCACCACCGGACAGCCTGCGACTCACAGGGTCGCCACGCTCGCCGGACGTGCCCGCGAAGCTTTCGACCGGGCCCGACAACAAAACCCTGGGTTCGGCTTTGGCCGCGATCCCGCCTTTCTCAAGCGCGCCGCCCTGCGCCGCGTCCTGGTTCGTGACGTGACCGAGGAGTTCGGTGTGGCGAGGACGGCGGTGGCGGTGACCGACGACCCCGACCGTCAACACGGCGGCTGGAATTGGTTTCTCGTGACCATCACCGATGACGGCACCGACTACCGGTTCACCTGCTTCAACGGCAAGGTCGACGACCTGCGCGTCCTCGGGTCGTGCCCGGAGTGCGGCGGCGAGGTGCCGCTGATCGCGGCCAACGAACCTGCGGCGCTGGGCCGCTACCTCGACGCACGGGCCACGGGCACTCCCGTGCCGTGCCCGCCCGGGCTGACCTCCGGTGTCGGCCACACACCCGGATGCCCCGTCCTCGAGGACCTCTGACCCAGCCCCCAATCCGCCTCGGGAGAGGACTTCGTGATGGTCACGCGCACCGACTTCTACCTCGGCACCGGACCGACGGCGCACTGGCTCGGGTCCCTGCAATTCGCCTGCCACCCCGACAACCTCCTCAAAGACCCCCACGGCCGCGCCGCGCTGACCGCGAGGCAGCCCTCGGCCTACCAGACGGCGGTAAAGGACCTGCTGCTGATGTGGGCGGTCGAGGGACTCGGCGCCGCACATGAACCCCGGAACGGGTGGCCATGGGACTGGGAAACCAGCCACCGCAACGAATGGATCATCACCCATCTTGACGGCGCCGCGCACATGACGGCGGGCGGCGGGGACCGCTGGCACCGCCTGGACCCCGACGACCCGCGCCCGCCGTTGCGGTGCGGCCCGCCGGACTTCGCGCGATGGCTGCGCGACCCGAACGCGCCGCCAGCGGTCCCGCTCCCCGTCTACCGCCCGCCCGAGACACCCGCCACCCATTGCGCGCACGTCTTCTGACGCAAACCCGCCGACCTCAGGGTCCAGAAAGGACAGGCCAGAAAATGACTACGTTCCTGCCTATTCCCCACGACCTCTACCGTCACGCCGAACCCGACGCGGGCGAGATGCTGCCCGCCCTGACCGGACGGGATAAGCGGTACCGCCCGGTCGAACGATTCGACCCGAACTGGGGTTACATCCTCTCTGGCCGTGCGTCGACTGTCGCGGTGGTGTCCGCGCTGTACTGCGGCGAGCTCGACGTGCCCGAGCGCGCGTGGCCCGAGGTACTGCGCCTGTACTGCCCGGGCGCGTGGCGGATGCTCACTGAGGCGGGGATCTCGTTCGAGCAGTGGAATAGCGGGCGCTGCGAGGCGGTGTTGTGCAGCCGGGTCGGGGTCACCGCCAACACCGAACTCGGCGGCTACGCCGTGTTCGCGGTGATGGACGTGCCCGCCGTCGTGGCCGAGGTCGTCGGCACGCTGGGCGCGATTCCCACCTTCAGCTGACCAACCACTTCCCCCCACTACTGAAAGGGCGACACATTATGCACGACAGGAGGAAACGTCTCATGTGGACCGTGCTGGCCGTGATGTTGCCCGGCCCGTGGACCCCGGTGATCGTGCTGGCCTACATCCTCGGCCGCGCCACCGAACACGATCAGGACGCCACCCACGACGGCGACGCTCCACCGTATCCGCCGCCCGATCCGTACGCCTGTGTCCCAGCACCTGTGGGCCGGAATCCCTATGCATCGTCACGATGAGGAGGACCTGGCGATGTCGAGCAACACCGACTTCTACCTCGGACGCGGCGAGGACGCGGAGTGGATCGGCTCCCTGCACGGGGAGTGCTATCCCGAGAACTTCCTCGCTGTCCCACCTCTGCGGCTGGCGGTGACCGCGACCACCGAGGCCATCTTCCGCGCGGCCGTGGCCGACGCTTTCGTTGTGTGGGAGGAGGAACGTCTCGGCCGCGCGTATCGGCGCGAGGGCGGCTGGCCATGGCCGTGGTATTCCAGCCACAACAGCAGCTGGATCATCACCTTCGACCCCGGCGACGGCGCGGTGTTCGCCACGGTGGGCGGCGGTGTCCGCTGGCACCGTATCGACCCGAGCAACCCGTGGTTTCCCGAGGGGGACGACCCGCTCGGGCCGCCCGATTTGTACGCGTGGCTGCGTAAACCGGCAGCGCCACCGTCGGTGCCGATGCCGCTGATGCGGGAGGTCTCCGCCGACATGCCGATCATCGGCGGTGACGCCGGATGAGCAGCACGACGCACGACTTCTACCTCGGGCGCGGCCAGGACGCCGACTGGCTCGGCTCGGTCCGCCTCGGCACCCGTAACGACCGCTGGCTCGACGAGATCACGCGAGCCCGGTCCGCGGGAGGGTTCATCACCCTCGTCGCGCTCTTCCTGCGCACCGCCAGGATCCACGAGGCCGGCGAGGTGGCGCTCGGAAACCGTGAGTGGCCCTGGCCCTGGCCGACCAGCCACGGCACCGACTTCACACACGCCTTCGACACCGACGCGGTGTGGACCGCGCGACGAGGTGACCGGTGGTCGCTGCGCGCCGACCAGTACATCCCACCCGGCCCGGACGAGACACCGCTGGAGTTCCCGCCTATGCGTGATAGCTGCGGCTGCACCGGGATCGACGCCGCCGACACGACCGCCCGCCGCTACGGCCCACTGCTGGGTGACACCTATCAACACGACCTACCCCAGCTCGGGCTGCGGATCCTCGCTGATCTCACCGGACCACCCGGTCTGGGCGAACCCGCTGCTCTCAGCGGGCTCCGCGCTCAGCTGCCACCGCACCTGCGCTACGCCGTCACCGCCGATGAAGCGCCGGTGGAGGTGGAGTTCGAGGTCGTCGGCTACCGCGACGGCGACCTCGCCGCCGACACCTCCGTGCATGCCCTGTCGATGCTGCCCGCCCTCTACGGATGGGCCGACCCGTCCGGCGGGCCGCCCCGCTTCGGCGTACGGGTCCGCATCGCAACCGACGAGCGCCACACCACGCACCCGGTGCTGGACGACCCCCGCGCCCGCGCGGTGCTCACCACCTACTGACCTCCGGCTCCCAGAACCACAACCCGAAGGAGAAGACACCATGTCACCGGACACCGCACCCGCCGACTCCGCCGCCACGGAGGCGGGGGAGCCGCGTGGCGCTGCCGAGCACTGCGCCGCCGCCGAGGCTCTCTTCGCCAGGGCCCGCGCGATGTACCCCAGCCTCAGCAGCCGCGCGTATCACCAGGACGAGTACCGGCGCTGCCTCGACTGGGCGCATCTTCATCTTCGGCTCGCCGAGGCCATCACCTCCGGAGCCGGACTGGTCCTCGCGCACCGCCGCCTGCTCGCGAACCCCGATGTGCGCCTGCACGACACCTACGTGAGCGCCGAAACACAGGAGTGGAACGAGTACTTCGAAAACCAGCACAACGCGACCAGGAGGTCGGCATGAGCACCCCGCCCATGAACTCGTCGGGAACCTCGTCGCTGGAGCCGTCATGCCCGGACTGCCACGCCGAGATCGGCCAGGTTCACCTCGAGTGGTGCGACGTAGCCCGCTGTCTGGCCACCGGACTGCAGCGCCTCGGTCACGACGAGACATGCCAGTGCCCGCAGGACACGTGGTCCGGGCTGTGGCCCGGGGATGCCGAGTGCATCGAGTTCGGCTGGTTGTACGGCCCTGGCTTGCCCGATCTCAATCGCCTGATGACCACAGCCACCTGGGATCCCGTCGCGCACCGCTGGACCCGCCCCCAACACCAGAACACGCCTGTCGAAGGAGAGCCACGATGACCGCGCTCACCACCACCCCGGACTCGTCCGCGGGCATCGACCTCGCTGTCGGCGAGTACTGGATCGAGTACGTGCCCGCCGCCCGCGCGGACGAGTGCCGAGTCAGCTTTCCCGCTGTGATCGAACCCGCCCGCCTTCACGGGCTGTGGGTGCGGCCCCGGCTGCGCAGGGAGGTCGCCGAAGCGGTGTGCGAGTGGCTCAATGTCGTGTACCCGATCGGCCCGGACTGGTATCCGCTGGCCCGTGTCGAGGACGACGTGCTGGTGGTGTTCACCGGGGAGGCTGCCCATCAGCGCCACGAGATCGCCCTCGGCGCGGACGGCCGCTACCCGCTCGGAGAGCTCGGCCGCTGGTTCCTGTCCGGCCCGACTCGCACCCGGGCGCGCTTCTACCGCCAGCTCGAAGTGCTGCGCGACGCCGCGCGGCACTACCCACGCCCTGGCGAAACCGTGGTCACGTGCGATCCCGACAACCTGCCCGTGAGCGGTTTTCCCGCCCGGATCGACACCTCGCCCGGACAACAGCGGGTCCTGGTGTTCCGGCCGGAGATCGCCGAGGCCGTGGCGGTGTGGTGCGCGACGAACCACGACACCTTCCCCAGCGACCACCCGCTGGTGTACTTCGACCGCGACACCCTCGTCCACGTCCACCAGCATCGGCGCACCCACGACGGCTACTTGCCCTGGCGGATCGACCCCGACGCTGACGGGAACTACCGGATCGGCGCCCAGGAGTGGGTTTTCCAGGCCGTCTCGGAGAAATCCGAGGGTGATGTGCGCCCGGCCGTGACACCGAGCTGATAGGGGAACCTGGCATGACCCAGCGAACGGGGCTGCCACCACTAAGGATGAGCGCCAGCTGGCCCGCGTCCTCGGATGCGTAGCGGCACTGTGCTGGCGGCGGCGGAGTCGTGCGAACACCGACCGGACCGGACATCGTGCCCGGCACGGTCACAGCCGAGTCTTGAGACCCTGACACACGTTCGTCCCGCAGGGAGGAGGACCGTAACCACCATGCCGACCGCCGGATCACCCTCGCGCTCCGCGGCGCCCACGCTGTTCGACCTCGCGGCCCGCTCGATCACCCACGCCGACGTGTTCGGCCTTGACGGCGATCAGCAGGCTGTCCTCGATCATGTGCGCAGATGCCTTGCCGACGAGAGCGGTCCGAGGGCCGTGGTGGTGGTCGCCGGCGGCGCGGGCACGGGCAAGAGTGCCCTCGCGCTGACCTTGCTCGGCGAGGCCCTGCGCGCCGGCTACCGGGCCCGGCACGCCACCGGCTCGCAGGCGTTCACCACCGCGCTGCGCAAGACCGCTGGCCACGGCTCCCGCGCCACCCAGAAACTCTTCCAGTACTTCGGCACCGCCGCCGACACCGAGCCCGACGGGCTGGACCTGCTGGTGTGCGACGGCGCGCACCAACTGCGGGCCACCTCGAACACCCGCTACACCCCCGCCTCACGCCGCAGCGACCGCACTCAGGCCGCGCAGTTGCTCGAGACCGCCCGTGTCGTGGTGTTTCTCCTCGACGAGGACCAGGCGATCCGTCCCGGGCAAATCGGCACTCGCAACTACCTCGCGACAGCCGCCCGCGCCTGCGGTGCCACCGTGCACGGCACTGAGCTGACGAGCCAGCACCGCCATCACAGCGTCAGCTACGACACCTGGGTCCGTGGCCTACTCGGCCTCGACGCCCCACTCAGCCCGCCGGCACCCTGGAACGGTGACAAGGACTCCGCGCCGCGGTTCGAGTTGCGGGTGGCCGACTGCCCCGGCGAGCTGGAGCAGCTGCTGCGTCCGAAGACCGAGGTCGGGGCGAGTACCCGGATCACGGCCGGGCTGTGCTGGCCGTGGAGCGACGCGAGACCTGGAAATCCGCTGGTCGAGGACATCGAGATCGGCGACTGGCGCCGACCCTGGAGCGTGAAGGGCCAGCGCGCGGTCGGAGGGCTGCCGCCCTCGGCGATGTGGGCGATCGAGCCCGCGGGCGCCGGCCAGATCGGCAGCGTCTACAGCGCGCAAGGCTTCGAGTACGACTACGGCGGCGTCATCCTCGGCCCCGACCTCCTATGGCGCGACGACCGATGGGTCACCGATCCCGCAGCCACCCGCGACGATGCCCTCGACGGCGCGACAGCCGCCGACGTCGACCTGTGGGTGCGCCGCTCCTACCGCGTGCTGCTTACCCGCGCCACGGCGGGCACCATTCTCTACTCCACCGACGCCGAAACCCGCGCGCTGCTGCATGACCTGATCTCCGCGTAATCAGGTACGCCCGCCGCCATGAACAAAAGGGCAGGGGACCGCATCACCGACGGCAAACGAGCGACGGGACGGAACGACGTATCGCGCCCAGCCGCCACCGGAACGGCGGGCGAGGGCCAAGGCTCGGTCGGCGCGGACCGCGTCGCTCCATCGGTCCATCCCGAACGGTGCGGCGGCGGGTCATTGCCAGCCCCGCCGTGGCATCAGGTGATCCAACCGTTTATTGCCTAGCGCAACCCGGTTGTTTAGAAGAAAAAGCCGCGCGCAAGACCGGTAACCCTCGGGATTGGGGCGGCGGTCTTGCGCGCGGATCAGGCGGGCAGGCAGGCAGGTGTCAGGCTTCCTGCGCGGGCTCGGTGTCATCGCTCGTTGCCGAGACGTCAGTCTTGTCCAGGTTGATGGCGAACCGCTTCGGCGCCTCGCAGGTTTTGCGTGCGTACCCGTCGGCGACGAGCTTCTCCAGGGCGTTGTTGACCGCTCCGCCCGAACGGCCGAGGTCCTTGCCGATTTTGGCGGGCCCGAAGCTGTCGCCCGGGTGGTCGGTCAGGTATTCCTCCACCAGGGCCCGCAGGCCGCCCTTGCGCAGACGGTCCTTGCCCTTGACGGCGGTGTCGGTGTCCGCAGGCGATTCTGCGGCAGCTGGCCCGGTTCCGTTCTCGCTGTCGGCCGGAGCCTCCGGTGCGGTTCCGGGCAACGGGCTGGTGTCGTTGTCGACGTCGCAGGCAGTAGCCGACCCGGTCTCGTCGTTGGTGCTGTCCGTGGCGGTGGACTCCGGGTCGTCGTCGACGGCCGGACTGGTGGCGGTTTCCTGCACCGCCGTGCTGGTCGCGCCGTCGGAGTCGGGCTCGTTTGCTGTCTCGGTGTTGTCAGCGGTGTCGCTCGCCGTGGTGTCCGGTCGCGTGTCCTCGGTGCTGGGTGCGTCGGTGTCACGGTCCGACGGAGCGAGCGCCCACGTGTCGGGATTGCGCGGGCCGTCTCCGGCGGTCCGGA
This sequence comes from Amycolatopsis roodepoortensis, assembly GCF_024628825.1. Classification (NCBI taxonomy): domain Bacteria; kingdom Bacillati; phylum Actinomycetota; class Actinomycetes; order Pseudonocardiales; family Pseudonocardiaceae; genus Amycolatopsis; species Amycolatopsis roodepoortensis. The sequence goes on from NZ_CP102415.1 coordinate 5,835,708, forward strand.
TCGCGGCGCCTTCACGGCCCCAGCGGGCAAGGATCTTCGCGGCGGTCGAACGGCCGACTTCGGCGGCCATCGCCAGGGCGGCGGTCGTGGCCCCGGGGTTGGCGGTCAGTGCTTCATGCACTTTGTCTTCCGTGGTGGGCGCGTTCCGCTGTCCGGGGGCGTCGGCCACGGCGTGCAGGTGGCGGTCGCCGTCGATGGCGGTGTCGGGGGTCGGGGTGGTGCGGGGGTTGCGGTTCTTGCGGGACATGACGAACTCCAGGTGTTGGAAATGGGGATGGTCATGCCCCGGCCGGGGCGTTGGCCCGCCGGTGCGCATCCGGTTGGTCGGGCTACACGTCTATGGACGCTTCGTCACCGCACTATTGTCAAGCGATCCGTCAAACAAGACATGTGTCTCATGTGGACACGTCGTGTTTCAATGTTTGACCGATACAAACGGGCCAATGTGTGGGTGGTTCGGTGTTCCGCGATTCGCCCGGGTGGTCATGCAACGGGCCGTATCGGTGCAGGCGATGGTGGCCGTAGCTGACAAGCCAACTGCGGGGCGCGGCTCGTGATTGCCGCGCCCCGCAGTTGACTTGTTGTCGTCTCAGGGCTCCTACCCGTGGCGGAGAGGTGCTTCCGCGGTTTCGGGCTGGGAGAGTGTGCCCCAGAGGCCGATGGCGCCGACGCCTTCGGCGTAGACGGTGCCGCTGTCGTGGACGGCCTGGATGACTACGAGGTACCGCAACCGATAGGGGCTGCTGACAAAGGTGTTGTAGTGGCTGGCGAGCACGAACGCCGACCGGAAGACGTCCCTGGTTACGTCCATGCTTGGGGTGTCGGCGGTGCCGTGGTCACTGTGTGGCAGCCCGGAGATCGTGATGTGGATCTGGTTCTGCGGACCGGACTCGTCCGCCACGACGGCGAACTCCGCGTCGGCGTGGATCATGTCGTCGTCCTGGACGACGACGAGGTCCTCGCGGATGCGGGCGGCGATTTCCCGAAGCGACAGCTCGACGGTGCCATCGTATGAGTCGCCGATCATCACCACGGGTGCGGGAGCTGGTGGGGGCGCCGGGGTGTCGACGTGTTCTGTGGTGGTCATGATGGAGTTTCCTTTCTTTTGTGTGCATCGCCTGCGGGTGCAGGGCGTCTGGTGTGGACAGTCGCGGCCAGCTCGACTCGTGGGGTGGGCGGCGGGTGGCCGTTGTGTCCGGTTCAGCGGCGCAGCACGTTGACGCGTTCGCCACCGATGAGTGGTTTGTCGTCCGGTCCGGCGAGGTGGTCCGCGATCCAGATGGGGCAGTGGTCGCCTCGGCTGGGGTAGTACTGGTTGCGCCAGTGGCCACGAACGAGCCAGCTGTGGCGGTATTCGCGTGTGCTTTTGCCGGAGGTGTCGCCGCTGTGGTCTGTGGGCGCGGTGCGGGCGCGCCGGAGGTCGACGAGGCGGACGGCGGTGTTGAGTTCCGGGTCGTAGCGTTCGATGCGTCGGCGGGCGGCGCGGGGCGCGCTGGTGCATTCGGAACGAACGAGGGTCTGGCCCATCAGCAGCCAGGTGGTGAGGATGGTGCGCTGCAGGGCGATCTGGGTGTCGATATCGGCGGAGGAAGTGCCTTCGGTCAGGGCGCTGGGCCAGCCCTTCATGTCGGTGAACGTCATGGGCGTGAGGCCGCACCATTCGTATCCGTGCGGAGGGGAGAAACTCGGCGGAATCGGTGCGCGTTCGGCATTGCGCAGAAACGTGGCCAGGATGTGCTTGGCGCCGAGGTCGACGGCGTCGTCGTGGCTGGCGGGTTTGTTGTCCGGTGCGGGTGGTGGCAGGTTCAGCGCGGCGGCTTTCCGCATCTGGGTCAGGGCGTAGTGGCGAGGTAAGCGGGCGAGCCTGCGTCCGACGTCGACCGCTGGCGGTTCGGGGTCGGGGACGGTTCCCCAGCTCTGCACCCACAAGCCGCCGCGCCCTGGACCCCACGAGACCAGCGATACGGCGTCGTGCCGCTTTGAGGCGGTTCCCTCGACGGGCGGGTGCTCGTACACCATGAGCCCCACGGGGGCGGGCAGGTCTTCGGGGTGAAGGCGGTAGTCGGCCAGGGTGGTGGCGGCGTGGCTCGCGAGGTCGGTCAGGTCGGCGGAGACGTAGAACAGTTCGGCGGCGGGGATCTGGGCGCGGAGTGTGTCCGCGATCGTGGCGCCGACGTCGTCCAGGGGTGGGAACGCGGGTTCGCCCGCCGTGTCCTCGGGCCGGGGGCCGACAAAGAACCGGAACCAGTTGCCCGCGCCGTCCAAGCCGGGATCACGGGCCCAATCGCTCATCCGTGCCCGGATCTCGGGCACGTCGCGCGCCGTGACGGCCACCATGGAGGTCACCGACCCAGTTCGGCGGCGAGTTTCGCCAGCGCGGTCTCGACGTTCCGCCGCATCCTCGGCGACGCGCCGGGATGGTCGGTCAAGTACGCCAGCATGTGCGGCACGGGGCTGGGGGTGTCGTCGCGTGTCAGCGCGGTGAGCGCGTCGGGATGACGTTGGCACAGCCCGCCGATCGCCGTCGGTGCCACGGGGTACCAGAGATCGCGGATCTCGTATCGGCCGTCGTTCCCGGGCCGGACCACGCGCGGCTGGGGTTCTACCGAGTCACCCCAAGGGTCGTCGTGGATTTCCAGCGTGTCCTCGTGCCAGGTGAAGCGGTACTGGGCGGTGCCGTAGAACGATTCCAGGTGGACCCCGATCCAGCGCGCGACAGCGGGACGGCACCGCACGCCGATCTCGACATCGTTCTTCAGGCTGTGCAGGGTGGGGAAGCGGGTCTGGTCCTCGATGGTCCCGGGTGGTGTCTCGTCGGCGGGGACGATGCCGGGGAATGCCGGTTTGTACGGCATCGCCACCCATACTTCACCGTCCGGAAGAACCGGAGGTTCCGCGGCACGGCCGGGAATGGCTGCGCGTAGTCCGTCCATAAGAGACACGTCCCTGCGTCGATGCGGTGCGCGATCCGCGCTATGACATAACCAGGGACGCTCCGTGTGCGTCGGGATGTCAAGCCAGGCATAGATTTTGACTCGACCCGGGGCGTAATTTCTCCGATAACGACCACTATCCACACGAGACACAACCGTGATGTAGGTTCCCGCTCTTGTTTGCGCTGCGGCGTGCGCTGAGCTGGGCTGTTCATGGTGTTTCTCGCCGGTGTTGCGCCGCTGGATTCCTCTTGGTGTTGCGGTTTCTTCGGGGTTGGGCGAGTTCGTGGATGGTGGCGCGGAAGCCGTCGGGGGTGAGCTGGAAGTAGGTGCGCCGTCGGCCGGGACCGCGTCCGGGTGGTGCGCCGGCGAGCCATTCGGCTTCGTCTTCTGGGTGGCTGGTGAGCCAGCCGGCGTTCTCGAGCTGGTTGAGTAGGGGGTAGATGGTGCCGTGGTGAAGTCCGAGGCGCTGGTGCAGTTCGTGGCCGTAGAACTCGGCGGGATGGCGTGCGCGCAGGTCGGCCAGGACGGCCAGGGTGGCGCGGGTCATGCGGAGCCGGGTGACGGGGATGTCGGGGTAGGGACGCAGTCGTGGGCGCTTGGCGGGGGCGGCATTGTGCTGGCGAGCGTGGTCGATGGTGCTGGTGTCGGGCAGGGTCAGGAGGTCCGGGTGCAGCGCGGTGGCCATGAGCTGCTGAACGTGCGGATCTTTCAGCTGGTGCAGTAGTTGCTGTCCGAGTTCGGTGGGCTGGTGGGGTTTGTGGACAGCCGCGCGGTGGAAGAGTGTGCTGCCGAGGGACTTTTCGAGCTTGTCGAGCTGGTGGACCAGCGAGTTGGGCAGGGTGTTCAGGTAGCCGGCGGCGGTGTCGATGGTGGGGAAGGCCATGGTGACCTGGAATCGGTGCAGCCGTTGCCAGCCGTGCAGGGTGCCCTCGACCGCGGAGCGGATGAGTGTCGGGACGCGATCGTCAAGGGTGGTGATCATTTCGGTGCGGCTGCCGACGCCTCGTGGACGGGTCGGGATGCCGAACTCGGTGAGGGCCTTGTGGATGGTCATCTGGGCGACGCCGACCTCGCCCGCGAGATCGCTCAGCGGTCGTTTCCGGTCGTGGTATTCGACGCGCAGCCAGTCTGGGTCGATCGGGATCGGTGGGCCGCCTCGCCGGAGGGTGATTCCTGCTTCCCTTGCGTAACGGGCGAGGATGCCCCTCCTGAAGCCGGTTTCGGCGGCGAGGTCACCCAGGCTGCGGCGGCCGTGGACGTACTCTCGTTCAAAGAACTCGCGGGTGAGCAGTCGCATCGCTTGCTGTTCGCGCCGCCAGTAGCCGACCGCGGCGGGTTCGTCGTCTCGGTTCCGGTCCAGCCGCTCGAGGGCGAGCCGGATGTGTTCGATGTGGACGCCGAGCAGGTCGGCGACCTCACTGGCCGGTCGCTGTTCGTCGATCAGCAGCCGGCTGATCTTGTCGATGTCGAGCGCGCCGACGTCGATCCCCGGCAGTTCGAGTCCGTCGGCGAGCTCGGCCGGCGGCGACCAGGTCGCTGGTTCGTCGATCCCGAGATCGGGCAGGACCGATTCTGCGTGCCGGTGCAGGGCGTGGCGCAGCTGCGGGGTCAGCGTGGTGGTGAACCGGATGTATTGGCTGCGGTCGGCGGCTGCGTGGAAGTGGAGCGGGTGGGCGGGGTTGTCGAGGTCGGATCCGGTGAGCAGGTGGTGCAGATGCCGCTGGACGTGCAGCAGCCGAGCGCGTCGACCGAAGCGGAGTTCGCCGGGATGAGCCTTCGCTGAGCAGGCCAGCTCCTGCCAGGCCGGCCAGTCGATCAGGTCGATCGGAACCACCTCGCGGCGGCGTTGGTAGTCGATCGGTGCCCCGGTCTGGTCGAGATGGTCAGCGATGCGGCAGAGCAGGGTCAACGCGCCCTCGAGAGCGGGGCCCGTGTCGCGTTGCGCGAGTCCTTGCAGGGCAGCGCTCATGTGGGCGCGCGTGACGCGAGGGTTGAGCGCGGCGGCGAGGGTGCTCATGGTGCGGGCGCGGGCGCCGGGAAGCAGCAGCAGCGCGGCGAGGGCGGCGCGGAAGAGCCCGGCGGAGTATCCGGCCGGCGGCAGCAGCCGGCTCGACCAGTCCGGCCAGAGCTGCTGCGGGATCATCCGGGCCCGCGCGGCGGTGTCGGTGACCGGGCGGGCCGCCTGCGGGGTCAGCGACCTGGTCCGGAGCCGGTCCGAGGCGATCAGCTCGGCATCGACCGCGCGCAGGTATCGGTGGGCGAACCGGGGCGATGTCGTCGGCCACTGCTGGTCCGGTCCCCTCGGGGGCGGGATCCGCTGGGTCAGTGGCTGGCCGGTGACTGTTGTGGCGAGCTCGGCGATCGCGGCCTGTTCATTCTCGCCCAGGATGCGCTGCGCGCGGGTGAGCAGTATGGCCGCGAGCGCCGCATCGAGCTTCGCTGCGGAACCGTTGCTGGACAACGGATTAGCGCGACGCCGCGGCTCAAGGATGCCGGCTTCGCCCGCGAGGTGCTTGTGGTTCAGGCGAAGCAGCCAGTTGGTGACGTAGCGCAGGTCGCGCAGGGTGTCTTCGGCCAGTGCCTGCTCGGCTCCGGTGCGATCGTTGCCGGGTGTGCAGGCGGTGGCGGTGACGTGGTCGATCCAGCGTTGCGCGGCCAGGACCGCGGCGGGCGCCGGCGTGGTGTGCGCGGCGGTGAAATCGCCGCCGCAGCGGCGCACTCGGCCGGGCCTGCTCGGGCAGGCTGTCGCCGGTGTCGCGGTGATGCCGCCGACGAGGGTGCGCCGTGGGACGCTCCCGCAGTCCGGGCAGACATCGGCCAGCAGACGTTCGTGCCGCAAGCAGGCGGTCGACCAGTTCAGCCGCCACGACGACATCCAGCGGCCGCCGGATTCAGCCAGACAGGCCGGACAGAACCGGGATCCGTGGGTGGCCAGGCGATCCACCAGCCCGGCCGGTCCGGCCACCGAGCCCAGTGTGGCATCCAGCCGCCCCGGGGGCAGGCCGGTCGTCTGTTCGAGCCGTCGCAGCATCCGAGGATCGGGCTCGTCGATCAGGCGCCGGATCCAGCGTTGCCCGCGGCCCAGACCGAGCGCGGCCAGCAGCTGGCCCGGGGAACTGTTGTGCCGCTGGGCCAGCGCATGCAGCCAAGAGTCCAGGCTCTCCCCCGCCAGGACCGGGACCCGCAGCGGCAGCGTGGTGATCACGACGGTCATGACCGCTCCCGCCCACCCGCCGTGCGGACCGGAGTGCCGACCGGCGTCCGGCGGGCCTTTTCGGCGGCTTCGTCGATGCGGACGGTGTCCAGCAGCCCCTGGGAGATCGATTCGTCGCCGATGCGGATGGCCTTGAAGCAGCCGCGGATGATCAACGTCATCAGCGACCCGATGTGCCCGCCGGTGCGGGCGAACAGATAGCCCGCCAGCCCGCTCAGCTGCCCGGGCCGGTGGGCGGCGAGCACCAGTTGCCGGTCAATGGCTTTCACCAGGGCCAGCCAGTGCCGGTCGTGGTCGAACAGGCCGACCTCGAACCGAGTCCAGCGCCGCGCGGTCTGCGCGAGCGCCGCCGACGGGCCGGACAGTCCTTCGTCGAAGAACCGGCGTTCCGACAACCCGACCCCGGCGTAGATGAACGTCACCGGGAGCTCGTTCGCGAGCCATTTCAGGTGATTGCTGACCGCGAGCCCGTCCCGGCTGTGCTGGTTGATGAAGTGGACGTCGTCGATGATCCCGACCCGGGTCTGACACGACAGCACGCAATCCAGCGCGCTCGCGGCCAGCTGGGCGGCGCTGCCGCGGTCGGCGCCGGGATGCCCGTAGAACTGGCAGATCATCTTGTTCAGCGTGCGCAGCGTGGTGTTGGACGTCAGCCCGACCCGGAACACCGGAATGTGCTCGTGCCCCTGATCGGTCAGCTCCCCGTGTCGGCGCAGCGCGACGCGGTGGTAGTCCCGGGCGAACAGGTTGATGATCGTGGTCTTGCCCAACCCGGGATGACCGTCGATCACCGCCGCCCCGCGGACCCGGTCCGGGTCCTGGCGGTTCGAGGCGACAATCAGCTCCAGTTCCTCCCGGACAGCGCGTAATTGCGGGGTGGCGATGATGCCGAAGTTGGCGTGCCAGTCGTGGCGGGCCTCGTCGTAGTCCGCGCGGGCGTCCCCGCTCAGCGCAGCAAGCCCGGCGGAGGTGAGGACGTCGGGGCGGGTGCGCGGTGTGGTGTCGACGAACCGCCGCCACCCCTCCTTGCGGGACAGGCTGTAGGTGCCGGTCATTCCAGCACCTCCAACGCCTCGACCTCGGCGGCGTCGTCGTCGAAGAGTTCACCCTCGTCGTCATCGTCACCGGTCACCGCAAGACCCGGCGGACCGCCGGGACCAGCGTCCTCGCCGGCGGCCGGGAGCGCGGGCGCGGCTTCACCTTCCGCGAGCGCCTGCAGATCGCTGCGCTCGGCGGACAACCGCGCCGCCATCCGCCGCTCGCGGCGATCGACGACCTCACCGGCGCTCCAGCGCGCCAGCACCTCGGCCAGCGCCTGCTGCGGCTCCACGTGCCCTCCGCCGGCGACGGTGAGGCGCCGCGCGTAGGCCGCGGCTTCGGCTGAGAACGGCGTCCCCAAGGCCGGTGCGTGCTCCCAGGCCAGTTCGTGCCAGCGGCCGTCGTCGGGGTCCTGGAAGTAGACGGCGCGGACATCGTCGTCGTTGACCCGCACCGGCCAGCGCCCGGCGGCCAGCCCGCTGTAGGGGCTGCGGGCGTTGCGGTAGCCGTCCAGCGCCGGGCCGTTGTAGCGGCGGCCGTCGATCTCCACCCCGTAGTGCTGGATCGTGCGCCAGGCCACCCGCAGGAACTCGAACACCAGCTCCGGTGCCGCCGGGATCCGCAGCAACCCGGCCTTGGCGATGCCGACGGCGAACATGTCGTTGGGCGACAACACCATTCCCGGCCATTGCGCGAGGGCGAGCCCGTCGTGGGCGCTGCGGTGATAGACCGAGCAAACCCAGTCCCGGATCACGTCCTCCAGCTCGTTCAGGAACAGGAACGCCTGGTCCTCCAAGCCGGCGCCGCGGCTGTGGATGTCGGGGCCCTTGTAGGCGGGAAGGTGCTGGATCAGGCCTTCCCGCAGGGACCGGAAGAACCGCTCGACCGTGGGTTTGTCCGTCGGTTTGTAGGGCTGCGCCGGCTGGATCGAGATGCCCAGCCGCGCGCAAACCCCGATCACGTGCGCCGACAGGAACGCCCGGCCCCGGTCGATCACCAGCGTTTCCGGCGGGCACCAGACCGCCGCACCGCCATCGACGTCGGCACCGGTCTCGGAGAACACCAGGTTTGCCGGCAGCCCGTGCACCGGGCCCAGCGGCGGGCGTCCGGAGCCGCGGCCGGTGACCGCTTCGAACAGCACGCCTGCGACATCGACGGCCTTGGTCGAGACCGGGGTGACCTTCAGCCCGACGATCGCGCGGTCGAACAGATCCTGGGCGACCGTCAGCTGGGCGCGCAGCCACCGGCAGGTCACCGGCTCCATCGCGAACACATCCAGATCCTGGGTGTCCAGGATCAGATACTCGCCCGGCCTGCTCGCCCGCAGCCGGCCGTAAACCCCTTGCGGGCGCTGCGCAATCGACCGTCGCGCCTTCGCCGACCCGCTCACCGCGTTGCTGCCCTTGGCCAACTCCGCAAGACGCCGGTAGGCAGTCGCCTTCGACGGCACCATCACCACACCCGCGCCGTGCTCACGTTCCAACCGCCCCACGACGCGCGCGAGCAGCGCCGAGCGGGTCGGTGTCGACGCCGCCACCCCCGCCGCCATCTCGGCCCGCACCGCCGCATCCCAGCGCAGATCCACCCGCATTCCGCCGCCGGATCGGTGCCGGTGGTCGACCAGGCCCGCCTCCCCGGACTCCCGGTAGGCCGCCGCCCAGTACTCCAGCGTGCGCACCGACACCGACAGCTCCGCGGCCTTCGCCGCATACCGAACATTCAACGAAACGCCGGCGGCGTAGGCCGGGCGCGGCTCGCCCGGCCGCGCCGCCTGCGCATACCCCGCGGCGTATCCGGTCAGCACCTCCCGGACATGCGCCGCCCGCGTCGCCGCCTGCCGTCGCTCAGCCTCCGACAGCCCCGCCAGCACCAGCCCTGGATCCGGCTCATCGCTCCCACCTGAGTCCAGGCCCCGCGCGCGAGCAACGAATTCGGCCAAAGTGAAGCTGCTGCAGCGATCGTCGGCGTAGCGCACCGCCACCCGCCGCCCGTCGAACTCCACGATCCGAGCCGCATCACCATCGATCAACACCGAAACCCCGGTCGCGATCGTCACCGTGCGCGCGTTCACGCGACCACCCCCGACTGCACCAGGGTGTCGCCATCCAGCGGGCGTGACAGATCAGCCCTCAGCTGCGACCGCCACAACAGATGCAAAATCACCGGACGCAGGACGCTCGACGACCCCGAACCGGACAGCCGCCGCTCCAGATCGCCGACCGAAACCGGCGCCGCGACGGCCTCCAGCACGACCGGCGCCAAGTCCGCAGCGATTGTCTCCGGCCTCCGGTAGCCAGCCAGGAACCGCACGTTCGCCAACACCACCGCGTCGGTGCCCGACCACACCTCGAAACCCAGACCGCGTCGCTCACACGCCCGTCGTGTCCATGCGAACTGTGCCACGACATCCGGGTCATCCAGCCGTGCAGCCGACTTCACGTCGACAACCACCACGCGGCCGTCGCCGCGTGCCAGCAACAGATCCGGGACATGCCGCCGTACCCGTTTGCCATCAAAGCCTTCCAGCACAAACGGCTGCGCTGCGATCCCCACGACATCCGGGTCATGATCGGCCAGAAGAATCCTGGCCAGCTCCAACCGGCTCTCATAAACCACATGACCACCGGTCGTGGCAGACCAGTACCAGCCCGAGTAATGCCGACGTCCACGCCAAGCACGGAACTCACGCACCGGCAGCCCGCGCAAAACATCCGTGACCGGCAACCGGCTCAACACCGTATCCACGAACCGTCCATCGTGACGTCGATACCGCACTGTCAAAGGATCACCAGTAGGTGCATCGAGCAAGATCGTTCCCGCGCAAGGGTTTCCGCTCATAGCGGCCACCCTCCGCCGCCGCGGGGCCACCAGAACGCCGACACGCCGACGTTGTCTCATCAGATCTTGCGGAAACGCAAGACCGCCGCAAACTCCGTGAGAAACCGCAAGATTCATTGAGAACCTACACGTGATTAGCGCGCGGGTCGTGTGGCGCCCGCATAGTCGTCGCCGGGGTAGCGGTAATTGTCGATCTGCACTGGCTGGCCGAAGGTCGGGGCGTTCAGCATCTTCCCGTTCCCGATGTAGAGCCCGACGTGCCTGATTTTCGAGGTTGGGCCGTAGAACACGAGGTCGCCTGGCAGCAGTTGCCCGCCGGGCACTCGCGGTCCGGCGTGGTACTGGGTGTGCGCGGTGCGGGGTAAGGGGATTCCAGCCGCGTCGTATGCGGCTTTGGTCAGGCCTGAGCAGTCGAATCCCGCGTCGCCGTTCAAAGGCCCGTTGCCGCCCCACACGTACGGCAGCCCGCGTTGCCCGCACGCGTAGTTGATCGCGGTCATCGCGGCGGCGGTGGGTGCCTGAATATTGTCGCAGTCACCAGTCCCGGTCATCGCGGGCGCGGGCTGACAGCGCACCCCGGACACAGCCACGACGATCGCGCGTGCCTTGTCCTCGTGCTGGGCGTATGCGTTGGGGAAGCCGGAGCCCTGCACGGTTTGGGCGGCGTCGTTGACGCTCATGGTCTGCCAGTTCGGTGTGGCGGTGAGGCGTTCGAAGAACTTCGTCGCCGCGTAGGTCGGTGTGGTGATCTGCTGGACGGTGCCCCAGCCCATTGAGGGGCGTTGCTGGAAAAGTCCGAGGGAGTCGCGGTCGCCGTAGTGCAGGTTGCGGAGCTTCGATTCCTGCATGGCGGCGGCGATCGCGACCACCCAGCCCGGCTCGGGCACGCCCATCTGCTTGCCGACCGCGACGATGACGCCAGCGTTGTCTATCTGCTCGGCGGTCAGGCCCGGCACGGCGCCGGTCGGTGTCCCGTCGGGCGTGCAGGTCAGCGAACTCGCGCCGTTGCCGCCGGACAACGTGCTGACGATGCCGACGACGCCGGCGCCGATGAGCAACGGAATGGCGAGGACTACGGCGGCGACGGCGGCCCCGAGTTTGCTTCCCATGGCTGGATCGCGCTCCTTTCACGGCGACGGGGTGGAAACGGGACTCGTTGTGAGCGAGTGGCGATGCCGGGTCAGTGCTTGCCGCGAGCGCCCCGGTTCGGAGTGGCCCGCGGCGGGATCGGATTCGGTGGCGGCAGCCGGTACGGCGAGGCCACCGCGGCGTCACCGGCCTCGCCCTCGCCGTCCTCACCGCCTTGGCCGGCTGGTGGTGCCAGGCCGGGCCAGGCGTCGGCGAGGTCGGCGAGGTTGTAGCGCGGGCCGGCGCGGCCGTGGCGCGCGGAGGTCAGCGGCAGCCACACCGCTTCAGCTGGGCTCGGATGCGGCGAGGTCGGGTCGAGCAGGTCGGCCGCGGCGGTGGCTACCGGCACCGCGCGAGGGTTGTCGAGCCCGGCGTGCACGCCGGCCAGGGCGGTCCGGGCTCCGGCTTCGCGGCGGGTGGTGGGCAGCCACACGAGCACCGGGGTGGCGATGCCGGTGGACTCGGCCAGCCGTGCGTAGGCCGCCAGCTTGCGGCCGACCTTGGTGAGAGATTCGGTACCGGTGTCGTATTCGAGGAACCACTCCACCTCACGGACAACGGCCCCGGAACCTGTGCGCCAGCGGCCGTAGCCGTCGGGGATGACGAGGTCGCCGAAGTGGCGGGCGCAGCGGGCTTCCGACCACCACACCGCCAGCGCCTCACCTGCACTGGTGTGGCGGGTGCGGGCGATCAGGGAGGTGAAGAAGTCGTTGACGCCGATGGTGTGGGCGAGGCGCTGGTTGTGGGCGATGGCCATGGCGCGGTCGTGCCGGTAGCCGAGTTCCTTGACCTCGAGGCCGTGTTCGGCCGCGAGCACGGCGGCCCCGGCGGGGCCGAGGACGTAGTGCATCGGAGCGGACCCGAGCTGCTGGAACGGCTGGAACCGCGACACCGCGCGCCAGAGGTAGAGATCCCGTATCCGCTGGCGGGCCGAGCGGCCCGACGGGAAGGCGGCGTCCTGGATCTGGAAACTGGTCAGGACCCGGTGTTCGTGCAACAAGGCCAGGAGCCACTTGTCGCGGGCGGTGAGGCGGGAGGCGAGCATGGCTTGGTGCTCAACGGAACTGGCGGCGCGGGCGGTGTGACGGCCAGGGAGATGGCCCCGCAAAGTGTGCTGGCGGGTGGTGGTCGTGATCAACGGACGCTCCCTTGGTTGTCAACAGGCTGTGGACAAGTTCTGTGGGCAAGCCGAACTCCCGTCCCGGGCCAAGGCCGGCAGTCGCGCAGCTATGTCCTTGTGGTGCGCCGAAAAACCCCGTGTCGCGCGATGGTTTGGGGGCGGGCACGGCGTGGGTCGGTCCTCGGTGGCCGGGTCGGCGGGACCCGGCGCCCGGTCCGCGTCGCTGTGGCAGGTGCGCGGCTTCCGGTACTCGGTGCCGTGCCGCTCGTGTTGGTCGCGGTGTTGTGTGCGCGGCGCTGGGCGCGGAGCGCGGCCCGGATTTCGCGTGCCCTCCCGGGGATGGGTTCGGGTAGCGGTGCGGTGGTCATGGTGAAGGGTTCGGTTTCCTCGCCGTGCACGACCAGTCGTGCGGCGGCGTGGTAGACGCCGAGGTGGGACAGGTCGTGTTCCGACAGCCGGGGTGTGGTGTGGCGGGCGAGTTCGCGGGCGTCTTCGGGGGATGAGGAGTAGATGATTTTGTTGCGGGCGTTGGTGGAGAGGCCTTCTTTCAGCTCCCTCGATAGTTGGCCCAGGTGCTGGTGGGCCAGGATGAACCCGTTCCGGAACGCTCGGGCCTCGGCGAGCATGTCTTCCATGGGGTAGGGGAGATGCAGGAAGTTGTGGCACTCGTCGATCACGGTGTGCGCGTCGGGGCGCAGGCGTTGCGGGACGCGGGCGCGGGCGGTGGTGGCCTGCCAGGTGCGGGCGACGACCAGCGACCCGACCAGCCGTGTGGTTTCTTCCCCGAGCGATCCTTTCGGGATGCGCACGAGGCAGATGCCGCCCTCGTCGAGAACCTGCGACATGTCCACTGTGGATCGTCCTCCGGCGATGGCTTCTTTCACGAAGGGCCGCAGCAAGAACGCGCGTAGTTTGTTCATCAGCGGTGAGATCACCTGAGAGCGACTGGAGTCGGTGAGCTCGTCGTACCACTCCCAGAACCCGCGCAGCACCGGATCTGTGAGCCCGTCGGTGATGCGGGACCGGAACGCCTCGCTGGTCAAGAGTTTCGGCAGGTCGGCCAGGGTCGGCACGGCCTCTTGCGCGCGCAGGGTGAGGCAGGCGGCCCGCATGAGGTCGTCGGTGCGCGGCCCCCAGAACGCCGAGTACACGCGGCGGAAGACGGAGACGAGGTTGTCGACCTCGCGGTCGGTTTCCCCGCCTTCCAACGGGTTCAAGACGGGTGGTCGGTGCAGGGAGTCGGCGTCGAACAGCACCACCCGTTCGGCCGCGCTGCGGGGGAGCCGGTTGAGGATGTCGGTGACCAGGTCGCCTTTCGGGTCGATCAGGACGACACCGCGCTGGTTGTCGACGTCGTCGAGGATGATCTGGCCGAGCAGGGTGGACTTCCCGGAACCGGTCGGTCCTATCAGGTGCAGGTGGTAGCGGGCGTCGGCGAGCCGCAGGCCGACCGGCCGGGCATGCCCGGTGTCGGAGTGCCCCAGCGGCATCACGCCCGGACCCGGGGCGGGGATGCCGGGCGGTGGGGCGACGGCTTTGGCTCCGGCGCGTTCGACGCCGGGGATCTCGGCGTCGGTGGGCAGATGCGCGAGCGCCGCGAGCTCCGGGACGGAGAGCAGGTCTCCACGGCCGAGGCGCCGGTCGGCGAGCGCGCGAGCGGGCCGGTGGAGGCGGGTGCGGGTGTAGTGGTTGTGGTCGGTGTAGGCGGCGAACGCGGCGGCCAGCGCGTGCGCCCGCCCGCGTGCGGTGTCACGGGCTTGCCGTGCCAGGTCGTCGGTAGCGTCGGCGGGGAGGTCGGTGGCCACGGCGTACCGGACCACCGTCTCGTACTGCGAACCGCGCTGCTTGCCCACGATCGCCTTGTTCTGCGTCGAATATTCCAGCGACAGCTGCGGATCCTGGCTAATGCGTCGCGAGTCCGAGGTCCGGCGAGCGCGGGTCGCGTTCGCGCCTGGGGTGATCGCGTCGAGGATCCGGCCCCCGAGCCGTCCCGAGGAGCCGTGGTGGACCCGGCGGGCGGCGCGGCGGGCTTGGGCGACGCGGCGGCCGGTGACCGGGCGGGCCAGGATCTGTACGCAAGCGCGCTCGTCGCGGCCGAGTCCGACCGGTGCGCCGAGCAGGCCGCGGATCGGGTCGGCGTCGAACGCTGTGCGGATCGGGAGGGCCTCAGTGCGGGCGAGGCGTAGCTGTCCGCCGACGGTGATCCGCCGGCGCCCGGACTCCAGCGCGGGGAACGGTGAGGTGGCTGGGTTGGTGCGGGTGTGGGAGCCGGGCCAGGCAGCCTCGACCGCCCGTTCCACCAGTGACGGGGGGATGACGCCGGGGACCCAGAACTGCACGGTGACGCCGTGCTCGCCGAACACGTATTCCATCGCCAGATGTGGTTGCCCGGCCCAGAGCCGCCGCCAGGCGGGGCGGAGGAGTCCGACGAGGTTGGACCAGACCACGGCCCCGCCGGCGGGATCGACGGTGGGCGGGGCGAGCACGGTGATCCGGCGAGCGTCGGCCAGCAGCGCGGTATGGCGGTGAACGCGCCACCAGCGCCGCGCCACGACCACGCCCGTCATCGCGAGGATCAGGGCCGGGACGGCGACCGGTCCCCAGGTCAGCGCCCAGTCGCCTACGGTTGCGAGCAGGCGACCGGTGACACCGCCGGGGTCGCGCAGGTAGTCGCTCACCCCGTTCTGCGTCACCGGGGAGCCTGTGGTGTGTACGGCCATGTCGGAACTCCCTTCCGGGAAAACTCCTGTGAGACAAAGAAAGTCGGAAAGCGGCACGAGGTCGGATCACGTGGTGTCGAGGTCGACCTGTCGTGTGTCGTCGATCCCGTCGTCGAGGTCGGCACTGCCGGCGGGGCCGAGGTCGATGTAGGCGTCGGCGAGGCCACTGTCGGTGGCGTCGGGGTCCTCGTCGGCGAACTGGGCGAGTTCGGCGGGGTCGGTGGTGACCAGGAAGTTCTCGGTTGGGGAGGCCAGTGACTGGAAGGCCACCCTTTGCGTGCCCGAGGACAGCAGGCCCTGGCCGCGGTCGGCCGAGAGCAGGAATCGCCGCTCTCCGGCGGAGAGGTCGAAGGCTTCGGCGATCTCGGCGATGGCCTGCGGCGCCGCGCGAAGGAGCACCTGGGTGGCGGCGTTGGACACGATGGCTTTGCCCAGATCGCTGCCGAGCAGGTCGGCGGCGTCCTGGGTGGCCACGGTGAGTCCGCACCAGTGTTTGCGGGCGGCTTTGGCCAGGCGCAGCAAGAACAGCGCGGCCTCGTGCTGGCGCATGAGAATTCCGGCTTCGTCGACCACGACCAGCCGGGGCCGGCGGTCGGCCGGGTTCGAGACGTGCCGCCAGACGGTGTCGAGCACGAGCAGGGTGCCGATCGTGCGCAGTTCGTCGGGCAGGTCGCGCAAGGAGAACACCACGAGGTGCCCGTCCGGGATGGTCGTGGTGGGCCCGTCGAAGAGGTCGGCGAACGAGCCGTCGACGAACGGGTGTAGCCGGGCGGCGAGGTCGGCGGCCATCGCGTCACCACCGTCGCCTGTGGTGGCGAGCACGTCGCGCAGGTCGCGCAGCAGCGGCGCCGGGCGCGTCCAGGTGCGGGCGTCGCCGGTGATGCCTGCGCGGTGGTAGGTGGCGGTGATCGCGGTGTCGAGCACGGCTCGCTCGGCGGCGGTGACCTCCGTGCCGAACAGCACTGCCAGGACGGTGTGCAGGAACAAGCTGCGCCGCTTGAGGGAGTCCTGTGGCGCGGTCCGGCGTCCGTTCGCGCCGAGGTGCACGGGCAGGTCGAACGGGTTCAGCCGGACTCCGCCCGCGCCGAGGTGGACGTACGTTCCGCCGACCTGGGAGGCCAGCCGCGCGTACTCGTCTTCCGGGTCGATGATGAATGCCTGGACTCCGTGCGCGGTCGATCCGTTCTCGGTGTCGCCGAGTCGGCGGTAGAGGCTGCGCAGGGTCTCGAGCTTGACGAAGTACGACTTTCCCGCGCCCGAGCGGCCGAGGACGACGGAGTTGTAGTTGTCGCAGGCGAACCGATCCCAATGGACCAGCCCGGACGAGCCGACGTTGTAGCCGTAAAGGACACCGGAGGGGGCGGAGGTGGTCGGATCGGTCGGCGGGAGGTCCGGCGACGTGAACGGATACGCGGCGCTGACCGCGGCGGTGTCGAACGTCCTCTTCAGGCCGAGCGGGTCGAGCCCGAGCGGCAGGGTGCTCACCCAGCCCTGCAAAGCCCGGTAGGTCGCGGGTTTCGCGTCCAGCAGCAACGACGCGCACAGCGAACGCAGCGCGGATACTTCCTCGCCGAGCGAAGTTTCGTCCGGCGCGTGCACGGTGAGATACAGCCCGAAGCGGAACAGGCGTCCGTCGCCGCGGGCGATGCTGCGCGAGAGGTCGGCGGCGTCCTCGGCGGCGGCGTCGAGATCTGGGTCGTCGAGCCGGTCATGCTTTGCGTTGTGGCGGCGGGACGATTCGAGTTTGGCGCGTTGCTTGCGCAGTCCGCTGGCCGCGGTCGCAGGGTCGACGGGCTGGACGTGGACCGAGACGTCCAAGCGGGCGGGGTAGGTCAGCAGCGGGGCGAGCCAGCCGGGGTAGACCTCTTGGGGATAGCCGGTGACGCCGAAGCTGGCGACGAATTCGTTGCCGACCTCGAGGTGCCGTGCGGACACCGACAGCGCGTCCGGGGTGAACGCCCCCGCCGACCCGGGCCGGGCCACGGTGCCGTGGTTTCTGGTGCGTGCCATCAGGGGTTACCTGCTTTCGATCTCGTCGTCGTAGTCCCAGTCCTCGTCCTCGGACAGCCACGGGCCCGGCGCCTGCGAGCGACCGGAGCGCGGCGCGACAGTGGATGGACGCGGCGGAGCCGGATGAGACGCCGCCGCGAGATCGGCATCGCCGGCGGGGTCGTCGGGGCCGTAGAGGTCGGTGAAGGTGGTGGTGGAGGTGACGACCTCGTCGGCCCCCGCCAGTGCGGCCGAGGGCGGCAGGAAGGTGTCGGGGTTGCAGGCCGCCGCGAGAACGCCGGTCGCGGCGGCGGCGTCGAGCGGGGTGGCCACGATCCCGGCCGGGATCAGCAGCTCTACGGCCTCGTCCAGGCGGCGCACCAGGCGTTGCTCGGCTGCCTGCCGTATTCCGTTCTCCACCGATCCGTTGTCGCGGCGGTGGTGTCGCCATGGCAGCACGCTCGACGCGGCGGCGGGGGCTGGGCCGGTGCGCAGCGGTTCGCGCAACACCAGCAGCACTTGGCGGCGGAGTAGATCCGCCTGGGCGGTGAGCTCGGCGAGGTAGTCCGCGTGGTCCCGCGCGGCCGCTTCCAAAGCGGGGTGCGGGAGCCCGCCGGCGTGGGTCCGGAGTTCGGCGATCTGCGGGGCGAGGTCGAGCCGTTCGGCGCGGATGAGGATCTGCACGGGCGCGGTCAGCGAGTGCAGGTAGCGTGCGAAACTGGCGACGAGCGCCTCTTGTTCCCCGGGTGTGCGCAGCGAGAAGTTGACGGTGCTGCACACGGCGATGACGGCGAGCCCGTCCGTGCCGAGGTCGACGACTCCGGCGTGTGCGCCGGTGTCGGCGACACCGTGGGCGGGCAGCTCCAACGGTGCCGGGGACACCGGCTCGGTCCCGGCTGGTGACCGACGCCGTCCGTCACGGCTACGGGCGCGGGTGTCGGAGTGGTGGGCGGTGAGCCAGGCCGGGGCCGCACGGACGCCTTCGGGCGCGGCGACCCGGTGCCGCGGAGACAGGTGCTGGCGGATCGCGGCGAGCGCGAGCCGATCCAGGGGCAGCCCGTCACGCTGCCCGAGAGCCAGCACGGTGGCCGTGATCCCGACCGGGATGGCGACGATGAGGAACACCGGCAGCGGCACGAACCCACGGGTCAGCGAGTACAGGCCGTAGAGCAGGAGGCCGGTGATGCCGAGGATCGCGAGTTGCCGGGCGGTCAGCGGACCGAGCACCC
The DNA here is from genome assembly GCF_024628825.1 of Amycolatopsis roodepoortensis. NCBI lineage: Bacteria > Bacillati > Actinomycetota > Actinomycetes > Pseudonocardiales > Pseudonocardiaceae > Amycolatopsis > Amycolatopsis roodepoortensis. The sequence continues at coordinate 5,853,920 of NZ_CP102415.1, forward strand.
GGTCCGGGCGGTCGACGTCGGCGGGCACACGCACAGGAGAAGTCATGGCGAGTCGGTCCTCACTTCGTCTTCGGGCCTCGCCGGGCGGGCAGGTCCAGGGGCAGGCGTAGTTGCGTTCCGGTGCGCCGTTTCGGCGGAGGTGCAGCGCTCGCGCCGCTGGCAGGCGGCGGGGGTGGGGGCTGGCGCCGGACGTCGAGGGGAAGCGGGTACTGGCCGGAGGCGAGTGGCCGGTTGCCGGTGTAGGCATCCCGTGCCGGACGACGGGAGGCGCGGGCCGCGCGGTTGATCTGGCCGGACGGGGTGATCAGCCCAGGCCCGGTTTGCCGCGGTGGGCTGGCCGGCGCGGGGTTGGTGAGGTCGTCGGCGAGCGACCGCCGAGGCGTAGCCGGGGGTGCTGGACGCAGGTGGATCGGCAGCATCCCGGCGCTCGGCGCGATGAGCGCGCGGGGTAGATGCGCGGGCGGGCGGGCGTTGCGGTTGACCCGCCCATCCGAGGTGAGTAACCCGGGCTGGGGCACCGGCGGCGGTATCCCGGCGCCTCGTGCGGCGAGGTCGTCGGCCAGGGACCGGCGTCCGACCCGGTCGGGGTTCCTGCGTGTGGTGATCGGCAGCCCGAGCTGGTCACGGGGCAGTGCGCCCGGCAGGGAATCCGGTGGGAGCGCCCGCGGGTTCGCCGAGACCGTCTGCCCGTCCCCGGAGCCACTCGTGGTGAACAACGACAGCTGTCCCGGCCCGGGTTTCCTCCCCGCTCCGGCACCGGTGTCCGTCATCTCACCCAGTCGCGGGGATCGTCCGGGAGCGGGGCGTGTGCGGCGGACCCGTATCGGCAGCATGAACTGGCCCGAACGGGTCGACGGCGGATCCGCGGGTGCGGTGTCGCGTCCGCGCGCACGATGTGCTGGGCCGGGCTTGCGGCCCTTGCGGCCGAAGAGCGAGGTGGCGCCGCCGAGCAGGCCCATGGTCTTGTAGGCGATCGCGCCGCGCACCAGTGACCCGAGCAGCGACCGGCCGCCACCGCCGCGCAGCGGTTGCAGGCACCAGAAGGGGATCTTGACCAAGATCCACATCAGCGCGACGCAGAACAGAAGATTGGTCACCCCGTTCAGCGTCGGCCCGGAGATGGTGAAACCGCCGGGGGTGAAGAACACCCGCAGCGCCGCACTCAGCGCACCGGCCTGTCCGATCGGGATGATCAGCAGCAGACCGTAGGCCTTCCACCAGAACACGGCGACGCCTTCGGTGTGCGGCAAGGCGTGCCACATCAGCACGAACGGCGCGGCGGCGATCAGCAGCATCGTTGCGAGGACCCGCACGATGAACGTCAACAGCAGCACGACGAGCAGCGCGGCGAGCGCGAGCCCGATGAACAGCAGCCAGCCCTGCCCGCCGTTGAGCGAACCGAGGATCATGTCGGTCATCGCCTTGGCAGCTGTGTTCGGATTGACCGCGTCGGTCATCAACGTCGCGCTCACGGCGTTGGAGATCTCGATACCCTGGGTCGCCAAGAACAGTGACAGCGTCCCGGCGAGGAACCCGGCCGCGAGCCGGGGCGCGATCTCCTTGATCGTGTAGCGGGTTTGCAGGGTTTCGTAGGCCATCAGGATCAGGCCCGCGATCACGACGATGCTGCCGTAGAAGGCGAGCATCAGGTGCCAGGACTCGGTCCAGGCCTGGCCGATGCCGGGCAGCAGGCTCGGGTCCGGTGTGGACAGCACCGTTTTGCCCAGCAGATCGAGCAGCGGGTTCAGTGCGCCGATCACCAGGCCGCGGAAGAAGGTGTCGATGGCCTCGGTGACACACGCGACCGGGTCGGTGAACCCGCACTCGCTGTCGTCGTCGCCGGGGTCGCGGGGTACTGGCTGTGGGATGCAGTTCGGTCCATCGCATGGCTGGCTCGTGGGTGGCTGGGTGGGGAGGTTGCCGCACTCGGGCAGCACCGAGCCTGGGAAACACGAGACCGGCGGCGCCGACGGGCCGGGTACCAGCGGTGTACTCGGGAGTCCGGTCGGAGGCGCGGGGCGCGGCGACGACGTCTCCGGCAGAAGGCACGCCGGTTCGGCAGAACCTGGCACACAGCTGGGGTTGGGCGGCAGCGGCAGTACCGGTGGCTGCGCGGGCGCCAGCGGTGCCGCCGCTGCCACGGGTGCGGGCGTGGGCCCGGGCGCGGCCGAGGCGGTCAGCGCGATTCCCGCGACGGCCACCAGCAGCGGCACTAGCACCGCGAGCGCGCGAGCCCACCGCCGCTGGGGCAGCCAGCGGCCCCGACCGCCGCGTCCGCGACGGCGCCGGGCGGGTGCTGCCGGTGGTCCGAGCATGAGCCGATCGCCGCGCCCCGACCTCGTGTCCGTGCCCTCATTGTCAGGACTGGAATCGGCAGTTCGGGCGGGGCGCACAGTCCGTGCCGCCGGTCGGCGCCGGGCGGGGTCGCGTGGAGGGAAGGACGGTGTGTGGCGTGGGGTGGTCATCGCTCACACCCCGCCCACGATGCCCTTGAGGATCTCGACCACGAGCGGGGCGAGCGCGGCGAGCCCGAAGCCGATGCCGGCGGCTTTGAACGCGCCCTTGGCCTTCTCGATTTCGCCGGGGTCACCCGAGGCCATCAGGTAGCGCAGGCCGCCGATGGTGATGAACACGACCGCGACCCCGGCCAAGATCCCCATGATCCAGTTACGGATGTTGTTGAGGACCTGATCGACGGTCGCCGCGAGCGCGACATAGTGGACGGTCTCCGCCCGCGCGGCCGAGGATGTCAGCAGGACCCCGGCGGCGACCAGCCACCCGAGCAGCAGCACTACCCGACGACGGGTCACACAGTGACGAAGCCGGGGCCGCGTAGTGGCAGAACGGGCACAGTGGCATGGCCGGTCGGGGGCGGGCATCGTCCGAGGACGTGCCTCGCCGGGGCACACGGCGGTGGTCTGGGTTCCGCGGCGGCGGGATGCGATGCGGCGAACCGTGAGGCGGGCTGGACAGAACGGGCGGCCGTGGTGTCAGTCGCATGAGTTCACCTCCCGGCTGGTCTGCGCGAGCGCAGCGGAGCCGATACGGCTGGTGCGGAAACGGGGGTCCGCGGGCAGCTGGGTTCCGCGCGCAGCGAGGTCCGATCGCGGACTCGTTCGCGGCACGGGAGCCTCGGCAAGACGTGGAAGACAGCGGAGCCAGGCAGGGATCAATAGCGGTGCCTGGCGGACGCGGGGCACCGATCCAGCAGGGTTTTCCTCGTGTCTGGTCAGGTCGGAAACCAGGCGCTGTTCAGCGCGGCTGCGTACCTTCCGGATCGCCCACCCGTCACGGCCGAGAGGCCCTCCGGCGTCCTCGATCGGCACCTCGCCGAAGCGGGTGTCCCAGATCAGGGCGGCCTCCTCGAGGGTGATGACACCGTCGCGGACGGCGGCCATCAGCAAGTCCTCGGGATGTCCGCCCAGTCGCTGAGGCGGTGCCGAGCGGAAACGAGCGGATCTTGCCGAGAGCTCGTCCAATTCCTCGGTCAGCAGCGGGGCGTCGAGAGCCTCGCGCAACGCGAGATAGCCGTGGCGGAAAGCCGCCCACCGCAGACGCGCGAGGATCGCCGGCCGGTCCAGATCGACCTCGTTCAGCCACTGCAGGAACCCGGTCAAGATGTCGGCGTGGATGTCGTGCTTGTCGCCGCGGAACCCTTTGGTCAAGGCCGTCGCGACGGACAGCAGTACGGGCAGCGCCAGCCCGACGCACGCGACGGTCCACGTGCCGCGCTCGGTTCGCGCGCGGGTGACCAGATAGGTCCACGCCGCGTCCCGCACGGCCTGCGTGCACTCCTCGGCCACCAGCACCGCACCCAGCTCATCCAGCGGCACCGGCCGAGCGGGCAGCCCCGCGATCTCGGCGCCGTTCACACACACCGGACGCGGGCCGGTCACCAGCCACTCAAAGCTGACCGCCGCGACATCGAACACCCCGCCCTCTATGCCTGTGCCACGGCCCCGGCGGGCAGAGAAAGAGCCCGGTTCGGGCTCGACGTTCGATAACGATGAGTCCATGTCGGCCACACTCCCTAAAAGGCAAAATAAGGACGCCTCGAAGAAAGCCATAATCGGCGCCTCAAAACCGCCTCCAAGCCGCCTCAAGACCGCTTCGCGGGCGCCTCAAAAGCGCCTCAATGCTCGGAGTCGTGAGCAAAGGTCAGCGTGCTGCCTGGCGCGAGAATCCCATCGCGAGGCGCCGTCTTCGACGGAGAACAAAGGGCTTAGAGCTGCACATGCGAGCTGTTCGGTTCAGGCTTCGTGCGGCGGCGCCTCAAGCTTCCGGCTCGACAGGCGCGCGGTCGGGCGGTGCAATGAACCCTCAGTGTGCAATCAGATTCTGAAAGCGTTGACGCATTCGGTGCGCCGCGAGCCGGTTTAGCAAATTAATCTGAAAATTTCCGATACCACATGTCCAAAATCGACGTTTTTCGCGGAGTTAGGGGGTGACAGCGCCACACGCCCGCATACGTGGTGGCAACTCGTGTTCGGAGGTCCTGATGTCCCCTCGTCCGCAGTCGCCGGATGGCCGCCCCGGTCGCCGCACAGACTCAACTCGCCCGCCGCGCACCCGGCGCGGTGGCGACCGCGCTCCCTACCCCGGAGCCCACGTTCACAGCACCACGGCAGGTGCCGGTGGGACCGACAGCACCTCGCGTCCAGAGGGCACACGGACCTCGTCGCGCCGGCGCCCGGCGCCGTCGTCGACCGCGCCGACTCCGGCGACGGTGTGGACGTGCGGGCCGGACTCGATCGACGCGCACGCGGTGTGGCCGGTACCGATCGTGGAGTCCGTCACGGCGGCGTTCACCGACCCCGGTGCGCACGTCGTCCTGGTAGACCTCGACCCCGCTCCGGCCGCAGCGTTGACCTCCGGTGCGGACGGCTCGGCGACGACCGGCGAGGCGTCGTTGGTGGCGGCGCGGGAGGCGGTGTGCGCGCTCGGCCGCACCGCCGACACACTCACCTTCCACACAGGCGACGGCGGCTCCGCCGTGTCGTCGCGCCCGTTCTGGGCTGACCTCGTCACCGAGGCGACCGACCCGTCCGCGGCGCTGGCCGGAACACCGTCGGCCCTGGCGCGCACCGGTGTCCCCGGCAGCGCGGAAGGACCGGAGTCCGAGCACGGCGCGCGGGCGGATCTCGTGATCGTGTCCCTGCCCGACCACTCCGCCGAGTCGGTGTCGCTGGACCGGCTCGCGCTACTGGCGGCGAACCGTCTGCGCCATGGCGGCATCCTCGCGGTGTACACGCACGGTGACTGGACGCGGGGTCGGCTGGTCGACCCGACCGGCGCGATCGTCGCCGCTGCGCAGCACGCCGATCTGCTCTACCTGCAGCACATCGTCACGTTGCACGCTCTCGTGGAGAGGGGACGTCTCAATCTCGCGCCGAGCGCGGCGGTGGCCACCGAGTACGACCGCGCCCGGCATCGCGCGGCGGTCCGCGGACTGCCCGCACCGCACCTGCGCGCGCATGGCGATGTCCTCGCGTTCGCGCAACCGGCCGACCCCGGCACACCGCCCAGCGGGACCGGTCCGGTGACCGCCGCGCCCGGCACTGGAGGTGACCAGTGACCCCGCACCTGCCGCACCCGGCCTGGCCGTCCCCGGCCACTCCCGCACCAGCGAAAGGCAGCGCCCTCATGTCCCACCAGCACTCCGCAGCATCGATCGCCGCCGACGCGACCAGCTCGACCACCCACAGCAGCGCCGACCCGACCGTGCCGATCTCCCGCGCGCTCATCGACACCCTCGACAACGCTAGCGACACCAGCGCGGCACGGACGGACATCACGACCGGACACGACCCGGCCAACCCGACCGGTGCGTTCGATGCCGGCGAGCTGCCGTTGTCGGTGTGGACGACCGCGCAGACCTCCCCAGCCTCCCAGCGCAAAGGCCGCTACGTGCCCGAGTCGACCGCGCACCCGGCAAAGATGCTCCCGGCCGTGGCCGCGCACGCCATCCGCGCCTACACCCGCCCCGGGGAGCTGGTGTTCGACCCGATGGCCGGATCCGGAACCACCCTCGTGGAGGCGATCGACGCCGGGCGCCGCACGGTCGGTGTCGAGTACGAACCGCACTGGGTCAGCGTCGCCCAAGCGAACCTCGACCTGGCCCGGGAACGCGGCCACGAGCACGACGGCGAGATCGTGCACGGCGACGCCCGGCAGCTGCCGTCCCTGCTACCCGCGAAATACCGCGGCCAGGTCGCGCTCGTGATCACCTCTCCGCCGTATGGGCCGTCCACGCATGGGCAGGTCGTCACCGCCACCACCGACTCACATGACGGGAAAGTGCACAAGTACCACCACCGCTACGGCTCCGCGCTGGATCGCGGGAACCTCGCCAACGTCGGCCACCACCGGCTGCTGGCCGGCTTCACCCGCATCCTCACCGGCTGCGCGGCCGTGCTGCGCCCCGGCGGGCACATCGCGATCACCGTCCGCCCGTGGCGCGAGCATTCGGAGCTCATTGACCTGCCCTCGCAGATCATCGCCTGCGGCCAGGCCGCCGGGCTGGTACCGGTCGAACGCTGCGTCGCCCTGCTGGCCCGCCTCGCCGACCGCGAACTGGTCGCCCGCGGGAGCTTCTTCCAGCGCGACTTCATCCGCAAACAGCGCGAGCAGGGCCTGCCCTTGCATCTGATCGCGCACGAGGACGTCATCGTCCTGGCCAAGCCCCTCGCACCCAGCGGCACGTCGGCCTTGTCGGGCGACGGGGGCGCGAGTCGTGGGCGGGGGGCGTCGTGAGCACGCGGGTGCACTGCCGGGACTGCGGCTGGGACGCGCACTTCCGGCATCCCGCCACAGCCCGGCGCGCCGCCACCCGACACCGCTGCCCGCCGCCGGGCAACGACTCGGACCGGCGACCCGTCGCGCGGGAGGCACACCATGCCTGAGCGCCACACCGACGCTGTGGATCCGCTGCGGTTCGTCGCGACCGACGGCCCGGTGATCGGGTCGCTGTGCACCGGAGTGGCCGGTCTCGACCTCGGCGTCGCCGCCGTGCTCGGCGGCCGCATCGCCTGGTACTCGGAGGTCGACCCGCACGCGGCCGCGATCCTCGCCGCGCGCCTGCCCGGCGTGCCGAACCTGGGCGACCTGCGCGCGGTCGACTTCACCTCCGTCGCACCGGTCGAGGTGCTCACGGCGGGCTTCCCCTGTCAGGACATTTCCGCCGCCGGTCGGCGCGCGGGCATCGAGAAAGGCGCTCGCAGTGGACTGTGGAGCAACATCCTGGACGCCATTCGCCTACTACGACCCCGCCTCGTCGTCGTGGAGAACGTCGCCGCCCTCCGCTGGAAAAACGGCGGCCTCGACCGTGTACTCGCAGGGCTGGCCGAAGCGGGGTATGACGCGGTCTGGCGTTGCGTACGAGCCGCCGACATCGGCGCCGCCCACCGCCGCGAACGCGTGTTCCTGTGTGCCGTCCCCGCCCCGGGACGGGATGCGGATGATGCCGACCCCGCAGGCCCGCGACGGCGAACCCCGCGGCCCCGTCGACCCAGCACGGCGACGGGCGGGCGGACATCAGGTCAACCTCAACGACGCGGTCGACTCGGTCGCCAAGGCGGCGCACGTACTGCCGACTCCGACGGCGGCGGACTCGCGGTCGGCGGCGATCCAGACGGTGCAGAAGCCGGGCCGCCCGATCCCCGCCGGATGCGTGACGCTGACCGACTCGGTGCGGCTGCTACCGACCCCGACCGCCTCGGACGCGAAGAACTGCACCCACGACACACACGACGGCGGACCGTCACTGCCCGACCGCGCCCGCGCCCTGAGCACACCGACGCCACCGACGGACGGACCGTGGTGCGCCGCGGCCCACAGCGGAGAGATCGATAGCTGCCTCTCCGCTGGTGCCTGGTGCACTGCCGCCGACACCTGACCGCGCACCACGGTCCGCCCACCGAATCTCCAGCACAAGGAGGCCCAACCCTCATGGACACTCCACGACTTCTGCCGACCCCGCGCGCGACCGACGGCACCAAAGGCTGTCCCGCGCAGCGCGGCTCGAAGGGCGACCTGATGCTGCCCTCGGTCGTCATCGCCGTCACCACACCCGCACCGAAGTCCCGAGCGCGGAAGAAGGTGAAGGACCATGACGACCGCCCGCGCACCGCGCGCCCGCCGCACAGCACGCGGTGAACCCAGGCCGGTGGACTGGGGCGAGTACGCCGCCGCCGTGCACCGATGGGAACTCATCACCGGCCGCGCAGCGCCGTACCCGACCCAGCCCGGCCGGCACGGGCGCCCCGTGCTCGCGCCACCGTTCGTCGAGTGGCTCATGGGCCTGCCCCCAGGCTGGGTCACCGCCGAGCACCTCGAGCTGCCCCGCACAGCGCGACTTCGCGCACTGGGCAACGGAGTCATGCCCCAGCAAGCCGCGCGCGCATTACGTCACCTGCTGGACGACCTCACTCACCTGCACCTTCACCCTGCCAGCCGCCGGCCAGCCCGCCGCCGCAGGACAGGCGGCTCCCGAGCGAGTCGCCCGCCCCGGGCGGACAGTGGTTTGACGCATCCGGCGGGCACCGCCCAGGCCATACCCGCCGCGCACACCCGCCGCAGCAATCCCCGCAAACGGCGCTGAACCCGTGGCGCTCCGGGGCGAGGACACCACCGAGCCCGCCCCGGAGCGCCACGCTCCACCCGCTTCCACACCTCGACTTCTTGAAGGGTTTCTTCGTCATGCCCGTACACAGCTGGACACGCCACCCAGCGGCCCATCTGCGCCGCTGGGCCCGAACCGCCCGCCACTGCCTCCGGCGGCCACCAAACCGCTCACTCACCAGCCACACGCCTTCCGGCGTCCAGCCCGCGCAGCAGCCGTTGACACGACGTTCGGCCGAGGCGATCGCCGTCCTGATCCGCGCGGGCTGGAACGTTCACCACCCGCCGTACGGCTACACCACGATGACCGTGAGCGGAGCACGAAGCCGCCGCGGAACACCTCGCACTCGCCTGACACCAGACCCACGCCGCGCTCTAGTGGTGCAAGACGTCTTCTACTGGCGCGCGATCACCGGCTTGTCCGTGGAGGACATCACCGCGCGGCTCGACACTGACCACGACCGCTACCCGCCGCCCGGAACTCACTCCTCCTGGCCGCCCGACGCAGTAGCCGCGATCCTGACCGACATCAAGTACACCGGCTACCAAGCCACCGGTACCCGCGACGAACACGGCGCCTTCCGCCCCGCCGAGCACTGGGTGCTCTCCGACCAGCCCGCGCACCGCGCCCTGATCACCCCCGCATTGTTCTGGGCCGCTCAAGACCCGGCCACCAGCGTTCGGTGCCTCCCGCGTCGCCTAGTGCCAACAAATCCCGGTTCCACATCCCGCGTAGAGCGGAACACGCCATGACGACATTGCGCCCGAATACCACGGCATCGGCGACTCACACAACGTCGTCAGCGCACCGGCCGCCCGACCTGTCGGCAACCTCAGGACAAGTCGTCGTTGGCCACGTGACTTCCGAGGGCCACGCGGGAACTAAGGAGTCCGCCCTGCGCGACTGTGGCCACCACGCTGGTGACGCACCCGAAACTCACACCGCGACCACCGCCGTTTCCTCCCAATTATGGAGCCTCGGCGTCACCACCGACTTGATGACAGCCGCCCGGGTACTCGGTGTCGGCCGCACAACGGCCTACCGACTCGCCCGCGAGGGAACGTTTCCTGTTCCGCTGAAACGAGTCGGCCGTAACTACCGGGTCGTGGTCGCCCGGCTGGCGGAATTCCTCGAACTGGACGAAGAGCCTCGTGGCTGATGGTTCCTCTCTGTCCTCACAGGAGCGTCGATAGGCGCTGTCCGAAACACGCATCAACTGATTACGGCAGGAACGAATCCGATGGCACAGAACTTCTCGGGCAGCACCTACAAACGCTGCACCTGCAAGCACCCAGACACCGGTAAACCACTCGGGTCGGCGTGCCGGAAACTCAAACGCCGCAACGGAGCCTGGAGCTCCGACCACGGCTCCTGGTACTACCAAGCCGAACTACCCGCCCGCGCCGACGGCACCCGCCGTACCCGCAGGCGTGGCGGGCACGAGTCACAGACCGACGCCCAGGCTGAACTGGACAATATGGCGGCCTTGATTGACGTCGCCGAATCCTATGGCGCCGCCGCCATCGTCGCGATCGGCGACCTCATCGACAAGCACCTCAAAACCGGGGAGCCACTCCCGTCATCGGGAACCATCGGCGCGCAGCTCGACGCCGGGATCGTCGATGCCAGCCAGGTTCCCACCGTCGGTGAGTGGCTGACCACGTGGTTCGCCGGGCGGAAGAAGAAACTCCGCAGTACCACCCAGCTCTCCTACAGCAGCCACATCCGACTCTGGCTCATCCCGTACCTGGGCCACTACCGGCTCGACGAACTCACCGTCGTGCACATCTCACGCATGTTCGACGCGATGGCCGAACGCAACGACACCATTCTTGCCGCGAAAGCCAGCGACGATCCCGACATCCGCAAGAGCGTGCACGGCATGCGGACATTGAGCGACGCCACTATGCAGCGCTACCGCGCCACCCTCCGCACCGCACTCAACGCCGCCATCCGCGACCCACGACTGCCCATCACCTTCAACCCCGCCTCCTACGTCGAACTGCCATCCGGGCGGCGGCCGAAAGCGTTGCTCTGGACCCCAGAACGCGTCGAACGGTGGCAACGCACCGGGCAGAAGCCTTCCCGGGTCATGGTGTGGACACCCGAGCAGACCGGGCGGTTCCTCGACCACGCCGTCGACCACCCCTACTACGTACTGCTGCACCTCATCGCCTACCGAGGACTACGGCGCGGTGAAGCCTGCGGTCTGTCCTGGTGGGACGTCGACCTCGCGCGCAACAGCATCACCATCACCGCGGCGCTGGTCCAAATCGGCTGGCGGGCCGAATTCGGCGAACCCAAGAGCGAAGCCAGCGGCCGGGTCATCGCCCTCGATAACGACACCACCGACGTCCTCGCCACACACAAGCAGCGACAGGAGGGCCAGCGTGTGGCAGCGGGCGACGCGTGGATCGAGAACGGCCTAGTCTGCACCGAACCCGACGGCAAACCCTTGCAACCCTCACACCTCAGCGACGCCTTCCATGCCATCGCCGAAGCCGCAGGCCTCCCGCCCGTACGCCTGCACGACCTCCGCCACGGTGCCGCTACCCTCATGATCGCCGCCGGAGCCGACCTCAAACAGGTCCAGGAACTTCTCGGACACTCCAGCATCGCCATCACCGCCGACACCTACACCCACGTCCTGCCCGAGCTCGCCCGCGAAACCGCCGAAGCGGCCGCCTCGATCATCCCGCGCCGAAAGAACAGGAAGCTACCGCCGGCCGCCTGACGGGGAGGCTAGGAGGACTTAGGGGTCCTAACAGATTGAGTAGGCTTTGAGTCTGCGCCAGCAGATGATGGCGCAGCCGAGGGTGAGGAAGGCTTCGTGGATGTCGTCGCGGATTTCCCAGCGGATGCGTAGACGCCGGAACCAGTGCAGTAAGGCGAAGGCGCCTTCGACGACCCAGCGGTGAACGCCGAGGCCGGAGCCGTGTTCCTGGCCTCGGCGGGCGATGAGAGGCGTGATTTCGGCGGCGCGGACCAGTTTGCGGTACTTGTCGTGGTCGTAGGCGCGGTCGGCGTAGAGCCGTTGTGGTCGGCGGCGGGGTCGCCCACGGCGGCCCCGGACCGGCGGAATCGCGTGGATCAGCGGCATCAGCTGGGTGACGTCGTGCCGGGTCCCGCCGGTCAGGGTGGCCGCCAAGGGGATGCCGGTGCCGTCGGTGATCACGTGGTGTTTCGACCCGATACGGGCTCGGTCGACCGGGCTGGGGCCGGAAACACCGATCACGGGATAGACCCGCCCCACAGTCCCGACCCGCGACAAGAGTGCCGGGGGCTGGATTGGCGTGCGCGACCAAAGCGAGTGTCAGGTCGTGAGGTCGCGGGCGAGGATATGGAGGTCGTCGGCGCCGCGTTGTTCGAGGGCGGGGAGCTGTTGGGCTGTGTCGGTGAGGGCAGCGATTCGGGTGGTGATGTCGATATCGGTGGTGGCGGTGGTGGCGAGGTCGCTCCAGACTTGTGCGAGTTGAGAGTAGGTGTCGGCTGCCTGTTGTGCGGTGGGCAGGTGGGTGTGGCGGGCGAGGTAGTGCAGGTAGTCGGCTTGCAGGCGACGGAAGAGGCCGCCGCCGGTGCCGGCTTTGTCGATGAAGGCGGCTAGGGCGCGCAGCACGGTGTCGAGCTGGTCGGGTGGGAAGAGGTCGGACCACTGGTGGAGGTCGTCGACGAAGGTGGTGACGCCGTTGAGGCCGTAGCCGTGCACGAGTTCGGGTGTGGTGTCGAGATCGCCGGTCAGCATGGGTTCGGGGTGTCGCAGTGCGGAGGCGGCGGCGTCGCAGGCGTCGGCGGCGGTGCTGGACAGAGGCGGGAGTTGGGTGGGGTAGCGCAGCCGGTAGGTGGTGTGTCGGGTGGGTGCGGGGAATCCGGTAGAGCTGCGGGCGCGGGCGAGCGCGTCATAGGGGACGGGTTGCGGGTCGGCACGGTCGTTGTCGATGACGGTGGCGGTGCGGGTGTGGTCGTTGTAGCCGATGATGACGATGTCGTGGCGGCTCATGCTCAGCCGGACGCGCAGGTAGGGGAGTTCGGCGATGTCGGCCCAGCAGAGGACGGGATGGCCCTGGTCGAGTTCGTCGCGGACCCAGGCCCAGCCCTCGTCGGGGTCGTCGGTGGCGTGCTGGGTGGCGGTGATCCCGAGTCGACGGGTGAAGTGGCCGGTGAGGTCGGGGCCGCGGCCGACGAGGTAGATCGGTGGGGACATGGCGGAGTGGCGCAGATAGCTGAATCCGAGCTCTCCGCCGAGGCCGAAGATCGTGCCTTCGCTGAGTGGCGTGGAGTCGTAGGACAGTCCGGCCCACTGCATCAGATCACGCAGCGCTCCGGAGCCGCAGTGTCCGGCCACTTGGTGCGGGTAGTTGCCGATGAGTTGCTGGTCGGTCACGACGTGCTCCTTGACTGATCGAGGGCGCTGGGTCCGGGGGTTTCGGCCGTTGGTGTCGAGGGAGCGTGCGCGGGTTTCGCGCGCGGGCGCCCGGGAGCTCGCAGGGCGAGCACGATCGTGGCCGTGGCGGTGACGGCGGCCAGGGTGAGCAGCGAGTCGTGCATGCCCTCGGTGAACGCCCGGCGGGCCGCGGCCGCCAGAGCGGGGTCTGCCTGGGTGGTGGCGACGTGCAGTGCCGCGGTCAAGGAGTCGGTGGCCAGGGTCCTGTCCGGCTCGGGCAGGGTGGCAGCGTCGAGCATGATGCCGGTGCGGTAGCCGCTGGCGAGCAGGCTGCCGGCCAGCGCGATCCCGAGTGCCGCGCCGATTTCGCGGGTGGCGTCGTTGACCGCGGAGGCGACACCTTGTTTCGCGCGGGGGACCCCGTGCACGATGGCGGCGGTGGCCGGGGTGGCGCTTATTCCCAGGCCGAGCCCGAACATGATGATGAACACCGCCAGACGTGGGTAGTTCTCCTCGACTCCGAGGCCGGCCACTCCGGCCAGGGCGACGGCGACCAGCCCCAACCCGGTACAGGTCATCAGCCTCAGCCCGAGCCGCTCGGTCAGCCACGGCGCGAGCACCGCCACCACGACCAGCGGGACGGCCATGGGGGTCAGTGCCAGACCGGCGTCCAGCGGCGAGTAGTTCCAGACGAGTTGCAGGTGCTGCATCACTACGAAGAACAGCCCGAACGCGGCCAGGAACTGCACGACCAGCGACCCGGCGCCGGTGCCGAACGCGCGTTCGGTGAACAGTCGCACATCCAGCAGCGGCGCACGGTGGCGACGCTCGACGAGGATGAATCCGGCCGCGGCGAGGACGGCGCCGCTGAGCGCGCCGATGACCAGGACGCTGTCCCAGCCTCGGTCGGGTGCTTCGATCATGCCGAACACCACGAGGCCGATCGCCGTCGCGCTCAGCGCCGCGCCGGGGACGTCCAGCGGCTGGGTGTCCGGTTCCCGAGAGGGTGGCACGGCGAAGGCCCCTGCCAGCAACAGCAGGGCCAGGATCGCCGTGGCGGCGAACACCGCCCGCCATGACCAGGTCTGCAACAACATCCCGGCGCCGAGGATGCCCAGCACCGCGCCCGCACCGGCGAAGCCCGCCCACACCCCCACCGCGCGCGAGGCCTGTCGCGGCGGGAATTCCGCGGTCAGGATGGACAACGTCGCGGGCATCACCAGGGCCGCCCCCAGTCCACTGACGGCGCGGCAGGCGATCACCCAGCCTGGCGAGGTGACGACCGTCGGCAGGGCCGACCCGACCGCGAACACCACGAGCCCGATCACCAGCACGCCTCGCCGACCGTAGCGGTCGCCGACCGCGCCCGCCGGCAGCAGCGCACAGGCCAGCACCAGGGTGTAGGCGTCCACGATCCACGTCAGCTGCGTCTGGCTGGCCCCGGTGTCCCCGGCGAGGCCGGGCAGAGCCGTGGTCAGCGACGCCACCGCCGCCATCACCAGCGCCACTGCCAGACACGACACCGTCAGTGTCCACATCTGGCGCCACGGCCGCGACCTGGCGGTTGGTTCCGGCACGCGCATCACCCACGACTCCTACACGGTTATGAGACTCCCAGTATCGGACCTAGACTGACAGTTCACAACACCTGCTCGAGCACACTCGCCGTCCTGGTGAAACGCTGCGCTACTAGGATGTCGGCCAGTAGGGAGACCAATGCCCACACCCACCACCCGCTCACCACGCACGCCACGTGAGGACCCGCGACCGGCGCAGTCGCGGGCACTGCTGATCGACGCGGCCACCCGGCTGCTCGCCGAGGGCGGCGTCGACGCGGTCACCATCGACGCGGTCACCCGCACCGCCGGTGTCGCCCGCGCCACGCTCTACCGCCATTTCGGCACTGGCACCGAGTTGGTGGCCGCGGCCTTCGAGAAACTGTTGCCGCCCGTGCCGCCGGCTCCCGCCCGGGGCACGCTGCGGCGTCGGCTGCTCACCCTGCTCGTCAACCAGGCCCAGCTCATCGACCACGCCCCGCTGCAGCTCACTGTGCTGTCCTGGGTGGGGATGAGCACCTTGCCGGCACAACCGGACGACCTGCCCGGCATCGACCAGCCGGATACCGCCCGGCCGTGGATGCGCACGTTGCGGCGCCGCATCGTCGAACTCTACCGGCGGCCCTTCGACACTATTCTCACCGGTGACGACGCCCGCAAGGTACTGGGCGCCGACATCGACACCACCGCGGCGCTGGCTCAGCTTGTCGGGCCGGTCGTGTTCAACCGCCTGGTCACCGGCCTTCCCAACGACGAGACCTTCTGCGCCCGCGTTGTCGACGACTTCCTGGCCGCCAACACCCGCCGGACGTGAGTTCCGCCGGCCCCGCGCGGCCGATCGAGCCGTGCCCGCCGTGGAGTCCCGCGCATGCCGAGGTCATAGCGTACGGGCGATGATCTCTTTCATGATCTCGTTGGTGCCGCCGTAGATCTTCTGCACCCGCTGGTCGGTCCATGCACGGGCGATGCGGTACTCGCTCATGTAGCCGTAGCCGCCGTGGAGCTGGACGCAGTCGTCGATGACTCGCATGGCGCGGTCGCTGGACCACCATTTGAGCATGGCCGCGGTCGGGACGTCGAGCGTGCCGTCGAGGTGTTTGCTGATGCAGTCGTCGAGGAACACGCGGGCCACCCGCGTTTCGGTCGCCGCTTCGGCGAGGGTGAACTTGGTGTTCTGGAAGGAGAAGATGTCCCGGCCGAACGCCGTGCGGCTGCGGGTGTAGTCGAGTGTGTCGCGTAGGGCGAGTTCCATGGCCGCGACGGAGGCGATGCCGATGAGCAGCCGCTCCTGCGGGAGCTGCTGCATCAGCTGGAGGAAACCGTGGCCCTCGACCTCACCGAGGAGGTGACCGGTCGGGACGCGGACGTCGTCGAAGAACAGTTCGGCGGTGTCCTGTCCTTTCAGGCCGACCTTGTCCAGGACCCGACCGCGTCGGAACCCGTCGCGTTCGGCTTCCACCACGATCAGCGAGATGCCCTCGGCACCCCGTGCTGGATCGGTCTTGGCCACGACGAGGATCAGGTCGGCCTGGCCGCCGTTGGTGATGAAGGTCTTGGCGCCGTTGACGAGGTAGGAGTCGCCGTCGCGGATGGCTTTCGTGGTGACGTTTTGCAGGTCCGAGCCGGTGCCGGGTTCGGTCATGGCGATGGCGCCGACCCAGTCGCCGCGGGCGAGTTTGGGCAGCCAGTCCCGTTTCTGCCCCTCGGTGCCGTAGGCGAGCAGGTAGTGCGCCACGATGGCGTTGTGCAGGCCCACACCCCAGCAGCTGTCGCCGCTGGCGGCCTGTTCTTCGAGCAGGACGGCTTCATGGGCGAAGCTGCCACCGCCCCCGCCGTATTCCTGCGGGATCGACAGGCACAGCAGCCCCACCTCCCCGGCCTTGTTCCAGAGGCCGCGATCCACGCTTTTCTGCGCCGCCCACCGCTGCTGGTTCGGCGACAGTTCTTTCTCGCAGAATTGGCGCGCGAGGTCGCGGAACGCGTCGAGGTCGTCGGTCATCCACGGGCTGCGGTGTGCGGGCACGGAGCATCTCCTTCATCGTGTCGCGGTACCCCAGCCACCGGCACCGCGTTCATCGTGTTGTGAGCAGGTCGCCGGTGGTGCCGTGGTGGACGGCCTCAGCCACCCTCGCGGGTACGCAGGGGATGCTGGGTGAACATGGCGTGGACGTCGAGTTCGGTGCCGTGATCGCTGAAATGGTCGATGTCGACGACGATGAACAGCGCCTGGGCGGTGAACCGCGTGACACCGTCCTCGCCGACGCCCGTGGCTTCCAGGTGTAGCCGCCGGCCGTCCCGGTGGTGCAGGCGCGCGGTGATGCGATGCCGCTGTCCCAACGGCACGGGAGCGCGGTACTCGACGGTCAACGTGCGGGTGACGGCGATCTCCTCGACGACGTAGAGCACGAACCCGAACAGGTCGTCGCAGGCGGCGGAGATCGCGCCGCCGTGCGCCAGCCCAGGAGCGCCCCGATGGCGCGCGTCGAAGGCGAGGTCGGTGAAGACCTCGTCACCGTCGCGGTAGACGGACAGATGTAGCCCGGCCGGGTTGTCCGGCCCGCAGCCCAGACACTGCGGATGGTGCGGCGGCAGCGAAGCGACCCCCGAATCAGCCATCGTGATGTTGTCCTTCCGTTATCGAACACAGCGAGACTGCTAGTCTCGTTGTAAGACCATGAGTTCTGAAAGTCTCCGGTGGGCACCGTCACACGACCTCCCGTGACTCAGTGCCGCCGTGCGGTGGCGGCGAAATGCGTGGCGACGGTGTCGATGATGTCCTGGCGGTCGATCTGCATCTCCCCGTTGAGCCAGGCCATGAGCAGTTCGGCGAGCCCGCCGGTGAGCATGAGGCCGTTGATGCGGTCGCGGGGCGGGGGCAGCGCGTTGTCGCCGTAGAGGGCGCGCGCCTGGGTGGCGATCAGCTGACCGAAGCCGACGAGCAGTTCGTGCCGCCGGGCGCGCAGCGGTTCAGCGGCGGCGGATTCCAGTATGGCCGCGCGCCCGACCCGGGGGTCGTCGGTGAGCAGGTCGACGAACGCGCCGATCGCCGCCTCCGCCTTCGCGCGTGGGTCGCCGTCCGGGCCGGCCAGTGCCCGCAACGCCACGTCCCGGATCCGCGCCGCGATCCGGTCGAGGACGGCCAGCAGCAGCTCGTCGCGGTGGGCGAAGTTCTCGTAGAAGTAGCGCTCGGTGAGCCCGGCACGCGCGCAGACCGCGGTCATCGTGGTCTGCCGCCACCCTTGAGTGCCCAGCAGATCCAGGCCAGCCTCCAGCAACTGCTCGCGCCGCAGGTCGCGGCGCTGCTCGGCGCTGACCCCGCGATAGCTCCGCTTAGGCGTCGTCATGACCCCATCTTGACATGGTCTCCTGTCAGAAGCATTCTGACAGTGGTTTCTGTCAGAAGATGGATCGATCAGCGGCGGAGGCGATGTCCATGGCTGAGCGGGTAGGCAGGTTTTGGCAACGCCGGGTTCCGGTCGCGCGGCCGCTGGCCGGTGTGGTGGTTGCCATCACCGGCGGAGCGCGCGGAATCGGGGCGGCGACCGCGGACGCGCTGGCCCGGGCTGGGGCCAGGGTGGCGATCGGTGACCTGGACACCTCGCCGGCACAGGGGCAGGCGGGTCAGGCGCACGCGGTGCGAGTGTGGCGGGTGGACGTGACCGACCGGGACTCGTTCACCGGTTTCCTCGATCAGGTCGAGGAGGCGTTCGGGCCGCTCGACGTGCTGATCAACAACGCGGGGATCATGCCGCTGGGGCGGCTGGCCGACGAGCCGGAGGCGGTCACGGCGCGACAGGTGGAGATCAACCTGCACGCCGTGATCCACGGCAGCCGGCAGGCAGTACGCCGGATGCGTCCGCGTGGGCGGGGCCACATCGTCAACGTGGCCTCGGAGGCGGGCAAGGTCGGGTTCGCCGAGGCGGCCACCTATTGCGCCACCAAGCACGGCGTCGTGGGATTGTCCGAGGCGCTGCGGGCTGAGCTGCGCGGCACGGGTGTGTCGGTGTCGTGTGTGATGCCCACGGTGGTGCGGACCGAGCTGGCCTCGGGGCTCGGCGAGTCGCCGCTGGTGCGGCCGGTGACGCCGCAGCAGGTGGCTGAGGCGATCGTGGGCGCGGTGGCCCGCCCGCGGTTCGCGGTGTATGTGCCTCGGTCGCTGGGGGCGATGAACCGGCTGCTGGCCGTGGTGCCGCGCGCGGTCGGCGACGTTCTGTTGCGGGCCTCCCGCGCGGATCGGGTCCTCGCGGGTGCCGATCCGGCCGCCCGGGCCGGTTACGAGGCCCGCGCGGTGCAGCGCGACCGGCCCGGCCCCGTGGACGCGACGGAGTGACGGGTCCCCGCCGTGGGGGAGGACAAGCCAGGTGGCGCGAAGGGAGCCTTCGATGACGAGCGAACCGACGGTGGCATCGGTCCGGCGGGGGGGTGTCGCTGGTGTGCGCCGGGCGGGATGTGCACGAGGTGGCGTCGATGGCCGCCGCGGCGGAGCGGGCGGGTTTCGCCTCGGTGTGGGCGGCCGATTTCTACGACCGGTCGGCGGTGGTGGCTGTGGCGGCCATGGCCGCGGCGACCGAGAACATCACGCTGGGCACCGGGATCGCCTACGGTTCCGGCCGGACCCCGCTGGTGCTGGCCGCCGAGGCCCGGGACCTCGACACGCTCTCGGGTGGGCGGCTGATCCTGGGGCTGGGCACCGGAACCCGGCGCATGCAGCAGGACTGGCACGGCCTGTCAGGTGAGCATCCCGCGCCCCGGACGGAGGAGCTGATACCGCTGCTGCGCCAGCTGTGGCGGCTGGACGAGGGCCCGGTGCACCACGAGGGCCGCTTCTACCGCGCACACGTCGTGCCCACCGCCCCGGTGCCGCCGCCGACACGCCGGGCGATCCCGCTCTATCTGGCCGGGGTGAACGCCCGCATGGTCCGCGCCGCCGGCGCGGTCGCCGATGGGCTCGTGGGCCATCCGCTGTGCACCCCCGAATACCTGCGCCACACCGTGCGTCCCGCGCTGCAGGCCGGCGCCCACCGGGCGGGACGCACCGAGCCGGTGCCGGTCGCGGGCTACGTGATCTGCGCGGTCGATCCGGACCCGACACGGGCCCCGCCGGCTCGCCGCGGCCCAGATCGCGTTCTACGCCTCGGTCAAAACCTACGACGCGATCATGACCCTGCACGGGTTCACCGACGAGGCCGCCGCCATCCGCACCGCCCACAAGGCCGGAGACCTGGAGGCGATGGTGGCCGCCGTCACCGACCAGATGATCGACACGATCGCCCTGGCCGGCACCCCTGACCAGGTGCGGGCCCAGTTCGATGCTCGCTGGGCGGGCCTGTACGAGCACACCCTGCTCTACCCGCCCTCGTTCGCCGGCCCATCGGCCACCACCGCGGTGATCGACACTTTCGCCCCGTCTCACACCCCACCGATAGAGGAGCCGAGATGACGCACCTGATCGAGCGCACCACCCGGGCAGCCCGGCAGCGCCTGTCCTCGGTGCTACTGGCACCGGCACCCCAGCCGGTCGATGACGCCCTGCGCCGGTTCAGCCGCCGCTGGCCCGCCACCGACCTCGCCGCCCCACCCTCAGGCAGCGACCTGCGGCCGATCCGCGGCGACTACGGAGCGCCGCTGGTCGGGCACGTGCTCGACTACATCCGGTTCGGCACCGACTTCGCCCGCGAACGCTACGACCGCTACGGCCCCGTGACCTGGATGGGTGCCTTCGGCACCCGCATCGCCACCGTCGCCGGACCCGAAGCGACCCAGCTGGTGCTCACCAACAAGGACAAGGCCTTCTCCCAAGCTGGGTGGACCTTCCTGATCGACCAGTTCTTCCACCGCGGGCTGATGCTGCTCGACTTCGACGAGCACAAGATGCACCGCCGCATCATGCAGCACGCCTTCACCCGCGACCGCCTCGCCGGCTACACCCAGCAGGTCGGACCTTGTGTGCGCGCCACCGTGCCCACCTGGTCCACCACCCACCCGGTTCGGTTGTACTGGCTGCTCAAAGACCTGACCCTGGACATCGCGACCCGGGTGTTCATGGGCGGCCGCGGGGACGGGGCCGACAGTGAGCGGATCAACCACGCGTTCGTGGCCACCGTGCGCGCCGCCAGCTCCCTGGTGCGCTACCCCCTGCCCGGCACCCGCTACCGCGCCGGGCTGCGCGGCCGCCGCGTCCTGGAGCGCTACTTCGCCCAGCATCTGCCCGCCGCCCGCGCCGGCAACGGTGAGGACCTGTTCTCCGCGCTGTGCCAGGCCACCACCCCCGAAGGCGAGCAGTTCAGCGACGACGACGTCATCAACCACATGATCTTCTTGATGATGGCCGCGCACGACACCTCCACCATCACCACCACCGCGGCCGCCTACTACCTCGCCACCCACCCCCACTGGCAGGACCGCGCCCGCCAGGAATCCCTCGCCCTCGGCGACGACCTCCCCGACATCGACGCCCTGGAGCGCCTGGACACCCTCGACCTGGTCATCAAGGAAGCACTCCGACTGCTCGCGCCCGTACCGCTGGTGATGCGCAAGACCGTGACCGGCACCGAGATCCTCGGCCACTACCTCCCCGCCGACACCCTGGTCGCGGTCGCCCCTGCGATCAACCACTTCGTGCCGGAATGCTGGACCGACCCCGACACCTTCGACCCCGACCGGTTCGCCGCGCACCGCCGTGAGGACCAGAGCCACCGCTTCGCGTGGATCCCGTTCGGCGGCGGCGTGCACAAATGCATCGGCATGCATTTCGGCACCCTCGAAGTCAAGGCGATCCTGCACGAGATGCTGCGCACCCACCACTGGAGCGTGCCGGATGGCTACCGGGTGCGCTGGGACAACACCTCACTACCCATCCCCACCGACGGATTGCCCGTCCACCTGACCCGACGCTGAACCGCGCCACCCGTCTCCACCCTCGGGTCACCCCTGGTGACCAAGAAACCGCACCACCAACTCCGCGATGTGCTCGGCGACGACATCCGGAGGGTGCAGCGGCAACACCAGGTGGCTCAACGCCAGCCGCGTCGCGGCCTCGGCCGCGACGCCGACCTCGGCATGATCGAGACCGGGCCAACGCCGACATACACCTGTCACCAGACGGTCGGTCGCCTCCCGCACCACCGGCGCGGCCTCGCTGGTCAACAGCGGCAGCAGCTCACCGCTGCCGTCGCCGACCAGGACGGCCTTGAGCAGCGGGTTGTCGGCAGCGGCGTCGAAGGTGTAGCGGGCGGCCGCCCACCACGCCGCCCGCATCTCCGGATGAGCCGCCAGCGCCCGCTCGATGCCGTCCAGGAACCGGCCCGTCAGCCGCAGCACCAACGCCGACGCGAGACCTTGCTTACTGCCGAATTCGCTGTAAAGCGTCTGCCGGGCCACCCCCACCCGGTCCGCGACCTCCTGCATGTTCACCCCGCGGTACCCGCGATCCAGCACGATCGCCTCCGCCACATCGAGGGCGTCCGCCCGCATCAACTGGCGCGCCCGCCCCGACAATCCCGCATTCACCACCCCACCATCTTCAGACAAGCCGCCCACGGTCGTCAAACCAGTAGACCAGCCACGACCTTATGTCTGATCCATGGACAATGTGACGCGTACTGTCTAACCTTGAGGGTGTCAACGCCGATCTGAGGAGAGTGCCGCCATGACGCTGCCCCGTACCCGGAACGCCAGCGGACATCCCGACCGCCCCTACGACGAGGTGGACCTGTCCTCACGGGGGTTCTGGTCGGCGACCATGGCCGAACGGGACGCGAACTTCGCCGCGCTGCGCGCCGACCGGCCGGTCACCTGGCATCGCCCGTTCGAGGAGCAGTTGCTGGATGACCCGGAGGATTACGGGTTCTGGGCGATCGTGCGGCACGCCGATCTGGTCGAGGTCACCAAGCGGCACGAGGACTTCCTGTCCGGGCCTGGCATCCTGATGGAAAGCCTGCCCCCCGAACTCGTCGAGGCCGCCCAGTCGATCATCGGGATGGATCCGCCCCGGCACACCAAGATGCGACGGCTCGTGGCCTCGGCATTCACCCCGAAACAGATGCGCCGCATCAACGACCGGATCCGCGCCAACGCCCGCATGGTCGTGGACCACCTCGCCGCCGTAGGGGCGGACAGCGGAGGCGAGGCCGACTTCGTCGCCGAGTGCGCGGCCCTGCTGCCGATGCACAACATCAACGACATCATGGGCGTGCCCGACGGTGAACGTCAGAAAGCCGCCCACGAAGCCGCCGTCGGCACCGGCTGGAACGACCCCGAACTCGTCGGGCACGGACGTGAACAGGTCCTCGGCCGACTGTTCCAGGCGCTGCACTACATGCACGGCCTGATCACCGACCTTGCCGATCACCGGCGCCGCAACCCCGGCGACGACCTGATCACCGCTCTCGTCCAGGCCGAAATCGACGGGGAACGCCTCACCGACGACGAGATCAGCGCCTTCTTCGCCCTGCTGACCATCGCCGGCAACGACACCACCCGCCAGTCCACCAGCCACGCGCTCAAAGCCCTCACCGACCACCCCGACCAGCGGGCCTGGCTGATGAGCGACTTCGCCAACCGCATCGACGGCGCGGTCGAGGAGTTCGTCCGCTGGGCCACCCCGATCATGACCTTCCGCCGCACCGCCGCCCGCGACCTCGAACTACACGGCCAGCACATCACCGCCGGCGACAAGGTCGTCATGTTCTACTCCTCGGCCAACCGTGACGAGCGGGTGTTCACCGACCCGTGGCGCTTCGACCTCTCCCGCGACCCCAACCCGCACATCGGGTTCGGCGGCGGCGGCATCCACCACTGCCTCGGCAACCAACTCGCCCGCACCCAGCTCCGTGCGCTGTTCGACGAACTACTGCACCGCCTACCCGACATTGAAGCCGGCGATCAGCGACTGGTCCCCGGCAACTTCCTGCACGCCGTGAAGTCCATGCCCTGCCGCTTCACCCCAGAGCACTGACCGTCGACACCGACTGCCAGCCCCGACCCACCCCTTTCTGCCACCACATCAAGGAGGGAGCAGATGAAGATCCACATCGACCCCGACCGCTGCACCGGGCACGGCGTCTGCGAAGGCCTCGCCGAGGACATCTTCGAAGTCGGCGACGACGGACTGGCACACCTGCTCCAGGACCCGCCCCCCAACGATCGGCGTGAGGTCATCGAGCAGGCCGTGCAGCAATGCCCGACACTCGCGCTCCGGCTTGAAGACGCCCCGCCGTCATGAGTGCCCACGCGGCCCCCGAGCCCGGCCGACTCGTGATCGTCGGTGCCTCGCTGGCCGGGGTGCGTGCCGCGCGCGCCGCACGCCACGCCGGGCACACCGGCACCATCATCCTCATCGGCGCCGAGGAACACCTACCCTACGACCGGCCCCCACTGTCGAAAACGTTCCTCACCCACAGCAGCGACCACCCCGCCGCACACGAACCCGACGAGCAGGCTCACCCCCCTGCCCCCACCGTCCTGATGGCAGAAGACGAGCTACGCGAGAACCTCGGTGTGGACCTCCGCCTCGGAGTCACGGCAACCGGACTGGACATCGACAGCCGGGAACTCCTGCTGCGCGACCAGCAACGCCTGCCCTACGACCGGTTGATCATCGCCACCGGCGCCACGGCACGCCGGTGGCCAACCACTACCCACCTCGCCGGCCTGCACTACCTGCGTACCCTCGACGACGCCCGGGCGCTGCGCGCCGCACTCGCGCGGACAACCAACCTGGTGATCATCGGCGCAGGCTTCATCGGCTCGGAAGTCGCAGCCACAGCAACCCAACACGGCATCCACGCGACCATCGTCGAAACCCAGGACACCCCGTTGGCCCACGCGGTCGGACAAACCGCCGGGACAGCACTGGCCCGGCTGCACACACAGGCCGGCACCACCCTCAAATGCGGTGTCCAGGTCACCGGCTTCTCCGGCACCGGCCACATCGAGCAGGTGCACCTGTCCGACGGCAGCGTCCTGCCCGCCGACACCGTGCTCGTCGGAATCGGCGCCGTCCCCGCCACCGGCTGGCTCACCGACTCCGGCGTCGCCCTCGACGACGGCGTGGCCTGCGACCCGTACCTCGCCACCTCGGCACCGGGGGTGTACGCCGCAGGAGACCTGGCACGATTCCCCCATCCGCGACGCGAGGGCACCCTCCGGCTCGAACACTGGACCGCCGCCGCCGAACAAGGCGCCCACGCCGCCCGCAACGCCATCACCACCGCGGCACCCACCCGCTACGAACCCGTGCCCTACGTGTGGTCCGACTGGTACAGCCACCGCATCCAAATCATCGGCGACCCACACACCGACCAACCGTCCACCCTCATCGGAGATCCCGACACCGGACAATTCACCGTGCTCTACCGCCACAGCAACCACATCACCGCGGCGCTCGCCGTCAACCAACCCCGAGCCATCACCAAACTCCGCCGCCTCATCACCCAGAGAACCCCATGGGCAGACGCACTCACCCAAACCACCACGCTAACCCACCAGCAGCTTCACAAGCCCCCGCTGGATCGCGGCACTGAATCGCGAGCCACATGAACAAGATGTCCCTGCTCGTCTGTAACTGCACGGCCGTCCGACCGTGTCGACGGTGTCAACACAGCGGAGTGGGATTCCAAGCGGTATTCTGAACGGTGATCCGGTGAGATGGTGCACGCGATGCACCGGCAGACCGCGCACGTTCGTGAGTCCGGTTGTTGCCAATAGACTCAGATCTGGTAGGTGCCATCCGCAGCCAGTCTAGGCAGGGAACCGTCGCGACGAGCCAGTCGCGCGGACGGTGCGAGTAATCGCTGGGCGTCCGGGCGCGGGACCCGGTGTGCGAAGCCGTCGATCTGCGGGACCGGCGTTTTCGGACAGCTGCTTAGTTGCTTACTCCATGCTGTGAGCTGTCGGTTCCAGAACCTCGGCGTGGGCCTCGTGCGGGTCTTATATTCGAGTCCTGAGTGGAGACGCTGGCTGTAGTTGTGTAATTTGGTATAGCGTGCAATATCTGCTGTTGTATGCTGGCGCGTTGGATAGATAGTGCAGCGGGCAAGCTGATTCTTAGTCTTGCAAAGAACGATTCGACGATGTTTGAATCGCAGATTCCTCTGCGTCTGGCCTATCGTCGGATTGTGAGCGATTTCGGCGTCTTGTCGAATTGTGCCGATGTGTAATTGCGGTCGACTCAGCGACATCCACGACACGGCAAACGGTGCGCCGCCTCCTCGCCAGCCCTAGTGTCGCGTGATCCTGTTGCCTTACGTCGCTGCGGCCCACGCGGCCCCTGGCTGCGTCGGAGAAAACCCCTGGTACAACCAGTACAAGCGGCTTTTCTCCGTCTTGCCAGGAATCACGTGGATCCACATCGGACGCAAGGAAACAGGATCACGCGACACTAGCTCCCGCAGAATCGCCTTCCTGCTCTTCCTTGCGCGAGACGCGGAAACGGCACGTCCAGGCCATGATCAACCCACGATCGAGCATGATCGCAGCGCCCCCGCCGCCCGGCCGCTGCAGCGCGGGTCATGATGATCACGAATGTGGGTCAGAACCAGAACCTCATTGGGTCGCCTACTGGGAGTATTCGGCGGCCAAGGGCATATTCGCGTCCCTGCGAGGAGACATGGTTGGCCCTGCGAATGATCGGTCAACGACATCACCGCCGTCGCGGTGATGTCGTTGCCGTCAGGTGGAGAGTGCGAAACGGTCCATGGTCTCGGCTGGTGTCTGACACGGCCGCGTCCATATCGATTCTTACCGTGGCATGCGCAGTTAGTGTGAAGCCCGCGGTGCGCGGTACGCCGTCCCGGATTGCTGGCGTTGCACTCGACCTCGGCAACAGTTTGCGACTTGGGCCGTGTCGTACGCCACGTGATCGGCAGAGGCACGCGTCTGCCCGATTGGAGTGGTCTAGGCCGCCAGAATTACTGCTGGTGACCCTTTTGGTCCCGCCGCGATCTCGACAGGCGGACCTATGTGAAGTTGGCCCTCGGGGGCCACCGTTGGCCCATATGGACCAGCGCTGGGCGGACATACTTCCGCAGTGTTCATTGTCGAACCCCCGGGGCAAGCCGGTTTGGAATCCCGTGACCCGCTGGTCGCGACGGGCAGGAGGTCTAGCTCGTCGCCGGCCGGTGTGCGTCCGAAACCAACGTGCGCAGCCCTCAGCTGGCCTCGACGTGGCTTTGCAAGATCATTCGTGTGCGCACACTGGCGCTATTCCCGGCAGAGGGGGCGCACCGCTGAAACTGTCCGAGGTCACACATCGGATAGGTGCACGAGATCGCAAATCGGCGCGAAGGCGGAAGCAGCATGAGGCCAACCCGAGACAATTCCAAGGGTCTCGCAGGGCAACTGTCCTGGGTTGAACGAATCGACGCGCCTGTTGCGGTCCGCGGTGCTTCGACCGGGTTCAGCATTCTTGTCATCGGCGGGCTCGCGCAGCCACTGGCGGTGATGGTGGTGCCGGTTCTCGGCGGCGTGTGGCTTCCCCTGGTCGCTTTGGCGGCATTCGCCGTTGCCTCACGAAGAATTGGAACCGCGAGCCTCCCTGCCGTGCACGGCGCGGTCGCTGCCCTGTGCAGCTACATACTCGCACTTCCGTTGTCGTTGCTCGTACCGGCTGGCCGGGACCCCGTCCAGATCGGTTTGACGGCCGCAACAGCCGTGGTGGTCGGCGCTGTGGTCGGGTTTGTCCGCAGCAGGAGAAAACGTGGTGTGCGGGATGACGGCAGTTCCAGGTGATGGCCGGAAGGCGTATTCCGCCCCTGCGGCGTGGCGGAAAGCCGGGAACCTCGTTCCTCAGATGAGTCCTGTCGCGCAGAACTGACTTGAATCCCACCGAGGAGTGCACCGATGACGACGCACACAGCCGGACCGCCCAGGTCGAAAGGTCGGGAGCGGCGGAAGGCAAGTCGGCGATCCGGTCTGGGTTCCGCGGTCGCGCGTCCGCTGGAGCAGGCCGGTGAGATGGTGCAGTTGATGGGCAAGGTGCTGTACTCCGCCATCCGGCATCCCGTCGGTTACTGGGGCGAAGTTCGTGAGCAAATGTTCCAGACGCTCAAGCTGTGCTGGCTCCCGATGATCATCTCGACCACGGCTTTCGGTCTCGGGGCTCCGGGACTGCAGGGCGGCAATATCTTCTCCCTGTTCGGTATCCCCGAACGGCTGGGGTCGTTCTTCATCATGGCGAGCGTTCGCGAGTTCGCGCCGTGGATCAACGCGATGGTCGTCGCCGGGGTGATGGGCACGGCGATCACAGCAGACCTTGGTGCGCGTCGCATCCGTGAAGAGATCGACGCGATGGAGGTCCTGGGCGTCGACCCCGTCCGGACGCTCATCGTGCCGCGCGTGATCGCGATGACCTTGATCACGGGGCTGATGGACCTGGTGGCGCTGGCATTCGGCGTCGTGGGTGGGTATATCGCCGCCGTGCCGATCCTCAAAGCAAACAGCAGCGCGTTCTTCGGAAGCTTTTTCGACAACGCGACGACGACCGACATCTGGGCGAGTGTTCTCAAGACGACAATCTTCGGTCTGATCATCGGCGTCGTCTGCTGCTACAAGGGTTTGCACACCGGTGGCGGTCCGATCGGAGTGGGACGTGCGGTCAACCAGGCTGTGGTGATCGCCTTCGCTGCGATCTGGATCTTCAATGCGGTGTTCACCGCGACCATGCTGGGTCTCAACCCCGAGATGCAGGTCTACAAATGACGAGGCGGGGAGAGGACACCGTGACTGGGTCTGCGCAGAACGGCGGAGTCGGCCAAAAGCAGCGGCAGGGGGCACCGAAGCCGGCCGACGTTGAAGTTTCGTTCAAGGGAATGGCGAATTCGGTCAAGTCGGCAGTCGAGACCGGTGGCGACATTGCCAGGTTCTCCGGTCGGACCATTCGGGCATTGCCTGACCTTCGTCACTACGCGACCGAAGTGTTTCACCAGTGTGGCGTGCTCATCCTGTCCAGCGGGCTCATTATCTGGTTCATGCAGTTCGTGATCGGTTACCAGTGCGGGCTGGAGGGTAACTACACGCTGAAGCAGATCGGTGTTCCCCTCTATTCGGGGATCTTCAATGCCTGGTGCGCCATCCGGGAGATGGCTCCGTATATGTGGGGCTACATCTTCGCGGCGAAAGTCGGCTGTGGCTTGGTTGCCGAGATCGGCTCGATGCGCATCTCCGATGAGATCGACGCCATGGAAGTCATGGGGGTCAAGTCGAGAAGCTACCTGGTCGGCAGTCGTATCGTCGCGGCCTGGATCGCGATGCCATTCCTCTATGTGGTGGGTCTCGGGATCATGTACATCGGCGAGTTCCTGACCACCGTGAAAATGCTCGGCGGAGTTTCGCCCGGCGGGTACAACTTCATCTTCTGGCTCTACCAGAATCCACAGGACCTCTTCTTCTCGCTGTGCAAGGTGATGGCCATGGGAACGGCGATCATTTTCGTCGGTTGCTATTACGGATACAACGCCAGTGGCGGGTCGGTCGGTGTGGGGCGAAATACCGCGAAGTCGATGATGCTGAATATGGTGCTCATACATATAATCGGCGTATTGGGAACGCAGCTCTTCTGGGGCTTGGCACCGAATGCGCCCATCGCCAACTGACCGGTCAGCCGGACCTTCGCCCCGTGAGGAGAATTCTGTGCCCACTTCCAACTCCGCCGAAGCGCCCACGCGGATCCACACCCGCAGTGGCCATCTGCTGGCCGGCCCTGCGGATCGGACGCACTCGATGGAAGTGCGAAACGTATCGAAGGCGTTCGGGAACTTTCATGTCATGCGCGGCATGAACATCGACTTCGTCGACGACGCCATCACGACGGTGCTGGGACCTTCTGGCACCGGCAAGAGCGTCCTGCTGAAGCACCTCGTCGGGCTGCTCGAACCCGACGAGGGGGAGATCGTCGTTTTCGGCCAGGACCTGTGGAAGATCAGCGAACAGGAGCGCTACGCCCTTCGGAAGCGCTTCGGCGTCCTGTTCCAGGACGGAGCCCTGTTCGGCTCCATGAACATCTACGACAACACCGCCTTCCCGCTGCGCAAGCACACAGACATGAGCGAAGGCGAGATCGAGCACATCGTGATGACCAGATTGACCGAGGTCGGCCTGGAAAAGTCTGTGACGAAGCTGCCGAACGAGGTGTCAGGTGGTATGCGAAAGCGTGCCGGCTTCGCGAGGGCACTGGTGCTCAACCCGGACATCGTGCTGTTCGACGAGCCGGACTCCGGTTTGGACCCGGTCCGCACCAGCCTGCTCAACGACCTCATTCTGGAAATGCACAGCGAGCACAAGGGAACATACCTTCTCGTCACGCACGACATTCGCACGGCGCGCAAGGTCAGCGACTATGTCGGTCTCATCTGGCAGGGAAAGGTCGTTCACTACGGTGAAGCTGAGGAAGCGTTCGCGTCGGACGACCCATTCGTTCGCCAGTTCCTCGCCGGTGAATCCGCGGGCCCATTGGGGATGGACTGACTCATGAAGCGTGTCTTGACAGTCGGCATCATCGCGGTGGCACTCCTGGGTGGCGGGGCCGCTGCCGTGGCGGCGATGAGCAGCGATGATTACGAAGTCGGCGTGATCCTCGACTCCGCGACGAACGTTGTTCCCGGTGGCACCGTGCAGGTCAACGGTTTCGAAGTCGGCAGAGTGTCGGACATCTCGGTCGAGGGCGGCAAGGCGAAGCTGATGCTTGCTCTCGAAGGTGATCACGTTCCCCTCCACGACGGCGCGAAGGTGCGGATCGAGTGGAAGGCGGCGCTCGGTGAGCGGATGGTGAACATCAACGACGGACCGGAAGGGAACGCGGTGATCCCCGACGGCGGGATGATCGAGGGGCACATGCCTGTGCCGATGGAATTCGACCAGGTCCTCAACGCACTGGATCCGCCGACCCGGGCAAGGCTGAGCTCGCTGATCAACAGGCTCGACAGCACGGTCAAGGGCAACGAGGATGATCTGAACCGAACGGTGCGGTCGGCTGGCCCGGCCGTGCAAGCGCTTGGAGAGGTGCTGCGCGGCCTGGGCAGTGACGGGCCCGCCATCAAGCAGATGGTCACCCAGCTCGACGCCATGGTTTCGACTCTTGCGGGCCGTGAGGCTGACTTGCGCACGGTGATTGACCAGTTGTCGAAGACGACGTCACTCACCGCACAGCAGCATGCGGCACTGGCCGCGGCGCTCGCGAAGATGCCGGGCACCTTGCAGACCGCGGGTCAGACGCTAGGCGGCGTGCCCGATGCGGTCCGAAAGGCAGTGCCGCTGCTGAAGGATCTCGAACCGGCGACCGCGAAGCTGCCGAATGTGAGCCAGAACCTCCGTCCGCTGCTGACCGATCTGCGGCCGTTGGTGGCCGAGTTACGGCCGACCCTGACTTACGCGCAAACGCTGCTGAATTACACGCCGGGGTTGCTCGATACCGCACACGCGACAGCGCCAGGTTTGAACTCGGCGGTCAGCAGTCTGACGCCCGCGTTGAGCTTCCTACGTCCGTTCACACCCGAAGCGGCGGGCCTCCTGTCCAACTGGGGCTCAGCGAGCGCCAACTACGACGCGAATGGCCACTACAGCCGGATTTACGTGCAGGCCGGCGCGTCCAGCCTGAACATCAACCCGGGCATCGTTCCGCCGGGCTTCACCAGTAACCCGACCCCGTTGCCCGGATCGCCTGTCAACCAGCCCTGGACCGACGCGTTCGGAAGTGGGATCCGATGAGCACGCATTCCTTCAACCTGGTCCGGCGATCGCGTCCGGCGTCATTTCGGCTCCGGGGCCTCGTCGTGGTCGTCGTCGCTTGTATCGGTGTGACCGCCGGTGCGATGGGCGCGGCGGACAGGGGGCAGCCAGGAGAGATCACGATCGTCGCCAAGTTCGTTGATGCCAGCCCATTGATCCCGGGCAACGAGGTCAAAGTCAACGGTGTCAACGTCGGCCAGGTGGCGGCCATGACGGTCGACAGCGACAAGCACGCCGCGGTCGCACTGAGCCTGGACCCCTCGGCTCTCCCGGTGCACACCGACGCCAAGGTCACGCTCAAGCCGGTCAGCATCCTCGGCGAGCGCTACCTCGATCTTGATCGCGGGACACCCTCGGCGCCTGCACTCCAGGACGGCGGCGTCCTGCCGGTCCAGCAGACCAGCGTGTATACCGACCTCGACCAGGTCCTCAACACCATCGACGACCCCACGGGGCAGTCGCTGGCGGCCTTGGTGACCATGCTCGGCGAAGGCATGCGGGGAAACGGCAGCAATGCCGACGCGACCATCCAGGCGCTCGCGTCGTCCATGCGGGACACCGATGGACTAGCGAAGATCCTCAAGGACCAAAACGGACTGCTCACCAGCGTGGTCGACAAGATCGAACCGGTGGCCCAAGCCTTGGCCACGGACAACGGGGCTGCCCTGGATGGTCTCCTCTCGTCCGCGCAGACCGCTACGGAAGCCACCGCGAAGAATCGCGCAGCGCTCGAAACGACCCTCAAGCAACTGCCGGACACCCTGGCCGCGGCCCGGACGACACTCGGGCAGCTGACCGGTACCGCGCAGGCCACGACACCCGTCCTGCAATCGATCCGGCCGACCACGGACAACCTGAGCGCCATCAGCGATGAGCTCAAGAAGTTCTCCGAGTCGCTCGATCCGGCATTGGCCAGCGCGAAGCCGGTCCTGGTCAAGGCGCAGGGCCTGCTCGACGAGGCTCGCCCGGTAGTCGACCAGCTCAAGGCCGCCGGCCCGGACCTGCGATCCGCCGTCGGCGCCGCCCGCCCGATCGTCACCGACTTGACGAGCAACTTCGGGAACGTGCTGAACTTCATCCGCAACTGGGCACTCACCACCAACGGTCGTGATGGTGTTTCCCACTACTTCCGGGCGATGCTCGTCGTCAATCCCGATCTGCTGACGGGACTCGTGCCGGGCCTCAACGCGCCGAACGGAGCTCCGACACCTCCGCAACAGGGTGTCCCTCAGGGCGGTACGGCCACGCCACCCCAAGACGGTGAACTCCCCCTTCCGTTGCCGAGCCTTCCTGGGCTCACCGGTCCGGGCGGAGTCCTCGGCGGGCTGCTGGCGACGGGGCAGCAATCCGACGGAGGAGTGACCGGACTCAGCCAGCAGCAAGAGAGCGGCGTGCTGCAATTCCTCATCGGTGGAGGTCAGTGATGCTGCGCATGGTCGGCCGCAAGAGGTCTCTGCTCATAGGACTCGTTGTCCTTGTGCTGTTCGTTGCGTCGGTCGGTGTCGCGATCACCGCGAGCGACGGCCTGCCCGGCAAGCCGACGACGGCCGTGAGGGCCGCCTTCGACGACGTGGGAGCGTTGCGCGGCGGTGACGACGTCCGCATCGGCGGTGTGCGGGTCGGCCAGGTCGGCGACATCGACCTCGTCGACAACCAAGCGATCGTCGAGCTCAAGTTCGACGGTACCAAGCAGATTTACCGTAACTCCAAGGCCGTGACTGCCTCTGTCGGCGCGCGGTCGGCACTGGGGCAGAAGTACGTCGACTTCACGCCGGGAACACCCGACGCGGGTGAGGTCGGCGAAAACGACATCATCCCCTCGACGAAAACCGAAGGCGCGCAGGAACTTTCCGACGTGTTGGCCGTGCTGGACGAGCCGACTCGGAAAGCTCTGCAGGAGACGCTGCGTGAGACCGGCGGCGGTGCGGTTGGACACGAACAGGACCTCCGCGACGCGCTCGGAGCCTTGCCCAGGGAACTGCCTGACCTCGGCACGGTGGCGCGGGCGTTGTCCATCGACAATGGGAAGGACCTGACCAGGACACTGCGTGCGCTGGACAGCCTCAGCGGTCGCTTCACCAACCGCCAGCAGGAGATCTCCGCGTTGGTCGGACAGCTGAAAACCACGCTGGACGCGGTCGGTGTCGACGGCGGAAAGCCGCTCGCGGATGTCGTAGAGAAGGCGCCTGACACCTTGGAGAAGACCCGTGGAGCGCTACAGGCGTTGCAGGGGCCGCTGGCTGACGCCCAGTCAGCCATGACGTCGCTGAAGCCAGGAGCTAACGCGTTGGGCAAGGCGACTCCGGATGTCCGTGGCGTGCTCCGTGAGGGTGTTCCTCCGCTCAACAAGGTGCCCGGCGTCGCTGGGCAGGCCGAGCCTGCGGTCGGCGCGCTCACCCAGACCTTCTCCGACGCGAGGCCGTTGGCCCCGGCGGTTCGCACGGCAGTCGGCTCGGCGCACGTACCACTCGAGATCCTCGCGCCGTACTCGCCGGAGATCACGTCATGGTTTTCGTACGCGGCCAATGCGCTTGGCCAGGGCGACGCGGCGGGCCACTGGCTGCGCATCTATCCGTTGTTCAACACCGAGTCCCTTACCGGCGCCTTGAGTGCGTTGAAGGACCCGGTCACCGCGCGCAACGCCTATCCCACACCAGGGCAGGCACCGCGCGACAAGAAGAACTCGTTGCTGGGGCCGAGGTGAGGAAGATGACTTTGCGGATGAAGAACCGGCGCTGGCGTCCGAAGGGCAAGGGCACGCCGTTCCGGCTGGGAGCCGCGTTCATCGTCATGGCACTCGTGGCCGGTATCGCCTTGTTCAACAAGGATCAGATCCTTACCACGCTACGTCCTGGCACGGAGTTCACCATCAACTTCGCGCGTGACTACCGGCTCCAGCCCTACGCCACGATAGTCAAGATCGCGGGAATCCCGGTCGGCAAGGTCGTGGACGTCCGGGAAGCGGTGGACGGATCCGCCGACGTCACGGTGAAGGTCGACGACGACGTGCCCGCCAAACTCCGCACCGCCCCGTCGGCAGTGATCCGCGCGGCCACCGTGTTGGGTGGCAGGTACTACGTCGACCTCGTCCCCGGTGGGGAGAAGGGAGTTTTCACCAGCAGGATTCCCAAGGAACGCACGGGCGTACCGGTCGAACTTGACAAGGTCGTCGGCGCGCTGCCGCCGAATACGCTCAACTCGCTGCAGAAGACGACCGGGAGCCTGGACGCCACCCTTGATGAGGATGGGCGCGCGGCCATCGACCAACTCCTCGCTGCCGCGCCGGAAACGCTGGACCCGGCTGCTGACGTTCTTCGCGCGGCGCAAGGGACCCGGCCGCGCCAGGACCTCACCGACCTGGTGACCGGGCTTCAGTCGGCGTCCTCGGCATTGACGCGGGAGCCGGGCCAGCTCGATTCCATCGTCCAGAACCTCAGCAAGGTCAGTTCGGTGTTGGGAGATCGCGCGACGGATCTGTCCCGCACGGTTTCCGGTCTGCCGGCGGCGCTGGACTCGACCAACGCCGGGTTGTCCCGGCTGGACGGCACGCTGGCCAAGCTTCGGGACACCGCTGACGGGGCCCGGCCGGTGGCCGAAGAGCTCGACACCGCCCTGCAGCATGCGGACCCGGTGCTGGTGAAGGCCCGTCCGTTGGTGAACGACCTGAAGAACCTGCTGACCGACGCCAGGCCGGTCGTCCGCGACCTCGTACCGACCGCACAGGGGCTCACCACTGTGCTCGACGACGTACGCGGACCGGTCCTCGACCGGGTTAACGGACCGATCAAGTCGACGGTGCTCTCGCCGTACCGCGGAACCGGACCATACGCGAGCACCTTCGGCGACCGGCCGCTCTACCAGGAACTCGGATACATGCTGTCGAACGTGGACAGGGCGTCGTCGATGACCGACGGCAACGGCGCGTCGATCGGTTTCGAACCCGGGATCGGCCCCGGGACCATCGGTGGCCTGCCGATCAGCCTTGAACAGCTCGTCGGCAATCTCATGAGGCTCGGACAGCAGCAGGAGGGGCGATGACCCACGAGCAGAGCCGGATCAAGAAGACCTGGGAGCGCGTCCGCAGCGAGCCGAAGCTCGGCCGGAACGTACTCACGCTCGCCGTGCTTGTGGTGCTCGGTTTGTCGGTCGGTGGATACATCATCAGCCAGCAAGGCGCCGGGACCACGACCTGGCCGTGGCAAGACAGGTTCATCATGAAGGCGGAGTTCGACAACGCTCCCGCTGTCAGCCCCGGCAACGGCCAGGAGGTCCGGATCGCCGGAGTGAAGGTCGGTCAGATCGATTCGGCCTCCGTCTCGGACGACGGCAAGGCGCTGCTCACCCTGTCGATCGACCCGCAGTACAAGGTCTACGACAATGCGCGCACGGTGCTTCGGCCGAAGAGCCCGCTCAACGAGATGTACGTCGAGATCGCTCCTGGCGGACCACCCGGAAAAGAGATCCCGCAGGACGGGACGCTCCCGGCGAGCCACTCACAGCGGCCGATCCAGGTGGATGAAGTGCTCGGTCACCTGGACGACAACACCCTGAACGCGCTGACGTCGCTGGTCAACGAGTCCGATGTGGCACTTGCCCACGCGCCGCAAGCGCTTGCGAGCGGCTTGTCGGCGACCGGCCAGGTCGCGACCGACCTGAAGCCGGTGGTGACTGCGCTGCAGACCCGTAAGGAGACATTGGCGAGGTTGGTGACCGCCCTCGCCCAGATATCGAAGTCCGTCGGCGGGAACGATGCCCGCCTGTCCTCGCTTGCCAAGAGCCTGCAGGAGACCCTCGGAGCCGCCGGCGCGCAGAGTGGACCGTTAAACGCGTCTTTGGCGCAGCTACCCGACCTCACGCGTCAGCTCAAAGAAGCGACGAGCAGTGTGGTGGGGCTGAGCGACCAGCTCGATCCGACGTTGGACAACCTGCGCAAGGCGTCAGGCGAACTCCCCGATTCGCTATCGAAGCTGACGAAGGCCGTGGACCAAGTAGGCGCCACCGTGGACCAGGCGCAGCCAGTCGTGTCGAAGGCGAAGCCTGTCGTCAGCGACCTGCGTCCACTGGTCGGAGATCTCAACAGGACACTGCCGGATTTGCACGAGGTCACCGGCAGGCTCAACCCGATCACTGCGGCCGTACTGCCGTATCTGAACGACCTCGGCGCCTTCGTCTACCAGACGAACTCACTGACCAGCCTGCACGACGCCAACGGAGGGATCCTGCGAGGCCTGCTCGAATTCACCCCGAGCAGCCTGGGGACTCCCGGTGTGGGCGCCACGTCCGGCCAGACCCCCCGCTAGGTGGCTGCCATGCGAATCTCTCATTCCGTGATGCCGGTGATCCGGCTGCTCGTACTCGTCGTCTTCGCCGCCGCTTGTGCCGTGTTCTTCGGCTACCTCTGGGTGAACTCGGGCGGCAAGCTTCCCTTCAGCAGTGCTCGCTATCAGGTCACGGCGACCTTTCCCCGGGTGGCGAACCTCGTGCCCGACTCCGACGTGATGATCAGCGGTGTCGCCGTCGGAAAGGTAGCCGAGATCAAGAACGAGGGTGAGCGCGCGCACGTCACCATGGAGCTCGACCAGGAGTACCCGCTCCACCAAGGCGTGACGGTCCAGGTTCGGAACAAGACCCTCGTCGAGGAGACCTTCCTCCAACTGACCGACGGTAGTGGTCCGGATCTGGACAGCGGGACGGCACTCCCGGAGAGCGCCGCCAAGCCCGCGGTCGGGCTGAACGACGTGCTGGCCAGTATCGATCCTTCGACCAGGCAGGCGCTGGCGAGCACTGTCCGTTCGCTCGGGGCGTCCACAAAGGACAGTCAGGACAGCATTTCCCGCGCACTGAGCGGGCTCGGTTATCTCGGCCGCGAGGGGCAGGGCGCGTTGTCCGCGCTGGCCGCGCAAAGCGAGGACCTGAAGAAGCTCAGCGGGAACACGGCGAACCTCCTCGCCGCGCTGGACACTCGCCAGGGTCAGATCGCGCAGCTAGTGCGCGATGCCGACACGCTGACGAAGACCACCGCGGACGGCGGGGAGGACCTCAAGGCCGTGATGAGGGAACTGCCGGGCGTCATGGACAAGGCGAAGAGCGCGAGCGGCAGTTTGAACGAGCTCTCCGGATCACTCGCGCCGGTCGCGAAGAACCTCAACACCGCCGCGCCGGACCTGAGCAAGGCACTGGAGCAGCTACCGGAGACCGCCGGCGACTTGCGGGGCTTGTTGCCCGCGCTCAACGGAGTACTCGACAACGCGCCGGGCACGCTGGAGCGAGTGCCGGCGGTGGCCGCGGACGCTCACCAGCTGTTACCGACCCTGAACGTCGCGCTCGGCGATGTCAATCCGATGCTGTCGTACCTGCAGCCGTATGGGCGGGACATCGCCGCGATGTTCACCAACATGGGGCAGGCACTGTCCAGAGGCGACGACAACGGCACGGCCTTGCGCACTTTCCTCATCCTCAACGAGCAGAGCCTGCGCGGGAATCCGCTCAACCTCAACAATCTGCCTCTCCTCAACAAGAGCAACCCGTATCCGGCGCCCGGTCAGTCAGCAAACCCGGGGCCGTTCCAAGGCCAGTACCCACGAGTGGATAAAGGAACGAAGTGATGGTGCGTCGGCCGTCGTTGAGCAGGATGTCCCCGGACGCCCGCATTCGGAATGGGCTGCGGCGGGTGCACACCCTTTGGCGACGGCCGACCAAACGCGGCCTCCTCGTCGCGCTGGGCGTGATCGCGACGGCTGGTTTCTTGCTCGGCGGCCTCGCGAAGGTGCGGATCGAGACGAGCGTGAACTCGTTCCTGCCGACCGACGACCCGGTGGTGCGCCAGTTCGAGGCGGAGTCAGGCTCCTTCGGTGGAGACCCGATCGTGGTACTGCTGGAGTCGGGACAGCCACGGACACAGCTTGACCAGCAGCACCTGCCGACGTTGGTGAAGCTCGAAGGCGAACTTGCGCGGCTTCCGGACGTCGCGGCCGCCTACGGTCCCGGCACGACGCTGAACCAGATCGCCGGCCGGACACAAGACCTACTCGCAGAGCTGTCCGGGCGGCGTGACGCCGTCAGGCAGCAGGCCCAGCAAGGAAAGTCCGAGAAGGACGCGCGAGAGGCCGGCGACGCCGCGGTCGCGGAGTTCGATGCCCGCTACGGCCCGCTGCTGGTGCAAGGCCTGCCGGCGGGTCTCCCGACGTTGCACAACCCGTCCTTTGTGAACACGGTTGTCTATACGGAGGCCGGCCAGCCACGTCCTCAGTGGCGTTTCGTCGTGCCGTCCGACCGGGCGGCGGCGATTCTCGTCCGGCCTCGGGAAGGTTTGGATCAGCAGGGCACGGACAGGCTGGTCGAGGCCGTTCGTAACGCCGTCTCGGCGGCCAAACCGGATGCGGAGCGGATCACGGTCTCCGGTGTTCCGGTCCTGGCCGTGTCGCTGGGTGACCAGGTGCAGCGGGAGATCCCGTGGATCGGTGGGGTGGCTCTGCTCGCGGTGGGTGCGTGTTTCCTGCTGATTCCATGGACCGCACGGTGGCGGCGCAGGCTGGTGCCGGTCATGACGACGGTCGTCGCGATCGGGCTGACACTCGCGATCTTCGGCTGGCTCGGACAACCGCTGTCGCTTGGTGTCATCGCCTTCCTCCCGGTTTTGCTCGGCGTCGGAAGTTACTACCCGACCTACTTCGTCCAGCAGGCGAGACGCCGCGTGGTTCTGGTGGTCGCCGCCGCCACGGCGGCAGCGTTCGCGATGTTGCTGCTGTCGCCGCTGCCCTTCGTCCGCGAGCTCGGTCTCGCGCTGTCGATGGGCGTGCTCATCGCGGCTTTGGTCGGCATGCTTCTCATCCGCGGCCTCAAGTCCTCGGCCGAAGGAGACCAGCAGCTCGACGAGACTGTCGACTCGCCGCGCGCGGCGACCTCACCTCGATGGGCTCGACTCGCCGCCGGAATCGTCGTGGGCGCGGTGGCGGTAGCCGGGTGGGTGGCGCTCCCCCGGATCGGGCTGGAGAGCAACTTCCAGAGCTTCGCCACCGGTCTGGACGCGCTCGCCGACGCTCAGCACGTCGAATCCGTCATCGGCTCTTCGGGGGAGGTCGCCGTCGTCCTCAGGGGACGTGACGTTCTGGCTCCCGAAGCCATGAAATGGGCCAGCGACGCACAAGAAAGCATCGTCTCGCGGCATGGGGATCAGATGCGCCCGGTGGTGTCACCCCCGACGCTGCTTCCGTTCCTGGGCTCCTCGCCCACGGCGAGCCAGATCGCGGCTGGGGTCCGGCTGTTGCCGCCGTACCTCACGGGGGCGGTCTTCCGCAGCGACCGGACGGCCGCGCTCTTGAGCTTCGGCGTGCGGATGGAGGACCTTGGTGAGCTGCAGGCCTTGCGCGACGACGTGGTGCGGTACTTGCCTCCGCCTCCGCAGGGCTATCACGTGGACCTGACCGGGTTGCCGATGATCGCGGTACGCGGGAACGAGCTCGTATCGGCCGACCGGCTGCTCACCAACCTGGCCGGGATCCTGGCCGCGGGCGTTGTCCTCCTTATCGCCCTTCGTCGCCGGGCTGACGCAATGCGTGCGGTGGTGGCGGCGGCCGTCGCGACCGGTGCGGGTTTGTGTTTCCTTTGGGGGGCCGGAGTGCCGCTGAGCCCGATCACCGCCGGCTTGGGGTCGTTGACCGCGGCGGTCGGGTGTGAGTTCACCGTGCTGCTGTCGGAAGCGGCCCGCCGCCGCAGCAGGGGGCTGCGGCTGTCGATCCTGCTCGCCGCGTGCACATCCACTGTGGGGTACGCGGTCCTGGTGCTGTCGAAGCTCGCCGCGGTGCGCGAGTTCGGCATCCTGCTGGCGGGTTCGGTCGTTCTCGCCCTGCTGTCCGCGTGCTGTGTGGTGTGGCTCTGGCCGCCTCGTGATCGCGTTGCCCAGACGGCGACGCCTCAGTCCGAACCTGGTGAACGAGTTGTAGCGGAGGTGGGTCGATGAGCGTGCGGTTTGAACGTGAGAAGAAGACTGACAAGGACGAGGAGGTGACTGTGACCACCTCAAGCACCACCATGGTCGACGACGTAGAGACAGATGACGTCGAGGCGTCGGTCGAGAACGACAAGACGGAAGCGACCGAGCGCGGCACCGCGGACGATGACGACTTGTCCGAATCGGACGATCGCGAAGACGCGCCGAAGCAGGACGACGATACAGATACGGAAAAGCCGAAGAACACCCTGAGGCGCATCCTGCGTGCCAGGCTGCCGAAGACACGCAAAGTGCGTGTCATCTTGCTTGTGGTGCTAGTGCTCCTGGTCGGCGGCGGGGTCGGCGGTTACGTTTGGTACGACTCCCAGCGACTGCCGGACGACGCGGCCTTCCGGGTAGCGGACCGCACCGTCACGGCCGATCAGCTTAGCGGCGTACTGGAGACCTGGCGTGCTATGTACGGGGTTCAGCCGCCGCAGGACCAGGCGACGCTCGGCAAGTTCCGCAAGGACTCCGCCAAGGCGTACGCGGTGAGCTTGATCCTGCAGAAGGCCGCACAGGAACGTGGAATCGTGGTCGGCGACAAAGTAGCGCAGGACGCGCTGTCCAGGTTGATTTCGCAGCAACTCGGCGAGGGATCGGAAGCCCGCGGCAAGTTCGTTCAGCAGCTGGGCACCGTCGGCACCTCGGAAGCTGCCGTGATCGAGGAGATCAAGCAGCAGCTGGCGCTGTCGCAGTTGTTCGATGCGGTGACCAGGGGATCCGGCGACGTCACTGAGCAGGAGGTGAAGGATGCCTTCGTCAAGCGGAAAGATCAGCTCGGCACCCCAGAGCTCCGCAAGCTCAGCAACATTGTCGTCCGGACGAAGGACGAGGCAGACCAGATCGTGGCCGGTCTGGGGCAGGGAGCCAAGTTCGAGACCGTGGCCCAACAGCGGAGCATCGACACCGCAACACGGGACAAGAGTGGCGACCTCGGAGCGATTTCTCGCAGCCAGCTGCAGGACGATTACGGAAAAGCAGCTTTCACCGCAGCCTCCGGAACGGTCTTCGGCCCGGTGCAGAACCAGTTCGGTTGGAACGTCGGACGAGTCAACGAGGTGACACCGCCGGTACCGGCGGCCTTCGAGAAGGTGCACGACAGCCTCAAACAGCAGCTCCAGATGGAAAAGATGCTCGGAGTCTGGCGTTCCTGGCTGGGAACGCAGATTCGCGATGCAGGCGTCGAGTACACCGACGAGTACAGGCCGGACAACCCCGACGCAGCCCCGGACGTCAAGCCGGGTGGTAGCCCGGTAAGTGGGCAGCAGGGGGCGGCGACTCAGAGCCAGCCTGCTCCGGGACAACCGGTTCCGTCGCGATGAGCACGGTGATTTTCCTCCTCTGCCTGGCAGCACTTCTCGTCCTGCTGGGACGGTGGGGTAGGAAGCGCTCGCTGGACCTCGTCCCATCGAACTTGCCGATCGCCGAGCGTGAGCGGCGCGCGAAGGTTGTCCGGCGTGGCGCGGTCGGCGCTTACGCCGTCGCGGCGGTCTTCGTCGCGTTCTCGGTCGCCGCGTTCTTCTAGCCGGCAGGCGCCGAGCTTGGTCAGCCCGGGCTCGGCGCCTGCTTCCCAAGCAGACCGTAGTGACCCGCCATACCTGCTGCGACGATCCTGTTCGGGGCGCCCAGCTTGTGCAGGAGAGAGGCAACCAAACGCTTCGCGGTCCTTTCTGAGACCAGCATGCGTTCGGCGATCTCCGTGGTCTCAAGGCCACGCGACAGCAGTACCCAGAGGCGAATCTCCTCCACCGCCAGCTGGCCGAGAATCTCCTCCGGCGGGTGGCGAACCGCATCGAGCAACGCGGTGAAAAGACCGTCCTCGATCACTCGAAAGCCCGCGGCTATCGTCAGCAGGGGAGCGACAAGCACGTCTGGATCCGCCGATTTCGGCAGGAATCCATTCGCGCCCGCGCGCAGGGCTTCTTCGGCCAGTTTCAAGTCCGAGGTGCCCGAAAGAGCAACAACCTTTGTGTCCGGGTAGCGAGATTTGATCTGCCGAATAGCCGGGATGCCGTTGAGCGGGGGCATGGCGAGATCGACCAGCGCGATGTCGGCGCCAGTCGAGTTCACCAACGAGACCGCCTCCTCGGCGCGGTTCGTGGTACCACCGATCTCGAACAGGTCACCGGCCTTCGCCTTGAGCAGCATGGCCAGGCCCTGGGTGAACAGGTCGTGGTCGTCGACTAGCACTAGGACGAGTTTATGGTCTCGCACGGCTCTCCTCGTCAGAAAGTGGCATTATCAGTATACTGACTTAGTTCACCAGCAATGGCGCTGGAGTCGGCGTTGTGGAGGGTTCGATGTCGACCGTACCGTGGTGGCGTTCCGTGCGGTCGAGCACGATCCTTCAGACGGATGCCTTCCGGGACACGGACATACGGACTGTGGAACGGGTGCCCGCCAGCGTCCGAGTCGGTGTCGTGGTGTCGGTCGGTCTACTACTGGTGCTCGGACCGGACCAGGTGCGTCATCACCTCCTGATCGCGCTGGTGTGGCTGTCTGTCGGAAGCATCTACGCACTGATCGTTTTCTGGGATCCCTCTATCGAATTGCGCAGCAATCGATCTTCTTCGGTGGTGACCTGTCTCGACTCAGTACTGTCGCTGGCCATCATCGGGCTCACCGGCGGCGGAGGTAGCGTCGCCGTGTCACTGCTTTTCCTCGTCATCGCGGCTGCCGCGATGCGACTGTCCTTCGTGGCCACCATGGGTCTGTCGCTGGCACTGGGGGTGGCCTATCTGCTGATCGCGGTGCTGGTGGACACCGGCCAGACACCACTGGAGTTTCGGCTGCAATCCGGCTTGTGGTGGCCGGTCTACCTGGTCTTCAGCGCCGCCCTGACGGGTGGTTTCGCGTTGTTGACCGAGCGGGCGACGCAGGCGCACACCGCCGCCCGCGCGCAGGCGATAGCCGAACGCGCGGCCGCGGATGAGGAACGGGACCTGCGTGCCCGGCTCATGATGTCCTATGAGGCTCAGGAAACCGGGCTCCGCGTCATTCTGCATGAGTTCCGGACGCCTATTGCGTCCCTCAAGGCGCTTGCCGACAACCTGGCGGAGCAAGCTGACACGTCGGCGGAAGAGGACGACAGCTGGACCAGTGTGCGTCTGCTTGCGGCCCACGCGGGACATCTCTCGTCGATGATGGACGCGCTCGGTGACGTCGCCGCGAGCAGGCGGCCCACTTTCAGCACCGGGCGGCGCCGGGTGGTCGATGTCAGGGAGTTCCTGTACGCGGCAGGAGACGCTGCCGGATTGGCGGACTCCGAGCTGCGGATCACCGTTACGCCGCCTGGCGCTCGGTGCCAGCTGGACCCGCAGTTGCTGCGCCGCGTCGTCACCAATCTCGTGGAGAACGCAGGAAGGCACAGCCGGGGAACTCCCGTCGAGGTCGTCGCGCGGTTGGGGCAGGGCCTGCTCCGGGTCATGGTCCTCGACCGGGGCCCGGGCTTTCCGGCCGAACTCGCCCCCGTCGTCACGGAACGCTTCGTCTCCGTCGGCGAGCGGCGTGGCACCGCCGGCCTCGGGCTATGGATCGCCGACCAGATCGCGCAGTCCCTCGATGGCCGGATCAGCTTCCGGCCGCGCTCGGGCGGTGGCATGGTCGTGTGCCTCGAAATGCCGGTCGACTGAGCATTTCGCGGTGTTCCGGTCGACCCCGGCCCATCCGATGACCTCCCTTTAGGTTCTGGCTCTGCTGCGTGTCGGTGGCATTCGCGAGGGGTCCATGCGGGCCCGCACAGTTGGCACGTGCGGGCCATCAATGGCTCGCGCGACCGGTGCTAATCGAGCCAGGTCTTGTGATGATGACCCGAGACCTTCACCGTTAAGGAGTTGACGTCAATGAAGACGAAGGCTGCGGTCCTTTGGGGACTGCACGAGAAGTGGCAGGTCGAGGAAATCGACCTGGACCCGCCGAAGGCGGGCGAGGTCTTGGTCAAGCTGACCGCGAGCGGGCTGTGCCACTCCGACGAGCATCTCGTCACCGGAGATCTGCCCTTCCCCTACCCGCTGGTCGGCGGACATGAAGGCGCCGGCGTGGTCGAAGCCGTCGGCCCCGACGTCACAGACATCGCCGAGGGCGACCACGTGGTCATGACTTTCCTACCTGCCTGCGGCAGGTGCTCGTACTGTGCACAGGGCCTGGGCAATCTGTGCGATACCGGCGCCGCGGTGATGCTCGGCCCGCAGTTGGACAACACCTACCGCTTTCACGCACGCGGCGAGGATGTCGGTCAGATGTGCCTGCTCGGAACGTTCTCCGAGTACACGGTCGTACCGGCGGCGTCGGTCGTAAAGATCGATGATGGTA
This sequence comes from Amycolatopsis roodepoortensis, assembly GCF_024628825.1. Classification (NCBI taxonomy): domain Bacteria; kingdom Bacillati; phylum Actinomycetota; class Actinomycetes; order Pseudonocardiales; family Pseudonocardiaceae; genus Amycolatopsis; species Amycolatopsis roodepoortensis. The sequence continues at coordinate 5,898,502 of NZ_CP102415.1, forward strand.
TTCCCCTGGACAAGGCCGCGCTCGTCGGTTGTGGCGTAACCACCGGCTTCGGCAGCGCTGTTCGTTCCGGCGAAGTGCGAGCCGGGGACGCGGTCGTCGTTGTCGGCGTCGGCGGCATCGGCATCAATGCGATCCAGGGCGCCCGGATCGCAGGCGCCCGCCTCGTCGTCGCGATCGACCCCGTCGAATTCAAGCGATCGAAAGCCCTCGAGTTCGGTGCCACCCACACAGCCGCGTCGATGGACGAGGCGTGGAACACCGTCAGCGAGTTGACCCGCGGTCAGCTGGCCGACGTCTGCGTGATCACCACCGATGTCGCCGAAGGGGCTCACATCCTGCCCGCTCTTTCGCTCGTCGGCAAACGCGGCAGGGTTGTCGTCACAGCCATCGGCCACCCCGAAGAAACGACGATCACGGCCAGCCTGATGGAACTGACGCTGTACGAGAAGCAGCTCCGAGGTTCGCTGTTCGGTTCGTCCAACGGCCAGCACGACGTACCGCGGCTGCTCGAGCTCTACAACGCCGGGCTGCTGAAGCTCGATGAGCTTGTCACCACCGAGTACTCCCTGGAGGACGTCAACCAGGGCTATCAGGACATGCGCGACGGCAAGAACATTCGCGGACTCATTCGCTTCTAGTTCAGCTCGGTCGCCCGCCACAGCTCAAATTCGTGATGTGAGGACAGTTTTCATGGCAATCGATCGCAACATCGAGCACGGCAACCGCACGGGCTTCGGCAGCCTGAGCGAGGATGGCCTCCGCATGGAGTCGTTCCCGATGCGCTTGTTCCGCAAGGGAAACAAGAAATTCTGGAACCCCGAAGACATCGACTTTTCGCAGGACGCCAAGGACTTCGCCGCGATGAACGCCGGGGAGAAACGGCTCACGTCGATTCTGGCCGCGCAGTTCATGGCCGGCGAGGAATCCGTGACGCAGGACCTGCAGCCGTTCATGAAGGCGATGGCCGCAGAGGGCAGGCTCGCCGACGAGGCATACCTGACGCAGTTCACCTTCGAAGAAGCCAAACACATGCAGGCCTTCCGCCTGTGGTTCGACGCAGTCGGCCTCGGGACTGACCTTCACGAGTTCGTCGAGTACAGCGAGCCGTACACGAAGATCTTCACCGAGGAGCTGCCGAAATCTCTGTACGCGCTGGAGAAGGACCCTTCGGCGGCCGCGCAGATCCGCGCGTCTGTGACCTACAACCACGTCGTCGAAGGCTGCCTCGCGCTCACCGGCTACTTCGCCTGGGCAAAAGTGTGTAAGAGCCGCAACATCCTGCCCGGCATGCAGAAGGTCGTGAAGCACATCGGTGACGACGAGCGGCGTCACATGGCGTGGGGCACCTTCACGTGCCGACGGCACGTCGCCGCCGACGACCGCAACTGGGACGTCGTCGACGAGCGGATGCAGGAACTGCTCCAGCCGGCGCTCCAGCTGATCGTGCGGCTGTTCGACGTCTTTGAGGACGACACGCCGTTCGGTATCAGCATCGACGAGATGACCGACTACGCGCTGGACAAGGTCAACCGCAGGCTCGAGTCGATCGAGAGCGCGCGCGGCTGCCCGGTGGAGGAGGTCGATGAGGACTACTCCCCGATGCAGCTCGAGGACAAGTTCGCCGCGGAAGACGAAGTGGCGGTCGCGCAGGCGCTCACGGCCGTCGGGTCCTGATACGCCGACCGACCTCACTCGACACCAGGTCGACGCCGACCTCGAACCCAAGGACCATCGACATGTCGCAGGCCACCTCTGTGCAAGAACCGGACACGAACGTCGACCTGCTCTTCATCGGCGCCGGACCAGTGGGTCTCTTTGGCGCGTACTACGCAGGATTTCGGGGCCTGAGCATGGCGGTGGTTGACGCCCTTCCCGAGGTCGGCGGCCAGGTGCAGGCGATCTACCCAGAGAAGAAGATCTACGACATCGCGGGCCTGCCGGGAGTGCAGGGCCAAGAGCTCATCGGCAATCTCGTTCGGCAGGCCGCGCCGTTTTCCCCGAAGTACCTGCTGTCGCAACAAGTGCTGCGACTCGAACGCGGTGAAGGTCGGTGGCGAGCCACGACTACCACCGGCGTGGTCGTCGAAGCCCGGGCTGTCGTGATCACCTCCGGTGTCGGAGCCGTCACCCCGCGGCCCATCCCGGCAGGCGAGGAGTTCCTTGGCCGTGGGCTGTGCTACTTCGTACCGCGGCTGGACGTGCTGGACGGCAAGGACGTCGTCGTGGTCGGAGGTGGCGATTCCGCGGTCGACTGGGCCTTGGCTGCGCTTCCCAGGGCGCGGTCGACCACGCTCGTGCACCGCCGTCGGCAGTTCCGCGCCCACGAGCACTCGGTCCAGCTGCTGCACAAGTCGGCCTGCGAGGTACTGGTCGACGCCAATGTGACTCAACTGCGAGGGCAGGACCAGTTGGAGAGCGTCAGCATCCGGGTGGCAGGCGAACCCGAGGTTCGTGAGACCAAGGCGCAGATTGTCGTCGCCGCGCTCGGCTTTCTGATGGATCTCGGCCCGATCAAGGACTGGGGCCTCGAACTCGAGGGGCGGGCGATCCGGGTCGACAGCAAAATGCGGACGAACCTGCCGGAGGTCTTCGCGGCCGGCGACGCGGCCACTTTCGAGGGCAAGGTCAAGCTCATCGCTGTCGGCTTCGGTGAAGTGGCGACCGCTGTGAACAACGCCGCTGTCGCGCTCGACCCGCGGGCGGAGCTCGCCCCCGGGCACTCGAGCGACTTGACCGTCCCGGCGCGGGTCGGCGTCTGAGCCCAGCGACATTCATCGAATAATCCTGAGGAGGTGGACTGATGGCTTTCGTCATCGGAGAACCGTGCGTGGATGTGAAGGACATGACCTGCATCGAGGAATGCCCGGTCGATTGCATCTACGAGGGCGAGCGCATGCTCTACATTCACCCTTCCGAGTGCATCGATTGCGCGGCGTGTGAGCCGGTCTGCCCGGTCGAAGCCATCAAGCCGGCGCAGCAGGTCGACGACCGCTGGCGACCGTTCCAAGAGTCGGCGAAGACGGCCTTCGAGTCCCTCGGTAGCCCGGGGGGTTCCACGAAGGTCGACCCGCCGATCGAGGATACGGAATTCGTGCAGAAATTTGAGAAGAACTAGCCGCTATACGGCACGCATCGGCCCGATGCCGGCGGAGAGCGGGTCATAAGGAGTTCCGGATGACGTCAATGGCGACGATTTACTGCGAACGTGCGCACGAGAACAGAGTGAACGACGTGTTCTCTGTTGTGGCTTCCGAAACTGATCCATGGTCCTTGGTCCGCGCCTCGCAACAGGGAGATCGGCGAGCATTCGGCCTGCTGTATGCGAGATTCTCAATGGACGTGTTCCGGTTTGCGCGAGGAAGGCTTCGAGACGAGCATGCCGCCGAGGACGTCACCAGTGAAACCTTCCTTCGCGCTCTCCGTAGTATCAGCACGGTGAGTTACTTCGGGTCCAGCGTTCGGGCTTGGCTGATGACCATAGCCAGAAACATAATCCTGGATCACGTCAAGTCGGGGCGGTTCCGGCATGAATTGACGGTTTCGGAGTTCACTGAAGAAGAACAAGCCGCCGTGAATCCGGAATTCAGCATCTTTTTGCAGCCTCGCCGGGACGAGATAGCTCGGCAGATGTTCGCGTTGAGTGAAGACCAGCGGGTCTGTTTACGGTTAAGGTTCTTCGACGGGCTGTCCGTATCGGAAACGGCGCAGGTGATGAAGCGAAAGAGCAGTGCGGTGCGCGCGTTGCAGCACCGCGCCGTCCGGAGGCTGGCGGAGTTGGTCGACCCGGTCGCGGTCGATTGAGAGCCGCGGTGGGAACAAGATTGCTTCATGAAGCATTGAGTCGGAAAGGCGTTTGCTGATGACGATGATGTCGGTCGAGGTTCCGCCGGAGGTACGTCCCTTCCTGGATGATGCGTCCGCGAGCATCGTCATCGGTGCGACGAAGACGGCGGCGGCCGAGGGAGGGGAGATCCCGACCACGGATCCCGCGACGGGCACGCTGCTGGCGAATATCGCGGCCGGTGGCAAGGCGGACGTGGACCGCGCCGTCGATGCCGCACGAAAGGCATTCGCACAATGGCGGCGCCTCAGCCCGGCCGCGCGTGGACGCGTGCTGCTCGACGTCGCCGATGCGATCGACGAGCACGCCGAGGAGTTGGCCATCCTCGAGACACTGGACAATGGCAAACCGCTCACCGAGTCGACTTACCTCGATGTCAGCCTCTCCGCACAGATCTGGCGGTATTTCGGTGGATGGACCACGAAGCTCGGCGGTCAGACCCTGCCGGTCTCCCCGGCCGTTGGGGAGGCACTGGTCTATACCCAGCGTGAACCACTTGGAGTGGTCGGCGCGATCGTGCCGTGGAACTTCCCGCTGATGATCGCGTCGTGGAAGTTGGCGCCCGCGCTCGCCGCAGGAAATACGGCAGTGTTGAAGCCCTCTGAGTTCACTTCGCTGAGCGCCCTGCGCCTGACTGAGGTCGCGCTCGAGGCGGGGCTTCCTGCTGGTGTGCTCAACGTGGTCACGGGCCTGGGGTCGGACGCCGGCCAGGCGCTTATCGACCACCCCGGCGTCGCGAAGATCTCGTTCACCGGGTCGACCGAGACCGGACGGCGGATCGTGACCGCTAGCGCTGGAAGTCTGAAGAAGCTCACGCTCGAACTGGGCGGGAAGTCCGCGAACATCGTCTTCCCGGACGCCGACATCGAGGCGGCTGCGCAAGGTGCTCTCAACGGCATTTTCCTGAACCAAGGCCAGGTGTGCTGTGCGGGGTCGCGGCTGTTCGTCCACCGCGACATTCACGACGAGGTAGTGGCCGCAATTCAGGCGGAGGCCGAGACGATCCGGCTAGGCCACGGCTTGGACGAAGAGACTCAGATGGGGCCCTTGATCTCGGCGCGGCAACTGGAACGGGTGGAAGGCTTCGTCGGAGCCGGCATCCGCGACGGTGCGGCGCTGGTATGCGGTGGCCGACAGCCTGCAGGAGCGTTGGCCGGCGGGCATTTTCTCGAGCCGACGGTGTTCACAGACGTGCGGGACGAGATGTCCATCGCCACCGATGAAATCTTCGGTCCGGTGCTTTCGGTCCTGAAGTTCGACGATGAGCACGAGGCAGTGCGTCGTGCCAACGCCAGCGCCTACGGCCTCGCCGCGGGCGTGTGGACCAACGACCTGAAGCGAGCTCACCGGGTCGCGCGCGAGCTGGAAGCAGGCACGGTCTGGGTGAACATGTACAACATGATCGACCCGGCGGCTCCCTTCGGCGGGTACAAGTCCTCGGGTTATGGACGTGACCTCGGGGAGGAGTCGCTACTGGGGTATACGCAGACGAAGTCCGTTTGGATCGGGCTGGACTGAACCCCGCCAACTCTCACCATTCCACAGATTCCGTAAGAAGCTCAACGAGGAGTACAAAATGGGTGCATTCAAGGACGACACCGAGGTTTACAAGTACATTGGCGGTGTCTTCGAGAACGGTCTGGCAGACCCGGACGTCGGGCCGAAGCTGAAGAGCTCCGGCGTCGTGCTCCAGATCACCTACACCGACCCCGACTCGGTCGTCACGGTCGACATGCCCTCTGGCGAGGTCCACACCGGCCAGAGCAGCCTGACGCCGCATGTCGAACTGTTCATGTCCGCGGACACCGGTAACCGGTTCTGGCTCGGCAAGGTCAACCTGTCCGTCGCGATGGCGAAGGGCCAGGTGCGGGCGAAGGGCCCGGTCTCGAAGATCTTGAAGCTCGTGCCCGCAGCGAAGTCTCTCTTCCCGACCTATGAAGCGATGCTGGAGCGCGACGGGCGCGACGACCTCCTGAAGGCGTGAGTGGCGTGCGAAGTTCCGACGACGACGTCGGCGTGACGGAGGTCAAGTAATGCGTAGCACCATGCAGGGCACGCCGCTCACGGTCGCGTCCATCCTGCGGCACGGCGTGGAGATTCATGGCGACCGAAGGGTGATCACCGCGACAGGTGAGGGATTCCGCCAGACGACCTACGAACAGGTGGGCCAACGGTGCGGACAGCTCGCAAACGCGCTGCGCCGACTCGGGATCGCCGGCGACGACCGGGTGGCCACCTTTCAATGGAACAACCAGGAACACCTGGAGGCCTACGCCGCGGTTCCGGCGATGGGCGCCGTGCTGCATACGCTCAATATCCGGTTGTCCGCAGAACAGATTCGCTTCATCGTCGGTCACGCCGAAGACAAGGTCGTCATCGTCGACTCGTCGCTCGCGCCAATACTGGGCCGAATACTTCCCGAACTCGATACGGTCAAGGTCGTGCTGGTCACTGGAGACGGTGCCCTGGAACCCTTCGAGGCCAGCGGGAAGGCAGTGCTTCGGTACGAGGAGGTTCTCAGCGCCGAGTCGTCGGCATTCGCCTGGATCGACACGGACGAGAGTTCCGGTGCCGCGATGTGCTACACCAGCGGTACCACGGGCGATCCGAAAGGTGTGGTGTACAGCCACCGTTCGCTGTACCTGCACTCGATGGCCGCCTGCACGGGCAACGGCCTGGGCATCGCCGAGCAGGACCGGATCCTGCCGATCGTGCCGATGTTCCACGCCAACGCCTGGGGACTACCGTATGCCGCCTTGATGGCCGGTGCGGAGCTGTTGATGCCCGACCGGTTCATGCAGGCGGCTCCGCTCGCCGAGATGGTCCACTCCCAGCGGCCCACCGTCGCAGGGGCGGTCCCGACGATCTGGAACGACGTCCTGCTGCACACGGAGAAGGACACTGGCCTGGATTTCTCGTCGTTGAGGCTGGTGGTCTGCGGCGGATCTGCTGTGCCGCAGGCTCTTATGGAGGCGTTCGAGGACCGGCTCGGCGTGACCATCTTGCAGGCGTGGGGCATGACCGAGACCTCGCCGATGGCGTCGGTGGCGCGCCCGGCGGTCACTGCGAGCTCGGACGACTCATGGCGTATGCGAGCGACGCAGGGGCGCCCGGTCTGCGGCGTCGAGATGCGGATCGTCACCGAGGACGGGACGCCGCAGCCACGAGACGGGCGATCCGTCGGCGAACTGGAGGTGCGGGGGCCCTGGGTGACGGCCTCGTACTATGAGGTCGGCGATGACGCGCGTTTCCATGACGGATGGCTGCGGACAGGCGATGTCGGTTACATCAGCCCAGATGGCTTCCTGACGTTGACCGATCGGATGAAGGACGTGATCAAGTCCGGCGGCGAGTGGATCTCTTCCGTCGAGCTGGAGTCGGCGCTCGCGGCGCATCCCGATGTGTTCGAGGCAGCGGTCATCGCGGTACCTGATGAGCGATGGCAGGAACGTCCTCTGGCCGCCGTCGTCATTCGTGAAGGGGCGACGGCTTCGCCTGGTGAACTTCGGACATGGTTGTCCGGCAAGTTACCGCGGTGGTGGCTACCCGAGCGGTGGAGCTTCATCGAGCAGATTCCCCGGACCAGTGTCGGGAAATTCGACAAGAAGGTGCTGCGCGGGGATTACGCGGGCGGTCGATTGAAGGTGGAAACCCTCGATTGACGTCTGCGCCATCGAGTTCGCGGTATTGGCCAAGGTGAGGAGGTGATCGCAATGGACGATTCCAAGAGTGCTTCGAAGCTCGAGTTCGACGGCGTCACGTCGGTGCTCGGCGAGGAACCGGTACTGCACAGACTACGGCTGTCGGTACCGGCGGGACAGATCACGGTCATTCTCGGGCAGCCGGGGAGTGGCAAGACGACTCTCCTGAAGCACCTTGTCGGCATACTGCCGCCGACCGGAGGCAGTATCCGACTCGACGGCAGGGACGTCTGGTCGATGACCTCGGACGAACTCGCAAGTGCGCGAGGCGGAATCGCAGCCGTGATCGGTGGGACGCACTTGGACGGCAGCCGGCTGTTCTCGTCGATGAGCGTCTACGAGAACGTCGCTTGCGTAGCACGTCATGCCGGTGCGGCTGACGACGAGGTGCACGCGGCCGTTGCCCCGCTGATACAGGAATTCGGGCTCGAAGTCTTCGCGGACTCCTTCCCCGAAGAGATTCCCGCGCACGCGAGACGCAGGGTGCTCCTCGCGCAGGTTTTGGTGTCGGGCATGCCACTGATCATCCTCGACGACGTGGACACCACATGCGACCCCCGTTACCTCGATGCCGTCGTCAGGGCGATCAAGTCGGTCAACGAGAAGAGACGGGCAACGGTACTGATCACGACGAATGACCTGAGCTTCGCGCGTGGGGTGGCTGATGAGGTCGCAGTCCTCTGGAACGGCAAGATCGCTTCCCTCGGGCCGCCAGACGTCCTGTTGCGTGGCGTGCGGACCGGCGACGAGTTCGGGCGGCGGTTCTTCCGATCTGATCTTGCCGGGCCACTGCAGGTCGATGTCGGAGGAGGTGATCTGCACGGCGATGAGCGCGCGAGACGATTCTTCTCCGTCGATCCGGGTCGTCCGGTGTGGTGTGTAGCCGCGCTCCTGCTACTGGTGGTTGTTTTCGTATTCTGGTCGAGCGCGGGCACCATCTTTGGCAGGCCATGATGATGGGCACGCTCATGGCTGATCCGTATCTGGACAGCGTGTACACGTCCGAGCTGGCGGCCTTGGCTCACGCGATCGAGATTGTCGATGATCACGCCGATCTCAATTCTCGCTATCGAGGACTGATCGATGACTCGCGAGTTTCACTTGGCAGCGGCCGGCTCCGCCTGACCCAGGCGCGGGGCCTTGCCAAGCGGCTGGTCGTTCTGGCCCGGGCGGCCGGAACCGACATGCGAGCCCAGCTCACAAAAACGGAACGAGACGCGTTGGATGCGGGGCTTGCTCAAGCAGCCGTTCTGATCCGCATTCCGCCGCCGTGATCCTACGAGATTGGCCGAGTAGCTAGGAGCGTGAAAATGGCGAGCATCGAATGCCGTTGCCTGTGTACACCCGCGGGACACCACGCGAATATCTGTACGCAACTGGCGAGCCGGGACAAGTTCGTGCCGTTGGTGGGCGCGCAGCCGTCAGTCCGCGTTCCAGCTTGCGGCCCTTGCCACTGGGCAACGGTCACCGCGGCGGCCGGTCATCTTCCGCCCATGGGACGGATGGTCGCGCGGCTGGGAATCCGGTCCGGCGGCTCGTAGCGGATGGACCCGCCAGTTGAACGACATTCTTCAGTCCATATCCAAGCAGTAACGTTCGAAGGAGTTCCGATGACTGAGAAGATCGCCGAACAGGCAACTCCCGCCGAAGACACCGTGGTCGCCGAGGACCTGCTGGTCGAGGAGGTTTCGATCGACGGGATGTGCGGTGTCTACTGAGGGCCGCGCGTTCGACCTGGACGCGGGCTGGCGCCTGGACGACCGGGTCGCCGTCCGGCCCGAGCGGTTCGGGGCGCTGCTTTATCACTTCGGCACCCGTCGCCTGTCGTTCCTGAAGAGTCCGGCGTTGCTGGACGTCGTCCGGACGCTGGCCGACCACCCGACAGCCCGCGCCGCGTGCGCGGGGGCGGGGGTCGGGCCGCCGGAGCTGCCGCGCTACCGCGCCGCGCTGGCCGAACTGGCCGTGTCACGGATGATCCAGCCGAGGAGTGTGTGATGTCCCTTGTGGACGAGTTCCAGTACGGGCTCGATGCCCCCATCTGCCTCACCTGGGAGCTGACCTACGCCTGCAATCTTTCCTGCGTGCACTGCCTTTCCTCGTCAGGGCGGCGGGATCCGCGGGAGCTGAGCACCGCGGAGTGCAAGGCCCTGATCGACGAGTTCGAGCGGATGCAGGTCTTCTATGTCAACATCGGTGGCGGTGAACCCACTGTGCGCCCGGACTTCTGGGAGCTGGTCGATTACGCCACCGAGCATCACGTCGGGGTCAAGTTCTCCACGAACGGTATCAAGATCACTCCCGAGGTGGCGCGCCGCCTGGCCGCGAGCGACTACGTCGACGTCCAGATCTCCTTGGACGGTGCCACCGCCGAGGTAAACGACCACGTTCGCGGGCCGGGTTCGTACGCCACGGCGATCCGTGCGATGGAGAATCTGGCAGCCGCCGGGTTCGAGAACTTCAAGATCTCCGTAGTGGTCACGCGGCACAACGCGGGCCAGCTCGACGAGTTCAAGGCGATCGCTGATCGCTACCGAGCCCAGCTACGGATCACTCGGCTGCGCCCGTCCGGCCGCGGCGCCGACGTCTGGGACGAGCTACACCCGACCGCCGCGCAGCAGCGGGAGCTTTACGACTGGCTGGTGGCGCGCGGTGAGAACGTCCTTACCGGGGACTCGTTCTTCCACCTCGCAGGGTACGGCGACGGCGCGCTGCCCGGGCTGAACCTGTGTGGTGCCGGGCGGGTCGTATGCCTGGTCGATCCGGTCGGTGATGTCTACGCCTGCCCGTTCGCCATTCACGACACCTTCCTCGCAGGGAACGTCCGCGACGGCGGCGGATTCACCCGCGTGTGGCGTGAATCGGAGCTGTTCACCGAACTCCGGCGCCCGCAGAGCGGAGGTGCGTGCACGTCGTGCTCCGCGTTCGACAGCTGCCGCGGCGGGTGTATGGCCGCGAAGTTCTTCACCGGTCTGCCGCTCGACGGGCCGGATCCGGAATGTGTGCGCGGCCACGGCGAACGCGCGCTGGCCGGTGTCGTCGCCGGGAGTGTTCCGAAGCCGTCGCTGGACCACTCGCACCGGCGCCGTCCCGTCCCGATCACTATCGGGATGCGCCGCCCGCCGGAACGAGCCTGCGACGAGAACCCCCTCGCCGGGTTCGCCCCGCCGGGGCGCTGAATCGTGCGGCTGGCGGACCTGTCCTGGCCGGACGTCGCGGAACGCGCGGCGTCCGGTGCGATCCTCGCCGTCCCGGTGGGGGCGACCGAGCAACACGGCCCGCACCTGCCGCTGACGACCGACACCGACATCGCGCTCGCCCTGTGCGATCGGCTGGCCGGCACACGTACGGACGTCATCGTGGCCCCCGCCGTCGCGTACGGCTCCAGCGGAGAGCACGCCAGATTCGCCGGGACGCTGTCGATCGGTCAGGAGGCGATCGAACTCCTCCTGCTGGAGCTGGGCCGGTCTGCGGCGGAGACGTTCCACCGCCTGTTGTTCGTCTCCGCCCACGGAGGAAACGCCGGGCCGGTCGCCCGCGCCGTCACCCGGCTGCGCGCGGAATCCCGGGATGTCGAGGTCTTCCAGCCACGATGGTCCGGCGAACCGCACGCCGGACGGCCGGAAACCGCGCTGCAGCTGGCCTTGCGGCCCGAGGCGGTCCGGATGGAACGCGCGGTGCCGGGGGACCGGCGGCCGATCGGAGAGCTGATGCCACACCTGCTCGGCGGCGGGGTGTGGGCCGTGACCGCGACCGGGGTGCTCGGCGACCCGACCGGGGCGACCGCCGTTGAAGGCGCGGTGTTGCTGGACCGGCTGACCGATCAACTGGTGTCTCATGTGGACGGATGGGGTGGGCGATGACCTCGCGCACAGCCCTCGTCACCGGCGCGGCCCGAGGGATCGGCGCCGCGACTGTCCGGATCCTGGCCCGGCAGGGGTATGCGGTGCTCGCCGTCGACCTTGCCGCCGACGACCCCACGCTCCCGTACCCGATGGGGAGCAAGGCCGAGCTCGCCGCCGTCGTCGAACAGGCAGGCGGGAACGTCGAAGCTTTCGTAGCCGACGTAAGGAATTTCTCGGCGGTAGCGGCAGCCGTCGCTGAAGCCGAACGGCGGTGGGGCGGGCTTGACGTCGCCGTCGCGGCCGCGGGTGTCGTAGCCGGCGGCGTCCCGCTCTGGGAGGTACCGCCGGAGCAGGAGCGGGCGGTGCTGGAGGTCGATCTGAACGGTGTCGTCCACTTGGCCCGCGCCGCGGTGCCTGCACTGCTGAAGCGCCCGCGGCCCCGGTCCGGGCGGTTCCTCGCCGTCGCGTCGGCCGCGGCCACCCGGGGCCTGCCGTTGCTCGCCGCCTACTGTGCCGCCAAAGCGGGTGTCGGCGGCCTGATCCGCGCGCTGGGGGCCGAGTTGGGGGAGAGCGGCGTGACGGCCAACGCCGTCAGCCCCGGTTCGACCGACACCCCGATATTGGCCGAAAGTGCCCGGCTCTACGACCTGCCCGCCGCGGTCGCGTTCGCCGCCCAGCAACCGGTCCACCGGCTGCTCGACCCCGACGAAGTGGCCGCGGTGCTGGCGTTCCTCGCCGGCCCGGACAGCGGTGCGATGACCGGCGCGATGGTGCCGGTGGACGGAGGATTGGCGCTGTGACGATACCCCTGCCTCCCGGCTTCCGGATCGACCTTGACCCGGACGTCCGGAAGCTCGCCGACGGCCTCTGGTTCGGCGGCTCCCCTGCGCGCGTGCTGCGGCTGACCGCGGCCGGGCAGGCCGCGTGGCGGGTGCTCGACGCCGGTCCTGTGACGACGGCGGCGACCGGTGTGCTGGCCCGGCGGCTCACTGACGCCGGGCTCGCCCACCCGGTACCGCCCGCGCAGGACGGCCCGCCGGGCGTGACCATCGTGGTCCCCGTGCGTGACCGCGCCGAATTGCTCGCCCGCTGCCTGGCCGGGCTCGGCAGCCGGCATCCCGTGCTCGTCGTCGACGACGGCTCGGCCGACCCCGCCGCCATCGCCGCGGTGGCCGCCGCGCACGGCGCGAAACTGGTATGCCGGGACGTCAACGGAGGCCCCGGTGCGGCGCGGAATACCGGGTTGGAACAGGTTTCCACCGAGCTCGTGGCCTTTGTGGACAGTGACTGCGTACCGCCGGAGGACTGGGCCTGCCTGCTCGCCGCGCACTTCGCCGACCCACTGCTCGCCGCGATCGCGCCTCGAGTCCGGGCGCTCGCCCAGGACACCTGGTCCGGGCGGTACACCCGGGCCGCAGGCTGTCTCGACCTCGGCGACCGGCCCGCGCGCGTCGCGCCGGGTACCCGGATGTCGTACGTGCCGACCGCCATGCTCGTGGCCCGCCGGAGCGCGCTGGCCGCCGTCGCGGACGGCGGCCAGGTGTTCGACCCACGGCTGCGCGTCGGCGAGGACGTCGACCTCGTCTGGCGGTTGCACGCCGCGGGCTTCCGGGTCCGCTATGCCCCGGACGTCCAAGTTGGCCACCACGAACCCGCGTCCTGGCGCGGGCTTCTCGGCCGCCGCGTCCGCTATGGCGTATCCGCGGCGCCGCTGGCGCTACGGCATCCGAAGGCACTGGCCCCGCTGGTGCTGCACTTCTGGCCGGCGCTGACCGTCGGAGCGCTGCTCGCCCGCCGGCCGCTGCTCGCCGCTGTGGCGTTCGGCGGCTCGGTGCGCAGCACGGTCCGGCTCTTGCGCGCGAACGACGTCCCATCGGACGGAGTCGTGCGGGCGCTGGCCACCGCCGTCCACCAGACCTGGCTCGGCTGTGGCCGCCACGGCACCCAGTTCGCCGCACCGCTGCTCGTGGCACTTCTGGTGCCGGGCGGACGGCGGCGATGGGGCCGCCGTGCCGCCGTGGCTTCGCTGCTGCTCGGCCCGCCGCTGACCGCGTGGGCGAGCAAACGACCGAAACTCGACCCGATCCGTTACACGGCCGCCGCGATCGCCGACGACATCGCCTACGGCGCCGGCGTCTGGGCCGGCTGCCTGACCAGCCGCACCGCCGCACCGGTCCGCCCAGCTTTCCTCCGGCGCCCGCTGCGTTTCGACCCGAAGGGAAAACGATGAGCACCTGGTTCGAGTCTGTCGCCGAAGCCCAGCGGCGCGCGAAGAAGCGACTGCCCGGCTCGGTCTACTCCGCCCTGATCGCGGGGGCTGAGAAAGGCCTGACACTGAGCGACAACCTCGGCGCCTTTGACGAGCTGCGGTTCGCTCCCCGCACCGCCGGGCTGTCGGGTGACCGCGACCTCAGCACACACGTGCTCGACCGGGACGTCGCGCTGCCGGTGCTGATCTCCCCGACCGGGGTGCAGGCGGTGCACCCGGACGGCGAGGTCGCCGTCGCCCGGGCAGCGGCCGCGCGCGGGACGTCGATGGGACTGAGCTCGTTCGGCAGCAAGCCGATCGAGGAGGTCGTCGCCGCGAACCCGAACACGTACTTCCAGATCTACTGGACCGGAACGCGCCACGACATCCTCCGCCGCCTCGACCGCGCCCGGACTGCCGGGGCCGTCGGCATCATCCTCACACTCGACTGGTCGTTCTCGCACAGCCGCGACTGGGGCAGCCCGCACATCCCGGAGCGGCTCACCTTCCGCGAGCTGCTGCGGTTCGCCCCTGAGGGGCTGACCCGACCCGGGTGGCTGCTGGACTACGCGAAGACACGGCGGCTGCCCGACCTGAGCGTGCCGAATATGGTCGCCCCGGACGAGCAGGCACCTACGTTCTTCGGCGCGTACGGCCAGTGGATGCAAACGCCGCCCCCGTCGTGGGAAGACGTGCGCTGGCTGCGCGCGCAATGGAACGGGCCGTTCCTGCTCAAGGGAATCATCCGCGCCGACGAGGCCCGGCGCGCTGTCGACTCCGGAGTCAGCGCGATCTCGGTGTCCAACCACGGCGGCAACAACCTCGACGGCACCCCGGCGACGATCCGGGCCCTTCCCTCGATCGCCGACGCGGTAGGCGACCAGGTGGAGGTGCTGCTGGACGGCGGCATCCGGCGTGGCAGCGACGTGGTGAAGGCACTGGCGCTCGGCGCGCGGGCGGTCCTCATCGGCCGCGCCTACCTATGGGGGTTGGCAGCGAACGGCCAGCCGGGTGTGGAAAACGTCCTCGACGTGCTGCGCAACGGCATCGACTCGACGCTGCTGGCACTGGGCAAGAAGAGCGTCCGAGACCTGACTCGTGAGGACGTGCTTGTCCCGGAGGGATTCGAGACCGAACTCGGTGCAACCTCGGCCGCAGACCGGAGCGGGCTGTCCGGTTAGGGCCGAAGAAGATGATCAGCGGTGGGTTGTGGGCGCTCGCGGCGGGTCTGGTGTGGCTGTCGCTCGTCAGCCCGACGGGGCGATTTCGTCGTCGGCGTCCTGCCCGCGTCGCTGGTCGCGGCACTTGGTCAGGCGCCGGCGTTCAACCCGTCGCTGGGCACCGCGATCTCGAGTGCGAAGCCGGAGATAGGCGGGCTCGCGTCGGGCATCGTGAACACCTCGTACCAGATCGGGTCGGCGCTCGGTCAGGCCGCGATGACCGCGGTCGGCGTGTCCTTTCGGCGCGGGGCGGATCGGAGGGCCAGCCCGCTCAAGGGTTACGCCCTTCACGCGGCGTTTCGCCATTTCCAGCAATACGCTTAGAGAACGAAACGCCGCTGGGAGGATGACCGTGGCAGGTGGAGGCGATGGCCGCACGTCGGACCCGCTGTCGGTGGTGACTACCAGAGCGGGATCTGGGCACGTGAGCATCACCGTTACCGGCGAGATCGATCTCGTGACGACCGAGTTCCTCAAAGGGGAATTCAGTCAGGCACTCGATCCAACGCCGACCAGCGTGGTCGTCGATCTGAACGCGGTGGACTTCTGTGATACCACCGGTCTATCGGTTCTCGTCGGACTCAACAATCGCTGCGTCGCCGACCACATCGCCCTTCGGGTCCTGCCCTCGGCGAGGATCCACCGGTTGCTGCTGCGTACTGGACTATCGAACCTGTTGCCGATCCGCTGAGTCAGCTATCAGCAGAACGCCTGGCGCGCCATCCGAAGGAGTGGATCATGTCCTTCCCGTGTCCCGGGCGCGGCAGCGACGAGGCCATCAGTTGCCATCAAAGTCAGTCCACCGAGAACTCTTTGTCGGCGCCGCGAGCGTTGAGTTCGGGCGACGACGGCTCATGGCCACACTGGACCCGGGTCTGCTGCTGGGTTCATCGCGTGGGCAAGGTGGCGGGATCCACGATGGCGGTCACGGCGATGGCCGCGGCGATGAGCAAGACGAGATACGCGAACCCGCGGCGGACCGCGCGCTCAGGCAGACGGGTCGCCAGGCGCCCCGCCGCGAGTGCGGCGAGGACGGCGGCACCGCCGAAAATCCCGGTAGTGGTCCAGTCGATGGGGGCGTCGGCGCGGGCTGCCAGGCCTGCGGCGGAGTTGATGACGATGATGACCAATGACGTGGCGACGGCCTGGGCCGCGTCCAGGCCGAGCAGCAGGGTCAGGGCGGGCACGATGAGGAATCCGCCGCCGACGCCGAACAAACCGGTCAGCACCCCGACGACCGCGCCCGCGGCCAGAGCCTTGGGCAGGCAGGCTCGCCAGTTGATCCGGCCGCCGCTCGTGCGGCAGGCACCGCCGCTGCTGCGGTGTTCGGTGAGCATCCGGACCGCGACGACCGCCATCAACGCGGCGAAACCCAGCAACAGCACACGCGGCGGCAGTGACCGGCCCAGCGCCGCGCCTCCGAAGGCGGCCGGGATGCCGGCGGCACCGAAGACGAGCGCGATCGGCCACCGCACGGCTCGGGTCCGTAGCCGCGGTATCACTGCCGCGGCGGAGGACACGCCGACGATCAGCAAGGAGGCGGGGATGGCCGCGGCGAGGGGTTGTCCGGCGGCGTAGACGAGGGCGGGCACCGCCAGGATCGACCCGCCCGCGCCGAGCAGGCCCAGCGCGAGCCCGATGAGCAGCCCGGCCAGCGCGGCGGCGATCAACATCGGTCAGGCTGCCATCGGCACGCCGGCGGTCTCGGCGTGGCCGAAGGCATCGTCGATGAGCACCGCGGTGCGGCCGGCGCGGGCCAGCAGCGAGGCCGCGGCGGCGGCCCGGTAGCCGCTTCCGCAGTGCACCCACACCGGTCCTGCGGGTAGGTCACCGAGCCGCTGTGGAAGCTCCGGCAGAGGGATGTGTACCGCGTCGCGCACGTGGGACTCGCGCCACTCGTGGGGCAGCCGGACGTCCAGCACCACGGCGGGCGCCGGAAGCCCGTCGGGGCCGCGGTGCGCCAAGGCTGCGGCCAGGTCGCCGAACGACGCCGTCGCCAGCGCGGCCAGCCGCTCGGCGTGGTCGCCGGCCCACTGGGCGGGGTCCCCGGTGGCCGCGGCGGCGGGGCGGTCGATCCCGATCCGGACCAGTTCCCGCTGTGCCTGGGCGACCTGGTCGGGGGTGTCGCCGAGCAGCGTGATCGGGGCACCCCAGTCGATGAGCCAGCCGAGCCAGGTCACCATTGGCCCGTCCAGGCCCAGGCTGACCGTCCCGGCGAGGTGCGAGCGCACGAACGCCTTGCGTGAGCGCAGGTCCACCACCCATTCCCCGGCATCGACCCGCCGGAGCAGCTCGACCGGATCGGCGGTGGCCACCGGGGTGAGGTCGATCGGCTCCGGGCCGGCGGTATTGCGGACGCCCATGTGGGCGTAGTAGGCGGGGTAGTCGTCCAGCCCGGCGAGGGTCTGTTCCACGAACTCGGTTTCGGCCAGCGTCAGTGCCGGGTTGATCTGTCGTTCCCGCCCGATCGTGGACGCGTCCCCGGAGGCCTGGGTGGCCGAGCAGAAGCTGCCGAAGCCGTGGGTAGGCCACACCTGCGCCCCGTCGGGCAGCAGCTGCGCCAGCCGGTGCACCGACGAACGTTGCTGCCGTGCGAGGTCGTGCGCGTGGTCCTGGCCCAGCAGGTCGGTGCGTCCGGTCGTGCCCAGCAGGAGCGAGCCCCCGGTGAAGACCCCTTCCGGCCCCCCTGGGCCGTCGAGGATGTAGGACAGGTGGTGAAAGGTGTGGCCCGGCGTCGCGACCGGCCGGATGTGCATTCGCTCCGACACGTTCAGCACGTCGCCCTCGTGCAGCGGCACCCGGTCGAACGGCACCTCGTCGTCGGCGGCGATCCCGTAGCGGGCTCCGGTCAGCCGGGCCAGCTGCAGGCCGCCCGACACGTAGTCGTTGTGCACGTGGGTCTCCAGAACCCACGCGATCCGCACGTCGAGCCGGCCGGCCAGCGCGAGCACCCGGTCGATGTCACGCTGCGGGTCCACCACGACCGCTACCTCGTCGTCGTGCGCCAGGTAGCTGCGGTCGCCCAGCGACGACGTCTCGATCACTTCTACGTCCAGCATGCGATTGTCTCCTTCGGGAGTCATTGCGTGGTCAGTTCCGGCCCGGTGCGCACGGGCCGGCCGCTGCGCTGCCAGCCCGCGGTCCCCTCGGCAACCGATACCGTGTCGACACTCATCGCGGCCAACGCCTGGGCGGCGCGCAGGCTGCGGTTTGCCGGACTGGCGGATCACCCACACCTGCTGCCTGGCCCATTCCCGGCCGGCCGTGGGCACCTGTTCCAACGGCACATTGACCGCGCCACGCACGTGTGCCCGGGCGTACTCACCCGGCGAACGCACGTCCACCAACCGGGCTCCCACGCTCAGCGCCCGATCCACGTCACCGACGGCTGCTTCATGGACTGCCATGCCTTACCTCTGCCCTGCTGTACCCCGGGGGGTATGTGCGAAACACACGTCCGCGCTGTCCGCCAATACCGGCGCTCAGGCCAAGGCCAGGAAGAGTTTCTCCAGTTCGGCCTCGGTCATCGAGGGTTCCTCGCCGCGGTCCCGGGCGGCCTGGCAGTACCGCATGCCGCTGGCCACCACCTTGAACCCGGCCCGGTCCAGCGCCCGCGACACCGCCGCCAGTTGGGTCAGCACGGTCGCGCAGTCCTCACCGGCCTCTATCATGCCGATCACCGCGGCCAGCTGCCCCTGGGCGCGGCGCAGCCGCACCAGCGCGTCACCGACCAGTTCAGGCGTCATCTCCATGCCCCACCTCCAACGTCGCCAGCCTACCCCCCGGGGTATGCAGTTCCCGCGAAGGGTGGACGCGATCCGGGGCGGAGCACGTCAGCCGCGCCCGAACAGCCGACGCAACACCCGGGTCACCCCGCCCGGTTCGGGCTGGCACTGGCACCGCTGCGCGGCCGGCACGCCGGCCAATACCTGCTCCACGTGCTGCCCGCATCCCGCGTAGGTGGTCTTCCCGCAACGCGAACACGTCACCCGACGGCACATCAGTGAACCTCCTCGATTCGATGCCTCTTACCCGCAGGGTACCCCCCAGGGTATAGAGCGGACAGAGTCGTGCGCCACACCGATGCCAGCGGCTGCGTTCTGTCCGATTCCGCCGGTGCGGCGGCAAGGCCGACGCTGCTAGATGATTGATTCCGTGAAGATCGTGTGAGGTGTAGGGCTGTTCGTCCGCTAAGGCTGTCCCTGCTGGGGCCGCGGGGGAGCCGACCGTGTCTCGGGTGTCCACAAAGGACACTTCTTGGCGGCGGGAGGACCGATTCATGTCCATATGTACGGTTTTGCAGGGGGTCGTGAGTGTTTTGTGTCGTTCTAACCACACAAAACACTCACGACCCCCGATATCAACACCAGATCACGGCTGCCATGGCCAGTAGGCGCTGCGCGACGCGGGTGAACACGCCGTGCGGGGTGCGTCCGCCGTGTGCTTCGAGGTCGAGTTGGCCTTTGAGGGTCTGGTTGACCGACTCGATCCGCTGGCGGACGCCACCGAGGTTGCCATTGCGATAGGTCTCGTCTTTGCGGTCCGGGCGCAGCAGCTCCAGCCCCATGGACTCGGTCAGCTGTTTGAAGTCCTTACCGGCGAAACCTTTATCGCCAACAGGACTTGGCCTTCACGGATGAGGTGATGGTTGTGGTTGAGCAGGGCCGCCGGCACCTGCCGTTCGCCGAGTTTCGGGTTGGCCAGGCACCACATGATCGGCATCCCGTCACCGGCGCAGACGAGATGGAGCTTCAGGCCCCAGTAATAACGGGTGTGTGACGCGCAGTAGCCGTAGCCGGCGTGCCCGGCCAGGTCCGAGCGCTTCACTGTTTCCCGCGACATTCCGCAGGGCGCCGGGGTGGCGTCGGTGATCCACAGGTCGTCGAACCAGGACGGGCAGCACGCGGCCACCGTGAGGATTGCTTTACACAGCAACGGTTGTGCCGTCTTCAGTCGCTTGTGGTATCCGGACTGGCCCAGCATGGCGGGGAACATCGACCGCCACTCGGAGTCGGCGTGGATGCGCCGGATCCAGCGCCGCTCGCTGTCGTAGCGCTGCAGAACCTGCGCAACAGCCATCGTGATCAGCTCACTGTCGGTCAACTCCGGTCGCCTCCCACGACCGGCCCGGGGCGGCACCACATGATCGTCGATCAGCACGTAAAGTGCGACCAAGAGGGTGTTCAGTTCTTTCGTCACGGTTTGATCCTGGACACCCTCCTCCCGAGCCCACACAGCGGCTCCCTTCACGCGATCTTCACGGAATCAGTCATCTAGGAGAGAAAGGAGTCGCCCGCGACGTCATGGGCGGCAGAGGGCGGGAGCAAACCTCGTGCCTCCGCTGGACTCGTTTCACCAATGGCGATCGACGCCCGGAGATGTAGTCAGGAGGACCTGGACGGTGGCCATCATTCCGGCGTCCTCGTCGTCGAAGATGTGGCAGTGGTAGACAATGCGGCCGGGAAAGTCGGCGAACTGCACGCGCACGTCGGCCACGATGATCGCGCCGAAGCGTCCGCCGAAGAGCTGGTCGGCGACGAAACGGTGCCCGGTTCGGGTTGGTACCACCACCCCGCCGCCGCGCTCGCCGAGCCTGCCACCAGGCCAACGCGCGGCGACGGCCGACCTGGCCGCCGTTCATTCCGGCTCGCCCGGCGGCGGTACTCGTCCTGGTCGATCTCGCCCCGCGCGAACGCTCGTCCAGGATCCGCCGCGTACTCCCGCCAGGTCGATCCATCGAGGTCGAGCGCCGGCTACGCGCCCACACCACGCCAGCGGCCATCGCCAGGGCCACCGTCACATTCAGCCGATCGAGGCACCGCCCATCGTCGCCTCCGTGCCGGGACGGTGACGTGGAACGAATCCGGTTACCGCTCACCCACCGCCTGCAAGGCCGCCCGCAACCGCCGTCCGGCCTCGTCCGCGATCGGCTGCAGCCGCGAATCCTCCGGCACGCTGACGATCACCTGCGGATCCAGTGCTTCTACCATGGTCGACTCACCGTCCACGCGCACCACGACGTTGCACGGCAGCAAGAGCCCGATCCGGCGATCGACACCGAGTGCTTGATGCGCCAGTTGAGGGTTGCACGCCCCCAAGATCAGGTACGGCTCGCTCTCCTGCCCAAGCTTCGCCTTCAACGTCGCCTGTACGTCGATTTCAGTCAGTACCCCGAATCCCTGATCCGCCAGCGCCGTCCGCACCCGCTCGACTGTCTCCGCCATCGGCGCGGCACTCCGGACCGCGATGCCGTAGTCCATTCTCATCACCTCTCGTGTTCGTTGATTGTCGGACCGCTACCGAAGATACACCCGGGGGTATCTGATCAGGGCTTCTCCGCACCACCCATGCCAGCAGGTATAGCCGAACGGATGCTCCGGTGTCGCGGCCCGCTTCGCGCGTTTGCCGCCCAGTAGCAGCAATGCCTGGTTGCTGGTGTCGGCCAGCGAGTGCACGGACTCCGCAAGCATCGAGGAGGACGCGGTGAGCAGGAACGCGACGAATTTCGTCACCGCGATCCCCAGGTTGGCGAACATCGCCGTGACAACCGCCCGCGTACTTCCTTCTGCGGCCACGTATGCACCCTAGTGTCGTTGATTCGTTTACGTCTGCGGGTGTGGGTGCGGGAGAATCGCCGCATGTATGTGGCGGAGGCGTTGCGGTTGCGTGAGGGTGATCGTGGGCGGTTGGAAGGGATCATCTGTGCGTCGACCGCGACTCCGCCGGCGTAGCGATGCCCCACGACGCGAAGCCCGTGTTTGGCCGCGTGTTCTGGCGATCCGTCCGGTGTCGGGCAGACAGTGCCCGACCCGCCCGCGAACGGGGTTGCCGGAGGCTGGAGACCTTCATCGATTCCCGTGTTCAGCGTGCTCTCCATGGTCGGAGACCTGCGCTTCGCCCCAGGCGTGCAGTGCTGTGATGAGGGCAGGATCGTTGGTGTGGAAGGAAAGTGAAGCGCCGTCCGGTAGTTCGGCGTAGTCGATGGTGATCCGTGGCGCCCCGGCGGTGAGTTCGGTCAGGCCGGGCATGGTGCCGCCGTGGATGCTGGCGGGGTCGGTGAAGTCTCCGCTGCGGAACCGTGTGCTCTCTTCGGTGAGGTGGGTGCGGATGGGGCCGATTTGCGCCATGTCGCCCGGCACGTCGGCGACGACTTCTTGAAGGAGGCCGTCTGGGCGAGGTGTGAAGCGGTGCGTTGTCTTCTCGAGGTCGAACGGCATGACGGATCTGCCCTTCTCGGCGACCTCTGATTGACGGGCCGACTGTGGCTCTGTGGCTGGTGTCGAGCATGCGGCGCCCAGGGTCGCGACGAGGACGGCGGCGGCGATGGCTCTACGGGTGGTCACTGGTGGTGGCCTCTTTCAGTAGGCGTAGCGCGTTGATCACGTTGGTGTGCTGTTCGGGGTCGATGTTGCTGAGGAGTTGGGCAAGCCGTTTGCCGCGTCGCTCGACGACTCCGGCGGAGACCTCTGTGCCGGAGTCGGTGAGCGACAGCAGCCGGGCCCGGCCGTCGGCGGGGTCGGGCCGGCGGAGTACCCAGCCGCGGTCGACGAGGCCATCTGTCAGGCGGCTGGTGGTCGACTTGCCCAAATTCAAGCGAGAGCCCAGTTCGCCTTGGTGTAGCGGGCCATCTCGCAGGATGGTCAGTGCGTGCGCCTCCGCCACGGACATCGGAGATCCACAGGGTGTGCGGTCTGGTTCGAGCAGCCCCAGGGACCGCACGAGACTGACGAACGTTTCGGCGAACTCGTGGGCGGCGGCCGGCTCGGGGCTACTCGACATAGTTCCAATCTAGAACTATATAGTCCCAAGATGCAACAAAGTTCGCGGGAGCGGCTCCGATTCGGGGGGACGGGGCGGGAGAGGCGGGTCACCACGTCACGGGGAGGGCGGTCAGGCCGCCGGTGAGGACGTCTCGTCGGATGGTCAGGTCTTCGACGGGCACGGCAAGGCGCATGGTGGGGAACCGTGGAATCAGTTGGGTGAATACGGCTTGTAGTTCCATGCGGGCCAGAGGCGCGCCGATGCAGTAGCGGAGGCCGTGCCCGAAGGTCAGGTGCGCCGAGGCATGGCGGGTGACGTCGACGTGGTCGGGCTCTGCGAAGACGGCGGGATCGTGGTTGGCGGCGCCGTTGTCGAGCAGCACGAGTTCGCCCGCCTGGATCGTGACGCCGTCGATCTCGAAGTCCGTTCGCGCGTATCGGGGGATCCCGCCGCCGCTCTTGCCTGGTGCCCGGAGGAGTTCTTCGATCGCGTTCGGGACGAGACCGGGATTGTCGAGCAGGGCGTTCCATTGGCCAGGGTTGGCGAGCAGGAGCAGCGCGCCCATGCCGATCTGGACCACGGTGGTCTCGTGGCCGGCGAACAGCAATGCCATCGACAGCATGGCGGCTTCGGAGTCGGAGACACCGTCGGTCGCGCACAGCCGGGAGATCACGTCGTCGCCTGGGGACTTGCGCTTGTCGACGACGAGGCGCATGCCGTAGCCGAACAGCTCGCCCAGTCCCTGTTCGGATCGTGCCCGGTCGCGGATGTCACCGGCTGCTTCGGTCCAGGCGCGGAACTGGTCGCGGTCCTCGTACGGCACGCCGAGCAGTTCGCAGATCACCAGGATCGGCAGCGGTAAGGCCAGCGCCGTATGCAGGTCGGCGGGTTGCGGGCCGCCGTCCAGGTCGTCGAGCAGTTGTGTGGTGAGTGTGTCGATGCGGGGCCTGAGCGCTCGCATGTGTTTGGGGGAGAAGTGCGGTTGCAGCAGGGTGCGCATCCGGGCGTGGTGGGTGGACTCGGTGTCGAAGTCGCCGTGCGGGCCACCGAACAACGCGGACTCGCCGGTTCGCGCCGCGTTCTCGGGTTCGCGATGGGATCGGCCGAGCCGGTCGTCGGAGAGCAGGCGTCGCACTTGCGCGTGGTCGGTGACCAGCCAGGCCTCGTCGCCGACGGCGGTGCGGATCCGGTGGATTGGTCCCTGGGCCTGCAAGGCGCACAGCTGGGGTGCGACCCGCAGCAGGTCGGGCTGGTCGAAAGGGAGTCGGGCTGAAGCGCTCACGATGAACCTCTTTGTGAACTCACAGTTGTATACGTTGACGTAAACAAACGTACTTGTATACTCCGATGTTGACAAGTGGAGGTGCGATGGCTGAACCCGAGCCCGTCCGGCGCATGCCCCGCGCCGAACGGCGCGAGCAGATCCTGGACGCGGCGACCCGGGCGTTCGCGCGCACGGGGTATGCCGCGACCGGTCTGGATGACGTGGCCGCAGAGGCGGGAATCACGCGTGTGTTGCTGTACCGGCATTTCGACTCGAAGGGCGACATGTACCGGGCCGTGCTCGACCGGGCCTGCGCCCGGCTCGGCACCGCGGTGGGATCCGAGGGGGACTACGACGAGGGCAGCCTGCCCGCGCTGATGCGCAGTGCCGCTGACGATCCGGACGGATTCCGGCTGCTGTTCCGTCACGCGGTGCGGGAGCCGGAGTTCCGTGACGTGGTGGACGGTATCCGGTCCGCCTCCGCCGAGGTCACGCGCAAGGAGCTCGCCGCGATGATCCCGGACGGCCCGTGGCTGGACTGGGCGGTCCAGTTGGTTCCGGCGGTCACGCTTGAGGCGGTGATCGCCTGGCTCGACGCGGGACAGCCGGATCCGGACCAGGCCGCGGGCCGCATCGCCCAGATCGTGCACGGCATCGTCGACGTGGCCGGGGCTGTTGACCGGCCGAAGGGATATCGAGATGAGCGACGAACACGGCAATGAACGGCTTCGCGACGTGTGGGATCGCTACGCGTCCCGGTACGACCGCGACATGGGTTTCGTCGAACGTCTCCAGTTCGGCGGCGGCCGTGAATGGGTGTGCTCCCAAGCCGGCGGCGACGTTCTCGAGGTCGCCATCGGCACCGGCCGAAACCTCCCGCATTACCCGGCAGGCGTCACGCTCACCGGCTTGGACCTCAGCCCCGCCATGCTCGACATCGCCCGCATCCGGGCAGTCGAACTCGGCCGCGACGTCGAGCTGTGTGAAGGCGACGCGCAGGAGCTGCCCTTCCCTGACGCCTCTTTCGACACCGTGGTGTGCACGCTCGGTCTGTGCGGTGTCCCGGATGACCGGGCGGCGATCGGCGAGATGTACCGCGTACTGCGGCCGGGCGGGACGCTGCTGCTGCTCGACCACATCGGCAGCCACCGCAAGATCGTCCACTTCGGACAGTCGTTGCTGGAGAAGGTGAGCCTGCGGATGTGCGGTGACTACCAGACCCGCCGGCCGCTGCCCTTGGTGGAACAAGCCGGATTCGTGGTGCGACGACAGGAACGGCTCAAGCTCGGCACGGTGGAACGGGTCGCCGCGGTCAAAGCCTGAGCCGCTGCGCAGGGCTCAGGACGCGACGGGAAGTTCGGCCAGCCGCCATTCGAGCATCCCGTCGGTGAGCCTTCGCGCGGATCGGCCCTCGGCCGCGAGCAGACGAACCGCGTCGTGGGCGAGTACGCAGTACGCGCCGCGGCAGTAGGCGACGATCTCCTGATCCGCGGGCAGCTCGGCCAGTCGTTCGGAGAGTTCCTCCAACGGAATCGACACCGCGCCGGGGATATGCCCGGCGGCGTACTCCTCGCGGGGCCGCACGTCGAGCACGGTGGCGTGGCCTGCCTGGACGCGGTCGAGTAGTTCCTCGCGGGTGACCTGATCGGTGTCCGGGCCGAGGTAGGCGGCTCGGGCGGCTTCGACATCGGGCAGGTGCTCGCTGGCGACGGAGCGCACCAGCGCGTACAGCGCGGCGATGTCGTCGGCGGCGAGCCGGTAGTAGATCTTGGTGCCGTCCCGGCGGGTCGCCACCAGGTTGGCCTGCTTGAGAGTCTGCAGATGCGCCGAAGCGGTGGTCAGCCCGAGCTCCGCGGCGCGCGCCAGCGAATCGACCGTCCGCTCGCCCTGGGCGAGGAGATCGAGCAACTCCAGGCGCTTCCCGCTGCCCAGCGCCTTGCCCACCCGGGCGAACTGATCGAACAAGGCGTTCTTCGCGTCGCGGTCACCCATGATCCTCCAATCATCTGTGGAATAGTGTAGAACATGGGAGGGCGGGTGCGTTGACGGCCTGCTTCCGAAGTCGAGGAGGTACCTGTGAGCTCGGTCGAGGTCGTTCCGCTTGTCGACGAGGGATTGGGTAATTCCGCGTACCTGCTTGAGCTGGGGGATGGGCGGGCGATGGTCGTGGACGTCAGCCTTGACCTGCGCGCGACCTCCCGTGCCGCTCGACGGCGCGGGTTGACGGTGGCGTTCGCGGCCGACACTCATCTGCACGCGGACTTCCTTTCCGGCGCCCGGCAGTTGTCGGCGACCGAAGGCACGCAGGTGCTCGCTTCGGCGGCCGGGCACCGCGAGTTCACCCACAGCGGGCTGCGTGACGGAGACGAGGTCGACCTCGGCGGGCTTCGGCTGCGGGCGCTCGGCACGCCGGGCCACACCCACGAGCATCTGTCGTTCCTGCTGCTGGACGGTGAACGGCCGGTCGGAGTGTTCACCGGCGGTTCTCTGCTGGTCGGATCCGCAGCCCGCACCGACCTGGTCTCGCCCGAGCAGACCGAGGCGCTGGCCCGCGCCCAGTACGCCTCGCTACGACGGCTGGCCGAACTGCCGGACGACGTGGCGGTGTGGCCGACACACGGCGCCGGATCCTTCTGTTCCGCGCCGCCGGGTTCCGAGCGAACCAGCACCATCGGCCGGGAAAAGGCCACCAATCCGCTGCTGCACGCCGCGGACGAAGACAGTTTTGTCGCCGCGCTGCTCGGTTCATTGGGCAGTTTCCCGCCGTACTTCCACCGGCTGGGGGAGATCAACCGCCGTGGCCCTGCCGTGCTCGGCGCGCCGCCCGCGCTGGTGCCGCTCGATCCCACCGGTGTGCGCACGTTGCTGGCCCAAGGCGCCCAACTGGTCGACGTCCGCCCACTCACGCATTTCGCGGACGCCCACGTGCCGGGTTCGTTGTCGATCCCGCTCCGGCCGGTGTTCGCCTCCTGGCTGGGATGGCTGGCGCCGCCTGACCGGCCGCTGATCTTCCTGCGCGAGGCCGATCAGGACCCGGCCGAGATCGCCTGGCAGGCCACGAAAATCGGCTATACCGACCTCGCAGGGGAGCTTGATGGCGGTATCGATGCCTGGATCGCCGCGGGACACCCCACCACCAGTACCCGCCTGGTCGGCCCCGGCGAGGTCGAGGGGCCGGTGCTGGACATCCGGCAGGCGCCGGAATTCGAGGCGGGTCACCTGCCGGGCGCCCTGCATATCGAACTCGGCGACCTCCCCGGTCGCGCGGATGAGGTGCCGGGCGAGCCGCTGGTGGTGATGTGCGGACACGGCGAACGGGCGATGGGGGCGGCCAGCCTGCTCGAACGGGCCGGGCACCGCGACCTCGCCGTGCTCACCGGTGGCGCCGATGACTGGGCCGCCGCGAGTGGTCGTCACCTGGAGACCGGGCTGTGAGTCACCCCGCGCTCGGGATCCGCGCCAACCTCGCGCAGTTCAGCCTGCTGGTCGCGGTCAACGCGCTCGTCGGCGGCGTGCTCGGGCAGGAACGCACCGTGTTGCCGCTGCTGGCCGAGCAGACCTTCCACCTCACCGGCTACACGTTCCTGCTTACTTACGTTCTCGTTTTCGGCCTCACCAAGGCTGTCACCAACTATTTCGCCGGCACCTTCTCCGACCGCTTCGGCCGCAAACCCGTTTTGCTTGCCGGATGGTTGATCGCGATCCCCGTCCCGCTCATGCTGATCTGGGCGCCGTCGTGGGGCTGGGTCGTGGCCGCCAACGTGCTGCTCGGCGTGAACCAGGGGCTGACCTGGTCCACCACCGTGATCATGAAGATCGACCTCGCCGGCCCCGCCCGGCGCGGGCTGGCGATGGGCCTCAACGAAGCCGCCGGCTACCTCGCCGTCGCTCTCACCGCCTTGGCCACCGGCTACCTGGCGGCCCGCTACGGGCTACGGCCGGCACCGTTCCTGCTCGGCCTGTCCTACGTCGCCCTCGCCCTCGGGCTGACCGCCCTCGCCGTCCGGGAGACCCGCGACCACGCCAGAGCCGAGGCCGCTCAGCACGTCGCACGCCATGGCGAACTGACGAACCGGGAGGTGTTCGCTCACACCAGCGTGCGCGAACCCGCCCTGTCGGCGGCCAGCCAGGCCGGGATGGTCAACAACCTCAACGACGGCCTCGCCTGGGGCTTGTTCCCGATCCTGTTCGCCACCGCCGGTCTCTCGATCTCCCGTATCGGAATCCTCGCCGCCGTCTACCCCGCGGTCTGGGGACTCGGGCAACTCGTCACCGGGCCCTTGTCGGATCGCTGGGGACGCAAACACCTGATCACGACCGGCATGCTCGTCCAAGCCGCGGCCCTTGCCCTGGTCGCGATCGCCGACACCTTCAGCGCGTGGGTATGGGCAGCCGTGCTGCTGGGCGCGGGTACGGCGATGGTCTACCCGACGTTGCTGGCCACCATCGGCGACGTCGCCCACCCCGCGTGGCGCGCCCGTGCGGTCGGTGTCTACCGACTCTGGCGCGACGGCGGCTTCGCTGTCGGCGCCCTTCTGGCCGGCGTTGTCGCCGACCTTTGGGGACTGCGCTCCGCCGTGTGGGTGGTCGCGGCGATCACCGCTCTCTCGGGCGTGCTCGTCGCTGCCCGCATGTACGAAACCCACCCCCGGAGCCGGCGCCCTAACCCCGCTTCTCTCGAAGAGGAAGACGTATCGTGACCATCCACAGTGGACTTGGCGACAGGCCGATCTATCTCGACTACAACGCCACCACTCCCGTCGATCCCGCTGTCGTCGACGCTATGCTGCCCTATCTGACCGGTGGCTTCGGGAACCCATCCAGCGATCACCACTACGGCAAGGCGCCTCGCGGGGCACTGGAGCGTGCCCGTGAACAGGTCGCCGCGCTGCTGGGCGCGTCGACTGGTGACGTCGTGTTCACAGGGTCGGGCTCGGAGGCCGACAACCTCGCCATCCGCGGTGCCTTTCTCGCCGCCGGAGCCGACCGGCCGCACGTGATCACCCAGCGCACCGAGCATCCCGCCATCCTCGAAACCTGCCGTGCGCTGCAACGCTGGCACGGCGCCGAGGTCACCTATCTTCCCGTCAACACCGACGGCATCGTCGAACCGCGGGACCTGGCGGCCGCGATCACCGCACGCACCGCGCTGGTGTCGATCATGGCCGCCAACAACGAAACCGGTGCACTGCAACCAATCCGTGAACTCGCGCGCATCGCGCACGACCACGGTGCGGTGTTCCATTGCGACGCTGCCCAAACAGCAGGGAAGATCCCACTCGACGTGACGGACCTCGATGTGGACCTGCTGACGGTGGTCGGGCACAAAATGTATGCCCCCAAAGGCATCGCCGCCCTCTACGTCCGGCCCGGAACAGTCCTCGAACCGCTGGTCTACGGCGGCGGCCAAGAGCGCGGACTGCGCGCCGGTACTGAAAACGTCGCCCTCGCCGTCGCGCTCGGAGAAGCCGCCCGGATCGCCGCGGACGACCTCGCCGCCGGTGGACACCACCACCTCCGGCACTTGCGAGACCGCCTCCACCACCGGCTGGCCGAGAGCCTGCCTGGGCGGGTCCTGCTCAACGGGCCGGTGGAACGGCGTTTGCCGAACACGCTCAACATCAGCATCCGCGGGATCACCGGGCACAGCCTTCTCGCCGCGACACCCGGAATCGCCGCCTCCACCGGCTCGGCCTGTCATAGCGGCGACCACCGGCCATCGCCGGTACTGACCGCGATGGGGCTGGACGACGCCCGCGGCATGTCCGCGCTCCGGCTGTCGCTGGGCCGCTGGAGCACCCAGGACGACGTCGACCGGGCGGCGGAGCTGGTCACAGCCTCATGAGGCCGTGATCGCACCGAGTTCAGGACTGCACGCGAACGACCGGCAACACCCCGACAGGAAGCAGGAATTCATGAGTGAAGCGAACATGAACAGCACGCCAGGGCAGCCGCGCGCCGGTTTGTCCACCCGGTGTGTCCACGCCGGGGACATCCGCGATCCCGAGGGAGCCATCCATCCTCCGCTCTACGGGCATTCCACGTTCGCCTTCGACTCCACCGCCGATCTGCTCGACGTGGTGGAGGGCCGCGTCGAGGGGAATCTCTACACCCGCTACGGTCTCAACCCCACCATCCGCTCGCTTGAGCGCAAGCTCGACGATCTCGAAGACGCGCCAGTGGCCTTGGCGTTCGGCTCCGGCATGGCCGCCGAGGCCGCGACCTTCCTTGCCCACGTCATCACCGGCGACCACATCGTGTGTCTGGGCGATGTCTACGGCGGAACGTTCGAGCTGCTCGGGGAGAACCTGCCTCGCCTCGGCATCGACACCACGTTCCTCACCGCGAGTGAGGTAGGCCGGTTACCGGAAGTGCTCACCGATCGGACCCGGATCGTCTTCTTCGAAACTCCCACCAACCCCGGCCTCGATGTCTTCGATATCGCCGCGATCACCGCGCAGGCGCACTCGGTCGGCGCGCTGGTGGTTGTCGACAACACCTTCGCCACCCCGGTCAACCAGAACCCGCTGCGTCACGGCGCCGATCTCGTCGTCCATTCCGCCACCAAATACCTCGGCGGTCACAGCGACCTCACCGCGGGACTCGTCGCCGGGCCCGCCGACCTGCTCGCTCCGATCGCGGGCTGGCGCAAGAACCTGGGCCAGGTCATCGCCCCGGAGATCGCGTCCCTGCTCGCGCGCAGCATCCGCACTCTCGTCGTCCGCGTCCGAGCCCAGAACGCAGCCGCCACGGCCGTCGCCGAATTCCTCGCCGAACATCCCCGTGTCACCAAGGTCAATCACCCCAGTCTCGCCACCGGCGATCAGGCCGCCATCGTCAAAAACCAGATGCGCGGCCACGGCGGCATGCTGAGCTTCCTCGTGGACGGCGACGCCGCCACCACGGCGGCCGTGGTCGACCGGTTGCGTGTGTTCAGCATCGCCGCCAGCCTCGGGGGCGCCGAAAGCCTGGTCACCCAACCCATCACCACGACCCACCACGGCCTCGACCCCGCCGAACGTGCCCGCAGGGGCATCGCCGACAGCATGATCCGGTTGTCGATCGGTCTCGAAGACGCCGACGACCTCATCGCCGATCTCGCCCAAGCACTCGAGAGTCCCGCCATCACGCTCGGCCCTCCGCCGAGCGGCTCCTGATCGACGTTTGGATTCGGTCGGCCGGATGCGATCACAGGGTTGCGGATTCCTTGGACAGGAAGAAGTACGCGTAGCGAGCGTCGAGTTCGTTGCGGGGTACGAGGTGGACCGCTTTCGGGGTGAGCCCGCAGCGTGCGGACAGCTCCCAGAATCCGTCGATGGGGTAAGTCGTCATGTCCGCCAGTCCACGCCGGTAGGAGCGTCGCCGGGGTCTGGTGAACCAGCTGCCGGTGTTGTACTTGATCTGGATCAGGGCCAGGCCGCCTGGGGCGAGGAGGTCCCGGGCGATGCGCAGCAGACGTTCACCGTATTCCGGGGTCGGGATCAGCTCGAAGACGTAGAAGGACAGGAACACGTCGCACTCGCCGTCGATCCGGTCGAGCGCGGATTCAGGATTCGCCACTTCGACGGCCGTCGGGCGGAACGGGGTGTCGCAGACGTCGGCGATCTGCTTGCCGCATTCGTCGAGGGACTCCGTGGAGATGTCGACGCCGACGAACTCTCCTGCTCGGGGCGCGAAACGGACGGCGTTGGCGCCGCCTCCGCATCCCCATTCGACGACCCGGTCCCAGGTGCGGGTGAATCCGGCCATCCGTGCCCCGGCTTCGAACAGAGCTAGGTGCTCTTCACCGATCTTGTGCCAGAGGTCGCTGCCGTCGAACGCCGGTGAATCACGCCAATGGGAGTCCGCCGCCCAGCGGGGCCCGGACGGGCGTCGCCAGTACTTCTGCGCGTCGGCCGCGATCGTCGAGTCGCGTTGTCGGAGACCTGCGGTTGCCAAGGCGCGTTGCAGGAGGTCTTCGGTCGTGACGGCGAGGTGCTTTCCGTGGGCGACGGCGCGGGGAAGTCGTCTTCGGACGATGTTGGTCAGGCTCGGTCTTGCAAGCATGGGAAGCCTTTCGCTGAATCTCGCGGCCTCAGGCGTCCGGGCGCGCGGAGGGGAACCCGTGCGCTCAACGTGGCGCTGCGGGCTTGTGGATACGGGGGAATTCAGCGAAAGGCCGGTGGTCCACGACGAGGGCGGGAACGCCGAAGCAGAACGTCGGTCGCGATGTTCGTCCTGTCCGGGCGCAGGACTGGCGACCACAGCGGGGTATGCGGTGGTGTGGCCGGAACCGGAATCCAGCCCAGCGTCCGCCACACGAGGCCGCGGATCGCGAGCAGGGCGGTGTCCGCGCCGGTCAGCAAGAGCCCGAGGAGGACGATGGCCAGCGCGTAAACACCGAGTACCTGCAGCGGGCCGACCTCGGCGAGGACCGGGTCGATGTGGCGGTGGGTCAGCTGTGAGGGCAGCAGCAGGACGGCATGCAGCACGGCTTGGGCGGCCGCCAACGCGCCGATCGCCGCGATCGGGCCCCGGCAGTGGTCGGCGATGGCGGTACCCGCCCAGCCGATCAGCCCGGCGATCACCAGGGTCATCCCGATGTGGGGGATCACGCCACCGCCAAGGATGTGCGCAGTGATCCCGAGCGCTGCCGCCGCGCCGGCGAGAACCACGGTGCGGGCAGCGTGAACCGCGACCGGAAGGCTTTCGGGATCCCGTGCCACCGGTGCAGCTTACGGGCTGTCTCGGCCTGGTGGTTCCGCCAACGCGTGGCGTCGCCCGCGGTCAGTCATGGTCGGGGATGCCGTGGAGGTGGTGGTCGGCGGCGTTCATGGCCTCGGCCAGCAGCCGGCGCACGTGGCCACCGCGGGCGCGGTAGAGGACGTATCGGCCGTCGCGACGCATGCTGACCAGTCCGGCGAGCCGGAGCTTGGCCAGATGCTGGGAGACCGCCGGGCGGGCGATGCCCACCGCGGCCGCCAGCGACGCGACGTCGGACTCGTCCCCGCTCAGTAGCCAGAGCATCCGCATCCGGGCCGGGTCGGCCAGCATCCTGAACGCGGTGGACGCGGCTTCTACCTGGTCGGGTGGCGGAAGCTGAGCCCACTGAGCACCAGATTCGTCATGTGCGTACATGTGCACCTATCATGGTGGTTGTCGTAGAGGTGAGGAGTGTTCCGGTATGTCGTTGTTCGGTCATCGGGACTACCGGCACCTGTTCGGTGCCCAGCTGGTCGCACTGTTCGGCACGGGGCTCGCGACCGTCGCGCTCGGCCTGCTGGCCTACGACCTGGCCGGCGCCGACGCGGGCGCGGTCCTGGGTACGGCACTGGCGATCAAGATGATCACCTATGTGACGGTGGCGCCGCTCGCGGGCGCGTACGCCGATCGGGTGCCACGCCGGACGGCGCTGGTCTGCCTGGATCTGGTGCGGGCGCTGGTGGTGCTGGCCTTGCCGTTCGTCGACGAGGTCTGGCAGATCTACGTGCTGATCGTGGTGCTGCAATCCGCGTCGGCCTCCTTCACCCCCACCTTTCAGGCGGTGCTGCCGGACATTCTTCCTGATGAGGGGCTCTACACCCGGGCTTTGTCGGCTTCGCAGCTCGCGTCGACGATGGAGACCCTGCTCAGCCCGGTGATCGCGGCGGCGGTGCTCAGCGTGGTGAGCTTCCACTGGCTGTTCAGCGGCACGTCGGCCGGATTCGTGCTCTCGGCGCTGCTGGTGGTGAGCACCCGGATCCCGGACGCGGTCCGCAGCAGGCGTGGTGGTGTCTGGGATCGCACGCTGGCGGGGGCTCGGATCTTCGTCGCCACCCCGCGCCTGCGCGGCGTACTGGGTTTGAACCTCGTGGTCGCGGCCGTCGGCTCGGTGGTGATGGTCAACACCGTCAACTACGTCCAGGACGCGCTCGGCCGATCCCAGGCCGATGTCGCGCTGTTGCTGGCGGGCAACGGCGTCGGCACCATCGTCGCGGCGTTGTTGTTGCCGCGAGTGCTCGGCCGGATCGCTGAGCGCGCGGTCATGCTGACCGGCGCTTCGGTACTCCTGACCGGTATCACCGGCGCCATTGGAATGTCCACAGTGGACGCTGGGGGATGGCGATGGCCCGCGGCGCTGGCGCTGTGGGCGCTCATCGGCACCGGAACCGGGCTGATCCTGACCCCGGTCGGCCGGGTCCTGCGCCGGTCCAGTCACGCCGGTGACCGGCCGGCGGTGTTCGCCGCCCAGTTCTCCCTGTCACACGCCTGCTGGCTCCTGGCGTACCCGATCGCCGGCTGGCTGGCCACGGCGGCCGGCTTCACCGCCACCTGGACGGTGCTCGCCGTGCTCGGACTCGCCGGCCTCGTTGTCGCAGTGCGGATGTGGCCTCGCCGGGAAGCTGAAGTCGTCGAACACACCCATCACGGTCCCGGTGATGACGCGCACCTCGCCGACGCCGTCGAGGTCGCCGACGGGGTGTGGCGACACAGCCACGAGCTCGTCATCGACAAAGAACACCCTCGCTGGCCGGTTCCGGCCCGCTGACCTCGCCGCTCAGGGTGAGCAGGCGGGGATGAGCCTGGGTACGAGGCGGACGTAGGCGACCATGCCGAGCACTTCCACGAGGGTCTGGGCGACGATGACAGCGGCGGCGAGGGACAGGCGGTCGGGTAGTGCGAGGGCCAGCGGCAGCACGACCAGGGAGTTGCGGGTCGCGCCGGTGAACACCACGGCTCGCCCGGCAGGGATGTCGAGGCGGAACAGGCGGGCCACCGCCCAGCCCGCGAAGGCCATGACCACCAGGAACGCAATGTAAACGGGGATGACGGCGGCCACACTGGCGAGGTTGCCGCCCAGTTTCGGTACCTGGGAGGCGACGACGACCAGGAGGGTGGCGGCCATCAGCGGCACCATCGTGGTGTTCGCCGCGGCGGAGACCACCCGGCCCGCCGGTGCGCGGGCGGACCACGCCTGGGTCGCACAGGCCAGCGCGAGCGGGATGACGATCAGTACGAGGAACGCTTCGGCGAACGGGCCGATCTCGACGATATCGGCCAGCTCCGAGCCCAGGAACAGATACAGGAAACCCGGTAGCAGCAGCATCTGCGTGACCAGCAGCAGCGGGGTGGCGGCCAGCAACCGTCGGCTGCTCCCGCCGGCCAGACCGCTGAAGACGATGACGTAGTCCACACACGGGCACAGCAGCACCAGCAGCACGCCGATCCGCACCGCCTGCTCACTGGGCAGGAACACGAACATCGCCGCCACCACCGCGGGAACCGCGACGAAGTTCACGACCAACGTCGCGGACAGGAACCGCGTGTCCCGTAGCGAGCGCACCAGTTCGGCGGCGGGAACTTGCAGGAACGTCACATACAGCAGGGCGCCCAGTACCGGGTTGATGGCGTGTTCCAGGCCCGGTCCCGCCGCGGGCAGCGCCCAGCCGAGCAGGCCGCCGGCCGCCATCGCCGCGAGATAGATCGGCACCTGATGGTGTTCCATCCGGTCGGCGAACCCCTGTGCCACTCCGCGGATTCCTTCTTCTCGATCGCTCTCTGCCGTCCCATCCTCACAGGTCCGGCGTCTGATGTTCCGCCACGGGTCGGTCCGAGCGCGCCGCGATGGCGGCCGAATCACCGGGCACGGCGGGCAGGCCCAGCGCGACCGGCCCGGTGTCACCACCGCACGCCGAGGCCCGTCGTCTCCGGCGCACCACGATGATGGCCGGCACTGAGAGCAGGGCCAGCACCGCGAACGCCGGCAGCCAGATCGCCGTGAGCGCGGACGCGGCACCGATGCCGCCGAGCACGGCCAGCAGCGGTCCCGCGCAGCACACCGCGCACGCCGCGACTCCGGTCGCACCGGCGCCCCACCTTGTCCACGAACGGGAGGGACGGGAAGCCGGGTTCATCCGGTCGCTCCGAACAGTTCGGCCACCAGGGTGCCGGCGGTCTCGGGCGCGCGCACGGTCAGTTCCAGCGCGGCGGGGGTCAGGTGCAGCGTGAAGTCGAAGAACGCGCAGCAGTCCTGCTCCGCAGCGGCCAGCGCGGCGACCTCGGCGGCCAGCTCAGGGGTGGCGGGGAAACTCAGGGTCACACCGTCCGCGGTGTCGCGCCGGTCGGTGGCCCGCGCCGTGATCCGCTGCCACTGCGCGATCCGCTCGCCGAGCGCGGAACCGTCCAGCGTGCAGGCCACCGGTGCGTCCCGCCATGCCGCAGCCGAGGCTTCGCCGGGGCGAGAACGGGACAACGTCACCGGCACGGGGCCGGGCGCGGTGGCGGTCGTGCAGCCGCAGTCCGGTCCGCACCCGCCTGCCGGAGCGGGCGTCGACAACTGCTCCTGGACTCTGGCGAGACGGGCGGAGAACGCCGCGAGCTCGGCCTGGCGGCGATCGGCGTCGGCGATGCGGTCGGCGACCAGCGGCCGCATCCGCGCCCGCACCGCCGCGCACACACCCTGCTCCCACACGTCGAGCAGGTCGCGGATCTCCTCCAGCGGCAGGCCGAGGACTTTCGCCGAGGAGATGAACGCGAGCCGCTCCACCGCGTCCTGCCCGTAGACCCGGTATCCGGCGGTGGTGCGGTCCGCGGGCAGTAGCCCGGCCGTCTCGTAGAACCGCAGAGTCGTCGCCGGGACACCGGTCCGGGTCGCGAGCTGGGAAATCCGCAAACTGGTCACAACCCGAACCTAAACCTTCGACTCGACTCGAAGGTCAAGCCCGAGAAGTCAATCCCTCCCCGAGGAACAGCACGCCGATCGCTGTCCCCGGATGGAAGACGGCATTCACCGCGAACTGCCATTGGAACGCCGTCGCTGGCACGACCCAGCCCGTGGCCGACTCCGGGCGAGAGGGCCCGCCACGACGACAGCGATACCAGCAAGATCAACGGGATGGGGCTGATGGCGAACTTCTCCGTTGTCTTGCTGCGCGAAGTGCGACGCCCACGATGCGAACCCGGGTATCTCCTCGAGCGTGTGCACCACGAACATCGCGAACGGCATGTAGAAGGCGAGTCGGGCACTCGTCCATCCTGCCGAGACGTGCGCGTCGCGCGTGGATCCAGTTGATCGAACTGCCATGGCGGCGAACCCAGCGCATATATCAATACATGCGCATGTTACTATGTGTTGTCTTTGGAGTGAACCGGTGCCCCGCAGGTTGCCTGTGACCGGCACGAACAGGGAGGTTGACCAGGTGGGACAGGGACACGGTCACGGGTTGCCGCCGGCGGAAGCGGGCAGTGCTTCAGGCCGGTACGTGCGCCGGCTGGCGATCGCGATCGGGCTGGGGCTGGTCACCTTCGTCATTCAGCTTGTGGTCGGGCTGAACACGTCGTCGCTGGCGTTGCTGTCGGATTCGGCGCATGTGTTCACCGACGTCTTCGGCGTCGCGATGGCACTGGTGGCGATCCTGGTCGCCCGTCGCGCTGTCGTCCGCAGCGACCGCACCTACGGGATGTACCGGGCCGAGGTGTTCGCTGCCTTGTTCAACGCCGTCTTGTTGTTCGCGGTCGCGGGTTGGGTGCTGTATGAGGCGGTCGGGAGGCTGGCCGACCCGCCGGAGGTGCCGGGCTTGCCGGTCACCTTGGTCGCGGTGGTCGGCCTGGCGATGAACGTGGCCGCGCTGCTGGTGCTCAAGAGTGGCGCGAAGGAGAGCCTGAACGTTCGGGGGGCCTACCTGGAAGTCCTGGCCGACATGCTCGGCTCGGTCGGCGTGCTGCTCAGCGGTCTGATCACATTGCTGTTCGGCTGGCGCTATGCCGACCCGGTGATCGGTGTCGCAATCGGCCTGTTCGTCCTGCCGCGGGCCTACAACCTGGGCAGGCACGCTTTGCGGATCCTGTTCCAGCACGCTCCGCCCGACCTGGACGTCGTGGAAGTGTCCGGAGCGCTGAGCGCGCTGGCCGGAGTACGTCAGGTCCACGATCTGCACGTGTGGACACTGACCTCGGGCATGGAGGTCGCCTCCGCGCATCTGACCATCGACGTGGACATCGAACCTGCCACGGTGCTGGCCGAGGCCCAGCAGGTCTTGGCGGACAAGTTCGGCCTGCGGCACGCGACGCTGCAGGTGGAGTCCCCTGACCTGACCGATCGCTGCCAGCGCATGTCCTGGTGACCCACGCCGTCGTGCGGCCGCGATCCGGCTGATGTCTTCGGGGTGGCTTCGGTGGCAGGTGCTGGAGCCCTTTAGCCTGGTGACGTGCCCGACAGGCGAAGTGGTACAGCAGCCGCGCGAGGAAGGCTCGCACGGCTGGTCGCTGTGATCGGAGCGCTGGTCGGCCTGATCGTCCTGCAGGGCGCGCCGTGTCCGGATGAGTTCCACGCCCTCGGACACGACCCGATGTGTTCGACGATGACGACCATCGGGAGCGCCGGTCCGGCCTTGCCGGACATCGTGGATGACGCCGGTCCGCTGGACGCTCATGGCTCGCTGGCGCCGCCGAGCTTGCCGGACTTGCCGACCGGCGTGGTCGAGCTGTGCCTGGCTCTCCTGGTCGCCGTGTTGCTCGTCGTGATCGGCCTGCTGCGACCTGGCCTGTTGTCGGAGGCAACGCCCCGCGCTAGGCCGCTGTTCGCGCCACTGCGCCGCAGTCTTCGTGCGCCGCGTCTCGCTGTGCTCTGCGTGCTTCGCACGTAGCAGAAGCCAGTAACCGCACCGGCCTTGCCGTGTCGTTCGCGGTGGGTCGTTGCCGTCGGCTTCCGCTTCGGTCCCGTAGCTGGAGCTTGAATTCCGCGTAGCTCTCGCAAAAGCACATCCTGCGGCGCTGGCCAGCGGCACCGAGGCCGGCCCGCCGGTGTTGCGGGGTCTGAGCTTGGTTGTGACCAGCACCCCGTTCTGAACTGAACCGACTACTGCCAACCCAACTCGATCGGCAAAGGATGAAGTCATGACCCCGAACACGAAGGTTTCCTTGACCGTGGCGGCCGTTGTCGTCGCGGTGGTGACCGCGGTCGTTCTGTTCAACCTGCCCGACCGCTCCTCCGGGCCCGCTCAGGCGGGGCCCGCGGGCGGGCCGTCCACCGCGCCCGCTTCGTTGCTGGTTCGTCCGGACAGCCACCGCCTCTCCACCGCTGCCGACGGCAAGGTGACCGTGGTCGAATTCCTCGACCTGGAGTGCGAAGCCTGCGGGGCGGCGTTCCCCGGCGTCGAAAAGCTCCGTGCCGAATACGGCGACAAAGTCACCTTCGTCATGCGGTACTTCCCGATCGCCAGTCACCGCAACGCCGAACTCGCCGCCCGTGCGGTGGAAGCTGCCGGACGGCAAGGGAAACTCGAGCCGATGTACCGGCTGATGTACGAGAACCAGCCGCAGTGGGGCGACCAAGACGTCTCCCACCGTGACACGTTCCTCGGCTTCGCCCGCCGGCTCGGACTCGACATGCCCGCGTTCGAAGCGGCCCTGGACGCCCAAGCCACCATCGACCGGGTCCTGGCCGACCAAGCCGACGGCACCGAGGTCGGCGTGGAAGGCACGCCGACGTTCTTCATCAACGGCGTGAAGTTCACCGGCAGGCCCACCTATGACGCCCTCAAGAACGTCATCGACCGGGAACTGGCGAAATGAGCCGTCCCGCCGACGCGACCACCGAAGACCTGGCGACGCCGTACACCAGCCGCCTGCTGCCCTGGTTGCTGACCGGGGGAGGAATCATCGGCCTCGTCGCGGCAATGATCCTCACCATCGAAAAGTTCGCACTGCTGCGCGATCCCGCCTACATCCCCACATGCAGCATCAACCCTGTGCTCAGCTGTGGCTCGATCATGAGCACACCTCAGGCCGAGGCGTTCGGATTCCCGAATCCGCTGCTGGGTATCGCCGGGTTCGCCGTCGTCACCACCATCGGCGTCGGGACCTTGTCCGGCGCACGCTTCGCCCGATGGTTCTGGCTCGGCCTCCAGGCCGGCGCCACGTTCGGCGTCGTGTTCGTGCATTGGCTGATCTATCAAAGCCTGTACAAGATCAGCGCGCTGTGCCCGTATTGCATGGTCGTGTGGGCCGTCACCATCCCGATCTTCTGGTACACGACTTTGTGCAACGTCCAGCACGGATACCTGCCCGTCCCCGCATCGCTGCGAGCCGCGGGGCGGCATCTGGCCCGTTATCACACCGTGGTTCTGACGATCTGGTACCTGGCCGTCGCCGTGGCGGTCCTTCAAGCCTTCTGGGACTACTGGATGACCTTGCTCTGATCCTGGCGAGTTGAGGATCTGCGGGATCATGCCCACCCGCTTGTCCGAACATATCAACGGGCGTTAGATTGAGTGGGTGAGTGATGAAGCCTGCGAACTGCTCTGTATCGACTTCGACCACGCGGAGTCGCTCCGGACCGCGTTACCGGACGAGGATGTGCTGCTGCGCCGTGCCGAGCGGCTGCGAGCGCTGGGAGAGCCGACCCGGCTGCGGATCGCGCACGCACTGCACGTCGGTGACGAGCTGTGCGTATGCGACCTGGCCTGGATCGTCGGCTCGTCGCAAGGCCTGGTTTCCCATCACCTCCGGCAGTTGCGGGCCGCCGGGCTGGTCGCGTCCCGCCGCGACGGAAAGCTCGTCATGTACCGGCTCAGTGTCACCGGACACGGGCTGCTGGCGACGATCGCCGGTTTGGAGGCAGGGGTGGATCCGGTATGAGCGACATCTGCTGCGGTCCTGACGACGATCACGGCCACGACACCGGCGATCGCGAAGCGTCGCAGCGGCTCTGGCAGGTCCGGGAGATTCAGCTCGCCGGTCTTGCCGCGGTGTTCCTGGTGGCCGGGTTCCTCGCCACCTGGCTGGGCTTCACGCCGGTCGGAATCGCGCTGCATCTGGCCGCCGCGGCGGCCGGTGGCTGGACGTTCGTGCCGGGAACGCTGAAAGCGTTGCGCCGTCGTCGGATCGGCGTCGGAACCCTGATGACCATCGCCCTGGCCGGGTCGCTGATCTTGGGACAGTTCGCCGAGGCGGCGATGCTGGCGTTCCTGTTCTCCCTCAGCGAGGCGCTGGAGGATTACTCGCTGGCCCGCACCCGCCGCGGTCTGCGAGCGTTGCTGGCCCTTGTGCCGGAGACGGTCACCGTCGTGCGGGTCGGCATCCAGAGCGTCATCAGCCCGGATCAGCTGCGGGTCGGGGACCGGATGCTGGTGCGGGCCGGGGACCGGATTCCCAGCGACGGCGTCATCCGAGACGGCTGGTCCAGTGTGGACACCTCGGCCATCACCGGTGAATCCGTGCCGGTCGAAGCCGGTCCTGGTGGCGAGGTGTTCGCGGGAGCGATCAATGGCACCGGCGTCCTCACCATCGAGGCCACTGCCGCGGTCGCCGACAACTCACTGGCCAAGGTCGTGCGGGTCGTCGAGGACGCGCAGCAGCGCAAGGGCGACCGGCAGCGGCTCGCCGACCGGATCGCCCGGCCACTGGTGCCGGCCGTGATGGTGCTGGCGGTTTTGGTCGCCGGGCTGGGCGCGCTGCTCGATGATCCGGCGACCTGGATCGAACGCGCGCTGGTGGTGCTCGTCGCCGCCGCGCCGTGCGCGCTCGCTATCTCCGTGCCGGTGACGGTGATTTCCGCGGTCGGAGCCGCGAGCCGGCTCGGAGTTTTGGTCAAGGGCGGCGCCGCGCTGGAAACCCTCGGCGCGGTCCGGATCGTCGCGCTCGACAAGACGGGCACTCTCACTCGCAACAACCCCGCCGTCACGGAGATCATCCCCGCCGCCGGTGTCACCGCCGAGCGGGTGCTGCGGATCGCGGCCGCCTTGGAAGCACGCAGTGAACACCCGCTCGCGGCCGCAGTCCTCGCTGCCGCCCCGGACCACGTCCCGGCCGACTCGGTCACCACGGTCCCCGGCGCCGGCGTGGAAGGAACTGTCGACGGTGCCCTGGCTCGACTGGGCAAACCCGGCTGGATCACAGCCACCGGGCTCGAGGATGAGATCGCGCGCCTGCAGGAAAGCGGCACCACCGCCGCGGTCATCGAACAGGGCGGCACGGTTCTCGGCTTGATCGGCATCCGCGACGAACTCCGTCCCGAAGCCGCCGAGATCGTCGCCGAACTCCGCGAAGCGGGCTCGAGGTCGCGATGCTCACTGGAGACAACAGCCGGACGGCCGCCGCTCTCGCCGCCCAAGCCGGGATCACCGACGTCCACGCCGAACTCCGGCCCACCGACAAAGCCGCCCTCATCACCCGCCTCCAAGCCGGGAAGCGCGGGGCGGTCGCGATGATCGGCGACGGTGTGAACGACGCGCCCGCGCTCGCCACCGCTGACGTCGGCATCGCGATGGGTGCCATGGGCAGCGATGTCGCCATCGAAACCGCCGACGTCGCCCTGATGGGCACCGATCTTCGGCACCTGCCACAAGCCCTTCGGCACGCCCGGCGCGCGCGGACGATCATGCTGCAGAACATCGGGCTCTCCGCGCTGATCGTCCTCACCCTGGTGCCGCTCGCGGCGTTCGGAATCCTCGGCCTGGCCACGGTCGTGTTCATCCACGAAGTCGCCGAAGTCTTCGTCATCGGCAACGGCGTTCGCGCCGGGCGCCTCCGCACAGTTCGCGGCGTGCCCACACCCGAACCCGTTGCCACTCAAAAGATTCCGGCAGCGCCGCAAGTCGGCCAAGACGGCTGCGCCTGTTGTGCGTCACCCGCGGCCGCCGAGTCTCGTACCAATCTTCTCGACTTGAGGCCGCCAGCCAGACGCACGTAGACCGTGCCGCTGCCTGGGACACCTTGCCTGACCTGACGGGAGAAATCGTGATGGCCGCGATCGCACTGGGCTTGTCGCTGCTGTACCTGCTGGCCGCGTTCGGATTGCGGACCCTGCAGCATTACCGGAGCACGGGGGAGACCGGCTTCCGCGGCGTGTCCGGACGGCCGGGTTCGCTGGAATGGTGGGGAGGCGCACTGTTCGTGGTCGCCCTGCTTCTGGGGCTCCTCGCGCCGATTCTCCAACTGATCGGCGTGCTCGCCCCGATCCCGGTTCTGGACACCCTTCCGCCGCGGATCGCCGGACTGGTACTGGCCGGAGCCGGTATCGTCGGCACCCTCGCCGCGCAGCACAGCATGGGCACCTCCTGGCGTATCGGCGTAGACCGTGCCGAAGTCACCGGCCTCGTCACCACCGGCGCGTTCGCCTTCGCCCGCAACCCCATCTTCACCGCGATGATCGCCACCGCCCTCGGTCTCGCCTTGCTGGCTCCCAACCTCGTGGCACTCGCCGGCGTGGTCTGCCTGATCACCGCGATCGAAATCCAGGTCCGCGCGGTCGAAGAGCCCTACCTCCTTATCTCTCAGGGGCAGGAATACCGCGACTACGCGGCCCGTACCGGCCGATTTCTTCCCACCCTGGGTCGTCTCCGGCCGGGGCGCACTGTGGGATAAGGAGGCATGAAGCCGGCCGAGGTCGGGTTTCTGCACCTGTAAGGGAAGGCACGGCCAACGTGGTGACGATCAATCAGGCGTTGACCGTCTGGGCGCCCCAACTGCGCCGACCACCTCCATGCCGGGCATGCCCAGCGGCCACACGATGCCGAGTGCCAGTAGTGGCGCGTCGATGATCGGAATGATGAGCGCCGACGACATGGCCAAGTCCGAAATCAGCCAGGGCGGCAACGTCGAGGTCAAAGCGCTCGCTCAGAAGATCACCGATGTCCAGCAGACGGAGATCGACGAGATGAAGGGCTTGCTCGGCCAGTCCTGATCCACCAGGTGGGGGTGGCGAACGTTCGCCACCCCCACCTGGTGGACGGCGCCCTCGGTGTTCACTGCTGACCCTCCAAAGCCAGCCATGCTACGACGCCGCCTAGTAGGACTGACGTGCGGTGGCGTCACCGTGGACAAGAGATGAATTCGACGTTCGGGCGATGTCCCGATCAGTGGAAGGAAGGCGCCTGATCGCCCCTTTGGTGATTCGGGTGGTTTTTCCCTTGCGATCTCGTGGCCCTCAACGACTATTTTTTGCTACAGTGGCGCACTGTGAGTGTCTTTCTCGCTACTCTTCGTCAACCATTTGTTGTCCTGCTGCTGGGCGCACTGGTTGTGGCGGGTATGCAGATCGAGACGTGCGGTGAGGACCATTTCGCCTCACATGAATCTCATTCGGAATCGGTGCCCGTGCTGCCGGGATCGCATGATGAGCCGTGCCCTGACGACGGAGGGCACGAGCATTCCCGCTCCCTGTTCGCCGTCGCGGCGCGCGGCGGCGACGGAGCGCCGGCCCCACAGGAGCATTCGCCGGCGGGGACGCTGAATTCGGCGTTCCCCTATCTCGGCAGTTCGGCTGCCGTTCACGGTAATCAACGACACGTCGAGCTTGACCGGCGTGGACAACGGATTCTCGTCGAATTGTGTGTGTCACGCACCTGATCGCGTCCGTATCTCCGTATCGCGACCACTGACAGCCCGGACCACCTGAGAAGGGTGGTCCAGGGGGTGGCTGTCGCGCCCGGAAGACCGGACCGCACCTTTCCTTTCGCGTACACACCATAGAAAGAC
Organism: Amycolatopsis roodepoortensis; assembly: GCF_024628825.1. NCBI lineage: Bacteria > Bacillati > Actinomycetota > Actinomycetes > Pseudonocardiales > Pseudonocardiaceae > Amycolatopsis > Amycolatopsis roodepoortensis. The sequence continues at coordinate 5,942,815 of NZ_CP102415.1, forward strand.
CACCGTTGATGAACGTATTGCTTCCGCCTGATCGGTCGCTCAACGCGTCGATCTCGCCGTCCCGACTGCTCAGCACGGCTGCTCGCTGCGTGTCTCCCGCTCTCGCGGTCGGCAACACCCCGGTGTTGTGGATCGACGAGCAGCTCTCCGGTTCAGGGAAAGGGTTCTGGGCCAAGCTCGAAGGGTTCAACCCTGGTGGGATGAAGGACCGGCCCGCGCTGCACATGGTGGGTGAGGCCAAGGCTCGCGGCGACCTCGAGGAGGGTGCCACGATCGTCGAATCGACCAGCGGCACGCTGGGGCTGGGGCTCGCCCTGGCCGGTATCGTCCACAGTCACCCGGTCACCCTCGTCACGGATCCGGGGATGGAGCCCATCGTCCGGCGCATGCTCACCGCTCATGGCACCCGGGTCGAGCTCGTCACCGAACCGCATCCGACAGGCGGCTGGCAGCAGGCACGCCGTGATCGCGTCCAGCAGTTGCTCGACGAGGATGCCGGTGCTTGGTGCCCGGATCAGTACAACAACCCTGACAACGTCGCCGCCTACGCCTCGCTGGCCGACGAACTCGCCGCGCAACTCGGCCGCATCGACATTCTCGTGTGCTCGGTCGGTACCGGAGGGCATTCCGCGGGGACCTTCCGGAGTCTCCAGCGCTACTTCCCGCATCTGCGGCTGGTCGGAGTGGACACGATCGGCTCCACGATCTTCGGGCAGCCGGCCACCTCGCGCCTGATGCGCGGGCTCGGGTCCAGCATCCATCCGCGCAATGTCGACTACGACGCGTTCGACGAGGTCCATTGGGTCGCTCCGGCCGAGGCCGTCTGGACCTGCCGCCGGTTGGCCGCCGCCCAATACGCCACCGGAGGGTGGAGCGTGGGTGCGGTCGCGCTTGTCGCCGCCTGGCTGGCTCGCACGCAGGACCCCGATGTCCGCATCGCGGCGATCTTCCCGGACGGCCCGCAGCGCTACTTCGACACCGTCTACAACGACGAATACTGCCTGGATCACGGACTGCTCGACGTCCCGCCCCCGGCCGAGCCGGAGGTCATTTCCCATCCCGGTGAGAAAATCGTGGAGCGTTGGACCCGGTGCCGCGCCGTGGCCGATCCCACCACGGAAGCGCTTGCTTCCTCTGCCCTGGCAGGGTCTGCGCGGTGACTCAGCTTCTCCAGAAGTTCCGGTCCTTCGATCGGCCGAGCAAGTTGTTGATGGTCAACCAGTTCACTATCAACGTCGGCTTCTACATGCTGATGCCGTACCTCGCCGGGTACCTGTCGGGACCGCTCGGACTCGCGGGCTGGGCGGTCGGCCTGGTGCTGGGTGTTCGCAACTTCTCCCAGCAGGGCATGTTCCTGCTCGGGGGAACACTGGCGGACCGGTTCGGGTACAAGCCGTTGATCGTGGCGGGCTGTGTACTGCGGACGGTGGGATTCGCCCTGCTGAGCGTGACGTCGTCCCTGCCGACGCTGATCATCGCCTCCGCGGCCACCGGCTTCGCCGGCGCCCTCTTCAACCCAGCGGTACGCGCGTACCTGGCGGCGGACTCCGGCGAACGCAGGCTGGAAGCCTTCTCCGTGTTCAACGTGTTCTACCAAGGCGGAATTCTCGCCGGGCCGGTGGTCGGGCTGGCGTTGACAGCGGTGGACTTCAGGCTGACCTGCCTGGTCGCCGCTGCGGTTTTCGGTGTCCTGACCGTGATCCAGGTGCGCGCGCTGCCGAAGCACGAGTCCGCGGACCCTCAGTCGGAGGAAAGGCCATCGGTGCTGGCCGAGTGGCGTACCGTCGCGGCGAATCGCACCTTCGTGCTGTTCGCCCTCGTGATGATCGGCTCCTACGTGCTGTCCTTCCAGACGTACTTGGCCCTGCCGATGGAGGCGCGCCGGATCGCGGGCTCCGAGACTGCGAGCACGGCCCTGATCGCGGGCCTGTTCGTGGTATCCGGTGGGCTGGCGATCGCCGGTCAGCTGAAGATCACCGCATGGTTTCGCGGTCGGTGGTCACCAGGCACCTGCCTGGCCATCGGGATGTCACTCATGGCGGCGGCGTTCATCGCGCCGCTGATCGTCGCTCGTTTCGGGCCCGTCACGGCGGGGATCGGGCTGCTCGTTTCGGCAGGCTTGCTGGCGGTGGGTACTGTCGTCATCTTCCCCTTCGAGATGGACACCGTTGTTCGGTTGTCTGGCACTAGGCTGGTCGCCACGCACTACGGCTTCTACAACACGATCGTCGGCGTGGGAATTCTGCTCGGCAACTTCTTCACCGGAAGTGTTTTCGACCTGGCCCGCCGAGCGGGCTGGCCGGAGATTCCGTGGCTGGGCTTGACCGTGCTCGGCGTTGTCTGCGCGGTCGGACTACGCCGACTCGACCGGAGCCGACGACTCAGCGGCGATCTGGTTCCCGCATAGGGAAAGTGGTGGGCGCGGGCTGAACCCGCGCCCACCCATCCCGCACCGGACGAGGGGGAGGGGCCGGCGCGGGACACGGCACACGGTGCCGGGCGCAATACTATACGTCGTCGTAGTCGGCGGCACGCGGACGCCGAAATTCCGATCTGAGCCGGAAGGTGAGGGCGCTCGAAGCCATGCCTACTATCTATGGTAGTAGGCAAGGCGGCTATGTCGGTGGGCTCGGAGTGGTGAGCGGCGAGTTCGACGGACCCGGCGATCTCTGGGGCGATGGCGGTCGCCGTGTCACGTCTCTGCTCTGAGTATGTGACTAAGTCGCCATGTCATATACCCTGCGAGGGTACCTTGTCAGGGTATCGATCTGGGAGTGGCGACACTTGCTCGGATATCCCTGGCGGGTAAACAAGGGTACCTCCAATAGGTATAAAGGACGATAGGAGCGCACCGTTCCCCCGGCCGAAGGGGCCGGTCGCGCCGCGGTTGATCGCGCGGTTCGGGTTCAAGGCGATGATCTTCGGCGGTCTGCTCGCACTGGCCGCGGGCCTGGTGTGGCTCTCGTTCGTCAGCCCCGCTGGGAACTTCATCGTCGACGTGCTGCCCGCGTCGCTGGTCGCCGCGCTCGGACGGGCATTGGCCTATCCCGTCGCTCGGCACGGCGATCTCCAGTGCGCGGCCCGAGGAAGGCGGTCTGGCGGCCGGCATCGTCAACACCGTCGTACCAGGTCGGCTCGGCGCTTGGGCTGGCGGCGATGAGCGCGGTCGGCGTGTCCTTCGGCGCAGGAGGGCTCGGTAACCCGATCGCGCTGACCGACGGGTTTTCGGCGGCTTTCCTCGGTGCCGCGGGTATCGCCGTGGTCAATGCCCTGCTTGCCCTGGTCACTCTTCGGCAGCCGGCCATGGCGCCGGTAGAGAAGGGAACGGGCAGGACACGGCGGCAGTGCGGTGAGCCCCAGAGAAGACAGTAGGCCCGGCAAGCCCGTTCGCCAGAGCTCGCAGGCTTGAACGCGCGGGCAGCGCGGGAGACGGCGTACGCAGTTGGCGCAAACGCCGACACCGTCGCCTTCGCCACGCGCACCGCAAGGATGTTCATCGTGTACTTCGCTGTGGGACGACGCAGTCCACCGTGAGAGCCTTGGCTGATATCGGGTCGCATGGGCCACATTGCGATCGGCGGTGCCGGAACCGGTCCAGATATCCTGCCGGAGCGGGGCTGGGTGTGGTGCAGTGTTCAAATAGGACCTCGTCCGGCGTGATGTCTTGGTGTGAAGGGCTTTCCGCTCGGGCGTCTAGTAGTGAAGTCCGGCCAGGGTGACCGTGACGAGCCGGTGGGCGGCGGACTCTGAAGTCAAGTCGGCCGCCGCGGCGAGGGCGTGCAGGCAATAGGTGGCGAGTTCGTCGACGGGGACGTCATCCCGAAGGGCGCCGGTTTGAGCGACCTCGGCCAGCACTTCGCTGATCAAGTCGTGCACCTGGTGCTGTGCCTGGTCGACGTCTTGGCTTTGATGCAGGAGGGCCGAGAGTTCGGCGGCGTGGCGCGCTCGTTGGTGGCATATGAGCGCGTAGGCGCTGAGGATCGCCCGCAGCTGCTCCCCGGGGTCGCTGGACTCGGCGCGCAGGGCCGAAAGATGTTCCAGGTGGGCCACCACATGTTGGTGATGCCATGCGTGCAGGATCGCCTTAACGTCCGGGAAGTATTTGTACAGCGTCGCTCGCCCGATGCCTGCGTGCTCGGCGATCTGGGACATCGTCACCGACAGCAGCCCTCGCTCGGTGGTCAAAGCCCGGGTGGCGTCCAGGATCGCTTCGCGTACCTCGCGACGGTGCGCCTCGATCGTCTCATTCCACAGCTTCGGCACCTCGCGACTATACGTCATGGCCTTGCTGTGACACTATGTGGCGTCATAGACATAGTGTATTGATAAAGGATGCGGACATGACCGAACCGCCTCGCCGGCCCGGCCACGATGAACGGCCGCGCATGCCTCGCTGGGTGAAGGTGCCGGCGATCATCATCGGAATCTTGATTGTGGTTTTTCTGATCTTGCAGATCACCGGCTTCGGTGGCGAGCACGGCCCCGGACGCCATCTGCGTGGAGGCGGCTCGGTGTCCGCCGGAGTCGCGAACGTTCATCCCTCGCCTGGCATAGAGAACCGCGGATGACCCTGTCGCCGCCTGCCCGCAAGGTCGTGCTCACCGCTCATGTCATGACGTCGGTCGGCTGGCTCGGCGCGGTCGTCGCTTACCTCGCCCTCGATCTCACGGCGGTGATCAGCCAAGATATCCCGACCGTGCGCGCTGCGTTCCTCGCGATGAAAGTGATCGCATGGAGCGTGATTCTTCCGTTGGCGCTCGCGTCGGTGCTGGTCGGGATTCTCAACGCGCTGGGCACGTCATGGGGTTTGTTCCGCCACTACTGGGTGCTGGTGAAGCTCATCCTCACCGTCGTCGCCACGATCGTGCTGCTGATGGAGTTGAGGACAATCGACGCACTGGCGGAAATCGCGGCCACTGGCGCCGATCCTCGCCTGCTGCCCGGTTCGCTGCCCCATTCCCTCGGTGGCCTGGTGGTGTTGATCGCAGCCACGATCCTGTCGGTGTTCAAACCCCGAGGTCTGACGCGCTATGGCTGGCGCAGGCAGCAGGACCGCCGCGCTGCTCAGGCACCATGACCTTCGTACCGGTCAGCTCATCGGAACGCGCATCGTGAAGGTTCGGCCGCCGTCGCGCGAGGTGTGGATGCCGTTGTCGGTCGCGACATGAATCTCCCCGGATCCGGTCGCGAGGCCGACGAGTGTCGTCGCCTTCGGCCAGTCCAGTAGCTGAACAAGGGGCGCAGCGGCGGCCGGAGTGAAGGTGCGGCCGCCGTCGGCGCTTCGGGCAAGGTTCTGCTGTGTGGTCGCGAGCATCAGATTCGGATCGGCCGGTGAAATGGCGAAGTCGGCGAGTGCGACCCGGGCACGCCGGTCCCAAGTCGTGTGGTCGGTGGATACCAGGACCTGGCCGGACTGGCTGTCGTAGCCGTACACCTCGCCGTGCTTCGCCTCGAGCGCGTGGAAACCACCATGCCCTCGGGGGAGAGTGTCCGCCAGTCGGTGGAGGCGCTCGCCCTGACCTCCGGGTCCGCTCTGGCCGGCGCCGCCAGCCGGGTAGCTCAAGCCGTCGGAGCATCCGAAGGACCGTCCGACACCTCCGCAGCATCCACTGTGGACGGATAGCAGACCGTGGTGATCACGGCCCGCACTGGCTCCTGCAGTCCAGAAAATGTCAAGGCCAGCGCAGGAGTGCCCACCATGCTGGTCGTGAAGTCCGAAAACGCGCAGGGCTGCGTGCGGTCGTTCATCATTCCCGATCGGGACGTCGAGAAGATCTTGCCGGCCAAGGGGGAGACGAAGATCGACCTGGGAGTGCTGCGCCCCGGCCGGATCGGCTATTCCTGCGGCATGGGCAGGGGAGTCCACATGGCCACCACGACTCACGTCTTCCGCGTCGAGGGCATGGACTGTGGCAGCTGCGCGCTGCTCATCGACGACGCACTCGAGGATCTCCCCGGAGTCCACAGTGCCCAGACCACTGTGAAAAAGGGGCGCAGCATCGTCGAACTGGATCCGAGTCAGTGTACCGCCGACGAGGTGATCGGCGCTATCGACGAACTCGGCTACCGCGCGTCGTCCCTGTGATTCGGCGCGACGTCACGCGCAGGAGATCAGGCTCGCCGCGGCCAACAGGCCGACAGCGAACAAGGCAGGCGCCAGCAGTGCCGTCGCACCGCCTACGACAGCCGTGAGCCGGGCAGAAAACCGCTCGCCGTTCCTATGTTCGGCGAGGTGCTGCAGCCGGATGGCGGTGTCGCCGCCGGCCATGGCCAGCGCGCGACGCGGCCCGTCCGCGGACCGTATGGACACCAGCGCCGAACGGACCGGCTCCGGCCCCCACTGGCTGGCGGCGGTCCGGTCGGCGGCGAGTTCGACGAGCAGCTGGACGGCCGCGGGTAGCGTGCGCATGAGCGGAATGAACCGCAAAGTCCGGCCGACGACCTCGGCGCAGCCGGTCAGCAGATGGTGACAACCGTGGACATGGGCGCGTTCGTGGGCCAGTACAGCAGCCAGTTCCTGCTCCGACAGACGGCCCGCCAGGCCCCTGCTCGCGACGATCAGGGCCCGGCGGCCGCCGAGGCTGTACGCGATCGGCTGGTCGTCGGGAAGCCACAGCGTCGGGATCGGCCGGGGATCACGGACACCGACCAGCCGGAGCGCGTCCAGATGACGCTGGTGTAGGAGATTGCTACGCCGACGGCGTCCGGCCGACGCCATGGCCAAGCGGCCCGCGGCGGCCAGCAGCACGACGCTCGCGACCGTTCCGACGATGGGATCGAGGGCGGGCAGACCGTCATGGCTGACCGCGGCCCAGCAGTCGTGGAGTGCCTCAGTGATGGCTTCGGCTGGCCCGTGGCCTGGCAGCACGAGGAGCAGCACCCCGGCGAGGGTTCCAGCGAGCACCCCCATGGCGGTCATCAGCCACCAGGCGATGGCCGTGCCGGGGCTGATCCCCGCGGCGGTCAGCCTGCTCAGCGCCCGTGGCGACCACCAGCCGATCACCACGGCCCCGAGCAGGAGCGCCGCTGCGAGGATCATCGTTTGCGGGACTTCCGGCGCAACCCCCGGCGAAGGATGTCGGTCTCCTCCTCCGTCGCCGAGCGGGCGAAATGCAGCAACACCGATTCCCTGTCCTCGACGGAGTCGAGCAGGTCGCGAAGACTTTGCGCGGCGGCTTCCTCACGGGATGTCACAGGCCGGTAGTAGTAGGCGCGGTTCTCCATATCGCGGACGACCCGCTCCTTGCGGTGCAGGTTGTCCAGCACGGTCATCACCGTGGTGTACGCCAGGTCGCGTCGCTTGTTGAGCTCGTCGAGTACCTGACGGACCCGCATCGGTTCGGATGAGTTCCAGAGCACGTCCATCACCGACGCTTCAAGCTCGCCCAATCCCTGCATGGCACCTCCGTGAGCAGGATACTGCCTGCGCCGGGATCAGCCGACGATGCGCCGTGCTCCCATGAGGTGCCCGTCTCCCTTGACGGATCGAACGTCGACCAGCTGCCCTTCCGTCGGCGCGTCGACCATCTTGCCACCGCCGACGTACATACCGACGTGGTGAATCGCACCCGGGTTGTCGGTTCCGTCGTCGTAGAAGACCAGGTCGCCGGGGATGAGCTGGTCGAGCGCCACGGCCTTGCCCGCCGTGTACTGCTGGCGGCTGGTGCGGGGGATGTTGACGCCGGCCTGCTTGTAGGCCCAGGAGGTCAGCCCGGAACAGTCGAACTCGCCCGGTCCCGTCGCGCCCCATTCGTACTCGGAGCCCCGTTTGGACAGGGCGGCCTGCAGGGCGTTGTTCGCCGCTCCGGGTGGCCCGAGGTAGGACCCGTTGTCCTGCACCTTGCCGAGCTTCGCCTTGTCCGACGACGGCAGATCGTTCAGCGCCTCCCGGACCTTCGCGATCTGGACGTTGAGGTCCTTCTTACGAGTGCTGACCTGCTCCACCGCCCAGGCCGCGTCGTTCGCCGCCAGTTGCGCCATCTCCTGTGCGTCCGCGGCGGCGGTTCGCGACGATTCGGCCTTCGTGAGCGCCTCGCGCAAGCCGTTCAGAGCTTTGCCCCGGTTGTCGGCCAGCACCGACAGCGCGGCGGTGCGGTCGAGGTACTCCTGCCTGTTACCGCTGTCCAGCAACGCGACCGCGCCACTGAGCTGCTGTCCGCTGAGCGCGGAACGGACGATCGCGTCAACCTGGGGACGGAAGGCCGCGACGTCCGCCTCCGCCTTGGCGGTGTTGCTGTTGGCCTGATCCAAAGCGGCCTTCGCCTTGTCGCGGTCGGCCTCGCGAGTCCTCAGCCGGTCCTGTGACTCGAGCAGGTCCTCGTCCGCGTTCGAGGCCTGGGCGCCGAGTTCCTGGTAGCGCTGCATCGGATCCTGGCTACCGGCGGGTGGAGGTGCTGGTTGCGCGCTCGCGGGGATGGTGCCGAGAGCGATGACCATGAGTGCGGCGGTGGCGGCGAGAGGATGCCGGATGGAGCGACGCCGGTGCGGTGTCACGGGTACTGGATCTCCTGTCGTGCGAAACGTGCGTCATGGTGGACCGCCCCGAAGGCCCGGCGGTCACAGTAGGGTCACGAGCCCGCCCTGTCCACTATTACCCTTAGTACTAGCGGGGTAGTGATGAGTGTTCGGTGAGCCCGGACCTGCAAGTGGCCGCGAAAAGGCCTGGGTCGGTGACTTGGGTTACAGTGATCGCGAAAGCCCTGGAGCGATGATCTGACCCTGCACCTTGCTGCTATCGCGAATAGTACTAACGACCGCCGGGCCCTGGTCTATGTCGATGTCAGCCGCCCGTGGCGCCTTCGGCGGGGTCGGCCTGAGAAGTTGCACTACCGAAGTCGGCTCGTCTACCTCGCGGCGGCACGGTATGCAGAGCTGATGTGGCGCCGCAAAGAGCTCTCCTCGTGCGGTTCGAGGCTCCCCAGCAGGTATGCCGAGGCTCTGGCCAAGTAGGGGCAGGTGCGCGCCACGGCGCCTTCGCTCGACAGGTCGGCCTCGTATGCCTACGAAGAGTCATAGTAGTATTGTGCTGGATGTGACCTCGACGGATATTGTGGCCAGCGGACTAGCTAACTGGACTTTCTGGGCGTAGTAGGCGCTTCATACTGTCAGTGGCCACCTGTTCGTACGCGGCCCGCGTTCAGGGCTCACGGCAGGGTTCCGGGCGCGATTCTGAGACCAGGTGGTCATCGAATCAAGGTGAAGTAGGCATATCGTTCGTCAAGTTCGTTGCGGGGAACCAACTCCACCGTGTGCGGTGTGAATCCCCAACGGGCGGAAAGCTCCCAGAAGCGGTGGATCGGGTAGGTGGTTCCCGCGATGTTGCTCCCGGTAGCCGCGCATCCGGGAGCGTGACGTCCATCGTCCGTCGTCGTACTTGATTTGGATCAACGCCAGTCCGCCCGGCGCCAGTAGTTGGTGGGCGATGCGCAACAGGCGCGCTCCGTACGACGGGGTTGGAATCAGCTCGAACACGTAGAAGGACACGAACGCATCGCACGACTCCAGGTAGATGGACTGGAGGGCCGATTCCGGCTCGGCAACGCTGATCCGCACTGGGCTGAACGGTGTGTCGCACACCTCCGTGACTTGGTTCGCGCATTCGGCCAGGGTTTCGGCGGTGATGTCCACGCCGACGAACTCCTGGAACCGCGGGGCGAAGACCGTGGCGTTGGTGCCTCCGCCGCAGCCCCACTCGACAATCCGGTTCCAGGGCCGGGTGAATTCGGCAGTGCGCGCGGCGCGTTCGAACCTCGCGTAGTGCTCGGTTCCGATGCGGTGCCACAGGTCGTTGCCGTCGAATGTGTCGGAGCCGCGCCAGTGCGAGTTTCCCGTCCACCGCTTCGCGGTCGGAGCCGAACAGTAGGCATCGGCGTCGGCGACCATTTTCGACTCAGAGTGCCCGGCGCCCGCTGTCGCGAGCGCGCGCTGCAACGTGGTTTCGAGGGGCCGGACGGTTCGCTTCAGGCGATGCACGATCATGCTGGCCTGCTCCTACCCTGAGGTGGATCCGTGGTGATCCAGCCGCAGGGTTCAACTATAGAGGGTAGTGGAGCAGGTCGGGAAACCCCTAGACGCGGACGTGTTCGGCCAGAAACCCGGCGTATCGCGGGCGCGACGGCCGTGGCGAGGTCCTCCCGCGTCGCGCAGACCTGTGGGCATCGACAGGGGAGCGAGGTGGCCGTCCGGGGTGATGTTGGCCGCCTCCTCGGCGAGCGCGGTGGGATGCCGCTCGTCCATGCCGGGGAAGTTGAGCGTGGGGACGGTGATCGCGGCGAGCTCGTCAACGGAGTAGAACGATCGGTCGCTGCCGATGGCCGCCGCGGCGGCGACACTGGCCGGGTCGGATCGCGGGATCGCGTCCTGGGCCAGGGCGCCGATCACGGGCGCGAGGGAGGGCCGGATCGGTAACCAGGCCGCCTCGATGCCCTCGGTGCGGACCCCTCGGCGACCGCGTCCATGAATTCGATCTCCGCCTGCTTAGCGTCGCCTTCGATGTCCTCGACGCTGATCAGGATGGTGGCACGGATCCGGCTGGGATGCTGCACGCAGGCGCGCAAGGTGATCGTGGCCCCGAGTCCGGTGCCGCCGACGATGGCTTGCCCGGCACCCAGGTGGTCGAGGAGGGAGACGACGTCGTCGGCGTACTGAGCCCAGGTGTGCTGGTTGGGACCGGTGCAACACGCTGCAGCCGTAGCCGCGGACGTCGGGAAGCGCGACGGTGTGGCGATCCGCGAGCCGCCGGGTGAGCGGGAGGAGACTCTCGTGGTCCGGGCCGCCCCCGTGCAGAAGCACGCAGACCGGCCCGTGGCCGACGGCAGCAGCGTGAAGTGGGCAGCCGTCGGCTCCGTGGAAGGTGAAGGCTTCCATCGTGGCGGGTCAGTGGTGGTAGGCGTGCACCACGGCGTGTCCGGCTCCTCGACCGATGAGCCACTTGTTCACCGGCGTGGTGAGCACGAACGCCACGGCCAGCGCGAACGCGAGCGCGTCCGAGAACAGCTCACTTGGGAGCCCGCCACGGCTTCCGTCGGCGCGCCTGGGGCGGTGGTCTGCGTCGAGAACCACGCACCTTTCCGGGGCCTGCTCCGGGTCCTCCGTGCGCATCCGGCACCGCCCTGGGTGGCGGTCGCGTGGATCCAAGGGCGTAACACCGCGCCGCTGGAGTCTTTGCCGACTCTTCCGTTCCAGATAACCCGGCTGGACTACCTCGGTGACCTCGACGCCGCTGGCCTGGAGATCGCGGCGACCGCGTGCGGGATCGCGAATCGGCTCGGGATTCCCGCGGGGCCTGCGGCAGCGCTCTGGACCTTGCTGGTGGAACAGCCGGCGCGGCCGGGAGTGAAGGTCGAACCGCAACGGGCAGGCGAGCTGACCAACTGGCTTCCGGACCGTGCACGGGAGCGAGCGTTCAGCTTGCTGACTGATGGCGAAGCCGTTCCCCAGGAAGCATTGCGCTTCGATCTCCTGGACCGAGCTCTTTCCGCCGAGAAATCGCGCGATAGTCAGTTCTGAGCGGACAGCTGAGGACACGCCGCCATCCGAAGTCGTACCCAACCAGGTCGAGAGCCGTAGGCACGCATTGGTCTCTTACTTGCAGTCTAAGGCTTGGCCTTGGCCGTGGTTAGCCACTTGAAGCAGTCCACGCATCTCGTTGGAGGCGTATCGGCGGCGAGGCGGCCAAGCGTTCACCTGGCGTGCGAACCTGCGGGGTGAGGACGCGAATTACCCAATGTGGAAGCTAGGCGCGGCCTTGCGGGCCTGATCTGCTCAGTCTGTTCGGGTTATCTCGCCTTCCTCGCGATGGGCGGTTCTGTCGACTGGTGACACATCGTTCGCCAGTTCGCTGGCCCAAGCCCAGGCTGAACTGGGATTCCGTATGTAGAACTTTCTCCGTGACTCGGTAACCGGAAGAGGTGACAGCAGGCCGGTCGTCACCAGGGCTTTGAGCGGTTGTTGGAGGTTGCTGATCGAGATGTCGAGCGAACGCGCGAGGTCCGTGAGGCACACGATGCCATCTGGGGAATCCGCAACGGCGAGCATCAACTCGAGCCGATACCGCTGTCCGAACGCTGCCTGCGACAGCGCACGCAGGTTCCCCAAACGATCTTCCGACATGCTGTCAGGATACGTGGTATCCGTTACGGGTATCCCGTAAAGTGGACGCCAGTAGACAGGGTTGGAGACCAGCATGAGTGACCGTTCGTCGATCGAGTGGACGGAAGCAACGTGGAACCCGACCACAGGCTGTGACCGGGTTTCGGCTGGTTGCGACAACTGCTACGCGCTAGCACTTGCCAAGCGGCTCAAAGCGATGGGAGCCGACAAGTATCAGACCGATGGTGATCCTCGTACATCCGGACCAGGCTTCGGGGTGGCGCTGCACGAGGGCACGTTGCGACAGCCTTACCGCTGGCGGAACCCGCGCGTCGTCTTCGTCAACTCGATGAGTGATCTCTTTCATGCCCGCGTGCCGCTGGCGTTTGTGCGGAGGGTCTTCGAGGTCATCGCCGAAACACCACAGCACACCTATCAGGTGTTGACGAAACGTTCGGTGCGACTGCGCAAGCTCGCAGACCAGCTTGACTGGCCTCCGAACCTATGGATGGGAGTAAGTGTCGAAGACGACACGCAGGTGTCCCGCATTGATGATCTTCGCGGTGTCCCCGCATCGGTTCGTTTCCTCTCCTGTGAGCCCTTGCTCGGCCCACTCCCGAACCTCAACCTCGACGGCATCGGCTGGGTCATCACTGGTGGAGAGTCAGGACCGAACGCGCGCGAACTCGACCGCAACTGGGTTCGAGACATCCGAGACAGCTGCCAGATCTCGGGCGTCCCGTTCTTTCACAAGCAGTGGGGTGGGCGGACGCCGAAGGCTGGTGGCCGTGAGCTCGACGGGCGCCTCTGGGACGAAATGCCAGTCGCGGCTTCGGCCTGATTTGCTAGATCACCCGGTTGATCGTCAGCCGCCTTATCTTCTGAGCCTTGTCTCGCTTGAGGACAAGTCCTGCGTCATACAACTGGTCCCAAGCGCGTCGAAGATGCTTCTCGCGAGCGAGTCCGAGCGTTTTGCCGTAAATGTCGGCGAAGGACGCTTCTATCCGTAGCGCCGAGGTCTTATCGAGCAAGGTCGTGATGTTCGTGGTGATTGTGGCCACCCACTGATCCTCAAGCTTGGCTTCGATGCTGTTTGCTTCTTGCTCGGACATCGTGACGATGAGATCTTCGCCGAAGAGGTCTGGGTCCTCCTCGTTGCGACGCCGTTCCAGGTCTTCGGAGAGATCCGCCTGGCGAAAATGCTCACGCCATTCGGCATTTGCCCCTGAGACGGCTTCGTTGAACTGGTATGGAGCTGCTTGGTGCCGGTAGAAGAGAATCAAGAGGAAAAGCGGAGGGTGATGCGGTCGCCTTCGAATCGGCACAGAGAACGACTGGAATCCCGTCGCGGCCAGGACGCGGCGGCAGAACTCGGTCGCAACGGTGTGTGCGGCTCGAGCTGCGGACCCAGGTTCTTTTGATTCCCTGGCTGCCGTGAAGGTCTCTCTCCACCAGTCGCCGCCAAGGAACGCGTCGATGCGTTCGAGTGTTGCCGAACTGCCGGACTTGGTTCGTTCAGGGTCGCTCTCCTTGCCGGTGAGAAGTCCGCCGATACGCCACACCATCTCAAGGTTGAGGTTCAGCAGTACTTCAGTCTTGAGGTCGCTGTCTCGCCCCATCAGTTGTTCGGTCATCGCCTCGTAAGGGAGCGCGGTTCCGAACGGGTCAAGAAATGTGAGCAGAGGAGATTTCCCGACTAGGGCAAGTGCTTCGTTGAGTTGATCCTGGACATCTCCCTTTAGAACGTCGAAGTTTAGGCCCGCGTTGGCTTCTTCGTTAAGAACTCGCCGCAGGTTCTCCGCGTATTGAGGATTTCGCTCGATAAAAATGCAATGAAGGTCGCGAGACCACTGCGCGATCGTTGTCGCACTGCGCACAGCTAACAGAGGAGACCCTGGTGCTCCGATTGTCTCGTCACCCTCGGGTTCGTACCGTCCAGGGCCCGCGTAGCCATCAAGGTAGACCACGCGCCCTCCGTCACTGGTGGACCCGGTCATCGTGGCGAAGACCGGCGGGTACCGCATCAGCACACCGTGCTTCAGTACAGCAGCAGCTTGCTTACGCTGGAAAAATAAGTCATTCGCCGTCACAGGAGAGCCCCTCTTTGTCGCTGTAGTTCAACGTTGACAGAGGGTGACGGTGATCACTTACCTCTGACTGGGTGAAAGTCGCGCGTAGCGCATTCAGGGTTACGAGCCGGGGGTGACTGGCCTCCGGTCAGCTTGGCCATCTCCTGTGCCGCACTAACGACGGAGCGATCGCCCAGATCCTCAGCCCGCTCGCCGACGGCCGCCGAGGCGCGCCTCGCGGGCTGCTGTTCCGCCCTCCCGAAGCTTGTTGAAGCTCTCTGCAACCTGACTCGGTGGCCGAGCCGGGCGGGAAGCACGCTTCGTTACAGCCTGTCGGTGGACGACCCGGGCGGCGCCAACCCCGCGGCAGCGAATTCACCGACGAACCACCCGTTGTGGTTGGCTGCGCGAACGGCCCGGTGGCGGCTCGCTGACCAGATTTCGTGCTCAACATCCGACTGGCGGGCCCGAGGGCTCGCAACCGACGAGTAGAGAGGGGCCAGATTGTCACCCCAACTTGACTGCGTCGGGCGAGCGTGCAGAGGTTCCGTGGCGGATTGTGGGTATGTCGGAGCCGGGTTGCTCGACGGTGCTTGACGGAGAACTGGGTGAGACGTCGCTCGAAGACATCGTGCTCGGTAGACCGCTGCCGGCGCCCCGGAACACCAGCGCAACCATGCCGCCGGTGCCGGCCTGACGGTGAGCCCGGTCCTGTTCAGCTCGATCTGGTTCGTCACGCACCGCCAACGTTGACGGATATCAACAACATGGGCGCGGCCGTGGGTCGGATGCGTCGCATGGCCCACGCCGTCTCCGATTGGGCTCCGTTGCCGAAGTAGAGCCTGATACGGCTTAGCACGGCGCGACACTCGACGCCGGTCTAAGGTTGCGCTGACCTGCACGAATCGACAGAATCTGGCACCGCGCGGCACATGCCGACATAGCCAAGTTGTGGACTTGTAAACAGAAGGTCAGGGGTTCGAGCCCCCTTGGCGGCTCCCTTTCACCGCCGTTCTCAAGGCGCCGCGGTGACCGCCGCTTCCCGTGCGGGGCGGATCCGGCTCAGCTGCACGAGGCTGAAGCCGAACAGCAGGACGCCGAGCGGGACGTGGACCGCCGTCACGTGTGCGATCCCGAGGAACACCTGCGCCAGCGTGAGGCCGAGGAACACGGCCGCGGGCAGGATCGGCTTGGCGGAGCCGCCGCCCGGTCGCCACACGAGGATCGCGATGAGCACATGCAGCGTCGAGACGACGAACAGCGTGTAGGCCGTGGCGCTGTGCAGAGTGTGGCCACTCGGCACGGTCAGCAGGATGCCGGCCGAGATCGGGGTGAGGAAGACGGCCAGGGTCTGCACGGCGATCGCGACGCGCAACGGGGTCGGCATGTGAGCTCCTTCGAATGGTCGTGTCACCACCTGGACGAGTGAGCCGTCGGAAACGTGACCGCTTGACATGCAGCCGGGTGGCTGCCTAATCTGCAAAGGCAGCCAAGAGGCTGCATATCAGGGAGAGCGGCATGGACGAGGTCTTCAAGGCATTGGCGGACCCCAGTCGTCGCCGGTTGCTCGACGACCTGAACGCCCGCAACGGGCAGACCCTGCGTGAGCTGTGCGCGGGGCTGGACATGGCGCGGCAGTCGGTCAGCAAGCATCTGGCCGTGCTGGAAGCGGCGAATCTGGTGACCACGGTGCGTCGTGGCCGCGAGAAGTTGCACTACGTGAACGCGGAGCCGATCAACGCGATCGCCGAGCGCTGGATCGACCGCTACCACCAGGGCCGCGTCGACGCGCTCGCCGACCTCAAGAAGGCATTGGAGCAGGAACCCATGAGCACCGACGAATTCGTGTACACCAGCTACATCAGGACGACGCCGGAGCGGCTGTGGCGGGCGCTCACCGATCCGGCCTTCACCAAGCGGTACTGGGGCTGCGAGTTCACTTCGGACTGGAAGCCCGGGTCGACGATGGCCTGGGAGCAGCTCGGCGTGAAACTGGAGGACCCCGAACAGGTCGTCCTCGAAGCCGATCCGTACCGGCGGCTGTCCTACACGTGGCACACCTTCACGCCGGAATTCGCCAAGTCGGTGGGGCTCGACGACGACGTGTTGGCGAAGCTCCAGGCGGAATCGCGGTCGAAGGTCACCTTCGATCTCGAGCCTGTCGGTGACACGGTGAAACTGACCGTGGTGCACGACGGTTTCGACCCGGGCAGCACCGCGCTGGAGATGGTCAAGGGCGGCTGGCCGTCCATCCTGTCGAGCCTCAAGACGCTGCTCGAGACCGGTGAGCCGCTGCCCGACCCCGCGTAACCCGGTCGACGTCGCCGGGGTGATCGGGCACGATGCGCAGCGTGCCCCTGGAGATCGCCTGCGACGAGTCCGGGTCCGAGGGCGAGAAACTGATCGGCGGGGAGACCGACGTGTTCGCGCACGCCGGGGTCCGGCTGAGTCCCGAAGAAGCTGCCGCCTGCCTGGTCGAACTGCGGCGGAGGATCCGTTCGCCGGCGGTCGAGTACAAGGCGAACCATCTGCTTCGCACGAAGCACCGGCGTGTCCTCGAATGGTTCCTCGGGCCGCTCGGCCCGGTCCACGGGCGAGCCCACGTGTACCTCGTGGACAAGAAACGGCTGCTGGCGAACGAACTCCGCGCCCTCGCCGGCCCGGAGATGCAGCCGGACGACGAACTCCTCGCCGCGTTCAACGACGTGCTGCGGACCAGGAACCGCCGGGATCCGGCGGCGGGGTCGTTCTTCGCGATGGCCGGGGACACCGCGGAATTGAGGGCGAAGGTCGCCGCGGCACGGGACGCCAAGATCCTCGATCCGCTGGTGCCCGCGATCCTCCGCGCCGTCGAGTACTGGAGCGAGGGCGGGGAGCAGGTCTTTCTCGTCCACGACGAACAACCGTCGCTCAAAGGGGACCGGCTCGCCCGGATCGAGTCCACACCGGGATTGGCCGGGGTGAAGTTCGTGGATTCACGGACGGATCCCCGGGTGCAGGCCGCCGATTTCCTGGCCGGTGTCGCCCGCCGGATCGCCGAGGACGAATTGAACGGGAACGGCGACGAGGAATTGGCCGGAATGCTCGCGCCCTATGTCGATCCGGCGTCCCTCTGGGACTGATTCACTCCATGGCACACCGAATCGCTCGGCTGGACGGTTGCCCGGCGCGGCGGCGGGCTGGAAACGTCGGAAAGGATCCGACACCGGCCCGGGAGGCAGTCGCAGATGCAGGCTTTCACCTTGCCCGAGTTCTACGTGCCGCATCCGGCCAGGATGAATCCGCACCTCGAAGCGGCGCGAGCGCACAGTATGGCCTGGGCCAGGGAAATGGGGATGCTCGATTCCCCATCGCCGTCCGGTGACGTCGTCTGGACGGAACAGGCACTGGCGAAAATGGACTACGCGCTGCTTTGCGCGCACACCCATCCGGACTGTGACGGGCCGTCCCTCGATCTGGTCACGGACTGGTACGTGTGGGTGTTCTTCTTCGACGACGATTTCCTCGCGCAATTCAAGTACACCCGGGACATCGAGGGTGCGAAGGCTTATCTGGACCGCCTGGAACTGTTCATGACCGGGCCGGGGGAAACGTCGCCGGAGCCGGGGAATCCCGCCGAAGCCGGACTCGAAGACCTTTGGGCGCGCACCATTCCCTCGATGTCGGAGGCGTGGCGCCGTCGTTTCGTCACCAGTACGCACAACCTGATGGTCGAATCGCTCTGGGAACTGGACAACATCGACCGCGGCCGGATCGCGAACCCCATCGAATACGTCCAGATGCGGCGCCGGGTCGGCGGGGCGCCGTGGTCGGCGAACCTCATCGAGTACGCCGTCGGCGCCGAAGTGCCGGACGGGATCGCGGCGACCAGGCCGATGGAGGTCCTGCGCGACACGTTCGCCGACGCCGTCCACCTTCGCAACGATCTCTTTTCCTACCAACGCGAAGTACGTGAAGAGGGAGAGAACTCCAACGCGGTCCTGGTCTTCGAGAAGTTCCTCGATCTTCCGACGCAGGAGGCGGCCGATCTCACCAACGACCTGCTGACCTCGCGCCTGCAGCAGTTCGAGAACACCGCGCTCGTCGAGGTCCCCGCGCTGCTGGCCGAACGCGACGTCTCGCTGTCCGAGCAAATCGCGGTCGGCCTTTACGTCAAGGGCCTGCAGGACTGGCAGTCGGGCGGGCACGAATGGCACGTGCGGTCGAGCCGGTACATGAACGAAGGGGCGGCCTCCGGTGGCAATGGGCTTGGCCTCGTTCAGCGGGTGCGGCAGCAGGCGCCGCCGCCGTTCGCGAAGGTCGGGCAGCTGCCCCTGCCGGAATTCCGTATGCCGTACCCCGTGCGCATCAGCCCTCACCTCGCCGCCGCCCGCGAGTACGGGCCGGGCTGGGCGCGCGAGATGGGGATGTTCGACGACGTGGTGTGGGACGAGCGCCGGTATCTCGGCATCGACCTGGCGCACTGCGCCGCGATGATCGACGCGGACGCGGACTTCGAACGGCTGAAGCTGTCGACCGACTGGCTCACCTGGGGTACCTACGGTGACGACTACTTCCCGCTGGTCTTCGGCGCGAAACGGGACGCGATCGCCGCAAAACTGTGCAGTGACCGGCTTTCCTTGTTCATGCCCCTCGACGGCGAGCCGGTGCCGAAACCGTCGAACCCGATCGAGCGAGGCCTCGCGGACCTGTGGGATCGCACCGCCGGGCCGCTGACCCCGCGTGGGCGGGCGGGGTTCCGGCGGGCGGTCGAGAGCATGACCGCGAGCTGGGTGTGGGAGGTGGGGAACCAGGCGCAGAACCGGGTCCCCGACCCGGTCGACTACGTGGAGATGCGGCGGCGGACGTTCGGATCCGACCTGACGAAGAGCCTCGCGCTCCTCGAACTCGGCGACGTCCTGCCGCCGGAACTCTTCCAGAACCGGGTGCTGTCCGAACTCGACACCGCCGCGCAGGACTACGCGGCGTTCGCCAACGACCTGTTCTCGTACCAGAAGGAGATCGAGTACGAGGGCGAGGTGCACAACCTCGTGTACGTCGTCGAACGGTTCCTGGAGGTGGACCGGATCGAGGCCCGCGACATCGCCGCCCGGCTGATGAACGCGCGGCTGGAGCAGTTCGAGCAGCTCGACGGCGAGGGCCTGCCGCGGATGTGCGACGACCTCGGGCTCGGCGACGACGTCCGTGCGGCCCTGACCGGCTACGCGGACCACCTCAAGGACTGGATGGCCGGAATCCTGGAATGGCACCGGAAATGCGTGCGGTACACGCCGGTGGAGCTGGAACGTGTCCGCGCCACGGAGCCGCCGTCGTTCTCGCTCGTGCCGAGCGGGATCGGGATGTCGGCCTGGCGGATCGGGAGCGGGGTGCGCTGAGTGGTCGCTGGTGGTGGGGCGTGTCGCGGGCCGCTGGCGGCGGGCGTGTTGCGAAAGCCACTTTCGCAACGTTGAGGGTTGTGAAAGCCACTTTCGCAACATGGGGCCCGGCGTGTGGGCTGCCACGCTGCCACCCCGGACGTGTCGCGAAAGCCACTTTCGCGACGTCAGGTGTCCCGAAAGTGGCTTTCGCGACAGCAACGGCGGAAGCGGACCCAGCCCCCCGCGGTGAAGGGGCCCTTCCCCACAGCGGGAAAAGCCCCTTCGGCCCCAGCGCCTAGAAAGCCGTCAGAATGATCCGCGCGGTCCGCGGATCCCCGTCGTGCACCAGCGACTCGAAGTGCCCGACGTCGTCGAAAGCGAACCCGTACGCCTTCCCGTCGACCATCTGCTCGTGCACGATCCGCGAGTAGTGGTCGGTCACGGCCTGCTTGTAGAACTGGCCCGCGTCGTAGGTCGGCTGCGTGTGCAGGGTGCCGAGGGTCGAGCGGTGCAGCGCCGCGCACAGCGTCCGCGCGATCGGGCCGACGACCTGGTCGTTCGGCGCGTGCAGCCGTCCGTCGCAGTTGAAGACGTCACGGGTGCTCGGCTTGCTGAACGACGCCACCGTCGCGCCCGAGGTGTCGGTGAAGCGCAGGACGTCGTCCCCGCCGGTCCGGCCGGTGAACTTCTTGCCGGGTTCGGCCTCGAACGGGACCACGGTCAGCGGTGTCGACTTGTAGGCGTTCCAGGCGCTCGTGACGTAGCCGTCGAGGTAGGTCCCGCTGAACTTGCCGGTGTCGAGCCCCTTGCCGGGAGCGAGCACCCGCAACCGGTTGTACACCAGGTTCGAGAAACCGGACTGTCCTTGGACGGCGTTGAAGATGGCTTCGCGGCCACCCGCCTTGAGCCGTCCGGCCTCCTTGTTCGCGCCCGCCCCGTTGGTGAGCCCGACGGCGTGCGGCACGCTGAACATGTCGACCTGCGAGCTGTTGATGAACAGCCCGCCGTTGTCGTAGGTGAATTCGCTCCAGTCGAACAGGATGTCGCGGTTCGGGTCGCCGTCGGCCCACGGCGCGGGCTGCACCAGCCCGTCCGGGGTCAGGAAGAACTTGATCTTCTGCCCGAACGACATGTAGACGCGGCCCGAGAGCATCCGCGGGATCCGCAGCGTGGTCGAGCCGCCGTTGCCGGGGCCGGCGATCGAGACGTCCGGCGCGGGGCTCGGCGGGTTCGCACCCGGCGGCCACGGGGTGAAGGCGCCGCCGGCGTTGACGTAGCCGAGTTTGCCGGTGTTGAGGTTCGTGCCGAGCACGTAGAGGTGGACCGCGTCCGAGCGGTTCGAGTTGTTGGTGACGGTCAGCGGCAGCGGATCGGGGCCCGCGGCGACCGCGGTGGGTGCCGAAAGCGCCGAAACTCCGGTGACCAGGGGGAGGGCGACCGCCAACGCGGTCAAGACGCGCCGGATCTTCTTGCGGATGCGCACAGTTCACTCCTCGGCGGAATCCCGCCGCGGAGCGTGGACGCGCCGCGGCGGTGCTTGCGGATGTCGGCCGGGGGCGCGTTCCCGGCCTGGGCGTGACCTTGGCGAGGGGTCTCAGCACGGGAAGTTACGTCGCCTGACGCGGAGATGTCCAGACCACTGGTGGGAATCTGTCCGGTTTTCCGCCGGGTCGGACAATTCGTCGCGGGCCGTTCGGCGATTGAGGTGGCCGGATTCCTCGACTACCGTTGGCCGGGTTCCGTCCTGGACCCCGGCGGCCGGGTTTTCTCATCCGTGGGGAGCGGGACATGCGTGACGAGTTTCCGATGCGAAGAACCGGCGGCGGTGAGACGTGGATTTCCCCCGCCTGCTGGGACGGCCTCGCCAAGGCCGCGGTGGACGGCGAGCCAGACGGGATGGACGAGCTGATGGCCGCCGTCGCGAGCTGGGCGCGGCAGTACGCCAGGACCCGCCTCGGCGGTCATGAGCTGACCTATCTCGAACCGGCCGACGTGGCGCAGGAGATCTGCCTCGCGGTCTTCGTCGCGGTCCCCGGCTACGGCCGCCGCGGCGGCTCCTTCCTGTTCCTCCTGCGCGCCATCGCGGCGAACAAGGTCGCCGACGTCTTCCGGAAGGCCGCGCGGAGCAAGCAGGTGCTGACCGGCGAGCTCCCCGAACGGCCGGCCGGGGCCGCGGAGGAACCCGAGCAGCGAGCCCTGCGGACCGATCTCGGTCTCCGGCTCGGCAGGCTGATGCGGACGCTGCCGACCTCCCACCGGGAGGTGCTCGGCATGCAGGTGATCGGCGAACTGACGTCGAACGAGACCGCGGCGGCGCTCGGGACGACGTCGTCACGCGTGCGGGTGACCAAACACCGCGCGATCAGCAGACTGCGCGCCTGCGCTCAGCGCCAGGACGCCTTGAGCTGAATACGGATCAGCAGCCGGACAAAAGGATTCTCCCGTTTGGCACGGGTTTCGAGAATGCGAACGCACATGGCCCCTCCAGAGCTCGCCGTCGAGTGCCGCCGCCGGGGGCCGGGACGAGCGGTCTCGGGTTCCACCCTATGCGCGGACCGGTGAGCCGGAACCGGCCGAACGGACCATTGGTGCCGGGCGATTCGCCACGGAAAACGTGGGAGGATGGTCGTAGTGCGGACAAGCCGTACCTGTTTCGCCCCTGCTCCCGGCGAGCCCGTTCGATTCGGGGCAACGCCGGGAGGCACGCCATGGGGATTCGACAGCATGATCGCGCCGCTTCGATCTGGGCGAAGATGTGTTTTCTCGCTTCGGAAACCGATTCACCGGTCTCGATCGAGCACGCCTGCGTCATTTGCGGACAGGTTCTCGACGCGGTGGGAGTTGGGCTCACGCTCACCGCCGCCGGAGGTCTCACCGAGCCGGTATTCGCCACCGATGAACGCAGTCGCGAATTGGAGGATCTGCAGTCCACCTTGGGTGAAGGTCCGGCGGTGGAAGTGGTGCGCGGCGGTATGCTCGTCGTCGTAACCGATGTGACGAGTTCGGAGGCGTCACTCCGATGGCCGATATTCGCGCCGGAGGCGGTCGACCGGAGCGTGAAATCGATCATCGCGGTGCCGATCCGGGCCGGTGCGGTCAAAGTGGGCGTCGTCGACTGTTATCGCGAATTCGCCGGTGCCCCGTCGAGGGAACGGCGGGCGCAGGCGCTCGTCTGCGCCGAAGCGGTGATCACCCTCGCCATCGCCGAGGCCGACGCCGGCGGGCCGGGGCTGGCCGGATTGATCGATCGCGGATTCACCGGCCATCGCGACCGGGTGCATCAGGCCGCGGGCATGGTGTCGGTCCAGCTCGGCATCGGGCCGGCGGACGCGCTCGCGCGCTTGCGCGCCTTCGCCTACGCCAACGACCGGAAGCTCGACGAGGTGGCCACGGACGTGGTGCTTCGCCGGGTCACGTTCCGGTCCGGACCATGACGATCTGAACGCGAGGAGACAGCGGAGACGATGACCGACCTGACGGCCGGCTTGCGCGAGACCTTCGTCCAGCTGGCGGACACCCTCGTCGAGGACTTCGACCTCGTCGAGTTCCTCGATCTGTTCGCCTGCAGATGTGTCGAGCTGCTCGGGGTCGGTGCGGCCGGGCTGGTACTCGCCGACGCGCGCGGCACGCTCACCATGGTCGCCGCGTCCGATGAAAAGACCCGCCTGCTCGAACTGTTCCAGCTCCGGAACTCCGAGGGGCCGAGCCTGGACTGCCACCGGCACGCCGAGCCGGTGGACTGCCCGGATCTGGCGAAGGTGGGCGAAAGCTGGCCGAAGTTCTCCAAAGAAGCCGAAAAGGCCGGATTCCGTTCCGTATACGCCGTGCCGATGCGGCTTCGTGAGGAAGTGATCGGTGCACTGAGCCTGTTCGGCGCGAGCCCGGCGTCGCTCGACGCCGCCGGATTGTGCTTGGGGCAGGCGCTCGCGGACGTCGCCACGATCGGCATCCTGCACCACCGGATGTTGCAGCGGCAGGAGATCGTCACCGCGCAGCTGCAGACGGCGTTGAACAGCAGGGTGATCATCGAGCAGGCGAAGGGCGTTCTCGCCGAACGCCTTCGGGTTTCGGTGGACGACGCGTTCGGCGTATTGCGCGCCTACGCGCGGAGCAACAATCGCAAGATCCTTTCCGTGGCGGCCGGGATCGTCGACCGCACAGTGGAAATCCCGCATTGAACGATACCGATTCGGCGCTTGTCCGCCCCTCGGCGATACCTAGACTGGCTGGGTGTTTTCCCTGGAGCAGCTGGTGAGTTTCGTCGCGGTGGCCGAGGAACTGCACTACGGCCGGGCGGCGGAGCGGCTCTCGATGACCCAGCCGCCGTTGAGCAGGCGGATCCAGTTGCTGGAGCGGGAACTGGGGGTCGAGCTTTTCGACCGGACGCATCGCGCCGTCCGGCTGACTCCAGCGGGACGGGTTTTTCTCGCCGAGGCAAGGAAGATCCTTCGTTCGGCGCAGGAGGCGACGCTGTACGCCCGGCGGGCGAAGAAGGGCGAGGCCGGGGTCGTCACGCTCGGTTTCACCGCCACGGCGGCGTATTCCTATCTCGAACGCGTCATCGCCGTGGCGAACGCCGAGGTGCCCGGTGTCGATCTCGTGCTCCGGGAGATGGTGACGGCGGCGCAGGTGGAGGAGCTGCTGGCGGGTGGGATCGACCTCGGCATGATCCGGCCGCCGGTCACGGGGGCCGACGTCGTGACCCTGCCGCTGTGGCGGGAGCCGCTGCTGGCGGCGCTGCCGTCGGCGCATCCGTTGGCGCGGCGCAAGAAGAACCCCGATGTCCGTGACTTCGACGGCGAGCCGTTCATCATGTATTCGCCGTCGGAGGGCCGCTATTTCCACGACCTGCTCGTGGCGGTGTTCCGCGCCGCCCGGGTGGTGCCGGAGTACACGCAGTATCCCTGTCAGGTGCATACGGTGCTCGCGCTGGTGAAGGCGGAACTCGGGGTCGCGCTGGTGCCGGCCGCGGCCGCCACGCTGCGCTTCGAGGGGGTGGTGTTCCGCCCGGTGGACGGGGTCGAGAACCGCCCGGTCGAACTCGAACTGATGTGGCGGCGGAGCAACGACAATCCGGCGCTGGGCGCGTTGCTCGCCGCCGTCGGCAATCAGGTGCGGCGGAATCGTCAGTCCACTGTGGACTGATCGGGCCAGGCGTCGCCCCATTCGGCGTCGCGGGCCGCTCGGTAGGCAGCGCCGTGCCGTTTGGTGACGATCGTTTCGGTGAGCCCGGCCCCGGCGCAGAGGGAGAGGCCGACCATGCCCTTGCGTTTGGCCGGATGCCGCAGGATGCGGGCTTCGGCGCGTTCCGGCGCCGTGCGCGACGCGACGACGTAGGAGAACTTCTCGTCCTCGAAGCCGAGCGTTCCGGACTTGAGCTGGCGGTGCAGGCCGGTGCGCGGGAGCCGCGCGGCGAAATGGCACCAGTCCTTGCCACGCGGGATCGGGCACGCGCCCTCGTGCGGACAGGGCGCGACCAGGGAGAGCCCGAGCTCGACGAGCTGATCGCGCGCTTCGACGATCCGTTCGTAGCCGGCGGGGGTGCCGGGCTCGATCAGGACGAGCATCCCGGCCTTCGCCGACAGCCAGCGGACGGTGTCGGCCCGGCGGGCTTCGGGCAGCTCGCCGAGTACATAGGAGAGGGTCACCAGGTCGGCCTCCGGCGCGGGCGCGGCCGGGTCGATCAGGCCACGCCGCCAGGTCGAGCCCCGGACGGCCTTGTCCCCGGCGTTCCCGGCGAGCCGACGCCCCAGCGCGATCGCGCCCGGGACCTGCTCGACGACGGTGCTCTCCTCCAGCGACGGCCACACATCGGCCGCCGCCCAGATCGCGGCACCCGTCCCGCCGCCGACGTCCATCTGCGTCCGCGGAGCGAACCCAGGAGCGCGGAGGGCTGCTTCGGCGAGAACGGCGTGTACGGCCGCGTACGTGGCCGGCATCCGGTAGCCCGCGTACGCCGCGATGTCGACGTCGGAAGAGAGGATGGGCGCGCTCGCGGGGTTGTTCTCGCGGTAGCGCGTGCTGAGCCGCTCGACGGACCGCGTCAGCCTGTTCTGCGGGTACTTGCCCAGCTCTTCGTCGAGGGCGGAGCGGAGGGTTTCGGGGAGGGACGCCACGGGGGGACATTCTCGCATGAGCGCTTGACCTGCGGTTTTCCGGCTGCTCGAATGACCGCGGAAAAAGTTCGGGGACCGTGTCGAAACCTGGGGTGCCCGATCGACGCGTAGATGTGGCAGGGACGAGCCCCGCCGGGAACGGAGACTCAGATGCGGTTCATGGTGATTGTCAAGAGCGACGAGAAGACCGACGTGGCCGGTGCGCAGCCGAGCGCCGAAGAGCTGCAGGAGATGGGGAAGTTCAACGAGGAACTGGTGAAGGCCGGCGTCATGCTCGCGGGTGAAGGCCTGCTGCCCAGCGCCGAGGGATTCCGCATCCAGTACTCCGGCACCTCGGAGGCCAGGGTCGTCGACGGGCCGTTCGCGGAGAGCAAGGAACTCATCGCGGGTTTCTGGATCCTGCAGGTGAAGGACCGGGCGGAGGTCGTCGAATGGATGAAGCGCGCGCCGTTCCGCGAGGGCGAGATCGAGATCCGCCGGATCGCCGAGCTGGAGGATTTCGACAACGCGACGCCGGAGATCGTCGAGCACGAGCGCAAGCTGCGGGAGCAGGCCGAGGGGAACTAGGCGCTGTCCGGTGAGTCCGTTCGCGGTCCAGGGGGTCGTGAGTGGCGTTTCGGGTTAGAACCCGAAACGCCACTCACGACCCACCCGGCCCGGACACCGCCAGGGTTGCGGTCGTCGCGCCGACGATGTTGATTGGTCGGCGTGACGGCAACAGCAGACCCCCGTTCGGCGATCGACGCGGTGTGGCGGATCGAATCGGCCCGCCTCATCGCCGGCCTCGCGCGGATGACGCGCGACGTCGGACTCGCGGAGGAACTGGCGCAGGACGCGCTGGTCGCCGCGCTCGAACAGTGGCCTGAGTCGGGCGTCCCGAGGAATCCGGGCGCCTGGCTCATGACCACGGCGAAACGACGCGCCGTCGACACCTTCCGGCGCAACGAGCGGTACGAGAAGAAGCTCGGCGAGATCGGCCGCGAGCTGGAGTTCGAGGAGGATCCCGACTTCACCGCGGGTCTCGACGACCATATCGAGGACGATCTGCTGCGGCTGGTGTTCACCGCCTGCCACCCCGTGCTGTCGACCGAGGCCAGGGTGGCGTTGACGCTGAAGATGATCGGCGGGCTCCAGACGCACGAGATCGCGCGGGCGTTCCTCGCCAAGGAGACCGCCATCGCGCAGCGGATCGTCCGGGCGAAGAAGACCCTCGGCGACGCCAAGGTGCCGTTCGAGGTACCCGAAGGCCAGGACAGGGTCGCGCGCCTGTCCTCGGTGCTCGAGGTCATCTACCTGATCTTCAACGAGGGTTATTCGGCGACGGCGGGCGAGGACTGGATGCGCCCGGCGTTGTGCGAAGAGGCACTGCGGCTCGGCCGGATCCTGGCCGGGCTGATGCCGAAGGAACCCGAGGTGCACGGCCTCGTCGCGCTGATGGAGATCCAGGCTTCGCGGTCCGCCGCGCGCGTCGGGCCGAACGGCGAACCCGTACTGCTGATGGATCAGGACCGGACGAAGTGGAACCGGCTCCTGATCGGCCGTGGTCTAGCCGCGCTGGAGCTCGCCGAGTCGCTGGCGGATGGCGCTTTCGGCGTCTACGCGGCGCAGGCCGCCATCGCCGCCTGTCACGCGCGGGCGCGAACGGGCGACGAGACCGACTGGGCGCGTATCGCCGTGCTGTACGAAGGGCTCGGGAAGCTGAACCCGTCGCCGGTGATCGAACTGAACCGGGCCGTGGCGCTGTCGATGGCCGTCGGGCCGGAGGCGGGGCTCGAAGTCGTCGACAAGCTGCTGTCGGAGCCCGCGCTGAAGTCGTACCACCTGCTGCCGAGTGTGCGCGGCGACTTCCTGTCGAAGCTCGGCCGCCTCGACGAGGCCCGCGCCGAGTTCGAGCGCGCGGCCGAGATGACCGGGAACGACCGGGAGCGCACCCTGCTGCTGAACCGGGCCGCGGAGTGCACCCCCCGCGTTTAGGCCGTGTCCTGCAAGTCATGTTCGCGATCTCCGCGCCCAGGCGCTCCCTGACGGCACGGGCGGGCTCGGCCGAGTACGACCCGGTACGAGGCCGACCCGCCCGCACCGTCAGGAACCACCTGGATCACGAAGCCCATCGAACATGACTTGCAGGACACGGCCTAGTCAGGCGGGGGCGGGGCGCAGGGCGCTCAGCGCCCGGTGCTGCCCCAGCCGGACGGCCTGGACGGAGCAGCCGAGCGCCAGCGCGGTGTCGGCGGCGGAGAGCCCGACGAGCGACCGCAGCACCATGATCTCGCGCTGCTGGCCCGGCAGTCCCGAAAGCGGGTTCGGCAGTTCGGCCGCGGTCCGGTGGAAGTCGTCCACCAGGCCGCGCATGACGTCGTAGGCGAACGTGAGGAGCGCGGGAGCGCCGGCCGCCCCGGCGATGATCTCGCGGCAGCTGTCTCCCGCGACGGCGTCGGCGATTTCGTAGGTGCCCGCACGGCGGCCGATCCGCGCCCGGCAGTAGCGCACGACCAGGACGCGGACGGTGTCGACGAGATTCGAGGCTGTCTCCATCCGCCCGCCGGCCTCCTCCGGCCGTCGCGAACCGTGTCCTTCCATCGGCTCCCTCTCCCACCTTTCAGATGAGCACGCCGGAGAGGGAGGGAGGTACGGTCTTTTTGCCGACACGGGCGGCTCAGGCCTCGATGAAGACGATCCGCTCCGGCTCGATCGTCAGGTTCACGGTCTGCCGCTTCACGCTCACCAAGGTCTCGAATTCCGTCGCGTGCCCGTCCGGGACGGTGAACAGCCGGTCGTTGCGGGAATCGAGGAAGTCGGAGAAGCCGCTCAGCGAGACCCCGCCGCTTTCGTCGAGCGCGAGGTAGTCGACGAGCCTGCGGAACAGTTTCGGCAGGATCACCAGTTCGTCGGCCAGTTGCCGCCGCGACGAGAGCTTGAACCCGGAGTTCGTGACGTCACGGGGCCACAGCCCGAGCCCGTTCTCGCGCGCCTTGACCGCCGCCTCGGCCAAGGCGTCACGCAGATCGGGGTAAAGCATCGAATAGAAAGTCGGGTAGACGAGCCCGTCCGCGACCTGCCGGTAGTTCGCGGAGTTCTTCAGCGTTTTGACGTCGAGATGGACCTTGGAAAGGTCCGCCGACCGTCCCGGCCGTTGCCCGGGAAAGGCGAACGCGACCGCCCGTCCGTATTTGTCGGCGAATCGCGTCAGTATGTGACCGGCTACCTTGATCGGCGTCGAGGAAGTGACCGTTCCCCGTTCGTCGCGTTCGACGGTCTTGAAACCGAGCGCCTTCAGCAGGTTCGCCGCGGCGGCGTCCGCGAACTCCGCGGGCTGATGCCACATCCCGCCGGTTCCCCTGGCCTGGTAATGCGTTTCGAGCGCGTCGATCGCGTCGAGCCGCAGCTGCATCCCGCCCCGCGAATTGAGCCGGACCTTCAGGCCCGCTTTCTTGGTCGCCTGTGGATCCTCGGGATAGAACCGTACCGAATCGCCGTCCGGTGAGGCTCCGACGAGCTGGAACGTACCTTTGATCAGCGTCATGGGCATGAGGACAACGGTAGTTCTCATTCCGGTGAACGAACCATGCGTTCATCCATCCAGAGCAGTCGCGGGTTAAGAACGGGTGACCATTGTGGACATTCTCGGAGATCTTCGGAGCGGTTGGCACGGAATGATCGTTTCGTGGATGCTGGCGACCCGGTCACCGGCGACGTGATGTGGGATCTCGTCCGTTCGCACGACGGGAAGCCCGTTGGATCACAGCCCTCGACGGCGCCGCGCACGCCTTCCTGCTCGACACGAAGACCCGCGGGACCCATCAGCACCGGGGCATCGGCACGGCGGGCTGCGAATGGCCGCACGTCGACTTCGTGCCGGAACTCGGTCCGTTCTACTTCGGCGCCTGCGGTTTCCGGCCGACCGAAGCGGGCCTGATCCGGCTCAACGACCAGGGATCATGAAGTCCAGCACCGTCGCCTGAAGCAGCGAGATCACCCCGACCACGGCGGTCAGTGCGACCGACCACAGGAAGGTCTGCCGCAGCAGCGCGCCCTCCTGCCCGGAGCGCCCGATCGCGGTGGCGCCGATGGACAGGTTCTGCGGCGAGATCATCTTGCCCATCACGCCGCCGGAGGTGTTGGTCGCGCCGGCGAGGATCGGGTCGACGTGCAGCTGCTGAGCCGAAATCACCTGCATCGGCCCGAAGAGACTGTTCGTCGACGCGTCCGATCCGGTGAGGAAGACGCCCAGCCAGCCGATGTAGGCGGAGAACAACGGGAACAGCACGCCGGTGGTCGCCAGCGCGAGGCCGAGGGTCTGTGTCGCACCCGAGTAGTTCATGACGAACGCGATCGCGAGGATCATGAAGATCGTCGCCAGCGCCCAGCGCATCTGGTGCAGGGTCCGGCGATAGGTCGCCAGCAGCAGCCGCGGTTTCGCGCCCATCAGGAATCCCGCGCCGATCGCCGCGATCAGGGCCACGGTTCCCGGCGAGTAAAGGAAATCGACGGTCAGCGTCGCCGCGTACGGGGTGTCCTTCGGCGTGATCGGCGCGTGCTGGACGACCTCCTTGTGCAGTCCCGGCCACGCGAACACCCAATCGGCCTTGTGCAGCAGCTTCGTCAGGTCCAGCCATTCGGGCAGGTCCTTGAAGATCGTGCCGATGCGCGAAAGGAAGATCGCCGCGATCAGGACGATGTACGGCGCCCAGGCGTACAGCGCGCCGCGCCCGGCCTTCGCGGCGCCGAGGCTCGCCCCGGTCCGCACGGGTTCTTCGCCGTCGAAACGCCAGACCGCGGACGGCTGCCAGAACCGCGTCAAGATCCACAGTGACGCCATCGCGGCGAGCGCGGCGACGACGTCGACGAGGCTCGGGCTGATGAAGTTCGAGGTGACGAACTGCATGACCGCGAACGACAGCCCGGCCGTCAGCACGGCGGGCCAGACCTCGATCATCCGTTTCCAGCCCGCGAGGACCACGATCAGGAAACCGGGAACGATCAACGCCAGCAACGGAAGCTGACGGCCGACCATCGACGAGAACAGTTCCGTCGCCTGTTCCTGTTGCATCCCGAGGATCGGCGCGGTCAGCCTGCCCAGCACGATCAGCGGATTGCCGAGGCCGCCGAACGCGACCGGCGCGGTGTTCGCCAGCAACGCGAGCACGACCGCCTTCACCGGCGGGAAACCGAGCGCGGCCATCATCGCCGCGGTGATCGCGATCGGCGAGCCGCCGCCCGCGATCCCTTCCAAGAGCGCGCCGAAGCCGAACGCGATCAGCAGCGCCTGGAGGCGGCGGTCCTCGCTGAATCCGGCGAGGACCGCCTTGATGTCGTCGAAGCGTCCCGTCGCGACGGTGACGTTGTGGAAGTACACGGCGTGGAACGCGATCCAGGCCACCGACCACACCCCGAACACGAGACCCATGGCCGCGGAATCGAGGGCGAGCCCGGCGGGCATGCGGTACAGCAGTACCGCGACCAGCAGCGCGGTGATCAGGGCCAGCGCCGCCGAGAGATGCGCCGACCGGCGCAGGACCCCCAGCGTCACCAGCAGCACGATGATCGGCAGCGCCGCCAGCGCGGCGGACAGCCAGAGCCCGCCCGCCGGCTGGTAGTCCTGGACCCAGCCCACCTCAGCCCCTTTGCGCGCGGACGTAACCCAGCCGGAGCGACAGCGCGGCCGCGGTGCCCGCCACCGTCGCGCCCAGTTCGTCGGTGCGGCGGAGCACCCGGCCGGCGGGGCCCGCGATGCTGATCGCGGCGATCGGCCGTCCGGTGTGGTCGCGGACGGCGGCGGCCACACAGCCCACGTCCGGCTCGTTCTCGACGTCGTCCACGGCCCAGCCACGGCGGCTGGTCCTGGCCAGGTCGTCGAGGAGCCGGGCGGGATCGTTGATCGTCTTGAGCGTGAGACTGTCGAGTTTCATCCGGCGGATGCGTTCGACGCGGTCCTGTTCGGGCAGTGCCGCCAGCCACGCCTTGCCCAGCGACGTCGCGTGCTGCGGGCGGCGGGTGCCGAGGCGGCAGGCCAGGGTGACGGCGTTGGCGCTGCGTTCGGTGGCGACGTAGACCATCGTGTCGTTGTCCGGGACGGCGAGATACGTCGTTTCGCCGCTGCGTTCGGCGAGCGACGCGAGATAGCGCGGCGCACAGCGGTGAAGGTCGGTCGCCGCCATCGCGCGGGCGCCGAGTTCGACCAGCCGGGTACCAAGCCGCACGCGGCCGGTGGCGCGATCGGCTTCGAGGTATTCGAGGTTCTTGAGGGTGCCGACGATGCGGTACGCGGCGCTCCGGGAGAGACCTAGTTGCCGGGCGATCGCGTTGGTGGAAATCTCCTGGTTCTGACCGACGTGCTCGAGAACCGCGAGCCCGCGCTCGAGTGTGCCACTGGAATCCAGGCCCCGTGGTGTGCCCACTTCGCCCCTCCGTTGGACCGGGGTGCCGATGATCGGCACCGGTTTCCGCTAAGCGGATTCGGACGTTAACAGTTCGCCCGACCCTTGGGAAGGTTTCTTAACAAACTGACGACCGGACAAGTTTTCCCAGTTCGGAGGCTTCTGGTCAAGATCACCGGATTGGACCAATCCGTTCGGCGGATCCGAATCGGGGTATGACTTCAAAGGTCATTTCTTTGTTCACGGATATGAACGAACCCCCGCCGGAAAATCGTGGCGGGGGTTCGGCGCGAAGTGCGTTTCTAACGTACGGACAGATTCGCGACCGCTCGGACGACGGCGGTGCAGCGGTCTTCGACGTAGGCCAGCCCGCCTTCTTCGGCGATCCGTCGGGACTCGGCCGAGACGATGCCCTGCTGGAGCCAGAGCGCTTTCGCGCCGATCGCGACCGCCTGTTCGGCGATCGGCGGGGTGTCCTCTGACGGCCGGAAGACGTCGACCAGGTCGACCGGCTCGGGGATTTCGGTGAGCGAGCGGTAGACCTTCTCGCCCAGCAGCTCGTCGGCCGAGGGATGGACGGGGATGATCCGGAACCCGTGTGCCTGCAGCACGGCGGCGACCCCGTGCGAGGCCTTCGCCGGATCGCGGCTCAGCCCCACGACGGCGATCGTCTTCGATCCGGCGAGGATTTCGGTGGCGCGATCGGTCATGCCGGGTTCAACGACGGCGGACGGCCGCGCATTCCTAGAGCTTCCAGAGCCGCAGGCCGCGCACCCGGTACACCGGCCAGACGACGTGCCAGGCGCGGCGCCGCAGGAAGACCGCGGAACAGGTGAGGACGCTGCGCGCGGACGTCGTCGCGACGTCGTGGCGATCGGGCCAGATCTCGCCATGCCGCCCGGCGGCGATGCGGAAGACGTTGACCAGGCCGCGGCCCTGCAGGTCGAATTTCGCGCCGGTGTCACCGGAATCCGGTGTCAGGGAAGCGATCTCCGGGCCGAACGCGGCCGCGGGCGCGGGCCCCGCGTCGGCAGGGAGGTCACCGACGGTCGTCGAGACCGCCTTGCCGTAGAGACGGCGGGTGTAGCGCTGGAGCAGCAGCCGCTCCCACAGCGGCAGGACGCGGCGGTGCTTCAGCAGCGCCGAACACTCCGCGTGCCCGATGGCGAAGATGTCGGTCAGCTCGTCGTAGGCGTTGTGCGCGGTGGGCTCGTTGAGGTGCACCCGCACCTCGTAGCGGATGCGCGCGGTGAGCTCGTCGAGCTCTTCGCGGCGGTCGATCCTGGCCTTCGCCCGTGAGAGCGCCCAATCGGACATGGGAGCAGGCTAGGTGATGACCGGGGTCCCGCGAGACCCTTTCGGCCTAATCAGTCGTTCCCGAGACGAGGCCGCCGACCGCGGGCCCCTGAGGCGCGGTAACCGATCGTCGGCGTGTCGCGAAAGCCACTTTCGGGACATCAGACGTCGCGAAAGTGGGGCGGTTTCAATCGGTTGTTGCAAGTTGTGGTGGCTGATAGGGAGATCGGCATGCCAGGAGCCCGGTTGACGCGCGAGGAGCGGGAGAAGATCCAGAACGGTTTGGATCAAGGTTTGAGCCAGGACGCGGTGGCGAAGGTCTTGGGTAAGTCGCCCTCGACGATTTCACGAGAAGTACGCCGTGGTGGTGGACCGCGGTGTTCCAGGCCCGGTACCAAGGTCGATGGCCGGCCCCGCCGCTACCGGGCCGACCGAGCCCAGCGCCTGGCCGTCGAACGCGGCCGGCGCCCGAAAGCCCATCTGCTGGTCGGCACGTTGGCGGCGGTGGTGACCGGTCTGCTGCAAGCGGACTGGTCACCCCGGCTGATCTCCCTGATGTTGCCGAGGTTGTTCCCCGACGATCAGGCTATGCGGGTGAGTCACGAGACGATCTACCAGTCACTGTTCATCCAGACTCGTGGTGAACTCCGCAACGAACTCACCGAGCATCTGCGGTCGGGCCGGGACCAGCGCCGGTCACGCACCAGCACCTCCAGCCGCCGCAAGGGCCGGATCACCGGGATGACCCCGATCAGTGAACGCCCCGCCGAGGCCGCCGACCGGGCCGTGCCCGGTCACTGGGAAGGCGACCTGATCCTCGGCGCGGTCGGCCAGGGCGCGGTCATCACCCTGGTCGAACGCCACTCCCGATTCGTGTTGCTGGCCCCCCTGCCCGACACCCACAAGGCCGTCGAAGTCCGGGAACTGCTCACCAGCATGATCACCACCCTGCCCACCGAACTGAAACGGTCGCTGACCTGGGACCAAGGCAACGAAATGGCCCAGCACGCCCAATTCACCCTGGACACCGGACTACAGGTCTACTTCTGCAACCCCCACAGC
Organism: Amycolatopsis roodepoortensis; assembly: GCF_024628825.1. NCBI lineage: Bacteria > Bacillati > Actinomycetota > Actinomycetes > Pseudonocardiales > Pseudonocardiaceae > Amycolatopsis > Amycolatopsis roodepoortensis. The sequence continues at coordinate 5,977,182 of NZ_CP102415.1, forward strand.
CCCTGGGAACGCGGCAGCAACGAAAACACCAACGGCCTCCTACGCCACTACTGGCCCAAAGGCTCAGACCTACGCCACCTCACCCAAACCCACTGCGACGCCATCGCCCTACGCCTCAACACCCGACCACGCCCTACACTCGACCTCCTCACACCAGCACAAGCACTCGACAAAGCACTACTTGCAACAACCAGTTGAAACCGCCTGGCTTTCGCGACACGGCGGCGGCCAAGACCCGGCCTGACCCGTGCGTACCGGCCAGTGGAACGGGCGTCTTGTGCGGGCATCGGTGACGGGGCAGAGTTCGGCTGTCGGAAGGAGCCCATGGACGCCAGCACGCTGCAGGAGGCCGCGGCCGCGCTGCTCAGCGCGTACGAGACCGGCAAACCGATCGCGCCCCTCATCGAGTCCTATCCCGGCGCGACCCTGGAGGACGCGTACCGCATCCAGCAGCGGCTCGTCCGCCACTGGGCCGAACGCGGCGACGAGGTGCGCGGGCACAAGGTCGGGCTCGCGTCCGCCGCCATGCAGCGGCAGATGGGCGTCGACCAGCCCGACTACGGCCACCTGACCGCCTCGATGTTCCACCTCGAACACCAGCCGATCCCGATCGGCGGCTTCCTGCAGCCGCGGATCGAGCCGGAGATCGCGTTCGTGCTCGGCTCGCGGCTGCGCGGCCCCGGCGTCACGGTGGCGGACGCGCTGCGGGCCGTGGACTTCGTCGTCCCGGCGCTGGAGATCGTCGATTCCCGCATCCAGGACTGGAAGATCAGCATCGTCGACACGATCGCGGACAACGCGTCTTCGGGCGGTGTCGTCCTCGGCAGCAGGCCGACCGCGATCGGCGACATCGACCTGCGGCTGGTGGGCTGTGTCCTGCACCAGAACGGCGAGATCGCGGCGACCGGGGCCGGCGGCGCGGTGCTCGGCTCGCCGGTGAACGCGCTGGTCTGGCTCGCGAACACGGTCGGGCCGCTCGGTGTCGCGCTCGAACCGGGGCACGTCGTGCTGCCGGGTTCGATGACGCGCGCGATCCCGGTGAGCCCCGGCGACACCGTCGTCGCGACGATGGCGGGGCTCGGCAGTGTCACCGCGAAGTTCTCCGGGGAGGAACGGCCGTGAGCCTTGGTGTGCGGGAGGCGGCGGAAGCGCTGCTGTCCGGGGAAGAACGCGAACCACTGACCGACGCGTGGCCCGATTTGGACGTCGATACCGCCTATGCGATCCAGGACGAGGCTCTGCGGCTTCGGCGTGCGCGCGGTGAGACGGTGGTCGGCGTCAAGCTGGGCCTGACGTCACGGGCGATGCAGCGGCGCATGGGGATCGACTCGCCGTTGCTCGCGTGGCTGACCGACGCGATGGTGCTGCCCGCCGGTGTCCCGGTGCCGTCGCTGATCCACCCGCGTGCGGAACCCGAGCTGGCTTTCGTGCTGGGGGAACGACTCGCGGGCCCCGGCGTGACCGCGGCGACCGCGATGGCGGCGGTGAGCCGGGTCCACGGCGGTATCGAGATCGTCGACAGCCGCTACCGCGACTACCGGGGCAAACTGCCGGACGTCGTGGCGGACAACGGTTTCTCGGCGTACTTCACCCTCGGCCCGGTCGGCGCCGAACCGTCCACAGTGGATCTTTCGCTGGAGGCGGCGTTGCTCGAGGTCGACGGCGCGATCGTCGACACCGCCACCGGCGCGGCCGTGCAGGGGCATCCGGCGGAGGCCCTGGCGCTGGCGGCCAACATCCTCGGCGCTCGCGGACTCGCGCTGGAGCCGGGCTGGATCGTGCTCACCGGAGGGATGACCGACGCCGTCGACGTACGCCCGGGTTCACGGGTGGCGGCGCATTTCTCGCATCTGGGCTCGATCACGCTCGCCGGGTCTTGACGTCGGCGCGGTCGGCCGTCCGGACCAGGCCGCGGGTCAGCCGTGGCCAGATCGCGCGCGGGAGGTCGTGCCCCATTCCGGGGACGATGTCCACTTCGGACTCCCGCAGCGCGCGGGCCGTCGCCCGGCCGCCGGACACGTGGACGAGCGGATCCTTCGAACCGTGTACGACCAGCGCGGGTACTTCGAGTTTCCGCAACGCGCGGAAGCGATCCCGGCTCGAAACGATCGCCGCCAGCTGCCGCGCTGTGCCGCCGGGGTTGACGCCGCGATCGAAGGACCGCTCCGCGCGCTCACGCATCCGCGCCTCGTCGAAGGGGTAACCGGGCGAGCCGATGACGCGGAAGGTGCGCACCAGCGAATCGACATACTCCTCGCGGCCGCGCGGGGGCGCCGTCAGCAGCATCGCCATCGCCTTGGCGCTCGGCCGCCCGACGAACCGGTTGCCGGTGGTCGACATGATCGACGTCAGCGACCGCACGCGCGACGGGTACTCGATGGCCAGCGTCTGCGCGACCATCCCGCCCATCGACGCGCCCACGACGTGCGCGCTCTCGACACCGAGCGCGGTCAGCAGTCCCGCGGCGTCCCCCGCCATGTCCGCCAAGGAGTACGGCGCCGTGCGCAGGGCGTACGCGAGCGGCAGGTTCGCCCGGCCGGACATCCGGCTGGACCGGCCGGCATCCCGGTTGTCGTAGCGGATGACATAGAACCCCTCGGCCGCGAGGTTCTCGCAGAGTTCGTCGTCCCACCAGATCATCTGCGACGCCAAACCCATGATCATCAGCAGCGGCCTGCCGTCCGGCGAGCCGAACGTCTCGTGGCACAGCTGGACGCCGTTCACTTCGGCGATCTTCTCCGGCATCAGGACAGTGTGACCGCCCAAGTCGAAAAGAGCTACGCGTCCTCGATGTGGACGGCTTGGCTTTCCGGCCCGGCGGTCCGCTGCGTGCCCTCGTCCTCGGCGATCTCTTCCTGCTCGGTGTCGCCCGGTTCTCCGCCGTCGGGCCTGCTGAGCTGGACGGCCTCTTCGGACGCGTCGGCCGGGCTCGGGCCGTCGGCCGCTTCGCGATCTTCCTGGTCGGACATGGTTCCCTCCGGTGGATCGGGGTCGTTCCCGTCCACCGGTTACCCGCTCATTCGCCGCGATACGCGCGAGCCTGGATTTCGTAAAGCTCGTGGTAGAGGCCTCCTTCCCCGATGAGCTCGGCGTGCGTGCCCTGCTCGATCAACCGTCCCTTGTCCAGCACGAGGATCCGGTCCGCGGAGCGGATGTTGGCCAGCCGATGGGTCACCAGGATCGTCGTGCGCCTGCCCGCCCCGGAAGTGCTCGCGTGCCTCAGCCCCGCGAAGACCCGGGCCTCGGCCTTCGCGTCGAGCGCGGCCGTCGGCTCGTCGGCGACCAGGACGGCGGCGTCACGGTAGATCCCGCGGGCGATGCCCATCCGCTGCCACTGCCCGCCCGAAAGGTCCTGCCCGTCGTCGAACTTCTTGGACAGCACGGTCTTCTCCCTGGCGGGCAAGGAATCGATCACTTCGTCGGCGCCGGAGGAGGTGATCGCGTCGTGCCACGCGGCGCGCTCCGGGTCTTCCCGGCCGAGCCTGCCGACGGTCACGTTGTGCTCCGCGGTCATCGGCCATTCGGCGGGATCCTGGGCGATGACGGCGATGTTGGCGTGCACCGACTCGTGATCGGCACCCGCGAGATCGACGTCGTCCCAGTACACCTTTCCCTCCGAAGGCGGATAGAGCCCGGTGAGCAGCTTGCCCAGCGTGGTCTTGCCCGAGCCGTTCTCCCCGACGAGGGCGACCACCTCGCCGCGCCGGATGGTCAGCGAAACCTCGCGCAGCGCGGGGTTCTCCTGGCCGGGATAGGTGAAGCCGACGTTCTCCAGCCGGATCTCCGCCGGATCCGGCGGGGCGGCGACCCCGCCCTTCACCGGGCCGCGTTTCCCGGATTCCACCAGCAGCCGGTGGAAGAAGGCGATGTAGAACGACTCCTCGTACAGGGAGTTCACCGCGTGCATCGTGATGGACAGCGAATTCGACGACGTTCGCATGGCGAGCGCGGCCGTCCCGGCGAGGGCGAGCTCCATCTGGCCGGTGTAGAGCAGGAGACCGAGCACGAGATACGCGATCGCGGTGCCGACCCCGGCCGCCGCGCGCCCGGTGAGGCGGACCATGTTGCTGCGATGCGCGAGCCGGACCTCTTCACGCATCAGGCTGTCGGTGATCCGCCGGTACTCCGCGAGCAACGGCTCTTGGAGCGTCAGGGCGTGCCGTTCGAGGGCGAATTCCCGCCATGTCGCGACCTCCTCGACGATCCCCTTCCGGATGTTGCGGCCGACGGTGTCGAGATAGTGCCGGTAGTTCAGCTTCGCGACCTTCGCCGCCGCCCAGCCGTCGGCCACCGCCGCGAGCAGCAGTACCGGCGCGAGCCACGGGTTGAGCAGGCCCGCCGCCACCAGCGCGGCGACCAGCGAGATCAGCGCCGACGTGAGATCCGCGAGCCAGCGGAGGCTCATCTCGATCGACCGGACCCCGTACCGAGCACCCTGCCGCGCCAGCTCCCGGAAATCCGCGTCCTCGAAGGCCAGCAGCCGGACGCGGACCATCGCGGCGGTGACCTCGTCGCCCGCCGACGTCACGACCCGCGGCCGCAGCGCGCCCTCGACCGCGGCCACCGCCGTGTCGAGCAGCGCGCGCAAGGCGTACGTGCCGACGACGATCAGCAGCGCGGGCAGCGATTGCAGCACCCTCTCCGGCGTCGGCCCGTTCTCCAGCAGCGCGATGAACACGTTCGCCGTGGCCAGCAGGCCGAACGCCGTGACACAGCCGGAAAGGAGGTGGACGACGCCGGCGAGCAGGGTCAGCCGCGGCGACGTCCGCCAGGCCAGCCGCAGCACGATGGCCACGGCGGACGGGAGCGTGCGGATGGCCTTGACCATCCCCGCCGAGGCCACGGTCTCGTCGACCGTGGCCCATTCGGGCATCTTGAGGTTCTCGACCCCGATCAGGGGCACGGTCGCTTCGGGCACTCCTCCTTCTCTACGCGCACCCACCGACATTTTTGAGGCGGTGTGCTTCCTGATGCGTCACCGCGCCTCGGTCGCGGAGCGCGTTGCGAAAGCCACTTTCGCAACCTTCAGCGTTGCGAAAGTGGCTTTCGCAACCTGTGCTCGGGCGACGCCGGGCGCGGGTGGTAGCAAAGGTCCCTTGCTCCTCGGGTGACTGTGTGGGTTTCGGGACGTCTGACGTCCATAAGTCCTCACTGTCGGTCATGGTGGTTACGCGGGGTAAGGGGTGTGTGGAATTAGGGATGCTCAATGTCTCTATTTCCACACACCCTCCTGTCTCGCTCCGCGGTAGCAAAGGTCCCTTGCTCCCTCGGGTGACTGTGTGGGTTTCAGGTCGTCCAACGCACTGAAATCCACACGGTCGGCCGACGCGAGCAGGACCAAAGGTCCCTTCATCTCTCGCCCACGATGGGCTACGCTCTCGCTAGAGCGATCTATCAAGTCGCAAGGGGGCGAACATGGAAACTCTTCAAGACCGGGGGCTCACCGCGTTACGGCTGATCCTCGCCTTCACGGTGCTGTCCACCACGCTGCACTACGCGCACAACGTGATCCGGGCCGCGGACTATCCGCAGGTCGAAGGGGTCTCGGTGGGCATGGCCGCCACCTTGGTCGTCGTCGCGTACGTCCTCTTCACCGTCTTCGGCGTGCTCGGCTACCGCGACTACCTGCGCGGACGGTACTGGCGGGCGCTCGCCTTCCTGATGGTCTATTCGCTGTCCGGCCTCGCGAGCCTCGGCCACTTCCTGGTCGCCGTGCCGCAGATCCCGGCCTTCTGGTTCGCCACGATCTACACCGACACGGCGGCCGCGCTCCTGCTGTGGGCGTTCGTGGTCTGGGCGGCGACGAAGCTCAACCGGGTGACCTCGGCTGACCAACTTTCTACACAACATTGACGCTGATCAGTGCCGTGTAGACAATCGAAAGAGTGACGCGGACCACATCGGTGACGTTCGAACGTCATCCCAGCGGCTACCGGCACTGGAACCTGTCCACCGACGGCGACATCGCGTGGCTCGAACTCGACGTCGACGCGGACGGCGGGCTCGTGCCGGGTTACGAGCTCAAGCTCAACTCGTACGACCTCGGCGTCGACATCGAGTTGTACGACGCGACGCAGCGGCTGCGGTTCGAACATCCCGAGGTCCGTGTGGTCGTCATGACCAGCGCGAAGGACAACGTCTTCTGTGCCGGCGCGAACATCCGCATGCTGGCCTCGTCGTCGCACGAGTGGAAGGTGAACTTCTGCAAATTCACCAATGAGACCCGCAACGCCATGGAGGACGCCACCGCGCACTCCGGGCAGATCTACGTCGCGGCGGTCAACGGCACCTGCGCCGGCGGCGGCTACGAGATCGCGCTCGCCTGCGAAAAGATCCTGCTGGTCGACGACAACTCCTCGACCGTCGCGCTGCCGGAGGTGCCGCTCCTCGGGGTCCTCCCCGGCACCGGCGGGCTCACCAGGGTGGTGGACAAACGCGGCGTGCGGCGGGACCTCGCCGACGTCTTCGCCACCCGCCCCGACGGGGTGAAGGGGCGGACCGCGGTCGACTGGCGGCTCGTCGACGAACTCGTGCCGCGGCAGGGTTTCCGCGAAGCGGTGCTGGCCAGGGCGAAGGAGTTCGCGCGGACGAGTGAGCGGCTCGACGGCGAAGGCGTCGAACTGAAGCCACTGACGCATCGCTATGTCGACATCGCCCGCGGCAAGTCCGAGGCGACGATCACCGTCAAGGGGCCGGAGGACGACGACGGCTGGCTGCTGGACGTCACCCGTGAACTGGACGACGCGATCCTTCGCCTGCGCACCAACGAACCCGAGCTCGGCACGTGGGTGCTCCGCACCGAAGGCGATCCGGCGAAGGTCCTCGATCACGAACGCGCCGTGTTCGACGCGAAAGACTGTCTGAGCAACGAAATCGTCCACTACTTCAAACGGACGCTGAAGCGGCTGGACGTCACCAGCCGCAGCTTGATCGCGCTCATCGAGCCTGGCAGCTGCTATGCCGGGCTCCTGCTGGAACTCGCGCTCGCCGCGGACCGGCAGTACATCTTGGACGGTCCGCCGATCGACGACGAAGACAGTGAAGAACGTGCGTCGATCACGTTGTCCGAGGCCAATTTCGGCCGCTTCCCGATGGGCAACGGCCTGACCCGCCTAGAATCCCGCTTCTTCGGCGACCCGGATCACGTCACGAGGCTCGCGGAGGTCCGCGGCAAGCCGCTGAGCCCGGCGGAGGCGAACGGACTCGGCTTGGTCACCGACGCCCCGGACGACCTCGACTGGGAGGACGAGATCCGAATCGCGCTGGAAGGACGGGCTTCGCTCAGCCCGGACGCCTTGACCGGAATGGAGGCGAACCACCGGTTCGTCGGCCCCGAGACACTGGAAAGCAAGATCTTCGGCAGGCTCGCCGCCTGGCAGAACTGGATCTTCACTCGTCCGAACGCATCGGGCCCCGAGGGGGCGCTGCGTCGCTACGGTACCGGTCAGAAGGCCGTCTTCGACAGGAAGCGGGTTTGAACAGCTCATGCCCACCAAGATCGATTACGACGCCAAGATCCCCAACAACGTCGACCTCTCCGGCGATCGGCGCCTCCAGCGGGCGCTGGAGGGCTGGCAGCCGAAATTCCTGGACTGGTGGGGTGAAATGGGCCCCGCGCTGCGGACGCAAGGGGTCTACCTGCGCACCGCGGTCAGCGTCGGCCGGGACGGCTGGGCGCATTTCGACCACGTCGACGTGCCCGACTACCGGTGGGGGATCTTCCTCGCGGAGCCGGACCCGGACCGGGTGATCGGCTTCGGCGAGCACAAGGGTGAGCCCGCCTGGCAGCAGGTGCCCGGCGAATACCGCGCCGACCTGCAACGGCTCATCGTGATCCAGGGCGACACCGAACCGGCGTCGGTCGAACAGCAGAAACTGCTCGGCCTCACCGCGCCGAGCCTCTACGACCTGCGGAACCTCTTCCAGGTCAACGTCGAAGAAGGCCGCCATCTGTGGGCGATGGTGTATCTGCTGCACGCCTACTTCGGCCGCGAAGGCCGGGACGAAGCGGAAGGACTGCTGCTCCGGAACTCCGGAAGCCCGGACGCGCCCCGGATCCTCGGTGCCTTCAACGAGGAGACCGCGGATTGGCTCGCGTTCTACATGTTCACCTATTTCACCGATCGCGATGGCAAATACCAGCTCGGCACCCTCAAGGAAAGCGGCTTCGACCCGCTTTCCCGCACTTGTGAATTCATGCTCAAGGAAGAGGCGCACCACATGTTCGTCGGCACCACGGGGGTCGACCGGGTGGTCACCCGCAGTGCCGAGCTGATCCGCGAGCACGACACCTTCGACATCGCCGGGCACGGCGGGATCCCGCTGGACGTCATCCAGCGTTACCTCAACTTCCACTACACCGTCTCGCTCGACCTGTTCGGCGGCGAGACGTCGACCAACGCGGCGAACTACTACACCGCCGGGCTGAAGGGCCGCTGGCAGGAGGCCCGCCGCAAGGACGACCACAAGCTCACCGACGCCGCCGGATCGCTGTCCCGCCCCAGGGCCGACGGCACCTGGGAGACCGAGGAACTCGCGGCCATCCTGCTGCTGAACCTCGACCTGCGCGAGGAGTACCGCGCCGACTGCCAGACCGGCGTCAACCGCTGGAACAAGATCCTGGAGGAGGCGGGCGTCGACTTCCGATTCGTCCTCCCGCACCCTGGATTCAATCGCGAAGTCGGCATAAACTCCGGCCACCATGTGACGCCCGACGGCACCGTTGTCGACGAGCGGACCTGGCTGGCCGGCAAACGCAAGTGGCTGCCCACTCCCGAAGACCTGTCCTTCGTCCGATCGCTGATGCACCCGGTGTACGAGCGAGGAAAGATCGCGAGCTGGGTGGCGCCGCCACGCCAGGGCATCAATGGGAAACCGTTCGACTACGAATACGTTTACCTGAGCTGAGCGATAGAGGTGCGCCCGTGACCGCTGCTGCTACCGGGTTCAACGCGGCGAGCTACCTGCTCGACCGGCATCTGGCGGAAGGGCACGGGGCGAAGGACGCCGTCGTTTCCCCGCGGCGGAGCCTCACGTACGCGGAGCTGACGGCCGAAAGCCGCCGGGTCGCGGCGGGGCTGAAGGCGATCGGCGTCCGCCCGGAGGAACGGGTCCTGTTCTGCATGGTCGACGACGTCGAGCTGCTCACCGGGATCCTCGGCGCGATGCTGGCCGGAGCGGTCGCGGTGCCGGTGTCCACCATGGTCACCGGCCTGGATCTCGGCAAGCTGCTCGCCGATTCGCGGGCGAGGGTGCTGTGTGTTTCGGGCGAGTTCGCCGCGCAGGCGACAGTCGCGCTGGGGCTGGCGCCCGAGGTCACCGACGTCGTGCTGGACAGGGCCAAGGTGGCCGAACTGCCGCCCGGGGTCCGCGCGCACGAGTGGGGTGATCTGTCCACAGTGGACGAAGCCGGTTTCCGGCCGGCGCAGACCTGGGAGGATTCGCCCGCGCTCTGGCTGTACACGTCGGGAACGACGGGCAAGCCGAAGGGCGCGATGCACCGGCACGCGAGCATCCGCGCGGTCTGTGAAACGTATGCGCGCGGCGTGCTGGACATCGGGCCGAACGACCGGTTCCTGTCCGTCCCGAAGCTGTTCTTCGCTTACGGCTTGGGGAATTCGGCGTTCTTCCCGCTCGCGGCGGGCGGGACGACCCTGCTCGAACCGGCGCGGCCGACCCCGGGGCTGATCGCCGCCAGGGTCCGCGCGGAGCGGCCGACGTTGTTCTTCGCCGTCCCGACGTTCTACGCCGCGCTGCTCGCCAGCGACATCCCCGACGACACGTTCTCCTCGGTGCGCCAAGCGGTTTCGGCGGGCGAGCCGCTGCCAGCGGTGCTGTACGAACGGTTCCGCGACCGCTTCGGCGTCGAGATCCTGGACGGGATCGGCTCGACCGAGGCGTTGCACATCTTCCTGACCAACCGGCCGCGGCAGGTCCGTCCCGGCAGCACCGGGGTGCCGGTGCCCGGCTACGAGATCGCGCTGCGCGACGAACAGGGCGGGCCGGTGCCGGACGGGCAGCCCGGCGAACTGTTCGTCGCCGGGCCGTCGATCGCGACGGGGTACTGGGCGCGGTACGAGACGACGAAGCACGTCTTCCAGGGTGAATGGCTGCGGACCGGCGACAGCTTCGTGCGCAACGCCGACGGGAGCTACACCTGTCTCGGCCGCTTCAACGACATGCTGAAACCGGGCGGGATCTGGGTGTCGCCCGCCGAGGTCGAGGACAGGCTGCTGCAACATCCGGCGGTCGCCGAGGTCGCGGTGGTGGCCGCCTTCGACGCCGACGGTATCGAGAAACCGGTCGCGTGCGTGGTCGGCGTGCCCGGCGGCAGGCTGGACGCGGACGAGCTGATCGAGTTCTGCCGGGCCGGGCTGGCGTCGTTCAAACGGCCGCGAAGCATCGTCGAGCTGGGCGAACTGCCGAAGACGGCGACCGGGAAGATCCGCCGCAACGTCATCCGGGAACTGGTGCGGGACATGTACGAGGTCCAGGCCCCCGCCCCGCCGCATTTGGTCCTCTGAACGCGGTAGGTGTCAAGCGCCGTTGACGGTGCGCAGCGTCCGCATGGCCTCGGCCAGGTCGTGCGCGCCGTCCCCGAGCGGGGTCAGGACGATGCGCCGCAGGATCTCGGCACACGCTTCCCTCGCCTTCTCGGCGACGTCGAGACCGTGGTCGGTGAGCGCCGCGAACGTGACCCGGCGGTCGTCCGGGCTGGGCACGCGGCAGATCAGGTCCGCGGCGACCAGCCGGTCCGCGACCTTGGTGAACCCGCCGCTCGACAGCGCCGCCTCGACGGCCAGCCGCGTCATCGGCATCCGGTGCTCCGGCGACCGCACGAGCCGCAGCAGGATGTCGAACGACGCCGGCGCGAGGCCGAACCGTTCGGCGATCTCGCCCATCAGCTTGTTCTGGGTGGCCAGGTAGCCCTCGATCACCAGGCCCCACCACGTGACCACTTCGTCGTCGTCCGGTTCCTCCGGTTTCGCCACTGTCACGCGAGCGAGGGTACACCAAGAACTCTTTCTGGAATATATCTTGCGCGCGAGAGGTTATCGGGCTAGCTTGAGTTCACCGGCTCCCAGAGGAGGGGCACCATGTCGATCAAGACTTCGGGCCTGCACCACGTCACCGCCATCGGTGGCGACCCCCAGCGCAACGCGGACTTCTACACCCGGGCACTCGGCCTGCGGCTGGTGAAGACCACCGTGAACTTCGACGACCCCGGCACGTACCACCTCTACTACGGCGACGAGTCCGGCAAGCCCGGCTCGCTCATGACGTTCTTCCCGTGGCGGGACGCGCCGAAGGGCCGTCACGGCACGGGCCAGGCGACCACCACGTCGTTCTCCGTGCCGGAGTCCTCCCTCGGCTGGTGGAAGCAGCACCTCGCCGAGAATCGCGTCGAGACCAGCCAGATCCGCAACGCCGACGGCGAGGAGACGCTCACCTTCCTCGACCCGGACGGCCTCGAACTCGCGCTCGTCGCGCATCCGCAGGGCGACCCGCGTGACCCGTGGGACACGAAGCTGGTCCCCGCCGAGCACGCGATCCGCGGGCTGCACTCCGTCACGCTCTCGGTGTCCAAAGAGGACGCGACCGCCGGGATGCTGACCGACGGCCTCGGCCTGACCTTCGTCCACCAGGACGGCAACCGCCTGCGGTTCTCCGCCGGTGAGGGCGGCCCCGGTGCGCTCGTCGACGTCCTCGTCACACCGGACGCCCCGCGCGGGCTGGTGGCGGCGGGCACCGTGCACCACGTCGCCTGGCGCGCGCCGGACGAGGACACCCAGGCAGCCTGGCGCGACGAGCTGATCGACGACGGCGTGAACGTGACGTCCATTTTGGACCGTCAGTACTTCCGCTCGATCTACTTCCGCGAGCCGGGCGGCACGCTGCTCGAGGTCGCCACCGACGAACCCGGTTTCGCGATCGACGAGCCGCTGCTGGAGCTCGGCCGCGCGCTGAAGCTGCCGCCGTGGCTGGAGCCCAAACGCGAGGACATCGAGGCCATGCTGCCGAAGCTGGACCTGCCGAGCGAGAACAACCCGCGATGAGCACCTTGGAGCACAAGTACGTCGAAGGGGCGGACGACGAGCCGGTGCTGCTGCTCCTGCACGGCACCGGCGGCGGCCCGGACGATCTCGTGCCGCTCGCCAGGCAGCTGAGCCCCGCGTCGGCGCTGCTCGCGCCCGCCGGGCCGGTGTCGGAACACGGTGCGGCACGGTGGTTCCGCAGGCTGGCGGAAGGCGTCTTCGACCACGAGGACGTCGTCTTCCGGGCGAACCAGCTGGCCGATTTCGTGCTCGCCTCGCGGGCGGAGTACGGCCTCGGTGACCGGCGGCTGGTCGCCATCGGGTTCTCCAACGGCGCCAACATCGCCGCCGCGGTGTCCCTGCTGCGCCCGGACGCCGTCAAGGAGGCGGCGCTGTTCGCGGCGATGTCTCCTGTGCCCGGCCCGCCGCCGAATGACCTGTCCGGGACCAGGGTCTTCCTGTCGAACGGCGAGCACGATCCGATGGCGCCGCTGGCTTCGGCGGACACGCTCGTCCGTGACCTGCGCGAGCGCGGCGCGGACGTCGTCGCCCACCGGCATCCCGGCGGGCACCAGGTCACCGGCAACGGTTTGGTAGCGGCCGCGGGGTGGCTCAACCCATGGCGGGGAGAGCAAAGCACGCGAACGTAGCATCGGCCGATGACTAACGGGGACCTCGTCCGCGCCCAGGCTCTGCTCGACAGGGTCCTCCTCGCGGACGGGCACAACGATCTGCCATGGGAGCTGCGGGTCACGACCGGGCCGGATCCGGTCGAGGCCGTGGCCGGCACGGATCTCACGATCCGTCAGCCGCACCTGCACACCGACTTCCCGAAGCTCGCCGAAGGCAGGCTCGGGATGCAGTTCTGGTCCGTCTACGTGCCCTGCCAGTTCGAGGGCCACAGCGCGGTGACGGCGGTGCTCGAACAGATCGAGATCGTGCACCAGATGGCCGAACGCTACCCCGATCGCCTGACCCTCGTGGACACGGCCGACGAGGCGGAAAGCGCTTTCCGCGACGGCAGGATCGCGTCGCTGCTCGGCGCCGAGGGCGGCCACAGCATCGCCGAATCCCTTGGCGTGCTGAGGATCCTGCGTCGCCTCGGCGTCCGCTACATGACGCTGACGCACAACTACAACACCACCTGGGCCGACTCCGGCACCGACGAACCCGAGCACGGCGGGCTGACCGAATTCGGCCGCGACGTCGTCCGCGAGATGAACAAGATCGGCATGCTCGTCGACCTCTCGCACGTCGCGCCGAGCACGATGCGGGCCGCGCTGGAGGTCAGCTCCGCGCCGGTGATCTTCAGCCACTCCTCCTGCACCGCGGTCAACGACCATCCCCGCAACATCCCCGACGACGTCCTGGAGACGTTGGCGGCCAAGGACGGCGTCGCGATGGTGACGTTCGTGCCGGGCTTCATCTCGCCGAAGGTCGCCGAGTGGGACGACCAGCTGCGCCAGGACATGGAAGCCGCGGGCAAGGACTACCGCAACATCGACCAGCGCACGAAGTTCACCGCCGAACGAGGCGGCCCCGAGAAGCCGAAGGCGGGCATCGACGACGTCGTCGCGCACATCGAGCACGCGCGCGAAGTGGCCGGAGTCGACCACATCGGACTCGGCGGCGACTACGACGGAGTCGCGACGCTGCCCGAAGGCCTCGAAGACGTCTCCAAGTACCCGGTGCTCTTCGCGGCCCTTCTGGAACGCGGCTGGAGCGAAGAGGACTGCGCGAAGCTGGCAGGGAAGAACACCTTGCGCGTGCTGCGCGCGGCGGACGAGGTCACCCGTTCGGACGCTTGAGAGCGCGATCAAGCCCGCTTCGGCGGACACTGTCCAGCATGACGCAGCCGGAGGAGGGCGCCGCCCAGGTTCCCGTCACGCCGTCCGACACCGCGGGCGGCGCACGCCACAGCGGTAAATTCGAGGCCGGCCCGAAGCTCAAACGGACGCGGGTGAGCGGCACCTGGATCGCCGTCATCGTGGCGTTGATCGTGCTGGTGTTCCTGCTCGTGTTCATCCTGCAGAACCAGGACACGGCCACCGTGCACTTCCTGGGCATGTCCGGAAGCATGCCGCTGGCGGTCGCGATGCTGTTCTCCGTGATCGCCGGTGGCGCGCTGGTCGCGCTCGTCGGCGGGGCCCGGATCCTGCAGTTGCGCAAGCAGGCCAAGAAGTCGCGGCATCAGCTGCGCTGAGGGACCCCGCGCCGGAACTCGCTCGGGTTGACGCCCCGCACGCGTTTGAACGCAGCGCTGAACCCGAACGCGTCGGAATAGCCGACGGTGCGGGCGATGTCGGAGATGGTCGCGGGCTCCGGACCGGCGAGTAGATCCGCCGCGAGGGTCATCCGCCAGCGGGTGAGGTAGGTCAGCGGCGGTTCGCCGACCAGGTCGGCGAACCGTTTGGCCAGCGTCGACCGCGACACCCCGGTCCGCCCGGCCAGCGTGCCGACGGTCCACGGTGCCGCCGGTTCCGCGTGCAGCAAACGCAGGGCGTCGCCGACCACGGGATCCCGCTGCGCCGCCCACCAAGCCGGGGGCTCGCCGCCCGGCCGCTCGAACCACTCGCGCAGGGAGCAGACCAGCAGCCAGTCCAGCAGCCGGTCGAGAACCACCTGCTGCCCCGGCGCGTCGACGGCGACCTCCGCGGCGAGGTGCTCCAGCACGGGGTCGCCAGCGCCCCCGGAGTCCACGCGCAGCACGACGGGCAGCGCGTCCAGCAGCGGGCGGCCGATCTCGCCGCGCACCGGGTACGCGCCGACGATCAGAGTCGTCTCGCCGCCCGGGTCGTCGACCCAGCCCAGCCGGTGCCGGGTCCCGCCCTGCTCGGGCGTCGCGCAGTCCTCGCCGCACGCGATCGGCTCGGCCGGGGTGCCGACCGCGTCGACGAAGGCGAACGTCGCGGGGCCGCGCACGATGACCGACTCGCCCGCGCGAAGCGGCTCGGGCGGGCCGTCCTCCGGGACGATCCAGCCCGCGCCGGTGAGCACCGCGCACAGGGTCAGCGGCGCGCCGTCCACGAAGTGCAGATTCCATGGCGGGGACAGGGTCGAACTGCCGAACAACGAACCGTGGGAGCGCACCCCGCGGATCAGGTCACTGAACACGTCCACCCGGCCGAGGTTAGACGAATACACAGGCGATCCGGTCTTTCACCTATGGGATCGTCCGAATCCACCGTGTTGAATCGAGCTCATGCTGACTTCTGACGACCTCGAATTCCTCCGCAGGCCGCTGCACGGGTTCCTGGCCGTGGCCGACGGCCCGGTCCGGCCGGTGTGGTTCGAGGCCGCCGACGACGGCACGATCCAGCTCTTCACGCCTCGCGAGTCACCCAAAGTGCGGCGGCTGAAGGACGACCCCCGCGCGTCGATCATCGTGGCCGCGCCGGTGGGCGAACGCGAGCGCTGGGTCTCCGTCTCCGGCGGCGCCACGGTCGAGCCCGACGGGGCGCACGAACTGGCCGCACGACTCGGCGCGCGTTACTGGGACCTCGACGACCCCGCCCACGCGGGCGAGCTCGCCGGGATCCAGAGCCTCGATCTCGTGCGGCTCGTCATCCGGCCGGAGAAGGTCAGCCGTTACTCGATGTGATGATCGACGTCATCCCGAGCAGGGCGGCGCAAACGTTTTCGTCACCCTCGGCGGTGACCCGGCCGCGGTCCGCCGGATTCCGGGTGCACAGCCGCCAGAAGGTGTCCGCGTCCGTCGTCACCGAGGCCAGCGGCGCGCGTGACGTCGGCGCGGCCCGGTCGAGTTCCCAGCCGTCGGCGCTCCGCCGCGCCGTCCACTTCCCGCCACCCTGACCGGTGACGGTGTAGGCGACCTGCCTGCCGACCCGGGCGTCGATGTCACGCAGGGTGTGCGGCATCGCCCGCATGAAGGTGTCGACCACCGGGCCGCGGAACTCCGCCTCGTCCAGCATCCGCGCGCCCACGGCCTCGCGGATCTGCTGCTGGTGCACCCAGAACTCGGTGTACTCGCGGGCGACGTCGAGCCAGACCGGCGCGGGTTCGTCCCCGGCCCAGCTCACCGGTTCGCCGAGGGCGTCGAGGTCGGCGCGACCGAACATCTGGGCGATCTGCGAGGTGCTGTCCACCAGCATCGCGAACAGCACCTCGGGGGACAGCCGGCGGCACGCGACGACCCATTCGTCGTTGATCCGGTCGATGAAGTCGCCGAAGCGTTCGCCCTCGCGCGGTGCCGTCGTCCGGTAGTCGTCACGGTCGCGGGACAGCCTGCCGAGTTTGTCGCCGAGGATGTGGGCGGCCAGATCGTGCACCGTCCAGCCCGTGCACACCGTCGGCGCGGCCCACTGATCCGCGTCGAGTCCCGTCAGCACGTCGAGCAGGGCTTGCTCCTCCCGTGCGAACAGCGGGAGGACGTCGATCGGCGGACCCCAGCGCGTGAAGCTCATGGTCACCATCCAAACACCCAGGTCCATCACATTTTCGGCCATTCGGCCTACTCGCAGGTAGCATCAGCGCGAACGCGAGGGGAGTGCCCGTGAGCAACGATCGACCCGCCGGTGAAGACCTGGCCGCTTTCGCCAAACGAGCGGGACAGCTGGCGGGCTGGGCCGCGCGCACGGGCTTCGAGTTCACCCGCAAACTCCCCGGCGTCGAGATCGCCGAACAGATCGTCAAACAGGGCGAGCGGCAGCTGCTTTCGGAGCTGCGCCGCCGCCTCGACGAGGTCGACGACCCGTACCACGCCGCGCTCACCGCCGCGTCCGCGATGAACCGCCCCGACACCAACGGTTCGCGGCCGGTCGAGGCGACCGTCACCCTTGTGCACACCCGCGCTCAGCTCGAACCGCTCCGCGCCGCGATGGCGGAGCTCCTGAACCACTCCATCGGCTTCGGCCGCGAGCGGGCCCGCGAGTACCTCTACGCGATCATCCTGCGGCAGCTCACGCCGGACGAGGCCCGTATCCTCTCCGCGCTCTCCGACGGCTCGCCGTTCCCGGCCGTCGACGTCGCCGAGCGGACCAGCCTCGGTGCGGCCGGGCGGTTCGTGCTCCGCAACGCCTCCACCGTCGGCAAGGCCGCCGGGGTGTCGCTGCCGGACCAGGTGCCCGGCTACCTCACCAGGCTGATCGGGCTCGGCCTGGTCGAGCTGGACGAAGAGGTGCCCGCGCTGGAGACGCAGTACGAGATCCTGTTGACCGACGAGACCGTCCGCGAGGCGGAGAAGTCGGTCAAACGGGCGAAGTTCGTGAAGCGCACGGTCCATATTTCCCGCCTCGGCGCCCAGTTCTGGCAGGCCTGCGACCCGAGCGCCGGCTGACTTCGGCATGGGTGCGTTCCTCGACGGGATCCTCGCCGATTTCGGCGAGCACTGGCCGATCTACGTCTCCATCCCGATCGTCGCCGCCCTGATCGGCTACACCACCAAACTCGTCGCGATCCGGATGATGTTCCAGCCGGTCGAGTTCGTCGGTGTCAAACCCTTCCTCGGCTGGCAGGGCATCGTGCCCAAACGTGCCGCCCGGATGGCGAGCATCGCCTGCGACACGATGACCGAGCAGCTGATCAAACCGGCGGAGGTCGTCGCCCGGCTCGATCCGCAGAGAATCGCCAAGGAGATCGAAAAACCGCTCCAGGCGGCCGTCGAGGACATCGTGCGCGACGTCGCCGCCCACTACCAGCCGGGGCTTTGGGAATCCCTGCCGGTGGGCATGCAGCGGCTGGTGATCCAGCGTGTCCAGGCCGAGACGCCGCGGATGGTCGCGGCCGTCCTGGAGCTGATCAAGTCCGATGTGGACAGTGTGTTCGACCTCAAGGGCATGGTGGTCACCGCACTGGTCAAGGACAAACGGCTGCTGAACCGGATCTTCCAGGAGGCGGGCGACAAGGAGTTCAAGTTCATCGCCCGCTCCGGCATCTTCTTCGGCGGGCTCATCGGGATCATCCAGATGGTGGCGTGGGTGCTGTTCAAGTTCCCGCTGATCATGCCGCTGTTCGGGCTCTTCACCGGCTGGTTCACCGACTGGCTCGCGCTGCGGATGATCTTCTACCCGATCGAGGAACGCCGGTACTTCGGCGTGCGCTGGCAGGGCCTGTTCCTGAAACGGCGCGGTGAGGTCGCGGAGGCGTACGGCGCGCTGATCGCGCAGGAGATCATCACCCCGCACAACGTGATCGAAGCGGTGCTGCGCGGCCCGCTGTCTGACCGCGTGCTCGGGCTGATCCAGCGCCAGCTCGACGAACAGCTCGGGCGCCGCGTCGGCGTCGGGAAACCGCTCGTGGTGTTCGCGGTCGGCAGCAAGCGATATCAGGACATGAAGCTGAACATCGCCGAGAAGATCATGGACAAACTGCCGGAGACCATGCGGTACATCGAGGACTACGCGACCGACGCGATGGACATCCGGAACGTGCTGGTGACGAAGATGAAGGAGCTGTCGCCGCGCGAGTTCGAGGGTCTGCTGCGGCCGGCTTTCCAGCAGGACGAATGGATCCTGATCGCGACCGGTGCCGTCCTGGGTTTCGCCGTCGGCGAGGCGCAGGTCTTGTTGCTGGAGCACTTCGCCGCCTGACACCCCGCATTCAGAGGACGGAATGCGTGCGGTTACGAGGCCTTCGTGGCGTCGTAGGCCCGGCGCGCTTCGCCCACGATCGCCCGGTGCTTCGACGCCCAGGCGGAAAGCGCGTGCAGCGGCTCGTCGAGTTCGGCGGCGTGAGGCGTGATCGCGTACTCGACGCGCGGCGGGACCTCCGCGTAGACGGTCCGCGTCACGAGGCCGTTGCGTTCCAGGTTCCGCAACGTCAGCGCGAGCATCCGGCGGCTGATCCCCTCGATGCCGTGCTCGAGTTCGCTGAACCGCCGCGGCCCGTCGGTCAGCCGGACCAGGATCTGCATCGTCCACTTGTCACCGACGAGCCCGAGGACCTCGCGCAGCGAACAGGGCTCCCCGTCACCGTCGGCTGCGTCGCCTGGGCAGGCCGCCGACGTTGCGAAAGCCACTTTCCCAACCTTGAACGTTGCGAAAGTGGCTTTCGCAACACTCCACTCGCGAACCGAACCGGGAGTTTCGCGTGACTGCGGGGACGGCACGTGTGATCAGACGAACGACACGCGTGATTGAACGGACGGCACGTGTGCCGTCCCGCTGGACACGCGTGTCGTCCGTCTGATCACGTGTGTCGTCCGTCCAAGCACGCGAAACCGCGCGGCCGCGGGGACCTCGCCCTTCCGGGCGCACCATCGGCGGTACCCGGGGTCCGCCGTCCGGTCTAGAGTGCCCCCTGCACAAAGCCTTGGGGAGGGCGCACATGGCCGACGCGGGGAGCCCGTGGCCGCAGGAGATCCGGCTGGCGATGACCATGGTGGGCGGGGCGAGCCTCGCGGTCTGGATGGGCGGGGTCGCCACCGAGACCTCGCATCTGTTGCAGGCGTCGAGAACGCCGGAATCGAAAAGCCCGTACCGGGCCCTGCTCGATCTGCTCAACGCCACCGTCTCGCTCGACGTGCTCACCGGCACGAGCGCCGGCGGGATCAACGCGGCGTGCCTCGGGCTGGCCGAGGCGTTCCGGTCGAGTCCGCAGGTGCTGCGCGACACGTGGATCAGCACGGGCTCGCTCGACAACCTGATCCGCGACCCCGGCGAGAAGGAGCCGCGTTCGCTGCTCGACGGCGACAAGGTGCTGCTCGGCGATCTCAAGGACGCGCTGCACCGGATCACCGACAACGCGACGGTGAAACCCGACTGTCCCGACATCACCGTGCTGCTCACCGGCACGATGATCGACGGCGAGACGACCAGGTTCGACGACGCGCTCGGAAACCTGGTGCGGGACACCGAACATCGCCTCCTGTTCCGCTTCGACGCTCCTTTGTGGACGGACGACGTGGTCGGCCCGCTCGCGCTCGCGGCGCGGTCCACCGCGTCGTTCCCCGGCGCGTTCGAGCTCTCCCGGATGCCGATCGGCGAGAAGACCGGCCCGCTGCATCCGGACATGACCAAATACACCGACGTCACCCGTTCGCATTGGCTCACCGACGGCGGGGTGCTGCTGAACAAGCCGCTGCGACCGGCGTTGCGGGAGATCTTCGAGCGGCAGTCGCATTCGGACGTCCGGCGGCTGCTGCTGTACGTGGTGCCGACGGCGGAACGCGAAGCCGAGCGGGTCGCGGTCGATCCGGAGCGGCCCCCGCTGCTGGGCAGCGCGCTGAGCAAGGTCGTCGGCACCGTGCTGAGCCAGACGATCAGCGCCGAGCTGGAGGACCTGACCAGGCACAACGACGCCGTCGTCCGGACCAGGGGCACCCGCGTTTCCCTTGCCGCGATGGGGGTTCGCGGCGGCCCGGACTCGCTGGTCGACCAGCGGCTGATGAACGACTACCGCGACCGGCGGGTGCAGGAGGACGCCACCGCGCTGGTCCGCGAGGCCACCCGCAGGCTCTCACTGTCCGATGTGGAGGATCAGGGCCGTCAGTGGGCGTCCGGCACGGCGGCGCAACTGCGCGCGGCCGCGGCGGCCGGGCTGCGGGACGGCCTGCCCACCGAGCCGCCGAAGGACAGCTGCGAACTCGCGGACCTGGTCGCCTTCCGCACCACCGCGCTCGACGATTCGGTGGCCACCGGGCTGCAACTGGTGAACGCGGGCTTCCGGCTCGATCCGGCGCCGGAGCAGGCGGTGCAGCTCAACCGTTGCCGCGTGCTGCTGCACGAAGCGCGGCACAAGGCCGCGCGGGGCAAACGGCTCGCGGGCTGGGTCACCGAACAGGAGCCGCCCGCCTCCGACGTCACGCTGGCTGCCTGGATCGAAGGCCTCGCCAAGGAATGGGCCGCGCTCGGCCGTTCGGACACGCTGAAGGAGGCGTGGCCGCTCGTCGTCGCCGCCCTCCGGCAGGCCACACCGATCCTTTTGCCGCTGGCACAAGCGAAACCCGACACCGAAGCCGCCGACACGGTCAGCACGCTGCTGGCCTGGACCGGGCTCACCTCCGACGACACGAGCGCCGGCGATCCCATTGTCACCTCGCGGCTCGTGCGCCTGCACATCGCGACCCGGGGGCTGCTCGCGCAGCCGCCCTCGGTCGACCAACGGGTCGATCTCGTCCAGGTCAGCGCGGATTCGCGGACGCTGCTGGACATGAAGCGGCGCCGTTCGTGGGACAAGCTCACCGGGATGCAGGCCGACTACTTCGGCGCGTTCTACAAGGCGTCCTGGCGTGCGAACGACTGGATGTGGGGCCGCGTCGACGGCGCGGGCTGGCTCGTGCAGTGCCTGCTGGACCCGAAACGGTTGCGCCTGCTGCGCGACGTCGTCGGACGTGAGGCGTTCCGGACGCAGGTGCGGGACACCTTCAAGGAGATCGGCTGGCGGCAGCCCGGCACGGAAGACGGGCTGTCGCAAGAGGAAGCGGACGCCCTGCGCGCGCAATTGGCCGGAGAGCTGGCTTTCCTCGGCCTGGACGGCGAACTGGCCGATGTGGAGGGAGAAGCCGGCCTCCCGGTCAGCATGCCGGTGACGGCGATGGTGCTCGCCAGGGTGCGGCAGCTGGAGATCGCGCGCGAGGAGCTGCCGTGTGTCGGCCTCCACTGCGGACACGACGCGAAAACGGCCAAGGGGAACGGAAAACCGTCGGAACGGTTCAGGCGACTCGTCGAGAACGAGCCCGAAACCGACGAGCAGACCCAGCGCGCGTTCCAGGCGTGCCAGGTCTCCGGCGAGCGGTTCGAACACGAACGCGGGACGATGCTCCTGACGAAGACGCTGGTCAAGGCCGGTGCCGCCGGGCTCAACGCGGCCGCCGGGGCGACCAGGGTGCCGAAATCGGTCCAGCCCGCGGCCACCTTCGCCAAGGCCGCCGGGCGCAGCGCGTGGTGGATCACGCGCGGGGCGGCCACCCTGCCGTCGCCGTGGAACGTGCTCGCCGCGCTGATCACCGTGCTGGCCGGGTTCGTCCTCGGTGGACAGGGCGGCCCGGTCCTGCAGTGGGTCGGCGTGCCGGTCGCCGCGGGCGCCGTCGTGTTCCTGGCGGTGAGCCTGATGACGTTGCGCAAGACGTGGCGGATGGTGCTCACGGTGCTGGGTGTGCTGGTGGTGGCGGCCCTGCTGTTCGCCGCGTTCCTGCCACCGGTGCGCGACCCGCTGTTCGGCTGGCTCGGCGGCGTCGTCGCGGGCTGGCGGCGCGGCGAGGCGCCGGTCTGGTGGCTGGTCGTCTGCCTGTTGCTCGTCCTGCCCGCCATCTGGACGCCGCTCGGTTCGCTCGTGGGTCGCAAGCGGCGTCGTGAATAGCGGAATCGGATGCCGAATGGTGCCCTGAGCCTGCGACGAAGCGGTAACGGTTGGTATCGTCACATGCAGTGAGACCGCAGCGGAGCGGCCTTACCCACAAGTGCTGCGCTTCAAACGTTACCGTTACCTTTGTCACGTGTGTTTCAGGGTTGTTGCAGGTAGCCGCGTTGCCGCCGCCGCGCTGATCTGACCGCGCCCGAATCCTCCGGTACGTTTCTTGGACATGTCCGGAAAGCACTTGATCGAAAATCCGACCAAGGCAGACGGTGCCGCGCTCTGGAGAATCGCCCGCGATTCGAAGAAGCTCGATCTCAACACGCCTTACGCCTATTTGCTGTGGTGCCATGATTTCGCCGACACGTCGGTGGTCGCGAAAGTCGACGGCACGCCGGTCGGCTTCGTGATCGGGTACCGCAAGCAGGACGTCGGCTTCGTCTGGCAGGTCGCGGTCGACGCGTCCCAGCGAGGAAAAGGCCTGGCCGGAGCTCTGCTCGACGAGCTGTTCGGCCGGCTGACCGCCCAGGGCGTCCGGTACCTCGAAACGACGATCACCCCGGACAACGAGGCTTCGATCCGGTTGTTCGCCTCGTTCGCCAAGCGGTGGAACGCCACCGTTGAACGCCAGGATCTGTTCTCCGCGACGGATTTCCCGGCCGAGGAAGGAACGCATGAGCGGGAGGACCTGTACCGAATCGGTCCGCTCAGCAGTCAATAGAACGTAAATCCGGGGATCTCAGGGAGAAAGAAAACGTCATGAGCATTTTCGAGGAACTCGAATCCGAGGTGCGCAGCTACAGCCGCGGCTGGCCCGTCGTGTTCGACAGGGCGCAGGGGAGCTACCTCTACGACGAGGACGGCAAGCCCTATCTCGACTTCTTCGCCGGCGCCGGCGCGCTCAACTACGGGCACAACAACCCGGCGCTCAAGCGGGCACTGATCGACTACATCGCGCGCGACGGCGTGACGCACGCGCTCGACATGTTCACCGTCGCCAAGCGGGACTTCCTCCAGACCCTGCAGGAGAAGATCCTCCGGCCGCGGGATCTGGACTACAAGGTCGTCTTCCCCGGCCCCGGTGGCGCCAACGCGGTCGAGGCCGCGCTGAAGCTCGCCCGCAAGGTGACCGGCAAGGAATCGGTCATCAACTTCACCAACGCCTTCCACGGGATGACGCTGGGCGCCCTCTCGGTGACCGGTAACTCGATGAAGCGCGGTGGCGCGGGTGTCCCGCTGGTGCACGCCACCCCGATGCCGTACGACAACTACTTCGACGGCTCCATCCCGGACTTCCTCTACTTCGAGAAGCTGCTCGAAGACTCCGGCAGCGGCCTGAACGAGCCCGCCGCCGTGATCGTCGAGGGCGTGCAGGGCGAGGGCGGGATCAACGCCGCGCGCGTCGAGTGGCTCAAGGCGCTGGACGACCTGTGCAAGAAGCACGGCATCCTGCTGATCCTCGACGACGTCCAGATGGGCTGCGGCCGCACCGGCCCGTTCTTCAGCTTCGAGGACGCGGGCATCAAACCCGACATCGTCTGCCTCTCGAAGTCCATCGGCGGCTACGGCATCCCGATGGCGCTGACGCTGATCCGCCCGGACCTCGACGTCTGGGAGCCGGGTGAGCACAACGGCACCTTCCGCGGCATCAGCCCGGCGTTCGTCACCGCGACCGAGGCGCTGCGCGTCTACTGGAGCGACGACGAGCTGGAGAAGTCGACCAAGGCCAAGGGCGAGCGCATCGCCGCCGCCTTCCAGGGCATCGTCGAGGCGTACCCGGACGCGAACCTGTTCGCGAAGGGCCGCGGCCTGGCCCGGGGCATCGAGTTCGCCAACGGCGACCTCGCGGGCAAGGTCTGCGCCGCCGCGTTCGAACGCGGGCTGCTGATGGAGACCTCCGGCCCCGACGGCGAGGTCATGAAGGTCCTCCCGCCGCTCACCCTGACGGACGACGAGCTCACGAAGGGGCTCGCGATCATCGACGAAGCCGTCGCCACAGTCCTGAACTGACCGCCCTCAACCAGGAACGAGAAGGAGTTTTCCGTTGCTTGTCAGAACACTCGACGAGGTCACCGACACCGACGCCGACATCAAGACCCCGAACTGGCGCAGCAAGCGCATCGTGCTGGCCAAGGAGGGCGTCGGCTTCTCGGTGCACGAGACCACGCTGTACGCCGGGACGGTCAACGACTTCTGGTACGCGAACCACATCGAAGCGGTGTTCATCACCTCTGGTGAGGGTGAGCTCGAAAACACCGCGACCGGCGAGGTCTTCCAGCTGAAGCCGGGCACGTTGTACCTGCTCAACGACCACGACAAGCACCAGGTCCGGCCCAAGACCGAGATCAAGTGCGTCTGCGTGTTCAACCCGCCCATCACCGGCCGTGAGGTCCACGACGAAAACGGCGTGTACCCGCTCGTCACCGAACCCTAGAAATCGCTCGAGGAGGCGACTGCATTGACGCTGACCGACACCCGAGTCGACGACAGTTACCCGACCCGCATCACGGGTAAGCCCGAACACCTGCCCAGGACGCACCCCACCGTCTGGGGCACCGAGGCCGACGGTCCCTTGGACGCGGCCACGCTCGCCAACCACGAAACGCGTGGTTACACCGTCGTCGACCAGTTGCTGTCGCCGGGCGAGGTCCAGACCTACTGGCAGGAACTCGTCAGGATGTCGTCGGGGGACCACAGCGGCGACGAACGCGTGATCACCGAGGCCAAGACCGGTGAGGTCCGCTCGATCTTCGACGTCCACGAGACCAGCGAGCTGATCGCGGAACTCGTCCGCGACCCGCGTGTGCTCGACCGGGCCCGGCAGATCCTCGGCTCCGAGGTCTACATCCACCAGAGCCGCGTGAACTACATGCCCGGCTTCAAGGGCACCGGGTTCTACTGGCACTCCGACTTCGAGACCTGGCACGCCGAGGACGGCATGCCGGTGCCGCGCGCGGTCAGCTGCTCCATCGCGCTCACCGACAACTACCCGTTCAACGGCGGGCTTATGGTGATGCCGGGTTCGCAGCGGACCTTCGTCCAGTGCGCCGGGGAAACCCCGGAGGACAACTACAAGAGTTCGCTGAAAGAGCAGCGGGTCGGCGTCCCGAGCGAGGCGGACATCACCGCGCTCGCCGCCGAGTACGGGATCGACCAGTTCACCGGCCAGGCCGGCTCCGCGCTCTGGTTCGATTCGAACGTGATGCACGGTTCCTCGAACAACATCACGCCGTACCCGAGGTCGAACATCTTCCTCGTGTTCAACAGCGTCGAAAACGCGCTGCGGGAGCCGTACGCCGCGATCGAACCGCGTCCGGCGTTCATCGCCGGCCGCGACTCGACCCCGCTGTCGCGCTGACGGAACCGCAGGTAGCGAAGGCCATGATGGGGCGCTTGTAGCCGTCGGTGTGCGCCCTGTTACGTTGTCGCCACGTGAGCGGGCCAGTGGGCTCGCTCACGTAGGTGTTGTCGACGACCGAACGGGTTCTTCGCTCGGGGTGAGCCCACCCGGACGGACGTGGACGCCGATGTCCGATGTGGGTCGCGCCCCCAGGCGGCCCAAGTCGGACATCCCCCGGCTCCGTGCCATCAGATCGGGACTGATGGCACGGAGCCTTTTCTTTTTCGTGAGTGAATGCTGTGTGTTCCTGAAGCGCGTGAAGGCCCCCTTCCCTCGGCTCAGCCGAGGGAAGGGGGCCTTCACGCGCTACCCGCCGTTGGAGTCCACAGTGGACGAAAGGTGCCCGCTTAGGTGCCTTTGTCCGGATCGGTCTGGTCGTGAAGGCCTCCCTCCCTACCCTGAAAGTAGGGAAGGAGGCCTTCACGGCCTCGAGTGTCCTGGTTGGCGGGCTCTCCGCGCGGTAGGTTGGCTGTTCCGGTAAGGGGAGAGATCGGAGGGAGGGGGGCTTGTCATGGCCGAAAGCGGTTCCCCTGCCCGCTTCCAGCTCCTCGGTCCCGTGCGCCTCCTCGACGGCGATCGGCCGGTCCCCGTCGGCGGTCCCGGCGTCCGCGGCCTGCTCGCGCTGCTGGCGCTGAAGGTCAACAAGGTCGTCGCGCTCGACGAGATCATCGACGCGCTGTGGGGGCACGACCCGCCGGCCACGGCCCGCACGATCGTCCACGGCAACGTCTCGCATCTGCGCCGCGTGCTCCGGGGCATCCAGGGCGACCACCCGGACGGCGCCCGGATCCTGACCGCGCCGCCCGGCTATCAGCTGACCGTGGATCCCGAGCGGATCGACGTCCATCGCGCCCGATCCCTGCTGGAGCGGGCATCGGCGGAAGAGCCGGAGAAGGCGTCCGCGCTGCTCACCGAGGCCCTCGCCCTCTGGCAGGGGCCCGCGCTCGCCGGGGTGCCGGGGTCGGTCCGTGCGCCCGAACTGGAGGATCTGCGGCTCGCCGTCCACGGCGCCAGGGTCGACGCGGACCTCGAACTGGGCAGGCACGCGGAACTCATCGTCGAGCTCAGCCCGCTCGTCCGGGCGAATCCGCTCGCCGAGCGCACGGCGGGTCAGCTGATGCGCGCGCTCTACCACGCCGGCCGCCGCGGAGACGCGCTCGAGCTCTACCGCACGGTGTCCCGGGCGACCCTGCGCACCCTCGGCGTCGAACCCGGCGCGGACCTGCGCTGGCTGCACGAACGCGTCCTCAACGACGACCTGCCGGTCAAGGTCGTCGCGGAACCGAAGGCCGAGGCGGCGCCCGTCCAGCAGCTGCCGCCCGCGGTGCCGAACCTCGCCGGGCGCGAGGCCGACCTGGCCTGGCTCGACGAACTCGCCGAACGCGCCGAAGCGGGCGAGACCGCGGTCGGCGTGGTCACCGGGACGGCCGGGATCGGTAAGAGCAGCCTGGTGGTGTGGTGGGCGCATCGTGCCGGCCGACGCTTCCCCGACGGCATCCTTTTCGCCTCGCTGCGGGGTTTCGACCCGCATCATCCGCCGCTGGAGCCCGCCGACCTGCTCACCCAGTTCCTGCTCGGGCTCGGCGTCCCGGCGGAGGGCGTCCCGGAACAGGTCCACGAACGCGTCGCCCTCTACCGCTCGATGATCGCCGGGCGCCGGATGCTGGTCATCCTCGACAACGCCCGGAGCGCCGAGCAGGTCCGGCCGTTGCTGCCGCCCGGTTCGCGGTCGATGACGCTGGTGACCAGCCGTTCCCGCCTCGACGGGCTCGCCGTGTCCAACGCGGCCAAACTGCGAGTGCTCGGCACCCTCGCGCCCGGCGACGCCGTCCGGCTGATCGAGGAGCTCGCCGGGCCCGCCGGTTTCGACCTCAACCACGCGCTCGCCCGGCTCTGCGGCTATCTCCCGCTGGCACTGCGGATCGCGGGTGCCCGGCTCGCCGCGAGCGCGCAGTGGACCGCGCAGGATCTGGTCGACGAACTCGGCAACGAACGGACGAGGCTGGCCGCGCTCGACGTCGAGGGCCCGGACGACGGTGTCCGCGCGGCGTTCGACGTCTCGTTCCGGGGGCTGCCGCCCGAGGTCGCGGACACGTTCCTGCGGCTCGGCGTGGTCCAATGCGTTTCGGCCGGTTCGCATCTGACGGCGGCGATCGGCGGGATCACCGTCGCCGAGGCGCGGCGGCATCTGCGGGTGCTCGCCGCGCACAACCTGCTCGCCGAAACCGGCCGCGATTCCTTCGTCCCGCACGATCTCGTCCGCCTGTTCCTCCGCGAGCTGGCGGAGAACGAACTCGACGAAGCCGACCGCGAAGACGTCCTGTCGCGTTCGGTGCGGTTCTATCAGGCCGTCGCCGACCGGGCCCGGCGGAAGATGCTGCGGATCGTCGACCCGCTCGACTTCACCGGGGAGCTGACCGACGCGCAGACGCCGCCGATCGGTTCCTTCGACGAGGCGCAGGACTGGTTCACCGCGGAATGGGAGAACCTGATCGAGGTACTCGAAGCCGCCCGCGCCGCCGGACGCCACGACGACGTCTGGCGGCTGGCCAGGGTCGCGCACACCTATCGCGCGGTGTACCCGTTGCTGGACGAGTGGACGCGGCTGGTCGAGATCGGGCTGGAGGCCGCTGAGCGATCCGGCGACGTCCTCGGCCGGTGCTGGATGCTGATCTCCCGCTGCGCCATCGCCCTCACCTTCGAGCTGCCGCAGGGCTGCCTCGCCGACGCCGAACGAGCACTGGAACTCGCGACCGCGATCGGCGACGACCGGCTGACGATCTCCGCGAACATCCACCTCGGCTCCGCGCTCACCTTGCTGGGGCGGCACGACGAGGCGATCAGGACACTGCGGCGCGTGGTCGAGGAGACCGAGCGGACCGGCGATCTCGAATTGCGCGGGCAGGCGCTCAACAACTGCGCCGAGGCGGAAAAACGGGCGGGACGGTTCATCGAGGCGATCGGGCATCAGGTCGCGTCGTTGGAGATCGACCGCACGCTCGGGGACGAGAGCTACGTCGTCGTCTCGCTGAACAACCTGGCCGAACTGAGCCTGCGGATCGGCGAGCTCGCCGCGGCCGAGCGGTACGTGTGGGAAGCGGTGGACCTGACGATCAGCAGACGGTTCGTCCTGCAGGAGGGCGTCCTGCGGCTGACGCTGGGCAGGGTGCTGCGGGCCGGGTCGGATGTGGACGGTGCCCGCGAGCAATTCGCGCTCGCGCTGAAGATCCTCGCGGACGCCAATCCCAAGCTCGCCGCGCTGGTCCGTGCGGAACTCACGGACCTCGGCGAAAGTCCGTGAGTGATCCTTAGCGGATTCTTAGTGGCCTCGCCGCGCACGCGCGTAGGGTCCGGTTCAGTGTCGATCGAGCCCTAGGGGAGGGGCACGCGGTAGTGATCGGCGCTCGGGCGGGCCCTTCGCGGGTCCCGTCCGAAGAGCCGCCAGGAGCGGCTCGTGGCGGTCCGGCCGGTGGAGGTGGGGGCGATACCGGCCGGCCGCCAGGCGGCACCCCCGCAGGGGGTCAGCCGGTGCCGGCGGTGCACAGGGCGATGGTCTGGCCCTTGTTCTCCGCCACCTTCTTGCCGTTCACCAGGATCGTGCAGGCGATCTGGTTGCTGACCGTCGAGTTCCGGGTGTCCGCGGTGACGGTGAGCAGGTAGTCGCCCGAGTTGAAGGACGCCGTGCCGCGCCATTCGTCGGTGCTGGCCGGGGTCGTCTCGGTCCGCTGGTCGTTGAGCGAGCCGTACCGGATGGTCGCGCCGCCGGAAGCGCTGACGACGAACTCGACGGTGTTCTTGTCCCCGGCGACCGCCGGGACGTGCAGCCCCGACTCGCCGGTCGCGAAGAAACTGGTGTAGACCAGTAACCCGCCCGCGGCCAGCAGTCCGGTGATCGAAAGCGCGAGCCCCGCGATCCCCATTCCCTTCTTGTCCGCTTCACCCTTCTTGATTTTGGTCAAACCGATCACGGAAAGAATCACTCCGATCACGGCGAGCGGCCAGGCGGCGATCCCGGCGACCGGGACGAAGGCGACCCCGAGCGCCGCCAAGCCGACCAGGAAACCCGCGATGACCACGCCGTTCTTGGGTTTGCGGTGCCGGGTTCCGTGCGCGGCGAACCCAGGGCCGTAGCGGGTGGCAGGCGGGTGCGGGAGAGGTGGATCGGTCGGCATACATGCCCTTTCGGAGGCTTCCGTCCGAAGACGTTAACCCATCGTTCGGGGCAATGGCCGAAATTGTTACCTGCCGGAAAAAGTCATCATTCAACGATGATCAAGCGGTCACCGACATTTTCTGACGAGAATTGTGGCATCGCCGAATGTCGGAAACCCGATCACTGATCGAACAGGCTGACTTCCGGGGTGATCTCCAGCAGTTCGTGCACCGGGCGGCCGCGGCGGCCGTCGATGGTCGTGGTGCGCACGACGCGCAGCCGCGCGGTCACCGGCCGGTCCAGGTTCTCCTTGATCTCGTCGAGCAGATCCGGCGCGACCGCGCCCTGGATCGTGCCGCCCGACTCGCGTTCGAGATAGAAGATCCGGCGCCGCGTGCGGACGCCGTCCAGCCTGCCGCTGACCGTCTCGTAGCCGACCGCTTCCCGCGACTCGCGCAGGCTCCCGGACAGGATCCTCGCCTGCTCGGTGGTCATGCTGCGGGTCAGTTCGTCGCCGGACGTCGGGGTCAGCGCCATGCCGATCCCGGCGTGCTTGCTGACCGCGTTGACGATGTCGCTGACCGCGTTGCGGACGGTGTCACGCTGCAGCAGCACCGCGTCCAGCGCGCCGTCGTCGGAACCGTTGGCGGGCAGGAAGTCGCACAGCTCCTTGACCGCGCGTTCGGACAGCGACTCGATCCCGTCGTGGATGAGCGCGTCGTCGAGCGCCGGCTCCGGGAAGCCGAAGAAGATCGCGTTGCCCGCCTGCCCGCGCTGGATCAGCGGGGCCTTCTCGCGGTCCGCGGGCTGGACGAAGGTCACCTCGCCCGACGGGTTCCGGATGATGTGCCCGATCTTCGCCGTCGCGTCCTGCAGCGCGCGGCTGATGTCGGAGAAGGTGTACGCGTCCAGATGCGACTCGCCGAGCACGGAGACGCGAAGCAGCGGCGAACGCGACGTCCGCTCGAACTTGGCGTACGCGGCCATCGCCGACGCGCGGGCGAGGTCGTCGAGCCAGGTGCCGCCGGGGATCTCGTCGGCGATACGCCGGAATTCGTTCCTCACCAGATCACTTCCGGAATTCCCCTGCCACCCGATGCCCACACTTCTTCCCAGATCTCCTCGTCGCCGGGGCGGCAGAGGAAACCGTCGAGCATGCCGCCGACCGGCTGGACCTGGTCCAGGTACATGGCGGGCTGGCCGACGATGACCCCGCGCAAGGTCAGCAGCCCGTACAGCGCCGAGCGGCCCGCGTCGTCGAGCCGTTTGAGCGCGCCCCATTCGTCCGGGATCAGCACCACGTCGAGCCCGCGCGGCGCGTGCGGGGTCCTGGCGGTCAGATCCCCGCCGATCCACGCGCGGCCGGTCGGCATGATCCGCCGGGCGACACCGAGGTAACTGTTCAGCGCGCTGAACAGGATTTCACGGTCGTTCTGGTGCGGCGCGTCGAAGACCAGCCGCTCGTAGACGTCGGCCAGATCGGCGGGATGGCGGCCAGGAGGCAGCAGGTTGTGCGGCGTCCAATAGGGGAGCGCCAATCGGAGCCTCCTTCGTGTGCCGGAGCTCCCGATCGAAGAAACGTACCCGGCGTCCCGCTCACAGTGCGTAGCCGAATTTACCAGGCGAGTGTCAGCCGCCCTGCCCCGGCCGGTGCCCGGCGGGTGGCCAGTCCTCGTCGCTCGGCCAGACGGG
This sequence comes from Amycolatopsis roodepoortensis, assembly GCF_024628825.1. Taxonomy (NCBI): domain Bacteria; kingdom Bacillati; phylum Actinomycetota; class Actinomycetes; order Pseudonocardiales; family Pseudonocardiaceae; genus Amycolatopsis; species Amycolatopsis roodepoortensis. The sequence continues at coordinate 6,008,713 of NZ_CP102415.1, forward strand.
TTCGGGTTCGTGGCCGCCCTCGCCGTTGCGGGCGGCCGCTTCCGGCGCCCCCGGCTGGTAGGCCCGCACCGCTTCCGGTGCCAGCTGGCCCTCGCGGTGGCCTTCGGCCTCCTGGTCGTACGGCTCGTCGTCGTCCTGCACCCGCGCGGGCGGCAGGAACTGCGTCCGTTCGGTGGACAGCAGTTCGGGCACGGGTTCGGGATCCGGGTCGTGCTGGACCGGGACCGCGGCGCGCGCCGGCTCGTGGACCGCCGGTTCCGCGGCGGGACGGTCACGCCGTTCGCCGCGCATCAGCAGCCAGGTGACACCGCAGCCGAGGGCGAACGAGATGAGCAGCCACAGCCAGATCTGCCCGAAGAGCCAGAGCATCAGGCCATCACCTCTGTTCCGCCGTGATGTCGACGCGGCGGCCCTCGCCGCTCGCGCCGTCGGAGTTCCTGCGCTGGGTGGAGTACGCCTGGTCGCGTTTGACCCCGTTGCGCTCCAGCAACCGCTCGACCGTCAGTGCCCGGTTCAGCGCGAGCTTGCGGTCCGAACCGGTCGCGACCGACCCGGTGATCCGGAACCGCAGCTCGCGGGGCGCGTCGGTGAGCAGCTTCGCGACCTCCAGCGCGCCGCGTTCGCCGTCCGCGGTGAGGTCGGTGGTGTCCGGTTCGAACGTGATCGGCGTGGCCGCCAGCAGCCGGTCGAGCTCGGCCTGGAAGCCCGCCTTGTCCGTCGGCTTGGCCGGCGTCGGCGCGGGACTCGGCGGCGGGCTGGGCGCGGGCTGGCTCGGCGGCTCGCCGCTGGTCGTCACCGGGCCCGCGGGCGGGGCGGTGTCGCCGGAGATCTCGACTGTCCGGACCCCGTCGATCCGCTGGATGGCGTCCATCGCCTGCGCGGCCTTGTCCGGCGGGAAGCCGGTGAGGTTCGCGTCGCGGCCGGAGAAGCTCACCTGGCCGCCGGAGACGCCGACGTCGGCGAGCGCGTTCTTCGCGCGCGCGGTCAGCTCGGCCTCGATGTCGTCCGAGGCCGACCAGACGGTGATCGCCGTCAAGGCGAGCGTGACCAGCAGCGCTGTAGGCAGCAAGCGGCTCCAGCGTGTACCGGGCATGAAGGGACTGTAAGCCGCGTACGTCCGGTTAGCGAACCGGCTTTCCCCCTGCCCGGCGCTCTCCGCGAAGTGCCGCGTACCTGGTCTGGCCTGCGACGTCGACCGCGGCCCGGACCTCGCCTCGGCCCGGACGGGGTCGGCACATGACCCTTCTGGGTGACATCGATCGATGGCCCTGATGCGCGTGAAGGCCCCCTTCCCTCGGCTCAGCCGAGGGAAGGGGGCCTTCACGCGCGGCTCAGCTCGCGTGGTGGTGGATCTCCCGCAGCTCCTTGGCCGGGAGGGTGACGCCCGTCGTCTCGATCTGCTCCAGCGGGAGCAGCGGCGCGAGCTCGGGGCGCTTCGGGGACAGGCCGTCGCCCATGGACTCGCCCTTGAGCTGACGGCGGATCCACGGCAGCAGATGCGCCTTCGTCCACTCGAGGTCCGAGCGGCGCGACGTGATCCAGGTGCTCGGCTCCTCGGACGCCGGCCACGGCTCGCGCCAGTCGTCGGCGACCGGGACGCCGAGGACCTCGGCCGCGCGCAGCGCGATCCGCCGGTGGGCCTCGGGGGTGAAGTGCAGCCGGTCGTCGCTCCAGGCGCGGCGGTCGTGCAGCGGGGCCATCGCCCACATGTCGACCATCTTGGCGCCGTGCCGGTCGGCGATCGCCCACAGATGCGCGTTGTAGATGCCGACCTTCCCCCGCAGGACGTGCATCACCGACAGGTACTTGGTGTCCGGCCCGTTGAAGATGAGCACCGGGATCCCGGCCTCGCGCAGCTTGGCGACCCCCGCCTCCAGCCGCGCGGCGACGGCGTCCACGTCCGCGCCGGGCACGATGATGTCGTTGCCGCCCGCGCACAGGGTGACCAGGTCGGGCTTCACCGCGAGGGCGATCGGGAGCTGCTCTTCGAGGATCTCGTCGAGCATCTTCCCGCGGAGGGCGAGGTTCGCGTACTGGAAGTCGGGCCTGCCTTCGGCGAGGATCTCCGCCAGCCTGTCCGCCCAGCCCCTGAAGCTGCCGTCGGGCAAGCTGTCGTTGAGTCCTTCGGTGAAGCTGTCACCGATCGCCACGTAGCTGTCGAATCCGTACACGTTGGGTCCCCTTCCGTCCGTGTGCCCCCGGTGGTACTTGTACACCACAACTAACAGCTGAGAGCGCCCCTGCAATCCCACCCGGCCGAAACCCGTGGTTCAGCCCGTTGACACAGTCTCTTATTTTGTCGGACGTCCATGCATCTCCATTACCGGGATGTACACTCCTGGGCTGCGTAGATTCCCCTCAAGTGGACGTAAACCGGACACCTCGTGTGGCGAACATCTCCCCGCCCGGGTGTTCCGGCTCATAGATCCGGCAGGCTGTAAGGGTGACCTCACGACCCTCGCGCGAGTCGCTCGCCCAGATCCTCGGCGGGCGGCGAGGCGCCATCGACGCGAGCATCCCGCCCGCGGCCTTCGTCCTCGGCTGGCTGATCGCCGGCCGGTCGATCGCCTGGGGCGCCGGGGTGGCCATCGGGGTGGCGGTGCTGCTCGGCGGGTACCGGGTCGCGCGCGGCGACAAGGCCCGCGCGGTCGTGGTGAGCCTCGCCGCGGTGATCGCCGCCGCGCTGATCGCCCTGCACACCGGCCGCGCCGAGGACTTCTTCCTCATCCAGCTGTTGTCCAATGTGGCCAGCGCGCTGCTGTGGGCGGCCAGCATCGTGGTCCGGTGGCCGTTGCTCGGCGTCGTGGTGGGGCTCGTCATCGGGCAGAAGACCCGGTGGCGCCGTGATCCCGCGCTGCTGCGCGCGTATTCGCGGGCGAGCTGGGTGTGGGTCTTCCTCCAGTACACGCTGCGGGTCGCCGTGTACGGCTCGCTGTGGTGGAGCGGGCAGGTGGTCGCGCTCGGCATCGCGCGGACGGTGCTGTCCTGGCCGCTGGTCGCGGTGACGGTCGCCGTGAGCGGCTGGGTGCTGTACCGCACGCTGCCGCCGGAACATCCCGGCCTGCGGGTGGTGGAGGAGAACGGGGATCCCTCGGATTCCGCGCCCGATGGGCTGCCAAGGACATAAGGCGGCCCCCGGCGAGGGGGGAGGGTCCGGGGGCCGGGTCCTACGGTACCCGGAGTTCGGCCCCGGAGTCGATGGTTTGGTCTTTTCGGGCTCGGTCCGGGTGTTTTTTCAGGATGACACCGGCCGCGGGGCGCTCTCCCCGTAGGCGTCGACGGCGGCCAGCCAGGCGGCGCCGAGCACCCCGTCGGTGCTGGTCAGGACCTCGATACCGGCGAGCGCGGCACGGACCTTCGCCCCCACCGGCCCCTCCGGCGACAGCACGCCGCCCACGAGGACGACCGGCGTGTCCTCGCCGGGGTCGCGGGCGGCCATGACGTTCGTCACCAGCAGGGCGGCCGCGCGGGTGGTGATCTCGTCCGCCGCCGGATCGCCTTCGCGGTAGGCGTCGCTGACGAACGGGGCGAACCTGGCGAGCCGGATCGGGGCTTCGGCGTTGGCGCTCGTGATGAGTGCGCGCCAGAGCGGTGCCCGGTCGCTCGCCGGGTCCACTGCGGACGGTCCGAGCGCTTCGGCGAGCACGGCGCGCGCGAGCGGACCGGGCTCGCCGCCGCGGCCGAGAACATCCAAAGTGGAGCGAACGGCTTCGCGACCGAGCCAGTAGGCCGAACCTTCGTCACCGAGCAGCCAGCCGTAACCGCCGACCGTGGACACCATCCGCCTGCCGCGGATCCGCCCCGCGATCGACCCGGTGCCCGCCACGAGCACCGAACCGTCCGGCGCGGAAGTCGCCGACGCGTAGGCGACTTCGGGGTCGGGGACCGTCCGCACCGGACTGATCCCCACGTCCTTCCACGCGGCTTCGAAGATCTCCGCGATCGCCGGATCGCTCAGCTTGCTGACGCCGGCCATGCCGACGACGCACGCCGCCGTCGCGGCCGGATCCAGCCCGCCGAGCGCGCCGGTGATCGCGCTCGCGATCCGCGCGGCGGCTTCCGACGGCGGATGGGAATTGGGATTCGCCCCGCCCGCGCGGCCCGTGCCGAGGACGGCGCCGGAGGCGTCGACGGCGATCGCTCGCGTCGACGTGCCTCCGGCGTCCACACCGATGACGTGGGTCACCGGGTCTTGGTCACCTTGAGCAGCCCGCGCGGGCTGTCCGGGTCACCGCCGCGCGCGAGCGAGAGACCGAGCGCGATCCGCTGGATCGGCAGGATCTCCAGGATCGGGGCGACCTCTTCGGCGGACGGCGCGACACCGATCCGCAACGCCGCGGGGACGTCGGCCGAAGCGGAGCCGACCGCGAGCACGTCCGCGCCGCGTTTGCCGACGGCCTCCAGGACCTCCTGCATCGCGCCCACACCGTGTCCCTGGCTCGTCACGGCGAGCACGGCGGTCTCACCGTCGACCGCGGCGACCGGACCGTGCAACAGGTCCGCGCCGCTGTACGCGCGGGCGGCGAGATAGCTGGTTTCGGCCAGCTTCAAGGAACCTTCCAGCGCCGTGGCGTACGAGTAACCGCGGCCCGTGGTGAGCACCCGGTCGACGAAGCGGTAGCGGTCCACCGCGCGCTGGACGCCTTCTTCGGAGCCGTCGAGGGTCTGCTGTGCGAGCTCGCCCAGTTTCTCCGCGTCCTCGCCCTTGCCACCGCGGACCGCGTCGATCAGAAGGTAAAGCGAAAGCAAGGTGGCCGAGTAGGTCTTGGTGGCGGCCACGGCCTTTTCCAGTCCCGCGCCGATGTCGACACCGAGTTCGGCGGCGGCGCGAAGCGGCGACTCCGGGGTGTTGGTGACCGAAACGGTCAGCGCTCCCTGGCGACGCGCGGTTTCGGTGACCTCGATGAGATCCGGGGAACCACCGCTTTGGCTTACTGTGATGAAGAGAACGTCCCGCAGATCGGGACGGGCGCCGTACAGAGTCGCGGTGGACGGTGAGACGAGACCGCAGGGGAGACCGAGGAGTACTTCGATCAGGTACTTCGCATACAGGGCGGCGTGGTCGCTGGAGCCCCGGGCGGCGAGGAGTGCGAACCTGGGCGGGCGCTTGGAGATGGCTTCGGCCACCTCGGCGATTTCGGCCTGTCGCTCCACGATTCCTGCCAGAATGGCGGGTTGCTGGGAGATCTCCGCGGCCATGTGCTCGCCGGGGCGCTGTTCGGTCATCTCGTTCCCTTCCACCGGGACGTACTTCGTCCCCCGAGTAGGTCTAGACCAATGCTAGCCCGAATGGACGTTTGTGGTGAAGGGTACGTTTCCTAGCGGGGACGGTGCGCGTTTGAGTGGGAAGGCTTAGGGAGTCGGTCATGTTGGAGACAACCACCGCGGGTGAGGCGGGCGCTACGGCAGGGATGCGCGGGCAGCGCGAACCGAAGTACTGGGCGCTGAAACAGCATCTGCTCGATCTGCTCGACGCGTTGCCGCCCGGCTCGCCGATTCCGACGGAACGGGCACTGGCGGGGGAATTCACCGTTTCGCGCACCACCGTCCGGCAGGCCCTCGCCGATCTCACCGCCGAGGGCAGGCTTCACCGCGTTCAGGGCAAGGGCACCTTCGCCGCCGAGCCGAAACTCGCGCAGCGCCTGCAGTTGTCGTCCTACACCGAGGACATGCGCAAGCAGGGGCTCAAGCCGTCGTCCAAGCTGCTGGAGATCGACGAACTGCCCGTCGAGGCCGATCTGGCGAAGCTGCTCGGAATCCGCGTCGGCGCGAAGATCCTTCGCCTTCGCCGTCTCAGGCTGGCCGATTCGCAGCCGATGGCACTGGAGACCACGCATCTCCCGCTCGGTCGCTTCCGCGGTTTGCGCAAACACGTTTCCGCAGGTGGTTCGCTGTACGCCGTGCTGAGGGAGCACTACGGCGTCGAGCTTGAAAGGGCCGAGGAAACGATCGAGACCGCCCTCGCCGGACCGCACGAGGCGGAGATGCTCGGCGCCGACGTCGGAATGCCGATGTTGCTCCTTTCGAGGCATTCCTTCGCCACCGATGGAAAACCGGTCGAGTTCGCGCGTGCGATCTACCGGGGTGACCGTTACAAATTCGTCACCACGCTACTTCCCTGACGAGTCAGGTAATTCCGGGAAAGATCGCTTTCCCGGAATTCATCCCTGTTTCGCGGTGGCCCGGCCCCGGCCGTCGTGATTCAGTCGTCCCATGACTGACACGGCGGCGGGGATCCGGTGGGGGACGCCGGTGGCGCGGGGCGTGCTCGCCACCACGATCGTGGGCTCGGGCATGGCGATGCTCGACGGGACGATCATCAACGTCGCGCTCCCGAGGATCGGCGACGAGCTCGACGCGTCCGTCGCGGGCCTGCAATGGATCCTCGACGGCTACCTGCTCGCGCTCGCCGCGCTGATCCTCGTCGCCGGATCGCTCGGCGACCGCTACGGCCGCCGCCGCATGTTCGTCGTCGGCGTCGTCTGGTTCGGGGTCGCGTCCGGGCTGTGCGCCGCCGCGACGACCACCGAGCTGCTCGTCGTGACCCGGATCCTCCAGGGGATCGGGGGAGCTTTGCTCACGCCCGGCTCGCTGGCGATCCTCCAGGCGTCGTTCACCCATGAGGACCGGGCCCGCGCGATCGGCGCCTGGTCCGGGCTCGGCGGTATCGCGGCGGCGATCGGCCCGCTGCTCGGCGGCGTCCTCGTGCAGGTGTGGTCATGGCGGCTGGCGTTCCTGATCAACCTGCCGCTCGCCGCGGTCTGCGTCCTGCTCGCCCGGCGCTACGTGCCCGAGTCCCGCGACGAGGAGGCGACCGGGCATCCCGACTTCCTCGCGGCCGCCGTCGGCGCGATCGGGCTGGCCGGGCTGACCGGTGCGCTGGTCGAAGCGCCCGGGCGGGGTATCGGTGACGTCGTCGTCCTGATCGCCATCGTGCTCGGCGTCGCGGGGCTGGGGGCGTTCCTGGTGATGCAGCACCGCTCGGCCGACCCGCTGGTACCGCCGAAACTGTTCCGGGACCGGACGTTCAGCCTCGCCAACGCGCTGACCTTCGTCGTCTACGCCGCGCTCGGCGGCGTGATGATGCTGATGGTCATGCAGCTTCAGGTGTCGCTGGGCTACTCGCCGACCGCCGCCGGGCTCGCCGGGCTGCCGATCACCGTCATCATGCTGCTGTTCTCCGGCCGGTCCGGCGCGCTCGCGCAGAAGATCGGGCCGCGCACGCAACTCGTCGTCGGCCCGATCCTGGTCGGCGTCGGCATGCTCCTGCTGATGCGGGTCGGGCCGGGGTCCTCGTATCTGGGGTCGGTGCTGCCCGCCGTCGTCGTGTTCGGTGCCGGGCTGGCGACGGTCGTCGCGCCGGTGACGGCGACTGTGCTGGCCGCCGCGCCGGACCGGTACGCCGGCGTCGCCTCCGGGGTCAACAACGCCATCGCCCGGTCGGGTGGCCTGCTCGCGATCGCCGTGCTGCCCGCCGTCGCCGGGCTGTCCGGTGCCGCCTACGCCGATCCGGTGGCCCTGACCGCGGGCTGGCGGACGGCGTTGCTCGTCTGCGCGGCGCTGGCGATCGGCGGCGGGCTGATCGCGCTCGGCATCCACAACGGCGTCCTCGACACACCTTCCGACGACACCGACGACACCGACGAGTCGCCGCATCCGGGTGAATGCCTCCACTGCGGCGTCGACTCGCCCCCGACGCACGTCCACCCCGGGCGTCACACGCGTGATTGAAGGCGTAACTCACGTGATTGGAGCCGTAACTCGTGAGTTACGCCTCCAATCACGCGAGATACGGCCCCAGTCACGCGAGTTACGCCAATAGGCCGGCCAGGGTCGCCGGGTCCAGGTTGCCGCCCGAAACGACGGAAACGACCTTGCCCGGCGGTAGCGCGTCCCGGTGGGAGAGGAACGCGGCGGTCGCGGTGGCGCCGCTCGGCTCGGCGACCAGACGGGCCCGGTGCGCCAGCGTCCGGACGGCCTCCCGGATCTCCTCCTCCGAAACGGTGATGACGTCGTCGAGCACCGCCTGGAGGTGGGCGAAGGTCAGGTCCGACGGCTGGGCGCGCAGGCCGTCGGCGCTGGTGCGCGCCCGCAGCTCCATCGGCCACTCGATCCGCCTGCCCGCGCGCAGGCCCTCGGCGGTGTCGCCCGCCAGTTCCGGCTCGACGCCGATGACCTTCGCGTCCGGCAGCAGTTCCTTGATCGCCGTGCCGACGCCCGAGGCCAGCCCGCCGCCGCTGAGCGGCACGAGGACGACGCCGGCGTCCGGCAGGTCTTCGGCGATCTCCAGGCCGACGGTGCCCTGCCCGGCGATGACGTCGCGGTGGTCGAACGGCGGGATCATGGTGAGCCCGCGTTCCTCGGCGACGGCGAGCGCGGAGGACTCCTGCGCGTCGATGGGGACCTCGATGACTTCGGCGCCGAGCGCCTTGGTGGCTTCGACCTTGGCGCGCGGGGCGACGTCCGGAATGAGGATCACCGCGGGAATCCCGAATCGCTTCGCCGAGTACGCGACCGCTTGCGCGTGGTTGCCACTGGAAAACGCGACGACGCCGCGGGCACGCTGATCTTCGGTCAGCGCGGCGATCGCGTTGTAGGCCCCGCGCACCTTGAAAGCACCGATCGGCTGGAGGCTTTCCGGCTTGAGCCACAACGGCGCCCACCCTTGTTCCAGCAGCGGGGTGCGCACCGCGACGCCTTTGACACGGCTCGCCGCGTCGCGGATTTCCTCGATCGAGACCAGGTTCATACGTCCGATTATGTCAAGGAGTTGTGAGCCATGGACAGTCCTTTTTGGACAGAGAGGGTGGCGCTCCTCACGTGCGGACAACGCGGGGAGCATCCCGTGCGCCTTAGTCGTTAGGACCGGTGAGGACCGACTAGCAGCAGAACGGGATCATGACCAAGGAGAGCACGGAGAAAACCGAAAAGACCGAAAAGCAGGGCCGGATCATCCAGGTGACGGCGGCCGCGATGGCCGCGATCACGGCGGCGCTGCTGGGTTCCACCCTCGGCGTGGCCGGCACGGTGGCGGGCGCCGGGCTGGCGAGTGTGATCACGACGCTCGGCGGCGAGCTGTACCTGCGTTCACTGCAGCGGACGAAGGACGCGGCGCTGAAGGCGCGAGTGGTGCTGACCGTTCCCGGGCGCCGCAAGGTGCTCGACCCGGCGGAGCAGGAGACCGTCCGCATCACCCAGGCGGAGGACGAAGAGCCGTCCGGGCGGAAGTTCAAGCCGCGCTGGGCGGTGATCGCCGGTGTCAGCGTGGTGGCGTTCGCGGTGGCGCTCGTCGCGATCACCGGTTTCGAGGGGGCGACCGGGAAGACCTTCGGCGGCGGAACCGGGACCACCATAGGGAAGATCATCGGCGGCGGACAGGCCCAGGAGCGGCAGGACAAGCACGACACCCCGCCTGCGACGACCCCGACGGAGACTCCGGGTGACCAGCCCGAGAAGACGCCGTCGACCACGCCGACCCCCTCGACGACGCCCACCACCACGACGCAGGCACCCCCGACGACGCAGTCCACGGCGCCGTCGACCTCCCAGGCGCCTTCGACGACCGCCTCGGCTCCGCCTGCCTCGAACACCCCCGTGCCCTGATCCCTTTCCCGCGTTTCGTCCTCTGGATGCGGTAGTTCGAGTTGCCAACTACCGCGTTCAGAGGACGAAACGCATGGGGTCAGGAGAGGGCGGAGCGAAGCGTGCGGGCGGCCGCTTCGGGGTCTTCGGCCTCGGTGATCGCGCGGACGACGACGATCCGCGACGCCCCCGCGTCCAGCACCTCGGGCAGCCGCTCGACGTCGATCCCGCCGATCGCGAACCATGGCCGCGCCGTCCCGGACGCGGCCGTCGAGCGCACCAGGTCGAGCCCCGGGGCGGACCGGCCGGGCTTCGTCGGGGTCGGCCAGCACGGGCCGGTGCAGAAGTAGTCCACGCCGGGTTCTTCGGCGGCGGCCGCGGCCTGTTCGGCCGAATGGGTGGACCGGCCGATCACCACGTCGTCCCCGAGCACCCGGCGCGCCAGCGACACCGGGATGTCGTCCTGGCCGAGGTGCAGCACGTGCGCGCCGACGCCGAGCGCGACGTCCGCGCGGTCGTTCACCGCCAGCAGCTTGTCGTGCTTCTCGCACGCCTCGGCCAGCACTTCCAAGGCGGCGATCTCGTGTTTCGCCTCGATCGGGGCACCGCCGGTCTTGTCCCTCAGCTGGATGATGTCGACCCCGCCGGCCAGCGCGGCGTCGGCGAATTCGGCGAGATCGCCGCGGCCGGACCGGGCGTCGGTGCAGAGGTACAGGCGGGCGTCCGCGAGCCGGGCGCGGATCAGCGAACCAGACAGGGTGGGCATGGCGGCGACGGTACTCGCGCGCTACGGTGGGGTGGTCCGCACGGGAGCCCGAGGACGGGCTGAGAGGGAGCCGGGACCGCTCCGACCGTGGAACCTGATCCGGGTCATGCCGGCGCAGGGAGCGTGATTCCATGAAGGAACTTTCGGTTGTCGGCGGCGGGGTCATCGGCCTCTCGGTCGCTTGGCGCGCGTCCGCGCGCGGTCATCGCGTCACCGTGTACGACCCCGATCCGGGGCGCGGCGCGTCGTGGCTCGCGGGCGGCATGCTCGCGCCGGTCACCGAGGCCTGGCCGGGCGAGGAGGACGTCCTCGCGCTCGGCGAAGCGTCCCTGCGGCGCTGGCCGGATTTCGCCCGTGAGCTGGCGGAAGAGGGCGTCGACCCGGGACTTTCACCGCACGGCACGCTCGTCGTCGCGCTGGACAGCGCGGACGCGGGCAACCTCGAAATGCTGGCCGCGTACCTCGCCGAGCTCGGCCGCGAGGTCGAGCGGCTGACCGGCCGTGAGGCCCGCCGCGCCGAAGCCGGCCTCGCCGGATCCGTCCGAAGTGGACTCCTGGTGCCCGGGGATCTGGCCGTGGACAACAGAAGGCTGTTGCGCGCGCTCGAACACGCCTGTCGAGTGCGCGGCGTCGAGTTCCGCCACGAGACGGTCACCGAGCTCAACGGATTGGGTGACGTCGTCCTCGCCGCCGGCGCCTGGACCGGACGGCTGCATCCCGCGCTCGACGGCGCCGTCCGCCCGCTCAAGGGCGAGATCCTCCGCCTCCGGCCGCGACGGGGTTGCCTGCCGCCCCCGAAACGCACCGTCCGCGCGATGGTCGAAGGACGCCCGATCTACCTCGTCCCTCGCGACGACGGTCAGCTCGTACTCGGCGCGACCCAGTACGAGGCCGGTTTCGACGAGACCGTCACCGTCCGAGGCGTTCGTGAGCTGCTCGAAGGCGCGGAGCGCGTCTTCCCAGGCCTCACCGAGTACGAACTCGTCGAGACCGCCGCCGGGCTTCGCGCGGCGAGTGTCGACACGATGCCCTTCATCGGTGAGCTGGGCGAAGGCGTCTTCGCCGCGACAGGTCACCATCGCAACGGCCTCCTGATGGCCCCGGTCACCGCGGACGCCGCGGTCGCCTGGCTGGACGGAGTGCCGTTGCCGGACGAGGTCGCGGCGGCAACACCGTCGCGGCGAAGCGAGGAGCGGGTGTGATGGAGATCCAGGTCAACGGCCAGTGGCGCGAATTCCCCGACGGCACCACCGTCGAGGGCGTGCTGGAGGCGCTGGGCACGGCGACACAGGGCGTCGCGGTCGCGGTGGACGGCGTGGTCGTCCGGCGCGGCGAATGGCCGGAAGCGGTGGTGCGCAAGGGCGCCAGCGTCGACATCCTCACCGCTGTGCAAGGAGGCTGAAATGGACGGCGACCACCTCGTCATCGGCGAGCACAAGCTCTCGTCGCGGTTGATCATCGGCACCGGCGGCGCGGGCAACCTCGCCGTGCTGGAACGCGCGCTGGTCGCGTCCGGGACGGAACTGACCACCGTCGCGATGCGCAAGGCTGACGCCGAAGGCGGCTCCGGCGTCCTCGAACTGCTTCGCCGCCTCGGCATCCGCCTGCTGCCCAACACCGCCGGCTGCCGGACGGCCGCCGAAGCGGTCCTCACCGCGCAGCTCGCCCGCGAAGCGCTCGAGACCGACCTCGTCAAGCTGGAGGTCCACGCCGACGACCGCACCCTGCTGCCGGATCCGTTCGAGACCCTCGAAGCGGCCGAACGGCTCGCCGCGGACGGCTTCACCGTGCTCGTGTACACCAACGACGATCCGGTGCTGGCGCTGCGGCTGGAGGAGGCGGGCTGCGCGGCGGTGATGCCGCTCGGCGCGCCCATCGGCACCGGTCTCGGCATCCGGAACCCGCACAACATCGAGCTGATCGTGTCCCGCGCTGGGGTGCCGGTGATCCTCGACGCCGGGATCGGCACGGCTTCCGACGCGACACTGGCGATGGAGCTCGGCTGCGACGCGGTCCTGCTTTCCACCGCCGTGACCAGGGCCGCGGACCCCGAACGGATGGCGTCGGCGATGCGGGCCGCCGTCACCGCGGGGCGGCTGGCGGCCGGCGCGGGGCGGATCCCGCAGCGGTTCTGGGCGCACGCGTCGAGCCCGCCCCGGTAACCCTTTTGTACGGTTCACGGCCTTCACGGCGAGTTCGCACCCGGAGCCCGTATGGTTGACGGCACCTTTCCGGAGGCGCACCCGCCGCCGTGTACCCAGAGGAGCCAGTGGTGACCACGTCAGCGGTCCAGGACGTTTCGGGCAGGTTGTTCCTGGCGGTGGGCAGGCTGTCCCGGTCGCTGCGCCAGGCCGGTGTGCCCGGGCCGGGCCACGGCGCGATCTCGGCGCTCGCCACGCTCGTGCACTACGGCCAGCTCCGCCTGGGTGATCTCGCGGCGAAGGAAGGCGTCGCCGCGGCCACCATGTCGAGGATCGTCGCTTCGCTGGTCGAAGCGGGCTACGTCAGCCGTGAATCGGACCCGATCGACAGGCGTGCCTGGCTCGCGGAGGCCACCGAAGAGGGGGCGAGGCTGGTTTCCGGCGTCCGGTCGACCCGGGTGAACGAGCTGAGCAAACGCCTCGAACGGCTGACGCCGGAGCATCAAGCGGCGCTGGCGGCGGCTCTGCCCGCGCTCGAAGCGCTCATTGCCGACGAAGAGCGCTGACTTCCTCGCGAAGAGCGCGAAGCTCGTCGAGGATCTCCTTGTTCGCCAGAGCCTGCGTTTCGGCCTGCTTCGCCTCTTCCTCGCGGATGTCCTGGCGAAGCTCGTCCTCCATCCCGCTGACCACCACGGCGATGAAGAGGTTCAGCACCGCGAAGCTGGACACGAGGATGTAGACCACGAAGAACACCCAGGCCATGGGCGCTTCCCTCATGACCTCCTTGGCGATGTCCGGCCAGGCCTCGCCGGTCATCACCTGGAACAGCGTGAACAGCGAAGTGCCGAGGTCGCCGAAGTTCTCCGGCGAGATCGCGCCGAACAGCTTCGTCGCCATCACCCCCGCGACGAAGATGATCAGCGCGAGGAGCGCGGCGATCGAAGCCATTCCGGGGATCGCCGCGAGCAGGCCGGTGACGACCTTCCGCATCGACGGCACGACCGAGATCAGCCGCAGCACCCGCAGGACCCGCAACGCCCGCAGCACCGCGAACGGGCCGGTCGTGGGGATCACCGCGATCCCGACGACGACCAGATCGAAGATGTTCCACGGGTCACGGAAGAACGTTCCGCGATAGGCGTAGAGCTTCGCGCCGAGTTCGAGGACGAAGATCCCGAGCGCGATGTAGTCGACCGTGTGCAGCAGCGTCCCGTGGTCCGCGACCATCCTGGTCGAGGTCTCCAGGCCGAGCGTGACGGCGTTGAAGACGATCACCGCGATGATGAAGTTCTGGAAGCGGCGGTCTTCGACGACCCTGGCCACCGTCTCGCGTCCCGTCACGGCGCAGATCGTAACCGGACGGGTGCTCAGTGCTCGGGCGCAAGCCGCCAGAACGCCGAAACCGGACCGACCTTCGCGCCCATCGGGTAGGCGTTTTCGACCGCGTGTGAAACGAACCACTTGCCGTAGCGCGCGGCCTCCACGACGGACATGCCCTTAGCGAGCCCCGCCGTCAGCGCCGACGCCATCGTGTCCCCGGCGCCGTGCGTGTGCTGCGTCGCGAACCGCTCGCCCGGCAGCTCGACGAACGTGGAGCCGTCGAAGAGCACGTCGACGCATTCCGGGTCGGAGACGAGGTGGCCGCTCTTGACGAGCACGTACTTCGGCCCGAGCCGGTGCAGCACGACGGCCGCCTGGTGCATCTGCTCGCGGGTGGTCACGGTCATCCCGGTGAGCAGGCGGACCTCGTCGAGGTTCGGCGTGAGGACGGTCGCGCGCGGCAGGAGCTCGTCGCGCAGCGCCACCAGCCCGGCCTCGTCGAACAGCGGATGCCCGTGCATCGACGCCGCGACCGGGTCGACCACGAACGGCACCTTGCTGTCGCGGCCGATCTCGGCCTTGTCGCACGCGGCGGCGACGGCGTGGATGATCTCGGCCGAAGCGAGCATGCCGGTCTTCGCCGCGTTGACGCCCATGTCGGCCGCGACCGCCTCGATCTGCCCGGCGACGATGCTCGCCGGGATGTCGGTGCGGTCGTGCACGCCGAGCGTGTTCTGGACGGTCACGGCGGTGACCGCGACCAGGCCGTGCACGCCACAGGTGAGGAACGTGCGCAGATCCGCCTGAAGGCCGGCGGCGCCGCCGGAGTCGGACCCCGCGATGGTCAGCGCCGACGGCGGGCTCGGGTTCTCGCTCATGGGTTCATTTTCCACGCGCGTTCTCAGAGGGTCAGGACGAGCTTCCCGGTCACCCTGCCGCCTTCGCCGACTTCGTGCGCCTTCGCGACGTCTTCGAGAGGGAAGGTCTGGTCGACGTGGACGCGCAGTTCACCCTTCTCGATCAGGCCGGTCAACGCCAGGAGACCGATCTCGTCGGGTTCGGCGAGCATTCCCGACGTCCGCACGCCGAGCTTCTCCGCCTTCGCCACGACAGCTTCGCTCGGGCCTCCGGGGACCGCGATCAGCAGGCCGCCCGGTTTCACCGCGTCCAGCCAGCGCAGGTCGCTCTGCTCGCCGACCAGCCCGAACACGACGTCCACCCCGGACGCGGTCGCGGCCTGGTCGCGGTAGTCGATCGGCTCGTCGACACCGAGTTCGCGGAGGAAGTCGTGCTTCCCGGCGCTCGCCGTGCCGAGGACGTACGCGCCGCGCGCCTTCGCCACCTGCACGGCGAGGTGCCCGACCCCGCCCGCGGCCGCGTCGATCAGCACACGCTGGCCAGGCTGGACGTCGGCGATGTCCACGAGGCCCTGCCACGCGGTGAGCCCGGCGAGCGGCAGCCCGGCGGCCTGCTCGTGGGTGAGGTTCGCGGGTTTGCGCACGAACTGGCGGGCGGGCGCCGTCACGTACTCGCCGTAGCCGCCTGCCTGCCGGGGAAACCACGGGAAGCCGAGGACCTCGTCGCCGACGGCGAACCGCGTGGTGCCGACACCGAGCTCCTCCACCACCCCGGAGACGTCCCAGCCGAGGACGAACGGCGGCTCGCCCATGAAGACGCCGTAGGCCCGGGTCTTCCAGTCGACCGGGTTGATCCCGGCCGCGCGCACGCGCACGAGCACCTCCGTCGGGGCGGGGGACGGCCGATCGGTTTCGGTCACCTCCAGCACTTCCGGGCCACCAAGCCGCTGCTGGGTCACGACGCGCATCGAAAGCTCCTTCGTTGTTGGTGCTGTCCATGCTCGGCCGCATGGTCTCTTTTCGCTAGAAGGCACTTATAGGTAAACTAGGTACCTGATGGAAACCACCTGTGAAGTGCCGGAATCCCCGTGGGACATCTACCTGCGGAACTGCCCGTGCCGAGACGTCCTCGACCTCCTCGCCAACAAGTGGACCGCGCTCGTGCTCGGCGCGCTGTCGCGGCGGCCGCACCGGTTCGGTGAGCTGCGCCGCGCCGTCGGCGGGATCAGCCAGAAGATGCTGACGCAGAACCTGCGCGCCTTCGAACGCGACGGCCTGGTCACGCGCACGGTCTTCCCGACCACGCCGCCGACCGTCGAGTACGCGCTGACCGAACGCGGGGCGAGCGCGGGCACGCTGCTCATGGCGGTCAGCGAATGGTCGGTCGCCAACTTCGACGGGATCCTCGAATCGCGGAAGGAGTACGACTCGCGGGTGATGGAGCCCGTCGGCTGAAGTCCTCCGTGGCGGCACGCGGACTTCATCGGGAAGTCAGTTCGGCGCACTAACTTGACGAACAATTGGTTCGAACAAGTTACCTGGAGGCTTTCGTGCGCAGAACGCTTTCCCTCCTGTCGGTCTTGGTGGCCGTCGCCGGACTGACGTCCGGTGTCGCCGTCGCCGCGGCCAAGACACCAAAAGTGCTGGTCATCGGCCTGGACGGCGCCCGCTTCGACAAGCTGATGGCCGCCGACACCCCCAACGTCCACGCGCTGGCGGAGCGTGGCTACGCGTCGCGCAGTTCCTTGTACGGCAGCGGGATGGCGCCGACGGTGAGCGGTCCCGGATGGTCCACGATCCTCACCGGCGTCTGGCCGGACAAGCACAAGGTGAAGGACAACTCCTTCTCGGGCAACGATCTCGCCCCGCATCCGAGCTGGCTCGCCCGCGCCGAAACCGCGAACCCTGCGCTCGACACCTACGCGGCGGTCGACTGGACGCCGATCAGCGACCGGATCCTGCGCACCGGCCAAGACCGCAAGTTCGTCCTGAACGGTGACAGTGCCGGCTACGAGAAGACCGACGAGCAGGTCGCCGTCGACGCGGAGAAGCATCTCAAGCAGGACAAGGCCGACGCGTCGTTCGTCTACTTCGGACAGACGGACATCGCTGGGCACGACCACGGCGCGGATTCTCCGCAGTACGAAGCCAGCCTGCGCACCGACGACGCGCTGATCGGCCGTCTGCTCGCCGCCGTCGACGCCCGCGCGAACCGTGCGAACGAAGACTGGCTGATCATGATCTCCTCGGACCACGGCCACACGCCGTCGGGCGGGCACGGCGGCGACACCCCTGAAGAACGGATGACGTTCGTGATCGCCGCCGGTGGCGCGGTCCCGGCCGGAACCCCCGCGGTGGCACCGAAGATCGTCGACATCGCGCCGACGGTGCTGCGGCACCTCGGCATCGCGGCTCCGGCTGTCTACGACGGCTACGCGCTCGGCGCCGCGCCTTCGGACGTCTTCGACACGGCCGTCTTGAAGGCGCGGCAGGACGAAACCGGTGTCCCGGCGGGGGTTCTCGGCTGGACGCACGACGCTCCCGGCGGCTGGAGCGTGCGCAACGCGTCCGGCATGCCCGCCGGCGTGACGGAGTGGCAGGGCTGGTCGTTCACCACCGACGACTTCTGGACTCGCACCGCCCCTGGTCAGCAGCGCGAGGCGAACGCCCGCGCGCGTGGCGTCTTCGCGGTCGCGGACCCGGATGAATGGGACGACAAGGGCTCGCCCTCTTCGCGCGGCACCTTCGACTCTTCCCTGGTTTCGCCTTCGCTCGACGTCTCCGGAAGGTCCACTGTGGACGTCTCTTTCGTGTCGCACTACCGGCAGGACGGCACGCAGCGGGGCGCGCTGACCGCGTCGTTCGACGGCGGCCCCGAGCAGAACGTGCTGGCCTACGGGCCGGAATCGGGTACGGCGAACAAGGGCGGTGACGTGCTTTCGGTGCCGACGGCGGCTTCGGTCAAGGTGCCCGCCGGGGCCCGATCGGTGAAGCTGACCTGGCGGCTCTACGCGGCGGGGAACAACTGGTATTGGGCGGTGGACGCTCCTCGCCTCAGCGCCCGCTAACGGATGTCACCGGACCCGGCCGACGTTGCGAAAGCCACTTTCACAACGTTGAAGGTTGCGAAGGTGGCCTTCGCAACCTCCCGGTAGGGCGCTTCGCCCAGCAGGACCCCGCAGAACATGAAGGCCCCCTTCCTTGCGCCTAGGTACAGGAAGGGGGCCTTCATGTACTTGGCAAGGGGCTTCACGGACCTCCGGCACTGGCCGGATGGTTACCGCAGCCGCCAGAACGGCGAAACGGGACCCACCCCGGCCCCCAGCGGATACGACTCCGCCACGCATCGCTCGATGAACCGCTTCCCCTCGGCGACGGCCGTCGGCACGTCCGCCCCCTTCGCCAGCGAAGACGTGATCGCCGAAGCCATCGTGTCCCCGCCGCCGTGGGTATTCCTGGTGTCGAAGCGCGGGCCGCTCAGCTCGACCCAGGATTCGCCGTCCGACAACAGGTCCACGCAGTCCTGAGCGGCGTCGAGGTGCCCGCCCTTCACCAGCACCCACTCGGACCCGAACTCCAGCAACGCCTCCGCCGCCTCCCGCTGAGTCGACGGCCCGGTCACCTCCACGCCGGTCAGCAGCCGGACCTCGTCCAGGTTCGGCGTGATCAGCGTGGCCCGCGGGAAAAGCTCGGTGCGGATCGCCTCCAGTGCCTCTTCTCGCAGCAACGCGTGCCCGGTCATCGAAGCGGCGACCGGGTCCACGACGAACGGCGTGTCCGACGAGCGTCCGATGTGGACTTCGTCGAGCGTCTTCGCGACGGCGTTGATGATCTCGGCCGTCGCGAGCATGCCGGTCTTCGCCGCGTCGACGCCCATGTCCGTGGCGACGGCCTTGATCTGGCCGGTGACGACGTCGACCGGGATCTCGCTGAACCCCTGCACGCCCAGCGAGTTCTGCACGGTGACCGCGGTGAGCGCGACCATCCCGTGCACCCCGTTGGCGAAGAAGGTGCGCAGATCGGCCTGGATGCCCGCACCACCACCGGAATCCGATCCGGCGATGGTGAGGGCCGTCCTGGGTGCTGTGTTCACGGCGCCTCCGCGGGAGGGAGTACGTCGGCGCGTGTCACTGATTGACCACCGGCAGGTACACCTTGTTGCCCTGCTCGGCGAATTCGTTCGACTTCTCCTCCATGCCGGCCTCGATGGCCTCCACAGTGGACAGTCCGTGTTCCTCGGCGTACTTGCGGACGTCCTGCGTGATGCGCATCGAGCAGAACTTCGGCCCGCACATCGAGCAGAAGTGCGCCGTCTTCGCCGGCTCCGCGGGCAGCGTCTCGTCGTGGTACGCGCGGGCGGTGTCGGGGTCCAGCGACAGGTTGAACTGGTCGTTCCAGCGGAATTCGAAGCGGGCCTTGGAAAGCTCGTCGTCCCACTCCTGCGCGTACTGGTGCCCCTTGGCGAGGTCGGCGGCATGCGCGGCGATCTTGTACGTGATCACGCCGGTCTTGACGTCGTCTCGGTTCGGCAGGCCGAGGTGCTCCTTCGGCGTGACGTAGCAGAGCATCGCCGTGCCGTACCAGCCGATCTGCGCCGCGCCGATGGCCGAAGTGATGTGGTCGTACGCCGGCGCGATGTCGGTCGCGAGCGGGCCGAGGGTGTAGAACGGTGCCTCGCCGGTCAGCTTCTCCTCGAGTTCGACGTTCTCCTTGATCTTGTGCATCGGCACGTGGCCGGGACCCTCGATCATCACCTGGACGTCGTGCTCGCGGGCGATATGCGTGAGCTCGCCCAGCGTCTCCAGTTCGGCGAACTGCGCGCGGTCGTTGGCGTCGGCGATCGAACCGGGCCGCAGGCCGTCACCGAGCGAGAACGTGACGTCGTACTCGCGCAGGATCTCGCAGAGCTCGGCGAAATTGGTGTACAGGAACGATTCCTTGTGGTGCGCGAGGCACCACGCCGCCATGATCGAGCCGCCGCGCGAGACGATGCCGGTGACGCGGCGCGCGGTCAGCGGGATGTAGCGCAGCAGCACCCCGGCGTGCACGGTGACGTAGTCGACGCCCTGCTCGCACTGCTCGATGATGGTGTCGCGGTAGACCTCCCACGACAGCTTTTCCGGCTCCCCGTTGACCTTTTCGAGCGCCTGGTAGATCGGCACGGTGCCGACCGGCACCGGCGAGTTGCGGATGATCCACTCGCGCGTCTCGTGGATCCGCTTGCCGGTGGAGAGATCCATGATCGTGTCGGCGCCCCAGCGGGTGGCCCACACCATCTTGTCGACCTCCTCCTCCACGGAGGACCAGACGGCCGAGTTGCCCATGTTGGCGTTGATCTTCACCAGGAAGTTCTTGCCGATGATCATCGGCTCGGTCTCCGGGTGCTTGCGGTTGGCGGGGATCACCGCGCGGCCGCGCGCGACCTCGTCCCGCACGAATTCCGGCGAGCAGCGCTCGCGTGCCGCGACGTACTCCATCTCGCGGGTGATGACGCCCTGTTTCGCCCAGCCGAGCTGGGTGTTGTGCTCACGACCGTCGGCCCAGCCGGCGCGCAGCCGATGCAGTCCACTGTGGACATCGATCTGCGCGTCGTCGTCGGTGTACGGGCCGGAGGTGTCGTAAACGTCGAAATGCTCGCCGTTCGAAAGATCGATCCGCCGCGCGGGGACCCGGAGACCGGATTCCGTCTGGTGATAGACCTTGCGGGAACCGGTGATCGGCCCGGTGGTCACGGTCGGTGTGATGCCCTGGGCATTCTCAAGCGTCGTCAACGACGTTCACTCCCTACGCCGGCATTACCCGGTCAGGTTCATGCGGTCGGCGGCGCCGGGTCCCTGGAAAGACACCAGCCGCCCTCTCAGCCCGCCATGGCGCGAGCTCCCGCGGTTGTTTGGTTGTGCCCCGACCATGCCACGCCGGGCCTCGGACAATCAACCCTCCAAGGCGACGGTCACTCCGAAGCCGACCAGGACGCCGCCGGACGTGCGCTCCAGCCACAGCTTGACGCGATCGCGGCGCAACCACTCGCCCAGGCGTGTGACCAGCAGGGCGAGCGACGAATACCAGACGATGTCGACGGCGATCCACACCGCGACGCACAGCAGCAGCGACCACGGCCCGCCGTCGGCGGGAACGAACTGGGGGAGGAACGAGATCGCGAACACGCCCGCCTTCGGGTTGCTCACGTTGATCAGGAAGCCGGAGCGGAAGCCGCGCCCGGCGGGTTCGGCGACCTCGCCGTCGCGCTTGCGGAAGAAGAGCGCCTTGACGCCGAGGTAGATCAGGAAGACCGCGCCCGCGATGCGCAAGACGTCGTAGGCGACCTGCGAGGCGATGAGGAGCGCGGTGAGACCGAACACCGCGGCGAGCCCCCAGAACGCGACACCCGCCTCGATCCCCGCGACGGTGGCGAACGCGTTCCGGCGCGAGCCCTTCGCCGACTGCTTGATCAGCATCACCGTCGCCGGGCCGGGGACCATCGCCATGAGGAACGCGGCGGGGATGAACGCCAGCAGGTTCGGCATTCCCCGATCGTCGGGGACGGGGGCCGCCGTGAGCAACGCGATTTCCGGGCCGACATGTCGACAGCGTTAGCGGTTCACCGGTTTGGAGCATGTGCTCGCTGGGGATTCACGACAGAATCCCGGAGGTTCTGCACCGTTACAGAAGTCTGGGGTGGATATGCGAAAACTCGTGCTCCCGGCACTGGCAGGCGTGCTGATCGCGGGGCTGGTCCCGGCGGTGGCTGCGGCACAGGGCGGTGAGGCGCCCGGTGCGCCCGGCGCCCATCCGAGCTGGCTCCCGGCGGACAAGACCGGCTTCGGCACCGCCCGCGAACGGGCGAGCAACGTCTGGTTCACCCTCCAGGGCGGCCGGATGTCCGAGGTCTACTACCCGGACCTGTCCACGCCGAGCGTCCGGGCGCTCGACCTCGTCGTCACCGACGGGACGAGCTTCGCCACCGTCGATTCGTCGGCCAAGGCGCAACAGGTGCGCCGCACCGGCGGCCTCACCTACGAACAGACGATCACCGACGACCGGCGTCGCTGGAAGCTCCGCAAGACCTACGTCACCGACCCGGCGCGCGCGAGCGTGCTGATCGACGTCGACTTCGTTTCGCTGACCGGCCGCCCCTACCAGGTGTACGCGGTCGCGGATCCCGATCTCACGAACGAGGGCTCCGACGACTCCGCACGCACCGATGGGGTGAACGCGGTCGCGTCCGACGCGAAGACCTCGGCCGCGCTGGCGGCGGAACCGGCGTTCTCGCGTACTTCCGTGGGTTACGCGGGCGCCTCCGACGGCATCACGCAGCTGACGAAGTCCTTCACTCTCAAGGATTACGCGACCGCGGCCAAGGGCAACGTGCTGATCACCGGGCAGACGTCCGCCGACGGTGTCCGCTCGCGGGACTTCACGCTTTCGCTGGGCATGGGCGCGAAGGACTCCGACGCGCTCGCCAACGCGAAAGCCTCACTGCGGCGCGGTTTCGCCGATGCCGCCCGCACGTACGACCGGGGCTGGAAGCACTACCTCAGCCGGCTGAAGGACGCGCCGTCGTCGCTCAAGACCGAGCGGGAACGGGACCTCTACCAGGCGTCCGTGCTCATGCTCGCGGCGAGCGAGGACAAGATCCACCAGGGCGCGCTCATCGCGTCGCCGAGCATGCCGTGGCGGTTCGGGAACAACGACCCGGAATGGTCGCCGTCGGGCACCTATCACCTGGTCTGGCCGCGGGACCTCTACCAGATCGCGACCGGCCTGCTCGCCGCCGGCGACCGCGACGCCGCGAACCGGTCGATCGACTACATGTTCGGGACGCAGCAGCTGCCGGACGGGCATCTGCCGCAGAACAGCCACGTCGACGGCACGCCGTACTGGACGTCCATCCAGCTCGACGAGACCGCGCTGCCGATCGTGCTCGCCCAGCAGCTCGGCCGCACCGACGCCAAGACCTGGACGGGTGTGCGCAAGGCGGCGGAATTCCTCTTGTCCTACAAGGCGGACAACGGGCACGCGTCGCCGTACAGCCAGCAGGAACGCTGGGAGGAACAGGACGGCTACTCGCCCTCGACGATCGCCGCGGTGATCGCCGGGCTGGTCTGCGCGGCCGACATCGCCAAGGCGAACGGCGCCGCCGCGGACGCGAAGCGCTACCTGGACACCGCCGACGCGTTCAAAGCGAAACTCGCCCAGTGGACGGTGACCACGAACGGTCCGCTGTCGAAGGATCCGTACTTCGTCCGGCTGACCAAGGACGGCAACCCGAACAACGGCACGAAGTACAACCTGGGCAACTCCAGCGTGACCATGGACCAGCGTGCCGTGACCGACGCGGGATTCCTCGAACTGGTGAGGCTGGGCATCTACCGCGCCGACGATCCGGTGATCCGCAACAGCGTCGAGGTCACCGACGCCGACATCGCCTTCACCACCCCGACGGGTCAGTTCTGGCACCGCTACACGAAGGACGGCTACGGCGAGAAGGCCGACGGCTCACCGTGGGACTACACATTCCCGGCGGAAAGCCGGACCACTTTCGGGCGACTGTGGCCGCTGCTGGCGGGTGAACGAGGCGAGTACGACCTCGCCAACGGGGACCGGGGGACGGCCGCGAAGCGCCTTCGAGACCTCGGGCGCGTCAGCAGCTCGGGGGACACGATGCCGGAGCAGGTCTGGGACGAGAACGCGCCTTCGGGGCAGCCGGGCTTCCCGGCCGGCACTCCGACCGCGTCCGCCACTCCGCTGGCCTGGACGCACGCCCAGTACCTCCGGCTCGCGTGGTCGGTGGAGGCGGGGAAGGTGATCGAGCAGCCGCGGGTCGTGCGGTGCCACTTCCTGGGCTGCTGACCCTCACGTCTCGTGAGTGGTAAGGACGGTTCTAACCGTCCTTACCACTCACGAGGTCAGTCGTCGGAGGGCCGCGCCTCCGGCAGCCACGAATTGCCCGGAACGCCCCATTTGTTCGCCTTGAGCATCTTCTTCGCCGCGCGGGCGTGCCGCCCGACCAGCCGGTCGAGGTAGATGAAGCCGTCCAGGTGATCGGTCTCGTGCTGCAGGCAGCGCGCGAAGTAACCGGTTCCTTCGACCTCGATCGGATTACCGTCGACGTCGAAACCGGTCACCTTCGCCCACGAAGCGCGTCCGGTCGGGTACGACTCGCCGGGCGCCGAGAGACAGCCTTCCCAGTCGTCGTCCGGATCCGGCATCGTCTCCGGGATCTCCGACGTCTCGAGCTTCGGGTTGACCACGACGCCCTTGTGGCGCGTGCCCTCGTCGTCGGGGCAGTCGTAGACGAACACGCGCAGGTCGAGGCCGATCTGGTTGGCCGCGAGGCCCACCCCTTCGGCGGCGTACATGGTCTCGAACATGTCGTCGATGAGCGTGCGCAGCTTGTCGTCGAACTCGGTGATCTCCCGAGTCGGGTTGTGCAGCACGGGCTCGCCGGCGATCACGATGGGATGGACGGTCACGCGCGCAGTTTAGTCGGACCCTTCTGGTACACCCTTACCCATGACGCGCCGACGTCGTTACCGAGGCCGGGCGCCGCATCCGTGGTCTAATGGCGCCGCGGAATGACAAGCCTGTGGTTTCACGCCCGCCGAGCACTGACCTGATTGCGAGGAGTCGGATGGACGCCGCGGAGTCGATGGCTGAGCCCGACCAGCCGTCCCCGTCGGAGACCGTGAACGGCCTCAGCGAGCGCGAGCTCGACATGCTCGCGTTCGAACGTCAGTGGTGGAAGTACGCCGGCGCGAAGGAACAGGCCATCCGCGAACGCTTCTCTATGTCGTCGACGCGCTACTACCAGTTGCTGAACCGGCTGCTCGAGAAGACCGAAGCCATGCAGGCCGATCCGATGCTGGTGAAGCGCCTGCGAAAGACGCGAGCGGCCCGGCAGCGCAATCGCGCGGCCCGGCGACTGGGGATCGATCTCTCATGAGTCTGTTTTCGGGTCTGTCCCGGCCGATGAAGGCCGCCGGACTGGCCTTGGTCGGTGTCGCCGTGATCGCCGCCGTGATCGGCGGTATCACCCTGACCAGTGGCGGCGGTGACTCGGACACCGCGACGCCGCCCGGCAGCACGCCCACCAGCTCGGACGGCGCGACGCAGCCTTCGTCTCCGGCGCCGGGTTCGCCCTCCGCCAGCACGCCGCCCGCGTCGTCGGCGCCGCCGTCGAGCGCGCCCGCGAGTTCCGCACCGCCGGCGAGCCAGCCTGGGCAGACGGGGCAGCCAGGCCAGCCCGGTCCGGGTCAGCCCGGCGGTGATCAGCAGGCGTCGCACAAGTGGGTGACGGTGCGCGTCTACAACAACAGCACGATCCAGGGCCTCGCCGAGCAGGCCGCGAAGGACTTCCGCGCCTCGGGCTGGAACGTCTCCGAGGTCAAGGGCTATCCGGGCAGGCTGCCCGAGACGGTGGCCTACTACCGGCCGGGCACCGACGAGGAAGCGGCGGCGAAGGCGCTGGCGCTGGAGTTCGGTTTCCGTGCCGAGCCGAGGTTCGAGGAGATCAAGAACATCGGTCCCGGCGTGATCGTCATCCTCACCAAGGACTACAAGACCAACGACAAGGACGGCTCCTAGCCCGTACGCGAAAAGGCCCGCTTCCTCACGAGGAAGCGGGCCCTTTTCACATTCTCAGACCTGGGTCTGCGCGTAGGCCTCCAGCGCCGCGAGCTGGGCCGGGTCGAGCGACGGACGCACGGCCTGCGCCGCCTTCGTCAGATGCTCGGCGGTGACCTCCTTGGCCTCCAGCGACTCGCGCATCGCGGTCAGCGCGGCCTCCCGGATCAGCGCCGCGCAGTCCGCCGCCGAGTAACCGTCCAAAGTGGCCGCATACGCCGCGAGGTCCACATCGGACGCGAGCGGCGTGTTCTTGGCGCTGGCGGCCAAAATCGCCTCGCGGGCGTGCGCGTCCGGCGGCGGGACGTAGACGCGGCGCTCCAGCCGTCCCGGCCGCAGCAGGGCCGGGTCGACCAGTTCCGGCCGGTTCGTCGCACCGAGGACGACGACCTCGCGCATCGGCTCGACACCGTCCAATTCGGTCAGCAGGGCCGCGACCACGCGGTCCGACACGCCGGAGTCCGAAGACTGGCCGCGGCGCGGGGCGAGCGCGTCGATCTCGTCGAGGAAGATCAGCGACGGCGCGGCTTCGGCGGCGCGGCGGAAGAGTTCCCGCACGGCACGCTCGGACTCGCCGACCCATTTGTCCATCAGTTCGGCGCCCTTGACCGCGAAGACGTTCAGCGCGCCGGTGCCCGCGAGCGCGCGGACCAGGAACGTCTTGCCGCCGCCGGGCGGCCCGTACAGGAGCACGCCGCGCGGCGGGTCGACGCCGAGGCGGGCGAACGAGTCCGGGTAGCGCAGCGGCCACAGCACCGCCTCGGTGAGCGACTGCTTGACGTCGGTCATGTTGCCGACATCGTCCAGCGTCAGCCCGCCGGTGGCCAGATTGTCCGAAGTGGACATCGAAATGGGACGGACGGTGGTCAGCGCGTCGAGCAGATCCTGCTGGGAGATCCGGGGTTCGTCGGCCTCGCGTTGCCGCAGCGCGGCGCGGAGGGCGGCGTCGCGGCGGAGCGCGATGAGGTCCGCGGCCACGAAACCGGGGGTGCGCTCGGCGATCGGGCCGACGTCGACGCCGGACTCCAGCGGGGCTTCGCGCAGGAGCACGCGCAGCAGTTCCGTGCGGGTCTTCGAGTCCGGGAGCGGCAGGCCGAGTTCGCGGTCGAGCAGGTCGGCGGCGCGCAGCCGCGGATCGGTGGACTCGGCCCGCCCGGTGGTGGCGACGACGGCGAATCCCTTGTGGCGCAAGGCTTTTCGCAGGTCATCGAGGACCACCGTTGCGAGTGGCGGCGGCTGCGACGCGGGCAGCAGGGCGTCGATGTCGGTGATCAGCAGGACAGCGGGGTCTTCGTCACGGGTGGCCTGCTCGATCGCCTCCCGCAGGCGCGCCGCCGCGACGTTCGGTTCGAGGACGGCGATGTTCGGCGCCGCGAGCGACACCACCCGCACCTTCTCGGCCTGGGCCACGGCGCGGACCAGGGTCGCCTTCCCGACGCCTTCGGGCCCGGACAACAAGACGCCGAGATGCGCCGACGTCCCGAGTTTCGCCAGCAGCTCCGGGCGATGGAAGGCCAGGTCGAACCATTCGGCGAGCTTGCGCGCGGCCGCTTCGGAACCGGCGAGGTCCGACAACGGCGGCACGGTCTCCTCGGCGGCCTCGTCGATCCGCTCGTCTTCGACGATCTCGGCGTCGATGAAGTCCTCGTGTGGCGTGGAGGGCGTGCTGCGCACCAGCGTCGTCCCGGCGCGGGCCGGGGCGGCGGCGGGCGCGGCCTCGCCGGTGCGGGCGCCATCCCGCCAGCTGACCACAGTGGACGGTCCGACGGCGACCGGCCCCGACGGCTCGGTGGCCGTGACGGTGAGCAGCTCGTTGGTCCACGTCATCCCGATGGCGCGGGAGAGCTGGCCGCGGACCGCGGAGACGTCCGAGCCCGGTGCGGGCGCGAGATCCTGGGGCAGCAGGGAAACGGCGTCGCCGACGGTCAGGACCTTGCCGATCAGGGCGAGCCGCAGGGTGTGCGGGGAGAGCGACACGCTCGCGATACGCGAACCCGCCACGGTGACCGTCTTCGCGGCCGACACCTCCGCCGGCGCGACGACGACCTCCGACCCCTCGGTCACGCCGAGGTTCGACATGGTGACGTCGTCGAGGAGGATCACCCCCGGGATCCCCTCCGCGTCGGACGGGGCGGCCAGCGCCGAGCTGACGCGCGCGCCGGTGACGCGGACGGCGTCCCAGGCCATCAGGCCGAGCGCGTCGAGGACTTCGGGGTGCAGCCGGACGACACCGCGGCGGGAGTCCAGTGCGGACGGGGTGTGCCGGACGGTCAGCGTGATCTGGGGTGCGCTCACCCCGCCACCCTATCTACGCGGACCGTGCCCAGCGGTCGAAGGACAGGATCTCCCCGGCAGGTCGCCGGGCGGCGGGGGAGACGTCGCGCCCAGGTCGGCCGGGGGGTGTCGCGAAAGCCACTTTCGGGACACGAGACGTCTCGAAAGTGGCTTTCGCGACACCCTGCGTTCCCGGCGATCCCCAAGTTGTCCACAGCTTCACCCACTTGTGGACAACCCGGACCTCTGATCCCGTTTCCAGTTCGGGTCGTGACCGAGGCGCGCCTGCCTCGAGGTTCTGGCAGGCTCAGCGTTTCCGGAGGCCGATCCGGCGCCACGAGCGGCGTCGCGGGCCCCGGCCGTTGTCCCGGTCCTTGTCGGTGCTGATGGTGCGCGGAGTCCGCGCGACGTGCTGTTCACCCCGCTGGAGCCGGACCCGCTGAGCGGCGCCGGCCACCACCCGCCGCAGCGGCGGCCGCAGGCCGAGACGGCGGCGGCTCGAACGCCGCCGGATCGCGCGCCGTTCCCGCGGCGGCGCCATCCACGCCTCCGGGTGGTTCGCCAGCCACCGTTGCCGGTACACCGAGTACGGGATGTGCGCCAGGTACAGGATCAACGCGATCGCCAGCGCCACCAGCGGGAACTGGATGATCGCGGCGGCCAGCAGGCCCACCCCGACCAGCAGCGGCGCGATCGCCTTGGGCGGCGCCTTCACCGTCTTCAGCGACAGCGTCGGGATCCGGCTGATCAGCAACGCGGCCACGGCGATCGTCCACACCCACACCACGTACTGGTGCGACCACCAGCCCTGCCCGAACTGCAGCTCCAGGATCAGCGGCAGCATCGCCAGCAGACCACCGGCGGGCGCGGGCACACCGACGAAGAACTCGCCCGCGTACGGCGGCTGCTCGGTGTCCTCGATCAGCGTGTTGAACCGCGCCAGCCGCAGGATCATGCAGACCGCGAAGATCAGCGACGCCACCCAGCCGATCCGCTCGCCCTCCGCGTGCCAGACGTACAGCACCAGCGCGGGCGCGACACCGAACGAGATCCCGTCCGACAGCGAGTCGAGCTCCTGCCCCATCTTCGACGTCGCGTCCAGCAGCCGCGCGATCCGGCCGTCGAGACTGTCGAGCACCGCGGCGATCCCGATCGACGCGATCGCCATCGGGTAATTGCCGATCAGCGCGAACTGCACCGACGACAGACCGGCGCACAGGGCGAGCACCGTGATGGCGTTCGGCAGCAGCCGCACGCCGGGAGTGGTCACGCGGACCATGGATCAGCCTTCCGGGTGCGGCGCCGTGGGCAGCTCGGCGATCGGCGTCTCGCCGCCGATCGTGCGCTGGCCCTTCGAGACGAGGACCTTGCTGCCCGGCGGCAGGTACAGGTCGACTCGCGAGCCGAAGCGGATGATGCCGTACGTCGCGCCGACGCCGACCTTGTCACCCTCGCGGATCTCACAGAGGATGCGCCGGGCCACCAGGCCCGCGATCTGCACCACGACGAGCTCGTGACCGTCGTCGGTGCGCATGAGCACGGAGTTGCGCTCGTTGTCCTCGCTCGCCTTGTCCAGGTCCGCGGACAGGAACTTCCCGGGCCGGTACGCGACCCGCTCGATCACGCCCGACGCCGGGACACGCTGGACGTGCACGTCGAACACCGACAGGAACACGCTCACCCGCATGCGCGGTTCGGCGGGCAGCCCCAGCTCGGGCGGCGGCACGGCCTCCTCGATCAACGAGACCAGCCCGTCCGCCGACGCGACCGCGAGGCCGGACTGGGCGGGCGGGACGCGCTTCGGCTCACGGAAGAACGCGGCCGTGGCGGCCGTCGCGAGCGCGCCGACGACGCCGAGGCGCTTGGAGAACCTCCGCAGCACCAGCGTCGCGGCGAGACCGCCGAACACGAACGGCCTGCCGGCCGGGTGCATCGGCGGGACGGTCTCGCGGGCGAGTTTCACGGCGTGCGCGAGGGGGTTACCAGTGGCTTCCGGCCGGTTGCCGCTCATTGGTCGGGTTCACCGCAGTTCGTGTCGGGGGGTCGGGACAGGAAGAGCCACCACGCTACCGCCCTGTCCGGAGCCGGGCCGTGGCCTCCCCCGGAAGGGTTTCCCCGGCCCGGGTGGGCGGGGCCACATCCCGGTAACGGTAGGTGGAAATAAGCGATAACTCTAGGTAGTTGATGCCGATCACCGACCTAGAGGACCCTCGAATGCCCGCCAGTCCGGACCCCGCAGGCGAGCGACTCGCCGAGCTGTTCCGCGCCTGGAAGAGGGACATTTCGGCGGCGCCGATGCCTCCGCTCGTCGATCCCGTCCGCGCCGTCTCGGTCATCGCCGAAGCACGCGCGTCCGGGCGCATATGCCCCCCGACGGCACATGCGACCGGACGCGGCCGCTGGAACTGAGCGAAACTCCCACTGTAGTTCGCCGGACGCTCTTGATCACCGGTCGCGAGAAAACCGTTACCAACGGTCATCGGCGATAAGAGCCGCTCCGCCCCGAGCCACGCACCAATCGCAGCAGGGCGAGCAGCACGATCGAACCGAGGATGGCGACGCCGAAGCTGGGGAAGTCGAACTCGAAGGTCCTCTCGGTGCCGGTGGCGAGGCGGTAGATGAAGCCGCCGAGTGCCGCGCCCAGCACGCCGATCAGGATGCTGAACAGGCAGCCGCCCCTCCGGTCCGGGCCGCCGACCACGACGTTGGCCAGCCACCCGGCGATGGCGCCGAACACGATCCACGAGAAGAAACCCATGCCATCGAGGTTACGTGGGCTGCCCGGGCCTGCCCCGGTGGCGCCGTCGCCCGGGGTGGTCGTGAGTGGCGATTCGGCTTAGAACCCGAATCGCCACTCACGACCACCCCGACCCACGCCTTTCCCGCAGTTGCACAAGCAGACTTGTACAAGAAGTCTTGTACAACTACTGTTGTGCGTCATGGCCGACCGTGAAGTCCACGAAGTCCACGAAGTCCACGATTCGAAGGTTCTCGCCGCGATGTCGCATCCGCTGCGGCGCCGCCTGCTCGACGTCCTCCGCCTCGACGGCCCGTGCACCGCGTCCGTGCTCGCCGAGCGGACCGGGCAGGCGGTCGGGAACGTCAGCCACCACCTGAAGGTGCTGGCCGCCAGCGACCTGGTCGAGGAAGCGCCGGAGCTCGCCCGCGACCGCCGTGAGCGCTGGTGGCGCCGCGTCGGCTACGCGGTTTCCTGGTCACCGTCGGACTTCCCCGACGACCCGGTCGCGGCCGCCGCCGAATCCCTCGCCCTCGAACGCCAGGTTTCCATGGCGCGCCAATGGTTCGCCGAGCGTGAGACCTATCCGGAGGAGTGGCATCGCGCCGCCTTCGCCACCGACAGCTGGGCGAAGATGTCGGTCGCCGAACTGGCCGAACTCGAACAAAAGGTCCACGAGCTGATCAAGTCCTACAGCGGCCGTGAGATCCCGGACGACGGCCAGGAACGCCGCCCCGTCTTCATCGCCACCCGCGCCGTCCCGGCCCGCCCGTGACCACCCGCGAACGCGGCGGATTGCTGCGCTCGAGGGATTTCCGGCTGCTGTGGACGGGCGAGACGACCAGCGTGCTCGGCAGTTCCATCGCCGTCGTCGCGTTGCCGCTCGTCGCGGTGGTCACCCTGCAGGCCAGCACGTTCGCCGTCGGGCTGCTGACCGCGGCCGCCTGGCTGCCGTGGCTGCTGATCGGCCTGCCCGCCGGCGCCTGGGTCGACCGACGGCCGAAACGCCCGATCATGCTGGTGTGCAACGGCATTTCCATGCTGGTGTTCCTGAGCGTCCCGGTCGCGGCCTGGTTCGGCCTGCTCACGATGACCCAGCTCATCGTCGTCGCCCTGGCCGGCGGCGTCGCGAAGGTGTTCTTCAACGTCGCGTACCGCGCGTATTTGCCTTCGCTGGTCGAGAAGGGCCAACTCCAGGAAGCCAATGAAAAGCTGCAGGGCAGTGAATCCGCCGCCCAGATCGGCGGACCGGGGCTCGCCGGCCTGCTCGCGCACTGGTTCGGTGCCGTCTCCGGAGTGCTCGCCGACGCGATCAGCTTCGGGATCTCCGTGCTGTGCCTGCGATCCATCCGCCACCGCGAGCCCGAGCGCCCGGCGAAGACGCGTTCGCGGCTGCGGGACGATATCCGCGACGGGCTCGATTTCGTCGTCCGCGACCCGTATCTGCGTGTCCTGGCGGTCTTCGGCGCGATCTCGAACGTCGCGCTGATGGGCTACCAGTCGATCGAGGTCGTCTTCCTCGTCCGCGACCTCGGCGTCGGGGAGGGCACCGCCGGGCTCGTGCTCGCGCTCGCCGGCGCGGGCGGCGTCTTCGGTGCCGCGCTGTCGGGAAGACTCGCCGCGCGGATCGGCACGGCGCGTGCCTTCGTGCTGTGCGAAGCCTTCGGCGCGTTGATGATGCTGCTCGGCCCGCTCGCGAACGGCGGCTGGGGACTCGCGTTCTTCGTCGCCGCCGGGTTCTCGCTCAGCGCCGGCGTCGTCGGTTCGAACGTCCTCAACGCCACCTTCAAACAGCGGTACGTCCCGGCGGCGATGTTCGGCAGGGTCACCGCGAGCATGTCCGTGCTCAGCTTCGGCGCGATCGCGCTCGGCGGCCTGCTCGGCGGGCTCCTCGGGGAGATCGCCGGTGTGCGGCAGACGCTGGGCCTGATGGCCGGGCTGGAGGTGATCGCCGTCTTCGCCCTGCTGTTCACGCCGATCGGCCGGTGCCGCGACTTCCCGCCGGATCGCGTTTAGCCCGCTAAACGCAGGTCAGAGCAGGAGGACGGTCACCTCGTCGCCCTGCTCGACCGAGTCCACGTCCTCCGGCAGCACGATCAGGCAGTTCGCCTGCGTGAACGACGCCAGCAGATGCGAACCCGGCCCGCCGCGCGGACCGACGATCCCGGTGACCTCGCCCTCGGAATGCGTGTAGAAGCCCCGCCGGAACTGGCGCCGCCCGGCGGGGGAGGTCATCGCCTCGGTCAGCCGGGCCCGCACCTGCTGCCGGTCGACCCCCGTGTGCCCCATCGCAGAGAGCAGCGCGGGCCGCAGGAACGCTTCGAAGGAGACGAGCACGCTCACCGGATTGCCCGGCAGCGTCACCACCGGCACTCCGTCCCAGCGTCCGCAACCCTGCGGCCCGCCCGGCTGCATCGCGACCTTCCGGAACTCCACGCCCTGCCCGGTCAGCGCGTCCTTCACCACTTCGTACGCGCCCGCGCTGACCCCGCCCGAAGTCACCAGCAGATCCGCGTCCGCCAGCCGCGGCTCGATCACCGAACGGAACTCGTCCACGTCGTCGACCACACTGCGCACGACCTCGGCCTCGCAGCCGAGCGCGCGGATCGCCGACGCCAGCATGATGCTGTTCGACTCGTAGATCTGCCCGTGCCGCAACGGTTCCGGCGCGTCGACGAGTTCGGTGCCGGTGGACACGACGAGCACCTTCAGCGGCCGGTACACGGGAACCTCGGCGAGCCCGACGGCCGCCGCGAGGCCCAGTTGCGCCGGGCCGAGCAGGGTCCCGGCCGAAAGCGCCACGGTGCCCTCGACGACGTCTTCGCCCCGGCGCCGGATATGCGTGCCCGGGACGACTGTCCGGAGAATCCGGACGTCCGTCACACCGCCGTCCGTGTGCTCCACCATCACCACCGCGTCGGCGCCGGGCGGCAACGGGGCACCGGTCATGATGCGGTGCGCGGTGCCCGGCTCCAGCTTCGTGATGTCGACCCGGCCCGCGGGGATGTCTTCGGCGACCGGCAGCGTCACCGGTGCCTCGGCGACATCTTCGGCGCGGACGGCGTAACCGTCCATCGCCGAGTTGTCGAACGGCGGCAGCGAAACCCCCGCGCGCACGTCCTCGGCCAGGACGAGCCCGGCGGCGGAGGCGAGCGGAAGGCGGATGACAGGGGCGTTTCCGAGCAGGCCGGTGACGGTCTCCCGGTGGGCGTCGACGGAGATCACCGGACCATCCTCCTCGGTCGGGGGTCGCATGCAAGACTCTGCGCGTCACAACCACCACCGGGGAGAAGAAGACATGCAGGTTCAGATCCGTCACCAGCCCTCGTTCGCGGTGGCGAGGCTCATGCTCGCCCCGGGTGAGCCGGCGCAGGTCGAGTCGGGCGCGATGATGGCGACGAGCTACGGCGTGCAGGTCCAGTCCCAGGCGCAGGGCGGGATCATGAAGGGGCTCGGCCGTGCCTTCCTCTCCGGCGAGTCGTTCTTCATCTCCACCTACACCGCCCCGCAGAACGGCGGCTGGGTCGACGTCGCCGCGAACCTGCCGGGCGACATGCAGATCATCAACCTCGACGGCCGCACCGGCTGGTGCGTCACCCGCGGCTCGTGGCTCGCGTCGTCGCACGGCGTGCAGACCGAGACCAAATGGGGCGGGCTCAAGAACCTCGTCGGCGGCGAGGGCGGCTTCCTGACCCACGCGACGGGACAGGGCCCGCTGGTCGTGGCCTGCTACGGCGCGCTGGAGACGGTGACCCTGCAGCAGGGCGAGGTGATCACCATCGACACCGGGCACGTCGTCGCGTTCGCCGACACCCTGCAGTACCAGATCCGCAAGGTCGCCACCGGCGTCATCCAGTCGATGAAGAGCGGTGAAGGCCTCGTCTTCGACTTCGCCGGTCCCGGCCAGCTGCTCACCCAGACCCGCAACCCGTCGGCGCTGTCCGCCTGGGTGATCGCCCAGGTCCCCTCCCGCTGAGCGCATGCGGGTCCAGACGAGGCACACCCCGAACTTCGGGGTCGCACGAGTGCTGTTGTCCCCCGGCGAGGCCGTCCAGGCCGCCGGGGACACCATGCTGGCCAGCAGTTTCGGCATCACCGAAACCGCTCCCTCCCGCGGCGGTTCGCGGGCGGGCAAGGGCGCGCCGTCGGTGTTCAACGCGCCCGAGGGCGGCGGTTGGATCGACTTCGCGCCGCTGACGGCCGGCGACGTCTATCCGCTGGAATTCACCGGCGGGGAGGGCTGGTGTGTGAACCGGGAGGCGATCCTCGCCCGGCCGGCGACCGTCCGGCACGACACCGGCTGGGCGCCGCTGCGGACGCTCTTCGGGGCCGACTCCGGCTTCCTGGAGCACTACAGCGGAACCGGGCCGCTCGTACTGGCGGCGCAGGGCCCGGTCGACGCCTTCGAACTCACCGCGGGCGAGCTCGTCACCGTCCGGCCGGACTTCCTGCTGGCCTACCCGGACACCGTGCAGTGCCGTCTCCGCGCGGTCGACCCGTCCGGCCCGCAGTCGGTCCGCACCGGCGAAGGGCTCGCGCTGGACTTCGCGGGACCAGGACGCGTCCTTGTGCAAGCGCGCAATAGGCGGCTTTCCCGCGGATGACCTTCGGACGAATTGAGCATTGCCGACGCCGGTAATTCGGGTAGCGTGAACTGCACTCGAAACCGCCGGCCGGGGCAGAGAAGGCCGTCGGATCCTGTGCTGAGGGAGTGCGCCGTGGCAGTCGGCACCGTCAAGTGGTTCAACTCGGAAAAGGGCTACGGATTCATCGAATCCACCGAAGGGCCCGATGTCTTCGTCCACTACTCGGCCATTCAGGCCGACGGATTCCGGACGCTCGACGAGGGTGATCGCGTGGAATTCGAAGTCCAGTCCGGCCGTGATGGGCGGAGTCAGGCGGCGGACGTCCGCAAGGTCTCTTAAGAGGACTTCGGCCGACCCCCGGCGGCCTCCGGAACTGGCGCGTTAGGCTGCGCTGCGTGACAGGCGATGAGTCGGGGGACCTGACCGGTCGCCGGCTGGGCAACTACCGCATCGACGGAGTGCTCGGCAAGGGCGGCATGAGCGTGACCTACAAGGCCACGGACGTGCGGCTCGGACGCAAGGTGGCACTGAAGGTCATCGGTGATCACCTGGGCGCCGACGCCGAGTTCCGCGAGCGCTTCGTCGACGAGGCGCGGAACACGTCCGCGATCGACCATGCCAACGTCGTGCCCTTGTACGACTTCGGCGAGCTCGAAGGCATGCTCTACATCGCCATGCGGATGGTCGACGGCGGCGACCTCGCCGGCCTGATCTCCGGCGGCCCGATCGCGCCCGCCCGCGCGCTCAACATGCTCGACCAGGTCGCCGACGCGCTCGACACCCTGCACAACCGGGGTCTCGTGCACCTCGACGTCAAACCGGCGAACGTCCTGGTCACCAGCAAGGAGACCTCGCGCGAGCACGTCTACGTCGCCGACTTCGGCCTGACGCGCCGCGGCGCCACCGGGCACCGGACCCGCGGCGGCGACTTCCTCGGTTCGCCGACGTACGCGGCCCCCGAGCACCTGCGCGGCGAGCCGCTCGACGGCCGCACCGACCAGTACGCGCTCACCTGCGTCCTCTATGCCTGCCTGACCGGCAGCCCGCCCTTCAAGGGCGACGTGCAGACGGTCATCAAGGGGCACCTGAACGGCGAGCCCCCGGCCATCTCGCGGATCGTCGGCCTGCCGGCCGGGATCGACGAGGTCGTCCGGAAGGGAATGGCGAAGAATCCCGCCGAGCGCTACCCCAACTGTGTTGAGATGATCGCGGCCGCCAGGCGCGCGCTCGGTCCGCTCGCGACTTCGAACGAGCCTCCCGGCCCGCCCGGGGCCGCGGCGCCGGTCCAGCAGACCGCGCCCCAGCAGGCGCCAAGGCAGAACACGCCGCCACAGGGAGAGGGGGGCCCCGTGCACCCGTACGGAGGACAGCAGCCCGGCTACGGCCAGCAGGGACCGGGACCGCAGGGTCCCCCGCCCCAGCAGGGCCCGCCGCCCGGGTACGGCCCGCCCCCGCAGCAGGGTGGCTACCAGCAGGGCGGTTTCCAGCAGGGGCCGCCTCCGGGTTACGGCCCGCCCCCGCAGCAAGGCGGTTTCCAGCAGGGTGGCTTCCAGCAGGGGCCGCCGCCCGGCTACGGCCCGCCGCAGCAGCAGGGCGGTTTCCAGCAGCAGCCCAAGAAGGGCGGCGGCGCCAAGTGGATCTGGATCGTCGTCGGTGCCCTCGTGGTCGCGGGCGCGATCGTCGCCGCGATCTTCGTCTTCGGTGACTCGAGCGGCGGCAACGGCCCGCAGACCACCGCGCCGAACATCCCGGTCGGCCCCGGCGGCTCGCAGTCGCAGGCCCCCGGCTCGTCCCTGAAGCCGCCACCGTCGTCGATCTCGATCAAGCCGAGCAACTGAATACCACCGCGCTGACCTGCGGTTCTTGCACTCTCCCCTGGAGAGTGCTAAACACGACATTGGCACTCGACGCCGTCGAGTGCCAGGCAGAGCGGTCACCGATCGCTCGCCTGAAGGTCGGGACGGTGAGGCCGCACCCTTGATCGGGTGGGTCGTCCGTCGCGGGCACCGAGCCTGGCCGAGGAAGAGTCCTGCCGCCGCGCTGTAGTAGGCGTGCGGCGGCGCCCAATACCGGAGGACCACACCGCAATGGCCAAACTGATCGCGTTCGACGAGGACGCCCGCCGCGGTCTTGAGCGCGGCTTGAACACCCTCGCCGAAGCCGTCAAGGTGACCCTCGGCCCGCGGGGCCGGAACGTCGTGCTCGAAAAGAAGTGGGGCGCGCCGACGATCACCAACGACGGTGTCTCCATCGCCAAGGAGATCGAGCTCGAGGACCCGTGGGAGAAGATCGGGGCCGAGCTCGTCAAGGAAGTTGCCAAGAAGACCGACGACGTCGCGGGTGACGGCACCACCACCGCCACCGTGCTCGCCCAGGCTCTCGTCCGCGAGGGTCTGCGCAACGTCGCCGCCGGGGCCGACCCCATCAGCCTGAAGCGCGGCATCGAGGCGGCCGTCGAGGCCATCACCGAGCAGCTGCACAAGGCCGCCGTCCAGATCGAGACCAAGGAGCAGATCGCCGCCACCGCGTCGATCTCCGCCGCGGACCGCACCATCGGTGAGCTCATCGCCGAGGCGCTGGACAAGGTCGGCAAGGAAGGCGTCGTCACCGTCGAGGAGAGCAACACCTTCGGGCTCGAGCTCGAGCTCACCGAGGGTATGCGCTTCGACAAGGGCTACATCTCCGGTTACTTCGTGACCGACCCGGAGCGTCAGGAAGCCGAGCTCGAGGACCCGTACGTCCTCCTCTTCGGCTCCAAGATCTCCACCGTCAAGGACGTCCTGCCGCTGCTGGAGAAGGTCATCCAGTCCGGCAAGCCGCTGCTGATCATCGCCGAGGACGTCGAGGGCGAGGCCCTGGCCACCCTCATCGTCAACAAGATGCGTGGCACCTTCAAGTCCGTCGCCGTCAAGGCCCCGGGCTTCGGTGACCGCCGCAAGGCGATCCTGCAGGACATCGCGATCCTGACCGGTGGCCAGGTCATCTCCGAGGACGTCGGCCTCAAGCTGGAGAACGCGGACCTTTCCCTGCTGGGCAAGGCGCGCAAGGCCGTCATCACCAAGGACGAGACCACCATCGTCGAGGGTGCGGGCGACGCCGACCAGATCCAGGGTCGCGTCAACCAGATCCGCGCCGAGATCGACAACTCGGACTCGGACTACGACCGCGAGAAGCTGCAGGAGCGGCTGGCGAAGCTGGCCGGCGGCGTGGCCGTCATCAAGGCCGGTGCCGCCACCGAGGTCGAGCTGAAGGAGCGCAAGCACCGCATCGAGGACGCGGTGCGCAACGCCAAGGCCGCCGTCGAAGAGGGCATCGTCGCCGGTGGTGGCGTCGCTCTCATCCAGGCCGCCGAGGCCGCCTTCGCCGGTCTGAAGCTCGAGGGCGACGAGGCCACTGGTGCCAACATCGTCAAGGTCGCCGTCGAGGCGCCGCTCAAGCAGATCGCGATCAACGCCGGCCTCGAAGGCGGCGTCGTGGCGGAGAAGGTCAAGTCCCTCCCGCAGGGTCACGGCCTCAACGCCGCCACCGGTGTCTACGAGGACCTGCTCGCCGCCGGCGTGCCGGACCCCACGAAGGTCACCCGCTCCGCGCTCCAGAACGCCGCTTCCATCGCGGCGCTGTTCCTGACCACCGAAGCCGTCGTGGCGGACAAGCCGGAGAAGGCCTCGGCCGCTCCCGCCGACCCGTCCGGTGGCATGGGCGGCATGGACTTCTGAGTTCGAGCCTGTAGCACCACCGGAAAGCCCGGACGCGCCTCGCGCGTCCGGGCTTTTCCTTTGCCTCGTTCCCGTAACTCGCGTGTTTGTGGCCGTAACTCGCGTGATTGAAACCGTAACTCGCGTGATCGGGGACGTAACTCGCCAACCGGGCGTGATACGGCTCCGATCACGCGAGTTACGCCTCTGGACACGCGAGTTACGGCCCCAGTCACGCGAGTTACGGCTTCAGACACGCGTGATACGGCGAAAGGAAAGGCCCGGGCATCCCCATGCCCGGGCCTTTCCTCTGTCCCCCTGCCCCTACGGACGCCGCGCCCCCTGCGCGCGGCGTCCGCCCCGTCAGGATTCGCCCGGCTGTTCCGGGGTCAAGAGCCAAGCGGCGGCGTAGAGCGGGATCGCGAAGCCGGCGGTGAAGAAGACGCCCGCCACGAGCGCGATGCGCAGGATCGCGGCGTCGACGCCGAGGTAGGCGGCCCAGCCGCCGGCGACGCCCGCGACCATCTTGTCGGTGCGGCTGCGGTAGAGCTTCTTGGTGGCCTGGGGGGTGTACACGCTGTTGGTCATGGCTCAATGTTCGCTCCGGAACGGGCCCCGGCGCATCGGGGAACAGCCCCGAGCCGACCCTGGAATCCGACCCTGAGGGGCCGAAAACCGGATGCCCCGGGAACGTTCGCGCTGGTACGACTTCTCCGGTGAAACACGACAGCCCCGAATTCGCCGCCATCGCCGAGCAGGGCACCATCCTGCGGTGCCAGGTCGGTTCCGGTCTGCACGGCACCGCCGTGCTCGGCCAGGACGACCGCGACGAACTCGGCATCTGCGTCGAGCCGCCGGACCACATCATCGGCCTGAAGCGGTTCGAGCAGTACATCTTCCGCACGCAGCCCGAAGGCGTCCGGTCCGGTCCCGGCGATCTCGACCTGATCGTCTACTCGTTGCGCAAATGGCTGCGGCTCGTGCTCAACGGGAACCCGACCGTGCTGCTGCCGCTGTTCGCGCCCGAGGCCGAGATCGTGGCGATCGACGAGCTCGGTGCCCAACTGCGCGAGAACGCGCACCGGATCGTCTCGCGCCGTGCGGGCCTGCGGTTCCTCGGCTACTCCCGTGCGCAGCGCGAGCGGATGCTGGGGCTGCGTGGCAAGGCCGGGCGGCCGGAGCTGATCGAGAAGTACGGCTTCGACACGAAGTTCGCCATGCACATGGTGCGCCTCGGCGTCCAGGGCGTGGAGCTGCTGGAGACCGGGCGGATCACGTTGCCGGTCCCCGAACCGTGGCTCGGCTGGCTCCGCGATCTGAGGCAGGGCGAGAAAACCCGCGAGGAAGCCTTGGAAGCGGCCGAGTCCCTCGAGAGCCGTCTCGGCGAACTCGTGCGCGGGGCGTCGCCGCTGCCGGAGGAGCCCGACACCGCCTGGGTCGACGCTTGGCTCGTGCAGGCCTACCTCCGGGCGTGGAAAATGCCTTGATGACGATCAAAGCGAAAGTGCTCACGTTCGGGGTCGCGGTGCTGACCGTGCTGGGAATCGGCACGGCCGGCGCCGCGCCCGAAGGTCATGGCGCGCAGAACAGGCTCGACCTCGTCCAGGCTCGCGGCGAGATCCGCGTGTGTTCGACGGGCGACTATCGCCCGTTCACCCATCGCGACGCGGCGGGCGCGTGGAGCGGGATCGACATCGACCTCGCGGGCGACCTCGCGAAGCGGCTCGGCGTCCGGCTCCAGCTGGTCCAGACCACCTGGAAGGCGATCGCCGACGATGTCGGGCGGAAATGCGATCTGGCGATGGGCGGGGTGTCGGTGACGCTGGACCGCGCGAAGAAGGGGTTCTACACCGTTCCCTATCTTCGTGACGGCAAGACACCGATCACCTTGTGCGAGAACGAAAAACGGTTCCAGACGCTGGAGCAGATCGACCAGCCGGGCGTCCGGGCGATCGTGAATCCGGGTGGTACCAACGAACAGTTCGCCGACGCCAATCTCAAGCGCGCGACCATCGTGCGGCATCCGGACAACAACACGATCTTCGCCGAGATCCTGGCGGGCCGGGCCGATCTGATGATCACCGACGCGACCGAAACCCGTTGGCAGGCAAAGCAGAACCCGCGGCTGTGCGCGGTGCATCCCGACGAGCCGTTCACCTTTTCGGAGAAGGCGTACCTGATGCCGCGCGACATCGTGTTCAAGGAGTGGGCCGACCAGTGGCTGCATCTCGCGCTCAACGACGGCACCTACGCGCGGATCGCGAAACCCTGGCTCGGCTGAAATCGGTTTGAACCACTTCCGTTACCCGGCCGTATCCCTGGATGTGGGTGAGGAGGAATCAGACCGGAGGAAGCACCGATGATGAACAGTGCCGGGAAACACCGCAAGCGTGCGACGATCGGCATCGCGTCCGTTCTCGGCGTGGCCGCCATCGCCGCGGCGATGTTCGCGATCAGCACTCCGGACGGGCAGGCCGCGGAAAGCTGCCAGGGACTGGACACCGCCCTGCGGAACAACCTGAACTTCATCGCGGGCCAGCAGGCGGATCCGGACGCGCAGTCCGCGGCGCGGATCGCGAACCGGCAGGCCGTCGTCGACCTCATCCAGCAGCGTCGCGAAGCCGCGGGGTGCACCGAGGACGTACAGGCCGACGCCGTGAAGCAGGAGCAGGACGGCGCCATGGCGGGTGAGGCCGTCGAGCAGGCGGCAGGGGAAGTCGTCTGTCAGGGCTCCACGGTGACGCTGTCCGGCGAGGGCGGTGCGCCCGCGGCGTCCAGCAGCGAATTCCCGGCGGGCACCAAGCTGAAGGTGACGAACCTGGACAACGACAAGTCCACGACCGTCGAGGTCACCGGTGTTTCCGGCAGTTGCGCGCTGCTGAACAACGCGGCCTTCGAACAGGTCCGCGAACCCGGGAAGTTCCTGATCCGCCGGGCCACCATCGAGCGGGTCGGCTGAGACACCCACACCGGGGCGGGGAAGACGCGGACGGTCCCGGTGTGGAGGCGGCACGAGTCCTCCTGGTCCCCTCGGCCAGGAGGGCTCGTGGTCGTTTGTATCTCGCTTGTACGGCCTTTCGGGACGCTTCTCGCGAAACGCCGAGAAAGGACAACCGATGAGATTCAGACGAGTGGTCACGGCGGCCGCCACCGCCTTGCTGGGCATGGCCGGGCTGGCGATCACCGCGACGTCGGCCGAGGCCGCCGTCGGACCGCGTCCCAACTTCCAGCTCCCGTTCCCCTGCAACCAGGTGTGGAACGGCGACAACGACAACAGCAGCGCGCACCGGGCGTACGAGATCGACTTCAACCGCGGCAGCTCCGCTGGGGCCGACCTCGGTGACACCGTGGTCGCCGCGGCGGCGGGCAAGGTCGTCATCTCGGCGCACCAGGGTTCGGACAACGGGTTCGGCAACCTGGTGAAGATCGACCACGGTGGGGGGTGGTCGACCTACTACGCGCACCTGAAGGTCCGCTCGGTCGCGCTCAACGCGCAGGTCGCGCAGGGGCAGAAGATCGGCGAGGTCGGCAACACCTCCAAGCCGGGCAACAACATCAGCCCGCACCTGCACTACGAGGTCCGCACCAACGACTCGTCGTGGCCGAGCAACATCCAGCCCGCGTACTTCAACGGCGTGCGGTTCGGCTACCCCAACGCCAACGTGACCTCGAAGAACACCTGCAGCGGCAACGGGAATCCCAACCCGTACGACGCCGTCGAGGTGTGCGGCGACGGCTACAAGGTGATCGACTCGCAGGCGCTCGGCAGCGCCGCGACCGCTTACCTGCTGTACAACTCCGCGAACCAGAACAACTGCGTCACCACCATCAAGGCCACCTCGGTCGGGACGGGCAGCGCGGTTTCCGCCTTCCTCGAAGTCCAAGGCTCGGCGAGGAAGACCGATTCCGGCAGCTTCGAGTACTACGCGGGCCCGGTGAGCGCGGCCGCCGGCGCGAAGTGCGTCCGGTGGGGCGGCTCGGCGGGTTCCAACACCTACGAATCGCCTTTCGAACACTGCAGCTGAACCCCATGAACGCGTCGTTCCTCGCGAAATTCGCGAGGAACGACGCGTTCATGGCGTCGGGAGGTGGGTGCGGACGCGGGTGAGCCGGGCCTCCCAGGCTGCCCGGACGTCCGGGCCGGCGGCGTGTGCGGCGAACAGATCGGGTGCGGGAGCCTGAAGCGGCACCGGCAGTCGTCCGTCCACAGGGGACAGTGATTCGCCACAGACGTCCCCCGTCAGCAAGGACATCGTGCCCAGGCCACAAGCGAAGTCCAATGTGGGCAGTGCGCCCGCGAGGGCCAGCCCGGCGGCCAGGCCGACGCTCGTCTCGACGGCGGACGACACCACGCACGGCAGCCCGCACGCCTCGGCGACCTCCAGCGCGCGCCGGACCCCGCCCAGCGGCGCGACCTTCAGCACGGCGACGTCGGCCGCCCCAGCCACGGCCACCTTGAGCGGATCCTCGGCCCGGCGGATGGACTCGTCCGCGGCGATCCGCACGCCGACCCGGCGCCGGACGTCGGCGAGTTCCTCGATCGACGGGCACGGCTGCTCGACGTATTCCAGCCCGCCCGCCGCGCGGTCCAGTTCACCGATGGCCTTGACCGCGGTGTCCACGTCCCAGGCCATGTTCGCGTCGACACGGACCGCGCCCCGCGGGCCCAGCGCCGACCGCACCGCCTCCACCCGGGCGCAGTCCTCGGCGAGGCTCACCCGTGGATCGGCGACCTTCACCTTCGCCGTGCGGCAGCCCGACGCGGACACGAGTTCGTACGCCTTGTCCGGGGACACCACCGGGACGGTCGCGTTCACCTCGACGCTCTCCCGTACCGGCGACGGCCAGCCGCGCTCGCTCGCCTCCAGCGCGGACGCCAGCCACGGCGCGCTCTCGGCGTCGGAGTAGTCGGAGAACGGGCAGAATTCGCCCCAGCCCGCTTCGCCGCGGATCAGCAGTCCTTCACGGACGGTGATGCCGCGGAACCGCGTGCGCAGGGGGATCGCGTAGACGTCCATCGGCACCGATCATGCCACCGCGGGAATCACGTGCCGTTTGTCCGGGTTCCCGACAGAATGAGCGACGTGGCACTCGACTTTCGCGTGCTGGGGCCCACGGAGGTCACGGCGGACGGGCTGCCGGTGCCCTTGGGCGGCAGCAGGCCGCTCATCGTGCTGGCAGGCCTGTTGCTGCGCGCGAACACGGTGGTGCCGGTCGAGGAACTGGGCCGCTGGCTGTGGCCGGACGACCAGCGGCGGTCGAAGGGAGCACTGCAGACCTACGTCCTGCGGGTCCGGCGCGCCCTCGGCGACGAGGTCGCCATCCGCACCGAACGCGGCGGCTACCTGCTCGAACTCGACGAGAAGCTGCTCGACCTCGCCCGGTTCCGGTCACTCGCCGCGGCCGGGACGGAGGCCGCGCGGGACGGTGACCTGCGTGTGGCCGCGGACCGGTTCGCCGCCGCGCTGGCCGAATGGCGTGGCCCGGCGTTGCAGAACGTCCACTCCGAAGCGCTGCTTCGGGACGAAGCCGACCAGCTGGGCGAAGAGCGGTTACGCGTGCGCGAGCAGTGGGCCGACGCGCTCATCGCCCTCGGCGAGCACGCCACCGTCGTCCCCGAGCTGACCAGGTTGTGCCGCGAGCACCCGCTGCGGGAGAGGCTGCACGAACAGCTGATGATCGCGCTCTACCGCTCCGGCAGGCAGGCCGAGGCGCTGGACGTCTACCGCCGGATCGGCGCGGTCCTGGCCGAAGAACTCGGCCTCGACCCCGGCGCGTCGCTGCGGCGGGCGCACCAGGCCATCCTCACCGGTGAAGAGTCCGTCGAGACCACATTGGACTCGGGGCTGACGCGGTACCGGCTCGGCGCCGAACCCTTGATCCCCCGTCAGCTCCCCGCCGATCTGCGGGTGTTCTCCGGCCGCCAACGCGACCTCAAGGCGTTGCACGGCCTCGTCCCGGAGGCGCTGGACACCGAGCGCTCGACGCCCATCGCGTCGATCGAGGGGATGGGCGGTATCGGCAAGACGACCCTCGCCGTCCACTTCGCGCACGAGGTCGGGGACCGCTTCCCCGGCGGACAGGTGTATCTCAATCTGCGCGGCTACG
Source organism: Amycolatopsis roodepoortensis (assembly GCF_024628825.1). Taxonomy (NCBI): domain Bacteria; kingdom Bacillati; phylum Actinomycetota; class Actinomycetes; order Pseudonocardiales; family Pseudonocardiaceae; genus Amycolatopsis; species Amycolatopsis roodepoortensis. The sequence continues at coordinate 6,053,402 of NZ_CP102415.1, forward strand.
GCCCCGGTGAGCCGGTCGAAGCCGCCGCCGCGCTCGAAACCATGCTCGTTTCCCTCGGCGTCCCCGCCGACCGGATCCCCGCCGACGTCGACGGGCGCGCGGCCACGTGGCGCTCCTACAGCGCCGGCCGCCGGATGCTGATCCTGCTCGACAACGCGGGGAGCACCGAGCAGATCAGGCCGTTGCTGCCCGGCCCCGGCTGCCTGGTGCTGGTGACCAGCCGATGGCAGCTGCGGGCACTCGTCGCGACCCACGGCGCGCGGCGCGTCGCGCTGGAGGAACTGCCGGACGAGGACGCGATCGCGCTCCTCGCGTCGACGATCGGGCTGGACCGGGTCGCCGAAGATCCCGATGCCACCGAACGATTCGTCCGGTACTGCGGCGGGCTGCCGCTGGCCATCCGGATCCTCGCGGTGCGGGCGGCGCAGTTCCCGGACCTCGGATTGCGGGAGTTCGTCCGGCTGCTGGAAGCCGAACAGGACCGGCTGGGCTCGTTCGACCTCGCCGACGGCGACGAGACGAACATCCGGGCCGTCTTCTCGTACTCGTACCGGGCGCTCGACGAACGCGCCGCACGCCTGCTGCGGCTGCTCGGCCTGCCCACCGGCGGTGACTTCAGCCTGCCCGCGGCCGCGGCGGTGGCCGGGGTCGACATCGCCGAAGCGCAAGAAGATCTGGCGAAACTCGCGTCCGCGCACCTGATCGCGCGGTCCAAGCCCGGCCGCTACCAGTTCCACGACCTGATCCGCGCGTACGCGGCCGAGCTGTCGGCGAAGATCGACGGGCCCGAAGCGCGGACGGCCGTACTCGACAGACTGCTCCACGCCTCCCTGGCCTCGGCCTTGAACGCGTCGAGGCTCCTGCGCCCGGAACGGCACTACCGGCTCGTCGAACCCGAGCGGTTCGACGGCGACGGCCTCAGGTTCGGGCATTACGAGCAGGCGCTCGACTGGTTCGACGAGGAGGCGGGAAACCTCATCGCCGCGGTGAACGTCGCGTACCGGGAGCGGCGGTACCGGGAGTGCTGGCAGCTGGCGTGGCTGCTGCAGTCGTACTTCATCGTGCGGGCACGGCTGGAGGACTGGCGTTCGGTGTTCGGGGTGGCGCTCCGCGCCGCTCGCGACCTGGGGGATCGCTCCGGCGAGGCCGCCATCCTCAGCGGGCTCGGCGTGGCCTGCGGGGTCGCCCGCCAGTACGACGACAGCATCGCCTACCTGAAGCAGGTCGTCGAACTGCAACGGCAGGTCGGTGACCGGCAGGGTGAGGCGCGGGCCCTCTACAACCTCACGCTGGCCAGCCAGGATCCCGAAACCGGGTGGGAATACGGGACACGGGCGTTGCGGCTGATCCGGGAGAGCAACGTCGGCGCCGGCATGGAGGCCAGCGCGCTGCAGGCCCTCGGCGACATCTGCACTCAGGCCGGCCGCTTCCAGCAGGCACTCGACTTCGCCGACCAGGCCCTGGCGCTGGAGGCGCACGCGCTCCCCGACGAAGCGCGCTTCACCCTGCACACCAAGGGGACCGCGCTGGTCGGGCTCGGCCGCGCCGACGAGGGCATCGCCTGTATGCGGCGCGCCGTCGAGATGTTCTTCGCCCACGGCGAGCTCTACGAGGCGGCCGACGTGCTGGCCCAGCTCGGCGGAATCCATCTGCGGCTCGGTGATCCCTCGTCGGCGCGGGAATGCTGGCTGCGGTCGGTCCGGGTGCTGACCGAGCTTTCGCATCCCGACGCCGAAGACGTCCGGACCAAGCTGGCCTCGCTCGTCGGCGAAGCGGCCAAGGCGGAGTGAGGCACGGGCGCCCGGCGTGCCGACCCCCAGCCGCAGCACGCGAGTACGCCCGTGCCCGCACACGTCACCTAACAGGACACCGCTCACTGCGCGCTGACTGTGCAGCGTGCGCGGGTCAAGCCAGCAGTTTCGCGAGGGTGATCGCGTTCTTCGGCGCCTCGACCTTGACGTCGTTGTCGAAGTAGACGTACGTGTCGCGGCCCCAGCCTTCGATCTTCCGGGCCCACTTCTTCAAGGCCTTGTCGCTGTACCCGCTGACGTACAGTTCCTCGTCGCCGTGCAGGCGGACGTACGCGAACTCGTCGCTCGTCATCTCGTCGACGAAGGGGAACTTGCCCGCGGTGTCGGCGACCACGAGGGCGATGCCGTGTTTCCGGAACAGTTCGAGGCTCTCGGGCTCGGCGAAGCTCGGATGCCGTACTTCGACGGCGTGCCGGAGCTTCCGGCGAGGCTTCGGATCGGTGTGCGGCTCGGCCTTCAGCTTGTCGTCGTGCTTGCCCGCGAGCTTGGCGGCGGCGTCACTGGTGCGCGGTAGCAGCTTGAAGAACGCCTCGACGCGCTCGGCGTCGAACGCCAGCCGTGGCGGCAGCTGCCAGAGGAACGGCCCCAGTTTCCGGCCGAGCGCCAGGACACCGGACGCGAAGAAGTTCGCCAGCGGCGCATCGACGTCACGCAGCTGCTTCATATGCGTGATGAAGCGGCCGCCCTTGACGGCGAAGACGAAGTCGTCCGGTGTCTCCTCGGCCCACGCCCGGTACCGCTCGGGACGCTGCAGCGAGTAGAACGAGCCGTTGATCTCGGCCGAGTTCATCCGGGACGACAGGTACTCCAGCTCGCGCCGCTGCACCAGGCCGCGGGGGTAGAAGTCCCCGCGCCACGGTGGGTAGCGCCAGCCCGAAGTGCCGATCCTCAGCTCCGCGACGTCGATCACCGCCTTCCCGTGTCGCCCTGATTCCCCCTCTCCGGCCGGTGCAAACGCCCGCTCACGCCCACGAGAACCGCCACCTCCGGGTCTGGACCAGGCCGGCGGCGAACTCGCGGAGATTGCCCGGCTGACCGGCGAACGAGGGCAGGCAGAACGCCCGGTGCTCGGCGGCGACGGTGAGCGCGCGGCCCTGGGTGCGCGGTGGCGCGGCCACCGACAGCTCCATCGAGTCGAAGCCCAGCACCGTGAGCGTCGCGCCGAAACGGTCTTCCCAGCTGCGCAGGACGGCGGACAGTTCGTGGACCTGGTCGGTCGCCTTGATCATGCCCGTCCAGCCGAGGATCGCCGGGATGTCGGCGGGCCGCTCCGTCTGCACCAGCGCCAGCCGATGCGGCCCGCGCGCGGCCAGGATCGACCCGGTGTTGCCCGCCTCGGCCAGCGGATCCGCCCGGCGCGACGGACGGCGGGCCAGCCCGGGGAACTTCGCGCCGAACGGGCGCAGGCAGGCGCCGTCGCAGCACGACGTGTCCCACCAGCGGGCCAGCACCTCGGCCGGATCCACCGAGGCGATCCGGTGGTCGGCGGGGGCGAGCCTGCCGCGGTCGTCGATCCAGTCCTCGCCGTTGGCGGCGAAGCGCTGGTCGTGCGGGATCAGCACCGGCCACAGACCGGAGCGGTCGAACTCGGCGACACAGCCGGTGTAGCGCTCCGGCCTGGCCAGCGGCAGATCCGAAACCCAGATCCGGCCGTGCCACCGGCCGGGCGGCAGGGTCTGGACGGGCGGCGTACCCGGACGGAACGGTGCGATCGTCATCGGCTTCCCCTCGAACTGGTGTTCGGTCGACTCTACCCGAACACTAGTTCGAAGCACCGACAGTTTTCGATACCCCGTTCGCGGGATCTCGCTACCGGTGCCTCACGCGCCCCTGGTGTCACAGTGGCCACAGGGTCTGTCCACAGTGGACATGCCGGGTGGTGAAGGTGCTGTTGCGAAAGCCACTTTCGCAACGTTGAAGGTTGCGAAAGTGGCTTTCGCAACGCGTCGGCGCAGGATCGCCGTGCCGTGAAGGGCTCCTGCCTACCCTCAAGGTAGTGAAGGGGGCCTTCATGTACTTACATCGGGCGCAGCAGGTCGTCCGCGTCCACGATCGGCAAGGTGTGAAGGTCGAGTTTCCTCGGCTGAGCCGAGGGAAGGGGTCCTTCACGCGCGGCCGCTGCGGCTGCTGTGGTTGCTGGTGTACCTGGGACGAGAGCGGCACGGCCTTCAAGAGAAAAGCGCGGCGGCGGCACCCGGGCCGAGGACTGCAAGACCTACATCGGGCGCAGCAGGTCGTCCGCGTCCACGATCCGGTACGCGTACCCCTGCTCCGCCAGGAACCGCTGCCGGTGCGCCGCGTACTCCGTGTCGACGGTGTCCCGCGAGACGACCGAGTAGAAATGCGCCTGCCGTCCGTCGCCCTTGGGCCGCAGCAGCCGCCCGAGCCGCTGCGCCTCTTCCTGCCGCGAGCCGAACGTGCCGGAGATCTGGATCGCGACCGACGCCTCCGGCAGGTCGATCGAGAAGTTCGCGACCTTCGAAACGACCAGCGTCCTGATCTCGCCGCGCCGGAACGCGTCGAACAGTTCCTCGCGTTCCTTGTTCCGTGTCGCGCCCTGGATCACCGGGGCGTCGAGTTCGTCGCCGATCATCTCCAGCTGGTCGAGATAGGCCCCGATGACCAGCGTCGGCTCGCCGGGATGCCGGTCGACCAGCGATTTGATCACCTTGGTCTTGGTGTCCGCGGTCGCCGCCAGCTTGTACCGCTCCTCGGCCTCTGCGGTCGCGTACGCGAGCCTCTCGGCGTCGGTCAGCGTCACCCGGACCTCGGTGCATTCCGCCGGCGCGATCCAGCCCTGCGCCTCGATGTCGCGCCACGGGACGTCGTATCGCTTCGGGCCGATCAGCGAGAACACGTCGCCCTCGCGCCCGTCCTCGCGCACCAAAGTCGCGGTCAGCCCGAGCCGCCGCCGCGACTGCAGGTCCGCGGTCATCCGGAACACCGGCGCGGGCAGCAGGTGGACCTCGTCGTAGACGACCAGGCCCCAGTCCCGCGAATCGAACAGGTCCAGATGCTTGTACTCGCCCTTGGTCTTGCGCGTGACCACCTGGTACGTGGCGATGGTGACCGGCCGGATCTCCTTCTTCTCCCCGGAGTACTCGCCGATCTCCTCCTCGGTGAGCGAGGTCCGCGCGACCAGCTCCCGCTTCCACTGCCGTCCGGCGACGGTGTTCGTCACCAGGATCAGCGTGGTCGCCTTCGCGTGCGCCATGGCCGCGGCGCCGACCAGCGTCTTGCCCGCGCCGCACGGCAGCACCACGACGCCGGATCCGCCCGCCCAGAACGCCTCGGCGGCCTTGCGCTGGTAGTCGCGCAGCTCCCAGCCGACCTCGGCGAGGTCGATCGGGTGCGCCTCGCCGTCGACGTAACCGGCGAGGTCCTCCGCGGGCCAGCCGACCTTCAGCAGCGCTTGCTTGAGCCGCCCGCGTTCGGACGGGTGCACGATGACGGTGTCCTCGTCGATGCGCGCGCCCAGCATCGGGCTGATCTTCTTGTGCCGGAGGATCTCCTCCAGCACCGCGCGGTCGATGGTCGACATCACCAGGCCGTGCGCCGGGTGGTTCGCGATCTGCAGCCGCCCGAACCGGCCCATCGTGTCCACGATGTCGATGAGCAAGGGCTGGGGGACGGGGAAGCGCGAGTAGGTCGTCAACGCGTCGACGACCTGTTCGGCATCGTGGCCCGCCGCGCGGGCGTTCCACAACGCCAGTGGCGTGATCCGGTAGGTGTGGACGTGCTCGGGCGCGCGTTCCAGTTCGGCGAACGGCGCGATGGCGATCCGCGCGTCGTCGGCCTGGCTGTTGTCGACCTCGAGGAGCACGGTCTTGTCGGATTGGACGATCAGCGGGCCATCGGTCACATCCTCCTTTATACGTTCCGGCCACACCGGCTCCCGCCGCGGCACCGCTGGTGGAAGGATGTGCGGAAGGTGACTGGAGGGGACCTTGACGACTACACCGACCGGCGGGATGCCCGAGTACGACCCGTATAACGCGCCCGCGCCGCTGCCGTCGATGCCGGAGGCGGTACCGCCGACACCGTTCCCCAAGCCGCCGCCGCTGAGCGTGCTGGCCAAGGCCTCGATCGTGCTGGGCGTCGTCGCCGCGCTGGGCCTGGGGAGCCTGTTCGCCTTCGGGATCTCGCAGTCGAGCCGGTTCACCAAGGTCGAGGCGGGCAAATGCCTGTATCTGACCGACGAGGCGGGCGGCAACCAGAGCTACACGACGGCCAGCTGCTCGTCGGATCGCGCGACCTTCCGGGTCGACGAGGTGCGGACGGGCTCGTCGGACTGCCGTAGCGCCGACTACATCCAGTTCGAGCTGTACGGGGGTTCGTCGAGCAAGAGGGCGGAAAAGACGCTCTGTCTCGCGCTGAACGTCGAAAGCGGGGACTGCCTGCGCGACGTCGTGCACGAGACGCGGATCGCGAAGGTCCGCTGCAGTGACATCAGCGCGGAGGCGCGCGCGACGGTGATGCGGGGCTCGACGGAGTACACCTGTTCGTCGGACGACACCGCCCTGCACTACACCGGACCGCCCGAGCGCACCGTGTGCCTGAGGCCGACCGGGGAGAACATCTAGGGCCGCGCCACCATCGACTGCACGTCGAGCCGCGCGCCGAGCATGCCGGAGTTGTGCATCAGGTCGGCCACGCGTTGCAGCCGGATGCCGTTGAGGGACACCGGGTACGTCCCGAGCGAGATCAGCGAGGCCGTCGTCCGGTCGATGTCGGAGAACGACGGCAGCGCGTCGCGGACCACGGCGGGATCGGCCGCCCGCACCTGCGCTTCGCCGAGCACCTTGCGGAAGACCGCGAGCGTGCGGGCGTTGGCCTGCCCGAAGGCTCCCGTCGAAACGTAGGACGACATGGGGAAGTCCAGCGTCGCGCCGCGGGCGCCGTCGGCGAGGATGCTCGCCCCGAGCTCCTTCTCGGCCCTGGTGATGTACGGCTCGACCATCCACGCGGCGTCGGCCTCGCCCGCCTGCAACGCCTGGGGCATCCGGTCGAACGGGTGCTGTTTGAACTGGATGCGGGTCGCGTCGACGCCCGCGGTCGCCAGTACCGATCGCGCCGCCAGCACGCCGACGTCGTCGAGCATGTTCACCGCGATCTTCGGTGACTTCTTGAGGGTGGGCTCGGTGTAGTCGGAGCCGGGAAGTGTGACGAGCGCCATGGTGTTGCGGCCGGCGGTGTACGCCTCGCCCTGCAGCTGGAGCGCCGTCCCGGCCGCGGCGGCGCGGAAGATCGACACGTCGCTGGCGAACGCCAGGTCGACCTCGCCCGCGGAGAGCTTGCCGATCGCTTGGTCGGCGGGAACTTCGACGAGGGTCACGGACAGGCCGGCCGCGGTGAACTTCCCCTCTGCGACGGCGACCCGCAACGGCGCGGTGTCGATGGGGCTCCCGACGCCGATGCGCAGTTCCGTCCGTTCGAGTGGCGCGTCGGTACTTGCGTCACCACCGGAAAACACTCCGCAACCGGCGGTCGCCAGCAGCGCCGCTACCAGCGGAATCGCCAAGACGCGCATCTTCGTCACCGCTCACCTACCGAGAGAATGTGCTCCTCCTGCTGGATCGTATGGTCCGCGCCCCATACGATCGCCTGCGGGAGGCGCCCGACGGCGCGGCTTTCGATCGTTCTCGAACCTTGTTACTCTACAGTAGGTTCGGGCTCTCGTCCCCGATGTCAGCCATGGGAAAGGGTCCCGTGGTGGGAAAAGGAAACCAGGTGGCCCGTCGCGACAAGCGTCCCCGTGGGGGCGACGCGGCGGAACGGCATCCTCGTGTCGGCGGACGCTGGCGGCTGCGGAACTGGCACCTGCGTACCAAACTCTTCGTGGTACTCCTGATTCCCGCGCTCGCGGTGGTCGCCCTCGTCGGGCTCCGGGTCAACTCCGATCTTCGGGACGCGCGGCAGCTGGCCGAATTCGCCACCCGCGGCCGCGTCGACAGCACCGTCGCCGAAGCCGTGCACCAGCTCCAGCGCGAACGGGACCTCACCGTCCGGTTCGTCGCCGGCGACCGCAAGGGCGACCTTTCCGAACTGACCGAGCAGCGCAAGCGCGTCGACGAGGCCATCGGCACCTTCGACCGCACGCTCGGCGAGAGCAAGAGCAGGCTCGGCGGCAACACCGCGACCAGCCTGCAGCAGACCAGCGACCGGCTGCGCGTGCTGACCGGGCTCCGGTTTTCCGCGGAACACTCCGCTTTTCCCGCCGACGCGGTGCTGCGTTCCTACAGCGACCTGATCTCCGGCCTGCTCGACATCAGCGATTCCACCGCCGCCGACGTCTCCGACCCGGATCTGGGGAAGCTCCGCCTCGCGGGCAACGCGCTCGCGCGGGTCAAGGACCAGATGTCGGTCAAACGCGCGATCATGGCGGCCGCGCTCGCGGAGGGCGGTCTCAACCGGGACCGGACCCGCGCGCTGCTCGGCGCGGAGGCCGAACTCGCCGCCGCCCGCAACGACTACCGCACGTTCGCGACCCCCGAGCAGCAGCGGATGTACGACGACACGGTCATCGGCCTGATCGTCGACATCGGCAACGACATGGTCGAATCGGCGCTAATCCGCGCGGAGAACGATCAGGGACTCGGCGGGCTGGACCCGAACCAGTGGGACACCTCGGCCACGTACACGGTGAACCTGGCCCACCAGGTGCAGCAGGCGCTGCTCGTCCAGCTTCAGGAACGCACCGACGCCCTCGCGGCACGGGCGAGGACGTCCGCGATCTGGGACGGCGGGATCGTGCTCGGCGTGCTGGTCGTCGCCGGGGTGCTCTCGGTGATCATCGCGCGTTCGCTGTTGCGGCCGCTGAGGATCCTGCGCCGCAGCGCGCTCCACGTCGCCGAACACCAGCTGCCGGCGGCCGTCGAAGGACTGCTGAGCGATCCCGAGCCGCAGCCCGAAAACCTGCGTCGGCGCTTGGCCGTCGCCCCGGTCCCGGTGTTCAGCCGTGAGGAACTCGGCCAGGTGGCGCGCGCGTTCGACGCGGTGCACGGCGAGGCCGTCCGGCTCGCCGGGGAACAGGCGATGCTGCGGGAGAACATCAACGCGATGTTCGTGAACCTGTCGCAGCGGAGCCAGGACCTGGTCGAACGGCAGCTGTCCGTGCTGGACCGCATGGAGGCCGACGAACAGGATCCCGACACGCTCGCCGGGCTCTTCGAACTCGACCATCTCGCGACCCGGATGCGCCGCAACAGCGAGAACCTGCTGGTGCTGTCCGGAACCGACGTCGTCCGTGAGGACGGCGGCGCCGTCGTCGCCGACGAGATCATCGGCGCCGCGCTCTCGGAGGTCGAGCACTACCAGCGGATCGAGCTCGGCCCGGCGCCGCGGATCGCGGTGCGCGGCGAGGCCGTCAACGACCTCGTACACGTGGTCTCGGAGCTGCTGGAGAACGCCACCCGCTATTCGGACCAGAGCACGATGGTGCAGGTCGAGGGGCACGAGACCGGCCGCGGGGAATGGCAGATCGAGATCACCGACCACGGCGCCGGGATGCCGCAGGCCGAGATCGACCGGACCAACGCGCGGCTGGCGAACCCGCCGGACGTCGACGTCGAGGTCTCCCGGCGGATGGGGCTGTTCGTGGTCGCGACGCTGGCGATCCGGCACCACATCGACGTCCGGCTCCGGTCCGCCGACGGCGGCGGGATCACCGCGGAGGTCGTCGTCCCCGCCGAGCTCATCGTCGAAGCGCCCCGGCCCGCGCCGCTACCGGAACCCGTGCCCGTCACCGTCGTCGCCCCGGAGCCGGAACCCGAGCCGCCGCTGGAAGTCCCGCCGCTGCCCGAGCCGGAAGAGAACGCCGAGGAGTCGCGGTTCGCGCCGGTGCTGGATCCCGGCCCGCTGCGGCGCGCCCCCGTCGTCGAGCGCGAGACCCAGCCGGAATGGCCGTCTTCGGACGACGACGCCGTCGACCATCTGGAGCTGGACGCGCCGACCGAGCGGATGCCCAAGTACCAGAGCGTGCTTTCGCAGTGGTTCGACCACGGAGGCCCGCGCGAAGGGCCTTCGCCAGCGGAGCCCGGCCCGCCTTCCTTGCCTTCGTTCGAGCCGGTCAAGAACACCGTGCCCGAGGAATCCGAGCCGGATCCGGACGAGCCGACCGAGCCGACGCTGAAGCCGGTGGAACCGAAGGAAAAGGAACCGGAACCGGCGTGGCCGACGCCCGCCGAACTGGAACAGGAGGACGGGGCGGAGGAGACCTGGCCGGTGCTGCCCGCCGTCGTTCCCGAGGCCCGGTCGCAGGACGACAGGCCGGAGAAGCCGCGAGGGGAGAGGCCGATACTCTCACTTTCCCCCGAAGCGGTCCGCGAACGGATGACCAGCCTGCAAGGCGGATTCCGGCGCGGTCGCCACGCCAGGGGTGACGACAACCCCTCGGCATAAGCGAATTGGAAGGTCCATGAGTTCGAAAACCGGCCTGCTGGAAGTGATCGCGCTGACCGCGGTGGACGCGGAGCGCGCGCAGGAGGGCGGGGCCGATCGCCTCGAACTGGTCAGCGACATGGCCAGCGACGGTCTCACTCCGTCGGTCGAGACGCTGCGCGACGTGCTCGGCGCCACCGATCTCCCGGTGCGGGTCATGCTGCGCGACAACATGTCCTTCGCCGCCGGCGACCTCGACGGACTGCGTGCGGACGCCGCGCGCCTGATCGACGCCGGTGCGCGGGAGTTCGTCTTCGGTTTCCTGGACCTGGAAAGCGAAATCGACGTCGAAGCCTGCGAGACACTGGTCAAGGAGCTCGACGGGCTGCCGTGGACGTTCCATCGCGCCATCGACCGCGCGCGGGACCCGTTGCGCGCCTACGACCAGCTGATCGCCCTCGGCTGCGACACGGTGCTCGCGGCCGGGCATCCGCACGGCGTCGCGCACGGGCTTTCGGTGCTGCAGCGGCTCGCCCGGCGTGAGGACGGGCCCCGGCTGCTGGTCGGCGGCGGCCTCCGGGCGCAGCAGGTGCACCTGTTGCGAGCGGGCGGGGTCGGCGCTTTCCACGTCGGCAGCGCGGTCCGGCCGGGCGGCTGGGAGTCCGGCATGGACACTGTGGACGTCGCCGCCGTTCGCGAGTGGGCGGCGCTGGTCAAGGAGTAGGCCGCGCGTGCAAGTACCGCATTCAGAGGACGAAATGCGGGGCGTGGGACGTACGCGGGGGGTCAGGTCCAGACCACATACGGTGATCCGAGGTTGCATCTTCAACTATCCGGGGGCGACCAGATAGCGTGTGGCCATGGCTACCCGCACCGTACGTGACGCGACCAGGGAACTGCTGCGCGATCTGGGCCTGACCACCGTTTTCGGCAATCCCGGCACGACCGAGATCGCCTTCCTGACGGAATGGCCCGACGACTTCACCTACGTGCTCGCGCTCCACGAGGCGTCCGTCGTCGCGATGGCCGACGGGTACGCGCGCGCGAGCAGGCGCGCGGCGCTGGTGAACCTGCACTCCGCCGGCGGGGTCGGCCACGCGCTCGGGCATATCTTCACCGCGTACCGCAACAACGCCCCGCTGATCATCCTGGCCGGTCAGCAGACCAGGTCGCTGCTGCCGGACGATCCGTTCCTCGGGGCCGTCGAGGCGGCGAACTTCCCCAAGCCGTACGTGAAGTGGAGCTGCGAGCCCGCCAGGGCCGAGGACGTCCCGGCGGCGCTGGCGCGGGCGTACCACATCGCGACGCAGGCACCCATGGGTCCGGTGTTCGTCTCGGTGCCGGTGGACGACTGGGACGTCGAGACCACGAAGCCGATCATCTCGCGGCCGCAGATCCGGGGTTTCGCGCCCGATCCGTCCGCTTTGGACGAACTGGTGTCCGCCTTGGACGCCGCCGAACGCCCGGCGATCGTGGTCGGCCCCGGGATCGACGGCGAGGGCGCCGTGCCCGACGTCGTCGAGCTGGCCGAGAAGGTCGGCGCCGGGGTCTGGGCGCCGCCGATGGGGGCGCGCTGCTCCTTCCCCGAGGACCACCCGCAGTTCTTCGGATTCCTGCAGCCGGAACGGAAAGCGCTCGCGAGCGCGCTGACCGAGCACGATCTCGTGGTCGTCATCGGCGCACCGGCGTTCACCTACCACGTGTACCGGGGCGAGTCGGAAACCGCGCTGCCGCCGCTGTTCCTGGTCAGCGACGACGAGCAGATCCTCGCCAGGGCGGCGGAAGGCACCGGTATCCGCGCGACGCCGAAGCTCGCGATCCGCGCGCTGCTGGACCGCGCCGCGCCGCGTGAGGCGCCGAAACCCCGCACCAGGCTGGAAAAGCCCGCCGCGGTCACGCCGATCACCCCGGCCTTCGCCTACTCCGTGATCTCGGAGGTGCTGCCGGACGACGCGATCGTCGTCGAAGAGACGCCGAGCCACCGCAACGAACTGCACGACCACCTGCCGATCAAGTCGACCGACACCGGCTTCCTCACCGTCGCCAGCGGCACGCTGGGCTACGGCCTCCCGGCCGCCGTCGGTGCCGCGCTGGCCCGGCCGGACCGCAAGGTCGTCGCGATCCTCGGCGACGGGTCGAGCATGTACTGCGTCCAGGCACTGTGGACGGCGGCGCAGCACAACCTGCCGGTGACGTTCGTGATCTTCGACAATTCGCAGTACGCCGCCGTGCGCATCCTCGGCGAGGCGGCGGGCGGCGAGAAGGTGCCGGGCGTCGACCTCGGCGGCATCGATTTCCCCGCGCTGGCGACGAGCCTGGGGCTGCGGACGTCGGTCGTAGAGAAGGCCGAGGACCTCAAGCCGACGCTGGAGGCCGCGCTGCCCGACGAGCGGCCGCATCTGGTGCACGTCCGCATCGACGCGAACCCGCGCACGCTGTACTGAGAGAGGCCGCCGGGGCCACTCCATGAAGTACGTGAAGGCCCCCTTCACTGCGCCTAGCGCAATGAAGGGGGCCTTCACGTACTTTCAGCTCTTGGCGCGCACCTCGGACTCGGCGGCCTCGGCGTCGGCAGCGGCCTCCTGCTGCGCCAGCTCGTACTCGGCCGCGTCCGAAGCGGCGGTGACGGCCTCCGGAGCACCGCCGTGCAGCAGCCGCGCCACCTCGCCGCGCAGCGTCACGAACTCCGCCGACTCGCGCGTGGTGATCTGGTCCCGCTCCGCGGGCAGCCCGACCGGCAGGTCCGCGACGATCTTCGCGGGCGACTTCGACAGCACCAGCACCCGGTCCGACAGGTAGACGCTCTCGTCGATGTCGTGCGTGACGACGAGGACCGTGCTGCCGTTCTCACGCTGCACGCGCCGCGTCAGGTCTTCGAGCTCGAACCGCGTCTGCGCGTCGACCGACGCGAACGGCTCGTCCATCAGCAGCAGGGCCGGACGGCTGGCCAGCGCCCGCGCGATCGACACGCGCTGCTGCATACCGCCCGAGAGCTGCCACGGGAACTTCGAACCGACCCCGGACAGGCCGACCGACTCCAGCGCCTCCTGAGCCCGCGTGCGGCGCTCCGAGCGGCTCAAGTTACGCCACCGCAAGGGGAACTCGACGTTCTTCTCGACCGAGAGCCAGGGGAACAGCGAGCGGCTGTAGTCCTGGAACACCACGGCGAGATCCTCCGGCACGCCGGAGACGTCGTCACCGTGCAGGCTGACGCGGCCGGACGTCGGCTTGATCAGCCCGGCGATGCAGCGCAGGAGCGTGGACTTGCCGCAGCCCGACGGGCCGACGATGCTCGCGAGCTGTCCCGCTTCGACGGTGAACGACAGGTCGTTGACCGCGACGTGCGCCTTTTCTCCCGCGCCGTACCGGTGGTTCAGCCCGGAGACTTCGAGCATGGTTGACATCTTGCTGACCCTTCGAAAACTAGAGACGGCCGTTGCGGGTGGGCTGCCAGCGAAGCACTCTCTGCTCCACCGCGAGGAACGCCGCGTTGAACCCGAAGCCGAGGAGCCCGAGCAGGACCAGCCACGACCACATGAGCGGGAAGTCGAACGCCTGCTGGGCGTCCATCAGGGACCGGCCGATGCCGTTGTAGGAGCCGACCAGCTCCGAGATCACCATCAGCAGCAAGGAGATGGAGAGGCTCAGCCGCAGGCCAGCGAAGATCTTCGGCCCGGCGGCGGGCAGCACGATCGAGCGGACCCAGTACGACCTGGGCGTCCGGAACGATTTCGCGGTGTCGATCTTCACCTGGTCCACCGAGCGGACGCCGTCCACGGTGTTGAGCAGCACCGGCCAGATCGCGCCGAAGATGATCGAGCCGGTCTGCATCCCCGGCCCGAGTCCGAAAAGGACGATGAACACCGGGATCAGCGCGGGCGGCGGCACCGAGCGAAAGAACGCGAAAAGCGGTCCGACGTAGTCCATCCCGGTCTTCGACCGTCCCAAGAGGACACCCAGCGCGACACCGAGGGCGCCGGCCAGCAGCCAGCCGCCGAGCGTCCGGCCGAGGCTCGGCAGGACGTTGTCGAACACGGTGTCGGTCAGGAACAGCTGTGAGGCCGGGCCGGTGAACCAGAGTTTCACCGATGCGGACAGGATCTCGGTCGGCGGCGGGAAGAACGGGCTTTCCGCGAGCCGGGTCGCGAGCTCCCAGATCCCCAGCAGCGCGAAGAAGAGCAGCCAGTTGCGGACCAGGATGCCGATACCCCGGCCCACGCGCCTGCCGACGCGGCTGGTCAGCGTGAGGGTCGTCACGAGACCGCCTCCCGGTCGACCGTGCTCCAGCGGAACGCCCGCCTGCCGATCATCTCGAGCCCGCCGTTGATGAGGAAGCCGAGCGCGCCGACCACCACGGTGCCGGCGAGCACGAGGTCGAACCTGGTGGAGCCGGTGCTGGCCTGCATGATGAAGTTGCCGATGCCGAGTTTGGCGCCGGCGAGGAATTCGGTACTGACCACGGCGATCAGCGCGATGTTGGCCGACAGCCGCACCCCGGTGAACACGAACGGCGCGGTATGCGGCAGCGCCACCGACGTCAACGTCCGGAACTTGCTGGTCCCGCAGGCTTTCGCGGTCTCCTGCAGCACGGGGTCGATCTCGCCGAGCGCGTAGATCGTGTTGAACATGATGGGCCACAACGACGCGTACACGGCCAGCGTGATCTTCGCTTCGGGGCCACCGCCGATCAGCAGGAGCACCAGCGGGATCAGCGCGACGGCGGGGATCGGCCGCAGGAACTCGATGACGACCGCGGTCGCGGTGCGCAGGCCGGGGATGCTGCCCAGCAGCAGGCCGGCGGGCACGGCGATGGCGACCGCGATCAGCAGGGCGATCGCCCACGCGAGGAACGTGGCGATCAGGTCCCGGACGAACTGGGTCTCGCCGAACTGTTCGAAGATCGTCACCAGGACGACGGACGGCGGGGGGAGGAACTCTTTACGGACCAGGCCGGCCTGGACGATCACTTCCCAGACGAGGAAGAAACCGGCCAGACCGGCCAGGGCACGGAGAAGTCGTGGCACCTTGACCTTTATCCAGCTTGAGGGGCGAGCATCGGAGCGGCGTCGAGCTTGGCCGTGATCACTCCGGTCTGCAGCAGCAGATCCGGCACTCGCTGCAAGCGACGGGCGTCCAGTGTGGACCCGAACGTCGGCAGCGTGAGCAGTGAGGCGGTTTCCGCGTCGACCTTGGCGTACTTGACGATCAGGGGTTCGATCTTGGAGCGGTCGGCCGAGTCGCGCACGGCCTTGCCCAGTGCACGCTGGAACGCGGCCAGCGTCTTGGGGTTCTTGTCCACGAAGGAGCCGAGCGCGCCGAAGCCCGCCAGGGGGAAGTCCTGGGTGGCACCGGTCGAGATGTCGACGACCGGGGTCGCGCCGACGACCTTCGAGGCCTGGGTCAGGAACGGCTCGGGCAGGTAGCCCGCGTCGACCTGGCCCGACGAGAGCGCCGCGGCGATGTTCGGCAGGGCCATGGGCACCCACTGGACCTTGCTGGTGTCCACGCCGTGGTCCTTCATCACCGAGACGGTGAGCAGGTGGGAGGCGGTGTTCTTGTCGGTGATCGCGATCTTCTTGCCCGCGAGGTCGTTGATCGTCTTGACCGAGGAGGTCGGCACGGTGACGACCGCGTTGCTCTTGGGGCTGGCCGAAACCGAGTCGGCGACGAGCCGGATGTCGGCCGCGCCCTTGCTCTTCGCGACGAAGAACGGCATGTAGGTGGAGAAGGCGATGTCGACCTCGCCACCGATCATCTTGGTCATCGCCTGCTGGCCACTCGGGGCGTCGACCGCTTCGACCTCGAGACCTTCGGCCTTGAAGTAGCCGCCTTCCTGCGCCAGCCGCAGCGGCGCGAGGTCGACGACGGGCAGCAGGGCCACCTTGATCTTCGGCTTCTCCAGTCCGCCTTCGCCGCCCGACGCCTTCGACGTGTCCTCGCCGCCGAGTGCGCCACAGGCGCCCAACGTGGCCAGCATGAGCGCGCTCAGGGCGACGCCGACGGCACCCCGTCCTCTACGTGCACCGCTCCTGCTCATGGCGTTTCGAAACAAAGCCAGCTCCTCGGAAACAATGAATCACCGTTGGGTTTTTTCATCCGTGTCGTGGCTTCATTTCGCCAGGCACGCGGTCACCTTAGAGATTTGCCCACCTGCTCACAATGGGTGTCGTGAGCGGGTGATCATTTTAGGCCATTCGCCCGATCACCTGATCACCCGCTTGGACAACATTACTTTCAGTGATCGAATTCCGCGTGGATGGGCAATTCGAGGTGACCGCGAGTCATCAACTCGTGGCCTGGGCCGCGATCATCGGGCCGACGTCGATCTTGCTCTGGATCGCGCCCATCTGCAGGAGCAGGTCCGGAACGCGCTGGATACGGCGCGGGTCCAGGGTGGACTGGAACGTCAGCAGCGTGGTCAGCGCGGCGGTGTCCTGGTCGATCTTGGCGTACTTGACCAGCAGCGGCTCGATCTTGGAGCGGTCCGCCGCGTCCCGGGTGGCCTTCTGCATGGCGCGCTGGAAGGCGGCAACGGTCTTCGGGTTCTCCGAGACGAACTTGCCGAGCGAGCCGTAGCCCGCGGTGGGGAAGTCCTGGGTGGCGCCGGTGGCGGTGTCCACGACCGGGACGGTGCCCGCCTGCTTCGCGGTCTGGGTGATGAAGGGCTCGGTCAGGAAGCCGGCGTCGATGTCGCCGTTCTTGAGCGCGGTCCCGACGTTCGGCAGCGGGATCGGCACCCACTGGACCTTGCTGGCGTCGACGCCGTGGTCCTTCATGACCGATTTGGACAGCGTGTCCGACACGGTGTTCGGCGCGGTGATGCCGATCTTCTTGCCCGCCAGGTCGCTGACGCTCTTCACCGTGGACGTCGGCAGCGTGACCAGCATCGTGCTCTTCGGGCCCGCGGAGGAGGCGTCCGCGACCAGCTTGATGTCGGCGGTGTTCTTGCTCATCGCGATGAAGAAGGGCGTGTAGCTCGCGTACGCGATGTCGACCTCGCCGCCGATCAGCTTGGTCAGCGAGACCTGACCGGTCGCGGCTTCGATGGCCTCGACTTCGAGGCCTTCGTTCTTGAAGTAGCCGCCGTCCTGGGCGAGGCGGAGCGGGGCAAGGTCGATGGTCGACATCACGGCGACCTTGATCTTCGACTTCTCGAGGTTCCCCGAGCCGCCGGAGGAGGACGAATCCTCGCCGCCGAGGAGCCCGCAGCCGCTGACCGATACCGAAACCGCGGCCGCCATCGCGAATGCGAGGGCTCCACGACGGCCCAGGCTGGCGCTCAAGGCCTTCTTCGAGCTTGCAGAGCCAAGCAAAGTGGTGCTCCTGATCAAGGGGAGGGACACGTGATGACGTGGCCTGATGTGGAATTCGGAAGTGACTCTTTGTCTCAAGTCAGGGCCCACTGTAGAGAACACACACTGTGCTCACAATGGGTGGTCATCCCATGATCCCAAGTGGTAACGATCACCCGAACAGGTTGTTTGTCAGAAGTGAACACAACTGGGCGTGTTCGCGCCGGGGACTTGTTGACAACTGAGCGCCGACGGGTCAAGAGCCGTCCGGGGCTTACTCGTAGGTCTTGACCGAAGGGTTACATCTGGGCCGCCCGTTCGCTACCCTCATGCACCGGTAGTGAGGTGTGGACCACTGATGTAGTGAAAGAGAGTGCCTTGGATGGCCGAACGCTCTGGACCTTTCCCGAGGTGCAAGGCACTCTGTGTCAAACACGGTGAACACGTCCGTGCTTCACTGGTGCGCGCCCGCGCACTGGCGGGTTAGGCCGAACAGACCAATGGTACCGAGCAGGGTTTCGGTCAAGTGCACTTGAGAGATCGCGTCGAAGACGACTTCCTCATTCGGATGAGTGGATACTCACGCCGTGCGCGTCCCTCCCGG
Organism: Amycolatopsis roodepoortensis; assembly: GCF_024628825.1. Taxonomy (NCBI): domain Bacteria; kingdom Bacillati; phylum Actinomycetota; class Actinomycetes; order Pseudonocardiales; family Pseudonocardiaceae; genus Amycolatopsis; species Amycolatopsis roodepoortensis. The sequence continues at coordinate 6,071,488 of NZ_CP102415.1, forward strand.
ATGACGGGAGCGTGCGGATAGTGGTCTCCGACAACCGACCCAGACAGCAGCAGTACGGCCAGCTCGAGAACGGCATGTCCAAAATGGGCTTTCCCGGCCCGGATGAAGATGATGGTGGTGCGGCGGTGCCGAACGAAGACACCGCGGGGGTGGGAGGGGCCCCTGCGCGGGATACCGGAGACGGTCCTGGCGGGAAGGCCGGGTCGTTCCTGGGCCTGCGTAACTGGCGTCTGCGATCGAAGCTCGCGGCCATCCTGATCATTCCGACGCTGACGGCGCTCGCGCTCGGCACGCTGCGTGTGATCGACGACAGCAACGAGGCGGCGCGGTTCCAGGACACCGCCGACCAGGTCGCGTTCGCCGACAAGATCACGCTCGTGGTGCACGAGCTGCAGAGCGAACGCGCGCTCGCCGTCGCCAAGATCGCCTCCGGCGACCCGTCGCGCCAGAACGGTCTCGACGCGCAGATCGCCAAGGTCGACCGCGCCGTCGACGACCTGCGCGCTTCGGCGAACCAGATCAACCCGGACGACCAGGACACGAGGGACCGCTACTCGCGTGGTCTGCAGCGGCTCGACGCCCTGCGCCCGCTGCGCGGCGCGATGAACACCTCGCTGCTGGGCGACACCCCGGTCCTCATCGCCTACTCCGGCATCCTCGACTCGCTGGTCCAGCTCGGCCGCGAGGTGACAACCGCGGTGGCCAACCGCGACGTCCTCCGGCTCGGCGTCACCGTGCAGGCCATCAGTGAGAGCAAGGAGTTCATCGCCCGCGGTGACGCGGCGCTGCTGATCGCCTCCTTCCGCTCCGGCTTCCCCGGCGACCTGTTCGACCAGGCCCGCTCGGCGGTCGCGAGCGGCGACGCCTCGACGGCGGCCTTCGTCGCCAACGCCAGCCCCGAACAGCGGCAGCTCTACTCGGACACCTTCTCCGGCCCCGAGGTCGACGACCGCCGCCGGATCACCACGATGGCGTTCTCGCTGCACCAGCAGAACGAGCCGCCGGCGATCGACAACGTCGCCCTCGGCAACGACAGCCGCGTCGCGCTGGACAAGCTGCGCGCGGTCGAGACCAATCTGCTCGGCCAGCTTCGGGCGCAGGCCGACGGCCTGGCCACCGACGCGATCAACTCGGCCTGGATCGGCGGCGCGATCGTGCTGCTGGCCCTGCTCGCGGCGCTGTTCCTGATGCTCGTCATCGCTCGCCTGATGCTGCGCCCGCTGCGGGTGCTGCGGAAGACGGCGCTCGACGTCGCCTACACACGGCTGCCGGAAACCGTGCAAGCGATCCTGGACGACCCGGACCCGGTCAACGCCTCGAAGCGGTCGGTCGAGCCGGTGCCCGTCACTTCGCGTGACGAGATCGGTGAAGTGGCGCGGTCGTTCGACGTCGTCCACGAACAGGCCGTCAAGATGGCCGCCGAACAGGCCCTCCTGCGCGAGAACGTCAACGGCATCTTCGTGAACCTGTCCCGCCGGTCGCAGCGGCTGGTGGAACGCCAGCTCGGCGTCATCGACCGGCTCGAGGCCGACGAGCAGGACCCGGACCACTTGGCCAGCCTGTTCGAGCTCGACCACCTCGCCACCCGGCTGCGCCGCAACGGTGAAAGCCTCCTGGTGCTCTCGGGCGCCGGTCTCGCGAAGTCGGTGCCCAAGCCGGTGCCCGCCGCCGACGTCATCGGCGCCGCGGTCTCGGAGATCGAGCAGTACGCCCGGATCGAGATCGGGATCGTCCCCGAGGTCGCCGTCCAGGGTCTGACGATCCACGACCTCGTGCACGTCCTCGCGGAACTGCTCGACAACGCCACCTACTTCTCCGAGCCGGAGACGAAGGTGACCGTCCGCGCGGTGATCACCCGCAAGAAGGCGCTCGCCATCCAGGTCACCGACCACGGTGTCGGCATGACCGAGGAGCGGCTCGCCGAGGTCAACCAGCGGCTCGCCGACCCGCCGGACCTGGACGTCTCGGTGACCCGGCGGATGGGCCTGTACGTGGTCGCGCGCCTGGCACGCCGCCACGGCATCGAGGTCCGGCTGCGGGAGAACGAGGACATCGAGGGCGGCGTGATCGCGCGGGTCGTCGTGCCCGCCGAGCTGCTCACGCAGATGCGGCCCGGCGGCGTGCGCAACACCCCGCCGCCGGCGAACCGTTCGGAGACGTCGATCCCCTCGATGCCGTCGGTGTCCGAGATGTCGACCTCGCTGCCGAACATCCCCGCCTCCGACCGCGGCCTGGAGATGACCCCGCCGCCGCCGTCGAAGCCCCCGGCTTCGCAACCGGTCGCGCAGCAGGGCGGGCTCGTCCCGCTCGACCAGCCGATCAGCCTCGACGACCTGGTCGCGGGCAAGAACGCGGCCGGGCCGTTCCTCAGCCCGGCGACGCCCGCCGAGGAGGCCCCGGCGTGGCCGACGGCCGAAGACATCTCGCCCGCCAACGGCGACGGCGCCTCCAGTGGCACCGAGACGCAGTTCGCGTCGCTGGTGCTGCCGAAGCGGGAGCCGAAGTACACCCCGGTCGAGCCGCGGAACAAGCCCGAGGAGACCGCCGAGTCTTCGGAAGCGGGCAAGTCGGCGCTCGACGACGACGTGCCCACCCGGCGGCTGCCGATCTACCAGTCGGTGCTCTCGCGCTGGTTCAGCGAAGGCGACGAGGCCGGGGGCGACAGCCCGACCACCTACACCGAGCCGGTCGAGTCCGAGCTGCCCGCGCGGACTCCGGACAGTGGCGCCGAAGCGGCGGAATCCGCTTCCGAAGAGGCATTGCCCACTCGGACACCGCGGAGTGTTCCGCCGGAGACGGTGCTCCAGGACAATGGCTGGCGCAGCGCGTCGGACGACGGCTGGCAGGCGGCGCAGGTCCTGTACGAAGACCGGAACGACGAGATCACCCCGGCGGGCCTGCCCAAACGGGTGCCGAACCAGTACCTCGTCCCCGGCTCGATCGGCGGGAACGAGCCGAAGAAGGAAGACTCGTTCGCCGACAAGACCTCCGGAATGCCGGGAACGGGCGCGATCGCCCGCTCGGCGACGGCGGCGCGGAGTCGGATGGCAAGCTTCCAGAAGGGCTACACGTCGGGACGGCACGCGTTGAAGGAACGCCCGCTCGATGCGCTGGATGACAACGGCGTTCCGGTGACCGGCAGGGATACCTCTGCCGATGACAGCAGTAAGGAGTGACAGTGACACGGGCGGGTGCGATGCAGCCGGGTGGTCCGGCGCAGCCTGGCGGCCAGGCGCAGGGTAAAGGACACACGAGCAGCTTTGCCTGGCTGATCACGGATTTCGTGCACCGGGTCCCGGGCGCGGCGCATGCCGTGGTGGTGTCGGCGGACGGTTTGCTGCTGGCCTCCTCGAAGGGACTTCCCAAGGACAGGGCCGATCAGCTGGCCGCCGTCGCGTCGGGGCTCACGAGCCTCGCCCGCGGTGCGGCGAAGGTGTTCGAAGGCGGCACGGTCGCGCAGACGGTGGTCGAGATGGCCAACGGCTTCCTCTTCTTGATGTCGGTGTCCGACGGGTCCTGCCTGGCGGTCCTCGGCTCGCCGGAGAGCGACATCGGCCTGGTCGTCTACGAGATGACCCTGCTGGTGGAACGGGTGGGGCAACAGCTGACACCGGAGATGCGCGCGCAGCTGCAGGGCGCGTCGGTCCGCCGCTGAGCGACCGGGAACCGAGGAGAATGCCGTGGACGACGGGCGCTTGAGGGGCGATGGCCGGCTCGGTGACGACTTCTCCGGCGGGTGGTCGGAACGTGACGACGGCCGGGAGGACTGGACGTCCTTCCGGGACCGGGTCGACCGCGAATGGCGATCGCGGCGGGCACAGGGGTCGGACAACGACCCCGTGTCCCCGGACGAGGCCTCCCGCTGGCTGACCGATTCGAACGCGGGTCAGGGACCCGCCGATTTCAGCGTTTCGGACTACCGGGAACGCCTCCTCGGCGGCCCCGGGGCGGAACTGTTCGGTGGTGGCAGCGGTCCGCTCTACGACTCTGGCGAGTTCGCCAAGTTCTCCTTCGACAAGGAGGAGGAGCGCCGGGCGGCGGCCGCCGCCGACCCGCTCGCCGCGGCACTGCCGCAGCAGGCGCAGAACGAGTACGTCGACGAGCAGTACACCACCGACGTCGAATCCTCCGGCCTGGTCCGGCCGTACTTCCGCACGCGGGGACGGACCAAGCCGACGTACGACCTTGCCATCGAGGCGTTGATCTCGACCAGCGAACAGGGACGTGTGCTCGACCGGGTGCGCGTCCCCGAACACCGGTCGATCTGCGACCTTTGCCTGGACACCCGGTCCGTCGCCGAAGTCGCGGCGCTGCTGCGCCTGCCGCTCGGCGTGGTCCGGGTGCTGATCGGAGACGTGGCCGGCCTCGGTCTGGTCCTGGTGCACAGCGCCAGCCAGAACGTGGGTGACCGGCCGAGTATCGAGTTCATGGAGAGGGTGCTCAGTGGGCTTCGGAGAATTTGACTCCGACGCGAATGCGCCGCAGGTGACCGGACCGACTTCGTCGGCCAAGATCGTGGTCGCTGGCGGATTCGGCTCGGGGAAGACCACGCTGGTCGGAGCGGTTTCGGAGATCGATCCGCTGACCACCGAGGCCATGATGACCGAGGCCAGTACCGGCGTCGACGACAATTCGGCCACCCCGAACAAGTCGACGACGACCGTGGCCATGGACTTCGGCCGGATTTCGCTGGACTCGGACCTGGTGCTGTACGTGTTCGGTACGCCGGGCCAGCACCGGTTCTGGTTCATGTGGGACGACCTCGCGGTCGGCGCCATCGGTGCCGTCGTGCTGGTCGACACGCGGCGGCTCGCCGACGCGTTCCCCTCGATCGACTTCTTCGAGAACCGGAAGCTGCCGTACGTCGTGGCGATCAACTGCTTCGACCGGCTGCTGCACCACCAGATCGAGGACGTCCGGCACGCGCTGACGATCTCGCCGTCCGTGCCGATCATGGCCTGTGACGCCCGGGAGCGTGAGTCCGCCAAGCAGGTGTTGATCTCGGTCGTGCAGCACGCCATCGCACACGATTCGGCGTTGCGCGCGGGATAACGCGACACAAGAGGGTGCGCGGGGGTAGAAAGCGGTACGAAAGCCCGGAGCGGATGCGGCCGTTGGAGTGAACTCGGCAGGCTTCACCCGCTTCGGGGAGTGGCGTCACCGGCCGGACTGAACGCGGGGCGATCCCTTTCACGCGATCCGGCACCGGCCTCGCCCGATCGGGTGGCCAGGACGCCGATGACCTGCGCGGACACTGATTCACGCCTGGTCGCACCCGGCCACCACGGGGTGACCCACGAATGCGTGGTTCGCGATGGGTCGACGCGGTGAGCGGCTGGACGTTCACGTTCGGTTAGCGACGGCGGCCGGGTGGCGGGCTCGACACGATCGACGGGACGAATACGCTGGGTGGAGGCGTCTTCCGGCTCGGCGGCACCGGGATCGGTGCAGGTCGGCGTAAGACGCCCGGACCACGCCGCCCAGGTGGTCTTGACGCAGCGAGGAGGGACTTGTGACGGCATCCGGGCAGCAAAGCTCGTTCGGCTGGCTCATCACGGATTTCGCGCGCCGGGTTCCCGGCGCGGCGCACGCCGTGCTGGTCTCCGCGGACGGGCTTCTCCTCGCGCCGTCGGACGGATTGCCGCAGGAACGGGCCGAACAGCTGTCCGCGGTCGCCTCCGGGCTGATCAGCCTCACCGCCGGCGCGGCGCGCTGCTTCGACGCGGGCGGGGTCAACCAGACCGTCGTCGAGATGGAACGCGGGTACCTCTTCCTGATGTCGGTCGCCGACGGCTCGTCACTCGCCGTGCTGGCCGCGCCGACCTGCGACATCGGCACCGTGGCCTACGAGATGACCCTGCTCGTCGAGCGGGTCGGCCAGCAGATCACCCCCGAGCTGCGGGCGCAGCTGCAGGGCGGCGTCCGTGGGTGACCGATGAAGATCACCGGATTCACCGAACCGGAACCGTCCGGCTGGGACTCCCTCTACCAGGGCACCGAACGCGAGGCCTTCGACTCACCGAGCCGCTTCGAGCTGAGCTCGATCAGCACGGTCATGCCGCGGCGCCCGGCCGCGCCGCCGGAGCCGCCTCCCGCGCCTCCATCGATGCCGTCTTCGATGTCTTCGCCGATCCGCCAGTCGCCGCCGCGTCCCGCGCACGCCGACGTCGCCCCCGCCTCGGTCTACCTGCCGCCGGCTTCGGGCTCCCGGGTCCGGCCTTACACCCGCACCGGCGGGCGCACCCGCACCGCGCACGACCTGGCGCTGGAGGCGCTGGTTTCGACCAGTGAGGACGGCCGCCGGTACCGCGGCGTGCGGACTCCCGAGCACCGCCAGATCTGCGACCTCTGCCTGGACACCCGGTCGATCGCGGAGATCGCCGCGCATCTGCGGCTGCCGCTGGGCGTGGTGAAGGTGCTCGTGGGCGACATGGCGGACGCCGGGCTGGTGCTGATCCACCAGACCGAGCTGATCCTCGGCGACTCTTCCTCACGCGCTTTCATGGAACGGGTGCTTCAGGGCCTTCGCGCCCTCTGACCCCCTCCCGCATTCAGAGGACTGAATGCGGGAGGGGTCAGTCCTCCACCAGGGCCGCCGACGTGATCCGGTGCAACGGGTAGCGCTCGTTGTCGGTCCCTTCGAGGACCCCGCCGCCGACCCGCAGCGGCCGCACCACCCGCTGGCTCGCCGTCCCGCGTGAGTCGACGAACCCGATCCACACCTCGCGCCGCTCGATGGTCGCCTGCGACAGCAGTGCCAGCGTCGCGGACGTGTCCCCGGCGCCGCCACCCTGCGGCGCGCGCACCGTCTCGCCCCGGCGGCGCGCCGAAGCGGCGTCGCCGGCCCGGACGTGCGCGACGATCTTGCCGACCTGCTCGTCGGTCAGCCCGGCGGGCTCGCCAGGCGCGCGACGCGCGGCACGCGCCTTCGCGGGAAGGCGGCGTCCGGACGGCCTGATGTCCATGACGCGTCCGTCGGGCCCTTCGGCGGCCGGGGCGAACCCGGCGGCGCGGAGGGCGTCGAGGACTTCGGCGAGCGGGTACGCGCTGATGAGCACCGTCGGCGCGATCATCCGCAAGCCGTACTCGGTCGCGACGGGGCTCCCCATGACCTCGGCGAGCAGCGACGCGTCGTCGCAGCGCAGGAACGACTCGGCGGCCCCGCCGCGCAGCCGCCCGTGCCGCCGGGCGACGTCGTCGATCAGGTAACTCAGCGACTGGGGCACCGGCGTCGCCGACTTCGTCGAGAACAGCTGCTGCAGTTCGCCCGCGGTCCGCCCGGTGTCGAGCGCGCGTCGCACGGACGTCTCGGTGATCCGGTAGACGGTCGCGTGCCCGGAGGATTCGATGTCGGCGACGGCGGTCATCTCGGCCGCGAGTTCGGCCTCCAGCGGCCCGGGCGCGACCACGGTGAGGTCGGCCTGGACGAGGACGTGGTCCACCGGACGCGGCAGCGCGTCGATCATCGCCTCGACCGCCCCGGGCCGGTCCTCGGCCAGCAGCGCCCGCGTCGCCGTGGTGAGCCCGCCGAGCCCGATCAGGCCGAGCGCCGCCCCCTCGGCCATCGTCCAGCGCACGGTCTCGTCGCGCAGCCGCCCGCCCCGCCGCGGCGCGCGCCAGGCGAGCGCGGCGACCAGCTCGTCGGTGCTCTTCACCCCCGCGCCTTCGGGAAGCGCGGCCAGGGCGAGGAGGATCCGCCGCCGCGACGTGGGCGCCAGCGGACGGCGCAGGTCTTCCGAAAGCGGCGCGATCGGCTTGTCCTTCGCGTCCCGCCCGCCGGCGAGACCGGGCAGCCGGGGCAGTTCGAGCCAGGCCTGGGCGATCGTCATCCAGCGCTGCGCGGTCGGCGACGCGAGCCACGAATCCGTGAGCGTCGTCGGCACCCATTCCGGCGTGGTCGCTTCGCTGTCGGCCACCAGCCCGGCGCCGACCGCGATCTCCGCGAGCAGGGTCACCCGTGTCTCGTCGACGTCGAGATCCTTGGCGAGCTTCTTGAGCTCGCGGACCCCGAGCCCGCCGGACTTCAGCACCGGCGGCGGCGTCTCCGACCACGCGCGAAGCATGCTTTCGGTCTGGCGCAAGAACTCCATCGCCTCGCCGGCCGCCGTCGTGTCCACTGTGGACGATTGATGCGGATGCGTGGGGAGCTCCGGTTCGCGCAGCGACGCCGGATCGAACACCGACCCGCCGCGCAACGCGATCCCGATCTCCCGCGGCAGCTCGACGGTCTGGTCGTCCCGGCGCAGCAGCAGCCCGCGCGCGAGCAGGCGCTGGACCGGGTTCTGCGCCCGCTCCAGCGTGACGTCGGCCGCCGCGTCACGGGTCCGGCCGATCGGCGGCCCGGCCGCCAGCGTCGTCAAGACGGCGCGCTCGTCCTCGCCGACCTCCGCGAGCGCGGCCTCGATATCCGCCCCGGCGAGCGAGGGCGACGACGACCCGAGCCCGGCAGGGAAGGGGCCGAGCGCGTCACGGGCCGAGGGCGGGACGCGCAGCGCGGCGTCCTCGCCCCAGACCAGTGCCCGTTTGCGCAACAGCGCCAGCGGCTCGCCGATCTCCTTGCCCACGAGCCGCGCGACCTCGGCCGCGGCGACGGGCTCGGTGTCCGCCCCGGCCAGCAGCAGGGCGTCGAGGACGGCGAGGGTGAAGGTGTCGAGGTCTTCGCAGGCACGCGCGACGGAGCCCGGCGTGCCGGCCCGGGTGGCGAGCACGATGGTGTCGGACGGGGGCGGCGTGGACAGGTCGCGACGCGTGCGCAGCAGTGCGGCGAGGGCGTCGTCGGACTCCTGGCGCAGCCAGTCCGCCAGGGATGGCGCGGGCATAGACGACCAGGATACCGGGCGGGTGATGGCCCGCCAGCCGCGTTCGGGCAGACTGTCCCGTGAGAACGCTTGACCATGCTCTGGAGGACGTTGTGGCGAAGGGCGATAACAAGAAGCGCGCGGGCATCGACCCCACGTGGCCCGGTGAAGACGGGGAGCACCCCGTCACCGAGCTCGCGTCCGACCGGCAGGGCGCCCTGTCCCCGTTCGGCGACGTGACCTTCCCGCTCGAGAGCGTGCCTTACGTGCACCCCGAGACCGAGATCAACCGGTAGGCGGCCCGCCGAACTCGGCACGCGTGTCGCGAAAGCCACTTTCGCGACGCCTGATGTCCCGAAAGTGGCTTTCGCGGCACGGCCGCGCGGTCCGGCGCTCCACTTTCGACGGCCCGCGAGGTTACCGGTCAGTCACCCCTGCGAGGGTTCGTGGCGGTCGTCACGGGAGTAGGTTTTCGATCGACCTATTCGAGCGTTCCTCAGCGGGGGTAGTGCCATGCCGGTTCCCGGTCCCGGATATTCGATCACCGTCCGGGTGGAGGCCCCCGCGTCGTCCACCGCGGCGGGTGACCTGACGACGGCCGTCGGCCGGGTCGGCGGCGTGCTGACCGCGTTCGACGTCGTCGAGTCGCACCCCGACTCGATCGTCGTCGACATCAGCGCCAACGCCCTGTCGGAGAACCACGCGCAGGACATCACGCAGACCCTGGACTCGCTGCCCGGCGTCCGCGTGCGCAAGGTCTCCGACCGGACGTTCCTGATCCACCTCGGCGGCAAGATCGAGGTCAGCCCCAAGGTCGCGCTCCGCAACCGTGACGACCTCTCCCGCGCGTACACGCCGGGCGTCGCCCGCGTCTGCCAGGCGATCGCGGCGAACCCCGAGGACGCGCGCCGCCTGACCATCAAGCGCAACACCGTCGCGGTGCTCACCGACGGCTCCGCGGTGCTGGGGCTCGGCAACATCGGCCCGGCCGCCGCGCTGCCGGTGATGGAGGGCAAGGCGGCGCTGTTCAAGAAGTTCGCCGACGTCGACGCGTGGCCGGTCTGCCTGGACACCCAGGACACCGAAGAGATCATCATGATCGCGAAGGCGCTCGCGCCGGTCTACGCGGGCATCAACCTCGAAGACATCGCCGCGCCGCGCTGCTTCGAGATCGAGAAGCGCCTGCGTGAGCAGCTCGACATCCCGGTGTTCCACGACGACCAGCACGGCACCGCGATCGTCGTGGTCGCCGCGCTGCGCAACGCCCTGCGCGTGGTCGGGAAGAACATCGAAGACTGCAAGATCGTCGTCAGCGGCGTCGGCGCGGCGGGCTCGGCCATCATCCGCCTGCTGCTGCGCAAGAACCCGGGCGACATCGTGGCCGCCGACATCGACGGCATCGTGCACTCCGCGCGCGGCAACCTCGACGACAACCTGACCTGGATCGCCGGGCACACGAACAAGGAGCAGCAGGCGGGCACGCTGCACGAGGCGCTCGTCGGTGCCGACGTGTTCATCGGTGTCTCCGCGCCGAACCTGTTCGGGGCCGAGCAGGTCGCGACCATGAAGTCCGACGCCGTCGTGTTCGCGCTGGCCAACCCGGACCCGGAGATCGACCCGCTGGAGGCGCAGAAGCACGCCGCCGTGGTCGCCACCGGCCGCAGCGACTTCCCGAACCAGATCAACAACGTGCTCGCGTTCCCCGGCGTCTTCCGCGGGCTGCTCGACGCGCAGGCGCACCACATCGACGACTCGATGCTGCTCGCGGCCGCCGACGCCATCGCGGACGTGGTGGACAACGGCAAGCTGAACGCTTCGTTCATCGTGCCGAGCGTGTTCGACAACGCCGTCGCCCCCGCGGTGGCGGACGCCGTGAAGAAGGCGGCGAAGGCTGCCAAGGTCGCTGCCCACGAGTAGGACGCGGTAGCAAAGGTCCCTTGCTCCATTCGGTGGGAGCGTCATCACTGAGGCCGACCCGGCGGCCGACTTCAGGGTGACGACTCCGCCGACGCCCCGCTCATAGGCTCGACTCCGACCAGGAAGTCGATCATGACGGGGGTTGGGGAATGAATCGCTCTGTCCTGAGCAGGATCGGGACACTCACGGCCGCGGCGGTCACCATAGCGGTACTCGTACCGGCCACGGCGTCCGCCGCGGTTCCGTCTGTCAGCTGGGGGCCGTGTCCGGAGGACGTGGCCGCGCCCGGCGTGCAGTGCGCCACCTTGAAGGTCCCGCTCGACTACCGGGACCCGGGTGGGAAGACGATCGACATCGCCGTTTCGAAGCTCGCCAGCACCAAGCCGGCGAAGCGGCGCGGGATCATGCTGACCAACCCGGGCGGCCCCGGCGGGCCAGGGCTGACCATGCCGGCCGGGCTGCGGTCGGCGGGTATGCCGTCGAGTGTGCTCGACGCGTACGACATCATCGGCTTCGATCCGCGCGGGATCGGGCACAGCACGCCGGTCACCTGCGATCTCAAGCCCGAGCAGCAGGTGAGCAACGTCCCGCCGTACGCGCGTGACGCCGCGGCGGTGGCTGAGCGCGCGAAGTACGTCGAGGGCATCGCCAAGCAGTGCGGGGCATCGGCGACTGCCGCGAACCTGCCGTACATCACCACGGCCAACACCGCCCGCGACATGGACCGCATCCGGGAAGCCCTCGGCGAGGAGAAGCTGTCGTACTACGGCGTTTCGTACGGCAGCTACCTGGGCGCCGTGTATTCGACGCTGTTCCCGCGACAGACCGATCGCGTGGTGATCGACAGCGTGACCGGCCCCGGCGGGCTCGATCCGGTCACCTCGCGCCGCCTGGCGGAGGGGTTCGAGGACCGCTTCCCGGACTTCGCGAAATGGGCGGCGGCGCGGCACACGAGCTACGGGCTGGGCCGCACTCCGCAGCAGGTGACGGCGAAGTTCCACGAGCTCGTCGCCAAGCTCGACGGCGGCGCCGTCCCGGGGGTCGACGGCGCGGCGTTCCGCATGGGCACCTTCGGCGCGCTGTACGCGACCAGTTCCTTCCCGACGCTGGCGCAGCAGTGGCAGGCGCTCGACACCGAGGGCACCGTGGAGCAGACCGCCCAGGCCGCGCAGATCGACGTGGCGCAGCTGCTGTCCGGCCAGTTGCACGTGGTCTGCAACGACGCGAACTGGCCCGAGGACGTCGCGACCTACCAGCGCAACGTCGCGAAGGACCGGGTGAAGTACCCGATGTTCGGCGCCGCCGGAGCGAACATCTGGGCCTGCGCGTACTGGCCGTCCGAACCGATCGAGCCGCCGGTGCGGATCGGCGACCGGGGACCGTCGAACATCCTGATGGTGCAGAACCTGCGTGACCCGGCGACGCCGCTGAGCGGGGCCAAGGAGATGCGCCGCGCGCTCGGTGACCGGGCGCGGATCGTGACCGTGGACGAGGGCGGGCACGGGGTCTGGCTGAGCGACGAGAACGCTTGCGGCAACAACGCCGTCAACCGGTTCTTCGTGGAAGGCAAGCGCCCCGCGCGCGACACGGCCTGCGCGGCGGACAAGGGCGGGCTCTTCGCTTCGATGACGCCGGAGCAGCGGCGGGAGCGGGAGAAGGCGCTCGACGAGGTTCGCTCGAAGCAGCGGATGTTCTGAGGACTAGCCTGCTGGGCGTGAGTGAACTCAGCCACGTCGACCATACGGGCGCCGCCCGTATGGTCGACGTTTCCGGCAAGACGCCCACCGCCCGCACCGCGCTGGCGGGCGGCACCGTGCACACCACGGCCGAGGTGCTCGGCCTGCTGGCGACGGACGGGCTACCCAAGGGCGACGCCCTCGCGACCGCCCGGATCGCGGGCATCATGGGCGCGAAGAAGGTGCCGGAGCTGATCCCGCTCTGCCACCAGATCGCGTTGTCCGGCGTGAAGGTCGAATTCGTCCTCGACGAGACCGCCGTGCACATCACCGCGACCGCGAAGACGAACGACCGGACCGGCGTCGAGATGGAGGCGCTGACCGCCGTCGCCGTCGCCGGGCTGACCCTGCACGACATGATCAAGGCCGTCGATCCCGCGGCGACCCTCGACGACGTCCGCCTGATCCGCAAGGACGGCGGCAAGACCGGGACCTGGGAGCGGCCGTGAAGCGGGTCGCGAGGGTGATCGTGGCGTCGAACCGCGCCGCGAAGGGTGTCTACGAGGACACCACGGGCCCGGTCATCACGGACTGGCTGGCCGCACGGGGCTGGGATGTTCCGGCGCCCGTGGTCGTCGAAGACGGGGAGCCGGTCGGCGAAGCCCTGCGAGACGCCGTCGCGGCCGGGGTCCAGGTGATCGTGACGACCGGCGGCACCGGCATCTCGCCGACGGACCGCACCCCGGACGTCACGCGCGCCGTGCTCGACTACGAGCTCCCCGGCGTCGCGGACGCGATCCGCGCCGCCGGGCTGCCCAAGGTGCCCACGGCCGTGCTCTCCCGCGGGGTCGCCGGCGTCGCGGGCCGGACCCTCGTGGTGAACCTGCCGGGCTCACGCGGCGGGGTGAAGGACGGCCTCGGCGTACTGGACGGGATCCTCGACCACGCCGTCGACCAGCTGGCGGGCGGCGACCACCCACGGGAGGTACAGCAGTGAGCGTTCGGGTCGCACGGATCGCGGTGGTGGACGAGCCGCTTTCGGTCGAGGAACACGCCCGCCTGGTGGACGACGCGGCCGCGGGTGCCGTCGTCACCTTCGGCGGGGTCGTGCGGGACCACGACGGCGGTCGGTCGGTGGACCGGCTCGCCTACGAAGGACACCCCAGCGCCGCCGACGTGCTCGCGGAGGTCGTCGCGGACCTCTCGGGCAAGTGGGAGGGCGTGCGGGCGGTCGCCGTGAGCCATCGGCTGGGCGCGCTGGCCATCGGTGACGTCGCGCTGGCGTGCGCCGTGGCGGCCGAGCACCGGGGGCAGGCGTTCGCCGCCTGCTCGGAGCTGGTCGACGAGGTCAAGGCGCGGCTGCCGGTGTGGAAGCACCAGCACTTCAGCGACGGCAGCGACGAATGGGTCAACTCGCCGTAGGGCGCTTCGGCCCGGGCACGACAAAGCCCCACCGCCGGGGGAATGGCGCGGTGGGGCCTTGTCAGTCGTGACGTGGCCGCGCGGGGAATCCCGCGGGCATCACGACTTACCGGTGCTCAAGAGCTCACTTGGTGGCGAGCTTCTGGCCGACGACGATGAAGTCGGCGTTGGGCACGTATTCCTTGTTCAGCTCCTGCAGCTTCTGGAAGCCGCCCTGGACGTTGAACTTGGAGGCGATCTTGGACAGCGTGTCGCCGGCCACGACGGTGTAGTCACCCGCCGGGTTGGAGTTCGCGACATTCGCGACGGCCGGGGCCGGGGCCTGCTGCTTCTGGACCGGCGCGGTCGACTTCTTCGGGGTCACCTTCTTGGTGGCCTTCGGGGCGCTCGACTTGGCCTTGGCGGGGCTGGCGGAGCCGCCCTTCTTGCCACAGTGCGGCCACGCGCCGATGCCCTGGCCCTGGAGGACCCGCTCGGCGACGGCGATCTGCTGTTCACGCGACGCGGTGTGCGCGCTGCCGGTGCCACCGTAGGCGCGCCAGGTGCTCGGCGAGAACTGCAGGCCACCGTAGTAACCGTTGCCGGTGTTGGTGCTCCAGTTGCCGCTGCTCTCGCACTGCGCGATGGCGTCCCAGTTGGTCGCCGACGCGGGGGTCGCGGCGATTGCGAGGGGAGCGCCGACCGCGACACCCGCAATGGCGACGCGGGCGATGTGACGGGTGGCGGCGGACATCTTGCGGTGCTTGCCTCGGTAAGACATGTGAATGAATCTCGCTCCCTGCGCCTACGAGCCTGTGCTGAGGGAAAGACCCGTGGGTCCTGGCCGGCCGTCTCAGGCCGGCTGACTTCGCCTGACGCACGACGCGTCGGCTCGGTCCCCTCGTCCCTGTCCGGAAATGCTTTCGCTCGGGGTTGGGTCCGGGAATCCGTTGGACAGGGCTCGGCGCTACGGGTTCCCGGTGTTGCGTGGTCGGTCGGGGCCAACCGAAAAGCGACGGTACGTAACGAACGGCCTGATCGGAAATTATTCGAGCTGTGACCTACATCACAGTAACAGCACGCAACCCATAACGATTCGGCTGTTTGTGCAGGTCAGCGGGCCGTTATCTGGCCGTTTCCTGACCGAGATAATTCACGGATCGTGAGGCTTGCATCACGTGGATTAAGGGGTGACTGGCCCATTCGTGCGCCTTCGCGCGCGAATGGGCCGCGCACTTTAGCGAGACCTCAAGAAGTTCGCCAGCCCTGGCAGGTCATCCGTATTCAGGTGGTCGACCCCGGCGGTGACCAGCTCTTTCCACAACGCGTCACGTCCTGGCCCGGCGGTGTCCGGCGTGGCCCAGAAGCGCACGCGCTGACCCGCCGCGTGGGCCCGCTTGACCAGATCGTGCAGTTTCGCCCGCTCCTCGGCGGGGAAGGGGCCCTCACCGGTCCAGGTGAAAAGGCTGCTCCAGGAGTCCGAGACCAGCGGGGTGACCCGGGGGTCCGAGCCGATGCCGAGGTCGTTCTGGTCCCTGATCCGGCCGTCGTAGAAGGCGAGCCGGAACTTCTGCCCGAGCATCACGTCCTTGGGGCGCCCGCCGGAGATCACCGCCGTGACCGCCCGCTTCTTGACGTGTCCGAACGCGTACAGAGAGAAAAGGAAGGAGTAGCGCGGGTCGTACAGCCGCTTCTCGAGAGCCGCGTAGGTGCTGTTCGCGTCACCCTTGACGTCGATCAGCAGCTGGAACTCCGCCCGCTGCCGGTAGACGCCGACCCCGTGGTTGGCCAGGACACGCCGGCGCAGCGGCTCCAGGTAGAGCGACTCGAGGGTGCGGTCCGGGCGGGTGTCCGCGAGGTCGTGGGCGACCAGGAGCTGCCCGTCCACCAGAAAGATGTCGGCTTCGACACTGGTGAAGCCCTGATCGAGCGCGTCGTGCAGCGGACGCGTGTGCTCGTAGTCGTTGTGGCTGTGCGCCTGCGGCAGCGGCCGGACGCCGCGTTCGTGGGCGGACGCCGGAGCGGTCGCGAGGCTCGTGGCGGCGACCGCGGCGAGCAGTGCGGCGAGGATACGGCGGGGAGTGATCACTGGCGCATCCTCGGCTGCTTCGGCGACCGGACGGTGAACTCGAGTGGGCGAGCAAGGGACCTTTGCTACCACTTTCGCCGTTCGCGCAGGTCAGCGGCGGTCGGCGGGCGGCCAGTGTGTCGCGAAAGCCACTTTCGAGACGTCAGGTGTCCCGAAAGTGGCTTTCGCGACACGCCCTGGCGGCGAGACGGCAGGTCAGCCGCCGGCGAACGGGGGCAGGACGTCCAGTTCGGCGCCCTCGGTCAGCGGCCGCGTGAGATCCCGCACCGCCACGCCGTCCAGCAGGTACGAGACCGCGTCGAGCAGCTTCGCCAGCTTCTCCGGGTGGAGTTCGCGCAGGCGGGCGACGGCGTCGGCGACGCGGGCGCCGTCCGGCAGGGTCACCTTCTCCTCGTCGAGGCCGGTGGCCGCGCGGGCCGAGGCGAAGTACCGCACCACGATGGTCACCATGTCAGCCGCCGATCGCGCTCATCGGCCGGATCGGCTGCGCGAACCCGGCCTCGTTGATCTCGTGCCCGGCGAGTTTGCCCCACATGGTCGCCCGCCAGGCGTCCGCCACCTCTTCTTCGCGCGCGCCCGCGCGCACGAGGGCGCGCAGGTCGGTCTCGTCGTTGCTGAACAGGCACGAGCGCACCGCGCCGTCCGCGGTCAGCCGGGTCCGCTCGCAGGCGCCGCAGAAGGGACGGGTCACCGACGCGATCACGCCGACGTCGCCCGGCCCGCCGTCGACCAGCCAGCGTTCGGCGGGCGCCCCGCCACGCGCGGCGGGGAACGGCGACAGCGCGAACTCCTCGCCGAGCATGCCGAGGATCTCCTCGGCGGTGATCATGTCGGCGCGGTTCCAGCCGTGCTGCGCGTCCAGCGGCATCTGCTCGATGAAGCGCAGGTGGTAGCCCTCGGCGAGGCAGAACCGCAGCAGCGGCACGGCCTGGTCCTCGTTCAGCCCGCGCATCAGCACCGCGTTGACCTTCACCGGGTCCAGCCCGGCCTCCCGCGCCGCGGCCATGCCGGCGAGCACGTGCGAAAGCCGATCGCGACGCGTGATCTTCTCGAACAGCGCGCGGTCGACGGTGTCCAGTGAGACGTTGATCCGGTCCAGCCCGGCGTCGGCGAGCGACTTCGCGCGCTTCGCGAGCCCGATCCCGTTGGTGGTCATGGAAAGCCGCGGCCGCGGTTCGAGCACGGCGACCCGCTCGACGATCTTCTCCAGCCCTTGGCGCAGCAGCGGTTCGCCGCCGGTGAGCCGGATGTCGGTGATTCCGAGCCGTTCGACGGCGATCCGCAGCAGGAGCACGAGCTCGTCGTCGGTCAGCACGTCCGCGCTCGGCATCCACTCGAGCCCTTCGGCGGGCATGCAGTAGGTGCAGCGCAGATTGCACTTGTCGGTGAGCGACACCCGCAGGTCGGTCGCCACGCGGCCGAAGGTGTCGATCAGAGCGGGGTTGTCCGGCCTGGGCACGCTGGGGCGACCGCGTGTACCGGGGACACGGGGAAACCCGAGATCGACTGCTGTCATTGACACCAGACTAACCCCGAAGCGGGCGAAAACCGACTGTCTAGAATTCCACGGGCACCGAATCTGAAGGGTTTCCGGATGGCGAAATACCCGCTCCCGGCGGAGGAATTGGCCCGGTTCGCCCATCTCGGCAGGGAAAGCAGCACCCTGACCGTTCTCCGGCACGCGCGTATCGCCGAGCGGATGGGCCTGTCGGCCACCGATCACAAGGTGCTCGAACTGGCGGGCCAGGCGCCGGGACCGTTGACAGCGGGCAGGATCGCCGAGCTGACCGGACTGTCGACGGGCGCTGTGACCGGCGTCATGGACAGGCTCGAGAAGGCCGGTCTCGCCCGCCGCGTCCGCGACACCGCCGACCGCCGGAAGGTTCTGATCGAGGTCGTCCCCGGCGCCATGGAACGGCACGCGCCGCTCTTCGAATCCGCGTACACGAACCTGAAGACGGTGCTCGAACAGTTCTCTCCCGAAGAACGGAAAGTGCTGGAGCGATTCCAGAGCGCGGTGCTCGACGGGCTCCGCGACGAACTCACCGGTGATGCGTAGCTTTTCCGCATCTGCGGAAGTAATCTTCCGGGCATGCCGCAATTCCGGTTGTCCGAGGCCGCTCGTCTGCTCGGTGTCAGTGACGACACCGTCCGCCGCTGGGTGCGCGCCGGCCAGTTGACCGCGTTCGACGACTCGGCGGGCCGCAAGGTCGTCGACGGCGCCGAGCTCGCCGCGTTCGCCAAGGCGCAGGCCGAACAGCCGGAGGACCCGTCGGGCGTCGGCCGCTCCGCGCGGAACCGGTTCGTCGGTCTCGTCACCGAGGTGATCACGGACAAGGTGATGGCACAGGTCGAGCTGCAGTGCGGCCCGCATCGCGTGGTCTCCCTGATGAGCGCCGAGGCCGTCCGCGAACTCGGGCTGCGGCCCGGGGTGCTCGCGGTCGCCGTCGTCAAGGCGACCACCGTCGTGATCGAAACCCCGGAAGGAAGCCGATGAGGAAGCTCGCGCCCGTCCTGGCCGCACTGGCGCTGGCGGCGACGGCCTGCGGATCCGGGGAGCCGGCCGCGGAGGCCAAGACGCTCACCGTGTTCGCGGCCGCGTCGCTGACCGAGTCGTTCGGGGCGCTGGGCAAGCGGTTCGAGGCGCAGAACTCCGGGGTGTCCGTGAAGTTCAGCTTCGAGGGCTCCTCGGCGCTGGTCCAGAAGCTGACCCAAGGCGCGAAAGCGGACGTCTTCGCTTCCGCCGACAAGACCAATATGGACAAGGCCGCCAAGGCGGAGCTGCTCGGCGGGCAGCCGTCGGTCTTCGCCACCAACCGGCTCGCCATCGCGGTCGGCAAGGGCAACCCCAAGGGCGTCAAGGGGCTGGCCGATCTCGCGAAGGACGGGCTGACCGTCGTCGTCTGCGCGCCGCAGGTGCCGTGCGGGTCCGCGGCGAAGAAGGTCCAGCAGTCGGCCGGGGTCACGCTCAAGCCGGCGAGCGAGGAGCAGGACGTCAAGTCGGTGCTCGCGAAGGTGCGTTCGGGTGACGCCGACGCCGGGCTCGTCTATGTCACCGACGCGGCATCGGCGTCGGCCGACGTGGACAAAGTCGATTTCCCGGAGGCCGCGGGCGCGCTCAACGACTACCCGATCGCGGTGCTGAAGGACGCTCCGCAGGCTCAGCTCGCCGGGCTGTTCAGGGAGTTCGTCCTCGGTCCGGAAGGCAAGGCCGAACTCGCGAAGGCCGGTTTTGGCACGCCCTGACCCCGCGTTTCGTCCTCTGGATGCGGTGGATGCACGCGCAAGAGGACGAAACGCGGGAGCCGGGGTGCCGTGGGTGCTGTGGCCGCCGGCGATCTGCGCGCTGGCGCTGGTGGTGCTGCCGGTCGTCGGGTTGCTGGTGCGTTCGGACCTGACCCGCTTCCCGAGCCTCATCGCCTCGCCGTCGTCGCTGAACGCGCTCAAGCTCTCGCTGCTCACCGCCGGACTGTCCACTGTGGCCTGTGTGCTGCTCGGTGTCCCGCTCGCCGTGGTGCTCGCGCAGTCGAGGGCGCGCGGGGTCCGGGTGCTGCGCGCGGTGGTGCTGCTCCCGCTCGTCCTGCCGCCCGTCGTCGGCGGCCTGGCGTTGCTGTACCTGTTGGGCCGCAAGGGTTTCCTCGGCATCCTGGTGACCACCCTGACCGGCGAGCAGGTGCCGTTCACCACGGCGGCCGTGGTCATCGCGCAGACGTTCGTCGCGATGCCGTTCCTGGTGGTCAGCCTCGAAGGAGCCCTCCGGGGCGCCGGTGACCGGTACGAACGGGTCGCCGCGACGCTGGGCGCCAAGCCGTGGACGGTGTTCCGCCGGGTCACGCTGCCGCTGCTGCTGCCCGCGCTCGGATCGGGCATCGTGCTCAGCTTCGCGCGGGCGCTGGGCGAGTTCGGCGCGACGATCACCTTCGCCGGAAGCCTCGAAGGGGTGACCAGGACCCTGCCGCTGGAGGTCTACACCCAGGCCGAGGTCGACGTCGACAGCGCGGTGGCGCTCGCGTTGCTGCTCATCCTGGTCGCCGTCGCGGTCATCGCGCTCGCCCGGCCGCGCGCGCTCGAAGGAGTCCGGTCGTGACCCTTTCGGCCGAGCTCGCCCTCCGGCGCGGCGAGTTCACCTTGGACGTCGGCTTCGAGGTTCCCGACGGCGGTGTGCTCGCGCTGCTCGGCCCGAACGGGTCGGGGAAGTCCAGTGTGCTCGGCTGTCTCGCCGGTCTTCTCCGGCCCGGCCGGGCACGGATCACGCTCGGCGGCCGCGACCTGGCCTGCCTGCCGCCGCACGCACGCGGTATCGGCCTGCTCTCCCAGGACGCCTTGCTCTTCCCGCATCTGTCCGCTTTGGACAACGTCGCCTTCGCTCCGCGCTCGACCGGCGCCGGCCGCGCCGAGGCGAAGAAGCGCGCGCGGGAGTGGCTGGCCGAAGTGGACGCCCTCGAACTGGCCGGGCGACGGCCCGCGCAGCTCTCCGGCGGGCAGGCGCAGCGCGTCGCGATCGCGCGGGCGCTGGCCGCCGAGCCGGGGCTCCTGCTGCTCGACGAGCCCTTCGCCGCGCTGGACGTCGACGCGGCGCCCGCCATCCGGGGGCTGCTCCGGCGGATCCTGCGGTCCGGGCCGCCGACCGTACTGGTCACCCACGACCCGCTCGACGCGCTGGCGCTGGCCGACCACGTCGCCGTCCTCGACGGTGGCCGGATCGTCGAACGCGGCGAGACCCGCAAGGTCCTCTCCGCCCCGCGCACGGCGTTCACCGCGCGGATCGCCGGGCTGAACCTGGTGCCGGGCGTCGCCGCCGAAGGTGGTTTGCGCACGTCAGGCGGGCAGTTGGCCGGAATTCCGGCCGAGGACGTCGTCGAGGGCGAAGCGGCCGTCGCCGTCTTCGCGCCCAGCGCCGTCGCGGTGTACCTGCGGGACGGCGAGCACCGGGGCAGCCCCCGCAACACCGTCGAGGGAATCGTCGACGCGCTCGAACCACACGGTCCGGTGATCCGCGTCCGGGCCCGCGGCGACGGTTGGGCGGCGGGCCTCGCCGCCGACCTCACCCCGGCCGCGGTCGCCGAGCTGGCGCTCGAACCCGGCACACCGGTCAATCTTTCGGTCAAGGCGGCGTCCGTGGCTGTTCACGCCGTCTCGGATCATTAGGGTGGGCGGTATGAACGAGCGCCGTTGGACATACCTCAGCGACATGGATGGCGTGCTGGTCCAGGAGGAGCACCTCGTACCCGGCGCGGACGAGTTCCTCAAGGAGCTGCGCGCCAACGACATCGGCTTCCTGGTGCTGACCAACAACTCGATCTACACCCCGCGCGACCTGCGGGCGAGGCTCGAGCGGACCGGTCTCGACATCCCCGAGGAGGCCATCTGGACCTCCGCGCTGGCGACCGCGAAGTTCCTCGCGTCGCAGCGGCCGAACGGCTCGGCGTTCGTGATCGGCGAGGCCGGGCTCACCACGGCACTGCACGAAGTCGGCTACGTGCTGACGGAACGCGACCCGGACTACGTGGTCCTCGGCGAGACCCGCACGTACAGCTTCAGCGCGATAACCCGCGCGATCAGGCTCATCGAGGGCGGCGCCAAGTTCATCGCCACCAACCCCGACGCCACCGGCCCGAGCATGGAGGGCTCGATGCCCGCCACCGGTTCGGTCGCGGCGCTGATCGAGAAGGCGACCGGCCGCTCGCCGTACTACGTCGGCAAGCCGAACCCGCTGATGATGCGCTCGGCGCTGCGGCGGCTCGGCGCGCATTCGGAGTCGACGCTGATGATCGGCGACCGGATGGACACCGACGTCCACTCGGGAATCGAGGCCGGTTTGCAGACGATCCTGGTGCTCACCGGCATCTCCACGCGGGAAAGCGCCGAGCACTACCCGTACCGGCCGACCAAGATCATCGACTCGATCGCCGATCTGGTCGGGCGCACCGGCGACCCGTTCGGCGAAGGCTGAGCGGCACGGTCGCATGGGGAGGGCTTATCGTCAGACGATGCACGACGATCAGCCCGCGTCCCCGACCTATGTGGTCGGTGACGTGCACGGACACCGGGACGAGCTGGCCGAAGCGCTCCGGGAGAAGGGGCTGATCGACTCCGACGACGACTGGTCGGGCGGGAAAGCGACGCTCTGGTTCCTCGGCGACTTCGTCGACCGGGGGCCCGACGGCGTCGGCGTCATCGACCTGGTGATGCGGCTGGAACGGCAGGCCGCCACCGCGGGCGGGCGCTGCGGGACGCTGCTGGGCAACCACGAGATCCTGCTGCTCGGGATGTACCACTTCGGCGACACCGAGGTGCCGTCCGACTTCGGGCCGCGCAGCTTCGCCCGCAGCTGGGAGATCAATGGCGGCCTGCTCGAAGACCAGGACAGGCTCACTCCGCAGCATATCGAGTGGTTGAGCTCCCGCCCGATGCTGACGCTGGCCGCGGACCATCTGCTGATGCATTCGGACACGCTCGAGTACCTCGGCTGGGGCGAGGACATCGACGAGATCAACACTCGTGGCCGCGAGATCCTCGAAGGCAGCGACATCCAGGCCTGGTGGGACGTGTGGCGGCGGATGACCACGCGGTACGCCTTCCGCGGCCCGGACGGCGCCGACGTCGCGCGGCAGCTCATGGACCGGCTCGGCGGCGAACGCATCGTGCACGGGCACAGCGTCATCGCCGACCAGCTCGGGATCCATCCCGCGCAGATCGAGGGGCCGTACCTCTACGCGGGCGGCAAGGCGCTCGGGATCGACGGCGGGTTGTTCGTCGGCGGTCCGTGCCTCATCGTGCCGCTGCCCTGGGAACCCGAGGACTGACGCGCCGGGCGCGTTGTTGACCCAAGTACGTGAAGGCCCCCTTCACTGCGCTAGACGCAATGAAGGGGGCCTTCACGTACTGCAGGGACGAGACCGGCGCCCCCCTCACGGGAGCTCCACGATCTCCTTGCCGAGCGGCATCAGCGAGACCGGGATCATCTTGAAGTTCGCCACGCCCAGCGGGATCCCGATGATCGTGACGCACAGCGCGACCCCGGTCAGCACGTGGCCGATCGAGAGCCAGAGCCCGGCGAAGACGAACCAGATGACGTTGCCGATCGTCGACGCCGCCCCGGCGTCGCGCCGGTCCACCACCGTGCGGCCGAACGGCCAGAGCGCGTACGCCGCGATCCGGAACGACGCCAGCCCGAACGGGATGGTGACGATCAGGATGCAGCAGATGATGCCGGCGACGACGTAGCCGAGTGCCATCCACAGGCCGCACAGCACGAGCCAGATGACGTTCAGGATCAGGCGCATCAGACGTGCAACTCCCCGCTGGCCACGGTGACCGCCTGCCCCGAGAGCAGGATCCGGTCGCCTTCGAGGTTCATCCGCACGATGCCGCCGCGGGCCGAGGCCTGCTCGCCGACGAGCTCGTCCCGGCCGAGGCGGGCGGCCCAGTACGGCGCGAGGACGCAGTGCGCGGAGCCGGTGACCGGGTCTTCGTCGATGCCGACGCCCGGCGCGAAGAACCGGGTGACGAAGTCGATCCCGGCCACGTCACCCGGCGCGGTGACCATCAGCCGTCCGTTCCAGTGCGCGCGCAACGCGGCGAGGTCCGGGGCGAGGGAGCGCACCACGGACGCGTCGTCGACCACCGCGAACAGGTTGTGCTTGCTTCGCCCGACGTACTCGAACTCCAGGCCAGGCAGGATCGACGACAGATCGTCGTCCGACTCGCGGGGCGGATCCGACGGGAAGTCCATCGACACCCAGCCGTCTTCGGCGCGGCAGCGCAACTCGCCGCTCTTCGTCGTGAAGGTCTGTTCGCCGCCGAGGACGTGCGTGGTCGCCAGCGTCGCGTGCCCGCACAGGTCGACTTCGGTCTCCGGCGTGAACCAGCGAAGGGCCTTCGGGCCTTCGCCTCCGACCTCGACGAAGGCCGTCTCGGCGTGCTTCAGCTCGGCGGCGACGGACTGCATCCAGCCCGCGTCGCCCGGCGCGTCCAGCAGCACCACGCCGGCGGAGTTACCGGCGAAGGCCTCGGAGGTGAAAGCGTCGACGATGTAGAGGCGCATGCCTCCGACGATATCGGCCGCCGCAGGACCCGGCCTCCGGGTTTCCCCTGAGGTGGTCTCCACTTGCAGGTGGCCGCCGTCACGTCGCGTTCCTAGACTCGACGCGTCGATGCCGCCGAACGCAGGAGTCTCCATGCCCGACGCCCCCGCAGTACCGAGCTACGCATCGGGAATCTCGGACACCCCGCTGCTGGGGGATACCATCGGTGACAACTTCGACCGCACCGTCGCCGCCTTCGGCGACCGGGACGCGCTCGTCGACCGCGCGGCCGGGAAACGCTGGACCTACACCGAACTGGCCGCCGAGGTGGACGCGCTCGCGCTGGGCCTGCTCGACCTCGGGATCGCCAAGGGCGACCGCGTCGGCATCTGGTCGCCGAACCGCTGGGAGTGGACCTGCGTCCAGTACGCGACCGCGAAGATCGGCGCGATCCTGGTCAACATCAACCCGGCGTACCGCTCGCACGAGCTCGAATACGTGCTGAACCAGGCCGGGATCAAGCTCATCGTGGCCGCGGCGTCGTTCAAGACGTCGGACTACGCGGGCATGATCGCCGAAGCCGGCCCGAAATGCCCGGCGCTGGAACACGTCGTGCTGCTGGACGGCCCCGAGTGGCCGTCGATGCTGGAGATCGGCCACAAGGCCGACCGCGCGCCGCTGGTGAAGCGGCAGGCCGAACTCTCCGCCGACGACCCGATCAACATCCAGTACACGTCCGGCACCACGGGTTTCCCCAAGGGCGCCACGCTGAGCCACCACAACATCCTCAACAACGGCTACTTCGTCGGCGAACTCTGCAACTACACCGAAGCCGACAAGATCTGCATCCCCGTGCCCTTCTACCACTGCTTCGGCATGGTGATGGGCAATCTCGCGGCGACGACGCACGGCGCGTGCATGGTCATCCCGGCGCCCGCGTTCGAGCCGAAGGCCACGCTCGAAGCCGTCGCGGCCGAGAAGTGCACGTCCCTGTACGGCGTTCCGACGATGTTCATCGCCGAACTGGCCGACCCGGATTTCGCTTCGCACGACCTGTCCTCGCTGCGCACCGGGATCATGGCGGGCTCGCCGTGCCCGGTCGAGGTGATGAAGCAGGTCATCGACCGGATGGGCATGGCGGAGGTGTCGATCTGCTACGGCATGACCGAGACGTCGCCGGTGTCCACGCAGACCCGCGCGGACGATTCGGTGGAACGGCGGGTGTCGACGGTCGGCCGGGTCGGGCCGCATCTGGAGGTCAAGGTCGTCGATCCGGAGACCGGGCTGACCGTGCCGCGCGGTGAACCGGGCGAACTCTGCACCCGCGGCTACTCGGTGATGCTCGGCTACTGGGAACAGGCCGACAAGACGGCCGAGGCGATCGACGCGGCGCGGTGGATGCACACCGGCGACCTCGCGATCATGGACGCCGACGGGTACGTCAACATCACCGGCCGGATCAAGGACATGGTCATCCGCGGCGGTGAGAACCTGTACCCGCGCGAGATCGAGGAGTTCCTCTACACCCATCCGGACATCCTCGACGCGCAGGTCATCGGCGTCCCGGACGAGAAGTACGGCGAGGAACTGATGGCGTGGGTCCGCATGCGCGAGGGCGCGGAGCCGCTGACGGCCGAAGCGGTGCGGGAGTTCTGCGAGGGAAAGCTGGCGCGCTACAAGATCCCGCGGTACGTCCACGTCGTCGAGGAGTTCCCGATGACGGTGACCGGCAAGGTGCGCAAGGTCGAGATGCGGGCGGAGTCGATCAGCATCCTCGGGCTCGAAAAGGCGGCGGCAACCAAACACGCCTGATCGCGCGTGAAGGCCCCCTTCCCTCGGCTCAGCCGAGGGAAGGGGGCCTTCACGCGAGTGTCAGGCCGCGGTGTTGGCGGCGGCCGCGGCGATCGCCTTCGCGTCTTCTTCGCCGAAGGTCTCTTCGAGGTTCTCCGGCGAGTAGTCGAGGTCGATCTGCTCCACCGGCATCCCGCGCGCGGATTCGATCGCGCCGAGTCGCCGCTGCGCCCGGTCGGCCGCGTACTGGATGATCTCCTCGGGATCGTTGTCGAACGGGATCTCCTCGAACTGGTCCTGCACCCACTGGATCATCCCCAGCGCGTGGGGGAGCAGTTCGCCCATCCGCTGCTGCACCGCGTCCCACAGCGAATCGTCCGCGGCGACGTGACGACGGCAGGTGAAGGTGCCCCAGGCCATGTGACGGCGTTCGTCGTCGCCGATGCGGCGCACCAGTTCCTGCATTCCCGGCAGGATGTCGTGCTGCGTGCAGATCAGCTGCCAGGAGTAGTACCCGGTGAGCGCGAGACTGCCTTCGATGACGTGGTTGTAGGTGACGCTCGCGCGGATCTGGTTGAGCGGGCTGGGATCGTCCTCCAGTGCGCGCAAGGACTGCGGCAGCTCTTCGTAGAAAAGCTTGCGGTAGTGGGGATTTTCCGCGACGTACGGATGCAGGTCCTCGGTCAGCCCGACGGCGTCCATCCAGCGGCGGAACACCTCGGTGTGCTTGGCCTCTTCGAAACAGAACTGGGTCAGGTACATCTCGTCGCCGAAGCGGCCCGTCGCGGACATCGCCCGCATGAACGGCTGGATGTCCTCGGTGACCGCCTCTTCGCCCGCGATGAACTGCGCCACGAGATAGGTCGTCGACCGTTGCTGTTCCGGGTTGAGGGAGTCCCAGCCCTCGCGTTCACGGGAGAAGTCGATGTCGGCGGGGTTCCAGAACTTCTGGTTGCCCTTGACGAACAGCCGCAGGGGGAACGAGTCCCAGTTCAGCCCGCCCTTGCGCAGTGAGGAAAAACCGGTCCGCAGTTCGGAGAGCGTATCGGTCATGACGTACCCTTCGTGTCACTCCATTGTGGACGAATCGGTGGTCAGCGCCCGGATCGCGGGCGCCAGCACGGCGACTACCGAAGCCGCCGCCTCGCCGGCCGGATGCGTCGGCATGACGAGATGGGACAGGGAAAGCCGCACGACGGTCTCCGCCAGCAGCGTGGCGGATTCCGGGGAGAGCGACGGCTCGAACTCCCGGTACTGCCCGGCCGCGACCTCGGTCGCCGCGGTCAGGATGGGCTCGCCCTTGGTGGTCAGCAGGGGCAGGAGGTCTTCGCCCGCTTCGGTGCCCAGGGTGGTGGCGACGAGCCGGTTCTCCCGGGCGTGCTCGATCGTGTAGACGACCGCTTCGCGGATCCCGTCGCGCAGGTCCTTCGCGTCCTGCACACGCAACCGGATGCCTTCCAGGAACTCCGACGTCGTCCGGAGGACCACGGCCTGGGCGAGCGTGGCCTTGTTGCCGAACTCGTTGTAGACGGTCTGCCTGCTCACCCCGGCGCGCGCGGCGACGTCCGCCATCCGCAAGGCGGTGTAACCGTGTTCGGTGAGCAGCTCGGTGGCCGCGTCGAGCAGCGCCTCCCGCAGGGAGGCCTTGGTCCGATCGGAGAAGCTGGTGATCTCGCCCACACTCCCAGCTTGACACAGATCACGTCCATGTCAAAGAAGTTGACGGGCGCCCATCCGATGTAAATCCGTCGGTGGCGGCGGCTACCGTGGCCTGGTGGGCATCACCGTGGGGTTCGACCTCGACATGACACTGATCGATCCGCGGCCGGGCATGGTCGCGGTGATGAACGCGCTCGGCGTGGAGTCCGGCCTGCCGCTGGACGGCGAGTACTTCGCGGCCAACCTCGGCCCGCCCCTCGACGCCAGCCTGCGGGGCTTCGGAGCGCCGGAGGAGCGGATCCCGGAGCTGGTGGCGCGGTTCCGCGCGATGTACCCGGACACGGTCGTGCCCGTGACGGTCGCGCTGCCCGGCGCGGCCGAAGCACTGCACGCGGTCCGCGAGGCCGGCGGGCGCACCGTCGTCGTCACGGGCAAGTACGGGCCCAACGCGAAACTCCACCTGGACGCCCTCGGGCTCGAGGTCGACGTCCTGGTCGGGGAGTTGTGGTCGACGGAGAAGGCCGCCGCGCTCACCGAGCACGGCGCCCGTGTCTACGTCGGCGACCACCTCGGCGACATCCGCGGCGCGCTGGCGGCGGGCGCGGTCCCCGTCGGGGTCACCACCGGCCCGTGCACCAAGGAGGAGCTGCTCGCGGAGGGGGCCGACGTGGTGTTCGACTCGCTGACCGAGTTCCCCGGCTGGTTCAGCTCTTTCGGCGAGCCTCGCGGATCAGGGCGATCAGACCGAGGGCGAGCCCCAGCGGAGTGATCACGCCCGCCGCGGCGGACAGCCACACCGGCAGGTTCTCCAGCCCGGCGGCGAACAGCACGAACACCGCCGTGACGGCGAGCATGCCGAGCGCGAACAGGCCGATGCCGACGCGCATGAGGATCGGTTTGCCCGGCTTTTCGGGGACGGCCACAGCGGCCTCCTTTACTGCGGTCTCCATGGAGCAGAGGGTATCCGCCGGTATCCGCTTCTCCACAGGGCGTGTGGCGAGATACGCTTATGGGACGCGCGCCCTGGGTACGCCCCCGGGCGCGTTCGTTGTGAGCAGGACAGCAAAGGACTGGTGAGGGAAGTGCCGACCGGCAAGGTCAAGTGGTACGACGCGGAGAAGGGTTTCGGTTTCGTCACCCAGGATGGGGGCGCCGACGTCTACATCCGTAAAGCCGCGCTGCCGCAGGGCGTCGAAGGGCTCAAGG
The DNA here is from genome assembly GCF_024628825.1 of Amycolatopsis roodepoortensis. NCBI lineage: Bacteria > Bacillati > Actinomycetota > Actinomycetes > Pseudonocardiales > Pseudonocardiaceae > Amycolatopsis > Amycolatopsis roodepoortensis. Next base: position 6,100,052 of record NZ_CP102415.1, read on the forward strand.
CTGGCCAGCGCCTCGAGTTCGGTGTCGCCGACGGCCGCCGCGGCCCGCAAGCGCTCTCCGTCCGGCTGCTGGACCCGCCGCCGTCGGTCGCCGAGGCGCGCCGCCGTCCCGCCGAGGAGCTGCACGGGCTCATCGAGGACATGATCAAGCTGCTCGAGCTCAAGGTGCAGCCGGATCTGCGGCGCAACCGCTACCCGGACCGCAAGAACACGAAGCAGATCGCCGAGATCATGCGCGCCGTCGCCCGGGACCTCGATCCCTGATCGGCACCCCCGCGGCCCAAGCGCGTGAAGGCCCCCTTCCCTCGGCTGAGCCGAGGGAAGGGGGCCTTCACGCGATTCAGCTCAGGGGAGATCCGCGAGTGGTAGCAAAGGTCCCTTGCTCCCTCAGGCGGCAGGCGGCTCGACCTGCAGCGACCAGATCGCCGTGGTGACCGCCTCGGCGTCCTCCGGACGTCCGGTCTGGCTGATCACCGAAGCCTGCGCGACCTCGACGACGAGGATCTGGTCGTCGGGCCGGGGCGTCGTCACGGTGTAGGCGAACCGGTCCAGCGACGTGATGATGTCCTGCTTGAGCTCCTGCGGCTCGCCCTTGCCGTTCACGTACTGCACCGTGACCTTCCACGGTGTCTCCGCGATCGCGGTCGGCACGGAGATCTGCACCGGCTTACCCGGCCGGATGCGCAGCTTGCCCGCGGCGTCGGGCCTGGTGGTGCACTGCGCGGTCTTGATGTCGCAGGACGCCAGCGGGGTGACGTTCACCGTGTTGCCGTCGGCGAAGAAGGTCACCTCTTCGGGGCCAGGGGCCGAGCAACCGGCCACCACGAAACCACCCGCCGCGAGTAGGGCTGCAATACGAAGTCGCCGCATACGGTGAAGATTACGAGCCCGGCCGCCACCGGGAGTCACCGGGCTGCGAGGGGATCGGCGATTCGCTGGTCGGCTCCGGGCGCAGCGGCCGGTCGCCGCCGAGTCCCGGGATCAGCGAAGTGCCGCGCCGCACCATGAACGTCTGCGTGAACCCGACGGCCAGCAGGATCGAAAGCACCAGGAAGCCGATCCAGTACGTCGGCGGCAGCAGCAGGCCGACGGCACCGCCGAAGCACCAGGACATCTGCAGCACGGTCTCCGACCGCCCGAACGCCGACGCGCGCGACTCTTCCGGCAGGTCTTCCTGGATGACGGCGTCGAGGCTGATCTTCGCCAGCGCGCTCGCGGTCGCGCCGACGAGCGCCACGATCGCCGCCGTCGCCAGTCCCGCCGCGACGGTGGCGATGATCGCGATGCCGAGACAGGCTCCGACACAGGCCAGGATCACCTGATCCGGTTTGCCGAAGTGCAGCCGCGAACCCAGCGCGTTGCCGAGGAAGCCGCCGGCACCCGCCGCGGCGCCGATGATGCCGAGCAGCAACAGCTGCTCGAACGGGCTCTGCCCGCTGCCCTCCGCCTGCGCCTTCACCGCGAACGCGGAGAACATCATCAGGAACCCGGTCAGCACCCGGACGGTGCCGTTGCCCCACAGCGAGAGGACGATCTGGCGCCCCATCGGCTGCCGCTGCTTCTTGACCCGCCGCTCGGGATGCGCGGACAGCGAGGCCGGCACCTCGCCCTCGGTCTTCTCGACCCAGGACGGGATGCGCATCGACTGCACCGCGGCGGCGACACAGATCAGCATGGTGAACCACAGCGCGCCCTGAGAGCCCCAGATCGCGTTGACCCCGCTCGCCAGCGCACCGAACGCACCGGCGGCGACCAGGCCGAACACGGTCAGCCGCGCGTTCGTCTTCGACAGCGTGATCTCGGGCGGCAGCACGCGTGGGGTCACGGCGGCCTTGAGCACGGTGAACGACTTCGAGAGCACCATCATGCCCAGCGCCGCCGGGTACAGGAGCCAGTCGTCGAAGTGCAGCGCCATCACGATGGCCATCAGCGCCTGGCCTGCCGAGGACACGCACATCGCGAGCCTGCGGCCGCGCTGGATCTTGTCCAGCGCCGGGCCGATCACCGGCGCGACCAGCGCGAACGGGGCGATCGTGATGAGCAGGTAGAGCGCGACCTTGCCCTTGCTCTCCCCGCTGGTGGCGGCGAAGAACAGGGTGTTGGCCAGCGCGATCGCCATGGCGGCGTCGCTGGCGTAGTTCAGCATCACCGCGTACGTCAGCGAAGTCAGGCCCGATTTGTCGGCGCCGTCCGCCTTCGTCGCGCGCTGGAAGGCGCCGACGGCCTGCCCGGTGAGCTGACGGCTGCGCATCGCCGCGACCCGGGTGACCGTGATCTTCTTCGGCATCTTCGGCAGGGAGCCCGCGCGCGGCGGGACCGCGGTCGTCGGGTGCTCGTGCGGCTGCTCCTGGGCGACCCGCGGCTCACCCGCGTAACCGCCGGTGTCGTAGTGCTCGTACTCGCCGCTGCCCGGCGGGTGTTCGTCGTAGAACCCGCCCGGACGACGCCGGACGGGTTCGGTCTGCCGCTGCGAAGGATCCGGATACGGTCGCGCGCCGCGGGGAGGTGTCCTCGGCGGTGGAGGCGGCGGCGGTGGCTGGTGGTGTCCCATCGGGATCGCGCTGGTGCGCGCCTCGTCGGCGGTCGGCCCGGCCGGATGCGGCTGGTACTGGGGCTGCGGACGGGACGCGCGCGGCGGCGGTGGCGGCACCGGCTGCTGATCGACGCGGGTCGGCGGCGGCGCGGACCAGCTGCGCGCCTGGGCGGCCCCCGGTTCCGGCGTCCACTTCCGCTTGCTCTTGCGGCCACGCTCCTTGCCCGGCCTGCCGGAAGGCGTGCCGTCGCGTCCAGAGTTCGAGCCGAAGATTCCCACGCTTCAATCCTGCCTTACGCGGGTCTCGCTTCGCGCGTTCACCACTGCTTTCTAGGCGGCGGGGACGAATTTCACGCGGAACATCCTCGGCCAGAGCTTGCCGGTGAGCAGGAACTCGTCGGTCCCCGGCACCGCCGCGATGCCGTTGAGGACGTCGGCGGACCCCCGTTCCTCGGGAGCGAGCAGCCCGGAAGCGTCGATCTCGCCGGTCACCCGCCCGGTCGCGGCGTCGATCCGCAGGATCCGGTCGGTCTGCCAGACGTTCGCGTACACGGAGGCCCCGACGCACTCCAGCTCGTTCAGCTGGTCACGGCCCACCTCGACGCTGCCCGTCGGCGCGAAGGTCACGGGGTCCCGGAAGGTCAGCTTCGACGAGCCGTCGCTCATCACCAGCTGCCCGTCGCGGTGACAGAGCCCCCAGCCCTCGCCGGTGTACGTCACGCGCCTCAGCTCGGCCAGCGTCTTGGCGTCGCGTTCGATCGCGACGCCGTCCTGCCAGGTGATCTGCCAGGCCGTCGCCCCCAGCACCGTGATGCCCTCGCCGAACAGGCCGGGCAGTTCCCGCCGGACCGACGGCGCCGCGCCCGGGGGCCCGGCCCGCATCGACGACTTCCCGACCAGGCCGGTCCCCTCGTACAGCGTCTCGCCGGAGAACTCGAGGCCCTGCGTGAAGGCGGCCGGGTCGTGGGGCAGCGTCGAGACCACCCGCACCTTCAGTTTCTCGGGCGCGGGCGGGGCGGCGTCGCTCACCGGCGCGGCGGCGCAGCCACCGAGGACGGCGGCCAGCAGGAGCGACATGGTCATCAGCGTGCGCACGCGGACAGCCTGACACGGACCGCGATATCGCGTGCGGCAGAATGGGGGCATGACCCTGCTGTTGACCCTGGACGACGGCTCCATCCAGCGCAAACTCGCCGAGGCGGTCGATCTCGCCCGTGCGGCGGTGCTGGAGGACGCCGGTGCCGAACAGGTCGGCGCGCACGTCGGCGTTGACCGGGAGGACGCGGTTTCCGCGAGCCACCTGTTCGAGGCGACCGTGTCGGGTTATCGAGGCTGGCGCTGGTCGGTCACGGTCGCGCTCGCCGGCGAGGAAGAGCCGATCACGGTCAGCGAGGTCGTGCTGATCCCCGGTCCGGAAGCACGTGTCGCCCCGGCGTGGGTCCCGTGGGACCGCCGCGTCCAGGCGGGCGACCTCGGCGTCGGCGACATCTTCCCGGTGGAGAAGGACGACCCGCGGCTCGTCCCGGCGTACCTGGAGTCCGACGACCCCGCGGTCGAAGCGGTCGCCAAGGAGACCGGTCTCGGCCGGGTCCACGTGCTGTCCCGGTACGGCAGGCTCGACGCCGCCGCCCGCTGGCACGGCGGCGAGTTCGGCCCGCGGTCGGACATGGCGCGCAGCGCGCCGGACGTCTGCGGGAGCTGCGGGTTCTTCGTGCCGCTCGCCGGGTCGCTCAGCGCGGCCTTCGGTGCGTGCACCAACGACATCTCCCCGGCGGACGGCCACGTCGTCGACGTCGAGTACGGCTGCGGCGCGCACTCCGAGATCGAGGTCGAGGTGACCTCGTCGGTGCCGGTGGCGGAGCTGGTCTACGACGACTCGCTGATCGACTTCGAGCCCGCGCCGGAGACCCCGGCCGAGCCCGAGCCCGAGCCGGCCGAGGCCACCGTCGTCGACGAGTCCGAGGCCCCCGTCGCCGAGGCGCCGGAGACCGCCGAGGTCCAGCCGGAGGTCGAGCCCGAGGCCGCCGCTGCGCAGTCTTCGGAGACCGCCGACGAAGCGCAGGTCGAGACCGAAAGCGCCAGTGAGCACTGACCCGTTCGGCACCGAGCGGCTCCGCGCCGCCGTCCTGCGGGCGTGGGCGGATTCGCCGACGAGGTTCACCGAGGACACGAACACCGAAAACGACCTGCGGGTCGGCGGCTACCGTGACCGGCTGTTCGTCGAGCTGGCGCAGAACGCCGCCGACGCGGCCCTCGCCGCCGGTGAACGCGGCACGCTCCGGGTGTCCGTTGTGGACGGTGAGCTGAGGTTCGCCAACACGGGCGCTCCCTTGGACGCGCGCGGTGTCGAATCCCTCGCATCTCTTCGCGCTTCCGGCAAGGGCGAGGAGACCGTCGGCCGGTTCGGCGTCGGGTTCGCCGCCGTGCTCACGGTTTCCGCCGAGCCGAGGATCGTTTCGGTGACCGGTGGCGTCGCCTTCTCCGCGGAACGCACGCGGGCCGAAGCCGGCCGCACCGGCGACGTTCCCGTGCTCCGGCTTCCGTGGCCGGTCGCCGACGCCGAACCTCCCGTGCCCGGAGGCTTCACCACCGAGGTCCGGCTTCCGCTGCGTGAAGGCGTCGACGGCCAGGCCCTGCTGGAGGATCTGAAGAACGACGTCGGTGATCTCCTGCTCACCCTGCCCTGGCTCGAAAGCATCGAGGTCGATGGCGGGGTCTGGCGCCGGTCCGAGCTGGGCGACGGCGTCGTCGAGCTCGCGTCGCCGGACGGTTCCGAGCACTGGCAGGTCCATCGCGGCGATGTCGTCTGGGCCGTGCCGCTGGACGGGTCCGGTTCGCCCCGGCCGCTCGGTGACGACGTCCTGCACGCGCCGACTCCCACCGACGACGAGCTTTCCCTGCCTGCCAGGCTGATCGCGACGCTGCCGATCGAGCCGTCCCGCCGCCGCGCGCTGCCGGGCCCGGAGCTGACGGCGGCGCTGAAGAACGCCGCGCGGGAGTACGTCGAACTCGTCCGTTCTTTGCCAGGCAAGGAACGCCTGGCGCTCGTGCCCGGGGCGGACTTCCCGCGTTCCACTGTGGACGGAACGCTGCGGGAGGCCATTCTCGAAAATCTCGCCGACTCGCCCTGGCTTCCGGCGCAAGCGGGTGACGACTTGCCGGGGCGTCAGGCGCGTGTCCTGTCGGTGGACGTTCCGGGGCTGGCGCCGCTGCTGGCGGACCTGGTGCCCGGGCTGACTTCACTGTCCGGTGTGGACCTTCGTGCGGTCGGTGCGCGGTCGCTTTCGCCCGCCGAGGCTATCGAGCTGCTGACCGGAGCGCAGCGTGATCCCTCGTGGTGGCGTTCGCTCTACGACGTGCTGCTCCCGGCGCTCGAAGCCCACGACCTCACCAAGGACGACCTCGGCGCGTTGCCGGTGCCGATGTCGGACGGCCGTACCTTGCCCGGCGTCCGCGACGCGTTGCTCGTCGGCGGCTCGGCGGAACTGCTCGAACTGCTGTCCGATGTGGACATCATCGGCCTGCGGCTGGTGCATCCGGCCGCCGCGCATCCGTTGCTGGAACGCTTGGGAGCCAAGCACGCCGAGGCGAGGGACCTGCTCGAAGCCGACGCGCTGAGCGCCGCCGTCGAACGCAGCGTCGAGGACGTCCGGTCCGGTTTGGACGGAATGGCCCTCGCGGGCGCGGTGCTCCGCCTGATCGCCGAGGTCGGCGACGAAGCCCCCGATTGGGCGGGTGCGCTGGCCCTGCCGAGTGAGGACGGCTGGCGGCGCGCGGACGAACTCGTCCTGCCCACGTCGCCGCTGGGCGACATCTTCGATCCCGAGGTGTTCGAAGAAGACGGCGCCTTGTCCGTGCTGGACGAGGAATTCGCCGAGGACTGGCCGGCGGCCACGCTCGTCGCGGTCGGCGTGCTCGATTCGTTCGCGATCATCACCGACGACGAACCGCTGGAACCCGAGCACGGCCTGCCCGACGAGCACGACTGGTGGGATTCGCTGGAGCGTCCGCCGTCACGGGTACTGGCCGTGCGGGATCTCGATCTCGTCGCAGACGATGCCTGGCCGGAGGCGCTGCGGTTGCTGGCGTCTCGTCCCGAAACCTGGCGTGCCCTCACCGAACCCGGCGGGCACACCGGCTGGTGGCTCGCGCGGTACGCGCTCCTGGACGGGCACGCGCCGCTCGATTGGCGGATGCCGGAGGCGTCCGCGCTGGCGGGACTCTACGACGTCGTCCCGGATTCGGGGCTGAGCAAGGAGATCCTGCTCGCCGTCGGTGTCCGGACGGAGCTGGGGGCAGACGCCGAAGACGTCGAGGATCTCTTGGAGCGGCTTGGGGATCCCGAGCGCAAGGTGAGCCCCGGGCTCGCTTCCCGGGCGCACGCGGCCCTCGCCGAGTACACAGTGGACGTTCCCGCGCCGGATCGTGTCCGTGCCGCGGACGGCTCGGCCGTCGACGCCCGCGACGCCGTCGTGCTCGACGTGCCGTGGTTCGCGGCCGTGCTGGCACCGGAGCGGATGGTCGTGTCGGCGAGCGGCGCCGCCGCGCTGGCGGAACTGCTGGACCTGCCGGTGGCGAGCGGTCTCGACGCCAAGGTCACCGAGGACGGCGAGTTCGTGCCGTGGACGGAGCTTTCCGCGCTGCGGCTGGCCGCCGACCAGCTGGGCGTCGAGCTGCCCGACGGCGGGGTGCTGCTGCACGAGGCGCTGACGGTGACCTTCGAGGACGCGGAGCACGAGGTCGCCTGGTGGTCCGACGGCAGGCTGCACGCCGCCGACACCCCCGAAGGCCTCGGCCGGGCATTCGCCTGGGCCACCGGCCGATGGGCCGACCGCCACGTCCTGACGGCCCTGCTCGAAGACCCCTCGCCTTCGGCCCTGCTCAACTGACGCATCCAGAGGACGAAATGCGGGGTTAGAAACGCTGTGCGCCCTTCGAGCCCCGCCGGGCGGCGGCGCGCTGCCAGGCGATGATCGCGAGACCGATGAAGCCGAGCACGAGGCCGGAGAACGCCGTCTGCACCCAGATGCCGTCGGTCACAAAGAACAGGACCACGGTCGCGACCGCCCAGAGCGAGGTACCTACGATCACCACCGGCGTCAGGTCGGTCAGCCGCTTCGGCAGCTCCGGCGTTGGCCGCAATGAACCGTTTACTTCCCCGGAATTGATCGATTCGCCCACGTGGGGAAGGGTACCCGGCAACGGGCGAAGGGTGGTACGCGATGGCGGAGCAGCGCACCCGGTCCACACTGGACCGGTTCTTCAAGATCAGCGAGCGCGGCTCGACACCGGGGCGGGAGATCCGCGGCGGGGTCGTCACCTTCTTCACGATGGCCTACATCGTGGTCCTGAACCCGCTGATCCTCGGCAGCTTCTCCGCCGACGACGCGGGCGCGCACAAGGACGTCCTCGGCAACATCCTCCCCGTGCCGCAGGTCGCCGCGGTGACCGCGCTGGTCGCCGGGGTGCTGACGATCATCATGGGGCTGGTCGCGAACTACCCGTTCGCCATCGCCACCGGTCTCGGCATCAACAGCCTGATCGCGGTCACCTTCGCCTCCCAGATGACCTGGCCGGAGGCGATGGGCCTGGTGGTGATCGAAGGCCTGGTCATCGTCCTGCTGGTGTTCGCCGGTATCCGGACGGCGGTGTTCAACGCCGTGCCGCCGCCGCTGAAATCCGCGATCGCGGTCGGCATCGGCCTGTTCATCTGCCTGATCGGCCTGGTCGACGCCGGCTTCGTCCGCCGCGTCCCCGACGACGCTAAGACCACCGTGCCGGTCGGGCTCGGCATCAACGGCTCGATCGCGTCGTGGCCGACGCTGGTGTTCGTCGTCGGCCTGCTGATCACCGGAATCCTGGTGGCGAAGCGGGTCAAGGGCGCGATCCTGATCGGTGTCCTCGCCTCGACCGTGCTGGCGATCGTCATCGAGGCGATCACCAAGGTCGGCCCGTCGAAAGGCGTGAACCCGCAGGGCTGGAACCTCGGCTACCCGGCGCTGCCCGATCAGGTACTCGGCGTGCCGGATCTCTCGCTGGTCGGTGACATCTCCTTCGGCGCGTGGACGCGGCTGCCGATCATCACCGTCGTGCTGCTGGTGTTCACCCTGGTGCTGGCGGACTTCTTCGACACCATGGGCTCGATGACCGGCCTGGCGAAGGAAGGCGGCCTGCTCCCGCCGGACGGCAAACTCCCGAACGTCGGCAAGGCGCTGTTCGTCGACGGCACCGCCGCGGTGGCGGGCGGGTTCGCGTCTTCGAGTTCGAACACCGTCTTCGTCGAGTCCGCGTCCGGTATCGCCGAGGGCGCCAGGACCGGGCTCGCGAACGTCGTCACCGGCGTGCTGTTCATCGCGGCCATGTTCCTGACCCCGCTCTATCAGGTCGTCCCGGTCGAGGCCGCCGCTCCGGCGCTGGTCGTCGTCGGCGCGCTGATGATGAGCCAGGTCAAGGAGATCGACTTCGCCGACTTCACCGTCGCGCTGCCCGCGTTCCTGACCATCGTGGTCATGCCGTTCACCTACTCGATCGCCAACGGCATCGGCGCCGGCTTCGTCAGCTACGTCGTCATCCGCGCGGTCACCGGCAAGGCCAAGGGCGTGCACCCGCTCATGTGGGCCATCGCGGCGATGTTCGTGGCCTACTTCGCGGTCGGCCCCATCCAGGCCGCGTTCAGCTGACCAGCGGTTATGTCAGCCGTGGGCGATCTCACGGGCCGATGATCCGATCGTGAGGTATGCTAACTATATGTCCGGAGACACGCACGAGCGCTCACTGGCGAGCCGCCTGCGTCTCGCGGTGGTGCGGCTGAATCGGCGGCTGCGGGCCCAGCGGGCCGGTGACGGCATCTCGCTGACCCAGGTGTCCGCGTTGTCGACGTTGCACAAATGCGGTGCGCTGACCCCTGGGCAGCTCGCCGCGAAGGAAGGCGTCCAGCCGCCCTCGATGACGAGGGTGATCGCCGCGCTCGAGGAGATGGGTTACGTCGAGCGCAGGCCGCATCCGACGGACGGCCGCCAGGCCATCGTCGAACTGTCCGACCGCGGCCGGGCCTACGTGATCGAGCAGATCACCGCGCGGGAGATCTGGCTGGACAAGCAATTGGCGGAGTTGAGCGCCGAAGAACGCGAAGTGCTCTCTCGCGCCTCCGAGATCATCGACAGGATGGCGGGGAACTAACAGCGGTGACGACCACGGGTAGCGAAACACAGTGTCCTTCCAAGACTGCCGCTACCCGGGAACCTTCTCCACCGCCATCTCCCGTTCGCGAGAAACCGCGCGGGAGCATGTTCTCCTCGCTGAAGGTCCGTAACTACCGGCTCTTCTTCACCGGCCAGGTCATCTCGAACATCGGCACCTGGATGCAGCGCATCGCGCAGGACTGGCTGGTGTTCACCCTCAGCGGCAACGACCCGATCGCGCTCGGCATCGCGGTCGCCTTGCAGTTCCTGCCGACGCTGTTCCTCTCGCTGTGGGCCGGCGTGCTGGCCGACCGCGTCGACAAGCGACGGCTGCTGATCGGCATCCAGATCGCCGTGCTAGCGCAGGCGGTCGTCCTCGGCGCGCTCGATCTGAGCGGGATCGCGGCGCTCTGGCACGTCTATCTGCTCTGCTTCACCCTCGGCGTGACGGCGTCGCTGGAAGTGCCCGCGCGGCAGTCGTTCGTCGCCGAGATGGTCGGCAGGGACAAGGTCACCAACGCCGTCGCGCTCAACTCCTCGATCTTCAACATGGCCCGGATCGTCGGCCCGGCGATCGCGGGTTTCGCGATCACCTGGGTCGGCACCGGCTGGCTGTTCATGGCGAACGCGGTGAGCACGGGCGCCGTCATCGCCGCGCTGGTGATGATGAACCCGGACAAGCTCTTCCGCGGCCCGGCCATCCCGCGCGAGAAGGGGCAGCTCGTAGAAGGGCTGCGCTACGTGCGGCGGCGCAGCGACCTGATGACCGTGATGGTGCTGGTGTTCTTCGTGAGCACGTTCGGCATCACGTACTTCACGTCGCTCCCCATCGTCGCCGCGAACGTCTTCCACACCGACGCCGACGGCTACGGCCTGCTGTCGACGCTGGTCGCCGTCGGTACCTTCACCGGCGCGCTGATGTCGGCCCGCCGCAACACCCGCGGTGGTCCCCGCGTGCGGCTGCTGCTGATCTCGGCGTTCCTGCTCGGCGCGTTCGAGGTGGTCACCGCGTTCATGCCGACGTACCTGAGCTTCGGCCTGGCACTGATCCCGCTCGGCTTCGCGACGATCACCTTCCTGAACACGGCGAACGCGCTGGTGCAGACCGCGGTCAGCCCGGAGATGCGCGGCCGTGTGATGGGCCTGTACGTGCTGGTGCTGATCGGCGGCAACCCCATCGGCGGCCCGATGACCGGCTGGATGGCCGACGCCTTCGGCGGCCGCTCGCCGTTCTACATCGGTGGCGCGGTCTCGGCGCTCGCCGCGATAGCCTGTGCCGTCGTGCTGATCCGGCGTGGCGGGGTGAGCCTGCCGGTGCGGCGGTTCGGGAACGGGCTGCGGGTGCTGAAGCGGGAGCGGGTGTGAACAGACTCGGCGTCGAACCTTCGGTGACCCGGTGGACCGACGGCGAGGCCCGGTTCCTCGATTGGACGATCGACGGTGTCGCGCTGCGCACGCTGGTTTCTGAGATGCCGGAGCAGCAGACACCGCTGTTCCTGGACGACGATGTGTGGCGCGAGGCCGCTGTCGAGACGCTTCGCCGTCTGCTGGGCGAACTGCCGGGTGATTTCGACGACGGCCGGGTCGCGCTGCTGGTGTGCCCGGCGTGCGGTGATCTCGGCTGTGGCGCCTACAGCGTCGAGGTCGTGTTCGGCGACGACGTGGTCGAATGGCGGGCCCTCGGCTGGCAAACCGACTACGAGCCGTTCGACGGTCTGGACGAGGACGGGTTCACCGGGGCAAGGTTCGACCGGAAGGCGTACGAGACGCTGCTCGGCGACCTCCTGTCGAAATACCGGGCCTAGCCGCCGAGCAGCGGCGGCACCATCTTCTCGGCGAGTGCCACGAGATCGCCGGGGCCCTTGAACTTGAGCGTCTGCCCGGCCGGATCGCCGGTGAGCTGCACGAAGACGCCTCGTCCGTCGACTTGGGCGGGCCGCCCGGCGATCGTCGTGGTCGGGGCGACGGCGGTGGACAGCTCGCTGTAGTCCGCGGTCACGCCGTTCAGCTCGCAGGCGGCGAAGAAGTTCGGCTTCGCGTTGTCCGGCGGCACACCGAGCGCGCGGCCGAGTTCTCCGCACAGCAGCCACGAGATCACCGGGAGCGGCTTGTCCTTGATCGGGCCGGGTTCGGTCTTCTCCAGGGGGATCTCGCCGTCCTTGCCGGTTTTCGGCAACTTCGGCCCCGGCGGCATCGCGCCGGCGATCAGTGCTTCGGCGAGCGCCCTCGCCTTCTTCTCGGTTTCGGGGCTCTCGACGATCCTGCCGCGGAGCGAAACGTGCAGGACCGGCGAGGCGCCGATGTGCGGCGCGACCTCGACGAGTTCGACGCCCAGGGTGGTGCCGTCCTTGTCCGTGGCGATGACCGCGAGCTTGCCGGCGACCGTGGTCTTCGTGGGCAGGCCGCGGCTCGTGTCTTCCGGCAGCGCCGGGACCATCTGCGTGCTGACGTCGAGCTCCGCGGTGACCGCGTGACAGGACTGACCGGCCTCGCGAAGCGTGCGACCGCCGAGGATCTCCTCCCAGCGCTGCTCCGGGATCGCCTGGCACAGCACCTGCGCGGCGGTTTCGTCCGTCAGCGCGGCCACCATCTCGCCCGTCGGCATCATGACCGGACGGAGCTCCTGCCCGGACTTGGACGGCCAGACTTCGGGGAGCTTCGCCTCGGTACCGGTGTCGTCCCGGTTCAGCAGGGTGATCGCGACGAAGATGCCCACCCCGAACAGCAGCAGGGCACTGACGAGCGCGCAGCCCGCCCAGATCCACATCGGACGGTCGGTCCTGCGCGCGATGGCTCGGTAATCGTTCGGGGTGGCCACGGGGTGAAGCTAGCCCGTCGGGCGCCGCCTGTCCGGCGAAACGCCAACCCGATGGGCGGATCCGCGGAGGTGGGCCTTCGGGGAGGGTTGCGGTAGACTTCGATCAGCGCTGGTTAGTAAACCGGCGAAGTGGACCCGGCAGCCTTCCGGACGGTGGGTGGGCCGGGTTTCGCGTATCCGGACCTCATACGGTTCTGATCTCTTCCGCCATTTCCCTCACCCGGGTCTTCCAGTGGCCGCCACGCTGCCAGCACCAGGCGAGGGCGTCCGGTACGGCCAGCAGTGGTTCCTCGAAGGCACGTAGATGCCGGTACTCGAGAGTGTCGTGGCATCCGTGCCGCCGGACGGAGCGATACAGCGTCTTCCTATCCAGTTCCACTATCGATTCGTCGCTCTCCAGGACCAGCATTCGGGTCCCGGCGCTCGCGAGGTCCTCGACGAGCGCGTCGAGGCAGGCTTCGCGCTGACGACGTCGATGATGCGCTGAAGCGTCGTAGATCGTCACCGTCGGCCCGAGTCCGGCGATGGTGTCCAGGATCCGTTTCCGGCGGCCGTCGTTCTCGTGGGTGAAGTGCAGACGCCGTTGTCCGGGAAGCACCAGGCCGCGTATAGCGCGCCTGGCGGACGTGAGGTCGCCTGAAAGCAGCGCGGCGGCTGTCACCAAGTAACCGCGCTCTTTGCTTTCGTCGACGAACACGTGGCTGGTCATCCCGTGCATTGTTCCGGTGAGGGCCGACAAGACGATCATCGGCTGAGAGTGATGCCCTTGCGCGCGGGCAAAGCTCCCCTCTCGCGGGGACGACGAAGCAACGCCGGAGGGAACCGATCCGGTGCCGCTCAGAAGACTCATGGGGACAAGTGTGCCGTCACCCGGACGGGTGAGATCGGCATCTCTCGGCCGAACCCCTTGTCGGGGCAGATGAGGTTAGGCTAACCTCATACATGTCCGCTTCGTGGTGGGAGCGGCAGTCAGTTCGGGAACGGACGAAGCCCCGCGACCGGGTCACCCCCGGAGGCGGGGCTTCGTTCATTCCGGAGGGTTCATGGTCGATGACCGCGCCGATCAGGTCAAGGCACCCGGTCGAGTGCGATCCCGAACTCCTTCCGATAGACGTCCAGGATCTCCTGATCACCCGAAAGCCTGGTCTCCTCGCGGACGCCGTGGGTGGTGACGATCAGCTTGTCACCCGCCAGCGTGACCCGGCCGTGCTTGGCAGGCAGCGAGCAGGTCGGTCCCCGCGTGAAATGCGAGTCCGGCGACGTCGACTGCCAGAAAGCGGTCGGGACGAACTCGTCCAGCGCCCGCGGCCGCCGCTCGATCCGGTACTGGGGAGCGCCGTCGAGCAGGACGTCGATGTCGCCGTGGGGCGCGTCGAGGACCAGGAACTCCCCTTCCGGGTCGGCCTGCGCCTCGGTGGCGGCCAGCCGCAGCGGGAACCGGCTGAACCGCCCGAAGCCGACGTCGGCCAGCCACGGTTCGTCCAGTTCGACGTGGACGACGGCGTGGTCGAACGGCGGTCCGAGGGTGCCGTCCGGCCGGAACACCTTCGCCGACCTCAACCCGGCGTCGAACCCCAGCTCCCGCAGCAAGGCGGCGAAGAGCCCGTTCAGCTCGTAACAGAAGCCGCCACGGCGCCGGAGCACGATCTTGCCGAACAACGCCTCGGTCTCCAGGACGATCGGTTCGCCGAGGTGGATGCTCAGGTTCTCGAACGGCACCACCGCGAGGTGGCGTTCCTGCAGCGTCCGCAGCGCGGCGACGTCCGCGGTGGCGGGAGGGTCGAGCCCGAGTCGGTCGAGGTATGCGGCGACGTCCATGCGTCCACCTTGACACCTCGACTTCGCTGGAGGTCAAGAAACGAAAACGGGGCCCTCCGTGAAGGAGAGCCCCGCTTCGTGACGAGAAGTGTCAGCCGAGCAGCAGGCCGTTGCCACCGGCGACGGCGTTGTCGAACCGCTTGGAGATCTCGGCCCAGTTGAAGATGTTCCAGAGCGCCTTGACGTAGTCCGGCTTCACGTTCTTGTAGTCCAGGTAGAACGCGTGTTCCCACACGTCGACCAGCAGGATCGGCGTGGTCGGCAGGACCAGGTTGTTGTGGTGGTCACGCAGCTGCTGGGTGATCAGCGTCTTGCCGATCGGGTCCCAGGAGAGCGCGGCCCAGCCGTTGCCCTGGATGGTGGTGGCGACCGCGGTGAACTGCGCCTTGAACTTGTCGAAGGAGCCGAACGCCTCGTCGATCGCGGAGGCCAGCTCGCCGGTCGGCTTGTCGCCGCCTTCCGGGGAGAGGATCTTCCACCACACGACGTGGTTGGCGTGCCCGGCGAGGTGGAACGCCAGCGTGGTCTGCAGGCCCACGATGTCGCCGAAGTTGCCGGCCTCACGGGCCTCGGCGATCTTGTCGAGCGTGTCGTTCGCGCCCTTGACGTAGGTCGCGTGGTGCTTGCTGTGGTGCAGCTCGTTGATCTCGCCGGAGATGTGCGGCGCCAGGGCGCCGTAGTCGTAGTCGAGTTCCGGGAGCACGTAGCGGGCCATCGGCCCTCCTTCTGTCTTCGACACAAGTTTCCAAGGACGAACTTAGTCGTCTTCACCCGTTTGCGGCGACCGGGGGCGCCGCGTTTCTCCCCAGGTGGAACGACCCGTTCGTAGCGGCTGTACCCGGTGGGGCCACCGCCTGAAACCCACCCTGCTAGCTCCAGTTAGCTGGAGGTCAAGGCGATGTGACGGCGGTCATCAAGCCAGGTAGGGCAGCCCGACCAGGTGATAGGTGGCGAGCACTCCGAGGAAGGCCACCAGTGCCACGGAAACCACCGTGTAGGTGATCCTGGCGGGGGTGGTCCACCAGCGGCGGAGCCACGCGAGCGCCGTGCAGACGACGGCCGCGCCGGTCAGGAGCAGGACGACGTTCGGCAGGAGCAGGGTGACGCTCAGCAAGGGGGAGTGCCCGGAGGTGAGCGCGACGGCGGCGGCGCTGAGATCACTCATGAGGAGGGCGAAACCGCCCGTGAACAGCAGGACCGCGAGGGCGGCGGACCAGGCGGCGACCGTCGCGAACCGGGCGCCCTTCGGATTCCGCTCGCGGCCACGCCGGACGAACGCGCGGATCGGCCACCACAGCAGCGCGCCCAGCAGGAACAGCAGTGCGATACCGAGGATCAGCAGGTGCGTGGACGGCGATCTGAGCCATGATGTGCGTTCGTAGGAGGAGTTCGGGTCGTCGCCCGCGAACAGCAGCATCTCCCCGCCGGATTCGCGGAACGCGAGCCGCTCACCGGCCGCGTCGGTGAACAGCCCGGGGGCCGTCTGCGTCCATCGCCTGGTTCCTTCGCCGAGGCCGGACGTCGTCAGCACGCCGTCGCCGTCGGCGGTCACCGTGACGCCGCCCGCGAGCGCACGCACCTTCGTGAAGCTGTCGTAGTCCAGCCGGGTGTTGGTGTAGCTGCCTTCGAACCGGGAGACATCACCCGCGAGGGCCACGGGCGCGGGAACGGGAGCGGCGGGCTGGAGCCGCTCGACGAAGGCCTTGAGCACCTCGGCGGTCACCGCGGCGGCGTCACCGGAGAACGCGCCGCCGTTGAACGCCAGGTACACGCCGGTGTTCTTCTCGGGGATCAGCTCCAGCACGCTGAAGAACCCCGGTGAGTCGCCGGTCTTCTCCACCATGCGCAGGCCGTTCAGATACCGCTCGGAGAAGCCGAACCCCATCGCGGGCAGCCGCGGGTCGTTGCGGAACCGCGCGCCGTGCAGCTGGTCGAGCAAGGAGCGGCTGAACACGCCGGGCACGAGGTTCGCGGACAGATAGCGGCCCATGTCGGCCGGAGTGGCGACGTTCCCGTCACCGGCGGGCGGTTCGGGGCCGAAGTTGGCGGGCGGGACGACCTGTGCGGCACCGTCCCAGCGGTACCCGCTCGCCAGCGGGACGTCCGGGGCAGGCTGTGCGACGCTGCTGTCCTTCATGCCCGCCGGTTCGAAGATGTGCTGCCGCACGTAGTCCGAATAGGACTGTCCGGACGCGAGTTCCACGAGATGCCCGGCCAGCGCGAAGCCGTAGTTCGAGTAGATCGCGATCTCGCCGGGCGGGCGGACGAGGGTGGGCATCTCGTTCGCGAGGTGCTCGGCGAGCGAGGGGAGTTTCTCGTCCCGCGGCGTGAACATCCGGTACACGCGGTCCTCGAAACCGGCGGTGTGGGTCAGCAGGGAGAACAGGGTGACCGGACGGCCGGGGAAGGTTTCGGGGATCTTGAACGATTTCAGGTACGTGTTGACGTCGGCGTCCAGCGCGAGCTTGCCCTGTTCGACCAGCTGCATCGCGGCCGTCGCGGCGATCGACTTGCCGACGGAGTTGATCAGGAATCCGGTGTGCTCGGGGTCCACCTTGGCCTGAGTGTCCACTGAGGACACTCCGTAACCCTTCGAGAAAACGGTCTTGCCGCCTTCGACGACCACCACGGCGGCACCGGGGATGTGATGCTCGGCAAGACTTCGCGGGAGGATTTCGTCGAAGACACCGGCGGGCGTCGCGGCTTGGGCGGCGGGGGCACTCAGGACCGTCGCGAAGGTCAGCAGGGCGGCGGTGGCCGCGATCCGGAACATACCCCGAAAGTTAGGGATTTCCCCGGGGAGAAGGGATCCGGCGGGCCGCCGAGCGCGGGGTGGGGCCTGCCCTACCTGGTGACCGGCCCGCGTCAAGCTGCTCGTGAGTGGTAAGGACGGTTCTAACCGTCCTTACCACTCACGAGGTCAGGCGGCCCGGTACGCGTCCAGCTCGCTCGCCAGCTCGTCGAACACCGCGATGTTGCATTCGAAGGCCACGATGGCCTCGTCGATCAGCCGCGCGCGCTCGTCCTCGGTCCACGGCGCCGAGTTCAGCTGCTCGCGGTAGTTGTCCCGGAACTTGGGCGCGCTGCCCAGCTGGTCGAAGTGGTAGAACAGCGAACCCGCCTCGGTGAGCTCGTACTTGCGCTCCAGCAGCCGCCGGATGACCTGGCCGCCGGCGATGTCGCCGAGGTAGCGCGTGTAGTGGTGGGCGACGAACCCGCCGGACCAGTCCGACGCCTCGGCCACGCGCCGCGCGTACCGCTCTGTCGAGGGCAGCGGCCGGATGGTCTCGCGCCAGTCCGGGCCGACGAGGTGTTCGAGGTCGCGTTCGAGGCTCGGCAGCCGCCGCAGCTCCTCGAAGACGAACTTGCCCGCCACCGGGTCCTTCGCCAGCTTGTCGGCGGCCTGTTCGATGGCCTGGTAGATGAAGTAGTACTGGATCGCCAGCCGGGTGTACCCGTCGCGCGTGAGCTCGCCGCCGAGCAGCGCGTTCATGTACTCGGAGTGGTTGGCCCGTTCGTGGGCGGGGAGGGTGGAGGCGCGCAGGGCCGCGGAGAACGGCCCGGATTCGACGTCGGTGGTCACCGGCATGGACAGAGCCTCCAAGCATCGATCTGACATGCTGTCAGAAAGAGCGTAAGGCACAACCACGGGTTAGGCTACCCTTATTTACGGGTTTTCCGTCATCCCGACCGCTCTGAGCACGAAGCGGACGGCTCCCTCGATCGCGTCGTCCAGCCGTTCGGGTGGCACGTCGACGACCTGACGGCTGCCCAGCGCGGCGGTGATCATCGGGATCAGCACGTCGGGGTCCTCGTCCGGCACTCCCTCGGCGAGGATCTCGCGCAGCTGGCCGGTGATGGGGTCGGCGTGTGCGCTGATCCGCCGGTACGCGGCGGGTGCCAGCGCCGACGCGAGCGCCGTCCCCGGCGGCAGGTGGTACTCGGCCAGCACCCGCAGCTGGAGCCGGACGAAGGTCGCGAGCTTCTCGACCGGGGTGTCCGCGGTCGCGACGGCCGCCTTCAGTCGTTCGACGTACCGCGTCGCCTCGTCCTCGACGAAGGCGACCAGCAGGCTTTCCTTGTCGGGGAAGTGGTTGTACATCGCCGTGCGGCCGAGGCCCGCTTCGGCGGCGACACCCGCGAGCGTGATCGCGTCGAATCCGCGCTCGTACAGCTGCCCGCGCAGGACGTCGAACACCCTGCTGCGGACCTCGCGCCGGTGCTCCTCCAGCGACCGGCCGATGATCTTGGGCACGAGCCACCTCCCTGGAGGAAGACTCTAAGCCTCCAGGGACCAGGTGTGCACCGGCGTCTCGGTGGCCGACAGCTCCAGGTACCGGCCCAGCATCCGGTTCAGCGCGGTCTCCCGCTCCGCGCCGCGCTCCTCCGCGCGCAGGACGTACTCCCGCTGCCAGGCCGCGCCGGTCCGCCGGGTGAGACACCGCTGCTCGATGATGCCCAGATAGCGCTCTCTCGCCTCGTCCGAGACGTCCGACCGGCGTAGTCCTTCGTGTGCCAGGGGCAGCAGGACCCGCAGCACCAGCTCGTCCGGCGGGATCCAGCCGATACCCGGCCAGTACAGCTGCGCGTCGAAACCCCGGCGCGCCCCCGCGTACATGTTCTCCTCGGCCGCCTGGAACGACATCTGTGTCCACACTGGACGGTCGGCCTCGGCGAGCGCCCGCTGCGCGCCGTAGAAGAAGGCGGCGTTCGCGACCATGTCGACGACGGTCGGGCCCGCGGGCAGCACACGGTTCTCCACCCGCAGATGCGGCAGGCCGTCGACGACGTCGTAGACCGGCCGGTTCCAGCGCCAGACGGTGCCGTTGTGCATCCGCAACTCGGTGAGTTTCGGGGCCTGCCCGGAATCGAGCGCCTCGATCGGGTCCTCCCGGTCGGTCTCGGGAAGCAGGCCGGGGAAGTACCGGACGTTCTCCTCGAACAGGTCGAAGATCGAGGTGATCCACCGCTCGCCGAACCACACCCTCGGCCGCACGCCCTGGTTCTTCAGTTCCTCGGGCCGGGTGTCGGTGGCCTGCAGGAACAGCGGGATCCGGGTCTCGTGCCACAGTGCCTTGCCGAGCAGGAAAGGCGAATTCGCGCCGACCGCGATCTGGACCCCGGCCAGCGCCTGAGCGGCGTTCCAGTGCGCCGCGAATTCCTCCGGCGCGACCTGCAGATGCAGCTGGACGGAGGTGCAGGCGGCTTCGGGCAGGATGGATTCGGAGTAGCTGCGCAGCCGCTCGGGCTGGCGGCCGGGGAGCGGCGCGCCCTCCATGGAGAGCACGGTGCGCTCCCCGCGCGCGGCGAAGATCCGGTCGTTGAGCAGTGAATACCGGGCGTTGTTGGTCAGCCATTTCTGGTCGAAGTGCTCGTGCCGCAAGGTCGGGAGGATGCCGATCATCGCCAGGGAGGCACCGGATTCCTCGGCCTTGCGCGAAGCGGCGCCCAGATACGCGTGGAGGTCGTCCTCCAGTTGCAGCGCGGACTCGCCTGCCAGCGGCCGCGGCGGCACGTTGAGCTCCAGGTTGTGCTGGCCGAGCTCGGTGGTGAACGACGGATCGTTCAGCGCTTCGAGCACCGTCGTGTTCGTCATCGACGGGCGCAGTTCCGCGTCGACGAGGTTGAGTTCGACCTCGAGGCCGATGTTCTTGCGCGGGAAGGAAAAACTTCCGTCGGTGAGCATCCGGGCCAAGGTGTCGAGGCAGCGCTGTACCTTCCGGCGATAGCGGCCGCGATCCTGCGGCTCGGAGGGGTCCGCCGAAAGATTCTTACCCATGTTCGTCGAGCTCCTCATTGGCCACGCTCCGCGGGATCCAGGCGGGACTGCCAGGCGGCCCAACGGTTTCACGCCTCGCAGCCGCCCGGCTAGCGGCCAAACTGGTGCTCTCTGTCACTAGGGGTTAACTGACAGCAAAATACCTCCATTCGTACTACTTACCCGTGGACGATCGGACGCAAACGGCGCGCAGCGGGCGGATGACACACTCTCCTGGTGGCAGAACTGATCACCATCGACGACCGTGACGACCCGCGGCTCGACGATTTCCGCGACTTGTCCACAGCCGATCGGCGTCCCGATAGGCCGGGTGGGCGTGGCTTTGTGATCGCCGAGGGCACCGTCGTGGTCGAGCGCCTGCTCAAGTCCCGCTATCCGGTCCGTTCCCTGCTCGGGGTGGAACGGCGATTCCACGAACTGGGCGGCGACCTGGACCGTGTCGACGTCCCCGGATACGTGACTTCGGCCGAAACGATGGCCGAGGTGGTCGGATTCCACCTGAATCGCGGCATCCTGGCCGTCGCGGACCGGCCGTCTCCGCCGCCGGCGGTGGAAGAGGTCATCGACGGCGCGCGGGTGCTCGCGGTACTCGAAGGCGTCGGTGACCACGAGAATCTCGGTTCGCTGTTCCGCAACGCGGCCGCGCTCGGCGTCGACGGGGTCCTGCTCGGCGCCGGCTGCTCGGACCCGCTGTACCGGCGCAGCGTCCGCGTCTCGATGGGGCACGTCCTGCGCGTGCCGTTCGCGACCTTCGGATCCTGGCCAGGCGGCCTCGAACTGCTGCGGGAACGCGGTTTCCGCATCGCTGCCCTCACTCCTCGTGCGGATTCCGTTTCGCTGCGCCAGTTGCGGGACCAGACACCGGAGAAGGTCGCGCTGATGCTGGGCGCCGAAGGGCCGGGCCTGACCGAGGAGGCCATCGCCGCCGCCGACGTCGCGGTGCGGATCCCGATGCCGGAAGGCGTCGATTCGCTGAATGTCGCCACGGCGGGCGCGATCGCGTTCTACGAGACGCGTCCACCGCTATCGTGAGCACCCGGGCGATCACAAGGAGAACCATGGAATTGCGGATCCGTGAGGGACGCGCGGTGCTGGCCGGTCCTGGCGGCGAAAGCGCGCGCGAGGTGGACCCGCATTCACTCGCGATCGGTTCGGATCTCGCGCAGGCGTTGCACGAATGGGCCCGGGTCGCCTCCGCCGTCGGCGGCTCCGGCACCGAGGCGGCTTCCGTGGTTTCGCAGCGAGGCCGCCAGCTCGCCCAGCGGGTCGCCGCCACGATGGGCACGTCGGTGCGGTTCGTCGATCCGGTCTCCGGCGACCGCGTCATCATCGACCCGCCCGCACCCACACCCCGCAACGAACTCGCGCGGCGGCTCTTCGGCACGCCGGACCCCGCTGGGGAACCGACCCCGTGGCTGACCGGGCTGACCGTCTCCGCGTTCGCCGCGGCCTTGGTCGTCGTGGCGATGCTGGCACTGGCGAACACCCTCGCGCGGGAGACCAACGGCTGGCTCGCGCTGCTCGCGTCGGCCGTCGTGACCGCCGGGATCACGCCGTCGCTGTGGCTCGCGCGTCGGGTGCCGATCGTGCGCTGGGCCGCCTTCGGCGCGGCCGCGGGGATCGTGATCGCGTGGATCGGCGTGCTGGTCGTCGTCTTCTAGAGATCGAAAACGGTGTTCGAGGTAGCCGCGGCTTTGGGCGATACCGCGGAGAGCGCCGGGATCGATCCGCCATTCCATCGGTGAGACATGCGCGTACGGCGTTCCGGTGAAACCTGGAAACGCAAACGGACAGCGCGTGCGTACCAATCCTGCATGAATCCCCCTCGGCGGCGAGGATGCCGGGACGATACTGAGCCCCATGACCGGTGACCCGCTGGATTCACTCAGAAGGCTGTGTCTCGCGCTGCCGGAAGTCTCCGAGCGGCTCAGTCACGGCGAGCCGACATGGTTCGTGCGCGGGAAGAAGACGTTCGTCATGTACGCCGACCGTCATCACGACGACAAGGTCGCCTTCTGGTGCCCGGCGCCGCCCGGGGCGCAGGAGGAACTCGTGGGCGCCGAGCCGGAACGGTTCTTCCGGCCGCCGTACGTCGGGCATCGGGGGTGGCTCGGGGTGCGGCTGGACACCGACGTCGACTGGGCCGAGATCGGACAGATCGTCACCGACGCGTATTGCCTCGTGGCGCCGAAATCCCTGATCGCGCAGGTCCCCGGACGCACGTAATGGCCCCTCCACCGGAAGGGGCCACTACGTGCGGATTCAACCTCGTTGTGATCGGACGCCCAGAAGGACGTCTTCCCAGGATGGAACGATGGGGTGGTTCTTCTTCCCCTTCGCCCGTGGAGCGGGTTCGGCCACTTCCGCCGGCTCGTCAGCCGGAAGTGGTGGCTCGGCATCTTCTTCGGGCTCGGCTATCGGCGCGTCGATCACCTTCGCGACCGGCTCGTCCGGAACCGAATCGAGGGTGGGCTGGACGACCGCGTCCCTGCCGGGTTCCAATGCCCGGACGGTGCGCGGGGCACGGTAGGCGTTGGGGTTGAGCAGGACTTCGGCGTTCTCGTCGAGGGCTTGCACGGTGCCGCCGTGCGCGCCGGGCGCGAACGACCAGTGCGCGCGGTTGTCCGAGCGGCCCGCCTTCCAGCTCAGCACGACGACCCATTTGCCGTCGTCGCCTCGCCAGGAGTCCCAGGTCGCCTGGCTGTAGTCATGGCCGCGCTGCCCGAAGGAGTGCGCCACGACCTCGCCGAGCGTTTGGACGTCGGGGCCGTCTTCGCGGACCGGATGCGCCCGCTGGGCCAGTTCGGCGGTGCGGGATCGTTCGAGCAGGACGGGGTACGCGAACCGCTCGACGCGCTGCACGGTGACGCCGGCGCTGCTCGCGACCTGCTCCACGGACTCACCGGCCCGGATTCGTGCCTGGATCTCGCGTGGCCGCATTTGGCTCTCCAACTCGATTTCGATCTGGCCGAGGCGGGTGATGTCACCCCTCGCCGCCGCTCGCAGCCTCTCATCCGCGGGGAGCAGGAAGCGCGTGCGGCTCGCCGGGTCTTCGCACACGATGGACTTACCGTCCTCGTGCAGCCCGACCACCCGTAGCGCTCGCATTCTCGCCTCCCCGATTCTTCACCATTGTGGGTGTCCACGTTAAAACGGCGCGTCGCCTTGACGTGTGAGGCGCGCCGATGTCATGTGTCCTGCTCACTATTTTGTTCATGACGGCAAGGGGAATTCTGCGGGAGCGACGCGCCGTCCGCCGCGTGACGCGCCGGACACGCACAGTCACGATCGGGGGAATCTACGGCAGCCGCACCCGGACGACCAGTCCGCCGCCGCGGCCGCCGGGTTCCGCGCCCGCGGTCCCGCCGTGCGCCTTCGCGATGGACCGGACGATCGACAGGCCCAGCCCGGCGTTGCGGGAGTCGCCGGTGCGGTCGCCCGAGAGCCGCCGGAACGGTTCGAACAGCGCGGGCACGGCGTCCAGCGGCACCCGCGGGCCGGTGTTGCGCACCACCAGCGCCGGATCGGCGCCGATGTCGACGTGGACCCAGCCGCCCTGGTGGTTGTAGGTGATGGCGTTGTGCACCAGGTTCGTGACCAGTCGCTCCAGCAGCACGGGATCCCCGGACACCGTCCGCGGCCGCAGCCGCGACTCCACCGTGACGCCCGCTTCCTCGGCGATGGCCGACGCCGAGCGGATCACCGTCGCCGCGACCTCGTCCAGCCGGACGGGGCCGCGCGCGGCCAGGCCGCGGTCACTGCGAGCGAGGACGAGCAGGCCCTCGATCATCCGTTCGCTGCGTTCGTTGGTGTAGATCAGGTGTTCGCCGAGTTTCCGGACCTCGGGGCTCGCGTCGGGATCGGCCATCGCCACCTCGACCAGCGTGCGCTGCACCGCGAGCGGGGTCCGCAGTTCGTGGGAGGCGTTGGCGACGAAGCGTTTCTGACTGTCGAACGACACGGCGAGCCGGTCGAGCATGCCGTCGAACGTGTCGGCCAGTTCCTTGAGTTCGTCGTCGGGACCGTCGAGGTCGATGCGCCGGTCCAGGTTTTCGACCTCGAGTTTCCGCGCGGTGGAGGTGATCGCGTGCAGCGGTCGCAACACGCGGCTCGCCATCAGCCAGCCGAGCAGTACCGCGAGCGCGCCTGCGATCGCCAGTGCGACCAGCGATTGCCACAGCAGGGTCGACAGGACGTCCGACCGGTATTCGGTGATCGAGGTCGCGACCAGCTGGGTGGCTTGAGCGCGCTCCACGGGCAGGATGGTCGTGGTGTCCAGGGGATACGCGCGCTGGACCGCGAGGCCCGCGGCGTCGCTCGCGAAGGCTGTCGTGTCCGGAAGGGTCGAGCTCACCAGCAGGTAGTTGACGATCAGCAGGGCGAGCCCGACGATCAGGAACGCGCCGCCGTAGAGCGCCGTCAGCTTGGTGCGGACGGAGAGCCGGAGCGGTTTCACGACCCGAACCGGTAACCGGCTCCGGGCACGGTCTCGATCAGCGGCGGTTCACCGAGTTTGCGCCGCAACGTCATCATCGCCACCCGGACGGCGTTCGTGAACGGGTCGGCGTGTTCGTCCCACGCCTTCTCCAGCAGGTCTTCCGCGCTGACGACGGTCCCTTCGGCGCGCATGAGCACCTCCAGTACCGCGAACTCCTTGGGGGACAAGGGAAGGAACCGGCCGTCGCGGGACGCCTGGTGCCGGGGCAGGTCGAGGACGACGCCGCCGCGTTCCAGTACCGGTGGCAGCGCCGGCCGGGCGCGCCGCGACAGCGCCTGCACCCGCGCGACGAGTTCGGCGAACGCGAACGGTTTCGTCAAGTAGTCGTCGGCGCCGAGGCCGAGCCCGGCGACGCGGTCGTTGACGTCGGCCGCGGCCGTCAGCATGAGGACCCGCGCCTCGCCGCCGGTGCCGATCACCGCGGCGCAGACCTCGTCGCCGTGCACGACGGGGAGATCCCGGTCGAGCACGACGACGTCGTAGCCGTGCACCCCCACCCGGTCCAGGGCCTGCGCGCCGTCGTAGCAGACGTCGACGGCCATGGAGAACCGTCGCAGGCCCTCGGCGATCGTGTCCGCCAGGAGCCGCTCGTCTTCCACCACCAGCACTCTCACCTGGCCAGTCTGCCCCGGATGGGGGTAAGCGGGGGATAAGCGCGGCTCAGCCGACCGGGTGGCGGCCCGGGGTTGCGAAAGCCACTTTCGCAACCTTGAACGTTGCGAAAGTGGCTTTCGCAACGTCGCTTCGCGCTGCGGGGCCCAGGTGAAGGGAGCCTTCCCCGCATCGGACGAGGAAAGTCCCCTTCGCGACACCCGGGCCTTGCTCGGTGCTCGTCTCTGCGTGGATCCACCGACCGGGTTGCGAAAGTCCCTTTCATGTCAAGGCGCGCCGGTCCGTGGTGCCGCGAAAGCCACTTTGGAGACGTCAGATGTCCCGAAAGTGGCTTTCGCGACACCACCGGCTCCGGCGAGTGTGTGGATCCGCCGACGGGGCGGCGGTCGAAGGCGTACCTCGCGTGCGTGGAGCCGTAACTCACGTGCTTGAAGCCGTAACTGCGTGATCCGGCTCCAATCACGCGAGTTACGGCTTCAAGCACGCGTTATCCGGCCGGGTGCAGCTGCCGCGCCGGGATCACCTGCTGTGGTGTGTTCGGGCTGGACCACAGCAGCTTCATCGACGCCTCGCCGCCGCGCTCGGTGTGTGCCAGCCGGATCGCGTACGACCGTCCGGCGACCAGGTCGAGAGTCGCTTTGTCGACACTCGGGCCGTGCGGGACGGTGTTGTCGATCAGGAGTTTCCCGTCGACCCACAGCCGCACGGTGTCGTCCGAAACCGTGGTGAACGTGTACTTCCCGGTGTCCCGCGCGGTGACCTGCCCGGTCCAGCGCGAGGAGAAGGTCTCCGCCGGGATCTTCGCGTCCGGCGAGCCGGTGAACTTCCAGTTGTGGTTCACTCCCGGCTCGATCCGGCGCACCGTCGGTGTCCCGGTGAAGTCCGCGTTCGGCCAGTACTCGGCGGCCAGCCCCGTCCCCCGGCCGGCCGGCGCCTGCGGCAGCGGATCGACGCTCAGTTCGATGACGGTCGCGATGTCGTTCGTCCGGTTGCCCGACGGCGTGAGCTTCACGCTTCCGGATGTCTGCTCGACCCGCACGCGCTGATGGCTGCCGAGCACCCGCGCCTCGCGAACCCGGAAGGGTGCCAACGCGTCGAGCGTCAGCGAGCCGCCCGCGGCAGGCCAGTCGAACACCGACGCGTAGAGCTTGTCACCGCGACGGCTGACGACGCCCCAACCCGGTTCGGCGACCAGCCCCGGCGCACCCGCCCCGTAGACGGCGGCGGAGTGACCGTTCGTGCGCAGCCACTGGCCCATCTGCTTCAGCCTGTCGATGGATTCCCGCGGCACGCGGCCGTTGCGATCGGGGCCGACGTTGAGCAGGAAGTTCCCGCTCCGGCCGGCGATCGAAAGCAGCTTCCTGGTCAGATCCGCCGACGACTTCCAGTTGTGGTCCCAGTCCGTGTAACCCCAGCTGCCGTTGAGGGTCATGCACGACTCCCACAGCTGCCCGTCGACCGGCTTGTCCGGGATCTCCTGTTCGGGCGTTCCGGTGTCGCCGTCGACCACTCGCCGTTTGCCGACGCGGTTGTTGACCACAATGGACGGATCGAGGCTGCGGACGTAGGCCTCCAACTCCTCGCCGTCCCTTTCCGTCCACGGGTTGTTCGGCCGGTCGGTGCTCCATTCGCCGTCGAACCACAGCACCGCCGGGCGGTAGTTGTCGACGAGTTCCTTGAGCTGGGCGTACATCCGTTCCTTGTATTTCGGGAACGTCGCGGGATCGGGGAAGTCCGGATCGTGCCAATCCCAGATCGAGTAGTAGAAGCCGAGTTTGACGTCGCGCGCGGCGGTCGCGCGTTTCAGTTCGGCGAGGATGTCGCGTTTCTTGTCGAACGAAGAGTGGTCGCGGAGGTTGAACTTGTTGACCTTCGTCGGCCACATCGCGTAGCCCTCGTGGTGCTTCGACGTGATCACCACGTACTTCTGCCCGGCGTCCTTCGCCGACTGCGCGATGGCGTTCGCGTCGAAACCGGCCGGGTTGAACTTCGCGGCGATCTGCTCGTATTCGGCGCGTGGGATCTGGCAGTTCCGCTGGATCCACTCGGCGTCCTGGCAAACGCTTCCGTCGGGGCGGGTGTACTTCCCCTGCAGCTGGGAGTACGCGCCGAAGTGGATGAACTGGCCGAACCGGTCGTCGCGCCACCAGCGCGTCCGCTCGGCGGTGAACGGGTCGTCGTAGGCGTGGTCGGACGGGAGTGGCGCGGCTTCCGCGGCGGGCGCGACGCCCAGTGCGGTGGTCGCGATGACGAGGGCCGCCAGGGCCCGGAGTGGCTTGCGGCGATTCATGCACTCCTCCTCGCTGAGGTGTGGACGCCGGGGACTCTAAGAGGTCAAAGGTCGGATGTGAACCTCCGAAAGGCTGTCTGAGTGCCTATTTCACCCGGAAAGACGGCGGATAGATCAGACCTCTGTTCCGCTGATCGGGACGGTAAGCGCGGCATAAGCAACATCGCTTACCGCCCCGGAATCGCTCGCTCCGTAGAAATCGGGACGCCAAGACGACCGAAGGAGCAGCGATGCGGAAACGACCCATGGCGGTGCTGATCGCCGGAGCGGTCTTCGCGCTGGTGGCCGGCTGCGGTGGTGGCGGGGACGGCGGCGACAAGGTCGCGTCGATCTCTTCCCCGCCCGCCGCCGGAGCGGGTGACGGGAAGCAGGCGGACAACGTGTCCGACGAGGACAAGATGCGCAACTTCGCGAAGTGCATGCGGGAGCACGGCGTCGACATGCCGGATCCCCAGACCAACGGGGATGGGCAGGGCTCGATCTCCATCGAGGCGGGCGAGGTCGGGCGCGACGAGAACAAGATGAAGGCCGCGAGCGACGCGTGCCGGAAGCTGCTGCCGAACGGCGGCGAGATCAAGCCGCCCACGCCCGAAGAACTCGACAAGTTGCGCAAGGAAGCCAAGTGCATGCGCGAGCACGGCATCGACTTCCCGGATCCCGATCCCAGTGGAAAGGGCGCCGCCATGACGCTGGACGCGGGCGGCGACCCCAAGAAGTTCGAAGAAGCGGCGAAGGCCTGCGGTCTGGGCATGACCATGAGGGCGGCTCCGGCGAAATGAGCGAACACGAAGGACCCGGCGGTGCACGGCGGTCGCGCCGGGCACGCTGGTTCATCATCGCGGCGGTCCTCGTCGTCGTGGCCGGGACGATGTCCGTGGTCGTGCTGACCAGGGTCACGTCGGAGGCCCAGCAGGTCGGGCAGGCACCCCCGCCGGTGGAGACCGCGCAGATCGAGAAGACCGACCTGCAGGAGGAGGAAGAGGCGAACGGAACCTTGGGCTACGGCGAGGAAAACGCTCTCGCCGGCCGTAAACAGGGCACCGTCACCTCCCTGCCGGACACCGGTGCGGTGTACACCCGGGGGAAGACCGTGTACGGCGTCGACGCCAAGCCGGTGCCGTTGTTCTACGGCACGCTGCCGTTCTTCCGTGACCTCGCGGACGGGGCCGCGGACGGCCCGGACGTCAAGCAGCTGGAAGAGAACCTGAAGGCGCTCGGTTTCGGCGGTTTCGGCACCCCGGACAAGAAGTTCACCTCCGCCACCGCCGCCGCGCTCAAGAAATGGCAGAAGTCGCTGGGCCTGGAGCAGACCGGCGCGTTCGGGCAGGGCGACGTCGTCCTCGCGCCCGGCGAGATCCGGGTTTCGCAGGTCGCCGCGCAGCTCGGCGGCCCCGGCGGTGGCGAACTCCTGAAGTACACCGGCACCGAGCGCCTCGTCGAGGTCAAGCTCGACGCCGCCAAACAGGCGATCGCGAAGGAAGGGGACAAGGTCGGGGTCGACATCACCGGCGGCAAGACCACGACCGGCGTGATCACCGAGGTCGGCAAGGTCGCGGAAACCGGCAAGGACGGCGCCGGGCAGGACGACGGCAAGCCGAAGATCAAGGTGAAGATCAAGCTGGAAGATCCGGCCGCGGCGGGGTCCCTCGATTCGACGCCCGTCTCGGTGCGCTTCACCAAGGAAGTCCACAGTGGAGTGCTGGCGGTCCCGGTCGGGGCGCTGCTCGCGCTCGCCGAAGGCGGATACGCCGTCGAGGTCGACGAAAACGGCCAACGCCGTCTCGTCGCGGTGAAGACCGGCCTGTTCTCCGGCGGTCGCGTCGAAGTCAGCGGCACCGGCCTCGCCGCCGGGATGCGGGTGGTGACGACGTCATGACCCCGGTGCTGGCCGTGCGCAACGCCTCGCGCACCTATCCCGGCGGCGTGCGCGCCCTGCACGAAGTGACTTTGTCCATCGAGGACAGGGAGATGGTCGCCATCCTGGGGCCGTCCGGTTCCGGCAAGTCGACGCTGCTGCAGCTGATGGGCACGCTCGACCGGCCGACCAGCGGCGTCATCGAACTGCGCGGGCACGACGTGGCGAAACTGCCCGATCGCAAGCTTTCGGCGTTGCGGTCGCGGTGGATCGGGTTCGTGTTCCAGCAGTTCTTCCTCAGCGAGGGGGTGAGCGCGGTCGACAACGTCGCGACGGGGCTGCTGTACGCGGGGGTGCCGCGGCGGAAGCGGCGTGAGCGGGCGCTGGCCGCGCTCGACCGGGTGGGTCTCGCGCATCGCGCGGCCCATTTCCCGAACGAGCTCTCCGGCGGGGAACGGCAGCGGGTGGCGATCGCGCGGGCGGTCGTCAACTCGCCGTCGATCCTGCTGGCCGACGAGCCGACCGGGAACCTCGACACGGGCAACGGCGCGGCGATCCTGAACCTGCTGGCCACGCTGAGTTCGCAGGGGACGACGGTCGTGATCATCACGCACGACCGGGAGATCGCGGCGGGTATCCCGCGGCGGATCGAGCTGCGGGACGGCCGGATCCGGCTCGACACCGGGACGGGGGTGCTGGTGTGAGCGCACCCGTCCTCGGCAAGACGCCGGATCCGGCCCGGCTCGGCCCGCGTGACGTGCTGAGCCTCGGCGCGCACGGGATGCGGACACGGCCGATGCGGGCGGTGCTGTCCGCGCTCGGCATCGGGATCGGGATCGCCGCGATGGTGGCTGTGCTCGCGATCCCGGCGTCGGGCGCGAAGGCGTTGCAAGACCAGCTGGCCGCGCTGGGCACCAACCTGCTCACCGCGGGGCCGGGCAAGACGTTGTTCGGCGGCGACGCCACCCTGCCGGACAGCGCGGTGCCGATGGCGAAGCGGATCGCGCCGGTGACTGCGGCGTCCGCGACCGGCACCACCGGCGCGACCGTGCGGCGCACGGACAAGATCGACAAGGACGAGACGTCCGGCCTCGGCGTCTACGCGGCGACGCCGGAACTCCTCGACGTCATCGGCGGCGCCGTCCGCGAAGGGCAGTTCCTGCGGGACGCCACGCGCGACTACCCGGTCGTCGTGCTGGGTTCGGTCGCGGCCGCGCGGCTCGGGATCGACCGCATCGACCCGGCCAAGCCACCGCAGGTGTTCATCGACGGGAAGTGGTTCACCGTGGGCGGCATCCTCGGGCCGACGCCGCTGGCGCCCGAGATCGAGCGTTCGGTGCTGGTCGGCTGGGACGCGGCCAAGCGGCTCCTCGGCTTCAAGGGGCATCCGACGACGGTGTACGTGCGGGCGAAGGACTCGCAGGTCGAGAACGTGCGGTCGGTGCTCGCGCAGACGATGAACCCGGAGGCGCCGAACGAGGTCGAGGTCCGTCGTCCGTCGGAGGCGCTGGAGGCGCAGAAGCTGACGGAGAACACCTACAGCGCGCTGTTCCTCGGACTCGGCGGGGTGGCGCTGCTGGTCGGCGGCGTCGGGGTGGCCAACACGATGGTGATCTCGGTGCTGGAGCGGCGCCGGGAGATCGGCCTCCGTCGCGCGCTCGGCGCGACGAAACGGCAGGTGAGAGGCCAGTTCCTGGCCGAGTCGGTGCTGTTGTCCGGGCTCGGTGGGATCGCCGGGGTGCTGGTCGGGGTGCTGGTGACGTCGGGGTACGCGTTGAGCCAAGGGTGGCCGGCGGTGCTCCCCGTCGGCGCCCTGCTCGGCGGGGTCGGGATCTCGGCGCTGGTCGGTGCCGTCGCCGGCGCCTATCCGGCGATGCGCGCGGCGCGGCTCCCGCCCACCCAGGCCCTCGCCTAGCTCGCGTTTCGTCCTCTGGATGCGGTGGTTCACCGCATCCAGAGGACTGGACGCGGAGTAGCGGTGGGTAATCTCGCCGGGTGCTGGTGGGATTGTCGGGGCGGAAACTCGCGGGGGCGTTGATCGCGCTCGAAGTGGTCGTGGTCGGCGTGCTCTTCACCCTCAAGGTGTTCGACGGCCAGGACCTCGAGGTCTACATCGGCGGTGCGCGGCTGCTTCTCGACTCGGGTGACCCGTACGGGGCGTGGGTGCAGACACACGGGGGCTGGCTGCCCTTCACCTACACGCCGTTCGCGGCCGCGGTGTTCCTGCCCGGCACGCTCCTGTCCGCCGCGCTGGCCACGAGACTGGTCGGGCTCGCGTCGATCATCGCGGGCGGCATCGTCGTCTACCTCTTCGTGGCGACGCTCAACGGCTCGCTCACCGATCGTGCGAACGTCCGTGGCCGCGCCATCGCCGTCCTGGCGGCGATCGGGGCACAGGCCGTCGGCGGGATCATGGAGCCGGTCCGCTCGACGCTCGGCTTCGGCCAGGTGAACACCCTGCTGATGCTGCTGGTCGTCCTCGACGCGCTGCTCCCAGGCCGCGCCCGCACGAAGGGACTGCTGATCGGCGTCGCCGCGGCGATCAAGCTGACCCCGGCGTTCTTCATCCTGTTCTTCTTGCTCCGCAAGGATTTCCGCTCCGCGGCCCGGGTCGTGGCCGGATTCGTCGGCGTGGGCGGGCTGATGTTCCTGGTCGCGCCGGGGGCGTCCGCGAAGTTCTGGACGAACATCCTCTTCGACACCGGCCGGATCGGCGATCGCGGTTACGTCGGCAACCAGTCGCTGCGCGGGATGCTCGCGCGGTTCGGGCTCGGCTCGGCGGAGGACATCGCCTGGGTGCTGGCCTCGGTCGCCGTGGTCGCGCTGACCGCGTTCGTGATCGTGCGCGTCGCGGAGCCGGTGTTCGCGCTGACCGCCTGCGCGATCGGCGGGTTGCTGGTGTCGCCGGTGTCCTGGACGCACCACTGGATCTGGTGCGTGCCGATCCTCGCGCTGCTCATCTGGACGCGCTCGGTCGTTTCGTACGCGCTCGCGGCCGTGACGGTCGCGCTGTTCGTGATCGCGCCGATGTGGCTCGCTCCGCGGCCCGCGGGGAGCTTCGGCTGGTGGCTGGCGACGGAATCCTTCGTGCTGTACGGCCTTGTGCTGCTGCTCTTTTTCGCCCTGGTAGCGCGTGAAGGCCCCCTTCCCTCGGCTCAGCCGAGGGAAGGGGGCCTTCACGCGCGAAAGGAGACTTAGCCCAGGCGCTCGACGACGTACTCGATGCTCTGGGTCAGCTTTGTGATGTCGTCCGGGTCGATGGCCGGGAACAGGCCGACGCGCAGCTGGTTGCGGCCGAGCTTCCGGTACGGCTCGGTGTCGACGATCCCGTTGGCGCGCAGCACCTTCGCCACCGCGGCGGCGTCCACCTCGTCGGCGAAGTCGATGGTGCCGACGACCTGCGAGCGCAGCGACGGGTCGCTGACGAACGGCGTCGTGTAGCTGGTCTTCTCGGCCCATTCGTACAGCCGGGTCGACGAGTCGCGGGTGCGCGAGGTCGTCCACTCCAGGCCACCGTTCGAGTTCATCCACTCGATCTGGTCGGCCAGCAGGAACAGCGTCGACACCGCCGGGGTGTTGTAAGTCTGGTCCTTGCGGGAGTTGTCGAGCGCCGTGGTCAGCGACAGGAACTCGGGGATCCAGCGGTCGCTCGCGCCGATCTCGCCGATGCGCTCGACCGCGGCCGGCGAGGCCAGCGCGATCCAGAGGCCACCGTCGGAGGCGAAGGACTTCTGGGGCGCGAAGTAGTAGACGTCGAAGTCCTCGGCCTTGACCGGCAGGCCGCCCGCGCCGGAGGTGGCGTCGATGGCGACGAGGGCGCCTTCACTGCCTTCGGGGCGGCGCACGGGCACCGCGACACCGGTCGACGTCTCGTTGTGCGCCCAGCCGACCAGGTCGGCACCGGCCTCGTAGGCGATCTCGGGAGCGCTGCCCGGGTCGGCCTTGACGACGATCGGGTCGGCGAGGAACGGGGCGCCCTTGGTCACCGTGGCGAACTTCGAGGAGAACTCGCCGTAGGTGAAGTGCTGCGCACGTTCCCGCACGAGCCCGAACGCGGCGGCGTCCCAGAATGCGGTCGTCCCGCCGTTGCCGAGGACCACTTCGTAGCCGTCGGGCAGGGAGAACAATTCGGACAGACCCGCACGCACGCGGCCGACGAGGGACTTCACCGGCTTCTGACGGTGCGAGGTGCCGAGGTAGGTGGCACCGGATTTCGCCAGGTTGGCGAGCTGCTCGTCACGGACCTTGGACGGTCCGCAGCCGAAGCGGCCATCGGCAGGCTTCAGGTCCGCGGGGAGGGTCAACTCAGGTGCGTCGGTCATGTGCCCAGTCTCTCAGGTCGGGATGCCCCTGCTGACAATCGGTGCCGCGAGTCCGGAATGTGGGATCGGCGGACCGGCTCCCGCCGTCGCCGACCGCCGGGTAGCTTCTCGCCTCATGGCGACAGTGCACGAACGATTCCCCGTTCCCCCCGAGGCGTTGTGGCAGGCCCTCCCGAACGGGGTCGACGCGGTCAAGGGGCAGGTCCCCTACTACGACGCCGCGGCCGGGTACGTCACCTTCTCGACCAAGCTCGGCTTCTTCAGCTACGGGCAGACGGTCACCGTGAAGGTGGAGCGGACGACGGAGGGCTCCGGCCTGGCGATCCAGACGAGCTTGAAGTTCGGCTTCGTCGACTGGGGCGAGGGCAAGCGCATCGCCCGCAAGTTCATCGCGGCCGTCGGCGCGGCGGTCGGGCA
Source organism: Amycolatopsis roodepoortensis (assembly GCF_024628825.1). NCBI lineage: Bacteria > Bacillati > Actinomycetota > Actinomycetes > Pseudonocardiales > Pseudonocardiaceae > Amycolatopsis > Amycolatopsis roodepoortensis. The sequence goes on from NZ_CP102415.1 coordinate 6,134,174, forward strand.
CACCCCGGCGGCCTGATGCCCGATCCGTGGAGACCCAGATGGGGTTTCCTGCTCCTGTACTTCCTCGGGCTCGGCGGGCACTGGATCTTCCGCGACTGGGACGACACCGCCACCATCGGCGCGATCGTCGGTTTCGTGGGCGCGCTCGTGCTCGTGTTCGTCCCCGGCCTGCCGTCCTGGATGCACGGAGACCTCCCCGGGGAGAGGTCCTCGCCGAGGATCCGCCAGTGGTGGGCGGCGCTGCGGTACACGATCCGCCGTCGTGAACATGTCCTCGACGTCGTGCTCGGACCCTGGGCGCTGTCCACCGCCACGCTGGACCCGGATACCGGAACCGCGCGCGGATGGGCCGTCCTCGACGGCGACCCGGCGAAGTTCGTCATCGACGACTGCCCGGACGAACTCGCCGAATCGCTGCGCGGACCGCGCCGGATGTGGGTCGTCGGCGATGCCCGCTACGGCGATGTCCTGGTGTGCGCCGACGGCGGCCGCGAGTTCACGACCGCCGCCATCCGCTTCCGTTAGCGCCAGCCCTCGGGGTCGACACCGCCCGGGATGGGCGCGGCCGGGTCGAACGGGGTCCGCGAGAAGATGAACGTCGCGAGGTCGAGGTGGTTCGGCTTCCCCGCCGAGTCCCGCCCGACCCGCAGCGTTTCGCCCGCGTAGTAGGCGTCGAGGCCGACCCAGGTGTCTTCGCCCACCGGTGCGAACCGCGACGCGCGGCCGGGGCCGTCGGTCGGCGCGAGGGAGAACAGGCCGCCGGGGAGCAACCGCAGGTGGTACGGAGTCGGGCCCCAGTGCCACAAACCGGTCAGCTCCAGGAGCTTCGGGTCCACTGTGGACGGTTGCCATTCCGCGGGCATGGCGGGCTCGTGCTGTTCGGTCAGCTTCATCAGGTCGAGGCAGAGCTGCGTGATGCCGACGCCCGCCGTCGAGTTCGTCAGCACCAGCGCGCCGATGCCCGCGTTCGCGTCGACCAGGGAGCAGGCAAGGAACCCCGGCATCGACCCGGTGTGCCCGGCCAGCCGCCTGCCCTCCGTGCGGACCAGCATGACGCCGAGGCCGAACCCGGTGGTCCAGGCGTCACCGTCGTCCACGGTGACCATCTCGCGCATCTCCGCGACGGTCTGCTCGCTCAGCACGCCGCCGGTGTGCCCGCCGAGGAACGCCGTCCAGCGGGCGAGGTCGGTGGCCGTCGACCACAGCTGCCCGGCGGGCGCCATCGCGCCCGCGTCCGGAGACGGCTCCGGCATGAGGAGATCGGCGAAGGGATGCACCGCGAATCCGCTCGCGTGCGCGCCTTCGGGATGCGGCGACGTCCTGGTCATGCCGAGCGGGCCGAGGATTTCGGCGCGGATGACGTCGAGCCAGGACTGCCCACGATGCCGGGCGACCAGCTCGCCGAGCACGCCGTAGCCGACGTTGCTGTAGTGGAATTTGCTGCCCGGACGCAGCCGCGTCGCACCGTCCTTGAGGCTCTCGACCAGCGCGTTCCAGTCGGCGCCGACCGTGCGCTCCCACCAGGAGCCGGGCGATTCCGCGGTCAGGCCCGAGGTGTGCGACAGCAGCTGCGCGATGGTGGCCGAGCCGAACGCGGTACCCGGCAGGTGCCGCTCCAGCGGGTCGTTGAGGTCGAGCTTGCCTTCGTCGCGCAGCCGCATGACGGCCGTCGCGACGAGTGTCTTGGTGATCGAGCCGAGCCGGTACTGCGTGTCGGCGCCGGGTGTCTCGCCGTCGACGCGTCCGCGCCCTCCTGACCAGGCGAGTTCCCCGTCGCGGACGACGGCGGCGACGATGGACGGGGCGCGGCACGAGGATTGCTCGTGCGCGAGGCGGCGGAGCAGCGCCAATTCGGTCGAGGCAAGCATGGGACGCATTCTGCCTACCCGAGCAGGCCCAGTCGCATAGCGGTGGTCACCGCGGCCGTGCGGTCCGAAACGTCCAGTTTGCCGAACACGCGCAGCAGGTGGGTCTTGACCGTCGCCTCGCTGATGTGGAGCGCCCGGCCGATCTCGGCGTTCGTGCTTCCCCGCGCCACCAGCCGGAGCACTTCGATCTCGCGCGCCGACAACGGCGATGTCGTCGGGTTGCGCACGCGGTTCACCAGCTTCCCAGCCACCGAAGGCGCCAAGACCGTCTCGCCGCGCGACGCGGCACGAATCGCACCGGCCAGCTCCGCGCGCGAAGCGTCCTTCAGCAGGTAGCCCGAGGCGCCGGCTTCGACCGCGCGCAGGATGTCCGCGTCCGTCTCGTAGGTGGTGAGCACGACGACCCGCTGGCCCGGCCGGTCGGCGAGGATCTTCCGCGTCGCGCCGACGCCGTCGAGACCGGGCATCCGCAGATCCATCAGGATCACGTCGGGCTGCTTGATCCGGCTCAGCGCGACGGCCTCGTCGCCGGAACCCGCTTCCCCGACGACGCTCAGATCCGGCTCGGCCTCCAGCATTCCGCGCAGACCTTCCCGGACCACGGGGTGATCGTCGACCAGCATGATCGTGATCACGCGGGTACCTCCAGTTCCAGCGTCGTCCCCGCACCGGGTTCGCTCGTGCACGTCACGATGCCACCGACCTGATCGGTGCGCGCCCGCATCCCCGCCAGGCCGAAGCCGCCGGTGGGCGCCGCGGGGTCGAATCCGCTGCCGTCGTCGGCCACGGCGAGCTGGACCCGTCCGTCCATAGTGGACAGCCGGAGTGCGGCGGAGGTGGCGCGGGAGTGCTTGCGGATGTTGCTCAAGGCCTCCTGCGCGCCTCGCAACAGGACGACCTCGGTGGCCATCGGGAGCGCGGGCAGCGGGCCGCCGACCTCGATCGACGTCTCGATCCCGGTCTCCTCGGTCAGCCGTTCCACCTGACGGCGCAACGCTTCCTCCAGTGAAGTGGCGGCGAGTGCCGACGGCCCCTGTGCCGCGACCATCGCCCGCGCCTCCGCCAGGTTCTCCCGCGCCGTCCGGGCCGCGAGCTCCAGATGACGGCGCGCGGCCTTCGGGTCGGTGTCCATTTCGGACTCTATCGCCTGGGTGAGGGTGACGATGCTGGTGAAACCCTGCGCGAGCGTGTCGTGGATCTCGCGGGCCATGCGCTCGCGTTCGGCGGCCGTCCCCGCCTCCCGCGAGAGCCGGGAAACCTCCGCCTGGCTGGCTTTCAGCTGTTCGATCAGCGCCGCCCTGCTCTTGCTCTGCTCGATGATCTGGGTGGTGTAGCGGCCGGCGAGAAGGCTGAAGATGATCAGGATCGCCGTCATCGGCAGCAGGACCGGCTGCTCATCGAGCCCGCCCCGGACGAGCAGGGACGCGGGACTCGACAGCACCGCCGCCGTGGTGAGGATCGACGCGGCCTTCGTCGGCATCGTCATGTACAGCACGGGGCAGACCAGGAAGAGGATGAAGCTCGAGTTGCCGGAGGCGAAGACGGCGCCCAGCGTGAAGAGCATCATCGTCCCGGCGAACAACCGTGGCGTGTGGTCGTAGTCCGGGCCTTTGATGAGGCGGCGTCCCCGGACCAGGTAGGTCACGCCGAGCCCTGCCAGGCACAGGAGCGCGACCGTTCTGTTCGTCGCCGCCCCGTCGTCGAGAACCACCAAGGCCGTCGTCGCGACGAAGGTGACCCCGAACAGGACTTCCCAGAGCCAGTAGAACCGCTCCCAGGCGTTCACCTGCCCTCGTTCGACCAGCGGAACGTCAGCTTCGCCAGCAGCAGCCCCGCGACGCACCACGCCGTCAGCACCAGTGCCACCATCGGAAGTTCCCATGTTCCCGCCATCTCCTGTGTCGCGGCCTCGGCCGGCAGGAACACCGAGCGGAAGCCCTGGCAGATCCACTTCACCGGGAAGAACGAAGCGATGTCGACCATAACCTTCGGCAGAGTGGTGATCGGCGTGACGAACACCCCGGAGACGAACTGCAGCGCGATGTAGATCAGGTTGGTCACCGCGACCGCGCCGCTGACCGTCCTGGTGACCGAGCCGATCGCGATACCCAGCAACGTGCAGCTGGTGATGCCCAGGAGGAAGACCCACAGCGCGGTCAGCAGTTTCGCCGGATCGGTGGGCGGTTCCAGATCGAACAGCAGGCTGCCCACGATCGACATCAGCACCACCTGCGCGATGCTGGTGAAGCCGACCAGGATGATCTTGCCGACGAAGTAGGACGCCGCGGGCATCGGCGTGCCGCGCAGCCGTTTCAGCGCCCCGAGCTCGCGATCGGACGCGAGGTTGATCCCGATGCTGGTGAAGGACGTCGAGACGATGCCGGAGCCGATCATGCCCGCGGCCAGCACCTGACCGGTGGTGATCGCCATACCGGGCATCGAGGAGTTCAGCATCGAGCCGAGCAGGATCATCAGCAGTGACGGGAAGGCGAAGGTGAAGATCACCTGCTCCCGGATGCGGAAGAACTGTTTGATCTCCGCGGCGCCCCGGACCAGACCGAGCGAGAGGGTGCCCGGGAGGGTCAGCGTGCTCATCGGGCTTCTCCGATCAGGTCGAGGTAGGTGTCTTCGAGAGTGGGGCGGTGGACGGTCAGCTCCGACGGCTCGCGGCCGTCGGCGGAGAGCTCGCGGATCAGCTTGGCCGGGAAGTGGGTGCGCTCCTGGTGTCCGCCACGCTCGTCGGTCCAGCGGACGGTGGCCTCCGCGGTCGCCCGGCCGCCGAGCGTCTGCGGCGTCCCTTCGGCGACGATCTCCCCGCGCGTGATGACCGCGACGCGGTCGGCCAGCGCCTCGGCCTCGTCGAGATAGTGGGTGGTGAGCAGGATCGTGGTGCCCTCGCGGGCGAGACTCCTGATCAGCTCCCAGAACTGGCGCCGGGCCGCCGGATCGAAGCCGGTCGTGGGCTCGTCGAGGAACACGAGTTCAGGCCGCCCGATGATGCCGAGCGCGACGTCCACACGACGTCGTTGGCCGCCGGAAAGGCTTTTGACGCGGGCGCCCGCCTTCTCGGTCAGGCCGACCTGCTCGATCACCTCTTCGGTGTCGCGGGGATCCGGGTAGTAGCGGGCGAAATGCCGGACCGTCTCGGCGACGGTGAGCTCGGCGGCGTCGTTGGCCGTCTGCAACACGATCCCGAGCTTCGCCCGCCAGGCGCGCCCGGCGGTGCCGGGATCCTCGCCCAACACGTCGACCTCGCCGTCGGTCCGTTTGCGGTGGCCCTCCAGGATCTCGACCGTCGTCGTCTTGCCCGCCCCGTTGGGACCGAGCAGCGCGAATACCTCGCCCGACTCGATGTCGAGGTCGATGCCCCCGACGGCGGTGTGTCCCGGGTACTCCTTGCGCAGGCCGCGCACTCTCACTGCCGTTTTCATACCTTCGATCGTGCTGCGCTGGGCGGGTCCACGGGACGTCCGCTGGACTGAACCCGGCTGTCAACCGATCGATGGACACCGGTGTCGCCCCCTCCCGCATTTAGTCCTCTGGATGTGGTCCTTGCGCGTGCAACTACCGCATCCAGAGGACTAAATGCGGGGAGTCAGGAGCGTGCGTACGGAGGTTTCGAGGGAAGGGAGGAGGGCGGCCGGGTCGGTGGCGGTGAGCATCCGGTTCGCGAAGCCGTCGGTCAGGGCGAGGACGGCGTCGGCCAGGTCGCTCGCCGCGAGGTCGTCTCGCACATGGCCCGCTGCCTGTGCTTTCGAGAGGTACTGGGCCGTGATCTCCACGAGCTCGTCGTAGCCCGTGCGGATGAACTCGGCCCACGACGGCCGGACGGCGGCGCGGGCGGTGAAGGCGTTGATGACGATCACCTCCGCGCGGCGCTGCTCGTCGAGCGGCATCGCCTCGACCAGCAAGCGCAGCAGGAGGTCGAGCAGGTCGCCGGACTGGTCGAGGGTGTTCCAGCGCTGCTCCAGGAACTCGCTGGTCATGTCGAGGGCGAAGCGGAACAGGTCTTCCTTGGTGGAGAAGTACTTCTGCACCGCGCCCGCGGACACGCCTGCTTCGACGGCGACCGAGCGCACGCTGACGGCCTCGACGCCTTCGCGCGCGACGATGCGCAGGAGGGCGCCGGCGATCTCGCGACGGCGTTCGGCGCGGTCCACGATCTTCGGCACGGACGCATCCTCCCTCGCCGTTGGCTGATTTGCCCTTCGTGGCCCGAGCTGGGCGTTGCGAAAGCCACTTTCACAACCTTCAACGTTGCGAAAGTGGCTTTCGCGACATCGTCCGCAAGTTGCTCACCCGGCACTCTTTAGAATACAGTCGTATCCGAAAAGGGGGTACTGGGGTGGACGAAGTAGCGCAGAAACGAAGGGCGGAGGAGAACCAGCTCGCCGCCGCGCTGACCAAGGGTCCGGCGGAGGTTCTCGATTTCCTCCTGCCGCTGTGGGTGGGGAGCCAGCTCGGCGCGTCGGCCGCCGAGGTCGGCGCGCTGACGGCGCTGGAGACGCTGGTGTCGTTCGTGGCCCGGCCGATCGCGGGTTCCCTCGCGGACCGGTTCGATCGCGGCCGGATCGCGGCCGTCGGCGCGGTCCTCTATGGACTGTCCTTTGTGGTCTATGCGGTGGCGCCGGGGATCGGGGTCGCCTATCTGGCCGCGGTTCTCGGCGGCGCGGGCGGCGCGCTGTTCTGGGTCGCGTTGCGGGCCCGCGTGGGCGAGGGGCTCGCGAGGGACGACGGGGCGTTCAGCAAGCTGTTCGCGGCCGAGGGCGGCGGAACGTGGATCGCGTTCGTGGTCGCGCTGACCGCCATCGCCTGGATCGACTACCGGGGTGTGTTCTGGCTCGGCGCGGCGGCCTGCGCGGTGGCCGCGGTGGTCCTGCTGAACGCGAAGTCCGCACCCGTGCGCGAAGAAGGCGCGCCGCGGCTGCTGCAACTGGGCAAGAGGATGCGCCCGATGCTCGCGCTCGTCGCGTTGACCGCGATGGCGGAGGCCGGGGTCGCCCTGTTGCTCCTGATGCACCTGCAACGCGGGCACCAGCTGCAACTCGGCGAGATCGCGGCGGTGTTCATCCCCGGCTTCATCGTGTACAGCCTGCTGCCGGACTACCTGCACGGCTTCGTCCGCAAGGTCGGCCGGACGCGGGTGCTCGCACTGGCGATGGTGGCGAGCGCGATCTTCGCCGCCGGGCTGGCCTTCGCGCCGAGTCCGCCGGTGCTCGCGGTCATGTGGGTGCTGTCCGCGGCGGCGTTCGCGGCGGCCATCCCGGTGGAGCAGGCGGTGGTCGCCGAGGCGGCCGGGCTCAGTCTCGGCCGCGCGATGGGGATCTACGAGAGCGCGACGCTACTCGGAGCGACGATCGGCACCTTCGTGGCGGGGCAGCTCTACGGTTCGGACGCCGGGTGGCGCGCCGCCTGCTTCGGCGCGGCGGCGCTCCTGCTCTTCGGATCGTTCGTGGTTCGTGGCGCCGTACGGCGTGTCGGAGTTGCGGAGTTTCCCGTGGAACCACGAAAAACGGTGTCACAAAAGGAAAAGCCGGTAACCCGCACGGTCGGGGAGAGTCCGCAAGCGGCCGAATCGGTGACGAAGGAGCCGAACAAGCGCGCGAATCCGCTCCGCAACTGGATGGTCCATGTCGCGGTGTACGTCGTCGCGCAGGCGGCGCTGGCGTTCGCCGGTTACAGCTGGCCTGTCGAAGCGTTGTTCGGCGACCCTCATCCCGCCGAGTGGTACTGGAACTCCAGTGGTCACTGGTTGTTGAATATCGGCCGGATCTGGACCTTCGTCCTGGTGATCGACACCTTGTGGACCCTCGGTCGCGCGGTACTGAAAAAGCGCCCTTATTGACAAGTTGTCTAACATGACATCATGTCTCACAAGTGGGTGACGGCCAGCGACGGTGTCCGCCTCTCGGTCCGGGTGACCGGCGTCGACGACGCGCCCACGGTGGTGCTCGTCCACGGCTACCCGGACAACGGCTCCATGTGGGACGGCATCGCGGCCGTGCTGGAACGCCGCTACCGGGTCGTCGTCTACGACGTCCGCGGCGCGGGCCGCTCGGACAAGCCGTCGGGACGCGCGTCCTACAAACTGGACCAGCTGTCCGACGATCTGGCCGCAGTCGTCGACGAGGTCCAGCCCGAGGGCAGGGTCCACCTGCTCGCGCACGACTGGGGCTCCATTCAGACCTGGCATTCGGTCACCGGCGAAAAGCTGCGCGGACGGCTCGCGTCGTTCACGTCGATCTCCGGGCCGAGCCTCGACCACGCCGGCGCGTGGTTCCGCGCGCAGGTGCGCCCGAGCCCGAAAAGGCTCAAGAACGCGCTCGTCCAAGGGGCGCATTCGACCTACATCCTCGGCTTCCAGGTCCCGCTGATCCCGCAGCTGCTCTGGCGCACCGGCGCGATGGGTGCGCTGATCGGCCGGATGGACCCGGCGGCCGGAGCGCCGTCCACTTCGGACGGTCTGTATGGACTCAACCTCTATCGCGCCAACATGTTCACGCGTCTTTCCCGGCCGAGGCCGCGGCCGGCCGAAATCCCGGTACAGGTGCTCGCGCCCACCGGCGACAAATTCGTCACCACGCCGCTGCAGACCGAGATCGAGCGCTGGGCGCCGGACCTCAGGATCCGCCGGATCGTCGGCACGCACTGGGTCGTCCGGGAGAAGCCCCAGGTGATCGCCGACGCCACCGCCGAGCTGATCGACCACGTCGAAGGCGGCGAGGAGAGCCGTGCGCTCAAGCGGGCCCGATCCGGCGGGTTCGCGCACAAGCTCGTCGTGGTGACCGGTGCCGGCAGCGGCATCGGCCGCGCGACGGCGCTCGCGTTCGCGGACAAGGGTGCCGACCTGGTCATCACCGACATCAACGGCTCGGCCGCCGCGGAAACGGCGAAACTCCTGCGGGACAAGGGCGTCACCGTCGGCGAGTACACAGTGGACTCCTCCGACGCCGAGGCGGTCGAGAAGTTCGCCCAGCAGGTCAAGGAGGAGTTCGGGGTTCCGGACATCGTCGTCAACAACGCGGGGATCGGCCTGTCCGGCCCGTTCCTCGACACGACGGTCGAGGACTGGGAACGCCTCATCGACGTGAACCTGTGGGGCGTCATCCACGGCTGCCGCGTCTTCGCCGAGCAGATGCGCGAGCGGGCCGAAGGCGGCCAGATCGTCAACGTCGCTTCGGCCGCCGCTTATCTGCCGTCGAAGATCCTTTCCGCCTACGCCACCACGAAATCCGCCGTACTGACCCTGAGCATCTGTCTGCGGGCCGAGCTCGCCGCCGAGAACATCGGCGTCACCGCGATCTGTCCCGGCATCGTGAACACGAACATCACCAGCACCACCCGTTTCGTCGGCGTCGACGAGATCGAGCAGAAGCGGCGCCAGAAGTCGAGCAGCAAGCTGTACGCGAAACGCGGTTTCGGCCCGGAGAAGGTCGCGCGCGACATCCTTCGCGCGGTCGAGAAGGACAAGGCGATCCAGCCGTCGACCCCGGAGGCCAAGGCCGCGCTCGTCCTCTCCCGGCTCACCCCCGGGCTGCTGCGGGCCGCGGCGAAACTGGACGTCACCCCGTGACCAGACGTCCACGCCGGATGTCGCCGGAAGCGCGCCGCGAGGACCTGATCCGCGCCGCGCTGGACCTGTTCGGCTCGCGCGCGCCCGAACTCGTCACGGTCGACGACATCATCGCCCGCGCCGAGGTATCACGGCCGCTGTTCTACCGGTATTTCTCGAGTCTGCGGGAACTGCAGGTCGAGGCGCTGAAAACGGTCACCGAAGGCCTTATCGACGGCCTGGCCGGGCTGGAGGAAGGGCCGCCCGAAACCCGCCTGCGGGCCGCCGTCCGCGGGCTGATCGACGTCGCCGACCACTACCGGGCGGGTTATGTCGCGCTGCTGCGCAGCGGCTCGGTGATCGCGACTTCGGAGACCGACGCGGCGATCGACGAGGTCCGCAACCGCGCCGTCGAGCTCATCCTCGACGCGCTGGGAGTGTCGGAGCCCTCGCCCATGCTCCTGCTGACGTTGCGCTGCTGGACCGCGGTGGTGGAGGGCTCGCTGCTGAGCTGGCTGCAGGAGCGAGCCGTGCCGCGCGAAGCCCTCGACGGGTGGCTGGTCGATCAGCTCACGGCCATGCTTTCGGCGACCGCGGCGCACGATTCTTCGGTCCCGCAGATGTCATGAAAGGGTCGTTCAGGACAAAAAACGTCAAGAACGACCCTTTCATGACATACGACGGTCAGGACTGCTTGACGACCAGGTCCCAGCCTTCGACGTCCTCGGGCTTACGCGGCTCCGGCCCGACGTACTTGGCCGACGGCCGCACCAGGCGCCCGGTCTTCTTCTGCTCCAGGATGTGCGCGGCCCAGCCGGCGGTGCGCGCCGAGCTGAACATCGCGGGCATCATGTGCGGCGGTACCTCGGCGAAGTCCAGGATCACGGCCGCCCAGAACTCGACGTTGGTCTCGATCGGGTGGTCCGGACGCCGCTCGCGCAGCTCCTTCAGCGCCACCTGCTCCAGCTCGGCGGCCGCCTCGTAGCGCGACGCGCCGAGCTCCTGGCACGTGCGGCGCAGCACGCGTGCCCGCGGGTCCTCCGCGCGGTACACGCGGTGCCCGAAGCCCATCATCCGTTCCTTGCGGTCCAGGATGCCCTTGACCAGGCCGACGGCGTCACCGGTCTTCTCGACTTCTTCGATCATCGGCAGCACTCGCGCCGGCGCGCCGCCGTGCAGCGGGCCGGACATGGCGCCGATCGCGCCGGACAGCGCCGCGGCCACGTCGGCGCCGGTCGAGGCGATGACCCGGGCGGTGAAGGTGGAGGCGTTGAGGCCGTGTTCGGCGGCCGAGACCCAGTAGGCGTCGATGGCCTTGACATGGGCCGGGTCGGGCTCGCCGCGCCAGCGGACCATGAAGCGTTCGGTGATCGACTTCGCCTCGTCGACCCGGGTCTGCGGGACGGCGGGCTGCCCGATACCGCGCGCGGACTGGGCGACGTACGAAAGCGCCATCACCGAGGCGCGGGCCAGCTGGTCGCGCGCTTCGTCGTCGGTGATGTCGAGCAGCGGCCGGTAACCCCAGATGGGGGCGAGCATGGCGAGCGCGGCCTGGACGTCGACGCGGACGTCACCGGTGTGCACCGGCAGCGGGAACGGCTCGGCGGGCGGTAGCCCGTGGCCGAAGCGACTGTCGACGAGAAGGCCCCAGACGTCACCGAAGGTCACCTTGCCGGCGAGATCCTCGATGTCGACACCTCGATAGCGCAGTGCGCCACCGTCACGGTCGGGCTCGGCGATTTCGGTCTTGAAGGCGACCACACCTTCGAGACCCGGTCGGAAACCGTCGTCGACCTGGTCGGACGGCTTGGTGCTGATCGTGGAGGTACTCACTGTGGTGAAACCTTTCGATGCGCATTCCCCGGCTTTGTGTTTCATGCGTGGACGGGATGCACGCAGCGAAGGCGCGCCTCATCGCACGGATGGACAAACTTTGCTCCACGTCGCGGCGTGGGGCAATCGAAAGATGTGGTGCTTTCGGTCACGATTACGAGAACGATTCAGTGAAATCGGGCTTCGTACGCGAAGAGTTACGGTGCCGTTCACTTTCCGTGTACCGGTCGCCGAGGTAAATCCTGTGTTTCGAGATCGGGCGGCCGGCGGTTTCCGGTGATAGACCTTTCCCATGCACCTGAGCCCCCAGGAGCGGGACAAACTGCTCATCCACGTCGCGGCGGACGTGGCTCGCAAACGCCTGGAACGCGGGGTCCGGCTGAATTACCCCGAGGCGGTCGCGCTGATCACCGACCACGTCCTCGAAGGTGCCCGTGACGGCCGGACGGTGAGCGAACTCGTCGCGAGCGGCCGCACGGTGCTCTCCCGGGCACAGGTGCTGGACGGGGTGCCGGAGATGGTCGATTCCGTGCAGGTCGAAGCCACTTTCCCGGACGGCACGAAGCTCGTCACCGTGCACGACCCGATCGTCTAGGGAGGGGCCGCGAGTGCGACCAGGGGAGATCATCACCGGCGGCGCGCCGGTCGAGCTGAACCCGGGCAGGCCGCGGGTCCGGCTGCTCGTGCGGAACCTCGGCGACCGGCCCGTCCAGGTCGGCTCGCACTACCATTTCGCGGCGGTGAATCCGGGGCTCGAATTCGATCGTGAAGCCGCGCGAGGGCGTCGGCTCGACGTGCCCGCGGGGACTTCGGTGCGGTTCGAGCCGGGTGTCGAACGCGAAGTCGATCTCGTCCCGCTGGCCGGGAACCGTGTGGTGCCCGGATTGCGGATGGAGTCCTGATGCCGTCGATCGATCGAGAGCGGTACGCCGAACTGTTCGGCCCGACGACCGGCGACCGGATCCGCCTCGCGGACACCGATCTGCTCGTCGAGGTCACCGAAGACCGCAGTATGGGTCCGTCCGGCAGCGGCGACGAAGTGCTGTTCGGCGGCGGCAAGGTCATCCGCGAATCCATGGGCCAGGGAATGGCGACCAGGGCCGAAGGCGCGCCGGATCTGATCATCACCGGCGCCGTGATCCTGGACCACTGGGGGATCGTCAAGGCCGACGTCGGCGTCCGCGACGGCCGGATCGTCGGCATCGGCAAGGCGGGCAACCCGGACACGATGGACGGCGTCGACCCGGCGCTGGTCGTCGGTCCGTCGACGGAGGTGTTGTCCGGCAACGGGAAGATCCTCACCGCGGGCGGGATCGACTGCCACGTCCACTTCATCTGCCCGCAGCTGACCGAGACCGCGCTGGCGTCCGGCCTCACCACCCTCGTCGGCGGCGGGACCGGCCCGGCCGAAGGCAGCAAGGCCACCACCGTCACGCCCGGCGCGTGGAACCTCGGCCGGATGCTGCAGGCGATGGACGGCCAGCCGGTCAACGTCCTGTTGCTGGGCAAGGGGAACACCGTCCGGCACGAGGCGCTGCGCGAACAGCTGGCCGCGGGCGCCGGCGGGTTCAAACTGCACGAGGACTGGGGCAGCACCCCGGCCGCGATCGACGCCTGCCTCACGGTGGCCGACGAATCCGGTGTCCAGGTGGCGATCCACACCGACACACTGAACGAAGCCGGATTCCTGGAGTCCACTGTGGACGCCATCCGGGGCCGCTCGATCAACGCGTACCACACCGAAGGCGCGGGCGGCGGGCACGCGCCGGACATCATCCAGGTCGCCGGGCTGCCCAACATCCTGCCGTCGTCGACGAACCCGACCCGCCCGCACACCGCGAACACCCTCGACGAACACCTCGACATGCTCGTCGTCTGCCATCACCTGAACCCGTCGGTGCCCGAGGACCTGGCGTTCGCCGAAAGCCGGATCCGGCCGACGACCATCGCGGCCGAAGACGTCCTGCACGATCTCGGCGCGATCTCCATGATGAGCTCGGATTCGCAGGCGATGGGCCGGATCGGCGAGGTGATCATCCGGACCTGGCAGACCGCGCACGTGATGAAGCGACGGCGCGGCACCCTGCCCGGCGACGGCGCGGCCGACAACCTGCGGGCTCGTCGCTATGTCGCCAAATACACGATCAACCCCGCGATCGCGCACGGGATGGACCACGAGATCGGCTCGGTGGAGGTCGGGAAACTCGCGGATCTCGTGCTGTGGGAGCCGAAGTTCTTCGGGGTCCGGCCGCATGTGGTGCTCAAGGGCGGTTTCCCGGCGTGGGCGGCGATGGGCGACGCGAACGCGTCCATCCCGACGCCGCAGCCCGTGCTCGCGCGGCCGATGTTCGGCGCGGCCCCCGTGGTCGCCGCCGCGAGCAGCTTCCATTTCGTGGCGCCGGAAGCGCTCGAAAGCGGGGTAGCGGAGCGCTTCGGCATCACGCGGAAGCTCGTGCCGATCGCGAACACGCGCTCGCGGGGCAAGGCCGACATGGTGCTGAACGACGCGACGCCGGACATCCGGGTGGATCCGGACAGTTTCGCCGTGCACGTCGACGGCGATCTGATCGAGCCGCGGCCGGTGACCGAATTGCCGATGGCGCAAAGGTACTTCCTGTTCTGATGGACCTCGCCGCGCTCATCCTCGCCGACTCCCGCTTCCCCGGGGGTGGGCACGTCCATTCCGGCGGGCTCGAAGAGGCCGTCACCCGGAAGCTGGTCACGCATGAGCGCGATCTGCCGGGTTTCCTCTCCGGGCGGCTGCGAACAGCCGGTTCATTGGCCGCGGTGTTCGCGGCCGCTTCGGCACATGCCGCCGCACGAGGCGTCCATAGTGGACACTGGCGGCGACTCGACCTCGAACTCGATGCCAGGACGCCGTCGCTCGCGCAGCGGGAGGCGTCTCGCGCGCAGGGTCGCGGAACTGCTCGCGCGGGAAAGGCGGCGTGGCCGTCGCCGGTGCTTTCGCAGCTGCTGAAGGAAACTCCGCGACCGCATCATCCGGTGATCGTCGGTGCGCTGGTTCGCGTGCCCTTCGACGCGGCGATGGCGGTGGCATACCTCGCGATCAGCGGGCCCGCGAGCGCGGCCGTGCGATTGCTCGGGCTCGATCCGTTCGCCGTCAACGCGGTCGTCGCCCGTCTCTCGAAGGAGGTACGGGAGGTTTCCCTGCGCGCGGCCGAGGTCGCGGGCGACGATCCGGCCGATCTCCCGGCGCCGGGTTCACCGGCGCTCGATCTGTTCGCCGAGGCACACGCCCGGCATCACCAGGAAGAGGTGCGTCTCTTTGCCAGCTGAGCATGGTCACGGTCACGGACATGTGCACCCGGTCAACTTCGACCCGACCGCCGCGGAACCCGACCACTACGAGCAGGCGCCGACCGCGGGGCGCGCGTACCGGATCGGGATCGGCGGGCCGGTGGGGAGCGGGAAGACCGCGCTCACCGCGGCGCTGTGCCGGGCGCTCGGCGACGAGGTGAACCTCGCCGTCGTCACCAACGACATCTACACCACCGAGGACGCCGACTTCCTGCGCAAGGCCGGGGTGCTCGACCCGGAACGGATCGAGGCCGTGCAGACCGGTGCGTGCCCGCACACCGCGATCCGCGACGACATCACCGCGAACCTCGACGCCGTCGAACGGCTGGAGGAACGCTTCCCGGGGCTGGACCTGGTGATCATCGAAAGCGGCGGGGACAACCTCACCGCGGTGTTCAGCCGGGGGCTCGCCGACAGTCAGGTCTTCGTGGTCGACGTCGCCGGTGGCGACAAGGTGCCGCGCAAGGGCGGGCCGGGCGTCACGACGGCGGACCTGCTGGTGATCAACAAGATCGACATCGCGCATCTGGTCGGCGCGGACATGGACGTGATGACGTCGGACGCGCACCGGATGCGGGGCGAGCTGCCGGTGATCACACAGTCCCTTGTGGACACTCCGAACGCGCCGGCGGTCGCGGACTGGGTCCGCTCGCTGCTTCCGGTCCGCGCGGGGTGAAGGCGCACGCGCGGCTGACCGCCTGCTTCGAGGGCGGCCGGACCGTACTGCGTGAGCTGCGCTCGATGGCGCCGCTCACGCTCCTTCCCAAGCGGGGTGCCGGTGCGACGGCGGTGGTGCATCTGGTCAATTCGGCGACCTCGCCGTTGGGCGGCGACGAGCTGAAGCTGACCATCCGCGTCGGCGCCGGGGCTTCGCTGCGGCTTTCCGGGGTCGCGGCGACGATCGCGCTCCCCGGCCCGCACGGGGAGGGGAGTTCGTCCCTTGTGGACGTTGTGGTGGCGGACGGTGGGTCGCTGGAGTATCTGCCGGAGCCGACCGTGGTGACGGCTCGCGCGCGGCACACTGCCGAGTTCCGGGCCGCCGTGGCGGCTGATGCGTACCTGCATACGCGGGAGGTGCTGGTTCTCGGGCGCGCGGGTGAGCGGCCGGGGTCTTTGGTGACCACGCAACATGTGGTGCGGGGAGTCGTTCCGGTACTGCGGCAGACGCTGGAGATCGGTGACTCCACTTTGGACTCCAGTCTCGCGCATCTGGCGGGGCGGCGGGTGCTGGCGACCGACCTGGTCGTGGGCGGACCTTCGCTGCCTGCCGCCTCGGGTGAGTGGTGGTCGCGTACGCCTTTGGCCGCCGGTGGGACGCTCACGACTTCGCTGGCTCCGGACGCGGTGACCGCGCTTCGGGTGTTCGACACTGTCTGATGCCGGTCGTGTTTGGACGACACGCGTGATCAGACGGACGACACACGTGACTGGACGGACGACACGTGGGTGAGACCCGGCCTCGGTCGTGTCGTCCCTTCAATCACGCGTGTCGTCCCTCTGATCACGTGCGACGTCCATTCAGTCTCGCGTGCCGGCCGATGGCGCTAGCATCGCTAGAAAACCTAGCGGTACTAAAGGTCCCTTGCTCTCCTCAGGAGGGGCTGGTGGGGCTCGTGTGACGGTGCCGAGCGTTGCGAAAGCCACTTTCGCAACCTTCAAGGTTGCGAAAGTGGCTTTCGCGTCATCCCCCGGGCTCGTCAGAACTTGGTGCCCAGCCAGGTCATCGCGACGGGCCCGCCCGCCGAAACGCCGCCGATGTGCTCCAGCAGCGGGAACTCCTGCCAGGTGACGTCGGCGCCGAGAGCGTGGTAGCGGTCGCGCAGGCCCTGGCCGACCGAAAGCGGGATCAGTTCGTCCAGAGATGCGTGGTACAGGAAGACCGGCGCGCCGGGTTTGGTCTTGCCCGCCAGGTTCTCGCCGAGCCGGGTCTGCCAGCGCGGGTCCGACGAAACATCGGGCACGGTCGTGAAGTCGTTGAGCCGCGCGAAAGGCGCCGCAGCGCCGAGTTCGACGGTGCACGCTTCCTTGACCTTCGCGACGGCCCGCTCGCCCTTAGCGTTGAGCACCTCGGTGAACGGCAGTTCCGGGTAAGCGGTCGCGAAGCCGACAGCGGCACCGAGTACGAGGCCGAACGCCGGACCGCCGTCGTTGAACTTCAGGACCGCGTTCAGATCCGCCGGGACCCCGCCTTCCGCGACGCCGACCAGGTTGACGTCCGGCGCGTAGGACGGCTGCAGTTCGCCGGCGAAAGCCGCGGCTTGACCTCCTTGCGAGTAACCGAAAACGCCGACCGGCCCGGTCTTGGACAGGCCCGCTTCGGGGACCCGGGAAGCGGCCCGGGCGGCGTCCAGGACGGCCCGGCCTTCGGACTGGCCGACGGCGTAGGTGTGCGTGCCCGGGGTGCCGAGGCCCTCGTAGTCGGTCACGACGACCGCCCAGCCGCGCGAAAGCGCTTGGCTCATCAGGAGGACTTCGTTCTCGGACCCGTTCGTCAGCCGGGTCGACGGCGCGCAGCGGTCGCCGAGGCCGTGCGTGCCGACGGCGTAGCTGACCAGCGGGCGCGCGCCCTTCGTCCACGGGGTGTGCGGGACCAGCAGGATGCCCGAAACCGTGTTCGGCCGCCCCGTCGCCGAGGTGGAGCGGTAGTGGAGTTTCCAGGCCTTCGCCGGGGCGGTGGCGATGACCGGCTTGTAGTCGACCAGGTCCCCGGGAGCGCTTGGCGCGGCTTGCGCGGCCGGCGCGCCGATCAGGGTGGCTGTCAGAGCTGCGACCAGAACTGTCCGAAGCACCGTTGCCTCCAGTTTGGTAATTGAGATTTTCGCAATGTAGGCGCTGTTGCTAGCATCTGGCAATCCCTGTTACCGAATCGGGGGAGGTCGAGTGGCCCGCACCTACGGCGGGGTCGCGCCCGAGCAACGGCGCGCCGAACGGCGTGAACGCCTGCTCCTGGCGGCCCTGGACCTGTTCACGTCGACGGGCTACCGGCAGGCGAAGATCACCGAGTTGTGCACCCGCGCGGGCGTCTCGACGCGGAACTTCTACGAGGAGTTCGAGAGCAAGGAGAAGGTGCTGCTCACCCTGCACGAGCGCATCAACGCGCTCGCGCTGGAGCACGTCACCGGCACCCTGGAGACGCTGGAAGACGCCGACGCGGTCACCCGGATCGGGACACTGCTGGACGTCTTCGTCAGCACGGTCACCTCGGATCCCCGGATGCCGCGGCTGAACTACGTCGAGGCCGTCGGCGTCAGCGCCGCTTTGGAGGCGCAGCACCAGGAATGGGTCGATCGGTGGGCCGCGTTCATCGAAAGCGAGGCCCGGCACGCCGCCGCGCACGGGGTCGCACCGGATCGCGACTACCGCCTGACGGCGATCGCGCTCGTCGGCGCGGCGACCGGTCTGCTGCGCGAGTGGCAGGCGCACACCCCGCCGCTCCCGGTCGCCGAGGTGGCCGCCGAACTCCGGGCCCTGATGCTGGCCGCGATCACCCGGCCCGCCTGAACGTCAGTTCTGGGCGCCTTCCTTGTCCGGGTCGAGGTCGATCCGGTCCCGCCGTTCACCCTCGGGCTTCTTGCCTGGCTCTTCCTTGGCCCAATCGCCGAGCGTGCCGATCGACGACTGGAGCCGCTCCTTCTGCTCGGCGTCGGTCTGCGCGTACTTCTCGGCGGCTTCCTTGATGCGGTCGCCCGCGGCCAGGTAGCGCGCGGTCGTCTTCTGGAAGAAGGACTCGACGTCGTTCCGTAACTGCTTCAGGGCGGTGTCGGCCTCGGTGGGAACGACCCCGCGACCGACGAGCTGGCCGTCGGCGTAAGAGGTTTTCGCGAGTTCCCCGAGCAAGCCCGAGTAGATCTCGGCCGCTCCGTAGCAGGCCTCGGCGAGCTGCAGCACGACCGTGATGTCCACGGCGAAGCGCTGGGTGCCGTCCGATCCTGGTTTGGGGCCGCCTTTCGCCGGAGGTTGCGTCATGTCGTAGAGCTCGAGATCGATGCGGTCGACCCCGGCGATCTCGCTCTCGATGGCCTTGATGGCGTCGTGGTAGTCCTTCTCGGCTTTGTCCAGGTCGCTGTGGAGTTCACGGACGCCGGTGTCCACATGCGCGAAGAACGCGTCCAGCTGAGGGAACCGCAGGTCCGAGTTGAACGGCCGTGCGGTGATGTTCATCGCGAACTCGAGCAGGATCAGCGCGTTGCCGACGCCGGCCGGAGCCGTGCGGCCCAAGGCGCCGATGACGGTTTTGGCGTACTCCCACTTGTCGCTGACGGCGCTCAGTACCAGCTTCTCCTTGGGCGGTTCCGTCGGAGCGGGGGCGGCTTCGTTGAGCGCGGTGGTGGCTTCGGCGATGAGGTTCAGGATGTTGTTCCTGGCGGCGTGGATGATCGTGGCCCGGCACGAGTAGCTGTTGCCGAGCCACTGCACGAGGAGGTCCTGATGCGTGAGGGTGGGGAGGACCGTCGCGAGGAAACCGTCCCGGAGGCTGTTCGCCGCGAGCCCCATCCAGCCGGTCATCCAAGCCCGGGTGCCCGAGTCGTCGTTGCTGCCCGCGAGCAGCGCGATCATGTTGTCCAGGTCGTGGTCGCCCATCGCGTTGCCGACCCGCATCTTCTTCTCGACGGAGGAGAAGGCGCTGTAAGCCTCTTCGAGCGACGACAGTTCCGGCCCGCCCGCGAGATCCGGGATGCCGGTCGCCAGCTGTTCCCGTTTCCGCCACGCCCAATCCGCGACCTGGGTGAACACGTCGAACGCCCGGCACTCGACGTACTTCGCGTCCCGCACGCTCCAGCCGTCACAGGCCTCCGCCTGCGGCCGGTTCGCCGCGGCGCCGTCATTGACCGCCCACCCGACGATCGGACAGGTCGTCAGATGGCCCCACGAGTCGGTCGGGGGCTGCCAACGAGCGGGCTCCGGTGCCCCGGGGAACTGGCTCGAACCGCCCCTCAGCAACTGGCCGGCGTCGTGCAGCCAGCGCTTCTCCAGCGTCTGCCAATAGCCGTTGAGCGCGGCCGTGAGCGTCGCCGAATACTCGCTTCCGCTCATGTAGTCGCCGGACATCGCATCCACCCCGTTTCGCATTCCCGCGGCCGGATGGGCGGGAATGCGATCGAGGATAACAGGATCGTGTGACGTT
Source organism: Amycolatopsis roodepoortensis (assembly GCF_024628825.1). Lineage (NCBI taxonomy): Bacteria > Bacillati > Actinomycetota > Actinomycetes > Pseudonocardiales > Pseudonocardiaceae > Amycolatopsis > Amycolatopsis roodepoortensis. The sequence continues at coordinate 6,153,870 of NZ_CP102415.1, forward strand.
CAGGGGCTAATTGTCACTTCTTCCGCCGGGCCGCCCCGTCGGCCCGAAGTACATGAAGGCCCCCTTCCTGTACCTAGGCGCGAGGAAGGGGGCCTTCATGTACTTCACCAGAGCCGGCCGACGACCTTCTGTACCCAGTCCTGCTCCAGCTTCACGACCTGCCCGTTCGCCGTCACTGTCGGCGTGCCGAAACCGGGGCCCTTGCCGAAGTTACGACGCGGCCGACGCCCGCCGGAAGGTGTTGTGCAGCACGGCCAGCAGCGCGTCGCGCACCGAAAGGCGTTGCCGGGCATCGAAGGTGATCAGCGGGACGTCCTCGCCGACGGCGAGGGCCCAGCGCACGTCTTCGAGGTCGTGCTTCAGCGAACCGTCGAAGACGTTCACCCCGACCACGAACGGCAACCCGGCCTTCTCGAAGTAGTCGACGGCCGGATAGCAGTCGTCGAGCCGCCGGGTGTCCACGATGACGAGCGCGCCGAGCGCGCCCAGCACGAGGTCGTGCCACATGAACCCGAACCGGTCCTGCCCCGGCGTGCCGAAGAGGTACAGCTTCACCTCTTCGTCGATGGTGATGCAGCCGAAGTCCAGCGCCACCGTGGTGGTGGTCTTCGACGGCACCTCCCCGCCGGAGCCGTCCACGGCCGCGCCCGCCGAGGTCATGGCGGCCTCGGTGGTCAGCGGTTTGATCTCGGAGATCGCGCCGACGGTGGTCGTCTTGCCGACCCCGAACCCGCCCGCGATGACGATCTTGACCGGTGTCGGCGGCTTGGCGGGCGCCGGTTCAGCGAATTGCTTCGAGTCCACGAATGACCCTTTCGATCATGCCGAGGTCCTGGGTGAAGGCACCGGCCGGGCGACGGAGCACGACGTAGCCGAGTGCGGCGAGATCCGCCACGAGCACCCTGGCCACGCCGATGTGCAGGCCGAGCATCGCCGCCACTTCGGCGACGGATTTCGTTTCCCGGCAAAGGGAGACGATCTCCCGCCGTTCGAACGTCAGCCTCGCGTGCGACGCCGCGCCCAGCCTGCTCGTGAGCACTTGAGCCTCGATTTCGAGCGTGCCGTCCACCGGCTGCGCGCGGCCGGCGGTGAGCAGATACGGGCGTAGCGGCGAGATGCCCTGTTCGGCGCCCCGCGGCTGAGGTACCTGGTCGTCGCTCATTCCCTTGTCCCCTCGTCAGTTCAGCTGCCGACGCTCTTCTTGAGTTCCTCGATCAGCGCGGGGGTGAGCACCTCGGTCGCACGGTTGGCGAACATCGCCATCTCGTAGGCGATGGTGCCGAGGCTGGCCTGTTTGGTGGCGAGCACGCCGAGCGAGCATCCGATGCTGATCGTGCAGACCAGCAGGTAGCCCTGCTCCAGCTCGATGATGATCTTGTCGGGTGAACCGAGCGGGTGGCTCTCGGAGACGCCGTGCGCGAGGCCGAGCATCGCCGAGCAGATCGCGGCCAGCCGGTCGGCGTTCGCCCGCTCCAGCTCGGACGACATCGCGATCAGCAGGCCGTCGGCCGAGACGGCGATCGCGCCCATCGCGCTCGCCGTGTTCTGCGCGAAGCGCGTCACCAACCAGTTGAAGTTCCGGGCTTCGACGCTGACTCCGGTCGTCATCTCTTGCTCTTCTCTCTCTGTTGCATCTCCGGGTTGACGGCTTTCTCCAACCCGTCACTGAAGGCGTCGAACGCGGCACGCTCGGCCTCGGGGTCACGCATGCCCTTGGGCTTGGTGGTGTTCAGCGCCGCCCGCGCGGTCTGGTGCCGCGCGGCCGGACCTTTCGCGAGCCCCGGCGCCAGCTGCGCGCCGGGGACCCTCCTGGTGAGACCGCCGCGCGAGGCGGCGGGCACCGGCGTCGGGGTGGGCATCGGCGCCGGGACGGCCGCCGGCGGCGCGGTGGCCTTCGCCAGCCCGGCCTCGAAGCCGTCGAAGGCCGCCTTGGCCGCTTCTGGATCATGCCTGGACTTCTGCCGCGAAGGCGCTTCGGGGGCGCCGGGAAGCTGCGCGCCCTTGACCCGGCGTCGCAGCCCGCCGCGGGTCTCGCCAGGATCGGCGGCGGTGAGCGTCGGCGCGGGTGCTTGGTACACGGGCGCCGGTTCGGGCACTGGCGGCGGCAGCGGCACCGGAGCCGGTTCCGCGATCTCCCCGTCGGTCTTGCGGAACCACCGGAAGTCCCCGGCCCGCTGACCGCCGCGCGGGATCATCCCGGCGATCGCCAACGTCGGCGGCTCGTGCGCGGCAGGCTCCGGCCGCGACGGCGGTTCGGGCTCTTCGCTCGGTTCCGCCGTCGGCCACACCGGCGGCGCGGGGACGGACTTCGGCGTGGGCGGCCGGTACGTCAGCAGGGTCGGCGGGATGGTGATCCGCGCGGTGACCCCGGCTCCCGGCTCGGTCTCGGCCAGTTCGACCTTGAGCCCGTGCCGCCGCGCGAGCCGCCCGACCACGAACAGCCCGAGCACACTGGTCGGCGCCAGTTCGAGCCGCTCGCGTTCGACGAGCCGCCGGTTCTCCTCGGCGAGCCGCTCCGCGGTCATGCCGATGCCCTGGTCCACGATCACGATCAGGCAGGAGCCGTCGGGCAGGATCTTCGTCCCGACGTCCACAAAGGACTCCGGCGGCGAGAACGACGTCGCGTTCTCCAGCAGTTCGGCGAAGATCAGCACCAGATCGGAGCCGAACGGCGACGACAGCAGCACGTCGCCCATCGAACCGAGCCGCACCCGCTGGTAGTCCTCGATCTCCGCGAGCGCCGAACGCAGCGCCGTCGACAGCTCGATCGGGCCGGAAATCCTTGCCTCGTCGCGGTTCCCCGACACGACGAGCAGGTTGTCCGCGTTCCGGCGAAGGCGGGTGGAGAGGTGGTCGAGCCGGTAGAGACTGGCCAGCAGTGCGACGTCCTGCTCGTTGCGCTCCAGTTCGTCGACCAGCGCCAGCTGCCTGCCCACCAGGTTCTGCGTGCGCTTCGCGACGTTGGCGAACATGAGGCCGACGTTGCGCCGCGTGACGGCCTGCCGTTCCACCAGTTCGGCCGCGGTGGCCTGCACCCGGTTGAACGCCTCGGCCAGCTTGCCGAGTTCGTCCTGTGAGGACACGTCGATGGTGGCGAGCCGCGGCGCGAGTTCTTCGGCCTGCTCGGTGTCGGTGACGCGGACCAGTTCGGTGCTCGCGAGGTCGGCGACCGAGGTCGCCGCCGTGGTCAGCTTCCGCAGCGGATCCGCGATCGACCGGCTGACCGCGATCGCGAGCCCACCGACCAGCAGGAACAGCACACCGGCGCCGATACCGATCGTCCACGCCAGATTCTGCGCCGCGTCGGCTCGCGCGGTCGCGGCGTCGGTGATGCCGGTGGTGACCGCGTCCTGCGCGAGGCGCCGCTGGTTCGACTGGGCGTCGACGGCGCCGAGGATGTCCGGCAGCAGGCTCTGCACGGCCTGCGGGCCACGGGCCTCCGCGAGCCTGGCCTCCAGCGCGTCGACCCGGCGGCCGGACTCGCCCTGCTCCACCGCGACGACCTGCGTGGCCTGGGTGACGTCGGCCTGCTGCACGAACCGTTCGAGGAACAGCGACGACTGCTGTTTCGCGTCGGCCAGCACCGGCGCGCCCGATTCGGGGGTGACCAGCACGATGATCAACGCCATCCCGCGCAACGAGTTCTCCTCGTTCGCGCGCAGCAGCGCGTCGAGCGCGGTCAGCTGCTGGGTGCCCGCCGCGTCACTGGTCTGCTGCGGGACCAGGCGGAGCGAGTTGATGACCGCGTCGATCACCGCGTGATACGTCCGCGCCACGCTGTCGAGTGAGGCGCCGCGCCGGAGCGCGTTCTCCCGGATCTCGTTCAGCGATCCGATGCGCACCAGCGCCGCCGCGAGTTCTTCCGGCGCGTCGGCGCTCAGCTGCGAACTCACCTGGTTCACCGTGTCCGCGACGACGGCCTGCTGTTTCAGCATCGCCGCACTGCTCGCCGACGACGACGCGATGTAGTGCGCCGTCAGCAGCCGTTCCCGCTGCAGTTCCCAGGCGAGCGTGCCGAGCGCGCGGGCCTGCGACGCGACGTCGGCGGTGGTGCGCGCGGACCGGGCGTCGTCGATCTCCCCGGCGACGTAAGGCACCGACACCAGGACCACGGCGGTCAGCGGCAGCATCAGGAGCAGGTTGAGCTTGCCCCGGATACCGAGTCTGCCGAGCAATCCGGACCGCGGCCCGCGTTCGGGCCGGGTCTTCCCGTGCCTCATGGTCACCTTTCTCCCCGGCTCCGCCCGAGGTGTCCGCGGTGCTGTTCCCGGACGAGGTCTTCGATGGACGCGCGCAGCGCGACGAACTCCGGCGCGCGTTTGACCGCGAGGTCGCGCTCCGCGGGAAGGCCGACCTCGATGTCGGCGGCCACCCGGCCCGGATCCGAGGCCAGCACCACGACGCGACGGCCGAGGAACACGGCCTCTTCGACGTCGTGGGTCACCATCAGCACGGTGGTGTGCGTGTCGGTCCAGATCCGGCGGATCAGGACCTGCATGTCCTCTTTGGTCTGGACGTCCAGCGCCCCGAAGGGCTCGTCCAGCAGCAGCACGTCGGGCTCGCACGCCAGCGCCCGTGCGATCGCGACCCGCTGTTTCTGCCCGCCGGAAAGCTGTTTGGGCAACGACTTCCGCAGGTGACCGAGGCCCGTCTCGTCGAGATACCAGTCGACCCGGCGGGCTCGTTCGGCCTTGTCGATGTCCAGCAGTTCGAGTCCGAACGCGACATTGCTCTCCACCGTGCGCCACGGGTACAGCGCGCCGTGCTGGAACACCAGCCCGCGATCCGGGCCCGGCCCGGTCACGGCGTCACCGTCGAGGGTGATCAGGCCTTCGGTCGGTTCGGTCAGCCCCGCGATCAGCGACAGCAGGGTCGATTTGCCGGACCCGCTCGCGCCGACCACGCAGACGAAGTCGCCGCGCGTGATGTCGAGATCGATCCCGTCGAGCGCGCGGGTGGTCTTGCCTCGGACCGTGTAGTCCTTGGCGACCGCCTTCAACTGCAGCGTCATGCCGCCCACTTCCCGACTCTGGCCCGCAGGAGCCGCAAGGCGATGTCGATGACCAGCCCGAGCAGGCCGATCACGATCAGCAGCGCGAAGATCCGGTCGGTCTGGGTGAACCGCTGCGCGCGCATGATCCGCAGGCCGAGCCCGGCGGTGGCGTTGATCAGTTCGGCGACCACCACGAAGTTCCACGCGGCCGCCGCGTTGACGCGGGTCGCGTCGATCATGCCGGGCAGCGCGTGCGGGACTATCACCTTGCGCAGGACCTCGCCGCGCCGCGCGCCGAGCGTGTACGACACGTCGAGCAGCGAACGCGGCACCCCGCGGACGGCGTCGGCGATCATCAGCGTGTTGAAGAAGACCGTGCCGAGGAACAGGACCGCGACCTTCGACGGTTCGCCGAGGCCGAGCCAGATCATCAGCAGCGGGATGAACGCGCTCGCCGGCAGATAGCGCAGCATCGCGATGACCGGCTCGAACAGCGCCAGCCCCGCGTCGAACGTCCCCATCACGATGCCGAGCGGCACCGAGACGAGGATCGCGAGCCCGAAGCCGAGCAGCACCCGCTGCGTGGTGGCCCAGAGGTCGCTGAACAGTTCGCCCGACTCGATCATCTTCACCAGCGCGTCGAACACCGCGACCGGCGTCGGGAGGAACATCGGCTTGATCGTGCCCAGCGCGTTCAGCGTCACCCAGATCAGCAGCGGGATCACGAACGAGGCCACCGCCAGCGCCCACCGCCAGCGCGCGGGGATCGGCGTCCGGAGCGAGAACAGCGGTGAGGCGTTCGGCTTCAGGCCCGCCCGGCGGGGCAGCGGCGACCAGTCCGGTCGCGTGCCGCGCCGCTCCTCCTGCGCCTCGGCGAGCCGCTGCTCGTCTTCGAGTCGGCGCGCTTCGGCCTCGTCGTCGGCGTCCGTCCGCTGAGCGGCCCGCCCCGACGCGTCCGTGGCGCTCACTTCACCGCCTTGACGAACTGGTCGTCGAACAGCCCGTCGAAGTTCGGCCTGCTCTGGGCGAGGCCGTTGGAGACGATGAAGTCGGCGATCTTGCCCGCCTGGAAGTTGAGGTGGGCGGGGGTGACGCCAGGGGTGAACGCGTCGAGGTTCTGCTGCTTGGTGAAGATCGTGGTGCCCGCGTCGTAGGTCTTGTACTCCTCGATCGACACCGCGCCGCGTTTGGCCATGATCTTCACGGCCTCTTCGCGGTTCTGCTTGATCCACTCGATGGTCTCGAACCAGGTGTTCACCAGCGCCTGGACCTCCTTCTTGCGCTCCTTCGACATCTGCTCGGAGACGACCAGGTGGTCGGGGATGGCGCCAGGGAACTCGGCGGACGTCGCGATCGCGCGGCTGCCCGGGCGCTCGAGCGCCTTCGTGGTGAAGGGGGCGAAGGCGGCGACGGCGTCGACCTGCTCGCCGACGAACGCGGCCGCGGCGGCGTCGGTCAGCAGCGGGACCAGCTCGATGTCCTTCTCGGTCAGCTTCGCCTCCTGCAGCGCCAGCAGCAGCAGGTAGTGGTCGACGGTGCCCTGCTCGACGGCGACCTTCTTGCCCTTGAGCTCGGCGACGCTGCCGATCCCCTGGCGGGCGATGACCTTGTCGTTGCCGGTCGAGTTGTCGTTGACCAGCACGACCGACAGCTTCGCGCCACCGCTGACCGACGCGAGCGTGTCGTTCAGGGTCTGGCTGTTCGCGTCGATCGCGCCGGAGGAGAGGGCGTTGATGCTCTCGGTGTAGCTGTCGAACCACTTCAGGTCGACGTTCACGCCGTTCTTCTCGAAGAGGCCCTTCTCCTGGGCCACCGCCCACGGGAACCAGCCCGGCCAGGCGCTGTAACCGATCGTGACCTTGGTGCCGGAGGCGGCCGTGCTGTCGGAACAAGCCGAAAGGGCGGTCACGCCTGCCAGCGAAAGGACGCACAACAACGCCGTCACGAGACGGCGGGAACGGGAAATCACAACGCACTCCTGGGGAAGGGGAGTAACTCGGGCGTGGAAAGTTCCGGCTGTTCGAGCGCAGGACTGATCGACCGGTGTCGAACTCCCTCACGGAAGCCCGGCCGGTAATGGCGATGGCGCGGCCGCACACCCGGCCGTCCCATCAAAACCTCTGAACACTCTGGATAGAGGTGATCACCCCGTTGCTCTCGGCGGCGATCCTATCGAGTGGCGCAAGGTCTACCTAGTGTGATCGTCGGCTCTTGCACGATTCGCTGTCACATTCTGCTAAACCCGGCCGTTCGCCCCAAAGGGCGGACTCTCACCTGGTGGGCAACCCGGTGCCCGGCGGCGTACGTCCATCGGGTGGCGGGTGAAAATTCCGGAGGGAGCAGAGGATGAAATTTCGTGCGGCCGCGGCATGCGTCGCGGGGGCGGCGATCTTGTCCACCTTGGCCGGTGCGGGGCAGGCGAACGCGACCAGACCGTCGAGCCTCGTCCTGAGCCCGAACACCGTCGTCGCAGGTGGGACGGTCACCGCGGATATCTATTGCCTGCGCCCGTCGGGGGCGGGCGAGCTCGCGACGACCCTCGTCGCGGACGGTCTCGCCGCGCCGATTCCGTTGCGGGTGGTGGGGGACGGCGGCACCGGCGGCATCGGTGTCGCGTTGCGCGGCGACGGTCCGGCCGGGACGGTCCCGGGGCGGTACACGGCGTCGTACGACTGCTGGGGCTGGATCGTCCGGGCGGAGTTCACCGTCACGAACTGACAACCCCGGAGAAGGCCGGTTTCGGGAGGCGAATTGCCGTCCCGGAGCCGTCCTTCGCCGGCACACCTCACGAAGATGTTCCGGGCGGTAATTTCTGTCAATCGACAGAATTAGCAGGGGCGGGCGCGTGTGCCGCTGTGAAAACCGGAAGAATTGTTCGCGGAGTTCCGAAATATCGACGAAACAAAAGCGGAAAGGATGGCCGTGAATTCCTTGCCGACCCGGTCTGTCCAGGCGCTTTCCGTATTTTGTGAAGCCGGGCGCGATTCCGCGGACGACCGGAAAGAGCCGGAACAAAGCGCCGGGCGGACCGACCTTCGACCTTGATCGATCAGGTCCCGCCAGGTGACGAGCAGGTGACGGCTTGCGGTCCAGCGGCTACACACAGATGATCGGGCAGGGGTGGCGGGTGTCACCGTTCAGTGGGTTTCGCCGCCGCCGTCTAGGCAATACCGTCGGCGGCAAAGCCGAAGTCATGGGCCCCGATCGGGTACGGAGGTTTGGCGGATGATGCCGGAGATCAAAGAGGGCGCTGCCGAGAACGGCGACGCCGTCGTTCGCCTGCCCGGAATGAGGGTGGCCTACGAAGGGGCCGCCTTCGACGAGTCCGCGCTGGCGGAGACGTGGACCGCCCAGCTGCAGGACTGGCTGAACCAGGCCGTCTCCGCCGGGATCCCCGAGCCGAACGCGATGGTGCTCGCCACCGCCGACCCGGAGGGCAGGCCGTCCTCCCGGACCGTGCTGTGCAAGGGCCTCGACGAGCGCGGTGTCGTCTTCTACACGAACTACACCTCGACCAAGAGCCACGACCTCACCGCGACGCGCTACGCGTCGATCACCTTCCCGTGGTACGCCCTGCAGCGTCAGGTCCACGTGCGCGGCGAGGTGGAGAAGGTCAACGTCGCCGAGACCGCCGAGTACTGGGCGTCCCGCCCGCGGGGTTCGCAGCTCGGGGCCTGGGCGTCGCCGCAGTCCCGCGTCGTCGACGGCCGCCGCGCCCTCGAGAACGCGCTCCACGGCATCGAGCGCCGGTTCGCCGACGTCGAGAACATCCCGTTCCCGCCGCACTGGGGCGGGTGGCGCATCCGGCCCGATGTCGTCGAGTTCTGGCAGGGCCGCGAGGACCGCATGCACGACCGGCTCCGCTACGTCCGCACGGACGACGGCTGGCAGATCGAGCGCGTCGCGCCCTGATCCCACGCGCGTGAAGGCCCCCTTCCCTCGGCTCAGCCGAGGGAAGGGGGCCTTCACGCGCGGCCGGTGACATAAATCGCGCGCGGTTGGTTAGTTAGCGCGGCTAAGCTGTCTGGTTGTGAATGACGACGTGGGGGTTGACCAGCGCAAAGGTGTCCGCAAACTGTTCGGCTCGATCGTCGTCGACACCCGGCCGCTCAAGATCCCCGCGTTCCGCCGTCTCTGGCTGTCCACCGCCGTCACCGCCGTCGGCAGCCAGCTCACCGCCGTCGCGGTCCCCAAACAGGTCTTCGACCTCACCGGCTCCTCGGCGTACGTCGGCCTGACCGGTCTGGTCGCGCTGGTCCCGCTGCTCGTCTTCGGTCTCTGGGGCGGCGCCATCGCGGACGCCGTCGACCGCCGCAAGCTCCTGCTCGTCACCAATGTCGGGGTCACCGTCACCTCGGCGGTCCTGTGGCTCCAGGCGTACTTGAACATCGGCTCGGTCTGGCTCGTACTGGGCCTGCTCGCGGTCAACCAGGCGTTCTTCGCGATCAACATGCCGACCCGCGGCGCCGTCGTCGCCCGGCTGGTCCCGGACAACCTGATCGCGCCCGCGACCGCGCTGAGCAGCACGATGTCCACCTTCGGCGCGGTCTTCGGCCCGCTGCTCGCCGGTTCGCTGATCCCGATCCTCGGCCTCTCGACGCTCTATCTGATCGACGTCGTCGCCCTGACCCTGACCCTCATCGCGGTCTACAAGCTCCCTCCGATCCCGCCACTCGGCGAGATCGCGCGGCGCGCCGGCCTCCGCGACATCATCGACGGTTTCAGATACCTGGCGACACAGAAGATCCTGCTGGCGTCGTTCCTCGTCGACATCATCGCGATGGTCGCGGGCATGCCGCGCGCGCTGATCCCGGAGATGGCCGAGCGCACCTTCGGCGACCCGCCCGGCGGCGGCCCGGCGCTGGGCTGGCTGTACGCCGCGCTCCCCGCCGGCGCGATGCTGATCGGCCTCTTCTCCGGCTGGCTGACCAGGATCCGCAAACAAGGTGTCGGCGTGATCGTCTCGATCTGTGTCTGGGGAGCGGCCGTCGCCGGTTTCGGGCTCGCGAACTCGTTGTGGCTCGCGGTGTTCTTCATGGCGCTCGCCGGGGCAGCCGACATGGTCAGCGCGATCTACCGCATGTCGATCCTGCAGCTCGCCACCACCGACGAGATGCGCGGACGGCTGCAGGGCGTGTTCACCGTCGTCGTCGCGGGCGGCCCGCGGATCGCGGACCTCACCCACGGCTGGGCCGCCGCCGGCGTCGGCACGGCGGCCGCGGCCTCCGGCGGTGGAGTGCTGGTCATCGTGCTGGTCATCGGCGCGGCGCTGCTCATCCCGTCGTTCTGGCGGTACCGGGCCCCGGCAGGCTAGGCCGTTCGGTCTATCGTCGGGCCCATGCGTATTTCACGGGCGATCATCCTGTTCGCCGCTGTCATCGCGACCCTTTCCGCCTGTTCGTCCGGGGACGAGAAGACGGACAACGCGGCCAAGCCGTCGAGCCAGGCCCCCGCTCCTTCCGCCGCGCCGAGTTCCTCGGCCGCGCCCGCCGGTGGCACCGGTTCGAAGGAACCGTGCGCGCTGCTGCCCGCCGAGGCCGTGGGCAAGGCGGTCTCGATCCAGGGCGTGACGTCGGCGCCGGGTCCGGTGCAGGACAACGCCGCCAACGGAGGCAAAGCGAAGAGCTGCGTCTACTCGGCCGCCGGCAAGCAGATCGGCGCGCTCGCGGTGACCCGCTTCGAGGGCAAGAAACTGAAGCCCGCCGAGATGGTCGCCTCGCTGAAGAAGGCCAAGGCGAACGCGAAGGACGTCACCGGTGTCGGCGAAGGCGCCATCTACTACAACACCGACGAGAACAAGACCGCGACGCTGGCGGCGGCCGAACTCGTGGACGGCGTGCCGGTCCTGGTCAACTACACCGGGCCGGTCAAGATGACGCAGGAGATGATGCTCCCGCTGGTGAAGACCGCGGTCGACGCCAACTGAGCGGATTACCCAAAGGCGGGCTTCGTCAACCCGTGACGAAGAACTGACCAAACCGGACTGTCGGCCCCAGACGTGATACGGCACACTCTTGCCGCATGGCGGACACGACGACAACAGAACAGACCGGTCCGGCCGGTCAACCGAGCCTCAAGCGGGTGATGGGTTCCAAACTCCTGCTGTTCTTCGTGGTGGGGGACATCATCGGGACGGGCGTCTACGCGCTCACCGGGCAGGTGGCGGGCCGGGTGGGCGGCGCGCTGTGGCTTCCGTTCCTGATCGCTTTCGTGGTCGCGTTCATGACCGCGTTCAGCTACCTGGAACTGGTCGGGAAGTACCCGCAGGCGGCGGGGGCCGCGCTCTACACGCACAAGGCGTTCAAGATCCGCTTCCTCACCTTCATGGTGGCGTTCGCGGTGATGTGCTCGGGGATCACGTCGGCCTCGTCGGCGGCGAAGGCCTTCGGCGAGACCTATCTCAAGGAGTTCATCACCGCGCCGATGCCGCTGGTGGCGATCCTGTTCGTGATCGGCCTCGCGCTGATCAACTTCCGCGGGGTCTCCGAATCGGTGAAGACCAACGTGGTGCTGACCTGTATCGAGATCGGCGGTCTGCTGATCATCATCGGGGTCGGCGTGTGGGCGGTGCTCAACGGCAACGGGGACGCCTCGCGGCTGGTCGAGTTCGACACCGAGAACCAGACGATGCTGGTGGCGATCACGTCGGCGACTTCGCTCGCGTTCTTCGCGATGGTCGGTTTCGAGGACTCGGTGAACATGGCCGAGGAGTGCAAGGACCCGATCCGGATCTTCCCGAAGGCGATGCTGTGGGGCATGGTCATCGCCGCGACCATCTACATCCTGGTCTCCGTGACCTCTTCGCTGCTGGTGCCCGCGGACGAGCTGGAGGCGGCCAAGAGCAGCGCGCTGCTGAAGGTCCTCGACGTCGGCGCGCCCGGCTTCCCGCGTGAGGTCTTCTCCGCGATCGGTCTCTTCGCGGTCATCAACTCGGCGCTGATCAACATGCTGATGGCCAGCCGCCTGCTGTACGGCATGGCGAACCAGCGGATCATCCCGAAGCAGCTGGGCACCGTGCACCCGTTCCGCCGCAGCCCGTGGGTGGCGATCGTGTTCACCAGCCTGATCGCGATCGGCCTCGTGTCCTTTGTGGACATCGGGGTGCTCGGTGGCACGACGGCGTTGCTGCTGCTGGCGGTGTTCGCCATCGTCAACGTCGCGGTCCTGGTGCTGCGCAAGGAGAAGGCGGCGCACAAGCATTTCCGGGCGCCGACGATCATCCCGGTGCTGGCCGCGATCTTCTGCGTCTACCTGGTGACGCCGCTGTCCGGACGGCCCGCGCGCGACTACAAGGTCGCCGCGATCCTGCTCGGCGTCGGCATCGTGCTGTGGGGGATCAACTGGCTCATCATGCGGGCCACGCACAAGGAAGAGGACCGGCAGCCCCTCGAGCCGCCGGTCGGCTGACCCGCATCGGGCGGTTTCGTTTGTCGTGAAGGGGACTTTCGCCGCATCGGATGCGGGGAAAGTCCCCTTCGCGCTTGGCGCCGCCGCCTCACCGGGCTAGAGCGCCGGTGTCGCGAAAGCCACTTTCGGGACATCAGACGTCGCGAAAGTGGCTTTCGCGACACGTGACCGAGCTCGATCAACCGCGGCTGAGCGCCTGGTACTCCACCGGGCTGTGGGCCGAGAACACGGTGACCTCGTCGGCGTGTTCCCGGCTCAGCTCCCGCAGCCGCTCGACGTTCTCCAGCCGCGGTTTGCGCAGGGTCTGCACCATGTTCTGGAAAGCGGTCATCCCCGGCGGGCAGTGCGGCTTGACCGGGTCCATCTGGCCGTGGAAGAAGTACGCGTCGCCGGCGTGCAGCAGCCAGCCGTCGCCGGTGTCGACGGCCACCCCGGTATGCCCCTTGGTGTGCCCCGCGAGCGGCACCAGCAGGATCTCCGGCGGCAGGCCCTTCAGTTCGCGGACGGCCTGGAAGCCGAACCAGTCGTCCCCGGCCTCGTCGTACATGCTCCACAGTGGACGGTGGGCGAACTGGTTGGCGCGGAACCGCAGCTTCTCGCTCTGGCTGGCCGGTGACGTCGCCGCGTCGTGCTCCGCGGTGCGGACGTGCACGACGGCGTTCGGGAAGTCGGCGAGTCCGCCCGCGTGGTCGACGTCGAGGTGGGTGCAGATGATGTGCCGGACGTCTTCGAGCTTGTGGCCCAGCGCCTCGACGTGGTGCGCCGCGGTCTCCGTCTCGACCGGCTTGGCACCGACCATGAGCGTGAACGGCGTGCCGAGCCAGGCGCCGGGATTCTCGACGCCCTTGCGGCCGAAGCCGGTGTCCACCAGCACGAGCCCGTCGCCGGTCTCGATGAGCAGGCAGTGCGCCACCAGTTCCGAGCGACGCAGCAGGCCGGGCTGGCCGTCGAGCAGCTTCCCGCCCGGTGCGCGCATCGTGCCGCAGTTCAGGTGGTGCACCTTCATAGCCTGCTCCTCTGGCTGAGCCGTTCGAATGCGGTGGCGTCGTGCGCGGCGAAGACCGTCACCTCGGCACCGTTGTTACTGACAAGTTCGCGCAGCCGGCGCTGGTTGTCCAGTCGTGCGGTCTTCTCCGTCTGCATGTACGACTCGAAGAAGCCCAAGGCCAGAGGGATATGCGGCTTTCGCTCCAGCTCGCCGCCGTGGAAGACGGCGTCACCGGCGTTGAGGAGCCAGCCGTCGCCGGTGTCGACCGCGACGCCGGCGTGCCCGCGGGTGTGCCCGGCGAGCGGGATGATCAGCACGTCCGGGACCCCTTCGAGCTCGCGGACGGCGTCGAAACCGAACCACGGCTCGCCGTCGGCGCGGTACGACCTCCACAGTGGACCGTGGCTGAACTGGACCTTCCGGTAGCGGCTCGCCTCCTTGCGGTCGATCGGCTTCTCCAGCGCCTGGAGTTCGCGATCGTGGACGTGGACGCGCGCCTGAGGGAAGTCGACGAGCCCGCCCGCGTGGTCGAGGTCGAGGTGGGTGAGCACGATGTCGCGCACGTCGGCCGGGTCGAAGCCGAGTTTGCGGATCTGGGTGGTGGCGCTCAGGTCGTCGTCGCTGTCGGGGTGCACCAGCCGGACGAAACCGGCGCCGAGCCATTCGGTCGGGCGGGTGACGGTCGGCGTTCCGACACCGGTCTCGACGAGCACGAGCCCGGTGTCGGTCTCTAGCAGCAGGCAGTGACAGATCAGCTCGGCGCGGCGGAAGAGGCCGGGCCTGCCGTCGATGAGTTTGCCGCCGACCGGTCGCATGGTTCCGCAGTTCAGGTGATGGACGCGCATCAGGACAGCTCCCGTTCGAGGGTGGCACGGAGGTGAGGGGCGATCGCGCGCAGGGGCGCGGTGTCGTGCAACGTCTTGGCCAGTAGCAGACCGCCCTCGATGGTGGCGAGGACGACTGTGGCCAGGTGGTCCGCCTTGTCGGTGTCCAGTGCGTCGGCGATGACGGTGTGCCAGGAGGTGTAGCCGTCGGCGCAGGCCTGGCGGATCACCTCGCTGTCGCCCGACGCGTCGAGCGCGACCGTCGCGAGTGGGCAGCCGCGCTGGAAATTCGACTCCTCCAGCGAGGTCGCCAGCGCTTCGACCACGTTCTCGATACCGGTGACGATGTCGGGCGCGTTCGCGGCGATCGTGCGCAACTGGTCGCAGAGCCGGTCCGCGGACTGGCGGATGGCCTCGGCGGCCAGCTGCTCCTTGCCGCCGGGGAAGTGGAAGTAGAGCGAGCCCTTGGGCGCGCCGACGGCGGTGACGAGCTGGTTGAGCCCGGTGGCGTGATAACCCTGCTGGTGGAAGAGCTCGGCGGCGGAATCGAGCATGCGCTGCCGGGTGTCGGTGCGACGGACCATGCGGCCGACTGTAGCTCAAACTATGACGACCGGTCTAGTAATCCTGATTACACAAACCTCCTTGTATGCGAATGTTTGTGTAAACTCGGTGCGAACCGATCGGCGATCGAAAGGAGCGGACATGGTCGATTCGGCCCAGTTGCTCCCGGTCGCGCAGGCCGCACGAGCTCTGGACATCTCGCGAGAGCGCGTCCGCGAACTCGTGCACGGCGGCGGTCTCGACGCGGTCCGGATAGGCCGTGAGCTGCTGGTCGACGCCCGGTCGGTCGAGCATCGGAAGAGCGTCGTGAAACCAGCTGCAGGCCGGCCGCTCTCCGCGCGGATGGCCTGGGGCCTCCTGTGGTCGTTAAGCGGCTACGAGCCGTCGTGGATCTCGCCGTCGGAACGGGTCCGGCTCAAGCGCTACGCGCGGGAATACGTGTCCGCTCAATGGCCGCGTCTGCTCTCCGGCCGCGCGCGCGTGCACCGCGTACGAATGCTGGCCGGACCGCTCGCACGTCTACGGGATGATCCGCACGCCGTCGTCAGCGGCCCTGTCGCGGCGGGGCGTCACGGCGCCGACCTGATGGCGGGCAGCGCCGATGAAGAGTTCTACGTGGACGCCGCCCGGTTCGACGAACTCGTGCGATCACGGCGGCTGCGCCTGAACAGCCCGGAACCCAACGCGGTGATTCGTGTTCCTGCTTTGCCTGGTGTCCTGCGTCCGCCGGGAGCGGGCGGCCTTGCGATCCCGGCGGCTGTCGCGGCGGATCTGCTCGATACGGGGGATGAGCGTTCTGTCCTTGCAGCGCAACAACTTCTCACTCGTTTGGGCGAGGTGCATAAGCTCGGCGGATGATCGATTCCGCGCCGCGGGCAGGTCTGGGAACACTTGCTCTGCCGCCGTTGCAGGGCGATGGTGACCGAGTCGTCTGGCCCGCGATGTTCGACCTCGCCGACAGGTTGCCCGCGCCCTGGGTCATGATCGGCGGGCAGATGGTCATCCTGCACGGGCTGCTCGCCGATCGCTCGATCCCTCGGGTGACGAAGGACATCGACCTGCTCTTCGACGTTCGATTCACGCTCGACGCGTTCCCTCGCGCCCATGCGGTGCTCAAAAAGCTGGGCTACGAAGTCGACGGTGTCAGCGCGGACGGTAAGGCCCATCGTTACCTTCACCCGGAAACCGGCATGGTGGTCGACATCCTCGCGCCGGACAAACTCGGTGCCCGTGCCGCCCCGAGGCTCCGGACACCGGCCGGGAAGATCGTGTCGATCCCAGGTGGCAAGACCGCGCTCGACGACGCACGGCCGCTCGCGGCGACCTATGGCGGGAGGTCGGAGACGTTGTACTTGCCGGGGCTGGCCGCGGCCCTGGTGGTCAAGGTCAAAGCCCTGATCGACGAGCCGGCGAAGCCAGGCGTGCCTAGCCGTCATCTCTCCGACATCGCGTTCCTCGCTTCCCTCGTGGACGACCCCGATGGGCTGTTTCCCGGTGAGCCACCGATCACTCCGCGGTTCGGCAGCCTGGTCGATTGCCTCGACGACCCCCGGCACCCGGCATGGCTCGCACTCGGGGCACCTCACTCTGAAGACGGTTTCAATGCTTGGGAGATCTTGCGTGAGACCGGGTAACGTCCGGCCCGTGTACACGCCCTACGCCGAACTCGACCAGGTCCTCACCGACCTGGTCGCGTCAGTCCGCGAGATCCTCGGCGACACGTACGTCGGCGCGTACGTCCAAGGCTCCTTCGCGCTCGGCGCCGGCGACCTCCACAGCGACTGCGACTTCATCATCGCGACCACCGAACCGCCCAGCGGCACCATCGAAGCGGGTCTCCGCGCGCTCCACGACGAACTCCCCACCAGAGAAGGCTTCTGGTGCAAGGAAATCGAGGGCTCGTACGCGGACACAGCGTCGCTGAAAACCAGCCAGGGCCTCGGCACGCCGTGGCTGTACTGCGACCACGGCCATCGCGTCCTGATCTGGGACACCCACTGCAACAGCCTCCACACGCGCTGGATCCTGCGCCACAAAGGCATCGTGCTCGACGGTCCGCCGATCGCGACCCTCGTCGACGAACCGCCGCCGGACGCGATGCGTGCGGCGATGCGCGAGGAACTGCACGGCCTGGTCGACGGCGTCCGTGCGTGGGCGCCCTTCGATATCGCGTGGACCCAGCGCTACATCGTGTCGACTTGTTGCCGCGTGCTCTACACGCTGCGCACGGCCGAGGTCGAATCGAAGCGCGGCGCGCTCCTTTGGGCGCGTGAGAACCTCGATCCGCGCTGGCGGCCGTTGCTCACGCAGGTGCTGCGAGACCGCGAACTCGGCTGGGATCCGGAGGATCCGCCACGTCCGGGCAGCCTCGAAGCGGCCTGCGAGTTCGCCGCGTACGCCGAAAGCCTAGACACCGATCGCGGACGCTGACCCGCCGAACTGTTGCCGCAGCTCGCGTTTGAGCAGTTTCCCGGACGCGTTCTTCGGCAGTTCGCCGACGAAATGCACCGACTTCGGCACCTTGTGCGCCGCCAGCGACTTCTTGGCGAACTCGATCAGTTCCGCTTCCTCGACGGGTTCCTTCGCCACGACCACCGCGGCGATCGCTTCGATCCAGCGTTCGTGCGGCAGGCCGACGACGGCGACCTCGGCGACGGCGGGATGCGCGTACAGCGCGTCCTCCACCTCGCGCGAAGCGACCAGCACGCCGCCGGTGTTGACGACGTCCTTGATCCGGTCGACGACGAACAGGTAACCCTCTTCGTCCTGCCGTACCAGGTCGCCGGAGTGGAACCAGCCGCCCGCGAAAGCCTCCGTCGATTCCTCGGGCTTGCCCCAGTAGCCGGTGCACAGCTGGGGAGAGCGGTACACGACCTCGCCGAGTTCACCCGGCGGGAGGTCGTTCATCTCGGCGTCCACCACCCGCGTCTCGACGAAGAGGACCGGCCGCCCGACGGAATCCGGCCGCGCGTCGTGCTCTTCCGGCCGCAGCACCGTCGCGAGTGGACCGATCTCCGACTGGCCGAAGCAGTTGTAGAAACCGACTCCTTCGAGTCGTGCGCACAGCGCTTTCAGCACCGGCACGGGCATGATCGACGCGCCGTAGTAGGCCTTGGTGAGACAGCTCAGATCCGCGTCCGCGAGACCGGGATGGTTCGCGAGCCCGACCCAGACGGTCGGCGGGAAGAACAGCGAAGTGATGCCCTGACGGGGAATCCGCGCGAGGATGTCGCCGAGGTCGGGCGCCTCGACGAGGTGGTTCGTCGCGCCGACGGCCAGCCCGGGCATGAGGAACACGTGCATCTGCGCCGAGTGGTACAGCGGCAGCGCGTGCAGCGGCACGTCACGATCGCTCAGGTCGAGCGCCGCGATACAGGACGAGTACTCGTGCACCAGCGCGCGGTGGGTGAGCATCGCGCCCTTCGGCCGCGAGGTCGTGCCGGACGTGTAGAGCAGCTGGACGAGGTCGTCGTCGGCGACCCCGGACTCCTCGTGCGGGGCGGCGGTCTCGTCCAGCGCCCACTCCAGAACGTCCAGTGTGGACACATAATCGACATCGACGTACCCGGCCAGCGAGGGGTCGACGAAGGCGATGGCCGGTTCGGACTGCGTGAGCAGGTACTCGAGTTCTTCACCGCGCGCGTTGAAGTTCACCGGCACGTGCACCAGCCCGGCGCGGGCGCAACCGAGGTACAGCAACAGGTACGCGTCGGAGTTCTTGCCGAAGGCCGCGACGCGGTCACCGTGGGCGAGCCCGCGGCCGAGCAGTTTCGCCGCGACCCGCCCCGCCGCGCGGTCGAGTTCCGCGTACGTCCACACGCGATCGGCGAACGTGAGGGCGACCCGGTCCGGGACGCGGCGCGCGCTGCGTCCCAGGACGCGGCCGACGGTGCTGGGGTAGCCGGGAACGGTCATCGCGGCGGTCTCCTTCGTCCGGGCGTGGCGCTCCCACACTACTTCGGACAAGGCCGCCGGTAACCTCGTCGGCATGGCCAATCCCACCGGAGAGCAGTTCGAGATCACCCGCGGCAACGCGCGCGCCGTCGTCACCGAGATCGGTGCCGGGCTGCGCGCGTTCGAGGTCGGCGGAGTGCCCTACGTCGAGGCGTTCGCCGAGGACGAGAAGCCGCCGAAGGGCGCCGGGCAGGTGCTGCTGCCCTGGCCGAACCGCACCAAGGCCGGCCAGTGGGTGTACCAGGGTGAGAAGCAGCAGCTCCCGATCACCGAGGAGGCGCGCGGCAACGCGATCCACGGCCTGACCCGGCACGAGGAGTGGGAGCTCCTGGAGCACGCGGAGTCGTCGATCACGATGGCCATCGACGTCCCGGCGCAGGAGGGCTGGCCGGTGCCGCTGCGCGCGACCATCACCTACGAGATCTCGCCGCGCGAGCTGGTCGTGACGCACGAGATCCGCAACGAGGGCGAGAGCCCGATCGGCGTCGGGCTCGGCACGCACCCCTACTTCCGCATCGGCGACGTGCCCACCGATGAGCTGACGCTGACGCTGCCCGCGAGCCGGGTCCGCCCGTATCTCGGCGACGAGCAGATGCCGTACGCCGACGAGCAGGACGTCGAGGGGACCGAGTACGACTTCCGGTCCGGCAAGGTGCTCGAAGGCGTCGACCTCGACACGGCGTTCGGCGGGCTGAGCGTCGCCGAGGACGGCAACCACCACCACGTCCTCTCGCACGGGGAGCAGGAGCTGCTGGTCTGGGCCGGGCCGGACTTCCGCTGGGCGCAGGTGTTCACGCCGGGCGACCTGGTCGGCCGCGGGCGGGCGGTGGCGATCGAGCCGATGACCTGCCCCGCCGACGCGCTCAACACCGGCACCGACCTGATCGACCTGGAGCCCGCGTCGTCGTGGACCGGGAGCTGGGGAATCCGGGTGCGCTGATGGAGGCACCTCTCCGGCTGGGCCCCGCCGACGCGGGTGAGGTGCTCACGCTGCAGCGCGCGGCGTACGTCCCGGAGGCAAGGGAGCACGAGAACCTCGACCTCCCGCCGCTGCTGGAGACCTTCGAGCAGGCCAAGGAGGCACTGGGCGATCCCGCGTGTTTCGCCTGGGGCATCAGGGAATCCGGACGGCTGGTGGCGAGCGTCCGGATCGTCGTGGACGGCGAGGCCGGTCTCGTCGGCAGGCTCATCGTGGCCCCGGACAGGCAGGGACACGGCCTCGGCAGCTCGTTGCTGCTCGCCGCCGAGGCGGCCGCGCCGCCCTCGGTGAGCGTGTTCCGCCTGTTCACCGGGGAGCGGAGCGCGGGCCCGCTCCGGATGTACCGGAAGCTCGGCTACGTCGAAACGCACCGCACGCCCGAGGCGCACTACGAACTGGTCCATTTCGAAAAGCCCCGCGTGCGGACCGGTGGCCCAGTTCGTTAGCGTGTCAAAGTATGTCTGACAAAGCACAGGTCAAGGCCATCGTCGGTGGTTACGTCGTCCCGGTCGACGGTGATCCCATCGACGGCGGCACGGTCCTCATCGAGAACGGGAAGATCGCCGCGGTCGGCACGGACGCCGACGTCCCCGACGACGCCGAACTGATCGACGCCGCGGGCAGCTGGGTGCTGCCCGGGTTCATCGACGCGCACGCCCACCTCGGCGTTCACGAGGACGGCGAAGGCTGGTCCGGGAACGACACCAACGAGATGACCGACCCCAACGGCGCGCGGTTCCGCGCGATCGACGGGATCGACCCGTACGAGCCCGGCTTCGACGACGCGCTCGCGGGCGGCGTCACCAGTGTCGTCATCAAACCCGGCTCCGGGAACCCCATCGGCGGGCAGACGATCGGCGTCAAGACCTGGGGCCGGACTGTGCTCGACATGATCTTCGCCGAGGGCGTCAGCGTGAAGAGCGCGCTCGGCGAAAACCCGAAGCGGGTCTATGGCGAGAAGAAGCAAACTCCGTCGACCAGGCTCGGCGTCGCGTCGACCATCCGCGACGCGTTCACCGCCGCGCGCAACTACGCCGCCCAGCGCGAGCACGCCGCCGGTGAGGGCAAGCCGTTCGACGTCGACCTGACCAAGGAGACGCTGGCCAAGGTCCTCGACGGCGAGCTGTACTGGGACCAGCACGTCCACCGCGCCGACGACATGGTGACCGCGATCCGGCTGGCCGACGAGTTCGGCTACAAGCTGGTGATCAACCACGGCACCGAAGGGCACCTGATCGCGGACCTGCTCGCCGAGCGGGACGTGCCGGTGATCCTCGGCCCGCTGTTCACCACCAAGTCCAAAGTGGAGCTGCGCAACCGCACCCTGCGCGCGCCCGGCATCCTCGCCAGGGCGGGCGTGCGGATCGCGATCACCACGGACCACCCCGTCGTGCCGATCAACTTCCTGGTGTACCAGGCCGCGCTGTCGGTGAAGGACGGTCTCGACCCGGAGACGGCGCTGAAGGCGCTGACCGTCAACCCCGCCGCGATGCTGGACCTCGACGACCAGGTCGGCTCGCTGAAGCCCGGCCTCGACGCCGACGTGGTCATCTGGTCGGGTGACCCGCTGGACGTGATGAACCGGGCCATGCGCGTGTTCGTACGCGGGCGCGAGGTCTACCACTTCGACGAGGCGACCGGCGTCGGCGTCACCGAGGAGCGGCGCTACCGCGAAGGCTGACCCCGGCCTTGTCAGCGTGACCGGCCTGTGCTCTCATGTGTTACACACGGGGGAGGATGTGTAACACATGAAGCGCTGGGTCTTCGTTCTCGTCGTCGGTCTCGGTTTCCTGGTCGTCACCTTGCTGTTCGCCCGCGAGGATCCGGACGTCATCAAATGCGGTGGCCGGATCATGGGCCCCGGTGACGTCTGCGAAAGCACCAAGGGTGGCCGCACCGTCGACGAGGACACCTACGACGAGATGAAGGCCGCCGCCGAGTCCAGGGCCGAGACGTTCCGCGACCACGGGCTCTGGATGGCCGGGGTCGGGGTGGCCCTGACCGGCTTGGGGGCGACGATGCTGATCCGCGGGAAACGGCGCAAGGCCCGGCAGGGCGGGCAGTGGGCGGCGCGGCCGGGCTTGCCGCAGCAGCAGGGTTTTCCGCAGCAGCAGGGTTTTCCGCAATCGCAGGGGTTCCCGCAATCGCCGGGATTTCCGCGGCAGGGCCATCCGCAGACTCACGGCGCTCAGTTCCCGCAGCCCCAGTGGCAGCCCGTGCCGGGGCAGCAGCCTCATCCGCCGCAGGGCGGATGGCCGCAGCAGGCGCCGCCCGGTCCGCCGCCACAGCAGTTCGGCCCGCCGGGGCACGGAGGCTCGTGAGGTACCTACTGGCTCCGGGCCGCTGTTGATCCCGGGGCCGGTCGGGAAGGCCGGGGAGTGTCGCGAAAGCCACTTTCGAGACGTCTGATGTCCCGAAAGTGGCTTTCGCGACATGCTCGCCAGGACGGTGCCGCGCCCGGCCACGACCAACGTTGCGAAAGCCACTTTCGCAACGTTGAAGGTTGCGAAAGTGGCTTTCGCAACCCCTGCCAAGCCCGGCACTCAACAGCAGAGGCGAGCTCCGGAAACGCAACCTGTCCCCCGCGGTAGGTGCACAAGACACCCTTCGCCCTAACCGTCCTTGCCACTCACGAGAGCAGCCTGCCGAGATCCAGCTTCACCGGAAACGGCTCGTCGGCACGGAATTCGCCGGTCATGGCAGCGTCCCACGATCACTACTGGTGATCGTATCAGCGCGGATTGTCAGCCTTTCCGCAGTTCCCGCGCGATCACCATGCGCTGGATCTGGTTCGTGCCCTCGAAGATCTGCGGCACCTTCGCCTCCCGCATGTACCGCTCCACCGGGAAGTCCTTCGTGTACCCGGCGCCGCCGAGCACCTGCACGGCGTCGGTGGTCACCTTCATCGCGCCGTCGGTCGCGACGAGCTTCGCGATCGACGCCTGCCGCTGGAACGGCAGCCCGCGGTCGCGGCGGCGGGCAGCGTCGAGGTACATCGCGCGCGAGGTCTCGACCGTCGCGGCCATGTCGGCCAGCAGGAATTCCAGGCCCTGGAACTCGATGATCGGCCGCCCGAACTGCGTGCGGCCCTTCGCGTACTCGAGTGCCTCGTCCAGCGCGGCCTGCGCGAGCCCGACGGCACAGGCGGCGATGCCCAGCCGTCCGGAGCTGAGCGACGACAGCGCGATCTTCAGTCCCTGGCCCTCTTCGCCGATCCGCCGCTCGGCGTCGACGGCGGCGTCTTCGAACATCAGCTGTGCCGTGGTCGACCCGGTGAGGCCCATCTTCCGCTCGGGCGGCGCGGCCGACAGGCCCGGCGTCGCCGCGTCGACGAGCAGGCAGGAGATGCCCTGTCCGCCGTCGTCGCTGGTGCGCACCATGGTCGTGTAGAAGTCGGCCTCACCCGCGTGGGTGATCCACGCCTTCGTGCCGTTCACGACGTACTGGTCGCCGTCGAGTCGCGCGCGGGTCGAGAGAGCGGCCGCATCGGAGCCGGCGTGGGTCTCCGAGAGCGCGTACGCGCCCAGCAGGCCGCCTTCCAGCATCGCGGGCAGCCAGCGGTCACGCTGCTCGTCGGTGCCGTGGTGCGCCAGCGCGAAGCAGGACATCGTGTGGACGGAGAGCCCGACGCCGACCGACATCCACGCGGCCGCGATCTCCTCCAGGACCTGCAGGTAGACCTCGTACGGCAGCTCGCCGCCGCCCCAGCGTTCCGAGTACGGCAGGCCGAGCAGGCCGGCCTGCCCGAGCAGCCGGAACTGCTCGCGCGGGAAGTGCGCGGTCTCCTCGTACTTGCTGGCGATCGGGGCGAGTTCCTCGCGCGCGATCTCCTTGGCCAGGTCGATCAGATCCTGGGCCTCGGTGCTGGGCAGCAGACGGTCCGCCGGCATGGCTCCTCCGAGCTGTACTAAAAACAGTACTGTGGGCTGATTGAGCGTACAGTAGACGGCGCTGGGGGTACATCGTTCGCGTAGGGGATAGTGATCCGATGACCTCGCGCCGCCAGCCCACCGCGCGTCAGAGAGCACTGCTCTCGGAGCTTGAAGCACTCTTTCTCGCCGAAGGGTTTTCCCAGTTCACGCTGGACGACCTGGCCGCCAGGCTCCGCTGCTCGAAGTCGACCCTCTACGCGCTCGCGCCCAGCAAGGAGCAGCTCGCGGTCAAGGTCGTCACCCACTTTTTCAAGGGTGCCGCCGAGTTGCTGGAGGAGCGGATCGCCGGGATCGACGACGCCCGCAAGATCCTCGGGGAGTACCTCGCCGGGATCTCCGAGTACCTGAATCGCGCTTCGGCCGCGTTCATGACCGACATCGCCGAATTCGCGCCGGCGCGGGACGCGTATCAGCTCAACAGCCGTGCCGCAGCGGGGCGGATCCGGTCGTTCATCGATCGCGGCGTCACCGACGGTGTTTTCCGCGAGGTGCACGCGCGGCTGATCGCGGAAATGGCGGGACTGATCATCGAGGGAATCCAGACCGGCGTGATCGGTCAGCGCACCGGCGTGACCGACGCCGAAGCGTTCACCGCGCTTTCGGAACTCCTCCTTGGGGGGATAGCGACAAAAAATGTCCTGAACTGACAATTCTGGTGATCCGGCCACCGCCTCGGCTAGCATCGCGCCCGTGATCGTCGTAGGTGGAGAGGCGCTGGTCGACCTCGTTCCCGGTGCACCATTGGATTCCACTGTGGACGGTGGGTTGCGCGCGCTCCTGCCCCGGATGGGTGGTGGTCCCTACAACGTCGCGCTCGCCGCCGGGCGGCTCGGCGTCCCGACGGGCTTCCTATCACGCGTCTCCGAAGACCGCTTCGGCGTCGCGCTGGTGGACCGGCTGCACGCCTCCGGCGTCGACACCGCCTTGCTGCAGCGGGGAAACGAGCCGACGACACTCGCCGTCGTCGCGCTCGACGAGAAGGGTTCCGCGCGGTACACGTTCTACACCGAGGGCACCGCGGACAGGCTGGTCTCCGACCCCGGCCCGCTGCCGGAGGATGTGACGGCGCTCTCGCTCGGCACCCTCGGCATGGTCCTGGAGCCGGGCGCGAGCACGTACGAAACCGTGTTGCGCCGCGAATCCGCCCGCGGCGTCCTGACCGTGCTCGATCCGAACATCCGTGCGGCGCTGATCACCGATCCGGCGGCGTACCGCGCGCGGTTCGAGTCCTGGCTGCCGCATATCCGCCTGCTCAAGATCTCCGACGACGACACGGAATGGCTCGCCGAGGGCGCCGACCCGGTCGACGCCGCAAAGGTCTGGACCTCTTGCGGAGTCGATGCCGTCGTGCTCACCCGGGGCGCCCGGGGACTGTCCGTCATCACACGAGCGGGCGAAATCGCCCAGGTCCCGTCCCGCCGGGTCGACGTCGTCGACACCATCGGCGCCGGCGACACCGTGCAGGGCGCCCTGCTGGCGTGGCTGTACTCGAACGGCGTGCGTGACTTGTCCACTCTCGACGCCGGCGGCTGGCGGACGGCGCTCGAATTCGCGGCGAAAGCGGCGTCGATCACCGTCTCGCGGAGCGGGGCGGAACCGCCGACGGCGGACGATATGGCATCCGCCGTGTGAACCTGGTCCCAAAGGGGCTGTTGTGAGCAACTCACCCGCTGCGCGTTGACCCCATTCTCGACTAGCGTAGAGGGGAATTCATACCCCAGCGGGGCGGTGTGCAGCGAGGCCGTGGGTCACGCGCGTGAAAGAGGGCGTACCTGTGGAACCTACAGGCGCCGCCGGCCCGTGCTGAACGTGAGAGGGACTTACATGTCCGACGCGACGACGGCTGCGGGGCAGTCCGGCGAGACCGCGACGCTGCGCCTGCCCAACGGCGAGCACGAGTTCAAGGTGATCCACCCGGTCGAGGGCGCGCCTGGGATCGAGCTGGGGAAGCTGCTGGCGACGACCGGGTACATCACCCACGACCCGGGGTTCGTGAACACCGGTGCCGCGTCGTCGGCCATCACCTACATCGACGGTGACGCCGGCATCCTGCGCTACCGCGGGTACCCGATCGAGCAGCTGGCCGAGAAGTCGACCTTCATCGAGGTCTCGTACCTGCTCATCTACGGCGAGCTGCCGACCCAGGCGCAGCTGGAGGAGTTCACCGGGAAGATCCAGCGGCACACCCTGCTGCACGAAGACCTCAAGGCCTTCTTCAGCGGCTTCCCGCGCGACGCGCACCCGATGCCGGTGCTCTCCAGCGCCGTATCCGCGCTGTCGACCTTCTACCAGGACTCGCTCAACCCGTTCGACGAAGCGAACGTGGAGCTGTCCACCATCCGCCTGCTGGCCAAGGTCCCGACCCTGGCCGCGTACGCGTACAAGAAGTCCGTCGGCCAGCCGCTGCTGTACCCCGACAACTCGCTCGGCCTGGTCGAGAACTTCCTGCGGATGACCTTCGGCTTCCCGGCCGAGCCCTACGAGGTCGACCCGGACGTCGCCAAGGCGCTCGACCTGCTGTTCATCCTGCACGCCGACCACGAGCAGAACTGCTCGACCTCGACCGTGCGTCTCGTCGGCTCCTCCGAGGCGAACCTGTTCGCCTCGATCTCGGCCGGGATCAACGCCCTGTTCGGCCCGCTGCACGGTGGCGCCAACAGCGCGGTCCTGGACATGCTCGAGGGCATCCAGGCCGAGGGCGGCGACGTCGCGAACTTCGTCACCCGCGTGAAGAACAAGGAAAAGGGTGTCCGCCTGATGGGCTTCGGGCACCGGGTCTACAAGAACTACGACCCGCGCGCGAAGATCATCAAGAACACCGCGGACGAGATCCTCTCCAAGCTCAAGGGCGGCGACCAGCTGCTCGACATCGCGAAGAAGCTGGAAGAGACCGCGCTCTCGGACGACTACTTCATCGAGCGGAAGCTGTACCCGAACGTCGACTTCTACACCGGTCTGATCTACCGGGCGCTCGGCTTCCCGACGAAGTACTTCACCGTGCTGTTCGCGCTCGGCCGTCTGCCGGGCTGGATCGCGCACTGGCGCGAGATGATCCAGGACCCGGCCACCAAGATCGGCCGCCCGCGGCAGATCTACACCGGCTACGCGTCGCGGGACTACGCGCCCATCTCGGAGCGCTGATCCCCCTCCCGCAAACGCCCTAAAAGGTCCTTTCCTCGCGAAATTCGCGAGGAAAGGACCTTTGGCGTGCGGGGCCGGGGAAGCGCGCTTAGGGTTTCCCGAGTGACCAGAGAAGCCCCGGTAGTGCTGTGGTTCCGCCGCGACCTCCGCCTCGGCGACCACGCCGCCCTGCTGGAGGCTTCGAAGCACAGCAAGCACGTTCTCGCGCTGTACGTCCTCGACGACGCGCTCCTCAAACCCTCCGGTGCCCCGCGCGTCGCGTTCCTGCACGGCTGTCTGAAGGCGCTGGACGATCAGCTCGGCGGACGGCTGATGCTCGTCAAGGGCGACCCGGCCACGGAGGTCGTCAAGGCCGCTCGCGAGGTCGGCGCCGCGACCGTGCACGTCAGCGCCGACACCGGCCCGTACGGCCGCCGCCGCGACGACGAGGTCAAGAAGGCGTTGGCGGAGCACGACATCGCCTGGGTCGAGACAGGCTCCTCGTACGCGATCACCCCCGGCCGCATCACCAAGCCGGACGGCGACCCCTATCGCGTCTTCACCCCGTTCTACCGTGCGTGGGTGCGCCACGGCTGGCCGCGCCCCGCCGACACCGGGAAGTCCATTGTGGACTGGGTCGAGCCGCCGCGTTCGGTCGAGCTCCCGAAGTCCCCGTCGCTCAAGGGAATGGAGCTGCCGGAGCCCGGTGAGCGGGCGGCGCTCGAACGCTGGCACGAGTTCCTGGACGACGGGCTCGAAACCTACGACGAAGATCGTGACCGGCCGGATCGTCCCGGCACGACAAGGCTTTCGCCGTATCTGCGCTGGGGTTGCGTCCACCCGCGCACCCTGCTGGCCGACCTCGCCGGGAACGAGGGATCCGGCGCCAAGGCGCTGCGCGGCGAGTTCGCCTGGCGCGAGTTCCACGCCGACGTCCTGTGGCACCGGCCCGAAACCGCGCGGAAGAACTACGATTCCCGGTTCGACGCCATGGAATACGAGAGCGACGACGACGCTTTCCGGCGGTGGTGCGAGGGACGCACCGGGTTCCCGATCGTCGACGCCGGGATGCGGCAGCTGCTCGCCGAGGGCTGGATGCACAACCGCGTCCGGATGATCGTGGCGAGTTTCCTGGTCAAGGACCTGCATCTGCCGTGGTGGCTCGGCGCGCGGCATTTCATGAGACATCTGGTCGACGGCGATCTCGCGTCGAACCAGCTGAACTGGCAGTGGGTCGCGGGCAGCGGCACCGACGCCGCGCCGTACTTCCGGATCTTCAACCCGACCACGCAGGGGGAGAAGTTCGACCCTTCCGGCGACTACGTCCGCCGTTACGTCCCCGAACTCCGGTCTGTGCAAGGCAAAGCCGTGCACAAGCCCGTCGACGTGCCCGGCTACCCCGCGCCCATGGTCGACCACGCCCACGAACGTCAGGTCGCCCTCGAGCGCTACGGCGCGATCAAAGGATCCTGAACGCGCGTGAAGGCCCCCTTCCCTCGGCTGAGCCGAGGGAAGGGGGCCTTCACGCGCGAACGGGTCAGCCCTTCAGGGCTTCCGAAAGCTTGATCCGGCTGCCGACCCGCAGCACGCTGTTCTGATAGATCCGCGCGCCCAGCCAGGTGAACAGGGCGATGGCGCCCACGCTCAGGCCCAGCGACAGCACGATCTCCCACGTCTCGACGGTCCCGGCGGCGATCCGCGCGGGCATCAGCACCGGGGAAAGCAGCGGCACCAGGGAGAGCACCTTCGTGCCCGTGCCCTCCGGCGACTGGGCCAGCAGGTTGAACCCGACGACGAAGCCGAGGATCAGCACGATGTTGACCGGGCCGATCACGGACTGGGTGTCCTCCTGCCGGGAGACCAGTGAACCCATCGCGCCGTAGACGGTGGCGTACAACAGGAATCCGAGCAGGTACCACACGACACCCCACAGCAGGGCGCCCGTCGCGACCCCGGACAGCGTCAGCACGTTGGTCGCCGAAGCGACGATCAACCCGGCGCCGCCGATGATCACCAGCTGCGTCAGCCCGACCAGGCCGAGCCCGATCACCTTGCCCAGCAACAGATGCCACGGCCGGACCGTGGACAGCAGGATCTCCACCACCCGGCTGGACTTCTCTTCGACCACGCCCTGCGCGACCAGCGTCCCGTAGGTCACGATGCTCATGTACAGCAGCACCGCCACGATCAGCCCGATCACCGTCCGCTGGGCCTTCTCGGGGTCCGGCGGTTTGATCGAATCGACCTCGACCTGGGTCTGGTGGACCGTCCGCATCACCTCGTCCGGCGACTTCTGCGCCTCGGACAGGATGCCGTTCAGCACTTCCTGCTGGGAAACGCCGTTCAGCAGGGAACGCAGCTTCGTGTCCAATTCGGACTTGACGAGCACCTTCAGCTCGGTGGCGTTGCCGGACAGCAGCGCGTCCAGGTCGCCGTTCTCGACCTGCGACCGGCCCTGTGCCGGATCGGCGACCGTGACGGTCTCGATCTTTTCGCCGATGGCCTCACCCGCGGTCTTGAGCTGCTGTGCGATCCCGGCGGTCTGGCCGGTGAGCCCGACCTTGCTCTTGTCCTCGTTGCTGATCAGCGTGGACTGCAGCAGGACGTACCCCATCAGCATGACCAGCAGCACGGCGGTGCCGATCACGAAGGACCTGGTGCGCAGCCGGGTGTTCAGCTCGCGTTTGGCGATCAGCCAGACCGCGCGCCACGAAGATACGGTGTTCATGCGGAAACTCCCTGTGCCGCCGGCTTCTCGGCGACCGCGTCGCGGAAGAGCTCGGTCAGCGAACGCCTGCGTTTGGCGAACTCGGTGACCGGGCCGGTGGCCAGCGCCGCGGCGAGCACGGCCTGGTCGTCGGCTCCGGCCTCGAGTTCGAGGATCGTCGTCGGTCCGTTCTGCTCGACCGCCCGGACACCGGGAACGGACGAAGCCCAGCCGGGCGAGGCGGCGGGCGCGGTGACGACGAGACCGTTGCCCGCGCCGGCGGTCAGCTCCGCGACGGTACCGGAGGCGACCATCCGTCCACTTCGGATGATGCCGACGCGGTCGCACAGCCGCTCGACCAGATCCAGCTGGTGACTGGAGAACACCACCGGCACCCCCGTCGCGGCCTTCTCGCGCAGCACTCCGCTCATCACGTCCACGGCCAGCGGGTCGAGGCCGGAGAACGGCTCGTCGAGCACCAGCACCTTGGGGTCGTGCACCAGCGCCGCGGCGAGCTGCACACGCTGCTGGTTGCCGAGGCTCAGCTTCTGGACCTCGTCCTTGCGCCGTTCGGTCAGCCCGAGGCGGGCGATCCAGTTCTCGGCGCTGCGGTGGGCGTCGTTGGCCGACATCCCGTGCAGTTCGGCGAGGTAGACCAGCTGCTCCAGCACCTTCATCTTCGGGTACAGCCCGCGTTCCTCCGGCATGTACCCGATGTGCGTGCGGGTCTCGTGGGTGATCGGGGCGCCGTCGTAGCGCACCTGGCCGGAGTCGGCCGCGAGCACTCCGAGCACGATCCGCATCGTGGTGGTCTTGCCCGCGCCGTTGCTGCCGACGAACCCGAACAGCTCACCGGGCTGGACCTCGAAGCTCACCTCGTCCAGCGCGACCTTCGCGCCGTACCGCTTGGAGATCCGATCGATCTCCAGCTTCCCCTCGCTCATTTCCACTTCCCCTCTTCGAAATACCGCACCAGCGCCGTGAATCCCCGATGGACGCCGGAAACCGTGCGGTTGCGCTGGATCAGCCCGTCCAGCTTGACGTTGCTCACCACCGAAGTGGCCCGGTACACCAGGGCCGCCCGGCCCGCGCCGGCGAGGACCCCGCCCGCCACCAGCACGACGGCGACCACGCCGATGGACAACCTGTACCGTTTCTTGTCCCCGGTCATACCGGAGGCACCCCCTCGAAGTCGGTGTAGTCCTCGGGGTCGTCGTCCGGCAACGACCAGCCGAGCATGACGACGGGCACCGTGGTGCCGGCGACCAGCAGCGCACAGGCCATCATCGCGCCACCGCCCTTGGGGCCGGGGACCAGGAGGCCGTACACCACCGCGAACAGCATCATCGCCACCAGGATCTGGTAGCTGACGTAGGTGACGCGGTGACGCATCTCCCGCTCGCGCTCGTCGAGCCGCATCGAGAAACCGCCGCTCATCTTGCCGGTGAGGATGCGAAGCAGGTACTGCGCGCCGCCCGCCACGACGCCTCCGCCGAGCCAGCCCACGAGGAAGGCTCCCGTCTGACCTGTCTGGTAGAAGACGGCGCCGCCGATCAGCATCAGATCGCCCGCCAGCACCAGCACGGTCAACGTCCGCCGCCGCTTTCTCGTGCGCCAGGCCGGAAGCCTCAGCGCTCGCTTGCGTTCCAGTTCGTCCAGCCGTTCCTGCTGGCGCTCCCAGTACGCCACGAGCCGGCCTCGTCCTTCACTCATGCTCCCCCCTCCCGGTAGACCTGAGTGGACAGTGGCGTGAACGGTTCGCGGCTGAACACGGCCTCGACCGGGAGGTCGAACACCGCGCAGATGCGGAACGCCAGGTCCAGGCTCGGATAGTGGTCCCCCCGTTCGAGCGCGCCGATGGTCTGCGGGTTGACCTCGACGGCCGCCGCGAGGGCGGCCCTGCTCAGTCCGCGCTCGGCTCGGAGCACGGGAAGCCGGTTGTAGATCGGCAGCTCTTTGCCGCGTCTTACCGGGCTCATAGAACATACTGTTGCAAAAACCCAACGACACGTCAAGCTGAGGGCATGACTCACCGCATTCAGTGGACTAAATGCGGAAGGTCAGGCGAGGCCGGCGAGCGATTTGTCGACAAGTTCCTGGACGCGGCCTCGGGCGGCCTCGGCGTCCGCGGCGACCAGGCCGAGCCGGGTGCGGCGCTCCAAGACGTCCTCGACGTCGAGAGCGGCCTCGTGCCGCACGGCCCAGACGACTTCCGCCGCGCTGATCTCGGCGCCGTCGAACAGGGGCAGGCCCAGTTCCGGATCGACCTCGCCGAGGGCGGCGACTCGCGGCGCCTCGGTGCCGTACTTCGAGACCAGCCGCGGCGACGCGTCCACAGTGGACAAACGGTCGCGTGGTGTCGCGCCGAGCAGCGGGAGCCGGGACGTGGTCGACGGCCCGGCGAGGAGCCCGGACCGTTTCAGCGCCGCGTCGACGGCGTCCTCGGCCATCTTGCGGTACGTCGTCAGCTTGCCGCCCACGACGGTGAGCACACCGTCGGCGCCGGTCACCACCGCGTGTTTGCGCGAGAGGTCCGCGCTGCGTCCGCCGCCCTCGACCAGCGGCCGCAGCCCGGCGAACGAGCCCGCGACGTCGTCCCGCGTCAGCGGGCGGGTGAACGCCGTCGACGCCACTTCGAGCAGGAAGTCCACATCGGACTCCGGTACGGACGGCACGCGCGGGACCGGGCCGTCGGTCGGCTCGTCGGTGACGCCGACGAACACCCGGCCGTCCGGTTGCGGCAGCAGGAACACGAAGCGGTTGTTCTCGCCGGGCACGGGCACGTTGACCGACGTCGCGCCGATCGGCGCCGCCCCGGCGGCCAGGATGAGATGCGAACCGCGGGAAGGCCGCAGCCGCACCGATTCCGCCAGTTCGCCCGCCCAGACGCCGGTCGCGTTGATCACCTGCCGGGCGTGGATCTCGACCTCCTGCCCGGTGAGCCTGTCCCTGGCCAGCACCGATTCCGCGTCGAGCCGGAGCGCCTCGACCTTCGTCAGGATCTTCGCGCCGCGCGCCGCCGCCGTGCGTGCCAGATTCACGACCAGGCGCGCGTCGTCGGTCAGTGCGCCGTCGTAGGCCAGCAGTGCTCCGCGCAGGCCTTGCGGGGACAGGCCGGGTGCGAGCGCCAGCGCCTCCGCGGCCGGGATCGACCTCGGCCGCGGCAGCACCGACGCCGGGGTGCCCGCCGCGCGGCGGAGGCCGTCGCCGGCGAGGAGGCCGGTCATGATGAACGCCTGCTGGCCACGGGAGGTCTTGCGGTACAAGGGGAACAGCTGCGGGAGCGCCCTGGTGAGATGCGGGGCCGTGCGGGTCATCAGGATGCCGCGTTCGACGGCGCTTTCGTGCGCCAGCGCCAGATCGCCCTTGGCCAGGTACCGGAGGCCGCCGTGGACGAGCTTGCTGGACCAGCGTGACGTCCCGTACGCCAGGTCGTACGCCTCGATCAGGGCCACCGAGAGCCCGCGCGCGGCCGCGTCCAGCGCGATCCCGGCGCCGGTGACACCGCCGCCGACCACCACCAGATCGACCCGCTCACCGCCGGCCAGCGCCGTGAGTTCCCGGTCGCGCCGCAGGGCGTTGAGCGAGCCCGGCGTCACGGCCGCAACGCCGCGTCGAGTACGTGGGCGAATTCCGCCATCAGCTCCTTCTCGTTCACGTCCGCGGTGGCAGGGCGGTAGGAGAACGCGAAGGACTGGATGAGCAGCAGCAGGGTGCGCGCCTGCGAAGGCAGGTCGCCCTCGCGGATCGAGCCGTCTTCGTGGCCGGACTTCAGCAGGTGCAGGATCACGCCTTCGGCGAACCGCTGTGTCTTTCCGAACCGCTCGACGATGTAGGGCAGGACGAGTTCGGAGTCGAGGTCCAGCAGGGTGCGGAACAACGGGTCGCCCGAAAGCGCGGCGACGGCGGCGGACGAACTCTGGACGAGCTTCTCGCGGAAGTTGGCGGGCTCGACCTCCGGCTCGGCGGCGCTCTGCAGCAGGCCGCCGAATTCACGGGTCATGAGGGTCGCGAGCACGCTGCGCACATCCGGGAACCGGCGGTAGACGGTCATCCGGCTGACCTTCGCGGTGCGGGCGATCTCGGCGAGAGTGGTCCGCCTCACGCCGACCGCGAGCACGCACTTCTTCGCGGCGTCGAGCAGAACGTCGTCGGACACGCGCGTCGAGGCCTGGCGGGATCGGGTGTCCGCCAGCGCCGAAACGCCTGTTTCCGCAGGTGAGTGACGTTTTACGTCCATGTGTAACACTGTAGTCGTGACGGAGCTTATTGACCACCGGTTAAGACGATCCTGGACGCCCGAAGGCGGTGACGCGGCCCACCTTCCGGCGAAGGCCTTGAGGTGGCTCGTCCAGCGTATCGGTCCGCTGGGCTCCGCGGCGCCCCTCGCGCCCGATTCGGCCCTGTCCGTTCCCGATTCGGCGCTGAGCGAACAGCCGAAACGAGACCTCGAAGAACTCGTCGGCGCCGAGCATGTCCTGCTGTCGCCGGGGGAGCGGCTCGCCAGGGCGGGCGGTCTGTCCTATCTGGACCTGGTACGGCGGCGCGGGTTCGGTGATTTTCCGGTACCGGACGCCGTCGTCCTGCCGGAGAATCCCGCCGAAGTCCAGTCGTTGTTGGAGATCTGCGCCCGGCACGACGTCGGTGTCGTCCCGTTCGGCGGCGGGACGTCGGTGGTCGGCGGGGTCGCGGCGCTGCGCGGGGACAAGAGCGCGGTGATCGCGCTCGACCTCACCCGGCTCGGTGACCTCGTCTCCGTCGACCCGGTGTCCCGGATCGCGGTCCTGCAGGCGGGCCTCACCGGGCCGGAGGCGGACCGGCTGCTCGCCGAGCACGGCTTCACCCTCGGTCACGTGCCCCAGTCCTACGAACGGGCCACCATCGGGGGTTACGCCGCCACCCGGTCCGCCGGTCAGGCGTCGTCGGGCTACGGACGCTTCGAGGACATGGTCAAGGGTGTCCGGCTAGCGACCCCGCGCGGGGAATGGAAACTCGGCGTCGCGCCGGCGTCCGCCGCGGGACCCGACCTGAGGCAGCTGGCCATCGGCAGCGAAGGCGCGCTCGGGGTGATCACCGAGGTCGCCCTCCGTGTCCGCCCGGTGCCGGAAGTGCGCCGTTACGAGGGTTATGTCCTGGATGGCTGGGAGAAGGGCACCGACGCGGTCCGCGAACTCGCCCAGCGGCACGTGCTCGCGGACGTCACGCGACTGTCCGATGTGGACGAAAGCGAGGTTTCGCTCGCGCTCAACGACAGTTTGAAGACCAAGGCGCTGCGCCGGTATCTCAAGGCGCGCGGCGTCCACGCGCCGTGCCTGCTGATCGTCGGCTGGGAAGGCGCGTCGAAGCGCGAGGTCGACCGGCGCCGCCGAGAGACCACCGGCGTATTGAAGGAGTTCGGTGCCGTCCGCATCGGGGCCGCGCTCGGTGAATCCTGGCGCCGCGGCCGGTTCTCCGGCCCTCGGCAGCGGGATGCCCTGATGGACAACGGTGTCTGCGTCGAAACCCTCGAAACCGCCACGTACTGGGCGGAACTGAGCGACCTGCGCGACGCGGTCCGTGCCGCGCTCACCGCGACGCTCGGCAACGCCATCATCATGTGTCACGTCTCGCACGCGTACGAAACGGGCGCGTCGCTGTACTTCACCGTGCTCACCGCGCGCGACGAGGCCGACCCGGTCGGCCAATGGCAGCGGGCGAAGGCGGCGGCCTCGGAGGCGATCACCGGGATCGGCACGATCTCGCATCACCACGCCGTCGGTGTCGACCACGCGCGCTATCTGGCGGCGGAGATCGGCGAGATCGGCGTCGAGGTGTTGCGAGCGGCGAAGAAGGCCATCGACCCGGCCGGGATCCTCAATCCCGGGAAGCTTCTCTGACCAGGGTGCCGGCCTCGACCAGCGTGCAGTCCAGGCCGTGCGTTTCGGCGGGGATCCCTTCCAGCGCCGCGGCCCGGCGTTGTTCGAGGTCGGCGACGCGGATATGCCTGCCGTCCACCAGGATCGGCAGGCGGATGTCCGCGGCGCCGACGTACGCCACGACGTCGTCGAGCACGGTGCCGTCGTCGAGGGTGATGGCCGGGGCGGTCAGCCGCACCAGGTTGTAACGCTGTCCTTTGCCTTCGCAGCGATCGAGGACGGCGAGCTGCTCCGGCGTCGCGAACCAGACGGAGTGCTCTTCGACGACACCGGGCGCGGCGGCGAGCGTGGCGGGCCGTTGCCCGTCCCGGAACCGCAGACCGGACGCCCAGACCGCGGCGAGGTCGGCGCAGCGCGCGTGACAGACGACGACCGGGCCGGTCAGGCCCATGTGCTCCCGCAGCCAGGTGATCTTGGACGGGCACGCGTTCGAACCGTAGGCCAGCACGGCCTGGCGTTCCCGCCAGCCCTCCGGCGCGGTGTCGAGGCTGTGCCCGGCGCCGTCGAAGTGGACGAACGAATGCCCCGGCCGCGCTCCCGGATAAGGATCGGCGGGGAAATCGGCGTCGGTGAAGAGTTTCACCAGGTCACCACGCTGCGGAGCACGTCGCCGTGGTGCATGCGCTCGAAGGCCTGCTCGACGCCGTCGAGGGCGATCCGCTCGGTGACGAACTTGTCGAGCGGGAGCCTGCCCTGGAGATAGAGGTCGATCAGCATCGGGAAATCGCGTGAGGGCAGGCAATCGCCGTACCACGACGACTTGAGCGAGCCGCCGCGCGAGAAGAAGTCGATCAGCGGCAGATCAAGCCGCATGTCCGGGGTCGGGACGCCGACCAGCACGACCGTGCCCGCCAGATCCCGGCCGTAGAACGCCTGCCGCCACGTCTCGGGCCTGCCCACCGCGTCGATCACGACGTCCGCGCCGAACGAATCGGTGAACTCCCGGATCGCCTCGACGACCTGGTCTTCGCTCAAGCCCTTGCTGTTCAGCGTGTGCGTGGCGCCGAAGTCCTTGGCCCAGGCGAGCTTCCGGTCGTCGGTGTCGACGGCGACGATGGTCTTCGCGCCGGCCAGGTTCGCCCCGGCGATCGCGGCGTCACCGACGCCGCCGCAGCCGATGACCGCGACGGAATCGCCGCGGCTCACGGCGCCGGTGTTCAGCGCCGCGCCGAGACCGGCCATCACCCCGCAGCCGAGCAGCCCGGCGACGGCCGGTTCGGCGGCGGGGTCGACCTTCGTGCATTGTCCACTGTGGACGAGCGTCTTCTCGAGGAACGCCCCGACGCCCAGCGCCGGTGACAGGGCGGTGCCGTCGGCCAGGGTCATCGGCCGCGCGGCGTTGAACGTCGAGAAGCAGTACCAGGGCTTGCCCCGGCGGCAGGCCCGGCAGGTGCCGCAGACCGCGCGCCAGTTCAGGATCACGTAGTCGCCCGGTTCGAGGCCGGTGACGCCGTCGCCGACGGCCTCCACGAACCCCGCGGCCTCGTGGCCGAGCAGGAACGGGAATTCGTCGTTGATCCCGCCCTCGCGGTAGTGCAGGTCGGTATGGCAGACGCCGCACGCCTTGACCGAGACGACGGCCTCGCCGGGCCCGGGGTCGGGCACCGTCACGGGCTCCAGCGAGACCGGTTCACCCTTGGCGCGGGAAACGACGCCCTGGACCTCGTACGGCATGCGCACCTCCGAGTCGACGAACTCCGAGCTTGCCACGGGGGCGGCCCGGATCGCGACATCCGCTCGGGTGCGGTACCGATTCAGTGCCCAGGGGTGATGATGTACGCGATTCCGCCGGGACCACTGGAAACGCCGCCATTCGTGTTGTACCGCTTGGTGCGCTGCCAGATCGTTTCGAACTGGTGTCGTTTGTAGACGTTCCGGACCCGGTCGTTGCTGTTGGCGGCCGGGTCGTTCGCGATCACGTCACCGTCCTTCGTGAAGCCGACGACGACCATGATGTGCCCGGCGGTGCCGTAGCCCGCGCCGTCGAGTTCCTCGGCCTTGAACGACTGCGACGTGATCACCGGGATACCGCGCGCGATGTAGTTCTCGAGTTCGTTCAAGGAGTGCAAACGGGTGATGTGCCCACGCAGTCCGAGTGAAGCGGCGTACGCGGTGTTGAACGGCCAGTTGCCTGTGCCGTCGTAGGCGTAGTCGAACGTGTGGCGGGCGGCGTACGCGACGGTCGGGTCGACGTAACCCTCCGGGATCCACTTCATGTCCTCGGGCTTGGGCCGTTTGCCCCAGTACTCGACGACCATTTCGGTGGAGGTGGGGCTGCACCAGTTCTCGCCGCCCCCGCCGTACTCCGGGAACTGTCCTTTGTGGAGGTTCTGCGCGTAGGCGGGCACCTTGAGCTCGATGCCGGTGGCGCGGCCCGGTTTCGTCGCCTTGACCTCGAAGCGGTCCGGGACCAGCGACGTCATCGCGCCGACCGACGTCACCGACGGCGTGGCGCCGGAGCCGGCCTCGCGGTACAGGCTGACGCGCAGCCGGTACGAGCGCAGCGCGACTCCGGCCTTCATGACCAGCGTGTCGACGTCGACCGCGGCGTTGGCGTCGCTCTGGCCGTCGACGCTGGTGCGCTTGATGTCGGCGTCCCCGCTCGCCCACCGGCCCATGACGTACCAGGACGTCTCCGTGCCCGTGGCGGTGCGGCCCTTCGCCTCGACCTTGATCCACGTCTTGGCCGGCGTCTTGGCGTTCCACGAGGCGACCAGCTGGGAGGCGTCGAAGCCCTGCGTGTGGCTCCCGGACGTCCACTGGCCGTATTCGTAGGTCTTCGTGGTGCCGAGTGCGGGTTCGGTGTGCTCGACCGTGCCGATCGGGCGGTCGATGCGCAGCGCGCCGTGGTCGATGCCGAGCCCTTCGAGCCTGCCGTCACGGAAACCGTGGTGACCGGACCACTCGTGGAAGTCGATCGACTCGTCGTCCGGACGGCCGGGACCGGCCTCCGCCGTCTGTGCCGTCACCGCGGTCATCGTCGCGATCGTCAGCAGCGTGACCAGCCCTCGTATCCGCATCCGGCGCTCCATCCCTCGAGTCCACCCAGTAGGGAAGGGATTTTCGCCGGTCGCGCGAGGTATGTAAACAGTTCGCCGTTCAATCACGCGAGTTACGCCCCCAATCACGCGAGTTACGCCCCCGATCACGCGAGTTACGCCTCTGGTTCCTGAGCCGACGGCCGGCTCGTGTGATCAGACGGCGAACTCGCGTGTTTGAAGGCGTAACTCGCGTGATTGGAGGCGTAACTCAGGCCAGTGGGTTCGGCAAGAGGAGTTCCGTGTTCTGGTCCTGGGCGGTGCCGACGGCGGAGAGCGAGGCGTGGATGTCGTTGTACGAGAACTCCCGGTACAGCGACGCAAGCGCTTGCGTGGACGTGTCCGTGTACGACGCCTCGTACGGGGCTTCCGCCTCGATCAGGGTCGTGAACAGCGATAACGTGCCGTCGGCGTTGTCGGCGACCTCGATGATCCGCGCGTGCTGCGGGAAGTCGATATGCGAAGCGGTATTGATCTCCCAGAAGCTCTGCTTCGCCGTCTTGCCGACGTGCGGGGTGATCTTGTTGTGATGCGTGTGCCCGTTGACCCACGCCAGCACGTTCGGGAACCGGTGCAGCAGCGAGACGAACGTGTCGCCGTTGAGCCGGATCTCCAGCGGATGCCGCGCGTCCGGCAGCACGTTGCCCATGGTGTCGCTGGTGTGGTGGCTGAACAGGATGAACAGCTCGTCCGTCACGTTCTGCGTGACCTTGCGCCCGAAGAAGTCGTAGTACGTCGAGCTGTTGCGCTTGAGCGTGTTCTCCACCCAGGTGAACTGGCCGAGCCCGATCGATCCGTCGGCCAGCCCGGCCATCGTCGTGGTGTCGAGGCTGATACCGGTGATCCCCGGCGCGATGCGGAAGGTGTAGTACACGTTCCGCCCGTCGGCGTTGTTCTCGCTGAACCCGTGGCCGACCGGGCCGGGCCCGGTGTTGGCGGAGTCGAGGTGGTGCCGCACGAACTCCGCGGTGCTGAACGGCCGCCGCCGCTCGTCCGGGGTGATCTCGCGGATCGTGCCCGAACCGCCGAACAGCTCCGTGACCGGGACGCCGGCGCCGGACCCGATCGCCTTGGCGAGCTTCCGCGACGTCGTCTCGTCCTTGCCGATCACCTTGAACCGGCCGGTGTACCAGCCGTCCATTCCCGGGAAGTCCGGCACGGTGCCGACGATGCTGTCGTCGTGGTTGCCGAAGGTGCAGAACCACGGGACGTCGAGGCCGGGCGAGGTGAAGGTGTTCGAGGCCGCGCCGAGCAGGCCGGGCAGCTGCGGGAAACCCTTCTTCGTGTACGCGTCGTCCAGCGTCTTGCCGGGGTTCCAGTAGTGCGAGGACCCCGAGGTCTGGACGCCTTCGTGCGCGTTCGGGTCGCCCGAAGTCGGGTTCACCGTGCCGCCGTTGAGCACCTTGAGGAACCATTCGAGTTCGATGAGCTCGTGGTTGTCGGTGTTGTCGCCGGTGGTGACCATGAAGTCGATCGGCCGTCCGGTGAACGGCCCGGCCTTCAGGCTGTTCACCCGCTCCACCAGTGCCGTCGTCGCGACGGGGCCGAGGGTTTCCTGCGGCCGGTGCGCCGAGCCGACGAACGGGTGCAGGTACTCGAACCGCGCCGGGCTTTCGGCGTCGGTGAAGTGCAGGTCGGTGAACTGCGCGAAGGAGGCCATCGCGCGGCGCCGGTCGTCGCGGCCGGACTTCGGCGCGGCCAGATCGCCGCGGACCACGAGCGGCCAGCCGGGCCCCGCGGTCAGCCGCGTGTAGCCGGGGCCGCTGGTCCGGGGGGCCGCCGCGGCTTCGAGCGTGGTCCCCGCGGTGCGCACCGCCCGGGTCGTGGTGCGCGCCAGTGCCCGGTCGAGCGCGTTGGCGGTCGGCGTGCACAGCAGCAGGCCGACGCCGGCGGCGCCGGCCGCGGTGAAGGTGCGCCTCGAGATGACGGACATGGCGATGCCCCCAGTCGTCGCGGATGGATGTCGCGGAAGGACGATGCCGGAAGACGTTAGCCGTGAGGTGAACGCCAGAAAAGGGTAATGCGAAAATTTGTCACGTTTGGCGGAATACCAAAGAAGCCAAGCGGGCTGGTTACGCTGGCCGCTTGGCGAGCGTGGGAGGTGGCCAGGTGGGTGCTTCGGCTTGGTCGGTCCGCGGCCGGTTCGACGGCGATCCGGAAGCGGCGCTGGACGCGATGAAGGCGCGTGTCTTCGAGGAGGGCGACTACCTCTGGGAGGAGGACGAACTCGGCCGCCCGGACTCGATCGACGAGCTGTACGAGGTGGAGAGCGTCCAGGAGTCCGGGACGCATTCCGTGCTCGACGTCCACGAGTTCATCAGCGCCACGGGCGAGGACGACTTCGGCACGATCCGGCCCCTGACCGACGCCGAGCTCGTGGCCGCCTTCGGCACCGAGGAGCCGTCCGTCGCCGACTTCGACGAACTCGACAAGGCGGGGCGGCTGCCGTACGAGCGCCGCCCGCGCTGGAGCGCGAACTGCGCGCTGCTGTACGAGAACGACGTCGCCGTCGAGCTGGCGATCTGGGGTGTCTCGGGGGACTAGGGCCGGGTCGCAAGCGTCTGGAGCGTTAGCGAGAGTAAGGCGCGTCTGTCGTGACCGGACCGGTCGCGCGCGACTGTGTGGGTTTCGGGTCATCCAACGCCCCAAAATCCACACAGTCGCCGTCCTGGGGGAGGAGTCGAACACCGCCCTCTTGCGTCGCGAGAAAAGTCCCTTCGCCTGTGGCTGACGACTGGAGCCGGGTTTCCTTGAGGCGTCGGTCCACCGGGTTGGGCACCTTGAAGTACATGAAGGACCCCTTCCTTGCGCCAGGCGCAAGGAAGGGGTCCTTCATGTACTTGGGGAAGGTGTGAAGGCCCCCATTACTCGGCTCAGCCGAGTGATGGGGGCCTTCACGCGCCGTCGTGGTGATTGCTGTGGTTGCTGGTGCAGGTGAGCTGCTGGTGGCGATCTCTGAAGGTAGTGAAGGCCTCCTTCGCTACCTTCAGGGTAGGCAAGGAGGCCTTCATGGACCGACCCGTGATCGGCCACAGCCAAATCCAGTAGGTACTTAAGACACCCTTCGCCCTAGCCCGAAACGCCACTCACGAGATTTGCGGGCCGAGTTCGGCGCTGGTGCTTCGGGCGCGTTGGTGACGTGGCACCGCACTTGCGTGATCGAAGCCGCAACTCGCGTGATCAAGGACGGAACTCGCGTGATCAGAGGCGGAACATCAAGTACGGCATCCAATCACGCGAGTCAACCCGGATCGCGACCCACTACAGCCGGGCCGCGAGCCCGTCGAGGATCACCTCGACACCCAGCTCGAATAGCTCTTCGCCGCTCTGCGCCGCGAAAGCCGGACCCAGTCTGCCGACATGCGGATACGCCTCAAGCCGGGCGAGGAACCCTTCGTCCGGCTTCCGCGCGGGGAGCGTTTCGACCGACGCCAGGACATGCGCCGTGAGCAGTCGCGAAATCCCCGCGGTGTCCTCTTCGGAGAAACCCGCCTCCAGCAGGATCCGCGCGGTCGTCTCGATATGGCCCAGCCGGTGCGGCCCGGTCGGCGGCCGCTCGCGCAGCAGCGCGGCCGCGTCCCGGTGTCGCAGCAGCAGAGCGCGGAACTGGCGGAGCCCGCTCGCGAGCTGATCGCGCCACGGCAGCGATCGATCGATCTCGAAGGCGTCGGCACAGATCGCTTCGGCGACGAGATCCAGCAGTTCCGCCTTGTCCTTCACGTGCCAGTACAGCGTCGGTGAGCTGACGCCGAGTTTCGCCGCCAGCCGTCGGGTCGTCAGCTCCGGGAGGCCGGCGTCGTCGAGCAGTTCGACGGCCGCCTCGGTGATCTTGGCGAGGTCGAGCGAGCCTTTGCGAGCCACCCGCGGACTCTATCAGTGATAGATTCATCTCTATCACTGATAGAGAACGGGGGAAGTGATGCTCTGGACACCGAAGATCCGCCTGGTCACGGTGCTGTGCTCGATCGTCTTCGTGCTCGGCACGACGCTGCAGAACTACGTGATCATCGATCTCGGCCTGATCGAGGCGAGCATGCGGCTCAAGGGCGCGGACATCGCCGGCGCGCCGACGTATCTGAGTGCGTTGCGGCTGGTGGGGAACGTCTTCATCGTCGGCAACGCCTTGGGGCTGCTGGTGTGGTTCGGATGGCGCCGGCTGTTCTGGCCGGTGCTCGCGGTCAACGTCGCCCAGGCCTTCGGCGTGTACGTCGTGCCGTTCGAGGTGCACCGGGCGGCGATCGCCGAACACGGCTGGCCGGGCGTGTTGCCGTCGCTGGTCACCGACGGTGGCGCGGTGATCCTGTCGATCGTGCTGATCACCGCTTATGTGCGGTCGCTCAGGCGGAAAGGCGCCCCAGTTCAGCCTTGACGGCCTCGACGGCGGCCTTGGTCTCGGCGGCCGGATCGGCCCCGTCGCGGGCGATCCGGCCCAGTGCGTCGACGAGCGCCGTGTTCGCCGTCGGCGTCCACAGTGGACCGGCGGCGCGGCCGTTCTCCTTGACCAGCTTCGCGGCGTCGGCCGCCGCGGCGACCTTGCCGAGCACGCTCAGCCGCGCGGGCAGGTGGAACCCGAACCTGGTGGCGAACTCCTGCTGGAAGTCGACGCGCTCCAGCCACAGCCATTTGACGAAGTCCTTGGCGGCGTTGGGGTTCAGGCTCTTGGCGTGCACCATCGCGCTCAGCCCGCTGACCGGGACGGACGGCGTGCCCGCCGCGTCGAGCCGGGGGAACGGCAGAATGCCGAAGTCGTCCTTCACCGTGTCCTGGATCTTCGGCAGGTTCCACAGCCAGGTCCACTGCATGGCGGTGAGCCCGTCGATGAACGGGAGCGGATCCGCCCAATCCGTCGAAGCGCCGAGCAGCAGTGAACCGTTGAGCTCGTGGAGTTTCGCGAACGCCGTGGCGGCACGCGGATCGTCGAAGCCCGCGGATTTGCCGTCCTTGACGTAGTCGAGCCCGGCCGACCACAGCAGCGGCCCGGCGAGCGCCGCCGCGCCCGCGTCGTCGCCGGCGAACAGTCCTTTGACGCCGTCCTTGGAGAGTTTCTTCGCGGCGTCGACGAGTTCGTCCAGCGTCTGCGGCGGCTGGACACCGGCCTCCTGGAGGAAACTCTTGCGGTAGAAGAGGACCTGGGTGTCGAGTGCCTGCGGGATCCCGTAGATCTTGCCGTCGACCGTCTGCGCCGCCACCACCGAGGGGTTGAAATCCCCGCGTACGGGTCCGACGACATCGTCCAGCGGGACGAGAAGGTTCTGCCGGACGCGGTCGACGGTGACCTGGCCTTCGAAGACGTCCGGGACCGGGCCCGCCTGCAGTGCGGCGTTCAGTTTCGTCTCGTAGTCGTCCGGATTCCACTGCACCGCGACCTTGGACTTCTGGTACGCCGCCGC
Source organism: Amycolatopsis roodepoortensis (assembly GCF_024628825.1). Taxonomy (NCBI): domain Bacteria; kingdom Bacillati; phylum Actinomycetota; class Actinomycetes; order Pseudonocardiales; family Pseudonocardiaceae; genus Amycolatopsis; species Amycolatopsis roodepoortensis. The sequence continues at coordinate 6,197,681 of NZ_CP102415.1, forward strand.
ATAGCGCGTGACGGCTTCTTGGACGCCCGCTTCGGGATAGGGGTGGTACCACTGCGCGAGGTCGACCGGTTTCGGTTTCGGCCTGGTCACCCCGGCGGAGTAGGCCGTCGAAGGGGGCGGGTTTCCCGTTTGGACGGTGTTGGACCCGCAGGCGGAGAGCAGGGTCGTCCCCGCCAGCGCCAGGAACGTCCGCCTGTTTGTCTTACGCACCAACAAAACCCTTCGCCGAACGCAGTGAAGGCCATCTTCAGGGACCAGCGTCCCTCAAGATGGCCTTCACGGAAGGGCAGGCGCGCGGGAGATTAACCCGTTAGAGCTGACTGATGTCGAGTTTGCCTTCGGAGTGGAACGCGCGCAGCCGCTTCTTGTCGAACTTGCCGACACTGGTCTTCGGGACTTCGTCCACAAAGGTCCAATTCTCCGGCAGCTGCCACTTCGCGACCTTGTCCGACAAGAACTCGCGCAGTTCCTCGGCCGTGGCGTTCTGGCCCTCCTTGAGCACGACGGCCACCAGCGGGCGCTCGTCCCACTTCTCGTCGGGGATGCCGACCACGGCCGCCTCGGCCACCGCGGGATGCGCCATCACCTGGTTCTCCAGATCCACCGACGAGATCCACTCGCCGCCGGACTTGATGACGTCCTTCGCGCGGTCGGTCAGCGTGAGATAGCCGTCCGGGCTGATCTTCCCGACGTCGCCGGTGCGCAGCCAGCCGTCGTGGAACTTCTCCGGGTCGGGCTCCTCGCCGGTCGTGCCGCTGTAGTACGACGCCGCGATCCACGGGCCCTGCACCTCGAGCTCGCCGACGCTTTCGTTGTCCCACGGCAGTTCCTCGCCGTTGTCGCCGATCAGCCTGGCGCTGACGGACGCCGGGAACCGGCCCTGGGTGTAGCGGTACTCCCACGCCTTCTCGCCGGTCGCGGCGGCGGGCGGACGCGCGACGCTGCCCAGCGGCGAGGTCTCGGTCATGCCCCAGGCGTGCAGGATCGGCACGTCGTAGCGGTCCTCGAAGGCGTGCATCAGCGACGGCGGCGCCGCCGATCCACCGACGACGACCTCGCGCAGATGCGAGATGTCCTGCGGGTTCGCGTCGAGGTGGGAGAGCAGGCCCTGCCAGATCGTCGGGACGGCGCCGGCGAAGGTCGGCTTCTCGGCCGCGAGCATCTGGGCGATGGGCGCGGGCTGGAGGAAGCGGTCCGGCATGAGCAGCGAAGCGCCGACCATCATCGCCGCGTACGGCATGCCCCACGCCATCGCGTGGAACATCGGGACGATCGCGAGGGCCTTGTCGTGCTGGGCCAGCCGCATGCTGTCGGACATCGTGACCTGCATGGAGTGCAGCCAGATCGACCGGTGGGAGTACGCGACGCCCTTCGGATCACCCGTTGTGCCCGAGGTGTAACACATCGCGGCGGCCGAGCGCTCGTCCACCTCTGGCCAGTCGAAGGTGTCCGGCTGGCCGGACAGCAGCTCGGCGTAGGAGTGCACCTGGACGCCGTCCGGGGCGGGAAGGGAGGACGCGTCGCCGTTGGCCACGATGACGTGCCGCACGGTCTTCAGCTCGGGCAGCTGCTTGGCCAGCAGCGGGACCAGCGTGCCGTCGACGATGACGACCTGGTCCTCGGCGTGGTTGGCGACGAAGACCAGCTGCTCCGGGAACAGCCGGATGTTCAGCGTGTGCAGCACCGCGCCCATGGCCGGGATTGCCAGGTACGCGGCCATGTGCTCGGCGTTGTTCCACATGAAGGTGCCGACGCGCTGGTCTCCGGTGATACCGAGGCTCCGGAGGGCGTTGGCCAGGCGAGCGGCGTGCTTGCCGAGTTCGCCGAAGGTCTCGCGGCGGGCTTCTGAACCGGTCCAGGTGATGACTTCGCTCTCGGAGTGCACCTTGGTGCCGTGGCGGAGGAGCCTGCCCAGTGACAGCTGCCCGTCCTGCATCGTGCTCAACATCGCGTACTCCCGTGGTGCTCGTTCTCCGGTGAACTGGGGTTGCGCCGACTCTAATCCGGGAGGGGTGAACCGGTCAGTAACATCGCAGGCAACCGTTCGGTCACAGTGTCGCGCTAACGGGTGGCCGCCGGTTCGCGGCAAGATCATCAATAATTCGTATTTTCCGCGCCATGAAACGAAAAATGGCTGACTGTGCGAAGTGATGACATCGCTCATAAGGGTGATGAACTTCGGCAAAACGCGCCCCGGACGAGGTGTTTCCGCAGGCTGGGGCGGGTTGCCCGCGGCGTGGTCGAGGGGTAATAAGTGCGTGTCGGTTTCACGGCCGAGGAACGGGTGGCGTTTACTGGAGCCGTGGTACAGAGACGGCTGGCCAGCGCTTGCTCTTGCAAGCATGGTTTAAAGGCCGTCGGCCGCGAAAGCGGAGACCTGAGATGAAAGGACTACTACGTTGGCTCTGCCCACGTTGACTCCGGAGCAGCGCGCCGATGCCCTCGCCAAGGCGGCTGAGGCTCGCAAAGCGCGCTCCGAGCTGCTTGCGTCGATCAAGTCCGGCAAGGAGAGCATCGACAAGGTGCTCAAGCAGGCCAAGGAGAACAAGACCATCGGCAAGACGAAGGTCACGCAGCTGCTGAAGGCCGTCCCCGGCCTGGGCGCGGTCAAGGTCGCCGCCCTGCTGGAGCAGGCCGGGATCGACCCGGACCGGCGTGCCGCCGGCCTGGGCGAGCGGCAGCGCGAGGCCCTTCTCGAGGCGCTGAAGTAACGCTTCCGCCCAGGTCACGGGCTGTCCGGGGGAAGGTGTTGCCTGAGAGGCTGTTGCCCGGGCAACACTTTCCCCTGGTCTCAGCCGGAGCCTGGGACGCTGGTGGGGTGACGACCAGTACCGCACCGGCGACCCCGGCAGACCTGGCCGCCCGCTACGAGCGGGGCGACTTCCTCCTGGCCACGGCACGGCACGCGCTCCTCGCGAGCGGCGTCGTGGCCACCGCGACCGACACCGAGCCGTCGCGGCTGTCCGGGATGCTCCCCGGGCTGTTCACCGACTCGGGTGCTTCGATCGCGGTCGGCGTGCTGCCCTTCGACACCAGCGGCACCACGTCGACCCCCGGGCATCTGGTGCTCCCGCGCGCGGTCCACCGCGCGTCGTCCGACCACGCGGCCGTCCCGCCGCGCACCGCGCTCCCGCAGCCGGTCAAGGTCACCCCCGTGCCCGAACCCGAGGCGCATCTGGCCGCCGTCCGCGCTGCCGTCTCCGCGCTGAGCGACCGTGACCTGCGCAAGGTCGTCCTGGCCCGCGCGCTCGATCTCGACTTCGACGAGGCCGTCCCGGCCGCCGCGGTGGTCCGGAACCTGGCGAACGGCAACCCCCGGCACACCACGTACGCCGCGCAGTTGCCCGGCGGGCGCACGCTCGTCGGCGCCACTCCCGAACTCCTGCTCTCCCGCACCGGCGGCGCCGTCGTGTCCCGCCCGCATGCCGGGTCGATGCCCCGGTCGGCAGACCCGGCGATCGACAAGGCGAATGGTGAGGCGCTGCTGGCGTCCGAAAAGGACCACGTCGAGCACGCCGTCGTGGTCGAGTCCGTCGTCGAGATCCTGCGGCCGTTCTGCCGCACGCTCGACGTCCGCGGCCCGGAACTCGTCTCGACGCCGGCGATCTGGCATCTCTCGACCACCGTCACGGGTGAGCTGATCGACGAGGACGTCACCGCGCTGGACCTCGCCGCCGCCCTGCACCCCACGCCGGCGATCTGCGGTACGCCGACCGACGCCGCGCGGTCGCTGGTCCAGGAGCTGGAGCCGTTCGACCGCGAGTACTACGCGGGCGCCGTCGGCTGGGTCGACGCGGCCGGGGACGGCGAATGGGCCGTCGGGATCCGGTGCGCGGAGATCGCCGACACCTCCATGCGGCTGTACGCCGGCGGCGGCATCGTGCCCGCCTCCGACCCCCGGACCGAACTCGACGAGACCTCGGCGAAGTTCCGCACCCTGCTGGCCGCGATGGGCCTGGAGATCTAGAGGGTCGCGAAGGTTTCGGTGACCGAGATGTCGTCCGAGGTGATCAGCGCGACGGCGGCCCGGTAGCCCTCGGCCGCCTTCAGGTCCGCGAGGCGGGTCCGGGCCGGGTCGAGGGCGTCGTGGGTCGACCGCACCAGCCGCGCCTGCTCGTCGTAACCGGAGAACGTGATGCTCTGCAGCGGGATCTTGAGGCCCTTCCCGGTGGCCTTCATGACCGCTTCCTTGCGCGTCCAGTAGGTGAAGAACGCCGTCGTGCGCTCGTCGTCGGACAGCCCGGCGATCGCGGCCAGCTCGGCGGGGGTCAGCGCGTACTCCATCAGCGAGTCCTCGGCGCGCCTGGTGGCCGTCTCGACGTCGAGGCCGACCGGCGCCCCCGCGGTGGCCGCGACACCGATGAGGTCGCCGGAATGCGAGATCGACAGCATCAGCGGCGCGCCGGGGACCCTTGGCCGTCCGTGCGGTTTGCCGCAGTCGTCACAGGTCGCGTCGAAGCCCACGTCCTCGACGGCCATGCCGAGCCGCTCGGCGGCGACCGTCTTCGCCAGGACGCGGCCGGTCAGGAACCGGCGTTTGTCGATGTCCTGGCGGTAGTTTCCGTACCGGCCCTGCTCCAGCTCATCGAGCAGGGCCAGGAACCGGGGTTCGGCGGGCAGGGGCTCAGACCAGCGGACCGCGCATTCGATCACGTCTCCTTTCTACCCGATCCGGCACTGGCATCACTCGCGTTTTCGTCGAGGAGCGTCGCCTCGTCGAACGGCGATCGGCCGTCCAGCGTCCTGTCCAGCTGCTCGCGGTCGATCTCGTTGGTCCAGGTGCCGATCAGCACGGTCGCGACGGCGTTGCCCGCGAAGTTCGTCAGCGCCCGGGCCTCGGACATGAACCGGTCGATGCCGACGATGAACCCGACGCCGTCCACCAGCTCCGGCCGGTGCGAGGACAGCCCGCCCGCCAGCGTCGCCAGCCCCGCGCCGGTGACCCCGGCCGCGCCCTTCGACGCGATGATCATGAACACCAGCAAGGAGATCTGCTCGCCGATGCTCAGCGGTTTGTCGAGCGCGTCCGCGATGAAGATGGACGCCATCGTCAGGTAGATCGCCGTGCCGTCGAGGTTGAACGAGTACCCCGTCGGCACGGTGATGCCGACGACCGGTTTCGAGACGCCCGCGTGCTCCATCTTCGCGATCAGCCGCGGCAGCGCCGACTCCGAGGACGACGTCGACAGGATCAGCAGGAACTCGCGGCCGAGGTAGCGCAGCAGCTTGAAGATGTTGACCCTGGCGAGCAGGCCCAGGATCAGCCCGAGCACCACGAACACGAACAACGCGCAGGTGATGTAGAAGCCGAGCATGATCACCGCGAGACTCTGCAGCGCCTTCCAGCCGGTCTCGCCGACGACGGCGGCGATCGCGCCGAACGCGCCGACCGGGGCCGCCCACATGATCATCGCCAGGATCTGGAACACGAGCCGCTGGATGTGCTCGATACCGCGGCGGATCGGCTCGCCCTTCGTGCCCAGTTTCTGCAGCGCGAACCCGGCGAGCAGCGCGACCAGCAGCGTCTGCAGCACCTCGCCTTCGGTGAACGCCGAGACCAGCGTCTCCGGGATGATCCCGAGGAGGAAGTCGACGGTGCCCTCGCTCTTGGCGATCTGGTCCTGTCCCTTTTCGGCGATCTCGGGCGTCAGGTGCAGCCCGGTGCCGGGCTGGAGGATGTTGCCGACGACCAGGCCGATGACCAGTGCGACCGTCGACATGATCAGGAAGTAGCCGAGCGCGAGCCCGCCCACGCGGCCGACCTTCGCCGCCTTCGCCACCGAGCCGACGCCGAGCGCGATCGTGCAGAAGATGATCGGCGAGATCATCATCTTGATCAGGTTCACGAATCCGGTCCCGAGCGGCTTCAGTTCCTTGCCGAGGGCGGGGAACAGGATGCCGACCGCGATGCCGAGCGCCACCGCCACGATGACGGCGATGTACAGGTAATGGGTGCGATCCCGCTTCGTCGCGGGTGCTTCCGTGCTCATGGGTGCCCTTCGACGGGATGGGGACAGGTTGCGAAAACTTATGACAACTCCTCGGCGAACGACAACCGAAGCGGTACTCTGGACTAAGCGAGCGCTTAGTCAGCGCTAGGTCACTGTCGAACAGGAGCGGGCTGACCATGGATTTCTCTCTGAGCGTCGAGGAACGCGAGGTGCGCGACTGGGTCCGCACGTTCGTCCAGCGCGACCTCATGCCGCGTGAGCAGGAGGTGCTGCGCCGCGAACGCGCCGGTCAGCCCGGCCTGACCGCCGACGAGCTGCGCGAACTGCAGCTGAAGGCCAAGGAATCCGGCTTCTGGGGGGTGCAGACGCCCGAGGAGTACGGCGGCATGGGCCTGTCCGCGGTGATGACCGCGCTGCTGGAGGCCGAGCTCGGCCGCACGTTCGTGCCGTTCCGCTTCGGCGGCAGCGCGGACAACATCCTGTACTACGCCAACGACGAGCAGAAGGAGCGCTACCTGCTCCCGACGATCTCCGGCGAACGCAAGTCGTGCTTCGCGATCACCGAACCCGGCGCGGGTTCGGACGCGAAGGCCATCCGGACCTCCGCCCGCAAGGACGGCACCGACTGGGTCATCAACGGCGAGAAGACCTTCATCACCGGCGGCAACGAAGCCGACTTCGTGATGGTCTTCGCGATCACCGACCCGGAGAAGGGCGCGAACGGCGGCGTCACCTGTTTCCTCGTCGACCGCGACGCCGGCTGGAAGTCCGAATACATCGACACCATGGGCGAATGGGGCCCGGCGTCGCTGGTCTTCGAGGACGTCCGCGTGCCGGAGACGCAGATCCTCGGCGAGCTCGGCCACGGTTTCGACCTGGCCATGCAGTGGATCGGCGCCGGCCGCTACCTGCTGCCCGCCCGCGCGATCGGCTCCTGCGAGCGGCTGATCTCCATGGCCATCGAGCACGCGAACACGCGGGAGACGTTCGGGCAGAAGATCGCCGAGCGCCAGGCCATCCAGTGGATGATCGCGGATTCCGGCACCGAACTGGAGGCCCTGCGCTGGCTGGTGCTGCACGCCGCCTGGCAGGTCGACCAGAAGCTGGACTCACGGCACGCGCAGTCGATGGCGAAGCTGTACGGCGGCGTGAAGGCGAACGAGATCGTCGACCGGGTCCTGCAGATCCACGGCGGGATGGGCTACACGCGGGAACTGCCGGTCGAGCGGTGGTACCGCGAACTGCGGCTGCTGCGGATCTACGAGGGCACCGACGAGATCCAGCGCCGGACCATCGCGCGCAACCTGCTCAAGGGGCACGTCAAGGTCGGCGGCACCTTGGGCTGAGCTTGCCGGACATGCCGTGAAGGCCTCCTTCCCTACGCTCAAGGCAGGGAAGGAGGCCTTCACGGACTTCTCTAGTCTTCCTTCTGGTTCCGCATCGCGATCGGGACCCCGGCCAGGTCCTCCTCGTTGCAGAGAAGTTTCACGTCGTAGTACGGCGAACCCTTGCGGTCGTCGTAGTCGAGATGGACGGCCAGCACGTCGACCGGTTCCCCGAGCCACTCCTGAGCCTGGCGTAGCCATGTCGCGCACCGTTCGAGGGCCGTCGGCAGGTCGTCGTCCCGGAATCCCACCGGGCGGTAGGGGACGTCCTGCACCTGATCACGGGGGTTCGAAGGTACCGGCAACGCCGGCGAGAGACCCGAGTCGTCCAGTTCGAGTTGGATCGTTTGCTCCTCAGTCACCCTTTGAGCGTCCCCCAGAGAAGCCGTCTGAGCAAGGCGTACCGGGTATGAGTCGCCGCTAAACGGGCACTCGCCACACTCCCGAGACCACTTCACGGCAGTTTTGCAGCGCGGCGACGTCCAGTCTGCCTTCACAGGCGAGCGCCCGCAGCGCCAGTTCCGCGTAATGCGCGGCCAGCTGGTCCAGGGTGAGCGGCCCCGCGGGCGAATACCAGCGCGCGACGCCGCTGCACATCTCCACCAGTGCCAGCCGGGTGACCGAAGGCTGGTCGGTGTGGAAGACACCCGCTTTGACACCGTCCTCGATGGCGTCCGCCCACAGCCTTTCGTAGGCGTCGCGCAGCCCCACCACCTCGGCCCGGGCGCCGGGGGTGAGCGCGTGGACCTCGTTGTCCACCACGCGGGTGTCATCCGGTTGGATGGCGTGCGCGAGTACGTGCAGCGCCACCAGGGAGCCGAGCCGTGACACGGGATCGGCGAGCCCGGCGGTCGCCCGCTCGGCCGCGTCGAGCAGGCGCCGCAGCGACTCGTTCATGATGGCGACCAGCAGATCCTCTTTGGTGCCCATGTAGTGGTACAGGCTGGCGGACGACAGTTCCGCCTCCTGCGCCAGATCCCGGATGCCGGTGCCGTGGAACCCCTTGGCGGCGAACAGTTTCACCGCCGCCTGGCGCACCCGCTCGCGGGTGTTCACGACCCGAGGTTCTTTTTCCCGCCGAGGGTCCATGTTCAGAGCCATTCCTCGGTGGTCCTGTCCCAGGAACCGGCGCGGAGGTCGCCCGCCTTCTTGAGCTCACCCTTCGCGACCCGTTCCGACGGTGTCATCGGCAGTTCCGTCACGATGGCCCAGAATCGGGGAACCTTGAAGTAGGCCAGTTTCGCCGAGCAGAACTCCGCCAGTTCGGCAGGTTCGCACCGGTGTCCCTCGTTCTCGTCGAGGACGATGTACGCCTTGACCTCCTCGCCGCGGATGTCGTCCGGCACCGCGATGACAGCGGCGAGCTTCACCGCCGGATGCAGTTGCAGCGCCCGTTCGACCTCGTCCGCGGAGATGTTCTCGCCGCTGCGGCGGATCATGTCCTTCGTGCGGCCCACGTAGTACACGCGGCCTTCGCCGTCCATTGTGGCCAGGTCGCCGGTGTGGAACCAGCCGCCGTCGAACGCGCGCCTGGTCGCTTCGGGATCGTCGTGGTAGCCGTGCATCAGGCCGACGCCGCGGATCAGCAGCTCACCGGTTTCCCCGCGCGGCAGGGGTTTCCCGTCCTCGCCGGCGATCATCACCTCGCGGGCGGGTGTCGGCCTGCCGAGGCAGCCGGTGCCGACGGTCTCCTCGTGATCCGCCGGGTGCATCCGGATGTCGCCGCCGGTCTCGGTCATACCGAAGGCCTCGTACCACGGCGTGCCCCACCGTGCTTCGAGCGCGGCGTGCAGGTCGCGCGGGATGGCCGAAGCGCAGATCGCGCGGACCTGATGTGCCTTGTCCAGCTCGCTTTCCGGCTGGCGCAGCAGGAGGGTGGGCATCAGCCCGAGGCAGTAGAACCAGGTGACGCCGTGTTCGCGGATCTTCTCCCAGAACGTCGACGGGTGGAAGCGGTCGAGCACCACCAGGGTCGCGCCGCCGGCGAGCCCCAGCGCCACGTTCCACTGTGGATCGATGTAGTGGAACGGTTGCGCGGTCAGGATGACGTCGTCCGCGCCGACCGAGGGATAGTCCGTGGCGAGGCCGATCGCGAGGGTCGTCCAATACCGGTTCGGCAGGACGCAACCCTTGGGCGCGCCCGTCGTTCCCGAGGTGTACTGGATGTTGACCGGGCGCTCGGCTTCACTCGCGAAGACCGGCACGGCACCGGAGCCGGTGAGTTCGCCGGGCGTGAGCACGTGTTCCAGCGAGGTCTCCGGCGCGATCTTGTTCAGCAGTTCCAGGAATTCCTCGGCGGCCACGGCGAACCTGGCACCGGAATGCCGCAGCACATGGGCGCCGTCGAATTCGCGGTATCCGGTGTTGACCGGGACCAGCACCCCGCCGATCTTGGCCAAGGCCAGCCACAGCAACGGGAACTCGGGCTGGTTGCGCAGCATCACCGCGACCCGGTCACCCGGTTCCACGCCGAGTTCCAGCAGCGCGCGGGCGAACTCGGTGCTGCGCGCGTCGACGTCGGCGAACGTGAAGCTCTCCCCGGTGGAGTCGAAGATCCACGCCGTCCTGTCCGGCCAGAGCGCGGCGGCCCTGGCGGTCAGGCCGAGGAGGGTGTCGATTCCGGCGAGCGAGGTCATGACCGGCTCCGGAAGGCCTCGGCCGAGGCGGCGACCTCGGCGGAGTGCTCGGTGATCAGCGCGTGGCTGACTTCGAGTTCGAGCGCGGCGTCGAGGGAGCTGTCGATACCGGAATCGAGGGCGCGTTTGGCCATCGTGGCCGCGGCCGCCGGATGCGCGGCGATCTTGGCCGCCCAGTCGAGGGCGGTGTCCATCAGGTCGTCGACGGGCAGGGCGGCGTTGACCAGGCCGAGCCGGGCCGCCTCGGTGCCACTCACGCGTTCGCCCAGCAGCAGGAGCTCCTTGGCCTTCAGCGGGCCGACCAGCAGCGGCAGCAACCGCGACGCCGCGCCCGTGACGCTCAGGCCGAGGGAGACCTCGGGGAAGGCGAACACCGCGTCTTCGGCGGCGAGGATCAGGTCGCAGCCCATCGCGAACTCGGCGCCCGCGCCGATCGCGTAGCCGTGGACCGCCGCGATGACGGGCTGGCGCAGCCCGCGAAGGCGGCGAGTCACGTCCTGTAGCCGGTCGAGCCGCGGGCGTGAATCCCCCGGCGGGGTGGGTTCCTTGAGGTCGTGACCGGCACAGAACGCCCGCCCCCGGCCGGCCAGCACGACGGCGCGCGCGTCCGACTTGGCGGCCGCGTCGAGCGCCTCCAGCAGGTCGTCCACCAGTTCGGCGACCACCGCGTTGAGCCGTTCGGGGCGGTTCAGCCAGATGACCGCGATTCCGTCGTCGAGTGCGTAGTCCACGGTGCTCATGACGCCGAGCCTAGACGACCGATCGATCGATCGATAGGGTCGGATCCATGCGGGTCGACACGGTCTACGAGAACGCCCGGTTCCTCACTGGAACGGAGGAATCCGTAGCTATAGCGACACTCAACGGTCGAATTGTCGCTTTGGGCGACGACGCGGCCGGACTTTCCGCAAAACGGCGAGTGGATCTCGGCGGGTCCGTGGTGGTGCCCGGATTCCACGACGCGCACAACCACATGGCCTGGTTCGGCATGGCGCTCGACGACGTCGCCCTGTCCGATTGCCGCAGCGTCGACGAGGTGTACGACGCCGTCGCGCGGCGCGCGGCCGAAACCCCTCCGGGCGGCTGGATCATCGGCAGCGGCTACGACCAGAACAAGCTGGACGGCGGCCATCCGACGCGGCAGGGGCTCGATCGCGCCGCTCCGGGGCACCTCGTGCGGCTCAAGCACACTTCCGGCCATATGACCGTGGTCAACTCCGCGGTCCTGGAACGGCTGGATCTGGCGAACGTGCCGGTCGGCGGCGACGTCGTCCGCGACGAGGACGGTTCGCCGACCGGGCTGCTGCGCGAACAGGCCCAGCTCCTGCTGCGGCCGCTGACCTACCCGACGCCGGTGGAGCGGGTCGTCCGCGGGCTGGACAGGGCGAGCGAGCGGTACCTGGCCGAGGGCATCACGAGTGTCCAGGAGGCCGGGATCGGCGGGGGCCTCGTGGGGGAGACCCCCGCCGAACTCGCCGCGTACCAGCTGGCACGAGAGCGCGGGGTGCTGCGCGTGCGGAGCACGGTGATGGTCGCCGCGAGCGTGCTCCACGACCTCGACGCGGGCGCCGGCTTCGGCTTGGACCTGGGGATGCGCACCGGGTTCGGCGACGAATGGCTGCGGATCGGCGCGATGAAGCTGTTCGCCGACGGGTCGCTGATCGGCCGGACCTGCGCGATGCACGAGCCGTTCGCGGGCGAGCCGGACAACGTCGGCTACTTCCAGGTGCCCGAGGACGAGATCGCGCGGACGATCGCCGCCGCGCACAAGGCGGGCTGGCAGATCGCGACGCACGCCATCGGCGATCGCGCGATCACCGTCGTCCTCGACGCCTACGAGGCCGCGCTCAAGGCCGACCCGCGGCCCGATCACCGGCACCGCATCGAGCACTGCGCGGTGCTGCGGCCCGAGGAGCTGCGACGGCTGGCGTCGCTGGGGCTCATCGCCTCGCCGCAGGGCCGGTTCGTCAACGAGATCGGCGACGGCATGCGGGCCGCGCTGGGCCCCGAGCGCGAGCCGTGGTGCTACCGGCTCAAGAGCCTGCTCGACGCGGGATGCGTGCTGCCGGCCAGCTCGGACCGCCCGGTCGTCGAGGGCGCGCCGCTGCTCGCGCTGGCCGACATGGTGCGGCGGAAGACCGCGTCCGGAGTCGTGCTGGGTCCCGACGAGCGGCTCACGCCCGCCGAAGCGCTGCGCGCGTACACGTACGGATCCGCGTACGCCGCTTTCGCCGAGAAGGACCTGGGCACGCTGGAGATCGGCAAGCTCGCCGACTTCGCCGTCCTCTCGGCCGACCCGGCCGACGAGTCCACTTTGGATTCGATCCACGTCGTCGCCACCGCCGTCGGCGGCGACATCGTCTACGAACGGAGCTGAGACCCATGCCGGTGCGGGACGCGGTCGCGGACGACATCGAGGAGATCTGCGCGCTCATCGAGGAGCACGCGGTCTACGAGGACAAACACGATCTGAAGCTCGACAGGCAGGAGATGGCCGGGTTCCTCTTCGGACCCGACCCGAAGGCCTGGGTGCTGCTGGCCACCCCTCCGGGTGAACCGGGCAAGGTCGCGGGGTTCGCCTTCTGCAGCTGGAACTTCTCCACCTGGGAGGCCCGGCCGGGGATCTGGCTCGACGACCTCTTCGTGCGCCCGGAGCACCGCCGCTTCGGCCTCGGGCGGGAGCTGCTCGACGAACTGGCCGCGCGGTCGCCCGGCCGGGTCGAATGGGACATGCAGGAGGGCAACGAGAAGGGCGAGGCGTTCTACGCCCAGCTCGGCGCCGACCCCGTCCCCGGCTGGATCCGGTACCGCTGGCGACCCCACGCTGGGTGAGTCGCGGCCGGGCGGCAAGCCGTAAACTCGCACGCATGGGTGAAGGGGCAAGCCGCAGGTCGTCGTCCGTGGAGGACTACGTCCGGGTGATCTACGGGCTGGTGGAACGCGGTGAGGCCGTCACCAACACGTCGCTGGCCGGACGGCTGGAGGTCAGCCCGTCCTCGGCGTCCGGCATGGTCACCAAGCTGTCCCAGCTCGGGCTGGTCGCGCACGTCCCGTACCGGGGGATCGAGCTGACCACCGACGGCAGGCTGCTCGCGCGCTCCGTGCTCCGCCGCCACCGGCTGATCGAGACCTACCTGGTGTCCGAACTCGGCTACACCTGGGACGAGGTCCACTCCGAGGCCGACGCGCTCGAACACGCCGTGTCGGACAGGCTCGTCGAACGGATCGCCGCGAAGCTCGGTAACCCGGTCCGCGACCCGCACGGCGACCCGATCCCCGCGCCCGACGGCAGCGTCGAGGAGATGCCGATGCGCATCCTCGACGACCTCCCGCCCGGGGCGGTCGGCGAGATCGTCCGCGTCTGGGACACCGACCCGGAGCTCCTGCGCTACCTCACCGAGCACTCCATCGGCCTCGGCGAGCGGATCGAGGTGGTCGAGCGCCAGCCGTTCGGCGGCCCGATGGTGGTCAAGGTCGGCTCGCCGCCGGACGCGGCGACCCACGCGATCGGCAAGGAGATCGCGCAGGCGCTGTCGGTCGCGCTGCGCTGAGCCCGTGTCGCCTGTGTCCACTGTGGACGAGTATCGGCCGGGGTGGGAATTTTCCCTACGTCTCTGCATAATTACGTCACCCGCCTGCCACGCCGATAGGTGATCGAAGACCCTTCCGATCATGTGATCGCGCGCCTAGGCTGCGCTATTCCGGGTGGCTAGCGAGCGTGCGAAGGCGATGAAGATGACCGGTCAGCGGACACACACCATCGACCGGGGGGTGGCGGAAGGACGTGAACTCAGGCGGCTGCTGGAGACGGGGCCGTTCGCGGACGCCCTCAGGGCGGCGATCAGGGCGCGGGGCCTCGGTCTCGATCGGATCCGGTACCGGCTCAGGGGGCGGGGGTGCTCGGTCAGTCTCGCGACGCTGAGCCACTGGCAGTCCGGCCGGTGCCGTCCGGAACGGCCGGAATCCCTGCTGGTGCTGAAGAATCTCGAGGAGGTGCTCGGGGTTCCACCGGAGTCCCTGTCACGGCTTCTGGGACCGCCGCGAGGGCGGGCGGCCCGGTGTACGGTGCCCGGCGAGGGCATCGTGATGCCGAGAGGCCGGGACACGTAGGGAGCAAGAGTGCGGGCGGTCGTCTTCGAGGAGTTCGGGGTGCTGCCCGAGGTACGCGAGGTGCCGGACCCGGTCGCGCCGCCGGGCGGGGTGGTGATCGCCGTCGAGGCGACCGGGGTGTGCCGCAGCGACTGGCACTCCTGGCAGGGGCACGACACGTCGGTGAAGCTGCCGCACGTCGCCGGGCACGAACTCGCCGGCCGGATCGCGTCGCTCGGCGAGGGCGTGCGCGGCTGGTCGGCGGGCGACCGGGTGACGGTCCCGTTCGTCTGCGCCTGCGGCACCTGTGCCCAGTGCGCGGCCGGCGACCAGCAGATCTGCGACCGCGAGTTCCAGCCGGGCGCGACCCACTGGGGCTCGTTCGCCGAGTACGTCGCGATCGAGAACGCCGAGGTCAACCTCGTGGCACTGCCGGACTCGCTGTCGGCTGCCGAAGCGGCGGCTCTGGGCTGCCGGTTCGGGACGGCGTTCCGGGCCGTGCTGCGCCAGGGCGGGGTCCGGCCGGGGCAGCAGGTCGCGGTGTACGGCTGTGGTGGTGTCGGTGTCTCGGCGATCCTGCTGGCCGTCGCGGCCGGCGCTTCGGTCGTCGCCGTCGACCCGTCCCCGCAGGCCAGGGCGCTGGCCGTGCGGATGGGGGCTTCGTCGGCCATCGACCCGTCCGCGTTCGAAGGCCATGAAGCCGTCGCGGCGCACGTCCGCGAGCTGACCGGCGGCGGCGCGCACGTGTCGCTCGACTGCCTCGGCTCGCCGACCACCTGCGCCGCCTCGATCGGCAGCCTCCGGAAGCGGGGACGGCACGTCCAAGCCGGGCTGATGCCGCCCGCGCAGGGCGTCGCGCCGATCCCGATGCACCGGGTGATCGGCGGAGAGCTGGAGATCGTGGGCATCCACGGGCTGCAAGCGCACGAGTACCCCGAGATGCTGCGGGTGGTGGAGACGGCCGGGATCGACCTCGAAGGCATGATCGGCGACCGCGTCGGCCTCGACGACGTCCCCGCCGTCCTCGCGGCGATGAACGACCCGGTGCCCGCGAGGGCCGGGGTGACGGTGGTCGAATTCGCACGGTGACCGGGTGAACGCCCTGCGGTCAACCGGCCGATCGGAGTAGTCCGAAAGGTGGCTTCTTCCGGCGGTTTGTGGCAGCTTGCTTGACCGTGACAGTCATGGATGCTCCGTCCCTGCCCCGGTTCGGCCGGTCCGTGCTGCTCTGGTTCGCCGCGGCGGGTGTCCTGGTACGGGGTCACCGGATCATCGGCGCGCGTCCTGGCACACTCGACGCGTGGACGCGCTGATCCCTCGCCCGCGGACCGAAATCGCGCCCGGTGCGGTGCATGTTCCCGACTGGCTCGACCTCGACGAACAACGCCGTCTGGTCGAAGCGTGCCGAGGTTGGCGTGGCTACCGGCAGACGCGGTTGCCCAACGGCGGCGTCATGTCGGTGCGGACGGTCTGCCTCGGCTGGCACTGGCATCCGTACCGGTACTCGAAGGTGACCGCGGACGGCTCCCCGGTCCTGCCGTTCCCTTCGTGGCTGGGCGATCTCGGGCGCCGTGCCGTCGCCGCCGCCTACGGTCCGTCGACGTACGAGCCGGACATCGCGCTGGTGAACTTCTACGACTCCGCCGCGAAAATGGGGCTGCATCAGGACAAGGACGAGGCCTCGCTGGAGCCTGTCGTGTCGCTGAGCCTGGGGGACGCTTGCGTCTTCCGGTTCGGGAACACGGTCGATCGTGGGCGGCCGTATACGGATGTGGATCTTCGGTCGGGGGATCTGTTCGTGTTCGGCGGGGAGTCGCGGCTGGCCTTCCATGGGGTGCCCCGGATCTTGCCTGGGACGGCCGATCCGGAGCTGGGGCTGGCGGGGCGGTTGAACATCACTCTGCGGGTTTCGGGACTTTAGAGTGATTAAGCGGTCTTCGCGCGCTTAAAGGCGCTTCGCTGCTTTAAGACTCCTTCGTGATTGCCATTTTTCGGCAATTCTCTCCGTTGGGCCGTTTGGGCTAGCGCAGGTGTTCGATTCGGGGTAGCTTTGAGGTCGTGGCCAGCAACGATGCACCCCAGGAGACGTCCACCGAGTGGTGGCGCGTCGACACCGCCACGCTGCATGCCCGCAAACAAGAACTCGAAGTCCTGAAGCGCCGGGCGGATGCCGAACAGAACGCGATCCTGGCGGAAATCAATTCCCGCGGGGCGCGTGGGTGTAGCGGGCATTCGACGTTGGCGGCACTGATTTTCGAGGACTTCCTGGTGACGGACAAGGAAGCCAGCGCCCGCGCTGACCGCGTCCTGGCGCTGCATCCCGGCCCGGCCATCGGCGGTGAGCCTGAGCCTCCCCTGGCGCCCTTGACGGCCCAGGCCGCTGCCGAGGGGGTGATCGGTGGTGGTCAGATCGACGCGATCATCCGCACCCTGGCCCGGATCCCGTCCACTGTTCCGGAGGAGGACGTGCGGGCCGGGGAGGCGATCCTGGTGGAGTTGGCGCGCCGGGCGGGGCCACGGCAGATCGCCCGCGCCGGACGCCGCCTCCTGGACGAACTCGACCCCGACGGCAAAGAACCCCGCAACGAAGACCCCAAGGACACCCGGCCGGAGCTACGGTTCGTCAAACACCGCGACGGCACCCTCGGCCTCAAGGCTCGGCTCGATCTCGAAACCTACGCCCGCCTGAAATCCGACCTGGACCCCATGGCCAAACCCCACAAAGCCATCGACGGAGTCCGCGACTCCCGCACCCAAGACGAACGCTACGGAGACGCCTTCACCGACTACGTCCGACTGAAAACCACCAGCCGCAACCTCCCAGGCCAAGCCGGCGAAGCCACCCACATTCTCGTCACCATGTCCTACGACGACCTGATCAACGACCTCGGCGAAGCCCACCTCGACCTCGTGGGCCCGATCAGCGCCACCGACGCCCGCATCCTCGCCTGCGACGCCCGCGTCCGGCCCGGTGTCCTCGGCACCGCCGGAGAACCCCTCGACATCGGACGCTCCAAACGCACCGTCTCCCTTGCCCAGAAATACGCCTTGACGATCCGCGATGGCGGCTGCGCCTTCCCCGGCTGCGACATGCCCGTACCCCGCTGCACCGCCCACCACATCGTCTTCTGGCGCCACCACGGCGAAACCAAAATCGACAACCTCGTCCTGCTCTGCACCAAACACCACCGGCTCATCCACCACAGCGAATGGAAAGTCCAAATCGCCCAAGACGGACTCCCCGAATTCACCCCACCCACCTACCTCGACCCCACCAGCACACCAAGACGCAACACCATGCACCTCAGGACATAGGCCGACCACGTGGACACGTATTCAGCTGACTAATTGCGAGCCAGGCGACCGGTCTCTTAAGCGAGCCGGAACCGCACCCGCTGCCCCGGCCGCATCTGCGCGGCCAGGCCCAGTTCGCCCCACCCGCCGGGACGCCGAGGCGGAACACCATGCACCTCAGGACATAGGCCGACCACGTGAACATGCATTCAGCTGGCTAAATCCGAGACGGGCGGCCGGTCTCTCAAGCGAGCCGGAACCGCACCCGCTGCCCCGGCCGCACCTGCGCGGCCAGATCCAGATCCGCCTCCTCCACCACCGCGATCACCGGGTAGCCCCCGGTCACCGGGTGGTCGGCCAGGAACAGGATCGGCTGCCCCGAAGGAGGAACCTGCAACGCGCCCGGCACGGCGGCCTCGGGAGGAAGCTCGCCACCCCGCGCCCGCGCCAGCGCAGGGCCCTCGAGCCGCACACCCACCCGATCGGCATCGGCCGTGGCGACGTAGCCGGAAGAGACCAAAGTGGACAGTGCGTCGGGAACGAACCACGAAACCCGAGGCCCTGGAGTGACCCGCAGAACCGGTTCCTCGGGCAAAGAAGCAAGAGGAGCGAGATCCACGCCGGGGTGGTCCAGTGCCTCCTGCCCCACCGGCAAGGTCATCCCCGCCGAAAGCGCGGGCGGGCCGAGTTTGCCGAGGGTGTCGGTCGCCCGCGCGCCCAGCACCGGAGGGACGTCGACGCCGCCTCGTACGGCGACATAGCAACGCAAACCGTGAGAAGCCATCCCGAGAACGAGTTCGTCGCCCGCACGCACGAAAATCGGCGAGCCGGGGCCGAAAGCCCGCCCGCCGGAGGTGATCGAGCAGGGCGCGCCGGTGACGGCGACGGTCGCGGGAGCGGAGAACCGCAGGACGAGTCCGCCGAGAACGCATTCCAGGGCCGCGTGGCTCTCGGGGTTCCCGACCAGCCGGTTCGCCAGCCGCAGCGAACCGCGGTCGGCGGCGCCGGACCGGCCGACGCCGATCGCGGCCAGCCCCGGCCGCCCGAGATCCTGCACGGTGGCGAAGACCCCGGGCCGGACCACTTCGATCTTCGCGGTCATGAAGTGAACCGGATCCGCGTACCGGGCGCCAGCAGGTTCGGCGGCTCCCGCTCGACGTCCCACACCGGCAGCGAGGTCCGCCCGATGAGCTGCCAGCCGCCGGGGGAGGCGTTCGGGTACACCGCCGTGTACTCGCCCGCGATCGCGACCGACCCGGCGGGCACCCGCGTGCGCGGGCTCGTCCGGCGCGGCAGGTGCAGCGCCGGGTCGAGTCCGGTCAGGTAGGCGAAACCGGGAGCGAAACCGCAGAACGCCGAGACGTAGGTGCCGTCCTCGTGCCGCCGGACGACGGCTTCCGCCGACATGCCGGCGGCGGCCGCGACGTCGGCGAGGTCCGGGCCGTCGTAGTGCACCGGCACGACGATCTCGGCGGTCTCGCGCGGCTCGATGTCCACTCCTGCCCGATGGAGCACGTCTTCGGCGAGCCGGTCGTGGTGGGTCCGGCCGGGGTCGAACCGGATGAGCAGGGTCCGCGCGGCGGGGACCAGTTCGACGACGCCGTCCGGCGGGTCCTGCTCCAGTGACGCGTGCAGCCCGAGCACCTCCGACGGATCGTCGAAGTCGACCATGGCCGCACGCGCCCCATAGGGCAGCACTCGCATCATGCGGCCTCGATGAACGGTCCGATGTGGACACCGGAGGCGTCGAGGCCGGCGCGGATCCGGCGCGCCAGTTCGACGGCGCCGGGCGTGTCGCCGTGCACGCACAGCGAATGCGGCTGGAGGGCGAGCTCGGTCCCGTCGGCGGCGACGACCTTGCCGGTGGTCGCCATCGTCACCGCCCGCGCGGCCACCTCGTCGGCGTCGTGGAGCACGGCGCCGGGCAGTTTCCGCGAGACCAGAAGGCCTTCGGACGTGTACGCGCGGTCCGCGAACGCCTCGGCGTACGCGGGGAGCCCGGCCTTTTCGGCCTGCTGGGCCATTTCCGAACCGGGCGGGCAGAGCAGCGCGAGCCCGGGGTGGAACCGCCGGATCCCTTCGACCACCGCGGCCGCCTGATCCGGATCCACCGCGGCCGTGTTGTACAACGCCCCGTGCGGTTTGACATACCGCACCCGGGAGCCCGCCGCGCGGGCGAACGCCTCCAGCGCGCCGATCTGGTAGAGCACGTCGTCGGTGAGGTCGGCGGGGGCGACGTCCATCGCCCGCCGCCCGAATCCGGCGAGATCGCGGTAGGCGACGTGTGCGCCGATGACGACACCACGCTCCGCCGCGCGCTCGCAGACACGCCGCATCACCGACGGGTCGCCGGCGTGGAAGCCGCAGGCGACGTTCGCGCTGGTGACGATGTCGAGCATGGCGTCGTCGTCGCCCATCTTCCAGGCGCCGAAACCCTCGCCCAAATCGCTGTTGAGATCCATCAGGCCACCCTGAACTCACTGTCGAGCTTGTCGGTCACGAACATGTAGCCCGGCGCGTGCGTGATCGCGAACGGCGGCCGCGAGGCCATCAGCGCCGCCTGCGGGGTCACGCCGCACGCCCAGAACACCGGCACGTCACCGGGTTCCGCGTCGACCGGGTCGCCGAAATCAGGCTTGCCGAGATCGGTGATGCCGAGCGCGCCCGGGTCGCCGATGTGCACCGGCGCACCGTGCACGGCGGGCATCCCCCGGGTGATGCGCACGGCGTCGTCCACGCGGTCTTCGGGGATCTGCCGCATCGAGACCACCATCGGCCCGTGCAGCCGCCCGGCCGGGACGCACTCGCGGTTCGTCACGTACATCGCCACGTTGCGGCCCTGGTCGACGTGCCGCAGCGGGATACCCTCCGCGGCCAGCGCCGATTCGAAGGTGAAACTGCACCCGATCGAGAACGCGACCATGTCGCTGCGCCACAGCCCGCTCGCGTCCGTGAGCTCGCCGGAGAGCGCGCCGTTCTGCCAGACGCGGTACCGCGGCAGGTCGGTGCGCAGATCCGCGCCGGGTGCCAGCCGGGTCGACGGGTCGCCGGGGTCGCTGACGTCGAGTACCGGGCAGGGCTGCGGGTTCCGCTGGCAGAACAGCAGGACGTCGTAGGCCCAGTCCTCGGGGACGGCGATCAGGTTGGTCTGGGTGAACCCGTTCGCCCAGCCGGTGGTCGGGCGGGCCGTGCCCGCGCGGAACAGGGCGCGGGCCTCGCCGGGGGACAACGTCGCCGGTTCGTCGAAGGTGGTCATCGCGGTGCCTCCTCTTCCGATTGTGGTCACAGAAGTTCGCGGCCGCGAGTCTCGGGCAGGCCGAGCAGCGCCAGCACGGCGATGCCGTAGCCGACCGCGCCGAACACCATCGCGCCGCCGGCGCCGAGGAAACCGACCACGGCGGGGAACGTGGCGCCGATGGCCCGGCCGAGGTTGTAGGTGAAACCCTGCCCGGTCCCGCGCAGCGCCGACGGGTACAGCTCGGCGAGGAAGGCGCCGAACCCGCTGAAGATCGCGGACATCGAGAACCCGAGCGGGAACCCGAGGAACAGCACGAGCGTGTTCGCACCCGCCGGGATCTGCGTGTACGCGACGATGAGACCCGCCGACAGCACCGAGAACAGCAGGAACGTCTTCTTGCGGCCCAGGAGGTCCGTCAGATAGCCGCCGGTGACGTAGCCGATGAAGGCGCCGGAGATCAGGAACGCGAGATAGCCGCCGGTCCCGATGACGGTGAGGCCGCGGGTGGTCTTCAGGTAGCTGGGCAGCCAGGTCGCGAGCGTGTAGTAGCCGCCCTGGACACCGGTGGCCAGCAGCGCGGCGAAGAACGTCGTGCGCAGCAGGTCCGGTTTGAAGATGCCCGCCAGCGAACCGCGTTCCTTCTTCGTGGCGCGGGCCGCTTCGGCGACTGGCGCGTCCTGGACGTTGCGGCGGACCCACAGCACCAGCAGCGCGGGGATGACGCCGGTCCAGAACATGACCCGCCAGGCGACGTCCGGGCTCCAGATACTGAAGACGACGGTGTAGACGACGACCGAGAGCGCCCAGCCGACCGCCCACGCGCTCTGCACGAAGGCGACCGTGCGGCCGCGGTACTTCGCCTGCGAGTACTCCGCCACCAGCGCGGCGCCGGCGGCCCATTCGCCACCGAAGCCCAGGCCTTGCAGGGCGCGGAAGACCAGGAGCGTCTCGAAGTTCGGCGCGAATCCGCAGAGCACGGTGAAGATCGTGTACATCGCGATGGTGAGCTGGAGGGTGCGGACCCGGCCGATGCGGTCGGCCAGGATGCCGGCGCCGATCCCGCCGATCGCCGAAACCACCAGCGTGGTGGTGCCGAGCAGGCCCGCCTCGCCGCCGGAGAGGCCGTAGTAGGCGGTGATCGCGGCCAGGCCCAGCGGCAGGGTCTGGTAGTCGAACGAATCGAGCCCGTATCCGCCGAACGCGCCGACGAAGGCCCGGCGGCCTCGCGAACCGAGCGTGCGGAACCAGGCGAAGGGGCGTGTGTCTTCGGTAGTGGCTGTCGCGTTCATCGGCACCTCCAGAGGGTGAATCTCAGGGTGGCACGGGTCACATGGATAGCCACTGTAGGTATTGTTCAACAATTCCACAAGAGGATCCTTGGCTGAGCCTATTGTGCCTAGGTAGGATCGGTCACGTGACGATCGCGGAGGGTGGTCCTGCCTCGGTAGAAGGACTCGAGGCGGATCGCGGCATGATCAGCCGGACCAGCACGGCCGAAAGAGTCGCGGGCGTCCTCCGCACGCGTATCGCGGAAGGTTTCTTCCTGCCCGGCGTCCGGCTGTCGGAGCAGGACATCGGCTCGGCGCTCGGCGTCTCCCGCAACACGCTGCGCGAGGCGTTCCGGCTGCTCACGCACGAACGCCTGCTGACCCACGAGCTCAACCGCGGTGTGTTCGTGCGGGTGCTGCCGGTCGAGGACGTCGTCGACCTCTACAAGGTGCGCAAGGTCGTCGAGTGCTCCGCGGTGCGGGCGGTGACGGAAAAACCCCCGACGTTCGGGAAGCTCGCGCGCCTGGTCGAGGACGGCAGGATCGCCGAGCGGGGTGAGCGCTGGCAGGACCTCGGCACCGCGAACATCCGGTTCCATTCGGCGATCGCGGAGCTGAGCGGCAGCGAGCGGATCGACGAGCTGATGCGCGGCATCCTCGCCGAGCTGCGGCTGGTGTTCCACATGATGGCCGACCCACGGCGCTTCCACGAGCCGTACCTCAAGCGCAACGCGGAGATCCTCGAACGTATCGAAGCCGGCGACGGCCTCGGCGCCGAAAAGCTCCTCGCGCAGTACCTCACCGACGCCGAAAACCAGCTGGTCGAGGCCTACGCCGAGCGCACCCCCTGACGAAATGCGGGGGGTGGGCGAACGCCGGGTGGGGTCGTGAGTGGCGATTCGGGTTCTAACCCGAATCGCCACTCACGACCCACGCGCGAAACGCCTGAAACGAGCGCGGTTGCCCGACGAGTGTCCCTTGTGGACAGTGCTTCGGGCGTGGGGCTCGTCAGGGAGTGGTCCACTTTTGGTTCGCGCCACCGCTACAGGTCCAGATCTGGAGTCTCGTTCCATTCGCGGAGCTGTTCCCCGTGGCGTCCAGGCATTTGTTCGCCTGCGGGTTCACGATGTCGCGCGCGCCGCTGATCGCCCATTTCTGCGCGCCGGATCCGTTGCAGTCCCACAGTTGCACGGCCGTGCCGTCCGCGGTCCCGCCGCCGGAGACGTCCATGCACTTGCCGAGCGCGCGGATCGTCCCGTCGCCGCCGATGGTCCAGTTCTGCGCGGCGTTTCCGTTGCAGTCGGTGATCTGGATCGGGGTGCCGTTGGCGGTGTTCGCCCCGGCGACGTCGACGCATTTCCCGCCGATACCGGTGATCCGCCCGGTGCGCCCGGCGGTGTCACTGGAATTGACACGCACGTAGTCGACGACGAGACGCTGCGGGAAGACCGTGCTGGAGTTCGGGTCACCGGGCCAGTAGCCGCCGACGGCGAGGTTCAGGATCAGGTAGAAGGGGTGGTCGAAGACCCAGCGGTTGCCGTTGAGGTCGGCGGGCGTGCGGGTCTGGTAGAGGTTCCCGTCCACGTACCACTTGATCTGGTTCGGCGCCCAGTCGACGGCGTAGGTGTGGAAGTCGTCGGAGAAGTTGGGGCCGTTGTAGGCCGCGCCGATGCCGCCCGCGCCCGAGTAACCGGGGCCGTGGAGGGTGCCGTGCACCGTGTTCGGCTCGAAGCCGACGTTCTCCATGATGTCGATCTCGCCGCTGTTGGGCCAGCCGACGTTGCCGATGTCGGCGCCGAGCATCCAGAACGCGGGCCACATCCCCTGCCCGCGCGGGAGTTTCATCCGCGCTTCGAACCGGCCGTAGGTCTGGGTGAACTGGCCCTGCGTGGACAGCCGCGCCGAGGTGTACTCGCAGCGCCCGTACCAGCAGTTGTAGTTGCCGGGGTTCTCCTTCTTCGCGGTGATGACCAGATTGCCCTGGCCGTCGAGTGCCGCGTTGTTCGTGCCGGAGGTGTACCACTGCCGCTCGTGGTTGTTGACGTTGTCGCCGGTCTCGAAATGCCACTTCGACGTGTCGATACCCGCCCCGGCGGGGCCGTTGAAGTCGTCGGTGAAGGTCGCGGCCGTGACCGCGGCCTCGGAAGCCGGAGCCTGGGCGGTGGCGGGGAGTGAGCCGAGCAGGACGCCGGCGGCGAGGAGCGCCGCCCAGCGAAAACGGGAGGAGATGGACATCGTTGTCGCCTCTCTTCGCAGGCAGAGAACTACTTTGTTGTGCCTGACAACAAAGTATGCATGGTCTCTACCACTGCGACAAGACGTATTTTTCGACCTCGAATTAAGGTCAGGCGGCCGTGCCCCGCTTCGATCCGGCCGTGCGCGGGTCCGCGCCCTGTTCCAGCAGCGCGGCGACCGGGAGGGTGGCGGCTCCTATGGCGACGGCGTCCGGGCCGAGCTGTCCGAGCTCGATCTCGGTCTGGTCGAACACGTGCGCCAGGGCGTGCTCGCCCGCCACGCGCCGGATCTCGGGCAGGTACTTCTCGCCGAGCGCCAGCCCTGCCCAGCCGCCCAGCACGATCCGCTCCGGGTCGAACAGGTTGATCAGATTCCCGATGCCCGCGCCGAGATAGCCCGCGGTCTCTTCCAGCACCTTGGCCGCGGCCTTGGACTTGCCCGCCGACTCCAGCAGGGCGGCGAACTGGGTCTGCTCGTCCTCGTCCGACGACTTTCCGCCGCGCGCCTTGCGATAACGGGCGAGGACGCCCTCCGCGCCGACGTAGGACTCCAGGCAGCCGCGCGATCCGCAGCGGCATTCCTGCCCGCCGTAGACGATCGTCGTGTGGCCCCATTCGCCCGCGCTGCTGGTCGAGCCCCGGTAGGTGGTGCCGTCGGCGACCACGGCCGCGCCGACGCCGGACCCGATCAGCGCGATCACCGCGTGCCGGGCGCCGCGGCCGGCACCGAACCACATTTCGCCCTGCCCCTGGGTTTTCGCGCCGTTGTCGACGAACAGGGGCAGCTCGACGCCTTCCGCGCGCAGGAGGTCCGTGAGCGGGACCTCCTTCCAGCCGATGGTGGGCGCGTGCACGCGCAGCGCTTCACCCTGCTGGACGGTGCCGGGGACGCCGACGCCGACCCCGAGCACGGTCGCCTCGTCGATACCCGATTCCGTGATCACCTCCCGGAGCCCGGAGGCCACCTGGGTGACCGCCGCGGCCGCGTCCGGCCGGGGCGAGGCGAGGGGATGCTCGACGGTGGCGAGCCGGTTCATGGTGAGGTCGAACAGCTCGACCTTCACCCCGGTCTCGCCGATGTCGACGCCCGCGACATGCCCGTACGCCGGGTCGACGCGGAGCAGGACGCGCGGCCTGCCGCCGTCGGACTCGACCAGCCCGGCCTCGGTGATGAGGCGTTCTTCGCCGAGTTCGGCGGTCACGTTGCTGACGGTCGCGGCGCTCAACCCGGTCAGACCGCTCAATTCGTGGCGGCTGAGCGGGCCGTCGAAGTAGAGTTTCGACAACAGGAGGGAACGGTTGTGCCGCCGCAGGTCACGGACGGTGGTGCGCTTGGCAGGCATGCGGATACCCATCTTGTGGCGGCGGACCTTTCCAGGATGCCCCACGACCTTATCCTCCGCCATGTATCAACTGGTGAAATAAGGCGGGAAGAGGGGCCATGACGGGGGACGACGAGCTCATCGGCACCTTGCCGCCGGACTTCCGGTGGGGTGTCGGCAGTTCGGCGTACCAGGTCGAAGGCGCGGTCGCCGAAGACGGAAGAACACCGTCCATTTGGGACACCTGGGCCCGGTCCCCGTGGTCGGTCGACAACGGGGACACCGGTGAGATCGCCTGCGATCACTACCACCGCATGCCCTCGGACGTCGCGCTGCTCAAGGAACTCGGCGTCGACACATACCGATTCTCCGTTTCCTGGCCACGCGTGCAGCCGCGTGGGCGCGGCGGCGTCAACCCGGCGGGCATCGCCTTCTACGACCGGCTGGTCGACGAACTGCTCAACAACGGCATCGACCCCTGGCTGACGCTGTACCACTGGGATTTGCCGCAGCACCTCGAAGACGCGGGCGGCTGGCCCGCGCGCGACACCGCCGTCCGGTTCGCCGACTACGCGATGCTCGTGTTCGAGCGGTTGAGCGACCGCGTCCGCCACTGGACCACGCTGAGCGAACCGTGGTGCACGGCCATGCACGGGTACGTCCACGGAGTGATGGCGCCCGGGCGCCGGGACGCGAAGGCGGGCATGGCCGCGGCGCATCACCTGCTGCTCGGCCACGGTCTCGCCGTGCGGCGGATGCGGGAGCTCGCGCCGCCGGGGACCGAGTTCGGCATCACGCTCAACCTGAGCACCGCCGACCCGGCCACCCCGAGCGAGGCCGACCGGGCCGCCGCGCGTTTCGAGGACGGGCTCGGGACGAGGTTCTACCTCGACTCGCTCGTCCACGGCCGGTACCCGGAGGACGTGCTGGAGACGCTCGCGCGGCAGGGCATCCGCCTGCCGTCGGAGCCGTGGGATCCGTCGATCATCGCGGCTCCGCTCGATTTCCTCGGCGTCGACTACTACTTCGGGACGCGGTATTCCGGGGTGGAGGAGAACGGGGACGCCGTGGAGCATTTCGGGATGCCCGCGTTCCGCAAGGTCCCGTTCGGGGCACCGTCGACAGAGCTGGGCTGGGAGATCCTGCCGCACAAGCTCACCGAACTGCTCGTCCGGATCAGCCGCGACTATCCGGGGCTGCCGCTTTACGTCACCGAGAACGGCGCCGCGTTCGCCGACGTCCCCGACGAGACCGGTTTCGTCCGCGACGACGATCGCGCCGGATACCTGTCCGCGCATATCGCCGCCACAGCCGCCGCGCGGCGGGCGGGCGCGGACGTCCGCGGCTATTTCGCCTGGTCCTTTTTGGACAGTTTCGAATGGGCGTACGGCTACGCGAAGCGGCTCGGCCTGGTGCGGGTCGACCGCGAGACGCAGGCGCGGACGATCAAACAGAGCGGGCTGGTGTACCGCGACATCGTCGAGCGGGTGCGCGGCGGACGGCGGTAGGGCCTGCTCCACCATCGAACCGGCGGTTCGCTCCATTCTTCCCGGTGATCCCGCGTCCTAGGTTCGGCAGCGGAAAGTTGTTTGCCGCTACCGGAATACGTTGGGGGACAGTGATGACCGTCAGGCTCGAGCAACGTGACCATGGGGAGGCGGCGCCACGGAAATCGTGGTGGCGAAGGCCGTGGGTGGGCCCCATGGCCGTGGTCGTGGTGGTCTTCCTGGCCTTCTCGATGCCGCCGTATCTGTCGTTGGACCCGGCGCAGTCGCGGGTTCCGCAGCCGCCGGGGTTCACCTCGCACTACTGGTTCCTCGCGGCGCACGTGCTGTTCGGCTCGATCGCGATGGTCGGCGCGCTGCTGCAGATCTGGCCGTGGTTCCGGGCGAAGTACCCGGCGGTGCACCGGAAGATCGGCCGGGTGTACGTCTTCGGCGGAGTGCTCCCGGCAGGCCTGCTGGCGCTGACCGTCGGCGCGATGAGCCCGTTCGGCCCCGCGACGCGGGTGGCCAACGTCGTGGCCGGGGTGCTGTGGCTGGCGTGCACGTTCGCCGGCTGGCGCGCGGCGAGGCAACGCCGGTTCGGCGACCACCGGCGCTGGATGATCCGCAGTTTCGCGCTGACCATGTCGATCATCGTCAGCCGGGTGGTCGGGCCGATCACGGTGATCACGCTGCGGCCGCAGCTGGAGACCACGTTCGGCGGCAGCGAACTCGCCTTGACCCAGTCGGTCGCCGCGATCACGGCCTGGCTGAGCCCGACGCTGGTCGTCATCGCGACGCAGTGGTACCTGGATCGCCGTCCGGCTAGGAAGAAGTCAGCGATCGCGCGATGATCGTCCGCTGCACTTCGGAGGCGCCTTCGTAGATCCGCGGCGCGCGGACCTCGCGGTAGAGGTGTTCGAGCAGATGACCTCGCCGCAGCGCCCGCGCGCCGTGGATCTGCACGGCCGAGTCGACGACGTACTGCGCGGTCTCGGTGGCGAACAGTTTCGCCATAGCGGCGCGGCCCGCGAGGTTCCGTTCGCCCGCGTCGTACGCGGCCGCGGCGGCGTAGACGAGCAGGCGCGACGCTTCGGTGCGGGTCGCCATTTCGGCGAGGGTGTGCGCCACGGTCTGCTGCTTCAGGAGCGGGCCGCCGAACGCCACACGGGTCCGGGCGTGGGCGACGGCGGCGTCGAGCGCGGCCTGCGCCATCCCGACGGCGAACGCGCCGACACTCGGCCGGAACAGGTCCAGGGTCCGCATCGCGACACCGAAACCGCGGTCCTGTTCGCCGAGGAGTTCGTCCCGTTCCACGCGGACGCCGTCGAAGACCAGGGTGCCGATGGGATGCGGGCTGACGAGGTCGAGATGCTCACCCGACAGCCCGGCGCGGTCGGCGGGGACGACGAACGCGGAGACCCCGCGTGAACCCGCTTCCGGGGTGGTGCGGGCGAAGACGCTGTAGAAATCGGCCTCGGGGGCGTTGGAGATCCACATCTTCTCGCCGGTGAGCCGCCAGCCGTCGCCGTCGGGTTCGGCGGCGAGTTCCAGCGCGGCCGCGTCCGAGCCCGCGTTCGGCTCGGTGAGCGCGAACGCGGCGACGGCATCGCCCGCGGCCACGGCGGGGACCCACTTCGAGACTTGCGAGTCCTGCCCGGACTGCAATACCGGATACGTGCCCAAACCCTGGAGCGCCAGCGCCGTCTCGGCTTCGGTGCTCTGGCTGGCCAGTGATTCCCGCAGGATGCAGAGATCCGTCGCGGCGGCCTCGCGGCTCGGGCTGCCGCCCTCGACGCCGGGGAACAGCCGGGAGAGCAGGCCGAGCGCACCCATTTCCTTGAGCAGGGGCCGGTTCACCGCCCCTTCGGTGCCGGATTCGGCCAGCGGGCGGAGCTTTTCGGCGCCCAGCCGCCGGACTTCTTCGGCGAAAGAGTGCTGTTCGGGGCTCAGTGCGAAGGCGGTCATCGGTCGCTCCCAGGTCGCCAGCGGGCATGCGCGGTGCCGGGTTCTCCCGAGCGAAGGAGTTCCAGCCGTGGTTTCGGCCCGTCGGTGCGGCCGCCCTGCGGTTTCCGGCTGCCCGCCGCGAACTGCTTCGGCCACGGCATCGGATAGCCCTGTTCGGCGGCGGCGTGCAGTGTCCACTGTGGATCGTAAAGGTGGGTCCGGCCGAGCGCGCACAGATCCGCACGACCCGCCAGGATCAGCGAGTTGACGTCGTCGTAGGAGGAGATCGCGCCGACGGCGATCACCGCGATCCCGTACTCACGGCCGATCTCGTTGCGGATCCGGTCCGCGTACGGCGTCTGGTAGCTGCGGCCGTACTCGGGTTTCTCCTCGCTGACGACCTGGCCGGTCGACACGTCGATACCGTCGGCCCCGTGCTCGGCGAACGCACGGGCGATCTCGACGGCGTCGTCGACGTCGATCCCGCCGTCGTACCAGTCGGTCGCGGAGATGCGGACCGTCATCGGCCGCTCCGCCGGCCACGCCGCGCGGACGGCGTCGAAGACTTCGAGCGGGAAACGCAGCCTGTTCTCCAGTGAACCGCCGTACTCGTCCGTCCGCCGGTTGGTCAGCGGCGAGAGGAACGACGACAGGAGGTAGCCGTGCGCGCAGTGGAGTTCGAGGAGGTCGAACCCGGCCCGCGCGGCGGCTCGGGCGGACGTCGCGAACTGGTCTCGGATCTCTTGTAGCTCAGTGACCGTGAGCTCGCGCGGGGTCTGGCTCGCTTCGCTGTACGGGATCGCCGACGGCGCGCAGATCTCCCAGTTGCCTTCGGGGAGCGGCTGGTCGATGCCGTCCCACATCAGTTTCGTGGAACCCTTGCGTCCCGAATGTCCCAGTTGGACACCGATGCGCGCGGGGGTGTGGCCGTGGACGAAGTCGGTGACCCGCCTCCACGCCTGTTCTTGTTCCTCGGTGTACAGGCCGCCACAGCCCGGGGTGATGCGGCCGGTTTCGGAGACGCAGACCATTTCCGTCATGACCAGCCCGGCGCCGCCGAGTGCCTTGCTTCCCAGATGTACCAGGTGGAAATCGGTCGGGACGCCGTCTTCGGAGGAGTACATGTCCATCGGCGAGACGACGACACGGTTCGGCAGGTCGAGGCTCCCGATGCGGAACGGCTGGAACATCGGGGGCCGGACGTCGGAGTCCAAAGTGGACGCGAACCAGGTGTCCAGCTCGGCGGCGAACTCGGGATCGCGCAGCCGGAGGTTGTCGTAGGTGACGCGGCGGCTGCGGGTGAGGATGTTGAACGCGAACTGCGCCGGCTCCTGGTGGGTGTACTGGCCCAGGTTCTCGAACCACTCCAGGCTCGCCTGCGCGGCACGCTGGGTGGAGTTGACGACCGGGCGGCGCTCGGTTTCGTAGGCTTCCAGTGCACTGTCCATATCGGACTGTTCGTGCAGACAGGCGGCGAGCGCGAGCGCGTCCTCCATGGCGAGTTTCGTGCCGGAGCCGATGGAGAAATGCGCCGTGTGCGCGGCATCGCCGAGCAGGACGACGTTCTCGTGCCGCCAGCTCGCGCAGCGCACGGTGGCGAACGCGGTCCATTTCGAGTTGTTGGCGAACACCTGATGGCCGCCGAGGACGTCCGCGCACAGCTCGCGGATGACCTCGATGGATTTCTCGTCGCTCTCGCCCGGCGCCAGGGTGGTCGCGGCGATTTCGCCGAACGCGCGCTCCCAGACGTCCTCGTGCAGTTCGAGGATGAACGTGCTCGCGGTGTCGCCGTACGGATAGCCGTGGATCTGCATGATCCCGTGCGGGGTTTCGAGGACGTAGAACTTGAAGGCGTCGAACACGAGATCCGTGCCGAGCCAGATGTACTTGCAGCGCCGGGTCTGGAGGCTCGGCCGGAAGCTCTCGGCGAGCGCGTTCCGGGTCGGGGAGTTGACGCCGTCCGCCGCGACGACGAGGTCGTACTCGGCGCTCGCTTCGGCCGCGCTCGGCGCCTCGGTGCGGAAACGCACGTCCACGCCGAGCTCCGCGCAGCGTTCCTGGAGGATGCCGAGCAGCCGTTTTCGGCTCATCGCGGCGAACCCGTGCCCGCCCGAGGTGTGCACCGTGCCGCGGAAGTGGACGTCGATGTCGTCCCAGCGCGCGAACTCGCGGCGCATGGCGGAGTGGATCACCGGATCGGCGTGTTCGATCCCGCCGAGCGTCTCGTCGGAGAACACCACCCCGAAGCCGAAGGTGTCGTCGGGCGCGTTGCGCTCCCAGACGGTGATCTCGTGATCGGGATGGAGCTGTTTCGCCAGCGTGGCGAAGTAGAGCCCCGCCGGGCCGCCGCCTAACACCGCGATACGCACGTCGCTCAGGGTATGTCGCGGTATGTACGACCGTCAACGATACGGGATATGGTGACCCGTATGGAGCGCATCAACCCGCCCGGGCTCGGCCGTCCCTCCGGCTTCTCGCACGCGGTCGCCGCGACCGGGAGATTCGTCTTCCTCGCCGGTCAGACGGCGTTGGACGAGGAGAACCGCATCGTCGGCGACGGCGTGGTCGAGCAGTTCGAACGCGCGCTGTCCAATCTGCTCACCGCGTTGCGCGCGGCGGGCGGGAAGCCGTCGGACCTGTGCAGCGTGACCATCTACATCGTCGACATGGACGACTACCGTGCCCACGCGCGCGAGATCGGCGCGGTGTGGAAACGGCTGGCCGGGAGCGAGTACCCCGCGATGGCGGGGATCGGCGTCAGCCGGCTGTGGGACGCGGAGGCGCTGGTGGAGGTGCAGGGCTTCGCGGTGGTCTAGGGCAGCGTGCGCGAGACGTGGGCGGCCGCGGCCTCGCCCAGCCGCGCGTGCAGCGTGAAGAACAGGTCCGCCGCCCGGATCCCCGCCCAGCCCGGCGGCAGCAGTTCGGCGGGCAGGCCGGGGTCGAGGTAAGGCAGCCGCCGCCAGTCGGTCAGCACGCGGACGTAATCGGCGAACGCTTCGGCCGCGTCCGTGGTCTTGCGCCGCTGCCAGCGCCGGAGCGCGGCCGAGTGCTCGTCGAGGAAGGCCGTGTACAGCGACTCGAGCTGGTCGAGGTCCCACCAGTCACGGATCTTCTCCCGCACGTCGCCGAACGCGAGGTGTTCGGCGTGGAAGAGATCGGCGTATCCCTCGAGTTCGAGGCGTCGCAGCATGTCGGAGGTCGCGTCCCGCAGATGCGCGGGCGCGATCCAGACCCCGGACGACGCGGTCCCGAAGCCGAGCCGGGCGAGCTGCGTGCGAAGAACGTGCCTTTTGTGCCGTTCGGCTTCCGGGACGGAGAACACCGCGAGCAGCCAGCCGTCGCCGGGGGTGGCGCGTTCGCGGCGGAAGATCCGCTCGTCGCCCTCGCGCAGGATCGCCAGCGCGGTTTCGGAAAGTTCGTAGCCCGCGGCCCCGTTCCGGCGTACCGCCGAAAGGATCCCGCGTCGTTTCAGCCGGGAGATCGACGACCGGACCGCCGGTTCCTCGACGTCCACACCGGCCAGCAGGTCGATCAGGGAACGGACGGAGAGCCAGCCGCCCTCGCCTCGTGAGTAGAGGCCGTACACGGTCACGATGAGCTGGCGCGGTTGCGCCGTCCGCCCCGCGCCGTCGACTTCGGTTGCCTCCGACACGGCCGTCACCCGGTCACCATAACAACGACGATGTGCTCATGTTTCGGCCGTGACCGAAGCGTTCCGCACTTAGCGTCACGGTATGGACGATCCACTGATCGAAGCCCCTGTCCCGCCGGTGCCCCAGGACGCCGAACCCGGAGGAGTCCGGTGGTTGCGGGCGAACGTCGCCCGGTTCAGCCGACCGGAGGACCACCCGCGACGGCGGGCGCTGGTGCTCGCCGAGCTAGCGCCGATGGGATCCCTGCGGGACAAGGCTTTCGCGCTCGCGAGGGAGATGCGGGACGGCCCGGTCGAACGCACCTTGTGGACGGTTCCGGTGGCCGTGCTGGCCGCCGAACTCGGCCTGCCGGACGTTTCCCGCGACGTCGCGACGGTTTCCGGCGCCTACCATCCGCATACGGAGATCGGGGCCGACGCCGAGGAGGCCATGCGGCGGCTGATCGAAGCCTGCGGCGAAGTCGACGAGCGGACGGCCGCGCGGATCGGGCTCCTCGTGCAGGCCTGTGACGCCACGGCCAAGCTGCTCGGCAAGGCGCTGGCCGCCCACCTGCCCGGTGAGGACGTCGAGGATCTGCTCGACCGGGTCCTGCGTGATGATCCACCGGTCCGGGTCACCCGGCGGTGGTCCGGCGGCGAAGTGGTCGAGGTGGACCTGGCGGAACGTCCGTTCGGAGCAGGGCCCAAGCGGTGCCCCGGGGAAACGCAGGCGCGGCAAGTGGCCGCGGGAATTCTCGACGCCCTCCTGTGCTAAGACTTACCCCGGTCATCTGGAACTGGGGAGTCTTTCGATGCTGTATTTCAATGGTTTCTTCGGCGTTCTCACGCTCGGTCTGTGGATCTTCTGCATCGTCGACGTGATCACCACGGACGAGGGATCGTGCCGCAACATGCCGAAGGGGATGTGGCTGCTGCTGGTGCTGCTCGTCCCGCTGATCGGCTCGATCGTCTGGCTGGTCGCCGGTCGCCCGCAGCATGCCGCCCGCGCCCCGCGCGGCCGCTTCGAACGGGAGACGCCGTCGTTCCCGGAGTACGACCGGCCGGGCCGCTTCGCCGCGACGAGCGCCGCGGACGACGAAGAATTCCTGCGCAAGTGCCGGGAGCGCGCCGAAGAACAGCGCCGCAAGGCCCGTGAAGGCTGAGTAGCCTCGGTATCGAGAAGATCGACACTGGAGGAAGAGTTGTCCGAAGCGCTCGACTGGAACAAGAACATCATCAAGGAGTTCCGCGAGAACGAGGGGAAGGTGGGCGGCCCGTTCGAGGGCGGCTCGCTGCTGCTCCTCACCACCATCGGGGCGAAGAGCGGCGAGCCTCGCACGTCGCCGCTCGCGTACGCGGAGGAGGACGGCAAGTACGTCGTCGCCGCGTCGTACGCCGGGGCGGACAAGAACCCGGCCTGGTACCACAACATCCTGGCGAACCCGAAGGTCACCATCGAGGTCGGCACGGAGAAGTTCGACGCGACCGCGACCGTCGTGCTCGAAGACCGCGCCGAGCGTGACCGGCTGTACGCGAAGATGGTCAGCCTGATGCCGGGCTTCGCCGACTACGAGAAGAAGACCGACCGGGTGATCCCGATCGTCACCATCTCGCGCTGACCCACCCAGCATTCAGTCCTCTGGATGCGGTACTTGCACTAGCGACTACCGCATCCAGAGGACGAAACGCGGAAGGTCAGCGGGCTCCGGCTTCGACGGCTTCCGGGCGCTTGAGTTCGGCCTCGGCCGCACGCAGCGCCTTGCGCTCCTGCCGGCGCGCGATCAGCTTCTTGCCGACGAGGATCATGGGCTGCTCGACCCAGCGGTGGATCAGGTCCGCGATCGCGAGCCCGACCGCGAACACGGTCAGCGCGCTGATCATCCGGTGCTGGCCCAGCGGCGGGATCGCCTCGACCACCACGAAGTGCACCGGGCCCTGGAGCAGGTAGAGCGAGTACGAGCGCTCACCGACGAACCGCATCACCTTCGTGGCCAGCAGCCACCGCAGCGGCCCCGGGGACACGAGCACGACCAGCAGCAGCGCGGAGAGGAGGCCGTAGGCGATCAGCAGCCCGAGGTTGCTGCCGCTCTCCCGCCACAGGCTTTCCATGTTGACGTGCAGCACGGCGAACGCGCCGAACACCGGGATCGCCGCGAGCGGATGGGTCAGCGGTTTGACCACCGCGTAGGACCGGCGGTAGTGCATCGCGACCGCCAGCACGCAGCCGATCAGCAGGATCGCGTAGTGCACGGTCGACTCGTAGATCGGCACGTTCGGCCCGGGGACCCAGCCGCCGGTGACCCCCACCAGCCCGGCCATCACGGCGAACGCGGCGAAGGCCAGCGCGAGCTTGCGCCAGGCCGCGGCCAGCCCGACCGCGCCCGCGACCACCAGCAGGAACGGCCAGACGAGGTAGAACTTCTCCTCGATGCCGAGCGTCCACGAGCCGCTGAAGAAGTTGTCCGCGCCGTTCGGCTTGCTGCCGGGCAGGAACTCGTTGAAGAAGGTCAGGTAGTACTTCAGCGCGTGCGGGAACTCGCGGGTGAAGAACTCGCCGCGCAGCCAGACGAACACGATGATCCCGCCGAGGATCACCAGGTACGGCGGCAGGATGCGGAACACGCGCCGCAGGTAGAAGGCCGAAAGCGAGATCCGGCCGGTCCGGTCCTGTTCACGCAGCAGCAGCGTCGTGATCAGGAAACCGGACAGCACGAAGAAGATGTAGACACCGACCCAGCCGGACAGCCAGCTCCACTTCGGACCGGCGAAGTGGAAGAGGATCACGATCGTGGCCGCGATCGCGCGCAGGCCGTCGAGCGCGGGGAACCGGCGCATGGCGAGGAACTCGTCATGGTCCAAAGTGCGCACAGTGCCCCCTAATGGCGGTATCGGCCCGGAAGTATACGGGTGCCGTTCACTGCGCCTTCGCCCCGTGTCGAGGCCCGCTACCTGCGATTTTCGGAGATCACCCAGCGTCACGCGCCGGTTCGACGTTATGCGTCAGCCGGAACCGGTTCGCCGGATCGACGGCCGCCTTGACCTCGGCGAGCCGCCGCAGATCGGCCGGCGAGTACACCTTGGACGCTTCCTCGCCCGCCCCGCTCTCGCCGTAGACGAAGGTCAGCAGTTTGCCGGTCGACCAGGGCTTCAGCGCGTCGAACAGCTTCGCGTGCGCGCTCCGGATCTCGGCGATCGAAGCGTCGTCCACCACGGACAGCGCCCGGACGGTGAAGTTCGCGTCACGGTCCCAGCCGACGCCGGGGTGCTCGGGCGCGTCGGACAGCGCGCCGCCGAGCAGGTCCAGCAGGAGGACGGTCGGCACCGGGGCGTCCGGGCCGGCGTGTTCGAGGATCGCGTCGAGCATCGTGTCGTTGAGCTCGGACACGGTGGCGTTGTCGGCGCGGTAGCCGTGCGGGAAGGGCGGCTCGTTCGCGATCTTGCCCGATTCGGTGAACGGGATCTCGGCGAGCGTGTCACCCAGCAGCGGGGCGGCGGCACGCAGCGGGGCGACGAGACGCTCGCCCTCCGCGGCGTCACCGAGATAGGCGACCCGGATCTGCGCGACGTGCTGCCCGCGCAGCGGCTCGGGCACCATCGGCAGATCCGGCATGGGGACCATGCCCAGCGACGACGTCATCTCGCGCGGCATCTCGGCCGCCCAGTCCCGCCAGGCGCGGAGCACCGCGGCCAGCGATTCGGTGCCGAACTGCAGGCTGCCGCCGTACAGCCGGGTGACCGGGACGAGCCGGAACTCCAGCGCGGTGACGATCCCGAAGTTGTCACGCCCGCCGCGCAGCGCCCAGAACAGGTCGCTTTCGGTGTCCGGGGTGGCGCGGCGGAGTTCGCCGTCGGCGGTGACGACCTCGATCGCGGTCACCTGGTCGGCGGCCAGACCGTACTTGCGGCCGATCAGGCTGAACCCGCCGCCGAGGGTGTAGCCGACGACGCCGACGCCGGGGAAGGAGCCGCTCAGCGGCGCGAGCCCGTGCTTCGCGGCCGCCTCGATGACCGCACCCCAGCGCACGCCCGCGTCGACCCGTGCGACACCGTCTTCGATCCGGATCCCGGTCATCCGGTGAGTGGTGACGAGGACGCCACCCTCGAAGGGGACGCCCACGCCGTGCCCCGTCGAGTGGACGGCGATCGGGAGGTCGTGCTCGACGGCGTGACGGACGGCCTCGACGACGTCGGCGGCCGACGCGGCGGGCACGATGACGTCGGGACGGCGGGGCACTGCGGTCTGGAAACCGGCGAGTTCGTTGTCGTAATCCGGGTCGCCGGAGCGGAGCATCGTGGTCATGCCACCAGCGTGAGCCCGATTCGGGCAGAAGTCCAAGATCTGGTTTGTCTGGTAACTAGAATCATCGGTTATGGAACTGCGTCAGCTCGAATACTTCGTCGCGGTGGCCGAGGAAGCGAACTTCACCCGCGCCGCCGAGCGGCTGCACGTGGCGCAGCCCGGGGTCAGCGCCCAGATCCGCCGTCTCGAACGCGAACTCGGGCAGCCGTTGCTCGACCGGTCGGCCAGAGCGGTCCGGCTCACCGAGGTCGGCGCCGCCGCGCTCCCGCACGCGCGGGCCGCGCTCGCCGCCGTCGCCGGGGTGCGGCAGGCGGTCGACGATCTCACCGGCCTGGTCCGCGGCCAGGTCGCGATGGGCATGGTGTCCTCGCGGGGCCCGGTCAACCTGCCGGATCTGCTCGCGCGCTTCCACGAGCGTCACCCGGCGGTCGACATCACGCTCGCCGAGGCGACCTCCGACGTCCTGCTCGCGGGGGTCGCCGACGGCCGGTTCGACGTCGCGCTGATCGGGGTCTCCGGCGAGCCGCCGCCGGGGATCGGCCTGGAGGTCGTCCTCGACGAGCCGCTCGTCGCCGTCTCCGGACCGGAGGATCCGCTCACCGGGCAGGCCACGATCACGCTGTCGGAGCTGGAAAGCCGTTCCCTGGTGAGCCTGCCGAAGGGCACCGGCATGCGCGCGATCGTCGACGCGGCGTTCCTCGCCGACGGCGCCCAGCCGCGGGTGACGCTGGAGGCGGGCGACCCGAACGTCGTCGCCGAACTGGTCGGGCGCGGGCTCGGCGTCGCCGTGGTGCCGATGTCGCTGGCGACGCACTACACGGAACTGCACGCCATGGAGATCACGCGGCCCGCCGGCCTGCGGGCGAAACTGGCGCTGGCCTGGCGGACGGAGGGGCCGGTCAGCCCCGCCGCCCGCGTGTTCATCAGTCAGGCACGGGCGTTGCTCGGCTTGTGAGCCGCCACAGCGAAGTGACCTCCTTCGGGTCGGCGCGCGGATGCCTCGGCCGGATGTCCTCCCTGCCGACGACTTCGAGGCCGGACCGCTCGAACGCGGTGAGGAGTTCTCCGCGCGTGCGCAGGTCCAGTAGTTCGGCGAGGTCGGACAGGATCAGCCACGCCTCCCCGCCGGGTTCGAGGTGCCGGGGCAGCCGGTCGAGGAACGCCTTGAGCATCCGGCTTCCCGGGTCGTAGACGGCGCGTTCGAGCGGGGTGTGCGCCCTGGCGGGCAGCCACGGCGGATTGCAGACGACCAGCGGCGCGCGTCCGGGCGGGAACACGTCCGTTTCGAGGGTTTCGATTCCGTTGAAACCCAGGCGTTGGAAGTTCTGCCGCGCGCAGGCGAGCGCGCGGGGTTCGTTGTCCGTCGCCACCACGCGCTCGACCCCTCGATGCGCGAGTACCGCGGCGAGCACGCCGGTGCCCGTGCCGATGTCGAACGCCAGTTCCTTGGCGGGCAACGGAGTTCTCGCCACCAGGTCGACGTACTCGCCGCGGACGGGGGAGAAGACCCCGTGATGCGGATGGATTTTCGCGCCGAGTGCCGGGATTTCGACGCCCTTCAGCCGCCATTCGTGCGCGCCGACGACGCCCAGCAGCTCACGCAAGGAAATCAGCGACGGGGTTTCGGAAGGTCCGAAGACCTCGGCGCAGGCCTCGCGCACGTCCGGCCCGCGGCGCAAAGGCAGGACGTGGCCGGGGTCCAGCGGGACCAGCAGCCTGCCGAGGATCCGCGCCCGGCGCGCCCGATGGTTCCGCTGGTCCCGGAAGGGTTTCCCGGCCGCGGTACCGCAGCGCCGGGACATCGCGGCGAGAAGGTTCCGCGCGCCGGGGAAGTCACCGTGCCAGGCGAGCCCGGTGCCTGCCGCGGCGAGCCGGAACGCCTCGTCGGCGGTGACGCGATCGTCGATCGTCACGACGGTGCGGGGCATGTTCGTGCCGACGGTGGTCAGCCAGCGCCGACCACCGTCCATTATGGACTGGGGGTTCATGTTTCCGTTCCTGGATCCGCCCGCGGCGAAGAGACCCCGCGGGCGTGGCTCGTCGGGGGACAAGGTCAGGAACGGCGGTTAGTGGACCACCGCGGCATGAACCGGTGTCGACACGAACCCGAGTCTACCGGAACGCGGCGGCGTGTTCGGCCGCCCAGACCTCGAAGTCCAGCCCCGGCCTGCCGGTGACGTCCTGGACGGTGGAGGTGACCTCGCCGGGTTTCGTCACCAGGCCACGGAAGCCGCCCAGCATCGTGTCGACGATGAAGTCCGGCATCTTGGTGAGCAACTCGGCGCGTGCCTCGTCGAGCGGGATCTCCTCCCAGCGCGCCGGACGGCCCGCGGCGTCGCCGATGATCCGGACCTGCTCGGCCTGCGTCATCGGGCGGGTGCCGGTGAGCACGTACTTCGCCCCCGCGTGGCCATCGCCGGTCAGCGCTTCGACGGCCACCGCGGCGATGTCCTTCTCGTGGATCAGCGGCATCGACGCCTCGCCGTACGCGCCGCGGACGACGCCGTCCGCGCGGATCGACGGCGCCCAGCCGAGGGTGTTGGCCGCGAATCCGTGCGGCCGCAGGAAAGTCCAGTCCAGCCCCGCGGCCTCGATCGCCTCCTCGACCGTGCGATGCCAAGCACCGATGGCGTTGTCCTGCTCCGTCAGGGAATCGTCGACGGCGCCCGAGGACAGGAACACCACGCGCTTCACCCGTTCCCCGAGCAGCGACACCGTGGGCACCAGCGCCTCGGCGGAACCGTTGAGCATCAGGAACACCGTGTCGACGCCGTCGAGCGCCGGTGCGATCGTTTCCGGTTTCGCCAGGTCACCGCGGACGCCATCGGCCGGCGGGTTCCGGCTCAGCGGCCGGACCGGGACGTCTCGCGCCCGCAATTGGCCGACTACTTGCGAGCCGACGTTGCCCGTCGCGCCGGCGACCAGGATCGGCTTCATGCCGCCACCGCCGAGAAGACCGGGCGGTACCGCTTGACCGACCCGCCCGACATCCCCGGGTAGGTCTGCACCTTCTTCCACACATCCGTCGTCCCGATCCCGTCGGCGCCGGGGGCCGCGAGCGCGGCGCGGTGTGCGTCCGCGCTGGCCCATTCGGCGTAGTTCAGCACCCTCCTCCCGTCGGTGCTCACGTGGAAGAACCCCGAGATCCCGCCTTCGGGACGCGCGGGTTCGGACGCCAGTGCTTCGAAGACGAGGTCGATCCAGTCACGTTGCCGCCGCTCGTCGGGCCCTTCGAACTCGACCGAGACGATCACGAGGCAGCCGGGCGCGCCCTCGCCGCGCTGTCCGCGGTAGAGGCGGAAGACCGGCGCGCCGTCCAGCCCCTGGATGGCGTCTTCGCTGGTCCACTGCTCGTAGGTGAAGGCGCCGTCGTGATCGATGCCTTCGTACGCGGTGAAGGAAACGAGTCCTTCGTGGCTCTTGAAGGCCGCCCGCGCCGCGTCGGCGTCCGGCCATTCCCGCGCCACCACGACCGTCGCCCCGTCCGGTGTCGGCCAATGTCCCTTGTGGATGGTCATTTCGGAGGTCCCCTGTGCTGTCATGGCTCCAGCATGAAACTTAAACAAGGGTTCAAGTCAAGCTAGGATCGTGACCATGTCCGAACTGCCGTCCGAACTCACCATCGGCGAGCTGTCCCGGCGCAGCGGCGTCGCCACCTCCGCCCTGCGGTTCTACGAACGCCAGGGCCTCATCAGCAGCAGGCGGACCAGCGGGAACCAGCGCCGCTACCCCCGCAGCGCGCTTCGTCTCGTCGCGTTCATCCGCGCGTCGCACCATCTCGGCATCCCGCTGGAGGTGATCGGCGGCGTGCTCGACTTCCTGCCGGAGGGCGCCGCGCCGGACCAGGCGTTCTGGCAGCGGGCTTCCCAGTGCTGGAGCGCCGAGCTGAACAAGCGCATCGAGCAGCTGGAATGCATGCGGGACCGGTTCACCGAATGCATCGGCTGCGGCTGCCTGTCCTTCGAGCAGTGCGTGCTGGTGAACCCCGGTGACGTCCTCGCCGCCAAGGGGCCCGGCCCGGCGCGGCTGATCACGGACTGACCGCGGCCAGTTTCCGTTCCAGCAGCCGCCGTTCGGCGCTGTTCTCCGCTCGCGCGATCGCGGCTTCGTAGGCCCGCGCCGATTCGTCCGGCCGGCCGAGGCGGTGCAGCAGATCCGCGCGGATGGCGTGGTACAGGTGGTATTCCTCCAGTTCGAGGCCGTCGATCACGGAGAGGGCCGCTTCGGGGCCGTCCACTTCGGCGACCGCGACGGCCCGGTTGAGCGCGACGATCGGCGTCGGATTCGCCGCCAGCAGCAGGTCGTACAGCTGGACGATCTGCGACCAGTCCGTGCTCGCCGCGTCGGCGGCGTCGCTGTGGACGGCGTTGATCGCCGCCTGGATCTGGTACGGCCCCGGCTGGTTCCGCCGGAGGCAGGCCCGGACCAGCGCCTGCCCTTCGGTGATCAGCTCGCGGTCCCACCGCGACCGGTCCTGCTCCGCCAGCAGCACGACCTCGCCGTCCGCACCGGTGCGGGACGCGCGGCGCGACTCGGTGAGCAGCATCAGCGCCAGCAGCCCGGTGGCCTCCGGTTCGTCGGGCATGAGGGCGGTCAGCAGCCTGCCGAGCCGGATCGCTTCCGCGCACAGGTCTTCCCGCACCAGCCGATCGCCCGACGTGGCCGTGTACCCCTCGTTGAACACGAGGTAGATCACGGCGAGCACCGAACGCAGCCGGTCCGGCAGGTCGGCGTCGTCCGGGACGCGGTACGGGATCTTCGCGGCGCGGATCTTGCCCTTCGCCCGGACCAGCCGCTGCGCCATCGTCGTTTCGGGGACGAAGAACGCGTGCGCGATCTCGCCGGTGGTCAGCCCGCCCAGCAGTTTCAGCGTCAGCGCGACCTGCGCGGTGATGGCCAGCGCGGGGTGGCAGCAGGTGAAGATCAGCCGCAAGCGGTCGTCACGCACGGGACCCTCCTCCACCGGTTCGTCGCTCGCGCTGATCAGCGCGGCCTGGGCGTGCTTGTCGTCGCGCGCGGCTTCCCGGCGCAACCGGTCGATGGCCTTGTTGCGGGCGGTCGTGATGATCCAGCCCGCGGGGCTGGGCGGTGGACCGCTGGACGGCCAGCGGTCCACCGCCTCGGCGAAGGCGTCCTGGACGGCTTCCTCGGCGATGTCGATGCTGCCGAAGACCCGGACCAGCACGGCCACGGCGCGGCCGTACTCCTCGGTGAAAACGCGTCCGATTTCCTCGGTGGTCACACGCACGAAGGACCTTCGTCGCCCTGGAACGGCCGGACCTCGACCGGAAGGTAGGTGATCTCGGTGACCCGCTTGGCCCATTCGAGCGCGGCGTCCAGATCCGGCGCCTCGAGGATGGTGAAACCGCCGAGATGTTCCTTGCCCTCTACGTACGGGCCGTCGGTCATCGCGATCTCGCCGTTCTCCTTGGCCCGCAGCACGGTCGCCGTGGTCGGCGGGTGGAGACCGCCGGCGAAGACCCAGACACCCGCGGCCTTCATCTCGTCGTCGAGCGCCTGGATCTTGCGCGCGATCGGCTCGAGGAACTCCGGCGGCGGAACGGGACCGTCGGGCTGGTACAGGCTGATCAGGTACTGGGTCATGGCGTCCTCCTGAAGTCGGAGCGGCTTGTCATCACCTACACGAAGAGCGTCCCGCCGATTCGACAGCCGGCGGGAATTATTTTTCGTGGCCACATCGTCGCAGGTCGAGCCGGGATCCCTGGGTGAGACAGGCCGCGATCCGGTGGACCTGCTGGCCGTAGCTGCGGCCCTTCAACGCCTTCACGGTCCCGTTCCGGCCGACCTCGCACGGGTTGCCTTCGGTGCAGCGCTCGCCGTCGCGGTTGTGGGTGTTGTTGATGCCCATGACCGTGTTCCCGTCGCGGGACAGCAGCACGGAACCGGAGTAGCCGGGACCGCTCACGCAGGTGTCGCTCGGGGCGTAGCGAACCGCGTCGTCCTGCTGGTATCCGGCCTCTCGCAGGTGCGGCACCACGGCCTCCACGGTGCAGCTCGGCCTGCTGCTGGAATAGGCCATGAGGAGCCGGTCTCCGGCGCGCATCGGGGTGGTGGTCAGCCGGAAGACCTTCGCGCCCTCCCTGGCCAGCTGCGCGTAGGTCTTGTCCAGCCGGTAGAGCGCGATGTCGGTGCCGGTCATCGTCGCGTAGACCAGCCGGGTGGCGCGTGCGCTGGTCTTCGGATAGCCCTCCCGGTCGGCGATGGTGACCGGACGGGGCAGATCGGCGGGCCGGTCGACCAGGGCCTTCCCCGGTGCGGGCCGCCCGCTCGGCACGCAGTGGCCGTTGGTCAGGGCCAGCGCCGGGTCTTCGGGACGCGCGGTGGCGGCACGCACCACCGCGCCCTTGCACTCGCCCACCGCGGCCGTGCCCTCCACGTTCGGGACCGGGGTGTCCGGGGGAACGTCGGTGCCGGTCACGATGCCGTTGATCCAAGCGGCGTTCTTCGAGACGTCGGTGTACATGTCGGGGAAGTCGGCGCCCCTGATGCCGGGGCCGATGACCGTTCCGGCCAGCGCCCAGCCGTCGCCCGAACGGATCAACGCGGGCCCGCCGGAGTCCGT
Source organism: Amycolatopsis roodepoortensis (assembly GCF_024628825.1). Lineage (NCBI taxonomy): Bacteria > Bacillati > Actinomycetota > Actinomycetes > Pseudonocardiales > Pseudonocardiaceae > Amycolatopsis > Amycolatopsis roodepoortensis. The sequence goes on from NZ_CP102415.1 coordinate 6,241,043, forward strand.
CGTGCCCGGGCCGACGGGCGGCTCGGCGCGGCCGACGCACAACGGCAGGGTGTGCCCGTCGTCGTCCCAGCACCGGTCGAGCGGCACGATCTCGGTGTCCGCTTCACGCAGCTTGCTCGGAAAACACTTCGGGTCCTTGAAGTCGTCACAACCGGTCGCGGCCGCGCCCCAGCCGAGGATGCGGACCGGGGTGCCGTCGGCGGGAGTGGCGCCGGCGAGCCGGATGGGCTTGGCGCGCACGGGGTTTCGCAGATGCAGGACCGCGATGTCCTCGCCGGCCGGGTTGTAGGAGTTGTGGCGCCGGTAGAACTTGTCGACCTCGGTGACTTCGCCGCCGGTGGTGGTGTCCAGCGAACCGACGCGGACCTTCCAGCCGCGCGGGACCCCGGCCGTCGAACCGGTCGGGGTGTTGGCGCAATGCCCGGCCGTGACCGCCCATTGGGGCGCGATGAGCACCGCCCCGCACCGGTGTCCGTCCGGGCGGGGCGAGTCGTACTGGAGCGAGACCATGAAGTCGTAGGGCCTGGTGGACTCGGTGCCGCCGATGACGGCCGACGCGGGGGCCGCGGTAGCCGTCATCAAGGCCAGCGCGAGCGCGAGGGATCGGATACGCATACGGATCACCGTGGCCGGTCGGTGTCCGCGGAACTCGATGAGCGCGTAACAGTTCCGTGCGCGGCTTGACTGGTACTGCCGGACCCAGGTTGAACAGACCGTGCCATCTCCTGGGAGAGGCCGGTTTTCTGGACTTGTCACCACGAGTCCACTTAGGAGAAACAGAGATGACGAACTCGCACGCGAACAGGGTCGCCGTCGTCACCGGAGCGTCCAGCGGGATCGGCGAAGCAGCCGCTCGGCGGCTCGCCGCCTCCGGTGCTTCGGTCGCGCTGATCGCCCGCCGGGCGGACCGGCTGGAAACGCTGGCCAAGGAGATCGAGGCCGACGGCGGTACCGCGCTCGTGCTCGCCGTCGACGTCGCCGACGCCGCGGCGATGCGGGCCGCGGCGGCCGAGGTCGAAGCGAAACTGGGCCGCGCGGACCTCCTGTTCAACAACGCCGGCGTGATGCTGGCCGCGCCGATCGACGAACTCGCCACCGAGGACTGGCAGCGCATGATCGACGTCAACCTGACGGGCCTGATGAACGCGATCGGCGCGTTCGTCCCGCATCTCGTCGCTTCGGCGGACGAGAAGGGCGTCGCGGACCTGGTGAACACCTCGTCCATCGGCGCGCAGGCCGTCTTCCCGTCCTTCGCCGTGTACGTCGCCTCGAAGGCCTACGTGACGCACCTGTCGAAGAACCTTCGCGCCGACCTCGGGCCGAAGGGCGTTCGGGTCGCGGCGATCGAGCCGGGCCTGGTCGAGACCGAACTGCAGGGTCACGTCACCGACGCCGGCGCTCTGCGGTGGCTGGACGGCGTGCGCGAGTCGCTGACCTGGCTGAAGCCCGAGGACATCGCCGAGACCGTGGCGTTCCTGACCTCGCTCCCGGCGCGGGTGAACCTGCAGCAGGTCACCGTGATGCCCACGGCGCAGGTCTGATCAGGGAAAAAGGATCCTGGCGATCGCGCGGGCGGCGGTGTCCGGATCCTCCTGAAGCTCGGCGCGCAGCGCGCCGGTGAGCCACAGGTTCGCGAAGCCGTGCATCAGCGACCACGCGGCGACGCCGGCCATCGCGTCGTCGCTGACCGAAGCCGCGCCGCTGGTCAGCAGGGCTCCGGCGCGGTCACGGGCGGCGGTGAGCGCCGCGTCGTCCTCACGGTGGAGTTCGGGGCGGAACATCACCTCGAAATGCGCGCGATGCTCGATCGCGAAGCGCACGTACGCCACCCCGACCTCGACGAAATCCCGATCGCTCTCGGCCGCGAGCGCGTCCGCGAGCAGGTCGAACCCCTCGGCCGCCAGCGCGGTCAGCACCCCGGCCTTGTCGCCGAAATGGTGCACCGGCCCGGCGTGCGAGACCCCCGCGCGCCGGGCGAGGTCGCGGAGGCTGATCCCCGCCGGGCCGTGTTCGGTGATGGCCGCGACGGCGGCGTCGAGCACGGCCCGGCGGAGGTCGCCGTGGTGGTACGGACTCATGACGATGAATCTAGTCATTGACAAGATGGCCCGCAACAGCGCATCTTGTCAGTGGAAAGATTCACTTGGTCGGAAGGCATGGTCATGGATCCCGGTCTTGCACCCGTACTGATGCTGATCGCCGTCACGGCGACGTTGTTCCTGCTGGGCGTCTTCGGCGTCCAGCGGTTCAAGCCCTGGCCCGTCGCGGTGCGCGGCGGGGTCGCCGCACTGTTCGTCACCACCGGCCTCGCGCATTTCATCGGCATGCGCGAGGAACTCATCGCGATGGTTCCGCCCGCGCTGCCCGCGCCGGGACTGCTGGTGACCGTCACCGGTGTCCTCGAACTCGCGGGCGCCGCGGGCGTTCTGTGGTCGCGGACGGCGCCGTGGGCGTCCGCCGGGCTGACGCTGTTGTTGCTGGGGATGTTCCCGGCGAACGTGTACAAGGCACTGCACGGGCCGGTGACTTCGACGATGGACGAACTGGTGCCGCGAAGCTTGATGCAGGTGGTCTTCCTCGCCGCGACGGTATCGCTGGTGGTGTATTACGCGCGTACTCCGGACAGACCCTTTGCCCAAAGGAGACCTTAAGTCTTTCCCAAGTTCGGGCCCCGCTCGCGGAAACGGCACTACCCTCTGAGAATGAAGATCTCATTGTGGATCGGATTCTGTGGGCTGTGCATCCTCGCCGGGCACATGCTTCTCGGTGCGGTCGGTGTCGTACTGCTGATGAGCTGTCTCCCGGCGGGGCGCGAACACGAATCCGGTGACAGAAAAGGGAAAACCTCCGCGCGGCTGGCCTGAACTCAGCCCAGTGCGCTCACGAAGGCGAGCGCGCCGAGAAGCGGAACGGCGATCGCCGTGAACAGCATCGTCCGGCGGCTCGGTTTGGGACTTTCCAGTAATGCCCGGATACCGGCCGGAACCAACGCGACACAAAGTCCGGCGGTGCCGATGATCGACACGAATTCGGTACCTTTCAGAACGCCGAGCGGCAGAAGTCCCATCGTCGCCACCCCGATCGACTCGGCGACGCCCAGCACTTTCGCCCGATAAGCGGCGAAAGCGAGCACGTACCAGCCGAACATGATCGTGAACGACAGAAAACTGAACAGATGCAGGTCCTGATACGACTCGCTGACCACGCTCTCGGCGAACCCGGCGCCGCGGCGTTCGGCGAGTCCCAGTGCCGCCTGGTCGATCCCCGCGTGGAAGGTCCGCTCGAAGAGTCCAAAGAGGACGAACAGACCGCCCCAGGCGGCCAGCGCGGGTTTCGTGCGGCCGATCCTCGTGGCGAGCGCGACGATCGCGGGCCACAGCAGGACGTTGCCCGCCAGGAAACATGTGTACGCGGCTGTCATCAGCGCGGGCTGCTCGCTCATCGCCCTGAGCTGGCTCGGGAAGAAGAAGTCGAAGGGTGACCGGAGCAGTGTTCCGGTGAGCAACAGGACCGGGCCGAGGACCATCGAGACCGCGGCGACGCGGCGGCCGGGGAAGACGTAGTCGGTTTCCATACCTCGTGAGCCTGCCGCGCTTGGTGGTGGTGCGGATCGGATCAGGGGCCGGTCTTCGGGCTCCGACCGTGGGTGGATTCCCGTGGGGCGGTTTGCGATGGGCTGTGTGGTTCTTGGCTGGTGGATCGCTGTGGCCGCGGGGTATCTGGGGGAATCGCTGTCTGGTGGGGTTGTTGCCGATTTTCGGCGAGGCCGGCGGTTGCGGTTCGGTGGTTGGCGAACGGTCGGGGTGTGCACGGCTGTCGCCGTTTCTTGGTGACTGGTGGTGCACGGTGTCTGGAGAGCTTGCCGTGGTGCTGGTGGGTCGTCGCCGGTTTTCGGCGAGGTTGGTGAGGCTGGGGTTTGGTGGTTGGTGAACGATTAGAGCCTGAACGGTTGTCGCCGGTTTTCGGCTACGTGACGGGGTACGGCGACGCGCGGCGTCTGTAGCCCGCCGCCGCGTGGGTGGGCTATCGCCGGTTTTCGGCAAGGCCGGGAGGCTGCGGATCGGTACCTGGTGGACGATCAGCTCGCTAGCGGCCCTCGCCGCTAGCGAATTCGCCCTCATGAAAGGACGTCGCCGTTTTCCGGCACCGCCGCCTAGAACGGCGGTGGTTCGTCGGCGCCGGGCACCGGCGGTCGGGGTTGATGGAGCGGCGGAGGTGAGCTGTCGTAGCTCTGTCCGGTGGGTGTGGTGATGGTGAGGGTGCCGTCGGCGGCGAGGTGGTAGGTCCAGCCGGGTTCGTCTTTGAGGCGGTGATCTCGTCGGCAGAGGTCGATCAGTTCGTCGGCGTTGGTATGGCCACCGTGTTGCCAGGGCAGCGAATGGTCGATATCGCAGGCCTGGGCAGGACGGTGACAGCCGGGTCTTCGGCATTCCCGGTCCCGGACCCGCACGAACTCGCCCAGGCCCGCGCTGGGGCGGTAGCGGTCCCGGCCGAGGTCGAGGACCTGCCCGGACGGCGGGTCCGTGATGATGCGGCGCAGCACGGTGTTCGGGCCGGTGGCGATGTGCCGGGCCAGCGCGGCGGGGACGGTGCCGTGTCCGGCCAGCTCCGCCGGGTCGTTGTTGAGGCCGAGGTAGGTGAACAGGTCCATGTACAAGAACACTTCGCTGCGTTCGCTGGTGCCGCCTTGGCCGCCGAGCAAGAGGTCGAGGGCGACGTCGGCGCGGAGTTGGTCCAGGGTGCGGGGTTCGTCCTTGGTGTTGAGGGCACGCGCCGCCCGGTCGATCCGCTGGTAGGCGGCGGCCGCCTTCTCGACGGGGGCGTCTTCGACCTCGATGGACGCGACCCCGGTCTCGCCGTGGCGGAGGGTGAGGCGGCGGCCTTCGCGATGCCGTTCGGCCCGTGTTTCGGCGCCTTCGCGGTCGACGGTGATCGCGGCGTGGTTGGCGGCTTTCCGGATCTGATCAGGGTTCCTGCCTGGTAGCCGATCTTCCAGGAGCGCATCGACGGTGCGGGCGTTGTCGTCTGACAGCCACGCTGTGGCGGCGGCGACCTTCATCGCGCCGAAGCCGCTCACTTTTCCTTGGTCCATCAGGGACAGGGTGCGCGGCAGGCGGGTGGTCAGCGCGTCGGCCGCGGCGACCATTGCACCGGCATGATTGTCCACAAGCGACAGCGCGAAGGCGGCTTCCTGTGTGACGCTGCGGGCGCCGTCGCGGTGTCGGTTCAGCTGCGCCAGCGCCCGGAACCGGACCGCTTCCAGCCGTGCGATCCCGGCCGACGTCGCTTGCGCGAGCGCGACGGATTCCTTGTCGTCCAACGAATCGATGGCAGCGTTCACCGCTTCCAGCAGCTCGGGGCCGGTGAGGTTTTCGAGTAGCGCCACAGGCGCGGAATGTGTGTCCACCCCACGACCATACGACCGGCCACCGACAGTTTCCGGCCTCACGACGCGGGGCGGGATTACCGATTTTCGGTAATGAGGATTCGGTGGAGAACTGCCGAGAACGTGGTTGACGCCGGTCTTCTTGATCACCTTATGTCCGAAGTGGCTGGACGAGATGATCGTGAAGGTCCGCGATGGCCACGCCGTGCGCGATAAGCCGCCCACATCGCCTTGGGTGCTGATCTGGACGGTGGGGATAGTTCTGCGCCGAGTTACGCAACCGCGGAATCCTGGACGTGCCGATCGTGTGCTGCATGAACACCACTGCCCGGTGCCCGGCCAAGGACCGGACACCGAAACAGCGGTGTTCCCCGCTCAGTTCGTATCGAGCGCGACAGCGATATCCCCGACAGGCAAAGGAAAGTCGCCGATCTTCGTCGCCGCGCCGGTCAGCAGATCGACCGAATGGAACGTCGACGGCCCGGCGGCCGGGTTGAGTACGGCGAACGCGCTCACCGAGGTCGTCTTGCCGTTGGTCAGGTCGCTGTAGATGTCGAAACCCGCGATCGGCCCTGTGTCGACGCCGAGCGCGCCGGTCGGGCTGAGGAACCCGGCGTTGGCTGGCGCCTGGACGAGCACCTGGTCGGTCACCGTGCCGATGTCGAACAGCGTGGTCGCGGTGTCGGGATTGAGGTCGTTGTTCGTGTAGGCGGCGGCCGTGACGCCTCTGGTCGGCCCGCCCGCCGGCGGAGTGGTGAGAATGGTGTCCTCGACCGTGACGTGGTCGGCGAGGTTGTGCCGCAGGTTCTGGCCGTAGTCGCTGATCACCCGCAGCCGGTCGGCGGCCGGGTTGAAGTCGACGCCGAAGTTCGTGCCGTACAACGGAACGCTCAGTTGCGAGACCTTCGTGACGACGACGTCGGGGGCCGCGGGCGGGAATTTGATCGTGTAGATACAGCCTTTCTCGCCAACCCCGTACAACAAACCGTTCTGTACCCGGAAATCGATCCCGATCAGACGGGTCTCCCCGCAGGTGAGTCCTTGTACGAGCCGCACCCAGTCGAGGACCTGGGGCTGGGCGGTCCAGTAGGTGGCCATCAGCTTGCCGTCCGACGAGATCGCGAACGCCCGCAGCCCGGCAGGCTGCGCCGAGACGGCGGTCGCGGTCCCGGCGACCAGCATCGCTGTGACGGCCACCGCGGTCATGACCTTCTTGAGTCGTGCCCTCATCCGTACTCCCCTCAGCGGAAACTGTGCGAGCACAAGCTATTCGGCGGCACTGGACGGGCATTGGACGTCGGTTGGATCCGGCGTCCGGCGGCTTGCGGGCGCGAAGGACCGGCGGAACAGTGGAACGATGAGAGTCAAGAATGTCCTTGCCTGCTCGATGATCCTTTGCTCCGGTTTCACGATCACCGCGCCCGCTGAAGCAACTCCGGAATGCACTACCGGCGTCAAAGTCATCAAGCCGGTGGTGCTCGAAGACCCGGGCCGGTGGACCTACACGTTCGACCTTTCATGGTGCGCGGACGACGGGACGATCCGCTGGGCCGAACCGTCGGTGACGGCGCGGGTGCACAGTCCGGCCTGTCGCTGGGCCGGCCGGATCGAGGAGTCGCTGACGAAAACACCGGACAGCGAGGCATGGAGCGCGTTCGACATGAGCGAGTTCTCCTGCCAGGACGGCGGGGGCAAGGAACACGGCGTCAACCCGTGGGTCGTCGTCAACTTCCACCCGACGGGCGCGTATGAGACCAGCAGTGACATCACGGCTTAAGCCCGCAAGATCGCTTCGATCGTGGCCGCAGCCCGTTCCCGCAACGCGCGATAGCCCGCCCGCTCGGCGAGGGCGAGCGCCCGGCGGGCCTGCCCGAGGTCGCCGGTCGCGGTGGCGAGCCCGATGAGCGCGTCGATCTCGGGATACCGATCGCCGCTCTCCCGCAGCAGGGCCAGTGCCTGCCGGTACCGGCGGACGGCGTCCTGCCGATGGCCCACGCGCTGATGCACGCCCGCGAGCGCGACGAGCGCCTCGCCCTCGCCGCGCGGTTCACCGGTCGCCCGCGCGAGCCGCAGCCCTTCGCGAGCGTGGTCGAGCGCGTCGGTGAGACGGCCGAGATCGCAGTACACCGAGGCGAGCCTGCCGAGGGTCTCCGCTTCCCCGGCACGGTTCCCAGCCTCTCGATGCAGAGCGAGGGCCTTGGCGAGCAGGCCCGCCGCCTCGCTGACCCGGCCGCGGGCATGCTGCACCTGTCCGAGGTTGGACAGGTTGATCGCCTCCCCGTAGCGCGAGCCGATCCCGCGATACCGGCGCAGCGCGCGGACATAGTGCCCGGCCGCCCTGGCAAGATCGCCCATCTCCCAGTGGACGAGCCCCAGATTGCCCAGCGCGACGGCTTCCCCGGCGTGGCTTCCGGCGCGTCTGCTCAGCTCCAGGCCCCGGGAGAACCGGACCGCGGCGGCCGGGAGCCGTCCCGACTGCCAGTACACGCAGCCGAGGTTGCCCAGCACCGCGGCCTGCGCCTCCACCCACCCGGCCCGACGCGCGAGCACGAGCGCCCCGGTGTGTCGCCGGACGGCCTCCCGGTACCGGCCTTGGCGGAAACCCAGGTCCGCCAGGCTGAATCGGGCGGACACGCGGGCTCGGAGATCGCCGTCCTCCTCAGCGGCGGCCAGTGCGGCCGCGGCGGCAGCTCGCCACTCCACCTGGCGTGATGACAGCCAGAAGTAGCCGCGCAGCGAGTCGGCCAGCAGCCAGGCCACCGGCCCCGGAGCGTCCTCGACGACGGCGACGAGGTTGCCCAGTTCGGTCTCCAGCCATTCCGCCGCGTTCTCCTTGGCCGCGGCGGGAACCGGCCCGTCCGGCACCGAAAGTGGCATGCGGAACATGTGCGGGTAAACGATTTTCGCCGCTTGGTCGGCTCCCCGTAGATACCACTCGTGCAGACGGCGCCGGGCGGATCCGGTCTCCGCCGGGGATTCGAGCAAACGATCGGTGGCATAGCGGCGGAGCAGGTCGTGGAAGTGGTAGCGGCCGGGCGCGTGCTGTTCGACGAGATGCGCGCTCGCGAGCGTGTCCAGCATCGGGCCCGCCCGCTCCGCGCCGGTCAGGATCTCGACGGCCTCGACGCCGATGTCGTTGCCCGACACCAGGCTCAGCAGCCGGAACAACCGGCGCGTTTCCGCGGGCAAGGCCGCGTAGGACAGATCGAAGGCGGTCCGGACGGCGATCTGCTCGTCGCCCGGCACGGTCAGCGCGCCGAGCAGATTACCCTTGCGTAGCTCGATGGCGTAGTCCTCGATGCCTTTTCCGGGATCTTCCGCGAGGTTGGCCGCGGCGATCCTCAGCGCCAGCGGCAGATACGCGCACAGCCCGGCCACTTCGGCGGCCGCTTCGCGCTCGGCCCGGACCCATTCGGGGCCGAGTACCCGGGCGAGAAGGTCCAGCGCCTCACCGGGTTCGAGCATGCCCAGCGTGAGCCGACGGGCGCCGTGGAGGGCGACCAGCCCGGCCACCGGTCCCTCGCGGTGACCAGTACCAGGCATCCCGGCCCCGCGGGCAGCAGCGGCCTGACCTGATCGACGTCGACGGCGTTGTCCAGCACCACCAACGCTTTCCGGTCGGTCATCAGCGTCCGGTACAGCGCGGACGCGGTCTCGGTGTCCGCGGGGAGGCGTTCGGCGGGGACGTCCAGCGCGGCCAGGAACCGGGTGAGCACTTCGAGCGCCGTCGCGGGCGTGCCGGCGGAATGGCCGCGCAGGTTCGCGTAGAACTGCCCGTCGGGGAACCGGTCCTTCACGCGGTGGCCCCAGTGCACGGCCAGCGCGGTTTTCCCGGCCCCCGCCGGCCCGGTGACGGCCACGAGCGCCACCGCGCCGCCGGTGCTTCCGGCGGGTGGCACCAGTTGGTCCAAAATGGACAGTTCGGCCGCCCGGCCGGTGAACCCGGACGGTTCGGCGGGTAGTTGCCGCGGGACGCGTGCGGCGGACCGCGGCGCCGGGAGCGGTTCCTCGTCTTCGAGCAGCGCGGCGTGCGCCGCGGCGAGCTCCGGGCCTGGTTCGACGCCGAGTTCCTCGACGAGCCGCTGCCGAACCTCCTGGTAGAGCCGGAAAGCCGTCGCCCGCTGGCCCGCGCCGTGGTACGCCCGGATCAATCGGGCCTGCGCCGGTTCGTCGAGCGGTTGATCCGCGGCGGCTTCGGCCAAGTCGGCGAGCACCTCGACGGCGGCGCCGATCGCGAGCATCGTGTCGCCGTAGCGGGCGAGCAGCGCACGACGTTCCGCCTGCAACGCAAAGACCTTCGGATGCGTTGCGAGCGAAGGGATATCGGCCAACGGCCTGCCCCGCCACCAGCGCAGTGCCTCGCCGAACAGCGCCGCGGCACGGCCGGTCTCGCCGTCGCGCAGGGCGTCGTTCGCCTCGGCGACGAGCCCGCGGACGTGGGGCAGGTCGATCTCGACGGCGTCCCAGCGCACCGCGTAACCGCCGCCGACATGCGGCAGGATCTCGCTCCCGGACCGAGCCGGACGACCGGGTTCCAGCAGCCGCCGCAGGTGTTTGACGTGCGTCTGGAGGACGTTCACCGCACTGCGCGGCGGCCGCCCGCCCCACAGCGCGTCGACCAGTTCCTGCTTGGACATCGCCTCGCCGCCGGCGAGCACGAGCAAACCTAGGACGGCACGGCGACCCGGTGGGCCCAGCTCGATTTCCGTCCCGGCCAGCCAGACGCGCAGCGAGCCCAGCACCTGGATCCGCACAGCCACCGGCAGGAACGTAGCGAGCGGTCCCGCGCCGCACAAGGAAGAACGGCGGAAAGAACCCCGCTGCGCCCGGCTTTGGGGCCGCTCAGGCTAATGCCCGGCGGGCAGGAGGTCGTGACCGTTCCAGGTGAACCGGGCCGTGGTGACCGCGTCGTCGCCGTCGCCGCCGGTGATGAGCTGGTGGATCCCGACGCCGCCGAGTTCGGCGTAGGTGCACCATTCGTGGTCCGACGTCAGCATCAGGTCGAGGTCGAGTTCGGACAGCAGGCCGAACACCTGCCCCCGGTTGGTCGTGTCGACGCCGACGAACACCTCGTCGAGCAGGATCACCCTCGGCGCCTCGGGCGCGGCCTGGTAGTGCGCGGCGACGGCGGCGAACAGCGGCAGATGCAGCGCGATCGCCTTCTCCCCGCCGGACAGCGCGCCGTGCAGCTTCTTGGTCAGCAGCTGCCAGCCTGCCCCGTTCGCGCGGTCCACCTTGACCACGAACCGGTGCCAGGACGTGTAGTCGAAGACCTGCGCGAGCTGCTGCTCCCAGCTGGTCGCCGTGTCGTCCGCCTTCGCCTGCTCGACGCGCTCACGGAAGAACTTGTGCAGGGACACACGATCTTCGGCGGTCAGCTGGTCCGGATCCTTCAGCAGCAGATCCCGCGCGGTCTTGGTACCCGGCGGCAGATCGGGGGAGACCTGCCAGACCAGCCGGACGGCCACCCTGGACGCGGTCCGCACGCGTTCCAGCCGCGCGTTCATGCCGTCGACGAGGTCGTTGGCCTGCCGGATACGGGCCGCGAGATGGCGGCGGGTGTCACCGGTCAGCGTCTTGTCGAACAGGTCGCTTTCCCGGTCGGTGATCTCGTGCCTGCTCTTTTCCGCTTCCGCGTAAAGGATCTTCAGCAGTTCGGCCGCGCCGACCCGCAACCCGTCGACGACGGCGGTGAAGATCTGGACGTCCTCGTCGGTCTCCAGATCGAGTTCCGCCCGCGAACTGAGCGTGTTCCGGCAGGTGTGCACGGCTTCGGAAAGCCGGTGCAGCGCCTCGCCGAGGTTGCTCGGCGCGTGCGGCACCGACGGCCACGCCGCGGCGACCAGCCGGGCGGTTTCGAGCGCCGAGCGCACCCCTTCGGAGGCGGACAGGGTGGCCTGGAACTTCGGCAGGTCCTCGATCCCGCCGTCGGCGGGGAAGACGCCGGTCGCGAGCTTCCGGAACCGGAGCGCGGCCGCGTCCTGCTTCTTGGCGGCGTCCTCGCGGGCCCGCGCGTCGGTCGTGCGGCGGACGCCGAGCGCGCCCAGCGATACCGCGAGCTCCTTGGCGTCGGCGTTCGCGGCGCGGAGTTCGGCCGAGAGTTCCCGCAGTTTCGTGCGCAGCCCGTCGATTTCCGCGAGCACCTCGCGCTGGCCGCTGCCCGCGGTCCCTTCGATCGCTTCGAGCATCGCCGTGAGCTTGACGCGTTCGGCCTCCGCCTCGGCAGCCTCGTCCTCACGCCGGGCCGCGTTCGCTTCCGACCGGTCCGCCTGTTCGGCGCACAGCTCGGCCCGCTGGTTCGCGGTGAGCAGGTTCCCGTGCTCGTACAACCAGTTCTCGCCCTGGTCGGAGTAGGTGCGCAGGGCCGTGGCGAGCGCGGCCAGCGGCGCGCGTTCGGTCGGCAGCCCGCTCTCCGAAGCCTGGGCGGTCAGCTCGTGCAGCGCGGTCTTGGCCTCGATCTCCAGCGCGGAGACGGCGGACTCCAGATGCCGGACGGCGGCGTCGGCGGCGGTCAGCTCGGCCTCGGCCGCGGTCAGTTCTCCCGTCGCGGCAAGGAGATCTTCGTGGCTGGGACGGGCGGCGCGTTCGATCTTGATCAGCTCGCGCCTGCCGCGCAGCGCGGCCAGCTCGCCTTCCAGTTCGGCGACGGTCTTCTCGCGAAGAGAGATTTTGTCCCGGAGTTCGGCGATCCGGCGTTCCCGCGCGCGGAGGCGGGCAGAGGCGCCGATGTACGCCGGAGCGTCCTTCGTCCAGCTGCCCGACAGGCCGCCCATCCGCCAGCCGCCGTCCGCGCCGATCGCGGCGGGTCCGGCGGGGAGCGTGTCGTCGAAGGCGATCACTTCCAGGATCCGGCGGATCTTCGCCGGGGAAAGCTCCGCGTCGGGTTCGGGTACGAGGACGTCGGCGAGGGAACGGCCGGTGGCCACCGGCAGCGTCCCGGTTTCGGCGAGCACGTCGTGCCCGTCGACGACGCCGTGGGAGTTCACCCAGGCGTCCAGCAGACCGGCGCCTTCGAGCGCGGCCTCGATCCCCGCCTGGGCGCTTTCCGGGACGGAGCCCGCGAAATCGACCAGCCGCCACAGCGGCGCGCCGCTCATTTCGGTGCGGTCCGTCGTGCGGGTGCGCGGCGGCTCGGGCGCGAGGACGTCCTCCGTTTCGAGCACGCCGGCCTCGACGAGCAGTTCGTCGTGTTCGGCGCGCGCGGCGGCCAGCGCGGCACCGGTCGCCGCCTCCCGCCGGATGATGTCTTCGAGCACGGTCTCGGCGACGATGCCGAGCCTGCCCAGGAGCGCGACCTCCGCCTCGGCGTCCCGGACGACCGCCTCGACATCGGGGAACCGCAGCTCGCGGCAGCCGATCGCCCATTCGGCGAGCCGGGTGCGCAGATCGCTCAGCGCGAGTTCCCGCGTCGCCGTCGTGAGGTCCACTCGCTCCTGCGCGGCCGAGAAATCCGACCGCGCCCGGTCGAGATCCGCCTCGGCCTGATGACGCCGGCCGACCGCGCGTTCATGCTTGTCCAGCGCCCGGCCGAGCGTCTCGACCTGGTCGCGCTTACCGCGCACGGCGGCCTGCAGCAGCGGACGGAGGCGGGCCGGTTCGTTCAGTCCGGCGACGAGTTCGTCGTGCACCCCGGCCAGGTTCGCGCGGGTCGCGGCGGCGCGGACCTCGGTCTCCAGCGAACGCACGAGGTCGGCCTGTCGTTTCGCGACCTGCTTCGCCGCCCGCGAGCGCTCCTCGTCGGCGTCCGCCTCGGCGCGGAGCCGATCCGCGTCCGCACGCAGTGCTTCAGCCTTCTCGCGCGTGGACAAGGCCCGCTGCCGCAGCTTGTCGAGCTCCTGGCCCTTGCGGTACGACTCGGATTCGGTCAGCCCGGACAGGCGGGCTTCGGTCTCCTCGACGTCCTTTTCGAGCTTCGCCGCCAGTTCCTCGGCGGCTTCCTTCTTCGCGGCGACCTCGTCGTACTCCTCGGCCGAACGGCGGGCGGCCGCGGCGAGTTCGTCGAGTTCGGTGGTCGCGGTGATGAGGTTCGCGGCGCCCGCGCGCAGCACACGCTGGGCGTAGGTCTTCTGCCGTGCGGCGAGCGCGCGGGTCGCGTCGACCTCGGTCTCCAGCGAGCCCAGCCGTTCGCGTTGCGCGTCGAGCCGCTCGAAACCCTCGGCGAGATCCGCGATCTCCTGCTGGCCCAACGGCGGAAGCGCGCGGGACAGCAGGTTGGACAGCAGGCTCGGGTCGAGCCGCTGCGAGAGTTTGGGCATCCGCAGCTGGAGCAGCGCGGTGATCAGCGCGTCGTAGCGCTGTTCGCTCAAGGTGGGGAACAGTTTCGCGCGGATCGCCGCACGGTACTCGGCCGCGCCGTCGTGCACGGTCCCGTGCTCGCCGAGGGCTTCCTCCAGCGCGTTCTTGGTCAGCGGCTGGCCGGCCTCGTTGACCAGCGGCAAGCCGTCGCCCACCCGCAGATCGGTGGTGAAGAAGTCGGCGTGCACCGTGCTGGTGTGCGTGCTGGCCTGCAGCCGAGCGCCGCAGGTGAACCACTTCTCGCCGGCCATGCCGAATTCGAGCCAGACGTACCCGACGCGCGTGGCGCCGGAAGCGCCTTCACCCATCAGGTTCCAGTGCATGCTGCGTTCACTGGTGCCGAAGGTCGACAGCCGGTTCGCGCGCAGGCTCGCGTCGAACAGGAACGGCAGCAGCAGCTCCAGCGCCTTCGACTTCCCGCTCCCGTTGGGGCCGCGCAACAGCAGGCGCCCGTCGTGGAACTCGAAGATCTCGTCGTAGTAGCGCCAGATGTTGAGAATGCCCGCACGGGAGGGGATCCACCTCGTCACGGTCACGGCGCCTCCTCGGTGCGGTCGGTGTACCTCGCGGCGGCCGGGAGCGGCCGGACGAGTTCGGCTTCGGTGCAGACCAGGCCGAAGCCGGTCAACACGGCGAGCGCGTCGACGGTCAGCCGCCGCACCCCGTCCCTGCCCCGGTACGTCTTGGCCCAGCGCGGGAAGCGTTTCAGCAGCTTGGCGGTGGCCTTCTGCAGGTAGTCGGTGGTCCGCGGCTCGTCCAGCACGTCGAGCAGCAGGAGCGCGGCGACCTTGGCGTTGCTGCCGTCGTCCGGGAACCGCTCGTCGGTGGCCAGCCCGTCGACGTCGACGAGCAGCACGCCCTCCGCGCGTTCTTCGAGGACGAAGCCGCCCTGTTCCGCGGCTCGCCGCAGCAGCTGGCGCCCGGTCGGCGTGCCGAGGTACGCGCGCTCTTCCGCGGTCAGCTCGGCGAAGTACAGCACCGGGTCGTCGACGAGACGGCGGAAGACCGTGTGCCGCAGCCACAGGTTCCGCTGGACGTCCGACGCGCTCGGCGTGTCCTCGTGGCGGCCCGACGAGAGGCCGTAGCGCTGCTCGTGCGACACCGCCTCCAGCAGTTCCTCGAACCGCAGCGCGACGTCGTCGGCGGGCACGGCCAGCTGGGACGGCCCGACCGGCGCGGCGAGCAACCGCAGCAAGAGGGTCGCGTCCACCCTGAAGAGCACCTTCGCCGCCGGATCGTCCACAAAGGACTCGGGGTCGCCGTCAGCGGCTTCGAGGACGCCGTAGGACTCCAGGAGTTTGAGGACGTCCACGAAGGCGAGACGCTCCGCCCTGGTGGCGACGTCGAAGGTGGTGACGAGGTCGTCGGCGGCGCTCGCCTGCGCGACGCGGCCGGCGAGCAGGCCGATGGTGGTCACCGGCACGGTCAGCAGTTCGGCGGCCACCACGCACAGCAGGACGTAGCGGCGCCGGTCGAACGCGGCACGCCCGGACCGCAGCCGCCGCGCCGGGCGCGTTGGGTCGGTGGCCGCGCGGACCTTGACCAGCCGCGCGTAGCCGAGCCGCGGTTCGACCGTGAGCGTCCAGCCGCAGTAGTAGTCGAACCACTGCCGGATGGGCTCGCGGCGGCGCCGGATGAGGTCGAAGGTCTCGGGGGCGCCGCGTTCGCCGATCAGCGGGGTGGCCAGCAGGGCCCGGATCCCGCGCGCGACCTCTTCGCGTTCCGCGATGACCAGTTGGTTGGTGAGGCTCACGCACCGCCTCCGGCCGTACTGATCTCGATTTCGAAGTCGGGGCCCCGGAAGACGCCGCTCGTGGTGGTCAGGCGGGCGACCGCGCCGTTCCGCGGCGGCCGCAGGACGATCTCGATCTGGCCGTCCGACGTCGTGCTCCGCCGGGTGCCGTCCGCGCCGACGGCGCTGCCCAGCGCTTGCCCCATGAGGTCGAGCAGCCGCTCGAAAACGCTGTGGTCGAGCTTCTCGAACGCCGAAAGCCGCACGACTCCGCCGGTGTCGAGCATGTTCCACGCCGCTTCGAGTTCGGCGCGTTCCTGTAGGGCCTTTACGGCTCTCGCGGCTCTGATCGCGCTGACGTCGCGAATCCGGCCGGTCCTGGTGAACCGCTCGGTGCGGCCCGCGGAGCGAAGCAGTTCCGACACCTCGACCGGCGGCGCGTCGAGCCACGACGCCGTCGTGCTGACCACTTCCGGGTCCGCGTGGGCGAGATGCGCGTGCCGCGCGGAACTCAGCCCGAACATCGTGGACCACAGGCGATGCAGGTCCTCCTGCGCCGGGACGACGGTGAACCACCGCGCCAGCTCGCGGAAATCGGCGACCGCGCTGCTCGCGCGCCGCCGTGATTCGGTGATCCGGTCCAGGACCTGGAGAAGCGTGATGATCGCCCGCCGCGCGAGGTTGTGGAGGTCCTCGACCCGCGGCGTCGTCCCGTCTTCTGGCAGGAACCACGCGCGAAGACCGTCCCAGCGCGCCTTGCGGACGTCGATCCAACGCGCATCGGGGTTCGGCAGCGACGCTCCGTTGAGCGCCCGCCGGTGCACCAGCTCGACGCCGTGGTCGTCGACCTCCTTGATCCGGGTGGCGATCGTATGCGTGTGATGTTCCAGGTCGTTCAGGAACTCCTGCAGATACGTGACCGTCGCCGCCTTGACCTCGTGGAACGTCGCGAGGTCGGCTTCGGCGTGCAGGAGGCGCTGGAGGTCGCCGTTGAAGCGCTTGGTGTTGTCGCGGAACGCTTCGAGGTGGCTCTCGACTTCGGTGAGCGTGCTGAACACGCGCCGGTCCGTGCCGTCTTCGAGCTGCTTCACGAGCTCGCCGAGCCGCTCACCCAGCGCCTCGAGCGTCGCCGTCTGCAGCGCCCCGGACGCGTTGAGTACCTCGTTCGCGCGGACAACCCCCGCGTACGCCGCTTCGCCCTGCCGGCTCAGCGAGTACTGGAGATTGCGGCGCTCGTACTCCGACGCCGTCCGGTAGTCGCCCGCGTGGCTCTGAACGGTTTCCAGATGGCCCTGGTCCTTGAGGTGGTCCAGCGTTTTGACGAGGTCATCGTCGTCGAGCGTCTCCAGCCAGCCGACTTCACGCAGCCTCGTGCGGACGTCGTCGATCCCGAGCGCCGTCTCCAGCCGCTCGTTCGCCTCGCCGAAGGCGTGCAGGATCGCCAGGGGGAGCCCGGATCTGCTGCCGTCGGTGAAACGGAACATCTCGGGCGGAACACGGATCGGATCCATGCGTCCTCCGGCGGCTGGTGCGTGGAGCTACACGTTAGGGGGTCACCCAGACGAGTCCGAACGGACCGTCTTTTTCACGCAGAGTGCTCACGTCGTGAACATCTCCAGGCGCACGGTTGTCCCCTCGATGGTGACCTTGCGGTAGACGTGACGCCCTTCGACGACCCGGTCGTCGTTCATCACCCCGGGCGCGAAGCCCGACGCTTCGAGCAGCCTGGGCACGTCCTCCGCCGGAAGGGTCGCGACGACCACATACCTCGTGTCGATACCGCGGTCGTGCCGCGTCTCCAGCACCTTGCCGCTGGCAGGCATCGAGATCCCGCCGAACCGGAAGGCTTCTTCCGGTGTCGGGCTGGGCGGGTTCGTCGCGCAGCCGGCCAGGAGGAGGGCGAGGACCGCGAGCAGGGTTTTCACCTACCGTGAGACGCACGGTGGACGTAAGCGTTCCGTCACACTTGGACGGGGATGACAGGGACGGTGCGACACGTTGTACTGGGTGTCAACGACCGAAGGAGATCCACAGTGACGGAAAAGGCTGTTCTCGCGGGCGGCTGCTTCTGGGGTATGCAGGACCTGTTCCGCCGGCACCCCGGGGTCGTGTCCACCAGGGTCGGCTACACCGGCGGCGACGTGCCGAACGCGACCTACCGCAACCACGGCTCGCACGCCGAAGCCATCGAGATCGTCTTCGACCCGGCCCAGCTGTCGTACCGGCAGATCCTGGAGTTCTTCTTCCAGATCCACGACCCGACGACCCGCAACCGCCAGGGCAACGACATCGGCACGAGCTACCGGTCGGCGATCTTCTACACCGACGACAAGCAGAAGCAGGTCGCCGAGCAGACGATCGCGGACGTCGACGCCTCCGGCAAGTGGCCGGGCAAGGTGGTCACCGAGGTGACCCAGGCCGGTGACTTCTGGGAGGCCGAACCGGAGCACCAGGACTACCTGGAGCGCATCCCGAACGGCTACACCTGCCACTACGTGCGGCCGGAATGGCAGCTCGGCGAGCGCTGATCGTCGCGCTGCACGTCTCTTCGGTGCACGCGTACGAGGGCCGTCCCTCCTCGGGGGCACGCCCTGACCCGTCCCCGGTCTCGCGCGACCATGTCGAGGTGCGCGCGGGACTGGGGCTGGTCGGGGACCGGTACTTCAACCATCCCGCACATCGTTCCGCCGCGGTGACGCTCTTCTCTGCTGCTGTCCCCGGTGATCCGCTGCTGGCCCGGCGGAACATCGTGCTCTCGGGCTTCGACGTGGACGCTCTGCCGCGGGGTTCGGTGGTGGCTTTGGACTCCGGCGACGGTCCGGTGCGCTTCGAGGTCCACCGGCCCGCGAATCCCTGCGCTTGGATGGACGTCGTCTACCCGCGCGGGACTTTCGCGGCTTTGCGAGGCCGCGGCGGGAAACGGTGCGTGCCGCTGGACGACGGCGTCTTACGCGTTGGGCCGGTAGAGATCTCCTAGGGTCAGGCGTTGGTTGGCGCCGTCCAGGTCGAAATGCGCGGGATCGAACTGGCCAGGGTCGTCGAGACCGAGCCAGCCGAGTACGTCCTGATGTTCCGGGTGTCCGGGATCCTCGAGGATCTGGATCAGCCGCGCATACCCTCCGGTTCCGCCGACGTCCTCCGGCGGGCACGCCGCTTGGCCCGCGATGCACCGCGGGTAACGCCCATCGGACGTGGCGACCGTGGCTTCCTCGACGAGGATCTCGTGGTCCCAGCTATCGCCGAAGTCGTAGTTGTACACGAGGCGGCCACCGGGCTTCACCAGTTCGTCCAGTCGCACTTTCCGTTCATCTCGGTACTGCAGTTCAGCCTCGGCCTCGCCGTAGTAGGTCTCCCCATCGACGAAGTGGTGCAGGTAGTAGTTCTCCCAGCCCATCGCGGCCTGGATGACGACGTGCAGCCGGTCGAGCGGAATGGCCGCCGGAACCAGTACTCGTCGCCACACCGGGAGACCTTCGATTTCCAGCAGAGTGATCTTCACCTGGTAGATCGGATCACCGGCTTCCGGCTCGCCCAAGATCCGCCGCATACCGGACCGGCCGAGTTCGGTCAGCTCGGCTGAGTCGCCGCGGAGGGTCACTGCTCCCAATCGCTGTAGGACCTCGAGCGTTTCCTTGGTGTCGCGGTCGTTCGTGCTCCGCAACATCTCAGACTGGAATTCGGTGAGGTCGTCCAAGATGTAGGGCGCGCTGACGACATTCCGGACGGTCGTGCACAAGTTCGCGATCGGGACAGCACCGTCCGCGCCGTACAACGACGCCAACGCGGCGCGGCTGCCGTCGGCGAACTCCCGGCGCAGCAGTGACTCGCTGAATCCGCTGTGCAGGAATGCTTGACCGAGCTGGTCGAACCCGGTGAACAACGCGAACCACAGCTTCTGCGGGTCATCGAGAAGCGCCTGATTCTTCTTCACCGGCACCAGCCGTTGCCCGGTCTTGCGGACCAGCCGCGCCACCTTGGCGCACTCCACGACGAGCATCAGGTTGGGCAGATGCTCGCTCGACCTGGTCCGGTACACGTGGTCGCCGATGGTCTGCTCGAGCACGTCACCGGTCTTCAACAACGGCACCAGTTCCTTGGCGTCAGCCAGGGTGAGACGCCCGGTCTGGGTGAGCTTTCGTCCCGCGCCCACCCATTCGGTGAACGCGCACACCTGCTCGACCAGTTCGGGCTTCACCGCTGGAACCATGCCACAGGACACTAGTCATCCAGCTGGCACAGGTCGCTCAAACCGGCCTTGATCTGTTCAGGCGTCATGCTTCGCCGCTGGTAGACGTATTGTGCCGCCGCCAGTGGCGCGAGCAGCGCGTCGGCCCTGAAATGCGCGTCCGCTTCCGGCTCGATCTCGCTGATCAGCGTGACCAGATGATTGTGGTGCAGCCGGTACGCGCCGGTCACGAACCGCGCCATCGGCGTCTCCGTCTCCGCGACCATCAGCAGTTCGCCGTGGGTCTCGAGCCTGTCGACGTACGCTTCCAGGAACGCGCTGAGCCTTTGGCCTGCTGGCGCTCCTGGCCCCAACGGCGGCGGCCCGCTGATGAACGCTTCCTGGAACTCGCGCTCGTTCTCGTCGAGCAACGCCTGCGCCAACGCGCCCTTGTCCGGGAACCGGCGATACACGGTCCCGATCCCGACGCCCGCCTCCGCCGCGACCTCGTCCAACGCGAGCCCGTCGATCCCTTTGGCCGCAACGAGCTTGGCCGCCGCGCGGACGATCTTCTGCCGGTTGCGAGCCGCGTCGGCCCGCTCTATCGGCCCGGACCCTGCGATGGGAAGCACTCGGTCAGCCTAACCGGTGGACAAGTGGAAAGTTCTCCAGTTAACTAAGTGGAAGAAGTTCCACTTAAGGAGACTTGCATGTCCGTCGAACACTTCACGAGCGACGACGCTTCAACCTGGTTCCAGCGGCTCGACCAGCGGATCTTCCTGGCCGACGTCCTCGCGCATGACAGTGGCGCGGCGATGTCCGTCGGCTTCGCCCGCTACGGAAAAGGGGAGAAGAACCCGTGGAAGATGACCTACGACGAGGCTCTCGTCATAACTTCCGGGGTTTTCACCGTCGAAGGCCCTTCGGGCTCGGTGACAGCTCGGGCAGGCGAGGTGATTTACCTGCGTTCCGGCACTGAGGTGGTCTACGTGGCCGATGAGGACACGGAACTGGTCTATGTCACCTATTCGCATTGGCTGGCGGCTACGGAATCTTCAGTCGAAGCCCACCGTCTCGACGATTTCCATGAGGCCTGACGGCGGCTTGAACCTCCCAAATGGGACAAGTAGCCTCGCTCTGAGGGGGAGGGGTTCCATGACGGGGTTCGAAGCTGATCCGAAAGCCCTGCGCGACGCCGCTGATCAGGCAAAGCGTGCCGCGGGAATCGTTCGCGAGCTGGATCTTGAGCGGGTGGCGGCGCTTTCCGGCGCATTGACCGGAAGCGAGTCGGCGAAGACCGCCGCCGAGCTCGGTCCACATTGGGAGAACTCGATCGGTGTCTGGGCGAAGGGAGTGGATTCCTACGCGGCGTCGCTGACCACCGCCGCGACCGCGTACCGGGTGCGAGACGATGCCGGTGAACAGGAATTCGACGGGACAGGTGGTCGATGATGGTCACCTGGGCCGATGTCAGCCAATGGAAGGCTGACGGGATAGGGCAGATCGGTGACCACTTGGCCGCACAGAATCGCCAGGTGCTCGGTTTGCAGGACGAGATCGACGGCGCCAAACCCGCCGGCTGGGCCGGCGAGGCGGCGGATGCGGCAGCTGAGAATTTGCGGGCCCGCTGTCAGGAACTCGAGGATCTCGCGGCACGCCTGTCCGCGGCCGTGAAGATCATCGACGACACCGAGCAAGCGGTGCGCGATTTGGTGCGCAGCGTCGAGACGACCGAGGATTTCGCCGCCAAGAACGGTTTCCGGATCGACAACGGCAAGGTCGTCGAGACCGAAAACGCCGGTGGATTTCTCTCCAGCATGCTGGTGCAGGTCGAGGTGGAAGCCATTCTGGCCCGCGCCGGCCAGGTCGACGCCGAACTGAATTCGGTGCTCAAGCGCATCATGGCAGGCGAAATCGGTGACGCCGGCGCGACGACGCTGGCGGCGGCCGCCGCGGCAGGTGAAGACCGCATCGCCGACGAACAGCGACACCGAGATCTCCTGGCGAAGTACCAGGTCAAAACGGACGGCACGACAGTGTGGCCGAGCGGCTTGACCGGCTGGCTCGCGGAACGAGCGGGTTTCTCGAAGGAGAAGATCACCCAGTCCGAAGCCAAGCTGCTCGACGATCTGCAGATGCGCAAGGGCTTGCTCGGGCTCAAGGAATTCGCCGACATCCGGCAGGACGCCCTGCACGTCGCCGAGGGAAAGTTCGACGGCAAAGGCCTGACCGACGGGCACGCCGACGCGTTCCGCCACGCTTACTGGAACGCGATGATGACGCAGCGGTACGGAGAAGAATGGGCCCGCGACTTCGCCACGGCGCACGAGCGGAACCCGAGCAGCCACCACGTCCCGGTGGCCATGGACCTGCACAACAACGAAGTCGGCCGCGCGATCGCCCGGGCCAACCCGGACGCCAGTCCCGAGCAGATGGCGAATCTGATCGAACAAGCCGTCAAGGACGGCAAAATGGTGGTCATCGACAAGAACGACACACTGGTATCGTCCAACGAATCGCCTCCAGGCGAGACCCGCGAAACCAAGAACAAGCCTTGGCCCACGGACAATCCGGGGCGCAACGACGACCACGACCCCGGCGACCCGTCGGCGTATCCGGACCAATACTGACCATGCGCTTGATAGTGACTCTGCTCGCCCTGCTCGCCCTCGTGGCGGGCTGTGGCACGAGCACCCCAGGAGTGACAGTGGAATTCGACGAAGGTCTCGAAAAAACGATCGGCGAACTCGCCAGGTCGGGCGGCTCGCGTCCGCTCAAGGAACTGGCCCCCGGCGATTGGACGTCGGTGCACGTCCTCACCGGCCCCGCTTCCGGCGCGCGAATCGAACGCGAACTCGGCCGTCCCGTCACGGTCGAGGGCGATGGCACACACAGCGGGGACTACGTCCAGGACGGCAACCTCCTGGTATTCGACCGGGACGGAGCCACTACGCGGATGGTCAGCCTCGGCACTCTGGCCGCCCTCGGCGAGGGTAAGTACCGGGCCGATGTGGTGCTGCGGGCGCAGGGTGGGGCGATCACGATGACGGACCCGGACGGCCGTCCCGCGGGCTGATAAGGGCTACCGGGTCATCTCTTCCAAGAAAGCTTGGGTCTCGGGATCGGTCGAATAAACGGCAGTGCCACGCATCCCCCGGGTGAGTAGCACCTTGTAGGTGTTCTTGATCAGCGCGCCGAAATGCAGTTCGTCGGCCCGTTTCACGGCACTGTCCTCGGAGTTCTGGCGCTGGGGAACCCACATACCGTCGCGACGAACGAGATCGGAGCCGAAGATGACCCCGGACCAGTCGTACTCGAATCCCTGGGCGGTGTAAATACAGCCCACCTGCCCGAAACCGCGTTCGTCCGTGGCCCAGTAGTTGGATTCCGGGACACCGGCCACGGCCTTGTTCCGTTCCGATTTCGCGTTCCACGGACGCTGCCAACCGCCGATCTTGACGTCGTCGACCAGCGCGCGGCCATCCGGAGTCATCACTGGATCACTCCAAGGCCAGCAGAAGCCGGCGGCGAGCCGGGGCACTCCGCCGTGCAACTCCTTTTGATGCAGCACCCACGACTCCAAAGCTTGGGGTGAGGCGGCGCTCGCCACCGTGATCCCTGCGTCCAGCGGCCCTGCGAGCTTGCTCCAGGGGACAGGTGGTTCGACGTTCTGGCCCAGTCCCAGCAGTCGTGCCACCCACGTGTCGTAAGAGACTGAACCACCGCAGCGCAACTGGTCGTGCAGGCGGACGACCTCCACCTTGCAACCGAGTGACTCGGCCGCGGCGGAGATCTCACGCAACGAACCCATCTCGCCAGGCCGCACGATCTGATTCTCGTCGAGCAGGAACACCGGCACCGTGGCGACGTTGATCAGTTCGTTGATCTGGCGGCCAGCTCGATCGCGCTGCTCCTTCTTCGTGTACTGCGTGACGCCCTTTTCTCGAATGCGGTGTGCTTCATCGCAGATGAGGACGTCGAGTTCTCGAGGCTGACAACCGACGTAGGTGTTGAAGTACTTGAACAGGCCCTGTACGCGTGTGCTTCCACGGCCAGCGTATTTTCGCATCGTCTGGGTGAAGGACTTGGAGCCGGTCGCGTGGTGGACGGCCAGACCACGACGAGCCAAATCGCCGAGAAGGCTCAGGGCGATCACGCTTTTACCTGAACCGGGACCACCCTCGACGATGACGACAGTACGAGTCTGTGCGGCGCGAGAACGTTCGACTGCCTGCATCACCAATTCGTAAGCGACCTTTTGCTCGTCCAGCAGGACGAACTGCTCGCGATCCCGGATCTCCGCGGCCGCGAGCGCCAGCAACGGCTTGGTCGGGCGGTGTTCGAAGCCGAGGAGTTCGTCGCCCGCGGCGAGGTTGCTCGCTCGGTTGACCGATTCGTCGAGTACGGCGTTCAAGGCCTGATGGAAGTCGGCCTTGTCGTCCATCGTGAACAGTCGCCCGTATTCGGTGACCTTGTACTGGAGGAGACCGTCGATATCGGTGCGGCGGGCATTGTGCAGGTACGCGATCCCGTGGACTGCCTGAGGACGCTCGGCGAGTGCTGGAGTGTGGTCCACGAAGTACTGGCAGTACCCGCGTACCTGTTCCACCGGGTGGAGGTGCAGACCGGGAAGGCCGGGGATGTCGAGCACCTGGGCAAGGTGTACTTCGGCCTTCGACCATTGCTTGAGCTCGAGGAACACGAACGAGCTCTGCCCAGTACGGGGATGGGTTCCGCACAGGATCACGTCGACGCGCTGCCTGCTGTGGGGAAGCTGGTGCTCGAGGAGGACTTCGACGTCTCCGAGCCCCGCATCGACCAGGTCGTTGAGCAGGACGGGAAGGCTCTTCTGCCAAGAGACGACCTCGCTCGTGCCCGCTCTGGTGCCGAGCACGTACCCGGACTGCTCGCGCAGCCTCTGATGCAGGTTGCCCGTCCTGGCCTCGATCAGAAGATCGGCTGCTCGGCCGCGTGCAAGTGCCACCTCGTCCCCTCCCCAGGGCGTGCGTCATCGACGTACGGATGGGGGACAACAACGAGGTGACTCGGTGTCCGTCGGACCGTTCCTGTCCAGGTTAGTGGATCGCTCTCCCCGCCGCGGTTCACCGGGCCGGGGAAGTTTCGGTTACAGATGGGTTCGCACAACGTGGCAGCCGCCATCTCCACCCCCGGTTCGTGGCCAGGGTATAGCTCACTAGTGTGAGCCCACACGTTGGACTCTGACTAAGAGTGACTGCGCGACGCGAGCCTTGGGGGAGGACGTTTTGCCGGTAAGGAAGACCGCTGCCGAGTTGCGGGTGGCGTTGGGCTATGAAGGTTTCATAGCGAAGCTCGCTATACATGCAAGGGTCGATTACAGCGCTTCGACAAGGAACGGTGAAGTCGGTTCGTGGCGGCGCAGCCTCCCGGTCCTCGCCGAGACTCTTTGTGCCATCGGGCTGGGTCATGTCGAGGTGCTTCTCGAGTATCGGCTCCCCTTCAGTCCTAAGCGAGTGGACGCGATTCTGTGCGGTGTGCATCCGGAGACGGAGGAACCGTCGTATGTGCTGGTGGAATTGAAGCAATGGCGACGCATGGAGTTGGTGGGCGAGGGGCTGGTCAAGATGTCGGATGATGCTGCGCAGCCCGTCTTGCATCCGTCCGAACAGGTCCGGCGCTACTGCCGCCAGCTCCTTGACTTCACGCCTCGATTCGCGCGTGCGCCGCGATTGGTGAAGGGAATCGCCTACCTGCACGACGCCGTCTATGATCCCGCCTGGCAAATGGACAAGACCCGTGCCGATGGTTTGGGGGAGCTCTTCGCGGCTGACACGCAGAAGGACCTGGCCAAGTTCCTCTGTTCTCTTCTTGACACTGACGCTGGTTCGGCCGCTGGTGCGCGTGAGGCGGCGGTGGACCTTCTCGCTGCTCGGCACACCCCGGCTCGGAACCTGTTGACGATGGCTGCCAGCACCTTTGAGAAACGTGATGAGTTTATTCTTCTCGACGAACAACAAGTGGCCTATGAATCGGTCATGGGGGCCCTTGAAAAAGCGGACTCCAAGGGTTCCTCTGAGGGCAAGAAAAAGGTGGTCCTCGTCAGTGGCGGTCCGGGTTCGGGAAAGAGCGCGATAGCGATAACCCTTCTCGCCGCCCTCGCTCGTCGTAACAGGCGGGTCCTGCATGCGACAGGCTCGAAGGCGTTTACGGAGACGCTGCGAGCGACCGTTGCCGGCGATGAGCGTCTCGACGAGATGTTCAAGTATTTCAATCAATTCGGCTCGAAGCGCGAGAACTCGCTGGACGTGTTGCTCTGCGATGAAGCCCATCGTGTCCGTGGACTTCCCGATCGTGTGCGAGGGAGGTTCCGCGGCCAGATCGATGAGCTCATCGACGTGGCCAGGGTTCCCGTTTTCCTGCTCGACGAGCATCAGGTCGTGCGTCCCGGCGAAGTCGGTACCAGGGAATACATCACTGACATGGTGAACCTCAAGGGGCATGAGGTTCTCGACATCCGCCTCGACGGGCAGTTTCGGTGTGGTGGGTCGGACAAGTTCGACGAATGGGTCAGGCGCCTCTTGCGTCTGAGCCCCGAGCGCCCGATCGTCTGGTCCGAGCTGGTTGCGGGAAGTGATGACGAGTACGTGGTCGATGCGGCGGAGTCGCCTCAAGAACTTGAGGCATGGCTCCTTCAGCAGGCGGACCTTCGTGGTGGGAATGCGAGGATGACGGCAGGGTTCTGCTGGGACTGGAGTCAGCCCGTCGAGGACGATGGCACTCGTCGGCTGGTCGATGACGTGAAGATCGGTGGATGGTCGCGTCCGTGGAACGCCAGGCCGGAGGCGCCCGTTCCAGGTGTTCCGTCGTCGTCGTTGTGGGCCTCCGACCCACGTGGTTTCGGGCAAGTCGGTTGTATCTACAGTGCCCAGGGTTTCGAATACGACTGGGCAGGCGTGATCTTTGGCGATGACTTGATTATTCGTGAGCGCGATTGGGTCTCGGACAGCGGTTCGTCGAAAGATGATCGGGTGAATACGGCCAAGGATGCAGATTTCGACCGGTTGGTGCGGAACACGTACAAGGTGTTGATGACCCGGGGCCTGCAGGGCGTGTGCCTCTACTCGAAAGATCCGGCAACGAACCGGATTCTTCGGAAATTCGCGCGTTGAGAGCCGGCGACTGTCGCTCATGAGGGCCGGATCACGACCCGGTCGACCAGGCGGCCTGCGCTCTCAGGGGCGGTCGCGGCACATGAGTTCCGCCGTGGGTGCTGGTGGTGCCCCCGGCAGGATTCGAACCTGCGACACCCGCTTTAGGAGAGCGGTGCTCTATCCCCTGAGCTACGAGGGCATGTACTGCCAGGCGCAGCCTACCGGGTGACGCGAGCCGCCCGAGCGCGAGGTCGCAAGTCACACCCGGGCGGACCAAGCGGCCGGCCCCGAATGCCCCGAACGGCGGTTGCGCGGCAGGTGCCCCGAGAAGAGCGGCCGGACAGCGACACTGGCCGCCCAGTGACACTCGACCTGCGGATCCACCCCCGACCAGCGACACTCTCCAGCAGGAGAACAGGGTCTGAATCGACGCCTAGATCGACACAGATGACCCGCGCGGGTCACTCGTACGTGTCTGGTTTCGAAACCCTGAACAACAGTAGGTAATCTTCGTTAACGGGACGCGAGACGCCGCTCCCCCGGCTGCCGGAGGGCTTCGTTGATCAAGCTCATGTTCGCCGACGACGAGGAACTGGTCCGTTCGGGCCTGCGTGCCATGATGTCGGGCGCTGCCGATATCGAGATCGTGGGCGAGGCGAGCGACGGGAGATCAGCGGTCGAGGTCGCCCGGAGGTACCACCCTGACGTCGCGTTGCTCGACATCAAGATGCGGGCGCCTGACGACGGCATTCGCGCGCTGAGGGCGATCTTGGCCCTGCCGGATCCGCCGACCGTGGCCATGTTGACCACGTTCGACATCGACGACTACGTCAGTCTCGCGCTCAGGCTCGGGGCGAACGGCTTCCTCCTGAAGGACATCGACCCGGCGGCGCTGCTCAGGGCGGTTCGCGACCTCGCGAGGGGTGGCGCGGTGCTCGACCCTGGGGTCGCGGCGCGCATGGTCCAGTCGCATCGGGACGAGCAGCGGGCCGCGCAGCCGGCGCGCAAGCTGCTCGCGTCGCTGTCCGAGCGGGAGCGTGAGGTCGTCGGGCTGATCGGGCAGGGGCTGTCCAACGCGGAGATCGGCGGGCGCCTTCACCTGTCCGAGGCCACGGTCAAGGGGTATGTCTCGGCTGTCCTGTCCAAGATCGGCGCGGCGAACCGGGTGCAGGCCGCGCTGCTGGCCTACCGCGGTGGCCTGCTCGACCAGTAATGATCCTCACCGCGCTCGAGTTCCTCGGCTTGATCGCGTTCGCCGCTTCGGGGGCTCTCGCGGCGGTGCGGGCCAGGTTGGACGTCTTCGGGGTGGTCGTCGTCGGGTTGACGACCGCGCTCGGCGGCGGGGTCATCCGTGACGTCCTGCTCGGGATCACGCCGCCCACGACCCTGCGGACCTGGCCTTATCTCGCCGTTTGCGGCGGGACGGCGTTGGTCGTGTTCGTCTTCCATCCGCAGATCGCGAAGTTGCGGCGCGCGGTGCTGCTCGCCGACGCGCTCGGGCTCGGGGTGTTCGCGACGGCGGGGACCACCATCGCGTTGAACGCGGGCGCCACTCCCTACGCGGCGTGCTTGATCGGCATGACCACGGGTATCGGCGGCGGCGCTGTGCGTGATCTCCTGCTGCGGGAAATCCCGCTCGTGCTGCGGAAGGAGATCTACGCGGTCGCGGCGCTCGCGGGGGCCGTACTCGTCGTGATCGGTCACGCTCTGCGACTGCCGCCGGGGCCGGTGACGGTGGTAGCAGCCGCCGCCGTCGTGGGGGTCCGGATGCTCGCTTTGTGGCGTAGATGGAACGCACCTGTTGCGAAAGGGCCCGAGACCGGCTGAAACGTCTTCCGGATCGCCGGATTTCCTTTGTTGGTTCTGTGTGTGTTCTTAGGCGAGTCTCAGCACTCTGCGTAAGACTGTCGCCATGCGCATCCTCGTAGTGGACGACGACAGGGCCGTCCGTGAATCACTCAGGCGATCCCTTGAGTTCAACGGCTACCAGGTGGAGCTGGCCGGGGACGGCGCGCAGGCCCTCGAAGCGATCATCGCCAACAGACCCGACGCGATGGTCCTCGACGTGATGATGCCGCGGCTCGACGGCCTGGAGGTCGCCCGCCGGCTGCGAAGCACCGGTGACGACCTGCCCATCCTCGTCCTCACGGCGCGGGACACCGTCTCCGACCGGGTGTCCGGTCTCGACGCCGGCGCCGACGACTACTTGCCGAAGCCCTTCGCGCTCGAAGAGCTTCTCGCGCGCCTTCGCGCGCTTCTGCGCCGGGCGATCCCGGATCCGCAGGCCGGGCAGAACGCCGAGGTCCTCTCGTTCGCGGACCTCACCTTGGACCCGGGGACGCGTGAGGTGCGGCGGGCCGGGCGGGAGATCAGTCTCACCAGGACCGAATTCGCCCTGCTGGAGCTGTTCCTCTCCTACCCCAAGCACGTTCTGACCCGCAGCCGGATCCTGGAGGAAGTGTGGGGATACGACTTCCCGACGTCGGGCAACGCGCTGGAGGTCTACGTCGGCTATTTGCGCCGAAAGACCGAGGCTGGGAACGAACCGAGGCTGATCCACACGGTGCGGGGAGTGGGCTACGTCCTGAGGGAAACCCCGCCGTGACCGAACCGGTCCCGGTCGTCGACGTGTCCGAAAAGGATCCGCGCGGCGACCGCTGGGGCACGCGGCGGTTCTCGCTCCGAGGCCGGGTCACGCTGCTCGCGGCCGCTTCGGTGGCCGGCGCGGTGGCGCTGGTGTCGCTCGGCGCGTACCTCGTCGTGCGCGACAACCTCTACCAGCAGGTGGACGACAACCTGCTCGCCCGTGCGCAGGCCGCGGTCGAGTCGCCCCAGGTGCAGACCGAACTGCAGCAGGTGCCCGGCGCCTTCCTCGCCAGCGCGGACCTGCAGATCGGCCAGCTGACGGTCGGGGAGAAGGTCCGGCTGACCTATCCGCAGTCCGGGAGCCGCCCGCCGTACGGCGAGGACGAGATCGCGGTCGCCTCCGGGGACAAGGCGTTCTCCCTGCGCACCGACCCGAGGACCGACAGCCGCGTCGTCGCCCTCCCGCAGGGCGACGGCCAGGCGATGGTGCTCGCGCAGTCGCTCGGGCCGACGAAGCGCACCCTGAACGAGCTTTCGGTGGTCCTGTTCCTGATCGGCGGCGCCGGGATCCTGGTCGCGGCGGCCGCGGGAACGGCCGTCGCGAGAGCGGGCCTGCGGCCGGTCGACAGGCTCACGTCGGCGGCGGAACGTGTCGCCACCACGGGTGACCTGCGGCCGATCCCGGTGAGCGGCGACGACGAACTCGCCCGCCTCACCCAGAGTTTCAACACGATGCTGGGCACGGTCGCCGAATCGCAGGAGCGGCAGCGGCAACTCGTCGCCGACGCCGGCCACGAGCTCCGCACCCCGCTGACGTCGCTCCGTACCAACCTGGAGCTGCTCCTGTCCGCGAGCAGGCCGGGCGCGCGGACGCTGTCCGACGAGGACCGCAGCGACATCGAGGCCGACATCCGCGGTCAGCTCGACGAGCTGACCCAGCTGATCGGCGACCTCGTCGAGCTGGCGCGCCAGGACGAGCCGCGGATCGAACACGAGCGGGTCGAGATGGTCGACGTCGTCGAGCGCGCGCTGGACAGGGCGCGCCGCCGCGCGGGCGAGATCGAGTTCGACGTCTCGCTCCAGCCGTGGGTGCTCACCGGCGACACCAGCGCGCTGGAACGCGCGGTGCTGAACCTGCTGGACAACGCGGTGAAGTTCTCGCCGGAAGGATCGACGGTCGGGGTCCGGCTGTACCCGGTCGGCGACGGCACCGCGGTGCTCGAAGTCGAGGACTCGGGGCCGGGGATCGCCGACGAGGACCTGCCGAAGGTGTTCGACCGCTTCTATCGCTCTTCGGAGGCGCGGACGCTGCCCGGTTCCGGCCTCGGCCTCGCCATCGTCCAGCACGCGGCGCAGCGGCACGGCGGCGACGTCTACGCGGGCCGCGCGTCCACCGGTGGCGCGCTGATGACCTTGCGGCTCCCGGGAGCCCCGGCCTGACAGGTGATTACTCTGACGAGTGATGAGCACCGAGAACGCGCCTGAGATGCCGCCCCGCCGTCTGCTGTGGACACTGCTGGTGGCGGCGGTGCTGCTGGCCGCCGACCAGCTGACCAAATGGTGGGCCGTCGACGCCCTCACCGGCCAGGCCCCGATCCCGGTGATCGGCGACTTCATCCGGTTCCGGCTGCTCTACAACCCGGGCGCGGCGTTCTCGCTGGGCGCGAACTCCACCTGGATCTTCGCGATCCTGGCCGCGGTCGCGGTGGTCGCGCTGCTCTGGATCTCCCGCAAGGTCCGGTCGGCGGGCTGGGCGATCTCGCTCGGGTTGCTGCTCGGCGGCGCGACGACGCATCTGGGGGACCGGTTGTTCCGCGAGCCCGGCTTCGCACGTGGCCACGTCGTCGACTTCATCGACTACAACGGCTGGTTCGTCGGGAACGTCGCCGACATCGCGCTGTTCTTCGGCGCCGTCTCGCTTTTCGTGCTGAGCTTCCGCGGCGTTCCGATCGAGGGCGTCAAGGAGACGGCGGAGGAGTAACGAGACAGAACTCGTTCCCTTCCGGATCCGCGAGCACGACCAAGCCGTCTTCGGGACGCGCGAGTACGCGCGCGCCCAGTGCGACGAGCCTTTCGACGCTGTCGCCGGTCAGGTCCAGATGCACCCGGTTCTTGACGGTCTTCGATTCCGGAACCAGATTGAAGAACAGCCGCGGTCCCGAGGCTGCTTCGACCAGCACCGAAGGGTCGTCCTCAGGGCCCGAAAATCCCAGCGAACGAAGGCGATCAAGCTCTTCTTCGTCATAGGGTGCGATTTCGTAGCCGTCGAGCGCGGCCGCCCAGAAACGGGCGAGCGAAGCCGGATGACGGCAGTCGAAGACGACGTCGCGAAGCCTGGCCATGGCCTCATGGTGGCAGTCCGCTCGACTCGTCGCGCCATGTTTGATCGCGTAGGATTTTGTGTAGTTGATGGAGGAGGGTTCGTGCTCGCGCGGCAGCGACAGGCGGTGATCCTCGAGGAGGCGCGCCGGACCGGTGCGGTCCGGGTCAGCGACCTCGTGGTGAGGCTCGGCGTGTCCGATATGACGGTGCGCCGCGATCTCGACGTGCTCGCCGGCCGCGGTCTGGTCGAGAAGGTCTACGGGGGCGCCACCTCCGTCGTCGGCAAGAGCACCGACGAGCCCGGTTTCGAGGCCAAATCCGTGCGTCAGCGCGCGCAGAAGGAGGCCATCGCCGCGCTCGCCGCCGGGCTGGTCCGGCCGGGCACCGCGATCGGCGTCTCCGCGGGCACCACCACGTGGACGCTGGCGAGGGCGCTCGACGGGATCCCCGGCCTGACGATCGTCACGAACTCCATCCAGGTCGCCGACGTGCTGCGCGGCGCGAACCAGCCGGATCGCACGGTGGTGCTCACCGGGGGCGTCCGCACCCCGTCGGACGCCCTCGTCGGGCCGGTCGCCGTGCAGAGCCTGCGGTCGCTGCACCTGGACGTCGTCTTCCTCGGCGTGCACGGGATGGCCGACGGGCCCGGGTTCACCACGCCGAACCTCACCGAATCCGAGACCGACCGCGCGCTGGTCGAGGCGGGCCGCAAGCTGGTCGTGCTGGCCGACCACACCAAATGGGGCATCGTCGGCATCTCCACGATCGCCGGACTCGAAGAGGCCGACGTCGTCGTCTCGGACGACGGTCTTTCCGATCAGGCAAGGGAAACGCTCACCGAGCAGGCGGGTGAGCTGATGATCGCCGAAACGGTGGAGGCGGCGGAAGCCGAAGAAGCGTGAAGCCGGCGGCCGTTGGCGCCATACTCATGTGCGATGCACAGCATTGGCTCAGGAACTTCTCAGGACCATCCCGCAAGGTGAAGACATGACCGAGAACGACCCCAGCGGCCAGGACGCCGAGAAGGCGCGGCCCGCCGTCGCTCAGCCGGACGCGGAGCAGAGCGCGAACTGGGCTCAGCCCGCGCCGCAGCAGCCCGACGCGACCGGCCTCGGCGGCCATGCCACTCCGCACACCGGAGCGCAGCAGGCCTACTCCCAGGAACAGCAGCAGTACAACCCTTGGTCCCCGCAGGCTCAGCACGCGCCCACGCAGGGGCACCAGATCCCGGGCCAGCAGACGCCGTTCACCCAGCCGGGTCCGTCGGTGTACGCGGTCCCGCAGCAGCGGCAGGCTCAGAAGTCCACATCGGGCAAGCTGCTCGCCGGTGTCGCGGCGATCGCGCTGGTCGTCGGCGGGGTCGCGGGCGGCACGGTCGGCTACCTGACCGGTGACGCCTCCGGCGGCTCGGCGGTGAACGCGCTCGACGCGCCGAAGCCCGCCCAGCAGACGGGCAACCTGCCCGCCGGTTCGGTCGAATCCGTGGCGCAGAAGCTCTCGCCGAGCGTGGTCGAGCTGCAGGTGTCCGGCCGGTCGGGTGCGGGCGAGGGTTCCGGCTTCGTGCTCAGCACCGACGGCTACGTGCTGACCAACAACCACGTCGTCGAGGTCGCCGCCGGCGGCGGGCAGATCCAGGCGGTGTTCCAGGACGGCAAGAAGGGCACGGCGACCATCGTCGGCCGCGACCCCACGACGGATATCGCCGTGGTGAAGGTCAGCGGCGTCAGCGGCCTGACCCCGGTGGAGCTCGGCCGCTCCGACGACCTGCGCGTCGGGCAGCCGGTGGTCGCCATCGGCTCGCCGTTCGAGCTGACCGGCACGGTCACGTCGGGCATCGTCAGCGCGCTGAACCGGCCGGTGAGCGCCGGCGGCAACGGCGACCAGACCACGGTGATGTCGGCGGTGCAGACCGACGCGGCGATCAACCCCGGCAACTCCGGCGGCCCGCTCGCGAACATGGCCGGCCAGGTCATCGGCATCAACTCGGCGATCTACAGCCCGAGGTCCGCGCAGGGCCAGGGCGGCGAGAGCGGCGGCAACGTCGGCATCGGCTTCGCGATCCCGATCGACCAGGCGCGCCGCACGGCCGACGACATCATCAACACCGGCCAGGCGACGCAGACCTTCATCGGCGCGCGAGTGCAGACGGCGCCGACCGGTGGGGCGCAGCTCGGTGAGATCTCGCCGGGCAGCCCCGCGGAGAAGGCCGGCCTCAAATCCGGTGACGTCGTGACGAAGCTGGACGACCGGCCGATCCCCAACGCGGACGCGCTCGTCGCCGAGATCCGCACCAGGGCGCCGAACGACAAGGTGAAGTTCACGCTCAGCGGGGACAAGGTCATCGAGGTGACCCTCGGCGGACAGCCCGTCACGCCGAACTAGAGACGCTCGGCCGCAGTGCGCGGCCGAGACCAGCTCCGGCTCGAACCCCCAGCGGGCCGGACCCGAAGAGCCACGCGCGACCGGCTGCCAATCCCGGTCGCGTGTGGCTCTTTTTTATTGATGGATAAGGCAATTGCGTGTTGCGAAAGCCACTTTCGCAACGTTGAAGGTTGCGAAAGTGGCTTTCGCAACGGTCGTGCCTTCTGATCGGACCATTCATCGCAGACGGCACAGCCGCATGTCGCGAAAGCCACTTTCGGGACGTCACGTGTCCCGAAAGTGGCTTTCGCGACACGGCGCCGGGCAGGCCACCAAGGCCTCTCTAGTGCGCCTTCCGCCGGAGCAGCGCGGCCACGAGGACGCCGAGCCAGACGACCGCCAGGCTGACGAGCAGGCCGGTGACGGTGTCGGCGTCGTGCAGGCCCGGGTTCCGTGCGCCGCCGAAAGGCCGCCACAGCAACGGGATCGCGAGCAGCGTCAACACCCCGCTGAGCACCGCGCCTGTCTTGACCGGCGTCTTCCAGCGCTCCGGGAGGAACCTGCTCAGCGCGAACCCCACGGCGCCGACCAGCGGCGCGATCAGCAGGTCGTGCGCCAGCGGGCCACCGGCGAGCCAGCCCAGCGTCTTGAAGACGTCCGGGCGCAGCGGGAAGGCGTACTCGGAGAACAGCACCGCGCCCCACGCGAGCGCGGCGAGGCCGGGCACGAACAGTAGCAGCCGCAACGTCTTCACAGCGTCTCCAAACGGGCGACCCATTTCGTCTGCAGGACGCCGGGCCGGTTCGGGGCGATGATCCGGCACGGGAAGCCGTGGTCGGCGTCGAGCACCTCGCCGTTGAGTTCCAGTGCCAGCAGGGTGAGGTCGTCCGCGGTGTGCTCGCCGGGAAGATCGCTGATCCCGTAGGGCCCGGCCTTCTCCAGCGAGAACACGCGGACCGGAGTGCCCGGCGTGCTTCCGGCGTGCCGCAACAACTCCGGCAGTGAGACGCCGCTCCAGCGCGCGGACTCGCTCCATCCTTCGACGCACGCGATCGGCAGCTCGGCCGAAGTTCTCGGCAGCGCGCGGAGTTCTTCCAGCGAATAGGTCTTCGTACCGTTCGGCGTCACCACCGAAAGCCGCCAGCCGGGGTCGTTCGCCGTGTCCAGGACACCCGCAGCCGCGGCGGTCCGGTTCACCGGCAGACCTTGCGGGCCCTTGTCACTCCGCCACGATAGCCCGGAAACGGTGCGCAGCAACGGAACCGTCGCTCCAGCGGTCGCGACGACGGCGACACCCGCGGCGAGCCAGGTCGTGCGGAGGAAGGCGCGGCGCGAGGGCTCGGGCTTGGTCGTGAGTGAGCGGCGGACGATCGGGAGTTTCACGGCGACGTGCACCAGAATCGAGCCGATCGCCACCCACGCGACCGCGTAGTGCAGCTGCGGGAAGTAGAACGTCCACGGATAGTTCTGCGCGACGTTGAACAGGCCGGTGACGACTTCGAAGAACGCGGCGGCCGAAAGCACCAGGATCGACAGGCGTTCCAGCGCGTGCGGCAGTGAGCGGATCACCGGGCGCTCGAACAGTTTCGGGTAGACGCTCCAGAGTTTGGCCAGCAGCAAGGGAATCGACGCGATCCCGGAGATCACGTGCGTGCCCTGGGTGACCCGGTACAGCCAGACCGGGCGGCTCGGCCAGCCGAACCACGACGGCGGATGCTGGATGAGATGGCTGATCAGGCCGGTGACGAAGCACAGCGTGAACGTGACGGCGAGCGCGAGCCCGATCCGGGACGTCACCCGCTCCGAAGGGGTGTTCATGCTTTCTCCAGGCAGGCGAACCAGCGGTGACCGTGACTGGTGGACCACGCGACGCGGAACGCGGTGCGCGCGGCGAGATCCGCGATCGCTTCCACGCCGACCCAGGCCCAGGTGAACCAGGCGCCGTTGTCGGGGCGCAGCCGGACGCGGTCCTGCCGGAGGCCGCGGCCGGGCGGGTCGAGTTCGACGAGCACCGTCCCGCCGTCGGTGAGCAGTTCCGCCATCCTGGCCAGGAGGCGATGCGGGTCGCCGCCGATGCCGATGTTCCCGTCGGCGAGCAGGACATGCCGCCAGCGCCCTTCGCCGGGGAGCCGGTCGAACACGTCCCGGTGGAGCGCGGCGGCGCCGCGGGCGTGGGTGAGCCGCACGGCGGTGGCCGAGATGTCGACGCCGAGCGAGGCGACACCGCGTTCGGTCAGCGCGGCGGTGAGCCTGCCGGGCCCGCAGCCGACGTCGAGGGTCGGGCCGTCGCAGGCGGCGAGGAGGACGTCGTCGCCGTCGCAGGGGATGGCCGTCCAGCGGTCGACCGGCAGGTCGACGCGTTCGCCGGTCGCCAGTTCCAGCCAGCAGCGGTGGCCGAGCAGGCCGCGGTCGAAGGCGGTCACCGGACCTCCGCCACCGCTCGGGCGAACCGGCCGTGCGGAGCCGCCGCCGCGACCCGGTGCGCGTCCGCGATCGTGTCCACATCGGACAGTGTGGGCAGGGCGCCGGGCCGGAGGCCGATATCGGCCAGGGCGCGCAAGGTCTGACGTCCGGTGTCATCACGCGACATCGGCACCCCGGCGAGAGCCTTGGCGTGCAGCGGATCCTTGAGGCCCAGTGCCCACCAGCCACCGTCTTCCGCGAGTCCGAGGACCGAATCTTCGGGCCGGTTCGCGGCGTCGGCCAGGAGCGACGGGGTGACCTGCGGGGTGTCCATCCCGATCTGCAGCACCGGTTCGCCGGGGCGGGGCGCGTCGGCGTGGGCGTTGACCAGTCGCAGGTCGAAACCTTCTCCGCGTTGGGGGATCACCTCCGTTTTTCGGAGCGCTGAAGTGATTTCCGCGCCGCGGACGGCTTCGTCGAGCTTGCCGGTCATGGCGACGACCACGCGTGCCTTCGGGGTCAGGAGGGCGGCTTCGAGAGTGTCGAGCAGCGAGGCGGCCGCGATCCCGGCGGCCTGCTCCGGTGTCGCGGGCGGGCAGAGCCGCGTCTTCGCGAAACCGGGCACGGGCGCTTTGGCGACGATCAACAGGCAGAAGGTCATCGGCTCAGCACCCGCCCGAAATCCCTCGCGGCCCGCAGGGTTCCCCGCAGCGAGCCGGAGACCTTCGATTTCGTGCCCTTGGCGCGTTCGCCGTAGGACACGTCGAACTCGGTGACCCGCCAGCCCGCGCGATTCGCCTTGATCAGCAGTTCGAGCGGGTAACCGAAGGCGCGATCGGTGACGTCGAGATCGAGCAGTGCCCGTCGCCGGACGGCTCGCAGCGGCGCGATGTCGCGGACCGGCAATCCCTTGTGTCGCAGGAGAGACGAGATCACGGCGTTGCCGGCTCTCGCATGCCACGGCCAGACACCAGGGCCGATGGGAATCCGGCGCCCGACCGTCAGCTCGGCGTCGGCGAGGCCGCCGACCAGCGTCGGCAACTCGGCGAGGTCGAGGGAGCCGTCGGCGTCGGCGAAACACACGACGTCCGCCGTGGCCGCTTCCAGCCCCGTGTGCACCGCGGCGCCGTAGCCGCGCCTGGGCTCGTGGACGACCTTGGCCCCGAGCCCGGCCGCGATTTCGGCGGAGCCGTCCGTGGAGCCGTTGTCGACCACGATCGCCCGGTAATGTCCGGGCAGGGCCGCCAGCACCCCGGGAAGGGCACCGGCCTCGTCGAGACAGGGGAGCACGACGTCAACCTGGTCATCGTTCACGCAACGCACGTTAAGTCCGAGGTGGACGGACGAAAACCCTTGCGCTGCTTACCGAATTCTGACGTCCGGGAAGTTCTTACCGAGTTCTGACGGTCCGCGCCGCCGAGCCGCCGGGCAGCGGGAACGCGGTTATGGTGCCGGTGATGTCCACTGTCACCGCCCCTTCCCGTACCGGCCGCCGGGCCGATCTGATCGCCGTGGGGTTGGCGATGCTCGTGGTCGCCGCCGCGATCGCGGTCGGCCTCCACTACAACCGGCCCGGTTCCGGCGTGGTGATCTACGCCTTCGCGCCGCCGCTGTTCGGGTTGTGGCTGCCGCATGTGGGGCCGGGTTCGGTGGCCGCGGTCGTGCTCGCGCTCGTGGTCGTCACCAAAGGTCCCTTGCTCGCCGCCCGGCTGCGGTGGCGTCCGCTGCTCACGCTCGGCTACGTGACCGCGCTGGCGTGGACGTTCTCGCTGGCGATGATCGATGGGTGGACGCGCGGTTTCACCGGCAGGCTCACCACGGAACACGAGTACCTGCACGAGGTCCCGGGGATCACCGACATCCCGAAGATGCTGGCCGGGTTCTCCTCGCGCATCCTGGACTTCCAGCCGGATTCGTGGACGACGCACGTCTCCGGGCATCCGCCGGGCGCGACGCTGGTCTTCGTCTGGCTCGACCGGCTCGGTCTGCAGGGCGGCGCGTGGGCTTCGACGGTCGTCGTGCTGGCCGGCTGCCTCGCGGTGGTCGCGGTGCCGGTGACGCTCTCCGCGCTGGGCAGGCAGGACGCCGCGAGGACTGTCCTGCCCTTCGCCGTCCTGACCCCGGGCGCGATCTGGATCGGTGTCTCCGCCGACGGTCTCTTCGCGGGGGTCACGGCGACCGGGATCGCGCTGCTGGCACTCGCCACGCGACGGCGGATCCTCGCGCTCCCCGGTGGTCTGCTGCTCGGGTTCGGGCTCTTCCTGTCCTACGGTCTCGTGCTGCTCGGCGTGATCGTGCTGGCCGTCGTCGTGCTGACCCGCGAATGGCGGATCCTGCTCCTCGCCACGGCGGGCGTGACCGTGGTCGTGGTGGCGTTCGCGCTGGCCGGGTTCTGGTGGCTCGACGGCTACCACCTGGTGGTCGAGCGCTACTACCAGGGGATCGCGACGCTGCGCCCGTACTCCTACTGGGTGTGGGCGGATATCGCGGCGGTGCTGATCGCGGTCGGCCCGGCCGTGATCGCCGGGACGCGGCGTGCGGGTGCGGAGTTCCTCGCCGAGCCGAAACGGTCGTTCCGCGAGCCGGTCACCCTCATCGTGGTGGCCGCGGTACTGGCGATCGCTTTCGCCGACCTGTCCGGCCTGTCGAAGGCGGAGGTCGAACGCATCTGGCTACCGTTCGAGGTGTGGCTGCTGCCCGCGGTGGCGCTGCTGCCGTCGAAGGGACGGCGGTGGTGGCTCGCCGCGTCGGCGGCGACGGCGCTGGTGGTGAACCATCTGGTGCTGACGAGCTGGTGAGGTGGACGACATGACAGAGCAGGGCCGCGTACTCGTGGTCGACGACGACGAGACCGTGCGGGACGTCGTCCGGCGGTACCTGGAGGTCGCGGGCTTCGAAGTCGACGTCGCCGGGGACGGCACCGAGGGGTTGCGGCTGTTCTCCGCGACCGGGCCGGATCTCGTGGTCCTCGATGTCATGATGCCCGGCCTCAACGGGCTCGAGGTGTGCCGTCGCCTGCGGCAGGTGAGCCAGGTGCCGGTCGTGATGCTGACCGCGCTCGGCGAGGAGGAGAACCGGATCGCCGGACTCCAGCTCGGCGCCGACGACTACGTCACGAAACCGTTCAGCCCCAAGGAACTCGCGTTGCGCGTGGCGTCGGTCCTGCGGCGGGCGCGGATGCCGCGGCCCGAACCGGCGGCGCGCGTGATCACCGACGGCGACCTCGCGTTGCAGATGTCGGCGCGGCAGGCGGCCCTCGGTGGCGTGGAACTTCCGCTGACGAGCCGGGAATTCGATCTGCTCGCGTTCTTCCTCACCCATCCCGGTGTCGCGTTCTCCCGCGCCGATCTGCTGGAGAAGGTCTGGGGCTGGGACTTCGGCGACCAGTCCACGGTGACCGTCCACGTGAGACGGTTGCGAGAGAAGATCGAGAAGAACCCGGCGAAACCCGTCCGCGTCGCCACCGTGTGGGGCGTCGGCTACCGGTACGACCCGGTGCGGCGATGATCGGCTCCGGTGAGTCGTTCGGCGAGATGCTGGCGCACGCCTGGCATATCCTGCCGTTCGCGCTGATGTTCGCGTTGCCGGTGATGGTGCTCGGCGGTCTGGCGCTGTACCTGCTCCGGCGCGGCTCGCTGGCCAGCACGATGACGATCCTCGTGCTGATCCCGGTGCTCGCGACGCTGATCGCGGTGCTCGGGATCAGCGGGTTCATGTTCACCCCGGCGCTGACCACGATGACGCTGGTCTGTGTGCTGGTCGCGCTGGTGACGGTGCCGGCGGCGCTCGTGCTCGGCCGCGCGATCGCGCGCCGCAGTGTGTGGGAGCGGGAGGCGCGGGAACGGGAGCGCGCGGCCGAGGCGTCGCGGCGCGAACTGGTCGCGTGGATCAGCCACGACCTGCGGAGCCCGCTGGCCGGCATCCAGGCGATGGCCGAGGCCGTCGCGGACGGCGTCGTCGCCGACCCGATCGAGGTCACCGGCTACGCACGGCGGATCAGCGGCGAGACCACGCGGCTGTCCGGCATGGTCGGCGACCTGTTCGAGCTCTCACGGATCACCGCGGGCGCGCTGCAGCTGACGATGGCCGCGGTGCCGCTGCGCGACGTCGTGAGCGACGCCGTCGCCGCGCAAGCACCGCTCGCCGAGCAGAAACGCGTGCGGATGATCGAGTACGCGAACGTGTGGCCGGTCGTCTCCGGCAGCGACCCGGAACTGGCGCGGATCGTGCGCAACCTGGTGTCCAACGCCGTGCGGCACACGCCGCCGGACGGGACGGTCGCGGTCCAGATCGGCATCGAGGGCGGCGAGGCGCTGCTCGCGGTCTCCGACGGCTGCGGCGGGATCCCCGAAGACGAGATCGGGCGGGTCTTCGACGTCGCGTTCCGCGGGACGACGGCGCGCA
Source organism: Amycolatopsis roodepoortensis (assembly GCF_024628825.1). NCBI lineage: Bacteria > Bacillati > Actinomycetota > Actinomycetes > Pseudonocardiales > Pseudonocardiaceae > Amycolatopsis > Amycolatopsis roodepoortensis. The sequence goes on from NZ_CP102415.1 coordinate 6,281,827, forward strand.
CCCCCGAGCGCGGCGGGCTGGCGAGCGGCGGCGGGCTCGGGCTGGCGATCGCGAAAGGCCTCGTCGAAGCCCATCGCGGCCGCATCGGCGTCCGGAACGACGGGCCCGGCTGCCGGTTCGAGGTCCGGCTCCCGCTCGCCATGCCCTGACCGTGTCAGCGGCGTGTCACCGCGGTGTCAGGGCGGGCCGCGATCGTTGCCGCCATGACGACTTCAGCGAAGCGATTCTTCCGGCGGGCCGGGCTCACCGCGGTGGCGGCCGCACTGCTGGCCGGGATCACGCCCGGCGTGGCCGCCGCGGACAAGGGGCGGGACCGGCCGGACCTGCGGGCGATGGCCGAGCAGATCGTCGCCTCCGGTTTCGCCGGGACACAGCTGCGGGTGCACGACGCGCGCGGCGACTGGACCGGCAGCGCCGGGGTGCGCGAGCTGGGCTCGGCCGCCAAGCCCCCGACGAACGGGCGGTTCCGGATCGGCAGCAACACCAAGACCTTCGTGTCCACCGTCGTCCTGCAGCTGGTGGGCGAGGGCAAGGTGGGCCTGGACGCGCCGGTGGCCGGGTACCTGCCCGAGTTCGGCCTCGACCGGCGGATCACGGTGCGGATGCTGTTGCAGCACACCAGCGGCCTGTTCGACTACACCGGCGCGATGCTGCCGGACGGCACGATCGTGCCGGGAATCCCCTTGACCGGTAAGGAGTTCCTGGACAACCGGTTCCACACCTACCGGCCGGAGGAACTGGTGCGGTTCGGCCTGTCCAAGCCGCCGCTGTTCGCGCCGGGCACGGACTGGACCTACACGAACATCAACTACGTCCTCGCCGGGCTGGTGATCGAGAAGGTCGCCGGCCGTCCCTACGGCGACGAGATCCAGCGGCGGATCCTGCGGCCGCTCGGGCTGCGCGACACCGTGGTTCCCGGCACCTGGCCGGGCATCCCCGGGCCGCACGCCCACGGCTACTACCGCTACGAGGAGAAGCCCGGGCAGTGGAAGACCGTCGACATCACGAACCAGAACCCGTCGTGGGCGTCCAGCGCCGGTGAGCTGATCTCGACCACGAAGGACCTCCACACGTTCTTCTCCGCGCTGCTGGGCGGAAAGCTCCTGCCTGCCCCGCTGCTCGACGAGATGCGCAAGCCGCACCCGAAGGGCGGCTACGGCCTGGGCATCTACGTTCAGGAAGCGAGCTGCGGCACCGTCCTCAAGGGCATGGGCGGCTTCCACGGCTTCGGGACGGTGATGGCCAGCACGCCCGACGGCAGCAGGACGTTCGAGCTCTCCATGACCTACGGCGACTCGGCCGCCGATCTCGGGCAGGTCTACAACAAGGCCGACCAGCTGCTCACCGACAAGGTGCTGTGCGGCAAGTAGGTCAGAGCCGCAGGAACCCCATCTCCGGGAAGTGGGCCGGCGCGATGAGCGCGCCGGTCTCTTCCGCTTCCGCGAGGAACCGCTGCCGGGTGCGGAGCGCGAGTTCGGGGTCGACGTCGCCGAGGAAGCCCACTCGCGTGTCCGTCAGCTGCGCGGGCGTGTGCAGGACGTCGCCGAGCAGCAGCAGGCGCTCGTCGTCCGCGGTGACGTCGAGGACGTAGTGGCCGGGCGTGTGCCCGGGGGCGTGCCGCGCCACGATCCCGGGCGCGATCTCGACGGTGTCGCCGCTGATCGCCTCGGTCAGCCCCGCGCCGCGGGCGGTCTCCATGCCGACACGGCTCCATTCGCCCGTCCCGGCGGGCTCGATCAGCGCGTCCCAGTCGAGCCGGCCGAAGACGACCTGAGCGCCGGGGAAGGTCAGTTCGCCTTCGGGCGCGATCCAGCCGATGTGGTCGTTGTGCAGGTGGGTGAGGAAGACGGTGTCGATCTCGTCGACCGGGCAGCCCGCCTTGTCCAGCGCGGCCGCGAGGTCGCCGCCCGTGCCCATCGGCGGGGTGGGGTCGCCCTTGGCGGGCGTCATCCCCGGCGGGAAGGTGAATTCGCGCGGGCCGAGGCCGGTGTCGACCAGGATCGTGCGGCCGTCGCCGCGGATGAGGTACGCGCCGGTCGGGACGTGCACGGTGCCGTCCTCGTCGAAGATCTCCGGGTGGGCCTCGGGGTCGAGACCCGGGAAGAACGCGAGCGGAAGCCTGATCAGACCGTCCCCGAGCGCTTCGATCTCGATGTCTCCGACGGTGATGCCCACCAAAACCCCCAAAAAAGCCGATTCCGTTGCCGGGAACGACAACCGGCGGAGGGCCCGGTCTGTTCCCGGTTTCAGAGACCGGCCGGTTCCCGCAGCTCAGCGGTGGCGAACCCGGCGATGCCCTCGGCGAAACCGGTACGCGCGGTGAAGCCGAGCAGTCGCCGGGCGCGGGCGGGGTCCGCGACGACATGCCGGACGTCGGCGGGTCGGGCGCCCCCGGCGATCATCGGAGACGGCCCCCCACAGGCCTTCGCGAGTTCCTCGGCGAGTTCGCCGACGGTGTGGGGCTGGCCGGAACAGATGTTCAACGGTGTCAGGTCGCCTTCGGGCCCGTCGGCGCGCAGCGCCAGGACGTTCGCCCTCGCCACGTCGTGGACGTGCACGAAGTCGCGCTGCTGTTTCCCGTCCTCCAGCACGATCGGCGCTTCGCCGCGCAGGAGCGAGGAACGGAACAGCGACGCGACGCCCGCGTACGGGGTGTTCTGCGGCATCCGCGGCCCGTAGACGTTGTGGTAGCGCAGGGCCCAGACCGTTCCGCCGGTTTGCCGGGCCCACGCCGCCGCCAGATGTTCCTGCGCGAGCTTGGTGGCCGCGTAGGTGCTTCGCGGCCGCAGCGGCGCGTCTTCGGGGACCAGGCGCCAGTCGAGTTCGGCGCCGCAGGTGGCGCACGACGGCTCGAAGCAGCCGGCGTCCACATCGGATCGCTTCCGCGGCGACGGCGGCACGATCCCGTGGATGGGGCATTCGTAGCGGCCTTCGCCGTAGACGACCATCGACGAGGCGAGCACCAGCTTCCGGACCCCGGCCCGGTGCATCGCGGCGAGCAGGACGGCGGTCCCGTAGTCGTTGTTCAGCGCGTACGACGGCGCGTCGGACGGATCGACGCCGTGCCCGACCACGGCCGCCTGATGGCAGACCGCGTCGACGCCGTCCAGCAGCTCGGCCACCAGTTCGGGGTCGGTGACGTCGCCACGCAGGAACCGGTGGCGGCCGGTGTACCCCGGCGGATGCGGCGAACCGTGCGCGGTGCTCAGAAGGTTGTCGAGGACGACGACCTCGTCACCTTGATCGGACAGCAGATCGGCGATGTGGGAGCCGATGAATCCGGCCCCGCCGGTTATCAGTGTTCGCACCGTCCCGACGCTAGGGGCGATCCCGGGCGGCGGCGCCGGATCGCGGGCTCACGTCAGGGAATCGTCACAACTACGCGGCACCGCTGAAGCGAAGATCAGCCGAAACCGGATACGGTGTGACCATGGAACGGAGCGCACAACGGCTGGGCCGCGCACTGGTGGTCATCGTGGACGATCGGGTCGCCCACGGCGAACACGAGGACAACACGGGACCGCTGGTCACGGAGCTGCTCGAAGAGGCCGGGTTCATCGTCGACGGCGTCGTGGTGGTCGAGGCCGAGACGGCCGCGATCCGCAACGCGCTCAACACCGCGGTGATCGGCGGTGCCGACCTGGTGATCACCGTCGGCGGCACCGGGGTCTCGCCGCGCGACCGCACCCCCGACGCGACGGCCGGGGTGCTCGACCGCCCGATCCCGGGCATCGGCGAAGCCCTGCGCGCCTCCGGTCTGGCCGCCGGCGCGGTGGACGCGGGGATCTCCCGCGGGCTCGTCGGCGTCTCCGGCAGCACGCTGGTGGTCAACCTCGCGGGTTCGCGCGCGGCCGTCCGCGACGGCATGGCGACGCTCTCGTCGCTGGTGCCGTACGTGATCGACGAGCTGTCCGGGCTCGAAGAGGCCTAGTTTTCAGAGGCTCGGTTTTCAGGGGCCCCGCGTTCAGGAGGCGGGGTCCTTCGGGGCGGGTCCGGGTTCGGTCCCGGGCTCGCCCTTCTTGTCGTGGTGCAGCACTCCTTCCACTTTTTCGGTGACCTGGCCGATCTTGTCCTCGAACCGGCCGCCGGTGACCTTGTTCGCCCCGGCCGACGCCGCCGAGACACCCTTGGCCGCCACGTCGCCCGCCTTCTCGGCCAGCGGCCCGGCCTTCTCGCGGACTTCGCCCGCGACCTCTTCCGCTTTGTGGATGGCCTGCGCGGCCAGCCCCTTCGCTTTGTCGACGATGCTCATGCGCTGATGGTCCCACCGGCGGGCGGCCCCCGCGACCGGTGCGAAAATGGGTGTCATGCCAGGTGAAGACGAGGACAAGCGTTCCTCCGCGGCGGAGAAACGGCGGGTCGACGAGATCTTCGGCGACGTCCTGCCGGACACGACCTCCGACGAGCGAGAGCCGGGGCAGCGCACCCCGGACTCCGACTCGTGGTTCCTGGAGAACCGGCCGCCTCATCACGACCGGTGACCCGGGTCAGTTCGCGCGGTTCTGCTGCGCGCGCAGCAGGTCACGGATCTCGGTGAGCAGTTCGACGTCGGTCGGCTCCGAGGGGCCGGCCTCTTCACCGCGCTTGCGCCGCTCCTGGACGTGCTTGACCGGCAGCACGATCACGAAGTAGACGACCGCGGCCACGATCACGAAGTTGATCGCCGCGTTGATCACGCCGCCGAAGTCCATGAACGTCGAGTCGTTCGCGCTGAGGATGTTGAACCCCAGCCCCTTGGCGGCGTCCGAGCCGCCGATGGCGTTGATCAGCGGTTTGATCAGGCCGTTCGTGAAGGCCGTGACGATCGCTGTGAACGCGGCGCCGATGACCACCGCGACCGCGAGGTCGACGACGTTCCCGCGCATCAGGAAGTCCTTGAAGCCCTTGATCAAGACGCTCTCCTCTTTCACCTGGGACGGTTCGCCGACCGTCCCTTCTCCATACCGGGGGGACGCAGGCGCCCGCCGCCGCAGGGCAGGCGCGAGCTAGCGGAGGGTAACCGTTATGGACCGTTCCAGCGAGGTGGCCGCGACCCGTGTCGCGATGGCGGAAGGCAGGGAAAGCAGCACCAAAGGTCCCTTGCTCCCGGCACGGGGCGAGGTCGGATCGCGGGTGCTCTGCTCGCCCACCGCGGCCACGACGGCCGCGCTGGCCAGCACGGACGCCTCGCGCCCGGCTTCGGCGGCCGCGACGACGTCGACGCGGCGGCCCGGCCTGAGCAACTCCGCGACACCGGCGTCGGCGAGCCTCACCGGCACGGTCGAACTCTCGGGATCACCCGATCCGGGGATGCCCGCGTCCAGCAGGCGGACGTCCGTCAGCGGTTCACCCGCCCGCGCCGCACCGACGAGCATCCGCCCCTCCACCGAGGAAGGCAGGCCGGTGGCGCCCTGTGGACGGATGTCGTCCGGGAGGCCGACGAGTTTGACGTCCTCGGCGCGCAGCAGCGAGCCTGCCGGGAGGTCGCGGGCGGAGACGACGGTCGCGGTGCCGGGCGTGCCGCGTGCGGACGCGGGCAGGAACAGCGCGATCAGGCCGCCGAGCAGCAGGGAAAGGGCGAGCCAGCGGCGGAGCAGCCGGGCCGGCCTGCCGTGGAGTCTTCGCAGGACGGGCAGTTGATGGAGCACGGGATTCCCCCTCGTCGATCGGTGTTGATCTCGACGTTAGGGGCGGGCGCGCTGCCCTGGAAAGAACGAAAACCCCCGGCTGTGGATAACCGGGGGCCTGTGGACAACTCGGGACGTCAGGAAGCGGCGGCGGCCGTTTTCGTCGTACCCGTGGAGGAGGATGTCGCGCTCTTGGTCTCCGGCTTCGACTCGCTCTTCGACTCCGTCTTGGTCTCGGACTTGGCCGGGGCCGAGGTGGTGCTGGCCTTCGAGTCACGCGAGTCGGTGCGGTAGAAACCGCTGCCCTTGAAGACCACGCCGACCGAGCTGAAGACCTTGCGAAGCGGGCCCGAGCACTGCGGGCACACGGTCAAGCTCGCGTCGGAGAACGACTGCACGGCCTCGAAAGCGTGGTCGCATTCCTTGCAGGCGTACTGGTAGGTGGGCACTGCTGCTCCTTCGTGCATTGGCACTCAGCCGACAAGAGTGCTAACGCCCTACGGTACCGGGGCATTCCGACGCAGGTCAAACAAGGTTTCCCAAGGTCACATGACGACCTGGTCACGCCCTCTGTTCCGTACCTGTTCCTCGCCGGACCGAGGTCGGCTCTGGTCCAGGGTACGAGCCGTCATGAGCTGGGCGGTCTCCGAGCGTGCCGCCTGAGGGGCTCGCCTTCCTGCTCAGTGCTCACTCTGGCGGCCTCTCCGGCTGCCCCGTGTGCCTGTTTGCCCCGCTTCCCTCGCCCCTGCCGTCTCTAGCGCCAGGGTCGGTCGCGTCAAGGCATGATCTGGCCATGTGGCTCCTGGGTCTCCGTCGTCGTTGGTGGCGCGCAGCGCGTGCTGCCCAGCGGCGTTCGCGCCGCGCTCATCGATGCGAACGTGGAGATTCGGCCGCCCGGCTCACGGCTACCCGCAACACCGGCAGGCATGGTCACCGCCATGTACGGCATGAGCTACGGCCAAGCCCGCCGGGTTCTGCCGGCTGAGGGTGTTCGACTTCGAGGGTGCGTACCAGTGAACCCGGCCGCTCAGCGCCCGCGGGGTCACGGTCGCGGGCGCTGAGCGTTCCGGCGAGTCGGGGCGGTGCCACGGCTCCGCTTCCGGGGATCGTCAGCCGGGGTGCGAACTGGGGACTCGACCCCCGGTCCGCGGCGGCGCCCTTTCTCGTCCGTCAAAAGTAACCTCCGGCGCCGCCGCCCGGCCTCTTCCCGATTGCGTGGCGCGCCGTCTGTAAAGGGTGTCGTCTCACCTCCGATCGGAAAGGCTCGAATATGGCGGACGCGAAGCGCCGCAGGAAATCGACGTGACCTTCACCGCCGAAGTCGTTCCTGATTCCAATAGCGGCCTGCCCTGGGTGAACATGCAGGAATCCGCCGAATTCTCCGGTGCTGGAATGGCCGTCGAGGTCGGCGGCACCGTGGGCGGTCACGACCACGAGGCGACCAGGTCACCGTGCGCCTGATCAGGAGGATTTCCTGAGAAGAGCGGGCCGGGCGCGGGCTGGAGTGTCCACAAGGGACGAAAGAAGCTCGCGAACCCGCCGGTCCATGTCGTCCCGTAGCGGCCGGATGCCGACGATTCCTTCGGTTTCCGGGTCGGGGACGACCCATTCGACGTATCTTGTCCCTTCGGCGACCGGATAGGTCTCGCAGCCCATGGTGATCACGATGTCGGCCGCCGCCACGTCTTCGTAGGTGACCCGGCTCGGCACCTCGCCCGAGATGTCGACGTCCCATTCCGCCAGCGCGCCCGCCACCAAGGGATTGATCCGCTCCGCCGGGTCGCACCCCGCGGACCGCACTGTCACCCGGCCGAATCCGTGATGCTTCAGCAACGCGGCCGCCATCTGCGATCGGCTCGCGTTGTGCACGCACACGAAAAGGATATCCGTCATCTTCTCGCCCGCTCTCCTCGGTTTCGTGGCCTGCTCCCGACGTTACCCGTGAAAATCTCATTCGTGGGATATGCGGAAAAGAGGCGCAATCGAGGAGAAGTTCACCGTTCCGTCCCACTCGCAGTCTTGAAGAAGAAGACGGTATAAGGGTGGTGACACACTTCGGCCGGTGTTCGAAATGGACGGCAGGGGTGGTCGATGACCGAGATACGGGTGCACGGCGCCGTCATGGCGCACCCCCGGCGCCGGGCAGAGGCGGAAGCACTCGCGCGACTCGATCCCGCCGGTGCGACGCGGGTCGTCCTGGACCCCGATCCGGACGGGCCGCCGACGGCCGCGCGCACCACGAGACTGGCCTGGAGCGGCGTTCCCGACGACGCGACCCACTTTCTCGTCCTGCAGGACGACGTCCGGCTCGCCGACGGCTTCTTCGAGCACGCGCGGAAGGCGGCCGGGCGGCTGCCCGGCGACGCGATCGCGTTCTACGCCAACTGGAACTCGCGCAACGGCGCGGCCGTGCGGATGGCCGCGGCCGCCGGTGCGGACTGGGCGACGGGGGTCAACGAGTACGCGCCCTGCGTCGCGTTGATGCTGCCGGCCGAGATCGCGCGCGGATACGCCGGATACGCGGTCCGCGACGGTGACCGGTGGCCGTGCGACGTGCTGATGTTCCGCTATCTCAAGGCAGTGGGGACACCGATCCGCATCGCGGTGCCGAACACCGTCGAACATTCCGGCCTGCCCAGTGTCGCCGGCAACGACGCGCACGGTCTGCGGCGTTCCGCGTGTTTCTCCGCGGTCGCCCCCGCGACGGTCGGTGACGTGCTCGCCGAGCATGAAGTGATCCCCTTCCACAAACACCTGACTTCCGAATGCGCCGTACGCGGCGACGGGTACTGGGAGTACCTCGGAACAGAACGGCTCCTGCGGCGATCGGGGATTTCGCCGCAGGAGTGCAGAACGGGGTTCGAACGCGGCTCGGACCTGTCCGAAGCCGCCTGGCAGACCTGGCTGACCGCGTTCGCCATGGGACTGTCCACTGTGGAACACAGTAGTGCGGTGCTTGACCAGGCGCTGGCGACCATCGGCCCGGGCGGTCTCTGCGATCGGCTCCTGGCGTCCGAGATCGAGGCGATCACACCCTCGCACCACGACGTCGCCGTATGGGGTTTCGCGGCGGGGCGTGATCGAGCGGGCAGGCCCCGGCGGCCACGCCGGGGGACCGGGATCCGGATCGCGATCACCGGCCCTGGCGGCCCGCTCGCCGAGCACCTTTCCGGACTGCTGACCGAACTCGGCCACGACGTCGTCGACAGCGCGAGGGCCGCCGAGGGGACGAGGCGCGTGCACCTCGGCGACGTGGCGGATCCCGGCGACGTCTTCCGCGCGATCGTCGACGCCGGATCGCGTGAGCACGTCCTGCGGTTCGCGACGCCGATCGGGCCGCATACCTCGACGGAAACCCTGGTGGCGCACTGGATCGAGCTGGCATGGACCCGGCGGCCGCTGCCGGTCGACCCCGACCGCGTCCACCAGTTCACCGACGTGCGCGACATGGCGAGCGCGATCGACGCGGTGCTGACCGGCGGACCTGTCGCGCCGGTGTACGACATCGCGACGGCGACCCTCACCGGGAATGAACTGGCGAAGGTCGTCTGCGCCGCGGTTCGCGCCGTGCCGACCGAAGTCGTCACCGCCCCGTCGGACACGCGCGTGATGAAGCTGGGCCTCGCGGCCGCGGAACTCGGCTGGACGGCCACGATCCCGGCCGAGGAAGCCGTCCGGGCCTTCGGCAAATGGCTCGCCTACGACGTGGACCGGGTCCGATGAGGATCCTCGTCGCGGGCCCCGTCCCCGAAACCAGCGACTACGGCAACGGCGTCACCGCGCGCCGGTGGGCGCGTCTGCTGCGGAACCTCGGCCACGAGGTCCGGGTCGCCCAGGACTACGACGGCGAGCGCTACGACCTGCTCATCGCCTTGCACGCGCGCAAAAGCGAGGCCGCGATCCGCGCCTTCTCCGCTGCTTGCCCGGACACGCCGGTCGTGATCGCGCTGACCGGCACGGATCTCTACCCGGACCTGGTCACCGGGGGCGTCGACCTGGGCTTGCTCGGACGAGCCACGCGGATCGTCGTCCTTCAGCCGCGAGGACTCCTCCAGGTTCCGTTCGGGCTTCGCGGCCGTACCAGGGTGATCACCCAGTCGATGCCGCCGATTCCGGGCGAGGCACCGGCGGAGGACCGCTTCGAGGTCGCGTTCCTGGCACACGCCCGGCCGGTCAAGGATCCGCTGCGGCTGAGCGAGGCGGTGCGCCTGCTGCCGTCGTCGTCGCGGATCACCGTGACCCATGTCGGCGGCGTGCGCGAGGACGACGTCGGCGAGCGGCTGCGTGCCGAGTCGGCGGAAAACCCGCGCTACACCTGGCTCGGCCCGCTGCCGCGACCCGAAGCGCTCGCCGTCCTCGCCCGCAGCCGCCTGCTGGTGCTGACGTCGCTGCACGAGGGCGGGGCGAACGTGGTCACCGAAGCGCTCGCCGCCGGGGTCCCGATCGTGTCCACCCGCGTCCCGGGTTCCGTCGGGCTGCTCGGTGAGGACTACGCCGGCTACTTCCCCGTCGGTGACACGGTCGCGCTCGCCACCGTGCTCGACGACGCCGAGCACGACCGCGACGGGCTCTACACGCGGATACGGCGGCAGTGCGCCGCCCGCCGCGCTTCGGCGGATCCGGAGCGCGAAACCCAGGCATGGCAACGACTGCTCGCCGAAGCGGTGCCGGCGAACTCCGGATACGAGGGAGTGCGATGAAACTCAGGAAGAGCGTTCCGAAGGTCGGTGGTGGCGGGGTGCACCGGGAATTCACCGCCGAGCAGACCTACACGCGGATCGAGCCGCATCTGCGGCGCGCCGGGGTCACCCGGGTCGCGGAGATCACCTGGCTCGACCGGGTCGGCATCCCGGTCTACAACGCCATCGCGCCGCGCTCCAACGACATCATCTCCGTCTACAACGGCAAAGGTCTGACGAACATCGACGCCAGGACGTCCGCGGCGATGGAGGCGATCGAGCGGTTCTCCGCCGCGCTCCCGGTGCGGCCGCGGGTCATCGCGTCCTACGAGGAGCTGGTCGCCGAGGGCCGCACGGTGCTGGATCCGCGCGAGAACAACGCGGAGCTTTCCGCGCACTACCGCGACGATCTCCCGATCTCGTGGGTCGAGGCGTACGACCTGATGAACGAAGAGTCCGTCCTCATCCCGCAGGCGTCCGCCGTCTACGGGCTGAAGTTCCATGAACCTCCTTGCTACAAGGTGCTTTCCACCAATGGCCTGGCGTCGGGGAACAGCCTCGAAGAGGCCATCTGCCACGCGCTCACCGAATTGATCGAGCGCGACTCGATGACCAACGCGGAACTCGTGAGCAGCCAGCTGGCGCAGGTGCTGGAAAAGGGCATCTTCGTCGAGCCTCAGCCCGAGCACATCACGTCGTACCTCAGGGAACTCCACCCGCACGTGGACCTGGAAACGCTGCCGCCGGTCGCGAAATCCCTCGTGGACAAGTTCCACGACGCCGGGCTGAAGATGCGGATCGTGCACATCACCTCGGATCTGGAGATCCCGAGTTTCCTCGCCGCCACCTCCGAAGACCTCGGCCCGACGACGTCGCAGGGCCACGGCGGATTCGGCACGCATCCCGACGCGAACGTCGCGCTCATCCGCGCCATCACCGAATGCGCGCAGGGTCGCGCCGTCGACATCCAGGCGATGCGCGAGGACATCCGGCTCCCGACCGAGAACGTGTCCAAGTACCAGAACCACGTCCAGCGGTCGGCGACGATCGACAAGGGCGCGTGGGCCTGGCAGCCGATGCGCAAACAGGTCGCGTTCGACGAGATCCCGTCGTGGACCACCGACGACGTGATGACCGACATCGAGCTGATCCTGGACCGGATCCGCGCCGCCGGTATCGACCGCGCGCTCGCCGTCGACCTCTCGCCGCCGGGGATCCCGGTGAGCGTCGTGCGGGTGATCGTGCCGCGGCTCGAATCGTGGGCCGTCGACCACTGCAAGATCGGCCCGCGTGGCGCCGCGGTCTGGAACGACACGCTGCTGGAACTCTCCGCCCGGATCCGGGCCGCCGAACTTTCCAAGCCCGCCTAGGAGATCGTCATGCGCGCAGTGGTTTTCATCGGCCCGAGCATCGACATCGAATCGGCTTCGGCCGAACTCGACGTCGAGTTCCTGCCGCCGGTCAAACGGGGCGACCTCGCCGGACTGCTGGCCAGGCCGGAGCCGCCGGAGGCCATCGGCATCGTCGACGGCCGCTTCTTGCAGAGCCTGTGCGTCTCGCCGAAGGAGGTGCTCGAAGCGATGGACCGCGGTGTCACGATGTTCGGTTCGTCGAGTATGGGCGCCTTGCGCGCGGCGGAATGCTCGCCGTTCGGCATGGTCGGCGTCGGCAAGATCTACGAGGAGTACTTCTCCGGGCGGATCGATGCCGACGACGAGGTCGCCGTCACCTACGACGAGGAGAACCTCTCGGCGTTGTCGGAGCCGATGGTGAACATGCGGTTCGCCATCGCCGCCGGCATCGAGCAGGGCGCGTTCGCCCCCGGGACGGGCGAGCGGTTCCTCGAGATCGCCAAGGAGCTGTACTTCCCGCAGCGGGTCAACCGGACCGTGCTCATGCTGCTGCGCCGGGAGATCCCGGAGGACGAGCACGCCAGGATCGCCGCCTTCTTCGCCGGCGGGGCCCCCGACACGAAACGCGAGGACGCCCTGCTGCTCCTCGCGGCGATGCGGGACTTCCTCGACCCGGCCGCCGTACCGCAGATCAAATCCGCCGACGTCCGAGGTGCGCTGTGAACATCGACCCGTCTCTCGCCCCGCTGGCCGGGTTAAGCCCCGACCAGCTGGAACGGTTCCTGGAGGCCGTGCGGACGTCGTCCGACGGCGTCCAGGGCACGCTGGAATCCCTGACCATGACGATCATGACCTCGATCGAATGACCGCGGCGCCTTTGGCGGAGGAGGGTGTCACACCGTCGAAGGCGGGCATCTTCTCCAGGGAGTACCGGGCGAGCACGATCGGCTTCGCCTGCGTGATGTTCCTCGAAGGGTTCGCCGCGCTGGCGCTGGTCACCACCCTGCCGGTGGCGGTCGGCCAGCTCGACGGGCTCCACGTGTACGCGCTGGCGCTGGGCGGGTTCGTCACGATGAGCCTGTTCGGCAGCGTGCTGGCGGGCGAGATCGCCGACAAACGCGGGCCCCGGCTGCTGCTGATACTCGGACTGGGCCTGTTCCTTGCCGGGCTGCTGGTGGCGGGAACCGCGACCACGATGTGGCAGCTGATCGCCGGACGCTGCGTGCAGGGTTTCGCGAGCAGTGTCGTGGTCGTCGGGCTCAACGTCACCATCGCGCAGTCGTATCCGTCGAAGCTGCGGCCGAAGGCGCTCTCGCTGATGAGCACCTGCTGGATCGTGCCGTCGATGATCGGCCCGGCGATCGCCGGGACGGTCACCGAGCTGCTGTCGTGGCGGTGGGTGTTCTTCGGGCTGGCGATCCTGGTCTCGGTCGCTTCCCTGATCCCGCTCGGTTTCCTGCGGCGGCTCAGCCCGGTGGCCGACGACGAACGCGCGACGCCGCCGGGTCTCGTGCGGGCCGCGGCGATCGTCGCGGTGGCGGCGGGGATCCTGCACTTCGGCGCGTCCGGATTGGACCTGACACATCTCGCGTTCGCCGCCGTCGGCGTCGTCGCGCTGGTGATCAGCGTGCCTCGGCTGCTGCCGGAAGGGACGCTCCGCGCGGCCAGGGGCATCCCCGCCGCGATCCTGCTGCGGGGGCTCAGCGCGGGCATCTACTTCACGCTGGAGTCCTACATCCCGCTGATGCTGATCAACCAGCGGCAGATCTCGGTGACCGTCGCCGGTGTCTCCTTCACCGGGGCGACGCTGCTGTGGGCGGGCGCGGCCTGGCTGCAGGGGCATCCGTGGGCCGAGGTGCCCCGGCACCGGTTGGTGCTGCTCGGTTCGGTGGTGATCGCCGGATCGAGCGTGATCGCGATCTTCGGCGTGTTCGGGTTCGTGCCGCCGCTGACCGCGAGCGCCGCGCTGATCGTCGCCGGATTCGGGATGGGGCTCGTGATGCCGAGCTTGACGGTGCTCGCCTTCGACCACTGCCCGCCGGAGGACCAAGGCCGGTACTCGGCCGCCATGCAGGTGTCGCAGGGCCTCGGGAGCGTGGTGCTGATCGGCGCGGCGGGGGCGCTGTTCAACGTCGGGACGGCCGTCGAGTACCCCGGTGCGCTGGTCTACGGCGTGGTCTTCGGGTTCGTCACCCTCGTGGCCGTTCCCGCCTGCCTGCTGGCACTGCGGAGCCGGGTGACCTGACCGATCGGACGAATGCCGCCCGCCGGGTGCGGACCGATCCCGATCAGCTCCGCACCGGCGGAGATGCCCTGGTGAAGAGCGGTCGCTGACGATGGGGACATGGACATTTCCCTTTCGCCCGCGGCCGGATCGGGCCGCCGGGCGGCGCGAAACGCGCGGGCCGCACGCCTGCCGTCGCTGACCGGGATGCGCTTCATCGCCGCGCTCGCGGTCTTTCTCTCCCATCTCACCCTGGAGAACCTGTTCGCCGACGACGGCGTCCAGAAGTCGATGACGGCGATGTTCATCCAGGGCGGTTTCACCGGCGTCGGATTCTTCTTCGTGCTCAGCGGATTCGTGCTGGCCTGGTCCGCACGGGAGAAGGACACGGCACGGACGTTCTGGCGGCGTCGGTTCTTCAAGATCTACCCGAACCACGTCGTCACCTTCGTCGCGGCGGCGTTGCTGCTGGGCTTCGTCGCGAACGAGACCTTCGACCCCGGGACAGCGGCGCTGAACCTGTCGTTGCTGCAGGCCTGGGCGCCGGTCAACGGCGGCTTCAACATCGTCTCGTGGTCCCTTTCCTGCGAAGTGCTGTTCTACCTGTCGTTCCCCTTGCTGTTCCGGTACATCCGCCGGATCCGGCCGGACCGGCTGTGGTTTTGGGTGGGCGTGGTCGTCGCGCTGATCCTGCTCGTCCCGCTCGCCGCGACCTCCCTGCCGAACGAGCCCTACCTCTGGTACGCGGAGACCTCGGTACCGCGGTTCTGGTTCGTCTACGCGTTCGCCCCCGTACGCCTGCTCGACTTCGTGTTCGGCATCCTGCTGGCGCGGGTCGTGCTGGAAGGGCGCCGCCTGCCGGTGGGATTCGGCTGGGCCGCTGCCCTTTCCCTGGTCGCCTACGCGACGGCGCCGTTGTTCCCGATGACCTACAAGCTGACGGCGGTCACCGTGGTGCCCCTCGGCCTGCTCATCGCGGCGGGCGCGGTGGCCGACCGTGACGGGAAACGGACCTTCCTGGCCGGCCGCCGGATGGTGTGGCTCGGTGAAGTCTCCTTCGCCTTCTACATGGTGCATTGGCTCGTGCTCACCTTCGGGGTGAGGTGGATCGGGGACGAATGGGGGACACCGGCGGCGCTGGGGGTGACCGCCCTGCTCTTCGGCGTGACGCTCGTCTTGTCCTGGCTGCTTTACGCGGGCGTGGAACGACCCGTCATGCGGCGCTTCTCCACCCGGCGCAGACCGCGGTTCGTTGTGTATCGGCAAGATCCGGCTTCCGCGAAAACCGCGGCACCGGCACCCACGGTGAGGATGGAAGACCATGGCTGAAGAACTCGACAGTTTCCCGTTCCCGCAGGGCCCCCGGGGCCGTCCCGTCGAAGACTACGAGCACCGTCTGCGGGAATGCCCGCTCGGCAACGTACGGCTCCAGAGCGGCGACGTGGCGAGGCTCGCGGTCCGGTACGACGACGTCGTCAAGGTGCTCAGCGACCAGCGATTCAGCCGGAACCTCACGTACGAGGGGGCGCCGAGGCAGGCCGACGGTCTCGATTTCACCGTCGACCCCGACATCATCATGAACATGGACCCGCCCCGCCACACCCGGCTGCGCCGCCTGCTGGCGGGGACCCTGACCCCGCGCAAGGTCGAGGAGTGGCGGCCAAGGGTGCGCACCATGGCGAACAAGATGATCGACGGGCTCGATGGTCCGGTCGTCGACGTGGTGAGCACGGTCGCGTTCCCGTTCGCCGTCGAGGTGATCAGCGAGGTGATGGGGGTACCGGGGATCGACGCCGAGCGGATCCGGCACTGGTCGGATCTCCTGCTCCCGTCCGGCGGCCTCGGGATCGAAGAGCAGACCGCGGCGCTGATGGAGTTCGCGGCGTACTGCGTCGAACTGATCGAACAGGTCCGCCACCTGCCGGGCGACGGCGTGCTCCAGACGATGATCCAAGCGCGGTACGAAGGCGACCGGCTCACCGACGACGAGCTGGTGCGCAACACGATCGGCATGTTCCTCGCCGGGCACGAGACGACCGGATCGGTGCTGTCCCGTGCGTTCCTGCGGCTGCTGGCCCCGCGTGAGCACTACGACCGCCTGGTCGCCGAGCCCGGTCTGATCCCCAGCGCGGTCGAGGAACTGCTGCGCGTCGAGGTACCGGGGGACGGTGCTCCGCTGCGGGTCGCGTTGGAAGACGTCGAGCTGGCGTCCGGGACGATCCGCAAGGGTGAGGCGGTCGTCGCGTCCTTCGTCGGGCCGAATTACGATCCGACGATCTACGACGCCCCGCGGGAGCTGCGCCTCGACCGGGACGAGAAGGCCCATCTGACCTTCGGCCGCGGGGTGCACTTCTGCCTCGGCGCGAACCTGGCGAGGATGGAGATGCAGGAACTGATCGGCGCCTTCGTCGACCGGCATCCGGATCTCTCGCTCGCCGAGGACCCGGACGAGGTCGAGTGGACCGACAGCGCCTTCAAGCGGCCGTCCCGGCTGCTGCTGAACCTGCGCTGAGCAAAGACGAAGGGAGCTTTCCCCGCGTGAGACGCGAGGAAAGCTCCCTTCGTCATGTGGGAGCCGGGAGACCGGCTACCACTGCCACCGGGTGGGCGTCCCGGTGAAGTCCTCGGCCCGCATCCCGAACGCCCAGGCCGGCCGGATCGCGACGACGGCGTTGACGTCCGGGTCGTAGCTGTAGGCCGACGAGTACTTCGCGTTGGCCGTTTCGACGAACGTGGCGATGGCCTCCGGGTCCGTGACGAACTCCGCGACGCCGTCGAGGACGACCGGGTCGAGCGCGTCGTCGATGGTGACGGTGCAGCGCGGGTCGGCGCGCAGGTTGCGCATCTTGCGCGAGGTGTGGGTGCTGCCGAACCAGAGGGCCTCGCCGTCCCAGGCCGCCCACACCGGCATCACGTGCGGCCTGCCGTCGGGCCGGACGGTCGCGACCCAGTAGTTCATCGTGGCCCGGAGTTTGTCGTCGGCCCAGGACCAGGGCAGCAACCCGGCTTCACACTGTTGGGTGCCGTAGCCGGGCATGTGCGGACGGCCTGCCTTCAGCGGTTCTCGGATACCAGTGCTCATTTTCCCTGCTTTCCTTTTCTCAGGCGGCTGACGCGTCGTCGTCGAAGGCGAGGACGTCGTCGATGAGGTCGAACAGTTCGTCTTCCGACGCCGAGTCGAGGTCGTCGTCGCCGGGCAGGGCCGGGCGCGCCTTGAGCGCCATCGCTTCGAGTCTCTCGGCTATCTCGGCATCGATGTCTACAGTGGACAGAGTGGTTTCGAGCTCCTGGAGTTTCGCGAGCACGGCCCGCGTCGCGTCCGCCCTGTCGTCACCAAGGCACTCGTCGAGGTGCGCGGCGAGACCGGCCGGGGTCGGCTGTTCGTAGACGACGGTGGTGGCGAGCCGGAGGCCGGTCTCCGCGTTGAGCCGGTTGCGGAGCTGGATCGCGGCGAGCGAGTCCATCCCGAGGTCGCGGAACGGCTGGTGCACACCGATCGCGTCGTCCTCGTGCCCGGAGACCGCGGCGACCGAGCGCACCACGAGGCCGAGCAGGGCGGTCCGGCGTTCTTCGGCCGAGAGCCCGGCGAGCCGGTCCCGCAGGGACGTCTCCGGCGCCGCCGTCGTCGTGTTCGCCCGCCGTCCCTCCACCAGTTCGTCGAACACCCGGCTGGCCCGGGTCGCGGTGTGGACGGGGGCGAACCTGGCCCAGTCGACGTCGCCGACCGTCTGCACGGCCACCGGGCGGGCGAGCGCGCGGTCCAGCGCCGCCAGCGCGGTCTCCGCGCTCATGCCCGACACACCTTCGTGCTGACCCTGTCCGGGGACCGCGGTCCCCATGCCCTCGTCCGCCCACGGTCCCCAAGCCACCGCGGTGGCGGGCAGCCCGAGTGCCGCCCGGTGCTGGGCGATCGCGTCGACGGCGGCGTTCGCCGCGGCGTAGTTGGCCTGACCGGGAGCGCCGAAGGTGCCCGCCATCGAGGAGAACAGGACGAACTGTTCGAGCGGCAGGTCCCTGGTCAGTTCGTGCAGATGCCAGGCGGCGCCGGCCTTCGCCTCGAAGACCGTCTCCAGCCGTCGCGCGGACTGGGCGTCCAGTACGCCGTCGTCGAGTAGCCCGGCCGCGTGCACGACACCGGTCACCGGATGCTCGGCGAGCAGGGCTCGCAGTGCCTCCCGATCGGCGACGTCGCAGGCGGCGATCGTCACGGTGGCACCGAGCGCGGTCAGTTCGGCGCGCAGTTCTTCGGCTCCCGGCGTCTCCGCGCCACGACGGCCGGCGAGGACCAGATGCGGTGTGCCGTGTCCGGCCAGCCATCGGGCGACCCGCTTGCCCAGCGCACCGAGCCCGCCGGTGACCAGGACCGTGCCCGATGGCCGCCAGCCGGCCCCGGTCTCCGGGAATTCGAGCGCCCTCAACCGTCGCACGTGGAGCCCGCTCGCCCGCACCGCGAAGTGGTCTTCGCCGTCGTCACAGGTCAGCGCCTCGCAGAGATGTGCCCAGCCGGCGTCGTCGGGTTCCGGCGGCAGGTCGATGAGCCCTCCCCAGCGGTGCGGGGCTTCGAGCGCGACCACCCGGCCGAGCCCCCAGACGCCCGCCTGCCAGGGGTCCGGCGGCGGGTCGGCGGGGCCGATCGCGACCGCGCCGGTGGTCACCGCCCAGACCGCCGCCTCGATCGAGGTCCGTTCCAGGGCTTGGACGAGCGCGAGCACGTCCGCCGTCGCCGCGACACCAGTCGTGTCACGGGCGCCCGCCAGCCACAGGATCCCGCCAGGGGCGGTCGCCGCGTGCTCCGCGAGCCGGTCCGTCCAGCCGTCGGAGCCGGTGTGCCGGACGATCCGCACCGCGCAGCCGCGTTCGGTCAATGCCCGGTCCGCCTTGGCGACCCGTTCGTCGAGGTCTTCTCCCGGCGGGGCGATCACCAGCCAGGCGCCGGTCGGCAGCGGGTGCACCCCGGCGTTCCTGAGCCGCCACACGGGTTCGCCCGCCAAAGAGTCCGTCGTGGACTGTCGTCGATGGATCCAGTAACGCCTGCGCTGGAAGGCGTAGCCGGGCAGATCCACCCGGCGGCCGCCCTCGTACCACGGTGAGAAGTCCACGTCGGCCCCTCGCGTGTACAGCGTCGCGAGCGCGGCGCCCAGCATCTCGGTCTCGTTCCGGCCGCGCCGGAGACAGGACACGAGTTCGATCGGATGGTCGGCGAGAGCCTGCTGTCCCAGCGTGGTGAGGGCGTTGCCGGGGCCGGTCTCGACGACGGTGTGGGCGCCTTCGGCGGCGATCACGCGCAAGGCGTCGCCGAACCGGACGGTTTCCCTGGCGTGCCGTACCCAGTACTCCGGGGTGCTCGCTTCGGACGCTTCGAGCCGTTCCCCGGTCACGCACGAGACGATCGGCACCTCCGCCGGGCGGAAGTCCAGCGTGTCCAGGATCCGCCGGAAGCCGGCCAGCATCGGATCCATATGCGGCGAGTGGAACGCGTGGCTCACCGCGAGCCGCGTCGCCCGGCCGCCGGCCGCGGTGACGGTCGCCGACAGGGCCAGGACGGCGTCCTCGTCACCGGAGACGACCACGGAGCCGGGACCGTTCACGGCCGCGATCCCGACCCGGCCAGGGTGGTTCGCGAGCAGGTCCTCCAGCTCGTGCTCGGTCGTGCGCAAGGCGGCCATCGCACCGCCCGGCAGGGCTTGCATCAGCCGCCCTCGGGCGGCCACCAGCGCGGCGGCGTCCGGAAGCGAGAACACCCCCGCGGCGTACGCGGCGGCGACCTCGCCGACCGAATGCCCGGCGAGCAGCCCCGGCCGTACCCCGAATCCGGTCAGCACCCGGAACACGGCCACTTCGACGGCGAAGACGGCGGGCTGGGTGAAGTCGGTGCGATCCAGCAGCGCCGCCTCCGGGGTGCCCGGCGCGGCGAACACGATGTCCGCGAGCGGGCGTTCCAGGTGCGGGTCCAGTTCCGCGCAGACCTCGTCGAAAGCCTCCGCGAAGCCGGGCAGGTCCTCGCGCAGCCGGCTCGCCATACCCGGGTACTGACTGCCCTGACCGGGGAAGACCAGCGCGACCGGCCCGTCGGCGACCTCGCCGGTGAACAGGACGGCCGCCGGTCCGGCACCGGTCAGCGCGGTCACCAGATCGGCGGTTTCACGGCCGAGCACCGCCGCGCGGTAACGGTGCCGGGTCCGCGTCGTGGCCAGGGATCGGGCCAGGTCGAGCGCGTCGCCGCCGGGCGTGACGTGCCGCGCCAGCCGCCGCGCCTGTTCCGTCAGCGCGCCGGGCGAGGCCGCGGAGAGGAGCCAGGGGACCAGCGGCCCCCTTTGCACAGGGGCGGGTTCGGCGGCTTCCGGCTCGGGCTGTTCCAGGATGACGTGCGCGTTGGTGCCGCTGATCCCGAACGCGGACACGGCGGCGCGGCGCGGCCGGTCCGTCTCCGGCCAGGGCGTCGGTTCGGTGATCAGCGCGATTCCGCCGTCGTTCCAGTCGAGGTGGGTGCTGGGCCGGTCGTGGAGCAGCCCGGGCAGGGTGCCGTGGCGCATCGCCTCGATCATCTTGAGGACGCCCGCGATTCCCGCGGCGGCCTGGGCGTGGCCGAGGTTGGCCTTCGCGGAACCGACGAGCAACGGGGAACGCCTGTCCTGCCCGTAGGTGGCTTGCAGCGCTCCCGCCTCGATGGGGTCGCCGAGGGTTGTCCCGGTGCCGTGCGCTTCGACCACGTCTATGTCCTGTGTGGACAGTCCGGCGTCGGCGAGGGCGCCGGTGATGACGCGCTGCTGTGCCCGCCCGCTCGGCGCGGTGAGCCCGTTGGACGCGCCGTCGGAGTTGATCGCGGAGCCCTTGAGGATCGCCAGGACGGGGTGGCCGTTGCGCCGGGCGTCCGACAGCTTCTCCAGGACGACGATCCCGGCGCCCTCGGCCCAGGCGGTGCCGTCGGCGTCGGCGGAGAAAGGCTTGCACCGCCCGTCCGGGGCGAGGCCGCGTTGCTCGGAGAACTCCACGAACAGCTTCGGGGTGGCCATCACCGTGGCGCCACCGGCGAGGGCGAGTTCGCTCTCCCCGTTACGCAGGGACTGGGCGGCCAGGTGCATCGCCACCAGCGAGGACGAACACGCCGTGTCCAGGGTGATCGCCGGCCCCTCGAAGCCGAACACGTACGACACCCGGCCGGAGGCGACACTGCCGGCGTTGGCCACCGACACCTGGCCGACGAGGTCTTCCGGCAGCTCGGCGAGCGGGAGCGCGTAGTCCCCGCCCATGATGCCGGTGAAGACACCGGTCCGGCTGCCGCGCAGCGCGGCCGGATCGATCCCCGCCGATTCCAGCGCGTGCCAGGAGACCTCGAGGAGCAACCGGTGCTGAGGATCCATCACGAGCGCCTCACGCGGCGACAGCCCGAAGAACTCCGCGTCGAATTCCGTCGCCGTGGTGAGGAATCCGCCGTGCCGGACGTAGGACTTGCCCGGTGTCTCGGGATCCGGGTCGTAGATCCCGCCCAGATCCCAGCCCCGGTCGGCGGGGAACTCCGAAATCACGTCGCGGCCCTGGGCGAACACCTCCCACAGGTCCTTCGCGGATTCCACCCCGCCCGGGTACCGGCAGCCCGCGCCGACGATCACGATGGGGTCGTCGTCGACGGCGCGGACCGGCGCGGGAGTGCTCTCGGCGGCTCGCGGTGCGCCCTCGCCCCAGAACCTGCCCGCGAGGTACTCGGCCAGCGCGCCGGGGGTCGGATGGTCGAAGACCAGGGTCGCGGGCAGCCGCAGCCCGACCGCCTCCCCGAGCCTGTTACGCAGTTCGAGGCCGGTGAGGGAGTCGAAACCGAGGTCCTGGAACGCCCGGTCGCTCACCACCGAGTCCTTCGTGGTGTGGCCGAGTACCGCCGCGACGGTACGGCGGACGAGTTCGTTCATCGCCTTGTCGTCCCGCTCCGGCGGCAACGAGGGCCCGGCCGCGCCCGTTTCCCGGGTGGCGGCCGCCACGCGCCGAGAGGGCGCGGCAAGTGCGGAGAACAGCGGCGAACGCTGGTCGCGCAGGGCGGTGACGTCGAGGCGCGCGGGGACCAGCAGGGCGGGGCCGCCGGTGAGCGCGGCGTCGAACGCCGCGAGCCCCTGGTCGGTGGACAGCGGAAGCAGGCCGCGGCGGGCCATCCGGGCGACGTCGGTCTCGGACAGATGCCCGGTCATCCCCGTGTCGAGCGCCCACAGCCCCCAGGCGAGCGACGTCGCGGGCAGGCCGAGCGCGCGGCGACGGTGGGCGAGGGCGTCGAGGTAGCTGTTCGCCGCCGCGTAGTTCGCCTGGCCGGCGTTGCCGATGATGCCCGCGATCGAGGAGAACAGCACGAACGCGGCGAGGTCCAGCCCCTCGGTGAGCTCGTGCAGATTCCGCGCGCCGTCGACCTTCGGCCGGAATACGGTGTCCACATTGGACTCGGTGAGCGATTCGACCGTTCCGTCGTCCAGTACGCCGGCGGCGTGGACGATCGCGGTCAGCGGGTGTTCGGCGGGGACGGCGCCGAGCACCCCGGCCAGCCGGTCGCGGTCGGCGACGTCGCAGGCGGTCACCGTCACCCGCGCACCCGACCGGGTCAGCTCGGCGACCAGTTCCGCGGCGCCTTCGGTGTCCAGGCCGCGGCGGCCGGTGAGCAGCAGGTGACGTACCCCGTGTTCGGCGACGAGATGCCGGGCGATCAGCCTGCCGAGGCTGCCGACGCCGCCGGTGACGAGCACCGTCCCGTCGGGATCGAACGGCCTTTCCCGCTGCTCGGTGGGTTCGGTCGCCCTGACGAGCCGGGGCACGAGCACCCGGCCGCCGCGGACCGCCGACTGCGGTTCTCCCGCGGCGAGCGCCTGTTCCGGGGTGCTGTCGTGGTCGAGGTCGGCGATCAGCACGCGATCCGGTGCTTCCGACTGTGCGGCGCGGACCAGTCCCCACACCGGCGAACCGGTGGTTTCCGGCGGGTCGTCCGCGGTGGTGGCGATCGCCCGCCGGGTGAGCACGAGGAGCTTCGCGTCGCTGAAGGCCTCGTCGGTGATCCAGTCCCGCACCAGGTCCAATGCCTCGATCGTGACGGCGCGCGGATCCACCGAGGAGTCTTCGGGTCCACAATGGACACCGACGAGATCGGGCAGTGCCCCGCCGTCGGCGAGTGAAGCGCGCAGCGCGGCCAGATCGTCGAAGACGGCGAAAGAGGGGGCCTCCGCCTGTGCCTCCGGAGCCGGGATCCAGTCCACCCGCAGCAGGGTGCGATTCACCCGCGGCCCGGCGAGCTTGGCGAGGTCGACCTGCCGGAGGGTGAGCGATCCGATCGTCGCGACGGGATCGCCCGCCCCGTCGGACAGGGTCAGGGTGACCGCGTCGTCTCCAGCCGGGGTGACGTGCACCCGGAGGAAGGTCGAGCCGGTGGCGTGAAGATCGACCGACGTCCAGGCGAAGGGAAGCCGGACGGTGTCGTCGCCCGTCCGGCCGGCGAGGATCGCGTGCAGGGAAGCGTCGAGCAGCGCGGGGTGGATGCCGAATCCTTCAGTCGATTCGCCCGGCAGCGCGACCTCCGCGTACAGCTCCTCGCCGAGCCGCCACAAGGCGCGAAGTCCCTGGAAAGCGGGACCGTATTCGTAACCGATGTCGGCGAGGCGCGCGTAGGAGCCGTCGAGGTCGACGGGTTCCGCTCCCGGCGGCGGCCACTCTCGCGGATCCCGCGCGGGTGCGGTGGGAGTGGCTAGGGACCCGGTGGCGTGGCGGACCCAGCCCGATTCGCCGTCGGAATCCGCGGGCCGCGAGTGGACGGTGAAGCTTCGTCGTCCTGGTTCGCCCGCGGTGACCGCGAGCTGGATTTCGACGGCGCCGTCGGCCGGGATGATCAGCGGGCTCTCCAAGGCCAGCTCGTCCACCCGGCGGCAGCCGATCCGGTCACCGGCGTGCAAAGCCAGCTCCACGAAGGCCGCTCCGGGCAGGAGAACCGTGCCGTTCACGGCGTGGTCGGCCAGCCAAGGATGGGCCGACAGCGAAAGCCTGCCGGTCCACAGCGATCCGTCGCCGTCCGCGAGGGTCACCATGGCGCCGAGCAGGGGATGGCCCGCGTCCCGCAGACCCAGCGACGCCGACCCGGCGGCCCCTGTGGAGGGCGTGAGCCAGAAACGCTCCGTCTGGAAGGCATAGGCGGGCAACGACACGAGCCTGCCCCCGGGGAAGACGGTGTCCCACTCGACTTCGGCGCCGTGCACCGCCGCTTCGGCGAGCGAGCGCCGGAAGCGGGGGAGGCCGCCTTCGCCCCGCCTCAAGGAACCCAGCGCGACACCCTCCCGCGCGGACTCGTCCAGGATTTCCTGGAGTCCCACGGTGAGCACGGGATGCGGGCTGCATTCGACGAACAGCGCGTGTCCTTCGTCCGCCAGCGCCCGGATCACCCGGTCGAACTCGACCGGGTTCCGGAGGTTCCGGTACCAGTACCCCGCGTCCAGGACGGCGGTGTCGATCAGGCCGCCGGTCAGCGTCGAGTGGAACGGTACGTCGCTCGATCGCGGAGCCAGTTCCGCGAGCAGTTCGAGCAGCGGAGCGTGGAGTTCCTCGACATGGGCGGAATGGGACGCGTAGTCGACCGGAAGCCGCCTGACCCGGACGCCCGCTTCGCCGAGTTCCGCGGCCAATTCGTCCAGCGCGGCCGGATCGCCCGAGAGCACCGTCGCCGACGGCCCGTTCGCCGCCGCGATCGACACCCGGCCGTCCCAGCGCTCGATCCTCCGCCCGGCCTCCGCCCGCGGCAGTGCCACCGAAAGCATCCCGCCGCGGCCGGAGATCGCCCGGATCGCCTTGCTGCGCAACGCGACCACTCGCGCGCCGTCCTCAAGGGACAATGCGCCCGCCGCGGTCGCCGCCGCGATCTCGCCTTGCGAATGGCCGACGACGGCGGCGGGCCGCACCCCGTGCGACTCCCACAGCGCGGCGATCGAGACCATCACCGCCCACAGCACCGGCTGGACGACGTCGACCCGGTCCAGCGCGGCCTTGTCGGCCAGCGCCTCCGGCAGGAGCCAGTCCACGTGTGGTTCGAGCGCCCGTCCGCAGTCCGCCATGCGTTCGGCGAACACCGGGCTGGTGTCCAGCAGTTCCTTGGCCATCCCGACCCATTGGCTGCCCTGGCCGGGGAACACGAACACCGGCCGCGGATCGGCCTTGTCCGCACCGGTGAGGACCTCCGCCGCCGACTCCCCGGCGGCGAGCGCGGTGAGACCGCGGAGGAGTTCCTCGCGATCGCTTCCCACCACGGCCGCCCGATGAGCGAAACGGGTCCTCGCGCCCGCCAAGGTGAAACCGGCGTCGTAGACGTCGAGCGCGGGGTCGGCTTCGAGGCGGTCGCGAAGCCGTCCCGCTTGGTCCTTCAGCGCTTCTTCGCCGGTCGCCGAAAGCATCAGCGGTACCACCGGAGCGGTCCGCGCGGCCGTTCCGGGCTCGTCCGGGGCCTCTTCGAGTACTACGTGGGCGTTGGTCCCGCTGATCCCGAACGACGACACCGCGGCACGGCGCTTGCGGCCGGTGTCCGGCCACGGCGTGTGCTCCGCGAGCAGTTCGACCCGGCCCGCCGACCAGTCCACGTGCCGGGTCGGCTCGTCCAGGTGCAGCAGTTTCGGCAGTATTCCGTGCCGCATCGCCTGGACCATCTTGATCACGCCGCCGACGCCGGCCGCGGCCTGGGCGTGGCCGAGGTTCGACTTGAGCGAACCGAGCAGCAGCGGACGGCCCGCCGGGCGTGCCTGGCCGTAGGTGGCGAGCAGCGCCTGTGCCTCGATCGGGTCGCCGAGGGTGGTGCCCGTGCCGTGCGCCTCGACGGCGTCCACGTCCGAGGCACGAAGACCCGCGTCGGCGAGCGCGTCCAGGATCACCCGCTCCTGCGCCGGGCCGCTCGGCGCGGAGAGCCCGTTCGAAGCGCCGTCGGAGTTGACCGCCGAGCCCCGCAGCAGGGCGAGTACGCGGTGTCCGTTCCGTCGTGCGTCGGAGAGCCGCTCGACCACGAGCACACCGACGCCTTCCGCCCACGCGGTGCCGTCCGCCGACGTGGAGAAGGACTTGCAGCGGCCGTCCGGGGCGAGGCCCCGCAGGCGGGAGAACTCGACGAACATCTCCGGGGTCGCCATCACGGTGACACCGCCGGCGAGCGCCAGATCGCTGTCCCCCGAGCGTAGTGATCGCGCCGCGAGATGGAGCGCGGTGAGCGACGAGGAGCAGGCCGTGTCCACCGTCACCGAAGGGCCGTGCAGACCGAACACATAGGACAGTCGCCCGGAGACCACGCTGGAGGTGTTCCCGGTGATCAGGTGCCCTTCGAGTCCGTCCGGCACGGTGTGCACGCGCGGCGCGTAGTCGTGATGCATGACACCGGCGAACACCGCGGTACGGCTGCCGCGCAGGCTCGCCGGAACGATGCCGGCGTCCTCGAACGCTTCCCAGGCGGCGGACAGCAGCAGGCGCTGCTGCGGGTCGGTGGTCAGCGCCTCCCGCGGTGAGATGCCGAAGAACCCCGCGTCGAATTCGGCCGCGTCGTAGAGGAAACCGCCGTTGCGGGTGACGGAGTGCCCCTGCCTGCCCGGATCCGGGTCGTAGAGCGAGTCGACGTCCCAGCCGCGGTCGCGGGGGAGTTCACCGATCGCGTCGGTGCCTTCGGCCGCCAGCCGCCAGAGCCCTTCCGGATCGGTCACCCCGCCGGGGAAGGCGCAGGCCATGCCGATGATGGCGATCGGCTCGTGGGCCTCGGCGGGCTCGGACACCGTCGCGGGGGGACGGCGCTCCTGTTCCTCGCCGGACAGCAGCGAACCCAGGTGGCGGATCAGTTCTTCGGGGGTGGGGTGGTCGAAGATCACCGTCTCGGGCACGGTCACGCCCAGCGCCTCGGTGAGCCGCCTGGCCAGTTCCGCGCCCATGATCGAGTCGAAGCCCAGCTCGGTGAACAGACGGCCGGGGGAAGTGCCTTCCCCGTCGTCGAGTCCGAGCACCGCCGCCGCGTGGCCGAGCACGGCCCCGGCGATCGTGTGCTCGATGTCCACTGTGGACGCCGCATCGGCGGAGGGGAGCGTGTCGAGCCAGTGGCGTTCGCGCTGGAAGGCGTAACCGGGAAGGTCCACGGTCGCCGGTCGTCCGCCGGGGAACAGCGCGGTCCAGTCCACGGAAGCGCCTTCGACGTACGCGGAAGCCACCGCGGCGAGGAAGGCCCTGGCGCCAGGCCCGAGCGGGATTTCCCGCCCGCCTGAGGAAAGGAGCACGACGGGTTCGCCCGCGCGTTCAGGCGCGGTGAGAACCGCTTCGGCCACCTCGTCCGCCGGGATCGTCCGGGTGACATACGCCGCCGCGAACCCGCCGATCCCCTCGCCGGAAACGGATTCCGGCTCGATCCCCGAGGCGGTCAGCAGCCGGTGGGTCGCGACCTGGGAAGCGAAGGTCCGGGCCGCCGGGTCCCCGCTCCGGTCGCCGAAGAGCGCGAGAGCTTCGTCGAACGCCGTGGCGAACGCCGGGAACACGTCGGGTGAATCGCCGAAGTCGACGGGCGCCGAGCCGAACCGCAGCTCCGCGGACCAGCCGGGATCGGCTTCCGGCACCTCGGTGTCCACCTCGTCCAGCGCGGCCAGCAGCTCCGCCCGATCGCCCGCGACGACGGCGGCCCGGTACTCGAAGGCGGTCCGCGTGGTGGCCAGCGACCAGGCGATCTCCGCGAAGTCCTGGTCCGGGCGCGTGAGGAGATGGGCCTTCAGCCTGGCGACCTGTGCGCGCAGCGCGGACGGCGTCCGGCCGGAAACCACGCAAGCCGCGGACGGCGGAGCGGTAACGGTGGTGCGCGGCGCCGTCTCCGGAGCCGCGCTGAGCACGACGTGACAGTTCGTGCCGCCCATCCCGAGCGAGGTGACACCGGCGGCACGTTCGCCGTCGTCCCAGGCGGTCGCTTCGGTACAGACGCGCAACTTCAAGTCTTCCAGCGGAATCCGCGGATTCGGCTCGCGGAAGTGCAGGCTGGGCGGGATTTCCCCGTGGTGGACGGCGAGGGTGGCCTTGATCAGCCCGAGCACGCCCGCCGCGGCTTCGAGGTGCCCGAGGTTCGTCTTCACCGACCCCACGGGCAACGGCGCCGACCGGTGACGGCCGTATACGGCACCCAGTGCCGCGGCCTCGATCGGGTCGCCGACCTTGGTCCCGGTCCCGTGCAGTTCGACGTAGCCGACGTCGTCCGGGGCGAGACCGGTGCTTTCGAGGGCCTGGGCCAGTACCTGTTCCTGGGCTGCCCGGTCGGGCACGGTGAGGCCGGCGCCGCCGCCGTCGTTGTTGACCGCGCTGCCGGCGATCACCGCGTAGATCCGGTCGCCGTCGGCGATCGCGGCGTCCAGCGGTTTGAGCACGACGATGCCGCCGCCTTCGCCCCGCACGAAGCCGTCCGCGGCCGCGTCGAAGGTGCGGCAGCGGCCGCTCGCGGACAGGCCGCCGAACTTCTCGGCCTCCCGCGCGCTCGCCGGGACCAGGTTCAGGTTCACCCCGCCCGCCAGCGCGATGGTGGATTCGCCGGAGAGCAGGCTCCGCGTGGCCAGGTGCACGGCGACCAGGGACGAGGACTGTCCACTGTCGACGGTGATACTCGGACCGCGCAGGCCGGCGAAGTAGGACACCCGGTTGGCGATCAGCCCGCGCTGGAGGCCGGTGAAACTGTGCTGGGTGGCCACGTCGAGTTCCTGGGCCAGCCGCGCGTAGTCGTCCCGCATCGCGCCGAGGAACATGCCGCAGTCCTGGCCGCGCAGCGTGGCGGGGACCAGGCGGGCGTCTTCCATCGCCGCCCAGGCGAGTTCGAGCGCGAGCCGCTGCTGCGGGTCGAGCACCGCCGCTTCGCGCGGTGACACCCCGAAGAACGCCGCGTCGAACTCCTCGACGTCCGCCATGAACGAGCCATGTCGCGAAGCGGCGGCACCGCCGGAATCCCAGCGGTCGCCGGGAACCTCGGTGACCATGTCCTTCGCCGCGCGCAGGACGTCCCAGAACTCGGAAACGTCCACCGCTCCCGCGACCCGGCAGGCCATGCCGACGATCGCGACCGATCCGGACCGCGTGAAAACTTCCCCACCAGAATATGCGGACATGGCTCCGAAACTACGTCCGCCGCCGAAGCGCGAGCCAGTTCTCCGGGCGCATCCGGCACATCGGAAGAACTGAGGTATTACCTGGTCATGAGCCTGGCAGCGGAGCAAAGACGGAGGTGCGCCCCCGGTGGCGCGGCGGGCAGAGTGGCGTCCATCGACTCGACCTCCGGGGGCGCTGAGAATGACCGACGTCGGAACGACTTCGATCGACGAACGCGAACGGGTGGCGGAACCGGGGAATCCGCTCCACGTGCTGCTGGACCCGGCGATGCGGATCGATCCGCATCCGACCCTGGCCAGGCTGCGGGCCGCGAGCCCGCTCGTGACGCCGGACGGCACGGTGGTCGTCGGCGACTACGCGAGTTGTCTCGACGTGATGCGGAATCCCGCGATGGGCAACGACACCTTGGACTCGCCCGGCCTGCGTGGCCTGGTGCCGAACAGCGGCGCGAAACAGGTTCTCGACTCGATCTTCTTCATGGACGGTGGCGACCACGGCAGGCAGCGACGGCTGATCTCGAAGGCCTTCACGCCGAGGATCACCGCGCGCTACCGCCCGTGGATCGAGAACATCGTCGACGAACTGTTTTCGGAAATCGCCGACGCGACCGAATTCGACGCGGTCGGCGATTTCGCCAATCTGCTGTCCATCAGGATCATCTGCGAGCTCCTCGACGTCCCGATGTCCGATGTGGACGTTCTCAAGGAGTGGTCGGACGACCTCGCGCTCGCGACCGAGCTTCCCACGCTGGTCGCCGGGTTCCGGCGGCTGGGCCTGCTTTCGCCGGAGGAACTGGCCGTGGTCGACCGCACGTGCGCGTCGATGCACGCCTATTTCGCCGACCTGATCTTCAAACGCCGCCGCGACCCTGGCGACGACCTCGTGTCCAGTCTCATCCGGACGGAGGACCGCGGGCAGACCCTCGCCCGGCACGAGGTGACGAACGTGCTCGTCACGTTGTTCGCCGCCGCGCACGAGTCGGTCACGAACCTCATCTCGAACGGGATCCTCGCCCTGCACCGCAATCGCGACCAGCTGGCACTGCTGCGGGCCGACCCGGCGCTGGCCGCGCCGATGGCCGACGAGGTGCTCCGCTACGACGCCCCCGTCCAGTTGACCGCCAGGGTCGCGCTGAGCCCGACCACGGTCGCCGGGCTCGACGTCGACGCCGGGACCGTGGTGATCCTTCTGCTCGCCGCCGCCAACCGGGACGAAGCCGAATTCCCCGAGGCGGACCGGTTCCTGATCTCGCGCACCACCAAGCGCATGCAACTGGCCTTCGGCGCGGGCCCGCATTTCTGCATCGGCTCCAGTCTCACCAAGCTCGAAGCCGAACTCTCCTTCCGCGCCGTCGCCGAACGCTTCACCGATTTCGAGGTCGACGAGGGTTCGCTGGAATACCGCCGCCACGTGGTCGTCCGCGGCCTGCGGAAGATGACCGTCCGCGTCTCGCGCTGAGCCCTCCGGCGACAACACCGAAACTGGAGCTTTGATGTCTACAGAGGACAAGACCCGCCAGTACCTGAAGAAGGTCACGGCCGAACTGCGGCGTACCCAGGACAGGCTTCGCGAGGTGGAGGGCCGTGCGCACGAGCCCATCGCCGTCGTGGGGATGGGCTGCCGCCTTCCCGGCGGCATCGACTCCCCGGCCGGGCTGTGGGACCTGGTCCGCGACGGGGGCGACGCGATCACGCCGTTCCCGGACGACCGGCACTGGGATCTCGACGAGCTCTACGACCCGGACCCGGACGCGGGAAGATCCGGTCGTTCCTACGTCCGCGAGGGCGGTTTCCTGCACGACGCCGCGCTTTTCGACGCCGGCTTCTTCGGCATCTCCCCTCGGGAAGCGCTCGTGATGGACCCTCAGCAGCGAGTGCTGCTGGAGGTCGCGTGGGCGACGCTGGAGTCCGCCGGGATCGATCCGGACGAACTGCGCGGCAGCCGGACCGGAGTCTACGTCGGCTCCACCGGGAACGACTACGAGCTGGTGTGGAAGGGCTCGAAGGAGTACTCGCCGCACGGCATCACCGGGAACAGTTCGAGTGTCATCTCGGGGCGGATCTCCTACTGCTTCGGGTTGGAAGGGCCGGCGGTGACCGTCGACACCGCCTGTTCCTCTTCGCTGGTGGCGATCCACGAAGCCATTCGCGCGCTGCGCGAGGGCGCGTGCGGGATGGCGCTGGCCGGCGGGATCACCGTGATGGCCACGCCGGACACCTTCACCGAGTTCTGCGGCCAGGGCGTGACCTCGATCGACGCCAGGTGCAAATCCTTCGCCGACGGCGCGGACGGGGCGATCTGGGCCGAGGGCGCCGGTCTCCTCCTGCTCGAACGACTGTCCGACGCGCGTCGCGCCGGGCATCCGGTGCTGGCGCTGCTGCGGGGTTCCGCGGTGAACCAGGACGGGACGAGCAATGGTCTCTCCGCGCCGAGCGGGCCCGCGCAGCAGCGGGTGATCCGGGCCGCGCTCGCCGACGCCGGACTGTCCACACAGGACGTCGACGTGGTGGACGCGCATGGCACCGGCACCACCCTCGGCGATCCGATCGAGGCGAACGCGCTGATCGCGACCTACGGCAAGGACCGGTCGCCGGAGCGTCCGCTGCGGCTCGGTTCGCTGAAGTCGAACATCGGGCACACCCAGGGCGCGGCGGGGGTCGCAGGCGCGATCAAGCTGATCATGGCCATGCGGCACGGTGAACTGCCCAAGACCCTGCACGTCGACGCCCCCTCGTCCAAAGTGGACTGGACGAAGGGTGCGGTCGAACTGCTCACCGAACCGGTGCCGTGGCCGGAAACGACGACACCGCGGCGAGGTGGTGTGTCCTCCTTCGGCATCAGTGGGACCAACGCCCATCTGCTGATCGAGGAGGCGCCTGCCCGGGAAGTCTCCCCGGTGGCGGCGACCGGGTCGCTTCCGGTGCTGCCGTGGGTGATCTCCGCCAAGTCCGGGGCGGCGCTGCGTGGTCAGGCGGCCCGGTTGGCATCCTTCGCCGAAGACCACGCTCCCGCCGACATCGCGGGCGCGCTGACCAGCACGAGGGTCGGCTTCCGGCACCGGGCGGTGGCGTTCGGCAGGACCGCCGAAGACTTCGCCGTCGCGCTGAAGGCCTACGCGGACGGCACCACGAACGGCGCCATCGTCGAAGACGTGACCGGCAACGGTTCACTCGCCTTCTTGTTCACCGGGCAAGGGGCGCAGCGGCCGGGGATGGGACACCGGCTCGCGGCCGAGTACCCCGTGTTCGCCGCCGCGCTCGACGCCGTCTGCGCCGAACTCGACAAGCACCTGCCCCGGCCGCTGCGCGAGATCATGTTCGCCGAAACCGGCTCGGCGGAAGCGGAACCGCTGTACCGCACCGAATTCACCCAGCCCGCGTTGTTCGCCTTCGAAATCGCCCTGTTCCGGCTCGTCGAGTCGTGGGGGGTGCGCCCGGATCAGCTGCTCGGGCATTCGGTCGGCGAGATCGCCGCCGCGCACGTCGCCGGCGTCTGGTCCCTGCCCGATGCCTGCCGGGTGATCGCCGCCAGGGGACGCCTGATGCAGGCGTTGCCCGAGGGCGGGGCGATGGTCTCGGTGGACGCGACCGAAGCGGAGGTACTGCCCGATCTGGCCGGCCTGGAGGACCGGGTCTCGATCGCGGCGATCAACACCGCGGAGTCCGTGGTGCTGTCCGGGGACGAGGACGCGCTGGCCGGTCTCGAACGGCTTTGGGAAGGCCGTGGGCGCCGGACCAAGCGGCTCCGCGTCAGCCACGCCTTCCATTCTCCGCGGATGGAGCCGATGCTCGCCGAATTCGAAGCCCTGCTCGGCGAACTCACCTACCATCCGCCGTCCATCCCGATCGTGTCCGACGTGACCGGGGAACCGGCGACGGCGGAGCTGTTGGCGTCTCCCCGGTACTGGGTCGAGCACGCGAGGGCGGCCGTCCGGTTCCACGACGGCCTGGCCACCCTGCGGGAAGCGAAGATCACCACCCTGCTGGAGCTCGGCCCGGCCGCGGTCCTCTCCGCGATGGTGCCCGCCGTCGGTGAACCCGGAATGGTCGCCGTCCCGGCCGTGCGCACCGACCGTGACGAGGCCGAAGCCGTCCTGCGGGCGGTAGGCGCGCTGCATGCCCGAGGGGTGCCGGTGGATTGGGCGGCGGTCCTCGCTCCCGTCGCGTCCTCGCCCGTCGAACTGCCGACCTACGCCTTCCAGCGCGAGCACTACTGGATCGCGCCGGACGCGGACACCGCCGACGTCCAGGCGGCGGGTCTGCTCCCGTCGGGGCATCCGCTGCTGGGTGCCGCGCTGACCCTCGCCGACGGCGGCGGTGTCGTGCTCACCGGCCGGATCTCGTTGCGGGCACAGCCCTGGCTGGCAGGCCACCGCGCCCACGACACCGTGATCCTGCCGGGCACGGCGTTCGTGGAACTCGCGCTGTCCGCCGGCGAACAGGTCGGCTGCGACGTGATCGAAGAGCTCACGATGGAGACCCCGCTGACCCTGCCGGACGAGGGCGGGGTGCGGATCCAGGTGCTGGTCGGTGAACCGCTGGACTCCGGCAGCCGTCCGGTCCGGGTGTTTTCCCGGCCTGATGGCGCCGATGTCGGGGGCTGGCGTTCCCATGCCGCCGGGCTGGTGGGGGCCCGCACCGCGCCCGCCGGCGACGGGCTGACCGAATGGCCTCCCGCGGGTGCGGAGCCGATTCCTTTCGATGGCGGCTATTACGACGACCCGGAGGTCGTGCTGGCGTTCGGGTACGAAGGGGTGTTCCGCGGTCTGCGGAAAGTCTGGCTGCGCGGGGACGCGGAGCTGTTCGCGGAGATCGAACTGCCCGGGGACCGGTCGCTGACCGACGGGTACGGCCTGCATCCGGCCCTGCTCGACGCCGCGCTCCAGGCCGTCGGGCTCGGCCCGTTCCTGGATTCGATCAACCAGGGCTCCGGCAGCATGCCGTTCGCCTGGTCCGGGCTGACCCTGCACGCGGCGGGGGCGTCGATGCTGCGGGTGCGGGTCACCGGCGCCGACGGGCATGTGGCACTGACCCTCGCCGACGGCGCGGGCGCGCCGGTGGCCACGATCGAGAACCTCGCGTGGCGGCCGGTCGCCGAGCGGTCGGCTCTCGGCGCGCCGGATGTGGACGACTCCCTGTACGGGCTGGACTGGGTGCCCGCGAGCGGGCAGGCCGCGGCGGGTGCCGGCGGGCATGTCCTGCTCGATTCGGGATCCGCCGGGCTCGCCGCGCTGATCGCCGCGGGCGGTCCGGTCCCGGAGACCGTGGTCGTCCCGCTGTCCACAAAGGACGGTTTGGTGGTGCCGTCGGCCAGGGAGGCGCTGACGGAGGTGACCGAAGTGCTGCGCGCCTGGCTCGCCGAGGAGCGGTTCGCCGACGCGAAACTGGTGCTTTCCACCCGAGGGGCCGTCGCCGCGGTGGCCGGGGACCGGATCGATCTGACGATCGCCGGGATCTGGGGCGTCGCGCGGTCGGCCCAAGCGGAGCATCCAGGCCGGATCGTGCTGCTGGACACCGACGGACCGGTCGACGACGCGATCACTGTCGCGCTCGCGACCGGCGAAGCGCAGATCGCCGTGCGGGCCGGGACGGCCCTGATCCCGCGGCTGCATCCGGTCGCGGCGGACGGGCTCCTGCCGGTCCCGGCGGAACCGGCATGGCGCCTCGACAGCACCGGGCACGGCACGCTGGACAACCTGGCGCTCCTGCCTTGTCCGGAGGTGCTCGGACCGCTCGGGCCGCTGGACGTCCGGGTCGGGATCCGGGCCGCGGGGGTCAACTTCCGCGACGTCCTGGTCGCCCTCGGCATGTATCCCGGGAAAGCGGTACCGGGAGCGGAAGCCGCCGGGGTGGTCCTGGAAACAGGCGACGGCGTATCCGATCTCAGCCCCGGCGACCCCGTGTTCGGCGTGTTCACCGGCGCGATGGGGCCGGTGGCGGTCACCGATCACCGGCTGATCGCGCCGATTCTCCAGGACTGGTCGTACGAAGCCGCGGCTTCCGTGCCGATCACGTTCCTCACCGCGTACTACGGCCTCACCGATCTCGCCGGGCTCCGGCGAGGCGAGTCCGTGCTGATCCATTCGGGCGCGGGCGGTGTCGGCATCGCGGCGATCCAGCTCGCGAAGCATCTCGGGGCGGAGGTGTTCGCCACGGCCAGTGAAGGCAAATGGGACACGCTGCGGGGGCTCGGGCTGGACGACGCGCATATCGCTTCCTCGCGGACGGTCGAGTTCGAAACCCGGTTCCGGGAGACGACCGGCGGCCGGGGCGTCGACGTGGTGCTGAATTCGCTGACCGGTGAGTTCCTGGAGGCGTCGTTGCGCCTGCTCGCTCCGGGAGGACGGTTCCTGGAGATCGGGAAGGCCGACGTCCGCGATCCCGAAGCGGTGGCCGCTGCCCATCCCGGCGTCCGCTACCACTCCTACGACCTGGTCGCCTCCGCGGGCGAAGACCGGGTCCGGGAGATGCTGGACGAGGTCTCCGCGTTGTTCGGCCGCGGCGTGCTCACCCTGCCGCCGCGCCGCGCTTACGACCTCCGGCGCGCGGGAGAGGCGCTCAGGCACGTCAGCCAGGCGAAGCACGTCGGCAAGGTGGTCCTCACCGTGCCGCGCAAACCCGAACCCGACGGCACGATCCTGATCACCGGCGGCACGGGCTGGCTCGGCGGCCTGATCGCCGAGCACCTCGCACGCCGGGGCGCGCGGCACCTGACGCTGCTCAGCCGCCGCGGCGACGGCACACCCGGCGTCGGAGAGTTGATCGCGAAGCTGTCCGGCCTCGGTGCCGAGGTCACGGTGGTCAAGGGTGACGTCGCCGACCGGGGCGACGTCGAAGCCGCGCTGGCCGCCGTGCCGCCGGAACACCCGCTCACCGCGGTCGTGCACGCGGCCGGGGTGCTCGCGGACGGCGTCGTCGCCGCGCTGACCGGCGAGCAGCTCGACGCCACCCTCCGGCCGAAACTCGACGGGACCTGGCATCTGCACGAACTCACCAAGGACCTCGACCTCGCCGCTTTCGTCTGCTTCTCCTCCGCGGCCGGCATCTTCGGGGCCGCGGGTCAGGGCGCCTACGCCGCCGCGAACTCCTTCGCCGACGCGCTGATGAACTGGCGGCGGGACACCGGACTCCCCGGCACCTCGCTCGCCTGGGGGCTCTGGGCGCCGGGCGACGATTCCGCCGAACGCGGTGGGATGGCGGGCGGGCTCAGCGCGGCGGACTGGGCCCGGATGGGGCGAACCGGTGTCCGCGGGCTGACCGCGAAGCAGGGCCTCGCGCTCTGGGACGCGGCGCAGGAGTCGGATCGGGCGCTGCTCGCGCCGCTCGGGCTCGACCTCGGCACGATTTCCGGGCTGGGCGACGGCATCCCGCCGTTGCTGCGGGACGTCGTCCGCGGCTCCGCCCGGCGGGTGGCGGCCGGTCGCCGCCAGGACACGCCCACCGAGGCACCCGACGCGCTCATCCGGAGGTTGGGTTCGCTGCCGGAGGCCCAGCGCGAACGGCAGCTGGTGTCCCTCGTGCGAAGTCACCTGGCGGCCGTCCTCGGCTACGCGTCGGGCGACGAGGTGCCCACCGAAACCCCCTTCCGCGAACTGGGTTTCGACTCCCTGACCTCGGTCGAGCTCCGCAACCGGCTCACCGCGGCCACGGGCCTCAGATTGCCGCCGACGCTCGTTTTCGACCATCCGACGGCGAACGCCCTGGCCGGATACCTCGGCACGGAAATCGCCGACTCCGGCGCTCCCGCCGCTCCGGCGCCTTCGCCCGCTCTTGCTCAGCTGACCGCTTTGGAACGAACTGTCGCCGAGCTGGACGAGGACGCCGAAGTGCGCCCGACGCTGAGCGCGCGTGTGCGAGCCCTGCTGACGCAGCTGGAAGGCGAGAGTTCCGGCGACGCGGAGGACACGCTGCGGTCCGCCTCCGTCGACGAATTGTTCGACTTCGTCGACCGGGAGTTCGGCCGTGCCAGTGACGACGACGAAACCGTGGGGGCCTAGCCATGTCCGATGACCCGAAGCTCGTCGAGTACTTCAAGCGGGTGACGGCGGAGCTGTACGAGACCAAGAAGCGGTTGAACCGCCTTGAAAACGCCGAGGCCGACCCGGTGGTGATCGTGGGCGCCGGCTGCCGGTTCCCGGGCGGGGTCGAATCGGTCGAACAGCTGTGGGAGGTGTTCGCCGAGGGACGGGACCTGATCTCGGAGTTCCCCGCCGATCGAGGCTGGAACCTGGCGGAGATCTACGATCCCGACCCCGAGGCGCCGGGGAAGTCGTATGTCCGCCACGGTGGGTTCATCGAATCGGCGACGGAGTTCGACGCGGGATTCTTCGGCGTCTCGCCGCGGGAAGCGCTGGTGATGGACCCACAGCACCGGCTGTTGCTGGAGGTCTCCTGGCACGCGCTCGAGTCCGCCGGGGTCGATCCGGCGCGGCTTCGCGGCAGCCGGACCGGGGTGTTCACCGGGCTGGTCGGGGGCGATTACGCCTCCCGGGTGGAGGAGGTGCCGGTCGATCTGGTCGGGCAGGTCTCGATCGCCAACGCGGCCAGTGTCGCCTCCGGGCGGGTGTCGTATCTCTTCGGTTTCGAGGGCCCGGCGATCACCCTGGACACGGCGTGTTCGTCCTCGCTCGTGGCGATGCACCTGGCCGCCCGGTCGCTGCGGAACGGCGAATGCGACCTCGCGCTCGCCGGTGGCGCGACCCTCATCCCGAGCCCGATCCGGTTCATCGAGTTCTCCCAGCAGCGCGGCCTCGCACCCGATGGCCGGTGCAAACCGTTCGCCGCCGCCGCGGACGGCACCGCCTGGGCGGAAGGCGCCGGGATCGTCGTCCTGGAGAAGCTCTCCGACGCGCGGCGCAACGGGCACCGGGTGCTCGCCGTGCTCAAGGGGTCGGCGGTCAACCAGGACGGGGCCTCCAACGGTCTCACCGCGCCGAGCGGGCGGGCGCAGCAACGGGTGATCACCGACGCGCTCGCCGACGCCGGACTGTCCACACAGGACGTCGACGTGCTCGAAGCCCACGGCACGGGCACGAAACTGGGCGATCCGATCGAGGCACAGGCGCTGCAGGCCACCTACGGGAAGGGTCGTGCCGAGCCGGTGCTCGTCGGTTCGGCCAAGGCCAACGTCGGGCACACCCAGGCCGCCGCCGGGATCGCCGGCGTGCTCAAGATGCTCATGGCGATGCGTCACGGTCTCGTGCCCCCGTTGCCGCATCTCGACCGGCCAACGCCGCACGTCGACTGGGAAGGCGGTGGGATCGGCCTGACCACCGAAACCGTTCCCTGGCCGGAGACCGGCCGTCCCCGCCGCGCCGCGGTCTCGTCGTTCGGGATGAGCGGAACGAACGCGCATCTCATTCTCGAACAGGGCGAGTCACCGGAGGAGGCCGGAGCCGGCGCTCCTCCGCCGTTGCTGCCGTGGGCGGTTTCCGCGGCCACGGCGGCCGGGGTCGCGGTCCAGGCGAAGAAGCTGCTCGACGAACTCGGTGACGCGGACCCGGCCGACGTCGCGTGTTCGCTCGCCACGACGCGAACCCATCACCGGCACCGCGCGGTAGTGCTGGGCGCCGATCGCGAGGAACTCGTCTCCGGCCTTTCGGCGCTCGCCTCTGGGGAACCGTCGCCGTTCGTGGTCGAAGGCACCGCGATCCCGGACGCCGGTGTGGTGTTCGTCTGCCCGGGCCAGGGCGCCCAATGGCAAGGCATGGCGGTGGGCCTGCTCGACGCTTCACCGGTGTTCGCCGATCAGATCGTCGAGTGCGAGAAGGCGTTGACGCCGTTCGTCGACTGGTCCCTGGTCGACGTCCTGCGCCAGGCCGAGGGCGCGCCGTCACTCGATCGCGTCGACGTCGTCCAGCCCGTGCTGGCGGCCGTGATGATCTCGCTCGCCCGGCTCTGGCGGCAGCACGGTGTGGAGCCGTCCGCCGTCGCCGGTCACTCGCAGGGCGAGATCCCGGCGGCCTGGATCGCCGGTGGCCTGAGTCTTTCCGACGCCATGCGCGTGGCCGCGCTGCGCAGCCGTGCGCTGACGGCGCTGTCGGGAACCGGCGGGATGGTCTCGGTCGCTCTCGGCGCCGAAGCGACGGCCGAACTGATCGACGGCGAAGCGGGCGGGCTCACCGTCGCCGCGGTGAACGGCGCACTGTCCACAGTGGTCTCCGGTACCCCGGGCGCGCTGACGGAGCTGCTCGAAAAGTGCGGGGAGCGAGGCGTGCGGGCGCGTCGCGTCCCGGTTGACTACGCGTCGCATTCGGATCATGTCGAGCGGATCAGGGACACCGTCCTGCGCGAACTGGCGCCGCTGGTGCCCGCCGACCCGGTGCTGCCGTTCGTCTCCGGCCGGACGGGCCGGTGGCTCGACGGCGAACCGCTGGACGCCGGGTACTGGTACCGAGGCCTGCGGGAAACGGTCCGGTTCGACGAGGTGACCACCGCGCTGCTGCGCGACGGTCACCGGGTGCTGCTGGAGGTGAGCCCGCATCCGGTGCTCGCCGGCGCGATGCGCGAGACCCTGGACGCGAGCGGCGCGACCGCCTCCGTGCTCGGGACGCTGCAACGTGGCGAAGGCGGTCCGGACCGCTTCCTGCGCGCCCTCGCCGAAGCCCACGTCGCCGGGGTCGAGGTGGACTGGCGGGTCGTTTTCGAGGGCAGCGGGGCGAGCCGGGTGGATCTGCCGCCCTACCGGTTCCAGCGCGACCGGTACTGGCTCGATCCGGTCCTGCCCGAGTTCGGGGACGGCACGGCCGGGGAGGAGCACGCCGAACCGGACACCGACCTGGCCGCGCTGTCGCCGGAGGAGCGGCGGGAACGGCTGGTCCGGCTGGTCCGCGGACATGTCGCCGCGGTGCTGAAGTACCCGCGGGGGCGTGAGGTCCCGCTGGACGACACCTTCCGCGACCTCGGTTTCGAATCGCTCACCGCCGTGGAGTTGCGCAACCGGCTCGCGGCCGCGACCGGCGTCGACCTCCAGCTGACCGACGTGCTCAACTACCCGACGGTCGAGGAGCTGGCGGAGTTCCTGTCGGACGAGGTGCCCGAGAGCGGATCCACTGTGTCCACATCGGACGAATCCGATTCGGACAGTCTGGTTTCGCTTTACCTGCGAGGGGTCGGGCAGGGACGGCCGCACGACGCGATGGGCCTGGCCAGGATGGCCGGACTGCTGCGGGCTTCGTTCGACGAAGAGACGGACACGGCGGCCCTGGTGGGGATCTCGCGGCTGGCCGTCGGTTCGGGCGGCCCCGCGCTGGTCTGCGCGGTGCCGCCGGTCTCGCCGATCACCGACGCCGCGTATTCGTTCATCGCTCCCGCGATGCAGCGGCCCCGTGACATGTGGACGATGTGGCCGCCGGGGTTCACCGACGGCCAGCCGCTGCCGCCCGACCTGCCCAGCCTGTTCGAAGCGCAGCGCCGCGCGCTCGACGAACATGTCGGCACCGGGCCGCTGGTGCTGGTCGGTTACTCGGCGGGCGGCTGGGTCGCGCGGGCCTTCGCGGAGTATCTGGAGGCGGAGGGCCGCCCCGCCGACGCCGTCGTGCTCGTGGACATCTACCTGCCCGCTTCGGACCGCAACGAGGTACGCGGGCGGTTCATGCAGGAACAGGCCGGGCGGCAGGAACTCTTCGGTGGCGGGAAAACCGGTTCGATGGCGAGCCAGCTCGGCGCGATGGGCCGGTACGTCACGCTGTTCGACACCTGGGAGCCGGTCCCGATCCGCACGCCGACCCTGCATCTGCGGGCCGCGGAATCCCTGCCGGGGCTGCCGGCCTTCACCGCGGACGACCAGTTCCCGGACGCGCTCGGCGCGCGGACCGTCGATCTGCCCGGCAACCACTACACGCTGCTCACCGAGCACGCGGACGCGGCGGCGGCCGCGCTGCACGACTGGCTGACGGAGCTCTTCGGGGATCGCTGACGAACGGCCGAAAGGGCCCTTCACCGCATGGGATGCGGTGAAGGGCCCTTTCGTGGCGTGAGACGCGGGGAAAGTCCCCTTCGGCTCAGGCGGCGTCGCGCAGCCGGCCCCGGTCCACCTTCCCGGAAGGCGTTTCGGGAAGGGCGTCGACGAACCGGATGTCGCGCGGGTACTTGTACGGCGCCAGCCGTTCCCGCACGTACCGCTGCAATTCGGCCGCTTCGACAGGGTCGGATACGACCACGTACGCGCGGCTTCGGGTGAGCCCGCCGTCCTCGTAGCCGACGACGGCGCACGCTTCGACCGCCGGATGCGTCGCGAGACAGTTCTCGATCTCGACCGGGGCCACCCACACCCCGCCGACCTTGAGCAGGTCGTCGGCCCGTCCCCGGTAGTGGAAGTACCCGTCCTCGTCGCGGGTGAACAAGTCACCCGACCGGACGGTGTGCTCGGCGGGGAAGGTGGCCGCCGACTTCTCCGGCGACCGGTAATAGCCGAGCGCCACCGGCTCGCCGGACACCTCCAGCACGCCGACCTCGCCGTCGGGCAGGGCCTTCCCGCCGTCGTCGACGACCCGCGCCCGGTAGCCGGGCACGACCTTGCCGAGAGTGCCGACCCGGGATTCGCCCGGCCGGTTGGTGATGTAGCCGTGATAGGCCTCCGAAGAGCCGATGCCGTCGATGACCTCGACCCCGAAGGTGTCCAGCCACCGCCGGTGCAGATCGGGCGGCAGATGCTCGCCCGCCGAGGTGACGAACCGCAGGCTGCTCAGATCCTTGCCGCCGGCGCCGGGATGCTCGAGCATCGCCTTCATCATGGTGGGCACGTTGACCAGGATCGTCGGGCGGTACCGCTCGACGAGGTCGAAGATCGTGTCCGCGGTGGACCGTTCCGGGAACAGGATCCCGGTCCCGCCGACCCCGAGCGGGAAGAGCGCCACGAGATCCCTCGCGTAACCGAAGAACAGCTTCGGCACCGGCAGCACGACGTCGTCCTCGCGGATGCCGAGCGCCATGCGCGCGTACCACTGGAAGCTCAGCCACGGGCTGCGGGCGGTGAGCCGGCAGGCCTTCGGTTTCCCCGTGCTCCCACTGGTGAGTTTCCAGATCGCCTCGTCGTCGCCGTCGACGTGCACGGCGTCCAGCACCGGGGGCAGCTTCGCCACGAGCGTCTCGAAATGGTGTTCCCCCGGCGCGAGTTCGCCCGGCTCCGCGCCGACGACGACGATCTCCCGCGCCCCGGCCTCCCGCAGCTTCGGTGCCGTGCCGACGTCGGCGACCACCACCTTCGGCTTCAGGTAGTCCAGGTAGTAGCGGTAATCGCCGGTGCCGAGGAAGTTGTACACCTCGACGGTGACGGCGCCGATCCGCTGCGCCGCGAACCAGGTCGCCACGTACTCCACCCCGTCGCGCAAGGCGATCAGGACCCGGTCGCCCCGGCCCGCCCCGAGCGCGCGCAGGGCGTTGCCCGCCCGGTTCACCTGTGCCCGGAGTTCGTCGTAGCTCGTCGGGCCGTCCTGGGTGAGCAGAGCCGTCCGTCGCCCGTCCTGCCCGTCGAGGAAGCGTTCGGCGACGTTGAAGCTCTGGTCGGAGCCGGTCAGGGACATCGTTTCTCTACTCCCTCGGTCGGATCAGCGGGTACCCATCGATGCGA
Organism: Amycolatopsis roodepoortensis; assembly: GCF_024628825.1. NCBI lineage: Bacteria > Bacillati > Actinomycetota > Actinomycetes > Pseudonocardiales > Pseudonocardiaceae > Amycolatopsis > Amycolatopsis roodepoortensis. The sequence continues at coordinate 6,324,356 of NZ_CP102415.1, forward strand.
ATAGAACTCGAAGTCGATCGCCTGCCCGTCGAGCGCTGCGTGTACCTCGGCGACGGCCGCCCTCGCCGCCGCCCGCACCGAGGGGACGGCGCAGCCGATGGCGAGTTCGTGCAGGGTCAGGTACGTGTCGATCAGCGCGTGCCGGTGTTCGGCGCTGAGTTCACCGGTCGCGTTCGTCATGGAATCTCGCCGCCTTCGCCTCGAATCGGGGGAGCTCGCCCGGTGCGGCGAGCCGGACTTCCGGTTGCAGTCCGATCAGTCGTTTGACCGCGTCGCGGACTCCGGCGGCGAGGGCCGCCTGGTCGGCGCCGGGGCGGGGCTCGATCCGCAGCACCATCTTGTCGAGGCCGCCGTCCGTGCGGAGCACCGTCTGGAACTCCGCCACCGCGTCGAAACCGCGCACGACGTCCTCGACGAGGACCGGGGTCACCGAGATCCCGCGGATCTTGCGCATGTCGTCGCTGCGGCCGAGGATCCCGCCGTCGTAGAAGTCCCAGGTGCGACCGCACGGGCAGTCGTGCCAAGGGCGTTTCACCACGACGTCGTCCGTCCAGTAGCGGAAGACCTGGATCCCTTCCCGGCCGAGACCGGTCATCACGCGCACGCCGCGTTCCCCGTAACCGGCGGGGCGGCCGGTCCCGGGATCGAGCACCTCTTCGACGACACCGGGTTCGATGATGTGGCAGGCGCCGGGCCGGGACGGGCATTCGAACATGAAGACCGTGCCGAGTTCGGTCATCCCGGCGAAATCGAACACCCGCGCGCCGAACCCCTCGGTCAGCGTGCGGGTCGTGGCCGCGGAGCGCGGTTCCGCGCCGGTCACGATGATCCGGAGCTTGCTATCGGTCGCCAGATCGATGCCCAGCTCGGCGGCGGTTTCCAGCAGCCGCATCGCGTAGGTGGGGGTGGAGCCGAGCACCTCGATCCCCTGGTCGACGATCAACCGGACGCGGGTGACGGAATCCATCGAGCCGGTGGGCACGATGGTGCAGCCCATCCTGGACAGCGCGTCCTGCATTCCCCAGAACCCCATGAACAGGCCGTATCCGAAGGCCACACAGCCTTTCTGGCCGGGGCGGACGCCCGCGGCGTGCAAGGCGGCGCACCACATGTCGACGCCCCACGCCCAGTCCCGCGCGGTGTCGAAGGTGCGCAGTGGTGTGTGGCCGCTGGTGCCGCTGGTCTGATGGAACCGGACGCCCGCCACGGGATCGGTGGACGGCAGGATGCCGAACGGCGGGTCGACGGCTTCGGCCGCGACGAGATCCTTCTTGTACAGCAGGGGAACCCGCTCTTGGAAGTCGGCGAGCGATTCGAGGCCGTCCGGGATCCGCGTCGCCCAGAACTTCGAGTTGGTCCTGGCGTGTGCCAAGGCCTTCCGCAGCTTCACCCACTGCCACGCGGCCAGCCGGTCCCGCGACATGGTCTCGGTGGCGGGCTGCCAGAACGTGGTCTCCGGGGTGCTCATTCCGTCTCCTCCGTGTTCAGGACGACCAGGTCGGCGCGGGCGGAAGCGACCGTCGTGTCGGCCTCGTCGACCGTCGTCAGCCCGTCGTCGGCGATCACCACGACGCCGGCGGTGTTGCGGATCAGGTCGGAGACCTGGACGACCCGCCCGGCGGACAGCGGATCCGCCTCCGCGGCCGAGAGCAGCAGACCGTCCACTCCGGACTCCTTGAGCGAAGCGGCCAGCGCGATCACCGCCTCCAGCCCGTCCCCGGTGTAGGTCTCCTCGTCCAGGCCGAACGCGGCCACGACCGGGAGCGAGGCACTCGCTTCGCGAAGCTCGGCGGCGGGCGGCACGGTCGCGGTGAGCCGGTCCCCGAGGTCGAGCACCAGCAGCCGGTAGCCCAGTTCGGCCGCGGTCGCGGACAGCCCGGCGTCCGCGGCGGCGAGCCGGACCGCCGCCGGGACGGGACCCACCGGTGCGGGCGGGATCCCCGCTGTCCCGTCGACGAGGATCAGCCCCGCGCCGGGTTCACCGGTGGTCGTCACGATCCGGTTCGCGAGTTCGAGCGGCCCCAGGCTCAGCGGCGTGAACGCGGGCGACGGCGACGGCCGCACTCGTTCCCCGGTCGCCCGCGTGTGGAACCACTCGTTGAACTCGGCCGCGAACGGCGGGTCCAGCCGGGCGATGTCGTCGTGGGAGATCCGCCACGACCTGGCGAGCAGCTGATAGGCGAACTGGACCGGCTCGAAGCCGAGATAGCGGTGCGCGTGGTCGAAATGGCGTTCCGAGCGGAGGGACGCCTTCTGGAACTGCTCGACCCTGGGTCGCCGGGTCTTCTCGTACATCGCGAGCGCTTCGGAGATCCGGCCGGGCTGCTCCTTGAGCTCACCGGCGAGCGCGATGGCGTCTTCCAGCGCCAGCCGGGTGCCGGAGCCGATGGACCAGTGCGCGGTGTGCGCCGCGTCCCCGATCAGCACGACGTCGTCGGTGTGCCAGTTCTCGCATTCGAGGAGCCGGAACCGCGACCATTCCGAGTCACGCGGCAGGATCGGCTTGCCGTCGAGGTGCTCCGCGAACACGGTCTCGCAGAACCGGAGGGATTCCGCCAAGTCCATTTCGGACAGTCCGGACCGCTGCCAGATATCGTCCGAGACGTAGAGGATCAGCGAGCACCAGCCCTGGCCCGAGGGATAGAAGTAGCCCTGGAAGAGGCCCCATTCCGTCTCGGCGAAGGCGTAGGTGAAATAGGGCAGCGGAAGTTCGACACCGAACCAGCCGAAATGGAACTTCGACGGGGTGAACGCGGGCCGGAAGGTTTCGGCGAGTTCGGACCGGATCACGGAGCCGACGCCGTCCGCGCCGACCACGAGATCGGCCTCGCCGTGCTCGGCGATGGACCGGGTCCGGTGTCCGAAGTGGAGCTTCACGCCGAGACGGCGGGCGTCGCGGCGCAGCACGGTCTGCACCTGATTGCGGGGGATGCCGTGGAAACGGTTGCCTTCCACCCGGCGGACCGTGCCGCGGTACCGGATCTCGACGGGGGTCCAGGTGGTCCCGGCCGAGACGATCTCTTCGTGGATGTCCGGCGCGATCGCGCCGAGTTCGGCCAGCGCGCCGTCGGGGAACACCAGCCCCCAGCCCGCCGAGGCGTCCTCGGCGTTGCGTTCGAAGACGTTCACCTCGTCCGCGATCCCTTGCCGCTTCAGCAGAGTGGAGAGGAAGAGACCGCCAGGCCCCGCCCCGATGATGTCGACTCGCATCACGCCCTCGATTCGGTGCTCGTCCGGACGGTCGCCGCCTTCCAGCGCGTGACCGCGTCGCGTACTCGGTCGAGCGGCGCGCCGCCCGTGGCGCCGAGCACGCGGTAGAGCTCGCTTCCGATGACCACTCCGGCCGCGTGCCGCGCCACCGCGCGGACGCCGGCCTCGTCACGAAGACCGAATCCGGCGAGGAAAGGCCGCCCCGCGCCACCGGCCGCCGCCTCGGTCAGCCGTCCCGCCTCGGCCGGGGTGAGCGGATCGCCGGTCCGGGCGGCGAGGGAACGGTAGGTCAGCACGTCGGCTTCGGCCTCCAGCCGGGCGGCCCGGGCGGGTTCCGTCGACGAGGTGATCAGGGGAATCGCGCTGAGCCCCCGGTCGAGGACCCGGCCGATGGACGGCGCGTTCGACGGATCGGTCAGCACCAGTCCGTCCAGGCCCGCGGCGGCCGCCTCGGCCAGCAGCGGGGAGACGCCGAGATCGGCGGTCGTGGCCGGGTACACCAGTTGCAGCAGCGGGGTTTCCGGCAGCGCCGCGCGCAGCTTCCCGACCATCTCCCACGAGCGGACGGCCGGGAGGTCGCCCACCCGCTCGAAGGAGCGCGCCACTTCGGCTCCGCGTGGCCGAGTGCCTTCGGTGGGGACGCCGAGTTCCAGGACGTCGGCGCCCGCTTCGACCACCGCCCTGGCGAGTGCCTCGAACGGGACGATCGGATCACCGACGGTCAGGTAGACCACCAGGAGCGCCTCGTCCCGTGACCGGCTTTCGCGGAACCGCTCGCCTACGTGGGGCATCGGACGGTTCCCGCTCGCAGCCGCCTCGCCAGCCCGGCGGGGTCGGGGCTCTGCGCCAGCGCCGTGCCCACCAGTACGGCGTCCGCTCCGGCGGCCACGGCCCGGACGACGTCTTCGGGGGTGTGGAACGCGCTCTCGGAGATGACCCGGACCTCCGGCGGGATGGCCGAAAGCAGTGATTCGGTCCGGCTCACCGTGCCGGTGTCGAGTTCCAGCGCGACGATGTCCCGGTTGTTCACGGCGATGGTCTTCGCGCCGAGTTCCAGCGCCCGCGCCACGTGCTCGGGCTCATGCGCCCCGACGACCACTTCCAGGCCGAGGCGTTCCGACCGGGCGATCATGCGCTCCAGCAGCCCGGGCTCGACGACGGTGTTGACCGAAAGCTGCACCGCGTCGAAACCGGCGTCCGCCGATTCGTCCACCTGCTCGATGGCGTTGAAGAACTCCTTGCGCATCAACGGAAGCGGGCACAGAGCGCGAATACGCGCGGCCAGTTCGATCCCGCCGCCGAAGTGCACCGGGTCCGTCGGCGTCGACACCGCCTCGACCCCGCCCGCGACCAGTTCGGCGAGGTAGCCCTCCAATTCCTCAGGGCGTAGCAGCAGCCCGTCGCGTGGCGAGACGAACTTGACGTCGGCCATCAACGCGGCCCGGCCGTCCAGGCGCGCGTTGTCGAGAACCTCCTGCAAACTCCGACCGTCCACCTGGTCCCTCCTGATCACGAGCAACTCGGAAATCGTCGCATCGGCCGCGGTACCGGATCTTCTCGCTGATTGCCGGATTCACCGCGGGCCGGCGATGGCGCTGGAAAGCTTCGCCCAGGCGCGCAGCAGGGATTCCGCCGCGCCGGAATCGATCGCGTGCTCCGCGTCGGCGAGCCGACGCCGGATATCGGTGGCCAGCGACTCGCCGAAACCGTGATGGGCGGCCAAGGCCGCGGCCGCGTTGAGCAGCACGGCGTCCCGGACGGGACCTCGCTTGCCGCCCAAGGTCTCCAGCGCGATCGCCGCGTTCTCCGCGGGACCGCCGCCACGCAACGCGCCGGACGCGGAAAGCGGGATCCCCACCGAAGAGGGATCGAACTCGTGCCGTCGCACCGTTCCCCCGGAGGCGATCCAGACCTGACTCGTGGTCGTCGTGGTGAACTCGTCGAGCCCGTCGTCGCCGCGGACGACCAGGGCGCGTGTCCCGCGCCGGGCGAAGGCCTCGGCGAGTGTCTTCGTCTGCCCGGCGAAGGCGCAGCCGACGAGGGCGGCGTCCGGTCGAGCCGGATTCGACAGCGGGCCCAGCAGGTTGAACGTGGTCGGAACGGCGAGTTCGCGGCGTGCCGGGCCGATGTGCCGGAGGCCCGGATAGAACGACGGCCCGAAGCAGAATCCGATGCCGAGCTCGGCGAGGCACCGTTCCACCCCGTCCGGCGGCAGATCGACCGCGACGCCCAGCGCCTCCAGCACGTCCGCCGAACCGGAGGACGACGACGCGCTCCGGTTGCCGACCTTCGCCACGTCCGCGCCGGTCGCGGCGACGACGATCGCCGCCATGGTGGAGATGTTCACCGAGCCGGAACCGTCACCGCCGGTACCGACGATGTCCACCGCCGGACGGCTCAGGCGCACCGGGGGCGCGTGGGACACGGTCCGTTCCGCCAGCGCCGCGACCTCGGCCGCCGTTTCGCCCTTCGCGCGCAGGGCGACCGCGAAACCGGCGAGGCGGACGGGGGTGACGTCGCCGGCCATCACCGCGTCGATCACCCACGCGGCGTCCGAAGTGGACAGATCGGTCCCGTCGAGCAGCCGCTTGGTGAGCTCCGTGAAGTCCCGTCCGGCCGTCGTCATCGCGCCACCCTGGCCTCGATGAGGGAAGAACGGGACGAGCCGGTGACGCGACAGATCTCGAAACCCGCGCCGCCGAGCAGTTCCCGCCAGTGGGTCTCGGTCCGTTCCCGGCCGCCGAGCAGCACGAGCATGTGCAGATCGAGCAGCTTCGCCGGATGGGGTTCGGCGCCGTCGGGGACGACCTGCTCCAGGATCAGCAGCCGCGAGCCGGGTGTCATGGCCTCCGCGACCCGCCGCAGGATCCGGGTCGCGTCGGCGTCGTCCCAGTCGTGCAGGATCTGCGCGAGCACGTACACGTCCCCGCCGGGCGGGACGCGCTCGAAGAAGTCGCCGCCGATCGCCCGGCGGCGGCCGGACGTCGTCGTCGGCCCGACGACGTGCGGCTGGTCGAAGACGGTGCCACGCAGACGCGGATGGCGGGCGAGCAGCCCGTCGACGAGCGTGCCGTTGCCGCCTCCGACGTCGACCACGCTTCCGACGCCGCTCCAGTCCCATTCGTGGAGCGGCAGCATCCGCAAGGTGACCAGGCCCGCCTGTGCCCGGTCGAAGGCCGCCGCCTCGGCCGGGCGCTCGCCGTGCCAGTCGAACATCGGCTTGCCGAACACCTTGTCGAAACCGGCCTCGCCGGTGCGCAGGCTGTGTTCCGCCGCGGACCAGGCCTGGTACGCCTCGTTGTCCATCAGCGTCGCCAGATGTCTCAGCGAGCCGGGGGTTTCCTCACGCAGCAGCGAACCGAGCCCGGTGACGGCGAAGGTGCCTCTCGGCTCCTCGGTGAAGAGACCTTCGGCGACGAGCACCCGGAGGAACCGGGTCAGCGCGTCGCGATCGACCCCGGCCTTGGCCGCGATGACCTCGACCGGGAGCGCGTCGTCGCCGAGGTGCTCGACGACGTCCGCCCGGGTCACCGCGAAGATCGCCTGCGAAACGATGTAACCCATGATCTTCCGCCGCAGCAGGCTGTTCGCTTCGTCGTTGTCAAGCAATGCGGACACCTCCGTCCTGTTCGCCGGTGCCGGGATGGAGTACGGGGAACAGCGGCTGATCGGCCGCGATCCGGAGGTAGTCCGCCCCGCTGGTGCCCCCGGTGCCCGGCACCTGGCCGATGATCTTCAGCGTGATGCCCCAGTGGGTTCTCTTCATGCCGCGCCAGGCGTCGTCGAGGTTTCGCATCGCCGCCGCCAGCGCGGTCGCGGCGGGTCCGTCGGGCATGGCTGTGAAGACCTCTTGCAGGGAAACGCCTTCCACGGAGAGCGGTGGTGCCTGCGGATTCGGGGGGATCGGCGCCCCGCGCAGTTCGATCTCGCGGTAGGCCCTGGACTGGATCGCGCTGCGGCCACTCGTGTTCGCGCGGATCTCGGCGAAGCTTTCCCGCGGCATGGTCGTCAGCACGCGATAGAGCAGCGTGGTCGCGGCGACCTTGTCCGCCGCTTCGGTGACCTCGCCGATCGCGGCCGCCGGTTCCCCACCATCCACAAAGGACACCGCGCGCTCGAGACCGCGTGCGATCCTGCGGTAGAGCAGCTCGAAGACCTGCACGCTGCGGATGAACATGACCTCGTCGTGCCTGTTCGTGGTCGGCAGCATGGCGATCCGCACCGCGTGCCGCACCGGCTCCGCGACCCGGGTGAGCACCGCGTCCGCCGCCGCGAGTTCCCGGTCGCCCCACGCGGTACCGCTCGATGGGATGGAGCGGAGCAGATCCTCCGCGAGCGGAGCGATCTCCCCCGCCCTGACGAGCGCGCGGAACGTGGCCTGGGTCCGCGCCCGCTGCTTGGCCGCGTTCGGGTTCGCCCGCAGCCCGGTCGCTTCGAACCGCAGGAGATCGGCCAGCAGCGCGACGATCAAGCCGTCGAGCCCGGCGTCGATCCGGTCCGGCCCGTCCGCGCCGGCGAGTTCCTCCAGGAGCGGGATCGCGGCGTAGGAGTCGTAGTTCCCGTCCTCGTGGTCGAAGGTGCCGGGCAGCCAGTTCGCCAGGATCCGGTCGTGGACCGTGCGCGGCGGGGGGAGCGATCCGGCGAGGACACGGAGTCTCTCGATCAGGTCCGGATCGGCCTGGTTGCGGCCGACCGCCTGGAAATGCCCGAGCACGGCCTCGAAGGGGAATCCCGAGGTTCCCTCCGCCGCCGGCCCGGAGGTCCGCGCGGACCAACGGTCGAGGAGTTCGACGGCGAGCCGGGGTGAGCGTCTCCAGGAGCCCGCGCCGACGGCCCGGAGGCTGAGCCTGCCGACCCCGGTCGTCGTGGGCGGAGCGGCTACCGAGCCGGCCGGGGTGTCCTTCTGCGGTGTCATAAGTGCTTTCCCTCATCAGGTCCGGAATCGACGGCAGGGTTTCACCGCGCGTCAAGTGATGTTCCGCACCTCCCACAGCGCGGGGAACAAGGGCGTGAACACGCCACGGCGCAGATAGACCGCGCCGGACGAACCACCGGTTCCGGTCTTGTCGCCGATGATGCGCCGGGCCATCGTCGAATGCCGGTAGCGCCATTCGGTGAAGATCTGGTCGAGGTCGACCATGCGCTCGCACAGCTGCGCCACCACGCCGTCCTCGCGGTACGCCTTCGCGATCGAAGGCGCCGCCGTCTCCGGGGATTCGCCGGGCAGTACCGGAAACCCCTGCGCGGTGAGGTAGCCGGCGAACGAGTCGAACAGGGGCGGCCTGGTCATCGCGGTGATCAGCCGCTCCCGGTCGGACGTGCCCTCCGGGAACTTGTCGAACACGCCGGGGTCACGCCTGCCGAGGACGACCTCGATCTCGCGGAACTGCGCGGAGTAGAACCCGCTGCCGCCGAGGTCGTCCCGGAACCGGACGAACTGCCCCGGTGTGAGCGTGTCGAGCACGTCGATCTGCCGGAGCGTCACCCGCACGATCGCGATGAGCCGCCCGATGGTCCGCAGCGCCGCTCCCGGCTCGCCTTGCCCGAACGCCCGCGCGAGCTCGGCGAACTCGTGCAGCAGCTGCTTGAACCAGAGCTCGTGCACCTGGTGCACGATGACGAAGAGCAACTCGTCGTGTTCGCCGGTGTTGGGCTGTTGAAGCTCCAGCAGTTCGTCGAGGGCGAGATAACCGCGGTAGGCGGTGTGGGCTGCTTCGTCGGCAGCGGTCATGCCGCGCGCCTCCCTGATTTCTCTTCGGTGGCAACGGGTATGGGTGCGGGTACCGGGGCGGGGACCCGGCGGGACTGCCTCAGCACGCGCAGCATCATGGCGGGCTTCATCAGGCTCGTCGCGGGCTCGACCAGCCCGGCGACCCGCATGAAGGTGCCGGTGACCCGGCCGTCCCTGGTCGCGGCGCGCTGCACGCGGCCCATGTAGGCGTTGGCGATCCGGACCTGCGCCGGACGTTTCCCTTCGACACCGGGGAAACTCAGGTCACCCGACGCGGAGATCTGCCACGGGACGTCGATCTCCGCGGAGATGTCCTTGAAGAAGGCCAGTGCTTCCGGGGCCTTCCCTTCGCGTAGGTGGTTCCGCAGGGTCAGCGCCGTGAGCGCGGCGACGGTCATGCCCTGTCCGTAGACCGGGTTGAAACTGCACACGGCGTCGCCGACGACGAGCAGACCGTCCGGGAACCCGGTCAGCCGTTCGTAGTGACGGCGGACGCTCGCCGGGTACCGGAAGGCGACCGCGTCGCCGAGGGGTTCGGCGTCCTTCATGACGTCGTACACGTCGGGGACTTCGAGCGACTTCGCGAACGCCATGAAGCCGGCTTCGTCGGTGGGCGCACTGTCGCCGAGCACGCCGGTGAGGGAGACCATGAACTTGCCGCCCTCGATCCGCGAGAGGAACGCGCCCCGCGGATGCGACGGAGTGGACACCGGGTTGATCGACAGATCGTCGCCGAGCGGTCCGCCGTCCGGCAGCCGGTACACCCGTGTCGTGTAGGTCAGGTCGATCCTGACCCGGTCCTCTTCCGGTGCGGCGTAACCGAGTTCGGTCAGCCACGCCGGGGTCCGCGACCCGCGCCCGGTCGCGTCGACCACCAGATCGGCCACCAGCCGCTGATCGGTTCCCGAGGCACCGTCCCGGATCTCGACGCCCTCGACCCGTGAGCGGTCCTCGGACAGGATCGGCCCGAGCACCGTGTGGCCATCCAGCAGCCGGACGTTGCCGATCGCCTCGACGCGGTCGCGGACGAGACCTTCCAGCACCGGGCGCGCGGCCGACACACAGACCAAACCGGTGTGCGCGGGGGAAAGCCGCCTGCCGTTGAAGTACCAGCGAAGTTCCCCGAGGTCGCCGGTGGGGACACCGGCCTCGACAGCGGCTTCGGTGAACCCGTCGAACAGTTCGTCGAGGATCTGCTGCCCTCTCGCGAGCAGCCCGTGCACGTGCCTGCCCTGCGGCACCCCACGGCGTGCCGTCCGCACACCGTGCAGCTCGTCCCGGTCGACGATGACGACGTCCGCGTAGGACTCCGACAGGACCCGGGCGGCCAGCAGACCGGCCATACTGCCACCGAGAACGACCGCGCGCTCTCCTACTTGCTTGCCCACCAGGGCCTCCCTGTGTTCGTCCTGCATTCGGTCGGTCGCCGGGACGGCCGCTCAGTCGTCCGTGCCGAAGAACTCGATCACCGACGGGGCCACGGAGGCGGCGACCAGGTTGTGGTCTGCCTCGGGCAGGGTCACCGCGCGCGCCCCGGGGATCCTCGAAACCACCTCGGCGAGGGAATCCTGTTGCCACTGCGGGCTTTTCTCGCCCGTGACGCCCAGCGTCGGCACAGTGATCCGCGAGAGCCGGTCGGGCACGTGGCAGTCGCCGATGATCTCGCCGTCGTAAGGCAGGGTGTGCGCCAGACCGACCAGATGCGGCCACGCCTCGGACTGCTCGATGCGGCCGACCGAGTCCGGTTTGAACCCGACCGCGTTGATCATGAAATGCTTGACGGCGTCGCCGGGCCGGTCGTCGCGGATGTGCTCCGCGAGGTCGGACCGGTACTTCTGGTCGAGGCGCTCACGCGAGCCCTCCAGGATGTACGGCGGCTCGTAGGCGACGAGCTTCGTGATCCCGTCCCCGCGCAACGCGACGTCGAAGGCCAGCACCGCCGCGGTGCAGTGGGCGAAGACGTGGGCGCGGCCGCCGGCCTCGGCGATGACCGCCTCGAGGTCTTCCTGTTCGCGCTCGACCGCGTACGGGGCGGTGTCGCCACTTTCCCCGCGGCCGCGGCGGCTGACGTTGAACACCTCGAAATTCGGGGCCAGCAGCTCCGCCAGTTCCGCGGTGGCCCAGTGGTCGCAGAGCGCTCCGCCGAGCAGGACCACGGGATGACCGGCGCCGATCCGCTGGACCGTGATCGCGGTGCCGTCGCGCGAAAATACCTTGTCCATGGCTCCCCAAAGGGTCGAGGTCTCCCGGACGCCGTCGCACCGCGACCGCGCCACCGGATTTTTCATCCCGGTGATGGAAATCGTCACATGTTCGCCGGCGCGGAGACTTCTTCCCGACTGCTTGGTGGTTCCCGGTCCGGGCACGCAGCCGAGAAGACGTGCCCGGCCGTGCCGGACGGTTAGCGTGCTCGCCGGGGGAGCACTGTCGTTTTCGATGATCGGAGTCGTTATGAAGCCCTTCCGCCTCGCAGTGCCGGAGGCCGACCTGGCGGATCTGCGTCGCCGGATCGGGCAGACCCGCTGGCCCGACGAACTTCCCGGCGTCGGCTGGGATCGCGGTGTCCCGCTCGGTTATCTGCGCGAGCTGGCGGAGTACTGGGCGGAGGAGTTCGACTGGCGCGCGGTGGAAGCGAGGATCAACGAGTTCCCGCAGTTCATCACCGAGATCGACGGCGAGGACGTGCACTTCCTGCACGTCCGGTCACCCGAACCGGACGCGACCCCGCTCGTGCTGACGCACGGCTGGCCCGGTTCGTTCGCCGAGTTCCTCGACGTCATCGGGCCGCTGGCCGACCCGCGCGCGCACGGACTGGATCCCTCGATCGCCTACCACGTGGTCGTTCCGTCCATCCCCGGCTACGGGTTCTCCACGCTGCGCGAGCCCGGCTGGGACGTGCCGAGGATCGCGGGCGCCTGGCGGGAACTCATGGCACGCCTCGGATACGACCGCTACGTCGCGCAAGGCGGTGACGCCGGTTCGCCGATTTCCTTGGTACTGGGGATGATCGACCCCGAACACGTGCTCGGCGTGCACGTGAACATGTTGATGACCTTCCCGTCGGGCGACCCCGCGGAACTCGAAGGCATCTCCGAAGCCGACGGCGCGCGACTGGCCGGGCTCGGCCGGTTCGACACCGAACTCTCGGGCTACATGAAGGTGCAGGCGACCCGGCCGCAGACGATCGCCTACGCCCTCACCGACTCGCCCGTCGGCCAGCTGGCCTGGATCGTGGAGAAGTTCCGTGAGTGGACCGATTCGGCGGAGCTCCCCGAGGACGCTGTCGCCCGGGACCACATCCTGACGGGTGTGACGCTGTACTGGCTGACGGCCACCGCCGGCTCGTCCGCCCAGTTCTACTACGAGGGCGCGGACGCCGTCCGCCAGGCCGCGAGCGGCGCGGTGCCGCCCCCGGTACCGGTGCCGGTCGGCGTCGCGGTGTTCCCCCGCGACATCTTCGTGCCGGTGCGCCGCCTCGCGGAACGCGACATCCCCAGCATCACGCACTGGACCGAGCACGACCGGGGCGGGCACTTCGCGGCGCTGGAGCAACCGGATCTGCTCGTGGCCGATCTGCGGGAGTTCACGCGGAAGCTCGTGGCCGGGGCCGGACGGGACGCGCGGGCCGCTTGAACCGGAAGGCCGAAGGGCGCTTTCCCCGTGACTTATGCGGGGGAAGCGCCCTTCGTCTCGTATGCGGCCCCGGCGGGCGGATCGTCCACAGGGGACACAAAGCGGCGATCGAGTGCCGGATTCATGCCCGTATGAACCGTTGCGTGTGGGATCGTGAGTGGCGTTTCGGGTTCTGGCGGACTCGCGTTCACCTAGCTGCTGGGTCCGTCACGTCGTCTGACACCGGACGTGCACGGCACGGCCTTGATCAGTCCGGCGCAGGTTGTGAAAGCCACTTTCGCAACCTTCAACGTTGCGAAAGTGGCTTTCACGACACGAGCATCCCGACCCAGTGGCCCCAGCGGTCCCGGTGGCATCGAGCGTCGCGAAAGCCACTTTCGGGACACCAGACGTCCCGAAAGTGGCTTTCGCGACACAGCGCAGCGAGTCATCTGAATACCCAGGGCTGCCGGGCCGGCACGATCCCGCACCACCCACGCGCAGGTCAGCGGTGGGTAGGTGAATGCCGGTCCGCTCCAACCGTCCTCACCACTCACGACCCCACGACCCCACGCGGAAGCCGCGCAAAGCACCCGAAACAGTGAGAAATCGCGTCCCTTATGGACAGTCGGGGTCGCGATCGACTCCCCGGGGCAGTCCAGGCCGCGCCGCGAGGGCCCGGAAAACCCGCTCGACACGAGACTTGACCGCACCCTGTTCGACCTGCCCCCGGGCTACCCGGATCGTCAGGGCGGGACACGCTCACCGACCCGGCGCAGCGGGAAGCCGCCCGCGGAGAACGACCCAAGTGACCCACGACCGAGCTCAGGCGTCTTCCGCGCCCATCATCAGCGCGGCGAGGTCCTCCGGCGCGAGGAACGACGGCGGCGGCGGAGTGCCCCAGCTGAAGAAGCTCAGCGCGCCCTCGAACACCTCCGGCTTCCACAGCTCGTCGTCGAGGATGCAGTCCGTGTCGCTGTAGTACTCGCTGAAGTTGCCGGCGGGATCCTTGAGGTACCAGAAGAAGTTGGACCCGACGTGATGCCGCCCGAGGCCCCAGACGTGCCGTTCCGGATGGTCCTCCAGCATCGACGTCGCGCCGCGGCCGACCTCGTCGACGTCGTCGACCTGCCAGCCGGTGTGGTGCAGGTAGGTCACCGGGGAACGCAGGAGCAGCAGATTGTGGTGCTCCGTCGTGCACCTCAGGAACGCGCCCGCGTTCCGGATCAGGTCGCTGACCTTGAAGCCGATGCCTTCGACGAAGAACTTCTGGGAGATCGCGAAATCGGTCGAACCGAGGACCACGTGCCCCAGCCGCTTCGGCCGCACCCGGTCGTCGCGCAGCACGCCGGGCGCCCGCGTTCCCGGTCGTTCGATCCGCCCGTTGGCGTTGTACGGCGTCGGGGCGCCGGCGGTCTGCCGGATCCGCGGCTCGATCTTCAGCGTCACCTCGGTCCCGGTGGCCGGGTCGGTGCCGACCAGCCCGCCTGGCACTCGGCGGTGGGCGGCGCCGATCCGCTCCAGGTTCGCCTCGGCCCGGCCGAGGTCGTCCTCGTCGTCGACGGAGACGGTCATCCCCGCCAGTCGCCGGAACCTGGACGGCACCAGCCGCAGCTGACGTCCACCGTCCACAGTGGAGTACCAGCCGTCCTCTTCCCTGGCAAGGCCGAAGTCGTCGTAGTAGGTGGAGGTCTCCGCGAGATTGGGCACCCCGATGGTGACCGATCCCAGCCTGTGCAATGTCACGCGGCAGCTCCCTTTCGCCTCCGGCACGGACGGTTCCCCACTGGTCAGAATACCGGAGTGAATACGCGTTCCGGGTGCTCGTGAAAGGTGTGACAATCCAGGATAAGCGTCCTCTCGTGGCAAACACGGAGTAGGACGAGCTGTCTCCGGAGGGCTAATATCGGATGAAAACACGGGAATGTTCGCCGAGAGTGAGGATGCAGCAGTGACCGCCTCCGAAGTCGTCTCCCGAGAGGAATGGACAGCAGCTCGCGCCGCGTTCCTCGCCAAGGAGAAAGAATTGACCAAGGCGCGTGACGAGATCAACGCGCAGCGTCGCGCGCTGCCCCGGATCCTGGTCGAGAAGGACTACACGTTCCAGGATCCGGAACGGGGCGAGCTCTCGTTCTCCGATCTTTTCGAGGGCAGGCGGCAGCTCATCGTCTACCACTTCATGATGCTGGGGCCCAGTGAGGAGTTCTGCACGAGCTGCTCCTTCTGGATCGACAACATCGGGCACCTCGCGCATCTGCACGCCCGCGACACCACGCTGATCATCGACTGCCCGGCTCCGCTGGAGAAGATCCAGCCGTTCAAGGAACGCATGGGCTGGACGGTGCCCTGGGTCTCGTCGCTCGGCTCGGATTTCTATCAGGACTTCCACGTTTCGCTCGGCAGCGGCGTCCAGCCGCCCGGGATCAGCGCCTTCGTCCGTGAAGGCGAAACGATCCAGTACGCGTATTCGACCCACGGCCGCGGCAGCGACCTGCTGAACACCACCTACAACTACCTCGACCTGACACCGCTCGGCCGTCAGGAAGAGGGACTCGGCTTCACCCAGGAATGGGTCCGCCACCACGACCGTTACGAGAACGCCGACCGGTGCGGCGTGTGCGAACACGCCGCGAGCTGAAAGACCGAAAGGGCCGTACCCGGATGGCTGCCGGGTACGGCCCTTTCGTCGTGGTCGATCAGTACGGCGAGCCGACGCTGGCGATCTCGAACTTCGCCAGGTCACCGCCCTTGATCTCGGTGAACTGCTCCGGCGGGTTGGCGACCGCGCGCCAGGAGTTCAGCACCTCGTCGGATTCCCAGCGCTCGAACAGGTTCACGCGCTCGGGGTCCACCGCGTCCGCCGTGATGGCGAAGTCCAGGCATCCTTCGAACTTCCGGGCCCGCGAGATGACGTCCTCGTGCAGCTTGACGTACTTGTCCCGATCGGCGGCGTCGATCTGGAAGTATCCAGCGACGATGATCATTTTCTGTCCTTTCGTAGAACTTTTCAATCCTTGGCCGAAACGGTCTCGGCTTCGGAGTCTTCCCGGGTGGCGGTGTCTTTCGCGTCCGGTGCGACATCCTGCCCACCGCCGGCGCTCTGGTGCGAAAGCGGCGGAATCTGGCGGAACGACTTGATGCACAGGGTAGCCAAAAGAACGAACAACACCGCGCCGACGAGCGCGACGATGTTCAGCCCACTGGTGAACGCGCTCCTCGCCGATTCGAGCAGTTGCGAACCCGCGGGTTCACCGAGTCCCGGCGCGACGGCGAGGGCGTTGGTGACGCTTTCCTTCGCCGCGTCCGCACCCGGGGGCACGACGACCTGGCTGGTGTAGACCGCGGTCCCGACGGTGCCGAACAGCGCGATACCCGCCGCCACACCGAATTGCCCGCCCATCTCCATGGACGCCGACGCCGCGCCGATCTTCTCCGGCGGCGTGTTGCCCATCATGAGCTCGTAACCGAGCGCGGTGCCCGGGCCGATGCCCGCCATCGCCAGCGCGAACCCGATCACCGTGAGCGTCAGGCCGTCGACGGACGAAACCTGCGTGAGCAGGCCGTAGCCGATGGCCGCGACCAGCAGGCCGACGCTCATCACGTACGCGGGCCGGACCTGTCGCCCGATCCCGCCGCCGAGCATGATGGCGACCACCATGGCGAAGCCGGTGGGCACCAGCCAGAGACCGGCGGCCAGCGGGGAAAGCCCGACCACGGTCTGCAGGTAGAGGCTCACCATCAGCAGTCCGCCACCCTGGATGGCGCCACCGCCGATGCTCAGGATGAACGACGAGCGGAACACCCGGTGGGAGAACAGCCCGAGGTCGATCATCGGGTCGTCCAGCCTCTTCTGCCGGACGATGAACAACGCCCCGAAGACCAGGCCGACGACCATCGACCCGACCAGCAGCGGCTTCCAGCCCTCACGGGCGACCTCGGTGATGCCGTAGATGAGCGGCAGGATCGTGAGCAGCGAGAGCAGAACGCTGCCGAGGTCGATCTTCCGCCCGCCGGGTGCCTTGAACTCCGGCAGCACCGAACCGCCGGCGACGAGCACCAGCAGGACCACCGGCACGGCGAGGAGGAACACCGAACCCCACCAGAAGCCCGACAGCATCAGACCGCCGACGATGGGACCCAGCACCGAACCGCCCATGAAACAGGCCATCCAGATCCCGATGGCGGCGGATCGCTGCTTCGGGTGCTGGAAGATGTTGCTCAGCAATGCCAGAGACGAGGGTGCGAAGGTGGCGCCCGCGATGCCGAGCAGCGCCCTGGACACGATCAGCATCTCACTGCTGGTCGAGAACGCCGCCAGGAGTGACGCGATCCCGAACGCCGCGGCGCCGATCATCAGGATCTTGCGCCTGCCGATCCGGTCACCCAGCGCGCCCATGGTGGGCAGGAAGCCCGCCAGCAGGAAACCGTAGATGTCCAGGATCCACAGCTGTTCGGTGCTGCTCGGCGCGAGATCCGCCGTGATGTGCGGGGTCGCGAGCACCAAGACGCTCAAGTCCACCGACATCAGCAGGGTCGGCAGTGCGAGCAGGAACAGCCCGAACCATTCCTTCCGCCCTGCCAGGACGGGCGCATTGCCCGTCGTTGTTGTTGCGTCCATCAACCTTCCTTTCTCTGGGGCACGGCCCGGCGACGATCAGTTGATCACCGCTGGAGAAAATCGCCGCTCGTCCTTCTCAGCTCGTCGAAGGAGGAGAGATCCGGAGCGGTCCAGCCGTCCAGGTCGTATTCGGCCAAGCACTCGCGGACGAAGTCCTTGTACCCGTCGACCTGCCCCGAGACGACCTGAGACATCATGAGTTCGATCCGGGTGTTCTCATGGTTTCCCGAGTAGTTGCGCTCGTACAGTTCGTGCCTGCCACCGAATTCCGAGCCGATGGCGTCCCAGAGCAGCTTCATCACCTTGACCCTGGCCACCGAATCGGTTCCGTTCGAACCGCGGACGTACCGGTCGAGATAACCGCGGATCTCCGGATTGCGGAAATCGTCGGCACTGGAATTGAGATAGATCAGGCCGCTGGCGACGTCCTGCATCACGATCTCCTTGATGCGGGAATAGCCCAGCTGCATGAACCAGCGGTACGCCATCCCGTACTGGGGGTTCGGCAGGACCGCGCCGTTCTTCCAGGGCACCGGGTTGCGGGCCGCCGCGTCGGACAAGCCCTGGAACAAGGTCCGCCACGCCAGTACCTCGCCGAGTCTGGTCTGCACGCCGCGGAAGTCCTTGGAGCCGGTCAGTTCCAGCGCTTCGAAGAGCAAGCCCGCCAGGAACTCCAGCTTCACCGCGAGCCGGGTGCAGCCCTGGAACATCGCGCGTTCGTTGAACCCGGAATGGCCGGTGAACATCTGCATCTTGCCGATGTTCCCGTAGACGAAGACGTTCTCCCACGGCACGAGCACCTTGTCGAAGACGAGGATGCTGTCGTTCTCGTCCATTCGCGCGGACAAGGGATAGTCGAAGGGACTGCCCATCACCGCCGCGGTGGCGGCGTAGGAGGTGCGGCAGATCAGCTTCACACCGGGCGCGTCCATCGGCACCGTCGCGACGAGCGCGAACCGCTTGTCCTTGACCGGCATGCCCTGGTTCGCGATGAAGTTGTAGTGGGTCATCGCCGAAGCGGTGGCGACGACCTTCGCGCCACTGATCACGACACCCGCGTCGGTCTCTTTTTCCACGTGGACGATCACGTCGCCGATCTCGTCCGGCGGCTTGCTGCGATCGATCGGCGGGTGCACGAAGGCGTGGTTCCAGAACAGCACCTTCTCCTGGGTTTCCCGGTACCAGCGATCGGCGTTCCCGGTGAACGGCGCGTAGAAGTCGGCGTTGGCCCCGAGGGTGCCGAGGAACGACGCCTTGTAGTCCGGTGTCCTGGTCATCCAGCCGTAGCTGATCCGGGCCCAGCCCGCGATCGCGGCCTGGTCCGCGACCAGGTCCTCGGCACTGCGCGGAGTGCGGAAGAACCGGTGGGTGAACCCGTCGCTCCCGGTGTCGGTCGGCGCGGTCAGCGTCGCCTGGCGTTCCGGATCGTGCAGCGCGTCGTAGAGCCGCGCCGTCATCCTCGCCGGGTTGGCGAAGGCCGGATGCCGGGTGACGTCCTTGACCCGGTCGCCGTAGAGGAAGACCTCACGGCCGTCCCGCAGCGATTCGAGGTACTCGTCCCCGGTCAACGGGCGGGTCTTCCGGGGGGCGGGTCCGGTGCTCATCGCGCCTCTTCCACCGAGAGCGGGGTGTCGGCATCGGTGACCACAGTGGACAGAATCGCGCGGAACTCCTCGACCAGGCCGGCGACGGTGTCCTCCCGGAACTCCTGCCGGTCGTACTTCACGCTGCCGAAGATCCCGTGCTCCGCGTCGACGTCGAGCGTCCAGAGCATCCCGTTGGGGATGTCGGAGGAGATCGCCTGGCCGAGAACGCGGTGCCGTACCTCGGCGTACTTCGCGGTGGCGCCGAGCTCGCCGTCGGCGCCGAACGGGTGCTGGAACACCTGCAACGCGCTGACGGCGACCCCCGGGGTGGCGAAGGTGCTCGGCAGCTCGGGGGCCTCGCCGACGAGATGGGCGAAGGGAATGTCGTTCACCTGCGCCTCGATGCACGTGGCCCGGGTGCGCTGGAGGACGTCGCGCAGGGTCACGCAGCCTTCGAGATCGGTCCGCAGCGGCAAGAAGTTGAAGAACGGGCCGACGGTCTCCTCGAAGCGTTCGTCGAGCCTGCCGGAGGTGATGGTCGGCACGACGATGTCCGTCGCCGAAGTCCGGCGCGCGACCAGGACGTTGTAGGCGGTCTGCAACACCATGAACGCCGACGCGCGGGAACTCCTGGCGAGGCGCACGGTGGCGTCGGTCAACCCGGGATCCAGCACGAATCGGAAGGTCGAAGTCACCTTGTCCGGGCCGGGAACGACGGCGGCGTCCGCGGGCAGGCCGAGCAGACGCGCGTCACGCAGCTTGTCCCGCCAGTACGCGCGGGCCCGCTCGTGTGCCGGCGAACTGCTCGCTTCCCGTTGCGCGACACCGAACTCCCGGTACTGGCGCACCTCGGGAAGCCGGGCCTCGCGTCCTTCGGCCCGCGCGCCGTAGTACTCGGCGATGTCCCGCATCAGCAGCCGCATCGACCAGCCGTCGGTGCCGATGTGATGCCCGACGAGAACGAAGAGGGATTCCTCGTCGGACAGCCTGCCCAGCACCGCCCGCAGCAACGGCGGATGGACGGCGGAGATCGTCCCCGCTTCCACGACGCCGAGGAACTCTTCGACGCGGTGTTCCGACCCGGTTTCGGGGACGTCGACCACCTCAAGCCCGGGGGGCGAGGGCGGGCGGACCTCCTGATACCGGTCGGTGGAGGGCCGGTTGATCACGGTGCGCAGCGCCTCGTGCCGGGTCACCACGTCGCCGAGCGCCGCACGAAGCAGGTCGATGTCGACCGAGCCGAGCAGCCGCCAGCCGCGGACGTTGTGATACCGCGGGCCGAACGGTCCTTCGTCGGCATCGACGTTGTCGTCGAAACCGCAGAGGAACTCCTGCGTGTGGGAGAGCGGGTAGCGGCGCGATGCCGCTTCGTCCACTTCGGACATTTCGTGAACCTCCTCGAGGTGTGTCACGCGGCGTTCTCGCCGACCGCCCGGTCGGCGGACTCCTGGTCGGCGACGGCCTCGTAGAGCGCTTGGATGTTCCCGCTGCCGAAGGTCTGGGCTCCGAGCCGTTCGATGATCTCGACGAAGAAGGTGTTGCGCGGGTGCACGGATTTGGCGAAGATCTGGAACAGCTGGCCGTCGTGGTCCTCGTCGACGAGGATGGAAAGCCGTCGCAGCTCGTCGACCGTGTGGCCGACCGGGGAGAGCCGGTCGGCCAGCCTGCGGTAGTAGGACTCCGGCGTGCTGAGGAAACCGATCCCGTTGCCGTTGATCGCGTCCACCGCCCGCACGATGTCGGTCGCGGTGAACGCGATGTGCTGGACGCCGGCGCCGCCGTGGTCGCGGAGGAACCGGTCGATCTGCCCCGGCGCCCGGCTGACGTCGGGTTCGATCACGGTGAAGGTGACGGCGCCCGAGAGGCTTTCGACCACCTTCGAGTTCATGGCCTGGGCGCCGACGGAGATCTTCTCGGTGAAGACCGTCCGGAAGTCCAGGACCCGCTCGTAGTAGGCGACGGTCGATTCGAGCTGCCCGGGCGGAACGCAGACCGCGAAATGGTCGACAAGGCCGAGGTCGACGTCGGCCGCGGAGGGGTCCTCGACGGCACGGAACCCCGGCAGCGTCCGGACGTCCACAGTGGAGGGACGCTGGACGAAGGTGTGGGTGAGGTCGCCGAAGCCGCCGATGGTCGCGGTGACGACGCCGTCGGTCTCGGCCACCCCGGCCACCGGGCGCGCGCCCCTGGCGACGGCGTCGTCGAAGGCGGCGGCCGCGTCCGGGACACCGAGCGCGATGTCGCCCACCCCGTCGCCGTGCCGGGCAAGGTAGAACGAGCCGGCCTGGTCTTCGCTGCGGGGCTCGGCGAGGATCAGCCTGATGTCGCTCCGGCCGACCGCGATCAGGCGCGTGCCGTCCGGGCCGCCCGTGTACGACTCCGCGTAGGGCGCGAGTCCGAAACCGCCCGCCAGCCAATCGGCCGTGGCGCCGGCGTCGGAGGTGTAGATCTTCACGTGGTCGACCGTGAGGTCGTCGAAGGTGGCCATGTGGCTGTTCCCCTTGTGGTCGCGGGTCATTTGTCTTCGGCCGTCAGCTCCGCCACGTGTTTGGCGAGCAGCGCGACCGTCGGGAGGTCGAAGAGTTCCGCGACCGTGATGCGGACCCCGAGCTCACCTTCGACCCGCAGGACGAGCCGGGCGGCGTGCAGGGACTGGCCGCCGATGTCGAAGAAGCTGTCGTCGAGGCCGACGCGTTCGGCGCCGAGCACCTTGACGAAAATCCCGCACAGCGTCTCTTCGACAGGATTGCGCGGCGCGCGATAGCCGTTGTCCGCGCCGAACACCGGCTCCGGGAGCGCACCCCGGTCGATCTTCCCGTTCGCCGTCACCGGCAGTTCGCCGAGCGACTGGAAGGACGCGGGGACCATGTAGTCGGGAACCTTTTCGGCGACGTACGCACGTAGTTCGGCCAGGTCCACCTCGGCGGCGCCGGGGACGACGTACGCGGCCAGCCTGCGCTCGCCGTTCTCGAGCGCGCCCACGACGAGAGCGTGTGCCACGTCCGGGTGCTTGCCGAGTACCGCTTCGATTTCCGAGAGCTCGACCCGGAAACCACGGATCTTCACCTGGCTGTCGGTCCGTCCGGAGAACTCCAGCGCGCCGTCCTCGCGGGTGCGGACCAAGTCGCCGGTACGGAACATGCGCTCGCCGGCCGCGCCGGAAGGATCGTCCACGAACCGCTCGGCGGTGAGATCGGGACGGCCCGCGTAGCCGCGTGCCACTCCGGCGCCTGCCACGTAAAGCTCGCCAACCTCCCCGTCGGGAACGGGCCGCAGGTCGCCGTCGAGCACGTAGGTCCGGGTGTCGTCCATCGGACGGCCGATCGGGATCGTCTCGGTGACCTCGTCCGGGCCGTCGAAGGTGGCATAGGTGGAGAACAGCGTCGTTTCGGTCTGGCCGTACATGATCCGGACCCTGATACCTGGACAGGCTTCGAGTACCCGGCGGACCGCGGCGGACGAGACGACGTCCCCGCCGGTCATCACCTCCTTGACCGTCGCCAGCGATTCCGGCGCTTCTTCGGCCACCACACGGAAAAGACCGGCGGTCAGGTGGACCGACGTGACCACCTCCGCGGCGAGGATCCGCCGCACCGCCTGGAGGTCGAAGGTCCCCGGCGGGGCGAGCACGACCTCGCCGCCGCGCAGCAGCGGGCCCCAGACCTCGAAGGTGGACACCCCGAACGCGTAGGGCGCGACCATCAGGACCTTTCCGTGGACCGAGGGGTCCCAGCAGGAATCGCCGAGGAGACTCAGCACGGAGCGGTGGGTGACTTCGACGCCCTTCGGCCTGCCCGTCGACCCGGACGTGTAGATGACGTACGCCAGGCGCTCGTCGTCCGGGCCGGGAAGCGGTGCCTCGTAAGGCTGTTCCGCCGCCGGTTCCTGGTCGACCACGACGACGTGGCCGACGGACGGCAGCTCGCCACCGCTCATCGCCGTGTCGGTGAGCAGGACCCCGGCGCCGACGTCGTCGACGATCCACTGCATCCGGTCGAGCGGGTAGGCGCTGTGCAGCGGGAGGTAGGCGCCGCCCGCCTTGAGCACGGCGAGCAGGGCGACGATGAGGTCGGGGGAGCGGTCCATCAGCACGGCGACCGGGGACTCGGCGGTGACGCCGAGATCGCGGAGCCTGCCCGCCAGCCGAGCGGCCCGTGCGTCCAGTTCCGCGTAGGTGACGGCCGAGTCGCCGGACCGCACCGCGACGGCGCCGGGGTGGGTTCGCGCGCGGGCCGAGAAGGCCTCCTGGATGGACGCGACGGTCATCGAAGTCTCCAATCCGTGAATCGGGTGGTGACCGAAAGACCCACCACCTGAGCGTTTCCCAGGCTTTCACCGGGCCACAGGGGAGAACGTCTTCTCGGTTGCGAGCCGCCCGCCCCGGTGGGCCGTGTCGTGGATCGCCCGGACCCGGACATCGGAACGCCTCCTTGGCCTGCTTCACACATCCAACGCACGCGAACGCGTTCAGTGTGCTGCTCCGGGCATGGTCACAGCCAGTGAGCGAGCCACCGCGGACTCGTGAATTTTTCATGTCGCGGGAGGATCCGGCGCTTTCGGAGAAGGGTCGTTCCACAAGTGAGTGACGCTGAGTCGCGCAACCGACGCGAGCACACTCGGCACAGGAGGCCAGGTCGTGACCAATGTGATCACCGGCGAGCAGGCGAGTCCGGCCCCGCCGCCGAGGCCCCGGGCCGGTCCGGGATTGAGTGTCCGGCACACCTTGCTGGCCTATGCCCTGTTCGTCATGCTCGGGGCGCTGTTCGCCGGCCTCGGCGCGGCCCTGCCGCAGCTGCGGGTGATCTACCAGCTCGGCCCGACGTCGGGAAGCGAACTCATCAGTGTGTTCAACGCGGGCTCGCTGCTGTCGACCCTCACCTTCGGGATCGGCGCGCGCAGATTGCCGCCACGGCGGTCGATCAGCGTGCTGGTGTCGATCATCGGCTGCGCCGCGGTGCTGATGGGGTTCGCCGCTTCGTGGCCGATGCTGCTGATCACGGCGCTGGTCGCGGGGACCGGCTTCGGCGGTCTCGTGGTGCTGCTGAACACCGCTTTCGCCAAGGGATTCGGGGAACGCAGCGCGATCAAGCTCAGCATCCTCAACGCCGTCTTCGGGCTCGGCGCCATCGGGGGGCCGCTGCTGATCGGGACGGTCGGGCTGGCGAACCTGCCGTTCGTGTTCACCGCGATCGGCGTGCTGATCCTGTTGTGCTGGCAGGTAAGGGATTGCGCGTCACTGCTCACCGGCTCCGAGCAGGGTGAGGACAGTGGCGTTCCGGCCGGGCGGCTGCGCCGGGGCCTCCCGATCCTGCTGGCCTTCGCCGCCATCGGGCTCGTTTACGCCTCGACCGAGACCGGCGTTTCCGCTTGGCAGAGCACCTATCTCGTCGGTGTGGGGTACTCGGTGTCCGCGGCCGCCCAGCTCGACGCGGGCTTCTGGGCGGGATCGACGCTCGGCAGGCTCGTGATCCCGGCCCTGACCGTCCGGATGGCGCCGCAGCGGGTGGTGCTCATCTGCACCGCCTTCGCCGTGGTGGCCCTGTTCACCGCCACGTCGCCGGCCTTGGCGCCTATCAGCTACAGCCTCGCCGGATTCGCGCTGGGCCCGGTACTCCCGACGGTGCTGGCCTGGATGGCCAAGGTCGCGCCGTCCTCGGCACAGTCGACGACCGCCGCCATCCTCGGCTGCGGGATGCTGGGCAGCGTGCTCTCCCCGATCGTGATCGGCGGGATCACCGGCAGCACGCCGGGACCGCTCATCCCGATCACGATCGGCGTCTTCGCCACGTTGACCCTGCTGGCGCTCTTCAACGCGGCCCGGGTGGCCCGCCGGGCGAAGTCGTCGGAAGCCGAATCGATCGGGACGTAGGGCGAGTGCCGTGTCGGGCCGGTGAGCGGGGGTGACGTCGCGAAAGCCACTTTCGGGACATCAGACGTCCCGAAAGTGGCTTTCGCGACACCCAGTGCGTCTCGGACGTAAACGCTCGGGACACGCTCATCGACCCGGCGCGGGGAAGGCCGTTCGGCAAGTCAGGCGTTGCGGGAGAAGAAATCGGCGAGTACCGGGGCCAGCGCGGCCGCGGAGACGTCGTGGTCCTGCCCGTCCAGTGTGCGTTGTTCGCCGCGTGGCAGGACCTTCGCGGCTTCCTGGGCGCCGTCGAGCATCCAGTCGGGGCTGTTCCCGCCGTAGAGGACGAGTGCGGGCACGTCCACTGTGGACAGAGGTTCGGCGGGAACGGCCGCGCCGAGGTCCGCGTCGGCCATGATGGCCGAATCGTGGGCCAGTGTCGGCGCGACGGCGGTCAGCCCGGGCCACATCGGGGATTCGCGCATCTGGCCGATCATCTCCGGCGGCGAGCCGACCCGGTCCAGGAAGAGCGCGACGGCGTCGCCGGGGCGGTCCGCGGCGATCAGTCGGATGAGTTCGCCGTGGTAGCGGCGAGCTTGTTCCTTCTGGTCGTCGGCGGTGTAGAACGGCGGTTCGTAGGCGACGACGGTGGTCACCGGCAGTCCGGCGGCGACCGCCCGCAGCGCCAGCGCCCCGCCCGACGACATGCCGAACAGCGACACCGGGCCGCCCGCGTCGGCGATCACCGCGGCGAGGTCCTCGAGTTCACGCTCCAGCGCGTCCTCGGCGACTACACCGGCACCGTCGCTGTCCCCGCGGCCGCGGCGGTCGTACGTGGTGACGGTGAACCGCGTGCTCAATTCCTCCGCGACACCGGTCAGCGGTCCGGCCTGGCGGTGGCAGAGCGCACCGTCGACCAGCACGACCGGCGCTCCCTGTCCGATCCGGGTGCGGGCGATGGCGGTTCCGTCCGCCGAAACGACGGTGCTCATGATCGCTCTCCCTTGGTCGACGTCACTGTAACCGTATCGTAAAGTACGAAAAACTGACTATCAACTTCAGTGACGCAACTCGATAGTGTGGTTATAGTGAAAACGTGGTGATCACGCGGGAGTACTTCGACGGATGCGGGACCGCGCACGCGCTCGATCTGGTGGGGTCGCGGTGGGCGTTGCTGATCGTGCGCGAATTGCTGCTGGGGCCCAAACGCTTCACCGATCTCCGGGCCGGGCTGCCGGGTTCGAGCCCGACCATGCTCGCCCAGCGCCTCCGGGAACTGGAGCAGACCGGCATCCTGCGACGCCGCGCCCTGCCGCCACCCGCGGCGTCCACCGTGTACGAACTGACCGAGTGGGGCGCCGAGCTCGAACCCGCCCTGCTGGCCCTCGGCCGCTGGGCCGCCCGGTCGCCGCTCATGCCCGAGCGTGCCCCGCTGTCCCTCGATTCCCTGGTGCTGGCGATGCGGACGATGTTCGACCCGGCCTCGGCCGGCGACCTCGAAATGGCGTTTCAGCTGCGTTTCGGGCAGTTCGAGGTGATCGCCCGGGTCGGCGGAGGCGCCCTCGAGATCGGGTACGGCACGCTGGACCGGCCGGACGCGGTGGTGACCACTTCGGTGGAGGCGTTGCGTGAAGTGATCTTCGAAGGCCGCGGGCTCGCGCAGGCGATCGCCGACGGAGCGGTCCTGGTCGACGGCGACCTGGAGGCGGTCACCGAATTCACCGGCTGCTTCCCGCTACCCGAACCCGCCGCCCTCCCCGTGAACGCTTCCCGGCGGCCCTGACCGGATTCGCACACCGGTGCCGGGCATTCCTCACAGGCGAAGTCTTCCAATGTGCCGAGTGCTCCGTATGGCCGCTGAAAGTCTTCAAACACCAGGGTTTCTTCACTTACGATCCAGGGCAGCGAGGTAGTCCCCGAGGATCTCCTTCCCGCGGAACTGACTCGTCATCCCGGTCGGCCGCCGGAGTCGTCTTCCAGTGCCTATGGAGTCCTTGAGGGAGATTTTCATGGAGAACCGCTGCCCAGTCGCGCTCGATGTCACCGGGGCCGACATCCACGGTGAAGCCGCCGCGCTGCGCAAGCAGGGGCCGGCGACCCAGGTGGAGCTTCCCGGTGGTGTCGTGGTCTGGTCGCTCAACAGCCACTCGGTCATCAAACGCGTCCTGTCCGACCCGCGTGTCACCAAGAGCGCGCGAAACCATTGGCCCGCCTTCATCAACGGGCAGATCCCGCCGGACTGGGAAATGATCAGCTGGATCGCGATGGACAACATGGTCACCGCGTACGGCAAGGATCACGTCCGGTTGCGCAAACTCGTCGGCAGCGCGTTCACCCGCCGCCGCACCGAAGCCATCAAGCCGCGGATCGTCGAGCTCACGCAGGGATTGATCGCCGCGCTGGAGTCGGTGCCCGCCGGCGAGGTCGTCGACCTGCGCGAGCGGTTCGCCTATCCGCTGCCCGCGATGCTGGTCGCCGACCTGATCGGGATGTCGGAGGACGCCAGGGCGAAGACCGCCAAGGTGATCGACATGATGGTCGACACCACGGTCACCCCCGAGCAGGCGCAGGCGGTGCTGGCAGGCTGGCGGGGCGCGATGGCCGAGCTGATCGCGGCCAAACGGCGAGAGCCGGCCGAGGACATCACCAGCGACCTGATCGCCGCGCGGGACGAGGACGGTTCCCGGCTGTCCGAAGAGGAATTGACCGACACGATCTTCGCGATCCTGGGCGCCGGTTCGGAAACGACGATCAACTTCTTCGACAACTCCATCACCGCGCTGCTCACCCATCCCGAACAGCGCGCGCTGGTGACCAGCGGGCAGGTCTCCTGGGACGAGGTCATCGACGAAACCCTGCGGGTCGAGTCGCCGCTCGCGCACCTGCCCCTGCGGTACGCGGTGGAGGACATCGAACTCGACGGGGTGACGATCCCCCGTGGTGACGCGATCCTGGTCAACTACAGCGCCATCGGGCGGGACCCGGAGGTCCACGGGGACACGGCGGGCAGCTTCGACATCACCAGGGAGAACAAGGAGCACCTGTCGTTCGGGCACGGCCCGCACTTCTGCCTCGGCGCGGGGATCGCCCGCGCGGTCGCGACGATCGGTCTGTCCACTTTGTTCGAACGGTTCCCCGGGCTGTCCCTCGCCGTCGAACCCGGTGAACTCCGCCCGCTGCCGACGTTCATCATGAACGGTCACCGGACCCTGCCCGTCCGGCTCGGCTGACGCAGGGGAGGGCCGTTTCCGGGACGGAGCACCGGAAACGGCCCAGGGATGGGAAAACGGCCGGATCAGCTCGCCCGCAGATAGCGCCGCGGGGCCGCGGACGGGCGCCGTCCCATCAGGACGGCCAGCGCTTCCAACGATCCGGAGAGTTCCCGGAGGTCTTCGGTCATCAGGGCCTGCGGCCCGTCGCACAAGGCCTCTTCCGGACGTGGGTGCACATCCACGAGGACCCCGTCGGAGCCCACCGCGATCGCGGCGCGGCTCAGCGGCAGCACCAGATCTCGACGGCCGCCGGAATGCGACGGGTCGATCATCACGGGCAGATGGGAAAGGTGCTGTACCACCGGCACCGCCGAGACGTCCAGGGTGTTGCGGGTCGAGGTCTCGAAGGTCCGGATGCCGCGTTCGCACAGCACGATGTCGAGGCAGCCGCGTTGCGCGATGTACTCGGCGGCCATCAGCCATTCTTCGATGGTCGAGTTCATGCCGCGTTTGAGCAGCACCGGTTTGCCCGCCCGTCCGGCCGCCTGCAGCAGCCCGAAGTTCTGCATGTTGCGGGTGCCGATCTGGAGCATGTCGGCGTATTCGGCGACCATGTCGACGTCGTGCGGCGCGACGACTTCGGTCACCACCGGGAGTCCCGTCTCCGCACGGACGTCCGCGAGGATCCGCAGTCCGAGTTCCCCCAGTCCCTGGAACGCGTAAGGCGAAGTCCTGGGTTTGAACGCGCCGCCGCGCAGCAGCGTCGCCCCGGCGTCCCTGGCCATCACGGCCGCCGCCAAGGTCTGCTCCGGCGACTCCACCGCACACGGCCCGGCGATCAGGGTCATCGTGTCGGGTCCGATCGGGACGCCGCCGACCTCGACGGTCGACCTGCCCTCCGGCCGGTGTTCGCGGCTGACCAGCTTGTACTTGGCCGAAATCCTCGTCACCTTGGCGACTCCGGGCCTGCTGGCGAGGTTCAGCGTCTCGAATCCCTCGACGTCACCGATCAATCCGATGATCGTCCTGCTCACCCCGCGGCTGACGAAGGCCTCGCCGCCGGCGGATTCCACCTGGGCGACGATCGCCTCGATCTCGTCTTCGGTGGCGTCCGGTGTCATCACGATCACCATGGTTGCGGTCTCCTCTGGTCGGGCTCTCCGGAAAACCGTCGCGGCGCGACGCCGTTTCGGCAGGCCCATCCTGGCTCCGCCGCCAGGACGCCGACGTCCTCAAACCTGCCGCAATCAGGGAGACGTCCGCGCCTGACGGCACTGGGATCGTCTGAACAGGTTCACGCGAGGACCGGTGTCCTCCCGCTACCAGCCCACCTCGGTTCCACAGCTAGGAGGAAATGGTGTCGACCACCGAGAACCCGACTCGCGAGCAACTCGTCCAACGGGCCACCGATCTGGTGCCCACGCTCCGGAAGCACGCGGCGTGGACGGAAGAGAACCGTCGCCTGCACGACGAGACGATCGAAGCGATCACCGACGCCGGTCTGTTCCGGCTTCGGGTTCCGAAGCGGTACGGCGGCTACGAGGCCGACACCCGCACCCTCGTCGAGGTGGCGGCGGAGCTGGGGCGCGCCGAGGGTTCCTCGGCGTGGACGACCGGCGTCAGCTGGATCACCAGCTGGATGACCGGCCTGTTCCCGGACGCCGTCCAGGACGAGGTGTTCTCGCGGTCCGACATCCGCGTTTGCGGGACGCTGAGCCCGACCGCGATCGCGGCCCCCGCCGACGGCGGCGTGGTCGTGAACGGCAAATGGGGCTTCATCAGCGGTGCGCGCCACGCGCACTGGCAGGTCGTCATCGCGGTCCTCGTCGAGGACGGCGCCGAGCCGTACCCGGTCATGGGCGTGGTCCCTCTCACGGACCTGCTGATCGTCGACGACTGGCACACGGTCGGCCTGCGCGGTTCCGGCAGTGTCAGCACGGTCGCGAAGGACGTGTTCATCCCGAGCGAGCGGATCATCAGCCTGCCCGCGGTCTTGCAGGGCCAGTACTCGTCGGCGGCCAACGCCGGGCTGGAGATCTTCCGCGCGCCCCTGCTCCCGGTCGCCGCGGCGTCGTCGGTCGGCAGCGTGATCGGACTCGGCCGCGCCGCGAAGGAGTCCTTCCTCAAGCGCCTGCCGAACCGCAAGATCACCTACACCGCTTACGAAAGCCAGCGCGAGGCACCGCTGACGCACCACCAGGTCGCGGACGCGGTGATGAAACTCGACGAGGCCGAGTTCCACGCGACGCGGCTGACGTCGCTCGTCGACGGAAAGGCGTCCGACGGTACCGAGTGGAAGCTCGAAGAGCGGGTGCGGGCGCGGGCCGACATGGGCGCGACGGTGCGGCTGAGCAAGGAGGCCATCGACATCTTCGCCAACGCCAGCGGCGGGTCGTCGATCTTCTCCGACGTCCCGATCCAGCGCATCGCCCGCGACATCCAGGCGGTCAACCTGCACGCCCTCATGCACCCCGACACCAACAACGAGCTGTACGGGCGCGTGCTGTGCGGGCTCGAGCCGAACACCCTCTACATCTGAGACCGGCCACGAAGGGAAAGAGTCCTGATGACGACCACTGAAACCGCCAAGGTCACCGACGCGGACAAGGCGGCCATCGCGGCGCTCACGCAGAAGGTGATCGCCGCCTGGGCCTACCACGACGCCGATGCCTTCGCCGACGTCTTCACCGAGGACGGCACGATGATCCTCGCCGGCAGCTTCGCCAACGGGCGCGAGGAGATCCGGAAGTTCCTCAAGAACGCCTACGACACGAACTACAAGGGCACCCAGGTGACGGGCAAGCCGCTCAGCCTGCGGTTCCTCTCGCCCGATTCCGCGGTGCTGCTGACCCAGGGCGGCGTGCTGTACAAGGGCGAGTCCGAGGTCGCCGACCACAACGCGATCCGCGCCTCCTGGACCGTCGCCCGCCAGGACGGCGAGTGGCGGCTCGCCGCCTACCAGAACACCCCGCGCGACAAGTAGCTTCCCCGTGCGGCCGAGCGTCGCGAAAGCCACTTTCGGGACATCAGACGTCCTGAAAGTGGCTTTCGCGACACCCGAACCCCGGCAGACGTGCGAGCGGTCGAGCCGACCCCCTGTTCCGGCCCGGCACCTGGCTTCACGCCTCAAGGCCCCTTCCCGCCTCGGGAAGGGGCCTTCGCTCGCCTCAGCTCGCCTGGCGTTCGCCCAGCAGCCGTTCCGTCGCGAGCCGGGCGGCGATGTCGGCGCGTAACGCCTTCTTGTCGACCTTCCCGACCGCCGTCAGCGGCAGCGAATCGGTGTGGACCAGCCGCTCGGGGAACTTGAAGGTCGCCACCCCCGCGGCTTCCATCGCCGCGTGCAGCCGGCCGGGGTCGAGCCGTTTTCCGGTGCTGTAGAGGCAGATCCGCTCGCCGAGGTCCGGATCCGGCATGGCAACCGCCGCGGCGAGACTCGCCCCGGCCTGGTAGGCGAAGTTCTCGATCTCTTCGGCGGAGATCTTCTCGCCCCCGCGGTTGATGACGTCCTTCTCCCGCCCCTCGACGACGAGGTTCCCGTCGGGAAGCATGCGCACGATGTCGCCGGTGTTGTACCAGCCGTCGCTGAAGGCCGTCGCGTTCCGCTCCTCCGCCCGGTAGTAACCGCGAACGGTGTAAGGCCCCCGGGTGAGCAGGATGCCCGGCTCGCCGTCGGCGACCGGCCGGCCGTCGGCGTCGACCAGCCTCAGCTCGTCGTCCGGGCAGATCGGCCTGCCTTGTGTGCGGCAGACGACTTCGGCGGGGTCTCCGGGACGGGTGAGGCACATCAGTCCCTCGCCCATTCCGTAGCCGTTCTGGAGCGCGCAGCCGAGCACGGGTTCGAACCGGCCGGCGATCTCGTCCGGGATCCGGGAGCCGGAGACCTGAACCAGTTCCAGGGAACCGAGATCGTGGGCGGAGCCGGCGACGCGGTGTTCGAGCCAGCGCTGCGCGATCGCCGGGACGAGCGAGGTCATCGTGACCCCTTCCGCCTCGATCAACGGGAAATTCCGTTCCGCGGTCGGCGAATCGGTGACGACCACCCGGCCTCCGGCGAACAGCGTGGCGAGCACCCAGGTCATCGGAAAACCGTGTCCGAGCGGAAGAACGGCCAGATAGACGGTGTCGCGCCCGATCCCGCAGATCTCCGCGGCCCGCTTGACGAGGTAGGAGAAGTCGTTGTGGGTACGGGGAATGAGCTTCGGCGCGCCCGTGGTTCCCCCGGACAGCAGGAAAAGCGCGACGTCGGTACCCGAAGGCTCCGCGGGTTCGAAGACTTCGTCGCTCGACGGGCACAGGTACGCCCGGAGGTCGAGGCTTCCTTCTTGGAGTTCGTCCGCGGTCACCAGGACGTGTTCGCAGGTTTCGGATTCGGCGGCGACTTCGTGGGCCAGTGCCTGGTGGTCGAAGCCCTTGACGATCCCGGCGGTGATGACCGCCCGCGCGCCGGCGTGTTCGGTGACGGCCGCGATCTCCTGTTTCCGGTGGCCCTGCAACGCCATCACCGGGACGACGCCGAGTCGAAGGCAAGCCACCGTCGTGACGACGAATTCCCAGTGGTTGGGCAGTTGGAGCACGACCCGGTCGTCCGGGCGCAGCCCGAGCTCACGCATCCGCGCGGCCGCGCCGTCCGCACGGGACAACAGCTGGCGGTAGGTCAACCGCAGGCCGCGGTCGACAAGGCAGACCGCGTCCGGCGTGGCGGCGGCCGCCTTTTCCAAGAATGAGATCAGTGGGCGATTTTCCCAATATCCCTTTGAAATGTATCTCGCGGCGAAGTCCCTGGGCCAGGGAACGGTTCCTTCGGTGTTTTTTCGTGGCATGCCGGACCTCCATATGCGCGACGCGGCTCGACTGCACCGAACGATAAGGCCCTGACCTGGCCGTCCCGTCTCCTCGAATGCGGGGAGTCGGCCCTGGGACGGCGAATCGGACGCGGTGGCAACGCAGGAGATGCCAGCGCTGACGACGGCGACAAAAAATGACTCGGTCGGAGTTCCCGGCCATGACGAACAATTCCGTCATCCGCGATGATCGTTTACGCGGCCGGGTCTTGAATGCGAAGAGGAGCAGGGACTTGAGCCAGGACGTGCAATTTTCAGACGCGGTGGCCGTCGTCGGCATGAGCTGCCGGTTCGCCCCTGACCTCGACTCTCCGGGAAAGTTGTGGGAGTTCCTGATCGACGGGCGTGATTCGGTGCGCGAGATGCCGGAGAGACGATGGTCATCTTACGCGGCCGCCAGCCCACAGGCCACGAACATTCTTCGGAAAACCACCCGCAAGGGTGCTTTTCTCGATGACATCGAGGGATTCGACGCGGACTTCTTCGGTATTTCCCCCAGGGAAGCCGATTTCCTCGACCCGCAGCAGCGCATCATCCTGGAGCTGGCCTGGGAGGCGCTGGTCGACGCCGGGCTCCCGCCGCATCTCCTGCGTGGTTCGGAGACGGGCGTGTTCGTCGCGGCGAACTCCAACGACTACGGGCGGCGGCTGCTCGAGGACGTCGGCCGCACCGGCGCCTACGCGGTCAACGGCACCACCTATTACGGCATCGCCAACCGCATCTCCTACTTCCTCGACCTGCGCGGGCCGAGCCTCGCCGTCGACACGGCCTGCGCGGGTTCGCTGACCGCGTTGCACCTCGCCTGCCAGAGCCTGCGGATCGGGGAGACCCCGGTCGCGATCGTCGGCGGGGTCAACATCATGGCCAGCCCGACGCTCAATATCGCGCTCGAAGCCGCGGGAGCGCTGGCACCGGACGGGAAGTCCAAGGCCTTCGACAAGAACGCCGACGGGTACGGACGTGGCGAAGGCGCCGGTGTCGTGGTGCTCAAGCGACTGTCGGACGCGCGCCGTGACGGCGACCAGGTGCTCGCGATCGTGGCGGGCAGCGGGGTGTTCCAGGACGGCAGATCCGACGGCATGATGGCGCCGAACGGAGAGGCGCAGGAACACATGCTGCGTCAGGCGTACCGGCGGGCGGGCGTCGCGCCCGGGTCGGTCGGCTACGTCGAGGCGCACGGCACCGGCACCCCGGTGGGAGACCGCGAGGAGGCCCAGGCGCTGGCGGCGGTGTTCGGCGGTGAGAGCAGGGTGGACGACCCCTGCCTGATCGGTTCGGTGAAGCCGAACATCGGGCACGTCGAGGCCGGTTCCGGGATCGCCGGGGTGATCAAGGTGATTCTCGCGCTGGGCAACGAAGAGATCCCGCCGAGCCTGCACGACGAACCGAACCCCGAGTTCGACTGGGCCGGTTCCGGGCTGCGTCTGGTGGCGGGCCGCCAGGAGTGGCCGCGTGGCGAGCGGCCGCGAATCGCCGGAGTTTCCAGCTACGGCGTCGGCGGTTCGATAGCCCACGTCATCCTCAAGGAGGCCCCGGTCGCCGCGCCCGAGGCGCTGAGGGGTGCCAACGCGGAACTGGGCACGTCGGTGTTCCCGCTGTCGGCAGCTTCCGACGGGGGAGTACGGGCCCTCGCCGCGACGACGGCGGAGTGGCTGGCCGCGAACCCCGGTGTCTCGCTCGCTTCCGTCGGGAACACGTTGTCCCGGCGGCGTTCCCACCTCGCGCAGCGCGCGGCGGTCGTGGCGGGTTCGACCGCCGAACTGACCGAACGCCTGCGCGCGCTCGCCGAGGGACGGCCCGCACCCGGCGTCGCCAAGGGACGGGTGCCCTCGGCCGCGGACGGCAAGGTCGTCTGGGTGTTCTCCGGACACGGCGCGCAATGGTCCGGAATGGGTCGCCGTCTGCTCGTCGAGGAACCCGTGTTCGCCGAAGCGATCGATTCCCTCGGTGACGTGTTCCGCGCCGAGCTCGGCTGGACCCCGCGTGAGGCCATTGTGGACGGTGGGCCGTGGAGTGCCTCGCACGTCCAGGCGATGACCTTCGCGATGCAGATCGGTCTCGCCGCTGTCTGGCGCCGCCACGGCGCGAAGCCCGCCGCCGTCCTTGGCCACTCGGTCGGCGAGATCGCCGCGGCGGTCGCCGCGGGCGCGCTGGACGTCCGGGAAGCCGCGCGTTTCGCCTGCCGCCGGGCCGCCGCGTTGCAGCCGCTCGCCGGCCGTGGCGGGATGGCCATGGCGGGCCTGGCGTTCGACGAGGTCGAGCGGCGCTTGGCCGGGCACGACGGCGTCGAAGCCGCCATCGCCGCGAGCCCCGGCTCGACCGTCGTCTCCGGCGACCGCGCCGCTGTCGAACGGCTCGCCGCGGAATGGAAGACCGACGGGATCGGGATCTGGACGGTCGACACGGACATCGCCTTCCACAGCGAGCACGTCGACGAGGTCGTCGCGAACGTGGCGGCCGCGGCCGCCGAGCTCACCCCGCGTACCCCGGACGTCCCGCTCTACAGCACGGCGCTGACCGATGTCCGTTCGGCGGCTCCCCGTGACACCGCCTACTGGGTGGCGAACCTCCGGCAGCCCGTCCGGTGCGCGCAGGCCGTGACGGCGGCGATCGAAGACGGATACCGGTTGTTCCTCGAAGTCTCCTCGCATCCCGTGGTCACCCACTCGATCAAGGAGACGCTCGACCACCTCGATGTCGAGGAGGCGAAGGTCGCCTTCACGTTGCGGCGCGACCAGGACGAGGTCGCCACGCTGCTGACGAACTTCGCCGAGTTGCACTGCGAGGGCGCCGACTTCGACTGGGCGGCCGAGCATCCGGACACCCCGCTGCTCGCCCTGCCCGCCGTGGCGTGGCAGCACCGTCCTTATTGGATCTTCGGCGACGACGCCACCGGGTCGAACGGTGTCGGCGGCGGGCACGATCCGGAGAAGCACAGCCTGCTCGGCGGGAAGATGGCCGTCAGCGGCTCTCCCGCGCGGGTGGTGTGGCAGACCTATCTGGACATGGATTGCCGCCCGTACCCGCTCAGCCACGAGGTGGTCGGAGTCGAGATCACCCCGGCGGCGTCGATCATCAACACCTTCGCCGAGGCGGCGGTCCGCGACGGCAAGCAGGCGGCGATCACCGACATCGTCCTGCGCACCCCGCTTTCCGTCGTCCCGCCGCGGGTCGTGCAGATCGTGTCCTCGGAGAACACCCTCCGGCTTTCCACCCGGCTCGCCGAAGACGGCAACGCCGGTGAGGAACACGAGTGGATCACCCACACCACGGCGGCGGTCGAACCCGGGGTGCGGGTCACCGAAGGCACGATCGACACCGCGGATCTCCGCGATCGGCTGCCGGAGTGGTCGTGGGAGAAGGTCGACACGATGTTCCGCCGGATGGGGGTCGGTGGCTACGCGTTTCCGTGGGACCTCGATGAACTGCGCCGCACGGATTCGGAGCAGCTCGCGGTGATGACCATCGAGCCGGGCGCCCCGAACGCGGCCAGCTGGGCGCACGTCATCGACGGCGCGCTGACCATCAGCGCGGTCGTGGTGACCCCCGAGGACGCCCCCGTGCTGTGGATGTCGAGGTCGATCGAGAAGGTCGTCTTCGACGGCGTCCCGCCAGCGAAGATCGTGGTGCACAGCCGCCGATCGCCGCGTTCCCCGCGGGACACCACCGACGTCCTGGTCGCCGACGAGACCGGCAGGATCGTCTGCGAGGTCACCGGACTGCGGTTCGCGGCGGTGGAACACCTCGGCGCCGCGGCGGCGGGCCCGCGCGACCTCGTGCACGAGATCGCCTGGAAGCCGTTGGAGCCGGCGGAAACCCGGCGTGAACTGCGCCAGGTCCTGCTCGTCGGGGACCCGTCGGTCACCGGTCTCCTCGCGGCCCGGTTCGAAGCGCTCGGCATCCGGGCGGTGCGTGTCTGCGGGCCGGATCCGCACCAGGGCGCGGCGCGCGACTGCGACTGTGCCGCCGATTTCGGCGAGTCGATGCTGTCGGAGCCGGGCGCGGTCGTGATCGCGCCCTCGCTCGCCCGGCCGGGCGAAACGCTCGAAGCCGCGACCGAACGGGCGAGCTGGACGGTGATCCGGACCCTTCAGCGGGTCAGCGAGATCGCGTCGATCGCCGGCGACGACTTCGCATCGCAGCAGGTCTGGGCGCTCTCGCGAGGCGTCCGCAAAGCCGTGGACGAGGCGGCGCTCGCGCACGGACCGCTCTGGGGTGTCGCGCGGATCGCCGCCGGTGAACGTCCGGAGCTGTGGGGTGGCGCGATCGACGTCGACGAGGTCGACGAGGGCACCGCGGATCGGCTGCTCACGCTGCTCCGGCACGCCGGTGGCACCGAAGACGTCATCTCGCTGTCCGGCGACGCCACCGAGGTCGCCCGCTTGACCACCATCGAGCGGCCGTCGGACGGCGCGAGCCTCCAGTGCCGGGCCACCGGTACCTACCTGATCACCGGTGGTCTCGGTGGTCTCGGTCTCGAGGTCGCGCAGTGGCTCGCCGACCGCGGCGCCCGGCGGCTCCTGCTCGCGGGACGGCGGGGCCTGCCGCCTCGTTCGGACTGGGACGCCGTCACGGATCCGCAGGTCCGGCACCAGATCGACAGCGTGCTCGCGCTCGAGGCGGCCGGGGTCACGGTGCGCGCGGTGCCGGTGGACATCACCGACGAGGTGGACGTCGCCAGGGCCCTCGACCCGGCGAACCACGGGCTGCCGCCGATCCGTGGCGTCATCCACGCCGCCGGTGTGGTCAACGACGCGCTGATCGACAAGGTGGACCTGGACGGCCTGCGTGACGTGCTCGCTCCCAAGGCGAGCGGTGGGCTGGTGCTGCACCGGCTGTTCCCGCCGGGGACGCTGGACTTCCTCGTCCTGTTCTCGTCCTGTGGCCAGTTCGCCAGGCTCACCGGGCAGACCAACTACGCCGCGGCGAACTCGTTCCTCGACGCGCTGGCCGCGCACCGCAACGCCGGTGGGCACTCCGAGACCACGAGCATCGGCTGGACGTCCTGGCTCGGTGTCGGGATGTCGGAGAGCATCGCCAGCACGATGTTCGAGGCCAACGCCCGCGGCCTCGAAGCGATCACCGCGGCCGAGGCGTTCCGCGCCTGGGCGTTCGCCGAGCGGTACGACGCGCCGTATCAGGCGGTCCTGCGGGTCCTGCCGCTGCCGGCGCGGACCACCCGGGTGCCGATGTTCCGGGATCTGGCCGCCATCGACGCCGACGCGGCCGAGGCCGACGGCGGTACGGACGTCGACTGGGCGAGCCTCTCCGCCGAAGAGGCGCACGAGCTGATCACCCAGGAGGTCCGGGAACAGGTGGGCGCCGAGCTGAACCTGGCCGCCGAGGACGTCGACCTCCGGCGTCCGCTGGTCGAGCTGGGCGTCGACTCGGTGATGACCGTCGGTCTCCGTGTCCGGCTGAGCCGCCGGTTCGGGCTCGATCTGCCGCCGACGATCCTGTGGGCGAAGCCGACCGTCGCCGCGCTCTCCGCGCACGTCACGGAGGTCCTGCGGGAGCCCGAAGCGGCCTGATCGCACGAATGGCGAAAGCCCCTGTCACGACCTCGCGGGTTGCGACAGGGGCTTTCCCCGTATCCGGCTTGGGGCAAGAGAAAAGGCGCCTTCCTCGTGAGGAAGGCGCCCTTCGTTTCGTTCCGGTCAGGGCTTTCTGGCCGTGATCGCCCCGTTGGCACCCGGCGCCTGGAACCGCACGGTCCGGATGTCGTCGAATCCCGCGGCGGTCAGCCATTCGTGGTACTCCGCGGCCGTGTAGTTGCGCCCCCAGGTCCCGACCAGCATGGCCATGCTCATGAGCGCGGCGTCGGCCGGACCGGCCTTGTCGTCGTCGACCAGCAGCTCGGATATCACCAGCAGCCCGCCGCTCGGCAGCGCGCGATGGCATTTGGCCAGCAGCTCGGCGTTCCTGGCCTCGTCCCAATCGTGCAGGATCATGGAAAGCAGGATCGCGTCGTGACCCGGCGGCAGTTCCGCGTCCTGAAGGAAGTCGCCGGAACGCAGGCTGATCCGGTCGGACAGTTTCGCTTCCTCGACTTTGTCCACTGTGTACTCGCACACGAAGGGCAGGTCGAAGATCGTGGTGTGGAGGTCGGGATGGCGACGGCACAATTCGACGGCGAAAGCGCCGCCCCCGCCCCCGACGTCGAGCAGGGTGGAGGTCTCGCCGAAGTCGACCTCCTCCGCCAGGACCCGGGCCGTGCCGGCGGAAAGCGGGTACAGGCCGTCCCAGAAGATCCTCGGCCGGGTTCCTTCCTCGAAGATCTCCTCCTGGTCTCCCGAAAGCAGCCTGCCCGGCCTGTTCGCCCGGACGATCTCGGTGACCCGCATCCAGCCGGGGTTGGCGTACTGGCCGAGCATCCTGATGTAGTCGCCGAAGTAGTCCGGCTTCCCCTTCACCAGATACGCCTCGGCGACCGGCGTGTTGCGGAACCGGCCGCCGTCGGCGTCCAGCAGGTCGAGCGCGGCGCACGCGGTGAGCAGGATCTCCGCCGGCCGTTCCGCGATCCCGGTTCCCGCCGCGACCTCGGCCGGGGTCGCGCTCCCGCCGGAGAGGAAGGTGAACAGGCCGAGGTCTTCGGCGGCGACCAGTGTCTGCGATGCCCACAGGCCGGTGGTCAGCCGGACCAGGCCGTCGAGGGCGGGTTGAGTGTCCACGGGGTTTCCCCTTCTAGCTGGTTTCGAATTTGACCGGGACTTTTTCGAACACGATGTGCCTGCCGTTTTCGAAATGGCGGCCCGGATCTTCGGTGAGGTGGTAGACCGGGTGCCGCGCCAGCTCCTGGAGCACGATCCGCAGCTCCAGCCTCGCCAGGTGCGCGCCCATGCAGTGGTGGATGCCGAAGCCGAAGCTCAAGTGCTGGTGCGAATT
The DNA here is from genome assembly GCF_024628825.1 of Amycolatopsis roodepoortensis. Lineage (NCBI taxonomy): Bacteria > Bacillati > Actinomycetota > Actinomycetes > Pseudonocardiales > Pseudonocardiaceae > Amycolatopsis > Amycolatopsis roodepoortensis. The sequence goes on from NZ_CP102415.1 coordinate 6,363,899, forward strand.
CCCGCGGTCGAGGGAGAACGTGTCCGGGTCGGGGAACTTGTCCGGATCACGGTTCGCCGCGTCCAGCAGGAAGACCACCCGGGAGCCTTCGGGGATCGCGGTCCCGGCGATCGTCACGTCACGGGTGGTGACCCGGGTGAACCGATCGGTCGGGCACCACCGGCGCAGCGTCTCGTCGGCCGCGACCGGCATGAGGTCCGGTTCGGCCTTGAGCCGTTCCTGGAGAAGGGGATTGCTCCCGAGATACCACAACATCCGGCTGATGGTGTTCATCGTGGTTTCGTGACCGGCGATGCAGTACGAGACGATGATCGACTGGAGGGTCTCCTCGGACAGCGGCTCACCGTTCAGCTCGGCCCCGACCAGCCGCGACAGGTAGGAATCGCCCGGCTCCTCCTTCGCCCGCCGGACCTCTTCCGAGACCAGCTGGCGGAACTCCGGCCAGAAATCGGTCAGGTCGGGGTTCTTCGAAAGCCGCGCCCACAACGTCGTGGTCAGTTCCCGGATCTGGTGCTGCGCCGATTCCGACAACCCGAGGGCGATCGCGAGCACACCGATCGCGAGCGGCTTCGACACCTCCCCGGTGAAATCCCCGTGTCCGCGCTCGACCATCGGCCGGACCATGCGAGAAGTGAGCTCGGCGACCTGGGACTCGAGGCTCCGCACCACATCCTGTTGCAGCGGGGGAGACATCAGCCTGCGACGGGCGCGGTGCTCCGGCGGATCGAAGTCGATCGGCGAGAACTTCGGCGTCCCCGCCGCCCGCGGGAAGAAGACACCGCTCCCCGAGCTGTACGTGGCGTGATCCTTGAAGGCCGCTTTGACCTGCTCGTAGCGCGACAGGATCCACATGCCCCCGTGCGCTTCGGAATAGGTGACACCCTCGTTCTTGCCGATCTCGCGGTTGACGATCTCCGCGACTTCGGGGGTGTATTCGGGATCGTGGTAGTCGAACCGCCGGGTGAGCCGCTCGATGGGATCCTGTCGCGTCGACGTCATTCTTCCGCCCTCAGATGTCAGAACCCGGCGTCGGCCATCACTTCGACGGTCTCGTCCCGGCGGCTCGGGCCCATCGTCACACCGCCACCCGCGCCCGCTCGTCTCGTCGATTGCCGTCCCCGCCGGGTACTCGGAACGCGAGGTGTGCGGACGCCGAACCTGCTGCGGACATTCCGCGCCGAGGGCCCGGCCCGGTCGCGCGCGCCTTCCTCCCCCGCCCCGAAGGCGTGTCGCGAAAGCCACTTTCGCGACCCTGGACGTCCCGAAAGTGGCTTTCGCGACGCCTCACCCTCGCCCTTCCCGATTCCCTGGGAAGGGCCTTTGACCTGCTGTGGAGCTGAGGGGAATCGAACCCCCGACCTTCTCGGTGAGAACTGTCGGCATCGACGTTTCCGCAGGTCACCGAGGTCAGGTCCGGGGTCATGGACGCTGCTGACGGTCGCTCATGGTCGCTGGCGTTCCGTACCTGTTCCGTGGACGCCACCAAGCCGCCGGAGACAGCCACAGACCGTGCCAGACGCCGATACTTCGGCAACGCGGTGATTCTGTTGCGAGACAAGGAAATGTGCCCTGAACCTGCCTGGCAGGGGGCCGCGGACCGTAACCGGATTTTCGCCGGTACTCTGCCGGCGACAGTGCTGACGCCCTACGGTGCCGGGGCATTCCGACGCAGGTCGAACAAGGTTTCCCCAGGTCCCGTGAGGGCCTGGTCACGCCCGGCGACGATGTCTACGATCATGGCCGTGACGTGGACCGACCGCGTGGACCGGTGGACGCGGGCACACCCGGCCGGTTCGGACCTCCTGCTCGCCCTGGCCGTCGCGGCACTGCTGGGGCCGGGTTCGCTCGACATCCTCCTGGTCGCCGACTCGCCGGACTGGGCGCTGTGGGTGGCGGGTGTCTGCGCGATCGTGGTGCACTCCACCGTCGCGCTGCGGCGGATCGCCACCAAAACCGCGTTCGCCGCCGCCACGCTGGCGATGGCGGTGCTCGTCGTGCTGCCGAACACGGTGGTCCGGGCCGAGCCATTGGGGCTGGCGAGCGCGAGCGACAGCATGGAGATCCCGCTCTTCTTCCTCCCGACGTCGGCGGTCTACCTGGTGCTCCTGTACGCCGTCGCCGCGCATCGGCCGCTGCGCGAGAGCCTGCTCGCCCTCGGGATCAGCGTGCTCGGAGCGGTGCTGTGCACAGCAAGGACGGCGACGGCCTACGGCGCGCTGCCCGCGGGGTGGCTCACGCTGCTGCTGGCCGTGCTCGCCCTGGTCGCGGCGGTGGCGGGCACCTGGGCCGTCGGCCGCTTCCGGTTCGACCGGCGGCGGCGCCTCGCCGACGAGGCCGCGGAAGCCGCCGAGCGTGCCGCGGCAGGCGAACGACAGCGCATCGCCCGCGACATGCACGACATCGTCGCCCATTCGCTGGCGGTCATCGTGCGTCAGGCCGAAGGCGGTTCCGCCATCGCTTCCAAGGCGCCGGACCGCGCGGCACAGGCGCTCACCGTCATCGCCGGCACCGCTCGTGAGGCACTGGCCGACATGCGGGGCACGCTGCGGGTTTTGCGGGACAGCGAAACGCGGCCCTCGCTCGCCGGGATACCGGACTTGGTGGAGCGGGTCCGCGCGACGGGCGTCGACGTCCGGCTGTCCGAGCGCGGGCGGCCCGACGCGCTGACGGCGAGCGCGGCCATGGCGGCGTACCGGCTCGTCCAGGAGGGCTTGACCAACAGCGTCAAGCACGCGGGCCCGCGCACGGGTGTCACCGTCACGATCACGCACACCCCGCAGGCGTCGGAGTTCGTCGTCGAGGATGACGGGGCCGGTGCCGGCGAGCGGCCGCCGCTCCCCGGGACGGGCGCCGGACTGAGTGGCGTCCGGGAACGCGTGCGCGCCGCGGGCGGTACGTTCGAGGCCGGTCCGGCCGGCGGCGGTTTCCGGGTGCGCGCGGAGTTCCGCGTCGGTAAACAGGGAGCTTCGGGATGACGATCGACGTCGCGCTGGTCGACGACCAGGAACTGGTCCGGACCGGGCTGGCCATGGTCGTCGACGCGACCGACGACATCCGGATCGTCGTCCAGGCGGCCGACGGTGTCGAGGCCGTCGCGAAGCTCGCCGGGACACCGGTCGACGTCGTGCTGATGGACGTCCAGATGCCGCGGATGGACGGCGTCGAGGCCACCGGGCTGATCGCCGCCCGCGAGAACGCGCCCAAGGTGATCCTGCTGACGACGTTCGACCTGGACGAGTACGCCATCGCCGGCCTGCGCGCCGGGGCGAGCGGGTTCCTGCTCAAGGACGCGTCGGCCGACGAGGTGCTGCACGCCATCCGAGCCGTCCACGCCGGCGACGCCGTGATCGCGCGCTCCACGACCCGCCGCATGCTGGACCAGCTCGCGGTCGCCCGCGAGACTTCCCCGCTCCTGAACCGGCTCACCCCGCGCGAACGCGACGTGCTGCTGGAGATCGCGCAGGGCTACTCCAACGCCGAGACCGCGCAGCGGCTCTTCCTCTCCGAAACCACGGTGAAAACGCACGTCGGTCATCTCCTCGCCAAACTCGAGGTCCGTGACCGGGTGCAGGCGGTGATCTTCGCGTACGAGAACGGGCTCGTGCGGCCGAGCTGAGGCGATCTCATCATTTCGGAGGAGGGACCGGGCACCTCAGGCCGAGGATTCCCGTCGCGCCGGCGAGCAGCCTGATGCGCATGCAGACAATCGACAAGCCCTACGAAGCGACCACCCCCCGCGCCCGGTGGCGTGACCCGGCCACCTGGGGCGGGATCCTCGCGCTGGGCGGCGGCCTCTTCCACACCGTCGTCGCCGGCTTCATGCGCCAGGATGTCTGGGCGCGGATCTTCGACGAAGGATTCTTCAACACGGTCACGCTGGACCCCACGCCCGACCGGCTCCCCATGGCCGAGGCGTTCTGGCTCAGCCCTGGCAGTTTCGGGGTGCCGCTGCTTCTGCTCGGCGGGCTGGTGCTCCGGCACACCCGGCGCGGCGAACGCGTGCCCGCCTGGCTGGGCTCGGGCGTCGTGGCGTGGGCGGTCCTGCTCGGGCTCCTGGGCGGTTTCGACGCCGGAACGATCGCCCTGCTGCTCGTCGGTTCGCTTTTTCTGGCAGGAGCCCGGCGCGGCCGTGGAATCATGAACGAATGACCGAGTTGGGGGATCTGCTGGCCGATGTCGCCGCCCGTGTCACCCGTTACCGCGCAAGCGTCACCGACGCCCCGGTCTTCCCCGAGGACACGACGGGCGTCCGGGAGAAGCTCGGCGACCTGCCGGAGAAACCCGCCGCGCCCGCCGACGTGATCCGGCGGCTGGCGGACGCCGTCGAGCCGGCGCTGGTGGCGAACACCGGCCCGAGGTACTTCGGTTTCGTCACCGGTGGGGCGCTGGACGCCGCGACGGCGGCCGACATGCTCGCGACCGGCTGGGATCAGCCCGCGTTCAACAAGATCACCTCGCCCGCCGCCGCGATCGTCGAGGAGGTGGCGGGCGAATGGCTCAAGGACGTCCTCGGCCTGCCGTCCGGTGCCTCGTTCGGTTTCGTGACCGGCGGGCAGGGCGCGAACACGGTCGGCCTCGCCGCCGCCCGGCACCACGTGCTCGCGCGGGCCGGGTGGGACGTCGAGCGCCGCGGGTTGCACGGGGCGCCGCCGCTGCCGGTCGTCGCCAGTGAGGAGCGGCACGCGACGATCGACCGGTCTCTCCGCTTGCTCGGCCTTGGCACCGACGCCGTCCGGCCGGTCCGCGCGGACGGTCAGGGCGCCATCGACATCGCCGATCTCGAACGAAAGCTCGACGGGCCCGCAATCGTTTGCCTCCAGGCCGGGAACGTGAACACGGGTGCATTCGACGATTTCGCCGCGGCGACGGAGATCGCCCACCGCCACGGTGCGTGGGTGCACGTCGACGGCGCGTTCGGGCTCTGGGCGGCCGCCGCCCCCGCGCTCCAGCGGCTGACCGTGGGGCTGGAGAAGGCCGACTCCTGGGCGGTCGACGGGCACAAGTGGCTCAACGTCCCCTACGACTGCGGTTACGCGTTCTGCGCTCATCCCGACTCGCACCGGGCCGCGATGGCGCTCACCGCCGCGTACCTGACCGGCCAGGGAGAGGGCGGGGTGAGAGCGCCGAGCGACTTCGTGCCGGAATCCTCCCGCCGGGCGCGCGGGTTCGCGACGTGGGCGGCGCTCAGCGAACTCGGTCGCGAGGGGATCGCCGAGATGATCGAGCGGTGCTGCGCGCTGGCAAGGAGGTTCGCCGAAAAGCTCGAAGCGTGCGAAGGCGTCTCCGTCGTGAACGACGTGGTGCTGAACCAGGTCCTTGTCAGCTTCGGCGACGAAACGGACCGGGTCGTCGAAGCCCTTCAACGCTCCGGCGAGTGCTGGATGGGCGCGACCACCTGGCACGGCATGCGCCTGATGCGCGTCTCCGTGTCCAACTGGAGCACCACCGAGGCGGACGTCGACCGCAGTGTCGCCGCGATCGAGGCGATCAGGAATCGAGAAGCGTCGTGAACCGGTCTCACCTAGCGTGACCGTCATGGACATCGCCATTCACGGGAGCTTCCTCCCGCAGACCGACCCCGACGCCGCCCTGGCCTTCTACCGCGACCTCCTCGGCTTCGAGGTGCGCAACGACGTCGGCTACGACGGCATGCGCTGGATCACCGTCGGCCCGCCGGGGCAGCCGGTGTCGATCGTGCTGCACCCGCCCGCCGTCGACCCGGGTATCACCGAAGACGAACGCCGCGTCATCGGCGAGATGATGGCCAAGGGCACCTACGCGGGCATCCTGTTCTCCTCCGACGACCTCGACGGTCTCTTCAAGCACCTGCAGGAGGCGGGCGCCGAGGTCATCCAGGAGCCCACCGACCAGCCGTACGGCCTGCGTGACGGCGCCGTCCGCGACCCGTCGGGGAACCTGATCCGTATCCAGCAGCGCGTCTGAGAACTACCGGGTGCGGGCGCGGACGTGGACCCGTTCGCCCTGTTCGCCGAAGAGGCTGAGCACCTCGACCCGCCCGCGGCCGGTGGCACCGAACCAGTGCGGCGTCCGGCAGTCGAACTCGGCGGCCTCGCCCGCGCCGAGCACGACGTCCTGGTCGCCGAGTACGAGCCGGAGCCTGCCGCGCAGCACGTACAGCCACTCACGGCCGCCGTGCGTTCGCGGGTGGGGTTCGTCGTCGCTCGCCGGGATCGTCATCTTGTAGGCACGGGGGCCGTCCTCGTGCCGGGTGAGCGGGATAAGGACACGCCCGTCCCGGCCGTCCACAGGGGCGTCGAGCACTCTCGGTGACGAGACGATCTCGTCGACGCGCAGGCCCAGCGCGGCGATGACCGGCAGCAGCAGTTCGAGGCTCGGTTTGCGCTGCCCGGATTCGAGCCGGGACAGGGTGCTGGTGGAGATGCCGGTGGCGCGGCTCAGCTCCACCAGCGTGGTGCCCTTCTTCTCCCTGGCGCGGCGCAGCCGGGGCGCGATCTGTTCGATCGCCGCGGTGACGGTGGGTTGGCTCTCCATGCCGCCAGCACAGCAGGTCGTCCCGGTTCCGGCAAAGTTCTTTGCCGAAACAGCCAAAAGCTCCCGATGCTGGCGGCATGATCGAGACGAAACGCCTTCCCGCCGGGGTCTATCTCCTGTCCTTCAGCCTGTTCGCGATGGGGAGCGCCGAGTTCCTGATGGCCGGCGTCCTACCCGCGGCCGCCGCCGATCTCGGCGTCTCCCTGTCGTCCGCGGGCGCGCTCATCACCGCGTTCGCCCTCGGTGTCGTCCTCGGCGGCCCGCCGTTCGCCGTGCTGAGCCTGAAGTGGCCGCGGCGGACGGCCTTGATGACGACGCAGGCCGTCTTCGCCGCCGCCATCGCGATCGGCCTGCTCTCCGGCGACTACTGGATCCTCCTGATCACCAGGTTCGTCGCCGGTCTCGCCTACGCCGGTTTCTTCGCCGTCGCCGCCGTGACCGCGATCAGCCTGGTGACGCCCGACCGCAACGCCCGCGCCTCGGGTGTCGTCGTCGCCGGGCTCAGCGTCGCCATGGTCGCCGGGGGACCGGCGGGCACCCTGCTGAGCAACCTCACCGACTGGACCGGCGGCTTTTGGGGCGTCGTCGCGCTCACCGTCCTGGGTGTGGCCGCCTGTGCCGTCGGCCTGCCTGCCACGACGTCCACCGCGCCGAGCCTGTCGGGTGAACTGCGCGCCATGCGGACGCCGCGCCTCTGGGGCGTCTACGCGGTCACCATCCTGAGCACGGCCGCGTACATGGTGTCCTTCAACTACCTGGCGGCGATGCTCGCGGACGTCCTGCCCGCGGTCTGGATCCCCGCGGTCCTCGCGCTGTTCGGGATCGGCGCCTTCGCGGGACTGTCGCTCGGCGGCCGGATCTCGGACCGCCGGCCGCACCACGCGCTGCTGGGCGGCGCCGTCGGCATCGCGGGCTTTTCGGTGCTGCTCGCGCTTTTCGCGTCTTCCGCCTTGGTGGTCGTGCCGACCGTGTTCCTGCTGGGTGTCGCGGCCTTCGTGCTCAATCCGGCGCTCTACGGCCGGGTCTTCACGATCGCCGCTGCCGCCCCGACCCTCGCCGGCGCGACCACGGTCTCGGCCTTCCAGCTGGGCATCAGCCTCACCCCGGCCTTCGCCGCCGGGGCGCTGAACCTGGGGGCGTCGCTGACGGCCATCCCGTGGATCGGCGCCGCACTGGCGCTGGCCACGATCCCGTTGGTGCTCCTCGACCGCTCGCGTGATCGCATGCTTGCTTGCTAGCATGCGAGCATGGCTGAGGTCACCAAGCGGCAATTCAACGTCTACCTGCCGAACGACCTCATCAAGCGGGTGAAGCACGCGTCCGTCGACGCCGACGAGTCGCTCTCGTCGTTCGTCGAACGGGTGCTGGAGGAGTACCTGCTGCGGACCAGTGAGGAACGTGAGCGATGAAGGTCATGCCGATCCGCTACAGCGCGGACGTCGAGGCGATGACGCGGTTCTACGAGGCGCTCGGCCTCGGCACCGGGCCCGTGTCGCGGCCCGGCGGCTGGGTCGAGATGCCCGCCGCGGGCGGGATGCTGGCCATCCACCGGTCCTCCGGCGACGACGTCGGCCGTTGCGAGCTGGCGTTCGAGGCCGAGGAACCGTTGGAGGACGTCGCGGAACGCCTGCGGGCGGCCGGGTTCGAGCCGGGACCGCCGATGGACGAAGGTTTCGGTCACTCGATGCGCGTCCAGGACCCGGACGGGGTGTGGGTGCAGCTCAACCTGTACGACCGCGACCTCTACACGTGACCGAGACCCGGCGCGCGGGCCCGCTGTTCCTCGCGGTGGGCATCGTCGCGCTCGAATTCGCGGCGGCCGTCACCGGTTTCGTCGCTTCCAGCCTGCTGCCGATCGTCGCCGCCGAGCTCGACGCGAGGAACGACCTCGGGCTCCTGATCGCCGGCTCGACACTGGGGCTGTTCGTCGCGCTTCCCTTGGCGAGCCGCGTTCTCGGCAGGCTGGGCCCGCGCGGAACCCTCGCCGTCGGGATGGCCGCCTATCTCGGCGGGCTGCTTCTCGCCGCGACGGCACGGGCGGCGTGGATGTTCGCCCTCGGCCAGTTCTCCGCCGGGCTCGCCAGTGGCCTGCTGGCGATTTTCGGGATCAGCTCGGCGATCCGGCATCTCGACGACCGGCTGCGGATCCGCGTGGTCGCGGCGTCCTCGGCGATGTGGATCGTGCCCGCGCTGCTCGGCCCGGCCGCGACGCTGGGCCTGGAGCATCTCGTCGGCTGGCGGTGGACCCTGCTGCTCCCGGTGCCGTTCGTCCTTTTCGGACGGTTGCTGGTCGTGCGCGCGGCCCGCGGTGAACCGTCCACAGAGGACGGACAGCGACCGCTCGCGAAGACGCTGACGGTACCGCTGGGAGCGGCACTCGTCGTGTTCAGCGCGGGTTTCTGGCCGCTCGCGCTCGCCGGGGCGGCGATCACCGTAGCCGGGATGATCGCGATCCTGCCGCCGGGCACCGCACGGCTCCGGCCGGGGACCCCCGCCGCGCTCGGCGCGATGGTGCTGTTCGCCATCGGCTATTTCGGCGCGGACAGTCTCATCACCGTGCTCCTGACGAGCGGTTACCAGGTGAGCCTCGGGCAGGCGGCGATCGTGTTGAGCGCCGCCCCGCTCGGCTGGGCAGTGACGAGCCTGGTGGCCGCCAAGTTCACGTCGGCGCGCTTTCCCGTCGTGGGCTTGGGAATGACCGCGCTCGGCACCGCCGTCCTCGCCTTCGGAGATTCGTTCGCCACGGCTCTCGCCGCCTGGGCCGTCGCCGGGATCGGTGTCGGACTCGCCTACCCGGGTCTGTACATCCGAGCCACGACCGCGGGTACGAGCGGTTTCACCGCCGCGGAACTGGCGACCGCCGTCATCACCGCGGAATGCGTCGGGCAGCTGCTGGGCCGGGCCGTCGGTGGCGCCTTGAGCTCATCCGGCACCGGTTTGTTCGCCTCCTACGCGCTTTTCGCGGCCTCACTGGCGGCCGCCGCCTACGCCGCGGCCCGCCGGGAATGAATCAGCCGGCCCGAAGATGGCGCCACGGCTCGACCATCGGCCGCCTGCCCAGCGCGTCCAACGCCTGCGGCCCGTCACAGAACGCCTGCCCCGGATGCGGGTGCACGCGCACGCCGCCGGCGTCCACCATCGGAACGCGACGGGTCGATCATCACCGGCGGATGCGAAAGATGCTGAACCACCGGCACCGCCGAAACGTCGAGCGTGGTGCGGGTCGAGGTCTCGAAGGCCCGGATCCCGCGCTCGCACAACACGATGTCGAGACAGCCGCGCTGCGCGATGTACTCGGCCGCCACCAGCGATTCCTCGATGGTGGAGTTCATCCCGCGTTGAGCAGCACGGGTTTCCCTGCCCGGCCCGCCGCCTGCGGCAAGCCCGTCACCCTGCGCTTCCTGTCCGCGGACGCCGCGGTGCCGCTGACCCGGGGCGGCGTGCTGTACAAGGGCGAGTCCGGGGGCGCCGACCACAACGCGATCCGCGCCTCGTCGACCGCCGCCCGCCAGGACGGCGGCTCGCCGCCTACCAGAACACCCCGCGCGACAAGTGTCATCCGTCCGAAGAGGCCTGTCCTTCCGGGACAGGCCTCTTCGGTGTTTCAGTCGATGAGGACGTTCTTGTAGAACAGGTTCGCGTAGCGATTGATGTTCTCCATGCTGCTGCGCGAGCCGAAACCCATGTACAGCCGGGTCTCGCCGGCCAGGCTCCGGTAGATCCCGAGTCCCTCCGGCTCGCGGAACACCAGCGACTGCCCGGCCTTGGTCAGCGCGCGGCTCTTCACCGTGCCGGTGTTCATGTCGATGCAGGTGACGTACGAGTTGATGTCGGCGGGATCGGCGTGTCCTTCACCATCCAATGTGTACAGATACTGGCCGTAAATGGTGTATCCCTGGAAGGTCACCGGCACGGTGGACAACGCGGGCTGCGCGAAATGCGCCAGCGGCGAGCTGAAGTCACCGGCCGCGGCGGAGGCGAGCGGGTAGACGCTGTAGAACATCTTGCCGCCTTCGTTGCGGCGCACCGCGATCCGCTTGTTGATCGGGTCGGTGGCGCAGGTGATCGTTTTGCTGCCGGTGAGGAACTTCTTCACCGACGGCGTGCCACCGTTGACGAACTTGAACCTGGCCAGCGCCGTGCCACGACCGGTGCCCGTCGGTCCGTCCGAATCGCATTCCATCCAGATGTAGGAGTCGGTGCCCACCGGTTCGACGCCGATCGACACCCCGTGCCCGGCGTTGTTGAGATGCATCGAGCCCTGGATCTCACCGGAGAAGTTGACCTGCGTGACACACAGGTCGTCACCGGTCCCGCCGTTGCGCGCGTTCACGATGAAGATGCGCACGTTCTGGTTGTCGAAGGCGAAACCCTGCATCACGTGATGCGACTCGTGAAGGATCTTGCTGCGAAACTCGTCGTACGACGGCTTGGTGAGGTCGAACCGCTTGGACGCCGGCACCGCGGCCGAAGCCGGCGCGGCGAACACCGCGCCCGAGCCGAGCAGTGCCGTCGTCGCGGCGAGACCACCACCGGCGCGCAGCAGCGAACGTCGGGAGAACGGGGATCGGGGCACCTGCTCGGACATGAGCGCTCGCCTTCGTCGGGTTTCGCGGTTCGATCGAAGGTTGTTCACGCGCGTACAAGATTCGTACAACCCGGCTCACCGATCTACCTCCCCTCGCACAGGGCGGCGTTGGCGACGTCGATACCGCTCGGATCGGTCGGGAACTTGTTCGTGTTGGTCACGACCGAAGCGAACCGGCCGTCGTCGGTGGTCAGCGTGAGCGACGCGTGCCCGGTCGGCAGGGCACCGTCGTGTCCCCAGGCCACGTCGCCGCAGGACAGCTGGATGCTGAACTGCCCGAGCCCGTATCCGGCGGAAGCGCCCGGCGTCCACGGCACGACGGTGCGCATCTCGGCGAGGGCCTTCGGCGAGACGACAGTGCCCGAAACGAGCGCACGCCCGAACTTCGCGAGATCCGTCAAGGTGGATTCCATCGCGGCCGACGAACTCCACTTCGAGAGCTCGAACGAGGTCGTCATATCGACCCAGAAGTAGCCGCCACCGAGCTGGAAACCCTGGTAGCCGGGCAGGTACGGACTGGTGAGCGTCCGCTTTCCCGGCGGCGGGAACGAGGTTCCGGTCAATCCGAGCGGTTCGACGATCCGCTCGGTGATCGCGTCACCGACGTACTTGCCCGTGAACTTCTCGATCAGCAGGCCGAGCACCAGGTAGCCGACGTTGGAGTAGTGGTAGGCGCCCGGCGCGGAAACCGGCTTGTCGTCCATCGCGGCACGCACCAGCTCGGCCAGGTCGAACGTGCCGTCCGGCTTGGTCTTCGCGCCGGCGGGGTCGTGGGGGAAGCCCGCCGTGTGGTTGAGCAACCGGCGCACGGTGATGACGGTGCCGTCGTAGTTCCCGGTGACGACGCCGGGCAGGTACCTCTCGATGGGAGCGTCGAGTTCGACGAGCCCCTCGTCGAACAACTGGAGCACCACGGCCGCGGTGAAGGTCTTGGTCTGGCTGGCGATCCGGAAATGGTCGCCCGCCGTGATGGGCCGCTGTCCGGGGGAGGTGGCCGAGCCGCTCGACAGGGTCCACGAGCCTTGGGCGTCGCCGGCGTGCACGGCCGCGCCGGGGCCCACCTTCCGCTGGTAGCGATCGAGTACGGCTTGCGTGGCGGCGTGATCGCCGGTCTCGGCCGCCACCGCGGGCGCGACCGGCACGGCGAGTGCGACGGCCAGTGCGACACCGGCGATCCGCTGGATCTTCGTTCCCATTCTCTTCTCCCTCAGTCTTTTCCGGAGTTCGCGGAGGCGTCACCGATAGCGGTGAGGCCTTTCTCGACGACGTCGAGCACACCGGCGACGCCTTCGAGCAATTTCACGAGGTTTTCGCCGCTGGCGAGCAATTCGCCCAGTTTCGCCGCGATCCGGCCGCCGTGTTCGACGGCGATCGCCACGCATTCCGGGATCGCCTCGGCGATACTGGCCCCGAACGTCGCGGGCGCGGCCGCGATGGCCCTGGTCATGATCGGCACGATCTTCCCGACGGCCTCGGTGATCAGGCGGGTGACGATGTCGACGGCCTGCGCCACCACCTCACCGGCGGCGACCATCGCCTTCGCGTTGGCCGCCGCCGACTCCGCGACCGTTTTGATCCCCTCGACCAGTTTCGTCGCCGTCGCGGTGTAGTCCCGCTTGGCGTCCCCGGACCATTCGCTCGTCTCGTTCTCCGTCGTGGAGCCGTAATCCTCGGCGACGGAGTTCGCGCCCTGCGCGCCCTTGTCGTGCTCGGCGGAGGGAGCCGACACCGACCCAGGCTCGCCGCGAAGCTGCCCGAGCGGCTCTTCGAGGAACGAGATCATCGGCGTCAGGAAGTCGCACCCCGCGCTGCTCAGCGCCGAAAGCGGGCTCGCCGTCGAGCCGAGCATGCCGAGCGAGACAGCGGGCTCGCCGCTGAGCTCCGCGGACAACCATTCCTTGCCACCGACCGAATCCCGCGCGATACGCAGGTCGGCGAGGGCGGTGTTGATCTCCACCGCCGTCGTCATCGGAGGCCTCCGTCGCGGTTCAGGCGGGCGGCGTGGCCTTCGTCCGTGCTCTGATACAGCTCGGCCGCCCTCCGCATGCCGTCGCCGACGTCGTCCAAAACCGACGCCGTGTGGGCGAACGCTTCCCTCGTCCGGTTCATCGCGGCGCCGATGCCCGCGGTGAAGCACTGCGCGAACGGCCCGAGCGCAGCCGACGGCATTTCGCCGGGCAGCGCGGCGCCGAGCGACGACAACTGGCCGGCGTGCGCGGCGAGCCGGCCCGCGTGCCGGCGTAACTGGCCGGGATCGACGGTGTAGGACCGTTCCGCGGTCATCGCACGACCTCCGGCGAGAGGTGCCGGGTGAGCTGGGTGAGCGCCGGGCCGTCCCCGAGATACCCCGCCATCACGTCGGCCATCCGTTCCCCGGCGAGACGCTGTGCCACGCGTGCGGTGGTCACGATCAGCGCGGCGAGCGCGTCGGCTTCGAGTTTGCGCGCGAAGGGCGTCAACGCGACATCTTCGAGCACGCCCGCCGCGTTGACCGAGACGGTGACCTCACCCCGGGGTGAACGGGCCGTCGCCCCCGCCTGTTCGAGGCTCTCCCTGGCCTGTCGTGCGCCGTCCGCGGCGCGTTCGAGCCGGCCTCGGTAGTCGGCGAGCCATTGTGCCGGCTCCATGGTGTTCCCCTTCCTTGTTCGATGGAATGCGTCGTCATCCGGCGGCCGATGCCACCGCTTCGCGTAGCACGTGAACGAGTTCGTTGTGCCGCAACGGGTTGACGCTCACCCAGCCGCGGTCGTCGTGATCGATCCGTACTCTCCCCGCAGGAGCGTCCAGCCAGGAAAGTTCGAGTGGCCGCTTCTCGGTGCCCGATCCGCGCACGACACCGAGCTGGCCGCGTCCCACGACCGAAGGCAGCACGTCGGCGAGCGCTTCGACGGCCGGGTCGTCAGCGGTGGCTCCCGGCGGCAAGGTGATCGGCAGGGTCGGTGCGGCAGGCATCTCGGGGAGGAGCCCCGCGAGCGTGTCGGCCAGTGCGTCGTACGCGACCCTCATGACGGTCACCGGGCTCGGTGTGCCACCGAGCGGCTGTCCGCACAGGATCGCTCGGTCTTCGTGGATCATGGCCGCGAAACCCGTCAAGATTCCGTCGCGGGCCAGCACCAGATCGACCGAGCTGTGGAACCCGCGCATCGCGGCGACCAGAGCCGCGGCCAGGCCTGCTGGTCCGTCCGCCGTGGCGAGGCCACGCTCCGTCAGCGAACCGCCCGCGGCGCGGAGCGATGCCTCGCGTTCGCCCGCGATCCGGCCGAACGACGGAATCCGCAACGGGAAAGGCAGCGGTACCCCCGCGTGCGTCGCGAGTAGATCCAGCTCCACGAGCTCGAAACGGCCGCCGTGTTCGTCGAGCGGGGTGGCGATGGTCGTCATGACGTCCGCCCCCTGAGGTCGTCGCCGGATCGCTCGTCCTGTTCTTGGTACTTGCGCTTGGCGGACGCGAGCAGCTGCTGGTATTCCCTGACTTCGCGTTCCGCTGCCTTGATCTCGCCCGTGAGTCCGGAGCCTCCCGCGGCCTCCCGCAGCCGGTTCGCCAGATGCGCGGCGGGTGGTGCGGTTCCCAGCAACGGCAGCCGTTCCGCGAGCCTGCTCGCCGTTCCCACCAGATCGGCGGTGAGATCGCCGAGATCGGCCAGCGTCGTGATGCGCGCGTCGAGCAGTTCCAGTTCGACTTCGATTCCCCGACCCTCGCTCATCGCCACTCCTGCTGGGGAAGACCGATGACCGCCTCACTGGCGGGTTCCGCGAGGGGGAACAGCGCGTGGTCGATCGTCGGCAGCTGGTTCGTGTGGTCGTCCTCGTCGGACCGGCCGTGCGTGCCTGTGCCAGGCGGAACCAACGGGCCCACGGAGGCGGTGCGCGTTGCGGCCGGCTCGGCGGGCGCCCGCGCCACCATCGCGCCGGACCCGGACGGCAGCGCCGCCGTGCCCACCCGCACCCCGTGCGCGAGGGGGCTCACGAAGGCGCCGGGCCCGGCGGTGGTCCCGGCACCGACGGCCGGGCCTTGTCCCACCGCGCCGGACCCGGTGAGGCGCTGCCACGAAGACCCGCTCGGGGCGGTGCCATCCGGCAGTGAGGCGCTCGCCGTGGTGCCGCCACCGCCCGGCGTGGCCGACGCGGCCGGGATCGTGCCCTGTGCCCGACCGATCAGCCTGCCCGAATTCGTCAGGCTGGACTCGTAGGTCCGCATCGTTTGGACGGCGCGCTGCTTCCGCACGTCGGTCGTGGCGGTGGCGGCGTAGAAGCTGAAACCGGCTCCGCCGAAGGTCCAGTCCAGGAACATGCTCGTCATCGGTGCGACCGGGTCGTCCGCCGGGGCGGGCATCGTGGCCCTGGCCCATGCCAGCGCGTCGGCCGCCTGTTGCGCCGCCCGCTCGCCGGCGTGGGCGAGCTCCGCGATCTTCTCCACCCGGTCGGCGAGCGTGAGCAGTCGCCTGGCCGCCTCCTCCGCGCCGCTGCCCCGCCAGCCGTCCAGCAACGCCGCGCGCTGTTCGCGCAGCACCTCGGCGTGGTTGACCAAGGCCGCCCGGTGTCCGGACCAGTCCGCGGCGATCGTGCTGACGTTCGTGACGTCGGCGTCCTGCCACAGCATCCGGTGCAGCTCTTCGTGGCTGTAGGCCTCCCAGCGCACCTCGCCCTCCGGCGCGGTCTCGGCACTCACCCCGGTTCCCCCTTCCCACGGACCGCTTGTCGACGCGACCCATGCTGGCGGCGGGCGTGCCGGAGCCGGAAGGCCGAGCGGCGGCCATTTACGGCCGGTGGTGCTGAGCTGCGAAAAGGCCCTAGCGCCGGGCGCGGTAGGCCTTGGCGAGGTGGTGCTGCAGCCGGGCGTGCCGGAACTGGTAGACGGCGCCGGACTGGCGCAGGATTCCTCGCCGGTACGCGTCGTCCAGGAAGGCGGTGACGGCCCACGGCAGCTTCCGGAGGAGGGGGAGCCGTACGCGGGCGAAGACCAGCCACTGGCCCCACGCGGTGAAGGTCATCACGTACGCGGAGGCCGTGACGAGTCCCGCGGTGAGCCCGAGCAGAGCACTGACCCTGAACGACTTCACGAGGTGAAAGGACGGCCCCGTGAGGTCCTCCAGCGCGGCAGCGGCCCCGAAGGCGCCGAGGCCGATCGCGATCGCGAACACCGGCGCGAACAACGCGACGACACGCAGCACGGTCGAGCGGTTCGCCGCGAGCAGGTCGGCGGGGCTGGTGGCGGTGGTCAGGTTGGCGGGCACCTCGAGAACGGTGAGGAGCGCCAGCAACCCGCCACAGACGGGGCCGAAGGCGAGCCCGAAAACGGTGATGTCGATGAGGATCAGGCGGAGGAGACGACCGAGATCGTCGATGACGACGAGATCCGGTGACAGTGCCCGCACGAAGACACCGACGAAGGTGATGACGACGGCCGCCAGCACGCCGCCCGCCACCCCCGCCGCGAACCTGACGGCGATCCTCCGCCGGAGGCGGGGACGGCGTGCCCGCCGGTCGAACAGCCGCAACCGCACGCGCGTCGGTTCGAGGTGCCCGGTCTTGCGGACCACCAGGAGCGAATACAGCAGACCGAACGGAACGGCGATCACGGCCCCGCTGGCCAGCCCGTCGACGAGAACGACGGGTAACCGGAACGGCAGCCCGGAAGTGAGCGAATTGAGCGGGCAGAGAACGAACCAGATGACGAGCGCCGTGGTCAGCCAGGTGGAGGCGGTCACCAGGAGGACGCGCGACCGGCGCGTCAGCGAGCCGCCCATCCGCCACCATTCGAGATCGCCGGTGTCCCGCCGGTCGAGGTCGTCGGCGAGGAAGCCCAGCCAGTGCCGGACCTGTTCGAGGTCCCAGCGCTGCTGGACGTCGCCGGCTTCCCAGACGGTGGGGACGAAGGTGTCGAGCAGATGCTCTTCGAGAGCCTGCGCCGTCGGGAAGCGGTCGATGTCCAGCAGGCTCGCCGGATCGCGGTCGCGCGAGTCGCTGTAGACCGTACGGGCGAGCCCGATCATGAGCGGGGTTTTCAGGACCGTGGCCAGGTTCGCGGCAGGCGCTTCGGTGTCCCGCAAGGCGGCCAAGACCGGATCCCACGCCGTGGCCGCGCCGCCGGGAGCGAGTCGCCGTGCCGTTCGGGGCAGGTAACCGGCGAGGTCGTCGACGGTGAGGTCGGTCAGTTCGACGACGGCGGCCGACGTCAGCGTGTGGACGTTGGTGACCGCACGCTCGTACTCGTCGAAGCGACTGGTCAGGAACAGCGGTCCGGAGAGGGAGTTGAGCGCTTCGAGCGCCGGCCGGTGCAGGCCCTCGGCGATCTCGTCGAAGCCGTCGAGGACGGGAAGGATGTACCCGGTGTCGACCAGCACGGCCGCCAGCGTCGAGCCGCCGGGTGCCTCGGCGGAGAGACCGGGATGGTCCCGCTGAAGCGTTTCGACGAGCCAGGTTCGCAACGGCGTCGTGGTCGGGTCCCACGAACCGATGGTGAAGATCACCGGTACGACACCGCCGCGATTCCGGACGGCCAGCGCGTCGAGCGCGAATCGGAGCGTCAGCACGGTCTTGCCCGCTCCAGCGCGGCCGAGCAGCACCAGTTTCCGTGAGGGGATGCCGCGGTAGATGCCCGCGATGTCGCCGATCTCGCCAGAGAGGTCGAGCGGTGCGGCGGTCATACCGTGCGGAACGCGGCAGATGTTGTCCCAGTGGTCGGCGAGGTCGGCGGCGGTCCGCCACCGAACGGGCAGGGGGAACGGATCGTGCACGCGGCGCAGTTCCTCCTCGCGCCGGAGCCGGGTGGCGATGATCGTGGCCAGGTGGTCCGCCGCTTCGGACACCTCGTCGGGAACGACGACGAGGGACGGGGCCGGAACCACCGGTGTCTCGCCGGCGTCCTCGGGCGGCACTTCGACGGGCTCGTCCGGCTGCCTGCCGTCGGCGGCGGCGAGGAGGTCGGCGCGCTCGCGCGGGGTGATGCCGAGGGCGTCGGCGAGCAACGTCACGGTGCCGACGCGAGGGTCGGTGCCCCCACCGTTTTCGAGACGGCGGATGGTTCGCACCCCGACGCCTGCGCGGGCGGCCAGGCCTTCCTGCGTCAGACCTGCCCGGCGGCGGGCGTCGCGGAGGAGAACGCCGAACCGACCGGCCACAGGCGACGTCCCTCCCAGATCCGCTGTGCGACGGGTGATCATCCTAGTGGCGGACCGGCCACGAACGGCAGCAGGTGGGCCCGGTCAGTGATGCGCTGTTCCGTATTCGTCAATTGCGACATGTGTACTGACGAAATCGGCAAGGAAAGGGTGGTTCTCGAAGTGAAAACCGGCATGGTGTGGAATCGGTCCTAGCTCTGACCTTCTGTGTTCGAGGTGCTTCCTACGCTTCAGCAGCGCGATTTCGTCTCCGTCTTGAACGAAAGCAAGGTCATCGAAGGCATTGTCACGACCGGCGATGTCGCGAAGCGCTTCGGCGAGTCGGCGACGCCGTTCTTCAGCTGGGTGAGCTGGATCAGGCGCTCCTTCGACGTCGATTCCATTCAGCCGTATTGCGATAGGAAGGTCGACAGCTTCGACCCGGGTCACCCGCGACAAGGTCACGCACTTCCATCCCGACCCGGTGCCGGAGGACGCGGTCGAAAAGCTGCGAGGGTTCACCAGGTTGCTACACCAATACCCTGACCTGACCTGGTCGAGTGGCGTGAAACGCAAAGGACCCGCACTCTGCCCGAGTGCGGGTCCTTCGAACTGTGGAGCTGAGGGGAATCGAACCCCTGACCTTCTCGATGCGAACGAGACGCGCTACCAACTGCGCTACAGCCCCTGGTAAAGCTTGCCCCTGCGTTTGAGGCTCCATGAGCTTAGCAGTGGCTCTGGAGCCTCGAACGCAGGGGGGTCACTCTCCGGAGGCCCGTCGGAAAGGCCTGGTCCCGGGCTCGTCGAGCTCGTGGAAGGCCGGGTCCTCGTCGTCGAGGTCGACGACGACGGCCTGGCGGCGGAGGCGGGACATCGGGGACGGCTTGCGCTCCACGACGGCCGGGCGTTCGGTGGCGACGACCTCGATGTCCTCACGGGACTCGTGCGTTTCCTCGTCGTCGACCGCCGGGCGGCGCGGGGCGCGGGTGCTGTTGAAGCGGGCGAGGCGGCGCTGCCGGATCTCGTTCTCGATGCGGACCTGACGGCGCAGGTACACGAGGTAGCCGACGAGGACGGCGTCGACGACACCGTTGGCCCACCAGACCGTCGGGGTCAGGAAGCCGGCGACGGCCGCGGTGGTGACCACCAGCACCAGGAGCGCGATGACGATCCGCTGCCGGAACGCGTACTTGGCGCGCGCGGCGATGTCCGCCGCCTCCGGGTCGAATCCGCCCCGGCCTGGCCGGTAGCCGGTGGCTTGGCGTTCTCTTTCGGGCCGGGCCGTGCGCGAGGGCTGGGGAAGCGGCTCGGCCTCCGGTGCCTCGTCTTCGAGGTCGGCGTCGAGCTCCGCCTCGAGTTCGGCCAGGTCGTCTTCAACCGATGGTTCCGTGTTTTCCGCCATCGCGAACTCCTCCGGTCCCTCGTGGCGTGTGCTCCCGCTCCGCACGACCCGCGCCGCCAAGGCCGAGTCCGTCGTCCGTGCGACCTGCTGGCGCTTGCGGGCGACCATGGGCACGAGAACGACGAGCCATGCCGCTGCGAGCGCGACGATGATCACCGAACTGGGCATCTCCCGTCACCTCCCCCGATCCACTGCTGTAGTCACGCTAGCCACAACAGTCACACACGCCGCGCAGACTCGCCGGTTTCGATCACGGAAAATGCATCACCAAATTAGGTGAATCTCACAGCTTGTGGTAACGCGGTCACCGGAACGACCCGGTGACGGGGTCAAACGCGCTCCGCGAGGCCCTTCGCGACGAGCCGCGAGACCAGTCCGTCACCGGTCTCCTCCTTGGTGACGGCGTAGCAGAAATGGTCCCGCCAGCCGCCCGCGACATCGAGGTAGCGCTCGAAAAGACCCTCTTGCCGATAGCCCGCTTTGGCGAGAACCCGCAGGCTGGGGGTGTTTTCGGGGCGGACGGTCGCTTCGAGCCGGTGCAGTCCGCCGAAGTCGAAGACGTGGTCGGTGACGAGGGCGACGGCGCCGGTCGCGACGCCGCCGCGGACGATGTCCGACGACACCCAGTAGCCGATCCAGGCCGACCGGAGCGACGCCCGGATGACGTTACCCACAGTGATCTGCCCGGCGAAGCGTCCATCCACCGTGATGGTGAACGGGAGACATTGCCCGCGCCTGGCGAGGCCGCGCAGCGCCAGCCATTGGGACGGCCACGACCAGTACGCGTTGCGCTCCGGCCACGGTCCGACGCCGGTCGGTTCCCACATTTCGAGGTGTTCGCGGTCCCGCAGCCGGACGCGGCTCCAGTCGCCGGCGTCCCGCAGCCGGACCGGCCGGACGGCGAGGATCCCGGCGGGCACCCGGAGCGGGCCCAGCTTCGCGGGCCAGCCCGGATGCCTGCTCTCGATCGGATACGCGACGCCGGAAATCGGTGCGCCCATTACGCCCGCTGGGCCAGGAAGGTCACCTTGACCTGCTCGCCCGCGGCGACCTCGGTGAGGTCTTCGTCGATGTTGATCAGGCAGTTCGCCTCGGCCAGTGAGGC
The DNA here is from genome assembly GCF_024628825.1 of Amycolatopsis roodepoortensis. Classification (NCBI taxonomy): domain Bacteria; kingdom Bacillati; phylum Actinomycetota; class Actinomycetes; order Pseudonocardiales; family Pseudonocardiaceae; genus Amycolatopsis; species Amycolatopsis roodepoortensis. The sequence continues at coordinate 6,384,607 of NZ_CP102415.1, forward strand.
GAGCAGATGCGCGCCGGAGGTGCCGAGCGGCTGCACCAGGTATTCGCCGTTGCCCTCGTCGCGCAGCAGCTGGCCGCGCAGGAAACCCTTGCGTCCCTTGGTCGAGGTGATCGGGGAGAGCAGCCGCGCGCCGACGATGCGGCGGTGCGGGTTGCGGGTGCCGCGCGCGGCGCGGATCAGCGGGCGGACCAGGACCTCGAACACGACCAGCGCGCTCATCGGGTTGCCGGGGATGAGGAACGTCGGCACCGAATCGGGCCCGAGCCTGCCGAAGCCCTGCACGGATCCGGGGTGCATGGCGACGCGCGTCATGTCGATGTGGCCGAGGTCCGACAGCGCCGCGTGCACCTCGTCGCCCGCGCTTCCGCCGGCGCCACCCGCGACGACGACGATCTCCGACATCAGCAGGCGCCCTTCGACGACCTCCCGCAGCCGTTTCGGGTCGCCGGGCACGATGCCGACGCGGCTCACCTCGGCGCCCGCGTCCCGCGCGGCCGCGGACAGCGCGTAGGAGTTGACGTCGTAGACCTGTCCGACCGACGGGGTGCGGTCGATGTCGACCAGTTCGTCGCCCACGGAAACGATCGAAACCCGGGGCCGCGGGTAGACCAGGACCTTCGCCCTGCCGACCGCGGCGAGCAGGCCGACCTGGGCCGAGCCGATGGTGTCGCCCTTGCGCACGGCGACGTCGCCGATCTGCACGTCCTCGCCGGTCCGGCGCACGTAGGCCGCCGACGGCACGGACTTGTGCACGGTGACCTTGGCCTGGTGGCCGTCGGTGTAGGCGGTCGGGACGACGGCGTCGGCGAGCGTGGGCAGCGGCGCGCCGGTGTCGACCCGCACGGCCTGGCCGGGCTGCAACCGCCGCGGCTGGCGGGAACCGGCGGCGATCTCGCCGACCACCGGCAGTTGCACGGGCTCCTGGCCCGAGGCGCGGACGTCGACGCTTCGTACCGCGTAGCCGTCGACGGCGGCCTGGTCGAAACCGGGCAGCGCGTGTTCGGCGACGACCTCTTCGGCGCACAGGAGGCCTTGGGCCTCGGAGATGGCGACCCGGACCGGGCGCGGGCGCACCGCGGCGTCCAGGGTCAGCGCGATCTGGTCCTCGACGGAACGGAACTGTCCCGCGTCTTCGGTCTCGGCCGCTTCGGCGATGGGCTCCGTCATGACTGCGGGATCTCGATCCGTTCGTTCGACCAGGCACGCGATGAAGGCCCGTCGGTGAACTGAAGTTCACCACCGTTACCAGGAGTGATGCGGTCCGAAGCCGCGGAAATCGCCCGATCGGGCAAGCTCCTCGTGGTCCGTGCCGCCGGGGTGGTCGCTGCGCCTGTCATAGGCGTGAAGCCTAACCTGACCATGTGGGCGAGCCCGGCAATGAACACCTGAGCAAAGCGGAGTGGCGTTCCCGGATAACCGCCGAACGACGTTCGCAGGTGTCGGAAGTGCGCGCGCGGGAGGCGGTGGCGCTCGCCGCCGCGGCCGCCCGGCTGCCGGGCGAGGTCGTGTGCGCCTACGTCCCCTTCGGCACCGAACCGGGGTCGACGGCGCTGCTTGATCAACTTCTCGACCAGGGGAAACGCGTGCTGCTGCCGATCGTCCCCGGCACGCCGGGGCCGCTGGAGTGGGCCGCGTTCGAGGGCCCGTCGAGTCTCGCGCCCGGCAGGCTGCGGGGGCTGCTCGAACCGACCGGGCGCCGCCTCGGTCCCGACACGCTGGGGACGGCCGATCTGGTGCTGATCCCCGCGCTCGCCGTCGACGACGAAGGGGTCCGGCTGGGCAGGGGCGCCGGGTACTACGACCGGTCGCTCGCCTTCGCCGCGCCGGACGCCGCGCTGATCGCCGTCGTCCGGGACGCCGAACTCGTGCGCGCGTTGCCCGCGGAACCGCATGACGTCCGCATGACCGGGGTACTGACCCCGGAGCACGGGCTGGCTCCGCGCCCGGTAATAGACTGATAACCCGACGCAGTGGTTCAGAAAGGGCATAATGAGCTCTGACGCGCACCCGTCCGATCAGTTCGCCGAAACGCTGTCGAAAATGCGTTCCGCGGGGGCCCACGCCATGGAGCTGGCGGCCCTGCGGCGGCGCCTGGAGCAGTTGTCCGAACCCGGCGCCGGCCAATTGCCGGGCGACGAACTCGAACCACTCGAGGACATCAGCAAGCTCGTCGACCTGCCTGAGCCGGACGCCGAAGAAGGACGCCGCGTCCTGGACCGCACCGCGGTTCTGAAGCTCAACGGCGGGCTCGGCACGAGCATGGGGCTCACCGGGCCGAAGTCGCTGCTGGAGATCAAGCCGGGCAAGACGTTCCTCGACGTCATCGCCATGCAGGTGCTCTCCATCCGCGAGAAGTACAACGCGCGGCTTCCGCTGATCCTGATGAATTCGGCGGGCACCCGCGAACCTTCGCTGGAGTTGCTGAAGAAGTACCCCGATCTCGCCGACGACGTCATCCCGGCCGACTTCCTGCAGGGCCGCGAGCCGAAGATCACCGCCGACGGCAGGCCCGCCGAATGGCCGTCCAACCCGGAACTCGAGTGGTGCCCGCCGGGGCACGGCGACATCTACATCGCGCTCGCGGTGAGCGGGATGCTCGAAACGCTGCTGGCGGAGGGCGTCCGCTGGTGTTTCGTGTCCAACGCCGACAACCTCGGCGCGCTGCCGGACGCGCGGATCGCCGCGTGGATGGCGAAGGAGAGCATCCCGTTCGCGATGGAGACGGTGCTCGGCACCGCGGCCGACCGCAAGGGCGGGCACCTCGCGCGGCGCGCGGGCCGCATCGTCCTGCGTGAATCCGCGCAGGTCCCCGACGGCGACGACTCGTTCGGCGATGTCGGCAAGTGGCGGTTCTACAACACGAACAACATCTGGATCGACCTCGAGCGCCTGAAAGCCCTGCAGGATGCCGACCCGGCCGCGCCGCAGCTGCCGCTGATCGTGAACCGGAAGACCGTCGATCCGGCCGACGCGGCCAGCACGCCGGTGATCCAGCTCGAAACGGCGATGGGCGCGGCGATCGGCTCCGTCGAGGGCGCGCGGGCCATCGAAATCCCGCGGACCCGGTTCGCGCCGGTCAAGACCACCGACGACCTGCTCGTCGTCCGGTCCGACGCGTACGTTCTCGACGAGAGCGGGGAGATGATCCCGGAGTTCACCACCACCCCGCCGGTCGTTTCGCTGAGCAAGGAGTTCTACAAGCTCCTGCCGGACTTCGACGCGCGTATCCCTTCGGCGCCTTCGCTCAAGGAGTGCACGAGCCTCGCCGTGGACGGTGACGTCACCTTCGGGAAGAACGTCGTCGTCCGCGGCGACGTGAAGATCACCGGGCCGAAAACCGTTCCGGACGGTGAAGTCCTCTAGTCCCGCTGGGCGATGAACACGTACTCGCGTCCTGGACGATCCGGGGCGTCCCGGATGTCCAGGACGCGAAAACCGTGCTCCGCCAGCAAGGCTTCCAGTTCGTCGCGTTCGCGGAACCACAGCGTCGAGTCCGAGGTGACGACCTCGCCGTCGGAGAACCGGTAGCTGTACCGGAACGAGACGAACGGGAGGTTCACCTCGGTGACCTCACGCCACTGCTCGACCTCGCCGACGCCGGGGACGTCGATGACCTCGTGCGCGGTGTCGGCGGCCCAGTCCTCCCAGGCGCGCCGACCGGGGCGGCGGATCTCGAAGACGAGGTGACCGCCAGGCACCAGCGCGGTGCGGATACCTTCGAGCGTCCGGCGCCATTCGTCGTCGGTCAGGAAGACCTGTGCCACGTTGCCGGTCATCACCGCGAGATCGGCCCCGGCGGCACCCGCCGCTTTCGCGTCGCCGTGGATCCAGGTGATCTTCCCTTCCGGGTCTTTGGCCTTCGCGACCTCCAATGACGCCTTCGCGGGATCGACACCGACGACCTCGATCCCTCGCGCGGCGAGGAGAACGGCCAGGCAGCCGGTGCCGCAGCCGACGTCGAGCACCCTCTTCGCCCCGAGTTCGCCGATGATGCCGAGGTAGTGCTCCAGATCGTCGCGAGCGCCGTCGAAGGCGTCGTAGACCGGTGCGAGCCGGGCGTGGGCGAAGAGCGCGTCAGGCATTCGGCGACGATAGTTCCGGGACGCGTTCGCGGGCCACGGATTTACGGTCGCGCCGCCAGGCCCGTTCGCCCAGCGCCGCCAGGAAGGCGGGCAGCAGCACACCGCGGATCAGAGTGGCGTCGATCAGGACGGCGACGGCCATCCCGACGCCCATCATCTTGTACTCGATCGCGCTCAACGTGATGAAGACGCTGAACACGCCGACCATGATCACCGCCGCCCCGCTGACCACCCCAGCGCTCGTGCCGGTGCCGCGGACGATCGCGGTGACGGCGCCTTCGGCCCGCCGTTCGCGGATCCGGCTGAGGATGAAGATGTGGTAGTCCATGCTCAGCCCGAGCAGCAGGACGAACATGAACATCGGCAGCCAGCCCACCACCCCGCCGTACGGGGTGAAGCCCAGCAGGGAAGCGAAATGGCCGTCCTGGAAGATCCAGGTGAGCACGCCGTAGGCCGCGCCGATCGACAGCAGGTTCAGCACGATCGACACCAGTGCCACCGGCACGGACCGGAAAGCCCGCAGCAGCAACAAGAACGCCGCGAGCAGGACGAAACCGAAGACCAGCGGCATCCGCTCGATCACCCGGTCGGCGAAGTCGCGGGCGTTCGCCGTGCGGCCCGACACCGCGAACTCGACGCCGTCCACCTTGCCGATCGTTTCGGGAAGTACTTCGGTGCGCAGTTTCGCGAGCGCGGCGTCGGCTTCCGCGTCGCGGCCCGCGCCGGACAACGGGACACGGACGACCACGGCCTGGTCGACGTTCGCCACGGCGATGGGCTTGTTCAGCACACCGGAGGATTCGCCGATCCGTCGTTCGAGATCCGTGATCGCCACCCGGAGCGCCGGGCTGTCGACCGGGCCGCCGCGTTCGGCCGTCAGCACCACCGTGGCGGGGTAGGCCACGCCCGGAAAGGCTTCCTGGGTGCGGACGGCGGCGTCGATCGTCACCATCGAGCGCGGCAGGCTCTCCGCCGGGGTCGGATCCTGCAGGCGCATGCCGAGCGCGGGCAGCGTGAGCAGGATGAGCAGCGCGGTCGCGAGGCCGCCCCACAACGCCGGCCGCCGGGTGACCACGCGAGCGGTCGCGGACCAGAACCGCGAGTTCTCCGCGGCGGTGCGCCGCTTGCCCAGCCAGGGAATCCGCCCGCGATCGACCTTGTCACCCAGCAGGGAGAGCAGCGCCGGCAGCACGGTGACCCCGCCGAGCACGGCCAGCCCGACCACGAACGCCGTGCTGATCGCGAGCCCGGTGAAGTTGTCGAGTCCGGTGAACACCAGCCCGCCCACGCACAGGACGACCGTGACGCCGGAAACGACCACGACATGCCCGGAGGTGCGCGCCGCGACGCGGATCGCGTCGTCGACGGAGTGGCCGCGCGCGCGTTCTTCCCGTTGCCGCCTGAGGAAGAACAGCGAATAGTCGACGCCCACCGCCATCCCGATGAGCAGGGTGATCACCGTCGTCGCGCTGTTGATCGGGGTGAAGTCGTCGACGACGGAGAGGAAGCCGAACGTCGCCGCGACGCTCGTTCCCGCCAGCAGCAACGGGACCGACGCGGCGACCAGCGCCCCGAAGACGATCAGCAGGATCACCAGGGTTAGCGGCAGCGAAAGCAGCTCCGAACGTTGGACGTCCTCCCGGATGCCCTTGTCGACCACGGTCGACAGGCTGAGGTCCCCGGACTGGCTCAACCGGACCGAAGGATGCCGGGCGGCGACCTCGGCCACTCGCGCCGTCGCGGTCTCGAAGTTCGGGCGGACGTCCTTCTCCCCGCCCGCGATCGCGAAGCCGACGAGCCCGGACGTGCCGTCGGCCGAGATCCGCTCGCCGTGGGCCGGCGGTGAGCGGACGTCGGTGACGGCGCCGGACCCGGCGAGCGTGGTGACCAGGTCTTCGGTCGCCCGCCGGAGTTCTTCGTTCGCGGCGAACGGAGGCGAGCCGGGCTCCTTCGGCGCTACGAGGACGTTCTCGCGTAAGGGGTCGAAGGTGTCTTGCGCGTTCAGCGCGGTCTGCGCGCGGCCGGACTCGCCGGGATCGGTGCTCCGGCGGCTTTCACCGTCCAGCAGCATTCCCGACAGCAGGGCGACGACCACGAGGGCGACCCAGCCGACGAGGGTGAGCGCGCGATGCCGCAGGGACCACGCGGCGATCTTTTCGGGCAGCATGAACTACAGTCCTTTACGTGAAGGAGTGAGATGCCTCGGGCGAGGTTTTGCTTCTTCTTTCCTGGGCCGTCGAGTTGCCGCTCGGCGGCCCAGGCTCTTTTCACCGGCCGGTCAGTCGACCTCCTTGAGGATCCGCTCGACCGTGCCCACGCTCTTCCGCAGCTCAGCGAGGCGTCCGTCGAGTTCGGTGAGTTTGCGTTCGGTCTCTTCCTGCGCTTGGACGGCCTTTTCGGCGAGCCTGCGGTATTCCTGCTCGCGCGCGAGCGCGCCCCTGGCCCGGATGGTCGCGCCGAACTGCCACACGACCACCGTGATGACCACGGTGAGGAACACGAAGATGCCGATCAGCCCGGCGACCTCCTGCCATTGATGCCACTTCACGCTCGTTCCCCCTCGTCGTCCGGTGCCGGTGTGCTCAATGTCGGCGCCGCGGCGGCGATGGTGTCCGGGCTCAGCTCGACCCGGAACGGTTCCACCTCGTAGAACTTCATCGCCTTCCCGTCCTCCGACAGCTCCAAGGTGGCCGAAACGAGCCCGGCCGCCTCCAGTTTGCGCAGGTGGAGCTGCAACAGTGCCCGGCTGATGCCGAGCTCTCGCGCCAGCTGGCTGACATACGCGCGTTCCGCGCGCAACGCCGCGACGATCCGCAACCGGTGCGGATTCGCCAGCGCCCCCAGCAGCCGCAGCAGCTCGTCGCCGGACGGTCCGGTGGCGGTCATGCCGAGCTCCTGCACATGCCAAAGAAATCTAGCAGGTGCTGGCTTCGGCTACCAGGTGCTCGAGCCAGACGTTCGGTTCGGTGTAGACGCCGACGTCCAGCGCCGAGGAGGCGAGCACCGGCGCGATCCCGCCCGGCACGGCCGTGAGGCCGTCCCGGAGCTCGACGCCGGTCCACGTCTTCCACTGGGCGAAGGTGCCGGTGACCGTCATCGCGAACGGTGCCACCTTGACGAACCGCGCGCCGAGCCGTTCATGCGTGCGCAGCCACGGATCCTCCGGCAGCCCGTCCGCGCGACGGCGGCCGACGTAGTCCTCAAAGGACAGTCCTGGTTCGTTCTCCTTCCCGGCCGGGCGGACCGGCACGACGAGCTTGCGCATACCCGTTTCCGAGGCGCGCTTCTTCAACGCTTCCAATGCTTTTGTGGCCAGGCCGCCGCCACGGCGGCCTGGCGCGACCATCACTTCGAGTGCGATCAGGGTGTTCGTCTCACGGGCGCTCATCAGGTCTTCCGCGGCCCAGATCAGGGCGGCGTCCCAGCCGTGGTCCGGCAGCTCCGGGCGTTCGGCCGTCGGGAAGCCGACGGGGACGGCGGCGGTTCTCGCCACGGGCGCGCCGTCTTCCAGCAGCACGAGGAAGTATTCCGGCCAGCGGGCGGCCAGGTGGGACGACTTCGCCAGCAGGCCCGCCAGGCCGTGCTGGAGGAATTCGCCGCCGACACCGCCGAGGGCGAGCGCGGGTTCGCGCAAATCGGGCCGGGTGGCCAGGTCTTCGATCACGATCATGTCCTCAGTAGACCCGAGGACACGCGATTCTCACGAGGTGGTTTTCGCCGCACGGATTCCGCCGTGCGCGGTGGTGCGACCGGGCTAGCGCACGGGCAGCGCGCGGCGCCGTCCGGTGATGCCGGTGGTGTTGAGGTTGGCGCGCTCGCCGGCGGAGTGCCCGTCGAGGTAGCCGCTGCCGGACAGCCGCCTCGGCGGTGCCGAGCGCAGGTCTCCGTATTGCTCGTCGTACGCCTGCTTGACCATCGCCGTCCGGTCCTGGATCACGAGCTCGGCCGAGCGGTGACCGGCCGCGGTCGTATGGGTCCGGGCGGCGGTGTCCTCACTGTTGCGGAGCCGTTCGTAGACCGCGCCGGAGAACCCGTGCAGCCAGGTTCGCCGGTAGGCCGCCAGCGACTCGCCCGCGAACACCCGGTTCTCCGGGCGGACCCGGGTCAGCTGGGTGGTCGCCTGCAGCAGCAGGCTCGTGTACAGCAGTTCCGTGCGTTCCAGATCGGAGCGGAATCCGAACACCGTGACCGCGGTGACCGACTGGCCGAGCCGGTGCAGCAGGGCCCGGCAGCGCAGCGGATGCGCGATGTTCGTGAGCAGCCCCGCCTTGTCCCGGCTGTACGGGTTGTCGAGCGGGATCATGATCTGGGTGATCTCGTCCGCGGTCGCCCCGGAGGCGGCCAGCAGCGCCTGATCGATGCCGTACCGGGCGATCAGTTCGGCGGCCTTGGTGTTGTACGACTCGGCTTCGGCCTCGGTGACCGCCGGGTCCTCCGCCTTCGCGAGGAGTTTCCGGACGCGCGCGAGCAGCGTGTCATGGTCGGGCATGGCCCTCCTTCCTGATTGGGTTGGAGCGGATCAATCTAGGAGAGAGGTCCGACAATATTCGGGTGAGCTGTCGCCGATCCCGGCAAGGGGGCACTATGGCGGTCGACGTGTCGGTGGTCGGTTCCGGTCCGAACGGGCTCGCGGCGGCGGTCCTGCTGGTCAGAGCGGGGCGGACGGTCGAAGTGCACGAGGCGGCGGACGAGATCGGCGGCGGGACGCGCACGGCTTCGCTGTTCGAAGACGAGGTCCGGCACGATATCTGCGCCACCGGGCATCCGCTGGCCGCGGCATCCCCGTTCTTCCGCTGGTTCGATCTCGCCGCGCACGGCGTCGATCTCCTCCGGCCGGAGGTCGCGTACGCCCATCCTCTGGACGGTGGCCGAGCCGGTCTCGCCTACGAAGACCTCGACCGGACCTGTGACGCCCTAGGCGCGGACGGACCCCGGTGGCGCCGTCTGCTGGGCCCGTTGGCCGAGCACAGCCGCGAACTGGCCGGACTCCTGCTCGGGGATCTTCGTCATCCTCCCCGTGATCCCCGCGTCGCCGCTCTTCTCCCGGCCAGGATCGCGATGCTCGCCGCCGGTCTGGAACGCCGCCTGTTCACCGGCCCGGAGGCACCCGCCCTGCTCGCCGGAGTGTCCGCGCACGTGATGGGCCGTCAGCCGTCGCTCGCCGCGGCGGGCGCCACACTTCTGCTCGGCCACCTGGCTCACTCGACCGGCTGGCCGATCGCCCGCGGCGGCAGCCAGACCATCACCGAGGCGCTCGCCGCCGACGTCCGGGCGCATGGCGGGCGGATCCACACCGGCAGCCGGATCACCGATCTGCGGCAACTCGCGAAGTCGCGCACGGTGATCCTCGACGTCGCCCCGCGCGGTTTCCTCGAAATCGCCGGTGATCTGCTGCCGCCGCGATACCGGAGGGCGCTGGAGTCCTATCGCTACGGACCCGGCGTGGCGAAGGTCGATTTCCTGGTTTCCGAACCGGTGCCGTGGGCGGTGCCGGAGGTCGGCAAGGCGGGCACCGTCCATCTCGGAGCCACGCGGGACGAGGTGTTCGCCGCCGAAAACGCCGTCGCGCGCGGGGAGGATCCGGACGACCGGTTCGTGCTCGTTTCGGATCCGATGGCGCTCGACCCGTCCCGCGGGCTGCCGGGGAAACGGCCGGTGTGGGCGTATTGCCATGTACCACAAGGGGATCCGCGTGACGTCACGGAGCTGATCCGGCGGCGGATCGAACGCTTCGCGCCCGGATTCTCCGACACGGTACTGGCGAGCCGCTGTCTCACCGCGCCGGAACTCGAGGCGTACAACGCGAACTATCCCGGCGGTGACGTCGCCGCCGGGGCGGTGGATCTGCGGCAGGTGCTCGGACGGCCGGTCGCCCGGTGGAACACGCATCGGACCCCGCTCGGCGGCGTCTTCCTGTGTTCGGCGTCGACCGCGCCGGGGCCGGGCGTCCATGGGATGGGCGGCTGGCACGCGGCGAAAGCCGTACTGGGCAAGGACTTCCCGGTTCAGCCGAGATAGGCGTCGAGGGTGACGGCCAACGCCCTTTCCGGTGACGGCGCGAAGCTCGCACCGGCCAGCCCGCCCCACAGCCACAGCTGGGCGAGACCGTGCAGCGACGCCCACAGCGAGGACGCGAGCAGTCGCGGATCGGTCGCGGGATGCCAGCCGCCTTCCTGCAGTTGGGCGACCATTCCGGCGAAGAAGTCGAACACCGCGCTGCTCACCCGCGTGAGTTCGGGATCGTCCGCGTCGATGAGGTCGCGGCGGAACATCAGCTCGAACATCGCCGGATTGGCCAGCGCGAAATCGAGGTAGCCGTGGCAGGCCGCGATGAGCCGTTCGCGCGGTGTCCCGGCCGGTAGGCCGGTGCCGCGATCGAGCAGTTCGGTGTAGCCGCGAGTGGCGACCGCCGAGAGCAGGGCCGCGCGGCCGGGGAAATGCCGCAGCGGCGCGCCGTGCGAAACGCCGGCGGCCTTGGCGATCCCGCGCAGCGTCACGGCGCCGACGCCCTCTTCGGCCAGCAGGTTCGCCGCGGTGTCGATCAGGCGGGTTCGGGCGCCCACGACCGGGTCTCCTCGTGGACGGGCAGGAGTTCGGGACGCTTCGGCAGGAAACCGTCGCCCGGCTGGCGGCCGATGAGCCGGTTGCGGAAGCGAGTGCCCGCGACCGGGAGGACTTCCCGCGTCAGCCAGCGCAGATCCGCGCGCAGACCGGGGCGTCCCGCCGAGCCGGGCAGCGGGGCGAGCCAGGCCGGGTCGTGGGAGACGCCGAGCTTGCCGAGGACGTGCCCGGCCAGGCGCCGATGGCCCTGCTCGGACAGGTGCAGCCGATCCGGGCCGAAGTAGCGGGAATCGTGCGCGGCGTCGTCCGGCCAGAGGTCGACGAGGGTCGCGCCGTAGCTGACGGACGCCTCGCGGACGGCGTCGTTCAGCGCGGTGAGGCGCGGGCGCATGCGGCGGCCCAGCGGCATGCGGTGGGAGATGTCGCTGAGGGTGAAGGTGACGACCCGAGGCGCGATCTCGGTGCAGGCGCGGACGGCCGTGTCGACGCGGCGGGCGACCGTGCGCGCGTCCCAGCCGCGGCTCATCACGTCGTTGCCGCCGCCGAACAAGGCGATCAGGTCCGGCTGGAGCCTGCTCGCGGCCGGGGTCTGCTCGGCGTGGATCTGGTCGAGCCTGCGGCCGCGGACCGCGAGATTGGCGTAACGGAAACCGGGCTCGTCCTCGGCGAGACGTGCCGCGACGAAGTCGGCCCAGCCCCGGTAGAAGCCACCCGACGGATGCGGATCGGCCAGCCCTTCGGCGCAGCTGTCGCCGAGCGCGACGAAACGTTGGTAGCCCATCCAGATCTCCGTAACCGCTAGTTCACCTTGTAGACACTGTCTATCAAACTGATGTAGACGCTGTCTACTCGGCCCGGGCCTGGCAGTGTCCTGTCCGGCTGAAGATGTCGGTGTCCGGACCTGGTCGGCGGTGGTGGTGATGGCGTCCGGAGGTACTTGTCGGGGGTCGTGAGGCTGTGCGAGCTCCGCCTCAGGAAATGCCGCGTGCCGACGCTTGATCTTGTGTCCGGTGGGGCGTCGCCGTACGCCGACCAGCTGATTCCTCTCACGAGGCATGGTCAGTGCCGATCGAGACGTGCACGCCGGTGCGCGGGTTTCCGCAGCCACCAGGCCCTTGAGTTCAAGTTGCTGTCAGTTATCGGAGATCAGCGGACAAACGGATCAGCCAGCAACACCACTCGGTCAAGCGCCGGATCGAATCCGAGGACCGGGTGGGCCTGGCTTCCACCCTCCGGCGTCATGAGCACCGGCTTGCCCAGTTTCCGCCCGATCTCGCCGAAGAACCTGCAGAGGGTGTCGACGCCGTCTTGCCCCTGCAACTCCCGCAGATCGATGTCGAAGTCGATCTTCTCGGCCGACATGAGACGGAAGATGGCGAGCATCCCCGGAACCGGCCAGACCTTCAGGTCCACCAATTCAGCATCGGGCGGGCGAGCGAGCGCGTCAGTGGACAAGGGCAGCGACGTGTCGCCCTGGACGAATTCCCACTGCCAACCACGCGCCTCGACCAGGTCGAACACAGCCTGCCAGTCCTCCGCCGAGGCGTCCGGGACGAACACGTCAGGAAGCGCCCCCATCAGGTCAGGATCGAAGAAGCACCTGACCTGATCCCAGTGAAGATCCGACACGCGGCCATGGTGCCTGGCCGGCGACGAGTTCGCAGTCCAATTTGCGTCGGCCCACGTCGGCGAGTCACATGCCGCCGGGTACGACGCTGCCGTTGGCATCAGCGAACTTCCGGCGATCCATTCGCCGGCCGGTCGAGGCGGCGTCCAGTCGCGGCCGCAGAACGCGTCCTGTTCGGTGAAAACGGATACTGGAGGAGCCCAGGCCGGGGCCTCGGACCATCGGTTCCGCCAACTTCTCCCGGACGAACCTGGCAGGCTCGGGTCATGATCGATGACGTCGCGAAGGAGCACCTGCACGGCGATCTGCGAGAGCTCCGCGAGGTGCTGCTCCAGAAGATCGAAGGACTGGGTGAGTACGAGATCCGCCGTCCCCTGACCCGGACCGGCACGAACCTGCTCGGTTTGGTCAAGCACCTGGCGCTCTGGGAATCCCGGTACTTCGGCGAGGTCTTCGACCGGCCTTTCCCCGAACCCCTGCCCAGATGGGACGACCTCGGGCAGCGCGGCACCGACCTGTGGGTCACCGAGCACGAGACCCGCGAGGAGGTCGTCGCTCGCTACCGGCGCGCGTGGGCGCACTCCGACGCGACGATCGCGGCTCTGGCCCTCGAATCGCCCGGTCACGTGCCCTGGTGGCCGCGGCCGCGGGTGACCCTGTTCGCCGTCCTGGTCCACATGCTCACCGAGACCGCCCGCCACGCCGGGCACGCCGACATCCTGCGCGAGCAGCTGGACGGCTCGACCGAGGCGGCCAGAGAGGAGCGCGACGAGGCCTTCTGGGAGGCCAGGCGAGACCGGATCGAACGAGCAGCCGTCAAGGCCGCCCGGACAGGACGCGGGCCCGATGCGTGAAGGCGACGGCGCGTCGTGGATCGCCCTCGGGGAGCACCCGGCACAGCGCGTCGACGATCTCCAGGTCGTCGGCCCCGGTCGGGGTCTCCCAGTACGACCACAGCGCCGCGGCGTCCCCGCTGCCGAGGACGACCCGCCGGACCGACGCGGTGACCGATTCGCGTTCTTCGCGCACGGCGGGCGACTCCGATTCGGGCAGTAACGGACCGCGGAACGCGTTCGCGGCCCCGGCGACGTCGCCTCGTTTGAGCGCCGCTCGGACGCGCAGGAAGTCGGCGTCGATCTCGGCGGAAAGCCGGTAAGGCCGCGTCTGCACGATGTCGGACCCGAGCTGCGTCCGCAGCCGGTGGATCTCCGCGCGGACGGTCACCGGGTTGCCGCTCTCGCCGTAGAGCAGCAGGGCCAGCCGCTCCGCCGAGAGGCCGCCCGGATGCAGCGCGAGCAGTGTGAGGATCTCCGCGTGCCGCAACGTGAATGGCACGTCGCGACCGTCCACTGTGGTCGTCGGCGGTCCGTCGGTGAGGAACTCCAGCGCGAGCCGCGGACGCCTCGACGGGGCCCGGTTCCGCAGGCGCAGCAGGTAGCCCTCGCTCAACGGCTCCACCGTGCCGAGCCGCCCGTCGGGCAGGGTGACCGCGCCGCCGCCGGGCCGGATGTCCACAGTGGAGGGAAGATCGCCGCACGCTTCGGCCGCCAGCACGCGGCCCTTCGCTGAAAGCAGCGCGCCCGGCGCGCCGCGCAACGCTTCCAGGTGAGTCATGTTCGCAGCCCGCAGCCGTTCGTCGCGCATCGCGAGCCGGGCCCGCAACTGGCCTTCGGCGAGCTGCGCGGCCGCCGTCACCAGCGCGAGCATCGCGGGATGGACCGTGCGCAGCGGGCCGCTGACGTCGATCGACCCGAGCAGCGCACCGGACTCGGGGTCGCGCACGGGCGCGGCCGCGCAGGTCCAGCCGTGATAGGTGCGCACCAGGTGCTCGGCCGAGTAGATCTGCACCGGTTCCCCGGTGGCGAGCGTGGTGCCCATCGCGTTCGTCCCGATGACGTCTTCACTCCATCGGGTGCCTTCGGCGAGCATCACGCCGTCCGCGCGCCGAAGCACGCCCGCCGCGCCCTCGCGCCACAGGATGTGCCCGGCCGCGTCGGTCACGATCATCATGTGCTCTGCGTCGTCGGCGATGCTCACCAGCGTCTGCCGCAGGATCGGCAGCACCGGCGCCAGCGGATGCTCCTCCCGCAGGCCGCTCACCTCACCGGAGTCGTAGACCAGCGGCGCGACGCCCTTGTCCGGATCGACGCGCGCGGCGAGCGAGCGATTCCACGAAGCCGACACGATCGACCTGGGGGAACGCGGCGCGGGAACACCGGAGAGGACGGCGTCATGGACATCCTTCAGCAGCCGCGCGTACGCCTGAGGGTCACGCGGCGACGCTTCGCCTCCGGGCAGCTCCGCCACGTTTCCGAGGATAGGTGACCGCGCTCACTTCGTTGCAACGTGCGTGCAACCTCCCCCGCCCTAGCTTCGCCGTCATCCGTCACCCCTAGCGATGAGGCAGGAAAGATGGCCAAGTACGCGGCACCGAACACCGAAGGCAGCGTCGTCAGCTACGAATCGCGCTACGACCACTACATCGGAGGCGAGTACGTACCGCCCGCGAGCGGTCAGTACTTCGAGAACCCCACCCCGGTGACCGGACAGGTGTTCACCGAGGTCGCCCGCGGCACCGCCGCCGACATCGACCGCGCGCTCGACGCGGCCGAAGGCGCGGCCGCGGCCTGGGGCCGGACCTCGGTGGACGAGCGGGCGAACGTGCTGCTCCGGATCGCCGACCGGATGGAACAGAACCTCGAGGCGATCGCCGTCGCCGAATCGTGGGAGAACGGCAAACCGGTCCGCGAGACCCTCGCCGCCGACATCCCCCTCGCGATCGACCACTTCCGCTACTTCGCCGGCGCCCTGCGCGCCCAGGAGGGCGGCATCTCGCAGATCGACGACAACACCGTCGCCTACCACTTCCACGAGCCGCTCGGCGTCGTCGGCCAGATCATCCCGTGGAACTTCCCGCTGCTGATGGCGGTCTGGAAGCTCGCGCCCGCGCTCGCGGCGGGCAACGCGATCGTGCTCAAACCCGCCGAGCAGACCCCGGCGTCGATCCATCTGCTCATGTCGCTCATCGGCGATCTGATCCCGCCGGGCGTGCTGAACATCGTCAACGGTTTCGGCGTCGAGGCCGGCAAGCCGCTCGCGTCGAGCAACCGCGTGCGGAAGGTCGCCTTCACCGGCGAGACCACCACCGGACGGCTGATCCTGCAGTACGCCAGCGAGAACATCATCCCGGTGACCGTCGAACTCGGCGGCAAGAGCCCGAACATCTTCTTCGACGACGTCGCCGCGGCCAACGACGCGTTCTACGACAAGGCTCAGGAAGGCTTCGCGCTCTTCGCGCTGAACCAGGGCGAGGTCTGCACCTGCCCGTCGCGGGCGCTGATCCAGTCCGGTATCTACGACCGGTTCCTCGGCGACGCCGTCGAGCGCGTCAAGAAGATCAAACAGGGGCACCCGCTCGACACCGAGACGCAGATCGGCGCGCAGGCATCCAACGACCAGCTGGAGAAGATCCTTTCCTACATCGACATCGGCCGGAAGGAAGGCGCGAAGATCCTCACCGGCGGCGAGCGCAGCGACCTCGGCGGCGAACTGTCCGGCGGCTACTACGTGCAGCCGACGGTCTTCGAGGGCGACAACAAGATGCGGATCTTCCAGGAGGAGATCTTCGGCCCGGTCGTCTCGGTGGCGAGGTTCGACGACTACGCCGACGCGCTGAAGATCGCCAACGACACGCTGTACGGCCTCGGCGCCGGTGTCTGGTCGCGCGACGGCAACACCGCCTACCGCGCCGGCCGCGACATCCAGGCGGGCCGGGTGTGGGTCAACAACTACCACGCCTACCCCGCGCACGCGGCCTTCGGCGGCTACAAGGCGTCCGGGATCGGGCGCGAGAACCACAAGATGATGCTGGACCACTACCAGCAGACCAAGAACATGCTGGTGTCCTATTCGGACAGTGCGCTCGGGTTCTTCTGATGGCCGAGCGGGTCGGCTTGACACCGGCCGCCGCGGAGCTGCTGCGGCGGCTGGTGTCGCTCCACGGACCGGTGATGTTCCACCAGTCCGGCGGATGCTGCGACGGGAGCGCCCCGATGTGCTACCCGGCGGGCGAATTCCGCACCGGGGCGTCCGACGTCCACCTTGGTGACCTGAGCGTCGAGGGCATCGACGACGTTCCGGTGTGGATGTCGGGTCCCCAGTTCGAGTACTGGAAGCACACGCATCTGACCATCGACGTCGTTCCGGGCCGGGGGAGCGGATTCTCCTTGGAGGCGCCCGAAGGGGTCCGCTTCCTGGTCCGCTCCCGGCTGTTCAGCGATGCGGAGTCGGCCGAGCTGAACGGCCCAGCAACGCGATGAGCCGGTCGCCCGGTCCGGCGCCCGGCGGTGCCTCGACAGCGTGGTCGAAGGCGCCGCCGGGCCCGCGCACCGGCATCACGTCGGGATAGCGGCTCGCCACCTTCAACGCTGCCTCTGCGAGCTCGTCGTCCCACTGGTGTTCACGACCCAGTGCGGTGTCGAGGTCCCAGTGGTGGGTGAGGGTGTCGGCGAACAGCACGGCCAGCACGTTCTTCCCGGGGAGCTTGCCGAAGCTCCCGAAGTCGAAGGTCTTCTCCAGCGCTTCGCCGTCGAAGGCCGCGAGGAACTCGGCGGAACTCGCTGCGTAGGACCTGGCGAGGTCGTCGTCGGCCGACGGCCGGGGCCTCACCGGGCGGCCGGTCGCCTGCGCGGTGCGGGAATCGTGCCCCTCGATCAGGTGTTTCACGATGTCGCGGACGGTCCACTCGGCGCAGGGGGTCGAGCGGTCCCAGTCGTCCGCGCCGATTCCGGCGATCGTGGCCCCGGCGGCGCGATGGGCTCTTGTCGTGAGTGGGATGAGATCCATGGCGGCAATGTATACGAACGATCGTGCTATCTTCTAGGGTGTGAGCACTCTCGAAGTGAACGAGGTCTTCGTCGGGCGGCCGTCGGTGCTGGGGATCAAGCGCGACGTCCCGGTGTACAGCGCCATTGCGAAGTCGCGGGTGGACGCGCCGTCTTTGAAATTGGACGAGATCAATCTGGCCGGTGACGACCAAGCGGACCGAAGTGTCCACGGCGGTGTCGACAAAGCGGTTTACGTCTATCCGGCGACGCACTACCCGGCCTGGGCCGAGCAGGGCTTCCCGGTGGTCGCGGGCGATTTCGGGGAGAACGCGTCGGTGACGGGCGCCGACGAATACGACGTGCGCGTCGGTGACGTCTGGGCCTGGGGAAACGCGCTGGTCCAGGTCTCGCAGCCGCGCACGCCGTGCTTCAAGCTCGCGATGAAGACCGGGCGCAAGGACGTCATCCCGGCCATGATCGATTCCGGTCGCAGCGGCTGGTACCTGCGGGTGCTCCGGACGGGCGAGGTCCCCACGTCGGGACGTATGACGCTCGAAGAACGCGATCCGGCGAGCCCGACGATCGCCGAGGTCTACGTCGCGTCGTTCACGAACGTCGCCCAGCTGGACGACGAGCGTCGTGACGCGTACTGGTCGCTGCTCGACCGGGTGCTCGCGGCGCCGGCGCTCACCCGGCAGTACCGTGACGGCCTGGAATCGGCGAAGAAGCGGCGAGGGGAACGGAATGCCGGTTGACGGCCGGGTGGCCCGCGGCGACGCGACGAGGCGGATCGTGCTCCGGCGCGCCGTCGACATCGCGTCCGTCGAGGGGCTCGACGGGTTGTCCCTCGGCAGGCTCGCCACCGAACTGGAACTGAGCAAATCCGGGGTGTTCGCGTTGTTCGGTTCCAAGGAGGAACTGCAGCTCGCGGCGGTCGAGACGGCGAGCGCGATCTTCGCGGAGAACGTCGTCGAGCCGACACTGAAGGTCGAGCAGGGCATCGCGCGGCTGCGCGCGCTGTGCGCGAACTGGCTCGACTACTCGGAACGCCGCGTGTTCCCGGGAGGCTGTTTCTTCTTCAACACCGGCGCCGAATTCGACGCGCGGACCGGCCGGGTGCACGACGCGGTCGCGAACGCGAGCCGCGCTTTCGCCCAGTTCATCCGGTCCACCGCGGTCGAAGCGCGGAAGGCGGGGCAACTGCGGGAGTCCGTCGACGTGAACCAGCTGGCCTTCGAACTGAACGCGCTCGGGCGGGCCGCGAACGCCGATTCGGTGATGTTCGGGGGTACGGAGCCCTACGCGCTGGCCCGGGCCGCCATCACCGCCCGCCTCGACGACGCCGCCGTGCGATGAAAGGCCCCTTCATCGCGAATTTCGCGATGAAGGGGCCTTTCATGACGTGCTACTTCCAGTCGACCTGCGTGGACCGATAGAAGTCGATGCCCTGCTGAACCCAGCGCGGGCTCTGCTTCGCCAGCCGGAGCCGGTAGGCGTCCCAGGTGCGGGAGTCCTTCGGCGACCAGCCGATCTCGGCGTACCCCGGAAGCCTCGGGAACGCCATGAATTCGATGTGGTCACTGGTGATCAGCGTTTCCGACCACAGCGGAGCCTCGACGCCGATGACGTTCTTCTCCGACACACCCTGCAGATACGTGGCCGGATCCCAGTCGTAACCGGTCTTGACCTCGATCAGCCCGGCCCAGCTCAGCCCGAGCGGCGTCTGCGGGTGGTACTTCATGTCCAGGTACGCCTTGTTCGCGGGCGACATCAGGATCTTGTTGCCCCGCGCCGCTGCTTCGGCCACGTGGGCGTCCGTCCCGGTCGTGCCCCAGAACTGCGGGACGGCCGAAACCGGCGGTTTCGTCTTGGCGATGTCGTGCCAGCCGGTGATCGTCTTGCCGTACTTCGCGACGATCGGATGCACCTTCGTGGCGAAGGTCTGGTAGTCCTCCGGCGTGGTCGAGTGGGCCTCGTCGCCACCGATGTTGATGTACTTCCCGGGGGTGATCGCCGACAGTTCGCGGATGACGTCGTCGACGAACTTGTAGGTGATGTCCTTGCCGATGCACAGCGAGCTGTAGCCGACCTCGATGTCCGTGCGTGGCGGTATCGGCTTGCCGTCGCAGTTCAGTTCGGCGTAGGAATACTGGGCCGCGTTGGTGTGCCCCGGCATGTCGATCTCGGGAACGATCGTGATGTGCCGCGAAGCCGCGTAGCGCACCAGGTCCTTGTACTGCTCCTGCGTGTAGTAGCCGCCGGGAGCGCCGCCGACGGCCGTCTGGCCGCCCACGGTCGCCAGTTTCGGCCAGCTCTTGATCTCGATCCGCCAGCCCTGGTCGTCGCTCAGGTGCAGGTGGAGGTTGTTGATCTTGTACTGGGCGATCTGGTCGATGTAGAGCTTGACCTGGTCCGGCGTGAAGAAGTGCCGGGCGACGTCGAGCATCGCGCTGCGGTACCCGAAGCGCGGG
This sequence comes from Amycolatopsis roodepoortensis, assembly GCF_024628825.1. NCBI lineage: Bacteria > Bacillati > Actinomycetota > Actinomycetes > Pseudonocardiales > Pseudonocardiaceae > Amycolatopsis > Amycolatopsis roodepoortensis. Next base: position 6,404,174 of record NZ_CP102415.1, read on the forward strand.
TAGTCGAGCACGGTGCCGCCCGAGACCACCCACGAGCGCTTCTGGACGGTCTTCGCCTCGATCGCGGAGGGGAGCAACTGGCGCAGCGTCTGCACGCCGAGGAACAGGCCGTCGTCGGTGTTCGCCTTCAAGGACACGCCGGAACGCGACACCTTGAGCTGGTAGCCCTCGGCGCCGACACGGCCGCTCGCGTGGCCGGTCTCGAGCGAGATGGCGGGGCCGCCGCCGCGGTGACCGCTGACGACGGGCAGCCGGTAGCCGGTGGCGGGCCGGAGCAGGCCTGCCAGGTACTCGGCGACCTGCCTGCCTTCGCGGTCGGTGCGGATGACGGTCGCGGGACCGAGCCGGAAGTCGGAGCGGGGATCGGGTTTCGCGTCCACCGGCGCCGGGACGACGTCGGCGACGGTCCGTTCGGCCTTGACGTGCTGCCCCGCGCTCGCCGTCGCGGGCAGGCCGAGCGTCACGAGGCTCAGGACCGCCACGCCGAGCACGGTTCTGGACAGGTGTTTACTCATGGAGCACCTCCGGTCGGATACCTGGAGACTCTCTTCCCTGAGAAGGTATAGACCAATAGGGCAAACGCGACAACACCCGATCGGACCAGTACGCCGTACCGATCACCGGTCACTCGCCGCGCAGAACCGCTTTCAGGGCATCGAGAACGCTCGCGTCCTCGATCGTCGACGGCACCTGTTCGTCACGGCCGTCGGCGATCCCGCGCATGGTCTTGCGCAGGATCTTCCCCGACCGCGTCTTCGGTAGCGCGTCCACAATGGACACATCGCGGAACGCGGCGACCGGGCCGATGTCCCGCCGCACCAGCGCGACCAGCTCGGCCTTGAGTGTTTCCGCGTCGACGTCGGTGCCCGACTTCAGCACCACGAAACCGCGCGGAAGCTGCCCCTTCAGCTGGTCACGGACGCCGATCACCGCGCATTCGGCGACGGCGGGGTGTGAAGCCAGCACGGCCTCCATCGAACCGGTCGAAAGCCGGTGACCCGCGACGTTGATGACGTCGTCGGTGCGGCCCATGACGAACAGGTAGCCGTCTTCGTCGACGTATCCGGAGTCACCCGTCAGGTAGTGGCCTTCGTACCGCGAAAGGTACGCCTCGCGATACCGCTCGTCGTCCTGCCACAGCGTCGGCAGCGAACCCGGCGGGAGCGGCAGCTTGATGGCGATGGCGCCCTCCTGGCCGGCGGGGAGCGGTTCGCCCGCCTGATCCAGGATCCGCACGTCCCAGCCCGGTACCGGTTTCGTCGCGGAACCGGGTTTGACCGGCATCGGTTCCAGTCCGCGCGGATTCGCCGCGATCGGCCAGCCGGTCTCGGTCTGCCACCAGTGGTCGATCACCGGCACCCCGAGCTTCCCGTGCGCCCAGTGATAGGTCTCCGGGTCGAGCCGTTCCCCGGCCATGAACAACGTCTTGAATCCGCTGAGCTGGTATTTTTCGATTTCGGCCGCGTCCGGATCGACCTTCTTGATCGCCCGCAACGCCGTCGGCGCGGTGAACAACGCCTTCACCCCGTGGTCGGCGATGACGCGCCAGAACGCTCCCGCGTCCGGGGTATTTACAGGTTTGCCTTCAGATAAACCTTCTTAGTGGTACCGTACGGCGCATGGCGACAAAACGGCAAGTCGCCTCGCTCGATCTGCGCGCCTACCTGCGGGTTTCCAAGGACGCGAGCGGCGAGGAACGATCCCCCAACGAACAGTGGAGCGATCTTCAGGCCGACAGCGAGGCCGAGGGGTTCACGCTTCACGCGTCTCCGTATCGCGACATCGGCAGCGCATCGAGGTACGCGGGCAAGGCGCGCACGAACTTCGATCGCATGGTGCGCGACCTCGAGTCGGGCGAGTTTGAGGCCGACGGCCTTGCGCTGTGGGAGCCAAGTCGCGGCAGCCGGAAAGTGTCCGAGTGGGCCCGGCTCATCGAGACGCTCGCCGAGCGAAAGCTTGGGGTTTGGGTCCACACCGACGGACGGCTCTACGACCTGTCGCGGGCGCGTGACCGGAAGGACCTCCAAGACGCCGCCGTCGATGCCGAGTATGAATCCGGCAAGACGTCCGAACGGCAGGTGCGCAGTCAGGCCGCACGTGCAGCTCGAGGCGGCGCAGCTGGTCGCCTCTCGTTCGCGCAGGTGAGCGAGTACGACCCGAAGTCGGGCAAGCTGGTACGGCGCTCCTGGGACGAGGAAAAAGGGCAACTGGTAATCGACGCGTTCAGGGCTGTCGACAAGGGAAAATCGCTCTTTTCGATCGAAAAAAAGTGGCTCGCGGAAGGCGTCCTTAACGGTCGCGGAAAGCCGTTCACCGGTAATCAAATTCGGGAGGTTCTTCGCAATAGGACATATATTGGCGACCGTGTCCACGTGCCCGGTCAGATCATCCGGTGGTATAGGGCGAACCCGGAAGACGTGATGATCACCAAGGGGGATTGGGAGCCGCTCCTTAAGCTGGAAAACGGCGACGCCGACCGGGACCTGTTCTTTCGCGTTCAAGACATCCTTTCGCGGGCAGAGAGGGTGACTACGCGTCCGGGGGGCGCGCGGCATCTCATGAGCATGACCGCTAAGTGTGCGGTATGCACCGGCCCGATCGCTGCGGGCTGCGGCAAGCGTGGATCCTCCACTTATAGGTGCGGCAAGGGTTGCGTTAGCGTGCAAAAAGCCTTGGTCGACGAATTTGCCACGGATCTGATTGTCGGCTTCCTCTCGCGCGAGGACGAATACGCCTCATTGGAGCACGGAGACGGTGGGAACGTGGAGCTTCACGAGGCGCAGAAGAAGCTCGCTGATATCGACGCGCATTACCAATCAATGAAGTCGTTGACGCGTCAACGCAAAATGAGTCCTGAGGCATTCGCGGAAATGGAGCCGGGCGTCCTGGCTGACCTCGCGACAGCGCAGCAGAGGGTCGACATGCTGCGTACGCCCCTGGAGCTCCGGGAATTCTTCGCGCCGGGTGACGATGTGCGGGAAAGGTTCGAGGAATGCGACATAGCTGCCCAACGGCAGATCGTCGCCTACGTTTTCAGCCCTGGTCGGCTAGGTGAGTTCAGGATCAAGAAGTCACCGACGCCTGGTCACATCGTGCCGATCGAGCAGCGAGTCGAGTTCTTCCGCCCTGCCGGGGCCGAGGTTGAGCCGGGGGAAGCGGCCAACCTGGTCGGGGTGGCTGAGTCGTAGGGGAGCCTGCCGGACGGGGACCACCCCGAACCCGTCCGGCAGGCCGCTAGTCGGTCTGGTCTCGGTAGTTCAACCAGAGCTCTAGCCTGTCGATCTCACTCAACGCCGCAACCCTTGCGCGGCGCTTGTAGGTGACCTCAGCCCTGTACGACAGGACGGCAAGCACGAAAGCCGTTCCAATGTGGATCGTCGTCAGCTGCGGGGGCCATTCATGGATCGCGCCGACGATGCCGAGCGTGATCCCAACGACCAGCACAACGCCGGTGGCGATGTACAGCGCCGGGTACACGGCGACGCGCGGCGCCGGCAGCGTGGTGTGGCTAGCCGACGTCATGTCCTGGGTGGTCAACGTGTGCACTCCCTCCCTCGGTGTAACGGGATAACCCCTTTGCACCTTGCCTATCGCGGGGACATCGGATGATGTGACACATCGTTAGGAGAAATCTCAACATTCGCCCGACCGGCAGACATCCGGTAACGCCACGGTTGCACATCGGGCGAGGGTCGATAAAGGACGTTGGTCCGCCGCTGGTCAGCTCCCTAGAGTGCGCGACTTCTCAGTGTTCCGTGTGGACTCGGGCGCCCTGCGTAGTTTGATCACCGCGGCATCGTGAAGGTAGCGGGCCCGCGCATCATCGCCGCTGAATCGTCCGATGCTTCGCCCCTCGGCCTCGATCTGGTCGAGGCTCATCCCCTCAATGCGCGCGATCTCGTCCGACGTCCACTCGGCGAGTAGGCCGTCGCTGGGGTTGCTCTCGGCTGGGTGCGCCGGCGGTTCCGGTTGAACGGGCGCCGGTTCCCGCGGGGCGATCTCCCATGGCCGCGGGCCGGTGCCGTTGATGTAGGCCGTGATGCTTCCGGCCGGCCAATCAATGCCGTCCTCGATCGCTTCGTAGACGGCATCGCCGACGCGGTCGCTTCCCCGCTCCGCGTTGGCGACGCTGCTTTCGTGCTTGCCGATCGCCGCGGCGAAAGCTTCCTGACTCGTGTGCTGAGCCTTCCTTCGCGCCTCTTTGATCTTCCGCCCGACTTCCTTGCGTCGCGTGGTCGTCACGCGGCGAGAGTATCCAAGAGTTTTACAGAGAACCAGCCGCCGACCAGGGGGTGCGTCGCCACTCCATACCGGGTGCATGCCAAGTAAAATACAGAAGATTCAAGAGTTTGCCATCCGCTAACCGGGCTAAGGCTCGAAAACACGGGTTGTACTGTCTTGAAAAGTCTGGCAATGTCTGGCTCATGCCAGTCGTGAACCACGAACTTCTCCGCCGAAAGCGTGACGAGCGCGACATCTCGAACGGTGAACTTGCCGCACTGGTCGGGTCGACCTCGAACTATGTGTCGAACATCCTGCGCGGCGCGGACAAGCCGGGTATGCGCATGATCAATCGCCTTGCTCGCGCCCTGGAGCTGAACCCCGACGACATCGTCGCCGCCAAACCGACCGGGGACCCGACCGACCCGCCCCTGCAGCCGACCGGGCCGACCGGCCCCACGCGCAGGCAGGACGTCGAGAAGGAGCGGACCGGCCCCCGTCGGGTCGCCGATGACAGAGCACTCGCCGGTGCGCCGTGATGCTGCAGGCCGAGGCGGGCGAGACCCGCGAACAGTTCATCCGGCGCGTGGTCGCCACGGCGAACCCCTTGAGCCCGACCGAACGGCAGCGAGTCCGGCAGATGTTGCCCCCGGTCCGCCGTCGCGATCAGGCCGTCAGCAAGGCCGCGTGAACCCCAGTCCCCTGCAAGAAAAAGAGCCCGCCTCGCGCGTGCAGGCACGAGACGGGCAAGGCCCCGCGGGGCCCCGACCAAGAGGAAGTGCCCTCATGATCGCAGCGAAGAATACCGCCGCCACCGGCGGCCGCCATCGTTCATGCCGTCCGACGTCGTTCCGGACGTGGTTCCGCCGGGTGACCGGCCGCGCGTTCGTCGCGCCGGTCGAGGCGACCCGGATCCTTCCGGCCGTCGGCGACCTGATCGACCACCCCGACGTGCGGGCGATGCAGCTGCGCACGCTCGGCGACGTCGAGGTCAAGCTCGCCCCGGACTTCTTGCCGACCGAGTGCGGTTGGTGCCCCGGATCGCGCCGGATCACCACCGTGCGGGTGCACGGCGCCCCGGATCCGCACGACCCGCACAACCCGCTGCAGGTGGCCGAGGTGTGCCACGTCTGCGCGATGCGCCCCTACGGCCCGGTGCGGCAGGCCCTTGTTGAGCGCATCGACTTCACGCGCCCGATCCGTCTCGAGGTGTGCCCGTGACCGCGGATCGGCTGACCGAGGCGCAGCTGCGCGAGGCGCTCAACGTCTTCACGTCCACGCTGCGGCAGGAACGCGACCAGGCCGAGACGCTCGCGAAGGGCGGCGCGTGGCGCGAGGGCGCCCGCGTCGGTGGTCTGTCGTCCGCGCTGTCGCTGCTGTGGCAGCTGACGGGCGGCGAGTTCGGCGAGGACCCCGAAGAACGCACGCGGCAGGTGTTCGGCGAGCTCGACCGCACGGTCGCCGAGGTCCGCGCCGACCGCGCCGCCGAGGTCGACGGCGAGCGGGGCGGGCAGCGATGACGGTCCGCCTCGACATCCCGCCGCCCCCGCCGTCGCAGCCGCGGCCCGTCCCGGTTCCGCCGCGGCTCGAGGTGCGTGAGTCGTTCGACGGCGTGGTCGCGATCCGGAGCGACCGCGGCGGGTGCCTGCGCCGCCCGTGGTCGGTGGTCTACGTGCCGCCCGGTTTCCGTCTCGCCTACGTCCTGCAGGCACTCCGCGACGACCAGGTCGCCGAGTGGGTGCCTCTTGTCCAGGAAGGAAAGTCCCGATGATCGACGCCCGCGAGGTCTCGTTCTTCACCGCCGCGCAGCTGATCGTGCGGAAGATCAGCGGTGCCGCCATCGGCCCCGAGGCCCGGCGGATCACCATCGAATGGCGCTACGACCGCACCGACCCGTGGGCCATCCGCATGCACATGCCCGCGCTCGAGGCCGAGTACCGGTTCGCCCGCGAGCTGCTCGACCGTGGCCGGATCGAACCGACCGGCGCCGACGGGCGCGTGTTCGTGCAGCCGTTGTTGTCGCAGTGGGTCGAGATCACGCTGCGGTGCAACTGCCGAAAGTGCCCGGCCTTCCTGTTCTCGTTCGATCACTCCGAGATCGACAACGTGATCGACGCGACCGAACTACTCGTGCCGCTCGGCGCCGAGGCCGACCAGGTCGACGAGGCCGCGGTCGACGCCGAACTCGCGCGCATCGCGTCGGGCGCGGCGTGAGCACGCGTTCGCACCTGTCGGTGGTGGGCGGCGACGGCGACCGCCGCCCCGCCCGCCGCCGCAAGACCGACACGACGGTCGTGTCGGGCTACGACTACCCGCGTAACCCGCTTCTGCAGTACACGCCCGGCCCGGACAACACGAACTGCCCCGCGTGCGCGTGGCTCAAGCTCGAGGCGTGCCCGCATCACCTCGCGTGGCAGGCCGCGGCCGACTACTACGGCCAGACCGCCGAGGCAGCACCGGATCCGACGGACTACCCGACCAGCCCGCCCGCGTTCGAGGTCGACCAGCCGTTGTTGCTGCGCGGCAACCTGCGCTGCGTCGTCGCCCGTCGCGAGTGGACGGCCGTCGGGTGGGTGTACCTGGTCGCGCTCCACCCTCGCGGCACTCCCGCCTCGGCCCGTGAAGCCGAGTTCACCGCGCTCCCGCCCGGTGAGCACCACGACACCACGAAGGGAACGCACACATGAGCGTGAGCCTGTCCGGGCGGCTGCCCAAGGACGACAAGAACGGCATCGGCATGATCGGCGCCGCGCTGCTGGACAACCCGACCTCCACGCACCTGATCGTCGCCATCGTCACCACGGAGAAGGTCACAACGAACATCGAGTCGGGCGAGGTGATCCCGACCGCGCGCATTGTCGCCGTCGAGGCGTGGCCCGGCTCGAGCGCGGACGCGAAGTCGCTGCGCCGGGTGTGGCAAGAGGCGTACGAGCAGCGGACCGGGCAGCAGGCGTTGCCGTTCGAGAAGACCGAGACCGCCCCGGCCGACGCCGCCGGCGACTTGCTGCGCGACGGCGCCGGGGTGGTCGTGTCGTTCCCCGGCTCAAGCTCGAGCAAGACCCCGGAAGAGGTCGACCTGATCTGTCAGGCCGCTGATCTGGTGATCACGGCGAACCTCGCGTCGGTGTCCATGCTCGCCCGCAAGCTGCGTATCGGCCGCGCGGCCGCCGAACGGCTCATGCAGGAGCTGCGGCGCCGGAAGGTGGTCGGTGAGGCCGAGGGCAGCAAGGAACCGCCGGTGATCGCCGAGGCCGCCGACCTGCCCGCGATCGTCGAGGCGATCCGCGGCCCGCGCGCCGACGAGGACCAGGCCGACGACGCCGCCACTGATCCGGAGCAGTCGTGACGTGCGCGCCCCGCCCGCGCGAGGACCTCACGACCGTGATCCGGCAGGCCACCGCGCAGTGGGCCCACCGCCACCACGTCGAGGCCCCGCTGCCCGACTTCGCGGCCTACCTCGCGGACAACGTGCAGCACCGGGTGATCGACCCGCTGTTCGTCGACAGCCGCGCCTACCTCGCCGCGCTCGAGGCCGACAACGCCGTGTTGGCCGACGAAACCGCCCGCCTCGGCGAGGCGCTCAAGGCGCAGACCCTCGCAGCCGAGACCGCCGTCGCCGAACTCGAGCAGTACCGCCCGACCACCCCCGAACTCGACGAGAGGACACCAGCATGACCGAACAGACGATGTCGGTCCGGGTGATCGACCGGTCGGGTTGGGGGACTTCGGCGCCGTATCCCGCCATCCGACGTGTCGAGATCTCCCGTTGTTGCCCCACGTGTGGCGGGCAGCGCGGCGAGCCCCGGAACCACAACTTTTACGAGGACGGACAGCACTTGTCGTGCGACGTCTGGGACAACCCGTGCGGCCACGTGGACATGTACGAAGCCGTTCTCGCAGAGGCAAAAGCCGACCAAACCAAAGGAGAGTGCCAGCATGGCCGCCACTGACCCGGCGCCGTCCATGACGGACGCCGATCGCGATCTGTGGCGCGAGCGGTTCGCCCGCGCCGCGCGCGAACCCGTCCGCGCCGCCGATATGGCCCCGGTTCTCGCCGTCCTGGTCGAGGCGCTCGAGACCGTCAACACCGCGCACGCGCAGCTGCTCGCCGCCGACGGTCTGCTCGAGACGCTGTTCGGCTACCTCGCCAACGGCGAGCGCGGCAACCTCGGCGAGCCCGCCCGCCGTACCGGCTGGATCTCGCAGCGCCGGATCGACGAACTCGGCGAGCGGCTGCGCGCGTGGCGTGCGTCGTGGGCCCCGACCGGTTCGGCGGTGTCCTAATGGGACTGAACGTCACCGAGGCGAACTCTGCCAACGTCGTACTCCGGTACGTGATCGCGCTGCAGACCGCCTACCGGCCGCCGACCGCCCGCGAACTCGAGGCAATGCAGGACATCGCCCGCGGCGCCAACAAGCGGCTACTCGCCGGGCTCAATGAGACGCACGTCGCCGACGCGTTCGCTCGCCCTGCCGAACCGTACGACCTCGACGACTCCCGGCACCCTGTGTGGGGCACCGTGTGCGACAAGGCCGGAACGCTCGAGGCGACCATCGCCGCGGCCGCCGCGCCCGACCCGGTCGACGCGTTCACCCGGCTGCTGGCCGAGGTCGTGCGCGACGTCGTCGCCCTGTACGACCCGTGGACTCCCGCCAGGGCGGGGGGCGCGTGATGACCGACCGGCAACGCGTCCGCATCGTCGCGACCGACCGCAAGACGCGCGTGTTCATCGGCGGCGTCGACATCTCAAGGATCGTGTCCGGAGTCGAGGTGTCGCTGTCGCCGGGGCAGCCCGCCGAGGTCACGCTGCGCGTGCCGCGCGCCTCGGTAGTGCTCGACCGCCCGGTCGACCTCTCCGTCGTCACCGACGACACCGCCCCGCACAGCGAGGGGCCGACGGCATGAGCGACCAGAACGACACCCGCGAGCACATCGTCGACACGGCCGCCGTGTTCCTCCGCGCCGCCGGCGCCGACTCGCCCGAGAGCGCCGACGCCGTGGTCGCCGAGTACCTCGGCGAGGGCGACCCGATCGACCGCTACGGCCGGTTGTGGTCGCTGATCTCGGTCGGGCTGGTCGTGGTCGGCGAGACGCTGCGCGCGCTGATGAACCCGCCCGGCCCGGTCGCGCTCGAGGCCGAGGAAACCCCCGACCCGACCGAACTCACAGCAATGAAGGCGATCACGGCGCAGGTGAACCTCGACGGCGAGGCCGCGCAGGACGTCGTCACCGGGCACGTGGCCGCCGAGGGGCTCGAGGGGCTTGTCGACCTGCTGCGCGCGTTCCTCGACGTCTACCGGCTCAACGCGATTTGGGGATCGGAGACGACGACGTGACCGACCCCGAGGAACTGCTGCTCAAGTGGCGCGAGGACATCGACAGCGTGCCCTACCCCGACCCCGACGCCGATCCCGGCGACCGCCCTGCAGACACGGGCGGTCGCTGACCGGGCGGGGCCGGAGTCGCTACGGCGACCCGGCCCCGCTTTCCAACTGGGACAAGGAGAAACCCCCGTGATCCACCGGCACGACCCCGCCAACCCGGCGCCCGCGCGGCGCCGGGTTTCCGCGCGTATTCCGGGCGGTGCCTCATGCCGTGGCTGAGGCTCAACGACGTCGGTTACGACGACCCTCTCGTGCACGCCGTCGGCAACTCGGCATACGGGGCCCTGACGCGCCTCAAGCAGTACGCGAGCGCGCAGCGCACCGACGGGTGGCTGCCCGCCCTCAAGGCGAGGCAGATCGCCACACGGCGCGAACTCAAGGCGTTGACCAACGTCCGTCTCGGCGACGGCCCGCCGATGATCCACCAGCCCGGCGACGAGTGCCGATGCCTCGAGGGAAAGAAGTGGAACGCCGAACTCGGCGGCTACTGGGTGCACGCCTTCCTCGACGAGAACCCCTCACGGGCCGAGAACGACGTGCACCGCGCCAAGACACGCGAACTCAAGGACAAGGAACTCAGGGCCGCGGTCAAGGCCCGCGACGGCATGGCCTGCCGGTACTGCGGCATCACCGTGAAGTGGGCCGACCGCAAGACCCCGGCCGGTGGCGTGCTCGACCACGTCGACCCGAAGATCGCCGCCGGTGCCGACAACCTGGTCGTCGCGTGCCGTGGCTGCAACGGACGCAAGAAGGACTGCACCCCGGAGGCCGCCGGGCTCATCCTGCTGCCCCCGCCGAACCTCGCCGCGATCAACGCCGAATCAACGCCGGATCAACCGCCGATCACCGGCCGATCACCGGATCGACCAGAAACCGACCCGGATCCCGCGCAGAACACCATCCCGACCGGAAACCAAGTCCCACCAGCGGAATCCGCCACCAACACCAGGCCCGACCCTGCCCAAAATCAGCCACAGAACCCCATGATCACCGACGGAATCACCGACGCGATGACTACCGGGACGGGTAGGGGACGGGACGGGGTAGCTCCCCAGACAGGCCCCACCACCTACCGGGACCGCGTAGGCGATGCAGGACCCAACGGCCACCGCCCCACCGTGGGCCCCGCCGACACACCCCGCGACCAACTCGCCCCCAACCCCTACACCCGCACTGCCACACCGCCCCCGCCACCGCAACCGCCGGGCGATGTCCGGTGACCCGCTACCGGGGCCAGTTCAACAACCGCGAACTCGACGACCTCGCCGCGGCCGAACTCCTTGAGCGCGAACGCGAACTCGCCCTCGCCGTCGACTGCCCCGAATGCCACCAGCCCGCCGGCCGCCCGTGCCTCACCCCCGACGGCCGACCACTACATGCCCCCGCCCACTGGCGACGGATCCGGGCGGCCGACCACCACCGACAGGAGCGCGATCCCCAATGACCGCCGAACCCGAACGCCCCGACCCGGCCGACGTCGTCGACTTCATCGAGACCGTGGTCGGTGTCGACCTCGAGCCGTGGCAGCGCAGCGTCGCCGAGGCGCACTACGCCCATGCCCGGATGGTCGACAACGTCGCCCGGTCGACGCTCGCCGCCATCACGCCCGGAGTCGCGGCCGCCGCCGTCCACATCGCCCGGTCGTTCGCCGCGCTCGCCGAGGCACTGCAGGCCACCGTGCCCGCGCTCGCCGACCTCAACGAGATCGCCGCACTCAACGCAGCCGACCGGTTCGCGCGAGCGCTCGAACTCACCCGCACCCGCAACACCGGACCCGCCCGGCAGCCCCGGCCGCCGCGCACGATCAACGCGAGGGGAACCCGCCCGTGACCGCCGAACCGACCGACCCGAAGACCCTGCGGCAGTGGCAGGCCGAACTCGCCGCGCTCGCCGCCAAGCTCACCGACCCGATCACCCTCAAGGTGATCCGCGACGACATGAGCACCACGACCCACACCAAACCGGGATTGCTCGAGCAGCTGCGCCAGGCCCACGCGCACGGCGGCGAGACCGGCAAGGCATCGGGCAGCTCGCCCGGTGTCCCGATCCGGGTTGCTGCGGCCGACCTGCAGCGCCACCTCGACCGCGAGGCCGCCACCCTGCACTTCAACGCGCTGGTACAAGACGCCGATGTCGTGTCCCGGATCCGGGCAACCGCCGGCATCGTCGGGCGATGGGCCGAGGTCAACCGGGTCGCGGCCGCCGTGCTCGAGCTGCGGTACATGGTCGAGCGGATCGAGGAACTGCTCGACCCACCGCGACGGCTGCACGTCGCCGCCGCGTGCCCCGCGTGCGGGCAGGGCATGGTGTGGCGCCTCGACCCCAGCACCGGCGAACTGGTCCAGTCCCCAGCGCTCGCCCTCGACGCCCGCACCGGCTGCACCTGCCTCGGCTGCGGGCAGGTGTGGGGCCCGGAAAACCTCGAGTTCCTGCAGGGCGTGCTCACCGTGGAGCAGGCCCGACGCCCACGGCTGCGCAGCAGCGCCGAGGGCAACGGCCACCGATCCGAGGTTCCGGTCACTCACACCGGCGACCCGGACCGTAACGACGACCAGGCGCCCGCGCGATCTGCTGCAGTGAACTCCGAACCGCAAGGGGGAACACGTCCATGACGACCGACAACGACCGGCCGACCGTCGGATGCGAGCACGCGCACAACGTCAACGGCAACTGTTTCGAGCCCGGTTGCCCGAACTCGAACAGCCGGCGCCACCACCCGCACGCCGGGCAGCCCGTCGACGAGGTCGCCGAGTTCGTGCGAGCCCGCCTCACCGGCGCCAAGGCAACCGCGGAACAGCTGCCCGGCCACTTGGCCGCGCGCGAGGTGCGCCGGGTCGACGGGCTGCTCGAGCTGCTCGACGTGTGGGAGGCGAACCGCTTTGCGGGCGACCGGCCGCACCCACTCGAGCTGCGGCTGCCCTCGCTGCTCGCCGCCGAGTTCATCCCCGACCCCGACCAGCCGATTACCCCGCTGTTCGATCCCCCCTACGACGAGCAGCAGACCGTGACGAACAGCCTCGAGGAACTCGGCCGCACCGTGGCGCGGCTGTACGAGGACGACCCGGCCGAGAACCAGCGAGTACAAGCGCTGATCAACCGGGCAATGGTTGCCTCGGCCGACACGTTCGCCGCGCTCGAGGCGATCGCCGCCGCGTGCGCCGACCTGTCGCTGCCCGCCGACACGCGGTAGCCGAACCCCTGTTCGACAGGCGAGTGATCGTTCTGCATACTGGGGGCACTTAGGCGAAGTGTGCCCGGACACGGCACCGAGAGAAGCCCCGGCCACTGGTCGGGGCTTCTCTCGTTCTCGCCGCCCTCAGGAGATCTACGTCATGGCTGACGTGGTAGCGCCGTCGCCGCCGGGCCGCTGTTCGGACTCCACGTGTCCGAGGCCCGGCCCAACACTTCGGGGTGGGGGATGGGCTCGGCGAACGGCAGGCCGTGGCGCCGGGTCACGGCACAGTTGCGCGAGATTGCGGCAGCGTCCGGCGCGGCGTGCGGGTTGTGCGGGCACCGGATCGACCTCGGCCTACCGGCCAGACACAAGATGTCGTTCACCGCCGACCACATCGTGCCGCGCAGCAAGGGCGGACCGGACACCCTCGACAACGCACGCCCCGCCCATCGCAGGTGCAACTCGAGCCGCGGCAACCGCGCGGCCGAGGCGCCGATGCCGACTTCCCGTAGGTGGTGACCGCGCATGCCGTGGATCAAACGACAGAAGCACCAGCCGCACCGGTGCATGACGCCAGGCAACCTCAACACCGCGCTCCGGGACATCGCGAGCGCAGGTGACCAATGGCAGTGCGACGCGTGCGGCACGGTCTGGACCGTGCACCGAACCACCTCGCCAACACAGCCGTTCGAGTTCCGCAAGGACTTCACGTAATGCCAGGGGTGGCGGCCGCGCGGGCGCGGCTAGCGCGTCGCCGGACGTAGGACCGGAGTGGAATCGCGTACCGGGAGAACGCCCGGCTAAGTGTCCTGTTCGACTCAGGGCCACCCGCCGCCTCACGACTTCACGTTAGGTGGTGATCAGGTGCGGCAGGTAGTGGTGATCGCGGGCCCGATCTGCGCGGGCAAGACCACGCTCGCGCACAAGCTCGCCGACGAGAACGGCGGGCGCGTGCTCGACCGTGACGAGATCGCCCGCGCGATGGGCAGCCCGCGCAAGTGGTTGCACTCCAAGGCGTACAGCCGACAGGCCGAACACGTGATGCGGCTCGAGCTGGACCAGATCGCCAAGGCCCGGACCGGCATCGTGTACGTGGTGCGGTCCCTGCCCGTCGCGGCACAGCGCGCCGCGCTGGTCGACCGGCTGCGCGCCGAGTTGATCCTGCTGGATCCCGGCCGCGACGAGTGCATACGCCGCGCGCGTGCGGACCGCCGGCCACCGGGCAGCGTGCCCGCTATCCACCGGTGGTACGCGCGCTACCTGCCCGGCACGGAGACGGAACCCGAAGAGCACTTCGCGACCTCGCGTGACTGGTGACCACTGTCCACACGCGACACACCCGCGCTCATCGATGCGCACCGCGCTGACCTGGGTTTTTTCGGCGCGGGACCACGGGAGACCCCGCGCCCACCATCCCTGAATTTCTCCCCGGCACGAAAACACAGGGCGGAGGGTGATCACATTGACGGCCGAACGGATCACGACGATCAGCGATGTGATCGCCGACGAGATCAAGGCGACGCGCAAGCGCGCCGGGCTCACGCGCGGCGAGTTCGCCGCGGCCGCATGGGAGAAGGGCGCGCCGGAGTCGTTCAGCGCTGCCGTGGTCGGCTACATCGAGACCGGCCGCCCGGACAAGGAAGGCCGCCGGCGGCGCGAGGTCACGGTCGACGAACTGCGGTTCATCGCCGCGGCTGCAGGTACGACGCCGCTCGGTCTGCTCGGCGAGCACGCCGCGCTGCTCGGCGGCGACGAGCCCCCGGAGTGCCCGCGCTGCGCCGCGGAAACGGGCACGCTCGAGCGGCAGGTGCGCGAGGACATCGCCGCACTCGGCGACCTCGCCGACACCGAACCGGCGCTCGCCGAACTCGCCTACGCCCTCGCGGCCGCGGTCGACCGCGGCGCCGACGAGAACCCGATACCGCCGCTCGCCAAGGAACTACGGGCGACGCTCAAGGCGCTGACCGACGCCGTAGCCGTTCGCACGGCGCCGGATGACGACGACGAGTTCGGCGACCTCGGCGACCCGGAGTAGCTCGAGGGGAGGCCCCCGCGTGCCGCTGTCCGAAGAGGACCGAACAGAAGCCCTCAGGGCGCAGCTGCTCGACCTGTACGGGCTGCGGTGTGTTCCCCGATGGGGGACGCCGCGTGACCTGTCACGGAAGACGTACGGGCCCAAGGTGGCGCGGATCGCCGAGGCGTTCGGAACGCCGTTCATGCCGTGGCAGCGCTACGTCGCCGACGTCGCGCTCGAGGTCGACCCCGTCACCGGACGTCTGGCCTACCGCGACATCCTGCTCATGGTGCCCCGGCAGTCGGGCAAGACCACGCTGTTGCTCGCCAAGATGGTGTGGCGGGCGAACGCGTGGCCACGGCAGAACATCCTCTACTCGGCGCAGAATCGCCTCTCGGCCCGTAAGAAGTGGGAAGAGGAACACGTCGCCGCGCTCGACGCTGCGCAGCGTTTCCGGGGCCGCTACACCGTCCGCAAGGTCAACGGCAACGAGGCGATCCGGTGGCGCAACGGGTCGCGGCACGGCATCACCTCGAACACCGAGACCGCCGGCCACGGCGAGACCCTCGACGACGGCACGATCGACGAGGCGTTCGCGCTCGAGGATGCCCGGCTGGAACAGGCGTTCTCCCCGGCGATGATCACCCGGCCGCAACCGCAACAGTGGCTTGTGTCCACCGCGGGCACCCTCGCGAAAAGCCATTTCCTCAACGGCAAGCGCAAGCGCGGCCGCGCCATCATCGAACGCGGTGAGCCGTCCACGTTCGCCGTGTTCGACTGGACCGTCGGCGACGAGTACGACCGGGACGACCCGGCGACCTGGTGGGGGTGCATGCCCGCCCTCGGCCACACCGTCACCGAGGCCGCCGTGCGTTCGGAGCGGGAGAAGATGGAGGCCGCCGAGTTTGACCGCGCCTACCTCAACGTGACGAAAGTGGTGGTCGTCGCCGACGACCCGAACGTCCCCACCAAGTGGTGGGCGGACCGGGCCGACCCGCGATCCAGCGCGGCCGACATCACGCTCGCGGTCGATATCACACCGGACCGACAGAAAACCGCGATCAATGCCTACGGGCACCGCCCGGACGGCCGCGGGCACGTCGAACTCATCGAGCTGCGCGACGGCACCGACGGCGTGGTCGAGAGGCTGGTCGAACTGCGCGACCGGCACAACCCGATCGCGGTCGGTCTCGACATCGCAGGGCCCGCCGGGTCGCTGCTGGTCCCGCTCAACAAGGCCGGATTCAAGGTGCCAGACGACCCGATGAAACCCGAACGCGGGCAGCTCGCGATCCCGACGGCGCGGGAGTTCGCCGCGTCGTGCGGCGCGTTCGCCGACGCTGTGGAGCAAGACCGGTTGCGCCACCTCAACCAACGACCGTTCAACGAGGCGTTGGCCGGCGCCCGTACTCGCCCGCTCGGCGAGGCGTGGGCATGGGCCCGCCGCACCAGTGACTCGAACATCGCCCCGTTGGTGGGCGGAACCGTGGCCCGGTGGGCGCACGAGACACGCGCGCACCTGGTCGTCGATGACTACGACCCGGTGGGGAACTTCTGGTGAAAGGGGACAACCCGTGACGAAGCTGCGCAACGCCTACCGCGCCGCCGTCGGTGCCGTGGCGACGTTCGCCGGGCACACCGTCCGCATTGGACCCGGTATCGGCGCCGGGGTGTGTTTCGTGCTCGCCGGGTGGCTGGTCGCGGTCCCGCTCGGTCTCGCGATCGCCGGGGCGTTCCTGCTGTGGGCGGATTGGCGGATCCGGTGAGCCTCTGGTTCCGCGGTGCCAAACCTGAACAGCGGCCACAGATCTACTCGCCCGCGCCGTATCCGGTGCTCGCGCCGGGATCGTATGCCGATCTGGATCTGTCCTCGGCCGAGAGTGCGCTGCAGTCGATCGCCGTGCACAGCGCGGCCGACCTGATCGCGTCGTTGTGTTCGGAACTGCCGGTCGAGGTCTATTCCGGTGAGGGCCCGGACCGGCGCACGCGCACGACGCCGGGCAACCTCAAGGATCCCTCGGGCGAGGGGCAGGGGCTCGAGGACTGGTCTTATCAGCTGGTGTTGTCGTGGCTGCTGCGCGGCAACGCGTTCGGCGACATCCTCGACGGCACGCTGCAGCAGCCGCGGCAAGTTCTGTTGCAGCACCCCGACGACGTCACCGGCTGGATCGAGGACGGCAAGCCGGTGTGGAACGTGCGCGGCCGCCAGGTCGACGACGCGAAGTGGATGCACCGCCGCGTGATGCCGGTCGCCGGGCGCGTGCTCGGTGTCTCGCCGATCCAGTTCCACGCGTCCACGGTCGGGCTGTCGATCACGTCGGTGAAGTTCGGCGAATCGTGGTTCCGCGACGGCGCGCACCCCTCGGCGATGCTGACCAACGAGGAAGCGTCGATCAACGAGCAGCAGGCCCGCGAGGTGAAAAACCGGTTCCTCGCCGCGCTGCGCGGCAACCGCGAACCCGTGGTGATGGGCAAGGGCTGGAAGTATCAGGCGATCCAGATCAGCCCGGAGGAATCGCAGTTCCTCGCGACGCAGGGCTACACGGAGGCGCAGTGTGCGCGGATGTTCGGGCCCGGCATCGCCGAGGTTCTCGGCTATGAATCCGGCGGGTCGCTCACCTACGCCAACGTGGAATCCCGCGCGTCGCACCTGCTGGTGCTCACCATCAACAAGTGGTTGCGGCGCCTCGAGCGGACCCTGACGGCGCTACTGCCCGCGCCGCAATACGTCGTGATCCCACGCGAGGGAATCCTGCAGGCGACCACCTTGGACAAGTACCGATCGTATGAGTCCGCGCTGCGCAACCGGTGGAAGACCGTGAACGAGATCAGGCAGGGCGAGAACCTGCGCCCCGTGCCGTGGGGCGACAAGCCGAACACGACCGGAACCGGTGCCGCGCAAGGAAAGAACGGCGACCCGGACGACGGCACCGACAACAAGGAGGACGGCACCGAATGAACACCCTGACCGTGCCCGACCTCGATCTCGTGCGCGCGGTGCCGACCTGTGTCCGGGCCGACCGCGCCGAGGCCGAGGCGGGCGCCATGCCCACGATGGTCGTGCGGTTCTCCGCGTTCGATCGCTGGTACGAAATCGACTCGTGGTGGGAAGGCCGCTTTCTCGAGCGGACCGCCCGCGGCGCGTTCACCAAAACGATCAGCGAGAACCGCGCCAACATCAAGGTGCTCTACGACCACGGGTTCGACTACCAGATCGGGAACAAGGTCCTCGGCACGATCGAGGACCTGCGCGAGGATCCCGACTCCCCGGTCGGCGAGGTCCCGCTGTTCGACACGTCCTACAACCGCGACCTTCTGCCGGGCATCGAGGCGGGCGCCTACGGCTCGAGTTTCCGCATGCGGGTGATCAAGGACGAGTGGAACGACGAACCCGGCCGGAGCGAGCACAACCCGGACGGAATCCCGGAACGCACCATCAAAGAGGTGCGGCTGTTCGAGTTCGGGCCCGTCACGTGGCCGGCCAACCCGGACGCCACCGCCGGTGTCCGCGGACTGACCGACACCTATTACGAGCGGCTGCGCTCACGCGACCCGAACGCGGTCGACGAGCTGCGCGGCCGGATCCAGACCCACCGCACTCCCGCCGACCGGGCAGCCGCCGACGGCACTGCCCACCGACCGGGAGCCGCACCCGACACCGACGAGCCGGCCGCGCGCCACTCGAGCGGGCTCACGCACGCCGCACGGCGTGCGCGCCTTTACCCCTACTTGGAAAGGAAACCGTCGTGACGCTCGAGGAAATGCGCGCACGGCTCGAGGCGATCGAGACCGAGCGGCGCGAGCTGCACACCAGCGCGGGCAATGACGCGCTGACCGACGAGCAGCAGACCCGATGGGATGCGCTCGACACCGAAGAGACCGCGCTGCGCTCGGACGTCCAGGCGGCCGAGACCGCCGCCCGCGAGGCGACCGAGGCCGAGACCCGGTCGGCGCGGGTGACCGCCTCCCGCGCCCGCTACGGCGCGCGGATGGGCAGCACCGACGACCCGCTCGGCGAGCCGGACGCGCTGCGCGGCACGTTCCGCGGCAACCCCTGGGACCTCAACGCCGTCAACCGGTCGCTGTACCAGGAGACCCCGGCGCGGGGCGGGGCCGACCTCGCCGCCCGCGCCGTCGCCGCGGTGGAGCACTGCCGCGGTGTGAACGACGCGTCCAAGCAGCGGATCACGCAGCTGCTCGAGGGATCCGACTTCACCGACGACGAGGAAGAGGGACGCTCGGCGCGCAAGGTCGCCGCGCAGATCATCGCCACGTCTTCGCCGGAGTACATGCGCGCGTGGTCCAAGGCGTTCAAGACCGGCATGCGCAACGGGCACCCGGACGTCGAGGCGCTCGGAGTGCTGCAGCGCGCCGCGTCGCTGACCGACGCCGCCGGCGGTTACGCCGTCCCGTTGCCGGTCGACCCGACGCTGATCCTCAACAGCGACGGCACGGTGTCGCCGATTCGGCAGATCTCGACGAATCGCACGATCGTCACCGACAAGCTGCGCACGGTCAACGCGACCGCGGTCACGGCGTCCTACGACGCCGAGGCGGCCGAGGTGTCCGACGACACCCCGACGTGGGCGAACCGCGACATTGACATGCACATGGCTCGAGCGTTCATCCCGCACTCGATCGAGATCGGGATGGACTACCCGAACTTCACGCAGGATGTCGCGTTCCTGCTCGCCACCGCCAAGCAGGATCTCGAGAACAACAAGTTCGTGCTCGGCAACGGCACCACGGAACCGCGCGGCATCGTGACCGCGCTGACCGGTACCCCGTTCGAGCTCACGTCCACCACCGCGGACACCTTCGCGATGGCGGACGTCTACAAGGTCGACGACGACCTGCCCGAGAACTTCGCCGACACCGCATCGTGGATCGGCAACAAGAAGATCTTCTCGGCGATCCGGCAGGCGGGCGGGGCGAACCTCGACGACTTCTGGGCCAACGCCCGCGAGGGTCTGCCGCCGCGGCTGCTCGACCACCCGCTCTACCGCACGTCGGCGATGGACGGCGTCATCAACGCCACGCAGGAGAACCGCGTTCTCGTGCTCGGCGACTTCCGGTTCTTCTGGGTGGTCGACCGGGTCGGGTTCTCCATCGAGCTGATCCCGCACCTGTTCCACACCGGCAACAACCGGCCGTCGGGGCAGCGCGGTGTGTTCGCGTTCTGGCGCAACGGATCCGACTCCGTGCTCGACCGCGCGTTCCGGATGCTCAACGTCACCTGATCCACCCCGCACCCGCGCCGAGGGCGCCCGCTGTCCCGTGTGGACGCCGGGCGCCCTCGGCCGTTTCACCGGAAGGGAAGGCCGTCTCATGGCGCCACAGAAGTACTTGCGAGCGACCACCGGTTTCCTGCTGCCCGACCACACGATCGTGAAGAAGGGGCAGACCGTCGCCGCCGACGACCGTGTCGTGAAGGGACGCGAGGAACTGTTCGCGCCGCTCGAGGACACCGTCGAGATGCTCACCCGCGCACCGGGCGAACAGCGGTTCTCCGTGCAGCGCCCCGACACCGTCGTGATGGCGGCCGCGCCCGCCTCGCGCCGTGCCCGCCGGGCAGCGCGCAAGGCCGCGGACAAGGCCGAGACACCCCCGGTCGACACCGGGCAGGGCACCGGCACGCCGCCGGCCGTCGACGAGCAAGGCGACGGCGAGGCCAAGGTCGAAGACCAGGGCGACGGCGCGACCGACGTCGAGGACCAGGCGGCCGCCGACGGCGACGCGACCGGAGACTGACCGGGAATGGCCGTCACCGAATACGCCACCTTGGCGCCGCTCAAAAAGGCGCTGAACATCCCGGAGAGCGACACCGACGAGGACGACGCGTTGGGTCGGGCTCTCGTCTCGGCATCGCGCGGTATCGACCGGGCGACCGGCCGCCGCTTCTACCGCGACGACACGGCCACCGCCAAGGTGTTCCCCGCTCAGGGGCGGACGCTGTTCGCCCCTGAGGGGTTCCTGCTGATGCTCGACGACATCGCCACCACCGCCGGGCTGGTCGTCGAGGCGGGCACAGCCGCGGGCGGCTACACGTCGGTGGTCGGCTATGAGCCGTACCCGCTCGCCCCGGATCCCGGTTGGCCGGTCGACGGGCTGCTGCGGGATCGCATGTGGCCACAAGGCCCGATGGCGCGCGTGCGGGTCACCGCGGTGTGGGGATGGCCAGAGGTGCCCGACGACATCGAGCAGGCCACGTTGCTGCTCGCCGCGCGGCTGCACCGGCGCAAGGACTCGCCGGAAGGAATCGCCGGGTCTGCCGAGTGGGGACTGATCCGGGTCAGCCGCACCGACCCGGACGTCGCCGCGCTGATCTCTCCGTTCATCCGCCCCGGAATCGCGTAGGGGGACGGATGGACATCGCCGCCGTCAAGGCAGCAGCAGCCGCCGCCGTCGACACGATCGAGGGGTTGCGCTGCTTTCCGTTCGTTCCGGACGCGATCAGCCCGCCGGCCTTTTTCGTCGCCGAGGTCGAGGTCGAGTACGACACCACGTTCGGCCGCGGCATGGACACCGTCTACCTGACGTGTCGTCTGCTGGTGTCGCACGCGACCGACCGCACCGGGCAGGAACAGCTCGACGGCTACCTGCGCGGCGCGGGCCCGCTCTCGGTCAAACAAGCGCTCGAGGCCGACCCATCGCTCGGCGGGGTGTGCGACGCCGTGCGGGTCCAACGGGTATCGGGCTACGGCCTGTACGAGCACAGCAACAGCCACTACTACGGCGCCGAATGGCGCGTGTTGATCATCGGGCGGGGGAACTGATCGTGTCGCATTTCGTGCTGCTCAACTGCAGGTTGTTCACCGGCGGCGCCGACCTCACCGGATCCTCGAACAAGCTCGAGCTCTCCGCCGAGGTCGGCGACGAGGAACGCACCAACTTCGGTTCCGCCGGCTGGAAAGAGGTACTCGGCGGACTGCGCGAGACCGAACTGTCCGGCGGGGGCCAGTGGGAGGCGGGCGACCCCGGACGGGTCGACGACGCCCGGTGGACCGAACTCGGCGGACTCGGCCCGTGGACGGCGTGCCCGGACCGCGCCGATCTCGGCGCGCTGGCGTGGTTCACGTCGGCGATGTCGGGCGGCTACAAGCTCGGCGACCAGGTCGGCGCCGTCGCGCCGTGGGAAGGCCAGGCCAAGGGATCGTGGCCGCTGGTACGCGGGCAGATCGCGCACCCGCCCGGCACCGCCCGCACCGCGACCGGCACCGGTTCCGGGATCCAGCTCGGCGCCGTCCCCGCCGGGAAACATCTCTACGCCGCGGCTCACATCCTGTCGATCGCGGGCACCGGCTCGCCGTCCATCACGCTCGGCATCGAGTCCGACGTCGACAACACGTTCGCCTCGCCCACCGACGTCGTCACATTCGGGGCCGCGGGTGTTCTCAGCGGGCAGATCGCCCGCGCACCGGGCCCGGTCACCGACACGTGGTTCCGTCCCAAGTGGACTATCACGGGCACCGGCCCGTCGTTCCTGTTCGTCGTTGCCCTCGGCATCGCCTGACCCTGTAAGGAGAAAACCCCATGCCGCACATGGTGCTGCTCGCGTCGTACCTGTCGATCAACGCGGTCGACGTGTCGGAACACTCGAGCAAAATCGAACTCAGTGTCGAGGTGTCCGACGAGGACGCGACGACGTTCCGGTCGCTGGGCTGGAAAGAGGTTCTCGGTGGGATCAAGGAAGGCAGCTTGTCGGCGACGTTCAAGCAGGACATCGCCGCCGGTGAGCTCGACGCGACCATGTGGCCGCTGCTCGGGACGCTGGTTCCGTTCGAGGTGCGGCTGTCCGACGCCGTGGTCGGTGCCAGCAACCCGAAGTACACCGGAACCGTGCTCATGAAGAAGTGGGCGCCGATCGCCGGTCAGGTCGGGTCGATCGCCGAGGTCGACGTCGAGTGGCCAACGTCCGGGGCGGTTTCCCGCGCGGTGTCGTAGATGCCGGTCGACCTCGACCTGTCGGGCCCGGAGAAGCGGTTGCGCGACATCGCGCGGGCCCTGCGTACCGAAGAGGACGGCAAGGCCCTGCGGAAGGATCTTGCGCGGAACCTGCGTACCGCGCTGCAGCCCGCTCGGCAGCAGGCCCGCGCCGCCATCCGGTCGATGCCGTCGCAGACCAAGCATCCCGGCAGGTCGTTGCGGTCGGCGATCGCCTCGAAAGTGCAAGTCGTCGCGAAGATGTCCGGCAAAGCAGCCGGCGCCCGCGCGGTCACCAAAACGATCAAGCTCCGGGGCTTCACTCACGCTCCCCGGCGCACGAACAGCGCGGCCGGTTGGTCGCATCCGAACTGGAACCACGGAACGGA
Organism: Amycolatopsis roodepoortensis; assembly: GCF_024628825.1. NCBI lineage: Bacteria > Bacillati > Actinomycetota > Actinomycetes > Pseudonocardiales > Pseudonocardiaceae > Amycolatopsis > Amycolatopsis roodepoortensis. The sequence continues at coordinate 6,427,281 of NZ_CP102415.1, forward strand.
ATCCCACCAGATCGGTAAACCCGACTGGTTCGACGACGCCATGCGCGGCGCGGCGATGGACGCCCGCCGCCGCGTGGTCGACGCGATGGAAGCCACCGCGCGTCGCCTCTCCCGAAAGGTGTGAACCCCTTGAAATTCGTCATCGCCTACAGCCCGGACGACGGGCCCGCGCAGCGGTACGACTTCGACGCCGACGACCTGCGGGTCGCTGCGGCCGAGGACCTCGAGCGCAAGTTCGAGGGCAGCCTCGACGAACTGCAGCAGGCGCTCATGTCCGGATCCATCCGCGCGAAGCGCTGCGCGCTGTGGCACGTTCTGCGGCAGCAGCACAAGGAACTGCGCTATGACGACGTCGATTTCCGCGCGGGTGAGGTCGAGGTCATCCTCGACCGTGAGGTGCTGGAGAAGCTGCACGACGCCGTGCAGACCGCGACCGGTGTCCCGGAGGACAAGCGGCGCGCCGCGGTCGCCGCGCTCAAGGCGCAGCTCGACAAGAGCAGCGAGGACGACGGGGGCCAGGCGGACGAGGTGCCCGCCCCGGCGGGAAAAGCGCCATCGAAGAAAAAGCCCGCAAGTACTGCCTGAGAATCTCCGAGATCCTCCACATCCGGCCGTGGGAACTCGGGCTGCTCACGGTCTCGCAGTTCCACGCGGCATGTGCGTACATCGATCAAATCGTTGAGGCACAACAAAAAACTTCATAGTGGCGAGGGGGTGTCATGGCGTCCGATACGTCCCTGCTGTTCGACATCCTCGGCCGTGACGGCGTGTCTAGTGTGTTCCGGGAAATCCGGCGTGAGGCACTCGTCACGGCGGGGGTGATGCGCGCCGCGGGCGAACAGACCGCGGGCATGGCGGCGAGCAACGCGCAAAGCATCCTCGGCCTCACGCAGAAACTCGCGCTGTTCGGCGCGGCCGCGTCCGCGTCCGCGCTGGTCGCCGGTGGCGCGCTCGCCGCGGTGCCGCTGGCGTTCGCCGGTCTCGGAGCAATGGTGCTCAAGGAGAACGCCGTTGTGCAGCAGGCGTTTTCCTCGCTCGGCTCACACGTCAAGTCTCAGCTCACGACGTTGGCGGCGCCGCTGGTGCCGGTGTTCGCGGGAATCGCGCGTGAGCTGCGCGTGACGTTCGATCAGCTCGCCCCAGCTTTTGGGCAGATCTTCGCGGCGATGGAAATTCCCCTGATGACGCTGACCGAAGGGGTGACCGGATTCGCATTTCAGGCCATGCCGGGGCTGGTGACCGCGACACAAGCGGCCGGACCTGCGTTTGAAGGGATCGCCGATTTCCTTGCCTCCCTTGGAGGTGGAGTCGGGCAGCTCATGGCGAACCTGTCGACCGCGTCCGCGGCCGCCGGGCAAGCGTTCTCGGCGCTCGGCCCTGCGTTGGCCGAAATCCTCGGCCTGGTCGGCGCGGTTCTCGCCACGCTCGCTCAAGCGGGAGGCCCGATCCTCGAGGCGCTGCTGCCCGTGATCGTGTCCATTGTGGACGGTCTCGCGGGTGCGCTGATTCCGGTGATCCAGAGTCTCGGCCCGATTTTCGTGCAGGTCGCGACCGCTCTCGGGCCGCTCGCCGACGCGCTCGTCGGGCTGTTCGAGGCGGCCGGACCCGCCGTGACGGAGATCTTTTCGCAGCTCGGCGGGCTACTCACCGGCTCGCTGATCCCGGCGCTAACGCAAGTCCTGCAGGCGGTCACCCCGCTGGTGCCCGCGCTACTGTCGCTGCTCTCGCCTATCCTGCCGTTGGTGCCCGCGGTCGCCGAGATCGCCGCGTCGTTCGCTACCGCGCTCGCGCCGATCCTGGTGCAACTGGTGCCGATCGTGTCGCAGATCGCGACCCTGATCTCGCAGTTCGCGGCCGATACGCTGCGGCAGCTCGCCGCCGCGATCGTGCCGCTTCTGCCGACTCTCGGTCAGCTCGCGTCCACCCTCGGTGGCGCGATTCTCCAAATCCTGCAAGCGATCTCGCCCGTGCTCGGCTCGCTCATCGGCGCGTTCGTGCAGCTGCTACCGCCGCTGGTGGGGCTTCTGCCGCCGATCGTCGAACTCGCGGTCGCGTTGACGCCGCTGATCGTGCTGGTGGCCGATCTCGCCGCGTGGCTGATCAACACCTTGGCGCCCGCGTTCACGTTCTTGGTGACGCACATCGTGCAGTTCCACGCGTTTACGTTTCAGCTGTTGGGGGCCGTGATCGGGTTCGTCGTCGACGTTTTCGGTGGTGCCTGGGAATGGGTGAAGAACGCGACCGGTCGCGCGATCGACGGGATCAAGAACATTGTCGGCTGGTTCGGCAACCTGCCGGGCATGATCTCGGGGTGGTTCGGCGAGGTCGTGCGCTGGATCCGAACCCGCTGGGACGAAGCAGTGTCCTTTGTGGCCGGTATCCCTGGGCGGATCCTCGACGCGCTCGGCGATCTCGGCGGGCTGCTGGTCCGCGCCGGACGCGCGATCATCGACGGCTTCCTGCGTGGCCTCAAAAACGCGTGGGGCGCCGTGACCGATTTCGTGGGCGGCATCGCGTCATGGATCGCCGACCACAAGGGCCCGCTGTCGTATGACCGGACGCTGCTGCAGCCCGCCGGTGAGGCGATCATGCAGGGCTTTCACGAAAGCCTGGTCGAGAACTTCGGTCTCGTGCAGGGATTCGTGCGCGGCATCGGCCCGTCGATCGCCGCCAGTGCGGGCGGTCTCGGCGGCACGCTCGGCGCCGGATACGGCGCGGCCGGTGGCGGCCCGCCCGGCGCGGCCGCGGCCGCCGGCGGATCCGGCGGCCGGTCGCTGGTCCACATCGAGAACTACCACCCGCCCGCCGACGCGCCGCCCGGCGAGGTCGCGCGCGATCTCGACTGGTTTTCCAAGAGCGGGGGTTACTGATGGCGGTCACCCTCGACGGTCAGCTCGAGTGGCGCGGCGAGCTGCTCGGCAGCGACACCGTGTTCGGCACCACCCGGATCACGGGACTGTGGGACCTGCCCGGGCAGCGCGGCGGAAACACCGCGCTGCCCGGCTACCACGGCAGCTACCTCGGTCAGCTGCTCTCCACCGACCGCGAAGTCGTGTGGGAGTGGATCTACCGCGGCGACCACCCCGGACTCCCGGCCGCGCTGGACACCCTGCGCCGGATCACCGCCCCCGGCGAGAACCCGGACAACGAACCGCTGCAGGTCCAGCTCGACGGGCTGCCCGTGTGGCTGAACGCCCGCGTGACGCGCCGGGCGATCCCGACTGACCTCATGTATGCGAACGTCGGTTACGTCGCCGGAGCGATCGCGTGGCAGGCCAACGACCCGCGCCTGTACAGCGTGGCCGAGAAGACGGTCAGCACCCGGCTAGCGGTGCCTGCCGGGGGCGGGCTCGACTTCGGATCCGGCGGTCTGGACTTCGGATCGGGCGGGCTCGACTTCGGCCTCGGCACCACCGGCGGGCAGGCCATCGCCACCAACGACGGGCACGTCCCCACGTGGCCCGTGCTCGAGATCACCGGCCCGGTGCCCGGACCGCAGATCATCTACGGCGGCCGCGTCCTGATGTTCGATCCCACGTGGACCGTCCTCGCCGGGCAAACACTGCGGATCGACACCGCGCCCGGCGCCCGCACCGTGCTGATCAACGGCGTGAGCGTGCGGCAACGGCTGTTCGTCGCGCAGTGGACACCGCTCGAACCCGGTGTCGCGACCCGGATCCAGTTCACCGGCGCCGCCTACGACCCGGCCGCCGAACTCCGCGCCACGTGGCGCGACGCCTACCAATGAGAAGGGGGTTTTCCCGTGGCTGAGCGTGATAGCTGGGCGACCATGAACGGCGCTACCCGCGTCCTGGACGCCGAGGATTCCCGCGTGGCGGTCGGCGCGCTGCTGCAGCCCGGCGCGACCGCGACCGCGAAAGGCATCGGGATCATTAACGGCGCCGGTAGTCCGGGGCTGGTCGCCGCGACCGCGCCGACTCCGGACGTCAACGTGCGGGTGTCCGCGTTTCAGGCCACGATCCCGGCCACCCGCGGCATGGGCCCGTACATCGCCACGCTCGACGCCGACAAGACCCTCAACGTCCTCGGCACCGACCCGGCGGACCCGTCGAATGCCAGGCGTGACCTGATCATCGCCCGGCAGACCGACACCTACTACGCCGACGGCTCGACGGCGTACACGGTGATGCGGGTCAAGGGCACCCCGGCCGGTTCTCCGGTCGACCCCGACCCGACGCAGGGCGGGCTCTTCCCGGACTACGTGTTGTTGGCGCGGATCCGGATCGGCGCCGGGGCGACCGCGGTTACTGGTGCGATGCTCGACGATCTGCGGCCGCCGCGCGTCGTCGCGCTCGGCGGGGTCGTCCCGGTCTCGACCGTGACCGACCGCGCCGCACTGCCGGCGGTTCCTGGGCTCACGATCTACCGGCGCGACAAGGGATGGACCGAGGTCTACAACGCGGCCGCGGCCGCGTGGCAGTGCCAGGGCACCGTGACCACGGGCGCGCTCGCCGACATCACCCACCCCTACACCGGGCAACTCGCGATCCTCACCACCGACAACTACATGTACCGGTGGACCGGGTCCGCGTGGGTCGTGGTAGCCAACGTGTCGGGCACCACGCCGGGCGGCGACTGGGAACTCGGCGATCAGGACATTTTCACGCCGACGCTGTTGACGAACTGGAGCGTTGTCACCCCGCCGGTGGGGTTGTCGCTCGCGGCGGGAGTGTTCACGGTGAACGTTCCCGGCTGGTGGCTAGTCACGTGTTCGGTGCGGTTCAACAACGCCACCGCGGACAAGTATGTGTTCGTTGCCGGTACCGGTCCGGGCAACGTCTGGGGCAAGGATTCGACCAGTGCCGCGGCGAACTCCCAAGCAACCGCGACAAAGAAGCTCGTCGCCGGACAGCAGTTCCGTTGCTACGCCTACGCGGGCGCTACGTCTAAGGCTGTCCATGAGGGCGTGGGCGATGACGTGCCCGGTGTCAGCGCGGTTTGGCTGGGTCCCTGATGGCGGCCCCGATCTACACCTACATGGTGCACGACCTCCTGACCAACGCGCCGCTCGCCGAACTCCCGTTGTCCAATGTGGAGTATTCCAAGCGGCTCAACGATTCCGGGTCGGCGCGCGGGGCGTTCTCCGTCGAGTCGAGGACGAACCCGTTCCGCAAGGTGCGGGATCCGTACGACCTCACGATGCCCGGCCGCCGGTGCCTGTACGTCTACCGCGACGACAAGGTGATGTGGGGCGGCATCATCTGGACCCGCCGTTACAACTCGACATCGCGCGTGGTCGAGGTCGGGTGTGGCGACTGGTGGACGTACTTCGACCACCGCAAGGTGTTGCCGCTGCTGTCGTTCCCGGTGGCGCCCGCCTACGACATCGCCGAAATGCGGCTCACGTTCGGCGGCGATCAGAACGAAATCGCCCGCGATCTTGTCGCCTCGGCGCAAGCGCACACCGGCGGCGATCTCGGCATCGTCGCCGATGCGTCGCTGTCGCTGATCGACCGGACCCGGCAGTACGCCGGGTACGAACTGCCGTGGGTCGGGGAGGCGCTGCGGCAGCTCGCCGGGGTCGAGGGCGGCGCCGACATGATGTTCGACTCCGGCGGGCCCGACGCGAACGGCCGGCCAACCCGGCTGTTCCGGCAGGGCGAACCGTGGCTCGGCCAGCAGGGCAGCCCGTGGGTGTTCGAGTTCGGCGCGAACCTCATCGACTACACGTGGCCATCGGACGCGACCCGGTACGCCTCCCGCGGGTTCGCCACCGGCGAGGGTTCCGACGACGGGACGTTGATCGCCGTCGCCGAGGACACCAGCCGATACGACAGCGGTTTCCCCCTCATCGAATCCGAGACCGCCTACACCACCGTGTCGAACGTCGACACGCTGCAGCAGCACGCCGACGCAGACCTGTTCGCCTCGCGTCTCCCAGTCGTCCTGCCGGAACTCGAGATACGCGGCGACCGGTCACCGATCGTCGGCGAATGGGGACTCGGCGACGACGCGCACGTGATCATCGAGGACGACTTCGTGCCCGCCGGGATCGACACCAGCCTGCGGATCATCGGCATGTCGATCAAACCCGGCGAGGACAAGGAAACCGTTCGGCTCACCTGCGGCCCGCTGCTCGACGACGTCGCCTGAATCGAAAGGACACACCACGTGGGGCAGCTCAACCAACCGTCGAACCTGGTCGACCGGGTATCCAAGCTCGAGCGCGCGCTCGAGGCGTTCCGGAAACTGTCCGGCCTCACCTCGGCCATCATCCGCCGAGGCGGCATCACTCTGCTCGACGACTCGTTTCTCAAGGTGGTCGACGACCAGGGAACCCGGATCCTCTACATCGGACCGAACAGCGAAGGTAAGCAAGTCTTCGCGCTCCGGCGGGAGAACGGCACCGTGATCCTGCAGGGGGACTACTTCGCCGGGGAACCGTTCTTCGCGATGCGCGACCAGAACAACGTGATCTTGTTTTCCGACAACGCCGCCGGGTTGGGGGGGATGGCGCGGCCTTGGCTGCCCATCCCGATGTACCCCAAGTTCGTGATGGAAAGCGACGTCCCGCCGAACCCGGAACTCGGCTTCACCTACGACTACATGTACATCGACAACACGCAGTTGGCATCGGAAAAGATCCTTTGGCAAGGCCGCGCGAGCGTGCTCCACAAGTTCGTGGAGCTGCGAGTAGTGACAGGTCGCGCGATCGGCGGGAGCCACGTTCCCCGATACAGGCTGAAATTCAACGGCACCACGGTCGGTCAGTGGACCGACATCGGGCTATCGAACGTCATACGCGGACCGTACGACATTTCGGAATGGCTCGACCAGAACGACGTGTCCGTGCAACTGACCTGCAGCCTCGATACCGGCGGCGCCGGGTCGACTGCCTGCCAGATCGACAGCGTCTACATGCGACAGTAAGGAGGGCGCGCGATGCTCCCCGAACCCGGAAACCCTGTTAGCTGGCAATACGTTCGTGAGGAGCTAGCCGCCCTGCGCACCGACTTGCACGGCGAACTCGGCGGTGTCCGGACTGACCTCGCCGACCTCGCCCGCGATCTCCGCGCGCACATGATGCAGCAGGGCCCGGAGATCGCCGTAATCAAACGTCGCCTCGACGAAATCGAACGCGACGTCGCCGACCTGCAAACGTCCAAAAAGGACACGTGGAAATTCTGGGGAACGATCGCGGTTGCCGTGCTCGCCGTGGTCGTCTCCTGGCTGTTCACCCTGATCGGAAAGTGAGACACGATGGGGAAACCCTGGTATGTGGCGAACTCGCTCGACATCCTGCTCGGTCAGGTCAACGCGATGGCGCCGGACCGCTCGCGCGCGTCCGACGGATCGATCGGCGACGCTGACCACTCGGCCCGACTCTCGGACCACAACCCCAACGACTACCGCCGCGGCGACGGCCGCTATCAGGTGTGCGCGCGGGACTTCACCCACGACCCCGGCGACCTCGACGGGCAGTGGCTCGCCGACCGGCTCACCACGCACGCCGACCCGCGGCTCAAGTACCTGATCTGGAACCGGCGCATCTGGACACCCGGCATCGGATGGAAGACCTACAGCGGGAAGAACCCGCACACGTCGCACGTGCACGTGTCCGTCGTCGCCGGATCCCGCGCCGACTCCACCGCGCTGTGGAACCTCGGCGCCGCCGGCGCCCCGAACCCGCCCAACCCACCCCGGCCCACCGGCCGAATCCTGATGACGGAGGACAACGTGGCCACTCTGCCCGCATCCATGACCACCACCTACGAGGTACTTGCCGTACCTCCGGCCGCGCAAGTGAGTCTGATCTTCGCGGCCAAGACGGTGATCTTCGGCGGTCACATCTACAACTGGACGCCCGACCCCGGCAAGGGAACCGGCGGCGACCCCGGCCGGTGGCGGACCGAGGTACAGGAAGGCGAGGAAATCCGGATCCCGCGCGGCACGTCGAAGGTCCACATCGAATACTCGTGCGCCTCGCCGGTGTCCGTGTTCATTCAGGCGATCGCGTGACCGGGCAGCATCACGGCCCGGTCGACGAACCGGGACTCGGCGCCCGGCTCGCCGCGGTCGCCCGCCGGTTCTGGAAACTGCTCGGCGCCGTCGCCGGTGGAGCGACCGGGGTCGGGGTCGCGTCCGTCCTCGACGCGGTCGGGGTCGACGTCGGACCGTCCGGCGCGGCCGGTATCGCACTGGTCCTCGCCGCCATCGGTACGTGGCGGGCGCCGCGGAACGTGACCGACCTCGCCGAGTGGCTCGGCGAGCTGCAGGCCCACGTCGCCGCGCAGGGCGGCGACCCCGCCCGGCTGCAGGACGGCGAGGGTGAACCGCCCCCGCGAACCTGACACACCACGCGGCCGCCCCGCGCTACCCGTTCCGACGGGCAGCGCGGGGCGGCCGCTTTCATGTCCGGCGCAGTCGGCCCCGCGCCGGGTCGACCGCCGGCGGTTTAGCCGACTCGCCACCAATGGATGATCATGGGTTAGCCCTCCTTCTGTTCGTTGTCTTCCTGTCGCTGCTTGTCGCGTTCCTCTACCTTTTTCACGGTCTCTTCTGTCCAGAGTTCGTTGTACGCCAAGGAAAAACTCACTTTCCGTTCCGGATAGGAGGTTGCCGGGGGCGGGCGCCCCGTGCGCGCCTCACCCCCGGCGCCCGCCGCCGGGGTGCGGCGGGCAGTTGCCGGGGACCGGCCATCACCCCGGCCCCCGGCCCCTCGCCGTCCACCTCCACGCAAACGGCGGGGGTGTTTGGAACCCGGTCAGCGCGCGCAGGGAGCCCGCCACTGACCGGGCGACCCGACGTCGCTCAAGGGTTTGCGCGACGCCGGGAGCTTTCGTTGGTGCGGTCAGGCTGGTGACGGCATCTCGCCGTGGCCTGCCACCGGTCGGGCGAGCGACACACGGCCGCCGTGTATCCGCACGTCGCCGTTGTCGAGGGCGCGATACAGGTAGCCGCGGTCGGTGAACTCTTTCGCGTTGATCCCGCCGGCGCCGACGAGGATCTCGGCGGACCCGGCGCCGGCGCCCAATCCCAAGACCCACACGCGGCCCGCGCCGACCTCGGCGAGGAAGTGGTCGTAGCTGCCCACCTCGACCGCGGTCACGGCGGATCGCCTTCCTGTGCTGCAGGGTCGGTCAGGTTGTCGCCGGGATCGATCAGCTTGCCGTCGAGTTCGGCCGCCCGGTACGTCAACGCCACGCCGATGCGGACCAGGTCGGTTCCGACCTTGCGCAGCGCCTCGGCATAGGCCGCGTCATCCGGCTGCAACGTGAACAGCTCGAGCGTGACCCGCCCGATGTCCGCGTTGACGCGCGCGATCCCGGCGAACAGCTTTCGATCATGCTCGTGCACGACGCGCCTCCCGTGCGCGGTGCCGCGCGTCCATGTGCGCCAACCGCTGCAGGTGCTCGCAGTCTTCGCAGGCGCCCACCACGGCGCGGTGCCGCGCGTCGAGGCGCATCCGGCCGACCTCGCCCACGTCGTGACCGACCGGCCACGGCCGTTGCCGCTCGCACCACGCAACAACGACCGTGGCCCATTCGTCGGCGAGCCGCGCGACCGGGTACAGGTGCGACGTTCCGGCGAACTGCCGCCACTCGTACTCATCCGCGACACACGGGACCTCGACCGGGTGCTGCGTCGGGAGGCGACGTCGCCGACCGAACAGCCGGCGCCGCGTCACCAGGGAATGCCTCACCACAGCGGCTCACCGCCGTTGCGCGCGTCCTCGGTCGCCTGCTGCAGGGCGGTCACCAGGCCCTCGACGAGCAGTTCGTCGACGACCAGCCCGCACACCCCGACCAGCAGCGCCGGGGCCAGACCCGACGGGGTCTCCACCACGCCCGTGAGGATGTCGACACGCTGCCCGGTCAGGCCGACACCGGCCAACTCCCGAAGATGTCGCCACCCTGGCATCGACGGCGGCGTGCGGACGCTCACCGGGCGTTCCGTTCGAGGCGCTTCAAGTCGTCGCGGGACTGATCAAGATGGGCGGCTAACACGTTGCGTTCCGCGGTGTCGAAAAGCAGCGTCGGCCCGTTGTCGACGGCAAGGGCGACACGTAGGTGCCCCTGCAGGTTCCGGACTACACCTGTGGTCACAACGACCCGGTTGCCGTTGATATCCGTGATCTGCTGTCGACGCTCGATTCGCCATCCCCGTGTCACCCCTTGAACGCTAGGAGTGATCAACTAGGCGAGGGGTACAGTTTGTACCTTCACCCGGTTGGGCTACGCGGCCAACCCGACGCGATCGCACAGGCGGCGCACTTCGGATTCTCGCCCGGTGGGCGGACGCTTCCTGAGATTGAGCAGCATGTCGCGCGCGAATCCGTTGTAGCTGATCGTCTCGTTCGCGACGCGCTGCGACCGGTCAAGGAGAGTCAGCACCCCGTCGCCGTCGCCCTCGAGTGCGTGCGCGCGGGCAACCTCGATGAGGTGCCGCCCTCGGCGCGCGAGCGACGGTATGGCCACCGGGTCGAATCCGCCCGCCGCGCGCAGTGCCTCGCCGGTGCGGCGCAGCTCTACGCCGAGGGTGACCGCGTGCGCGCTCATGACGCTTTGCGAGAACGAGGATTGCGTGTGCCTGTAGTCGGCGCCAAGTCGCCGGGCGACCTGGTCGGCTTTCTCCCAATGCGCCCATGCCAACCCGTGCCGTCCGCGGCGAGCGTGAACGTAGGCGACCTCTGCGTCGAGTGCGCCGACCATGCCGTGCCAATCGTCCGGCGCACCCTCGAGGTACCGAGCGAGCGACTCACGGGCATCGGTGGCGAGGTCTACCGCCTCATCCCAACGGCCGGCCTCGCGTAGAGCCTGCACCATCGCCCACGCGCCGCCCGCGATCATGTAGGGATCGTCGGCCTCTTGCGCCTCGGTCAGTGCGCGGTCGGCGACCATCCAGACCAATTCTGGTGCCGGTTGGTAAGCGACAAAAAAGTCGGCGAGCTGGTACACGCCCGACAGGACCCGGCGCGCTTCGCGTCGTTCATCGCCGCGGAGTGCTCGCACGGCGACCTGCGCGTCGCGGATGAGGCCCGGCAGCAGGGTTCCGAGTTGCGTCCGGTGGTCGGGCGATGAGTGGCGCACCAGCCATGCTTGACGCAGTCGAACGGCAAGGTGTGGAACGGATACCGGCTCGAGCTTGAGCGACACGCGATATTCGGTGAGCGCTGCCTGCACCGCGGAGAGCGCCGAGTGTCGCGGGCCCGCATACAGCGAGACGGGCACGGCGTGCCCATCGCCGGTGAGCGTCGCCAAGTCGTCGAGTTCGAGCGCCTGCGCGATCCGGAGCAGCATCGGTAGCCGCGGTGTCTGCAGACGACCGTTCTCAACTGCCTTGACCCATTCGCCGGTCTTCCCGACGAGCCCGCCCAACACCGGGCGGGACATGCCGCGCCGGTCTCGATAGTGGCGGATGCGTGCGCCGACCGAAGCGTCGACAGGCAAAACGTCGTTCATCAACGACCACCCTCATTCGCGGAGTCGACCCCTCCGCGTGCCCCCGGGAGCTACCCGGGGGCTTCCCTCCGCGAAGAGGTACAACACCACGATACTGCACAGTGTCGCTACAGAACGTGATATCCGGTTGCGGTCAGATTCCGTGCTTCCACGCGGTGAGCGAGTACGCCGAGTACCAGCAGCCGAACAAGACGAACGCGCCGGCCACGGCGACGGCCGTCGAGGGGCGACGTTTCGCGAGGCCGACGGCGATAGGCAGCAGCAGCACGAACGCGGGCAGCAAGAAACGCCCCCGCATTTGAGGGAACCCGGCGGTACCGATCGCGAGGACGGCGACGCCGATCCCGTACGCGACCAACGGCCACGGCAACCGGCGCGCGATCATGACGGCGCCGAGGACCACCGCGGCGACCGTCACGACCAGCACGAGCGTCTCGAACCGCGAGCCCTCGCGGGTGAGCAGCCGCACCGCGTACTCGGCCGCCTCGTGACCCCAGTCCCACCGGACACCCCACCCGCGCAATTCGATGTCCTGCCACCCGGTCAGGCTCCCCGTCCGCACCGCGACGAACGACCAGTAGCCGGCCAATCCCAACGGCGCGATCGCCGCCCATCCCAGCAGCCGCCACCGGTCGCGGCCGCGACCGCGTACAGCGGCGATCGCCGCGGCGACCACGACGACGGCGACCAGGACGGCCGCGGTCGACCGGGTCAACCCGGCGAACACCGTGCACAGCGCGGCCATGCCGAACCGGCGCTCGAGCACCCCGACCAACGCCCACGCGGCGAGCGCCACGAACAGGCTTTCCGTGTACACCATCGACTGCGTGATCGACATCGGCGCGCCCGCCCACAGCACGACGAGGACCAGGCCCACGCGCTGCCCGCCGACGCGTTCGCCGATGCGCTGCAGGCCGCACGCGGCGACGACGCCGGCGACCGTCGCCACGATCAGCCCGGCCGCCAACAGCGGCACGCCGAGTTCGCCGAGTACCCGCATGGCACCGGGGTACAGCGGGAAGAACCCCATCGGTGCGTGCGGGTACAGCTCGCCCGCCGCGTCGAGAGGTTCGGGCACCCCGGTGTAGTTGTTCTCGGCAATCTGCAGGTACCACCAGCCATCCCACGCGCTCAACCGCTCGAGCAGAGGCAGATCGCGCGGCGCCGCCATCACGGCGAGCATCGCCACGCCGAGGACGCGCACCGCGAGGTAAGCCGCGACGGCGCGCAGGTACGGGGCCCGTGCGGCTGCCCACGCGGCGAGCACGGACCGGGCCGAACTTGCGGCCGGCCGCCAGATGCGGGACGAATCGACGAACGGCGCGCTCACCACTTCGCACCGCCGAGGTAGGTGAGCGTCAGAGTGAGGCTGATCAAGAGACCGAATACCAGGCCGACGACGATGTCGCGGCGTGTCCGCGGCTGCATGGGGCTCCCTCGAGTTGGGAGCGGGACCGCCGCGCATCCTGACGCGGGCCCCGCTGGCTATGGTTGCCAGAAGGCTCGCTGAAGACAGGTACCACCCGTGCTACTACGGCGGGTGCATATCTTCGTACATGACCGTCGTCGCCCCGATCAGGAGCGGCGCGTACACGATGTAGGAATGGCCGACGACCCAGCCGACGTCGGACGCCGTCCACCAGACGTCGTCGGGCTGGATGTCGTAGATCGCGCCCATCGACCAGGCCAGCGCGACCGCGTGCCCGCCGGTGTCGCGCACGACGCCCTTCGGCTTCCCCGTGGTGCCGGAGGTGTACAGGATGTACAGCGGGTCGGTGGCCGCGACCGGCACCGGATCGGCGGGGGAGGCCTTCGCGACGAGTTCGGCCCAGTCGGCGTCGCGTTCGCCAAGTTCGGCGCGGGCACGCTCCCGCTGCAGCACCACGACCTTGTCCGGTTGATGGACCGTGCCCGCGAGCGCCTCGTCGATGATCGGTTTGTACTCGACGACCCGCGTCGGCTCGATCCCGCAGGAAGCGGCCACGATGACCTTGGGTTTCGCGTCTTCGATCCGGGCCGCGAGCTCCTTGGGCGCGAAGCCGCCGAAGACCACCGAGTGCACCGCGCCGAGCCGGGCGCAGGCCAGCATCGAGACCGCGGCCTCGGGGACCATCGGCATGTACACGATGACGCGGTCGCCCTTCCCGACGCCGAGAGAAGCGAGCGCGCCCGCGAAACGCGCGACTTCGTCCAGCAGCTCCGCGTAGGTGAACCGGCGGACCGAATCGGTGACGGGAGAATCCCAGATCAGCGCCGTCCGCTCGCCGCGGCCGTCCCGCACGTGCCGGTCGAGCGCGTTGAACGCGGTGTTCAGTTCGCCGTCCGGGAACCAGCGGTAGAAAGGCGCCTTCGACGCGTCGAGCGCCCGCGTCGGCGGACGGGTCCAGTCGATCGCCTGCGCGGCTTCGAGCCAGAAACCCTCCGGGTCTTCGAGGCTCCGCTGGTACGACTCGGCGTGCATCGAATGCTCCTTCGCGTTCGGGTACCGGACCCCATCATGGACTTCCGGCCGGGCCGATGCCCGGTGGTAACGGCGGAGAGACGGCCGCGACAACCCGGCAACCCTGTGCGGGCATGGAGCGTCCTAAGCTGGACTAGGGGAAAAACCGCCGGAAACGGCCTAACCGAGCGAGGGGAGCAGGGTCCATGGGACTAGCGAGCGCGCTGCTTTCGTTCGCGCACAGCCTGTTCGGACCAGGGATCTGGCCTGGGGACTGGGTGTGGGCGACGAGCACCGCGGGAGCGCTGGTCGCGCTGCTGCCCGCACTGGGAGCGATGGTCGTCGCGATCATCCGCAAAGGCACCGGCAACCGCTACGACGTGGTGACCCTGTCCATCTTCGGCGGGATCGGCGTCGTCGCCGTCTTCCTGCTGCCGTGGCTGCTGGCCACCGGGGTTTCGCAGACGTACCAGGAGGCCGCGTCCAAATCGGGCGGTAAGTCCGGCTTCTCCAGCAGTGACCTGGCGACCTTCAACGCCGACTACAGCCCGCTGATCGGGAAGCAGAGCGAGTACCTCGGCCGCGGCCAGAACGTGTACGAGGTGCTGTTCTACCCGAACGGGATGCAGCTCAGTTACATCTTCTACCTGATCCTGCTGGTCGGGTTGCCGGCGCTGTCGCTGCTGTTCGTGATGCTGCAGGCGCGCACCGCGTTCCGTCGCGGCCCGAAGTGGCCTTCGCGGTTCTTCTGGATCCCGTTCGTGCTGATGGTGCTGGCGAGCGTCGGCATGGGCGCGAACACGGCCGTGCACTTCTGGCTCGGTTTCCTGCCGTTCAGCGTGCTGGGCCTGATCCCGGTCGCGCTCGTGGGTCCGCCGCCGTGGTCGGTGATCAACCGGCCCGACCCGCAGCCCCGGCAGAAGATCGAGCCGTACCGCCCGGAGCCGCCCGCCCCGAAGCCGCAGCCGCAGCTGCCGCCCCCTCCCGCCAAGCAGTACCCGGCGACCGCGCTGGCGCAGGCGCCCGAACCTCCCGCGCTCGCCGCGGTCCCGGGGCCGGTCCCGGCGCCGCCGGGTTCCCGCAACTCCGGCGGCAGCCGCTACAAGCGGGTCCGCCGGCTCGGCCACGGTGGGTTCGGCACCGTGTGGGAAGCGGTCGACACCCAGCTCAACCGCACGGTCGCGCTGAAGATCGCGCACGCGCCGGACCGGGACACCGAAGAGCGCATGCAGCGCGAGGCCAGGGCGCTGGCCGTGGTGAACCACCCCAACTGCGTGAAGGTGTACGACCTCGTCGAGGAACCCGACGGGCTCGCGCTGGTCATGGAGTACCTCGAAGGGCGCTCGCTGGCCGAGATCGTCGACTCGCAGGGCCCGCTCGACGACATCGCCGCCGGACGGCTCTGGTCGACCATGGCCGGCGCGCTCGCCGCGGCGCACGAGAAGGGCGTGCTGCACCGGGACCTCAAGCCGTCGAACATCATCCTCGACCGCAACGGGCTCGCCCACCTCATCGACTTCGGCATCGCCCGCAGCCAGGGCGACTCGAAGATGACCGCGACCGGGATGATGATCGGCACGCCGGACTTCGTCGCTCCCGAGCAGGCGATGGGCTCACCGGCCAGCCCGGCGTCGGACGCCTGGCAGCTCGCCGCGACGGTCAGCTACGCGCTCTCGGGCCAGCCTCCGCGCGGCACCCGGGAGACCCCGATGGCCGCGCTGATGGCCGCCGCCCGCGCCGAACCGGTGTCGAAGCTGCCGAACCGCAGCGCGCACGCCCGGATCCTCATCGCTTCGCTCGACCAGGAGCCTCGCCGTCGTCCGACGCTCACCGCCGTGCGGCGTGACGTCGAGGGCTGGCTCGCTCGCGCGGGCAAGTCGCCGGACGGCCCGGTGACGCAGATCGTGCCGCGCCGCCCTCCGCAGTCGCAACCGCAGCCCCACCAGCAGCCGCACAAGCAGGCCCAGCCTCAGCGTCACCCGCGCTGACCTGCGAAAAGAGAGCAAGGGACCTTTGCTGCCGTTAGTTAGTGCGCTAACGAACGCTAGCAAAGGTCCCTTGCTCTCCCTCAGTCGATGACCACCCAGGTGCCGCCGCGCCAGGCCATGGTGAACGTCTTGGGCTGCGCGGCCATCATCGCGATCTGCGGGCTGATCGCGCCCGGCGGCACGAGGACCTTGTCCGGCCCCTTGCTCTGCAGTTTCGCCCGGTCGACGCGGGTCGACTTCAGCTTCTTGACGTCGTCGGCCGAGAGCATCCCGAACTGCACGGGGGTGAGGCTCCGGCATTCCTTCATCCCGCCGTCGAACGCCGGCGCGGTGATCCGGCAAACAGTGTCGAGGTCCTTCTCGCCCAGAGCGTGGTGATACTCCTCCATCACGCTCGCGGCCCCGTCCGGGGTCTGCGCCACCGCGCCGCCGGTCGCGGGTTTGGTCACGTCGGACGCGACCGCCGAAGGCTTCGAAGTGCTAGGCGGTGCGCTGCTGCTGGCCGGCGCCTCCGAGGTGCTCGGAACGGCCGAAGTCTGCGGCGACGCGGCGCCCGGCGTCTGCTCTTCACACCCTGCGATCAAGAACAACGCCGCGGCCGCACAGGCCGCTCCGAGCGGTCGGATCGTCATGATGCCCCCTGTCGAGCTGCTGTTGACCAGCGAAGAGTAACAACTCGAAGGCAAGTGTCACACTTGAATCGGAGAAATCAGGAGTCGCCCGTGATCAAGGCCAGCATCGACACCGACAAGATGAGCTGAGCGGAGACGCAGGTCCGCGGCATCGCTTCCTTCTTCTTGCCGATGAAGTCGACCTGCACGACCTGTCCGTTGCTCAGCTGGACGCTCAGGGCGCAGGACTCCGCGGTCTGCTCGAACCTGGCCTTCAAGGTGCCGAACTGCCCGTTCCGGACCTCCGCGCCCGCTTTCGGCGGCACGGCTTCCAGGCCGCCCGTGCCGTTCGTGTACATCCCGACGGCCTTCGCGTAGGCGACTTCGTGGGTGCAGGTCGGTCCAAGCGGCCCCTCGCCCTTCTGAGCGCCTTCGCGGCCCGCGTTGACTCCGGCGTAATTCGCATGAGTGAACTTGACGACTTCGCAGATGTCGGCGTTCTTCAGCGCTTCGGCGGGAGGCTCCTGAACGGTGCTCGGCGCCGGTTTGCCACCGGCGAGCGGGACGAACTTCTTCAGCACTACTTCGGCGACCTTCTTCGCCAGCTCGCAGTGCTCCGCGCGAGTGCCCCCTTCGTCGTTGTCGACGTCGTAGGCATCGACAGCGATCGAGGCGTAGGCGCGGACGTCCATGTTGACCGAACAGAACGTCGCCGGTTCCGGGTCGAAGGCGTAGGTCCGGCCTTTGATCCCGGCGATCTCCACCGGCTCCATCACCGGGGAGTCCTGCGTGATCCAGCTGTACGGGCTGTAGGCGTGCACCTGCGCGCCCTTGTTGTTGGGGAACACGAACTGGCAACCGCTGAGCACGCCCTTCGTGCTCACGAGACCGAGCGGCTGGAGATCCGGTTTGATCGACTCCAGCCAGTCGCAGCCTTCCTCGCCTTGTTTCACGGGCAGTGCCAGCGGCTGGTCGAGCACCTGATCGCTGAACCCCGACCCGTCGGCGGGCGGTGTGTAGCGCGGAAACTTCGTATCGCTCGCGCCCGGTGCCGAGCCTTCGCGGAAAGCTTTTCCGTCGATGGCGCTGGAACACCCGGTGAGCAGCAGGGCAACGGCCACGAGAACCGGCCAACGAGACATGACGACCCCCAGAAATCCTCAATTCGGACGGGAGTCTAAGTCGCTTTCAGGCGCCTCGCTGGGCCTTCGCGCAACCGGTCGTGGTCACCGCCAGGACGGCAGCCACAATTCGGCGTTCCAGTGGTCGTTGGTGATCGCGTTGCCGTTGAGGATCGGCCACAACCAGGCGAAGTTGGCCACGACGAGACCCACGTAGAGTGCGACGACGAGCATGCCGGTGCCCCGGCGCTCGAACCCGCGTTTCGCGCTGCCGAGGATCTGTCCGAGAACCAGCGTCAACCCCAGTACCAGGAACGGCGCCAGCGGCGTCGCGTAGAAGTAGTACATCTGGCGGTCGAGGTTGGTGAACCACGGCAGGAACCCGGCCAGGTAACCGACGAGCACGGCGGCGTAGCGCCAGTCCGCGCGGAAGACCGACCGCCACACGCTCCAGCCGAGCATCGGCAGGGCCAGCCACCACATGGCGGGCGTGCCGATCAGCATCGTCGCCCGCACACAGGTCGACTCGCCGCAGCCGGTCGCGTCGGTGCCGCCCGCGTACGCGTAGAGCATCGGCCGCAGGCCCATCGGCCAGGTCCACGGCTTCGACTCCCAGGGATGCGGTTTGTCCTTGGGCGTCACCAGGTTCGCGTGGAAGTCGAGGACGTTCATCGTGTAGTCGCCGAGCGACCGCAACGCCGGCGGCATCCAGGCCCAGAACCCGGGATCGATGTCCTTGATCGCCACGTAGTTGCGGTCGGTCGCGGTCTCGCTCGCGAACCAGGCCCAGTAGCAGGCGAGGTACACCAGGACCGGGATGACGACGATCGCCCACAGCGCGGGCAGCACGTCGCGGCGCAGCGTGCCGACCCACGGCCGCCGCACCCCAGCCGCCCGGCGCGCGGCGACGTCGAAGAAAACGGTGAGCAGGCCGAACGCGGCGATGTAGTAGAGCGCCGACCACTTGACGCCGAAGGTCAGCCCGATCATCAGGCCGCCGGCGAACCGCCACCACCGGAAACCCAGCTTCGGGCCGAAGCGGGACTCGTCGATCCAGCCTTCACGGACGGCCACGGCGAGCCGCTGCCGCACCTGGTCGCGGTCGCACAGCACGCAGGCGAACGCGGCGAGGACGAACAACGCGATGAAGATGTCGAGCATCCCCATGCGGGACTGCAGGTGCAGGACACCGTCGCTGATCACCAGGATCCCCGCGACCGCGCCGAGCAGGGTCGAGCGGGTGAGACGCCGGGCGATCCGGATGATGAGGAAGACGATCAGCGTGCCCGCCAGCGCGGGCATGATCCGCCAGCCCCAGGCGTTGTAACCGAACAGCCATTCGCCGATCGCGATGAGATGCTTCGCCAGCGGCGGGTGGACGATCAGTTCGTAGCCGTAGTTGTCCTCGTAACCGCCGTTGCGCAGCATCTGCCACGCCTGGGGGACGTAGTGCTTCTCGTCGAAGACGGGCGTGCCCTTGTCCGTGGGCGTTCCCAGGTTCTGGATCCGGACGATGCCGCCGATGAGCGTCAGCACCAGCGTGACGATCCAGCCGCGCAGGCGATCGGTCGGCATGCCGCGGCCAAGGAGGGTGGCCTCCCGGTCACTCGGTGGCCTGAGCGCGTCGACCGGATCCGGCCGCACGCTCTCGTTGTCCCGGGTCAGCAGTGCGGTCACGGGGCATGATCCTACGGGCGGAAGAGTGAACTCGGTGTCCGGATCTGCGAACCGGTTAACCTTCGGGAATGACCGAAGGACGCCTCGTGCTGGCAGCCACCCCGCTCGGAGACGTCCGTGACGCTTCGCCGCGCCTGTCCGAAGCCCTCGCGACGGCCGACGTGATCGCCGCCGAAGACACCCGTCGTCTGCGCTCCCTCACTGCGGCTCTCGACGTCTCTCCGGTCGGGCGCGTCGTCAGCTTCTACGAAGACGTCGAGACGGCTCGCCTGCCGAAACTGCTCGAATCGCTCCAAGCGGGCGAAACGGTGGTCTTGGTGACCGACGCCGGCATGCCGAGTGTCTCGGATCCCGGGTTCCGCCTGGTGGCGGCCTGCGTCGAGGCGGACGTGCCGGTGACCTGCCTGCCCGGCCCGTCGGCGGTGACCACGGCACTGGCGCTCTCCGGCCTGCCTTGTGACCGTTTCTGTTTCGAAGGTTTCGCCCCGCGCAAGCCCGGCGAACGCGCGAAATGGCTCGGTTCGCTGAAGGACGAGCCCCGCACGGCCGTGTTCTTCGAATCTCCGCACCGTCTCGCGAGCACTCTCGCCGACGCCGCCGAGGTCCTGGGGCCCGACCGGCGCGCCGCCGTCTGCCGTGAACTGACCAAAACCTACGAAGAGGTCAAACGCGGCAATCTGCCGGATCTGGCGGCCTGGGCCGCCGACGGGGTCAAAGGCGAGATCACCGTCGTCCTCGCCGGCGCGCCGCCGCGTTCGGTGAGCGTCGGGGACCTGGTCTCGGAGGTCGCGTCGCGTGTCTCGGCGGGTGAGCGCCTGAAGTCAGCTGCCGCCGAGGTCGCCGAAGCCGCGGGAGTGTCGAAAAAGGAGCTTTACGACGCTGTTCTCGCGTCCCGGAAGAGCTAGGAGAGCAGGGCCGTCACGGCCGCGTGTGCCTTCACGGCATCGGGCTCCGCGCCGGTGATGACGTCCGTGTAGATGAAGGACTCGCCGATCCGCACCAGCAGGTAGGCCAGGTCCTCGACCGGCAGTGGTGGCGTGAGCCGCCCGGCCGTGACCTCCTCGTCGAGGAATTCGCGCATTTTGGCGATCGCGCGGCTCTGCACCACGCTGGCCTTCGTCGTGAGGATCCGCAGCGCCCGCTCGGGCTCGTTGCGCAGGAACTCCCGGAACGGTTTCGAGCAGTTCACGGTCCGGACGAAGGTGCCGACGAGTTCCGCGATCCCTTCCGCGCCGCGGCCGAGCTTGCCCGAAGCGCGCGCTTCGAAGACCTCGACGGTCATCGACCACAGGATCTCGCCGAGCAGTTGATCCCGGCCGCCGACCCACCGGTGCAGGGTCGCCCGGCTGATCCCCAGTTCACCGGCGAGCTCGCCCATGTCCACCCGGCGCCCGTCCAGGAACCGGGCGCGCGCGATCGTGAACGCGCGCAGGGCGTCCGGGC
Source organism: Amycolatopsis roodepoortensis (assembly GCF_024628825.1). Taxonomy (NCBI): domain Bacteria; kingdom Bacillati; phylum Actinomycetota; class Actinomycetes; order Pseudonocardiales; family Pseudonocardiaceae; genus Amycolatopsis; species Amycolatopsis roodepoortensis. Next base: position 6,447,984 of record NZ_CP102415.1, read on the forward strand.
GCGGTGAGGTCAGCTGGCGTTCGAGTGCGGTTTCGATGAGTGAAACATATCACGGCATGTCTCAAGCATGAGACATATGCAAGAATGTCTCATCTCGACGAGGAGGATGCGGATGCGCGCAGTACAGGTGACCGAATTCGGCGGACCCGAGGTGCTCAACCTCGTCGACCTCCCCGAGCCCGTCCCGGGCCCAGGTCAGCAACTGGTCGAGGTCGACCGGATCGGCGTCAACTACGCCGACACCCACCAGGCCGAGAACTCGTATCTCGCCCCGAGCAAGCTCCCGCTCGTCCCCGGCGGAGAGATCGTCGGCCGCACCGCGGACGGCAAGCGTGTCGTCGCGCTCCTCAACGGTGGCGGCGGCTACGCCGAGCGAGCGGTCGCCGACGAGGTCACCAGCTTCGGCGTGCCGGACGGCGTCGACGACCTGACCGCGCTCTCCTTCATCGTCCAGGGCACCACCGCGTCGCTCCTGCTGCGCAAGAGCGCCCACCTCGAACCCGGCGAATCCGTCGTTGTGCACGCCGCCGCGGGCGGGGTCGGCTCCATCGCCGTGCAGCTGGCGAAGGCCTGGGGAGCGGGCCGGGTCATCGCGACCGCCAGCAGCGACGAGAAGCGCGCGCTCGCCCTCGAACTCGGCGCCGACGTCGCCATCGATTCGCGCGCCGAGAACATGACGGACGCGCTTCGTGAGGCGAACGGCGGCAAACGCGTCGACATCGTGCTCGACATGACCGGCGGCGCGGTCACGGACCAGAGCATCGCGGCCCTCGCGCCGTTCGGCCGCCTCGCGTTCTACGGCATGGCCAGCCGCGAGAACCCGAAGCCGATCGAAGCCCGCAACCTTCTCGGGCACAGCACCACCGTTGCCGGGATGTGGCTGCCGCACGCCTTCAAGCTCCCCGGGAACGTCTTCGGGCGCACGCTCGACGAGCTTTTCGAGCTGGCTCTCGCCGGCCGGGTCCGCGCCATCGCCGGCGGTGAGTACGCGCTGTCCGACGCACGCGCCGCCCATGAGGCTCTGCGCTCGCGCGGCACGATGGGCAAGCTCCTGCTGGATCCTGCCAAGTAGTACCGAGTAGTCAGTCGAGCAGGCGCTCCAGCGGAGCGGACTTGTGCAGGCATTCCTGCCATTCCGCTTCGCTGTCGGAGTCGGCGGTGATCCCGCCGCCGACTCCCAGCGCGATCGTGCCTTCGTGGATTTCGAAGGTTCTGATCGCGACGTTGAGTTCCATTCCGGCGATCGGCGAAACGAGCCCGATCGCGCCGGTGTAGACGCCACGCGCGGCCGGCTCCAGTTCGGCGATCAGATCCAGCGCGCGGATCTTCGGCGCGCCCGTGACCGAGCCCGGCGGGAAGGTGGCCGCCAGCAGCGCCGCGTCGTCGACGCCGTCGGCGAGTGATCCCTCCACAGTGGACTCCAGATGCCAGACCCCCGGCGCGGGCCGGACCGCGAGCAGCTCGGGAACCCGCACGGTGCCGGTGGCGCACACCCGCCCGAGATCGTTGCGGACGAGATCGGTGATCATCACGTTCTCCGCGACGTCCTTGGTGGATTCCCGCAGCCGCTGCGCGAGATGCGCGTCGGAGGCGTTCCGCCGCGGCAGGGTGCCCTTGATCGGCGTCGACCGGACGTGCCGCCCATGCCTGGCAAGGAAAAGCTCGGGGGAGAACGACACGATCGAACCCCAGTCGCCGCTGAGGAACGCCGCCCGGCGTGCTCCCAGGCGACGCGCGCCCTCGGCGAACAACGCGATCGGGTCGCCGGTGAACCGTCCGCTGAAACGAGCGCAGATGTTCGCCTGGAACAGCTCGCCGGCTTCGATCGCGTGCACACAGGCTTTGACCGCGTCGTAGTGCTCCGACGGAAGCGGGCGCGACAACGGGCCGGAACTCCAAGTCGTCGCTTCGGGAACCTCGGCGAGCGCGGATTCCACCGCGGCCACTTCCCCGACCGGATCCGGATCGCCGTCGTGAACCAGGGCTTCGAACCACCACGAGCCGTCGGCGTCCAGCCGGAGAATCCGATCGACCCAGGCCCACGCGGCCGGAGGAAGCGGCCCGGACCGGCCGGAGGGATCGGTCAGGTCATAACCCAGGTAACCGAACCAGCCGCCGCCGACCGCGCCGGGTATCGCGTCGCGAACTTCGGGCAGCCGGGCCGGGATCGCGAACGCTTCCGCCACGTTCCGCACAGGAGTCAGGGAAGCGTTGAGCGCGATGACCGCGCGCGAGGAGAACCACTCTCCGCACAGTGCGGCGGGCGGTGCGAGCCCGAGCTTCTCGGCGCGCGCACCGAGGACCGCCAGTGCCCGTTCGGGCCCGACGTCCGTCCGCAGCCTCCGGCACATCAACCGCACGCGACATTGTCACCGTTCGGACCGCCGGAAACGCAACCCGCGCCGGGCGGAAAGTGAGATCCGCGACCACGCGGTGACGTCGTGCACACCCGTCGTCACGCAATGGGCACTACAGAAGCACATCCGTGAGCTTGAACGGGTAGACCACGGTGTCCTGCGCGATCGGTCCGTCCACACCGGGCAGCCCGGTGCCGAAACCGTGCTGATGCAAGCCCAGCCGCGAGTGGAACCATCCCGGCCTTCCGGGGATCTCGTTGTGCCTGACCAGCCACAACACCACTTCGCTGTCCGCCCACTTGTCCGGGTGCAAGCGGTTCGTCCAGCAGTCGAGCCCCGCGTACACCAGGACGCGCTCGACACGCGCCGCGTTCCTGACGTGCTTGATCCACGCCTTGATGAACCGGTCGTCGACGCTGGGCGCCTCCACCTCGAGCGCGGGCGCGAGCGACCCGGGGGAGAAGGCGCCGAGCACGCTCGCCGTCCGCACGAAATGGTCGGCCTGGTCGTGGACGGCGCCTGGACGGGCGTAGTGCCGTGCGCCGGTGTGGATACCGGCGTGCTGCGCGCCGGTGAGATTGCGTTCCGCCGCGGCGTCCCGCCAGTTGGTGTTTTCGGTGATGGTGACCGAAGCGAACCGGATGTCGGCGCCACGCACCGCCGCCCAGTCCGTCACCGTCTCGCGGTGGGACAGGGTGACGCCGTGCTCACCTTCCGGGTCGATCGAACTCACCTGCCTCGAATTTCGCCCCAGTACGACCGAAAGGTCACCCTACGTCCGCGGAGCGGCCGCAAGGTGACCTTTCGGTACAGCGTGTCTCAGGCGTTTTCGCGTTGGAACGTCCGCGAGCCCCACCAGATGGCCAGAACGGCCATGACCAGCACCACGACACTCCCGGTGAACAGGGCGTCCATCGAGAAGTCACCGCGGAAACTGTTCCGCTCGACGTCCACCACGTGCCGGAACGGATTGATGCGGGAAATCGTGTACAGCCACTCCGGCGCCGAGCCCGCGGTGATCGGGATCAGGATTCCGGAAAGCAGCAGCAGGGGCATGAGAACCGCGTTGAGCAGAGCTGGGAAGGAATCTTCGCTCTTGAGCGTCAACGCCAGCGCGTACGAGCACGACGCCAACGTGATCGCCAAAAGGAAGACGATCGCCAGGCAGAGCACCACGCCACCGAACGGCGCGTTCAGGTCGAAGACCAGATACGCCAGCGCGATGATGAGCAGGGCCTGGACGATGGTCTGCAGCGCGTTGGCGAGCACCTTGCCCAGCAACAGCGCCACCCGGCTCACCGGCGTGACCCGCATCCGCTCGACCACGCCCATCCGGTACTCCGCGAGGAGCCCGAACCCGACGAAAGAGCTACCGAACAGCGCGAGCTGCGCGATGATCGCCGGGGTGAAGATCATCCAGCCGTCCACATCGGACAGGCCTTGCGCGTTGAGCGACTTCACCAGAAGCGGCCCGAAGAAGAACAAATAGAGCAGCGGCTGCATCACGCCGATGGCCAGCCACGTCGGGTTGCGCAACGCCGCGAGCATGTCGCGACGGAAGATCAACCAGGTGTCATGCAACATGCGTGGCCTCCTTCTCCGCCGCGGCCTCGGCCGATGCGCCTTCTTCGGCGTCGCGCAGGCTCCTGCCCGTCAGGGTCAGGAAGACGTCGTCGAGCGTCGGCCGGTGCACCTGCATGGACGCCATCGCGATGCCACGCGCGTCCAGCGCCCGAAGCAGTTCGGGCATCGCGGTGTCGCCGCGCGGGACGCGGAACCGCACGGTGCCGTCGGTGACGGTCAGCTCGTGCGCCCCTTCGAGACGGCCCGCGACCTCAGCGGTCTCGGCCGCCGACTCCGGTGAGACCCCGATGACGACGCTGTCGCCGGAAACCCGCGCCTTCAACGAGTCCGGAGTGCCTTCGGCGACGATCTTCCCGTCGTCGATGACGATCAGCCGGTCCGAGAGCGCGTCGGCCTCGTCGAGGTAGTGCGTGGTCAGGAAGACCGTGACGCCCTGCTCGTCGCGCAGCCGCCGGATGTGGTCCCAAAGGTTCGCCCGGCTCTGCGGGTCGAGCCCCGTCGAGGGTTCGTCGAGGAAGACGAGGCCGGGTGAGTGGATCAGCCCGAGCGCGATGTCGAGGCGGCGGCGCTGCCCGCCCGACAGGGTCGAGGTCATTCGCTGGTCGAGCCCGGCCAGGTCCAGTTGCCCGGCGAGGACGGCCCCGCGTGCGAGCGCGTCGGCCTTGCTCATTCGGTACAGCCTGCCCTGGAATTCGATCTCCTCGATGACCTTGCTCGCCGGCGCGGTGCCGCCGCCCTGGGCGACGTAGCCGATTCGCCGACGCACCCCCAGCGGGTCGGCGAGCAGGTCGCAGCCGCCGACCGTCGCCTCACCGGCGGTGGGCTTGAGCAGCGTCGTCAGCATGCGCAGGGTCGTGGTCTTCCCCGCGCCGTTCGGTCCGAGGAAGCCGACCAGTTCCCCGGCCGACACGTCGAGATCGACGCCTTTGACGGCGTGGACCTCGCCCCCATTGCGGCCCTTGCGGCGGAAACGCCGCTCAAGGCCGCGTGCCTTGATCATGTCTACTCCTTTCGGCGCCCATCTAGTCAAGTTTGACTAGTGGCAGGACGCACTGTGCCCTAGGAGTCGTTCCATAGTCAAATTTGATTACTCGGGTGGTGTGCCGAACACGGCTTCGTCGTCGCCCTCGCCCGCCATCACGTACTCGCCGGCTTCGAGACGGCCGATCAAATCCCGCATCCAGGTCACGTTCGCTTCCGCGTGCGCGCTCCACAGGCGGTACAGCTCGCTCACGTGCGGCGGTTTCCCCAGGTCGACAGCGTGTTCACGGGCGTAATGAGTCGATTGGGCGTGCGCCTCCATGTTCGCCAACTGCTGCTTTAGCAGGGCCAGCACCTGCGCGCGGGGGAGAGTCGGCATGAAAGTGACCGCCGCCGACAGCGAGTACCCGGTCGCGTCGTCGCTCGACAACGCCCTGCCGAGTTGCACGAGGAACTCGGTCTCGCCGTCTTCAGTCAGTCTGTAAGCGACACGATCGGGCCCGCCGCCCGGCTCGGCGTCCTCGACCTGTTCCAGAAGGCCTTCGGTGGTCATCTTCTTCAGCGCGTGATAGATCGAACCCGGCTGGACGTTGCCCCACTTGTCCGCCGCCCACGAAAGAAGCTCGCGCCGGACCTGGTAGCCGTGTGCCTTGCCGTACATGCGCACGACACCCAGCACCAGCAGACGCGTGGCGGACACCGAGGCCTCCGATCCTCTCCCGGACAACAATGCCTTGGACGACGTCCGTAGGCTAAACAAGCATGAGCACCCCAGTGTTGACTGCGGTGGCCTGGCCCTACGCCAACGGCCCCCGCCACATCGGCCACGTGTCCGGATTCGGCGTCCCGTCCGACGTCTTCTCCCGCTACCAGCGAATGGCCGGCAACCGGGTGCTCATGGTGTCCGGTACCGACGAACACGGCACCCCGATCACCGTCCAGGCCGACAAAGAAGGCATGACCTCCCAGCAGACGGCCGACAAGTACACGCGTCAGATCGGCCAGGACCTGCAGGGGCTCGGTCTCACCTACGACCTGTTCACCCGCACCACCACGGGCAACCACGCCGAGGTCACGCAGCAGATCTTCCTCGCGCTGCACCGCAACGGCTACGTCGTCCCCAAGACGACCCGGGGCGCGATCAGCCCCTCGACCGGCCGCACGCTGCCCGACCGGTACATCGAGGGCACGTGCCCGATCTGCGGCTACGACGGCGCCCGCGGCGACCAGTGCGACAACTGCGGCAACCAGCTCGACGCCGCCGAACTGATCAACCCGAAGTCCCGGATCAACGGTGAAACGCCGAAGTTCGTCGAGACCGAGCACTACTTCCTCGATTTGACGGCGTTCGTCGACACGCTGGGCAAGTGGCTGTCGAGCAAGACCGACTGGCGGCCGAACGTCCTCAACTTCACGAAGAACCTGATCGACGACATGCGGCCGCGGCCGATCACCCGTGATCTCGACTGGGGCGTGAAGATCCCGCTCGACGGCTGGCGCGACCAGCCGCTCAAGCGCTTCTACGTCTGGTTCGACGCGGTCATCGGGTACTTCTCGGCGAGCGTCGAGTGGGCGCGCCGCACCGGCAACCCGGACGCCTGGCAGGAGTGGTGGAACAACCCGGACGCCCGCTCCTACTACTTCATGGGCAAGGACAACATCACCTTCCACGCCCAGATCTGGCCCGCTCTGCTCTTCGGCCACAACGGCGAGGGCGATCGAGGCGGCGTCGCGGGCAAGTACGGCAAGCTGCACCTGCCCGACGAGATCGTTTCCAGCGAGTTCCTCACGATGAGCGGCTCGAAGTTCTCGACCTCGCGCGGCACGGTCATCTACGTCCACGACTTCCTGCGCGATTTCGGCCCGGACACACTGCGGTACTTCATCTCGGTCGCGGGGCCCGAGACCCAGGACACGGACTTCACCTGGGACGAATTCGTTCGCCGGACCAACTTCGAGTTGGCGAACGAATGGGGCAACCTCGTCAACCGGTCCATCTCGATGGCCCACAAGAACGTCGGGGCCATTCCTCGTCCCGACGCCCCCACGGCCGCCGACGAGGAGCTCAAGGAGCTCTCCCGTAAGGCGTTCGACACCGCCGGCGCCCACTTGCAGCGGTCACGGTTCAAGGCCGCCGCGAGCGAGGCCATGCGCGTGGTCACCGCCGCGAACCGGTACCTGTCGGACCAGGAGCCCTGGAAGCTCAAGGACGACCCCGCCCGGCGCGACAGCGTTCTCCACACGGCTCTGCAGGTCGTCTCGGACGCCAACACGCTGCTGACCCCCTTCCTGCCCCACTCGGCGCAGAAGGTGCACGAGGCGCTCGGTGGCACCGGCGTCTGGGCGGCCCAGCCCGAGCTTCAGGAAGTCGAGGACCTCGACATCCCTGGCCGGATCAACCCCATCCTCACCGGGGATTACAAGGCCGAGCAGGCGCGCTGGAAGTCCGTGCCGATCGAGGTCGGCAAGCCGCTGGAGAAGCCGACCCCGCTGTTCGCCAAGCTGGACCCGGAACTCGGCGAGACCGGTCCCGAATGGGCCCCGATCTCGAAGTGATCAGCTGATGGGTGCGGAGAAGAAGGAACTGCCGCCGATCCCGGACAGGTTGCCGGTTTCGGTGGTGGACGCGCATACCCACCTCGACGCGTGCGGCGCGGTCACCGCGGCTGATGTGACAGCCATGGTCGACCGCGCCGAACGCGCCGGTGTCTCCCGGGTCATCACCGTCGCGGACGATCTCGCAGCCGCTCGCTGGGCCGCGCAAGCGTCCACTTGGGACCCGCGGGTCTGGGCCGCCGTCGCGATCCATCCCACGCGTACCAAGGATTTCGGCGAGCCCGAGAAATCCGAAGTGGAGCGTCTCGCCAACGAGTCCAGAGTGGTCGCGGTCGGCGAGACCGGCCTCGACTACTACTGGGACTACTCGCCCCACGACGCGCAGCAGGACGCCTTCCGGTGGCATATCGATCTCGCCAAGCGGATCGGCAAACCGCTGATGATCCACGATCGAGACGCCCACGACGACGTCCTCCGGATCCTGGAGGAAGAGGGCGCGCCCGAGCAGGTCGTCTTCCACTGTTTCTCCGGAGACGAGCACATCGCGCGCCGGTGCGTCGACGCGGGATACGTGCTTTCGTTCGCCGGCACGGTCAGCTTCCGTAACGCTCGCGGGCTCCACGAGGCGGCACGGATCGTCCCCGCGGACCAGTACCTCGTCGAAACGGACGCTCCGTTCCTGACCCCGCATCCGTTCCGCGGACGTCCGAACGAGCCCTACTGTGCCGCCTACACGGTTCGGCACCTCGCCTCGCTCAGGGGCGAGGCCGTACACGAGGTGGCCGAATCGGTGCGAACGACCGCCGAGCGGGTCTTCGGATTGCCGACAGTCACCACCGGTTGAACGGATTGCGACATTAGTGATCAGCAATGGTCCACTCTGATGAGTGACCAACGTCACGACACTCCGGGCGGTGTTTGCGCAACCCGGCGAGGTTCGTTACTGTCCCGTGATCGTGCCGGTCGGGACCCGCTCAAGCGGTTTCCGGCTGTTACGCCCACAGTCACGTCAGTGCACGTCGGGGAAGCGGAACCAGGAGAGGTACGGCCTGGAACCGTGACGATGGCGCTGGCTGCGGGTGTCGGACTTCTAGAGGTGTGCCGAAGCGCGCATCGAGACGAAGGACGTAGTGGAGTGGTTGTCGAGCTCCTCGACGTCTTGGGAAAGGGAACGACCCAGTGACTGGTAGCAGTAGGCAGGATGGCTCGCGCCTCGGCGCAGAGACGAACACCTTAGCTTCCGCCGGTTCGGTTGCCGTGCTCGACCGCGACACGCAGTACGGCGAGCTGGACTACTCCGACGATCCGCGCATCACCCACCAGGACGTCCTGGCCGCGCTCGGCCCCGACGCCGACATGCTGATGGCCGAGATCGACGTCGACGTCGACGAGCTGATCCGCCTCATCAGCGCCGAGACCACCATGCTCCCGCCGATCGTCATCCCGGACGAGCTGGCCGAGGACCGCACCGCGGGCGCGCCGATGAAGGCCGCGACCAAGGACGAGGTCATCGCGAACTCGACCCGGGTCTGGAAGAAGCGTTTCCTCAAGGGAACCGTCATGGCGGTGCTGCTCACCCTCGGTGGTGGCGGCGCGGCCGCGATGGCGATGAACAAGAGCGTCACGCTCGACGTCGACGGCAAGCAGCAGACCGTCCACAGCTTCGGCGACACCGTCGGTGAGGTCCTCGAAGACGCCGGCCTCTCCGTCGGCGCGCACGACTCGCTCTCGCCCTCGCCTCAGGCCGAGGTGGGCGACGGCGGCGTCATCAAGCTGGAGCGCGGTCGCAAGCTGAACCTGATCGTCGACGGCGCGCCGCAGCAGGAATCCTGGGTCCGCGCGACCAACCTCGGCGAAGCGCTGAACCAGCTCGGTCGCGCCGACCTCGCCAAGGCCGGCACCTGGACTTCGCTCCCGCAGAACGGCGAGCTGCCCCTCGAAGGCGCCACCGTCGAGGTCAAGACCCTCAAGAACGTCACGGTCTACGACGGCGCGAACGAACCGCGCAAGGTCCAGACCAACTCCGTCACCACCAAGGAATTCCTCGGTGAGCTCCGGATGACCCTCGGCCCGGACGACGAGGCCGTCGGCGGTCTCGACGTGAAGCTGGTCGACGGCGCCGAGGTCCACATCAGCCGGACCGGCGTCACCATGGTCAAGCAGAACGAGGAAATCGCGCCGCCCGAGCAGAAGGTCGACGACCCGAACCTCGAAAAGGGCAAGACCAAGGTCGAGGACCCGGGCACCCCGGGCCAGAAGACCGTGACCTACAAGGTCACCAAGCGCAACGGCAAAGAGGTCGGCCGCGAGAAGGTCTCGGAAGAGGTCATCACCGAGGCCAAGCCCAAGATCGTCAAGGTCGGTACCAAGAAGCCCGCCGACCCGGTCATCGGGGACGCCGGCGCCTGGGACCGCATCGCGCAGTGCGAGTCGACCGGGAACTGGTCCGCCAACACCGGCAACGGCTACTACGGTGGCCTGCAGTTCAACAAGAGCACCTGGGACGCCTACGGCGGCGACCAGTACGCCGCGTACCCGCACCAGGCCAGCAAGGCCCAGCAGATCGCTGTCGCCGAGAAGGTCCGCGAGGACCGTGGCGGCTACGGCGCTTGGCCGCACTGTGGCAAGAAGGCCTGACGCCAGATCATTCCCCTTTCCTGAAGGTCACCGTGTGGGTTCGCCCGCGAGGTGGCCTTCAGGCCGTTAGGGGCTTGGGTGGCTGAGCCGGGTTCCCGGCCCTCGGTCTGGAGAATCTCGCCCACCAGCGCGCGGTCCGTATGTGGGCCACGTTCCTGGCCGGTTGTCGAAGCCCTCCTCCGCCGCGGGGCGGGCTTTGGGGGCTCTGAGGCGGCGTCTGGACGGGCTGGGGACGGTTGGCGGGCTCCGTGGCCGGCTCGGCAGCCTGAGACTGCTCGCTGACCCGTTCCGAGCTCTGCCGGGGCACGGGGATGTCCGGGTCGCTTTCCGCGAGCTCGACGATCTCCGCGAACGCGTCGCCGCGACGCTCTGCCGGCGAACGGTCGTCGGCTTCCTTGTCAGGGGCCGGATAGGCCCGCGGCACCAGGAGCGCGTTCAGGCGGGCGCCCGTCTCGGCATCGAGGTCGCCGCGCATGTCCCAGCGGCCGGTTCGTTTCTGGCGCAACCAGAACTCGCTCCGCCGCCTTTGCGGAGCGGGGTCGTCTTTGGGTTTTCCATCCGGGTCGTGTTCTGCGAGCAGCTCCGTGCCCGCGACCGTGACGTCGCGCGGTCTCGCGACGCCGGCGAGTTCGACCAAGCCCTTCTCGGCCTCGAGCCGTGCGCTCGCCGTGACGTGCTCGGGCAGCTTCTTCATGACCGTGACGATCCGGTCGATACTGGCCTCGGCCAACGCGCCGGTGGTGGCCGAGGTGCCGGTCAGGGGCGCGACGGGGTCGATCGACGTGCCGTCGCGCGCCCGTCTCGAATTGAGCGCCAGCGCTCTGCCGGTCACTCTTTGAGCCTCTGCTCGAGGCACCCGGGCCACATGTTCGTAGAAGACGGCGATCGAGTTGTATCCGTAGAGGTCCCGGACACCACGTGACTCGATCTCGGCCAGGATCTGGCCGACCTCGGCGACAAGACGTCGCCCTTCGCGTAGCCGAGTCCGCAACTCGTCGAGAAGCAGTTCGGCGTCGCCTTCCGGCAGGTTGAGCGGGAAGGCCTTGGGAATGTTTGTGCTGGTCATCCCTCGATTGTCGAGGCAGATTCGAACGAATGCACGGTATCGATCGGGTGGATGATCATCACGCTCCGGCTGCGCCGAACTGCGCCGATCACCCTTGAGTGGGATACGTGTCGCTTGGGAAAAGCCATCCGGATGGTGGGGTCGGATCAGGCCGGCCCCATGCCTGAGCGATGCCTCCGGTCCCACTCCTCGCGGAGCACCCCGTAGACGACGGCGTCATGGACGCCGCCGGACCAGCGCCGGGCGCGCCGGAACCGGCCTTCTTCGACGAACCCGAGCCGCCGCCCGACGGCGATCATCCCCGGGTTCCCCGAGAACGTGGCGAAGTCCAGGCGGAGCGTGTCGGTGCGGGAGAACAAGTAGGTCGTCCACATGCGCAAGGCCTCGGTGCCGAACCCGCCGCCCCAAAACCGTTCGTCGTAGATGACCAGCCCCATCCGCCGCCAGTCGGTCTCCCTGCTTTCCCAATACCAACTGACCCGGCCGATCAATCTTCCGTCGCTCAGGTCGCATACGGCGAGGCTGGTGCGGGGATCGGGCGGCTCGGCCTTGATCGTGGTGAGTTCGCGCGCCGTGGATTCGACGGCGGCCGTGGTCGGGGTGCCGAAATAGGGTCCGTTCGTTTCGTGCCAGGGCCGCGCGGGATCGAGTAGGTCGAGGAGCGGCCCGAGGTCGGAAGGGCGCCAGTCGCGCAGCCGGACTTTTTCACCATCGAGTACGACGTCGTCCACCGGCCAATCGTGGCTTACCGGGCCTGGTTACGATCGTCGGGTGACTGAACTGCTCGGTCCTGCGGAAATCAGGGCGCTCGCGGCCGAGCTGGACGTACGTCCGACCAAGAAGCTCGGCCAGAACTTCGTGCACGATCCCAACACGGTGCGCCGCATCGTCGACCTCTCGGGGATCGGCGAAGGGGACGTCGTCCTGGAGGTCGGGCCGGGCCTCGGCTCGCTGACACTCGGACTGCTCGCGACCGGCGCCGAGGTCGTCGCGGTCGAAATCGATCCCGTGCTGGCGGGACGGCTGCCGAGCACCGTGGCCGAGCGAGGCGGGGCCGAAAGGCTGACGGTCGTCGGCGCGGACGCGTTGCGGATCACCGCGGACGATCTGCCCGCACGACCGACGGCGCTCGTCGCGAACCTGCCGTACAACGTCGCCGTTCCCGTCGTGCTCCACCTGCTCGCCGAACTGCCGTCGCTGACCAGTGGTCTCGTAATGGTCCAGACCGAGGTCGCGGACAGGATGGCGGCGGGTCCGGGAAGCCGGACTTACGGCGTGCCCAGCGTCAAGCTCGCCTGGTACGGGAAGACGCGCAAGGTCGCCGCGGTGCCCCGGGCGGTGTTCTGGCCTGTTCCGAACGTCGACTCCGCCTTGGTCGCCTTCGAACGGGGCGACGTGGTGTCGTCCGTGGAACGGGAGCGGCTGTTCGCGGTCGTCGATGCCGCCTTCTCGCAACGGCGGAAGACCTTGCGGGCCGCGTTGGCGTCTTGGGCCGGTTCCGCCGAACGCGCGGGGGAACTGCTCGAAAAGGCGGGTATCGACCCGAAAACCCGCGGGGAGCAGCTGGACGTCCATCAGTTCGCCCGGATCGCCGCGGCTGCCGGCTGACCACCTGGCGCAGGTGTGACCGGGGCCGCGCGACTGCGTGGTTCCTCCTCTCGATCCGGCGCGGGCGAACCTTGTCTTAGCAGGCAGCGCGCCTGCCGCAGGCCGGGTACGCCAGCCGGCGTCCCATGATATGGGCAGCCAATCCTGTATGATGGACGCGACCAGACGTGTGATCTGCGCCTACGCGCTTGCTTTCATCCAGTGGGATCGGTTTTACTCAGTGAGCCATCCCGAGCGACTGAGAGACCTGGCTCGCCGAAGTCGCAGCAACCACCCTCCACAGGGCAGGTGCTACAGCCAGGACCGATGGAGGCTGTGCCTAATGAACAGGGTCACCCACCCGCTCCTGCTGACCAGGCGACGTGTCGTCGATGAAGGTCGCCGCACGGTAAGTGCGTGTCGACGCTCCACCGTTACTGCCTGAGTTCTTTCCCTTACCTCTGAATCCGTCCGTTTCCCGGACGGTCACTCGGTGACGGTTGGCGCGCTCGAAAGAAGCAGCGCCCCATTTGCATGGAGCCTTTCGTGATCACTGTCGAAAACCTGTCCAAGTCCTTTCCCCTCAACGGAAATCCCGTCGTCGCACTGCGCGATGTGAGCGTGGACATCCAAGCTGGCTCGCTGTTCGGAGTCGTCGGTCCGGCGGGCTCCGGCAAATCGACCCTCGCTCGTTGCATCGGTCTCCAGGAGCGTCCCGACCGCGGCGTCGTCCGTCTCGACGGCCTCAACACCGGGACCCTCGACGGACGCCGTCTCCGCGAAATCCGGCGCCAGGTCGGAGTCGTGAGCACCAAGCCGGAGCTGCTCGCCGAGCGCACCATCGCCGGCAACATCGCTTCGCCGCTCGAACAGCTCGGCCTCGACGGCCCGCAGCGCCGTAACCGGGTCGGCAACCTGCTCGATCTGGTCGGGCTCACCCCCCGTGCCGGGCAGCGACCGGGCGACCTGTCCGAGGGCCAGCTGCGCCGGGTGGCCATCGCCAAGGCGCTGGCCGCCGGACCGTCCGTGCTCTTGGCCGACGACCCGACGGCGGGCGTGCAGCCCGAGGAGTCCGGCGCGGTCCTGACCGTGCTCGACCGTGCGCGCGCCGAACTCGGCGTCACGGTGCTGCTCACCACGCCCGACGCGGGTGTGGTCCGCCGTGTCTGCGACGACGTCGCGGTGCTGGAGGCCGGCGCGGTCATCGAACGCGGAACCGTGCTCGACCTGATCTCCGACCCGAACAGCCGGACCGCGCAGGCGCTGCTTCCCGCGATCGAAACCGGGCGGGCGCAGGCCTCGAAGTACGACCGCGCGGTGGACGTCGTGCTCGTCGGCTTCGCCTCGGTCGGTGCGCTGCTGCCGGAGGCCGCCGGTCGCTTCGACGTCGAGCTCGCCACCATCGGGGGCGGCCTGACCCGGATCGGAGACACTCCGGTCGGCCGGTTCCGCCTCGGGGTGCGCGGTGAGCGCGCGGACGCCGCGCTCGCCTGGATCGCCGAACGTGGCGGCCACGTGACCCACCCGGTCCGCGGACCGCAGGGTGTCGCCGCCTGATTTCTCTCCGAACGGGCCGCTCAGGACGAACTGCGTCCGGGGCGGCCCGTTCGCGTCTGCCCCCTCCGTTCTCTTTCTCCTGGTGGCAGCGCAAGTGGAGCGGCCACGTAGGCTTGAGGCGTGCTCGCCGTCGTACCGCCCCCAGTAACCGTCAGGGTTCCCGCCAAGGTCAACCTGCACCTGTCGGTCGGTGACGTACGCCCGGACGGTTACCACGAGCTGGTGACCGTGTTCCAGGCGCTTTCCCTGACCGACGAGGTGACCGTCGCGGTCACCGAAGACCCCGGCGTCGAGGTCTACGGCGAAGGTGAAGGTTCCGTGCCGACAGGAGCCAATAACCTCGCCTGGAAAGCGGCGCAGGCGCTGGCGGCCCATGTCGGCAAGGCGGATGGCGAGTCCAAGGTCAGAGTGGTGCTGCGCAAGGGCATCCCGGTCGCGGGCGGGATGGCCGGTGGCAGTGCCGACGCGGCCGCGACCCTGGTGGGGCTCGCGTCGCTTTGGAAGCTCGACATTTCCCGGGACGAGCTGGCGGGTATCGCCGCGAAGCTCGGCAGCGATGTTCCTTTCGCGCTTTACGGCGGGACAGCGCTGGGCACCGGCCGGGGCGAGCAGCTGGTGCCCGTCTTGTCGAGGCACACCTTCCACTGGGTCTTGGCGTTCGACCAGCGTGGGCTTTCGACTCCGAGGGTGTTCGGCGAGCTGGACAAGTTGCGTGAAGAGGGCAGCCCGCCGCGGATCGGCTCACACACCCCGGTGGTGGAGGCGCTGGCCTCCGGCGACCCGCGGCAGTTGGCGCTGCTTCTCGGCAATGACCTGCAGGCGGCCGCTGTCTCACTGCGTCCGGGGCTGCGCCGCACATTGCGGGCGGGAGTCAACGCGGGTGCGCTCGCCGGCACCGTGTCCGGGTCCGGGCCGACCTGCGCCTTTCTGTGCGCGGACGCCCAGTCGGCCGTCGAGGTCGCCGCGGAACTGTCCGGCGCCGGTGTCTGTCGCACGGTGCGTGTCGCGCACGGGCCGGTCCCCGGAGCCCGGCTGGTCGGCGGAGACGACGCGCCGCGGCCGTCGCCGCCTCGGGTGCACGCATAAGGGTGTCCGAAATGGACATCGACCAATTCGTTGTGGTGCGAGCTTTTTGGAAAGGATCGGCTGAGGCATGGCCAACTTGGTCAACCTGGAGTCGGTGAGCAAGTCCTTCGGGGTGCGCCCGCTGCTCGACGGTGTTTCGCTCGGTGTGGCGGAGGGGCAGCGTATCGGTGTCGTCGGTCTCAACGGGGGCGGGAAGACGACGCTGCTGGAGGTCCTCGCGGGGATCAGCGAGCCGGACACGGGACGTGTCAGTCAGGTCCGGGGCCTGCGGATGGCCGTGGTCACCCAGCGGACCGAACTTCCCGACGGCAGCACGGTCGGAGATGTCGTGCTGGAACGCTACGGCGCGGAGCACGAGTGGGCCGCTGACGCGCGTGTCCGGTCCATTATGGATGGTCTGGGTATCACCGCTCTCGGCATCGACAAGGAGACGGCGAACCTGTCGGGTGGCGAACGCCGCCGGGTGGCGCTGGCCGCCGCCCTCACCGGTGAACTGGACCTCGTGGTCCTCGACGAGCCGACCAACCATCTCGACGTCGAAGGTGTGCGCTGGCTCGCGGATCACCTGCTCAACCGCAAGATCGCGGTCGTGGTCGTCACGCACGACCGGTGGTTCCTCGACACGGTCGCGAGTCTGACCTGGGAGGTCACGAACGGTCGCGTCGAGCAGTACGAAGGTGGTTACGCGGACTGGATCTTCGCGCGCGCCGAGCGGGCGAGGCTGGCGGCGACGGCGGAAGAGAAGCGGCAGAACCTCGCTCGTAAAGAGCTCGCGTGGCTGCGCCGCGGCCCGCAGGCCAGGACCTCGAAGCCGCGCTACCGCGTCGAGGCGGCGGAGGCGCTGATCTCCGACGTGCCGGAGCCGCGTGATTCGGTCGAGCTGCAGGCGTTCGCCCGCCGTCGGCTGGGTAAGACCGTGCTGGAGATCGAGGACGCTACGTTGACCGTCGGCGACCGCACCCTGCTCGATCGCGTCACCTGGCGGATCGGGCCCGGGGATCGGATCGGCCTGGTCGGCGTGAACGGGTCGGGCAAGACGACGCTCCTCAAGTTGCTCGGTGGTGACAGGGAGCCCGAGACGGGGCGGCGCATCCAGGGCAAGACGGTCAGCCTCGCGCACCTCCGGCAGGAGCTCGACGATCTGCCGGGCGATCTGCGCGTGCTGCAGGCGATCGAAGAGGTCTCCGGACGTGTCGTGTTCGGCAAGCAGGAGCTCACCGCTTCCCAGCTGGCCGAAAAGCTGGGTTTCCCCGCCGCGAGGCAGTGGACGCCGGTCGAGGACCTTTCCGGTGGCGAACGCCGCCGCCTCCAGCTGTGCCGGCTCCTCATGGCCGAGCCCAACGTGCTGCTGCTCGACGAACCGACCAACGATCTCGACATCGACACCTTGCAGCAGCTCGAAGATCTGCTGGATTCCTGGCCGGGCAGCCTCGTCGTCGTTTCGCACGACCGATACCTGGTGGAACGCGTCTGCGACACGATCGTGGCCTTGTTCGGGGACGGGCAGGTGACCCACCTGCCGGGCGGGATCGAGGAGTACCTGAACCGGCGCGCCAAGAGCCTCGAGAAAGCCGGCGGTGACCGGAAGGCGGGCAACGCGCAGGCCTCCGCGCCCAAGAAGAGCGCCGCGGAACAGCGGGCGGCTCAGAAGGAGCTGTCCCGTCTGGAGCGCAAGCTCGACCAGCTGCACACGAAGGAAGAGAAGCTGCACGCGGCGCTGCTCGCCGCGGCGACCGATCCGACGAAGCTCATCGAGCTGAACACCGAACTGAAAGCCGTCGAAACGGAGAAGGAGGAGGTCGAGGCCCAGTGGCTCGAGACCTCCGAAGCGATCGAATGAGTTCACGCGACGGCGAGCGGGCCTTTCAGCGCGGACAGTAGTGTGACGCGCATGAGTCGGTTCGTGGACACGCTCGTCGCCACCGCGGCGGGGCGAGGTCAGCAGCGGGGAATGGTCACCGGGGAGCCCAAGGAGCCGGTTCGGCGTACGTGGGCCGAGATTCACGAGCAGGCCAAACGGGTCGCCGGGGGTCTGGTGGCGGCTGGGCTGGAGCCCGGCAAAGCGGTCGCGGTACTGGCGGCGGCGCCGTCGCTGATCGCGCCGACGGTTCAGGCGGTTTGGCTCGCCGGCGGCAGCGTGACGATGCTGCACCAGCCGACGCAGCGCACCGACCTCGCCGAATGGGCCGAGGACACCGTTCGCGTGCTGCGGATGATCGGGTCCGGCCTGGTTCTGCTCGGTGAGCCGTTCGATCAGCTGGCGCCGGTGCTCACGGAGCACGGCATCGCGTTCCAGGTCATCACCGAGCTGCTCGAGGCCGAACCGCTGGCGGAGCCCGTGCCCACGGCCGAATCGGACACGGCGCTTCTCCAGCTGACCAGCGGATCGACGGCCGACCCGAAGGCCGTTCAGATCACCTACGGAAACCTGTACTCGAACGTCAAGGCGATGGTCGACCGGGCCGAGTTCGATTTCGACGTCGACGTGATGGTCTCGTGGCTGCCCACCTTCCACGACATGGGGATGGTCGGCTTCCTGACGGTACCGATGACGTTCGGCGTCGAACTCGTCAAGATCACGCCGCTCGAGTTCCTGTCGGGACCGTTGATCTGGCCGCAGCTGATCAGCAAGTACAACGGCACGACCACGGCCGCGCCGAACTTCGCGTACGCGATCGTGGGCAGGCGGATGTCCCGTGTCGAGGACGACGACGCGTACGATCTCTCGAAGCTCCGGATCGCGCTCAACGGCGCCGAGCCGATCGACGAGACGGCCGTGCGGACGTTCGTCGAGGCTGGAGCACGCTTCAAGATGCCCGCCGAATGCGTCTTCCCGGCGTACGGCATGGCGGAGGCGACTCTCGCGGTTTCATTCGCGCCGTTGTTCACCGGCTTGACGCTGGACGTGGTCGAGGCCGACGCACTCGAGGCGGACAACCGCGCGGTGCCGGTCCCCGAGGGCGACCCGCGGCGCGGGACCGACGAGGTCCGTTCCTTCGCGGTGCTCGGTCCGCCGCTCGACGGGCTCGAAGCCGAGATCGTCGACGACAAGGGAACCGTGCTCGGGGAGCGCGAGGTCGGGGAGATCCGCCTGCGCGGCGAGGCCGTGACCCCGGGGTACCTGACCATGGAGGGGCCGCTCGCGACGCAGGACGAGGACGGCTGGCTGCTCACCGGCGACCTCGGCTACCTGGTCGACGGCATGATCGTGATCTGCGGCCGCCGCAAGGACGTCATCATCATGGGCGGCCGGAACCTGTACCCGACCGACATCGAACGCGCGGCGACCTCGGTCGAGGGGGTCCGGGCGGGGAACGCCGTCGCCGTGCGGCTCGACGCCGGCAGCCGGCGGGAACGGTTCGCCGTCGTAGTCGAATCCAAACTCGCCGGAGACCCCGAAACGGAGAAGGCGCTTGCGAAGGAGGTCGCGGCCAAGGTACGCGGCGCCGTCGACATGCGACCCTTCGCTGTCGTGGTGCTCCCGGCGGGAAGCCTCCCCAAGACGCCCTCGGGCAAGGTGAAGCGGGCCGCGACCGCAGTCCAGTTCGCGGACAAGATCGCCAAGAACGCGGCGGCGAGCTGACACGAAAGGGCCGGGTCCGCGAACATCGCGGACCCGGCCCTTTCGCTGCACCTCCCGGTGGTCAGCGGCGTCGCCAGGGTGGCTTACGGGTATGGGTGTGCTCCAAGGCGGGCGCTATGTAGTAGCTGGCGGATTGCGACAGCCCGGCCAGCGTTCCTTCGACGTCTCGCAGGAACGCGTCGACCGCTGCCTGGTCATAGCCTCGTTTCGACAGCGGCGCCTTGGCGAACGCGACGTTGTGGACGTCCGAAACCGTCAGGTCGTCATCGCCGTCGAGGGTCGCCGCGACCCGTTCCAGGAAGGCGTCGACCGCGGGTTCGTGATAGCCGCGGGCCCCGATCGGCGCCCGGTCGAACTGCCGGGTTCTGGCCTCGAAGGCGGTGACGGGCACTAGCGCTCCCGCAGGAACTCGACGGGACCGCGGGCCGGGACGGCGCGTTCGGCGGTCGCTTCGTCCTCTTCGCGGGCGCCGGGCACGCCGAGCGCGTGCTGGCCGGTCCGGTGGGCGAGCTGCACTTCGACCTTGTCCAGGAAATCGTCGACTTCGCGTTCGTCGTAGCCGCGCTTACCGATCAACGGCCGCGAGAACATGACGTGGTGGACCTCCGCGGCCGTCAGGTCGTCCCGGTCCGAGATCGTGTCGGCGATCCGTTCCAGGAACGCGTCGACCTCGTGTTTGGCGTATCCGCGTCGCCCGATCGGGGCGTTCGGGAAAGTGGCGCCGGTGATGTCTTCGGCCGTAAACGACATGAAACTCTCTCCGGTTTCGGTGGGGAATGCGATCTCCGCATTCCGTCCTAACGGGTTTGAGAGTTCCCCGGAAGAGCCAGCGCTATTCCACGACTCGATCAGGGGCGTGGTGAAACGCCTTCGAGTGACGAGGTGTAACACACCGCCATGTGAGCGGGTTCACCCAGCGTGGAAGGTGTTCTGGGCCGCGGCGAGCCCGGTGCTGATAAGCGCTTCAACGGCGTCGGCGCAACGATCGATCTCGAAAGCGAGCTCTTTCCGTTCGACCGTCGAGAAGTCTTTCAGCACGAAATCCGCCGGATCCTGCCGTCCCGGAGGGCGGCCGACGCCGAAGCGGACACGGTAGTAGTCCTTCGTGCCCAGCGATTTGGTGATCGAGCGGAGGCCGTTGTGGCCGTTGTCGCCGCCGCCCAGTTTCATCTTGAGCGCGCCGAAGTCGACGTCCAGCTCGTCGTGGATGACCACGACACCGGCCGGGGGGATCTTGTAGAACCGGGCCGCGCCCACCACGGGGCCGCCCGAGAGGTTCATGTACGAACGCGGCTTGACCAGGACCACCCGCCTGCCCGCCAGCCTGCCTTCGAGGATTTCGGCGCCGCTCTTGTGGGCCTTGAACTTGCCACCGACGCGGCCGGCGAGTTCGTCGAGCACCATGAAGCCGACGTTGTGCCTGTTGCCCGCGTACTGAGGGCCGGGATTGCCGAGGCCGGCGAGCAGGATCTGCTCGCCGGCCCCGGGAAGTACTGCTTCGGTCACATCGGTGACTTTATTCGGCGTCCTCGGCGGGGGCCTCCGCAGCCTCGGCCTCTTCGCCCTCGAGCGCGGACTCGGACGGCGCCTCGTTGACGGCGACGACCAGGGCCTCGGGGTCGGTGACCAGGGTGGCGCCCTTCGGCAGGGTGACCTGCGAGGCGAGGATCTGGGTGCCGGCCTCGACGCCCTCGACCGAGAGCTCGACCTGCTCGGGGATGTGCAGCGCCTCGACCTCGATCTGGAGGGTGTCGAGGTCGGTGGTGACCAGGGTGCCCGGGCCCGCGGTGCCGGTGACGACGACGGGGATGTCGACGGTGACCTTCTCGCCACGGCGGACGACCAGCAGGTCGACGTGCTCGATGTAGTTCTTCAGCGGGTGGACGACGATGGTCTTCGTCAGCGCCAGCTCGCTCTTGCCTTCGAGCTCGAGGGTGATGACGGCGTTGCTGCCGTTCTCACGCACGACGCGGGCGAACTCGAGGGCGGGGAGGGCGTAGTGGCGCGGGTCCGAGCCGTGCCCGTACAGCACCGCGGGGATCTTGCCGGCACGACGCGTGCGACGCGCGGCACCCTTGCCGAATTCGGTGCGGGGCTCGACGGACAGGGTTACCTCGGACACGGTGTAGCACTCCTTCAATTCACCAACATGTTCAGCGAAAGCATGCTGAGGTGGGGATGGTTCGGGGCGGTTCTGGTGTTCGGCGGCGAATTCCACAGGCGTGCTCGACCGCGTGTGGCCACTCAAGCCGCCGCGTCGATCACGTCGGGCACCAGGTGCTCACGGAACCCGCCTCGCCGAGACCGGGAAAGTGTAGACCAAGCGGCCGGGCGGGGGTGCCGCCGGGTGGCTCGTACAGGTGACAAGTCGGTGACAGCTGCTTCGCGAACCCGCGGATGCGGTGGTGCGGGACCCCTTTTCTAAGGTGTGATCTGCTCGCACGCGAGACTAAGGGGACGGAATGCCGGCACGACGGTCGAAGATCGGCGCGATCGCCGCCCTGTGCTGTCTCGTGGCCGGTTGTGACGTCGCGATCGACGGGGCGGCCGGGATCCCGGCCGCCGAGCAGCAGCGGGTGGACCGGCGCGCGGAGCAACGCGGCGCTGTCGAGAGCGCGCTGAAGGCGCTGGAGCAGGCGCCGGCCGTCGTCTACAAGTCGACGATCAAGGACGCGGCCGGTCAGCCCGCGGAACTGCAGTTCCGGATCACCCGGAACGGGAGCGCGTACGGCGCGCTGCCGGTCGACGGCCAGACCATCCAGGTCATCGCCGCCGACAAGCAGCTGTACCTCTCGGCGACGCCGGAGTACTGGAAGGCGCACGGGCTCGGCGACAGCGCCCAGTACGGCACCAGCTGGGTCCGTACGGACAGCTCGGATCTGCCGGTGAACGCCGTCGAGGTGCTCAGCCCGCGCAAGGCCGCGTCGACGCTGAGGACCGCGGTGTCCGGGATGGACCCGTTGACCGATCCGGTCCGTTCGAAGTTGCCCGACGGGACCGAGGTCTACGACGTCGGGAGTGGGCTCGGAACACTGCGGGTGACCACCGCGGCGCCGCATCGTGTCGTCAGTTTCGCGCCTTCCCTCGTCGCCGCGGCGGGCGGCAAGACGCTCGGCGCCGAGATGCGGGTCGAGCCGCTCGCCGGCGAAGCGCTCAAGAAGCTCCAGACCGATCTGGACGGCGCGATCGGCGGGCTCGGCCAGCCGTTCGACGCGCTCACCCAGGTCAGGGTCAGTGTCGTCAACGACAAGCTGGACTGCACGGACTTCGTCGGGACCTGCCGGGCGACCATCGATGTCGCCAATTCCGTCATCGGCGGCGTGAGCGGGACGCCCGTGCGCCTGACGCTCACCGTCGACTTCACCGCGCAGTCCCTCGGGGCGCAGAGTTGCACGGCCAACGCCGACGCGGCCCCGGACACCACGACGAGCATGACCTGCGAGGTCAAGTTCAAACTGCCGAATCGGAACGCCAGCTATCAGGTGCAGGCGAAGCCGTCGGCCAAAGGCGAGGTCCGGGCTCCGGTCGACGTTGCCGGTGTTCGTGAAAAGCTCAAGTCCGAGTTCGCCACGCTGGGCGGCTGACCTGCACGCTCACCTCGGGGTGCGTTGCATACGTTGAAGTAGCCGATCTCGCGTTCTTAGCATCGGCGTGGTCGCCGATGAAAAGGGAGAAACGCGATGGCGAAGTTGGTTGTTTTCGGAGGAACCGGATACGCGGGCGGGAAGATCGCCGCCGAGGCGCGCGGCCGCGGTCACGACGTCTTGGTGGTGTCGAGGAACGCCGAAGGTGAGGGCACCAGGGCGGGCTCGCTCTACGACGAGGCATTCTTGGCCGAGGTCGCCAAGGGGGCCGATGTCCTGGTCATCGCGGTCCACGGGCAGAGTGGCCTGCTCGACGCGGTGCCTTCGATCGCGCAGGTCGCGAAGGACAACGGCGCCCGGATCGGCGTTGTCGGCGGGGCGGGCAGCCTGAACGTGGCCGAGGGTGGACCGCGGCTGATCGACACCCCCGAGTTCCCGGACGAGTACAAGGGTGAAGCGGGTGCGCACGCCGAGGTGCTCGAAGCGTTCCGGAAGCTTCCCGAGGACGTCGACTGGTTCTACCTCAGCCCGGCCGCCGAGTTCGGCGCGTGGGCCGAAGGCGAGCGGACCGGCGAGTTCCGGCTCGGCGGCGACGTGCTCCTGACCGACGAGAACGGCGGCTCGAAGATCAGCGGCGCCGATTACGCGATCGCGTTCGTCGACGAGATCGACAAGCCACAGCGCCGCCGTCAGCGTTTCTGCGTGGCCTACTGACCGGACAGTTCCCGCACGACCGGCGCGAACGATTCCAGCATCGGTTCGAACACCGTGATGTAGGAGAAGCCGTATCGTTCGCGACGCTCCTGGAGCTGCCGGACCATCTCTTCGGTGGTTCCGAACAGCAATTGGGGCGTTTCGAGCAGGGCGTCGACGTCGAGGCTGTCCTGGTCCTTGAGCTCCTCACGCCAGGACGCGGCGGCCGCGCGCCGGTCGTCCGTGACGACGACCCGCTGGACGAGCATGTTCAGTTCGGGATCGCGGCCATTCGCGTGCGAGCGGAAGAAGGCGACGCGTTCGTCCATGCGCTCGGCGTCGTCGAGCCGGAACGTGCCCGGCGGTTTCCCCGGTGCTTGACGAAGGCCCGCGAAGCCGGCGATGTCGGCTTCGCGGGCGGCGAGTGAGAGCACACCGTCGCTGTTGCCCGCGAGGAGTAGCGGCGGGGGAGTGATTCCTTCGCCGGCGAAGTGTTCGCGCAGGTGGTCAAGGCTCTTGGCGAGGTACTCGATACGTTCCTTGGCCGGGGTCCACGGCAGGCCGGCCTCGTCGAATTCCGATTTCATGTGGCCGGAGCCGAGCCCGAGGTCGAGCCGGTCGCCCGTCATCTTCACCGTCGTGACGACTTCGCGGGCGAAGAGCGCGGCGTTGTAGAAAGCCATGTTGGAAACGAGAGTGCCGACGCGGGGCCGCTCGGTGACCGCGGCGGCCATGGTCAGCGCCGGGAAAGGCGCGTTCCGTCCCGGGCCGAGATGGTCGGGCACGGAGATGACGTCGTATCCGAGGGCCTCGACGCGGCGGCACTTCGCGACCCAGTCTTCACGGTTCTCGGCGCCCCACAGGTTCACGCCGAATTTGAATTTCCCCATGAACGGCAACCTAGCCATCCGGTGTGGCCGGGCGCGCGCGGTTTCGCGAGGAGCCGAAAACGAAGCAAGGGACCTTTGCTCTCACTCTCCGGAAGAGAGCGGGAGCAAAGGTCCCTTGCTTCGCTGGGATCAGGCGTTGCCGTCGAAGAGGGACGTGACCGACCCGTCCTCGAAGACCTGCTGGATCGCCTGCGCCAGCAGCGGCGCGATGGACAGCACGGTCAGCCCCGGGAACCGCTTCTCCTCCGGGATCGGCAGCGTGTTGGTGACGATGACCTCGCGCGCCTTGCAGTTCGACAGCCGCTCGGTGGCGGGGTCGGACAGGATGCCGTGGGTCGAGGCGATGACGACGTCGGACGCGCCTTCGTCGAGCAGGGCCTCGGTGGCCTTCACGATCGTGCCGCCGGTGTCGATCATGTCGTCGATCAGCACGCACAGCTGACCGCGGACCTTGCCGACGACGCGGTTGGCGACGGCCTGGTTCGGCTTGTCGGGGTCGCGGGTCTTGTGGATGAAGGCGATCGGCCGGTCACCCAGCTGCGCCGCCCACTTCTCGGCCAGCCGCACGCGGCCGGAGTCCGGCGAGACGACGGTGATGTTCTCGTCCCGGTAGGTCTTGTTGATGTGCGCGGCCAGCACGTTCTGCGCGAGCAGGTGGTCGACGGGGCCGTCGAAGAAGCCCTGGATCTGCGCGGTGTGCAGGTCGACCGTCATGATCCGGTCGGCGCCCGCGGTCTTGAACAGGTCCGCGATCAGGCGCGCGGAGATCGGCTCGCGGCCCTTGTGCTTCTTGTCCTGCCGCGCGTACGGGTAGAACGGCATGATCACGGTGATCCGCTTGGCGCTCGCCCGCTTGAGGGCGTCCACCATGATCAGCTGCTCCATCACCCACTCGTTGATGGGCGCGGGGTGGCTCTGGATCACGAACGCGTCGGTCCCGCGCACCGATTCGTTGAACCGGACGAAGATCTCCCCGTTGGCGAAATTGTGCGCGGTCTGCGGTACGACCGACACGTTGAGGTGCTTGGCCACCTCTTCCGCGAGTTCCGGGTGGGCGCGCCCGGAGAAGAGCATCAGGTTCTTCTTCGGTGTTCCGGACTTCGAGCTCATGCTGGCGACTCCCCGTCGTTTCCCTTGTTCGAATCGGACACGGCGGTGGTGTCCTGCTTCGCGGCGGAAGCTGCCTCCGCCGCGGGTGTGCCCGGCCTGCGCCGGGCCACCCAGTCTTCGATGTTGCGCTGCGGCCCGGTGGACACGGCGAGCGCGCCTGGGGGCACGTCTTGCCTGATCACGGTGCCTGCCCCACTGTAGGCGCCGTCGCCGATGGTCACCGGGGCGACGAACGTGTTGTCCGCGCCGAGCCGCACATGGGAGCCGATCGTGGTGTGGTGCTTGTTCACGCCGTCGTAGTTGACGAAGACGCTGGAGCAGCCGATGTTGCTGTTCTCGCCGATGGTCGCGTCGCCGACGTAGGTCAGGTGCGGGACCTTCGTGCCGGCGCCGATGTCGGCGTTCTTCGTCTCAACGAAAGCTCCGAGTTTGCCCTTGGTCCCCAGCTTCGAGCCGGGACGCAGGTAGGTGAACGGGCCGACCTTCACGCCGTCGCCCAGTTCCGAATCGGAACCGTGGGTCCGCACCACCGACGCGCCCGCGCCGACGGAGACGTTCTCCAAGGTGCTGTCCGGGCCGATCTGCGCGCCCTCGCCGACCGACGTCGAACCCTTCAGCTGCACGCCGGGCTCGATGACGACGTCGCGCGACAGGGTCACGCCCGCGTCGATCCAGGTGCTCGCGGGGTCGACGACGGTGACGCCGGCCCGCTGCCAGCCGCGGACGATCCGGCGGTTCAGCTCGGCGCCGAGGACGGAGAGCTGAACGCGGTCGTTGACGCCTTCGGTCACCCACGGGTCGTCGATGA
The DNA here is from genome assembly GCF_024628825.1 of Amycolatopsis roodepoortensis. Taxonomy (NCBI): domain Bacteria; kingdom Bacillati; phylum Actinomycetota; class Actinomycetes; order Pseudonocardiales; family Pseudonocardiaceae; genus Amycolatopsis; species Amycolatopsis roodepoortensis. Next base: position 6,474,063 of record NZ_CP102415.1, read on the forward strand.
CCAGCGCGCCGACGCCCTTGCCGTCGCCGCGGGCGATGCCGAGGACGTCGGTGAGGTAGAGCTCGCCCTGCGCGTTGTCGGTCGAAAGCTTCGAAAGCCCGTCGACCAGGACCGACGCGTCGAAGGCGTAGACGCCGGAATTGATTTCGGCGATTTCGTGCTGTTCGGGAGTGGCGTCCTTCTGCTCGACGATCGAGGTGACGACGCCGTTTTCGTCGCGGATGATCCGGCCGTAACCGGTCGGGTTCTCGACGACCGCGGTCAGCACGGTGACCGCGTTACCGGTGGAGGTGTGCTCGGCGACCAGGGAAGCGAGCGTTTCGGTGTCGAGCAGCGGGACGTCGCCGTAGCTGACGACGACGGTGCCGGTCAGCCCGCCGGGCAGCGCGGAGAGCGCGCACGAGACGGCGTGCCCGGTGCCCTTCTGTTCTTCCTGGACGGCCGTGACGACCTGGCGGCCGAGAGCCTCGCCGACCTTTTCCAGCCGGGCGCCGACCGAGTCGCGACCGTGGCCGACGACCACGACCAGGTGCTCGGGGTTCAGTCCCGCGGCGGCCCGCACCGCGTGCTCGACCAACGGGCGGCCGGCGATCGGGTGCAGCACCTTCGGGGTGGACGAACGCATGCGGGTGCCCTCACCCGCGGCGAGGATCAACGTGCTCAGCGGGCCGGTCACGGCTCTCCCAACATTTCACCAACGGTGGTTGTCGGGCATTGATCCTACGTGGGCTGCTCGGCGTCCCACGCGGGGTCGGTCGGAGCATCCTCGCCGGGCCATCCGGTCGCCGGGTCGATGGCCATCGAGTTCACCGACGAAACCTGGTTCCCGCCGCCGCGTTTCGCCTGGTACATGGCCGCATCGGCGCGGGCGAGGACCTGCTCGGCCCGCTCCTGCGGGCGGAGCGAGACGAGGCCGACGGAGAGGGTGACGCCGTGCGAAAGATGGTGCGGCAGAGATGCGACGGCATTCACAGAACGACCCAGCGCCTGCTTCGCCGCCGACGCCGGAGCCCCAGGTAGAAGCACGATGAACTCGTCTCCGCCGTATCGGGCGACCACGTCGTCGCCGCGCAGGGCGTCGCGCAGCGTGCTCGCGATGACACGGAGAACGTTGTCGCCCTCGGCGTGCGACTGCTTGTCGTTGACGTCCTTGAAACCGTCGAGGTCGACCAGCGCCACCGCGAGGGGCTGGGCGTCGGCGGACGACGCCAGCGAACGCAGCTTTTCGTCGAGCGCGCGCCGGTTCGGCAGCCCGGTCAGCGGGTCCTGGAGGGCCTGCTGGGTGATCGCGCCGTGCTCGGCGGACAGGCGTTCGTGTTCCCGGCGCGCGTTGAGCGTGGCGATCTGCGATTCCCGCAGCGACCACATCTCCGTTTCCAGGATGGTCGCGTAGTCGATCAGCGACTGGCTCGCCCCGGACGCGTAGTCCGGGGTGGTGTCGAGCCTGGCGAGCTCGCGGGCGAGGTTCAGCCGCATCGACGGCAGCGAACCGTCCTCGTTGTCTTCGCGGACCTCTTTGAGCACCTGCAGGGCGTCCTCGCGGCGGCCGTCGTTGTCCAGGCAGCGGGCCAGCGCGATGGCGATGATCTCGCGTTCGTGCGGGAACACCAGTTCCGGATGCAGCAGCGAGTTCAGCCGTTCGATATGCGACGAATCGGGCGACGCCAGCGCGGCGGCCGCGGCGAGCACGCCGACCTGGTCGATCGCGGGCACCCCCGCCTTGCGCGGGAAGAGCGACTCGGTGAACGGGCCTTCGGCGGCCTGGGCCATCGACGCCGCGGTGCGGAACTTGTCCGCGCCCTCGTCGTAGCGCTCGATGCGCTCGAGCCGGAGACCCCAGCCCAGCAGCATCTTGACCCGGTTGATCAGCTGGAGCGCGATCTCGTGCGGGCTCGCGCTGTCGCGGATCGCCTGCGCGGCGCGGGCGATGGCCTCCTCGGCCGCCTCGTAGACGCCCAGCTGGTTCAGCACCAGCCAGCAGTCGACCAGGGTCGTGGACAGCATCCGGTCCCAGTTGCGCCTGCCGACCTGGCGGTCCGGGACCGCGGAATCGTCGAGGATGGCCAGTGCCCTGGCGATCTCGGTGAGGGCGGCGTCCTCCTGTTTGGCGATCACCAGCCGACGGCCGCGCATGGCGTGCGCGTCGGCCCGCATGAGCGCGAGACCGTGCCGCCTGGTGTGCGCGAGCATCTCGTCGAGCCGGGGCTCGGCTTCGGCGGCGAGGCCGCGGGTGACCAGCCTGGCCATCGCCGAGTAGCGCAGCAGCTGGGCGACCAGCAAGGGTTCGCCGCGGCGCTGCGTCTCGTCGAGGAGTTCGTCGAGGCTGGTGACGATGTCCAGCTGCTCGGCGAAGCTGACCCGCTGGATGGCCGCCCCGAGTTCGCGCGCGCGACCGTAAAGCCAGGCGTCGGACATCTCCGCAAGCGCCGGCCGCCTGCCACTGGTCGTCGCGTCCTCGGTCAGCCGCACACACCCCCACCGTTGAAAACGCCGCTGGTCATCTGTTCGTCTGCTCCGCCGCCAGGATTCGAACCTGAACTGTCAGAACCAAAATCTGAAGTGCTGCCGATTACACTACGGCGGATCGATCCTGGTCAGGATAGCCATGCCGGGGACCTCCGCGTGCGCCCGGGGGTTGCCTCACCTTCGCGGGCACTCCACAGCGGGCGAAACCTCCTGTACCGTAACTTACGGCATCGTAGGTAAGGTCACCCTTAGGGATACCCTCAAGGGCTGCTCGTAGAAAAGAAGTGACTGCATGACGGCTACCCTGGACCAGTCCCAGAAGCCCGCGAAGGGCCCCAAACCGGTCACCGAAGGACAGCGGTCGAGCGCTGTGCAGCTTTCGGTCTACCTGGGGGTCATCTTCCCGCTCGCCGCGTTGCTCGCGGCCGTCCCGTTCGCCTGGGGCTGGGGACTGACCTGGGTCGACGTCGGCCTGTTCGTGGTCTTCTACGCGATCAGCGGGCTCGGTATCACCGTTTCGTACCACCGCTACTTCACGCACGGCTCGTTCAAGGCCAAGCCGTGGCTGCGCGTCGCGATGGCGATCGCCGGCAGCATGGCCGTCCAGGGCCCCGTGATCACCTGGGTCGCCGACCACCGGCGCCACCACGCCTTCTCCGACCGCGACGGCGACCCGCATTCGCCGTGGCTGTTCGGCACCTCGCCGCTCGCCATCGCCAAGGGGTTCTGGCACGCGCACATGGGCTGGCTGTTCGACCGCGACCAGACCAACGCGGAGCGGTTCGCGCCGGACCTGGTGAAGGACCCGGCCATCAAGAAGGTCGACGACCTGTTCTGGCTGTGGAGCCTGCTCACCCTGGTGCTGCCCGCGATCCTCGGCGGACTCATCACCTGGTCGTTCTGGGGCGCGGTGACCGCGTTCTTCTGGGCCGGGCTGGTGCGCGTCTGCGTGCTGCACCACGTCACCTGGTCGGTCAACTCGGTCTGCCACATGATCGGCGAGCGCCCGTTCGCGGCCCGCGACAAATCGGCCAACTTCTGGCCGCTGGCGATCTTCTCCTTCGGCGAGTCGTGGCACAACCTGCACCACGCCGACCCCACCTCGGCGCGGCACGGTGTGCAGCGCGGTCAGATCGACATTTCCGCGCGGCTGATCTGGATCTTCGAGAAGTTCGGCTGGGCCCACGACGTGCGCTGGCCGACCCCGCAGCGCCTCGCGCGCATCGCCACTGAAAGCAAATAGCGAGGTCGCGTTAGTCTTCTGCGATGGCGGGGAGAAGGCGGACCAAACGTGAAGCGGTCACCGGGGCGCGTCCTGCCGCCCCGGTGGCCCGGGTGCGGATGACAGGGACCGAGCGCAGGCAGCAGCTGCTCAACGTCGCCAGAGCCCTGTTCGCGGAGAAGGGTTTCGAAGGCACGTCCATCGAGGAGATCGCGCATCGCGCGAACGTCTCCAAACCGGTGGTGTACGAGCATTTCGGCGGCAAGGAAGGCATCTACGCCGTCGTCGTCGACCGCGAGACCCAGCTGCTGCTGGACCGGATGGTCTCCACCCTCCACGGTGGACACCCGAGGGTGATGCTGGAGCAGGCGGCGATCGCGTTGCTCTCCTACGTCGAAGACTCGCACGACGGCTTCCGCATCCTGGTGCGGGATTCGCCGGTCGCGAGTTCGACGGGCACGTTCTCGACGGTGCTGAACGACATCGCCAGTCAGGTCGAGCACATCCTCGCGCAGCAGTTCGCCGCGCGCGGCTACGACGAGAAGCTGGCCGCGCTGTACGCGCAGGCGCTGGTCGGGATGGTCGCGCTCACCGGGCAGTGGTGGCTCGACGCCCGGAAGCCGAAGCGCGACGAGGTCGCCGCGCATCTGGTCAATCTGGCTTGGAACGGTCTGTCCAATTTGGAGCACAAGCCCAAGTTGCGGCTGTACTGAGTTTCAGCGCAGGAGGCCGGTCTCCCGAAGGTGGTCGAAAATGATCTTGTCGACCGCGGACACCCGGTCCCTGTCCTCGTAGCCGAGCCACGCGACCTCGTCGATCTCGCTGCTGGCCGTGAGTGTTCCGCCGAATTCGGCCGTGTAGCAGGTCATCCGGACCAGGAGACCTGTCGCGTGGCCGTCGGCTTGCGCTTCGAAGACCCCGGCGGGCTCGATGCTCGCCGGATCGATGTCGACGGTCAGTTCCTCACGGATTTCGCGGATCAAGGTCTCCGTGTCGGTTTCGCCGGATTCGCGTTTGCCGCCGGGCAGATAGAACACGGACTTCCCGCGTGAGCGAGTGCTCAGGATCCGGCCGTCCCGCAGGTGCAGCCAAGCGATCTTGTCGATCATGGTTCAGCCCAGCGCGGCGGCGGTCTCGGCGGTCGTGAGCACTTCGCCCAGTCGCGGGAACACCTTCGTGACCGCCGATTCGTGGGAGATCGCCGCGATCCCCGCCATCGCGTCCGAAACGGCGATGGTCTCGTAGTCGTGGTCGATCGCGGCCCGCAGCGTCGATTCGACGCCGTATTCCGTGGCGATCCCGGCGAGCACCAGTGTCTTCACGCCGAGTCCGCGCAGGAGCTCGTCGAGTCCGGTGCGGTAGAAGGCGCCGATCGTGTTCTTGGTGATCAGGTGCTCGCCGTCGCGAGGCGTCAGTTCGGCGACCAGTTCGCTGCCGGGCGGCTGCTCCTCGACGCCCGGCCGGTGCGCGCGCACGTGGACGATCGGTGAGCCGGCCGCGCTGAAGGCCTCGCGCAGCAAGACCGCGTTCGCCACGACCTCGGTTCCTTCGATCGGAACGGTCTCCAGCGCGACGATGCGGGTCTGGAGGTCGATCAGGACGAGCGCCGTCGTCGCCGGGTCGATCTTCGTCATGCGGGGAAGCCTAGTGTCCCTATCCTGGAGGTATGGGGAAGAACAGGGAAGTAGTGGTCACCGGCGGCGGAACCGGGATCGGGTACGCGGTCGCGGCGGCATTCGCCGCGCGGGGTGACCGGGTGACGATCACCGGCCGTCGCGAACAGGTCCTCACCGAGGCCGCGGCGCTGCTCGGCGCGAATCCGGTCCCGTTCGACGCGGCCGATCCGGACGCGGTGGAACGGGCGCTGGCCGACTTGCCGGAGCGGGTCGACGTCCTGGTCAACAACGCGGGCGGGAACACCGATTTCCGGAACGGGCAGGCGGAAGACCTGAAATCCTTCGCGGCGAACTGGCAGGCCAACCTCGACGCGAACGTGTTCAGCGCCGTGCTGGTCACCCGTGCCTTGCGGGAGAGGTTCGCCGACGGCGCGCGGATCGTCACCATCGGCTCCATCGCCGCGCGGACGGGGGCGGGTTCCTACGGTGCGGCCAAGGCCGCGCTGGAGGCGTGGAACGTCGACGTGGCAAGGGAATTCGGGCCGCGCGGGATCACCGCGAACATCGTCGCGCCCGGACTGGTCGGGGACACCGAGTTCTTCCAGGGCAAGCTTTCCGACGAACGCCGGAAGTGGCTGATCGGCAACACGCTGACCAAACGCGCCGGCGAGCCCGCGGACGTCGCTGAAGTCGTGGCCTTCCTGGCGAGCCCGGAGGCCCGGCACGTCACCGGCCAGATCGTCCACGTCAACGGCGGCGCGCACCTCGGCCATTAGGCGCCGGGGGTGACCTTCAGCAGCTTGTCGTCCTCACCTTCCGAAGTCGTGATGTAGAGCGAGCCGTCGGGCGCGCTTCGGACGGCGCGAAGCCTGCCGAACTTGTCGTCGAACTCGGGCGGCAGGGTCACTTCGGTGACCTTGCCCGCGTCGTCGAGGCGGAACAGCAGGAGCTTCTGGCCTTTCAGCGCGGTCACGGCCAGCGAGCCTTCAAGCGCGCCCCACTGCGTCCCGGTGAGGAACTCCGCGCCGCAGATGGCCTCGGTGATCTCACCGGTCGTCCACAAAGGACTGACGGCGTCCGGGAAGCGCTGCTTGTCGGTCATCGGGACGCTTTCGTCGTAGCTGGTCTCGGTGCCGCCCTTGGACGGGTCCCAGCCGTAGTTCTTGCCCGCGGTCTCCAGGTTGACCTCGTCGTCGATCGTCGGCCCGTGTTCGGCGGTGAACACCTGCCCCGTGCCAGGGCGGACCGTGACGCCCTGGACGTTGCGGTGCCCGTAGGTGAACACGCGCTGTTCGTTCGGATTCGCCGACGAGATGAACGGGTTGTCCGGCAACGCGTTCCCGGTCTTCGCGTCGACGCGCAGCACCTTGCCGCCGAGACTCGTCCGGTCCTGCGGATGCTGCGGGCGGGCGGTGTCGCCGGTGCCGACGAGCAGCGCGCCGTCCGCGCCGAACGTGGGACGGCAGCCGGAGTGCCTGCCGCTGGGGTTCACCGGCAGCCCGGTGAGGAGGTCCTTGACCTTCGTGGCGCTCGCGCCGTCGTCCGACAGCCGCCAGGTGACCAGCCGGATGTCGACGGCGGTGTCACCCTCCTTGTGGGTCTGACAGGTGATGAACTCGCGCGACGTCGCGAAGTCCTTGCTGATCACCATCCCCATCAGGCCGCCTTCGCCGCGGACGTGGACGTCGGAGAAGTCGGCGGCGACGTCGCGTTTCGCGCCGCCCTCGATCAGGGCCAGCTTCCCGGGACGCTGGGTGACGAGGATCTTCCCGTCCGGGAGGAAACCGACGTCCCAGCCGTGTTCGAGCCCGGCCGTCACCTGCTCGACCTTCAACGCCGCCGCGGCCGGCTTCGAAGTGACCGGTGGCGCGCTCTGCACCGACTCGCTCGAAGCCCCGGAACAGGCCGTGACCAGCAAGGACAACGAGGCGAACGCGACGACGGCGGAAGTGCGCATGTCTTCAGCATGCCACCGTGCTCAACCACCAGCGCGAACCAAACCGCTTTCGTAGGCGAACACGACCGCATGCACCCGGTCGCGAAGTGAGAGCTTCGCGAGAATCCGGCCGACGTGGGTTTTCACCGTCGTTTCGCCGATGTAGAGCTTCGCGGCGATCTCGCTGTTCGCCAGGCCGCGCGCGATGAGCGCGAGGACGTCCTTCTCGCGTTCGGTCAGCTTCTCCAGCCGCTTGCTTTCGCCGCCGTCACGGGCGTCGTCCAGGTAGCGGTCCAGCAGGCGTTTGGTGACCGAAGGCGAGACCATCGAATCCCCGCGAAGCACTCCTCTGATCGCGACGAGGATTTCTTCGGCCGGAGCGTCCTTGACCAGGAATCCGCTGGCGCCGGCGCGTAACGCCGCGTACGCGTATTCGTCGAGATCGAAGGTGGTGATCATCAGGACACGTGTCCCGGGCAGCTCCGCGCAGATCCGCTCCGTCGCCGCGACGCCGTCGAGCACCGGCATCCGGACGTCCATCAGGACCAGATCCGGCCGCAGCCGCAGCGCTGTTTCGACCGCTTCGGCGCCGTTGGCGGCTTCGCCCGCGACGGTCAGGTCCTCCTGGCTCGTGACGATCATGCCCATCCCGACGCGGACCAGTTCCTGGTCGTCGCAGATCAGCACCTTCACCGGGGGCGTCATCCGGCCTCCACCACCAGACTCGCGGCCACCCGGTAACCACCGTCGCGGGTCGGCCCGGTGTCGAGTGTGCCGTGGAACATCTCGACCCGCTGCGCCATCCCCGCCAGGCCCCGCCCCGAAGACGGCAGCCGCGGCGCGGGCGGACCGGAACCGCCGGTGTTCGTCACCTCGATCCGGACGTCGCGGCGCGGGCCGTCCTCGCTGAAATCGATTTCGACGGTTCCGCTCGCGTCGCCGGGCGCGTGTTTGATCATGTTCGTGAGTGCTTCCTGGACGATCCGGTAGGCCTGGAGCGCGGCGCTGGGCGGCAGCCCGTCGGCGTCACCGGTGACCCGGAGCCCGACTTCGCGGCCGGTCGCGCTCACTTGCTCGACCAAATCGCGAAGTTCAGCGACGGCGGGCTGAGGACTTCGAGCGGTTTCGCCCGCGTGGAGGACCTCCAGGAGACGGCGTAATTCGGCCAGCGCGTCGCGACCCGCCTTGCCGATCGTGTCGAGTGTGCGGTCGACGGCTTCGGGGTCCTTGTGACGCATGAGCTTCGCGCCCTCGGCGTTGATCACGATGACACTGACGCTGTGCGCGAGGACGTCGTGCAGTTCCCGGGCGATGCGAGTGCGCTCTTCGGCGACCGCGGCCCGCGCGCGGGCGTCCTGTTCGGAGGCGGCCAGTTCCGCCTTCACCGTTTCCTCGTCCGAGAGACGTTGGCGAGCGCGGAAGAACTCGCCGAGCGCCCATGCCGCGACGTGCAGCGGGATCGTCGCGACGATCGCGATCTCCGGTCCCTGTTCGGTGGTGGCTCCCCAGGTGAGACCCCAGGCGACGTCGAGGGTGACGATGACGACGGCGATCAGCGCGGCGAAGCGGCGGTTCCCCGCGCGGACCAGCGTGTAGAGCGCGACGGCCATCGCCAGTTCGCCGCGGCCGCGGTCGTAGGCCCAGAACTCGACGAGATACTGCGCGGTCACGCCCGCGACGACCAGCACCGCGACGATCTCAGGATGACGCCGCCGCCAGAGCAGCGGCACGAGGAAGAGGTACGGCACGAGCAGGATCGCCTTGGGGACCGGCGACGACCCCGTCGGCGCGAGGAAGACGAACCACGCGAAAAGCGGCAGGTCGGTCACCCAGGGGTGGGCGCGGATCCGCTCGGACAACCTGAACACGTCCCGAACGTAACCGCGGCGGACGGCCGAGCGCGTCGTCCTGGGGTACCCCCGGCGTCCTCCCGCGGGTGGACGGGGCCGGACGTCGCGGCCGACGCGGGGCCACGGAACCCGTTCCTAGCGTCGGGATCATGTCGATCACCAGGGAATTCCTCCGCCATCCGATGCTCACCGGGGCCGTCGCGGCCAGCTCTCCGAAACTCGCCGAAGCCATGACGACGGGCCTCGGGCTGGAAAACGCCCGGCTCGTCGTCGAGCTGGGGCCCGGCACGGGAGTCTTCACGGGGGCCGTCCTCAGCCGGTTGCCGCCGGGCGCCCGGCTGGTCGCCGTCGAGATCAATCCCCGGCTCGCCGGGATCCTGCGGGAGCGGTATCCGGAGGTCGAAATCGTCCAGGGATCCGCCGAGAACCTGGACGATCACGTGCGCGAAGCCGCCGACGTCGTGGTTTCCGGTCTGCCGTGGACGGTCATGACGACGGACCGCCAGGAACGGATCCTCGACCGGGTGACCGAAATCCTGGTCCCGAACGGCCGGTTCACGACCTTCGCCTACGTGCACGCGGCGTGGGCACCGCCGGGCAGGCGATTCGCCGCCGCGCTGCGTGACCGGTTCGCGGTGACCGGGCGCTCGCCGGTCGTCTGGCCGAACCTGCCGCCCGCGTTCGTGCACCGGGCGGCACTGCCGGTCAGCGCGTCAGGATCGCGGCCGTCTCGGCGTCGGCGGGAAGGAAAGTCTCCAGTTTCAATTCCGACACCGTGACGTCGGCCGCGGTCGCGAACGTCGTGATGGCCGTGATCAGCCGCAGCTCGCCCGCCGAGGTGGACAGGCGCATCGGCACGGCGAACCCGAGATGATCGGGGCCGGGCGGCCCCGGCTCCGGAACGTAACCTTCGAGTTCGGCCAGCAACGCGGTGAGCTTCTCGTCGGGCGCGTGCGCGATCTCCTGCGTCAGCCGTTCCAGGATGTGTCGCGCCCAATCCGCGAGGTTCCGCACCCGAGGCGCCATCCCCTTCGGATGCAGCGCGAGCCGCAGGGTGTTGACCGGTTCCTCCAGCAGTTCGGGCGCCACGTCCTCGAAGAGCAAGTCGAGCGCGTCGTTGCGGGCGACGAGCACGCCGTAACGGTCGACGACGATGGCCGGATACGGCCGGTGCCCGTCGAGCAGCCGCCGCATGCCGTCGAGGACCGGCTTCAACCCGGGATCGTCGAGTTTCGTTTCGGGGAAACCGGGGGCGTATCCGGCGGCGAGCAGCAGGCCGTTGCGCTCGCGGAGCGGGAGTTCGAGCGATTCGGCGACGCGCAGCACCAGCCCGCGGCCGGGGATCGACCGGCCGCCTTCCAGGAAACTCACATGCCGTTGGGTGGTCCCGGCCCGGAGTGCCAGTTCCAGCTGGGACAGCCGCCGACGCTCGCGCCAGCCCTTCAGCGCGGGGCCGAATCCGGAAACCATGGTCGTCATCTTGGCCGAGCCGCCGTCGGCGCCGCCATTCCCTCGAAGGAATTGAGACGATTACCCGCCGAGGCGATGCTCCCGGCATGAAATTCGGTCTGGTCGTCCCTACTTATCGGTCCATCCTCGACGCCGGGCGCACCGCGCCGGAAATGGTCGCGATCGCGGTCGAAGCCGAACGTCTCGGCTTCGATTCGGTCTGGGTCGGCGACACGCTCGCGAAGGCGCCCATCGATTCGTTGACGTTGCTCGGCGCGTTCGCCGCCAGAACCGAGCGGGTCACGATCGGCACGGCCGCGCTGCTCCCGGCGTTGCGGGATCCGCTGCTTTCCGCGAACGCGATCCTCTCGCTCGACCTGCTCAGCCGGGGCCGGATCACGCTCGGCGTCGGCGCGGGGTTCGCCGGCCGCAGCGAACCCGAGTTCGCCTTCACCCGCGTTCCGTGGGAACGCCGCCGCGCCCGGCTCGACGACATCGTCGCGTTGTGGCGGCACGTCTGGAGCGGGAAGAGTGGTCCGTTCCACGGCGAGGTGCTGCACTACGACACCCTTCCGGAGTACGCGGAACCGCACCGTCCGGGTGGTCCGCCGGTGTGGCTGGCCTCGTTCACCCCGGGCGCGCTCGAACGAGTGGGGCGGCTTTACGACGGCTGGCTGCCGTATCCGCCCGACGTCGCGGACTACGCCGACGGGCTCGCGAAGATCCGCGAAGCAGCCGTACGCCCCGTGACGCCCGCGTTGTTCGCGACAGTGCTCATCGAGGAGGACCCGGTGCGGGCCCGCGAGCGGCTGGAGGACTACGCGCAGCGGAATTACGGCGTTCCGCTGGACTTCGTCGAGAAGATCCAAATGCAGATCGCGGGCAGTCCCGAGCAGGTCGCCGACCGGTTGCGCGAATACCGGGACGCGGGCGCCGAACACGTGCTGATCCGGATCGCGACGCAGGAACCGGCCGAGTTCGACGAACAGCTTCCGATGGTCGCCGGCGCCCTGCCCCGGTAATCGCGCGGCGGACTGTCGGTGCCCCCACGTAGGCTGGGACGGTGACAAACGCTCCATTGTCCGGACTCCTTCATTCCATCCTTCCCGATCCGGCCCTGCGCGGGGTCGTCGAGCGGGCCGGTGCCCCGGTGCTCGAGCTCCAGGGCGCGATCGCCACCCGCCAGCTGGTCGTGGGCGCCCTCGCCGCGGACGAGGGCGCCGGCCGCCCCGTGCTCGCGGTGACCGCGACCGGCCGCGAGGCCGACGAACTGACCGCTTCGCTGAAGTCCTTCCTCGGCGACGGCGCCGTCGCCGACTTCCCGTCCTGGGAGACGTTGCCGCACGAGCGGCTGTCGCCCCGGGCGGACACCGTCGGTCGGCGGCTGGAGGTGCTCCACCGGCTCGAGACGGGAGCCGACGACCTGCGTGTCGTCGTCGCGACCGTCCGCAGCCTCATCCAGCCGATGGCGCCCGGGCTCGGTTCGCTCGCGCCCATCGACCTGGTGGTCGGCGAGGAGCAGAGTTTCGAAGGCCTGCTGGAGCGGCTGGTCGAGCTCGCGTACACGCGGGTGGACATGGTCGAGAAACGCGGCGAGTTCGCCGTGCGCGGCGGCATCCTCGACCTGTTCGGGCCGACGGCGCAGCATCCGGTGCGGGTCGAGTTCTGGGGCGACGAGGTCAGCGAGATCCGCGCGTTCGCGGTGTCGGACCAGCGGTCGCTGCCGGGGGAGATCCAGCATGTCAGCGCGCCGCCGTGCCGTGAGCTGCTGCTCACCGAGCCGGTGCGCGCGAAGGCCGCCGAGCTGGCGACGACGTACGAGGCGGACGCCCAGCTCACCGAGATGCTCACCAAGCTCTCCGGCGGTGTCCCCGTCGAGGGGATGGAGGCGCTCATCCCGGTGCTGTGCGAGGGCGAGCTGGAGCTGCTGACCGACGCGATGCCCCAGGGCACGCACGTGCTGCTGGCCGATCCGGAGAAGATCCGCGCCCGCGCGGCCGACCTGGTCCGGACCGGGCAGGAGTTCCTCGAAGCGTCGTGGACCACGGCCGCCGCGGGTGGTCAGGCGCCGATCGACCTCGGCGCGTCCGCGTACCGGGACCTCGCGGGGATCGCGAAGCACGCTCAGGAGACGAAGCGCCCTTGGTGGACGCTGACGCAGCTGGCCAGTGACGATCCCGACGTCTACCGCGTCTCGATCGAGGCCGCGCCGAACTACCGCGGCGAGGTCGAGCGCGCGACGACGGATCTGCGCGCGCACACGGCAGCGGGCGGGACGGCGGTGCTCGTCGTCGCCGGGCACGGCACGGCGGCCCGCGCCGTCGAGCAGCTGTCGGCGGGGGACGTGCCCGCGTCGCTCGCGGAAGGCATCACCGGTCCGCTCACGCCGGGCGTCGTGACGGTGACGTGCGGCGGTCTTTCGGACGGCTTCGTGTCGCCGGAGCGGGCGCTGGTCGTGCTGTCCGAATCGGATCTCACCGGCCGGGGCTCCGGCGCGGGGACGTCCACAAAGGACTTCAGCACCAAGATGCCGTCGCGGCGCCGCAACGCCGTCGATCCGCTCGCCCTCAAGGCGGGCGACTACGTCGTCCACGACCAGCACGGCATCGGCCGGTTCGTGGAGATGGTGCAGCGCACCGTCGCCGGCGCGACCCGCGAGTACCTGCTGCTGGAGTACGCCTCCTCCAAACGCGGGCATCCGGGGGACCGGCTGTTCGTCCCGACCGACCAGCTCGACGAGGTCTCCCGCTACGTCGGTGGCGAGCTGCCGACGCTGAACAAACTCGGCGGATCGGACTGGAAGAACACCAAGGCCAAGGCGAAGAAGGCGGTCAAGGAGATCGCCGCCGAACTCGTGCAGCTCTACGCCGCGCGGCAGGCCGCCCCCGGGCACGCGTTCGCGCAGGACACCCCGTGGCAGGGCGAACTCGAGGACGCCTTCCCGTTCACCGAGACCAACGACCAGCTCGCCGCGATCGACGAGGTCAAGGCCGATATGGAACGCGGCGTCCCGATGGACCGCGTCATCTGCGGTGACGTCGGCTACGGCAAGACCGAGATCGCGGTGCGCGCGGCGTTCAAGGCGGTGCAGGACGGCAAGCAGGTCGCGGTGCTGGTGCCCACGACGCTGCTCGCTCAGCAGCACCTCAACACCTTCACCGAACGGATGAGTTCGTTCCCGGTGAAGATCAAGGGGCTTTCGCGGTTCACCTCGAAGCCCGAGTCGGACGCGATCCTCGAACAGCTCGCTTCCGGCGATGTCGACATCGTGATCGGCACCCACCGCCTGCTGCAGACCGGGATCCGGTACAAGGACCTCGGCCTGGTGATCGTCGACGAGGAACAGCGGTTCGGCGTCGAGCACAAGGAGCACATCAAGGCGCTGCGGACGCACGTCGACGTGCTGACCATGTCGGCGACGCCGATCCCGCGGACGCTGGAGATGTCGCTCGCCGGGATCCGTGAGATGTCCACGATCCTGACCCCGCCCGAGGACAGGCACCCGATCCTGACCTACGTCGGCGCGTACGACGACAAGCAGGTCGGCGCCGCGATCCGGCGCGAACTGCTGCGCGACGGCCAGGTCTTCTACGTACACAACAGGGTTTCCTCGATCGAGAAGGCCGCGAAGCGCATTCGCGAATTGGTGCCGGAGGCGCGCGTCGTCACCGCGCACGGGCAGATGAACGAGGACAAACTCGAAAAGATCATCCAGGGTTTCTGGGAGAACGAGTACGACGTGCTCGTCTGCACCACGATCGTCGAGACCGGGCTGGACATCTCGAACGCCAACACCCTGCTGGTGGAACGAGGTGACCTGCTGGGCCTCGCGCAGCTGCACCAGCTGCGCGGCCGGGTCGGGCGCGGGCGTGAGCGCGGGTACGCGTACTTCCTGTACCCGCCGGAGGCCCCGCTCACCGAGACGGCGCACGACCGGCTGGCGACCATCGCGCAGAACACCGAACTCGGCGCGGGCATGGCCGTCGCGATGAAGGACCTGGAGATCCGCGGCGCGGGCAACATCCTGGGCGCGGAGCAGTCCGGGCACATCGCGGGCGTCGGTTTCGATCTGTACGTGCGGCTCGTCGGCGAAGCGGTCGACGCGTTCCGCCGTCACGCGGGCGCGGACATGCCGGAGGAAGAAGAACTCGCCGACGTCCGCGTCGACCTTCCGGTGGACGCGCACATCCCCCACGACTACGTGCCGGGCGAGCGGTTGCGGCTGGAGGCGTACCGCAAGATCGCGGCCGCTCCCGACCAGGCCGGGCTCGATGCCGTCCGCGAGGAACTGGTCGACCGCTACGGCCAGCCGCCCGCCCCGGTGCGGAGGCTGCTCGCGGTCGCCACGTTCCGGCACACCTGCCGCGCGGCCGGGGTCACCGAGGTCTCCGCACAGGGCACGTCGATCCGGTTCGCGCCGCTGCCGCTGGCGGATTCGCAGATGGTGCGGCTGAAGCGCTTGTACCCCAAGGCTCTCTACAAGGCGGTGACGAACACGGTCTCCGTGCCGAAGCCGACGGAGGGCCCGGCGGGCGGGCGGATGGGCGCCCCCGCGTTGCGAGATGAGGAACTGCTGGACTGGTGCGCGAAGCTCCTGACGAATCTGATGAAGTCGCCGGCACCCGTCGCGTGATCGGAGCCGTGACTCGCGTGCGGGAAGGCGGAACTCGCGTGATCGGAGACGTAACTCGCGTGATGGGAAGCGGAACTCGCGTGCGGGGCCGAGCCCGAATCGCGACTTACGACCTGGTTCTCTCGCCGGGGCCGGTATGAGAGGGTAGGCCCTGTGATGCGGATCATGGGGCGCCGTCGCGCGCTGGTCGGGGTTCTTGCCGGTTCTCTCCTTCTCGCCGGATGCAACGCCGGACCCGGGCAGGTCGGTGCGGCGGTGATCGTCGACGGCAGGACCGTTTCGGTGGATCGCGTGCAGCAGCTGATCGACAAGGCCGTTCGTGAGCACCCGTACGGGCAGCAGCTCGCCAAGGAGCACAAGCTCGACCTCGTCGGCCGCGAGATCGTCCGCCAGGAGATCCTGCACGACCTCACCAAGCGTGCCGCCCAGCGGGAAGGCATCGGGGTCGACGAATCCCTCGTGGTGAACGCGTTGCAGAACGATCCGCTGGCGAAGCCGATGGAGGCCAACCCGCAGGACGACCCCGAGCTCAGCGTCGAGCAGCTCGTGGCGCGGGTGCGGGACCACCGTGAGGCACTGGTCGACGCGGCGCTGCAGACCCAGCTCGCGATGAAGTACCTGGACAAGCTCACCGTCACGTTCGATTTCAGCTCGGTCTCCTCGACCGACGCCACCGGCGCCGACTCGGACCGGCTGCGCGAGCAGGCGATCGAGAAGGCCCGCCGCTTCGCCGCCTCGCCGAACGCGGCCGCCGAGCTGATCGCGCAGGACCAGCAGACGTCCGACACGCAGGCGGGCACCGGCCAGAAGCTGCCCGCCATGCAGTCGCCCGCGACCGCGGCCACCGTCCTGTTCGGTCTCGAACCCAACACCGTCGCCGCCTTCCAGCCGACACCGCAGCAGCCGCTCTGGGTCGTCGTCGTGATGCGTGAGCGGACCGCGGACAAGCCCGTCGCGTCGGATCAGGCCGCCCGGCCCACCCCTCAGCAGCTGGCCAAGGTCGGTGTCCGGCTCCTCCAGTCGTACCTCGGCCAGGTCGACCTCAAGGTGAACCCGCGCTACGGCGTGTGGGATGTTGTCGAGATGGACCTCGCGCCCAACGAAGCTTCGAAGAAGGGCATCGTGCTGCCTGTGCACGGTGCCGCCCCGCAAAACCCGTGACCGCTGCCGTCGTCGTGATCGCCCGCGGTGCGACACTGCCCGCCGCGGCACTCACGATCCTGCGGAGCAGCGGTGCCGTGTACGCGGCTTCCGATGTCGATCCCGAGGTGTTCGGGGTGCCCGGGCTCGGCGAGGCACAGGCGCGAGACCTCGTGCTCATCGCCGGTTCGCGAAGGGAACCGAAGGCCGCGGCGCTGATCAGGGCCGGAGCGCGGGTGATCGAAGCGCCCGTGCCGCCGCTGGTCGAGGCCGCCGAGGTGATGGACCGGCTCCGCTCGCCGGGTGGCTGCCCGTGGGACGCCGTCCAGACGCACGAGTCGCTGCGTCAATACCTGGTCGAGGAGACCTACGAGCTGCTCGACGCGATCGAAGAGGGCGACCGTGTCGCCTTGCGCGAGGAACTCGGTGACGTCCTGCTCCAGGTGCTGTTCCACGCGCGCGTCGCGGCCGAGGACGCGGACGATCCGTTCGGGATCGACGAGGTCGCTTCCGAACTGGTCGCGAAACTCGTCGGACGTCATCCGCATGTCTTCGCCGACGCTCCCCGGGTCGAGACCGTCAGCGACCAGAACCTCAAATGGGAAGAACTGAAGCAGGCCGAGAAGAGCCGTCAGTCCATTGTGGACGGTGTCGCGCTCGGCCAGCCCGCCGTGGCCCTCGCCGGGAAGCTCGGCCAGCGCAGCGGCCGGGCCGGGATCCCGCTCGATCTGTTCCCCGGCGGTTCCGAAGCGGCCGCCCAGCTGTTCCGGGTGGCCGCGACCGCGCGCCGTGCGGGGATCGATCCCGAAGGCGAGCTCCGTGCCGTCGCGAAGCGGTTCGCCCGCGACATCCGGGACGCCGAGCAGGCCGCGCGCGATGCCGGCCTGGAACCGACGACGCTCGAGGCCGACGGCTGGCGCAAGTTCTGGCCGGGTCCCTGAGGAGTGCGGGCCGTCGCTCACATCCGGCAGAGTGTGTCGCGAAAGCCACTTTCGCGACGTCTGACGTCCCGAAAGTGGCTTTCGCGACATGGCAGCGCCGGACGGGGCCTCCACAGAGGTGCTGTGACACAGGACACAATCGGGTGAGAACCGTTTCGGCGATCTCGGCGTCTTGCCGGATGTGAAAGGAACGGAACCGGACGAAGAGCAGCTCGTCCGCCGCACGGCCAAAGGTGACCGCGCGGCGTTCGAGGAGCTCTACCGCCGCACGTCGCCGTGGCTGGCCGTGCGCCTGCGCCGTCGCTGCGCCGACGAACAGATCGTCGCCGAGGTGATGCAGGAGACCTACCTCGCGGTCTGGCGCGCGGCGGGCGCGTTCGCCGGTTCCGCCGTCGGCGGGAGCGCCGTGGGCTGGCTGTGGACGATCGCCGCGCGCCGGCTGGTCGACGCCTTCCGCCGCCGCGCGCGGCACGCGCAGCCGCTGGCGGTCGCGGAAACCACCGTCGCGCCCGCCGCCGAGGACGAGGCGCTGGCCGGTGCGGTCGGCGACCACGTCGGCGACGCGTTGCGCCGCCTCGCTCCCGAACTCCGTCAGGTCCTGCAGGCGATGGTGCTCGACGGGCTGACCGTCCGGGAGACCGCGGTCCTGCTCGGCCTGCCGGAAGGAACCGTCAAAACCCGCGCCAGGCGGGCTCGGATCGCGATGCGGGAGGCGCTGTCGTGAACAAGGAACACGTGTCCGAACAGCTCCTCGCCGGTTACGTCCGCGGGGACGACGGCTTGGCCGGTGACGAGGTCTGGGCGGTCGAAGCCCATCTCGAAAAGTGCGCGGAATGCCGGAGCGCACTGTCCGCGCTCAGCCTTCCGACGGTGTCCGCGCTGGTGGACGACGTCTGGGCGGGGCTGGGGCCGAAGCTCGCCGAAGCGGGCCCGAGCCCGATGCGGAGGCGGTGGGCCGGACGGCTGCACACCTGGGTGACGCCGGTGATGCTGCCGTGGCTGGTGATGATCGTCCTGATCCCGGCACTGGGCTTCCTGCTGGACTCTCTCGGGTTCACCGAGTCGAAGGGCTACTCGTTCGTCCAGCTCTTCTCACCGGTGCTGCCGGTGCTCGGGGTCGCGGTGTCGTGGGCGAAGGGGCTCGATCCCGCATACGAACTGGTCACTTCGACGCCGAGGGCCGGGCTCTACCTGCTGCTGCGCCGGACGACGGCGGTCCTCGCGGTCGTCTTGCCGATCCAGGGTCTTTCGAGCTGGCTCGCCGGCGGCGGATTCGGGCTCGGTCTCCTGCCGAGCCTGGCCTTCACCACCGGGACGCTCGCGCTCGGCGGTGTGATCGGAGTGACGCGGGCGGCCTACGTCCTCACCGGGGTCTGGATGGCGGTGATCCTGGCGCCCGCGGTGGCTTCGCAAGGGCGCGCCACCGCGCTCGAACCCCGGTTGCTCCCGGTGTGGGGCGCGATCTTCGCGCTGACCGCGGTCGTGGTGGTGCTCCGGCAGAGCGTCTTCGGCCTGCTCACCGGATCCGAACGATGAACGAAGGGGAGAACATGATGCGTGCTGTCGGGGCCGCGGAGGTCGCACCGACGACCTACGCGTGGCAGATCAAGGCGGAGGGGCTGAAGGTCCGGGTCGGCAAACGCAAGTTCGCCGTGAACGGGCTCGACCTGGAACTGGGCACGGGGGTGCACGGTCTGCTCGGCCCCAACGGGGCGGGGAAGACCACGCTGATCCGGGCACTGGCGACGGTGCTCCGGCCGGCGGAGGGAGGGCTGGCGCTGCTCGGTGAATCCGTCGGGGGGTTCACCGATCAGCGCCGCCTGCGCCGCCGGATCGGTTATCTGCCGCAGAACTTCGGTTTCTACAAGCGGTTCACCGTCCGCGAGTTCGTCGAATACATCGCCTGGCTGAAGGAGATGTCCAAAGAGGACATCCCGGCCGCGGTGCAGCGGTCGATCGAACGGGTCGGCCTCGCCGACCGGGCCGACGACCGGATGAAGACGCTGTCCGGCGGCATGGTGCGGCGGGTCGGGATCGCGCAGGCGATCGTGAACGATCCGGACGTCCTCCTGCTCGACGAGCCGACCGCCGGGCTCGACCCGGCACAACGCGTGCGATTCCGGGACCTCCTCCAGGAGATCGGCCGTGACGCCTGCGTCGTCGTCTCGACGCATCTCGTCGAGGACGTCGCGACGGCCTGCACCGACGTCGTCCTGTTCGAAAACGGGAAACTCGTCTTCCAGGGCACGCCGGACGAGCTGGCCGCGGCCGGGAGCGAGGAGTACGTCGGCGACAGCCCGATCGAGCGCGGCTACTCGGCGCTGCTGGGGCACGAGCCGGGGAAGGGGAACTGGTGAACACGCGCGTCCTGCGGACCGAACTCCGCCGTTCCATCGCCCCTTGGGCAACGCTCGCGATCCTCGTCGTCGCGTTCGGCTTCCTGTATTCGTTCAGCGGTCCGTGGTCGAAGGCGCCGCTCGCCTGGGACGAGAACTGGGTGCCCGCCGCGAGGTGGAGCCGGTTCCTGCTGGTCTTCCTGGTGCCGATCGCGATCGGTGCCGGGGTCATCCAGGGCATGCGGGACAGCCGGTCCGGGATGGCCGAGCTCCTCACCACGATGCCGCGGCCCGGCTGGCACCGCGCCGCGAAGCTCGCCGGCGCGCTGGGCGGCCTGCTGGTGCTGGGCTATCTGCTGATCTTCGCCGTCGGCGCCGTGCAAGTGATCTTCAGCGGTGCGTTCTTCACCTTCGGCTGGCTGCCGATCGTCGTGGTCGGCGGGCTCGCGATGCTCGCGGGAGCCTGGATCGGGTTGGGGATCGGCCGGTTGCTGCCGCATCCGCTGACCGCGCCCGCGGTGGCCGTCGCCGCTTTCGTGATCATCCTCGTGATGCAGATCGGCGGGTCGCAGGGCAGCGTGCTCGTGGGCGCTGTTCCGGCATGGGCCTCTTCGCTCTCTCCCGCGATGGACGTCACCAACGATCCGTTCATCACCACCGCGAGCCGGGTGGATCTCGGCCAGGGGGTCTGGCTCGCCGGGCTGGCCGCGACCGGATTCCTCTTGCTGGCGGCCCGCTCCAAGCGCTCGAAGGCGCTCTCCGTCGTTCCCGCGATGGTGGCGGTCGCGGTCGCGCTGCCCATCCTGCCCTCGACCTACGCCGAGGCCGAGACCGTCGACCCTCGCGCGACGGCGATGATCTGCGACGGCCCGGTCTGCGTTCCTCGCATGCTCGAACGCGACCTCGCCCGTATCGCCGGACCTGGCAAAGAAGCGTTGCGGCTCTTGGGAACACTGCCGGACGCGCCGGTCAGGGTCGCGGCTTTGAACCGGTGGCTGGACTACGACGAGATGCCGCCGCGCGCCGCCGACACCGTCTACGTGGACCTGGTGGATTGGTCCGTCCGTTCGGTCCTGAATTCGGACGACATGACGCGGACGCTGGTCGCCGGCGCCGGGACGCCGTCCTGTTACACCCTCCACGGTGGCGACAGGTCGTTCATGGACGAACTCACCGCGAGGTCGATCACGTCGAGCTGGTTCCTCGGTGAATGGCAAATGCTCAGCGGCTCGTGGCTGAGCGAAGAGACGAAGAACGAGGTCCTCCGCGATTGGGAGACCTTCCGTGCCCTTCCGCCCGATGTGCAGCGAGAGCGGATCATCGCGCAGCGGAAGGCGGGGCTGACCTGCCAGGGCAACCAGCTCGACATCCTTCTCGGTGGGGCCCGATGAGGTGGGCGGTGCTGTACGCGCGCTCACGTGCCATGCCCGCGTCGTTCGCGGCGCTGGTGGTGAGTATGGCGGTGATCTGGTTTTTTGCGCGGGACCGCTGGTCGGAGATCCCGGTTTCCCTGGCGCTCCTGGTCGCGATCGCGGTGACCGCCATCGGCCTCGGCGGGCAGGACGTCGACCTCGACCGGACCGCCGCGATCCGCTGGGCGCCTCGCCGCCTCCTGCATCTCCTGCTGATCGGCGGCCTCGGCGCCGGTGCCGTGCTGCTGCCGCGGCTGTGGGAGGCGGACCGGGTCCCGGTGGAGATCATCGTGCGGAACGCGAGCGGCTTGCTCGGGCTCGCCGGGATCGCCGCGGTGCTGTTCGGCGGGGCCTTCGGGTGGACGCTGCCGCTGGCCGGGTTCGCGGTCGCGTTCGTGGTCTGGGCCACCACGTCGAGTACGGAGAGCGCGCAGCTGGTGATCACTTGGCCCTTCCAGCCCGCCGGGGTCGCCGAAGCCACGTGGACCGCCGTGGTGTTCGCCGTGGCCGGTTCGGGGGCCTACGCGGTCTACGGTGCCCGTCGCTGAAAGGGTCGTTCCCGACGTTTTCGTCAGGAACGACCCTTTCGCTTCCCCGGTCAGACGTTTCGGTTGTGCGGAACGAGATCGAGCGGGTCGTGGTCCGGGTCGTCGACACCGAGGCTGATGATCCGCGACGGGTGGATCCGGATCACCGCGCCGTCGAGATGGCCGTCGGGGGTGCGGGCGCCGGTCAGCGCCTCGGCCCGGCCGCGGATCTCGAGGCAGCGGATCCTCGGCGGATCCTGTGAAGGCATGTCGTCCACCACGAACGCGGCCTGCCCGTTCGCGGCCACGTTCCGGAACTTCTTGCTCTTCGCCAGTTCGTAGCCGGTGATGTCGATCGTCTTGGTCTCGGTGTTGTAGGCGTAACCGACGGGGCTGACCTGCAGCGTGCCGTCCGGCTGCGCCGTGGCGAGCCGCCCGAGTCCCTGGGTGGCGAGGTAGTCGAGTTCCGCTTCACTGAACATGGAAAGCAGTGTCATACCTCCACTTATCTGGAGGTCAAGGGGCGCCGGTCGCCGATCCGTTCTACCGTCAGTCGGGTTCGTAAGCCGATTGGGGCATCGCCCGGAAGTGTGGCGAAGTAACCTGACCGGGTGGCCGAAACCGCCCAGAGCACCGAAGCCTCGGAGCATGCTGCCCGCCCTCTGCCGCCATACGTGCCCAGGCTCGCTTTCGCGGGTGGGCTCGTGCTCACGGGCGTGGTGCTGATCATGACCGTCGGGGTGAACCGGCCAGGAGGCGAGGAGCCGCCTCCGCCGGCTCAGCCCCAGCCCGCGCTCACGGTTCCCGACCAGAAGCCCCAGCCGGGGGCGGCGACACCGCGTGCGGGGCTCGCCGCGCCGCCCGACCGGCCCACCGTTTCCGACGCGGCCGAACTGGAGACCTGGGCGAACCGGGTGGCGGCGAAGACGCGGCTTTCCGTCGCCGACCTGTCCGCCTACGGCCGGGCCGAGATGTGGCTCCGCCGGCAGAAGCCGGGCTGCCACCTCTCGTGGGCGACCCTCGCCGGGATCTCCCACGTCGAAACGGCGCAGGGCAGGCCCGGCCCGATCACGCTCCCGGCCGACGTCTGGGCCAAGCACTCCGCCCGGGCCAGGAGCGACGGCAAGCAACCGGATCCGAAGGACCCCGACGACGCCGCCTTCGCCACCGCCCGCTACCTGTGCGCCGCCGGTGACGACGTCGCCACCCCGGACGGCTGGTGGAAGGCGATGCGGGTGTTCAACCCGGCGGTGCCCTACGTCCAAGAGGTCTTCAGCGCGGCCGATACCTACGCGGACGCCAGCGTCGCGCCCTGATCCTCGAGCACCAGGTCGAAGTTGAGCGCCGACGCCATCCGGTAGGCGTCGCCCGCCGCGACGACCAGCTGCGCCATCGGATCGACGACGTTCCCCGCCGCCCAGACGCCGTCCACGTTCGTGCGGCCCTGCGCGTCCACCGCGATCGAGCCGCTTTCGGTGCGCGCGCAGCCGATCTGGGCGAGCAGCCGGTCGTGCGGGACGAACTTCGGGCCGACGAAAACGACATCGCGTTCGACGAATTCCCCGTCGACGAGCCGGACACCGGTCAGCCGGTCGTCTTCGACGGCGAGCTCGGACACCTTCCCGTCGACGATCCGGATGCCCAGCCCGGTCAGCTTCGCCCGGTCTTCGGCCGAGAGCTGCTGCGTATGCGTGAAGAAGGTCAGGTCCTTGCTCCACTGCCAGACGATCAGCGCCTGGTGGACCGACTTCTCCGAGGTGGCGAGCACGCCGAAACGCTGATCGCGCACCTCCCAGCCGTGGCAGTACGGGCAGTGCAGCACGTCGGCGCCGAACCGCTCCGCGACGCCGGGGACGTCCGGCAGTTCGTCGGCCAGCCCGGTGGTCACCACGATCCGGCGACCGCGGATGACCCGGCCGCTCGCCAGCTCCACCGCCTTGTCGTGGCGTAGCCGGTGGACGACGTCGTCGACGATCTCGACGCCGTAGGCACGGACCTCGTCACGGCCTATCTCCAGTAGTTCCTTGGGTGGAATGCCGTCCCTGGTCAGGAAGCCGTGCGCGTGCGCGGCGGGCGCGTTGCGCGGGGTGCCGCCGTCGATCACGACGACCCGGCGCCGTGCCCTGCCCAGTACCAAGGCCGCGCTGAGACCCGCGACGCCACCACCGATGATCACCACGTCGAATTCGTTGTTCATGGTGCCGAGCATCCGGATCTTCGCGAGGATTGGCAAAGTTCATTGCCGATTTGGCAAACTAGAGGCATGCAGGACATCGAACGGCGGCTCGCCGAGGTCGGCCCGAAACTCAAGCAGCTCCGCAAGGAACGCGGCACCACCCTCTCCGCGCTCTCGGAGGCGACGGGGATCTCCGCCAGTACGCTCTCGCGGCTCGAATCGGGCACCCGGAAGGCCACGCTGGAGCTGTTGCTCACATTGTCGGCGGCCCATCAGGTACCGCTCGACGAACTGGTCGGCGAACCCGAACCCGCCGACCCGCGGGTCCGGATGAAACCGCAGAAATTCGGCAGGTTCACCGCCTGGGCGCTGACCGCGCAACCCGGCCAGCCGCAGGCGTTCAAACTGCTGATCCCGGTCGAGGACATCGAGCCCGTGCAGCGCACACACGAGGGCTACGAGTGGATGTACGTCCTCAGTGGACGGCTGCGGGCGCTGCTCGGCGACCGCGACTTCACGATGGGGCCCGGCGAGGCCGCGGAGTTCGACACGCGGGTGCCGCATTGGTTCGGCAGCGCGGGGCCGGGGCCGGTGGAGCTGCTGGTGCTGTTCGGCAAGCAGGGGGAGCGGGCCCACCTGCGGGCCAGGTCGAAGTGAGAGCAAAGGTCCCTTGCTCCCGCCGCCGGGTCAGTCGCGCAACGCGATCCGCGCGCTGACCTCGCTGATCGCTTCCAGATACTCCGGGATCGGGTGCATCGCCGACGCTATCCGCATCTGCGCGAGCGCCTCGGTCAACCGGCCGAGGCGCTGGAGGGTCCGCCCGAGCACGAACCGCGCGTAATGATCGGTGGGGTCCAGCTCCAACACCCGGGTGAAGGCGCGTTCTGCCCGCCGCAACTGTGCGGAGTGGAAGTAGGCGCGACCCGCCAGCAACTGAACACTCGGTTTGTCGGTTTCGTCCTCCAGCAAGGGCTCGAGGGCCTTGAGGGCGTCGAGCGGCCTGCGGCTTTCGACCAGCGCTTCCGCCTGCCGGAAGGCGCGGAACCGGGACTCTCCGGACGAGTCCTCACCGGGTTCTGGGGCGGGTTCGGCATCCATCATGGTCCGCTCCACGATACCCCTGGGCAGGGTCGTTCACGAGGAGCTGAAACGGTCATGGTGGACTGTCCTGCCATGAGCAGTGCCGAAGAATGCGAGCCCGGCTACCTCGGTCTGGCGCCGTACCTCTACTACGTCGATGCCACCGAGGCGGTCGCGTGGCTGGTCAGAGTGTTCGGGTTCACCGAGGAAGTGCGCTTCGCCGACGCCTCCGGAGAGGTGTTCCAGGCCACTCTGTGCGCCGGCCCGGCCAAGATCCAGCTGGCCGGGGTCGGCCCCGAGTACTGGCAGGCGAAAGGCGTCGACGGCCCGGTCGGGCAGCTGAACATCGTGTACGTCCCCGACGTCGACGCGCAGTACGAGCGCGTCCGCGCCGCGCTCGGCGACGACGCCGACATCGACGCGCCCCAGGATCAGCCCTACGGCGCCCGCGTGTTCACCGTCTCCGACATCGGTGGCAACAGCTGGACCTTCTGGCAGCAGTTCTCCGACACCGTCGAGCTTCCGTCGGGCTGGAAGGAAGTCCGGGCGGACGAACCGGTCACGGAGTAGGTACTGCGGAGCGAAGCTCCTCCGTCGAGGGTGGCGGTGGGGAGGAAGGTCGGAAAGCCCGGTCGGCGGCTGCTGTGGCGCGTGCCTCCAACGGGTGAACTGCGGTGACGGCTAGGCTGGGCCCGGTCACCGCAGGCACAACCCACATGAGGAGCATGGCGTGGCGCTCATCGAGCAGGTAGGCGCTCGCGAGATTCTGGACTCGCGAGGCAACCCGACGGTCGAAGTGGAGGTGGCTCTCGACGACGGCACGCTGGCGCGGGCCGCGGTCCCCTCGGGTGCGTCCACCGGCGAACACGAAGCCGTCGAGCTGCGTGACGGCGACACCGGCCGGTACAACGGCAAGGGTGTCGAGCGCGCGGTCGCGGCCGTCCTGGACGAGATCGGCCCGGACCTGGTCGGCACCGACGCCGTCGACCAGCGCATCGTCGACCAGAAGCTGGTCGACCTCGACGGCACGCCGGCGAAGTCCCGCCTCGGCGCGAACGCCATCCTCGGTGTTTCGCTCGCCGTCGCGAAGGCCGCCGCGGAGTCGGCCGAGCTGGAGCTGTTCCGCTACCTCGGCGGGCCGAACGCGCACGTGCTGCCGGTGCCGATGCTGAACATCCTCAACGGTGGCGCGCACGCCGACACCGATGTCGACATCCAGGAATTCATGATCGCGCCGATCGGCGCCGAATCGTTCCGCGAGGCCCTGCGCTGGGGCACCGAGGTCTACCACTCGCTGAAGTCGGTCCTGAAGGGCCGCGGCCTGGCCACCGGCCTCGGCGACGAAGGCGGCTTCGCGCCCAGCCTGAAGAACAACCGCGAGGCGCTCGACCTGATCCTTCAGGCGATCGAGAAGGCCGGATACGCCCCGGGCCGCGACGTCGCGCTCGCGCTCGACGTCGCCGCGACGGAGTTCTTCTCCGACGGCGCGTACACCTTCGAAGGCGCGAAGAAGAGCGCCGAGCAGATGTCGGCCTACTACGGCGAGCTCGTCCGCGACTACCCGCTCGTGTCCATCGAGGACCCGCTGAGCGAGGACGACTGGGACGGCTGGGTCCAGCTGACCACCGAGCTCGGCGAGAAGGTCCAGCTGGTCGGCGACGACCTGTTCGTCACCAACCCGGACCGCCTCGAAGAGGGCATCACCCGCCGCGCCGCCAACGCGCTGCTGGTGAAGGTCAACCAGATCGGCACCCTGTCGGAGACCCTCGACGCGATCTCGCTGGCCACCTCGTACGGCTACAAGTCGATGATGAGCCACCGGTCCGGCGAGACCGAGGACACCTTCATCGCCGACCTCGCCGTCGCGACCGGTGTCGGCCAGATCAAGACCGGCGCCCCGGCGCGCGGCGAGCGGATCGCCAAGTACAACCAGCTGCTCCGCATCGAGGAGACCCTCGCCGACGCGGCGCGCTACGCCGGCGACCTCGCGTTCCCGCGGTTCAGCACCGAGGGATAACGAACCATGGCGGACCGGGGGAGGGCGCGGACCCGTCGTAACGGGCGCGCGGACGGCGGCGGCTCCAGCAGGGGCCGCCGACCTGAGAGCGCCCGTCGCACGACGACGACGGAGGTCCGCGCCCGAACCCGGCTGCGCCGCAGCCTGGCGGCGAAACGGGCATCGGGCGCCGCGAAGGTGCTCGGCATGTCCACCACCCGCCGGGCCGCGGTGGTGGCGATCGTGGTGTGCGCGCTCGCGTTCACCATCGCCGTCCCGCTGCGCACGTACCTCAGCCAGAAGTCCGAGGTCACCGAGCAGCAGCAGCTGCAGTCCGAACTGCAGCGGAGCGTCACCCAGCTGGAAGGCCGCAAGGCCGAGCTGAGCGATCCGGCGCAGATCGAGGCGGAGGCGCGTAAGCGATTCGGTTTCGTGAAGCCCGGCGAGACGCCGTACATCGTGCAGCTTCCCGAAGACAAGGCGCCCGAGCAGGGGCAGCCTCAAGGTCAGCAGCCGGTGCCCGCGGGCTCCTGGTACGAGAAGCTGTGGGATCAGGTCGCGGGCGGCTGAAGTGCGCCCTTTAGCCTTATGGGTGTGAACAGCACGGAAAAGTCTTCATACGAGCCTGTGACCGACGCCGACCGCGAGATCATCGCGGAACAGCTCGGCCGGGCCCCCCGTGCGCTGCGCGCCGTCGCCGCGCGCTGCCCGAGCGGCCACCCGTCGGTCGTGCAGACGAGCCCCCGTCTCGACGACGGCACGCCGTTCCCCACGCTCTACTACTTGACCTGCCCGAAGCTGACTTCCATGGTCGGCACGCTCGAGGCGTCCGGGCTGATGAAGGAGATGACCGACCGGCTCGCGGAGGACCCCGAGCTGGCGGCCGCCTACCAGCGGACCCACGAGAGCTACCTCGCCGAACGCGACGCCATCGACTCGCTCGGCCACGAGGTCAGCGCGGGCGGGATGCCCGGCCGCGTCAAATGCCTGCACGTCCACCTGGCGCACACGCTGGCCGTCGGCCCCGGCGTGAACCCGTTCGGCGACGAAACGCTCGCTTTGCTCAAGGCGAACGGCTGGCCGTCCGGCGACTGCCAGGGGTAACACCGGCCCGCGGTGTACAGATAGTTCCTCCAGGTGGGTTAATTCACCGGATGTCGACCAACTGGTCTTCCCCTATGGGGTGAAACCGGTCACCGCATGCGGCAGGCTGGGCACCAGGTGTGGGGGTGTCGGGGTGAGTGAGTACCGGGTCGCCGAGTCGTGATCCGCCGGGAGGGTTCTGAGTTATGCGCGTGAGGCACGTGCCAGGCGCGGTGACAGGTCATGTCAGGAGACTCTGTCTCCGGCACCGCACGATCGCCGCGGTGGCCGGAGGTGTCCTCGCCATCGTCCCGGCCTGTGCCGCGGTCGTCGGTGCCGGCAGCTGGGCCGCGACGGCGAGCACGGTCCAGTCCGGCACCGTCGCCCTCGTCGGCGGCTACGACCCGAAGAACCCGCTCGTCCAGCAGATCGGCGTCGACGGCAGCCTGCCGAACGCGCCGACCCCGCTCCCGCTCCCCGCGGACGAACTCCCCGAGGGACCGCTCGGTATCCCGGTCACCGCGCTCGCCGCGTACCGCAACGCCGCCGACATCCTCATCGCCGAACAGCCCGGCTGCCACATCGACTGGGCTTTGATCGCGAGTATCGGCCGCATCGAGTCCAATCACGCACGCGGCGGTTACGTCGACGCGAAGGGCAACACCCTCGAACCGATCCTCGGCCCGCAGCTCAACGGCGCCGGGCCGTTCGCCGCCATCCCGGACACCGACGGCGGCAAATTCGACGGCGACACGGTGTGGGACCGCGCCGTCGGCCCGACGCAGTTCATCCCGTCGACGTGGAAGGGCTACGCCTCCGACGGCAACGGCGACGGCGAGTCCAACCCGAACAACATCTTTCGACGCCGCGCTGGGCACGGGCCGCCGGTACCTGTGCTCCGGCGGGCTCGACCTGTCCAAACCGGACCAGCTGCGCGCGGCCGTGTTCCGCTACAACAACTCGGACACCTACGTGAACACCGTGCTGATCTGGGCCGAGGCGTACCGCACCGGTGTGCTGCCGACGCCGGACAGCAAGGTGCCCATCGGCGCCCCGAACGCCGGTGCCGCTCCGCCGCCCGCGTCCGTACCGCCGCCTCCGGTGCCGTCGACGCCGCCCGGTTCGGTGACGCCGCCGCCGTCGTCGAGTTCGCTGCCGCCGAGCAATTCGGGCTCGTCCTCGTCGCCGACGACGAGCACGAAGCTGCCGGCCTGCCCGACGGTCACGGTGACGGAGACGCACCCGACTTCGAGCACGAGTCCGACCACCACGACCCCGGCTCCACCTTCGACCTGCTCGTCGCCGACGACGACCACGACGACCACGACGGTGACGTCATCGGACGCCAGCGGTACCAAGACGCCCTGATCGCATTGTCTAAGCTCGGGGCATGCCTCGTGTTGCCGCGATCGACTGTGGGACCAACTCCATCCGCCTGCTCGTCGCCGAGCTGACGCCCCGCCACGACGGGACGGTCGACCTGCGCGACCTGCACCGCGAGATGCGGATCGTCCGCCTCGGCCAGGGCGTGGACGCCACCGGCAAGCTGGCCCCCGAGGCGCTCGAGCGCACCCGCAAGGCGCTGGCCGACTACACGATCGCCGCGCGCCGCAAGGGCGTCGAAAAGGTCCGCATGGTCGCGACGTCCGCGACCCGCGACGCGAGCAACCGCGACGAGTTCTTCGCGATGACGCGCGAGGTGCTCGGCACCGAGGCCGAAGTCATCAGCGGGGACGAAGAGGCGCGCCTGTCCTTCACCGGCGCGGTCGGCGAGCAGGACCCCGACGACGGCCCCTTCGTGGTGGTCGACGTCGGCGGCGGCTCGACCGAGCTCGTGGTCGGCACCTGGGACGGCCGCCAGGCCGAGGTCATCGCGGCCAAGTCGGTCGACATCGGCTGCGTGCGCATCACCGAACGCGCGCTGAAGTCCGACCCGCCGACCGCGGCCGAAATCGCCGAAGCCCGTGAGCTGGCCGCCAAGGTCCTCACCGAGGCCTTCGACGTGGTGGACGTGTCCACCGCCAAGACGTGGATCGGCGTCGCCGGGACGGTCACGACCCTGACCGCCGTGGCGCAGGGCCTGTCGGAGTACGACTCCGAGCGCACCCACCTTTCGAAGCTCTCCCACGCCGACATCGACCGCGTCGCGCAGTCGCTCCTCACGGCCGACCACGCGACCCGCGCCGCGAACCCGGTGATCCACCCCGGCCGGGTCGACGTGATCGGTGGCGGCTCGGTGATCGTGCAGGTGCTGGCCGAGCAGTTCGCCACGCGCGGTGGTCCCGACGAACTGGTGATCTCCGAGCACGACATCCTCGACGGGATCGCGCTGTCGCTGGCCTGACAGTCGGGTTTTCTCTTACAGGAAGCCATTTCTTTAGGTGATCAAGCGGTGACCTCCAGTCCGGATTGGGCCGTTCGGCGCAGCGTGGTTCCTACCAACGTTGTGCTCTAACCGGGTGGTCCGGGAGACCGTCACACATTTGCAACACCAACGCACTGTGATCGGCTTCACCTGTCCCATAGCGTCGTCTCACCTTCTGGACGGTGGGGCGCGACCAGCGCTCGCCGGACTATCCGACGACGAGAGTTGGAGTGGACATGCGGGCTTCACGCGGGTTCTGGGGAGCGACGGCGGTGGTGGCCACGGCGGCCATGCTGCTGACGGCCTGTGGAGGTGGTGGCTCCAGCGAGAACAAGGGGTCCGGCGCCGTCGACGCCAACGCGTCGGTTTCGGTCTACGGCACCGAGCCGGAGAACTCGCTGATTCCCGCCAACACCAACGAGCTCGGTGGGTCCAAGGCCCTCAAGCCGGTCTTCTCGGCGCTCGTCGGCTACAAGTCCGACACCGCCGAGCCGTACAACCTGATGGCCGAATCGATCACCACGACCGATTCCAAGGTCTTCGACATCAAGATCAAGAAGGGCTGGAAGTTCCACGACGGGACCGAGGTCAAGGCCAAGAACTTCGTCGACGCCTGGAACTACAGCGCGAACGGCAAGAACGGCATGCAGAACGCGTCGTTCTTCGAGCAGATCCAGGGCTACGACGAGATCAGCGCCAAGGAACCGACGGTCCAGACGATGTCCGGGCTCAAGGTCGTGAACGACTACGAGTTCCAGGCCACCCTCAAGGGGCCGTTCTCCGTGTTCGCCACCAAGATCGGCTACCTCGCCTTCGCGCCGCTGCCGGACAAGTTCTTCGCCGACCCGGAGGCGTTCGCCAAGGCCCCCATCGGGAACGGACCGCTGAAGTTCGTTTCGCGCACGCCGAACCAGAACATGAAGCTCACGCGGTTCGACGAGTACCAGGGCGAGGACAAGGTCAAGTTCAAGGACCTGGAAGTCCGCATCTACACCAGCCAGGAGACCGCGTACCAGGACCTGCTGAGCAACCGCCTCGACTTCATGGAGGCGCTCCCGCCCGCGGCGAAGGCCGGTGGCAAGTACAAGACCGACCTCGGTGAGCGTCTGGTCGAAGGGAAGCTGCTCGGCATCAGCGCGCTCGCGCTCCCGTACTACGTCCCGGGCTACAACAACCTCGACCTGCGCAAGGCGATCTCGCTGGCCATCGACCGCGAGCAGATCGTCAAGACCGTCATGAACGACACCTACGCGCCCGCCGACGGCTACGTGTCGCGCGGTATCGAGGGCTACCGGCCCGGTGTCTGCGGCGAGTTCTGCAAGTTCGATCCGGTGAAGGCCAAGGAGTACTTCGCGAAGTCCGGTTTCACCGGCAAGCTGACCATCGCGTCGAACGCCGACGGTGGCCGCAAGGAGCCGCTGGTCGCGGCGTGCAACAGCATCAAGAACGCGCTCGGCGTCGAATGCGACTTCGTGCCGGCGACCGACTTCGGGCAGTGGCGCAGCATCGTCAACAACCGCCAGCTGACCGGCATGGGCCGCTCCGACTGGTCCGCCGACTACCCGTCGATCGAGAACTACCTGAACCCGCGCTACAAGAGCACCGGTTCGTCGAACGACTCCACGTACAACAACCCGGCCGTCGACGCGCTGCTGACCCAGGCGGACCAGACCGCCGACAAGGCGGCCGCGATCAAGCTGTACCAGCAGGCCGAGGACCTGATCGCGAAGGATCTGCCCCAGATCCCCGTGTGGGAAG
Source organism: Amycolatopsis roodepoortensis (assembly GCF_024628825.1). Classification (NCBI taxonomy): domain Bacteria; kingdom Bacillati; phylum Actinomycetota; class Actinomycetes; order Pseudonocardiales; family Pseudonocardiaceae; genus Amycolatopsis; species Amycolatopsis roodepoortensis. The sequence goes on from NZ_CP102415.1 coordinate 6,506,049, forward strand.
AGAAGGGTGTCGGCGGCAAGTCGAACCGGCTCAAGGTCGCGAAGCTCGACTTCGGTCGTCTCGCGGACTACTCGTCCATCGAGGTCGCGGCGAAGTAACGCACTTCGCAGGCTCCGTGCGGTCGTGAGTGGCGTTTCGGGTTAGAACCCGAAACGCCACTCACGACCCGCTGGACCGAAGGCTCCCACCACGCGATCTTCAGGACGGCACGCCCATGCCCCAGTACATCCTCCGACGACTACTGCAACTCATCCCGGTCTTCTTCGGCACGACGTTCCTCATCTACGCCCTCGTGTGGGCGGTGCCCGGCGACCCGTTCGCCGGCAAATGCGGTCAGGTCGCCTGCCCGCCCGCCTACATCGAGATGATGACCGCGAAGTTCAATCTCGACGATTCGATCTTCGTCCAGTACTTCAAATACCTCGGCAACCTGTTCACCGGCGACTGGGGCGAGACCTTCAACGGCGTCTCGGTCGGCGAACTGATCGGGAACGCCTATCCGGTGACGGTCCGGCTCGCCCTCATCGCGGTGGCCATCGAAGCGATCATCGGCCTGTCCGCGGGCATCCTGACCGGCCTGCGCGGCAAGGGTTTCCTCGACAACCTCGTGCTGATGTCCACCACGTTCCTGATCTCGATCCCGGTGTTCGTCACCGCGATCGTGCTCCAGATCGTGCTCGGTTCGGAACTGGGCATCATCGACGCGAGCGTGTCCGAGGACGCCACGATCGGCGAGCTGATCGTGCCGGGCATCGCGCTCGGCAGCCTCTCCATGGCCTACATAGCCCGGCTGACCAGAACGAGCATCGCCGAGAACCGGCACGCCGACTACGTCCGCACCGCCGTCGCGAAGGGGCAGCCGCGCAGCCGCGTCGTCGGCGTGCACCTGCTGCGGAACTCGGTGATCCCGGTGCTGACCTTCATCGGCACCGACATCGGCGCGCTCATGGGCGGGGCCATCGTCACCGAAGGCGTGTTCAACATCAACGGCATCGGCGGGCTCATCTTCCGCGGTATCCAGAACCGGGAGGGCGCCACCGTCACCGGCGTCGTCGTCCTGCTGGTGGTGGTCTACCTGCTGGTGAGTCTCATCGTCGACCTGCTCTACGCCGTTCTCGACCCGAGGATCCGTTATGACTGACCCCAACGTGGCCGGCGGAGTGTCCTCTGTGGACGTCGCCGGCGCCGGTGTCGCCGACGATTCCGCGGAGGCGCACAAACCGCGCAGCCTCGGCGGCGACGCCTGGCGGATGTTGCGCAAACGGCCGTCGTTCATCATCTCCGCCGTCATCATCACGCTCGTCGTGCTCATCGCGATCGCGCCCGACCTGTTCAGTTCCCGGCCCGCCGGGTTCAGCGATCTGCTCCACGCCAACGAAGGACCGTCCGCGGACGCCTGGTTCGGTTACGACAACCAGGGTTACGACGTCTACGCGCGGACCATCCACGGCGCGCGGGCGTCACTGCTGGTCGGTGTCTTCGCGACGGTGCTGACGATCCTGATCGGCTCGGTGGTGGGGATCATCGCCGGGTACTACGGCCGTCTCGTCGACAGCCTGTTCTCGCGGGTGGGCGACATCTTCGCGGCGCTGCCGTTCGTGCTCGGCGCGATCGTCATCTTGACCACGTTCAACGCACCCGGCTCGAACCCCGGGGTGGTCACGATCATCGTGCAGGTGGTCGTGTCGATCGCCGCGCTGAGCTGGCCGGTGGCGATGCGCATCATGCGGTCGGCGACGCTGGTGGCCAAACAGCTCGACTACGTCAAGGCCGCGCGCGGTCTCGGCGCGAGCACGCCGCGCATCGTGTTCCGGCATCTGCTGCCGAACACGGTCGCGCCGGTGCTGGTCTACGGGACCATCGCGCTCGGCGCGTTCATCGGCGCGGAAGCGACGCTGGCGTATCTCGGCGTCGGCGTGCGGCCGCCGGTCGTCTCCTGGGGCGTGATGATCAGCGACGCGCGGGACTACTTCCGGGTGAATCCGCACATGTTGTTGTTCCCCGCGGGGTTCGTGACCATCACCGTGCTCGCGTTCGTCATGCTCGGTGACGGCATCCGCGACGCGCTCGACCCGAAGGCCCGGTGATCGTCCGTGACCGACGAACTGCTGCTGGAGGTGGAAGACCTCCATGTCGAATTCCGCACGTCCGACGGCGTCGCGACCGTGCTCAACGGCGTCGACTATTCCGTGCACGCCGGGGAAACCCTTGCCGTGCTGGGAGAATCAGGATCCGGCAAGAGCGTGACCGCGCAGACGGTGATGGGCATCCTCGACAGCCCGCCCGCCGTCGTCACCGGCGGCGCGGTCCGTTACCGCGGCGAGGATCTGCTCACCGCCACCGAAGAGCGGCGGCGTGAGGTGCGGGGCGGGGAGATCGCGATGATCTTCCAGGACGCGCTCTCGGCGCTGAATCCCGTGTTCACCGTGGGATTCCAGATCGAGGAACAGCTGCGGGTCCGGCTCGGCATGTCCAAAAAGGACGCGAGGAAACGGGCGATCGAACTGCTCGACACCGTGCGCATCCCCGCCGCCGCCCGCCGGGTCCGCGAGTACCCGCACCAGTTCTCCGGCGGGATGCGGCAGCGCGCGATGATCGCCATGTCGCTCGCGCTCGACCCGGATCTGCTGATCGCGGACGAGCCGACGACCGCGCTCGACGTCACCGTGCAGGCCCAGATCATGGACCTGCTGGCGGAGATCCAGGCCGAACGGCGGATGGGGCTGATCCTGATCACCCACGACCTGGCGGTGGTCGCCGAGGTCGCCGACCGGATCGCCGTGATGTACGCGGGCCGGATCGTCGAACAGGCCGACGTCACCGAGCTGTTCCGTTCGCCGGGGCATCCCTACACCGAGGCGCTGATGGCCTCGCTGCCGCGGCTCGACCTCAAAGGACAGACGCTGGAGACCATCAAGGGCCTGCCGCCGAGCCTGCTGAACATCCCGCCCGGCTGCCCGTTCCATCCGCGCTGCCCGCGGGCGGAAAGCCGCTGCGAGACCGAACGGCCCGCCCTGCACAACCTCGGCTTCGGCCGGGTCAGCGCCTGCCACTTCGCCGACGAGGTGGTGAGCGATCGTGTCTGAGCCCATTCTGCGCGTCGAAAACCTGGTGAAGTACTTCCCGGTGCGGGCCGGAATCCTCTTCAAGCGCACCATCGGGCAGGTGAAGGCCGTCGACGGTGTCTCCTTCGATCTCATGCCGGGCGAAACGCTCGGTGTGGTGGGGGAATCCGGGTGCGGAAAGTCCACTCTGGCCCAGGTGCTGATGCGGCTGGAAGAACCCACCGGCGGGCTCGCGACCTTCGAGGGTCGCGACATCTTCGCGTTGCGGGGAGCCGAACTGAGGAAGCTGCGGCGCGAGATCCAGATCGTGCTGCAGGATCCGTACACCTCGCTGAACCCGAGGATGACGGTCGGCGACATCATCGGCGAACCCTTCGAGATCCACACCGAGGTGGCGCCGAAGGGATCGCGGGCGGCGAAGGTGCGGGAGCTGCTCGACGTCGTCGGGCTGAATCCCGAGCACATCAACCGCTATCCGCACCAGTTCTCCGGCGGGCAGCGTCAGCGCATCGGGATCGCGCGGGCGCTGGCGTTGCGGCCGAAGGTGATCATCTGCGACGAGCCGGTTTCCGCGCTCGACGTTTCGATCCAGGCGCAGGTGATGAACCTGCTCGGTGATCTGCAGAAGGAATTCGGCCTTTCCTATGTGTTCATCGCACACGATCTGTCGGTTGTCCGTCACCTTTCCACACGGGTAGCGGTGATGTATCTCGGCAAGATCGTGGAAATGGGGACCGAAGAAGAGATCTACGAGCATCCGTCGCATCCCTATACGCAGGCGCTGCTGTCCGCGGTGCCGGTCGCGGATCCGGCGTTGCGCGGGCAGCGGCAGGTGATCCGCCTGGAAGGCGACGTGCCGAGCCCGCTGGATCCGCCGTCCGGCTGCCGGTTCCGCACGCGGTGCTGGAAGGCGCAGGACATTTGCGCGGAGCAGGAACCTGAATTGATCACCCGGTCCGGCGGGCATTTGTCCGCCTGTCATTTCGCGGAGGAGAAAACCGTCGTCCCCTGACTTTCGTAGGGACTTCGTTGCTACGCAGGGATCGCTGACGTAGTTTGCCCGAATAGTTTTCCTTCAGGAGGCAGGAAGTGAAGAAGTCCAGATCTCTCGTGATCGCGCTCGCGGTACCGCTGTTCGGCGCGATCGTGGCCGCGCCGACGGCTTCCGCGCAGCCGCAGCTGTCCGGGGCGGCGACCGAGTTCTCGGTGCTGGCCCGGGACGGCCAGAGCGTCGCTTCGGTGGAAAGGGCGGTCCGCGCCGCCGGGGGCACCGTCGTGACGAGCAACGCCGCGGTCGGCCTGGTCACCGCGACCGCGCCCGCCAACGGTTTCGCCGAGCGCGTCTCCGCGGACCGGTCGGTCTTCGGTGCCGCCAAAGCGAAGGCGATCGGCACCGCGCCGAAGCAGGGCAAGGCGAAGGACAAGCAGGGAGGTGTCGAGAAGGAGGGCCGCGGCGCCGCTTCGGCCAAGAAACCGGTGCAGGCGAACGCCGTCGGCATGGACCCGCTCGACGATCAGCTCTGGGGCCTCAAGTCCGTCCGGTCGGACCTTTCGCGTACCAAGCAGCCGGGTGACAAGCGGGTGAAGGTCGGCGTCATCGACACCGGTGTCGACGGCAGTCACCCGGACATCGCGCCGAACTTCGACCGCGCGGCGTCGCGGAACTTCACGAAGGACATCGTCACCGACGTGAACGGTGCCGTCGTCGACGGGCCGTGCGAGTTCCGTGGCTGTGTCGACCCGGCGGACCACGACGACAACGGGCACGGCACGCACGTCGCCGGCACCATCGGCGCGGCAGCGAACGGTTTCGGTGTCTCGGGGGTCGCCCCGAACGTGACGCTGGTGAACCTCCGCGCCGGGCAGGACTCGGGCTCGTTCTTCCTGCAGCCGACCGTGGACGCGATCACCTACGCCGGCGACGCCGGTGTGGACGTCGTGAACATGAGCTTCTTCACGGATCCCTGGCTGTACAACTGCACCGCGAACCCCGCGGACTCGGCCGAGCAGCAGGCCGAGCAGCGCACCATCATCGAGGCGACGACCCGTGCGCTGAACTACGCGCACCGCAAGGGCGTCACCCAGGTCGTCTCGCTGGGCAACCAGCACAGCGACCTCGGCGCCCCGCAGCCCGACGCGTCGAGCCCCAACTACCCTTCGAACAGCACGCACCCGCGGCAGATCGACAACGCGAGCTGCCTCTCGCTGCCCGTCGAGGGCCCGCACACGATCGGTGTCTCGTCCTTCGGGCCGTCGCAGGCGAAGGCGGACTACTCGAACTACGGCGTCGAGCAGATCTCGGTGTCCGCGCCCGGCGGATACTTCCGTGATTACTTCGGCACCCCGTGGCACCGCACGAACGAGAACATGATCCTTTCGACGTACCCGCGCAACGTCGGTGTCGCGGAGGGCATGATCGACGCGGACGGGAACCTCACGCCCGACGGTGTCGCCGCCGGTATCAAGAAGGCGACCGCCGCCGACGGCCGCGTCGGCTACTACCAGTGGCTGCAGGGCACGTCGATGGCGTCGCCGCACGCGACCGGTGTCGCCGCGCTGATCGTTTCGCAGTACGGCAAGGGTTCGCGCGACTTCGGGATGAACCCGGACGCGGTGCAGCGGGTGCTCGAAGGCACGGCTTCCGACATCGCCTGCCCGGTGCCGCGGACCGTCGACTACCTGGACGAAGGCCGGGACGCGTCGTTCACCGCGACCTGCACCGGTGACGCTTCGTTCAACGGCTTCTACGGCCACGGTGGCGTCGACGCCTGGTCGGCTGTGACGCGCGGTTCCCAGTACCTGCGCGGCTGATCTTTGTGGCTCGTGAGTGGTAAGGACGGTTCTAACCGTCCTTACCACTCACGAGTATCCGGCTACTTCCCGGAAGCGGTCTTGATGAACTTCGCCAGGTCCTTCGCCTGCCGCACCCGCGACTCCTCGTGCACGTACATCATGTGCCCGGCCGGGTAGTACGCCGTGTCGATGTTCTCCCGCAGCTCCTCGGGAATCTGCAGGCGTGCCAGCACATGCTCCGAAGCGAAGTACGGCGTCGCGCCGTCGTAGTGGCCGAAGGCGACGTGCACCCGAAGGTGCGGGTTCGCCCGCATGGCCGACGCGAGCGAGTCCACAGAGGACACCGAGCGGCCCTCGAAGTCCGAGTACGACCAGGCCTTGAAGACGTCCGTCGACAGGACCTCGTACGGAAGATCGTTCTCGTAGCCGAGTTCGGCCCGCACGTAGTGGTTGAGCCCGCCCGTGTAGGCGCCGATGATCCGCGAGATCGACGGGTCGTCGCTCATGTGCTCGCGTCCGCCGTCGGGTTCCCAGGTGGTGAACCGGCCGTCCATCCGGCCGACGACGAGACCCTTGTCCCGCAGCAGCTCGGTGAAGTACCGCACGTGCTCGATCCGCAGGTTGACCCTGTCCACATAGGATTCGCTCAGGCCGGTCAGGGAAGCGAGCGTCGCCACCGCTTCGGCACGGTCCTGTGTGGACAGACGCGCGCCGCGCGCCAGAGCCCAGGGGAGTTCCTTGGCCGCGAAGTCCTCGGCGTCGGCGAGGACGTCGTCGAGCGGGCGGTCGCCGTGAAGGCCGTGGTAGTGCGCGATCGCCGCGTACGTCGGCACGTAGAGCGAGTACGGCAGGTCGTTGCCCTCGGTGAACCGCAGCGTGCCCAGGTCCAGCACGGACGAGATCAACAGCAGCCCGTTCAGGTACATGCCGTGGCGTTCCTGGAGATGCGACGCCAGCCCGGCCGCGCGGAGCGTGCCGTACGACTCGCCCGCGAGGAACTTCGGCGACAGCCAGCGCTGTTTGCGCGAGACCCACAGCCGGATGACCTCGCCGATGGACTCGATGTCGGCGGTGTACCCGTGGTACTCCTTGGCTGCCTCGCCGTCCACGGCGCGTGAATAGCCGGTCGACACCGGGTCGATGAACACCAGGTCGCTGTGCGCCAGCAGGGTTTCCTGGTTGTCGGTCAGCCCGTAGGGCGGCGCGACCGGGTCGTCGACATCGCCCGAAAGCACCCGGCGCGGGCCGAGCAGCCCCATGTGCAGCCAGACGCTCGCCGAGCCGGGCCCGCCGTTGAACGCGAACGTGACCGGGCGCGAGCCGGGCTCCGCGTCGTCGAGCGTGTAGGAGGTCACGAACACCTCGGCCTTGGCCTTGTAGCCCTCGGACTTGCCGTCGGTGATGACCTCCTTCCGCAGCACGATCCGCCCGGTCTGGGCGGTGTAGGCGAGCTTCTTGCGCTTGAGGGTCAGCGTGTGCTTCGTGGTGACCAGGTCGTCGGTCGGCTCGACCTTGGTTTCCACCGACGGGGTGTCCTTCTCGTCGGCGGCCTTCTCATCGGGATTGGTGTCCGGCATGCCTCCAACTTACTGGCAGTCTGTAGGTGTGGACATCGTCACGGCGCATGATCGCCCGAGCACGCCCCAGGAGGCGATCGGGATCCAGGAAACCCTGCGTGGCCTGGTCGAACTCGAAGATCGCTGTCCACAAGAGATCGTCACGGTCACCGGGCTGGACGTCGCCTACGACGAGGAAAGCGGCCTCATCGCGGCCGCCGCGGTCACCCTCGAAGCCGACGGATTCCGCGTCGTGGAAAAGCGGTCCGTCGTTTCCCGTGTCTCGTTCCCGTACGAACCGGGCCTTTTCGCGTTCCGCGAGCTGCCGCCGCTGCTCGACGCCCTCCGCGCGCTCGACCACGTCCCCGATCTGCTGGTCTGCGACGGCCATGGACTGGCGCATCCGCGCCGGTTCGGGCTCGCTTGCCACGTCGGCGTCGTGACCGGTCTGCCGTCCGTCGGCGTCGGCAAGACCCGGTTCGTCGGCGAACACGACGAGCCGGGCCTCGAACGCGGCTCGCGGGCGCCCCTGCTGGACGACGGCGAGGTCGTCGGCGCGGTCCTGCGCACCCAAGACGGGGTGAAGCCCGTTTACGTCTCCGTCGGCCACAAGATCTCGCTGGACAACGCGTGCCGCCAGGTGCTGCGGCTGTGCCCCGCGTTCCGTCAGCCGGAGACCACCCGGCAAGCCGACCGTCTCGCCCGCGACGCGCTGAAAGAGGCGTTATGAGGTTCCGCTCGCTCGCCGAACTCGACGCCGAGGTCGTCGGCTGCCGCGCCTGCCCGCGGCTGGTCGCGTGGCGCGAGGAGATCGCCGTGGTCAAACGCGCGGCCTTCGCCGGCGAGACCTACTGGGCCCGGCCGGTGCCCGGCTTCGGCCCGCCGGACGCGTCGCTGGCGATCGTGGGTCTCGCCCCTTCGGCACATGGCGCGAACCGGACCGGCCGTCTGTTCACCGGTGACCCGTCCGGTGACGTCCTCTTCAAGGCGCTTCACCGGGTCGGGGTCGCATCTCAGCCGACGTCGACCCATATCGGTGACGGCCTCGAGCTCCGCGGGACCCGGATGGTCTCCCCGGTGAGATGCGCGCCACCCGCCAACAAGCCCACACCTGAGGAACGGGAAACCTGCCGATCGTGGCTCGCGGCGGAGCTCGAGTTGCTGAAACCGACGCTGAAGGCCGTCGTGGTGCTCGGCGCGTTCGGCTGGCAGGCGCTGCTGCCGGTGCTCGCGGAGGCGGGCTGGCCGGTGCCCGCGCCACGCCCGAAGTTCGGCCACGGAGCCGAACTGGAACTCGGCGACCTGCGCCTTTTCGGCTGTTATCACGTGTCGCAGCGCAATGTCCAGACCGGCCGCCTGACCCTTGACATGGTGTGCGACGTCCTCGCCTCCGCGACCTCGGCGGCCGGCCTGAACTGAATCGTTGCGGAAACCGTGGCGACGCTGGTCACAGCCGGATGGGGTCTCCGAGCGATCTCAGCAGATGGGTGCGACTATAGAAATATGGCTGGTGTTAAGTCGGAACCGACACGGATCCTCGTCCTTGGTGGTGGGTACGTCGGGCTCTACACGGCGTACGGGCTCCAGAAGATGCTCCGGGCCAACGAAGCGTCCGTGACGGTCGTTGATCCGCAGCCGCACATGACCTATGCCCCCTTCCTGCCCGAGGCGGCGGCCGGTGCGATCGAACCGCGGCACGTGGTCGTGCCGCTGAGGCGCGTGCTCAAGCGCTGCCACGTGCTCACCGCGCGCGTGACGAAGATCGAGCACGAGCGCAAGGCCGTGACGGTCGAGGCCGCCGACGGGCACGTCGAGCAGCTGAACTACGACGTCCTCGTGGTCGCTCTCGGTGCCGTCGCGCGCATCCTGCCGATCCCGGGCCTGGTCGAGGAGGGCATCGCCTTCAAGACCATCGGCGAGGCGATCTACCTGCGCAACCACGTCATGACGAAGCTGGACGAGGCCGCCAGCACGCTCGATCCCGAGCAGCGCAAGCGCCTGCTGACGTTCACCGTCGTCGGCGGCGGGTTCGCCGGTATCGAGGCGCTCGCCGAACTCGAGGACATGACCCGGTTCGCGGTGGAGAACTACTACCCGAACCTCAAGGTCGAGGACATCCGCTGGGTGCTCGTCGAGGCGGCGGGCCGGATCCTTCCCGAGGTGCGCGAGACGCTCGGTGTGTACACCGTCGAGCAGCTCGAAAAGCGCGGCATCGAAGTCTATTTGTCGACAGCGGCGAAGTCGTTCGAGAACGGCCACGTCGTGCTTTCGGACGGCACCGAATTCGACACCGACACGATCATCTGGACCGCCGGGGTGAAGGCGAACCCGGTGCTCGCCAGCTCGGACCTGCCGCTCGACAAGCGCGGCCGCGTCGAGGCCACCGCCGCGATGCAGGTCGTCGGGCACCCCGACGTCTGGACCGCCGGCGACAACGCCGCCGTGCCGGACCTCTCGCGCACCGAGCAGGACCCGACCGCGACCTGCCCGCCGAACGCGCAGCACGCCGTCCGTCAGGCGCGTCTGCTGGCGAAGAACATCATCAAGGTGATCCGCGGCGGCAAGCCGAAGGACTACTACCACAAGAACCTGGGTGCGGTGGCCAGCCTCGGCCTGCACAAGGGTGTCGCCGACGCGCTGAACCTGAAGATCAAGGGCTTCCCGGCCTGGCTCTTCCACCGCGCGTACCACCTCAAGGCGATGCCGACGTGGAACCGCAAGATCCGCATCCTGTTCGACTGGATGCTCGGTGGCCTGTTCCGGCGCGAGGTCATCTCGCTCGGCCAGATCAACAACCCGCGCGAGGAATTCGACCGGCTGTCGAAGTCCTGAGTTCGTGATGCCGTGAAGGCCTCCTTCCCTGCCTTGAGCGTTGGGAAGGAGGCCTTCACCGCGTTAAGCCGTCGGCTCGAATATCGGCGTACTGAAGCCGCGCACCAAAGGGCATCGCCTAGGCTGTCGGTGCCCCGGTAGCCCAACTGGCAGAGGCAGTCGACTTAAAATCGACACAGTGCGGGTTCGATCCCCGTCCGGGGCACAACCGGTTCCGCTCTGTGGACGTCCTGGTCCGCGCGGACCGACGCTGCCGACAATGATCCGCATGACCGGAATCGGCCAGACCGACGAAGCCACCTACGACCGCACTCGACTCACCCAGTGGTGTGAAGGAAATGGGGTTTCCAGGCGCGGTCTGCTTCGGCTCGCGGCGGGCGGCTCACTCGCGCTGACGGCCTTCGGTGCGCTTCCCGCTGGAACGGCGTCGGCGGCGTCGCCGATCGTGAAGGCCTTGCCGCCCGAGATCTTCGAGGTCTACGGCACCAACGCGGAGACGCGCTGGGAGGCACTGCGCGGCCAGGGCGAGTTGACCCCGGTCGAACGGTTCTTCGTGCGAAACCACACCGCCACACCGTCGATCGACGTCGGCACTTGGCGGCTGAAGCTGTTCGGAACCGGACTGCGTGGAGGGCCGGTCGAGTTCAGCTACCGAGACCTGCTCGAATTGCCCGCGGAGACGATCACTTCCGCCATCGAATGCGCGGGCAACGGGCGGAGTTTCTTCACCAGCCAGCAAGGGCAGGCGGTGTCCGGCACGCCGTGGAAGCTCGGCGCGATCGGCGTCGCGCGCTGGCGTGGCGTCCGGCTTTCCACCGTGCTGGCCAAAGCGGGCCTGACGCGGCACGCGGTGGACGTCCTGCCGGAGGGGCTGGACGCCGACTACGTCACCGGCGGGGTGAACCTGGGGAAGGTGCGCCGCCCGCTCCCGGTCGCGAAGGCGTTGCAGGACGTTTTGCTGGCCTACGAGATGAACGGGCGTCCGCTCCCGCCGGACCACGGTCATCCGGTACGGCTCGTCGTGCCGTCGTGGGCCGGGATCTCGTCGATCAAATGGCTGGGGCGTATCGAAGTCTCGGACACGCCACTGGTGTCGCCGTGGAACACGCAGTACTACCGGCTGCTCGGGCCGGACTATCCGGCGGAGGGTGCGCTCGTGACCCGGCAGGTGGTCAAGAGCGCGTTCGAACTGCCATGGAACGCCGAATTCGCGACAGGCGGCAGGTATGTGCTGCGCGGCCGGTCGTGGTCGGGAAACGGGCGGATCCGGCGCGTCGAAGTCGACACCGGTGCCGGCTGGCGGAAGGCGAAGTTCGTGGGCGCGGCGGCCGATCGAGGCTGGCAACGCTGGGAGATCCCTTGGCGCTCCGGCAATCCCGAGACCTACACCCTGCGGGCGCGGGCCACGGACATCACCGGTGCCACCCAGCCGGAGGTCACTCCGCACAACTCCCAGGGCTACCTGTTCGACGCCGTCGTCCGGCATCCGGTCCGGGTGGTGTGAGATGACGCGGTCGGTGGCGGTGAGAGGGGAGCCCGCCGTCGAATTGACCTTGGAGTTACGGGTGAACACCGACCCGGAACAAGCCGCCGCGATCGCCGCGCGTCTGCTCGAGTCCTTTGAGGACACTGTCGGGGTGACCCTGACGACCAAGACCGTCCAAGCAGGCCAGGTCGTCGAATTCGCGCCACCGCTACGCATCGAACCCGGCTCGCGACGAGTGCTGATGCACGGCGAGGTACTGGAGTTCACCAGGCTCGAGTTCGATCTCCTGCTGTTCCTCGGCCGGAATCCGGACCGCGTCTTCGACCGGGTCACGCTGATGGAACAGGTCTGGGGCCTGACCGGCGGCAACGGGCGGACCGTGGACGTCCATGTCCGCAAGATCCGCGGGAAGCTGGAACCCGTGCTGACGCCGATCACGACGGTGCGCGGGGTGGGTTATCGGTTCGACGGGGCGGGCCAGGTGCTCATCGCGGACTGAGCCGTCATCCGGGCAAACCCGGGATGACAGGATACGAACCGTGACTCCGACTTACGTTTTCGTGCACGGTTCCAGTAGCGCCTCCTTCACCTGGGGCCCGCTGCAACGCGAGCTCGCGCTGCTCGGCCATCGCACCCTGGCCGTCGACCTTCCCGGACACGGCTTCGCCGCCGGTTTCCACGCCGCTTACCAGGCTCCGCAAGACCTCGAAGCGCTGGCCACGGCGCCGTCGAACCAGGCGGGCGTCACGCTGGCCGAGGCCGTCGAGCAGGTGGTGGCCGTCGTGCGCAAGGTCGCCGAGCACGGACCGGTCATCCTGGTCGGGCACAGCCGCGGCGGGCTCACGCTCACGGGGGCCGCGAACGCGGTCCCCGAACTGATCGACCGGATCGTCTACATCTCGGCCTGGTGCTGCGTCGACGCGACGGTGGGCGAGTACATGCAGGGACCCGAGTACGCGAGCAGCGCGCTCAACGACGTCGGCGGGGTGGTCGTCGCGAATCCCGCCGAGCTCGGCGCGCTCCGGATGAACTGGCGCACGGCCGATCCCGCGCTGCTGGCCGCGTTGAAGAACGCGATGCTGGAAGACGGCACCGAACAGGAGTTCTTCGCGTACCTCAACACCCTTGAGCCGGACGAGAGCATCGACGCCGGAACCGAGCTCGCCGATGCCGCCACCTGGGGCCGGATCCCGCGCACCTACATCAGGCTCACCGAGGACCGGTCGATGCCGCTCGCGCTGCAGGACCGGTTCATCAAGGAGGCGGACGCGCTCACCCCGGACAACCCGACCGACGTGCGGTCGCTCGCGAGCAGCCACGTCCGGTTCCTCATCCATCCGCAGGAGGCCGCCGCCGTCCTCGCCGGGCTCGCGTAGTTCGTCAAAGGGACCGTCAGGGAGCGACGAGCCCGGCTTCGTAGGCGAAGATCGTCAGCTGGACCCGGTTGGTCGCGTCGAGTTTCGCGAAGATCCGGGTGATGTGGGTCTTCACCGTCGCCTCGCTCAGGTGCAGGGCCGCGCCGATTTCGGCGTTGGTCCCGCCCCGCGCGACGGCGGTGACGATCTCCCGCTCGCGTTCGGTCAGGGTGCTCAGCCCGGTCCGCGCCCGATGGCGGCGAGGGCTCGTCCTGGTCGCGACGAAGTGCCCGATGAGTTTCCGCGTCGTCCGCGGCGAGAGCATCGCCTCGCCCGCAGCGACCACCCGGACCGCATCGATGATCTCCTGCGGCGAACCTTCTTTCAGCAGGAATCCGCTGGCGCCGGCGCCGAGTGCGTCGAAAACGTACTCGTCGAGGTCGTAGGTGGTCAGTACGAGGACCTTCGGCGGATTGGGCAGCGCGGTGACGGCGGCCGTCGCGGTGAGGCCGTTCATCCGCCGCATCCGGATGTCCATCAGCACGACGTCGGGCGCGTGCATGGTCACCTTCGGCACGGCTTCGTCCCCGTCGCCCGCCTCCGCGACGACCTGGATGTCGCCCGTGCTGGACAGGATCATCGACAAACCGGTTCGTACGAGCGGGTCGTCGTCGACGAGCAGCACTCGCAGTGGGCGCTGGTTCACCCGGACAGGTTAGTGGTGTCCCCACGGTAGCCAAGCCCGGACGGCGAATGTGCCCTCGTCGGTGGGGCCGGCGCTGGCGTTCCCGCCGATCAGCGTGACCCGCTCGCCGATCCCGGTCAGCCCCGCGCCGGCACCGGGCGGCTTGCCCGCCGCGGCGGCCACGGGCAGCGGATTGACGACCTCGACGGTGAGCCCGTTCCCAGGACCTCCGCGCACCGAAACCTCGGCCGGCGCGCCCGGCGCGTGCTTCAGGATGTTGGTCAGCGACTCCTGGACGATCCGGTAGGCGGTCGTGCCGAGCAGCGCCGGCGCGCCGCCCGCGTCGTCGAGCAGGATCGTCACGTTGACGCCCAAGCCTGCCCGTCGCGCGTTGGCGACCAGCTCGGGAATGTCCGCCAGCGTCGGCTGCGGCGGCTCCGGATGGGATCCGTGCTCGCCGTTCTCACCGAAACCCTGGCCATCGCGCAGGACACCGATGACCTGCCGCAGATCTTCGAGCGATTGGCGGGCCGTCGTGCGGACGGTCTTCGCGGCTTCCGTCGTCGCGGGCCCCTTGCTGACCTCGAGCGCGCCGGCCTGCAGCGACAGCAGGGAAAGCCGGTGCCCGAGGACGTCGTGCATCTCGCGCGCGATCCGGGTGCGTTCCGCGCGGCGGGTCATTTCGGCGCGGAGCTCCGCTTCCTTGGCCTCGCGGATCGCGATCGTGCCCTGCATCCCGCGGACGACGCCGACGGTGAGCGGTACGGCCGTCATCACGATGGCGACCGTCAGCGTCCCCATCACCTGCACCGCGGACAGCTCCTTGCCGACGATCTGCCCGGCGATGGTCACATCGGGATGGCGGTTGGCGTCGCCGAACAACGCCCACGCCGTCGCGATGTAGACCAGCACGGATCCGGTCCACAGGAGACGGTCGCGGCGATGCGCGGCCAAAGCGGCGAGGGCGACCAACGCTGCCAGCGCGTCGGAGCGGAAGCAAAGCGGCGGAACCAAGGCGATGCCGAGGACGAGTTCCGGCCATTTGTGCCGCCAGCAGAGCATGACCGCCGCCGCGATCCCGGTGAAGAAACCGAGCGTGGACCACCACGTCGGGTCGAACTCTTTCGTCGCCGGAAGATAACCCTGGGCGCTGAAGACGAAAATGCTGCTGATCACGCACGCCGCGACCGCCACCACGGTGAGCACCACACCGAGCACACGCCTTGCCATGCGCTGAGCGTACGCAAGCAGGCCAGGCCGGCCACATCAGCGGAACCGATCCTTCGCAGCGCGCGAATTACGACTTTCGTCGTAACGGGTTCACGCGCCGAGGACGACGCGGCCGCGTCGCGATCACTGGTTGTATGCCGCCTCGTTCATCCCGTTGGAAAGGAAATCCCCCGTGACCCAGCAAACCCCCTACACGCCGGCCCCGCAAGCCCCCGCCAGCCCGATGCCGCCCCGCAACGGCATCGGTGTCACGGGCTTCGTCCTCGGCCTGGTGGGGCTGGTCTTCTCCCCGATCCCGTTCATCGGCGTCATCGCGTGGCCGCTGGTGATCCTCGGCCTGATCTTCTCGATCATCGGGCTGATCCGCGTCAAGAACGGCAAGGCCTCCAACAAGGGCCTCTCCATCACCGGTATCGCCCTGTCCGCGCTCGGGCTCGTGGTCTGCGTGGTGTGGATCTTCGTGTTCAACGCGGCTGTCGACGAGGTCAACAACGAAATCAACCGCACCGCGAAGGTCTCCTACGAAGTCACCGGTGACGCCACGAACGTCGAGGTCATCTACGGCGAGGTCCTGAACCCCACCACCGAGACCGTTCCGGCGCTGCCGTGGAACAAGGAAGTCGAGAACAAGGGCGTCTACAAGGGCGGGACGCTCACGGTGACCACCGGCGAGACCGGCGGATCCGTCACCTGCAAGATCACCGTCGACGGCGCGGTCGTTTCGACCAAGACCGCTTCGGGCGAATTCGCCATGGCCGCCTGCACCGGAGTGTGACGGCCGGACCGTGAAAGGCCTCCTTCGCCATTCTCGGGGTGGCGAGGAGGCCTTCGCGATTCCGGCATGATGCGGTCATGACCGAGCCCGTCCATCCGTTCGACCCGCCCGCCCACGAACGACACTGGATCGAAACCGTCACCGAACTGGCGAGGGACTTCGCCGCGAGTGCCGCCGAATTCGACGACACGGCCGAGCTGCCCATCGCCAACCTCCGTGCCTTGCACGCGACCGGCCTCGACAGGGCGACGTTGCCCGCGGAGCTCGGCGGCGAGGACCTCAGTTATCGGAGCTACGGCGAAATCGTCCGTATTCTCAGCGCCGCCTGTTCCTCCACCGCGTGTATCTGGGTGATGCACATCGGTGCCGCGGTCGGGTTGGCCCAGTTGTCCGCTCCCGACGTGGGCCGCTTCTACGCCGAAGAACTCATCGCCGGCAAGCGGTTCGCCAACGCGCTTTCGGAACCGAGTAGCGGCAACATGTTCCTGATGCCGCAACAGACCGCGGAGCCTGCCGAAGGCGGATACCGGCTCACCGGCGCAAAACGGTTCGTTTCCGGCTGCGAGGCCGCCGACCACTTCCTGGTCAACGCGCTCGTCGGCGGCGTGCCCACCTTCTTCGGCGTCTCGCCGGACGACACGATGACCTTCGTGCCCATCTGGGACACGATGGGCCTGCGCGCCAGCCGAAGCCAGCTCGTCTCCTTCGAAGGGACCCTGCTGCGGGAGGACCGCAGGTGCCCGCCTTCGGCCGAGCCGCGCCCGAACCACATCGCGGCCGGCCTCGCGTTCCTGTCGCTGGGGATCGCCGACGCGGCGGAGGAAGCTCTGATCGCGCACGCCCGGAGCCGCATCATCCCCGTGACCGGGCAGCCGCTCGCCGAAATGCAGTGGCTCCACTTCGAAGCCGCGGACGTTCACGCCCGTCTCGAAGCCGCAGGCGTGTACTCCCGGAACATGGCCTGGCTGGCGGATCGGAATTCGCCGGAGTTCATGCCCGCGACCATGACGGCGAAGGTGCTCGCGAACGACATCGCCCGCGATGTCGCCCAGCTGGCGCTGAAGGCGGGCGGCGGTTCGGGTTTCCTGCGCACGTCGCCGATCCAGCGGTTGTTCCGGGACGCGCAGGCCGGTGGCCTGATGGCCTATTCGGCCGAAGTCTGCAAAGACCGGATCGGGAGGACCGTGCTCCTGCCGCAGGACTGACCTCGGATGGCCGGCCGGGTGACGTCAAGCCCGGCCGGTCCCGCCGAAGCGGGTCAGCAGCAGCCGCTGCCGCAGCAGTCGCAATCGCACCAGTCGTCGTTCCGCATGATCATCCACCTCCTCCCTCGGGGGCACAGCCGGGCGGGCACCAGGCACCGGGAACCGGATCGGCGCAGTTCTCGCCGGACATCCCGGACAGCATGGAAGTGAGTTCGGCGCGCAGTTCGCCGAGCCGCGTCATCTCCGCGTCGATTTCGGCGAGATGGCGTTCCAGCATGGTTTCGGCGGGTTCGCACGGGCATACGCCGGTGTCGCGCACGCTCAGCAGGTCACCGATCTCCGTCAGCGTCAGCCCGAGCCGCTGGGTGCCGCGGATGAACCGCAGCCGGTCGATGACGCCCTCGTCGTAGCGCCGGTGGGCCCCGGTCGTCCGCGCGGGCGTGGGCAGCAGGCCGATGCGCTCGTAGTAGCGCACGGTGTCCGGCCGCACTCCGGCGCGGGAGGTCACCTCGGACATGGTCAACGCCGTCAGCGCCTTCGTCGCTTCGGTTCGCATGCTGCGAGGGTAGAACTTGGACCCGGCTCCAGAATCAAGTCCGAAATTCGACGGGGCTCACGAAGAGAAGACGACGGCCGCGCGCGTCCGCATCATTCGAGAGGGTGGAAACGGCGAGAGGACGGCACGGTGACTGACTTCCGGAACGTGATCAGGGACCTCACCACGGAGGGTGAACAGGTCGACGCCCTGGTGGCCGGCCTCGACGACGCGGGATGGGATCTTCCGACGCCCGCGACGGGCTGGTCGGTCAAACACCAGATCGCGCATCTCGCGTTCATCTTCAAGATCGCCGGATTGTCCGCGGCCGAGCCGCGGGCCTTCGCCGAACTCGCGAAGTCGTCGATGGCGCGCGGGTTCGACGCCGCCGTCAACGCGGCCCTCGACGACTACCTCGGCGACCCCAACGAGGTCCTGCTGAGCCGCTGGCGTGCCGAACGCGACGCCGGTATCAAGGCGCTCGCCGCGGTCCCGGCGGACCAGGTCGTCCCGTGGCTCGTCAACCCGCTGCCGCCGGCCATCCTCGCCTGCGCCGGGATGATGGAACTGTTCGCGCACGGCCAGGACGTCGCGGACGCGCTGGGTGTGCGGCCGGAGCGGACGGACCGGCTCGCGTACCTCGTCGGCTTCGCCGTCCGGGTGCGGGACTTCGGCTACGAGGCGCGCGGCCTGACCCCGCCGGAGCAGGAGTTCCGGTTCGAGATCACCTCGCCGTCCGGGCAGCTGTGGACGTTCGGCCCCGGGGACTCGCCGGAGCGGATCACCGGGAGCGCCGAGGACTTCTGTCTCCTGGTCACGCGGCGCCGTCACCGCGACGACCTCGACGTCCGCGCCGAGGGCGCGCTGGCGGATCAGTGGCTGGACATCGCGCAGGCGTACCGCGGCCCGGCGGGCGAGGGGCGTTCGCCGGGACAGTTCGGCCGTTGAGAGTCCCGCCGCTTCCGCGGTGGATAGGGCATCTTGGAAGTCGCGATCAAGTCCGCTCGGTGCGATCGTCGACGCACAGGGGGTCTAGGAGGCGATCGTGACACGAGTTTGGCTGATCAGGCATGGGGAAAGCGAGTCCAACGCGGGACTTCCCGGCGGCGAGCCGGGGACTTCGGCGCTGACCGAACTCGGCAGGCGGCAAGCCCTCGAAATCGCGGAATCGCTGGCCGAACCGCCTCGGTTGATCGTGACGTCGCCGTTCCTGCGGGCGCGGCAGACCGCCGAGCCGACGATCGAGCGGTTCCCCGGCGCGGAGCGTGAGGAGTGGCCTGTCCAGGAGTTCACCTTTCTCGGCGAACTCCATGGACAGGTCACCACCACAGCCACCCGTAAGCCGTACACGGAGGCCTACTGGTCCCGTGCGGATCCGCACCACGCGGTGAACGGCGCGGAATCCTTCGTGGCGCTCTTCACCCGGACCCAGGAATTCCTGGCGCGACTGGGAGAACGCGAACCCGGGCCGATCGCGGTCTTCACGCACGGGCTCTTCATCCGCGCGGTCATGTGGTCCTTACTGACCGGGATCACCACGCCGGACAGCGAGGCCATGCGCGGATTCCGCACGTTCGCCGACACCTACCTCGTGCCGAACGGCAACATTACCGAACTGCGGTACACACCCGGGAAGCGAGCGCCACGAGTGGTGGTCCCGCTCGCCTCCCGGTACGCGGACCGTTAGGGCTTCAGCAACAGCTGGAGCTTGTTCACCCCGGTCATGTTCGGGCTCGGGATGAACGACGGCGGAGCGGCCGGATCGGTGCGCAGATCCGGGAAGCGGTCCAGCAGGATGTTGAGCGCCGTCTTGCCTTCCAGCCTGGCGAGCGGGGCGCCGATGCAGAAATGGATCCCGCGGCCGAAGGCCAGGTGCGGGTTGTGCGCCCTCGCCGGATCGAAGGTGCCGGGATCGGTGAACGTCCGCGGATCCCGGTTCGCCGCCGCGACCCAGATAGCGACCATGCTGTCCGGCGGGATCGTCTGGCCGCCCAGTTCGACCTCGGTCGTCGTGGCGCGGGCGACGAGTGCGAACGGGCTGAGGAAACGCAGCGATTCCTCGATGGCGGCGGGCAGCAGCGCCCGGTCCTCGCGGACGCGCCGGTACTCGTCCGGATGGGAATCCAGGCACAGCACCGTGTTCCCGAGCAGCATCGTGGTGGTGATGTGCCCGGCGAGCAGCAGCACGTTCGCGAAGTTGACGACTTCGTTCTGCGTGAGTTTCGCGCCGTCGACCTCGGCTTCGACGAGTTTGGTCAGCAGGTCCTCGCGCGGGTTCCGCCGCCGGTCGTCGACATGCCCGGAAAGGTAGTTCACCAGGTTCTTCACCTGTGCGGCCGTTTCCTCGGCCGCCTTCTTGTCCTCCTCGGTCTGCTTGATCAGGGACCGCTGCTGGCTGTTCCGCAGCAACGTGTCGACCCATTCCTTGAACAGGTCGCGGTCGCTCGCCGGGATGCCGAGCAGTTCGGCGATGACGATCACCGGCAGCGGATAGGCCAGATGGGTCACCAGTTCCATCGAGTCCGCGCCGTCGACGGCGTCGAGGAGTTCGTTCGTCAGCGCGGCGATCCGCGGTTCGAGATCCGCCACCACCTTCGGGGTGAAGGCGTGGCTCACGAGCGTGCGCAACTTCTTGTGATCCGGCGGGTCCATCTGGAGCAGGTTGCCCTCGACGAACAGGTCCTTGTCCGGTGAGAGCTCCTCGGGGATCAGCCGGGTGGTGTCGGAGGAGAACACCTTGGGGTCACTCAGGGTCTTCAGCGCCTCGGCGTGGCCGTAGACGTTCCACATACCCGTCTCGGGGTCGAAACGGACCGGGTCGGCCGGGAATTCACCCCGAAGCCAGAACTGGCCTTCGTGGACGCCCCAGCTTTCGGCGATCGTGGTCATGACTTGCCCCCTTCTTCGGTGGTGGAGAGCCCGGATCAAGCGGGCTCTTCGGGGCCGTCCTTCCGGTAGATCCAGGCGCGATAGGACGAGATCAGCTCCTGGAACGCCTGGCTCACTTCGGCCGCGGTGGCGGCCACGTTCGCCGTGGACGGCGGCTCCGGCGGCTCGAGCGCCGTCCGGATGATGTGCGCGAGAGCGTCGGCCTTTTCTTCGGGTTCGAGGCCGGCGCCGTCGGTGGTGAAGCTGTCCATCAGGTAGAACCCCAGCGCCGAGGCGCGCAGGGAAAAGAGCAGGTGCGGGATGTCGTCGCGCAGCAGGCCCCGGTCCGTCATCGTCTTCAGGTACCGCTCGGTCACGACCGTGTCCTGATCCTGCAGAGGATGTTTCTTCAACCGGCCCAGCAGTTCGGTGTTGCCGGTGATGAGCGCGCCGAGCAACG
This sequence comes from Amycolatopsis roodepoortensis, assembly GCF_024628825.1. Taxonomy (NCBI): domain Bacteria; kingdom Bacillati; phylum Actinomycetota; class Actinomycetes; order Pseudonocardiales; family Pseudonocardiaceae; genus Amycolatopsis; species Amycolatopsis roodepoortensis. Next base: position 6,526,894 of record NZ_CP102415.1, read on the forward strand.
GGTTCTGCTGGGTGTAGAGGAAGACAGCCCGATGGAACCGATGCGGGATGACTTCCGCCGGGTCTTCGTCCAGCCGGGCGAGGAGGTTCTCGGCGGCCCGGAGGGATTCACGCAGGAGCAACGCGTGGAAGAGGGTTTCCTTGGTGGGCCAGTGCAGGTAGATCGTGCCCTTCCCGATGCCCGCCTGGCTCGCGATGTCCTCGATGGTCACCTTGCGATAGCCCAGCCGCGACAGCAGGACGCCGGCCGCGTCGAGGATGCGATCGGCGCGGCCGGCGGTGCGGTCCGGACGTTCTGCCACGTGCGCTCCCAGCTCTCTCTGACTTCGTGACCAGATTTGCTCATCTGGTCATCCGGTCAGTTCGACGGTAGCGCCGGGTGTGCCGGTCCGGCAAGGGAATCGACGAGTTCTTAACGCAGACGGTGGGCGAGCAAGAACTTCCAGATGACCGGAGTCGCGTCGATGACGGTCGGAGTGGCGGAGTCGTTGTTCGGCGCGGTGCTCGGCCAGACGTGCCCGGCGCCTTCGATCCGGTAGTGCTGCAGCGAGCAACCGAGCCAGCGCTGAACGGTGACGTCGGTTTGCGGCGAATACCGGATCGGGTGCGGGAAGCAGCCGTTCCGGTCCGCCCACGCGGCGAGCCAGTCCGGCAGCGCCGGCAGACCCTTGGCGGGATTCCCGGTGTAAGGGATCGTCGCGTCGGCCGTTCCGTGGAAATCGAGAATCGGCGCGGGACGCGACGGATGGCATTCGCCGCCTTGCGGGTAGAACGCGCCGGCGACGGGTGCGAACGCGGCTATCCGGCCCGGCATCCGGCAGGCGAGGACGCCGACGAACCCGCCGCCGTTCGACTTGCCCGTCGCGTAGATCCGGCGGGGGTCGACGCACAGTTCGCGCTGGAGCGTGTTCAGCAGATCACTGGTGAAGAGCACGTCATCGGCGGCCGCCGAATACGGCGCGCCGGTCCATGCCGATTCACCGTCCGTCCCGGGAAGTCCTTGCGGATAGACGGAAATCGCGTCATAAGCCGAGAATCCGGATAGTTCCTCCTGATATTTCGACGTGCGTTTGTGGCCATGGAATGACAACACCAGCGGGTATGACCGCGACGGCCGGTACCGAGCCGGAACGTGCACCGTGTACTCGCGGACCAAGCCGCCGGACGTCAGCGTCCGCAGCGTCGTCGTCCCGGCGGGAACCGGGGACGGACGCTGGCAGCCGGTCGTCCGCACCGGATGATCGATCGCCGATGGCACTGCTGGCACCGCTGACGCCGCCGGGACGGCGAACAGGCTCAGTCCGGCAGCGGCGGCGGCCGCCAGCGCGAGACGACGCAGGTATTTCGTGGGACCAGGCACGCGATCCTCCTTGATCGGGCGGCAGGGCGGTGATCAGGGTCACTCCTGCCGCCGGCCTGGTCAGCATTGTGTTCATTGAGTTTTCGGACCGCTTCGCACGTCACCCTGGGATCGGCTCGCCGAGGACTCGCGGGTGTCCGGCCGGTCAGCCGCAGGCGCGTTTCGCCGCGAGCACTCGCGTCAAGGCCTCGTCGACCCGGGCGGCCGGCAGGTCGCCGGACGCGAGCGCTTGCTCCAGGGTGGCCAGCACCGTCCCGACGTTGCCGCCGGAGGACCACAGCGCTTGATCCGCTCCCGCCTGCAGGGCCTTGAGCACGGCCGTCTGGAGCGGGTACTGCGCCGTGATCGCCTTCATCGCCCCGAGATCGTCCGTGATCACCGGGCCGTTGAACGCGTAGTCCTTCCGCAGCAGCCGGTACGCCGGTGCCGACAGGGTCGACGGCGTGCCGCCGGTCAGGTCGGGGACGTCCAGGTGCCCGACCATGACACCGATCTCGCCGTACTCGCCGATGTCCCGGTAGGGCACCAGGTCGACCTTGCGCAGCGAGGCCAGCGGCGGCGTTCGTACCAGCCCCTTGTGGGAATCGCCGGTGGCATGCCCGTGCCCGGGGAAGTGCTTCAGCACCGGCTGCACCCCGGCGTCCCGCAGGCCCTGCGCGAACGCCAGGACGTACTTGCGCGCGACCTCCGGGTTCGCGCTGAACGATCGGTCGCCGACGATGTCGCGGTCCGGCTGGTCGGTGATGTCGGCGTCGGGCGCGTAGTCGACGGTGACGCCGCGGGCTCGCATCTGCCGTCCTCGCTCGGCCGCCTTCGCCCGTACCTGCGCCGGAGTCAGTGTCGAGGCCATCTTCCGGGCGCTCGGCATTTCGCCGTCGAGGGCGTCGATCCGCTGGACGCGGCCGCCTTCCTCGTCGATCGCGACCGACACCGGGACCTTCGCGGCGCGCTGCACCTCGTCCAGCGCGTGGTTCCGCAGCAGGGCCGTCTCGTTGCCGCCGAGGAAGATCCCGCCGACCTGCTGATCCCGCACCAGTTTCACCGCCGCCTGAGGGTCACCGGCGTTCACGCCGACCACCACCAGCTGGGCCAGCCGCTGCCGAGGGCTCATCCCGGCGATGACGGCTTCACAGCCTGGAACGGGTGCCTGCTCCGCCCTCGGTGACGGCGAGGGCGCGGGCCTGCTGGAGGCGGGTTGGCTTGAAGCGGCGCTGCCGCGAGGCGGAGGTACGGTGCCCGCCGGTTGCGCGGATCCGGCCTCGTCGTTCGCCGTACCGCATTGCACGCTGGTGGCCAGGACAGCGGCGGCTCCCAGGATGACGGCCGCCCATCGCTTCGTCGTCTTCGGTCGCCCGGAGTTCATCGGCTCGTTTCGTTCGTCGTCCATGCCGGTGTCGACGGTAACCCCAGTTGCCCTTTCGTACGCGCTCGCGTGCCCCTTTGGTGCGTGGCCGCGCCGGGTCGAACCTTTGGCCGCACCTCCTTTCCGATCGTGTTCTCTCTGGTCAAACCGATGTTCGTGCTTGACAACTCGATCTGCTCCGCCGTAGATTACCACATGGTTATGGAACCGCAAGGTTATCGATCGTGAGAACTGCAACTCGTGAGAAACGGCTCGGATGATGGAACGGAAAGGCGGGCGACCGTGACACAGGATCTGCTCGATGTCACCTTCGCGGCACTCGCCGACCCCACCCGCCGCGCGATCCTCGCGCGGCTCGCGCGCGGCGAGGCCACGGTGACGGAGCTGGCCGAACCCTTCGCGATGAGCCAGCCCGCCATCTCCAAGCACCTGAAGGTGCTGGAGCGGGCGGGGCTGGTGGCAAGGGGGCGTGACGCCCAGCGCCGCCCCTGCCGGCTGGTGGCCCAGCCGCTGAAGAACGCGAACGAATGGCTCGGCGGCTACCGCCGCCACTGGGACGCGGCCTTCACGGAGCTGGATCTCGTCCTCGACGAGGAGATGCGGCACCCGGAACGCCGGCACGAGACCGATTGACCACCGCACGAGCGGAAAGGAACAGCACGATGGGACGAACTCTCAGCGTGACGAAATCCGGCGATCTCGAGATCGTCATGACGAGGTCCTTCGACGCGCCGAGGGCATTGGTGTTCGACGCGTGGACCAAACCGGAGCTGGTGCGCCGCTGGTTCGGCCCGCGCGGCTGCGAGGTCGTCGAATGCGAGATCGACCTGCGGGTCGGTGGCAGATGGCGGTATCGGCTGCGCCACGGCGGTGGAATGGAGATGCTGCTGCAGGGCGTCTACCAGGAGATCGACCGCCCGGAACGGCTCGTCTCCCTCGAGACGAACGAGGATTGTGAGGCGTCGGAAGGCCAGGCCTTGTCGACGCTGACCTTGGTCGAACATGAAGGGGTCACCGCACTGACCCAGGTGGTGCGGTACGGCTCGAAGCGGATCCGGGACGCCGTGCTCGAATCCGGGATGGAGCGGGGCGTCGGCGAGGGCTTCGACAAGCTGGCCGAGTTCCTGACAGCTCCGGTGGGGGCATGAACACGATGACCGCCATCGCGGACCGATATCGCGTCCGGGCCGACGCTTTCGAGAGCAAGGTCGCCGCCGTCCGGGCCGGGCAGTGGGAGAGCGGATCTCCGTGTGAAGAGTGGAACGCCAGGGATGTCGTCGGGCACATCGTCGACATGCACGGCGCGATGCTGCGCCCCTTCGGGCGTGACCTCGGGCCGGCGCCGTCGCTCCTGGACGACCCGCTGGGCGCCTTCCGTGCCGCGCGGGCCGATGTCGAAGCCGTCCTCGCCGATCCCGTGCTCGCGGCCACGGAACACGAGACACCGATGGGGAAGATGACCGCGGAGCAGCACATCGACCAGGTCGTCAGTGCCGACATGGTGATCCACGGCTGGGACCTGGCCCGGGCCACCGGGCAGGACGACACGATCGATCCGGAGGAGGTCGCCCGGATGTGGCCTGCGGCGCAGGCGATCCCCGATCAGATGAGGATCCCCGGAGCGTTCGGGCCCGGCATCGTCGTCTTCGGTCCCGAAGTGAAAGTGCCCGAAGACGCGCCCCTGCAGGACAGGCTGCTCGGGCTGATGGGCCGGGACCCGAACGCCTGACATCGGTCAGACGTGGATCCCGCGGTGTCGCCGGACGGGCCGGGAAGGAACCGGGACCTCGGCGGTATCGGTTCCCTTGGCCGCTGCCAGGACACGTTCCAGAACCGACAGAGAGGTGGTGAGCAAAGAGATCTGGTTCTGGATCCGAGTCTTGGCGATCTCCAGTTCGCCGGCCATCTCCGGCGAGGGCACCAAATGCGTGTGGTCCCCGGAAACACTGGGAAGGAGTTCCGCGATTTTGCCGCTGCACAGCCCGGCCGAATAGAAGAGCTGGATCTGCAGGACCCGCGCGATGTCGTCTTCGGTGAAGGTCCGGTAGCCGTTGCCGCAGCGAGCGGGAGTCAGCAGGCCTTCCGTTTCGTAGTACCGCAACGAGCGGACACTCACCCCGGTTCGCTTCGCCAGTTCACCGATCCGCATGGGTCCACAGTAGCCGCGGGAACCGAGGTTGACCGTGACGTCGGTGTCAGGGTTTAGCTTCGCGTTCATGAGGTTGCTCGAAGCATTCAGTGGTACCGCGCTCCAGTTGCCGAACCGGATGGCGATGGCCCCGATGACCAGGGGACGCGCGGACGATGTCACCGGCGTGCCGCATCCACGGACGGCCGAGTATTACGCGCAACGCGCGAGCGCCGGTTTGATCGTGAGTGAAGGCGTCTGGGTGAACCGGACCGGCAAAAGCGGCCCGGGTATTCCAGGGTTGGCGACGGAGCAGCAGGCCGAGGCATGGCGCGCGGTGACGGCGGCCGTGCATGAGGAAGGCGGTCGCATCTTCGCGCAGCTCTGGCACGCGGGCCGGGTCTCCCATCCCGGTGTGATGGGCCGGACGCCGGTGGCGCCGTCGGCGGTCCGGCAGGCCGGTCGGATCTTTTCGGCCGCAGGCTGGACGGACACGGTCGAGCCTCGTGCGCTCGGCGAGAACGAGATCGGCGAGGTCGTCCAGGACTTCGCCGCGGCGGCCCGGCGGGCCATCGCGGCGGGGTTCGACGGTGTGGAGCTCCACGGTGCAAACGGCTATCTCATCCAGGAGTTCCTCGCCCGCAACACCAACCGGAGAGACGACCGATACGGCGGTTCGGTCGCCGCCCGGCTCCGCTTCCCGCTCGAGGTGGTGGCGGCCGTGGTCCGGCAGATCGGTGCCGCCAGGGTCGGCTTGCGGATCTCGCCCGGAAACCCGGAGAACGACATCTCGGAAGACGATTGGAAGGAGGTGTACCCACAACTGATCGCGGAACTACGCCGGTACGAGCTCGCATACCTGCACGTCATCGACACTCCCGACGCCGAGGTGCTGTCGTACCTGCGGCCGTTGTGGCCGGGGACGCTCATCGCGAACCTGCGGTCCGAGGAGCCGACCACCCAGGACGAGGGTGAGTCCTTGATCGAGTCCGGGCTGGCCGACGTGGTCGCCTTCGGCAGGTTGTTCATCGCGAACCCGGATCTGCCCGCCCGTTTCGCTCTCGGTGCCCCGCTGGCTCGGGCGCACCGTGACGTCTACTACGGCGCCAGGCTCGACGGCTACACCGACTTCCCGGCGTTCGAAGCAGACCCGGCGAAGTTCGCCTGTTCGGCGCGCAGCTGATCTTCGCCGCCCGCTCTACAGTGCTGGGATGGTCAAGACGGCAGTGGAGATCGCGGCGGCTGTGCGGGCCAAGGAACTCGATCCGGTGCAGGTGACGCGCGAGGCGCTGGCCAGGATCGCGGCAGCGGACGGGGTGGTCGGCGCGTTCCGCCGGGTGAGGACCGAGGAGGCGCTCGCCGAGGCGGCCGCCGTCGCCGAACGTCCGGACCTGGCGGACCTGCCCTTGGCCGGGGTGCCGGTCGCGGTCAAGGACGTCGCGCCGGTCGAGGGTGAGTACGCCTCGTGGGGGTCGCGTGCGGGTTCGTCGACTCTGTCCGCAGAGGACGGTGAGATAGCCCGGCGGTTGCGCGCGGCCGGAGCGGTGATCGTCGGTCTGACCCGGGTGCCGGAGTTGTGCATCTGGCCGTCGAGTGACGATCCGGACGGGACAGCGCGCAACCCGCGAAATCCGTCCTATGCCGCCGGCGGTTCGTCGGGCGGGAGCGCCGCCGCGGTCGCGGCCGGGCTGGTGCCCATCGCGCACGGCACGGACGGGCTGGGGTCGATCAGGCTGCCATCCGCGATGTGCGGGATCGTCGGTCTCAAACCGGGTAAGGGCGTGGTGCGGGTACCGGGGGAGGACGGCTGGTTCGGCCTGTCCACGCACGGTCCGATGACGACCACCGTGGCCGACGCCGCCGTGCTGATGTCGGTCCTCGCCGAGGAGCCAGGGCTGGCGGATCTCGCCGTCCCAAAGCCGTCCCGCATCGCCCTGTCGACTCAGGTCCCGTTGACGAGGGCACCGCTGCCGCGCGCGTTCAGCCGGGCCGTCATGCGAGCCGGAGAGCTGTTCCGCGCGGCTGGGCACACCGTCGCGCCGGGTACGCCCCGATACAGCGCCGGAGCGATCGGTGGGCTCCTGGCGCGCTGGGTCGCGGGCCCGGCCGAGCAGGCGGCCGAGTTCGATCTTGCCGCGCTCCAGCCCCGGACACGTACCCACGTGCGGCTTGGGCGACTGATGGCCGAACGCGTCCGGGAGAGCACCCGGGAGCGCTGGCTGGAGCGTGCCGAAGAGTTCTTCGCCGACCACGATGTCCTGGTCACGCCCATGATCGCGACACTCCCGCTCAAGGCCCGCACTTGGCATGAAAGCCGTTGGATCGCCAACGTGCTGCCGTCCGTGCGAGTGGCGGGTTTCGCGGGACTGTGGAACCTCGCGGGCTATCCGGCGATGTCCGTGCCGGTCGGCGTACATCCTTCGGGCATTCCGGCCTGCGTCCAGCTCGTCGCCGCGCCCGGCGGGGAAGCCCTCCTCCTGGGGCTCGCCGCTCAGCTCGAAGCGGCCAACCCTTGGCCGCGCACCACCGCCTCCTGACAGCTCCCGGAAGAGAGCAAGGGACCTTTGCTATCACTCTCCAAAAGAGAGCGATAGCAAAGGTCCCTTGCTACTTTGCGCTGGTCAGGAGCCGGCTTTTGCCGGTGAAGGCTTCTGGCCGTTCGTCTTCGGGCCGTTCTGCTCGCCCTGTCCGTTCTTCGGAGCAGCGGCGGCAGGCGCCGGAGAAGCGGGCTTGGCGGGAGAAGGTTTGGCGGCGGCCGGAGCGGCGGCCTTCGAGGCGGGCGGCTCGGCGGGCTTGCCCGCGGGCTTCTTCTCCTCGGCCTTGCTGTCGCCGCCGACGAGCTTCGAAGCGTGCGGGATCACCGACTCCTCGGGCAGCGCCGCGAGCATCGCCTCGCTGCCCTTCAGGACCTCGTCGGCCTGCATGAGGCTCTTGCGGGCCTGCTCGCGGATCTCCGCCAGGCGCTCGACCTTCCGTTGGGCGGCGGTCGTGCGCTGGGCGGCGGTCGTCGTGGCCTCGTCGAGCCGGCGCTTGGCTTCGGCCGTCGCCTCGTCGATGCGGCGCTTCGCCTCGGCGGTGGCCTCGGCGATCCGGCGCTCGGCCTGGTTCTTGCTGGCCGTCTGCTGGTCGGCGATGTGCTTCTCGTGCGCGGCGCGCTGAGCCGCGATCGTCTGATCGAATTCGCGCTCGATCTTCCGGCGCTTGCGCTCGGCCTCGTTGTCCAGCAGTTCCCGGCGCTGGGCGGCCTCGACGGTCAGCCGCTGGACCTCGGCCCGCGTCTCGGCGAGCGCGGACTCGTGCTCCGAGTGCAGCGCGTCCGCCTGCTTGTCCAGCTCGGCGACGAGCCGCGTGTAGCGCTCACGGAGCTTCTTCGAGGCCTCGCTCGACGACGCCCAGTGCTTCTCGGCGGCGACCTCGGCACGCTTCGTGATCTCTTCCGCACGCGCCTGCGCGAGCGTGACGGTGCGCTGCATCCGCTCGTCGAGGTCTTCGAGCCGCTCCGGCGGTTTCTTCAGCTCCTCGATCCTGGCGTTCAGCTTCGCCACCTCGTGGCGGACGGTTTCGAGTTCGCGCGTGGCCGATGTCGCCTGCGCGATCGCGGCGTCGCGGTCGGTGATCACGCGATGCAGCTGGGCTTCGAGATGATCCAGATACTGGCGCACTTCGTTCCGGTCGAAGCCGTGCCAGGCCTGGGTGTACTCGCGCCGCAGGGGCAACAGGCCGTTGTCTCGCTCGGGAACCATGGCCACGACGGTACCTGCGTACCCGGTGTCGCCGTTGTCAGGCTTCGTGATTCACCGACGTGTGTCGGCTCTCAGCTGCGATCCCTCACCTGAACGGCCGCCACCCGTGTGCGCAGTGTCACCAATGGAAGCCGCGGCTGAGCCGGGCGAGCGCCATCGCCGCCCGGGACAGGTGCTGCTCGCCCTTCCCGATCTTGAGCCCGCCTTCGCCGCCCGCGGCCGCGGAATCCGGGAACACCCGGAATCCTTGGTAGGCCACGGCATCCGTGAGTCCCGGCGTGAGCGTGTACGCGAGCCCGATCGCCTGCCCGGCGGGCGTGCCGATGTGCTTCGGGCGCTCCCGCAGCGCCTTCATCACCATGTCCGCGGCCTGATCCGGGGATTTGGTCGGAAACGCGTCGTAGATCTTCGTCGGGCGGATCATCGGCGTGCGCACGAGTGGCATGTGGATGGTCGTGAAGGTGATTCCGTCGCCGTGGGTCTCGGTCGCCGCGATCCGGGAGAAATAGTCCAAAGCGGCCTTGGACGCCGCGTATGCCGAAAAGCGCGGCGCGATTCCCTGGACGCCGATCGACGAGACGTTGACGATATGCCCGAACTTCCGCTCGGACATATGCGGCAGCACCGCGAGGATCAGCCGCACCGCGCCGAAGTAGTTGATCGCCATCGCGCGTTCGTAGTCGTGGAACCGGTCGTACGACAGTTTGATCGACCGCCGGATCGACCGGCCGGCGTTGTTCACGAGCATGTCGATCCGGCCGTGCTCGGCGAGCATCGCGTCGACGGCCTTGTGCACCGATTCCTCGTCGGTCAGGTCGGCCGGGTACACCGACGCCGTGCCGCCCGCGGCGATGATCTCGTCCCGCACCTCTTCGAGCTCGTGCTGCCGCCGCGCCACGAGCAGCGGCACCCCGCCCGCGGCCGCGACCTTGATCGCGGTCGCGCGGCCGATGCCCGAGGACGCGCCGGTGATGATCACGCGGCGGCCGTCCAGTTCGCCGCGAGGGCCGTGCTTGCGGGCGCGGAACGGGTCGAGGTGCTCCCGCCAGTAGCGCCACAGGGTGGGCGCGTAGTCCTCGATCCGGGGCACCTCGACGCCCGAACCGATGAGTGCCTTGCGCGTCGACGCCGACGAGAAGACCGACGGGAAAGCCATGGTCTCCAGCAGTACCGGCGGGATCCCGAGCCGCTCCAGCACGGCGTCCCGCGCGATCGTGAAGCCGGGGATGTGCTCGCTCAGTTTCACCAGGTTGACGATGCCCTTGGACAAGCGGTCGTTGAGCTGCACGGAGATCGTCGGCGCGCCCGCCGCCTTCGCGAAGGCGTTGTAGACCGAGACGACCGGCTGCGGTTCGGGATTGACCAGGTGGAACGCGCGCCCGTCGAGCCCCTTCGTGGTGATCAGGGCGTTCAGCGACTCGGCGACGTAGTCGACCGGGACGACGTTGGTGTCGCCGAGGTCGGGGCCGACGATCGGTACGTCGGGCAGTCCGGCGAGCCTGCTGATCGCGGGGAACAGGTAGTACGGGCCGTCGATCTTGTCCATTTCGCCGGTCTCGGAGTTCCCGACGACGACCGAAGGCCGGTACACGCGCCACGGCACGTCCTGCTGTTCGCGCACGAGGCGCTCCGCTTCGAACTTCGTGCGGTGGTACGGCGTGATGAGCCGCTGGCCGACGTCGAACATCTCCTCGGTGAACATGCCCTCGTGGTCACCGGCGACGGCGACCGAGGACACGTGGTGCAGGCAGCCCGCGTTCAGCTCGGCGGCGAGCGCGATCACCTGCGCGGTGCCTTCGACGTTGGCCTTGATGCTGGCTTCGTCGTCGGCGGTGAGGTCGTACAGGGCGGCGAGGTGTACGACGTGGTCGACGCCGCGAAGCCGCTCTCGGTCTTCCTGGCCGACGCCGAGCAGCGGCTCACCGAGGTCACCGGTGACGAGGGTGACGCGTTCCGGATGCGGCCAGGCGTTCACGAGTTTCGCGAGTTTGTCCCGCGAGGACGCACGGACGACGAGCGCGACCTTGTCAACGTCGTCCCTGGTGAGCAGCAGCCGGGTGAACTGGCGCCCGATCAGTCCGGTCGCCCCGGTCACCAGAAAAGTCGCCATCAGTCTCACCCTTCACCGTGCTCGCCCGCGTCCCCCGGCATTCTGCTGCATGAGGACGGCGAGGACCACCACGGCGCCGGTGAAGTTACTCACGGGTAACTAGGCGGGGTCGGCGATGACGACCCGGTTCTCGGCGTATCCGGTCTCCCCGCCGACCCATCGGCCGCCGCAGGTGACCAGGACTATCCGATGTGGACCGGACTGGCCGAACAGCTCGTCCGCGCGCTGCGGCAGCTCGTTCTTCTTCAGCGTGATCAGCTGGGAGACCTTGTACTGCCAGGACTTCCCGGCCTTGTCGACCACGGTGACGGTGCCGCCGATCCGCTCGGTCCACAGCTCCGCGAACGGACCCGTCGCGCCCTTCCAGTTCACGTGGCCGGCGAACACGCTGGCGCCGGTCGCCGCGCTCAGTTCGGCGCCCCACCAGGTCACCTCACCGAGGTTCTCCGGCACGGGAAGCTCCGCCCCCGGCCCGAGTTCCTTGCGCACGAGTTTCGCCGCACCGCCCGCAGGCAGCCGGATCGTCCCCGGGCCCTGTGGTTTCGGTGCTTCGGGCGCTTTCGACGACGACGGCGGCGGTGGGGCGGCTGTCGGAGTCGTGGGGACGACGTCCGGCGGAGGCGGGGCCTCCTGTTGTGCGGGAGCGGCGGGCGCGCCGCCCGCGACCGAGACGGAGACGGCCTGAGCCGTCCCCGTCACCACTGTCGTCGGCGGCCAGATGAGCAAGGCCGCGACGAGGTCCGCGCACAGGACCGTGACGGCTCCCAGCGCGAACCCGCGTCGTACTGACATTCCAGAACCTCTTAGCGTCGCGAAGACCGCCGCGCGGCCACGCCCACCATCAGCGAACCGAGCAGCGCGAGCGCGCCGACGCCGAGAATGCCGGCGGTCGACGCCGAGTTCTCGACGGTGCCCTGCATCATCGCCACCGGCCGGTCGCCGGCGGGGATGGTGCGCGGTACCTCGTTGGGCGTGTTGGCGACCTTGAGCGCCAGCGTCTCACCCGGCTTGATCTCGCCGCAGGCGGACGGCGGATTCTTCGGGTCGAACGCGTTGGTGTAGCCCGGCGGCGCGCTGACCTCGACCACACAGATCTCCTGCGGGGCACGCAGGTTCTCCACGGTGACGGTGCCGTTCTCGCCTTCGGTGGTGACGACGGCGGGTTTGCCGTCGGCGCCGTTGAGGGGTTTGCCGTCGTGGCCGACCGCGGCCGTCGTCTTGTCCTTCGCGGTGATCCGCAGCACGGCGCCCGCCACGCCCTTGTCGGTCTTCGCGTCGACCTTCGTCACCTGGACCTTGCCCGGCTTCGAAACGACCGCGACACCCTGGGCCTTCAGTTCCTTCTCGCCACCGGTCGAGACGACGTTCTGCACGCCGGTCTTGACGGGGAACTGCACGTACGGCCGGTCCGCCGGAGCGGACAGCGAGCTGGACAGCTTCGGCTGGTCACCCGTCGGCGTCACCTTGACCGTGACGGTGCCGTCCTCGCCTGTCTTCACCGTGGTGGCCTTCTGGGCCTTCGTGTTCGAGGTCGACGCGGGCTTGGTGCTCTCGCCGCTGTCGACGGTCGCGTTCGACGGTGTCAGCGCCACGGGCACGCCGGAGACGCCCTTGCCCTTGGCGTTCTTGACGCTGATCGTCCACTCGCCGGCGGTGCCGATGTGCTGGTCTTCCTTCGGCGGCGTGATCGCGGTGGTCCACGGGCCGCGGTTGGCTTCGGCGTCCTTGGTCAGCTTCTCGACGGCCGCGGCGGCGTCGGGTTTCTGATCCTTCAGCTTGGCGAGGTGGTCCTCGATCTTGTAGCCGATCTTGTTGGAAGGCAGCGTCGGGTCGGTGTCGGCGTCGGATCGCGGCTTGGCCGTCCAGGAATGGAGCAGGTGGGCGAGCGCGGCGGCTTCGGCGTTGTCCTGCGTTCCGCCGTAGCGGAGGAGCAGGTAGGAGATGTTGGCCGCGATGTCATCCGGCAGCTTGTCTCCCCATTTGTCGAGCAGTTCGTCGCCGGGCTTGTACTCCTCGTCCGTGTCCGGCGCCTTCTGCTGGAAGCTCACGCAGAACACGTGCTTGCCGTTGACGACGTAGGAACCGAGCCAGTCGCTTTCCTGATCATGGCCACCGAAGGGCTGGCCGGGAGTGACTTTGTAGCCGACGCCCTGTTTCGGGTCGGCGGCCGAAGCCGGTGTCACCGCGACGGTGGCGGACAAGGCGCCGAGCAGGCACGTCGCGATCAGGCTGGTCAAGGCGCGCGAACGCACGCTCGGGCGTGTGGTCCACCCCATGGTGTGTTGACTCCTTTGGCCGTGCTCTGCCCCGGCGCATTTACGTCGGCGCAGGCCACACGATCGATAGGTTCCCCGACACGCCTTCGGTGATTATCCGAACACGCACCGTGGAGAGTGGCGGGTGATCAGCGGTTTTGGCAATACGGCATCAGGTGGGGTATCGGTGAACGGTCGGTGATCTCCGCCGCATACGGTGTGGGGGATGGGCGTCGCGCCGATTGTGAGTAAAGTCGTCTTTACTTCGACGGGAACCGGGCGGCCCCCGCGGTCGTTGAACCCGATGCAGGTGCCAGTAGATCCAGGAGGATCAGGTGCGATCCAGTAGCAACCCGGCGTTCCGGAACCTGCCGCGTGGCGCGGCGCAGTACGGACCCAACGTAGGCTTCAACCAACCCCAGGGCGGCGTGCCCGGCTACGGCCCTCCGCAGACCTCCGCCGGCGCCGGCGACCGTCCGATGACCGTCGACGACGTCGTCATCAAGACGGCGCTGAGCCTCGGCACCGCGCTGGTGACCGGTGTGCTGACCGCGATCTGGGCGATCAGCCAGCTGCCCGTGGACGCCGCGGGCCGGATCACCGGTATCAGCGGCGGCGTGATCGGCGCGCTCGTCGGCGGCATGCTCGTCGGCCTCGTGATCTCCCTCGTGATCATCTTCAAGCAGAAGCCGAGCGGTCCGCTCACGCTGGCGTACTCGGCCGCCGAGGGTGTCTTCCTCGGTGCGATCAGCGGCCTTTTCGAGGCGCTGTACCCCGGTATCGCGCTGCAGGCGATCATCGGCACCGCGGGTGTCTTCGTCGCGATGCTGGTCGTCTACAAGACCGGCGCGGTCAAGGTCACCCCGAAGCTGACGAAGTGGATCATCGGGGCCGTCGTCGGTGTCGCGATCCTGATGCTGGTCAACCTCGTCACCAGCTTCTTCGGCTTCAACCCGCTGCGTGACGGCGGGCCGATCGCGATCATCTTCAGCCTCGTGGTGATCGGTGTCGCGGCGTTCAGCTTCCTGCTCGACTTCGACCAGGCCGACCGGATGATCCGCGAAGGCATGCCGTCGAAGTGGGCGTGGTTCGCCGCCTTCGGTCTCATGACCACCCTGGTCTGGCTGTACCTCGAGATCCTGCGGCTGCTGTCGTACTTCCAAAACGACTGACCCACGGTTTCGCGAAAGGGCGCTCCGAGCGATCGGGGCGCCCTTTTCCGTTGCCGCGAATACGCTGACCCCATGACCGAGCACAGTGGCGAACCCGCCAGGCCGAAGCGTTCCAAGTGGTTCTGGGTCGGCCTCCTGGTACCGGTCGCGATCGTGGTGCTGAGCGCGTCGTCGTGGATCGTCGGCTACCTCTCGAACACCGACGACGTCCGGGTGGGGGACTGCTACGCGGTCACCACTTTCGGTGACGTCGGCGACGATCCGGTCAAGGCGGACTGCGGCTCGGCCGAGGCCAACGCGAAGGCCGGCGCGAAGACCGACGCGGGCGGCGCCTGCCCCACGGGTGAGTACGACCAGCTCATCGTCGACAAGACCTTCGCCTCGTACAAGCTCTGCATGATGATCAACGCCGAGCAAGGCGACTGTCTCGAGAACTTCCTGGCCGACAGCGTGGCGTATCAGAAGGTCCCCTGCTCGGATCCCGCGCGGGACGCGGAGGTCCTGAAGGTGGTCGACAGCGTCGCGACCTGCGACGACACGGACGCGACCCACCTCAAGAGCTACTCGACACCGCCGTCGACGGTCTGTGTGAAGAGCACCAGGTAGCAAGGGACCTTTGCTACCGCCGCCATCCGGCCGTGCGCGCGCCGCCGTTCGTCGCACAGTGTGGGACGGGCTGCGTCCGGGCGGTCGCCGGTCATAACGTTGCTCGTCCCCCACCCCGCCGATCGACCTGGAGTCCTGGTGGCGACGACCGAAACCCAAGCCGGTGAGAAGAAACTCCTCGACTTCCCGACCTCCTGCGCCGCCCCGGTCCCGCAACCGGAAGAGCCGGTCAAGGTGGTGCCGCTGGCGGTCGCGGGCGCCCTCGCGGTCGGACTGACCTGGTACGTCTGGGCCGCGCACGGGGCGAAGTTCGGTGTCCTGCTCATCCTCGGCCTGCTGCTCGGCGTCGCGCTCTTCCACTCCCGCTTCGGGTTCACTTCGGCCTGGCGCCAGCTGATCGCGGTCGGGAACGGCCAAGGGCTTCGGGCGCACACGCTGCTGCTCGGAACGGCCGCGACATTGATCGCGCTGATCGTGGGCACCGGATCCGGGCTCTTCGGCAGCACGCCGAATCCGACCGCGGGCGGGCTGGGGCTCGCGCTGTTCGTCGGCGCGACGATCTTCGCGATCGGCATGCAGCTGGGGGGCGCTTGCGCTTCGGGGACGCTGTTCGCGGTCGGCTCCGGGCAGTCGACGATCGTGCTGACCCTCGGCGGCTTCATCACCGGTTCGGTCCTCTACACGTGGGCGTATCCGCTGCTGTCGGGCTGGCCCGAGTTCAAGGGAATCCTGCTCGCCGACCATGTCGGCTGGTTCGGTTCGTGGGCGATCACCATCGCCGTCCTCGCCGCGATCGTGCTGGGGACCCGGTTCGTGCAGAAGCGCCGCAACCCGCCGCCGGTCGACGTCGTGCCGACCGCGCGCGGTTTCGCCCGGATCTACCGTGGCTCGTGGCCGATCCTCGTCGGCGCCGTCGTGCTCGGGGTGCTGGCGGGCGCGGTCTTCCTGGTCTCCGGCGGGATCTGGGGCGTGACGAGCGCGTTCAGCCTCTGGGGCGCCAAGATCCTGCAGGTCTTCGGCCTGCACCCCGAAACCTGGGAGTTCTGGCGGATCAAGGCGAACGCGGCGTCGCTGGCGGGGCCGATCTGGAAGGACAAGAACAGCCTCACCGACATCGGCATCATGATCGGCGCGGGGGTCGCGGCCGCGGCGGCGGGCGCGTGGAAGATCCACAGCTCGATCCCGTGGCGGACCGCCGTCGCCGCGGTGCTCGGCGGGATCCTGATGGGTGTCGGCGCGCGGATGGCGGGCGGCTGCAACATCGGCGCCTACCTAGGCGGCATCTCGGTCGGCAGCCTGCACGGCTGGCTGTGGGGCGTGTTCGCGCTCGGCGGCACCTGGATCGGGCTCAAGCTGCGACCGCT
The DNA here is from genome assembly GCF_024628825.1 of Amycolatopsis roodepoortensis. Taxonomy (NCBI): domain Bacteria; kingdom Bacillati; phylum Actinomycetota; class Actinomycetes; order Pseudonocardiales; family Pseudonocardiaceae; genus Amycolatopsis; species Amycolatopsis roodepoortensis. Next base: position 6,542,994 of record NZ_CP102415.1, read on the forward strand.
GTTCGGGCTCGGGAACCCGGCGCCGACGGACAGCGTCTGCTGACACTCCGTACACAGGTCTGCCCATTAGGTCCGTCTACGGGGAAAAAGTTGGCAGGTAAAACCTGTGTTCGGCTACCCTCGGCTACGTACTGAGCTTGCACATTAATGCACAAGCTCGTTTGGGGAGGCCCGGCGTGAGGCCGGGCGTCGATTCCGTAGTCGCGACCACGGGGGTTGTCGCGTCCCGGGGGACACTGAGCATCAGGGACGGATTTTTCATGTCAACGCAAAGCCCGGCCGCACCGGGCGGCGACAAACTCGACGCGGGCGTGCTCAAGATCGCAGGCGTCGTCATCCTCGGCGCGATCATGGCGATCCTCGACACGACGGTCGTCAACGTCGCGCTCCAGAAACTGACCATCGAGTTCCAGACCTCGTTCGACACCATCCAGTGGATCGCGACCGGCTACATGCTCGCGCTGGCGACGGTCATCCCGATCACCGGCTGGGCTTCGGACCGGTTCGGCACCAAACGGCTCTACATGACCGCGATCGGGCTGTTCCTGATCGGGTCGATGCTCGCCGGCATGGCCTGGGACGTCGAATCGCTGATCGTCTTCCGGGTCCTGCAGGGCTTCGGCGGCGGCATGCTGATGCCCGCCGGCATGACGATCCTGACCAGGGCCGCCGGGCCGCACCGGATCGGGCGCGTGATGGGCGTGCTCGGGGTGCCGATGCTGCTCGGGCCGATCGGCGGCCCGATCCTCGGCGGCTGGCTGGTCGACGCGGTGAGCTGGCGCTGGATCTTCTACATCAACGTGCCGATCGGCCTGATCACCATGGCCATGGCGTGGCGCCTGCTGCCGAAGGACCGGCCGGAGCCCAGCGAGCGGTTCGACTTCCTCGGCATGCTGATGGTCTCGCCCGGGCTGGCGGCGCTGATCTTCGGCGTTTCGAACATCCCGGCGGCGGGCGGTGTCGGCGCGGTGGACGTCTGGCTGCCCGCACTGGCCGGGATCGCGTTGCTGGTGGCGTTCGTGTTCCGGGCGAACCGGGTCACGAACCCGCTGCTCGACCTGAAACTGTTCAAGAACCGGTCGTTCTCCGTCGCCATGGTGACGATGACCTTCTTCTGCGTCGCGTTCTTCGGCGCGATGCTGCTCCTGCCGACGTATTTCGTGCTGGCGCGCGGCGAATCGGCGATGAACGCCGGTCTGCTGCTCGCCCCGCAGGGGGTCGGCGCGATGCTGACCATGCCGATCGCGGGCCGGTTCGCGGACAAGATCGGCGCGCGGAAGATCGTCCTGCCGGGTCTCGTACTGATGCTCGCCGGCCTGATCGCCTTCACCCAGATCACCGCGGCGACGCCGTACTGGCTGCTGCTTTCGGCGCTGTTCGTGATGGGGCTCGGCATGGGCGCGACGATGATGCCGATCACCTCGGCCGCCTTGCAGACGCTCAAGTCGGAGGACATGGCGAAGGCGTCGACTGCGACGAACATCCTGCAGCAGACCGCCGGGGCGATCGGTTCGGCGGTGCTGTCGATCATCCTGGCGGCGCTGCTCGCCGGGAAGTTCGGCGTGCCGACGGCGCAGGGGCAGCTGGCCGCGACGGCCGCGGTGATGAACCCGGCGACGCGCGAAGCGGCTTCGGGGCTGACGGCGGACGCGTTCTCGACGACGTTCCTGTGGTCGATGATCCTGCTCGCGCTGTGCCTGATCCCGGCGGCGTTCCTGCCGAAGACCAAGCCCGCGCTGCCCGAGGGCGCGGACGGTGAGGTCGCCCCGGCCCCGCCGATCATGACCCACTAGGCGCCGGAAGGGAGCAAGGGACCTTTGCTATCACTCGCTTAGCCAGGCTAAGTAAGCGGTAGCAAAGGTCCCTTGCTCTCTTTCCGCAGGTCAGCGGGTCAGGAGAGGCGCTCCAGCACCATCGCCATGCCCTGGCCCCCGCCGACGCACATCGTCTCGAGGCCGAACTGCTTGTCGTGGTGCTGAAGCGAGTTGATCAGCGTCGAGGTGATCCGCGCGCCGGTCATGCCGAACGGGTGGCCGACGGCGATCGCGCCGCCGTTGACGTTCAGCTTGTCGAGGTCGATCCCGAGGTCCTTGTACGACGGGATGACCTGCGCGGCGAACGCCTCGTTGATCTCGACGAGGTCGATGTCGCCGATCGACATCCCGGCGCGGGCGAGCGCCTGCTTCGACGCTTCGACCGGGCCGTAGCCCATGATCTCCGGCGACAGCCCGGAAACACCGGTGGAGACGACGCGGGCGAGCGGCGTCAGCCCCAGCTCGCGAGCCTTGGTGTCGGACATGACGATCACCGCGGCCGCGCCGTCGTTGAGCGGGCAGCAGTTGCCCGCGGTGATCCGGCCGTCGGGGCGGAAGACCGGCTTGAGGCCGGAGACGCCTTCGAGGGTGACGCCGGCACGCGGGCCGTCGTCCTTCGAGACCACGGTGCCGTCCGGCAGGGTCACCGGCGTGATGTCCTTCGCCCAGAAGCCGTCCGCGATGGCCTTCTCGGCGAGGTTCTGCGAGCGGACGCCAAACTCGTCCATCTCCTCACGCGAAACGTTCTTCAGCCGCGCCAGGTTCTCGGCGGTCTGGCCCATCGCGATGTAGACGTCCGGCAGGGCGCCGTTCTCGCGCGGGTCGGTCCAGCTGTCGGCGCCTTCGGCCGCCACCTGCGCGGTCCGGGCCTCGGCGTCGGCGAACAGCGGGTTGTGCGTGTTCGGCCACGAGTCCGAGCTTCCGTTGGCGAAGCGGGAAACCGTCTCGACACCGGCGGAGATGAACACGTCGCCTTCGCCCGCCTTGATCGCGTGCAGCGCCATGCGGGTGGTCTGGAGGCTGGACGAGCAGTACCGCGTGATCGTGCAGCCGGGCAGGTGGTCGTAGCCGAGTTCGACGGCGACCGCGCGGCCCATGTTGAAGCCCTGCTCGCCGCCGGGGAGACCACAGCCCAGCATGAGGTCTTCGATCTGCGTCGGGTCGAGTTCGGGGACCTTGTCGAGCGCGGCGCGGACCATCTGCGCGGCGAGGTCGTCCGGGCGGATGCTCACCAGCGATCCCTTGCCGGCGCGGCCGATCGGGGATCGGGCGGTGGAGACGATGACGGCTTCGGGCATGGAACGACACTCCCTTGTTCTCGATCCAGACACGCGCTAAGCGGTTGCTCACCTCGCATCCTCCACCGGAGTGAGGTGCGGGTCAAAGGCGAACGCGATCCACGCCACTCTTTTCCGGGGACACATCGTCGTGCGGAGTTGAGTGGGCACATCGCGACCTGCGGCGTTTAGGCTGTGGGAGTGGAATACGTCGAGCACATCGTGGACCTCGTGGGCAACACCCCTCTGGTCAAGCTGAACGCACTGGCCGAGGGGCTCCAGCCGCTCATCCTGGCCAAGGTCGAGTACGTCAACCCCGGCGGCAGCGTCAAGGACCGCATCGCGCTGCGGATGATCGAAGCCGCGGAGCGTTCCGGCGAGCTGAAGCCCGGCGGCACCATCGTCGAGCCGACCTCCGGCAACACCGGCGTCGGGCTGGCCATGGTGGCGCAGCGCAAGGGGTACAAGTGCGTGTTCGTCTGCCCGGACAAGGTCAGTGAGGACAAGCGCAACGTGCTCAAGGCCTACGGCGCCCGCGTCGTGGTCTGCCCGACCGCGGTGGCGCCGGAGCACCCGGACTCCTACTACAACGTCTCCGACCGCCTCGTGCGCGAGATCGAGGGCGCCTGGAAGCCGAACCAGTACGCCAACCCGGAGAACCCCGCCAGCCACTACCACTCGACCGGCCCGGAACTCTGGCGCCAGACCGAAGGCAAGATCACGCACTTCGTCGCGGGCGTCGGCACGGGCGGGACGATCTCGGGCACCGGCAAGTACCTCAAGGAGGTCAGCGACGGCCGCGTCCAGGTCATCGGCGCGGACCCCGAAGGCTCGGTGTACTCCGGCGGGACCGGGCGGCCGTACCTCGTCGAAGGCGTCGGCGAGGACTTCTGGCCGGACACCTACGACCGGAACATCGCCGACCGGATCATCGCGGTGTCGGACGCGGACTCGTTCGACATCACCCGTCGCCTCGCGCTCGAAGAGGGGCTGCTCGTCGGCGGTTCGTGCGGTATGGCCGTCGCCGCGGCGCTCAAGCTCGCCGAGGGCCTCGGCCCGGACGACGTCGTCGTCGTGCTCCTGCCCGACGGCGGCCGCGGCTACCTCACCAAGGTGTTCAACGACAGCTGGATGTCCTCCTACGGCTTCCTGCCGCCGGATTCCAGCGGCAGGACCGTCGGCGACGTCCTGACGAAGAAGAGCGGCTCGCTGCCCAGCCTGGTGCACAGTCACCCGAACGAGACCGTCGCCGAAGCGGTGGCGATCCTGTCCGAGTTCGGCGTCAGCCAGATGCCCGTGGTCAGCGCGGAACCGCCGGTCATGGCGGCCGAAGTCGTCGGCGCGGTCAACGAACGCGACCTCCTCGAGGCGCTCTTCACCGGAAAGGCCCAGCTGGCCGACCGGCTCGAGCAGCACATGTCGCCGCCGCTGCCGACCATCGGCGCCGGTGAACAGGTGAGTGTGGCGATGAACGCGCTCTCGGGCGCGGACGGCGCGCTGGTCCTGGTCGACGGCAAGCCGGCGGGTGTCGTCACCCGGCACGACCTGCTCGCGTTTCTCGCGGGACGGTAAAGAGGCATTTCATCGGATGGTCGGGCCGGGGCGTTACGAGCGGCCCGACCGGCTATCCGATAGCGTGTCGGGTGAGTTGAACTTTTATGTCCTCGTCAAGGGGGTTCAAGACCCAAATGAGTGCTCCGCAGCCACCGAATCAGCCTTGGGGTGGCGCCCAGCCACCGCAGGGACCCCCGAGTGGCCCCCAGCCGCAGCAAGACAACCCGTTCGGTTCCCCGGAACCGACCCAGGTGGTGCAGCCCGGCCAGCCCGCTCAGCCCGACTACGGGCAACCGCAGTACGGGCAGCAGCCCTCCTATGAGCAGCAGCCCCAGGGAGGCGGGTTCGGCGACACGCCGGAGCCCACGCAGGTCGTGCAGCCGGTCCAGCAGGGTTCCGGTGACGCGAACGCGACCCAGGTCGTGCAGCCGGTGAGCGGCGGCGGGGAAAGCCCCACCGCCGAGTCCACCCAGCTCGTGCCGCCGGGTTCGCAGCCGCCCGCCATCCCGTACGCCCCGCCGCCGAGCGCGGCCGACAACCCGGCCGCCGGTGCCTACGGCGCCCAGGGTGGCGGCTTCGGTCAGCAGCAGGGCTTCGGCCAGCCCCAGCAGGGCGGCTTCGACCCGTCGCAGGGTCAGCAGCAGCCTGGTTTCGGCCAGCCGCAGCAGGGCTTCGGCGGGCCGCCCCAGGGCGGCTTCGGCCAGCAGCCCGGTTTCGGCGGACCGCCGCAGGGCTACAGCCCCGCCGCCTCGGGCGGTGGCGGCGGGAACCCGATGTTCGGGTTCATCGCCGGTGGCGTCGTGGCGTTGCTCGGCCTGATCGCCTTGATCGTGTCGTTCGTCTACTTCGGTGACGCCAGCGACTATTCGAAGGTCTTCGACGGCGCTCCGAACCAGGAGCAGATCGAAAAGTTCCTGGACGAGGCCGGTGTGGTCGGTCCGGGGGCGACCTGGTTCTACGTGATCATGCTTCTGGTCGGGTCGCTCGTCTCCCTCGCCGGTGGCGTGGGGCTGGCCCTCGCGGGCAAGCTCCCCGGCACGGTGAAGAAGATCGCGCCGATCGTCGTCGCCGCCGGCGGTGCGCTGCTGGTGCTGTTCGGCGTCCTCCTGCTCAGCGGTTCGACCCCGTCGTCGGACTTCCTGGACAAGCTGCCGCCGTCCGCCAGGGAAGGCGCCGGCATCGGCGGTGGCCTGCTGCACCTGCTCCTCGGCATCGTGATCCTGATCGTGGGTGTGCTGGGCCTGATCCCGGCGACCGCGCAGTTCGTGGGCCTCGGTGGCGGCGGTTCGGTGCTGGGCGCCCCGCAGAGCGGCCAGCCCGGTGGTTTCGGCGGCCCGCCGCAGGGTGGCTTCGGCCAGCCGGGCCAGCCCGGTCAGTACGGCGGCCAGCCGCAGGGTGGCTTCGGTCAGCCCGGTCAGCCGTCTTCGGGTGGTTTCCCGCAGCAGGGACAGCAGCCCGGTGGTTTCGGGCAGCAGCCCGGCCAGCAGGGTCCGCCCAGCGGCGGCTTCGCCCAGCCGGGCCAGCAGCAGGGTGGCTTCGGCCAGGCTCCGCAGCAGCCCGGTGGTTTCGGGCAGCAGCCGGGTCAGCAGGGTCCGCCCAGCGGCGGTTTCGGCCAGCCGGGCCAGCAGCCCGGTCAGCCCCCGCAGCAGTGGTGATTCACCGCCACTGAACGGTTTCACTCGGAGCACCCCCGGCCCCCGGCCGGGGGTGTTTCGTTTTCGCCGGGGTATCCCCGATTCGCCTGCCACGGCCAGGTTCCGGCGGCTAGGGTGAGCGCCGTCAACCCACACCTGGCCGACGGGAGCGACGTGACCGGTCCGTACGGATATCCCGCACAGCAGCCCGGACCGGCTTACGGGTATCCCGCGCCGCAGGCCCGGCCCTCCGGGGCGACGGCGATCATCGCCGCGGTGCTCGGCCTCGTCGGTGCCCTCGCGTCGGGCTTCATCCCGATCCGCTACTTCATCGAGCTCCCGTCGGGGTTCAGCCTTTCGAATCTGCCGGGCTTCGCGCTCGTCGAGCTGGTGCTGTACCTGCTCGCCGCGTTGTTCCTGCTGATGGGCGCGTTGACGACGTTCTTCCGCTCGTTGGTCGGCGCCATCCTGCTGATCCTCGGTTCGCTGCTCGCCATCGTGGCCGTCGTGCTGGAACCGATCGCCTTCCGCGTGCCGTACCGGATCCACCTCGACATCCTGCTCCGGTTCGCGACCTTCGACGGCGTCCTCCGCCTGGCCATGGTCGTGTTCGGACTGCTCGCGCTGCTGGCGGCGGTCCTCCCGCCGACTTTCCGGTATCTGCGCTGGCGGCCCGTGCCGGTGCAGCCGTACCGGCCGCAGAACCAGTCCCCTCAGCAGGGCGGATGGTGAGATCCGGAGTACTTCTCGGGCAAGGAATTCGACAGGGGGAGACATGACCTACCAGCAATACCCGCCGCAGGGATACCCGGCACCGGGTGCCTATCCGCCGGGGCCGATGCGGCAGCCGAGCGGCGCGACCGCGATCATCGCCGGGATCCTCGCGATCCTCGGCGGGCTCTGGTTCCTCGCCGGGCTGGTGTCCCACATCATCGAGCTGTCCCACTACTTCATTTCGTTCCTGCTGATCGGGGCGGTGCTGGACCTCGTCAGCGCCGCCTTGCTCTTGGGCGGCGGGATCATGTTGCTTCTGCGCAAGCGGGCCGGACGGGTGCTCACCGTGATCGGAGCCGCGTCCGCGATCGGGTTCGTGGCGCTGACCTTCCTGCTCCGGGCGTTCGACGCGCATTTCCACTTCTCGTACGGCGGGGTGACCCTGTTCTTCGGCTTCGGCTGGCTCCTCTTCGTGGTCCTCATCCCGGCGATCGCGACCCTCGTGCTGGCGCTGGTCCCGCCGACGGCGCGCTGGCTGGCGGCCAAGCCGCAGGCCGGCTCCGCGCAGCCGCCGAACTTCGGATATCCGCCGCCACAGCCCGGATACCCGCCGGCCCCCGGTGCCCAGCAGCAGGGACAGCCGCCCGGGCAGTGGTGAGTTCGATCCCAGACGATGGGATCGCGCAGGGGTGGTCGTACCCTTGACGGTATGGCCGACGATTACTCTCTGCTGGGCTTCGAGACGCGCGCGATCCACGCCGGGCAGACCCCTGATCCCCGGACCGGCGCGGTCATCGTGCCGATCTACCAGACCTCGACTTACGCGCAGGACGGCGTCGGCGGCACGCGCGAAGGCGACTACGAGTACTCCCGCACCGCGAACCCCACGCGCACCGCGCTGGAGGTCGCGCTGGCGGCGCTCGAAGGCGCTCGGCACGGTCTGGCGTACGCGTCGGGGATGGCGGCCAGTGACGTCCTGCTGCGGGCGACCCTGCGGCCCGGAGACCACCTCGTGCTCGGCAACGACGCGTACGGCGGCACGTTCCGCCTGATCGACAAGGTGCTGAGCCTGTGGGGCGTCGAGCACACGGTCGCCGACCTGGGGAACATCGACGAGGTCCGCGCGGCGATCCGGCCGGAGACGAAGCTGATCTGGTGCGAGTCGCCGACGAACCCCATGCTGGGGATCGCCGACATCGCCGCGCTGGCCGAGGTCGCGCACGGCGCCGGCGCCCGCCTGGTCGTCGACAACACCTTCGCCACCCCGTACCTGCAGAACCCGCTTTCGCTGGGTGCCGACGTCGTCCTGCACTCGACGACCAAGTACCTCGGCGGGCACTCCGACGTCGTCGGCGGCGCGATCCTGACGAACGAGGACGAGCTGCGCGAGCAGCTGTTCTACCTGCGTAACGCGGCGGGCGCGGTGCCCGGCCCGTTCGACGCGTGGCTGACCCTGCGCGGGATCAAGACGCTCGCGCTGCGGATGGAGCGGCACAGCGACAACGCCGAACTGATCGCCCGGATGCTGCTGAAGCACCCGAAGGTCGAGCGCGTCTACTACCCGGGCCTGCCGGAGCACCCCGGCCACGAGGTCGCCTCGAAGCAGATGCGGCGCTTCGGCGGGATGATCTCGTTCACGCATATCGACGGAGAGCAGGCCGCGCTCGACGTCGCGTCGAAGACGAAGCTCTTCATCCTCGCCGAGTCGCTGGGCGGGATCGAATCGCTCATCGAGCACCCCGGCAAGATGACCCACGCGAGCACCGCCGGGTCCACCCTGGAGGTGCCGGACAACCTGCTGCGCCTGTCCGTCGGCATCGAGGACGGCAGCGACCTGGTCGACGATCTGGCCAAGGCCCTGGGCTGACCGCCGCCGAGCCCAGGGAGTGAGCAAGGGACCCTTGCTCCCACTCGCTTAGCCGAGCTAAGTAAGTGGGAGCAAAGGTCCCTTGCTCTTTTCGCGCTGGTCAGCGCGGTGTGGTGGGAGGAAGCGCCCGGTTAGGGGCGGTAGTTGCTGGGTGTGACGCCGCTCTTCGCGTCCGCTTCGTGCGAAGTCCCCTTCGGCACGGCTGGCAGCTCGGAGCCGTCGACGCAGCCGCCGACGAGTTCGATGTGGTTGTCGTGCCGGATGTACTGACCCGGATCCACGCAACCGGCGCGGTCGACCGTGTAGACGGCGGCGCCGGTCAGCAGCGCGGCCGAGGTGAGTGCCAGCACGACCGGGAGCATCCCGGCGGAACGGGTCGCCCGGACCCTGCCGATGTTCCCCCGTGCCATGTGCGCTCCCTGCTCGCCTTCGTCGCTGCCGTCAAGAGTACCCGGACCGTGAACTTGTCACGTGACGTATCCGTCAGGTGGCATCATCCGGCCGCGAAATCTCCCGGTCCTAAGTGGACGGTTGACCGGTGATCGCGGCGACCGCGAGTTCGCGTTCGGGCTCTCCGACGTCGGGCAGGGTGAACCGCAGCGCCCTGATGTGGCCGAGCAGTTCGGGGTCGGGCGCCACGTCGTGCTCGCGCAGGTAATAGGCGACCGCACCCGGCCAGTACCACCGGCCGTCCGTGCGGAAGTTCAACGGCACCAGCGGTTCCCTGTCGGGATCGAAGGCGTCGGCGTCGTAGCTCCGCGACGCAAGCACGACCGGCGCGGCGTCGAGATACGCCAGCACGCGTTCCCGCTCGGCCGGGGAAAGCGGCTCACGGTTCACCATCGGACGCCCGGACTCGTCGAGACCGTCGTAGACCCGCGGCGACTTCAGGGACTCCGGGGTCTCGGCGAGCGGAGTCGCCACCGCGGGCTCGGCCACCGGTGCGGCGTCGAGCCCGGCCACCGGTGCGGCGTCGAGCCCGGCCCGCTGGCGCAGCCACGGCGGGATGTTCTGTTCGGCGCGAGGGAAGAACCGCAGTTCGTCCTGGAAGCCGATCGGCGGGGGCGCCTGCCGCCACGGCGGCTCCACGTCCGCGAGGAAGTCCGTGCTGAGCACGGTCGCCGAACCGTAGACCAGGATCGCGCTCAGCCAGGTCCCGCGGCCGGGCTGGTACATGCCCGCCCGCAGATTCCCGAGCAATTGCACGGCTTCCGGGCTCGGCTGCGCCGGCCGCGGCAGACCGTCCTGACCGGTGACGAGCAGGTCGACCTCGACATGCCTGCCCGCCGCCCGGTACTCGACGCGCATCTGCTGCCAGCCGGGCGGCAACGGCGTGGCGAGGGCATGGCCGATCTGCCAGACGAGCTGCTGTTGCTGCTGCTGGTTCAACGGCACCGGTGGCTGGGTCATCTTCCCTCTTTCAGGCTTCCGGTCGCTGGTCAGGAGCCGTCGCCGGATTCGCCGGATTCGCCGGCCCGCAGCCGCAGCCAGTCCGGGATGTTCTCGGCCGCGCGCGGGAAGCGTCGAAGTTCGTCCGAGAAGGCCTCGGCGGGCGGCGGGTTCCGGAACTCCGGCTCCGCCGTGCCGTTGAAGTTGACCCTGAACGAACCCGGATGCCGCATTTCGAACACGGCGCCAAACCAGGTGCCCCCGACGGGGTTCGCGGCTCCTTCCCGCAGCTCGGCGAACAGGTCCGAGATCACCTCCGGCGGGGTCCACGGGGTGAGGGTTTCCGCCACCGATTGCACGATGGCGGCCGTCTCCCGGTGTTCGCCGATGGCGTTGTACTTGATCTGGACGTAGTCCCAGCCCGGAGGGAGCAGGAACTTCAGCTGATCGGCGATCTCGGTCAGGATCCGTTCCTGGTCGGCGTCACCGAACTTGGCCGGAATCGTCACGCCTGCTCAGCTCCTTCCTGCTGCTCTTCGAGCCGTGCCCGGTACCAGGCCGGAATGTTCTCCTCGTCGCGCGGGAACGCCTCGAGGTCGCGTTGGTAGACCACCGCCGGGACTGGAGGATCCCACAGCGGATCGAAGGTGAAGTTGTAATGGACGGCGAAGGAGCCGGGAGGGTCGAGGATGAGCCGCATGGCCAGCCAGGTGCCCTTCCCCGGTTCGTATAGGGCCTGACGCGATTCCTGGAGGGCCGCCCGGATGTCGGGCGGCTGCATCTGTGCGCTGCTGCCGTCCTCCATGATCACGGTGATCGCCAGCTCCTCGACCATCGTGGCCATGGTGGCTTTGAGGTCGATCCGCCGCCACCCCGCCGGCGCCTCCCGCAGCACGGCCGCGCCGATCTGCTGGACCAGCTGATCGGCCCGCTCCTGGTCAGACATTTGCCGGGGGCTCTGGCCGGAGGGGGGTGTGGGGGGCGACGGGGGCGGGGTTGGGGACATTCACGAAGCTCCTGAAGTTGTAGGTGCGGGTTCCGTCCGGTGCGATTCTCTCGGACATGGTGTGCCACCGGTCCGGGGTCTCCCCGACGGACGGTTCTTCGAGCCAGGTCCGCACCCTGCCGTGGTCACCACCGCGGGCTTCGGCCGTCCGGCGGTCGGTTTCCGAGTACGCCCAGTTGTGCTCGTCGCTCCCGCTGGTGTGGTTGTTCTGCGTATGCGCCTGGGGAGCGCCGGCCAGACGGCCGCCACCCGCGCCGGAGGCGTGGTCCCCGGTGTGGCCGCCTCGTGCGGGCAGGCCCGTGTCCGCGACGCCGATCGCGCCGATCCGGGTCATGACGCTCGTGTTCCCGCGTGGTCCCGCCTTGGTGGAGTAGTCGGGCTCGAACGAGACGGGGCTGTTGCCGTACTGGTCGGCGTGGTAGTTGAAATCGCCGATCTTGTACTTGACGCCCTTGAGCGGAAGGCCGTCGGGCCTGCCTGCCTGCGCGTCGTGCATCGTCTGCTTGTCGCCGGTCTCGGGGTTGATCCAGCGATTCTTGGGATCGTCCGGCCGGGTCTCGATATGGGTGAAGCGCGGCGGCACTTCGTTGTTGGTGTAGAAGGTCCCGTGCAGCACCTTGTTGCCGTTGGCGTCCGTCGAGAACACCTTGTACGCGGTGTTGGGATCGAGTTCCGACCGGGGCTTGTTGCTGAACGGGCCGTCGCCGTTCGCACTCGGATCCCAGCCCAGCACGGTTTCCGGCCTGGCGTTGGCGGGGGGATCGAAGTCATCCAGGTCCAGCATCGGTTTGCCGTTGCCGTCGGTACTGAACTCGAATCGGCCCTCGCCGGTGTGCACCCGGTAGTCGACGTCGGGGAGCAGGTGGTCCGTGTCCGGGTTCGCCAGCGAGTTGGTCGGATCGGACCCGATCCTGGTGTTCGGGACGTCGGCGTCGACATGCGTGATCTTGGGCGGCACGGAGTCGTCGGTGTAGATGGTCGACCGCCGGCCGGAGCTGTCGGTGACCTCGTACTTCGTGTTCGGGTCCAGCGGCCTCGGATTGCTGGGATCGTAGAACCGCTCGCCCGGCTGCAGGGTGACGTCCCGGCGAGGCGGGGTGTAGTCCGGCTCCTTCCAGCCGCCTTCGATCTCGTGCTGTGACGGGAAGTCCCGGCCGCGATCGCGGGCGCTGTCGGCGTCCACGTCCTGCTTGTCCGCGTGCGACGTGTCCGGGGTGAAGCCGTCGTCGCTCGCCCGGCGGGCGGTGCCGTCGGGGCTGTGGACGTCCCATTCGCCGTTCGGCGGGATCTTGGGCCGGGGGCGGCCGTCGGGGCCGATCTCGTAGTCGGACGAGAAGACGCGCCCGTTCGAGTCGGTCCACGCCGGCTTGCTCGGCGCCATCACCTCGGTGTCGAGCTCCCGCGACAGACGGCGCGCGAAATCGTTCGAGCCGGCGTCGCAGCCGATCAGGCGGATCGGGCGGCCGTCGTAATCCCCGTTGCGCCGCAGGATGTCCGCGAACTCTTCCGGGGTGTAGGTGCGGTTGCCGATCCGGGCGTGCCCGTCCGGCGTGACGTGCACGTCGACGGTGTAGCGGCCGTCCGGATCCGGCTGGACGCGGTGCGGCAGGTCGCCCATGTCCGAGTCGCCGCGGTGGTACGAGCTGCCCGCGGGGGTGCTCTCGGAATGCCGCTGGTTGACCTCGTCCGGTGTCAGCGGGCGATCCGGCTCGCCGTCGGCGCCGCGGTCGTGCGGCGTGCCGTCGGGGTTCCCGTTCGGGTCTTGGCGCGGTCCGCGCCCGTCGGGGCCGTGACCCTCCGGCGAACGCGGCGGCCCGGAGTGACCATCGGGGCCGCGGCCGCCCGGGCCGGTGTTGCCGGGGCCCGTGCCGCCGGGCCGGTTGCCCGGGCCGTGCGTGCCCGGTGAGCCGGTGTGCGGCTGGGCGCCGGGACCGAACTCGTTGCCCCGGGCGACCGGCTGCGGCTGATGCGGCTGGTTCGGCCGTCCGCCGGGACCGGTCTGGCCGGGACCGCGGCTGGGGCCGGTGTGGGGGTCCGGGGTGCGCGGGGCGTTCGTGTCCGGGGTGCGCGGCGAACCGGGCGTCCCCGTCCAGCCGCCGCCCTGCGGCCTGCCGCCGGGCGAACCCGGGGTGCCGCCAGGTGCGCCACCCGGAGCGCCTTGCGGCGGCATACCGCCGGCGATCGGCTGGCCCTGCGGCGGGACACCGTGCGAAGCGTCGCCACCGGGTCCGCTGCGCTGCGAAGGCATATGTGACGGGCCGGCGTCGCCGAGGCGCGGTGCCGTGGGGGCGGTGCCACTGGTCGTCGTTCCGCTGTCGGTCGGCCGGGTGGGGCTGCCGCCGTCGTTGCCGCCGTGGTGGCCGGGTGACGGGTCGGACCGAGGGGTGGGCGAGCCGCCGCCGTCGCCGCCGTGCGGTCGGGGCGAACCGCCGCCGTCGCCGGTGTGGCTCGGGGAGCCACCCGTGTCGGCGCGGGTGTGCGGAGCCGGGGAGCCGCTGTCGGGGGTGTGGCTGGGTGAGCCGCCGGTGTCGGCGCGCGTGTGCGGTGCGGGAGACCCGCTGTCCGGGGTGTGGCTCGGGGAGCCGCCGGTGTCCGCTCGTGTGTGCGGCGCGGGAGAGCCGGTGTCGGGGGTGTGGCTGGGTGAGCCACCGGTGTCGGCGCGGGTGTGTGGTGTGGGGGAGCCGGTGTCGGGGGTGTGGCTGGGTGAGCCGCCGGTGTCGGCGCGGGTGTGCGGCGTGGGAGACCCGCTGTCCGGGGTGTGGCTGGGCGAGCCGCCGGTGTCCGCTCGTGTGTGCGGCGTGGGGGAGCCGCCGGTGTCCGCGCGGTTCGGGCTGGGCGAGCCGCCATCGGACGTGCGGTTCGGGGTGGCGGAATCGCCGGGGGAACCACCGTCGGAACGGGCGGTGCTGGGGGAACCATCGCCGCCGGCGGAGTTTCCGTCCGAAGTGGACGGTCCGTCGCCGGCGCGGTTGGGGGAGCCGCCGTCGGAACGGGTGGACGAGCCGCCACCGTCACCACCGCGGGTGGTGTTGGACGGGGTGTCTCCGCTGGAACCGCCGTTCGAGCCGGAATCGGCCGAACCGCCGGTGTCGCCGGAGTTGCCGCCGGAACCGTCGTTCGGGCCGCTGTTGGTGTCGCCCGAGTTGCCCCCGGAGTTGTCACCGTTGGAGCCGCTGCCGGAACCCGAACCGTCGCCGGAGCCACTGCCGGAACCGTCGCCGGAGCCGCTACCGGAACCCGAACCGTCGCCGTCCGGCCCGTCGCCGGAGCCTGAGCCCGAGCCGCCGCCGGTCCCACCGGATCCGCCGCCGCTGCCGCCGCGCTGGATGAACCCGCCCGTTTTGATGTTCTTGGTGTTGATCACGTCCAGGCCGGTGACCTTGCCCGCGATCTTGCCGAAGATCTTGATGATCTTCTCGAAGACGTCGACCAGCTTGCCCAGCAGCGGCGAGACCCGCCGCATCGCGTCGCAGAGTTCCTTGAGCTTGTCGGCGATCTTCGCGGCCCACTTGGCGATCGCGGTGACGGCCTGCGCGACCACCACGGGCGTGCCGAAGCCGAGGGAGAACACCGTCTCCATGACCCACGCGATGAGCTTGCCGACCGCGTCCGCGATGAGCTGGCGGATGAACTCGCGGACGAACGCGACGATCTCGCCGAAGATCATCACGACGGTGCTGATCCCGCCGGCGACCGTCGCCGCCCCGCTGATCGCCTCCGCCTGCTCCGCGGCCTGCTTGCGGTACTGGTCGGCCGCGTCGCCCGTCCAGCCGGACGTGCCGTTCTTGACCGCGTTCGAGAATTCGACCTGGGTGTCTTCCAGTTTCTTGGCGACGTTGCCCCAGGTCTCGGAGTACGACTGGATGACCGGCGGATCACCGGCGACCGCGTCCAGCATGTCCTTCAGCGGCTGCATGTGTTCCATCAGGAACGACGCCACCGACGACATCAGGTAGCCGAACGGGTCGATCGCGGCGCTGGCCATCTCGCCGGCGAGGCTCAGGACGCCGAGCCCACCGCCGATCCAGTCGCCGTTCGAGATGCCGTTGAAGGCGTCCATGGCCGACTCGGCGACACCGATGCCCGCCGCGTAGCCGTACTCGCTGTTCCCGGCCGTCAGCGGTCCGGGGCCGTCGCCATCGGTCGGCGCGTTCGCGACGAGCGGGTTCCCCTCGGGCATCAGTCAGGCACCTGCACGTTCTTGAACTCGGCGGCGAAGTTCTCGTCCTGCGTCTGGTAGGCGTTCGACGCGGACCGCACGTTGTTCGCCACCGTCGTCGCGGCCTCGACGGCCTTGTTCAGCGCGTTGATGCCGAACTCCTCCACCGGGTCGAGCATCATCCGGAACGGCTGGCAGATGATGCCGTACGCGTCGGTCGGCATGCTCACCTGCTGCGCGGCGTCGACCGCCGTGCGCAGGCCGTCGGCGATGCCGTCGATCTGCTTGGCGTGCGCGTCGAGGTCGGCGCCGAGCTCATAACCCTTGCCTGCCATGGTTTCTCCCCTCTACCAGGCCGGATGGACGTCTACGAAAGGATGCTGCCGCCGAAGTCGTCGTCATCGTCGTCCTGCGTGCGGCGGCGGCGCGGGATCGGCTTCGGCTGAGGTGGGTTCTGGGGTGGGTTCGCCTGTGTGGACGGCGGCGGGGGCTCTTCCTCTTCCGGGCCGAAGCGGTGGTGCCGCTCGGGTTCCGGGGGTGCGAGGTTCTCCTCCGGCGGGGCCTCCGGGAAGGTGCTCTGCGCCTCCGCGATCACCCTGCTCGCCGTCTCGTCGGTGGTCCCGACTGTCTCGGCCATCGCCGCCTGCAGCAGCTCCGGGATCCGGGACTGCGCGAGCTGGACGAGGCGCATGACCTGCGACGAGACCTCCGCCATCCGTTTGCCGCTCGCGGCTTCGGAGATGACGAGGTTCTTGAGCAGGCCCTTCGAGTCGATCGTGACCTCGATGGTGTTGTCCTTCGACCGCTCGGTGACGGTCTGGCCCTGCATGCGTGCGGCCATCGCCTGATAGCGCTCGGCGGTCTCCTGGATCTGCTTCGTCCAGTTGTCCACCATGCGTTCGCTGGCGTCGACGTTGTCCGGCATCGGGACCCTTCCAAAAGCTGCATGCTGACGTCTTCACACTGACGGTCCGAAGGAGCCTTCGGTTCCGGAGTGCTCGAAGTTTAGTTCCCGTCCGGTGTACCACCCCGCGCCGACAAAGTCGGCCCCGTCACGCAGCGAAAGGGCCCCTCACCGCACGAAGTGCGATGAAGAGCCCTTTCACGCCCTGCGAACTGCCGGGGTCAGAGGTTGCCTCGGCGCTCCTGCTCACGCTCGATGGCCTCGAACAGGGCCTTGAAGTTGCCCTTGCCGAAACCGAGCGAACCGTGCCGCTCGATGAGCTCGTAGAACACCGTCGGGCGGTCGCCGATCGGCTTGGTGAAGATCTGCAGCAGGTAGCCGTCCTCGTCGCGGTCGACCAGGATGCGGTGCTCCTTGAGCTTCTCGATCGGCACCCGGACCTCGCCGATCCGCGCACGCAGCTCCGGGTCGTCGTAGTAGGAGTCCGGGGTGTCGAGGAACTCGACGCCCGCGGCGCGCATCGCCTTCACCGTCGCGACGATGTCGTTGGTGGCCAGCGCGATGTGCTGGCAGCCCGCGCCGCCGTAGAACTCGAGGTACTCGTCGATCTGCGACTTCTTCTTCGCGATCGCCGGCTCGTTGAGCGGGAACTTGACGCGGTGGTTGCCGTTGGAGACCACCTTGCTCATCAGCGCCGAGTACTCGGTCGCGATGTCGTCGCCGACGAACTCCGCCATGTTCACGAAGCCCATGACGCGGTGGTACCAGTCGACCCAGTAGTCCATCTTGCCGAGTTCGACGTTGCCGACGCAGTGGTCGACGGCCTGGAACAGCCGCTTCGGCGCGCCTTCCGGACGGACGACGCTGCTCTCGCGCGGCTCGTAGCCGGGCAGGTAGACGCCGGTGTACTTCGACCGGTCGATCAGCGTGTGGCGGGTCTCGCCGTAGGTCGCGATCGCGGCGATGCGCACGGTGCCGTGCTCGTCGGAGACGTCGTGCGGCTCCTCGAGGACGGTGGCGCCCTGCGAACGGGCGTGCTCGATGCACCGGTCGACGTCGGCGACCTCGAGCGCGAGGTCGATCACGCCGTCGCCGTGACGGCGGTGGTGGTCGAGCAGCGGGGAGTCGGGCTTGACGCCGCCGGTGATCACGAAGCGGGCCGAGCCCGACTTCAGCACGAACGACTTGCGCTCGAAGTTCCCGGTCTCGGGGCCGGAGTACGCGACGAGCCGCATGCCGAAAGCGACCTGGTAGAACCACGCGGTCTGCGTGGCGTTGCCCGCGATGAACACCACCGCGTCCATCGACTTCACCGGGAAGGGGTCGGTCGAAGAGTCGTGATCGACGAGGCCGACGAGCTGACGCAGCTGGTCGTAGCTCACGTCGTCAAGAGCACCCTGGGGTTCCACTGTGTGCGTCATGCCCTGAAGCATCCGAGCGCGTGACAAAATGCGCAACGGTCAAAGATTTCACTGCGCACTATGTCCAGTCGAGGGTCGGGTGACGCAGTCAAAGTGGACAACCTGTGTAGGAGGTAGGCCCGATGTCGGAAGCGCTCGACGCGCTGGACGCGCGGCTGCTGTTGTTGCTCACCGACTCGCCCCGGCTCGGCGTGCTCGAATGCGCCCGCCGTCTCGGCGTCGCGCGGGGCACCGTGCAGGCCAGGCTGGACCGGCTGACCGAACGCGGGATCCTCGGCGGGTTCCCGCCCGAACTCGACCTCGCGGCGATGGGATACGGCCTCACCGCGTTCGCCGTCCTGGAGATCGCGCAGGGCCGCCGGGCCGAGGTGGCGGAGGCGCTGGCCGCGATCGACGAGGTGTGCGAGGTCTACGCGACGACCGGTCAGGGCGACCTCTTCGTGCGCATGGTCGCGCGCAACAACGACGACCTGCAGCGCGTGGTGGACGAGGTGGTCGGCGCGCCGTACGTGCGGCGGACGTCGACGTCGATCGCGTTGTCGACGCCGGTTCCGCCGCGCGTACGGCCGCTGCTGGAACGGCTGGCGCGGAGCTAGCCGACGGGGCGCAGGCGGCTGACGTCGCGAAAGCCACTTTCGCGACGTCAGATGTCCCGAAAGTGGCTTTCGCGACACCGACGGAGTCGGTCGTGAGCGCCCCGGCCGGCGCGGAGCTAGCCCACCTGGCTCAGGTATCGCTTCGCCGACCGCTGGACCGCCTCGTGCCCGTCGGTCCGGATGATCGCGTCCCACCAGGCGCCGTAGATCGCCTCGAACTCGTACGGGTCGAGCATCTCGGCGGCGCGGCGGACGACCTCGGGACGTTCCGGGATCAGGTTCGGGTAGCTGTACATCATGCCGACGAAGCGGCGGTCGGGGATGACCTGCAGGATGTCGCCCGAGAGCACCGCGCCGCGGCCGTTCTCCCCGCCCGGCCAGTGCAGCACGGTCCCGCCGGCGAAATGCACGCCGAGGTTGATCAGCCGCAGGCCGGGGGCGACGTCGAGGGTCGAGCCGCTCCACAGCTTGATCGCCGGATCCGGCCTGCCGATCCACTGCCGGTCGCCCTCGTGCAGGTAGATGGGCGCGTCGAAGGCGTGGGCCCACTCGACCATGGTGGTGTAGTAGTGCGGGTGGCTGATCGCGATACCGGTGATCCCGCCGAGTTCGCGGACCTTCGCGACCAGATCGTCGTCGATGAAGCCCGCGCAGTCCCACAGGAAGTTGCCGGATTCGGCCTTGACCAGCAGCGCCCGCTCGCCGATGGCGAAGTTGGGCGTGGATCCGACCCCGATGAGGCCGGGTCCCTGCTCCTCGATACGAGCCGTGTACGTCCCGCTCGCGCGGACGGTGTTCAGATCGGTCCATCGTTGCCCGGCCTGCGGGACGTACTGACGTTCGTCCTCGCAGATCGGGCAGTCGGACCTGGGTTCCGCGTACTGCATGCCGCAGGCGACGCAGATCGGTAGCTCGCTCATCGTTCCCTCCAGAATTCTCCGGAGGTCACGCTAACGGCTCGTATGCGCGCCCGGCCATATCGGGGCCGGGCGCGCGGAGTGGCTCACTTGCCGGTGTACGGCACGGCCTTGACGAGCGTCACCTTCTGGATGCTGCCGTTGGGCAGCTCGTACTCGCGGGTCTCGCCCTCTTTGGCGCCGAGCAGCGCCTTGCCGAGGGGGGACTCCGGCGAGTAGACGTCGAGGTCGCCCTCGGTGCCCTCTTCGCGGGTCGCCAAGAGGAAGTTCTCGTCCTCGTCGTCACCGTCGTAACGCACGGTGAGGACCTTGCCCGGTCCGGCGCTGCCGTCGTTGGCGGGCGGCTCGCCCACCTTGGCCGAGCGGAGGAGCTCCTGGAGGTGGCGGATCCGGGCCTCGTGCTGGCCCTGCTCCTCGCGGGCGGCGTGGTAACCGCCGTTCTCCTTGAGGTCGCCCTCTTCCCGGCTGTCGTTGATCTTCGCAGCGATGACCGGGCGGAGCTCGATGTAATGGTCGAGTTCCTGCTTGAGCCTGTCGTAGGCATCCTGGGTCAGCCAGGTCACCTTTGTGTCGCTCACGGTCACCATCTCCTAGTAGGGCCTGCCAGGCTTGGGTGTACAAGCCGGCCACCGGACCGGCATGGCGCGCCGGCCTGGCTGAGATAAAGGAAAAACACGGCCCGTCTTGGGCCGTGCCGGTAGATCAGAGTAACACGGCGCGAGGCATCGCCGCCGGTGGAATTCGGTCGCGCCTCGGCGTTGGGCGCCCGTTTCACCCCGTTGGCCGCTATGGCCTTGACAGGTACCGTGGTACGTCGTATGAGCACCCGAAGATATCAGCCGTGACCGGCCTTCCGATGCTCTTGATGGTGGTCGTCACCCTGCTGTTCTTCGAACCAGGCTGAATCAGGACCTCTTTACGGCCGCTTTCGGCCCCCGCCTTGTCCCGGACCCGGACGACGCAGACGCCAGGGCGGTTCACATCGTCCCTGGTCACGTTGATCGTGATCTCCATCGCGTCGCCCGGCTTCTCGTCGAACGAGACGCGTTCGCCCTCGATGGGCGCGCTGCCGAAGTTCGTGTACGCGACATAGGCGATCCCGCCGCTGACCAGCAGCGCGACCACGCCGAACACCAGGCGCCGCCAGCGGGCGGGCTTCGCGGCGCGGGTCTTGCCGTAGCGGTCCTCGGGCACGTCCGTCCGGGTGCTTTCCGCGCTGGGAGCGTCCTGTCCCGTGCTCAACCCGGGCCTCCCGGTGGGTCTCGTCGTACTCGCAGGGACAATGGGGGTCGTATGCGAGTGGTTCCCCTCGAGTATCCGCGCCCGGCCGGGCGCGCCGTCAGGCAGGGTCGCAGGGGAATAGGGAACGAGAAGGGGACGTTCGGAGCATGGTGCCAGCCAATGAACCGCCGAAGTCACGCCTCCGCCTGATGGCGGTGCACGCGCACCCCGACGACGAGTCGAGCAAGGGTGCGGCCACGATGGCCAGGTACGCCGCCGAAGGGCACGAGGTCATGGTCGTGACCTGCACCGGCGGCGAAGCGGGCAGTGTGCTGAACCCGGCCATGGACCGTCCCGAGGTCGTGGCCAACATGACCGAGATCCGCCGGGAGGAGATGGCCCGCGCGGCCAAGATCCTCGGCGTGAGCCACACCTGGCTCGGGTTCATCGACTCGGGGCTGCCCGAGGGCGACCCGCTGCCCCCGGTCCCGGAGGGCTCATTCGCGGTCATCCCGCTGGAGGAGTCCACCGGTGCGCTGGTGAAGGTCATCCGCGAGTTCCGCCCGCACGTGATCGTCACCTACGACGAGAACGGCGGGTACCCGCACCCCGACCACATCCGTACGCACGAGATCTCGGTCGCTGCCTTCGACGCCGCGGGCGAGGCGGAGCGCTACCCGGACGCGGGCGAGCCGTGGCAGCCGATGAAGCTGTACTACGTGCACGGGTTCTCGCGCGCCAGGATGACCGTGTTCCACGAGGCGCTGCTCGAACGCGGCCTGGAGTCGCCGTACGAAGAGTGGCTCAAGTCGTGGGACCCGGAGAAGGCCGACGTCATGGAGCGGGTGACCACCCGCGTCGAATGCGGCGACTACTTCGAGCAGCGTGACGAGGCGCTCAAGGCGCACGCCACCCAGATCGACCCGAACAGCCGCTGGTTCGCCGTCCCGCGCGACCTGCAGCGCGAGGTCTGGCCGACCGAGGAGTACGAGCTGGTCCGCTCACTGGTGGACAGCACCCTGCCGGAGGATGATCTGTTCGCCGGCTTGAAGGAGGGCTGATGAGTTTCGTGGTGCCGGCGTTCGCCGTCATTCCGGTGACGGAGGCGTCGCAGTTCCTGGCGCAGCAGCCCGGCAACGGCGACAACGGCGGCCAAGGCGAGGACTTCGGCAAGTCGTCGCCGGTGGGTTTCCTGATCCTGATCCTGTTCCTGATCGCCGTCGCGTTGCTGGTGCGGTCGATGACCAAGCACCTGAAGCGAGTGCCGGAGAGCTTCGACGAGCCCGCCGCCGCTCCGGAGGCCGCTGAAGAGAAGGCGGACGCCGAGGAGCCGGTCGCGAAGACGGAGAAACCGAGCGCCAAGTCCGACTGACGCTCGTGAGTGGTAAGGACGGTTAGAACCGTCTTTGCCACTCACGAGCCGAAGCGCGTCAGAGGCGCGGGTCGACCGGATCCGACTCCAGCGCCAGCACGGCGAACACGCACTCGTGCACCCGCCACAGCGGCTCCCCGCGCGCCAGCCGCTCCAGCGCCTCCAGCCCCAGCGCGTATTCGCGCAGCGCCAGCGCCCGCTTCCGGTTGAGACCCCGCTTGCGAAGGCGCGAGAGGTTCTCCGGCAGCGTGTAGTCCGGCCCGTAGATGATCCGCAGGTACTCGCGCCCGCGCACCTTCACCCCCGGCTGTACCAGCCCGCGCGCGCCGCGCGTCAGGTTCGCCGCCGGTTTGACGACCATGCCCTCGCCGCCCGCGCCGGTCAGCTCCAGCCACCAGCCGACGCCGCGCGCCACCGACGCGGGATCCGTCGTGTCGACGGCCAGCGTCCGCGTGCGTGTGAACAGGTCACCGGTGAGCCGGTCCAGCAGCGAGAGATGCCACTCGTGCGGCCGGTCGTGGTACGCGTGTCCCTCCGACGCCAGGATCTGGAACGGCGCCAGCCGGACACCGTCGAGGCCGTCGGTCGGCCAGCAGTAACGCCGGTACGCCTGCCGGTACGCGTCCACAGTGGACTCACGAGTCCGGGTGCGGGCCAAGAGCTCCGACACGTCGACCCCGCGAGCCGCGGCCGCGTCCAGCGCGCCGGCGGCGGCGGGCAGAACGGCTTGGGCCGCCGCGCCGACGGCCGCGTACTGCCCGGAGATCAGCGACCCCGCCTTCGCGCTCCACGGCAGCAACTCCGTGTCCAGCAGCAGCCAGCCGGTGTCCAGTTCCCCGAACAGATCCGACGCCGCTTCCCGCACCCCGGCGATCAGCCGTGCGTTCTGCTCCGGCGTGAAGAACGGCCGTCCGGTGCGGGTGTACACCGCGCCCGGCCCCTGGATCCCGAACCGGGCGGGAGCGACGTCGTCGTCACGGCACACGAGCACGACGGCGCGCGAGCCCATGTGCTTCTCTTCGCACAGGACGTGGTCGACACCCGCGGCGCGGAACTCGGCGAAAGCCTCCTCGGGGTGTTCGAGGTAGCCGTCCGCCTCGGACGTCGAACACGGCGCCATCGTCGGCGGCAGGTACGGCAGCCAGCGCGGATCGACGGCGAAGCGGCTCATCACCTCGAGCGCCGCCGCCGACTGTTCGGCGGAGACACCGACCCGGCCGTGATGCCGCGTCTCGACGATCCGCTTCCCGGTGACGTCGCCCAGCTCCAGCACCGCCGGCTCGCGCCCGCCCAGCGGCCGCGCCGGTTCGAGCGGGCGTGACGGCTCGTACCAGACCTTCTTCGCCTTCACGGAGACGACTTCCCGCTCCGGGTAACGCAACGCGGTCAGCTTGCCGCCGAAGACACAGCCCGTGTCGAGACACATGGTCCCGTTGATCCACTCCGGTTCCAGTGTCGGCGTGTGTCCGTAAAGGACCATCGCCTTGCCGCGGTAGTCGCGTGCCCACGGCAGCCGCACCGGCAGGCCGTATTCGTCGGTCTCGCCGGTGGTGTCGCCGTACAGCGCGGTGCTGCGCACCCGGCCGGACGCGCGCCCGTGGAACTTCTCGGGCAGGCCGGCGTGCGCCACGACGAGCTTGCCGCCGTCGAGGACGTAGTGCGCGATGAGTCCTTCGCAGAAGGCGTGCGCCTTCGCGCGGAAGTCCTCGTCCTGCGCGGAAAGCTGTTCCAGCGACTCCGCGAGGCCGTGCGCCACCTTGACCTTGCGCCCGTTCAGCGCGCGGACCAGTTTCTGCTCGTGGTTCCCGCAGACGACCAGCGCGTTGCCCGCCTCGGCCATCGCCATCACCCGGCGCAGCACGCCCGGTGTGTCGGGGCCGCGGTCGACGAGGTCGCCGACGAACACCGCGGTCCGGCCCTCCGGGTGCACACCGTCGACGTAACCCAGTTCGGTGAGCAGTTCGTCCAGTTCCTCGCGGCAGCCGTGGACGTCGCCGATCACGTCGAACGGCCCGGTCAGCTCGCGGCGGTCGTTGCGCAGCGGCTCGACGACGATCTCCGCTTCGGCGACCTCGGCCTCACTCCGCAGCACATGTACACGGCGGAAACCCTCGCGCTCCAACGACTTCAGCGAGCGGTGCAGCTCGCCGCGCTGACGCCGGACGACGTGTTCGCCGAAGTCGCGGTCGGGCCTGGCCTCGTTGCGTTCGTGGCAGACCTTCACGGGCAGATCGAGCACGATCGCCGTCGGAAGGACGTCGTACTCCTTCGCGAGCTTCAACAGGCTCGCCCGCGACGCGCGCTGCACGTTCGTCGCGTCGATCACCGTGATCCGGCCCGCTTCGAGCCGCTTCGCCGCGACATAGTGGAGCACGTCGAAAGCCGCGGCCGACGCGCTCTGGTCGTTCTCGTCGTCGGCCACCAGGCCGCGGAAGTAGTCGCTGGACAGTACTTGGGTCGGCGCGAAATGCGTCCGCGCGAAGGTCGACTTGCCGGAGCCGGAGGCCCCGACGAGCACGACGAGGGACATGTCGGGAATGGTCAGTTTCATGCCACGGCCTCCTTCCGAGACGTGAAGACCGCCATTTGGGTCGGCGGTCCTGATTCCTGGGACTCCGGTCCCACCGGCAGGTGCCGGACGTCGTAGCCCTGTCGTGCCGCGACGCCGTCGGCCCACGAGCGGAACTGCTCGCGGGTCCACTCGAAACGGTGGTCCGCGTGCCGGAACCGGCCTTCTTCGAGGAACTCGAAGTGCCGGTTGTACTCGGCGTTCGGCGTCGTGACGAGCACGGTCCGCGGCGCGGCGACACCGAAGACGGCGTGCTCCAGCGCGGGCAGGCGCTCCTCGTCGACGTGCTCGATCACCTCCATCAGCACGGCCGCGTCGTAACCGGCCAGCGACGGATCCGCGTAGGTCAGCGCGGACTGCTTCAGGGTGATCCGCGACTTGTCCTTGAGTCGCTTCTCGGCGATGTCGAGCGCGCTCGCGGACACGTCGACGCCGACGATCTCGGTGAACGACGGCTCCTTCTCGAGCACGCGCAGCAGCGCGCCACCGCCACAGCCGAGGTCGAGCACGCGCCGCGCGCCCGCCGCCCGGAGCGCCGCGAGCACACTGCCCTGACGCTGGACGGCCAGCGGTTCGGGCCGGTCCGGCAGCTCGGTGACACGCGCTTCGGCCTCGGCGGGCACGTCGTCCGCCTCGGCAAGCCGGGCGAGCGCGTACGAGACGATCGGGCGGCGTCGTTCGAGATACCGGTTGGTGATCAGGTCCCGTTCCGGATGCTCCGCGAGCCAGCCCTCGCCGGCGCGCAGCAATTTGTCGGCCTCGTCCTGGCCGATCCAGTAGTGCTTGTCGCCGTCGAGGGCGGGCAGCAGGACGTACAGGTGCCGCAACGCGTCGACGACCCGCTGGGTCCCGGTCAGCCGGAGATCGACGTAGCGGGAATCACCCCACTGCGGGAACTCGGGGTCGAGCGGGATCGCCTTCGCTTCGACGTGCCAGCCGAGCGGCTCGAACAGCTTGTGGACCACCTCCGCGCCACCGCGCGCGGTCAGCGACGGGACGCGGATCTCCAACGGGAACCGCTCGTCGACCAGCTCCGGCCGGTTCGCGCACCGGCCCGCGAGCGCCGTGGTGAAGACCGCCCGCAGCGCCACCGCCAGATACGAGCCGCCCGCGTACGGCCGGTCGTTGACGTACTGGGTCAGCGACGTGCCACCGCCGCGCACGAGCTCGACCGGGTCGAGCTCGACCAGCAGCGCGACGGCGCAGCGCTCGCCGGACGCCTCGGGATAGAAGACGTGCGCCGTCCCGGCCGAGAGCGCGAAGGACTGCGCCTTCTCCGGATGTTTGTGCAGGAGAAAGCCGAGGTCGGTGGCGGGGTTCCGGGTGGTCGTCATGGTCAGGAGCACCGGAGGAGTGTCGCGCAGACGGCCGTTCTGCGCGCCCGCTTTTCCGCGTGCGACCCTGGTGACATGTCGAACCGCCTGAAGGCCGCGACCAGTCCGTACCTGCTGCAGCACGCCGACAACCCGGTGGACTGGTGGCCGTGGGGTGAGGAAGCGCTGGCCGAGGCGAAACGGCGGAACGTGCCGATCCTCCTTTCGGTCGGCTACGCGGCCTGCCACTGGTGTCACGTCATGGCGCACGAGTCCTTCGAGGACGAGGCCACCGCCACGCTGATGAACGCGAATTTCGTCAACATCAAGGTGGACCGCGAGGAGCGCCCGGACATCGACTCGGTGTACATGGCGGCCACCCAGGCGATGACGGGTCAGGGCGGCTGGCCGATGACGTGTTTCCTGACCCCGGACGGTGAACCGTTCCATTGCGGTACTTACTATCCGCCGTCACCGCGGCCGGGGATGCCGTCGTTCTCCCAGCTGCTCGTCGCCGTCGCCGAAGCCTGGGGTGAGCGGCCGGACGAGTTGCGCTCCGGTGCGCGGCAGATCATCGCCCACCTCACCGAGAAGAGCGGACCGCTGCCGGAGTCCGTTGTGGACGGTGCCGCGCTGGAGTCCGCGGTCGCCACGCTGCGCAAGGAGTACGACACCGGCAACGGCGGCTTCGGGGGAGCGCCGAAGTTCCCGCCCACGATGGCGTTGAACTTCCTGCTGCGCCATCACGAGCGCACCGGCTCCGGCCTCGACCTGGTCGAGCACACGGCCGAGGCCATGGCGCTGGGCGGCCTGAACGATCAGCTCGCGGGTGGCTTCGCGCGCTACTCGGTCGACGCGCGCTGGGAAGTGCCGCACTTCGAGAAGATGTTGTACGACAACGGTTTGCTGTTGCGGTTCTACGCGCAGTTCCACGGTGTGACCGGTTACGAGTACGCGCGGCGGACGGTCGAGGAGACCGCGGAGTTCCTGCTCCGCGACCTCGGCACGGCCGAAGGCGGTTTCGCCGCGTCGCTCGACGCGGACACCGAGGGCGTCGAGGGGCTGACCTACGTTTGGACTCCCGCGCAGCTGGCCGAAGTGCTCGGCGAGGAGGACGGCGCCTGGGCGGCCGGGCTGTTCCAGGTGACCGAACGGGGGAACTTCGAGCACGGCGCGTCGACCCTGCGGCTGCGTGAGCCGCATCCAGAGGACGAAACGCGTTATGAGCGCGTCCGTCGTGCGCTGCTGACGGCGCGAAACGAACGTCCGCAGCCCGCCCGTGACGACAAGGTCATCGCCGCGTGGAACGGGCTCGCCATCGGCGCGCTCGCCAAAGCGGGCGCGCGACTCGACCGTCCACAGTGGATCGAAGCGGCGGCCCGCGCGGCGGCTTTCCTGATGGACACCCATTTCGTCGGCGGACGGTTGCGCCGGACTTCACGCGGCGGCGTCGTCGGCACGACGGCCGGGGTGCTGGAGGACTACGCGTGCCTCGCCGAGGGTCTGCTCGAACTCCACCAGGCGACCGGCGAACCGCGCTGGCTCGCCGACGCGCTCACCTTGCTGGACCTCGCCTTGGCCCACTTCGGCATCCCGGAAGCGACGGGGGCCTACTACGACACCGCCGACGACGCGGAAGTCCTGGTGCAGCGGCCTTCCGACCCGACCGACAACGCGAGCCCTTCGGGGGCTTCGGCGCTGGCGAACGCGTTGCTGACGGCGTCCGTGCTGGCCGGGCACGACCGGGTCGGCCGCTATCGCGAGGCGGCCGAGCAGGCCCTGGCGCGGGCGGGACGGCTCGCCGCCCACGCGCCGCGGTTCGCCGGGCACTGGCTCACCGTCGCCGAGGCGGCCGCCGCCGGTCCGGTGCAGGTTGCGGTCGTCGGCCCGGACGCCGCTTCGCGCGCGGAGCTGCTGGCCGCCGCCCTCAGGTCGCTGCCGGACGGCGCCGTCGTCGTCAGCGGCATGCCGGACGCGGACGGAGTGCCGCTGCTGGCCGATCGGCCGCTGGTCGACGGTGCCGCCGCGGCGTACGTGTGCCGTGGGTACGTGTGCGATTGGCCCGTCACCAGCGCGGAGGAACTGCGCGCTCAGCTCACCAGTCCCACGCCATAGGGGCGTGACCACCGCCGGTCTGCGGAGCTCCGACCGGCTTCACCGCGACCTGCGGCGCCTTCGGCTTCGGTTTGGTCGTGGTGGTCTTCGTCGGCTTCGGCGGTTTCGTGGATGTCGGCGGCGTTCCGATGATGGTGAAGGCGCGGGAGGTCTTCGTGCCGTCCAAGCAGGTGAACGTCGCCGTGTACTTGCCCGGCGTCTTGCCTGCCTTGCCGTAGCCGGCGGACTTCCCCCAGTTGCCGCCGATCGTCCACTGGAGCGGCGCCGCGAACCCCGGCGACGTCACCGGGGTCGCCGGTCCGCAGCCGCCCATCGCGGCCTTCGTCTCGGCGTAGATCTGCCCGCCGGGTTCGACTTCGGTCGGACTCAAGAACCAGGACACGTCCTTGGCTTCCGCCGTCGCCGGCGCGACCACCGCCAGCTGGGCCGCTCCGAGCACGAGAGCGCCGATCATGGCCTTCTTCAGCATGAGGTTCCCCTTCCTCGTCGACTGCTGGTGGGAACACGTCCGCGCAGGTCATCAGGTTGCCCTGGGTTTCGCCGGGGGAGAACAAGCGTGATAAGCGGTTATTGCAGGCGTAGCGTCGGTAGCGTTGTAATCATGTAATCGCGGAGGCGAGCATGCACACCTACTTCAGGGCGGCGAGGCAGATGGGACGCGGAGGCTGGAAGGGCCGGGGCGGCTGGCAGCAGGCGGACATCCCGCCGGCGGACGACGCGGCCGCGTGGTTCGGCGGACGGCTCCCGGAGGGCTGGTTCACGGGAGATCCCGAGGTCACGGTGGATCGCGAGGAGATAGTCGTCGTCGGCGAGCTCCCGCCGCTCACCGGTGAGTACGCCGACGACGCCGCCCGTGCGGCGGCCGAAGACGGCCGGATCAGCCGGTTCCGCGAGGAGACCCGCGACGAGCGGATCGAGATCGCGCGCCAGGCGGAGCACCGGTATCAGCGCAAGGTCGCCTGGGGCGCGAGCCTCGGTGGCACAAGGCATCTGTTCACCACGCATTCGGCGCCGGTGATGACCAGGCTGCGGCAACCCGAACGCCTGGTCCTCGACACTCTCGTCGACGCGGGCGTCGCGCGGTCGCGGTCGGAGGCGCTCGCCTGGGCGGTCCGGCTGGTCGGGGAGCACGCGGACGCCTGGCTCGCCGAGCTGCGGGAGGCGATGACGAAGGTCGACGATCTCCGCTCACAGGGACCGGACCTTTCCTGAGCCCGGGGTCCGCCTTAGAGTCGGGATTCCGCCGTCTTCACCGAAGTCCTCTTGCGAAAGAAGGCGTCATGGACGGCAGAATCTCCCGGCGTTGGCTGATCAAGGGCGGTCTCGTGGTGGCCGCGAGCCCGCTGCTCGCGCCCACCGCCTCGGCGGCCCCCGCTCTCCCCTGGCCCGCGGCCAACGGCATCGTCGCGCGGACGAAACGGCCGGTCTTCCCGGACCGGACGTTCCCGATCCTCGGGTTCGGTGCCAAGGGTGACGGCAAGACCGACAACACCGCCGCGATCAAGAAGGCGATCGAGACGGCCAACGCGCGCGGCGGCGGGCACGTCGTCGTGCCGGAAGGCACCTTCGTCACCGGCGCCGTGTATCTCAAGAGCAACGTGGACCTGCACCTCGCGGCGGGCGCCGTGCTCGCCTTCGGTTCCGACGTCTCGAAGTTCCCGAACGTGCTCACCCGCTACGAGGGCATCGAGTGCGTCAACCGGTCGCCGATGATCTACGCGTACAAGGAATCCAACATCGCGGTGACCGGGAAGGGCACGCTCGACGCGGCGGGCACGGCGTCCTGGAACAAGGGCAAGGACCGTGAGTACCTGGAATCGCTGGTGGCGGCCGGCGTCCCGCCGGAGAAGCGGATCGTTCCCGGCTCCGGGCACGCGATGCGGTCCACGTTCGTCGAGCCGTACTCGTGCGACACCGTGCTCATCGAGGGCGTCACGCTGAAGAACCCGATGTTCTGGCAGCTGCATCCCACGCTTTGCCGGAACGTCACGATCGACGGCGTCCGCACGGACGCGAGCACCGCGCGCTCCAACACCGACGCCTGCGATCCGGAGTCCTGCGACCACGTGGTGATCGTGAACTCCCACCTCGGGGCGCACGACGACAACGTCGCGCTCAAAGCGGGCCGGGACGACGACGGGCGCCGCGTCGGCGTGCCGTGCCGGAACATCGTCGTCGCGAACTGCGTGATGGACGGCAACTGGGGCGCGATCACCTGCGGCAGCGAGCAGACCGGCGGCATCCGCGACGTCTACGCGTACGACCTCACCGTCACCGGCGAAACGAAATACGGGCTGTACGTCAAGTCGAACACCCTGCGCGGCGGGTTCACCGAGAACGTCAACCTCCACGGTGTCTCCGGCACGTTCGCCCGCTCGGTCGCGTACGTCCTGCCGGATTACAACGGACAGACCGGCGCGCACGTCCCGCGGTTCGGGCCGTTCACCATCAGCGACTCCGCGAGCACGAGCTGCGGGCAGGCGGCGTTCAACGTCCGAGGGTTGCCCAACTCACACGTTCGGGGGCTACGGGTGAGCGATTGCCGCTTCGACGGCGTCGCGAACACGGCAAACGTCCTGAAACACGTCGATGACCTGCGGTTCGAGAACACGACGATCAACGGGCGGCCGGTCTGATTCGGGCTGCGCCCCCCGATGCGGTGCGGCAGGCTGAACGCAGACCGCACCGCATCGGAGGAATCGTGGACACACCAGGACTTCCCGCGAAGATCGACCCGGACGCGCTGACCACCGTCCTCGATGGACGGTGGGCCGAACTCCGCCGCGCGGTGCGCGCGCAGATGGCGGCGGAGGATTTCAAGGATCCCGTCGACCTCGACGTCGAAGCGCACCGTGCCCAGGTGCTCGAATGGCTGCGGCTGCTCGCCCGCACCGACCGTCCGGGGCTCGGCTTCGACCCGGCGTACGGCGGTGGCGGCGACGTCGGCGGCTCGGTGATGTCGTTCGAGATGCTGGGCTTCGGCGATCTCTCGCTCATGGTCAAGGCCGGCGTCCAATGGGGCCTGTTCGGTGGCGCGGTGCAGTTGCTCGGCACGGAACGCCACCACGAGCGCTATCTGCGCAAGATCAAGGATCTGGAGCTGCTGGGCTGTTTCGCGATGACCGAGCACGGCCACGGCTCGGACGTCCAGCACCTCCGCACCACCGCGACCTACGACCCGGCGACGCGCGAGTTCGTCGTGCACACGCCGGACCGGGGCGCGATGAAGGAGTACATCGGCAACGCCGCCCGCGACGGCGAACTCGCGGTGGTGTTCGCGCAGCTGATCACCGGTGGTGAGTCGCGCGGCGTGCACGCGTTCCTGGTGCCGATCCGCGGCGACGGCGCGAGCGGCGTCGAGATCGAGGACTGCGGCCGCAAGGCGGGCCTCAACGGCGTCGACAACGGGCGGCTCACTTTCACTCAGGTGAGGGTTCCGCGGGAGGCACTGCTCAACCGGTTCGGTGACGTCGCCGAGGACGGCACGTACACGAGCCCGATCGAGAGCGACGGCCGCCGGTTCTTCACGATGCTCGGCACGCTCATCCGGGGCCGGGTCAGTGTCGCGGGCAGCGCCGGCAGCGCGACGAAACGCGCGCTCGCCCTGGCCGTCCGGTACGGCGAGCAGCGGCGGCAGTTCGCGCGGCCCGACGGCGAGGAGGTCGTGATCCTCGACTACCGCGCCCACCAGCGGAAACTGCTGCCCGCGCTGGCGACGTCGTACGCGCTGCACTTCGCGCAGGAAGCGCTCGTCTCGAAGCTGAACGACATCGCCGAGGACGCGCCGGAAGAGGAGCAGCGCGAGCTGGAATCACGCGCCGCGGGCATCAAGGCCGTCTCGACCTGGCATGCGACCGCGACCATCCAGGCCGCCCGCGAGGCGTGCGGCGGCTCCGGCTATCTCTCGGAGAACCTGCTCGCCGGGCTGAAAGCCGACACGGACGTCTTCACCACCTTCGAGGGTGACAACACCGTGCTGCTGCAACTGGTCGCGAAGGGCCTGCTGACCAGCTACAAGGATCATTTCGAGGACCTCAGCCCGCTCGCGACCGCACGGTTCGTGGCGGAGCAGTTCGTCGAGGCCGTGATCGAACGGACGTCCGCGCGCAAGGTCGTCGAGCGGCTCACCGAGGCCGACGACGGCGATGTCCTCTACTCGCGCGAATGGCACCTGAAGCTGTTCGAAGACCGCGAAGAGCACGTACTCGGCGGTGTCGCGCAGCGTCTGCGTAAGGCGGCCTCGGACCCCTTCGGCGTCTTTAACGACGCGCAGGACCACGTGCTGCGCGCCGGACGTGTGCACGTCGACCGCATCGTGCTCGAAGCGTTCATCGACGCCATCGAGCGCTGCGCCGACGGCGAAGCCCGCGAGCTGCTGGAGCGGGTCTGCGACCTCTACGCGCTCGCGAACATCGAGGCGGACCGGGGCTGGTTCCTCGAACACGGGCGCCTGACCTCGGGGCGTTCGAAGGCCGTCACCGCCGCGGTCAACGCGTTGTGCGCCGACCTGCGCCCGCACGCGCGGACCCTCGTGGACGCCTTCGCCATCCCCGAGCAGTACCTGGCGGCTCCGATGCTGCGGGACTGACCGCGTCAAGCGATGTCGAGGGCCGTTCCATAGAGTCTGTCGGCTTTGAGGGTGATGTAGAGCCTTCGCTCCGCGGCGATGGTCTCCAGGAACTCGGCCTCGTCTTCGGGCTTCTGCCGCTGTGCGGCGAGATACTCGAGGCCCGCCGCGTCGCCCGGTGTCCGCGTGACTTCGGAAAGTTCGGCTTTCCCTTCCACGACGGCGAATTTCCAGTGGTCGGCGCTGGAGACGTAGAGCGATGCGGTCGGGTTGTTGCGGATCTGCTTGACCTTGAGCCGGTCTTCGGTCGTGCTCACCCGGACCTCGCGGCTCTCGGGATCCCAGGTGTAGACGACGGTGGAGAGATGCGGGCGGCCGTCGCGCTTGAGGGTCGCGAGGGCGCCGAAGGTGTGCTGTGCGAGGAAGTCGCTGAGGGCCGCGTCGTCGAGGCGGCGGGGCGGTGCGTTCTTGGCCATGGAGCGATCATGGCGCTCCGGTCGAGGCGCCGGAAGAAGGCACTTTCTTGTGCCAGAGGGAACACGCGTGTGTCCGACCTGGTCACGCCGGTGCCGCACTCGTGATCAGAGGCGTAACTCGCGTGATTGGAGACGTAACTCGCGTGATCAGGCGCGCCACACGTGAGTTACGTGTCCAAACACGTGAGTTACGCGCCTGATCACGCGAGTTACGCGTACATCGCCAGCCAGATCGCGATGTAGTGCGAGACCGCGGCGAGAACCGTGCAGGCGTGGAAGTACTCGTGGTACCCGAAGG
The DNA here is from genome assembly GCF_024628825.1 of Amycolatopsis roodepoortensis. Taxonomy (NCBI): domain Bacteria; kingdom Bacillati; phylum Actinomycetota; class Actinomycetes; order Pseudonocardiales; family Pseudonocardiaceae; genus Amycolatopsis; species Amycolatopsis roodepoortensis. The sequence goes on from NZ_CP102415.1 coordinate 6,576,177, forward strand.
TGTCCGGGAAGTGGTTCGGCCACTTCACCGCGTAGAACACCGCGCCCAGCGTGTAGAACAGGCCACCGACGCAGAGCAGGACGAGCGCCGCGACGCCGGCGTGCGTGGCCAGCTCCGGCAGGACGAAGACGGCGACCCAGCCCAGCGCGATGTAGATCGGCACCCCGAGCCAGCGTGGCGCGTTCGGCCACAGCATCTTCAGGGTGACGCCGCCGATCGCGCCGCTCCACACGATCGCGAGCACGATGTACCCGGTCGGCTGGGACATGGCCAGAAGGGTGAACGGCGTGTAGGTGCCGGCGATGAACAGGAAGATCATCGAATGGTCGGCGCGCTTCATCCATTCGTATGCTCGTGGGCTCCACAAGCGACGGTGGTACAGCGCGCTGACGCCGAAGACGCCGAGGACGGTCAAGCCGTAGACCGAAGTGGACAAAGCGGCAATACCGGACACTGTGGACGCCGCGAGGCTGATGAGGGTCGCCGCTCCGGCGACAGCGCCGAAGAAGGACCAGAAGTGGATGTGCCCACGCAACCGAGGACGCGTGTCCACCACGGGCGTGGGGCCGGACGGCTGGGGTTCGGTCACTACGCTCACTCACCCAGGTTACGGCACCGTAGGTTTTTCGCCAGTGTCCGTGGCGCGTCCCACTGAGGCTCGCGAGGTGACTAGTCTCCACTGGCGTGAGTCTTCGGTCCTTCTTGTCAGACGTCGTGTACAGCGCCTACGGCAGGCGCCTGATCCAGCAGGCCAAGGGGCGCCATCCACGCCATATCGCCATCATGCTGGACGGCAACCGCCGCTGGGCGCGCGAAGCGGGCTTCACCGACGTCGCCGACGGGCACCGCGCGGGCGCCAAGAAGATCGCCGACTTCCTTAGCTGGTGCAACGAGGCCGACGTCGAGGTCGTCACCATGTGGCTGCTTTCGACGGACAACCTCGGCCGCGCGGCGGAGGAACTGAGCCCGCTGCTGAAGATCATCACCGACGTCACCGACGAGCTCGCCGCGCCGCACACGCCCTGGCGGCTCCGCATCGTGGGAGCGCTCGACCTGCTGCCCCCGGAGGTCGCGAAGGCCCTCAGCGCGGCCGCGGAGCGCACCGAGGGGCGCACCGGGATGGAGGTCAACGTCGCGGTCGGTTACGGAGGGCGTCAGGAGATCGCCGACGCGGTCCGCAAACTCCTGCTCCAGCACGCCGACGAAGGCACCTCGATCCGCGAGCTCGCGAAGATATTGGACGTCGACCACATATCCGAACACATGTACACCTCGGGCCAGCCGGATCCGGATCTGATTATCCGCACCTCGGGTGAGCAGCGGCTTTCCGGATTTCTGCTCTGGCAATCGGCGCATTCGGAATTCTGGTTCACCGAAGCTTATTGGCCCGCGTTCCGCCGAGTCGATTTCCTGCGGGCGATGCGCGATTACGCGTGGCGGCACCGGCGCTTCGGTTCCTGACCCCGGACATGACGAAGGCCCCGGCGTGCACTCCGGGGCCTTCGACGTCTCACACCGGGATCAGTGGTGGTGGTGCTCCAGCGAGTGGGCCAGCAGCGCGGGGGTCAGGACAACACCCGTGTAGGCACCGGCGACCAGGGAAGCGGCACCGTAGCCCAGCGCCCCGCCGCCCTCGATGAACGTGTTGTAGGCGTCGCCGAACGTGGGGTCCGGGGTGCCCGAGGTCTCACCGGTGGCGGCGAACGCGGTCCCGCCGACCATCATGATGCCCGCGGCGACGGCGGAAACGAAACCAGCCTTCTTCAGCACTTCGCACTCCTAAGTAGATGATGTTCAGGGATCGGGGGCACCGAATCCGGTGGGGGTGTCCCGCAGTGAGAAAATTACTCGCTATTCAGGATTTGTGACCGTCTCGTAAGCCCATTGTGTGAGCCGGAAAAGGCGCGTTTCACTCGGTCCGGTTCTCTGTCTCGGGCACAAAATGCGTCCTGCGACGATGCGTGGTAGAACCCGCCGCCTCATCAGGTGAACGCCCTGCGTCGCGTTAATCGATCCGGGTCACGTCGTCGAGCGTCCCTGAATGGAGATCATCACTACACACCGTGATGGTGACCAGGCGTTGATGTCATGCGACCGACAGTGAGATGACGGTTTGGCGAATCACCGTGGTGGCTGCCTGCGCGATCGGCCGGACGCAGGTACCTTCCGGAAGTGAGGGTTCGCGTCCCATGCGGACTCTCGCGGGAGGCCCTGGTCGTGGCGGTTGTCGACAGGGCGGCACAGCCGCCCAGTGGATGCACGAGGGGGCCGGCACCCGGCCCTCGCGGCCGTGCCGACTGACGTCGCAAGACGTCGGAAGGAACGGTCAGCCAGGGAGGTGCCCGGCCCAGCGAGTGCGGGCGTGGTGCCACGCCCACGAGGGAGATGCCGTCGTGACTGCGCAGCGTTCACCCCGCAAGGCCTCTGGCCGTTCTTCGACCGGTGCCTCTGGCCCGGAGAAAGCCTCGATCTCGCCCGAATCCCAGCGGTCCACTTACGTGCTCGACACGTCGGTCCTGCTCTCTGACCCCTGGTCGGTGACTCGTTTCGCCGAACACGCGGTCGTGCTCCCGCTGGTCGTCATCAGTGAACTGGAGGCGAAACGTCACCATCCCGAACTGGGGTGGTTCGCGCGCGAAGCGCTCCGCATGCTCGACGACCTGCGTCGTCAGCACGGCAGGCTCGACGCGCCGATCCCGATCGGTGAGCACGGCGGCACCCTGCAGGTGGAGTTGAACCACTCCGACCCCACGGTGCTCCCGGTCGGCTTCCGCACCGACTCCAACGACCACCGCATCCTCGCCTGCGCGCTCAACCTGGCGGCGGAACGCGCGTCGGTCACGCTGGTGACCAAGGACATCCCCCTGCGCGTCAAGGCGGGCGCCGTCGGCCTCGAAGCCGACGAGTACCGCGCGCAGGAGGTGACGCCCTCGGGCTGGACGGGTATGGCGGACGTGGACGTCCCGCAGACCCTGGTCGACGCGCTGTTCAGCGGGTCTTCCGTGGATCCGGCGGAATTCGGGATGCCGGAGGTCGGGGAACTGCCCTGTCACACCGGTTTGCGGCTGCTCGCGGGCAGTTCGAGCGCACTGGGGCGGGTCACCGCGGACAAGCGGATCCGGCTCGTCCGGGGTGACAAGGAGGCGTTCGGGCTGCACGGCCGGTCGGCCGAGCAGCGGGTGGCGCTGGATCTCCTGCTGGACTCCGACGTCGGCATCGTCTCGCTGGGCGGACGAGCGGGCACGGGCAAGTCGGCGCTCGCGCTCTGCGCGGGGCTGGAGTCGGTGATGGAACGCCGCCAGCACCGCAAGGTCGTCGTGTTCCGGCCGGTGTACGCGGTCGGCGGCCAGGATCTGGGTTACCTGCCCGGTTCCGAGAGCGAGAAGATGCAGCCGTGGGCGCAGGCGGTGTTCGACACCCTCGGCGGGCTGGTCAGCCAGGACGTCCTCGACGAGGTCTTCGACCGTGGCATGCTCGAGGTGCTCCCGCTGACCCATATCCGCGGCCGCTCGCTGCACGACACGTTCGTCATCGTCGACGAGGCGCAGTCCCTGGAGCGCAACGTGCTCCTGACCGTGCTCTCACGGCTCGGCACGGCTTCGCGGGTCGTGCTCACGCATGACGTCGCGCAGCGCGACAACCTGCGGGTCGGGCGGCACGACGGCGTTTCGGCGGTGATCGAGAAACTCAAGGGTCACCCGCTGTTCGCGCATGTCACGCTGACCCGCTCCGAGCGTTCGCCGATCGCGGCGCTCGTCACGGAAATGCTGGAGGATCACGGATAACCCGGAGCCAGGGGAGTCCACTTGGGACAGTCCCGAGTGGACTCCCCTGAGGTTCACCAGCCGGACGGCAGCGGACGTCCTTCCGCGAAACCGGCGGCGGACTGGATGCCGAGCAGCGCGCGCTCGTGGAACTCCTCCAGCGTGCGCGCGCCCGCGTACGTGCAGGCGGAGCGGACGCCGGAGCCGATGGAGTCGAGCAGGTCTTCGACGCCGGGGCGAGCCGGGTCCAGCGCCATCCGCGACGCGGAGATGCCCTCTTCGAACAGGCCCTTCTTGGCGCGCTCGAAGACGTTGTCCGTGCGCGTGCGGGCGCCGACGGCGCGCTTCGACGCCATGCCGAACGACTCCTTGTACGGCTTGCCCTGCTCGTCGTAGCGCAGGTCGCCGGGGGATTCGTGGGTGCCGGCGAACCAGGAGCCGACCATCGCCGCCGACGCGCCCGCGGCCAGCGCGAGCGCGACGTCGCGCGGATGCCGCACGCCGCCGTCCGCCCACACGTGTTTGCCCAGCTCACGCGCCGCGGCCGCGCATTCGGCGACGGCGGAGAACTGCGGACGCCCGACGCCGGTCATCATCCGGGTCGTGCACATGGCGCCGGGGCCGACGCCGACCTTGACGACGTCCGCGCCCGCGTGGATCAGGTCGCGCGTGCCCTCGGCGGTGACCACGTTCCCGGCGACGACCGGGACCCGCGGGTTCACCGACCGGACGGCCTTCAGCGCGGAGATCATCTTCTCCTGGTGGCCGTGCGCGGTGTCGACGACCAGCACGTCGACGCCCGCCGCGAGGACGGCCTCGGCCTTCGCCGCGACGTCGCCGTTCACGCCGATCGCCGCGGCGACGCGCAGGTGGCCGCCGTCGTCGACGGCCGGGGTGTAGATCTCCGCGCGCAGCGCCGCGATCTCGGTCAGGACGCCGGCGAGCCTGCCGTTTTCGTCGATGCCGAGCGCGAGACGGCCGCCGTGGTCGTGCAGGCGCTCGAACACCTCGCGCGGCGGCGTGTCCAGCGGAACCGTGACGACCGCGGGCTCCGCGACGTCGGCGAGGCGCGCGAAGCGGTCTACGCCGGCGCAAGCCGCTTCGTCGACGACGCCGACGGGCTTGCCGTCCTCGTCCACGACGACGACGGCGCCGTGGGCACGTTTGCCGACCAGGTTCAGCGCGTCGGCCACCGCGTCTCCGCCGGTCAGCACGAGCGGGGTGTCCCAGACGGTGTGACGGCTCTTGACCCAGGTGACGATGTCGGCGACCGCGGCCACGTCGACATCCTGGGGGAGGACGACGAGCCCACCGCGCCGGGCGACCGTTTCGGCCATCCGGCGGCCCGCGACGGCGGTCATGTTGGCCACCACGATCGGGATCGTCGCGCCGGTACCGTCCACAGTGGACAGGTCGACGTCGAAACGGGACTCCACGTCCGACCGGTTCGGCAGGAGGAACACGTCGTCGTAGGTCAGGTCGTGAGCGGGCCGGTGCCCGTCGAGAAAGCGCACGAGAGCCCAGGATACCCGCGTGGGACAATGACGGCATGACCGACCGGGACCGTGACGAAGCCGGACGAGCCCGTAACGCGCGCCCGCGGGACGGTCTCGGCAGGCCGCTCCCGTACGGCGCCGACGGTGTCGAACGGCAGCCCGAGGGCATCGAACGCAGCCCCGAGGACACCGTTTCCGAGGCGCAGCGCCTGCTCGACGCGGGCCGTCCGTTCCACGCGCACGAGGTGTTCGAGGACGCGTGGAAATCCACCGACGGCCCGGAGCGGGAGCTGTGGCGCGGGCTCGCGCAGCTCGCCGTGGGCCTGACCCACGCGGCCAGGGGGAACGGGAACGGAGCGGCGTCGCTGCTGGAGCGCGGCGCCGAGAACATCGAGCCGTTCCGCGAAGCCCGGCCGCATGGGATCGACATCCCGGGCTTGCAGGCCTGGGCGCGGAAGATGGCCGAAGAGGCGAAGGCGCGCGTGCGGGTGGAGCCGGTCGCGCCGCGCTTACTCGGCCAGTAGCGCCGAACCCGAGCGGTACAGCTCGATCAGCAGCGGCCGCAGTTCCAGGCCGGCCGGGGTGAGTCGATAGCTGGTCCGGCTCGGGAAGCCCGGCAGCTCCTCGCGGACGGCGAGGCGTCGCGCGGTCAGGTCACCGAGGCGTTCTGTCAGCACCTTCGCGGACAGGGCGGGTAATGCCGCGCGTAGGTCGCTGAAGGATCGAGGACCGCCCATCAGCTCCCGAAGGACCAGTGTCGTCCAGCGGCCCGAGATCGCGGCGAGCGCGACCTCGACGGGACAGTCCGGCTCCGGCCGCCGCGTGCGGCCGCGCGCGTCGGGGACGAGTTCGCGGTCGAAGGTTTCCGTTTGGTGACCTGCTTCGCGGTCGGTTTCGCTGTCCGCATGACGCATTCGTCCAGTGTGCCGCTGACCGCCGACGCCGCCGAACATCCCTTCGTCTTCCAAGCCGCCTTCAACACCGGATCCGCCGAAATCCTCGACACGGTCTACGAGCCCGACGCCGTGTTCGTCCGCCGGGACGGCGTGCGGGTGAGCGGCGCGGAACGCCGGGCCGCGAACGGCGGGATCCTCGCGCTCGGGCAGCCCATCAAGGTCACTCCGCGTCAGGTGCACGTGGCCGGTGACCTGGCGTTACTGATCGTCGACTGGGTCATCGAGGGCCACCTCGCCGCGACGGCCACCGACGTCGCGAGGCGTGGTGAGGACGGGCTTTGGCGCTACGTGATCGACAACCCCTTCGGTGTCGGCGCACCTTGAGTACTCGACATACCGCGAGTATGTTACTTCGAGTAGGGATACTGTCCAGTAGGTAACGGTGGGAGGAGGCGCGGATGAGCGAGCCCAAGGAACTGCTGGCCGAACCGCTGAAACTGCGGTGCGGCGCGATCCTGCCGAACCGGCTGGCCAAGGCCGCGCTCAGCGAGCAGCTCGGCGATCGCCGCAACCGGCCGACCGCCGAGCTGGCCGAGTTGTACCGGACGTGGTCGCGAGGCGGCGCCGGGACGCTCATCACCGGCAACGTCATGGTCGATCCGACCGCGCTGGGCGAACCACGCAACGTCGCGGTGCCCCGGGAGCCGGACGCGACCGCGTTCGAGCCGTGGGCGCGGTCGGCGGACGGGACCGAGAGCCGGGTGTGGGTCCAGCTCAACCATCCCGGCAGGCAGAGCCCGCGTTTCCTGTCCCGTCAGCCGGTCGCGCCGTCGGCGGTGCCCTTCGGCGATCGCGGCATCCGCTCGGTGTTCGCGACGCCGCGGGCGCTGACCGCCGGCGAGATCGAAGCGATCATCGAACGGTTCGGCGTGGCCGCGCGGACCGTCGTCGACGCCGGGTTCGCCGGGGTCCAGATCCACGGGGCGCACGGTTATCTCGTCTCGCAGTTCCTGTCGCCGCTGACCAACCGGCGTACCGACGGCTGGGGCGGTGACGCGCTCCGCCGGCGCCGGTTCCTGCTGGAAGTGGTCGCCCGCGTGCGCGCGGAGGTCGGCGACTCGGTGCCGATCGCGGTCAAACTCAACAGCGCGGACTTCCAGCGCGGCGGCTTCAGCGAGGAGGAATCGCTCGAAGTCGTCCGAGAACTGGGTGAAGCGGGGATCGACCTGCTGGAAGTCTCCGGCGGCACCTACGAGAAGGCCGCCATGATGGGGTCGGCCAAGGCGAGCACTCTCAGCCGTGAGGCTTATTTCCTCGACTACGCCGCGAAGGCGCGGAAGGTCTCCGACGTCGCGCTGATGGTCACCGGCGGCTTCACCAGTGCGCGAGGAATGGCGGAGGCGCTGAGCTCCGGCGCGCTGGACGTCATCGGCCTCGGCAGGCCGCTGATCGTCGACCCGGCACTGCCCGGGCGGCTCCTGGACGGCAAGGACGTCCGCGCGCGGCGCACGGCGCCGAAGACCGGCCTCCGGCTGGCCGACAGCCTGCTCGAGATCCAGTGGCACACCCAGCAGATGCACCGGGTGGCCGCCGGGAAACCGGTGGACCCGCGGCTCGGCGCGGTACGGACGCTAGTACGTGCCGGCGTCGCGGATCCGCTCAACGCTTTCCGGCGGGTCCGGGGCTAAGTAGTCGTCGGTGTCATCGCGGCGGCTGAAGGTGCGGTCGAAGCCGACCGCGGCCGCCGCGAGACCGATGAACAGCACCCCGATCAGCACGCAGTTGAACGCGACACCGCCGTAGCTGTTGATGCCCGGATCGACGAACGGGTACGGGTAGAACCCGATGATCGCGCCGCGCACCAGCGTGACCGCGAGCCAGACCAGCGGATACAGCAGCGACCACCACAGGACCCGCCACGACAGCTGGCCGCGCGGCCCGAACAGCAGCCAGCCCGCGACGCACATCAACGGCGACACCTTGTGCAGCATCGTGTCGGCGAACACCGCCCAGCCGTGCAGTTCGTAGAGATCGGCGAGCGCGACCTGGAAGACGACGCCCGTCACGGTGATGCCGACGAGACCGGTGAGCCGCAGCACGCCGAACAGCGTCGACCGGCCCGCGACACCGAGCGCGAGCAGCAGGCTGCCGGCGCCGACCAGGATGTTCGAGTCGATGGTGAAGAAGGCCAGCAGGTTGGCCACCCGCCCGGCCGGGGTGTGGAAGACGCCGCCGGTCGTGCCCGCGGAGACCGGGATCTGCGCGGCGAGCCCGGCGATCACCACCAGCGCGGTCAGGCCGAACCAGGCGCGCGCGATCTTGGAAGCCTGCATTCGCCCACTTTATGGGTGATCGGGTGAGGACGTCCCGTCACCACCGTGCGCCGCCACTCGATCGGGGGCGGGATGCCGCCGGGTCTTCCCGCCCATCGGGTCATATCGTGGGAAACGATGGACGTCGAGCGGACGCCCGGACGCCGCGGACGGGTCGCGCGGGGTCCGGCGGAGGACAGCGGACCCGTCGCCGAGTTCGCGCGGCGGCTGTGGGAGCTGAAACGGGCCGCCGGTGACCCTTCCTACGACCGCATGCGCGACGAGTACGGCGCGCTCGCGTCGAAATCCGCGCTTTCGGCCGCCGCCCGCGGTGAGCGGCTGCCCAGCTGGGAGACGACCTGGGAGTTCGTCCGCGTGCTGGCCGCCGGGGTGCTCGGCGGTGACGAGGACGAGGTCCGCCACGAATGGCGCGGTGAATGGGAACGCGCGCGGGACGCGGTGACCGCCGGACCGGGACCGGTCGCCGTGAAGCCGCGCCGGACGGCGTTCCTCCTCGCCGGAGCCGTGGCGATCGTCCTGGTCGCGGCGCTGGTGTTCGTCTTCGCCGCGCCGTTCGGTGCCGAGCCCGCCGCCCCGGCCGGCGACGCGTCGGAATTCGTCGCCGATGTGACCGTGCCGGACGGCAGCGAGGTCGCGGCGGGCTCGACCTTCGTGAAGACGTGGGAATTCCGCAACGCGGGAACGGTCGGATGGATCGGCCGTTATCTGGTCCGTGCCGGATCGTTCGGGAATCCCGGCGAGTGCGGCACGCCCGATCGCGTGCCCGTGCCGCAGACTGCGCCCGGCGAGCGGGTGCGCGTCTCCGTCGAGGTGCGTGCGCCTGACGCGCCCGGGCATTGCCAGGTGTACTGGAAGATGGCCGACGAACAGGGGCGGATCCTGCTGCCGAACACCCGTGCGGTGTTCTTCTCGGTCCGCGTCATTTGACCATCCGGGCCGATGGCCAAAGCGCTGACCTGCGTGGACAGTGATTCCTCGGCCATGGCCATTTCGCGGCCGTGAATCGCTTCCGGCGTCGCTCTGATGGCCTTTAACGTCTTCGGCGTCCGGGAATTCCGGATGGGATTTTCCGAAACACTCTCACATTATTTGCGGAAAGGGAATCCATGCGTCCGTACGTCAAGGTCGCCGCATTGGCCGGGGCCGCGCTCACCGTGGCGCTCCTGCCGGCCACCGCCGCACAGGCGGCTCCGGCGCCCGTTTCGGGCAGTGATCCGATCATTACCTGCGAATCCGGCTACCACGGCTGGATGCGCCGGGCCGGGAAGGACGCGATCTGCCTCAAACCGGGCACGCGCACCTGGGACGTCAAGGTGTTCGAATGCGCCGGGGATCTGACGGTCCATTTCAAGAACGGCCAGAAGGCCTATTGCGGGGGAAACATGAAGATCGGCCTCGATCTGGCCGTCCAGTCCAATGTCGTCAAGACCGTTGTGGGGAACCGATGAAGAAGAAGCTGTTCGCCGTCGTCCCGGTCGCGCTGGCAGGCACCCTGCTGATGGCACCGTCCGCTTCGGCGGCGTCGAAGGTCTGTGAGGGCGGACCGCTGATGGGCGGGAAGACGAAGGTCGTCGAGGTGAGCGCGGGGCAGAGCATCGACATCACCGTGCACAACCACGACTACCGGGGAATGCTCGTCCAGATCATCGACGACGTCTTCGACAAGGGCCTCTGGAGCGGGGCGATCGCGCCGGGCAAGGAGCGCACGGTCAAGCACGGCGTGCTCGGGGAGCCGCCGGTGTATCACAAGATCCGGTTCGAGGTGACGTCCAACCTGTCGAACAACTACACGTACCGGATCTCTTCGGACCGCTGCTACTGATGCGTTTCGTCCTCTGGATGCGGTAGTCGCACGCGCAAGGACCGCATCCAGAGGACTGAATGCGGGATTCAGGGCTTGAGGAGGCCGCGGACGGTGTCGATGGTGTCGGCGTCGGCGGCCTCCTTGTCCGGCCGGTACCGCACGACCCGCGCGAAGCGCAGCGCCAGCCCGCCCGGATACCGCGTGCTCACCTGGGCCCCGTCGAGTTCGATCTCGACGACGAGCTCCGGCCGCACGTGGACCACCCAATCCGTGCGGTGGGTCTCGATCTCCTGGAACGTCTTCGTCTGCCAGGCCAGCAGCTCGTCGGTCATCCCCTTGAACGTCTTGCCGACCATGATCGGCGGCCCGCCGTCGGGGTCGCGGGCGCCGAGATGCAGATTCGACAGGGTGCCGGTGCGCCTGCCGTGACCCCATTCCGCGGCGAGGACGACCAGGTCGATCGTGTGCACCGGTTTCACCTTGAGCCACGCGCGCCCGCGCCTGCCCGCCGCGTACGGCGACGCGAGGTCCTTGACCATCACGCCTTCGTGCCCGGCGGCCATCGCCGCTTCCAGCACCGCCTCGGCCGAGGCGGGCGCGATCTCGCCCGGGATGACGTGCTCACCCGCGACCTTCCGCAGGGCGACGTTGCGCTCGGACAGCGGGGCGTCCAGCAGGTCGACGCCGTCGAGGTGCAGGCAGTCGAAGAAGTACGGCCGCAGCAACAGCGCCTTGACCTGTTCATCTCGGGTGCTGCCGAACCGGCTCATCGTCTCCTGGAACGGCCTCGGCCTGCCCTCGTCGGTCAGCGCCAGTGTCTCGCCGTCGAGCACCACCGACGTGCAGGGCAGGGAGCGCACCAGATCCACCAGCTCGCCGACGCTGCCGGTGATCTCCCGCAGCGTCCGCGTGTAGACGTGCACCTCGTCGCCTTCGCGGTGGACCTGGATCCGCGCACCGTCCATTTTGTACTCGACGAGCGCGTCGGCGTGCTCGGTGATCGCCTCGTCCAGCGACTCCGCCGGGGAGGCCAGCATCGGCCGGATCGGCCTGCCCAAGGCCAGTTTGAATTCCGCCAGCCGCTCCTGGCCGCCGGTCATCGCGGCCAGGCCCGTCACCGGGAGCTGCCCGGACAGCATGAACGCCCGCCGGACGTCCTCGGCCGGGATCCCGGCCGCCGCCGCGATGGCGTCCACCATGATCCCTTCGAGCGCGCCCTGCCGCAGCTCGCCGGTGAGCAGCCGGATCAGGAAGTCCTGCTCGTCCTTGGTCATCTTGCCGAACAACGCCCGCAACGTCTCCGCGCGCAGCTTCACCGAACCCGAACCCGACGCCGCCCCCACCGTGCCGAGTGCCGTGTCGACCTCGGCCACGGTCAACGACGGCTCGGCGGCGGGGGCCGTCTTCAGCTCGGCCAGCGTCCGCCAGCCGGCGCCGATACGGCCCTGCGTCGGCTGGCCGGTGAGGAACGCGATGACCGCGGGCAGCTCCAGCTCGCCCGCGGCGCGCAGGACCGCGGCCAGGGTGGCGATCTTCGCCTTCCTGGACCTCGTGGCGGCCAGCTCGGCCGACGCGGTCACCACCTCGGTGAGCAACATGGATCCATCATGGACCCGGGCACCGACAGTTTCGCGCCGAGCACGTAGTGAGGGCCTCCCTTCCTACCCTCAAGGTAGGGAAGGAGGCCTTCACGGACTCGGGCTCAGGCGTGCGCGGGATCGGCGACCCAGCTGGCGAGCAGGCGGAGCGCGCGTTCGCTGTCGGAGCCGGGCTCGGCGGTGTAGATCACCAGGGCCTGGTCCGGATCGGCGGGCAACCGCAGCGTCTCGTAGCGCAGCCGGAGTTCACCCACGATCGGGTTGACCATCACCTTCCACGCGTGCGCCTTCTCGCGCACGGTGTGCTTCGCCCACAGCTTCCGGAACTCCTCGCTGCCGAGGGAGAGCTCGCCGACCAGCTGGGCGAGGTACGGGTCGTCCGGATACCGCCCGCTCTCGGAGCGCAGGTTCGCCACGATCTCCTTCGCGACCGTTTCCCACTCCGGGTGCAGCCCGCGAGCCTCCTCGTCGAGGAAGAACATCTTCGGGACGTTGCGCTCACCCGCCGGTCGCGCGGCGAAGTCGAAGGAGAGCGAGCCGCCCAGGGAATTCCAGGCGAGTACGTCTCCGTACCGGCCGAGGACGAGCGCCGGGGACTGGATGGCGTTCAGCATCAGCTGGAGTTCGGGGCGGATCCGCTGCGCCTTCGGCCGTGCGACGCGCCTGCGTTTCGGGGCGGCGAGATTGCGCAGGTAGGCCTCCTCGTCGCGATGCAGCCGCAGCGCGCGGCTCAGCGAGTCGAGGACGGAGTCGGACACGTTGCGCGCCCGGCCCTGCTCCAGCCGCGTGTAGTAGTCGACGCTGATCCCGGCCAGCTGTGCCAGCTCCTCGCGGCGCAGCCCGGCGACCCGCCGCTGGTTGAACCCCGTCGGCAGGCCGAGGTCCGCCGGGTCCAGCGCGGCCCTGCGTGCCTTGAGGAAGTCGCCCAGTTCGGCCGTCTCGGTCATGGTCCCGAGTATCCCGGATCGCCGGCGGTGCGTGCCTGGTCCTGACAGACCCAGGCTGGCCGCGAGGCCCGGCCGGCGGTGGCCGAGGCGTGTCGCGAAAGCCACTTTCGCGACGTCTGATGTCCCGAAAGTGGCTTTCGCGACGAGGCCGCGGCGGCTGAGCGGGGGCGGGGTCGTTGTGAGGGGTGAAGCGAACGTGGCGCCGACTTCGCGATGAGACGGCGACCCTCCCCGGCGCACAGTGTCCACAAGGGACAACGCCCGTCGATCGCACGTCCGGTTGGCGGCATTATGTCCGGTTCTCGCTGGGTCGTGAGTGGCAAAGAGGGTTAGAACGATCATTGCCACTCACGACCCTCGCGCGAGAACGCCCAGATTGGACACGGTTGGTGAGCTTGGCGTCCTTTATGGACAGTGGCGGGGCATTTCAGGCCTCACAGGGCGGCTTGCCGCGCTGCGGAACACGGCACTTATGGCCCTGTCCTTAAAGTGCGATTTGGCTCTTCGCTATGGACCAAAAGGCGGCCATCGTGAGGGGCATGGACAACGAACGAAGAGGCGTGACGGTCGGCGTACTGGGGGTGCTGATCGTCGGCGCGTCCGTGCCCGTGACGGGAATGCTCGACGCCTATCCGGTGATCACCGGGCAGGCGCTGCGGTACGCGCTGGCCGGGGTGCTCCTGCTGGCGTGGGCGCGACTGAGCGGACGCCCGTTGCCGTTGCCGGGCGCGCGCGACCTCCCGTCGCTGATCGCCCTCGCGGCGACCGGGATGATCGGCTTCCAGGCGTGCCTGCTGTTCGCGCAGCGTTACGCCGAGCCGGGCCTGGTCGCCGCGTTCCTCGGCGGAACGCCGCTCGTGCTCGCGCTCGCGGGCCCGCTGGCCAAGGGGAAGAGGCCTTCACTGGCGCCGGTGACCGGGGCGGTGCTCGCCGGCCTCGGGATCGCCGTGCTCTCGGGCGGCGGTGCGGCGCGCTGGCAAGGTCTGGTGCTCGCGGCGCTGGCGATGGTGTGCGAAGCGCTCTTCACGCTGCTCGCCGTCGGCGTGCTCGAGAGGCTCGGGCCGTTGGCGACCGCGACCTGGGGTTGTTTCGCCGCGGGCGCGGGCGGCGCGATCGTCGGGGCGATCGCCGACCCGTCCGGCGCCTGGAGGTGGCCGGACGGGCGTGAGCTGATCGCGCTCGGCTACCTGACGGTCGTCGTCACCGCGATCGCGTTCCTTCTTTGGTATTCGGCGGTTTCGGCGCTGGGCGCGGACCGGGCCGGGGTGCTGGTCGGGCTGATGCCGGTCTCCGGCCTCGCCGTCTCGCTCCTGCTCGGCATGCAGGATTTCCGCTTCTCCCAGGTGATCGGAGTCGCGCTGGTGTCTTCAGGCGTCGCGATCGGCCTGCGCCGTCGCGAGCTCGGCGAGCCTGGCGCACTTGACGTCGAAGTGCTTGACGACGTCGCCGCCGATGATCGCGACCATGACCGAGCGCAGCGGCCCGCCCATGGTGACCTTCTGGACGAATTCCGTCCCGCCGTCGACCTCGGTCAGGGTCAGCACGAGATCCATGGCGCCCAAGGGAATCGGCTGGCGAAGGGCGATCTCGCGATCCTCGGCGAAGGACGTGATCGTGAACGGCTCGGCGACCCGTGAGTGCACGCGGCCGCGGAATCCGTTCGGTACGAGGAAACCGGTCGAGCCCACTGCGGCAGGGCCGTGCAGTTCGACGCCGACGAGGTCGGGATCCCAGTCGGGCCACCGGGTGAAGTCGGCCAGCGGCGCCCAGAGCGCGGACGGCGGGCAGGGGAGGATCTCGCGGGACGTTCTGGTCCAGGTCATACCCCGGACGATATACGGAACTGTAAGTCTCGTAAACTGGGGTCATGGCGAGAGGCAGGCCGAGGGAAGAAGGAATCGACGACGCGGTCCGCGAGGCCGTGCGGGCGTTGCTGACCGAAACCGGTTACCAGCGCTGCACGATCGACGCGGTCGCGGCGCGGGCCGGGGTCGGCAAGGCCGCGGTGTACCGGCGGTGGCGGTCGAAGGCGGAGCTCGTGTTCGCCGCGGTGATCCACCCCGTCGAGCTCGAACCACCGTCGGACACCGGCTCGCTGCGGGGTGACGTGGCCGCGGTCCTCACGGTGATCCAGTCCTCTTTGGACGGTGCAGGACTCCGGCAGGCGCTGCCCTCGCTGCTCGCCGACGTCCGGGCGGACCCGGCGCTGGAAACGCGGTTCGGCGAGGTGTTCCTCGGCCGTGAACGCGGCTATCTGGTCCAGATGCTGGATCGGGCCGTCGCGAGAGGGGAACTCTCGCGACGGCCCGATCCGGCTCTCGTGCACGCGCTTCTGCTCGGCCCGATGCTGACGTGGCTGCACCTGTTCACCGAGACACCGCCTTCGGGTGGGCTGGCGGCTTCGCTCGCCTCACCGCTTCATGCGGCTGTGGTCGCCCTCGGCGCTTAGCGGCCTCCGCGCGCCATGCGGAGTACGTCGAGAGCCTCGTCCAACTGGGCTTCGGTGAGCTTCCCGTTCGCGACGTGACCGCGTTCGATCACGACCTCGCGGATCGTCTTCAGCTCCTTGAGTGCCTGCTTCGCGATCGCGGCGGCTTCTTCGTAGCCGATGTAGGAGTTCAGCGGCGTCACGATCGACGGCGAACCTTCGGCGTACTCGCGCGCGCGGTCGGCGTTCACCGTCACGCCCGCGAACACCTTGTCCGCCAGCAGCCGCGAGACGGCCGCGATCAGCCGCGCCGATTCGAGCACGTTGCGCGCGATCACCGGCAGGTTCACGTTGAGCTGGAAGTTGCCAGCCGCGCCGGCGAAGGCCACCGCCGCGTCGTTGCCGATCACCTGGGCGACCACCTGCAGCGTCGCCTCCGGGATCACCGGGTTCACCTTGCCCGGCATGATCGACGAACCCGGCTGGAGATCCGGCAGCGCCAGTTCGGCGAGCCCGGTGCGCGGGCCGGAACCCAGCCAGCGCAGGTCGTTCGCGATCTTGTTCAGCGAAACGGCGACCGTGCGCAGATGCCCGGACGTCTCCACGACGCTGTCCTGCGTCGCCTGCGCCTCGAAGTGGTCACGCGCCTCGGTCAGCGGGAGACCGGTCACCGAAGCCAGTTCCTGCGAGACCGCCGCGCCGAAACCCTCGGGCGCGTTCAGCCCGGAACCGACCGCGGTCCCGCCGATCGGCAGTTCACCGAGCCGCGGCAGGCCCGACTTCAGCCGCTCGACCCCGAACCGGACCTGCGACGCCCACGCGCCCGCCTCCTGGCCGAAGGTGATCGGCACGGCGTCCATCAGGTGCGTGCGGCCGGACTTCACGATGTCCGCCCATTCGCCCGCCCGCGTCTCGATCGCGGCGGCCAGGTACTCCAGCGCCGGGATCACGTCCGAGAGCACTGCTTCCGTCGCGGCGACGTGGATCGTCGTCGGGAAGGTGTCGTTCGAGGACTGCGAGGCGTTGACGTGGTCGTTCGGGTGCACGTCGCGGCCCAGCGCCTTCGACGCGAGCGTGGCGATGACCTCGTTGGCGTTCATGTTCGACGACGTCCCGGAACCCGTCTGGAACACGTCGATCGGGAAATGCGCGTCGTGCAGGCCCTCGGCGACCTCGTCGGCGGCCTTCGCGATGGCCTCGGCGACCTCGGCGTCCAGCACGCCGAGCCGCGCGTTGACCCGCGCCGCGGCGGCCTTCAGCAGGCCGAGCGCGCGAATCTGGGCGCGCTCCAGGCCCCGGCCGGAGATCGGGAAGTTCTCGACGGCGCGCTGCGTCTGCGCGCGGTAGAGGGCGTCGACGGGGACGCGCACCTCGCCCATGGTGTCGTGTTCGATCCGGTATTCCTGTTCAGCCATACCCCAAGTCTCGCGCAGCGCCTCGCGGCGCGCTCCGTGTCTTTCGGCACGCGAGGGCTAGGATCGAATGTGTTCTCGATCACGCCGCCCACCACCGGCCGGGAGAGTGCCGAATGAGCGAGTCCGCTGGGGAAACGTCGTACGACCTCGTCATCATCGGGGCCGGTCCGACGGGTCTGTTCGCCGCCTACTACGCGGGATTCCGCGGCCTTTCGATGGCCGTCGTGGATTCACTGCCGGAAGCCGGCGGCCAGGTCACCGCGATGTACCCCGAAAAGATGATCTACGACGTCGGCGGGTTCGCCGAGGTCCGTGGCCGCGATCTGGTGCGGGGCCTGCTCGATCAGGCCGCGCCGTTCGAACCGGCGTATCTGCTCGGGCGCAAGGCCGAGAAACTCGAAAGCGTCGAAGGCGGCATCACCGTCACCCTCGACGGCGGGCAGGTCCTGCGCGCCGGCGCGGTGCTGATCACCGCCGGGATCGGCGAATTCACCCCGCGGCCGCTGCCCGCCGGCGACGGCTGGCTCGGGCGCGGCATGGTCCATTTCGTGCCCTCGCTGAAAGTGCACGAAGGGCAGCACGTGGTCGTCGTCGGCGGCGGGGACTCGGCGTTCGACTGGGTGCTCGCGCTCCACCCGGTCGTCGCGAGCGTCACCCTCGTGCACCGGCGCGCGAAGTTCCGCGCGGCCGAGTCGATCGTGCGGCAGGCGCGGGAACTGGGCGTCCGGATCGTCACCGACGCCGAGGTCACCCGGTTCCTCGACCGCGACGGCACGCTGGCGGAGGTCGAGATCCAGGTCAAGGGCGCCGAACCCGAGATCCTGCGCGCCGACACGGTCGTCGCCGCGCTCGGTTTCACCGCGGATCTCGGGCCGATCGAAAGCTGGGGACTCCAGATCGACCACCGCGCGATCGCCGTCGACTCGACCATGGCGACGCCGCGGGAGCGGGTGTACGCGGCGGGCGACGTCGCGGCGTATCCGGGGAAGGTGAAGCTGATCGCCACCGGATTCGGGGAAGCGGCGACGGCGGTGAACAACATCGCGGTCATGCTGGACCCGGACGCGCATCTGTTCCCCGGCCACTCGAGCAACGCCGAGTAGCGTCACGCCGCTGGCGGCGTGATCTTCTCCGCGATCCACTGCGCGTACGCCACCACCGAAGTCGCGATCGACGGCGAAGTCGCGCACACCGGGTCCGCGTTACCCGGACGGCTGATGGTGCCCAGCAGCACCCACTTCTCGTCCATCTTGGCGATCTCCGGCCCGCCGGAATCGCCGTAGCACGAACCCGTGTTCCCGCCGGGGTTGTCGGTGCACAACTCGACGGCACCGTCGAACTTCGCGGTGCACCGCACGCCTTCGACGATCTTCGTGTCCAGCTGCTGCAGCTTCGCCGGACCCTTGCCACAGCCCGAAGTCGGGCACGTCTGGCCCCAGCCGAGCAGCCGCGTCGGCGTCCCGGGCGCGACGACGGCCCCGATCGTGATCGGCGCCGCCTTCACCGGGGCGGTCAGCCGCACCAGGGCGAGATCACCGCCCGCGTGCTCGGGTTCGGGGTTGTAGGACGGGTTCACGACGATCTCGGCGAGCTTCGCGATCTCACCGCCCTGGGTGTTGTCGGTGCTGCCGATCCGCGCGCTCAGGTTCGCCGGGTTCTTGCCCTCGACACAGTGCCCGGCCGTCACCAGCCAGTCCGCCGCGATCAGCGTCCCGGCGCAGAAAGCCTTGCCGGAGGCCGAATGCAGGGACGCGATGAACGGATACGGCTCGTCGGCCTCTCTGCCGCCGACGAGGTCGCCCGCGCCCGTGGCCTGCCCGGCCGGCGTGAGGAGCATCGCCGCGAGCAGGACCACGAGCACGCGCTTGAGCACGGTTTCTCCTTAGGGGAGCGGGGGAACTACGTCGTCTTCCAGCGAATCGTCGAGGTGGCCGTCGAAGTTGACGGACGAGTACGAGCGGAGCTTGGTCAGCCGGTGGTAGCCGTCGATCATCCGGACCGTGCCGGACTTCGAGCGCATCACGATCGACTGGGTCGTCGCGCCGCCCGCGCGGTAGTGCACGCCGCGCAGCAGGTCGCCGTCGGTGACGCCGGTGGCGCAGAAGAACACGTTGTCACCGCGGACGAGGTCGTCGTTGCCGAGCACGCGGTCGAGGTCGTGGCCAGCGGCCAGCGCCTTCTCGCGCTCCGCGTCGTCCTTCGGCCACAGACGGCCCTGCAGTTCGCCGCCGAGGCACTTCATCGCGCAGGCGGCGATGATGCCTTCGGGGGTGCCGCCGATGCCGAGCAGCATGTCGACGCCGGTGCTCGGCCGGGCCGCGGCGATCGCGCCCGCGACGTCGCCGTCGGAGATGAAGCGGATCCGGGCGCCCGCCTCGCGGACCTCCTTGATCAGCTTTTCGTGCCGCGGCCGGTCGAGGATGCACACGGTGACGTCGGAGACGCTGGAGTTCTTGGCCTTCGCGACCCGGCGGATGTTCTCCGCGATCGGCGCGGCCAGGTCGACCTTGCCCGCGGCGTCCGGTCCGACGGCGAGCTTCTCCATGTAGAACACCGCGGACGGGTCGAACATCGCGCCGCGTTCGGCGACCGCGAGCACGGCGAGCGCGTTCGGCATGCCCTTGGCCATCAGGGTCGTGCCGTCGACCGGGTCGACCGCGACGTCGCAGTCCGGCCCGTCGCCGTTGCCGACCTCTTCCCCGTTGAACAGCATCGGGGCTTCGTCCTTCTCGCCCTCGCCGATGACGACGACACCGCGCATCGACACGGTCGAGACCAGCTGGCGCATCGCGTCCACCGCGGCACCGTCCCCGCCGATCTTGTCCCCGCGCCCGACCCAGCGGCCCGCGGCCATCGCGGCGGCTTCGGTCACGCGGACCAATTCCATCGCGAGGTTGCGGTCGGGGGCTTCGGGGCGTCGAGAAGAGCTGGCGGACGAGGTGGGGGTGGGCATGCGGCCTCCCGGGTCAGGAACTCGGCGGGGTCCCAGTCTCTCAGATACCCACGGCGGTTCGGTGGCACAGGAGCATGGTGAACGTCACTGACCGTCGCCGGTCTCGTCCTCGACGGACGAAAGCGCCGCCTCGATCCGCTCGCGCGCGCCCTCGAGGTGGTGCTCGCAGACCTTCGCCAGCTGCTCGCCCTTCTCCCAGAGGGCGAGCGACTGTTCCAGGGACAGCCCGCCCGCTTCGAGCTCGCGGACGACCTCGACGAGCCTGTCGCGGGCCTGTTCGTAGCCGAGTTCGGCGGTCTCGCTCACGCTGTGCTTCCTTCTACCGGACGTCGGTGCTTGCCGATACCCGCGCACACTACCGCGCCGGCCATGGCGTTGTCGTAACCCACGAAGGCGAGGGCGAACTCCTGGCCGTCACCCTCCGCGATCGCCGCGACCAGGTTCTCCTGGGCCCGCGCCACCCGTTTGCGGTGCACCGTGCCGTCCGCGAACCACCATCGGATGCCGACGTGTTCGGCCGTCGCTTCGGAGAGCTTGCGCAGCTGGGCGTCGAGGCCGCGCTTGATGGCGAAGTCGCATCCGGCCAGCAGCACCGTCCAGCACTCGCCGGCCGCGCGGTCGGTCAGCAGCGCGTTGCGCAGCACCTCGGGCGCGTCGGCACGTCTCGCGGCGTCGATGGTCAAAGGCAGGAAACTCGCCGTCAACGCTCCTCCTCCGGCGTACCCGACACGACGGCGCCGAGCGCGCCGTCGACCACGCGGACGCGCAGTTTCGCGCCGTCCGCGACTTCGGAGACGGACCGGAGTACCTGGAGGTTGCCTTCCGCGTCGGTGTACTGCACCACGGCGTAGCCGCGTTCGAGGGTCGCCGCCGGGCCGAGCGCGGTCAGCCGCGCGCGGGCGCTGGCGATCTCGGCCTGGTCCTTCGCGAGCAGCGTGAGCATCGCGCGCCGCCCGCGTTCGCGGTGGATCTCGACGTCGTCCGAGCGCCGCTGGATCGGGCCGAGCGGGTCGGCGAGCACGGGACGGCTGCGCATCTGGTTCAGCAGCCTGACCTGGGTGTCCACCCAGCCGTGCAGCGCCCGGCGGCCGCGATCACGCATCTGGCGGACGCGCTGGGTCTCCTCGCGCACGTCGGGCACGATCCGCTTGCTGGCGTCGGTCGGTGTCGAGCAGCGGAGATCGGCGACGTGGTCGAGCAGCGGGGTGTCGGGCTCGTGCCCGATGGCGCTGACCACCGGCGTCCCGGCCGCGGACACGGCGCGGCACAGCGCCTCGTCGGAGAACGGCAGCAGGTCTTCCACACTGCCGCCACCGCGCGCGATCACGATGACGTCGATATCCGGATCACGGTCCAGTTTGGACAGTGCCTGGAGGATCTGCGGGACGGCGAGCGAACCCTGCACGGCGGTGTTGATCACCTTGAACGCGACATGCGGCCAGCGGGCCTGCGCGTTCACCAGCACGTCGCGTTCGGCGGCCGACGCGCGGCCGGTGATCAGCCCGATTCCCTTGGGCAGGAAGGGAATCTTGCGTTTGCGTTCGGGCGCGAACAGGCCCTCGGCGGCCAGCAGCCGCCGCAGCCGCTCGATCCGCGCCAGCAGCTCGCCGATGCCGACCGCGCGGATCTCGTTGGCGCGCAGGCTCAGCGAACCGCGGTTCATGAAGAACGTCGGCTTCGCGTGCACCACGACGCTCGCGCCCTCGCGCAGCGGCGGTTCGATCGTGCGCAGCAAACCCATCGGGCAGGTCACCGACATCGAGACGTCCGCGGACGGGTCGCGCAGCGTCAGGAACGCGGTGTTGGTGCCCTGGCGGGCCGAGATCTGCGTGACCTGGCCTTCGACCCAGACCGCGCCGAGCCGGTTGATCCACTCGCCGACCTTGCGGGCGACCGTGCGGACCGGCCACGGGTTTTCGGCGGTGGTGGACGGACCCGCCGTCGCGGAGGTGGGTTCGGCGCTCACTGGCCTTCCGCGCTGTCGCCGTCGCCGTCGGCCTTCTTCACGTTGCCGATGCGCCGCGCGAGCATGCCGACGAACGAAGCCCTGTCGGCGTTCGCCTTTTCGTAGGTCAGCAGCTCTTCCAGCTGCGCGAGGTCGAACCGGCGCAGGCGGGCGCGCAGCTGCGGCAGGGTGAGCGTGTCGTAGTCGTCCAGCCCGGCGGGGCCGGAGGTGACGGGCGCGCTCGCGTTGCCGGCCGCGCTGTCGAACTCGCCGTCGGCGTGGTCCTCGGCGAGCGCGCGCTCCTCCTCGGCCCACGGGTCTTCGGTGAGGGCTTCGAGGTCGTGCAGGCGCCCGTTCGTCTCGGCGCGCGGCTCGGGGACCTCGGCGTCCTCTCGCAGCGGGATGACGCACGAGTCACGCTCGTACCGGCGTTCGCCGAGGTCCGGCGGGAGATCTTCGTCGAAGGTGGCCCAGCTGGGCGTGTCCTCGACCGGGCGGAGGCCCGACAGGACGTCGTCGCCCTTGATCGCGAGTTCGGTGACGTGCTGCTGGACGCGCATGGAGAACTGGAGCACCTGGCTGACCACCGTGACGGGGAGCCCGGTGAGCTGCTTGGGAAGTTCGCGAACCCGCTCGGCGGTGGTGACGGCGAGGCCCGCGGCGACCCGGAGGGGGAGCGGGAGAGGCTTCATGCGTCTAGCCTGCCGTATCCGGGCCATCCTGCCCAACCGAACGGGTGTGTCGGCTCACCGGACGTGACTCCACGCACATCCTTTGGAGGGGTTCCCTGGTCACCTGAACGTGAGTGCGAGGAGCCCCCGGGGCAGCCCGTACCCTGGGGGCATGAGTTCTGCGAGTCCCGGAATCACGCCCGCCGGCAGTCCGACGATCACCGAGTCCGGTGTGCCGGCAGGTGGCAAACGTGTCCTGCTCGCCAAACCACGCGGCTACTGCGCCGGTGTCGACCGCGCGGTCATCGCCGTCGAGAAGGCACTCGAGCTCTACGGCGCACCGGTGTACGTGCGCAAGGAGATCGTGCACAACCGGCACGTCGTGGACACCCTGCGCGAACGCGGCGTGATCTTCGTCGACGAGACCTCCGAGGTGCCGGAAGGCGCGCTGGTGGTGTTCTCCGCGCACGGTGTCTCGCCCGCGGTGCACGCCGAGGCCGCCGAGCGCAACCTGCGGACCATCGACGCGACCTGCCCGCTCGTGACGAAGGTGCACAAGGAAGTCAACCGGTTCGCGAAGGACGACTACGACATCCTGCTGATCGGTCACGAAGGCCACGAAGAGGTCGAAGGCACGGCCGGCGAGGCCCCCGACAAGGTGCAGCTCGTCGACACCGCCGAAGACGTCGACAAGGTCGAGATCCGCGACCCGTCGAAGGTCATCTGGCTGTCGCAGACCACCCTTTCGGTCGACGAGACCATGGAACGCGTCGATCAGCTGCGGGACAGGTTCCCCGGCTTGGCCGACCCGCCCAGTGACGACATCTGCTACGCCACCACGAACCGGCAGGTCGCGGTCAAGGCCATGGCCGCCGAGTGCGACCTGGTGCTGGTGGTCGGTTCGCAGAACTCGTCCAACTCGAAGCGGCTGGTCGAGGTCGCGCTGAAGGCGGGGGCGCGCGCGTCGCACCTGGTCGACTTCGCGCACGAAGTCGACGAAGCGTGGCTCGAAGGTGTCGAGACCGTCGGTGTCACCAGCGGTGCTTCGGTGCCGGAGGTGCTGGTCATGGACCTGCTGGCGTGGCTGGCCGAGCGCGGCTGGGACAGCGTCGACGAGGTCACCACGGCCAACGAGAAGATCGCTTTCGCGCTGCCGCACGAGCTGCGCAAGGCCGCTAAGGCCTGACCTTCCTTACGAGAAAGGGCCGTCCGAGGAGTTCCTCGGGCGGCCCCTTCTTTTGATCGGGCTCAAGCGCTGGTCAGCGGCTCACGTGGGAGCAAAGGTCCCTTGCTTCAGCGCTCGTCTTCCCACGGCCGGCGGCGAGGCGGCTGCCCTCCGCGGCGCGGGTCGTCCGCGCGCGGCGGACGGCGGCGCGGGGCACCGGGGGCGCTTTCGCCGCGGGGGTCGCGACGGCGCGGTTCGCCGTCTTCCGGCGGACGCGGCCGCCGGGGCTGACGTCCGGGAGGCGGCGGCTTGCGGGCGCCGGGCTCGGCGTCACGGCGGGGACGGCGCTCGTCGTCGACCGGTGGGCGGCGGCGGGGCGGCGCACCGTCACGCGGCGCGCTGTCTCGCGGAGCGCCGCGGCGGGACGGCGGGGGCGGGGTCTGGCCGGTGCGGGACGCGGGACGGCCACGGCCCGGCGCGGCGGCCGCGGCGGGCCGGGCGGCGGGTTTGCCCTCGTCGCGACGTTCCGGTTTGGTACCCGGCTTCACCTTGACCGGAGCGTCGGGATCGCGCTCGCGGTAGATCCGGAAGACACCGATCGCCAAGGTGACGCCGGTGGTGATGGCCATCGTCGGGAAGCCGTTGATCAGCGGCGTGCCGACGTCGAAGGCTCTCGACAGCAGATCCGTGCCCTTGCTGCCGTCCGAGGTCAGGAGGATGACCCCCGGGACGGTCACGGCGAGGACCAGGGGCGGCTGCACCATCGGGCCGAACAGCCCGCGGCGCTGGACGGCCACCACGGCGGCCACCGCGCCGAGCGCGTAGCAGGCCTTGAACAGCAGGCCCAGGTCCTTCTGCATCATCATGTCGACGAAGGCGCCAAGGATGGCGAGCCCGAAACCCACCAGGACGGCCGCCCACCAGGGCAACCCGCGCCTGGCGCCGACGAGCGGACGCTCGTCCCAGGCAACGGGGACGTCGTCGGCATCAGGATCGCTCTGGCGATCGCGAATCGCGGTCACAGGTCCCACCGTATATCCAAGCTGCGGGCATACCGCCAACAGGCGGTGTGTCTATCGCCTGGTAGTGGTCATTCCGGACCACCCGGACGGACTGTCCGGATGCTTACCGGAAGTACTACGCGTGAGGGGCGGACAAGGTTGTCGGACCCGGCGAAATGGAGCCTCCGATTCCGGAAGTCGCAGGTAGAGAGGTGCGGTCCGCATCCGGCTCGTGAGTGGTCAGGACGGTTCTAACCGTCCTGACCACTCACGAGGCCGTCTGCCCGAGCGGCTACTGGACGTGCTTGGTGGGCGCTCGATGGTCACCCCTCACGGCGGGACTGTGTGGATTTCTGGTCGTCCAACGCACCAAAACCCACACAGTGGGGCGCCGCATGGCCGCTGACCTGCCCTGGCGCTCCCCGCGACGCCGTCGCGAAAGCCACTTTCGGGACATCAGACGTCGCGAAAGTGGCTTTCGCGACACGTCAGTCGCCCTCAAGCCACTCACGAGGCCGGGAGTTCGTCCGCCTTCCTGATCAGCGGGACCGGCGCCGGGCTGCCCGCGGCGTCGGTCAGCGGCGAGACCGTGCTCCGGAAGCTTTCGAGCGCCTCCAGCTCCCGCCGCCGGGCCGAGATGAAGCGCTGCAGGTGGGTGCTCGACAGGTTCAGCGCGTCGACCGCGTTGCCCGCGGCCCGGTGCGCGGCCGCGGCACCCGCCCGGACCTGCTCGACGTCCTCGACCAGCGCCCGTTCGGTCGCGGCGAACAGCGCGGCGGAGGCCAGCACGGCGAACCCGGTCGGCCCGCAGAGGAAGACCCGCCGGTCCAGCATCCAGCGCAGCAGTTCCGGGTCGGTGTCCAGCGCGGCCACCACGGCCGCGTCGGAGGGGACGAACATGATCGTCCCGTAGATCGCGTCGGCCCAGCGCTGGTAGCCCTTGCCCGCCAGCTCGGCCGCCCGCGACCGGAGCTGCCGGACGTGGACCCGCAGCGCGTCCAGCCGTTCTTCCGGGTCGTCGGTCTCGACGGCCTCGGCCCAGCACGCCATGCTCGCCTTCGCGTCCACCGGCACGGTCCGGCCGCCGCCGACCCGCAGCACCATGTCCGGTTTCGCGGCGCCGCCGCCAGCCAGATCCGTTTGCAGCGTGAAGTGCAGCTCCTCGCGGAGCCCGAGCGCGCGTGCGGTCTCCAGGAGCACCTGCTCGCCCAGCTCGCCCCGGCCGCTGATCGAGGCGAACGCGACCTCGTACCGGCGCAACGCGAGCTGCTGCTGATCCGCCTTCGCCCGCTCGGCCGCGACCTGTTTCGCCGCCGCGTCCGCCCGCCGCATGCCGTCGTTGTACAGCCGCCACAACAGCGCGACGGCCGCGAGCAGCAGCAACGCGAGCACGACGGCCGCGGTGGTGATCACCGTCGCCACCGGTACCTCCCCTCCGGATCCGAGTCGGGGACATCATGGCGGAACCCACCGACAAAAACGGAGCGGCGTGGTCGCGCTCCGTATCTGACCTGCGCCGTCCCCGGCGTGTCGGAAAGCGCAGTGCCGTCAAGGGCGCGCCTCCCCTCTCCGGCCGGTGTGCGGCCCTACCTTGGGCTGCGTGAAGCTCCTGCACACGTCCGACTGGCATATCGGCCGTACCTTCCACGGCGCCGATCTGCTCGCCGAGCAGGAAACCGTGCTCGGCCACCTCGCCGACCTCGTGGCCGCCGAATCGGTCGACGTCGTGCTCGTGTCCGGGGACATCTACGACCGCGCGGTGCCCTCGGCGGAGGCCGTCCGCGTGGCCACCACCGCGCTGGGCAGGATCCGCCAGGCCGGGGCGGCACTGGTGATGACACCGGGCAACCACGACTCCGCGCCGCGGCTGGGCGCGTTCGCCGAGTTCGCCGCGGCGGGCGGGCTGCATCTGCGCGCCACGATCGACGGGCTCGCCGAGCCGGTGCTGCTGTCCGACGAGCACGGCGAGGTCGCCCTCTACGGGATCCCGTACCTCGAACCGGAGCCCGCGCGACACGCCCTCGGCGTGCCCGAGTCCCGCGGTCACACCGGCGTGCTCACCGAAGCGATGCGGCGGATCCGTGAGGATCTCGCCGGACGGCCCTCCGGAACGCGGTCGGTGGTGCTCGCGCACGCCTTCGTCACCGGCGGCGAGCCGACCGACTCCGAGCGGACCATCGCGGTCGGCGGCGTCGAGCAGGTGCCGGGTTCGGTGTTCGACGGCGTCGACTACGTCGCGCTCGGCCACCTGCACGGCCCGCAGACCCTCGCCGAGCACCTGCGCTATTCGGGCAGTCCGCTGGCGTACTCGTTTTCCGAGACGCGCCAACGGAAATCGGTCTGGCTGGTGGAGCTCGGCGCCGACGGGCTCGCCGAGGTCCGGCGGCATGAACTGCCGGTGCCGCGCCACCTCGCGATGCTGCGCGGCGAGCTGGCGGATCTCCTTTCGGATCCGGAGCACGACGGCCTCACCGAACACTTCCTTTCCTTCACGGTCACCGACCGGGTCCGCCCGATCGACGCCATGCGCAAACTGCGTGAGCGGTTTCCGTACGCGGTGCACATGGACTGGCAGCCGGAAGGCGGGCACGACGGTGCCGTGCTGAAGTACGCCGAAGCCGTCCGCGGGCGATCCGACGTCGAGATCACCCGGAGTTTCCTGGAGGACTGCCGCGGGTCCGCGCCGTCGGAGAGCGAGGAGCGGCTGGTGCTGGCGGCGCTGGGCGCGGCGGGCAGGGAGCGCGAGGTATGAGGCTGCACCGGTTGGAGGTCGCCGCTTTCGGTCCGTACGCGGGCCGAGAGGTGGTGGACTTCGACGCGCTCGGTGCCGACGGGCTGTTCCTTCTGCACGGTGACACCGGCGCGGGGAAGACGACCCTGCTCGACGCGATCGCGTTCGCGTTGTTCGGCACCGTTCCGGGCGCGCGCGGCGAGGTCAAACGGCTGCGCTGCGACCTCGCCGAGCCCGACCAGGTCACCGAGGTCGTCCTCGAACTGACCGTGCAGGGCCAGCGGATGCGGATCGCGCGCAACCCCGAGTACCAGCGGCCGAAGCGCCGTGGCGAGGGGATGACCCTTCAGCAGGCGAAGGCGGTGCTGAGCTGGGTCGGCACGGTCCCCGCCGGACACGTGGCCGAGGGCATCACACGGATCGACGAGGTCGCGCGCACGGTCGAGCGGCTCATCGGCATGACGCACGAGCAGTTCTTCCAGGTGGTCCTGCTGCCGCAGGGCGAATTCGCGCGGTTCCTGCGCGCGAGCACGGCCGAACGCGAGGAATTGCTGGAGCGGCTATTCGGCACCGAGCGCTTCTCCGACGTCGAGAACTGGTTCGCGAATCTGCGTGCCGAGCGCGGCCGCGAGTTGCACGCGCAGCAGCAGACGTTGCGGGAGTGGGTCGCCCGGTTCGCGCAGGTCGCGAGGCAGGAACCGCCCGAGGAAGGGCAGGCGGAGTGGGCCGGAGAGGTGCTCGCCGAGTCGGCACGGCGCGTCGCCGAAGCACAGGAGCGCGACACGAAGGCACGTACGGCGGCCAAGAAGGCCGAAGCGGTCTGGCAGGAGAACCGGTCCATCGCCGAACGGATCCGCCGGGTGCGCACCGCCTACACGCGGCTGTCGGTGATCGCCGAGCAGGCGGGCCAGCGTGCGGAGTGGGCGGAGGAGGTCGAGGCGGCGCATCGCGCGGCGGGTGTCGTCGCGGAGGCGGACCTCCTTGAACGCAGGCTCGATCAGCTCGCGGAAGCCGAAGCCGTTGAGGCGCTCCGGGCTCAGGAAGTACCGGACGCGGCGGAGAGTCCGGCCGCCGAGCTTCGCGCTCGCGCCGGCGGGTTGCGGGAAGAAGCGGGTGCGCTCGCCGAACTCGTGGCGGAAAGCGAGCAGCAGCAACAGGACCTGATCCGCCGCGAGCAGCTGAACGCCATAGCCGAGAAGGTGAAGAAGCAGGCCGAAGACTTCGCCGCCGAGCTGGGCGCGGCGCCCGAGCAGGTCGCGGCTTTGCGGGCCGAAACGGCCGCTGCCGCCGAAGCGGAAGCGAAGCTCGACGGCGCCCGCGCTCGCGTCGACGAGCTGACCGCCCTGGCTCGCGACGCCGAAGAGGTGCCCAAGACACGTCAGGCCGTCGAGCGCGCACGCGCGGCGGTCAGCGAGGCCGTGGACGGCCATCAGCAGGCCCGTCAGCACCGGCTGGACCTGCGGGAACGGCGTCTCGAAGGAATGGCGGCCGAACTCGCCGCCGGCCTCCGCGACGGCGAGGACTGCCCGGTCTGCGGGTCGGCGGAGCATCCGTCGCCGGCGACGCACACCGGTGGTCTGGTCGATCCGGCGGACGAACGCCGCGCCGAAGCCGCGGAACAGCAGGCGCACGCGCGGCGCGAGAAGACGAAAGCCGCGTTGCAGGAGGCCGAAAACCGCCTGGCCGTTTTGATCGAGCGGTTGGGCGAGCACACCGCCGGGACACTGCGGTCCGGGCTCGCCGAAGCGCGCGACTTGGTCGCCAAGCTGTCGGAAACGGCTCGTCGAAAGCCCGCTCTCGAGACGCGGCTCCTCGAACTGGAACGGAAGATCGAGCAGCTGACCGAACGGCGCGGGGCGGCCGAACGCCGCGCGGTCGAGGTCGCGACCGAGGTGCGCGGGCTGACCGAGCGGCTGGCCGAACGCGAGCGCCGGTTGGAGGCCGCACGCGGCGAGTTCGCCGACGTCGCCGCACGACGGCGTCATCTGCTCGGCTTCGCGACCCGCCTCGACGCCCTCGCCGAAGCGCGGCTGGCTGTCGCGGGTGCCCGCGAGCGGCGTGACGAGCAAGCGAAACTGGTCAAGGAAGCGTTGCGGGCCAAGGGTTTCGCGGACCTCGACGAGATGCGCGCCGCGGCGCGGCCGGACGAGCAGATCACGAAGCTGGAAGCCAGTCTCGCCGACGCCAAGGTGATGGAGCGGGCCGCCAAGGAGGAACTCGCGCAACCCGAGTTGTTCGGCATCTCGCCGGAGGACGAGATCGACGTCGGCGCTTCGGCGGACGCGGCGCAGGAGACCCGGGCCGAGGCCGAGCAGGCTTTCGCGGCACTGCGGACGGCGAAGACGCGGCACACGGATCTGACCGCGCTGGCCGAGCGGATGACGTCCTTGATGACGGAGCTGGCGCCGGTCGAAGAGGGGTACCTCGAACTGAAGGCGCTGGCCGAGGTGGTCAACGGTCGTGGGCAGAACGCGCGGAAGATGTCGCTGCGCTCGTACGTACTCGCGGCGCGGCTTGAAGAGGTCGCGGTCGCGGCGACGGCTCGCCTGCGGACGATGAGTCAGGGCCGCTACTCCTTCGTGCATTCCGACGCGGCCGGGGCGCGGGGCACCCGCGGCGGGCTCGGCCTCGACGTGCTCGACGACTACTCCGGCACCATCCGGCCCGCGAAGACGCTTTCGGGTGGTGAGTCCTTCCTCGCGTCACTCTCGCTGGCCCTGGGACTCGCGGACGTCGTCGCCGCCGAAACCGGCGGAGCGCTGCTGGACACGCTGTTCATCGACGAGGGCTTCGGCACGCTGGACGCCGAAACGCTCGACATCGTCATGAACATCCTCGACGAGCTTCGCGCCGGCGGCCGCGTGGTCGGACTGGTGTCGCACGTGGAGGAGCTGCGGCAGCGGATCCCGACGCGGCTGCGGATCCGGAAGTCGCGTACGGGCTCTTCGGTGGAGATCCACGCCGCCTGACCGGTTGCCTCGTGAGTGGTAAAGACGGTTAGAACCGTCCTTACCACTCACGAGGCGGTTCAGGCGGCTTCGTGCGTCAACAGCCACTGCTTCGCCGGGACACCCCACCGGAAGTTCCCCACGCCGCCGCCGGTCCGCACCACCCGGTGGCACGGCACGAACAACGCCGCCGCGTTCTTCGCGCACGCCGACGCGGCCGCCCGCACCGCCGCCGGATTCCCCGCCAGCGCCGCGTACTCCGCGTAGCTCACCGGCTCGCCCGCCGGCACCTTCCGCAGGATTTCCCAAGCGTGCTCCCGGAAAGCGCCGGACCGCTGCCGCACCTCGACGTCGGCGACCGCGTCCAGGTCGCCGTCGTGGTAGCGGCGGATCGCGGTGCTCACGGGGCCGAGGTCTCGTCGCTGCTTCACTTCGCCAGGGGCCAGCGACGGCGAGATCAGCGGCGTCAGCTCGCCGACGTCGCCGGTCCAGCCCGAGGCGAGCACGGCACCGTCACCCGCCACGACGGCGGTGAACGGGCCGATCCTGGTGTCCATCGTGGACCAATACGCGATGCTCATCATTCTCCCTTTTCGGCGCGCCACAGGTACATGCCGGCGTACGAGGACCAGGGCTGCCAGGCCCGCCCGCGTTCGGCCAGCGTCGTTTCGTCGTCCGCGATGCCCAGCGCGGCCGCTCCCCGGCGCAGCGCCGGATCACCGGTCAGCAGGACGTCCGGCGCGCCCAGCACGCGCATCAGGACGTAGTCCGCGGTCCCCGGCCCGATGCCCGGGAGGTCCAGCAGCTCCGCCCGCAGCTCCAGAGGATCGCGGCCCACGTGGACCGCCACCCCGTCCGCCAGCGCGCGGGCCACCGCGGCCACCCGTTCCGGGCCGTGTTCGGCGACCTGGGCGGCCGTCGGGAACAGCGTGGTCAGCCCGTCGAGCGCCTCGTCGCAGCTGGGCAGGCGCTCGCCGAGGCTCTCGGCTAGCTCGGCCGCCTCGGCGGGGGAGAGCATCGCGCGCAGCACGAGCTCGTCGCCGTCGACAGTGCCGGGCACCCGGATCCCGGGGATCGTCTCGACCAGCGGCGCGAGGGCGGGGTCGGCCCCGAGGACCCGCGCGACCGCCTCCGGGTCGGCGTCGAGGTCGAGCAGCCGCCGCACCCTGGCCACCGCGCTGCTCAGGTCGCGCAGGTCGGCGAGCCGCAGGTCGCAGCGGACGTGGTCGTCCTTCGCGGTCAGCCACACGACACCGGTGCCGTGCGCGAGCCGCAGCGTGCGCCCGTATCCGGTCACTCCGGAATCGTCGCGCGTCACGTGCTCGACGCCGGGTACGGCCTGCTCGGCCAGGAAGTCCAGCACGCCGGCCGCGTCGAACGGCTTGCGGAACGGCAACCGCAGGCTCAACCGGGTCCCGGTCGGCAACTCCTCGGCCTTGCGACGGCGCAGGCTCGCGGCGCGAAGCTGCGAAGGCGTCGTCGCGAAGACCTCCCGGATCGTCTCGTTGAACTGGCGGACGCTGGAGAAACCCGCGGCGAACGCGACGTCGGTCAGCGGGAGCCCGGACATCTCGATCAGCAGCCGCGCCGAGTGCGCCCGATGGGCCCTGGCCAGCGCCAGCGGTCCGGCGCCGAGTTCGGCGGTGAGGACGCGGCCGAGCTGCCGTTCGGAATAGCCGAGCCGCCGCGCGAGCCCCGGGACGCCGTCGCGTTCGACGGTCCCGTCCGAGATGAGCCGCATCGCCCGCGCGGCGAGGTCGGCCCGGATATCCCAATCGGGTGAGCCGGGGACGGCGTCGGGCAGGCAGCGGCGGCAGGCGCGGAAGCCGTTCGCCTGTGCGGCCGCCGACGTCGGGTAGAAGCGGACGTTCTGCTGCTTCGGCGTCGACGCGGGGCAGGACGGACGGCAGTAGATCCCGGTGGTGGAGACGGCCATGATGAACTGGCCGTCGAACCGGGAATCACGGGCG
Organism: Amycolatopsis roodepoortensis; assembly: GCF_024628825.1. Taxonomy (NCBI): domain Bacteria; kingdom Bacillati; phylum Actinomycetota; class Actinomycetes; order Pseudonocardiales; family Pseudonocardiaceae; genus Amycolatopsis; species Amycolatopsis roodepoortensis. Next base: position 6,608,242 of record NZ_CP102415.1, read on the forward strand.
GCGACGGCGCGGTAACACCGTTCGGTGTCGCGCCACACGGCCCGTTCGGCCAAGGTCTGCTCGGTCATGACATCGATCGTGCCACCAGGTCGGGGGCGCGGCTGGCGGAAATCCGACACGGCGATCAAGGCCTCGGCGGATGGGGCGGCGGGCGGCACGTAGACTTCTGGCCCGTGAGTCTCACCCTCGGCATCGTCGGCCTGCCCAACGTCGGCAAGTCCACCCTGTTCAACGCGCTGACCCGCAACGACGTGCTCGCGGCGAACTACCCGTTCGCGACGATCGAGCCCAACGTCGGTGTCGTTCCGCTGCCGGATCCGCGGCTGGACAAGCTCGCCGGGATCTTCGGCTCCGAGCGGATCGTGCCCGCCGTCGTGTCCTTTGTGGACATCGCGGGCATCGTGAAGGGCGCTTCCGAGGGAGCAGGCCTCGGCAACAAGTTCCTCGCGAACATCCGCGAGGCCAACGCGATCTGCCAGGTCATCCGCGTGTTCGACGACCCGGACGTGATCCACGTCGACGGCCGGATCGACCCGGGCAGCGACATCGAGACGATCAACACCGAGCTGATCCTCGCCGACCTGCAGACCCTGGAGAAGGCGCTGCCGCGGCTGGAGAAGGAAGCGCGGACGAAGAAGGAGAACAAGCCCGCGCTCGACAACGCGGTCAAGGCCAAGGAGATCCTCGACGCCGGGCGGACCCTCTTCCAGGCGCAGAAGGAGGTCGACTTCGAGGCGCTGCGCGAGCTGAGCCTGCTCACCACGAAGCCGTTCCTCTACGTCTTCAACGCCGACGAAGGCATCCTCACCGACGAGTCGCGCCGCGAGGAGCTGGCCAAGCTGGTCGCCCCGGCCGACGCGGTGTTCCTCGACGCCAAGGTCGAAGCCGAACTGCTCGAACTGGACGACGAGGAGTCCGTGCGCGAGCTGCTGGAGTCCGTCGGCCAGCACGAGCCGGGCCTGTACTCGCTGGCGCGCGCCGGCTTCCACACCCTCGGCCTCCAGACGTACCTGACCGCGGGCCCCAAGGAGTCGCGCGCCTGGACGATCCCGCAGGGCGCGACCGCCCCGCAGGCCGCGGGCGTCATCCACACCGACTTCGAGCGCGGCTTCATCAAGGCCGAGGTCGTCTCGTTCGACGACCTGGTCGAGAACGGCTCCATGGCCGCCGCCCGGTCCGCGGGCAAGGTGCGCATGGAGGGCAAGGACTACGTCATGGCGGACGGCGACGTGGTGGAGTTCCGCTTCAACGTCTGATGTCGACCTGCAGGAACTCCCGGAACTCCGCGGTTTCGGCCTGACCGTTCAGCGCGGCGTTCCACTGGGCGATGTCGGCTTCCGAGATGTCGGCGTCGAGTAGCAGGAAGACCCGCACCGCGTTCGGCCACCGCTCGAAGAACCCGGCGGCGACCGAGGCCGTCAACGCTTGTGCGATCGACTGCCACACCGTCCTCCGGAACTCGCGAAGGTCCGAATCGGTGCAGCGCCGCATCGCCCGTTCCGCCTCGGCGCGGATCGGCTCCAGCGGGTCGTCGATCCCCTCGGCGCCGCGGATGTCCATGTCCCACTCGCCGAGGTGCCATCTCGCGTCGATGGCGAACTCCGGGTCCTCGGCGATCATCTCGTCGAGATGTCGCCGCGAGTGCGCGAAGGCGACGATCGACGTGGCGTCGGCGTCGGTCGCGATGCCGACGCCTGCCACGTCGTCCGGCGGCAGCTGTCCTGCGACCGCCGCGATGGCCTGCTCGAGCGCCGATCGGAGTCGATCCGACCAATCGCGTGCCCACGCGCGGAGTTCAAGATCCATGGCTCCATTGTCGCCGTTCGCTCCTCGGTGGTGCGGGGGCCGACATAGGATCGGCCTCACCGCTGGGAGGGCCGCGGCGGAGCTGGATTCCCCACGGAGGCAAGGGCATGGGTGCTGATCGCGACGTCTGGTTCATCGATCGTTGGGGTGTCCAGATCGAAGACGACATCTCCATCGAGGCCTTCGCCGCCCTGCTGGACGCGCTCAACGACGACGATGCCGAGCACGTCGTCGTCGACATCAACGACAGCGACGATTGGTTCGTCGAGTTCACCCGCCGCTCCGTCTGTTTCCAGCAGGCGGAACGCGGCGGAGAAGTCGTTGGCAGCCTTGACTATGCCGACCGCGACGAGGCGCTCGCGATCGCCAAGGAGTTCATCGACGGCGACTTCGAGGCTCTTCGCGCACGCTCCTGGAAGCCCGACGCCTGAGTGGACTTGATCATGATACCGAAGTGGTATCATGAGCTCATGGCGATGACGTTGAGGCTGAACGAAGAGCAGGAGCGCGCTTTGGCCTTGCTCGCCGAGGCCAACGGGGTGAGCAAGCACGAAGCGATCGTGCGCGCGATCACCGACGCCGCGGCCCGGTCCGTCCGTGACGATCGAGTGCGTGCCCTGTCGCGTGACGGGCGGGCGCGTTACGCGTCGTTGCTCGATCGCCTGGCGCAGTGAAGATCGAGTACCTGTCCCTGGACGACCTGCTCACACTCGCGGCCGACCTGGGTGTTTCCCGAATTCGGGATCTGGGCTTGCTCGACGCGGCGGCGCATCGGCCGCAGTCGTCGCTGATGGGGCAGGACGCTTATCCGAGCCTGCATGAGAAAGCGGCGGTCCTGCTGGAGTCGATAGTCCGCAACCACCCGCTCATCGACGGTAACAAGCGGCTGGGCTGGATGGCGGTCTTCGTTTTCTACGGTCTCAACGGTGTCGACCTGGAAGCGCCGGAGGACGACGCGTACGAGCTCGTGATCGCGACGGCGACCGGGGCTGTCGCCTACGAGGAAGGGGCCCAGCGCCTCGCGGCGTGGGCTCGCCCCGAAGTCGTCTGATCACACGCCGTAGCGATCCTGGAACATCCTCGCCGGTGCCTTGCCGTGCCGCGCCGTGTAGGCCGCCACGATCTCGTCCGTCGTGTCCTCCCCGGACTGGAGACGGACCAGATACGGCACCACCCAGTGCAGATCCGCCTCGTCGAACTGCTCCGCCCAGTACGGATCGAGTCCGGTCCGGGACTCGTCGAGCACCGCGGAGAGCGCGACCTGCCCACCCGCGTTCACCGGATGTGGGCCCACCGAGATCGAGACGCGGGAAGCGGCGCCGGCCGGATGCACGGCCACCTCCATGGGGTGCGGATGGCGGCCGGGCGCCGTGCGGGCGATCACGAGGAACCGCAGTGGCCCGCGTTTCGTCTTCTTCATGCGGCCATTCGAGCACGCCGCCACGGACCGAGGATGAACCGCATGACGAGCCCCGCCCTCTCACCGCTCGCCCGTGTCCTGGCGCGCACGGACTTCGCGGAGGACTGGTACCGCTGGTGCGACGCCAAGCGAGACTGGGCGGCCGAGGCGACGGGTACCTACGACGAAGACTCCCTGCTCTCCGCGAGCGGCGGGTTCGCCGCGCTCCCCGCGAGCGAGTTCATGCGGGCGTATCGCGCGGCCGGAGCCCGTTTCGAACCCGAGGTCGCCGGAGGCCTCGGTCCCGGTATCGACTACGACCCGCGGCGCGGGTCCGAACCACTCGTCGGCCCGCTGCACTACGAGTTCGCCGGCTGGCTCGGCGACGACATCGTCACGACGAGCGGGTACTGGATCGTCACCGGCAGGCTCGCCGACGCGCTCAGGGAATCGCCGCTCACCGGCTACGAGATCGGCGAGGTGGTGGTGACCACCGAAGAACAGTTCGACATGTTCTACAGCCATCTCGGCCTTCCCCGTGACTGGGAGCGGCTCATCCCCACCGGCACGGAGGAGGGCGGTGAGGATTTCGTGCTCGAAACGGTCGTCGACCTCCTCGTCAGCGACGCCGCCCTCGAACTGTTGCGGCGGTTCCACATCGACGACGCCGACATCTCGCCGGCGGACGAGGAACCGGAGGTCTCCGAAGTCATGCGGAAGTTCCTCGACCTGCAGCGAGCGAAGGGGGAACGGTGACGGACGACACCACCGTCGATCTCATCGGATCGTTGGTCGAAGCCGCGGACCTGCCGGGATCGGTGGACGGCTGGGAATCGCTGGCGATCATCCTGGAGTTCGGCGAAGGGTTTCGCAGTGTGTACGGGTACGCGTACTCGCCCGGCGGCGTCATCACGCCCGTGTCCTGCCAGTGGTCGGGCATCGAAGCGGCGGTGAACGCGTACCTGGGTGAGAGGCTGCCGGTGAAGATCCTCGTGCAGTACGACCGGACGGCCGGGAAGCACGAGGTCACCTTCGAGGACACCGACGAGGACCGTTGGGCCGTGAAGCCGAAGAACTTCCGGCAGATGCGCGAACAACTGCGCCCGAAGTTCGACTGAGGAGAAGCACGATGGCACGGAAGCGGAAGACCCTTCCCAAGGACTTCGAGGAGATGCTGACCTCGGCCTCGGTGGAGGAACTCAAAGCCGTCTTCGGCAAATGCGAGCTCGACGCGCGGGGCGGCTATTCCAAGGGCACCGCCATCGGCTTCCCGGCATGCCCGGACGAGCTCATCGTCTGGCTGACCGGGCAGGGGCTCGCCGTCGACACCCCGGACAGCTACGGCAGGACACCGCTTCACGCGCGGGCTTCCCGCGGTGCTCCGAAGCAGATTCCCTTGCTGCTCTCGCTCGGCGCGGACGTCGATGCGGCCGACACCTACGGGCAAACACCGCTTGGGGCCGCCGTGGGCAGGCTGAGGGTCGAGGCGGCGCGAGTGCTGATCGAGCACGGGGCCTCGACCGAGGTGCTCGACAGGCGCGGCAACACCTTGCTGATGTGCTGCCTGATCAGTACGGAGAACGCCTATCTCCGGGAGTCCGCCGAGATCGCGAAGCTGTTGCTCGAACGCGGGGCGAGCATCACGCCCGAGATGCGCCGGAAGGTCGAGCGGATCGGCAGTGGGTTCGAGTTCCATCGCGAGACCTTCAACCGCGACCTTCTCGAAGAGACCGACGCCGCGCTCAGCGAGCTGTACCGGATCTTCGAGGTCGAGCCCGTAGCCCGGCGGTCGAAGCACGATGGGGTGTCACCGATCGTCGTTCCCGGCGGAACCTGGCAGGAGCGGCACAAGGCGCTTTGGGAGTTCCTCGTGCCGTCGAGCGGTGCGGGCGAGACAGTGCAGTGCGAGGTCGTCCGCGTCACCGGCCGGATCTCCGACGAGATGTTCCGGAACGGCGGGGCGAACTGGGACCGCGATTATCGTGCGATGGCCGACGCGTTCCCGGGTTTCCTGGCGCAGGGCGAGCCTCTCGGCGAGGAAGAACTCCGAGAGGCCAAGGAGATCGCCAAGCAGGTCAGGTCCGGCCGCGGTGGGGACGAACAGCTCGATCGCTTGAGCGAACTCGCCGTCGCCTGGGTCGCGAGGAATCCGGCCCCGATCGCCTTGGAAGCGGTGGACTACTCACGCTGAGGACCGCCGGGTGTCCTCGATGAGCATCGAGGACACCCGGCGAGGCTCACTTCCGCAGCAGGCTGTACGCCGCCGAACCGATCAGCTCCAGCGAAACCTGAAGCCGCTCGAGGGAGACGTTGTCCTTGATGGTGTCTTCCGGCGTGTGATACGTCGGCTCCAGCAGCGCCGGACCGGTTTCCCCGCGCCAGCTGAAGTTGCCCGACGCGATCCCGCGCTCGAAGAACGGCACGTGGTCGCTCGAACCGCGCGCCACCGGGCCCTTGACCTGAGGGTCGTAGCCGAGCCGCTTGGCGGCGGCGTTGACGGCCGCGGTCGTGGCGTTGTCGGCGCCGTCGACCGAAAGCAGCCAGTAGGTCACCGCCGGGTCCCAGCTGGTGGCGACCATGTCGTTCTGGAAGCAGCCCGCGATCCGCTTCGCTTCCGGGTCGGACAGGTTCTTGACGTAGTGCCGCGAACCGATCAGCCCGTACTCCTCCGAGCCCCACAGCGCGAACCGCAGCGTCTTGCTCGTCGGCAGGTGGCGCAGGACGCGCGCCAGTTCCAGGCACAGCACGGTGCCGCTGCCGTCGTCGTTGGCGCCGGGGGAGCCGGGGACGCTGTCGTAGTGCGCGGTCACCATGACCACGCCGTCGTCCTTGCCGGGGAACGTGGCGGGCCGCTCGGCGATGACGTTGTACGACGTCAGGTTCTTGTGGTGGGTGGCCGTCGCCTTCACCGTGACCGAGCCCTTGGCGAGCCGTTCGCGCAGGCGCTCGACCTGCACCTGGGCCAGGCCGAGCACCGGGATGGTGACCGGGGTGGCCAGCGTCGGGGAGAACGCCGACAGCTTGCGGGCCGGGTCCGCACCGATCCGGCCGAGCAGCACGGCGTCCGCTCCGCGCTGCGCGGCCGTCAGGTACGCGTCGGCCTTGTTGGTCACGGCGGCGATCAGCACGATCTTGCCGGTCAGGTCGTCGGGAAGCGTGCTGCCGTCACCGGCGTCGACGACGACGGCCTCGCGCGTGACGTCCTGCAGGCCCTGCGGCGACGAGCCGGTCTGCCAGCTGTCGCGCCCGATCGACAGGCCGCCCAGGAACTTGTCGGCGATCGGGAACGGCTGCAGCGTGACCTGGTAGCGAAGGTCCCGAAGCACCTTCGCGATGTAGTCCCTGGCTCGCAGTTCGCCTTCGGTGCCGGCGATCCGGGGGCCGATCTTGTCGCTGAGCACCCGCAGGTGCTCCAGCGCCCGCCGCGACCGCACCCGCGCGACCACGGGGTAGTCGCCGAATTCCAGCGACGGCGGGAACTGCGCGCCCGGACGTTGCTGCGTGGCCGCGGCGGCGGTGCCGGGGTTCAGCCCGATCGTCGCCGCGCCCGCCAGTGCCACCGCGCCCGCGAGCACCTCACGTCTGCGCAGACCTGCCATGGAACACCCCTCACTTCTCGAAGAAACTCGTTCGAGTAGCTAAGAGTCACGAGGCCCGGAGAGCAACCTCCGATCGTCCCCTTTTTCCTTTCCGTGACGTTTCCTCTGTCTTGGGCGCCGAAGGCCTTCAGGAAGGTGCCGACGGCGGCCTCGGCGATGGCGCGAAGTTCGGCGTCGGGAGTGCGGCGGGTGCCGGGCCTCGCCCGCTTGTCGGCCGGACCGGACAGCAGCGCGAAGAACAGATCCGCGGCCAAGAGCGGGTCCGCGGTTCGAAGGTGCCCGGAGACGGTCAGGCGGACGAGCCGGTCGGCCAGTGCTTCGGGCCACGCGGTCCGCCGCGCGCGTGTGGATGACGTCGATCAGGTCGGGGAACTGGCCCGTCTCGGCCGCGAGTAACCGTCGCAGCGCCCATGAGCTCGGTCCGCCGACGCGGAGACCGTCTCGCGAAACAGGATCTCCTTGTCGCCGTAATGGCTGTACCCGGTGGCTTTGGCCGGGGTCACTCGCCGGTTGCAGGCCGACGAACGACGGCGGAAGGGGCCGCACGGGTAACTTCGGACGGGTGAAGCCGTTGAGTCCCGACATGTTCGCGCCCGGTTGCCCGTCGAACCTGACCCCGTTCCGGATCGGCGACAAATGGGCGGGTCTGGTCGTGCAGTGCCTGGAAGAAGGGCCGCGCCGGTTCTCCGAACTGCGGGTGCCCTTGCGGGGAGTCACGCCGAAGGTCCTCACGGAGACCCTGAGGGCTCTGGAGCGCGACGGCATGATCACGCGGACGGCGTACGACGAGACACCGCCGCGGGTGGAGTACGAGCTCACCTCGCTCGGCCGGACGTTGTTCGAGCCGATGGAGGCATGCCGTGAATGGGCGGCGAAGCACCTTCCGGAGCTGGTCGCCGCCCGCGAGGCCTACTCGGGCTGAAGGACTAGCCGAGCAGGCCGAGCACGACGATCGTCAGCAGCGTGATGGCGGCGGCGAACGTGGTCACCCAGGCGCGCTGGGCGGCGGTGATGGAGGCGTTGTTCACGGCGGTTCCCCGGGGGAGAGAAGCGACAGGTCCGCCGGGAACAGCGCGTTGATCAGGCTCCGCGTTACCTGCCGGACGCCGGTGTGATCAACGTCACTGATCGTGCTGGTGATGCCGATCGCGCGCCGTGTACCAGAGCACTCCGGCAGCGGCCGCCACCATCGCGCCGAACGCCGAGAACCCCACCACGATCGCTTGCGTCATCACTCGTCCTTTCTCGTTGTGTCCCTACTGGGGAAGACGTCCGAGAAGCGGAGTCGTGGCGCGATCGTCGCGGACGTCACATGCCGTCGAGAACCCCGTCGATCTGCGACGCGAGGGAGAAGTCCTTCTCCGTCAGCCCTCCGGCGGAGTGCGTGCTGAGCCGGAACGTCACCGTCCGCCAGCGGATGTCGATGTCGGGATGGTGGTCGGCCGCCTCCGCCAGTTCGGCCACCTTGTCCACCGCCTCGATGGCTTTCGGGAAACTCGGCAGCTTCGCCGTCCGCTCGATCGTCACGCCGTCACGGGTCCACCCGGAGAGCTTGGTCACGGCTTCGTCGGCCTGCTGGTCGTTCAAGATTTCCGCCATGACTCCATGGTGGTACGCCGTCGGCTACGCTGCACGTTTGCCACGGGTCCCCCCTTGAAGAACGCAGGAGGCTAGATGAAACGCGCCCTCCGCACGGTCGTTGCGGCTGGCACGGTGGCCGCCCTCGTCGCGGGCTGCTCGCTCTCCGGGAACACGGGGAACGACCCGCAGGCGCCGGCGACGGTCACGCTCGTGACACACGACTCGTGGCTCGCCCCGCAGGATGTCCTCGACGCGTTCGAGCGGCAGTCCGGGATCAAGATCTCCGTGCTCAAGCAGGGGGACGCGGGCGCGCTGACCAACAAACTGGTGCTGACCAAGGCGAACCCGATCGGGGACGTCGCGTACGGCATCGACTCGACGTTCGCCTCGCGCGCGCTCACCGAGGGCGTTTTCGAGCAGTACACCAGCCCGGAGGCCGATCGCGGCCCGCAGCGCTACTCCATCGACCCCGAGCACCGGCTCTCCGCGGTCGACCTCGGCGACGTCTGCGTGAACATCGACACCCGGTACTTCGCGGACAAGGGGATCCCGGAGCCGAAGTCGTTCGCGGACCTGGCCGACGCCAAGTACAAGGACCTGATGGTCGCCGAGAGCGCCGCGACGTCCTCGCCCGGCCTGGCGTTCCTGCTCGGCACCGTCGCCCAGTTCGGCGAGCAGGGCTGGCAGGGGTACTGGACCCAGCTGAAGGCCAACGGTCTCAAGGTGGTCAGCGGCTGGGAAGAGGCCTACTCCAAGGAATTCTCCGGTTCCTCGGGCAAGGGCCCGCGCCCGATCGTCGTCTCCTACGCCTCTTCGCCCGCCGCCGAGATCGGCGACGACGGCAAGCCGCGCACGAAGGCGCTGCTGGACACCTGCTACCGCCAGGTCGAGTACGCGGGGGTGCTGAAGGGCGGCAAGCAGGTCGAGAAGGCCCGCAAGGTCGTGGACTTCCTGCTGTCCCAGCAGTTCCAGGTGACGGTGGCGAGCAACATGTACGTGTACCCGGCCCGTCAGGGAGTCGAGCTCCCGCAGGGCTGGGCGCAGGCCGCGCCGCAGCCGCAGCAGCCGAAGACGCTCGAACCGGCCAAGATCCAGGCCGGGCGCGAGCAGTGGATCGCCCAGTGGCGCACGCTACTCGAAGGCTGAGTTCGACCAGGCCGACTTTCCGCGGAGCCGGGCTGGCCGCGCTCGCCGTGCTGCCGCTCGGTTTCCTCGTGGTGTTCTTCGCCTGGCCGGTCGCGGCGATCGTCGCGCGCGGTTTCGGCTCCGGCGGGGTCGGCACGGCCATCGGTGACCCGCTGACCTGGGAGCTCGCCGGATTCACCGTCGCCAGTGCCGGGGTCTCGACGATCGTGGCGGTGCTGGCGGGCCTGCCGGTCGCGTTCCTGCTCGCGCGGGTGCGGCTGCCGGGGGTCTCGCTGGTCCGGACGCTCGTGCTGGTGCCGTTCGTGCTGCCGACGATCGTGGTCGGCCTGGCGTTCCGCGCGCTCTGGCCCGACGGCGGGCTGCTGCCCCTGGTGCTGGCCAACGCCTTCTTCAACGTGGCCGTCGTCGCGCGCACGGTTTCCGGGTTGTGGAGCCATCTCGATCCGCGCACCGTGGACGCGGCGCGGGCACTCGGCGCGTCGCCGTGGCGCGCCTTCCGCTCGGTGACGCTGCCCGCGCTCGCCCCGGCCGTCGCGTCGTCGGCCGCGGTGGTGTTCCTGTTCTGCGCCACCAGTTTCGGGGTCGTGCTCATCCTCGGCGGGGCGAAGTACCGCACCCTGGAGACCGAGATCTACCTGCGCACGGTCGAACTGCTCGACCTCTCGGGCGCGGCCGCGTTGTCGCTGGTGCAGTTCGCCGCCGTCGTCGCCGCGCTGGTCGTCGGCGCGCTGGCCAGGCGGCGCCGGGAGAACGCGGTCCGCCTGCGTTCGCGGAGCGAGACGGCCCGGCGGCCGAGGGGTGGCGAGTGGTGGGCGGTGTCCGCCGGGCTCGCGGTGGTCGCGCTCCTGATGACGCCGATCGTGGCTTTGCTGGTCGAGTCCGTGTCCACTTCGGACGGTTGGAGCCTCGCCGGGTACGCGGCACTCGCCGGGCAGGGAACCAGCGGCTCGCTCCAGGTCTCGGGCTGGGACGCGGCGTCGATGTCGCTGCGGACGGCGTTCGACGCCACGACGCTCGCGATGATCGTCGGTGTCCTGGCCTCGGTCGTGCTGGTGGCGTTGCGCCGCACGCCGGGCAGGCTGGCCCGCGGCATGGGCGAGACGATGGACGCCGCGCTCATGCTGCCGCTGGGCGTGTCCGCGGTGACCGTCGGTTTCGGCTATCTCGTCACGCTCGACGCGCTGCCGGGCGACCTGCGGACGTCGCCGCTGCTGGTGCCGCTCGCGCAGGCGCTGGTGATCATCCCGCTGATCGTGCGGATGGTGCTGCCGGTGCTGCGCTCGGTCGACGTCCGGCTGCGGCAGGCCGCGTCGACGCTCGGCGCGAGCCCCGGCCGGGTGTGGCGGGAGATCGATCTCCCGTTGACGGCGCGTTCGCTGGTCGCGGCGGCCGGTTTCGGTTACGTGGTCGCGCTCGGCGAATTCGGCGCGACGAGCTTCCTGGCCAGGCCGGACGCGCCGACGCTGCCGGTCGCCGTGGCGACGCTGATCTCGCGGCCGGGGGAGCTGAACAACCAGATGGCCTACGCGGCCTGCGCGCTGCTCATGATCGTGACCGTGGTGGCGGTGGTGCTGATCGACCGGTTCGGCGCGGTCCGCGGGCAGAATTCGGTAGGGGAGTTCTAGTGTCGCTGTCGGTACGTGAGCTGACTGTCCACTATGGATCTCATCCGGCGGTGAAGGACGCCCGGCTGGACATCGCCGACGGCGAGGTGCTGGCCCTGCTGGGCCCGTCCGGTTCGGGGAAGTCGACGCTGCTGCGGGCGATCACCGGGCTGGAGCCGCTGACGTCGGGCACCGTGCGGTGGGACGGCGAGGACCTTTCCGGTGTCCCGGTGCACCGGCGGGAGTTCGGGCTGGTGTTCCAGGACGGGCAGCTGTTCCCGCACAAGGACGTCGCCGCCAACATCGCCTTCGGGCTGCGGATGCACGACGTCCCCCGCGCCGAGCACGCCGAACGGATCCGGGCGCTGCTCGATCTCGTCGGGCTGGCCGGTTACGAGCGGCGGAGGGTGACCGAGCTGTCCGGCGGGCAGGCACAGCGGGTGGCGCTGGCCCGCGCGCTGGCGCCGGAACCGCGGTTGCTGCTGCTGGACGAGCCGCTGTCCGGTTTGGACGCCGGGCTGCGGGAACAGCTGGCGATCGATCTCGCGGCCCTGCTGCGGCGCAGCAAGATCACCGCGCTGCTGGTCACGCACGATCAGGAGGAGGCGTTCACACTCGCCGACCGGGTCGCCGTGCTCGACGACGGGGAGATCCGGCAGGAGGGCGCGGTGCGCCGCGTCTGGCGGCAGCCGGTGGACGAGGACGTCGCACGGTTCCTCGGGGTGACCACCTTCGTCGACGGCGAGGCTTCCGGCGGTGTGGTGCGGACGCCGCTCGGCGACGTGGCATTGCCCGACGTCGAGGACGGCGTGGTGCGGCTGGGGCTGAGGCCGCACGGTCTGCGAGTGGCCCCGGAGGGTGCCGAGGGCGAGGTCGTCGCCGTGGTGCACCGGCGGGAGCACGTGCGGCTCGTGGTCGCCCCCGGCGGCGATCTGTCCACTGTGGACGCCGTCGCGCCGGTGACGGCCGATCTGCGCCCCGGTGACACCGTGCGGCTCGCCCTGGACCCGGACGGTGTCGCCCAACTCCGCGGTTAGTCCTCTGAACGCGGTCCTTGTGTGTACAAGTACCGCATCCAGAGGACGAAACGCGGGAGGTCAGCCGTCCCGGGTGGTCAGGCGCGCGTAGGCGATCGAGAGCCCGATGGCGATGTAGCAGGCGGCGCGCAACGCGCCTTCGCCGAGCATCGCGGTGTCCACCGGGTCCATCAGCACCGAAGCGGGTGCCTGCGTCCAGTTCTCGTTGAGCAGGAACGGATGCAGCCACGAGACCGCGTCCAGGAAACCGAGGATGGTGAACACGATCGTCCCGGCCAGCACCGAGGCGACGACCAGCATCGGATGCTCGGTGAACGCCGAGATCGCCAGCGCGACCGCGCCGATCGCCCACAGCTGCAGCACCACCCACGCGGCCACGAGCAGGACGCGGCCCAGCGCGTCCCAGACGCTCAGCGTCGAGCCGGTGAGGGTGAACATCGAGTCGGCGCCGCTGATGATCAGGCCGGTGACGAAACCGGTGCACGTCATGGCCAGTACGGCGACCGTCGAAACCGTCGCGACGCCGAACGCCTTGATCGCGAGCAGCCTGCCCCGGCCGACCGGCGCGATCAGCCAGCCGCGCAGCGTCCCGTGGGCCGCCTCGCCGGCGATCGCGTCCGCCCCGGCCATCGCCGAAGCGAGCGGGAGCAGCAACCCCAGCGTCATGGTCAGGGCCGCGACCGGCAGGATGAAGCCGTTGCTGACCGCGGAGGCGAGCAGCGCGCCGTCCCCGTTGCCGCCACCGCCGTTGTTCGTCTCCGTCGGGTCGACGAGCGTCAGCGCGACCCCGATGATCACCGGGATCAACGCGAGCAGGCCCAGTACGGCGAGCGTGCGAGGCCGCCGGAAGATCCAGCGCAGTTCCGCCCGGTACAACCGGAGCAGCCCGACACTGTCCTGCCCGGTCCGTGCCGCGGATGCCGCGGCCAGAGCGTGGGTCACGACTCCCCCTCACCGTCTACGGTGGACTCCGGCTGGGTCAGCCGGGCGAACAGGTCTTCGAGCCCGGTGCGCGCCCGCGCCGCCTCGTGCACGGCCACCCCGGCCGTCACCAGATGACGCAGCACGTCGGGGGCTTCGGCGGCGGTCAGGTCGACGCGGACGCCGTCCGGCGTGAGCCTGCTGCCGATCCTGTTCTCCCGCAACGTCTCCACCGCGAGTTCGGCGTCCGGCGTGCGCACCAGCAGCGCCGCGTTCCCCGACTCCAGCAGTTCCGAGAGCTCGCCCTGGGCGATCACGTTCCCGGACTGGAGCACCGCGACGTGCGTGCAGGTCGCCTCGACCTCGGCCAGCAGATGCGACGACACCAGCACGGTGACGCCGTCGGCGTGCAGTTCGGCGATGATCCGGCGGATCTCCCTGGTACCCGCCGGGTCGAGGCCGTTCGTCGGCTCGTCGAGCACGACCATCCGCCTCGGCACGAGCAGCGCGCTCGCCAGGCCCATCCGCTGCTTCATCCCCAGCGAATAACCCTTGTAGCGCCGGGTGGCGGCGCCGGTCAGGCCGACGCGCTCAAGTGCCGCGTCGACCGCGCCGGGGATCCCCGCCGAGGCCAGCCGCGGTTCGGCCGCGGCCACACGAAGCAGGTTCTCCCGCCCGGAAAGAAAAGGGTGGAAACCCGGCCCTTCGACGAGCGCGCCGACGTCGGGCAACGCGTGCGCCGCCTCGTCGGGCATCCGTTTGCCGAAGAGTTCGACCTCTCCCTCGGTGGGCCGCACGAGACCGAGCAGCATCCGGATGGTCGTCGTCTTGCCCGAACCGTTGGGGCCGAGCATCCCCAGCACGGCGCCTTCGGGAACGTCGAGATCGACGTGGTCCACGGCCACCGTGCGGCCGTAGACCTTGCGCAGGCCCCTGGTGCGGGCCGCCATGGGTACCGCCGGAGCGGACGCCTCCTGGGAAGCGTCCGCCCCGGCTTCGAACGTGGTGGTCACTTCGCGGCCAAGGCCTCGAAGAGGACCTGCTCCGGCACCGCGCCGGCGGCGTAGCGGCCGTCGTCGGTCAGCACGCCGCTGCCGACCTTGGTGGTCACCAGCCAGCCGCTGCCCCAGGCACCGCTGACCGGCTTGGCGAACCGCGAAAGCAGCGCCTTCGGGTCGACCTGGCGGCCCTGCTCGTCCTTGGCCTCGCCGGCCTTCGCCAGCGCGTCGGCCGGGATCTTGCCGGTGATGGCGGTGTCCCAGCCGTCGCCGACGACCTTGATCTCGGACTTCGCCCGCTCGGCCAGCTCACGGTCCTTCGGCTCGACCTCGGCGGTCTTCTCGGTCACCTTCGCGCCCTTGGGCGGGGTGAACTCGAAGTTCGACGCGGGCTGCGCCGCGAAGTTGATCTCGCTGAACGAAGCCTCGAACGCCGGGGCGGACGTGCCGTTGGCCAGCACCGTGACCCGCAGCGGCATCCGGGTCTGGTCGTCGATCGCGACACGGATCTCGCGCAGGACGGTCCGCTCGGTCGGCTTCGGGGTCAGCACCAGTTCGTACGCGGCGCGATTCGCGACCGCGGCCGTGCCGTCTACGGCGATCGTGCTGCTCTCGCGCACCTTGCCGAGCAGTTCCGACGCCACCGTCGCCGGGTCGACGTCCTTGCTCTTGTCCTGGTGCTCCTTGGCCAGCCCGTCCGGGACGGTGATCTTGGTGGCCGAGTTGTCCTTGGAGTTGTACTCCCAGACGGTCTGGCCGGTGCGGACGATGGTCTGCTGGCTGGAGCCCTCGGTGAGCGAGATCTTGCTCTTGCCCGCGCCGTCGGTCGACACCTGCGCCGAGTCGACGTCGAGCGCCGAGACACCGGGCAGGGCGCCGCCGACCTGCGGCAGGCCGAGGTCGTTGCTGACCTTGACCTTCCCGTCGAACGCCGTCGGCTTCGCGTTGAGCGTCGACTGCACCAGCTCTTCGGCGCTGATCTGCGGCAAGACGGGCGCGTCGCCCGCGGTGGCCGGCATCGCGACGACGACGAGCCCGCCGACGCCGAGAGCCGTCCCCACCACCGCCGCGGTGATGGCCTTCCTCTTCGGATCCATGCTGTCTCTCCCTGTTTCCCCGAACCCCAGTGTGCTCGGGTCTTGGCGACAACGCTTCCCCGGAAACGCTGAGACACCACTCAGACTCCGCCGCCGGAGCTGAGATGGCGCTGAGAGGTCGCGCGTGAGCTGGTCGAAGCGTGAATGATGAGGGACGTGAAACCTCGAGTACTGGTGGTCGACGACGAGCCCGGCGTGCGCAAGGCGTTGCAGCGGGGGCTGCGCGCCGAGGACATGGACGTGGTCACGGCGGCCGACGGGCCCAGCGGCCTGCGGCTCGCGCAGACGGGCTCCTTCGACGTCGTCCTGCTCGACATCATGCTCCCGGGGCTTTCCGGTTACCGCGTGCTCGAACGCCTGCGCGCGCTCGGCGTCACCACACCGGTGCTGATGATCTCCGCGAAGGACGGCGAGGTCGACCAGGCGGACGGCCTCGACCTCGGCGCCGACGGCTACCTCGTCAAACCGTTCTCGTTCGTCGTCCTGGTCGCGCAGGTGCGCGCGGTATTGCGGCGCGCCTCGCCGGACGCCATCCGCGGGCCGCTGCGCATCGGCGCGCTCGAAGTCGACCGGAGCCTGCGGCAGGTCCGCTACGACGGCGTCGAGGTGGCGTTCAGTCCCCGCGAGTTCGCGCTGCTGGAGGTGCTGGCCGGTCGGGCGGGAACGGTCGTCACCAAGGACGAGCTGCTGCGCGCCGTCTGGGGTGACGAACAGGCCGCGACCCGGAACGTCGTCGAGGTCTACGTCGGTTACGTGCGCCGCAAACTCGACGCGGTCGGCGCGGGCGCCCTGGTCCGGACCGTGCGCGGACACGGTTACCTGGCCTCGGATCCGCAGCTCGACGAAGTGATCGCCCCGGCGGGACAGGGGTGATCGGCTCGCCGTCTTGGTGGCGCCGCCGATCGCTGGAGGTCCGGATCACCCTGCTCACGGCCACGGTCACGCTCGGTTTCCTGCTCGGGCTGGCGGCGGTCGCGGGGGACAACCTCCAGCCGCTTCTCATCGGCTCGGTCGACGATGAGCTGAGTGCTCGGCTGGGGACCGCGAAGTCCGACGTCGCCGCGGGACGGGTGCCGTCGGGATCGGCGGTCACCGTCCGCGTCCTCGACACCGCCGGCGGCCCGGTGGACGGCCTCCCGCCCGCGAACCTCGGCCCCGCGGACGTCCGCGCGCTGAAGGCCGGCGAATCGGTCACGACCGGTGGCGAGCACAGCTGGCGCTGGGCGGGCACCGTCGTCACCGCCCCCGACGGACAGCAACGGCTCGTTGTGACGGGTGCGGGCCTGGTCGGCTTCGCGACCGCCGTGCACTCCGGCGGGCTGTGGTTGTTCGTGGTCGCGTCCGTCGGCGCGGTGGGCGCCGGGATCGCGACGTGGCTGCTGGTGCGGTTCGCCCTGCGGCCGGTGGCGCGGATGCGCGGTTCGGTGCGGGCGCTCCCGCGGGGCGCGCGGCTGCCGCTCCCGGATTCGCACGACGAACTCCGCGCGCTGGCGGAGGAGTTCAACGCGTTGCTGGCCAGGCAGGAGGAAGGCGCCGAACGGCTTCGCCGGTTCACCGGGGACGCCGCGCATGAACTCCGGTCGCCGGTCGCGTCGATCCGCGTGCAGGCCGAGGTCGCGGTCGCCAATCCCGATCCCGAACTTTCGCAGGAGACCCTTTCGGACATCCTGGAGGAGGCGGAACGGCTCTCCGCGCTGCTCGACGGGCTGCTGGCGCTGGCGAGGTCGGACGCGGGGGAGGTGCCGCCCGCGGAACCCGTCGAGCTGGTGAGCGAGGTGCGGGCCGCGGTCGCGCGGATGCCCGCCGGCGCGCCGGAGATCCGGGTGAGCGGCACGGTCGGGGCGGCGTGGGCGCTCGCCACGCACGCCGAGGTCGAGCTGGTGCTGAGCAACCTGCTGCGCAACGCCTGCCGGTACGCGCGCGGCCAGATCGTGGTGTCGGTGCTCGCGGCGCGGTCCACCGTGCGGGTGGTGGTCGACGACGACGGACCGGGGATCGCGCCCGAGCATCGGGAGCGGGTGTTCGACCGGTTCTACCGCGTGTCCGATTCGCGGGCGAGGTCCTCCGGCGGAACCGGGCTGGGGCTGGCGATGGTCGCGGAGGCCGTCCGGCGCCGAGGGGGCCGGGTTCGCGTCGGTGAATCACCCGATGGCGGGGCGCGATTCCAGGTCGTGTGGCAGGCGGCGCGGCCTCAGTAGGTGCTGCTGTTCGCACCACGCGTGATTGGATGGACGACACACGTGATCAGAAGGCCGACTTGCGTGACTGGATGGACGACACCCTCCCTCGGCCGTGTCGTCCGTCTGATCACGCGTGCCGTCCGTCTGATCACGCGAAACCACCGTCCGCGAGCGGCGCGCGCGGTCGTAGGGTGAGCGCGTGGTGATCGTGGGCGCCGCCATCGTGCGGAACGGACAGCTGCTGGCGCAGCAGCGGGCTTGGCCCGCCGACCACGCCGGGCAATGGGAACTGCCGGGCGGACGGGTCGAAGACGGCGAAAGCGACGAAGCCGCCTTGGCGCGGGAATGCCTGGAGGAGCTGGACGTAACGGTGACGGTCGCGGGCCGGGTCGGCGAGGACGTGCCGCTGCCGAAGGGCAAGGTGCTGCGGATCTACGCCGCGACGCTGGTCAGCGCGGGGGACGAGCCGCGAGCCGTGGAGCACAAGGACGTCCGGTGGATCGCGCCGCACGAACTCGACGACCTCGACTGGCTGCCCGCCGACCGGATCCTCCTGCCCGCCCTGCACACCCTGATCGCAAGTCCGTGAAGGCCTCCTTCCCTACCCTCAAAGTAGGGAAGGAGGCCTTCACGGACCTCTTCAGCCGGCGCCGATGAGCCGCAGCGCGGACTGGAGCCGGTGCTCACCCCGTTCCGCCGCCCGGACGGCACCCGCCTTGCGCACCCGCTCCAGCTCACCGGGATCGCTCAGCAGCGCCAAGGCGCCTTCCCGGACCGGCCGCAGCTCCTCGATAAGCGCCTCGGCGACGGCCTCCTTGACCTGGCCGTAGGAGTCGAACCGGTCCGCGAGGACCTCGGGCTTCTCCCCGGTGCACGCCGCGAGGATGTCCAGCAGGTTCGCCATCCCCGGCCTGCTCTCCGGCGCGTAGGCCGGTTTCGACCCGCCGTCGGTCTTCGCGCGCTTGACCTTCCGCCGGACCTGGTCGGGCTCGTCGAGGACGAAGACCACGCCGGCCTCCTCCTTCGTCGACTTCGACATCTTCCGCGTCGGCTCGGCGAGGTCCATGACCCGCGCGCCGGCGGGCGGCAGCACCGCCTTCGGCATGGTGAACACGTCGCCGTAGGTGGAGTTGAACCGCTTCGCCAGCGTCCGCGCCAGCTCGACGTGCTGCCGCTGGTCCTCGCCGACCGGGACCTCGTCCGCGCCCTGCAGCAGGATGTCCGCCGCCATCAGCACCGGATAGGTCAGCAGGGACAGCCGCACCCCGGCCCGGCCCTTCGACTTCTCCTTGAACTGGATCATCCTGGCGGCCTCGCCGTAGTTGCAGGTGCACTCCAGGACCCAGTTGAGGGCGCCCAGCTCGCGGGCGATGTCGGATTGCACGAACACGCGGTCCGGCTCGATCCCGGCCGCGATCAGCACGGCCAGCTGCTCCGACGCCATCGAACGCAGCTTCGCCGGATTGTGCGCGTTCGTCATGGCGTGCAGGTCGGAGACGAAGTACAGGTCGTCCGGCCCGCCCTCGTCCGCCCAGCGGGAAATGGCCCCCAGGTGATTCCCGACGTGGACGTGGCCGGACGGGGTGATCCCGGACAACCTGATCATCTGCCTTCTTCCTTCCGGATTCGGGCCGCCCCAGGGTCCGGGCACGAAAAAGGCCGCCCGGTGGGGCGGCCTGGTGGTGCGCTCGTCTGGTTCAGCGCAGGACTTCGGGGCCGCCGGAGGGCGGCCACCACTGGGCGTTCTGCGCGCGCATGCGGCTCATCCTACAGAGCGACCCGCGTTTCGTCCTCTGGATGAGGTGGTTCGACGTCGAACCACCGCATCCAGAGGACGAAACACGGGTGGTTTCACTCATTACGGGCACGTAGCGTCAACACTTCATATCAGCCGGGGCAGTACACCCGTCATATTGGCGATGCGGGTCTACCTTCATCTCATGTTTGTCGTCCTGCTGACCTACACAGCGCCCATCGAAGAAATCGACTACGTGCTCCCGGACCACGCGGACTGGCTGACCAAACAGTACGAGCACGGCAACTTCCTCGCCTCCGGCAGGCGTAACCCGCGGATCGGCGGCGTGATCATCACCAAGCCCATGGCCAGGGGAAAGCTGGACGCGATCCTCGCGACCGACCCCTTCTCGGTCAAGCACATGGCCGCCTACGAGGTGATCGAGTTCTCGCCGACCCGGACCGCGCCGGAACTGCGGGCGATCAACGAGGCGGTGGTGCATTGACGATCTTCTAAGCGGCCTTCGCGATCTTCGTCTTCGCCTTTTTCAGGGCGAGGACGGGGCATTTGCCGCACCTCGACTTCGACCGGCAGCATTTCTTCTTGACCTTGCCGGACTTCATCCATTTGCGCACGAGTTTGTGCGGGTCGTCGGGTAGTTTCTTGCCCACTCGCGCTCCTTGTCCGACTGCGTCGGCGACCTCTACACGTTAGGTGAGCCTAACCGATTCGGGGGCGTGGGGCTGCTCACATCCGGGCTACAGGTATCCTGGTGTGGTCCGCGTATGGCCAAAGTCGGCCAGGCGTGTCTCGAACGCGCGAGCGCGGGCACCACACCCGAACTTGAAACCTTTGGAGCCTTCGCGTGCCCGCAGCCAGCGCCACCGCAGTCGATGCCGGCCGCTCGTCCGGCAAGACCCGGCCCGACCTGCGCAACGTCGCCATCGTCGCACACGTCGACCACGGCAAGACGACCCTCGTCGACGCGATGCTCCGGCAGTCCGGCGCCTTCGAGGAACGCGCCGAACTCGTCGATCGCGTGATGGACTCCGGTGAGCTCGAGCGGGAAAAGGGCATCACCATCCTCGCGAAGAACACCTCCATCCGGCGCAAGACCGACGAGGGCATGGTGACGATCAACGTCATCGACACCCCCGGTCACGCCGACTTCGGCGGCGAGGTCGAACGCGGCCTGTCCATGGTGGACGGGGTCGTGCTGCTGGTCGACGCCAGCGAGGGCCCCCTCCCGCAGACCCGGTTCGTGCTGCGCAAGACCCTCGAAGCCGGTCTGCCGGTGATCCTGGTCGTCAACAAGACCGACCGGCCCGACGCCCGGATCTCCGAGGTCGTCGAAGAGACCCACGACCTCCTGCTCGACCTGGCCGGTGACATCGAGGACGCCGACCTCGACGCGATCCTCGACCTGCCGGTCGTCTTCGCCTCCGCCCGTGCGGGCAAGGCGAGCCTCGAGCAGCCCGCCGACGGCGCGGTGCCCGAGAGCGAGAACCTCGACCCGCTGTTCGAGACCCTGATGCGCCACGTGCCGCCGCCCTTCGCCGACCGCGAAGGCCCGCTGCGCGCGCTGGTCACCAACCTCGACGCCTCCAACTTCCTCGGCCGGATCGCGCTGATCCGCATCCACTCCGGCAGCCTGCGCAAGGGCCAGACGGTCGCCTGGATGCGCGAGGACGGCAGCGTCCAGAACGTCCGCATCTCCGAACTGCTGGTCACCGAGGCGCTCACCCGCGTCCCGGCGACCGAGGCGAGCGCGGGCGAGCTGGTCGCCATCGCCGGTATCCCCGAGATCACCATCGGCGACACCCTCGCCGACGTCGAGAACCCGGAGGCGCTGCCCCGGATCGCCGTCGACGAGCCCGCCATCTCGATGACCATCGGTGTCAACACCTCGCCGCTGGCCGGCCGCAGCGGTGGCGACAAGGTCACCGCCCGCCTGGTGAAGGCGCGCCTGGACCAGGAGCTCATCGGTAACGTCAGCATCAAGGTGCTGCCGACCGAGCGTCCCGACACCTGGGAGGTCCAGGGCCGTGGCGAGCTGGCGCTGGCCATCCTGGTCGAGCAGATGCGCCGCGAGGGCTTCGAGCTGACCGTCGGCAAGCCGCAGGTGGTCACCAAGATGATCGACGGCAAGCTGCACGAGCCGTTCGAGCGGCTGTCGATCGACTCCCCCGAGGAGCACCTCGGCGGCATCACCCAGCTGCTGGCCGCCCGCAAGGGCCGCATGGAGCACATGGGCGGGCACGGCACCGGCCGTATCAAGCTCGACTACGTCCTCCCGGCGCGCGGCCTGATCGGCTTCCGCACCGACTTCCTCACCGAGACCCGCGGCACCGGTATCGCGAACCACGTGTTCGAGGGGTACTTCCCGTGGGCGGGCGAGATCCGCACCCGCCACTCCGGTTCGCTGGTCGCCGACCGCTCCGGCCCGATCACCGCGTACGCGATGATCCAGCTGGCCGACCGCGGCACCTTCTTCGTCGAGCCGGGCGCCGAGGTGTACGAGGGCATGGTCGTCGGCGAGAACCCGCGTGCCGAAGACCTCGACATCAACATCACCAAGGAGAAGAAGCTGACGAACATGCGTCAGTCCTCCGCCGACGTGATGGAGACGCTGGCCCGCCCGCGCAAGATGGGCCTGGAAGAGGCGCTGGAGTTCTGCTCCGTCGACGAGTGCGTCGAGGTCGCCCCCGACGTCGTCCGGATCCGCAAGGTCACGCTGGACGTCAACCAGCGCGCCAAGGAGCGCAACCGCAACAAGAACCGCGGCTGACCCGCCAAGCGAACGCCGGAGGGCGCCTGCTCACTCACCGTGAGTAGGCGCCCTCCGGCGTTTTCGCCTCCCCAGGTGGTCACGCACCGTATTCGCGCGGGCGTTCTTCGTTAAAGAAAGGTCCTTTCCCGACAATTCCGAGGGGAAAGCCGAACTCCTTTTCGGACGGTGTTCACAACACCGGAACACCCCGGACCGAACGGCGCCGGAGCGGCCGCGCGCGCCGGGCGGAGAACGCGGATCAGGGCGGGCGCGAAACAAAAGACCCTAAATGCGTCCGGATAGGACTCGCGGTCGAGATCGTTTCGGTCATGAATCGTGCGGTGGCGAACATTCCGGCGGCCGTTCCGGAATGTTCCGGGTTCGCGGAACCGATTGCCGGGAGCGGCTCCGAAAAGCCCCAGCCCGGCAGGAACCCCGGGGCCCTCCCGGACGTCCACCGGAGGAGGACGGCATCCGGTCGGGCGACGGCCGGGCCGATATGGGAATCTCGCTGCCGAGGCCATGGTGCGCGTGATAGCTCTATGGCGACGAGGCGAGGGACAAACCAGGAGGATCCAGGCGTGCGGTCACCGACCACAGCGGCGTCCATGCTGGCGTGCGCGGCCGTGCTCCTCGCCGCCTGCAGCAATACCCCGCCCCCGCCCGTGGTCAGCTCTTCGGCCTCCCCGGTGAGCACGTCGACCACGAAGACGCCTTCGCAGGTGGTCGTGGGTGTCGACGACGTCCTCGGGGGCTACAACCCGCACAACCTCGCCGACGCATCCCAGGTGACGTCGGCGCTTTCGCAGCTGCTGCTCCCGTCGGTGTTCCGCCCCAAGGACGACGGCAGCTTCGAGCTGGACAAGAACCTGATGAAGTCCGCCGAGGTCGTGTCGCAGCAGCCGTTCACGGTCGCGTACACGATCCGCCCGGACGCCTCCTGGTCCGACAGCGCGCCGATCGCCGCCGAGGACTTCGCCTATCTCCGTGAGGCGATGCGCGACCAGCCGGGCGTCATCGGCGCCGCCGGCTACCGGCTGATCTCGGACATCCAGTCGCGTGAAGGCGGCAAGCGGGTCGAGGTCACCTTCGCCAAGCCGTATCCGGGCTGGCAGACGCTCTTCGGCAACCTCCTGCCCGCGCATCTGCTCAAGGACGCCCCGAACGGGTGGCAGGGCGCGCTGGCGACGACGTTCCCGGCGGTCGGCGGCCCGTACTCGATCAAGGGGCTCGACACCGCGCGCGGAGAGATCACCCTGGAGCGCAACGAGCGCTATTGGGAGAAACCCTCCGCCCTCGACCGGATCGTGCTGCGTGCGGCCGATCAGGACGGCACACTGGCCGCCCTGCGCAGCGGCAACGACCAGTTCGCGATGACCAGGACCGACGGCACCGGCCTGAAACGGCTCGGGGAGCTCGGCTCCGCCGTCCAGCTGCACACGGTCGCGCGGCCGACGGTCGCGCAGATCCTCCTGCGGCCGGTGAGCTCGACGCTGTCGGATCCCAAGGTGCGCGAAGGCGTCACCGCGCTGATCGACCGCGGCAAGCTGATCACCGAGGCGACCGACGGCGGCCCGTCCGACAAGCTCCGCGCCGACGCGCAGGTCCGCGTCCCGTCGGCGCCCGGTTTCCAGCCGACGATCCCGGCCCCCGGCCCGCCGTCGGCGGCCGATCCCGTCAAGGGCGAGGAACTGCTCAAATCCGCCGGATACACCAAGGAAGCGGGCACCTGGCGGAAGAACGGGAAGAACCTTTCGCTGGTCGTGGCCTCGCCCGCCAAACAGGAGCCGTACGCGACGATCGCCAAGGAACTGACGGCGCAACTGGTGGCCGCGGGGATCGAGGTCAACGCGATCGCCCCGCAGCCGAGGGAGCTCTTCTCGACGATGCTGGCCATGCCGGTACTCGACGGGATCCAGCAGACGACGCCGGAGGGCGCGGGCAACGTCGGCATCGACATCGCGGTGATCGGCCAGGTCACCGGTGGTGCGGACGTCGCTTCGGTACTGGCCTCGACCTTCGGCTGCCGTCCCGATCAGCTCACCGACAAGACCAAGGCCGTCGTCCCGGGGAACCCGCTGGGCTTCTGCGATCCGGCCCTGCAGGCCTCGATCGACTCCGCGCTGACCGGCGCCACCCCGGTGGCCGACACGCTTTCGGCCCTGGAACCGGAATTGTGGCGTCGGAATGTTGCCATTCCGTTGTTCCAGCTGGCCGATACCCTCGCCATCGGCTCTGGTATTTCCGGAGTAACCGCTGGTCCTCCTATGGTGGGCCCTTTCGGGTCCGCGGTGAACTGGACGCGGGGCCCGAAGTAGCCGTTTCGAGTCCGGAACGGACCCTGGCGGGTGACCTTTCCCGGCACGTTCGAGTGGCGGACTGATTCCTCAAGGTAACCACTGTATTTCCTGATGTCAGCCGCAAGTTACCCTTTGGTCACGATCGCCCCGGAACTGGTGACTGTTCGTGCATTTCCTTTCTAGCGTGCACCGGCAGTGCGCCAAATGAGTGTTGCTTGGCGTGTCATAGGCTCCGGGCCATCTCACCGGAGCGGTGTGGGGTCCTGTTCCGATCTCAGGAACCCAGTGCTAGGAGGGCACACTTCATGAGGAAGTCCAAGGCAGTCTCCGCCTGGTCGCTGGTCGCGGCCTCCGCGCTTGTGCTGAGCGCATGCAGCGGTGGCGACAGCGGCAGTACCGACCCCAACGGGTCGTCGACCGATATCAAGAGCATGGCGACCGGCAAGGCGCAGAACGGCGAAAACTTCAAGCTCGCGGACACCCCGGGGTACGAAGGCACCGTCACCGTGGGTATCGACGACGGGTACTCGGGCTACAACAACGACACGCCCGACACCAACACGTCGTACAACACCTACATCCTGACCGCCGTGCTCGCGGGCGCCGACGTGCTCGACGGCAACAACAAGGTGCTGCTGAACAACGACGTGTTCGACTCCTGGGAGGTCACCTCCAAGTCGCCGCAGACCGTCGTCTACAAGATCAAGCCGAACGTCAAGTGGTCGGACAACGAGGCGTTCGACTGCGACGACATGTACCTGTCGTGGCTGGCGCACTCCGGCAAGGCGAAGACCTCCGACGGCAAGCAGGCCTTCCTCGCCGCTTCGACGACCGGCTACCAGCTGATCGACCAGGCGACCTGTAAGGACGACCTGACCTTCGAGACCAAGTACACCGAGCCGTACCTGGACTACAAGGGTCTGTTCAACTCGACCGCGATCATGCCCGCGCACATCGTCGAGAAGAACTCGGGCGTCGCCGACATCACCAAGCTGACCCCGACCAGCGACGCGGCCCAGCTGGCGAAGGCCGGTGACTTCTGGACCAACGGCTTCAAGGGCTTCAAGGCCGAGAACATGCCGGCTTCGGGTCCGTACAAGATCACCGCGTTCGACGCCAACCAGAAGGCCGTCACGCTCGAGAAGAACCCGAACTGGATCGGTGGCAAGGGTGGCCCCTCCAAGATCGTCGTGAAGGCGATGGAGGACACCAAGGCCATGGCGACCGCGCTGCAGAACGGTGAGATCGACATCGCCGCTTCGACCCAGCCCGACGCCACCGCGGCGAACACCATGAAGGGCCTCGCCGCCCAGGGCATCACCTACGGTTCGGCCTCGCAGCTGACCTTCGAGCACATCGACCTCAACTACAAGCGCATGTTCAAGGACAAGGACCTGCGCAAGGCGTTCTTCGAGGTCGTCAACCGCCAGGAGATCACCGACAAGCTGCTGAAGGAGGTCCAGGCCGACGCGACCCCGCTGAACAGCATCGTGTTCATGCCGGGCGAGCAGGGCTTCAAGGACCTGTACAGCAGCAAGGCCGGTCTGGGCGCCGAGGCCGCGGCCAAGACGCTGACCGACGCCGGCTGGGTCAAGGGTGGCGACGGCATCTTCGCCAAGAACGGCCAGCGCGCGTCGTTCAAGATCTCGCACAACCAGAACACCCGCCGTCAGCAGACCGTCGAGATCATCATCTCGCAGGCCAAGGCCGCCGGTATCGAGATCACGGACGACCAGGACGCCAACTTCCTGAAGGGTGGCCGTCTCGCGGCCAGCGACTACGACGCCGCGCTCTTCGGCTGGTCCGCCGCTCCGTTCAAGGCCGAGCAGAAGTCGATCTACATCACCCGTGTCGACGACAGCAGCCAGAACTACCAGGGCCTGTCGAACCCGACGATCGACTCGTCCTTCGAGGCGGCCGTGAAGGCCACCGACGAGGCCGTGCAGCTGGAGAACTACCAGAAGGCCGACCAGGCGATCGCGGACGAGTACGCGACGCTGCCGCTGTTCCAGACCCCGTCCATGTGGGCGTTCAAGGGCATCGACCGCACTTACATGCAGTCGTACAACGGTGTCCTGTGGAACGTCGGTGAGTGGGAGCAGAAGAAGTAGGGCCTCCGCCCCGCTTTTTCACCACTCGCTTACGCGATCCTGGTGGTACGGGGTCCGGCCAAAAGCCGGGCCCCGTACCCGCCGGAAGTAGCTGTTGACCGTAGGGTTACCGCCACTACGGTGGACAACCGGGCAGCGGTCCAGCACTTCGGCGGCCAGGCCCGGATGAGGAGCAGTTCGTTGAACCTGGTGATCTACATTCTTCGCCGTCTGGCGATATCGATTCCCGTCCTGCTGGTCGGGACCTTCCTGTGTTTCGTCATGGTCGCCGGCACCGGTGACCCGCTCGCCGAGATGAAGAGCAACCCGGCCATGAGCAAGGAAGCCATCGCGCAGATGGCCTCGCAGCTCGGCCTCGACCAGAGCATCGTGCCCCGGTACTTCACTTGGCTCGGCAACTTCGTCACCGGCGACTGGGGCGTTTCCATCGCACAGGGCAACGCGCAGGCCCCGGTGTTCCCGAAGGTCATGGACGCGTTCGAGGTCACCTTGAAGCTCGTCGTCGGCGCCGAGATCCTCGCGCTCGTCCTCGGCGTCCTCGTCGGTGTGGTCGCGGCGGTCAAGCAGTACTCGATCCTCGACTACATCGCCACCACGCTGGCCTTCCTGCTGTTCTCGATGCCGATCTTCTGTGTCGCCATCGTGCTCAAGCGGTACGCCATCGAGTTCAACGGCTGGGTCCGGGACCTGGGACTGTCCGATGTGCTCGGTAACCCGTGGATCCGTACCACGAGCCCGGAATCACTGAATTTCGACGGCCCGGGCGGTTTCCTCGCCAGTTATGTCGGCGCGTACCTGCTGCCGACGCTGTCCATCATGGCGATCAGCTTCGCCGCCTATAGCCGGTTCCAGCGCGCTTCGATGCTGGAGACGCTGAACGCGGACTACGTGCGGACCGCGCGTGCCAAGGGACTCGCCAACGGCCGGGTCATCTTCCGCCACGCCTTCCGGAACGCGCTCATCCCGGTGACCACGCTGTTCTCCGTCAACTTCGGTGCCGTGCTCTCGGGCGCGATCATCACCGAGACGGTGTTCAACTGGAATGGCATGGGCAAGCTGCTCGTCGAAGCCGTGACCAAGAGCGACACACAGGTGATGATGGGGTGGCTGGTGCTCATCGCCAGCAGCATCATCGTCGCCAACCTGATCGCCGACCTGATGTACGGCATCCTGGACCCGAGGATTCGCGTTGGCTGACTTGAACTCCCTTATCGCGGCGGAAGGTTCCAAGCCCGCCGACGGCGCGCTCCCGGCGGAGGCGCTGCCCGAGCCGCAGAGCCAGGGCAAGCTGGTCCTGCGCAAGTTCCTGCGGCACAAGCTGGCGATGATCTGCACGGCGGTCCTGCTGCTGCTCGTGCTGACCGTGCTGATCATGCCGATCTTCTGGCCGTACAGCTACGAGGACAGCTCCTTCCCGTCCTTCGCCAAGCCCAGCGCGGATTACCCGCTCGGCACGACGCAGGTCGGCAAGGAGATGGTGTCGCAGATCCTGCGCGGCACCCAGTACTCGCTGCTGATCGCGCTCATCGTGTCGCTCGTCGCCACCACCATCGGCACCGTTTTCGGTGCCATGGCGGGGTATCTCCGCGGCTTCACCGACTCGGCGATCTCGCGCGTGACTGACCTGTTCCTGATCGTCCCGCAGATCGCCGCGGCCGCCATCCTGGCCAAGGTGTTCGGCGGCGGTACCTGGTACATCGTCGCGATGGTGCTGGCGGCCTTCGGCTGGATGCCGATCGCCCGTATCGCCAGGGCCGAGTCGATGTCGCTGTCCCAGCGCGAGTTCGTGGACGCCGCCCGCGCGTCCGGCGCCGGGACGTTCCACATCGTGTTCAAGCACCTGGTGCCGAACATGGTCGGCCTCATCACGGTCAACGCGACCCTCGCGATCGCGCAGGCCGTGCTGATCGAGGCGGCACTGTCGTTCATCGGGCTCGGGGTGCAGCTGCCGGACACTTCGCTCGGCCGCGTCATCCTCGAGAACTACGCGCAGCTGCAGGCGCGGCCGGCGCTGTTCTTCGGCCCGTTCGTCGTGCTGGTGCTGATCTCGCTGACGATCAACTTCATCGGTGACGGCCTGCGGGACGCTTTCGACCCGCGTCAGCGCCGTCAGAAGGCGTAAGGCCCTCTCTAGCGCGTGAAGGCCCCCTTCCCTCGGCTGAGCCGAGGGAAGGGGGCCTTCACGCGCTTCAGGGCACTGCGGGGTCTCGCGAAAGCCACTTTCGGGACACCAGACGTCGCGAAAGTGGCTTTCGCGACACGTTGGCAGGCACCTCTAGTGGGTCCAATGCCGTGAAGGCCTCCTTCCCTACTTTGAGGGTAGGGAAGGAGGCCTTCACGGATCGGGAGCCGTAACTCGCGTGCTTGGAGGCGTAACTCGCACATACGTCTCCAGACACGCGAGTTACGCCTTCAATCACGCGAGATACGCCTCCAGACACGCGAGTGTCGTCCAGATACACAAAGGCCCCCTTCGCCGCGTCCAGCGCGGCGAAGGGGGCCTTCGCGTACCTCTGAGGGTCAGTCGGCCACCGGGGCCAGCTTGCCCGCCTCCCAGGCCGCACGCCGCTCGGCCTGCAGCACCGGGTCCGCGACCGGGGCGGCCGACAGCAGACGACGGGTGTAGTCCTCGCGCGGCGAGTGCAACACCTGGTCACGCGTGCCGACCTCGACCAGCTTCCCGTGCTGCATCACCGCGACGCGGTCGGCCAGCAGGTCGACGACGGCGAGGTCGTGGCTGATGAACAGGCAGGCGAACTGCAGCGAGCGCTGCAGGTCCAGGAACAGGTCCAGCACCCGCGCCTGCACCGACACGTCCAGCGCCGACGTCGGCTCGTCCGCGATCAGCAGCGCCGGGTCGAGCGAGAGCGCCCGCGCGATGGCGACGCGCTGGCGCTGGCCGCCGGACAGCTCGTGCGGGTACCGGTTGCGGTAGTGGCCGCCGAGCTCCACCTTGTCCAAAAGGGACGCCACGCGCTCGTTCAGGGCCTTGCCCTGCAGGAACTTGTGCAGCACCATCGGCTCGGCGATCGATTCGCCGATGGTCATCTTCGGGTCCAGTGTGGACGCCGGGTCCTGGAACACGATCGAGAAGTACCGGCGCAGCGGGCGCAGGTCCTTGTTCGACATGTTCGTGATGTCCTTGCCCGCGATCGACACGGTGCCCGCGGTCGGGGTCAGCAGGCGGATCGCGCAGCGGCCGACGGTCGACTTGCCGGAGCCGGACTCGCCGACCAGGCCGACGATCTCGCCCTTGGCGATGCTCAGCGAGACGTCGTCCACCGCGCGGTTCTTCGCCTGGCCGCGACGGCCGGGGTACTCCAGCACGAGGTTCTTGATCTCGAGCGCGGGCGCGTTCTCCTCGATCACCGCGGCGAGCTCGGAGTCCTCGAGGCGGATCTCCTCGGCGATCTTCGTGGCCTCGTCGCTGTCGGCGGAGATGCCCTCTTCGAGCAGGCGGCGGCCTTCCGGACGCTGGCCCAGCACGGGGACGGCGGCGAGCAGCTTGCGGGTGTACTCCTGCGACGGCGACGCGAACAGGTCGCGCACCGGCGCCTCTTCGACGATGTTGCCCTGGTACATCACGACCACGCGGTCGGCGAGGTCGGCGACGACGCCCATGTCGTGCGTGATCAGCACGATCGCGGTGTTGAGCGTGTCGCGCAGCTTGCGCAGCAGGCCGAGGATCTCCGCCTGCACGGTGACGTCGAGCGCCGTGGTCGGCTCGTCGGCGATGATGACCTTCGGGTCGCACGAGATCGCCATCGCGATGACGACGCGCTGCCGCAGACCACCGGAGAGCTGGTGCGGGTACTGCTTGAAGCGCAGCGGCGGGTTCGGGATGCCGACCATCTCCAGCAGCTCGATGGCGCGCTTGTCGGCGGCTTCCTTCGAGATGTCCTGGTGCGAGCGGAGCGCCTCGCGCAGCTGCCAGCCGACGGTGTAGACCGGGTTCAGCGCGGTCATCGGCTCCTGGAAGATCATCGCGACCTGGTTGCCGCGGATCTTCTGGAGGTCCTTCTCCTTGAGGTCGGCGAGGTTGCGGTCGCCGAGGCGGAGCTCGCCCGCGATCCGGCTCGTCTTCGGGAGCAGCCCGAGCACCGACATCGAGGTCACCGACTTGCCGGAACCGGACTCGCCGACCACCGCGACGATCTCACCCGGTTTGACGTCGAAACCGATGCCCTTGACGGCGTCGACCACGCCTTCGTCGGTCGGGAACGAGACGCTCAGGTCGGAGATGGACAGAACCGAACCCGACACGCCGCCGAGGTCCGACGATGCTGCTTCAGTGCTCACCAAGATGCCCTTCGTGGGGGTACATATGGTCACGGCGCAATGGCCGTGACTCGCGCGAGGATAACCGAGAGTCGCCCGACTAAGGTCGGTGCTCGGGGTTTCCGTTCCCGACACCCTATAAAGGAAAGCGCGCCATGTTCGAATTAGTCTTCAAGCCGTGATCTCCGATCTGCCCAAATTGCTCCTCGTGCACGCCCATCCGGACGACGAGAGCATCACCACCGGTGGCACCATCGCGCGTTACGCCGCCGAAGGCGCCGAAGTGACCGTTGTCACGTGCACTCTCGGTGAGGAAGGCGAGATCATCCCGCCGTCCCTCGACGGCCTCGGCTCGTGGGCTTCGGACCAGCTGGGCGGCTACCGCGCGGGCGAACTGGCGTCGGCCTGCGCGGCGCTGGGTGTCACGCGGCACCGGTACCTCGGCGGCATCGGCCGCTGGCGTGACTCGGGTATGGCCGGGACGCCGTCCGCGGCCCATCCGCGCGCGTTCTCCGGCGGCGACCTCGGCGAGCAGGCGGCTCAGCTCGCCGAGATCCTCGACGAGGTCCGGCCCCAGGTCGTCGTCACGTATGACGCCTTCGGGGGTTACGGGCACCCCGACCACATCCGCGCGCACGAGGTCACGATGGCCGCGGCCCCGAAGGCCGCGTCTGTCGAGCGGGTCTTCCACACCGTCTCTTCCCGCGACGCCGTCGCGGCCGGCCTCGCCGCGCTGCGCGGGCGCTCACCGTTCCGGGTCCCGGAAGACGGCGAACTCCCGGTGACTCCGGACGAGGCCATCACGACCGTCCTCGACGTCGGCGCGTACATCCCGGCGAAGGCGGCCGCGCTGCGGGCGCACGAGACCCAGGTCAGCGTGCCCGCTCCACCGCATCTCGCGGATCACTTCGCGCTGAGCAACGACATCGCGCAGCCGATCACCCCGAACGAGTACTTCGTGCTAGCGCACGGACCGGCCGAAGGCGCCGCGGCCGATCTGTTCGGGGGCCTCGCGAGGTGAACCCGCCGCTCACCTCGACGCAGCGTCTGCTGCTGGCCCTGCTGGCCTTCGACGCGTTCCTGCTCGGCCTGCTCGAACTGTTCTTCCTGCCGCTCCGGCTCGACGGGATCGTCCTGCCGAAGGTCGGGGACGCGCCTCTGCCGGTGACCGTGGTGCTCGCGGTGATCACCACCCCGCTGCTGGTGCGGACGACCGCGAAAGTGGTGCGGCCCTCCTTTTCGGTGATTCCGCTGCTCGTCTGGGTACTAGTCGTACTGGGAATGGGCGCGACCGGACCCGGTGGTGATCTGGTGCTGATACAGGACTGGCGGGCCTTGCTGCTGATCGGCGGCGGGGCGCTGCCGGGCGCACTGGCGCTGGGTGGCGGTCTTGGCAGGGCAGCGAAGGGAGTCAGCGGTGGGTGAAGCGATTTCGGACCGCCAGGTCGTGGCGGTGCTGCGGCCGTTCGTCCGCGGCTGCGGGCCGATGGTCGACGCGCTGCGTGACGCGGACCCGTTCGGCCTGCAGGCACGAGGACGCCGCCACGAGGATCTCGACGGCGTCGAGCCCGGGCTGAAGGACAAGCTGCTCAACGGGATCACCTCGGTCAAGGTGCCCGGCACCGCGGCGTGGGCCGAGATGTCGAACTACCAGCGGACCGACTGGTGGGTGAACCGGGTCGGCCGGTTCACCGCGCTGATCACCGCGATCCCCGGTCTCGGCGGCGCGCTGGCCGACCGGCTGCCCGTGCAGGACGCGCTCGGTTCGGCGGCGCAAGGCGTGCTGCTGTGCGCGATCGCGGGGGAGTACGGCGTGACCGACGTCGGCTCCCGTGTCCGGCTGATCGCGTGGGTCCTCTTCGAACGCGACATCGACCCGGTACTCGCGGCGGGCAAACATGCCGATCACGACAAAGCCGCCGAAGACGACGAAGCGGCGAAGCTCACCGAAGAACTCGACGACGCGAAGAAGAAGCACGGCAAGATCACCCTGAAGGCCGCCGCCGGCACGCTGTGGCGCTTGGGCAGGGGTCTGCTGGGCATCGTCGACGAACTGGAGAAGCGGCCCCGGGGCCGTCTTTTCCACCGCGCGCTCGGGAAGCTGCCGGTCGTCGGCATGGCGGGCGACTACCTCGGCGAGCGGTCCGGCCTCAAACGCGTCTGGAAGCGGGCGCACGAGTGGTTCACCGAGCACCCCGAGGGCGAGCTCACTTCCAGAACATGAACGCGTCCTGGCCGTACATGGCGGCCAGCTTGAATCCGCCGACGGCGTCGAAGATCGCGAAGGACCCTTGCCACAGCAAGCGGCTCGCACCGTCCACGAGGAACAGCACGGCGAAGAGCACGATCGGTGCCCACGGCCGGGCCTTCGCGCCGAACTCGCGCGCGCCGGGCGAAAGGTACGGCTCGATCGCGCCCCAGCCGTCGAGGCCGGGGATCGGCAGGATGTTCAGGATGAACGTGACGATCTGAAGCAGCGCCAGGAACGAAAGACCGATCACGAGACCGGACGCCATCGGCACCAGCGCGACGACGAGGGTCAGCAGGACGCCGACGGCGAGGTTGCTCAGCGGCCCGGCGAGCGAAACCCACGACTGGACCCCGCGCGAGCGCAGGCGTCCGTGTTCGATCCAGACCGCGCCACCCGGCAGCGGGATGCCGCCGATGATGAGGAATACCAACGGCAGGATGATGGACAGTGCGGGATCCGTGTATTTCCGGACGTCCATGGACAGGTAACCCTTGTGGGCGACGCTGTGGTCGCCACCTCGGAACGCGACGACCGCGTGCCCGAATTCGTGGAGCGTCAGTGACGCGACCCAGCCGCCCGCGACGAGCAGGACCACGCCGGCGATGATCAGCGGGTCGTACTGCTGGCTGGAAATCGTGGTCGCATCACCGAAAGCCGCCAGTACACCGCCCAGGACGGTGACCGCGAGGATGCCGAGGAAGATCGGGCTGGGCCGCACTGCTGATCTCTGCACCCCTCCAGTCTTCCGTATGCCCGATGTGAAGTTCTCGGCGTGTCCCCTTGCGCTTCCGCGCGCGGGTATCCCCCGAACTCGCTACTCCGCTTGACCTGACCGCACTACACGGGTGTAATCACAGTGATGTCATTCGTCGCTGGAAGGGGGCGGCGGATGGTGTTTCAACACCGCCAGCCTGGGGAGTGCGTGGACAGCGAGGAGGCGGACGTGCGGTTGGAAGCAGATGGAAGGGAATGGGGGCAAGTCGTGGGTTGGGGTGAGGTCCCGGAGCAGCAACTGGGCGATCTCACCGAGCTTTTCGACGACGCCTCCGCGGAAGAGCAGGACTGGCAGGAACGGGCCCTCTGCGCGCAGACGGACCCGGAGGCGTTCTTCCCCGAGAAGGGCGGCTCCACCCGTGAAGCCAAGCGGATCTGCCTCGGTTGCGAGGTCAAGGACGAGTGCCTCGAGTACGCCCTCGCGCATGACGAGCGGTTCGGTATTTGGGGCGGGCTCTCCGAACGCGAGCGTAGGAAACTGAAAAAGCGAGCCGTGTGACGGCGATCTCCGGCGGCCTGTGCGCGCCGGAGATCGCTTACGCCCGCTTCCACATAGTGGGGCCACCAACGGGTGACAGGGTCGCGTCGTAGGGTGGCGGCACTCGACTTCGCCGCCACATCTGGAGTGCCCGTTGTCACGCACCGCCGCGTCACCTGTGTTGCGCACGGTCCCCGTTCTGGCCATTGTGGTCTGTCACGACGGCGAGAACTGGTTGCCACTGGCGCTTTCCGCGCTTCGGCGCAGCGGAGTCCGGCCGCGGCACGTCCTCGCGGTCGACACCGGATCCACGGACGGGACGGCGAAGATCCTCGCCGACGCGGCGTCCGTCGGCGAAGCACCGGTCCTGGACGGAATTCTCACACTTTCCCGTGACGTCGGCTTCGGTGCCGCCGTCGGCGCGGCCGTCGAGCACGCCGTCGAACGCTGGGGTGATCCCGGAGGCTGGCTCTGGCTGCTGCACGACGACTGCGCGCCGGAACCCGACTGTCTCGAAAACCTGTTGGCAGCGGCGGAAAACGAGCCCGAGGCGACGGTGCTCGGCCCGCTCGCGGTCGACTGGAGCGACCCGCGGCTCATCGTCGAAGCCGGGTTGTCGACCGACGCCATCGGCCACCGGCAGCAGATCTCACCGGACGAGGACGACACCGCCGTGCTCGCCGTGCCGAGCGCGGGATCGCTGGTGCGGCGGGAAGTCTGGCACGAACTCGGCGGCTACGACCCGCGATTTCCGTTGCTGCGCGAGGATCTCGACTTCGGCTGGCGCGCCAACGCGGCGGGCGGCCGCGTGCTCTCGGTGCCGTCGGCCCGGCTCCGGCACGCTCGCGCGCTCAGCACCGGACAGCGCGAACCGGACGCCCTCGGCCTTCCCCTCGCGACGGCGAACCGCGCGCACGGGCTGCGGGTGTTCCTCGTCAACTGCTCCCCACTGTCCTTTTGGTTCGGCCTTTTTCGAATTCCGGTGTTCGCGGTGCTGCGGGCGCTCGCGTTCCTGGTGCTGCGGCGTACCGGCGAGGCTGGCGCGGAACTCGCGGCCGCCTGGTACCTGCTGCGCGGCCGTGGAGGACTGCGCGCGGCCCGCGCCGAACGCCGGAAGACCGGCAGGCCGGGACGGGTAGGCGGGCTGTTCACCGGCCGGATGACGCGGGTGCGCAACGCGGTGCGCGCCGGTGTCGTCGGTCTCGTCCGGCGTGGCGTGGAACGGGATTTCGCCCTCGGGACGGTGCCGGAGAGCGTCGATCAGGAAGGCGCCTGGATCCCGCCGGAGGCGGTGAAGGCCGGACAGGATCGTCCGGTCGGTCCCGGCGCGCTGCCGGCGGGGGCGATGCGCGGTGTCGGCTCGCGGGGGACAGGTCTGCGGCGGCCTAGCGGGGTCGTCGCGGTCGCGGTTCCCGAGAAACCCGCGGAGGCTGGGCCGAAACCGTCGCCGGTGCCGCGGGATGGTGGACGGCGGCCGGAACCGGAACTCGTGTTCGTCGAGGTGGACCGGAATCGCGTGCTCGGCGCGACCGTGTTCGCCCCGCCGGTGATCATGCTCGTGGTGTTGACGGCCCTCGCGTTCGTGATCAACGGATCGCGGCTGGGGCTGGACCTCTTCGGCGGGAAGCTGCTGCCGGTCGGCGGGCTCGGCGAGATCTGGTCGTCGTATCTCGCGCCGTGGCACGCGATCTCGGGCGGGACCGCGAGCCCCGCGCCCGCGACGCTGCCGGTGCTGGGCACGCTCGGCGCGCTCTTCGCCCCGATCGGCGGACCCGCTGCGCTGGTCGCGATCCTGCTGATCGGTGACATCCCGCTCGCCGCGCTGAGCGCGTACGCCGCCACTCGGCACCTTCGCGTCCGCCGCTGGGTGCGGGCCGTCGTCGCGGCGGCGTACGGCGTGCTCCCGGCGGCCACCGCTTCGGTCGCGCAGGGTCGGCTCGACGTCGTCGTCGTGCATCTGCTGCTGCCACTGGTGATCGCGGGCCTCGTCGGGCTGCTGGTCCGCGCGGATTCGCGCTGGCTGCACGTTTCCGCGCTGAGCGCGATCGGGCTGGCGCTGATCGGCGCCTTCTCGCCGCTGGCGTACGCGCTGGCGCTGGTCGGGTTGCTGATCGGGTTCGTGGTGCTGCCGTCGCCGACGGGGCTCGCGCGGCGGGTCGCGTCGGTCGGCATCGTGGTGTTCCTGCCGCTGGCGTTGCTGCTGCCGTGGCCGAGTGTGCTGCTGCGGCATCCGGAACTGTTGCTGCACGGGCTCGGCGGTGGTGCCACGGCCGCGTCCGGGGCCGACCTCGCCGGGCTGGACCCTGGCGGTCCCGGCGCGTGGCCGATCGGGGTGGCGCTGGTCGCGGCCGCGATCGTCGCGCTGGTGGTCCGGCCGTCGAAGGGCGCCGCCGGCGGTGTCGCGGTAGTCGTGCTGGGCGTGCTCGGGCTGGTGGCGGTGCGGTTCGTGGCCGTGACGCCGATGTCGGGCGGCGCGCACGCGACCGGATACGCCGGGGTGCCGCTGCTGGTGATCAGCGCCGGACTGCTGTGGACGGTGCTGGCGACCTGGCAGCGGGGCGGGTCCGGGGTCGACCCCGCGCCGTGGCTGGCGAAGGTCACGGCCGTGGCCGGGGTGCTCGTGCTGCTGGCGCTGGCGACCGGTGCGGTCGTCGCCGGACGGGAAGGGCCTTTGCGTGCGGGTGCGCGTCCCTCGCTGGCTCCGGAGATTTCGGCGGAACTGGCTTCGAGTGGCCGCTCCGTGCTGGTGATCGGTGACGTCGCGCGGCAGACCGGTGGGCGATTGCCGAGTTTCGGCGACGACGAGTTGGCGCCGACGCCGGGCAGCGCCGATCGGCTCGCCTCGTGGCGCCGGGATCTGCTGCAAGGCTCGCCGGACGCGGTCAAACAGGCCTTCGCGGCGGCGTTGGCCTCGGGCGTGTCGTATGTCGTGCTGCCGAGCGGCGCCGACGGGGGCGCCTTCGTCGAACTCGCGCGTGATCTGGTGGTTTTGGCGGAGCCGACCTCGGACGGGCGTCCGGTGCTGCGGCTGCTGCCCGCCGGTGGTCAGGTGGCGCTGATCTCGCCGGAACTGGCGCAGGCCGCCGTGACCGGGAAGGGCGCGCCGGGGGCGTCGCCCGGGGTGGCGCCGGTGCAGGCCGGGCTGCCGGACGTGCGGGTGCGCGTCTCGGAAGGACCGACCGGGCGGCTGCTCGTGCTGGCCGCGGAGTTCGAGGCGGGCTGGCAGGCGAGCGTGGACGGCAAGGCGGTGCCGATCGTGCGGGCGTGGGGGCATCAGGTGGCGGTCTCCGTTCCGGCCACGCCTTCGGAGGTCGTGGTGGAGCATCAGGGGACGACGCGGAATCTGCTGCTGCTGGCGCAGGTGGCGGCGGTCTTGTTCACGCTGCTGACTGCTGTTCCTACGCGGAGGCGCTCTGCGGCTTCTTGAGCTGCTGGGCTGTCCTGAAGGGCACCTGCGAGACGTTGAACGTCCCGAAGGGGCCCTTCAGGACGTTCGGCAGCGGTGGTCGGGGTTCCCGATGTCGCATTCGTGTCGCTCAGCGTCTCGAATGCGACATCGGAAACCTTGCCCAAGACCCTGCGGTCCCGAGTTGTCCACAGCCCCTTCCCCTTGTGGACAACTCCGCGCTCCGGCGGCGTTTTCGCAGGTCCCATCGGTGCCCCGCGATACACTGGGCTGGGGACGCCCCCCGGGGAAGGGCGGGGGCTGGGGTGCGGGGGTGAGGGTTATTCGCCTTCGATGACGTCGGGTTCGACGCCCAGGTAGCCCGCGACCTGTTCGACGAGGACGTCGTGCACGAGTTCCGCGAGTTCGCCGGGGTCCTTCGCGCGCGCTTCGAGGGGGCGGCGGTAGAGGACGATGCGGGCCCGCGTCGGGAGGCCGGCGCGGTCGACGCCGGCGGGCACGAGCCGCGAGAGCGGGACGGCGCCGTCGTGCAGCACGCCGTCGACTCCGGCCGGTGCGCCATCCGAGCGAACTTCGGGGACGTCGTCGACGGCGACGTCGAGCTTCGTCAGCTCGTGCCGCCACCGCGCTTCGATCGGTTCGAGCGCGTCCAGAACCAGCGCGTCGAACCTTTCCGCCCTGCTAGCGGCGGCGGGAAGGGTCGACGGATACAGCGCTCCGCGCAGGCCCCGGCCGTGCCGGTCCCGTCGCATCCGCCGTCGCTGTCGGGAATCACGAGCCGTCGCCACGAACCGAAGGGTACGCGCTCGGCGAATCAAAGCGCGTGTCGCCGGTACGCCCGGCTCGCGACGCGCTATCGTTCTCGATCGTGCGGAGCGTACGAAAGTGTTCGCGAACGGGTTGTCTCGAACCCGCTGTCGCCACGCTCACGTATGCCTACAGCGATTCGACCGCCGTCGTGGGCCCCTTGGCCACCGCGAGCGAGCCGCACTCCTATGACCTCTGCGAGGCGCACGCCCTCCGGCTGACCGTGCCCAAGGGCTGGGAAGTCGTCCGGCACGAAGGGGCCTTCGCCGCCCCGGACCCGTCCGCCGACGAGCTGACCGCGCTGGCCGAGGCCGTGCGCGAGGCGGGCCGGTCCGACAAGCCCGCGCCCGAGCCCGAACCCGAGGGCCCCTCGGGCAGGCGCGGCCACCTGCGCGTCCTGCCCGGCCGCGCCTGACGCGAAGGCTCGCCGGTAGGCTTTCGAGCGCGCCAGAGGGCGTTGTAACGAGACTATTGGCGGGGAGCAGGCGTGCCAGACCTTTCGGGCATCGTGAAGGCCTACGACATTCGCGGCGTGGTCGGTGAGCAGCTGGACGCGGCACTCGTCCGCGACCTCGGATCGGCGTTCGCCCTGTTGATCAAGCCGGAGTCCGACTCCGTGGTGATCGGCCACGACATGCGCGACTCCTCGCCCGAGCTGGCCGCCGCGTTCGCCGACGGCGTGACCTCGCAGGGCCTCGACGTCGTGTCGATCGGCCTCGCCAGCACCGACCAGCTGTACTTCGCGTCCGGGTCGCTCAACCTGCCGGGCGCCATGTTCACCGCCAGCCACAACCCGGCGAAGTACAACGGCATCAAGCTGTGCCGCTCGGGCGCCGCCCCGGTCGGCCAGGACTCCGGTCTCGCGGAGATCCGCGACACCGTCGAGCAGGGTGTGCCCGCCTTCGAGGGCCAGCGCGGTTCGGTGACCGAGAAGGACGTCCTCGCGGACTACGCGGCGTACCTGCGCAAGCTCGTCGACCTGTCGGGCAGCCGTCCGCTGAAGGTCGTCGTCGACGCGGGCAACGGCATGGGCGGCTACACCGTTCCGACGGTGTTCGCGGGCCTGCCCATCGAGGTCGTCCCGATGTACTTCGAACTCGACGGCAACTTCCCGAACCACGAGGCCAACCCGCTCGACCCGAAGAACATCGTCGACCTCCAGGCGAAGGTGCGCGAGGAAGGCGCCGACGCGGGCCTCGCCTTCGACGGCGACGCGGACCGCTGCTTCGTCGTCGACGAGCGCGGCGAGCCGGTCTCGCCGAGCGCCATCACCGCGCTGGTCGCCATCCGCGAGCTGGAGAAGGAGCCGGGCGGCACCATCATCCACAACCTGATCACGTCGAAGGGTGTCCCGGAGATCGTCGCCGAGCACGGCGGCAAGCCGGTGCGCACCCGGGTCGGGCACTCGTTCATCAAGGCCGAGATGGCCAAGACCGGCGCGATCTTCGGCGGGGAGCACTCCGCCCACTACTATTTCCGCGACTTCTGGCGGGCCGACACCGGCATGCTGGCCGCGCTGCACGTCCTCGCCGCCCTCGGCGAGCAGGCGGGCCCGCTGTCCGAGCTGACGGCGGAGTACTCGCGCTACTCGGCCTCCGGTGAGATCAACTCCACCGTCGACGACCAGGTCGCGCGCATGATGGCGGTCAAGGACGCGTTCGGCGCCCGCGACGGCGTCGAAATCGACGAACTGGACGGGCTCACCGTGCAGCTCCCCGGCGGTGGCTGGTTCAACCTGCGCCCGTCCAACACCGAGCCGCTGCTCCGCCTGAACGTCGAGGCCGCCGACGCCGAGGCCGTCCGGGCGCTGACCGAAGACGTATTGGCGATCGTCCGTGGGTAACGAATGTGTCGTGAAGACGCACATAGAGTCGTCCCACAGGTAGGGAGTAACCATGGCCGTCACGTTCGACGCACAGTTGCTGGAGATCCTGGCCTGCCCGTCCCCCGATCACGCGCCGCTGCGGCCGGGGACGGCGGTCGATCCCGAGGCCGACGCGCTGACCTGCACGGAATGCGGTCGCGAGTATCCGGTCCGTGATGGAATCCCGGTACTGTTGCTGGACGAAGCCACCGAGCCGACGACCCCGGATGGCGCCCATGCCGACGGTCCCTGACGATTCCCTGCTCGACGATCCCGCGAGGCTGGCCGAGGCCGACACCGCGGGGCTTCTCCGTGCCGCCGCGATGGCGGGCGCCCAGGTCCGGGCGACCGCCGAAACCGCGGCCGAACTCGAGCTGAGCGATCGCCTGGACGTCGGGCGCCCGCGCTCGCTCGTGCTGATCGACCGGCCGGGGGTCAGCCGGACGCTGACCCGGCTGGTCGCCGCGCTCCTGACCCCGTCGTGCCCGGTGCCGGTGGTCGTCGCCGAGGTGGTGCCGAGCTGGATCGGCGCGCTCGACGTGGTCTTCGCGCACACCGACGACGCCGGTGACCGCGAGCTGGCCGCTTCCTTGGAACGCGCCGCCCGGTTCGGGGCGAGGGTCGTGTTGTCCGCCCCCGACGAAGGCCCCGTCGCGGCCTCCATCGCGGGCAAGGGGCTGCTGCTCGCACCGCGGATCCCGGTCCCGCCGGAGATGGCGTTCCCGCGCGGGCTCGCCGCCGCGCTGCTCACCGCGAACGCGCTCGGCCTGCTGGTGGCCGATCTGGAGCAGCTCGCGGACCAC
This sequence comes from Amycolatopsis roodepoortensis, assembly GCF_024628825.1. Classification (NCBI taxonomy): domain Bacteria; kingdom Bacillati; phylum Actinomycetota; class Actinomycetes; order Pseudonocardiales; family Pseudonocardiaceae; genus Amycolatopsis; species Amycolatopsis roodepoortensis. Next base: position 6,649,187 of record NZ_CP102415.1, read on the forward strand.
CTCGACGCGGAGGCCGAGAAGGACTACCTGGCCAGGGATTCGTTCGCGAACCCGGCCAAGGCGATGGCGCTGAAGCTGGCCGAACGCCAGCCGCTGCTGTGGGGGCTGGACCCGGTCGCGGTCGCCGTCGGCGAGCACGCGGCCCACGCGTTCGCCGCGCACGCCGCCCTCGTCTGTGATGTCGAGGACTATCGCCAGGCGCTGGCCAGGCCCGCTTTGCGGCGGGCGGCGTTGTCCGGGGGCGTGGATCGCGATATCTTCGCGGACCCGGAAGAGGGGGCCGGCGCGACGCCGAGGGTGTTGCTCCTCTCCGTTCGCACGGGGCCCGCCGCCGAGGCGGCCCGCTATCAGGCGGAAGACCTGCTGCCCGGCGGCGACGTGATCGCCCCGGCCGAAGAGATCGAAACGGACGAGATCGTGCGTGCGGCCGTTCTCGCGCTCCGTTTCGAGCTGGCCGCGGTCTATCTGGGGCTGGCCGTCGGCAGCATCGGCGGCGCCGGGAGGTACACGCCCGCAACGGCGTGAGTCCCGAGCGCGACGTAAGCAATGAGGGCCGGCACCACCCGTGCCCGGCGAGGAGTTGAGGTGACAGTGGAGCTGCTGCGCAATGCCGTGCGGCCCTACGCGTGGGGATCCAGGACGACGATCCCCGAGCTGCTGGGGCGCCCGGTGCCGGCGCCGCATCCGGAGGCGGAACTGTGGATGGGCGCCCACCCCGGCGACCCGTCCCACGTCATCGGCCCGGACGGCACCGAGCGGAGCCTGCTGGAGCTCGTCGAAGCCGATCCGGTCGGCCAGCTCGGCACGATGTGCGCCGACCGCTGGGGTGGCAGGCTGCCCTTCCTGCTGAAGATCCTCGCCGCCGAAGAGCCGCTTTCGATGCAGGCGCACCCGTCGGCCGCGCAGGCGGCGGAGGGTTACGCGCGCGAGGAGTCGGCGGGGATCCCGCGCGACGCCTCGAACCGCAACTACCCGGATCCGACCGCGAAACCGGAACTCGTCTGCGCGCTGACGGAGTTCCACGCGCTGGCGGGCTTCCGCGATCCGGAGCGCACGATCTCGCTGCTCAAGGCGATCGAGACGCCCGGGCTGGCGAAGTACGCGGTGCTGCTGGAGGCCCAGCCGGATCCGGCCGGGTTGCGCGCCCTGTTCACCACCTGGATCACCCTGCCGCAGGCGGCGCTCGACGAACTGCTGCCCGAGGTCCTCGATTCGTGCGTGAAGCACGTCCAGGAACGCGGCGAGTTCGACGTCGAATGCCGCACCATCCTGGAGCTCGGCGAGTCGCATCCCCGGGACGCGGGGGTGCTCGCGGCGCTGCTGCTCAACCGGCTCACCCTCAGCGCGGGCGAGGCGATCTACCTGCCCGCCGGGAACCTGCACCTGTACCTGCACGGCACCGCCGTCGAGATCCTCGCGAACTCGGACAACATCTTGCGCTGCGGGCTGACCCCGAAGCACGTCGACGTGCCGGAGCTGCTGCGCGTCGTCGACTTCGCGTGCGGCGAGATGCCGGTCCAGAGCGGCGAACGCGAGGATCGCATGTCGGTGTACCGCACCGACGCGCCCGAGTTCGAGCTGTCGCGGATCGAATGGGAGGCCGGGGACGGCGGCGAGGTCGCCGTCCACGACGTCGGCCCGCAGATCCTGCTGTGCACCGCGGGGAGCCTCCTGGTGACCGCCGACGACGGCGAGCAGGTCGAACTCGGCCGCGGCCAGTCGGTGTGGCTCCCGGCCGCCGACCCCGCCGTCCGGGTGCGGCCGCTTTCCGGCGAGCGCACCCAGGTGTTCCGCGCCACCGCCGGCACCTGCTGACTCCTTCCGCATTCAGTCCTCTGGATGCGGTACTTGCGCGTGCAAGGACCGCATCCAGAGGACTGAACGGGTGCGGGCTTGGCCGAAGTGTGTGCGTTCCGTGTGGTGGCTTCCGCAACTATCGCCCGAAGGGGTGACCCGGCGCTTGGCGTCGGCTCGTCCCGGATGTCGATAGCCAAGGAGCAGCAGTAGTGACTTCCCATCCCGACACGGCGAGCGGACGCGCTTTCCGGGTGCCGGTCTCCGCGCGCCCCACCGCCTTGCTCGCCGCGCTCGGAGCCGCCGTGGTGACCGTGCTCGTCCCGGTCGTCGACCTGGTGCTCCCGCTGCCGAGCGGCCAGGACCTGGTCGGCTCCGCGCAGGCGCTGGCGGGGTTGGCGGGTGAGACGATCGAGTCCGTCAAGGCCGCGGGCTCCGGCCTGCACGGCCTCGCCGCCGACGCGGAGAGCAGGCTGAACCTTCCGCTGGTCGTGCTCGTCTCGCTCGGTGCGCAGGTGCTGCTCACAGCCGCGCTGGTGGTGTCGGGCACCCAGCCAGTGCGCGTGATGCTGACCGTCGCCGGGCTGATCAACGTGTTCGCGGTATCGCGCCTCGGGCCCGCCGCGCCGCCGGTGTGGGACGCGGCGGCCAACGGCGTGCTGGTGATCGTGCTGGCCTGGTTCTCCGCCGGACGCCGCGAACCACGGTTCGGGTGATCCGCACCCGATGGTGACTTCCGGGTGGTGCCCGTCTGAGGGGTCGGGCACCCCCCGGTCAGGCCGGGGCGGGTTCGGTGAGCGACAACAGCAACCGGACGAGGGTCGAAGCGTTGGCGTCGTGGGGGACTTCCAATCGCTTCGCCTCTTCGCCCGCCGCCTCGGCCGCCTTCGTTTCCCCGACGGCCTCGTACGCCCTGCGCAACACGTGCAGGGTGAGGGCCGTCGCGGGTTTCCCGCCCATGGCGCGGAATTCGTCAAGGCATTGGCGCAGCACGGGAATCGCGCGATCGGCCTGCCCGTCGCCGATCCAGCTCGCGGCTATCGCGCGCGTGCAGGAAAGCTCCCTCGGCCGTTCTTCGAGCGCTCCGGCCAGCCGTCGAGCGTGCTCGTACGCCTGCACCGCGCCGCCCCGCCGTCCGGCGCCCGCGAGGATCGCGCCCTGGGTGCGCAACGACTTCGCCAGCGCCGATTTCGCCGTCGTCCGGCGCAGCACCCGGACCGACTCCTCGATCGTCTCCAGCGCCTCTTCCGGGCGGCCGCCGAGCATCAGCGACCACGAAAGCCCTTGCAGGGCAACACCGAGCTGACGTTCGTCGCCGCGTTCGCGCGCGTCGGCGAGGCTGCTCCTGTCGATCTCCAGTGCCTCGGAGATCTTGCCGAGCCGATGCAGCGCCGCGGATTCCGCCTGCCGTGCGTACGTACCGCTTTCCTCCACAGTGGACAGTTCGCGGGCCTGGGTCGCGGCGTGCAGGGATTCACCGGCCCTGCCGAGCCCGACGAGGCAGCGCGCCAGATTCGTCTCGACCCACGCCTGCGCGGAGATGTCGCCCAGCTCCGCCAATTCCTTCGAACATTCGCGGTAGCCCTCGGCGGCGAGCTCGTACTCGCCGCGAACGTGCAGCAGCACCGCCAGGTTCGCCTCGGCGATGACCACGATGTGCCGGTCGCCCGCCTCGCGAGCGGCGTCGCGCAAGGTCTCGTACGCCGTCCGCATGTCGGTGTAATGACTGTGCAGGTACAGGTACGCGCTCAGCCTTTCCAGTATGCGCAGCGCTTTCCGCCGCCAGCCCACGGCGCACAGCGAGGAGACGGCGGCGACCAGGTTGGCCCGCTCCACGGAGAACCAGGTGCCGGGGTCGCGCAGCAGCCGCTCGACCAGCTCGCCGGCCAACGGCTGCGCGGGCACGTCGTGATCCGACAACGGCATCGGCACCGTCCTCGGCAGGCGGCGGGCAGCCGTGTCGGCGAGGCACAGCGCCGCGTCCGACACCTTCGCGACCGTTGCCACCCGCTCGGCGCGGGTCTCCAGCGCCCGGCCGAGTTCCGTGGCGAACACGCGCACGAGATCGTGGACGCGGAACCGCTGCTCGCCCGTCGGATCGAGACCGGTGGCTTCCAGCAAGCTGGCCTCGACGAGCTCGTCGATGGCCTCTTCGGCGCCTTCGTCGTCGATCAGCGTCGACACCGCCCAAGCGGGCAGGTCGAGGGTGCGGCAGCGGCCGATCAGCCGGAACGCGCGCCGCGCCGCCGGGCTCAGCGCCTCATAACTCAACGCGATACTGCCGCGGACCTGGAGATCGCTGACCTGGAGCTCGTCGAGGCGCGAGACCTCGTCCTCCAGTTTCCCGGCGAGCTTCCCGAGCGGCAGACCGGGCCGCATCGCGAGCCTGCTGCCGGCGATCCGCAACGCCAGCGGGAGATTGCCGCAGGCCTTGGCGATGCGTTCGGCGTCCGCGCGTTCCGCGCCGACCCGGTCCGGCCCGGCCAGCCGCGCCAGCAGGGCCATCGCCTCGGTGCCGGACAGCGGCGTGAGATGCAGCCGATCCGCCCCCGCGAGCCCGGAAAGCCGACGCCTGCTGGTGATCAGCACGGCGCTGCCCGGCGTTCCCGGCAGCAGCGCGCGAACCTGCTCGGGGCTCGCGGCGTCGTCGAGCACCACGAGGACCCGCCGGTCGGCGAGGTGGCCGCGATAGACCGCCGCCCTGGCCTCGACGTCGTCCGGAATGGCCGGACCGGTGACGCCGAGCGCGCGCAGCAGGTCGCCGAGGACGTCGGAAAGGTCGCGAGGGTCGGAGGCGCCCGCCAACGGGACGAACAGCTGACCGTCTGGAAAGGACCGGCGGAGCCGGTGCGCGGTGCTGACCGCGAGCGTCGACTTGCCCGCCCCCGGCTCGCCGGTGATCACCGCGACCGGGACACCGGTGGATTCGCCGAGCAGTGCGGAGAGCTTCGCGATCTCGTTCTCGCGGCCCGCGAGATCCGCGATGTCCGGCGGCAGCTGGCAGATCGGGAAGACCGGCGCCGCCTTGGCCGCGGGCACCGGATCCTCGCCGCGCAACACCGCGGCGTGCACCCGGCGGACCTCGGCGCCGGGCTCCACACCGAGCTCCTCGACGAGCGTGGCGCGCAGATCGCGGTGGACGGCCAGCGAATCGGCCTGCCGTCCGGCGCGGTGCAGCGCGATCATCAGCTGCGCGGCGAGCCGCTCGCGCAGCGGATGCTCGGTGATCATCGCCTGGAGCTCGCCGGTGAGCTCGCCGTGCCTGCCGTCGGACAGTTCGGCGTCCACACAGTCTTCGAAGGCGGCCAGGCGTTCCGACTCCAGGCGGGCGATGTCCGCGTCGAGGCGGGGGATGTGCAGTCCGGAAAGGACCGGGCCGCGCCATTCCGCCAGCGCGCGGCGGTAGTGCCCGGCAGCGGCCGCCGGATCGCCCGCCCGCGCCGCCGCCTTCCCCGCCGCGGCGGCTTCGCGGAAGGAAAGCAGATCGAGGTCGGCGGGCTCGACCACCAGCCGGTAACCGTGCGGCTCCCGCTCGATCTCCAGGCCCTCGAACCGGGCCCGCAGGCGCGAGACGTACGTGTGCAGATTCGAGGAGTACGACTTCGGTGGCGTGTCCGGCCAGAGGGTCTCGACCAGCGCGTCGACCGGGACGGACGAGTTCGCGTTCAGCAGCAGGACGGCCAGCAGGGCGCGCTGGTGCTCGCCGCGCGGCGTCGTGCGCCGCCCGGGCGGGCTCTCGATCGTCAACGGTCCGAGCACGCCGAATCGCGGCACGGGCACCTCCCCAGGTCATGAGAGGGGCGAGACTAACGAGGGGCCCCGACAATTCTGTGACCTGTCCCGCCCGCCGTGTACGGGCACATCCGCACTGCTAGCCTTCGAACCCGGCATATCGGGACACCATTGGGGAGTTGCACGTGTCTGCAGGTGGCGGAACCAAGGCGATCATCGCCGCGCTCGTGGCGAACGCCGGAATCGCGGCCGCGAAGTTCACCGGCTTCCTCATCACGGGGTCGTCCTCGATGCTGGCGGAGTCCGTGCACTCGCTCGCGGACACCTCGAACCAGGGGCTCCTGCTGCTCGGCCAGAAGACGTCGCAGCGCAAGGCGACCCGCACGCACCCGTTCGGCTTCGGGCGGGACCGGTACTTCTACTCGTTCATCGTCGCGCTGATGCTGTTCAGCCTCGGCTCGGTGTTCGCACTGTACGAGGGCATCCACAAGATCTCGCATCCCGAAGAGCTGACCTCGCCGCTGGTGGCGGTCGGCATCCTCGTGGTCGCGATCGGGCTGGAGTGCTACAGCTTCTACACCGCGATCCAGGAATCGAAGAAGATCAAGGGCGATGCGGGTTGGTGGGCCTTCATCCGCCAGGCCAAGACGCCCGAGCTGCCGGTGGTCCTGTTGGAGGACGCGGGCGCGCTGTTCGGACTGGTGTTCGCGCTCGGCGGGGTCGGGCTGTCGGTCGTCACCGGGAACCCGGTGTGGGACGGCATCGGCACCGTGACGATCGGTGTGCTGCTCGGCATCATCGCGATCATCCTGATCATCGAGATGAAGAGCCTGCTGATCGGCGAAGGCGCCTCCGAGACCGATCTCGACGTGATCGTCGACGAACTCGCCGCGGGCAAGGTCGAGCGGGTCATCCACATCCGGACGCTGTACATCGGCCCGGACGAGATGCTGGTGGCCGCGAAGCTCGCCCTGGTGCCGGGGCTGGAGACCGCGGACATCGCGCAGGCCATCGACGACGCCGAAGCGCGTGTGCGGGCGAAGGTGCCCACGGCGAAGCTGATCTATTTGGAGCCGGATCTGGACCGCGCGCTGGCCTGAGCGGCCGCCGTCCGGGGCAACTCTCCGTACCGCGCCGATTACCGCCACGACCTCCGGGTACTTCGTTGCTCTCCCACCGCGCTGCCGTCACGACCGGGCGATAGGGTCCGTTGAACCGCAGTCAGGTGTAGGAGGTCAAGGGTGCCCGGAAACGGTCTGTGGCGTACGAAATCCATCGAGCAGTCCATCGCGGACACCGACGAGCCGGGGACGAAGCTCAGGCGGAACCTGAGCGCGTGGGATCTGACCGTCTTCGGTGTCGCCGTCGTCATCGGTGCCGGTATCTTCACCCTCACCGCGCGCACGGCCGGTGACTTCGCGGGGCCGTCGGTCTCGCTCGCGTTCGTGTTCGCGGCCATCGCGTGTGCGCTGGCCGCCCTCTGTTACGCGGAATTCGCGTCGACCGTCCCGGTGGCCGGGAGCGCGTACACGTTCTCCTACGCCACGTTCGGCGAGTTCATGGCGTGGATCATCGGCTGGGACCTCATCCTGGAGCTCGCGGTCGGCGCGGCCGCGGTGTCGAAGGGCTGGTCCGCCTACCTCGAAACCGTGCTCTCCTACATCTTCGGAAAGGGCACGAAGACGACGTTCGAGCTCGGCCCGATCCCGGTCGACTGGGGCGCCCTGCTCGTGGTGCTGGTGCTCGCGACGCTGCTCGCCGTCGGCACGAAGCTGTCTTCGCGGTTCTCCATGGTGATCACCGGGATCAAGGTCGCGGTGGTGCTGTTCGTGATCGTGCTGGGCATCTTCTACATCAAGGGGTCGAACTACACGCCGTTCATCCCGGACGCCCAGCCCGCCGGGGAATCGGCGTCGACCGGTGTCGACCAGTCGCTGTTCTCGCTGATCGCCGGTGGCGGCAGCAGCGCGTTTGGCGTCTTCGGCCTGCTGGCCGCCGCGTCGCTGGTGTTCTTCGCGTTCATCGGGTTCGACATCGTCGCGACCACCGCCGAGGAGACCCGCAACCCGCAGAAGGCCGTGCCCCGCGGCATCTTCGGCTCGCTCGCCATCGTCACGGTGCTGTACGTCGCCGTGTCGCTCGTGGTCGTCGGCATGGTGAACTACAAGGATCTCGCCACCACGGCGGGTGACGGCGGCAAGAAGACGCTCGCGTCCGCGTTCGCGGCCAACGGCGTCGACTGGGCGGCCAACATCATCTCCGTCGGTGCCCTCGCCGGTCTGACCACCGTCGTCATGGTGCTGATGCTCGGCCAGATCCGGATCATCTTCGCGATGTCGCGTGACGGCCTGATGCCGCGCGGCCTGGCGAAGACCGGCCCGACCGGGACCCCGATGCGCGCGACCATCGTCGTCGGCGGACTGGTCGCGGTCGCGGCGACGTTCTTCCCGGCGGACAAACTCGAGGAAATGGTCAACGTCGGGACACTGTTCGCCTTCGTTCTGGTCTCGGCGGGCGTGCTGGTGCTGCGGAAGACGCGGCCCGATCTGCCCCGCGCCTTCCGCGTGCCGTGGGTCCCGGTGATCCCGATCCTGGCGATCGTCGCGTGCCTGTGGCTGATGCTGAACCTGACGGTGCTGACGTGGCTGCGCTTCCTGGCGTGGATGGCGCTGGGCGTCGTCATCTACTTCGCCTACAGCCGCCGCCGTTCCCTGCTCGGCAAGCAGAACAAGGGCGAGGTGCCGACGTCCGTTTCGGACTGATCATTCTCGTTTCGGCGGCCCACCATTCCTTTGTGGATGGTGGGCCGCTTCGTCGGGGGCCCCGATTCACGGTGTGAAATCGGTGTGCGCTAACGTCCGGGCTCTTGTCTCACCCCGTCGGGTGAACGGAACTCGTGTAGAAGCACCGCGAGTTGACCTTCGTCCCTCAGAAGAGGCAACCGCGCTTTCTCTCGTTTGTCCCCCGATCGGTACAGGAGAGCTCTGAATGCAGATCATTTCCGGACGGCGTGTCCGCTCCGCTGTCACCGTCGTCGCGCTGGCGACCGCCGCCCTGCTCGGCGTCACGGGCACCGCGCTCGCGTGCCACACCGACGACCCCCGCGCCATCCCGACGCCGAAGAACGTCAGCACCTGTGAGAAGGCGAAGCTGCCGGGCACCGAGATCTCGACGAAGGACCTGACCTTCACCGGTGGGGACAACGAGAAGTACCTCAACATCACCGCGGTCGGTGAAGGCGTCACCGTCACCGCGATCGTGGTCAAGGGCGGCGACGGCTACAACATCTACGAGCCCGGCCAGCGCGGTCTCGCCAAGACCCCGCCGTGGGAGAAGCTGCGCTCGCCGATGAACGGCGGCGGCAAGCAGGCCGACATCAGCCACTGGTTCGCCTGCGGCGAGAAGAAGACCAAGCCGACCGAGCCGACGAAGCCGAGCGAGCCGACGAAGACGACGACGGCCAAGCCGCCGACGACCGCGCCGACCACCACCACGGAGAAGCCGTCGGAGACCTCCGCTCCGTCGAGCACCGCGGTTCCCGCCCCGAACGTCGGCGGTAACGGCGGCAACGGTGGCGGCCTCGCGGACACCGGTTTCGACAACGCCTGGCTGCTGTGGGCCGGTGGCCTGCTGGTCCTGGCCGGTGCCGGCGTCCTGGTCCTGCTGCGCGTGCGCCGCAAGGCCAACTGAAGCTAGCTGGTTGCGCGTGAAGGCCCCCTTCCCTCGGCTCAGCCGAGGGAAGGGGGCCTTCACGCGCATCAGCGCATCTGGGGGAAGTCCCCGAACAGCGATCCCTGCTCGCCCCAAGGGTTCTTCGGGCGCGGACGGCCGAGGCCGGCGGCCATCGCGACGGCGTTGTCCCATTCGGCGTCGACGACGTAGTCCGTGTGCTTGAGGACCCCGGGCGCCCAGCGGTGCCGTCCGGTCGGCCCGCGCATCGGGTCGGGCAGCCAGTGATCGCCGCCGAGCACCAAAACGCCCTGATCGTCGGCCTCGGCGGCCAGCGGCCCGGTCCCGCCGCCGGGCAGGTAGCCGTCGCCCAGCAGTTTCCCGGCCACCACGCGATGCCGCCACGTCGTGACGCCGCCGCCGAAGATGTCCGTGCCGCGGCACAGCGCGCGCCAGCGGCCGTCGAGATCCCGGTACAGCCCGGCGAGCTGCTCCTGCGGCAGCATCGCGGGGAAGGCGCGCTGGTAACCCCATTGCAGTGGTGATCCCGCGGTGAGCAGGCCGACCCGGTCGCGGTCCTCCGGCGGGAGATCGGCGATCACCCGCGCCGCGGCGAGCACGGTCAGCAGGCTGCCGAGGTTGTAGCCGGACAGCACGACCCGGGTGCCCGGATCGGCCAGATGTTCCTTGACCCGGTCCGCGAGTTCCGGGACGACCTTGAGCGCGTAACTCGGCGGGACGGTCGGATGGGCGGCACGCGGCCAGAAGCACACGAGATCCGCCAGCGCGCCGAGGTGACGGCTGCGTTTGGGCGTGGTCGCGGCGGCGAACACGACGCGCAGCAGCCCGGCCGCCATCGCGCCGAGCGCGAACACGCCGATCGCGGAGAGGGGCTTGAACCAGCCCGGCAGCGGGCCGAAACCGAAGCGCAGCACCAGGAGCGCCCCGCCGCCCGCCGCCATCGCCAGCGCGACCGTGAGCGCGAGATGGTGCAGATGTTTGCGCTCCCACGACGCGCGCGCCCAAGCGCTCGCGGCTTCCTCTTCCTGGGCCTTGTCGATCTCCATCAGCGCGACGATCTCCGGGATGCCGCGGCGCAGCCGTCGCAGCGGGACGGCGACCGCGAAGCCCAGCACACCGAGCACGACGGCGAGCGCGAGACCGGCACCCCACAGCACGGTCACCAGGGAGTACGTGTCGGGCAGCCGGAGTTCGCTCGCGCCGACCAGCTGCCGCAGCGCGACCGCGAGTCCCGCGCCGAAGCCGCCGCCGAGCAGACCGGCCAGCGCGACGACCGGCGCCGCCGCCCAGCCGCCGAGCCAGGGCCGCAGCCGGTGCGGCAGGTGTTTCCACGCCGGCCGTCCGAGCAGGGCCGCCGGGACGAGGATCAGCGCGAACAGCACGGTCACCGCGACCATCGCCGCCCCCAGCGCCTCGACCGTCCCGTCCGCTCCGCCGAGCCCGCCGCCCGGGAGCCCGGCGGGCAGCGGCGTCCGGCGCACGACGGCGATCCCGACCAGGACGACGGCGAGCCCGATCAGCCCGCCCCGGATCACCGGTCCGGCCGAGAAACCGACCGTCGAGGCCACCAGCGTGGCGAGGACGAGCGCCAGCGCGCAGATCCAGACGACCAGGTCGAACGTCGCCGGCGGCAGCCGGAACGGCCCGCCGAGCAACGGGAGCGCGACACAGGTCAGCGCGGCGACGGTGTGCAGCGTGCGCAGGCCGGGCGTCCGCGGCAGGTCCTGCGGTTGCAGCGGGCTCGAACTGTGCGCGCGGTGCAGCCTGTTCCGCGATCGCCAGTCCGACGACGGGATCCGGTCGAGCACGAAGATCAGGATCAGCAGCGGCAGCACGCCGATCGCGGTCCGCAGCGGCGCGAAGTCCCGCAGGAACGACGGCGCTCCTTCGAGACAGGTCGAACCCGGCGCGAGGCATTGCGCGGCGAAGAGGTCGAGCGAGACCACGGCGAGCTGGCCGATCAGCAACATCGTCAGCAGCAGCGACGCCACCCGCAGCAGGCCCCGGCACACCGAGCCGAGCAGCGCCGCGAACCGTTTGCCCTCCGGGACCGGCGGCAGCATCCAATGCGCGACGTTCGCCAGCGAGAACGGGAACAGCAGCGCCCAGGTCGCCTTCGCGGCGCCCCCGGAGGTCATCCCGCTCCACAGGTAGCCTTCGAGGATGCGCGGGATCGAACGGCCGAGCGCGGGCAGCACCGGACCGGGAGCGGGACGGCGCAGCCGGTCCGACGGCCGGATCAGCCTGCCGATCCCATCGCCCGCGACGTCGACCACCGACGTCGAATCCAGCAGGCTTTCACCGCTCGTGCCCACTAGCCCGGGTACGCGTATTTCGACGACGCGGGTATCGGGACCCGGCATGACCACGGTGAAGGCCTCCAAACCGTTCCGGTGGGCTTTGAGCCGACAACGGTACTGTTCCGATGTCATCCAACCTTGGAGGAAGCGCGCATATGACCCCCGAAAGCGTTGCCAAGCGGCACGACACCCGCAACGGCATCGAGTTCGCCGTCGCCGATCTCGAGGCCGCCGAGTTCGGCCGCAAGGAGATCCGCCTCGCCGAGCACGAGATGCCTGGCCTGATGGCGCTGCGCCGCGAGTACGCCGAGGTCTTCCCCCTGCGGGGAGCCCGGGTTTCGGGCTCACTGCACATGACCGTACAGACCGCGGTGCTGATCGAGACCCTGGTCGCGCTCGGCGCGGAGGTGCGCTGGGCCTCCTGCAACATCTTCTCCACCCAGGACCACGCCGCCGCGGCGGTCGTCGTCGGCCCGCACGGCACCCCCGAGGAGCCCAAGGGCGTCCCGGTGTTCGCCTGGAAGGGCGAGTCGCTGGAGGAGTACTGGTGGTGCACCGAGCGGATGCTCACCTGGGACGGCGAGGGCCCGAACATGATCCTCGACGACGGCGGCGACGCCACCATGCTGGTGCACAAGGGAACCGAGTTCGAGAAGGCCGGCGTCGTCCCGGCCCCGGACGAGGACACCTCGGACGAGTTCCGCGTGTTCCTGCAGTTGCTGAGCGCCTCCGTCGCGGCCGACAGCGGCAAGTGGACCAAGATCGGCGAAGGCGTCCGCGGCGTCACCGAGGAGACCACCACCGGCGTGCTGCGGCTCTACCAGCTCGCCGCGGCCGGTGAGCTGCTGTTCCCGGCGATCAACGTGAACGACGCGGTGACCAAGTCGAAGTTCGACAACCGCTACGGCATCCGGCATTCGCTGATCGACGGCATCAACCGCGGCACCGACGTGCTCATCGGCGGCAAGGTCGCGGTCGTCTGCGGTTACGGCGACGTCGGCAAGGGCGCCGCGGAATCGCTGCGCGGCCAGGGCGCGCGGGTGATCGTCACCGAGATCGACCCGATCTGCGCGCTGCAGGCGGCGATGGACGGCTACCAGGTCAAGAAGCTGGAGAACGTCCTCGGCGAGGCCGACATCATCATCACGACGACCGGCAACAAGGACGTCGTGCTCGTCGAGCACATGGCGAAGATGAAGCACCAGGCGATCCTGGGCAACATCGGCCACTTCGACAACGAGCTCGACATGGCGGGCCTGCAGCGTTACCCGGGCATCCGGCGCATCAACATCAAGCCGCAGGTCGACGAGTGGGTGTTCCCCGACGGCAAGAGCATCATCGTGCTGTCCGAGGGCCGCCTGCTGAACCTCGGCAACGCGACCGGGCACCCGTCGTTCGTGATGTCGAACAGCTTCTCCAACCAGGTGATCGCGCAGATCGAGCTGTTCACCAAGCACGAGGAGTACGACAAGGAGGTCTTCCGCCTCCCGAAGAAGCTCGACGAGAAGGTCGCGAAGATCCACCTCGACGCGCTCGGCGGTGAGCTCACGAAGCTGACCAAGGAGCAGGCGGAGTACATCGACGTGGACGTCGAAGGTCCGTTCAAGACCGACCACTACCGGTACTGACCGCTGGGGCTCGTGAGTGGTGAGGACGGTTCTAACCGTCCTTACCACTCACGAGACGCGCCCTGCCACGCCACCGCCGCCCTTGGTCGCCCCCTGAAGTACATGAAGGCCCCCTTCCTGTACCTAGGCGCAAGGAAGGGGGCCTTCATGTACTCGGCAAGGTGTGAAGGTCGAGTTTCCCCAGGTACCTAAGACCCTCTCGACCCCGACCATCCTTACCGCTCACGAGCCCCTGCCGGCCTTCGCGCGCCGCTGTGACTGCTGGTGCTTGTTCATTGCACGCGCTACCGCCACTCGACCTCGATGCCGGCCAGCCCCGGCCCGGCGTCGCTGAAGAAACCGCTGGTCACGCCGCCCATGTCGAGGGGCAGCTCCTCGGACTCGACGGGCACGGCGTCGTCGCGCGTCCGGAACTGCCGCGTGCAGCGCGCGGGCAGCGCGCCGAGCGCGAACTTCAGCTGCACCAGGTAGCTGGAGCACTGGTCCCGCAGCATCCGGAAGTACCCGGGCGACGCGGTGCCGGAGTCGTCGCGGACCTCGAAGCAGAACACGTGGATCTCGCCCTCGGCGAGCTTCCGGTCGAAGAGCAGTTCGGTGGCCATCGTCTCGGCACCGGCGTTGCGCCGGATCCGGCCGACCCGGCAGCCCTCGGCGGTGATCAGCTCGACGTCGGCGATGTTGCAGCCGGGATCCCCGTTGTAGACGGTGACGTACCGGTCCGGGCCGTGCCGCCGGGCCCGGCACACCAGCCGGGTCTGCAGGCCGACCTGCCGGTGCGCGGCGTCGAAGGTGATCGTGTCGTGCACCGAGAGCATCTCGAGATCGGCGTTGTAGCGGTTGGACGACGGGTACGCGCCCAGTTCGGCCAGCAGCTGGTCGACGATCGAGCCCATGTCACCGGACCGGATGTCGTGGAACGACGCGGCCATCTGGTGCCCGCGCGCCCGCGCGGTCCGCGGCCCGATCAGCACGACGAGCGCGTCCGCGGGCAGTTGCAGCACCGATTCCAGCGCGCGGACCGCAGGGAGCGCCTTGGGCACTTCCGGCTGGCGCAATCCACGCTGCCAGTAGCTCAACGTCGACTGTCCGATTTGGACGCCGCGGAGCCCGAGGTGGGCGCGGAGCCGGGCGAGCGACAGACCCCGGTAGGCGATCGCCTGACGGAGGGCGTGGTGGAATTCGCCGCTGCGGAGGGCCTCGACGAGTTCCTTGGGCAAGGCTTCGAGCGGTTGACGGCGCGTGCCGTCGATGATCGTCGGGGTGTCATCGTTCGAGGCGAGCTTCCCCGCCGAGAACGTATCGGCACCGTCTCGTGTCACCGCTCGTCCCTTCACCAGACCAGTGTGTGCGCTGAGCGTGAACACCGCGGAACGTTCACGTTAGCAGCGCACTGTGAACACTACGTCCCCCGTTCGGGGTGGTTGACCCCGGAAGAGTGACCGTTCCGGGGTGTGGAAACGCCCCGGAACGGTCCGTTCCGCCGAGTGCCCATCTTGCTCTGTGTGAGCCTGCTGTTCACCGTTGTGACCACATTGGTTCGCCATGGTGACCAGGAGGCCCGTCGTGCCTGTGTTCTCGAGGAGGTTTTGCGCCGCCGGCGCCGCGAGTCTCGTGGCGTGGCTGGCGATCCAGACCCCGGCGAGCGCGCTGCCCTCGGCACCCGCCCGCCAGAACCCCATCGCCATGCAGGCGCAGGAGAAGTCCCAGTGGTGCTGGGTGGCTTCCGGCAACACCATCGCGGCACACCACGGCGTGACCGTCACTCAGAACGAATTCTGCCGGATCGCCCACGACGAGCGACGCCGGGAGTGCGCCGACGAGCCGGGAACGCTGGGCGACGTCCGGCGCGCCTTCGGCAAACTCGGCTTCTCGGCCCCGGGGAAGTACCTCAAGGGCCGCATCCCCTACGCCGCCGTCCAGGCCCAGACCGGCGACGGCAAGCCCGTCCAGACGCGGGTCGGCTGGGCCTCGGGCGGCGGCCACATGCACGTCCTCTACGGCCACGACGCCGGGCGGAAGTGGATCTCGTGGGGGGATCCACTGCCCACCGGCAACCGCTACAACTGGTCGACCTACGACTTCTATTCGGCCAACAAGTCCTTCACCTGGACCCACACGCTCACCGGGATCCGGCGATGAGCGCGCGGCGGTTCCTCGGGCTCGCAGGGCTGGTCGCGGTCGCGCTGCTGGTCTCGGCGCCCGGAGCGCGCGCGGATCACCTGTCCGGTGAAGATCTCGCGGCCGCGAAGGCGGCCGCCGACGACCCCACGCTGCGTGCCGAAATCGGCCGCTTCTTCACACAGACGGGTGGTTCGGGCACCACGCCGTCGGTGAGTGTCGTCGACGAATCCTTCCCGGTTTACGAGCTTTCGAGGGATTTCGTCGCCGGTGACGGCGCGGTCGCCGGGCGGCTCGCCTACGTCGCGGTGCCCGTGACGGCGTCCGACGGGCGGACCGCGACCGTCTGGTCGGTCCGCGGCGACGACGGTGTCTGGCGCGTCGGCAACATCGCGTCGGGCGACCGGGAAAGCGAACTGGCCAAGAGGCTGCCCGCCGGCGCGACGCTGCTCCACGAACCCCAGGTCGACGCCTGGTACGCGCTGCGCGACGGCCGGGTGACCCTGCTCGACTCGGGCGCCAGCGGCCACGCGGCCGGGGCCTCGGCCACCCTCGCGGAGTACCAGAAGACCGTCTCCGGCCGGTACGGCGCCATGCTCGCGAACTCGCCGTACGCCCAGGAGGGCAAGGCCGGCGGCTACAACGCCCAGGTGATGCCCCGCGGCGACGGTGGCCCCGCGCCCGACGCGCAGGACACCGGCTTCGTGCCGCTGCTGATCTTCGGCGGCCTGCTCCTCATCGGTGTCGCCGGCTTCTTCCTGCACTCGAAGAGGCGCGTCCCCTAGCGGACCGGTGGGCCGGGCGTGAGCTGACCCGTCTGGCCCGCCGGTCGACCACCGCGTCTTAAGGTATGCCCGTGGGACGACTCGTGGTGATCGAAGGTCTGGACGGCGCGGGCAAGCGCACCCTCGCCGACGCGCTGACCGGCGCGCTGAACGCGGCCGGGGCGAGCGTCACGTCCATCGCGTTCCCGCGGTACGGCGAAAGCGTGCACGCCGACCTCGTGAAGGAAGCGCTGCACCGCGGCCACGGCGACCTCGCCGACTCCGTCTACGGCATGGCGATGCTCTACGCGCTCGACCGGCGGGGCGCGGCGGACGAGATCCGCGCCCGGCTCGGCGACCACGACGTCGTGCTGCTCGACCGGTACGTCGCGTCGAACGCGGCGTACGGCGCCGCCCGGCTCCACCAGGGCGCGGACGGCGAGTTCGTGCGCTGGCTCAAGGAGCTGGAGATCGACCGGTTCGGGCTGCCGGTGCCCGTCGCGCATCTGCTGCTCCGGGTCACCGCCGACGTCGCCGCCGACCGCGCGCAGCGCCGCGCGGAGAGCGACGCCGACCGCGCGCGGGACTCCTTCGAGACCGACGACGCGCTCCAGAAGCGGTGCTCGGTGGTCTACGACGAGCTCGCCGCGACGGGCTGGCTCGCGCCCTGGCACGTCCTCGACGGCGTCGCCGGTGTCGACACCCCGGCTCTCGCGGCCTCCCTCCTCCGCACTTAGTCCTCTGAATGCTGGTGACTACCGCGTTTCGTCCTCTAAACGCGTGAGTAGCCAGGTGTGGAACTCGCCGATGTGGTGCTCGGACGGCATCAGCACCCCACCGCCGCGGTAGGCGCGGGACGCCATCGCCGGCTGGCAGCGTTCGCAGGCGTCGAAGTCCTGCTCGTTGACGCGGTGGAACAACTCGACCGACCGTGACACGTCCCGCCCCGACGCCACGACGTCTTCGGAATAGAGCCAGTCGCATTCGACGACCGTCCGGTCCGGCGCGAGCGGGTACATCCGGTGGAAGATCACGTGGTCGGGCACCAGGTTCACGAACACCTGCGGCCGGATGGTGATCGCGTAGTACCGCCTGTCCTGTTCGTTCGCGACGCCGTCGAGCCGGTCGAAGCCCGTCGTGCCGTCGATGGTGAAACCGTCCACGGCCTCGCCGAATTCGGCGCCGTGCCCGACGTAGTACTGCGCCGCGTACCCGTCGGCGAATTCCGGCAGCACCTCGGTCAGCTCGGGGTGGATGGTCGCGCAGTGGTAGCACTCCATGAAGTTCTCGACGATCAGTTTCCAGTTCGCCTTGACGTCGTAGGTGATCCTGCGCCCGACCGAGAGCCGGTCGAGGCCGTAGCGCTCGATCGATTCCAGATCGCCCAGCCGTTCCCGCACCGCGCCTTCGACGCCGTCCTCGAACGACGGCGGATCCGCGGCGAGACAGACCCACGCGTAACCGAGCCATTCGCGCAGGTGCACGGGGTGCAACCCGTACTCGGAGCGGTCGATGTCGGGCAGGTTCGCCAGGTTCGGCGCCGCGATCAGCTTGCCGTCGAGCCCGTACGTCCACGCGTGGTACGGACACTGGAACGCGCGTTTCACCGTGCCCGACTCCTCGGTGCACAGCCGCGCCCCGCGATGGCGGCAGACGTTGAGGAACGCCCGCAGCCCGCCGTCCCGGCCCCGGCTGACCAGCACGCTCTCCCGTCCCACCTGGACGGTCCGGAAGTCGCCCGCCGACGGCAGATCCGCCGACCGGACCGCGCAGAACCACTGGCGTTCGAAGATCTTTTCCTGCTCCGCCGCGAAGATCGCGGGGTCGGTGTAGTAGCCGCCGCCCAGTGTCGGGATGAGGCTCGTCATCTCGGCACTCCGGCGAACCGGGCGGGATCGAACAGGGCGATCGGATGACTGGTCGTGCCGTCCACGACCAGGTCGGCGAGGATCTCGCCGACGACCGGGACGAATTTGAACCCGTGCCCGGAGAACCCGCACGCGACCACCACGCGTTCGTGCGCGGGATGGCGGGAGATGACGAAGTGTTCGTCGGGCGTGTTCGTGTACATGCAGGTCGCCCCGCGCAGGAAAGTGCCGGGCAGGGACGGCATCTTCCGCCCGACGAACTCCGCGATCTCTTCGACCTCGTCGGGGTGCACAGTCCGGTCGATGGTCTCCGGCGTACAGGTCCGGCCGCCGCGGAAGAACGCGACCTTCACACTCTCCGTGTCGTCATGCGAAGGGAATCCGTAGAACTGGCGGCCGTTCTCACCTTCCCAGACGTAGATCGGATGCCGCCCGGCGCGGAACGGCTCCGCCCCGCCCGACGGCGCGAACCAGTACTGGACCTGGCGTTCGACGGTGAAGTCGATACCGAGCTCGGCGAGCAGTCCCGGCGCCCACGCGCCGGGGCAGACCACGAGCTGGTCCGCCGTGTAGAAGTTCTGCGACGTCCCCACCCGGACACCGGTGGAAGTCTCCCGCCACGAAAGCACCTTCTCTTCGTGGTGCAGCTCCGCCCCGGCCCGCGCGGCGAGCTGGAGATGCGCGGCCACACTGCTTTCCGGCACCACGAAGCCGGCGTTCTCCTCGTACAGCGCGATCTCGTGGGCGTCCGGGTTCATCGTCGGGAACCGGCGCCGGATCTCCGCCGCGTCCAGCAGCTCGTGCGGCAGCTCCCATTCCCGGGCGCTGGCCAGGCTTCCCGACACGGTCCGGGACTCGGGGCCGCCGAGCATGATCCCGCCGCACCGGGTGAAGATCTTCCGGCCGGAGTCGTGTTCGATCCCGTCCCACAGTTCGTGCGCCCGCAGCAGGAGCGGGACGTAGGCGGGGTCCTCGAAGTACGCCTGCCGGGTGATCCGCGAGCCGCCGTGGCTGGACCCGAGGTTGTGCACCGGCGCGAAACGGTCGATGCCCAGCACGCGCTGACCTCGCTGCGCGAGCCGGTACGCCGCGGCGCTGCCCATCCCGCCGAGGCCGATGACGATGACGTCGTAATGGCTCATGCGGCGCTCCTGATCCGGTCCATCCCGGGGTCGAACAGCGGTTCATGCGCGACGACGGCGGGGATCCGCTCGCCGAAGTACTCGATCTCCAGCGGCCTGCCCGGCTGGGTGAACTCGACCGGGAGCCAGGCGTACGCGATGTTCTTGCCGACGGTGTAGCCGTACGCGGCGCTCGTGACGTACCCGGCGGGACGGCCGTCGGCGAACACCGGCTCTTTGCCGAGCACGACCGAGTACGGGTCGTCGAAGGTGAGACAGGTCAGTTTCCTGGTCACCGTTTCCGCCGAGCGCCCGGCCAGCGCGTCCCGGCCGATGAAGTAGCCCTTGTCCATCCGCACGGCGAAACCGAGCCCGGCCTCGTACGGATCGTGCTCGGCGGTGACGTCCGCTCCCCACAGCCGGTAACCCTTCTCCAGCCGCATGCTCGCGAAGGCGTCCCGGCCGGCGGCGATGATCCCGTGTGCCTGCCCGGCTTCCCAGAGCGTGTCCCACAGCCGCTCGCCGAGGTCCGCGCTCGTGTACAGCTCCCAGCCGAGTTCGCCCACATAGGACAGTCGCATCGCGGTCACCGGCACCAGGCCGATGTACGCCTGCTTCGTCTTGAAGTACCCCATCGCCTTGTGTGAGAAGTCCGTTGTGGACAGTGGCTGCAGCACCGCCCTGGCGAGCGGCCCCCAGAGCCCGATGCAGCAGGTTCCCGGAGTCGTCTCGTGGATCTGGGCGGCGCCGTCGCCGGGGAGATGCCGCCGCAGCCAGTCGATGTCGATGGCGCTGTTGACGCCGACCTGGAACCTTTCGGCGCCGAGCCGGGCGACCGTCAAGTCGCTGCGCACCCCGCCGTCCTCGTCGAGCAAGAGCGTGTAGGTGACCGAACCGGGCTTCTTGTCGAGCTGGTTCGTGGTCATCGTCTGCAGGAACGGCAAGGCGCCGGGGCCGGTGACCTCCACCCGTTTCAGCGACGTCATGTCGAACATCGCGACCCGTTGCCGCGCGACCAGCGCTTCGGCACCGCCGATCGGCGACCAGTACCGCGCTGCCCAGTCGTTGCGCTCCGGGACGAGGCCGACCTCCGGGAGGTCCGCGTTCGCCTCGTACCAGTGCGGACGTTCCCAGCCGCTCGCTTCGAGGAAGAACGCGCCGAGCTCCTGCTGCCTTTCGTAGAAGGGACTCGTGCGCAGTGGCCGCGGTTCTTCCATGGGCTGCAAGGGATGGACGACGTCGTAGACCTCGGCGAAGCTCTGGCAGCTGCGTGCCATGACGTACTCCGGGGAGAGCTGCACCCGCTCGAAGCGGGCGAGGTCGCAGCCGTGCAGATCCACGCCGGGCTGCCCGTCGACGAGCCATCGCGCCATGGCTCGCGCGACCCCGGCCGAATGCGTGATCCACACGGCTTCGGCGACCCAGAATCCGTCGAGCTCCGGGTGTTCGCCCAGCAACGGCATGCCGTCCGGGGTGAAGGAGAACAGGCCGTTGATGCCTTCCTCGACCTTGGTGTCGCCCAGTGACGGCAGCAGGTCGACGGCGGCGGCCCAGGACGGCTCGAAATCCGCGGGGGTGAACGCGAGTTCCGACGGCATCCCCTCGCCGGTGCCGATCTCGTGGGGAGGCAACGGCATCGGCCGGTGCCCGTACGCGCCGATGCCGATCCGGTCGACGTGCTCGCGGAAGTAGAGGTCGGCGTCCTGGTGCCGCAGGATCGGCCGGGTGGCCTCCTCGGTGACGCCGGCGAGAGACGGCAGCGGGCTGGTGCGCGCGTACTGGTGCGCCATCGGGACCAGCGGGATCGCGAGGTCCACCAGTTCGCCGAGCAGCGGTCCCCACATCCCGGCGCACGAGAGCACGATGTCCGCGCGGAAACTCCCCGTCTCGGTGGTGACGCCGGTGACGCGGCCACCCGACCGGTCGATGCCGACGACCTTCTGGCGCGCGAGGAACTTCGCGCCGCGACCGATCGCGCGGCGGGCCTGCGCCTCGGCGGCGCGCAGGGGTTTGGCCAGGCCGTCGGAGGGGATGTGGAATCCGCCGAGCACCTTGGCCGGATCGAGCAGCGGATGCAGCGCGGCGCATTCGTCCGGCTCGACGAGCCTGCTCTCGACGCCGGACGCGGTGGCCCAGCCGTGCCGCCGCTTGAGATCGGCGAGGCGCTCCGGCGTCGTGGCCACCTCCAGCCCGCCGACGGGCCGGAAACACGGGTTCCCGTCGAGGTCGAGTGCGCCGTACTTCGCGACGGTGTACCGGGCGAACTCGGTCATCGTGCGGCAGGAGTTGGTCTGGAAGACCAGACCGGGGGCATGCGAACTCGACCCGCCGGTGGTGAACAGGTCGCCCTGGTCCAGCACGGTGAGGTCGGTCCAGCCTCGTTCGGTGAGTTCGTCGGCGAGCGCGCAGCCGACGATGCCGGCGCCGATCACGACGACGCGGGGTCCTGGGGGCATGGTTCGGGGTACCTCCTGCCTGCCCTGGAGAGTCCACAAAGGACACCCGGGCATCGGGGTGACAGGCGCTGTTGCGGATGAGGCACGTTGTTCCGTCTTCAGCAACAAAGTGCGGCACGTGCGGGCGCGCTGTCAAGAGCCCGAAAAGGTCGGCCTCTTCACTCGGTGAAGTACCCCAGCTGTGCCGAAAGATCAGCCGACGCCTCGGTCAGCGGCCGCACGATCTGCCGCACCCGCTGCTTCGAAAGCCGGTACGACGGGCCGGAAGCGCTCATCGCCGCGACGACGTCGCCGCCGGGGCCGTGCACCGGCACCGCGACCGCGTGCATCCCCAGCTCCAGCTCCTCGAAGCAGGCCGCGTACCCGTCCTCGGCGACCCGCTCCAGCTCGGCGGCCAGCTCGTCGGGATCGACCGTGGTCCGCGGGGTGAACCGTTCGAGCTTCCGCCGGAGCAAACGTTTGCGCTCGACGTCGCCCATATACGCGAGCAGCACCTTCCCGCTGGACGTCGCGTGCAGGGGAGTGCGCTGACCGGTCCAGTTCTGCGTGGTGATCGCGGCCGAGCCGCGGGCCTGGCTGACGTTGATCGCGACGCCGTCGTCGGCGATCGCGATGTTGACCGTCTCGCCGAGCGTCTCCGCCAGGCCCTGACAGGTCCGCCTGCCCAGTTTCGCCAGGTCCATCCGGCCGGTGGCGGCGCCGGCGAGCCGGACGACGCCGAAGCCGATCGCGTATTTCCCGCGTTCGCCGAGCTGCTCGACGAGGCCGCGGTTCTCCAGGACACTCAGCAGGCGTGACGCCGTCGACTTGTGCACGCCGAGCTCGCCCGCGATCTCGGTGATACCGGTTTCCCCGTTGCGCGCCAGCAGTTCCAGCACGCTGATCGCACGGTCGACGGACTGCACCTGACTGGGCGTTGCGTTCCCCGCGTCCTGGTTCCGCATGACGCAACAGTAGCCGTTTCGCCCGGATCCGCTCGGCTGAGTGGGCGAATCCCTTGACGTACCGGCCCCTCCGGGGTGATTGTTGCGCAGAGCACGTCCCGTCTCGTAATACGCAACATCAACAAACCGTCGGTCCTTTCCCCGGAGGCCCCGATGATCCGTGCCTGCTCCGTCTCCGAACTGCCCGAAGGCGAAGCCCTCCGCCTGCCGGGCCCCGTTCCGGTCTCGGTCTTCCATTCCGAGGGCGCCTATTACGCCCTCGACGACACGTGCAGCCATCAGGACGCGTCACTCGCGGACGGCTGGATCGAGGGCTGCTACGTCGAATGCCCGTTGCACGCCGCGCGATTCGACCTGCGGACCGGCGCCCCGGACTGCCTGCCCGCCAAGAACCCCGTGCGTACGTATCCCGTGGTGATCGCGGACGGCGTGATCTATGTGGACACCGAGGCGCGCCGGGAAGTGGCTTGAGAACGGTCGCCGTCGTCGGCACCTCCCTCGCCGGGCTTCGCGCGGCGCAGGAGTTACGCGGTCGCGGTTTCGACGGGCGGCTGGTGATGATCGGCGCCGAACCGCCGTACGACCGGCCGCCCCTGTCGAAGGATTTCTTGCTGGGCAAGGTTTCCGCCGAAGACGTCGCGCTCGCCGGGCGGGACGATCTCGACGCGCTGGACGCGGAATGGCACCTCGGTGTCCGCGCCGAAAAGTTCGGCCGCGAGGGCGTGACGCTCGGCGATGGCACCACGATCGCCGCCGACGGTTACGTCCTCGCGACCGGCGCGGTGGCCAGAACCCTCGATGCGGCAACGAATCTGTCCGGCGTTCACACTCTGCGGACGCTCGACGACGCGGTCGCGCTGAAACGCGCTCTCGCCGCCGGGCCTTCCTCGGTCGTCGTCATCGGCGCGGGATTCATCGGCGCGGAGGTCGCGTCCGCGTGCCGCCTGCTCGGGCACGAGGTCACCGTGGTCGAGGCGATGCCCGTGCCGCTCGCCGGCGTCCTCGGCGCGCGGATGGGCGCGGTGTGCGGGGAACTGCACACCGAGAACGACGTCCGCCTGATCGCGGGCGTCCCCGTCGCCGGGTTCGCCGGTGGCGGCCGGGTCACCGGTGTGCGGCTCGCCGACGGCCGCGAACTCCCCGCCGATCTCGTCGTGGTCGGAGTGGGAGCACGGCCGGCTACCGAATGGCTGACCGGATCCGGGCTCGCCGTCGACGGCGGGGTGCTGGTCGATTCCGGCTGTGTCACAGCGAATCCCCGAGTGGTCGCGGTGGGTGACGTCGCGCGGTACCGCTGCCCCCTGCGCGGCAGGAGGGTCCGCGCCGAGCATTGGACGGCGGCCACGGAACAGCCGGGCGTCGCGGTCGCGAATCTGCTCGCCGGCTCGACCGTCACGCATTTCGCACGACACGGTTACTTTTGGTCCGATCAGTACGGTCGGCGGCTCCAATTCGCCGGAGTGGCCACGGAAGACGTGCGGATCGCCGAAGGTGACATGGCTGCGAAGCGGTTCGTCGCGACCTATCACCGCGGCGACGTCCTGACCGGGGTGTTCGCGATCGACTCCCCGAGGCCGTTCACCAGGCTCCGGCGTGCTCTCTAGCGTCTGATGGTGAACCCGCGTCCGCGATCGACGTCGGCAGGATGCCGCCTGGCCTGCCGGCACGCGTCGGCCGGTTTCCGAGTACATCCCCAGCTCCGCCAACAGGCTCCAGGGCCCGAAGACCCTACTCGGATGGAGCAATTTGCCCGATTCGATGATCTTTCTGGTGGTCACATCGCCGGGTCGCGCGCTCGCGCGGGGAAACTAGTGCGAACATAGGTTTATGAAGGCACGTGTTCTGGTCGTCGACGACGACCCTGCTCTCGCGGAGATGCTCACCATCGTGCTGCGTGGGGAGGGGTTCGACACAGCCGTCGTGGCCGACGGCTCACGGGCGCTGCCCGCGCTTCGTGAGCTGAAACCGGATCTGGTCCTCCTCGACCTCATGCTGCCCGGGATGAACGGCATCGACGTCTGCAAGGCGATCCGGGCCGAGTCCGGCGTGCCGATCGTGATGCTCACCGCCAAGAGCGACACCGTGGACATCGTCCTCGGGCTCGAGTCGGGGGCCGACGACTACGTGGTCAAGCCCTTCAAACCGAAGGAGCTCGTGGCCCGCGTCCGCGCCAGGATGCGCCGCACCGAGGCCGAGCCCGCCGAGTCGCTGACGATCGGCGACCTCGCGATCGACGTCCCCGGCCACGAGGTGACGCGCGAGGGGAAGGCCATCCCGCTGACCCCGCTCGAGTTCGACCTGCTGGTCGCGCTCGCCCGCAAACCGCGTCAGGTGTTCACCCGCGAGGTGCTCCTCGAGCAGGTGTGGGGATACCGCCACGCCGCCGACACCCGGCTGGTGAACGTGCACGTCCAGCGGCTGCGTTCGAAGGTGGAGAAGGACCCGGAACACCCCGAGGTGGTGTTGACCGTTCGCGGTGTCGGGTACAAGGCCGGCCCGCCGTGATCACCCCATGAACGGACGCTTGCGAAGGCTCGCCCAGACCACGATGCGCCACTTCCGGCGCATCGTGGTTTTCGTGCGCCGCAAGGTCGTCTCGTTCAACGAACTGTGGCGGCATTCGCTGCAGTTCCGGGTCACGGTGTCCACACTGGCGCTGTCGTCGGCCGTGGTGTTCGTGCTGGGCATGGTGCTGCAGAACCAGATCACCGAACGGCTGCTGGAGACCAAGCAGAACGCGGCCATCGCGCAGACGAGGGCGGTCGTCGAGACCGCGGCCGGTGAACTGATCGGCGTCGGCACCGAAAGCCCCGAAGCGCTGACCGCGCGGATGAAGAACGCGCTGAAGAAGATCACCAGCACGACGACTTCGCAGGACAGCGCCGGATCGGCCGCGGGCACCTTCGAGCCGGTGCTGGCCGCGGGTGGCCGTGACCAGTCGAACAAGCCGGTGTTCGCCGGGCCCTATGACAAGGTGCCGGAGCGGCTGCGCCAGTTCGTGGAGACCGAGCAGGTCAGCTTCCTGATCCACACGGTCACCGAAGCCGACGGCGGCAAGACGACGTACCTGATCGTCGGCGCGCCGGTGAGCACGATGATCAACCCGCTCCAGCTCTACCTGCTGTACCCGCTCACCAGCGAGCAGAACACCGTCTCGACCGTGCAGAACACGCTGCTCGTCGGCGGTCTCGTCCTGTTGCTCCTGCTGGCCGGGATCACGAACCTGGTCACCAGGCAGGTCGTCCGGCCGGTCCGGCAGGCCGCCGCGGCGGCCGAGCAGTTCGCGGGCGGAGACCTCGACCAGCGCCTCGCCGTGCTCGGCGAGGACGACCTGGCCAAACTCGCCGTGTCCTACAACGAGATGGCCGCGAGCATCCAGCGGCAGATCCGCCAGCTGGAGGAGTTCGGTGGCCTGCAACGCCGCTTCACCTCCGACGTCTCACACGAGCTGCGCACCCCGCTGACCACCGTCCGGATGGCCGCCGACGTGCTGCACGCGTCGCGCGAGCAGTTCCCGGCCGGGCTCGCGCGCTCCACCGAACTGCTGGTCGACGAGCTCGACCGGTTCGAGGCCCTGCTCGGCGACCTGCTGGAGATCAGCAGGCTCGACGCGGGCGTCGAGGAACTCTCCGCCGAGCTGATCGACGTCCGGCCGATCGCGACCAGGGCCGTCGAGCAGGTGCGGGTGATCGCCGGCAACGCGGGCAGCTCGGTCGAACTGGTCCTGCCGGAGGAAGAGGCGCACGCCGAGGTCGACGCGCGCCGCGTCGAGCGGATCCTGCGCAACCTGCTGGCCAACGCGGTGGACCACAGTGAGGGGAACCCGGTGGTGCTGACCCTCGCGGTCAACGAGACCGCCGTCGCCATCACCGTCCGGGACCACGGTGTCGGGCTGCGGCCGGGCGAAGCGGAACTGGTGTTCAACCGGTTCTGGCGCGCCGACCCGTCCCGTAACCGACGGACCGGCGGCACCGGGCTCGGCCTCGCGATCAGCCAGGAGGACGCCCGGTTGCACGGCGGCGTGCTCGACGCGTGGGGCGAGACCGGCCACGGCGCCTGTTTCCGGCTCGTGCTGCCGCGGCGGCAGGACACGCCGATGGGGGAGAGCCCGCTGGTCCTGCCACCGCCCGATCACACGTCCGCCGAACCACACGGCTCGTCCGGACTGCTCGAAGTCCGCCCCGCACCCGACGCGATCCTCGCCGAGCCAGAGGAGGTCGGCCGGTGAAACGGCTCCTGCCCCTGCTCGCGGCGTTGCTGCTGCTCGCGGGCTGCGCGAACATCCCGCTCGAATCCCAGCCCGCCGTCGTCTCCGGGGACAAACCCGGGCAGGTGCCCGCGGACGTCGCCGAGCCGGTGGCCGGGCTCGACCCGCTGACCGTCACCCGTCAGTTCATCCGCAACTCCGCGACACCGGGCACGGCGAACGCCAACGCGCGGGTGTACCTCGACGAGGAGGCCCGGCGTAACTGGAAGCCCTCGCAGGGGCTGACGATCATCGACGACACCTTCGGCACGGTTTACGACACTTCGTCGTCTTCTCCGAACCCGGACGAGCAGGTGGTGAACGTCCGCGGGTTCAAACTCGGCAACCTGAGCCCCGACAGCGCGTTCATCCCGGTGAAGGCCGAGTACTCGCAGCAGTTCAAGCTGCGGAAGCAACCGAACGGCCAGTGGCGCATCGTCGACCCGCCGCAGGAACTCGCCGTCACCGACGAGGATTTCGCACTCAACTACTTCCGCGTGCCGATCAGCTTCTACTCGCCCGACTCCGGGGCCTTCGTCCCCGACCTCCGCTACGTCGCGGCGAAACCGCAGGCCGGATTGCCCGGCCGAGTGATGGACCTGGTGCTGCAGGGACCGTCGGAAGGGCTGAAGGGCGCGGTCAAGGACCTGCTCGGCGACCAGGTCACCACCGAAAGCAACGTCCGCAGCACGGACGACGGCACACTGGACATCAACCTGACCGGTGTCGGCGGGGCCAGCCTCGCGGACCGGAACCTGATCGCCGCGCAGATCGTCCTCTCGCTGCAGACGGTGACGCTGAGCCGGATCCGGCTGCTGGCCGACGGCACCGCGCTGGTGCCGGACCACGAATACTGGCGTTCCAGCGAACTGCCCAACTACAACGTGGACATCGCGCCCAACTCGGAACTGCGGGGCCTGATGACCGTGAACGGCCGGGTCCGGTCGCTCGAAGACGGGCAGCCGGTCGGCGGGCCCGCGGGGAACGGCGGCTACAAGGTCGTCAGCGCCGCGCAGTCCGTCGACGGGAAACGGCTCGCGGTGGTCGAAGAACGCGACGGCAGGCAGTGGCTCCGGGTCGGCGACCTGGGGCACGACCTCGCCTCGGTGGACCTGTTCGGCGGCAGCCTGAGCCGTCCCACCTGGCGGCCGGTCGCCCGGGGCGGCGGGGTCTCCGGCGAGGTCTGGACGGTCGTCGACCACAACACCGTCGCCAGGGTCACCCTGGCCGCGGACGGCCGCTGGGTGAAGGCCGGCGTCGACGCGACCATGCTCACCAGCCTCGGCCAGATCACCGAAATGCGCCTCTCGCGTGACGGGTCGCGGCTGGCCGCGGTGGTCAACGGGCAGCTGGTGGTCGCCTCGATCGTGCGGACGGCGGACTCGGTGGCCCTGCGGGCGCCGCGGAAACTGCAGGAACGCGACCTCAAGGACGTCGTCGACGTCGACTGGGCGACCCAGGACCACCTGATCGCCGCGACGTCGTCGACCTCGCTGCCGGTGGTGAAGGTGCCGCTGGACGGGCAGCGGATGGACGCGTTCAACAGCTCGAACCTGACCCCGCCGGTGCACGGCGTCACCGCGGCGCCGAGCAGGCAGAACCTGGTCGCGGACGCGGGCGGGCTGTGGGTCGCCTCCGAGCTGGGGGAGGTCTGGCGGCCGCAGGCGCACACCGTCACCGACGCGGACCCGTTCTACCCGGGCTGAAGTACATGAAGGACCCCTTCCTTGCGCCTCACGCAAGGAAGGGGTCCTTCATGTACTTGGCAGGGAGGACGTCTCTTCGCGGTATTCCAGGGGCCCGCGCGTCGCGAAAGCCACTTTCGCGACCTCTGATGTCCCGAAAGTGGCTTTCGCGACGCGCAACGCTCCTCGGCGGGAGCAAGGGACCTTTAGTACCGCTAGCTTTCCTAGCGGCGCTAGCAAGCGGTTCGGGGCACTGGATGTCCGTGAAGGCCTCCTTCGCTACCTCGAGGGTAGGCAAGGAGGCCTTCACGGACCGAGCTCCGCGCGCCAAAGCGACGCGAAGCCGCGAAGCGTCCTTCTCCTCGATTGGCTTTTTCAACGACTTCCGGTCATGACCGGTCCCCTTAGGACGAAAAGGGTCCAAACCGGACCTCTCACGACACGACGCGACCCGGAACTGTCGGAGCCCCCGCCGACACTCGCCGCATGTCCCCACTCCTGGATCTCCTCATCCCCGCCCGCTGCGCGTCCTGCGGAGTGCCGGGCGCGCCCTGCTGCGCCACCTGTCAGACCGCTTGGGGTTCGCTCAGCGAGATCATCCGCGGCCCGACGGCCGGTCTCGTGCCCGTGTACGCCCTGGCCCCCTATGCCGACGACGCCCGTCGCCTGATCCTCGCCTACAAGGAACGCGGCCGCCGCGACCTCGCCCCTTCCTTCGGGCGTGCGGTCGCCGAAGCCCTCGGTCAGCTGCCCGATCCAGAGCCGGAACCTTGCCTCGTCCCCGTCCCTTCGCGACGGTCCGCCTCGCGTGTCCGAGGCGGACCGCACGTCCGGCGCGTCGCCGAAGAATGCGTGAAAGCACTGAGAGGCAAGGGAAAAGCCGCGACAGTGGCGCCGGTCCTCAGGCTGAGGTCCGGTGTTCGCGACGCCGTGGGACTCACCCGGGCCCAGCGGTCGGCGAACCTCGACGGCCGGATCCGCCTGGCTCCGGGAGCCTGCCGGGAGAAGGTCGTTCTCCTTGACGACGTCATCACAACCGGAGCGACCGCCGCCGCTTGTACGCGATTTTTGGACATAAACGGAATTCATGTTTCGGCGGTGGTGGCGCTGGCCGCCGCCGGGTGATCGGGCTGTCACCTACAAGAGTGATGAATGATCGGGAACGGGAATGGGTACAAGGGCGTTGACGGGATATGAGGGACCTTCTGGGGAACACTCCGACGGCCCGCCACTCCACCGGGGTGGCGGCGGATTCCCCCGGGCTCGGCACCCTAGGCACCCTCCGCATTTTCCTGTCCGAAGGCTTGCGCCGTCCGCGTGAAAAGAAATCACGGGGGCGACGCCCGACAGGCCGGATTGTCCCGCTGGCCGCACGGTCTTCGTCGCGTGCGGTGACGAGGTCTCACGTCCTGATATCCCCCGGCTCGGGGGCTGTTGCTCGCGGCGTGATGCAGCTAACGTGCAGCGCTATCAGCAATCCCGGCAGGCAGGGAGGTGACCAGCCCATGTCCCTGGCGCCGGAGCCGCGCTGAGTCCGCGCTCGGACATCCGACACGAGACGTCGTGGCCGTATGCCGAGTTCCCTCACCGCCCGCGATCCGGGCTTCGTCCCCGCATTACCGGCGCCCTAGTGAACACATCTACAGCTCGCAGTCATTTCAGCGAGGGAGGTCGTGTATGGACATCGTCGTTAAGGGCCGCAACGTGGAGGTGCCCGACCACTATCGGGCACTCGTCAGCGAAAAGCTGGCCCGGCTAGAGCGCTACGACAAGAAGGTCATCCGTTACGACGTGGAGCTCTTCCACGAGCCCAATCGCCGGCAGTCGAAGAACTGCCAGCGCGTCGAAATCACCGGTAAGGGCCGCGGCCCCGCCGTACGCGCCGAAGCGTGTGCCGGCGACTTCTACGCAGCGCTGGATTCCGCACTGAACAAGCTCGAAAACAGGTTGCGGAAGACACACGACCGCCGGCGCGTGCACTACGGCCGCAGCCGCCCGGAATCCGTCGCCGAGGCGACTTCGATGGCGGCCGCCGGTGGAACGACCACCGACACCCGACATCTGGCGGGTACCGCTGTGCTCGAAGCGCCTGAGGCCGAACCCATGGCCAACGGTTTCGCTGTCGAGAGCGGTGACTTCGAGATGCCCCAGCAGCGCTGGGATGACGGGGTGACCGAACACCAGCCCGGTCGCGTCGTCCGCGAGAAGAAACACGACGCGGAGCCCATGACGGTCGACCAGGCTCTCTACGAGATGGAACTGGTCGGTCACGACTTCTACCTGTTCAACGACTCCGACGCCGGATGCCCGAGCGTCGTCTACCGGAGGCGAGGCTTCGACTACGGCGTCATCCGGCTGAGCTAGCCGGCCCTGCGTCCAGACGGCGGCCCGCACGCGTCCCGTGCGGGCCGCCGTCATGTCCGGAACAGGCGGGACGCGGCCTCGTCCCGTCAGGTACCGACCGACGGTGCGTGCGCGAACACCGAGGTGTTCCCTACGATGGGGGCGGACGGTGGTGCGTTACCAGGCACCGCCGCGTACGAGATTGCCCGGGACCGGCTCGGGTGCGATCACAATCAGCTAGTGAGGTCGACCGGATGGTGCTGAACCGCCTGCTCCGCGCGGGCGAGGGCAAAATGGTGAAGCGGCTGCGACACATCGCCGATCACATCAACACCCTCGAAGACGACGTCAAGGAACTTTCGGACTCCGCGCTGCGGGCCAAGACCGACGAGTTCCGTAAACGGCACGCGGACGGCGAGTCCCTCGACGACCTCCTGCCGGAGGCCTTCGCGGTGGCGAGGGAGGCGGCTTGGCGAGTGCTCGGCCAGCGGCCCTACGACGTCCAGCTCATGGGCGGCGCCGCGCTGCACCTCGGCCAGGTCTCCGAGATGAAGACCGGTGAGGGCAAGACCCTGACCCAGGTCCTCCCCGCGTACCTGAACGCCGTTTCCGGCAAGGGTGTGCACGTCATCACGGTGAACGACTACCTCGCCAAACGTGACGCCGAGTGGATGGGCCGCATCCACCGCTTCCTCGGCCTCGAGGTCGGGGTCATCCTGGCCGACCAGACGCCCGAGGTCCGCCGCCAGCAGTACGCCGCCGACATCACGCACGGCACGAACAACGAGTTCGGCTTCGACTACCTCCGCGACAACATGGCGTGGAGCCTCGAAGACTGCGTGCAGCGCGGCCACAACTTCGCGATCGTCGACGAGGTGGACTCCATCCTCATCGACGAGGCCAGGACGCCGCTGATCATCTCCGGCCCGGCCGACCAGTCCTCGCGCTGGTACATCGAGTTCGCGCGGATGACGCCGCTGATGAAGCCGGACATCCACTACGAGGTGGACATCCGCAAGCGCACCGTCGGTGTCACCGAGAAGGGTGTCGCGTTCGTCGAGGACCAGCTCGGCATCGACAACCTCTACGAGGCCGCGAACACGCCGCTGGTCGGCTACCTGAACAACGCGCTGAAGGTCAAGGAGCTCTACAAGCGCGACAAGGACTACATCGTCCGTGACGGCGAAGTCCTCATCGTCGACGAGTTCACCGGCCGCATCCTGCACGGCCGCCGCTACAACGAGGGCATGCACCAGGCGATCGAGGCCAAGGAAGGCGTCGAGATCAAGGCCGAGAACCAGACGCTCGCCACGATCACGCTGCAGAACTACTTCCGGCTCTACGACAAGCTGTCGGGGATGACCGGTACCGCCGAGACCGAGGCGGCCGAGTTCCACCAGACCTACAAGCTGGGTGTGGTGCCGATCCCGACCAACAAGCCGATGGTCCGCGCCGACCAGGCCGACCTGATCTACAAGACCGAGCAGGCCAAGTTCGAGGCCGTCGCCGAGGACATCGCCGAGCGGCACGAGAAGGGCCAGCCGGTGCTGGTCGGCACCACGAGTGTCGAGAAGTCCGAGCACCTGTCGAAGCTGCTGCTCAAGCTGGGTGTCCCGCACGAGGTCCTCAACGCCAAGCACCACGACCGGGAGGCCCTGATCGTCGCCCGCGCCGGGCGCAAGGGCGCGGTCACGGTCGCCACCAACATGGCGGGCCGCGGTACCGACATCGTGCTCGGCGGCAACCCGGACATCATCGCCGACGAGGTGCTGCGCGACCGCGGTCTCGACCCGGTGGAGCACTCCGAGGAGTACGAGGCCGCCTGGCCGAAGGTGCTCGAGGAGATCCAGGCGGAGACCAAGGCCGAGGCCGAGGAGGTCCGCGAGGCGGGCGGGCTGTACGTGCTCGGCACGGAGCGGCACGAGTCGCGCCGCATCGACAACCAGCTCCGCGGTCGTTCCGGCCGTCAGGGCGACCCCGGCGAGTCCCGGTTCTACCTGTCGCTCGGTGACGAGCTCATGCGCCGCTTCAACGCCACGATGGTCGAGCGGGTCATGACCACCATGCGGCTGCCGGACGACGTGCCGATCGAGCACAAGATGGTCTCCAAGGCGATCAAGAGCGCTCAGACGCAGGTCGAGCAGCAGAACATGGAGATCCGCAAGAACGTCCTCAAGTACGACGAGGTCATGAACGAGCAGCGCAAGGTGATCTACGCCGAGCGCCTGCGCGTCCTCGAAGGCGAGGATCTGCGCGAGCAGATCGAGCACATGCTGGTCGACGTCATCAACGCGTACGTCACCGAAGAGACCGCCACGGGCTACGCCGAGGACTGGGACCACGAGAAGCTGTGGACGGCGCTGAAGCAGCTGTACCCGGTCAAGGTCACCTGGGAAGAGCTCACCGAGGACGACGACCTCGACGCCGACAAGCTGCGTGAGGCGCTGCTCGAAGACGCTCACCGCGCGTACGACGAGCGCGAGGCCGAGATCGACGCGAAGGTCGGCGAAGGCGCGATGCGCAGCCTGGAGCGCCAGGTGATGCTCACCGTGCTCGACCGCAAGTGGCGTGAGCACCTCTACGAGATGGACTATCTCAAGGAGGGCATCGGCATGCGCGCCCTGGCGCAGCGCGACCCGGTCATCGAGTACCAGCGCGAGGGCTACGACATGTTCCGCGCGATGCTGGAGTCGCTGAAGGAGGAGGCCGTCGGCTTCCTGTTCAACCTCCAGGTCGAGCAGGCCGAGCCCACCACGCCGTCGCCGGAGTCGGCGTCCGCGCTGCCCGCCGGTGTCGGCTCCGGGAACGGCCAGGCCGCCGGCGGCGACGGCAGGCACGCCCGCCCGACGCCTCCGCAGGGCCCGGCGACCGACACCCAGTCCGTGCCGTCCGCCTTGCGGGGCAAGGGACTCGGTGGTGGTTCGCAGTCCGGGCTGACCATGTCGGGCCCGTCCGAGGACGGCGGCGTCGAGTCGCATTCGGACAGTGCCGGCAGCGCCGGTGGTGACCAGGGCGGGACCCGCCGGGAGCGTCGCGCCGCGCAGCGCGCCTCCCAGAAGAAGGGCAAGAAGGGCCCGCGCCGCTAACGGCCCCAAAGCGCGTGAAGGCCCCTTCCCTCGGCTCAGCCGAAGGAAGGGGCCTTCACGCGCTTCAGGCCGCGTCGTGCGCTTCACGGGCGTCAGTCGGGCCCGATCGGCGGCGCGGGGTGTTGCGAAAGCCACTTTCACAACCTTCAACGTTGCGAAAGCCAGGCGGTTTCAACTGGTTGTTGCAAGTAGTGCTTTGTCGAGTGCTTGTGCTGGTGTGAGGAGGTCGAGTGTAGGGCGTGGTCGGGTGTTGAGGCGTAGGGCGATGGCGTCGCAGTGGGTTTGGGTGAGGTGGCGTAGGTCTGAGCCTTTGGGCCAGTAGTGGCGTAGGAGGCCGTTGGTGTTTTCGTTGCTGCCGCGTTCCCAGGGGCTGTGGGGGTTGCAGAAGTAGACCTGTAGTCCGGTGTCCAGGGTGAATTGGGCGTGCTGGGCCATTTCGTTGCCTTGGTCCCAGGTCAGCGACCGTTTCAGTTCGGTGGGCAGGGTGGTGATCATGCTGGTGAGCAGTTCCCGGACTTCGACGGCCTTGTGGGTGTCGGGCAGGGGGGCCAGCAACACGAATCGGGAGTGGCGTTCGACCAGGGTGATGACCGCGCCCTGGCCGACCGCGCCGAGGATCAGGTCGCCTTCCCAGTGACCGGGCACGGCCCGGTCGGCGGCCTCGGCGGGGCGTTCACTGATCGGGGTCATCCCGGTGATCCGGCCCTTGCGGCGGCTGGAGGTGCTGGTGCGTGACCGGCGCTGGTCCCGGCCCGACCGCAGATGCTCGGTGAGTTCGTTGCGGAGTTCACCACGAGTCTGGATGAACAGTGACTGGTAGATCGTCTCGTGACTCACCCGCATAGCCTGATCGTCGGGGAACAACCTCGGCAACATCAGGGAGATCAGCCGGGGTGACCAGTCCGCTTGCAGCAGACCGGTCACCACCGCCGCCAACGTGCCGACCAGCAGATGGGCTTTCGGGCGCCGGCCGCGTTCGACGGCCAGGCGCTGGGCTCGGTCGGCCCGGTAGCGGCGGGGCCGGCCATCGACCTTGGTACCGGGCCTGGAACACCGCGGTCCACCACCACGGCGTACTTCTCGTGAAATCGTCGAGGGCGACTTACCCAAGACCTTCGCCACCGCGTCCTGGCTCAAACCTTGATCCAAACCGTTCTGGATCTTCTCCCGCTCCTCGCGCGTCAACCGGGCTCCTGGCATGCCGATCTCCCTATCAGCCACCACAACTTGCAACAACCGATTGAAACCGCCCCACTTTCACAACCTTCAACGTTGCGAAAGTGGCTTTCGCAACACCTGCGAGCCGCCCGGCCGTCTGCCGCCCGCCCGCGCAGCGGCCCTCACGCGTATCAGGCCGCGAGCGCGGAAACCCGTCGCGGCGGCTTCAGCAGGTGGAAGCGGGTGCACACCCAGCCCGACGGTGTCCGCTCGAAGCGGGCGGCCAGCGCGAGGGAGCGTCCGTTCTGTTCGACGGTCGCGCAGGCTTCGACGACGCCGTCCGCCGGATGCCCCAGGTGGACCGACTTCGGCCGGTAGCCGCCCGAGGGACGGCGCCGGCCGCTGTCGAGCAACGCGCTGTGCAGCGCCGGGTCGAGGATCGGCCGCACCTGGACCGCGGGACGGCGCCCGTCGCAGGCTTCGAGGATGGTGGTCAGCAGCCTGCCGACCTGCTGTCCGTCGGGAGTGTCGGGCCGCGGCTGTGGTTCCTCCACGATCTTTTCGCCGGACAGCGGCAGGTCCAGCACGAGCTGGTTGTCCGGCACCGCCGCTCGGTGCACCAGGTTCTCCGGCCTGCCGGCGACCCGGTACGGCGGTTCGAACGGTTCGAGCCGTCTCAGTACGTACGACTTCATCAGGTTGTCCCCCTCCGCGGCCCCTCCGGCCGCGCCCAGCAACTAAGGGGCGGGCGACGGACGAAGCCGCGACAAGGACCGCCCGAGAGGATGAACCCGGCGGTGATCGCTTGTGTACGGTGGGCCGGTGCTGAAAGGGCTGGTCGTCGACTACGTCGGGGTGCTCACGGACGCCGGCGCGGACGAGCTGTACGCCTACCTGCGGGCGGCCAGGGCGCGCGGCATCAAAACGGCCTTGCTCTCGAACGCTCCCGGCGCGTCGGACGAGGCCAAGCGGTCGCTCGGCCCGTTCTTCGACGCGCTCGTCTTCTCCGGCGAGGTCGGCGTGGCCAAACCCGAACGCGAGGTCTACCTGCTGACCGCGGGGCTGCTCGACCTGCCCGCCGACCGGTGCGTGTTCGTCGACGACGCCGCGCGCAACGTCCGCGCCGCGGTGGCGGCCGGGATGGCGGGGGTGCACCACACGTCGGTCGAGGAGACGCTGACCGAGCTCAGCGCGTTGTTCCCGAAGCCTTAGCCCGGCGCACCAGCTCGAAGGACAGCACCGCGGCGGCGGCCGAGACGTTCAGCGACTCGACCTCGCCCGGCATCGGGATCGAAACCCACTCCGTCACCAGTTCGCCGACCTCGGCGCCGACGCCGTTCGTCTCCCCGCCCAGTACGAAGGCCGCGCGCTGCGGCAGCTCGACGTCGAATACCGAACTGCGGGCGGAAGCGCCCAGCGCGAAGATCCCGTAGCCGGCTTCGGTGAGCATTTCGGCCGCCTCGCGCGCGCTGCCGCATCGCAGTACCGGCGCGCGGAACGCGACCCCGGCCGAAGCCTTGACCACCATCGGATCGAGGGCGGCGACTCCGCGCCGCGGCACCACGACCCCGTCCAGCCCGGCGGCGGTCGCCGTGCGCAGGATCATCCCGACGTTGGCCGGGGTGGTGATGCCGTCGAGCAGCAGCACCCGCGACGGCGGCCTGCCGTCGGACAGGGCCGCGTGCAGGGAGCGCATCCGCGGGGCGACGACGTCGGCCAGCACCCCTTGGTCCTGTTTGCCGTTGCCCGCCAGCACTTTGACGCGATGCGCGCTCGCGCGCTGCACCGGCACTCCTGCGGCCTTGGCGGCACGCTGGATCTCGGCGGCGTTCGGCCCGCGCACGGTGTCGGCGAGGATCACCTTGTCCACCTCGAGCGCCGCGTCGTCCAAGGCCTCGAGCACCGGTTTGCGCCCGTACACCGTCAGGAACCGGTCCTTCGGCGAGATCACCGACTCATCACCCACACCGGCGAGTGTCCCACTATGTAAGGATCGGCCCATGCCCGACCGCCTCTCCGCGCTGGACGCCTCGTTCCTGTACGTGGAAGACCACTCGACCCCGATGCACGTCGGCGGCGTGGCGATCTTCGAGCGCCCGCGCGAGGGTTTCACCTACGAGCGGCTGCTGGACCTGATCGGGCAGCGCCTCTCCTTCCTGCCGCGGTACCGGCAGCGGGTGCTGGAGGTGCCCGGTCACCTCGCCCGGCCGGTGTGGGTCGACGACGTCGACTTCGACCTGAACTACCACGTCCGCCGGTCGGCGCTGCCACAGCCGGGCTCCGACGGTCAGCTGTTCGATCTCGTGGCGCGGCTGATGTCGAGGCGGCTCGACCCGGGAAGGCCGCTCTGGGAGGCGTACTTCGTCGAGGGGCTCGCGGGCGACCGGGTCGCGCTGGTGACCAAGACGCATCAGTCCGTCGTGGACGGGATAGGCACCATCGAGATCGGGCAGCTGATCCTCGACGCCACCCCGCAGGAGCCGGAACCGTTCGACGACACCTGGCATCCCCGCCGGGAACCGAGCCGTACCCAGCTGATCCTCGACGCGGTCGCCGAGACCGTGCAGCGGCCGACGGAGCTGGTGGAGAACGTCCGGTCCATCGCCCACGACGCCACCGCGATGGCGGGCAAGGTCACCGAAACGGTCGGTGACGTCGCGTCGGCGTTGAAGACCATGGTGAGCCCGGCGCCGTCCGGGCCGCTCAACGTCCGCACCTCCGGTGGCCGCATGTTCGCCGTGGTCCGGACGCGGCTCGACGATTTCCGCGAGGTCCGCGCCGCGCACGGCGGCACGGTCAACGACGTCGTGCTCGCCGCGATCACCGGCGCGCTGCGGGAATGGCTGCTCTCCCGCGGCTCGAACCTGACCGCGACGACCACCGTGCGCGCGCTGGTGCCGATGGCCGTCCGTGACGCCGAGACGGCCGAATACTCGACGCCCGCACTGGTCGGGAACCAGGTCGACGCCTATCTGGTCGATCTCCCGGTCGGGGAGCCGAACGCGGTCCTGCGGTTGCAGCACATCGGCCACGCGATGGCCGACCACCTCGACTCGGGCCGTTCGGTCGCCGCGCGGGGACTGCTGACGGTCGGCGGGTTCGCCCCGGCGACGCTGCATTCGCTGGGCGCGCGGGCGGCCGGGTCGATGTCGGGCCGCATCTTCAACGTGCTGATCACGAACTCACCGGGCCCGCAGGTGCCGCTCTACGCGGGACAGGCGAAGATGGTGGAGATGTTCCCGGTCATGCCGCTGGTGCGCAATCAGGCGCTGGCGATCGGGGTCACCTCGTATCACGGTGGTGTCTACTTCGGACTGAACGGCGATCGCAAGGCCGTGTCCGATGTGGACCTGCTCGCCGGGATGATCGAGGAATCGTTGGAAGAGCTGAAGGGTGCGCACTGGTGAGGGTCTATCTACCGGCGACGATCGCGATGCTCCGTGACCTCGAAACCTCCGGCGAGTTCCGGGCGCGGAGCGGCACGGGATTCGCGCTGACCCCGGCGCTGCGGGAGTCCTACGCCAGCGGATCCGACGAAGAACTGGAGTACGCCGCGCTGCTCGACGCCGCGAGGGCGTCGCTCCGGCTGATCGCGGCCGAGGAGAAGCCCGAGCCGCGGCGCGTGGTGATCTCGGCCGACGTCGAGGAGGTCACGCTGCGCCCGGATCTCGACGCCGCCGTCGTCCGGCTGGCCGGGCCGGTGAAAATCGCCGACGTCGCCGCGATCCACGTCGACGCGGCCGAAGCGGCCGAGTCCGTCCAGGCCGCCGCCGCGGTGATCGACCAGGCCGACCTCGGCGATCCGGACGCGGAGTTCACCCTCGGCGACGCCGAAGACCACGAACTCGCCTGGTACGCGCCCCAGGAGCTCCCGTTCCTGCTGGAACTCCTCTAGCCCCCTCCGAAACGCGTCAGAACCAGGACGGCCCGGGCACCGGGCGCTCGGGTCGCCAGCCGGTCGCCTCGGTGAGCCTGGTCGAGACCACGCGCTGCGAACGCGCCAGCACCGACATCAGGCCCAGCCGGCTCGCCAGCCACTTCGGCAGCGCGCGCGGACGGCGGACACCGGCCGCGGCGGCCATCGCCTCGCCGAGTTCCTGCTTCCGCACCGGATCCGCGGCCAGGTTGTAGACGCCGCTCGGTGCCCGCAGCGCCGCGATCGCGCCCGCCGCCGCGTCGTCCGGATGGATCGCCGCGGTCCAGTCGGTCCGGCGGCCGATGATCAGCGGCGAACCGCGCCGCGCGGCCGCCAGCATCGTCGTGGTCATCGGATCGCCGGCGACCAGGAGCCCGATCCGCAGCCGGATCGCGGTGCGGCCCTCGTCCGCCAGTTCCGCGATGTTCGCGTGCGCCACCGTCGAAGACGCGATGTTGCCGCGCAGCTCGAGGGGCGAGTCCTCGTCCAGTTCCTGGTCGCCGCCGTCGGCGTAGACGAACGAGATCCCTTCCTGCACCACGATTCCCACCTCGCCGGCCCGTCGCACGGCGTCCGCCAGGGTCCGGCTGCCGGTGATCCGCACGCGGTCGTTCTCGGCCCAGCCGGAGAGCGTCATCGCCCGGCGCGCGTCCGGGATGCGGGTGGCGACGTTGACCACGGCGTCGTGCCCGTTCAGCGCGCCCGCCAGGGAATCGACGTCGAACAGCGAACCCGGCACCGGTTTCGCGCCGGTCGCGCGCACCGCCGCGACCCGGTCCGCCCCGCGGGCCAGCCCGCTCACCTCGTGGCCTTCGGCCAGCAGCCGCCGCACCAGCGGGCGCCCCAGCACCCCGGTCGCCCCGATCACCATCACGCGCATGTCCGTTCCTCCTGTCTCGCTACCCGGGGGACGAGACGCGCGCGGGGAACGTGACAGGTCAGCCCGCCGGGATTTCCCCGATGTCCTCCGGCGGTGGCGCCTGGATGTCGGCCTGCGTGCCCCATTCGCTGTAGCGGGTGACGATGCGGGCCATCGAGCTGTCCGGGACACCCGAAGCGGCGAGGACGGGCGCGAGGTCGAGCACGATCCGCAACGGCCGGTGGGCGTCGTCGAGCCAGATCTCCATGGGGATCTTCCCGAGCTTCCCCTGCAGCTCCCCGAGGGCCTCGGCCGACAACCCGGCGGGCAGATCACCGCCCAGCGAGGCCATGTCGACGTCCAGCCGGTAGCGCTCGGCGGGCACCCCGTCGAGTTCGGTGTGCCCGGATTCGACGAGCGTGCCCGCCTTCCGCACCTGGCCGAACGCGCGGGCGGGGTCGTTCTGCTTCGCCAGCTGATCGATGCTGCCGCCGGCGACCTGCGAAAACGGGTCCGCGCCGTCGGGGGAGACCTTCACCCAGGGCTTCCCGCCGGGGACGTCCTCGCGGGCGGCCTCCGGGACCTTGGCGAAGACGATCTTGTCTACGAGCCGGAGTTCGAGGGGCTCGCCGAGGAAGTCCGTGGTCATGGCCAGCGCGGTGCCCGCCCCCACGACCTTCGCCTCTCCCTGGCTCTTCGACCGCATCGTGCCCGCGGTGACCTCGGTGACGAACTTCGCGGCCTTGCCGTCGATCGCGGACGTGGCCCCATCGGCGAGCGCGCGGGCATCGGCGAACGCCACGGCTCCGCCGTCGCACGCGCCGAGCAGCGCGCCGAATACGAGCACAACGGTGGCGAGGGCCGTTCTCCGCATGAGGGACCTGCTTTCAAAGGCGGGCGCCCAAGCGAAACACAGCCGCGGTCCGCACCCCGATCGGGGGAAGGCTCAGCGGCTGTCGCCGACCGCCTCGGGCGGCGGCGCGATGATCACCACGTCGGAGGCCCAGCTTTCGTACTTCACCGTCGCCTTGCCGATGCTGACCTGCACCGGACGTTGCTCGGCGTCCAGCC
The DNA here is from genome assembly GCF_024628825.1 of Amycolatopsis roodepoortensis. Lineage (NCBI taxonomy): Bacteria > Bacillati > Actinomycetota > Actinomycetes > Pseudonocardiales > Pseudonocardiaceae > Amycolatopsis > Amycolatopsis roodepoortensis. The sequence goes on from NZ_CP102415.1 coordinate 6,689,966, forward strand.
ACACCTCGGCGGGGGCGCCACCGAGATCGAGGACGTAATGCGTGGCGGCCGTGCCGTTCACATCGGCCTGCCCGGACTTCGTGACCTTGCCCGTTTTGGCGATCCGGTCGATCGTGCGGGTCGGGTCCATCGTCTCGACGACGTTCGTCATCAGCGCGCCGTTGGCCGCGGAGAGCGCGTCCTTGCCGTCGGCGGTGATCTTGACCCATTCCTTGCCGGTCTTGAGTTCCTGGACCTGAGCGTCCGACAGGTGGTAGTAGAGGACGCCGTCGGCGAAGATCAGGTCCCGTTTCTCCCCGGCGACCTCGGCGACCATGGAGAACTTGCTGTTCGGTCCCTCGTAGAGCCCGGAACTGGTGACCACGACCTTGCGGCCGTCGTCGGCGGTGGTCTCGAGCGCGATCTTGGACGAGCGGGCCTTCTGCGTACCCGCGGCGGCGGCCGAGGCCAGTTGCGCCGCGTCGTTCACCGGCGGTTTCTCTTCGCCGGAACAGCCGCCCAGCAGCAGGAGAGCGGTACAGACGACGGCGAATCCGGTGGCACGCATGGGACTCCCTCGGGTGAATGGTCTGTACCACTACCGTAGCGCCTATCGCGTGAATTTCCACCGTCCGAACGGTCCGGAAGCGCGTGAAGGCCCCCTGTGTCCTGAAGGGCTCCTTCGAGACATTGAAGAACGACCCGGAATCAGTTACCGCTCGTCGTCGTGCCCGGCACGGGACCCCAAAAGCCGCCGCAACGACGTCAGCCGCTCCGCGCTCGCGTGACCTTCGGTGACCACGTCGTCGAGCGCGCAGTCCGGGTCCGAAGGCGGCCCGAGGTGCCCGCAGCCGGAGGGGCACTCTTCGGCCGCCTCGGCGAATTCCTCGAAAGCCAGGACGATGTCGTCGGCGGTCACGTGCGCCAGCCCGAACGAGCGGACGCCGGGGGTGTCGACCACCCAGCCGCCGCCGGGGAGGGGGAGCGCGACCGCCGCGACGGACGTGTGCCTGCCCTTGCCGACCGCGCTGACCACACCGGTCGCCAGCCCGGCGTCCGGCACCAGCCGGTTGACCAAAGTGGACTTGCCGACCCCGGAATGCCCGACCAGCGCGGTGAGCCTGCCCTTGAGCCGTCCGGTCAGCTCTTCCGGATGTTCGTCGTGCCGGGTGACCACGGCCGGGATGTCGAGGCCCGCGTAGCCGGCGAGGAGTTCGTCCGGGCTCGCGAGGTCGGCCTTCGTCAGGCACAGGACCGGCTCCAGGCCGCCCGCGTAGCAGGCGACGAGACAGCGGTCGATGAATCCGGTGCGCGGCGGGGGATCGGCCAGCGCGGTGACGATCAGCAACTGCTCGGCGTTGGCGACCACCACCCGTTCGAACGGGTCGGTGTCGTCCGCGGTCCGGCGCAGCACGCTGGAGCGTTCGTCCACCCGGATGATGCGGGCGAGGGTGTCGGGTTTGCCGCTCACGTCGCCGACGATGCCGACGGTGTCGCCGACGACGACCGGGACCCGGCCGAGCTCACGGGCCCGCATCGCGGTGACGACCCGGTCCGGATCGGAGTCGATCGCGCAGGTCCAGCGGCCGCGGTCCTTGCCGATGACCATCGCGGTGGAGGCGTCCGCGTGCTCGGGGCGGCGTTTGCTGCGCGGCCTGGTGCCCTTGCCGGGACGGATCCGCACGTCGGATTCGTCCAGCCTGCGCCAGTCCTTGCCAGCCAAACCGCCTCCTGCTCTTCGCATCCCGCGGGACAATGATCCCATGCTGCTCGCCAACGCCTCGTCAGCGTGTAACGATGGCTGTCGATCAGGGAGGTTTACGCATGTGCGGGCGTTATGCCGCGACCAAGGACCCGGCGGCGCTGATCGACGAGTTCGCCGCGGTGGACCTGACCGAGGGCCGGGTCCGGACCGACCACAACGTGGCGCCGACCAAGGTCGTGCCCACCGTCGTGCAGCGGCATCCGCGTGACGCGGACGGCGCGGTGCTCGAAGACGAGCCCGCCGTGCGGTCGCTGCGGATGATGCGCTGGGGGCTGGTCCCGTTCTGGGCGAAGGACCCGGGGGTCGGCTCGAAGATGATCAACACGCGCGCCGAGACCGCGAAGGAGAAGCCGTCGTTCAAGAAGGCGGTTTCCGCGCGGCGGTGCCTCGTCCCCGCCGACGGCTGGTTCGAGTGGCGGCGCGACGGCAAGGAGAAGCAGCCCTTCTTCATGACCGGACCGGGTGACGAGTCGCTCGCGTTCGCCGGGATCTGGGAGACCTGGCGGCCGAAGGACGACAAGGACGCCGACCCGCTGATCACCTTCTCCGTGATCACCACGGACTCGGTCGGCAGGCTGACCGACATCCACCACCGCATGCCGCTGCTGATGCCGCGCGAAAAGTGGGACACCTGGCTCGACCCGGACCTCGCCGACGTCACCGACCTGCTCGTCCCGCCTCCGGCGGACCTGGTCGACACGATCGAGCTGCGGCCGGTGTCCAGCCTGGTCAACAACGTCCGCAACAACGGCCCGGAGCTGGTGGACCGCGTCGAACCCGCCACCGAAAGCCCGCTCTTCGAGCTGCCGAACTCATGACGAAGCTGGAGATCGACACCGCCTACGGCCCCGCGCGGGCCGAACTGCACTGTGCCGAGGAAGGCGTCGCGGTGCTGATGCTCGGCCACGGCGCGGGCGGGGGGATCGGCGCGAAGGACCTGGTCGCGGTCACCCGTGCGGCGCAGGCAGCCGGTGTCCACGTCGCGCTCGTGGAGCAGCCGTACCGGGTGGCCGGCCGCCGGGCGCCCGCTCCCGCCACCCAGCTCGACACCGCCTGGCTCACCGTCGCCGACGAGATCTCCGCGCGCTTCGACGATCTGCCGCTCGTGTTCGGCGGCCGGTCGTCCGGTGCCCGCGTCGCCTGCCGGACCGCCGCGACGGGGCAGGCGGTGGCGGTGCTCTGCCTGGCCTTCCCCGAGCATCCGCCGGGGAAGCCGGAGAAATCCCGGCAGGGTGAGCTCGACGCCGTCGAGGTCCCGACCCTGGTGGTGCAGGGCGACCGTGACCCGTTCGGCCTGCCCAAGGCGGGGCCGCATCACGAGATCGTGGTGCTCAAGGGCGATCACAACCTCAGCGCCGACCTCGAAGGCGTGTCACGCGCGGCCGCCGAGTGGCTGGAGCGTGTGCTGCGGCCGCTCACCTGAGAGCCGCCGCCGGGCGTAGTGCACGGTGACCGCCGCCAGCAGCGGGCCCCAGAGTAGGAGCGGCGCGTAACAGGCCGCCATGACGACGCCGTAGACCGGCGAGTCTTCCCAGCTCCCCGGACCCATCGAGGAACCGGCCTCCGCCCAGCCGAACAGTCCCTGGACACCCAGCCCGGTCAGCGCGAGCGCGCCCGCGGCGGCCGGGAGGATCGCCGCGAGCGGCGGGATCCGGCGGCCGCGCAGCCCCGGGAACCAGCGCGGCCACACCTCGCCCCACGGCCGGACGAGCCCGAGGGTGAGGAACGCGAGCGCTTCGGCGAGCAGGCTCAGCCCGAAGACGTAGGCCGTGCCCCAGCCGGGGATCCCGAACTCCACCAGCCCTTGCGCGGTGAACCCGACCGGGATGCCGAGACCCATCGCGATCCGCCACAGCCCGGAGGGCAAGGTCACCAGCAGCGTCGCGTGGGCGGCGAGGTTCGCCCATCTCGGCACGTCGGGCACGGTCTCGGTCATTTCGTCGCTCCCAGGAGTCGTCTTTCGCCTGCCGACGACGATTCCCGGGTGCGGCCGCGTGATCTTCCCGCTGCGGACCGATCCCTCTCCCTCGCGAGGGTGAGGTCAGCCCGCGATCGGGGCGACCACGGCGCCGGTGAGCCTCACCAGGTCGCCGGGCGCGAGCTCGACCTCCAGCCCGCGCCGCCCGGCCGAGCAGTGCACGGTCTCGAACTTCTCCGCCGACGAGTCGATCACCACCGGCAGCCTGCTCCGGTGCCCGAGCGGCGAGATCCCGCCGAGCACGTAGCCCGTCGCGCGCTGCGCGGCGGCGGGGTCGGCCATCTTCGCCTTCTTCCCGCCCACGGCGGCCGCCAGCGCCTTCAGATCCAGCTGGCCGGTGACCGGGACCACGCCGACGGTCAGTTTCCCGTCGACCTCGGCGACCAGTGTCTTGAACACGCGCGCGGGGTCGAGCCCCAGCGCTTCGACGGCTTCGAGGCCGTACGACTCGGCCCGCGGATCGTGGTCGTAGGCGTGCAGAACATGCGCCACTTTCTGCTTCGCCAGCAGCGCCGTCGCCGGGGTTCCCTTGCCTGCCATGGGCGAAGTCTACGAGCGTGCCGGGAATGCCCGGCCGGGCCGCACTGTTGAAAGGCACGTGTCCACCACACTGGAAGCTCCCCGAATCCTGATCCCGCGCACGCCGGGCGGCCAGGTGATCCGCCCCCGCGTAAACTCGACGACGTCTCATGCGCACAAGCGCATCGACGCCGATCGGGAAGGGAACGGTTTGCCGAGCACGCAGAATCCCGCGCCGGACACGGGCACGGACGCCGAAGAGGCGGCCGCGCGGGCCGAGCGCTTCGAGCGGGACGCGATGCCCCTGCTCGACCAGCTGTACTCGGCCGCCATGCGGATGACCCGGAATCCCGCCGACGCCGAGGACCTCGTCCAGGAGACGTACCTGAAGGCGTACGCGGCCTTCGCGTCCTTCAAGGCGGGCACGAACCTCAAGGCGTGGATGTACCGCATCCTCACGAACACCTACATCAACGGCTATCGCAAGCGTCAGCGCCAGCCGGTGCAGCAGCCCACCGAGGAGATCACCGACTGGCAGATCGCCAAGGCGGAGAGTCACACCTCCAGCGGGCTGCGCTCGGCCGAGGTCGAGGCGATGGACAACCTTCCCGACGCCGACGTCAAGGAAGCGCTGCAGAAGCTGCCCGAGGAGTTCCGCCTCGCGGTCTACCTCGCCGATGTCGAAGGTTTCGCGTACAAGGAGATCGCCGAGATCATGGACACGCCCATCGGCACCGTGATGTCCCGGCTGCACCGCGGCCGCGCCCAGCTCCGTGACCTGCTCGCCGACGTCGCCCGCGAGCGGGGCTTCATCCGCTCGGGCAAACAGCAGGAGGTGGCGGGGCGATGACCGAGGACTACTGCGCCGGCGCGGACGACAAGGTCAGGTGCGAGGAAGCCCTCGCCGACATCTACCTGCTGCTGGACAAGGAGTGCAGCGCCGAGCGCGACGCCGCCCTGCGCAAGCACATCGAGGACTGCCCGCCGTGCCTCGAGGAATACGGCATCGACGAGCACATCAAGCAGCTCCTCGCCCGCAAGTGCGGCGGTGACCACGCGCCGGACGACCTCAAGTCCCGGCTGCGGGCCTCGATCCGGCAGACCGTGCAGACCAAGGGCTCGCTGACCATCGAGCGCACCGAGGTCAAGATCGAGCAGACCTTCGAATAAGCGGCTCAGGACACACGAAGGCCCCCGTACCGATCGGTGCGGGGGCCTTCGCCGTCTGATCGAATGATCAGGAGTTGGGCTTCTTGCCGTGGTTCGCGCCGTTCTTCTTACGGTCGCGACGCTTGCGGGCGCGCTTCGACATGTTTCACTCCTCGTCCGAGTGGCCCTCGCGGGGTGATACGACACCGCTGGGCCAGGGTCAACCTCTCCAGTGTGTCATGCGGCCCTCACCCTGCTTGGATGGGGACGTGTCCACCCTTTCCGATCTGCTCGCGGAGAACACCGGCCTGTCCGGTGAAGCCGCGGACCATCTCCAGACCGTGGTCGCCGAATGGCAGCTGCTGGCCGACCTGTCCTTCGCCGACTTCCTGCTGTGGGTCGCCGTCTCGGAGGAACTGCAACCCGACGGCGGCGACTACGTGTGCGTCGCCCACGCGCGCCCGACGACGGCGCCGACGGCCCATCCGGAGGACGTCGTCGGCTCCCGGTTCACCGTGGACGAGCATCCGCAGCTGGCCAAGGCGAGCCGCGAGGTGCGGATCTGCCGCGAGGAGGACCCGCACTGGTACCGCGACCTGCCGATGCGCCGCGAGGCCATCCCGGTGGTGTTCGGCGGCACGGTGATCGCCGTCCTCAGCCGCGAGACCAACCTGGCGGCCTCGCGGGTGCCCAGCCCGCTCGAGATCGCGTATCTCGGCAGCGCGGGCGACCTGTGCCAGATGATCGTCGACGGCACCTTCCCCAGCCCGGGGAACCAGACGGACACGCACACCAGCCCGCGGGTCGGCGACGGCCTGATCCGCCTCGATCCGACCGGCACGGTGGTCTTCGCCAGCCCGAACGGGCTTTCGGCGTATCACCGGATGGGGCACGAGTCCGATCTGGTCGGGCAGCGCCTGGCGCCGCTGACCAGGTCGCTCATCCGTGACCCGTTCGACGCGACCGAGGTGTCGCATCGGATCATCGAGGCGCTCGACGGCAAGCCCAGCAGCCGGACGGAGGCGGATTCCCGGCGCGGTGCCGTCGTGCTGTTCCGTGCGCTACCGCTGCGTCCCGCCGGGCAGGCCGCGGGTGCGCTGGTGCTGGTGCGCGACGTCACCGAGGTGAAGCGCCGTGACCGCGCCCTCCTGTCCAAGGACGCGACCATCCGCGAGATCCACCACCGCGTGAAGAACAACCTGCAGACCGTCGCCGCGCTGCTGCGGCTCCAGTCGCGCCGGACCTCCAGCGAGGAGGCGCGGCTCGCGCTCGGCGAGTCCGTGCGCCGGGTCTCGTCGATCGCGATGGTGCACGAGGCGCTGTCCATCTCGGTGGACGAGCGGGTCGACCTCGACAAGCTGCTCGACAACGTCCTCCCGATGGTCGGTGAGGTCGCGACGGCGGAATCGCAGGTCGGCCTCTCGCGTACCGGCTCGTTCGGTGTCGTCGTCGCCGAGATCGCGACGCCGTTGGTGATGGTGCTGGCCGAACTCGTCCAGAACGCCATCGAGCACGCGTTCCCCGACGGGCGGCCGGGCAAGGTCGAACTGGTGGTGGAACGCTCCGCCCGCTGGCTCGACGTCGTCATCCGCGACAACGGGCGCGGGCTTCCCTCGGGGTTCTCGCTGGAACGCAGCGACGGCCTCGGGCTCCAGATCGTGCGGACACTGGTGGAGTCGGAGCTGCGCGGATCGCTGTCGATCCGGGGTCTGCGCGGGGAATCCGACGAGACCGGCGGGCGACGGCTGGGAACCGAAGCGGCGCTGAGGATTCCGCTGTCCCGGCGTCTCTAGTGGACTGTCGCGTTTGATCGTCCACAAGGGACAGTCTTATCCGGACACGTTTTAGGGCCGGCGCCCGAAGAGAAGTGGCGCCGGCCCTGTAACGGTTCCGCGGGAGGACTTGGGAAAAGTCCGCTGAAGCCATACCCCCGTGAGGGCGTGTCGGCCTCGCTTGTTAAGCTCAAGCCGGGTACGTGTCACCTCACGGCGCACGGCCATACAGCCATCGCGCCGCAGGATATTCCCGAAGCTTGGGGTCTTGCTCAGTTGTGAGTGATGCGATGAAGCGTGCTGAGTCCGAAAGACTCAGGCGGAGGTACGCGTGCCGATGTGCGTACGACGGCGCTTCAGGGCCCGTCGCTCGTCCTCGCTCATCCCGCCCCAAACGCCTGCGTCCTGCCCGCTGGCCAATGCCCAGGCCAAGCAGTCGGAAGCGACGGTGCAGCGGTGGCACACGGCCTTCGCCTGCGCTACCTGCGACAGAGCAGGACCGCTGGTTCCCACGGGGAAGAACAGCTCGGGGTCCTCGTCTCGGCAGGCCGCGTCGTGGCGCCAGTCCATGTTTCTGAGCTCCTTCATAACGGCGCGGTACTCCGCGCCATAGTCGTCATGGCGGTCGTTTTTTTGGGTGCTTGTGAATGCTTTCACGAAGCACCCGTTTCGACAAGGGTTTTCTGAAGATCGGTGAGTCAGCTCACCCGGCCGAGCGACGCTTCTGACCTGCGGTTTCGTTCCGAAACAGCCTTCCGAAGGGAAGGCCGATGCGGTGAGCGGAGGTTCTGCGTCGATGAGCGGCAGTTCGTACTTTGCCGCAGGCGATCAGCGGTCCGGTCGTCAGACGATTACCGTCAGTGCTTCCGGGACGCTGAAGAACTCCACCCTCTTCCGCTGGCCGACGAGGTCGCCGTCCACCTGGAAGTTTACCGGTTCAGCAGCGTCTATGCGGATCATCGGCAGGTCATCGTGACGAAGGAGACGTCGCCCGCGTTGATCGCTCTTAGTGAGCAATGCCTGCCGTACATGCTTGAACACGGTGGGCAACCCCAGACCGCTCAACGCGAAAAGGCCCAATCCGGTGTCGAACGAGCTGTCCGGGTTCAGGTGGACGGGACGGTTGCCCAGGTAGCTCCACGGATCGGTGTTCGACACGAAAGCGGTCAGCACTTCGGTGGGCTCTTCACCCGGGATCCGGACCGTCAGGGGCGGACGGCCCAGCGGGGGCCGCAGATGCGACGCCACCGCGGCCCTCAGATAGAGCCCCGCGGTGGTCTGTTTGCCCCGTCGCTTGGCCACGCGGCCGACGACGTCGGCGTCCCAGCCCAGGCCGGCGTTGAAGGTGAACCAGTGGCCGTCGGCGATCCCGAGGCCGACCTTGCGGCTCCGGTCGTTCTCGATGGCGTTGAGGAGCTGATGGGTCGCTTCCACGGGATCGTGCGCGATACCCAGCGCCCGGGCGAAGACGTTCGCCGAGCCGCCCGGCACGACACCGAGCATGGGGGCACCGCCGACCTTCGCCGGATCGCCGTCGGAGTCCGCGAGCAGCCCGTTGACCACTTCGTTGACCGTGCCGTCGCCGCCGTGGGCGACCACCAGGTCGATCCCGTCGCGGGCGGCGGACCGGGCGACGGCCATCGCGTGGCCGCGGTAGTCGGTCTCCACCACGTCGAGTTTCACCTGGCTGGCCAGTGCGTGCGCCAGCACGTCACGGCCACCGGCGGTGGTCGAGGTGGCTTGGGGGTTCACGACGAGGATGGCACGCACATACCGCAGGGTAAGTGACTCCGGCCCGAAGGTGTGAGCTTCACGTGACGCGAAGCTCAGCCGTGCGGAGCGTCCTCGAGGCAGCACCGTATGGCCCTGTGGCGGGCGTCCCTCCTCACTGTCGGCTGGTGACAGCGCGTCGTGACAAGTGCACCCGGGCCGACCGCCCGCTCATCGACGACACTGCCAATTCTTCCCATGCGGCGGCGAGGGGAAACCGGCCGACCGGGTGGCATACGATCGAAAGTGCTCACGTACGGTGACCCGCCCTGGTGGAGCGCCGTGTCCGGAAGCCTGGAAGGCTGTTTCGCCGTGTCCATCGCCGACAAGCTCTCGCCCGCGCCCCGTGAAGTCCGCCTCGCCGGGGCCGTCACCGCGCTGCCGGGGCTCGCCCTGATCGTGTTCGCGATCCTGCTCCTGGTCAACGGCCAGGCCGGACCGGAGAACCTCCTGGCCGAAGTCGCCTATTACCTCGTCCTCGCCGCCGGAACGCTGGCCTGCGCGGCCGGGCTGATGATGGGGAAGACCTGGGCGAGGTCGCCCGGCGTCGTCGTCGCGCTGATCCTGGTCGGCGTCGGCTGGTACGGCGCGGGCCCGTCCGGGCAGCCGGTGTGGGGGGTGCCGCTCGCGCTGATCGGCGTCGCCGTCATCGTGCTGCTGTTCCGCCGCCCGTCGCGCGCGTGGGCGCTGGGGATGCAGGAGGGCGAGAGCGAGGAAGAAGCCGCCGAGCGGGACGGCGCCGCGGGTCGCGCGGCGCGTCGTGAGCGCGAGGAACGCGACTCCTGAACTCGGCACTCGCGTGCTTGAAGGCGTAACTCGCGTGATTGAGGCCGTATCTTCGAGTGTCGCCTCCAGACACGCGAGTTACGCCCCTGATCACGCGAGTTACGCCTTCGCGCACGCTAGACCTGGGCGGCGAGTGCCTTCAGCGGTTCGTCGGTGAGGCGGTCGACGGTCCATTCGTCCATCGGCACCGCGCCGAGCGACTTGTAGAACCCCTGCGCCGGGTTCCAGTTGAGCACCGACCACTCCAGACGGGCGTAGCCGCGCTCGACGCAGACCGCCGCGAGAGTGGCCAGCAGCGCCTTGCCGAGGCCGGAGCCGCGCTGCTCGGGGCGGACGTAGAGGTCCTCCAGGTAGATGCCGTGCACGCCGCGCCAGGTGGAGAAGTTGAGGAACCAGAGCGCGTAGCCGACGATCTCGCCGTCCACCTCGGCGACGTGCCCGAACAGGGCAGGGGCCTCGCCGAACAGCGCCGTGCGCAGCTGCCCGGGCGTGAGGTGGCACTCGTCCGGGGCGCGTTCGAACTCGGCGAGGTCGTAGACGAGCTGGACGACGGCGTCCACGTCTTCTTCGCGGATACGCCGGATGCGGTCGTCGGCCACTAGTCCTCCGTCGTGGGGAGCAGGTTGAGATGTTCGATCTGCGGCTCGCCGCGTTCGTCGCCGAGCACCGCGACGCCGGCCGGGTCCAGTCCGAAGTGGACGCCCGCGGTCGACGGCAGGCCGATCCAGCGCGCGACCAGGACGCGGCTGAAATGCCCGTGGCCGACGAGGATCACGTCACCCTCGCCGAGCGGTTCGCGGACGCGTTCGATCAGTTTGTCCGCGCGGGCGTTGACGTCCTCCGCGCTTTCGCCGCCGGGGATCGGATGCGACCAGACCGTCCATCCGGGAACGGTCTCGCGGATCGTCGGCGTGGTGATGCCCTCGTAGTCGCCGTAGTCCCATTCGGCCAGTTCTTCGGTGACCTCGTCGACGCGCAGACCTGCCAGCTCGGCCGTCCGCAGGGCGCGGGTGCGGGGGCTGGAGAGGACGAGCGCCGGGTTGCCGCCGAGCACCGCGCGCAAGGTGCCACCCGCGGCGCGGGCCTGCCCTTCGCCCGCGGTCGTGAGCGGGATGTCGGTGCGTCCGGTGTGCCGTCCGTTGACGGACCACTCGGTCTGGCCGTGCCGGAGGAGGAAGAGCCGATGTGCCACGTTGCGAATATAGCCTGCGGTCCGGTTATGCTACTGGTGAGTAACATGATGAGGAGACCGTGATGGCGCAGAATCCGACCTACGCGATGTGGAACCGGCTGGCGGGCAAGCCGGTCGGCAAACAGCTGTTCTCGGCGGCGATGTGCCTGCGTGTGCCGTACTTCCGGACGGTGCTCCCGTCGGTGCGCGAACTGCGCCCCGGCCGGTGCGAGGTGACGTCCCCGAAGTGGTGGGGTGTTTACAACCACATCAAGACTTTTCACGCGATCGCGGCATGCAACCTCGCCGAGATCGCCATGGGCATGCTCGCCGAGGCGACCGTCCCGACGACGCATCGCTGGCTGCCCAAGGGGATGACGGTCGAGTACGTGGCGAAGGCCGAGACGAGCCTGCGCGCGGTCGCGGAACTGCCGGAGTTGCCGGAATTCGGCGACGAGGGTTTCGAGCTTCCCGTGCCGGTGACGATCACGGACACGAACGGGAAGCCCGTCGTGACCGCGACCATCACGATCTGGGTGACCAAGAAGAAGTAGGCACCCTTCGCTCCCGGCCTCCGCGGATGCCCTTCGCGTGATCAGATGGCCGACACGCGTGATCAGACGGACGACACGTGTGTCCAGACGGACGACTCGCGGCGGACCTCGGCCAGGCGGGAATCGTCCGCCTGGACACACGTGCCGTCCATCCAGTCACGCGTGTCGTCCGTCCGCGCACCGGCGGTGGGCACCCAAGGCGCGCTTCTCGCGCGTTTAGTCCTCTGGATGCGGGTGGTCAGAGGGGCTTGAACTGCACGTAGGTCGACATCTTGAAGGTGTTCCGCCCGGTCGTGGAGGGGAGGCCGAGCAATTCGTCGGCTAATTGCGCCAGCGGGCCGCAACCGGTCGTGCGCGGCAGGGCGAGCTGGGTGTCGACGACGCCGAACTTCACCGTCATGGGGTCCCGCGAGATCACCTCGAACGGCACCGCGGGATCGTCCTTGACCACCGAATGCAGTGGCGCGTCGAGGGTGCCGATCGTGCATTCCTTGGGCAGCAAGGGATGCCGCAGGACGGCGTAGAGATCCAGCTCGCCGCGGCGTTCGTCGTTCGACAGGAAGTCCGAATAGCCGCCGTACTTCAGCTGCAGGCTCGCGCCGAAAGTGCCGCGGACCCGGGCCGGAGCGTGCCGTAGTTCGCCGAACACCTGCGCGTACTTTCCGTCCACTTCGCCTTCGGAGAACGTCAGGCGCATCTCCCCGAGCTGGACCTCGCGGTCGCCGATGGTCAGGACTCCTTGGGAGACAAAGGCTTCGCAGCGCCAGGTGCCCGGGTCGGCGTTGGCGGGCGGAGCGGGGCAGGCGGAGAAGTCGAAGTCGGGGAGCGACGACGGTGCCGCGGCGGCATGGCCGGGGAAGGCGAAGAGCGCGGCCGCGGACAGTACTGCCGCGGTCGCGGCGAGAAGACGTCTCATGACTCGAAAGAGTGGTCTGTGCCGGTTCGAGTCACATCGGGGAAACCACCCAAGGGACCCCTGAATCGCCACGTTCGAGTGAAAATAAACGGTGTTTACCCAGCTGACGCGAATCTGCTTCGGATTCGCCCTTGAAGGCGGCTCGGACAGCGGGCGATCATCGGCCCATGTCCCCACTGTCGCGTCGCGGGTTCCTCGGGTTCACCGCGCTCAACTCCGCCGCCGCCCTCGGGCTCACCACGATTTCCACCGCGGAGGCGGAGGAATCGGGCTTCTCGACGGCCGTGGTCGTCGGCACCGGGTACGGCGCCGCGGTGACCGCGCTGCGGCTCGGGGAAGCCGGGATCCCGACGGTCATGCTCGAAATGGGCAAACTGTGGGCCGACCCCGGCCCGGACGGAAAGATCTTCTGCGACATGCTCCGGCCGGACCGGCGCGCCGCGTGGTTCAAGAACCGCACGCAGGCCCCGCTCGCGTCGTTCCTCTGGATGGACCTGGCCAACCGGGACATCAAGCGGTATCCCGGCGTGCTCGACAGGGTGGACCACGGCGACATGTCCGTCTACGTCGGACGCGGCGTCGGCGGCGGTTCGCTGGTCAACGGCGCGATGGCCGTGACGCCGAAGCGGTCGTACTTCGAGGAGATCCTGCCCGGCGTCGACGCGGACGAGATGTACGGGAAGTACTTCCCCCTGGCCAACCGGGCCCTCGGCGTGAACCACATCGACCCGCGCTGGTTCGAAACCTGCCGTTCCTATCGCTACGCGCGGGTTTCCCGGAAGGCCGCGACGCGGGCCGGGCTCAAGACGGTGTTCGTGCCCAGCGTCTACGACTTCGAGTACATGAAGCGGGAAGAAGCCGGCACGGTGCCGAGGTCGGCACTGGCGTCCGAGGTCATCTACGGCAACAACCACGGCAAACGATCGCTCGACAAGACCTACCTCGCGGCCGCGCTGGGCACCGGGAACGTGACCATCAAGACGCTGCACCAGGTTCGCGGGATCACCCGCCAGACCGACGGCACGTACGTCCTCACCGTGCACGAAACCGCCGAAGACGGCTCGGTCGTCGCGCGGAAGCAACTCGGCGCGAAGTACCTGTTCCTCGGCGCCGGCAGCCTCGGTTCGACGGAACTGCTCGTGCGGGCAAGGGAAACCGGGACACTGCCCGGTCTGAACGACGAGGTCGGCCGCGGCTGGGGCACCAACGGCAACGTGATGCTGGGCCGCGCGAACCACGCCTGGGACATCGGCGGATCACTGCAATCGGGCATGCCCGCGCTCGGCATCGACGCGTGGGACGACCCGGTGAACCCGGTCTTCGCCGAGGTCGCGCCGGTGCCCGCCGGGGTCGAGACCTGGCTGAGCCTCTACCTCGCGATCACGAAGAACCCCGAACGCGGCCACTTCACCTATGACGCCACCACCGACTCCGTGCGGCTGCGCTGGAACGCCGCACAGGGGAAGCCGTCGATCGACGCGGCGAAGTCGTTGTTCGACAAGGTCAACCGGGCGAACCGCACGATCTATCGCAGTGACCTGTTCGGGGATACGCGGTCGTTCGAGAACCGGTTCACCTATCACCCGCTGGGCGGACTGGTGCTGGGTGAGGCCACTGACCTGTACGGCCGGGTGAAGGGCTACCGGAACCTCTACGTCACCGACGGGTCGCTGATCCCGGGCAGTACCGGTGTGAACCCCTTCGTGACGATCACCGCGCTGGCGGAACGGAACGTGGAACGGGTGCTGCGCGAGGACGTGGCGCGCTGACTCAGTCCGCGGCCCGCAGCTTCTCGTAGTAGGCCACGCAGTCGTCGTACTGGGGCAGCAACCCCTGCTCCAGTGCCTCTTTCAGGTAGGGCGCCGTGGTGTCCTTTTCGGACACCACGGGTTCGATGTCCTGCGGCCACGGCAGCGCGAGATCGGCGTCCATCGGGTTGACGCCGTGTTCGCCCGTCGGGTTGTACGGCTCCGAGCAGAGGTACGCCATGATGGTTCCGTCTTCGAGCGCCATGAAGGCGTGGCCGAGGCCTTCGGCGATGTAGACCGCCTTGTACTCGGAGCTGTCGAGCAGCACGGACGTCCATTCGCCGAAGGTGGGCGAGCCGACGCGGAGGTCCACGATGACGTCCAGCATCGAACCGCTCGGGCAGTAGACGTATTTCGCCTGGCCGGGCGGGGTGTCCGCGAAGTGCACGCCACGGATGGACCCGCGCCGCGAAACGCTGGTGTTGGTCTGCCCGAGGCGAAGCCGGTGCCCGACCGCGTCGACGAACGCTTCTTCCTGGTACGGCGCCACGAACAGGCCGCGGTGATCGGGGAAAACCCGCGGGGTGAATTCGAAACAGTCGGGGATGCTGAGGCGCCTGGCATGCATGACCTCAATGCTAACGAGCCCTTCCCAAACCGGATGGACGTCTTGCGAAAGGTCTCTTGAGCTGCGGAAAGCCGGGCCCGTTTGTGACATGAACCGCACCAGAGGGGCACACTGGTCCGCACGCCTGTCACAATGATCCGACCGCTGCGTCCGCGGCCGTCGCCACACCCACGGCACCGATGGCCGATTGGACGCTTCGCCGACAGGCCGGCGCTACCGCGCTGGGCTGCCGTGTCGGAGGACGAGTTACCCCAGGTGGCCGGGCCATGCCCAGTTTTGGCCTGCTCACCGGCCAGTTCCCCCGCTCGCAGTCCCAGGAGAAGAAATCCCATGACCTTCGCTCGAATCGAGACTCCGCCGTCCTTAGACACGGCGGAAGCAATGACGGGAACCACGATGACCACGCCAGTGACGGACACCGAGATCTTCGAGGGCCACGAGGGCGGCAAGCTCTCCGTGGCCGCGACGCGCCCGATCTCCTCGCCCCGTGACCTTTCGGTCGCGTACACGCCTGGCGTGGCGAAGGTGAGCCGTGCGATCGCCGAGGACGCGGCCAAGGCGAAGCGGTACACGTGGGCGGACAGGCTGGTCGTGGTGGTCAGTGACGGTACGGCGGTGCTCGGCCTCGGTGACATCGGCGCGAGCGCCTCGCTGCCGGTCATGGAGGGCAAGTCGGTCCTGTTCAAGACCTTCGGCGGGCTCGACTCGATCCCGCTGGTGCTCGACACCACCGACGTCGACGAGATCATCGAGACCCTGGTCCGGCTGCGTCCGTCGTTCGGCGCGGTGAACCTGGAGGACATCTCGGCGCCGCGCTGCTTCGAGCTGGAGGACCGCCTCAAGGAGGCCCTCGACTGCCCGGTCATGCACGACGACCAGCACGGCACGGCGATCGTCACGCTGGCCGCGCTGCGCGGGGCGAACCAGGTCCTCGGCAAGGACATCTCCGGCCAGCGCGTGGTCGTCTCGGGAGCGGGCGCGGCGGGGGTGGCCTGCGCCAGGATCCTGCAGAACGCCGGCGTCGCGGACGTCACCGTGCTCGACTCGCGCGGCATCATCCACTCCGGCCGCGAGGGCTTGAACCCGATCAAGCAGAAGCTCGCCGAGACCACGAACGCGGCCGGTCTGCGCGGCGGCCTCGGCGAGGCGCTGCGGGGTGCCGACGTCTTCCTCGGCCTGTCCGGGGCGACCATCGACGAGACGCTGCTGGCCGGGATGGCCGACGACGCGATCGTGTTCGCGCTGTCCAACCCCGACCCGGAGGTCCACCCGGTCGCGGCGTCGCGGTACGCCAAGATCGTGGCGACCGGGCGCAGCGACTTCCCGAACCAGATCAACAACGTGCTGGCGTTCCCCGGTGTCTTCCGCGGCGCGCTGGACTCCGGCGCGCGGGCGATCACGGAGAACATGAAGCTGGCCGCGGCCGACGCGATCTTCGCCGTCGCGCAGGACGACCTCGGCCCGGACCGGATCGTCCCGAGCCCGCTGGACCCGCGCGTCGCGCCGGAGGTGGCGGCGGCCGTCGCGAAGGCCGCCGAGGCCGACGGCGTGGTGTGACGGTCTCTCTCACGCTCGCTCAAGCGCTGTGAAAGGCCCCTTCAGTGCGAAATTCGCACTGAAGGGGCCTTTCACAGCGTGTGGGGGTCACGCACGTCAGCCGGTGGGGATGGACAGATCGGCGCCGGGGACGAGGACGGAACCGGTCAGCTGCGAGTCGGGCGAGTAGATCGTGCAGAAGACGGTGCGCACGCCGTTTTCCCAGCTCTCGCGTCCGGGCCCCATGTAGCTCAGCTCGGCGTGGACGCCGGACGCCTCGAGCCGCGGACGGTCCACGTTCTTTTCCATGATCCGGCGGCACTCGCCCACGGCCTCCGCTCGCAGCTTTTCGGCACCGGGCCAGGAGGTGTCCGCCGGAGTGAAGGCCCCGATAGCTTCGGCTGCGTGCGCGCTCCCGCACGAGGTGAGTTCGACGGTGGCGAACGTACCCTTGACACTGGGTTGTTCGAAGCATTCGCCCGGCTTCAAGGTGCAGGCGTCGGCGTGTCCGGCCGGCGGGGTCGCGCAACTCGCGCTCGGGGGGCTCGCGGTGTGGCGGTCCAGGTCGCCCATGGTGTTCTTGGCCAGCGCGATCCAGCCGATGGTCCAGAACGCGGCGGCCGCGAGGCCGCCGATCGCCAGGCCCCGGCCCTGCTGTTTCCCGGGACCGGTCTGACTGAGCGCCATGATGCCCAGGATGAACGCGGGGAGCAACGGCAGCAGCAGGCAACCGGCCAGGCCCAGTACGAGCGCGGCGATCGCGAGGCCACTGGTCTTGGGGCGTTGAGGCGGAGGCCCCGGCGGGTAGGCGTACCCGTACGGCTGCGCTATCGGCGTTCCGGGGCCTTGAGGTTCGTACATGGGACTGAACCTAGGAAGGCCGCATGAAGTTCCGATGACACGCTCAGCCGAGTAGTTCCGCCAGCCGGTGCCGCGGCAGGTCGATCAGCCGCGCGTCCGTCAGGTCCGGCGGTACGTCCAGCGAGACGTTCGCCAGCCGCGCGTGCGCCCGGGTCAGCAGTTCTTCCTGGTGGGCGACGGCGTCCGCGACGACGATGGCGTGCCGGTTGTCCGGGGTGCTCCGCAACAACCGCAGCTTGTACTTCGCGCCGATCAGCCGGTTCAGCGCGGCCTGCGCCTCGGCGTTCGTGAGGTCGGGATGCGAATTCGGGACCAGCAGCGCCAGCCGTCGCGCGTTGGTGCCCAGCAGGGTCCGCAGCAGCCACGGCCCGGGGTCGGCCGAAAGGTCCATCGCGACCGCGTCGCCCTCGGGGCCGGAGACGGACCAGTCGACCGGACGCGATTCGAGCGCCAGCCCGCCGTCGGTGGCGATCTCGTGCAGCTTGTCCAGCAGTGACGGCTTGGCCGCGCCGGCGGATTCCACCGACTGCGGGCCGTGCGTGTAGATCGCGGCCTTCCCCTTGCCGCCGCGGTTCTTCTTCGATTTCGCGGTCGGCTGGCAGACGTAGAGGTCGGCCGCGCTCCCGATCGCCTGCGCGCCGAAGTACCGGTTGAAGTCCGGCAGGATCGCCTCGAAGGTCAGCCCGAGCGTCGCGAGCGCCCGCTGCACCTGCGCGCCCAGAGCGGGATGGCGCGGGCTGTAGCCGTAGGCGAGCAGCAACCGCCCGTCCGAGGGTTCGGTGAGCGCCTGGACCCCGCGCGCCGCGAACAGGCCCATTCCCTCGGGGGTGTAAGGCGGATCACTGAACACGAGGTCCATCCGCCCGGTCACCGATGGCGGGAGGCCGACGCGCAGATCCGTGTGCAGGGTGTGGATGGAGCGCTCGCTGAGCTCGTCGATGTAGGCCAGCACACGATCGTCGAGGTCGACGACGGTGAGGTCGGCGTCGGGCCGCAACGCGCGCACGGCCAGGGAAGTGAGGTCGTGGTCGCCGAGGAACAGCAGCTTCGCCGTGCCGAGGTCGTACCGCTCGTCCAGCCACAACGCCCGGTTCAGCACCGTTTCCGGGGTCGCCTGGACGTGGTCGAGCGCGGCCAGCGGCGTGGGCACGTTCTCGACGTAGCTGGTGATGATCTTCAGCAGCTCGGGGTCGGATTTCCGGTCCCGCGCCCCGAAGCGCCCGTACTTCTCGCGCGCGGCGGGGGCCAGCCGGAAGCGGGACTCGTTCCGCTCGAGGTCGTCGCCGAGCGCGTTCAGGACGTCTTCGACGCTCCGGCGCGGCGCGGTGCTGATCCGGACCAGTTCGCCGAGGTCACGCCAATCCGTCCGGAGCAGGGAAATCACCTGATGGAGCGGTCGCACGTGGACACCGTGCGCCGCGAGGACGTCTTCGACGGAAGGACTCACGGGCAGCAGCCTAGTAACCCGGTCCCTGGGACACCGTGCCAACAGGCAGGATCTGGGCTACGGTTTTTCGACCAGACATGGGGAGAGACACGTGACTATCGAGTTCCGTGGCGTGACCAAGCGGTATCCGGACGGGACGGTCGCGGTCGACGACCTGAACCTCACCGTGGAGGACGGCACGATCACCGTCTTCGTCGGGCCGTCCGGCTGCGGCAAGACCACGTCGCTGCGGATGATCAACCGGATGGTCGAGCCGACCTCGGGCACGGTGCTGCTCGACGGCAAGGACGTCAGCGACGGCGACCCGGCGTTGCTGCGCCGCGGCATCGGCTACGTCATCCAGCACGCCGGCCTCTTTCCACACAGGACGGTGCTGGACAACGTCGCCACCGTGCCGCTGCTGTCCGGCTGGGACAAGGGCAAGGCGCGCAAACGCGCGGCCGAGCTGCTCGAAACCGTCGGCCTGCCCGCGGAACTCGGCAAGCGGTACCCCGCCCAGCTTTCCGGCGGCCAGCAGCAGCGCGTCGGCGTCGCCAGGGCGCTCGCGGCGGATTCGCCGGTGCTGCTGATGGACGAGCCGTTCTCCGCCGTCGACCCGATCGTCCGCGAGGAGCTGCAGGACGAGTTGCTGCGTTTGCAGTCGCAGCTGGGAAAGACGATCGTGTTCGTCACCCACGACATCGACGAGGCCGTGCGGCTCGGCGACAAGATCGCGGTGCTCCGCGTCGGCGGGGTACTCGCGCAGTACGGCACGCCATCGGACGTGTTGCGTCACCCCGTCGACGACTTCGTCGCGTCCTTCGTGGGCAAGGATCGCGGCTATCGCGGGCTGTCCTTCCTTTCGGCGGACGGGATCGTCGTCGAAGAGGTCAAACGGGTCGAGGTCGGCAAGCCCGCCCCCGGGCCGTCCGAAGACTGGCAGGTCGCGGTCAACGCGGCGGGACAGCCGCGCGGCTGGCTGCGCCCAGGGTCCACTGTGGACGGTGAGCTGGCGGAGACCGATCTCGTCGCGGGCGGATCACTGTACGTCCAGGGTTCGCCGATCCGCGGCGCGCTCGACGCGGCGCTTTCGTCGCCCGCGAGCCTCGGTGTCGTGGTCGACGCCGAGCAGAAGGTCCTCGGCGTGGTCAGAGCCAAGCAAGTCCTCGAAGTGATCGAAGCGCCGTCGTTGAGTTCCTGATGGGGGACTTCTTCGCGGAGCTCGGCCGCTACCTGGGCAGCGCCAACAACAGGTCGCAGTTCTTCGGCGACCTGCTCGACCACGTCTATCTCTCGCTGGTCCCGCTGGCGCTCGGCCTGCTGATCGCGGTGCTGGCGGGCTGGCTCGGCCACCGGTTCGCGGCGGTGCGTTCCGTGCTGCTCGTGGTGTCGAATCTGCTGTACACGATCCCGTCGCTCGCCCTGTTCGTGGTGATCCCGGGCATCATCGGTTCCAAGATCCTCGACAGCGTCAACGTCATCGTCGCGCTCACCGTCTACACCGCGGCCCTGCTCGTGCGACCGGTGCTGGACGCGCTCGACGCCGTCCCGCCGCACGTCGTCGCCGCGGCCACGGCGCTCGGCTACAAACCCGCGCGCCGCTTCCTCGCCGTCGAGCTGCCGCTTTCGGTGCCGGTGCTCGCGGCAGGCGTCCGGGTGGCCTCGGTCAGCAACATCAGCCTGGTCAGCGTCGGCGCCCTGATCGGCACGGGCGGGCTCGGCGTGCTGTTCACCGACGGCTTCCAGCGCGAGTACTTCTCGCCGATCGTCGTCGGGATCGTCGCGACCCTGCTGCTCGCGCTGATCGTGGACATGGTGCTGGTCCAGCTGCGCAATGTCCTCACACCCTGGGACCGGGTGGCGACCACGGCGGGGGCGAAATGATCGGCGACGTCCTGAACTGGTTCGGCGACCCGGCGCACTGGCAGGGCCCCGACGGTGTCCCGGCCCGGCTGCTGCAGCATCTCGGCTACACGGCGCTGGCACTGGTCTTCGCGCTGCTCGTCGCGATCCCGCTCGGGCTCTATGTCGGGCACACCGGCCGCGGCGCGGTGCTGCTGGTGAGCGGCGGCAACGCGATCCGCGCGCTGCCGACGCTGGGGCTGGTGACCTTCCTGTTCCTGCTCTTCACCGAAAGCGAGCTCTCGACGATCATCGGGCTCGTGGTGCTCGCCATCCCGCCGATCCTCGCCGGGACGTACGCGGGCCTGCAGGCGACCGATCACGGCGTGGTCGACGCGGCGCAGGGCATCGGAATGACCGGCTGGCAACGGTTGTGGAAGGTCGAGGTGCCCATCTCGCTGCCGCTGGTGCTCGGCGGGGTGCGGAACTCGGTGCTGCAGCTGGTGGCGACGGCCGCCGTGGCCGCCTACGTCGGGCTCGGCGGGCTCGGCCGGTTCCTGCTCGACGGACTGGCCATTTTGGACTATCCGCAGGTGGTCGCGGGCGCGGTGCTGACGACGTTGCTCGCCGTGGTGCTGGATCTCGCGCTGGCGGGTGTCCAGCGGGTGCTGGTGCCCAAGGGAGTTCGGCTGGCGCAGGCGGCGAGCGGGAAGAAGGCGAAGGTATGAGGCGGACGGTGGCGGCGTTGTTCGCCGGGATCGCCCTGCTGGCGACGGGATGCGGCAATCCGCTCGCCGGAGGTGCCGAGGGCGGGACGACCGGCGACATCATCATCGGCGCGTCCGACGTCGGGGAAAGCCTTCTGCTGGCCCAGATCTACGCGGGCGCGCTGCGCAACGCGGGCGCCGAGAACGTGACGGTGCGCCCGCCGGTCGGCAGCCGCGAGGTCGTCGTCAAGGCCCTGCAGGACAAATCACTTTCGGTGGTGCCGGACTACAGCGGGAACCTGTTGCGCTACTTCGACAAGGACACGCAGGCGACCACGCCGCAGGACGTCTACGCGCAGCTGAAACAGAAGGTGCCGTCCGGGTTCGAGGTCCTCGAACAGGCGCCCGCGGAGGACAAGGACCTGCTGGTGGTGCGCAAGGAACTCGCCGATTCCGGGATCCGGACCTTCTCCGATCTCGGCAAGCGGTGCGGGGAATTCGTCTTCGGTGGTCCCGGTCAGTGGAGCAGCCGCTGGAAGGAAAAGATCAAGACGCTCTACGGCTGCGAGTTCGCCGAGATCCGCACGACCGACACGGGCGGCCCGGTCACGGTCGCCGCGCTGAAATCCGGCGACATCCAGGTCGCCGACCTGTTCAGCACGTCGTCGACGATCGCCGCGAACGGGTTCGTCCCGCTGGTGGACGACAAGAACATGTTCCCCGCGCAGAACATCGTCCCGCTCGTCGCGAAGGGGACGTTGTCGCCGAAGGAGGCCGACGCGTTGAACCGGGTTTCGGCGGTGCTCACGACCGAGGAGCTCACCGAGCTGAACGTCCAGTTCAGCGAGGAGAAGCGCAACCCGCTCGACGTCGCCGAGGAGTTCCTGCGCCGGCACGGCCTTCTCGCGCCCGCCTGACCACCCCACGCATTTAGTCCTCTGGATGCGGGTACATCCAGAGGACTAAATGCGGGAGGGGCTAGAGGCGGTCGAAAGCGGGCGAGTAGCGGAACTCGCCTTGGAGAGCGGGCGTGTATGCACGAAGGGTGCGGACCTGGAAGTGCGGCGCCCATTCCGCGACCGGCGGCGTGATCCCGTGCTGTGCGGCGAGCACGAAACCGAAGCGGGAGTAGTAGTTCGGGTCGCCCAGCAGGACCACGGCGCCGTAACCGAGCGCGTCCGCCGCGCCGAGCACGGCGTGCACGAGCGCGGAGCCGGCGCCCGAACCGTGGTACTGGGGCAGGACCCCGAGCGGGCCGAGACCGACCGTCGACTTCTCGTCGGAGCCGAGCTTGGCCGGGCTGCAGCACACGTGTCCGACGACCTTCCCGTCGCGTTCGGCCACGATGGACAGTGCGCCGATCAGGTCACCGTCCTCCCGCAGTTCGTCGACGAGTTTCGCCTCGACCACCGGGACACTGAGTTTTTCGAACGCGGCCAGATGGACGGCGTGGATCGCCTCGCGGTCGGCTTGGGTTTCCTGTCGGAGCAGCATGCGGCCGAGTGTGCTCCATCCGAAGGTAGGATGGAAATCGATTTCCGCGGCCGCAGGTCGCGACTTTAGTAGGCGGCCATCCGTGTGTACTTCCACGGCGTTGAAACGGCCGGGGGGACGGAAAACGACCACCAGATGTGCGGATCCCCAATTCTTCGTGGGCCGTACGGCGGTAAAACGCGACTAAAGGCGGGGGCTGAACGGTGCCCGAACCGCGTCGACGCGGCGTCCAATACTACCGGGATGTCCGTAATGCAAGGTCTTCCTTGGGGTGAATCCGCCACTTAGTCTCAGCCTGCGCTCCTAAGTGGAACGCGCTTCACCTCTGAGTCACCCCAACGATCCGGCGGGCTTCTTCATGTCCGTGGGTCGACCCTGCCTGGGAGGAATATCTTGAACAATTCCCTGGGAACCTTGAAGAGACGACTGCCCGCCTTCGGCGTGGCCGCGGCCGTCGCCGTGCTGACGGCGCTTGGCGGCACCACCGTCGCGTCGGCGGCCGAAGGTTCGATCGTCAACGCGGGTAGCGACAAGGCGATCAAGGACAGCTACATCGTCGTGCTGAAGGACGGCTCGTCGGTCGAAGCCACCGCGAAGAGCGTGACCCAGCGCCACGGCGGCACGGTCGAGAAGACCTTCGCGTCTTCGGTCCGTGGTTTCTCCGGCGCGCTGACCGAAAAGCAGGCGAAGCGCGTCGCCGCCGACCCCGCCGTCGCCTACGTGGAGCAGAACCAGACCGTCTCGATCTCGGCGGACCAGCTGAACCCGCCGTCGTGGGGCCTGGACCGGGTCGACCAGCAGAGCCTTCCGCTCGACCAGAAGTACAGCTACAGCACCACGGCGTCGAACGTCACCGCGTACGTCGTCGACACCGGCATCCTCACCACGCACCCTGACTTCGGCGGGCGCGCGACCCACGGCCGTGACACCGTCGACAACGACAACGACGCCACGGACTGCCAGGGTCACGGCACCCACGTCGCCGGCACCATCGGCGGTACCGCGCACGGTCTGGCCAAGGGCGTCAAGCTCGTCGCCGTCCGCGTGCTGAACTGCTCCGGTTCCGGGACGACCGCCGGCGTCATCGCCGGTGTCGACTGGGTGACCGCGAACGCCGTCAAGCCCGCCGTCGCGAACATGAGCCTCGGTGGCGGCGCCTCGACGACGCTCGACCAGGCCGTCCAGCGGTCGATCGCGGCAGGCATCACCTACGGTGTCGCGGCCGGTAACGACACCGGCGCCAACGCGTGCAACGTCTCGCCCGCCCGCACGCCGGAAGCGATCACCGTCGGCTCGACGACGAACACGGACGCGCGGTCGAGCTTCTCCAACATCGGCACCTGCCTCGACATCTTCGCGCCGGGCAGCGGTATCACGTCGACGTGGCTGAACAACGGCACCAACACCATCAGCGGTACCTCGATGGCGACCCCGCACGTCGTGGGCGCGGCGGCCCTGTACGCCTCCGCCAACCCGTCGGCCACGCCGAAGCAGGTCCGTGACGCGCTGGTCGCCAACGGCACCAAGGACAAGGTGACCAACCCGGGCACCGGTTCGCCGAACGTGCTGCTCTACACGGGCACCGGCGGTGGCCCCGGCCCCGAGCCCACCCCCTGCGGCACGCAGACCAACAGCGGCGTCGTCGCCATCCCCGACGCCGGTGCCGCGGTGACCAGCACGATCACCGTCGCGAACTGCGCCCGCAACGCCTCGGCCACCACCAAGGTCGCGGTGAACATCACGCACACCTACGTCGGTGACCTCGTCATCGACCTGGTCGCGCCGGACGGCAGCTCGTACCGCCTGAAGAACTCGAGCAACGACTCGTCCGACAACATCAACACCACCTACACCGCCAACGTCTCGTCCGAGGCCGCGAACGGTGCCTGGAAGCTGAAGGTCCAGGACGTCTACCGGGTCGACACCGGCTCGCTCAACAGCTGGTCGCTGACCGTCTGATCCACCCCTGGAGTACGTGAAGGCCCCCTTCCTCCTGCTGGGAAGGGGGCCTTCCCCTATCCGGAGAGTGATTCGGCGCCCAGTTGCGGCGTTCGTCCACTAAGGACCTTCGCGAGGCTTTACCCTCTCCGCATGCAGCCCGGACCGCCCTATCAGCAGGGACCTCAGCAGCCGTATCCGCCGCAGGGATATCCGGGATACCCGCCGCCCGGATACGGCCCGCCGCCCAAGAAGTCGAACACCGGGCTCGTCGTCGGCCTCGTCATCGGCGCGGTGGTGCTGCTCGGCGGTGGCGGGGTCGCGGCCTTCCTGCTGCTGTCCGACTCCGGTTCGTCGCCGACCGCGGCGCCGACGTCGTCCAAGAAGACCGGCCCGCCGGACAAGTACACCTCCATGCCCGCCTGCGAGCGGATCGGGAGCAAGATCCGGAACCTGCCGCCGCTCGAAACGCCGAAGGGCGAGGAGCCGGCGAGCACGTCGAACGACGACATCACCTACACCCGTTCGTCCTGCAGCTGGCGTGAGCCCAACGCGCCTTCGGCGACCGTCTCGATGTACCTGTCGAAGTCGAAGGAGCCGGGCTCGGGCGCCGGGGAGGAGTGGGCGAAGGCGAGTGTCGAGAACGCCGTGACCGACGGCGGCGTGCTCATCCCCAGCATGGCGAAGGCGACCAAGGCCGTGCACACCAAGCTCGACTCGTCGAGCCAGTGCCAGATCAAGTTCTACCAGGGCAACGTCGAGGGCGAGATCATCGTGACCGGCCCCGACCCGTCCGGCACGGTCAACCAGACGGTGTGCAAGGAGAACGCCCTGAAGATGGCCAAGGCGACCTCCGAGGCGATCGGCTAGCCGATTCCGGTGACCTGGACCTGCCCGGTCGGCCCGTCGCCGAACGGGTTCTCCCAGCCGTGCCACTCGGCGGCGAGGACGTAGAGCGAACGCCCGTCCTCGCCGCCGATCGTGCAGGAGAAGCAGCCTCGGTCGGATTCGACCTTCTGAAGTACTTCGCCTCCTTCGCGGACGCGGACGCAGTGCTTGGCCGCCACGTCCGCGTACCAGACCGCACCGTCGGCATCGAGACAGATGCCGTCCGGGTGGTCACCGCCGAGGTCCGCCCACACCCGCCTGCTGGACAGCGAGCCGTCTTCGGCGATGTCGAACGCGGTGAGCCTGCAGCCGTACGACTCGGCGACGATCAGCGTTCCGCCGTCGGGGGTGACGGCCATGCCGTTGCCGAACAGGATGCCGTCGGCGACCTGGCGCACCTCGCCGTCCGGGGTGACGACGGCGATGACACCGGGTGCCTGGAAGTCGTTCATTCCGTTGACGAAGGCGTTGCCGCGGCCGTCGACCACGACCTCGTTCCAGAGGGAGGCGACCGGGCTCAGGTCCGCGTAGGTGCTCAGGTCCGCGTTGAGCAGGCGGGCGTTCGGGCCGTCGACGATGAGCAGGCGGCCGTCGGGGAGCCAGTCGAAGGTGAGCGGCATCGCGGCCGGCACGTTCGCGATCAGTTCGCTCTCGCCGCCGGGCGTGACGGCGAGGATCTGACCGCCGCCCCAGTTCGCCAGCCAGAGGCGGCCGTCGTGCCAGCGGGCGGATTCGGGGAGCTTGAGGCCGTCGAGCAGGGTGTTCATGGTGTCTCCTTCGGTCGTTTGCCCACTACACGAACGGGACTCGCCGTTTTCGACACCCCGAGTACATGAAGGCCCCCTTCCTTGCGACAGGCGCAAGGAAGGGGGCCTTCACGTACTTCTAGGCGATCAGTCGAAGGCCCGCGCGATCAGCGCCTTCTGCTCGACCTCGTGCACCTTGGACGAACCGGCCGACGGCGCCGCCATCGGACGACGCGACACGACGTCCAGGCTGGAGAACACCTCCGGGAGCTTCCGCGGCAGGTTCAGGCCGAAGAACGGCCACGCACCCTGGTTCTCCGGCTCCTCCTGGACCCAGACCGCGGGAGCGCCGTTGTAGCGCTCGAGCGCCGCCAGCAGCTTCTTCTTCGGCAGCGGGTAGTACTGCTCGACCCGCACGATCGCGATGTCGTTCGCCTCGCGCTTGGTGCGCTCGGCCACCAGCTCCCAGTACAGCTTGCCCGAGGTCAGCAGGACCTTGCGCACCTTCGACGGGTCGACATCGACGTCGTCGATGACCGACATGAACTTCGACTGGCCGGTGAAGTCCTCGACCGCCGAGGTCGCCGCCTTGTTGCGCAGCATCGACTTGGGGGTGAAGACCACGAGCGGCCGGTTGACTCCGTCGAGCGCGTGACGGCGGAGCAGGTGGAAGTAGTTCGCCGGGGTCGACGGGACCGCGACGGTCATCGAGCCCTCCGCGCACAGCGAGAGGAAACGCTCGATGCGGCCGGAGGTGTGGTCCGGGCCCTGGCCCTCGTGGCCGTGCGGCAGCAGCAGCACGACGTCGGAGAGCTGGCCCCACTTGGCCTCGCCGGAGGAGATGTACTCGTCGATGACGGTCTGCGCGCCGTTGACGAAGTCACCGAACTGCGCTTCCCACATGACCAGCGCTTCGGAGTTGGCCACGGAGTAGCCGTATTCGAAGCCGACCGCCGCGTACTCCGACAGCGCCGAGTCGTAGATCATCACGCGGCCCTGGCCCTCGGCCAGGTTCTGCAGCGGCGAGTACTCCTGGCCGGTCTTGCGGTCGATCAGCACCGAGTGGCGCTGGGTGAACGTGCCGCGGCGGGAGTCCTGGCCGGACAGCCGCACCAGGCGGCCCTCCATGGCCAGCGAACCGAAGGCGAGCAGCTCACCGAACGCCCAGTCGATGCCGCCTTCGCGGGACATCTTGTGGCGGCGCTCCATGACCGGCTTGACCCGCGGGTGCGGGGTGAAGCCCTCGGGCACGTTGAGGAAGGCGTCGCCGATGTGCTCGATGACCTCGGTGGTGGTCGCCGTGGGCACCTTCGCCGGGACCTGCTGCTCCTCCTCGACCGAGGGGCTGGCCTTCGCCGGGTGCTTCTCCAGCTCGCGGACCTCGTTGAACACGTGCTCCAGCTGGCTGGAGAAGTCGCGCAACGCGGCTTCGGCCTCTTCGACGGAGATGTCGCCGCGGCCGATCAGCGATTCGGTGTAGGTCTTCCGGACCGAACGCTTCGTGTCGATGATGTCGTACATCGCCGGCTGCGTCATCGAGGGGTCGTCGCCCTCGTTGTGGCCGCGGCGGCGGTAGCAGATCAGGTCGATCACGACGTCCTTGTGGAACGCCTGGCGGTAGTCGACGGCCAGCTTGGCCACCCAGTGCGCGGCCTCGGGGTCGTCGCCGTTCACGTGGAAGATCGGGGAGCCGATCATCTTCGCGACGTCGGTGGCGTACTGGCTCGACCGCGAGTGCTCGGGCGCGGTGGTGAAGCCGACCTGGTTGTTGACGATGACGTGCACGGTGCCGCCGGTGCGGTACCCGCGCAGCAGCGCCAGGTTCAGGGTTTCGGCCACGACACCCTGGCCCGCGAAGGCCGCGTCGCCGTGCATCAGGACGGGGAGGACGGTGAAGCCCTCGCCACCCTTGTCGAGGATGTCCTGCTTCGCGCGGACGATGCCCTCGAGGACCGGGTCGACGGTCTCCAGGTGCGACGGGTTCGCGGTCAGCGACACCTTGGTCTCGCCGTCGCCGAACATGCGGAAGTACTTGCCCTCGGCGCCGAGGTGGTACTTCACGTCACCGGAACCGTGCGCCTGGCCCGGGTCGAGGTTGCCCTCGAACTCCTGGAAGATCTGCGCGATCGGCTTGCCGACGATGTTCGCGAGCACGTTCAGGCGGCCGCGGTGCGGCATGCCGATGACGACCTCGTCGAGCTCGTGCTCGGCGGCCTTGTCCAGCAGCGTGTCGAGCAGCGGGATCGCCGTCTCGCCGCCTTCGAGGGAGAACCGCTTCTGGCCGACGTACTTGGTCTGCAGGAAGGTCTCGAACGCCTCGGCGGCGTTGAGCTTCGAGAGCACGTACTTCTGGACGGCGGGGTCCGGCTTCTCGTGCGGGATCTCGACGCGGTCCTGGATCCAGCGGCGCTCCTCGGGGTCGAGGATGTGCGTGTACTCGATGCCGACGGTGCGGCAGTACGAGTTGCGCAGGACGCCGAGGATGTCGCGCAGCTTCATCCGCTCCTGGCCGGCGAAGCCGCCGACCGGGAACTCGCGGTCCAGGTCCCACAGGGTCAAGCCGTGGGAGAGGACGTCGAGGTCGGCGTGGCTGCGCTGCCGGTAGTTCAGCGGGTCGGTGTCGGCCATCAGGTGACCGCGCATGCGGAAGGCGTCGATCAGCTCGATCACGCGCGCGGTCTTGTCGACCGGGCCGTCCGGGATGTCGGCGACCCAGCGGATCGGCTCGTAGGGCAGGCGCAGGCTGGTGAAGACGTCGTCGTAGAAGCCGTCCTCGCCGAGCAGCAGCTCGTGGATGCGCTTGAGGAACTCGCCCGACTCCGCGCCCTGGATGATGCGGTGGTCGTAGGTCGAGGTCAGCGTCATGATCTTGGAGACGCCGAGGTCGACCAGGGCCTTCTCGCTGGTGCCCTCGAAGTGCGCCGGGTACTGCATGGCGCCGACGCCGATGATCGCGCCCTGGCCCGCCTGCAGGCGCGGCACCGAGTGGTTGGTGCCGATGCCGCCGGGGTTGGTCAGCGAGATCGTGGTGCCGGCGAAGTCGTCGGCGGTCAGCTTGCCGTTGCGGGCCTTCTTGACGATCTCCTCGTAGGCCTGCCAGAACTGCATGAAGGTCATGTTCTCGGTGGCCTTGATGGAGGCCACGACGAGCGTGCGGGCGCCTTCCTTGCCCTTCATGTCGATCGCGAGACCGAAGTTCACGTGCTCCGGCGTGACCGCGAACGGCTTCCCGTCGATCAGCTGGTAGTGCCGGTTCATGTTCGGGAAGTTCTTCAGCGCGCGGACCATCGCGTACCCGATGAGGTGCGTGAAGGAGATCTTGCCGCCGCGCGTGCGCTTGAGGTGGTTGTTGATGACGATGCGGTTGTCGGCCATCAGCTTCGCCGGGACGGCGCGCACGCTCGTGGCCGTCGGCACGGACAGCGAGGCGTCCATGTTCTTCGCGATCGCCGCCGCGGCGCCGCGGAGCTGCTTCGACTCCGGCTCGGCGTCCTTCTCGGCGGGCTTGGCGGGGGCCTTCTCAGCCGGCTTGGGGTCGGCCTTGGGCGCGGCTTTGGGCGCCGCCGCCTTCGCCTCGGTCTTCGGGGCGGCCTTCGCGGGGGCGTTCTTCGGAGCGGTCTGCTTCGCGGTGGACTCGGCGTTGCGGACTGTCTGAGGCGACGGCTGGGCGGCGGCCTGGCCGTTGGCGCCGGGACCCTCGTTGCCGGGCTCTCCGGAGTTCTGACGTGCGTCGTCAGCCTTCGCCTGCGCGTCCTGCGTTGGCTTGAAGTCCGCGAAGAAGTCGTGCCAGGCGGCATCGACTGAGCTGGGGTCGGCAAGGAACTGGTCGTACATTTCCTCGACGACCCACTCGTTGGGGCCGAATTGTGACGCAGGGCTGCTGCTGGACACGGCTTGGACTCGCCTCTATCCGTCTCGAGATCTTGAACACCGCTGATGCGCCTACCAGGCTAACCCCCTCGGTCGCAGCCGTGTGATGGAACTGGCCTGTGTGAGGCGTGGCGCACTAGGTGATGGGTCACTGTCTCGATCAAGAGACCGAAATCCGGCCGGGCGGGCTTCCGGCGGGGGAGCAAGGGACCTTTGCTGTCACTTTCACCGTCCGTGCAGGTCAGGTCACTGTCCCGTCGGTAAAGGTTGGCTGGGTCGTCGTGCCCGGACAGCCTGGAGTTCACGTCGGGGGGTTTCGCTGGGTGGAGGATGCGGCCGGTGTCGTGCCGGCCGCCGATCGCCCGCGAGGTGGTGGCAGCCGATGTGGCTCGACGAGTGCCCGTCGTTCTGGGACGAGGGGCGCGTGCGCCCGCTGGTCACCGAGTCCGGCAAGGTCGTGCTGATGTGCGACTCGTGCTCGGCGGTCTGGCCGACGCTCGACGACTTCAAGGAGATGGAGCACGTCGAGCCCGACGAGCCGGACTGGACGGTGACGGCCGGGGTGCACGTCCGGCCGGGGACCGTCCGCTGGGCTTCGCCCCAGGACCTGGAGGTCGCCGGGATGAGCGGCCTCAAGTGGCGGCCTTAGCCGGGGTACGGACGCTCCGCGGGTAGCAGCGCTTCGGCGTCTTCGATGCGGTTCGCCGCGACCAGGGCGCCGACCTCGCGCATGAGCGGGGTGACGTCGGTGACCGCCGTGATCCATTTGTCGACATAGCGATCGACGGCTTCGCTGCTCAGGCCCATCTGGAGCGAGCGGTGCTTCAGCGCGCCGAGCCGGATGCCGCGTTCCGGATCCCACTGGATGCGGACCGGGCTGGTCTTGACCTTGTCCTGCCACGTCTTCCGGTCGGGGTGGACGTCGGGGTCGTAGTGGCTGAGCGCCGCGTGTTCGAGCGCCCAGGCGAAACCCTCGCGGGTGATGTCGAGGGCGAGCACGCGCTCCTGGCCGGGCTTCGCCGCCCAGCCGCAGCGGTACGCCATCCAGAGGAAGGACGGCTTGATCCACGTCATGCGTTCGCGTTTGAACGGCGGCACGAAGGTGCCCGCCTTCAGTGCGGCGTCGGCGATGGCCGTCGAGTACGCCTGATAGACGCGGATCGTGGTTTCGGTGTGTACGGCGCGGATCTGCCGCGCCGGGATCTCTTCTTTCATTTCCCGTACAGCGTGACAGGTGCTTGGGGCGCGGGCGACCGAAATTCCCTTGCCCCTCGGTTCATGCTGGCTTCATGGCATTGCTGCGCAAGGGATCGCGACGGATCGTCGTCGACGACACCGCTTACCGGTGGATCGTCCGGCGGAAGCCCACCTACGCACAGGACGGCGGGTGTTTTCTTTCGTACGGGGTGGAATTGGAGGACGCGCGGGGTGCCGTGCTGGTGGTCCGGACGGATCACGCGCATCCGTTGAACTACATGGGGGTGCCGTCGAAGGCCGTGCTGCCTTCGGATGTCGAACGGGCCATCCGGCTGGCGCTGGCTCGTGGGTGGGAGCCGGAGGCGCCGGGGGCGCAATTCCAGCTGGATCTCTCTGCCGCGTGAGGCCCGCATTTGGAGGACGCCGTAGCGGCCGGCGCGGTTGAGCGGGAATTCGGGGTTGCGAAAGCCACTTTCGCAACGTTGAAGGTTGCGAAAGTGGCTTTCGCAACACCCTCCGCCGGAGCCGCGTCGTGGGGTGAGCGGCGGGGGAGGCGCGACCGACTCGGTACCGGTGTTCTTTGCCCTTCCCCGGTACATGAAGGGGGCCTTCATGTACCGGGGAAGGTGTGAGGGTCGAGTTTCCTCGGCTGAGCCGAGGGAAGGGGGCCTTCACGGGCCCGGGCCTGGCACCAACCCACGGCCGGAATCCATGTGGGTAGCTAAGACACCCTTGGCGCTAGCCGTCCGTACCACTCACGAGGCCTGGTCAGCCGAGGGACCAAAGGCGCGCGTAGTGGCCGTTCGCGGCGACCAGGTCCGCGTGCGTGCCCTGTTCGATGATCCGGCCGTGGTCCAGCACCACGATCCTGTCCGCCTTGGCGGCGGTGGCGAGGCGGTGCGCGACCACGAAGGTCGTGCGGCGGCGCGCGAGTTGTTCCGTCGCGCGCAGGACGGCGGCTTCGGTCGACGGGTCCAGTGCCGCGGTCGCCTCGTCGAGCAGGAGGACGTCCGGGTCCACGAGTTCGGCGCGGGCGAGGGCGACGAGTTGCCGTTGCCCGGCCGAAAGAGACCGTCCGCGTTCACCGACGGGCTGGTGGAAACCGGCCGGGAGCGCGGCGACACCGTCGAGCGCGCCGACGGACCGCACCGCTTCCTCGACCTCCGCGTCCGTCGCGGAAGGCCTGCCGTAGCGCACATTGTCCGCGACGGTCCCCGAGAACAGATGCGCTTCCTGGGGTACCACGCCCATCCGCGTGCGCAGGGCGCCCAGGTCGTACTCGCGGATGTCGGTGCCGTCGATCCGGACCACGCCGGACGTCGCGTCGTAGAA
The DNA here is from genome assembly GCF_024628825.1 of Amycolatopsis roodepoortensis. Lineage (NCBI taxonomy): Bacteria > Bacillati > Actinomycetota > Actinomycetes > Pseudonocardiales > Pseudonocardiaceae > Amycolatopsis > Amycolatopsis roodepoortensis. Next base: position 6,722,538 of record NZ_CP102415.1, read on the forward strand.
ACGCGCGACGAGTTTCACCGCCGTCGACTTCCCGGCGCCCGTCGCACCGACCAGGGCGACGGTCTCCCCGGGCGCGACCTCCAGCGTCAGCTGCTTGAGCGCGGGATCATCCGTCGCGGTGTAAGCGAAATCGACGTCCTTGAAGGAGACCTCGCCGCGCAGCCGCTCCGGGACCGGCACCGGGTTCTCCGCCGCCGGAACGGAAGTCGGCGTGCGCAGCAGATCACCGATACGCGTCAGGCCGACCCGCGCCTGCTGGTAACCGTCGAACACCGAGGACAGCTGTTGGATCGGCGAGAAGAACTGGCCGAGGTAGAGCAGGAACGCCACCAGCACACCGGCCGACAGCGTGCCCGCCGCGACCCGGTTCGCGCCGACGATCAGCACGACCACTTCGGCCAAGCCGGAAAGCATTGCCGCGAAAGGGAAGTACGTCGCGACATAGCGCTGGGCACGCAGCCGCGATCGCCGGTACTCGTCGCTGCGTGAGGCGAACTTCTCCGCTGTCCGCTCCTCGCGCGTGTACGCCTGCGCGACCCGCAGCCCGTTCACGTTCTCCTGCATGTCCGCGTTGACGACGCTGACCCGCTCCCGGGCCTCGGTGTACGCCTTGGACGACGCCCGGCGGAAGATCACCGTCGCCACGATGAGGATCGGCAGCACCGCGAGCGCGTACGCCGCCAGCCCGATGTCGGTGATCATCAGCGCCGCCGCGATCCCGACCAGGGTCAGCGCGCTCACCACGGCCTGCGCGACACCGGTCTGCAGGAACGTCGAAAGCGCGTCGACGTCGGTGGTCATCCGGGTCATGATCTTCCCGGACAGCTCGCGTTCGTAGAAGTCGAGCCCGAGCCGTTGCAGATGGGCGTAACTGCGGACGCGCAGCGAATACAGCACGGTCTCGCCGACCCGCGCGGTCATCTTGGTCTGGAGGTAGACCACCAGCCAGTCCGTGAGGATCACCAGCGCGCCGATACCGGCGGCCAGCCAGATCACCGCCTCCACCCCGGCGCGCACCCCGCTGTCGATGCCGTACTGGTACAGCGCGGGCATCGCGATGGTGGCCAGCGCGTCCGCCGCGACCAGCCCGATCACCACGGCGAGCGGGCCGCGCACCGGTTTCAGCAGGCGGCCTAGGCGGAACTTCGGTTCGGGCGCGGTGACGTCGGTGCCCGGCAGACGGGGGACGTCCGTGGCGGGCGGCAGTTTCCGCACGCCATCGATGAGCTCCTGGCTCGGCGGCAGGTCGACGTCCCATTCGCCGCCCGAGCCCTTCCGCTCGCCCGCCAGCTCGTCGGCCTTGTCCTGCTCCGGCCACAACGCGGGGGTGATCCCGGCGGGACCGCAGTCGAGACCCTCGCAGCGATGGGGTTCCTCGACGTCGTCACCCGGACCCGCGACGAGTTCGCGGAACAGCGGGCAGCGCGCGAGCAGCTCCTCCTCGGTGCCGACGTCGACGACGCGGCCCTTGTCGAGCACGGCGATCCGGTCGGCGAGGGCGAGGGTTGAGCGGCGGTGCGCGATCAGCAGCGTCGTCCGGCTCGCGGTGACCGAACGCAGCGTGTCGTGGATCGCCGCCTCGGTGACCGTGTCGATGGCGGACGTCGCGTCGTCGAGGACCAGCACGCGCGGATCGGTCATCAGCGCCCTGGCGAGGCCGAGCCGCTGCCGCTGCCCGCCCGAGAGCGTGAGACCGCGCTCGCCGACGAGCGTGTCGTAGCCGTCGGGGAGGCGCTGGATGAACTCGTCCGCCTCCGCCGCCCGCGCGGCCGCGCGGATCTCCTCGTCGCTCGCGTCCGGCCTGCCGTAGGCGATGTTGTCGCGTACCGAGGAGGAGAAGAGGAACGCCTCCTCGAAGACCACGCCGATGACGCTGCGGAGGTCTCGCTGCCGGACGTCGCGGACGTCGAGGTCGCCGACCTGGACCGAGCCGCTGTGCACGTCGTAGAACCGGGGGAGCAGCAGGGAGATCGTCGACTTGCCGGACCCGGCCGTGCCGACCAGCGCGAGCGTCTCGCCCGGCCGGGCCTCCAGGGTGAGGCCGTCGAGCACGGGATCCGACCGCGTGTAGCCGAAGGAGACGTCCTCCAGCCGGACGCCGAGCGGGCCTTCGGGCAGCGGCCGCGCGTCCGGGCTGTCGACGACGTCCGGCTGCGCGTCGATCAGTTCGTTGACCCGTTCCGCGCCCGCCCTGGTCAGCTGGGCCTGGACGACGAGGCTGGAGATCATCCTGGCCGGGCCGATCAGGATGGACAGATAGGTCGCGAACGCCAGGAAGGTGCCGAGGCTGACTTCGCCCTTCAGCGCGAGGACACCACCGACTGCCAGCACCGCGACCTGGCCGGCCGCCGGCAGCGCGGCCGTGGTGGCCGTCGGCAAAGACGAGAGCCGGGCCGCGCGCATCCGTTCCGCGAAGAGCTTCTTCGCCGTCTTCTCCAGCTTCGCGACTTCGCGCGCTTCCTGGCCGAAGCCCTTCACGACGCGTACGCCGGTGACGGTCTCCTCGACCTGCTGCGCGACATCGGCCGCGCGCTGCTGGGCCGCCCACGTCGCGGGGAAGAGCCGCTTCCGGCTCACCGCCATGATGATCGCGATCGCCGGGGCGACCACCATCGCGATCAACGTCAGCGTCGGCGACATCCACAGCATCGCGCCGAGCGACAGCAGCGCGAAGATCACCGAACCCGCCGAAAGCGGCACCTGCATCAGGACCGACGTGACCAGCTGCAGATCCGAGATCGCGCGGGAGGCGACCTGGCCGGTGCGCAGCGCGTCCTGCTTGCCGCCGTCGAGCCGGGAAACCGCGTTGAACACCTGACGGCGCAGATCGTGCTGGACGTCGAGGGCCAGCCGCCCGCCGACGTACCGGCGGGCGAAGGCGTTGCCGAAGGTCAGCACCTGCAGCACCGCCATCACCGCGGCGAGCAGGCCGAGCCGGGAGGTGTCGCCCGCGACGGCGTCGTCCAGCGCCTCGCGGATCAGCAGCGGACCGGCGGCCTGGAGTCCGACGCCGATGATGGCCGCGCCCAGCGAGAGCACGACCAGCCAAGGATGTTTCCAGCACGAAGCGGCCAGGCGGCGGATCCAGCCTCCGGTGGGCGCGGGGGCGGTCTCACGAGCCGGACTGGCTTGACGCGGACGAGGTGGAGCAGTAGTCACCCCGCAAGCCTATTCGTCCGCACCGACAGGACCGGGCGGTTCGCGCAGGGCCGAACGCGATGAAAGGCCCCTTCATCGCGGATTTCGCGGTGAAGGGGCCTTTCAGGTCACATGTGGGTGTGACTTACGTGATGTCCTTCTTCTGGTTCACGGCCCAGCCGGCAAGGAAGAAGATCATCGTCCAGCCGAAGAAGATGAGCGCCGAGGCCCACCACGAGAACGCGCCGGGCGCACCGGCGGCGTACTGCAGCGCCCACGCCGTCTCGTCCTGCAGGCCGGGCACCTTCACCCCGGCGGCGCCGAACGCCTCGGCGCCGATGGCTCCCACGATGCCGTTGACCGTGCCGTTCGGCAGGACGCCGCCCAGCCAGGTGATGTCGGCGGCGCCGAACATGACGAACACCAGCACGTTCTCGACCACCAGCATCCAGATGGTCAGCGTGATGATGCTGCCGACCACGCTGCGCCACACCGCGCCGACCCCGATGCCGAACAGGGTCGCCAGGATCGTCGCGAGGACACCCGCGCCGAGCACGCCCAGCCACTGGCCCGCCGTCGGCAGGCGCTGGCTGTCGACCGTGATCACGGTGCCGAGGCTCGCCGCGCCCACGATGATCACGCCGTAGATCGCGCCCCAGGCGATGTAGGTGATCATCTTCGCGCTCAACGCCGAAACCCGGTTCGGGGCGGTGAGGAACGTCGTGGTGATCGTCTTCTTCGTGTATTCGCCGGCGAGGGCGAAGACACCGAAGATGATCGGGATCATCGTGCCGATGTTGATGCCGTGCCCGAGCGCGAGCAGCCCGACGGGCAGCTCGCCGGTCGAGATGCCGAGCGCCTCGGTCAGCTCACGGGTGTCGGAGCGGCCGAGGAAGTCGCTGAAGTCGTTGGTGACCATGCCCCAGAACAGGGCGAACGCGAAGGCGAAGACCACCGCGGGGATCATCAGCGCCCACCACGCCTTGAGCGTGAGCGTCTTGCGGAACTCCGCCTTGATCAGGTTGCCCATCAGCCCTGGCCTCCCCAGCCCTCGTTCTGGCCCTGCTGCTGAGGCGGGGCCTGCTGATACTGCGGTTGCTGCTGCTGGAACTGCTGCTGGAACTGCTGCTGCGGCGGCGCGAAACCGGGCGGCGGCGTGTTCTGCGGCGCGTAGCCGGGAGGCGGCCCCTGATATCCGGGCGGCGGGCCCTGGTAACCCGGAGGCGGACCCTGGTAGCCCGGCGGCGGGCCCTGCTGGAACCCGGGCGGCGGCGCGGCGTACTGGCCCTGCGTCAGCTGGAAGAACATCCGCTCCAGATCCGCGGTCTCCTCCTGCATGCCGTAGACCGCGATGCTCGCCTTGGCGGAGATGTCGCCGATCTGCTGCACCGTCGCGCCCGACACCGCGACCCGGCCGTCCGGCATCGGCGAGACCTGCGTGATCCCCGCCTCCTGCAACGCGGAGACGAGGCCGTTCGCGTCGGCCGACTGCACCAGCACGCGGGACTGGTTGCTCTTGCGCAACTGGTCCAGCGAGCCGTTGTAGCGCGTCATGCCCTGGCTGATGATCACGACCTGGTCGATCGTCTGCTCCACCTCGTTCAGCAGGTGGCTCGAGACCAGCACCGTGCGCCCCTCACGCGCGTACGCGCGCAGGAAGTTCCGAAGCCACAGGATGCCCTCGGGGTCGAGACCGTTCGTCGGCTCGTCCAGCACCAGCACCTGCGGGTTCCCCAGCAACGCCGTCGCCAGCGCCAGCCGCTGCCGCATACCGAGCGAGAACCCGCCCGCCTTGCGGTCCGCCGCCGACGAAAGGCCGACCAGCCCCAGTACCTCGTCCACCCGCTGATCCGGCATCCCGATCGCCGCCGAGTACACGCGCAGGTGATTCCGCGCCGTGCGTCCCGGGTGGAAGCCCTCGTTCTCCAGCACCGAACCGACGACCCGCGCCGGATTCCCCAGCTGGTCGTGCGGGCGCCCGTTGATGGTCGCCGTGCCGTTCGTGGGCGTCACCAGCCCGAGCAGCATCCGGAGCGTCGTGGTCTTCCCGGCCCCGTTGGGCCCCAGGAAGCCGGTCACCGACCCGGGCTCCACCGTGAAGCTCAGATTCTGGACCGCGTTGACCGCACCGAACTGCTTGCTCAGGTTCTGCACCGCGATGCGGCCACTGCCGTCGTGCATACCGTCCCCTTTTGTTGACGAAGGCCGATCACGCGACATCCTGCCTCACGGGGTGAGCCCGCACCCGAGGAAGGGGTCAATCCGCCGAAAGCGACCTTCGTCACGTCCGGAACGGTGACGACTCCGTCCTCCAACGCACCCGGCGCTGCGCCGAATAGCCGCTGACTACCGGATATGCGCCGCCGAGCATGGAAAATCACCGACCAGGAAGGAGGCCGGTGAACAAATAATTCGGAAGACATGGCGACCTCATGCAGCGCGACGGCGACTTATTACCTACGATGGAGGAGGCGGCCCGCTCCCAGTGACCCCCAGGCTGGTTGAGCGGGCCGCCCTCAGCCCCTTTGCCCCACCTCGGTCGGTGCTTGCGCACCTTCCCCGAGGTGGGGCTTCGTCGTATCACCCGGGGGGCCGAGCCCCCCGGACCCCCGCGGTGCGGCCGGCGCCGGTTGGCGAGGTGGTCGGCCTAGGGCGCGGAGCGCCCTGGCCTGGCGAGCGAGAGAGGTGGTCGGCCTAGAGCGCGGAGCGCCCTGGCCTGGTGAGCGAGATCGGTCTCGTTCGCCAAAGGTGTCCATAAAAGGAGCGAGGGACCTTTGCGCACCGGGGTGGCATAGGTCCCTCGCGTGGGGGTGTGGCGTGGGGGTCAGGCCAGGACGTCGGCCAGGTCGGTGGCCGGCAGGCCGTGCGCGGCGGCGACGGGGGCGTTCGTGAGGGCGCCCGCGTGCGTGTTGAGGCCCTTCGCCAGCGAAGCGTCGGCCTGCAGCGCCTTCAGCCAGCCGTGCTCCGCCAGCTGCACCGCGTACGGCAGCGTCACGTTGGTCAGCCCGTAGGTCGACGTCCGGGGCACCGCGCCCGGCATGTTCGCGACGCAGTAGAACACCGACTCGTGCACCTTGTAGGTCGGCTCGTCGTGCGTGGTCGGCCGCGAGTCGGCGAAGCAACCGCCCTGGTCGATCGCGATGTCCACCAGCACGCTGCCCGGGCGCATCCGCGAAACGAGCTCGTTCGAGACCAGCTTCGGCGCCTTCGCGCCGGGCACGAGCACCGCGCCGATGACCATGTCGGCCTCCAGCACGGACTGCTCCACCGACAGCGCGTTCGAGGTCACCGTGCGGATGCGGCCGCCGAAGTCGTTGTCGATCTGGCGGAGCCGGTCGACGTTGGTGTCCAGGATCTCGACGTCCGAGCCGAGGCCGAGCGCGACCCGCGCCGCGTTGAGGCCCGCGACACCGCCGCCGATGACGACCACGCGCGCCGGGTGCACACCGGGGATGCCGCCGGGCAGCACACCGCGGCCACCGCTCGGCTTCATCAGCGAGAACGCGCCCACCTGCGGGGCCAGCCGTCCGGCGACCTCGGACATCGGCGCGAGCAGCGGCAGCGCGCGGTTCGGGGTCTGCACCGTCTCGTAGGCGATCGCGGTGGTGCCCGCGGCCAGCAGCGCGTCGGTCAGCGGGCGGTCCGCGGCGATGTGCAGGTAGGTGAACAGCACCTGGTCGGCGCGCAGCCGCGGGTACTCCTCGGCGATCGGCTCCTTGACCTTCAGCACGAGCTCGCCTTCGGCCCAGGTCTCCTCCGCGGTCGCGAGGATCTTCGCGCCCGCGGTGACGTACTCCTCGTCGGTGATGGACGAGCCGAGGCCGGCGCCGGTCTCGACGAAGACGTCGTGGCCGCGCCCGGTCAGTTCGTGCACGCCCGCCGGGGTGAGCGCCACCCGGTATTCGTGCTTCTTGATCTCACGGGGGACGGCGATACGCACGGAAGGCCTCCTGGCGGCGGGTCTGCGAACAAAGGTGCTGCCACTCACGGTGAGCCACCCGGACGGCGGTGTCATCGTTTGCCCGCGACAGTGTTGGGAACCGATCATGGTTTCCCGGGCACAATCGCTTGACCTCCAGTCAAGTGGAGCTTGCACCTTGGGTCACATGAGAGCCGTGTGGTTGAAAGAGTTCGGCGGGCCCGAAGTGCTCGTCGCGGGCGATGCCCCGGATCCAGTGCCCGCAGCGGGCCAGGTCCTGATCGAGGTGGCGTTCGCCAACATCACGTTCGTCGAGACACAGTTCCGCGCCGGCGGGGGCGGGCCATTCCGCGCCGAGCTGCCGATGATCCCTGGCAACGGCGTCGGCGGCGTGATCGGCGCGGCGGGCGAGGGGGTCGACCCCGGCCTGGTCGGCAAACGCGTCGTCACCTCGACGGGCGGTTCCGGCGCGTACGCGGAACGGGTCGCGGTCGCCGCCGACGGTGTCTTCGAGGTGCCGGACGGCCTGGCCCTCGACGCCGCGGTCGCGATCCTCGCCGACGGCCGCACGGCGACCGCGCTGGTGACCGCCGCGCGTATCCGCCCCGGCGAGCGCGTCCTGGTGGAAGCCGCGGCGGGCGGCGTCGGCGGGCTGGTCGTCCAGCTCGCCAAGGCGGCCGGCGCCGAGGTCGTCGGCGCGGCGGGTGGCGCGGCGAAGACCGAGCACGTCCGGGAACACGGTGCGGATGTGGCGCTCGACTACCGCGAGCCGGACTGGGCGGCGAAGGCGGGCGAGGTCGACGTCGTGTTCGACGGCGTCGGCGGCGAGATCGGGCAGACGTCGTTCGGGTTGCTCAGGCCGGGCGGCCGGATGCTGATCTACGGGCTGTCGAGCGGCTCGTGGACGGAGGTGTCCGAAGAGGACGCCGCCGCGCGCGGGGTCACCGTGATCCGGGGACTCGGCGGGCCGGCCGAGATGCGGGCGTTCACCGAGTCGGCGCTCGCCGAAGCCGCCGCCGGACGGCTGGAACCCGTGATCGGCCAACGGTTCCCGCTCGACCGGGCGGCCGACGCGCACGCGGTCATGCAGTCGCGTGGCGCGATCGGCAAGACCTTGCTCGAGGTCTGATGTTCGACGTCGACGAATTCCTCGCCGGTCCGCTCACCGCCAGGGTCGCCGCGGTGGGGCCGACCGTGCGGCCGGTCTGGTACCTCTGGGAGAAACAGGCCTTCTGGATCCTCACCGGACCGTGGGCGCGGCTGGCCGGTCTCGTCCGCGAGTCGCCGTCGATCGCGGTGACCGTCGACGTGTGCGACGTCGGCACCGGCCTCGTGCGGCAGGTGCTCGCGCGAGGTGAAGCGGAGGTACTGCCGTTCGACGTCCCTCGTGGACGGCGGCTGCTGAGCCGGTATCTCGGCCGGGACGAACGCAAATGGGATCCGCGTTTTCGTTCCTACCTGCACGATGATCCGGAGGTGAAAGGGACCGTCTGGGTCCGGATGGTGCCGAAGCGATTCGTCGCCGACGACCTCGGGTATCGGGTATGACGAACGGCCGTGCAACCTGCGAAACGGTAAATGCAGCACGATCGAGTCAAGATGTTGATCTTACTGGCCGGTAAGCTGCCATTCTGTTCCGCATGACAAATCAGGACTGGCGGCGGGAGCGGCGTGTCCGCACCGTCGACACCGAAGGCAATCCGGCAGATGTCATCGTGGGCCTGGTCGAAACCCCGGGAAACGGTTACGAAGCCGCGCTGCGGGTCGACGGCGGCCCCGGTGTTCTTTTGCCGCTTTACCCCGGTGCCGATCTGCTCGCCGCGGTGCGGCAGACCATTGAGGACGGTTATCGCGCCAGCGCGCACTGAACCGTCGGATGTCAGGAAAGGGTCTTTCAAGATTTTTCTCGTCCTGAAAGACCCTTTCCTGACGTCTGGGCGCGGTTTTGTAGAACTACAAACTGTTCGTTGTCGCACAGTTTGTCGTTGAATCAGCTCCACCGCAGGGAAACGAGTTGCGTGATCAGCGCCAGCCGGACGTCGGGATCGTCGAGGTCCAGCGGGACGAGATCGAGCAGCCGCCGCATCCGGTACCGCAGCGTGTTGGGATGGATCCGGAGTTCCTTCGCGGCCGCGCGCGGGTCTCCGGGATGACGCAGCCACTGGTAGAGCGTGTCGACGTAGCCGCTCTCGTGGGTTTCGTCGTGCGCGCGCAGCAAGCCGAGCGGGCCGAGCTCGGCGACCCTTGCGGTACTGGCCGCCGTCGCCCCGCGATGCAGCGAAAGGGCGGTCCACGCCTCGTCGAAGACCACGACGCGACCGGGCACCAGCTTCGCGCGAAGGAGCCCCAACGCCTCGTCGGCCTGAAGCCGCGACGTCGCGAGTTCGCCGATTTCGCAAGCCGATCCCGCGGCCGCCCGCGGTGTCCCGCCCTTCCTCGACGACGGCAGGGCTTCGAGCGCGGCCCGGAGCTCGTCCCAGCCGTCGCCGTCCGGGACGACCGCGTAGAGCACGCCCCCGAGTTCGGTGGCCACCGGCCGCCTGCCGACACCTTGCGAGATCCGTTCGAGGAGGGCGAGTCGCAGGCCCTCGTCGTCGCGTCCGTCGCCACCGGCGACCTCGATGACGACGACGCGGTGCGGCTCCTCGGAGAGGTCGAGTTCCGCGATCGCCTTGCGCGGGCTGGCCTTCCCTTCCAGCACGGCACGCAGGAGTTCGGCCGAGACCCGGCGTTGCGAATCGGTGTGCGCGCGGCGGCGCAGCAGGTGCAGCGCGACGACGGGCGCCGCGTCGGCGAACGCGGCCGCGCGTTCGTCGGAGACCGGGCCCGCGACGACCGCCCACATCGAACCCAGCAGCTCGCCGCCCATCCGGATCGGCACGATGAGCCGGGGCAGGGTGCCGTCGCGCTGGGCGGGCACGAAGATCGTCTGCCGCCCGCGGGAAAGCTCGCGGAACACCCCTCGTGACCGGAACCGCGCGAGCACGTCGTCGGGGATGCGGCGGCCCATGATCGTGGACACGCGCGCCGAGTCGGTCAGGTCCTGCCGCGCGGAGTAGGCGAGCACCCGCGAGTTGGTGTCCTCGATGGTCACGGGCGCGTCGACCACCGAAGCGACGGCGTCCGCGAGCCGGAACAGGTCACCGGAACCGGGGCCGCCGCCGTCCTCCAGCGCGTCCGACTCGTCGGCCAGCGCGTCGAGGACCGTCCTGAGCAGCCAGACGAGCTGGGCCCACGAGGTCGCCGAGCGCACCTCGATCAACGCGATGTCCGCCGATTTCGCCGCCCGTTTCACCGAGGGTTTCGCCGCGAGCGGCGGTTTCAGCAGAACGGCGGCGGCGCCTTTGGCCGCGCTGAGCCGGACGAGTTCCGCGGCGTCCGGCGTTTCGGTGATCGCGACGCCGAGGACGAGGTCGCCCGCGGCGAGGGTGTTGCCGGGTTCGGCGATGACGACGTCGCCGACGGCCGGGGACTCCTCGGGGACTTGGAGGGCGTGCAACAGCGTCGGCCCCACCCGGTCGACGACACTGCGCACGGAAACCATGGGGCGATTGTCCAGCAGGTGGGACCGCCGCACACGTCAGACCTCGCGTGGCGTCCGCGCGTCGATGTCCTCCGGCGTGAACCGCTCCCGTTTGGTCGTCAGCGCCCATCGGTGGCCGTCCGGGTCGATGATCCGGCCGTAGCGCTCGCCGAAGAACATCTCCTCGACCGGCGCCTCCACCCTGGCGCCCGCGAACACGGCGCGCCGCACGAGGTCGTCGGGGTCCTCGGTCTCCAGTACCAGCAGCACCGGGGTGCCGCCGAGGGTGGCGGGCGCGAGCGCGTCCAGCTGCGGGATCTCCTGGCTCACCAGCAGCCGTGCGTCGCCGACCGCGACTTCCACGAACAACACGACCCCGTTCGGCAGCACGTTGCGGAACAGCTCCACCGCGCCGAACGCCTTGGTGTAGAAGGAAAGTGACGCGTCGACGTCCTTGACGAACAGATGCGGCGTCAAACCGAGCGGCCTGCTCACGCCGACTCCGCCCGCTTCAGCAGCCCGGCCTGCCCGGCCACGGCGACGAGCCTGCTCAGGAGCTCCGCCTCGCGGGCGGCGACCTCCCGGCCGGCGCGGGTCAGCCGGTAGTAGCGGCGGCGCGAGTCGTGCGGCTGGTCCTCGCTCGCGTCCGGGGCCTCTTCGACCAGGCCGTCGGCGACGAGCCGGGCGAGCGTCCGGTACAGCGTGCCGGGACCGAGCTGGGCGGCACCGCCGCTCACCTCGTCGACGAAACCCATGATCGCGTAGCCGTGCGCGCGCCCTTTCGCGAGCGCCAGCAGGGTCTGGAACGCCGCGGGGGTGAGCTGCGGGTTGCCGTCGGTCATCCGGGAAGCATACACTCCGATTTCGTTATATCCATGATGGATACAAGGAGCCGGCATGGCGATTCAAGGTGTGCACAAGATCGTCGTCGGGGTGCGGGACCAGGAGCGGGCGAAGAAGTTCTGGTCCGAGGTCGTCGGATTCGAGATCACCACCGACGTGCCGTACGACGACAAGGGGAACCGGTGGGTCGAGGTCACGTCCGCCGATGGCGCGACGTCGCTCGTCCTGAGTACCGCGCCGGAGGACCTCAAGCGGTTCGAAGTGCGTGACGAAGTGCCGACGGGCAATTTCTTCTTCTACGCCGACGACATCGAAAAGACGTACGAGGAGCTTTCGGCGAAGGGCGTCGAATTCCCCGCCCGGCCGGAGAAGCAGCCGTGGGGCTGGTGGGCGATGTTCACCGACTCGGAAGGCAACAGGTTCGCCCTTCAAGAAAAGAATCCCACCTCCTGAGAGTGGTTGGGTGCTCCGTCCGGCGGAGCTAGCTTCGGTGACAACAGCCGAAACCCTTGAGCCGCTAGGAGAATCGCGATGAGTGCGGACGGATGGTCGTTCGAGACCAAGCAGATCCACGCGGGTGCGGCGCCGGACACCGCCACCGGCGCGCGGGCGACCCCGATCTACCAGACGACCTCGTACGTGTTCCGCGACAGCCAGCACGGCGCCGACCTCTTCAGCCTCGCCGAGCCCGGCAACATCTACACGCGGATCAACAATCCCACGCAGGACGTGCTGGAGCAGCGGCTCGCCGCGCTCGAAGGCGGCGTCGCGGCGCTGGCGTTCGCCTCCGGGAGCGCGGCGACGACGGCGGCCATCCTCAACCTCGCGAACGCGGGCGACCATTTCGTCTCCAGTCCTTCGCTGTACGGCGGCACCTACAACCTCTTCCACTACACGCTGCCGAAGCTCGGCATCGAGGTCTCGTTCGTCGAGGACCAGGACGACATCGAGCAGTGGAAGGCCGCCGTCCGGCCCAACACCAAGCTGTTCTTCGCCGAGACGCTGGCCAACCCGGGCAGCAACGTGCTCGACATCCGCGCTGTCGCCGATGCCGCGCACGAGTCCGGAGTCCCGCTGGTCGTGGACAACACCGTGCCGACGCCGTACCTCGTACGCCCGATCGAACACGGCGCCGACATCGTGATCCACTCGGCGACCAAGTACCTCGGCGGGCACGGCACCACGGTCGCCGGGGTGCTGGTCGACGGCGGCACCTTCGACTTCGGCAAGGACCCGGCGCGGTTCCCCGGGTTCAACGAGGCCGACCCGAGCTATCACGGCCTCAAGTACTGGGAGGCCCTCGGCCCGGGCGCGTTCGCCGCCAAGGCTCGGGTCCAGATCCTGCGCGACACCGGCGCCGCGATCGCACCGTTGAACAGTTTCCTTATCCTGCAGGGGATCGAGACGCTTTCGCTGCGTCTGGAGCGGCACGTGTCCAACGCTCAGGCCCTGGCCGAATGGCTGGAGCAACGCGACGAGGTCGAGAAGGTGTATTACGCCGGTCTGCCGTCGAGCCCGTACCACGAGGCCGCGAAGAAGTACCTGCCGAAGGGGGCCGGCGCGGTGCTGTCGTTCGACCTGCGCGGCGGCGTCGAAGCCGGACGGGCCTTTGTGGACGGTACCGAGCTGCACAGCCAGCTGGTCAACATCGGTGACGTGCGCAGCCTGATCGTGCACCCGGCCTCGACGACGCACAGCCAGCTCACGCCGGAGGAGCAGGCTTCCAGCGGTGTCACGCCGGGGCTCGTGCGGCTCGCCGTCGGACTGGAAGGCATCGAGGACCTCAAGGCCGATCTCGAGGCCGGATTCCGGGCGGCCAAGGCCGCTCTGTGACCGGTGCGTGGCGGGAGGGAGAGCCGCCTGGACGTCGCCGCTTCGTGACCGGCGTCCAGGCGCTCGAAGTCGGCGGCACGCTGCCTTTCACGCTCGCCTACGAGACCTGGGGGGCGCTGGATCCCAGTGCCTCCAACGCGATCCTCGTCGAGCACGCGCTGACCGGGGACAGCCACGCCGCCGGTCCCGCGGAAGAAGGCCACGTCAGCCCCGGCTGGTGGGACGGCCTGATCGGGCCGGGCAAGGCGATCGACACCGACACGTTCTTCGTGGTGGTCCCGAACGTGCTCGGCGGCTGCCAGGGCTCGACCGGTCCGTCTTCGCGGCATCCGGACGGAAAGCCTTGGGGCAGCAGGTTTCCCGCCGTGACCGTGCGGGATCAGGTGGGCGCCGAGGCCGTCCTCGCCGACGCGCTGGGCATCGGCCGGTGGGCGGCGGTGATCGGCGGTTCCATGGGCGGGATGCGCGCGCTGGAATGGGCGGTGAGCGCACCGGACCGGGTCTCGGCACTGCTCGTGCTCGCGTCGACGGCGCAGGCGTCGGCCGACCAGATCGCCTGGTCCGCGCCGCAACTGCACGCCATCCGCGCCGATCCGGGCTGGCGCGGCGGCGACTATCACGACGTCCCCGGCGGCGGCCCGGACGCAGGCCTCGGCATCGCGCGGCGAATCGCGCACGCGACCTACCGCAGCGAAGCCGAACTGGCGCAACGCTTCGGGCGTCGTCATCAGGACGGCGAAGACCCCTTGCGCGGCGGGCGGTTCGCCGTCGAGTCCTATTTGGACCATCACGCCGGGAAGCTGTCGCGCCGGTTCGACGCCGGCAGCTACGTGGTGCTCACCGAATCGATGAACACGCACGACGTCGGGCGTGGGCGAGGTGGTGTCGCGAACGCTCTAGGCCGGATCACCGCGCGGACGGTCGCGGCCGGGGTGGACAGTGACCGGCTCTACCCGCTGTACCAGTCGCGGGCCATCGCGGACGGGATCGGCGGGGCGGAGTTCGCGGTCATCGGCTCGCCGTACGGGCACGACTCGTTCCTGATCGAGACCGAGCAGATCGGGCGGCTGGTGAAGCCGCTGCTGGGTTAGGCGAGACGGGTGATGTCCGGCTGATCACGCGTGTCGTCCATCCGGACACGCGAGCCGTCCGTTGTGGGGTGGCTAGGCCGTGCCCGCAAGTGATTTCGCGGTCCCCGTGCGGTGACCGTGTGGATTTCGGGTCATCCAACACACCAAAATCCACACAGTCAGCGATGGACGTGGGTGTGTGGATATAGGGACACTCAACGTCCCGCGATACCAAAGGTCCCCCGCTCTCTTTCCGCAGGTCAGCAGGCGATACTCACAGGACACGGCCTGGTTGCGAAAGCCACTTTCGCAACGTTGAAGGTTGCGAAAGTGGCTTTCGCAACGCGTTCCCGCCGGCTCGCGCGCCCAGCCGATGTCCCTCAGCGTCCCCGATATCGCCTTGGGGACACTGAGCGTCTCGAAGTCGCCCAAGCCGTCGGCAAGCGTGTCGCGAAAGCCACTTTCGGGACATCAGGCGTCGCGAAAGTGGCTTTCGCGACGCCTGGCGGAGCTACCCGTCCTAGTCCGCGACGGCGTCCGAGATCCAGGGCGCCACCGGCAGGTCCCGGTCCAGGCATTCCGCCGACAGCCGGATCGTCCAGCGCAGCGCCTGCAGCACCAGGCTGTCGACCTCGTCCGGCGCGGCGTTGGCGAGCGCGATCTCGACCTGTTCCTGTGCGGCCTCGCTGTTGCCGTGCACCTCGGCCAGCAGCGTGCGCACGGCCGTCCGCACGGGCGGGTCCGCCTGGTCGATCGAGACCTCTTCACCGTCCTCGTCGAACACCTGGACCTTCACCGGCGCGCTGCCGCCGTCACCGAGGGTCGACACCATCGCGCTGCATTCACCGAAGAGCATCATCACGAGCTCTTTGGTCTCTTCGGAGCGGGCTCGGGGCTCGACGGCGGTCGGCGTGAGCTCGTCGAGCGCCTCGGCGTCCTCCCCGAGGCTGATCGCCACGAGCGCACGCTGCGCCTTTTCGACGAGCCTCCGCTCGTACTCGCTCCTGTCCGGCTCCACGTGCCTATCAAACACCAGCGGACGGAAAAGTGGGGATAGGCCGAAACCCGGTCGTGGTCACTTGGCGGAGTGCAGTGCACCCAGCGCGAGACGGCAGAGCATTTCGGCCAGTTCGCTGTCACCGAGATGGCGGTTGTACGGCGTCGAGTTGATCAACCCGAAGACCGCGTGCGCCGCCGAGCGCGCCTGCCGTTCGCCGATGCCGGGGACGGCGTCGCTGATCGCGCGCACCCACACCTCGACGTACTGGCGCTGCAGGGCACGGACCTGTTTACGGTCACTGTCGGTGAGATTCGCGAGGTTGCGTTCCTGGACGGTGATCAGCGCGGGATGCGTGAGCGCGAAGTCGACGTGAAAATCCACCAGTGCTTCGAGAACCTCGCCCGGCTCGTCCCGCTGGCTCGCCCTCGCCGTCCCGCCGTCGAGTAGATAGCGGCTGATCGAGTTCAGCATCTCGCCGAGGATGGCGTCCTTGCTGCGGAAATGCCGGTACAGCGCCGGTCCCGAGATGCCGACGGCCGCGCCGATGTCGTCGATGCCGACGCCGTGGAAACCGTGGTGGGCGAAGAGCTCGGCGGCGGCGGCCATGATCTGTTCGCGCCTGTTCGCCTTCTCGCCGTTCACGAGTGGGGTGGGGTTCGCCGGCATCTGGCCATATTAAGGCCGCGTGTTAGCGAGCGCTAACACGCGGCCGTACTTCCAGCCTGAGCCAAGTGGGCTACCTGGGGAAATGACCCTTTTGCGTGGGGTTACCACCTGGTAATGCTGTCTCTCGTCAACTTGTCACGAAGGAGTGACCATGGCCGTCCCTGCTCGGATCAAAGCTCTTTCCTTCACTCGTTTAGGTGCGGCCCTGGGGGTCGCTGTCCTTGCCACCTTCGGTCTCGCGGGCACCGCCCAGGCGGCGACCAACTACGTGGCGCTCGGTGACTCGTACTCGTCCGGCGTCGGTGCCGGCAGCTACGGGAACTCGGGTGACTGCATGCGCAGTGCCAACGCCTATCCCCAGCTGTGGGCGAACGCCCACGCCGGGACGACCTTCAAGTTCGTCGCGTGCTCGGGGGCGCGCACCGGCGACGTCCTCAACCAGATCGCGAACGTCACCTCCAGCACCACGCTGGTGACGGTCTCGGTCGGCGGCAACGACGCCGGGTTCGCCGACGTCATGACCACCTGCACCACCGGCAGCGACCAGACCTGCATCAACCGGGTCAACACCGCGAAGAACTACGTGAACAACACGCTTCCCGGGCTGCTGAACAACGTCTACAGCAAGATCAAGTCGAAGGCGCCCAGCGCGAAGCTGGTCGTCCTGGGGTACCCGCGCTTCTACACGGTGCCGGGTTCGTGCTCGGTCGGGCTGAGCGACACGAAGCGCTCGGCGATCAACTCGGGTTCCGACACGCTGGCGTCGGTGATCTCGGCCCGTGCCGCCGCGCACGGCGCGAAGTTCGTCGACGTGCGGGGTGCCTTCACCGGGCACAACATCTGCTCGTCGGCCGACGACTACCTGCACAGCCTCACCTGGCCGATCGTGAACTCGTACCACCCGACCGTCGCCGGTCAGCGGGGCGGCTACTACAACCCGCTGGTCGCCGCGATCGGCTGACCGTTTCGCGCGTGAAGGCCCCCTTCCCTCGGCTCAGCCGAGGGAAGGGGGCCTTCACGCGCTTCCGGGGGCGCGGTGGACAAGCGACGTTAGTGGGCGTTAACCTGTGCACGCGAGTTAACGACGGCTAACTTGGCGACGAGGAGCCATGGACACACCCGTACTGAGCACTTCGGCCGATCCGGGCAGCGACGAGTACGCCCGCAGCGTCACCTCCCATGCCGAGCTGGTCGAAGACCTGCGCAAGCGGCTCGCCGCCGCCCGGCTCGGGGGCCCGGAGAAATCCCGCACCCGCCACGTCGAGCGGGGCAAACTCCTGCCACGCGACCGGGTCGACACCCTCCTCGACCCGGGTTCGCCGTTCCTGGAGCTGTCCCCGCTGGCCGCCACCGGACTGTACGACGACGAGGCGCCCTCGGCCGGGATCATCACCGGGATCGGGCGGGTCTCGGGCCGCGAATGCGTGATCGTCGCCAACGACGCGACGGTCAAGGGCGGCACGTACTACCCGATGACGGTCAAGAAGCACCTGCGCGCGCAAGAGGTCGCGCTGCACAACAACCTGCCGTGCGTCTACCTGGTGGACTCCGGCGGCGCGTTCCTGCCGAGGCAGGACGAGGTCTTCCCGGATCGTGAGCACTTCGGCCGGATCTTCTTCAACCAGGCGACGATGTCCGCGCGCGGCATCCCGCAGATCGCCGCGGTGCTCGGGTCCTGCACGGCGGGCGGCGCGTACGTCCCGGCGATGAGCGACGAAGCGGTCATCGTGCGGAACCAGGGCACCATCTTCCTCGGCGGCCCGCCGCTGGTGAAGGCAGCGACGGGCGAGGTCGTCACGGCGGAGGAGCTCGGCGGCGGCGACGTCCACTCGCGCCAGTCCGGCGTCACCGACCACCTGGCCGAGGACGACGCCGACGCGTTGCGCATCGTTCGCTCGATCGTGTCGACTTTGGGCCCGCGCACCCCGCGCCCCTGGGACGTCCTCCCGACGGAGGCCCCGGTCGCCGACCCGAACGAGTTGTACGGCGTCGTCCCGACCGACCCGCGCGTGCCCTACGACGTCCGCGAGGTCATCGCCCGGATCGTCGACGGCAGCCGGTTCGTCGAGTTCAAGAAGGAGTACGGCTCGACGCTGGTCACCGGGTTCGCCCGGATCCACGGCCACCCCGTCGGCATCGTCGCGAACAACGGCGTCCTGTTCGCCGAGTCCGCGATGAAGGGCGCGCACTTCATCGAGCTGTGCGACAAACGCTCGATCCCGCTGCTGTTCCTGCAGAACATCACCGGTTTCATGGTCGGCAAGGCGTACGAGGCGGGCGGTATCGCCAAGCACGGCGCGAAGATGGTCACCGCGGTGGCCTGCGCGCGCGTGCCGAAGCTGACCGTCGTCATCGGCGGCTCGTTCGGCGCGGGCAACTATTCGATGTGCGGCCGGGCGTACTCGCCGCGGTTCCTGTGGATGTGGCCGAACGCGCGGATCTCGGTGATGGGCGGCGAGCAGGCGGCGTCGGTGCTGTCCACGGTCCGCCGGGACGCCATCGAGGCACGCGGCGGCGAATGGTCCACCGAGGACGAAGAGTCCTTCAAGGAGCCGATCCGCGACCAGTACGAGGCGCAGGGCAGCCCGTACTACTCGACGGCGCGGCTGTGGGACGACGGGGTGATCGACCCGGCGGACACCCGCACGGTGCTCGGCCTCGCGCTGTCCGCGACGGCCAACGCGCCCTTGTCCGATGTCAACTACGGCGTCTTCAGGATGTGAGCGCGACGATGCGGAGGATCGCCCGACTCGGCCGAAGCCGGCGCGTATGCCGTCCGGAGGACTCGCGAACGTGGAGGCGGGCCGCCCTGGACACACGACTTGAGTTCGACTCACCAACGAGCGGCCTGGCTACGCGTTCGCGATCGCGCGCCGCCGGAAAACACAGGATGTGAGCATGTTCGACACGGTTCTGGTCGCCAACCGCGGGGAGATCGCGGTCCGCGTGATCCGCTCGCTGCGGGGCCTCGGCATCCGTTCGGTCGCGGTGTACAGCGACGCGGACGCCGACGCCCGCCACGTCCGGGAGGCGCACACCGCCGTCCGCATCGGCCCGGCCGAAGCGGCGAAGAGCTATCTGTCCATCCCGGCGATCGTCCAGGCGGCGCTCGACACGGGTGCGCAGGCGGTCCACCCCGGCTACGGCTTCCTCGCGGAGAACGCGGAATTCGCGCGTGCCTGCGCCGACGCCGGCCTGGTCTTCATCGGCCCGCCGGTCGAGGCCATCGACGCCATGGGCGACAAGATCCGCGCCAAGGCGACGGTGTCCAAGGCCGGGGTCCCGGTCGTGCCCGGAGCGTCCGATGTGGACATTCCCGAAGGCGGTTTCGCCGCCGCCGCGGAGAAGGTCGGGTTCCCGCTGCTGCTCAAGCCGTCCGCCGGTGGTGGCGGAAAGGGTATGCGGCTGGTCAACGAACTGTCCGAATTGGACGCGGCCGTCGAGTCCGCGCGCCGCGAGGCCAAGAGCTCGTTCGGCGACGACACGCTGCTCATGGAGCGGTTCGTCACCACGCCGCGCCATATCGAGATCCAGGTGCTCGCCGACACGCACGGCAACGTGATCCACCTCGGCGAGCGTGAGTGCAGTCTTCAGCGGCGGCACCAGAAGATCATCGAAGAGGCGCCGTCCGTGCTCCTCGACGAAGCGACGCGCGCGAAGATGGGCGCGTCCGCGGTCGAGGCCGCGCGCTCGGTGGGTTACGTCGGCGCGGGGACGGTCGAGTTCATCGTGTCGGCCACCGCGCCCGACGAGTTCTTCTTCATGGAGATGAACACCCGGCTGCAGGTCGAGCATCCGGTGACCGAGCTGGTGACCGGGCTGGATCTCGTGGAGTGGCAGGTCAAAATCGCCGCGGGTGACGTGCTCACCGTGGCGCAGGACGACGTCCGGCTGGACGGTCACGCCGTCGAAGCCCGCGTGTACGCCGAAGATCCCGCTCGTGGTTTCATCCCGACGGGTGGCACCGTACTCGCGGTCCACGAGCCGTCGGGTGAAGGCGTGCGCGTCGACTCGTGGATGAGCGAGGGCGCGGTCATCGGCTCGAACTACGACCCGATGCTGGCCAAGGTCATCGCCTGGGGCCCGGACCGCGCGGCCGCGTTGCACCGGCTCGATCTGGCGCTCGCGGACACCGCGCTGCTCGGCGTCGGCACCAATGTCGCCTTCCTGCGCGGGCTGCTCGCCGACGGCGACGTCCGTGACGGCAAGCTCGACACCGGCCTCGTCGACCGGCGACTGTCCACTTTGGTCTCCGAGGAGGTGCCGCCGGAGTTCTTCGTGGCGGCGGCGCTCGACAGGCTGCTTTCCCTGCAACCGCAGGGAGACGTCGTCGATCCGTGGGACGTCCCGGACGGCTGGCGGCTCGGCGGTTCGGGCGGGATCGACTTCGCGTTGAAGTCGGGAAGCTCCGAAGCCGTCGTGCGGGTTCAGGGCACGCCGGCGAACGCTCTCGTGAGTGTCGACGGCGCCGAGCCGGTCCGGGTTTCCGCGCGGCGCGACGGCGATCTGCTGGAAGTCCGGCACCCCACCGGTTTCCACCGCTACCGGCACGTCGCCGGGGCCGGGCGGACGGTGTGGCTCGCGCGGGACGGCCACAGCTTCGCGATCGGCGAACGCGAGCGGCTGCGCTCGGCGGCCGGTGCCGCGGGCGGCGCCGGACCGGTCACCAGCCCGATGCCCGGGACCGTGCTGGTGGTCAAGGCCGCCGCCGGTGACGTGGTGAGCGCCGGGACGCCGCTCGTGGTCGTCGAGGCGATGAAGATGGAGCACACGATCACCGCGCCGATCGACGGTGTGGTCAGCGAACTCCCCGTCCGGGCGGGCCAACAGGTCGCGCTGGACGAGACGGTAGCCGTCGTGACACCCCAAAAGGATGAGCAATGATCGACTTTCGGCTGGATGACGAGTACGAGGCGCTGCGCAAGACGGTCGAGGAATTCGCGCGTTCCGAGGTCGCCCCGGTCATCGGCGACCTCTACGAGCGGGAGGAATTCCCGTACGAGATCGTCGCGAAGATGGCCGAGATGGGCCTGTTCGGCCTGCCCTTCCCCGAGCAGTACGGCGGCATGGGCGGCGACTACTTCGCGCTCTGCCTGACACTGGAGGAGTTGGCGCGCGTCGATTCCTCGGTCGCGATCACCGTCGAGGCCGGTGTTTCCCTCGGCGCCATGCCGATCTACCGGTTCGGCACCGAGGAACAGAAGCAGAAGTGGCTCCCGGAGCTGTGCGCCGGCACCGCGCTCGGCGCGTTCGGGCTCACCGAACCCGGCGGCGGCTCGGACGCCGGCGCCACCCGCACGCGCGCGAAACTCGACGGCGACACCTGGCTGATCAACGGCAGCAAATCGTTCATCACCAACTCCGGCACCGACATCACGAAACTGGTCACGGTCACCGCCGTCACCGACGTGAAGGAGAACGGGCGCAAGGAGATCTCGGCGATCATCGTCCCGTCCGGCACCCCGGGTTTCGCCGTCGCGCCGAAGTACTCCAAGGTCGGCTGGAACTGCTCGGACACGCACGAGCTCTCGTTCGACGACGTCCGTGTCCCGGCCGAGAACCTGGTCGGCGAACGCGGCCGGGGGTACGCCCAGTTCCTGTCCATTTTGGACGAAGGCCGGGTCGCGATCGCCGCGCTGAGCGTCGGGCTCGCGCAGGGCTGCGTCGACGAATGCCTGCGGTACGTCAAGGAACGTGAGGCGTTCGGGCACAAGATCGGCGAGTACCAGGCGATCCAGTTCAAGATCGCCGACATGGAGGTGCGCACGCACACCGCGCGGCTGGCGTACTACGCGGCGGCGTCGAAGATGCTGCGCGGCGAGCCGTTCAAGAAGGAGGCGTCGATCGCGAAGCTCGTCGCGTCGAACGCCGCCATGGACAACTCGCGCGACGCGACGCAGATCTTCGGCGGGTACGGCTTCATGAACGAGTTCCCGGTGAGCCGTTTCTACCGGGACGCGAAGATCCTGGAGATCGGGGAAGGGACCTCGGAGGTGCAGCGGATGCTGATCGCGCGGCACCTCGGCGTCGCCTGACCCGTAACTCGCGTGATCGGAGCCGTAACTCGCGTGCTTGAAGCCGGTCCGGCTCTGATCACGCGAGTTACGGCTTCAAGCACGTGAGTTACGCCTTGACGCACGCGATAACTATACCGGTATAGTTATCGGCATGGTCGAGCTGAAATCCGTCGCCGAGCTGGACGTCATGCGTGAGTCCGGTCGTGTCGTGGCGCAGACGTTGCGAGCGGTGAAAGAGGCGTCCGCGATCGGCGTGAGCCTGAAAGAGCTGGACGACGTCGCCGCGCAGGTGATCAGGGACGCCGGTGCGAAACCGTCGTTCCTCCACTATCGGCCGCATTCCGCGCCGACGCCGTTTCCCGCCGTGATCTGCGCGAGCGTCAACGACGCCGTCGTCCACGGCATCCCGTCCGACTATCGCCTGCGTGACGGCGACCTGGTCAGCATCGACGCCGGCGCCTGCATCGACGGCTGGCATGGCGACGCGGCGATCAGTTATGTCGTCGGCGAGGCCGACCCCGCCGACCTCGAACTCATCGCGACCACCGAACGCGCGCTGGCCGCGGGGGTCGCCGCCGCCCAGGCGGGAAGCACGATGGGCGACATCTCCCATGCTGTCGGCACGGTCGGACGCGAAGCGGGCTACGGCCTTCTCTTGCACCACGGCGGTCACGGGATCGGCCGCAGCATGCACGAGGACCCGCATCTGCCGAACGAGGGCAAGCCTGGGCGCGGCATGCGGCTCAAACAGGGGCTGGTGCTGGCGATCGAGCCGATGTTCATCGCCGACGGCCGCGACGGCTACCGCATCGACGACGACGGCTGGACGCTGCGCACCGTACGCGGCGCCAGGGCCGCGCACGTCGAGCACACCGTCGCGATCACCACAGAAGGTCCGCGCGTCCTCACGATGTTGTAGAACGGAAGAATGAGCGATTTCATCATCCGTCAGGGTGGTTCTGGGGACTTCCAAACGTTGCTGGACATGTTCGACGAGGTCGTCGCGTGGCTGGCCTCGCGTGGCAGCGAGGGGCAGTGGGGGAGCGAGCCGTGGTCCACGATCCCGAAACGGGTCGAGCGGGTCCGCGGGATGGCCGACGGGCCAGGGCTGTACATCGCCGAGATCGACGGCCAGGCGGCCGGGGCGATCATCCTCGGTGACCGGTTCCCGCATGTCTCGCCGGTCGACGAGCCGGAGATCTACATCGGTCTGCTGCTGACCTCGCGCCGGTTCACCGGCCGGCGCGTCGGCTCGCGGCTCATCGAGTTCGCGCTTGCCGAGGCGCGGAAACGCGGTATCGGCCTGGTGCGGGTCGACTGCTGGGCGGGTGGCGACGGCGACCTGCAGCGCTACTACGAGAGCCAGGGCTTCAAGCCGACGGAACGCTTCGACGTCAAGGGCTGGATCGGGCAGGTGTTCGAGCAGCGCCCGTAGGACTGGCGCCCTCCCGGCTTCCGGTGCACCATAGTTGACACAACGCCAACAGTGCCCCGGACAGTGCAGTCGCAGAGGAGACCGGCATGGCCAAGCGTGAACGTTCCCTGGCAGGCAAGGTCGTCGTGATCACCGGAGCGGCGCAGGGCATCGGGGCCAGCACCGCGACGGCGCTGTCCCGGCTCGGCGCCAAGGTGGTCATCGGCGACCTGGACCAGGTCCTCGCCGAGAAGACCGCCGCCGAACTGGGCGCGGAGGCGCTGCCGCTCGACGTCACCGACACCAAGGGCTTCACCGAGTTCCTCGACGAGGTCGAGCGGCGCGTCGGCCCGATCGACGTGCTGATCAACAACGCGGGCATCATGCCGCTCGCGCCGCTCGACGAAGAGGACGACGCGGCGACCCGCAGGCTGCTCGAGATCAACCTGCACGCCGTCATCCACGGCACCAGGGAGGCCGTGAAACGGATGCGCCCGCGTGGCACCGGCCACATCGTCAACATCGCCTCGATGGCGGGAAAGGCCGGTTTCCCGGGCGCCGCCACCTACTGCGCCACGAAACACGCCGTCGTCGGCCTGTCGGAATCGGTGCACCTGGAATTGCACGGGACCGGCGTGCTGGTGTCCTGCGTGATGCCTGCGGTGGTGCGCACGGAACTGGCCAGCGGCCTGGGCGAGGCGAAGTTCTTCAAATCGGTGCAGCCGGAAGATGTGGCGCAGGCCATTGTCGATGCGTTGCGCCGTCCCAAGTTCGACGTCTTCGTTCCCGCATCGCTGGACGCCATGGGCAGGATCACACGGCTGCTTCCACGCCGCCTCGGCGAGGGACTGCTCCGCGCGCTCGGCGGCGACAAGATTCTGTCCTCCGCAACGCATTCCAGTGCTCGCGCGGAGTACGAATCGCGTGCCGCGCGGAGTGCTCCGGCGGTGGAAAAGGGTGCCGATTCTTAACTCGTACGGCCTAGCCACTGTCCGAAATGGACCAGCTGTGACGGCCGGGGTGTTGAGTCGTGCGCTCCCAGGCGGCAAGATTACGTCTTACCGCGTTGATTCCCCAGGAGGCATCCCATGGCCACACCCCCGGCACGGCTCGCCGCCGCCGCGTCGAACGTCGTCGGGAAGGTGCTGCACGGTGGTGTCGCCGATCTTCGCCCGGTGCCGCGCGTCCTGATCGACCAGGGCCCGAATCGTTCGCTCTACCGGCTGACCAACGGCAAGGAGCCCCAGGCCGGTCCGCCGGTGCTGCTGGTGCCGCCGCTGGCCGCGCCCGCGCTGTGCTTCGACCTGCGCCGCGGTTGCAGCCTCGCCGAGCACCTGGTCGAGGGCGGCCGCAACACCTACCTCGTCGACTACGGGAACGTCGCGTTCTCGGACCGGCGCCTCGGTATCGAGCACTGGATCGAGGAGGTGCTCCCGCGCGCCATCCGCAAGGTCGGCGAGGATTCCGGCGGCCAGGGCGTGCACGTCGTCGCCTGGTGCCTCGGCGGGATCTTCTCGTTGCTGACCACCGCCGACCAGCCCGATCTGCCGATCGAATCGATCGCGACCATCGCGTCGCCGTTCGATTTCACCGCGATCCCGCTGATCGCCCCGTTCCGCCCGCTGGTGGACCTCACCGGCGGCCACCTGCTGACCCCGTTCTACCGGGCGCTCGGCGGCGCACCGTCCTATTTGGTCAGCCGGGTCTTCCGGGCGACCGGGATCAGCAAGGAGATCACCAAACCCCTTGCCATCCTGAAGAATCTCGACGACCGGGACTACCTGGCGCAGATCGAGGCCGTCGACCACTTCATGGACAACATGATCGCCTACCCCGGGCGGACGTTCGGCCAGATCTACCACCGGTTCTTCCGCGCCAACGACCTCGCCGAGGGCACGGTCGACCTCAACGGCCGCATCATCGCGCTGTCCGGGGTCAAGGTGCCGACGCTGGTCATCGCCGGGCAGAACGACACGATCGCCCCGCGCGCGGCCGTCGAACGGCTCACCGACCTGCTGGACAACTCGCCGTCGGTGACCTTCGAGACCGCGCCCGGCGGCCACCTCGGCGTCCTCACCGGCCGGAAGGCGCGCGGGACCACGTGGCGCTATCTCGACCGTTTCCTGGACGAACAGACCTCGTGAGTGGCTAGGACGGTTAGGACCGTTCTAGCCACTCACGAGGCCCATGCCTTACTTGAGCTCCGCGCTCGTCTTGCCCAAAATCCGGCGCGCCACGATCAGCTGCTGGATCTGTTGCGTGCCTTCGAAGATGTCCAGGATCTTCGCGTCCCGGCTCCACTTCTCCAGCAGCGATTCCTCGGTGTAGCCCAGGGTTCCGGCCAGCTCGACGCATTTCAGCGTGATCTCGACGACCGACCGGCCCGCTTTCGCCTTGGCCATCGAGGCCTGCAGCGAGTTCGGCTTGCGGTTGTCGGCCATCCACGCTGATTCCATGGTCAGCAGGTATGCCGCTTCGTAGTCGGCCTCCAGCTGCAGGAATGTCGCCGCCGCGGCGTGCTGGCTGTGGACGGGCTTGTCGTAGTCGATGGTCACCCCGGCGTCGGTGAGGATCTTCCGGGTCTCTTCCAGCGCCGCGCGGGCGACACCGATGGCCATGGCGGCGACGAGCGGACGGGTGTTGTCGAAGGTCTGCATGACCCCGGCGAACCCCTTGGCGGTGTCGATCTCCGGCGTGCCGAGGAGATTTTCCTTGGGCACACGCACGTTCTCGAACCGCAGCACGGCGGTGTCGGAGGCGCGGATGCCGAGCTTGTGCTCGACTCGCACCACCTCGAAGCCGGGCGTCCCCTTCTCGACGACGAACGACTTGATCGCCGCGCGGCCCTTCGTCTTGTCCAGGGTGGCCCAGACGACGACGGCGTCCGCGCGCTCGCCCGCGGTCACGAAGATCTTCTCGCCGTTGATCACGTACTCGTCGCCGTCCAGCCGGGCGGTCGCGGTGATCGCGGCGGAGTCCGAGCCGCAGTCCGGCTCGGTGATCGCCATCGCGGCCCACAGCCCGGAGAACTTCTTGAGCTGTTCGTCCGTGGCGACCGAGCCGATGGCGGCGTTGCCGAGCCCCTGACGCGGCATGGACAGCAGCAGGCCGACGTCACCCCAGCACATCTCGATCGTGCCGAGCACGATGTTGAGGTTGGAACCGTTGCGGTTGCCCGGTTTCTCGTTCTTCTCCGACCGGCGCACACCCGCCGCGCCCGCACCGCCCTCGCCGGAGGAGTTCAGCCCGTCCAGCAGCGCGGCGAACATGTCGAGCTCGGCCGGATAGGTGTGCTCGGCGCGGTCGTACTTGCGCGAGATCGGCCGGAACACCTCGGCCGCGGCCTGGTACGCCTGGTTGATCAGCGTGCCGGCCTTCTTCGGAACCTCAAGGTTGATCATGATTGCCTTTCGAAAGTCCTAGAGAAGGACGGCGCCTTCCATGACGCCGATCGCGCGGAGGTCGCGGTACCAGCGTTCGACCGGATGCTCCTTGACGAACCCGTGTCCGCCGAGCAGCTGCACGCCGGCGCTGCCGATCTGCATTCCCTTGTCGGCGGCCAGTTTCCGGGCCAGCGCGACCTCTCGGGCGTACGGCTTGCCCTGTTCGGCGCGGGAAGCGGCGCGGAGCGTGACCAGCCGCAGCCCTTCCAGCTCGATCGCGATGTCGGCCACCGAGAACGCGACGGCCTGCCGGTGGCTCACCGGTTCGCCGAACGCCTTGCGCTCGTTGACATACGGCACCACGTAGTCGAGGACGGCCTTCGCGGTACCGGCGGCCAGCGCGGCCCAGCCGAGCCGCGAGAGCCGGACGACCTCGGTGAAGACCTCGGCCTTGCCGCCGCCGAGCAGCGCCCCGGCGGGCAGCGCGACCTTCTCCAGGTGCAGCTTCCCGGTCGCCGCGCCGCGCAGGCCCATCGCCGGTTCGGACTCGATGGTGACGCCCGAGTTGGACGACTCCACGAGGAACAGTGCGGGACCCCGGCCTTCGAGATCGGCCGAGACGATGAACAGCTCGGCGTCCGCGGCCCGCGGGACCAGCGACTTCACGCCGTCGAGCTGGTAGCCCTTCGGGGTGCGCCGGGCCTTGGTCGCGGGCTTGAACGGGTCGAACAGCGCGGTGCGCTCCTGCAGCGCGAGCGCCGCGGCCGGGACGTTCTCGCCGACGAACGCGGGCAGGTAGTCCGCCTGCTGCTGCTCGTCGCCGTAGGACACCAGCGCGGTGCTGACCGCGGACGGCGCGAGCACCGCGACCGCCAGGCCGAGGTCGCCGTGCGCGAGAGCCTCGGCGACCAGCGCGTTCGTGACCACCGACCGCTCGGTGCCGACCCCGCCCAGCTCCTCGGGGATGCCGACGAGCGTGATGCCGAGTTCGGCGGCGCGGCTCAGCAGGCCCTCGGGCGCGTGGAGCTTCGCGTCGGCGTCGGCCGCGGCGGGCCGCAGTTGTTCGGCCGCGAACTCCGTCACGGTCTCGACGATGAGCTGCTGGTCCTCACTCGGGGTGAGGTCGAACAGTCCGGTGTCCTCCGCAGGCGCGAGCCGCGCGGGTTTGCCGAGCTTCTGTGCGGATTTGAAGGTCCGTCCCGCCGCGCCCGCGACCCGGAAGCCGTTGCGCGTCCCGGCACTGACCAGGTTCTGCACGGGCTTCCGAAGTCCGGCCCGTTCAATGACCTTGCTCCCGGCCAGCCGGGTGAGCGCGGACAGGCCAAGGCCCATCGCGTCTCGTTTCCTAGGCGCACCCACGGTGAGTCTCCCTGCCTCGCTTACCTACTCGTGAGTAGGTTAACTCCCCTCGGGCGGATGCGCTACCACGGGGGAGGCGAACGTCACGCCGGTGAGTGATTCCGGGGATCGGCGAGCCCAGGATTACTCAAGATCTTGCGCCTCTCGAAGACGACGAGACCCACCGCCGCCAGCGCCACCACTCCGACCAGCACGATCGCCGGCACCAACTCCAGTAGCGGCGTCGCCGCCAGCAGGACCACCGCGAGCACCAGCCGTTGGACGTTCCACGAGCCCAGGTTCCGCCGCCGCAGCCCGCTCAACGCGGTCAGGTACAGCGCGAGCCCGCCCGTGAGCGCCCAGATCGGGGTCCCGTGAAGGCCGTCGGCGAGGCTGTGGTGCGCGGTGTCGGACACGTACAGCAGCGACTTCTTCAGCCCGAGCGCCACGAGCACGATCCCGGCGATGAGCGGCAGGTGCAGGAACGTGTACGTGTCCGTCCCGATCCGCACCCGCTCGACACCGTCCGCGCGCTTCAGGTTGTGTTCGGAGACGTGCGCGACGACGGCGAAGTACATCCACCACATCGCCGAAGCGAGCGTGAGCCCGAAAACGGCGGCCAGCGTGATCGGCCACGACATCGGGTACGAGCTGATCCCGATGCCGATCGCCACGATCGATTCGCCGAGCGCGATGATCACGATCAGCCCGAACCGCTCGGCGAAGTGGCCGGGCTGGTGCAGCCGCCAGTCCGACGACCGGGTCCGGAAGACGTTGACGTAGTCGGCGAGCAGCGCGACGGCCCAGATGCCGAGCTGCACCCAGCCGGAGAAGAACGCGGCGACGGTCAGCAGCGCGACGCTCGGCAGCAGCCCGGCGAACATCTTCATGACGGTCTTGCGCAGCTCGGGGTCGGTCCGCGCGGCACCGAAGTACGCGGTCAGGTGCAGCAGCCGGACGAGGAAGTAGCAGCCGACGAACATCAGCGGCGCGTACAGGCCGCCGGGCAGGTCGGTGAACGCCTCCGGGATGGTCAGCGAGACCAGGAACATCGTCCCCATCGCGGCGAACATCGCCAGCTGGGCGATACCGCGGTCGACGTGCAGGGTGTTGGCCAGCCAGGCGTAGGCGCACCAGCACCACCACAGCACGGCGATCATCGCGACGCCCTGCCCGATGCCGAGCGGGGTGAGGTGATCGGCCATCAGCTGTGTGGTCTGGGTGATGGCGTAGACGAAGACCAGGTCGAAGAAGAGTTCCAGCGTGGTGACCTTGTGGTCTTCTTCCCTGGTCACCAGATGCAGGCCGCGTTTCTTGGGC
Organism: Amycolatopsis roodepoortensis; assembly: GCF_024628825.1. NCBI lineage: Bacteria > Bacillati > Actinomycetota > Actinomycetes > Pseudonocardiales > Pseudonocardiaceae > Amycolatopsis > Amycolatopsis roodepoortensis. The sequence goes on from NZ_CP102415.1 coordinate 6,752,002, forward strand.
ACGCGCATATCGTGCCCGTCACGCCTTCGCTGGACACGGGAGTTTGCTAAGAGCTGACTTTCAGGACGGCGTGCGTCAGCGCGGTCAGCTCGGCCTCGAAGTTCGCGCGGCCGTTGACGCGCCGGGTGCGCGCGAGGTCGTTCGCGATGGTCAGCGCCGCGTGCACGGTGATCTTCACTTCGCGCAGGCTCAGTTCCGGATGGACTTCCGACGTCAGCGCGATCCAGCGCGCGACGTAGTCCCGCTGGACCCGGATGAGGTCCGCCTTGTCGCGTTCCGGCAGCTCCATCGGGCTGCCGGAGAACGACACCAGCAGCTCGGGCGTGTGCAGCAAGGTGTGCACATAGGACGCCGCGAGCCTGCGGAGCGCGTCGCGTTCGTCGTCGGTCCGCAACGCGCGTTCCGCGGCGAGCGCCAGCCGGTCGGCCGCTCGATGCCCGATCGCCACCATCAGCGCGGCCTTGCTGGGGAAGTGCCGGTACACGCTCGGCCCGGCGATCCCGGCGGCCGCGCCGATCTCCTCCATGCTGACCGAGCGGAAGCCGCTTTGCCCGAACAGTTCCGTCGCGGCCGCGAGGATCTGCTCGCGGCGGGACGGTTCGCCGAGCGCGAGCGACGGTGTCTCCTCCGGCCGCTCCGAAGGCTCGGGAAGTGTGACATGCAGCACCGACTCCGCCAGCTGCACCAGGATCTGCGCGAAGCGTTTCTTCGCCACGGACGTGTGATGCACGGAGACGCTGCCGAACACGCTCAGCCCCGCCCAGCACAGCAGCTCGGCGTCGTCGGTGGTCAGTTCCGGCCGCAACGCGCGAAGCGTCTTCGACCACGCTTCGAGTACCGCGCCGGACCGGCGGCGGATCTCGCGCCGTTCCTCCCGGGGCAGATGCCTGCCCTCCCAGCGCCACAGCGCGGCGACTTCACGCCGCTCCACCGCCTGCGCGGCGAGGGTGCCCAAGAGGGCGTTGACCTGGGCGGGAACGGGGAGACCGTCGGCGAGCGTCTCGGTGGTGGCCGCCTCCATGTCGTCGATGCCGGACAGCACGACGTAGGACAGCACGGCCTGCTTGTCCGCGAAATGCCGGTACAGCGCGGGCCCGGTGATACCCGCCGCGGCGGCGATGTCGTTGATGCCGACGCCGTGGAACCCGCGGGCGCGAAAGAGCTCCGCGGCGAGGCCGGCCAGCTGGGCCTTGCGGTCGCGCGGTCGAGGGGAACGCTCGGTCGGGTGATCCATAGGTGAACACACGATAGCGCCGGTTGCGTGCATCGCAACCCATTGACACCATGGGGTTATCGCGGTTTATGTTAATCGGCATTAGCATGGCTACCGGCCGGTACGTTTCACCCCTGATACAGCGCCGTACGCGGAGGAGTTTTTCTGTGAGTAGCGAGGCCTACATCTACGAGGCGATCCGTACGCCTCGCGGCAAGAACAAGGGCGGTGCCCTCCACGGCACCAAGCCGGTCGATCTCGTGGTCGGCCTCATCGAAGAACTGAAGGTCCGGCACCCGAACCTCGACCCCGCCGTGATCGACGACATCGTCCTCGGCGTCGTGTCCCCGGTCGGCGAGCAGGGCGCCGTGATCGCGCGCACCGCCGCGCTGAACGCGGGCCTGCCGCAGTCGGTCGCCGGCGTCCAGCTGAACCGCTTCTGCGCCTCCGGCCTCGAAGCCACCAACACCGCCGCCCAGAAGGTGCGTTCCGGCTGGGACCAGCTGATCATCGCCGGCGGTGTCGAGTCGATGTCGCGCGTGCCGATGGGCTCCGACGGCGGCGCGCTGTTCATGGACCCGGCCACCGCGTACGACAACTACATCGTCCCGCAGGGCACCGGCGCCGACCTGATCGCGACCATCGAGGGCTTCTCCCGCGAGGACGTCGACGCGTGGGCCGTGCGCTCGCAGGAGAAGGCCGAAGCGGCCTGGTCCGGCGGCTACTTCGCGAAGTCCGTCGTCCCGGTGAAGGACATCAACGGCGTTACGATCCTCGACCACGACGAGCACCGTCGCCCCGGTAGCACCATCGAGGGCCTCGGCAAGCTCAAGCCCGCCTTCGCCGGCATCGGTGAGCTGGGCGGCTTCGACGCCGTCGCGCTGCAGAAGTACCACTCGGTCGAGAAGATCGACCACGTCCACACCGGCGGCAACTCGTCCGGCATCGTCGACGGCGCCGCGCTGGTCCTGGTCGGCAACGAGCAGATCGGCAAGGACTTCGGCCTGACCCCGCGCGCCCGCATCGTGGCGACCGCGACCGTCGGCTCCGAGCCCACGATCATGCTCACCGGCCCGACCCCGGCCACCGAGAAGGTCCTCAAGATCGCCGGCCTCACCCCGGACGACATCGACCTGTGGGAGCTGAACGAGGCCTTCGCCTCGGTCGTCCTCAAGTGGATCAAGGACCTGCACCTCGACGAGGAGAAGGTCAACGTCAACGGCGGCGCCATCGCGATGGGGCACCCGCTGGGCGCCACCGGCGCGATGCTGGTCGGCACCGTCGTCGACGAGCTGGAGCGCCGTCAGGCGCGCCGCGCCCTGGTCACCCTGTGCATCGGCGGCGGCATGGGCGTCGCGACCATCATCGAGCGGGTCTGAGGAAGAGACAATGACTGAAGCGAAGACCATCCGCTGGGAGCAGGACGCCGACGGCATCGTCGTGCTCACCCTGGACGACCCGAAGCAGTCCGCCAACACGATGAACGCCGACTTCCGCGAGTCGCTCGGCGTCGTCGTCGACCGCCTGGAGGCGGAGAAGGACAGCATCACCGGTGTCGTCCTGACCTCGGCCAAGAAGACCTTCTTCGCTGGCGGCGACCTGAACGACCTGATCCAGGCCAAGCCGGAGAACGCGGCCGAGATCACCGAGAGCAGCGGCCTGATGAAGGGCCAGATGCGCCGGCTCGAGCAGCTGGGCAAGCCGGTCGTGGCCGCCATCAACGGCGCCGCGCTCGGCGGCGGCCTCGAACTCGCGCTCGCGGCGCACCACCGCATCGCGGCCGACGTCAAGGGCAGCCAGATCGGCCTCCCCGAGGTCACCCTCGGCCTGCTCCCCGGCGGCGGTGGCATCGTCCGCACCGTGCGCCTGCTGGGCATCCAGAGCGCGCTGCTGAACGTGCTGCTGCAGGGCCAGCGCCACCGCCCGGCCAAGGCCAAGGAGCTCGGCCTCGTGCACGAGCTGGTCGGCACCGTCGAGGAGCTGGTCCCGGCCGCGAAGGCGTGGATCAAGGCCAACCCCGAGGGCGGCGTGCAGCCGTGGGACGTCAAGGGCTACAAGATCCCGGGCGGCACCCCGTCGAACCCGAGCTTCGCGGCGAACCTGCCCGCGTTCCCGGCGAACCTGCGCAAGCAGATCAAGGGCGCGAACATGCCCGCCCCGCGCGCGATCCTCGCCGCGGCCATCGAGGGTTCGCAGGTCGACTTCGACACCGCGATCACCGTCGAGACCCGCTACTTCGTCAGCCTCGCCACCGGCCAGGTCTCGAAGAACATGACGAAGGCGTTCTTCTTCGACCTGCAGAGCATCAACTCCGGCGGCTCGCGGCCGGAGGGCTTCGAGAAGTACACCGCCAAGAAGGTCGGCGTCGTCGGCGCGGGCATGATGGGCGCCGCGATCGCGTACGTCTCGGCGAAGGCCGGCATCGACGTCGTGCTCAAGGACGTCACCCTCGAAGGCGCGGAAAAGGGCAAGGGCTACGCGGTCAAGCTGGAGGAGAAGGCACTCTCCCGCGGCAAGACCACGCAGGAGAAGTCCGACGCGCTGCTCGCCAAGATCAAGCCGACCGACAAGGCGGAGGACTTCGCCGGCGTCGACTTCGTGATCGAGGCCGTCTTCGAGAGCGTCGAGCTGAAGCACAAGGTGTTCCAGGAGATCGAGGGCATCGTCAACCCCGACGCCGTGCTCGGTTCCAACACCTCCACGCTGCCGATCACCGCGCTCGCCGAGGGTGTCCAGCGGAGCGAGGACTTCATCGGGATCCACTTCTTCTCGCCGGTGGACAAGATGCCGCTGGTCGAGATCATCTGCGGTGAGAAGACCTCGCCCGCCACGCTGGCGAAGGTCTTCGACTACACCCTGCAGATCAAGAAGACCCCGATCGTCGTCAACGACAGCCGCGGCTTCTTCACCTCGCGCGTCATCGGCACGTTCCTCAACGAGGCCGTCGCCGCGCTGGGCGAGGGTGTCGAGCCGGCGTCGATCGAGCAGGCCGGTTCGCAGGCCGGATACCCGGCGCCGCCGCTGCAGCTGATGGACGAGCTGACCCTGACGCTGCCGCGCAAGATCCGCAAGGAGACCCGCGAAGCGATCGAGGCCGCCGGCGGCACCTGGAACGCGCACGCGTCCGAGGGTGTCATCGACCGGATGGTGGAGGAGTTCGACCGCAAGGGCCGCTCCACCGGCTCGGGCTTCTACGACTACGACGAGTCGGGCAAGCGGACCGGTCTCTGGCCGGGTCTGCGCGACGCGTTCAAGTCGGGCAGCGCCGAGGTTCCCTTCGAGGACCTCAAGGAGCGCATGCTGTTCGCCGAGGCGCTCGAGACCGTGAAGTGCTTCGACGAAGGTGTGCTCACCACCGTCGCGGACGCCAACATCGGCTCGATCTTCGGCATCGGTTTCCCGGCGTGGACCGGTGGTGTCATCCAGTACATCAACCAGTACGAGGGTGGCCTGCAGGGCTTCGTCGACCGGGCTCGTGAGCTGGCGGAGCGCTACGGCGACCACTTCACCCCGCCCGCTTCGCTGGTCGAGAAGGCCGCGAAGGGCGAGATCTACGAGTAAGCCGCTTCACCCGCTTTAGCGTGTTAGGAACGGTCCTTTCCTTGCGAATTACGCGAGGAAAGGACCGTTCCTTGTATCAGCGGGCCGACGGTTCCAGCGCCACGTGCGGCAGCCGCCGGTCCAGCCATCGCGGCAGCCACCAGGCGCGTTCCCCGAGCAACCGCATCACCGCGGGCACCACGAGACAGCGGATCACGAACGCGTCCACCAGCACCGCGACCGCCAGCCCGAGACCGAACTGCGCCAGCATCCGGTCGGGGTTGAGCAGGAACGCCCCGAACACCACGATCATGATCGCCGCCGCGGCCGTGATCACCCCGCCGGTGGAGGCGAGTCCTTCGCGGACCGCGTGGCGCGCGTCGGCGGTGCGCCGCCATTCTTCGTGCATCCGGGAAACGAGGAACACCTCGTAGTCCATGGAAAGCCCGAACACGATCGCGAAGATCAGCACCGGTACGAACGCTTCGATCGGCCCAGGCTGCGCTCCGAACAGGCCGTCGCCGAACACCGCCGTCATCACCCCCAGCGCGGCGCCGATGCTCAGCAGGTTCAGCAAGGCCGCTTTGAGCGGGATCAGGATCGAGCGGAACACGACCATCAGCAGCAACGCCGACAGCCCGACGACCACCAGCACGAACAGCGGCAACCGGTCACCGACGGCGTCCGCGAAGTCCACCGCCGCCGCGACACTCCCGCCGACCAGGTACTTGCCCGGCAGTCCCGGCAACACCTCCGTCCGCAACCGTTCCACCAGCTCGGCGGTCGCCGCGTCCTGCGGCGACGACGTGGGGAAGGCGAGGACCGTCGTGACGCCCTGCCCCATCGGCGGTGTCACCTCCGCGATCCCTGGTGTGGCTTCGAGTTTCCGACGCAGGGCGGCGCCATCGCCGTTCTCGGTGACCACGATCAACGGCTCGCTGAACCCGGGGCCGAAACCCTCCGCCATCAGGTCGTAGGCCTGCCGGGTGGTCGAGGTCTCCGGATCCGTGCCCGAGTCGGCGAATCCGAGGCGCATGCCGAGCGCCGGCAAGGAAAGACCGATCAGGACGAGCAGCCCGATCGCGAGCGGCACCATCGGCCGTCGTTGGACCGCGTCCCCGAGCTTGCCCCAGGCCCTGCCGTGTTCCCGTTTCGAGGCGTGTTTCCGGATGCCCTTTTCCAAGCGGCGGCCGAAAAGGGACAGCAGCGCGGGCAGCAGGGTGATCGAGGCGAGCATCGTCACGAGCACGGTCAACGCCACCGCGAGGGCGACCCCGCGCAGCGAACCGAGACCCAGTGCGAGCAGGCCGAGCAGCGCGATGATCACCGTGCCGCCGGCGAACAGCACCGATCGGCCCGCGGTGTCCAGCGCTCGCCGAGCCGCCTGCTCGCGGTCGAGGCCGGCCAGGATTTCGCCGCGATAGCGGGAAAAGATGAGCAGCGCGTAGTCCACGCCGACGCCGAACCCGACCAGCATCATCAGCGGTGCCGTGTAGCTCGCGATGTCGACGAACCTGCTCACGAGCACGATCACGCCTAGGGTGCTGCCGACGGCGAGGATGGCCGTGATCACCGGGAGCCCGGCGGCGAGGATCGAGCGGAACAGGAAGACGAGGATCACGAGCGCGGCCAGCAACCCGACGCCTTCCGACGGGCCGCCGCCCCCGCCGGTCCGCTTGATCGGGTCGCCGCCCAGTTCGACCTGGAGCCCGGCGGACTCCGCCTTCTTCGCGGTGTCGACGACACGCACGATGTCGTCGTACGGCAGATCCTTCGACTCGAGGTCGAAGGCGACCGCGGCGTAACCGATCGTGCCCTCGCGCGAGATTGCCGTCGGGCTGTCGAAGGGGCTCGTCACCGCCTTCACGTGCGGCTGGTTCCGGACTTCGGCGAGCATCCGGTCGATCGGTCCGCGTGCGGTCGCGAGGCCAGCTTCGGTCTTGAAGACGATCTCGGCCGTCGCGCCGGTCCGCGCCGGAGCCTGTGCCTTGAACAGGTCCATGATCTGCTGGGATTCGGTGCCTGGCAAGGAATGGTCGTCGTGGTACGCGCTGCCCGCGGCCTGTGAGCCCAGCGTGACACCGACGAGGGTGAGCAGCCAAAGCGAAACGGCCAGCCAGCGATGACGCTGCGACCAGCCCGCCAGCTTCGAGAGCGCGCCCCCAGGCGGCTGTCTCGGGGAAAGAGTGATGGTGTCCATGGCGGAAAGCATCGGCTTTCCCGGCCCGCATATCGTCGGGCTCCGGCGGGCACTCCGGACACAACTTCTGGGTACCCCTAAGGCTCCTCCCGTACTACCGGGGTTGTGGTCACGGGGTCAACCAGCGAGGGGTGACCATGCCCGATTCGTAGGCGAGCACGACGAGCTGGGCGCGATCACGGACGTCCACCTTGGTCATGATCCGGCTGACGTGCGTCTTCGCCGTCGCCGGGCTGAGCACGAGTTCCTTCGCGATCTCGTCGTTGGACAGGCCGGCCGCGACCAGGCTCATCACCTCGCGTTCCCGCTCGGTGAGCCGGTTCAGGGTGGGCGAGGGGGCGGGCCGGTCCACCCGGCAGGCGAATTCGGAGATCAGGCGGCGGGTGATCGACGGCGCGAGCAACGCGTCGCCCCTGGCGACCACGCGGACGCCGTGGATCAGCTCCTCCGGTTCGGTGTCCTTGACCAGGAACCCGCTGGCGCCCGCGCGCAACGCGCCGTAGACGTCCTCGTCCAGGTCGAAGGTGGTCAGGATGACGACCTTGATCCCGGTCAGCGCCGGGTCTTCGAGCAGGTGCCGGGTCGCGGTGAGCCCGTCCATCCCGGGCATCCTGATGTCCATCAGGACTACGTCGGGCCGGTGTTCGTGCGCGGCTTGGAGGGATTCGCGGCCGTCGGCCGCTTCGGCGACCACGGTGATGTCCGCTTCACCGTCCAATATGGACTTGAATCCGGCGCGGACCAGCCGCTGGTCGTCGACGAGCAGGACCCGGATCATTTCTTCACCCGCAGGGGAAGCCGGGCGCGCACCCGGAAACCGCCGTCTTCGCGCGCGGCCGCGACGAGCTCGCCGCCGAGTGCCTCGGCCCGTTCGGTCATGCCGCGGATGCCGTTGCCCGGTTCCGCGGGGCCGCCCCGGCCGTCGTCGTCGATCTGCACGGACACATCATGGGGCGTGTAGCCGATCCGCACCACGACGGTGTTCGCGGCGGCGTGGCGCGTGACGTTGGTCAGCGCCTCCTGGACGACCCGGAAGGCGGCGTGCTCGACGTCGGGCGGCAGTTCCGTGGCCGTGCCGTCGATCTCGGTCCGGACGGTCAGCCCGTGCGCGCCCGCCGACTCGGCGAGCTCGGCGACCCTGGCCAGGCTGGGGGTGTCCGCCTGCCGCAGCATGCCCAGGGTGGCGCGGAGTTCGCGCAACGCCTCCTTGCTGGTCTGTTTGATCGTGGTCAGCGCCTCCTCGGATTTCGCCGGATCCTTGCCGTGCAGGGCCGCCCCCGCCTGGACGTTGATGAGCGCCAGGTTGTGGCCGAGGACGTCGTGCAGTTCGCGCGCGATCCGGAGCCGCTCGTCCGTGGCCCTTCGCCGCGCCTCGGCCTCCTTCGTGCGTTCGGCTTCGCGGCGGTAGTACGTCACCGCGCCGACCGCGACCAGCGCGATGAACCAGCCCGCCATCAGCAGGAACGCGAAGTCGTCCACCTGCCGCGCGGCGCCGGCCCGCGCCTCGCCGATCGCGACGCCGCCCATCGAGGCCGCCGCGACGACCGCCGCGCTGCGGATCCGCCCGGTCGAGGCGGTGTTGTACAGCGCGAAGGCGAACGCGAGCAGCACGAATCCGTCGGGGTCGGTCTGCGGGTAGTAGATCGCGCAGCAGGCCGCGGTGAAGATCGCGACGGGAAGCGGATACCGGCGGCGCAGGAACAGCGCCGCGCAGGCGAGTATCACGCAGACCCAGCCGACGACCGCGTTGCGCGGTGCTTCCGCGCCGTCCCCGAGCGAGGCCACGACGGAACCCGCGATCACCGCCGCGGTGACCGCGATGTCCGCCGCGTACCGCCGCAGGATCGCCACACGACGAGAGTAGCGCGATCCGGCTCGATTGACAAAACAGATTTTTACGTTCAAACTGATTTTTGTGATCAAGGGTGTGGCGCCGTGAGAGACGTGGAGTACCTGGAGCGGCTGGAACAGGCGGAGGCGTTGCTGAAACCGCAGCGGGTGGACGTGCTGCGGCAGCTGGCCGAGCCGCGGTCCTGCACCGAGGTGGCGGCGGCGCTGGATCAGACGCCGCAGCGGGTCTACTACCACGTGAAGCGACTGGTGGAAGCCGGTCTCGTGAAGCAGGTGTCGGAGCGGAAGGTGCGCGCCGTCAGTGAGGGTGTGTACCAGGCGACCGCCCGGTCGTACTGGTTGTCGCCGGGGCTGGTGGGACGGCTCGGCCCGCGGGCGGCGCGGGACGAGCTGAGCTTGGGCTATCTGGTGGACCTCATGGAAGAGGTCCAGGCGGACGTCGCCGCGCTCGACCGGGCCGCGCCGGAACTGCCGTCGATCGGTGTCGCCGGCGAGATCCGGGTCGAGCCGGAGCGGCGTCAGGAGTTCCTCGACGAACTGAAGACCACTTTGCAGGATCTGTTCACCCGCTACGGCGGAGCGGAAGGCGACGCCTTCAAGCTCGCCTTGGCCTGTTACCCGAAGGGAAACGCCCGTGACTGAACCGACGAGGTTCGAGGTGCGCCTGCGCGCGCCGATCGAGAAGGTCTGGCACGCGCTGACAGATCCAGGGGCGCTGCGCGTATGGCTTTCCGAATACGCGGAGGTCGACCTGCCGTCCAGGTATGAGTTCTGGGGCCGCTACACGCCGGAAGGCGATCGCCCGCGCCAGCGGCTGCTGCTGGCCGAGGACAACGTCCTGCGGTTCGCCTGGACCCTCGGCGGGAAGGAGACCGTCGTCGAGATCGCGCTGACGGAGGACGGGGACGAGACGTCCTTGTCGTTCAGTCAGAGCGGTCTGCCGGATTACGCCACGATGCTCGCCGACCCGTATTCGTCGCTCAGCCTGATGCACACGTTCTGGGCGCTTTCGGTCGCGAACCTCGTCGACCATGTCGAAGGACGGCCGCCCATCGCGCGCTGCGATCTCACTTCCCCGCTGATGAGCGAAGAAGTGCGGATCGACGCGCCCCGAGGGGAGGTCTACTCCTCGATCGCCGACCCCGACGTGTTCACCCGCTGGTTCGGCGCCCGGATCGAGGCGGAGACCCATGTCGGCGGCCGTTGGGCGATGGGGTCGCTGGACAAGGACCCGGATCCGGCGAAGATCGTCGATCTGGTGCCCGGCTCCAAGATGTCGCTCGCCTACCAGGACGGTGTCGTCGCCTCCTGGGAACTCGAGGACTCAGATGGCGGTACGAAGCTGACCTTCGTCCAAAGTGGATTCGCGGACGAGAAGCCGCCATACGGCATGTGGATGGGCTGGCTCAGCGGTTTGGCGGAACTGCGCAGGTTCCACGAGCTCGACTCGTGGCGCTCGTCGTGGGTCGACGTCCACCTGGAGGGAACACCCGACGGGCTCATCACCCTGGATGGCAAGTAGGAGGAAGCGATGTTGCTCGAAGGCAGGAACGCGATCATCTACGGGGCAGCCGGCGGAATCGGCGGCGCGGTGGCCCGCGGGTTCGCCAGGGAGGGTGCGACAGTGCATCTCACCGGTCGCACCTTGAGGAAACTCGACGCGCTGGCCGACGAAATCCGGGCGGCGGGCGGGAAAGCCGAAACGGCGGAGTTCGACGCGCTCGACGAAGCCGCCATCGACGAGCATGCCGCTTCGGTGGCTTCCTCGGCGGGCAGCGTCGACATCTCGATGAACGTGATCACGCACAACGACGTTCAGGGCACTCCGCTGGTCGAGATGTCGTTGGAGGACCTCGAAAGCCCGGTCCGGACGGCGGTGCGGACGAACTTCCTCACCGCGCGGGCCGCTGCCCGGCACATGATCGGGCAGCGGGCCGGAGTGATCCTGATGTTCGGCGGCGACGGTGATCCGCTGCCCGGGTACCACCTCGGCGGGTTGCAGGTCGCGTTCAGCGCGATGGAGGCGTTGCGGCGCGGGCTGGCGTGCGAACTCGGGCCACAGGGCATCCGGGTCGTGACCCTTCGCACCGGCGGGATCCCGGAGACGATTCCGGCGGGCGCCGGCCTCGACGACGCCATTCGTGACATGGTCGACGCGACGATGCTCAGGCGGACGGCGTCGCTCGAAGACGTCGCCCGGGTGGCCGCCTTCGCCGCGTCGGACCATGCGCGCAGCATGACGGCGACGGCGTTGAACATCAGTTGCGGCGCGATGGTCGACTAGGCGCCGGCCTCGCCGTAACAACGGCGGACGATCTCCCGACTACGCGGCACTACCGGTGCTGGGGAGGTCGTTATGCCGAAGAGGACGACGAAGCTGGGCATGGCACTGGCGATCGGGCTTCTGGTCGCCGGAGGCTGCGGTGTGGAGACCGTGCCCACCGGGCGGGTCACACCGCAAAGCAGCCCGGCGCCAACGGTGTCGACAGTGCCGGCGTCGTCCAGCACTGGGGCGCCGCCTACGAACACGGCCACTCCTACTCTGGCACCTCAGCGGTTCGTGCCGACGACCACGGCCGCGGTCGAGGTGCCGAAGCAGGTCGAGCCCAAACCGGCGAAAACACCTCCGAAGACCACACAGACCGCGAAGGCGCCGAACCCGGCGGAGTGTGGAAGCGACTACTACCGCAACACCGACGGTGTCTGTGTCCACCGGCCGTCGGCCGGAGCCGGCGCGGCCGACGGAGCGACCGCCCTCTGCGAGGACGGTTCCTATAGCTACAGCCAGAATCGCCGCGGTACCTGTTCCGGCCATGGTGGGGTTCGCACCTGGCTGTGATCCCGTCGGTCAACCGTTCACTGGGAAGGGTGGTGCTGTGTAAGGTCGGATCATGGGATGCGCATGGTGAAACCGGTCGGACGGGCACCTTCGCCCCGGATCTTCGTCGTCGTGCTCGCCACCTGCGGTCTGGTGGCCTCGTTCATGCAGACGCTCGTCGTGCCGCTCATCCCGGCGTTTCCCAGGCTGCTCGACGCGCCCCCGTCGGACGCGTCGTGGGTGGTGACGGCGACCCTGATCGCCGGAGCCGTGGTGATGCCGGTGAGCGGCAGGCTCGGCGACCTCTACGGCAAACGCCGGTTGCTGCTGATCAGCCTCGGCTTCCTGGTCGCCGGTTCGGTGGTGTCCGCGCTGACCAGTTCGCTCGCGCTGATGGTCCTCGGGCGAGGGCTGCAAGGTTGCGCGATGGGCGCGATCCCGCTGGGCATCAGCATCATGCGCGACGAACTCGCGCCGGAACGGGTCGGCGCCGCGATCTCGGTGATGAGTTCGACGCTCGGCGTCGGTGGCGCCATCGGGCTCCCGGTGTCCGCGCTGGTCGCGCAGAACGCCGACTGGCACGTCCTGTTCTGGGCTTCGGCGGGGCTCGGGCTCGTCTGCGGCCTGCTGATCCTCTTCGTGGTGCCGGAGTCGCCGGTGAAGACGCCGGCACCGTTCGACTACCTCGGCGCGCTGGGGCTGACGGCCGGGCTGGTCTGCCTGCTGTTGCCGATCGTCAAGGGCGGCGAATGGGGCTGGGGAAGCGGCCGCACCCTCGCCTTCGCGGGGAGCGCGGTGGTGATCCTGCTGGTCTGGGGCGCCTATCAGCTCCGGCGGCGTGATCCGCTCGTGGACCTGCGGGTCTCCGCACGGCGGCCGGTGCTGTTCACCAACCTCGCGTCGATCATGATCGGGTTCGCGCTGTACTCGATGGCGTTGTCGTTCCCGCAGTTGCTGCAGGCACCCGCGTCGACCGGCTACGGCCTCGGCCTGACCATGGTGCAGGCCGGGCTCTGCCTCGCGCCGAACGGCCTGGTCATGTTCATGCTGTCGCCGGTTTCGGCCCGGCTCATCGAGCGCTACGGACCGCGTACGACGCTGATGGTCGGCGCGACCACCATCGCGGCCGGATACGCCTTCGCGACCGTGTTGATGGACAACGCCTTCGAGCTGATCACGGCGTCGATCATCATCGGTGGCGGTGTCGGCATCGCCTATGCGGCCATGCCGGCGCTGATCATGGGTTCGGTCCCGGTCACCGAAACCGCGTCCGCGAACGGGTTGAACTCGCTGATGCGCTCCGTCGGCACGTCGACGTCCAGTGCGGTGATGGCGTCCATGCTCGCGTCGCTGGCGATCACCGTCGGCGGGGTTTCCGTCCCGTCCGCGACGGGGTTCCGGCTGAGCTTCCTGGTCGCCGCCGGTGCGGCGCTCCTGGGACTCGTCCTGACCGTTTTCGTGCCGAAACAACGCCAGCCCGAATCAGTGGTCGCCTCGGTCCGCTAGCGCCCCGCGTGCGATGAAGGGACTCATCGCACGCAGGGACGCTCCGCTCAGAAGAGCGTCGGGACAATCGCATCGATCAGGTGCGGGCCCGGTTCGGCGAGCGCGCGCTGGAACTGCTCGGCCAGCTCTTCTGCGGTCGTGGCCCGGGACGCCGGGACGCCCATGCCTTCGGCGATCTTGACGAAGTCCATGTCGGGCCGGGAAAGGTCGAGCAGCTCGTTCGCCTTCGGGCCGTTGGCGTCCGCGCCGACCCGCTGCAACTCCAGCCGCAGGATCGCGTACGCGCGGTTGTTCAGCAGGACGGTGGTGACGTTGAGGTTCTCCCGCGCCTGCGTCCACAGCGCCGAAATCGTGTACAGCGCGCTGCCGTCGGACTGCAGGTTGATGACCGGCCGGTCCGGCGCGGCGACGGCCGCCCCGGTCGCGACTGGCATGCCATAGCCGATCGCACCGCCGGTCAAGGTCAGCACGTCGTGCCGCGGCGCGCCCGCGGTCGCGGCGGGCAGCAGCAGACCGGAGGTGTTCGCCTCGTCCGCGATGATCGCGCGCTCCGGCAGCAGTGCGCCGATCACGTCGACCCAGTTCTGCGGAGTCAACGGCCCGGAGGGCAGCGCGGGCCGGGAGGCCTCCTGCAACACCGGCTCCGTCTCGGCGGCGACCAGCTCGGCGACGTCGTTCAGCGCTCGCGGCACGTCTTGCGCGACTTCGGCCAGCACATGGACCTGTGCGCCTTCGGGGACCAGGTCGCTCGCCTTGCCGGGGTAGGCGAAGAACGAAACGGGCGCCTTCGTGCCGGCGACGATCACGTGCTTGATCCCGTCGAGCTGGTACGCGACCTGCTCGGCGAGGTAGCCCAGCCGCTCGATCGTCGGCAGGCCTTCGCCGCGTTCGAGCCGGGCGGGGAAGGTCTCGACGAACGCCTTCACACCGGTCGCTGCCGCGATCCGGCTGGTCGCGCGCAACCCGGCCTCACGGCAGCCGCTGCCGCCGACGAGCAGTGCGACCGGTTCACCGCTGGACAGCACCTCGGCGATGTTCTTCACCGTCGTCGCGTCGACGACCTGCGGGATCCGAGGCGGGATGGGCGCGCAGGTCTCGCCGCCCTCACCCCAGGACGCGTCGGCGGGGAGGATCAGTGTGGCCACCTGACCGGGGGCGTCCTGGGAGGCCGCGACCGCCGCGGCGGCGTCGGCACCGACGTCCTTCGTGTGCTCGGAGCGGCGGACCCAGCCTTCGAGCGAACCGGCGACGGCCTCGATATCCGATTCGAGCGGGGCGTCGTACTGCTTGTGGTAGGTCGCGTGGTCGCCGATCACGTTGACGATCGGGGTGTGCGCGCGGCGCGCGTTGTGCAGGTTCGCCAGCCCGTTGCCGAGACCGGGACCGAGGTGCAGCAGCGTGGCCGCCGGCTTGTCGGCGATCCGCGCGTAGCCGTCCGCGGCACCGGTGACGACGCCTTCGAAGAGGCCGAGCACACCGCGCATCTCGGGCACGGAGTCGAGGGCGGCCACGAAGTGCATCTCCGAGGTGCCCGGATTCGAAAAGCACACGTCGACACCGCTGTCGACGAGCGTGCGGATCAGGGACTGGGCGCCGTTCATCTCACTCACTTTTCAAGCCCTCTCAGCGAACAGAACGCCGGGGTTGAGGATCCCGGCCGGGTCGAAGCTCTCCTTGATCCGGCGCATCAGCGCGATCTTCGCCGGGTCCTCCAGTTCGAGGAAGTAGCCGGATTTGGCCCGGCCGAGGCCGTGCTCGCCGGAGATCGCGCCGCCGAGTTCCATGCCGAGCGCGAAGATGTCGGTCAGCAACTGCTTCCGCTTCTCCGGGTCCTTGCAGAAGATGGCCAGGTGGACGTTGCCGTCGCCGGCGTGCCCGCAGCCGAGCGCGCCCGACTCGCGCGACAACGCCATTTCCCTGGCCTTGCGCAGGAACTCGGGCATGGCGGACCGCGGGACGACCACGTCGATGACGTCGTCCGCGCCGGCCGCCTTGGCCGTCCAGAAGGCCTTCTCGCGTGCCTCGATCAGCTTGCGCGCCGACGGGCCTTCGAGCACGTACACGTCCATCGCACCGACGTCACCCAGCAGGCCGCCGAGTTCTTCGACGTCGGCGTGCAGCCGGTCGCTGTCGCGATTTTCCAGTGCCACCACCAGATACGCCTGCGCCTTGTCGCGGATCGCGTCGGGGACGCCGAGGCTGAGCTTCTCGTTGTAGCTGATCGCGGCGAGCGTCAGATTGTCGATGTACTCGAGGATATGCGGCGCGAGCCCGCTGGCGACGATCTTCGGGACGACCGTCATCACCTCGTCGAAGGTCTCGAACGGGGCGAACACCGTGGCGCCGTGCGGGAGGCGCGGGTACAGCTTCACGATGACCTCGGTCGCGAGCGCGAGGGTGCCTTCGGAGCCGATGATCAGCTGGGTCAGGTCGTACCCGGTCGACACCTTCGAGGTCTTGCCGCCGGTACGGATGATCTCGCCGGTCGGCAGCACGGCCTGCAGGCCCACGACGTTGTGCCGCGTGACGCCGTACTTGACCGCGCGCATACCGCCCGCGTTCGTCCCGACGTTGCCGCCGACGCTCGCGCTCAGCTCGCCGGGGTAGACGGTGTAGCCGAGTCCGGCTTCCGTGGTCTTTTCGTCCAATTCGGACAGTGTGACGCCGGGCTGGACGACGGCCACGTGGTTCTCGGTGTCGATCTCCAGTACCGCGTTCATTCGCTCGAAAGAGATCACCAGGCCGTCCTCGTGTGGCCGCGCGCCACCCGAAAGCCCCGTGCCCGACCCTCTCGCGGTGACCGGTACGCCGTGTTCACTCGCGGCCTTGAGCAGCTCCGCGACCTCTTCGGCGCTTCCCGGTTTCGCCAGGTGGGCGGGCCGCTGCGCGGTGGTGGTCAAAGCCTCGTCGTGCGCGTAGTCCTCGGGGATCGCCTCGCCCGAGAGCAAGTTCGTGTCCCCGACGATCTCGGCGAACCGTGCCGCAACATCGCCCATCGACTGCCCTTCCTCACGCCTCTTCGCCTGGTTACCGAAGCGTAGTACGTCGTGGACGGCGATGGCCATGAATCCTTTTCATGTTTGGTTGCCACAACCTCGTGACAACCTCGCTCGGTTACCCATGTCGCAGCGGGCCGGGCGGCCCGCCGGAAGGGGTGGACGCTCGATGGGATCCAGGATGAGACGGATCGCGGCGCTGGGGGCGGCGCTGGCGATCACGTTCGGGCTCGCCGTACCGGCGGCCGAAGGCGGGCAAGCGGCCTGCACGGCGCCCGTGGCGAACGTCAGCGGAGTCAGCCAGGCCGAGGGGACGAGCGCCGGATACACCACCCTTGTCTTCACCGTTTCACTCACCGACGGCGGCTGCGCGCCGCAGGGCACGGTCGAATACCGGACGATCGAAGGCAACGGCTCGCCGGTCGATCCGGCGTTCGTCGCGAAGGAGAGCATCGACTACTTGCCGCGTGCGGGCACACTGACCTGGGCCGGACGGGCGGACGCGCAGACGGTCGCGGTCAAGGTCCGCGCCGATTCCCTGGTGGAGAACGACGAAATGTTCTCCCTGCAGCTGTACGGCGGGAAAGGGGTGCGGGTCGGGCACAGCGTCGGTGTCGCCTGGGTGGCCGACGACGACAAGGTCAAGATCGCGCCACTGGCCACCACCCAGGAAGGCGAGATCTGCTGGTCGATCCCACCGAACTTCGCGCTGGGCGCCACCACCTGCAGGGTGCCGCTCGTGCTTTCCCGGCCGTGGCTCTCCGGACCGCTCACGATCCGCTACCGCACCGAGGGCTCCGCCCACGAGCCGGTGAAGGACGGTGTCGTCACCTTCCAACGCGGTGAGACCAGGGGATACGCCGAATTCACGATCGTGCCCGGGCAAACGGGGAAGGCACGGGTCGAGTTCTTCGAGCCGTCGCAGGGCAGGCTCGTGTACGCGACCTCGACCGTGGTGATCAGCCCCGCCGGGTGACGAGGTCGGCGTCGGCCGTCGCGTTCGCCCGCCGGTACAGCTCGATCGCTCGAGCCCAGTGGGCGGCCGCGGCGGCCGTGTCACCGCACCGCGCTTCCAGATCGCCGAGGTCGCGATGCAGATGAGCCTCCTCGTACGGATCCGGGACACCCGCCCGGACCGCGACGCCGCGTTCGAGGTTCTCCCGCGCCGCGGCCAGATCGCCGAGCCCCAGGTGGGCGCGGCCGAGCCGGTCGAGCGCGGCCGCCTCGCTGTGCCGGTTCCCGACGTCGCGGCTGATCAGCAGCGCCTGGTCGAAATCGGCCCGCGCGGCCCGGAAGTCCCGGCGGGCGAGGTGGACCTGGCCGGCGTGCAGCAGCGACTCCCACTCCTGCCACCGGTCCCCGATCGCCCTGGACGCGGCCAGCGCCTTGCCGAGATGGTCCAGCGCGACGTCGTGATCGCCGAGCTCCTCGTAGGCCTCGCCGAGCGTGTCCAGAGTGGCCGCTTCCAGCCGGGCGTTGCCGAGTTCGCGGAACGTCTCCAGCGCGGCCGTCAGCGGGCTGAGCCCGTCCATCGGCTGGCCGCGGCGAATGTAGGCGTGGCCGAGGTTGCGCTGGGACAGCGCACGGCCGAGCCGGTTGCCCGCCGAGGTGCACCGCTCCACCGCGAGCCGGTACGCGGTGATCGCCTCGTCGAACCGGCGCAGCGCGGCGTAGGCGTTCGCGGTGTTGTTGTAGATGTGCCCTTCGCCTTCCAAGTCGCCCGCCGCGCGGGCGGCCTTCAACGCGCGGGCGTTGGTTTCGAGCGCGTCCGTCAACCTGCGGGTCATGAAGTAGGCCGCACCCAGCGCACGCAGCATTTCCGCCTCCGCCAGCGGATCCTCGAGTTCGGCGGCCGCCGCGGCCCCCTCGCGGCAAAGCCCGATCCGCTCGTTCCAGCCGCCCATGGTGTCGTAGAAACTGGTGAGCAGGTAGGTGAGCTGCCAGGCGGCGGTGTTGCGGCCGTGCTCGCGCGCGAACCGCACCACCGGAAGCAGATTCGCGCGCTCGGCACCGAGGAACGCCAGCGCCGCACGCCTTTCCGCCGGGAACGGCCGCTCGGGTGCCGGGTGGCGCAACGCCGGGGTGACCAGATCGCGGTTCGGGTCGATGATCCGGTTCGCTTCGGCGGCGACGTGCAGGTACCAGTCGATCAGCCGCCCCGCTGCCTCCGCGCGGCCCGGCGTCGTTTCGTCGGCGTGGGCGCACGCGACGGCGAATTCCCGGATCAGATCGTGGAGGCGATAACGGTCCGGGCCCGCCGGGGTGATCAGGTGCGCCGCGGCCAGCTCGGCGGCCGCGGCCCGGCCGGCTTCGGCGGGCACCCCGCACAGCGCGCTGGCGAGGGACGAACTGAACGACGTCCCCGGGATCAGCCCGGAAAGCCGGAACAGCCGGGCCGGAGCCTGGTCCAGTGGCAGGTAGGCGCTCGCGAGGACTGTTTTGACCGTTCGTGAATCTCCTTGTACCGCAAGGGTTTCCAGCCGCCCGGCCCCGGTGAGCTCCTCGGTGAGCTCCGCGATCGGACGGCCCGGCTCACCGGTCAGGCGGGCGGCGGCGATCCGCAGCGCCAGAGGCATCCCGTCGCACAGCCTGGCCAGGCGCGCGGCGTGGTCGGCTTCGCGCGAGACCCGGTCGGCGCCCAGGACCCGGGTGAGCAGCGTCATCGATTCCGGATCGGCCAGCGCGTCGAGGGCGAACACGCGGACGGCGTGCCTGCTGCCGAGCGCGGCGAGGGTCTGTCTGCTGGTGACGATCAGCATCGTCTCGGTCGTGCCGGGGACGAGCGGAAGGATCTGGTCGACCCCGCCCGCGTTGTCGGCGACGATCACGCAACGCTTCCCGTGCAGCAAGGAGCGGTAGAGCGCCGCGCGTTCGGCCGTCGCGTCGGGCAGCCGATCGTCGGGAAGACCGAGCCCGCGCGAAAGATGGGCGAGGGCCTCGCCCGGCGAGACCGCTTCCGCCGGGTCGTGCCCGGCGAGGTCGAGGAAGAGCTGCCCGTCGGGGAAGCGTTCGGCGATGCGATGCGCCCACTGCACGGCCAGCGCCGATTTACCCATCCCCGCCGCCCCGGAGATGACCACGACCGGCGGCTCGGCTTCGTCGAGAAGACCGTCGAGCGAAGCGAGCTCCTGCTGCCGCCCGGTGAAGTGCCCGACGCGGGCGGGGAGTTGCGCGGGTGCGGTGCCCCGTGCGGGTGCGTCGAGTTCGGGCGCCCGTCGCAGGATCGACGCGTGCAGTTCGACCAGTTCCGGGCCGGGATCGACGCCGAACTCGTCGGCCAGACACCGGCGCACGGCCTGAAAGGTCTCCAGTGCCTCGGCATGCCTCCCGCAGCGGTGCAGGGCGAGCATGTGCAGCGCGGCGAGCCGTTCGCGGTAGGGCTGCTCGGCCCGGAGCCGCGGAAGCTCCCGGAGGACCTCCTCGTGATCGCCGAGCCTGAGCTCCGCGTCCCAAAGTTCTTCCCAGGCGGACAGCCGTAGTTCCTGGAGCCGTTCGACCTCGCGCAGCCCCCAACCGTCGAGTTCGGCGTCCGCGAAGGCTCCGCCGCGCCAGAGCCGTAACGCCTCGCGCAACGCCGCCACCGCCTGGGCCGGATTGCTCCGCTTGGCGGCACGAAGTTCTTCTTCGAACCGGAGAGCGTCGACAGAGGACGGTGCCACCGTCAGGACGTACCCGGGCTTGCGGGTGAGCAGGACCGGCGCGAAACCGCAGTCCTCCAAGGCCTGCCGGATCCGGGCGACATGACTGTGCAGGGTCTTCACCGCGGTGCGCGGCGGATCTTCACCCCAGAGCACGTCGACCAGACGGGGGATCGGGACGACCGAGCCCGCGTGCAGGGCGAGAACGCCGAGCACGGCTCGCTGGCGGGCGCCGTGCAGCTCCGCCCGCCCGGTGGGGCCGATCGCTTCGACCGGGCCCAGCACCCGCAGTTCCCCTGGCCCGGGCACCCCGCTCCCTCCGGCATGTGACCTCGGTGAGCGTATCCGGGCGAAGACCCACCCAAATCGGCCGATTAGGGCACACGATCTCGACAACCCCGCCACAACCGGCCTGGCCGACGGTCAACGGGTCGAATGTTTCGCGCAAGGAGGGGAACATGATCAGCAGGAATCCGCGGCGCCGCCGGACGCTGCTCGCGTCGGCCGTCTTGGCCGCCGCGACGCTGTTCGCTGGTATCGC
This sequence comes from Amycolatopsis roodepoortensis, assembly GCF_024628825.1. Lineage (NCBI taxonomy): Bacteria > Bacillati > Actinomycetota > Actinomycetes > Pseudonocardiales > Pseudonocardiaceae > Amycolatopsis > Amycolatopsis roodepoortensis. The sequence continues at coordinate 6,772,305 of NZ_CP102415.1, forward strand.
ACCCGCGGTACAGGCCGCGCCGGAAGCCCGGGCCGACGTCTTCATCCGGGACAACACGTCCGACGTCGGGTTCGAACCGTCGGCCGGTTCGCTCTACTCCAGTCCGGACATCCGGGTGTGCTTCACGCCAGGGACACTGTGCGCCAGCGACGACCCGGTCGTGCAGGGGACCACCGCCTACATCCACGTCACCCTGAACAATCCCGGCCCGTACGGCGACGCGCTCGAGAAGGGCACGTTGCAGGTCTACTACACCAAACAAGGCACCGTGGCCCAGTGGTCGAGCCAGTGGACCTACATCGGTTCGGCCACCAACGTGAGCGTGCCCTACGGGACCAAGCGGGTCGTCATCCCGTGGAAGGTGCCGCTCGGTTCGCACTTCTGCCTGCTGGCGCGGTGGCTTTCGCCGACCGACCTGCCGACCGAAGGCCTGAGCACGTCGGCGAACGCCCGGAACAACAACAACATCGCCTGGCACAACGTGAACGCGCTACCGTTCAAGATCAAGATCCCGGAGTTCCGGCCGATCGTGTTCGGCTGGGACGGTCCGGACCCCACGGCGGTCGGCGACATCGTCTTCACCCAGCCGGGCAGGCCGTTCACCGGTCCGGGACGGATCACCATCGACCTCGGCCCCGACCTGGCCGCGCGCTGGCGGGCGTCCGGCGCGAAGGGGGAGGGCGTCGAACGGGTCGGTGAGACCGAGTTGGCCATCGTGAACCCGCAGCGAGCCCGGATCAGCGGCCTGACCTTCAAATCGGGCGAACAGGTGGGCGCCAAGCTGAGCTTCACCGCCGGCGTCGAAGCGGCTGGCGGGCAGTACACCGTCCACGTGACCCAGGTCGACCAGCGCGGTGAAGAGGTCGGCGGCGTCGAATACCGGCTCGCCGAAGCGCGACAGTAAGCCAGGGTGGGGTGGGGTGCCGGCCCGTGGGCGGTGAGGGTGGAAACCCGCACCGCCCACGGGTTTTCACGCGCGTGCGAACGAAAGCGTCTCGCCCTCGACACCTCGCAGCCAGAGGTCCTGGGCGGCTTCGGCCATTTCCGCCAGTCCCTCTTCGATCGTCGCGAACACGTTGCCGGGCACCCAGCCCGCGTCGCCGTTGATCAGCAGGTTGTTGCGGCCGTAGAAGATCGCGAGGTCCGTCGCGCCCTGGTCGCTGTGCGCCTCACTGCCTTCGTCGTAGCCGTACGCCGGGTTGCCGATCTCCCATGCCTCGAACCCGAAGTACACGACATCCCCCGGAATCGGGGTCACCGTGGGGTTTTCGCGGCCCGGCTTCGGTTCGGCGAAGGGCGGCACGAGCGTGTAGACCTCGTTGCGCGCGTACTTCGCGTGGTAGGCCGAACCGCTCTGCGGCAACGCGTCCCAGACAGCGCGGCAGGTCCGCGGGGCTTCGGCGTCGAGCAGCCGGGCCCGGCAGGACACCCCGCGCTTGTCGAGCGTGATCGTGATGTAGCGGGCCATCACTCGACCCCCGCCACCACGTCGCCCCAGATGCGCAGCGCCTCGTCGACCTGCGCGGAGTCGACGATCAGCGGTGGCACCATCCGGACGACGTTCATGTACGCCCCGCAGGTCAGCAGCAGCAATCCGTTGGAGGACGCGGCTTTCTGGGCCGCCTGGGCCTTCGCGGTGTCCGGTTCGCCGTCCGGGGTGGTGAACTCGGAACCGATCAGCAGCCCCAGCCCGCGGACGTCGCCGATCGACGGTGATTTGTCCGCGATCACCCGCACGCCCTCCAGGAGCTGGCGTCCTCGTTCGGCGGCGTTCTCGACCAGGCCCTCCTGCTGGATCACCTCGAGCGTGGCGATCGCCGCCGCACAGGCCACCGCGTTGCCGCCGTAGGTCCCGCCCTGGGAACCGGGGAGAGCCTTCGCCATCAGCTCCTCCGACGCGGCGATACCCGAGATCGGGAACCCGCTCGCGAGCCCCTTCGCGATGAGCACGATGTCCGGGCGCACGCCGAAGTGCTCGTGTCCCCAGAACCGGCCCGTCCGGCCGAAGCCGGTCTGGATCTCGTCCATCACCAGCAGGATGCCGTGCTTGTCGGCGCGTTCCCGCAGTCCGGCCAGGAACTCGGTGTTCGCCGGGACGTACCCGCCCTCGCCGAGCACCGGCTCGATGAAGAACGCTGCCGTCTCGTTGGGCGCGCAGACCGTCGCGAAGAGGTAGTCGAGCTCGCGCAGCGCGAACTTCGTCGCCGTCTCCTCGTCCCAGCCGTAGTGGAACGCGTAGGGGAAGGGCGCGACGTGCACGCCGGACATGAGCGGCGAGATCCCAGCGCTGAACCGCGTGCCCGACGTCGTCATCGTCGCCGCCGCGACGGTCCGGCCGTGGAACCCGCCCTGGAAGACGATGACGTTGGGCCGCTTCGTGGCCTGCCGCGACAACCGGAGCGCCGCCTCGACCGCCTCGCTGCCCGAGTTCGCGTAGAAGAGGGAATCGAGGCCTTCCGGGAGAACGCCGCCCAGCTTCTCGGTCAGCTCCAGCATCGGCTTGTGCATGACCGTCGTGTACTGCCCGTGGACGAGTTTGCCGATCTGCTCCCGGGCCGCGCTCACCACGTGCGGGTGACAGTGACCGGTGCTGGTCACGCCGATACCGGCGGTGAAATCCAGGTGACGTTTGCCATCGGTGCCGTAGAGGTAAACCCCTTCACCGTGGTCGACCACGACCGGCGTTGCCTGCTTGAGCAGCGGTGATAGCTGGGCCATGGGCTGCGCTCCTAGGTCGGCTGAGCTGTTGTCGATTGTTGACAATATCCATAGCATGGCGTTCGGGACAACATGGAGGAGCGTTGGGATGAGCTCGATCAGTGAGGCCGGCGTGGTCACGTCGGTCGGCAAGGAACTGTTCATCGGCGGCAAGTGGGTACCCGCCACGGACGGGAAGACCTTCCCCGTTCTCGACCCCTCGACAGGTGAAGCCCTGTGCGAGGTGGCCGACGCGTCACCGGCGGACGGTGTCAGCGCACTCGACGCGGCCGTCGCCGCACAGGCCGACTGGGCGAACGTCGCCCCGCGCGAACGCGGCGAGATCCTGCGCCGCGCCTACGAGCTGCTGATCAAGCGCGCCGATGAACTCGCGCTGCTGATGACCCTCGAGATGGGCAAGCCGCTCGCGGAATCGAAGGGCGAGATCACCTACGCGGCCGAATTCTTCCGCTGGTTCGCGGAGGAGGCCGTCCGGATCGACGGTGGTTACGCCGTGGCTCCCAACGGGTCGGGCCGGTTCCTCGTGACGAAGCAGCCCGTCGGTCCGTGTCTGCTGATCACGCCGTGGAACTTCCCCATGGCGATGGGCACCCGCAAGATCGGGCCCGCGGTCGCGGCAGGCTGCACGATGGTGATCAAACCCGCCGCTCAAACCCCCCTTTCGATGTTGGCCCTCGCGGCTATCCTCGCCGAAGCGGGGCTGCCGGAAGGTGTGCTGAACGTGCTCACGACGTCGGACTCCGGCGGCGTGATGGAGCCGTTGATCCGCGACGGCCGCGCGCGGAAGCTGTCCTTCACCGGCTCGACCGGCGTCGGGCGGAAGCTGCTGGAACAGTGCGCGGACAAGGTGCTCCGGACCTCGATGGAGCTCGGCGGCAACGCCCCCTTCCTCGTCTTCGAAGACGCCGACCTCGACGCGGCGATCGAGGGCGCGATGACCGCGAAGATGCGCAACATCGGCGAGGCCTGCACAGCCGCGAACCGCTTCTATGTCCAGCGAGGCATCGTCGACGAGTTCTCCCGGCGCCTCACCGAGCGTATGGAGGCCTTGCCGATGGGGCGCGGCACCGAGGAGGGTGTCGTCGTCGGCCCCCTCATCGACGAAGCCGCCGTCGAGAAGGTCAGCGGCCTGGTCGCCGACGCCACCGAGCGAGGGGCGCGTGTCCTCACCGGTGGATCCACAGTGGACGGTCCAGGCAACTTCTACCAGGCCACGGTCCTCACCGACGTGCCCAAGGACGCCAGGCTCGCTTCGGAAGAGATCTTCGGGCCGGTCGCCCCGATCACTCCGTTCGACAGCGAGGACGAGGCCATCGCGGCGGCGAACGACACCGAGTTCGGGCTTGTGTCCTATGTGTACACCTCCGATCTCACACGGGCACTGCGGGTCTCGGAACGGCTGGAAGCCGGCATGATCGGCCTCAACCAGGGACTGGTTTCGAACCCGGCGGCACCGTTCGGCGGGATCAAGCAGTCCGGGCTCGGCCGTGAGGGCGGCAGCGTCGGCATCGACGAGTTCCTGGAGACCAAGTACATCGCGGTGGCCCTGTGATTTCTCGAGCAGGGACCTCCTATCGGATCGCGAGCATTCCCGGCGACGGGATCGGCGTGGACGTGACGGTCGAGGCCCGCAAGGTCCTCGACCGCGCGGCGGCATCGCATGGTTTCTCCTTGTCCTGGACGGAGTTCGACTGGAGCTGTGAGCGGTACACCAAAACCGGGGCGATGATGCCCGCCGACGGGATCGAGCGGCTTTCCGCGTTCGACGGGATCTTTCTCGGCGCCGTCGGCTTTCCGGGTGTCCCTGACCATGTGTCGTTGTGGGGTCTCCTCATTCCGGTCCGGCGTGCGTTCAGCCAGTACGTCAACCTCCGGCCGGTCCGGCTACTGCCGGGGACGACGTCGGCGCTGGCCGGCCGCGGCGCCGACGAACTGGAGATGGTGATCGTCCGCGAGAACTCCGAGGGCGAGTACTCGGAGCTCGGCGGCAGGCACAATCGTGGGCTGGGGAACGAGTTCGTCTTACAGGAATCCGTGTTCACGAGGGTCGGGGTCGAGCGGATCATCCGCTACGCCTTCGAACTGGCGAAGACGCGCACGGGGCGGGTCTGTTCGGCGACCAAATCCAACGGGCTCATCCACTCGATGCCGTTCTGGGACGAGATCTTCGCGGAAATCTCCGCGGAGTACCCGGACGTGCACGCCGAGCAGTGCCATGTCGACGCGCTCGCCGCGCGGATGGTGCAGGCGCCGGACCGGCTCGACGTCGTGGTGGCTTCCAATCTGTTCGGCGACATCCTGAGCGACCTGGCGGCGGCCGTGACGGGCGGGCTCGGAATGGCACCTTCGGGCAACATCAATCCGACCGGTGAGCTTCCTTCCATGTTCGAGGCGGTGCACGGCAGCGCTCCCGACATCGCCGGACAGGGCATCGCGAATCCGGTGGCGCAGATCCTGGCGGGGGCGATGCTGCTCGACCATCTCGGGGAAACCGTTGCGGCACAAGCCGTACGTGCGGCGGTGGAAAAGGTTCTCGAGGAGGGGGCCGTGCAAACCCCCGACCTCGGCGGGAAGTCCACCACCGCCGAACTCGGGTCCGCGGTGGTCGCCGCTCTATCTTGAACCATCCGCATAGTGGCGTGTCAAGTCCCGGAAGTCATGAACGGTCCATTCATGGCTGTTGAGTACAGGAAGGCCCCTTCTTTGCGTTAAGCGCAGGGAAGGGGCCTTCGCGTACTCAAGTTCGGGCGGAGCCGCCATTCGCTGACTGGAGCGGCAAGGCTCGACGGCCGTGTCGCGAAAGCCACTTTCGGGACATCAGGTGTCCTGAAAGTGGCTTTCGCGACACTGGACAGGTCCAGGAAGTGCCAGATTCACCTTGCGACGTTAGGCAGTGGCGTTTGGGTGTCGATCCCGTGGATCCATCGCGCAACCTGCGTCTTGACCTTCGAAATTTCTCAACCAAGGTGAAAATGTTGCCCTGAAAGGGGAATCTCGGCGCGAAATCGAGCACGAAAGCCCGTTCGCCGACTGCGCGTCACCCCGGGTCGCGAGTTTTTGTCGGTGCCCCGGTGCACAGTGCCGGTCATCGGATTCGACGACTTGAGGAGCGCTGATGTGCTGGCATTGCGACAACCCCGGGAAGACCCGCGCCGACTACCTCGTCGAGGAGGTGCGGCCGCTGATCCGGAAGTACGGCTGGATGGTGCAGACGGTCGAGCGCGGCACGGTCCAACCGGGCTTCGCGTACACGGTCGGGCTCACCGACGCCGGGCTGCCGGAACTGGTCGTCACCGGCCTGCGGGAGCGAAGATCCGGCCAGCTGCTGAATTATTTCGCCCAGCAGGTGGTCCGGTCGGGGCCGCCGGAGGCGGGTGAGGTGCTGCCCGCCGCGGTGGGATGGCCGTCGTTCGAGGTCGTTTCGCTCAGTTCGCCGTCGGCCCACCTGCTCACCGCGGTTCTCCTGTACGGCGAAGAATTCCGTGCGCTGCAACTGGTCTACGAGGACGAGCACGGCAATTGGCCGTGGGACAGGGATTTCCGCGGCGGGACGGGTGGTCAGCCGGTGCTGGGGGTGCGAGGCCGTGGCTGAAGGCTCAAGGCACCGCGGGCGCTTCGCCTTCCCGCAGGCTGGTTCCCGGGGCCAGCCGCTGGACGGCGTCCTCCATATGGGCTTCCAGCAGCGACAGCGCGGTCTCCTCGTCGCCGGCGCGCAGGGCTTCGATGATCCTGGTGTGCTCGGTGACCCGTTCTTCGACCCGCTGATAGGTGCCCTGCAGCGCGGTGAGGCACATACGGGTCTCGATCAGCAGGGTCCTGGCCATGCGCACGAGCCGCTTGCTGCCGGAGGCGGCGATCAGCGCCTCGTGGAAACGGAGGTCCGCCCAGGAGAGCGCGGTCGGGTCGTCGTCGTCCGCGGCGGTGGCCATGGCACGCACGGCCTCTTCGAGTTCGGCGGCGACCCGCTCCCTGTCCCCGCGCAGCGCGCGCAGCATCGCGGCACGCTCGATGGCCGAGCGCGCCGAGTAGATGTCGTAGACGTCGCCGGGTTCGAGGTCGATCACGAACAGGCCGCGGTGGCGTTCGCTGCGCAGGAGGCCTTCGGAGACGAGGTGCTGCATCGCCTCGCGCAGCGGCCCCCGCGAAACCTGGAACCGGGAGGCCAGATCCGTTTCACCGAGCTGGGTGCCGGGAGGAAGAGCGCCGGTCATGATCGCGTCCCGCAACTGGCGCGCGATGATCCCGGCGGTCGACTCCCGGCTGACCGGCTCGATATCCGGCAAGGACATGGTTCAGTCGCCCCTTCTCCCGAACAGCGCGCCCAGTGTGCGGACGAGCGGCGACTTCCCGGTGAGCCGCAACCCTTCCCAGACGGTGACCTGGTTGGCGGTCAGCACGGGCTTGCCGAGCCTGGTTTCGAGCGTGTTGATCTCGCCGAGCGTCCGCATGGCGGTGTCGGGGACGAGCAGCGCGTCGGCGTCCGGGTGGTCCCGGCTCACCGCGAGCTCGACGACCGCTTCCGGGCTGAGTTCGCCGACCTCGGCCGCGGTGTCGATGTCCGCGCTGCCCATCGAGACCACTTCGACCCCGCCCGCGCCGAGGAACTCGACGAACAGCCGGGCGACGTCGTCCGGGTAGCTGGCGGCGACCGCGACCCGCCGGACGCCGAGTGCCCGCGCGGCGTTGACGAAGGCGAAGGAGGTGCTCGACGCCGGGACACCTGCGACGGCGGAGAGCCGGTCGGCCTGGTCGTGGGCGCCTTCCCAGCCGTAGACGAAGCTGCCGCTGGTGCACGCCCACACCACCGCGTCGGGTTCGTGTTTGGCCAGGAGCGCGGCGCCGTCGGCGAGCCGGCTTTCGCTGCCGAGGTCCAAGAGCTCGGGAACGGCGTGCAGATCGGTTCCGTAGATGTGCTCGACCGGCAGCTTGATCCCGGCCATGTCCCCGCCGAGGAGCTGTTCCGCGAGCGGGTAGTCGTCTTCGGCCGCGTGATCGGGGTAGATGAACCCGATGGTGGTCGTCTCGGACGGCGGCTCGGGTGGGGCGAACGGCGTGATGGGCACGGAACCTCCGAAGGGCAGATTGTCGACAATCGTAGGCGAAGAGGTCAGTCGACCTCCCGGAGCCACTTGCCGGGCCCGACGATCGGCAGGTTCATCCGCCGGAGGCAGGCCCACATGGTGAGCTGATTCGCGGTGAGGACCGGTTTGCCGAGCGCGCTTTCGAGTGGCTCGATCAGATCGTAGGTGGGGAGGTTGGTGCAGCTGACGAAGATGGCTTCGGCGTCGGCGTGGTCGGCCGCGAGGATGCGTTCGGCGATGGTCCGGTAGCTGACCTTCCAGATGCCGCCACCCAGGCCGAGATGGTCGCTCGAGACGGTGTCGACGCCGAGCTCGGCCAGGAAGTCGTGCAGCTTCCCGGTCAGGTCGCCGTCGTAGGGGGTGAGCACCGAGACCCGGTGGAGGTCGAGCTGATGCAGGACCTCCGCCAGCGCTCCGGACGTGGTGACGGCGTCCGTCGCGCCCGCGTCGCAGATCGCCTTGGTCAGCGAGCGTTCGTAGTCCACACCGTTGACGAAACTGCCGGAGGTGCACAGATAAGCGACGACTTCGGGCTCCACATGGAGCACGTCCCGCGTGGCGGCGGCGAGATGCCTGCTGTCGCTGACGAGCTGGGCCATCTCCATGCTGACGGGCACGGGCTCGTACGGTGTCCGCGCCAGGTGGAGGGAGACCTCCATGGGCACCCAGCGCCACAGCTCGCGTTCCAGGGCCAGGTCGAAGGGGGCGATCACGCCGATACCGCGCTGCGCCAACGGGCCTTCGAACTCCAGTAAGTCGAAATCCAAGTCTCAGCCTCCGGAAACTTCTGCTGTCACAGTCCGGTGCTCCGGGGGTCGTTCCTCGGATTGTTGACAATCATACGAGCCACTTTTACGGTGTCAACGTGATCGCCTCGGAGACCCCTGTGCTGGCGGTGCTCTGCGGAGACACGCGCCCACCGGACATGCGCGCTATCGAAGACCGAGCGGTGGTTCGTTACACCGGTGAGGCCGGGTTGGCTGACGCGTTATCCGGAGCCGACGCGTTCTTCGTCTACGACTTCCTTTCGACCGCCGTCCCGGGCGCCTGGCACGCGGCCGACAAGCTGCGCTGGCTGCACATCGCCAGTGCGGGCGTCGACCCCGTCCTCTTCCCGGGGCTGCAGGAGAGCGATGTCGTGCTCACCAACTCCCGAGGGGTCTTCGACGGGGCGATCGCCGAGTACGTCCTCGGAGTCGTCCTCGCGTTCGCCAAGGACTTCGTTCGTTCGTGGGATCTGCAGCGGCGAAAGCAGTGGAAGCACCGCGAGAGCGAGCGGATCTCCGGCCGCCGGGTTCTCGTGGTCGGCACGGGTCCGATCGGCCGGTCGATCGCGCGGCTGCTGCGGGCGGCCGGGATGTCGGTGGCGGGCGTCGGACGGCGTCCTCGTGAGGACGATCCCGACTTCGGCGATGTGTACGCGTCTTCGGACCTCGCACGTCATCTTCCCGGGGCGGACTACGTCGTCGCGGTCGCGCCGTTGACCGAGCAGACGAAGGGCATGTTCGACGCCGAGACCTTCGCCGCGATGAAACCCGGCGCGCGGTTCGTCAACGTCGGCCGAGGTGAACTGGTCGTTACCTCGGACCTGATCGGCGCACTGCGGGACGGGCCGCTCGGCGGCGCGGCGCTCGACGTCTTCGACACCGAGCCGCTGCCCGCCGACAGTCCTTTGTGGACTATGGAGAACGTGCTGATCTCGCCGCATATGTCGGGCGACTTCGTCGGCTGGCGTAATACTCTGGTAGAGGTGTTCGCGGACAACTTCCGTCGCTGGCGCGCGGGGGAGCCGCTGCGCAACGTCGTGGACAAGCAGCTCGGGTACGTGCCGTCGGAGACGCTTCGCCAAGGTTAGGGGCCGGATGAACGACACCAAGTTGACCGCGAGCGAGCTCGTCGCCGCGTATGCCACCGGAGAGCTGTCGCCGGTCGAGGCCACCCAGAACGCCTTGCGCGCCATCGAAGAACGCGACGGCGAGACCAACGCCTTTTGCCTTGTCGACGCCGACGGCGCGCTCGAACAGGCGAAAGCGTCCGAGATCCGCTGGCGGGACGGCAACCCGATCGGCTGGCTCGACGGCGTTCCGGCCTCGATCAAGGACATGTTCCTGACCCAGGGCTGGCCGACGTTGCGCGGTTCGCGATGCATCGACCCCGACCAGCCGTGGGACGTCGACAGCCCGGTCACCGCGCGGCTGCGTGAGAACGGCTTGGTGCTGCTGGGAAAGACCACGACACCGGAGCTGGCGTGGAAGGGCGTCACCGACAACACGCTGACCGGGATCACCCGCAACCCGATCGACCCGTCGACGACGGCGGGCGGTTCGAGCGGGGGCAGCGCCGCGGCCGTCGCGGCGGGGATGGGTGAACTCTCCGTCGGCACCGATGGCGGCGGCTCGATCCGGATCCCGGCGTCGTTCTGCGGAATCGTCGGGCTCAAACCGACACACGGCCGGATCCCGCTGTTCCCGGCGAGTCCGTTCGGCCCGCTCTCGCACGCCGGCCCGATGGCGCGTTCGGTCGATGACACCGCGCTGCTCCTCGACGTCCTCGCCCTGCCGGACCACCGTGACCCGGCCGCGCTCGCCCCGCCGGTCTCGACCTATCGCGAGGCCGTCCGGCGGGACGTGCGCGGGCTGATCGCCGCCTACTCGCCGACGCTCGGCTACGTCGACGTCGACCCGGAGGTCGCGGAGATCGTCAAGTCGGCGGTCCGGTCGCTGGGCGACGCGGGCCTGCACATCGAAGAGACCGATCCCGGTTTCACCGACCCGAAAGCGGCCTTCGACATCCTGTGGTCGACGGGGGCGGCCAAGTGGCTGGACACCTTCCCCGCCGGTTCGGAGACGAAGGTCGATCCCGGGCTGCGGAAGGTGTGGGAACTCGGCAAGACCTTCTCGGCGAGCGACTACCTCGGCGCCAATGCCGAGCGGGCCGCGCTAGGCATCCTGATGGGCGAGTTCCACACGCGCTACGACGTGCTGATCACGCCGACCCTCCCGATCACCGCCTTCGAGGCCGGGCACGAGGTGCCGCCGGGCAGCGGGCTGAGCGGCTGGCCGGACTGGACGCCGTTCACCTACCCGTTCAACATGACCCAGCAGCCCGCCATCAGCGTGCCGGCGGGCCGCACCTCGCGGGGCCTCCCGGTCGGCCTGCAGATCGTCGGACCGCGGCACTCCGACGACCTGGTCCTCGCGGTCGCGAAGCTCCTCGAGGAGGTCCGTCCCTGGCCGTGACCTGCGGAAAGGAAGCAAGGGACCTTTGCTACCACTTCGCGGGGCGCCGGGTCAGGGCTGCGCGGCGTGGGACTTCCGGACCAGGCCGCGCACCTGGGCGCTGCACAGCGCGAGACCGGTGGCGGCCACGACCAGCGCGGCGCACGCGAGCAAAGTGGTGCTGACCCCGAAGTGCTGCGCGGCGGGCCCGGCCGCCATCTGCCCGAGGGGGAGGGCGATGAAGGAACCGAGCATGTCGTAGGAGTAGACGCGCGCGAGTTTGTCCTCGGGCACGTTCTCCTGCAGCGAGACGTCCCACGCGACCACGAACTGCTCGATCGCCAGACCGGAGACGAACATGGCCGCCAGCAGCAGCGGCAGCAAGGGGGCCTGGCCGAGGAGGATCAGCGGCGGCGCCTCGAAGAGGATCACCGCGACGCCGACGAACAGCGCGCGCCGCGGCTGCCATCGGGCCACGAGGATGCCGCCGACGAGCGAGCCGATCGTCTGCGCGGCGAGGGCGAATCCCCAGCCGGAGCGCCCGAAAGTGCTGTCGGCGACGACGGGGCCGAGCACCGCGATCCCGCCGGCGATGACGGCGTTCACCACCATGAACTGCACGACCACGACCCAGACCCAGGTGCGCGACCGGAACTCGTGCCAGCCTTCAACGAGTTCCGCGAGCGGGCGGCTGCCGGGGATCCGTTCCCGGCGGCTGAGGCGGATGCACCGGTAGGACAGGGCGGAGCCCAGGAACAGCAGCGCGTTCCCGCCGAGTGCCCAGCCGGGGCCGACCGCGGTGACCAGGATGCCGCCGAGCCCGGCGCCGGCGATCCGGCCGGAGTTCGACAACAGCCTGGCCAGCGCGTTGGCCTGTGCGAGCAGGGTGGCGGGCACCGTCAGCGGGGTGAGTGACGCCGACGCCGGTGCGGAGATCGCGGCCACCGCGCCGTTGACCACGCTCAGGCCGACCAGCAGCGGGATCGACGCGAATCCACAAAGGACGCTCGCCGCGATGACCGCCTGGGTCAGCGTGGCGGCGAGTTCGGTGCCCTGGAGGATCACCGACCGCGGCAGCCGGTCCGCCAGTACCCCGCCGAACAGCAGCAGGACCACGCTCGCCACGGACCGCGCGCCGACGACGATGCCGATGTCGACGGCCGAACCGGTCAGGTCGATCACCGCGAACGCGAGCGCGAGCGGGGCGACAGCGTTGCCGAACTCCCCGAACGTGCGGCCGCCGATCAGCCAGCGGAAGTTGTGATGGCGCAGTGGTTCGCGCAGAGACGTCATCGTCGCCTCATTTCGAACAGCGCGACCGTCGCGCTGACCGGGATCGTGCCCCGGGTGCGGGGCGGCTTCGCGGCGGAGTGCAGAAGGTCGCTCAGCTCGCGGGCGTGTTCGAGCGCCTTCCCCCAGGTCTCGCGGTCGACCCACATCTCCGCGTCGCTCGTCGACCCCGGTTTGCCGGGAACGCGGAATTCGCTGCGCCGCTTGAGTTCTTCGGCCATAGTCGCGATGAGGAGCTGTTCCTCCCGCGGATTCGCCGACGTGAACCGCGATCCGGACTCCGGATCGTGCCGGTAGCGTTTCGCCAGGCCGCCCCGGATCCGGACCTCCTCGGCGACGTCCAGCAGGCCGGCCTCGTGCAACCGCCGCAGGTGATAGCTGACATTCGCTTGTGTCTCACCGAGTTCGCGCGCGGCTTCGGCCGCGCTCATCGCGACACCGGTCAAAAGGGACAGAATGCGCAGCCGGACGGGATGGGCGAGGACGCGCAGCTCGTCAAGGCCGGGGGACTCGGGCATGGGACGAGTATCGACTGCCGGGACGCGAACCATCAAACAGTTATTTGGGGGTGTCATTGGCCGGGAGATCCGGTGCGGTGATCGGATGTCTGTGCTCTGCTGGAGACATGCGTACGACGACATTGGGCAGGAGCGGTCTCGAGGTGTCGAGGATCGCTTTCGGCACTTGGCAGCTCGGCGGGGACTGGGGTTCGTTCGACGAGGACGCGGCCATCGCGGCGATCCACCACGCCCGCGAACTCGGGGTGAACTTCTTCGACACCGCACAGGCCTATGGTTTCGGGAAGTCCGAAGCGATGCTGGGGAAGGCGCTGCGCGAGGAACTCAAGCGCGACCGAGACAACCTCGTCATCGCCACGAAGGGCGGTATCAAGCCTCGTTCCGAACGGCCGCGCGACTCGCGGCGCGAGTGGCTGACGCAGGGCATCGAGGACAGCCTCCGCTTCCTCGACGTCGACCACATCGACCTCTACCAGATCCACTGGCCGGACCCGGGCACTCCGGCCGAAGAGACGGCGGGGATCCTGCAGGAGTTCGTCGACGCCGGGAAGATCAGGCACGTCGGTGTCTCGAACTACGACGCCGCGGCGCTCGCCGCCTTCGACAAGACCCGGCCCGTGGAAACCCTGCAGCCGCCGTATCACCTTTTCCGCCGCGACATCGAAACCGATCCTCTCCCGTACGCGCGTGAGAACGACATCGGCGTGCTCGTGTACAGCCCACTCGGCAGCGGACTGTTGACCGGATCCTTCACGCCGGAGACGACGTTCGAGAAGACCGACTGGCGGTCACGGTCGTCGGCGTTCACCGGCGAGACCTTCCGGCGCAATCTCGCCGTCGTCGACCGGCTCGAGGAATTCGCGGCGGACAAAGGAATCTCCGTCAGTCAGCTCGCGATCGCGTGGACGCTCGCCCAGCCGGGTGTGCACGTCGCGATCGTGGGCGCGCGCAAGGCGACCAACATCGAGGCCAGCCTCGCCGCCGCCGGCATCGACCTGACCGCGGACGATCTCGCGGAGATCGACCGGCTCACGGCCGACGCCGTTCCCGTGTCGGGCGCGAGCCCCGAAGGTGTCGCCTAGAGCTTGAATTCGGTACCGTCCAAGGGAAGCGAGGCGCCGCCGTCCAGCACGGCGGCGTGCTCGGGCGACGCCGGATCGACCACCGGGTTCGTGTTGTTCAGATGTGTGTACACCCATCGAGGGCCAGGCCGGAGCTTCGCGAGGCTGCCGGTGATCGGCAGATGGCCCATCGCCAATTGAGCGCCTGCCTCGGCCGCGGTGGCGCCCGACATTTCTTCCGGTGCGTAGAAGGTCCCGTCCAGCAGTACCAGTCCGGCGTCGCGGGTGAAGTCGTCGAATCCGTCCGGCCAGCTCTTCAGGCAGGGCGCGTATACGAAGACGCCGCCGGTCTCGACGTCTTCGATCCGGTACGCCACCACCCAAGGGCCGTCCTCAGTGGACGAACGTGCGTACTTCGGCCGCTTGTCACTCACGGGAAGCACACTCACCCGGAGACCGTCGATAGAGACTTCCGACGACGGCAGCCAGTCCCAGCCGCCGTAACCGTCGATGATCGACCGCGCGGGGAACTGCTCGGAGAGGGCGCCCAGCACGGCGTCCGGTGCCCACACGGGAAGGCCGCCCGCTTCCCGCAGGAGAAGCAGCCCGAGTGAATGGTCGAGTTCGGCGTCGGTCAGCAACACCCCGCGCAGCGGGATTTCCCGAGGCCCCGGCCCGGCACGCAAAGGCGGCGTGGCGAGGATCTGCGCACGGATGTCCGGCGACACGTTGAGCAGGTACCAGCCCTCGCCGTCCGCGCTCACCGCCACACAGTCCTGCGTGCGCGGTGGCGCGCCCGAAACGCACAACGCGCAGGCACAGTTCCACTGCGGGAAGCCGCCGCCGGCCGCGGTACCGAGCAGGATCACCCTCATCGTGGCGTCCGCATCACGAGTTCGTCCGTCTTCGCCTGCGTGGCGAGGATGAGGTCGACCACGCCGCGTTGCGGGGAACGCGAGCACACCGGATCCGTCGCCGAGGCGTCACCGGTGAGCTGGAACGCCTGGCACCGGCAGCCGCCGAAGTCGATCCCGCGCCGATCGCAAGTGCCACAGGTGTCCGGCATCCAGTCCTCGCCGCGGAAGGCGTTGAAGGAGCCGGATTCGTACCAGATCCACGCCAGCGGCTTGTCGCGCACGTTGTCGAATTCCAGTGTCTCGATCGCCGTCGACGCGGGGCACGGCAGCACGTTCCCGTCGGGCGCCACGGTCAATTGCCGTGCGCCCCAGCCGTACATGCACGGCTTCGGGTACTTCTCGTAGTAGTCGGCGACGACGTAGATGATCTCCATACGGCCACGCAGCCGTTCGGTGGCCGCGCGCACGATCGGCTCGGCCTCGTCGAGCTGACGCCGGGTCGGCATCAGGGCGTCGCGGTTGCGCAGGGCCCAGCCGTAGTACTGCGTGTTGGCCAGTTCGAGCCGGTCCGCGCCCATTTCCTCGGCGAGGTCGATGATCCCGGCGAGCTGATCGTGATTCTGCCGGTGCAGGACAACGTTCACCGACAGCGGCAGCCCGGCCTTCTTGATCAGTCCGGCGGCGATCAGTTTACGGTCGTGCGCCCGCGCCCCGGCCAGCCGGTCCGCGCGGTCGGCGGTCGCGCCCTGGACGGACAGCTGGATATGCGCGATACCGCGTTCGGCGAGATCGTCCAATCTGGACTCGGTCAGGCCGAGCCCGGAGGTCACCAGGTTGACGTAGCATCCCAGTTTCGTGGCGTGTTCGACCAGGATGGGCAGATCCGGTCTGGCGAGCGGCTCGCCGCCGGACATGTGCACCTGTAGCACGCCGAGTTCCCGGGCCTGGGTGAGCACCGAAAGCCATTCCTCTGTGGACAGTTCGCTGTCGCGCGTGATCAGTTCGACCGGATTCGAGCAATACGGGCAATGCAGCGGGCAACGGTGGGTCAGCTCGGCGAGCATGCCCAGTGGCGCCGCGGTGTTCAGGTCCATTCGACGATCCGCCGTTCTCCCAGCCGGGACAGGACGTCCAGGATCTCTTCCTCGCGCACCCCGGTGTAGCGCTCGCGCAGGGCCGAAGCGATTCCCGCGACGTCTTCGACCCCGTCGCAGAGGGAAAGCACGGCCGCGGCGGTCGGATTCGGGACGAGCACGCCTTCGGGGAACAAAAGAACGTGCGTTTCCCTGGTCTGGTCGTAGCTCAGCCGGACCCCGCGCCGCAGCCGCGGCACCGAGCCCGGTTCGAGGGTGGTCATGGCTACTCCTTGGCCGCGCGCTCGATGGCGTCGAGCATCGACCAGAGCACGTCGGTCTTGAACGACAGCGCGGCGATCGCCTTGTCCTGCTGCTCGCGGGTGACGGCATGCCGCACGACGATGTCGAGCGTGCCCTTGCCCTCGCCGGAGACCTTGTCGATGCGATTGGTGAAATAGGCGAGGTCGTCGGGCGCGATCCACGAATAGTTCGCCAGCATGTCGGCGACCCGCCGCTGCATGAGATGGCCGGCGAACATTTCGGTCAGCCCCGAGGCGACCGCTTCGAGCCAAGGTTTCGTGCGCGCGAAATTCACGTAGGCGTCGACGGCGAACCGCACACCGGGAGCGACGTGCCGCTGATCGAGAACCTCTTCGCGGTCGAGCCCGACCGCGGTGCACAACCGGAGCCATCGCTCGATTCCGCCGTCACCGGCCTTCGTCCCGTCGTGGTAGACGATGCGGTCGAGCCATTCCCGGCGGATCTCCGGCAACGGGCAGTTGCTGATGATCGCCGCGTCCTTCTGCGGGAGAACGCATTGGTAGTACCAGCGGTTCGCGGCCCAGATCTTCAGCTCGCGCGCCGACAGGTGGCCTTCGTGCATCCGCACGTGGAACGGGTGGGTGCCCCAATAGCGGTCCGAAAGCCCGCGCAACGCCGCGATGAACTCCGACGACGACATGAGGGACACCGTGCAGCCTCCGGGTGCTCGCTGATCGGGACGGCGGCGGTGGTGGGGGACGGCCCCCACCACCGGATGCGGATTCAGTCCTCCATACGGGCCGCGTAAGCGGTGACCTCCATGGGGGTTTCGTATTCGACGAAGTCCGGGGTGGTCCATTCCTCGATCATTTCCGCTCCTAACGTCCACATGGGATCGAACAGGGCCGAGCCACCGTCACCCTAGAAGCGCGTCGCCGATTCTGACCAGACGTAAGGACCGACTTCCGGCGGTATTTTGTAAAGTTTCCTACCTATGGCCGAGCGAGCGGGGCGGGCCGTCACGCTCGGCGCACACAACGGTTAACGGCCGGTGGATCCGATAGCCCGTCCAGTGGTGTCCGATTCGTTCCGTTGTGTGTTTCTATCCAACTCGACGGGTGCACCCCGACCACCCGCCTACCGCCGCCATCCGAGCTCCAGGGGTGTAGCTGAAGGAGGCGTCCCCATGTCCTTACGTCGTACTCTCGCCGCCACGTTCGCCGCGGCGACGGCCGTGTCGATCGCGGCCGTCCCGGCGGCCGCCGAAGCGCCGCCGTCGACACAGGCGATCAGACAGCTCGCGAGCGGCCTCAACCAGGCCTGGTCGATCGACTTCCTGCCCGACGGCACCGGCGTCTTCACGCAGAAGGACGCCAGGACGATCAGCAAGATCGACAAGGCGGGCAAGGTCACCACGGTCCAGACCATCCCCGGGGTGAGCGTCACCGCGGAGGCCGGCCTGCTCGGCATCGCCGTCTCGCCGAACTACGCCACCGACCAGACGGTCTTCATCTACTACACGACCAGCTCCGACAACCGGATCGCCAAGCTGAAGCTGGGCCAGACGCCGACGCCGATCGTCACCGGCATCCCGCGTGGTTCGCAGTACCACCACGGCGGGCGGATCCGGTTCGGCCCGGACGGCTACCTCTACGCGGGGACCGGCGACGGCCAGAACGGCGCCAACGCGCAGAACAAGAACTCCCTCGGCGGCAAGGTCCTGCGGGTCACCACCGACGGCGCGGCCGCGCCCGGCAACCCGTTCAACAGCCGCGTCTACTCCTACGGCCACCGCAATGTCCAGGGCCTGACCTGGGCGAACGGCCAGCTGTACATCTCCGACATCGGCGCGAACAAGCTCGACGAGCTGAACAAGATCGAGCCAGGCAAGAACTACGGCTGGCCGACCTGCGAGGGCCCGTGCAACACGGCCGGGATGACCAACCCGGTCAAGTCCTGGCCGACGTCCTCGGCGACGCCGAGCGGACTCGCGGCCTACAAGGGCTCGCTGTACATGGCGTCCCTCAAGGGCGGCACGTACAAGCTCGACCTGAACGGCAACGGCGGCAAGCTCTGGACCAACCTCGGCCGCACGCGTGACGCGACCGCCGGCCCGGACGGCCAGCTGTACACGATCACCCCGGGTGCCCTCTACGTCTCCGACGGCAGCTAACTCTCAAGGGTCTCCCGCGCCCGGCGGAGACTTCACCGGCGCAGCCTCTTTCGGGCCGGAGGCCCACGAAAACGTTTTGCGGGGCGCCATGTACATGTGGCCAGGCGCCCCGCGGAACGTTCTCGTCAGCTGCGCCCGATAGACACCGAGTGTTCGAGTTCGGCGAGCGCGGTGTCCAGGTGGGTCAGGATGCGCTGCAGATGCGGCACGCTCCGGCGGCAGCCGGTGATGCCGAAGTCCAGGTTGTCCCCGTTACTGGTCAGCGTGATGTTCAGCGCCTGCCCGTCCAGCAGCACCGACGCCGGGTAGATGCCGTCGAGCGCCGCGCCGTTCCAGTACATCTGCTTGCGCGGCCCCGGGACGTTGGAGATCACCAGGTTGAACGGCGGTTTCGTGTTGTTCACGAAACCGGGGATCGGGGACACGCCGAGCTGGGCGACGTTGATCCCCGACAGCAGCAGCGTCTGCAGCGGGGTCAGCTCCGAGAAGAGCTTCTTCCCGTTCCGCATGGACGCGTTGATCGTCGCCAGCCGGGCGGCCGGATCGGTCAGATGGGTGGCGAGGTTGCACAGCAGCGCGCCGATGTTGTTCCCCGCCGCGTCCCCACTGTCCTTGCGCCGCAAGGAAACCGGGACCATCGCGGTCAGCGGCACGTCGGGGAGCGCGTTCTGCTCCATCAGGTAGTCGCGCAGCGCGCCCGAGCACATCGCGAGGACGACGTCGTTGCGCGACACCCCGGCGGCGGTCGCCACCTTGCGCACCCGGTCCAGCGACCAGGACTGCGCGGCGAACCGCCGGGCCCCGCCGATCGGCACGTTCAGCATGGTCTTCGGCGCCTGCGCCGGCAGCGTGAGCGTGTGCTCCTGGAACGCCTCACGCGCCACCTTCATCGCGGCGGGCGCGATACCGGCGAGCTGGTTGACCGTCTTGCCGAAGGTGCGGAACACCGAGGGCGACACCTTGCCGTTGCGGCCGCCGTCGGGTTTGGCGCGCCGCCCCCACGGCGGCGGGCAGTCGAGGTCGGCCGGGTCGTCCGACAACGTACCCTGCAGATGACGCAGCGCCGAGACGCCGTCCATCAGCGCGTGGTGGATCTTGCTGTAGATCGCGAACCGGCCGTCCTGCAGGCCCTCGACCAGGTGGATCTCCCACAGCGGGCGGTGCCGGTCGAGCAGGGTGCTGTGCCAGCGGCCGGTGAGCTCCAGCAGCTCGCGGATCCGGCCGGGCTGGGGCAGCGCGGAATGCCGGAAGTGGTAGTCGAGTTCGAGATCGTTGTCGGTCGCCCACGCGACGTGGCCCGCGGTGTTGACCGGCCGGGCGGGACGGCGCCGGAACACCGAGCGCATGTTGTCGGAATCGAGCAGGCTCTTGCGGACGTCACGCAGATAGTCGTCCCCGGCGCCCTCGGGTTTCCTGAACAGTTGCAGTCCGCCGACGTGCATCGGATGTTCGCGCGTCTCCACGAGAAGGAACATCGAGTCGGTCACGGGCATGAACGGCATCGTCGGACCACCTTCCGCGCGGCGGCGTGCGGACACGCCGGGTGCCAGAGTCTACGCACACCGAAACCACCTTCTCACGCTTTAGGGTGGCTCACATGACGATCCCGACCGATCCGCAGACGGGTGAGTTCCGTCGGTCCGCCAACCATTTCGACGCGCGTGTCACCGCCGACGGCCGCGACGGCTGGCCGGTGGAGGCGGGGAGATACCGGCTGGTGGTCAGCCGGGCCTGTCCCTGGGCCAGCCGTGGCCTGGTCGTCCGGCGGTTGCTCGGCCTCGAGTCCGCGCTGAGCGTGGCCGTCGCCGACCCGATCCAGGACGAGAAGAGCTGGCGGTTCACCCTCGATCCCGGTGACCGGGATCCGGTGCTCGGCATCAAGTACCTGGCCGAGGCCTATCACGCCGCGGATCCGCACTACATGGGCGGGATCAGCGTTCCGGCCATTGTGGACATTCCGAGCAAACGGCTGGTGAGTAACGACTATCCTCAGATCACCCTCGATCTGTCCACCGAATGGACCAGCCTTCACCGGCCCGGCGCGCCCGACCTTTACCCAGAGCGACTTCGCGGCGAGATCGACGACGTCAACGCGGGGGTCTACGCCGACGTCAACGCCGCCGTGTACCAAGCCGGATTCGCGACCAAGCAGGCCGCGTACGAGGACGCCTACACCCGCCTCTTCACCATGCTGGACGTGCTTTCCGAACGGCTCGAAAAGCAGCGCTACCTCGTCGGTGACACGATCACCGAAGCGGACATCCGGTTGTTCACCACGCTCGTCCGCTTCGACGCCGTCTATCACGGGCACTTCAAATGCAACCGGAACAAGCTGACCGAGATGCCGGTGCTCTGGGCCTACGCTCGCGACCTCTTCCAAACGCCCGGTTTCGGTGACACCGTCGACTTCGACCACATCAAGCGGCACTACCACGCGGTGCACGAGCAGGTGAACCCGACGCGGATCGTCCCTTTGGGACCGGACCTGTCCGGCTGGACGACGCCGCACCACCGGGAGCAGCTGGGCGGGCGCCCGTTCGGCGACGGCACGCCGCCGGGACCGCCGCCCGAGGACGAACGGATCGGGGACACGGATGGAGCCACTGCCTGAACGCACCGACGTCGTCGTGATCGGCGGCGGCATCATCGGGGTCGCCTGCGCGTACCGGCTCGCCGCCGCCGGCGTCCCGGTCCTGCTGCTCGAACGCGACATCCTGGGCGCGGGCTCGACGGCGAAGGCGGCGGGCGGGATCCGGTCGTCGTTCACCACCCGGGTCAACATCGAGATCGGGCTGCGCGGGCTCGCCGAGTACGCCTCCTTCGCCGAGACGTACGGGACCGAGATCGATTTCCGTCGCGACGGCTACCTGTACCTGGTCACCGACCCCGCGGACCTGCCCGAATTCGAACGCTGTGCCGAACTGCAGAACTCCTACGGCGTCCGCAGCCGTCTCGTCGAGCCCGCCGAAGCGCGGCGGTTCTCCCCGCTGATCGACACCGAGGGCGTCGTCGCGGCGCTGTGGTCGCCGGACGACGCGAAGGCGACTCCGGACTCCGCGGTCCAGGGCTACGCGCGGGCCGCTCGCGCGCACGGCGCGGTGCTCAGGACCGGCGTCGAGGTCGTCGGGATCGAACGCGACGGTGACGTGATCACCGGTGTCCGGACCTCGGCCGGTTTCGTGCGGACGGACGCCGTGGTCTGCGCGGCGGGCGCGTGGTCGGGCCGGATCGGCGAACTCGCCGGTGTCGACCTCCCGGTGCGGCCGTTCCGGCGCCAGGTCGTGTTCACCGGACCGGTCGCGGACCTGCCGGGGTCGGTGCCGCTGACCATCGAGATGCCGTCCGCCTTCTACTTCCACCGCGAGGGCGCCGGCCTGGCG
Organism: Amycolatopsis roodepoortensis; assembly: GCF_024628825.1. Lineage (NCBI taxonomy): Bacteria > Bacillati > Actinomycetota > Actinomycetes > Pseudonocardiales > Pseudonocardiaceae > Amycolatopsis > Amycolatopsis roodepoortensis. The sequence continues at coordinate 6,793,938 of NZ_CP102415.1, forward strand.
ATGTCCTTCTGCGACGGTGATGGCGACCCCGGCTTCGACACCCGCTATCAGCCGGGCGAGTGGCTGCCGAAACTCGCCGAGATCGCCGCGCGCCGGGTGCCCGCGGTGCTCGACGCGGGGATCCGCGGCGGCTGGGCCGGGCTGTACGAGATGACCCCGGACCGCAACCAGATCGTGGGGGAAAGCGTCCACCTGTCGCGGTTCTTCTACGCCACCGGCTTCTCGGGACACGGGTTCCAGATGGGCCCGGCGGTGGCTGAGCTCGTGCGGGACCTCTACCTGGGGCGGGTCTCGGAGATCGACATCAGCGGGCTCGACGTCCGCCGGTTCGCCGGCGACCGGGCCGTGACGAGGGAGCACAACATTGTCTGAGTTCGTCGAAGTCACCACCGAGGCCGAGCTGCGCGAGATCCTGCCGCCGCCGCTCGAACGGACCGCGAACAAGGCGCGCCCGAAGCTGCACGAGATGGACCGCCAGTGGCTCGCGGAGTCGCCGTTCGTGCTGATCGCGACGTCGGCGGCGGACGGGACCTGCGACGTCTCGCCGAAGGGCGACCCGGCCGGGTTCACGCTGGTACTGGACGACACGCGGATCGCCATCCCGGAGCGTCCCGGCAACCGGCGCGCCGACGGGTTCCGCAACGTGCTGTCGAATCCGCACGTCGGGCTGATCTACCTGATCCCCGGCCGCGGCGACACGCTGCGGATCAACGGCCGCGCGCGGCTCGTGCGGGAGGCGCCGTTCTTCGACGACATGATCGTGAACGGCAACCGGCCGAAGCTCGCGCTGGTCGTCGACATCGACGAGATCTTCCACCACTGCCAGAAGGCGTTCATGCGCTCGAAGCTCTGGTCGCCGGAGAGCTGGGCGCCGGACGCGCTGCCGTCGCGGGCGGTCATCTCCAAGACCTTCGAGCGGCCGGAGGACAGCCTCGCCGACCTGGAGGCGTATTACGCTCCTGCGGCTTACTCGGCCGGGTTGTACTGAAGCCGGCTGCGCGTGAAGGCCCCCTTCCCTCGGCTCAGCCGAGGGAAGGGGGCCTTCACGCGCAGTGGCCGGTTGCTGGATCGTTGAACGATCTGGCACTATCGGCGGGGTGCCTGCACCCACCGGAGCCCAGCATCTCGCCGACGCGCTGACCGCTCTGGGGACCGAAGTCGTCTTCGGTCTCCCCGGGGTGCACAACCTGCCGTTATGGGAGGCGCTGGCCGATACGGACATCCGGCTGGTGGGGGTCCGGCACGAGCAGACGGCGGGGTACGCGGCCGACGGCTACGCCCGCGCGACGGGCAAGCTCGGCGTCGCGCTGGTGACCACGGGGCCCGGCGCGGCGAACACGCTCGCCGCCGTCGGCGAGGCCATGGCGTCGGCCGCGCCGGTGCTGATCATCGCGACCGACATCCCGTCCACGCTGCGGCGGCCGGGCGTGGTCCGCGGCGTGCTGCACGAGACGTCGGACCAGCAGGCGATGTTCGCGCCGGTCACCAAGGCGGGGTTCACCGTCACCAGCGCCGACCAGGTCGCCGCCACCCTCCACCGCGCGGCCCGGCTCGCGCTCCAGCCGCAGAGCGGGCCGGTCTACCTCGGCATCCCGGCCGACTTCCTGTCCGAGCGGACGCCCGCGCGCCGTCCGCCGCGGTCGCACGCCCGGCCCGCCGAGATCCCGGATCTCACCGAGGCCGAGGCGCTCCTGGCCACCGCCGACCGACCGCTGATCTGGGCGGGCGGCGGCGCGCTGCGCGCCGAGGCGGGTGAGGCGATCGGGAAACTCGCCGAACGGCTGGCCGCGCCGGTGCTCACCACGTTCGGCGCCCGCGGGCTGCTGCCGGTCGATCATCCCTGTCTCGCCCCGAATCCGGTGCACGCGCCCGAGGTTGGCGCGCTGTGGGACGAGGCCGACGTCGTCCTCGCGATCGGCACCGACTTCGACGGGCTGATGACGCAGAACTGGCTGATGCCGAAGCCGAAGAAACTCATCGCGATCAACGTCGACCCAGACGACGCGGCCAAGAACTACCAGCCGGACATCACGCTGGTCGGTGACGCCAGAGTGCTCGTCGAGGCGCTGAAGGTCGAGGAACGGCCGGGTATCGCGGCACTCGTCGGCAGGCTCGCCAAGGTCTCCGCCCGGGTACGGCGGCGGATCAAGGAGGAGGAACCACAGGCCGCGGACCTTCTGTCTACTTTGGATGAGGTGTTGCCGCCCGACGCGGTCGTGGTCGCGGACATGTGCGTGGCCGGGTACTGGATCGGCGGGTTCCATCGCGTCCGCGCGCCGCGCAAGCTCGCGTACCCGATGGGCTGGGGCACCCTCGGCTACGGCTTCCCCGCCGCGCTCGGCGCGAGTGCCGCGGGCGCCGGCCGCGCGATCTGCGTCAGCGGTGACGGCGGTTTCCTGTTCGGCTGCGGCGATCTGCACACGCTGGCGCAGGAACAGTTGCCGGTCACGGTGATCCTCGTCGACGACGGCGGCTACGGGATGCTCCGGTACGACCAGGATCGCGCGGGATTGCCGCGTCGAGGGGTCGACTGGGACAGTCCCGATTTCGTCGGCCTGGCGAGGGCCTTCGGCGTACACGCGGACCGGGTTTCCGGGTTCGGGCGGGCGTTCCGGCGGCTGCTCGGTGAATTCGTCGAGTCCGACGAGCCCAACGTGCTGGTCGTGCGCGCGAAGATGGCACCGCCGCTCAACACCTCGCCGCGCTGGTACCGCAAGGAATCCCCGTGACCGGGCTCCGCGTCGGCGTGGACATCGGCGGCACGTTCACCGATCTCTGCGTGCTCGACGGCACCGGTCTCGTGGCGGTCGGCAAGGTGCTGACGACCCACGACGAACCGGCCCGCGCGGTCGAGGAAGGTCTCAAGAGGACACTCGCCGACGCCGGGCTGGACGCGGGAGACGTCGAGCAGTTCGTGCACGGCACCACGCTGGTGACGAACGCGCTGATCGAACGCAAAGGTGCTCGCACGGCGCTGCTCGCGACCGCCGGTTTCCGCGACGTGCTGGAGATGCGGCGCGAGCACCGGTACGAACTGTACGACCTGCTCATCGAATTGCCCGCCCCGCTGGTGCCACGGCACCTGCGGTTCGATATCCCCGAGCGGATCCTCGCCGACGGTACCGTCCACACAGGACTGGACGAGGAGTACGTCGCGCGGCTCGGCCGGGAGCTCGACGCCAGGGGCATCGACGCGGTGGCGATCTGTTTCCTGCACGCCTTCACGAATCCCGCGCACGAAAGACGCGCCGCCGAGGTGCTGCGGGAGGTCGCGCCCCGGCTGCGGGTCGCGCTCTCCAGCGAGGTCGTCCCCGAGATCCGCGAATTCGAGCGAATGTCGACCACCGTCGGATGCGTCTACGTCCAGGATCTCACCGAACGTTATCTGCGTGATCTGGAAAGGCGCCTGCACGAGGCCGGGGTGCGGCCGTCGCCGCACATCATGCTGTCCAACGGGGGAATCGCGACGGTGGACACCGCCGCGCGGTACCCGATCCGCATCCTCGAATCCGGTCCGGCGGGCGGGGCGCTGGCCGCGTCCGCGATCGGTGCCGCGGCCGGTGTCGAGGATCTGCTGGCCTTCGACATGGGTGGCACGACGGCGAAACTGTGCCTGATCTCCGATGGCGCACCGCTGGTGACGCACGAGTTCGAAGTGGACCGGAAGTACCGGCTGCTGCCGGGTTCCGGGCTGCCGGTCAAGGTTCCGGTCACGGACATGATCGAGATCGGGGTCGGTGGCGGCTCGATCGCGCGGATCGACGCGCTCGGCCTGCTCACCGTCGGCCCGGATTCGGCGGGGTCCGAGCCCGGACCGGTCTGTTACGGGCGAGGCGGTGCCGAGCCGACCGTGACGGACGCCGACCTCGTGCTCGGTTATCTGGACCCGGGGTATTTCCTCGGTGGCGGAATGACTTTGGATCTCGAAGGCGCGCGCGAGGCCATCCGCTCGAAGATCGCCGGACCGCTCGGTGTCAGCGTCGAAGAGGCGGCCTGGGGTATCCACACCAGCGTCAACGAGGACATGGCGAACGCGGCCCGCGTCCACGCCGTCGAGCGCGGCAAGGATCCGGCGAAGCTCCCGATGTTCACTTTCGGTGGCGCCGGCCCGGTGCACGGCGTCGGTGTGGCGAGGGCGCTCGGCGCGCCGGAGGTGGTCGCGCCGCCCGCCGCCGGAGTGCTCAGCGCGGCGGGATTCCTCACCGCGCCACTGGCTTTCGACTTCGTGCGTTCGGCGCGCTCCGCGGTACTGGACATTTCCTGGGAACAGGTCGACGCGCGGTTCGCCGAGATGGAGGCCGAGGGCGCGGAGCTCCTGGAGAAGTCCGGTGTGGACGGTTCCGACGTGACGCACCGCCGGATCGCCGAGATGCGGTATTCCGGGCAGGGTTACGAGATCCGCGTGCCGGTCGGACGGGGGAGCTGGCCGGAGTCGCTCATCGACGCGTTCACCGAGACCTATCGGACGCTGTACCGGCGGGCCGGGCCGGACGTCGCGATCGAGGTGCTGAACTGGCGCGTCGTCTCCAGTGGTCCCACGCCCGAGGTCACGCTGAAACTCGCGGGCGCCGAGGCCGAGGGCGACGCGCGCAAGGGGAGCCGCCCCGCGTACTTCCCCGGCGAAGGTGGATTTGTCGACACGGCGGTGTTCGACAGGTACCGGCTCAAGCCGGGTGATCGCGTCGAGGGGCCGGCCATCGTGGAGGAACGCGAGTCCACCGTGGTCGTTCCGCCGGGTGCGCGCTGTGTCGTCGGCGCGGACGCCAGTCTGGTGGTGACGGTATGAGCGTCGACCCGATCCTGGTGGGGGTGCTGGGAAACCGGCTGCACTCCATCCTGGCCGAACAGCAGAACGCGCTCGTGGACACGGCCTTCTCGTCCGTGGTGCGGGAATCGCTCGACCTCGCCTGCGCGGTGTTCGACTCCCGCGGCGAGATGATCGGCCAGTCCGTCGGCGGGACACCGGGCCATATCAACGCGATGGCGACCGGCATGCGGCATTTCGTCGCCGCGTACCCGCCGGAGACACTGGAGCCCGGCGACGTCCTGCTCACCAACGACCCGTGGCAGACGGCCGGGCAGATCAACGACATCACCGTCGCGACGCCGGTGTTCCTGCGGGGACGGCTGGTCGCCTGGTTCGCTTCCTGTTGCCACGCCCCGGACATCGGCGGGCGGCTGGTCTCCGCCGAGGCCAACGAGGTCTTCGAAGAGGGACTGCGCCTGCCGATCATGAAATTCCTCCGCGCGGGCGTGGTCAACGCGGATCTCGAACTGCTGATCCGTGCCAACGTGCGCACTCCGGAGGAGACCATCGGCGATCTGTACGCCCAGGTCACCGGCAACGAGGTCGGCGCGGCGGGCCTGGTGCGGCTGCTGGAGGAGTTCGGGCTCGATTCCCTGGACGACGTCGCCGCGGAGATCATGAACCGCTCCGAGCGGGCGCTGCGGGACGCGCTGGCGAAACTGCCGGACGGCACCTATACCAGCGAGCTGGTGACCGACGGGTTCGACGACGAAGAGATCGTCCTCAAGGTCGCCGTGACCATCGACGGCGAGGACATCCACCTCGATTTCGCGGGGTCGTCGCCGCAGAGCCGCCGCGGGATCAACGTCGTCCTGAACTACACCCGGGCGTACGCGTCGTTCGCGATCAAGGCGGCGATCTCGCCGGAGGTGCCGCACAACGCGGGCTCGTTCCGGCCGGTGCACGTCACCGCGCCGGAGGGCTCGGTGCTCAACTGCACGCCGCCCGCGCCGGTCGCGTCCCGGCACCTGATCGGGCACTTCCTGCCTTCGCTACTGATCACGGCTCTGCCGGGGAACGCCATGGCGCACAGCGCGGACGCGTTGTGGATGACGATCTGGCGTGGCGCCGACGCCGAGGGTCGCGAGTTCATGCTCAACGTCTTCCAGACCGGCGGGATCGGCGCGCGATCCACAAAGGACGGTCTCGGTACCACCGGATTCCCGAGCGGGCTGCGGTCGACGCCGACGGAGGTCATCGAGACGATGGCCCCGCTGATCCAGCGCGAACGCGTGCTGCGCACGGACTCCGGCGGCGCCGGGAAATGGCGTGGCGGCCTCGGCCAGTGCACCACCATGGCCGCCCGCGGCACGATCTCCTGGAGTGTCAACGGGAACATCGACCGGGTGCGCCGGCCGGCGTCCGGTGTGGACTCGGGACACGACGGCGCGGTGGGCCGGTTCGAGCTCGCCCGCGGGGCCCTGCCGTCGAAGAGCCGGGTGAACCTGCGGCCCGACGACGTGGTGAACGTGATCCTGCCGGGCGGCGGCGGGCACGGTGATCCCCGCGAGCGCGATCCGGAGGCCGTACTCGCCGACGTCGTCGACGGGTACGTCTCGGTGGAAGCGGCGCGTGAACTGTACGGCGTCGAAGTCACCTATCACGGGGATCCCGAGGCGCTGGTGCGCCTTCCGGAGGACTACACAGCGGTTTCGCTGAGAGGGAGGAAATGAGCATGGGCCGGCTGGCAGGCAAGGTCGCGGTGGTCTTCGGGGGCGCGAGGGGTATCGGCCTCGCCACCGTGAAGGAGTTCGTCGCCGAGGGCGCGACCGTGTTCTCCAGTGACATCCGCGAACCCGCGGAATCGGTCGAAGGCGCCCGTCACTCCCTTGTGGACGCCACCGACGAAGGACAGGTCGACGAGTTCGTGCGCGGTGTGGCCGCCGAAACCGGGCGGATCGACGTTCTGTTCAACAACGTCGGCATCCACCTCGGGAAACCACTGGTGGACACCACGCTGGCGGAGTTCGACAATATCTTCGCGCTGAACGTGCGCGCGGCCTTCCTCGGCACTCGAGCGGTGCTGCCGCACATGATCGCGAACAAGGCGGGCAGCATCATCACGACGTCGTCGAACGGCGGGGTGATGGGCCGCCCCGGCGACCCGGTGTACAACGCCACCAAGCACGCGCTGGTCGGCCTGACGAAGTCGATCGCCGTCGCGCACGCGCACCAGGGGATCCGTGCGAACACGGTCAACCCGGGCGCGATCGACACGGACATGCTGCGCGGCACCCTCGCGTCGCCGGAGGACTTCGAAGCCAAGCAACACCAGCTGACCGCGAGCACGCCGGCGGCGCGGGTCGGCGAGGCGTGGGAGGTCGCGAAAGCGGTCGTTTTCCTGGCCAGCGACGAGTCGCGCTTCGTCAACGGGGTCGCGCTTCCCATCGACGGCGCCAAGGCCGCCGGTGCCATGCCGGGCAACCGGTACAGCCTCGACTTCGAACTCGGTGTCAGGTAGCGCCATGTCCACATCCGCCGCCGAGGAGACGCTGGCCCGCGACAGACCCCTGCTCGAACGGAGCGGGACGGCGGAACGGGTCGCCGAGATCCTGCGCCAGCGCATCACCGAAGGCGTGTTCCCGCCCGGGTCGAGGCTTTCGGAACCGTCGATCAGCGCCGCGCTGGGCGTCTCGCGCAACACCCTGCGCGAATCCTTCCAGCTGCTGGCGCACGAACGGCTCGCGGTGCACGAACTCAACCGCGGCGTGTTCGTGCGGGAGCTGACCGCGCAGGACATCTCGGATCTCTACGTGATGCGTCGGGTCACCGAATGCGGTGCGCTGCGGCGCGCGGCCGAGCGGTCCACTGTGGACCTTTCGGCGGTCGCGGCGGCGGTCCGGGAGGGCCGTGCCGCGGCCGGTGAAGGCGACTGGCAGGCCGTCGGGACCGCGAGTATCGCGTTCCACCAGGCGTTGGGGGATCTGGCGGGCAGCGAGCGGGTCAGCACGACGATGCGCCAGGTGCTGGCGGAGACGCGGCTCTTCTTCGTGCTGGCGGAGAACACGCGTGCGTTCTTCGAGCCGTTCCTGGAACGGCACGAGCGGATCCTGCGGGATCTGGAGCGAGGGCGGTTCGGGCCCGCTGAGACGGCGCTGGAGAAGTACCTGCGGGATGCGGAGAAGCAGCTTCTGGCGGCTTACGACCGACGGGAGTCGTGAGGGCGCTTTTTCGCGCGTTGCGAAAGCCACTTTCGCAACGTTGAAGGTTGCGAAAGTGGCTTTCGCAACGTCGGCGGCCTGCCCAGGTGGTTCGGGCGCGTGTCGCGAAAGCCACTTTCGAGACGTGGGATGTCCCGAAAGTGGCTTTCGCGACACGGCCGCCGACCGGGCCGACAAGCCGGACAAGTCCGCGGCGCGAACTGTGCACGATGGAGTGTTCGCGTTCCGGCCGGATCCGGGTGAGGATGGGGGCACGAGCACGAGGAGGAAGATCATGGTTTCGTCGGCGTCCGCGCGCAATCCGTTGTGGCACCCCTTCGCGGACATGGGAGCGGTCGACGGCGACCGGCTCGTCATCACCCGCGGTGAGGGTTCCTACGTCTGGGACGACGAAGGCGAGCGGTACTTCGACGCGACGGCGTCGCTCTGGTACGCGAACTTCGGGCACGGGCGCGAGGAGATCGCGCTCGCCGTCGCCGACCAGTTGCGGACGCTCGACTCGTACAACCTGTTCGGCTACAACGCCAACGAGCCCGCGTTGAAGCTCGCCGAGCGCGTCTCCGCGCTGGCACCCGAACCGGGCTCGAAGGTGTTCTTCGGGTCGGGCGGCGGCGACGTCATCGACACCGCCGTCAAGATCGCCCGTTCGTACTTCGCCCACACCGGGCGCCCGGAGAAGGTGCACGTCATCGGCCGGGTGCAGGGCTACCACGGCACCCACGGCTTCGGCACGGCCGTCGGCGGCATCGCGGCCAACGCGGCGGGCTTCGGGCCGCTGCCGGGCGACATCTCGCACGTCCCCTACGACAGCGCCGAAGCGCTCGAAGCCGAGATCCTGCGGGTCGGGCCGGAGCGGGTCGCGGCGTTCTTCTGCGAACCGGTGATCGGCGCGGGCGGCGTCCTCCTTCCCCCGGACGGGTACATCGAGACGGTCGCCGGGATCTGCCGCAAGCACGACGTGCTGTTCGTCGCGGACTGCGTGATCGCCGCGTTCGGGCGGCTGGGCACCTGGTTCGGCATCGACCGGTGGGCGGTGAAACCGGACATGATCACGACCGCGAAGGGCATCACCGGCGGCACGATCCCGCTGGGCGCGCTGATCGTCGCGCCGAGGGTGGCCGAGCCGTTCTTCACCGGTTCGCCCGGTGCGCCGGTGCTGCGGCACGGCGCGACCTACGCCGGGCATCCGGTCGCCTGCGCCGCGGGGAACGCGACACTGGACATCTACGAGCGCGACGGGCTGATCCCGCGCGGGCGGGAACTGGAGAAACCGCTGGCGGACGCGCTTTCCGGGCTCGCTTCGCATCCGTTGGTGGCGGAGGTCCGGGCCGGCCTCGGCTTCCTCGGCGCGGTCGAGCTGAAGGCCGAAGTCATCGAGGCGAACCCCGGCGCGGCGAACCGGTTGCAGCGGCTGGCGCGGGACGAAGGCGTCCTCGTGCGGAACCTCGCCAAGGGGATCGCGGTGTCGCCGCCGCTGATCGCGGGCGAGGCCGAGCTCGACCTGCTCACGACGGCGTTGCCGCGTGCGCTGGACAAGCTCGCCTAGGCCAGGTGTCCTGCGAGTCCGCTGGTGCCGGGTCGTGAGTGGCGTTTCGGGTTAGAACCCGAAACGCCACTCACGACCGCGGCGACCGAGGCCGTGACAGGACTTCCAGGACACCATCTGGCGGCTGTCATCCCGCGGCGGCGGCCACCGGTGGCTGCCGCGGGAACGCGTTCCGGTACGCGCCGGGCGAGACGCCGACCTGTTTCAGGAAGTGGTGGCGCAGGTTGTTCGCGGTACCGAGACCGCTGAGCTCCGCGATCCGCTCCACCGGCAGGGCGGTCGATTCCAGCAGGCTCTGCGCCCGGGAAAGCCGCTGGGTCAGCAGCCATTGGAGCGGTGTCGTGCCGGTCGCCTGCTGGAGGCGCCGGTAGAAGGTCCGGCGGCTCATCATGGCGCGCCGGGCGAGATCTTCGATCGTCAACGGCCGGTCGAGATGGGCCCTCGCCCAGTCGAGCACCGGTGCCAGCCCCTGGTCGTCGGTGGCGGGAACGGAAAGATCGATGAACTGGGCCTGTCCGCCCGGCCGGTGCGCGGGCACGACCATCCGGCGGGCCAGCTGGTTGGCCACGTGCGCCCCGAGGTCGCGCCGGACCAGATGCAGGCACAGGTCGAGGCCGGCGGTCATCCCGGCGCTGGTGAGCACGTCGCCGTCGTCCACGTAGAGCACGGAGTCGTCGACTTCGACCTCGGGGAACCGCTCGGCCAGCGCCGCGGTGTGCATCCAGTGCGAGGTCGCCCGACGGCCGTCGAGCAGCCCGGCCTCGGCGAGCGCGAAGGCGCCGGAGCACAGCGAGACCATCCGCGCGCCCGCGTCGTGGGCGCGCCGTAACGCGCTGATCAGCTCGGGGGAGACCGGCGCGCCGTCGCTGAGGACCTCGTCCGGTACCGACGACACGATGACGGTGTCGGCGCCGACGATGTCGTCGAGCCGGTACGGGGTGCGCAGCGCGAACCCGGGAGCCGCCGCCTCGGACCGGTCGCCGGTTCCGCACAGCCGCAGGTCGTACCAGGGATCGGCGAGATCGGGCTGGGGCATCCCGAAAACGGTGGCGGGGATGCTCACCTCGTACAGGTCCCAGAAGGCGATCCCGATCTCGTCGGGGACGACCAGGGCGACCGAACCAGCGCTCATGGGCACAGCCTATGGCACGAATTTGGTGCTTCCGGTCATCAGTGTCACTGGCAGCGGGAAGTGCCGGCCACGAGGCTGGTCACATGAGTACGACACCTGACCGAGTCGCCGTGATCGGCCTCGGCAACCTGGGCCACGCGCTGGCCGAAACCTTCTTGCGCCAAGGGATTCCCACGACCGTTTGGAACCGCGACGCCGCCAAGGCGGACGCGCTCGTCGCCGCCGGGGCGACGGCGGCGGCCACGGCCGCGGAGGCGATCGCGTCGAGCGACCTCGTGCTCGTCGCGCTGCTCGATGCCACCGTCGCCCGGCAGGTCCTGACGACGGCGGGCGATGCCGTCGCCGGGCGCGCGTTGGTCAACGTCACCTCCGGCGGGCCGGAGGACGCGCGTGAGCTGGCCACCTGGGCCGCCGAGCACGGCGCGCGGTACCTGCACGGAGCCGTCTACGCGGTGCCGCAGACGATCGGCACCGCAGGATCGTCGATCAGCTACAGCGGCGCCCAGGAGGTTCACCAGCGCTGGCAGCCGACGCTGGAGCTGTTGGGTAAAGGCACTTTCCTCGGCGCCGACGCCGGTCTCGCGTCGGGTTACGACGTCGCCATCTTGGCCGGGATGTACGGCATGATCGGCGGTTTCCTGCACGCCACGGCGATGGCGTCGGCGGCCGGGGTGCGCGCCACCGAGCTGACGCCGATGCTGCTGTCCTGGCTGACGGATTCGTTTCCGGCGCTGACCACCTTCGCCGAGGAGATCGACCGCGGCGGTTACACCGGTGGCGAGTCCAGCCTGGCGATGAACCAGGCGGGGCTGAGCACGATCATCCGCGCCAGCCGGGCGCTGGACGTCCCGCCGGACACCCTGCTCCCGATCAAGGACCTGATCGACCGGCAGATCGCGGCCGGACACGGCGCGGCCAGCCTCTCGCGCGCCGTCGAATCCTTCAGGAGCGCCGCATGAGCACGACGACCCGGGACTTCGGTGAGCTGGAAGCCGAGTTCGACAGCTACGTGGGAGCCATCAACTACGCCACGATGGTGACCGTCGACGCCCAGAACCGCCCGCGAACCCGCGTGCTCATCCCGGTGTGGGAAAAGGTCGACGGCCGTCCGCTCGGCTGGCTGGCCACCTTTCGGACGCCGGTGAAGGCTGCCCATCTCGAAGGCAACCCGCATACCAATTTCTCTTACTGGGCACCGGGGAACAACTCGGTGGCGATCGACGCGGTGGCCGTCTGGGACAACGAGCCCTCGGTCAAGGAGCATGTGTGGGACCTGTACCGCAAGACCAGCCCGCGCGGCGCCGGCTACCCGCTCGGCAATTTCTGGCAGGCACCGTCCGACCCGCGGCTGCATGTGCTTCGCCTGACGCCGTGGCGGATCCAGGTGATCCGCGGCGCCGACCTGCGCAGCCGGATCTGGCGAGCGGACCGGTAGCCGGATCGTCGTGGGTGTTCCCGGGCCGCCGGAACGACCGGGGAACACCCACGACTGTCACGCCTCACGCGAGGCGCGACGCGCACGAGGGCCGCGCGCTCGGTCATGAAGGGCACAGCCGACGGGACCAGGTCCCTTCATGACACCCCCAGTGGCGGGCCCTCGCAGGCCCGCCTCAGGAGAGGCAGAGTTCGTTTCCCTCCGGGTCCGCGATCGTGATCCACTCGGCGGGCCCTTGCTTGCCGCGGTGCAGGAACGTCGCGCCGCGCGCGGTCAGCCGCTCGAGCTCGGCCTCGATCCTGCCCGCCCCCATCCGGATGTCGAGGTGCAGCCGGTTCTTGACCGTCTTCCCCTCGGGCACCAGCTGGAAGAGGAACCGCTGCCCGGTCTCCGGATGGACGATCGCCGCGCCGTCCTTCCACACCAGGACACCGTTGTGCGTGGTCGTCGCTTCTTCGGCGGCGTAACCCGCGGAGACCATCTCGCGGATGAACTCCTCGTTGCTCTCCTCGACCCGCCACCCGAGCATCTCGGCCCACCAGTCCGCGAGGGCGTGCGGACGGGCGGAGTCCACCGTCACCTGGAAGTCATACGCCATACCGGCACATTAACGACCCGCCCCGACAATTCCGGGCGGTCGTGCCCGCTGACCACGGTGAACCGCCATTTGTCGACCCCGCCGCCGATGATCTCGGCGTAGCGCCGGGCGCCGTCCGCGTTGGCGAAGCGCACCTGCTGCCCATTGGTGAGATGGGTGATCTTGACGGCCATCCGTGCCTCCCTGAAGTCCGGTGCCGGCCCGCGGAGCTTCCCCCTCCGGGACCGGCGCCGACAGTAGAACACATGTTCGATGCCCGTCGCCAATCCGACCCCCCGGGCGGGTCATCTCCGCATGGTCACCCGCGGCCACGCGTCCAGGCCGCGGGCGATTTCGTGGTCCCGGACGGCTCGCAGACCGTCTGTGAGGCTCTCGTCGTCGAGCGTCACGAAGCCGAGCCGGGCGTAGTACGGCGCGTTCCACGGCACCTCGGCGTACGTCGTCAGCGTCAGCCCGGCGAGCCCTTCGCGCGAAGCCCACTCCGCGGCGTGCTCGATCAGCCGCCGCCCGAGGCCCCGGCGCGCGTGATCCGGATGGACGGACACCTGCTCGATATGGCCGTGGCCGTCGACGATCTCGGCGAGCAGGTACGCCACCGGTCCGTCGCCCGCGTCCCACACCCAGGCCCGGTCCGCGCGCTGGAAGGCCGTGAGGTCCGCGATCGACGGCGGGTCGTCGTCGGCGATCGCGGCCATGCCGAGCGCGCGGAACGGTTCGCCGGCGGCGCGTTCGATCTCCTGGAGTGCGGGCAGGTCGTCGGGGGTAGCGAGTCGGATCACGGTTCGAGTTCTACCCCGCCGCGGCGCGTGGGGCGCGTGAATTAGCGGCGAGGTTCCCGTGACGGGATGGACGACACGCGTGACCAGGCGGACGACACGCGTGATCAGGCGGACGACACGCGTGATCAGAGGGCGAACGACGAAACGGCGCGGTGGATCCGGCTCGCGTACGACTGGAGCGCGACGATGGCGGCCCGCTTCGCGTCGTCACCGATCCGGGTGGCGGGGGCGGCCAGTGTCAGCACCGCGGGCCGGTGCCCGGTGCTCGGGATCGGCACGGAACACGACCAGACGCCGTCGTCCAGCTCGCCCCAGCTGACCGCGAACCGGTTCGCCCCGGCGCGTTTGACCTCTTCCCGCACGCTCGGGCCGCGGCGCTGGACGATCGACGAAAGGCGTCTTTCGCGTTCGCCCTCCGGCAGCATCGCGAGCAGCATCTTGCCCGACGCGCCGGTGCCGAGCGGGACGGAATGCCCCGGCTGGAAGGTGAAACGCATCGCGCGTTCGCATTCGACCCGGTCCGCGCAGACCGCGGATTCACCGAAATGCTGGAACAGCAGCACCGTCTCGCCGAGGTCGCGGGCCGCCTCCTCCATCGCCGGACGGGCCAGCCGGGCGAGGTCGTTGGCCAGCTGCGCGGCCCGCGCGAGCGGCATCACCTGGCTCGTCACGTGATAGCGCCCCGTCCTGCCCTCCTCCAGGAGCTGGAGTTCCTTCAGCAGCGCGACATAGCGATAGGTCGTGGCGACCGGGGTGCCGATCCTCGCCGCGAGTTCGGCGACGCTCGCGTCCCAGCGGCGTTCGGAAAAGGAGAGCAGCAGCTGCAGTACTTTGCGCGAGCTGCTGGCGCCGGGGGTGCGTTTCGGCGGGGCGGTGGGGTTCACGGATCGTGCGGCAGGCGTCATCTCGACCTCTCGCCGGAGAATCACGAAGAGTCAAGAAACTAGCACATTGTGTGAATTGCGGACCAGGGTCTTTGGTCAACGAACAAGCGGACTTCTTGCTAGGTTCGGCCCATGGGAAAGCCATTGACCGGCAAGATCGCGTTGGTCGCCGGGGCGACTCGCGGGGCAGGGCGGGGAATAGCGGTCCAGCTGGGCGCCGCGGGCGCGACCGTTTACGTGACCGGTCGCAGTACCGGTTCCCGGCGATCGGAAATGAACCGCCCGGAGACGATCGAGGAGACGGCGGCGCTCGTCGACGAGGCGGGCGGACGCGGGATCGCGATCGCCGTGGACCATTTGGCGGCGGACGAGGTCCGCGAACTGGTGGAACGGATCGACGCCGAACAGGGTGCGTTGCACGTGCTGGTCAACGACATCTACGGGGCGCCCATCGAATGGGGAAAGTCGGTCTGGGAGTCCACTCTGGACGTCGGACTGCGGACCCTGCGGCTCGCGATCGACACCCACGCCATCACCAGCCATTTCGCGCTTCCACTCATGATCAGGAATCCGGGCGCGCTGGTCGTCGAGGTCAACGACGGCACCGCCGCGTACAACTCGGAGAACTACCGGGTTTCGTTCTTCTACGATCTCGCCAAGACCGCGGTGAACCGGATGGCGTTCGCGCTCGGGCACGAATTGGCGCCGCATGGCGGTACCGCGGTCGCCGTCACGCCGGGCTGGTTGCGTTCCGAAGCGATGCTCGACGCTTATCGGGTGACCGAAGAGAATTGGCGGGACGCGACGAAGGTGCAGCCGCATTTCGCCATTTCTGAA
Source organism: Amycolatopsis roodepoortensis (assembly GCF_024628825.1). Lineage (NCBI taxonomy): Bacteria > Bacillati > Actinomycetota > Actinomycetes > Pseudonocardiales > Pseudonocardiaceae > Amycolatopsis > Amycolatopsis roodepoortensis. The sequence goes on from NZ_CP102415.1 coordinate 6,809,117, forward strand.
AGCCCGGCGTTCGTCGGCAGGGCGGTCGCGGCACTGGCCGGTGACGCGGAAGTCGCCCGCTGGAACGGGAAATCGGTGTCCAGTGGCGAATTGGCGAAGGAATACGGATTCACCGACCTCGACGGCAGCCGTCCCGATTGCTGGCGCTATCTCGTCGAGGTCCAGGATCCCGGCCTTCCCGCGGACGTCACCGGCTACCGCTGAACCTCCCGGCGCAGGAACGGCGTGAGGAGACCTGGCGCCGCCTGCTCCGCCATCGCCAGCCCGGCCGATTCGCCGACGTCGACCACCCGGTAGCCGCCCTTGCCCGCCGCGATCGGGGCCGTCACGGTGATCAATCCGGCGCGGCGCTGGAAGAACGAGCGGCTGACGACGACGCCGGTGAGGCCCTCGCGCCGGATCGCCACCGTCGCCCGTGCCAGTGAACCCGACCGGCTGACCAGGTACCGCCCGACGATCGCGTGGCCGAGGTTGCGGTAGCGGTCCCAGCCCACCAGCGCGGCGAGCGGGACCAGGCCGAGCGCGACCTGCCACATCCAGGACGGCAGGAAATCGATCCACGCCAGGCCGAAGAGGGCGGCCGCCAGGATCAGCACGCCGCCGACCGCGCGGGTGAGCCGTCTGGTCAGCGCCCGCCGGGGATGCCGGTCGAGCGGGACGGTGGCCGGGTCGAAGTTCTCCCGCAGCACTTCGGCCGCGACCTCGTGGACCCGGCCCACGGGCGCGGGCGGCAGGAGCAGCCCACCTCCCTTGTCCCCGCCCTTGCCCTCACGCAACCCGCCCACGATCGCGGTGAGCCGCGCCCCGCCCGCGATCCGCAGCGGCAGCGGCTCCTTCACCTCGACGCCGCGAAGCCGTTCTTCTGCGATGGACACCGACCGCGTGGTGATCAGCCCGCGCCGGACGTGCAGCGTGCCTTCCGTCTCCCGGGTGAGCTTGAAGTTCCAGAACGACAGCACGTAGCCGCCGACGGAAAGCAGGGAGACGACCACGAGCAGGGCGACCGCCGCCACGACCACGATCAGCCACACCGCCGTGTTCGCCAGATCGTCCAGGAGATCCCGCAGCGGGCCGACGTTCTCCGGGGCGATGTTCAGCTGATGCGCGAAATGCCAGACCGCGGCGAAGATCGCGCCCACCACGGCGAGCCCGGACAGGGTGAACGGCGCGTACCGCACCCACCTGCGGTCGACCTCCGCCACGACCTGCTCGGGCGGCGGCGCCTCGGCTTCGGTGGTGATCTCCTTGCGGTGCAAGAGGACCGTGCGCAGCCGGTCGGCCTCGGTCCGGCTGACGGCGTCGAGCACCAGCTGGTCGCCGTTCGCGCCCTGGGCGGGTGAATGCCGTCCGGTGCCGATGCGCACGGCGCTGAGGGAGAACAGGCGGTGCTTGGGTTCCGAGGTGACGTCGACCGTGCGCACCCGGTCCAGCGGGATCGCGCGATGTTTGCGCAGCAACAGGCCGGTGGTCCATTCCACCTGACCGTCGGCGATGCGGTACCGCGAGGTGAGCACGTGCGAGACCCCGACGAACACGGTCAGCGCGGTGACGCCGAGCCCGAACCATTCCCAGCCGTTGCCCCGGCCGAGGATCACCGTCCCGATCAGCACCGGCAGCGATTTCACGACGTCGAGCACGGGGCGGATCAGCAGCATCCGGCGGTCGAGCCGGTGCCACTGGCCGCCGGCGTCCGGGAGCGCCTCGGTGCTCACGTCGCGTCACCGGGAGTGGCCTGAGTGGTCTTCGTGAGCTCCGCGGCCAGCTTCAGCGCTTCGGTGTGGTCGAGACCGGCGATCTTGACCGGGCCCGCGGCCGACGCCGTCGTCACGGTGATCTTCGCCAGCCGGAACAGCTGCTCGACCGGGTCGCGTTCGATGTCGACGGTCTGGATCCGCGAGATCGGCGCGATCCGCCAGTCCTGGCTGAGCCAGCCTTCCTGGGTGTACACGGCCTCGCCGGTGACCTCCCAGCGGTGGATCCGGTAGCGCCACTGCGGCATGACCAGCAGATGCAGCGGCGCGATCACGCAGGAGATCGTCAAGGTCACCGTGAGCCACGTCGGCGCGTCGTCGCTCGTGAGGACGAACACCGTCTGCGCCGCGATGAGGATCACCCAGCCGACCGCGGCCCACACCGTCCAGTAGCCGATGGCGCGCCTGCTCACCCGATTGGCGGGCGGGCGCAGGCCGAGCGTCTCTTCTGTCACCCCTCCACCCTGCACCACGTCCGTGCGGACCGCCCACGACGGCTGTCACGGACCGATAGGATCCAAGCCACCGTCGGCGGAATGGATACCCCCTATCGGGGCGTTGGCATCGGTGGACGGTCGTACCCACGAAACCTGGAGGATCTGGTGGCGCTGGACCCGGAAGACCTGTACGAGGTGGACTCGGACGTCCCTGACCTCGGCGGGGCCGTGCTCCTGCACTACTTCGACGGATTCATGGACGCGGGTTCGGCGGGCAAGCTCGTCGCCGAGCAGCTCCTGAACTCCTCCGAGCACCGGGTGATCGCGCGGTTCGACGTCGATCGCCTCATCGACTACCGCTCGCGCCGCCCGGCGATGACCTACTCCATCGACCACTGGGAGGCCTACGACGCCCCCGAACTGGTCGTCCACCTGCTGCACGACGCCGACGGCGTGCCGTTCCTGCTGCTCACCGGGCCGGAACCGGATCACGACTGGGAGCGGTTCTGCGCGGCCGTGCGCGGGCTGGTCGAACGCTGGGACGTCCGGCTCACCACCGGTTTCCACGGCATCCCGATGGGCGCGCCGCACACCCGCCCGCTGGGCGTGACCGCGCACGCGACGCGGAACGAACTCGTCGGCGAGCACCGTCCGCTGCCCAACCGGATGCAGGTGCCGGGCAGTATCGCCGGGCTGCTGGAGTTCCGCCTCGGCGAGTGGGGGCACGACGCGTCCGGATTCGCGGCGCACGTGCCGCACTACCTGGCGGACTCGACGTACCCGAGCGCCGCGCTGAACCTGCTCGGCGCCGTCGCCGCGGCGACCGGGCTGAACCTGCCGGACGGCGACCTGCGTGAGGCCTCGCACGAGGCGGAGGCCGAGATCGCCCGCCAGGTCGCCGGATCGGAGAAGGTCGCCGACGTCGTGCGCGCGCTGGAGCAGCAGTACGACACGTTCATGGAGGCGTCCGGCAAGGAGAGCCTGCTCGCGGAATCGGTCGAGCACATGCCGACCGCCGAGGAGCTGGGCAAAGAGTTCGAGCGGTTCCTGGCCGAGCAGAACGGCGGCGACGCGCCGGAGCGCTAGTCCCACGTTGGCCCCGAGGTACATAAAGGCCCCCTTCATTGCGCTAGACGCAGTGAAGGGGGCCTTCATGTACTTGGGGTGCCGGCGACCGCGGCGCGAAAGTACTTGGGGTGCCGGCGACCGTGTCGCGAAAGCCACTTTCGAGACGCCTGGTGTCCCGAAAGTGGCTTTCGCGACATCATCTCCGAACAGTCCAGGCCACCGTCAGTGGTCGATCGCGACCATGACCCGGGAATGCTTCGGCCGCTCGATCTCGTCGACCAGCGCGACCGCGAGATCCGCGTAGGAGAACGGCCCCGCGTCCGCCGCGCGCGGCAGCACCCGGTGGTCCCCGCTGCGGTACTCGCCCGTGCGCCCGGCGTGCTCGTCGAGCATCACCGGCGGCGGCGCGACGACCACCCAGTCGAGTCCTTCGCCGGACGCACGGAAGACCTCCAGTTCCGCCGTGTGCCCGAGCGAGAACTCGCGGTGTTCGGGCGGCCAGCCCGGCTGGTCGTGGAAAGCGACGCCCGGGGCGATCTCCAGCGCCGACCCGACGCCGACGACCACCAGTCTCGCGACACCGGCCCGGCCGAGGCCGTCGATCAGCGCGTGCGCGGCGGCCGGGTAGTACTCGCGTGACGGGAGATCCGCGCGGTAGATGGAACTGATCGCGGCGTCGTGCCCGGCGGCGGCCTTCGCGACGTCGTCCGCGACGGTGACGTCGGCGGCGGTCAAGGTGACGTTGTCCCCGGCGAGATCCTTGTGGCGGCCGGGATCCCGCACCGCGGCGGTGACCCGGTGCCCGCGGCTCACGGCTTCGGCGACGGCCCGGCGCCCGCCGCGTCCGCCCGCCCCGAAGATGACGATCCTGCTCATCGTGCTCCCTTTTCCCGTGCCGGCAACCGAATGCCGGCGGTGATCCCGATGCTAGGAGCGGACCCCTCGGTTACCGCAACGAAACCGACCCCGCACGTTCCGGTCCCGTTCACCCGGATGGCCCTGGTGTATCGTCCCGGGATGCGTCACCTGGTACCCCATTCAGCCCTGAAAACCTTGGGCCGGTCGGCCCGTGGCACGCTCGGCCGGGGCCTGCACCGGCTCGCCCGCCGATTCCATGATCCTTATACGGAGGAATTGGAACGGGTCGTCGCGGAACTGCGCGAAGAGATCGTCCGGCAGGGGGATCGCTGTTTCGATCGGATCGTCGAGTTCGAAATCCGGAGCCGTCGCGACATCATCTACGCTGGCGACCAGGACGCGGCAAAGGACAGCAATCGTTTCGCCCGTGAGCAGCTGACCGGGACCAAGCATTTCGCGAGTCCGGAAGAGACGCTCGCGTACGCGCTTTCCCTTGCCCCGTCCGGAGGAATGGCCCTCGAATTCGGCGTCGCGACCGGGAACACACTGGGCGCGATCGCCAGGGCCCGTGGTGGTGTCGAGACCTACGGATTCGACTGGTTCCAAGGATTACCGGAGAACTGGCTCAACGGGATGCCCGCCGGTTCGTTCGCGCGCGACGACCTGCCGGACGTCCCCGGCGCCGAACTCGTCGTCGGCCTTTTCGCGGACACGCTTCCCGGTTTTCTCGAGCGGCACGAAGGCGTCGTCGACTTCCTTCACGTGGACGGAGATCTGTACAGCTCCGCGAAAACCGTGCTCGATCTGGTCGGCCCGCGGCTGCGGTCGGGCAGCATCGTGCATTTCGACGAGTTCTTCAACTATCCCGGCTGGCAGCGGCACGAGTACAAGGCGTGGCTGGAGTACGTCGAACGCACCGGCGTCGAATTCGAATACGTGGCCTACACCTACACCGACAACCAGGTCACCGTACGGATCACCTAGAGCAGTTCGCGGACCTCGATCGTGCCGATCGCGGCCCACGGGTGGCTCTTCGCCGCCTCGACGGCCTGTTCACGGCTGTCGCGTTCGAGGATGTCGATCCCGCCGATCTGTTCCTTCGTCTCGGCGAACGGACCGTCCGTGAGCAGTGCCTCGCCGCCGCGGACGCGGACGGTCGTCGCCGAGGCGGGCGGATGCAGTCCCATCCCGTCGACACGCAGGCCGCACCGCTCCTCCTAGGCCGTGTCCTGTAAGTCTGTTCGATGGGCTTCGTGATCCAGGTGGTTCCTGACGGTGCGGGTGGGTCGGCCTCGTACCGGGTCGTACTCGGCCGAGCCCGCCCGTGCCGTCAGGGAGCGCCTGGGCGCGGAGACCGCGAACATGACTTGCAGGACACGGCCTAGTCGGTCAGTCCGTCTTCGTAGGCGCGCAGGGTATCGATGAACAGGCGCCGTTCGGCCGGGGCCAACGGCGTGAGCGCCTTCTGCCAGGCGCGGGCGCCCTGCGCGAGCCAGCCGTCGATCGCGGGCCGCATCCGCTCGGCGATCGCGACGATCCGCCGCCGCCGGTCCGCTTCGTCCTCGCGCCGGTCGAGCACGTCCTTCTTGGTCAGCTCGCCGACCATCAGGCTCACCGTGGTCGGGGCGACCTCGAGCCGTTCGGCCAGTTCGTTCACCGTCATGGGCCCGTCGAAGAGCAGGTACGACAACAGGGACAGGTGACGCGGAGCCAGTGACAGCGACTGGAGCTCTTCGGGGATCTTGATCCGCTTCGCGCGCCCGACCATCCGCGGCATGAGCAGCAGCAAAGCCCGCACGGCGTCGTCGACTTCCATGTCCTCGGTTGACACCGGCCACCCTCCTGGATACCTTTGCAAGCAAAGAGGCTTTGCTTGCAAAGCAAAATAGCTTTCACGATGATGCTACCTGGGGAGTACCGGTGCTGATGACCACCGCGGACGCCGGAACGGGGCGTCCCCGCACCACTCGTGTCGACTGCCGCCCGTCCGGAAGCCGGTACCTGGTGTTCGCGCCCGACGGCGATTCACCTTGGTATCGCGACCTTCTGGTCAGTCCACAAGCGACACTGGAAATCGACGGCGTGCCGCATGCCGCGCGTGCCGTGCCGCTCGAAGGCGGGGAACCGGGTTTCGCGCTGCATCTCTTGGAGGTCGACGCCGCCCGCGGCCGGGCGATCGCCGATCAGCTGCTCGTCCATCACGGGGAGCTCCGCAAGACGCTGGCGGCGGCGCGGGCCGAACTCGACGGCGCGCCCGCCGCGCGCCGGACGGAGCTGCGGGGCGAACTGCTCGGCCATTGCGTGACCTTCTGCAACGACCTGCGCATGCACCATCTCCGCGAGGACGGCGCGTTCACCGCGATCGAGAAGGCCCATCCCGGGCTCGCGCCGGCGCTGAAGCGGCTGCGTCAGGAGCACGAGACCGTGTCCCGCGCACTGCGCGATCTCGATCGGCTGCTGCAAGGCAAGGGGGAGATCGAACGCGCCGCGCTACGCGAGGAGTTCGAGCGCGTCGTGAAGGGGCTCGAAGAGCACTTCGCCTACGAGGAGGCGAATCTGCTTCCCGCGCTTCGCGGCGAAGGCGCGAGCTAGCCGGCGTTGGTCACAGCTTGGGAACGAGCGTGGTGATCGAACTGCTGACCGAAGACGGGTACTGCGCACCTGGAACACGCGGGCGGGTTGCTCCGAGCGGGTGAGAGCGGCGGGCCATCCGGCGGGAAACACCGGTAACGAACGCCTGCCACCCGGCGACTGATCGTTGTCCGCACCGACGTCCGGGATTGTGAGAACCGATGAAGCTTCGAAGAGCCACACTTCTGTCGCTCGTGGTCGCGGCCGCCACCATCACGCTCGTGTCACCGGCGCCCGCCTCCGCCGAGACTCCCACCAGTTCGGTGGTGGTAAGCCCGACCACTGTCCAGCGTGGACAGACGTTCACCGTCGAGCACTCGCTGTACAATGCGCTCACGGACGCGGCCATCGAGGGCGGGGCGGCGACGCTCTACACCGCCGAGACCCCGCTCACGGGGATCGCCGATGTCGTCTCGTGCCCGGGCGCGCTCAGTTGCAGCTCGCACGTCGTGAGCATCCGCGGCGGGGTCGGGGACGTGGCTCCCGGAGACAGCCGCAAGGTGACTTTCACCCTGCGGATCAAGGACGACGCCCCGCTCGGCCCGGTGACCCTGCGACACCAGTTCCTGGGTGAGAACTACAGTTTCGAGACTTTCGACGGCCCCGTCCTGACCGTCACCGGCGGCACGACCGCCGCCGATCTCGGGGTCACGCTGACCGCGTCCCCGCGCGGGCTCCTGACGTCGTCGATCGACTACACGGTCAAGGTGACGAACGCCGGCCCGGCCGCGGCGTCCGGGATCCGGGTGGCGTCGGCCCTCGGCAACGGGCTGCGCTTCACCGGCTCGCCGTCCTGCTCGAACCCGGGCGGCACGAAGGTCGTCAACTGTGACTTCCCGTCGCTCGCCTCCGGAGCCAGTGCCACCGCCAAGTTCTCGGTGGCGACCGGGCTGCTGACCGTCGGGCCGGTCAAGACGACCGCGAAGATCACGCAGAGTTCCGTCGCCGACCCGAACGCGGCCAACGACACCGCGTCGTCGACCTGCACGGCGATCACCGGGCTCCTGGTCAGCTGCTGACAGTCCTGCCGGGTCGTGAGTGGTGTCTTCACCACTCACGACCCGCGCAGGCGTTCGGCCCGCGTGTGGAGATACCGCTGCTGCGGCAGGCTCGTGGCCAGCCGCGCGGCGTCCACATAGGACTCGACGGCTCCGGCGGTGTCCCCGGCCATCTCCAGCAGATGCGCGCGGGCGGCGTGGAACCGGTGGTCGCCGGAGATCCGGTCGCCCAGCTTTTCCAACGCCGCCAAGCCTTCCCGTGGCCCTTGGGCCATCCCGACGGCGACGGCGTGGTTCAGCGCCACCACCGGATTATCGGAGAGCCGCAGCAAAAGCGCGTACAGCGCTTCGATCTGCGGCCAGTCGGTCTTCTCGGCGCTCGGCGCCTCGTCGTGCAGCGCGGCGATGGCCGCCTGGATCTGGTACTGCCCGGTCGGCCCGTGCGGCAGCGCTTCGGACAGCAGCGCGATGCCCTCGGCGACGTACTCGGTGTTCCACCGGCTCCGGTCCTGTTCGGACATCGGGATCGGCGCGCCGTCCGGCCCCGTCCTCGCCGGACGGCGCGCATCCGTGAGCAGCATCAGCGCGAGCAACCCGGTGACCTCGCTGTCGTCCGGCAGCAGCCGGTGGACGATCCTGGTCAGCCGGATGGCTTCGGCGGAAAGATCGCTCCGCACCAGAACAGGGCCGGACGTGGTGGCGTACCCCTCGGTGAAGATCAGGTACAGCACGTGGAGCACCACGTCGAGCCGTCCCGCCTCCGGCGGCATGCCGAACGGGACACCACCGGCCTTGATCCCGGCCTTCGCGCGGCTGATCCGCCGGGTCATCGTCGCTTCGGGCACCAGGAACGCGCGGGCGATCTCCGCCGTGGTGAGGCCGCCGACCGCGCGCAGGGTCAGCGCGATCTGCGACGCGGGCGACAGGGACGGGTGACAGCACAGGAAGAGCAGGACGAGCGTGTCGTCTGAGTCGGCGGCACTCCGGTCCGCGGCGGGGGCGAGATACTCCTCCGGCAACGTCCGCTGGACGACGGTGTCCTCGCGACGGCGTCGCGCCTGCTCGGCACGGAGGAGGTCGGTCAGCCGCCGCGAGGCGACCGTGATGAGCCACGCGCGCGGGTTTTCGGGCCGTCCTTCGGCGGGCCACTGCGTCGCGGCCGCGAGCAGCGCCTCCTGCGTCGCGTCCTCCGCCAGGTCGAAGTGACCGTAGCGGCGGACGACGGCGCCGAGGACCTGCGGAGACAGCTCGCGCAGCAGGTCTTCGACGCCGCTGTCCGGCACCTAGAGCTCCAGTTCTTCGAAGCTGTCGGCGCACGGCCGGATGTCGACGTACCAGTCGCGGCCGAGGTCGCTGCCTTCCGGATGCGGGGTGTTCGCCAGCTGGGCCGCGATCTCGATGGCGCGGTCGTAGCTCGCGCAGTCGACGGTCGTGTACCCGACCAGGACCTCCTGGGTCTCGGCATACGGTCCGTCCGTCACCACCAGGGAGCCGTCGCGCAGGGAGACGCGGCGGGCGTGCGCCGGCTGGGAGAGGCCCTGCGCGTCGACGAACTCGCCCGATTCGACCAGGTCGTTGTTCCACTTGCCCATGAACTCGTGCAGGGCCGTGACCTCGTCGCTGCTCCAGGCGCCGGCGATGTCGGTGAGGTCCTTCTGCGACCCGAACATCATGATCATGTACTTCATGGTTCTCTCCTCTCGGCGGGCACCGCTCCGGTGCCTTCTGCCGGGGACGTCGGAGCCGCCGGACCGGACCGGACATCGTCCGCCGAGGATTCTTCCTCAGCCGCGGCCGGCCGCGGTGTTCATCGCGTCGGCGGGTTCCAGTGTCCGCCCGCCGGTGATCTTGGCGTAGAGGTGCGCACCGCCGAGGACCGGCGGATACTTCGGCGGATTGCCGGCGGAATGGCAGGTCGGGAGGCATTCGAACCGCGCGTCGTGGTCGCCGTCGAAGAAGAACGCCACGCTCCGCCGCCGTGACGGCCCCGGCCCGGACGGCGGCACGACCCGGTGCAGGGTGGAGCGCCAGCGGTCGTTGGTCCACTGCGCGGTGAGGTCGCCGAGGTTCACCACCAGCGCGTCCTCGGCGGGGACGACGTCGTGCCAGGCGCCGTCGGGGCCGTGGATCTGGAGGCCGGGGACCGGGTCGGCGTAGAGGACGGTGACGATGCCGTAGTCGGTGTGCGCGCCGAGCCGCATCTGGCCCGGCAAGGGCTCGGGCGCTCCGGCGCGGCGCTCGAAGTGATTCACCCGCAGGGTGCGTGTCGGATGCCGGGTGTACGCGCCGAGGTAGCCGTCCGGCAGCCCGAGCGCCTTCTCGAAGATCTCCAGCAGCACTCGCGCGACCCGGTGCGCTTCGTCGGCGTATGCGGTGAGCGCGGGACGCAGGTTCTCCGGCGCCTCGGGCCAGATGTTGGGGACGAAGAAGCCGTACGGGTCTCCGCCGTCGATGTGCTCCGCGCCGATGACGAACGATTCCGACAGGTCGGGCGGTGTCTTCTCGCCGAGGCTGTACGCCAGCCCTTCGGTGCCTTCGGCCGCGTACCCGCGATCCGAGGCGCGGTCGGCCGGCGCGGATCGGAGCTTCTCCTCGACGGGGAGCGCGAAGAAGGCAGCGGTCGCTTCGCACATGTCGTCGATCGTCGCCCGGGGGATGCCGTGCCCGACGACCTGGAGGAATCCGACGCTCCTCAAGGCCTCGTCGACGGTGTGCGCGAGCCGCGTGCGGTCGCCGTCGTGCCAGGTGCTCAGGTCGACCGTCGGTACGAGAGTCATACAGCGACGGTAGCCAGGTCCGCGCCGGTGCTCACCGGGTCGCGGTCATCCGATCGGGCGATCCGCGCTGCCCGATCGGCCCCCGCAGGTTCACCGAGCACACGAGGCCGAGGATCAGCGCGCCGACGGGAAGCAGGAAAGCGGCCTTGACCGCGTCCGTGAGCGCGGCACCGGTGACCTGCGCGGCCAGCTCCCGGGCCTGGGCCGCGATCTCGGACGGCAGCTCCGCGGGGACGTCGGGAGCGCCGCCGAACTCGCTGGCGACGGCCGCCGCCCCGGCTTCCCCGGTGAAACCGTCGACGAACCGTTGCCGGAATTCGGCGGGCAACGCCACCGCCGCTTCGGGAGCCCGCGCCGTCATCGAGGCACCGGCCCGCGCCTCCACCAGCACACCGACGGCCGCGCCACCGAGCACTCCGCCCACCTGGCGCGCGGTGTTGAAGATGCCCGACGCGCTGCCGACCAGCGAACGCTCGACGGAGTTGAGGGTCACGTTGTTCATCGGGGAGAAGGTGAACCCGACCCCGAGGCCGCAGAGCAGCAGCCCGGGGAGCAGGGCCTGCGGTGAACTCGCGGGGATGATCACCAGCGAGACGAGGCACAGGCCGCTGCTCAGGGAGAGCATCCCGAACGCCAGCAGGTACTTGGGATTCACCCGGTCCGAGAGCCTGCCCGCGAACGGCGCGACGCCGCCGGACACCAAGGCGAGCGGTGCGATGAGCAGCCCGGCGTCGGCCGGAGACAGCCCCAGCACCGATTGGACGTAGACGACGAACAGCAGCAGCATGCTGGTCATCGTGAAACCGACCGTCACCGCCGACGCGGCACCCAGTGAGAAGTCGCGGTGACGGAAGATCCGTAACGGCAGCAGCGGTTCGCGGCGGTTGGCCCGTTGCCACAGGACGAAACCGCCGAGCAGCAGCACCCCTGCCCCGATGATCTCGAAGGCCGTGCCCCAGCCGTAGGTCTGTCCATTTTGGATTCCGAAGACGACGCAGACGAGACCGGCGCCGAAGAGCAGGATGCCGGGAACGTCGAAGCGGTGCGAATTCCCCGGCCGCCAGTCGGGGACGAGGACGGCGGTGAGCGCCAGCGCGATCAGCCCGACCGGGACGTTCGCGAAGAAGATCCATTCCCAGCCGAGCCGGTCGACGAGCACCCCGCCCAGTACCGGGCCGGCGATCATGGCGAGGCCCGCGACGCTGCCCCAGGCGCCCATCGCCGGGCCGCGTTCGTCCGGCGGGAACAGATGCGTGATGAAGGCCGTGGTCTGCGGTGTCATCAGCGCGGCACCGAAACCCTGCACCGCGCGGGCGGCGATCAGCGTCTCGACGTCGCCGGCGAGCCCGCACCAGAGCGATGCCGCGGTGAACACCAGCAGCCCGGCGACGAAGACGCGTTTCGGCCCGAACCGGTCGCCCAGCCTGCTGGCGGGCAGGATCGGGACGGCGTAGGCGAGCAGGTACACGCTGGTCACCCAGATCACCGCGGTCAGCTCGGTGCCGAGTTCGCGCACCATCGACGGCACCGCGATGTTCACGATGCTGATGTCGAGCATGACCATGAAGAAACCCAGGCACAGTGCGAAAAGCGCGGGCCAGGGCCGGGTTCGCTTCGGCATCCGTCCTCCTCTTCCGGCGCCGGAAGGGACGGACGACGGGCGGGATCGCCCGCCGTCCACCCCGTGGTCATCCTGCTTGCGTGACCATTTCGGCGACGGGCGCCACGGGGGCCCAGACACTGTCCGGACGGCCGATGCCCTGGTAGGCGAGCCCGGTCCGCGCCACGGTGTGCGGGTCGAGCAGGTTCCGGGTGTCGATGACGGACCGGCCGTGGAGCCGGTCGGCGATCCGTCCCCAGTCGAGGGCGCGGAACTCCGGCCATTCGGTCAGCAGCACCACCGCCGCCGCCCCGTTCGCCGCGTGATAGGCGGTCCCGGCGATCCGCACGGCGTCCGTCACGCCCGCCACCGGCGCGTGGACGCTGGGGTCGTAGCCGGTCAGTACCGCGCCTTCGGCGGCCAGCAGCGCCGCGATCGCCAGCGACGGGGAGTCCCGCAGATCGTCCGTCCCGGCCTTGAACGTCAAGCCGAGCAGGCCGATCCGGACGCCGGCGAGGTCGCCGCCGACGGCCTTGCGCACCTTGCCGACCACGAGCTCCTGCTGCTTCACGTTGGTTTCGATCGCCGCCCGCAGCAAGGCGAAATCGCTGCCCGCCGACTCCGCGGTGCGCAGCAGCGCGAAAGTGTCCTTCGGCAGGCAGGAGCCGCCCCAGCCGGGGCCCGGCCGCAGGAACGACTTGCCGATCCGCTCGTCGTACCCCATCCCGGTCGTCACGTCGTCGATACTCGCGTCGAGGTATTCGCACAGCTCCGCGACGGTGTTCACAAAGGACAGACGCGTCGCGAGGTAGCAGTTGGACGCGTACTTGATCAACTCGGCGCTCGCGGAATCGGTCACCAGCACGGAGGTGTCGAGCTTGTCGTACAGCTCGGCGACCCGGCGGGCGGGGACCGGGTCGCGATCGGCCGAACCGACCACGACCCGGTCGGGGTTCAGGAAGTCGTGGACCGCGAACCCCTCGCGCAGGAATTCGGGATTGGACACGACCGCGACGTCGGGGCGATCGATCAGGCCGGCGACGCGGGCCGCCGTGCCGACGGGGACCGTCGACTTGTTCACCACGACGCAGCCGGGCGGCAGGAGATCCCGCACCTCGGCCACGACGGATTCCAAGGCGGTCAGATCCGCCGCGCCGCTCGCGCCCATCGGTGTCGGCACGCAGAGGATGACGATCTCCGCCGCCGCGGCCGCCGCGCTCGCGCCGAGGACGAACCGCAGCCGTCCGGACGCCAGCCCGTCCACGACGAGTTCGCAGATCCCCGGTTCCCTGATGGTCGCTTCTCCGCGCTGCAGCGCGTCGAGCTTTTCCTGGTCGACGTCCGCGCACACGACGCGGTGTCCCAAGGACGAAAGGCACGCGGCCGTGGTCAGCCCGACGTAGCCCGCGCCGATGACGGCGACCTCTGCCCCCATAGTTGCACCCATTCCCTTACCCTCCAGTTGTTCGACGTCGCCGGGCAGCACGGAACCGCACTGCCCGGCGACGTCGCGAGATACGGATTTTCAGCCGGACGAACGTCGTGTCACTTGGCGTGCGGGATCGCCCTGATCCCCTCGTACGGGGTCTCCCTGCCGAGGTAGTCCACCGTTTCGAACAGGCCGATGGCGTCCATCGGGTAACGCGCGCCCGCCTCCGCCGCGAAGACGCACGGCAGGATCTGCTTCCGCTCGGAGGCGGCGGCCTGACCGCCCTTGCGGATGTGCTTGTGGGTGTGGATCAGGATCGGCATGTAGCCGCCGCCGAGGAACGAACCCGACTGCAGCACCGCCCCGCCGACGCAGTCGATCACGCAGCCCTTGCCGAGGATCGCGTCGCGGCCCTGGTAGTAGTACGAAGGCGTGGCGAGCGTGCCGTGCTCCACATGGAAAACGCCCGCCGAAAGGCCGATGATCGAGCGGCCGCAGGTGCGCAGCACCGACCGGTAGAAGTCGACCAGGATCGGCCGCACGGTCGTGTCCGGAAGCGAGAACTCACCGCACATCAAGGTGATGCGCACCAGTTCCGCGAGCGTGAGGCCGGAGCCGTGCTCCCCGGGGAACTCCTGGTCCCACGGCACGAGGTAGTCCGACGGCGCGACCATGGTCGTCCCGACGTCTTCGAGGATCAGCCGCTCCGGTTCGCCGACCGGTTCCTCCGGCAGGACACCGTTCGCGAGGACGCGGACGGCGAGCATGTGCCTGCTCTCCAGCGTCTTCGCCCGGCTGGCCGCGATCAGGAGGTTGAGCCTGCCGGTCACCGTTTCGGGGATGTCGAAGAGGTGGTCGATACCGTCGGTGGGGACGGCGATCTTCGCCTGCAGCCCGCGGGCGGGCAGCGGTTCGTAGGAGTCGACGACCTCCTGGAGAGCGCCGGCGTACTCGCCCGTCCCGGCCTGTACGAGCCGCTCCGCGGCCAGAGCCCGGTAGTCGTAGGGGATCGAGGTCGACGTCGACAGCACGACGTCGGCGAGCAGGGCGCGATACCGGTCGTCGTCCAGCGACGACGCGGCCAGCTCCAGTGACAGATAAGGGGATTCGTCACCGGGGCCGTGGATCCAGCTCGCGGTGAACGGTGCCTCGAACCGGCACGCCTTCGAGAACAGCGCCCGGGCGGCGTCGTCGTTCTTGATCTGGCCGGTGACCTCGGCCAGCGCCACGTCGCGGTCCGAGACCTCGGGCAGCATGTCCTTGGCCGGCCGCAACAGTGTCGAAAGATCTTCGATGCTTCGCGTCATGCTTCGCTCCCAATTCGTGCGAACTTCTCGTTTTCCGTTGTCTGCGGGAAGATTCCGGTGAACATCGCCGAACCAAGGGCGGCGAGGAACCGGTGCTCGGCGGGGCGGACCACCGTGGTGCCCTCGTCGAGATGCTGCAAAAGGTCCAACTGGGTCAGGAGTGCCTCCTTGAAATGGTTGACGGCGATGCGGAAATGGCGCGCCGGAGCGGCGGTGTCCCTGATGTGGACGGTGTGGACGTTCTTGTGGTCGGGATCCGCGCCGAAGAACGGTTCGAAGACCAAGGTGACGTGCTTGCCGGAGCGGAGCTCGACGTCCGCGAACCGGTACCGGAACTCGGACCCGTACGGGATCACCGCCGGGGCGATGAAATCCCTCGAAACCCTTTCCGGGAAAGCGAATCCGGCCAGCTCGGGGAAGGCGATGGCGCCGGTCGACGACGTGTAGAGCTCGACCTCCGGGATACCGGGAGCCGTGGTCCGTACCCGCATCTCCGGCGTCACCGAAGACGGCACCGTGCGCAGATAGGTCCGGTACGCCGCGGACGGGAGGATCGCGCGCAGGATGCTCAGCATGTGGAAGCCCTCGTAGCCTGCTTCGCCGTACTGGGTGTCGACGAATCTGCCGTTCGCGACGTCGAATTCGCGGTTCTTGGTGAATTCGACGGTGATCTTCCTGATCGGATCGGACACGGCGGATTCCCGCACCGACGCCGCGAAGCGCTGCACGGCTTCGCTGTGCGAGTACACGTCGTTGACGATGATCCGGGCACGGGGATGGCGCCGGACCGTGTGGCCGAGATCGGCGAGGTCGTCCGGGTAGCAGGCCGGTTTCTCCAGCAGGACACGGGCATCGGGCCGCCGCCGCAGTATCTCGTCGACGATCGCGAGATGGGACGCCGTCGGGGTGGCGACCACCCAGGCGTCGACCGCCGCGGGATCCGGCACCTGCGCCACCCGCTCCCAGTCGCCGCCGTCGCCGATGTCCACGGTGCGGATCCGGTGGCCCGCCTGCCCGTAGCACGTGGCGTACAGCGAGCCGATCTTGCCGAGTCCGACGATCACGATCGTCTTCTCAGCCAGCGCTGGTGCCGACACGGGCTTCCCCTCCCCGTGACCGGATGGCGTGACGGGCGGCGGACGTTCCCGCCGCCCGCCCCAGCACGGCGCCCGCCATCAGGCCGGTGCCGCCCGGATAGCCCTGGTCGTAAAGGCCGCCCACGATCACGCCCGCCGCGTACAGGCCGCTGATCGGCTCGCCACCACCGCGTACCTCGGCGTCCGGGGTCACGGACAGCCCGCCGTAGGTGAAGGTCAGCCCGCAGACCACCGGGACGAACAGGAACGGAGGGGTGTCGAGTCGTTTCTCCGCCTGGCCGTCGTGCAGCCGCTGGACTTCGGCGGCCAGGTTCGCGGCGTCGATGCCGAGCCGCCGGGCGCCTTCTTCGAGCGAGGAGACCGACACCGACGCCGGATCGCCGACGTAGCCCTTCGGGAGCGCGCCCGCCGAGACGACCTTGTCGTCGAAGATCTGGAACGCGATCTTTCCGGGCTGTTCCTGGATCTTCTGGCCCAGCGTGACGTAGGTGAGGTTGCTGTAGCCGCCGGATTCGTCGAAGAACCGGCGCCCCTCCCGGTTGACCACGACACCCAGCGGATAGGCGTAGCGGGCGAGGCCATGGGATTTGTGCATCTGCCCCGGCAGCATGTGGTCGGGCAGGTTGATGCCCTGCGGCGTGGTGTGGCATTTTTCCCAGTTGCCCGCGGTGTCGGCGCCGAGGTCGACGGCCGCCGCCAGCGGGGCCCCTTCGTTGAACGGAACGCCGCGCAGCTTCACGTCCCGCCACTCCTCCCCGAGGTGGCGTTCCCGCAGCCGGTCGTTCGCCTCGAAACCGGCAGACGCCAGCACCAGCGCGTCGGCGAGCATCGGGAACGCGGGGCCGGAACCGTGGAGCAGATACCGGTCGCCGGCGGTCTTCTCGAATCCGGTGACCGCGCTGTCGTAGAAGACCGTTCCGCCGAGCTGTTCGAACCGGGCGAAGTTCCGGTCCTGCAGGCTCTGGCCGCCCCCGTCGAGGACGATCGGCACGTCACCGGGCAGCGGGGTCGGTCTCGGGGCCCAGCGCTGACCGAAGTCGCGCATCCAGGTGATCGTGTCCGTCGACCGGCGGATGATCGATTCGATGAGGGCGACGTCCACCTGATCACCGGACACCGCCAGCCAATCGCCGAGGTACTGCTCGTCGGTGTATCCCCGCCTGCCCGCCAGGATCTCGTCGACGCGGCCTTTGTCCGCCTCCCGTAACAGGGAAGCGATGAATGGGCTTCCTTGCCAGGAGAAACGCATCGTCCTGGTCAGGGAACTGTTTCCGCCGCGTAAATTCTTCGGTGCGGCTTCGAGGACGCTGACCGCCGTCGCGCCCGCTTGTAGTGCGGCTATCCCCGCGCAGAGGCCCGCATTACCGGCGCCGACGACGACTACCTGCCTTTCGGCGACGGCATTTTGCCCGTTATCCATCAACAACGCTCCACAAATCCGATGTTCGCCATTCAGGGGCGACCGAGTTCGAGCGAGACCGAGCCATACCGCCGGAAGGCATGGAGAAGGGTTATGCCCTCGAACGGGTGCCGAACCGGCGGTACACTGCGGAAATCGCAGCGTTCACTCCTCGCGTGTGCTCAGATGTGCGGCGCACGAGGGTTCTTCTTCGGAATCAGCGCATCGGCCGCCCCATACGGGCGATGCCGGCGTCATCCGGTCTTCAGTGCAGAGATTTCAGTGGACGCCTTCCGAGATGAACCGGGAGTTTCCGCCGGGTTCACCGTCGCCCTTGACGATGATCGTGCGGATGCTTCCGGTTTGCTCATTTTTCTCCGGCCCGGCTTTCCCGGGCCTCCCCAGGTTCGGTCGGTGTCGAAACCGACTGGGGCCAGCCTGACTTCCTGACCAGCGCAGGGGCAACCTTCGGCCAGTTCGGCCTTGTTCGAAATCGTTCGAGTGGTCCGAACAGCGGTTTCCGGCGCCGCTGAATGGCGGTATCGCGGCTGAGATCGGCTCAGTCAATCTAGAGCGATGATCGTTGATGAGGGGGGCGACGACGGGGAGTCGCCGGCGACGGTTCACCCGCCGGACTCGACGGCTTCACCGGCTGAGTTCACAGCAGCACTGCGTGTATTGAGAACGTGGTCCGGATTGACTTATCGGCAGTTGGCCGGGCGGGCGAAAGAACTCGGGGGAACACTTCCGGCGAGTACGGTCGCGACCACTCTCGGCCGCACCACACTGCCCCGTGAATCGTTCGTCGAGACGTTCACGCGCGCGTGCGGGTTGAACGACGAAGAGGTACGGCGGTGGCTCGACTCCCGGACCCGGATCGCGATGGGCACTCCGCCGCGACCCACCGACGAGACGAAGGGCGAAACCGTCCCACCGCCGGAGCCCGGGCCGGAGCCAGAGCCGCGACCTCGTCGGCGCTGGCGCGCGCCGCTGATCGTGGCCGCGCTCGTGAGCGTCGTCCTCGTCGGGACCTTGGGATATCTGACGCGGTCGTTCGGCGCGTCCTCGAAGGCCAAGGAGACCGCGGCCGTCGTGCCGGGGCTGGACGTGCGGGAAGTGGGCAGCTGGGCGCAGATCCGCCCGGCCCGGTCGCCCCAGTTCTGTCTCGCCGAAGGGCAGGACCGGACCCGGCTGTATTCCGGTGCCGTCGTCGCACAGCAGCCCTGCGGTGAGGCGGCGCCGCGCCTGTTCATCGATCCGGTGGGGGAAGAGAACGCCGTGCAGTTCCAGTGGCACCATCCGGAGACCGGGGTCGGCTGCCTCACGGTGGTGAACGAAGGGCTGGGACACGATCTGATCGAGTCCCGCGACGACTGCGACGACGATGGTATGGACCAGTTGTTCACCATCGGCTCGGCGGGCCCGGACGAGCCGGGGCGGTTCGTCATCCGGCCCGTCGGCACCAGCCAGTGCCTCGGCCTGCGCGACCTGGACACCGTCGCGGGGACGGAGGTCGTGCGGGAGCGTTGTTCCGGAGCGCCCGACCAGACGTTCCTCATCGATCTGATCCCGCCGCCGTGAGCGCCGGGCCGGGGTGGTCGTTCCGGTAGGCGGGTGCACCAGCTGCCACAGCTGCCACAGCGGCCGCGCGTGAAGGACCCCTTCCCTCGGCTCAGCCGAGGAAACTCGACCTTCACTCCTACCCCAAGTACATGAAGGCCCACTTCCTTGCGCCAGGCGCAAGGAAGGGGGCCTTCATGTACTTCGGGCAGGCTCGGGCGCCCGTGACTGCCCCCGAACGCCCATCCCGTGATCACTCCACGAGAAAGGTGACGGAGCCGGGAACCGAAGACGACCTTTCGACGACTTGTGGGGCTGAATCGTGCGGCCCGGCGAGCGGAGAGAGATGCACTGGTACGAGGACGACGACCTGTGGGTCGGCTTCGCGGACGTCATGTTCCCGCCCAGCCGCGCCGAAGAGGCCGAACGCCTGACGGCCACGTCGCCGCTGCTCGCGGTCACACCGGAGACGAAGGTGCTGGACCTGGCCTGCGGCCCGGCGATCCACGTCGTGCCGCTGGCGAAGCGGGGTGCCGACGTGACCGGCGTCGACCTCAGCCCGGCGATGCTCGAACGCGCGCGTGAAGCGTGTGAGAACGCGGGAGTCGCCGCGAAGCTGATCCAGGCCGACATGCTCGAATACAGCGAACCCGCCGCATACGACCTGATCATCAACATGTACACGTCGTTCGGCTACTTCACCGAGCCCGGCGACAACCTCGCGGTGCTGCGAAACGCCTACGCCAGCCTCGCGCCCGGCGGCAGGCTGCTGATCGACGTACTCGGCAAGGAGGTGCTGGCAGGCTGGGTCGGGCGCCCGAAGGCGGTCGACGTCGACGGCGGGACGGTGTTCATGCGCGACACCATCCTCGACGACTGGACCCGGCTCAGGACCGAGTGGACCCTGGTCCGCGACGGCGAGGCGAAGCAGGCGTCGATCCTGTCCTTCCTCTACAGCGCCGCGGAACTGAAGGCGCTGTTCGAGACGGCGGGCTTCACCGGTGTCGAGTGCTTCGGTGACTTCGACGGTTCGCCGTACGACAACCACGCGCGCCGCCTGATCGTGCGTGGTGAACGTGCCGGCTGAATCGCTCCGCCTCTTCGCGGAACCGGATGACGAGACGGCGCGTCCGCTGCGGCTCACCGGACCGGTGATCCTGCTGTCGGTCGCGCTCCTGATCTCGCTGATCGCGGGCATCGCGCTCGGACCGTCCACCGTCGCGCTCCCGGATGTCCTGCGCTACCTGGGAAAGGCGATCACCGGGGGCACCATCACCGGCGACGAGGTCACCGGCTACTCGATCGTCTGGCAGGTCCGCGCCCCGCGGGTGCTGCTGGCGGCCGTGGTCGGCGCGGGGCTCGCGGTGGTCGGCGTCGCGGTGCAGGCACTGGTCCGCAACGCCCTCGCCGATCCGTTCGTGCTCGGGATCTCGTCGGGCGCCTCGGTCGGCGCCGCCGCCGTCGTGGTGTTCGGCCTCTTCGCCGGGCTCGGCGTGCTGGCGTTGTCGACGGCGGCCTTCCTCGGCGCGCTCGGCGCGACGGCGATCGTCTATCTCGCCGCCCGCAGCAAATTCGGCCTGACGCCGTTGCGTCTCGTGCTCACCGGGGTCGCGCTCACGTATGCCTTCCAGGCGGTGATGAGCGTGCTCGTCTACCTGTCGCCGAACGGCCAGGCCGCGCAGACCGTGCTGTTCTGGTTGCTCGGCAGCCTCGGCGCGGCGACCTGGGCGTCACTGCCGCTGGCCGCGCTCGGGGTGGCCGTCGCGGTCGTGGTCCTGCTGCGGTACGGCACCGCGCTCGACGTCCTGTCCATGGGCGACGAGACCGCGATGAGCCTCGGGACCGACGCGGCCGCGTTGCGCCGCTGGCTCTTCCTGCTCACCGCGGTCGTCACCGGCCTGCTGGTGGCGGTCAGCGGCTCGATCGGGTTCGTCGGGCTGGTCCTGCCGCATGTGGTGCGGATGATCGCCGGTTCGGGGCATCGCCGGGTGCTGGCGCTCGCGCCGCTGGTGGGCGCGGTCTTCCTGGTGTGGGTCGATCTGCTGGCCCGCACGCTCGTCGCGCCCGAGGAACTGCCGCTCGGCGTGATCACCGCGCTCATCGGCGTTCCGGTGTTCCTCGTCGTGATGCGGCGCCGCGGCTACGCGTTCGGAGGACGCTGATGCTGTCACTGCGGGAACTTTCCGTCGAGGTGGCCGGGTCGGCGCTGATCCGCGAGCTGTGCTTGGACGTCGGCGCGGGCGAGGTCGTCGGCCTGCTCGGCCCCAACGGCAGCGGCAAGTCGACGGCGTTGCGCTGTGTCTACCGGGCGCTGTCGCCGTCCGGCGGTGCGGTCCTGCTCGACGGGACCGACCTCGCCGGGCAGGGTTTGCGCGACACCGCCCGCCGGATCGCCGCGCTCACCCAGGACAGCCGGGCCGATCTGGACTTCACGGTCGAGGAGGTCGTCGCGCTCGGGCGGTCGCCGCATCAGCGCGGCAATCTCCGGCTGTCGGCCCGCGAACGCGCGTTGTGCCGGGAAGCGTTGCGGCGGATGGACATCACCCATCTCGCCCAGCGCAGCGTGCTGACGCTTTCGGGTGGCGAACGGCAGCGGGTGCTGGTGGCGAGGGCGCTCGTCCAGGAACCGGAGGTACTGGTCCTCGACGAGCCGACGAACCATCTCGACGTCCGCCACCAGGTGGAACTGCTGAAGTTCCTGCGCGACTGCGGGCTCACCGTGCTCGTCGCGCTGCACGACCTCAACCTCGCCGCCGCCGTCTGTCACCGGATCGCGTTGCTGCGCGCCGGATCGCTCGCCGCCTGCGGCACCCCGGCCGAAGTGCTCACGCCGGAAACGGTCCGCGCCGTGTTCGGCGTCGAGGTCACCCAGGTGACCCATCCCGTGACCGGGGCGATCCAACTGCTCTACGACCTTCCCGCCGATGAAACCGAGGGGATCACACGATGAAGCCGTTTAGGGTGACCGCGCTCTTCGCCGCGGCACTGCTCCTGAGCGCCTGCGGTGCCCAGGTCGAGGCCGGGCCGACCGCGCCGGCACAGGCCACGGTGACCAATTGCGGCGCCCAGGTCACCTTCCCCGCGCCGCAACGTCCCGTCGCCTACGACGTTTCGGGTGCCGAGAAGATGTTCGCGCTCGGGCTCGCCGGCCGGATGCGCGGCTACGTGATGAATTCGCTCGGTGACCCCTCGATCGCCGGTTCGCCGTGGAAGGACGACTACGCCAAGGTCGAACGGCTCGGCACCTCGCGGGTCACTCGCGAGATCCTGGTCAACGCCAAGGCGGACTGGGTGATCGCGGGCTGGAACTCCGGGTTCAGCGAGGAACGGGGGATCACGCCGAAACTGCTGGAGCAGGTCGGTATCCGGAGCTACCTGCACACCGAGACCTGCTGGGAGTATCCCACCGCGAAGCAGGAAGTGACGCCGCTCGAAGCGCTCTACACCGACCTGCGCAATCTCGGCGACATCTTCGGCGTGCGCCAGCGGGCCGACGAGCTGGTCACGGAACTCAAGGGACGCTTCGACAAGGTCCGCGCCGGAGCGCCGAAGACACCGCCCGCCAAGGTGTTCGTCTACGACTCCGGCACCGACCAGCCGTTCACGTCCGGGAAACACGCCGCCCCCAACGACATCATCGACGCCGCCGGCGGGACGAACGTCTTCCGCGATCTGCGGGACGGCTGGGGCAGCGTCGGCTGGGAAGCGGTGGTGAAGGCCGAACCCGAGGTGATCGTCGTGGTGGACTACGCCGATCAGCCCGCCAAGGACAAGATCGCCTTCGTCAAATCCGCGCCACAGCTGAAGAACACGCCCGCCGTGCGCGACAACCGGTTCCATGTCATCTCCTACGGCGACCTCGTGAGCGGCCCGCGCAACGCGGCGGGTGCCGAGTCACTGGCCGCGTATCTGCGCTCGATCGGCCGGTGACCGCGATGTCCGCGCTGGTCCACGACCACGTCACCGACGCGATCAAGACGCCGGCGTTGATCCGGCTCGAACCGAACATCGTGCTGATCCGCTTCGAGACCCTGAAGGTCTACGCGGCGCTCGGCGCGGTGCGGTCGCTGCTCGCCGACGGAACCGTCCGAAAAGGACAGACACTGATCGACAGCTCCAGCGGGATCTACGCGCTCGCGCTGGCGATGGCCTGCCACCGCTACGGTCTGCGCTGCCACATCGTCGCGTCCACCACCGTCGACCTCACCATGCGCTCGCAGCTGGAGATCCTGGGCGCGACGGTGGACCAGATGCCGCCGTCGGACGATCTCCGCCTCGACCAGCGGCGCCGGGTCGCCCGCGTGCACGAACTGCTGGAACGTCATCCGGACATGCACTGGATGCGCCAGTACCACGACCCCGTGCACTACGTGGGCTACGCCGAGGTCGCCGATCTCGTGGCCCGCGCGCTGCCGTCCGGGCCGCTCACCGTCGTCGGCAGTGTGGGCACCGGCGCGTCGACCGGCGGGATCGCCCGCTCGCTGCGTGAACGCGATCCCGACGTCCGCCTGACCGGGGTCCAGCCGTTCGGCAGCGTCACCTTCGGCAGCGAACGGTTCACCGATCCGGACGCGATCATCGCGGGGATCGGCTCCGCCATCCCGTTCGGCAACGTGGATCACGCGCTGTACGACCGGATCCACTGGCTGGACTTCGTGCACGCCATGGCCGCGACCGTCGGTCTGATGCGTGACCACGCCGTGTTCGCCGGGCTTTCCACCGGCGCGGCGTACCTCGTCGCGGGCTGGGAGGCGGCGCGGAATCCGGATCGGACCCACGTCGTGATCGGCGCGGACACCGGACACCGTTACACGGCAAGGGTTTTCGCCCGGCACCGGGAAGCGGTCGATCCGGCGGGGCTCGCGCCGCGCGAGATCGCCTCACTCGACGAACTCGCCCTGCCGTGGGCGGCGATGGACTGGCGGCGCCGCCGGTTCGGGATACCCGTGCAGCCGTCGTACCGGAAGGAGCGGGTGTCGTGACCGTCGTCCTGCTGGAAGCACTCACCTTCGGCCTGGGCAGGCTCGCCGACGCGGCGGCGGAGGCCGGGCGGAAGCTGGTGCTGTTCACCGGAAACCGCGACATCTACCGCTACGAACTCGGCACGCTCGGCCCGGACCGGGTCGAAGTCGTCGACATCGACACCACCGACATCGCGGCCTGCGAAACTGCGTTGCGCGCCATCCCGGACCTCGCCGGGATCATCAACTCGACCGACACGTGGGCGCTGCCCGGCGCGGAACTCACCGCCCGGCTCGGCCTGCCGGGGCCGGACGCGGCCGCCGTGCGGGTGCTGCGGGACAAGGGCGCGGTGCGCGACCGGCTGTACGAACACGGGCTCACCCGCGGCAGGACGGTGCCGGTCATGGTCGCCGAAGAACTCGGATTTCCCTTGGTGGTCAAGGATTCTTCGGGAACGTCGTCGCGGGGCGTGTGGCTCGTCCGCGATCAGGCCGAACTCGAGCGAGCCAGGCTGGAGGCGAAGACGACGCCGCTGAAGGGGCATCTGATCGCCGAACCGTATTTCGCCGGCCCGCTCTACAGCGCGGAAACCGTGAGCTGGCAAGGAAGGAGCCGGTTGCTCGGAATCCTGTCCCGCCAGTTGTCGCCCGAGCCGGTGCGGCGCGAGGAGGCCGCCGCGTTCCCGGTGGCCTTCCCCGCGGCCGAGTACGCGGGTTTGGCGGACTGGATCGGCCGGGTGCTCAAGGCCGCCGGACACGAGCAGGGCTTCGCGCACACCGAATTCGTGCTCACCGCCGACGGCCCCGAGGTCGTCGAGATCAACATCCGGATCGGCGGGGCGATGCTCGGCGAGGCGTTGTGCCGGTCGTTGCGCACCAACGTCTACTCCGCGATGGTCGCCATGGCGCTCGGCGAGGAACCCGCCTTGCTCACCCAGGAGGTCGGTGGGGGACCGGGCGTCGCGTTCGTCCTGGCTTACCCGGCCGCGGAAGGCGTGCTGAAGGGCTGGTCGGGGCTCGACAGGCTGCCCGGCCTGCCCGGCTCGCCGGAGTGGTACCCGACGGCGAGCCCCGGCGACGAGATCCGGCATCTCGCGGACCAGCGGTCGTGTACGGGCATCGTCCTGGCCGAAGGGCCGACGGCGGAGCTGGCGCTGCATCGCGCGCTGGCCGCGGCGGGCGGGATCACGCCGGAGATCGATTCTTGAGAGTTCCCTCAGATGGATAGCCATACTGTCTGCTTTGGGAAGCAGGGTTATCCATCTGGAGGGAAATCGTGGGCGGAACAGTGGGCAGGCGCGCGGTGCTCGGCGGCGCGGTGGCGGCCGGTGTCACGATGGTGGCGGCGAACCCGGCCACGGCCGGGGAAGACCGGCGACGGTTCGCGGGCAAGGTCGTGCTCGTCACCGGGGCGACGTCGGGGATCGGCCGCGCGGCGGCCATCGCCTTCGCCGCGGCCGGCGCGAAGGTCGGATTCTGTGGCAGGCGGGAAGAACTCGGGCGCGAGGTCGAGCGGGAGATCCGCCGCGCGGGCGGGGAAGCGACCTATCTCCGGGCGGACGTCCGGGTGCCCGAGCAGGTCCAGTCCTTTGTGGATGGTGTCGTCCGCCGGTACGGCAGGCTCGACATCGCGTTCAACAACGCCGGGATCCACCTCGGCAAGCCCTTGCACGAGATCTCCCTCGACGAGTGGGAGGACGTGCAGCGCACCAACGCGCGCGGCGTGTTCCTCTCGATCAAGTACGAGGTGCCGCATCTGCTGAAGGCGGGCGGCGGGGTGATCGTCTGCACCGCGTCGGCGCAGGCCGACCAGACCAGGCCCGGGCACGCCGCCTACACCTCGAGCAAACGCGCCGTGCAAGGTCTGGTGCGCGCGGCCGCGCTGGATTACGGCGCGAAGGGGATCCGGGTGTTTTCGATCGATCCGGGGACGATCGATACCAAGCTGGTGCGCCCGCCGGGTATCCCGGACGACCTGTGGGCGCGCTTCAAGGCGGCTTGGGGGCCGCTGAACGTCCACGGCCTGCCGAGGATGGGGGAAGCCGCGGAGATCGCTTCGGCCGTGCTCGCCCTGGCGTCACCGGATTTCGCTTACCTGACCGGGACTTCCGTTCTCGTCGACGGCGGTTTGAACACCGGGCGGCCGATGGTCATGCCGCCCGGTTTCACCCCGCCGGCCTGAGCCCTGGTCCGTGTCCTCTCGGGCCTTGTGCGCACGTCGCGAAAGCCACTTTCGGGACATCAGAGGTCGCGAAAGTGGCTTTCGCGACCTCTCCCGGCATCACCGGACCCGCGTCGCGATCTACTCCTGCGGCGTGTTGCGAAAGTGGCTTTCGCAACACGCCGCCTCACCGCGCACGAGTCAAGCGGGCACGCACTTCCTGGCCGCCGCGGCGGCGGCCCTCAGCTCCGGCGTCTCGATTTTGAGCGAGGGCAGGAGATCGGGAGTCCCCGTGATCGGCTTCTGCGTGGCTTCCATCGCCTTGATGGCCGCGTCCATGGCGGCTTGGTTCCCGGACTTCTCCAACCGCTGCTTGCCCGCGGCCGCCGCGTCCCTCGCGGCGGTGTACTGGTCCACAAGGGACTTCCGCACCGTGTCGCCGCCGGGAATCGGCGACGGGGGCAGCGCGGCCAGGTCGTCGACGGCCTTGCCCGCGAATCCCGCGCGGACCCCGAGTTCCTCCTTCAGCGCGCCGCGGGTCACCTCGGTTCCTGATCGCTGCTTGGTCGCGTGATCGCTGGAAGCCTTCATGAAGCCGTACACCGCGCCGCACAGTCCGTCGAGCCAGGCGACGGTTTTGGCGTCCGGCTCGGCAGGCGTAGAGGACGACGGGGTGACGGTGACCGTCGCGGGGGCCGCGGGCGGCTCCCCGGAACAGGCCGTCGTCGCGAACAGTGTCAGAGCGATGAGCAGAAGTTTCGTCTTCATGGGATCCCCTCCGGGGTGGACACGCACCGGAGGGGCCGAGGGTTGCCCTCAGCCGCAGCCGCCCATGATCCGGGCCAGTTCCCCGGGCAGCAGCGGGGGCTCCGGCAACGGCTTCGCGGCGGGCGCCCGCATCCCGTCGAACAGCAGCGCGAGATGGCGGCGCCACGCCTCCGGCCGGACGGCCGCGGTCGCCTCCACGGTGCGCGCGATCCCCCAGGTCACGAAGGCCATGTCCTCGAGGGTGAAGTCCGCGCGCAGAGCGCCGCTCTCCTTGGCGCGGTCGACGATCCGGGCCATGAGTTCGTAGCCGCGTTCGAGGTCTTCGGCCTGCGGCGGACGCGTCGAGGCGAGTTCGTTGTAACCGCGGTCGGCGGCCTGCAACTCGCAGACCCGTTCGACGAAGGAGGTCAAGCCGATCCACGCGTCGTCGAGGGAGAGCGCGTGCTCGGCGAGCTTCGCGACGGTCTCGGTCCGGTCGGCGAACACGGCGTTCACCAGATCCGCGCGCTGGGGGAAGTGGTTGTACAGCGTGCCGATGCTGACGCCCGCGGTCTTGGCGATCTCTTCGAGCGCGACGTCGAGGCCACGTTCCGCATAGAGCCCCCTGGCGGCCTCGACCAGCAGGTCACGGTTGCGCTGGGCGTCCTTCCGCAGGGGTTTGGTCATGACGGCATCGTAGTCAAGTTGAAGGAGGCCTCAAGTTATGGGTATAAGTTGAGGGAGACCTCAACTTAACTCTGGAGGACAGATGACCAAGACACTCGCGATCTTCGGCGCCGGACCGGTGCTGGGACTTTCGCTCGCGCGCCGCTTCGGCCGCGAGGGCTTCCGGATCGCCCTCGTCGCGCGCACCACCGAGAACCTCGACGCGCTCGTCGCCGAACTCGGCCGCGACGGCATCGAAGCGAACGGTTTCGTCGCCGACGTCTACGAGCCGGCGCAGATCGCGTCCGCCGTCAGCGCGATCGGCCGGATCGACGCGGTCGCGTTCAACCCCGGCGGCGGGACCATGGGTGAGGGCATCGTGCCGGTGCTCGACGTGGATCCGGAGAACCTCCGGCTCGTCCTCGACCGTTTCCTGGTCTCCGCGGTGGCAGTCGTGCGCGCCGTCCTGCCGGCCATGACCGAGCGCGGCGACGGCGCGATCCTGTTCACCGCCGGGCAATCCGGCCTGTACCCGGCGCCCTTCCTCGGCAACGTCGGCATGGCGCAGGCCGCGCTTCGGAACTACTTCCACAACCTGAACGCCGTGCTCGCGGAGAAGGGGGTGTACGCCGGAGCCGTCAACGTCGGCGCGCTGATCGAGGGCAGCGTGCCGCATCAGGCGCTCACCGCGAGCCCCATGGACTTCGAGCCCGAGGTGATCCATCCGGACGTCTTCGCCGACGCCTTCTGGAAGCTCTACGAGACGCGCGAAGCTCCCGAAGCACTCGTCGGCTCTTTCGGGAGGTAGCCGTCATCCCCACGGAGTACGGGCGGATGTACCACTGTGGACGGATGTGACCGCGCGGCCCCGTGCCCACAATCAGGGAAACGGACAAGGGAGGCCCCGGTGGGGAAGACGATCGTCGACATCAGCCCGTCGCTGGACGGGTACGTGGCGGGAGAAGGCGTCGGTGTGGACGCGCCGTTCGGGACCGCGGGACAGCGGCTCACCGCGTGGAGCATGGAGGACCCGGACGACGTCGACAAGGCGGCGGCCAGGGTGATGTTCGAGGACACCGGGGCGTTCGTCATCGGCAGGACGCTGTTCGACGTGGGGATCGGGCTGTGGGGCGAGGACGGGACCTGGGGGATGCCGGTGTACGTGGTCACTCATCGCTCAGAACCCGATCTGGTGAAGGGACCGACCCGGTTCTCCTTCGTCACCGGTGTCGAGGAGGCGCTCCGGCGGGCGAAGGAGACGGCGGCCGGGCGCGACGTCGTGATCGCGGGAGGGGCTTCGGTCGTCCGGCAGGCGCTCGCCGGTGGCTGGGTCGACGAACTGCGGCTGCATGTCGTGCCGGAGATGGTCGGCGGCGGCACCCGCCTGTTCGAGGGCGCGGATTCCGCGTCGCTCACCCAGATGAGTGCGGCCGCCGGAAGGAACGCGGTCCATGTGACCTACCGCGTCGAGGGGCGCGGCTAGTTCACCGGCCGGGCTCGGGTGGGCTGACCAGGCCGTGCCGATAGGCCATGGCGACCAGCTGAGCCCGGTCGCGGGCGCCGAGTTTGCTCAGCGCGCGGCTGACGTGGGTCTTGGTCGTCGCCACGCTGATGAACAACCGGGCGGTGATCTCCGCGTTGCTCAGCCCCTCGGCGACGAGCGCGACGACTTCCCGTTCCCGGACGGTGAGTTCGGCGAACACCGTGTCGTTCACCGTCGGTGGCGCGGGGGTGACGAGCCGCGCGATCAGCCTTCGGGTCAGCCCGGGGGCCAGCAGCTCCTCGCCGCCCGCCACCACCCGGATGCCGTGCAGGAGCTGGGCGGGTGCGGTGTTCTTGAGCAGGAAACCGCTCGCGCCCGCGGTGATGCCCGCGACCGCGTACTCCTCGGTGTCGAAAGTGGTGAGGATGAGGACGCGCACCGCCGAAAGCTCCGGATTCGCGGTGATGCGCCGGATGCCTTCGATCCCGTCGGTGCCGGGCATCTGCACGTCCATCAGGACCACGTCGGGGCGGAGGCGTTCGGCGAGGGCGGCCGCGGTGGCGCCGTCTCCGGCCTCGCCGACGACCTCCATGTCGTCCTCGGACTCCACCAGCACCCGGAAGCCCGCCCGGACCAGGGACTGGTCGTCGGCGATGAGCACCCGGATCGGCATCAGTGGTCCACCGGCAGCGTGGCGGTGACCTCGAAGGTCTCACCGGTCCGCGCCGCGTGCAGGGTCCCGCCCAAGGCGGTGGCCCGCGAACGCAGTCCGGAGATCCCGTTGCCACCGGTGAGAGACGGGGCGCTCTCGCCCGCTCCGTCGTTGCGAACCCCGATCTCCAGCACGTCGTCACCATAGAGCAGGCGGACCCGGATCGACGCCGGCCGCGCGTGCCGCCGAGCGTTGGTCAGTGCTTCCTGGACGATCCGGAACGCGGCCAGGTCCACCCGCGGCGGTAAGGGACGGCGTTCGCCCTCCACCGCGAGTTCCACCGGGACACCGGTCGCCCGCGTCACGTCCAGCAGGGTCTCCAGCCGGGAGAGGCCGCCACGGTCGGCCGCGGTTCCGTCGACGCGAAGCATGCCGAGCAACGCTTGGACTTCGGCCAGCCCTTCGTCGCTGACCGTCTTGATGGTGCGCAGCGCGGCCGCGCCCTGTTCCGGGTTCCGTTCCAGCACATGGGTCGCGACGCCCGCCTGCACGCTGATCGTGACCATGGTGTGGCCCACCACGTCGTGCAGTTCGCGGGCGATCTCCAGCCGTTGTTCGGTTTCCCGCAACCGGTCTCGCAGTGCCCGTTCCCGTGCGCCCGCGGCGTACGCGCGGTGGTAGTGGACGGCGGAACCGAGCGCCACCGCGGCCAGCTCCAGCGAAAGCGCGTTCACCGCCCGGTCGTCGAACCACGTCACACCGAGGGTTCCGTGCACCACGACGGTGGACACCGCGGCGGTGACCGCCCAGGCCGCCGCGCCGAGCCGCCAGCCGCGTTCGGCGGCGACGGTGTAGCAGGCGATCAGTGCCGCCACGGTGATGAGCCTGCCGGGGAAGTCGAGGACGAACCACGCCGCGACGACCGCGTTGACCGCCACCAGCACGCCGAACGGGAACATCCGGCGCGCGGTGAGCAGCGCGGCCAGCAGTGCGAGCAGGACGGCACCGAGCGGGCCGAGCGTTCCTTCCGGTCCGCTCGGCCCGATCCGCGTCACCGCCGAGACGGCCACGAGGGCCGCGACGCCGATCCCGGCCGCGGTCTCGGCCGCCGTGGGTCGTCTCACGCTCATCAGGACCTCTGTGATGTCAGGCAATGCGCACCAGGGCACGCGCGCCGCGCAGCGCCAGCGGTTCCCCGGTGCGCAGGTCGCGCACCCAGGTGACCAGCGCGTACTCGCCGGGAGGGAGCGCCGTGGTGAGTATCGCCGAGCGCCACGGTGACAGCGGGACGACCCCCGTCGGGCGGCCGGTGAACGGGCTCGGCCCGGTGCGGGCGAAGAAGGCGTCGAGATCGGTGAGCCTGGTCCCCGGCCGCACCGGAAGCAGCATGGCTTCGGTGAACTGCCCGGACGCGTTGAGCACGAACACCGGTGCGCCGGACTTGAGCGAAGGCGGCGCGAGGAATCCGCTGTCGGTCGCGACGATCGCCGCCGTCGCCTTGGCCGCGTTCGGCGTCGTCCCGGCGCCGATCCGCAGCGGCCGGATCCGCGAGAGGAAATCCGGCTCGGCGACGTCGCGGAAATCCACCAGGTGGTAGTCCCCGGGGGACACGGCGATATCGGCCGCCGCCGGGACGGCGGCCACGGCGACCCCGCCGAACATCTCCGCGTCGGCGGTGACGGCCCTGCCGCCCGCCATCACGTCCGCGGGATCGTCGGACATCGCCTGTTTCAGGTGCCGCGTATAGGTTTCGAGCGCGACTCCCGGGCGCAGCCGCACCAGGCCCACCCACGCGCCCGCCGGGTCTTCCGACCGCACCTTCAGGGTGAGGACGCCCGCACGGGTGGTGGACGGCGCGGTGAAGCCCGACGGGGTCACGGTGAGGTCGAGTCCGCCCGGCTCGGCGAGCGCGGGCGAACCGGTCAGGAAGGCGGCGACGGCGATCGCCGCCGTGACGAGTTTTCTCATGGTGGCGACTCTGGCCGAGCCCGTCCCGCGGCGCGTCCGTCCGTGACGGGCAATGGCCTACCGCACCGGGATGACGTACCGCGCCGGTCGGATTTCCCGGACTACCGTTCCCGGCCGACGCGCCGGGCACCCCGCCGCCGCGACCATCACGCCATGGACCGACGTTCCTTCTTGAAACTCGGCGCGCTCGTGGCCGCCGGTGTCGCGGGCTGTTCGGCGGGAACGGCTCATCCGCCGGGAGCGTTCGCCAACCGCCTGCGGGTGCCGCCGCTGCTGTCGCCGGACCCGGACGCCTCCGGTATCCGCCGGTTCGAGCTCACCCTCCGCACGGGAAGCACCGAACTGATCCCGGGCAAGCGGGCGGACACCTGGGGGATCAACGCCGACCACCTCGGTCCGACGCTGCGGATGCGCCGCGGTGACCGGGTGGCGATGGCCGTCACCAACCGGATCGGCGAGCCGACCACGCTGCACTGGCACGGGATGCGCCTGCCGGCGCGGATGGACGGCGGTCCACACCAGACGATCGCTCCGGAGTCGACCTGGCGTCCGGAGTGGACGGTCGACCAGCCCGCCGCCACCGGCTGGTACCACCCGCATCCCCATGAACAGACCGCCCGGCACGTCTATCGCGGCCTGGCGGGGATGATCCAGATCGTCGACGCCGAGCCGGCCGCAACCGGGCTGCCGTCGGAATACGGGGTGGACGACATCCCTCTGATCCTCCAGGACAAGCGGCTCGACTCCGACGGGCGGCTCGTGGAGGACTTCGGCGGCACGTTCGGGTTGATCGGCGACACGATCCTGGTCAACGGCACGTTCGATCCGTTCGTCGAGGTGCCCGCCGGCCGGACCCGGTTCCGGGTGCTGAACGCGTCGAACGCCCGGATCTACTTCCTCGAATTCGCCGATGGGCGCGAATTCCATGTGATCGCCACCGACGGCGGGCTCCTGCCCGGACCGGTCGCCGTCCGGCGGGCGGTCCTCAGCCCCGGCGAACGGCTGGAGATCGTCGCCTCCTTCGCTCCCGGCGAGCAGGTGGTCCTCCGGAGCGTCGGCGAGCGGACCGAGGCGGCGACGGACATCGAGGAGGGCGACTTCGACCTGCTCAAGATCATCGCGACGGGACCGCGACGCGACCCGTCACCGTTGCCGGAGCGGCTTTCCGCGGCCGTCTTGCCCGAGGCGCCGCCGGGAGCCCGCGTCCGGCGCATGACGTTGACCGGTTCGGAGATCAACGGCAGGGACATGGACATGACGCGGATCGACGAGGTCGTCCCGGCGGGCGCGCGCGAGATCTGGGAGATCCACAACACGACCTACACGCACAACTTCCACATCCACGAAGTCGCGTTCCGCGTTCTCGAGATCGACGGTGCGCCGCCGCCCGCCTATCTCGCCGGTCCCAAGGACACCGTCTACGTGCCGAAGCAGGCCACCGTGAAACTCGCCGTCGAATTCGGGCGCCACGCGGATCCGGCGGCGCCCTACATGTACCACTGCCACATCCTGCGCCACGAGGACAAAGGGATGATGGGCCAGTTCGTCATCGTCGCCCCCGGCACCGAAGACAGCGTGTCACGGCTGCTCCCGATGCCGGGCCACGATCACGGCGGTTGAGCTACTTCTCGATGGCGTAGGCCTCGATCTCGACCTTCATCTTCGGGTCGAGCAACGCCGACACCTCGACCATGGTGGCCGCGGGCAGCACGTCACCGAAGGCTTCCCGGTGTGCCCGTGCCACCAGGTCGGCGTCCTTGATGTCGGTGACGTAGGTGACCGTGCGGACCACCGCGACCAGGCTCGAGCCGGCGTCCCGCAGCGCGGCCTCGATGATCGAAAGCACGGCCACGGCCTGCTCGTACGCGTCACCCGAGCGGGCGGGTTCCCGCGCCGTGGTCCCGGAGACGTGGATGTGCTCGCCGACGCGTACCGCCCGGCTGTAGCCGAAGACCGTCTCGTAGTCGCCGCCGGAGGAGATGTTCACCCGTTCAGTCATGACCCGAACGAAAGCACAGGCGGCCCTGTCCCGGAACACCGGTACAGGGCCGCCTGCCCCTTACTGCTCTTCCTTCTCCTCCGGCGGTGTCTCTTTCACGGCGGGCGGGATGGCCTTCGTCAACTCGACGATGGTCTTCCCCGCCATGCCCGACGCGCCGTAGGTCGGGTCGCTGAGGATCTTGAGCCCCTTTTCGAGCTTGTCGAGCGCGTCCGCCGCCTTCGGGAACCTCGTTTTCAGGTCACCGATCGGGAAGCTGTTCCAGTAGTCGTACCTCTTCAAGATCTTCTCGGCGTCGGGATGTCCCTCCAACTCCTTCGCCAGCTTCTCGCGCACCACCCTCGGGGGTATGTCGCTGAGCTTCTCCGGTTTGGGCTTCGGAGCGTCGGGCGTCGCGTCCGGAGTGCCGTCGCCCGGCTTCGGGGGCGGGCCCTCGATCGGCTTCTTGCCACCGGGCATCGGTGTGCCACCAGCGGGTTTCGGCTTGGGCAGGGTGATCTTGCCGCCGCCGAGGGTCAGCTTGACGACGTCGTCGGCCGCGCCGCGGGTCTTCGCCAGGATCTTGAGCATCTCGGCGAGCTTCTTGGCGACGTCGGCGATCTGCTTGGCGATCTTGGCGATCGCCACGGCGACCGTGCTCATGATGGAGGTGATCGCCGCGATGATCGAACCGCCGAAGGTGACCGGCGCCAGTGCCACCGCCACGATCGCCGCCTTGAGGATGCCTGCCAGCGTCATGGCGATGATGTCGCGGACGATGCCGCGGACGGCGCCGATGACCGCGCCGGCGATCCCCATCTGCTTGCCCGCGAATTCGATGTACCCGGCGAGCGCCTCGATCTGGGCGGCGACGCCCTCCATGTCGGCCCGGAAGGTGTCGGCGGACTCGCCCGTCCACTTCTCCATGAACTTCTTGGTGGCGGCGTCGTGGTCCTTCGCCCACTCCCGCACCTCCGCGCCCTCTTTGTAGATCGCGGTCTTGGCCGCCTCGATGCCCTTCGGGTCTCCCAGCAGGAAGTCCAACGGCCAGCGGAAGATGACGATGTGCTCGATCAGCCAGCCGATCCCGGCGGTGAGCAGCGATCCGATCGGATCGGCGACCATGCCGAGGATCTCGATCGCCATCCCCGCCGAGGCCAGTCCGATGCTGAGGCTGTCCCCTTCGTCGACGGCCTTCTTCAGTGAGAACGCGGAATCGAAGAAGCCCGCGCCCGTGGTGTCGCCGCTGCCCGCGAGGAAGCTGTTCTTCTCGTCCTTGAAGTCGCTGGCCTTCGTGCCGGTGTTGTTCCCGAAATCGTTGCGGTGGTACTCGTCGCTCACTTGACCTTCACCTCGTCGATCCCCTTGCCGGCGTCGGTGATCAGCTTCTCGGTCTCCTGCTCGTTGGCGTTGTACTTCTTCGCGGCTTCGCGAACCCTGTCCGAAAACTCCTGCACGTTCTCCGAGTACTTGTTGAGGTGGTCCCGCGCCTTCCCGCAGTGCATGCTCGCGCCGGCGCCGTAGATCTGGCCGCCGAAAATGCCGAAGATGCCGGGATCCGCCACGCAACTGCCCACCATGTCGGCGCTCTTCCGCAGCGCGTCCTCGAGTTTGTCGAGGTGACCGGCGAACTCGGTCATGGCTTCCGTCTTGACACCGAATCCGGTCACCAGGGGCTCATCTCGTCGTCGTCGGGGGAGGCCGGTCGCCGGGGTCGCGGCGCCGGGGGGTTCGGCGGCCGCACGGGACGGCCGGGCTGCGGCGGCATCGGGGGACCGGCCTGCGGTGGCGGCGGCCGGTATCCCGCCTGTGGACGCGGCGGCTCGTTGTGCGCCTCCGGCGCCCACTTGTCCTGTTCCGGGTCGCCCGGCGCGGTCTCCTCGTCCTCCACCTTCGGCAGGAAGGTGCGGACCAGTTGCGCGGCCTCGTCTTCACCGTTGATCTCGGTGTAGGACTCGGTGACCTTCTCGACGGTCCTGCGCTGGGCCGTGCGCACCGTCTGCATGACCAGAGAAGAGAGCCGGGCCGGTCCCAGCGAGGTGGCCCGGTTGCCGAACTCGATGGCGCTCAACGAGCCGTTGGCCTCGACCGTCACCGTCACCGAGCCGTCGGGAGAGGTCACCGTGGACGCCGAGGCGGTGAACGCGGCCGTCAGGGCTTGGGCTTTTTCCTCGAGTTTCTTGGCCTCTCGCTCCAAAAGGAGCGCGAAGTCCTCACCTGCGTCGAAATTGGGTTGCATGCGTCGCCTTGGCCTGGTTGGGATGGGAACACGATCGGCGGAAATACGAGGTCGACGAGGCGGAACACCCTCGGCTTCCCAGCACGGAGGGTGGACCGGCCGTCCCGGCCCGCCCGTATCGTTACCACCGGGCGCGTACCGGGACAACCCCGGTGATCAAGGACTGCCCGAAAGGTCCGCGGGGGGTGGCGGTTCGGGGCAGCCGCCCGCTGTCCTCATCGGACAGTCACCTGCCGGCGCCGTAGCGGAGGTTCCGGGCGAACGGCCCGTCGAGCCAGCGATCGACCTGGCGCTGACCACGCAGCCGGACGACGACGAGGTCCGGATACCGGTTCTCGGCGATGACCTTGCGCACGCGTGCCCGGATCATCGGGTGGTAGCGCCAGGCGAGCTTGACGATGTGATCGCGATCGGTGAAGAACGTGCGCAGCGGGCCCTCGACGTTGCCGCCGGCGATCTTCGAACCGCGCCCCACGCGGCGCTTCAGTGTCCGCACGATCGTGCGCGCCACGGTCATGGCGCGCGGATGATCGAGCCAGACCAGGACGTCCAGCCGCTCGGTCATCCGTTCCCGGACCTCTTCGCCCTGCCATTCGATGGCCCATTCGTCACCGGCCACGAATTCCAGGACGTCGGCCTGCCAGGTCTCCCGCACCGTCCAGCCCGGCGCGTGGAAGAAGGACTCGAATTCGACGAACGGGATCCCCATGCGTTCACACAGGGTTCGCGCCAGCGTCGATTTGCCGGATCCCGCGGGGCCCGCCACCGCGACCCGCCGGACCCGGTGTCCGGGAAGCGCGTCGGCGGGCCCGATGATCTCCATGCGAGGAGCTTATTGGTTCCGGCTTTCGGCGGCCTTCTTCAGGTCCTTCAGCCAGATTTCGAGGCCCTGCCCGAGCATCGCGGTGGAGCCGGGCACGTCCTTGTCGACCTGCGGGCCGGTGTGGCTCTCCTCGGTGCGCACGATGACGCCGCCGGCGACCTTGACGAAGTTCCAGACGTGGACGCCGTCGATGTGCATGCCGCCGGGGCCGTCGAGGGGCCCGGTCCAGCGGAGGCATTTGCCGGGCTGGAGTTGCCGGACGGTGGAAACGATGGTCACGTCACCGGGCGGGTAGGGCATACCGGGCGGGACGGGAATGGTCCACTGGAAGCGGGAATGCTTACGCAACGGGCCGTCGTCCAGGCGTTTCATGGTGACGGGGATGGCGGGGTTCTGCCAGGACGGCCAGGCCTCCACGTCGGTCTGCAGGTTCCAGATGGTGCGTATCGGTGCCTTGACGAAGATCTCGGTCCGGTAGTGCACCTTGGCGGATCGGTCGATGCCTTTGCCTTGGCAGGTGAGCGAAGCCGGCTTGGTGTGGTGGTCGGGAGCCGCCTGGGCGGGCGCCGTGGCGCCGAGGACGCCGGCGAGGGCCAGCGGGAGCGTGAGCAGGGCGGCGCGGCTGGTGATCCGGCGGCGTGCGGTGCGGAACATGACACTTCCCCTTCGATGCGTTAGCGCTTGTCGCTATAGTTAGAACCTATAGCGATCGCGCCGTGGGCGTCAAGGCGAAGGTGAAGCGAGTCGGTGCGGCTGGTCGTGAGTGGCGTTTCGGGTTAGAACCCGAAACGCCACTCACGACCACCTGGACCGAAGGCTCGCCATCGCCACGTGCGAAACGCCGGGCTCAGGCCGAGCGGCCGAGGAAGGCCAGGAACCGCTCCTGCGGGCCGGCGTCCGCGGGCGGTTTCACCCGCGGTCCGAAGGTGCCCGGCGTGCGGCTGATGATCAGCCGGGCCAGCGAGAACGACGGCGCGACGATGTCCGGATCCATGCGCACGTCCTGCCCGAGCGCGGAACCGATGTCCCAGGTGTGCACCAGCGTGTCGAACGTCAGCAGCGCCAGGTAGTCCGTGACCGTCGCATCAGGACGGTTGGCGACGTACCACGCGGGAGCGGGTCGGACGAGCAGCTCGCCGGTGACGGCGGCATCGGCCGCTTCCCTGGCCGCGCGCCACGCGGCCAGCGGGTCTTCACCGGCCAGCTCGCCGGGCTTCGCCGAACCCGCGGGCCCGTTCTCCACCGTGAACTCCCGGCCCGACGCGTGATGGCGCAGCACCTCCAGTCCCCAGATGACGTGCCCGGTCACGTCGCGCACCGTCCAGTGTTCGCACGCCGAGGCCGCGTCCCACTGGTCCGGCCGCACGGTGGCGAGCACGGCGTCGAAGGCGTCCTGGGTCCGCCGGTAACGATCCGAGGTTTCCATGGGTCCTCCTACCGCAGTACCGCGTCGACGGCGGCCGTCAGTTCCGCCGCCCCGGGCACCAGGGCCTTGTCGAGGGCGAGGGCGTACGGGATCACGGTGCCGTCCGGGCGGCAGACCCGCCTCGGGGGTGCCACCAGATCGAACTCCTCGGCCGCGGTCGCGACGATCTCCGCGCCCAGCCCGCACATGCGGTTCGAGTCGTCGATCACGATCAGCCGCCCGGTCTTGTCGACCGACTTGCGCAGGCACTCCCAATCGAAGGGGTACACCGTGCGCGGGTCGACGATCTCGATGTCGACCCGGTCCGCGAGGCTCTCGGCGACCTCGATCGCCGTACCGACGTGCTGGCCCACCGCCACGACCGTCAGGTCGCCGCCTTCCCGGACGACGTTCGCCTGCCCCAGCGGCACGATGTCCTCTTCGCCCGCGTACGAGACGTCCGTCGCGCCCAGCAGCGGAGAGGGAGCGAACACGGCCACCGGATCCGGATCCTGGATCGCCGCCCGCAGCAGCCCGTACGCGTCGGCGGCCAGACCCGGGACGACGGTCTTGATCCCCGCGTGTGCGAGCAGGCTGTACGGGTTGTCCGAATGCTGGCCCGCCCAGCCGAACCGCGAACCCGATCCGGACACGAGATAGGTGACCGGGATCCGGACCTGCCCACCGGTCATCAGGGAGAACTTGTGGGCCTGGTTCACGATCTGTTCGAAGACCAGGTAGATCAGCGAGGAGATCTGGAACTCGATCACCGGTTTCCTGCCCGCCATCGCCGCACCGGTCCCGAAACTGGTGAAGGCCTGTTCGGACAGCGGGGTGTCCAGCACCCGCTCCGGGCCGAACCGGGGCAGCAGCCCCGAAGTGACCCCGCTCGCCCCGACGCCGACGTCCTCGCCGAGCAGGAAGACGTCCTCGTCGGCAGCCATCTCGGCGTGCAGGGCACGGTTCATCGCGTGCATGTAGCCGAAGTTCTCCGGCGAAGGCAGCCCGCTCACAGGCTCACCCCCGGCCGGACGGCGGTGGCTCCCGCGTACAGATACATGAGTGCGTCCTTCGGGTCGGGCGACGGGGCGTTCTTCGCGAACTCGACCGCCTCGTCGATGGTTTCCTTGACAGCCGCGTCGATCCCGGCGACGACGTCTTCGCCGAGCTGATCGCCCAGTAGCGGGATCGGGTCCTTCGTGCGCCAAAGGGCGACCTCGTCGGGGTCGCGGAACTCGACCCCGAGGAGTTCGAGCACGGAATGGTGCCCGAAGAACCGGTACGTCCGGCATTCCAGGAACGCCGGACCCCGCCCCGCGCGAACCCCTTCGAGCAGTTCGGCCGCGGCGCTCTCCACCGCTTCGACGTCCATGCCGTCGACGCTGCGTGAAACCAGCCCGAAGCCTTCGGCGCGCCGGACCGCGCCCCCCGCCAGCCCCGCTTCGAGTTTGAGGCTCGTCGCGTACTGGTTGTTCTCGCAGACGAACAGCACCGGCAGCGACCAGATCGCGGCCAGGTTGAAGGCTTCCAGCAGGACACCCTGGCTCATCGCCCCGTCGCCGAAGAAGCTGACGACGACGTCGGAATCGCCGCGGGCTTTGGCCGCCCACGCGGCGCCGGAGGCGATCGCGCCGCCCGCGCCCACGATTCCGTTGGCGCCCAGGATGCCCAGCTTCATGTCCGCCGCGTGCATCGATCCGCCGCGGCCCTTGTTGAACCCTTCGAGGGTGCCGAGGAGTTCGGCGAGCAGGCGGCGCGGTTCCGCGCCCTTCGCCAGCACGTGACCGTGGCCCCGATGGGTGCTGGTGATGCCGTCGCGTCCGGTCAGGTTCGCGCAGATGCCCACCGCGACGGCCTCCTGCCCGATGTACGGGTGGATCCCGCCGTCGATCTCCCCGGCGATGGCCATCGCCAGGCAGCGCTCTTCGAACTCGCGGATCAGTTTCATGGACCGGTACAGGGCCGGCCGGTTCTCACGGGTCATTTTCGCGACAGCCCTTCAGCAGTGGTCCGGACGAGCATTCGGTCGACGTAACGGAGCAGCGCGCCGTCGTCGGGGCTCGGCACGACGACGGGCTCGAATTCGCTGCTCGGGCGGCCGCTCGACGAAGTGGAGCCGAAGAGCAGCTTGAGGATGGCGTGTTCCTCGGGGGAATGGGCTTCGAGAGCGGAGAGCCAATCCGCCACGGGCAGGGTGCCGATGTCGGTACCGGCGTTCCGCAGGAGCTCGACCAGGTACGTCAGCCGCATCGGCCGTTCGCCCGCCAGCACGAACCGGCCGCCGTCCGGCCGCCGGTCCAGGCCGAGCCGGGCGAGCGCGCCCGCCGTCTCGTCGACCGCGATCCACGGTTCCTCGATCTCGGTGTCGGGCGCGGCGCCGAGTTCGAGGATGTTCCGCAGCACCCGCAGCATGATGTCCCGCGTGTTCCCCTGCCCGGTCCTCGAATCCCCGACGATCCGGGGCAGACGGCAGATCTCCGCCGGTATCCCGCGCTCGTACGCGGTGATGACCAGCTGCTCCGCATGCGCCTTGGTCTCCGCGTATCCGCTGCGGGAGCCGTTCTCCTCACCGGCGGAAATGGTCGACACGAACTGCAGCCGCTTGAGCCGGGTGGTGGCCGCCAGCCGGATCAGCTCGCGGGTGCCGCCCACGTTGGCGCCTTCGAGTTGTTCGTAGCTGGAGAGCGCGTCGACCCAGGCGCCGTTGTGGCAGATCAGGTCGATTTCGCCCGCGAGCCGCGCGAACACCGTGTCGGTCAGCCCGAGTCCGGGTACCGCGAGATCGCCGGGGATCACGCTGATCCGCTTCTCGTCGACGTCGTCCCGCAGGCCGTAGCGGTCCAGGTTTTCGCGCAGCCGCCGCCATCCAGACCGTTCGTCGGCGGCACGGACGAGGCAGTGCACCCGCACGTTCTCGCGCGCCAGCAGCTCGCGGACCAGGTACGCCCCGACGAATCCGGTGGCACCGGTGAGCAGTATTTCCGACACGGCACCGGATCCCCGCGGTGGCAACGACTCCGGGAGGACACCGCGCAACAGTGCCGGCGGATCGAACGAACGCACGGTGGTCCGCCGGTCGCCGTTGATCTCTTCGGCCAGCTTCGCGATCGTGGGCCGCTCGAACAGCGTCCGCAGTGGCAGGTCGATCCGCAGGGTCTCCCCGATCCGGACCGCGAGTTG
The DNA here is from genome assembly GCF_024628825.1 of Amycolatopsis roodepoortensis. Lineage (NCBI taxonomy): Bacteria > Bacillati > Actinomycetota > Actinomycetes > Pseudonocardiales > Pseudonocardiaceae > Amycolatopsis > Amycolatopsis roodepoortensis. The sequence continues at coordinate 6,850,292 of NZ_CP102415.1, forward strand.
CGCGGCCTTCAGGGAATGCCCGCCGACGTCGAAGAAGCTCTCGTCCCTGCCGACGGTTTCACGGCCGAGGACCTGCGCCCAGATCGCCGCCAGCTTCTCCTCGGTCGGGTTTCGCGGCGGGGCGGCCTCGTCCGCACGGGTGCCGTCTCCGGGTTCCGGCAGCGCCCGGACGTCCAGTTTCCCGTTGATGGTCAACGGGAGTTCGGGAAGCGACACGAACGCAGAGGGCACCAGGTACTCCGGCAGCTCCCGGCGCAGCTCCGCACGCAGAGCGGTGTCGTCGACGTTGCCCTTGAGATAGGCGACGAGCCGCTTCTGACCCGAGCCGTCCTCACGGGCGACGACGGCGGCCTGGGTGATCTCCGGCCGGGCCAGCAGCGCGGCTTCGATCTCGCGGGGTTCGACGCGGAAGCCGCGGATCTTGACCTGGTCGTCGACGCGGCCGAGATACTCGAGATCGCCGTCGGCGTTGTACCGCACGACGTCCCCGGTCCGGTAGAGCCGCTCACCGGTCGGCTCGTGGTGGGGGACGAACTGTTCCTCGGTGAGTTCCGGCTGTCCCCGATAGCCCCGGGCGACACCGGGGCCCGCCACGTGGAGTTCGCCCGGCACCCCGGTCGGCGTGAGCCCGCCACGCTCGTCGAGGACGTAGACCCGCGTGTTCCCGAGCGGACGGCCGATCGGGATTCCCTTGGCGTTCTCGGGAACAGGGGCGGTGATCGGGTGACACGTGGCGAACGTCGTGGACTCGGTGGGGCCGTATCCGTTGAAGAACTTCGTGCCGGGCAGCGCGGCGACGGCACGGCGGACATGGGTGACGGACAGCGCTTCACCGCCGACGAGCAGATTCCGGAGCCCGGTCAGCGCCGCGGTGTCCTCGTCGACGATGTGGTTGAACAACGACGAGGTCAGCCACGCCGTGCTGATCCGGTGCCGGGTGATCGCGTCCGCGAGCGGCCGGGCGGTGAGCACTCGTTCGGTGGAGACGACGCAGGTCGCTCCGGTGAGCAGAGCGCCCCAGATCTCGAAGGTGGCCGCGTCGAAGGAGATCGCCGACGCGTGCAGCACCACCTCGTCCGGGCCGAGGATGCCGTCCGGCAGCCCGGTGACCAGCCGGATGATCGACCGGTGCTCGATCTCGACGCCTTTGGGACGGCCGGTCGAGCCGGAGGTGTAGATGACATAGGCCAGGTCGCGCGGGCCTACCTCGGTCTCGAGGGCGGCCGATGGTTCCTGGTCGAGCGTGGGATCGGCGATCAGATCGGTCGTGATCACCAACCGCGCCCGGCCGTCGGCGAGCAGGAGCCGTTGGCGCTCCTCGGGATACTCCGGGTCGATCGGCAGATAGGCGGCGCCGGTCTTGAGGATCGCGAGCAACGCGGTGATCAGGCCGGGGGAGCGCGGCAGGCAGACCCCGATGACGGTCCCCGGTCCGGCGCCCAGCGTGCGCAGCCGGTGCGCGAGCCGGTTGGACCGGACGTCGAGTTCCTCGTACGTCACGGAATCGTCGCCGCGGACCAGCGCTGTCGCTTGTGGACGGTCGCGCACCTGTGCGGCGAACACCGTGGGCACCGTCGCCGGGGAGGGCAGCTCCGCGGTCGTGGCGTTCCAGTCCTCGGTCAGCAGGCGGACCTCGGAATCGCCCATCATCGGCCAAGCGGAAAGCGGCCGTTCGGGCTCGGCCACGGCGGACGCGAGCAGCCGCCGGAAGTGCCGGACGAAGCGTTCGATCGTGACCTGGTCGAACACTTCGGCGTTGTAGTCGATCCGCGCCTCCAGCACTCCGGCCCGGTCCGACACGAGGCATTCGAGATCGAACGGTTCCGAGCGGCTCCCGGCCGGTGCGACGGCCGACAACGGCTCGTCCACCACCCGGAGCACGACCTGGGCTAGAGGATTGCGGCTGAAGTCCTGTCGCGGCGCGAATTCCTCGACGAGACGCTCGAAGGGGACGTCCTGGTTCGCGTACGCGCCGAGCGTGGTCTCCCGCACGCGGCCGAGCAGCTCCGCGAAGGTGGGATCGCCGGAAAGGTCGTTGCGCAGCACCAGCATCTTCGCCTCGGGCGCGGGAACACCGACCGTGACGTCGGTGGTGCGGGCGTAGCGGGACAGTACGACGTCGAAGGCCGCCAGCAACGTCATGAACAGGGTGGCGTCATGACGGCGGCCCGCTTCACGGACATCCGGATCCACGGGGAAGGAGAGCGAGCCGCCGCGATAGGACGCCACCGGCGGGCGTGCGCGGTCCGTCGGCAGCTCCAGCGCCGCGGGCAGGCCGTCGAGTTTCTTGCGCCAGTAGTCGAGCTGCCCGCGCAATGCCTCGAAAAGCGGCTCGTCGGGGTGCTCCAGCATGTGTTCGACCAGCCGGACGAGCCTGCCGACGAGCCGGGTGGCGGTGGAGCGGTCGAAAAGGCTGGTGCGGAACACCAGAGAGCCGTGCAACTTCCCGTCCTGCACATGGGTGACCAGTTCCAGATCGAACCGGGTCGCCACCCCGGCCCATGGCACGCTGGAGATCTCGTCTTCGCCGTCGGCGGGGATCTCGCCGTTGTGGACGACCACGACGTCGAAGATCGCGTTGCGCCCGGCGTCCCGTTCCGGCCGGACTTCCGCGACCACCTGGTCGAACGGCGCCTGCTGATGGGCGTAGGCGTCGACCATCTTGGTGCGCGTCACCTTCAGCAGCTCGCGGAACGACATCGACGGCGTGATGCGGGCGCGCAGCACCACGGTGTTCACGAAGAAGCCGAGGACGTCGGCGAACCTGCGGTCGTCCCGACCGGCCAGTACCGTGCCGATCGTGATGTCCTCCTGTCCCGAATGGAGGGACAGCAGGGCCTGGAACACCGCGGCCACGGCACTGGACAGTGCGCATCGGTTCCGCAGCGCGAAGGAACTGAAGGCTTTCGTCAGGTCGGCGGGCAATTCGAAATCGACGTGGTCGCCCGCGAAGCCGGGGTTGCCCGAACGCGGCCGGTCCGCCGGCAGCCGAAGCGGCTCGAATCCGTCGAGCTCACGCCGCCAGTAGTCGATGTGCTCCGCCACCGAATCGGCGGCCGCGCGCTGCGACGCGACGTACTCCTCGTAAGTCACCTCCAGCGGCGCTGGAGTCTCCGAACGGTACAGCTTGACGACGTCCTCGGTCACGATCTGGATGGACCGCCCGTCGGTGATGATGTGGTGGTTCACCACGCACAACACCGCCGAGCCGTCGGCGCATTCGACGACCATCGCGCGGATGGGCGGCGCCGCCGCGAGGTCGAACGGCTCGCTGACCAGATCGGCCGTGTGCTTCCGCCAGTCGTCGTCGGCCGCGGTGCGCCGGGCCACCGGGATGCGGAAACCCGGGGTAGGCACGGCGGTGGGTGTCCCGGACTCGTCCACGACGAACCGCCAGCGCAGCACCGGATGCCGTTCGACGAGCGCGCCGAGCGCCCGGTCGAGCACGGCGAAGTCGACACCGTGGTGGAACCGGAAGACGATCGGGATGTTGTACGCGGCGCTGGTCCGGTCGAGTTGCTGCACCAGCCACAGCCGCTCCTGCCCGAGCGACAACCTCATCGATTTCTCCTTCATCGGGCGTTCGCGATCAGGGCCTGTTCGTCGACTTTCCCGTTGCGGGTCAGCGGGATCTCGTCGACCACCACCCAGAGGGCGGGTAACGCGTAGCTCGGGAGCAGCCGCGACAGGAACGCCTGCAAGGTGCGGGGTCCGGTGTCCTCGCCGGGCCGCACGACGATGGCCGCCACGAGCTGAGGACTTTGGTTCTCCTGCCGGGAAACGACGATCACGGCGTCGCGGATACCGGGGTGACCGGCGAGGACGGTGGCGATCTCCTCGGTTTCGATGCGATGCCCGTCGAGTTTGACCTGCTTGTCCGCGCGGCCGAGGAAGACCACGTTCCCGTCCGGGGCGAGCCGGACCAGATCTCCCGTGCGGTACAGGCGTTCGTCCACGTCAGGGGAGAAGTGGCCGAAGCGCCGCTTCGTCTCGGTCTCGTCGTCCAGGTACCCGTCGGCCAGGCCCGCTCCGGCCGCGTACAGCTCGCCGACGCCGCCGGGCGGGACGAGACGGGCGTTCCGGTCGAGCACGAAGACCTTCGTGCCGGCGATCGGCCTCCCGATGGGCAGGGGGCCGTCGATCTCCGCGCTGCCGCGCACGGTGTGCGTGGTCGTGAACGTGGTGTTCTCGGTGGGCCCGTAGCCGTTCGTGAGCACCAGCCCCGGGTAGGACCCGAGCACCCGCGCCGCCGCGTCGTGCGGTACGACCTCGCCTCCGCTCAGCAGCCAGCGGAGTCCGGCGAGCGCCTGCGGCCGGGAGTTCGCGACCAGCCGGAACAGGCTGGCGGTCAGCCAGGCGACGGAGACCTTCCGTTCGACGAAGAACTTCTCGAGCGCCCTGACCGTCGGAAGCCGTCCGGGAAAGGCCTCCAGTGTCGCGCCGTTGAGCAAGGTCACCCAGATCTCGTACGTCGACGCGTCGAAGGCCAGCGGCGCCATCCGCAGGACACGGTCACCTGGGCGCGGCTGGAGCTCCGTCGTCCGCGCGAGCCGCGTGACCGCGCGATGCGGGACGACGACGCCCTTCGGTTCACCGGTGGATCCCGAGGTGAACGCGACGTACGCGGTCCTTTGTGGATTGTCGTGGGCGGGAGCCGGTTCGGGATCCGCGTCGGCTTCCTCGCCGGCGATCCAGGTATCGACCAGGGTGAGCCCGCGCAGAACGGGATGGTCCGCCGTGGTGGCGTCGACCACCGCGGCGGCGGGCGCCAGCTTGCCGATGATCCGCGCCAACCGGGCTTCCGGCGCGTCGTCGTCGAACCCCGCGTACGCGGCTCCGGCACGGACGATCGCGAGCAACGCGACGATCTCCCCGACCGACCTCTTGGTCGCGACGAGCACCGTGTCACCGGGCCGGACCCCGGCGCGACGCAGGACGCCCGCGTACCGGTCGGCCGCCCGCGCGAGCCGCCCGTAGGTCAGCTCGGCGCTCGCGTCACGGACCGCGACCTGCTCCGGGTGAAGCCGCACCTGCTCCAGGAACAGGGTTTCGATGTCCGCCGGTAGAAGGTCGGCGCCGGCCAGCGCGTCGAGGGTCCGGCGGCGTTCCGGCGCGATGCAGCGCACGTCCTCCAGCGAACCGTCGAGAAAGGCCAGCTCGCCCACCGCGGTGGCGACGTCGGCGAGGAAACCGTGCTCGGCGTCGGGCACCTCGGTGACGAAGCGGGCCTCCCCGGACCGCAGATCCGCGTGCAGGGAGGCGAGCACGACATCCACCGGCCCGTCCTCGGCGACGCCGACCGGGTGGACCGAGCCCAGGAAGTCCTCGACGCGCGCCTTGTCGTCGACCTGGACCCGGATCACCCGCCCGGCGACCGAGATCGCGACCTCGCTCGCCGCCGTCCACCGGCTCAAGGTGACCGCGAACGCGGCGAGCACCACCTTCGCGCGCTGGTATTCGGAGGGTTCGTCAGCGAGTTCGGCCGTCAGATCGTAGGGAATGGTGAGCGCGTCAGGCATCGCGTTCGCGCTCCAGCCGGACATGGAGGTGATCCGGCCGCCGGAAGATGTGGCCGCGTTCCCGCAGCCGCCAGAACCCCGGCCGGACGCCGTCGAGCGAGCCGCTGAGCCGGACGCCGCCGAACCGGTGCGACAACCGCTCGAACAGTGTGTCGAACTCCGCCAGCGCCAGCTGGATGCCCAGGCAGGTGTGCGGGCCGGACGAGAACGCCAGCAGCCGCTGGTCGGTCCGCTCGGGGCGCCACGAGTCCGGGTCCTCGAACGCGTTCTCGTCGCGGCTGGCGCTGCCCAGCGACAGCAGGAGCGCGGACCGGCGCGGGACGTCCACCCCGTGCAGGTTCAGATCCCTGGACGCGTATCGGAGGATGGTGTGGCTCGGCGGTTCCCACCGCAGCGTCTCGCGCACCACCTGGGTCCGGTACTCCTGATCGGCCAGGGCCGACAGGTCGACATTGTGCGCGAGCACCGCGTACATGATCTTGCCGATGGTCGCGACGCTCGTCTCGGTGCCGGCGAGCAGGAAGAGCGTGGCGGTGCCCAGCATGGATTCGTCGAGCGGTTCACCCGGCGGGAACACGAGATCGAGGAACGGCATCCGGTCGCCCTCGCGGCGGTCGGCGAGTTTGCCCTTCAGGTAGCCGATCAGCTCCGCCTTGGCCGCGAGCGCCGAATCCAGCGAGGTGGCCGGGAACTCGATCGCACCCGCCAGCGGCAGCACCCGGGGACGCAGCCAGGCCGCGTCCTCCGGCGGCAACCCGAACAACCGGGTGACCATCGCGTAGGGCACCCCGACCGCGACCCGCTCCATGAACTCGACGTCGACTTCGTCCCTGGCGCCCATTTCGGCCTCGATCGAGTCGAGGACCTGGTCCACCGCGGGGATGAGGATCTCCGTGCGCAGCCGTTTCACCGACGCGCCCGCGAACAGCGGCATGAACAGCTTCCGCAGATCGCGGTGGCGGGGCCCGTCGGTGTCCAGCAACGTCCGGCCGAACAGGCGGCGGCTGCTGCGCATCGGGAACCCGCTGCCGACTTCGCGGTCGGCCAGCAGGGCCTGGACGTCTTCGAACCTGGTGACCAGGAAGGCGTTGAACGCCGCCGACCAGTGCACCGGATCCGACCGCCGGAGCTCCTTGTAGATGGGCCAAGGGTCGGCCAGGAACTCGTCGGAACTGAAGTCCAGTTTCACCGGCGCGGTGCTCATTTGTCACCTCCGTTGCCGACCAGCTCGGTCCGGGATTTCAGCTGGCGGGCGGCCTCTTCCGACGTGAGCCGGAGCGATTCGGTCGTGCCGTCGTAGCCGCCGACGAGGGCGGGCACGACCTCGTGCGCGAGCGCGGTCAGCTGGTCGAGGGTCGCGCGGTGCGAAATCCACCTGGGCACGAAGAAGTTCAGCGACACCGGGTCGCCGATCCGGTCCACCAGATCGCGGATCCTGGCGGCGCAGGTCGCGGCGTCGCCGACGATGAACCCGCCCGTGTCGACGAGGTTCTGCAACGTCTTGCGGTGCGCGACCGGCGAATCCGGGATGGGCATGCCCAGCGTGCCCCGGTACAGACCGCGGCGGAGCGCGGAGAAGCCTTCCAGCAGTTCTTCGACACCTTCGGCGGGAGAGTCCGCGATGTGGACGAAGACGTTGCACCGGATCCGTGTCCCGCCCGCGGATTTGTTCCGGTACGCGTCGATGCGCTCGATCAGCGCGCCGACCGGGTCCGGGTCCATGCCGGGCCGGATGGCGCCCCACGGCGGTGCCACGTGGACGGTCGGGGTCGTCGCCGTGTCGGTCAGGAGCTCGATTCCGGCCGGGCTCAGCGAGGACGCGACGACGGTCTCGATGGTGCCGGGACCCCTCAGCGGCTGGAGCTGGAGCACGGCTTTCTTCACCGTGAACCACGGCGTCGTGGTGTTGACCGTCTCGCCGTTGAGAAGAGCTTGCACGGTCCCCAACGCCGCACGGAAATGGTCGCGAACCGACGCCGGGTCCACCCCGATCATTTCCATGTCGTGGACGTAGGTTCCCGTGCCGACGCCCAGGATCGCCCGGCCGGCGGTGAGGTGATCGAGCAGCGTGATCCGTTCCGCGACATGCAAAGGGTGGTGGTAGGGCAGCGGGATCACTCCCGTGGCGAACCGGATCCGGCGCGTTTCGCGGGCCAGCGCCGCCATCAGCATTTCGGGCGAGCTGAGCGTGCTCCAGCCGCTGGAATGGTGCTCACCGAGCCAGATCTCGTCGAAACCCAGGTCGTCGACGAGGCCGCACAGTTCGATGTCGCGCTTCAACGACGCGTGCGGGCTGACCGAAGGGTCGTGAAAGGGAGGCAGGAAGCAGCCGAATGCCTTTGCGTTCATCTCAATCCTTTGTCCGGAGGTGGAAGATCGTGCTGCTTCAAGCGGACGGCACCTGTTCGAGCAGGTAGTCGCAGAACTTGTCCACAGTGGTCAGATCCTCGTTCTCTTCGAGGTCGATGAACACGTCGAGCTTCGTCTCGATCTTCTCGATGAGCGCCAGGTACTCGATGGAGCTCATCCCCGTCTCGGGGAACTCCGTGTCCGCTTCGATGGTCTGGTTCTCCAGAACACCGCCCGCGACCTCGGTCAGCAGCGAGAAAATCTGCTGACGCAATTCCGCCCGCGCGTCTTCCGCGTTCATGTGTCCCCTTTGCTGAATCCGCGCACGAGCGCGCGGCCGGATGAATGCTTGATGGCGATTTCACCGCATGCGAAAGCGGCGTTCCATTCGATGATCACGACAGCGGAAAACACCCCAGTGTGCTCGCCGTCGCGCCTCCCAGTGCGCCCGGATCTGGCGTCCGGACTGGCGATTCGACACCATTGTCGCCCGAATCCTCCGCGATCCGCAACAGTCCGGGACGCGGGTCTTCGTCGATTACTTCGCGGTTATGTGAGGAAAGATCACCGTGGAACGCCGCGAAGGGGGCTTTCCGCGCGTCGCGTGCGCGGAAAGCCCCCTCCGTCGTCAGGTCAGCGCTTGCGCTTCTTCAGCAGTTCCGCGAACTGCCGCCAATCCTCCGCGCGCGCCCTGGCGAGTTCGGAGATCAATTCCAGCCGGTGTTCGGGGATGTTCCTGGCGACCTGGTCCCATTCGTCCCGGTCGTTCAGATGCCCGTCCAGCAAGCGAACCAGGGTGCGGCCGGACTCGGTGTACCGGATGGTGGGGTCCGAGCGGAGCCGTTCCACGGCCGCCTGGGTGTCCGTTCCCGTCTGCTCGCCGCCTTCGGCCGGGCGGGTGCGCGGCCTGGCGGCGACGCGTCCCGGACTCTTCTCACCCTGCAGGTGCCGATGCCGTACGTCGTGCGCGGTCGCGAGGGAAACCCCCGCGCCTCGCGCGATTTCACGGATCGAAGCGGAAGGGTTGCTCGTGAGCAGCTCGTGGGCACGACGGCGGCCCTGCGCCGGATCGAGCGCGCGGACGCGGCCGTCGCGGCCGACGTGGGCGTTCGACTGGGGAACTTCCCCACTCGAACGCCGGCGCAACTTGCCGACCGTCTTGTGTGAAAGGCCGGTGACCGCCGCGATCGACCGGTCGGACCAGTGGGGGCGGGTGCCGAGGATCCGGCAGGCGGCGGCCTTGCGGTCGGCGAGGGAAAGCGGCAGGCCGTGCGCGATGTTCGTCTTCACGGCGAGGATGAAGGCCGCCTGCTCGTCCCCGTCGAAGAACTGGACGTCGATCGCGGTGGCGTTCTTCAGCTTCGCCGCCTCGAGCCGATGCGTTCCGTCGATCACCCGCATCGTGGAACGATGGACGAGAATCGGCGGCAGCGGGGCATCCGTTTCCGCGAGCACCCGTGCGTACGCGGGGTCGACCCCCGCCGCTCGCGGTGTGTCGGTGTCGTGCACGGACAACGCGTCGAGCGGGACCTCGACGACCTCGCCGAGCGGCGGGTCGGAGCCGACCGCGACCCACTCGTCTTCCCTTCTGGCGACGGGGATCTGCGTGCCGTCCGCAGTTTTCTCCTTATGCCAGTTTAACATCTTCCAGCCCCCAGGACACTTGGTGAATATCAAACCTTTTCAATATTCGAGCTGGTGCGAGTGGTTGTCAAGGTCCGCGAGTCGCGATCGTGGCGTCGCCAGGGTGTTCGACGGCGCCTCGTGTTCTCGGCTACTGTCCGTCGTCATGCGGCCGAACGGAAGCAAATCGCTTGACGGGAGCGCGGAAGCCACGCAACCTGGACTTGACCTGTCGACGGAGGGAAGCCCATAAACCGCCCGGTGAAATACGTCCACGTGAATTCCGGCGACGGCCCGGCGAATACTTCGCGATTATTCTTTCCCGGTCGTCGGATGATTTCCGCCACCCGCCGTATGCGGCGATACTGATCGCTGTGGACGAGGTTCAGGTGGTCGTCGCCCACCATGATTGCGCGACCGTGCGCGCCGGTGACGTGTTCCTGAAGATCGACGCGGATCAAACGCGCACCGACGTGGAAGTGGCGGCGATGGCCATGGCGCCGATCCCGACCCCGGAGGTCCTGTGGCGAAAGCCGCCCGTGCTCGCGCTGGCCGCCCTGCCAGGTGAAGCGCTCGGCCGCCTCGGCCGTCCGTCGACCGCGTCACCGGAGGCATGGGCCGCGGCGGGCGCCGCCCTGCGGACGCTGCACGACGCGCCGCTGCCGCCATGGCCGGGCCGAAGCCCCGACGAGGTCGCGGCGCACCTCGACGACGAATGCGAATGGCTCATCACGCAGAAAGTCCTGCCCTCGAAACTGGTCGAGCGCAACCGCCAGATCGCCGAAACCGCGCTTCGGCCGTGGACGCCGGTGTTCACGCACGGCGATCTGCAGATCGCCCACGTCTTCGCCGACGGTGACGAGATCACCGGCGTGATCGACTGGTCCGAGGCGGCGCGGGGCGATGCCCTATTCGACCTCGCGACCTTGACCCTCGGACACGAGGACCGGCTCGGAGACGTCCTGTCGGGCTACGGCACCGACGTGGACCTCGACGTCATCCACGCGTGGTGGTCGTTGCGAAGCCTGCGAGCGGTCCGCTGGCTGATCGAGCACGGCTTCGATCCGGCCGCGCCGGGCTGTGAGATCGATGTACTGAAGGCGCGGATGTGAAGGAGGCCGGTGATCCGCTCCGTCGTCTGATGCCGTCGATCCCCGCGTTTTAAGAAACTGTCGCGTCCGTCAGTTGCTCAGGGTTGCGCACGTTACCTCGTGGAGGCGTCGTCGTGCGCGAACCGGACAACGCGTCGGCAACTCACCGTCCATACCCTGCGCACTTACGGTCCTCGTCCACGATACCGGCCCGTGGGGGATAGGCTTGGAAGCTCTTTCGCGCACGTTGGAATAGTGTTCGATGTGGTTCGAGACGCTTTCGTCAAAGCTGATCCGACGTACGTCGATGCTCTGTCGGACGGACCTGGACTTGATAAGGGGATCAGCCTTGATGAATGACTTGAGCCCTGCTCATCAGGCAGTCGAGATGGGTGATCTTCCGCTGCTTCGTGAACTCCTCGATGACGGCGCTGACATCAATGAAGAGCATGGTGGGCTTACGTTGTTGCACCATGCCATCGACGTCGAGATCGACAGTCACACGCAGACGGGGGAGCCACTACACGTGGATGTCACGGCTTACCTGCTCGCGCGAGGAGCGGACCCGAAGCGGCCGTCCGATGGGGGTTGTGGCGTCACAGCGGAGCATATGGCCTTTGAAAGCCGTCACTGGCTGGCTTCGGCTCTCTTCGAGGGATGGGGCACCCGTCATCACGAAGAAGGCGCCTAGCGGCTCTCGCCCGGCAACGATGGAACGAACGTGCAGCTGAACCGTATGGTCGATCTGTGTGCCCTCGGCAGGATTCGAACCTGCGACACCTGCCTCCGGAGGGCAGTGCTCTATCCCCTGAGCTACGAGGGCGTTGCCGCCTGGGCGACGTTGGAAGCTTAGCGCATGTCCCCGCAGGGTCTCACGAGTGGTGGTCGTTAAGGGGTGTGGTGCTCGACCACGTGGGCCGGCGGGCTGGTCGATTGCTCCCGTTCGGCGCGGTCCAGCGGCGCGAGGAACGTGTCCTGTGTGTCTTTGACCAGGCCTTCCAGCCGGCCGATGCCGGTGCGGCGGATCGAGGAGCCTGCTGATCCTGGTTCGGAGCCGGACGACGGCGGTGCGCATCGGAAATGCGTAGCGTCGGTGTCATCGACGAACTGGGAGGCCCGATGATCGAGCCGTTCGAAGTGCGGATCGCCGAATCCGCCATCGCCGACCTGCGCACCCGGCTGCGCGCCACGCGCTGGCCCGAGCCGGCCACCGTGGACGGCTGGGAGCAGGGGGTTCCGCTGGAGTTCGCGCGGGAGCTCTGCCGGTACTGGGCGGAGGACTACGACTTCGGTTTGGCTGAGCGTGTCAACGCTTTCCCGGGTTTCAAGACCACTGTGGACGGTCTCGGGATCCACTTCCTGCACGTTCGTTCGCCGGAGCCGGATGCGACGCCGCTCGTGCTCACGCACGGCTGGCCGGGATCGGTCGTGGAGTTCCTCGACGTGCTCGGGCCGCTGACCGATCCCGCCGCCCACGGAGGCGATTCGGCGGACGCGTTCCACGTCGTGGCGCCGTCGCTGCCGGGGTTCGGCTGGAGTGACAAGCCGTCGTCGACGGGATGGAACGTCGAGCGCATCGCCCGGGCCTGGGACGAGCTGATGGGCCGGCTCGGCTACCAGCGCTACGCCGCTCAGGGCGGTGACTGGGGCGCCGGGGTGACGAACATGCTCGCCAAGATCGCGCCGGAGCGGCTGATCGGCGTCCACGTGAACATGGCGGGTGTCCCGTACGACGAGGCCGTTCTCGGTGAACCGACGGCCGAGGAGAAGGCGGCGCTCAGCGACCTGGCGCGGTTCCGCGAGGTCGGGTCGGCGTACGCGCAGCAGCAGGCCACGCGGCCGCAGACGCTCGGTTACGGCCTCACCGACTCGCCCGCCGCGCAGGCGGCGTGGATCGCGGAGAAGTTCTGGGAGTGGACCGACAACGACGGCTCGCCGGAGACCGCGCTGTCGTGGCGGCAGATGCTCGACGCGATCTCCGTCTACTGGTTCACCGCGACGGCGGCCTCGTCGGCGCGGATCTACTGGGAGGGCAAGGCGCGGGACGTCTCGGTCGTTGAAGTTCCTTCGGGTATCTCGATCTTCCCGCGCGAGATCATCCGGCCCTCGCGGCGCTGGGCGGAGCTGCGCTACACCGATCTTCGCTGGTACGAGGTGCTGCCCGCGGGCGGCCACTTCGCCGCCTTCGAGCGGCCGGACGTCTTCGTCGGCCAGTTGCGGGGGTTCTTCCGCTCGCTTCGGTAGCGGTGCGTGGCGATTCCAGGTTTCGGGAAGGCCCTCCTGGGGGATGGCTTCCTTGTGTGGCTTAGGACATGGTGAACTTAGGCTCACCTGTATTGCACATATGCGCATGTGACAATATATTCGGCCTGTCGACTTCACGAGAGGCGGAGCAATGGGTCACGGGCACGGGCATGGAACGGCCTCGCCGTCGAGCGCGTCAGGCCGCTACCTCAAGAGCCTGACGATCGCGCTGGTCATCGGCGCCGGCTTCATGGTCATGGAGTTCGTCGTCGGGTTCGCCACCGGCTCGCTCGCGCTGATCTCCGACGCCGCGCACATGTTCACCGACGTCCTCGGTGTCGGCATGGCGCTGGCGGCCATCCTGCTCGCCCGGCGCAGCGGCCCGACGCTGACCCGCACGTTCGGCTTCTACCGGGCCGAAGTGCTCGCGGCACTGGCCAACGCCATCCTGCTGTTCGGCGTCGCGGGTTACGTCCTGGTCGAGGCCATCGGCCGGATCAGCGACCCGCCCGCCGTGCCCGGCCTGCCCGTCCTGCTGGCCGCGGCCGCCGGTCTCGTCGCGAACATCGCCTCGTTCCTGATCCTGCGCAAGGGCGCGGAGGAGAGCATCAACGTCCGCGGCGCGTACCTCGAAGTCCTCGCCGACCTGATCGGCTCCGTGGGTGTGCTGCTGAGCGGTGCGATCACGCTGCTGACCGGCTGGCGCTACGCCGACCCGATCATCGGTGTCGCGATCGGCCTCTTCGTCCTGCCCCGCACCTACGCCCTCGCCCGCCGCGCGCTGCGGATCCTGTTCCAGCACGCGCCGAAGGGCGTCGACGTCGCCGGGATCCAGGCCGAACTCGGCGGGCTGAAGGGCGTCGAGGACGTCCACGACCTGCACGTCTGGACGCTGACCTCGGGGATGGAGGTCGCTTCGGCGCACCTCACCATCTCGCCGGCCGTCGAGCAGGCCGAGGTGCTGACCGAGGCCCAGAACCTCCTGGCGAACCGCTACTCCATCGAGCACGCGACCCTGCAGATAGAAGTGCCCCAATGCGCTCAACGCTGCCGGGAACTCTCCTGGTAGCCCCCTGACGCGTTTCGTCCTCTGGACGCGGTAGTTGGCAACGCGAACTACCGCATCCAGAGGACGAAATGCATAAGAGGGAGTCCCGCGCCGCCGGTGCCGCTCACGCTGGGTATGCGGTGTGCGGGAATAGAGACACTCAACGTCCCTATTTCCACACACCCCGCCTCGGCCGGGCGCCTGACGCCATACGCGTTTAGTCCTCTGAACGCGGTAGTGGGCAACGCGAACTACCGCATCCAGAGGGCGAAACGCGTAAGAGAGTCAGGCGGGAAGGGGCGCCGCACCGCGTTCCTGGAGGAGCCCCTTCATCAGCGTGACCTCGGCGCCCTGCGAGACCAGCATGCTCTGCGTCAGCGACTTCACGTCCGCGATCGACGTGTGGTCGTGGCCGTACTGGGCCATCGCCGTCCCGCCCTGGTGGTGCCGCAGCATCAGCTGGAGGAAGAAGACGTCCATCTCCTTGCCGGTCAGCGACCGCAGTTTGGCCAGTTCGGCCGACGTCGCCATCCCCGGCATCGGAGCGCCGTTCGACGCCTTCATGTCGGCGCCGCCGTGCCCGCCGTGGCCGGACGGCTCGGTCATCCAGGTCATGTAGGCGCCGGTCGTCTGCTCGGGCTGGCCCCACAGGCCCAGCCAGCCCTTCATCCGGCCGACCTGGCCGGTCTGCGTGCGCTCGATGTCGAACGCGAGGGTCTTGATCGCCGGATCGGTCGTGTGGTCCCGCGCCCAGCCCGCCATGGTGACGGCCTGGAGGTGGTGCACCGACATGTCCTGCGCGAAGCCGACCTCGACCGAGCCCGCGCCCGGCGTCTTCTGCTCCGGCTCGGAGTCGATCAGCCTGGTCGTCAGCGCGCCGAGGCCGAAGCCGACGATCAGCATGACGACCAGGGCGGCCCCGATCACCAGCCATCGGCTCTTGGTCGACCGCGAGGTGTCGTCCGGTTCGTCGACGTACTGGAGATCGGGGTCCACTTGGCTCACTAGTTGCTCGCGGGCGCCGAGGGCTGGGTGGCGGGCACGGAAGGCACGCCGCTCTGTCCGGCGCCGGGCTGGTCCTGCTGCGTACCCGCGGTGCCCTTGTAGTCCATCGGCTTCGCGTCCGGACCCGGCGGCGTCGGGTCGAAGTCGCCCGGCTCGATCTGCGCGTCGCAGGTGGCGTCACGCTCGGGGTACGCGCCGAACGGGTTGGTGCGCAGCGCGGCGACGAACTGGTCGATCCGCTCGTCGGAGGCGGAGTCCAGCTTCAGCTGGTGGCCCCAGGACTGCACGGAGATCGGCTTGTCCAGGTTCGGGTACGGCGACATCACCATGTACGGCTTGCCCTCGACGCGCACCTTCAGCAGGTCCAGCGCCTCGCCGGTGATCTGCGCCGGGTTGTAGGCGATCCAGACCGCGCCGTGCTCGAGACCGTGGACCATGTTCTCGTTGCGGACGGCCTTTTCGTAGACGACGCCGTTGCACGCGGCCCAGGCCTGGTCGTGCGGACCACCGAAGGGCGGGGTCTTGTCGTAGGCGACCCGCTCGGCGGCCGTGACGTGCACGGAGCCCTCGTAGGTGGCCGTGGTCACGCCGGGGATGCGCTTGGACGGGTCCGGGTCCTGCTGCGAGGGGGCGAAGGCGGCCGCGGCCTCTTCGCGGGTCTTCTGATCGCGCTTCGGCGCGGAAGCGATCATGTAATAGGTGACCACCGAGGCCGCCAGGGCGACGATCGCCACGACGGCGATGATCGTGCCCCAGGGCGTGCCCTTCTTGGACACGACGGAACTACGGGCGGCCTTCATGGCGTTCTTCGACGACGCGCCCTTTTTTCTGGTTGTCCCGTTAGCCATGGCTCCTGCGTTCTCCAAAGGGGGTGGTCCCTGCGCGGGCCAGTGTAGAGACCGCGCGTCTGATCACCGTGAACAGCCGGAAGATCACCGGCTTGGCTCACACCTTCCGGCGGTCGCTGCGAAGCCCGGACCAGGTCACACCTAGAATTCCGCGAGTGACTCCCGCAGCTCTCGCCGACCTGGTCCGTAACTCCGCCGTGCAGGTTCTCACCGCGCGCGGCCTCGACGATTCCGTGCTGCCGGAGAAGGTGACGATCGAACGTCCCCGCAACCCCGAGCACGGCGATTACGCGACCAACCTGGCGCTGCAGGTGGCCAAGAAGGCCGGGATGAAGCCCCGTGACTTCGCCGACGCGCTGGCCGAGGCGCTCTCGGCCACCGACGGCATCGACTCGGCCGAGGTCGCCGGGCCGGGCTTCCTCAACCTGCGGCTCGCCGCCGACGCGCAGGGCCAGATCGTCCAGCAGGTGCTCGACGCCGGCGAGAAGTACGGCCTCGGCGACGCGCTGGCGGGCGTCAAGATCAACCTGGAATTCGTCTCGGCGAACCCGACCGGCCCGATCCACCTCGGCGGCACCCGCTGGGCCGCGGTCGGTGACGCGCTGGGCCGCGTGCTGTCCGCGCAGGGCGGCCAGGTCACCCGCGAGTACTACTTCAACGACCACGGCGCGCAGATCGACCGCTTCGTGCGGTCCCTGATCGCCGCCGCCAAGGGCGAGCCCGCCCCCGAGGACGGCTACGCGGGCGGCTACATCAACGACATCGCCGCCGAGGTCATCCGCCAGGAGCCGAGCGCGCTCTCGCTGCCCGAAGACGAGCGGGCCGAGACCTTCCGCCGGGTCGGCATCGAGCTGATGTTCACCGAGATCAAGCAGAGCCTGCACGATTTCGGCACCGATTTCGACGTCTACTTCCACGAGAACTCGCTGCACGAGTCCGGCGCGGTGTCGTCCTCGGTCCAGCAGCTGAAGGACTCCGGGAACCTGTACTTCGAAGACGGCGCCTGGTGGCTCAAGTCCAAGGAGCACGGCGACGACAAGGACCGCGTCGTCATCAAGAAGGACGGCAACCCGGCCTACATCGCCGGTGACCTCGCCTACTTCCAGGACAAGCGCAAACGCGGCTTCGACCTCTGCATCTACATGCTCGGCGCGGACCACCACGGCTACATCGCCCGCCTCAAGGCCGCCGCGGCCGCCTTCGGTGACGACCCGGCCGTCGTGGAGGTGCTGATCGGCCAGATGGTCAACCTGGTCTCCGAGGGCAAACCGGTCCGGATGAGCAAGCGCGCCGGCACCGTGATCACCATGGAGGACCTGGTCGGCACCGTCGGCGTCGACGCGGCCCGCTACGAGCTGATCCGCTACTCGGTCGATTCCACTTTGGACATCGACCTCGACCTGCTTCGCAAGCACTCCAACGACAACCCGGTCTACTACGTCCAGTACGCCCACGCGCGGCTGGCCTCGTTGCAGCGCAACGCTTCCGACCTTGGCCTGAAATCCGATGGCGAAGTGGACTTCGGCCTGCTTACGCTGCCCGCCGAGGGCGATCTGATCCGCACGATCGGCGAATTCCCGACCGTCCTCCGCCGGGCCGCACAGCTGCGCGAACCGCACCGCGTCGCCCGGTACCTCGAAGAACTCGCCGGCGCGTACCACAAGTTCTACACCGTGGGCCGTGTTCTTCCCCAGGGCGACGAGGAGGCCACCCCCCTCACGTTCGCCCGGCTCGCGCTGTGCCAGGCCGCCCGCCAGGTGCTGGCGAACGGCCTCAACGTGCTCGGTGTCTCTGCTCCGGAACGGATGTAACGAAGAATGGCTCACCCCGCGGGCCCCCGCCACGCCGACGTCTACCCCCACGCCGACGCCTCCGGTTTCCCGCCGTCGAGTCCCGAAGAACTCGACAGGCTGTACCCGAAAGTCTGGCCCCGCAACACTTTCCGCGGCGGTGACGGCGTCGTCCGCATCGCCGGTGTCGACGTCCGCGAACTCGCCGAGAAGTACGGCACGCCGCTGTTCGTCGTCGACGAGGCCGACTTCAAGTCCCGCTGCGCCGACTACGCCGAGGCGTTCGACGACCCGGCGCTCGTGCACTACGCGTCCAAGGCGTTCCTCTCCATCGAGATCGCCCGCTGGGTGGCCGAGCAGGGGCTGAGCCTGGACGTCTGCAGCGGTGGCGAGCTCGCCGTGGCGCAGCGCGCGGACTTCCCGGCGGAGCGGATCACCTTCCACGGCAACAACAAGTCGCTGCCCGAGCTGGAAGCCGCCGTCGAAGCGGGCGTCGGCACGGTCGTGGTCGACTCCTACTACGAGATCGCGCGGCTGGCCGACGTCGCCGCCCGGCACGACGTCGTGCAGAACGTCCTCATCCGGGTGACCGTCGGCGTCGAGGCGCATACGCACGAATTCATCGCGACCGCGCACGAGGACCAGAAGTTCGGTTTCTCGCTGGCTTCCGGTGACGCGGCCGAGGCCGTGCGCCGCGTGCTCAACGCGCCGTCGCTGAAGCTGATCGGCCTGCACAGCCACATCGGCTCGCAGATCTTCGACGCCGACGGGTTCGAGGTCGCCGCCCGCCGCGTGGTCGGCCTGCTGGCCGAACTCGCCAAGGAGCACGGCACCGAGCTGCTCGACCAGCTGTCGATCGTCGACCTCGGCGGTGGTTTCGGTATCGCCTACACCGACAAGGACAACCCGCCGCCGCCCGCGCAGATGATCACGCAGATCCGCGAGATCGTCCGCAAGGAATGCGAGTACGCGGGCCTTCCGGTGCCGAAGATCGCCGGCGAGCCGGGCCGCGCCATCGCCGGCCCCGGCACGATCACGCTGTACGAGGTCGGCACCATCAAGGACGTCTCGCTCGGCGACAAGGCCGCCCGCCGCTACGTCAGCGTCGACGGCGGCATGAGCGACAACATCCGCACCGCGCTCTACGACGCGGTGTACGACTGCCGTCTCGTATCCCGGTCCGCGGACGACGACGGGGACGGCCAGGCCGCCGCCGCGCTGTCCCGGGTCGTGGGAAAACACTGTGAGTCCGGCGACATCGTCGTCCGCGACTGCTGGCTCCCGGACACCCTTGCTCCCGGCGACCTGCTCGCCGTGGCGGCCACCGGGGCGTACTGCTACTCGATGGCCAGCGGGTACAACCGGCAGCCGCGGCCCGCGGTGGTGGCCGTGCGCAACGGCAGCGCCCGCGTGCTGCTGCGGCGGGAGACGACGGACGACATGCTGCGCCTGGAGGTCTAGCAAGTGTCTACTGTGGACGAACGCGTGATCAGGGTCGCCCTGCTGGGCTGCGGGACGGTCGGCGGCGAGGTCGTCCGGCTGCTCACCGAGCAGGCGGAGGAACTCGCGGCCAGGGCGGGCGCCAGGGTGGAGCTGGCCGGGATCGCGGTGCGGCGCCCCGACAAGCACCCCGAGCTGCCGCCGGAACTGGTCACCTCCGACGTGACGAAGCTCGTCACCTCCCCGGACGTCGACGTCGTCGTCGAGCTGGTCGGCGGTATCGAGCCGGTGCGGGAGTGGCTGCTCGACGCGCTCAAGGCCGGGAAATCCGTTGTCACGGCGAACAAAGCGCTGCTCGCCGAGCATTCCGCGGAGCTGTTCGAGGCCGCCGACGCGGCGGGCGCCGACCTGTACTTCGAGGCGGCCGTGGCCGGGGCGATCCCGTTGCTGCGCCCGCTGCGCGAATCGCTGGCCGGAGACCGCATCACCCGCGTGATGGGCATCGTCAACGGCACCACCAACTACATCCTCTCCGCGATGGACTCCACCGGCGCCGGTTACGCGGAAACGCTGGAAGAGGCCAGCAGGCTCGGCTACGCGGAGGCGGACCCGACCGCCGACGTCGACGGGTACGACGCGGCGTCCAAGGCCGCGATCCTCGCCTCGCTCGCGTTCCACACCCGGGTGACCGCGTCCGACGTGCACCGCGAGGGCATCGCCGACGTCACCGCGTCGGACCTCGCCGCGGCGAACGTGCTGGGCCGCACGGTGAAACTGCTCGCCATCTGCGAACGCGTCACCGCCGACGACGGCACCGAATCCGTTTCGGCGCGCGTGCATCCGGTGATGATCCCGCGCAACCACCAGCTCGCCGGGGTCGGCGGCGCGTACAACGCCGTCTACGTCGAGGCCGACGCGGCCGGTGAGCTCATGTTCTACGGTCAGGGCGCCGGTGGCGCGCCGACCGCGAGTGCCGTGCTCGGCGACCTCGTCGCGGTGGCTCGGAACCGGGTCGTCGGCGGACGTGGCCCGCGCGAATCCGCGCACGCCGCGCTCCCGGTCAGGCCGATGGGCCAGACGCCGACGCGGTACCACGTCAGTCTCGACGTGGCCGATCGAGCGGGCGTCCTCGCCCAGGTGGCCCAGGCGTTCGCCGGGCACGGCGTCAGCATCGCCGCGGTGCGGCAGCGCGACGCGAACGACACGGCCAGCCTGGTCGTGGTCACCCACCTGGCGCCGGACGCGGCATTGCGGTCCACTGTGGACGACATTGCCCAGCTCGATGTGGTGAACCAGGTCGTCAGTGTGATGCGGGTGGAAGGCGAAGACCAGTGATTTCCCAACCGTGGCCGGGGATCATCCAGGCTTATCCGGACCGGATCCCGGTCCCTTCCGGCGCGAAGGTGATCACGCTCGGCGAAGGCAACACGCCGCTGCTGCCCGCCCCGCACCTTTCCGAACTCACCGGGTGCGAGGTCTACCTCAAGGTCGAGGGCGTGAACCCGACCGGGTCGTTCAAGGACCGCGGGATGACCGTGGCCATCACGCACGCGCTCGCCAGCGGGCTCCAGGCGGTCATCTGCGCCTCCACCGGGAACACCTCGGCGTCGGCCGCGGCGTACGCGGCCCGCGCCGGGCTCACCTGCGCGGTCCTCGTCCCGCAGGGCAAGATCGCGATGGGCAAACTGGCGCAGGCCGTCCAGCACGGCGCGCGGATCCTGCAGGTGGACGGCAACTTCGACGACTGCCTCGAACTCGCGCAGAAGACCGCGATCGACTACCCGGTGACCCTGGTCAACTCGGTGAACCCGGTGCGCATCGCCGGCCAGAAGTCGGCCGCGTTCGAGATCTGCGACGTGCTCGGCCGGGCTCCGGACATCCACTGCCTGCCGGTCGGCAACGCGGGCAACATCACCGCCTACTGGGCCGGGTATTCCGAGTACGCGGGCGACGGTGTGGTGAAGAACACCCCGCGGATGTTCGGCTTCCAGGCGGCCGGTGCCGCACCTCTCGTGCACGGCGAGCCGGTGGCCGATCCCGACACCATCGCGACCGCGATCCGCATCGGCAGCCCCGCGTCCTGGGACGGCGCGATGAAGGCGAAGAACGCGTCCGCCGGCCTGTTCGAGGCGATCACCGACGAGAAGATCCTCGAGGCGTACCGGCTGCTCGCCCGCAAGGAAGGCGTGTTCGTCGAGCCCGCTTCGGCGACCAGCGTGGCGGGCCTGCTCGCCACGGCCGCCGACGGGCGCCTGCCGAAGGGTTCGACCGTCGTGTGCACCGTCACCGGACACGGCCTGAAGGACCCGGCCACGGCGCTGGAGGGCAACGTCGAGGTCGAGCCGCTCGCCGTCGACCCGACCGCCGTCGCCGCCGCGCTGGACCTGCGATGACGCTGATCGAGGTCAAGGTCCCGGCGTCGTCGGCCAACCTCGGCCCTGGCTTCGACTCGCTGGGCCTGGCGCTGGCGCTGTACGACCGGGTCGAACTCCGGCTCACCGACGCCGGCCTCAAGATCGAGGTGATCGACGTCGGCGCGGGCGGGGTGGAGGACGTCCCGACCGACGAGTCGCACCTGGTCGTCCGTGCCTTCCGGCGGGCGTGCGAGCACCTCGGCGTCCGGCCGCCGGGCCTGCATCTGCGCTGTTTCAACGCCATCCCGCACGCTCGCGGTCTCGGGTCGTCCGCGTCCGCCGTCGTGACCGGTGTCGCGGCGGCGTACGCGCTGGCTGAGAAGGCCCTGGACGACGACGCGCTGCAGCTGGCCGCCGGGTTCGAGGGGCACGCCGACAACGCCGCGGCGAGCCTGCTGGGCGGCTTCGTGGTGGCCTGGACCGAGGGCGAGCGGTTCCGCGCCGAACGGCTCCAGCCGCACCACGACATCCGGCCCGTGGTCGCCGTCCCGGCGCTGCGGTCCTCGACCGACGCCACGCGCGGGTTGCTTCCCGCCCAGGTCCCGCACGCCGACGCGGCGTTCACGGCGGGCCGCGCGGCGCTCGCGGTCCACGCGCTCACCTCGCGCCCGGACCTGTTGCTCTCCGCGACCGAAGATCGGCTCCATCAGCACTACCGGGCGCCCGCGTACCCGGCGAGTAGCGAACTGGTGCGCGCGCTGAGGGCCGAAGGAGTGGCCGCGGCCATCTCCGGAGCCGGTCCCACCGTGCTCGCGCTGACCACCGGCGGAATACTCCCGGCTGGCGTCGACGTTACGTCTTTCGACGTCACCGAGCTGCCGATCGATCCGGGCGGCGTTCAGGTTGCGGCTCAGTAAAGCCTCGGTCACATGCGAGAGCCTCGCCCCGCCACGCGGGGGGTGGTTGTTGCACCCGGCCGTGGCGCGGTCTACCCTCGGGGGCGTTCGATCACCGTGCGTTTCCGCACCCGGTGCCGGTCCAGGTGACCAGTGTCATCCTTGGCCCGCATCCTTCGTTGATCCGCCAGTTCCGTGCACCGCCTGGCAAGCGGGGAGTAGCGGATGGACGCAGGCGGGTTCCCGGTTCCGGCGGTGCCGAATTCCGCTTCCTCCGTTTGGAGGACGCAAATCCCTGTGCTGGAGGCCTTCTAGCTGTGTTCAACACGGCCGAGGAGCTGATCGCCCGTATCGGGGGCCAATTACGCCGTTTCGCAATCGGACGCGAGCGGCGGTCCGCTGATCCACCTGGAGGCGTGGATCGGTCAGGAAGGACATTTGTGAGCAACACCGATCTTTTGAGCGACGTCGAAGGTGGCGCCGCCGAGTCGAACGGCGCCGTGGCTCCCAAGCGCACGGTCGGCGGATTGACCGGCAAGACCGTCGCCGAGCTGCGCTCGATCGCTGGGGACCTTGGCATCGGCGAGACCACGGGTATGCGCAAGGGCGATCTGATCGCGGCCATCCGCGAGCGCCAGGGCAAGACCAAGCGCAAGACCCCCGCCGCGGCGAGCGAAACGCTTCCGCTCGAGGGGATCGATGCACCGCGTAAGGCCCCCAAGGCCGAAGCGCCCAAGCAGGAGGCCCCGAAGCAGGAGGCCCCGAAGGCCGAAACGGCTCCGGCCGAGGCTCCTCGCGCCGAGAAGGCCGAGAAGACCGAGAAGGTCTCGGAGAACGGCTCCGCGCCCGCCGCCGAGCGGCCCGCGCAGCAGGAGAACGGGACCCAGCAGGACGGCCAGCCGCAGCAGGAAGAGGGCGGCCGCAACCGTCGTCGCCGCGGCTCCAACCGTGCCGCGGGTTCGCCCGAGCAGGGCGGTCAGCAGCGTGAGCGCGGTGACCAGCGCGAGCGCGGCGAGCGTGGTGACCAGCGTGAGCGTGGTGACCGCGGCGAAGGCGGCAACCGTCAGGGCAACCGCGACGGCCGTGGCCAGGACAACCGCCAGCGCAACCAGCAGGGCGGCGGCCAGGACAACAGCCAGCGCCAGGGCCAGGGCCCGCAGGGCGACGACGACGAGGAAGGCGGCCGTCGCGGCCGTCGCTTCCGCGACCGTCGCCGCCGTGGTTCCGGCGGTGGCCGTGAACAGGGCGGTTCGCCCGACACCGAGATCCGCGAGGACGACGTCCTGCTGCCCGTCGCGGGCATCCTGGACGTGCTCGACAACTACGCGTTCGTGCGTACCTCGGGCTACCTCGCCGGGCCGAACGACGTGTACGTCTCGCTTTCGCTGGTCCGCAAGTACGGCCTGCGCCGCGGTGACGCCATCACCGGTGTCGTGCGCCAGCCGCGTGACGGCGAGCAGCAGCGGCAGAAGTTCAACCCGCTGGTGCGCGTCGACTCGATCAACGGCCTGGACCCGGACGAGTCCAAGCGTCGTCCCGAGTTCACCAAGCTGACGCCGCTGTACCCGAACGAGCGGCTGCGCCTCGAGACCGAGCCGCACAAGCTCACCACCCGCGTCATCGACCTGGTGATGCCGGTCGGCAAGGGGCAGCGCGCCCTGATCGTGTCGCCGCCGAAGGCCGGCAAGACGACGATCATGCAGGACATCGCGAACGCGATCTCGACGAACAACCCCGAGTGCCACCTGATGGTCGTACTCGTGGACGAGCGTCCGGAAGAGGTCACCGACATGCAGCGGTCGGTGAAGGGTGAGGTCATCGCCTCGACCTTCGACCGCCCGCCGTCCGACCACACCTCGGTCGCGGAGCTGGCCATCGAGCGGGCGAAGCGCCTGGTCGAGATGGGCCACGACGTCGTCGTCCTGCTCGACTCGATCACCCGTCTGGGCCGCGCGTACAACCTCGCGGCCCCGGCGTCCGGCCGGATCCTCTCCGGTGGTGTCGACTCGACGGCGCTGTTCCCGCCGAAGCGGTTCCTCGGCGCGGCGCGCAACATCGAGAACGGCGGTTCGCTGACGATCTTCGCCACGACGATGGTCGAAACCGGGTCCACCGGTGACACGGTCATCTTCGAAGAGTTCAAGGGCACCGCGAACGCGGACCTCAAGCTCGACCGGAAGATCGCCGAGCGGCGCGTGTTCCCCGCGGTGGACATCAACCCGTCCGGTACCCGCAAGGAAGACCTGCTGCTTTCGCCGGACGAGCTCGCGGTCACCCACAAGCTGCACCGGGTGCTGCACGCGCTGGACTCGCAGCAGGCCATCGACCTGCTGATCTCGCGTCTGCGCAAGACGAAGACCAACATCGAGTTCCTCATGCAGGTCTCGAAGACGGCCCTCGGCTCGAACGACGACGACTGAGTTTCGTTTCGTAAGTACATGAAGGCCCCCTTCCTTGCGCCTAGCGCAGTGAAGGGGGCCTTCACGTACTTCAGGCGGGCCTCGTGAGTGCCCCGCGTGTTGCGAAAGCCACTTTCGCAACGTTGTAGGTTGCGAAAGTGGCTTTCGCAACACCGGTGCCGGGCCGGGTCGTCGTGTACGGGGTCACCGGTTCGGGCAAGTCGACGCTGGCGCGAAAGCTCGCCGAGCGGACCGGGCTGCCGTGCCATTCGGTCGACGACGACCTCGCCTGGCAGCCGGGTTGGGTGCCCGTTCCCGACGACGAGCAACGGCGCCGGATCGGCGAGCTGGTCGCGGGGGAGCGCTGGATCATCGACGGCATGTTCGCCAAATGGCGTGACATCGCCTTGCCCCGTGCCGAACTGATCGTCGCGCTGGACTATCCGCGCTGGGTTTCGCTGAGCCGTCTGGTGCGCCGCACCGTGGTGCGTTGCGTCACCCGTCGCCGGATCTGCAACGGCAACGTCGAGACACTGCGGGGCATGCTCTCCGGCGACTCGATCATCGTGTGGCACTTCCGCTCGTTCGCGCGTAAACGGCGCACCATCCGCGGTTGGGTCGCGGACCCGGCGGTGCCGGTGGTGCGGCTGACCTCGCCGCGCGCGACGCAGCACTGGCTTGCGCAGCTGGGTAGCGCGTGAAGGCCCCCTTCCCTCGGCTCAGCGAAGGGAAGGGGGCCTTCACGCGCTACCCGAGGGCTCAGCGGTGCGGAACCGCCGCAGGAGTCCAGCCGCGGTAGTTGTTGAAGTAGTGCACGCTCGACGCGTGGCCGATCTTGCCGCCGATGCTGGTGGCGTAGATCCCGCCGGAGCCGTCGGCGATGCCGACGTGACCCCACTGGCTGATGTTCCAGTACACGAAGGAGCCCTTCGGCGGCGTCCCGGTCGTGTGCTTCGGGCTCGCGCCGTTCCAGTGCGCGTTGGCCGAGGCCCAGACGCCGGTGGTCCCGTACGCGTTCTCGACGGCCTTCTCGCAGAGGCCCTGGTACGCGGTGGAGCCCATGCGGTTCTTGAACCACTGGACGGCACCGGCGGGCGTGCCGTCACCGGCGCCCTGGATGGCCAGGTCGCCGTCGGACAGGGTGGTGAACGTCCCCGCGGCCGGGTTGATGTCGGCGGCGGTGATGGTGGCGCCCGCTTCAGGGGCCGCCCCGGCGGCCGGGGCCATGGCGAGGGCCGCGATGGCCAGCGCGGCGACGGAGGCCGGCTTCGCCACCTTGGCGAGGATGCTGCGCATGATCAGTACCTCCTGTTGAGGAATCACCAACAAGAGGAGTTTCGCGTGATCAAGTACAAATTTCGTACAACCGGGTGTCGATAGTTGATAACTCAACGTAATGGAATACGCCGGGGGAGGGGTGCGTTGACGCCACTGCCAGCACATCTGGCAAAATCATCCGCTGAAGTCCGGCACCGGTTCACCCCGCACGGGGACCCGGGGCCAACGAGAGAGGACACCATGAAGAGCGGTATTCACCCCGAGTACGTCGTCACGCACGTGAACTGTGACTGTGGCAACGAATTCACCACGCGCAGCACCAAGACCTCCGGCAACCTCCACGTCGAGATCTGCTCGAACTGCCACCCGTTCTACACCGGCAAGCAGAAGCTCATGGACACCGGCGGCCGCGTCGCGCGCTTCGAGGCTCGCTACGGCAAGCGCAAGAAGGCCGAAGACGCCAAGTAGCTTGAACGACGGCGCCTACCCGCATGTCCGGGTAGGCGCCGTTTTTCATGGTTCTATCAGGGTCCGTTGAGAGGTGGAGTGGTGGATTCGAGTTCGCTGAAGGGTCTGCTCGAAGAGCACGCCCAGCTGGAAGAGCAGCTGGCCGACCCGTCCGTGCACGCCGACCAGGCGCGCGCTCGCAAGCTCGGCCGCCGGTACGCGGAGCTGAGCCCCGTCGTCAAGACGGTCCGCGAGCTCGACACCGCCCGTGACGACCTCGAAACGGCGAAGGAACTGGCGGCGGAAGACTCGGCCTTCGCGGCCGAGGCCGAAGAGATCTCCGCCAAGATCCCGGTGCTCGAAGCCAAACTCACCGAACTGCTCCTGCCGCGCGACCCGTACGACGGTTCCGACGTGGTCATGGAGATCAAGTCGGGTGAAGGCGGCGAGGAGTCGGCGCTGTTCGCCGGCGACCTGTTGCGCATGTACCTGCGCTACGCCGAGCGTCACGGCTGGAAGGCCGAGGTGCTCGACTCGGTCGACTCGGACCTCGGTGGCTTCAAGGACGTCACCGTGTCCATCAAGAGCCGGTCCGCCGAGGCCGACGGCGTCTGGGCGCGGCTGAAGTTCGAAGGCGGGGTGCACCGCGTGCAGCGCGTGCCCGCCACCGAATCGCAGGGCCGTATCCACACCTCCGCGTCCGGCGTGCTCATCTACCCCGAACCCGAGGACGTCGAGGTCGAGATCGACCCGAACGACCTGCGGATCGACGTCTACCGCTCGTCCGGCCCCGGCGGCCAGAGCGTCAACACGACCGACTCGGCGGTGCGGATCACGCATATCCCGACCGGCGTGGTCGTCTCGTGCCAGAACGAGAAGTCGCAGATCCAGAACCGGGCCCGCGCCCTGCAGGTGCTGCAGGCCCGCCTCCAGGCGATCGCCGAGGAGGAGGCCGCCGCGAAGGCGTCGGACGCTCGCCGCTCGCAGGTCCGCACCGTCGACCGCTCCGAACGGGTCCGCACCTACAACTTCGCCGAGAACCGCATCGCCGACCACCGGGTGAACTACAAGGCGTACAACCTGGACCAGGTCCTCGACGGTGATCTCGACGGCGTGCTGGACGCGCTCATCACCGCGGACCGCGAAGAGCGGCTGGCCGCCCACGCGGGCTGATCCTCGCGACCGCGCCACGCTCCGGCGACCATGTCGCGAAAGCCACTTTCGGGACATCAGGCGTCGCGAAAGTGGCTTTCGCGACGCTTTTCCCTGGGGGAACGTCAGCCCGGCTCGGTGTGGAACGGGTCGTCCTCCAGTCCGGTGTGGACGGCCCGGACGGACATGTTCACCTGGGACAGCTGGGCGTTCACCTCGTTCGTGACCCGGCTGAGTGCCTCTTCCCCGGTTTCCCCGGCTATGGCGGGGAAGGCCGACAACAGCACCGCCTCGCACGGTCCCGCGGCCGTGGTGATCCGGATCAGCGAGGCCGTGAGGTCGTTCGCGGGCCCGCCGCACAGGCGCACGGCGGCCCGCAGATCGCCGGTGGGGACGTACAGGTGTACCCGGGTGATGACATCGGTCGCCGCGCGCGGGGTGAAGTCGTACCGGGGAACGTAGGTCGGTTCACGCGGATCGGTTCCGCCGACCGCCGTCATGAGCGAATAGATGGTGCGACCGTCGACTCGGGCGTCGTCGGCGTCGTAGCTTCCGTAGAGACCCGTCCGCGGCGTTCCGTGTATTTCGAAGAATTCCGCATTCAGGCCGAAATGGAACAGTGCGGGTAACGCGGCACGCTGCAGAGTTTCGGCGGGTTCCTCACCGTCCGCGGGCGGAGTGCGATAGCCGACCGAGAGTGTGTACCCGGTCCTGCCGCCCTCGGGGATCGCCCGGCAGATCTCCAGCTCGGTGGCCTCGAACTCGTCGATGAAGCGTTCGCCGAGGGCCGTGGCCGCGGCGAAATCGTCCGTTTCGACATGTACGGAGATGGTCGTGACGACCGCTGTCTCCGGGAGATCCATGACCATTTGTTCTCGGGCCCTTCGGCGGTGGCAGGTCCGTGCAGCTTAACCGGCGGTGCGAAAACGGATTCACCATCCGCGTGATCGGTGCTTGGTAATCGAGTACGGTTGTCGGGTACTGAATCGGCTGAATCGCGCCGAACCCCGGACGACACCTTGCCGGGCAATTCTTTGGGGGCTTCTTTGCTGTGCGAGATCATCGAGGGCGGGGCGGCGACGCCTCCTGTCGCCGAACGAAGACGCTGGCCGCGGGCGGTCATGATCGTCGGCGGAATCCTCCTGTTGAGCGCCGCCGTCGTCGCCAGGATCGGCCGGTTCGGCTTCAACCCGAGTGACCAGGGCTTCATCCTGGCGCAGACCTGGCGGGTCCTCCACGGTGAAATCCCCCAGGTGGACGTCCTGGCGCCGCGTCCCTTCGGGTCGGCGTACCTGCACTTGATCGACTATCTCGTCCCGGCGCCGCTGATGATCGGTTCGAGCTGGGTGATGATGGTCCAGCTGACCGTCGCCACCTTCGCGCTCGTGGCCTTCCTGACCGGGACATCGCCGCTGACCTGGGGGCCGCTCCGGCTCGGTCTCGTCTTCGCCGCCGCGCTGATCAGCTTGAACACCTACCCGACGATGGCGTGGCATACCGTCGACGGTGTCTTCCTGGTCGCCGTCGGCCTTTGGCTCCTCGACGCGGGACTTCGCGCCGGTTCGAGGTGGCAGCGCCGGCTCGGGCTGTTCTGCCTGGGTTTCGCGGTCATCGTCAAGCAGAGCTTCATGTTCGCCGTGCCGATCGGGCTGCTGATCCTGTTCTTCCACCCGGCCGGACGGTCCGGTGGCACTCGCCGGTGGCGCCCGATGGTCGTCGACGTCCTCGTGCTCGGTGCGGCGCCGCTGCTGTACTTCGGCATGATCACCCTCGCCGGCGGGCTTCCCTCGGCGATCGCGCAGCTGACCGGAAGCACCGGGGCCTGGGGAGAAGGACTTGTCCGGTTTTGGGCGTCGGATCTCGGCCGGCTGCGCGCCGACCCGCGAACGTACGTGCTACCGGTCCTGCTGGGCATGGTGGTGCTCGCGGTCGCCTGGACGTCGAGGGCCCGGTGGGGCGTCGCGGGACGGGGGCTGCGCGTCGTGACGGCGGCCTGCGTGGTGGCCGTGGTCGTCTTCGTGCTGGTCGACGGCGCGTTCGCCCATGCCGGGGCTTGGCAGCTCAAACTTCTCTGGATCTTCGTCGCCGCCGCCGTGCTGGACGCGGTGATCCGCAGACGGCTGCCGTGGCAGTACCTGCTCGTCGCACTGCTGGGATGGATGGCCAGCCTGTCCTGGGGCTATCCGCTGCCGGGGTTGATCACCGGTGTTCTCGTACTCGGCACGCTGGAAGTGGTGGCGCTGGCGGTACGCGGCGATCTGCCGGAGATCCGCGGAGTCGCCGCCGGCGCGATCGGTGCGGTCGTGTTCGTCCTCGTCGCGGCGCAGGTCGTCGCCGCCCATGACAAGGCGCCGTACGCGGACCGGCCGCAAGGAGAGCTGACCCGCGCTCTCGGCGACATCGTGCCGACGATGCGCGGGGTCCGGACGAACCCCAGTGCCTACACCTACGTCGCGCAGATCCGCGACTGCATCGACCGCTATCCGGCCACCCGGGTGGCCGTCCTGCCCGACAACGCGTTCGTCGCGCCCGTGTTCGGGGTGCGGAACCCCTTGCCGATGGACTGGCCCGTCCCGATGGAGGTGACCGGTGACGCTCCACAAAGGATGGTCCAGGCGGCGGAACGCCTCAATGGGGAAGGCGACTACCTCATCCTCTTCCAAACCGTCCTGACGGCCTCGCTGATCGATGCCGGTCCGGTTCCCGCCGCCGTGGCCCCCGACGCGCACACCTTCGACTACACCCCCGTCGTGGAGCGAGTGCGGCAGACGCTGAACGGGGCCAGGGTCGGCTGCGGGAGTTTCGTCGGTTCCTGGGCGCCCCGCCGCTGAACTCCGCGGTGGTTCAGGCCGGCGGACCGGGCTGGACCACCGCGGCGGGCTCGGTCGCCGCGTGCCGGAAGACGACCTTCTTGTACAGGACGTAGTTCCACACCATGCCGACCGCGATCGCGCCCAGTTTCGGGATGAGCACGTTGATCCCGGGGAAGAGCTTGGTGACCGCGAAGATCACCGCGGCGTGGACGACCCACAGGCCGAAGGCCGTCACGGCGAAGAAGAGAACGGCCTGACGCCGGATGTCGCCGTCCTTCGCGCGGAAGGTGAAGTTCCGGTTGAGCGTGAAGCTCAGCAGCATGCCCGCCGTGGTCGAGATGAAGTTCGCGACGAACATCGGGACGCCGAGCGTCGCCAGCAGGGCATAGCCGAGCGCGTCGACCGCGGTGTTGAGCACCCCGACGACGCCGAAACGCACCTGGGTGGCGCTGATCGGCTTCACCGGGCGACTTGCCCGGCGTCGACGGGCGAACCGGAGCGGACCGACGCGATGCCGTAGAGCGGGCGGTTCTGCACCTGTGAATAGGTCCGGCCGATGTAGCTGCCGAGTACCCCGAGCATGATGATCTGGATACCGCCGAGGAAGAACATCGCGGCGGTGATGAAGGCCCAGCCCGGAACGGCGGTCGTCGGCGCGAAGAGCTTGACCCCGAGCACGTACAGGATGCCGAGGAAGCTGAGCAGCGAGATCAGGTAACCGAGCCGGGTGATCATCCGCAGCGGCGCGACGGAGAAACCGAGGATGCCGTCCGCGGCGAAGCGGAGCATCTTGCGCAGGGGATAACCGGTCACTCCCGCGTGCCGCTTGTCCCGGTCGAACAGGACGGCCGTCTGCTTGAAACCGATATAGCTGATAAGCCCGCGCAGGAACCGGTCCTGTTCGCGGTACTTGCGCAGTTCGTCGACGACCTTGCGGTCGATCAGCCGGAAGTCGCCGGTGTTGCGGGGAATCTCGACGGACGCCATCTTCCGGAGGAACCAGTAGAAGGCGCCGGCGGTGAGCTTCTTGAACATCGAATCCTGGCGCGAGCGGCGCTGCGCATAGACGACGTCGAAGCCTTCTTCCCATTTTTCGATCAATTCCAGCGCCACCCTCGGCGGGTCCTGCATGTCGCTGTCCATGATGATCGCGGCGTCCGCGTCCACCAGGTCGAGCCCGGCGGTGACCGCCATCTGGTGGCCGAAGTTGCGGGAAAGTTCGATCACGGTGACCCGGGCGTCGCGCCGGCTCAGCGCCGTGAGCAGGTCCATCGACCGGTCGCGGCTGCCGTCGTCGACGTAGATGAAGCTGAAGTCGTACTTGCCGGCGAGCGGCGCCATCGTCTCGTCCACCGTGCGGTGGAGGAGTTCGATGTTCTCTTCCTCGTTGTAAATGGGAAAGATGAACGCGATCCGGCGTCTGTCGTGGTCCGCGGGCATTGGAAACCCCCGTTGCGATTTCTGGAGAAGGCGGTGAATGGGTTCACGGCCGAGGTGGGTTGATTCTAGGAGGTCGGGCGGAGGTGACTCTTCCGGGTGGTCAGCCGGACCAATGACCGGCGACGAAACGGAGGAAGATCGCGCCGCAGATCAGCGAGTTGAGGTACATCGTCGCGTACACCACACCGCGCAGGTTCGGGCGGCGTTCGGCCAGCAGCACCAGTGCGAGGTACATGACCAGGCACGGGAGCAGGTACCGGTGCACCGAGACGACGTTGCTGTTGAGCGTCAGCATCACGAAGGAGGCGATCCCGAACAGCGCGAGCGGCAGGCCTTTCGACCGCAGCGCGACGAAGAAGTAGACCGAAGCCGCCAGGAGCAGGAGCAGGCCGAGCATGGGCAGCGCGTGACTCAGCAGCGTCCACGCGTCCATCGGCTTCACGCCGACCAGCGCGCGGAAGGTGATCTTGAGTTCCGTGTACGTCGTTTCCACGATGTTCGGGTTGAACTTGTGGTACGACCAGGTGCTCGCGCTCTTGAGCGCGGTGAAGCTCGACATCGCGCTGCCGGTCTCGATCTTCATGTAGAGCATGTGCGCGGCGAGGCCGAGGTACGCGGCGGGGAACCAGAGGATGGGCCAGGACAGCAGGCCGCGCGGCTTCCAGTCCGCGGATCGCCAGAACTCCAGGAAGCACAGGCCGACGAACACCGCGGCGGTGATCCGCGACGCGGTGAGCGGGATCAGGCAAAGGCCCATCCACAGCCATTGCCGTCGTAACGCGAACAGATACGCCCAGAAGCCGAGCGCGCAGAACACCGCCTCGCTGTAGAACGAGTGCAGGAAGAAGGCGGCGGGCGCGGTCAGGAACGCGGCGACGACCAGCCAGTGCGAGCGAGGGGAGTTGAGGAAGAACCGGGCGATCTTCAGCAGGGCCACGCCCGCCAGCCAGGTCGCGATCAGGTTGACGATGAACCCGGCCGTGAGCAGGCCGAGGGTGCCGAAACTGAGGGTCTTGACCAGCCACACGCAGATCGGGAAGACCGGATAAAACGCTCGTACCGGCACATAACTGCCCGTGTAGGCGTGTTCGGCGATCTCGCCGTAGTTGCCGGCGTCCCAACGGTAGGTGTGGGAGAGCAGGCTCCATGTCGAACCGATGCCGGTCTTGGGGATGCCTTCGCTCGACGGAGTGGACGGGCCGAACAACCACGCCACCGCGGTCAGCGCCACGTTCCAGGCCAGGACGACCAGGAGCACCTTGCCGTAGTCGCCGGCGAGCCAGCCGAGGATCCGCTCGCGACCGGTTCTTCGCTCGCTCGACGCCGCGGGCACCCTGGTGGGGCCCGCCGTGATCATGTCGGTCATGACTGAATTACTACAGGGACGGCCCGACCAGGCCTTACCGGGGTGCCGATGCCGGTGAGCGGGACACGACCGGCTACCCGCCCGCGATTGTCCGGATAACGCCGATTCAGGAAGCCGCGGTCGCCGGTTCCTTGGTTTCGGACTGCTTTTCGGGGTCCGATTCGTCGTTTCGACGCGGAAGGAACGAAAGCGCGGCGAAGGCGCCGGCGAGGAGGGTCGGGAAGATCGTCAGCTGCTGGTGCTTGATGTTCTCGATCCCTTCCGCGAGGCCGGCGACCAGGAACTGGCCCATCGCGAACAACAGGAACGTGAGCACCACCAGACCCACGTCGCGCCGCCCGACGCGCTTGCGGAAGGCGCGGAGCCCCGCCCAGCCGATGAGCAGCCAGATCGGCAGCAAGGCGAACAGTCCCAGCGGCGCGATCCAGCCGGTGATCCCGGACAGGACGGGGACCCGGTACTCCTTGGCCAGCGGCGGCTGGCCGGCGTGCTCGCCGAAGCTGCCGAGGTTCGGCACGCGGGCCGTCAGCGTCTCCTGCGCGGAGCGGTGCAGCATCTGGACCACGCGGACCGGGTGTTCGAGGTAGTACTGGGCGATGTTGCGGCGGCTGATCTTGTCCCGGTACTTCGGGTAGTCGGGGGACGACCACGCCCCGTTGGCGCTCCACCAGCCCGTGCCGACGTACGCCGCGAACTCCGGCGGGAGCCCCAGCGCGGCGAGGTCGCCGGCGGTGTCGTGTTTCCCGTCCACGATCCCGTTGAACACGACGTGGTAGGTGTTGATCTCGCGGTATTCCGCGTTCGCCGGGTCGCCCGTGCTCTGCATCAGCGCGGTGCCCGTGCCGACGACGGCCAGCACGGCCAGCGGCAGGGCCCACCGGGCGAGGCCGCGGCTGCCCTCCGGCCGGACGAACAGCATCGCGAGCGCGAACAGCGGGATCAGCAGCAGCGTCTGCGACTTCGCGTTGATCCCGATCATCGCGCCGAGCACGGTGACGGCGGCGCCGGCGTAGCGCCACGGCCCGGTGCGGTGCATGAGCAGGAGCCCGCCGGCGAGCAGGAGCATCCCGAGGAAGGCGGCGCCCTCGCTCAGCACCGAAGCGAAGTAACCGAAGAAGGCCGAGTCCGCCACGACCAGCAGCAGCGCGACCGTGGCGATGACGCTGTTCCGGACCGAAAGGCGCAGGCCCGCCACGACCGCGGCGATCCCGCCCGCGACCAGCAGGCAGCCCAGTACGCCCAGCACCAGCAGGTTCAGGATCGCCGACGAGCCGAGCCACTGCCCGATCTCGCTGGCGAGCTTGTCGATCCAGGTCTGGCTGGAGATGTACGCGCTGTCGCAGGCCGGGGCGGGGCCGTACGAGAAGCGGACGAAGTATTCGGAGGGCCGGTCGAGCTCGCGGGCGCCGAGCCGGCACAGGATGCGCCAGCCGTCGCCGTTGTCCGCCATGCCGATGGGGCGCGGAACGAGGAAACGGACGAGCAGCACGCCCAGCGCGGCTGAAAACACGCCGAAGGGCAGCCCGATCTCCCGATACCTCATCCGGGCCACCATAGAATATCGGCCGAAGTGATCGACTCGGCACCCTCTGTGTGCTAAGGCGACGCCTGGTGGACCTCTAGATCCTCACGGCGAGGAACTTCTGGATCACACCGAGCCACTCGTCGCGGGCCTCGGCGCCGATACCGTGCCCGGCCTCGATCTCGACCAGTTCGGCGCCGGGGATCCCGGCCGCGAGTTCGCGGGAGTGGACGGGCGGGGCGAGGCCGTCCAGTGTCGTGGCGACGACGAGGGTGGGGACCGAGATCCCGGCCAGTTCGGCGCGGGTGTCGACGTTCGCGACCAGGCCCACGTGTTCGGGGCT
This sequence comes from Amycolatopsis roodepoortensis, assembly GCF_024628825.1. Taxonomy (NCBI): domain Bacteria; kingdom Bacillati; phylum Actinomycetota; class Actinomycetes; order Pseudonocardiales; family Pseudonocardiaceae; genus Amycolatopsis; species Amycolatopsis roodepoortensis. The sequence goes on from NZ_CP102415.1 coordinate 6,885,259, forward strand.
GCCCTCCGGGATGAATCCGGCGAGCCCGTCGATGGCGGCTTCGAGCTCCGAGGGCGTCAGCGCGTTCAGGTGCTTCTCGCCGGTGGCGGCGAAGGTGAGGAACTTCGCCAGCAGCTTCCGGTCGCCGTCCAGCAGTTCGCGCCAGATGTCGACGGCCAGCAGCAGCCGGTTGTCCGGTTTCGTGAACCCGGCGGTCAGGATGAGCCCGGTGACCCGCCCGGGGTGCCGGGTCGCGGCGCGGACGGCGACTCCGGTGCCGAGCGAGTAGCCCAGGATCGCGAAGCGTTCGAGGCCCGCGTCGACGGCGATGGAGACCAGTTCGTCGGCGACGGCGTCGAGGTCCAATGGCTCGGTGCTGCGCGGCGTGGCCCCGGAGCCGGGGTAGTCGGGGCCGACGACGGTGTGGGTGCGGGCGAGGTCGTCGAGGATGCTCCCGAAGTTGCCCTCGATGCTGCCGCCACCGCCGTGGGCGAGCAGCAGGCCGGGACCGGAACCGCGGACGACGTGCGCGAAATGATTCGTCATGCCGGCGACGTTAGGTACTGACATCGATGTGAAGGTCAAACTCGGATGACGGGGGTCACATGCTGATCGGCGAGCTGTCCCGGCGGACCGGCGTGAGCCAGCGGTTGCTTCGCTATTACGAGGAGCAGGGGCTGCTGGTCTCGCGGCGCGACTCCAACTGCTACCGCAGCTTCGGCGAGGACGCGGTCACCACGGTGCGGCAGATCCGTGCCCTCCTCGCGGCCGGGCTGAGCACGCAGGTCATCGCCAAAATGCTTCCGTGTGCCACGGGTGAACTGCCCGAGCTGGACATGTGCCCGACCGTGGTGGCGGAGATCCGGCGCGAACTGGCCGAAATGGACGACCGCATCGACACCCTCCGGCAGCGGCGCGGGACACTGGCCGGATATCTCACCGCCGACGCGTAGGAGAATTGTGGAAGCCCTGGCCAGATTCGGGTTCGAACTGGGTGTGCTCAAGCGGATCCGGCGGGCCGGGTGGTGGCAGGCGGGGGTCCGCGATCCCGAATCGGTCGCCGAGCACACCATGCGGGTGGCGCAGCTGGCTGGTCTGCTCGCGGCCGAGGGCGGCGCCGATCCGGCGAAGGCGGCGTATCTCGCGCTCTGGCACGACACGCAGGAGACGCGGACCGGCGACCTTCCGCACACGATCAAGGGTTTCGTCGAGAAACCGGATCCGCGCGCGATCACCGCCGCGCAGACGTCGTCGCTTCCCGATGCGGCGCGTGACTCGGTGCGCGACGCCGTCGACGAGTACGAGTCCGCCGAAAGCCCGGAGGCGCTCTACGCGCGCGACGCGGACAAGCTCGAGATGTTGCTTCAGGCCGTCGAGTACCGCGATGTCGGTGTACGGAACGTGGACGAGTGGATCGCTTCGGCGACGAAGAGCCTTCAGACCGACCTTGCGCGGCGTGTGGCCGAAGCGGCGCTGACGTTGTCGTCGCTCTCGTGGCGGGTGAGGTGAAAGGAATCGATACCCTGGGCCCGCGTGTATCGACCCCGGCACGCGTGCCTCGTATGTCAGGCTTGACTCTGTGAAGGAACACCAGTGAACCGGCAGCCGTTGCGCCTCGCCATCATGGAAGCGACCCGCATCCTCACCGAGGCCGGTGTGGCGTCACCGCGTTCGGACGCGGAACTGATCGCCTCCCATGTCCTCGGCGTCGAACGCGGCCGCCTGCCGATGGTGCCGCTGGTGGACCCGCCCGTCATCGACGCGATCGGCCAGCTCGTGAACCAGCGGGCCAAGCGGATCCCGCTGCAGTACCTCACCGGCTGGGCCGCGCTCGGCGACATCACGGTCAACGTCGGCGCCGGGGTGTTCGTCCCGCGGCCGGAGACCGAACTGCTCCTGGAATGGGGCCTCAAACTGCTGCACGGGCGCGAGTACCCGGTCGTGGTCGACCTGTGCACGGGATCGGGCGCGCTCGCGCTGGCCGTGCAGCACGCGCGGCCGGACGCCGTCGTCTACGCGGTCGACATCGACGCGCAGGCGCTCGCGTGGGCCCGGCACAACGCGGACGTGCACGCCGACGCGGGGGACACGCCCATCCGCCTGTACTCCGGCGATGTCGCGGACAGCACGATGTTCGCCGAACTTGACGGGCTCGTCGATCTCGTCCTGTGCAACCCGCCGTACGTCCCCGAAGGCACGCCGGTGCCGACGGAGGTCGCCGAGCACGACCCGCCGCGGGCGGTGTTCGCGGAGGAGAGCGGGCTGGCGGTGATCCGGCACGCGATCGCCGCGGCCGCGCGCCTGCTGCGGCCCACCGGCGGCATGGCGATCGAGCACGACGACACGCACGGTTCCGCCGTCCCGGCGCTCGTGCGGGCGCGACGGGTGCTGACCGACGTCCAGGGACACCTCGACCTCGCCGGACGGCCACGTTTCGTCACCGCCCTGCGCGTTTCCTGACTCCTTCCTTCCGAAACGCGGGGATAGTTAGCGAGACTCACGACTTCCGGCGGTGCCCAGGACGAAGCCCGCCTCCTAACGTCGATCACGGCCGCCTCTTCGGCGGTCCGACTGGGAGGTGTACCCCGATGCGATCGTCTCTCCGACGAACCCCGCTCAGAACACTCGCCGTCCTCGCCACCGTCGCGCTGCTGCCGGGTCTGGTCGCCCAGCCCGCGTCCGCCGCGGTGCCGGTGCACGGCTGGCCCGCCCCGATCGACGGGTCGACCTGGGAGAACCAGGACCACATGACGTGGGACGACTACCGCAAACCGCCCGGCACGAACTGGGCCGACCCCGCGCTGAAGCCGACGAAACGGACGTTCAAGGGCGCCGTGGTGCTCGCGGACTATCCGGATCAGGAGTTCGCGGTCACGCAACCGGCGCATTCGACGGTGTTCGGCAACCCCGGCCCCGCCGCGAGCGACATTCCGCGAGCGAACGTCGCGAAGTTCTACCAGGACTTCCTGAACAAGCCGCAGGCGATCAACCGCGGCCACACCATCAACGAGTACTGGATGGAGGACTCCGGCGGCCGGATGGGCGTCGACCTGACCGCGTTCGGGCCGTACCGCCTGCCCGGCAAGTCCTTCGAATACGGCATGGAGTTCCAGCCCGACGCCTGCCCGCCGGACGCGAACTGCAAACGCGACCTGCGTGCCGACGCGGGCGCGGCCTGGAGGGCGGACGTGGGTGACGTCGCCAAGCAGTTCGACTTCGTCTTCTATCTTTCCGCTGGTCAGGACGAGAGCGCGACCTGGCAGGAATTCGGCGTGATGAAATTCGGCGAACCGGGGAACGTGCCCGACGAATTCGGCCCCGGTGTCGCCGGAATGCCGAACGCCGCGTCCACCCGGTACGTTCCGTGGACGTCGTGGAAATCGGCGGCGAGTATCTGGCCGAACGCGGTCCCCGGTTCCTCGACCCAGGCCGAAAGCTCGGGCCAGGCGGTTTACGCGCACGAATTGAGTCATATCCTCGGCATCGGCGACAATTACAACAACCCGTTCGGCGCTCCGCCGTCCAGGACCTACACCGGTCCGTGGGAGATGATGTCGCGCGGCAGCTTCAACGGTCCCGGCGGACCGCACACGCGCTGGCAGATCCCGGCGATCCAGGGCGGCTCGATGGGATCGCACCACATGCTGCGCACCAAGATGAAGCTCGACATCATCGACCAGGAAGACGTTCTCAAACTCGACCGGAACTCGCTCGCCACGACCGGTCCGGTCTCGGCGAGGATCACGGCGCGTTCGGTCCTTCCCGGACAGGGCGCCTACAGCGGCATGAACATCGCGCTGACCGGCGGGGACCTTTCGCCGAAATGCGACCGGTCCAAGGATCCGTTCTGCGACGGCGGCGGATACCACAATTACACCGTCGAGGTCGTCGACCGGATGGGCAGCGATTCCTTCGCCCCCGATTCCGGTGTCATCATCGCGAAGACGAAGAACCAGGACAACGCGCCGTTCGAATGGATCGTCGACGCGAATCCGGCCGACATCGGCATGACCGACTACAAGAAGCCGGACGGCACCCCGGTGCCGATCACGATCGGCGACTACCGCCAGCTCAACGACGCGGCGTTCAAGGCGGGCACCGGTTCCGCGAGCAAGTACGAGTACACCGACGAGGCGAACAGGCTGAAGTTCCTCGTCTCGGACGTCGAGCGCGACCGCAAGGGCGTGCTGTCCTACGTCGTCACGGTGGCTTCGCTCGACGGCGCGGGCTCGCGGGCCAGGGGCGTTTCGCTGTGGCCGTCGGCCCCGGCGTTCGCCAAGCAGGGCCTCGCGAGCTGCTCGTTCCCGGTGCTCAACACCGGTGACGGTAAGGGCGCCGTGGCGCCGTACGACACCGACACCTACCGCCTGAGCGCGTCCACCAACGCGAAGGGCTGGGAGGTGCGGCTGCCGAACGAGCTGTCCACCGTCCCGTTCGGCAAGCGGTCTTCGGCGACGGCGCACGCCAAACGGGCCGCGGGCGGTGACCACGTCGCGCATATCAAGCTGACCGCGACGTCGATCGCGGATCCGGCGAAGACGGCGACGGCGTTCTGTACCGCGTTCGCGTTCTGATCCAGCCCACCTCGTGAGTGGCAAGGACGGTTAGAACCGTCCTTGCCACTCACGAGGAAAGGGACAGGGCTACCCTCAGGGGCCATGAGCGCGGTGTACGACTGCAGCAAGCATGAATCCCGGGCCGACGGGCTCGCCGCGGCGGCGAGCGCCGTGCGCTCGAGCCGTCTCGTCGTCCTCCCGACCGACACGGTCTACGGCATCGGCGCGGACGCCTTCGACAGCGGCGCCGTCCAGTCCCTGCTCCGCGCGAAGAACCGCGGCCCGGACATGCCGGTCGGCGTCCTGGTCGGCTCCTGGTCCACAGTGGACGGACTCGTGCTCGGCACGCCGCCGCAGGCCCGCGCGCTCATGGAGGCGTTCTGGCCCGGCGACCTCTCCATCGTCCTGCCGCACGCGCCGAGCCTGCAGTGGGATCTGGGGCAGTCACGCGGAACGGTGATGCTGCGGATGCCGCTGCACCCGGTCGCGCTGGAACTGCTGCGGGACGTCGGCCCGATGGCGGTCTCCAGCGCCAACGTCTCCGGGCAGCCGCCGGCTTCCACCGCGCAGGAGGCCGTCGACCAGCTCGGCGACAGCGTCGCGGTGTACCTCGACGGCGGATCCACCGGGGAACCCGTCCCGTCCACGATGGTCGACCTCACCGGCGACGACCCGGTCATCCTGCGGGAGGGCGCGGTCAGCCGGGCCGCCGTCGCGGAGGTGCTGGGCGTGCCCGCGGAGTCGCTCGCCTAGCCGTCACGCGTGATCGGACGGACGTCACGTGTGATCGGACGGACGTCACGTGTGATCAGGCGGACGACACACGTGATCGGACGGACGACACGCGAAGCGGGGCGTGGTGACAGCAGGACCGTTGGCCGCCGTATCCCCCTGACGCGGTAGCGTGTTCGAGTGACTTGGACCTCGGTGGCGTAACGCATCATGCCTCCTACGCAAGGCCTCCCGATCCGGGAATACCTCCTCGTCGCCCTCACCGCGGCGGCCGTGACCTTCCTGCTCACCGGCGTCGTGCGCCGGGTCGCGATCCGGATCGGCGCGATCGCCAACCCGCGGGCCCGCGACGTCCACGTCACCCCGATCCCGCGGATGGGCGGTATCGGCATCTTCCTCGGTGTCGCCGCCGCGATGGGGCTCGCGCACCAGCTGCCCGCGCTGAGCCGCGGTTTCGACTTCTCCTTCGACTCGCTGGGCGTCCTGCTCGCCGCGGGCGTGATCTCCCTGATCGGCGCCCTCGACGACCGGTTCGAGCTGGACGCCTGGACGAAACTGGCGGGCCAGGTCATGTGCGCCGGGATCCTGGTGATCTTCGGTGTGCAGTGGGTGTCGTTCTGGGTGCCGTGGGGCGGCGGTGGCGAATCCTTCGGCCAGGTCCTGGTGCTGGACAAGAACCAGGGCGCGCTGCTGACCGTCGTGCTGGTGGTCGTCATGGTCAACGCGATGAACTTCGTCGACGGCCTCGACGGGCTCGCCGGCGGTCTGGGTTTCATCGCCGCCGCGGCGACGTGCTCCTTCTCCCTCGGCCTGCTCGACTCCTCGGGTGGCGACGTCGGCGCGTACCCGCCCGCCCTCATCGCCGCCACGCTCGCCGGGGCCTGTCTGGGCTTCCTGCCGTACAACTTCCAGCCCGCGAAGATCTTCATGGGCGACTCGGGTTCGATGATGATCGGCCTCATGCTGGCGGGCGCGACGACGTCCGCCTCGGGCCGCGTGCCGTACCCGCAGTTCAGCGGCAAGGACGCGCTCGCGCTGCTCTCGCCGCTCGTCGTCGTCGCCGCGGTGCTGTTCGTGCCGATGCTCGACCTGATCATGGCGGTCGTCCGCCGCACCCGCCGCGGTGAGAGCCCGTTCGCCGCGGACAAGATGCACCTGCACCACCGCCTGCTGGAGATCGGTCATTCCCAGCGCCGCGCGGTACTGCTCATCTACTTGTGGGCGGGCCTGCTCGCGTTCGGCGCCGTTTCGGTCACGCTGTTCGACAGCGCCGCGGTCTTCTGGATCGTCGGATTCGGCTTCGTGCTGGCGACCCTGGTGTCGATCGTGCCGCGGCTGCGGTCCCGGAACCGGACCGCCTGAACCGCCCGCGACGGCGCGGGCCTACACTGGCGGGCTGAGACGACCAGGGAGTTTTCTGTGAGCGAGACCGAGAAGACCGTCGAGGCGGAGGAGAACCCCCACGCCAAGGTGGTCCTGCAGGCGGCCAACGCGATGACAAAGGCTTCCCTGAAGCTGGTGCCGCCCGCGGTGCTGGTCTGCATCGTGGTCTTCACCATCCTCAATGGACTCCCGGGCCTGCTCGGCTCGGTCATCGGTGGTGTGCTCGCCATCGTGTCCGCTCTCGCGACGCTGGGCCTGATGCGCTTCAGCGCGGGTATGGACCCGATGTTCGTGATGGTGATCGCTCTCGGTGGTTACGTGCTCAAGGTCGTCGTCCTGTTCGGCGCGCTGAGCCTCCTGCGAGGGGTGACCTCGATCCACCCGATGGCCTTGGGCGTCACCATGATCGTCGCGATCCTCGTGGCCGCCGCGGTGGAGTTCGCGGCCTTCCGCAAGACCAAGATCCCGACGATCATCCCCGCTTCCCGCTGATTCCGGGACCGAGGTCCTGACCTGGGGCGGGACCTAGGTCCTCGGCCGATCGGGGGCAATGTAGTACGCCTGTACGGCCTGTCGGAACCTGCTGATATGGTCCGCGTATGGGCGGCGGCCTCGGCTGCCGGCTCCTGATGACGAACCCCGAACAGCAGTGTGGCGGCGGCGTTGAATCGTCCCTCATTACCCGCTGGTAGGCGTCTGTCTCCCGGGAGCGCTGCATCGAGAATCCTCGTGTGCGGAACGTGAAACCGTGTTCAGCACATCGTGGGGTGGCCGCCTCCGACGGCCCGATACGTGTCGGGTACGTTAAGTCCAGATCGTGACGATTCCCCCGGCGGAGTGAACGCCGGCCGGGAGAACCGGAAGGAGCCCAGTGGGCGCGCTGGTACTAGCCGAGGGTGCGGAGTTCGCGCCGCCTGGTGTCAAAGACTTCAACCTGCCGCCGTTGTTCGGTTCCGGCTATTGGTTGAGCTTCACCAAGCCGATGCTGCTGGTGATCATCTCCCTGATCATCATCATCACCTACTTCATGGTGACGTCGCGCCGGCTGAAGGTCGTCCCCGGCAAGGGACAGTTCATCGCCGAGTCGATTTACAACTTCGGCCGCAACAACATCGCGCGTGAGCAGATCGGTTCGGCCGACTTCAAGCCGTTCATTCCGCTGATCCTGGGGTTGTTCAGCTTCATCCTGGTCAACAACCTCTTCGGGATCATCCCGTTCTTCCAGTTCCCGACGATGGCCCGGTTCGGCTTCCCCGTCGCTCTCGCGTTCCTCGTTGTTTACCCGGTGTACCACTACGTCGGCATCAAGCGCCACGGCTTCGGTCACTACATGAAGAAGGAACTGGCGCCGCCCGGCATCCCCGGATTCGTTCTGCCGCTGTACTCCACCATCGAGTTCGCGCAGAAGTTCTTCATCGCGCCGGCCACGCTGGCCATCCGGGTCTTCGCGGCGATGTTCGCCGGGCACCTCATCATCATGGTCTTCACGCTCGGCGGGAGCTTCCTGCTGACCGAAGGTGAAGGCATCGTGAAGGTCGCGTCGCCGGTGGCGTTCCTGTTCGCCATCGCGATGACGTTCCTGGAGGCATTCATCCAGGTCCTGCAGGCATACATTTTCGCACTGCTGTCCGCAGGGTACATCGGCGCCGCGCTGGCGTCGGAGCACTGAGAAACACCAAAAGCCCCCGATCCGCGTGAGTCGCGCGGACCGAGTTTGAAGGGAAACGCACGTGAGCAACATCGTTCTTGCGCAGGCTGCCGAGGCCGCTTCCAACATCAACCCGGGTCTCGCCGCCATCGGCTACGGCCTCGGCGCGATCGGCCCCGGTATCGGTGTGGGTCTGATCTTCGCCGCGGTCATCAACGGCACCGCCCGTCAGCCGGAGGCGCAGGGCAAGCTGCAGAGCATCGCCTTCTCGACCTTCGTTCTGACCGAGGTGCTGGCGCTGATCGGTATCGTTATTTACTTCCTCGCCTCCGTCGGCTGAGTTTTTCCAGGCTCATCTCGCTTAAGGAGACGTTGTGCTGAAGACCGAATTGGTGTTGGCCGCCGGAGACGCGCCCAACCCGATCGTGCCGCACGTTCCCGAGCTCATCCTCGGGTTCATCGCCTTCCTTCTGCTGCTGTTCGTTCTGAAGAAGTACGTCGTTCCGCGTTTCGAGGCGACCTACGAAGAGCGGACCAAGCTGATCGAGGGTGGCATCGAGCGGGCCGAGAAGGCTCAGGCCGAAGCCGAAGAAAACCTTGCGCAGTACAAGGCGCAGCTGGCGGAAGCCCGTTCCGAGGCCGCGAAGATCCGCGACGACGCCCGGCTCGAAGCCGAGCAGATCAAGGCGGAACTGCGGGCCGAGGCGGAGTCCGAGTCCCAGCGCATCGTCGCCCAGGGCCAGGCTCAGCTGCAGGCCCAGAAGGCGCAGATCATCGCCGAACTGCGCGCCGAACTCGGCCGTAACTCCGTCGAGCTGGCCAGCCGCATCGTCGGCGAGTCGCTCGCGGACGACGCGCGCCGTCACGGCACCGTGGACCGGTTCCTGGCCGAATTGGAGACCGCCGGTACCAACGGTGCCGGTCTCGGAGCGGGGAAGTAGACCAGAATGACGCTGCATGCTGCGAGCCGTGAAGCGCTCGACCTCGCCGAGAATCGTCTCGGCGAGGTTCTGGCCGAAGCGGGTACCGACCCGGCGACGGTCGGCGACGAGCTGCTTTCGGTCGTCGCCCTGCTGGACCGGGAGATCGGCCTGCGCCGGGCCGTCGCCGACGGTTCGGCCACGCCCGAAGCCCGGATCGGCCTCGCCCGCGGGATCCTCGCGGGCAAGGTTTCCGAGCCGGCCCTGCAGGTGCTCGACTCCGTGGCCGGCAGCCGCTGGTCGAGCCCGCGCGAACTGACCGACGGGCTCGAGGCCCTCGGCCGCTCGGCGCTGCTCACCAGTGCGGAGAAGTCCGGGAACATCGACGCTGTCGAAGACCAGCTGTTCCGGGTCACTCGTATCGTTGCGGGTGCGCCGGAGCTCGAACAGGCCTTGTCCGACCTGACCGCTCCCGCCGAGGCGAAGCGGAACCTCGTCCGCACCCTGTTCGCCGACAAGGTGGACGTGGTCACCAAGACCCTCGTCGAGCAGGTCGTCCTGCGCGCCAAGGGCCGCGGGGTCGCCAATGCCCTCGAGCGGCTGGTCCAGCTGGCCGCGGAACGCCGTCAGCGCTCGGTCGCCCAGGTGACCAGCGCCAGCGCGCTGTCCGAAGAGCAGCACGCTCGGCTGAGCGAGAAGCTCAACGCCCTGTACGGGCGGCAGCTCGCGCTGCACGTCGAGGTCGACCCGTCACTCGGCGGCGGACTGGTGGTCCGCGTCGGCGACGAGGTCATCGACGGCAGCACCGCGGGGCGCATCGACGCCCTGCGTCGCCGGCTGGCCGGCTGACCCACAACAACGACTTTGCACACTGGCACGAACGAAGCGAGAGCGGGATTGAAATGGCGGAGCTGACGATCTCCTCGGATGAGATCCGTAGCGCGATCGAGAACTACGTCTCGAGTTACGCCCCGGACGTGAGCCGGGAAGAAGTTGGCGTCGTCATCGACGCCGGTGACGGTATCGCCCACGTCGAGGGCCTTCCCTCGGCGATGGCCAACGAACTGCTCGAGTTCCCCGGCGGGGTCCTCGGCGTGGCGCTGAACCTGGACGCGCGCTCCATCGGTGCCGCGATCCTCGGTGACTTCGAGACCGTCGTCGAAGGCCAGGAAGTCAAGCGGACCGGGCAGGTCCTTTCGGTTCCGGTCGGCGAGGGCTACCTCGGCCGCGTCGTGAACCCGCTGGGCGCCCCGATCGACGGCCTCGGCGAGATCGAGACCACCGACCGCCGCCCGCTGGAGGTCAAGGCCGCTTCGGTGGTCGAGCGCCAGCCGGTGTCGGAGCCGCTGCAGACCGGTATCACCGCGATCGACGCGATGACCCCGATCGGCCGTGGCCAGCGTCAGCTGATCATCGGTGACCGCAAGACCGGTAAGACGGCCGTCGCGGTGGACACGATCATCAACCAGAAGGCCAACTGGGAGTCCGGCGACCCGAAGAAGCAGGTTCGCTGCATCTACGTCGCGGTCGGCCAGAAGGGCTCCACGATCGCCGCGGTGAAGAAGTCCCTCGAGGACGCCGGCGCGATGGAGTACACCACCATCGTCGCGGCCCCCGCGTCGGACTCCGCCGGCTTCAAGTGGATCGCGCCGTACACCGGTTCGGCCATCGGCCAGCACTGGATGTACGAGGGCAAGCACGTCCTCATCGTGTTCGACGACCTGACCAAGCAGGCCGACGCCTACCGCGCGATCTCCCTGCTGCTGCGTCGCCCGCCGGGCCGTGAAGCCTTCCCCGGCGACGTCTTCTACTTGCACTCCCGTCTCCTCGAGCGTTGCGCGAAGCTCTCGGACGAGCTGGGCGCGGGCTCGCTGACCGGTCTCCCGATCATCGAGACCAAGGCGAACGACGTGTCGGCGTACATCCCGACCAACGTCATCTCGATCACCGACGGCCAGTGCTTCTTCCAGTCGGACCTGTTCAACGCCGGTCAGCGCCCGGCCATCGACGTGGGTATCTCGGTCTCCCGCGTGGGTGGTGCCGCGCAGGTCAAGGCGATGAAGTCGGTTTCGGGTTCGCTCCGTATCGACCTGTCGCAGTACCGCGAGCTGGAGGCCTTCGCGGCCTTCGCCTCGGACCTCGACGACGCGTCGAAGGCGCAGCTCGAGCGCGGTGCCCGCCTGTACGAGGTGCTCAAGCAGCCCCAGTACTCCCCGATCCCGGTCGAGGAGCAGGTCGTCACCGTGTACCTGGGCACCAACGGGCACTACGACTCGGTCCCGACCGAGGACGTGCGCCGCTTCAACCACGAGTTCATCGAGTCCGCGCGCCGCAAGCACGGCGAGCTCCTCAAGGACATCCGCGAGTCGGGCAAGTTCTCCGACGAGACCGCTGCCGGGCTGGTCGACGCGGTGAACGAGTTCAAGAAGGAGTTCACCACCGCCGAGGGCAAGAGCCTCGTCGAGGTCTCCGACGCGATGGACGCCGAGAAGGTCGGGCAGGAGACCGTCAAGGTCAACAAGCCCGCCCCGAAGAAGTGAGCTGATAGCTCATGGCCGCACAACTCCGAGAACTCCGGTCGCGTATCAAGGCGACCAAGTCCATCGGCAAGATCACCAAGGCGATGGAGCTCATCGCCACCGCGCGCATCACCAAGGCGCGGGCGAAGGTCGCGGCGTCCCGGCCCTACTCGGACGAGATCACGAACGTGCTCTCGGCCCTGGCCGGTGCCTCGGCCAACCTCGACCACCCGCTTCTGGTCGAGCGCCCCAACCCGAAGCGCGCGGCGGTCCTCGTGATCACCAGCGACAAGGGCCAGTGCGGTGGGTACAACTCCAACGTGCTGAAGGCGACCGAGGAGCTCCTCACGCTGCTGCGTGAACAGGGCAAGGAGCCGGTGCTGTACGTGACCGGCAACAAGGGCCTGAGCTACTACCGGTTCCGCGGCCGCGAGGTGACCGAAAGCTGGACGGGCTTCTCCGACCAGCCCGGTTACGTCAACGCCGCCGAGGCCGGTGAGCTCATCGTCGAGTCGTTCCTGAACGGCGCCGACGACGAGGCGGGCAACGCCGACGGCATCCTGGGTGTCGACGAGATCCACGTCGTCTACACCGAGTTCGTCTCGATGCTCACCCAGCGTCCGACCGCCAAGCGCGTCGCGCCGCTCGAGGTCGAGTACGTCGAGGGCGAAGAAGAGAAGCCCGAAAGCCTGCTCCCGAGCTACGAGTTCGAGCCCAGCGCCGAGAAGCTGCTCGCCGCGCTGCTGCCGAAGTACATCAACACGCGGATCTTCGCGGCGATGCTCGAGTCGGCCGCGTCCGAACTCGCGGCCCGCCGCACCGCGATGAAGGCGGCGTCGGACAACGCGAACGAACTGGTGAACACGCTGACGCGGGAGGCGAACCAGGCCCGCCAGGCGCAGATCACCCAGGAGATCTCCGAAATCGTCGGTGGGGCGAACGCTCTCACCGCAGCAGGAAGTGATGACTGATGACCAGTACTGAAGCCCGTGCCAAGGGGCGCATCGTCTCGGTGACCGGCCCGGTCGTCGACGTCGAATTCCCGCGCGGTTCCGTCCCCGACCAGTTCAACGCGCTCAAGGTCGAAATCGAGTTCGAGCAGCTGCGCAAGACGGTGACGCTCGAGGTCGCCAGCCACCTCGGTGACAACCTCGTCCGCACCATTTCGCTCCAGCCGCAGGACGGCCTCGTCCGTGGCGCCGAGGTCACCGACACCGGCGGCCCCATCACGGTGCCGGTCGGCGACAAGGTCAAGGGCCACGTCTACAACGCGCTCGGCGAGTGCCTCGACGAGCCCGGCTACGGCGACGACCTCGAGCGCTGGGGCATCCACCGCAACCCGCCGTCCTTCGACCAGCTCGAGGGCAAGACGGAGATGCTGGAGACCGGCCTCAAGGTCGTCGACCTGCTGACCCCGTACGTGCAGGGTGGCAAGATCGGCCTGTTCGGCGGTGCCGGCGTCGGCAAGACGGTGCTCATCAAGGAGATGATCACCCGTGTCGCCCGGAACTTCGGTGGTACCTCGGTGTTCGCCGGTGTCGGTGAGCGCACCCGTGAGGGCAACGACCTCTTCCTGGAGATGTCCGAGGACGGCGTCATCAACGACACCGCCCTCGTCTTCGGTCAGATGGACGAGCCGCCGGGCACCCGTATGCGGGTCGCGCTGTCCGCGCTGACCATGGCGGAGTACTTCCGCGATGTGCAGAACCAGGACGTGCTGCTCTTCATCGACAACATCTTCCGGTTCACCCAGGCCGGTTCCGAGGTGTCGACCCTGCTGGGCCGCATGCCTTCGGCCGTGGGTTACCAGCCGACGCTGGCCGACGAGATGGGTCAGCTCCAGGAGCGGATCACCTCGACCCGTGGTCGTTCGATCACCTCGATGCAGGCGATCTACGTCCCCGCGGACGACTACACCGACCCTGCCCCGGCGACGACGTTCGCCCACCTGGACGCCACCACCGAGCTTTCGCGGTCGGTGTTCCAGAAGGGCATCTTCCCGGCGGTGGACCCGCTGGCGTCGACGTCGACCATTCTCGACCCGGCCATCGTCGGTGAGGACCACTACCGCGTGGCCTCCGAGGTCATCCGGATCCTGCAGAAGTACAAGGAGCTGCAGGACATCATCGCGATCCTTGGTATGGACGAGCTGTCGGAAGAGGACAAGCTGACCGTTCAGCGCGCGCGCCGCATCGAGCGGTTCCTGTCGCAGAACATGCTGGTCGCCGAGGCGTTCACGCAGATCCCGGGCTCGACCGTGCCGCTGTCGGAGACCATCGAGTCCTTCGACCGCATCACCAAGGGCGACTTCGACCACTACCCGGAGCAGGCGTTCCTGGGTATCGGTGGCCTCGAAGACCTCGAGAAGAAGTACAAGGAAATCACCAAGAAGTGATGTTCCGATGAGCGGCGGGATCAGTGTCTACTGTGGACGCTGGTCCCGTCGTTCGCATACCGGGAACTTCGACTATTACACTCGGTGCCAGCACCTGAGGTGAAGGGAAGCTACGTGGCTGAGATTTCTGTCGAGCTGGTAGCCGTCGAGCGCCGTCTCTGGTCGGGTACCGCCACGTTCGTGGTGGCGCAGACCACCGAGGGCGAGATCGGCATCATGGCCGGTCACGAGCCGGTTCTCGGCCAGCTCGTCGAGGGTGGCGTCGTGAAGGTGACGACCACGGACGGCGAGACCGTGACCGCCGCGGTGCACGGCGGGTTCCTGTCGGTCACCGCGACCGGCGTGAGCATCCTCGCCGAGAGCGCGGAGCTTTCGGACGAGATCGACGTCGACGCGGCCAAGAAGGCGCTGAGCGGCGAAGACGAGCAAGAGCGGGCTCGGGCGACCGCCCAGCTTCGCGCGGCCGGTCAGTCGGTCTGACCGGGCGACGGGCAGGGGCCGGGCCGTGGAAATCGCCGTGGGTGTTCTCGGGGCCCTGACCGTCCTGGCCGTCGTCGTGGCCTGGTATTCGTTGCGGTGGGTCCGGATGCGCCGCGGTGGTGGCGTGAGTGTCGCCCTGCGGTGGCGTCCGGACGAGGCGCGGTCCAGCTGGCATCTGGGGCTGGGCCGCTACGAGGGCGACGAGTTCGTCTGGTTCCGGGTGTGGAGCCTGCGGACCGGCCCGGACCGGGTCTTCCAGCGGGCGAGTATGGAGATCGCGGACCGGCGCGATCCCTCCGGCACGGAGGCGTACGCCGTCCCCGAAGGCTCGATCGTCCTGCGGTGTGAGTCCGCCACGCAGGAGGCGATCGAGATCGCGATGGGCCCCGGTGCCCTCACCGGCTTCCTCTCCTGGCTCGAATCGGCCCCGCCCGGGCGCCGCCTCCCGCGCGCTTCCTGAGTTACGCCTTCGATCACGCGAGTTACGCCTCTGATCACGCGAGTTCCGCGTTCGAGCACGCCGTATGCTCACGCCGTGACCACCGTCGACATCCCCGGTTCGAAGTCGATCACCGCCCGAGGCCTGTTCCTCGCGGCCGCCGCCCACGGGACGACCGTACTGGGCAGGCCGCTGCGTTCGGACGACTCCGAGGGCTTCGCCGAAGGCCTCCTCAAGCTCGGCTATCAGGTCTCCCGCGCTTCCGGCGAGTGGACGATCGAGGGCAGGCCCGAGGGCCCCGCCGTCGACAGCGCCGACGTCTTCTGCCGCGACGGCGCCACCACCGCCCGCTTCCTGCCCGCACTGGCCGCCGCCGGGCATGGCACCTTCCGTTTCGACGCCTCCGAGCAGATGCGTGCCCGCCCGCTGGGGCCGCTCACCGACGCGCTGCTGGAACTGGGCGTCGACCTCACCTTCGAAGGCGAGCCGGGGCACCATCCGCTGGTGGTGCGGGCCGACGGGATCAAGGGCGGGGAGCTGACACTGGACGCGGGGCTGTCCTCGCAGTTCCTGACCGCGTTGCTGCTGGTCGGCCCGCTGACGGCCGAGGGGCTGCGGATCACCGTGACCGACCTCGTCTCGGTGCCCTACGTCGAGATCACCATCGCGATGATGCGGCGCTTCGGCGTCGAGGTCGTCCGGGAGGGTGACACGTTCGTCGTGCCGCCGGCGCCGTACCGGGCTTGCCGCTACGAGATCGAGCCCGACGCGTCGACGTCCAGCTACTTCTTCGCGGCCGCCGCGCTGACCGGCAACTCGGTGACCGTGCCGGGCCTGGGCGAGGGCGCGTTGCAGGGCGACCTCGCCTTCGTCGAGGTCCTGCGGCAGATGGGCGCGGACGTCGAGGTCGGCCCGGACGCGGTGACGGTGACCGGGACGGGCGGGCTGCGCGGTGTCACGGTGAACATGCGCGACATCTCCGACACCGTGCCGACGCTCGCGGCCATCGCGCCGTTCGCGGACGGGCCGGTGCGGATCGAGGACGTCTACAACACGCGGATCAAGGAATGCGACCGGCTCGCGGCGTGCGAGGAGAACCTGCGCGCGATGGGCGTCCCGGTCGAGACCGGGCGGGACTGGATCGAAATCCGGCCGGGTGTGCCGACGGGGGCATTGGTGAAGTGCCGGCGGGACCACCGGATCGCGATGGCGTTCAGTGTCACGGGGCTGCGGACGCCCGGGATCACGCTGGACGACCCGGGTTGCGTGAAGAAGACGTTCCCCGGCTTCCACGACGCGCTCGCTTCGCTCCGGGCTTCCTGGGGCGTTTAGTCCTCTGAATGCGCCGGCGGAAACATGGGATCATCACGAAGCGGCATTTCTACCGGCTTTCCGACGTGATGCACGTCTATTCTCGGTCTATGACTCAGAGCGAGGACACGAACCGCTGGAGCCACCTTCCCGAAGCCGTGTCCCTGGAGGACACGATCACGATGAAGGCGATCGACCCGGGCAAGGACGGCACGCCCGAAGTCGACCTCGAGCGCTATTGGGCAGCACAGGAGCAGGGCCGATTGTGAGCTGAAGGACGTTTTCCCCGCATCCGATGCGGGGGAAGCGTCCTTCAGTCCGCCCCGCCGGGCTGCCACAGGATGTCGCCGTCCGGATTCGCCAGCCGCGACAGGATGAACAGCAGATCCGAAAGCCGGTTCAGATATTTGATCGCCAGCTGGTTCGTCGTGGCCTGTTCGGCCTCGAACAGCGCCCAGCCGGACCGCTCCGCCCGCCGCGCGACCGTGCGGGCCTGGTGCAGGAAAGCCGCCCCCGGAGTGCCACCGGGGAGGATGAACGACGTCAGCTTCGGCACGCGCTCGTTGAACTCGTCGCACCAGCCTTCCAGCCGTTCGATGTACCGCTCGGTGATCCGCAGCGGTTCGTACGGCGGGTTCTCCACGATCGGCGCGCACAGATCCGCGCCGACGTCGAAGAGATCGTTCTGCACCGCGCGCAGGACCCGCGTGATCTCTTCGGACAGACCACCCATCGCGAGCGCGAGCCCGATGACGGAGTTGGCTTCGTCGACGTCGGCGTACGCGCCCAGCCGCGGCGAGGTCTTCGGCACGCGGGAGCCGTCGCCGAGCGCCGTGGTGCCGTTGTCGCCGACCTTCGTGTACACGCGGTTGATGCGAACGACCATGAAGCCGACTCTACCGGCCCGGCGTAAGGCAAATCCGGGCGAGAGGGCATGATTGGCGCCCATGAGCGAGCACTTCGACGTGCACGGCGGAGCACGGCTGGTCGGCGAGGTCGACGTGGTCGGGGCCAAGAACAGCGTCCTGAAACTGATGGCCGCGGCCCTGCTGGCCGAGGGCACGACGACCATCACGAACTGCCCCCAGATCCTCGACGTCCCCCTGATGGGCGACGTCCTGCGCAGTGTCGGCTGCGACGTCGTCATCGACGGCGACACCGCCAAGATCACCACGCCGGCCGAGCTGTCGCACCGGGCCGATTCGGCCGCGATGGGCAAGCTGCGCGCGTCGGTGTGCGTGCTGGGCCCGCTGGTCGGACGGCTCAAGCAGGCCGTCGTGGCGCTGCCGGGCGGTGACGCCATCGGGTCCCGTCCGCTGGACATGCACCAGAACGGCCTGCGGAAGCTGGGCGCCACCAGCACCATCGAGCACGGCTGCGTCGTGGCGAAGGCCGACGGGCTGCGCGGCGCGCAGATCTGGCTGGACTTCCCGAGCGTCGGCGCCACCGAGAACATCCTGATGGCCGCCGTGCTCGCCGAGGGCACCACGGTCATCGACAACGCCGCGCGCGAGCCCGAGATCGTCGACATCTGCACGATGCTGACCGAGATGGGCGCGAAGGTCGAAGGCGCGGGCACCTCGACCCTCACCGTCGAGGGCGTCGAGAAGCTCCACCCCACCGAGCACCGCGTGATCGGCGACCGGATCGTCGGCGCGACCTGGGCGTTCGCCGCCGCGATGACCAGGGGCGACCTGACCGTCCGCGGCGTCAACCCGCATTACCTCGACCTGGTCCTCGACAAGCTCCGCCTGGCGGGCGCCGAGGTCGAGACGTTCGACGGCGAGGGTTTCCGCATCGTCCAGAACGAGCGCCCGAAGGCCGTCGACTGGGTGACGCTGCCGTACCCCGGTTTCGCGACCGACCTGCAGCCGTTCGCGGTGGCACTGTCGGCGGTCTCCGAAGGCACGTCGATGATCACGGAGAACATCTACGAGGCCCGGTTCCGCTTCATCGAGGAGATGATGCGGCTTTCCGGCGACGCGCGCACCGACGGCCACCACGCCGTCGTGCGGGGCGTGGAGAGGCTTTCGAGCGCTCCGGTGTGGGCCGCGGACATCCGCGCCGGTGCCGGGCTGGTCCTGGCCGGGCTCTGCGCGGACGGCGTCACCGAGGTCTGGGACGTCTTCCACATCGACCGCGGTTACCCGCATTTCGTCGAGAACCTGAACCGGCTCGGTGCCAGGATCGAACGCGTGGCGGGCGAGCCGGACCGAGCTTGATCGAACGCGCGTGAAGGCCCCTTCCCTCGGCTCAGCCGAGGGAAGGGGCCTTCACGCGCGATCAGGGCAGGGCTACGAACGGCGCGAGGAAGTCACGCGACGACGGCGAGTCCAGCCGGTAGGTGACGTTGGTGGCGTAGCAGGGCCCGTCGCCGGTGATGGTCGTCGACACCAGGACGCGCTTGCCGCCGATGGTGGCGAAGTTCGGCCCGCCGGAGTCGCCGTAACAGGCACCGCCATTGCCCTGGGGTGCCGTCATCCCGAGCCGTACCCAGGTGTTGTTCAGCGCGTTGAAGGTGACCGGCGCCTTCATCCGGACTCCGCCGCCCGGATGGGTGTGCCCGCCCGGCCCGTTCACGGCTTCCTGCGTGCCGTAGCCGGCGACCACGAACGGCGTCGAGTTCAGCCCCTGCGGCCCGAGCGCGTCGAGCTGGCCGGCGCTCGGCAACGTGGCCGGGGTGAAGCTCCAGCGCGCGGCGATCTGCTTCGCGGGCACCTGGACGACGGCGATGTCGTGCGAGTCGGCAGAGTTACCGGGGTAGCCGGGCTCGTTGTGCGCGACCCCTTCGACGGCGACGGCCTTGGCGACCGCCACCGGGTCGCCGGGGTATTTCTTCGCCGCGGCGTCGAGACCCGCTTGCACGTCCTGGTCGAGCGAGACGAAGAACCGCACGTTCGCGGGCCAATCGCTGGTGCAGTGCGCGGCGGTGAGGAAGGTGTCGGCGTCGACCATCGTGCCGGAGCACACCCAGTCGACCCGATCGGGCGTGGCGGGGTCTCCGTCGTTGTCCCAGGTCGCGACGAGGGCGCCGACCTCGGTGCGCTCCGGTGCCGGGGTGGCGTTGTAGGAGTTGATCGCGGGCGCGGCGGTGGCGCCGCCCAGCAGCAGGGCGGCGGCCAGCGCCGCGACGGTGGCGGCGGGGGTGAACCTCACGAACGGCCTCCTCGTCTCGTGCTTCTGGAGACGGGATTCAACGTGGTGGGCGCCCGAAAGTCATCCGCCGAAAGTAGTCACGCGTCCCTGCGCCGCCGGGTCCCGGCGTACAGCATGGCGCCCGCGGCCAGCGAACCCAGGCCGGTCAGTAGCACGGGTTCGAGCTCGAAACCGGTCTTGGCCAGCGAAGGCGGGCTCGCGGCGGCGCTGACCGCGCTGTCGGCGCGAGGCGCGACGGCCGCGGCCTGGACCGCTGCCGGCACGACCACGGGACGGGCGACCTCGCCGTGCGATCCCCCGGGTGGGGGAGTCTCGGCCGGTGGGTTCGTGGCGGGCGGTGTCCGGTCCGGCACGCAGGCGGTGTGCGCGGGATTGCCGCGACCGACGCCGTGGTTGCGGTCGCATTCGTAACCCGCGTTGGCGTCCGAGCCGCCGGGCAGCTGTCCGGGCGGGTTCTTGTTGTCGGCCTTGCCGACGCAACCGGCGCAGGGTTTACCGGCGGCCTCACCACCGCCGTTGCCGTTGGCCGACGGCGAACCGTCGCGGGTGGAGTCGTAGGGCCCGTGCTTGTTGGCACCGTGCCCGGAGAAGTCCGCTTTGGAGGGCGGCTGCGGTTTGGTGGTGTCCTTGGCGTGGCCGGGAGGAGCGCCGCCGTTGCCGCGCTCTCCGGCGTCGGCCGGGCCCGCGCCGAGGAGAAGGAGGGAGAAGGCGGCTCCGGCGATAACGCCGTAGGTCTTCTTGTTCATCGAAGCCTCCCTGGGTCGCGCCCTTGCGACATCTGGAGTATCGCGTGAACGACCGAAGGGGTTACTCGAGTACGAGAGCGGCGCCGAAACCGACCAGCGCGGTGCCGGTGACGCCGTCGAGCGCGCGGCGCACCTTGCGGCGTTCCAGCCAGGCCCGCACGCGGTGCACGAAGAACAGCAGCAGGAGCTGGGCGACGGTGCCCGCCGCCGCGATCGTGTAGGCCAGCAGCAGGGCGTCGCCGGTGCCGGTGACGCCCGGGGTCAGGAACTGCGGCAGCACCGACAGGTACAGCACGAGGACCTTCGGATTGGTGAAGTTGGAGAGGAAACCCTCCCGCCAGCGGCGAAATCCGCTCCGCGTGGCGGCGGTTTCGGCGAGACGGCCGTAGTCGCCGCGGAAGGCACCGATCAGGGCCCGCACGCCGAGGTAGCAGAGGTAGGCCGCGCCCGCCCATTTCACGGCCTCGAACACCGGCCGCGAGTTCATGATGACCGCTCCGAGGCCGAGCGCCGCCGCGGTCGCCTGCGCGAGGTTCGCGACGCCGATGCCGAAACAGGCCCAGCCACCACCGCGGACACCGCCGGACAGCGCGTTCTTCAGCACTACCATGTTGTCCGGCCCCGGGACGAGCGCCAGCGCCAGCATCATCAGCGCGAAACCGCCGTATACGCCCCAGGTCATGATTCGAGCACCAACGCCGTGCCGAAACCGACCAGCGCCGTCCCGGTGACGCCGTCGAGCGCACGCCGGACCTTGCGGCGTTCCAGCCAGGCCCGCACGCGGTGCACGAAGAACAGCAGCGTCAGCAGCCAGACCGCGCCCAGCACCGCGACGGTGTACGCGAGCAGCAGCGCGTGCCATGCCGACGTCGTCGCCGGATCGAGGAACTGCGGCAGCACCGACAGGTAGAGCACGAGCACCTTCGGGTTGGTGATGTTGGAAAGGAAGCCCTCACGAAAACGGCGGAAGCCGCTCGACCGTTGCTGCTTCGCCGCCGTGACACCGGAGTAGTCGCCTCGCCACGCACCGCGCAGCGCCTGGAAACCGAGGAAGACCAGATACGCGGCACCGACCCATTTGAGCGTCACGAACACCGGCTGCGACTGCGCGATGACGACGCCGAGGCCGAGCGCGGCGGCGGTGCCCTGGACGGCGTTGGCCACGAAGATCCCGGCCGTGGTGAGGAAGCCGCCGCGGGTGCCGCCCGACAGCGAGTTCTTGAGCATCACCATCGTGTCCGGCCCGGGCGCGAGGACGATCAGGACGACGATGACCAGATAGCTGCTGTACGAACTCCACGTCACGGTCACCCACGCTAGACGCCGGGCGCGGGGTGAGTCTCGCGGATTTCGGTCACAGTCCCGAGCACGGCCGCGGTGGGCGCTGGGCCGGGTGGGTCGTGAGTGGCGATTCGGGTTCTAACCCGAATCGCCACTCACGACCCACCTGCACCGACCACTCGATAGGTCCGTTCGGCCCGGAATTTCACCGACGAACGGACACTCCTCGCCCATCCCCCGGACGGGTAGTGTGCCGTGGCATGCATGAGGGGCAGATCGACCTCCTTCCAGGCGAACGGGTCATCTGGGCCGGGCAGCCGGTGCGCAGGCCCCTCTTCAATCCCGGCGACCGGTTCAACGTCCCCGTCGGCCTGCTCTGGCTGGGCGGTGTCACGCTGTTCTTCGCCGCCAACCACGACACGGCGTTCCACCTGGCCGCGTGGGTCGTGCTCACCGCCGCGGGCGTCTTCCACCTCGCCGGCAGGCCGCTGATCCGCTACCTCAGGCTCGCCTCGACGACCTACGCCGTGACGGACGGCCGGGTCATCGCGACCAGTTCGCTCGTCCGGCGCAAGGAGGAGTCCGCGGCGCTGGCCGCGCTGGCCGACCCCGTCGTCACCCCCGGGCCGGGCAAGACCGGGACGATCACCTTCGGCAGGCTCGGTGTGCTGGCGTGGGCGTCGGCGAACTTCGGCGCGGGTACCGGGAAGGACCGCGAGCCGCCGATCATCCTGGTGGGGGTCAGCGATGTGGCCAAAGTGCGCGAGAAGCTCGCGAAAGCCGTCGACGAGGCACGACAGCGTCAGGGATCGATGGCCGGAGAATGACCCGACTGTGTTCGATTCAGCCACCGAGAAGGACTCGACTGTGTGCAATACAACCGCGCGGCCGATGTTACCGGCCGGTACACTCAGGCGGTCGTCCAGCTGTGCCCGACTCGGAGGTGCACCGTGCCCTATCCCACGGACCGTGAACGGGACCGCCCCTGGGTGATGCGGACCTACGCGGGCCACTCGTCCGCGGCCGCGTCCAACGAGCTGTACCGCCGCAACCTCGCGAAGGGGCAGACCGGCCTCTCGGTCGCCTTCGATCTGCCGACGCAGACCGGCTACGACCCCGATCACCAGCTGTCCAAGGGCGAGGTGGGCAAGGTCGGCGTCCCGGTTTCGCATATCGGCGACATGCGGCGCCTCTTCGACGGCATCCCGCTCGCCGAGGCCAACACGTCGATGACGATCAACGCGCCAGCCATGTGGCTGCTGGCGCTCTACGTCTCCGTGGCGCGTGAACAGGCCGAAGCCGAGGGCCGCGACGTGGACGAGGTGCTGGCGAAGCTCACCGGCACCACGCAGAACGACATCATCAAGGAATACCTCTCCCGCGGCACCTACATCTTCCCGCCGGGCCCGAGTCTCCGCCTGATCACCGACATGATCGCGTGGACCGTGCACCACGTGCCGAAGTGGAACCCGATCAACATCTGCAGTTATCACCTGCAGGAAGCCGGCGCGACGCCGACGCAAGAGGTCGCGTACGCGTTGTGCACCGCCATCGCCGTCCTCGACGCGGTCCGCGATTCCGGCCAGGTCGAGCAGGCCGACATGGCCAAGGTCGTCGCGCGGATCTCGTTCTTCGTCAACGCCGGTGTGCGGTTCGTCGAAGAGATGTCGAAGATGCGCGCGTTCACCGCGCTCTGGGACGAGATCACCCGGGACCGTTACGGCGTAACGGATCCCAAGGCGCGGCGGCTGCGTTACGGCGTGCAGGTCAACTCGCTGGGCCTGACCGAGGCGCAGCCCGAGAACAACGTCCAGCGCATCGTGCTGGAGATGCTCGCGGTCTCGCTTTCCCGCGGCGCCAGGGCCCGCGCGATCCAGCTGCCCGCGTGGAACGAAGCGCTCGGCCTGCCCCGGCCGTGGGATCAGCAGTGGGCGCTGCGGATGCAGCAGGTGCTCGCGTTCGAGACCGACCTGCTGGAGTACGAGGACATCTTCGACGGCTCGCACGTCATCCAGGCCAAGGTCGACGAGATCATGGCAGGCGCGCGCGAGGAGATCGCGCGCGTCCAGGATCTCGGCGGCGCCGTGGCGGCCGTCGAGAGCGGCTACATGAAGTCGCAGCTCGTCGCCTCGCTCGCCGAGTACCGGCGCGGTATGGAGAACGGTGAGCGGATCCTGGTCGGGGTCAACAAGTTCGAGACCACCGAGCCTTCGCCGTTGCAGGCCGAAGGGGCCAAGGCGATCGAAACGATCGACCCCGCCGTCGAAAAGCAGGCCGTCACCGCGATCGAGGAGTGGCGGACGCGGCGCGACAACGCGGCCGCCGAGTCGGCGCTGGAGAAGCTGAAGACCATCGCGAAGACGTCGGAGAACCTGTTCGAGGCGACGATCGAGTGCGCCCGCGCCGGAGTCACCACCGGTGAATGGTCGGGCGCGCTGCGCGAGGTGTTCGGCGAATACCGCGCTCCCACCGGGGTTTCCGCGTCGGCGGCCGCGGGCGAGGGCAACGAGGAGATCCGCCGGGTCCGCGAGCGGGTCAAGGCGACGAACACCGAGATCGGCGAGCGGCTGCGGATCCTGGTCGGCAAACCCGGTCTCGACGGGCACTCCAACGGCGCGGAGCAGGTGGCCGTGCGGGCCCGCGACGTCGGTTTCGAGGTGGTGTACCAGGGCATCCGGCTCACGCCGGAGCAGATCGTCGCGGCCGCCGTCCAGGAGGGCGTGCACGTCGTCGGGCTCTCGGTGCTCTCGGGTTCGCATCTCGAGGTCGTGCCGCAGGTCGTGGACGGCCTGCGGGCCGCGGGCGCGGGCGACATCCCGGTCATCGTCGGCGGCATCATCCCGCCCGACGACGAGAAGCTCCTGTTGGAGCGGGGGATCGCGAAGGTGTTCACGCCGAAGGACTACGAACTCACCGACATCATGGACGGAATTGTCGGATTGGTGCGCGAGCGCCACGGCCTGAGCACATAAAGTCACCGTAAATCTCGGTACCGTAACAGCGGATGGTTCGTCACCCGCTCACACTGCCCGCGCCAAGGTACCCACCTACGTTTCGATTAAAACCGATTAATCGAAAAGAGGTGCCGCGATGGTGCACGGCGAGTGGTCGAGGCGGGAGTTCTTTCGGCGGTCCGCGGTTCTCGGTGCGGTGACGATCGGCGGTCCGGTGCTGCTGTCCGCGTGCACGACGACGACTTCCGGGGACGCGTTGGAGGCGGCGAAAAGCTCCAAGAAGATCAAGATCGGTATCGCGAACGAGGCGCCGTACGGCTTCACCGACCAGAGCGGCAAGGTCACCGGTGAGGCGCCCGAGGTCGCCCGCGCCGTCTTCAAGGCCATGGGCATCGACAACGTCGAAGCCGAAGCGGTCTCCTTCGACCAGTTGATCCCCGCGCTCAACGCCAGGAAGTACGACGTCGTCGCGGCCGGGATGAACATCAAGAAGGAACGGTGCGACGCGGCGGCCTTCTCGATCCCCGACTACTCGGCACTGACGGCTTTGCTGGTACCCAAGGGGAATCCGCAGCAGGTGCTGAGGTTCGAGGACATCGCGGCCAAGAAGGTCAAGGTCGCCGTGCTCTCGGCGGCCGTGGAGAAGGGGTACGCGACCGACTCCGGCGTCGCCGAGGACCAGATCGTCACGCTCGATTCGCAGGACAACATGCTCCGCGCGGTCACCGACGGCCGGGTCTACTGCGCCGCGCTCACCGACATCTCCCTCAAGGACGTGCTGAGCAAGAGCCCCGGCGCGGCCGCCGAGGTCACGCCGGGCTTCGACCCGATCAAGGACGGCAAACCGGTCGTGTCCGCCGGCGCCTTCGTCTTCCGCAAGGACGACAACCCGTTGCGCGAGGCGTTCAACGTCGAACTCAAGAAGCTGCAGGACAGCGGCGAATGGACCAGGATCGTGACACCGTTCGGGTTCTCGGCGGACAACCTGCCGAAGCCCGATGTCACCACCGAGAAACTCTGCGCGGTGTGACGAGGCGGACCACATGTCGTCGTCGGTATCGCATATCATCACGTCCGTCCTCAGTGGACTGACCGCGACCGTCACCGCGGCGCTCGGCGGGATCGCGCTCACCGTGGTGCTCTCGCTGGCCGCCGGGCTGGCGCTGAGGTCCCGGTCCCGGGCGGTGCGCGGGATTTCCCGGGTCTACGTCGAGATCTTCCGCGGCACCTCGGAAGTCGTCCAGTTGTTCTGGCTCTATTTCGTGCTTCCGGTGCTGGTCGGCCTCCAGCTGGTCCCGATGTTCGCCGGAATCCTGGTGCTGGGGCTCAACCACGGGGCCTACGGCGCGGAGATCGTCCGCGGCGCGGTGAACTCGGTCCCGCGCGCGCAGTTCGAGGGCGCCGTCGCGCTCAACCTGAGCCCGGCCCAGCGGATGCGGCGGGTGATCCTGCCGCAGGCGTTCGCGGAAATGCTGCCACCGTTCAACAATCTCTTCATCCAGTTGCTGAAGAGCACCGCGCTGCTGTCGTTCATCGGGGTTCCGGAGATGGCCCGCCAGGGTGAACTGCTGCGGCCGGTGTTCAGTGCCGAGATCGGCTGGATCTACGGCACCGAACTCGTGCTCTACCTCGTGCTCGCGCTGCTGATCACGAGCGGGATGCGGCTGCTGGAACGGCTCGCCGCGCGGCGCCTCGGCCGGGCCCCGGCCAAGATGACGGCAACCGCGGGAGGTGTGTGATGGACTGGAGCTGGGAATCCGCCGCGAATTCGGTTCCCCTTCTGCTGGAAGGGCTTCTCGTCACCGTCGAGATCACCCTGCTCGCCTCGGCGGTCGGCTACGTGCTCGGCCTGGTGTTCGCGTTGATCCACCGCACCGGGATACCCGTGCTGTCACAGGCGGTCCGGCTGTTCATCGAGTTCGTGCGCAGCACGCCGCTGCTGATCCAGGTGTTCGTTCTCTACTACGTGATCCAGCCGGTGGGCGGGATGACGTTGTCCCCGTTCGTCACCGGCGTCATCGCGCTCGGTGTGCATTACGCGACGTACGCGGCCGAGGTCTACCGTGCCGGGATCGAGGCCGTCCCGAAAGGACAGTGGGAGGCCGCGACCGCGCTGAACCTCCCGAGGTCCCGGGTGTGGACCGCGGTCGTCCTGCCGCAGGCGGTGCCGCGGGTGTTGCCCGCGCTCGGCAATTACACGATCTCGATGTTCAAGGAAACGCCGCTGCTGCTGGCGATCGGCGTCGTCGACGTCCTGGCGAGGGCGAAGGAGGTCGGCGCCGACACGTTCCGCGTCGTCGAGCCGTACACCCTGGCCGGGGTGCTGTTCCTGCTGGTGAGCCTGCCGGCTTCGATTCTGGTGAGAAGGTTGGAGCGACGTGCCGCCCACAGTTGATTCCCCGATGATCCGGTTCTCGCAGGTGGTCAAGTCCTACGGGGATCACGTCGTGCTGCGGGACCTCGATTTCACCGTCGCGCCGGGGGAGTTCGTCTCGCTGATCGGGCCGAGCGGGTCCGGGAAGACGACGATCCTGCGGCTGCTGATGACACTGGAGAAGGTCGACGGCGGGACCATCGAGGTCTGCGGCGACTACCTGAGTCATAGGGAACGCGGCGGAAAACTGGTACCCGCGGACGAGAAGTACCTGCGCGAGGCGCGCAAACGGATCGGCATGGTGTTCCAGCAGTTCAACCTGTTCCCCAACATGAACGTGCTGCGCAACATCACCGAGGCGCCGATCCATTCGCTCGGCGTCCCGAGGGACGAGGCCGAGGCGCGGGCCGTCGAACTGCTGGAAATGGTGGGGCTCACGGAAAAGAAGGACGAGCACCCCACCAGGCTTTCCGGCGGCCAGCAGCAGCGCGTCGCGATCGCCCGCGCGCTCGCGATGCGGCCGGACGTGCTGCTGCTGGACGAGGTGACCTCGGCGCTCGACCCGGAACTGGTCGCCGACGTCCTGCGCGTGCTGCGGGAGATCGCGACGTCCACCGACATCACGATCCTGTGTGTCACGCATGAGATGCAGTTCGCGCGCGACGTCTCTGATCGGGTGATGATGTTCGACCAGGGGCAGGTGCTGGAGGACGCCACGCCGGACAAGCTGTTCAACGATCCGGAGCACGACCGGACGCGGCGGTTCCTCAAGGCGGTCATCGACCGGGCTTGAGGCTCGCGCCGCCCCTCGGTGGAGCATGTCGCGAAAGCCACTTTCGGGACGTCAGACGTCGCGAAAGTGGCTTTCGCGACACCGCCGGCTGCCCGGGGGGCTTGAGAGGCAAGGCGAAGGTTCGCGTTACGAAAGTGGCTTTCGCAACCTCGGTGGGCGAGCCCATCCGCGCCTCAAAGGCCCGCCAGGATCTCCTTCGTCGAGGTGACCGTGGCGAACCCGCCCCCGTGCAGGTTCGTCGCGGTCGCCCGGTACAGCTCGTCCGCGGTCAGGACACCGCCGTCCGGCCCGGCGAGGTCGAAGGTGAAGGTGGCGTCGAGCGCGAAAGTCACGTCGTAGCCGAGGTTCCCGCCGACGCGCGCGGTGGTCTCGCAGCAGAAGTTCGTCTGGATTCCCGCGAGCACGAACGACGTGATGCCGCGGGTCTTCAGCCAGCCGTCGAGATCGACGTCGCCGTGGAAGGCCGAGTTGACCTTCTTGCCGAACACCAGGTCCGCGCGCACGCCGTCGAGTTCGGGCTTGAAGTGGTTGCCCTCCTGTCCCTGCCGCAGCGACGAGCCGGGTTTCACGGAGTCGTGGTGCACCAGCACGATCGACAGCCCGCGCTCCTGGAACGCGTCGACGAGCGCCTTGATGTTGGCCTCCGCGCCGGGGTTGTTGCGCGGGCCCCAGACGGGCTTGTCGAAGCCCCGCTGGGCGTCGATCACGAGCAGGGCCTTGTTTTCAGTGGTCATGAGTTCGAGTTTCACGCGTTCCGCCTCCGGAGGGGAGTGGCAGAAGAAGCGCGATGCGGTACTTTCCTGCCATGCGAACCGTGGGTGTGCTCCTCCTGCCCGGCAGCCGGTCCTTCGACCTCGGCGTGATCGGGGAGGTCTGGGGCGTGGACCGGACCGACAGCGGCATCGGGCCCTTCGAGGTCCGGCTCTGCGCGGCCGGCCGGAGCCGGATCGCCGTCCATCCGTTCGGCCAGGTCGAGGCCACGCACGGGCTGAGCGGGCTGGCGGGCTGCGACCTCGTCCTCGTGCCCGGCCGGGTTGATCCGCACGCCGAGGTGCCCGCGGCGGCGGTCGCCGCGCTGCGCAAAGCGCACCGGGCAGGCATCACCGTGGCGTCGCTGTGTTCCGGCGCCTTCACCCTCGCCGCGGCCGGGCTGCTCGACGGCCGCTCCGTCACCACGCACTGGCGCCTGCTGGACGACCTCGAAGCCGCCGCTCGTGACGCCGTCGTCCAGCGGGACGTGCTGTTCACCGACGAGGGTGACGTCCTGACCTCCGCCGGGGTGGTCGGCGGCCTGGACCTCTGCCTCCATCTGGTGCGCCGCGATCACGGTGCCGAGGTCGCCGCCGCCCTCGCCCGGCGGCTGGTGATGCCGCCCGCGAGGGAGGGTGGCCAGCGGCAGTACGTCGACAACCCGTTGCCGCCCAAGCCGTCCCGGCCGAGCGTGTCGTCCACAATGGACTGGGCGCTGGAGCGGATCGCCGACGACATCGGCGTCGACGACCTCGTCGGGCACGCCGGGCTGAGCGAGCGGACCTTCCACCGCGAGTTCGCGGCGGCCACCGGCGTGACACCGGGGCGGTGGCTGCGCGCGCAGCGGGTGCGCCTCGCGCGGCGGCTGCTGGAGACCACCGAGCTCCCGGTCGAGCGGGTCGCGCAGCGCTCCGGCCTCGGTACCGCCGCCAACCTGCGGCGACGGCTCCGCGCCGACGTCGGTGTCGGGCCCGATTCGTATCGCCGGACGTTCCGGTCGGTTACCGTCGAAGCATGGCCGAGTACGAGCACATCCTCGTGAAACGGGACGGGGACACCGTCACCATCACCATGAACCGCGCCGCGCGGCGGAACTCGCTGTCGGCGGACCACCTCGCCGAGCTCCTCGCGGCGTTCCGCGAGGCCGGGGAGACCGACGCCACCGGGATCGTCCTGGCGGGCGCCGGGCCGGTGTTCTCGGCGGGGCACGACTTCGGCGACGTCGCCGCGCGCGACCTGATGGGCGTGCGCGAGCTGCTGCGGCTGTGCACGGACCTGATGGGCACGATGCAGTCCGTCCCGCAGGTCGTCGTCGCGCGGGTGCACGGGCTCGCGACCGCGGCGGGCTGCCAGCTGGTGGCCTCGTGCGACCTCGCCGTCGCGGCGGAGTCCGCCGGGTTCGCCCTTCCCGGTGGCAAGGGTGGCTGGTTCTGCCACACGCCCGCGGTACCGGTGGCGCGCGCGATCGGGCGGAAACGCCTGATGG
The DNA here is from genome assembly GCF_024628825.1 of Amycolatopsis roodepoortensis. Taxonomy (NCBI): domain Bacteria; kingdom Bacillati; phylum Actinomycetota; class Actinomycetes; order Pseudonocardiales; family Pseudonocardiaceae; genus Amycolatopsis; species Amycolatopsis roodepoortensis. The sequence continues at coordinate 6,915,161 of NZ_CP102415.1, forward strand.
AACTGGCGCTCACCGGTGACGTCGTCGACGCCGCCACCGCGCTGGACTGGGGCCTGGTGAACCGCGTCGTTCCGGACGACTCGCTGGACGAAGCCGTCGCTTCGCTGCTCGGCCGTGCGACGCGCGGGAGCCGGGCCAGCAAGGCGATGGGCAAGCAGACCCTCTACGCGCAGCTGGACCGGCCCGAGGCCGACGCCTACGCGCTGGCGCTCGAGGTGATGGCTTCGGCTTCGCAGCTGCCCGGGGCGCGGGAGGGGATGGCCGCCTTCCTGGAGAAGCGTTCGCCGGTCTGGCCCGACTGAGTTCAGAGAACGCGCTCGCGCATGAGCAGAAGCGTGTAGGCGGCCAGCGTCTGGGAGTCGGTGATGTCGCCCGAAGCGATCATCTTCTCGAACTCGCCGCGCTCGAACCACGCCGTGCGCATGTCCTGCTCCTCGACCTCGCGCTGGGCTTCGGCCTGCGTGAGCTCGGTGGCGAGGAACACGCGCCCGAGCTGGCTGGAGAACCCGGGCGCGACGTCGGTCCTGCCGAGGTCGGTCATCGAGCCCGCGATGAGCCCGGTCTCCTCCCGCAGTTCGCGGGCGGCGAGTTCGAGCGGCGGGACGTCGGCCAGCTCGGGCGCGGTGCCCATGGGGAACTCCCAGCGTCGCATCCCGACCGGATAGCGGAACTGCTCGACCAGGTGAAACCCGGCGCCGTCGAACGGGATCACCACGGCGCAGACCGGTTTGTCGACGACGGCGTAGATCCCCTCGGAGCCATCGAGCCGCCGGACGGAGTCCTCGCGCAGGGTCATCCAGTTGTTCCGGTACACCTCGCGGGAGCTGACACGCTGAACGGGGTCCATGCGCACAGTATCGCCGCGCTTGTCCTACCCTCGCGGGGTGCGCCTAGTGATCGCTCGCTGCCAGGTCGACTACGCCGGCCGTCTGACCGCCCATCTGCCGATGGCCACCCGGCTGCTGCTCGTGAAGGCCGACGGTTCGGTGTCCGTGCACTCGGACGACCGTGCCTACAAGCCGCTGAACTGGATGAGCCCGCCGTGCTGGCTGATCGAGGACGGCAAGCTGTGGATCGTCGAGAACAAGCAGGGCGAGAAGCTCGTCATCACGATCGACGAGATCTTCCACGACCACGCCCAGGAACTCGGCGCGGAACCGGGGCTGCAGAAGGACGGCGTCGAGGCGCACCTGCAGGAACTGCTCGCCGAGCACATCAAGACCCTCGGCGAGGGCTACACCCTGGTGCGGCGGGAGTTCCCGACCGCGATCGGGCCGGTGGACATCATGGCCCGCGACGCCGACGGCGCCAGTGTCGCCGTCGAGATCAAACGGCGCGGCGAGATCGACGGCGTCGAGCAGCTGACGCGGTACCTCGAACTGCTCAACCGCGACCCGCTGCTGGCGCCGGTGCAAGGTGTCTTCGCCGCGCAGGTCATCAAGCCGCAGGCGCGAGTGCTGGCCGAGGACCGGGGGATCCGGTGCCTCACGCTGGACTACGACGCGCTGCGCGGCATCGAGTCGGACGAGTTCCGCCTCTTCTGAGCCGGAGGTACATGAAGGCTCCCTTCCTTGCGCTAGACGCAAGGAAGGGAGCCTTCATGTACCAGGGGTCGCCGCCTGATCTCAGCGATCACCAGCAGGTGTGCCCGCCAGGGTGCGTTTCGGAATAGCGCTTGATCGCTGTGCAGTTGCCCAAGTAGGAGCTGTAGTCGTCGAGACTGCCGAGAACTCCATCCGGTGAAGGTTCGGCATAGACGCCGGGGGCAAGCATCACCATCTTGTCGCCCTCGACGTACTGGGTGTACCGCTTGTCGACCTTGGATTTCGGTACGACTTCGGATACTCGCTCGGCGGGGTCGCTGCCAAGGAGGTTGTCGTCGATGACGGCTGCGAGCTTGTCGCCACCGTCGAGGCTGGGGCCCTCCGTGCATCCCGCCGCGTGTTACCTGACTTGCTGCCGCTGAACAGCCGATATCGAATCGAGTCCTCGGATTCGTATCTGCATTCTTTCTCGCGCCACGGAATGCCCTAAAGGGCGAGAGAAATTAACGAACTCGCGTTCTCCTGCAAAAGAACCAGCTGTTTCCGTGCCATTCGGGTGAACGCCGGATTGGCCGGTCTCGCGCTGTGTCACACTCGATTTCCGCGAGGGGTACCGCCGACATACGGCGGTCGCGGGCGCAGGGGTGATGGGCCATGGCTGATTCTCGGAAGAACGTCGATCTCGTGCTGGAAGGCGGCGGCGTCAAAGGCATCGGGCTGCTCGGCGCGGTACTGGAGTTGCACGACGCCGGTTATTCGTTTCCCCGGATCGCCGGGACGAGCGCGGGCGCGATCGTCGCGGCACTGGTCGCCGCCTATCAGAAGGCGGGGAAGGATCTCGGCGGTCTGGAAGCGGTGATGAACGACCTGGACTGCCGCCGGTTCCAGGATCAGTCCCTGCTCGACAGGGTCACCGGCCCGATCGGGGACGGCGTCGATCTGCTCCTGCACGACGGGATGCACTCCGGTGACTATCTCGTCGAATGGCTCACGCCGTTGCTGGACGAGGTCGGCGTGCGCACCTTCGCCGATCTCGCCATCGAGGATCCCGAAGGAACTTTGCTTCCGTACCAACGGTATTCGCTCGTCGTCCATGTCAGCGACCTGACCAGGCGCGTACTCGTCCGGCTGCCTTGGGATTATTCCCAGTACGGCCGCGACCCCGGTGCGGAGAAGATCGTCGACGCCGTCCGCGCGTCGATGTCGATCCCGCTGTATTTCCGGCCGGTGCAGTTCGACGTCCGCCCCGAGGGCACCGTCACCTGGGTCGACGGCGGTTTGCTCTCGAATTTCCCGATCACCGTCTTCGACCGGACCGACGCGAAGAAGCCGCGGTGGCCGACCTGGGGCGTGAAGCTGTCCGGCGAACCCGCGGGCGGCAAGGACAAACCGGTGAAGAGCGCGTTGCGGATCGCCATCGGTTCGCTCGAAACCCTGCTGTCGGACTGGAATCGTTACCGGCTGCACGAGGAAGGTGTGAACCGGAGGACGGTGTACGTCGACACGACCGGGGTTTCCGCCGTCGACTTCGGGCTCGGCGAAGAGGAGAAGAAGCGCCTCTTCGAAAGCGGGCGTGAAGCCGCGCGGCGGTTTTTGGAAAAGATCGTGCCGCAGTGAACTCGCCGGCGGTGTTTCCGGTGGGATGAGGGATAGGAGGATCCCATGCGTTATCGCCCGATCGGCAGTGATCCGGCGGACGGCCGCCTCGGCCGGTTCGTCCCGGACGACTGGCGCCACGTCGAGCGCTATCCGCTGACCGCGCTGGCCACCGAGGACCGGCCCACCCGGTCACCGGTCGTCATCGGTGTCAACTGGTACAAGGAATTCGACGTACCGGAGAAGGACGAGAAGTCCGGCGAGTTCTTCGTCGCGAAAGGCGGCGCGAAATCGCTCACCAGGATCCGCGGCGGGCACTGCGTCTGCCTCGAACCCGGTGAATCGACCGACGGTGAGACCCAGTACGCCTTCTACGACCAGGGCAAGGAAGGCGCCTGCGTCGGCTTCGGCTGGTCGCGCTGCATGACGATGTTCAACGGCGACCTGTACGCCGCGCGGTGGCTGTGGGACCAGTCGAAGCTCCGTGACGAATGGGGCGAGACCAACCCCGGCGACAACAACGGCACGTCCGTCCGCGCGGCGGCCGAGGTCCTGCTCGAACTGGGCCACGTCCCGTGGTCGGAGACCTACGCGGACGACGACCACGTCGCGCGGGCCGCCTACACGCCCGACGCCAAGAACGGCCTCCAGGCCTATCGCTGGGCGAAGACGGTCGACGAGGTGCACGAGGTCCTCGGCAACCCGCGTGCCGACGAGCTCGGCGCCGTGCCGTTCCTCAACTCGTGGGGTTCGGGTTACCCGCACCGCACGTACATGCCGGACGACGTCCTCGCCCGGTTGATCGAGGAGGACGGCGAAGTGGGCCTGCCCACGGACCGGTAAACCCCCACCGGTCACGGGAGAGGGTCGTTCCGGCGACGGGGCGGCCCTTTTCCGCGATCATGGCCGAGTGCGAGGAGAACCGCTGTCGAGAACATGGCCGCTCGCGCCGTCCGGCGCCACCGACTGGTTGCGTGAGATGTGCGGTGACGGCCTGACGGGGTTCATGCCGCCGCCGATGCCGGACGCGGTCTGGGTGCTCAACGCGATGTACGAGCACGAGCAGGGGCCGTCAGGAACGTCGTACCACGAGCATCGCCGGGCTCTGGTGGCCGAAGGGAGCGTCGAGCCGCACATCATCGGCGGCCTCGATCTCGAAGTCGTGGGGGTGACCACCGGAGGGGGAATCGGCCGCGCCCGGCATCCCGGTCCCGGATGGCGGCGGCTGCGCTGGGCGGAGCTCGCCCGCCGCAGCGGCGATCCGGTCGTCCCGCCGGGGATGATGCCGTGCTTCCGATGCTTCCCTTCGGTCAGGAAGGACGGGAGCTGGCCGCTCGGGATCATCCCGCCGACCGAAGGGAGCCTGGACCGCGAGACCTGGACGCGGCTGATCGGCGTGCTCACCGAATTCGGTCCGGCGGGCCCGGATACTCCCTGCTTCGCCTACTACAACCCGCTGATCATGGGTGCCGAAGACTTCGAAAACCCGCACGTGCGGGCCGGGCGCCTCGGCGACGCCGAGCTCCTGTACGACCATTCCGAGGCGGATTTCAGCCCGTCCAATCTCTGGGCCGGAGATCGATCCTGGTGCCTGTGCACCGATTACGACCTGTGGGGCACCAAGGTCGCCGGTCCGCCCGCCCTGATCGAAGCCTTGCTGGACGACGCCGGAATCGAAGCGATCTCGACCGCCCGGTGACCGGACAAGAATTGTCAGGAACTGTCCCGAAACAGACACGTCGGGGCGGTCCGCGCCCACCCGCACTGCCGTTCCTGAATCCATGCAGTATGGTCCGCGATTGACGTGATCCAGGCGTTTCTCGTGGACATTTTCACTGTGGAGGTGAGTCGGTTGCACGTGCTGGCCGATGCGAACCTGCGGCTCGACGCAAGTCCGATCGACTACGTCCTGCTCGCCTTCTATTTCGCGCTGGTGCTCGGCATCGGGTACATGGCGCGAAGGTCGGTCTCGAGCAGCCTCGACTTCTTCCTCTCCGGCCGCTCGCTGCCCGCCTGGGTCACCGGTCTCGCCTTCATCTCGGCGAACCTCGGCGCGGTCGAGATCATGGGCATGTCGGCCAACGGCGTGCTCTACGGCCTGCCGACCGTCCATTACTTCTGGATCGGCGCGATCCCGGCGATGCTGTTCCTCGGCATCGTGATGATGCCGTTCTACTACGGCTCGAAGGTCCGCAGTGTCCCGGAGTTCATGCTCCGCCGGTTCGGCAAACCCGCGCACCTGGTCAACGGCATCAGCTTCGCGAGCGCGCAGATCCTCATCGCGGGCGCGAACCTGTTCCTGCTCGCCAGCGTGGTGAACCTCCTGCTCGGCTGGCCGCTGTGGGTGTCGATCATCGTCGCGGCCGCGGTCGTGCTCTCCTACACCGCGCTCGGCGGTCTCTCCGCCGCGATCTACAACGAGGTCCTGCAGTTCTTCGTGATCGTCGCGGCGCTGCTGCCGCTGACCATCGTCGGCCTGGTGAAGGTCGGCGGCTGGCAGGGCCTGGTCGACAAGGTCACCGCGAGCCCCGGCGGCGAAGCGCAGCTGCACTCGTGGCCGGGTGACAACCTCACCGGCTTCGGCAACAGCTTCCTGTCGGTGCTCGGTCTCGTCTTCGGGCTCGGTTTCGTGCTGTCCTTCGGTTACTGGACCACGAACTTCGTCGAGGTCCAGCGCGCGATGGCGTCGAAGAGCATGTCGGCCGCGCGGCGGACGCCGATCATCGGCGCCTTCCCGAAGATGCTGGTCCCGTTCATCGTGATCATCCCCGGCATGATCGCCGCGGTCACCGTCTCCGAGTACGTCCAGGACAAGCAGATCCTGCTCGATGGCGGCGAAGCGCCCAGCGGCGTGACCGCGAACAACGCGATCCTGCTGCTGATGCGCGACCTGCTGCCCAACGGCATGCTCGGCGTCGCGCTCGCCGGTCTGCTCGCCTCGTTCATGGCGGGCATGGCGGCGAACCTGAGCTCGTTCAACACCGTGTTCACCTACGACATCTGGCAGTCGTACGTGAAGAAGAACGAGTCGGACGGCTACTACCTGCGGCTCGGCCGCCTGGTCACCGCGATCGGCACCGTGCTCGCGATCGGCACCGCGTTCATCGCGTCGAACTCCGGCAACATCCTGACCTACCTGCAGGACCTGTTCTCCTTCTTCAACGCGCCGCTGTTCGCCACCTTCATCCTCGGCATGTTCTGGAAGCGGATGACGCCGACGGCGGGCTGGGTCGGCCTGGTGTCCGGTACCGCCTCCGCGATCACCGTGTGGCTGCTGTCGCAGGCCGGGGTCCTCGGGCTCACCGGGCAGGGCATCAGCTTCGTGGCCGCCGGTACCGCGTTCGTCGTCGACATCGCGGTCAGCGTCGGGGTCTCGCTCGCCACCGCGCCGAAGCCGGAGGCCCAGCTGGTCGGCCTCGTGTACTCCCTCACCCCGAAGGAGTCGCTGAAGCACGACGAGACCGGCGACGACGCGGGCTGGTACCGCAAGCCGGGACTGCTCGCGGGCATCGTGCTGATCCTGACCATCGTGCTCAACATCATCTTCTAGGAGGCCGGAGATGGCTGCGTCGCAAGCTCCCAAGAAGGCCGGCGTCTTCGACATCCGGCTGATCATCGCGCTGCTCATCGGCGGCTACGGGCTGGTGCTCACGATCATGGGCCTGTGGTTCACCACCGACGAGGAGCTGACCAAGGCCGCCGACGTCAACATCAACCTGTGGGCGGGTGTCGGCATGCTGGTGTTCGCGGCGCTGTTCGTGCTGTGGGCGAAGCTGCGTCCCATCGTGGTGCCGCCGAGCACCGAGGGCGAGGCGGGCGAATAGCCGGGTTGTCCGGACACCGACGAGTAGCTCCGGCTACCGTGCACTTCGTGCTGTTCAACGCTCGACGTCGCCGGATCGCGTCCGTGCTGGCCCTGGTGGCCGCGCTCGGCGCGGTGTCGGCCTGCGGTCAGAACCTCGCCAAGTCCAACTTCGCCCGGACCACCGTCGCCGCCGAAGGTGGCTCCGGCGGGGCGCCCGACGGGGACATCAACGATCCCGCGGTCACCCCGGCGGTGCTGCGCACGATCGACCCGTGCGGGCTGGTGAGCAAGGAGGTCATGAGCGGCCTCGGCACTCCGGAGGAGCCGACGGCGAACCTCAGCTCGTTCGGCACCTGCCGGGCGAAGGCCGTGGACGCCGGAGGCAAGGAACTCACGGTCAGGGTCGAAATCGGCGCGTCGACCTACTCCTCGAGCAACGGCGTCACCGTTTCGGCGGTCGAGGGATTGCCGCAGATCGAGCGGAAGGACAAGGACGGGAAGAGCTGCGACGTCGGCATCATGACGTTGCGCAAGCCCGAGCGCGGGATCAGCTTCTCGGTCACCTACGACGGCGGCGACGCGTGCGCGACAGGCCGTGCGGTGGCCGCGAAGGCCGTGAAGAGCCTGCACGCGTCACCGGCGAAGTACCCGGCCGTCGCGGGCACGCTCACCGCGGTCGACCCGTGCACCGCCGCCGACACCGCCGTCCTCAACGAGGTGGTGCCGCATGGCGCGAGCTCGCTGACCACCTTCCACTCCTGCGATTGGACGCCGGGCTCCAACCCGAGGATCTCGATCAACTTCCGCCGCGGCCTTCCGCCGGCGGAACGCGACGGGAACAAGAAGGTCGACATCGACGGCGTCTCCGTGTACCAGAAGATCGGCAGCGGCAGCGACGCCGAGTGCAAGCTCGAGTGGCAGCACAGGCCGTGGGCCGACGACGAGGTCGAGATCGCCAGCGTGACCTACAAGAACTACGACGAGAAGAAGGACGAAGCGGCGTCGTGCGGCAAGGCGTCGAAGATCGCCAAATCGGTGATCTCCAAGCTCCCGAAGCCCTGACGCTGGCGGCATCCGGCCGCGCGAGGTAGGAAGGGGACACCCCACCCGCCGACGTGCCGGAGGCCACCCTTGAAGAAGATCATCAACGACCCGAAGACGGTGGTCGCGGAATCCCTGCGCGGGCTCGCCGCGGCGCACGCGGACGTCCTGCGCGTGGAGGACGACCCGGCGCTCGTGGTGCGCGTGGACGCGCCCGCGGCGGGCAAGGTCGCGGTGATCTCCGGCGGCGGCTCCGGGCACGAACCGCTGCACGGCGGCTTCGTCGGGCAGGGCATGCTCGCGGCCGCCGTCCCGGGCGCGGTGTTCACCTCGCCGACGCCGGACGCCGTGGAGGCCGCGGTCAAGGCCACCACCGGCGACGCGGGCGCGTTGCTGATCGTGAAGAACTACACCGGCGACGTCCTCAACTTCGAGACCGCCGCGGAACTCGCCGCCGCCGAAGGGCTGGACGTGCGCAGCGTGGTGATCGACGACGATGTCGCGGTCAAGGACTCCACCTACACCGCCGGCCGTCGCGGGGTCGGCGGCACGGTGCTCCTGGAGAAGATCACCGGTGCCGCGGCCGAACGAGGCGACACGCTCGACGCGGTGGAGGCCTTGGCGCGCAAGGTGATCGGCCAGGTCCGGTCGATCGGCGTCGCGCTCACCGCGCCGACCGTGCCGCACGCGGGCGAGCCGAGTTTCGACCTCGCCGACGACGAGATCGAGTTCGGCATCGGCATCCACGGCGAACCCGGTATCGAGCGGACCGCGGTGGTGACGGCCGATGAGCTCGTCGCGCGCATGGTGGACGCGGTGGTCACGGACCTGCCCTTCGCCGAGGGCGACAAGGTCCTGCTGTTCACGAACTCGATGGGCGGGACCCCGCTGGTCGAGCTGTACCTGGCACACGGGATCGCCGAGCGGCTGCTGGCCGAGCGTGGCATCGTGGTCGAACGGCGGCTGGTGGGGCCGTACATCACCAGCCTCGAGATGCAGGGAATGAGCCTGACTTTGCTGAAACTGGACGACGAGCTGACCGAGTTGTGGGACGCGCCGGTGAACACCCCGGCCCTGAGGTGGGGAGTCTGATGGCCTGCACCGCCGAGACGTTCGCCGCCGCCTTGCGGGCGGCGGCCGCCGTGATCGCCGAGCACCGAGCCGAGCTGGTCGACCTCGACCGCGCGATCGGCGACGCCGACCACGGCGAGAACATGGACCGGGGATTCGGCGCGATCGTGTCCGCTTTGGACACCGCTACGCCCGAAACCCCCGCCGCGGTCGCGAAGCTTGCCGCCACGACGCTGATCTCGAAGGTCGGCGGCGCGGCGGGCCCGTTGTACGGCACGGCGTTCCTGCGCGCGTCGGTCAAGCTGGGCGACGCGGCCGAAGTGGACGGTCCGCTGCTCGTCGAGGCCCTGCGCGCGGCACTCGAAGGAGTGCAGGCCCGCGGAAAGGCCGTCGGGGGAGACGCGACCATGGTCGACGCCCTGATCCCCGCCGTCTCCGCCGCCGAGGAGGCCTCCGGCTCCGGCATCGCGGAGATCCTGACCGCGGCGGCGGACGCCGCGGACAAGGGCGCCGAGTCCACTGTGGAGCTCGTCCCACGCAAGGGCCGGGCCTCGTACCTCGGCGAGCGGGCCAAGGGACATATGGATCCCGGTGCCCGTTCGACGGCATTGCTGCTTCGCGCCTTCGCGGAGGCCGCCAAGTGAGCGTCGGAATCGTGCTCGTCTCCCACAGTGCCAAACTCGCCGAAGGGCTCGCGGAACTCGCCGCGCAGATGGCGCCGGACGTCACCATCGCGGCGGCGGGCGGCCTGCCCGACGGCGGGATCGGCACGGACTACGACGAGGTCGTCGCCGCGACCCAGCGCGCCGATTCGGGTGCGGGCGTCGTGCTGCTCTACGACCTCGGCAGCGCGCAGATGACCGCGGAACTGGCCGTCGAATCGCTCGCCGACCCGTCGGCCGCGGTCGTCGTGGACGCGCCGCTGGTCGAAGGCGCGATCGCCGCCGCCGTCGCGGCTCAGGGCGGGGCGGACCGGAAGGCCGTCGCCGAAGCGGCCGCGTCGGCGGGCGCGCCGCCGGACCTGACGTTCGACGACGGCGTGCAGGACGGCGAGAGCAGTGTCGAACTCACGCTGCGGAACGACGTCGGGCTGCACGCTCGGCCCGCCGCGGTACTGGTCCGGAGCATCGCGGGGCTGGACGCGCAGGTCACCGTGCGGCTCGGTGACGAGACCGCGGACGCGAACAGCGTGCTCGCGCTGATGGCGCTCGGTGCCCGTCAGGGCGACCGGATCGAGGTCCGCGCGAAGGGTGCGCAGGCCGAGGAAGCACTCACCAAGGTCAAGGACCTCGTCGACCAGAACTTCGGCGAGTGAGCTGAGGCTTTTAGCGCGTGAAGGCCCCCTTCCCTCGGCTCAGCCGAGGGAAGGGGGCCTTCACGCGCTTGATGGAAAAGCGTCCGCCGGTCCTCGTCCGCGAGTGACACTTACTCGATTCGGAGGGTGACAGCCGCTGCTTTCCGCGCCCCGGCATGGCACGATCGGAGAAACTACCAGCGAGTAACCTCCGGAGGCCGGTTGTGGCGCGGGAAATCTCGAGTGTGGGAGTCATCGGTCTCGGCACCATGGGTGCCGGGATCGCCGAGGTGCTCGCGCGGAGCGGCGTGTCCGTGGTCGCGGTGGAGATCGACGACGACGGCGTCCAGCGCGGCCGCGGTCATCTGGAGCATTCGACCGAGCGAGCGGTGGCCGGAGGCAAACTCGACGCCGACGGCCGGAGCGCGCTGCTGGACCGGATCCGGTACACCACGTCGCTGGCCGAACTGTCCGATGTGGACCTGGTGATCGAGGCGATCCCGGAGAACCTCGAAGCGAAATCCGACGTGTTCGCGCAGCTGGACAAGATCACCGGCCCGGACACGATCTTCGTCTCGAACACCTCGTCGCTGTCGATCACCGAGATCGGCGTGCACACCGCGCGGCCGGGCAAGGTCGTCGGGATGCACTTCTTCAACCCGGCGCCGATCCTCAAGCTGGTCGAGATCGTCCGCACCGTCGTCACCGAACCCGAGGTGGTCACCGACGTCGTCGCGTTCGCCGGACGCCTCGGCAAGACCCCGGTGGTGATCGGCGACCGCGCCGGGTTCATCGCCAACGCCCTGCTCTTCGGGTACCTCAACCACGCCGTGCGGATGTACGAGCAGCGCTACGCCACGCGCGAGGATCTCGACGCGGCGATGCGGTTCGGCTGCGGATATCCCATGGGGCCCTTGGCTTTGCTCGACCTCATCGGGCTGGACACCGCGTACGAGATCCTCGACACGATGTACCACCAGTCGCGCAACCGGCTGCACGCGCCGGCGCCGCTGCTGAAGCAGATGATCACCGCCGGGCTGCTCGGCCGGAAGACGGGCCGGGGTTTCTACACCTACGACGAGCCCGATTCGCCGACGGTGACCGACGCGGTGACGAAGTCCACTGTGGACACTGTCGCGCCTCGCGAGGTGCGCAAGGTCGGCGTCGTGGGGACCGGGACCATGGCGACGGGCATCGTCGAGGTGTTCGCGAAACGCGGTTACGAGGTCATCCTGCGGGCGCGGAGCGCGGAGAAGGCCGCCGCGTCGGTCGCGCGGGTGAAGAAGTCGCTGGACAAGGCTGTCGTCAAGGGCAAGCTGTCCGAGGAGGACGCCGCCGCCGCGCTCGGCCGGATCTCGCCGGCGGTGGAGTTCGAGGAACTGGCCGACGTCGACCTCGTCGTCGAGGCGGTGGCCGAAGACCTGGCCGTCAAGCAGGCGGTCTTCGCCGCGCTCGACGACGTCGTGAAGCCGGGCGCGGTGCTGGCGACGACGACGTCGTCCCTGCCGGTCATCGAATGCGCTGCCGCCACCTCGCGGCCTTCGGACGTGGTCGGCGTGCACTTCTTCAATCCGGCGCCGGTGATGAAACTCGTCGAGGTCGTCTCGACCATCGCCACCGCGCCCGACGTGATCGCGACCGTCGACGCCGTCTGCGCGGCGGTGGGCAAGCACCCGGTGCACTGCGGCGACCGGGCGGGCTTCATCGTCAACGCGCTGCTGTTCCCGTACCTGAACGACGCGGTGAAGATGCTCGAAGCGCACTACGCGGAGGCCGACGACATCGACACCGCGATGAAGGTGGGCTGCGGGCTGCCGATGGGCCCGTTCGAACTGCTCGACGTCGTCGGGCTGGACGTCTCGCTGGCGATCCAGCGGACCCTGTTCAACGAGTTCCGCGAAGAGGGCTTCGCGCCCGCGCCGCTGCTGGAACACCTCGTGACCGCCGGACGGCTCGGGCGGAAGACGGGAAAGGGCTTCAAGGACTACTCGGCCCGGTAACTTGGGGGCCATGCCGGTTTCCTCGGGGGTCAGGAAGCGGATCAAAGAGCTTCTCGATCCGGACGACGAGATCCACTACGTGTTCCCTGCCGACATCCTCGGCAGTACCAATCCCAGCGTGTTCTTCGCGGTGACCCGTAAGACGATCACGATCCTCACGACCGGGTACCTGAGCCGGAAGACCCCGAAACGGGTCGTCTCGACGACACTGCGGAACCACCGGATCGGACCGGTCGACACCTCGACCGTCCCGTGGTTCAAGTTCGAGGGCATCGACTACGAGATCGACGACGAGTACATCGCGGTCGTGCACGCCGCCGATGCCGAGATCATGCGGGCAAAACCTGAAGATCCGTTGCCGGACCTCTAAGCTCCCGGGAGTGCGTCAGCTCACCTACGACGGGGTGCCCATCCCCGGCCTGAACGACCTGGTCCGGACGGCCATCCGGCTGCATCCCGCGCCAGGGGTGCCCGGTCCGGACGAAAGCCACTTCGGCGGTCCGCTGCTCTGGCCGTCGGACGAGCCGTGGCCGGAATGCCCGGTGACCTGGCCGCCCGATCCGGACGCGTCCGACGACGGGTGGCGGGCCGGGCATCGGCTCGACGGCCCGGTGCCGGCGATGACGGGCGCGGCGCAGTTCTTCCGCGACGACTTCCCGGAGCTGCCCTTCCCGGAGGGCACCGACGTCCTGCAGATCCTGTTCTGCCCGATGGAGCACGACAGCCCGCATCACCAGGGGCCCGCGGTCCGGCTGGTCTGGCGTGACTCGGGCGAGGTGCGGGACATCACGGACACGCCTCCTGTCCCTGAGAACGCCGTAGTCGGCTACCTGCCGGATCCCTGCGTTTTCGAACCGTGCTCGATCGACGAGCTGCCCCGGCTCTGCGACTTCCCGGCGGAGACCCGCGCCGCGCTCGGCATCCCCGAGGGCGCGGGTGACGACCCGGACGGCTGGCCGGAGCTGGACCAGTACTCGAAGATCGGCGGCTGGACCGCCTGGGACGCGACCGATCGGCGCGAGCTGGGCTGCCGGGAGTGCGGGGCCGAGCTGCGCCAGACGATCGCGCTGGCCTCGGAGGAGCACGAAGTCGGCTGCGGATGCGAGGTCGCCGAGGGGGAGGCGGCGGGCTGGTCCTTCGGCCACCAGGGCGTGCTGAACGTCTTCACGTGCCCCACCGACGTCACCCATCCCTTCAAGGTCCGGATCGATTAGCCGGGCGGTAGCAAAGGTCCCCCGCTCCAGTGCTGGAAGACCAGGTTCGTATGCACCCGGGCGACCTCGTCGCGGGCGGTCAGCTCGTCGAGGACCAGCCGCTGCAGCTCCGTCGCCGACGCGGTGGCGACGTGCGCGAGGAAGTCGTCCGGGCCGGTCAGGTGGTAGACGGCGCGGACCTCGGGCAGGGCCAGCAGATGCTCGACGAACGAGTCGACCAGCGCCCGCCGGTGCGGGCGGACCTGGACGAACAGGAGCGCTTCGAGCGGGCGGCCGAGTTTGGCGGCGTCCACCTCGGCGCGCTGGCCGGTGATCACGCCGAGCTCGCGCAGCCGGTTGACGCGGTCGAGACAGGTCGAGGGCGCGACGCCGACCTCGGCCGCGAGATCCTTGTTCGAGATCCGGGCGTCGTTCTGCAACAGCCGTAGAATACGAAGATCAACCGTGCTCAGTTCGACGGAATCCGACATCGGCGAATGATATCCGAGGATATTGCGTTCGATTCGGAGAAAATCGCACCATCTGGGGCATGACCGCAACGCTGCGCACCCGAGCCGTCCACGCCGGCCGTGACGATCTCACGGACCTCGGCGTCCACGCCGCTCCGCTCGACCTGTCCACGACCTACCCGTCGCGGGACAGCCTCGAAGAGGCGGGCCGCATCGACGAATTCGCCGCATCGGGCTCGCTGCCCGGGCTCCCGGTCTACGGGCGGCTGAGCAACCCGACCGTCGAACGCTTCGAGAAGGCACTGGCCGAACTCGAAGGATTCGAAGACGCCGTCGCGTTCGCCACCGGCATGGCCGCGGTGTCCGCCTCGCTGCTCGCCGCCGTCGCGCAGGGCAAACGGCATGTCGTCGCCGTCCGGCCGGTCTACGGCTGCACCGACCACATGCTCACGTCCGGTCTGCTCGGCACCGAGGTGACCTGGGCCGATCCGGACGGCGTCGCGCCGGCGCTCCGGCCCGACACCGGGCTGGTGCTGCTCGAAACGCCCGCGAACCCGACCCTGCGCGAGGTTGACATCGCCGAGATCGTGCGCGCCGCGGGTGACGTCCCGGTGCTGGTCGACAACACCTTCGCGACTCCTGTGCTCCAGCGTCCGGGGCGGCACGGCGCCCGGTTCGTCCTGCACAGCGCGACCAAGTTCCTCGGCGGCCACGGCGACGTCATGGGCGGTGTCGTCGCTTGCAACGCCGAAGACGCGGGGATGTTGCGGCAGATCCGCTTCGCCACCGGAGGCGTGCTGCACCCGCTCGCCGGATACATGCTGCTTCGCGGCCTTTCGACGCTTCCGCTGCGCGTCAACGCCGCATCCGGGACGGCCGCCGAACTCGTCGAGCGGCTTCGTGGTCACGCGAACGTGAGCGCCGTGCACTACCCGGCCGTCGGCGGTCCGCTGATCGCGTTCGAGGTCGAGGGCGATCCGCACGCGCTCATCGGCGCGGTCCGGCTGATCACGCCGGCCGTCAGCCTCGGCAGCGTGGATTCGCTCATCCAGCACCCCGCCTCGATCAGCCACCGGATCGTCGCCGAGGACGACCGTCGCGGCGCGGGCGTCACCGACCGGCTCATCCGCATGTCGGTGGGACTGGAGGACGTCGAGGACCTGTGGCACGACCTGGATCAGGCTCTCAAGGCTTGCTGACTTCTGCGATGGTCGTCACCGGGATGTCGACAAATCGTCCAGCCTGGCTAACCTGGTCGGGTGAAAGATCTGGTCTCGTCCTGGGTGGAATCTTCGGCTCGTAGCACGCTTTCCCGGCTGCACCAGCAGATCGGTGTGGCCGGGCTGGCCGCCGCCGCGGCCGTGCCCGGGCTGTCGGCCGTCTTCGATCAGCACTCCGCCGCGGTGCGGGACATCCTCGCGGCGGGTGTCGAAGGTTCGGCGGCGGTCGCCGGGGTCGTCCTTCTCGCCGGCTACGCGCGCGGCCTGCTCGACGAGGCGAAGACCAAGGGGTGGACGTTCCGCATCCCGGCCGATCTGTCCGCGTGGACCACCAGCGACTGGATGACCGCGCGGCTGGTCGGCGTGTGTTCGCTGGCCGCCTCGATGGACGACCGGCGGACCCAGCCGACCGGGAACGGGTAGGGCGGCCGGACGCCCCACCCGCTCCCGTGGAAGGTCAGCGGTACTCCGGCGGAGGGGGCATGTTTCCACCGGGCGGCCGCTGGCCGGGATCCTGATGCTGGGGCACCTGACCCTGGCTGGGCGGGAACTGCTGGTGCTGCGTCGGCGCGTTCGGGTTCGCGGCGTGGTGCCCGGCGGACACCGGCTGGTGGACGGTCGTCCGCTCGGCGGGCACCCCGCCCGAGCGTCCGGCGTCCTCACGTCCGCGCTGGTAGGCCTCGGCCTGCGCCTTCGCGGCGGGGATCTCCGCCTCGGCCCGGCCGAGCCAGGTCTCCCAGCGCTGCTGCATCGGCTTGATGAGGCCACCGCCGACACCCACGACGGCGATACCGCCGATGGTGGCGAGCACGGTGATCAGCACCGGCAGCGTGACCGCGGTGGCGACACCGATCTGGTTCAGTGCGGCGATCGCGCCGAGGCCCCAGATGAACACCGAGGCGATGGTGGCGAGCACCTTGCCGTAGGAGACACCACCGAGGGCGTTGGCGACCAGGTCCTTGACCGCCTTGGCGATCGCGCCGGCGATCACCACGATGACGATCGCGACGATGGCGCGCGGCAGCCACGCGACGATGTCGTTGAGCAGCGCGCTCACCGGGTTCGGGCCGAACACGCCGAACGCGAACTGCAGGGCGATCAGCAGGATCGCGTAGTAGACGATCTTGCTGATGATGTTCGACGCGTCGAACTGGCTGCGCGCGAGCATCTGTTTGAAGCCCCCGCGTTCGAGGAGCCGGTTGAACCCGACCTTCTCGAGCACCATGCTCACGGCCTTCGAGAGCGCCTTGGCGATCAGCCAGCCGATGAACAGGATGACCAGGAACGCGAGCAGTTTCGGGACGAAGGTGGCGACCGAACTCCAGGCGCTCGACACGCCCTGACCGAAGTCGACGGCCGCCAGTGCTGATGTGGCCACTGGACTTTCTCCCTTCCCACCACTGGAGCTTCCAGACTGGTGGGAAGGGGGTACCCGCCATTCGGGCGATCACACGTTGCGCCACCCGAACGGGTGGGTCAACCGCAGCAGCCGCCTCCACAGCAGCCGCCTCCACCTGCGGGAACGGGGGCGGGGCCGGAAGCCGACCCGGTCAGCGCGACGGTCGTCAGCAGTTTGACGGTGTCCTGGTGGCCCTCCGGGCACGGGGCGGGCGCACCGGACTCGCTCATCGGCCGCAGCAGTTCGAAGGTTCCGGCGCATTCGCGGCAGCGGTAGGCGTAAGTCGGCATACCGGCATTATCCCATCTCCTTCCGGCCTCCGGGATGGCAAGCTGGCCGGGTGGAACTGCCTGTCGCGGCGCATGTGCCGCACCTCGGCCAAGTCGTCCCGTCCGTGCTCTCCGCCCTCGGCGCCGACGGGTTCGCGAACTCGTTGAGCCTGGCGGAGGCGTCCAGTGCCTGCGTCCTGCTCATCGACGGCCTCGGCTGGGAACTGCTGGCCGAGCACGCCGCCGACGCTCCCGTGCTCACCCAGCTGGCGAAGTCGCCGCTGCGGGTCGGTTTCCCGGCGACGACGGCGGCCGGACTCGGCGCGATCGGCACCGGGCTGGCGTCGGGGGAGCACGGCCTGGTCGGCTACAGCTTCGAGGTGCCGGGCACCGGCGTCCTGAACGCGCTGCGCTGGAGCAGCCATGTGGACGGCGGCGATCTCCGCGGCGCGCTGCCGCCGCGGGAGGTGCAGCCGCTGCCGACGACGTTCGAACGCG
Organism: Amycolatopsis roodepoortensis; assembly: GCF_024628825.1. NCBI lineage: Bacteria > Bacillati > Actinomycetota > Actinomycetes > Pseudonocardiales > Pseudonocardiaceae > Amycolatopsis > Amycolatopsis roodepoortensis. The sequence continues at coordinate 6,932,561 of NZ_CP102415.1, forward strand.
CGGCGGCCGCCGGGATCACGACGAGCGTGGTGTCCTCGGCGAAGTTCGCCGACACCGCGCTCACCCGCGCGACGCAGTCCGGTGCGCGTTACGTGGGGGTCCATGCGCTCGGCGATCTGGCCGCCTGTGTCCTGCACTGTCTCGACACTCGGCCCGCGTTCTGCTGGGGCTATCACAGCGAACTCGACATGCTGGGCCACATCTACGGGCCTGGTTCGGCGCCGTGGCGGATGCAGCTGCGTCAGGTCGACAGGCTGGTCGAGTCCATTGTGGACGGGCTGACGCCCGGCGCGCTCCTCGCGGTCGTGGCCGACCACGGCATGGTGACGGTCGAGGGCGCGCTCGACATCGACGAGACTCCGGCGCTGCTCGGCGGTGTCCGGGCGATCGGGGGCGAGGTGCGCGCGCGGCATGTCTACAGCGAACCGGGCGCGGAGGCCGACGTGCTGGCCGCGTGGCGCGAGGTCGTCGGTGAGCGGGCGTGGATCCTCCCGCGCGACGAGGCCATCGAGGCCGGCTGGTTCGGCCCGGTTTCCGACCGGGTGCGCCCACGCATCGGCGACGTGGTCGTGGCGTCGAAGGGCCGGTTCGGGCTCGTGCGGGAGCTGGCGGAGGCCGTCGAGTCCTCCCTGGTCGGCCAGCACGGCTCGCTGACCCCGGCCGAACAACTGGTCCCGTTGGTCCTCGCGCGCGGTTAGTGCGTCAGGCGGGCTTCCTGGCCGAGAATTTCACGCTGCGTTTCGGGACGTGGTCGACCTTGATGTCGCCGAACCCGGCGTCGGTGAGCCGGGGCCAGAGGGAAACCGGGTCGAGCGCGTTCATCGTGTCTCCGATGTGGAGCAGCCGGAACGGCAGGCTCTCCAGGCTGTCGATCGCGCGGAGGACACCGCCGGGGCGGAGCACGCGGAACGCCTCGGCGAAGATCGCGTCCTGCAACGCCGTCGTCGGTACATGGTGCAGCATCGTGAAACAGACGACCGCCGAGAACTCGCCGTCCTCGAAAGGCAATGCCGCTCCGTCACCCTGGACGATCCGCACCCGGCCGTCGAACTCCCGTTTCAGGAGGTCCGCCGACGCTTCGTCGATCTCGACGGCGGTGAGCCGGGGCACGAGGCTTTCGAGGGCGCGCGTGGTCGCGCCGAAGCCAGGGCCGATCTCCAGCACGGAGTCGCCGAGGTCGAAGCCGGCGACGTTGCCCGGCATCTCGTGGGCGACGGCCTTCGCCCACAGCGCGGAACTGCAGAGTTTGCGGTGCACCAGGTTCATCGGCATGAATCCGAAGCTAACGGTGACCGGTAGGCGATAGGCTGCCAACTGATGTCGAATATCGGACTCCTGCCGCCGATGTCGACGGCGATGGTGCTCGGCGAGATGGATCTGCCCGCGGGCACCTGGCTCCCGTGGCACGAGCACGACGGTCACCAGCTCGCCTGGGCGGCACGGGGGATCTTGAGCGTGAACGTCGGCGAGCGGTACTGGGTGCTGCCGCCGACGCGGGCGCTCTGGATCCCTGCCGGTGTCGTCCACCGGACCGGCGCCACCGCGCAGACCGTGTTGCGGGGGATCTACGCCGCCCGTGACCGGTGTCCCGTGAACTGGCCCGAACCGACGCTCGTCGCCGTCCGTCCCCTGCTGCGCGAACTGCTGGAGCACCTCGGCGCCGCCGACCTCGGCGACGACGCGCGCCGCCGGGCCGAGGCCGTCGCCTTCGACCTGCTCGAACCGGTGGACGTCGTGCCGATCACCGTGCCGATGCCGTCGGACGGACGCGCGCTCGCCGTCGCGCGAGCGGTGATCGCCGATCCGGCGGACCGCCGCGTTCTCGCGGACTTCGCCCGCGAGGCGGGCGCGAGCGAACGCACCCTCGCGCGCCTGTTCCTGACGGAGTGCCGCACGACGTTCGGCGCGTGGCGGGTGCAGGCCCGGCTGCGCGCGTCCTTGCCGCTGCTGGCCGAGGGCATGCCGCTGACCGCGGTCTCGCGCCGGATCGGCTACTCCTCACCGAGCGCGTTCGTCGCCGCCTTCCGCCGGGCGGTCGGTGTGACGCCCGGCGCCTACTTCGGCGGCTAGCCGCGAGTTACGCCTTCCATCACGCGAGTTACGCCTCCAATCACGTGAGTTGCGCCTCCAATCACGTGAGTTGCGCCTGCGATCACGCGAGTTCCGTCTTCCGTCACGCGTGATCGGGCGGCCGACGCGTGATCGGATGGCCGACACGCGTGATTGGGCGGCCGACACGCGTGATCGGATGGCCGACATGCGTGATTGGGTGGCCGACGCGTATCCGCGGCCCGGTTCCACCACGTGCCGCCCCTCCGGTCACGTGATGGCCGCCGGATCACGCGTGATCGCAGGCGGAACTCGCGTGTCTGGAGGCGGAACTCGCGTGACGGGAGGCGTAACTCGCGTGACGGGAGGCGTAACTCGCGAGTTCGAAAGGCGGGACGTACACCGAGCGAGCGGGATCACACGGCATCCGGCCGTATACCGTTTCGGGCGTGCCACGACGTAACCGGCCCGAACGCGGTGGACGCCCCGACCTCGGCGCGTCGACCGGCTGGGCGCGTTCCGAATCCGCCGCCGACGGCGACTGGCTGGTGCGCACCGTGCCCGGCGCGCAGGCCACCAAGGACTACCGCTGCCCCGGTTGCGATCACGAGATCCGGCAGGGGACCCCGCATGTGGTCGCCTGGCCCGCCGACGACACCGGCGGGGTCGCCGACCGCCGCCATTGGCACAAGGCGTGCTGGGGCGCGCGGTCCAGGCGCCGTCCCGGACGCTGGTGACTCAGCGCCGCATGTGCAGTGAGGGCGCTCCCTCGAACTCCTCCTCCGTGTGGATCTTGAAGCCGAGCCGCTCGGCGACCCGGATCGACGGTTCGTTGGCCACCATGATGTTGGCGATCACCGGGACGTCGGGGATCTCCCGTTCGGCCCATTCGACGACGGCGGCCGCCATCTCCGTCGCGTAGCCCTTGCCCCAGGCGAACGGCCAGAAGCGGTACGCGAGGTTCAGCACGCGCTCGCCGTTCCATTCGTGATACCGGACGCCGCCGAACCCGACGATCACCTCGGGATCGTCCAAAGCGGACACCGCGAGATAGCCGAATCCGTGCTCGGCCCAATGCTTCATCCAGGCGTCGTACAGCTCCCGCGCGCCCTCGACGGTATGCGGCACGCCGTTGAACTTGTTCGTCTCCGGATCGGCCTGCAGCGCGACGATGTTCTCGCGGTCCGTCTCGCGCAGCCTCCGCAGCAGCAGCCTCTCCGTCTTGATCTCTGTCAGCACGGATCTGACGATAGCCCCAGGGTGCGACAGAATCATCGCCATGAAGGATCTCCCGCTGGTACTGCTGCACGCCTTCCCCGTCGACGCCCGCATGTGGGACGCGGTCCGCGCGCCGCTCTCGGAACGCCTGCGGCTGATCACGCCCGACCAGCGCGGCCTCGGCCGCAGCCCGCTGCCGGAAACCGACCGGGAGCCGGATCTGGACGACGCCGCCCGCGACGTCGTGGCGCTGCTCGACCGGCTCGGCCTCGACAAGGTCGTCCTCGGTGGCTGCTCGATGGGCGGCTACCTGACGATGGCGGTGCTGCGCCTGGCACCGGAGCGGGTGGGCGGCCTCGTGTTCATCGACACGAAGGCGACGGCCGACACCCCCGAGGCCGCGCAGGCCCGGCACGACGTCGCGGCCAGGGTGGAAGCGGAAGGCACCGCCTGGATGCCCGAAGCCGTCACGCCCGGATTGCTCGCCGAAAAGGCCAGTCCGGAAGTGGCCGAACGGCTTCGTGAACTGATTACGACGCAACCGCCGTCCGGCGTGGCGTGGGCGGCACGCGCGATGGCGGCGCGGCCCGATTCACTCGAAACGCTGCGTTCGGCGGACGTGCCGGCGTTGGTCGTGGTCGGCGAAGAGGACGGCCTGACTCCACTGGCGGAGGCGAACACCCTCGTGGAAACACTCCCGGACGCGACCTTGGTCGTGTTGCCGGAGGTCGGGCACCTGACACCGCTGGAGGATCCGGCCGGAGTCGTCGAAGCGATCTTGGGCTGGTATCCCGCGTAAAAACGTTTCCCCTGCCCCTTCCAAGGTATAGCGGACCCCGGGGCTTGCGGCAAGCCCCCATTCCCGGTCCACAATTCGTGCCTTCACGTTTTTGCCGAAGGGGGATTCCCATGCGTGTACTCCTGTCCACTATCGGGACGAGGGGTGAGGTGCAGCCACTGGTGGCCTTGGCGGTGCGATTGCGGGAACTCGGCCAGGATGTCCGGCTTTGCGCGCCGCCCGATTTCCGCGGCTGGGCCGAAGGCCTCGGGATTCCTTTCGCGCCGCTGGGTCCGGAACTCCGGCCGACCGCGAAGCCGGATTCCGCCATGACCAAGGCGATGGCCACACCTGAGGGGCGGCGGGCGATGGCCGAGGCCATGGTCGTCGGGCAATTCGAGACGATGCCGGAGGTGGCCGAAGGCTGCGACGCCGTCGTCGCGGGAATGGCCTTGAACATCGCCGCGCATTCGGTGGCCGAGCGGAAAGGGATTCCTTATTTCTTCACCGCCTATTGCCCGATAACGCTGCCTTCACTGCACCATCGTCCGCCCGTTTTCCCGGGCTGGGCACCGAAGAATCCCGATGCCGCCATCCCGGCCCTGTGGGCGGACGACGCGGAACGGTGGAACGCGCAATGGGGCGGCGTGCTGAACGCGCGGCGGGAAAAGCTCGGTCTCTCACCGGTCGACGACGTCCGCGGGCATATCTTCACCGAATCCCCGTGGCTGGCCGCAGATCCGGTGCTGGCGCCGTGGCGGGGGCCATCGGCGCTCGACGTGCACCAGACCGGCGCCTGGCTCCTGCCGGACCACAGTCCGTTGTCCCCGGAGCTGGAGGCCTTCCTCGACGACGGGGAACCCCCGGTCTACTTCGGATTCGGGAGCATCCGCGCCCCGGAGGAGATCGCGAAGGCGATGATCGAGTCGGCGCGGGCGCACGGGCGGCGGGCGATCGTGTTCCGCGGCTGGACGGAGCTGGCGCTGATCGACGACGAACCCGATTGCCTCGCCATCGGGGACGTCAACCAGCAGGCGCTCTTCCCGCGGGTCGCCGCGGTCGTCCACCACGGCGGCGCCGGCACGACGACGGCGGCGACGCGGGCCGGGGTGCCGCAGGTGCTCGTCCCGCAGATGTTCGATCAGCCGTACTTCGCGCAGCGGGTCGGGGAACTCGGGGTGGGGACGTCGATCACCGGTGAGCCCTCCGCCGAAGCGCTGACGCTCGCTCTGGACGAGGTGCTGCGTCCCGGTGTCGCCGAACGGGCGCGTCAGGTCGGTGGTGAGGTGCGGACGGACGGCGTCGACGTGGCGGCCGAGCTCCTGATCTCCAGCGTTTAGTCCTCTCGATGCGGTAGTTGCGCGTGCAAGGACCGCATTCAGAGGACTAAATGCGGGAGAAGTAGCGCTCCAGGGCGGCTTCGGCCTCGGGGAGCCGCTCCGGGAACCGCCGCGCGATCACGAATCGCCAGGGGATCTCGAACAACCGCCGCAACGCGATGAACGGCTCCAGCGACGCGGGCGTCACATCGGCCGGGTACGCGGCCAAAGTCTCGTGCCCGGCCTCCGCGAACAGCACGCCGAGGTCCCACCCGAGCGGCCCGCGCCAGGTGTCCTCGAAGTCGAGCCAGCACGGTCCGGCCGCCGTCGCGACGACGTTCCCCCGATGGGCGTCACCGTGCAGCGGCCGCGGCTCGGTGTCCGGCAGCGCGGCCGCCACCCGCTCGAGTTCCCCGTACAACCGGGGTGCCGCGTCGCCAAGGAGAGCCCCGTTCCGGTCGAGCAGCGTCCGGAGTTCGCGGACCGGCCCGAGTTCGGGCAGTTCACCGGGGTAGTCCGCGAGCGCGTCGTGCACCCGGGCGAGCGAAAGAGCCACCTCGCGCGGCGACAGCGTGTGCCCCGGCTCGTGCGGGGTGTAGTGCCAGAGAGTGACCGGGAGACCGTCGGCGAAATGCGGTCCTGCCGGGGGATCCGTGGTCGGTGAGACGACGAGCACACCACGTTCCGTGAGGTACCGCGACAGCTCGACGTCGCGCCTGAGCCAGTCTTCGGGCGAGGGCCGCGCGAAGCGCGTCGTGCCGGGCACCCGCGCCACCACCGGACCCAGTCTCACCAGCACGTTCGACTTGAAATGCAGGACATCGGGGGCGCCGGTCGGCAGCCCGTACCGGGCACCGACGGCGACGGCCGCGGCCACTCCCGCGCGGGTGTGTTCGTCGGTCACGGCGCGATCTTGCCAGCCGGTGCGCGCGACTGTCGGTAGTGAGGGCTACGATCCCCACTAGCCGCCGGAGTGGGTCCCGAATCCGCCCGGCGACCGCAAATTGACCACCACAAGGTTTGAGTGTTGGAGGCAGGAGTGACGGCCGTAGCCCCCAAGCCGATCGCCACGCGCCCGTATCCCGCGCGCGAGTCGGTTAAGGGTTCGTACCTGCTGCGGTTGTTCCGCACGACGGACCACAAGCAAATCGGCATCATGTACCTGGTCACGTCGTTCGCCTTCTTCATGGTGGGCGGCGCGATGGCGATGCTGATCCGCTCCGAGCTGGCGCGTCCCGGGCAGCAGTTCCTTTCGCAGGAGCAGTACAACCAGCTGTTCACCATGCACGGCACGATCATGCTGCTGCTGTACGCGACGCCGATCCTCTTCGGTTTCGCGAACTTCATCCTGCCGCTGCAGATCGGTTCGCCCGACGTCGCCTTCCCGCGGCTGAACGCGTTCTCGTACTGGCTGTACCTCTTCGGCGGCCTGATCGTGATGTCCGGCTTCCTGACCCCGGGTGGCGCCGCCGACTTCGGCTGGTTCGCCTACACCCCGCTGTCGGACGCCATCCACTCGCCCGGCGTCGGCGCCGACCTGTGGATCTCCGGTCTGGTCGTCTCCGGTCTCGGCACCATCCTCGGTGGCGTCAACATGATCACCACGGTGGTCTGCCTGCGCGCCCCCGGTATGACGATGTACCGGATGCCGATCTTCACCTGGAACATCCTGGTCACCAGCATCCTGATCCTGCTGGCGTTCCCGATCCTGACCGCGGCCCTGATGGGTCTGCTGGCGGACCGGCATCTCGGGGCGCACGTGTTCGACCCCGCGAACGGCGGCGTGATCCTCTGGCAGCACCTGTTCTGGTTCTTCGGCCATCCAGAGGTCTACATCGTCGCCCTGCCGTTCTTCGGGATCGTGTCGGAGATCTTCCCGGTCTTCAGCCGCAAGCCGATCTTCGGTTACAAGGGCCTGGTCTGGGCGACGCTGGCGATCGCCGCGCTGTCGGTGGCCGTGTGGGCGCACCACATGTACGCGACCGGCGCCGTGCTGCTGCCGTTCTTCTCCTTCATGACCTTCCTGATCGCGGTCCCGACCGGCGTGAAGTTCTTCAACTGGATCGGCACGATGTGGAAGGGCCAGCTGTCCTTCGAGACGCCGATGATCTTCTCGATGGGCTTCATCGTCACGTTCCTCTTCGGCGGTCTGACCGGCATCATGCTGGCCGCGCCGGCGATCGACTTCCACGTGTCCGACAGCTACTTCGTCGTCGCGCACTTCCACTACGTGCTCTACGGCACGATCGTGTTCGCCACGTTCGCCGGGATCTACTTCTGGTTCCCGAAGATCACCGGCCGCATGATGGACGAGAAGCTCGGCAAGTGGCACTTCTGGACCACGTTCATCGGCTTCCACGCCACGTTCCTGGTGCAGCACTGGCTCGGCGCCGAAGGCATGCCGCGCCGGTACGCGGACTACCTGCAGTCCGACGGGTTCACCACGCTGAACACGATCTCCACGATCGGTGCGTACATCCTCGGTGCCTCGACGCTGCCGTTCATCTGGAACGTCTTCAAGAGCTACCGGTACGGCGAGATCGTCACGGTGGACGACCCATGGGGCTACGGCAACTCGCTCGAATGGGCGACGTCCTGCCCGCCGCCGCGGCACAACTTCACCGAGCTGCCGCGGATCCGGTCCGAGCGGCCGGCGTTCGAGCTGCACTACCCGCATATGGTCGAGCGCATCCACAAGGAGGGTGAGATCGGCTTCTTCGGGAAGCAGAAGGTCAACACCCACCGCGCGCCGTCCCAGGTGCTCACCGAGGCGGCCATGCCGGGTGACCACTCCAAGGACAACTCCAGCGAGAAGTGACCCGATAAGCGGAATCGGCGCGTGCCTTGCCTCACACAGGGGCAAGGCACGCGCCTTTTTCGTGGCCGGCTGAGGGAGACTGACCCCCGTGACGCAGACACCAGTTCTCATCACCACCACCGGTCCCGACAAGCCGGGTGTGTCCTCGGTGCTGTTCGCCGTGCTGTCGCGCCACGACGTCGACGTCCTCGACGTCGAGCAGGTCGTCATCCGCGGCCAGCTGGTGCTCGGCGTGCTCGCCGGCGTGTACCGCGACCCCGAGGGCCTGCAGGAATACGTAGAGCAGGCGATGGCGTCGGTCGGGATGGAGGTCGAGGTGAAGATCGGCTCGGCCATCGGCGCCGACCCGTTCGCCATCGGCCAGAAGGACTCGACGCATGTCCTGCTGATGCTCGGCCGCCCGGTGACGGCGCGGGCGTTCTCCGACGTCGCGCGCCGCCTCGCCGCGCTTGACGTCAACATCGACTCGATCCGCAGCGTCGCCGACTACCCGGTGACCGGGCTGGAGCTGTACGCCTCGCTCGCCCAGGACACCCCGGAGGCCGACGCCGCGCTGCGCACCGCGCTGGCGGACGCCGCCGTCGAGGCCGGGATCGACATCTCGGTCGAGCGGGCCGGGCTGGCCCGCCGTGCCAAGCGGCTGGTCGTCTTCGACGTCGACTCCACGCTCATCCAGGGCGAGGTCATCGAGATGCTCGGCGCGCACGCCGGCGTCGAACCGCAGGTCCGCGAAATTACCGAGGCCGCGATGCGCGGCGAGCTGAACTTCGGCGAGTCGCTGGAGCGCCGGGTCGCGCTGCTGGAGGGGCTTCCGGAGACGGTGCTGGACGAGGTCGCCGCGTCCATCGAGCTCACCCCTGGCGCGCGCACGACCATCCGCACGCTGAAGCGGATGGGCTTCCGCTGCGGGGTCGTCTCGGGTGGTTTCACCAAGATCATCCAGTCCCTCGTGGACGACCTCGGCCTCGACTTCGCCGCCGCGAACGAACTCGAAGTGGTCGACGGCAAGCTCACCGGCCGGGTGGTCGGGGACATCGTCGACCGCGCGGGCAAGGCGGTGGCGCTGCGCCGGTTCGCCGAGGAGTACGAGATCTCGCTGGAGCAGTGCGTCGCCGTCGGTGACGGCGCGAACGACATCGACATGCTGTCGGTCGCCGGGATGGGTGTCGCCTTCAACGCGAAGCCGGCGCTCCGCGAGGTCGCCGACACCGCGCTCTCCCACCCGTACCTCGACGCCGTGCTGTTCCTGCTCGGGGTCACCAGGGGCGAGATCGAGGCGGCCGACGCGGCCGACGGTCTCGAACTTTCCCGGCCATGAGCGTCCTGGAACCGCTGGCCGCGCGCTACGCGTACTGGCTGGGACTGCCCGCCGAAGACACGGAAGACACCTCGGACGAGGATCCCGCCGAGGTCCGGGCGATGCCGGTGATCCTGCGGATGGAACGGGCCGAACCGCCGTCCCGCACCGCGTTGCTGGAGGCCGCGGCGGCCGCCGCGGTCGCGGTCTGCCTCGACGAACGCGCCTTGCCCGAAGGCGAATGGCACGAGCCGCTCAAGGCGTGGGTCGACGGCCGGATCCGCAAGGTCGCCCGGCGGGCGCGCGGCGCGCACTGGCGCGCGGTCCAGGAACTGCCGGGGATCACGATCGAGGTCGACGGCGCCGAGGCGCGGGCCTTGCTTCCCTGCCGCGTCGTCGAGACGCCGAAGGAGGTCTCGCGCTTGCAGATCTCCGGGAGCGAACTCCCGGCCGACGAGCCGGGACCCACGCCGGACGGTATCCCGCGGCTGCTGCTGAACCCCGAGGTCGCGATGACCGTCGGCAAGGGGGCGGCCCAGGTCGGGCACGCGACGATGATCCTCGCCGCACTGCTGGACGAGGCCGAACGGGCGGCCTGGGCCGAGACCGGGTTCCGGTGCTCGGTGCGGACACCGCCGGTCGCGATCTGGAAGGCGCTTTGCCCGGTCGAGGATCCCGAAGGCTCGTGGCGCCGTGACGGTGTCGTCGCGGTCCGGGACGCCGGTTTCACCGAAGTCGATCCCGGAACAGTCACGGTCATAGCCCAAAGGGCTTAGCCTCCTATACTCCCCGCATGGGTGACCGGCTGATCGCCGGGCGCTATCGCTTGGAGGAGCGGATCGGCGCCGGGGGCATGGGTGTGGTCTGGCGTGCCACCGATCTGGACCTGGGCCGGGTCGTCGCCCTCAAACGCTCACAGGCCGGGGACAGCGGCCAGATCCGGCGCGAGGCGCGGATCGGCGCGGGCCTGCATCACCCGAACGTGGTCACCGTCTTCGACGCCGTGAACGACGGCGACGACCGGTGGCTCGTCATGGAGTACCTGCCTTCGCGCAGCCTCGCCGACGTCATCGACTCCGACGGGCCGCTGCCGCCCGGCAAGGTGGCCAAGATCGGGGTCCAGCTCGCCGCGGCGCTCGCGGCGATGCACGAGAAGGGCATGGTCCACCGCGACCTCAAACCGGGCAACGTCCTGGTGGCCGAGGACGGTACGGCCAAACTCACCGACCTCGGCATCGCGCAGTGGGCGGAGGTGACCCGAACCGGCGGCGGACTCGACGTCGGGACCCCCGGCTACGTCGCGCCGGAGATGGCCGAAGGACGGCAGGCGGGTGCTGCGGCGGACGTGTTCTCGCTCGGCGCGACACTGTTCGCCGCCGTCGAGGGCACGTCGGTGTGGGGAGACGCGAGCGTCGGGCCGTTCGTCCAGCTCCGGCGGGCGACGTCGTACACGCTGGAGCCGATCCGCCGGGCCGGACCGCTGGCGCCCGCGCTGATGGAGCTGCTGCGGCGCAAACCCGCCGGACGGCCGGACGCCGTCCGCGCCGCCGAGCTGCTTTCCGAGGTCGCGGACGTCGTCGTTCCCGCGCGGGTACGACGTATCCGGGTGACCAGGCGCGCCATCGCGATGGCGGTCGTCGCGGCGGTACTGGTGCTGACCGCGGGCTTGGTCTACGCCACGAGGGAACCGGCGTCGATCGCGGCGGGTCCGCCGTCCGAGCTGATCGGTGACCGGCGGTCGGCGGATCCTTGCGCGCTGGTGGAGCCGTCCGTGCTGAACCACCTCGGATCCCCCGAACTGGACAGTGCCGGCGGCAATTTCAACTCCTGTGGTGTCCGGCTGCGCCTGAGCCCCGACGAGGACGACATCGTCGACGTCCGCCTCGAACTGACGACGCCGACGTCGCCGCTGCTGGAGAAGCCGGTGCCGGGGAAGCTGATCGTGCGCGAGATCCCAAGCGACTCCGAGGACAAATGCGCACGGGGCATCCCGCTGCCGGACGGCAACCAGGTGTGGGTGCACGCCCGGCACATCCGGAACTGGCACGCGCATCTGTGCGATTACGTCGATCCGGTGGCCACGCACGCGGTGAGTGTGCTGAACCGGCAGCCGGTCGAGCGGCGTCCCGCGCCCTTCCCCGCCGGTTCACTCGGCACTCTCGACGCCTGCGCGCTGGGTGCGGACCTGCCGGAGGCGATCGTCGGCGGCCCGTCCGCTCCGGATCCGGTCTTCGGCAACTGGGAGTGCTACTGGAACCACCGCGAGACCGAGGTGACGATCCGGTTCGAACGGGAGCGGGCGCCGTTCGGGGACGGCGGCAGACGGGTCGCTCTCGGATCGCGGGAAGCCTTCGTGGAGGTCGCGCCGGAGTGGAAGGCTTGCCAGGCCGAGATCCCGCACCGGACCTTCACCGGCGACGGTCGTGCCATGATCGAGACGGTGGAGATCTACGTGGCGGACAAGGTCAAGCAGCCGCCCGAGATGTGCCCGGCCGCGGAACGGCTCGCCGGCGAGATCGCCCCCAGGCTGCCGCCACTCTGAAAGGGAGAACCGTGTCTTTGGAAGTCCAGCGCGACGGTGAGCACCGCTTCATCGGCCGCAACGAACGCGGTGCCGAGGTCGTGATCGGCCGCAAGGGCGCCGAGGGCGCCTTCTCACCCGCGGAACTGCTGCAGATCGCGGCGGCGGGCTGTTCGGCCGTCACCGCCGAGAACCTCATCACGCGCCGGATCGGGGAGGACTCGAAGTTCCGGGTCGGCGTGACCGCGGACCGGCGCGAAGGCGCTTCGGAGCTCGACGCCGTCCACGTGGCTTTCGACGTCGACGTGTCCTCGCTGCCCGCCGCGGATCGAGAGGCGCTCGCCGCGGCGGTCGATCGCGCGATCGAACGGTTGTGCACGGTGAGCCGGACGTTGAAGAAGGGCATCCCGGTCACGGAGAGCTTCCCGGCCGAGTAGGCCCCTTCAGCGCACCTGGGCTCAGTGTTTGGCGGGGTGGCCTTCGGCGCTCCAGACCACGTACGCCTCGTCGGCGTCGGTGGTCATGGCCTCGATGAACTTCTCGTTGTCGAAGCCGGGCAGCGTCTGCAACCGCTCGATCAGCGCGTCGGCGGCCGGGTCGCCGCTGGGGATCGCGGTGCCCTTCCCGTCGGCGCCGGCGAGCATGAAGAAGACGTCTTCCTTCCACGGGCCTTCAGGGATCACTCTGACCACCACCGCGGACAGCTCGGACCACGTGACGGCTTCTTCGCTGCCGTCCGCGAGCTGGCGCCGCACTCCGGTGTCATCGACGCTGACGGTCCGGGATTGTGCGTTGGGCGACTCGTGGGACAACCGGTTCTCCCTGTCTTCGGCGTTCCGTTAACGGTACTCGGCCGTGTTCCAGGCCACTCAGGCCGGGGCGGCGGCGTCGAGGCGGCGTAGCGCGTCGCGGGCGACCTTCGGGTCCATGGTCGGCCAGAACGGCGGCAGCGAGGCGCGCAGGAATCCGCCGTAGCGGGCGGTGGCCAGCCGCGAGTCCAGGATCGCCACGACGCCGCGATCGCTGACCGAACGGTGCAGCCGTCCGGTGCCCTGCGCGAGCAGCAGCGCCGCGTGCGTGGCCGCGACGGTCAGGAAACCGTTGCCGCCCCTGGCTTCCACGGCTCGTTGCCGGGCCGAGGAGACCGGGTCGTCCGGGCGGGGGAACGGGATCCTGTCGACCACCACGAGCTGGAGCGACGGACCGGGCACGTCGACGCCCTGCCACAGCGAAAGCGTGCCGAACAGGCAGGTGCGCGCGTCCTCGGAGAACTTCTGCACCAGCAGGCCGGTGGCGTCGTCACCCTGGCAGAGGATCGGCAGGTCGAGCCGCTCCCGCATCTCCTCGGTGGCCTGCTTCGCCGCGCGCATCGAAGAGAACAGGCCGAGCGTGCGCCCGCCCGCGGCCTCGATCAGCTCGGCGAGCTCGTCCATGGTCGAGGGCTGCAACCCGTCCCGGCCCGGCGGCGGCAGATGTTTGGCCAGGTACAGGATGCCGTTGCGTTTGTGGTCGAACGGCGAGCCGACGTCGAGGCCGGTCCACTTCGGGCCGTCCGCGTCGTCACTGTCGGCGGGGGCGGCCTTGTCCGTCGCCGCGCCGGGTGCCTTCTCGACGCGCATCCCGCCGGGCGGGAGACCCCACTGGCGGGCCATCGTGTCGAACGTGCCGCCCAGGGTCAGCGTCGCCGAGGTGAGGACGGTCGTGTGCTGGTTGAAGACCCGCTCGCGCAGCAGACCGGCGACACCTAGCGGAGCGACCTTCAGCGCGGGCGGGCGCGGGTTCGTGGAGAAGCGGTCCCCGGTCAGCCAGACGACGTCGCGCTGATGCGCCTTGTCGTCGTCGAAGGCCTCCAGGAGCCGGACCGCGGTGTCGTGGACCTCTTCGAGCAGCGACCGCGCCAGCTTGCGGGCGGTGGCCTCGTCGACGTCCTCCTTGCGATCCTTGCCGAGCGCGGTGAGGCAGCGATGCGCGGCGTCACGGACCGCTGGGATCGCGCCGGTGAGGGCCTGCGGCAGCGAATCCATCCGGCCGGAGGGCAGGTCGTCGAGGATCAGGGCCAGCCCGTCGCTCGCTTCCAGCAGCTGGTCGGCCACCTCGTCGTCGACCAGCTTCCCGCAGCGCCGCGCGGCGGCGGAGACCATGCCGCTGGTCAGCTCGCCGGTCGCCACGGAGGTCACGCGGTCCACCAGGTCGTGCGCCTCGTCGATGATCACCAGGTCGTGCTCGGGGAGCACCTGGTAGCCCTGCAGCGCGTCGATCGCCAGCAGCGCGTGGTTGGTGACCACGACGTCGGCCTTGCCCGCCTCGGCGCGGGACCGCTCGGCGAAACAGTCCGTGCCGATGGGGCAGCGTGACGCGCCAAGGCATTCCTTGGCCGTGACCGACACCTGCCGCCACGCCTGGTCCGAGACGCCGGGGACGAGCTCGTCGCGGTCGCCGGTTTCGGTGTCGGACGACCATTCCCGCAGCCGGGTGACCTCCTTGCCCAGCCTGGAGACGGCGAACGGGTCGAACAGCTGCTGATCCTCCGGCTCGTCCGGGGCGCCGGAATCGAGCCGGTGGAGGCAGAGGTAGTTACGACGGCCCTTGAGGATCGCGAAGGTGGGCTCGCGGCCGAGGGGCTTCTTCAGCGCCTTCGCCAGCCGGGGGAGGTCTCTGTCCACGAGCTGGCGCTGCAGCGCGATGGTGGCCGTGGAGACCACGACCGTGGCCTCCTTCTCGACCGCGTGGCGGATCGCGGGTACGAGATAGGCCAACGACTTCCCGGTGCCCGTGCCTGCCTGGACGGCCAGGTGCTCGCCGGTGCGGATGGCCCGGCCGACAGCGTCCGCCATCTTGACCTGGCCCTCGCGCTCGGCACCGCCCACGGACTCGACCGCGTGGGTCAGGAGTTCGAGGACACCGGGGAAATCAGCACGGGAGGGCACGGGACAAGACGATAGCCGGGGGCACCGTCAAGATCGTCCGCCCCGTGCGATGAAAGGTCCCTTGCTCGCGAAATTTGCGAGCAAGGGACCTTTCATCACGGCTTGTGGGGTGGTGAAAGGGCCGGTCACGACTCCTTACGGAAGCGGGAAACCAGCGCCCAGGTGCCCGGAAGCAGCGCCGCCGCGACGGCGATCTTCAGCGCGTCGCCGATGAGGAACGGCACGACACCCTTCTCCAGGGCGGTCGACAGGCCGAAGCCGGTCGACGCCATCAGCCACGGCACACCGACCGAGTAGATGGCGAGGTTGCCCAGCACCATCGTGCCCGCCGTGCGCAACGGCGTGCGGTCACCGCCGCGGCCGGCGAGCGCGCCGACCAGCGCGCCGGCGAGCACGAAGCCGACGATGTAGCCGGCGCTGGCGCCGAACAGGCCGGAAGAACCGTTCTGGAACCAGCCGAACCCGGCGGCGCCGACGGCGAGGTACAGCGCCATCGACAGCGCGCCGCGCTTCCAGCCGAGCGCGGCGCCGACCAGCAGGGCGGCGAACGTCTGGCCGGTCATCGGCACCGGGGAGCCGGGCACCGGGATCAGGATCTGCGCGGCCGCACCGGTCAGGGCGGCCCCACCGGCGACCAGGACCGCGTCACGGGCCAGTGCGCCGGGAACGAGGTCGGCGAGGACCGGACGGCGACCGGCCACAGACAGCGAAGACACTCAGACCTCCTATGAGTACACGAATGTGAACCGAGGTTAACGCCAGACGACGGGCCGCGGACCGAATGTCGGCCACCTCACGGTCATCGAGCGTCCACTCGTCCGGGTGGCATGACCCTGCACGGGACAGGCGGTTGGTGGAGGCTGCCGGACATGAGGAAACCCGTTTCGATGCTGTTGTCGGTGACGATGCTGACCGGGGCGCTGGTGGCGGGAGGTCCGGCGGTCGCGTCGGCCGGTCCCGCGCCCGCGACGGCGGCCGCGTCGGTCGGTTCGGTCGACGTGGAGATCGGTGACGAACACGTGGTCACGGGCGAGCTGGCGCCGTGCGACGTCGATGGTCCCTTGAGCGCGAAGACCCAGGGCGGGTCCGTCGGTGATTTCGCCCGGTTCAGCGGAGGTGAGTCGCGCTGCGGCCGGAACGGAGCGGTGGCCGTCGGGGAGGCGGCCGGGCGGCGGTTCGAGACGACGTTGCTCAAACGCTTCGGCGGCCCGGTGATCAAGGTCCGCTCGTTCATGGCGAAGTGCAGCACCACCGAGGACGGCAGCCTCGGCTACATCGAGTTCGGCGACGTCACCGGGTTCACGCTGCCGGAGAACATCCCGCAGAACTACCGGCTGACCATCCCGGGCGGCAAGGCAGGGACGCCGCTGGCGTCGCTCACGGTCAACGAGACCGTCACGCCGACGCCGCCCGACGGGAGCCTCGTGACGCACATGCTGCACATCAAGCTGTTCCCGCAGGGCGGCGGTCCGGCGAAGGGCGACATCTACCTCGGGACCGCGAGCTGCGACCCGTACGGCAAGAAGAAGCCCTGACCTGACGCATTCAGAGAACTAAACGCGTCAGGTGCGCGAGACGTACTTCGCGGCCGCGGCGACGAACTCACTCGCCCGGGCCGCCAGGTCGGTCAGCGACCCTTTCGAGGTGAGCGCGTCGCCGAGAAGCGGCGTGGCGGCCGCGACGGCGATCGAGCCCGACTCGAGGTAATTCGCGACGTCGGCCAGGTGCACGCCGCCCGTCGGGACGAGCGGGATGTCCGGCATCGGCGCCCGGATCGCCCGCAGGTAGGCGATCCCGCCGACGGCCGCGATCGGGAAGACCTTCACCGCCGCCGCGCCGAGACGCCACGCCTGGTCGATCTCGGTCGGCGTCAGCGCGCCGCAGATCACCGGCAGCCCGCGTTCGTGCGCGCGCTCCATGACCAGCGGATTCACCGTCGGCGTGACCAGGAAGGTCGCGCCCGCGTCCGCCGAGATGTCCACATCGGACACCTCGCGCACGCTCCCGGCGCCGATATGCGCGTCGTCGCCGAGCTTCTTGCGGATGGTCGCGATGGCGTCCGTGGCGCCCGGCGTGGTCAACGCCGCTTCGAGCACCCGCACGCCCGCCGCGTGCAGCACCGTGGCGGCGTCGGCGAACCGGCTCGCGTCCGCGGCCCGCAGGATCGCGACGAGCCGGTTTTCGATCAGGGTGTCCTGGAGGTCGTGCTGGATCATGCGGCCGGGACCGGCGCCTTCCCGGTGTAGGTCACGCCCGCCTCGTCGAAGTCCTTGAGCGCGGCGTCGACGGTCGGCTGCGAGCCGCCGACCGTGAGGTCCAGCAGCACCCGGACCTTGAAACCGGCCTTCGCCGCGTCGAGCGCCGTGGCGCGGACGCAGAAGTCGGTCGCGATGCCGACGACGTCGACCTCGGTGACGTCGTGCTCCTTCAGCCACGCGTCGAGCGTCTTGCCGTCACGCGCGTTGCCCTCGAAGCCGGAGTACGCGGCGGTGTACTCGCCCTTGGAGAACACCTCGCGGATCGGGACCACGTCGAGCGCGGGGTGGAACGACGCGCCGGAAGTGCCCGCGACGCAGTGACGCGGCCAGCTGTCCTTGAAGTCCGGCGTCTCGCTGAAGTGATCGCCCGGGTCGATGTGGTAGTCGCGGGTGGCGACGACGTGCGCGTAGCCGCCTTCCGCGGCCTGCTTGGAGATCGCTTCGGCGGCGGCGGCGCCACCGGGCAGGCCGAGCGACCCGCCTTCGCAGAAGTCGTTCTGCACATCGACCACGATCAAGGCGGTCCCCATGTGTTGCTCCTGAGTTCTCTTTAGACGAATACGGTCGGGATGGCGGGCTCCCCGTGCGAGAGCTTGAGGCCTTCCCACGGAAGGCTCACCAGTGCCCGCCGAAGCCGCTGGCGCGCGTCGTCCAGCGTGGGCAAATCATCCACCGTCCGGCCGTCCCGGACCAGCGGAATCTGCAATTCGTGGTCGTTCGGTCCCCGTTCCGGGACCGGCGAGGCGGCCGTCCAGATCACCTCTTCGACGGCGGTACCGGTCTCCCGGTGCCGTCGGAGCGCGGATTTCCGGCCGCCGCGGGATTCCTTGTGCGCGCTGCGCTTGGCGACCGGCCTGCCGTCGACCTCGACGAGCTTGTAGACCATGCCCGCGGTCGGCGCGCCGGAACCGGTGACGACCGAGGTCCCGACGCCGTACGCGTCGACCGGCTCCGCCCGCAGCGCCGCGATCGCGTGCTCGTCGAGGTCGCCCGACACCACGATGCGGGTGTCCTTGGCGCCGAGGGCGTCCAGTTGCTCGCGGGCCTTGCGCGCCAGCGGGCCCACGTCGCCGGAGTCGATGCGGATCGCGCCGAGCTCGGTGCCCGCCACCCGGACGGCCGTTTCGATGCCCTTGGTGATGTCGTAGGTGTCCACCAGGAGGGTGGTGTCGGCGCCCATCTGGTCCACCTGCGCGCGGAACGCGGCCTCCTCGCTGTCGTGCAGCAGCATGAACGCGTGCGCGACGGTGCCCCGCGTCGGGATGCCGTAGCGGCGGCCGGCTTCGAGGTTGGAGGTCGTGGCGAACCCGGCGAGGTACGCGGCCCGCGCGGCGGCGACGGCGGCGTACTCGTGCGTGCGGCGGCCGCCCATCTCGATGATCGGCCTGCCGTGCGCGGCGCCCGACATCCGCGCCGCGGCGGACGCGATCGCGCTGTCGTGGTTGAGGATCGAGAGGATCAGCGTCTCCAGCACGACGGCCTCGCCGAAGGAGCCGGTGACGGTCAGGATCGGGGAGCCGGGGAAGTAGAGCTCGCCCTCGGGGTAACCGTCGATGTTCCCCGAGAAGGAGTAGTCCGCGAGCCACGAAAGGGTGGCGTCGTCGACGACGGCCGTCGCTTCCAGCTGGCTCAGCTCGGCGTCGGTGAACCGGAAGTCGGCGATCGCGTCGAGAACCCGCCCGGTGCCCGCGACGACGCCGTATCGGCGGCCGTCGGGCAGACGACGTGCGAAGACCTCGAAGACGCACGGCCGGTCCGCCGT
This sequence comes from Amycolatopsis roodepoortensis, assembly GCF_024628825.1. Taxonomy (NCBI): domain Bacteria; kingdom Bacillati; phylum Actinomycetota; class Actinomycetes; order Pseudonocardiales; family Pseudonocardiaceae; genus Amycolatopsis; species Amycolatopsis roodepoortensis. Next base: position 6,951,508 of record NZ_CP102415.1, read on the forward strand.
CCCGTCGGACAGCGCGCTGGCCAGCATGGTCAGCTCGTAGTGGTCGGTGAGCAGCGCGGTGCTGGCGCCAGTGGCCGCCTCGGGGAAACCCATGGCACCAGCCTATTCACCCACATGGCCGGACCTGCCAGCCCATACCGGAACCGGCCCGTGACACCATGGAGTGCATGTCCACGCCTGTCGCATCCGAGCAGACGCAGGTTGATCCACAGGGAGTAGAGGTCGTCTCTGAGGACAAACCCTGGCGGACGGTCGTCTGGAACGATCCGGTGAACCTCATGTCCTATGTGACGTACGTGTTCCAGAAGCTGTTCGGTTACAGCCGGGACCACGCGACGAAGCTGATGCTCGACGTGCACCAGAAGGGCAAGGCGATCGTGTCGTCCGGTTCCAAGGAGAAGGTGGAGACCGACGTCGCGAAGCTCCACGCGGCCGGCCTCTGGGCCACCATGGAGCAGCCTTCATGAACGGATGGCGCCGCAAGGGCGACACCATCGTCGCGGGTTTCGAGCAGCAGGAGGCCGCGGTGCTGCGCGGCCTGGTCAGCCAGCTGGAGGACATGCTCACCGCGCGCGCCGAGGAGGCGCCCCAGGACGAGCTGGCGGAGCTGACCGGGATCCGGATGGGCCCGACCGAATCGCCGGACGACCCGGTGCTTTCCCGGCTGCTGCCGGACTTCCACAAGCTGGACCCGGACAACCCGACCCGCGAGGACATCGACTCGGCCGCCGCGATGCGGTCGATCCATGAGCCCGAGCTGCTGGACAAGAAGGTCGGCGTCGCCAAGATCGTGCTGGACACCCTGCCGCGTGACGGCGGGAACGTACGGCTGACCTTCGAGCAGGCCGACGCGTGGCTGGGCGCGCTCAACGACGTCCGGCTGGCGCTGGGCACCGCGCTCGACGTCACCGAGGACATGCCCGACGAACTGCCCGAGGACGATCCCCGCGCGCCGCATCTCGGCGTCTACCACTGGCTGACCTGGGTGCAGGAGACCCTCATCCAGTCGCTGACGTCATGATCACCGACGTCCCGGGGGTGCTGGTCGGGCACCACGAGCGGGTCGGGGACGGCTGGGCGACCGGGACGACGGTCGTGCTGGTCCCCGGTGGCGCGGTCGGGGCCGTCGACCAGCGCGGTGGCGCGCCCGGAACGCGCGAGACCAATCTGCTGGAGCCGGAGAACCTGGTCCAGCACGTCAACGCGATCTGCCTGTCCGGCGGGAGCGCGTACGGCCTGGCCGCCGCGGACGGCGTCATGCGCTGGCTCGCCGAGCGGAACCTGGGCATCCCCGTGGGCACTCGGCCGCACGAGGTGGTGCCGATCGTGCCCGCCGCGGTGTTGTTCGACCTGCCGCGCAGCGAGTGGGGGAACCGTCCGGACGCCTCCTTCGGTTACGCGGCCTGCGAAGCGGCTGCCGGAGGTCCGGTCGCGCTCGGGACCGTCGGCGCGGGCGCCGGGGCGAAGGCGGGATCACTCAAAGGCGGGATCGGGACGGCCTCGGAGAAGGTCGGGGAGTTCACCGTCGGCGTCGTCGCCGCCGTGAACGCCGCCGGCGAGGCCGTGGATCTCTCGACGGGCCGCGCGTACGCGGCGGATCACGAGGTCGACGGCGAGTTCGGCGTCCGCTGGCCCGACCGGCCGGGAGACGTCGAGGCGAAGGCCGCCGGCCTCAACACGACCATCGGCGTGGTCGCGGTCGACGCGGCGCTGTCGAAGGCGGAGGCGCGGCGGCTCGCGGTGGCCGCGCAAGACGGTCTCGCCAGGGCCGTGCGGCCCGCGCACACGATGTTCGACGGCGACACGGTGTTCGCGCTGGCGACCGGCGACCGGGAACTGCCCGGCGGCGCGGGCCCCGTGGCGGCGGCGAGGCGCGCGATGGTGCTGGACACGCTGTGCTCGGCGGCCGCGAGGGTCTTCGGGCGCGCGATGGTGCACGGTGTGCTTTCGGCCACTTCGGCGGGGGACATGCGCGCGTACCGGGACGTCTGGCCCGAAGCCTTCTCCTGACCCGCGTTTAGTCCTCTGGATGCGGGTGGGAGTGGCGGCGATCTCAGAGTGTGGACCCACCCTTTCCAGCACCTAAGATGGGCGACGTGCTCCGGATCCGCCGTGAACTCGTCGACGAGATCGTCGCCCATGCCCGTCGTGACCATCCCGATGAGGCGTGCGGGGTGATCGCCGGTCCCGAGGGGTCGGACAGCCCCGAGCGGTACATCCCCATGCTGAACGCGGCGCGCTCGCCGACGTTCTACGAGTTCGACTCGGGCGATCTGCTCAAGCTCTACCGCGAGATGGACGCCAACGGCGAGGTGCCGGTGGTCATCTACCACTCGCACACCGCGACCGACGCCTACCCGTCCCGCACCGATGTCTCGTACGCCTCGGAACCCGACGCGCACTACGTGCTCGTTTCCACCAAGGACCCCGATTCGCACCAGTTCCGGTCGTACCGGATCGTGGACGGGGAGATCACCGAGGAGCCCGTCGAGATCATCGGCTGAACCCTGGCCCGGGAATATCCCGGACCGGCCCGAACGTCTGCGTAGCAGAGAACCCACCGGAGGTAGAAAACCATGGCCGTGACCGTGTCCATCCCGACCATCCTGCGTACGCACACCGGCGGCGAGAAGTCCGTCGAGGCGACCGGCAAGACCGTGCTCGAGGTGATCGACGACATCGAGTCCCGCCACGGCGGCCTCAAGGCCCGCCTGGTCAAGGAAGAGAAGCTGCACCGCTTCGTCAACGTCTACGTCAACGACGAGGACGTCCGTTTCTCCGGCGGTCTCGAGGCCGAGGTCAAGGACGGCGACACCCTGACCATCCTGCCCGCCGTGGCCGGTGGCTGATCGATGGCTCGCTTCGAGTCGCTGCTCGACGCGCTCGGCGGCACCCCGCTGGTCGGCCTTCCCCGGCTTTCGCCCACCCATGACGTGCGGTTGTGGGCGAAGCTGGAGGACCGCAACCCGACCGGTTCGATCAAGGATCGCCCCGCGCTGGCGATGATCGAGGCCGCCGAGCGCGAAGGCACGCTCCGGCGTGGCTCCACGATCCTGGAACCGACGTCGGGCAACACCGGGATCGCGCTCGCCATGGCCGCGAAGCTCAAGGGCTACGGCCTCGTGTGCGTGATGCCGGAGAACACCTCGACCGAGCGCAAGCAGCTACTGCAGGCGTACGGCGCGCGGATCGTCTTCTCCCCGGCCGCCGGCGGCTCCAACGAGGCCGTGCGCCGGGCGAAGGAACTGGCCGAGGCCAACCCGGACTGGGTGATGCTCTACCAGTACGGCAACCCGGCGAACGCCGACGCGCACTACCGCGGCACCGGGCCCGAACTGCTCAAGGACCTGCCGACCCTGACGCATTTCGTCGGCGGCCTCGGCACCACCGGCACCCTGGTCGGTGTCGGGCGCTACCTGCACGAGGCGAAGCCGGACGTGCAGATCATCGCGGCCGAACCACGCTACGGCGAGCTGGTGTACGGCCTGCGGAACCTCGACGAGGGCTTCGTCCCGGAGCTCTACGACGCGAGCGTGCTCAACGGCCGGTACTCCGTCGGCGCGTACGACGCGCTTCGCCGGACACGCGAGCTGCTGGAGCACGAAGGCATCTTCGCGGGGATCTCGACGGGGGCCGTGCTGCACGCGGCGCTCGCCGTCGCCGAGAAGGCCGCCGCTTCGGGGAAGCCCGCCGATGTGGCCTTCGTGGTCGCTGACGCGGGGTGGAAGTACCTCTCGACGGGCGCGTACTCCGGCTCGCTCGACGAAGCGGCCGAAAGGCTCGACGGGCAGCTCTGGGCCTGATCCCTCGTGAGTGGTAAGGACGGTTCTAACCGTCCTTACCACTCACGAGCCCCGGCGTCCGCGCGACGCTGGCACGATGGCGGCATGAAGACCATCGGCCTGCTGGGCGGGATGAGCTGGGAATCGTCGGCCGAGTACTACCGCCTGGTCAACGAACGCGTCCGCGAGCTGTGCGGCGGGTATCACTCCGCGCGCGCCGTGCTGTACTCCGTGGACTTCGCCGAGATCGAAGCGATGCAGGCCGAAGGGCGCTGGGACGACGCCGGGCGGGAACTGAACCGCGCCGCCCTCGCTCTCGAAGCCGCCGGAGCGGACTTCGTCGTCCTCTGCACCAACACGATGCACAAGGTCGCCGACCAGCTCACCGATGGCCTGGGCGTGCCGCTCCTGCACCTCGCCGACACCACGGCGGCCGCGATCAAGGCCCGCGAAATCACCAGGGTCGGGCTCCTGGGCACCGGGTTCACCATGGCCCAGCCGTTCTACCGCGAACGCCTCGCCGCGCACGGCCTCGACGTGCTCGTGCCCGGCGAAGAGGACCGCGAGACGGTGCACCGGGTCATCTACGACGAGCTCGTCCACGGCGTCGTCACCGAGGACTCCCGTGAGCGGTACCGCGAGGTCATCGCGAGGCTCGTCGAGGCGGGCGCCGAGGGCGTCATCTACGGGTGCACGGAGATCGAACTGCTCGTCGGCCCCGAAGACAGCCGAGTGCCCACCTTTCCCACCACCAGGCTGCACGCCGAAGCGGCCGTGGACTACGCGCTGGGCAAGGCCTCACTCCCTCCCACGGTGTGACGTTCGTGCTGGGCGACGGCCTGCCGCCACAGCCTGTCCTGTTCTTCACCGGTGAAACCATTGCGAGCCACGCCGAAGACGTCCTCGAGCGCCGTCCACCACTCGGCCGGTGATTCCAGCACGGTCTTGCCGCCCGGCAGACCGCTCAAGGTCAGCGCGCGCAGCGAATCCACTCCCTCCGCGTCGCGCCGCTGCACCACCAGCGTGCGGACGAAGCCGGAATCCTCGGACGTGGACAGCTCGACGTGCTTTTCGGCGAAATCGGCCATCACGGCCGCCTCCGGCGCGAAATCCATCCCGACGAAGCTGCCCTGCGGATCGTGGTCGAGCCGCCAGCCGCCGGGGGTGACCTCCGAAGGCCGGATGCGGAACACCAGCGGGCCCTGTTTGTACTCGCCCTCACGCAACGGGAGCGGCTCGTGGATGCCGTCCCCGAGCCCGACGTCGACCAGCCAGCCGGCGCCGGGCTCGTCCGGCAGCCCGGTCACCGTCAGGGCCAGGTGGTTGAGGTGGATCCCGGCCGGCGCGTCCGGCATCTGTGCCCCGCTCGGATGGCGGGTGACCTGATAGCCGAGTGCCCTCAGCAGCGACGAGAACGCGCCGTTGAGGTGATAGCAGTAGCCGCCGCGGCCGGCGGCGATCCGGCCGAACGACACCGCCGGGTCCAGCGAGGTCACCCGGCCCAGCTGTACTTCGAAATCCTCGTACGGCACCCGCTCCACATGGGCCTTGTGCAGCCGGAAGAGGGCGTCGAGGCTCGGCGGCTCGTGCTCGAGGCCGAGACGCGCGAGATAGGCGGGCACGTCGACGTGCTCGGAAGAAGGGAACCCCATGCGATCGACCGTAGCGGCACCCACCGACAATTCAGGGTTCTCACGGAGGCGATCTCGCCGTTCGCCGCCGTAGCCTGTGGAGGTGACCACTTTGCCTTCCCAGCCGGTCCCGGCGAGCGAGCCCGGTAGCGATCCGGCCAAACGCGTCCTGCCGCCGAACCCGAGGGCCGCCGCGATCGTCGCGCTGGCCTTCACCGCGCTGCTGTACCTGGTCGAGCTGGTCGACGTCGTCCTGCCCGCCGACCTCGATCAGAGCGGTGGCATCGTCGCCCGCGAGCTCTCCGACCTCGACGGCGTGCTCTGGGCGCCGCTGCTGCACGCGGGCTGGGGGCATCTGTTCTCCAACACCGTCCCGGTGCTGGTGTTCGCCTTCCTCGCGATGTCCGCGGGGATCGGCCGGTGGGTGCTGGTCACCGCGATCATCTGGGTGCTTTCCGGCGTCGGTGTCTGGCTGATCGCGCCGGGTGGCACGGTGACCGTCGGCGCGTCCGGCGTCGCCTTCGGCTGGCTCGCGTTCCTGCTGGTCCGGGGCATCTTCAACCGTGCTGTCGGCCAGATCCTGGTGGCCGTGGTGCTGCTGGGCATCTGGAGCGGGATGCTCTGGGGACTGCTTCCGGGCGACCCGGGCGTCTCCTGGCAGGGTCACCTGTTCGGCGCGCTGTCCGGGGTGTTCGCCGCCTGGTTGATGGCGCGCGTGGACAGGTCCCAAGCCAGGAAAGCGACCGGTCCCGGTAGCCTCGCCGTGTGACCAAGCCGAGCGCCGACGCCCCCATCGGCGTCTTCGATTCCGGAGTGGGCGGGCTCACCGTCGCCAGGGCGATCCTGGAACAGCTGCCCGGTGAGCAGTTGCGCTACGTCGGCGACACCGCCCGCAATCCCTACGGTCCGCTTCCCATCGCCACCGCGCGCCAGTACGCGCTGGAAGCGCTGGACGACATCGTCGAAGGCGGGGTGAAGGCACTGGTCATCGCCTGCAACACCGCCTCGGCCGCCTGCCTTCGCGACGCGAGGGAGCGCTACGACGTCCCCGTGATCGAGGTCGTCCTCCCTGCCGCGCGCCGGGCCGTATCCGCGACGCGCTCCGGCCGTATCGGTGTCATCGGCACCGAGGGCACCGTGCGGTCGCGCGCCTACGACGACGCCTTCAACGCCGCGCAAGACGTGCGGATCACCAGCGTCGCGTGCCCGCGGTTCGTCGACTTCGTCGAACGCGGGATCACCACCGGGCGCCAGGTGCTCGGGCTCGCGCAGGGCTATCTCGAACCACTGCTGGACGCCCAGGTCGACACGCTGGTCATGGGCTGCACGCACTACCCCTTGCTGTCCGGGGTGCTGCAGATCGTCATGGGCCAGGACGTCACGCTGGTGTCCAGCGCCGAGGAGACCGCGCGTGACCTCGTGCGCGTCCTCACCGAGGCCGACCTCCTCGCCGAGCGCGACACCCCGCCGCGGCACGAGTTCGTCGCCACCGGATCCGCCGAGCCGTTCACGAGGCTCGCTCAGCGGTTCATGGGCTTCGCTCCGGGTGTGCTGGCTCCCACCAGCGCCTAAAATCGCCGATTCCGTGCTTAAGGTGTCACAGTGCGTCTCACGATCCTCGGCTGCTCCGGCAGCATCCCCGGGCCCAACGCCGCCGCGTCCGGCTACCTGATCGAGGCGGACGGGTTCGTCCTGGGGCTCGAGCTCGGCAACGGGACGCTCGCCAGACTGCAGTCGCTGCGCGACCCGTTCGACCTGGACGCGCTGATCCTTTCGCATCTGCACCCCGACCACTGCGCCGACGTCAGCGCGCTCACCGTGCTGCGGCGCTACCACCCCGCGCTGCCGTACCCGGCGAGGCCGCGGCGGCTCCCGGTGTACGGGCCGTCGGACGTGCGCGAGCGGCTCACTTACGCGTACGCGGCGAACGAGGACGAGCGGGCGACCACAGATCTCACGGACGTCTTCGCCTTCGAAACGCTGCGGTGCGAGCCTATGAAGATCGGGCCGTTCGAGGTCACCGCGGTCCCGGTCGACCATCCGACCCCGGCGTTCGGCCTGCGGTTCGCGCACGGCGGCAAGACCCTCGCCTACACCGGGGACACCGGCGTCTGCGACAACCTGACCGATCTCGCGGGCGGTGCCGACGTCCTGCTGTCCGAAGCGTCGTGGACCGACTCGCCCGACCGGCCCGCCGGCGTCCACCTGTCCGGCAAGGAGGCGGGGGAGCTGGGACGCAAGGCCGGGGTCGGGCGGCTGCTGCTCACCCACGTCGCGCCCTGGACCGACCGCGACGCGGTCCTCGCCGAGGCGGCCGTCGCGTTCCCCGCGGCCGAGCTGGTCGAGCAGGGCGCCGTCTACGACCTCTGACGCGGGGTTCTAGAGTGGCGGCCGTGGCGAGAAAAGACGGCAGGAACGACGACCAGCTTCGCGACATCAAGATCACCCGCGGTTTCCAGCGGTGGCCCGCGGGCTCGGTGTTGATCGAATTCGGCGACACCCGGGTGCTGTGCGCGGCGAGCGTCACCGAAGGCGTCCCCCGCTGGCGGGCCGGTTCCGGCCTCGGCTGGGTCACCGCCGAGTACGCGATGCTGCCGTCGGCGACCAACACCCGCAGCGACCGCGAATCCATCAAGGGCCGCGTCGGCGGCCGCACCCACGAGATCTCCCGGCTGATCGGCCGGTCCCTGCGCGCCTGCATCGACCTGGCGGCGCTGGGGGAGAACACGATCGTCATCGACTGCGACGTCATCCAGGCCGACGGCGGCACCCGCACGGCCGCGGTGACCGGCGGTTACGTCGCGCTCGCCGACGCCGTCACCTGGCTCGGCGCGGCGGGCCGCCTCGCCGACCCGCAGCCGCTTTCGTCTTCGGTGGCCGCGGTGAGCGTCGGCGTCGTCGACGGCCGGGTGCGCCTCGACCTGCCCTACGAGGAGGACTCGCGCGCGGAGGTCGACATGAACGTCGTCGCCACCGACGCGGGCACCCTGATCGAGGTGCAGGGCACCGGCGAGGGCGCCACCTTCGCCCGCTCCACTTTGGACACCATGCTGGACATGGCGCTCGCGGGCTGCGAGGAACTGACCCGTTTGCAGACCGAGGCGCTCGCGTTGCCGTATCCCGGCGAACTGCCCGAGCCGCGTCCGGACAAGAAGAAGGGCGCGAAGTGACCAAGCTGCTCCTCGCCACCCGCAACGCGAAGAAGCTCGGCGAGCTCCGGCGCATCCTGGTCGCCGAAGGGATCGAGGGTGTCGAGGTCATCGGCCTCGCCGACGTCCCCGAGTTCCCCGAAGCGCCCGAGACCGCTCCGGACTTCGAAGGCAACGCGCTCGCGAAGGCCCAGGACGCGGCCGCCGCGACCGGTCTCCCGGCCATCGCCGACGACTCCGGCATCGCCGTCGACGCGCTCAACGGCATGCCGGGCGTGCTTTCGGCGCGCTGGTCGGGAAAGCACGGCGACGACGAGGCGAACCTGGATCTCGTGCTGGCGCAGCTGTCCGACACCCCCGACGAGCGCATGGGCGCGGCTTTCGTCTGCGCGGCCGCGCTGGTGGTCCCCGGTGGCGAGGAAACCGTGGTGCGCGGGGAATGGCGCGGCTCGCTGATCCGGGAACGCCGTGGTACCAACGGATTCGGGTACGACCCGATCTTCGTGCCCGAAGGGGAGACGCGGACCTCGGCGGAGCTGGAACCGTCCGAAAAGGACGAAGCTTCGCATCGGGGGAAGGCGTTGCGGGCGCTGGTGGGAGAGCTGCGGAAGCTGGCCGGCTGAGCTGGTCGTGAGTGGCGTTTCGGGTTCTAACCCGAAACGCCACTCACGAGGCTCACGCCAGGGAGAGGTCCCGCAGCAGCTTCGCGACGTGGCCGGTCGCGCGCACGTTGTACTGCGCCACGGCGATCTTGCCCTCGGGGTCGACGACGAACGTCGAGCGGATGACGCCTTCGTAGACCTTGCCGTAGTTCTTCTTCTCGCCGAAGGCGCTGTACGCCTTGAGGACGGTCTTCTCGGTGTCGGACAGCAGCGGGAAGGTCAGCCCCTCCGCCTCGACGAACTTCGCCAGCTTCGCGGGCTTGTCGGGCGAGATGCCGAGCACCTGGTAGCCGGCGTCGTTGAGCTGCGCGAGGCTGTCCCGGAAGTCGCAGGCCTGCTTCGTGCAGCCCGGCGTGCCGGCGTTCGGGTAGAAGTACACGACGACCGACTTGCCGCGGAAGTCGCTGAGCTTGACGTCGTTGCCCTCACTGTCGGGGAGGGTGAAGTCGGGCGCTTTGTCGCCGGGGGAAAGTCGCTGCTCGGTCATGACGCACACGGTAGCGAATCGGCGGGGTCAGACCTTTCCGCAGTACTTCGCGGCGACCGGCTCCGCAGGGCTCGGCCGCACCTGAAGGCGCAGGTTCACCGGCCTGTCCGGAACGGCGAAGGCGAGGTTCAGCTGGACCGACCGGCCGGGCGCCACGTCCTTGCCCGCGTCCGCGATGCCGTTGTAGCCCTGCACCGGGTCGACGACCTGTTTGACCGCCGAAGCCTCTCCGTCGACCTCGCCCGTCACGGACAGGCCGGAGAGCCGGTAGGTGCCGTCGCCCGCGTTCGTCACCTCGATGGCGAAGGCCACCGCGCGCGGGCTCTGCGGGTACGCCGACGTGCTGGGCCGGAACGATTTCGGCGCCGACACCGAGATCGTGACCCCGGTCTTGAACCGGTGCGGGGCACCGAAGGCGAGGTCGCCTTCCGCGTGCGTCGCGGCCAGGCCCTGCGCCGGAGCGTCCGCGCCGAGCACGGCGGCCCCTTTTTCCGGTGCCGGAACCCCGCACGCGGTCGCCAGCAGCAACGAGCAGGCGGCGATCAAGAGCTTCGGGGTGCGCGGGGGCGCCATGTGGGGTTACTCCAGTCGGCGGTGCGGGTGGGCCGTTCGAGGTAGGTATTAGTGCCGAAGAGTCCAGACTGACGGTCTTCCGCAGCCGAGAGGAGCGGCGAGGCCGGGTTGAGGCGCACCTGGTGTACAGCCGTGGCCGATCCGTGATCGGAAGGACACGACTAGTGACAGTCGTCACCTCGGTGGCACAGCGCCAGGGGTCAGACGGCGAAGGCGAAGAACAGGATGAAGATCGCCAGACCGGACACCCAGGCCACGATCAGCCAGCCGAAATCGCGCATCGGATCGACCGCCCGGCTTTCCTCGCCGGGAACGTAGACGCCGCGCTCTTCGAACCAGTCGGCCCACCGGGTCAGCCAGCGAAAGGGGCTTCGAGACGCCATGTCGTCACAGTACGGGTAGGGACGAGCCGCGTCAGCCGTGCAGGGTCGCCCCGAAAGGGCGAATCGGACTGGTCGGCTATCGGACGCTAAGGCCTTTTGCCCCACTCGTTCACCCGTCAGGCTGTAACCTACAGCCGCTACCCGGTATCTACCTGAACAACTCACTCGCCAAGATGCTGCGTCCCGACCGGTTCGGCGTCCGGGACCTCGTCATCTGGATCGCGCGCTACGGCGCCGAACCGGACGCCGCGGCGGGCCACTACGACGTGCACCAGTACTCGGACGCCGGGCGCATCCCCGGTATCCACGCGAGTGGTGTCGACCTGAACGAGTCCTACACGAACGCCCACTTGACCGGCGGCGCCGCTCCGACACGGAAGGCGGCGACGGAACTCATGGAACGCAGGACCATTCCGGCCAGCCCGTCCAGCGCGTCCGTGCGCTCGAACGTGGACTTCGAGATCGACATCGTCGGTTGAGGCTGGAACCGTGGAGAGGTGAGCGGGGCGTGTTGCGAAAGCCACTTTCGCAACGTTGAAGGTTGGGAAAGTGGCTTTCGCAACACGGACGCCGACGGGTCGCGAGCGGACCCCCGCCCCACCGGGCACGTTTGCCCTACCCCTCGATAGAGCGATCAACACCCTTCGCGGAAACGCGCAAATCGCCCGAAACGGTGCCCTTGGTTCGAAAAGTGTCTCTTGTGGACAGTCGTGCGCGGTGTCGCCAAGGAGCCGCGAAGGCACATCGCTCCCGAACCCTGATCAAGCGAAGGTGACGACCTGCCGCACCGCGGCGCCCCGCCGAAGCCGGTCGAATCCCGTGTTGATCTCCTCCAACCCGATCCGGTGCGTCAGCAGCGCCTCCACGGGCAGCAGCCCGGCCCGGTACAGGGCGATGAACCGGGGGATGTCGCGCCGGGGGACGCACGAGCCGAGGTAGCTGCCGCGCAGCGTCTTTTCCTCGGCCACCAGGCTTTGCGCGGGCAGCGCGAGCTCGGCGGAGGGGTGGGGGAGGCCGACGGTGACCGTGGTGCCGCCCGGTCGGGTGGCCCGGTACGCCTGATGAAGGGCGGCGACCACGCCGGTGGTGTCGACGGCGTGGTCGGCACCACCGTCGGTGAGTTCCTTGATCACCTCGACGTCGCCCTCGAGTGCGTGGGTGGCGCCGAGGGACAGTGCCAGTTCACGCTTTTCGGCCACGAGGTCCACGGCCACCAGTGTCGCCGCGCCGGCGGCCTTAGCGGCGAGGAGCGCGGCGAGGCCGACGCCACCGAGACCGAAGACGGCGACGCTGTCTCCCGGCCGTACGTCGGTCGCGTTGAAGACGGCGCCGGCGCCGGTGAGCACCGCGCAGCCGAAGAGGGCCGCGACGTCGAACGGCAGTGTGTCGTCGACAGCGACCACCGAACGCGCCGAGACGACGATGTGCTCGGCGAACGCGGAGACGCCGAGGTGATGCCCCGGCCGGTCGTCGGGGGAAGACCAGCGGGTTCCGCCGCCGAGCAGGGTGCCGTTGCGGTTCGACTCGGCCGCCGGACCGCACAGGGCGGGCCGTCCGGTGAGACAGGGGCGGCAGTCGCCGCAGGAGGGCACGAACGACAACACGACATGCTGACCCGCCGTGAAACCGGTGCCCTGTCCCGCCTCGACCACCTCGCCCGCGGCCTCGTGTCCGAGGACCATCGGCAGCGGCCGGGGCCGCGAGCCGTCGATCACCGACAGATCCGAGTGGCACAGACCGGCGGCCCGCACCCGGACGAGCAGCTCACCGGGCCCGGGCGGCTCCAGCGTCATCGTCTCGATCTTCAGCGGGCGGCCGACTTCACGGAGCACCGCGCCCCGCACCCGCATCATCGCTCACTCCCGGCCGGAACACAGGTGGTGACCTGGCGTTCGGACAGCAGCGGCACGACCTCGCCGAGCACGATCCGCCGGAAGTGCTCCGACTCGCAGTGCGCGGTGAAGTCCTGTTCGGACTCGTACTCCTCGACGATCACCACCACTCCGTCCCCGGTTCCGGAGTGGACGGTGTAACTGAGACATCCGGGCTCACGCCGTGAGGCGGCGGCCATCGGCTCCAGTAGTTCGAGGACGCGGCCCCGGTGCGCGGTCACGTACCGGGCCACCACGACGAAACTCATTTTTCTCCTGCGCTCAGCTGGGACCGGGTCAACGACCATAGCCCCGAATCGGACGACGCGGCGCCCAGTGCGCCCATCGCGAGGGAATGCGCCACCCCGGACCGGTCGGTGACGAAACCGGCCGCCACGAACGGCGACATGACTTCGCGGGCCTGCGCCGACATCCACGGGATGATCGGCGCGGGCATGAGCTCCACCAGGTCGGGGCGGCTGCGTTTCACCGCTTCCAGGCTGCGGTTCAGATTCGACCGGTCGGTGACGAACACCTTGTGCATCGTGAGCATCGACAACGTGCGCGCCCGTTCGATCGGGGCGACCCGGGTGCTGACCACCCCGGTCGCCCCGATCTCCTGGAGGAAGTCCACGCCGCCGCGATCGGTGGCGAGACCGGGACAGGAATCGATGTTGACGAAGAGGACCTTCTCGAGTCCTGTCAGCACGGGCACGATCTTGGCCAGCTGCCCGACCGGGACCGCCGCGAGGATGCCGACGCGGGACGCCGAGTTCGCGAAGTCGCCCACCTTGGCGGTGCCGACCACCGACGCGCATACCGGGACGTCCGCGAACGCCGCCGTGATCCTCTCGTTCATACGGTCCACAGTGGTCGATCAGCTCGTGGAGTCAAGGGGGTTCGGCCCGAAGTCACTGGGCAGCCCGAGTTTGCCCGGGTTGAGCAGGCCCTGCGGATCGAGGGTCCGCTTCACGGCGACGAAGGTGTCGAAGCCCGTGCCGAGCGTGTCCGCGAGATACGGCCCGCGAAGCAGACCGGAACCGTGGTGGTGGCTCAGCGCGGCCCCGTGGCGCACGAGCACGGCATTGGCCGCGTCCCACGCCGAGCGGTACCAGTGCCGCCGCTTCTCCGGCTCCACGTCGCCGCGCAGCGAGAAGTACAGGCAGGCGCCGTCGGTGTAGGCGTGGGACTGGTGCGCGGACGCGGCCAAGGTGCCGGGAACGGCCTTGATCGCGGCCACGACCTCGTCGTAGATCGCGGGCAGCGCCGACCACGGGCCGGCCATCTCAAGGGTGTCGGCGACGAAACCCGGGCCGGGGGTGAACCCGTCGGCCGACTTGCCGACCAGCATCCGCTCGTCCAGCCAGCGCTCGAAGAGGGCCTCACCGTCCAGTTCGGACCCGGTCGCCGCGCAGACCTCGGAGCTGACGCGGAGCATCGCGTCGACCAGCACCGGGTCGCCTTCGTCGGCGATCAGCAGCAGATTGGTGTCCGGCAGGCCGAAATGCGTTCCGCTCTCCAGCTTGTCGTAGAGCCGCATCGCGGCCGGGGTCGCGCCACGCTGCATGATCAGACGGCACGCCTCCAGGCCCTCGGCGAAGGTTTCGAAACCGTAGGCGACGGCCTTGGCGTAGCCGGGCAGCGGATGGGTGCGCAGCCGCACGGAGGTGATCACGCCGAGCGTGCCCTCCGAACCGACGAACAACTGGCGCAGGTCGGGGCCGGTGGCGGCGCGCGGGTAGTCGCCGAACCGGGCGAGCGTGCCGTCGGCCAGCACGACGTCGAGGCCGACCACCATGTCCTCGATCTTCCCGTAACGGGTGGAGAGCTGGCCCGCGCCGCGGCAGGCCACCCAACCGCCCACAGTGGACAGTGCGAAGGCGGAAGGCCAGTGGCCCGTGGTGGCACCGTGCGTCTTCTGCAGCTCGGTTTCGAACAGGTCGCCGAACATCCCGGCCTGCACGTCGACGATCTGGGAGTCCGCGTCGAAGGACAGGATCCGGTTCAGCCCGCAGACGTCCAGCACCACCCCGCCGAAGACCGGGAGCGCCGCGCCGGTGACGTTGCTGCGCCCGGCGGACACGGTCAGCGGCACCCGGTGCTCACCGCACAGCCGGACCACGGCCTGGACCTGTTCGACCGTGCTCACTTCGGCGATCACCGCGTCCGGGGTCGCGGGGTTTCCCGCGGTCTCGCCGATCATCGAGCCTGCCCACCAGTCACGGGTGCGCAGCACGACCTCGTCGTGGTCGGTGTGCACCGCGTCCGCGACGCCCCGCAGCGACTCGGTCAGCGCGGCGGGTACGGCGACGGTGGTCGTCTGCAACGAGGCCGCGCCTTGGCCGGGCGGGGTACGGTCGCCCCAGCGCGGCGGCGTCGGCGCGCCGACCACGTACTTGCCCCGGTTGAACGGGTGGTCGATGGCCTGGCTGCTGATCATGCGTTGTCTCCCAACAGAATCGACTTCTCCCGGGCGACGTCCGCCCGATAGTCCTCCACTTGCGCGGCCACGGTTTCCTGCGACAGTCCGAGTTCTGCGCCGAGTAGTTCGCCGACGAGCGGAGCGGCCTCGGCGGAGGCGTCCCTGGCGAACAACCGCAGCCGGGTGCGCCGGGACAGCACGTCGTCCACCGAACGCGCCATTTCCGACCTTGCCGCGAACACGACCTCGGCCTTGAGATGCGGCTGGCCGGGGATGAGCGGCTCGCCGAGCGCCGGGTCCTCGTCGACGAGCTCGCTCACGAAACGGGCTTCGGTGCCGTAGCGGCCGCCGAGATGCGCGGCGATCCCGCCGGTCGCCGCGGTGGCCTCGGCGTCGTATCCGGCGCCGCCGAGCAGAGGCAGGTTCTTGGTGCGGCAGCGGGCTTTCCGGCCCAGCAGGCCGAGGGCCTTGTCCACGACGAGTTCGCCCATATGCCTGCTCGTGGTGAGCTTGCCGCCGGTCACGGTGACCATGCCCGAGGCGACGGTGATGTGATGATCGCGCCGCATGTCGAGCGTGGTGCCCTCGGAACCGCCGACGAGCGGCCGCAGACCCGCGTAACTGCCCAGCACGTCTTCAGGACCGAGCTTGGTGTCGAAGGCGATCGTGGCACCTTCGAGCAGGAACTCCATTTCGTCGCGGGTGCAGTGCACGTCGTCGGTCGGGCCGTCGTAGTCGGTGTCGGTGGTGCCGACGACGACCACGTCACCCCAGCGGGTGCACGTCGCCCGCCTCGCGCGGCCCGGGATCGGGACAGTCACCGTGCAGTCGTTGCGGATCTTCGACCACGGCAGCACGATGTGGACGCCCTTCGCCGGGCGCACCTGAGGCCGGTGCCGCGCGGACGCCATGCCGTCGACACTGTCCGCCCACACCCCGGTCGCGTTGACGACCACGCGGGCCCGGACGTCGATCCGCTCGCCGTCGGCTTCGACCGTCGCACCGGTCACCCGTCCGCCGGCGGTGCGGAGACCGGTCACCCCGGCGCCGTTGACGACGACCGCGCCGAGCCTGGCCGCGCTGCGCACGATCGCGAGGGTCAGCCGGGCGTCGTCGGCGCGGCTGTCGTAGTACATCAGCCCGCCGCGCAGATGGTCCGCGCGCAGGGTGGGGGCGTGCGCCAGCACCTCGTCGACCGTGAGCCGCTGGTGCAGCTTGCCGATCCGCCAGCCGCCCGCGAGGTCGTATGTCCACAAGAGACTCTCGAAGGCACGGGCGATCCTGGCGTCGAAAACGCCGTCCTTCGCCAGGATGGGGAACAGGAAGGGCAGGCGCTGCACCAGATGCGGGGCGTTGCGGCGGAACCGCTGGCGCTCCAGCAGGGAATGCCGCACCAGATCGAGGTTGCCCTGCTCGATGTAGCGCAGCCCGCCGTGCACCATCTTGGACGATTTGGACGACGTCCCCGAGGCGAAGTCGTCCCGTTCGACCAGCGCGACCGACAGGCCGCGGGAGACGGCGTCCAGCGCGGTGTAGGCGCCGGTGATCCCGCCGCCGATCACGAGCAGGTCGAACTCTCCGGTGTCGAGTCCGGTCAGCGCGGTGCGACGGTCCAGCCGCAGTGGCGCCGAGGGGGTCGCTCCCGCGACGACGGCGTTGGGCCGCCGGGACGGCAGTGTGAACATCGAAAAGCCTTTCCGATCAGAACAAGGGGTTTTCACGACAGCGAGACGGCGAGCACGTCTTGCCAGCGCGCCCGCAGCTTCAGCCGGTCGGTTTCGGCGAGGCCGGGTTCGAAGATCCGCTCCGGGGGCCGGTGGGCCACGGCGTCGGCCAGCGACGGCCACAGCCCGAGCCGCGTGCCGGCGAGATAGGCGGCGCCGCGCAGGCTGGCGGTCGCCGAATCCGCCACCCGCTCGATGGCGAGACCGGTGAAATCGGCCTGGCTCTGGAGCAACGCGTCGCTCGCCGCCAGACCGCCGCCCACCCGCAGATGCGTCATCGGACGGTCCATCGTCGTCCGCAACGCGTCGACGGTGTCACTCACCGCGTGGGCGATCCCGTCGATCACCGAGCGTGCCAGGACTTCCCGGGTGGTCGCCAGGCTCAGCCCGGCCAGCACACCGCGCGCTTCGGGCCGCAGCACCGGCGTGCGCAGCCCGGCGAGCGTCGGCACGAACCAGGTCGCCTCGCCACTCGGCTGGGTCGCGGCCAGCGCGCTGATCTCGGCCGCCGAGGTGAACAGGCCGAGATCCTCGGTGAGCCAGCGCAAAGCGGAGCCGGTGGTCGAGGTGTAGGCCTCCAGGCTGAACCGGCTGTGGCCGCGGCTACGCCAGGCGACCAGGCACAGCACGCCCTCGAGTCCGCCCACCGCCTCGGGCGGTTCGTCACCGGCCAGCGCGCCGACGAACGTGCCGGTGCCGTGGACGCAGGTGCCCTGGCCCGGCGACAGCGCGCCGAGCGCGATCAGCGAGGCGTGCTGATCGCCCATGACCGCCGCGATCGGCACACGGATGCCGAGCAGTTCCGGGTCCGTGTACCCGTAATCGCCGTCGTCGTCCTGGGGCGGCGGTGCCAGCTCGGCGGGAAAACCGAGTGCTGCCAACCATTCCTGGTCCCACGCGTGCTCACGCAACCGATATCCGCCGAACGCGACGGCGTTGGTCGCCGAGATCGTGAACCGCTCACGACCGCTGAGATGCCACACCAGCCAGGTGTCGACGGAACCGAACAGCACGCGCTCCGCCGGGACGTCGAGCCGCTCGAGTTGCCGTGCCGCCCACAGGAACGGGGCGCGAGTCCCCACCGGACGGCCGGTCGACGGCCACAGGTACCGGTCCCACTCCGGAGCGAGCTGCGCCAGCTCCGCGGCGTAACGGCTGTCCTGCCACACCACGGCGGGGGCCAGCGGACGGCCGGTCTCCCGGTCCCACAGGACGGCCGTCGCCCGCTGCGTGCAGATCGACATGCCCTCGATCTCGACGCCGTTCTCGGCCGCCCACGCCACCGCTTGACGGGCGACGTCGAGGGTCCGGTCCAGCAGCTGCATGGCGTCCTGTTCGACCTGCGCCGGTTCGGGGTGGCTCACGTCGATGGAGGTGTAGAAGGAAGGCCCGCACCGGCCGTCCTCGCCGACGACGGCCGCCCTCGTGCCGGTGGAACCCTCGTCGACGGCCAGGATCCCGCGCCGCATCAGGCGCTCCCGAGCTTGAGGTCGATCGTCTCGTCGTCGGGGTCGATCCCGCTGCGGGTGGGGTCCCAGCGGACGATCAGGCACGAGACCAGGCCGAGGAACGGCACCACCGCGAGCAGGGCGATCGTCGGCCCCAGGCCCATCGCCTCCTTGATCTGCGGGAACACGTACAGCCCGATGACACTGCCGAAGCTGCCGAGCATCCCGGTCACCCCGGTGCCGAGCGTGCGGATGTCGCTGCGGTAGGACAGCGCCGCGATCGACTTGCCGTTCGCGCCCGGGCCCGCCGAGTGGAAGAAGATGAACAGGAACGGGAGCAGGAAGCCGACGGCGATGGGCAGCTTCCCGAAGCCCAGCCCCATCACCAGCAGGATGGCGAACGCGAAGGCGTAACCGATGGCGGAACTCGTCCGGAGCCCGATCTTCCTGCCGACGTACGCCGACAGCGCGCCGCCGATGATCCCGGCGATGTTGAAGATCATCGAACCGAGGGTCGCGGTCTGGAACGCCTGCCCGAAGATCGCCAGGCTGATCACCGGCAGGTACCACCCGACGGCGAAGTACTGCATCGACTGCGTCAGCGAGATCGCCGTGGACAGGAAGGTCCGCGGCAGATACGGCTTGCGGAACAGCACGCCCGCGTGCCGGAACCCGATCTTCTGTTCCGTGGCGGGATCCGGCCCGCTGCTCGCTCCGGGGGTCACCTGGAAACCGTAGATCCGGCGGAGGCTGACCGCGGCCTCGGCGAGCCTGCCCTTGGCCGCGAGCCACGACGGGCTCTCGACGAGGAACATCATCTGCAGGACCAGCAGCACGATCGCGAAGACACCGGCCGAGCCGACGGACCACCGCCAGATCCCCACCCCGGCGTCGAGATGGAAGAACACCAGCGTCAGCCCCAGATTCACGGTGGTGGCGACGTACCAGACGGACTGCCAGAGGTTGAGCCGTCCGCGCAGTTTCGCGGGGGTGTACTCGGCGAGCATGGCCATCGCGACCGCGAAGTCGATGCCGTAGGCGACACCGACCAGGCCGCGGCCGAACCACACCTCGCCGAAGCCGCCCGCCGTCGCCGTCAGCACGGCGCCGATCGCCGCGATCGCCTTGGCGGCGATGAGCGGTTTGACGCGCCCGACGCGGGCGGCCAGCCAGCCGCCGATCGGGTTGAACAGGATGGCGACCGCGGGCGCGGTCGCGGTCAGCACGCCGACCTGGGTGGAGCTGAGGCCGAGTTCCTTGATCATCGGCGACAGGCCGGCGCCGAGCGCGGCGTTGGAGTAGGCGTCCAGGAACAGGCCGCCCAGCACGAGGTACCACAGCAGATTGGCCTTGCGCGGCAACCTCGAAAGGCTGTTGATCAGCGCGGCTACCTGGGAAACGTTCGAGATCGAGCCTGTCGGGCTGAGCGTCGATGAACTCATGGACCGCCAACTTTCTGCGCTGGCTGTCAGCGATCCGACACAAAAAAACAGACACGACGAAGACCGCTGACAGTGGCTCTTCGTCTGTGCCTGTCTGAAGGGAGAAGAGTAGATCCCGATCCGTGGCCCGTCAAGACGGTGCTTTGTCCGGCCACAAAGGACAGTCGCCGACCGCGCTCATCGCCTCCCGGTCCGACACCGGGAGCCACTGCCGCTCCGCATCGAACGGCCGGTACGCGGAGCGGACGTGCTCGATCAGCAGTCGCAGCGTCGGATGCCGGTTCTCCAGCCGCCACAGCAGGGAGAACGGATACACCGGCGTCGGGTCGACGAGCGGGATCTGGACGACGTCCGGATGCCACGGCACGTGCATCTTCGCGCCGACGAAACCCAGCCGGTCCGTCGACTCGCTCAGCACGTCGATGTGGTGTTCGAGCCCGAAGTTCGGGCCGTCGGTATCGACCAGGATGCCGAACTCCGGGCACAGTTCCTGCCAGAATTCCGCCCATTCGCTGGCCCGCGCGTTGTAGGGCATCCACGCCGTCAGGCCGTCGAGTTCCGCCATCGCGACCCGGCGCCGCCGTGCGAGCGGATGCCGCCGTCCGACCAGCAGGTTCGCCGGCTCCAGATAGGCGGGCGTGCGGCCGATCCCCGGGGACGGCACGGTGCTGACGCGGGCGAAGGCGGCATCGACGGAATCCGGCAGCAGGGACCGGCGCACCGCGCCCAGCCCGGGCGTGACGATCTCCAGTTCGTCGTCGTGTTCGGCGTGGAAGGCCCGGACGACCTCCATGGTCGCCAGCCGCGTGCCGAGGACGTCGACGCGCAGCGCCCGCCGCCTGCCGTGGAGGCGTTCGACGGCCTGGTCCGCGAGGCTGATCAGCGCGCGGGCGTGGTTGAGGAACTCCTCGCCGTCTTCGGTCGGCTCGGCCCCGCCGCGCGTCCGCGACAGCAGCCGCACGCCGAGATCCGACTCCAGCTTCGCGACGCGTTTGGAGATCGCCTGCTGGCTGATCTCCAGCCGGATCGCCGCCTCGCTGAAGTACCGGTCGTCGGCCACCGCGACGAACGCGCGCACCGCGCCCAGATCCAGCTCCACTGTGTCTCCCTACAACTTCTGGTTGTCGACGGTCGCGTGTCGCTTGTTGGACAACACTGGCGCGGCAACGGTCCAATCGCCGCGTCGGACCGGAATCGTACAACCGTGGGGAGTTACCGGTGGACTCCTTCGTGCACCTGCACGTTCATACCGAGTACTCGATGCTCGACGGCGCGGCCAAGATCGCGCCCCTGTTCGCGGAGGCCCGGCGGCTCGGCATGCCCGCGGTGGGCATGACCGACCACGGGAACATGTACGGCGCGGACGAGTTCTACCGGCAGTCCGTCCAAGCGGGGCTCAAACCGGTGATCGGCATCGAGGCCTACCTCGCACCGGAGTCCCGTTTCCACAAGAAGCCGGTGACCTGGGGACGGCGCGGTGACGGCGGCGACGTCTCCGGTGGTGGCGCCTACACGCATATGACCATGCTGGCGGAGAACGCCACCGGGTTGCGGAACCTGTTCAAGCTGTCTTCGCTGGCCAGCCTGGAGGGTTACTACCGCAAACCCCGGATGGACCGTGAACTTCTCGCCCGGCACCACGAAGGCGTCATCGCCACCACCGGATGCCCGTCGGGCGAGGTGCAGACCAGGCTCCGGCTCGGGCAGCCCGGCGAGGCGATCCAGGCGGCGTCGGACTACCGCGACATCTTCGGCGCGGACGACTTCTTCCTCGAACTGATGGACCACGGGCTCCCGATCGAACGGTCCGTGCGGGACGGGTTGCTGGACATCGGCCGCAGACTCGGGCTGAAACCCTTGGCCACCAACGATTCGCATTACGTCACGCGGGACAAGGCCGCCGCGCATTCGGCGCTGCTGTGCGTCCAGTCCGGCAAGACCCTCGACGATCCCGGCCGGTTCAAGTTCGACGGCGACGGCTACTACCTCAAGTCCGCGGAGGAGATGCGGGAGTACTGGGACACGGAGGTCCCTGGCGCGGCGGACTCCACGCTGCTCATCGCCGAACGGATCGAGCCGTACGACGACGTCTACCGGCACGTCGATCGCATGCCGGTCTTCGAGGTCCCCGACGGACACGACGAGGAGTCCTGGCTGCGCGAGGAGGTCGCGGCCGGGCTCCGCCGCCGACTGCCGGACGGTGTTCCCGAGGCGTACCTCGCCCGCGCCGACTTCGAGATCGGCGTGATCGCCGAAAAGGGCTTCCCGGCGTACTTCCTGATCACCGCCGACCTGATGAACCACGCCCGCCGCGTCGGCATCCGCGTCGGGCCGGGCCGCGGCTCGGCGGCGGGCTCGCTCGTGGCGTACGCGCTCGGCATCACCAATCTGGACCCGATCGATCTCGGCCTGCTCTTCGAACGGTTCCTCAACCCGGAGCGGGTCTCCATGCCGGACATCGACATGGACTTCGACGACCGGCGCCGCGGCGAGATGATCCGGTACGCCACCGACAAGTACGGCGCCGAGCACGTCGCCCAGGTGATCACGTTCGGCACAATCAAGACGAAGGCGGCCATCAAGGACGCCGCACGCGTCCACTATGGACAGAGCGGGTACGCGATCGCGGACCGGATCTCGAAAGCCCTCCCTCCGCCCGTCGCGGCGAAGGACATCCCGCTCGCCGGGATCGTCGAGCCGGGCCACGAGCGGTACGCCGAAGCGGCGGAAGTCCGCGCGCTGCTGGAAGGCGACGGCGAGGCGGCCAAGATCTTCGAGACCGCGCGCGGACTGGAAGGCCTGATCCGTAACGCGGGGGTGCACGCCTGCGCCGTCATCATGTCGAGTGAACCGCTGCTCGACGCGATCCCGTTGTGGCGCCGGGACGACGGCGCGGTCATCACCGGGTGGGACTACCCGTCGTGTGAGGCCATCGGCCTGCTGAAGATGGACTTCCTAGGCCTGCGAAACCTCACCGTCATCGGCGACGCGCTCGACAACATCAAGGCCAACCGCGGCGAGGAGATCGATCTCGACACCCTCGGCGTCGAGGATCCGGCGACCTACGAACTGCTCGCCCGCGGCGACAGCCTCGGTGTCTTCCAGCTCGACGGCGGCGCGATGCGGGATCTGCTGCGCAGGCTGAGGCCGACCGGATTCGGCGACATCATCGCGGTGAACGCGTTGTACCGGCCGGGTCCGATCGCGATGAACACGCACAACAACTACGCGGACCGCAAGAACGGCAGGCAGCCGATCGAGTCGATCCATCCCGAGCTCGCCGTGCCGCTGCGCGAGATCCTGGCCGAGACGCACGGCCTGATCGTGTACCAGGAACAGATCATGCGGATCGCGCGGGACGTCGCGGGCTACTCCATGGGGCGCGCCGACGTGCTGCGCAAGGCGATGGGCAAGAAGAAGAAAGAGGTACTGGAGAAGGAGTTCGAGGGTTTCCGCGACGGCATGGTCGCCAACGGCTTCTCGCGCGAGGCCGTGCAGGCCCTTTGGGACGCGATCCTGCCGTTCGCCGGCTACGCGTTCAACAAGTCCCACGCCGCCGGCTACGGCCTGGTCGGCTACTGGACCGCGTATCTGAAGGCGAATTACCCGGCCGAGTACATGGCGGGCCTGCTGACTTCGGTGGGGGACAACAAGGACAAGTCGGCGGTCTACCTCTCGGAATGCCGTCGCCTGGGGATCAAGGTGCTGCCGCCGGACGTCAACGAATCCGGGCTCCGGTTCTCCGCGGTGGGGGACGCGATCCGGTTCGGGCTGGGCGCGGTGCGCAACGTCGGCGCGAACGTCGTCGACGCGATCATCAAGACCCGGCAGGAGAAGGGGAAGTACGCGTCGTTCACCGACTTCCTCGGCAAGTCGGAACTGGTGGCCTGCAACAAACGTGTCATCGAATCCCTGGCCAAGGCGGGGGCGTTCGATTCGCTCGGGCATACGCGGCTTTCGATCCAGCGAGTGCACGAGGACGCGGTGGACGCCGTGGTGCCGCTGAAGCGCAAGCAGGCGATGGGCCAGTTCGACCTCTTCGGGCCGGGTGAGGGGAGCGGCGACGGCACCTCGCCGCTCGCGCACCTCAAGCTCGGTGTCGAAGAGTGGCCCCGCAAGGAACTGCTCGCGCACGAACGGGAAATGCTCGGGCTGTACGTGTCCGCGCATCCGCTCGACGGCGCCGAACACGTCCTGCGGGCGCACGCGCCGCGGCCGATCGCGGCGATCCTCGACAACCCGCCGCGCGAGGGTGAACTGGTCATCGCCGGGATCGTCACGTCACTGGAGCGGCGGGTGAACAAGAAGGGCGAGCCGTGGGCGATCTGCACTATCGAGGATCTGGACGCCGCGCTCGAAGTGCTGTTCTTTCCCAAGGCGTACGCGCTGTTCGCGGCGGATCTCGCCGAGGACGGCGCCGTCCGCGTCAGCGGCCGGGTGAACTGGCGGGAGGACAAGATGTCGGTGTTCGGCGGCGGCCTCGTGCCACTCGATCTCTCCGCGGCGGGCGACGGGGAGCCGCCGCTGACGCTGCACGCGACCGCCGAGCGGCTGACCGAGGACGCGGTCCTCGAACTGAAGCGGACTTTGCTGGCGCACAAGGGAAAAACCCCGGTCCGCGTCGAACTCGGCGGGACGTTGTACGCGCTCGACGACTATCCGGTCGCCGTGAGTTCGATGCTTCTCGGCGAGCTGAAGTCCATCCCCGGCGTCACACCGAGCTGCGCCGGAGCAACCTGAGCTGCCCGATCTCGGCCACGTTCTTCATCAGTTCGGAGTTCACCCAGGCGACAGTGTGGGCGAAGGTCAGCCCGGCGTCCTCGCCCCACGGATAGGCGGAAGGCGCGTCCAGGTCGGTGTCGGTCAACCGATCCAGCACCGCAAGCCATTCCTCGCGAAGACCGCGCAGCCATTCGACGGTGGATTCTTCGCCGGGCCAGGTGATTTCCGCGCGCTCGCGCGGCGCCCGTCCGTTCGCGTGATCCAGCGCGACACTCCACCACCAGCCGATATGCCAGGTGAGCCAGGCGATCGTGGGGACCGGGATCGGGTCGGGTTCGGTGTCGGCCCAGTCCGGGGTGCCGTCCGGCCGGATCGTCCAGCACAGGGCCGAGGGCTCCCAGCGAAAGTCCGCCGGTTCGAGATCGGCGAGGTGGTAATCGAACAACGACCAGGTCAGATCGAACTGCCAGCGCGACAGCTCGGTACGCGATGCGGACACCCGCGGGATCCTGCCGCCGGCACACGGCGCCCGCAACCGGATTACGGTGCGGGCATGAGTCCTCATGTCGCGCAGCTGAACGGCCGGACGGCGACCGCCGAAGAACTGGCGCCGCTCGCCTTCGCCGGTTTCGCGCATTTCACGGCCATGCAGGTGCGGGACGGCCAGGTGCGCGGTCTCGACCTGCACCTGGACCGGCTCCGCACCGCCTCGCTGGAGCTGTTCGGCGACGCCCTGCCCGACGACCGGATCCGTTCGTATATGCGCGAGGCACTGAAATCCGGTCCGGCGGACGTCTCCCTGACCGTGACGGTCCACCTGCCGGGTGACCTCGAAGTCCTGGTGCGCACCCGGCCGCCGGCGTCCGGTCCGGCGGGGCCGCTGGCGCTGACGGCCGTGGAACACGAGCGCGCCCTTCCCGCCTTCAAGCACACCGGCGAGATGGCGAAGACGTACTACAGGCGGCGGGCTATCAGTGAAGGTTTCGACGACGCGGCGTTCGTCGACCGCCGGGGCAGGCTGAGCGAGGCGACGATCTGGAACCTCGCCTTCTGGGACGGCGATACGGTGGTGTGGCCGGACGCCGACCTGCTGGCGGGGACCACTATGGGCGTAGTCCAGCGGCGGCTGGAGGCGCTCGGTGTGCCGCAACGGGTCCAGGAGGTCACGCTCGCCGAATCGCCGGGGCTCGCGGGCGCGGTGGTCATGAACTCGTGGACGCCGGGCATCGCGGTCCGCCGGATCGGCGCGACGCGGGTGCCGGAAGCGCCGTCGTTCGTCGCGGCGCTGCACCGGGCTTACGGAACCGAACCACTCACGCGACCTTGAAGGGAAAGACGCCGATGAAGATCCTCGTGATCGGTGCCACCGGGACGATCGGAGCCGCCGTCTCGTCGGCACTCACCGCGCGCGGGCACGCCGTGCTCCCCGCGTCTCGCTCCGGTGAGGTCAAAGTGGACGTCGAGCAGCCAGCCACGTTCGACGCGCTCTTCGCCGCCGAGCCGGGGATCGAGCACGTCGTGTGCTGTGCGGGGAGCGGCTCGCTGGTGCCGGTCGACGGCGGTACCGACGATGAGTTCACCCAAGGGCTGCAAGGGAAGCTGCTCGGTCAGGTGTTCCTGCTGCGGCGCGCGATCCCGCATCTGCCGGACGGCGGCTCGGTCACCTTGACCGCCGGCCGGATCCCGGAGACGTTGCGCGGCAGCGCTTTCGGCGTCCTGACCAATGCCGGTCTCGAAGCGTTCGTCGCCGCGGCCGCGCGCGAACTGCCGCGCGGCATCCGGGTCAACGCCGTCAGCCCCGGCTGGGTGAGCGAAACCCTCGCCGCGCTCGGCGAGCCGGAAGGCGGCACTCCGGCGGCCGACGTCGCGCGGAGCTACGTCGAAGCCGTGGAGAACCCGGGTCTCACCGGGCGGACGCTGACCCCATGAGTGACACTGACAGACAGGAATTCCTCCGGCTGGCCGGGCTCGCGACGCCGATGGCGCTGCGGGTCGCGGTGACCTTGGGGCTGCCGGACAGGTTGTCCGGGCCCGGCTCGGCCGTCGACGATCTGGCGGCGGAGCTGGGCCAATCCCCGCTCGCCCTCGGCTTGTTGCTCGGGCATCTCGCGACCCTCGGCGTCGTCGTGGCGACTCCGGACGGCTACCGCACCACCGAGTACGGGGCGAAACTCCGCGCCGACGCCGGAAACGGGCTCGCCGGGCTCCTGGACATGAACGCCGCCGGCGGGCGGGGCGAACTGGCGTTCATCGAACTCGCGCACAGCATCGCCACCGGCGAGGCGGGCTACATCCGCCGCTACGGCAAGGACTTCTGGACCGATCTCGCCGAGAACCCCCGGCTGCGGGAGACGTTCGACCGCCAGATGACCCAGCGGTTCCTGACGCAGGTGCCGCGATTCGTCGCCGGATTCGGCTGGTCCCGGTTCGGCACGCTCGTCGACGTCGGCGGGGGTCACGGCAGCCTGCTCGCCGCGATCCTGAAGGCCAACCCCTCGATGCGCGGCCATCTCGTCGATCTCGCGCCGACCGCGGCCGCCGCGGAACAGGAACTGCGCGCGCAGGGCCTCGAAGACCGCGTCGAGGTCACCGCGGGCAGCTTCTTCGATCCGCTCCCGGCAGGCGCGGACGCCTATCTGCTCTCCGACATCCTGCACGACTGGGACGACGAGCACGCCCATCGCATCCTGGCGCGCTGCGCCGACGCGGCCGGCCCGGGCGGCCGGATCCTCGTCATCGAGGCGGTCGGCGGGCTCGGGGCGCAGACCGAATGGGACCTGGTCATGCTCGTGCTCTACGGCGGCCGCGAGCGGCGCCTCGACGAACTTCGCGACCTCGCCGCCTCACACGGGCTGGTCCTCGGCTCCGTCACCACGCTTACCGAGGAGCGAAGCCTCCTGGAGTTCCATCCTGAAGATATTCCTTGACAGGAATATTCTGATGAGTGAATACTTCTCGGCATGGAGCAGATCGCAGCGGCACTGGGAGACGGAGCGAGGCGGCGCATCGTCGAGCTTCTCGCCGAGCGGCCGAGATCCGTCGGTGAACTCGCCGAGCTGACCGGCCTGCGGCAGCCGCAGACCACCAAGCACCTGCAGACCCTCGCCCGCGCCGGCCTCGTGACGGTCTTCCCGCTGGGGCAGCGCCGGGTCTACGCCGTCGAAGCGGGCCCGCTGAAGGACTTCGAAGGGCGGCTGCGGGCGCTGATCGCCACCATCGAAGCGAACGAGGGCGAGCGAGACGTCCTCACGCGCTATCAGGCCGCGATCTCCGCGGACACCGCGTCCGCGAACCAGGATCGGTGGGCGGACGGCCGGGCGTTCACGTTCGACCGTCTGCTCACCGCGTCACTGGACGAGGTCTGGCGGCATTGGACCGAGCCCGCGCTGCTCGCGTCCTGGTGGGCGCCGCCTTCGATGACCGTCACCGACTGCGTCATCGAGCCCCGGGCCGGGGGACGAGCCGTGCTCGACTACCGCGACGCGGAGGGGCGGTATCGCTCCGCGGGCGAGGTCCGCGCCGCGACCGAACCCGAGCATCTCGAGTTCGACCTCTCGGTGCTGGACGCCAAGGGGGACACGTTCTTCACCGGGCACTACGACCTGAAGTTCACCGAGGCGCCGGGCGGGACCCGGCTCCGGCTCGACCTGCGCATCACCGAAACGACCGTCGAGGCGGTCCCCTTCATCGCCGGTATCGAAACCGGCTGGGGCCAGGTGCTCGACAACCTCGCAGCTCAGCTCACCCAGGAAAAGGACTGAACGACATGACGAACCCGACCGGCCGCCGCGTCACCGCCAACATCAGCCTCACCCTCGACGGCCACTACAGCGGCCCCGGCGGCCCGGGCGACCTGGGTGCGATCGTCTCGTACGCCACCACCGACGTCGCCCGCGCTCACCTCGCCCGCATCCACGAGACGGCGACCACCGCAGTGCTCGGGAGGCTGAACGCCGAAGGCTTCCTGGGCTTCTGGCCCACCATCGCCGCCGACGAGAACGCCGACCCGCGCGACCGCGCCTACGCGAAGTGGCTGGTGGACGCCGAAAAGGTGGTCTTCTCGAAGACGTTGACCGAAGCGCCCTGGGACCGCGCCCGCGTGGTGAACGCCCCCGTCGCCGACGTCATCACCGACCTGAAGGCGAACGGGGAAGGCGACATCCTGGTCAACAGCAGCGCCAGCGTCATCAAGGCCCTGCTCGCCGACGACCTGCTCGACCGGCTGTACCTGATGATCTGCCCCGAGATCACCGGCGGCGGGCGGCGGCTGTTCGCCGACGGCCTGCCCGCGTCGAAGTGGGCGCTGGCTTATCAGGAGGTCGGACAGCTGGGGGAGATGGCGCTGGTTTACGACCGGGCGCGGTGAGCTGGTGCGATGAGCTTGCCGTTCCGCAACAGGGCAAGCTCATCGCGAAGACTGCAGCGATACGGCAACCGGGGTCATCTGGGCGGCGTGGACGAATCCGCGTTCGTGGGCTGGATACGCGACTCGCCTGCCTTACGGGCGTCAGCTCGTCGATTCGTCGCCTTGTGCAGCTGTGGCAACGTCGGTCGGTAGAAACTTGGATGGTTCTCCATGCCAGACGACCACGAGCTGACGCCGCGGTCGCGTACAGGCCACGTACAAGAGGCAGCGACTTTCCAGCTCGATGGCCGGATGCTCCGACGGGGCACTTTTCGCCAGGACTTTCCGGGGCGGGTACTTATCGGCATTCGCCGAGATGACCAGGCACCTGTCGAATTCGATGCCCTTGGCGCGGTGGACCGTCGCGACCTGAACTCGACGTGGATCCATCGGGCTATCGTTTCTCGTGACCATGGCGGGTATTCCGGCCTTCTTCATGGCTCGCACCATCGTGTCGGACACATACCAGTCCGGCGTGAGCACCGCAAGTGAGCTCAGCGAGTTCTCCGAAGTCTCTGCTACCCATTTTTCGACAACACGGACGGCATGGTCTCGCGCCGCTTCCCAGCTGTTCGCAGGCAGCGGTTCCGGACGCGGTCCGGTGAGGAGAGACCTGTACATACGAGTCGACTCGTCGTCTTCGTCGAGGTCCATGAACGCTTCACCCTCGAGAATCCTGGTCGCGAAGCCGACGACTTCACGCGTCGTCCTGTAGTTCAAAGTCAAGCGTTGTGAACGACCGCGGGTCTCGATCCCGAGTCTGCTCAGGACCACCTGCGCACCGTAGATTCGCTGGTGTGCGTCTTCGGAGATGAACATGTCGTCGGGACCGACTGGGACCACCGCACGAAGAAGACGCCAATGAGCAGGCGAAAGATCCTGCCCCTCGTCCACCACGACGTGGTCGTAGCGGTTTGCTTGAGGGAGTCGGTCGGATTTGGCGATCGCTGCCGCCTCGGCGACGATCAGAGAGAACGTCGTCTTCTTGTCGACCGAAAGACGGTGGACGAATTCCTCCACGATCCGCCACAGTCGGATTTTCTGGATCCGGTCGATCTTCACCTTGCGTCCTCTGCGGATGGCGTTGAGGTAGGTCTGTTGGGTCGCATCCTCCTCGCCCAGGATCACCTGTTTGTGTTCGGCAGCGAGGAAGCGCGGGGTGAAGATCGCCCGGTCGGAAGGTGAAAGGTCTTGGACTGCCGCGGTGGCTTCCTCCCACAGACGTTCTTCGTCCTCGCCGAGCACCACAGTGATGTCACGACCTGTCGTCCGCGCGACGATCTGGCGAGCCAGTCGGTCGATCCCTACCACGTCGATGCGCTTCAGGACGTCTTCATCTGCAAGTGCTCGCAAGTTGTCTTCGAGCTGCGCCGCCAATGTCACCGTGAACGTAGTGAGCAATACCCTGGACTTCGGATTACACCTTGCGAGGTGTACCGCTCGGTGCATGGCGACGACCGTTTTGCCTGTGCCTGCACCACCCGCGATCCGGAAGCTGCCCTTTCGGTGCCGTTCGGCCAGATCGCGCTGGGTCGGATGAAGGAAGGTGCGCCAAGTCGCGAAATCACCCGCGACCATCCGGGATAGGTGGTCGTCGTCCTCGACGACCACGAATTCCATCTTCGAGGCTGAACGGTTCAGTGAATCGCGAAGCTGCTCCGGGTCGTTCGAATCGAACGGCAGGCGCTCGGCGACGCCGCCCTCGTGTGTGTACGAGCGGCGTACGGCGTCCAAGGATTCGCCGTAGGCCAGGTCGAGCAGGGCGCAGGCCTGCCATTCCGGCGCCTCCAGGCACAGCGCCTGCAGGGCGTCCTCGTCCCTGACGACTGTTGCCTGCTCCGCCAATGACGGCAGAATTCCCAAGTCTTCGAGCTCTGAAGTGCTATACGGCAACAGGAACGGACGGTCGTCGTGCGAAGCAGCCGGCTTGGACCACGGCTGTTCCGGCAGAGCTGTGGTCTCGCGTAGGACTTCCGCGACACCGTTCGCCGGGTTGAGGCGCAACGTCACCTTGCCTGCGTACTCGTAGGCTTCGTCGTGCGGCCGAATCGCGACCAAGAGGTAGTAGGCATCCTCTTTCGAACCCGCGGCGAACAGGACTGCGCGATGGTTGTCGGTGACGCGTGCGGTGCGGACCCGTGGATCGCGGGCACCTTGTGGGATCTTGAGGTCGAGCCCCGTCAGATCCTCGTCCATCTGCAGTTTCCGGAGAACATCCCAAGCCCGCGGTTTGAGTGAACCATCGAGCTCCAGATTTCGGTGGAACTCCTTTGCGAGAACCACTGTCGCCATGCCATCTTCCCCTCTGCCGTTTGTGGCCAACCCTGTAGCCTATCGCTGAACCGTCGACCTGGCCAAGGTCGAAGGGTCGAGAGCCGCGATATGATCGTCATCAGGCGGGAGGGTCTGTTGTCCGAATCGGGTACCGGTCCGCGAGGTCGAGAACGCCGGGCCATGACTGTGGCGCAGGTCGAGCAGATACTGCTTCCGTCGGACGGTACCGGGTCGGTCGACGTCATCGTCCGCGGTGCTCTCGATCGATGCCGTGACATTGTCGACACGACTGAGGACTCCCTCAACGATGCCATGGCGGCCGGGCCGTGGTTCCTGCGTTCTGTCGAACTGGCAGGGTTCCGAGGTGCGGCGAACGGCTCCGGCGCTCCCGGAGCGACTGCGGAACCGTTCAGGCTGACCTTCCCGGCTTCCGCCGGGCTCGTGGTGGTGCACGCGCCCAACGGTACCGGTAAGTCGACCGTCACCGACGCACTCGAAGTGGCACTCTTCGGTGGCACCGGCGAAGCCTCCGGCTTCAATCCCGCCGATGCGCGAGGCGTGGTGGCCGTCCATTCGGGGCTCGTCGACTCGGAAGCAGTGGTCGTCCTGGAGAACAACCGTGGTGACACGCTGCATTTCGAGTGGAACGCCGAAGCAGGAATCGAGAGCGCTGTAGCGACATGGAGGTCCGGTACTCGGCACGAGGTGGAGACGACTCCTGGCGGCAAGTGGGCAAGCTCTGTGGCATCGCGTCGTCCTGTTGTCGGATACGACCATCTCACCCACCGGCTCAGGGCGGACAACGCCGCCGACATCGTCGAGGCGACCTTGGCATTGGGGGAAGTTTGGCCGCAGTTGCGACGCTTCCTGGACCAGGACCTTGCGCGCGCCCGAGCCGCGTATGCCGCCTGGTGGCGCGCCCGGGACGAGGCGGTAACAGCACTGACAGAAGTGGACGAGGCGCTCGCCCTGCGGTTTCCCGAATTTGAGGTACCTCAGCCGGTCCGAATTCCGGAAAGTCCGGCTGAGGATGTCGAGGAATGGTTCCGAGCGGAATTCGGTGATCGAGGAGAACTCGACGTCTACCTCACTATCGACCCTCGGCTGTCGGCGGACGTCGCGACGTCCTTGGAGGCCACCCGCGCAGCGGTGGAGAAATACATCCGCGTCAAGCAGGACAGCGGACAGGAACTCTGGTCGGGAGGTGGTGTCGAGGCCTTGGAGATGTTGATCTCGCAGATCGACGGTACCTCGACTCCCGATTGTCCGATGTGCGGATCCGATGGGGTGCACTGGTCTGTTCGGGCCCACTCTGTGATCACGGAGCTGAGGTCGGTACGCGAGGAGTTCAACCTGACCCGCACCGAGCTCAGGCACCTGGGACGGCTGTTGGTCGAGCGAGTCCTACCGGTGCTGCGACGAGCGAAGAGAATCACCGCGATCGAGTCGAGCGCTGTCCGGCTCACGGAGCGTATCGAATCGCTGGTCGGACACGAACCCACCGCGGAGGGCGACTTCGCGTGGACCATTCTCACGGGACTGACTACGGACGTCGAGTTCGCCGAGAGCATCGAGGACCTGCTGCGAGAAGTGACGATCCCGGGATGGGAATCGCTGTGGAGCTCGGAGCGGCGACGCGGCTGTCGGGTGCTCGTCGATGCACACCGTGAGTACGGTTCGGCTGCGGCTTCGGTCGACGCATGCGAATCTGCGCTTCAGCGGCTGGCGAAGGAATTCGACGCCGTTCACGCAGACAGGCGCGAGGTGCTGGAACGTGACGTGCAAAGATTGCTGCAGGTGTTGCTCCCCGATGTCGAATTGAAAGGACTCGCGCTTGCCACCGTTCCGGACCCGACGCCTGATCGTGCAAGCCCAGTCGGTCCGCGACTGCTTCTGAACGGGTATGAGGTCGGGCTCGGCGTGCTTTCGGCGGGGCAGTACAACGCATTCGTTCTGGCCCTCTTGCTTGCTGCAGGAAAGACCGATCCCTTCAGGTTCCTCGTCGTCGACGACCCGGTTCATGCACTCGACGACCTCCGAATCGACGCCTTCGCCACCTTGGTGGAAAGCTACGTCACCGAGGGGCGTCAGATGGTGCTGTTGACGCACGACGACCGACTCGTCGATGTGCTCCGGCTCAAGGTTGGCCAAGTCACTCTCGTCAAGCTGGGGCGGGATCGATACGGCAACCTTCAGTGTGTCGACTCCACGCACCCTTGGCAGGCACTTGTCGAGGATGCGCGGAGTGTCCTCCGTCAGGGTACGAGGAGCGGCTCGAATCAGGTCTTGTCGGACGCCACACTGGCCGTCCTGACGCTTTCGTTGTGTCGACAAGCCATCGACGCCGCGCTGCGCGAATTCGTCCAGGAAGAAAAGCGTCCTTCTGGCCGGGCGCAGTCGGTGTTGACGAAGATGGATCAGGTGTTCACGACCCGAGCTACGTTGAAAGTCGTGCGCCGCATCGTGGGTACCGGGCACCCGGCCGCAGGCGTGATCGATGCGCTGCTGGCCGATGCCGATTTCCTCCGCGATCTGAACGCCGGCGCACATGGCGACCCCCACGGTCTGGACGTTTCCGTGTCGAATCTGGAGACCAGGTCGGCTACCGCCGAGAAGTTCTGTCGTGACCTTCTGGCATCGGTCGTTCCCTGATGTGGACGCCGCAGCAAGGGCGAGACGAGTTCTCCGAGACCCAAGGCTTCGAGCGCATCTTGTCGATGAAATGCGAACTGGTTCTGCTGAGGATGAGACTCGAAGCCCTGGCCAAGACCGCCGACAGCGCATACTTCGCCGATCGTTCCTCTCGAGGCTCCATCTTGTTGAGATTGTGGGTCTTGATGCTGACGGTACCGGAGCGGCGACGTCCCGAGGCGAGACGACTGGTTCGATACGTCCAGGAGATCTACCACCTCACGAGTGAGTACCTGCATGGGCGGCGGGCGGCGGTGGTTCCGCCGCCCGCCGAGCTGGCCGCATGGACTGCAGGCGTGGACGCGTTGGAGCGTTTGGTGCGATCCGAGAGGCCGGACGAGCGATGAGTCGGAGCTTCACTGCCCTTCGAAGAAGCCGGTGCCGGTGTATCCCGGCTCACCGATGAGCAGCGCACGATCGAGGAAGGTGTTGTTCGTTTCGCAACTGCTCTCGGGAAGCATCACGCAGGCGTAGCACGCGGCGAGATTCAGACTGTCCGTTCCGGCGGCTTCCGCTTCCATACAGGGTGGGTCCTGCGAGCACCAGGAGATACGTTCCAGTGCGGCAGACAGGCTTTCGGCAAGCCCGGCGTGCGTCCCCTGGGCCACCAGGCCGCCGAGGCTGCCTGCAGAATCGCTTGTGGCCGTGTACACGAGCAGACCAAGGCGGGAATCCGAGACGTAGAGACGTTCGCGCAGGGAGGCAGCCGGGTACCCGGCCTCGAGGCTCCACTCGTTGATCAGCGTGTGTGCCAGCGTGTGTGCGAGTACGAATCGTGCATCGATCGGGGACCGGGCGTCCGCGGCGCCGATCTCGCCTCGGCGCATCGCAGAGCTGCGCAGGGCCGTCTCGTGACGTTCGCGGATCTTGCCGGCGCGGTACTGCACTCGGCTGCGTCCTTCCCAATCGGCGATCAGTCCTTCGTCCAGGGAAAGGAAGACGCCTTCGCCGAGTACTTCGATCGCGGGAAGCCAGTTCTTTTCCTCTCGTGCCAGTGAGGCCAACCGCTTCTTTCCCGCGACTGCGTCGGGCGGTTCGATTCGAGTGAAGGCCTGCAAGGCCCTCACTTCCCTGAGCCGCTTCACCTGCATGCTGCGTGCTATACCGTTGGGCAAGTCCACGGATCCTGCGTCCGGTGAGCTTGTGCTCTCGAAGTCGTCGCCTCCGTCGGACTTCGTCGTCCCGAAGTGCAAAGGGTCGTACTCCGCCATGCGGAAGGCGGCGAAGGCTTCGAGGGGAATGACGTCATCGTCCTCCGCCGTTTCGCCGTCGGTCAAGACTTTGCGCTGCAGCACTGCCGCGACGATGTCTTTCGGGGTGAACGGAGACTCCTTGACCGGGGGCAGAGTGCCGATCGCCTCCTCGGCGTTCGAGAGCGAGGCAAGTCCTTCGAACCACGAAAGGTGCCGCTCGACGAACTTGTTGAGAGAGTTGGACCAGGGTGGAATCGACAAGGAAGTCATGTTGACTGCGAACCATGCCGCGGATGAACCACGCTGCAGTGTTCGCACGACCTGATCGCAGCCCTCTTCCGCCGCTTGCCTGCCGAGCCATGGTCGTTTCCCTTGGCACGAGATGCCGAGTGACTGGAGCGCCGTCTTGGCAAAGGCGCCCTCCAGAGACCTGGTATGGCCGCACGAACAGGAGACGACTATGGAGCGCAGCGAGGCGGAGCTGCCGTCGTTGCGCATTGTGAGGTTGTGAGGTCCGGTTCGAAACTCGTTCTTCTTGTGCAGCCAGTCCCAATACGGAAAGTCGTCCAGGTGCCCGTTCGGGCACGCGATGACAAAACGCGACGGAATCAGCGGGCTTCCGCAAGCGCATTCGTTTTTGCTCGGCGTCGCCCCGAATTCCTTGTATGGCTTCAAGTCTTTACAGTCAGGGCAGGAGTGCATGAGCGGGAAGCGTCGTACCCCGATCCTCTTGTCCTGCCTGTCCTCTTCTGCTGGCGGTGGCCTGAACTCCTTGACGCCAAGACGGTTCTGCAGTCGAGGTTCGTGGATCGGCTGTGTGTCACCGAATCGCCATTCGTCGAGACCGCCCACGACGAACGACTGGTCCTCGATTGCGACCATCGCGCCTACGCCGTAGGTGTTGACTGCCTGGCCGCGCCGAATGGAACCGAGGCGGGGTCCGGAAACTCTTTTTTGCGAGGTCGACTTCGAGTCGGGATTGCGTAGGCCCATTTCAATTCTCCAAGTCAAGGCGTGTCTCTGCGTCCACGTCGCGCAGGCTCCACAAAGTGGGCATCGCGTACGCCAGGTCGTCGTCCACGAATGTCCTCAACAGGGCGGCATGTGGATCCCTTTTCGGACCGCCTTTTCGGGCAGGTGCCTCGTAGACGAGCTTCGTGTTGAGCCGGGCCAACTCGCACCAGGAATCGACGATCGCGTCGATGTGGTCTCCGGTGGCCGCGACTTCCTCCGGGGCGACTCGCTCGGTCCGGTCGAGAATCAGAATCTTGATTTCTTCGAGTCGATGGCGGTAATTCTCGATCTTTCGCGCATCTTCGTTATTGCGTAACTCGGGTATCAGCAGGCGGGCCAAGCCCACCACGACGGCGTGCAGGGCGCGGTCCCGAGCGCGAGCCGAATAGGGTGTGACGCTGGTCGATTCAACCTGTCGGTAGAGTGCCGAATGGTACGAGAGGAAGTTCTCGTAATGGGAGCGGTCGCGCGATCGGGCAGCGTTGAAGAGAGTCACCACCAGCCCCGGATGCTTCCGTCCCACCCTGCTTGTCGACTGGATGTATTCCGCTGTCGTCTGGGGTTGTCCCATCACCGCCATCAAGCCGAGGCGGTCGACGTCGACACCCACGGAGATCATGTTCGTGGCGAGGACTACGTCGAGCGTAGCCTTGTCCGGAAAGGCCAGCTCCAGCTCCTTCAATCGTTCCGGGATGTCACCTGAGTTGATTCGGCTGGTCAACTCCTCGACGGCGTCGATGGGGCGAGGCTCACGTTCGTCGTCGGCCAGCTGGCCGATCCGTTCTCGGACGTCGGCGCGGACCTGCAGTTCGGCCGCGGCCAGCAGTCTGAGACTGTTGAAGTATCCGATCAGGGTCCAATAGGCATCACGTGTGGCATCGTCACCGTCGATGAGGTTGGCCTGATCGAGAAGCGCGGCGTACGCCCGCACCAGCAGACTTGCCTGGCTGGTACTCGGAGTGAGAAGCCCGACGTAAAGCCGGCTCGCCTTCTTGGCGGGTGGTGATTCCACCGCGAACCACGAGTCACGCGCATCCAAACCGGGAGGAGGGAACTGTGCGACCTCTCGGTCGAAAAGTTGTCTGGCTTGCTGCTTCGCCCGACGGATCGTGGCCGTCGATGCGATCACCTTCGGGCGGTCGGCGATCTCGTCGATCGCGGTCTCGTACAAGCCTGCGAGACTCCCCAACGGTCCGGAGATGAGGTGCAGTTCGTCCTGGACGACCAGTTCGGGAGGTGGTGTTTCAGGCAGGTCACGGTTGAACAGTGTCGCAACGTCACTGCGCCAAGGCAGCCGCGCGAACTTGTCCGAGGTGGCGATGACGAGCGTGGGATGGTGTCGGTAGATCGTCTGGTCCACCACGTGGACCGGGATCCCGTCGGCGAAGGGGCAGACCGAGTTCCGACAGCGGATACGTAGTTCCACCTCGGCAGCGTCGACCGTGTAGTCGTGTGCATCGATATCGATGCCGCACCATGGGCAGCTTCGTAGCTGCACAGGGTTCTTCTCGTGTACGGTTCTTCCGCTCTTGAGCTGGTCCAATGCCTCCTCGGCGTCGTGGAGGACGTTGGGAGTGGCGGCTTTGCCGACCCACATTCCCAGCGATATTTCCTCATCACCCAGCCTGGCTTTGTCGCGCTCCCTCAACCGATCCATGGCACAGATCAGGGAGGCTGCCCGCTCGAACTGTTGCAGTGTCAGCAACCGCAGGGTGTAGCGCATGATCGCCGTGACGCCGGCGCCGTGCGTTCCGTGACGAAGTCGCCGGAGGAACGTCGAGAATGCGATCAGACCGAGGTATGCCTCGGTCTTTCCGCCTCCGGTCGGAAACCACAGCAGGTCCACGAGCTTTCTGTCTTCGTGGTCCGAGTCGGCCATGCCGTCCAGACATTGAAGGAAGAAGGAAATCTGGAACGGGCGCCAGCGGCCATCGAGGACAATCTCGCCGCGACGGCCATTCTTGATCCACGAGCTGCGAGCGCGCTGGTCGGCCATTGCTTCGTTGGCGAGTCGGAAAGCCTCCATCGCCTGGCTGTCACGGCCCAGCAGGCGAATACCGCTTACGATCCGCCGATGGGCCGTGACGCACCGATCGAGATGCTGACCTGCCCGTTTTCGGAATCTTTCGTTCGACAAGCGGGGAACCTCGGCGCGACGTTCGTCGATCCAGCTCTGATATGCGCTCGCAAGGCGTCGCAACGTTGTGAGCAATTCGTCTTCGGGCGCGGTCGCCAGTCCTGACATCAACAGCGCCTCGTCGTCGATGGACGCGTTCGAATCGGTGAGCAGGACCTCGTGCGAAGGGACGAAGGTCGTCGCCACTCTTGACACCGTCATCGTCGCCTCGTCTACATCGACGAGGGCCTGCGGAGAGGGCGGCTGCCATTCCCATTCGACCGAACAACCATGGCCGACGGCGAATGTAGGCGCGAAACGGTGGAGAAGCCTGCTGCTCAGGACCTCGTCTTCATCGCCTCCGCCCGGCCCGGGGCGTTGAACCACCGGTCCCTCGATCTCTATGAGCGGCTGGCAGAAGCAGTGCTGATCGCGGAGTGAGTTGCCCTCGATACGTTTGGTGTTCACCAAGGTCACGGTTGCGGCGACCACCCCGTCACGAGGTTCTCGTAGTCGGACCCTGCATTCGAGGCCGGGTGCCACCTCGAACTTCCTGTCGTGAGCGGTCTCCGAGAGCTTTACGCTTTCCCGGAAGGTCGGAAGCGGACGGCGACGCCATTGAACGTCGGCTGTGCCGGTACTGCCTCGTTCTGCGCGTTTCGCTTCCGTGGGGTTCCCGGCCCGGTCGATCGGGTCGTAGACGCTCGCTTCGACTCGGATTCCGAAACTGCCCGCCTTGGTGGCGTCCACGGCAAAGGTCAGGCCCATGGATGACGGTGCCTGCAGATTCGCCATTGCGACGCCCGTGTCCGGGAAGTCTTCTTCCCGGTTGGCAGGCGAGAAATCCTGATCTTCTTCCGGCCGAAGATCCGTGCCCTGTCGCGGAAAGAGAACACCGCAGACATAGGCCGTCCCTGGCGGGTCGGACAGTACTTCGCTCTCCCCGCCTGCAGGGCCGAGTACATCGTTGCGCAGCGCGTCGAGCAGTGCGTCGCGAAATCTGTAGTGCTCGTTGTATCCGGACATCAGATGTCTCCCCTTGACGAGCTCGGACCGTGGACCATGTTGCCGAGACCACCGAGTCGCGGAACCAACCACACTCCACCACGCCCGAAGCCGGCTGCGGCTCCTGCGGCTTCGCTGCCTGCGACGGTCTCGATCGTGTCTATGCGTATGCCGGTGATCCTCGTCGGCCAGCGAAGTGCTCGGCCGACCCGACGAAGCGCAAGTCCGTGAACCGCTTCACGGAATCGCTTCGAAGTCGTGGCCACCGGTCGATCTTCGTGCATCACCAGGTAGGGCGGACTCTCGTGTTCTCCCAAGGGGAGGTCGTGGGCACGAACGAGGACCACCTCGTCACCTGGATGTACCTTGTCGGCCAGGTATTCCTGCACACTTGCAGGATCATCGGCGAAGTCTTCGGTTCCCGGCGGGAGCACGGTGGCCACGTCGGCGCCGTTCGCCTCGAATGCCACGCAATGCCGGTTGTTCCACTGACGGCGTGTCCACCTCCCGTCCGGACCATCCTTGTCCATCGGCGCACCTGTGTCCGGAGTGTCGATACGCATCACCAGATCACGCGCCCTTGTCATTGCGACGTAAAGCATCCTTGCTTCTTCGGCTGCATCGTGACGGTCGCGGGCCCGTCTGCGCATGGGACTCGCGACCAGCACTCTGTCGTACTCGAGGCCTTTGGAGCGGTGATACGACGAGACGGTCAGGGAGGTGTCCGGTTCGTCGAACAGTTCTTCCGGAAGACTCTTCTGTCCTACGACTCGGCGGAGATCAGTGAGGCGGACGACTCTGTTGCCTGCCTTGCCGCCCGCGGTGCGGAGCAGCAGGCTCCAAAGCAATTCCGGATCGGCGTTCGCAGGCAGTTTCAAACCTGCGGAGATTTCCCTGAAGCTGTCGAACGACAGGATGTTGTCCTTGTGGACGGTGAACAATTGCCCGATCCACATCGGAACGACCTTGTCGTTCGCGGATCTCTGCAGTCGGTACGGGATTCCGGCAGATGACAGTGACTCGGCGACGACCAAGGCATGTCCGTTGGTGCGGCAGAGGATCGCGGTCGTGGCATCAGGTCGACCCAGTACGGTGCGGGCGTATTCGTCGTCCAACGGGCCGAAATCAGGTGCTGTCCGCAGCGCACTCGTGAGGTTCCTGAGACTCGTGTCCGCATCCTCGGTGTAGGACCGGAGGCTCGTACCGAACGGAAGTGCGTACCCGGCCGTGTCGCGCCGGGCGCGAAAATTCCGAGTCAGCTCGAGCTTGACCAGCTTGTCTCCGAAGAACGCCGTCAGGTTCAGGAAGAATCTGCCGGTTTCCGCAGCCCGTTCTGCCGGGTTTTCGATCTGGAACCCGTAGATCGCTTGCGCAGGATCGCCGACGACTGTGAATCCGCAGTCGAAACGTTGCAGCAAGGCCTCCACCATGCGCCTTCTGGCACCGACGAGATCCTGGACTTCGTCGACCGCCACATGTCGGATTCCGTCACAGTACTCGTCGGCTTCGCCCTCTTCGATCATCTCGGTGGCTTTGCGGATTCGCTCCTCGAATGGCCGACCGACCCAGGCGCCCTCGCCGTCCAAGTTCGTGAGCAACTCCAGTGCCCATGCATCGAAAGTGCGGGCCCGAACGAACCGGATCGCGGAGTCGCTGTCGACGATCTTCTTCCGCAGCTCTCTCACCGCGGCCCTGGAGAACGTCAAGACCAGTATCTCGCCTGCGTTCAGTTCTTCCGACACCAGTGTGTCCAACCTGCTGATGAGGGTGTGGGTCTTTCCTGTCCCCGGCCCGGCGGTGACCAGAGTCATGGCGCCGGCGGGCTGGGAAACCACCGCTTGCTGTTCGGGTGTGAGCGAACTTTTCCGATCAGCGTCGTTCACCCCCGCCCCCACAGGTCGTCGAGACCAGTGAAGGAAAGAGCATTTTCATAGTTGGTGATGTTGTCCTTGACGTCGAGGATCAAGCACGAGCGGGAGCCACCGTTCTCGGGTCCACGCAGGCCTCGTCCGATCATCTGGATGTAGACGTTCCGGCTGTAGGTCGGGCGTGCCACCACGACGGCACGGGTTGCAGGAGCGTCGAACCCCTGGGCGAGGACGCCGTAGTTGGTGATCACTCGGATCTCACCGCTCCGGTAACTCTCGATGGTGTGACGCCGTTCGGCGGCAGGAGTCGCGGAGTCGATCGCGGCCGATCGGATACCGCGTTCGTTCAACGCGGCCATCATGAGCTTCGAGTGCTCCACCGAGGTCGAGAACAGCAGGATCGGCCAATCGGACGGAAGTTTTTCGATTTCGTCGATGATCCTTCTGTTGCGGGTGGCGTCGCTTGCCAGACGACGCTCGGTTGCGGTGGGGAGGTGATGCTGGAACGGTAGCTGCATCCCTGCCAGCTCGGCTTCGTCGAGCTGGGTAGTCGTTCCTGCCAGTTCGCGATGCTCGATCTCCGCGAGCATGCCGAGCTTTTGCAGAGCTCGGTACGGATCCTCGTCGAACACGCCATGGTCGAGTCGACGGCTGCCGTAGCGGTCGACGAGTCGCCTCGTTTCGTCGTCGTTGTAGTTCCGGAAAGGCGTGGCAGTGAGTCCGATCAAAGGCCGTTCCGTCTTGTTGTGGGTGAGCCCGAGTTGTCGGAGGATCCGGGTGTAGGTCGGCGTAACGGAGACATGAGCTTCGTCGACGATGACCAGAGCCGGGTCGAGCAGCCACTGGTAGTTGTCCGACGAAAGATGTCTGTCGAGCTTCGCGTCGGTCGCTACCACGAGATGTGGATTCGCCTGTACCGGCGAGGCGGAGTGGCTCGCCCACAGCCTGCTGATCGTGAGCTTTTCCGACGGCCCCACCTTCTCCCAGACGAACTTCCAGCTCTGTACGGCCTGTTCGCAGAGTTCGTCCGTCTGAGCGATCCAGAGGACCGGCTTGCCTGCGAGGCCATGATCCTTGATGACCCTGATCACGGATTCCACGGCCACTCGGGTCTTCCCTGCGCCGGTCGGAAGGCACAGCATGCCCCGCTGTGGCGTCGGTTCGC
Source organism: Amycolatopsis roodepoortensis (assembly GCF_024628825.1). NCBI lineage: Bacteria > Bacillati > Actinomycetota > Actinomycetes > Pseudonocardiales > Pseudonocardiaceae > Amycolatopsis > Amycolatopsis roodepoortensis. The sequence goes on from NZ_CP102415.1 coordinate 6,993,535, forward strand.
ACAACAAGTCGAACATGCGCACGGCCAGTCGTTCTTGATACTCGTGCAGTCTAGGGAAACGAGTCGGCCCGAAAACCTCCTCGACGGCACTGCGACCAGGCTCCGACTTGACACCCGCGTACGCCTCCGGGAACCGCATCTCCGCAACTAGCTCGCGGGAGGCGGTATCCCCGCGGAATTGGCGCGCGAGGCGGGATCGCTTTTCGATGTCCTTGGCATGGGTCTTCAACAGCTGGTGTCCGTGCGCATTCACCGCCAGCTGCGCGAGCTTGCGGTGATCCGGCTCGATTCCGGTCTCCGCCTTCGTGTACTCGACCAGGCCGGCAGGCAACTTGCGCTTCAACTGGTCAGGGGTCAGGAGGATCTCGACCTTGTCCGCGACCTCGTCCGCGCGACTCGCGGCACGAATCACGTCGCTTTGGCGGTCTTGCTTGCGACGTTCCAGGATCTGACGGCAACCGTTGACCCCGAGCCGCAGGTCCAGTTGTTCGTCGACCACCCGGAGGACTTCCATGTCGTCCTTGGGGCGCAGCAGAAGTATCTTCTTGTCCTGGATCGCTACCTGGAGCGGCTCGTTCTTGGTCCCGTTGGGTGTGTTGGTGACCTCTTCCAGCTCGGTGCAGCGGACCGCCGACCACCCTTCGAGTTTCGGGATATTGAGCCAGGCCAGATGAGGAAACTCTGCGAGGAGCGAGACAGGCTCAGCCTCTTCGACATAGCGGAACTCTTTCTCGACGAGCTGGTTGGCGTCAAGCAGGTGCCACGTCTCGATCATGAATCGCACGGTCGATTCGGACGGGATCAAAGTGACGGGCACACTCTCCGCGACCAAGAGATCGTAGATCGTGCGGTTCGCGGTCACTGCGACCTCGGCATCGGGGATGGAGCTGGACCAACGATCACCCACTCGACAGCGGATGTTGCCGACGTCGACCCCCGACTCGCTCTCGATCAGAAGTTCGTATGCCTTACCGGGGAACGCGTCGTCGGTGCTGGCGTCGATGTCGGCCAGCAGCGCCTTCCAATGCCGGGGCCGGAGCTTGTCGAGAGTATCCGGCAGGCCGAGCGTTTCCGCCACCGTCAAGGGAACCTCGGCGACGGGCAGGAGATCTGCGTAGGCGCGCAGTTCCGGGCCGACGCAACGATCGGCAGGGCGCAGCCCCCTCGAGGTTTTGATGCGGCCGTATTCGTACACCATCCACAGCAACGGCGACCAGCACTGTCGCCGTGTCGTGGACTGCCCGCCGACCTGATAGGTCCACACCGGAACCAGCGCATCGTAGGGCAAGTTCGCGATGAACGCCGCCTTGCCTTCGTCGCTGAGCTCTTGAAGCAGCCCCAACGGCCCTGCCGGGTTGCTGCCCGTGATCCGGACGTTTCGGCGTTGCGGGCGGGCCACTTCGCTGGAGAGGGTTTCGATGTGCTTTTGCCACATCGAAGTCTCGTAGGCTTCGAACCATGGTTCTCGACGGGGATCGACCGATCGGCGGGCCCGCTCGGAGAGACCGAGTTCGCGGAGAACTTGCCGATCCGGCGAATGGAACTTCAAGTCGACGGCGATGTCCGCGTCCCGACTGCCGTCGCCGGGCACGACGGCGCCGGGAAGGAGACTGTCCCCGAGCGGACGGAAGACGCCTGACACGGTGCGAACGAACAACGACCCGGCGATGTCGTCGATCGAATTGTGCAGCGTCGCCAGTGTGGCCGCTGGGCCTGCCTGACGTGACAGCTGCCAGAACTCCGTCCACCGCGCGTCGTCGTAGTCATGGAACTTCTGATCGACGACAGCAGCGAACCGGCCCGATGCATCGGCCTCGTGGATGCCGAGGGTGTCGAGTGCTCCGGTCACCCCGAACTCGTCGATGACCCGACTGTCGACGTAGACGTTGGAATCCTGCAGCGAGTCTTCGGATACGCGCCGGAACACACGTCCTCGTTGCGGAGCCACGTGACTGTGTTCTTCCGTGAGGAGGATGCGTGCCTTGAGAGCTTCGACGCCCAAGGGGTGATTGGAGCTGATCATGTCGGCGGCGATTCGCAGAGCGGCCGCCGAGGCGGCAGGGGTGCCGTCGGCTGCCAAGGCTTCGAGCCACTCGGGAACCGTGGCGATCGACTGCCGTGCAGCCGAGCAGATCAACTCGGCACTCGAACGCCGAAGCTTGGTGGTGTCGACTGTGTGATGCACCCAGCCGACAGGTCGGCCAGGATAGGCCCGCCATTTTTCGAGCCATTCGGTCTTGATGTCCTGCGGATGCAGTCGAACGACCGTGGGGAGTTGCATGACCCCCTCCTGGTCCGGAAGGGACGGACGGGTGACGGTTGCCTTCCAGATCGAAGCGACGAGATCCTCGGCTGCCCATTGAGGTTCTTCGCGCCCACGAGCAGGAGCGCAGTCGAGGTAGGAAGCGGGGTCTTCCGGGCGGCACAGGAGCGGGAAGGAATCGACGACCAACGCTGCCATGGCGTCGATCATCTCTCTGTTGAAGGCATTGCCGTCGTAAAGGTTCTGTCGGTCTTCGCTCGTCTTCCATGGAGCGTTGGCGATGCCGCGCAACGTCGTGCGGTACTTCGTCGGGAAGTAAGCCCAAAACGTGCCTGTCGTGCTGCCGCGTCCCTTGCGATCAGGTACCGCCCATGCGAGGTCGAGCTCGGGACGGTCGTGCAGCTCGCCTGCGGCGTGCAAGGCAATTTTGCTCGGTCGATGCACCCGAGTGAACACTCGCCATGGAGCCGTCGCGGTCGAGCCGTCGGCGGTTTCCTCTTGAATCAGGAATCGGTCGCCGTCCGCTCGCTGGAACAGCTGCCGTCGTAAGACTTTCTCCGCGCGTCGGTCTTCCAGAGTCAGAGTCCCGACGTGTGGGGAGAAGAGGAGAAATTCCTTGGGAAACCTTGCAAGGTCGTTGGCCAGGCTGTTCACCGAGCCAGGTCGTAGCGGGAGCCTGACCACTGTGGTCGCCCAAGACATCAGGTCTGCGAGGAGCGGGTCTTCCGACGTTGCAGCGTCGAGCGACAATGGACGCGCCATGCGCAGCACCGGAACGCCATCCACGGCAGGATGGAGGGATCGCACCCGGGCTTCGGCCCATTGCCGATCGAACCCGAACGAGCCGGAAGTGCTGAAGAACTCAGGGGAATCGGAGACGCTCAGTACCGACTTCACCCCTACACCGAACCGTCCGATCTGGCCTCCGCGCTTACGGGAAGCGCTCATCCGGAGGATCGTGTCGGTACCTTCGGGGGTTATGGGGGAACCCTGGTTCGCGCAGTAGAGATGACTCGGCGTCAGCACGACGGCGATTTCGCCGCCGGGGTCCTGGCGTAGTTCGTCGGCCCCGTTCTGGACAAGCTCGTAGATCTGGCGGTCGCCGTAACCGCCCTGCGTGATTCGACGTTCCGAATTCGCATGCTCTTGTATGAGCCCTGGGTCGATCCGGTAGGTCTCGAGTACTCGCTCCGATTGCCGGACCACGGTGTCCCGGACGGTCGACGACGAGGCACCGGGCTCACTCACGTGTCAGACCTCCGTCCGAACCGAGCACATCGACATTTGCTATGGACGGAATCACGTGCCTTGCCCTCCCTGCGACAGCCGAACATGACAGAATATTCGGGCTGTCAACCCCTCCTGTTACGACAGCAGACGACAAGTTGATCGATTTGTGTCGTTGGTCGAAGTTCGGCGGGGTCGGGAGAAAGTACGCGGGTCGCGAGATCACGGGAGCCCGGTACAGCGGAGGTGCGGGCACTCGTGGCCCGTCTCGGCAGGAGTGTGAACGGCACGAGAGCGGGCCTCGGCAGGTTTCGGCGTATGTCGTGCGAGACCGAAGGTCGACGACTGTGCTGCGCGCGAGGCGACCCCCACTTGGCGTTCCCGACGATGGGGGAGGCCGGGCGGTCGGTGCCGGCGTTCCCGCTGTGTCCGAGCATGGCGTTCGTTTCGGTCGTAATGGTGTGGAGCGACCGTGCCGTGGCGGCGTTCGTGGTTCCGGACCGGCGACCACGGCGACTGATCGGACGCCAGTGTTGCACCGAACGGACTCGCTGACGGTTCGCTACCGAACACTGCGCGACGAAATCTGGCTAGTCACGGGTGCCGGCCCGAAGGCGAACCGAGCAGAGCCGGCAGGGATGTGTCACGCGACCTGAGAGTGGGCCCGGAGAGACTCGAACTCTCACTGGCACGGACCTAAACCGTGTGCCTCTGCCAATTGGGCTACGGGCCCCCAGTACTGCCCCGAAATCGTAGCGTGCGACACGATCCGCGTTTCTCGGCGTGGCCGGTGCCACGGTACGGGGTGGCGTCCTCTAACGTGGGCTTCCAGCAAGTCCGTCGCGGCGAGGAGGACACGTGGCTCGCGATCCCGAGACCATCGAGCGTGAGATCGAGCAGGCCAGGAACGCGCTGGTCGCCACGCTCGACCAGCTGGGCACGAAGGCGAACCCCGCGAAGCTGGTGGATTCCGCGAAGACCGGTCTGCGCGCGAAGCTGGACGAGCCCAAGGTGAAGTACCCGCTCATCGGCGGGGCCGTGCTGATCGGCGTGCTGCTGATCCGCAAACTCCTGAAGTAGGTCTCAGGAGGTCTGGGCCGCCTTGGCGGGTGTCTTGGCGGGCTCGGGCTTCTCCTTGGACTTCGCCTCGTCGACGGCCTTCGGGAGCTCCTTGCCCTGAGGCACCGGCGGCTTGGCGGCCTTCTCCTTGGCTTTGCCGTTCGCCGGCGGAGGAACCTCGAGCGGTTCGATCTCCGGAAGCGTGAGCCTCGCCGTCATGTAGGCGGCGGTGAACTCGAGCGCACTGCCGTTGAGCAGGTGCACCACCGTCGAATGTTCCGGCGGGGACAGCTTCTCGACCAGCTGGTCGGCCCGGTCCCGTGCCGCGATGATGCCCGGCGCGCGACCGGTCAGTTCCTTACCGGAGCCGCTGACCGTTATCTTCCAGTCGCCGTCCTCCTGGACGTACGACGCGGTGATCGGTTCGGTCATCCGCCTCACCCCTCTCCTCGCGAGCAAGCGTCACTCAATGGACTTCGTCACGACGCCGTCCTGACGCCACTTTCGGGTGGTGGCGCCCCCTCCTGACGGAGGCCGCGACTGTCCATCAGACTTTCTACAGTGTCATCGATACAGTAGGACAACTCTGTGTCACAAGACACTGGCGGCAATGTGCTCTGAGTGACGACCGAATGGCCTAATGCACGAGCATCTTCACAGTCGTTTCAGCGGGCCCGCGCGGACAGGCCTGACCAGAGCACATCCATGGCGTATCCGGTGGCCGTTTCGGGGCTGACCTCCTCGTGTCGTTCGCACCAGATCGCGAGCCGCTCGCACGCCCCGACGACGAACTCCGCGGACGCCTCGGCGCGGAGGTCGTCCCCCGCGTCGAAGTAGTCACCCATCAGTGCGGCGATCAGGTCGGTCTGCTGGCGCCGGGTCTGCTCGATCTCGTCGGCGGCGCCGGTCCCGATCAGGGCCATCTCGTGGCGGAGCAGCGACCAGGCCTGCCGTCGCTCCCGGATGAAGACGAAGAAGGCGAGAAGTCCGCGCCGCAGCGCGTCCTCGGCGGACGTCGCGCCGACGGTCGCCCGTTCGGTGACCTCGCGCAGCGCCGCCCGCGACTGCTGGATGCAGGCCAGCAGCAGTCCCTCTTTCGAGTTGAAGTACTCGTAGAGCATCGGCTTGGAGACCCCGACGCGTTCCGCGATGTCGTCCATCGACGCCGCGCTGTAGCCGCGTTCGGCGAAGACCTCTTCAGCGATCTCGATCATCTGCCGCATCCGCTCTGCCCGTGGCATGCGTTTGCGCTTCGCCGTCGTCACCACAACACTCTACCGAAGGTAACCTACTTCGAGTAAGGTGGACTTCCGGTAACAGGTAAAACGAACGAGAGGTCGGGGTCATGGGCAACCGCACCGAGACCGGTGTCGTCATCGTCGGAACCGGCTTCTCCGGGCTGGGCATGGCCATCCAGCTGTGCAAAGAGGGCCGCGAGGACTTCGTCATCCTGGAGAAGGCCGACGACGTGGGCGGCACCTGGCGGGACAACACCTACCCCGGCTGCGCCTGCGACATCCCCTCGCATATGTACTCGTTCTCGTTCGAGCAGAACCCCGGCTGGTCCCGCGCGTACTCGCCGCAGCCGGAGATCTGGCAGTACATGCGCGACGTCGCCGCGAAGTACGACCTTCACCGCTTCATCCGCTTCGGCCAGGAGATGACCGGCGCCCGCTGGGACGGTGACGAGAACCGCTGGCACGTCGCCTCGAAGTCGGGCGACGAGTTCGTCGCGCCCGCGCTGGTCGCCGGGGTCGGCGCGCTGCACCTGCCGCAGATCCCGAAGCTGCCCGGCATCGAGCGCTTCAAGGGCCGCGCCTTCCACTCCGCGCGGTGGGAACACGACTACGACCTCACCGGCAAGCGCGTCGCCGTGGTCGGCACCGGCGCGAGCGCGATCCAGTTCGTGCCTCGGATCGCGAAGGACGTCGCCGAACTGACGCTCTTCCAGCGGACGCCGCCGTGGATCATGCCGAAGCCGGACCGCGAGATGCCCGAAGCGCTCCGGAAGACGTTCAGCTCGGTGCCGCTGCTGCAGCGCGCTTTCCGCAACGTCCTCTACTGGGGTCTCGAAGCCCGCGCGATCGGCTTCAACGGGCAGCCGTGGGTGATGAAGATCGGCCAGCGCATCGCGAAGCGCAACATCCACAAGAGCGTCAAGGACCCGGAGTTGCGCCGGAAACTGACGCCGGACTACACCATGGGCTGCAAGCGGGTCCTGGTCTCCAACGACTACTACCCGGCGCTCGCGCGGGACAACGTCGACGTCGTCACCGACGGCGTGAAAGAGGTCCGCGAGCACAGCGTCGTCGACGGCGCCGGCGTCGAGCACGAGGTCGACGCGATCATCTACGGCACCGGATTCCACGTCACCGACGCCTTCGACGATCTGGAGATCATCGGGCGCGACGGGCGCAACCTCGGCAAGGAGTGGGCGACCGAGGGCATGCGGACGTATCAGGGCATCACCGTGTCCGGGTTCCCGAACCTGTTCTTCCTGCTCGGCCCGAACACCGGGCTGGGGCACAACTCCGTGGTGTTCATGATCGAAGCGCAGATCTCCTACGTCGCGCAGGCGCTGCGGCTCGCCCGCGGCAGGGCGCTCGACCCGCGGCCGGAGGCGCAGGAGCGCTTCAACACCGAAATCCAGCGCAAACTCGCGAAGGGCATCTGGACCCAGGGCGGCTGCAAGAGCTGGTATCTCGACGCGAAGGGCGTCAACCGCACGATCTGGCCGGGCTTCACCTGGCGGTACTGGCTCGACACCCGCAAGGTGCGCCGCGAGGACTACGAACTCCTCGGGTGAGCCGGGAACGCGCGTGAAGGCCCCCTTCCCTCGGCTCAGCCGAGGGAAGGGGGCCTTCACGCGAAGAGGGGGAGGTCCGTGAAAGCCAAGATGGGGGGCATGGCCTTCACGGACCGGGGAACGCCGCGCTCATGAGGGGTTGAGCCGGCGAAGCCTTCCGATGAGATCGACGGTGGGGATGCCGCAGAGTTCGGCCATCCGTTCCAGCGCCGCGAGATCCAGATGGACTTCGGCGGAGCCGTTGTCACCCGACCGTTTGAGCCGGTCGTCGGCCCACCGCCGCAGGGGGAGCAGTTCCTCCTGCTCGTCCTTGATCACCTGGCGCAGGTCGATCCGGACGCGGCCCGGTTCGTCCACGAACACCCGGCGATGCACCTTGGCCAGCAGATCCTGTGGCAGCTCGTCCATCGCGACGCACAGTTCGACCAGCCGCACCACGGAACAGTGCCGGGTGCCCAGCTCGTAGGTCGCCAGCGTCTGGAGCGAGATCTCGCTCTGCAGATGCTGGTTCAGTTCCTTGCGTGTCCAGCCACGTTTACGGCGGAGCTTGCGGAGCTCGTCTCCGAGTATCCGCTGATAGCTCTCAGCGTCGATCAGCACTCCCCATCCCCTGCCTTGCCAACCTTCTCCACCGCCCGCCCCGTGTGACAAAACCGGGGACGAGCGCGCTCACGTGTATGAAAGTCGGCAGGGTCGCCGCTCTTACGCGGTTTCGGGGGTGCTTTTCCTATCGATTTTGGCTCGCTGGGCCGAATGGGTGAAGGAAAGGGCGTGTGGAGGGGTGTTTGGGTGGTCGTCAGGGCTCATCCGGGCCGCGCGGCGCCTGGGAGGCCGTGTCGCGAAAGCCACTTTCGGGACATCTGGCGTCCCGAAAGTGGCTTTCGCGACACGTGCCGGAGGTGGCGCCGCGCCTGAGTGGCGGCGCAGGCCGTTGCGAAAGCCACTTTCGCAACCTTCAACGTTGCGAAAGTGGCTTTCGCAACACCTGAGCCCGCCTGCCCGGAGGAGCGGCGCGGCGTCAGTTGACGCAGGGCACGCCTTCGGCCGTGATCGGCTTCTCGGCGGACTGCTCGGGCGGCGGTGCGGCGGCCGACGAGCCGGCGGCGTTCTGCGAGGAACCGGAGCCTTCGGCACCGCTCGGCGACTTGAAGTCCGAGCCGAGGAAGACCGTCACGTGCCCGGCCTGGACGCTCTTGTCCTCCTGGACGGTCGGGTTGCCGCCGAGCGCGTCGGCGACCGCCTGACCTTTCGCCTTCTCGCCCTTGGAGACCCAGACCACCGTCTTCTTGCGCGCGGTCGCGGTGGCCGTGTCGCCCGCGGTGAAGCCCTTGTCGACGAGCTGCTTCAGCACCGACGAGGCCAGCCCGTCCCGGGGTGTCGAGTTGCGGACGTCGACCGTGGTCGCCTTGTTGGGCGACTCGGCGGGCGGCGCCTGCTGCTGTTCGCCCGGCTGCGGGCCCGCGAGCCCCTGCACGAAGTTCTTGACCTGCTTCGGGTCGACCTGGATGGCGACGCCGTCGTTCGGGGTCTTGTACTCGATGTTGACGATCGGGATCGTCCGGAACTCGAGCTGGCCGCCGGTCAGGCTCTTCATCTGCTGCGCGAAACCGAAGACGTCCCAGTTCTGGTTGAGCACGACCGACTTCTTGATGGCCGTGATCAGGTCGTTGAGCTTGCCAGGATTCGCGAGCGTGCCCGCCGACAGCACCTTCCGCGCCATCCCGGCCATGAAGACCTGCTGCCGGACGACGCGGTCGAGGTCGCCGCGCGGCAGCCCGTGCCGCTGCCGGACGAAGCCGAGCGCCTCGACACCGGAGATGGTGTGCGGGCCCTTGGTGAACTTCGCGCCGGAGAACTGGTCGTTGACGTCGTTGTTGAGGCAGACGTCGACACCGCCGATGGCCTGCGTGATCTCGCTGAAGCCCAGCAGGTTGATGGCGGCGTAGTTGTCGATGGTCGAGCCGGTCAACTGCTCGACCGTCTTGATCAGGGTCTTCGCCCCGGCCTCGTTGGCCTTCTGGTCGAGTTCCTTCGGGTCGGAGACGCCGTTCTCCTGCTGCTTCTTGCGCTCGTCGAGCATCGCGCGGGCGTAGGCCGAGTTGATCTTGTGCTTCCCGTAGCCGCCGGGGATGTCGACGTAGGAGTCACGCGGCAGCGAGATCGCGACGGCCTTGGAGCCGTCGTTCGGGATGTGCACGAAGATCAGCGAGTCGGTGTTCAGCTCGCCGTCCGCCTGCCCGGCGCGCAGCTGGGCGAGGAGCTCTTTGGACAGCGGGTTGCCCTGCGCGTCCGTGCGGCTGTCGAGGCCGACGAGCAGGATGTCGCGGGCGCCGTCGGCGGGCTTGTCGCCTTCGTCGGCGCCGATGCCGACGTTCGCGAAGGTGAGGCCGTCCATCGCGGCCCACGCGTACCCGGTCAGGCCCATCACCAGCAGCGAGACCAGGCCGAGAGCGATCTTGGGACCGCGGAACGACCGCCGGGGGGAACGCCTCGGGGCCGGGCGCCGGGGCGGCGGGCCCGCGTCCGGGCGGGCGTTCCGTGGCGGGGCCGGGCGGGAAGGAACGCGTCCGGGCGCGTCCTGCCTAGGCCGGGCGGGACGTCGATCCCCATGCCCATTCCGAGGCGGGTACTCCACGCGGTCTGCTCCTTCTGGTCGTTACCGGTTCGACGGTCTCTTCAAGGGACGCATGGTGCCCGTTGTGGGTTGTCGCAGGATTACACATCCCCCCGGAGATGTGGCACGCACCACCGGTTTCCTCTTGATGGTACGGAAAACGCCTGGTCAGTGCCGTGCGGATCAGGGCAGGACACGCCGGGCGGCGCGGGCCGGGACCAGGGTGGCGGCCGCCGCGAGCATCGCGACGACGATCGTCGCGACCGGCAGCGCGACGGAGGCGGCGCTCACCTGCTTCCCGTCGAGGGCGGTCATCAAGGGCGGCGCGCACGCGACCGCGCACACCAGCCAGGTGCCGGTCATCCGGCTGGTGCCGTTCCGCACGGTGTGCAGCAGGTACACCCCGAGCAGGAGGTTGACCAGGCTCTGGACCGGCCCGAACCGGATCCCGAGGAGGTCGGCGTCGGCGGACGCGCCGCCGAAGCGGGTCAGGGCGAACCCGAAGACGCCGAGCATCGCGTACGCCATGCCGACCGTCGCCGCCGCGCGGCAGAAGACCATGGCCCGCAGGCCCGGTTCGTCGGCCGTCCGCTGCTGGGGGCCCGAATGCCGTTCGAACCACCAGAACACGAGTACCGCGGGTACGGCCAGCAGGGCCATCGCGAGCAGGACCCTCGGGCGGGCCAGCCAGCTGAGCCCGTCCACGAACGGCCCCGGGAGATAGACGACCGCCACGAGCAGCAGCATCGCGGACAGGAAGCCGAGGTAGAGGCTCATCGGGGCGCGCAGGACGAGGCGGGCGGTGGCGGCGACCGCGGGACGGTCGCCGAGCCGGGCCAGCGGCCGCGCGAGCAGGCCGAGCAGCGCGAGCTGCACCAGTCCGATCAGGAGCACGCCCCACGGCGGGCCCGACAGCGCCGCCGGGGCGCCGGGCCCGCCGAGCAGCATCGGTCCTTCGCCGCGGACGGCGACCGCGAGACCCAGCCCGGCGGCGCCGGTGAACGCCGTCGCCACGAGGGCGCCGCGTGACAACCGGACGCCGCCGGCGTGGGCGAACGCCAGTTGCTGGACGAACAGGGCGAGGAACAACGTCTCGGCGTAACGCGGGACGGCCGAGCCGGACCACTGCGCGGCGGCCTCGCTCGCCAGGGTCAAGGCCAGCAGTCCGGCGACGGAGGCGGTCCGCGTCCGGCGATACAGCGTCAGCAGCGCCGGCGCGAGCACGACGGTCAGCAGGAAGACGCCGAGCAGCCAGAGCGGATGCAACGCGATCCGCATGACGGTGGCGTTCGTGCCGGTCGGGATCCCCAGCACCTCCAGCGCGAGGGGGACGACCAGCGCGACGACGGCGAAGATCAGCGCCGGGCGCAGCAGCGGGCTCGCACGATCGGCGAGGTACTGCGGATAGCGGCCGCCGGCAGCGCGGATCGACCGCCAGCCCGCCTCGTTGATCCGGCCGACCGCGAAGAAGATGAGCGGGCACAGCTGGGCGAGCCAGGTGAACGGCCACAACGACCGCTCCGGCGCCCCCGCCCAGTGCGCGAGCGCGACGGCGGATTCGCCGAGCAGCATGAGGACGACGCCGGCGACCCCGAGCAACGCCCACCGGCCGACCGGGGCGACCGGCCGCGACTCGGCCGGGAGCGTGACGGCGGTCCGGCGGTTGCGGGCCCAGCCGCGCAGCCGGAACACCAGCAGCGCGCCGATCACCAGGACGCCGGCGATCATCGGGCCGAGCGGATCGCCGACCGGCGGACCCCAGCGCTGGTGCCAGGAGTTGAGCACGAGACCGGCGGTGTAGAGGGAGGCGACGACGTCGCAGGTGCCGCGCGAGTCCATCGGATTGAGGACGCAGGCGTTGTGCATGTCGGCCGCGAGCCGGTCGTCGAGCGAGGCCCTGGCCTCCTGGCCGAGCGGGTGCCCCTTGCGTTCGGCGTAGCGGAGGATGTCGTAGCCGAGGTCGTGCGCCTTGCAGGGGACCGCGTAGTCCCATTTGGTGTTGTCGTCGCCCCAGGGCGCCGAGCATCCACCGTCGGAGTGGACGGCGCGCACCGTGCCGTCCCGTGCCGTCATCACGCCGGGCGTGATCCCGCTGACGGCGGTGAAGTCGGCGGGTAGTTCGGCGATCGCGTTCTCGACCGGGCCCGGCCGCACCAGCGCGTCGACCGCGTTCTGCGCGGCGAGGATGTCACCCGTCGGTGGCCCCTGGTCCGGCGGCGAGGCCGGCCGTGACGCGATCAGCCCGAAGCCGAACACCAGCACGGTGACCAGCAGCAACCAGCCCGAAGTCGACCACGGCCGCCGGATCCGGGCAGGACGAGCGGCGGCTTCGGCTGTCGCTGGCATGGCGTCCAGGGTGCCATCCGCCGATCAAGGCCGACATCCGGATAACCCCCGGGGTTTCCTTGGAGGTCCCCTGATGGCGTGACGCGCGTTCAGGCCGTGTCCTGCAAGTCATGTTCGCGGTCTCCGCGCCCAGGCGCTCCCTGACGGGGCACCGGCGGGCTCGGCCGAGTACGACCCGGTACGAGGCCGACCCGCCCGCACCGTCAGGAACCACCTGGATCACGAAGCCCATCGAACAGACTTACAGGACACGGCCTAGTCCTCCGGATGCGAGTCGCCGGCGGGCGGGGGAGCCGGCCGGTCCACGTCCTGGGCGAAGCGCACCTGGTTCCGGCCGTTCTCCTTGGCCACGTAGACGGCGGCGTCGGAGGCGTGCAGGAGTTCCTCCAGGGATTCACCGTGACGAGGGAACAGAGCAGCCCCGATCGAGGTGGTGCGGCCGGAGATGGTCACCCGGCTGCCCCTTTTGTCGGTAGTCACTATATGCAGTTCCGCGATGGCGCTGCGCACTCGCTCGGCGGCGAGTTTGGCCGCCGTTTCGTCGATATCCGGCAGGAGCACGAGGAATTCCTCGCCGCCGAACCGGCCGATGACGTCGGCGGGCCGGGTGACCTCGTCCAATTTCCGGGCAACGTCCCGGAGCACGTCGTCGCCCGCCGGATGTCCATATGTGTCGTTAATCCACTTGAAGTGGTCGAGATCAATCATCAGAAGAGCAAGGCTGTCGTCCGATCGGGCGGTCCTTCCGAGTGCCCGATCGGCCGACTCCGACCATCCGCGCATGTTCAGAACACCGGTTTTCGGGTCCGTCCGCGCGTCGTTTTGCAGTTGGTCGATCTCGGCGAGGCGATTGAACACCACCGTCACCACGGCCATCACGATCACCATCGGTGGCATGATCAACAGCAGCACCGCGGTGACCGCGCCGAGGCCGATCGTGATGGCCTCCAGCAGGTTGTCCGCCGCATTGCCGAGCACGGTGGAGATCGACGGCCGCTTCGGCGAGCCGAGCGCGAGGATGCCGCCGATGTAGACGATCTGCACCGCCTCGAAGACCATTCCCGTGACGATCAGGACGCCGAACTCGCCGAGGGTGTCCCAGCCGGAGATCCGTCCCCATTCATGCGGCCCGAAAGCGGCGAAGGTGAGCGACGCCAGTGTCACCGAAACGCCGTGGGTGACCGATGAGAACACGAAGTTGTGCGCGGGGCGGCGGGCGATGAACCAATGCTGGATGCGCACGATCGCGATGATGGAAAGCGTGAGCGAAAGCGGCAGGATCACGGCGGCCGGAAATGTCCAGACCGCGGTGAGGTCGATGAGGACGGTACGGCTTCGATCGCGCCGCCTTTCCTCTTGCCGCTGGGTGAGCTGAATATGCGCCGTGGCGCCGACCGCGAGAATCGCGAAACGAACCCAGTCTATTCTCCCCGGATTCGTGGAACTCATCGTGGCGAGGACCATGATCGCGATTCCGGCCGCCTCCATCGCGAAAAGGAACGCGATGAATCGCTTCGGCCGCTGCCACAGCGCCCACGCCCTGGGATCGTAGGGATGACGTTCCCGCGGGGCCCGGTCACCTTCCGGACTCGCCTGCCCGCGTTCGGTCACCGGTGCACCGCTCTGGGCGGCGGGCGTCGCCGTCGCGTCGTCAAGGTCGCCGGTGCCGTCACCGTGCTGGCGGCGGTCACCGGTCTCGGCTGGCAATTGCTACCTCTTTTCCGCGCGGACGGCACGGCTGAGTAATCTCACCGGTACCGACTGATACACCGTTCGTATTCCACGGCCGGTATCATCCCATCGCATCGGTTGTCCGACACCGGCAAGGGTGCCCGCGAACACGGACCGGAGGTGCCAATCGTGTCCCGTGATTTCTGATCTTGGCGACCGAATGTTTTTCGAGACGTGACGCGGAAGGGGTGACGGATAGTGTCCAGTCGTGACTTCTGAGCCCGGGCAAGGTAATAGTTCGCAGCAACGAGGTGGCCGGGAGGTGGATGACCGTGTCGAGCCGTGACTTCTGATCCGAAGCCGTTTCTTTTCACTGAGGTGCCGAAGCAGTGTCGTGTCGAGATTTCCGAGTACGAACCCGCCGGGCGGCCGTGCCGCCCCAGGGGTCGTCCAGTGTGGATTCGTCATGACAGCAGCGGTTCCGGGCCGGATCCGTTGACGTGTCCCCAGCTGAGTGCGACCAGTACGGCCAGCAGCAGGCCGACCACGCCCGCCAGGGCGATGGCCGAGGTCGCCGCACCGAGCCGATCGGCGGCGAGCCCGCCGAGTCCCGCCCCTACTCCTTGAGCCACCCGCAACCCCGTGCGGTACACCCCACCCGCACCGCCCCTGAGCTCGTTCGGGACCCACGTGATGAACGTGGCGCTCACCGTGATCAGGTACGCCCCCGCGGCACCCGCCGCCGCCAGCAGGAGCAACGCCGGGATGAGCCCGGGTTGGAGCGCGAAGGCGATCAGGGCGACCATCGGTAGTGCCGCCAGCACGCCGAGCAGCTTCCGCCGTTGTTCCGCCGAGACGAACCGGGACAGCAGGAACGCCCCGATGACGAAGCCCAGCGGATCGGCGGCCAGCAGCCAGCCGACGGCCTGTTTCCCCACGCCCATCTCCGCGGCGAGCGGCGCGGCGAGCCCCTCGGGGACGACGGCAAGGCCGACCAGCCACGAGAACCAGACCAGCACCCGCAGGTGACGGTTGCCGAAAACCTGCTTCACCGCGCCGAACCAGCTGCCGGTGCCGTCGGACGCCGCCGCCCGCCGGGAGACCGAGAAGCGGACCACGGCCGCGCTCAGCAGGAACGTCGCGGCGTCCAGCGCCAGAGCCCAGCTCACCCCGACCTGCGACACCAGCAGGCCGCCGCCCGCCAGGCCGAGCAGCATGGCGGTGTTGGTCGAGATACCCCTGATGTCCTGGCTCTTGAGATAGAGGTCGTCGTCGGTGAACACCTCGCGGGTGAGCGCGTTCTGCGCCGCGTTGCCGGGAGCGTTCACGAGCCGTGCCAGGACCACCAGCCCGCACAGCAGGGCGAGCGGGGTGCCGGGGATCGCCATGATCGCGATCAGCACGCCTTGGATCAGGGACGAGACGACGAGGACGGTGCGCCTCGGGTAGCGGTCGGCCAGCTGCGAGAGGCCGAGACCGCCGGCCAGCGCGGGCAGGAAGGTCAGGGAGTAGACCACCGCGGAAAGCAGCGCGGAACCCGTCCGGTCGTAGACGAGGATCGCCAGCGCGACGATGGTGAGCTGATCCCCGATGAGGGACTGCACCTCGGCGAGCCAGAGTGCGCGGAACTCGCGGTTCGCCAGGGCGGCGGTCATCCGCGGCGCCGCGTTCGTCTTCACTGCGTGACCACCTCCCCCCGATCGGGTGAACTTCCGTCCCTCGCATTCTTGCCTGCCGTGGTACGCGGTCGACGAGGGAGTCACAGTTGTCGTCCCGCCGGACAACGTTCAGTATGCCTCCGGCTACAGGGAGACGAAGAGAAGACGGCCGAATCCTCCGCCTGTTGAGCTGATCGGGCTACGCCGTCCGGCCGGTGGGTGACGACGGCCTGACTCGCCCGCGGGTATCTGCGCGCCGATCGCCCCGTCCTCGCTCGGCGCAGCCGGGCCGCCGTTCGCCGCCGACGGCGGTCCGGTTGGGCCGAATGGGCCAACACTGAGTAGAGACCGGTCTGGAGGTGGAGGCCGGCTGGGTCAAAGGGGTGAAGGCGATGAACGGTTTGCTCGACGACAAGGCCGTCGTCGTGACCGGGGCGGGACGGGGCCTCGGCGAGGCGTTCGCGGTGCACGTCGCGAGGGCGGGCGGGGCCGTCGTGGTCAACGACATCGACGCCGGGCTGGCCGAACGGACGACGGAGAACATCCGCCGGTTCGGGGGCAGGGCGGTCGCCAGCGGGCACAGCGTCGCTGATCCGAAGCAGGCACAGGAGATCGTCGACCTGTGCCTCGCCGAGTTCGGCGCGATCGACGGGCTGGTCAACAACGCGGGCCTGAACTACGAGGCGCTGCCGTGGGAGGACGACGTCGAGCAGGCCCGGGAGCTGGTCGAGGTGAACGTCCTCGGCGTCATGTACACCGGGCTCGCCGCGATCAAGGCGATGGTGGCGCGGGGCGAACCGGGGTCGATCGTCAACATCTCGTCGGGGGCGTCGCTCGGGCAGCGCAAGCTCGGCGTGTACGCCGCCAGCAAAGGCGCCGTCGCCTCGCTGACCTACTCGTGGGCGCTCGACCTGGAGGAGAGCGGGATCCGGGTGAACGCGCTCTGCCCGCTCGCGCACACCCGGATGGTGTGGAAGTCCGAACGGTCGCTGCGGGCCTGCCCGCCGGACCGGACGCCGTCGAGGATCGCGCCCGTCGTGCTGTTCCTGCTCGGCCCCGGATCCGACGGCATCACCGGGCAGATGATCCGCTGCAACGGGCCGCAGCTGCACGTCATGGGGCAGCCGTACCTGAAGCAGCCGATCCTCGAGCGGCCGGTGTGGGACACCGAGACCGTGCAGCGCGCCTTCGACGAGGTCTTCAGCGCGCACCTGGAGAACTACGGCCTCGAAAAGCGTGTGCCGCCGCGGCTGCGCAAGTGGACGGAGTCGACCCGGACCGCGTGACTCGCGTGATCAGCTGGACGACACGCGTGATCAGCCCACTACGAACGGAAGTTTCGCGGCCAGGGCGCCGAGTTCGGCCTTCTCGGCGTCCGTCGGCTGACGGCGTCCGGTGCCGACCAGCAGGGCGTCGGTGTCGGAGAACGACGCCGGGAACGTCTCGCCGGTGCGCTGCTCCAGGATCTGCCGCGTCCTGGCGAGGCTGTCGGCGGCGGGGCCGTCGAGGTGCGGGAGATACGCGACCAGGTCGAGGTGGTGCAGCGTCCACTCCAGGACGTACGCGGCGAGGAAGTCGCCCGCGGTCAGGACGATGTCGCGGGTGGCGACCCGCGCCGCCGGGTCGGCGAGGCCGGCGGCCCGGCCCGCGGCGGAACCGACGTCGTCGAGGTGGAACTTGAGCAGCCGCGGCTCCTGGTAGGCGGCGGCGAGCCGCACGATCAGCGCGTCGAGGTCGTCCTCGCCGGTGGGCGGCTTCTCGGCGATCTCCCAGTAGGTGACCGCGTCGCGCGTGGGTTCCGTCTCGGCGGGAGTGGCGAGGGTGATCAGGACGTCCTGGGCGTCGATCACCAGGTGACACACCAGGTCCCGCACCAGCCAGCCGGCGCAGCCGGACGGCTTGGCGAAGTCTTCGTCGGGGGTTTCGGCGACGGCGGCGAGCAACGCCGCCCAAGATCGGGAGAAGAGATCCACGGCGGCAAGTTAGCAGCGGCCCCTCGCCGGTCGCGACTCCTTTCGTCCCGTGCTTGAACGCGTAACTCGCGTGCTTGAAGGCGTAACTCACGTGATTGGAGGCGTAACTCACGTGATTGGAGGCGTAACTCACGTGCTTGGAGGCGTAACTCGCGTGTTACGCCTCCAATCACGCGAGTTACGCCCCCAATCACGCGTGTTACGGGTCAGGAACCGGCGGCCGGGGCGGGTTCGGGTGTGGCCGCGTACAGATCCGCGATCGTCGGCGCGTACCGGTCGTTGATGATCCGCCGCTTGAGCTTCAGCGTCGGGGTGACCTCGCCGCTTTCCGGCGTCCACGCCTTGGGGATCACGTGGTACCGCTTGATCTGCTCGATCCTGGCCAGCCGCGCGTTCGCCGCCTCGACGGCCTTTTCGATCTCGGCGCGGACCTCCGCGTTGTCGGCGAGCGATTCGCCTTCCGCGAGCTGGATGCCGTTCGCGGCCGCCCAGCCCGGCGCGATCTCGTCGTCGACGACGATCAGCGCCGTGACGTACGGCCGTTTCTCGCCGATCGCGACGGCCTGCCCGATCAGCGGGTGTTCCTTGAGGAGGCCTTCGATCTTCGTCGGGGCGATGTTCTTGCCGCTCGAAGTGATGATCAGTTCCTTCTTGCGGTCGGTGATCGTGACGAAGCCGCGTTCGTCGATCGTCCCGATGTCGCCGGTGGCCAGCCAGCCGTCGGCGTCGACGTCCGGTTTGATCGTGCCGTCGGCCTGCAGGTAGCCGAGGAACACGATCGCGCCGCGGACGAGGAGCTCGCCGTCCTCGGCGACCTTCACCTCGATACCTTCCAGCGGGCGGCCGACCGAACCGGCCTTGAACGCCGACGGCGTGTTCGAGGTGACCGCGCCGGTGGTCTCGGACAGCCCCCAGACCTCCTGGATCTCGACGCCGAGCCCGGCGATGAAGTACAGGATCTCCACCGGCAGCGCGGCGGCACCGCTGGAGGCGACCTCGATCTGGTCGAGGCCCAGCATCGCCCGCACCGGCGCGAGCGCGGCCGCGTCGGTCTGCGCGATCTTCTCCGCGAGCTCCGGCGGCACCTCTTTGCCGTCGCTGCGCAGTTTGTAGCCCTGCTGCAGGAGTTCGTTCGCGGCGATCAGGCCGTTCCGCTTCTCCTCCGGCAGCGAGCCGAGCAGGTTCTTGAGGCCGGCCACCATCTTTTCCCACACGCGCGGGACGCCGAAGAAGCTCTTCGGGTGCACCTGGCCGAGCGCGCCGACGACACCGGTCGGGTCGGCGACGGTGTGCACGTGCCCGGCCCACACGATCGGCATGTAGATCGACAGTTCGCGTTCGGCGATATGCGCGAGCGGCAGGTACGCGATGTTCGTGGCGTGCATCGGGGAGTCGTGCAGTTTCTGGACGGCGACGGCCTGGTAGATCGCGTTGCGGTGCGACAGCACGACACCTTTGGGGTCGCCGGTGGTGCCGGACGTGTAGATCATCGACAGCGGGTCGTCCGGGGTGATCGCGGACCACGCCGTCTCGAACGCCCGCGGGTCGGCCGCGTGCGCCTCGGCGCCCGCCGCGCGCAGGTCGGCGAACGACAGGAACCGCTTGTCGTCCTTGGGGACCACCGAGGCGTCCAGCATGACGACGTGCCGCAGGGCGGGCAGATCGTCGAGGACCTGCGACCAGCGGGAGAGTTCTTCGGCACCGGCGAGGACGACGACGCCGGCGGCGCTGTGCCGGGCGACGAACCCGATCTGCTCCGGGCTGAGCGTCGCGTACGCGGTGCAGGGGATCGCGCCGAGATGGGCCGCGGCGAGATCGGCGATCAGGTGGTCCGGACTGCTCGGTGCCATGATCAGCATCCGGTCGCGGACGCCGAGGCCCAGCCCGGCGAGTCCCCGGGAAACCTCCGCGATGGCGGTGCGGAATTCGGCCCAGTTCAGGGTCGGTTTGCCTTCGATGTCGAGTGACGTGACCGCCGGCAGGTCACCGAACTCCTGGGCGTTGCGGTGAAGCAGGGCGGGGATGGTCTGGCCTTCGATCTGCTCGGCGACGGTCGGCTGGGTGGTCAACGCTGGCCTCCTCGATGCTGCCTGATCAGGCACACTGTAAGGGCTGTCGGCAGTGCTGGATAGAGAATCGCGGCCACGGTCGTGAGTCGCGAAATGTCCACCTTTTCCGTTTCCACCGCGTCAGTCCCGCACCAGGAGGAGCCCCGACGATGACCCGTTCGGCACGCGAGCTGATCGACGCGGTCCAGGCGGAACTCGCGCCCCGCGACGACGAGAACACGCTCGTCCCGCTGGTCGAGGCGGGCGAGGCGCCGCGCGAGGTCTTCGCCGCGATCGCCGCGGAGGAGTACCGGATCGTCCGCAGCGACTGGCGCAGTTTCCTCCACCTCGCGGCGCGTTCCCAGGAGCAGCGGGCGCGGGAGTTCTTCGCGGCCTTGGCTTCGGGGGAGGGGCTGGCGCTCGGCAAACTGGCGGCGCTCGCCGAGGAGCAGCCCGGCTTCGAGCCGCGCGCGGGATGCCAGGCGTACCCGGCGTTCGTCGCCTGGCTCGCGCTCAACGGCGAGCCGGCGGACGTCATCGTGGCGATCGTCGCCAACTTCGCCGCCTTCGGCCGGTACTGCGCCGCGATCGCCGCAGCGATGCGCGAGCGATACGGCTTCGACGACGAGGCCTGCGCCTTCTTCGACTTCTTCGGCACGCCGTCGCCGGAGCTCGAGGAGCTCGCCGTCCAAGCCGTGCAGGCCGCGCTCGACGCCGGTGTTCTGTCCGAAAAGGACGCTCGGACCCACGCGCGGCTGTTCCAGGAGTACGAGCTGGACTTCTGGAACACTCTCGCCGACGATGGTCGCCGTGACTGACCTCGTAGCGGAGGCCGCGGCGCTGGACGCGGCCGATCCCTTGGCGCACAAGCGAAACGAATTCGACCTCGACGCGGGCGTCGCCTATTTCGACGGCAACTCGCTGGGCGCGCCGCCGAAGCACGTGGCCGAACGCGTCGCCGCGGTCGTCCGCGAGCAGTGGGGCGGGCGGCTGATCCGGTCCTGGTCGGAGGGCTGGTGGGAGGCTCCGGTGCGGGTCGGCGAGCGGATCGCGCCGCTGGTGGGAGCCGCGCCGGGGCAGGTCGTCGTGGCGGATTCGACCAGCGTGAACCTGTTCAAGGCGCTGGTCGCCGCGACCCGTCTCCAGCCAGGCCGCGACGAGATCCTCGTCGACGCGGACACCTTCCCGACCGACGGCTACATCGCCGACGAGGCCGCCCGGCTGACCGGGCGCACGGTGCGCCGGGTCGTCGCCGAGGACATGCCCGCCCAGGTGAGCGAGCGGACGGCCGTCGCGCTGATCAACCACGTCGACTACATCAGCGGGCGCGCCCACGACATGGCCGGGCTGACCGCGGCACTGCGTCGCGCCGGTGCGCTGGTGCTCTGGGACCTCTGCCACAGCGTCGGCGCCCTGCCCGTCGAACTCGACGCGGCGGGCGTGGACCTCGCCGTCGGCTGCACCTACAAATTCCTCAACGGTGGCCCCGGCGCGCCCGCTTTCCTTTACGTGGCAACGAAGTGGCTGGACAGGTTCGACCAGCCGCTGGCGGGCTGGGCCGGCGACCGCGACCCGTTCGCGATGCGCGGCGCGTACGAGGCGGACGCGGGTATCGCGCGGGGCCGCGCGGGCACGCCCGACATCCTGTCGCTCCTGGCGCTGGACGCGGCCCTCGATGTCTGGGACGACGTGGACCGCGGAGCGCTCAGGAAGAAGGGCCTCGCGCTCGGCGACTTCTTCTTCCGGTGCGCGGACGAGCTCCTCGACGGCGCGACGATCCGGACCCCGCGCGGTGAGGACCGAGGCCACCAGATCTCCGTCGTCGACGACGACGCGGCCAAGACGATGGCGGCCCTGATCGACCGCGGCGTGATCGGCGACTACCGCCCGCCCAATGTCCTGCGATTCGGGCTCGCGCCGCTCTACACCACCTACGGCGAGGTGCTTCGCGCCGTGACGACGCTGCGGGAAGTTCGATGATTTTCGAAGGTCGCCTGGCACGGAGAAAAGGGTGAAACTCATTCGGAAATCCGTGGCAAAGAGGTGATCACCTCGCCCCGGCGGGGGAGGACGCGCGATCTTTCGCGAATCCGCTGTTAATCTCGACCTTCGCTCGCCGCGTGTGTGACGTAGATCCTTCCCCTGTGGCGTAAGGAAAATCCGCGTCGCCCGTCTTACCGGTGAGGCGCGGACCAGGGCGCCGGGAGTGGGAGGGGATCATGTCGTTCACCTATGTCGCCATCGCCGTTTCCGGTGCCGCCTCCGGATTTCTGCTCAACGAATTCGGTGCCCGGTATCCGGTGGAGACCGCTCTCGTCGTGATCCTGATCTGCGGGGTGGCGACCTTGTGCTGGGCGGGCACCCGCCTCCTTCGCGACGCGTCCGGGAGGGTCGACGCGCTCCTCGACGACGAACTCGGCGGGTCCGACGAAGATCATTTCGCCGAATCGACGGCAATTGGCGGCGGGAATTCTCGTTTTCGTGGGGCGAGGGGCGTTACGACGGCGTTGCTCCGCGGTGATGTCGTTCGCAAACCGAACGGTATGTGGAGCTCTGGTCCGAAAGCGTGAGCGACGTCACGGCGAGTAGTTTTCGTCGCCTTTCCGGACGGGATGCGGAGCCCGTGAGATGTGACTTGATCGAATCCGAAGAGTGACGATCAAGCCGCTGCCTGCGGTAAACCGCCAGGTGATCTACTGGTGAGTCACTTGGCCGGGGGCCCTGTCCCACGTGGTGGACTTTCCTGGTCCGGCCGCCTCTTGTCAGCAGGTCACGGCCATACGTGACTACCCTTCGCGTCTGGACTTGACTCACCCGTTTGGGTCTCCTAGCGTCTTCGCGGGCGGAGCGGACCACGCTGTGTTGATCCGGCTATCGGATCCCGCGGGTATGAGATCCCCGGCGACCCGACACCAAAAACTGCCGGAAGGAAAACGGACCACGGTGAAGCAGATTTCCCTTCGACGAGGCCGCGGCTCTTCGATTCGTTCGCGCGTTCTGACGATCGCGCTCATTCCGAGCATCGCGCTGATGCTGGTCGGGCTGGCGATCGGCGGGTACCTCATCTTCGACGCGGTCGACGGACGTGACTACGCGCAGCGGATCCGTGACTCGGAAGCCCCCTCCCTTCCCTTCTTCGTCCAGGTGCAGGAAGAGCGGCGCCTGACCCTGCGCGAGCTCGCCGGCGACCGGGCGCAGCACGCCACGCTCGTCGAGCAGCGCGCCAAGACCGACGCCGCCGCACAGGGTGTCGCCGCGCATCTGCAGAAGTTCGTCGGCGACTCGCCGGACAGCGTGCAGCGCAACATCGCCACGCTGAACGGGCTTCTCCAGAAGGCGCCGCAGATCCGGCAGTCGGCCGACTCCGGCCAGCTCCCGCTGCTGGACGCCTTCACCTACTACAACCAGATCCTCGACCAGTTCGTCGAGGGCCTCACCGGGCTGGCCCAGGACGCGCCGAACGCCGAGAACGCCTACCAGCGGATCACCGCGGTCCCGCTGTTCACCGCCATCGACCAGATGCAGCGCGCGAACGCCCTCGCCGCCGCGGCCGTCGCGGGCGGCGGCTTCACCGACGAGACCTACCGCGCCTACGTGACCGAGGTCGGTTCCTACCGTTCGCAGCTGGAGTCGTCGGTCTCGCGGATGATCCCGGACGTCAAGGCGAAGTTCGACCAGCTCGTCGCGAGCGATCCGTGGAAGGCCGTCACCACGGTCGAGAACACCTTCCTGCAGAACAGCAAGGCCACGCTCCCCATCCCCGAGCAGACGTGGCTCCAGGCCGCGCGCGGCGTCAGCGACGCGATGATGCGCGGCTTCGTCGAGCAGAGTGGTACGGCCACGACGCAGGCGGTCGACGACGCCGACCGGACGCTGATCACGTCGGCCATCGCCGCGGCCATCGCGCTGCTGGTGGCGATCGCCGTGTTCGTCATCGCCCTGCGGCTGTCCAACCGGCTCATCGGACGGCTGGCGAGGCTGCGCGAGGACACCCTCGACGTCGCCGAGATCCGGCTGCCCGAACTGGTGGACCGCGTGCGGGCGGGCGAACCCGTCGACCTCGACGACAAGGGTCACTTCCTCGACCACGGCGACGACGAGATCGGCCAGGTCGCCGAGGCCTTCAACAAGGCGCAGCAGACCGCCATCGCGGCCGCCGTCGAAGAGGCCAGGACCCGTGAAGGCACCAAGACGGTGTTCCTCAACATCGCGCACCGCAGCCAGGTCATCGTGCACCGCCAGCTCAAGGTGCTCGACCAGGCCGAGCGCAAGCAGGAGGACCCGGAGCAGCTGGAGACGCTCTTCCAGCTGGACCACCTCTCCACCCGTGCCCGCCGCAACGCGGAGAACCTGATCATCCTCGGTGGCGGGCAGCCCGGCCGTCAGTGGCGCAAGCCGGTGACGCTGGCCGAGCTGACCCGCGGCGCCTCGGCCGAGACCGAGGACTTCGCCAGGGTGAAGACGGCGAAGATGCCCGCGATGGCGGTGCAGGGCCCGGTCGTCGGCGACCTCGTGCACCTGCTCGCCGAGCTGATCGACAACGCGACCTCCTTCTCGCCGCCGCAGTCGCGCGTCGAGCTGCGGGGCAACGTGGTCGGCAAGGGCGTCGTGATCGAGGTCGAGGACCAGGGGCTCGGTATCGAGCCCGAGCAGGCCGCCGAGCTGAACGCGATGTTGGCCGATCCGCCGGACTTCGGCATCATGGCCCTGTCAGCCGAGCCACGGCTGGGCCTGTTCGTGGTCGCGCGCCTCGCCGCACGGCACGGGATCTCCGTGCACCTGCGCGAATCCGCGTACGGCGGCACCAGGGCCATCGTGCTCGTCCGCACCGACCTGCTCGCGCCGGTCCCGTCTGATCAGCCGGAGGACGAGGTGGACCCCGAGAGCACCGAGGTGCCGGAAGCCGCGCCGCTGCTCCCGGGCCGTCGTGCCCGCCACCGCACCGAGCTCCCCGCGGAGCGGCCCGAGCTGCCCGTGCCGATGCCGGTCGCGCCGCAGCCCCCGCAGCCCCAGCCGCAGGCGCAGCAGGGTCCGGAGCAGCCCGGTGGCGCGTTGCCGCCGCTGCCCCCGCGCCCGCCGCGGGTACCCCGGCCGGAGACGCCGCGTCCCGAGCCGATCCGCCCCGAGCCCGTGCGTGCCGAGGGACGTCCGCAGCCGGTGCAGCCGCCGGCGTGGCCGCCCGCCGACACCCGGCCGCAGGACGGCCGCCCGCCGCAGACCCGGCGGCCCGGCCCCGAGGCGCCCGGCAGGCCACCGCTGCCGCAGCGCCGCCGCCAGGCGAACCTGGTCCCCCAGCTGATGGAGGACCGGCCCGCTGCCCAGCGCGAGGAGGTCCGCGAGGACACCCCCGAGCTGGCGAGGAACCGGCTCGCCGCGTTCCAGCAGGGCACGCGCCGAGCGAGGGACACCGAACCGACCGACGATTACACCGACCTCGACATGTACGGAGATCGTGACTAGATGGCCAACGCGGGAGTCAGTGAACTCGACTGGTTGCTGGACGACCTGGTCAAGCGTGTCGCCGGTGCCGACAGGGCGGTAGTCCTGTCCTCCGACGGCCTGCTCATCGGACGGTCCGGGAACCTGTCGGAGCAGGACGGCGAGCACCTGTCCGCGGTCGCGTCGGCGTTCCAGAGCCTCGCGCGGGGCACGGGACGGCACTTCGGCGGCGGCAACGTCCGCCAGACCATGGTCGAGATGGACCACGCCTTCCTGTTCGTCACCGCGGCCGGCCGCGGTGCGTGCCTCGCGCTGCTGGCGAAGGAGGACGCGGACATGGGCCTCGTGGCCTACGAGATGAACCTGATGGTCAAGCGGGTCGGCGCGGTGCTCACTTCGGCGCCCCGCGCCGCGACTCCCACGTCGCCATGAGCGGGCGGCACGAGTCGTGGTTCGAGGAGGAGGCCGGGCCGCTGGTCCGGTCGTACGCCGTCACGGGCGGGCGCACTCGCTCGGACACGATCGGCCTCGACCTGATCACCCTGGTGGTCGCCATGCGTTCCTCGCAGGAGGTGGCGGGCTTCGAGCCGGAGTACGGGCGCATCCTCAACCTGTGCCAGAGACCGACCTCCGTCGCGGAGGTCGCCGCGCGCATAGACCTGCCGCTGCCGGTGGTGAAGGTGCTGCTGAGCGACCTCATCGAACAGAACCTCGTGCTGTTCCGCACCGCGACCCCGGTGACCGACACCCCCAACAAACACGTACTCCAGGCGGTTCTTGATGGCATCCGGAAACTCTGAGCCCCGGCGATCCTTGACCGCGAACGCGGTCAAGGTCCTCATCGCCGGCGGGTTCGGGGTCGGTAAGACCACGATGGTCGGTTCGGTCAGCGAGGTTCCCCCGCTGCGCACCGAGGAGGTCATCACCGCGGCGTCCGAGGGCGTCGACGACCTCACCGGTGTCGAGAAGAAGACGACCACCACGGTGGCGCTGGACTTCGGCCGGATCACCATCAACCCCGAGCTGATCCTGTACCTGTTCGGCACGCCGGGACAGGACCGGTTCTGGTTCATGTGGGACGAACTGGCCGAAGGCGCGCTGGGCGCCGTCGTGCTGGCCGACACCCGGCGGCTCGACAGCTGCTTCGCGGCCGTGGACTTCTTCGAGCGGCGCGGGCTGCCGTTCGTCGTCGCCGTCAACTGCTTCGACAACGCCTACCGGTACGGCACCGAGGAGGTCCGGCAGGCGCTCGACGTCGGCATGGACGTTCCGCTGCTGCTGTGCGACGCGCGGGAACGCGAGTCGACGAAGCAGGTGCTGACCGTGCTGATGGAGCACGTGCTGGCGCTGTCGGATCTGGCCGCCGGCTTGCCGCAGGGCCGCTGACGATTCGCGCGTGAAGGCCCCCTTCCCTCGGCTCAGCCGAGGGAAGGGGGCCTTCACGCGCTTCAGGACTTGCGGCGCCGCAGCAGGGTGTCGAGCGCGTAGGTGCCCGGGCCCACCACCGCGAACAGCAGGAAGATCCAGGAGTACAGGGCGGCCGTCTCGCCCTTGTTCTGCAACGGAAGCAGCGCGTCGGGCTGGTGCACGACGAAGTACGCGTACGCCATCGTGCCCGAGAGCAACACCGCGACCGGGCGGGTGAACAGGCCCACCAGGATCAGCAGCGAGCCGACCGTTTCGATCACCCCGGCGTACCAGCCCGGCCAGGTGCCGAACGGCACGGCGGGCTTGTCGAAGAGGCCCATCTTCTGCAAACCGTGGCAGAGGAAGAGGAACGCGACCACGACGCGGACGGCGGAGAGGGCGAGTCCCTGCCACTTGGGGGCGGTCGGGCCGACCTCGGTGGTCGTGGCGGCGGCTGTCTGGGTCATGACGCATCCTTCCGGCTCAAGGTGGTCTAAACCATTGATGTGATAGAGGATGCCGGATACCCCCATCGGCGGGGAACTTTCTTTCGGGGGGTAATTCCATGGTATGTCCGAATTTAACGACGACGAAACGCGATTAAGGCCCCTTTCCTGGAATGGATCCAGGAAAGGGGCCTTAATCGCGTTTCGGTCAGCGGCGGCGGCGCAGGGTGTCGATGGCGAACGTGCCAGGGCCGATCGCGGCGATCAGCAGGAAGATCCAGCAGTAGAGGGTCGACAGTTCGCCCATGTTCTGCAGCGGCAGCAGGCCTTCCGGGGCGTGCACGGTGAAGTAGGCGTACGCCATCACGCCGGACAGGAGTACCGCGACCGGGCGGGTGAACAGGCCGACCAGCACGAACGCGGCGCCGACGAGCTCGATCACGCTGCCGTACCAGCCGGGCCAGGAGCCGAGCTCGACCGAGCCGCCCGCGCCGTCGACGCCACCGAAGAATCCGAATCCCTGCAAACCGTGGCAGAGGAAGAGGAACGAGACGACGATCCGGACGGCGGACTGGATCGCGCCCTGCGCCTTGGCGGCACGCGGGGTGGCGGCGGTCGTGGTGGCGGTGGTCTTGGCGGGGGCGGTGGTCTGCGTCATGGTTCCGGTCCTTCCGGGAGTGTCTGTCGGGCGGCTTCTGACAACGCGTCGGACGGGCACGACGCGATTCGACAGCCGGGCGGAAACTTTTTTCGCGGGCCGGTCACATCACCCGGTCGGAGTAAGGCCAGACTGGACGGCATGGCGGGTAAGACGAGTGCCGGGATCCTGCTCTTCCGCAGGTCGGGCGAGGTGACCGAGGTGCTGCTCGGGCATATGGGCGGGCCGTTCTGGGCGAAGAAGGACGCGGGCGGCTGGTCGGTGCCCAAGGGCGAGTACGAGCCGGACGAGGCGCCGGAGGCCGCGGCGCGGCGCGAGTTCCAGGAGGAACTGGGGTTGCCGGCGCCGGAGGGGGAGTACCTCCCGCTCGGCGTCGTGAAGCAGTCCGGCGGCAAGGTCGTGACGGTCTGGGCGGTGGAGGGCGACCTCGACCCCGCTCAGGTGGTGCCGGGCACCTTCGAGATGGAGTGGCCGCCGCGCTCGGGCCGGACACAGGAGTTCCCGGAGGTCGACCGGGTCGCCTGGTTCGGGCTGGCCGAAGCGGAGGAGAAACTGCTCAAAGGTCAGCGCCCGTTCCTCGTCCGGCTGGGTGAACTGCTCAACGGCTGAGTAACTCGCCGAGTGGTTTGTCGGCCAGCGAGCCGAGTACGAGGTCGGCGTGGTCGAAGTTCAGCACCGCGGTGATCGCGTTCGGCACGGCGACGCATTCGAGCCCGGCGGCCTTCGCCGCGGTGACGCCGTGCGGTGAGTCCTCGAACGCGATCGCCTCGGACGCGGGCAGGTCCAGCGCGGCGAGCGCGGCCAGGTAGAGGTCCGGGCTCGGCTTCGCCTCGTGGAGGTCTCCGGTGAGGACGGCCTCGAACGCGTCCGCGAGGCCCAGCCGCCGCAGATGCGTGGTTACCCAGTCGCCGGTCGAACTGGACGCGATGGCCAGCCGCAGGCCGCGCTCCGTGGCGTCTTCGAGGTACTCCTCGACGCCGGGCCGCGGCCCCACCGATTCCAGCAGCTCGGTGACCCTGGCGCGGACGCCGGTGCGGACGGCGACCCGGTCCAGGTTCTCGTCGTTCTCCTCCAGGAGCTCGAACATCGCGGCGGCCGTGTTCTGCGTGCCGATCACGGTGTGCCAGACGTCGAGGGGGAGTTCGCCGCCGCGGGCGCGGAAGGTCTCCTGCCAGGCCACGAGGACGGCCGCCTCGGTGTCGACCAGCGTCCCGTCGAAATCGAAGATCAATGCGCCGGTCATGGGACGAGTCTACGTCTTGACTCACTGAGTGGTACGGATTACCGTACGCATTCGTTAGGAAACTTACCAAACGAACACGTGTACTCGAAGTGAACGCCGCGCACCCGTCCCTCTCAGCCCGCCGCCACGGATTCCCGGGGAGATCGATGTGAAGGCCCGAACCCGACTACTGCCACTAGGCGCGGCCGCCATCCTGTTGCCGACGCTGCTCAGCGGAAACGCCCAAGCCGCTGATGTCCTTCTGTCCCAAGGTAAAGCCGTCCTGGTCTCCTCGGTGGAGTCCTCATCCTACGGCGGCCCGCTCGCCGTGGACGGCAAGAGCACCACCCGCTGGGCGAGCACGGAAGGCGTCGACCCGCAGTTCATCCGCGTCGACCTCGGCGGCCCCTCGGCCATCAACCGGGTCAAGCTGAACTGGGAAGCGGCCTACGCCACCGCGTACCGGCTGGAAGTCTCCAACGACGGCTCGGCGTGGACCCCGATCAAGTCCGTCACCAACGGCAACGGCGGGACCGACGACCTCACCGGGCTGGCCGCGCGCGGCCGGTACCTGCGCCTCGTCGGCACCAAACGTGCCACCAGCTACGGCTACTCCCTTTGGGAGATGCAGGTTTACGGGACGTCGGACTCTTCCGGCGACACGCAGGCGCCCACCGCGCCGTCGAACCTCAAGGCGGGTTCGGTCACTTCGTCCACTGTGGACCTGACGTGGACCGGCTCGACGGACAACGTCGGCGTCAGCGGCTACGAGGTGCTGCGCAACGGCCAGGTCGTCGGCACGACGGAAAGCGCTTCCTACACCGACAGCGGGCTGAGCGCGTCGACCGCGTACACCTACACCGTCCGTGCGAAGGACGCCGCCGGCAACACCTCGGCGGCCAGCAACCAGATCCAGGCGACCACGCAGGCGGGCGGTTCTTCGTTCGTCCTCGCCGCCTCAGGTGACATCGCCGAACAGTGCACCGCTTCGTCGTCTTCGTGCATCCACCCGAAGACGGCCGCGCTGGTCGGCCAGATGAACCCGGCCGCGGTCATCACCATGGGCGACAACCAGTACGACGACGCCCATATCGAGGACTTCACGAAGTACTTCGACAAGACCTGGGGCAAGTACAAGAACATCATGCACCCGGTCCCCGGCAACCACGAGACCTACGACCACACCCCGCTGGGCGCCTACAAGCAGTACTTCGGCAAGATCGCGACGCCCAACGGGAAGACCTACTACAGCTGGGAAATGGGCAACTGGCACTTCGTCGCCATCGACAGCACGGAGTTCTCGCCCGGCCTCGCCGCGAACGCGATCAGCGACGAGCAGCTGAACTGGATCAAGCAGGACCTGAAGAACAACACCAAGCCCTGCGTCGCCGCGTACTACCACCACCCGCGCTACACCTCGGGTGACCACGGCGACAACAGCAAGATGGCCACGCTCTGGGAGACCCTGGTCCAGAACAAGGTCGACCTGGTGCTCAACGGGCACGACCACCACTACGAGCGGTTCCATCCGCAGAACGCCGACGGCGACAAGGACCCGGCGGGTCCGGTGCAGATCATCGGCGGCGGTGGCGGGGCGAGCCTGTACCCGGTCAAGACCGAGCACCCGGCCACGGCGAAGGCGATCTCGACCTACGGCGTGCTCAAGCTGAACATGTCGGACAACGCCTTCTCGACCCAGCTGATCGGGCTCGACGGCAAGACGATCGACTCCTCTCCCACCTACACCTGCCACTGATCCCCGTGAGGAGGTGCCGTGGCCCGGCACCTCCTCACGGCGTTGGAGGTCTCCCATGTACATCGCCACCAGTAGGGGAGCGGACGCCGCGGCGGACGTCCCGAAGAGCGGCGTGAAACGGGCCGTCACCGGGAACGTCGTCGCGCTCGGCCTGGTCAGCCTGGTCACCGACATCTCGTCGGAGATGGTGACCGCGGTACTCCCGCTCTACCTCGTCCTCGGTCTCGGCCTGAGCCCGCTGCAGTTCGGCGTGCTCGACGGCCTCTACTCCGGTGTCACCGCCGTCGTCCGGCTGGTCGGCGGGCATCTCGCGGACCGGTGGCAGCGGCTCAAGGCGGTCGCCTGCTTCGGTTACGGGCTCTCGGCGCTGGGCAAGATCGGCCTGATGATGGCGGGGTCGTCCACCGTCGCGATCGGCGCCGTGCTCGCGGCCGACCGCACCGGCAAAGGCGTCCGGACCGCGCCGCGGGACGCGCTGATCACCTTGAGCAGCGAGCCGGAACACCTCGGCCGCGCGTTCGGTGTGCACCGTGCGATGGACACCTTCGGCGCGTTCCTCGGCCCGCTGGTCGCGATGGCCGTGCTGTGGCTCAGCCTCGGCAGCTACGACTCGGTGTTCTTCACCAGCTTCTGCATCGCCGCGATCGGCGTGATCATCCTGGTGGTGCTGGTCAAGGACCACCAGCCCAAGCCGAGGGCCGAACGGCCGAAGGTCTCCTTGCGGGAGACCGCGGGCCTGATCCGGCAGGCGTCGTTCCGCCGGATCTGCGTGTGGGCCGCGCTGCTGGGCTTGGTCACCCTCAGCGACTCGTTCCTCTATCTCGTGCTGCAGCGCCGCTGGGAACTCGGCGCGGTCTTCTTTCCCTTGCTGCCGCTGGGAACCGCTGGCGTGTACCTGCTGCTGGCCGTCCCCTTCGGCAGGCTTTCGGACCGGATCGGCCGCTGGAAGGTGTTCCTGGGCGGGCACGTCGCGCTGGTCGTGGCGCTGCTGGCGCTGCTCGGGCCGGTGGACGGCGGCATCCTCGCGGTGCTGGCGCTCGTGCTGCACGGTGTCTTCTACGCGGCCACCGACGGCGTCCTGATGGCCGCCGCCGGGCCGTTGCTGCCCGAGCATCAGCGGGCGAGCGGGCTGGCGCTCGTGCAGACCGGGCAGGCGACCACGCGGATGCTCGCGTCCGTCCTTTTCGGACTCGCGTGGACCACGTGGGACCTGCACGCCGCGGTGCTGGTCGCCGCGGGCGCGCTGGCCGTGGTGGTCGTCGCCGCGGCCGTCCTCCGTCCTTTGCGGACCTACGCATGAGGGCGCGGATCATCGGAGTGGTGGTGGCGGTCGTCGTCCTGATCGCGGCGGCCGTCGGCTACGGTGTCGTGTCCCGGGACCGCGGGCCGGACGTCAACTCCGTCGCCGTCGTGTCCGGCCAGCCGGTTTCGGTGCGGGCCAAGGGACAACTGCTGTTCCGCAACACCGCCGAAGGCCCCGACTTCGGCCATCTCGCGACCGTCCCGGTCGACCGTCCCGGCGAGCCCCGGAAGGTGTCCGGCCTCAGCTGTGACCGGTTCGCCGCCTCGGCGGGGACCGCGCTGTGCCTGGCCGCCCAGCCCGGGGTGCTGCCGCCGATGACCGACGTCATCGTGCTGGACAAGGACCTCAACGAGATCCGCCGGATCGAACTGCCCGGCACGCCCAGCCGCGGCCGGGTCTCCCCGGACGGGAAACGCGCCTACTGGACGTTGTTCGTCAACGGGGATTCCTACGCGGAGACCGGGTTTTCGACCCGAGCCGGGATCTTCGACCTGACGACCGGGAAGCTGATGAAGAGCATCGAGGAGATGGGGCTCCTGCTCGACGGCAAGCCGTACTACTCGTCCGACGTGAACTACTGGGGGATCACCTTCACCCCCGACGGCAAACGGTTCTACGCGACCGTGGGGACGAAGGGGAAGACGTACCTGGTCGAGGCGGACTACGAGAAGCTCGTCGCGAAGATGATCCGGGAGAACGTCGAATGCCCGTCGCTCTCGCCGGACGGGAAGCGGATCGCCTTCAAGAAGAGGGTTTCCGCCGATCTCGCGGCGCCGTGGCGGCTCGCCGTCCTCGATCTGGCCTCCGGGAAGGAGACCATGCTGGCCGAGACACGCAGCGTGGACGACCAGGCGACCTGGCTCGACGACCGGACCGTGGCGTACGGCGTGGATTCGGCGATCTGGTCGGTTCCGGCGGACGGGAGCGGGGCGGCCAGGCTGGTGGTCGAGCAGGGCAGCTCGCCGGCGGGTGTGTAGTCGGTCCGGTGGGTCGTGAGTGGCGATTCGGGTTAGAACCCGAATCGCCACTCACGACCCGCCCAGGCCCATCGCGTCCGCCTGCTCGCGGAATACGTCGTACGCCGCCTTGCCGAACAGCACGAACCGCACCAGTTCCACGGAGCAAGACCCGGCCGAGAGGGTGTCCATCACGGTTTCGAGGGCGATCTCCGCCGCGGATTCGACCGGCCACCGGTAGATCCCGGTCGAGATCGCGGGGAACGCCACGGTGTGCGCGCCGAGATCGGCGGCGACGTGCAGCGAGTTGCGGTGGCAGGCGGCCAGCAGCGCGGACCGGTCTTCGGAATCGGACCACACCGGCCCGACGGTGTGCACCACCCAGCGCGCCGGGAGGCGGCCCGCCGTGGTGGCGACCGCCTCTCCGGTCTTCAGTCCCTTGCCGTAGTGCCCCGCGCGCAGGGCCCGGCATTCGGCGAGGATCTCCGGCCCGCCGCGCCGGTGGATCGCGCCGTCCACCCCGCCGCCACCGAGCAGTGACGAGTTCGCGGCGTTGACCACGACGTCGACCCGCTGTTCGGTGATGTCGCCTTCGACCAGTTCGATCATCGTGATCGCTCCGTCAGTCGGTGAAGTACTCGATCAGGACCGGGGCAACGGCCTTCGGCTTGAGCATATGCGTCTGGCCTTCGATCGTGCGGTGCTCGGCACCGGGGACCGCCTTCGCCAGCGCGGCGACACCGTTGCGGATCCACGCGGGGCTCTTGCCGCCGTCCATGACCAGCGTCGGCACGGAAACGTCCGCCCAGCGGCCCTCGGGCAGCGGGGTGCCGTCGTGCAGGCCGTCGAACAGGGCGGCGTCGTAGCGCAGGGTCGGCGCGACCTTCTTCAGCTTCGGCCACGCGGGCATGAGCTGCATCATGAAGACGACCGGGGCCGGGACGCGGACGCCTTCCCGCATGAAGGTCTTGATCGCGGTGCCGGGCTTGCCGGTGGCGATGGCCTTCTCCAGCCGTTCGGCGTAGTCGGCCGGGACCGGCGGGCGGGTGTCGTCGACGACCAGCGGGAATTCGTAGACGGCCAGTTTCGTGATCGGGAGCCCCGCTTTCGCGGCTTCGAGGGCGAGCGCGGCGCCGGACGAGATCCCGTAGACGTGGGCGGTCCCGCCCGCTTCCTTGATCAGCGCGGCGATGTCCTCGACTTCGCGGGCGACGGAGAACGGCGCGGTGTCGCCGCTCTCGCCGCGGCCGCGGCGGTCGTAGGTGTAGACGGTGAAGTGCGCGGCCAGTTCGGCGGCCAGCGGCTTGGCCGGGCCGAACTCGCGGTGGCACATCGCGCCGTCGACCAGGATGACGGCGGGGCCGGAGCCGGTGCGGGTGTAGGCGATGGTGGTGCCGTCTTGCGAGGTCACGGTGCTCATGGCGGGAATTCTCCTCGAATGGTCTAGCGAGCGGAACGGAGGATGACGGCGGTGACCCAGCCCCAGGCCAGCATCATGGTGGCCCAGAAGGCGAGCATCACGACGGCGTTCGCGTTGCCGGAGCTGATCCCGGCGAACGAGGCGAAGAACGCGATGCCGGTGGCGCGGGAGTAGACGGCCCAGCCGCGGTGGCCCTCACGGGAAAAGCGGCTCGCGAACACGAAGGTCGCGGCGATCAGCGACAGGAAACCGATCGAGCCGGCGGCCATGTGCAGGAGGCCCGCGGTGCTGATCGTGGCCTGGCCGGCGCCGACCGGGAAGCCGTTGCCGGGATCGGCCTTGAAGACCGCGGCGAACAGCAGGCTGACGCCGAAGACGCCCAGCAGCCGTGGCCCCCACGTGCTGCCTCTTCCCGGTTCGAGCGTCCGGCTCAGCCCGATTGCCCCGGCGATCATCAGGACGCCGGTGACCAGGAAGTTCGTCACCTGGATCCAGCCCGCGTCGCCGTTGCTCAGCATGCTCGCCGGGTGCTTCGTCACGTCGAAGCCGTCGCGGACGGCGGCCTGGGTGAGCGTGGTCAGGAAGTACAGCGGGCCCGAGACGGCGCCGCAGGCGAGCAGGGCGCGGGCCGGTAGTGCGACGTGGGTCCGGGTGGCGGTGATGGTCATCGTTTCGGCCTTTCGGGGCGGCGAGTGCGTTGGCACAACTCTCGCTCCGAAAGCCCCAGTTGTCAAGACAAAAAAAATTGTCGGTAGCGCCGCTGGGACACCGTGAGGTGTCGCGACGGGGTGGCTACTTGCCGTTTCGCAAGGTCAGGAGGGTGATCTCGCTCGGCGCGAAGACGCGCAGCGGCGGCCCCCAGAAGCCGGTGCCGCGGCTTGTGTACAGCTGCGTGCGCTCGCCGTGGCGCGAAAGACCGGCCAGGACGGGCTGGTCGAGCCGGACCAGGAGATGGAACGGCCAGATCTGGCCGCCGTGGGTGTGCCCGGAGATCTGGAGATCGATGCCGGCCTCGGCGGCCTGCTTGACCTGCTTCGGCTGGTGGGCGAGCAGGACGACCGGGGTGCTCGCGGGGACGCCGTCGAGCGCGGCGGGAAGGTCGGGGCCGTGGCCGGGCAGGCCGGACGCGGCGCCCGTCGGGTCGTCGATGCCGGCGAAGACGAGCGTGTCCCCGCCTTGGCGGACCTTCGCGTGCCGGTTGTGGAGGGTCTCCCAGCCGAGGTCGCGCATGTGGTCGAGCCAGGCCTGCGCCTCGCCGAAGTACTCGTGGTTGCCGGTGATGTAGAACTTGCCGAGCTTCGCCCGCACCTTTCCGAGCGGCGCCACCTGGTGCGCGCGTTTGGCGACCGAACCGTCGGCGAGGTCACCGGCGTGGGCCACGACGTCGGCGTCGAGCTCGTTCACCACTTCGACGACCTTCTCCGACCACGTCGTCCGGTTCAGCGGGCCGAAGTGGGTGTCGGTGATGATCGCGAAGCGGAGACCGTCGAGACCCGCGCCGAGGCGGGGGAGCATGACGTCGAGTTCCTTGAGCCTCGGCACGCGTCGCGCCTCGAACATCCCGTACGCCGCCAGCGCCGCGAAGGCGACCAAGACGACGCCGGACACGATTCCCGCCGCACTGTCCACTCCGGACACCGCGAGAACGAGCCGCAGCACGTTTCCGAGCACCGACAAGGAGAACAGCAGCCAGATCAGCCCGAGGGAGAGGTCGCCGACCTTCGCCGCGAGATCACGCTGCCACGGGCCGTGGCCGAGGACCATGCACGCGGGCACGGCGAGGGCGGCGGCGGCGAACACGATCGTGCCGAGGACTTCGAGCGCGGCCGGGAGCTCGGGGGAGCCGACGATCGTCCACCACGGCACACCGAAGAGGAGGGCGAGAACGGCGATCAGCGCGGCGACGCGGACAAGGATGCGGGGCATGATGTCGGCCAGAGTAACAGCCCATTGGTCTCTACCGCCGTCTTCGCTGAGGACGTCTCAGGTACGTAGGCGGGCGTACGCGCGGTGTCGCTTCACGGCCGACGCTTTTCGTCCAGCCGCGGAAGACACTCTTCGGCATGAAGTCACGGACGATCGAACGCGTCGCCTACGCGACCGGGGCGCTCCTGTTCCTCAGCGGTCTCGGGCACGCGGTCGTGCTGATCGCGTCCGGCGGTTCGTGGACCGGGCCGGTGTCGATGCGGAAGGCGGTCACGTTCGGCCTGTCTTTCGGCCTGACGCTGATCACCGTCGCCTGGGCGACGTCGTACGTCGCGGTGCGGCCACGTGTGCGGAACGTGCTGCTCGGCGTCTTCACCGGCGCGAGCGTCGTCGAGACGTTGCTCGTGAGCATGCAGGCCTGGCGCGGGGTGCCGTCGCATTTCAACTTCGAGACGGGCTTCGACAACGCCGTCTCGACGACGCTCGCGGCAGGTGGCGGCGTCATCATCCTGACGGCGGTCTCCTTCATGGGCGCGGCTCTGCGCGGCGACGGGGAGACGTCGGCGAGCATGCGGCTCGCGGTGCGGTTCGGGCTCGTCGCGCTGCTGGTGGCGCTGGGCGCCGGCGCGGCGATGATCGCGAGCGGCGTCGCCGAGGCGCGGGGCGGGAACCCGCAGGCCGCGTACACCACCGCCGGTGCGCTGAAGCCGCTGCACGCGGTGGCGATGCACGCGATCCTGATCGTGCCGGGGCTGGCCTGGCTGCTGCGGTTCGCGGAGTGGATGGAACGGCGGCGCGTGCGGCTGGTGTGGGTGGCGATCGGTGCCTATTCGGTGCTGACCGCGGTGGTGGGGCTGGAATCGGTCGCGGGGGTTTCGCCGCTGGCGGCCTCGCCGGTGGAGATGGTGACGTCGGGAGTCGCTTTGGGGGTACTGGGGCTTATCGGTGCGGTGGCCGTTCGTGAAGCGGTTCGGCGCCGGTCCCGGGTGTCGTGAGCATCTCCGCCGGCGTTGCGAAAGCCACTTTCGCAACCTTCAACGTTGCGAAAGTGGCTTTCGCAACACGCCACTCAGATCACCTACGACAGCACGCGCTACTGGCCCACGTAAGCGCGAAGGTGCCGTGCCGTGAGCGTGTCACCGGAGGCGACCAGATCCGCCGGAGTCCCCGTGAACACCACCTGGCCGCCTTCCGAGCCGGCGCCCGGCCCGAGATCCACGATCCAGTCCGCGTGCGCCATCACCGCCTGGTGATGTTCGATCACCACCACCGTGTTCCCGTCGTCGACGAGCCGGTCCAGCAGGCCGAGCAGCTGATCGACGTCGGCGAGGTGCAGGCCGGTGGTCGGTTCGTCGAGGACGTAGGTCGCGGACTTCTCCGCCATCCGGATGGCCAGTTTGATCCGCTGCCGTTCCCCGCCGGACAGCGTCGTGAGCGGCTGCCCGAGCCCGAGGTAGCCGAGGCCGACGTCGGCGAGCCGGTCCAGGATCGTCCGTGCCTGCCCGGACGGGAAGAACTCGCGCGCCTCGGCGACCGGCATCGCGAGGACCTCGCTGATGTCCTTGCCCCGCAGCTTGTATGTCAGCACTTCGGCGGTGAACCGCTTGCCTTCGCATTCCTCGCAGACGGTCGCCACACCGGCCATCATCGCCAGGTCGGTGTAGATCAGCCCGATGCCCTTGCACTTCGGGCAAGCGCCTTCGGAGTTCGCGCTGAACAGGGCCGCCTTGACGCCGTTGGCCTTGGCGAAGGCGGTGCGGATCGGGTCGAGCAGGCCGGTGTAGGTAGCCGGGTTGCTGCGCCGAGAACCGCGGATGGCCGACTGGTCGAGCACCACCACGTCGTCCCTTGTGGACAGTGAGCCGTGGATGAGCGAGCTCTTGCCGGATCCGGCGACGCCGGTGACCACGGTCAGCACGCCCAGCGGGATGTCGACGTCCACCCCGCGCAGGTTGTGCCGGGTCGCGTTCCGGATCGGGATCTGCCCGGTGGCCACGCGGACGTCGGTGCGCAACCGCGCCCGGTGGTCGAGGTGCCGCCCGGTCAGCGTGCCGGACGCGCGCAGTCCGGCGACGTCGCCGGTGTAGCAGATCCGCCCGCCGTTCGGCCCGGCGCCGGGGCCGAGGTCGACGACGTGGTCGGCGATCTCGATCGTCTCCGGTTTGTGCTCGACGACGAGCACGGTGTTCCCCTTGTCCTTCAAGAGAAGCAGGAGACCGTTCATGCGCTGGATGTCGTGCGGGTGCAGCCCGACGGTCGGCTCGTCGAAGACGTAGGTGACGTCGGTGAGGCTGGAACCCAGGTGCCGCACCATCTTCACGCGCTGCGCCTCGCCGCCGGACAGCGTGCCGGACTCGCGGTCGAGGCTCAGGTAGCCGAGGCCGATCTCCACGAGCGAGTCGAGGGTTTCGCGCAGGGTCTGCATCAGCGGCCCGACCGACGGATCGTCGATCTTGCGGAGGAAGTCGGCCAGGTCGCTGATCTGCATCGACGAGCAGTCGGCGATGTTCAGTCCCTCGATCTTCGAGGACAGCGCCGCCTGGTTGAGCCGCGCGCCTTCACACGACGGGCACTGCCGGAAGGTGATCGCCCGGTCCACGAAGGCCCGGATGTGCGGCTGCGTCGCTTCCTTGTCCTTCGACAGGAACAGCCGTTGCACCTTCACGAGAAGGCCTTCGTAGGTGGTGTTCATCCCGCCGAGCTTCATCTTGGTGGCGGGTTTGTGCATGAAGTCTTCCCACTGCTGCGGGGTGTAGTCCTTCAGCTTGACCGCGGGATCGACGAAACCGGATTCCGCCAGCCCCTTCCAGTACCAGCTGCCGGGTGTGAAGTTCGGGACGGTGATCGCCCCTTCGTCGAGCGAAAGCTCTTTGTCGACTAGCTGGTCGACGTCGATGCTGGAGACTTTGCCCAGCCCCTCGCATTCGGGGCACATCCCCTCGGGCAGGTTGAAGCTGAACGCGCCCGACGTCCCTACGTGCGGTGTTCCCAGCCTGCTGAAGACGATCCGCAGCATCGTGTGCGCGTCGGTCGCGGTGCCGACCGTGGACCGGGAATTGGCGCCCATCCGCTCCTGGTCGACGACGATCGCGGCGCTCAGGTTCCGCAGCGCGTCCACGTCCGGCCGTCCGACCGGGGCCATGAAGGACTGGATGAACGCGGTGTAGGTCTCGTTGATCAGCCGCTGCGACTCCGCGGCGATGGTGCCGAACACCAAGGACGACTTCCCCGAGCCCGAAACACCGGTGAAGACGGTGAGGCGGCGTTTGGGGATGTCGACCGAGACGTCGGCGAGGTTGTTCTCTCTGGCTCCGCGCACCTGGATCATGTCGTGGCTGTCGGCGGCCGAAGGCATGGCTCTCCCCTGGTTGGAACTCTTTAGCCTGTAAAGTGAGGGTAGCAGAGGTTAGTTTATGCTGTAAGGAGTTGGCAAGTGGTCGTCTACGCGGCGCAGGGGGACCCCCGGCGGTCGATGGCACTGCTGTGGCGGACCGAGTCGCCGGACGCCGAGCGGCCCGGCCCCAAACCGGGGCTTTCGGTGGAGCTGATCGTCGAAACCGCCATCGCCATCGCGGACGCCGAAGGCATGACGGGGCTCTCGATGCGGGCCGTTGGCGACCGGCTCGGCCGGACGGCCATGGCGCTCTACACCTACGTCCCGAGCAAGAGCGAACTCGTCGACCTCATGTACGACACGGCTCTCGCCGAGCTTTCGGCCACTTACGACGATGACGGCTGGCGGGCTGACGCCGCGCGCTGGGCCGAGGATCTCTGGGACTTCTATCTCCGGCACCCCTGGGTCCTGCAGGTCTCGCAGGCGCGGCCGGTGCTCGGGCCGAACGAGTACGTCGTCCTCGAGGCGCTGGTGAAGATCCTGCGCCGGACCGGATTGCGCCCGACGGCGCTGCGGCGGCTGGTCAGCGCGCTGTACTCGTGTGTGCGCGAGCCGGCCAGGACGGCCTCGGAGGCGCGGCTGGCCGAGAAGGCGACGGGGCAGTCCGACGAAGAGTGGTGGTACGCGCGCTCCGCGCACCTGAAGGAGGTCTCGCCGGACTTCGCCGAGCGTTTCCCGACGCTGACCTGGATGGAGAGCGAGCACGCGTTCCGGATGGAGGACGAGACGGTGTCCTATCTGGAGCAGGAGGCGAGGGAGGCCTTCGAGTTCTCGCTGAGGGTCATCCTGGACGGAATCGAAGTCGCGACGAAAGCGGAGTAGCCTTCTCCGCATGCCCTCCGATTTCGCCTTGAAGACCATGAACGCCGTCCACCGCGTCATCCAGAAGGTCAGCGGCGGCCGCGCCGGCTGGCAGGTCGCCGGGATGACCGTCCTGGAACTGACCACCATCGGCCGCAAATCCGGCCAGCCGCGCACCGTCCTGCTGACTTCGCCGCTGCGCGAGGGCGACGCGTACGTCATCGTCGCCTCCCGCGGCGGCGACGACCAGCACCCGGCGTGGTTTCTCAACCTCCGCGACAACCCCGACGTCCAGGTCACCCTGAAGGGCGAGAGCGCGAAGCCGATGGTCGCGACCGTGGCCGACGCCGAGCAGCGCGCGCGGCTGTGGCCCAAGATCACCGCGGACTACAAGAACTACGCGCAGTACCAGACCAAGACCGACCGGGAGATCCCCGTGGTGCTGCTGTCGCCCAAGGCGTAGGGGCGCTCAGGTTTCGGTGGTCGTGCCCGGTCGGTCACCGCGGCCCGGCTCGGCTGTGCGGCCAACCTGGCAAAACGCGTTGCGAAAGCCACTTTCACAACCTTCAACGGTGCGAAAGTGGCTTTCGCAACCTCGCCGCATCCCCCGCACGGGCCGGGTCCATCGGCCCTACCGGCGAGTCGGTAAGCCGGGGACCGTGGATCTCGACGAACCACACGACGAGAACGCGGGGATGCCGATGTCCGACTCCTTGGGTCTCGAGACGCTCGGCCGCGAGCAGTGCCTGGCGCTGCTCGCGGGCGCCGGGCTCGGCCGGGTGGTGTTCACTTCGCGCGCCATGCCGGC
The DNA here is from genome assembly GCF_024628825.1 of Amycolatopsis roodepoortensis. Lineage (NCBI taxonomy): Bacteria > Bacillati > Actinomycetota > Actinomycetes > Pseudonocardiales > Pseudonocardiaceae > Amycolatopsis > Amycolatopsis roodepoortensis. The sequence continues at coordinate 7,034,736 of NZ_CP102415.1, forward strand.
GATCCAGCCCGCGCGGTTCGCGCTCCACCACGGCGCGATCGTGGTGCGGACCCCGGCGCAGAGCGCGTTGTTCGCCGGGATCCTCGACAGCGTGGTGGCGTTCGCCGTCGACGAGTTCGCCAAGGACCTGGGGACGGGCTGGTTCGTCACCGTCGTCGGCCGCGCCTCCGAGGTGCGTGATCCGATCGTGATCGCCGAGCTCGAGACGCTGCCGCTGGGCTGCTGGACTGGTCAGGCCGACTCCCGCTACCTCCGGATCCCGATCGAGTCGGTGACCGGACGGAGGATCCTCGGCGCTCGCGGTAACGAAGCACTGTCCGTGATCGACGCACCAGATGAGCGATCCGGGCGCGTCTGTCATTCCTGACCCCACTGCCCGGGGAGTTACTCCGGGACGGTGACGCCAGTGCGGCGGGTGAGTGCGGCGAGCGACGCCAAAGCGCCCAGGATTCTGGACGCCGTGGCCGGGATCGCCCACGATCTCAGCCTCTCCGACGTACTGCGGCGCCTGGTCGAATCGGCTTGCGACCTGACCGGTGCGCCGTTCGGCGCGCTGAGCGTGCTCGATTCGGACGAGTTCATCCGCTTCGGTGACGCCTGGGAGCGGCCGCCGTCCGAGGACGAGGCCCGGGTGGTGCCGATCCGTATGCGCGGCCGCATCTTCGGGCTGCTGTACCTCGCCCGCAAACCGGACGGCGAGGACTTCACCGAAACCGAGGACGACCTGCTCGTCGCGCTCACCGCGGCGGCCGGTGTGGTGATCGAGAACGCCGCCCTGTTCGACCAGGTGCAGCGGCGCGAGCGCTGGCTCGAAGCCTCCTACCACGTCACCGGCGCGCTCCTGGCCGACCAGGATCTGACCGCGACCCTCCGCCTCATCGCCGAACGCGCCCGCGTCGTCGCCGGCGGTTCGGCGGGCGCGGTCGCCCGTCCGCGCGGTGACGGGATGCTGGTCTTCGAGATCGTCGAGCCGCCGGGGCCGGACGCCGACCGGATCGCCGGGGTCACCGTGCCGACCGAGGGCACCGCGACCGGGCTGGCGTACACGAGCGGCAAACCCGTCGTGGTCCGGGAGTATGGCGACAAGGTGATCGAGCACCAGGGTGGCCGCGGCGTCACGTTGCCCGCGATGATCAAGGATCTCGATTCCACGGTCGCCGTCCCGTTGATCGTCGGCGAGGAGAAGCTCGGCGTCCTGCTGGTGGCGAAGTTCCGCGACAAGACCCCGTTCTCCGCCTACGACGTCCAGCTCGCCGAGACCTTCGCCGCGCACGCCGCGCTCGCGGTCGAGTTCGCCCGCGCGCAGCAGGACAGGCAGCGGCTCGCCGTCTTCGAAGACCGCGACCGGATCGCCCGCGACCTGCACGACCTGGTGATCCAGCGGCTGTTCGCGATCGGGCTCGGCCTGGAGGGGCTCGGCAGGCTCGCGGGCGAACCCGCCGTCGCCGACCGCGTGACCGGCTTCGCGCACGAGATCGACCGCACGATCCGCGAGATCCGCAACAGCATCTTCTCGCTGCAGGAGCCGGCGGAGGCGCAGGGCAGCCTCAGATCGGAGCTGCTGCGGGTCGCGCTGGACGCGGGCTGCGCGTCCGAACCCCGGGTCGGCTTCGACGGGCCGCTCGACTCGGCGGTGCCGGACACGGTCCGCTCCGACCTCATCGCGACCCTGCGCGAAGCACTGTCCAATGTGGTCAGACACGCCGAAGCGACGGCGGTCGCGGTCGACGTCTCCGTCGACCGCGACGGCCGGTGGCTGAAACTCTCGGTGGTGGACGACGGCGTCGGCATGCCCGCCGAACCCGGCCACCGCAGCGGTGTGGCGAACCTGGCCGAACGCGCGGCCCGCTGGAACGGCTCGTTCGCCGTCGAAGCGGCGCCGGAAGGCGGGACGAAGCTCGACTGGTCGGTGGAGCTGCCGGCCCGACAGGGGAGTGTGCGATGACGATTTCGGTGTTCCTGCTGGACGATCACGAACTCGTCCGCACCGGATTGAAGACGGTCTTCGAGGCCGAAGACGATCTCACCGTGGTCGGCGAAGCGTCCACGGCCGCCGAGGCGTACGTGCGGATCCCTGCGGTCAAACCGCAGGTCGCGGTGCTCGACGTCCGGCTCCCGGACGGCGAGGGGGTCAGTGTCTGCCGGGAGATCCGGGCATCGATCGACCCGCCGCCCGCCTGCCTGATGCTGACGTCCTATTCGGACGACGACGCGTTGTTCGGCGCGATCATGGCCGGCGCGGCCGGGTACATGCTCAAGCAGGTTTCCGGTGCCGCGCTCGTCAAGGCGGTCCGCACGGTCGCCGCGGGCGGATCGCTCCTCGACAGCACGCTGACGGCCTCGGTGATGAACCGGCTGCGCGGGGAGAGCGACCTCCCGGACCCGCGGTACGAACAGCTGAGCCCGCAGGAGCGGCGGGTGCTCGATCACATCGCCGACGGGCTGACCAACCGCCAGATCGCGGAAAAGCTGTACCTGGCGGAGAAGACGGTCAAGAACTACGTGTCGTCCCTGCTGCACAAGCTCGGTTTCGAACGCCGCACGGCCGCCGCCGTCTACGCCACGCAACGCCGTAAGCCCACTTCCTAGAAGAACGTGAACCCGCCGGCGAAATCGGGGTTCTCGCGCAGTACCCGGCGCAGTTCGTTGAGGGCCCGGTGCTGGGTGACGCGGACCGCGCCCGCGCTCGCCATACCCAGCGCGCCGGCCGTCTCTTCGGCGCTGTACCCGTGGATCACGCGCAACACCAGCACGTCGCGTTGTTTCGCCGAAAGGACCTCGAACAGCCGCGACAACCGGCGGCGGCGATCGGCCTTCTCGACCTCCTCGAACGTCGGATTCCACGGTCCGTCCTGTTCGGGCTCGGGATCGGGCACCGGCGCGGACGGGTCGCGGGCCAAGTTGCGGCGGACGTCGGCGACCTTGTGCGAAGCGATCCCGAAGACGTACGGCAGGAAGCTGTTGTCCTGGTAACTGTAGCGCGGCAGGGCGACGAGGACGGCCATCAGGACTTCCTGGGCGCAGTCTTCGGCGTTGGAGACGCCGCGTATCGTCCCGCCCAGCCTGCCCGCGCAGTAGCGGAACACGATCGGCCGCAGGAGCGCCAGCAGCCTGCCGACGGCCCGCCGGTCGCCGCTGATCGCCGCACGGATCAGCTCGCCGTCCGGTTCTCCCGGGCGGGGCTGATATGTCGGGCGCACGGCTTCTGACACGGCGGTCACGCCGATTCTGCCGTTCTCGGTCCCATCGTCCCCACCTCCCGGAAGCCCCCAGCCCTGTTTGGCCCTTCCGACGTTACGGAGCGCGCCCCCGCGTCACACCGGTCCAGCAGCCCGGAGTAGTCGGGTCTTTGGACCCTGGTGCCGCCGGGGGTATGGACTTTCTCCGGATTGGTCTAGACAATTAGCCCAGTGCGGCGGCAGGCCGCCCTTTCACGGAGGAATCGCGATGAGGCGTTCCAGATCCTTGGCATTTCTGGCCGTTTTGGTGCTCGTCTTCACCGGCCTGGTCACCGGCGGCGGCACCGCGAGCGCGGCCAACCTGCTCCTCAATCCCGGGTTCGAGGCGGGTTCGACGTCCGGCTGGTCCTGCGCGGCGGGCGCGACCGTGACCACGCCGGTCCGTTCGGGCGGTTACGCCGTTTCGGTCACGCCCGGCTCGACGATCGGGAAATGCGCACAGACGGTATCCGTCCAGCCGAACACGACCTACGCGGTCTCCGCCTGGGTGAACGGGAACCCCGTGTACCTCGGCGTCACGGGCGGGCCCTCGACCTGGACTGCGGCGACCTCGTACACGCAGTTGTCGCTTTCGTTCACGACGTCGGCCACGCAGACGACGGCGGAGGTGTACGTCCACGGCTGGTACGGGTCGGGCACCTACTACGCGGACGACATCAGCCTCGACGGACCCGGCGGTGGCACCCCCGGCGCGCCGCCCGCACCGGGGAATCCGGCCGTGGGCACGGTGACGAGCTCGTCGATCGCGCTCTCGTGGGGCGCCTCGGCGGGGACGGTGACCGGCTACCGCGTGTACGAGGCGGGCAAGGTGGTCGCGACGGTGACCGGGACCTCGGCGACGATCTCGGGGCTGACCGCCTGTTCGTCGCACAGCTATTCGGTGGCCGCGTACAACAGCGCGGGCGAATCGCCCAAGACCTCGGAGGCGGGCGCCACGACCTCGGGCTGCGTCGACTCCGGCCTGCCGAAGCACGCGCTGATCGGCTACCTGCACGCGAGTTTCGCCAACGGTTCCGGCTACACGCGGATGGCCGACGTCCCGGCGGCGTGGGACATCGTCAACCTGGCCTTCGGTGAACCGACCTCGGTGACCTCCGGCGACATCCGCTTCACGCGGTGCCCGGTCGCGGAATGCCCGACGGTGGAAAGCGACGCGGACTTCATCGCCGCGATCCGCGCGAAGCAGGCGCAGGGCAAGAAGGTGCTGATCTCCATCGGCGGCCAGAACGGCCAGGTGCAGCTGACCACGACCGCGGCGCGTGACGCCTTCGTCAGCTCGGTGTCCGCGATCATCGACCGGTACGGGCTGAACGGGCTCGACATCGACTTCGAGGGGCACTCGCTGTACCTCAACCCGGGCGACAACGACTTCCGCAATCCGACGACGCCGGTGATCGTCAATCTCATTTCGGCGCTGAAGACGTTGAAAGCCCGCTATGGTGCGGGATTCGTGCTGACGATGGCGCCGGAGACGTTCTTCGTGCAGACCGGATACCAGTACTACGGCGGCCTCGGCGGCGCCGACAACCGGACGGGCTCGTACCTCCCGGTGATCCATGCGATGCGGGACGCGCTGACCGTGCTGCACGTCCAGGATTACAACTCCGGGCCGGTGATGGGGTTGGACAACCAGTACCACTTCATGGGCGGCGCGGACTTCCACATCGCGATGACCGACATGATCAAGGCGGGTTTCACGGTGTCCTCGACCGGATTCCGGTTCCCGGGGCTGCGTGAGGACCAGATCGCGTTCGGCCTGCCCGCCGCGGTGAGCGCGGGCAACGGGCACACCGCTCCGGCGGCCGTGCATTCGGCGCTGAACTGCCTGGTGAAGAACTCCGGCTGCGGGTCGTATTCCCTGCGTGGCGGTGCCTCGCCGGCGTTGCGCGGGCTGATGACGTGGTCGATCAACTGGGACCGGTACTACGGATGGGAGTTCCAGAACGCCCACGAGCCGTTCCTGAACGCTCTGCCCTGACAGCATTCAGAGGACTGAATGCGGCGGTTGTAAGTACGTGAAGGCCCCCTTCATTGCGCTAGACGCAGTGAAGGGGGCCTTCACGTATTTCAGGGCTTGCGGGCCTCGGGACCGGCTCGGCCCGTGCGCCCCGGCAGCCGTGTCGCCCACATCGACAACGCGCTGCGGGACAGCGCACCGGCCGAGCCGACGGTGCTGGACACCGACCGGCGAATCGAGAACCTACTCCGCGTTCCTCGGCAACCCCCGAGTCCCCACGGGGGAGAAGACCCGGCTTCGGCGCGAGCACGACCGTGTCCAACGAGTGCTCGACAGCATCGACGAGGCCACCAGCACCGCTGGGAGGACACCCGCATGTCCTCCGGTTCCGACTGGCGAGCCCGACATATGCAGAAGTCAGGACTTACTGCGTGCGAAAAGAATCGCTTGCTGAGCTTTCGCATCCGGGTCGAGCAGCATCTGAGCCTCGACCACGAATCCGGCATCGCGCAGCCAGGATGCCACCTGGTCAGGCTGACGGCGGTGGACATGGACCTTCATCGGGTGACCGCCATAGCCCTCCGTCTTCAACCGCGACTCGTCGCCGACGTGAAACAGGAGCTGCAGCGGTCCGCCGAGACGCAATGCTCGGTGGAAGTGCCCGAACACAGTCGGCACATCGTCGTCAGGGATGTGGATCAACGACTGCCAGGCGAGCAGGCCGGCCACCGAAGCGGCGGGGAGGTCCAGGTCCGTCATCGAGCCCACCTCGAACCGCAGGCCGGGGTGGTCGCGCCGGGCCACGTCGATCATCCCAGGGGAGAGGTCGACACCGAAGGCGTCGACACCGAGCTCATGCAGGTGGGCGGTGACTTCACCGGGGCCGCAGCCCACGTCCGCGACCGGCCCGCCGCCAGCGATCCGCACGCTGTCGGCGAACAACGCCAGAGCCGCGCGCAGGTACTGGTGTCCGGCGAGGGCGCCGCGCACTTGGGCGGCATAGCTGACCGCGACCGTGTCATAAGAGGTTCGGGTGTCGGCCAACCAGTCATCCGTGGTCATGACCGGCACGATATTCCATGATCACGACCTCGTGGACGGCCGACGCAGAGAGACCGATCATCGGCCGCCAACTGGCCCAGAACTCTGCCACGTTTCCGCAGACCGCGATGCAGGAGAGCACATCATGCCGCTGACCACCGAACAGCGCCGCCGCAACGCGACACGCTCACAACGGGACACGGCCACTGCCGCGACAACCGACGAGGACCGCATCCAGAGGACGAAACGCGGGCGAAAGGAGCGGGCCCGCACCGTGCAGCATCGGTGCGGGCCCGCGGTTCGAAGGGGACGTCAGAAAGCCGCGGTGATCCGCGTGAAGTCCCAGTCGTTCTGTGCGATACCACTGCAGTTCTCGGCGACCCCGCCGTTCGGGCAGCCGCGGTCGCGGTTGGTCGACCAGAACGCGAGCCTGGCGATCTTGTTGGTCTTGGACCAGTCGGTGATCCGCGTCCAGGTGTCGAGACTCGTCAGTTCGCGCTGGTCCGAAAGACCGTTCATGCCGCTGATGCCGAGGTGGCCGTACGCCGTGGCGTCGTTCCACCCGAACGTCGACTTCAGCTTGTCTCGCAAGCCGTTCGCCGCCCGGATCGTGTTGCCGTACATGTCCGCGCCACCACCGAAATCGAACGGCATGATCGTGTAGACGTCGATCCCGGCGTTCAGTGCCTTCGACTGGTCGATGAGCCGGTTGCCCCAGGAGTTCGGGCCGCTGGTCGTCGTGCCGAAGGTGAGGATGGTCTGGATACCGGGGTTGTTCGCCTTCACGATTTTCAGCGCGTTCAGCACGCGGTCCTGCACGACCGCGTTCTCGAACTCGTCGGTGTTCTCGATGTCGATGTCGATCGCCTTGAGACCGTAGGCGTCGATCACCTTCTGGTAGGCCCCGGCGAGCGCTTCCGGCGTCGAGCAGTTCGGGCCGAGCTTGTTGCCGCTCCACCCGCCGAAGGACGGCACGATCTGCCCGCCCGCGGCCTTGATCTGCGCGATCGCGTTCGCGTCGACGCCGCCCTGCAGCGGACGGCTGCCGTCCCAGGCGGGGTTGCAGCCACCGGAGGAAAGGATGAACGCCATCGTGAACCATTTGATCCCGGTCGCGTTCATGACCGTCTGCGGGTTCGGCGGGCTGCCCCAGCCCATGTAGAGATACGGTGCGCCACGGCCGCCGGGCAGCGGCGGGTTGCTCGTGGTCGTCGTCGGAGAGGTGGTGGTGGGCGTGGTCGGCGTCGTGGTCGGACCGCCGCCGCCCGGATCGCACGAACCACCGTTGATCTTGCAGTTCGCCGGGGCGACGTAGCCCCCGGAGTATTTGACGTTGAAGCCGAAGCTGGTGGAACCGCCGTTGGAAAGGTTGCCGTTCCAGGTGTTCTTGACGGTCACGTGCTGGCCGGAGACCGAGTAGCTGCCGTCCCACAGCGAAGCGATCGAGTGCCCCGCGGGGAGGTCGAATTCGACCGTCCACGTGGGAAGGCTCGATCCCGAGTTGTTGCTGATCGTGTACTTGCCTTCCCAGCCGGAGCCCCAATCGGAACCCTTGCTGAAGGCGGCGCCGACGCCGCCGGCCGCGGAGGCCGGCGCGATCACGAGGACCACGCCGGCCGTTGCGGCAGCGGCGGCCAGGCCGATGGCCTGGATCCAAGTCCGCTTGCCCACTGTCAAACTCCTCAGTTCAGGCCGTTGCGCATGGCCGTGACGAGCTCGCCGTTGGAGGTGTCACCACTGAGCTCCCAGAAGAACGCGCCGCCGAGACCCTGGTTCTTGGTCCAGCCCATCTTTCCGTTGATGGTCGCGGGAGTGTCGTAGCTCCACCAGTTGTTGCCGCACTTCGCGTACGCGGTGCCCGCGATCGTGCCGGTCGACGGGCAGCTGTTCTTGAGGATCTTGTAGTCCTCGATACCCGCCTCGTAGGTACCCGGTGCCGCGCCGGTCGCGGTGCCGCCCGGGGCGTCCTGGGTGACGCCGGTCCAGCCTCGGCCGTAGAAACCGATACCCAGCAACAGTTTGCTCGCCGGGACACCCTTGGCCTTGAGCTTCTGGATGGCCTCGTCGGAGTTGAAGCCCTGCTGCGGGATGCCGGGGTACGACGTCAGCGGCGAGTGCGGGGCCGTCGGTCCCTGCGCCGCCCAGGCGCCGAAGAAGTCGTACGTCATGACGTTGTACCAGTCGAAGTACGCCGACGCGGGGCCGTAGTCGGCGGCGTCGATCTTGCCGCCGCTGCTGGCGTCCGCGGTGATCGCGGCGGTGACCAGGAACGAGGAGCCGAACTTGGTGCGCAGCGCCTGTGCCACGTTCTTGATCGCGGCGGGACCGCTGGTGTCACAGGTCAGACCGCAGGCGTTCGGGTACTCCCAGTCGATGTCGATACCGTCGAAGACGTCGGCCCAGCGCGGGTCCTTGATCAGCTTGTAGCAGGATTCCGCGAACGCGGCCGGGTTCTTCGAAGCCTGGCCGAAGCCGCCGGACCAGGTCCAGCCGCCGAACGACCACAGCACCTTCAGGCCGGGGTACATCTTCTTCAGCTTGCGCAGCTGGTTGAAGTTACCGCGCAGCGAACCGGCGTCCCACGAGTCCGCGACACCGTCCACACTGGACGCGGCGTCGTAGAACTTGTCGTAGTCGGCGTAGGTGTCGTCGTTCGCGGTGCAGGAACCGTTGGTGACGTTGCCGAACGCGTAGTTGATATGCGTCAGCTTCGCCGCGGAACCGGAAGTGTGGATGTTCTTCACGTGGTAGTTGCGGCCGTAGACGCCCCACTGCACGAAGTAGCCGAGGTTCTTCTTCGCGCCCGGGTTCGGGTTCGAAGTCGTGGTGGTCGGCGGGTTGCTCGTGCTGGTCGACGTCGGGGGATTGGACGTCGTGGTGGTCGGGGTGGTCGGCGTCGTGGTCGGGTTACCGCCGCCCGGGTCGCAGGAGCCGCCGTTGATCTTGCAGTTGGCGGGCGCGGTGTAGGCGCCGGAGTACTTGACGTTGAAGCCGAAGCTGGTGGAACCGCCGTTGGAAAGGTTGCCGTTCCAGGTGTTCTTGACGGTCACGTGCTGGCCGGAGACGGTGTAGCTGCCGTCCCACAGCGAAGCGATCGAGTGCCCCGCCGCGAGATCGAACTCGACCGTCCAGGTGGACAGGCTCGATCCCGAGTTGTTCGTGATCGTGTACTTGCCTTCCCAGCCGGAGCCCCAGTCCGACCCCTTGGTCAGGGTGGCTCCGACCCCGCCCGCCGCGTTCGCCGGCACGGTCACCAGACCGACCGCCAGCGCCGCCACGGCCGTGAACAGGCCGACCAGATGCCATCTTTTTCTCGACATTTCACTCCTTACAACCCGGTGCAGGGAAATGATCTTGGAGATGATTTCGTCAAAGGGAAATCGGCGACATCGCGTTGCCGCGGCCGGAGCCGGGCAGGCGGGGATGCGTCTTCATCGACCACCTCCATGCGGAAACGCTTTGTTGCGGGAGACGGTACGTGGTCTGGACCAATATGGGAAGCATCACTACGTAGAGTGGTGATTTTCCTGCGAACGGCCTAATACGTTCGACAGCGTTAACCGTTCACTGGTTCGGTGCCGGTCAACGGCGGAATTCGTCCATCTCGCCGAGCCGGGCGATATTCGCCGATTCGTCGGGGTCAGGGAGGACACCGGAAAGGAAGACGTCGGTGATTTCCACGGCCACGTCGGGGGCCAGCCGTTTCAGGCTCAGCGCCAGCACGTTGGCGTCGTTCCATTTGCGCGCGCCCGCGGCGATCCAGGTGTCCCAGGCCAGTGCCGCGCGGACCCCGGGGACCTTGTTGGCCGCGATGGCCGTGCCCGTCCCGGTCCAGCACATCACCACGCCGAAATCGGCCTCGCCTTCCGCGACCGCCCTGCCCACCGCCGCGCCGAGCTCCGGCCAGACGTCCGACGTCGCGGGGCGGGAGACCTCGTGGCCCGCTTCGGCGAGATACGCCTGGACGGCGTCCGTGGTGGCGTTCCGGTCGTCGGCGGCGAAGGCGATCCTCATGTCCGGATCGTAACGCCGCGTCGACAGGTGACGAACCGGAAGTCATGGGAGGATCGCGCCGTGGACTCGTCTGCGGAGGAGCACCAGGTCGAGCGTGACCAGGAGATCGCACGGACCCGGATTCTCGACACCGCCGCCCGCCTGATCGGCGAGGCCGGTTTCGCCCGGCTCAAGATCGGCATGATCTGCGCCAGGACCGGTTATCCCAGCGGCGTCGTCTACCAGTTGTTCGGCTCGAAGGAGACGCTGGTGCAGCGGCTCGTCGAGTTCGCCGCGGAGAAGTTCGCCGACGTCTTCAGCGCCGCCGTCGCCACCCGGACCGGCGGGCTGACGCCGAGCCCGATGGACATGCTGCGCGCCCTGCTGGACATCTTCTTCGAGCTGCTCACCGACATGCCGCCGCTGAACCGGGCGTTCGTGGTGCTCTGGACGGACGCGACCGTCGGCGATCCCGCGGTGCGGTCGGCGATGACCGAGGCCGATCGCCGGTACCGGTTCGCCATCGCGCAGACCGTCGCCGCCGGGATCGCGGACGGCTCCATCACCGGCGTCCGCGACCCCGACGCGTACGCGGCGGCGCTGGTGGGGCAGCTGCGCGGGATCGCCGTGGCCTCGATCATCGATCCCGGCGGGATCGATCTGCGTGCCGTCCGCGCGGAGATGGAGTACGCCGTGGACCGCCTCGCCTAAACCTTGGTAAGCGCGGCCGCGCCGAAGGAGACGCTGAACCGTTCGCACCAGATGGTCACACTCGAATAGCGGGCCAGATCGGTGCCCGCGGGCAGTGTGTAGTTCTGGCTTCCCTTGTTGCCCTTGAGTTTCCCGGCGCTCACGTACGCGCCGTCGTCGAACACGAACCAGCCGCCCTTGCCGGGGATGACCGGCGCGTCGGTGAGCCAGACCCGCAGATCCGGTCCGTTGCTCGTGTCGAGATTCTCCAGGCGCAGCACCAGCGATCCATCGGCCGCGCGCAGGATCCGGACGTCGCCACTGGTCGTGTGCTCGTGGCTGATCAAGGTGCCGGTGGCCACGACCGAGGGCTCTTTCGGGACGGGCGTGGCACTTTCGGAGAGCTGAGCCGTGGGCTGGGCGACCACGGGCGCGGCCTCCTGGACCGTTTCGTTCACCCAGAGCTTCCACGGCTGGAACCAGTAGAGGCCCGCGGCCACCGCCACCACCAGTCCGACCGCCACCACGGCGAGCACCCGCTTGCGTTTCATGGGGACATTCAACCGTGCGAACCGTCCGGATCGCCCGGTTCGGGCGGTTACCGAACTCTTACGAGGCCGATCGGGCGGGGTCACGGCTGGGTGTCGGTGCCTTGACCCCGGTCACGCCGCTTGACACGATTGCCGATCTGAAAAGGGCATATCGGACGGAGGCCCCTCGATGGGTTCGGCGATGTTTTCCATCCTCCTGCCGGTAGCGCTGGCACTGGTCATGTTCGGGCTGGGCCTGACCCTGACCGTCGGCGACTTCACGCGGGTGCTGAAGTACCCGAAGGCCGCCGTCATCGCGCTGGTGTGCCAGATGATCGTGCTGCCCGTGGTCTGCGTCGGCCTCATCGTCCTCTTCGGTCTCGAAGGCGTGCTCGCGGTCGGCATGATGCTGCTCGTCGCCTCGCCGGGCGGGACGTCGGCGAACCTGTTCAGCCACCTCGCCGGTGGCGACGTCGCCCTCAACGTCACGCTCACGGCGATCAACTCGGTACTCGCCGTGTTCACCCTGCCGCTGGTGGTCGGCCTGTCGATGGCCCAGTTCCTCGACGGCGGCGCCTCGGTCGGGCTCCAGCCCGCGAAGTTCGTGCAGGTGTTCGCGATCGTGCTGATCCCGGTCGTGATCGGGATGGCGGTGCGGGCGCGGTTCACCGGCTGGGCCGAGCGGATGCGCAAACCGGTCAAGATCGGCTCGGCCGTGGTGCTCGTCCTGGTGATCGCGGCGGCGATCGCGCAGGAATTCCGGACCCTGGCGGACAACATCTGGACGCTCGGGCCGGTGGCGCTGGCGCTTTCCGTGCTCAGCCTCGCGATCGGGTACTACGTGCCCCGGTTGTTCCGGGTGGACCGCGGGCAGTCGATCGCGTCCGCCATGGAGATCGGCGTCCACAACGCCACGCTCGCGATCGCGGTGGCGTATTCCGTGCTCGGCGACAAGGCGATGGCCGTGCCAGCCGGGGTCTACGGCGTGCTCATGTTCTTCCCCGCCGGGATCGCGGCGTTCCTGTTGTCCCGCAGCAGGGAGAGCGCACAGGTCTGAGTTAGTTTGGGGATGTGCCTCGCCTCCCCATCGGTGACCTCCTCGACGTGAACGGTGTCGCCGTCCACGTCCGGCAGGACGGTTCCGGGCCGCCGGTGTTGTTGCTGCACGGGTATTGCGGGTCGGTCCACTGGTTCGACCGGCTCACGCTCGGCCTGGCCGCGACCCATCACGTGATCCGGGTGGATCTGCTGGGACACGGGTGCACCGGTGGTTCCGCGGGTTTGGACGCGGCGTCGCAGGCGCGCATGGTGGCCGGTGTCCTCGATGCGCTGGGCCTCGAGGATGTCCTGGTCGCCGGTCACTCCTTCGGTGCGGACGTCGCCTTGGCGCTGGCCGCGGTCTCCCCGCGAATCGGTTCCCTGGTCCTGATCGGACAGGCGCCGGACTACAGCTACGCGTCTTTTCCGCCGGGCAGTTCGGTGTTGTTGCCGATGGTCAGCGCGCTCGTGCGGCTCGTGGCTCATCGGCCGTGGGTGCGGTTCGCTTCCCGGTTCCGCCGAGGCGGCTGGTTCGGCGATCCCTTGCAGGACTTGGCCGATCACGCCGTCACCGCGCCCGCGATGGCCCGGGTGGTCCTCGTGGAACGGGCGCGGCTGCTCGCGTTTCGTCCTCTCGATGCGCAACTGGCGGCCCTGTCGTTGCCGTGCCTGGTGATTCTCGGGCGACGGGACCGGTTTTACGACTGTGACAAGACTTTCGCGCGGTACTCGGCGGCAGGCGCCCGCGTGGAGGTCGTGGAGGACGCCGGGCACTCGCCGTTCCTGGAGCGGCCGGGCGAGGTCGCTCGGTTGCTTCGTGAGTTCAGTGGGTCGTGAGTGGCGTTTCGGGTTAGAACCCGAAACGCCACTCACGACCAGCGCGCCCCACGACCGACTTGCCTCTACGTGCTGACGTCCCCGATCGCCTTGTCCAGCACGGCCAGCCCCTCCGCCAGTTCGTCCTCGGTCGCGGTCAGCGGGGGAGCGATCCGGAAGACCCCGCCCATCCCCGGCAACTGCACGATGTTCATGTGCAGCCCCAGTTCGAGACACCGCCGCGTGACCAGCGCGCCCAGTTCGTCGGAACTGCGTTTCGTGGCCCGGTCGACGACGAGTTCCACGCCGACCAGCAGGCCCCGTCCGCGGATGTCGCCGACGACGGGATGACGCGCGGCGAGGTCGTCGAGGCCCCGGCGGAGGAAGGCGCCCAGTTCGGTGGCGCGTTCGTCGAGCCGGTCGCGGGTGAGGACGTCGAGCACGGTGTTCCCGACGGCCGCCACCAGCGGGTCCGCGACGTGCGTGGTGAAGAACAGGTAGCCGCGGTCGTGCGCTTCTTGCTCGATCTCGGCGCTCGTGATCACCGCCGCGAGCGGGAGGCCGGCGCCCAGCGTCTTGGACAGCGTGAGGATGTCGGGGACGACGCCGTCGCGTTCGAAGGCGTACCAATTCCCCGTGCGGCACAAGCCGGTCTGCGCCTCGTCGAGGATCAGCAGCATCCCGCGTTCGCGGCACTTCTCCTGGAGAGCGGCGAAGTAACCCACCGGCGGCTCGATGATCCCACCCGAGCTGAGGACCGGTTCGACGATGCACGCCGCGAGGCTGCCGACGGACTGGGCGTCGATCATCTCGAACCCGAAGTCCAGCTGCCGTTTCCAGTCCAGTTCTCCTTCCGGAGTAAGGAAATCCGGCCGATAGGAGTTCGGCGCGGGAATGGCGAAGTTGCCGGGCGCGGTCGGTCCGTAGCCCTTCCGGCCCGCGCTGTAGGTCGCGTTCGCGGCCGCTTGCGTCATCCCGTGCCACGACCGGGCGAACGACACGATCTCGTGTTTCCCGGTGACGAGTTTCGCCATCCGGATCGCGGCCTCGTTCGACTCCGCCCCGGTGGTCAGCAGCAGCGCCTTTTCCAGCGGTGACGGCAAAGTCTCGGCCAGCCGTCGCGCGAGGTCGACGACGGGGCGGCTCAGCATCCCGCTGAACAGATGGTCGAGCGAGCCGATCTGCCGTCGGACGGTCTCGACGATCTCGGGATGCGAGTGCCCGAGGATCGCGCTCATCTGTCCCGAAGTGAAGTCGAGGATCCGCCGCCCGGATTCGGTGAACAGGTAGCTCCCGGCGGCGTGGTCGATGATCTCGCGGGTGAAATCGCCGGCCCCGGCGTAGCGCACGAGGTGCCGGTCGGCGTCGACCCAGAAACGGTCGGCGGTGGACAGGTCGGTGATCGGAGCAGCCATGTCCCGACGGTAAGTCGCCTTCGAGCGACACGTCCAGCTCACGATTCCGGCTGTGCTGTTCGGCCGATCCGTACAACAATGGCCCCATGCTCAACCCCTGGAGGCTCAGCCTGCTGAGCAGGCTGGACACGCTCGGCACCGTCCGCGCGGTCGCGAAAGCGGCCAACCTGAGCGCGTCGAGCGTGTCCCAGCAGCTCGCGGTCCTCGAGGCCGAGACGCGCACGCGGCTGCTGGAGCGCACTGGCCGCCGCGTCCGGCTGACCCCGGCCGGGCGGATGCTGGCCCGCCGCGCGAGGGAGATCCTCGACCACATGGACACCGTCGAGGCCGAGTTGCGCGGCCTCGCTGAGGGCCCGGCTGGCCTCGTCCGTCTCGGCGCCTTCCAGAGCGCGATCCACACCATCGCCGTCCCCGCGGTGAACCGGCTGGCGCGCACGCATCCGCGCCTGCAGATCGAACTCCTCGAACTCGAACCGCATGTGAGCATGCCCGCGCTTCGCGTCGGCGACGCCGACGTCATCGTCACCACCACGGACTTCGTCGAGCAGCCGCTGGGTCCCGACATCGACCTGGTGCCGCTCGCGACCGACCCGATCGTGCTGGTCGTCCCGCCCGGACATCCGGCAGCGGGCCGCGGGCCCGCCGACCTCGCCGCCTACGCGAGCGAGCCCTGGGCGTTCGACGTCCCCCAGTCGTACATGGCCAATCTCGCCACCAGGCTCTGCCGTGAAGCCGGTTTCGAGCCGCGCGTGATCGCCCGGTTCAGCAACTACATGATGACCTTGCAGCACGTGGAGGCCGGGCTTTCGATCGCGCTCCTGCCCGGCCTCGCCGTCGACCGGCGCTACCGCGTCGCCACCCGTGAGCTCGCGACGCCGGTCGACCGCTCCATCACCGCGGCGATCAGGCGCGGGTCCGCGCCTCGCGCCGCGGTCGACCTGGTTCTCGAGGCGATCCGGAGTCATCCGGAACTGCCGCTGTGAACCCGTGCCGCCGCGCCGCCAGCACCACGGCCAGCGTCGGCACGAGCAGCACCAGGACACTCCAGGGGAACGACTCCGCGCCGAAGCCGTCGAGAAGGACGCCACCGGCGATCCCGCCGCCCGCCATCGCCGCGTTCCACAGGGTGACCAGCATGGCCTGCGCGATATCCGCCGCGCCGCCCTTGTCGCCGGCCTGTGCGGCGGCGGTCTGCAGCAGCGTCGGGATCCCGCCCCAGCCGAGCCCCCACAGGGTCACGGCGACGTAGACCAGTGCCGGATTTTCGCCCAGCAGCGCCAAAATCGTCGCTCCGAGCGCTACGAGAAGGGTCCCGGCGACGGTCAGCGGACGCAGCCGCCGGTCGATGAAGAGACCCACGAGCCAGATGCTGACCATCGACGCCAGGCCGAACACCAGCAGGATCCGATCCACCGAGCCGCCCATCGACACGTGTTCGAGGAAGGTGGCGATGTAGGTGTAGAGGATGTTGTGCGCCAGCACGAACGTCAGCGTCACGAACAGGACCGCGGCGACGCCGGGCACGGCGAGCGTCCCGCGCACCGGGAGCCTGCCGCCCTTGTCCTGCCCGGGGAAGTCGGGGACGGCCAGCGCGATCCAGCCGAGCAGGCCGAGCGCGAGCGCCGACATGAGCGAGAACGTCACCTGCCAGCCGAAGAGGCCGCCGAGGAAGGTGCCTGCCGGGATGCCGAGCGAGAGCGCGAGCGGGATACCGGTCATCACGACGGCGATCGCCTTGCCCCGCACCGGTTCCGGCGCCAGCCGCCGGGCGTACCCGGCCAGCAGCGCCCAGACCACGCCCGCCGCGATCCCGGCGACGAACCGCGCGCCGAGGGTCAGGGGATAGTTCGTGGACAGCGCCGTGACCGTGTTGGCGACGGCGAACCCGGCGACTCCGGTCAGGAGCAGGCGTTTGCGGCGCCAGCCCGCGGTCGCCGCGGACAGGGGAATCGCGGTCAGCGCGGTGCCGATCGCGTACACCGTCACCAGTTGCCCGGTCGCCGCTTCGCTGACGCCGAGCCCGGCGCTCATCGCGGGCAGCACCCCCGCGGGCAGGGCTTCGGTGAGGACGGTGACGAACGCCGCCGTGGTCAGCGCGAGCAGCGCGCCGAGTGGGAGTTTCGCAGTCATGCTCCGTATGCTCGAACCGTCACATAGATGTGAAGGTCAAGTCGGCCGGGGTGAGGTGGCGCACATGCGGATCGGGGAGTTGTCGGAGCGGACGGGCACGTCGCGCCGGCTGCTGCGGTACTACGAAGAGCAGGGTCTCATCGTCTCGGAGCGGCTGGCCAACGGCTACCGCGACTACGCCGAATCGTCGGTCGACCGGGTCATCCAGGTCCGCGGCCTGCTCGACGCCGGGCTGCCGACCAGGATCATCAAGCAGATCCTGCCGTGCCTGGACAAACCCCGGCAGATCTACTTCCCGGACGCGACCCCGGAGATGCTCGAAACCCTGGAGGCCGAACGCGACCGGATGACCCGGCGCGCCGAATGCCTGCTCCGCAACCGGGACGCCATCACCGAGTACCTCGACGCGGTCCGCGCCTACGACCCGGCTTCCTGAGCCGGAGGGACTTTCCTCGCAACGGCCTTGACAGGGTGAGAAAGCGCTTTCAGGATGTGGGCAGGAAAGCGCTTTCAAAGGAGAACGGATGACCACGCGGAAACTCGGCGTCGTGATGAACGGCGTCACCGGGCGGATGGGCTATCGGCAGCACCTGGTGCGCTCGGTCCTGGCGATCAGGGAGGCCGGCGGGGTCGAGCTGGCCGACGGTTCGCGGGTCCAGCTGGAGCCGGTCCTGGTGGGGCGCAACGCGGACAAGCTCGAAGAGATCGCCACCCGGCACGGCCTGACCCGCTGGACCACCGACCTCGACGCCGCGCTCGGCGACGACGACCTCCCGCTCTACTTCGACGCGCAGCTGACGGCGGTCCGCGAGAAGTCGATCGTCCGTGCCATCGACGCCGGAAAGCACATCTACACCGAGAAGCCGGTGGCGGAGTCGGTCGAAGGCGCGCTCGCGCTGGCACGGCACGCCGAAGCGGCCGGGGTCAAGAACGGCGTCGTCCACGACAAGCTGTACCTGCCCGGCCTGCTCAAGCTGAAGCGCCTGATGGACAGCGGCTTCTTCGGCCAGGTGCTGTCGGTGCGCGGCGAATTCGGCTACTGGGTCTTCGAGGGCGACTGGCAGGCGGCACAGCGTCCCAGCTGGAACTACCGCGCCGAAGACGGCGGCGGCATCGTCGTCGACATGTTCTGCCACTGGAACTACGTGCTGGAGAACCTCTTCGGCGCCGTCAACGCCGTGACCGCGAAGGCCGTCACGCATATCCCGGAGCGCGTCGACGAGAAGGGCGACCGGTACGCCGCGACGGCCGACGACTCCGCGTACGCGATCTTCGAGCTCGAAGGCGGGATCATCGCCCAGCTCAACTCGTCCTGGTGCGTGCGGGTCCACCGCGACGAACTGGTCGAGTTCCAGGTCGACGGCACCAAGGGCAGCGCCGTCGCGGGCCTGCACAAATGCGTCATCCAGCCGAGGGAGGCCACGCCGAAGCCGGTGTGGAACCCGGACCTCGCCGAGACGCGGTCGTACCGTTCGCAGTGGCAGGAAGTGCCGGACAACGAGGACTTCGGCAACGGTTTCCGCGCCCAGTGGGAGCAGTTCGTCCGCCACGTCGTGGAGGACGCGCCGCATCCCTACGACTTCATGGCTGGCGTGCGCGGCATCCGGCTCGCGGAAGCCGGCCTGGAGTCCTCGCGCGAGAACCGCCGGGTTTCGCTGTCCTAACGGCCGAAAACCGCTCCCGGGTCTTCCGCGATCAGCACCGAGATCTCCCGGATCTTGCGGTTCGTGTGCTGTGACGCCTCGGTGAGCCAGCGGAAGGCTTCCTCGGCGTTCAGCTCCAGACGCGCCATCACGATCCCCTTCGCGGTGGCGATGGCGTCCCTGGTCTCCAGTGCGGCGACCAGGGTCTCCGCCTGTCGTTCGGCGGCGGCCCAGCGGGACGCGGTCAGGATGATCGCCGAGATCGCCGAGGTGAACATCGCGACCAGGGCCGCCTCGACCGGGTCGAAGGCGTTCTCCTGGTAGCTCCAGACGTTGAGCGCGCCGGTCAGCGGCTCGGTCTCCCGCCGCTTGAAGTGAGACTCGTCGGGGACGAACAACGGGCAGGCCAGCGCGGTCCGCACGCCGAGCAGCTCGGCGGTGGTCGTGAAGTCCGGCCAGCGCGCGGCCGCGTCGGCGTCCAGCAGCGTCCGGACGATCGTCCCGCTCTCGGCGGCCTTGAGGCAGGGCCCCTCGTCGGCGCTGTACTGCGCCTTGTCCAGGGGGAGCACGGACTCGTCGGTGGCGGCGACGGTGCTCGGTTCGCCGTCGGAGTACAGCGTCACCGTGGCCGCGTCCGCGCCCGGCAGCAGGCCGATCACCTTCTTCGCCACCCGTTCCAGCAACTCGTCGCGGGGCTCGTCGAGCCGCATCGACTCGGTGAGCTCCCGCAACGCCGAAGCGGTGTCGCGAAACTGATCCATCGTGGCCCTTTCCCTCGGACGGCGGATTTCGCCGACCACCAAGAACGTACTCGTTCCGGCTAGCCGGGCATTGACCGATTCGGGCTAACCCGTGGCCGGTGACCCGCCGGTTCGGTGCTCATCAGGCCCTCGCCGCGGGTGAGCCCGGGCAACCGCTGTTCGAACCGGGCGACCTCGCCCGTGGGCAGCACACCCGTCAGCTCGGCCCGGTCGCCCTGTGTCACCGAACCGGTGACGGTGCCGCCGTGTTCGACGAGCCGGGAGAGCGTCGCGGTCACCGTGTCGGCGGGCAGTTCCACCTCGATCCGGCTGGCCGGTTCGAGTACCTCCGTTCCCGCCTCCCGGAGGGCCTCTGCCAGCACGAACGGGGTGATCTTGCGAAAGTCACCCGCCGCGCTGACCGGGCTGAAGTAGCCGGTGTGGGTGACGGTCACCACACAGTCGATGACCTCCCGGCCGGACGGGCCGTTTCGCAGTGTCGCGTCGACGGTCTCCTCGATGGCCTTGTGGAAGGCGAGCGGGAGGGAGCCGAGTTCGACCTCGAGGCCGAAGGTCAGGCCGGAACCGGGTGCGCCGGGGCCGACTCGAAGCCCGAGCGTCGCGAAGTACGGGTTCCGTTTCTCCGTGATGAACCACACCGAATGCCCGGTGCCGACCGGCCGCTCGACGCGGACCGGCCGGGTGAGGCTGAACGTGACGTCGAGGCCGTGCTGAGCGGCGAGCGTCTCCGCGATGATCTCCTTCTGCACCTCGCCGTAGAGCCGCACCGAGATCCGGCGGGTCTCGTCGTCCTGCCGGACGGTGATCAGCGGATCCTGTTCCGCCAGCTCCTGCAAGGCCGCGAACACCGCGGGCGTGGCTGGACCGACCACGGTTTCCAAGGCGGGCGGCGGAAACCGTGCGGCGCCGTCCTCGCCGTCGGGAACGCCGACGAGGTCGCCGATCCGGATCTCCTTGAGCCCGGTGACCTTGGCGATCCGACCGGCCCGCGCCCGGCCCTCGACGGTCTCGTCGCCGAGTTCGAAGACGTGCACCGCGCTGACCTTCGCCTCCTTCGTGACCGTCCCGCCAGGTCCCCGCCGATGGAATCGGACGTGGTCCCGCGCGCCGATCTCGCCGGAGAACACCCGGACGTAGGCGATCTTCTCGTGCGCGCGGCCGCGTTCGATCTTGAACACGGTGGCACGCAACCGGTCGTCCGGCACCGGTTTCGCCGCTCCGGCAAGGAATTCGCGGATACCGGAGGTCAGTTCGGCGATGCCCGCGCCACTGCGCGCGGAGCCGAAGAAGACGGGGGAGACGAGACCGAGCCGGGTCTGCCGGACGAGTTCGGCCCGGCAGTCCCCGGCCGTCACCGTGTCTTCGAGATACGCGGCGAGGAAGGCATCGCTGTGCTCGGCCAGCCGTTCGGCCGTCGCCGCCGGCAGGGAGGACGGCCGGACTTTCGCGTTACCCGTGCCGATGCCGTCGACTTCGGACATCGGCACGCAGGCGACACCGAGACGTTCGGCGAGGTCGGTGAGGAGTCCCTCGTGGCGGGCGCCCGCCCGGTCGACCTTGTTGACGAAGATCAGCACGGGGATCCGCAGGCGGGTGAGCGCGCGCATGAGCACACGGGTCTGTGCCTGCACTCCCTCGACTGCGGAAACGACCAGAACGACACCGTCGAGCACTCGCAGCGCGCGTTCGACCTCGGCGATGAAGTCCGGGTGGCCGGGCGTGTCGATCAGGTTGACGCGCAGGTCACCGACGCGGAAGGCCACGACGGCCGAGCGGATCGTGATCCCGCGGCGGCGTTCCAGTTCCATCGTGTCGGTGTGGGTGTTCCCGGCGTCGACGCGGCCGAGGGTGCGGATGGCACCGGTGTGATGGAGCAGGCGCTCCGTCAGGCTCGTCTTACCGGCGTCGACATGGGCGAGGATGCCCAGGTTCAGGTACTCCATGGATGAACGGCTCCAGGGCTGTCGAAAGGTCCATACGGCTCGGGGACTCGACAGCTCGGCGCACGCCGTTCTCCTTCTTTCCGGGGAAGCACCTGGTCGGGCCGGACGTTAGCAGCGGGTTTCCGGCCGGTCACACGATTTATGGCCGGGCGTTGACTTGCGGCACTCGGTGGGCTGTAATTCTTGGACATTTCAGCGCAAGAACATGACAAGAGTCAGGAAGATTCCGCTCAGCTCCCGGAACAGAGGAATGTCATGAGAACGAAGCGCCCACTGACGTGCGCGGTGGTGTTCGCCGCCCTGTCCCTTCTCCTCACTCCACCCGCCAGCGCGGCGAACGACGCCCCGGCATCAGCCGCCGCCGAAGCCGCCGACGCGACCTACACCGCCAGCAGCCAGCTGGCCGGCTACGCCGTTTCGAACGTCGGGGACGGCAACCAGGCCACCTACTGGGAAAGCACGAACAACCAGTTCCCACAGTGGATCCAGGCCGACCTCGGCGCGGCCACGAACATCGCCCGGCTCGTGCTCAAACTGCCCTCGGGCTGGGAAGCCCGCACCCAGACCTTCTCGGTGCAGGGGAGCGCGAACGGCACGAGCTTCAGCGACCTCGTGCCGTCGGCGGGCCATCGGTTCGACCCGGCGACCGGCAACACGGTCACCCTCGACGTCACGGGGAACACCAGGTTCGTGCGGCTGAACATCACCGCCAACACCGGCTGGCCCTCGGCCCAGCTCTCGGAGTTCGAGGTGCGCGGTCCCGCGGGCGGGGACACGCAGCCACCGTCCGCGCCGGGGAACCTCGCCTACACCGAGCCGTCGAGCGGCAAGATCCGGCTCACGTGGTCGGCGTCGGCCGACAACACCGGAGTCACGGGCTACGACGTGTACGCCAACGGGCAACTGCGTGGCAGCGTCGCCGGGGACGTCCTGACCTACACCGACGACCAGCCCGACAGCGCGACGGTCGCCTATTCCGTGCGCGCCCGCGACGCGGCGGGCAACCAGTCGCCGAGCAGCGGCACGGTGACGAGGACCGGTACGCGCGCCGGGACGAACCTCGCCCTGGGCAAGCCGATCACGGCGTCTTCGGTGCAGCACTCCTACGTCGCGGCCAACGCCAACGACGACTCCGTGACCACCTATTGGGAGGGCGCGGCGTACCCGAACCTGCTCACCGTCGCGCTCGGGTCGAACGCCGATCTCGACCGGATCGTCGTCAAGCTCAACCCGGATCCCGCGTGGGCACAGCGCACGCAGACGATCGCCGTCGAAGGGCGTGACCAGGGCGCGACCACGTTCACCACGCTGGTGCCCGCGCAGACGTACACCTTCACCCCGTCGAGTGGCAACACCGTCACCATCCCGGCCGGTGGCCGCGCCGCCGACGTCCGACTGAGGATCACCGCCAACTCCGGTGCCCCCGGTGGACAGGCCGCGGAGTTCCAGGTCTTCGGTGTTCCCGCGCCAAACCCCGACCTGACGGTCTCGGGGGTTTCGTGGTCGCCGCGGAACCCGGTGGAGACCGACGCGATCACCGTGTCTGCCACTGTCCGCAACGCCGGAACGGCGGCCTCGGGCGCGACGAACGTGAATCTCTACCTGGGCACCGCGAAGGTCGGCACAGCACCTGTAGGCGCGCTCGCGGCCGGAGCGTCCACGACGGTGTCGGCGGACATCGGCGCCAGGGAGACGGGGAGCCACCAGCTCACCGCGAAGGTCGACGAGGCCAACGCCGTCGTCGAACAGGACGAGGGCAACAACTCCTACACCGGTGCGACGGCACTCGTCGTCAGCCCGGTGGCCAGCTCCGACCTCGTCGCGGCCACCGCCTGGTCGCCGAACAACCCGACGGCGGGTGACACCGTGACGTTCTCCGCCACGGTGCGCAACCAGGGAACGGTCGCTTCGGCCGGCGGCGCGCACGGCGTCACGGTGACGATCACCGACCAGAACGGCGCCGTCGTCAAAACCCTCACCGGCTCGTACACCGGCGCGATCGCGGCCGGGGCCACGGCACCGCCGGTGAACGTCGGCACCTGGACGGCCGGGAACGGCCGGTACACGGTCAAGACCGTCGTCGCGAACGACGCCAACGAGTTGCCCGCGAAACAGGGCAACAACACGAGCACGCAGGCGTTGTTCGTCGGCCGCGGCGCGAACATGCCCTACGACATGTACGAGGCCGAAGACGGTGTGGTCGCCGGCGGGGCGTCCGTGATCGGCCCGAACCGGAAGATCGGCGATCTCGCGGGCGAAGCGTCGGGCCGCAAGGCCGTGACGCTGAATTCGACCGGCTCCTCGGTCGAATTCACCACGCGCGCGGCCACGAACACCCTGGTGACCCGGTTCTCGATGCCGGACGCCGCGGGTGGCGGCGGGCAGAACTCGACGCTGAACGTCTACGTCGACGGCACGTTCCTGAAAGCCATCGACCTGACTTCGCGCCACGCATGGCTTTACGGCCCCGAAGCGTCCCCGCAGAACTCCCCGGGAGCCGGGCCCCCTCGCCACATCTACGACGAGGCCAGCATGCTGCTCGGCACGACCGTGCCCGCCGGGCACAAGATCAAGCTGCAGAAGGACGCCGGGAACGGCTTGAACTACGCGATCGACTTCGTGAACTTCGAGCTGGCCACCGCGGCCGCGAACCCCGACCCGGCGCGCTACGCCGTCCCGGCCGGGTTCACCCAGCAGGATGTGCAGGCCGCGCTGGACAAGGTCCGCCAGGACCCGAACCTCACCGGTGTCTTCCTGCCGCCGGGGCAGTATCCGATGACGAGCAAGGTCACCGTGTACGGCAAGCCGATCACGGTGCTCGGCGCCGGGCCGTGGTTCACGAGGTTCACCGCGCCTGCCGGGCAGGAGAACACCGACATCGGCTTCGACGCGCAGGCGAGCGCGAGCGGTTCGACGTTCGGCGGGTTCGCCGTGTTCGGGAACTACACGTCCCGGATCGACGGCCCCGGCAAGGTCTTCAACTTCACGAACGTCACGAACATGACCATCGACAACATCTGGGTGGAGCACCAGATGTGCCTGCTGTGGGCGACCAATGTGGACAACACGACGGTGAAGAACTCCCGGATCCGCGACATGTTCGCCGACGGGCTCAACTTCACCAACGGCAGCACGGGGAATCGGGTCACCAACAACGAAGCCCGCTCCACCGGCGACGACAGTTTCGCCCTGTTCGCGGCCACGGACCTCAACGCGGGCAACCAGTACGACAACGTGTTCGAGAACCTGACCGTGCTGCTTCCGTGGCGCGCGGCCGGGCTGGCAGTGTACGGCGGGTACAGCAACACCTTCCGGAACCTCTACATCGCGGACACGCTGACGTACTCCGGGATCACGATCAGCTCGCTCGACTTCGGCTATCCGTTCCTCGGGTTCGGCCCGCAGCCGACGACCGTCCAGAACGTGTCACTGGTCCGCACCGGTGGTCATTTCTGGGGGCAGCAGACGTTCCCGGCGATCTGGATGTTCTCCGCCTCCAAGGAGTTCCGCGGTATCCGGGTGTCCGATGTGGACATCCAGAGCCCGACATACAGCGGCATCATGTTCCAGACCAAGTACACCGGGAACCGTCCGGAGAACCCGGTCGAGGACACGGTGCTGACGAACGTGTCGATCACCGGGGCGCACCGCAGCGGTGACGAGTTCGACGCGAAGTCGGGGATCGGGATCTGGGTCAACGAGCTGCCGGAACCGGGTCAGGGCCCGGCTGTCGGCTCGGCGACGTTCACCGGGCTCACCCTGAGCGACAACGCCGAGGACATCCGGAACACGACGAGCACGTTCACCATCAACCGCAACTGAGTGCGTGGCGCCCGCCGGGAGCAGGTTTCCCGGCGGGCGGCCCGGGTATGCGGGTGCTGACCCGACTCCCGGACAGAGAGGCCAAACCGTGCGCGATGCCGGGTATGACGCGGTGATCATCGGTGCCGGACCAGCCGGGTTGACCACCGCGCTGGTGCTCGGCCGGTCCCGGCGCAGCGCGCTGGTGATCGATGGCGGCGCGGGCCGGAATTCGACCGCCGCGGGCGTACACGGGCTCCTGGCCTGCGACGGGATGAATCCGGACGCGCTGCGGGCCGCCGGTCGCGAGCAGCTGGCGGAGTACCCGGAGGTCCGCCTGCGCGAGGGCAGGGTCCGGTCCGTCGAGGGCGATCGCGGCGAGTTCATCGTCTCGTTCGAAGACGGGCGTTCGGTGAAGGCGCGCCGGATCGTGCTGGCCACCGGAGTGATCGAGGACCTGCCAGGGATCGCGGGGCTGGCCGAGCGCTGGGGGAAGAGCGTGCTCGGCTGCCCGTACTGCCATGCCTGGGAATTCCGGGACCGGCCCTTGGCCGTCCTGGCCACCGAGGGGCGGCAGGACGCGATGTTCGCCGCCCAGCTGACCCGATGGAGCCAGGATGTCACCTTGTGCGCCAACGGTTTCCCGTTGTCCGTCGAAGATGAGGCATTGCTGGGCGAACGTGCGGTCCACGTGCGCCGCGAGCCGGTGCGAAGTGTGGAGGGACCCGACGACGAAGTCGAACGGATCACCTTCCGCGAAGGCGACCCGGTGGAATGCGCGGCGGTGTTCCTGCACGCCACCACGCGGCAGGCCGACCCGCTGGCCGGGAAACTGGGCTGCGTTCTCCAGGACGACGGAACCGTGAGGATCGACGACGTCGGATTCACCGGCGTGCCGGGTGTCTTCGCCGCGGGTGACCTGGCGCGGCGGGAGTCGTGCCCGCCGGGCATGACGTTCGTGGTGACCGCGGCCGCCATGGGTTTCGTGACGGCCACCGCGGTGGATCACGAACTGTTCCAGGAAGAGCTGGACTGAAGAGCGGAATCCGTGCTTCACTCCTTGCCATGCCGTACCGCCGGACCCCGAAGACGCAGGCAAGACTGGACTCGCAGCGAGGCGAGATCCTGGCCGCGGCCGTCGCGCTGCTGGCCGAGACCGGGTACGCGGGCTGCTCCATGGCCGCGGTCGCCGCGCGGGCGGGCGTGGGCACCGGCAGCGTGTACCGGCAGTTCCCGTCCAAGGCCGACCTGGTCGTCGAGGTCTTCCGCGAGGTGGTCTCCCGGGAGGTGGACGCCGTCGAGGCCGCCGCGTCCCAAGGCGACGTCCGCGAACGCGTGGTCGCCGTGATCGAGACCTTCGCCGGGCGGGCGCTGAAGGCACCGAGACTCGCGTACGCGTTGCTGGCCGAACCGGTCGACGCCGTCGTGGAGGCCGAACGCCTGGTGTTCCGCCGCGCGTTCCGCGAAGTCATCGCCAGGAACATCGCCGACGGCGTGACGAGAGGACTGCTGCCCCCGCAGGACGCGGAAGCGACCGCCGCGGCGCTGGTCGGCGCGGGCGCGGAAATGCTGGTCGGCCCCTTGGCGGGCGAAAGCGGACCGGACACGATCCCGCAGCTGGTCACGTTCACCCTGCGCGCGCTGGGAGGTTCCGATGGCGTTTGAGACGCTCACGTACCGCGTCGAAGACCGCAAGGCGTACCTGACCTTGAACCGCCCCGAGCGGCTCAACGCGATCAACGACGTCATGCCGCGCGAGATCCGGCAGGCCGTGGAGCTGGCGAACGAGGACGACGCGGTCCGGGTGATCGTGGTGCGCGGCGAAGGCCGGTCGTTCTGCGCCGGATACGACCTCAAACAGTTCGCCGAGGACGACGCCGAAGGCCGCTGGAACCAGGGCCCGGTCTGGGATCCGGTCAAGGACTACCGGGTGATGAAGCGCAACACCGACGACTTCTTCAGCCTGTGGCGATCGCTGAAACCCACCGTCTGCCAGGTGCAGGGCCACGCGATCGCGGGCGGCAGCGACATCGCGCTGTCCTGCGACGTGCTGATCATGGCGAACGACGCGCGCATCGGCTATCCGCCCGCACGGGTGTGGGGCTGCCCGACGACCGCGATGTGGGTCTACCGCGTCGGCGCCCAGCGCGCGAAGCGGATGCTGCTCACCGGCGACACCATCGACGGCGCCACCGCGGCGGAATGGGGACTCGCGCTCGATGCGGTGGAACCCGGACGGCTCGAAGCGGCCGTCGAGGAATTGGCCGACCGGATGGCGGGCGTGCCGACGAACCAGCTGGTGATGCAGAAACTGATGATCAACCAGGCCTACGACAACATGGGCCTTTCCGGCACCCAGACCCTCGCGACGCTCTTCGACGGCATCACCCGGCACACCCCCGAAGGCCGCTGGTTCCGAGAGTTCGCCGAACGCGATGGTTTCCACGAGGCGGTGGCCTACCGGGATTCCGGGCAGGTCATCCCGGACGGCGGCGGACCGCTGCCCGAACACGAGGATTCGAGGAGGTCGTCATGACCGCGAACACCGAGAGCGAACGCGTCGCCGAGCGCCTGCAGCGCTCCGCCGCACGGCTGTCCTACGACCCGGACGTCGACGTCGACTGGCTGGCACCGCTGGTCGACGGCGCGTACGGCAAGGCGCCGGAACGATGTTCCTTGTACGGCACGGAACTTTGGGAACGTCTCGACGAAGGCCAGCGCGCCGAGCTGAGCCGCCAAGAGGCGGCGGCCGCGGCGGCGTCGGGTATCTGGTTCGAGCTGATCCTCATGCAGGGCCTCGTGCGCCACGTCTACAACAGCGACCCGACGACGCACAACGCCCAGTACGCGCTCACCGAGATCGCCGACGAATGCCGTCACAGCACCATGTTCGCCCGCTCGATCGAGAAGAGCGGCGGCGTCGTCCGGCGCCCGAGCCGCTCGGCGCACCGCGCGGGCAAGCTGTTCGGCGCGATCTGCGGCCCCGCGCTGCTGTTCGCCGGCGCCATCTACGTCGAAGAACTCGCCGACGGCATGCAACGCGAGATGATGCGCGACGACAGCCTGCAGCCGATGATCCGGATGATCTCACGCATCCACGTCATCGAAGAGGCACGGCACATCAGCTTCGCCAAGGACGAACTGAGCCGGGCCTGGGCGCGCCACGGCCGCGTCGGCCGCGAACTGATCCGCTGGGCGATCGCCGGGATGGCCTACGTCGCGACGTCGGAATTGTTGCACCCCAAGGCATACACCTCTGTCGGCCTGGACCCGCGCGAAGCCCGCCAGGTCGCCACCGCGAACCCGCACTGGCGCCGGACCAAGGCGGCGTGGGCGGCCAAGGCCGTCGAACACTTCACCGAGATCGGCCTCATCGGCGGCCCGAGCCGCCGGCTCTGGCGCCGCGCCGGCGTCCTCGACTGAACAAGGAAGGCACTCCATGTCCAAGCTCCTCGGCCTCGGTATCGCCGCGACCGGACTCGCCCACTTCGCCGTCCCGGCGGCCTTCGAACCCGTGACGAAGATGGCCTTCGCCGACGACGTCCGCAACTGGACCTACCGCAACGGCGCCACCGAACTCGCCATCGGCCTGGCGATCGCGGCGGGCCCCAACGCGGAAGGCCGGGTTCGCGGGACTGGCCGTCTACGCGGGCTGGCTGGGCAAGCGCGTCCTCGCCCGGCGCTGATCAGGCGACCAGGAGGGCGGGCGCAGGTCGGCCTCCTGGCGTTTGACGACCGAATACTTCTGAGCGAAGAAAAGAAACGTGCTTCGGTCCACAGTGGACCGCCGGGCTCGGCTCGGTGCGCCCGTCGCCGGTGGCTCGCGCGCGTGGGCGCCTCCGGGGTGCAACGAGCTTCCCTCGATGGGCCGCGATCACGGAGCGCTGTGATCGGGTGGACATTCAGTCACTTTGCTCCAAGCAGGTGAACTCTTCACCGGAGAGTTGCCTGCCTGTCGAGCAGGTCAATACGGTCAAGATCGCGGACGAGCCTTGGGGGCCGGCGTTCCGCGTCATGCGCTTTCCGCGGGATCGCCGCGGTGGGCATTTCTTTCATTTCCCATCGCGTAAGGCGCGCGCATTCTGTCGTAATGCCGGTGTCGAAGATCGGTTCAATGGCTCTGTTGCGGGCATCAATCCCGCGTGCTAGCTTGAATCGAGACGTACTGGGGAAGCAAGCCGGGAAATTTCCGGTCGGAAAACAAAGAATTACTGGGGAAGCAAGCACGGGCGCCGTCGGGTGCCCGTGTGCAGTGCTCGCCGATACTGGGGGAAGGCGCGCCACAATGACGAACTGGGGACCTTTTATGCTCGTGCACGCCTTGTCCGAAGGTGTGCACGGGTAAGCGCGGCGTCTTTCCGGCCGGCATACCCGCATTTCACTCTGTCTCGTGTTCGCACGTCTCGACTTCTCTTCGGCGTGCGCGAAAAACTTGGGGTCCGACCGTCGGTGCCTCATGTCAAAAGGAGGAAAGAATGCCCAAGGTGACTATCAGTGCCAAGCTCGGCGATGGGATGCTCCAGCACCTCTACGCGGAGCCGACCGTGGTCGAGGAGGCCTGTGGCATGCCGGGTGACGGTTGTGCCTGGGACTCGCAGTGCTGCCCCGGCCACCTGTGCAACTGGTTCCACTGCCAGCAGGTCTGAGCCGGTCGAGCCTGACGTGAGTCGACGGGGGCGCGGGTCTCGGGCCCGCGCCCCTCTCCCGGACGTATCGCGACGGAAAGATGAATTCAGTGAGAGTAAAAGAAGCAGGGCGGCGGGCAGGTGAATTCGTCGAATCCGTCCGTGATCCTGCGGGTGGGTATCGGATCGAGCGATGGCCCGCGCTCGAGGGGAGCCGCGCCGGATCTTTCGACCTCACGCGGGCTGTCGCTCGGTTGCGTACTTATCAGCGAAAGAAATTCGGCTTTCTCGATCCTGTCGACGACGCCCTGTTCCTCACCGCCGGACTGCGTTCCATGGGCGCGCCCGCGTCGTTCAATCTCGGTCGCGAGCTGGTCCCGGTCAGAGCGCCCGCGAGTTTCTTCGCGTGGGTTTCCTGCGACGAAGACGTGGTCAGCACCTCCGTGCCGGTGCGCGAAGAGTATGTCGTCGTCTTCCAGTCGAAAGGGGGCGAGTAGGCCGTGCTGAGGGAAATAGAGCTCGACGGCGGAAAAATCGTCTACCGCGGCGAGGACATCGACTCGCGGACGGGCCTGACCGTGCGTTCCACCGCCTCCGAGTTCGAGATCGGCCGTCCGGAGCCGACGTCGCGGGAGATCTTCTACCGGCTCGGCGCCGGCCGCATCGAATTCAGCGAGGACGTCGAGGCGTTCCGGGCGCGATCCGACGCCGACCTCGACCATGGACGGCTCCTCGCCCTCGTCGAGGGCTTGCCCGAACCTCCCGACGGGAGCCCGTTGGCGGGCGTGTACCGCCTCACGGTCGGTTCGTACCTGACCCTCGGCGTCGACGGCGTTTCCGTCAGGCAGCGGAGATCCGACGTCGTGCCCTCCCGTAAGCCGTTGCACAAGGCCGTCACCAGATACCTCGGGGAACTCGGCGGGGATTACGGGATCGCCTTCAGCGGCGGCCTCTCCTCGACATTCCTCGCGACCTGCGCCCGTGCCGCCGGCCACGCGCCCGTGCTCTTCCACGCCGGCGGCGTCCCCCGGCCGCCGCTCCCGGCGCCCGCCGGGCTGCGGATCGAGTACGTCCCCTGTGATCTGGCCGAGGTGCTCGATCAGGACATGATCACCGGTGAGGAACTGGTGCCGCCCACCCCTGAACTGGAGATGCGCCGCCATCTGGTCGATCGCCTCACGAGTTTCGCGCAGCGTCCGCTCGTGCTGGGGTCGCTGCTGGAAAGCCTGGTCACGACGACGCTTTCCGAAGTCGAGGTCGGACGCGGTGGACGGCGTCTGCTGGCCTGCGAACCCTTCCACACCACCGGTGTGCTCCCCGACGTCACCGCCGCGCTCGCCGCGCTCGAAACCAGGGGCGCCAACGCCGCGGCCGCCCGTGCGGCCGAGGCGCAGCCGGGTCTCGCGGCTCCCGCCACCGGCCACGGCGGGCACGGTCTGCCGGGGCTCACCGAAGATGGGCGGGAATTGCTCAAGTCCGCGCAGCTGGCGACAGGGGCGCTCTGGCGGGCCTATCTGGACCACCTTCCCGCGCCGGTCGGACGGGCCCAGGCACGGCTGTGGGAGAACGGGGCACTGGCCGTCGCGGGCGACCGGACGATCGTCCCCGGCCTCGACGCGGGGGTGCTGGCGTCGGTCGCGGGCTACGACCCGCGGCGACTCGGCCATATCCGCGACGGACTCTTCGTCAACCAGGTCCCGATGCGGGAGGCGCTCGCGAAGGACACGGGGCGGGTGCGCGAGTCGTCTTCGGCGTTCGCCCTGCGTGCCGCCGCGGCCCGGCACCTGCACCGCGAGCGCAAGAAGGTCGCCATCGAACTCTCGAACGGCAGCGTGCTCGCGGATCTGGGACTGCTCGACATCCGGCCGGTCCTGAAGATCCTCGACGACGCAGTGCTGACTGCGGACCGCGCGCCGATGCTGTTGCGCCTGACCTGGCTGGAGAGGTGGCTGAGGAAGCGATGACCTACGAACTCGCCGAGGGTGTCGTGTTCACCCGGCTCCCGTTCGGGGGCGGTGTGCTTGTCGAAGGCGCCACCCTGGCCCTCGCCGAATGCACCGAATCCCAGGCCGCGGTGGTCCAGGACCTGCTGGGCTCGCCGGTGAAGAAGCCGGAGGACGGCTTCGCCCGTGACCTGCTCGAATCGGGCTGGCTGGTCGAACGAAAGGACGTCCGTTGATCTCCGCACTGGGTCAGGCCGTGTTCGGCCTGCTGGCCGCGCCACTGCTGGTCGCCGGTCTGTCCAAGCTGTTCGTGCCCGCCGCCGGGCTGTCGTGGCCGTACGGTTCCCGCCTCCTCGCCGCCCCGCACGGACCGCGGCTGGCCGGCGCGGCGGAGATCGGCGCGGCGGCCCTGATCATCGCGCTGCCCGGCGGATTCGCCGCCCTGGTGGGGCTGGTCTCCTACACCGTGCTCGCCGTGGTGGCCTATCAGCTGCGCGGGCAGAAGTGCGCCTGTTTCGGGGCCGCCCGCCTCGCCGCCGTCGGCAGCGCGCATATCGGCGCGAACCTGGCGGGCGCGGTCGTCGCGGCCGCCGCGTTGCCGTTCCTCGCCGAGGCTTCGCCGTTGCCACGGCTCGTGGGCTGTGTCGCCGGTTCGGCGGTGCTCGTCGTCGTGCTGCGTCACTTCGACCGGCGGGCGGCCGAGGGCACCGACGCCCCACCGTGCCTGGAACCCGTGTTCGGGGTGCGGCTCTACGTTTCGGGCTCGTGCCCGGCGTGTCGGTCGTTGCACACCCTGATCGACCGGATGGAGCCGGCGCGCCGGGACTCGATCACCACCGTGGTGCTCAACCCCGGTGACGAACGTCCGGCGGGTTTCGACGGTCTCGGTGTGCCGTCCGCGACCGGCCTCGACGCCACCGGGGAGCCGGTGTGCTCGCCCGTCGCGGGTATCGGCGACGTCAAGGCGCTCATCGACCGCATCGTGGTGCGCCTGCCCGGAGGGACACATGCCGGTTAGCCACTCGCTCGACCATCCGCACGGCGACGGCTCGCTCTCGGTGCGGACGACGCTGCCCGAGCGGCCGAGCCTGGCGGACCACCGGGGCGACCTCGGCGAATGGTGCGGTCTCGAACTCGACCTTCACCTGGCAGGGCTCGCGGTGGATCGCGCCGAACCCCTCTCGGTCGTGGTGCGGTACGCCGACGGCGACGAGTGGCAACCGTCCGTGTCCCGGACGACCGGCTTCGGCTACGCCTGGCATCCGCGTCTCCCGCTGCTCGCCGGTCTCGCTCACGGCCCCGGCGGGATCCACCCGTGGATCGCGGATTGCGCCGCGCGCACGGTGACGGAGCTGGCCGGGATCAGGGTCGCCGCGTCCCTTACGACCTTCGGTAACGCGGGCGGCGCGCCCCTGTGCTGGCTCGACCGCGATCGCCTGCTGGTGCTCCGCCCCGAGACCGGCGAAGAAGGCGGAGCGGGGACCAAGACCGATCCGCTCGTCTACGAGGCCGTCGGGCCGGGCTACGTGTCCTTCGAACCCGGTATCGAAGCCTTGCTGGCGGCGGCGGGGGCCCGGCCGGTCGAGCTCGACCTGAACCGCGGCACTGAGCGCCCGCTGCTCTCGGAGGCCCTCCTGGTGCGGCATCTCGAGCGGAGGACCGACGGTTCCGTGCTCGTCGACCACGTTTCCGGTCTGCGGCCGAGCGTCCGTGCCGGTACCGGGGCCCAACGGCTGGCCTGGACGGTCGGCAAACTGACCGAGGCGGGCTTGGAGCCACTGGCGCACAGCGCCGGGCTCAGGCCGCCGCGGCCGCGTCCGGTCCGTCCTTCGAGGGCTTCCCGGACCGATGCCGCCGAAGAGGTCGTCACGATTCCGACGGGCGTCCACGACGCGGTGCTGACCGTGTCACCGCCGGGTGACGTCGACGCGACAGTGCTCTGGCTGCGCGCGACGTCAGGCGCGCTCCGTGCCGATCTGCCCGAACCGAACGGGTTCGTGGGGGCGGACTGCCGTCAAGCCGTCCTCGACCTGCCGCTGCATTGGCCCGGTGACGTCACCCTCGAACAGGTACATCGGCAACTGGAGCGCGCCATTGGGGCGAGCCTCGACCACCTCGGCGACGGCGTCGTCGCCGGCGGGCACAGCTTCGGGGCCACACTCGCCCTCTACGCGCTGGCGCACTTTCCCGGTCTCGCGGCGGGTATCGCGCAGAGCGGCTGCTACAACAGGACACGCGTCTGTGGCGGCTTCCAGTACGAGAAACGGCCCTACTGGGCGATTCCCGGGATCTACCATGCCTTCAGCGCGCTCCTGTTCGCCGACCGGATCCGGCGGCCGGTCCTGATCGCGCACGGTCTCGACGACGCCAACCCCGCGACGCATCCCGACCAGGCCGTCGAGTTCTACCAGGGACTCGTCGCCGCCGGTGGAGCGGCCCGCCTGGCCTTGTTCCCCGGCGAGGGCCACACTTTCCGGTACCGCGAAAGCCATGACCGGCTGCGCCGCGTCCAGACCGAATGGCTGGCGAAGGTGCTCGAACGAACCCCGGCCGGACGGTGACCGCTACGAAGGGGCTCTCGACCAGAAGCCTCGCCGGCACGACCGTCTTCGCGCTGCGCCTGATCTGGGCGGCCGATCGGCGACGATTCACCGCGATCCTGGTCCACCAGGTGTTCTCCGCCGCCACGCTCAGCGTCGTGATGCTGTTCACGAAGGAATTGCTGAGCGGTCTCGGCGGCGACGCGCGCGCCGATCTCTGGTCGAACCTGATCCCGCTGCTGATGGCCGCCATGGTGCTGACTTCGGTCAACGGTGCCTTCCGCGGCCTCGCCCAGTCGTGGCAGCGCGTTCTCGCGGTCAAGACGGATCGCCACATCCTGTCCCTGGTGTTGCGGTCGACGATGAAAACGGACCTGCTGACCTTCGAAGACCCGGCCTTCTACGACCGGCTCCAGCGCGCCGTCTTCGCGTCTCGCGTGCAACCGATCACGCTGGTCTCCTCCGCTGTCGCGATCATCCAGACGTTGTTCAGCCTGATCGCGGTCGGGGCCACTTTCGTGGCCATGACCTGGATCCTGCTCCCGTTGTGCCTGCTCGCCCCGATCCCGCTGATCCGTGCGGCCAAACAAGAGCGCGACGCGCGCTACGGACTCAACGAGACACTCGCCGAAAACCGCCGTGTCCGCGACTACCTCGAACGACTGCTGACCGGCCGTGAAGAGGCGAAGGAGATCCGCGCGTTCGGTATCGGCCAGACGTTGTTCGACCGCTGGGATTCCTGCTACGAAAAGGAGATCGCGGACACGACGGATGTGCAGCGGCGGCATGCCAAGCGCAAGATCGCCGCCAGGCTTGCCGGGGATCTGATCACCGTGGCGATCATCGGCGGCGTCTGGCTCTACGTCGATTCCGGCGGGATCGACGTCCCCACCGCGATCGCCGCCCTGCTGGGGCTTTTCCTGCTCAACACGCGGGTGCAGTCGATCACGTTCCTGTTCACCGCGCTGGGCGACGTTCTGCTCTATCTGGCGGATCTCCGGCTTTTCGCGGCTTCGCGACCGGCGGAGACCTTCGAAACACCTCCGCGGGCGTCGGGATCGCTCACCGCCCGCGGCATCGGGTTCCGCTATCCCGGCGCGTCGGAGCCGACCCTGCATGGGGTGGACCTCGACCTGCCTGCCGGCGGGATAGTCGCCTTGGTGGGCACCAACGGATCGGGGAAGACGACGCTCGCGAAGGTGCTCGCGGGACTGTACCCGCCGAGCACGGGCACGATTTCGATCGACGGGGAGCCCGTTCGTGAACTCGAGGTGCTTCGTGATCGCGCGGCGGTGTTGTTCCAGGACTTCGTCAAGTACCGGCTGACGGTCACCGACAACATCGAGTTCGGAAGGCCGGGTGCGGAAGATCCGGCGCGGCGGCGGGCCGAAGCCGCGCGCAGCGCCGCCGTCGACACGATCGCCGAACGTCTCGACCAGGGATACGAGACGGTGCTCGGCGCGGAGTTCTCGGGCGGAACCGACCTTTCGCTCGGGCAATGGCAGCGGCTGGCGCTGGCGCGCGCGTTCTACCGCGATTCGCCGTTCGTCATCCTCGACGAGCCGACGGCTTCACTCGACGCCCAGGCGGAAGCGGAACTGTTCGACAGGCTGCGCGACCTCTTCAAGGGCCGCACCGTCCTCTTCGTCTCGCATCGGATGTCCAACGTGCGCGGGGCCGACCGGATCTACACCTTGGACCGCGGCCGGATCGTCGAATCGGGCGACCACGGGAGCCTGCTCGCCGCGGGCGGGATCTACGCGAAGCTGTTCCGCCTGCAGGCGGCCGGATACGAAGAGCGTGCGACTACGCAGAGTGAGACAAGCTGAGTGTAGAGTGATCACCGATGGTCGACCGACAGCGTCCGCGTGAGTGGTGGGAAGTCCTCCGCTACGTCGCGTTCACCGGCACGGACACCCCGCCGACGCGCACGGCGGGGTTGCGCACGCTGCGCAACGTCGCTCTCACCGGATTCGGCCTGTGGGCGGGTTTCCTCACCTTCGCGATCGTTTCCGCGTCGCCCGCGGTGAAGACGTTCAACGTCGTCGTCAGCGTGCTGCCCTGCCTGCTGGCGATCCGTTCGCCGCTGTGGGGCTGGCGAGTGCTGCTCGTGGGCATCGTGCTGACGCCGCCGACGCTGCCGCAGATGGTCCAGTTCTGGAGCTGGCCGTGGTCTCCCGGCCTCGCGCTCGCCGCCGCCGTCGTCTTCTACCTCGTCGGGGCGGGCAACGATCAGCGGGAACTGACCTGCGTGGTGCTGATCTCCTTCGCCGTCATGGTGCCCTTCCTGCGCGATTGGCGGGACGCGGCGTTGCTCGTGGTCCTGGCCGGCGCGCTGTTCTTCCTCGGCAACACGGTCCGCCAGCGCCGTCTCGCCGACGAAGCCCGGGTCGCCCAGCAGGACCGCCGGATCGCCGAGGAAAGACGGGCGGCGGTACTGGAGGAACGCGCCGTCATCGCGCGCGAACTGCACGACGTGGTCGCCCATCACATGTCCGTTCTCGCGTTGCGGGCGGATTCGGCACGATTCCGCTTCGCCGGTCCCGGCAAGGCCGACGTCGACGACGGCGTCTGGCGCGAGTTCGCAGACCTCGCCGGGACGGCCCGCGAAGGGCTGACCGAACTGCGCAGACTGCTCGGCGTCCTCCGTTCGGAGGACCGCGAGGTCCTGATCGCCCCGCAGCCGGGACTGGCGATGATTTCCGAACTCGTCGAGCGGGTCCGGGCCGTCGGCACCCCGTGCGAGCTCGACGTGGGCGGCGACCTGGACGCCGTCCCCGCCGGGGTCGCGCTGTCGGTCTGCCGGATCGTGCAGGAGGCGCTCAGCAACGCCATCCGGCACGCTCCCGGCGCACCAGTGTCCGTCGAACTCGTGACCGGTCCGCGTTCGATCCGGCTGGTGATCGAGAACGGGCAGGGGGAGAGGCCGCTGCGAACCGGGCAGACCGGCCCCGGTCACGGGCTGCTGGGAATGCGGGAGCGGGCCGCTATGCTCGCGGCGGATCTGGAAGCGCGGGTGAGACCGGACGGTGGTTTCCGGGTCGCGCTGACGGTTCCACTCGACGACGGGGGGCGTTCGGAACCGTGATCACGGTGGTCATCGCCGACGACCAGACCATGGTCCGGCAGAGTTTCCGCGCCGTCCTCGACGCGCAGGAGGACATCCGGGTGGTCGGCGAGGCACCCGACGGGGCCGCGGCCGTCGCCCTCTGCGCCGAACTGGCACCGGACGTGGTGCTGATGGACGTCCGCATGCCAGGGCTGGACGGGCTCGAGGCGACCAGGCGCATCGTGGAGAGGTGGCACGACGTCCGCGTGCTGATGCTCACCACCTTCGACATCGACGAGTACGTGTTCGGCGGGCTGCGGGCGGGCGCCAGCGGCTTCCTGCTGAAGGACGCCCCGCTGGACGACCTGGTCACCGCCGTCAGGGTGGTCGCCGCGGGCAACGCGCTCTTCGCGCCGGCGATCACCAAACGGCTGGTCGGTGAGTTCACCCGGACCCACGCCGCCGCGCAGACGGGTAACACCAGGGTGGCGGACCTGACCGCGCGGGAAACCGACGTGCTCCGCCTGATCGCGCGCGGCCTGTCCAACGCCGAGATCGCCGGAGCGCTGGTGATCGCGGAGCAGACCGCGAAATCCCATGTCAGCAGGGTGTTCACCAAACTCGGCGTCCGTGACCGCGCCCAAGCCGTCGTGGTCGCCTACGAGGCCGGGCTCATCGTGCCGGGCAGCGACACCTAGTACCGGGGTACGGGTTCGCCGCCCCGCGCTACCCGGGTAGCGGTGACAAGACGGTTCCGCCGGGCGATGTGCCGCGGCCTCGAAACGGAGATCGTTTCACCCATGGTTCGGATCAACGCCCCGATCGCGGTCGGCACCGCGGTCACCGTGCTCGTCGCGATCGCGTTCGCCTGGTGGCTTTCGGATATCCCGCTGGGGGTCGACTCGGCCGTCTACCGCGCCGGTGGGTCCGCCGTGCTCCACGGGGAGCCGCTGTACGAGCACCTGACCGCGCTACCTGGCTGGGTGCCGGAACTCCCGTTCACCTATCCGCCGTTCGCCGCATTGCTCTTCGTCCCGCTGACCGCGCTGCCGGCGCACGTGTGCTGGGGGCTGCTGGCGGTCGCGGCGGCGCCTTCGCTCTATGTAGCGCTCCGGCCCTTCACCGAGCGCGCCTACGTCCCGCTCCTGCTGCTCGCCGCCTTCGCCCTGCAACCGGTGTGGCAGACGATCGGGCTCGGCCAGGTCAATCTTCTCCTGATGGCCGTCGTGGTCGCGGATGTGCTGCTGCTGCGCGAATCGCGCTTCCGCGGAATCGGGATCGGACTCGCGGCGGCGGTCAAACTGATCCCGCTCATCTTCATCGTCCACCTCCTGCTCGTCCGGCGGATCGCGGACGCGGCCCGCGCCTCGGCCGCCTTCGTCGGCGCGACGGCGCTCGCGTTCGTCCTCCTGCCGAAGGATTCCTTGCGCTACTGGACGTCCGCGATCTTCAACAGCCACTTCGCGGAGATGAAGGGCTGGGTGGGAAACCAGTCATGGCAAGGATTCATCGCACGGACGCTGCCGGACGGCCGCGTCGCGACAATGTTGATCGGCTGCTTCGGCGTCCTTTGCGCGGTGGTGATGATGTGGCTCGTCCGACGTCTCCACCGCGTGGGCGACGATCCCGCCGCCCTGCTGGTGACCGCGAGCTGTGCGTTGCTGGTCAGCCCGATCTCGTGGACGCACCACTGGGTGTGGGCGGTACCGGCCCTCGGCTACCTGTGCACCAAGGTCCGGCAGTCGGTGGTGGCGATCGCCGCCGTCGTGTTCACCGGCTGGACGGTCGCCGTGGTCCCTGGTGGTGGCGGAGCCGAACGCACCTGGAACCTCGGCCAAGCCGTCGTCGGCAACGCCTACCTGATCGCGGCGCTCGCCCTGGTTTTCGTGCTCTACCGCCGGCTGTCCGATGTGGACAGCGAGAACGCCGTTCCCGTCGTGGCACGGGGGAGCTGATCGGTGACTGAAATCGGGGTGGCACGTCGGCCGTGAAAACGATCAAAGCCCACCGACGGAATCCCGGAAAACCGGGACGGACCGTGGATGGGCTTTGGTTCACTACTGTGCGCCATCAGGGACTCGAACCCCGAACCCGCTGGTTAAGAGCCAGCTGCTCTGCCAATTGAGCTAATGGCGCCTGCTTGTTCCGCCGCTTTGGTGTTCCCCTCGGCGACGTGGAAAACATTAACACAGGGTTGCTGGGGCCCGTTTCAGGGGGGTCCCCTAACGACGGGCCGGGACGTATTCGGCCATCCGGCCGCGAGCGTTGCGGCCGGTCAGGCAGACTATAGCCAGACGTTGGGGTTGGTACCACGCGAAACGGGCGGTGTGCATGAGGGTCTGGGGAGCGACGGGGCGGTCGCGGGTGGCTGTGGTGGCGTTGGTGGCTGGGTTCACACTGGCCGCGTGCAGCAGTACACCGTCGGGTGAATCGCCGTCGCAGGGTGGTGCTCCTGGGGGTTCGCAGCCGAGCGCCGCGCCCGCGCCGGAGCCGAAGCCGGCCGTGGTGACGCTGACCCCGGCGCAGGGTGCGGCGAACGTGGCGCCCGGCGAGCCGGTCACGGTGGCCGTGGCCGACGGCAAGGTGGGCGAGGTCAAGCTGACCGGTGCCGACGGCAAGGTCGTCGCGGGCAAGCCGAAGGAAGACGGTTCGGGCTGGGAGTCGGCGGAGCCGCTCGGTTACGGCAAGACCTACACCGTCACCGCGGCCGCGACCGGCACCGACGGCAAGCCGGTCACCTCGACCTCGACGTTCTCCACGGCCAAGCCCGGCCGTCAGATCGGCGTCTCGATCAACCTGGTCGAAGGGGAGACGGTCGGCGTCGGCCTGCCGTTGATCTTCACCTTCACCGGCAACGTGCCGGACAAGGCGGCGACCGAGAAGATGCTGAAGATCGTCACCGAGCCGCAGGCCGAGGGCGCGTTCCACTGGTTCGGCGAGAAGACCGTGATGTGGCGGCCCAAGGAGTACTTCAAGCCGGGCACGAAGATCTCGGTCAACGCGGCGATCTACGGCAAGAACCTCGGCAACAACACCTTCGGCCGCGAGGACAAGCCCGCCAAGGTGGTCGTCGGCGACAAGCTGGTCGCGACCGCGGACGGCGGCACGCACCAGATGAAGGTCGTGGTGAACGACCAAGAGGTCAAGCAGATGCCGATCTCGATGGGCAAGCCGTCGAGCAGCACCCCGGCCGGGACCTACACGGTGATGAGCGAGCACACCGGGTACACGATGGACTCCAGCACGTACGGCGTCCCGACGGACAGCAAGGCCGGCTACCGCACGTTCGTGAAGTACGCGGTGCGGATGTCCAACAGCGGCATCTTCTACCACTCGGCGCCGTGGTCGGTCGGCTCCCAGGGCAAGCGGAACGTGAGCCACGGCTGCATCAACCTGTCGACCGAGAACGCGAAGTGGCTGATGGACACCTCGAAGAAGGGTGACATCATCACGGTCACCAACTCGGGCCCGCAGGTGCTGGAGCCCACCGACGGCTGGTCGGTGTGGCAGATGTCGTGGGACGACTGGAAGACCGGCGGCGACCGGAACTGACCTATGGCCATGAGGGGTCCCGTTAGGACGTCCTAACGGGACCCCTCATGGCGTTTCCAGGGGCCCGTAGTGGTGCTCCCACTGCACTTCGCCGCTGGTCTTGTAGCGGCACTTCTGGGTGCCGGTGTCCCAGATCTTCGCTGGATCGCGTAGACACCGCTGGTACTCGAGTTCGGCGAGGTACTTCTGCGACTGGGCCTTGGTGCAGTTCGGGTACCCCGGTTCGCATCGCCACGGTGACTTCTTGACCGACGAAGTGGTCGGGCTCACCGTCACGGTCACCGGCGGCGGTACCGAAGTCGACGGCGTCGCGGTCACGGTCGTGACCGGTGTCGACGTCATCGCCGGTGTCGGGTTCGGCGGGTGGGCCGTGCAGGCGGAAATCAGCGCGAAGAGTCCCGAGATCACCAACATCGGCCAGCGTCTCATGGCATCCTCCGCGCGAGTTACTTCCTGAACTCGCGCGAGCGCCACGCCGCGTTACCGATACCCGGAAAAGCGAAACCCCAGCCTGCCGGAAGAACCGGCCGAACTGGGGTTGATGGGGTGAGCGACGGGTTTCGAACCCGCGACCTCCTGGACCACAACCAGGTGCTCTACCAGCTGAGCTACGCCCACCATCGCCGGGCTCGGGGAACTCCCCATCACCTCGGCCGCACTATATTAGCGTGCCCGTTTCGGGGGCTCGCAACGGGTTACCCTTGGTGGCGTTCCTGCACTTCAGCGGCCGCCGCCTTGGCCTGTTCGGTGGTCGGGCCGGGCTGCGGGACGAAGGCGGCGCGACGGTAGTAGTCGAGCTCCCCGATGGATTCCTTGATGTCGGCGAGCGCGCGGTGCGCGAGGCCTTTCTCGGGCTTGGCGTAGTAGATCCGCGGGTACCAGCGCCGGACGAGTTCCTTCACCGACGAGACGTCGACCATGCGGTAGTGCAGGTGCGCGTCGAGCAACGGCATGTCGCGGGTGATGAAGCCGCGGTCGGTGGCGATGGAGTTGCCGGCGAGCGGGGCGACGTTGGCCTCGGGAACGTGCGCGCGGACGTACTCGAGCACGCGCTGCTCGGCCTCTTCCATGGTCACGGTGGAGCGCCGGACCTCTTCGGTGAGGCCGGAGCGGGCGTGCATTTCGCGGACGACCTCCGGCATGCCGTCGAGGGCTTCGTCGTCGGCGTGGATGACGATGTCGACGCCTTCGCCGAGGACGTTGAGCTCGGCGTCGGTCACCAGCGCGGCTATTTCGATCAACGCGTCCTTGCCGAGGTCGAGCCCCGTCATCTCGCAGTCGATCCAGACTAGGCGGTCGTTCACCCCGAAACCCTAACCCGACCCGGGGATTCGTGGCGCGCGACGTGCGGGTTCGGCGCGTTGCTGGCACCGTGTGCATCCTCAGGTGAGTCATGTCACAGATCGGGGAGCGACAGTGGCCGAACAGGGTCCAGCCCAGGAGATCGCGCAGGGATACGTGAGCGAGGGGGCGGCGGTCGAGCTCGGCGCCGTCGTGATCGACGGCAAGGCCGACGCCGGCGCGGCGGTCCGCCTGCCGCTCGCGACGCTGAACCGGCACGGGCTGGTCGCGGGCGCGACCGGTACCGGCAAGACGAAGACCCTGCAGCTGATCGCCGAACAGCTGTCGGCCGCGGGGGTGCCCGTGGTGCTGGCGGATGTGAAGGGCGACCTGTCCGGGCTCGCCGCGCAGGGCGAGAGCAACGACAAGATCGCCAAACGCGCGGAAGAACTGGGTGACTCTTGGGAGCCCGCCGCGTTCCCCGTGCAGTTCCTGTCGCTGGGCACGGGCGGCAAGGGGTCGCCGATCCGCGCGACGATCACCAGTTTCGGCCCGATCCTGCTGTCGAAGGTGCTGGGGCTCAACGAAACCCAGGAGTCGACGCTCGGCCTGATCTTCCACTGGGCCGATCAGCGCGGGCTGGCGCTGCTGGACACGAAGGACCTCCGCTCGGTCATCACGCACCTGACGAGTGACGAAGGCAAGGAGGACCTCAAGGGCATCGGCGGCGTCTCGGCCGCGACGGCAGGCGTGATCCTCCGCGCGTTGTCCAATCTGGAGGCTCAGGGCGGCGAGGACTTCTTCGGCGAGCCCGAGCTGGACGTCCACGATCTGATGCGCGAGGTCGACGGCAAGGCGATGGTGACCTTGCTGGAGCTGGACAACCTCCAGTCGAAGCCGGCGCTGTTCTCGACCTTCCTCATGTGGCTCCTGGCCGAGTTGTTCGAGGAGCTGCCCGAAGAGGGAGACCTCGACAAGCCGAAGCTGGTGTTCTTCTTCGACGAGGCGCACCTGCTGTTCAACGACGCGTCGAAGGCGTTCCTGGAGCGCATCGAACAGACCGTGAAGCTGATCCGGTCGAAGGGTGTCGGCGTCTTCTTCTGCACACAGCTCCCGACGGACATCCCGAACAACGTCCTGTCCCAGCTGGGTGCGCGGGTGCAGCACGCGTTGCGCGCGTTCACGCCCGAGGATCAGGCGGCGCTGACGAAGACGGTGAAGACGTATCCGAAGACGAAGCACTACGAGCTGGACTCGGCGCTGACGTCGCTCGGTATCGGCGAAGCGATCGTCACCGTCCTTTCCGAGCGGGGCGCGCCGACACCGGTCGCGTGGACACGCCTTCGCGCGCCGCGTTCGAAGATGGGTTCCATCGGCGCCGAAGCCATTTCCGCGGCGACGACGTCTTCGGACCTGCACGCGAAGTACTCCGAGACGATCGACCGTGAGTCGGCTTACGAGAAGCTCGCCGCGAAGGTGGCTGCGCCGCCGGCTGGTGAGGCGCCGCCGCCCGAGGCTCCCGTTCCGAAGCCGGAGAAGGAAGGCCCCGGCATGGTCGAGCAGGCGATGAAGAACCCGGCGGTCAAGTCGTTCCTCCGCTCGGCGGCGAGCGCGCTGGGGAGGGAAATCACCCGCGGCCTGTTCGGGAACCGGAGGCGGTGAGGAATACCTGACGCGATCTGTCAGGTATGTCGGGCAGGCTCGGCGCATGACCAACACCGCGACAGCGTCGTTCACCGTGGACGGCTGGGATCCGCAAGCCACCGAGAAGGCCGAAGGCACCGAGTTCTCCCGGGTGCTGCTGACCAAGACGTTCACCGGTGACGTCGAAGGGACCAGCGCCGTGGAGATGCTGACGGCGGTGAACGAGACGTCGTCGGCGTACGTCGCCTTCGAGCGGCTGGCCGTCACCGTCGACGGGCGCAAGGGTGGCTTCGTCTTGCATCACTCGGCGGGGGAGAACGGGCATCACCTGATCGTCTTGCCGGGCTCCGGTCACGGTGAGCTGGCGGGTATCACCGGAACGGCGGAGATCGTCAAGGACGACGAAGGCAACCACACCTTCACGCTCACCTACGAACTCTGAAAGTCCGTGAAGGCCTCCTGTCGAAGGAGGCCTTCACGGACAGTGCCTGCTGGGCCGCCCCCTGACAGCGGTCCAGACGGCCGGATCAGCCGACGATCTGCTCGACGATCTTCTTCGCGTCGTTGATGGGGATCGCGAAACCGATGCCGATGCTGCCGGTCGAGGCCGGGTTGTACAGCGCGGAGTTGATGCCGATGACGTTCCCCTGCGCGTCCACCAGCGCCCCGCCCGAGTTGCCCTGGTTGATCGGGGCGTCGGTCTGGATCGCGGTGTAGCTCGGACCGGCTTCGTTCGTGGTCCTGCTGTAGGGCGAGCGCCGCTCCTGACCACTGCCCAGCTCGTCGAGCTTGCGGTTCAGCGCGCTCACGATCCCGGTGGTCACGGTGTTCTGCAGCCCGCCGGGCGAGCCGATCGCGACGACCTGCTGGCCGACGGCGAGCTTGCTGGAGTCGCCGAGCGAAGCCGGCGTCAGGCCGCTCGCGTCCTTCGCCTGGAGCACGGCGATGTCGGCCTTCGTGTCGGCGCCGACCACGCTGGCCTTGTACTGCTTGCCGTCCGACAACGTGACGGTCACGTCGCCCTCGGCGTCGGCGACCACGTGGGCGTTGGTGAGGATGCGCCCGTCCGCCGTCAGGATGACGCCGGAGCCGACCGCCTCACCCTGCGCGGTGGTCACGTTCACCTGGACGACACTCGGCGTCACCTTCGCGGCGACCCCGCTGACGTCACCCGAAGTGTTGTTCCCGACCAGTTGCCCGTTGGCGACCGCGGACGAACCCGTGCCCGACGCCG
Organism: Amycolatopsis roodepoortensis; assembly: GCF_024628825.1. Classification (NCBI taxonomy): domain Bacteria; kingdom Bacillati; phylum Actinomycetota; class Actinomycetes; order Pseudonocardiales; family Pseudonocardiaceae; genus Amycolatopsis; species Amycolatopsis roodepoortensis. Next base: position 7,079,601 of record NZ_CP102415.1, read on the forward strand.
TCGACGTGGAGCCGAGCCCTGAGATCGCCGCTCCGCCGACACCACCGACGAGTGCGGCGGCGAGCGCCGTCGCGCTGACGAGGACGGCGACCCGGCCGCCCTTCTTGCGTGGTGGCGGGGCGACGAGCGGATTCGGCGCGGCCTGCCAAGTGGGGTAACCGGGGTACTGCTGCTGATGCGGCGGCTGGTGCCCACCGGTTGAGGCGGGGCCTGGCCGACTCTCGTTCTCGGTCATGGAACAAGATTCGCGCCCGTACTTGTGAACCGCCTGTGGAATCCCCCTGTGCTTTCCTGAGAAGAATCAGCTGAGACTCCGCCCCATGCGCTCTCAGCGGGAAAGAGCACTTCGAGCGGTCAGTCGAAGAACGCCGGTACGTCCAGCGCTCCGCCCGACGCCTCGAACTCTTCGTGCACCGCGGCGCGGAGTTTCGCGTCGGCCAGGTAGTCGACGGCGGTCAGCGCCAGTCCCAGCGCGCCGTCGACGACCGCGCGATCGCCGTCCGGCGAACCGGCCGCGGCCGCGAACTCCTTGGTGTGCAAGGCGGTCGTCGGTCCGGCGATGGCGATCATCGGGTGGATCGCGGGCATCCGGTAGGAGAGGTTGCCGAGATCCGTCGAACCGGTGAGGAATTCGGGCACGATCCCCGGCGGCAGCGGTTTGCGGCCGGCGTCGACCTGGTGCACGGACCAGCGTCCGGCGAGGGTGGTGTTGAACCGGATCGGGAGATACGCGGGCTGGGCGTCCCATTTCAGTTCGACTCCGCAGCCGGTCATTTCCGCCGCACCACGCGCGATCGCCGAAACCCGCTCGGCGAGGTCGCGCAGCGTGTCCGGCTGCGCGGAGCGGAGGTAGAACAGCAGGGCCGCGCGTTCGGGGACGACGTTCGGCCGCGCGCCGCCGTCGGTGAAGACCCCGTGGACGCGGTCGCCCGACGGCAGATGCTGCCGGAGCGCCGCGACTCCCTGGTACGCGGCGACGGCGGCGTCGAGCGCGTTGCGTCCCATGAACGGCTGAGCCGAGGCGTGCGCGCCGACCCCGTGGAACACCATTTCCAGCTGCCGCCTGCCGAGGAACGGGTGCATGGCGATGTCGTGGCTGAACGGATGCAGCATGACCACCGCGTCGACGTCGTCGAAAACGCCGGCGCGGGCCATGGTCTCCTTGCCGCCACCGCCTTCCTCCGCCGGTGTGCCGATCAGCGAGACCCGGCCGCCGAGGCGTTCGGCGACCGCCGCCGCGCCGAGGAAGCCGCCCGCGCCCGCGGTGCAGATGACGTTGTGCCCGCAGCCGTGGCCGAGCCCGGGAAGCGCGTCGTATTCGGAGAGGACCGCGATATGCGGGCCGCTGCCGGGGGTGGTCGCGACCAAGGCGGTGTCGAGCCCGCCCGCGCCGATCGTCACCTCGTGGCCGTGCCGCTCGAGCAGGTCACCGAGCGCGCGGACCGAGCGGTGCTCGGCGAAACCCTCTTCCGGATGAGCGTGCAGGTCCTGGCTCAGCCCCACCAATTCCGCTTCCAGCGCGCGGATCTCGGCGCTGACGGCGTCTCGCGTGGCGGCGTCCGCGCCGTCGTGGGGCGAACCGAGGGGTTCGGCCGCGGCGACGGCGTCCGCGGTCGCGTCGACCAGCGAGCGGAGATAGCTGTCGTCGGGCGGGATCGGCGAAGCGTGCTCAGAGCGGATCATTTCCGGATGTTAACTCCTAGCTCGCCGGTGACGATCTGCGTGACACCGGAGTACCGCTCGCCGACGTGGTCGAAGCCCCGCCGGAACAGCTTCGCCGCGATCTCGCCGCGGTCGAACATCCGCTGCCCGCTCAGCCTGCCGAGGACGGTGTCCGCCAGCCGCATCGGCTGCTCGCCGTGCCGGGCGCTGGTCAGCACCACCAGCGAGCCGCCGGGTTTCAGCACCCGGGCGAACGAATCCAGTGCCGCGTCCGGATCGGCGAACATGTGCAGCGCGGCGAAGCAGCAGACGCCGTCCACAGTGGAATCGTCGAGCGGCAGGTCGACGGCGTCGGCGCGCAGATAGGTCACCGAAGGGGGATTGGGCGCGGCGAGGGCCTTCTCCAGCATGGAGACCGAACCGTCGAGCCCGATGGACAACCCGTCCGGACCGACCGCTTCGCCGAAAGCGCGGGTGAACCTGCCGGTGCCGCAGGCGACGTCCAGCGCGACCTTGCCGGGCCGGAGGCCGAGCGCTTCGAGCGCGATCCGGACCTCGCCTGCCATGCTCGGGCCGTTCAGTCCTTTCGCGACCCTGCCCAATGCCGGCCGCCAGTACCGCTCGTAGATCATCGGCACGGCGGAGGTGCGCATCAGCCGCTGAGCGAGTCCGGTCGGTGGCCCCGCTTGCGGGATTTCCCCCAGCAGGTCAAGGAAATCCTTGCGGTCGGCGGCGGGTGTGGTGCCCGGCCGCAGGAGGCTCCTCAGACGTTCGCGATGGTCCGGCATGGCTGCTCCCTTCACGGTCCTCACCGGAGAATCTGCCATGACCGGCCCGTTCGCGACATTCCCGCCGCCACGACCCGAAACTGTCGGTGGCCCTCTCTAACGTCGGAGGGAGTCGCCGTTCCCCAGCCGAAGGAGCCCGAAATGACCGGCTCGATCCTGCAGCACACCGCCTCGACCACGCTTCGCATCCCGGTGCGCGGCCCGTTCGACCTCGACAAGTCCATCCGTTTCCTGACCGATTTCCCGCCCGCGTGCCGCGCGGACGCCGCCGCCGATCCCGGCACCCTGCGCTTCGCCTTCCCCGCCGAGGCGGGCTGGGAGCACGTCGGTGCGGCCGTCAGACAGAGATCGCCCGGTTCGATCGAGGTGGAGGTCTTCGCTGAAGAAGGCCTCGCCGTCGAAGTCGGCGCCCAGGTCCGGCGGATCCTGTCGGTGGACGTCGACGGCGTCGGCTTCGCCAAGGTCGGCACGGCGGATCCCGTGGTGCGCCGCCTCCAGCAGGCGCACCCCGGGCTGAGGCCGGTGCTGTTCCATTCGCCCTATGAAGCGGCCTGCTGGGCGATCCTGAGCCACCGGGCGGGGATGTCCCAGGCGGCCACGGTGAAACGACGGCTCGCCGAGGAGTTCGGCAGGCCCGTGGACGTCGGCGGGAAGGTCCTCAGGTCGTTCCCCGCGCCGGACGTCCTGGCCGGGCCGGAGGCCGGGCGGGCGCTGCCGGAGGTGAAGGCCGAGCGGTTGCGCGCGGTGGCCAACGCCGCCAAGGACGGTCTGCTCGACGCCGCGTATCTGCGTGCGATGCCGGTGCCGGACGCGTTGCGCTGGTTGCAGCGCTTGCCGGGGATCGGCCCGTTCTCGGCGCAGCTGATCCTGATCCGGGGCGCCGGGCACCCGGACGTCTTCCCCAGTGGCGAACCCCGGTTGCAGGAGGCCATGCGGGCCGCGTACGACCTGCTTGAGGCGCCACCCGAAGAGCTGGAGGAGCTGTCCGCGGTGTGGCGGCCCTTCCGCAGTTGGGTGGCTTTCGCCCTGCGCAACGACGGGGAGTTTCGCACGCGCGGGATCGGAGGTTCGATGACCGCCTGACACGGGACATATCCGGCTTGTGGTGAGCTGAGGAGGTGAGCTCGTCTCCCGCCGAAACGGTTTCCGACATCGCCCAGTCCACCCCTCCCGGCACGATCACCCTGGTCACCGGTGGTCTCGCGCTGCTCGTGGTGCTCTCGGGCAGGCCTTGGCGGATCGCCCGCAACCTGATCACGCTCGTCCACGAGGCGGGTCACGCGCTGGCGGCGGTGCTGGTCGGGCGTCGGCTGCAGGGCATCAAGCTGCACTCGGACACCTCCGGCGTCACGGTCTCCCGTGGCAAACCGGAGGGCCCGGGGATGGCGTTCACCGCGCTCGCCGGGTACCCGGCGGCGGCGGTGCTCGGGCTGGTGTTCGCGGGGCTGCTCTCGTCGGACCTGATCACCGTCGTGCTGATCACGATGGCGCTGATGCTGCTGGGCGTGCTGGTGATGGTGCGCAACACCTACGGCGTGTTCACCGTGGTCGCCAGCTCGGTGGTGCTCGGGCTGGTCGCGCTGGTGGCGCCCTCGTGGTTCCAGGCGATCTTCGTCTACCTGCTGACCTGGTTCCTGCTGTTCGGCGGTGTCCGGCCGGTGGTCGAGCTGCAGATCAAGCGGCGCCGGGGAGCGGCACGGGATTCCGACGCCGATCAGCTCGGCAGGCTCACCGGGATGCCCGCGGTGCTGTGGGTACTGGTGATGGCCGTGCTGACGGTGAGCTGTCTCTTCGCGGGCGGGTTGTGGCTGCTGGAGCCGACCGTCGCCTGACCGGGGCGGTACGGCAGACTGATGGCTCGTTCCGCGCGGAAGGAGTCAGCAGATGGATGAGGTCGCCAAGGCCGTCGAGGAATGCGCTCGATCGGCGAAACGGGCCGCGCCGTCACTGGCCGCCGCGACCGCGGAGGCGATCGACGCCGCGCTGAACGCCATGGCGGACAAGCTGGTCGAGCACGCCGACGTCGTGCTCGAAGCGAACCAGGCCGACATCGCCAAGGCGCGCGAGGACGGCATGAGCGCGGGCCTGCTCGACAGGCTCACCATCACGCCCGAGCGGCTGACCGGGATGGCCGAACAGCTCCGTCTCCTGGCGGGTGCGCCGCATCAGGAGCGGTCCGTCGACGTGTCCACTTTGGACGGAGGCCTGCGGCTGGTGGAACGCCGCCGCCCGGTCGGCGTGATCGGCGCGAACTACGAGGCGCGCCCGAACGTCACGGTGGACGTCGCCTCGCAGCTGGTGAAGTCGCGCAACGGTGGCGTGCTCCGCACGGGTTCCGCCGCGCTCGGCTCGGCGCAGCGCCTGCGCGAGACCGTGATCGCGCCCGCGCTCTCCGAGGCGGGTATCGACCCGGACGTCATCCAGCTGGTGCCGCGCGCCGAACGCGAAGCAGCTTCCGCGCTGGTCCGGTTCCCCGCGCTCGTGCCGCTGGTCATCCTGCGCGGCAGCGGTGACAGCACCCGGGCGCTGGCCACCGAGGCGGCCGTCCACGGCGTCCGCACGCTGGCGCACGCCGATGGCGGCGGCGTGCTGTACGTCGACGAGGCTGCCGACACCGACAAGGTGCGCGACCTGGTCTTCAACAGCCTCGACCGGCTCGGCGTCTGCAACCGGCTGAACCTGCTGCTGATCCACGAGAGCGCGCACGACCGCGTCTGGCCCGGCATCTCCGGCGCGCTGGCCGAGCGGGGCGTCACCCCGTCGCTCGCGCCGCACGAGCACGCCATCGGCTACGAATGGGCGCTCGACTCCGACCGCGAAGCGACCGTCACCGTCGCGAAGGTCTCCAGCCTGCCCGAAGCGGCGGAGATCGCCAACGAACGGACCTCGGGCCTGGCCGCCGGCATCGCGACCGAAAGCAGCGAAGCGGCCGACGCGTTCTTCGACGCGTACACCGGCACCGGTGTCTTCTGGAACGCCCCGACCCGGCTGCTCGACGGTTTCAAGCTCCTCGCCGTCCCCGAGACCGGCATCAACCTGGACAAGGTCCCCGGCCCGCGCGGCCCGGTCACCTACACCGATCTCTACGTGCGGCAGTACGCCGTGCTGCCCGCCTGACCTCACGTTGGTCGTGAGTGGCGATTCGGGTTAGAACACGAAACGCCACTCACGACCGGGCTCGCTCGCGGAAGTGGTAGCAAAGGTCCCTTGCTCTCCCCGGCAGGGGATCAGCGCCGCCGCCGCTTCGACCGAGGCCGGGGCGGCAACGAGTCCGCGGTGGCGTCCTCGACTTCCTCCGGAGCGGGCGCGGGGGGAGGAGTGGCGTCGGCCAGCCCCAGCATCTCCGCGGCGAGCTGCTGCGAAGACGCGAACATGCCCGAAGGCCGGTCCCGCGCCCGGCGTAGGGACGAAGGCCGCAGCCGGTTGTAGCCCCGCACCGAAACGGGCCGCCGCGAGCGGACCTCGTACTGCGGGAAGCCCGATAGCTCGGCCGCGAGTTCCTTGTCGACCAGGATGGTGCCCGGCCGCGCGGTCGAGGTGAGACGGGCGGCGAGGTTCACGACCGAGCCGTAGACGTCGCCGAACCGGCTGAGGATCCGGCCGGAAGCCAGCCCGGCGCGCACGGAGGGCAGGGTCTCGTCGGCGTCGGCGCGTTCGGACAGGGCGAGGGCGATCTCGGCACCGTCGACGGCGGAATCGGCCACGAACAGGACCTCGTCGCCGATCATCTTCACGATCCGCCCGTGGTGATCGGCGACGACCTCGGTGGCGACGGATTCGAACCGGTCGAGGATGTCGGTCAGCTCTTCTTCGCCGACCTGCCTGGTCAGCCGGGTGTAGCCGACCATGTCGACGAAGCCGACCACTTCGGTCCGAGCTTGGAGGTCTTCCTCCGGCATGGCCAGCGCCCGGCCGGCGTAGGCGGCCAGGTGGCGGCGCCAGACGAATTCCTGCACTTTCTCGAGCTCGGGCAGCAGCCGCTCGACGAGCCGCCCGATCTGACGTTCGCTGGTGCCGATCTCCTTGTTCTCGGTGATCATCGTCCACAGCATGTGGACCTGCCATTCCGCGAGCCGCGAAAGGTGCTGGCCCAGCGCGCGCGTCACGGCCAGTTCGATGCTCGGGTCGATCAGCCCCGAGTTCATCAGTTGATCGGCCGTGCGGATGGCTTCGATGTCGGCGTCGGTGAAGACGACCTCGTCGTCCTCGACCGTCGCGAAGCCCAGCGCACGCCAAAGCCGCCGAGAGCGTTCCTCGGGAACGCCTGCCTTCTCGGCGACTTCGAGCCGGGTGTACTTGCGCCTTCCACCGAGCAGGATCCGTTCGAGGCGCTGTTGCAGCGCGTCGGGCGAGATCTCGCCGGGTTCGGGCATCAGGTGGTGTGGACGATGAGCACGTCCACCCCGGACTTCCGCGCGACCTCGGACGGCACGGAGCCCAGGATGCGGCCCGCGAGCGTGTTCAGCCCGCGGTTGCCGACCACCAGCAGGTCCGCGGAGCGCTCGGCGACGACCTTGCGCAGCGAGTCGACCGGGTCGCCCACGACCGCGGCGGTCTCGATGGTCTTCGCGCCGGCCTTCGCCGCCCGGTCGCGGGCGGACAGGAGGGTGTCCTCGGCGGGCGCCGAGCCGACAACCTGGTACGCCTCGTCACCGAGGACGTCCTGCGCCTTCTCCACGTCGCCCTTGTTGGCGGGGTAGTAGGCGCACACGATGACCAGGGTCGCTCCGGAGTCCCCGGCGACACCCGCCGCCCGGTCGACCGCGGCGAACGAGGAATCCGATCCGTCCGTGCCCACGACCACGGTCCGATATGCAGCCATCCGCAACCTCCACCGATCTGACAGCCCGCACCTGCGCGCGAGCAGCGACGATAACCGCTCGTCGGCGGCCTCGCAGGCCGCCGTGAGCACGGTCGGGTGAAAAGGTTACTCGCCAGTCGGTTTCTGCGCTGCCGCAGGTCGCGGTGAAGGCTTCGCGCCGGATGTGGCCTTCGGCACATCGGCCGTCCGGAGCTGCACGGTGGCTTCCGAGTCGGGCGAGGGCTTCGCCTTCAGGTCCGCCGGGACATGCGGTTCGTCGCCGAGCACGTGCGTCGCCTCGGCGAGCGCGGTCCGCGCGGAGCGGACCTGCTCGGCGAGGCTGGAGCGCACCTTGCGGAGCGCTTCGACCCGTTCGGTGGCCTGCGTGATCCGCCGGTTGGACTCTTCGGTGGCCTGCCGGACGCGGCGGCGTGCCTCGTCGGCCGCCTCGGCGAGCCGGGCGTTGGCCTCGGTGATCGAGTTCTGCTTGCGCTTGTTGGCGTCGGCGACGGACTCGCGCTGACGGCGTTCGATGTCGGCCTTGGCCGCCGTCTCCTCTTCGAGCACCTTCGCGCGGATGGCGGCGGCGTCCTCGGTGGCCTCGCGGACGCGGCGGGCGGCCTCGGCCTTGCTCGCGGCCTCCTGCTCGGCCAGCGCGTGCATGGCCTCGGTGCGCCGCGACGCCATCGCGATCTCGAAGTCCTCTTCGACCTGCGTGCGGCGCTGCTGCGACTCGGCGTCGAGCTTGTCGCGCTCGGCCTTCGCCTTGTCGATGATGTCCTTCGCCTCGGCGCGGGCCTTCTCGAGCACGCCGCGGTGCTCGGCCTCCATCTCCTTGCGACGGAGGTCGAGCTCGTTGAGCAGCTGCTCGTAGCGGGCCCGCATCGCGCTCGCGTCGGTCTCCGCCTTCGCGCGGATGTGCCCGGCTTCGGCCTCCGCGCGCGCCTTGGTGTCGGCGGCTTCGTCCTGCGCGAGCCGCAACATGCGCTGCAGGCGCTCGGAAAGGCCTTCGACGCTGGTCGGCGGCTGGGCGAGCCGGTCGACCTGCCCGCGCAGGTCCGCGATCTCGCCGCGTGCGATCTCCAGCTGCCGTGCCAGGTCGCCCGCCTGTCCGATGGCGGCATCGCGATCGGCGGTGAGCATCTTCAGATCGGCGTCCAGCCGTTCGAGATGTTCGTCGACCTGCGCACGGCTGTAACCGCGCTTCGCCACGTCGAAGCCGGCTCCCAGCGGCACTAGCTCCCGTTCCTCGCCAAGGCTCATTCTTCTACCGTAGTCGAGCTGGAGTCACGGAAGGGTGAGCACCCACGCAACGCGCGGCGAAAGCACGTTCCGGCGCGCTAAACGTTCCGGAAGGCGTTGATCCCGTCGATGTGCTTTTCGCGCAGCTCGTGGTTCCGGACACCCAGACCTTCTTCCGGCGCAAGGGCGAGCACGCCGACCTTGCCCTGATGTGCGTTGCGGTGGACGTCCAGCGCGGCCTGCCCGGTCTCTTCGAGCGAGTAGGTCTTCGACAGCGTCGGGTGGATCAGACCTTTCGCGATGAGCCGGTTCGCTTCCCACGATTCGCGGTAGTTGGCGAAGTGGCTGCCGATGATCCGCTTCAGGTTCATCCACAGGTAACGGTTGTCGTACTGGTGCATGTAGCCGGAAGTCGACGCGCACGTGACGATCGTGCCGCCCTTGCGCGCGGCGTAGACGGACGCGCCGAAGGTTTCCCGGCCCGGGTGCTCGAAGACGATGTCCGGGTCTTCGCCACCGGTCAGCTCGCGGATCTTCTTGCCGAACCGCTGCCACTCCTTCGGGTCCTGGTTGTTCTCGTCCTTCCAGAACTTGTAGCCCTCACCAGTGGCGCTGCTGCGGTCGATGATCAGCTCCGCGCCCAGCTTCCGGCAGATCTCCGCCTTTTCGGGGCTGGAGACCACGCACACCGGGATCGCGCCGCCGTTGAGCGCGTACTGCGTCGCGTAGGAGCCGAGGCCGCCCGAAGCGCCCCAGATCAGCACGACGTCGCCCTGCTTCATGTCGGCGCCGTTGCGCGAGACGAGCTGGCGGTAGGCCGTGGAGTTCACCAGACCGGGGGAGGCGGCCTCCTCCCAGGTGAGGTGTCCCGGCTTCGGCATCAGCTGGTTCGCCTTCACCAGCGCGATCTCCGCGAGCCCGCCGAAGTTCGTCTCGAAACCCCAGATCCGCTGCTCGGTGTCGAGCATCGTGTCGTTGTGCCCGTCCGGGCCCTCGAGTTCGACGTTGAGGCAGTGCGCGACGACCTCGTCGCCCGGCTTCCAGTTGTGCACGCCGGGCCCGGTGCGCAGCACGACGCCGGACAAGTCCGAGCCGACGACGTGATAGGGCAGGTCGTGGCGCTTCGACAGCGGCGAAAGCCGCCCGTAGCGCTCCAGGAACTTGAACGTCGAGACCGGTTCGAAGATCGAGGTCCAGACGGTGTTGTAGTTGATCGCGCTCGCCATGACCGCGACCAGCGCCTCGCCCGGGCCGAGTTCCGGCGTCGGGACCTCGTCGACGTGCAGCGACTTGCGCGGGTCCTTGTCCCGGCTTTCGAGGCCTTCGAACATGCCGGCCTCGTCCTTGTGCACGGTCACCCCGCGATAGGACTCCGGCACGTCGAGCGACGCCACGGCGCCGAGGTCATCGTTCAGAATGGCCTGCTGGATCTCGCCGAGCTGCGACATCGGAACCTCCGCGAATGGGGGGACGGCGTGTGGCGCCCTAAATTACTCATGGGTAACCAGGTTCACAACTGTACGAGACGTGGAGCACGTACACATCCCGAAGCGTTATCGACCGGTCTTGACCGGCCGGCCAACCAAGCGCACCATGGGCGGTGGAGATCTCTCCGACCTGCAGGTTCAGCCGATATTCGGAGGTGAGCACGCATGAACGAACCCACGACGCGCCCTTGGACCCGTCCCCATGACTGGGCGGAGGTGGTCATCGGTGTCGTGGTCGCTCTTTCACCCCTCTGGATGACCACGGACAACACCGCCATGTGGACGCTCGTCATCCTCGGCGCGCTGGTCGCCCTCGACGGTCTCGCGTCGCTCGCGATGCCTGGCATGGTCTATGGCGAAGGCATTCAGATCGTCCTGGGCGCGCTGCTGTTCATTTCGCCATGGGTGATGGGATACGCCGACTTCATGGGCGCGTCCTGGACCGCTTGGATCGGTGGCGTCCTGACCGTGGTGGCCGGGGCGGCGGCGATGCCGATCGCCCAGGCGACGCACCGGACGGCGGGACAGCACTGACCCAGGAGGAAACGGCGTGAAAGAGGATTCGGCGAAACAGCGCATCCTGCGGGCCGCGGAGGCGCTCTTCGCCGAATCCGGTTTCGACGCCACGCCCACTTCGCGGATCGCGGAGCGGGCGGGCGTGCCGAAAGGCCTGGTGCACTACTACTTCCGGCGTAAGTCGGATCTGCTGGCCGCGCTGGTCGCCGAACTGCCCGACGCCCGGATCGAACCGGCCGTCGTGGTCGTCCCCGGCGATCTCGCGGGCAGTCTTCGCGGCCTCGTCGTCGAACTCGACAGGCGGTTCAACCGGTCCTTGGCGCTGTCACACCTGTTGTGGCGCGAGGCCGACACGCACCGCGCGGTCCGCGACGCGCTGGCCGAACGCTTCCAGCAACTGGTCCGGCAGGTGAAGGCCGTGATCGTCGCCGCGACGGGCGGCAAGGTCGCGATCGCCGACGTCGATTCGGCGTCGGGACTACTCGCGCGGGCGGTCAGCCATCGTCACGCGACGGCACGGCACAGCGAAGACGGGGACCCCGCCGAGATCGACCGCGAGGTCCTGTTCATCGCCTCGGCGTTGACGCGGGGTCAGTGACCGTCCTTCGCGGGCTCGACCAACTCGACGAGCACGCCGCCGGCGTCCTTGGGGTGCACGAAGTTCACCCGGCTGTTGGACGTACCGCGCTTCGCCTCGTCGTAGAGCAGCCGCAGTCCCTGCGCGCGCAGCGCCGCGGCGGCCGCGTCCACATCGGACACTCGGTACGCCAGCTGCTGCAGCCCGGGGCCGCTCTTCGCGAGGAACTTGCCGATCGCGGAGTCGTCACGCAGCGGCGCGAGGAGCTGGATCGCGGTCTCGGTCCCCGCGGTGCCCGGCGCGCGCAGCATCGCCTCGCGGACGCCCTGCTCCTCGTTGACCTCCTCGTGCGCGACCTCCAGGCCGAAATGCTCGGCGTGGAAGGCGATCGCGGCGTCGAGGTCGGGTACCGCGATGCCGACGTGGTCGATGGCGGTCACGAACGGTTTCAGCGCCTGGTTCATGCAGAGCAGGATAGGTGCGCGGACCGGCGGACCGGCGTGCGCCGCCTCACACTGGCTCCATCAAGAGACCCGCGACCCGGGTATGGTCGCGAAGACCCCCTTTGCCCTTGCGCCGATGCTTGGAGGACGCCGTGTCCGGTTCCGTGATCCTGGGTGCCGCCCGTACACCGATCGGGCGATTGCTCGGTTCCCTGAAGGATTTCTCGGGCGCGCAACTCGGCGGATTCGCCATCAAGGCGGCGCTGGAACAGGCCGGTGTCTCGCCGGACGCGGTCCAGTACACGATCATGGGACAGGTGCTCACCGCCGGCGCGGGCCAGATCCCGGCCCGGCAGGCCGCGGTCGCCGCCGGTATCCCGATGAGCGTCCCGGCGCTGACCATCAACAAGGTCTGCCTCTCCGGTCTCGACGCCATCGCGCTGGCCGATCAGCTCATCCGCGCGGGTGAGTTCGACCTGATCGTGGCGGGCGGCCAGGAGTCGATGACCCAGTCGCCGCATCTGCTGCCGAAGTCCCGCGCGGGCTTCAAGTACGGCGACACCACGCTCGTCGACCACATGGCCTACGACGGTCTGTTCTGCGCCTTCGACCAGGTCGCCATGGGCTCGTCGACGGAGAAGTACAACAGCCGCTACGGGATCACCCGTGAGCAGCAGGACGAGTTCTCCGCGCGGTCGCACCAGCGTGCCGCCGCCGCGATCGCCGAGGGCCGCTTCGACGCCGAGATCGCGCCGGTGTCGATCCCGCAGCGCAAGGGCGACCCGGTCGTCTTCTCGCAGGACGAAGGCGTCCGCGCCGACACCACCGCCGAAGGCCTCGCGAAGCTGCGTCCCGCCTTCGCCTCCGACGGCACCATCACCGCCGGCTCGGCTTCGCAGATCTCCGACGGCGCGGCCGCGGTCATCGTCGCGAGCAAGGCCAAGGCCGAGGAACTGGGCCTGACCCCGCTCGCCGAGATCGGCGCGCACGGCGTGGTCGCCGGTCCGGACGCCAGCCTGCACGAGCAGCCGTCGAACGCGATCCTGGCCGCGCTGGCCAAGGCGAACCTGACCGCGGACGCGCTCGACCTCGTCGAGATCAACGAGGCGTTCGCCGCCGTCGGCCTGGTTTCGGCCGACAAGCTCGGGCTCGACCCGGAGAAGGTCAACGTCGACGGTGGCGCCATCGCGCTCGGTCACCCGATCGGCGCGTCCGGCGCGCGGCTCGCCGTGCACCTGGTCCACGAACTCCGCCGTCGCGGCGGCGGCCTCGGTGCGGCCGCCCTCTGCGGTGGTGGCGGCCAGGGCGACGCGCTGCTGATCCGCGTTCCGTAAAGCCCTTGCCGGTACAGCTGGACATCGACGAACTGGTCGGTCGCGCGCGGGACGGCGTCCCCCGCGCGATCGCCCGGTTGCTGTCGCTGGTCGAGGACGCTCATCCACGGTTGCCCGAGGTCTCGGCGAAGCTGACGCCGCACACCGGCAACGCGCGGGTCGTCGGCCTGACCGGCCCGCCGGGTGTCGGCAAGTCGACATCGACGTCCGCGCTGCTCACCGCCCTGCGGGCGCGGGGCCTGCGGGTCGGGGTGCTGGCGATCGACCCGTCGTCGCCGTTTTCCGGCGGCGCGCTGCTCGGCGACCGGATCCGGATGACCGAACACGCCACCGATCCGGGTGTCTTCATCCGGTCGATGGCCACGCGCGGTCATCTCGGTGGGCTGTCGTGGGCGACGACGCAGGCGGTCCGGGTGCTCGACGCGGCCGGGTTCGACGTCGTGCTGATCGAGACCGTCGGTGTCGGTCAGTCCGAAGTGGACGTCGTGAAACTGGCCGACACCACGGTGGTCCTGCTCGCGCCGGGAATGGGCGACGGGATCCAGGCGGCCAAGGCGGGCGTGCTGGAGATCGCGGACGTGTTCGTGGTCAACAAGGCCGACCGCGAGGGCGCGGACGCGACCGTGCACGACCTCAAGCAGATGATCTCCTTGGTGCGCCGGGAGATCCGCGGTCCGAGCTGGCGTCAGCCGATCGTGCGAACGGTGGCTTCGCGGGGCGAAGGTGTCGAGGACGTCGTCCGGGCGTTGGACGAACACCACGATTGGCTGGTCCGGCGCGACGAACTGCCCCGCCGTCGTGCGGCGCGGGCCCGTGACGAGGTCGAGGCGATCGCCGTGCAGCGGTTGCGCGCGGAAATCGTCGACCTGCGCTCCGGGGACCGGCTCACCGAATTGGCCGAACGCGTGGTCGCGCGGAAACTCGACCCGTTCGCGGCTGCCGAAGAACTCATCGCGGACCTTCGCGGCTCGTGAGTGGTAAGGGCGGTTCTAGCCAAGGGTGTCTTGGATGTCTGCTGCGCTTCAAGCCGGGGAGGGGTGTCGCGAAAGCCACTTTCGAGACGTCTGATGTCCCGAAAGTGGCTTTCGCAACCCCCGGCCAAGCCCAGTGCCCGTGCACCCGCAATAGGTACACAAGACACCTTCGGCACTAACCGTCCTTACCACTCACGAGGTTTCGGTCAGAGGATTTCGATGACGCGGACCTTCGGTGGCCGATTCGGGAAACTGATATCGGTCCACCGGTCGATTCGCACGTCGGCGCCATTGCTGTCGTAATACATCAGGTCGTTGTTGCCGGTGTAGATCCGGTCGATCCACCAGCCGCCGAAGCTGATCCGCCCGCGGTTGGCGTAGCAGTCGACGCTGCTGCTCCCGCCGAGGTGGGACCAGATCTTCAGGTAGTTCTCCCCGTCGCGGCAGGGGATGTGGTCGATGGCGAACGAGATGCCGGTCGGGACGAGCAGGCTGAACGTGGCGGCAGCGGCGGCCGCCACGGCCAGGACGCGCTTCTTGGCCGAAATCACGGAATTCTCCTTCGGTCGTGGAAAGGAGCGTGCTCCGAGCATCTCGATCACCGGCGGTGAATGTCAATTTACCGGTGCGTCCGGGTAACCGACTCTGGTCCATCGGGCAGCCGTCAGAATTCAACGTACATCTTGATGTCGCCGAAATCGCTGTCGAGATTGTCCAGATGGGCGATCGCGTCCTCTTTCCAGACTTCGAGCTGGTTCGTCTCGCCGTAGGTGAGCTGCTCGCCGTCTGCCACCTTGTGGGCGTAGTTCGTGATGGTGACGGTCTGGCCCCGGCAGAACTCCACACGTTCCAGGAACCGGTCGGCCATGTCGGGATCGAAGACGCGGCCCATCCGGACGTAACCGTTGTTGATGTGCTCCTCGCAGTAGAAGTGCGCCGCGGCCGAGGCGATCCACTCGGTCAGCGACGCGTCGCGAGGCGGCCACTTCTCCCGTACGTGCGACTTGATCTCCCTGGCGAGGCGGATGACGCGGCGCCGTTCGAGATCGCTCAGCCCGTCCTCCTTGCGGAAGTCGAGGATCATGTCGTCGACGACCTTGGCGAGCCTGAGCATGCGCGGCTTGTCGAGTTCGGCCGGTTTCTCCGGCGGCAGCCCGGCCATGACCCGCTCGTGCACGAGGACGTACTGCGTGTACGCGTACAGGAAGGTCAGGGCGTTCAGCTGCCATTGGTGTCGTTCGGCGATCTCCACGGCTCCGACCCTAACCGCGGACCTACTTCCGGACCTGTGTGAGCGCCGGGGATTCACCCTATGCTCTGCTCTTCGTCCACGGCTGGGAGGCAGGAACCGTGCAGAGGATCGCGAAGGTCTTTGTGGCAGTGCTGGGAGCCGGGCTGATGCTCGCGGCCGGCACCGGAACGGCGTCGGCGGAGGGTGCGCCGCCGAAGGTGACGAAGGGGCCGTGCCAGTACACGGAGACGTCGGACGAGCCGGCCGCGCGGCCGGTCCCGCTGCCGCCGGACCCGCGGCACACGCCCGACCGGGGCAAGGTCCCGGTGCAGCTGAAGACCAACCAGGGCAAGATCGACCTGACCCTCGATCGGGCGAAGGCGCCGTGCACGGTGCAGAGCTTCCTGCACCTGGCGAAGCACCGCTTCTACGACCGCACGACGTGTCACCGGCTGACCGCGTACCCGACCTTGAAGGTGCTGCAGTGCGGTGACCCGAGCGGTACCGGCGAGGGCGGCCCCGGCTACAAGTACAAGGACGAGCTGCCCGTCGGCCTGCCGCCCGCGCCGACCGACCCGACCGGCGAGCGCAAGGTGTACGCGCGTGGCGTCCTCGCGATGGCCAACGCGGGCCCGGCGACGAACGGGAGCCAGTTCTTCGTCGTGTATGGCGACTCCGCGCTGCGCCCGAACTACACGATCTTCGGCACCGTCGGTCACGAAGGTCTCGAAACCCTCGACGACGTCGCCGCCGGCGGCATCAAGCCGACCCCGGAGAACCCCGCCCCGGTCGACGGCGCTCCCGCCCTGAAGACCGACATCCTCCGGGCGCGTGCCTGGTTCTGCTAGGTGCATTTCGTCCTCTGGATGCGGTAGTGCGTACTCCCAACCACCGCATTCAGAGGACGAAACGGGGAGGCCAGGCCTCCGCGTAACGTGATCCGGCACTCGTACGACTCGTAGGGAGCCCGCACGTTCCGGAGTGGATTGGTCGTATGAAGAAGCTCGAAGCGCACGAAGTCCCGCTGTCGAAAGTGTTCTCGAGTGACTACGAGTTCACCATCCCCGACTACCAGCGGCCGTACACCTGGGGCACCGAGCAGGCGACTCAGTTGTTCCACGACCTTTACGACGCGGTCGACCGCAACCCGGACGAGCCGTATTTCCTCGGTTCGGTCGTCCTGGTCAAGGATGCGAGCGTGCCGAGGGCCGAGGTGATCGACGGTCAACAGCGGCTGACCACTCTGACGATCCTCTTGTCCGTACTTCGCGAGCTGAGCGACGACGAGAAGGATCACCTGGACAAGCTGATCTGGGAGCCTGGCGACCCCATCCAAGACCTGGCGTCACGCCCTCGGCTCAAGCTTCGGCGTCGCGATGAAGAGTTCTTCCGCAAGCATGTGCAGGACCGTGGCGGCATGGCCGTCCTGGAGAATGGTGCAGCACCGGCAAACGACGCACAGGACCGGATCGCTGAAAACGTCAACGCGCTGCGCAGGCTCTTGGAGCAGAAGAGTCCGGAGGAACGCTTCGCCCTGGCGAGAACAATCGTTCAACGAACGTTTCTGGTGATCGTCAGTACGCCGGACCTGGCCAGCGCCTACCGGATCTTTTCGGTGATGAACTCTCGTGGGGTGGAGCTTTCGCCAGCCGACATCTTCAAGTCCAGGGTCGTCGGCGCACTACCCGAAGAGTTGAAGGAGAAGTACGCGGCCAAGTGGGAAGATCTCGAGGTCGATCTAGGCCGGGACGCGTTCGCGGATCTCTTTTCCCATATCCGGATGGTCTACATGAAGGTGCGGGCAAGGAGGGAACTGCTTCAGGAATTCGACGCCAGCGTGCTCAGCGGGTTCCTGCCCGACCGTCCGGCGGCGTTCGTCGACGAGGTGCTGGAACCCTACGGGCAGGCCTACCGGGACCTCCTCGCCAGTGACTACCAGCCGGTGGACGACCCGACGGAGATCAATCGCTGGTTGCGGCGTTTGCATCGGCTCGATGACTTCGACTGGCAGCCGCCCGCGCTATGGGCGTTCACTCACCACCGTTTCGAACCTGAATGGCTGACGGAGTTTCTTCGCAAGCTCGACCGTCTCGGAGCGTCCATGCTCCTTCGGCGCTTCAACACCCATCAACGTGGTCAGCGCATCGGACAGCTTCTTCGCGAACTCGACGAGGGTCTGGGGCTGGACGCCCCGGCGCTCGAGTTGACGTCGGACGAATGCGCCGAGGTGATCGACCGGCTGGGCGGTGAGATCTACAACCAGTGGATCGTGCGGAAGTACGTGCTGATCCGGCTCGACGAGCTGCTGTCGGATCCGGAGGCGCTCCGGTATGAGCCCAAGATGATCACCGTCGAACACGTTCTCCCGCAGAATCCCCAGCGCGGCAGTGACTGGACCCGGCTGTTCACGTTGGCGGAACGGGCGTACTGGACCCACCGGCTGGCGAATCTGGTGCTGTTGAGCCGGACGAAGAACGCCCAGGCGAAGAACTTCGATTTCGGCACCAAGAAGACGAAGTACTTCACCGCCAAGTCGGTTTCGAACTTCCCCCTCACCACGCAGGTGCTGGCAACCGAGAGCTGGACCCCCGAGGTGTTGGAGCAGCGTCAGCAGAACCTGGTCGGCATTCTCAGCGAGTTCTGGGACCTGCGCTGAGAGCGCGGTGACGAGGAGACCGTCGCATTTCGTCCTCTGGATGCGGTAGTGCGTACTCCCAACCACCGCATTCACAGGACGAAATGCGGGAGGGAGCTAGGTGACCTCGAAGATGGCCTCGCGCAAGGCCTGGGTGGCGCCGCCGAAAGCGTGTTTCGCGGCGGCGCCATACCCGATGATGAGCCCTTCGCGCTGCGGTTCGCCGATCCAGTAGCCGCTGAGGCCTTCGAGCCCGATGGCGCGACGGCGGCAGGCGGCCAGTACCTCCATCTCCCGGGGGAGGTCGCCGGGGAACTGGAGCACCAAGTGCAGCCCGGCGGAGATCCCTTGTGGCAGCACGGAATCCGGCAGGGCCGCGAGCAGTTTGTCGCGCCGGGACCGGTATTCGACGCGGCAGCGGCGGATGTGCCGGTCGTAGGCGCCCGACTCGATCAGCTCGGCCAACGCCAGCTGGTCCAGCAACGCCGGTCGCGCCCCGCTCTCGGCCAGCGCCGCGCGCACCGGTTCGACCAGGAACCGCGGCAGCACCATCCAGCCCAGGCGCAGCGACGGCGCGAGCGTCTTGCTCGTCGTGCCCACGTAGACGACCCGTTCGGGTGCCAGCGCCTGCAACGCGCCGACCTGCTGATGGTCGAACCGGAACTCGCCGTCGTAATCGTCCTCGATGACGACTGCGCCGGTCTCCTCCGCCCAGCGGGTGAGTTCGGCCCGCCGCCCGGGCGCGAGGGTGACGCCGAGCGGATACTGGTGCGCCGGGGTGACCACCACCGCCGGACTGTCCAAAGAGGACACGGTGATCCCGTGATCGTCGACGGGGACGCCGACCACGCGGGGACCGTTGGCGGCGGCGATGTTCCGGTAGATGTGCAGCGACGGGTTCTCGAACGCGATCTCGTCCGCGCCGCGCGCGTGCAGGACCCGCGCCAGTACCGCGATCGCGTGCGAGAACCCGGAGCACACCAGGATGCGGGCGGGGTCGGCGAGCACGCCGCGGCTGCGGGCCAGATACGCGGCGAGCGTTTCCCTCAGTTCCGCCGCGCCGGACTCGGCCGTGTAGTCGAACGCCGACATCGGCGCCTGGTGCAGCGCCCGCCGGGTCGCGGCGAGCCAGGCCGCGCGGGGGAACGCGGACAGGTTCGGCCTGCCGGGGCGCAGGTCCCAGCGTGGCGCCGGATTGCGGGGGACGGGCCGCGGCGGCGACGCGGGCAGCGCTCCCGCCGTCGCGACACGGGTCGGCGCGCCCTGTGTGGTCCGCAGGTATCCCTCGGCGGCGAGGTCGGCGTAGACCCGCGTGACCGTTCCCCTGGCCACGCCGAGGTCCTGTGCCAGCGCCCTGGTCGAGGGCACCGCGGCGCCTGCCTGCCAGCGTCCCTCGCGGATGGCCGCGCGGATCGCAGTCGCGAGCCCGCTCCGGCCGCTTTCGGGACGCCAGTCCAGGTGGACGTCTATTCCCGAACTGGACCACGAATCTGCCATGACACTGGACCATACTCGTGGGCCAGTCGTCGCTAGATTCGACGGCATGACCGAGCGAATCCATGTGGGCAAGCGAGTGCCCGAGATCTACCAGGCCATGGCCAAACTGCAGGCCGAAGTCGAGAAGGCCGCCGCCAACGCCGGGGTCGACCAGAAGATCCTCGAACTGGTGAAGATGCGGTCGTCGCAGATCAACCACTGCGCGTTCTGCCTCGACATGCACTCCCACGACGCGCTGCAGATGGGCGAGTCGCCGCGGCGGCTGTTCGTGCTGCAGGGGTGGCGCGAGACCGAACTGTTCACCGAGCAGGAGCGCGCCGCCCTCGCGCTCACCGAGGCGATCACGAACGTCGCGACCCTGCACGACGTCCCGGACGACGTCTACGAAGAGGCCACCCGCGTCTTCACCGAGGAGCAGTACCGCGCGATCGTCTGGGAGGCCATCGCGATCAACAGCTGGAACCGGATGTGCGTGACCAGCCACGCGCCGCTGCCCGAGCGCGCCGAATGACGGCGGCCCGGCTGCGGGAACTGCACGTCGCGGGTAGCCCGCTGCTCCTGCCGAACGCGTGGGACGCTGACAGCGCGCGTCTCGTGGAAGCCGCCGGGTTCCCGGTCGTGGCGACGAGTTCCTTCGCCGTGGCCAAGGTCCTCGGGTACGACGACGGGGAGGACGCGCCCGCCGCCGAGATGTTCGCGGCGGCGGCGCGGATCGCGCGGGCGGTCTCGGTTCCGGTGACCGTCGACGTGGAAGGCGGGTACGGCCTCGAAGCGGGAGAGCTCGCGGCGAGGCTGGCCGAAGCGGGCGCAGTCGGCTGCAACTACGAAGACACCGATCACGCTTCAGGTCGAGTACGCCCGCTCGAGGCGCAGGCGAAACGGGTCGCGGAGTTGCGCGAGGCCGCCGGGGACGCGCTGGTGATCAACGCCCGCGTCGACGTCTTCCTCGGCGCGTCCGACGAACGAGCGGTACTGGACGACGCGATCTTGCGGGCGAAGGCGTACTTCGAGGCCGGGGCGGATTGCGTCTACCCGATCATGGTGAAGTCGCCGGAGGTGCTCGGCGAGTTCGTGAAGGCGGTGGCGCCGGGAGCGGTCAACGCCGCCCCGATGCCCGGAGGCCCCGATCTCTCCGCGCTCACGGCACTGGGGGTGGCGCGGATCTCGCTGGGTACCGGGCTGTGGAAGTCGGTCCGCGCCGATCTCCGCGCGAAGCTGGCGGAACTGACTGCGGGGAAGCTGCCTTACTAGGGGAAATGGGAACCGGGGCGGTGCGGCCGGGGGCGTTGGTGCCGGCCGCACCGTCCCGGCGACTAGTGGGCGACGGCCTTTTCGGCGCCCGCCCCGGTGAGGGACCGGACCTCCATCTCGGCGTACTTCTTCTGGTTGTGCTCCTTGGACAGCACGGTCCCGAGCCAGCCGAGGAAGAACGCCACAGGGATCGAGACGAGACCCGGGTTGTCCAGCGGGAACCAGTGGAAGTCGACGCCCTGGATCATCGAGGCGCTCTTCCCGGTCTTCGGGTCCACCGGCTTACCCGAGACCGCCGGCGAGAACACGATCAGCACGATGCAGACCGCGAGACCGCCGTAGATGCTCCACAGCGCGCCCTGGGTGTTGAACCGCTTCCAGAACAGCGAGTAGAGGATGGTCGGCAGGTTCGCCGACGCCGCCACCGCGAAGGCCAGCGCCACCAGGAACGCGATGTTCTGCCCGTTGGCGAGGATGCCGCCGAGGATCGCGACCGCGCCGATCACCAGCGCGGTGATCCGGGCGACCTTCACCTCCGAAGCCGGGGACGCCTTGCCCTTCTTGATCACGTTGGCGTAGACGTCGTGCGCGAACGACGCCGACGCGGTGATCGTGAGCCCCGCGACCACGGCGAGGATCGTCGCGAACGCGATCGCCGCGATCAGGCCGAGCAGGATCGGGCCGCCGAGTTCGAGTGCCAGCAACGGAGCCGCCGAGTTCACGCCACCGGGCGCGGCCTTGATCTTGTCCGCGCCGACGAGCGCGCCGGCGCCGTAGCCGAGCACGAGGGTGAACAGGTAGAAGACACCGATCAGGCCGATCGCCCACACCACGGAACGACGGGCTTCCTTCGCCGTCGGCACCGTGTAGAACCGCATCAGGACGTGCGGCAGGCCCGCGGTGCCGAGCACCAGCGCGATGCCCAGCGAAAGGAAGTCGAGTTTCGTCGTGCCGGTCTTGCCGTACTGGTTGCCCGGCCCGAGCAGCGCCTCACCGGCCCGGCCCGCCTTGTCCACGGCGCCCTGCAGCAGCGCGGAAAGGTTGAAGCCGTACATGCCCAGCACCCACAGCGTCATCGCCAGCGCGCCGGCGATGAGCAGCGCCGCCTTGATGATCTGGACCCACGTGGTGCCCTTCATCCCGCCGATGAGCACGTAGGCGATCATGATGATGCCGACGATCACGATGATCGCGGCCTGCCCGGCCTTGCTCTCGATCCCGAGCAGCAGCGCGACGAGGCCACCGGCACCCGCCATCTGCGCCAGCAGGTAGAAGAACGACACCGCCAGCGTGGATGTCGCCGCCGCGGCCCGCACCGGGCGCTGCTTCATCCGGAACGCCAGCACGTCGCCCATGGTGAACTTGCCGGTGTTGCGCAGCAGTTCCGCGACCAGCAGCAACGCGACCAGCCACGCGACCAGGAAGCCGATGGAGTAGAGGAAACCGTCGTAGCCGTAGATGGCGATCGCGCCGGCGATCCCGAGGAACGACGCGGCGGACAGGTAGTCACCCGCGATGGCGACGCCGTTCTGCGGACCGGTGAACGCGCGGCCGGCGGCGTAGTAGTCCGAAGCAGTCTTCGTGTTGCGGCTCGCCCGGAACACGACGAAGAGCGTGACCACCACGAACAGGCCGAAGATGGTGATGTTGAGTACGGGGCTGCTGCCCTCGACTCCGGCGGCGAGGTTCATTTGGCCTCACTCTCGATGTCCGTGCGGATCTTCTCCGCGATGGGGTCGAGTTTCTTGTTCGCGTAGCGGACGTAGAGCCCGGTGATCACGAAGGTCGAAACGAACTGCAGCAGGCCGAAGACGAGGCCGACGTTGATGTTGCCGACCAGCTTCGTGCTCATGAAGCCGTGCGCGTAGTCGGCGAGCAGCACGTACAGCAGGTACCAGAGGAGGAACAGCGCCGAGACGGGGAAGACGAACCGGCGCAACCGAGCCCGCAGTTCCTTGAACTCCGCGCTGTCATGGGCTTTGTCCCAGTCCGTTTCCGGTGGACTGGGAGCGTTCGTTTCGGTACTCATCGTGCTCTCCTCGCACCGCGAATGTGTTCCGCGACACGTTAAGGAGAGGTCAAGGAGACCGGAACCTTCAGCGGTTCAAACGTCTGCCGAGACGACGAACGGTCGACGAACGGTGGTCCGACCACGACGAAGGGGTCTCGGCTGTGCGATCGTCCAAGTGCAGCCGCAGCATGGCGGCCGTCGACCAGGCGGGAGGCCTGCCCCGCAAGGAAACCACGATCATTACTCCGAATGCCAGCGGAACCGACCACGGCGCGGGCTGCGACACGAGGATCGCGGGCAGGCCGCTCAGGCTGGGGACGAACAGGGCCACGAGGATCGAGCCCGAAGACGCGACGAGCCCGGCGAGGACACCGCTGATCGCGCCCGCGGCGGTCAGCCGGTTCCACCAGATGCCGAGCACCAGCAACGGGCAGAACGTCGACGCGGCCACGGTGAAGCCCCAGGTGACGAGCACGCCCGCGTCCAATCTGGCCGACGGCAACGCGAGCAGGACCATCACCGCCGCCGCCCCGAGCACCGACCAGCGCAGTCTCCGGAGGCCGCCGGGCGCCAGGTCGTGCGCGACCGCGCCGGAGATCACCAGCAGCAGCCCGAGCGACGTCGCCAGGAACGCGGCGAACGCGCCCGCCGTCAGCAACCCGGTGAACAACGAGCCCGCCCAGCCGTCGTCGATCTGTGCAGGCAGCGCGACGACGACCGTGTCGGTCGCGCCGGAGACGTACAGCTCGGGCACCAGCACGCGGCCGAAAACGCCGTAAACCCCTGGGAACAGGTAGAAGACGCCGAGCAGGGCGACCGTGATCGCCGCGGTGCGCCGCGCGGCGCGGCCGTCCGGGCTGGTGTGGAAGCGCATCAGGACGTGCGGCAGGCCCATGGTGCCGAGCATGGTGGCGATCAGGATCGCCCACGTGCCGAGCAGCGGATAACCCTGATCGCCGAGGTCGAGCAGCGGCCGTTGCCAGTCCGGCCCGCCCAGCGGGGCACCGCCCCGGACGGCCGGAACCGGGGTGCCCTCGGCGAATACCAGCGTCTCGCCGCTCCTGGCGACCAGCTCACCCGGTGGCACCACGTGCTTTTCCGGCGTGAGCAAGGTGGTCGGCTCGCGCAGGGTAAGCGTCACATCGATCTCGAAGGACAGCCGGGTGTCGCGGGCGAAGTGGGTGAATTCCACCGGGTGCACCGAAGCCGATCGCTGCTCCGGGGAGACCTGGGAGACCAGCCAGATCGCGGGAATGATGAACAGCAGCAGTTTCAGCACGAACTGGAAGGCCTGGACGTAGGTCGCCGCGCGCATCCCGCCGAGCGCCAGTGTCGCGCTGACGGCGGTGCCCGCGATGACCACGCCGACCCAGTACGGCGTGCCGCCGACGGCGGTCAGCACCAGCCCCGCGGTGCGGAATTGCGGGACCAGGTAAAGGGTTCCGATCACGAGGACGACGACGGCGGCCAGACGGCGCAGGGCGGGGGAGGCGAGCCGCGCCTCGGCGAAGTCCGGGACGGTGAGCGCGCCGGAGCGCCGCATCGGCGCCGCCACGAGCACCAGCATCGCGATGTACCCGGCGGTGAACCCGACCGGATACCAGAGCGCGCCGATACCGTCCTTCACCACCAGCCCCGCCACACCGAGGAACGAAGCCGCGGACAGGTATTCGCCGGAGACCGCGGCGGAGTTGACCAGCGGCGAGATCCGGCGCGAGGCGACGAGGAAATCCGACGTCGTGCGCATGGCCGCGACCCCGCGCAACCCGATCAGCAGGGTGACCAGTACGACGGGGGCCACCGAGAGCGCCGCGACCACTACTCGTCCTCGATCTTTTCCGCCCGGCGCAGCTGCCACCACGACAGCAGCGCCATCGCCGGGTACGGGAGGATCGCGATCATCAGCCAGGACAGCGGGATCCCCAGCAGCCGCACCGAATCCAGCCCGGGGAACACCCCGAACACCAGCGGTAGCCCGAACACCAGCCCGAACATCCCGGCCAGCGCGGGAATCCCTCGGCGGCGCTGGGCACGGTACAGCGCGTCCGCGCGTTCGGCGTCGCCCGCGGCGAGACGGGGGACCCGCCAGCGCCCGCGCGAACGGCGCCGCGAATGCGCGAGCCGGGTCTGCGGGCTGGTGACGGCCACTCGTTTGACGCGGCTCACGGCCGGCTTCCCCGGCCGAGCTCGCCACGTTGCGCGGCGGCGAGCAGCCGGTCGCGCAGGTCGCGCGCGTGGCGGCGGCTCACCGGCACGTCACCCGCCTCCGTATGCGCCAGCAGGCCGCCGGTAGTGTCGCTGCGCAGTTCGAGCACCGCGTCCACGGCGAGCAGGAAACCCCGGTGCACGCGGGTGAATCCCGTTCCCTCCCAGTACTCTTCGAGCCGGGAGATGGGCATGCGCGTGACGTGGACGCCGGATTTCGTGTGCAGCCGGACGTAGTCGCCGTGCGCCTCGACGAACTGGACCTCGTCGCGGCGGACGTACCGGGTGCGCCCGCCGGATTCCACCGGCAGCGCGGACATCGCGTCCGGCGCGGGCTTCGGCTCGTCGGGCTGGTTGCCCGCCATCCGGACCACTTTGGACAGTGCGGCGGACAGCCGCTCCGCCCGGACCGGTTTGAGCAGGTAGTCGACCGCGCCGATCCCGTACGCGGCCACGGCGTGCCCGTCGTGCGCGGTGACGAACACGATCACCGGCGGTTCGCTGAGCCGCGCCAGCAGCGAGGCGAGCTCGAGCCCGTCGAGGCCCGGCATGGAGATGTCGAGGAAGACGGCGTCGAAATGACTGCCCTGCAACAGCTTGAGCGCGTTCAGCGCGTCACCGGCGGCGACCACCTCGGCGACTTCCGGTGCCTCGCGCAGCAGGCTGCACAGCTCGTCGAGGGCGGGCGGGACGTCGTCGACCGCCAGCACCCGCAGCCCGTTCGTCACGGCAGCACCCCCGGCTGGAATCGGGGCACGCGCACCACGACCCTGGTGCCCGCGCCGGTCTCGGTCTCGACCGTCAGGCCGTACCACGGCCCGTAGACGCTGCGCAGCCTTCTGTCCACATTGGCCAGTCCGACGCCGCCGTCGTCGCCGTGACCGGCCAGGATCGCCGCCGCGCGTGCGGGGTCCATGCCGACACCGTCGTCCTCGACGCTGATCACGCAGTCGTTCCCTTCCGCCATTCCCTGAACCTGGATGAACCCCGCCTCGGCGCGTGGCTCGATCCCGTGCCGGATCGCGTTCTCCACCAGCGGTTCCAGCACGAGGTACGGCACCGCGACGGCCAGCACCTCCGGCGCGACGCGCACCTGCACCCGCAGCCGCTCGCCGAGCACCGCGCGCTGCAAGGCCAGATAAGTCTCGATGGCGCGGAACTCCTCGGCGACCATCGTGTACTCGCCGTGCCGGGCGAGGCTGTAGCGGGTGTACTCGGCGAAGTCGAGCATCAGGTCGCGGGCGCGATCCGGGTCGGAGCGGACCAGCGAGGAGATCACGGTGAGCGCGTTGTAGACGAAATGCGGCGAGATCTCGGCCCGCAGCGCGCGCAGCTCGGCTTCCGCGGCCTGCTCGGCGGAGGCCTCCAGCCTGCCGCGTTCGAGCGCGTGGACGACGAGTTCGGCGGCCTGGCGGGCGACGGCGTTCTTGCCGTCGGTGACCAGGAGGACCCCGGCCAGCTCGTCGTGGACGTGGAGCGGCAGCGCCCACAGCCCGGGTTCGGACACCGGCGTTTCGGAGTGGAGGACCTCGTCGAGCGCGGAGGCGACGACGTCGTCCGCCGCCGGACGGCCGGACCAGACGAGCGAGCCGGACAGGTCGGCGAGACCGAGCCCGGCGACCCCGAACAGCCGCCGGAGGCCGTGCGCCGCCTGGCGGGCGCGGGGTCCCGCCAGGCCGTCCATGAGATCGTCCGAGACGCGCTGGGCGGCGACGAGCACCGGTACCGGATCGACGCTCGCGGCGGGACGCCAGGGCAGACGGGTGCTCATCCGGCCTCCTCCACGACGTCGGGGCCTAGATCCTAACGTCGCTGAGTGGTTTCGCCGGTTACGCTCCGGGCATGGTCACTGGGGATGCCGTGGTGCTCCGGCTGGACGTCGTGATGCGCCGGGTCGCGTGGGTGGGGTTCGTGATGTTCGGCGGGGGCGGCCTGGTGGCCGTCGTGCTGTCGTCGTTCTCCGGCTCGGTTTCCGGGGTGGTGTTCAGCTTGCTCAGCGTGGCCTTCGCGGGGCTGATCCTGCTCGCGCTCCGGAAGTCGGCGGGCTCGCTGGTGATCTCCGCCGCGGGGATCGCGGTACCGGGGGTGTTCGAGGTCCGGTGGACCGAGGTCACGCGGTTGCGGGTGTACCGGGAGAAGCGGCGCGTGGGGCGGTGGATGCACTGGTGGCACTACCGGCTCGACTGGACCGGCTCGGGGCCCGAAGTGCTGCTCGAGGACGGTGAGTACAGGTACGCGCTGGGTCACCTGGGCGGTGGCGCCCGGCTGTACGGAGCGTTGGAGCGGCTGGCTCCCGCTGGGGTGGTCGAGTTGCGGGAGTGAGTGGGTCCCGTGGGTCGTGAGTGGCGATTCGGGTTCTAACCCGAATCGCCACTCACGACACGAGGTGAGTCAGCAGCTCTGCTTGTAGAAGTACTGCGCGTTCGCGTCCATGTTCGCCTTGGTGATCGAGTGCAGCGAAGCGGTCAGGTTCCGGGTCACCGGCTTGCCCTCCAGCGCCGCGATGGCCTGCTGGACACCCTGCTGCCCGATGGCGGCCGGGTCCTGCGCGATGAGGCCCTGGTACTCGCCCTTCTTCAGCCCCTCGATCTCCGACGGCGAAGCGTCGAAACCGATCAGGTTGACCGCGCCGATCTTGCCCGCGTTCCGCAGGCCGGTCGCGGCGCCCTCACCGGTGTTGAGGTTGGTCGCGAAGATGCCGATCAGGTCCGGGGTCGACGCCAGCGCGGCGGTCACCTTGGACGCGGCCTGGTCGGGCTCGTTCTGGGTGAACTGCACGCCCGCCGACTTCAGGTTCGGGTAGTTCTTCAGCTCGTCCTCGAAGCCCTTCGCGCGGGTGTTCGTGGTCGAGGTGCCCGCGATGGTGTCGAGCACCAGCACCGAGCCGGTCTTGCCCGCGGCCAGCTCCGCCATGGTCTTGGCGGCGAGCTTGCCGCCCTCGGCGTTGTCCGAGGAGATCGACGACTCGGCCACGCTGGTGTCCTTCAGCGCGGTGTCGACCTCGATGATCTTCGAGCCGCGGTTCTTGACCTGCTGGATCGGCGCGAGCATCGCCTGCGCGTCGGTCGGCGCGATGAGCAGCGCGGCGGGCGGGTTGGAGCCCAGCGCGTTGACGAGCTGGGTCTGCATGGCCGCGTCGAACTTCTGCGGCGCCTGCGTGGTGAGCTCGTAGCCTGCCTTCTTGGCCTCGGCCTCGGCGCCGCACTGCATCGAGATGTAGAACGGCTCGGCCTGCACGCCCGGGATGAGCGACAGCTTCTTGTTGTTGGTCTTGGCGCCGGAGTCGCCCGACGGCGCCTGGCCGACGGTGCCACCGCCGCACGCGGTGAGCAGGAGGGCCGCGGAAACGGCGGCACCGGCGGCGAGCAGGGTCTTCTTCATGGGGATAGCACCTCTTTGTGCGTAGGGATCAGCGAGAGTTGCGGCGACGACGGCGCCGCTGGTCGAACCAGACCGCGGCGATCAGCACCGCGCCGACCGCGATCATCTGCCAGAAGTCCTGGACCTGCGTGATGTTGAAGCCCTTCTTCAGCACGGCCGGGATGAACACGCCGATCACCGTGCCCAGCACCGAACCGACCCCGCCGAAGAGACTCGTGCCGCCCATCACCGTGGCGGCGATGGCGTTGAGGTTGTCGGTGGTGTGCGCCGAAATGGTGGTCGACGCGTAGTACGCCAGTGAGAGGAAACCGGCGACACCGGCGAGGAAACCGGTGAGCGTGTACACCTTCAGCAGATGCGCGGTCACCCCGATGCCCGCCCGGCGCGCGCCCTCGGCGTTGGAGCCGACGGCGTAGGTGTAGCGGCCGAATTTGGTGGTGTGCAACAGCCACGCGCCGATCAGCGTGATCACCACGGCCACCAGCACCAGGTTCGGCACGCCGCCGAACGACGTCCCGTAGCCGAGCGTCTTGTTGAGCTCGGTCGGGACGCTGCGCACGTCGGACCCGTTGTTCAGCAGGTACGCGGCGCCGAGCGCGGCACCCATCGTGCCGAGCGTGACGATCAGCGGCGGGATGTTCGCCACCGCGATCAGGAAACCGTTGATCAGCCCCCAGATCGTGCCCGCGACGACCGCCGCCACGAGCCCGGCGGTGATGACGCC
This sequence comes from Amycolatopsis roodepoortensis, assembly GCF_024628825.1. Taxonomy (NCBI): domain Bacteria; kingdom Bacillati; phylum Actinomycetota; class Actinomycetes; order Pseudonocardiales; family Pseudonocardiaceae; genus Amycolatopsis; species Amycolatopsis roodepoortensis. The sequence continues at coordinate 7,108,360 of NZ_CP102415.1, forward strand.
CCAGCCTGCCTTCGTCGCGTCGCCGTCCGGGCTGAGAGCCTCCATCGTCTTGCCGGCCACCATGCCCGCGAAGATCAGCACGGAACCGACCGAGAGGTCGATACCGGAGGTGATGATCACGAACGTCATGCCGACCGAGAGCACCAGCAGCACCGAAGTCTCGATGAGCAGGGTCTGGAAGGTGAACAGCGTCGCGAACTCGGCGGGCGCGATCGCGGTGAACACGATGATCAACGCCAGCAGCACCAGCGCGATCCAGAACGTGTTCGCCCCGATCATCCGCTGCCCGATCGACCGCTTGCCGAAGCCACCGTCCACTGTGGTCTGGATCTCGGGGCCGTTCTTCGTCGGAGTGGACACGGTCACGCCGCCTCCTCTTGTACGAGGGCGCCCGTCATCGCGGCGACCAGGTCTTCCAGTTTCGTGTCCGCGCCGGTGAACCGGGCGACGCGTTTGCCGAGCCGCAGCACCTCGACGCGGTCGGCCACCGACAGCACCTCGGGCATGTTGTGGCTGATCAGCACGACGGCGATGCCCTTGTCCCGCACCTTCTTGATCACGTCGAGCACCCGTTCGCGCTGCACGACGCCGAGCGCGGCCGTCGGCTCGTCCATGAACACGACCTTCGACGCCCAGACGACCGACCGCGCGACGGCGACGCTTTGCCGCTGCCCGCCCGAAAGCGAGCCGATCGGGACGTCGGTGCTCTGCAGGGTCACGCCGAGCCGCTGGAACTCCTCCACGGCCTGGCGTTTCATCTCCTTCTTGTCCAGCATCCCGAGTTTGCCGAGGATCCCCTTGCGGTGGATCTCCCTGCCCAGGAACAGGTTCGCGGCCGGGTCGAGTTCCGGTGCGACCGCGAGATCCTGGTACACCGTCTCGATCCCCATGCGCCGTGCGGTGGTGGGGGAGTCCAGCACCACCTCGGAGCCGTCGAGCAGGATCTTCCCCGACGTCGGCTGTTCCGCGCCGGAGAGGCATTTGACCAAAGTGGACTTCCCGGCGCCGTTGTCACCGATCAGCGCGGTGACCTCACCGGCCCGCGCCTGGAAGGACGCGCCTCGCAGCGCCTCCACCGAGCCGTAGCGCTTGACCAGGTTCTGTGCGTCGAGCAGGAGTTCGCTCACGATCGCTCCCTCTTCTCGGGTGCGGGCGGCCGGCAGCGGATGACGGTGACGTCGCCATCCAAAGTGGACTGACCGGCGTCGTGCGGTACCACGTACGTCTCGCCCTTGCGCAGCGCGTACTCGCCACCGTGTTCGGTGCGGAGTGTCCCCGAACCGTCCATGACGACCAGCACCGCGAACGACGGATCGAGTGACAACGTTGTCGACCTACCGGAAAGGCCGGGGCGCAGCCGGTCGGCACGGAAGAACGCGTCGCTGCCGTCGGCGAGAAGGTCCACAGTGGACGCTTCGTCGCCCGCGGTGCGCTTGACGATCGAGCCGAGCCGTTCTTCGTCCCAGCCGGTGGTGTCCAGGGTTTCGATGGCCGTATCGAAGCCGATGCCGAGGTGCGCCTTCTCCGGGTTCGCCAGGAAGTCCCGCCATTCCAGGGTCAGCGAGAAGTCCGTCGGCTGCTGGAGCTCGACGACGAAGACGCCTTCGCCGATCGCGTGCGGCAGGCCCGCCGGGATGTAGACCGTGTCGCCGGGGGTGACCGCGACGCTGTTCAGCGCTCCGAGCATCGCGGGCGCGTCCTGGGTGCGGGCCCATTCGTTGACCGTCGCTTTGTCGACGGTCTCCTTGAATCCCGGGTAGACGCGCGGATCGTCGCCGTAGGTGCCGACCACGATCCAGGCCTCGGTCTTGCCGAAGTGCGAGTCGAAGTGCCGCTTCGCGAACGAGTCCGACGGGTGGAAGTGCACCGGCAGGCGCTGGCCCGCGTCGAGCAGCTTCACCAGCAGGCCGGTCGAATCGCCGAGCGCCTCGACGTGTTTGGCGCCGAGCCAGGCGGACGGGTTCTCGCGGACGGCGTCGCGCAGCCAGACCCCGCTGGGCAGCTTGGTCAGGCCGTTGGTCTCCTGGCCGAACATCGTGGTGGCCGAGCCGACCCAGTCCTCCGGGCCGTACTTGGACTCGGAGGAAGCGCCCCGCAACGCGGCGATGGCGTCGCCGCCGCGGTAGAACTGCGGCGGCTGGTTCGCCGGCAGGCGGATCGGTTCGAGGTGGCCGCTCATGAAGGGGCGACCTCCCCGGAACCGCGGGCTACGAGATGCACGGGCAGAACTACCTTTCTCGGTGCGGATTGATCTCCCTGGACCCGGGCGAACAGCAGTTCCGCGGCCGCCCGGCCCAGTGCGCTCACGTCGTGCGCGATCACGGAGACCGGCGGATCCAGCAGATCCGCCAGCTCGAAGTCGTCGAAACTGATCATCGCGGGACGCCGCTCCGCGTGCGCCAGCGCGCGCAGCAGGTGGACGGCGACCCGGTTGTTGCCCGCGATCACGGCGGTGGCCGGATTCGGCCCGGTGAGCAGCCGCTTCACCGCGTCGCCGACGCTCTCGGCGGTCGGCGTCCGCATCACGACGAGGTGCTCGTCGTAGGGGATCCCGTTGCGGACACAGCCTTCGCGGAAGCCGCGCAGCCGTTCGCCCGCGGTGAAGATGTCCGGGCTGTCGGCGAGGAACGCGATCCGGCGGTGGCCGTGTTTCGCCAGCTGGGCGACCGCTTCGACGGTGCCGCCGATGTTGTCGACCAGCACCGTGTCGGCCACGATGTCGCCGGCGGGGCGGTCGAGGAACACCACGGGCGTGCCCGCACGCATCTCGGGGACCAGGTAGCCGTGCTGCATCCCGGCCGGGACGACGAGGATGCCGTCGACACGGCGGGAGCAGAACTCCAGGACCAGTTCGCGTTCGCGGTCGGAGTTCTCCTCCGACGAACCGGTCAGCACCTGGCGGCCGAACGAGGTCGCGATGCGTTCGACGGCCCGGTTGAGCTCAGAGTAGAAGGGGTTTCCGACGTCCTCGACGATCAGGCCGATCGTCCCGGTCGTCGAGCCGCGCCGCAGGTTCCGCGCGCCGAGGTTGCGCCGGAACCCGAGCTGCTCGATCGCCGCCATGACGCGCTCCGCGGTGTCCGGATGGACGGCGGGCTCGTCGTTCACCACTCGCGAGACGGTCTTGATGCTCACGCCCGCGAGCCGGGCCACGTCACTCATCGTGGCCCGTCGGCCGGTGGTGCGGTGGCCGTTGTCCGGTCCGCTGGAAGACAACGTTGTCATAGTGGCCGGAATTGAACGCCAGCGGCGCGGCGATGTCAATGCCCGATTCGTCCTTGGCGCGTTTTCCGAGTTCGAACCGTTACGGCCCTCCGGGTCGCTGTCCCGAATCGGACAGGGTTCGACGAACCTCTTGACCAGGTGGTCCGTTCTTGTCGAAGGTGAGCGGGCAGCGACAACGTTGTCAGGAGGCGGCCTTTCCCATGCCTGCACGCACCTCGATCCGCGTCGCCGGGTTGCTCACCGCGCTCGTCGTCCCCGCCGGGCTGGTCACGCCCGTCGCGGCGGCGGCGCCCGGTGGCGACCCCGTGGACGCGGTCAACACCTTCATCGGCACCAAGGACGACGGCAACACCTTCCCCGGCGCCTCGGCGCCGTTCGGGATGACGCAGGTCAGCCCGATTTCCTCGCATTACGCCGGCTATCGCTACGACGACACCGCGATCCGCGGCTTCGGGCATTTCTTCCTGTCCGGCGCGGGCTGCTGGGAGCAGGGCGGCCTCGTGTCGTCCCTGCCCACCACCGGCGCGGTCGGGCCCGGCGCGGCGTTCGACACCACGAAACCCGAGACGTTCGACCACAAGAAGTACGCCTCGCCGTACACGCACGAGGGCGAGGTCGGCAAGCCCGGCTACTACAAGGTCCGGCTCACCGGTTACGGCGGCGTCGACGCGGAGACCACCGCGACCACGCGGACCGGCGTCGAGCGGTACACCTTCGCGAAATCGGGCGACGCAAACGTTTTCGTCAACGTCGGCCAGGCCAACGACAAGGAACCGGTGACGGCGAGCCAGGTCCGCGTCGTCGGCGACCGGACGGTCGAAGGGATGGTGGAGTCGCAGGCGTTCTGCGGTGGGAAGCCGTACAAGACCTGGTTCACCACGACGTTCGACAAGCCGTTCAAATCCTTCGGCACCTGGTCGCCCACGGGCGGCACGCCGGGTTCGAAGGAGTCGGCGGGCGGTGAAGGCCTGCGTGGCGCCTGGCTGACCTTCGGCGGCGGGCAGGTCACCGCGACGACGGCGATCTCCCATGTGGACGCTTTCGGTGCCCGGCTGAACCTGGCGGCCGAGAAGGGGCGCTCGTTCGACGCGGTCCGCGACGGTGCCCAGCGCGCCTGGCGCAAGGAACTGTCCTCAGTGGACATCAAGGGCGGGACGAAGGACGACCGCACGGTCTTCTACACCTCGCTGTACCACGCGCTGCTGCAGCCGCTGACCGGCAACGACGCCGACGGCCGCTACCGCGGGTTCGACGACAAGATCCACCGCGCGCTGGGCTGGACCTACTACGAGTTCTTCTCGTTGTGGGACACCTATCGCACGCAGAACCAGTTGCTCGCGCTCTTGCGGCCGGCTCGCGCGAAGGACGTCGCGAAGTCCGTGCTCGCCATCCACGACCAGGGTGGCTGGCTGCCGCGCTGGGCGTACGCGAACCAGGAGACGAACACGATGACCGGCGATCCGGTCACCCCGTTCCTGGTCGACCTGTGGCGGTTCGGCGCGCTGTCGGGTCAGGAGTTCAAGGCGTACCAGGCACTGTTGCAGAACTCGCGCGAGATCCCGCCCGCGTCCTCGCCGTTCCAGGGCCGCTCGGGGAACGCGAGCTACCAGAAGGACGGGTTCGTCCAGTACGACAAGGACTTCCCGAAGAAGGGGCAGGACACCGACCCGAACCACGGCGCTTCGGCCACGCTGGAATACGCGCTCGCGGACTGCTCGCTGTCCATCATGGCCGCCGGGCTCGGCAAGGAGGTCGACGCGAAGGCCTTGGCGGAGAAGGGACGCAGCTACCGCACGCTGTGGGACTCGTCGGTGACCGACCGCGGCTTCACCGGGTTCTACCGGCCCAAGGTCGAAGGCGGCGAATGGTTCAGCCCGGCGGGCAAGCCGTACACCCCGCAGAGCCAGGACGGGTTCCACGAGGGCACGTCGTGGCAGTACCAGTGGCTGACCCAGCAGGACGTCCCCGGGCTCGTCGAGCGGATGGGCGGTGAGGAGAACGTCGGCAAGCGGCTCGACGACTTCTTCGCCTACGGGGATCTGGTCAAGGACCCGGCGAAGACCGTGCGCGAGGAATGGGTCGTCGGCCCGTACAACTACTACAACCAGTTCCGCTACAACCCGAACAACGAGCCGGATCTGCACTCGCCCTGGATGTACACGCTGACCGGGCAGCCGTGGAAGACCTCGGCCGTGGTGCGCGCCGCGCACACGTTGTTCACCAACGCGCCGAACGGTGTCACCGGGAACGACGACCTCGGGACCATGTCCGCGTGGTACGTCTTCAGCGCGCTGGGGCTGTACCCGGCGGTGCCGGGCACCGGGCAGTTCGTGCTCAACGCGCCGCGGTTCGAGAAGTCCGTGGTGCATCTGGAGAACGGCCGTGACATCACGATCAAGGCCGACGGCGCCGACGGGTCGAAGCTCCAGTACGTCCAAGGGCTGGGAACCGGCTCGCAGCGGGCGTATGTCGGGTTGGAACAGTTGACGCGGGGGACCACTTTGGACTTCAGGCTCACGGACGACCCGTCGAAGGCGACGTGGGCGACCGGTCCCGAAGGGGCGCCGAAATCGCCCTGCGCCGGGTGATCCGAGTGGTTTAGACCGGTTCGTACCGGGGGTCGTGAGGAGCATCACGGCCCCCGGTGTTCCGGTGAGCGTCGTCACGCCTCACACTGGTATTACCACGTCCGACAGCGCTGTTGACGTTCTTGGCGAGTCCGCCTTGGACAGTGCTCGTCGGACGTAGTCATGTGTGTACGCATAGTGGTGAGACCCCACAGGAGGAGAAAGTGTCCAGCAAGGCCGCTCTAGTATTCCGCGTGGCCGCGGTAGCCGAAGCCCTCTCGTGGGCCGGGCTGCTGGTCGGGATGTTCCTCAAGTACGCCGTCAAGCTCGGCGAGGGCGGCGTTCCCGTCCTCGGCATGGTGCACGGCGTCGTCTTCGTCCTCTACGTGCTGGTCTCCCTGTCCGTGGCGAAGCCGCTCGGCTGGCGCCCGAAGACCCTGATCCTCGCGCTGCTCTCCAGCATCCCGCCGCTGTTCACGTGGCTGTTCGAGTCCTGGGCGCTGCGCAACGGCAAGCTGGACGGCCCGCAGCGGCTGTCGCACGGTGGGGTCGGCCTCTTCGCCAAGACCCCGGAAACCGCTGCCGCCTGATCTTCTTTTAAGCGCGTGAAGGCCCCCTTCCCTCGGCTGAGCCGAGGGAAGGGGGCCTTCACGCGCTATTCGGTGAAGTCGCCGGTGGCCTTGCGGACCTTGGTGAGCAGCTCGGTGAGCTGCTCGGTCTGCTTGCCGGTGAGCCCGGTCAGCCCGAAGTCGATCTCGGTGACCGCCTTCGTGGCCTCTTCGCGGCGTACGCGGCCTTCGTCGGTGATCTCGACCAGCGTGGTCCGGCGATCGGTCGGATGCGGCACGCGTTTGACCAGGCCGTCCTTCTCCAGCCGGTCGACGATGTTGGTGACGCTCGTCGGGTGCAGCTGCAGCCGCTCGCCCATCACGCGCATCGGCAGATGGGACGCGCGGGCGAAGGTCAGCAGCACCAGCGCCTCGTACCGGGCGAAGGTCAGCCCGTGCGGTTTGAGCGCACCGTCCACCGCGGACTGGATGATCTGTTGCACGCGCATGATCCCGGTCACCGCGGCCATGGTTTCGGAGGGCCCGATACGGGCCTCCCACAGCTGCGCCGCGCGGGCGATCGGGTCGAACGGCAACGGACGGCTCATGGCGCTCGAAGTTACCAGCGGGTACCCGTGCCATGCCGCACCACCGGGTGTTATGCGTGGGAAAAGCGTCTGAACGAGGAGCAGAAGATGATCGTGGCCTTCAGTGTCAGCCCGTCCGCGGCCGGGGAGGACGGCGGTGTCAGCGAGGCGGTCGCCCGCGCGGTGAAAGTGGTCCGTGAGTCGGGCCTGCCGAACTCGACCAACGCCATGTTCACGAACATCGAGGGTTCGTGGGACGAAGTGATGGACGTCGTGAAGCGGGCCGTCGAGGCCGCGGGTGAGGGCTCGTCGCGGGTCGGGCTGGTGCTCAAGGCCGACATCCGGCCGGGTTACGAGGGGCAGCTGACCGCGAAGGTGGAGCGCGTCGAGAAGCACCTGAGCGAATGAGTCAGGGGAGCGGCGGGGTGAACGAGACCAGCCACAGCTTGTCCTTGACCGCGATGGCCACCGGGTAGCCGAAGGAACTGCCGTCGCCCAGTTTCCCGCTGACGGTCGCCGACGTCGGCGCGAGCTCGTCCGGGGCGAACTTCACCGTCACGTCGTGGGCGCCGCGTTCGGTCAGCGCGTCGATATAGGACTTCGCGAAGTCGCCTGCCGACGCGGGCGGGTAGTCGATGAGTTCGGAGAGGGCCTCGACGTCGTGTTCGTTGAGCGCGGCGGTGAGGCCCTCCCGGAGTTGCCCGGGAGTGGCGACACCGGGATCGGGTTGATGGGCGATCAGGACCGTGATGACGCTCACCCACGTGACGGCGATGGCGATCGCGACGGCCACGGTGGCCGTCCTGCGTGTCGGAATGTCGATCACCCCCTCGTGGCGAGCCTGCCGGAACACCGACGTCCTGCCAAGCGGGCAGCCGGGGGCATGCGGTGAAACGCTCGGGGATGCGTGCCAGGATGGAACCGTGACACACCCACGCGGATCAGCATCGAAGACGGCGGCCCTCTCCGCCGCGCTTTCCGGCGCGGTCGACCTTTCCGCGCTCAAGGCGCGTGCCGAGGCGCCCCAGAAACAGCCTCCTGCCCCACCTCGTCCGGCGGACGGTGCCGCTCCCGCCACGGCCGGCGCCGTGATCGACGTCACCGAGGCGACGTTCCAGGCCGAGGTCGTCGAGCGCTCTTTGCAGCAGCTGGTGGTCGTCGACCTGTGGGCCGAATGGTGCGGCCCGTGCAAACAGCTCAGCCCGGTGCTGGAGCGCCTCGCCGCCGAGTCCGGCGGTGCCTGGGTGCTCGCGAAGGTGGACGTCGACGCCAACCCGCGCATCGCGCAGCTGTTCGGCGCGCAGTCGATCCCGACGGTCATCGCCATCGGCGGCGGTCAGCCGGTCGACGCGTTCTCCGGCGCGCTGCCCGAACCCGAGATCCGCAAGTGGCTCGGTTCGCTGCTCGACGCGCTGCGCGACCGGCTGCCCGGTATCAAGGCCGCCGAGCAGAACGGCGGCGGTGTCGAGGTGCCGGAGGACCCGCGGTTCACCGAGGCCGAGGAGGCCTTCGAGCGCGGCGACTTCGCGGCGGCGCAGGCGGCCTACGAGCGCATCCTCGACGTCGAACCCGCGAACGAGGAGGCCAAGACCGCGCTGGCGCAGGTCAAGTTCACCGCTCGCGCCGAGGCCGCCGGCCCGGACGCGATCGCGAAGGCCGACGCGAACCCGGCCGACCTCGACGCCCAGCTCGCCGCCGCGGACCTCGAAGTCGCGGGGCAGCAGCCCGAGGCGGGCTTCGCGCGGCTGATCGCCGTCGTGCGGCGTACCGCGGGCGACGAGCGCAACCGCGTGCGGGAGCACCTGGTGGCGCTGTTCGACCTGTTCGACTCGGCGGACGAGCGCGTCATGAAGGCGCGGCGGGATCTGGCGAGCGCTCTGTACTGAGGTTTCTCGCGGTACATGAAGGCCCCCTTCCTTGCGCCAGGCGCAAGGAAGGGGGCCTTCATGTACTTGGGCGGGACCGATCAGCCGTACTGGGTCGAGCAGACCGCCGAGCTCTCCAGGTAGCCCTTCCGCAGCGCCTCGATCCGCTCGAAACCGTTGTCCACGCGCTTGCCGTTGACGTCGGCCGAGACCAGGCTCTCCGGGCTCAGCAGGTCCGAGATGGCCTCGTCGAGGTCACCGGAAGAGAGCCGCAACGTCGCGCCGGGCACGGTGCTGGCCTTCGCCCAGGCGCCGACCAGGCAGGCGGTGCGCAGACCCGCGTTCGCGTTGTCGATCGACGCGCCGACACCCTTCTGGATGCCCATCGCGTACCGGGACGCGATTTCCGAGAACGCGGCGAAGTCGCCCTTGCCCTCGCTGTGCCCGCTTTCCCATTCCTCCTGCTGGTCGACCGGCTGGGCGAGCTCGCGCAGCTTGGCCAGGTCGATGCTGACGGTGTTGTTCGACGGGCAGTACGACGCGGGCGGGGTGCTCGGGCCGCCGGGGCAGCTGCCGTTGCCGTCCTCGGTGATCTCCGGGCCAGGGACGCCGGCGCCCACGAAGGCCTTGTCCAGGCTCTCCTTCAGGATCCCGATGATCTTCAGGTCGAGCTTCGCGTCGCCCTTGCCCTTGTCACCCTTGTCGAACGGGCGCTCGGTGATCCGCGCCTTGATGTTGTCCTCGTTCATCGCCGCGCATTCCTTCGGGCCCTTCTCGAACCCGACCTGGAACGCGTACGTGCGGTCGAACGCCGTGCCGTGCGCGCCCTGTTTGGTCGCGCTGGTGCCCGCCTGGTCGCGGATCAGGAACAGCGACGCCATGACCTGGTTGAGGCCCTCGGACGTGGAGACGCGGTAGAACTTGCTCTTGTCCTCGGCGACCCAGCGGAAGTAGCCGCCGGCGAAGCAGTCGGCCTGCTGCTCCTTGACGATCGACGGGGTGTTCTTCTTGATGCTGGCCTTCTCGCCGAGCCGGTACTGCACGGCGTGCCCGAGTTCGTGGGCGAGGACGACGGCGCCCGCCATCTTCCCGAACCGCTCGCGCAGCATCGGCAGCAGCACGCCGCGGTCCCACGCCACCAGGTCACCCGGCGGGCAGTAGAACGCGTTGACGAGCTTCTTGACGCTGCCGCATTCGGTCTCTTCGTCGTCGGTCTTCGCGCTGTAGGACAGCAGCGACTTCAGCGGCTCGTACGGCTGCCCGAAGTCGCGCGGCATGACCTCGGTCCAGTAGGCCTGCGCGTCGGCGATGGCGGCGATGGCGAGCTGGTCGTCTTCGGAGCCGTCCTCGTTGCGGACCTGCAGATCCGGCTTGGGCGCGTTCGGCTTCAGCCCGCTCTCGAAATGCGTGACCGGCAGCCCGGCGATGTCACCGGCGCCCGGCTGGCTGCCCTGCTGGCCGGTCGAGCTTCCCTTGTCGCTGCAAGCGCTCAGCCCGAGGGCCAGCACCGTCACGACCGCGATCAGAGCCGGGCGGCGTATGCCCCGCGCTCCCCCTTGGATCATGTTCACTCGCTTGTCGTCAGGGCCCCGACCGGGCCGCGTACTCCGGCAAGCAGGGACCCTACCCAGCGCTTATGGCCCGCGTGCAGGTAATCCCCGAAGTGGGTCTTGAGCGGGGCGGGGGCCGTGCCGATATGGTCGCTCTTCATGAGAGCAGTCCGCCGGTTCACCGTCCGCGCGAGCCTGCCGGAGTCGCTCTCCGGCCTCGGTGACCTCGCCACGAATCTGCGCTGGACCTGGCACCCGCCCACGCGCGACCTGTTCGCGTCGATGGACGCGGAGCTGTTCAACCGCGTCCGCGACCCGCTGCGGATGCTCACCGCCCTGCCACCGGCCCGGCTCGACGAACTCGCCGTCGACGACGCCTTCCTCGCCCACGCGCGCGAGGCGGTCGCCGATCTGGAGCGCTATCTCGCCGAGCCGCGCTGGTACCAGAAGCAGGACGACGCCGACCTCCCGCCCGCCGTCGCGTACTTCTCGATGGAGTTCGGGGTCACCGAGGCGCTGCCGAACTACTCGGGCGGCCTCGGCGTGCTCGCCGGGGATCACCTCAAGGCGGCGTCGGACCTCGGCGTGCCGATGGTCGGTGTCGGGCTGCTGTACCGCGCCGGGTACTTCCGGCAGGCGCTGTCGCTCGACGGCTGGCAGGTCGAGCACTACCCGGTGATCGACCCGAACGCCTTCCCGCTGGAACTCGTGACCGACGGCGGCAAGCCGGTGCTGGTCGACGTCGCGATGCCCGCCGGGCGCACGCTGCACGCCCAGATCTGGAAGGCCCGCGTCGGCCGGATCCCGCTGCTGCTCCTGGACACCGACACCGAGGCCAACGACGAAGACCTGCGCGCGGTCACCGACCGGCTGTACGGCGGCGACGCCGACCATCGCATCCGGCAGGAGATCCTGGCCGGGATCGGCGGCTTCCGCGCGGTGCGGCGCTACTGCGAGCTGACCGGGCATCCGCAGCCGAAGGTGTTCCACACCAACGAAGGCCACGCCGGATTCCTCGGGCTGGAACGCGCCCGCGAGATCATCCAGGCCGACGGGCTGGCGTTCGACGAGGCGCTGCCCGCCGTCCGCGCCGGCACCGTGTTCACCACGCACACCCCGGTCAGCGCCGGGATCGACCGGTTCCCCGTCGATCTGGTCCAGCGGTACTTCACCGACGGCAGGCTGGTCCCGGACGTCGACCCGCGCCGCGTGCTCGCGCTCGGCGCGGAGGACAACCCCGGCCTGTTCAACATGGCGCATATGGGACTGCGGCTCGCCCAGCGCGCGAACGGCGTCTCCGCGCTGCACGGCCGCGTGTCGCGGCGGATGTTCTCGCGGCTGTGGCCGGGATTCGACTTCGACGAGGTGCCCGTCTCGTCGGTCACCAACGGCGTCCACGGGCCGACCTGGGTGGCGCGCGAGCTGAGCGCGCTGCTCGGGCGCGATCACGAGGAGCTGGGTCTCGACGGCGCGCGGGGCAAGCCGCTGCGGGACGGCGTCAGCGACGAGCAGTTGTGGGCGCTGCGGCGGGAACTGCGCGAGAAGCTGGTCGCCGAGGTGCGGCGCCGGGTGCGGGCCGCGTGGATGCAGCGCGGCGCGTCCGCGCTCGAACTCGGGTGGACCGACACGGTCTTCGACCCGGACGTGCTGACCGTCGGCTTCGCGCGCCGCGTGCCGACCTACAAGCGGCTCACGCTGATGCTGCGCGACCCGGAGCGCCTTCGCGCGCTGCTGCTGGACGAGCGGCGTCCGATCCAGCTCGTCGTCGCGGGCAAATCGCATCCGGCCGACGAGGGCGGCAAGCAGCTGATCCAGCAGATCGTCCGGTTCGTCGACGATCCCGAGGTCCGGCGCCGGATCGTCTTCCTGCCGGACTACGACATGTCCATGGCGCGCTACCTCTACCGCGGCTGCGACGTCTGGCTGAACACGCCGGTGCGGCAGCTGGAGGCGTGCGGCACCTCGGGGATGAAGTCCGCGCTCAACGGCGGTCTCAACCTGTCCATCCGCGACGGCTGGTGGGACGAGTGCTACGACGGCAGCAACGGCTGGGCGATCCCGACCGCGGACGGCGTCACCGACCCGCTGCGCCGTGACGAACTGGAGGCCGCGGCGCTCTACGACCTGCTGGGTCACCAGATCGCGCCGTTGTTCTACGACCGCGGCGCCGACGGCGTTCCCGGCGGCTGGATGTCGATGGTGTGGCACACGCTGGAGACCCTCGGGCCGCGCGTGCAGGCCGCGCGGATGGTGCGGGAGTACGTCGAATCGGGTTATCTGCCCGCCTCGCGCATGGTCGCCGAAGCCACGGGTGACGGATACCGCGGCGCGCTGTCGCTGGCCGACTACCGGACCAAATTGGACGTCGCCTGGCCGCGGGTGCGGATCTTCGACACCGAACTGCTCGTCGAGGGTTCCGCGCCGATGGTCACCGGGACCGAGGTGACCATCCGGGCGCGGATCGACCTCGCCGGTCTCGAACCGTCCGAAGTGGACGTTCAGGCCGTCGTCGGGAAGGTGGGCGACGGGGACGAACTGAGCGACCCCGTCACCGTCCCCATGTCGGGCGACGGGATCGGCGCGTTCGCGGCGCGGCTGAAACTGCCGCATCCGGGCTCCATCGGTTACACCGTCCGCGTGCTGCCGAAACACCGTCTGCTGGCGACACCGGCGGAATTGGCGCGGGTCGTCCACGCCTGAATCACCTCAAGAAAGGCGCACCGGTCCCATGCGGGTACCGGTGCGCCGAGACGTATCCGGCGTACCGCGCGTATTCCCATGCCTGGGCGAACTGAACGAGTTCCGCCCGGCGGCGCTGATGCCACCGTGCCGAAACGAGCCAGCCGGCCGCGGCCCCGAGCAGCATCGCCAGCCCGACGATCACGACGAGTTCCATTCCGTACTCCTGATTCCTGGCCGCTCGATCAGCGGCGGTCGCTCCGACGCTAAGCGGATTGATCGTCTTCGCGCACCCTCTGCCGGGCCTTGGCCAGTAAGTGGTCATGAGACGTACGTACGGTTTTCATATGCCACGGATTGGTCACCGGCGTTCGTTGTCAATTCGGTGGCGAACAAAAGGGGGTTCGAGCCCTGATGGTGTCCAAAAAATGGCAAAAGTGCAGGTGAAAGGCGCTTTATCGGGCGCGTGGGGGCGATTCGTGCGGCATATTGTGATCGCCTAGGCTCTTCGTCCTTGAGGTCGCGCAGGGGAGGAATAGTGACTTCGACGAGGAAAAGAAAAAAGCCCGAGGACAGTGTGCTCGGCATCCACAAGCGCAATGGCATCTGGCAGGACGGGCTCGCCAGGGTGATGGGCCCGGAGCTGCTCGAACGCTGGGGGATCGCGGAAGACGCCGAGGCGTCGCGCGTGCGGGAGATCGCGCTCCTGCGGTTGAGCCGTGTCCTGAGGCAGTTCCCGAAAACCGAAATGCATCTGATCGTCTGGACCGCGTACAACCTCGGCGCCGCTTCGCCCGACGAGGAGAGCGGCGTCGTCCGGCGGCTCGAAAAACTGGTCGAACAGGACGGCATCGGGTACAGCGTCCGGACCTGCACCCGCCGGTTCAACGACACTTTCCTGCCTGCCGTCGTGGACAGCCTGAGCGCGGAACAAAGCGCGATCACCGACGAGGACCTCGCCCGGGCTTCGCGCTGGCTGGCCGGGAACATCCGGCCCGAGCCTCCGGAACCCGCCGTGGTCGCCGACGGACTGTCCGCCGCGATCCGAGGGTTGCGGACCCCCATGGACCCGGTGCTGAAGATGTTCCTCGACGGCCCTGTCCACGGCCCCGCGGACCGAGACGGTGTACCCCTCGCGGCGAAGCTCGATACCCGGGGCGAGTGGCTGTGCGTCTTCACCGGAGAGCGCCTGCTGGCCGCCTATCGCGAGTCCACCGGTGCGGGCTGGGCCCGGATCGGCCGGTGGACCGGTCGTGAGGTCGTGCGGACGGCGGCGGGCCGCATCTTCCCGACCGGGATCCTGATCGATCCGAGTCCGGTGCTGGGCGCGGGGGCCGACGCCACGCTCCCCCTTCCTCCGGCGGAGATCGACCGGCTCGCCCGTGAGTGCTGACCCGAGACGAGGACACCGGACATGTTCGATTTCGAGGCCGTTCCCGGCGAGCTCGGCCGGGCGGGCGACCGGCTCCACGACATCACCGAGATGATCACCAGGCAACCGGCGCTGAAGTTCAAGGCCACGGCGAGCGAAGCGGGGGACCCCGTGCTCGTCGCGGCGCTGGAGAGCTTCCAGGAGGCTTCCGCGCACAGCGTCGCCGTGCTCGCCGAGGATGTGCGGCGCCTCGGGGACCGGCTGGGCGAGGCTGCGCGCGCCTACCGGAACGGCGAAGAAGCGGCGATCGAGAAGGTCACTGCGATCGGGGCCGCCGAAAGCCTTGCCCGGCGGACCGGCGACTCGGACGACGGCACCATCCGGGCCGTTCTCGGCTGAGCGAACAGGACGGACGATGAAGCCGGAAGACCCGGACGGGGCGAGCGCGCCCTGGACGGCCGGGACGGTCAGCGTGCTCCGAAGCGAGGCGGAGCGCTTGCGGGCGGTTTCCCGGACGCTGGAGGACCAAGCCGTCGAGGTGCGCCAGATCGATCCTCATGGCTGGTCCGGCCCTGGACATGACGCGTATTCGGGCCGTCGGACCGAGTTGGCCGCCCGGTGCCGGATGGTCGCGGAGGAGCACGCCCGCGCCGCGCGGGCGCTGGACGATTACGTGGCGGTCCTGGAGCAGTTGACCCGGGCCGCGCGGGACACCGCGGATCCCGCGCTCATCCGAGGGTTGATCGCCCAGCGGACCGAGGCGGCGGCACGGGCCGCGGCCACGCTCACCGAAGTGGGCAGGGACCTCGCCGCGTTGAAGACGGTGCTCGGTGAGGTCGACCGGCGCGTGGTCCAGGAATCCCGGCCCGCGCCTACCGCTGGGCCGATTTCACCGACGCCCGACACCGGCCCGGACCAGACTGAACTGGTGCCCGCTCTCCTGCTGGCCGATCCGGTCGAATTCGACCGGCGGGCGCAGGGACTGAGTGACGCCATGTGGCGATTCTGGTCCATGCCCCCGCTTGTCAAGCCGGTGGCGAACAGAGGAAACCTCTGATCTTCGATTTACGCCGGACAATGCGGAACGGCCTGGTGAAATACACTTTGCCGGGCCCTTCCCGAATGGCGGAGGAATGGTGGCTTCGGCTAAGGAAACGAAAACCTCGCGCAGAGCCAAGGACCGGCTGCACCATGTCCACGCCCGCGCCGGGATCCGGCAGGACGGGCTGCGCCACGCGCTGGGGCCGGAATTGCGGGGCATTTGGGGGATCGCCGAGGACGCCGATCCCGGCCGGACGCGGGAAATCGTCCTTCTGCGGCTGAACCGCGTTCTCGATCGGTTCGCCGACCCGCTCATGCCCGAGATCGTCTGGACCGCCTACAACCTCGGCGTGGATCCGGTGCACGGCGGGGCGGGCATGGTCGGCCGGATCAGGACCATGGTCGGCCGCGGCCGGGTGCCGGTCTCCGAGCGCACCTGCACCCGGCGGTTCTACGACTTCCTCGGCAGCGTCAAGAACAGCCTCGACGGTTTCCAGGAGGACCTCACCGGCGAAGACTTCAGGCTCGCTTCGCGGTGGATCGCCGAGAACGTCCGCCCCGAGCGGGAACGAAGCCCGCGCGAGCCCGTCCCCTCGGTCATGCGGATGTTCCTCGACGGCACGGTGTGGGGTCCGGCGGACGAGGCGGGCGCCCCGGTCCCGGCCCGGCTCGGCGCGCACGGCGACTGGCTCTGCGTCTTCACCGACGAGCGATTGCTGGCCGAGTACCGCGCGGTCACCGGCGCGGGCTGGGGCCGGATCCGGCACCGGACCGGCCGCGAGGTCGTGCTCGCGGCCGCCGGCCGCGCCGCGGCGACGGGCGTGCTGGTCAACCCCAGGCCGACGCGGGGCACCGGGATCCACGCCGCGCTCCCGCTCTCCCCGGAATCGGTCGCCAGGCTCGCGGTCCGGCGGTAGCGGATCAGGGAACGGCGGGGGTGCCGCCTTCCCGGACCGGGAGCCCCGCCGAACGCCAGGCCCGGAACCCGCCTTCGAGGTCGGTGGCACCCGGCAGGCCGAGCCGCTGCAGGTCGGCGGCGGCGAGGCTCGAGGAGTACCCCTCGTTGCACACGACGATCACCGTCGAGTCCGGTTTCACCTCCGGCAGCCGCCATTCGCTGTCCGGCGCGAGCCGCCATTCGAGATGGATCCGCTCGACGACCACCGAGCCGGGGATCTCGCCCTCTTCGGCCCGGTTGACGTGCGGGCGGATGTCCACGATCAGGGCGCCGTCCCGTTGCAGCCGCAGTGCCCGCTCGGGCTCCGCCCGGTCCAGTCCGGCCCGGGCGGTGGCCAGCAGGCTGTCGATCGCGCTCATCGGCCCAGTATCGGGGCCAGCGAGGGGATCTCGGCGGGAACGTCGGCGAGCGTGGCGTATTCGCGGGTCGCGACCAGCGGCGGCGAGTAGGCGTGGACGCTGGCGGCGGGCTCGGTGCCGATGCCGGTCACCTGGTGCGCGCGCCCCGCGCCGAAGCCGATGCCCTCGCCCGCGACGTGGGTGCGGCGCCGCACCGGGCCGCCGGGATACCGGTACTCCTCGCCGATCTCGCCCTGCAGCACGGTGAACGAGCCGGACGCGCCGCCGTGGTCGTGCGGTTTGGTCTGCTGGCCGGGCAGCCACGACAGCAGCCACAGCTCGACGCCGTCGGTCAGCGCGAGCCGCGCCCACCAGCGGTGGTCCGGGTCGAAGCGCAGCAGGCCGCGCAGGCCCGAGGTCAGCTCGGTGGTGACCGTGGAGGTCAGCTCGGCCAGTTCGCGGGGCGTCCAGAGCAGACGGTCGGGGTGCAGCAGATCGGGGAGCAGCGGGTCGGCCAGCTGCGGGTGGATCTCGAAATCCTGGCGGGGCGTGATGGACGTGGTCACGGAAAGGCTCCTCGTGAAGGTTCGCGGGCGCGGAAGGCAGGGCGCGGCGCGACACGGGGAGTGCCGTCGGAAGAGGAACTCAGCCGTGTCGCGCGGTGGTACACCCGCACGAGGCGACGAGGAGCAGGTCGATGGCCCGGCGGCGCCAGAAAGAGCCCCCGATGACGGGGAAGGCGGCGGACACGGACCTGATCACGTCGCCGATGGTGCCACAGCCACCGCGCGCGGGTCGCTTCGTCCCACTTCCTGGACCAGCCGCTTTCCCCCGACCGGCGGCCCGGTGCACACACGCGCGCGAGTGCGGACACAATGGGCGCGTGAGCGAGCCGATCCAGCCCAGCGAACTTGACGACCTCGTGGTGAGGATGACCGGTGTCGGGGTCCGCCGAACAGGCAACGACCTCCTCGCCGACCTCGATTGGACCGTGGAACTGGACGAGCGCTGGGTGGTGCTCGGCCCGAACGGTGCGGGCAAGACCACCCTGCTCCGGCTGGCCGCGGCCGAGCTCCACCCGACCACCGGAACGGTCGACCTGCTCGGCGACCGGATCGGCAAGGTCAACATCTTCGAGCTGCGCCCGCGGATCGGGTTCACCTCGGCCGCGATCGCCCAGCGTGTGCCGGGCGAGGAGCGCGTCGTCGACGTCGTGGTGAGCGCCGGTTACGCCGTCGTCGGCCGCTGGCGTGAGGAATACGACAGCCTCGACACCGACCGCGCCATGGAGCTCCTCGGTGCCCTCGGCATCGCGCACCTGGCCGACCGCACCTTCGGGACGCTGTCGGAGGGCGAGCGCAAGCGGACGCTGATCGCGCGGTCGCTGATGACCGACCCGGAGATGCTGCTGCTCGACGAGCCCGCCGCCGGGCTCGACCTCGGCGGCCGCGAGGACCTCGTCGCCCGCCTTTCCGAGCTGGCCCTCGACCCGGAGGCTCCGGCCATGGTGCTCGTCACCCATCACGTGGAAGAAATCCCGCCGGGGTTCACCCACGCGCTGTTGCTGCGCGACGGCCGCGCGGTCGCCTCCGGTCTCGTGGACGACGTCGTGACCAGCGACAACCTGTCCAAGACGTTCGACCAGGACCTCCTGCTCGAACGATCCGGTGATCGCTTCTTCGCCCGTCGCCGCTGACGGGTCGTACTGACCGGTAGCCTGCACTCTGTCTTGGACGGTTAAGGAGGACGGCGTGGGAGAGTTCGTAAGTCTCGAGGTCGAAGGCGGGGTCGGCACGATCCGGCTGGACCGCCCGCCGGTCAACGCGCTGAACAACCAGGTGCAGGCCGAGCTGGCCGAAGCGGCCCGTGAGGCCTCCGAGCGTGACGACGTGCGCGCCGTGATCCTCTACGGCGGCGAGAAGACCTTCGCGGGTGGCGCGGACATCAAGGAGATGGCCGAGCGCACCTACCCGGAGATCGCGAAGTTCGGCGCGGCGCTGACGGCGTCGCTGGCCACCATCGCGAACATCCCGAAGCCGGTCGTCGCGGCCATCACCGGCTACGCGCTGGGCGGCGGCCTCGAACTCGCGCTGACCGCCGACCGCCGGATCGCCGGTGACAACGTCAAGGTCGGCCAGCCGGAGATCCAGCTCGGCGTCATCCCCGGCGCCGGCGGCACGCAGCGCCTGGCGCGGCTCATCGGCCCGAGCAAGACCAAGGACCTCGTGTTCACCGGCCGTTTCGTGAAGGCCGAAGAGGCCCTCGCGCTCGGCATCCTCGACGAGGTCGTGGCGCCGGACGACGTCTACGCCGCCGCGCACAAGTGGGCCTCGCAGTTCGCGAACGGCCCGGCCGTGGCGCTGCGCGCCGCGAAGGCCGCCATCGACGGCGGTCTCGACACCGACCTCGCGAGCGGTCTCAAGCTCGAATCCCACCTCTTCGCCGCGCTCTGGGCGACCGAGGACCAGCGCAACGGCATGAAGTCGTTCATCGAAAACGGCCCTGGCAAGGCCACCTTCGAGGGGAAGTAAGCCCGATGACGCAGGTGAACGATCCGGCGCCGAATCCGCACGCCACCGCCGACGAGGTCAAGGCCGCCTTCGACGACCCCAAGCTCGCCAACGTGCTCTACCACGACTGGGAAGCCGGGACCTACGACCAGAAGTGGTCCATTTCCTACGACGAGCGCTGCATCTCCTACGCGACGGACGTGTTCAACGCCGTCGCCGGTGAGGACGGCCAGCCGTACCCGACCGCGATGGAACTGGGCAGCGGCACCGGTTTCTTCCTGCTGAACCTGATGCAGGGCGGGGTGATCAAGAAGGGTTCGGTCACCGACCTCTCGCCGGGCATGGTGCAGGTCGCGCTGCGCAACGCCGAGAACCTCGGCCTCGACGTCGACGGGCGGGTCGCCGACGCGGAGCGGATCCCGTACGAGGACAACAGCTTCGACCTCGTCGTCGGGCACGCCGTGCTGCACCACATCCCGGACGTCCGCGCGGCGTTCGCCGAGGTGCTGCGGGTGCTGAAGCCGGGCGGCCGGTTCGTCTTCGCGGGCGAGCCGACGAAGGTCGGCGACTTCTACGCCCGCAAACTCGGCCAGATCACGTGGTACCTCACCACCAACCTGACCAAGCTCCCGGTGCTGAACGGCTGGCGCCGCCCGCAGGAGGAACTCGACGAGTCCTCCCGCGCGGCCGCGCTTGAGGCCGTGGTCGACATCCACACCTTCGACCCGTCCGAACTCGAGTCGATGGCCCGCGGCGCGGGCGCGCAGGATGTCCGCGCGGTCACCGAGGAGTTCGCCGCCGCGCTCGCGGGCTGGCCGATCCGGACCTTCGAAGCCGCCGTGCCGCAGGAGAAACTGACCCTGCGCTGGCGTCTGTTCGCGTACCGGCTGTGGCTGCGGCTGTCCGCTTTGGACAAGAAGCTGCTCGCCAAGGTGCTGCCGCGCGAGCTGTTCTACAACGTGATGATCACCGGTACCAAGCGATCGTAGGTTGCCGTACCAGTTCACCCTCGACGACGTCGCCTTCCTGCGCTCCGGCGCGGGAAGCGCGGCGCTCGCCGAATGCTCTTCCCTGCCGCTGACCGACAAGACCCGCATCGCCGACGTCGCCGCCGTGCGCCGGATCGCCCCGGACCACGCGGCCGCGGTGCTGGAAACGGTGGTGCTGCGGCGGAAGTCGTCGTACAAACTGGACGCCGCGGGCTCGTGGCTGTTCACCGGCGACGCCCTCCAGCAGGCCAGCGCCACGCTGGTCGCCCGGCACCGGGCCTCCCGGCTGGCCGGTCGTGACGTCCACGACGTGACGTGTTCCATCGGTGCCGACCTGATCGAGATCGCCCGCGTCGCCGCCAAGGCGCTGGGCTCGGATCTGGACGACGTCCGGCTGGCGATGGCACGGCACAACGCCGCCGAGGCCGGGGTTTCGCCGGCGTTGCTCAGGGCCGACGCGTTGCGGCCGGTCAGCCGGGCCGCGGTCGTCGTCGCCGACCCCGCCCGCCGTGACTCCGCCGGGCGCCGGGCGTGGAAACCCGCCGACTTCCTGCCACCGCTGGACGGCCTGGTCGACGCCTATCCCGGACGCGAGCTTTCGGTCAAATGCGCGCCGGGCCTCGATTTCTCCATCGCGCCCTGGGCGGACGAGGTCGAACTGGTCTCTTTGGACGGTCAGGTCCGCGAGGCGTGCCTGTGGCGCGGAGTGGGCTCGACGGTGTCGCGCCGGGCGACGGTGTTGCGTTCGGACGGTACACAATGGACGGTCACCGACGCCGATCCCGACGAGATCCCCGCGCGTGAGCCGGGCGAATGGATCGTCGACCCCGACGGCGCCGTCGTCCGGGCCGGGCTCGTGCGGCACTACGCGGCGCGGCACGGTTTGTGGCAGCTCGACGAGCGCATCGCGTACCTGACCGGGGACACCCCGCCGCCCGGGATCCGGGCGTTCCGGGTGTTCGAGCACGGACCGTACAGCGAGAAGAACCTTCGCGTCCTGCTGAAGAAGCACGACATCGGCCGATTGGAAATCCTCGTCCGCGGGCTCGACATCGACCCGGACGCGTTGCGGCGCAAACTGAAGCCCCGCGGTGGCGAGGAAGCGACTCTGGTGCTGACCAGGATCGGTCGTTCCGGAGTGGCGTTCCTCTGCCGCGCGCAGCTACCCGCCTGAGGGAATATCCGCGCGGCCGGCGTCGCTGTGCCCGGTATCGGAAACCCTCGAGGGAGCTGATCCATGTCTGACAAGAAGGTACTGAAGCCCAGCGCCGAGCACCCGATCACGGTGGAGCCGAACAAGGCGCGGGTGGTCGTCACGGTGGGTGGGAAGGTCGTCGCGGACAGCGCGAACGCGCTCACGCTGCGGGAGGCGAACTACCCGCCCGCGCAGTACATCCCGCGCGCCGACGTCGACTTCGGCCTGCTGGAGCGGACGGACCACTCGACGTACTGCCCGTTCAAGGGCGACGCGTCGTACTACAGCATCCGCACCGGTGACGGCGTCGCCGAGAACGCGGTCTGGACCTACGAGGCGCCGCACGACGCGGTCGCCGAGATCAAGGACCACGTGGCGTTCTACCCGACGAAGGTGGACGCGATCGAAGAGCGCTGACCCGTCACGGGAGCTGGTTGATCCGGTCCCCGTCGGCAGCCAGCGAGGTGTCGGATTCGATCGGCCAGACCTCCAGCCCCGGTGCCTTGACCAGGGCGTCGATGAGGGCCTGCTCGCCCGCGACCAGGGTCGAATCGAAGTCGACTTCGGTGGCGACGCACCACGCGCGGTCGTCCGGCCAGAACAGGTTGGGCGACTGCGCCTCGAACCAGTTCGGCCGGGGCCGCCAGCCGAGTTCCGTGGCGGACGTCAGCGGGCCTTGGAAGAGCAGGTAGTCCCGGCCGGGGTGGCGCAGGCGTGGCGCGTCGAGGTGCTCGCGGGACAACGTCGCCTCGTCGGCCCAGCCGTAGCCGTCCCAGAGGCCGAACCAGGCTTCCGAAGCGGACGTGTGCTCGCCGAGGACGGCCAGCAGCGCGGTGAGGCTGTGCGACGGCAGCGTGCCGCGTCCCGGCGGCGAGCCCCGCCAGAGCGAGCCGGTGAGATTCACCGGATCCGGGGAGCCGACCAGCGCGTGCCACTGCATGGCGCCATGGGCGCGCCGTCCCGTCTCGGCCGCGGCTTCGCTCCAGCTCGCCCAGCCGCCGCGGTCGCGCTCGGCGGGGTGGCAGAGACGCGCGTAGGCGGCGTAACCACGCGGAACCGTGCGACCGGCCGCGCCGAACGTCCCGCCGAGCCTGGGAAAGATCCACTCGGCGGGGGACGGGTCGAGCACCGGTCGCAGCACGGCGGCAAGTCTTCAGCAAGATCAGGTGGAGCGCATCTTGTCGGTGGGCGGGGGCATACTGCCGGACGTGGGTGTTCCGCTGCGTCGCCGTTCGGGCCGTTCGGTGTACCGCGAAAGCACGCCGGGCGCGGCCGTGGCCGGCGTCGTCGAGAGCGCCTGGACGGGGCTGGTGGGCTGCCGTCGGCCGCTGAGGGTGTTCCCGGACGGCTGTGTGGACCTCGTCTGGGACGGCACAGTGCTCGCCGCGGTCACCACGGTGCGAGGGGTGCTGCGGCACGAGCTGCCGCCGGCGGAGTGGACCGCCGGGCTGCGCCTGAAGTGCGGCGTCGGTGGTGCGGTGCTGGGCCTGCCGATGACGGAGCTGAGCGCGGGCGCGACGCCGTTGCGCGACCTGTGGGCCGCCGGCGCACGCCGCGCGGAGTCCGAGCTGGCCGGGTGCGGGACGCCCGGCGAGGCGCGCTCGGTGCTGGAAACGCTGATCGCCGAAAGGCTCCGGGACGTCGAGGTGGACGGGCTGTCCCTCGCGGCCGCTCGCGCGCTGCGTGCGCCCGGTGCACGGACCGACCGGGTGGCCGCGGAGCTGGGCGTGAGCGAGCGTGGCCTTCGGCGGCATATGCGGCATGACGTCGGCGTCGGTCCCAAGGAGTTGCAGCGGGTGCTGCGGTTCCGCCGGTTCCTCGAGCGTGTCGGGGCCGTGGGCCGGGGCCAGGCGTCGCTCGCCGACGTCGCCGCCGATGTGGGCTACGCGGATCAGTCCCATCTCGGGCGCGAGTGCCGCCGGCTGTCGGGCACTTCGCCCGGCGCGCTCGTGCGGTCGTGGACTGGCCGAAATGTTCCAGACTGAACGGTCCGCCGGGGCGAAGATCGGGAGGTGCCCGAACCTTTCCGCGTCACCATCGACATCCGCACGGACGATCTCGACATCAACGGTCACGTCCGCGGCCCCGCCTACCTCGCGTACGCCGATCACGCGCGCTGGGAGTGCGTGTGGGCGGCCGGAGTGGACCCGTTGGCGCTCAAGGCCGGGAACCTCGGCCCGGTCAACCTCGAAACGACGGTCCGGTTCCGCCGGGAACTACGTGCCCGCGCGCGGATCGACGTCTTGACCAGGTTCGCCTGGGAGCCGGGCAAGGTGTCACGGGTCGTCCAGGAATTCGTGGCACCGGACGGCGCCGTCGTGGCCGAGGTCGAGAGCCTTTCCGGGCTGCTGGATCTCGAAAGCCGCCGCCTCGTCCCGGATCCGGGGCGGCACTGGCGGCAGTACGTCTCACGGCCGGAAATCCTCGGACTGCCGTGAGCCGGTTGGCCTTTCGTAGAGGCTGGTGGGCCATTTCGCCTCGGGCGGATCGGCCACGTGCTCGAAACCCATGCGCTCGTAGAACCCGCGCAAGGCGGCGTTGTCCCTCGTGGTCGCCACCCGGACGAAGGCCTTGTGGTGAGTCGTGGCCTTCTCGCTGACCCAGTCGATGATCCTGTTCCCGAGCCCGGCCCCGGCCGCCTCCCGCGCCACCGCGAGGCGGCCCAGGTAGTAGGCCGGTTCTCGCGTTTCACCCCAGAGCCCGGGATCCGCCTCGGTCACCACACAGGTCGCGATCGGCTCGCCGTGCCCGACGACCAGCAACGCCTCACCCGCCTGGATCTGATCGCGCACCGGCTCCCGGGGAAAGCGTTGCGGCCATTGGTGGATCCCGCGCCCGGTGAGCCAAGCGGCGGCTTCGGCGAGGAGGTCGAGTACGGCGTCCTCCTCGCCCGGCCGGGCCGGGCGGATGGTGCGCTCGGGGGTGAGTGGCTCGGGGCCGGTGAGGATCGGCATGGCTAGATGATGCCCGCGCGGTGGTTGGATGTCCGTCGTGGTCGACGAAATGCTGGTGCGGAAGCTGATCGCGGCGCGGTTCCCCCGGTGGGCGGGGCGGACGGTCGAACGGTGGCCGTCGGGCGGCACGGTCAACGCCATGTTCAGGTTGGGCGACGACATGGTCGTCCGGTTGCCCCTGACCGAAGGCGGCGCGAAAGACGTGGCGCTGGAGCAGAAGTGGCTGCCGCGTATCGCGTCACGGCTGCCGACGCCGATCCCCGAGGTGCTCGGCGCGGGGGCACCGGCCGACGGCTACCCGTGGCCATGGTCGGTGTATCGCTGGCTGCCGGGCGAGAACCCGCGGCCGGACGCGCTCCGCCTGCCCGTACCGCTGGCCGAAGACCTGGCCGAGTTCGTGCTGGCGATGCGGCGAATCCCCATGACGCAAGCGCCGAAAGCGCACCGCGGCGGACCGCTCACGACGCTGGACGCGGAGACGCGGTCGGCGATCGAAAGCCTGCGCGCGATCCCCGAGGAGAACGTCGACTGCGACGCCGCCCTCGCCCTTTGGGAGGAGGCATTAAGGATTCCGGCGTGGGAGGAAGCACCGGTGTGGCTGCACGCCGATCTGATGCCGGGCAACCTGCTGGTGGACGGCGACCGGCTTTCCGCGGTGATCGACTTCGGTTGCCTGGGCGCGGGCGACCCGGCCTGCGACCTGTTCCCGGCGTGGAACCTCCTGCCCGCCGACGCGAGGCAAGTCTTCCGCGAGGCGCTCGGCGTGGACGAGGCGACCTGGAGCCGCGGCCGCGCGCGGACGCTTTCGCAGGCACTGATCGCGCTGCCGTACTACCGCGGGACCAACGAGGCGATGGCGGGGAACGCGAGGCACGTGATCCGGGCGGTGCTGGACGAAGCGTAAATCGCTTGATCCTCCGAATTACGGTTCCAGCATGACGAAGACACTCCGGCTGGCCGAGGTCACCGCCGCCAACTTCGAGGCCGCGATCGAGCTGAAGGTCCACCCGGCGCAAGCCCATTTGGTCGCGCCGGTCGTGAAGTCCCTCGCCGAGGCCTACGTGCACCCCGGCGTCGCTTGGCCCCGCCTCATCTTCGACGGTGACCGGCTGGTCGGTTTCCTCATGGCCTTCCTGGACATCGACTTCGCCGGCGACGGCACGGGTACGGACATCCGCTCGGGCCTGTGGCGGCTCAACATCGCGGCAGGCGAGCAGGGCCGAGGCTACGGCCGGTTCGCGGTCGAGGCCGTCGCCGCCGAGATCCGCCGCCGGGGCGGCGACCGGCTCACCGCGTGCTGGCACCCAGGCGACGACGGGCCCGAGCGCTTCTACCTGAGGCTCGGGTTCCGCTTGACCGGGGAGACGAGCGGGGACCAGGTGGTCGGGGAGTTGGCGCTGGATTAGGGATTACGCCTCGCGCCGTGGGTTGGGTCGGGCAGGTGAGGTGAAGGGGACTTTCCTCGCGTCGGATGTGGGGAAGGGGCCTTTCGTGCGGTGGTTTCTGATGGGTGGTGGGGGTGGGCGGGCCGCAGGGTGGCGGGGGCGGGGTGGCCGGTCGTGTTGCGACGGCGGTGAGTGGGTGGCGTGGCGGGGTGAGGGGTGAGTGGGCGGTGGGGTGAGGGGTGAGTGGGCGGAGCGAACGGTGAGTGGGTGGCGTGGCGGGGTGAGGGGTGAGTGGGCGGTGGGGTGAGGGGTGAGTGGGCGGAGCGAACGGTGAGTGGGTGGCGCGGTGGGGTGAGGGGTGAGCGGGCGGCGCGAAGGCGGAGCGAACGGTGAGCGGGCGGCGCGGTGGGGCGAGGGGTGAGTGGGTGGCGTGGCGCGGCGGCGGGGTGAGGGGTGAGGGGGCGGCGCGGCACGGCGACGGGTGAGCGGGCGGCGGGGCGAACTGGTCGCGTTGCGAAGAGGTTCGCGCAACGCCGCAGAGGCGTTCGGCCTGAGGTGGGGCTCTTTAGGGTGGAAAGGCATGACTGAGCTCCCGCCGAACGGGTTTTCTTCACTTGCCTCAAGTGAAGCAGTCTCCGCGGCGTGGTTCTGGACTGGTCTACGGGCCGCTCGTGCATTCCCTGGCCACTCTTGTCGTTGGACGCCCGATTGGCGTCATTGGGCACGCTTCGCTCACGACACTTGCGAAGTGCCGGATCGGGTACCGCGACTTCTGTCTCATGTGGACAGTCGCGCTCCCTGGCAAGTATTTCGGCTTCCGGTTCGGCCTATGTTCTGAGGTGCATGGTGTTGCGTCTTGGTGTGCTGGTGGGGTCGAGGTAGGTGGGTGGGGTGAATTCGGGGAGTCCGTCTTGGGCGATTTGGACTTTCCATTCGCTGTGGTGGATGAGCCGGTGGTGTTTGGTGCAGAGCAGGACGAGGTTGTCGATTTTGGTTTCGCCGTGGTGGCGCCAGAAGACGATGTGGTGGGCGGTGCAGCGGGGTACGGGCATGTCGCAGCCGGGGAAGGCGCAGCCGCCATCGCGGATCGTCAAGGCGTATTTCTGGGCAAGGGAGACGGTGCGTTTGGAGCGTCCGATGTCGAGGGGTTCTCCGGCGGTGCCGAGGACACCGGGCCGGACGCGGGCGTCGCAGGCGAGGATGCGGGCGTCGGTGGCGCTGATCGGGCCCACGAGGTCGAGGTGGGCTTCGCCGAGGTCGTTGATCAGGTCGTCGTAGGACATGGTGACGAGAATGTGGGTGGCTTCGCCGGCTTGGCCTGGGAGGTTGCGGCTGGTGGTTTTCAGTCGGACGTAGTCGGTGAAGGCGTCTCCGTAGCGTTCGTCTTGGGTGCGGGAGTCGCGGACTCCGTCGATGGCTTTGTGGGGTTTGGCCATGGGGTCCAGGTCGGATTTCAACCGGGCGTAGGTTTCCAGGTCGAGAGTGCCCTTCAAACCGAGGGTGCCGTCGCGGTGTTTGACGAACCGCAGCTCCGGGCGGGTGTCCTTCGGGTCCTCGTTACGGGGCTCTTTGCCGTCGGGGTCGAGTTCGTCCAGGAGGCGGCGTCCGGCGCGGGCGATCTGCCGCGGTCCCGCCCGGCGCGCCAGCTCGACCAGGATCGCCTCCCCGGCCCGCACGTCCTCCTCGGGCACGGTGGAGGGGATGCGGGCGAGGGTGCGGATGATCGCGTCGATCTGACCACCGCCGATCGCCCCCTCCGCAGCGGCCTGGGCGGTCAACGGCGCCAGGGGCGGTTCGGGGTCTCCGCCGATGGACGGGCCGGGATGCAGGGCCAGGACGCGGTCGGCGCGGGCGCTGGCTTCCTTGTCCGTCACCAGGAAGTCCTCGAAAATCAACGCCGCCAACGTCGAATGCCCACTACACCCACGCACCCCACGGGAATTGATTTCCGCCAGAATCTCATACTGTTCGGCATCCGCCCGGCGCTTCAGGATTTCCAGTTCTTGTTTGCGGGCATGCAGCGTCGCGGTGTCGACGCGCCACCACTCGGTGGACGTCCCCTGGGATGCATCGTTCCTGGCCACGACCTCAAAGCTACTCTGGATCGAACACCTGCGCTAGGCCGAACGGTCCAGTGCAGAGAATTGCCGAAAAATGGCAACCACGAAGGAGCCTTAAAGCAGCGAAGCGCCTTAACGTGCCTTCGGTAACGCGAAAGCGTGGTGCGCACAGGACCCGGCTCGTGCTAACGTCGTCCTCGAGCCCCGTATGGGCCTACGCATGGAGGTAGCGGCTACTCGGCCACCAGAGATCGGCACACACCGTCTCTCGTATTCAGTCATCCCCTCGTCGTGGGACGACGCCTCCATGTGGTGCGCCCGAAAACCGGGTGCGTCCAGGCTCGTGTGCGCTCTTCCGGTGGCGGTTCCGCGCCCTTCTGTCGACACATCGACGGGAAAGGATCGCATTGACCGGCTTCAACGACCAGGTGATAGAGGAATTCAGGCGGAGCAAGGGAAAGCTCGGCGGCATGTTCGAAGGGTGGCGGCTGATCCTGCTCACCACCACCGGCGCCAATACCGGTGCGCGACGGACGAATCCGTTGGGCTACCTGGAAATCGACGGCAAGACCGTCGTCGTCGCTTCGAACATGGGGGCGCCGGCGCATCCGGGCTGGTATCACAACATCCGGCGTGACCACCGGGTCACGATCGAGACCGGGAGCGAGACCTACGAGGCCGTCGCGGCCGTTCCGCCCGCGGCGGAGCGTGACGCGTTGTTCGCGAAGATCGTCGCCGCGGAGCCGGGTTTCGCCGAGTACCAGGCGAAAACGACACGCGTGCTGCCAGTCGTGATCCTGCACCGGATCGACGACCGGGTGCGGGGACTGGGGGACTTCCTGGTGGAGGTCCACGACTGGCTGCGGGAGGAGCTCAAGACGCTGCGCGCCGGGGTGGACGACATCGTGGCCGGGCGTGCGGACACGCTTCTGATGGAGAAATCCCTGCGGGCACACTGTATTTCGTTCTGCGAGGCGTTGACCAAGCATCACACCGGCGAGGACATGGGCGCGTTCCCCATGCTGGCGCAACGGTTCCCGGCGCTCGGGCCGGTGCTGACCCGACTCGGGGAGGACCATGTCGTCGTCGCGGGCCTGCAGCAGCGGATCCGGGAGCTCGTCGAGGGGTACGTCCACGGCGAGAGCGACCCCGCTCGCTTGCGCGACGAGTTCGACGCGCTCGCGGGGGCGCTCGAAGCGCATTTCGCCCATGAAGAGCGGACGGTCGTGGCGGCGCTCAACGTGACGGCGCCCGGCTGATCGATGCGGACGCCCTGGGGTTTCGGCCCCGGGGCGTGTATCGTGGGGGATGGCGGCGCCTTCGCGGCGCGACGCCGTTCCGGCACGAGGCGGGTGGAATTCGCCCCCGGCCTCGCCGAAGACCGCGAACCCAGCGGTCCCTCCGAAAGGTTTCACAGTCAAAACTCACAGCACCGACAGTGCGCTGTTCAGCCACCCGCTCGACACCCAGGTCGAGCGCCACGACCCCGCGACCCCCCAAGGGGAGCGATACATGGATCTTTTTCGCGAACCTTCTTACCCCACACCGGAACCTTCGGCCGGCGCCGTTCGTTGACCGGATAGACCAACGTTTTGGGTGTCGTGTTGTCCAAGCACGCTCGCGCAGAATTCGTCGCGGGCGTCGCCTTTCGTGCGTCGCGCCGTGACATCGGCTGACACAGCCGATACCAGGCTGGCAAGAGGCACAGCTTGGCCATCGACAAAGAAGTGACGATATGACTTCAGTTCTAAACAACCCGGACAGCGCAGAGCGGCAGGCGCCACAGCCCCTGTTGTCCGGGGAGCAGACCAACACCGAAAACTTTCTCGTCAAGCTGTTCGCGGTGGTGCCGCTGCTGGCGCTCGCCGCCTCCGTCCCCTTCGCGTGGGGCTGGGGCCTCGGCTGGGTGGACCTGGGCCTGGCCGCCGGGTTCTACTTCCTCACCGGCCTCGGCGTGACCATCGGTTTCCACCGCTACTTCACCCACGGCGCCTTCAAGGCCAACCGCGGCCTGCGGATCGCCCTCGCGGTCGCCGGCAGCATGGCCATGCAGGGCCCGGTCATCGGCTGGGTCGCGGACCATCGGCGCCATCACGCCTTCGCCGACCGCGAGGGCGACCCGCACTCCCCGTGGCGGTTCGGCACCACCCCGGCGGCGCTGGCCCGCGGCTTCTGGCACGCCCATATGGGCTGGCTGTTCGACCGCAGGAAGACCAACGCCCAGCGGTTCGCCCCCGATCTGCTCGACGACCGTGACATCGCCCGGATCGATCGCCTGTTCCCGCTGCTCACCGTCGTCACGCTGCTCGCGCCCGCCGTCCTCGGCGGTGTGATCACGATGTCGTGGTGGGGCGCGGTCACCGCGTTCTTCTGGGCCAGCCTGGTCCGGGTGGCGCTGTTGCACCACGTCACCTGGTCGGTGAACTCGCTCTGTCACATGATCGGCGACCGCCCGTTCGCCGCCCGCGACAAATCCGCGAACTTCTGGCCGCTCGCCATCGCCTCGATGGGGGAGTCCTGGCACAACTCCCACCACGCCGATCCCACCGGTGCCCGGCACGGTGTCCGCCGTGGCCAGCTCGACATGTCGGCGCGGCTGATCTGGCTGTTCGAGAAGGCGGGCTGGGCGACGGACGTCCGCTGGCCCAAGGCCGATCGCCTCCGCCGGAAGCTCAACCCCGGCCACGCGCTGTCACTGGGCCGGAGCGCGAACCGGGCCTGAGCCCGTCAGCGAACCGCGCCCGTGAGGGCGCCGATCAGTTCCGGTCCGTCGGACAACGCCGGATCGTTGTGATCGGCGCCGGGGACCTCGATCGCCTCGGCACCGGCGGCCCGCGCCACGGCGCGGCTCTGCTCGGCCGGGACGATCGAGTCCGCGGCGCCGTACACGACGGTCACCGGTGCCTTCACCCGGGCGACGTTGTCCCTCGTCGGGAACTCGTCCCGCAGCAGCCAGCGGACCGGCAGGAACGGATAGTGCCGCTGCCCGACCGACGCGAGGTCGACGAACGGCGAACGCAACACGAGCGCTGCCGGCGGCCGCTCGGCGGCCAGTTCGGTGACGACCGCGGAGCCGAGGCTCTCGCCGAAGTAGATCAGCGGCGTCCCGGCCTCGCGGACCAGGAAGTCCTGTGCGGCGCGGGCGTCCAGCGCGAGCCCGTCCTCGGACGGCTCACCGGGGTTGCCGCCATACCCGCGATAGTCCAGGAGCAGCACCGAGAGCCCGCGCGCGGTCAGCGCGCGGGCCATCGGCACGCGGTACGACCGGTTCCCGGCGTTGCCCGGCGCGACCAGCACGGCCGCTTTCGCGCCGGCGACCGGGAAGTACCAGCTCGACAGGTTCAGCCCGTCCGAGGTGGTGAGCGTGACGTCCCGGCCGCCGGGCAGTACGGCGGCGGCACCGGTGAGCGGACCTGCCTCGGGGAGGTAGATCAGCTTGCGCTGGAAGGCGAACGCGCCACCGAAGACCACGCCGACGATGGTGACGGTCACCGCCAGCGCGATCAACACCCTCTTGCGCATGCTCAGGCCTTCGCCGGGGGAAGGCCGAACCGCGCGAACAGGTCCGCGTCGAGGAACGAGGTGATCTCGCCGATCCGGTCTCCGCGCGGGGTGAGCACGTTGATGGACCAGGCGCGATGGACG
The DNA here is from genome assembly GCF_024628825.1 of Amycolatopsis roodepoortensis. Classification (NCBI taxonomy): domain Bacteria; kingdom Bacillati; phylum Actinomycetota; class Actinomycetes; order Pseudonocardiales; family Pseudonocardiaceae; genus Amycolatopsis; species Amycolatopsis roodepoortensis. Next base: position 7,139,828 of record NZ_CP102415.1, read on the forward strand.
GCGTCGGCCGATTCGCCCAGGTAGCAGGCGACGGCGGGCTGCCCGTTGGCGGTGAGGACCTCGGTGCGCCAGCTCGGGCACCGGCCCAGCGGGACCGCGACGGCGAAGCCGGTCACCGCGTCGATGCCGCTGTACCAGTGCGTGAGCGGTGGCATGGACCAGGTGACGTCCTTGGTCAGCAACGCCACGAGCGCGTCGGTGTCGCCACGCTCCAGCGCGGAGGCGAAGCCCGCGGCGATCTCGCGTGCCTTGGTGTCTTGGAGCCTCTCGGGCGGCGGGACCTTCTCGGCCACGATCGCCCGCGCGCGTTGCAGCGCGCTGTTCACCGCCGCGACCGAAGTGTCCATTGTGGATGCTATTTCGGCGGCGGAGAAACCGAGGACGTCGAAGAGCACCAGCGCGGCCCGCTGGTTGCCCGGCAGGTGCTGCAATGCGGCGACGAAGGCCAGCTCGATGGCTTCGCGCCGCTCGTACCGGGCGTCCGGCGCGTCCGGGTACGGGCCGAGCCACGCCACCTCGGTCACCGGGGCGTCTTCGAGCACGACCTGCTCGCTCGACGGGCCCAGGTCCATCGGCAAGGCCCGCTTGCCGCGAGCGGCCACGACGTCCAGGCAGGTGCGGGTGACGATGGTGTAGAGCCAGGTGCGCATCGAGCCGCGGCCCTCGAACCGGTCCATCCCCCGCCAGGCCCGCAGGAGCGCGTCCTGCAGCGCGTCGTCGGCGTCGTGGACCGAGCCGAGCAGCCGATAGCAGTGGGCGTGCAGTTCGCGGCGCAGTGGCTCGACCAGGCGATCGAACTCCGCGTCGTCGGTGGGCACGACGGCTACTTGGCGCGAAGCGCGGTGACGGCCGGGGTGAACATCGTCGTCTTGATCGCGGACAGCGTGCCGCGATCCTTGCCCGCCAGCGGGCGGACGAGATCGGCCGCGTACTCCAGCAACGCGGGCTTCTCGGCGACCGCGTCGACGAGCCCCAGGTCCCGCGCGTCCGTCCCGCCGAACCGGCGGCCCGTGGTCATCGACGCGATCGCGGCGGCGGGGGTGAGCTTGCCCTGGATCAGCGCCGCCATCCCCGGCGTGAACGGGATGTTGATATCCGCTTCGGGGAAACAGAAGTACCCGCGGTCGGCGCGCATCACCCGGAAGTCGTGCGCCATCGCCAGCATGGCCCCGGCGCCGAACGCGTGCCCGTTGATCGCGGCGACCGTGTGCACGCCGAGGGTGAGCACGCGGGCCAGCAGTTCGTGGACGTCGGCGACGTACTGCGCGGCCTGGGCGGGGTTGCTGGTGAGCCAATCGAGGTCGAGGCCGTTCGAGTAGAACTTCCCGGAGCCGACGGTGACCAGCACGGCCGGATCCGGATAGGCGACGACGGTGTCCAGCTGGGAATGGACGGTTTCCAGCCAGGAAGGCGAAAAGCGGTTCTCGTCGTCTCCGAGGTCCAGCAGGAACACCGGGGCGTCGTGGCGCAGCGTGGGCATGTCAGTCCTTTCGTGGGGGCGGGAGCAGGAGTATGGCGCGCACCGCGGCGGCGAGCCGGGTGCGGGAGTCTTCGGAGATCGGCTCGCCCGCGGTGAACGCGCGGCGGAACAGGGCCGTCGGCAGATCGACGACGCAGGTGGTGAGCACCTCGACGGCCTGCGCGTCCTGCCGGTCCCAGAGCCGTCCGGCGAGCCGGACCAGGAGCGCGATCAGGCGTTTGTCGAGCGCCAGGAGATCTCCGGCGAGATCGTCGGGGACCTGCGGGCCGAGCAGGTGCTCCTTCTTGACCGTGATGAGCAGGCGGGCGGCCTCGGGCCTTCGGTCGGCGAACAGGGCCGGCGCGCTCGCGGCGGCGACGACCGCCGCGGCGGGGTCTTCCGCTTGATCGGCCAGCTCGGTCTGGAGGTCGAGGAACTCGCCCGCCGCGCGCAGCCAGACGCGGGCCAGCAAGGCGCCGAGCGAGCCGAAGGCGTGATAGATCGTGCCGTTGGACACCCCGGCGGCGGTCGCGAGCGACCGGACGGTGACGCCCTGGGCGCCGGCCTCGACGACCAGGCGCTCGGCCGCGTCGAGCAGCCGGTCGAGGTCGTGCACGCGGGGGCGGGGCATGGGGCGACGGTAACAGAGCGCTTGCTCCAAAACAATAAGAGAGCAGTCGCTCTAAAACGTGCGCCAGGAGAGAGGGCGCCCGCCGCCGACCAGGACGACGGCGGGCCCGGAGCCCGCCCGTTCACCGGCGATCGGGGTGCCGTCGCGGGATGTGACGTGGGTCATGTCCACCTCCGCCGCCAGGTTGTCACATCCGGCGTGCGGCCGGGGTCAACCCGCTGAACCACCGAGAACCCGAGGAGAAACCGAAATGACCACCGCCTATGTCATCGTCACCGTCGTCGGAGCGTTCATGGCCGCGTTCTCGGCCGCCTCGATCTTCTTCCGTGCCAAGTGGGTGGTGCAGCCGCTGGCCGACTACGGCGTCCCCCGCGGTTGGTGGACGCCGCTCGGCGTCGCCAAGGCGGCGGGCGCGCTCGGCCTGATCGCCGGCCTGTGGGTGCCCGCGCTCGGCGTCGCGGCCGGGATCGGCCTGGTGCTCTACTTCACCGGCGCCGTGATCACCGTGCTCCGCGCGCACTGGCCGTCGCACGTCGCGTTCCCGCTGATGTACATGGCACCCGTCGCCGCCTCGTTGGTGCTCGGCTTCGCCGCTTGAGGTCAGGAATCCGGGGTCCACACCGCGAGTTCGGCGCCGCCGGGCTCGCGGAAGTGGAACCGGCGCCCGCCGGGGAACGAGAACGGCTCGGCCGTGACGACCCCGCCGGCGGCCTCGACGGAAGCCTTCGCCCGTTCGAGGTCGTCGGTGCGGATCGTCACCAGCGGCGCGGCCGTCCGCTGCGCGGTGTCCTGCTGGAAGCCGAACGAGACCACGCCGCCGCCCTGGACGTCGGTGTACGCCGGGCCGTACGCCGCCGCCGTCCACCCGAAGGCCTTTTCGAAGAACCTGCCCGAGCCCGCCGCCGAACTCGACGGGAACTCGACGAAGTCGATTTCGTACATGGGCGCCGAAGCTACCCCGGACCACCGACAGAAAATGTCAGACGCTGCGCAGGACCGACACCACGACGCCGAGCACGCTCGCGCGGTCGCCGTCGATGACGTCGTAGGCGGGGTTGCGCGGTTCGAGGTACACGTGGCCGTCGCGGCGGCGGTACACCTTGACCGTGGCCTCCTCGTCGATCATCGCGGCGACGATCTGGCCGGAGTGCGCCTCCTGCTGCTGCTTCACCACGACGATGTCGCCGTCGCAGATCGCCGCGTCGATCATCGAATCACCGCGCACCCGCAGCCCGAAGACGTTGCCGCGCCCGGTGAGTTCACGCGGAAGGGTCATCACGTCGTCGACGTGCTCGACGGCCGAGATGGGCGTTCCCGCGGCGATGTCACCGACGACGGGGACCGGCACGGAGTCCTCTGTGGACGCCTTCGACGAGGTGCCGTGCAGGAAGGCGCGGACGTCGATGGGGCGGGAGATCGAGCTGCTGCGGCGGAGGAAACCCTTCTCCTCCAAGGCCGCGAGGTGCTTCGACACCGAGGACGTCGAACGCAGCCCGACCGCTTCGCCGATCTCGCGCGTGCTCGGCGAGTATCCGTACTCCATCACCCATTCGCGGATGGTCAGCAGGATCTTCTGTTGCCGTTCCGGCAGGGAAGCGGCTTCCTCGAACAGCTCGGGATCTTGGTAGGCGGTCATCATCGGAATGTTAGTTCGTACAGGCAGCCGCGATCGCCGCGGTGTCCCAGTAGAACGGCCGCACCTCGGTGATGCGCCCGTCCTCGACGGTGATCGTCTGCAGGATCGGGAAATCGAGCTCGTCGCCGGTGGCCCTGGCGCGGGCGTGCACGTGGGTCAGCACGACCAGGGGGCTGGTCTCGCTCAGGAAGCTCTGCTCCACCATGTCGAAGACGTCCCAGGTGTCGCTCATCGCGGTGAAGAACCGCTCAATGCCGTCGTGGCCGCGCCAGATTCCGCCGTAGGGCAGGGAATCCGCCTGGTGCAGCACCACGCCTGGGGAGAAGAACGGGGCGAGCGGCGCGAAGGTGGCGCCGCCCGCGGCGAGGTACTCGGCTTCCGCCGCGTACATGCCCTTGAGCACGGACAGGGCGTCTGGTGTCGTCGTCACGACGACCACTGTGACGCGCGGCGCCGCCGGACGCTGGCGGTTATCCGTCGTGGAGATCGGCCGGATGGCGGCCAGGGCGGGCCGAAAGTCCGATCCCGCCGAGGTTTCCGCGAGGTTGACTCGATCGTATGAACACGAAGATCACCGCGGCGGTCCTCGCCGCCGCGACGGCCACGGTCGCCCTGTCCGGATGCGGTCTCAAGGAAGGGCTGACCGAAAAGGCGAACGGACACGTCAAGACGGTCGGCTACGCGACCGGCGCGGAGGGAAAGCGGGACGCGGACGCCCGTCTGCCGGAGTGGGTGCCGGACGGGGCGACGTCGATCACGGAGGTCATCCGGACCACGGGTTCGGAGCGGCTCCTGAAATTCACCGGCGGGACGCTGCCCAGCGTCTGCGTGCCGGGGGCGGCCGCGACCCAGGCGGCCACCCTCGCCGCCCAGTGGTGGCCTGCCGGGCAGGAGAGCCGGACCGACAAGGTCTGCGGTGAATGGCACGTGCTGGTCCAGGGCGCCGACGTGTACGCGTTCAAGCCGGAGACGTTGGTGAGCAAGCGGTCCTGAGTCACTCTTCGGGGGTGAGCGCGTCGGCGCAGGCGGCGAGGTCGTGCAGCAGCCGGTCTCGCTCGTCCGCCGAAAACGGCGTGAGCATCCGGTCCTGGACCGCTCGCACGGCGCCGCTTGCGGCGCGGAGCCGTTCGCGTCCCTCGGGGGTGAGCGTGCTGGGCAGGGCCCGGCCCTGAGGCGCCGTCGCCGGGCGGGTGATGAGCCCTCGGTCCTGCAGTCCGCGCAGGACCAGGTTCATCGACTGCCGGGTGACGAACACGGCCCTGGCCAGTTCCGCGTTGGACAGCCCCGGCCGTTGCGACAGCACTTCGAGACAGGAGTACTGCGGCACGGTCAGATCGAGGGGGCGCAACGCGGTGTCCATCGCCGTCCGGAGCGCCGTCGCCGCTCGTTTCAGCATGTATCCCACCGCCTGGTCCAGCGGCCCGACCTGCTCGCCTTGACTCATGTCAGCATCATGACATACGTTGCTTATGTCAACACACTGACATGGAGGACGACATGACCGTGACCGGACCCGATTTCTTCTCGCTGCAGGTACGCGACCTCGACCGCGCCGCCGCGTTCTACGAAACCCACCTCGGGCTGAGCAGACTGCCCGTCGCACCGCCGCACGCGGTGGTGTTCGGCACGAAGACGATCCCGTTCGCGGTGCGGGAACCCGTGCCGGGCACGGATCTCGACGCCATCTCCCCGCGGCCGGGATCAGGGGTGGCGATGTGGCTGCACGCCGACGACGCGCAGGGGCTGCACGACCGGCTGGCCGGCGCCGGCGTCACCATCCTCACGGAGCCGTTCGACGGGCCCTTCGGCCGCACGTTCGCCTTCGCGGACCCGGACGGCTACGCGATCACCGTGCACGACAAGGGCTGAGCCCGCCTGCCGCAGCAGGGTGAGGGCTTGCGCGTCGGACGAGCCGGTGGGGGTCGTGCACACGATCAGCAGCTGATCCGGTGAACGGGCGATCGACAGGGTCTGCTGGGTCACCGTGACCGAACCGACGACCGGATGCCGCAGTTCGTAGCTTTCGGCGTCACAGGGCCGCACGCGATGGTCGCTCCAGAGCGAGACGAACTCGGGGCTCTTCATCGTCAGCTCGCCGATCAGCTCCGCGAGCAGCGGGTCTTCGGGATACTTGCCGACGGCGATCCGCAGGTTGCCGACCACCGCGCGGATCTTCCGCTTCCAGTCGGCGTACAGATCCCGGCAGTGCGGGTCCAGGAACAGCAGCCGGCTCATGTTCGGCCGTCGCGCCGGGTCGTCCGGCGCGTGGAAGTCCAGATGCCCGCCCAGCAGGGCGTGGCCGAGGGCGTTCCACGCCAGGACGTCCGAGCGGCGGCCGAGCACCAGGGCCGGAGCGTCGACGGTGCCCAGGAGATCCCGTGTCTCGTCGTGGAGCTTCTCGGGCCGTGGACGGCGTGCCCGCGGGACGCGGCGGGCGGCGGTGGCGAGCCGTTCGAGGTGTTCGCGTTCGTGGCCGTCGAGCCGGAGCGCGCGGGCGATGGCGTCGAGCACTTCGGCCGAGGCGCCGCGCGACATGCCCTGCTCCAGCCGCGCGTAGTAGGAGACGCTGACGCCCGCGAGCTGGGCCAGTTCCTCCCGCCGCAGCCCGGCCACCCGGCGGCGTACTCCGAAGTCACGCAAACCGACGTCTTCCGGGCGCAGCCGGGCTCGTCGCGCCCGCAGAAAGTCGCCGAGCGGGCCAGGTCCGTCCATGGACCCGAGTATCCGTGGTGCGGCCACTGCCGGCCACACCCTCCCAGTGGGAGGAAAAGCGGGGCGTGGCCCGGGCGCTCACCGGCCTCCAGGCTCGGTGACATGGATGAGATCACCATCGGAGACGTCACCGTCACCCGGGTCAAGGAGTTCTACGGTTCGCTCGGCATGACGCCTGCCGAATTCATGCCGGACAGCCCCGGCGGCGCGTGGGACGAACACCGCGACTGGCTGGCGCCCGACTTCTGGAACCCCGAGACGAACGAGTGCCGCACGGCGCTGCAGTCCTGGCTGATCCGCAGCGAAGGACGCACGGTCCTCGTCGACACCGGGGTCGGCAACCACAAGGACCGGCCCTACGCGGCGGTGTGGAACCGCCTCGACACCGCCTACCTCGACAACCTCGCGGCCGCCGGGGTGCGGCCCGAGGACGTCGACGTCGTGGTCAACACCCATCTGCACATCGACCACGTCGGCTGGAACACGCGGCTCGACGGCCGCACCTGGGTGCCGACCTTCCCGAACGCCGAGTATCTGATGCCGCGGCCCGACTTCGACTTCTGGAATCCGGCCGAAGCGCACGATTCCGTGCTGGGGCGGGGAAATCAGAACGTCTTCGAGGACAGTGTCGCGCCGGTGCACGAGGCTGGGCTGGCCCGCCTGTGGGACGGCACGCACCGCATCGACCGGAATCTGCGGCTGGACCTCGCGCCCGGCCACACCCCCGGCTCGTCCGTGCTGACCCTGGAATCGGGTGGGGAGCGGGCGTTGTTCGTGGGCGACCTCGTGCACACCGCGCTGCAGATCGTGGAGCCGGACACCAATTCGCCCTATTGCGAAGACCCGGCGGGATCCCGTGCCACCCGGCACAAACTGCTCGGCCAGGCCGCCGACGACAACGCTCTCGTCTTCCCCGCGCATTTCGGTGCTCAGGGCGCTCTGCGGGTCGAGCGCCGGGGATCGAAGTTCGCGATCGCGCGGTGGGCCGGGTTCTCCGCCCTCTCCTGAGGAGTTTTCGTGTACGTACGAGCACAAACCCCGTCCGGTGTCGTGCGCGGCCGCCGCGACTCCTTCGGTGAGCTCTACCAGGCCGTCCCGTACGCGGCGGCGCCGACCGGACCTGGCCGCTTCCTCCCGCCGTCGCCGCATCCGGGCTGGCCCGGCGTCCGCGACGGCACGCGGCCCGGGCCGACGGCTCCCCAGCCGGTGCGCGACTTCGGCGGGCTCGACATGACCCCGTATTTCGGACCCGGCTGGGTGCGCGGCGACGAGTACCTCACCGTCGACGTCCGGACGCCCGCAGCGGACGGCGGCCGCCGCCCGGTCATGGTGTTCGTGCACGGCGGCGGCTTCGTCACCGGTTCGGCCCGCGCGGCGCTGTACGACGGAAGAGCGTTCTCACGCGACGGCGTTGTCCTGGTGAAGGTGAACTATCGCCTCGGCGTCCCCGGATTCCTCGACCTGGACGGCGCCCCGCCCAACCGCGGGCTGCTCGACGTGCTCGCCGCGCTCGGCTGGGTGCGGGACACGATCGCGGTGTTCGGGGGCGATCCGGGCAACGTCACCGTCTTCGGGCAATCCGCGGGGGCCACGCTCACCGGCGCGCTGCTCGCGACGCCGGAGGCCAAGGGAACGTTCCGCCGGGCGATCGTCCAGAGCGGCAGCGGAACCGGCGCCTTCACCCCGGAGCAGGCCGCCCGGGTCACCGCGGCGGCCGCTTCGGCGCTGGGAACCGAGCCCACCGCGCGAGCGTTCGGAGAGATCCCGGACGAACGGTTCGTGGAGATCCTGCCCGCACTGGCCGGTCTCGATCTGCGGACCGGAACCGCCGAGGATCCGCTGGCCGGGCTGAGCCCGTTCAGTCTCGTCGCGCCGGTCCAGCCCGCCGACGGTCCTCTCCACGGCGACGTCGCCCTGCTCATCGGCACCAACACCGAGGAAGGAAACCTTTACGGCCGGCCGGATCTCGGGCACACGCTGTTCGGCGCCGGTACCGAGCGGCTGGCGACGGCGCACGCGCGGATCTCGGGCGGCCGCACCCACCGGTACTCGTTCGGTCATCGCTCGACGGCGTTGAACGGCCAGCTCGGCGCCGCCCACACCGTCGAGCTGCCGTTCGTCTTCGACGTCGCCGGTGAGCCGTGGCTGCACGGGGAGGCGGGCCTGCTCGGGCCCGATCCCGCCCCGGAAGGTCTCGCGGCAAGGATGCACGGCGCGTGGGTCGCCTTCGCGAGGACCGGCGACCCCGGCTGGTCTGCGGACACCGTCGAATTCTTCGGCTGACAGCGCCTGCCAGACCGGTGCCAGCGTCGTGTGCGCCGCCTGCCAGCGGCCGGGAGCACGCTCTGGAATGTCATTCCAGAAGCGATCCGAGGGGTCATCATGTACACACCTGTCACGATCATCGGCGCCGGTCTCGGCGGGCTCACCCTGGCGAGGGTCCTGCACGTCCACGGCATCCCGGCCGAGGTCTTCGAAGCGGAGGCGTCTCCGACTTCGCGCCTGCAGGGCGGGATGCTCGACATCCACGACTACAACGGGCAGCTCGCCCTCGAAGCCGCCGGGCTCATGGACGAGTTCCGCGGCATCGTCCTGGAAGGTCGCCAGGCGCTGCGGGTCCTGGAGTCGGACGGGACCGTCCTGTTCGAACGGGGCGACGACGGCACGGGCGGGCGCCCCGAGGCGCAACGCGGGGACCTGCGGCGGATGCTGCTCGATTCGCTCCCGGCGGGCACCGTCCGGTGGGGGCGCAAGGCCGTCGGCGCCCGGACGCTCGGCGACGGCCGCCACGAGGTCGCCTTCGACGACGGCACCACCGTCGTCACGGGTCTCCTGGTCGGCGCGGACGGGGCCTGGTCGCGGATCCGGCCGCTGCTCACCGGCGCCGTACCCGAATACTCCGGCAGCTCCTACATCGAGACCTACCTGTACGACTCCGAAACCCGGCATGTCGCCGTGGCGAAGACGGTCGGGGGCGGATCGATGTTCGGGACCGGGGCCACGGAGGGCGCGAGTATCAACGCCCACCGGGAAAGCGGTGACACGCTGCACGCCTATGTGGAGCTGAGCAAGCCGTTGGAGTGGTTCGACGCCATCGACTTCACCGACGCCGAAGCCGCCAAGGCGCGGATCGCGGCGGAGTTCGACGGCTGGTCGCCCGAGCTCACCGCGCTGATCACCGAAAGCGACGTCGCGCCGATCCATCGCCCCGCCTTCGCCTTGCCGTCCGGGCTGCGGTGGGAACGCGTTCCCGGAGTGACGTTGCTCGGCGACGCCGCGCATCTCGCGCTGGCGAACGGGGAAGGCGCCAACCTGGCGATGCTCGACGGCGCCGAACTCGCCAAAGCCCTCGCGGCGCGTCCCGGCGACGTCGAGACGGCTCTCGCCGAGTACGAGCAGGCCATGTTCGTCCGCTGTGAAACGCCCATGGAGGAGGACTTCCTGCTCGAAAGCATCTTCGGGGACGACATCCCCGAGCGGCTGCTGAACTTGTTCGGAGTCGAGGAACGGAAGGCCTGAGTCAGGCCTTGCCGCCGGCGAGGGCCTCCAGGCCGCGGACGATCTTTTCCGCGCCGGGGGCCCGCTCCGGGTCGACGAGGTGCTGCATCATCACGCCCACGATGAGGGCGAGCTGGACGGCTCCCGCCGCGTCGGCATCGGTGGGAGACAGCCGCTCGCCGAGAACCTTCCGGGCTTCGTCCTGGGCATCGGCGAGCCGTTCGCGGAGGTCCGGGAAACGGATGGCCTGCGTCGCGCTCTCCAGGACCGCGGTCCACAGGTCGCGCTGCTCGGCGAACGAGCCGACAAGGTTCTGCCAGGTGGCGAGGGGTGAAGCGCCCTCCGGCTCCCGCAGCCGCTCCACCGCTTCGGTGGAAAGCTCGATCATGGCCTCGTTCATGAGGGCCTCTTTGGAGCCGAAGTGGTACCCGATGGAGCCGAGGTTCGCGCCGGATGCGGCGGTGATGTCCCGCGCGGTGGTGTGCGCGTAGCCGCGTTCGACCAGGCAGCGCTTGGCCCCGTCGAGGAGGTCCTCTCGTTGTCCCATGCCGTGATCCTAGCGGTGCGCTGTGACAAGTGTCTTATACAAATGTATTATACAAGCGTTCAAGACACCTCACCGCCAAAGGAACGACGATGAATCGCTACGTCCTGGGCAACTTCGCCCCGGTCACCGAAGAGATCACCGCCTTCGACCTGCCCGTCAGCGGGAAGATCCCGGACGACCTCGACGGCCGCTACCTGCGCATCGGCCCGAACCCGCTGGGTCTGGAAGACGCGTCGGCGCATATCTGGACCCTCGGGGAGGGCATGGTCCACGGCGTGCGCCTGCGCGACGGCCGCGCCGAGTGGTACCGCAACCGCTGGGTCCGGTCGGCCTCCGTGGCCGACCGGCTCGGGGAACCGCGACGCGGGCAGGTCACCGACGAGCGCCTGGACTTCGCACCGAACGTCCAGGTCGCGGGCCACGGAGGTCGCCTGTACGCGCTCATCGAAGGAGGCCTTGCCCCGTACGAACTGACCGACGAACTCGAAACCGTCGGACCGGCTTCCCTCGGTGTCACGGAACAGGGTTTCGCGGCCAACGCGCACAGCAAGTACGACCACGCCACCGGCGAGCTGCACTCGCTCGCCTTCCGCTACGGCGCGGACTTCGTGCAGCACATCGTGATCGGTCCCGACGGGCGCAACCGGAGCGTCACCGACATCGAGGCGCCGACCCTGCCGTATATGCACGACTTCGCGCTCACTGAGCATTACGTGGTGTTCTACGAGTCCCCGATGGTCTTCGCGCCCGAGCGCCTCGCGACCGGGGTGCCGTTCCACTGGAACCGGGACCTGCCGTCACGGCTGGGCCTGCTGCCGAGAGCGGGCGGGACGGTGCGGTGGTTCGAGACCGCGCCGGTCATGGTCGGCCACACCCTGAACGCCTTCGAGGACGACGGAAACGTGGTGGTCGACGTGGTCGTGCACCCCCGCCCGGTGGACTTCGGCGACGTCGGCGCCTCGAAGCCGGTGCTCGAACGCTGGACCGCGGACCTCGCGGCAGGCCGGGCCACGCGCACGCTGCTGCACGACCGCCCGCAGGACTTCCCGCGCCTGAACGGCCGGTTCGGCGGAAAGCCTTACCGCTACGGCTATTCGGCGGTGGCCGAGCTGTACGCCACGCCGAGCGTCACCGAACCGGACCGGCCGGACGAGGGCTTCAGCAGTGCTCTGCTCAAACACGATCTCCTGACCGGGATCACCGAGGCCCACGAGTTCGGTCGTGACGCGAACGCCGGGGAGACCGTGTTCGTCCCGTCCTCCCGCGCGGCCGTGGAGGACGACGGCTACAACCTCGTCTACGTCCACGACCGCGACCGGGGTGCGGCGGATCTGGTGATCCTGGCTTCGCAGGACTTCACCGGGGAGCCCCTGGCGAGGATCCACCTGCCCGTCCGTGTCCCGCTGGGACTGCACGGCAGCTGGATTCCCGCCGCCTGACACCGGCGCGATGGCTAATCTGGGGCAATGCCGACCGGTGCGCGCGACGTCGAGGTGTTCGAGGCGGCCCGTGGCCGGCTGGAGGCGATCGCGTATCGCCTGCTGGGGTCGGCGACCGACGCCGAGGACGCGGTCCAGGACACGTTCCTGCGCTGGCAGTCCGCCGATCGCGAATACGTCGAGACGCCCGAGGCGTGGCTGACGAAGGTGCTCACCAACATCTGCCTCAACCGGCTCACCTCGGCGCGGGCCCGGCGGGAAACCTATGTGGGCCAATGGCTCCCCGAGCCGGTCTTCGCGGGGGACCGGATGCTCGGCCCGTCCGACACCGCCGAGCAGCGTGAATCGGTCTCCATCGCGATGCTCACCCTGATGGAACGGCTCTCGGCCAGGGAACGCGTCGTGTACGTGCTGCGCGAGGCGTTCGGGTACTCCCACGCCGAGATCGCCGAGGTCCTCGACGTCACCGAGGTGAACTGCCAGCAGATCCACCGGCGCGCCAGGCGGCATCTGGCGGCCGACCGGCGCCGCGTGGAGGTCGACACGGCCGCGGCCCGCAAGATCGTCGAGGAGTTCCTCGCCGCGGCGCTCAGTGGCCGGACCGACGCGCTGGTGCGGATGCTGGCCGACGACGCGATCAGCGTGGGTGACGGCGGCGGCGTGCTCTTCTCGCTGCCGCGGCCCGTCACCGGCGCGGTCCGGGTGGCGAGGTTCCTGCGCGGCCTCTTCAAGCCGAGCGCGGCCAAGTGGTCGTTGATCGGCGGCAAGCCCGAGCTGTTCTCCACCGTCGCCAACGGCATGCCCGCGCTGGTGCTGACGGTGGAGGACAGGCTCGCCGGCGTCGTCTCCCTGGAGGTCACCGCCGACGGCATCGCCGCGGTCCACGCCCAGGTGAACCCCGCGAAACTCGACCGCGCGGCGGGTCAGTGGGGCATCTCCGAGCACGGGGAACCGCTCACCGTCCCCTGGTGACCCGGATCACAGTCCGCCGCTGTCAGGTTTCGTGTCGCTGCCCGGTTCAGGAAGCGAACACCGACCGGACAGGAGTGAGACCATGAAACACCGAATCGTCGTTCTCGGAGCCGGATACGCCGGAGCCAACGCCGCCGGGCGGCTCGCCAAGCGGCTGCACCCCGCCGACACCGAGATCACCCTCGTCAACGCCGACCCCGAGTTCGTCGAGCGGGTTCGCATGCACCAGCTCGCGACCGGCCAGGACCTGAAACCCCGTCTGCTGACCGACGTTTTCGCGGGCACGGGGGTGGGGGTGCGGACGGCGTGGGTCACCGCGGTGGACGCCGAGCGCAAGACCGTCGCCCTCGACGAGGGTGAGATCGCCTACGACACGCTCGTCTACGCCCTCGGCAGCGCCGCCGCCGACAGCGGCGTTCCCGGTGTCACCGAACACGCCCACCACATCGACGGCAAGGGTTCCGCGCTGCGGCTGCGGGAACGTCTCGCCAGCCTCACCGCGGGCGGGACCGTGCTCGTCGTCGGCGGTGGGCTCACCGGCATCGAAGCCGTCACGGAAATCGCGGAAGCCAGGCCGGATCTCGACGTCGCGCTCGCGGCCCGCGGCGGTCTCGGCGATTGGATGAGCGAGAAGGCCCGGCGCCACCTTCGCGGGGCCTTCGAGCGGCGAGGCATCACCTTGTACGAAGACACCGACATCACGAGTGTCGGTCCGGACGGAGCGACGACCGCCGACGGTCGCGGGATTCCCGCCCAGGTGACCGTCTGGACGGCCGGTTTCGCCGTCCATCCCATCGCCGCCGCCACGACTCTGGACGTCTCCGCGACGGGGCAGATCGTCGTCGACGACACGATGCGGTCGGTCTCGCATCCGGATGTCTACGCCGTCGGCGACGCCGCGTTCGCGACGGGCGCGAACGGGACGCCACTGCGGATGTCCTGTGCCTCGGGGGTTCCCACGGCCTACCGCGCGGCCGACGCCATCGTCGCCGGTCTGACCGGCGGCACACTCCCCGAGAACAAGATCGGCTACACCGGCCAGTGCGTCAGCCTCGGCCGCCGCGACGCCGTCGTGCAGTGGGTGACCCCGGACGACCGGCCGAAGGACTCGGCGCTCACCGGCAAGACGGCCGCCCGGCTCAAGGAGATCATCTGCAAGGCCGCGGCCTGGAGCGTCTCGCACCCGACGTCGATGCTCCCCGTGCGCCGCCGCCGGATCGTCGAGACCGCGCAGCCCGTCAACGTGTGACCACCCGCCCCGCCGAACGAAGGAACGATCATGATCCTGCTCACCGGAGCGAACGGCGTCGTGGGATGTCAGGTGAAGAGTGTCCTGGTGCGCCGAGGTGTCGACGTCACCGCGGTCACCCGCGGCGACGGGGACCTGTTCAGTCCTGCCTGGATCGAACCGGCGCTGGAAGGTGTCGAAGCGATCCAGATCAGCCCGCGGGCGACCGGCCCCGGCCTCGAAGAACTGCTGAAGCTGGCGGCCGGACGAGGGGTGCGGCGGGTGGTGCTGTTGTCGGCCACCACAGTCGAGTACCCGGCCGGGGAGGCGCGGTTCGCCGACCAGTTCAAGAAAGCCGAAGAGCTCGTCACGAGCTCCGGTCTGGAGTGGACGGTCCTGCGCCTCGCGGATTTCGCCGCCAACGCGCTGGCCTGAGTGCCTCAGATCCAGGCGGGTGACGTGGTGCGCGGCGCGTACGGACGCGCCGCCACCTCCCCGATCCACGAAACCGACATCGCCGCGGTGGCCGTGCGAGGCCTTCTCGGCGAGCTCCCGGCGGGGTCGGTGTACACACTGACCGGTCCGGGATCGGTGGACCAGCACGAGAAGGTGCGGCTCATCGGCGCGGCCATCGGCCGGGCACTGTCCTTTCAGGAGCTCCCGCCCGAGCGGGTCCGGCAGGGGATGCTCGCGCAGGGACTGCCCGAGGAGGTCCCCGCCCGCCTGCTCGGTTCCCTGGCCGACTACAGCGAGCGTCCGGGCCCCACGACCACCACGGTGGAAGAGCTCCTCGGACGGCCCGCGCTCACGTTCGCGGACTGGGCGCGCGACAACGCGCCGTCTTTTCAGGCCCAGCCGATCCGCTCGTAGAACGGCGTGATCCACGCCCGGAACCGATCGCCGTGGGCTTCCTGGGCGGCGGCCACGACGGCGTCCGGATCCTCGGACGGCGTCAGGCCCCGCCCTCGGAGCCACTCGACGAACAGCTCGTGCGAGCCGCTGTGGTCGTCGTCTTCCGCGCGGTAGTAGTAGGCCGAATCGTGGTCGACCATGATCTCGGCGTCGAAACCCAGCAGCCGCAGGAAATCCGTGAAGTCGCGGGCGATGACGTGCTCGCCGCCCTCGTCGCCGAAGACCACGATCGGCTCTGTCGCGTCGTCGGCCCGCCAGATCGCGTATGTCGAGCCGCTCCCGTTCGCCTGGGCGAACGGGATCAAGCGCGAGAGGAACTCGGGGTCGTCCAGCTCCTGGGGGAAGCGGCTTTTGTCGTCGTAGTCGGACAGCTCGAAACCGTCGGCCAGGTAGTCGCCGGTCGAGTCGTGGAGGTCCTTCAGCTCGTTCAGGACCGGAATCGGGGAGTACACGCGATCACCTTATGCCGCCACGGGCTTCGGCGGCGTCGAGTGCGGGAACGAGGGGGGCGAGCGCGGTGCGGAGCAGGTCGGGCAGGGAGCCGGAAGGTACGACGAGCCCGCCGGTCGTGAGCGGCTGTAGCCATCGCTCGAGTGCGATGCGCACCGCGGCGGTCACGCTCGCCGCGAGCACATGGGCGACGTGTGGCGGGATGTCGACGAGGCGTTCGGTGATCGCGTCGGCGAGGGGGAGTTCGATCGCGCTGGTGGTGTCGGTGAAGGCGGCACGCAACGCCGGACGGGTGGTGATCAGCAGCAGCGCGTCGCGATGGTGCTCGCCCGGGTCGGTGTAGAGCTCGACGATCGCTTCGATCACGGCGTCGGCGAGGCCCGCTTCAGCGGGCCGGGCCGCCACCGCCGCCGCGATGCGTGCTTCCCGTTCGGCGGTGACGGCGGCGACGATGGCCTGCTCGCGGCTGGAGAAGTAGTTGTTGTAGGTCCGGGGCGAGACTCCGGCGGCCTCGGCGATGTCGTCGACGCGCACGTTTTCGGGGCCACGCTCCAGGGCCAGCCGCAGTGCCGCCTCGCGCAAGGTCTTTCTGGTCGCCTGCTTCTTCTGGTCGCGCAATCCGGTCACCGGACGAGTGTCCCACCAAACTTGCGCGGACGCAAATTTGCGTGCACGCAAGTTTCTGCCTAGTCTCGGGCACCACATTCCGACACGAGAGGACCGAACCCATGCGTGCCAAAGGCATCGCCTACGACACCGGCTTCGTCAGGGGCGGCGAGAACTCCCGCGAGAACTTCGATCTCGACCTGGTGAAACGGGAGCTGGCCATCATCCGCGACGACCTGCACTGCAACGCCGTGCATCTCGTCGGCGGCGACCCGGAACGGCTGGAACAGGCCGCCCACCTCGCCGCCGAGCTCGGGCTGGAGGTGTGGTTCTCGCCCTACCCGCTGGAGCTGACGCCCGAGGAGATGCTGGCGTTGTTCGCCGACGGCGCGCGGCGGGCGGAGCGGGTCCGGCGGACGGGAGCCGAAGTCGTGTTCGTCACCGGCGTCGAGCTGAGCCTCATGGACCACGGATTCCTGCCCGGTGACGACATCGCCGAGCGGCTCGAACGACTCTTCGGCAGGCCGCAGAGCCTGGGTGAGCGAGTCGCCGAGGCGAGCGCGCGGCTCAACGACTTCCTCGAGGAGGCCGTGGCAACGGTCCGTGAGCGCTTCCTCGGGAAGATCACCTACGCCTGCATCCCGTTCGAGCGGGTCGACTGGACCCTCTTCGACATCATGGCGGTCGAACTCATCCGGTCCGCGGAGGTGGCCGACCGGTTCCAGGAAGGGGTGCGCGCCCTTGTGGCGCAAGGAAAGCCGCTCGCGATCACCGGCTTCGGCACGGCCACCTGGCGCGGCGCGGGCGAGCTGGCCCCGCGCAGTATGGAGATCGTCGAACACGACGAGATCGGCCGCCCGGTCCGGCTGAACGGGGAGTACGACCGCGACGAGGCCGGGCAGGCCGAGTACCTGCGCGAGCTGCTGGAGATCTTCGACGCCGAAGGTGTCGACGCCGCCTTCGTCTACCTTTTCGCGCTCTCCAACTACCCGCACCGTCCCGACGACCCTCGCCGTGACCTGGACTTGGCCAGCCTCGGCATCGTCAAAGTCCTGGAAAACGGCGACGGCGAAACCTATCCGGGCATGCCGTGGGAACCCAAGGCCGCGTTCGCGGCGCTCGCCGAGTACTACCGCGGCTGAACACGGCCCCTCGGGCTAAGCCGTCGGGCGGCCCGCTCCGGCGTAATCGTCGCCCTGCTTCCGGTAGGTGTGCACCTGCACCGCCTGCCCGGTCTGCGGGGCGTCGATCATCTGCTGGTTCCCGATGTACAGCCCGACGTGGTGGATCTTCGTGTTCGGCTCGCCGTAGAAGATCAAGTCGCCCAGCTGGGGATCGGTCACCTTGTTCACGCTGTGGTACTGCGTGTGGGCGGTGCGCATGAGCTTCACCCCGGCGCTCGCGTACGCGGCCGTCGTCAGGCCGGAGCAGTCGAAACCGGGGTCGCCGCCGCCGGTGCCGTTGCCGCCCCAGACGTAGGGCAGCCCGATCTTGTCGATGGCGAAGTTGACCGCGCTCAGGGCCGCCGCGTTCGGCGGCTGCGGGCTCTGGCCGACCGTGCCGTAGACGTTCACCGTCGCGAGCGTGCGGTGCATCAGCAGCGGCGCGGGCTGCAGGGTGCTCACCGCGTTCCACCACGTCTGGCCCTGGCCGAGGTCACGGCCGCCCGCGCACAGGGCCCGGCCGGCGGTGAGGGTGGCGTCGTCGATGTTCTGCGGATCCGGCTTCCCACCGGTGGCCGAGGCCTGGAACTGGTTCCATACCGGCGGCGTCAGCTGCAGCGGGCCGCTGGCGTTCGCGGACGAGACGACCTTGTTGTAGAAGTCGCGGACCTCGACCGCGCCGAGCGGTTTGGTCAGCACGCCGTCGGCGTTCAGGCCCGAACCGGCGGCGCGGCCGTGGTCGGAGGCGATCTTGCCGAGCGCGGCCAGCGTCACCCAGGAAAGGCGGCAGCCCGGCGTTTCCTTGCTCAGTGTGACGGTGGTCTTCGCGTAGCCGGTCATCGCGCGCAGCGGGATGTCGAGCCAGCCGCTGGTCTTCGACACCCAGGCGTCGAACTCCTGCCCCATCTGCTGCGGGACCTTCGGCTGTTCCTTCGGCATCTCCGCCGGGGCGGACGACGACGACGGCGGCGGCTCGGGCGGAGCCGAGGACTGGACGGCGGCGGCTTCGGTCTTCGGCTCGTCCTTCGGCGCGAAGGTGATGGCGGCGACCAGGGCCGCGGCCGCGACGACCACGGCCGCGCCGATCACCGGAAGTCTGCGGCGGCGCGAGGTTTCCTGCTCCATCACCGGCCCCCGGTGATCCGGCCGAGGACGAAGTCGCGGAAGGCGTCGACGTCGGTGGTCAGCGCGACGTCGATGGTGCGGCCGGGCACGGCCTGCGGGTCGGTGCTTCGCAGCCTTCGCCGGTCTACCAGCGTCGCGCCGCGGGCGGGGCCGAAGCCGCACTCGACGTCCACGGGGTACGCCTCGACGTCGAGGATGCCCGGCCGGATCGCTTCGGCCACCGCGACCGCGTCGTGCATGACCATCCCCGGCATGCCGAGGATCGGGGTGTAGTGCTTCACATACGTCGGGGTCAAGGCTTCGAGCGCCGCGCCGAGCGGGCCGGAGGCGGCGAGTTTGCCGAGCCAGTCCGTGTCGACCGAACACTGGTGCGTGATGTCCAGCGGCACCAACACCGTCGGGATGTCCTCGTCGACCAGCACCCGGCGCGCGGCCTCGGGGTCGCTCCAGATGTTGAACTCGGCCGCCGTGGTGGAGTTCCCCTTGGTCACGCCTCCGCCCATGATGACGATCCGCCCGATCTTCTCGCGGACGTCCGGATGGGCCGCCAGCAGCAGCGCGATATTCGTCAGTGGGCCGATCGGGGCGATGGTCACCGGCTCGTCGGCGGCCTCCAGCAGATCCACCAGCAGGCGGACGGCGCCGCGTTCGTCGAGCGGGCGCTTCGCCTCCGGCAGCGTCCCGGCGTGGCCGGACAGGCCGTCCTGGCCGTGGACGAACCCGGCGGGTTTGGCGTTGTCGTACACCAGCGGCCGCGCGGCGCCGGCGGCGACCGGCACGTCGTCGCGGCCGAAGAGCTCCAGCAGGCGGCGGGCGTTGGAGGTGGTGTGGCTCAGCGGGACGTTGCCGAACACCGTGGTCACGCCGAGGAGTTCGACGTCCTCGGACTGCGCGGCCAGCGCCAGCGCGAAGGCGTCGTCGACCCCCGGGTCGGTGTCGATGATCAGCTTGGTGCCCATGCGCGTGATCCCCTTTGCGGTCGGCGGCCTGAACACAGGTTACGGTCACCGGTATGACGTCCATGTGGGGTGCGCCCGCGCTGTCGCGGCTCCGCGCTTGGGGCCAGGCCCGTCGTGATCCGCGTCAGGCGAAGTTCCTGACCAGGGACTCGCTGCGCTGGGTGCTGCGAAACCGCGCGTACACGCCTTGGTACCTGGTCCGCTACTGGCGGCTGCTGAAGTTCCGGATCGCGAACCCGCACATCATCCTGCGCGGGATGGTGTTCCTCGGCAAGGACGTGGAGATCCACTGCCGGCCCGGCTACGGGCGGCTGGAGATCGGCCGCTGGGTGCACATCGGCGACGGCAACGCGATCCGCTGCCACGAGGGTTCGCTGCGCATCGGCGACAAGGCGGTGTTCGGGCGGCAGAACGTCCTCAACGGCTACCTCGACATCGAGCTCGGCGCGGCCACGCTCGTCGCGGACTGGGTGTACATCTGCGACTTCGACCACGTCACCACCGACATCACCGTCCCGATCAAGGACCAGGGCATCGTGAAGTCGCCGGTACGGATCGGGCCGGACACCTGGATCGGCACCAAGGTCTCCGTGCTCAAGGGCACCCGGGTCGGCCGCGGCTGCGTCCTCGGCGCGCACGCCGTGGTGCGGGGCGAGATCCCGGACTACTCGATCGCCGTCGGTTCGCCGGCGCGCGTCGTCCGGAACCGGCAGGACGACTACGCCGCCGACGCCGCCCGCCGCGAGGCCGTCGCGGATATGGCGCGCAAGGCGAACAAGGCACTGCAGAAGACCCTGGGCGTCGACTCGTAACTCGCGTGATCGAAGGCGTAACTCGCGTGATCAGAGGCGTAACTCATGAGTTACGCCTCTGATCACGCGAGTTACGTTCCTGATCACGCGAGTTACGCGAAAGCTAGCCGCGCAGCTGCTCCCGGACCTCCATGAGCGCGAAGCCCAGGAGGTTCTGGCCGCGCCAGTAGTCGGGGCGGGTGGCGTTCTTGTCCTCGCGGGCGAGGCCGCTGCCCCAGACCAGGTCCATCCTGGACGCCTCGACGATCACCTTGTCGCCCGTGCTCAGCAGGAACCCGCGCTCCTCGGCGTGCTGGCGGAACTTCTCGAGGTTGCCGTCGATGACGATGTCGAAGCGGTGCCGCTCCCAGACCTCGGCGTCGAATCCGGTGACCTCGCGGCCGAGGATCTTGGCGGTCTTGGGGTCCGTCGCCTGACGGATGTTGGCCGCGGCCTCGTGATCGCCGAACAGCTCCGCCTTGCTCGCCATCATGTAGTGCTCGGCGGTCGGGTACCGCTCGCCGCCCGCGACGAACGGCGCGTGCCACCACTGGCTCAGGCAGGCCGCGTTGATCCGGCCGCTCTTGAGCGGGGTGTGGCCGTAGAAGAGCTGGTACTCGGGCTCCGCGCCGCTGTGGACCAGCTCGCGCAACGCATCGAGACTCCGGACTCCGTCGACCTTGCTCACCATGGCGACCAGTGGACCACAGGCCACCGACAAGTCCCTCAGTGGCCCACCGCGGCGGTTCAGACCAGGAAGTGGAACAGCGGGCTTCCCGGTTCCACCCGCTCCACCTGCAGCGGGCTCGCCTCCAGCCGGTGCAGCAGGCCTTCCAGGTCACCGGGCCGCGCGAGTTCGACGCCGATCAGCGCCGGACCGGTCTCCCGGCTGTTGCGCTTCACGTACTCGAACCGCGTGATGTCGTCGTCCGGCCCGAGGACCTCGTCGAGGAACCGCCGCAGCGCGCCGGGCTCCTGCGGGAAACCCACCAGGAAGTAGTGCTTCAGTCCTTCGTGGATCAGGGACCGTTCGAGCACTTCGCCGTAGCGGCTGACGTCGTTGTTGCCGCCGGAGACGACGCACACCACGATCTGCCCGGGGTCGATCTTCACCGCCGTGCCCAGCGCGGCGGTCGCGAGCGCGCCCGCGGGTTCGGCGATCACGCCGTCGGACTGGTACATCGCGAGCATTTCCGTGCAGATCGCGCCCTCGGCGACGTCGGTGAGCTCGACACCGCCGTCGCGGACCAGCGGATAGGTCACCGATCCGGCCTGCGCGACCGCCGCGCCGTCGACGAAGGTGTCGACGTTTTCGAGCCGCACCGGCTCACCGGCCGCCAGCGCGGCCGCCATACAGGTCGCGCCCGCCGGTTCGACGCCGACGATCCGCATCTCCGGCGCCCGTTCCGCGGCCCACGCGGCGATCCCCGCGAGCAGTCCGCCCCCGCCGACCGGCACCACCATCACGTCCGGGATGAACCCGAGCTGCGCGACGACCTCCATCGCGACCGTGCCCTGACCGGCGACCGTCTCCGGCGCGTCGAACGCGGGGACCAGCGTCGCGCCGGTCGTCTCCGCGTCGTGCTTCGCGGCGCTGAAGGCGTCTTCGTAGGTCTCACCGACGACGATGACTTCGATATGCGAGCCGCCCAGCGTCGCGATCCGCTCGCGCTTCTGCCGGGGAGTCGTGCCGGGAACGTAGACGCGGCCGTTCGCGCCGAGCCGTCGGCACGCGTACGCGACACCCTGCGCGTGGTTGCCCGCGCTCGCGCAGACGACGCCGCGCTCCCGGTGCTCCGCGTCGAGCTGGACGATGAAGTTGTACGCGCCGCGGATCTTGTACGAGCGCACGGTCTGCAGGTCTTCGCGTTTGAGCCAGACCCGGGCGTCGACCCGCGCCGAGAGCCGCTCGTTCGGTTCGAGCGGCGTGCGGGTCACCACCCCGGCCAATCGCTTGGCGGCCTCTTCGACCGTTCGGGCGCTCACCGTTTCGATCCCTTGCACGAATGCTGAATGTACTGACCGGCCCCGGCCACGACGGAGAGACGTCCGCTTTCCGCCGGGCACGGTGCAACCGAACCGGGCACGGAGACCGTCTCCCGGTCATGACTCGGTGCTTCGTGCTCGGCCTCGTCGTGCTGCTCACGGCCTGCGGAGCGGAACCTGCCCGCGAAGAACCACCGGCGCCGCTGCCCGTCACCCAGCAGGTGGACTCCGGCACGGCCGCGGCGGTCACCGCCGCCGACGCCTTCGGGCTCGACCTGCTCACCGCGCCGGCGTTGGCGAGCGAGAAGAACCTGGTGCTGTCACCGGCGAGTGTCTCCACGGCGCTGCAGATGGTCGGCGCGGGCGCGATGGGCGACACCGCCGCGCAGATCCGGAAGGTGCTGCGTCTTCCCGGAGACGGACCTCTCGTCCCGCCGGTCGCCGGCCACGAAGACCTGAAGGTGTCGAACACCGCCTGGATCCAGCGGGGCCTCCGGATCAAGCCCGGGTACCGGGACGCGTTGCGTGATCGGTTCGGTGCGGCGACGAGCGACGAGGACTTCGTCACCGACCCCGGCGGCGCCCGCGAGCGGATCAACCGGACGGTGGCGGACCAGACCCAGGGGAGGATCGAAGACCTGTTCCCGGAGAAGTCGATCACCGAGGACACCCGGCTGGTCCTCGCCAACGCGCTGTACCTGAAAGTGCCCTGGGCGCGGGAGTTCCCCCGCGACCTCACCGTGGACGCGCCGTTCACCCGGGCCGACGGGTCGGCGGTGACCGTCCCGATGATGCGCACGGCCCCGGAGATCCAACTGGGTTACGCCGAAGGGCCGGGGTATCAGGCGGTCACGTTGCCTTACCGCGGCGGGCGGCTGGCCTTCACCGTGATCGTCCCGGCCGCGATCGACGCCTTGCGCGGCAAGGGAATCGCCGGCCTGCTCGGCGAGATCCGGCCCGCCACCGTGGAACTGGCCATGCCCAGGTTCACCGTCAGGTCCGCGCTGGACCTGTCGGCGCCACTCAAGGAAGCGGGCATGCCGGTGGCGTTCGGGCCCGCCGCCGACTTCAGCGGCATCACCGACGAAGCCCGGCTAGAGATCGCTTCGGTGCAGCACAAGACCTTCGTCCAGGTCGACGAGGAGGGCACCGAGGCCGCGGCGGCCACGGGGGTCGACGCCCGCGCCGTGTCGGCCGAGCTGCCGCGCACCGTGACCGCCGACCGCCCGTTCCTCTTCGTCATCACCGACACGGCCACCGGGTCGCCGCTGTTCCTCGGGCGGATCGGCGACCCGGTCGCCGGCTAGCGGAACGCGGCCAGATGCGTCCGCGCCCAGGTCGCGAACGGCCGCGGCGCCCGGCCGGTGAGGTCCTGGACGGCGCCCGTGACCGCCGAGTCGTCGAACTCGCCCTCGGCGAAGAAGCGGAAGAAGGCGTCGACGTACTTCTCCGGCATCTCCGCGCTCATCGTCACGCGGGCCTCGGCGTCCGAAAGCGGTTCCAGCCGTAGCTCCCGCCCGAGCAGTTCACTCAGGACACGCAGCCGGTCGGCGGGCCGGAGCGAACCCGGGCCGGTGATGGCGTACGCGAGCCCTTCGTGTCCCGGTGTGGTCAGCGACTCCGCGGCGACGGCGGCGATGTCGTACGGGTCGATCGTCGCCACCGGGACGTTCGCGAACGGCTCGCGGACGACGTCCCCGGCGCGAAGCTGCGGGATCCACTGCAGCGAATTCGACATGAACCCGCTCGGCCGCAGGAAGGTCCACGCCAGCTTCGATGCGCGCACCGCCGCCTCGGCCGCCATGTGCATCCCCGCGACGGCGTTGTCCGCGTGCCCGCCGACGACCGAACGGGACGACAGCAGCGTGACCTGCTCGACGCCCGCGTCGCGCATCACCGCGAGCGCGCCCGGCATGTCCTCGTAGCCGCCGAGCAGGAAGACCGCCCGGACACCCTCCAGCGCGGGCTTCAGGCTCGTCGGCTCGTTGAGATCTCCTGTCACTCCCTCGACGCCGTCCGGCAGCGGCCGCGGCGTGCGGACCAGCGCCCGGACGGGATGCCCGCCGCGCGCCAGGATTTCGGTCAGTTCCGAGCCGACGTTGCCGCCTGCCCCGGTCACCAAGATCATGCGTTTCTCCCCAGTGCGGTGGCCGCCGTCACAGGCCGCGGCCGTCGCCGGTCACCCTGCCAGGGAGATAAGGGCGGCTCAAGGCGCCTTGGGCACCGCCGGGTACGGGACGAACGTGCTGGTGTTCTCGTCGACGGTCAGCTGCTTGCCGATCGTCGGGAACGCGCGCTGCGAACAGGCCGGGCGTTCGCAGACTTTGCAACCCATGCCGATCGGGGTGGCCGCGGCGCGGTCGTCGAGATCGAGCCCGGTCGAATAGATGAGCCGTTTCGCGTGCCGCAGTTCGCAGCCGAGGCCGACGGTGAACGTCTTTCCGGGGCTGCCGTAGCCGCCGATGTTGCGGGACACCGTCCGCGCGACCCAGAAGTAGCTCTTGCCGTCGGGCAGGGTCGCGATCTGGGTGAGGATCTTGCCGGGCTGGGCGAACGCCTCGTAGATGTTCCACAGAGGACAGGCGCCGCCGACGCGGGAGAAGTGGAAACCCGCGGCGGACTGGCGTTTCGACATGTTCCCCGCCCGGTCGACCCGCACGAACGAGAACGGCACGCCGCGGTTCTTCGGACGCTGCAACGTCGAGAGCCGGTGGCAGACCGTCTCGAACCCGACGCCGAAGTGGTCGCAGAGCCGCTCGATGTCGTAGCGGAAGCGTTCGGCGCTCGCCAGGAACGGTCCATAGGGGAGGATCAGCGCGCCCGCGAAGTAGTTCGCGAGCCCGACCCGGGCAAGCGAACGCGCGGCGGGTCCGGAGAACGCCCACGAGTCGGCGAGTTCGGTGATCAGGTCGTCGTATTCCAGCAGCGCGATCTGTGAGGCCATCCGGAACGCCTGCTGCCCGACGCGCAGGCTCGGCGCCAGCCGCAGCACTCGCGGCCCCGGTTCGTAGCGGTGCTGTTCGCCGTTGGTCTCGTCGATGCCCTCGCTCGTGACGTCGACGCCGTAGCGCTGGATCAGCGTCTCCTTCAGCGCCGCGAGCACCTGACCGCGTTGCAGCGGGATGTCGTGCGCCATCCGTTCGGCGCGTTCGTCCAGCTCGGCGACGTAGTTCTCCCGCTCGTAGAAGAAGTCGCGGACCTCTTCGTGCGGCAGCGAGCCTGCCGCGCTGCCGTGCATGCCCAGCCCGTTTTCCGTGGTCAGCGCGGCGGTGTTCTCGACTGCGTTGCGGTAGCTGCGATGCAGTTTGACCAGGGCCTGGGCGATCGTCGGCAGGTTCGTGGCGAGGTCGTTGAGCTCGCTGTTCGTGACGTCCACGCCGAGGACCTCGTCGAGCAGCGCCTCCTTCACATCGGCCACCAGCCGGGCGGTGTCGTTGTTCGCGAAGAACTCGGTGTCCACTCCGAACGCCTGCGTGATGCGAAGGAGCACCGGAACGGTCAGCGGACGCGAGTTGTGCTCGATCTGATTGAGGTAACTGGGTGAGATCTCCAGCACACGAGCGAGATCCGCCTGGCTCATCGACCGGCTTTCGCGCAGATGCCGCAGCTTCGCTCCGGCGAAGGTTTTGTCCACTGAGGCCTCTCTGTCCGCAAGGTTTCCGGGCCTGAACGATTCAGTGAACGGTCAAGCCCGTGGATTTTGCCTCTGGTTGCGAATCGGCGATTCGCAACCTTTGCAAGATGCTACGGAAGCTTCGCAGAAATTGGCAAATTGGAGGCCTGGATCGGATTTCCCCTGTCATGTCAGGGTCTTGGCAGGAAAGGCGATCACTCGCAAACTTCGCAACACCGGGAGAATCCGATGACTCAGCACGCGCAGCAGCTGGAGCAGGCGGCCGCCGAACTGGCCAAGCAGTGGGAGACCGACCCCCGCTGGGCGGGCGTGAAGCGTTCGTACTCCGCGGCTGACGTGGTCAAGCTGCGCGGCAGCGTGGTCGAGGAGCACACGCTCGCTCGCCGCGGCGCCGAGAAGCTGTGGGACCTCCTGCACACCGAGGACTACGTCCACTCGCTGGGCGCACTGACCGGTAACCAGGCCGTGCAGCAGGTGCGCGCCGGCCTCAAGGCCATCTACCTGTCGGGCTGGCAGGTCGCCGCCGACGCCAACCTCTCCGGCCAGACCTACCCGGACCAGAGCCTCTACCCGGCCAACTCGGTGCCGGCCGTCGTCCGCCGCATCAACAACGCGCTGGGCCGCGCCGACCAGATCAACTGGGCGGAGGGCAACACCGACATCGACTGGTACGCCCCGATCGTCGCCGACGCCGAGGCCGGTTTCGGTGGCCCGCTCAACGCCTTCGAGCTGATGAAGGGCATGATCGCCGCCGGTGCCGCGGGTGTGCACTGGGAGGACCAGCTCGCGTCCGAGAAGAAGTGTGGTCACCTCGGCGGCAAGGTGCTGATCCCGACCAAGCAGCACGAGCGCACGCTGAACGCCGCCCGTCTCGCCGCGGACGTGCTGAACGTGCCGTCGCTGATCGTCGCCCGCACCGACGCGCAGGCCGCCACGCTGATCACCAGCGACGTCGACGAGCGTGACCGCAAGTACGTCACCGGCGAGCGCACCGCCGAGGGCTTCTACAACGTCACCAACGGCATCGAGCCCTGCATCGACCGCGGTCTGGCCTACGCCGAGTACGCCGACCTGCTGTGGATGGAGACCTCCAAGCCGGACCTCGAGGTCGCCCGCCAGTTCGCCGAGGCGATCAAGGCCAAGTACCCGGACCAGATGCTGGCCTACAACTGCTCGCCGTCGTTCAACTGGAAGAAGCACCTGGACGACGCGACGATCGCGAAGTTCCAGCGCGAGCTCGGCCACATGGGCTACAAGTTCCAGTTCATCACCCTGGCAGGCTTCCACGCCCTGAACTACTCGATGTTCGACCTGGCGCACGGTTACGCCCGCGAGGGCATGACCGCCTACGTCGACCTGCAGGAGCGCGAGTTCGCTTCGGAGGACCGCGGTTACACCGCCACGAAGCACCAGCGCGAGGTCGGCACCGGCTGGTTCGACAACGTCGCGACCGCGCTGAACCCGGAGAGCTCGACCACCGCGCTCGCCGGTTCCACCGAGGCCGAGCAGTTCTGATCCCTCGCAATTAGGTGACGGGTGGCGGTCTTTCGACCCCCGGGAGACCGCCACCTCCCTTCCCTTCTATCTCTCGCGAAGCCCAGCGGAGGCACACCATGGTTGAGAAGCTGAACTACCGGATCGACGTCTGCGGACCTGCCGGTGACCGGTTCGACGAGATCCTCACCCCGGCCGCGCTGGACTTCGTGGCCAAACTGGACAACGCGTTCGCCGGCCGCCGCCGCGAGCTGCTCGACGCGCGCCGTCTGCGCCGCGAGAAGCTGCAGTCCGGGGAGGAGCCGCTGGGCTTCCTGCCCGAAACGCGCTCGATCCGCGACGACAGCAGCTGGTCGGTCGCCCCGGCCGCGCCCGGTCTCGAAGACCGCCGCGTCGAGATCACCGGCCCGACCGACCGCAAGATGACGGTCAACGCGCTGAACTCCGGCGCGAAGGTCTGGCTCGCCGACTTCGAGGACGCGACCTCGCCGACCTGGCACAACGTCATCGACGGCCAGCTCAACCTGTACGACGCGATCCGCCGCAACATCGACTTCACCACCGAGGCCGGCAAGCGCTACACGATCGGCGACGAGCCCGCGACGATCGTCGCCCGCCCCCGCGGCTGGCACCTGGTGGAGAAGCACATCCGCATCGACGGCCGCCCGGTCTCGGCGAGCCTGGTCGACTTCGGCCTCTACTTCTTCCACAACGCGCGCCAGCTGCTGGCCCGCGGCAGCGGCCCGTACTTCTACCTGCCGAAGCTCGAGAACCACCTCGAAGCGCGGCTGTGGAACGACGTCTTCCTGCTGGCGCAACGGGAACTCGGCATCCCGCGCGGCACCATCCGGGCCACCGTGCTGATCGAGACGATCACCGCCGCGTTCGAGATGGAGGAGATCCTCTACGAACTGCGCGAGCACGTCGCCGGGCTGAACGCCGGCCGCTGGGACTACATCTTCAGCGTCATCAAGAACTTCTCGTCGCACGGCGCGGACTTCGTGCTCCCGGACCGCGCGCAGGTGACGATGACCGTCCCGTTCATGCGCGCCTACACCGAACTGCTGGTGCGGACCTGCCACAAGCGCGGGGCGCACGCCATCGGCGGCATGGCCGCGTTCATCCCGAGCAAGGACCCGGAGATCAACGCGACCGCGCTGGAGAAGGTCCGCCAGGACAAGGAACGCGAGGCGAACGACGGTTTCGACGGCTCGTGGGTCGCGCACCCCGGCCTCGTCCCGGTCTGCCGCGAGGTGTTCGACGAGGTGCTCGGCGGCTGGCCCAACCAGCTCGGCAAGCTCCGTGAGGACGTCGTCGTCACCGCCGAGGATCTGCTCGACGTCGCCAGCGCGGGCGGCGAGGTCACCGAAGCGGGTGTCCGCGCCAACATCAACGTCGCGCTGCGCTACATCGACGCGTGGCTGCGCGGCACCGGCGCGGCGGCGATCCACAACCTGATGGAGGACGCCGCCACCGCCGAGATCGCCCGCTGCCAGGTGTGGCAGTGGATCCGCAACGGCACGAAGCTCGAAGACGGCACCGCGCTCACCCGCGAGCTTGCCGTGTCCTATTTGGACGAAGAGCTGGCCTCGGTGCGGGCCGAACTGGGCGAGGGCAACCGGCTCGGCGACGCCTACGAGATCTTCACCGAGACCGCGCTGGGCGAGAAGCTGCCGAGCTTCCTCACCACCGGCGCGTACGCGCGATACCTGACCTCTCACTGATCCAGGCTCCGGCCGCCTCTACCTGACGCGGGGCGGCCGGGTTCCACACCGGTTTGGGACGGTGTGGCCCAACGGGTCCGGTGGCGGCGGCTCCCCGCCACCGGACCCGCTTCACGCGCGCGCCCCTCCGGTAGCGCCTGTCGGGCGTGCGCCCGTCGCGGAGGCCCCGTCCTCACCACACCACCGTGGACGGGGCCTTCGCGGCTTTTTCATGCCGAACATGCGTGATCGAAGGCGTAACTCGCGTGCTTGGAGGCGTAACACGATGATCCGGCTCCAAGCACGCGAGTTACGGCTCTGATCACGCGAGTTACGGCTCCGATCACACTCACGGGACCGGACGAAACGGTCACGGACCGCGATTAGGTAGGGGTACGTAGTGATACCCCCGTTGTTTCGGCGGCGGGTCGCGCGGATGCTCTGCGCCGGGTGGGGATTCCGCCCGTTTCCCGAGGAGCCACCATGAAGAAGCAGTTGAGAACCCTCTTGGCCGCGACCTTCGCCGTCCTCGCCGTCGCCCTCGCCGCCCCGGCGGTGTCCGCTTCGGCCGGGGTCTCGGCGCAGCCGGACTGTGTCCGGCCGTGCCACTTCTGACCGGCGTCACCTAGAGCAGCCCCGGGGGTCGCGCCCCTCGCGACCCGCGACGCTCGTGGAGGGGATCCGGGTCCCCCGACGTCCCGGATTCCCCTCCGCCCCCGCCTTCCCGCGGCGGCGCGCATGTCGCGAAAGCCACTTTCGGGACATCAGACGTCCCGAAAGTGGCTTTCGCGACATGCCTCGACACGGCCGGCCGCTCACCCCGCCGACGTTGCGAAAGCCACTTTCGCAACCTTCAACGTTGCGAAAGTGGCTTTCGCACCACGAAACACCAGGCGGGATCAGGGCTCGAAGGCGTTCCCGGTCGCGATCTTCGGCCGCCCCAGTTCCACCGGCTCCGCGACGCGAGCCCGCCGGTAGACCGCGACGGTCGCCTCGGCGATCCGCCCCCAGTCGAAGTCCGCCGCCAGGCGCGACTGAGCGGTCAGCGCCCGCCGGGCGGCGGCGACCTCGTCGTCCAGCACCGCCTCGACGGCGTCCCCGAGGGCTTCGACGTCGCCAGGGCTGAACGCCAGGCCGGTCTCGCCGTCGACGACGACCTCGCCGAGCCCGCCCGCGGTCGAAGCGACCAGCGGTGCCTTCGCGGCGGCCGCCTCCAGCGCGACGATGCCGAACGGCTCGTACCGGCTGGGCAGCACGACGGCGTCGGCCGCGGCCAGCACGGCGCGCAGTTCGCGGTCGGACAGGTGCCCGACGAAGTCCACCGCGCGGCGCACGCGCAGCTTGCGTGCCTGGTCGACCAGTTCCTCCAGATGCCGTCCCTTGCCGGCGACGACCAGCCGCGTCCCCGGTTTGGCGCGGCGGATCCGGGGGAGCGCGGCGAGCAGGTCCTGCACGCCCTTCTCCCACTCCAGCCGTCCGAAGTAGAGCAGCAGTGGCGCGCCGGAGGGGCTGTAGACCTCGCGCGCGTGCGCGACCTCCTCCGCGGGCACCTGCCAGGTGCGTTCCTCGATGCCGTTGTGGATCACGGTGACCGCGTCGCCGTCGACCTCGAACAGGTGCGCCACCTCGCGGCGCATGGCCTGCGAACAGGTGATCAGCGCGTCCGAGCGGTTCGCGAGCCACCATTCGACGGAGTGAACCTGCTGGTTCAGCGGATGCGAGAGCCAGCCGGAGTGCCGCCCGGCCTCGGTGGCGTGGATCGTGCCGACCAGCGGCACCCGCGCGGCCTCCGCGATCGCGATCGCGGGATGGGTGACCAGCCAGTCGTGGGCGTGCACCACGTCCGGCTGCCAGGTGCGCAGCAGGTCGGTGGCGGCGCGGACCATCGCGTGCCCCATGGCCAGCGTCCACGCGACGAGGTCCCGTTCGAAGGTCACGTGCATCGGATCCTCGGCGACCCGGATGATCCGGACGCCTTCGACCACGCGATCGGTCCTCGGGTGGGTCTCGGCGTCGGTGCCCGCCGTGTGACGGCACAGGACGACCACGTCGTGCCCCTGCCGGGCGAGATGCCTGGCCAGGGCGTGGACGTGCCGTGCGAGTCCGCCGACGACCACGGGTGGGTACTCCCACGACAACATCAGCACGCGCATGGGTGGAGGTTACTCGTGAGTCGGTCGTCACCGGGACGGGGCGATCACCCCTCCCGGTGAACCCGATCGAGCGCGACAGGAGCGACGATCTTTGCCACCATCGGGTCGATGACGTCTTCGGTGAACGCGGCCGGACCGGCCTTCAAGTCCGTCGAACCGGTGCTCTCGACGCCGTGGTCCGCGCACGTCGGGCCCGGCGGCGCGCTGCCGGAGTACCCGCGTCCGCGGCTGGTCCGCGAACGCTGGCTGAACCTCAACGGCGTCTGGGAGTACGCGGGCAGCGGCGCGCCCGGCCGGAACGGGTACGGCGAGCGGATCCTGGTGCCGTTCCCGCCGGAGTCGGCGCTCTCCGGTATCGGACGGCGGGACGAAACCCTCTGGTATCGCAGGGTTTTCGAGGTCCCGTCCGGTTGGGACGGTCAGCGCGTGCTGCTCCACTTCGGCGCCGTCGACCAGTCCGCCGAGGTCTGGGTCAACAACCAGAAAGTGGCCGTCCACGAAGGCGGATACACGGCCTTCAGCGCGGACATCACCGGCGTGCTGCGCCCGTCGGGATCGCAGGAACTGACCGTCCGCGCGACGGACCGCACCGACGCATCGACCCACCCCGTCGGCAAGCAGCGGAACGACTCGGAAGGGATCTTCTACACCGCCGCGTCGGGTATCTGGCAGACCGTCTGGCTGGAGCCCGTGCCGTCCGCGCACGTCCGGGATCTCCAGACGACGCCGGATCTCGAAGGGGTGACGGTTGTGCCGAAGGTCACAGGCGGCGCCCGGGTGGAGCTGATCGTGAGCGAGCCCGACGGCCCGGAAGTGGCACGCGTCGAGGGAGAGGCAGGACAGCAGTTGCGCGCGGAGGTCCCTTCGCCGCGCCTCTGGACACCCGACGATCCGTATCTCTACGACCTTCAGGTCCGCCTACTCGATGAAAGCGGCAACCCGCTCGACGTCGTCGAGTCCTACACCGGGCTCCGCACGATCGGGACGGTCACCGACGTCCAGGGCAGGCCGCGGATCGCGCTCAACGGCCGGATCACCTTCCTCCACGGCCCGCTCGACCAGGGCTATTGGCCGGACGGGATCCACACCGCCCCCACCGACGAGGCGTTGCGGTTCGACCTGGAGAAGACCAAGGAACTCGGCTTCAACTTCGTCCGCAAACACGTCAAGGTCGAGCCGGAGCGCTGGTATCACTGGGCGGATCGGCTGGGCCTGCTCGTCTGGCAGGACATGCCGTCGCTCACCGTCTCCTTCGACGGTCCGCCCGGCACCGCGCCGGACCCGGTCCCGGAGGCCCAGGCACGGTTCGAAGCCGAACTGACCGAGATGATCGAGCAGCTGCGCGGGGTGACCTCGATCGTCGGCTGGGTGCCGTTCAACGAGGGCTGGGGCGAATTCGACACCGCGCGGATCGCGAAGCTGGTGAAGGATCTCGACCCGACCAGGCTCGTCGTCGCGAACAGCGGGGTGAACTGCTGCTTCTCGCGGCCGGACACCGGCGCGGGCGACGTCTACGACGACCACACCTACGTCGGGCCGGGGAAACCCGCGGTGAAGGACGGCAGGGTGATAGTCGACGGTGAGTACGGCGGCCTCGGCCTGGTCCTCGACGAGCACCGCTGGCCGGGAGAGCCGCAGGCCTACGAGATGACGCTGACCTCGGCACAGCTGACGAAGCGCTATGCCGAGGTCAGCGAACACCTCGAACGGATCATCGCCGGAACCGGCCTTTCCGGCGCGATCTACACCCAGACCACCGACGTCGAGAACGAGGTCAACGGCCTGCTCACCTACGACCGGCGGGTGGTGAAGGCGGACGCGGCGACCGTCGCGGCCCGCAATCGCGCGGTCATCGAAGCGGGTCAGTCCGGCTGAGCCTCCACCGGCCCACCCGAATCCCGGACCCGGACGGGCACCCCGAGCAGCTGAGAAGGCAGCTGCCCGGGGTCGTGACCGGGGTTCATCCACACGTCGACCGTGGGTGCCCCCTCGGCCTCGCCCTGCCCGACGCCGACCACTCCCGGGACGTCGTCGAGCCACCGGGACGCCGCCACCAGCGCGGCGTCGATGTCGGAGACTTCGTCGGCCACTACGGGTGCACCCGGATCCCGAGCGACGCTTCGACCAGCGAGATCCGGTTGATCACGGTGACCACCGGCGAGCCGGCGAACAGCAGGCCGACGGCGTTCTCGCTCAGGTCCGCCACGAGGCTGCCCGAGTCGCCACCGGCCGACATGTCGGTGGTCAGCAGCTGCTGCGCGAACCGGGCCACCCGGCCGCCGCCGTAGTTCACGTCGACGGTGGCGTTGATGTTCGTGATCCGCCCGGTCGTCCAGTTCGTGGTCCGGCCGGTCTTCTGCACGAGCGTGCCGACCGCGGGCGCCACGTTGGTGCCCTTGAGTTCGCCGACCCAGAAGATCCGCCGGTCGAGGTCGTGGAACTGGCCTTCGGCGATCGCGGCGTCGACGAAGTTCAACGGCACCGGCTGCCCCGGCTGGATGAACTTGATCGGCACGAACCGGCTCAGCCTGGCGATGACGTCGGTGGGGACGACGCCGCCGTCGAACGGGCCGGGCTG
The DNA here is from genome assembly GCF_024628825.1 of Amycolatopsis roodepoortensis. Classification (NCBI taxonomy): domain Bacteria; kingdom Bacillati; phylum Actinomycetota; class Actinomycetes; order Pseudonocardiales; family Pseudonocardiaceae; genus Amycolatopsis; species Amycolatopsis roodepoortensis. Next base: position 7,173,504 of record NZ_CP102415.1, read on the forward strand.
CAGGATCGGGTCGCCGATGGCGGCCGCGTTGGAGTTCGCCAGCACGTGGTTGTTGCTCAGGATGTAGTACCGCGGCGGTTTGCCGGGCAGCGCCGTCGCGTCGTAGACCGCGGTGCCGTAGGTGCCGGCGGTGATCTTGAAGTGCCCGACGCTGAGCCCGCCGAACGCCGGGCGGAACTTCTTGGCGAGGGTGAACGGACCGACCTGCTCACGGGCGAGTTCGTCGGGGCGGCTCAGGGCCGGCGCCGGGACGTCGTCGAGCACGGTGGAGGAGCCGTTCGCCTTCGGTGGCGCGATACTGCGGCCCGCCTGCAGCACGCCGACCTCCTGGACGTCGGTGGGCACACCCGCCAGCGTCGCGGGGACGAGGTCGTCGTCACGCAGCATCTCGTGCGGCATCTTCGTGTCGACGAGGACGGTGATCGCCTTCTCACCGGTGTCCCTGCCCCCGGACCATTTGGTACCGAGCGCGACACCCACCACGTTCTGCCGGTTCAGCAACGAGTCCTCTTCGGCCGCCTGCACGCTCGCGAGGGAGAGGAAATCGTCCGGGATCATATTGTTCTCGATCATTTCGGCCACACTTTTCTGGTTGTCGGCGTTGACGAAGTGCGGGACTCCCGACGAAAGAGTGTTCCCCTGTTCGCAGGGCGGCGCCATAGTGCAATCGGGTACGGCGCTTCACCGACGAATGTCATTATTTCCCTTGTGTGGCAAGGGTTTGTGATCGAGCAACCGGCCATCGCGCGAGTGCCGGGGGTGTTCGAGGACTTTGGTCACCGGATCGCCGGAAAAGGAAACAGGCCGGCTCCGGAGAGCCGGCCTGTTCGGTGGAAAGCGCGGGTCAGCCGATCGTGGCGTCGATCGCCTTGGTGATCACTTCGTCCTCGGGTTCGGTGCGCGGGCGGAATCGTCCCACCACTTCACCGGACGGGGCGACGAGGAACTTCTCGAAATTCCACTGCACGTCCCCGGCGGCGCCTTCCGCGTCGGCCGCCTTGGTCAGCTCGGTGTAGAGCGGGTGCCGGGTTTCGCCGTTCACGTCCAGCTTTTCGAACAGCGGGAACGAAACGCCGTACGTCGTCGAGCAGAAGGTCTGGATCTCCTCGGCGGTGCCCGGCTCCTGGCCGGCGAACTGGTTGCACGGGAACCCGACGACGGAGAAACCCTTGTCCGCGTAGCGTTCCTGCAGCTTCTCCAGCCCGGTGTACTGCGGCGTCAGCCCGCATTTCGACGCCACGTTCACCACCAGCAGCGTCTTGCCCTCGAGCGCGCCGAGCGTCGTGTCCTCGCCCGCGAGCGTCTTCAGCGGAATGTCGTGGATCCCCATGCTCTCCCTTTCGTCATTTCCTCAGCAGATCACGCGCGTCGACGTGGCCGAACGGTCCGTCGTCGCGCCGGAACGCGGCCGCGGTCTCCCGCGCGCGGTCGAGCGCACCGTCGCGGAGCAGCCCGGCGAGCGTGTCGAACCGTTCGGTGTGCACCTTCGCCCGCCGCCGCGCGTAGTCGGCGGCGGAATCCTTGGTGACCATGAACGCCCAGTCGCTCGACAGCGCCAGCATCGCCTCGGCGACGGCCTGGTCGCGGACGGCGTCGCGGGTCGTCGTGTCCATCCCGGTGACCAGGTCCAGCATCCGGTGCTGCAGCGCGGCGTTGTCCCGCACCATGTCGGCGACCTGCTCGCCGTCCCAGACCCGCCAGTCCTTGCCCGAGCCCCACGACGACGCCGGGAGATCGACCTTCCCGCCGAGGTGGCCCGCTTCGAGCGCGCCCTTGAGCGTGGTGACGCGGACGCCCGCCTTGGGCAGCGCGCGCAGGACACCTTCGAGCCAGGCCGGGCCCTCGTGCCACCAGTGTCCGAAGAGTTCGGTGTCGTACGCGGCGACGACGAGCGATTCGCGGCCGTGCTCGGCCTTGAGCGAGCGCAGCCGGGCGACGACGGTGTCGACGAAGTCCTGGACGTGGCCGCCGAGGGTGGCCGTCGCCATCGCCGGGTCGTACGGCGCCTTGTCCGGCGGCTCGACGGTCTTGCCGGTCACCCTGGACGGTTTGAGGCCGACTTCGTGCGCCCAGGTGTGGAAGTCGCGGTACGCGGCGTGGCCGGGGTAGCCGGCCTTCGGCGACCAGACGCGGTACGTGACTTCGAGGTCGCGGCCGAAGCAGACGACGTCGGAATCACCGACGGTCCGCGCCGCCGAGGTGTCGCCGTGCAGGGACGGCCCGTCGACCATGAACCGCCGGACGCCCGCGGCGGCGTATCCGGCTTCCATTCCGGGCGCGTAACCGCATTCAGGTGCCCAAATGCCCTCGGGACGCCGTCCGATCCGCAGCGCGGTGTCGGCCAGCCCGCCGCGCAGCATGAAGTCGCGGACCGCCGGATCGAGCAGCGGCTGGAACGGATGCGCCAGGGGGCCGCCGAGCAGTTCGATCGTCCCGTTGTCCACAAAGGACCGAAGGATCGGCGAGAAACCGTGCCGCCAGTGGGTTTCGAGTTCTTCCGATGCCTCGAGCGCCGTCCGGTACTCACTGGCCGCGAGCTCGCGCAGCAGCGGGTCGCCGCGCCACAGCGTGGACGCGTGCCAGGAGCGCAGCTGCCAATGCCCGAGCCAGTCGTGGAAGGCGTCGATGCAGTACGGGTCGTCGAGCTGGGCGGCGAGGATCGGCGTCATCCCGAGGGTGAGGACGTCGTCGCGGCCCTCGTCGGCGAAGCGGCGCAGGAGGTCGACCATCGGCAGGTAGGAGTGCGCCCACGCCTGGTAAAGCCATTCTTCGCCGACCGGCCAGGACCCGTGGTGCGGCAGCCACGGCAGGTGGCTGTGCACGACGAGGCAGAACGTGCCTTCGTACTCGCTCATGCGCGCACCGCCACGGCCACGAGGTCGAGGCTGGCGTCGAGGTCTTCGCCGTGGATCGCGAAGTCCGTGGCCTGGATGGCTTCGACGTCGGCGAGCAGTTCGGCAGGCCAGGTCGCCTGCCCGGGCAGCTGCCCCATGACGACGTCGAGCTGCGCGTCGATGATCGAGCCGCCGTACTTGGCGTCCAGCTTCGCGACACCCTCGCCGTGGTGGAGGCCGTGCAGCGTCTCGACCTCGAAACCGGCGTCACGCAGCAGTCCGTCCAATTCGGACGGTGCGAGTTCCCTGGTGTGGAACGGGTTGAGCGGGGTGTCGCTGTCCGGGGTGAAGGTCAGCCGGTTGGGCGTGGTGACGATCAGCCGTCCGCCGGGGGAGAGCACGCGGCGGCATTCGGCGAGGAAGGCGGCCTGGTCCCAAAGGTGCTCGATCACCTGGAAGTTGGCGACGACGTCGACCGAGGCGTCGCGCAGCGGCAGGAACACCAGGTTCGCCCTGGCCACGCCGACGCCGGGGTAGCGGCGGGCGACGTGCTCGGTGGTGGGGACGTCGTAGTCGAGCGCGAGCACCCGCGCGGCGACCGTGGCGATGAGCCCGGCGCCGTAGCCCTCGCCGCACCCGGCCTCCAGGACGGTCTTGCCTTCGCACAGGGACAGGAGCTTTTGATACGCGGCCTCGTGGCGCCGGAACCAGTAATTCTCCTCGGCGATGCCCGGCACGGTGCGTTCACCGGTGAGGTGCAGCGCTTCGGCCCTGGTGGCTGGGGTGGTCACGCCGCGACCCTACCGGCCGGTCACTTCGGCCCGCGTGTCACGTTTCGCGGCGCTGTCCAGTCCAGGAGGTATGCAACGGACATTCACCCGCGTACTGCTCGTCGTCTTCGGTCTCATCGAACTGCCCGTCGGGCTGTGGCCGCTGATCAGCCCGGAGGGCTTCTACCGGGACTTCCCGGGGTTCCGCACCGGCTGGGTGGCGATGGACGGCCCCTTCAACGAACACCTGATCCAGGACTTCGGCGGCCTCAACCTGGCGCTTTCCGCGATCCTGATCGGCGCCGCCGTGATCGGGACGACCGCCGTGGCCAGGCTCGCCGCGCTCGCCACCTTCTGTTTCGGGCTCCCGCACTTCCTCTACCACCTGGGGCACGTCTCGCATTTCGAGCCGGTGGACCAGGTGCTGATCGTCGTGACGACGGCGCTGGGCGCGGTGCTCCCGATCGTGCTGGCGCTGATCCCGTCGAAGCGGGTCACACCGGCGAAACCGTGATGCCGATGGCGCCGGGGCCGAGGTGGGCGCCGAGGATCATGCTGGCGTCCGCCAGGGTGCTGTCGACCATATGCGGCAGCCGCGCCCGCAGCCGTCCGCCGATCTCGAGATCGCGTTCGTCCGGGCCGAACCGGGTGATGGCGACCTCCACGTCCTGATCGCCCGCGCACTCCACCGCGAGGTCGACGAGTTTGTTGAGCGCCCGCCGCTGGCCCGGGACCCGGGTCAGCGGGGCGACCTCGCCGTTCTTCACCGTCAGCAGGGGTTTGATCGAGAACGCCGAGCCGAGGAAGGCCTGCGCGGCGCCGATGCGGCCGCCGCGGCGCAGGAACTCCAGCGTGTCGACGTAGAGGATCTCCCGGCTGCCGCGGAACCGGCGTTCGGCCGCGTCGATCACCCGGGCGGCCTGCCCGCCGGCGGCGGCGACCTTGGCCGCCGAGGTCGCCGCGAAACCGAGGCTCATGCCGGTGGTCCCGCTGTCGAGGACGTGCACCGGGACGTTCACCTGCTGGGCGGCCTCGCGGGCGGCGTTCACCGTCTCCGACATGCGGCCCGAGATGTGGATGCTGACGATCGCGGAGGCGCCCTTGCTCGCGGCGTCCTGGAACGCCCAGAAGAACGCGGCGACCTCGGGCGGCGCCGTCTTCACCGGGGTTCCGGCGCGCAGATGGCCGATGATCTCCTCGCGGTCGTAGCGGTTCTCTTCGTCGAACTGCTCTCCGACCTGCAGTTGCACCTGAACGACGCCGATTCCCCAGCGTTCGGCGACCGGGGCGGGAAGGCAGGCGGTGGAGTCCGTGATCACGGCGACGGGGCCGGGCATGGAACGCATGGTCGGGCAGGCTATCGCCTCGCCCTCGGCGCGAGTACCCCGGAATACGGCCGTTCGGGTTAGTCGGCCGGTAACACTCACTTACGGGTGAATTACCTGGACGATGGTCCCATTAAAACGTGCATCCAGGTGAATGAGGTCACCTCGGGGGGCCGCGACGCTGAAATGGCCCTAATCTACCGGCCAGTAGAGCTGTTGCCCCGTGGCCGACGCCGGCCACCAACGGGAGGTCGAAGTAGACCCATGACGAACATCGTTGTCCTGGTCAAGCAGGTACCGGACACCTACTCGGAGCGGAAGCTCTCCGGTGCCGACAACACTCTTGACCGCGAATCCGCCGACGCCGTGCTCGACGAGATCAACGAGAAGGCCGTCGAAGAAGCCCTGAAGATCAAGGAAGCCGGCGAGGGCGAGGTCACCGTCGTCTCGGTGGGTCCCGACCGCGCGACCGACGCGATCCGCAAGGCGCTGTCCATGGGTGCCGACAAGGCCATCCACGTCTCCGACGAGGCCCTGCACGGCTCCGACGCGATCGCCACCGCCAAGGTGCTCGCCGCCGCGATCTCGAAGGTCGAAGGCTTCGACCTGGTCATCACCGGTAACGAGGCCTCCGACGGCCGCGGTGGCGCCGTGCCGGCGATCATCGCCGAGCTGCTCGGCCTGCCGCAGCTGACCCACGTGAACGAGCTGACCGTCGAGGGCACCTCGATCAAGGCCGACCGCTACACCGAGGACGGCGTCACGCACCTCGAGGCGAACCTGCCCGCGGTGGTGAGCGTCGGCGAGAAGATCAACGAGCCGCGCTACCCCTCCTTCAAGGGCATCATGGCCGCGAAGAAGAAGCCGGTCGAGACGCTGACCGTCGCGGACCTCGGCGTCGACGCCGGCGAGGTCGGCCTCGGCAACGCCTGGTCGTCCGTGCTCGAAGCCTCCCCGAAGCCGCCGCGCACCGCCGGCGAGCGCGTCGAGGACGAGGGTGACGGCGGCAGCAAGGTGGCCGCCTACCTGGTCGCGCAGAAGCTCATCTGAGACAGGTTTCGAGGAGGAATAGGGAAATGGCTGAAGTACTCGTCCTCGTCGACCACGTCGACGGTGAAGTCAAGAAGGTCACGCTCGAGCTGCTGACCGCCGCTCGTGAACTGGGTGAGCCGTCCGCGGTCGTCGTCGGCCCGACCGGCACCGCCGCCAAGGCGAAGGAAGCCCTCGCCGCCCACGGCGCCGCCAAGGTGTACGTCGCCGAGGGCGACAACGCCACCGGCTTCCTGGTCACCCCGAAGGTGGACGTCCTCGCCGCGCTCGCGGAGCGGACCTCCCCGGCCGCCGTGCTCGTCGCGGCCAGCGCCGAGGGCAAGGAGGTGTCCGCCCGGGTCGCGGTCCGCCTCGGCTCCGGTCTGCTGTACGACGCCGTCGGCGTGAACGGCGACGGCAGCGTCGACCAGTCCATCTTCGGTGGCGCGTTCTCGGTGAAGTCCAAGTCCACCAAGGGCATCCCGGTCATCTCGGTCCGCCCGGGCGCGGTCGAGGCGACTCCGGCCGAGGGTGCCGCCGCCGAGGAGACCGTCGAGGTCCCCGCGGGTGACCCGGCGAAGTCCGCCAGGATCACCGGCGTCGAGCCGATCGTCGGCGGTGACCGGCCGGAGCTGACCGAGGCCTCGGTCGTCGTCTCCGGTGGGCGCGGTGTCGGCTCGGCCGACAAGTTCGACGTCGTCGAGGCGCTCGCCGACTCGCTCGGTGCCGCCGTCGGTGCTTCCCGCGCCGCCGTCGACTCGGGCTACTACCCGGCGCAGTTCCAGGTCGGCCAGACCGGTAAGACGGTCTCGCCGCAGCTGTACATCGCGCTCGGCATCTCCGGCGCGATCCAGCACCGCGCGGGTATGCAGACCTCGAAGACCATCATCGCGGTCAACAAGGACGCCGAGGCGCCGATCTTCGAGATCGCCGACTTCGGTGTGGTGGGCGACCTGTTCAACGTCGCGCCGCAGCTGACCGAAGAGGTCCAGAAGCGCAAGGGCTGAGTCCTTCGTTAGGAGCGGGACCGTCCGGGATTTATTTCCCGGGCGGTCCCTTTTCTGTGATCCGAAAGTGATCTTCCAGCCTGAGAGAACCCTGAGAACCCGCAATTAACTGAACGTGCACTATTCGGCCATCGGGCGCATTGTCGTTGGTACCCCCTGAGGGGTAGACCTGGGTCATGACGACGTCACAGCTCCTCGTCAGTACTGACCAGGCAGGTGTCGAACTCCCGGCCGATGCGCCGCGTTACTCCCTTCTCGTGGCGAACGGGAACGAAGAAGTCGTTGCCGCGCAACGCCTTCGCCATCAGGTGTTCGCCGAGGAAATGGGGGCGACGCTCAATTCCCTCGAACCCGGGCTCGACGTCGACTACTTCGACGAGTTCTGCGACCACCTCGTGGTGCGGGACGACAACACCGGCGAGATCGTGGGCACGTACCGGATGCTGCCGCCCGATCGGGCCGCGCGGGCGGGAAAGCTTTACTCCGACAGCGAATTCGATCTCACCGCGCTCGATTCGCTGCGGCCTTCGCTGGTCGAGACGGGGCGTTCGTGCGTGCATCCCGATCACCGCAGCGGCGCCGTGGTGAGCCTCGTCTGGGCGGGGATCGGGCGCTACATGCTGCTGGCGGGCCACCGGTATCTCGCGGGCTGCGCCTCCGTGCCGCTGACCGACGGCGGAGCCTACGCGGCGGGCGTCTGGGATGTCCTGCGCGCCAAGCACTACGCGGATGAATCCCTTCGGGTGACGCCGCTCAACCCGTGGCGGACCGAGGGTGTCGAGCGGCCCGCCCGCGCGATCCTCCCGCCGCTCATCAAGGGCTACACCCGCCTGGGTGCGAAGATCTACGGCCCGCCCGCGCTCGACGCGGATTTCGGTGTCGCGGACTTCTTCGTCCTGCTGGATCTGCACAACGTCGACGAGCGATACCTCAAGTACTTCCTGGGAGTGCAGGGATGACCCACGCCTGGATGCCGAAGTCGCCGTGCGGCGACGGCTGCCTGAGCGAAGGGGCGCCGACGGTGGCGTTCGGCCGGCGCGTCCTGCGGTTCACCGCGGCGATCGGCGTCATCTTCGGCGCCTTCCTGTCGGCGCCGCTGGTGCTCGTGCTGCGCGGTATGCCCCGGGAACGGCTGGTGCGCCTGCTCTTCGTCGGGATCTTGAAATCCTTCGGGGTGAAGCTGCGCGTGCTCGGCGACGAGCGGTTCCGTGCCGTGCCCGGCCGTGGCGCGCTCGTGGTGAACAACCACATCTCGTGGCTGGACATCATCGCGGTCAACGCCGTCCAGCCGATGCGGGCGCTCGCCAAGAAGGAGGTCGGCGCCTGGCCGGTGCTCGGCCTGCTGGTGCGCCGCGGCGGCAGCATCTTCCTCGACCGGGAGAACCTGCGGAGCCTGCCCGCGACGATGGACGAACTCGCCGACGCGATGCGCGGCGGATCACTCGTGAGCGTGACGCCGGAAGGCACCACCTGGTGCGGTCTCGGCTCGGGCCGGTTCCGCCCGGCGACCTTCCAGGCCGCGATCGACGGCGGGGTCCCGGTGCGGCCGCTCGCGCTGCGGTTCCGGCTCGCCGACGGGCGGGAGACGACCCAGCCGGCGTTCATCGGGCCGGAGTCGCTCATCGCCTCGCTGCGGCGGGTCGCGGCACTGCGCGGTCTGGTGCTGGAGGTGCACGTGTGCCCGGAGATCGCGCCGGGCCGCGCCGCGGACCGGCGGGAACTGGCCCTGCTGGCGGAATCCGCGGTGCAGGCGGCGCTCGGGCGGGTGCAGATCCCGGTGCAGCGGCGGCGGCGCGCGGCAGCGGTTCCGGCGGCAGTGGAGGTCACGAAGGTGTCTGGTCTCGTGAGTGGTAAGGACGGTTAGAACCGTCCTTACCACTCACGAGGTTCAGGACAGGGCCAGCGTGATCTTCCCGCCCGCGTGACCGGTCGCGCTCTCGCGGTGCGCTTCGGCGGCATCGGCGAGCGCGTAACTCGACCCCAGCTTCAGCTTCAGCTCCCGCGCGACCAGATCCTCCAGCACGGCCTGGGTTTGCGAGCCGCTCGCCGAGAACTTCAGCCCCTGTGCGTAAGCCGCCGGGTCCGCGATGGTGATCAGCCGGTCGGGTGAGCCGAGCAGGTCGACGGACTCGGCCAGGACACCGAAGCCCGCCGCGTCGAACACCGCGTCGACGCCGTCCGGCGCGACCGAACGGACCCGCGGCACCCAGCCGTCGCCGTACCGCACCGGCACCCCGCCGAGCTCCTTCACCTCGTCGAGTGACGAAGCCCCGGCGAGCCCGACGACCGTGGCGCCCAGCGCGACCGCGGCCTGCGTCGCGATCCGGCCGACCTGACCGCTCGCGCCGTGGATCACCACCGTCTCGCCCGGCTTGACCTCGAGTTCGCCCAGCACCCGCAACGCCGTCTCACCGACGATGGGCAGCGAGGCGGCCTCCGCCCACGAAAGGCCCGCGGGCTTGCGGATGACGGTGGTCGCCAGCGCGTACTCCGCGTAAGCGCCGGTGTCGGACCAGCCGAAGACCTCGTCACCGACGGCGAAATCGGCGCCTTCGCCCACCGCGTCCACGACGCCAGCCAGTTCCAGGCCGAGGATGTGCGGGAAGTCGACCGGGCGGACCTCCGCCATCGCGCCGGACCTGATCTTCCAGTCGATCGGGTTGACGCCCGCGGCCTTGACCGCGACCCGCACCTGACCCTGGCCGGGCTCCGGCAGCGGAACCTCGGCCGCCTGCAGGACATCCGCTTCGCCGTACTGGGTGATGGTGATCGCTCGCATGTTCACTCCTCATCGGATTTCTTCGCTGCGATCAGTCAACCGGCGCCCGGGCCTCGCCCGAACCAGCCGGACGAGCAGTGTTCACTAGCCGGGAGAGCAGCGTCCCCGCGCCGGAACGCGCTTACTGTGGGGTCATGGACCCGCTGCACGTGCTGAGCCAGGTCGAGTACATGCTCGCCGCTCCGCGCCCCGAACTCCTGCCGCGCTTCTCCGCGACGGCCGCGGCCGTGCTGCCGCACCGCGCCGCCGCGATGGAGACCGGTGACTGCTCCCGCCTGCCGATCAAGGTCCACGGCGATCCGGCGATCACCGGCGCGGTCACGAGCGCCGAACTTCAGCGGCTCGCCGCGCTCGGCGTCCCGGGCAAGGCGGTGGTGGCCGAAGGGACACTCGGCGGGAAACGCCGGAAACTCGTCGTCCTGACCTCGGCGCCGGTGATCGGCAAGGGCGCGATGATCGCGCTCGTCCCCACCGAGGACGAGCCGTCGGGCAGCGCGCTCGACTTCGTCGCGAAGCTGTGGGACATCGTCAGCGTGAACGCCGCCCAGCGCGCCACCGACCCCGAGCCCGCCGTCCTGGAGAGCAACATCGCGGCGGCCACCGCGCGGGCGCGGGCGATCACCGATCTGGGGCAGACGCACGCGACCACGTTGACGTCGCTGCTCGCGGTGCTGCGGTCCCGCAAGCTCGGCGACGCCGCCGCCCGGCAGACCGCGACCGATCTCGCCGCGACCGCGCTGGTCGAACTGCGCTCGATCGCCGACCGCGATCAGGAACTCTCGGCTGAGCCGGCGTCGGAGGCGTTCGGCACCCTCGTCACGCAGCTGGCTCCGTTGGTGCGCCACGACGACGTGACCGTCGACCTCGCCGGGCCGGACGACGAACGGCCGCTCCCGCAGGACATCGCGCACACCGCGCGCACGGTCTCGCGCGGCCTCGTGCTCGCCGCGCTGGAGCGGGGCGCCGGCCGGGTCCGGGCGTCCTGGCGGATCGACGGGCAGCACCTCCGGGTCACCGTGCGCGACGACGGCCCGGACGTCGCCCGCGCCGTGCCCGCCACCGGCCTGACCGAGCGGATCACCCCGCTCGGCGGCCGGTGGGAGGTCGACGCCGTACCCGATTGGGGCGCCACGATCACCGCGGTCCTGCCGCTGGGCGTCCAGGAGACGCCGGAACTGCGCCCGCTCGACCGGCTCAACCCGCGCGAACTCGAAGTCCTCGCCGGGATCGCGCGCGGGAAACGCAACCGGCAGATCGCCGAAGAGCTGGCGCTGACCGAGCACACGGTGAAGTTCCACGTGCGGAAGATCTTGGGGAAGCTGGAGGTCACGTCGCGCGGCGAGGCCGCGGTGCTGGCGCGTGAGCTGCGTCTGGAGTCGGTGTCTTGAGCTTGACCTCCACCGGGCTGGAGGTTGCAGGCTCGTCGTATGACGATCACTGGGGACGAGGCCAAGCCGAAGGGTGTGCTCTGGACACCTGAACACCGCGTGACCACCATCGGACTGCTGCTCATGGTCACGCTCATCGCGTTCGAGAGCATGGGCGTCGCCACCGCGATGCCGACGATGGTGGCCGATCTCGACGGCCTCGCGCTGTACGCCTGGCCGTTCACCACGTTCCTGGTCGCCAGCGTGGTCGCGACCGTCCTTTCCGGACGCCTCGGCGACCGCAAGGGCCCGGCGCCCGCGCTGCTCGCCGGTACCGCGTTGTTCGCCGCCGGGCTGCTCGTCGCGGGACTCGCGCACGACATGCCGCTGCTCCTGCTCGGCAGGGGATTGCAGGGCTTCGGTTCCGGCCTCCTGCTGGTCTCGGTGTCGCTGCTGATCGCGCTCACCTTCAGCGACCGCGAACGCCCGGTGATCTACGCCGCCAACGCCGCCGCGTGGGTGCTGCCGGCGGTGATCGGTCCTTCGATCGCGGGCGTGGTGACCGTGAGCGTCGGCTGGCGCTGGGTGTTCCTCGGGCTGATCCCGCTCACCGGGATCGGGCTCGCGCTGCTGGTCGTCGTCACGCGCAAGCTGCCGTCCCACGTACCCGGCGAATCCGCCAGGCGGGCGGGCGTCGTGCCCGCGGTGATCGCCGCCCTCGGTGTCGCCGCGCTCACCTGGGCGGCGCAGCATCCGTCCCTCGCGGCGCTGGCCTACGGCGGCGCCGGCCTGGCCGCGCTCGCGTACGCGCTCCGCAAACTCCTGCCCGCCGGGACGCTGACGTCGCGCCCGGGGTTGCCGACAGTGATCGCTTCGCGCGCGCTGATCGCGGGCGCGTACGCCGGGATGGAGGCCTATCTGCCGCTCACGATGACCGAGGTCCACGGCTACAGCCCCGCGCTGGCCGGGCTGCCGCTGACGGTGACCGCGCTGGGCTGGTCGGCGGGGTCGATGCTCCAGGGCCGCATGCTCGACTGGTCGCGCGAAGCGTCGCTGCGGACCGGGTTCGCGCTGGTCGCGGCCGGTCTGGCGATCTTCGTCTTCGTCCCGCTGCCCTCGTTCCCCGGCTGGATGGCGTTCGTGGCGTCGGCCGTCGGCGGCTCCGGGATGGGGATCGCGATGCCCGCGATCTCGGTACTGCTGCTCCGCTACTCGCCGGAGGCCGAGCGCGGGTTCAACACGTCGGCGCTGCAGCTCGGCGACTGGGTCGGATCGGCTCTGACCATCGGTTTGGGCGGTGTCCTGCTCGCTTCGCTGGCGTCGGCGAAGGAGCCTTCGGTGGCGATCCTGGTGCTTTCGGTGGTGCTGACCGGCATCGCGTTGCTGGGGGTGCGGCTGACCGGCCGGTGGCCGTCGGATATGAGCGCCGCCACCCGCTGACCAGGGTGGGCTTGGTCACGCCCCGGAGCGGGCTACCCTGGTGTAGCGATGACCTATCTCGACCACGCGGCGACCACCCCGATGTTGCCCGAAGCCGTAGCGGCGATGTCCGAGGCGCTGTCCACAGTGGGCAACGCCTCCGCGCTGCATTCGTCGGGACGCCGGGCGCGCCGCCGGGTCGAAGAAGCCCGCGAGGTGATCGCGGAGGCGCTGGGCGCCCGGCCGTCCGAGGTGATCTTCACCGCCGGTGGCACGGAGAGCGACAACCTCGCGGTCAAGGGCATCTTCTGGGCCCGCAACGGCGAGGACCCGAAGCGGAACAGGGTGCTGTGCAGCACCGTCGAGCACCACGCCGTCCTCGAGTCCGTCGAATGGCTGGAGCAGCACGCGGGCGCCGAGATCACCTGGGTCGAGGTCGACCAGGCGGGCCGGGTCACCCCCGAGTCGCTGCGCACCGCGATCGGCGACAGCCCCGAGACGGTCGCGCTGGCCACCGTGATGTGGGCGAACAACGAGGTCGGCACGATCAACCCGGTCGCCGAGCTCGCCGCCGTCTGCGCCGGGCACGAGATCCCGCTGCACACCGACGCCGTCCAGGCCGTCGGCGCGGTACCGGTCGACTTCACCGAAAGCGGCGCCGCGGCGCTGACCCTCACCGCGCACAAGCTGGGCGGCCCGTACGGCGTCGGCGCGCTGCTGCTCGGCCGCGACACCGCGTGCGTGCCGGTCCTGCACGGCGGCGGCCAGGAGCGCGCCGTGCGTTCGGGCACGCTCGACGTCCCCGCGGTGATCGCGTTCGCGACGGCGGTGAAGGTCGCGGTCGACGGCCGCGAGGAGTACGCCAAACGCGTCGCCGAGCTGCGGGACGACCTGATCGAGGCCGTCCGGCGCGAGGTGGCGGACGTGGTGCTCAACGGCGGCGAGGGCGATCGGCTGCCCACGCACGCCCACTTCACCTTCCCCGGTTGCGCGGGTGACAGCCTGTTGATGCTCCTGGACGCCAAGGGCATCGAATGTTCCACCGGTTCGGCGTGCACGGCGGGTGTCGCGCAGCCGAGCCACGTGCTGCTGGCCATGGGTGCCGAACCCGCGGCCGCGCGCGGGTCGCTGCGGTTCTCGTTCGGGCATACCTCGGCACCGGAAGACGTTGAAGCGGTTTCGAGGGAGATCGCGGGCGTCGTCGACAGGGCGAGGCAGGCGGGGCTCGCCGGAATGCGCAAGCAGACGCAGAAGCAAGAGGTGTGAGGAAGATGCGCGTACTGGCCGCGATGAGCGGGGGAGTGGACTCGGCGGTGGCCGCCGCGCGCGCCGTGGACGCCGGGCACGAGGTCGTCGGCGTGCACCTGGCGCTGTCGGCGAAGCCCGGCACGCTGCGCACCGGATCCCGCGGCTGCTGCACGATCGAGGACTCCGGCGACGCGCGGCGCGCGGCCGACATCCTCGGCATCCCTTTCTACATCTGGGACTTCGCCGAGCGGTTCACCGAGGAGGTCATCGAGACCTTCGTCGGTGAGTACGCCGCGGGCCGGACGCCGAACCCGTGCGTCACCTGCAACGAGAAGATCAAGTTCGAGGCGCTGCTGGACAAGGCGATGGCGCTCGGCTTCGACGCCGTCGCCACCGGGCACTACGCCCGTCTGTCCCTTGTGGACGGTGTGCCGGAGCTGCGGCGCAGCGTCGACACGGGCAAGGACCAGTCGTACGTGCTGGCCTCGCTCACTCCGGAGCAGCTGCGGCATTCGCTGTTCCCGCTGGGCGACTCGTGGAAGACCGACGTGCGCGCCGAGGCCGCGAGCCGTGGTCTTTCGGTGGCGAAGAAGCCGGACAGCCACGACATCTGCTTCATCCCGGACGGGGACACGAAGAGCTTCCTGGAGAAGCGGCTCGGCCAGCGTCCCGGGCAGCTCGTCGACGCCGAGACCGGCGCCGTGCTCGGCGAGCACACCGGCGTGCACGGCTTCACCGTCGGGCAGCGCAAGGGGCTCGGCATCGAGGCGCCGGCGCCGGACGGGCGGCCGCGCTACGTGCTCTCGCTGGAGCCGGTTTCGGGCACGGTGAAGGTCGGTTCCGCGCGGGATCTCGGCGTGAACGTGATCGAGGCGGACCGCCCGATCTGGCCGAGCGAGCGGCCGCTGGACGGCCCGACCGAATGCGTCGTCCAGGTGCGCGCGCACGGCGGGATCGTCGAGGCCGTCGCGGAGGCTTCCGGTGACTCGGTGACCATCCAGCTGCGCGAGCCGCTGCGCGGCGTCGCTCCGGGGCAGGTCGTCGTGTTGTACCGCACCGATGCCGCCGAAGGCGACCTCGTGCTCGGCAGCGCGAAGATCTCGGGGACTCGCTAGCCCCGTCCCGCATTTCGTCCTCTGGATGCGTTCCTTGCGCGTGCAACTACCGCATCCAGAGGACGAAATGCTGTGGGCGCGTGCTCATGGCCCCTCGATATCCCGCTCGAAGGCGTGTCGCGAAAGCCACTTTCGCGACACGGTGGGGTGCCATACCGCCGGCCGCCGCATCGAGAGGACCAAATGCGGCGGGGGACTAGAACTTCAGCTTGAAGCCGGTGTGCGTGGCCTCGAAACCGAGGCGTTCGTAGAACCGGTGCGCGTCCTCGCGTTTCACGTCCGACGTCAGCTGGACGAGGGCGCAGCCCCGCCGCCGCGATTCGTCGATCGCCCACCGCATCAGCTCGCCACCGAGGCCGGAGCCGCGATGGCTCGTCCGCACCCGCACGGCCTCGATCTGCCCGCGCAGCGCGCCTTTCCTCGCCAGGCCGGGGATGATCGACAACTGGAGCGTGCCGACGGCCTCCCCGTCGTCGTCGGCGACGATCAGCAGGTGCGCCGGATCGGCGTCGATCTGCTCGAAGGCCGCCAGGTACGGCGCCAGGTCTTCGGCGGAGTCCCGGGTGCTGCCGATCTGGTCGTCGGCGAGCATCCCGACGATCGCCGCGACGTCTTCCCGTCGCGCTTCACGGATGATCATGAGGCGTAGTGTCGCACCCCGTCGGTCTCGGCCGCGGTGAGTTTCCCTTGGGCCACCAGCAGATCCAGATGCGAGCCGGTCTCGAGCACGGCGAGCATCTGGTTGAACGGGTCCATGTCGGGAAGCTTGCGCTGCCTTCGCGTCCAGCCCAGCCGCAGCGCGACCTCGTACGCGGTCGTGACGTCCGCGGTGATCTCGGCGCCCATGACTTCGAGCCGGTCCCGGTGGTGCTCCAGCAGTTCGTCGACGCGGGCGTGGACGCTGCCGGTGACCGGCCCGTGCGCGGGGAGCATGCGCCGGTCCGGCATCTCGCGAACCAGGCGCAGGGAGTCGAGGTAGTCGCTCAGCGGCAGCTCCGTGGGCACCGGCTGGAAGCCGATGGACGGCGTGATGTGCGGCAGCACGTGGTCGCCGGAGAACACCAGCCCGGCTTCGTCGTCGACGAAGACGACATGCCCGTCCGTGTGGCCGGGCGTGTGCACGATGTCGAATTCGCGGCCGGGCACGATCGGGCGTTTGCCGGGGACGAGCCACTCGTCGGGCTGTTCCCACAGATGTGCCTCGGTGTGCCGGACACCGCCGAAGGCCTTGGCGAGTTCCTCCACGACCGGCCCCGCGCCGCAGCGTTCGAGCAGGCTGACCTGCGCCTCCATCGGGAAGCGGTCCGGATCGCCGGAGCGGACCAGCGACGGCTCCTCCCGTTTCCCGAGCCCGAGCGTGCCGCCGAATTCGCGGCGCAGTTCGACGGCGAGGGTGTAGTGATCGCGGTGCACGTGGGTGATCAGGAATTCGTCGATGTCGCCGAGATCGGCGCCGAGCGCCTTCAACCCGCGCGCGAGCCGCTCGCGGGCCGGCTCCAGCGCCCACCCCGAATCCACGAGGACCAGGCGGGTCCCGTCGGTGACGACGTAGACGTTGACCGCGCGCAACGCGTCGTGCGGCAGGGGAAGCGGGATCCGGTGGACCCCGGGCGTGACCGTGTAGACGCCTGGCTCGGCCCAGTCCCGTTCGCCGTCTTCGGGCAACGGCTCCATGGTGACCCTCCGTCCCGGACGCACTCCAGCGTGCCGCCTCAGTCACTCCACTTTGTGCCGCCGGAAGCCGGGTGTCCACTTCAGGAGTGTGAGACCCCGGTCACTCGCGGGAGACAGCTCAGCCCTTGTCGTCCTGCTTCAGCGCGGTGTCGATGGTCAGCGCCGAGGCCACCACCATCGAAGCCAGCGGATCCCGCAGCGGCCGGTGGATCTCGACGACGTAGTTGTCGGCGGTGGTGAACGCGGCCTTCACGAAACCGCCCCAGGTCTTCGTGATCCGCGCGATCTCGACGTCCGCCTCGTCCTTGATCGCGAAGTTCCACGCCCGCCAGTTCTCCGCGAAGATCCCGCCGACCTTCCGCCCGTCGACCACGAACCCCAGCCGGATCTTGCCGAAGACGTTCTCCTGCACGATCTCGCCGATCGGGGAGTCGTCGGCCTTCGTCACCAGGAACCGGGATTTGAACACCTTCGCCGGCCTCGTCACCTTCAGCACGGTGCTGTGGTTCGCGTCGCGGATCTCGAAGCGGTGGGTCAGGAACTGGTCGTAGTTCGTGAGCAGCCGGATGGCCTTCTTCAGCGTGCTCTGCCCGACCTGGACGACGCCGCCGAGGCGGTTGCCGTTCTGGTCGAACACCCCGAACTCGTTGGCCATCTCGATGAGTTTCGCGCGCTGGTTGACCACCAGCACGGGTTCGGAGAACAGCGTCCCGCCGCCGACGGCACCGCCGCCGCGGCCTTGGGTGCCCCTCGCCGCCTGCGCCCGGATCTTGGCGGGATCGTGCGCGCCTTCGACGTCCAGCTCGATCATCTCGGCGTCGTGCGACGGCCGCGTGTTCGCGGTCCAGGCCTGCCCGTCCCACCACCGGTACACCCGGGGGTTCTGCTGGTCGGGATACCAGCCGGCGGGCTGTGGAGAGCTCGTCATGGCAGGTCAGCGTAATGCGCTCAGTGCCGTCTCGGGCTCGTCGACGGCAATTGCGTCGAATGTCCGTGTCCTCCCGTGCCCCGCCTCCCCGCACACTCGGACCAAGGGGAGAATCCGGGTGTGAACGAACGACCTTGGCCCCCTGGCGCGGCCACCGCGATCGGTTCCCTTCCCGGCACCGATCCGGTCGAGGCCGCTTCGATCGTGTTCGGCGAACTGCCCGAATTCCCCTGTATGCCCGAACTTCCCGCCCGTGGCGTCGGTGCCGACATGATCGGCCGGACGGCGGCGCTGCTGGTCGATCTCGCGGTCGAGGTGGTGCCGAGCGGTTACCGGGTCGCCGCCCGACCGGGGCACGACCACCGCCGCGCCGTCGACCTGATGAACTGGGACCTCGACGCCGTCCAGGAGGCGCGGGAGAAGGCGGGCGCCGCGCCGCCCGCCTTCAAGATCCAGGTCGCCGGGCCGTGGACGCTCGCCGCGAACGTCGAGCTCCCGCGCGGGCACCGGATCCTCACCGACAAGGGCGCGCTGCGCGATTTCGCCGCCTCGCTGCTCGACGGACTGGCGGAGCACGTCGCGGAACTGAAGTCGCGGATCGGCGCGCCGGTGGTGATCCAGTTCGACGAACCGTCGCTGCCCGCGGTCCTCGCCGGCGACCTCCCGACGGCGTCCGGCTACGGCACCGTTCCCGCCGTGCCCGCCCCGGAGGCGCGCGAGCTGCTGTCGACGGTGATCTCCGGGGCGGAACGCGTCACCGGCCAGCCGGTCGCGGTCCACTGTTGCGCCGAAAAGCCGCCGATCCCGTTGCTGCGCGCGGCGGGGGCGCAGGCGATCGCCTTCGATTTCACCCTGCTGAAGGGCGCTTCGCCCGCGCAGCTGGACGAGATCGGCGAGGCGCTGGATTCCGGCACGACGCTGATGCTCGGCCTCGTCCCCACGACCGACCCCGGTGTCCCGGTGGAGCTGCGCGACGTGGTCACGCCCGTGTTCAAACTCGTCGACCGGCTGGGCTTCCGCCGCGAGATCCTCGCCGAACGGGTCGTGCCGACCCCGGCGTGCGGTCTGGCGGGCGCCACCCCCGACTGGATGCGCCGCGCGCTCACCCTCAGCCGGGAGGCCGGCAAGGCTTTCACCGAACCGCCTGAAGGCTGGTGAGCGGCGCGGTAGCGTGCCCGTCATGCGTTTGTTCCGCCGCTCCCGCAAGACCGAGGACGTTCCCGACCCCCGCACCGCCTGGCCGGAGCAGCCGGTCCCCGAGGACGCGGCCGCCGCGGCGGAGAAGTTCTGGGAGGCCTGGTTCGCGCTCCTGCCCGAGGTCAGTGCCGCGCTCGGCGATCGTGAACCGCATCGGGTGGAACACGACCTCTGCACCATCGTCGAGGCGCTGCACCCCCGGCTGCACTTTTCCCTCGATCGTGGGCACCGGGCGATCTACTCGCTGGTGCTGACCGGCCAGGAGGATCCGGAACTGCGCCCGTACACCGACGCGTGGAAGGCCGCGGCGCCGCCGGAGGACGCCATCTGGGAGTACCACGACTCGGTGCCGCCGGTCCCCGATCCGAGTGAGGTCACCGTCAACCTCGGCGAGACCCGGATCGCGCTCGCCGACGTGCGGGTGACCGCGAAGGTGGACGAATCGGCCGGTCGGGTGGACGTGACCGTGTTCCATCCGCTGATCGACGAGCTCGCGCCGGAGACCCGGACGACCATGACCTTCCTGCCGCTGGACGCCACGCTGGGTGAGCGGGTAGCGGCCGAACGCCTCGGGAAGGTCGAGCTGGTGACCGAGGCCCAGGACGGGCAGCTGACCCTGCTGGAACTACGCGAAATCGTCGGCGGGCTGTCCGGAAATGTCGGTACCCCCGACTAGGGTTACCCCCGTGAGCAGCGAACTTCCCGAAAACCCCGAGCCCGCACAGGACGTCACGGACGTGCCCGCCGACGTCCGTGAAAGGCATGCCGAACTGGCGGAGGAGATCCGCGGTCACCAGTTCCGGTACTACGTGCTGGATTCACCGATCGTGTCCGACGGCCAGTTCGACGAGCTGCTCAACGAGCTCCAGGCCATCGAGGACGAGCACCCGGGGCTGGTGACGCCGGAGTCGCCGACGCAGAACGTCGGCGGCACGTTCTCCACCGAGTTCGTCGCGCACGACCATCTCGAGCGCATGCTCAGCCTGGACAACGTCTTCGACACCGGCGAGTTCGAGGCCTGGGTCGAGCGCGTCCAGAAGGAGATCGGCGCGACGAAGTACCTCGCCGAGCTGAAGATCGACGGGCTCGCGATCAACCTGCTGTACGAGAACGGCCGCCTCACCCGCGCGCTGACCAGGGGCGACGGCCGCACCGGCGAGGACGTCACGCTCAACGTCCGCACGCTGGAGCAGGTGCCCGAGCGGCTTACCGGGACGGACGAGTTCCCGGTGCCCGCGCTGGTCGAGGTCCGCGGTGAGGTGTACTTCCGCGTCGAGGACTTCCTGGCGCTGAACGCGAAGATGGTCGAGGCGGGCAGGGATCCGTACGCGAACCCGCGCAACACCGCGGCCGGGTCGTTGCGGCAGAAGGACCCCAAGATCACGAAGTCCCGCAACCTCCGGCTGATCTGCCACGGTCTCGGCAAACGCGAGGGCTTCGAACCGAAGCGGCAGTCCGAGGCGTACGACGCGCTCGCCGCGTGGGGCCTGCCGGTCTCGCCGCACAGCAAGGTGCTCGGTTCGGGCAAGGAACTGCTGGACCACATCGAATACTGGGGCGAGCACCGCCACGACGCCGAGCACGAGATCGACGGCGTCGTCATCAAGGTCGACGAGGTCGCGCTGCAACGCCGTCTCGGCACGACATCGCGGGCTCCGCGCTGGGCGATCGCGTACAAGTACCCGCCGGAAGAGGCGATCACGACCCTGCTGGACATCCAGGTCAACGTCGGCCGCACCGGGCGGGTCACTCCGTTCGCGGTGATGGAGCCGGTGAAGGTGGCCGGGTCCACGGTGGCGATGGCGACGCTGCACAACCAGGAAGAGGTCAAACGCAAGGGCGTGCTGATCGGGGACAAGGTCGTCATCCGCAAGGCGGGCGACGTCATCCCCGAGGTGCTCGGCCCGGTCGCCGACGCGCGCACCGGTGAGGAGCGCGAGTTCGTGATGCCGTTGCGCTGCCCCAACTGCGACACCGAGCTGGCGTACCAGAAGGAGGGCGACATCGACATCCGTTGCCCGAATTCGCGGTCCTGCCCGGCGCAGCTGCGTGAGCGGCTGTTCCATCTCGGCGGCCGGGGCGCGTTCGACATCGAGGTGCTCGGTTACGAGGCCGCGGTCGCGATCCTGGACGCCGGTGTCGTGCACGACGAGGGAGACATCTTCGATCTGGACGAGGAAAAACTGCTCCAGGTCGAGCTGTTCCGCACCAAGGCTGGGGAGCTGTCGGCCAACGGGCGCAAGCTGCTGGACAACCTGGAGACGGTGAAGGACCGTCCACTGTGGAAGGTCATCGTCGGCCTGTCGATCCGGCATGTCGGCCCGACGGCGGCGCAGGCGCTCGCACGGGAATTCGGTTCGCTGGAACGGATCGAGAACGCCTCGGAGGAGGAGCTCTCCAGCGTCGACGGCGTCGGCCCGACCATCGCCCGCGCGGCGAAGGAGTGGTTCGAGGTCGACTGGCATCGCGAGATCGTCGAGAAGTGGCGCGCGGCGGGCGTCCGGATGGAGGAGGAGCGCGACGAGTCCATCCCGCGCAACCTCGAAGGCCTGTCCATCGTCGTCACCGGTTCGCTGAACGACTACTCCCGCGACGAGGCCAAGGAATACATCATGGCCCGCGGCGGGAAGGCGGCCGGTTCGGTGTCGAAGAAGACGGCGTTCGTCGTCGTCGGGGACGCTCCGGGCACGAAGTACGACAAGGCCGTCCAGCTGAAGGTGCCGGTGCTCGACGAGAACGGCTTCCGCGTGCTGCTCGAAAGCGGCCCCGAGGCCGCGGCCGAGCTCGCGCTGCCGACCGAGGAGGGCGCCGGTGAGTGACCTGGAGATCCGGCCCGCCCGCCCCGAGGAGCTCACGGCGGTCGGGGAGCTCACGCTGGCCGCGTACTCCGCGGAGCGAAGCCTGGTCGACGGCGTCGGCTACGCCGCGGAGCTCGTCGACGCCGCCAAGCGGGCGGAGCTGGCCGAACTCCTGGTCGCGGTGGACTCGGACGGCACGCTCGTCGGCACGGTCACCATCGCCCTGCCGGGCACCGAGTTCGCCGAGCTGTCCCACGAGGGCGAACTGGAGTTCCGGATGCTGGGCGTGCTGCCCTCGGCGACCGGACGCGGCATCGGCGAGGCGCTGACCAGGTCGGTCATCGCGCGGGCGCGGGAACTCGGCGTGGCGAGGGTGGTGCTGTGCAGCCTGGTCACGATGGAGCGGGCGCACCGGCTCTACGAGCGGCTCGGCTTCGTGCGGCTGCCCGAGCGGGACTGGGAGCCGCATCCCGGGATCACCCTGATCGCCTACGGTCTGAAGCTTTGATGAATTCGGCGACGGCGATCACCACCGCCGACATCCTCGCGCTGGAAGGGGCGGGCTGGGAAGCGGACCTGGGCGAGATGCGCGATGATCCCCCGGACCGCAAGTGGCTCGAGTCCCGCGAGTAACGCTGACTGAGCGAAGCTGTCCCGCGCTTGCGCCGAGGCGATCTTCGACTCGTGAGCTGACCCCTTCGCGGATGTCATGAAAGAGGGGCCGTTCAGGCCGAAAATGTTCTGAACGGCCCTTTCATGACATCCAGTGAGCGAAACTCGAAGGTCAGCTGTCCAGCACGAC
The DNA here is from genome assembly GCF_024628825.1 of Amycolatopsis roodepoortensis. Lineage (NCBI taxonomy): Bacteria > Bacillati > Actinomycetota > Actinomycetes > Pseudonocardiales > Pseudonocardiaceae > Amycolatopsis > Amycolatopsis roodepoortensis. The sequence goes on from NZ_CP102415.1 coordinate 7,195,796, forward strand.
GGCGACGATCCCCGCGAAGTGCGCCAAACGCGCCACCTCCGCCGCCCGGAAGTTCGGCCCGCCCGGACGGGCGACCAGCAGCGCCTTCCCGGGCTTCCCCAGCGGCGTCGCCGCGAGTTCGGTCCCCAGTTCCTTCCACGTCTCCGGCACCCAGGCCTCCTCGGCGTCGAGGATGGTGGCGCGTTCCAGCGGCAGCCACGGCAGGTCGGTGATCGGCGTCTCGGGCGCGGCGTTGGACGACGCGAGCCGGACAGCGCCGGCCTCGGCGTGTTCGACGACGACGGCCCAGCCCGCCCGGATGATCCGTGGCACGCCTTCGGCGAGGATCTCCAGCCCCGTAGCGGGCGTCGCGGCGATCTCCTCGACCAGTTCGAGCTCGCGATGGGTGTCCAGCACCCCGGCGTACGGGCGGACGGCGTCGACCTCGACCCCGTCGACGCTTTCGGCGGCGGTGATGAGCGCGTCCGGCAGCCTGCCGGACGGGATTTCGACGACGAGGTCGTCGACGGCGACACCGCCGCCGCGTTCGACCACGTCCACGCTCAGGATGTCGGCGCCGACGGTGCCGAGCGCGGTGGCGACCGCGCCGAGGGTCCCCGGGGTGTCCGGTAATTGGACCCGGATCAGGAACGACACACGCGCCCCTCTCGCCTCAGGCGTCCCAGCCTCGCCGTGGAACGCGCTACGCCGGGCGCCGATTGTGACAGACCGGACGAGGTAATGGGGACCGACGTCCGGGGCGCGGGATAACGAACCAGGCACTCCTTACCCGACATGGGAGCGCAGGCCGCGGCATAACCCAGTCGAGTCCGCCGACGCCGCCACCATAGACTTGCAGCTTCCGACAGAACCCGCACAGCACACCCCGGGAGTCACCCGCGTGCCCAACATTTCCCGCGACGAGGTCGCGCACCTCGCCAAGCTGGCCAGGCTTGCCGTCACCGAAGAGGAGCTGGACGTCTTCGCAGGCCAGCTCGACCAGATCCTGGACTCGGTGGCCAAGGTGAGCGAGGTCGCAGGCGAGGACGTCCCGCCCACGTCGCACGCCGTGCCTCTGACCAACGTGTTCCGTGAGGACACGGTCCGACCGGGGCTGACCCAGCAGCAGGCGCTGGCCGGTGCGCCGGCCAGCGAAGAGGGTCGTTTCCGGGTGCCGCGGATTCTGGGAGAAGAACAGTGACGGAGGCGAACATGCGCGACAATCGCGAAGCGGCGGATGATCGCCGACCGGGTGCGGGTGCCCCGCATGCCACGGCACTCATCAAGCTGACCGCCGCCGAGCTGGCGGAGAAGATCCAGTCCCGTGAGGTCTCGGCCGTCGAGGTCACGCAGGCCCACCTGGACCGGATCGCCGAGGTCGACGACCACATCCACGCGTTCCTGCACGTCGACACCGAAGGCGCGCTCGACGCGGCCCGCGCGGTGGACGCCGACGTCGCCGCGGGCAACGCGCCGAAGTCCGCGCTCGCCGGTGTCCCGCTGGCGCTCAAGGACGTGCTGACCACCAAGGGCATCCCGACCACGGTCGGTTCGAAGACCCTGGAGAACTGGCTCCCGCCGTACGACGCCACCGTGACGCGCAAGCTGCGCGAGGCCGGTGTCGTGGTGCTCGGCAAGACCAACATGGACGAGTTCGCGATGGGCTCCTCCACGGAGAACTCCGCGTTCGGCCCGACGCACAACCCGTGGGACCACGCCCGTATCCCCGGCGGTTCCGGCGGTGGCTCCTCGGCGTCCATCGCGGCGTTCGAGGCCGCGATCGCGATCGGCACCGACACCGGTGGCTCGATCCGCCAGCCCGGCGCGGTCACCGGCACCGTCGGCGTGAAGCCGACGTACGGCGGTGTCTCCCGCTACGGTCTCGTCGCCTTCTCGTCGTCGCTCGACCAGGCCGGTCCCTGCGCGCGGACGGTGCTCGACGCCGCGCTGCTGCACGAGGTCATCGCCGGGTACGACCCGATGGACTCGACCTCGATCGACGCGCCGGTCCCGCCGGTGGTCGCCGCGGCCCGCCAGGGCCTGACCGGCGACCTCAAGGGCGTCCGCGTCGGCGTGGTCAAGGAATTCGCCGGCGACGGCTACCAGCCGGGCGTGCTGCGGTCCTTCGAGGCCGCCGTCGAGCAGCTGCGCGCGCTCGGCGCCGAGGTCGTCGAGGTCTCGTGCCCGAACTTCACCTACGCGCTGCCCGCGTACTACCTGATCGCGCCGAGCGAGTGCTCGTCGAACCTCGCCCGGTTCGACGCCATGCGCTACGGCCTGCGCGTGTCCGACGACGGCGAGCACAGCGCCGAAGAGGTCATGTCGCTGACCCGCGAGAAGGGTTTCGGCCCCGAGGTCAAGCGCCGCATCATGCTCGGCACGTACGCGCTTTCCTCGGGTTACTACGACGCCTACTACGGCTCGGCGCAGAAGGTGCGCACGCTCATCACGCGCGACTTCGAAGCCGCATACGAAAAGGTGGACGTGCTGGTCTCGCCGACCACGCCGACCACCGCGTTCAAGATCGGCGAGCGCGTCGACGACCCGATGGCGATGTACCTGGCGGACCTCTGCACCATTCCGTCGAACCTCGCGGGCAACGCCGCGATGAGTGTCCCGAGTGGACTGTCGCACGAGGACGGCCTGCCGGTCGGCCTCCAGATCATGGCCCCCGCGATGGCCGACGACCGGCTGTACCGCGTCGGCGCCGCCTACGAGGTCGCGCGCGACGCCGCCAACGGTGGCTCGCTGGTGCACGAAGTTCCGGAGCTGGGAGGCAAGAAGTGACCGCCGTGGTTGAGTTGATGGACTACGCCGACGTCATCGAGCGGTTCGACCCGGTGCTGGGCCTCGAGGTGCACGTCGAGCTGAACACGAACACCAAGATGTTCTGCGGCTGCGCCAACGAGTTCGGCGGCGAGCCGAACACCAAGGTGTGCCCGACCTGTCTCGGCCTGCCCGGTTCGCTGCCGGTCGTGAACGGCAAGGCGGTCGAGGGCGCGATCCGCATCGGTCTCGCGCTCAACTGCGAGATCGCGGAATGGTGCCGGTTCGCCCGGAAGAACTACTTCTACCCGGACATGCCGAAGAACTTCCAGACCTCGCAGTACGACGAGCCGATCGCCTTCAACGGCTACCTCGACGTGACGCTGGACGACGGCGAGGTCGTACGCGTGGAGATCGAGCGCGCGCACATGGAGGAGGACACCGGCAAGTCGCTGCACGTCGGCGGCGCCACCGGTCGCATCCACGGCGCCGAGCACTCGCTGCTCGACTACAACCGCGCCGGCGTGCCGCTGATCGAGATCGTCACCAAGCCGATCGAGCACACCGGCGGCCGCGCCCCCGAGGTCGCCCGCGCGTACGTGAGCGCCCTGCGGGATCTGCTGCGCGCGCTGGACGTCTCCGACGTCCGCATGGACCAGGGTTCCCTGCGCTGCGACGCGAACGTCTCGCTGATGGCCAAGGACGCGACCGAATTCGGCACGCGCACCGAGACCAAGAACGTCAACTCGCTGCGCAGCGTCGAGCGCGCCGTGCGCTACGAGATGACCCGCCAGGCGGCGATCCTCGCCGAGGGCGGTTCGATCAAGCAGGAGACGCGGCACTTCCAGGAGGCCGACGGCACCACGTCGCCGGGCCGCACCAAGGAGACCGCCGAGGACTACCGGTACTTCCCGGAGCCCGACCTGGTCCCGATCGCGCCGTCGCGCGAATGGGTCGAGGAGCTGCGCAAGACGCTGCCGGAGATGCCGTCGGAGCGCCGCAAGCGCATCCAGCGCGAGTGGAACCTGACCGACGAGGCGCTGCGCGACCTGCTCAACGTCGGCGCGGTCGATCTGGTCGCCGCCACCGTCGAGGCGGGCGCGACGCCGGACGAGGCCCGCAGCTGGTGGGTCAACACGCTGGCGCAGGAGGCCAACTCCCGCGAGATCGAGCTGGCCGAGCTGGCGATCACCCCGGCGCAGCTGGCCGAGGTCATCGCGCTGGTCAACGCCGGCGAGCTGACCAACAAGCTGGCCAAGGAGGTCGTGCAGGGCGTGCTCGCCGGCGAGGGTTCGCCGTCCGAGGTCGTCGAGAAGCGCGGCCTGAAGGTCGTCTCCGACGACTCCGCGCTCATCGCGGCGGTCGACGAGGCGCTGGCCGCGCAGCCCGACGTCGCCGAGAAGATCCGCGGCGGCAAGGTGGCCGCGGCCGGGGCGATCGTCGGCGCGGTCATGAAGGCCACCAAGGGCCAGGCCGACGCCAAACGCGTGCGCGAACTGATCGTCGAGCGAGTCGGTGCCTGAGCTCGCTCTGAAGAAGGTCACCTGGCGTGAGTGGCTCGGCCTCGCGGCCGGGTTGCTCGCGCTGGTGGCCTTGTTCCTTCCGTGGACGACGCTGACCGCCTCGCGCCCGGAGATCGAAGACGCGCTGACGACGTTGCCCGCCGACGACGTCACGCGCGACGCGTGGCACGCGGGTTTTCTCGCCTGGGCCCCGCTCTTCCTCCTGTTCCTGCCCGGCTTGGCCGTCGTGCTGTTCGGCCGCGTCGACGCCGTCCGCCGCGCGGGCCTGCCGCATCTGTGGCTGATGGCGGCCGTCGGCGCGCTGCTGCTGATGGTGCTCGGCTGGACCACCCTCGACTGGCAGTTCGATGCCGATCAGCGCGGGATCTTCTCCGCCGCCGGTATCGAGATCGGGACCGGGCTCGGCCGCTACCTCGGCCTGGTGGCGGCTGTCGTCTCCGTCGTCGTCGCGTTCCTCGACGTCCGGTTCCTGCGCGCGGAAACCCGCACCCGGCGTCCCTGAGCCCCCGTCTTCCCGTTTAGTCCTCTCAATGCGTGGGGTTGTGTAAGAAAGCGCTTTCTGTTTATAAGTCGTACTGGGTTCGTCCGGTCGTATGGTGATCGCCGACGGCGCCTGGGATCGCGAGCGCGTCGGGCACGACCTGGAAACGCACGACATCCGAGGAGCTCACCGTGTTCCCCTTGCCCGGCGGTATCGGCCTGTCTCATCTGTGCGCCTACGAATGGGAGGCCGCCGACGGCGTGTGCGGCGGCAGTCCGCATCTGCATCTCGCCTGCACCGAGGCCTACGTCGTCACGGGCGGACGCGGCGCGGTGCAGACGCTCGACGTCGGCGGCTACCGGGAGACCGAACTCGAAGCCGGGGTCGTCGCGTGGTTCGCGCCCGGCACGGTCCACCGGATGGTGCAGCGCGACGGGTTGCGGATCACCGTGCTCATGCAGAACAGCGGGCTCCCCGAAGCGGGTGACGCCGTCTTCACCTTCCCGCCGCCGCTCCTCGCCGACCCGGACGCGTACGCGGAGGCCGCCGCGATGCCCGAGGACGCCGACGCGGCCCGCCGCCGCCGCGATCTCGCGGTCGAGGGCTATCTGCCGATCCGGGACGCGCTCGTCGCGGGAGATCCCGGTCCGCTGAGGGATTTCCATCGCGCGGCCGTCGCACTGGTCGCGCCGAAGGTCGGCGCGTGGACGTCGCGCTGGCGGACGGGCGCGCTGGCCGCCGCCGAGCTGACCGGTGAGCAGTTGAAGGCGCTCGCGAACGGGGACGCGAGTCATCTCGAACGGTCGGGCGTCCGCGTCATGAGCCCGTCCAAAGAGGACGGTTATGGGATGTGCGGGCGGAGGGCCGAATACCACCCTTGACATGTGACCATTTGGTCACCTATTTTTGCCGCATGACTTCACCACGCAGGACCCTTGTCACCGTGCTCGTCGCATTCCTCCTCGGCGCGCTGTTCACCGCCACGCCGGCGTCCGCCGAAGAGGGCTGGCGCACCCACGAAGGCGCGATCAATGGTGCCGACTACCTGGTCAAAGTCCCGAAACGCTGGAACGGCACGCTGGTCCTCTACAGCCACGGGCTCTATGTGGAGAAGTGGGGGAAGCCGGAGCGGATCTGGCTGGCCACCAGACCCGAGACCGAGACCTGGCTGCTCGAGCACGGTTACGCGCTGGCCGCGTCGAACTACAAGGGTGTCTTCGGGCACGCGATCGAAGAAGCCTTGACCGATCAGATCGCGCTGCTGGACTGGTTCCAGGCGACCGTGGGCAGACCACGGCGGACGCTCACCAGCGGGATGTCCATGGGCGCCGTGATCTCGGTGAAGCTGGCCGAGAACAATCCGGGCCGGTTCGACGGTGTCCTGGCGCAGTGCGGCGAGTACGACACGAAGGGCACCTGGAACAGCGCGCTCGACATGCTCTTCGCGCTCAAGACCTTGTTGGCGCCTGGCGCGGACATCGACCTGGTCCGGCCTCGTGATCCGGAGGCCGCGCAGGCGGCGCTGGAAGCAGTGGTGGCCGAAGCTCAGAAGACCGAAGCGGGCCGGGCGCGGATCGCGTTGGCCGGCGCGCTGGGCACCATCCCCGGCTGGGCGCTCGCGCACGAACCCGAGCCGGCGGCGCCCGCCGACCGCCTCGCCCAGCAGGCGCTGTGGGTCACCGGGGCCTACCTGTACGGCTACGGGCCGGACGCGCGTCCCGAAATCGAGGGCCGGGCGGGCGGGAACCCGTCGTCGAACACCGGGATCGACTATCGGCGTCAGCTCGCCCGGTCCACCGGGCTCGACCTGGTCCGGCACGCGTACCGGGCGGGCGGCGTGGATCTGGGGGCCGACCTGGACCGGCTCGCCGCGGCCCCGCGGATTTCGGCGGATCCGCAGGCGGAGGCCTACCTGGACCGCTACGCCGTGGCGCGCGGCACCACGCCCTCACCCGTGCTGACCGCGCACACCACCGGCGACGGCGGCGCGGTCGCGGGACAGGCCCGGTGGTACGGCGACCAGGTCCGGCGCAACGGCGATCCCGGCCTGCTGCGGCAGACCTACATCAGCCGTGGCGGCCACTGTTCGTTCAACGCGGCCGAGGAGATCGTCCTGCTGCGCACCCTGTCGTCCCGGGCCGACACCGGCCACTGGCCGTCGACCGAGCCGCGACGGCTCACCGCCGCCGCGACCGATCTCGGACCCGCCTATCGGCTCGTGCCGGAACTGTTCGACCCGCTGGCCAAGGAAAAGGCGATGCCGCCGTTGTTCACCCGGTTCACCCCGCCTGCCCAGCCGAGGCCGTCCAGGTAAGGATCGCGCCGCGCCCCGGGAGGCACTCAGTCCTTGCCACCCCCGCCGGAGGCGGCCGACGGGGTGATGATGACGACGCGGTCGTCGCTCGAAACCGGGGTGCCACCGTCCTTGTTGACCGTCCCGGCGAGCGCGATCTGCGGATTGACCATGCTCATCGCGGACAGCCTGCCGAAGGTCTTCGGCGGCTTGCCGACCTTGCCGTCCATGAATACGTTCGGCTTGCCGGTCACCGCGCCGTCCGGGGTGACCGGCAGGTTCTGCAGGTTGCCCGCGATCGACGTGGTGATCGTGAGATAGCCGGTGGCGCCGACGAAATCCGCGCAGCCCGCCACACCGGGCCGGTCGGTCCAGCTCCAGGCCGGGGTGGTCAGCGGCTGGCCGCCGCGAAGCCGGTACAGGACGTCCTTGTCGGCCAGCCGGTCGGTCAGCCATACGCGGGAGCCGGTCTGGTCGCGGCAGATCCCGCCGGGGGAGTGCACGCCGGTCGAGAAGACCGCCGAACCCGGCGTGGGGTTGCCCGCCGCGGGTTTGCCCGACGTGTCGATGCGCAGTACCTTCCCGGCCAGCGACGCCGGATCGGCCGCCAGCCCGGGGTTGCCCGCGTCGCCGGTGGCGACCAGGAGCGCGCCCTTGGCGTCGGTGCCGATCGCGCCGCGGTTGCCGGTGGCGCCCTTGGGGATGCCGGTCAGCACCGGTTTCGGCGCCTGGCCCTTCGCCAGCCGGACGACCCGGTTGTCGGTCGGGGTGGTGATGTAGGCGAAGACGAGCTGGTCTTCGGCGAAGCCCGGGGAGAGGGCGAGCGAGGTGAGGCCGCCGTCGCCCGAGCCGTCCACGGGGACGGTCGCCCAGGCGGCCGGGTCCTTCTCCGCGATGGCGAGCACGATCCGGCCGCTCTTGCGTTCGCCCGCGAGCGCGCTGGGCGCGGTGCCGTCGCCGGGGATCGCGGCCACGGCGGCGACGGTGTCCAGGCAGGTCGCGATGACGGCCTTGTCGAAGTCCTTGCACCCCTGCGGCGGCGGGACCGGCGACGGCGTCTGGTTCGGCCCGTTGCCACGGCCGGGGCCGGGGTCGCCTGCCGCACCGCCGGGCCCGACCTGCGGCGGGACCTCGGGGGACGGCGGGTTGACCGGGGTGAACTTCTGCCCGGCGGCGGTGTTGTCGAATTCGGCGCAACCGGAGAGCATCAGCGCGCCGCAGACCAGCATGGCCAGCGGCGCGGTCCATTTCCGCCGGTACCGGGTACGCACGGGGCAAGCCTAGGTGGGCGTACGTGAGCCGCGGGTAAGAGCCTCTGGATACCGTGGTGATCATGACAGTGACCGTTCTCGTGCCCGACGAAGTGGGAGTGGCCGCGCTTTCGGAGATCGACGGCGTGCGTCCGGTGGTGTACCGCCACGGCGAGCCGGTGCCGCCCGAAGCCGCCGAGGCCGAGGTCCTCGTGACCGGTGACGGGCCCAGCGACGAGCTCTGGCGCGAACTGCCGAACGTCAAACTCGTGCAGCTGCTGGCGGCGGGAGCCGAGGACTGGATCGGCAAGGTGCCCGACGGTGTCCTGCTTTCGACCTGCCGCGGCGCGCACGGCGGAAGCTCGGCCGAATGGGTCGTCGCGGTCCTCCTGGCGATCTACCGCGGTCTCGACGGCTTCGCCGAGGGCCTGCGCCGGAAGCACTGGGAACGCCGGACCACCGACACCCTGCAAGGCAAGCGGGTCCTCATCATCGGCGCGGGCGACCTCGGCAGGCATCTGCGCCGGCGGCTGGAGACCTTCGACGTGCGCTGCACGATGGTGGGCGCGAGCGCTCGCGAAGGTGTCCACGGCACCGACGAACTCCCCGCCCTGCTGCCCGATCACGACGTCACCGTGCTCATGGTGCCGCTCACGCAGCACACGCGGGGCATGGTCGACGCGGAGTTCCTGGCCGCGATGCCGGACGACGCGATCCTCGTGAACGTCGCGCGGGGCCCCGTCGTGGTCACCGACGCGCTCGTCGCGGAACTCACGTCGGGACGGCTGCGCGCCGCGCTCGACGTGACCGACCCGGAGCCGCTGCCCGACGGACACCCGCTGTGGGACTGCCCGGGACTGCTGCTGACACCGCACGTCGCGGGCTCGGTGAGCGGGCGGCGGCAGCGCGCCTACGCGGTGGTGGCCCGGGAATTGAGCCGCTATCTGGGTGGGGAGCTGCCGAAGAACCTGGTCCACGGCGAATACTGAGCATCGTGGCGAATCTTCATGTCGGCTGCGCGATGTGGACGCACAAGGCGTGGGCCGGGCGCTTCGTCCCGCGGTCGCTGCCGTCGGGGGAGCGCCTGCGGGCGTACGCCGGCTGGTGCAACGCGGTCGAGGGCAACACGACGTTCTACGCGACCCCCGCGAGGGAAACCGTCGAGACGTGGGCGCGGCAGACCGGTCCCGGCTTCCGGTTCGTGGTCAAGCTGCCCAAGGTCGTCACGCACGAGAAGCGCCTCGCCGGCGTCGAGACCGAGATGCGGGCGTTCCTGGACGCGATCGAACCCCTCGGCGACCGGGCGGTCCTGTGGACCCAGCTGCCCGGCTCGTTCGGCCCGCCGGACGCCGACGCGCTCGGCCGCTTCCTGCGCCGTCTTCCCGCCGGCCTCCGGCGTGCCGTGGAGGTGCGGCACCCGGCGTTCTACACCGAAGCGACCTCGCTGCTGGAGGGGACACTCGCCGGCGCGGACGCCGAGTGGGTGCCGTTCGACACCACGGTGTTCTTTTCCAGCCCGCCGGTCAGCGAGGCCGAACAGGACGCCTGGGCCAAGAAACCCCGGCTGCCGCGGCGGACGCGGGCGCTGACCGACCGGCCGATCGTGCGGTACCTCGGCCGGGATTCGGCCGAGGAGACCGCGCGGGGATGGGAACCGTGGACGGAGGTGGTCGCGGGATGGCTGCGGGAGGGCCGGTCGCCGACGATCTTCGTACACACGCCCGACAACGACGACGCCCCGGCGCTCGCTCGCCGGTTCCACGACGACGTGCGTGCCCTGGTGCCCGGTCTCGACCCGCTGCCCGAGCCCGAACCGATCGAACCCGCGACCCTGTTCTGAGCCGCTCCGGCGGTTCGGTCGCCTGACGGGCCGGTTTCCCTTACCCTTCGCGCGTGAGCGATGACTACCAGACCAGCATGATCTCGGACGTGGCCGAACCCGACAACGGCCCGGCCCCGGTGGAGACCAGGGGCGGGATCGATCTCGGTCTGCTCGTCCTGCGAGTGGTGCTCGGCGTGACGATGGGCGCGCACGGGCTCCAGCATCTCTTCGGTGCCTTCGGCGGACCCGGGGTCGGCGGTTTCGCCAAGGTGCTCGGCGGCTTCGGCTACACCAGCCAGACCACGCTGCTTTCGTGGATCACCGGGATCAGCGAGGTGGTCGGCGGCGCGCTCGTGCTGGTGGGCCTGTTCACCCCGATCGGTGCCGCCGCGCTGCTCGGGGTCTGCGCGAACATCGTCTACGTCAAGTTCGGCGGCGGGTTCTTCCAGAAACAGGGCCAGGGCTTCGAGTTCGAACTCCTGCTGGCCGCGGCCTCGCTGACCGTGCTGCTCGCGGGTTCCGGGCGGATCGCGCTGGACGTCAACACCCCGTGGCGGAAGCGGCCGCTCTCGTTCGGGCTGATCGGGCTTCTGCTCGCCGCGGCCGCTTCGGTCGTGGTGATCGTCCTCTGCCGCTGACGTCTCGCATCGAGAGGACTAAATGCGCCCGGTGCGCATTTAGTCCTCTCAATGCGTGCTACTTGTTGGGGTCGCGAACGGCGCCGGTGTCGGCCGAGGTCGCCATCCGCGCGTAGGCGCGCAGCGCGGCGGTGACCTTCCGGTCCCGCGAGACCGGCTGCCACGGACGCTCGCTCGCCTCCATCTTCGCGCGCCGCTCGGCGAGGACGTCCTCGTCGACGAGCAGTTCGAGCCGCCGCTCGTGGACGTCGAGCAGGATCCGGTCGCCGTTCTGGACCAGGCCGATCGTGCCGCCCGCGGCGGCCTCGGGCGAGATGTGCCCGACCGAGATGCCCGACGAACCGCCGGAGAACCGGCCGTCGGTGATCAGCGCGCACTTCTTGCCCAGCCCCGAGCCCTTGAGGAACGCCGTCGGGTGCAGCATCTCCTGCATACCGGGGCCGCCCGCCGGGCCTTCGTAGCGGATCACCAGCACCTCACCGGGCTGGATCTCCTTCTTGAGGATGGCGGAAACCGCCTCCTCCTGGCTTTCCAGCACCCGGGCCGGGCCCTCGAAGTGCCACAGTTCCTCGTCGATACCCGCCGACTTGATGACGGCGCCGTTCTCGGCGAGATTCCCGCGCAGGATCGCGAGCCCACCGTCCTTCGTGTACGCGTGCTCGACGTCGTGGATGCAGCCGTCCGCGGCGTCGGTGTCCAAAGAGGACCACCGGTTCTCGGTCGAGAACGCCTCCGTGGTGCGGACCCCGCCCGGCGCCGCGTGGAACAGCTCGATCGCGCGCGCCGACGGCTCCTTCGAGCGGATGTCCCAAGTGGACAGCCACGATTCGAGATCCGGCGAGTGCACGGAGTGGACGTCGGTGTTCAGCAGGCCGCCGCGGTACAGCTCGCCGAGGATGGCCGGGATTCCGCCCGCGCGGTGGACGTCCTCCATGTGGTAGTCCGAGTTCGGCGCGACCTTCGACAGGCACGGCACGCGGCGGCCGATGGCGTCGATGTCGTCGATGGTGAAGTCGACCTCGCCCTCCTGCGCGGCGGCGAGGATGTGCAGCACCGTGTTGGTCGAACCGCCCATCGCCATGTCGAGGGCCATCGCGTTCTCGAACGCCTTCTTCGTCGCGATCGACCGCGGGAGCGCGGACTCGTCGTCCTGCTCATACCAGCGCTTGCACAGCTCGACGACCGTGCGCCCGGCATCCTCGAAGAGCGCCTTGCGGGCGGCGTGCGTGGCGAGGGTGGAACCGTTGCCCGGCAGGGAGAGCCCGAGCGCCTCGGTGAGGCAGTTCATCGAGTTCGCGGTGAACATGCCCGAGCACGAGCCGCAGGTCGGGCAGGCCGAGCGTTCCACAATGGACAGCCCGTCCTCGTCGACCTCGCTGCTGGCCGACGCGGCGATCGCGGTGATCAGGTCGGTCGGTGCCTGCGCGACCCCGCCGACGACCACGGCCTTCCCGGCCTCCATCGGCCCACCCGAGACGAACACCACCGGGATGTTCAGCCGCATGGCGGCGTTCAGCATGCCCGGGGTGATCTTGTCGCAGTTGGAGATGCAGACCAGCGCGTCGGCCTGGTGGGCGTTCACCATGTACTCGACGGAGTCGGCGATGATCTCGCGCGAGGGCAGCGAGTACAGCATTCCGCTGTGCCCCATGGCGATCCCGTCGTCGACGGCGATCGTGTGGAACTCGCGGGCGACCCCGCCCGCCTCCTTCACCGCGCCGGCCACGATCTCGCCGAGGTCCTTGAGGTGCACGTGCCCCGGCACGAACTGGGTGTAGGAGTTCGCGATGGCGACGATCGGCTTGCCGAAGTCGCTGTCGGTCATTCCCGTGGCGCGCCAGAGCGAGCGGGCGCCCGCCGCGTTGCGGCCGTGGGTGGTGGTCCGGGAACGGAGTTGAGGCACGGCTGACTCCAAGGTTCGGGATGGGGACCAGGGCGAACGAGCGCCAAACTGGTCCTACCAATCCTACTCCCCGGAATCGTCGGTCTTCTCCGGCGCCTTGCCGATGTCGTCGGTCAGCCCGGAGGGATCGGCCATGCGGCCCGCGCTGACCAGCGAAATCACCGGAAGATGACGGGTGCGCACGGCGGGAAGGGGGACCTTCGACTCGTCCTTAAGTACCGCCTGCACCTTCGCCTTGTCGGTGATGGCGAGGCCCTTGAGCGAGGTCCACGGCAGATCCTTCCGCCCGAACATCGTGCGGACCTCCAGCCCCTTGGCCGTCGCCGTCGTGCGCGTCCGGATGACGAACACCGCGAGCGCGATCGGGAAGATGTAGAGCCACTGGAGATACGGCACTTCGCCGAACGCGACAGGCGTCACACAGACGACGAGGAAAGCGATCGCCAGCAACGCCGTGTTCGGAATCTTGAAGACGGCTTTGGGAGCCTCGTTCGCCTGTTCCTGCTGCTTTTCTTCTGCCACGTCAAAGATGGTGCACCGCCGCCTCGAACGCCCCGAACGCGGGTCGCGCGACGCGGCGGAGGTGTCCAGCATGCGGAATCGCCGTCCCGCAGAGTTGACACTCTTGACGGCGACCGGCTAGCTTCACTCTCGTGACAACGCAGACCGGCCTCGTACTTCCCAAGCGCGTCGACGCTTAGGGAAGTCTCCGCTGCGTCGACGCGCGACCCTCGTGCGACCACTCCGGTCGGCGGGGGTTTTTTGTTGCCTGGAACAATTTCACTTGCCCGACCAGCCAATGAATACCCGAACGAGTGACTAGACAAGACGAGGCAAACAGCGATGACTAGTGCCACCTCGCGAGCTGATGCGAACGCCGGTACCACCGGTGCCCGACCCAAGCCGGCGCCGCCCGCCGGGACCCCGGTGCGGGTCACGGGCGCGCAGTCGCTCGTCCGCTCGCTCGAAGCGGTGGGCGCGGAGGTCGTGTTCGGTATTCCGGGCGGCACCATTCTCCCGGCGTACGACCCGCTGCTCGACTCGACGAAGGTCCGCCACGTCCTGGTCCGCCACGAACAGGGCGCCGGCCACGCCGCCACCGGGTACGCGCAGGCCACCGGCAAGGTCGGGGTGTGCATGGCCACCTCGGGTCCCGGCGCGACCAACCTGGTCACCCCGCTGGCCGACGCGAACATGGACTCGGTCCCGGTCGTCGCCATCACCGGGCAGCAGTCCCGCGCGCTGATCGGCACGGACGCCTTCCAGGAAGCCGACATCTGCGGCATCACGATGCCGATCACCAAGCACAACTTCCTGGTGACCGACCCGGCCGACATCCCGCGCACCATCGCGGAGGCCTTCCACCTCGCCTCGACCGGCCGCCCCGGCCCGGTCCTGGTGGACATCCCCAAGGACGTCCTGCAGGAGATGACCTCCTTCTCCTGGCCGACGGAGATGCGGCTGCCGGGCTACCGGCCGACGCTGCGCCCGCACGGCAAGCAGGTCCGCGAGGCCGCGCGGCTGATCAGCAAGTCGCGGCGCCCGGTCCTTTACGTCGGCGGTGGCGTGGTCAAGGCCGACGCCTCGCGTCAGCTGATGGAATTGGCCGAGCTGACCGGGATCCCCGTCGTCACCACGCTGATGGCGCGCGGCGCGTTCCCCGACTCGCACCCGCAGCACCTCGGTATGCCGGGCATGCACGGTTCGGTCGCCGCGGTCGCCGCGATGCAGCGGGCGGATCTGCTGATCGCCCTCGGCGCCCGCTTCGACGACCGCGTCACCGGGCAGCTGTCCTCGTTCGCGCCGGACGCCGCCGTCGTCCACGCCGACATCGACCCCGCCGAGATCTCCAAGAACCGCAAGGCGGACGTGCCGATCGTCGGCGACTGCGCGGAGATCATCACCGAGCTGATCGAGGCCGTCCGCGCCGAGACCGACAAGTCCGCGAAGCCGGACCTGAAGGACTGGTGGACGCAGGCGAGCGCCTGGCGCGACGACTACCCGGCCGGTTACGAGTGGCCCGAGGACGGGACGCTTTCGCCGCAGTACGTCATCGAGCGCATCGGTTCGCTCGTCGGCCCGGACGCGGTCTACACCGCGGGCGTCGGCCAGCACCAGATGTGGGCCGCGCAGTTCGTGAAGTACGAGAACCCGCGCACCTGGATCAACTCCGGCGGTCTCGGCACGATGGGCTTCGCCGTCCCCGCCGCGATGGGCGCCAAGTTCGGCGTGCCGGACAAGCAGGTCTGGGCCATCGACGGCGACGGCTGTTTCCAGATGACGAACCAGGAACTGGCCACCTGCGCCATCGAAGGCGCGCCGATCAAGGTCGCCGTCATCAACAACGGCAACCTCGGCATGGTCCGCCAGTGGCAGAACCTCTTCTACTCCGAGCGGTACTCCAACACCGATCTCGGTACCCACAAGCACCGCATCCCCGACTTCACCCTCCTCGCGGAGGCGCTCGGCTGCGCCGGGCTCCGCTGCGAGACCAAGGAGGACGTCGACGCCACCATCCGGCGCGCCATGGAGATCAACGACCGCCCCGTCGTGATCGATTTCGTGGTGGGGAAGGATGCCCAGGTGTGGCCCATGGTGGCCGCGGGCACCGGTAACGACGAAATCATGGCCGTGCGCGGGATCCGCCCGCTCTTCGACGACGACGAGGTCGCCGCCGAGGCGGAGCTGAACGCCGCGACAGAAGGAGACGCCCGATGAGCGTGCACACCCTGAGCGTTCTGGTCGAGAACAAGCCCGGTGTCCTCGCGCGGGTTTCCGGACTGTTCTCCCGGCGTGGTTTCAACATCGAATCCCTCGCCGTCGGGCCCACGGAGAATCCCGAGGTGTCCCGGATGACGATCGTGGTCGCCGTTGAGGAGCTACCGCTCGAACAGGTGACCAAACAGCTCAACAAGCTGGTCAACGTCATCAAGATCGTGGAACTGGAAAAGTCCACAGCCGTGCAGCGTGAACTGCTGCTCGTCAAGGTCCGGGCCGACAACACCGTGCGCAGCCAGGTCCTCGAAACGGTGCAGCTCTTCCGCGCGAAGGTGGTGGACGTGTCGCCCGAGGCGCTCACCGTCGAAGCCACCGGGACGTCGGACAAGATCGGTGCCCTGCTGCGGATGCTGGAGCCCTATGGCATCCGCGAACTGGTCCAGTCCGGAATGGTCGCGGTCGGCCGGGGCGCCCGGTCCATCACCGCCACCTCCGCCCGCTAGAAATCTTTGTAAGTCAGGAAAGGAAGTAGTACCCCTCATGGCAGTGGAAATCTTTTACGACGACGACGCGGACCTTTCGATCATCCAGGGTCGCAAGGTCGCCGTGATCGGCTACGGCAGCCAGGGCCACGCGCACTCGCTGAGCCTGCGCGACTCCGGCGTCGACGTCCGCATCGGCCTGCCCGAGGGCTCGAAGTCGCGGGCCAAGGCCGAGGAGCAGGGTCTCCGCGTGCTCACCCCGGCCGAGGCCAGCGCCGAAGCCGACCTGATCATGATCCTCGCGCCGGACACGAAGCAGCGCTTCATCTACGAGCAGGACATCGCGCCGAACCTCAAGGACGGCGACGCGCTGTTCTTCGGCCACGGCTTCAACATCCGCTACGACCTGATCAAGCCGCCGTCGAACGTCGACGTCGCCATGGTCGCGCCGAAGGGCCCGGGCCACCTGGTCCGCCGCCAGTTCGTCGACGGCAAGGGCGTCCCGGCGCTCATCGCGGTCGAGCAGGACGCCTCCGGCAACGCGCAGGCGCTCGCGCTCTCCTACGCGGCCGCCATCGGTGGCGCCCGCGCCGGTGTCATCAAGACGACCTTCACCGAGGAGACCGAGACCGACCTCTTCGGCGAGCAGGCCGTCCTCTGCGGTGGCGCCTCCGCGCTGGTGCAGACCGGTTTCGAGGTGCTCACCGAGGCCGGCTACGCCCCGGAGATCGCCTACTTCGAGGTGCTGCACGAGCTGAAGCTGATCGTCGACCTCATGTACGAGGGCGGCATCGCGCGTCAGCGCTACTCGATCTCCGACACCGCCGAGTACGGCGACCTGACCCGCGGCCCGCGCGTCATCTCGCCGGCGGTCAAGGAGGAGATGAAGAAGATCCTCGGCGAGATCCAGGACGGCACGTTCGCCCGCGAATGGGTCGCCGAGGACGAGGCCGGACGGCCGAACTTCACCAAGCTCGAGGAGCAGGGCAACCAGCACCCGATCGAGGAGACCGGCAAGAAGCTGCGCGACCTGATGTCGTGGGTGGACCGGCCGATCACCGAGACCGCCTAGTCGTCACCACGAAGGGGCCCTTCATCGCGAAGGGCCCCTTCGTTTTGCGCATCGGAAAGCGATAGCGTGGACACCATGAGTGAGCAGCCGGTGGACGACAAGGCTCATGTCAGGCCCGATCTGGACCTGAGCGACGCGGTGTGGATCCGGGCGGAACCCGAAGGCGCCAACCTCGAAGACCGCGCCGAGTACGCGCTGGTCCCGCACACCGACGGCGTCACCTACACCGCGATGCGCCAAGCCTCGGATCCGGACGGCCACATCCTCGTCTTCACGCCGACCGAATGGGACGCCTTCGTGAAAGGCGTGCGGGACGGCGAATTCGACCTGCCTGCCCAGTCCGATCAATAAGGCAGGACGTACGCGTGGCTCATGTCGGAGTCGTGCGTGGTGGCCGAGCCTTCCGAGTCGGTGAGTCCGGTGGCCGTTCCCTGGATGCCGGCGGCCTCGCCGCCCAGCCACTCGGCCTTGACGTAGGCGTTGAACCGGGGGACGCAGCCCGGTGCCTTGCTCACGGTGAAGTCCGCTTTGTTGAGCGGCACGTATTTGTGGTGCACCCAGTACGGCACCTCATGCGTGACCTGGATGCTGCTGTCGCTCTTGCAGAGTGTGCCGTCCGCCTTCCACTGGTTGACGAAAAGCGTGAACTTCACCTGCGTGGACTTGTATTTGTCGCAGGTGATGCCCCGTAGGCAGACCTGCAGCTCGACGTCGCCCACCACGTTGAGGCCCTGCACGGTCGAGGGGAGGGTGAAGTAGCCGGTCGTGGGCTCCCGCACCTCGCGGGAATCGGCGTGGAGACCACGGACTCCCGTGCTCACGCTGGACTGCACCGGTTGCCCGTCGGTGGCATTGGTGACCGAGGTGTCGGCGAACGTGAGGTACCCGCTGACCAAGCGGTAGGTGGCGTCACTGGTCGGGCTGAGCGAGTTGCCCCGCACGTTCGCGGTGCAGGTGACCGTTCCCGCGACGCCGGGGTGGACGAGGAAGCGGGTGTAGAGCGTCACGTCCTGGTTCGGGGAGCCCGAGTTCCTGTCGTAGACGTTCTGCCCGATCACCATGTTCTTGCTCCAGCCGCCCGGGCCCCGGCAGACGATCTCGTTGTCGAAGAGGCTGCGGATGGTGGCGTCGTTGACCCGCATCTTCGAGACCACGTAAGCGGTCTGCGTGGCGGTCATGTCCAGCGAAACGGTGCCCACGGGAGTGACGCTGTGCACGACACCCGTTTCCGGGAGCTTGGGTACCGAGATCGTTTGCGGGGTGAAGGTGACCGATGTCGCCGCTTGCGCGGGGGTGGCGGCCAGCAGGCAGGCGATCAGTGCGAAAACCGCTGCCGTGGCCAGGGAACGGATGTTCAAGTGGACCCTCCTTGTCGGTGCTTCTCGGTGTGGACCCGGTCGGTCAGTTGTCCGGCGGCGTTCCCACGAAAGGACCGGAGCAAGCGCTCAAACTGCGGAAGCAGGTGAAGTATTCGAGGCCTTCGTGGTAGTTCTCGGTGGTCATCCAGACGTAGACCTTGTTGGCCCCGCCGTCGATGTCCGCGCTGACGGTGAGGGGCGCCGGTCCGGATTCGTCGCACCAGGTGCTGGAGCTCTGCCAGCCCAGCCACGTCGATCCGGCCCTGGCCTCCGCGTAGACCCGGCGGCAACCGGAGGCCTTGAACGCCCCGTTGACGCCGACCGACCGGTTGTACCAGGTGACCGTGCCTTTGTAGTAGCTCGCGCCCACCTCGATCCGGAACGTGCTGGTGGGGTAAGCGGCGACGGAGGCAGTGGCGGGTGGCGCCGCGAAGACCATCCCGCCCGCCGACGCGACCGCGGCGACGGCGGCACCGACCTTCCTCATACGGCTCTTCGCTTTCGTCGATCTCACCATGGACGATCACTCCCAGGTTCGTTTGTTCGGTGACACCACTCAACCCCGGATGGACCTCGCATCGGAAAGGATTCGAGCCCGTTCAAATCCGTCGCGAAGACTGCTACCGTCGACGTGGTGCTCACGTTGCGTGTCGACGCCGACACGGTGTCCAGGACACGGTTTTCACCGTCCCCCGCAGCGGAATCCCTGGCGTGGCTGAAACTCACCGCCGCGTCAGGACGGCACCCGGTGTTCGGCGACCCCGGGCCACTCGCCCGCGCTTCACTCGCCCATCCGGACGTCGCCCTGCTCGCGGATCTGTTGCCGCGCGACGGCGACACCTACACACCCGATCTGCTCACCCCGCAGCCGGGCACGGACACGCAGCGCCGTGACCTGCTCGACGAACAGATCGCGCGGATCGAGGCGGTCGCGCAGGACGACCTCGAAAGCCAGGTCTTCCACTACACCCGGACCCACTGGAGCAGGCCGCTGGAGGCCGAGACCCGCCGGATCGCCGAATCGGGACGGATGCAGCGACGCCTCGCCAACGGTCTCGCCCGGTTCTGGCGGGACACCCTCTCCGAGGGCTGGCCCGACCTGCGCTCGATCATCGATCAGGACATCGCCCATCGCGCGACGGGCATCGCCACCCACGGCGTCGGCCGGATGCTCGGAACGCTCCACCCCGACATCGCCTGGTCCGGCGACGCGGTCACCATCGAGAAGACGTGGGACGGCGAGATCGACGGCGCCGGCCGGGACCTGGTCCTCGCACCCGGAGTGCTCAACTGGCCCGACGTCATCATCCAAGTCGACACCCCCGGCCAGCTTGTCCTCTATTACCCCGCCCAGCGAGTCGGAACCGGCCGGGACCGCAGGCCGGGAAACCTCGCGCAAGTGGTCGGCAACGCCCGCGCGGCCATACTGGCGGACCTCGAAACCGCCCGGTCCACGGCGGAACTCGCCGGCCGGCTCGGATACACCCCCGGCACCGTGTCCTACCATCTCGGCGCGCTGCACCGCGCACGCCTCGTCACCAAGGTCAGAGACGGGCGCTATGTGCTGTATCAGCGGACCGCGCGGGCGGCGGGCCTGCTGGAAGCCCGCGATTAGCCTGCCGGCCCGAGATGTCCACAGCCGACGACCGTCGACTGTGGACATTCGGCCTGTCCTGAGGCCTTCGCCCGTGATCAGTCCGGGTAATCCACGCTCATCCGTCGGAGACCCGTGGTGTCCTGCGGACAGTTCACCGTGGACACCTCGTTCCTGTTCGCCCACGCGCCGAAGTACCACCGGTACGTGGGCTGGGTGTAGGTACGGCACTCCGCCGCGGCTCGGTGCGCGCGCTGGGTGCACTTCGACGAAACCGCCCAGGAGCCCGTGCTCCGCCACACGCTGCAGTCGGGTGGGATGGCCTGGGTCGACGCGGATGCGGCCGGTGCCATCGAGACCAGCGCCCCCGCGGCGATCGCCATCACCGCCGCCGAGACTGCTCCACGCGCTTTCGACCGGATGCTCGTCATCGGTTCCTCCCTCATGGCGGGATCCGGCGGATCCGGACTCGCCACCGGGTTCACGCGCTCGCTGACGAGGCCGTTGCCACCCGGCCGGCTGATCACTCGGATGGAGTCCGCCGCGCTGGCCGCCCAGAGCCGCGCGAACAGATCGTCGCGCACGTGGAGGATTTGGATATCGGCGATGTCGAAGGATTTCGCGGTGCCCAGCGCTTCGCCGACATTGCGATACTCGGCGACGATCACCTCCGGGTCGGTCGTCCCGTGAATCAGGACATCCGCCCTGTTCATGCGCACGTTCATCCCGCCGCCGAAGGCCTCGCGGGGTGTGGTCCGCCTGGGGCGATACGGACTGCAGACTCCACTTGTCCACCGGTCACTCGGCGACGGACAGCACGACCTTCCCCGTGGTCTTCCCCGCGGCGACGAGTTCTTGGGCCTTCGCTGCCTCTTCCAGTGGGAACACCGTGTCGACGGTCGGCTTGAGGCGTCCGCTGTCGACGAGTTCGGCCAGCGCGAGCAGCCCGGCGCGGTCCGGCTCGGCGAGGGTGAACCCGGCGGTGACTCCGGCGGCCTCGGCCAGTTCCGGCATCCGCTCGTCGTTCGTGCGGGTGAGCTGGACGAGCCTGCCGCCGCGGCGGAGCGTCTTGAGCGACCGCGGCCCGTACTCCAGGCCGATCGTGTCGAGGACGACGTCGACGTCGCGGACCTCGTCGGCGAAGTCCGTCGTGCGGTAGTCGATGAGCTCGTCCGCGCCGAGACCGCGGAGGAACTCGTGCTTGGCCGCGCTGGCCGTCCCGATCACGTACGCGCCGCGCGCCTTGGCGATCTGGACCGCGAGATGCCCGACCCCGCCCGCCGCCGCGTGGATCAGAACCCGTTGCCCCGGCTGGATGTCCGCCGTGTCGACGAGGCTCTGCCAGACGGTCAGCCCCGCGAGCGGGACCGCGGCCGCGTGCAGGTGGTCCAAAGTGGACGGTTTACGCGCGAAGTGACGGCTCGGCGCGGCGACGTACTCGGCATACGCGCCGGCCTGGAACGGGAACGACGGCATGCCGAAGACCTCGTCGCCGGGGGAGAACAGGGACGCGCCCGCGCCGGCCTCCTCGACGACGCCGGACACGTCCCAGCCGAGGATGAACGGCGGATCGCCCATCGGGCCGATACCGCCGGTCTCGCGGGTCTTCCAGTCGACCGGGTTGACGCCGGCGGCGTGCACCCGGACCAGGATCTGGGTCGGGCCGGGGACGGGCCTTTCGACGTCGACGAGTTCGAGGACTTCGGGGCCGCCGAGGCGGTTCTGGCTGATCGCTCGCATGGGGTCCATTGTTCGGCGAGCGTCGTACTTGCGGCGAGGTTCCGGTGGGCCAAGCGTCGTCAGGATCGGGACAGCCGTTCGTGCCGCCTGCCGCGGAGGTTGCGAAAGCCACTTTCGCAACGCGGCGGCGGCAGGTGGCGGCGGATCCTCCCCCGGATGTCGCGAAAGCCACTTTCGCGACGCCAGACGTCTCGAAAGTGGCTTTCGCGACACTCGCGCGGGCGGGTGCCCACATGCCGGGCGCGCGATCAGGAGCCCCGCAGCACCGCCGCGATCTCCGTCTGCTCGAAATGCTCGGCCCACCCCAAGGCCGACGACGAGTACAGCGAATCCTTGAGCGAAGGATCCGCCCCCACCTCCAGCAAGGCCCGCACCGCGTCGACATGCCCGCCCTGCACGGAGAGGTGCAGCGCCGTGACACCTTCTCCGTGCGAGAGCCCGCCGAAGGTGCCCTGGCGGTTCACCGAAGCACCGAGCTCCGCCAAGGTCCTGATCGCCGACGCCTTTCCCTGAGCGGCCGCCCAGGTCAGCGCCGTGCCGCGGTACACGTCGGCGTCCACCCGGGCGCCCCTCGCCACCAGGGTCCGCATCGCGTCGGACCGGTCGTTCCGTGCAGCCCACGACAGCGCTTCGTCGACGACCTCGGCCGGGTCGTCGCTCGGCCGCCATTCCGGGAAACCGCTGTGCGGGCGGTGGAATTCGCGATGCGCGCCGGCCGCGGGGGAGAGCGTGCCGTCCGGCGCGAGCAGCTCGTCGAGCAGGTCCGCCCGGCCGAGCCCGGCGGCGACGCGCAGGTTGCCGGGGGAGACGCTGCGCGAGGCCAGCAGTTCCGCCGCCTCGCGATGGCCCCAGAACAGCGCGACCACCAGCGGCGTGCCGCCGTCGCCCCGGGCCGGGACGTCGACCGGCGCGCCCGCGTCGAGCAGCATCGAGACCAGCAGCGGCAGCCCGGCGTACCCGGCCTGGTGCAACGCCGTCCAGCCGTGCACGTTGGCCGAAGCCGGATCGGCGCCGTGGTCGAGCAGGATCCGGCACAGCCGCTCGTCGCAGGTCGCGGCGGCCATGCCGAGCAGGTCGTTCCCGTTCTGCCCGTGGGCGTGGACGAGCGTGGGCAGGTCGCCGATCAGGCGCGCGAGCCCGGCGAGGTCCCGCGCGTCGATCAGTTCCCGTGCCTTTTCGAAGGCGAGTTCAGCCGGTGACGTCACGCTCCCGCACGCTACCCCCGACCCCCGACAGAACCCGCCATTCGGCCAGCGGGATCCGGTCGTCCCCGGTCAGGACCTGCAGGCAGACGTGGTCCGCGCCCGCGTCCAGATGCGCCTGGACGCGCGCGGAGATCGCGTCCTCCCCGACGGCGACCAGCGCGTCCACGAGCTTGTCGGAGCCGTAGTCCTCCTCTGTGAACCCGAACCGCCGCAGATTCGCCCGATGGTGGGCGGCCAGGCCCAGGTACGTCGACACGTGCCGCCGCGCGATCTCCCGGTCCGATCCCAGGACGACGGCCTGCTCGACGGCGAGGAAGGCCGAGGGCCCGATGGCTTCCCGCGCCAGCGCCGTGTGCTCGACTGGGACGAAGTACGAATGCGCCCCATCGGTGCGTTCCGCGGCCAAGGCGAGCATCTTCGGGCCCAGGGCGGCCAGCACGCGCCGGCGTGGGGAGTCCGGTGTGGACAGTTCGACCGCGTCCATTTCGTCGAGATAGCCGCGCATCGCCTCCAGTGGTTTCGCGCCCGGCAGGTGACCGCCCAGCCCGAGGACGAACCGGCCCGGATAGGCCTCGGCGAGGGTCCGTTCGGCGGCCGCCGCCGCGACGGGTGCCCGATGGGAGAAGCGCGCGATACCGGTGGCGACGGTCAGCCGCGACGTCGCCGCCAGCAGCAGCCCCGCCTGCGTGAACGCCTCCCGGCCCAGGTACTCCCCGAACCACAGCGTGTCGAAGCCGAGTTCCTCGACCTCCGCGGCCGCCTCGCGGACCTCGCCGATTTCCTTGCCGTCGAACGAGAACGTCCAGATGCCGACGCTCATCGGGTCACCGCCGTCAGTGCCGGGGCCAGCCGTTCCAGCTGATCCACTATGGACTGAAGATCGTCACCGGCGGGATGGAGGAGCACGGTGTCCGCGCCGGCGTCCACGAGTTCCTTGATCCGCCCGGCGATCCGTTCCTCGTCGCCCCACGCGATCAGCCCGTCCACGAGCCGGTCGCTGACGCCGTCGATGTCGGCGTCGGTGTAGCCGAGCCGTTTCCAGCCCTTGAAGTAGTGCTGGATGTCGTACTGCTTCATCAGCCCGATGTCCCTCGTCACGCTCGCCCGCGCCTGTTCGCGGTCGCCGAGCAGCACCGAATGGGTGGGGATGAGCAGCTTGTCCCGGCCGAGGATCTCGCGGGCGTACGGCGTGTGTTCGAAAGGCTGGGCGAACGGATGAGCGCCGTCCGCCAGATCCCGCGCGAGTTCGAGCATCTTCGGCCCGACCGCGGCTAGGACACGCGGGAACGGTACCGGTGAAGGGAATTCTTCCGCAGCCGCGGACATGGCCGTGAGGTAGTCGCGGGTCTGTTCGAGCGGCCGGTAATCCGAGCCCGCCTTCTCCGCCTGATAGGAGTGCCCGATCCCCACGCCGAGCACGAACCGGCCCGGGAAGGCCTGCGCGAGCGTCCGTCCGCCGCTGTGGGCGGTGTACGCGGGCCGTGACCAGATGTTCGCGATCCCGGTGCCGACCACCACCCGTTCGGTGGCGGCGAGCGTGATGGCGCTGTACGCGAACAACTCCCGGTTCCCCGGCCCCTCGCCGCCCCACACGGAGCGGTAACCCAGCTCCTCCAGGCGTTGCACCGCCCGCCGTTCCTCGTCCGGTGTCGGCGTGAACATGCCGACCGGCAGCCAGACACCCACCGGGCCCAGCCGCTCCCGGGTTTCTTCGATCAAGGTCATTCTCTCGTCTCCCCAGCTAACATGAGGCAGCCTCCGCTTACGCCGCCGACTATACGGAGGCTGCCTCCGATTTGTCGAGACTAGGCTCGGGAGCGCGATGGACACCGAGAAGAAGCCGCTGCGGGCGGACGCCCGGCGCAACTACGAGCGCCTCCTCGAAGAGGCGAGGCGTGCCTTCGCCGCGCATGGGGTCGAGGCGTCATTGGAAGAGATCGCCCGCAGGGCCGGTGTCGGCATCGGGACGCTCTACCGGCATTTCCCGACGCGCGAAGCCCTCGTCGAGACGGTGCTTCGCGAAGGCTTCGACGCGCAGGCCGCCGCGGCCCGCGAACTCCTGCACTCCCCGGAACCGCTGAACGCGCTGAAGGCCTGGCTCGCCGGGATGGGTGAACAGTCGGCGCGCTACCGCGGACTACCCGAACTGATGGTCGACGTCCTCAACGACGAGACCTCGCCGCTCTACGCCTCCTGTCACGCGATGCGGGACCAGGTGTCCCACCTGGTGGAAAGGGCGAAGGCCGCGGGGGAGCTCCGGGCGGACGTCACAGTGCCCGAAATCCTGGTGATGCTGCACGCGCTTTCCTGGGCCAGCGAACACCTTTCGGGTGACAAGGGGCTCGAACGCCTCCTCGATCTCGTTTTCGCGGGATTACGGGCGAGTTAACAATCCCCTGTCACCAGGTCTAAACTGCGGCGCAACCGGGCACAACGGCGTGACCGACCAATAGTGAGTCGCAGGCACAGACCAGATAGTGGGAGCCGTATCGTGACCAAGCCGAACAAGCCCGTCGTCCTCATCGCCGAGAAGCTCGCCCCCTCCGTGTTGAGCGTCTTCTCCGACGAGGTCGAGGTCCAGCATGTGGACGGCACGGACCGCCCCGCGCTGCTCGAGGCCGTGAAGACGGCGGACGCGCTGCTCGTGCGGTCCGCGACGAAGGTCGACGCCGAGGTCCTCGGTGCCACCACCTCGCTCAAGGTCGTCGCCCGCGCCGGCGTCGGGCTGGACAACGTCGAGGTCCCCGCCGCCACCGAACGCGGTGTCCTGGTGGTCAACGCGCCGACGTCGAACATCGTCTCCGCCGCCGAACACGCCGTCGCGCTGCTGCTCGCCGTCGCCCGCCGGGTCCCGGCCGCGGACCAGAGCCTCCAGGGCGGCGCGTGGAAGCGCAGCGCCTACTCCGGCGTCGAGATCCAGGGCAAGACCATCGGCGTGGTCGGCCTCGGCAAGATCGGCCAGCTGTTCGCGCAGCGGCTCGCCGCCTTCGACACCAAGCTCATCGCCTACGACCCCTACGTCTCGGCCGCCCGCGCCGCGCAGCTCGGCATCGAGCTGGTCACGCTGGACGAACTGCTGGAGCGCGCCGACGCGATCTCCATCCACCTGCCGAAGACCCCGGAGACCAAGGGCCTGATCGGCGCCGAGGCGCTCAAGAAGACCAAGCAGGGCGTCATCATCGTCAACGCCGCGCGCGGTGGCCTGATCGACGAGCAGGCGCTGGCGGACGCGGTCAGCTCCGGCCACGTCGGCGGCGCCGGTATCGACGTGTTCGTCACCGAGCCCACCACCGAGAGCCCGCTGTTCGGCCTGCCGAACGTCGTCGTCACCCCGCACCTCGGCGCCTCGACCGCCGAAGCGCAGGACCGCGCGGGCACCGACGTCGCGAAGTCCGTGCTGCTCGCGCTGCGCGGCGACTTCGTGCCCGACGCGGTGAACGTCGCGGGCGGCGGCACGGTCGGCGAGCACGTCCGGCCGTACCTCTCGCTCACCCAGAAGCTCGGCACCGTGCTGACCGCGCTCAACCCGAAGGCCCCGGCCTCGGTCACCGTCGTGGTCAAGGGCGAGCTGGCCGCCGAGGACGTCAGCGTGCTGCCGCTCGCCGCCGAGCGCGGCGTGTTCTCCGGCGTCGTCGAGGACCAGGTCACCTTCGTGAACGCGCCGCGCGTGGCCGAAGAGCTGGGCGTCCAGGTCGATCTGGTCACCGAGACCGAAAGCCCCAAATTCCGCAGCCTGGTCACCGTCCGCGCGGTCCACGCCGACGGCTCGACCCTTTCGGTGTCCGGTTCGGTCACCGGCAAGGACGAGGTCGAGAAGCTGGTCGAGGTCAACGGCCGCCACTTCGACCTGCGCGCCGAGGGCAACGTGCTGCTGCTCGAGTACCCGGACCGCCCGGGCATCATGGGCCGCGTCGGCACGCTGCTCGGCGAGGCGGGCCTCAACATCGAGGCCGCGCAGATCAGCCAGACCACCGACGGCGCGGACGCGGTCATGCTGCTGCGCGTGGACCGTTCCGTGGACTCGCACCTGCTGGAGCCGATCGGCGCCACCGTGGGCGCGCACACGATCCGCGCGGTCAACTTCGGCTGACCTCCCATTACGCGTGAAGGCCCCCTTCCCTCGGCTCAGCCGAGGGAAGGGGGCCTTCACGCGCATTCCGCAATTAGTCGACCAACCGCGGTCGTTGTATGTGCGGGGTTCGCGGGATCGCAGAGCAAGATTCAATAACGGTGAAAAATGCCTACTGAAGTCGGGCTGGTCCCCGGATAGGTTCTTCCGGCGAGGCCGAACCATCGCGTCGTCAAGGGCACGGCGCGGCGCCGGGGCTCACCGTCGGGGGTGTGTTCGAGCGGCAGGCAGGTTCCGAGTCCAGGCCTCGAGTGAGGGCACGTACTCATGAACAGATCCCGCGTACCCCGATGGGCGATCCGCTCGTCGGCCGCGGTCTTCGCCGCGTTGCTCGTGACGTCCGTGACCGGGGCGTCCGCGGCCGCGCAGGATGTCCCTCTCGCGGACGGCGTCACGCCGGCGAAGATCGACCGTAACGGATTCCAGGGGAAGGTCGAGCCGAAGCTCAAGGCCGCCCAGGGCAAGATCACCGCCTTCGTCGAGCTGGCCAAGCAGCCCGCCGTCGACGCCTTCAACGCCGAGCAGAACAAGGGCGCGGGCAAGGAAAAGGCGAAGAAGGCCGCGAAGGACGCCAAGGCCGACGCCGCCGCGACGGTGAACTCCGTCGTCGGGCAGCTCAAGGCCGCCGACGCCGGCACCCAGCTGGTCACGCAGACCGCCAACGCGGTCGCCGGCGCGGTCGTCACGGCCGACGCGGCGAAGATCCGCGAGCTGGCGAAGCGGCCGGACGTCGTCTCGGTCAAGAAGGTCGTGCCGAAGACCCGCACGAACTCCAGCGCGGTCCAGCTGACCAACACGCTCGCCTCCTGGCAGCAGACCGGCCGCTACGGCGACGGCATCCGCGTCGGCGTGATCGACGACGGCATCGACTACACCCACGCCACCTTCGGCGGGCCGGGCACGGCCGAGGCGTACAAGGCGATCAACCGCGACCAGGCCACCCCCGCCTTCCCGACCGACAAGGTCGTCGGCGGGATCGACCTGGTCGGCGACGCCTACGACTCGGGCAGCGACGACCCGGCCCTCAACACCCCGAAGCCGGACCCCAACCCGATCTCGTGCGGCCACCACGGCACGCACGTCGCGGGCACGGTCGCCGGATTCGGTGTGGACGAAGCGGGCAAGACCTTCACCGGTGACTACAAGAAGCTGAACAAGAAGAAGATCGAAGCGATGCAGATCGGCCCGGGCACCGCGCCCAAGGCCCTGCTGTACGCCATCAAGGTCTTCGGCTGCGACGGCTCTACCAACGTCACCTCGCAGGCGCTCGACTGGTCGCTCGACCCGGACGGCGACGGCGACTTCACCGACCACCTCGACGTGGTCAACCTGTCGCTGGGCGGCGACTTCGCCACCCCGGACGACCCGGACTCGCTGTTCGTGCGCAAGATCGCCGCGAACAACGTCGTCCCGGTGTTCTCCGCGGGCAACGGCGGCGACCTCAACGACGTCGGCGGCGCGCCGGGCAACACGCCCGAGGCGCTGACCGTCGCCAGCAGCCGTGACGCGTCCGTCCTTCGCGACGCCGTCGAAGCCGTCGCTCCCGACGGTGTGAAGGGCGCGAAGACCGGCCAGTTCAGCCAGAACTACGCGGCCTACGACACGCTCGACGTCACCGCGCCGGTGGTCACGCTGTCGGCGGACAACGCCGCGGGCTGCAAGCCGTACTCCGAAGCCGACAAGGCCAAGGCCGCGGGCAAGATCGTGTTCCTCGAATGGGACGACAACGACGCGACCCGCGCCTGCGGTTCCGGCGCCCGTTCGAACAACGCGCAGGCCGCCGGTGCCAAGGGCGCGCTGTTCTCCTCGACGCTGGAACACTTCACGGCCGGTATCGCGGGCAACGCGGCCCTGCCGACGTTCCAGCTGACCGGCAGCGCGACCGCCTCGGTCCGTCCCGCGGTGGCCGCGGGCACGCTGCAGGTCCGCATGACCGGCAAGGGCCGCGTGTCCGTGCCGACCACCGATCAGTCCATTGTGGACACCCCGAGCTCGTTCACCTCGCGTGGCGGGCGCGGCCCGGCCGTCAAGCCGGAGGTCGCGGCGCCCGGTGACTCGATCGCGTCCGCGCTGAGCGGCAGCGGGGCCGGTCGCCTGGTCATCTCCGGGACCTCGATGGCGGCTCCGCACACCTCGGGTATCACCGCCCTGATCCGTCAGGCGCACCCGGACTGGTCGGTCGAAGAGGTCAAGGCCTCGGTGATCAACACCGCCGGCCACGACATCCGTGACGCTTCGGGCCGCGTTTACGGGCCGCAGCGCGTCGGCAGCGGCCGGATCGACGCGAAGGCCGCGCTGGACAACCAGGTCCTGGCCTACGTCGTCGACAACCCCGGCTTCGTCTCGGTCAACTTCGGCGTCGTCGAAGCGGGCGGCCCGGTCACCCTGACCAAGACGGTCAAGGTGGTCAACAAGGGCATCAAGCCGGTCGAGTACTCGGTGGGCTACGAAGCCGTGAACTCGCTCCCCGGTGTCGAGTACACAGTGGACAAGCCGACGGTGAAGCTGAGCCCGCGCGGTATCGCGCTGGTGAAGGTGACCCTGAAGATCGCCGACCCCAAGGCGCTCCGCAAGGTCATGGACCCGACCATGGCGGCGACGCAGGTCGGCCTCGCTCGGCAGTTCGTGGCGGACGCCTCCGGCCGGATCGCGTTCACCCCGAAGAGCGGTACGACCGTTCCGCTGCGGCTCGCGGTGTACTCCGCGCCGAAGCCCGTCTCGTCCATCAACACCCCGGGCAACGTCAACTTCGGCGCCGGCCAGACCCAGGCCGTGCTGAACCTGACCGGCAAGGGCGTGGACCAGGGCACCGGCCCGCAGCGGTACCGCTCGCTGATCAGCGTGCTCGAACTGCAGGCGGAATCCCCGCAGCTGCCCGAGTGCGACGGCGACGTCACCACCGACTGCACCCTGAACCAGACGGCCAAGGGCGCCGACCTGCGCTACATCGGCGCGGCGTCGACGGCCCCGCTGGCCAAGGCGCAGGGCGAGCCGGAGAACGCGTTGCTGGCCTTCGGTCTCACCACCTGGAGCGACCTGGCCAACCTGGGCAGCAACACCTCGCCGTTCGTGGACATCGACACCACGGGCGACGGGCAGCCGGACTTCGAGACCTATGTGACCAAGGTGACGTCCACCGACGTCCTCGTGGCGGTCACCGTGGCGCTGAAGCCGGGCTTCCCGCAGGTGGACATCCAGCCGATCAACGGCCAGCTCGGCGACGTCGACACGAACGTGTACGACACCAACGTCGTCGTGCTGCCGGTGAGCATCGCGGCACTGGGCATCGACCCGAACGCCGCGTCGCACAAGATCAGCTACACCGTCGGGACCTCCGGGTTCTACGCGGCGCCGGGTGCGGACTCGTCGACGATCGACTACGTCGGCACGCCGCTTTCGTTCGACGCCTTGGCTCCCGCGTACACCGTCCAGGGCGGCGGCGACTCCGCGCTGGGCTACGTCGCGAAGCCGGGCACGGCGCTGGTGGTCAACCGCAACGCGGCCGCGCAGGACACCGTGCTGGGCCTGCTGGCGATCGAGCACCACAACGCCTCGGGCAACCGGGCGAACGTGGTGAAGATCCAGGCGAACGCCGGTGGTGGAAACTCCGGTGTCGACCGGCCGGGCAACGGTGGTCGGCACACCGGACGTCAGCCGATCGGTGTGGGCTGACGCGGTAGTGCGGTAATCCGCGTTCGATGAGGTGAGGGACGCCCTGGCGGCATGCTTTCCGCCAGGGCGTCCCTTCTCGTTTTCACCCTTTCGGCTGTCTCGCTCTGTGGGAGATTCCGGCATAAGGGTGGTGCGGCTACGGCTACCGGGCTACGGCCGGTAACCTTCCGCTGCTGGCGTTTTCTTGCGGATGGGCCATCCGGACTGCCGGTGGCCTGGTCTACGGAGGTGTGTGGATGCGGCTCGCGGTGATCCCAGGAGACGGGATCGGGCCCGAAGTGGTCTCCGAGGCGCTCAAGGTGCTCGGTGAGGTCGTACCGACTGCGGAGATCACGAACTACGACCTCGGCGCCGCCCGGTGGCACTCCACCGGCGAGCTGCTCCCGGAGTCGGTACTCGGTGAACTCCGTCAGCACGACGCGATCCTGCTGGGCGCGGTGGGCGACCCGACGGTGCCGAGCGGCATCCTGGAGCGCGGGCTGTTGCTGCGCCTCCGGTTCGAGCTCGACCACCACGTGAACCTGCGTCCCGCCCGGTTGTACCCGGGGGTGCGCGGACCGCTCGCCGAGGCGGGCGAGATCGACATGGTCGTCGTGCGTGAAGGCACCGAAGGCCCGTACGCGGGCAACGGTGGCCTGCTGCGCAAGGACACCGAGAACGAGATCGCGACGGAGGTCAGCGTCAACACGGCGTTCGGCGTCCGGCGCGTGGTGACCGACGCGTTCAACCGTGCCGAGGCGCGGCCGCGCAAGCACCTGACGCTCCTGCACAAGACGAACGTGCTGGAGTACGCGGGTTCGCTGTGGTCGCGGATCGTCGAAGAGGTCTCGCTGGAGCACCCGGAGGTGACCGTCGCCTACTCCCATGTGGACGCCGCGACCATCCACCTGGTGACCGACCCGTCCCGTTTCGACGTCGTGGTGACCGACAACCTGTTCGGCGACATCATCACCGACCTGGCCGCGGCCGTGACCGGTGGCATCGGGCTGGCGGCGAGCGGGAACCTCGACATCACCCGGCGGAACCCGAGCATGTTCGAGCCGGTGCACGGCAGCGCGCCGGACATCGCGGGCCAGGGTCTCGCCGACCCGACCGCCGCGGTGCTGTCGGTGTCGCTGCTGCTGGACCACTTGGGACAGAAGGAGGCGGCGCGGCGGATCGAGGCCTCGGTGGCCTTCGACCTCGCGACCCGCGACCAGGCGTCGCCCGGTGCGACGCACGCGATCGGTGACCGGCTGGCGGCCCTGGTGTCGTCGAACGTGCGCCCGGTCACTCAGTAGTTCTTGGAAGTACGTGAAGGCCCCCTTCATTGCGCTGGACGCAGTGAAGGGGGCCTTCACGTACTTCGGGGCCTGGCGACCTGGGGGTGTGTCGCGAAAGCCACTTTCGCGACGCCTGGTGTCCCGAAAGTGGCTTTCGCGACACAGCCGATGGGACATCGCTCCGCGACGTTGCGAAAGCCACTTTCGCAACCTTCAACGTTGCGAAAGTGGCTTTCGCAACGCCGGCGGCCCGGGAGCGCGTCCCGGAGTGTGGAATCTTTCGCCCGGCTTGTGGACGCCCGCCGGGGCGTGTGCCATGATGCGTCCGTGACCTCCTGCACCATCATTATCGCCGAGCGCGCCGGATAACAGCTCCACAAGAGCCCCCGGCGCGCAACCTCTCGCACCCATGCGGGAGGTTTTTTTGTTGCCTGAACACGTTTTGCCCCACCACGAGGAGATTCCCGTGACCCGCAAGGAGCCCGCCGATACGCCGCTCGGCGACGCCTTCCACCTGTACGACACGACGTTGCGCGACGGCGCGCAGCGCGAGGGGATCTCCTATTCCGTCACGGACAAGCTGGCGGTGGCGAGGCTGCTCGACGATCTCGGGGTCGGGTTCATCGAAGGCGGATGGCCGGGCGCGCTGCCCAAGGACACGGAATTCTTCGCCCGCGCGGCTTCGGGCGAACTGAAACTGCGCCACGCCGCGCTCGTCGCCTTCGGCGCGACGCGGAAGGCGGGTGCCAAGGCCGAGCAGGACCAGCAGGTGCGGGCGCTGCTCGATTCCCAGGCGCCGGTGGTCACCCTGGTGGCCAAATCGGACCTGCGGCACATCGAACGCGCGCTTCGGGTCGATGTCGACGAGGCGTGCGAGATGGTGCGCGACACCGTCGCGTTCCTCGTCGGCGAAGGACGTCGCGTCTTCCTTGACGCGGAACACTTTTTCGACGGCTACGCGTTCTCCCCGGACACCGCCTTGAAGGTGCTCGACGCGGGAGTGAACGCGGGCGCCGACGTCGCCGTGCTGTGCGACACCAACGGCGGCCAGCTGCCGCTGGGCCTCGCGGAAACCGTCCGCGAGGTCAAGGAAAGGACCGGATTCCGGCTCGGAATCCATTGCCAGGACGACACTTCCTGCGCGGTGGCGAATTCCGTCGCCGCCGTGCAGGCCGGCGTGACGCACGTCCAGTGCACCGCCAATGGTTACGGCGAACGGGCGGGTAACGCCGATCTGTTCGCCGTGACGGGAAATCTGGTGACCAAGCTCGGTATGGAGGTGCTCCCGACCGGAGGCGCCGCCGAGCTCACCCGGGTCTCCCATGCCCTTGCCGAAATCGCGAACATCGCCCCCTACACCCACCAGGCTTACGTAGGGGCGTCGGCCTTCGCCCACAAGGCGGGACTGCACGCGAGCGCGATCAAGGTGGATCCGTTGCTGTACAACCACATCGATCCAGCTTATGTCGGCAATGACATGCGGGTACTGGTCACCGAGATGGCCGGCAGGGCCAGCCTGGAGCTCAAGGGACGTGAGCTCGGGGTCGACCTTGCCGGCCAGCCCGAGGCGCTGACGAGCGCCGTGAAGAAGGTGAAGCGGCTCGAATCCGAAGGCTGGTCCTTCGAGGCCGCGGACGCTTCACTGGAACTGCTGCTGCGGCGGGAGGTCGACGGCCCGCAGAGCGACGTCCTCGACGAACCGCCGTTCGAACTCGAGTCGTACCGGGTCGTGCTCGACCACCGGTCCGACGGCGAGGTCGTGTCCGAGGCCACGGTGAAGGTGCACGTCGCCGGGCAGCGGGTGATCGCGACCGCCGAGGGCAACGGCCCCGTGCACGCGCTCGACGCCGCCCTGCGCGAGGCGCTCAGCCCGCATCTGTCCTGGTTGGACAGTGTGGAGCTGGCCGACTACAAGGTGCGGATCCTGCCCGGCCACCCCGGCGCCGCCGCCGTCACCCGCGTGCTCGTCGAGACCAGCGACGGCGAGCGCGAGTGGACCACCGTCGGCGTGCACGGCAACATCGTCGAAGCGAGCTGGCTGGCGTTGTGCGACGCGCTTGTGCACAAGTCCCTCAGGGAGGGCCCGGCGTGAGGAGTCGTACAGTGGGGGAGTGCGTCTAGCCCGAATTGCTCATCCCGGTGGTGTCGCGTTCGCTTCGATCGAAGGGGACGGCGACGACGCCCAGGTACTGGAAATCGCCGAGCACCCCTTCGGCAACCCCAACTTCACCGGCAAGCGCTGGCCGCTCGCCGACGTCCGGCTGCTCGCGCCGATCCTGCCGTCGAAGGTGATCGCGGTCGGCCGGAACTACGCCAAGCACGCGGCCGAGTTCGGCAACGAGGTCCCGCAGGACCCGATGCTGTTCATCAAGCCGTCGACCACGGTGATCGGCCCGAACGCGCCCATCCGCCGTCCGCGCGGCGTCGGCCGCGTCGACTTCGAGGGCGAACTGGCGATCGTCATCGGCCAGCCGGTCAAGAACGTGCCCGCCGCCCGCGCGGCGAGCGCGATCCTCGGCTACACCGTGGCGAACGACGTCAGCGCGCGTGACCTGCAGAAGGCCGACGGCCAGTGGGGCCGGGCGAAGGGATTCGACACCTTCTGCCCGCTGGGCCCGTGGATCGAGACCTCGCTCGACGCGGCCGATCTCGCGCTCAAGTCCGAGGTGGACGGTGTCCTCAAACAGGACGGCCGGACGTCGGACCTGGTGCACAAGATCCCCGAGCTGGTCGAGTTCGTGTCCGGCGTGATGACCCTGCTGCCCGGCGACGTCATCCTGACCGGCACGCCCGAGGGCGTCGGCCCGATCGAGGACGGCCAGTCGGTCTCGATCACCATCGAAGGCATCGGCACGCTGACCAACCCGGTCCAGGACGTCTAGCGCGCGATGAACGGGCCGGTCCTTTCGCAAGGACCGGCCCGTTCACGCGTTCGGGATCGGTCAGCTCCCGGCCGGCTCCATCGACCGTCGCGCGAAGGCCGGGGCGTGCTCGGGCCGCAGCCCCAGGCCCAGCAGCCGCGCGGGGACGTAGGACAGCACGGGGAACCGGCCGAACAGCTTCACCATCACCGCGGGCGGACCGTTGCGCCTGCCCTCCATGACCGGCTTCATGACGTTCTTGTGCAGCATCCGCTGAAGTCCCTGCACCAGCATCGTCGGCGCGAGACGGCGCTTGCGGACCTTCGCCAGCTCCGCCACCGACGGCCTTCCCCGGCGCAGCGGTGCGGCGAGCAGGGTGGCGGCCGCGACCGCGTCCTGCACCGCGAGGTTGATGCCGACCCCGCCGACCGGCGACATCGCGTGCGCCGCGTCACCGATGCACAGCAGCCCGTCGACATGCCACTTCCGAAGCAGATTCATCTTGACGTCGAGGAATTTGACGTCGTCGGTCGTCTTCAGCTCGTCCACGCGGTCGGCCAGTTCGGGGAGGATGGCGGCCACGTTCTCCCGGAACGCTTCGATGCCCTTCTCGCGGAGGTCGCCGCCCTTGGGGCTGAGGTAGGCGATCTGGAAGTAGCCCTTGCGCGGGAGCGGCACGGCGAAGCGGCGATCCCGCATCTTCGGGGTCAGCATGCCCTCCTGCTCGCCGTCCCGCCGCGAGATCCGGAACCACCACGCGTCGAACGGGATGGGGTAGTCCTTCGTCATCAGCCCGGCCTCGCGGCGGGCCAGCGACCAGCGCCCGTCGGCGGCGATCACCAGGTCGGCGCGTAGTTCGCCGGTCTCGCCGTCGGCGTCGCGGTAGCGGACCCCGCTCACCCGGCCCTGTTCGAAGATCAGCCCGGTCATCTCCGTGCTCTGCCGCAACGTGAACGTGGGCTCCTTCGCGCCGGCGTCGGCGAGCAGATCCAGGAAATCCCACTGCGGGACCATGGCGATGTACGGGTGCGCCACCTTCAGGCGGGTCAGGTCGGCCAGGCGCATCATCGTGCCGTCCTCGGCCGGGAAACCGGCGTAGGAGATCTCGCTGTGCGGCAGGTTCAGGAACTTCTCCCCGAGACCCAGCTCGTCGAGCAACGTCAACGTCGACGGGTGCACGGTGTCGCCGCGGAAGTCCCTCAGGAAGTCCTTGTGCTTCTCCAGCACCGTGACCTCGACCCCGGCCCTGGCCAGCAGCAATCCGGCGACCATGCCCGCGGGGCCACCGCCGACGACCACGCAGTTCGTGCGTTCGCTCATCCGTCCCACCCCTTCGAAACCCTTATTCATCACTTGTTGAATAAGCTCAGCATGCACCTGCCCGACCGGCGCGTCAAGCGCCATCCGGGCGGATACGCCGTTCGGGCTATGACCGGGGTCTCACCGGTCCGGGTGCCGGGCTGACCGTCCACAAAGGACGCCAAGAGGGTGGCGAAAAGTCCCGGAAGGACGGCGATCGCGGAAACGCCCTTGTGGACGGTCCGCGACTCGAAGCCGGATAAGGATTTCGTTGTCGTCACAGGGTGTGCGCGCCGCGAATCTGGCCGGGTGCGCCGGGTCCGCATTTCACCCGGCCGCCCGCGTTAGCCGTTGGCCGGTAACTAAAACACGACATCTCACCAACTGGGAGTAGAGTGCCCGCGCCGGAACAGACGAGCCTTTATCACCTCATCGGCAGAGTCGCGATCGCGCTGAGTGCCCTAGCCTCACTTGGTGGATTTCGCTCTCGTGCCCCGGACCCCGTCACGAACCACGCCGGACGCTCCGGACGGAGCGCCGTGGGAGCCGCCGGAGTTACGGTTGGTGTGCCTCGACATCGATGACACGTTGATCGACTGCACGGCGGCGATCCGGCTCAGCCTGAGCGCGCTCACCGGCCAGAACGACCTTTGGCCGCTGTGGGATCTCATCACCGAAGAGCATGTCGCGCTGGTGGTGGCGGGCGAAATCGATTACGCGACCATGCATCACAAGCGTACTGAATGTTTCCTGGCCGAGATCGGCATTTTGGCCGACGAAGACCAGGTCAAGGGCTTCGAAAGACGTCGTCGTGAAATTCTCACCCGTTCGTGGCAATTGTTCGAAGATGTCCTGCCTTGCCTGGAATGGTTGAGGGCCGCGGGCGTCCTCGTCGCCGCCGTCACGAACGCCTCCGGCGCGCATCAGCGCAAGAAGATCGCCGACCTCGGGCTCGCCCGGTTCTTCGATCACGTGGCCATCGCCGGTGAACTCGGAGTAGCCAAACCCGACCCGGCGATGTTCCACTCGGTCTGCCTCGGCCTCGGCTGCGACCCGGCCCAGGCGGTCCACGTCGGCGACAAGCTCGACACCGACGCCATCGGCGCACGCGACGCCGGCCTGGGCGCCGTCTGGCTCGACCGGGACGGCATCGCCGAGCGCGCCCCGGCGGGGGTGCACACCATCTCCGGCCTCGACGAGCTGCCTGAGCTGCTGGTTTCCGAGTTCGCGAAGCTCGGCGTCCCCGCTCAGCGCGCTATGGAGACCCCCGCTTTCACGGTGCGGAACAGCGTGCTCTAGTATTCTTTCTCGTGCGGCACCGAGCCGGTCAAGATCGGAACGGTACCTCACTGGGGTATGGTGTAATTGGCAGCACGACTGGTTCTGGTCCAGTTAGTCTAGGTTCGAGTCCTGGTACCCCAGCTGGAGAACTCTCCGGAGTGAAACACAGAGTGACCCCCCTGCGAAGGCGGGAAACCCGGTCTGGTAAGTTTCTCCACAGCAACACAGCAGGTGAACAACTGAAAACCTCCTTCTGAAGGAGGAAGTTCCTAGCCCCCGTCGTCTAGCGGCCTAGGACGCCGGCCTCTCACGCCGGTAGCGTGGGTTCGAATCCCATCGGGGGTACGCGCAGCTTCCACCCAAGAAGTCTCGACCGTTGCGGTCGGGACTTTTTGCATTTCGGTGGAGCTCATCACGTCGTTGATCCTTTCTGCGGTTACCGCTGTGTCCGGTAGCTGTTCGACCGGCAGTTTGATGGTAATCGTCACCTGGTCACCCGCACCATGGACCTTCACCGTGAGCTGGGTGATTTCGAAGAGTTGGCGTAGCAGGGCCTGAGGCGCCTTGGCCAGATTGACCTGGAGGTGCGGGAGCCCTTCGAGGCGGTTCAGGTCTGATGAGGTGGGCTTCGTCGGCTGTGTCTTGTCCTCGGCGTCGAGATGAGCGAGCGCGGCCAGTGCCGCGGACTTGTCTTCCTCCAGCTTGTTGTAGTTCTGCCGGAGCGCCTTGGCGAACGGGTCGTCCGGTGCGCCGTCCTGAGCCTGGCGCAGAACGGAGTCTTGCCGACGGGCCACATCTGCCAGTTGACGTTGAAGGCGTTCCCGTTCTGCTCGGCGCTCCTGAGCAGCACTGTCGTCCACAGTGGCCAGATCAGCTTCGATGATGCCTCTCCTGGCTGGACTGAAGAGCCGGTCGGCGTAGAAAGCTGAAACGGCTTCGAGTAGTTCGTCCTCGCGGAGCCGGATAGCTGCCGGGAGACCGGCGTGAGGTCCGGAGGCGCCGCGGTTGTTCTTGCCCGGCCAGCACAGGTAGTAGAAGAGCCGGTTGTGTTTTGCGTCACCAGCCATGCGCCGTCCGCAGCTATGGAAGACCATGCCGCGGAAGAGGTAGGCGCGCTCGGCCCTGGGGTTGGCGTTCGGTTGGGCGTCCGCACGCGACCCTCGCCGAGCTTCGAGGCGGCTGGTGAGCTCGTCGAACATCCACTTCGCGATCAAGGGCTCGTGGACCGGCTTCGGTGACCACACCCACTTGAACGGCTCGTTTACCTTGCCTCGCTTCGACGTGGTGGCGCGTCGGTTGAACACTTGATAGCCCGTGTACTTGGGGTTCTGCAGGATCCCGGCTACGGAGCTCTTGCTCCAGGCGCCGCGGGTGCG
The DNA here is from genome assembly GCF_024628825.1 of Amycolatopsis roodepoortensis. NCBI lineage: Bacteria > Bacillati > Actinomycetota > Actinomycetes > Pseudonocardiales > Pseudonocardiaceae > Amycolatopsis > Amycolatopsis roodepoortensis. The sequence goes on from NZ_CP102415.1 coordinate 7,234,500, forward strand.
AGACTTGCTCGGCGCGGTCGGCGGCGGGTAGCGCTCGAGGTCGGCGTTGAGACGGTCCGCGATGGTGTTGTAGCCGAGACCTTCATGGTATCGCCACAGAGCGATCTGGGTCACAGTCTCGGCGCGTATGCCGTCCGGTTCGAGACGAGACTTGGTCTTGCCCTTCTCGGCTTTCGCGGGGCTCGGGTGAGGGACGACCTTGGCCTTGTAGCCGTACGGCGGCTTGCCGATGTTCCAGCCGTCTCGCACGTGCGTGCACAGCCCGCCCCACGACTGTTCGAGCGTGTTCAGGACCTCGTACTCGGCGATGGACTGATTGATGCGGCGCTGGAGGACGCGCTGAGCGCGGCTGCCGGAGAGCGTGATCGGTTCGTTCGACGCGAACAGCGGAACGTCCGCCCGCTCGAGTTCCCGCTCGACCGACAGGCCCTCGAAGGCCCTGCGCGCCACGCGGCTGATGCCCTCGCAGATCACTACGTCGAACGTTCGTGTGCGGCTCGGCGCCTGTATGAGCAAGTCCGCGATTCCGCCTGCGCGCGGGACAGGGATGTCGAAGCGGTCGTAGTCCGCCCCGCGCCCCCGGTCCCCGAGCTCCATGCGGCCGGATTCGACGTCGTAGAAGTGCGCGACGATAACCCAGGACTCGGGTAACGCCGACTTGCAGTTGGCCAGCTGGCGCAGCATCGATTGGCGCGGGTCTTGCAGGTCTTCGGTGGACGTTCGCCCCAGGAACGCGACGCGTACTTCATCGCGGAGCAAGGCTCCGGGCATGCCCAGTGGCGAAACCGCGTAGTCGGAGAGGCCGGAGGGGCCAGAGACGAAGCGGCCGGGCGCTGGAGGGTTTCCAGCCTCTTGCTCGAAGGTGGTCATGTCGATGTTTCGTCCTCGGAGGTCGCCGAGCCGGGTTGGTGCGCGGCCCAGTGGAGCAACTCGCCGATCAAGGAGTTGAGCTGCCTGCGGAGACGATCGCCTTCGGTGGCGGAAACCATTGCGACGTAAGCAGAATATCGGCGATCGCCAGATTTGAGTGCTTGATCGTAGCACCAAACCGGCTGCTCGAACGACGCTTCGAACGGCTCGCGTGGTGTTGGAAGGTCGAAGTTGCCGGCACTGTCCATGTCGTACCCGCCCCAGTTCTGCCGAGACGTGCTCAGCTGTCGGCGAGACACGTCGCACGAAGGGCGACGAATCCAATGAGATCGACAGAGACATGTACTTGGGTGCTCGGTTCCATTCAGCGCGGATGTCGCGGGTCAACCGGCGTGCGGTCTCGGGCCCACAGTGGGCGATCGAGACCGTGTGAGACCTGGTCTCGATCGGTGAGGGAAGTGACGAGACCTGCCCGGCTTTCGTCTCGAGGGCGTGCTCCAAGTCTCGATTGGAAGCCCGTTACCCGAATGGTCTCGTGCCCAATCCTGTGCAGCGGGTGCCCCGATCGGGTGGTGATCCACTTGCTCCACGGCAGGGGCAAGCATCTGGGCCAGGAAGTGGGCGAGGGGTGGTTTCGAGCCTCGTGGCGATCTTGTCGCCGCTCGAAGGGGCCACCACGATGTCCGCCACCTCCAGCCCGCTTACCGCGCTTCAACGTCAGTTCGCTCACCCGAAGTCGCGCTCGCGATTCGACACCGCTCTGAGTTCCTGGTCAGCGCAAGACCCCGCGCTGGAAGACGTCGGTTCTCACGAGCGGCTTTCGGAAGTCCTCGCCAGCCGTGACTACGCGCGCCACGACGAAGTTCTGTACGCGCTGTTGCAGCGGGCCGCGCTCGCCGGAGCCGAAGGTGTCGTCGCTGGGGAAGTCGTGCTGAACGCCATGTCGCCCGCAGTGCCCCGCGTCGTCGGACGGGTCATCCGGGCGAGCCGGGCGGTGATCGGCACTTTCGGAGCCCGTCGCGGTGTCACCGGAGGCGGAGTCTCGGCGAACGAGGCCAACGCTGATGTCCAGTCCGCGGTCATCGGTCACTTGTGGGAGCAGATTCGCTGTTACCCACTTCGGCGACGGCACCACGTCGCGGCCAACCTGGTCTTCGACACTCAAAGGGCCGCGCTTCGCGCACTCGGTGTCGATATCACTCAAGTCTCCGCCGAGGTCGTGACCATGGACGACGGTGCGGTGTCTCAGCCGCTGGCTGAGATACCGGCTGAGAAGACCGCGTCTGAGGAGTTGCTGGAGCTGCTGGCCTGGGCGGTTGAGCAGCGGTGGCTCGACGAACAGGAAGCGGCGATCCTGACCGCTCGGTACTTCGGAGAGCAGATGGGCCGGGACGGAGTCGCGACCGACCGGCAGCTCGGGACGCTGTTCGGCGTGAGCCAGCCGACGGCGACGCGGCGGCGGAATCGAGCGCTCGGCGCGTTGGCCGAGGCTGGTCGTGAATGGCAGCGCTCCGGCCGCGGATGAATCAAAGGTCGGCGGGGCTGGGCGTGTCTTGAGCACCGCAACCCGCTAGACCTCAGGGAGCTTCCGTGACCGGACCCCATGCCGACCTCGCCCCCGGTGAACTGCTCATTGCCCACGCTCGTGTTCGGGCGAGGGATCTGGGGCGGCGCCTTGAGTCGACGATGGTCGATCGGCAGTTGTACGACGAGCTCCGGCGTTTCCTCGATGAGGTCGGTTTCCCGGCCTGTGACGCCTTCGACGCGCTCGCCGGTTCTGACGATCGAGAGTTGCGCAAACGCCTGCATCAGGTGCTGGGGATCGAGGCGCGGTGAAGAAGCGTCGCGAGGGCCGAATCGCACAGGCGATTCCCGATGCTCAGCTGGAGTCCGTTGTCCACACCGCGGCTCGGCGGATCGGCAGGCTACTTGGGTGGTGCGTGATCGTCGCGAGCCCATTGGCCGTGGTCGTGGGCCTGGTGGTGCTGCGTCCAAACGCACCGTCTGACGTCCCGAGCTCTGAGCGCCTGCTCGAGGCCGGCGAGCCGCAGGGTTGGGCGGAGATGTATGTCCGGTCGTGGCTGTCGGCCAATCGTGACGACTCTGCTGGGTTGGAGACCTTCTACCCGGGCGGGATGAAGTCGACTCGTGCGGTCGGCACACAGATCCCGGTCGACACCAGCACGTTGTCGGTCGTGTCGCAGCGGCCGGGCGCGTGGTCGGTGGTGGTCGCGGCCAACATCTTGGTTCAGCAACCCGACGGCCGGCACCGAGCGAGGCTGCTCTGCGCCGAGGTCAGCCTCGTCGGAGGTACTGGTGGCTATGTCGCAGCGTCGCTTCCGGCGCCAATGGCGTGCCCGCGCACGCTCGATGCGGTCGAACTCGGCTACCCAGAGATCGCAGAGTTGACCGGACCGATCGGTCAATCAGTGCACGGCTTTCTCGTCGCGTACCTCGTCGGCCGAGGGGAGCTGAACCGCTACATCGCGCCAGGGACGAATATCGGCGCGATCGCTCCACCGCTGTACGCCGAGGTCCAGCTGCTGGAGCTGCGTACTCACGAGTCGTTCGAGCCCGGCCAGGCGGCCCGGCCGCTGGACGGAACCGAGGTTCACGCAACCGTTCGAGCCTGGGGATACGACGCACTTGGGCAGGTCACCACGATCGACTACGCCATCACCCTCGCCGCGCGGGCAGGTCGTTGGGAAGTCAACCGGATCGACCCGGCACCGCTGCTCGCCGGGACATCGGCGACGCCCTCGAAACTGCCTGGCGAATAGGAGAAGAGATGTCGACCATCGTACTCGCAGCCGACGTCAAGACCTGGATCGATACCAATCTCGCCTGGGGTGACCAGGCGGTCCGCCGCCTGATCCTGCTCGCGGCCGTCGTGGGTGGCATCGGCCTGCTGATCGGGACACGGGGCAACTTCACCCGCTCGATCAAGTACGGCGTGATCGCCGCGGTCTTCCTCGGTATCCTGCTCAACCTCGATGGCGTCTCGGGCATGTTCGGCGCCTGGTTCACCAAATGACCGCGCAACGCGCGCGCGGGGATGTCCTTATTGGACGGTCGTACACGAGGTCGCGCCGGTTTCCACGGATGTTCGGGCGGATGCCGGGCCGGGACGGTGGATATCTGCCTGGCGGCCCGTACACGCTCACTCAGGGCGTGGTCTTCCTCGTTCTTCTGCTGGTCGTCTGGAAGCTGCCGCTGCTGGACTGGCTCGGCCCGGCGCGCTGGGGCGTGCCGCTGTTCGCGATCGCGGTTCGCCGCGCGCGGATCGAGTCGCGGACACCGGCTAGCTGGCTGATCGGGCTCTTGGCGCATCTGCTCGCGCCATCTTCGGGAATGCTGGCGGGCCGGTCCTATCGGCCGGAGCGGCCGGTGTCGTGCGCGCCGCGGTTCCACCTGCACGCTGTGGACAAGGTTCAATGGCCTGTGGATAACCCTGCGCCCAAGTCGTCCCTGCAGCGGCTGCTCGCCGGAGCCCGGTGATGGAGAACCAGATCCAGGACATCAGCGGCAACCTGGTGTTCTGCGCGGATGCGTCGGTTTGGGCGGTGTGGCGGGCACATCCGAGGGAAAGTGCTCGTTCGACGGGAAAGCAGCTGCATGAGCTCTACAGCCGCACCGTCACGTTGATGAAGTCCTTGCGCGGCGAGGTGATGCTGGCGTCGCTGTGTGAACAGGTCCAGCCGCACGCGATCATTCGGCGCTGTCTCGGCGGTATCGACCTCGACGAGAACCCGCACTGGGCGGAAACGGTGCACAACGCCTGGGACCAGCTCGACGACCTCGACGTGCTAGGCCGCAGCTATTGGATCGCCAAACCCCTCGCCGGCAGTGGCTGGCGCGACGGAGGCCGCACCCTGCTGCGAGCCGCAGGAGCGGCACTGAGCGCGGGACTCGGCCTTCCGCCGCGACCCGCGTCGGCTCAAGCCGTCGTTGAGGCGCAGGACCTGGCACGCGTCATCGAGCACGAGCTCGGTGGCGCGATTCCGCTTCGTCCCGCGACGGAAGCCGAGCTGCTGTGGTGGTTGAGCCGCGCTCCGGTCCGGGGCGTTCGCGAGCCTCAGCTCGAACGCGCGTCGACCGTGCACAACTCCGGCGCGACGCTGTCCCGTGGCCGGAGCCGTGCTCGGCTGGTGACGTTGCGCGGGACCGTGTTCGACGAAGGCGCCCGCAGCGACGAAGGCAAGCGCCTGGGAAACCCGCTGCAGGTCTTGAACAAGCGGTTCCTCAAGTGCGTCACGCCGGACGACGAAGGGCTCATCGAGAGCTATCAGGCCTTTCTCGTGCTCGCGGAGATGCCCCGCGCTTTCAGCTTCCCCGGGCACGAGATCTTGTCGCGGCTGGCGAACATCGGCTTCGGAGTCGACTACGCCCTCCGCATCGCGGCAAAGACGAACGACGAGGCTCGCGCGGCCAACCGGCGCCGCACCCGTGACCTGATGAGCCAGGACGACGAACACGGCGGAGACACCGCGGGCGTCCCTGCCGACGTTCACTCCGCTCAGGAGGAGATCCAGCACAAGAACGCCCGCCTCGGCGCGAGCACCACCGAGATCGAACTCGAGGTCGGCGTCGTCGCGTGCGTGTGGGGTGCCACCGCCGGCGAGTGCGACGCACGGGCCAAAATGTTGCGGCAGATGTTCTTGGGCGGCGAGTACAAGTGGGAGAGGCCGCTCGGTGGACAGAAGCAGCTCTATCAGGCGCTGCTCCCCGGCTATCGGACGCCGCTCGTTGTGCGGGAATGCAGCCAGAACCTCCTCGCCAGCGACTGCGCGATGCTGCTCCCGATGTCGTCCGCCGAGTTCGGCGATCCGAGCGGCGCGTTGTTCGGCATGGTCCTGGACGGCGGCGCGATCACCCCGTTCCTGCTCGACCCGACCTACGGCCCGACCCACGACTCGTCCGGAGGCGTCGCGGTGATCGGCGAACTCGGCTCCGGGAAATCGGTCGTACTGAAGAACATCGCCGCCGTCGTCCGGCTGATGCTCGACGGTCGCGTGATCGCCATAGACCGCACTCGGAGCCGCGAATGGGAGCCGGTCGCGAAAGCGCTCCCGGGCAACTGCCAGGTGGTCGACATCATCGACCCCACGCTCGACAGCGAACGTGCCGCGAACGCCGAACTCCGCCACTCCTGCGATCCCCTGCGGGTCTTCCGCGGCAAGACGAAGTCCAGCACCGGCATCGCCGAGACCTTCTTCGCCTCCTGGCTGGACCTGGAGTCGAACTCGGCCGAACGCGACGCGCTCGGCCGCGCCCTCGACCAGGTCAGCGGCTCGCCGACCGCGTCCAGCAACGGCCTCATCGACGTCCTCACCGACCATGGCGCTGCGGATCCGGCGTCTCGAGGTCTCGCCGACCGACTACGGCGCCTTCGCCGTGACCCGATCACCCGGCCGATCTTCGATCCCGACCTTGAGCCCGTCGACGTGCTCGGTGCCGACATGGTGGTCTTCTGCACCAACGAAGTCCCGCTCCCGAACACCCTGGAGATGAGCAACGAGCGCATGGCCGCCCGTATCCCGCCGCGGAAACTGTTCGGCCGTGCCTTCCATCTGCTGATCGCCGCGATCGCCAAGGAGATCTGCTTCGGAACCCAGCGGTGGGGCCAATTCATCTGCGATGAGGCTTACAACGTCACCGGCACTCCCGAGGGACAGCAGATCGCCTTGGAGTTCGTCCGAGATGGGCGCAAGCACGGCGCAGACGCTGCCTTCGGCTCGCACTCCGAAAGCGACCTCGGTGACGAAGTCCTCCGCGGCCTGATCGCCGTCCGGATGCTTGGCCGGCACCGCGACAGCGGTCTCGCTCGACACGGGCTCGCGTGGCTCGGCGTCGATCCCGCCGACAGCCGGTACCAGGAGATCGTCACCAAAGACCTCTCACCGCTCAATCCCGCGGGCGGCGAAGAAGAACGCCAAGCGCGCGCCGGGGAGTTCCTGGTCCGCGATCACGCCGGACGGGTCGGCAAGGTCAAGATTCTGACTCAGCCCTATCGGACGCTGCCTCAAGCCGTTCTCACTACGCCCACCGTCCGGCGCCCCTGAATCAAACCCGCTGGTACGCGCCATGTCTCGGGCACCACCGGTGCGATCTCGGGAGACGTTCATGACGCTCAACGCGCGTGCCGCGAAACCTCTCGCGTTCGCCACCATCATGCTCGTCCTACTGCTCGGCAACGCCGCACCAGCCACCGCTCAAGTCGTGCCGCTGCCACCGAACGAACCGCGGCCGTGCCAGCCGTACCCGCTGTGTCTCGTCGTTCCTGATCCGCGCGCTCCGCAGCCGACTCCACCGACCTTGGATCGGCCCGATCCGGATGCGCCGACCCTGCCCTTGCAGGACGACCCCGGGCACGCCGCTCACCTCAAGGGCATGTTCACCATCGACGACGGCTACGGCCGCGACCTGCGCAACTACGACCTCTTCGCCAATCTGCCGTGGCTGGTCAGCAATCCCATGCCGACGATCTGGCTCTGGCTGGCGAACATGGGCTTCGCCGTGGGCAAGTACGCGCTCGGCTTCTCCGTCTGGTTCACCGAATGGTCCATGACCGCCGGCGTCGTCGGCTGGATCAAGGCACCCGCACAGGACCTCGAGAAGATCTGGCAGACCACCGTAATCGGAGGCTTGAAACTTCGAGAACTGGCCCTGCTCGTCGCGACCTGCTACCTCGGGCTGCTGTTCATGCGCGGTCTCACCACACGAGCCTGGCGCGAGACCGTGTCCACGATCGCGATCAACGTCCTGGCCATCGCGATCATCACGCACCCCGTCGACTTCCTCGTCGGCGACGGGGGAGTGCTCAGCCTCAGCCGAGAACTCGGCACCGACGTCAGCGCAGTGATCATGGGCAAGCAACCCGGCGGCACCGGAAACCCCGCGGCGCCGATCGGGCAAGCCCTCATCGACAACCTGCTCATCGCGCCCTGGGAGACCCTCAACTACGGGACGCCGGTCTCCGGCAAACAGGGCACCGGCGCCTGCCAGTACTCGATCAAACAGATCCTCGACCAGGGCCCCTGGTCCGGCAAAGACAGCACACCGGCCCGCGAGCTGGCCGGATGCCCTAGCGAGTACGGCAAATACAACGAAGTCGCCGACGGCGACCGCATGCTCGGTGCCTGGCTGTACGCCGTCGCGATGATCCTGTTCGCGATCCTCACCATCTGCCTCAACGCGATCCAGATCCTTGCCCCGTACTTCCTGCTCTTCGAAGGCCTCCTGCTCAGCCTCGCCCTGATCGCAGCCCTGATCCCGCAACTGCAGCACCAGCTGGCCTACCGCATCAGCTCGATCGCCGGAACGATCGCCAAGCTCCTGATGGGCATGTTCTTCATCGCCGTCATGACCGTTCTCCTGCGCTCGCTCATGCTCGCCGACCTCGGCCCGCAACTGGTCAAGTTCGCCGTCATCGACATCGTCGTCTTCTCCGGCTTCCTGTTCCGCAAAAGGCTCATGGCGAACCTGCAGCGGATCCGGTCCAGCGTCAACACCGGTGTCCAGCGACTCGGCAGGCCACGTAGCGGGCCGAAATCCATGCCCTCGCCCATCGTCGAGCCTGGACCGCACCGGATCAGCCGCACGATCAAGACCGGCGCCGGCGCCTTCACCGAAGCCATCGCGCCAGCGAACGACTTGAAGAACCGGCTGGTGACCGCGAGCAAAGTCGGCGGGAAGGCTGGCAGCAAGGCCGTCTCCTTCACCCTGGGTGCCCCGGTGTCCTGGCCTGCCGCCGCCAATCGCGCGCACACCGCCCTCACCACACGGGGCACCGCCGCCAAGGCAGCGCTTGGGCGCAAAGCGGGCGCAGTGAAGGCCTACGCCTCTACCTACGCCGGAAACATCGGCGCCGCCGCAAGCCCGCTGGTGAATGTCGCGACCACCGCGGCGTCGGTTTTCGGTAACCGCCGTTCATCTGGCGAGTCGCCGGTTGCGCCTCAGCCCGCCAGGATTTCGGCCACTCCCGAGTTCACCGGGACCGACCTCGCGGCTCCCGCTCCCGACAGCAGAGCACCGAGAACTCCACGCAGCCAGAGCCCGGAGCCGACACCGCTGCCGCCCGGGATGCTGCCGATCACGCCGACGTGGTCGCAACGCCTGCGTAGCCGGTTGAACGAGCACCGGTCATGAACCCGCTGCTCGCCCTCCACGTCGCCGAGCATGTCCGCAACGAGGTCCGCGAACATCCGAAACGATGGGGCTGCCTCGCTCTCTTTCTCCTGTTCGGGCCTGCCACTGCCTGCGTGCTCGTCGCCGTCCTGATCATCGTCGTCATCGCCGGGGGAGCAGACGGATCAAGCTCGACGCCAGGACACGTGCCCGGCATCCCGGACATCATGCTCACCGCCTACCATCAGGCGGCTCAGCGCATCGGCGGTATCAGGCCCGCCTGTGCCGGGATGCGCTGGACGATCCTCGCAGGCATCGCCGAAGTCGAATCCCGCCACGCGTCCGGCCGGACAATCGCGCCCAACGGGGACATCAGCCCACCGATCCTCGGCCCGCCTCTCGACGGCAGCGGCGTTGGAGGCAACCGCACTCCTATCCGAAATCCCGACGGAACCTTCGCTCGCGCCGTCGGCCCGTTTCAGTTCCTCACGACCACCTGGGCCAGCGTCGAACAAGACGGCAACGACGACGGCGTCCGCAACCCGCACAACGCCTTCGACGCCGCTCTCGGCGCGGCTGCCTATCTCTGCGGAATCGGTCCCCGGGACCTCAAGAACCAAGGGCAACTCCGGGCAGCGCTCCTCCGATACAACGCCAGTCAGGCCTACGTGGCCCAAGTGCTCGCCAACATCGAGCGCTACGACGCGGTTGAACTCCAACCGCCGGTCAACGCCTCTGGAGCAGCGAAGGCGGTCATTGACGCGGCAATGTCACAGCTCGGCGTGCCGTACGCCTGGGGCGGCGGTACGGCTGCCGGGCCGAGCCGCGGGATCCGGGACGGCGGCGTCGCGGACCGGCACGGCGACTACAACAAGATCGGCTTCGACTGCAGCGGTCTCGTCCTCTTCGCTTACGCCAAGGTCGGCATCACCTTGCCACACAACAGCCGAGCACAGTTCGTTTTAGGAACACGTGTGCCGAAGGAAGCTGGGCTGCATTCTCTGTATCCGGGAGACCTAGTTTTCTATAGCCCTGGACTTATCCATCATGTGGGTATCTACGTCGGCGACAAAAAGATGATCAACGCGCCCTATTCGGGCTCCGAAGTTCGAATAGACGAAATTGTTTTGGATGAATATGCAGGCGGTAGTCGCCTAATGCGCTAGCCACTGATTTGCGCTTATCTCACCTTGTGCAGTTTATCGAGGCTGAGGTAGTTACTCGAACCGGCATGCGTCGGCTACTCTGATGCCAACGGTTCGTCGTCCAACTGCTCTAGTAGGTCCTGTGCTGACGTGGAGGTCGGGGCGACGACCTGGTCCCGTGCTAAACGTTGGATATCTTCACGGGCACTGCGCACGGCAGCGACGATCGCGTCTTTGGTGCGGATCGTCGAGCCTGAGGGATCGATGAACTCCTCACGGTCTACCCCGAATGTCAGGCATTCGATGAGGATTTCCAGGGCAGACCAGCGCGGCCAGCCCCGCAGCTCGCGAACTACACGAATAAGTAGTGGAACGGCCGGGACGGCGGCCGGATAGAGGCATCCGGCGTGGTTGTTGCCGATGGCGAACAGCATCCTGTTGTAGGCATCCCGCCCTTCCTTTTGGTTGGAGGCGGCCACCAGGATCCTGAACGCCTCGGGCACGTCGTCGGATCGGTACCATTGCTCGGAGGGCGGCATCGAATAGCCGGGCCAGTCGACCTTGTAGGCAGCCTGAAGGATCTTGCCGCTCGCGGGATCGTGTGACACGTCCTATTGTCACACAGCGCGAATCGAGCCTGCCCACACGACCGCATCTGACGGTTGCCCAAGACTGGCCGCCCAGTGCCGGCTGAAGGTGGCTTGCAGGGCGACAAGACGACAGGGGCCGATCCGGGCGCTACGGGTACCTCAGCCGCTGCTGGAAGTGGGTCGGACCGCAGGGCAAACGCTTGGCAGGCGGCGTCGCCTGCATGAAAACGTGGCCGCACGCGCATGCCTTGTGCATGAGTATTGGGCTGCATGTACATCGAGGCGTTGCGGTCGACCCAGCGGGCGGCCGTTCGTTCGCGATTTTGTTGGCTGGTGACAGAGGTGCTGGTCAGACCACATGGGCACGTCCTGTTCGGAATGCCGACTTGTTCCCCCATGGCCGTCAGGCCATCCAGGGAACCAGCGCGCCGAAGGCGCTCGATCTCCACCACGTGCTCAGCGAGCCCGCGCTGTGGTGGGTGACCACGGCGGTGGTCGCGATCTTGATCGCGGTCTTCGTCCTCCACCGACACTTCCGTTCCCACCACCTCCGCTCCAGAGTCAGTTACGACCTCCTCCCGACCGCCACGTTCGACCCGTCGCTCCAGGGCGTTCTGGCGTTCGCGCACCAGCTCGGCCGGGTGCGCCCGGTGCACGGCTGGGTGCCGAAGGCCGCGGTCGGTGTCCGGGTGCGGTTCAGCACCGATGAGGTGTTCGGGAAGCTGACGATGAGCGTGGAGGGCCGGGAGTCGATCACCGGCGTGATCAACAAGCTGACCTACCCGGAAGTCGAAATCCGCCGCAACGCGGACGACCGAGGAGATGTCTCCCGGGACCACGGACGAGGGCGAAGTGACCTCCGTGCGGGCGGGGGAGCACGATGAACTTCTTGCGAGATCTCCGGGCACGCCGAAGCGAGGAGACTTCTCCTTCGGCTGAGGGAGCGCAGGTACATGTGGCGCGCGCCGAGTTGGTTCTCGCGCGCCCGGCTCACCTCGCGCTCAAGGCGCTGCCGCTCCGGCCGGATGACCCGCTGCAGGCTCTGGCGAACGCGCTCGGCGACGTCCGGCCCGACCTCGGCGAGACGGTCGACGTCTGCCTCGACCTGATTCCGCTGACGCCCGCGAGGATCCGCCACCTCGCTCGTCAGACCGCAAAGCAGGAAGGGACGGTAGCGGGAGCGCTCGTTGAGGCCGCCGTCGAGATCATCGGCGAGTTCGTGCCGACGGCGCACGGGGCTCGCCGGCCTGCGTCGCGAACGATGGCGCCGGTACCGAACAAGTTCGCCACGGACGAGCCGGTCTTCGCGGTCCAGCTGCTGATCCGCTGCCGTTCGGAGATCCCCGGCCGAGCCGAGGCACATCTGCGCAGCGTGATCGGCGCCTTCGACGTCTACCGCGGCGACAACTACTGGCGAGCTCGAGGGCCGCGAGCGCTGGGCTGGCATTTCGGCGCGGACACGGTCCTGATCCGCAGGTTTTTCGACCGGCGCTTCGACACCGGCTTGGCCAAGCCGCGCAGTCGGTCCTATGTGACGGCCAGCGAGATCGCGGCGCTGCTGAAGCCGCCATCCGGTCGTTGCCTGTCGCCGGTGATCGCCCGGAGCCGTGGCTGGGTCATGCCTGCTCCCAGGGAGATCCCGCGGTACAAGCCCGGCGCGGGATTGGTGCGGCTCGGCTATGTCACCGACCTCAACGGCGAGGACCGGCTCGTCGGCGTGCCGGTCCGCGAGTTGCTGTTCTCGGCGCGGTTCGGAAAGGCCGGCTTCGGCAAGACCGAGGAAGCGCTCGCGCAGGCGATTGAGATCGCCCGGCTTGGTGGCGGGGTCTGGTTCCTGGATCCGCATGCTGACGGCTGGAAGCGCGCGAAACCGTACCTTTCGGATCCTGAACTGCGGAATCGGCTGTGGGAGGTCAACCTCGACGTCCGTGGCCGAGACAAGCGGCTGCCCGGCTGGAACCCGCTCAGCATGCAGGGCTTCTCCGAAGAAGACATCGAGGACCGCGTCGACGCCGTCGTCACCTCGTTCGCCACAGCGCTGGGATGGGGAGATTCAGCGCCGAGGGCGAAGTCGATCCTGACCAAGGCGTGCGAGGCGCTCTGCTATCTCGCGATGCGACTGCCCGCCGAATGCGCGCCCACGATCTTCCAGATCCCGACGCTCCTCGACGACGACTCCTGGCGCGACGAGGTCTTGCGCGTCTTGAAGCCGAGCATCCGGCGCTACTGGACGGACTCGTTCACGAAGCTCGCACCGGACGCGACCACGGTCGTCACGAACATCATCAACCGCCTGCGCACCAGCCCGACGTTGTCCGCCTTCCTCGGCTCGTCGGTCACGACGTACAACGTCCGCCGGGCCATGGACACCGGGAAGATCGTCTTCGTTTGCACCACCGGTACCGGCGAGACGAACAAGCTGATCACCTCGTTCATGATCTACGACCTGTTCCGCGCCGGCCGCTCGCGCGCGGACACTCCGGTCGATCAGCGCCGCAGGTGCGACGCCTTCGTCGACGAGCTCGCCGCGGTCGACGGAGCGTCGCGCGGCTACCTCGCCGCGATCCTGGAACAGCTGCGGAAGTACCGCGTCGCGCTGCACGCGATGAACCAGATGCCCGACCGGCTCGCGCCGGAGACCCGCAGGGCGCTGCTGCAGAACCAGTCGCTCCTGATGACCAGCGCCGCGGCGATCGACGGCGCCCGGACGGTGGCCCGTGAGTACGGAGGCCTCGTCCAGCCTGCGACGATCACCGAGCTCGAGCAGTTCCACCACGTGGTCACCGTGACGCTCAGTGGCCAGCGCACCACGCCGTTCAAGATCCGTGGTCTCCACGTGGATGACGAATTCGCCGATCACTTCCACCCCGAGTGGAATGACGACGTCGACCGATGCCTCGACCGGAATCTGACCCGCAGGCCGATCGGCGAGGTCCTCGACGAACTCGAGGACCTCGACGACCGCATCCTTCACGCCTTGCGTGGTAACCAGCCGGCCCCTCGTTCGCGACGCGGGCGGCCTCCCTCCCGCGGGAGCGGCGCAGGCGTCGAGCTGCCGGCACCCGAGTCGACGGTGGAGTGACCGATGCCGCGACTCGACCCCTTCAAGCGCGAGGCCCTCGTAGTCCTCTACTGGCACCGCATGGTGTCTACCGAGCAAGTGCGGCGGTTGATCGCGCCGACGAGGCCGATTCGCACCGTGACAAGGCGCCCGCCATGAGGCTGACGGCGGGGGAGCGGCGTCTGAGGGCCTGCCGGTGGGGCGCGGTCCACAAGCCGGACAACCCGCACTTCACCGCGCTCCCGGCGGTCATCTGTCCCGGACCGCTGTCCGATGAGGAACGCCGGATCTGGCAGCTGGTCGAGAACCTCGCTCGCGAGAACCTGCGCCCCGGCGAACTGGCGGCCGCGCTCGTCCTCGATCGCTGCGCGGTGCTGCTGGGCAAGCTGATCGCACACGGTTACAAGGTCCCCGCCGACGTCTACGCCATCGACGACCCGATCGCCCGGTTCTCCGCCATGGAGCGGATCCGTGGCGCCGACAAGAAATGCGCGGCGCCGTGGTCTCAGGTGTTGTCCCGACTCGGCCTGCAGCTGACCCCGCGGAAGGCGCGCGAGCTGGTGCGCGCGTTCGCCGAGATGCCTCGCGAGATCGCCGAAGAGATGGACGAGGCCAAGATCAGCCTCAACACCCGAATCCGGTTCATCGAGCTCAACCGCGGGCGAGCGCAGGCCGCACAGGACATCTGGGCCGCGGTGAAGAAGACCAACCGGACCCGGCTGCTGAGCTCGGCCTTGACCACTGCGGCCGACCCGACGGTCACTCCCGAGGAAGCTCTTGCCGAAGCAGAGCACCTGCATGAACAAGCAGACAGCGCTCGTGCCGACAAGCTCCGCGCCGACTCACCGGTGACTGCTGACCCGGTTCCGTTGGTGGAACAACGACTTGTCGACAACACCCTCGCCAGCCTTCGCGTACTGGCCGCCGCGCTGGCTCGCGGTGCTCGCCTCTCCGCGCATGATCTGGCATCGCTCCGTCTTCTGACCGATCAGCTCGACGGGAAGGAGTGAATCCCCGTGTCCGTCTTCCTCGGCCTGCCCACCGCCACTGCGCCGGCCGCGCGGTGCGACTGCAGGCGCTGCCCCTGGTACGCGGGCACCGACGCCGAGCCCGGTGCGGTGATCGCGCCACTCTGTTCCGGGTGCAACTCGGACTGCAGCTACTGCGGCTGTGCACGCGCAGAGACCGCGCAGACGGGAACCGCGTGCTCGAGCTGCCCGGTTCGATGCGGTTCCCGAACCGACATCAAGGCGTGGATGGCCGATGTCGGGGAGACCCTCGAATTCGACGACGTCTTCCTCCGCAGCAGCTTGCCCGAAGCCTTGCCCTCCTTCATCCCGCAGGTCGACGGATCCGGCGCCGGCGACCTCGATGCCGTGCTGGGCTGGCCCGCCTACGCCGTCGGGCTTCGCCGCGTGTTCTCTCCGCAGACGCACGCCATCTATCCGCGGTGGGATCAAGAAGTGACGGCCGCCGAGGTCCTAGGCCTCCCGGCCACGACGCTGATCGTCCTCTCGGGGTACGGAGAGGACCCGCTGGTCGAGGCGTTTTGGACCGCACGGCACCGCGATCGGCTGCTCGACCGGCTGGCGAAGCTCGAGTTCGATCTCGTGCTGGCCCCCAACTACTCGATCTACGGCAACTGGCCGCGCGCCGAACACCTGATCAACATGCGCAGGTCGCTGCTGCTCGCGGAGGAATTCGCCCACGCCGGTATGCCGGCCGTCCCGAACCTCTACTGGTTCCGGCTTGAGGACCTACAGCGGTACGCCGCGTGGATCGCCGACACGGCACCGCCCGCCATCGCGATCAACCTCCAGACCGTGCGCGAGAACAAGAACTGGGAAACCTGGGCATTGCCCGGCCTTACCTGGCTCGCGGAGAACATCCCGGACGATCTCCCGGTCATCATCACCGGCCTGTCCCGCCAAGACCGCATCGCCACCGCCGTCGAGCTGTTCGACACCAGGCTGATTCTCGTCAGCCAGAACCCGGCGCAGTACGCGCTCCACGGTGCCGTGATGACCCCGGAAGGGCGCAAGGACCTGCACGCCCGCATCCCGGACGCCTTCGCCAGTTCCGTGCGATACCTGGCTTCGCTCTTGCCCGAAGGAGGCAACTGATGCAGCGGACACTCTGGATTCTGCTCGGCTGGTCATCCGAATACGGGGCTGCCACGACCGTCGTCGCGGTGCTCGGTATCGATCAGGGAGACGACGGTCAGATCGACCGGCACATCGAATGGGTCCCGCGGGAGTATCAACGCTGCCTCACCTGGCGCGAACGCATCGCCTCGACCCCGATGGGTGACCTCCCCGCTCACATGGAGATCTGGGAGAACTCGCTCACCGCACCCGCCGCACGCGTCGACCTCATCCCCTCGGCGCCTGATCTCGCTGCCGCTGTCCAGTTCCAGCTCGACGACCTGCTCGGTAGCGCCGGCTGAGCGAGTCTCCATGGGAACGAATTCCAAAACCAAGCACGCGGCCTACACTGTCGGCCCTTCAGCTTCGGAGGGGCTGCCACTCGAGGACGGTCCGAAGTGGACTGATGTCGAGATCGCCTTGTCGGTCGTCGAAGGCTTCGCCCTCAACGGAGTTGACCCCGAGAACCCCTTCGAGCCGACGACGCTCGACCTGCCCGACGACATCGAAGAACGGTACGCGATGTTCGTGGAGGCGGTCCACGAGGCGCAAGCGGAAATCGCGAAACTCAGCGGTGACCCAACTGAGTTCGAGGATGCCCTGCACACTCAGTGCGAGCTGTTCCTGAACGGAATGACCCAGGACGAGCTCAAGGAGCTCGCGGTAGCGCGCGGATTCAAGCACCCAGGGCTGGTGGGGCTGTCCGAGACTACGGGAAATCCGTTGGTGCATTGGCTCGACCCGTCCTATCCGGACGACGCGATCACAAAGCAGACGATCCAGAGCGTCGCTATCAACCGATTCGTGGCTTTGTGCTCCGGCGAAACAGTCGGTGGCAAGACCCTGGAGCAGTGGCAGCAACTCGACGCGAGCCTGGTCGCTACGCCAAGCCATAGCGTACCTCCGGGATTTACATCCTGGACGCCGACCGCTGCCGAGGTCCAGGCGGCGCAGGAAGCGATCAACTCGGCTGCGGGTGCCGTCGAGGCGGCCAAGGTCAACGGCTCGTGGGCTGATCCCGACCTCGTCGCGGCTCTCATCGCCGCGGAAAACAAGCTGGCGACCGCCCACAACCCCGCGCTGGACGACTTGGAGACGATACGTTCCGCAGCGAAGCATCAAGTCGACCAAGCGTTCACTGACATCGGTCCACATGAACTCTCCGCCGCGATACAAGCTGCGAAGGACCATGACCAGGTCGCGCCTTTCCAGGCCAAGGTACTCAACGCTCACCAGGTTCTGAAGCTGCTGCGTGCGTCGACCGAGAAGCAGGAACGGCTCGACCTCGAGCACCTCGCCGTCGAGCGCGCAGCAACGAAAGTGACGTTCGAAGCCAACATGGCCGAGTTGCAAAGGGCGCTCGGTGCCGGTGACCTGCCCAGCCTCGCCGAACCAGGCGGCATCGCGGCGATGACCAAGTTCCTTGACCACTCGCACCAGGCGGGCGTCGCCTACATGGACATGGGCGGTTGGAAACCGGTCGAGCCGACACTCGCGCACAACGTGACCCTCCAAGTCGCGCACACCGAGATCGCGCCGTGGGCGGACCAACAGGAACTGAAGGACCTGCGGGCCTTCGTCGTGTCCACTGGCCTCCTCTCAACCGATCAAGCCGCAGCTGCGACGAAGTCTCTCTGCAAGTCGATGCTGGTCCACCAAGCCGATGGATCCACCGCAGCGGTCGCGTCGCTGAAGCACAGCTTGCAAGAGAAGGTGGCTCTCAAGAACAGCACGAAGCCATTGCCACCCAAGGCCACGAAGGCGCCGATCTTGGCGGCACCGAGGAGTGCGTTCGGCCGTCAGCACGCCGAGATGCTCTCAGCACTGAAGCAGACCAAAGCCGCTCTCTCGGCCTTGCCGAAATCGGTCGATCCGTCCACTGTCGCGGCTTGGGACTTCGGTGCCGGCAAACCCGCACATCTCGGCGGCACACATCCGAAGACGCTGCACACCGGGCCAGACGGCAAAACCTGGCTCGCGAAAGGAGAAGCGACTCCACGAGGCGGCGCGGTCATCGCAGCTGAGGCCGCTACCTCGCGAGCACTTCACCGTGCAGGTCTGCCTGTGGTCCCCGTATTCGCCACCAAGATCAACGGAAAACCGGCCTCCGTGCAGCCGATGCTCGTCGGCGCGACCGAGATGTCCGGCAACCCCTCCACTTGGTCGCAGACCGACGTCGACGACATCGTCCGCCTGCACGTCGCAAGTTGGGCTCTGGGAAACCACGATCCGCACACCGGCAACGTCCTCCGGACCGGGGAGGGCGGTCTCGTCCCGATCGATCACGGGCAGTCGTTCAAGTTCTACGGCCAGGACAAGCTGTCGATGTCGTTCCGGCCGAACAACACGACGGCCGTCTACCACCAGGCGTACGACGCCTTCAAGGCGGGCAAACTCGCCAAAGGAGTCCGGGTCAACCCCGCGGCCGCCCACTCGATGATCAAGCACCTCGAATCGGTTCCAGACGCGGAGTGGCGCGGATTGCTGCGTTCGGCGGCCTACGCCGGCGCCGCGCAGAAGCAGATGAAGTGGGCTCCGGCGATGCGCGCGAGGGCGGCCAAGCAGCATGGCATCGCCGAAACCTCGGTGACCACGAAACAGGTCGCTGAGGCCTTCCTCGACTACGCGGTCGAGCGCAAGAAGAAGCTGCGCAAGGACTTCGCAGAGTTCTTCCTCGGTGAGCTCAAGCTGGAGAACGCCGCGGCACTTCATCACGCGGGGAAGACCTGATGGGCACCAACTCCAAGACGGCTCACACGAGCTACTCGATCACGCCTTCGACCCCGGCAGCAGCAGAGCCGGAACCTCCTGAGGAGGAGGTCGCCGCTGATGCGTATGCGCCGGCCGAAGCGGACAGCTCCACGGAACCGGGCGCTCAACCGCTGACGCCTATCCCGGATACGCCGGACGTCGGTAAGCCCTTCGGTGAGCCGATTCTGGTGGGCGGGACCGATCTGCACGCATCGAGTGCCACCCTGGTGAGCTATGCCAGCGCCGAAGGTCCTCGCACCGTTCTGCACGCACTCGTGAGCGAGGAGGCAGAAGAGAAACTGCTTGACGCCATCAACGTCACCAAGGAGACGGCGCCTGTCCAGGTCGAGCAGGTCGTCCATGGCCGGCTGCCCGTCGACGAGCAGCACGAACTCGCCGACAAGATCATCGCGGCCGCGAAGAGCGTGAACCACCACATCAAAGCGGGAGATCTCTCCGTCGGGAATCTCCCGTCGACAACGGAACAGAAGATCAGTGACGCGAAGGCGACGATGGCTGCCGCGGCAACGGATATCGGTGACAGTCCGGGACCGGCGGACTCCGCGATGCTCGCGCACTACGCGGCGAAGCTGGCTGACGTCGAGGCAGCGGCCGCCGCAGCGAAGAACGTTGGGCACGTCACCCCGTACCTGCACGAAGGCGTCGCGACCGTCACCGTGACGATGCCTGTGCTCGCGAGCGACCATGGCGATCACCGAGTCGCCGGTTTCCTGCGCGACGCGACCCGGATCAAGCCGACCCTGGACTCCGAGACGGGCCAGGCCAGCTGGAACGGAATGGCGCGGTGGGAGAAGGTCGCCGGCAAGGAGTACGTGATCAACCTCGGCGATGGATTCCAGGCCGTCTACCGGCCTTACAGCGTCAACTCGCCGAAGACGACGGAGTTCTCCTTGCGCGGCAGGCTCGAGGTCATCGCGCCCGCAGGTGAGGGGCACGGGCCGGACGTGGTCAAACGGCTCGGGCAACTCAACCTAGCCAACCGCCCCATGACCCAAGCCGAAGGCGAATACGGCTACCTCGCCGCGAACGTCAAGGCACAGAACCTGACAGGCAAGACCGAGGTGCAGGCAGCCATCGCGACTGGCGATCAGCTCGAGGAGATGACGCGCCAAGAGCTCTTCCATGAGCGTGCTCACCTCGCCGTTGGTCTGGACGACGCTCAGCTCGCGCGGTTTGCCAAGGATATCCAGCTGGACGCGCACACACAGGCACTACCGACGAAGGTGAAGGTTCTGCGCGAAGCCGTAGCGAAGGTGACCGGGCACCAGACCGGGGATGCACTCACCGCCACCGCGGGCTACGACCCGGCTCCCCGGCGGTCCGGCGGCTGGCTGACGTGGAACCGATTCGATGTCGGCAACTCGATGCCGAAGCTGACCACTGCGTTCAAGGGCAAGGCTCTGGTCCACGCCACGTCGGCGTCGGGGCTGAAAGCGATGCTTGCGAACGGTGTGCTCGCCTCCACCGAGCGCCGGACGTTGATGGGGGTGAGCCGCGGTGTCGGCATGAGCGAAGATCAGGACAAGTTCACCGGGGGAGCGAGTTCCGTCTTCCTGCGCGTGCTGGGCACGCCACCGACGCATGATGGCCCGAAGCTGGTGTGGGACCAACCCGAGCGGCTGATGCACCGCGCGGACTACTACGGCGCGAACGCGGACACCTACGGGGCCGTCAATCCCTCCAAGGCCGGCAAGTACGCGTCGTCCACGCGAGATCCCTTCAAGATCGCCGGCTTCTCCAGCCCCGCCAACGAGGTCATGTTCGGTGATGGAATCGATCTGCTGGGCGCTGAAGGACCGTCGAGAATCCTCTGCGACAGCAAGAAGCAGCGGGACGAGATCCACACCATGTTCACGGCCAAAGGCATCACGCATATCGCCGGCAAGCCGATCGACGACGTTCTGAAGGTATGAAAGGAGAGATGACCCGTGAACCGTGAGATCGACCTCGACGAGGCCGAGCGCGTCCTCGAAAACCTGGTCGCAGGCCGCGCACAGAAGCGGGCCGACGACCTGCTGCCTGGCGCCGAACTCGTCATCGACGGCGGCCAACGGATCGCGCTGGCCAGGCACGTACGTCGGGACACGGACGAGCCCACCCTCTTCTGGATCCGGCCGCTGAGCGCGGCAGTCCAAGACCCGGAAACGCGGCTACCCGCCTTCGACCCGGCGAATGTCCGACGTCGGGCGCTCCACATCACCGCGGCATGGCGCGACGGCCCGCTGCTCCGGTTCGACCTTGTCGGTGGCGCGACGGTGACCGTGCAGCCGGCGCGGTCCAGCCGGCTCGCCGTCCTGCAGGACTTCGACACCTGGATGACCACGATCCCCGCTGGCGAGCGCGAAGGCCTCGAAGCGCTCGACCACGACTGAGCTTTCCCGCATCAAGCCGCTGATCACCGGGGCTTGTCTCGGGTATGAATGCGACTTCAGAACCTCAGCTGTGCGACGTCGAATGGGTCGCCGAACACCACGAGGCGCACGGTCAGCTGCTTGTTCGCGGCTCCTCACTCGGCGAGATCATCACGAAGGCGACCGGGGCGCTCGCGGGCCACTTCCCACCCGTGGGCCAGGCGGGTTTGCGTGTGCGGCCCGGGTGGTGGTGCGTGACCACCTGCGAGTGCCGCCGAGGGCTCGCGGTCTCGAATCATCCGGGGTGGCACTACCGCCGTGCACGTTCGAACGAAGCCGGCTCTTGGTACGGCGCCGAGATCCGGTTCGGCCTACGGGGCACGACGTTCACACGGTCGAGCGATGTGAAGGCCGCAGTCTCCGAGCCCATGTGACGATGATCGGATGGACCAACTGAGGGCGCCGACCGCTCGATGACCATCGACCTGCGCCTCGCCGTCGGGTTCGCCCTCGGCGCTGGGTTGGCTGCGGTATCGGCACTGCTGTTCCGCGCCACAATTAAGACGGCGCCAAAGCGTCCCCACTACGTCGCGATCGTGACCGCAGCCGCCATGGTCGGAGCGGCTGCCGCCGTTTGGCCGCCCAGCCTGGTCGCCGCAGGCGCCCTCCTCGCGATGATCGGCGTGCCGGCCGCCGCTGTCGACGTCGTCGAACACCGGGTACCGGATCGGCTCACCGCGCCCCTGACCGCGGGGATGGCCATCACGCTGGTCACCGGGGCGCTGATCACCGATTCGGCGCGGTCGTTGACCATGGCGCTCGTTGGCGCTGTGGTGTGGGGCGGCGTGCTGATGGTGTCGTTCCTCCTCACCGGCGATCCAGGGCCCGGCGACGTCAAGCTGGCGCCGAGCTTGGGGATGCTCCTTGGCCTGCTGGGATGGAAGTGGCTCCTGACCGGGATCGTCGGTTCCTACCTGCTGGCCGCGCTGGTCGCCGGGGTCGGTCTGCTCACGAAGCGTTGGAGTCTTCGCGACGGTCGGATGCCGCTCGCGCCGCCGATGCTGGCCTCCACCGTTCTGAGCGCGACGTTGGCTGCGTGAATCGAACGCACGGGGAGAACGCCATGTTCTGAGGGCTCAATACACCAGCGAAGGAGCCCGCCGATGTACGAACCTCCGTGGTACGACCAGGACCTCGAACAAGCCGCATCGAACGCGGCCCAGCGTTTCGACCTCGATGATGACCAGGCCCGTGGGTTGGTCGAGATGGTCGTCGACGCACTGGAAGAAGGTGGCGAAGCCGTCGGCGACGCGGCCTGGGATGTGGAGAACGAACATCCCGGCGTCCCAGGTGAGGACTTCGTTGAGGACGTCGCCGCGGACCTCGGTTAC
The DNA here is from genome assembly GCF_024628825.1 of Amycolatopsis roodepoortensis. Lineage (NCBI taxonomy): Bacteria > Bacillati > Actinomycetota > Actinomycetes > Pseudonocardiales > Pseudonocardiaceae > Amycolatopsis > Amycolatopsis roodepoortensis. The sequence continues at coordinate 7,256,951 of NZ_CP102415.1, forward strand.
AAAGACCTGCTGTGAGCTGACCGGTTCAATATTCGGCGTCAGCCGCGCCCGGCTTCGGTAGCCACCGTTCCCGGCCGTCGCGCGGCTGTCCGCCGATGAATCCATCCCAGCAAACCACCTCGTGGGCCACGTCCGTACCGAGAAGCCGTGGATCCAAAGTGGACGAGGCGCGGTTGTACGTCAGCACCAGGCTGCTGCCCTGCGTAATAACCTCTGCCATCTGAAGATGGAAACGTGCCCACTCCAGATAGGTCCTGTACGACCTCTCCAGCTTCTTGGCCAGGCGACGATGGAAGCCTTTCCGCTTCCGCGGAACCTCTGTGAACTCGTCATAAAGCTCTTTGGCACGAGCGAAGAAGTTCTCGGCCGCGAGACAGTGATGGGCCGCCGACATGACGTCGTCGGTCGGGTTCGTTCGTTTGACTGCGATCATGATTTCCTGCCTTGTTGTCCAGATGGGGGAGTGTCGACCAGGTTGACCTTCTTGCCGATCCGGACGGGTGCGTCAGCCGGGCCGCGCCAGTGGCCGGACACGACTTTCCAGCGTCGGAGCGAGTGGTTGGGTCCGTATGCCTGCCTTCGAAGAAACGGCGCGACGGGGAAGCGGACACCTACGGTGCGCCCGGTCGGCTCGAAGGCCCGCGCCGGTCGAGGAGGGGTCTTTCGGCTGACAGAGAGCACTCGGACCGGGTCCGTGGAGTGACCGGCTCGCGCGGACCGTTTCCGCAACGTCTTTGGGAGGTGCTCGTCGGTTACTTCCGTGAAGCCGTTCGGCTGGCAGAAGATCCATCCGGCGTGGACTACGCGTAGCCAGTCGATCGTCGTCTTCGCGGCGGCGACCTTGGTGGGATCGAGGGATCGCCCGCCGGGCTCGTCGGGGACGACGGCTTGGGTAGCTCCCCAGGGCATGTAGATCTCGTTGTCCCAGGTCAGCTCCGCATTCTGTGTGTGCGCTAGCCGGGTCGCTTCGGCCGACGGGAAGCCCACCGCGCGGAACTTGGCGATGACCGCCGCGAAGTCGGTGGCGCTCCAGAACGTCAGCCAGAGCCCGCCGTCGGGATGGCTGATGAGGGTGGTTTCTCCCCAGGAGACGGCGACGATGGCGACTTCCTTGCCATCTTCTCTGGCGTAGGTTGCCAGCGGTTCGGCGAAGAGCATGAAGCCGGTCAGCGCGGGCAGGTCCTGAGGTTCGATGTCCCAGCGGTCCCGAAGATTCCGGGCGGCATGGTGAACGAGGGGCGTGATGTCGCTGGTGACGTAGAACAGTCGCGCTTGATGGAGCCGCCGGTACTCGTCCGCCAGCATCAGCTCGGCGCCGATGTCCGGATCACCGACCGGGCGAAGCGTCCCTCGCCCCTCGCGTATCAGCGCCGAAGTGAACAGGTGAGCGGCGAAGGTCGTGAGGTACTCGGCTAGATGCTCGCGCAAGGCGGGAAGCTCACGCGGCTCGGGCGGGCACCAAGCTGCGTCAGCGTGCTCGGCCATGGTGACGCCTCTCGAACCGCTTCCGAACAGTCAATGATCTGGGGTTGATGTGTCGCATCGTGCCTCCCAAAAACCTTGATTACTAAGTGAACAAGGTCAGGGTAAGCAAACTTTGCACACTTAGTCAACAAGGTTGGTTCGAGGCGAGACATGCCGCGATGCCGCTGGTCCGGGTTGGACGCGCAGGTTCCTGTTAGCTTCAGCCTGGTGAGCGGCGAAAACCATCGGGTGGAAGATGGCCGTCCGGCCGGCGAAGGGCTGACCCTTCGATACCTCGGAATGGTCGAAATCGGGGAGTGGTTCGGGGTCTCGCATCGAACGGTCGCCCTGTGGCGGCGCCGCTACGCCGCTGACCACCCATTTCCGGAGCCAGACGTCATCATCGGTCGGACACCTGGCTGGTCGCCTGCTCGCGAAGCGGAGATCCGGACGTGGGAGCAGGTGCGGCCGGGGCAGGGCGCCGGCGGCGGTCGGCCAAGGAAGGCGACCTAGCCGCTTTGCTCAGGCTGTGGCTCGTCCACGTCTTCGTTGGGGGCTCGAGGGCGGCAGGCGGCTGGTCATGCCCCTTGATCAGATGCTGGGCACCGCTAAGGAATAACTTTCTCGGCGGATACGTGCGGCCCTCGCCGGACTTGCGGTCCAGTATGCAAGCGTTTCGCCGCAGCGGCCTGCAGACTGTGATTGGCGTCCGTATGTAGGAACGCTATTGGCCCGGATGCCGGACGGAAGTGTCTCGTAGTGGGCTGCCCGAGTGCATGTGTAGCTGAATTCGGCTTCATACTTGACGGTCAGGGGCTGTTCTCGATAGGCAGACCTTGCTCATTCCATACGAGGGGGGCTGGGCGATCCGCATTTCGCTATGACTGCGTATTGATGCGTGGCCCCCGACGGGTGTGATTTTGTGTACGGGAGACAAGGACGATTAAGTCGAAGAATCGGCGTGGTGGCTGCACTCGCTGGCACTATCGTACTCGGCGCGCCCGAGGCTAGCGTTGCGCAACCGGCCGGCGCGTCTGGTTCGCAGCTTCGGGTAGTCATCACAGGGCTGGATGGAAACCCCTTGCAACCAGGGGAAACCTTTCCTGTTACGGCGGAGGGCAGGTTCGCGGCGGCCGCGGCGAAGGGTAACGAACCTTCGCGGGAGCAGGCCAGCCCTGAGTTTCAGGCTGCCACCGCTGCCCTGGCGAACCGGTCGGTCGACGAGCCGATGTCGGCGCAGGAGATTCCGCATTATCTCCTGGAGTTGTGTAAGAAAGACGCTCGTGCGGAAACTGCAACGGGACACGTTTTTCATCGCCTATTTTGGTGCCAACGCTACGGCTTGAAGGCGAAAGCGTATCGTGGCACCGTGCTCAGTGGTGAAGTCACCTTGAAATGGATCGCCGTGGCGATCGGGAACTACAAAATCCGCACGAACACGTTCATGCTGCAACCCACGTTCGCCGGCGACGGCTGGGGTGACTTCGGCAACGTCGCCACGACCTCGAGTACTGGGACGGAGAACCGCCACAGCCCGGCCCGGACTGGGTTAGCAGCAGCGAGGCTCTGGCTTGGTTCTCCACGGGCAGGCTCAGCATCTGGCGCACCATCAGGGAACACTCCCTCGGACACTTCGAACTGGGCGGCCCCGGCCTTTACCGGGTTCGGGCGCACACCGGAGATCGTCACGAGGTCCGGCAAGCCACAGACAAGGCGTCGCGCCAGAACGACGAAGGCTCGGGTGCGAGGACCACCCAAGTAGTCGAGCGGTTCCTTATCCGGTTCTGGCCGGCGCCCTCATCGGACACGCGCGACATGGTTGAGGCCCCAGGCAGTATCTATCCGGAGCACTCCGAACAGAACATGCTCGCACAGGCCATCCGCACCATCGGCACCAGCGACTTCGCCGAAGCCGTCGAACGGACCGAGCGAGTAAATCGCGGACCAGGCCAACATCGAAAGTGAGGGGCTGGTCGAGTCGTTCAGGCCACTCGACGCGGACATGCTACCCGCGGAGCGTATCTAGCCACGTCGGAGCTGAGTACCTGCACACAAATCACGAGGCCGACGTCGTCGGCAGGACACGAAAACCTGGTTTTAGAGCGTTCATGTGATGTCAGCTGATCGCGATGACTGCTGCGGGAAGATACTCACTTCACGGCTTCTTTGAGTAGATTGGCCCACTTGCGGACTGTTGCCTTGTCACCCTTCTTGAGCAGACGCATATGGGAAAGGCGATTCCGGATAGGGACGATCTGTTGAGAGAAGCGATCCCATGAGACCTTATCCCAGAAAAGCCCACCGAACCTGTCCGAGCGTACGACTTCGAGTAGTTCCGGGAGCGACAGCCACTCGATGGGATCACGTAGTTCAGCCACGCTGAGCGCACCAACGTAGGCATCGGAGCGCGCACGTCCCAGCGCCGTGGCGGCAGTGTTTTTGTGAAGGAGGCTCTTGCGCCAATTCTTCACGTTGGGCTCATTGATTGCGGCGTCTCGCAGAGCCTTGCGGATGCAACGCTCGATGTACCAGAGCCCATCGGTGACCTCGGCCAGGTCGGTCTGTGGCGACACATGGCTCGCCATGACGTCGCCGATGGCGTCCCTGAACTTCCACAAGAGCCGAGGTGTGGTGAAGGCGAATCCGCCGTCGACTACGTGGGCGAGACCTGCGCTGCGCAAGGCGTCCTGGGTGGTTGAGTCGCGGGGCCGACGCCTGCTGAGCTGGTCCTTTGACGATCCCTCCTCATCATCAGCGGGCTGCCGTCGACCTCGGATCACGCCTCCCTCTGGGTGAACTACTTTTGGGTAGCTAGTGGTACGCGTGTATCGCGTGAACAGTCGAGTGGCTATACCCAGATCCACAGTGGTTCGCCGGGTCTGCTGGCGAAGAGGTTGTTGCTCCGGTTGAAATGTCTATAGCAGAAAGGCTGTCAATAGACGTGGTGCAATTTCTTACAGGCGCACTGCCGAGTTGATCATTTCTGTGGATTCCTTCTCGGTCAGGGCAATCTCGCGGAGTTCGTTGAGCCTCCGCAGATACGGCACCATGTCTTCGGCCTCTTCGAGTACCAACATCGCAGTGGCGGTGTGAACGGCGAGGACCGAGTTGTCGTCGTAGTCCTTGAATAAACCGAATGCCGTTTGAAGGTCTTCGTCGAAGCTGTCGGAGGGAATGATATGCACGTGGCAGTGCGGGACCGTGGAGGTGATCACCAACTGAAGGAGTTGTTCATCCAGGACGCTGTGCATCGTCGGGTCGTGGAGAGCGATCTCGTCAATGTAGAAGGTGGCGTCGAAGCCATACCTCGCACCCTTGAGTACTTCCTGCCGCGCGAGCCGTGCCTGCACGGCTTCCTTCACGAGTGGATCCTTGGGGTTCCGGTTGTGTCGCAGCGTCACTTCCGCGTACTGCTCGCTCTGCAGCAAGGAAGGGATTCGCCGTGGTTCGTAGAACGTCATGGTCTTGGCGCTCGCGTGCAGGAAGTCGAAGGTCGGGAGCAGATCGGGCATGTTCTCCGGGTGGCGTTGGAGGTCGTAGCCGTTGGCCGGTGACTCGGCCAACTTCCTCAGGCGATCGAACTCGGCCGGTTCCGTCCCGGCTTTTGCCAGGTAGGTGACGATGTCCAGAGGAGAGCCTCCGCGCTGTCCGCTCTCCAAGCGCGAGACCTTCGGAGCTCCCCAGCCGAATGGGCGGCTGATATCGACTTGAGCCAAGTTGGAAGCTTCTCGTGCGCACCGCAACGCGGCACCGAGCTCTCGGCTTTTGGCTGTTGACTCCTCGGCACGCTTAGATCGTGCGGTTGGTTGAGGTGCCGATTTGAACACGACGGATCACTTTCTCAAGTCGGGCTTGGTCACGGCCACTGAGGACTTTGTGGCCAGAGTCGGTGATGGAGTTCGGAAGGGACGAGAGCTGCCAACGAGAGCCGCGCGGCGAGCACTTCCCTTGCCGCGACGTCAAACCGTTCGCACGGCCACTGCTGGCCGAAGCAGATTGAGCAGAGGAACGTGACGTCGGGGTCGGGCAGATGTGCGGTCAGGTCGCATACCGCGGATGCGACCTTGCCCAAAGGGCTGTCGCTGTCGACGATCACGCAGTTCCATGACCGGATCGATGGTGGTTCTTCCATGACCGGGTCACCCGCCTCGGCGTCGTCACGGGAATGGGTAAGTCTTGTTCGAGCTTCTCGGTAAGCCGCCTACGGCCTCCTGGTTCCCTGTGACAGCGGAAGTAGGGCTTCCAGGTACGGCCGTGGCTGTGGCGGGAGAACGATGACTTCGGTCGGCTCGTCGTTCAGCACCTCAGGCTCGGCCGAAGGCCATTCGATTTCCTCATCCTTTCGCTGCCGTCTGACCCTGGCGACGATCGCCAAAGCCGACCAGTACGGCTGCCCTCGGAACAGGTGGATTCGTCGGCGCCTTCTGATATGGCTGACGATGAGCCAGATCAGGCAGACGGTGACTGCGGCAGCGCTGACGGACCAGAACATCGACATGGCGGCCTCCTGGACGGCGTTCGCTTAGAAGCCTTCGCGAAGCCGGTAGGCCAGCCGGACGGAAACGCACGGCCAGACCTGTCCGCAGCACGAGCATCGGCCGTGGAGCGGGTCGGTGTCGGGGAAAGGCGCGTGTACGGCGAGATACAGCGTCAGCAAGCTATACAACTGGCCGGGTTCAGGGTCCTGTGATCGGTTGGCTCGCGATTTGGTCGGCCAGAACGGCGTCCGGCGCTTCGAATGGCGGCGCATCGAGTTCTTGCAGACGGTTGTCGTCATTGCTGACCTCCGGACGCGGGTGGTTTTCCTGGACTTTCACCACTCTGGCGTGGACGGTATAGTTACGTAACGGGGTAACGTCGCTACGTTTGGTATTTACCCTCATTTACCCCCTGGTAGAGCCGGAGACCACATGGCCGACGAGAGTGTCACCGCCGAGACGGCGCAAGCTCGTCTCGCTGGGGAGATCAAGCGGCTCCGGGGCGCGGCCGACCTGAGTCAGTCCGGCTTGGGTGAGCGGGTGGGCTACACCCGGAACTACGTCTCCATGGCCGAGCGGGCCGGTGGAAATCTTCCGTCGCAGAACCTCGTCGAAGCGCTCGATCAGGCCCTTGGTGCAGCAGGGTGGCTGTGTGCGCTTTGGCGTGAAGCCAAGGAGGAGCAACAGGTTCGTCGTCGCACGGGGCGAGTTACGGTCTTGACCAGTTCGCCAGAAGGGGTTGAAGATGCTGAGCTCAGCCGGCAGGCAGTCGCCGAGGACGCACGCGATGCCGCGCGGACTGCGCGCATGATCGCGTCTTCGGGAACGACGAACGAGGCCGTCGAGCAGTTCGATTCCGAGATCCGCAGGATCGCCGCGGCTTACATCTCCCGGCCGCTGGTCGACGTTTTCGCTGAAATTCGTGAGCTACGGCACGAGGTCTTCCGGCTGCTCGACAGCAACCGGATCCCGAACCAGCTTCGTGACCTCTATCTGCATGCGAGCAGGCTCGGCGGCTTGCAGGCACACGTGTCGCTAGACCTCGGCGACTACCGCGCCGCCGACATCCACGCGCAGACCGCGTGGCTGTACGCCAAACTCGCCGGACATCAGGACATGCTCGGCTGGATCAAGGCGCTCCAGAGCCTGATCGCCTACTGGGATGACCGGCTCGAGGACGCTGTCGAACGGGCACGGGAAGGTGCTTTGTTCCGGCCCCGTGGAACGACTGGAGCTCGTCTGGCGAGTCTTGAAGCGCGGGCCTGCGCGGCACGCGGTGACGAACAGGGAACGCTGACCGCGCTTGATGTCGCGGAGACCGCGCGCGCCGACGCGACCATGGACGAGTACTCCGGCGTCTTCACCTTTCCCGCGGCGAAGCAGTCGGTGTACGCCGGAACCACTCTGCTGACCTTGAAGAGCAGTCCGGCACTAGCGAAACAGGCCATCGGAAAGTCGCAGTTCGCGCTCGACGTCTATCAGGCGGCGGCCCCCGCCGATCGTTCCGCGGGAGACATCTTCGCTGCCCGCCTCGACTTGGCTGGCGCACATATGGTCCTGGGCGATCTCGACGCCACGCAGTCGTTCCTGGTTCCCGTTCTCGCCGCGCCTCAGGTGCGTCGAACGGCCAGCATCGTCAAGAGGGCCCGCGACATCGGAGATCGATTGAGCTCCACGAAGTACCTCACAACGGCTCGCGCCAAAGGGCTGCGCAACGAGATCCGGGAGTTCTGCGCGCCGCCACCCGCCCTTCCGCCGGGATCGACGGTGGTCACGAAGTGACGTCGCGACCTGAGGGCGTGGACACGACGAGCCGTGCCAAGCTCGCTGGAAGTGCGTACAAGGACGAGGCCGATCTCGCCGCACGGCAGTCGCTGTACAGCTGGCAGCAGCCGCGTTACGACCTGCCCGGCATCGTCCTCGAACATCTGCCGCCATCGGCGACGAGCGTGCTCGACCTGGGCTGCGGGAACGGGAAGTTCCTCGACCGCATCCGGCGTGAGCGTCCGCAGGCGCTCGTCATCGGAGCTGACATCTCGCCGGGAATCCTGGCGCCCCTGCCGCAGCCGACCGTAGCGGCGGACGCGGCGGCGCTGCCCTTCGTGTCAGGACGGTTCGACGTCGTCCTGGCGCTGCACATGCTGTACCACGTCGCCGACCTGCCTGCGGCGCTCGAAGAGATCCGCCGGGCGCTCGTTCCCGGCGGCCTCGCGTTCGTCTCGACGAACGCGCACAGCGACAAGGGCGAGCTGGACGACCTCTGGTCAGCGGCCGCCGGCGACGTCCTCGGCATCGACAACGGGCCGAGGCGGGTGGCGCTCAGCGAACGGTTCGCGCTCGAAGACGCGCCTCGCCTCCTCGAACCGTACTTCGAGCAGGTCACCACGGTCGACCTTCCCGGTGTGATCACTGTCCGCGAGCCCGATCCTGTGCTTGCGCACCTCCGTTCGTATCGGGCTTGGGCTGACGAAGGCGGCGTTCCGTTCGAGGCGACGATCGACCGTGCACAAGAGCTGCTCGTCCGGCATATCGACCGGTACGGCGAGTTCACGATCTCGTGCCGCGGCGGCGTCATCGTCGCTCGAAAGCTCCCCTGACCAGGCAACTCACAAGTTGATCACCTTGGGTAGTCAGGTACTACAAACGGGCGAAAAGTCGCTGATCGTGGTCACCTGACGACACTCCGGGCATACCGTGAGTTTCGGGAGAGGGACGAACGACCCGGCATGGTCAGTCCGGCGGGAGCGTGACTGCGCGACCGCATGCTGAGTTGTCGCCTGGGAGTTGCGTGTAGGGGGAACGGATATGGCGGAGCGCCGCCGTGCCGGCTTTGCCGTGCCATTGCGGAACCCGGAATTCCGGGCGCTTTGGGTCGCCGAGCTGCTGTCGATCGGCGGCGACCAGATCGCCCGGGTCGCGTTGTCGTTGCTGGTGTTCAAGGAGACCTCGTCCGCGGCGTTGACCGCGTTGACGTACGCCTTGACCTTCATCCCATCCGTGCTCGGCGGCTTCCTGCTGTCCGGTCTCGCCGACCGCTATCCTCGGCGAGCCGTCCTGGTTGTCACTGACGTCGTTCGCGCGGTCCTCGCTGCGGCGATGGCACTGCCAGGGCTACCGCTGCCTGTGCTGTGGGGGTGTGTCGCGGTGCTCAGCGCGGCGGCGGGCCCGTTCAAAGCGGCGCAGTCAGCGTTACTGCCGCAGGTCCTCGGACGCGAGGACTTCCCGGCCGGGCTCGCAGTGCGGCAGTTCACCGGTCAGGTCGCTCAGGTGGTCGCCTTCGGATCCGGCGGGCTCGTGCTGACGCTGATCGAACCGCATCTTGGAATGCTGGTGAATGCGGGCACTTTCGTGCTGAGCGCCGTGATCATCCTCAAGGGCGTGTCGTCGAGGTCGGTCAGCCGAACCGACATCGAGAAAGAGCAGCCGGCGCAAGCACCTGCCCGAACGTGGTTCCTGCTTTACGCCCTGGTCCTGCTGGTGGGCGTCTACGTCGTGCCCGAGGGCTTGGCGGTGCCGTACGGACACGCGCTGGGGATCTCCGCCTTCGGCATCGGCTTGCTGCTCGCTGCCGACCCGCTGGGAAGCGCCATCGGTGCCTGGCTCACCACGCGGTTTCGCTTGCCCGCTACGCCGCTCACCGCGTTGCTGTTCGCGGTGGTGGCCGGCCTGCCTCTCGCCGCCTGTGTCTTCGAACCGGGAGTGGTCACTTCGATCGTCCTTTGGGCAGCGTCCGGTGCCGTCTCGACCGCCTTCCTCATCCAGGTGCAGACCGTCGTGGTCGACCTGGTGCCGGATGCTCGGCGCGGGGGAGTGATGGGTCGGATGTCGACGTGCCTGCAGTGTTCGCAGGGCGTCGCGATCCTGGGCGGCGGGCTGGCCGCCCAGCAGCTCGGGCCGTTTAGAGCTGTTGCCGCCGCGGGCGCTGTCGTGATCGGAGCGGCGGCGGGGATCAGTGTGCTCTGGGCCCTTACCCGCTCCCGGCGGCGAGCCGGGAGCGAGCGTGGTGCAGCGAATGAGGACGCGCGAGATCACCAGTCCTTGTTGGTCATCGATGAACCCTCCTCCCAGCGAACGGACTGCCTGGACGGCCCACCCGCTGAGAACACCCCGACGACGGCGTCCGCCGGAGGACCGCCTGGGGACGCAAGCGACTCAAGTATGCAGGTCAGGGCCTCCAATGTGACCAGGGAGGCCTCCGGTGATACAGAACGTATTTGGAATGTCACACGGTGGAAGCTCTGGTCGCTGCAGGGACGGGTGATCACCTTCGTTCTGGCAGTCGAGATCGTCGCGGTCGTCTTCACGCTTCTGCTGGACGGGTTCACGCCGGTGAACCGATCCGATCTCTTCCGGTTCGGTGTCCTCGTGGTGCTCGGTCTCCTCGCGGCGGAAGTGACCCGGGCTGTCGAGCAGATGCGGCGCCGGTTCTCAGATACTCCGCACGTCAACATGAGCTCGGTCTGGACACTCGCGGCGGCCTTGCTGGTCACGCCGGCTTTGGCGGCGGCGATCGCGGTCATCCTCTATGGGCACATGTGGTGGCGCAGCTGGCGTCGAGTGTCCGGTATGTGCCTTTACCGGGTGGTGTTCAGCGCGAGTTCGGTGGTCATCTCCTGTTGTTCGGCCATCGCGGTGGCCCGCTGGCTCCCGTCTGTCCAAGCCCTCGAACGCATCGACGACGGCGCCCTGTTGGGTCTGGCCGTGGTGGTCGTCTGCTATTGGCTGGTGAACTCGGCATTGGTCGCCGGGGTGATCGCGTTGTCGCCTGGCAAGCGTTCGGTCGGGACACTGGTCGGCAGCTGGAGCGAGAACAGCCTCGAATTCGCGACATTGTGCGTCGGCGTCCTGGTCACGTTGTTGATGGTCTGGCATCCGCTCGCGCTGGTCTTCGTCATGCTGCCGCTGTATGTGCTGACGCGCAGCGTTCTCGTTCGGCAGCTCGAAGCCGCGGCGACGACGGACAGGAAGACCGGCTTGCTCAACGCGGAGACGTGGAAGACTCTCGCGGAGAACGAGGTGGCCAAAGCTCGGCATCATCATGCGCCGATCGGCGTGCTGATGATCGATGTCGACAAGTTCAAGTCGGTAAACGACACCTACGGAGACCTTGCCGGAGACAGGGTCCTGCGCGAGATCGCACAGGCGATCGTCGAAAACATTCGGTCGTACGACATCGCCGCGCGATTCGGAGGAGAAGAGTTCGTCGTTCTGCTGCCGAGCGCTGATACGGCGGCCTCGGTCGGCATCGCGGACCGCGTCTGCGAGGCGGTTCGCGGGATGAGGTTCGATGGCGAATTGGGTGATTTGCGCCTTAGTGTCTCAATTGGCGTAGCTTCCTATCCGGAAGCGGGTGCAACCCTCAACGACGTGCTCGTGGCGGCGGACAACGTCCTTTTCGCGGCGAAGGACGCGGGCCGAGACAGGGTTCGTTCGTTGATCCCGGATCCTCGCCGGACGTCATCCGCCAGGGCGTATTAAGCGCCTCGGCGGTCGGCCCCGTCAGCTTGGCGGTCCGCTTGATAAACCTGAGCCCACTCGGCCAGCGGCCGGACGGCGCGGAGCAGCGAGCGTCCCGTCGGGGTGAGTACATAAGAGACTGTCGCGAAGTTGCCCGATGCGGCGTGCCGTTCGATGAGACCGTCCTCGCGAGCGCGCTGAAGAGTGTCGCTCAGTACTCGATTCGACAGCATGCGATCTCGGTCGGTGCGCTTTTCGACGTCGTTGATCGCGGCCAGCAGTTCCTTGAACTGCGTTTCGCCGCGAGCAAGCCCGGCCAAGACGGCGACGGTCCACCTGCCTCTCAAGAGATCCAAGGCGATCTGAACGCTGTGCCGGTACGGCATTTCCCACCCGTCCATACCGACCAGCTAACACGATTCACTACCGCTTGCGCGCGAGCAATTCTACTTATTCCTACACCCGGACGAGTGACAAAGCCCCTGATGAGCCAAGGCTCACCCGGTGTTGAGCTTGCCCTCACCGGACCGGAAAGCGGTATTCCTGATTTGCCAGGAACGGACTGCCTGGCGACGCAGGAGAAAGAAACGAAGGCCGGCTGGACAACCTCCCCTCGCTCGAGGAACTCGCAAGCGCCTCGGGCAGTTCCAGCCGGCCTTCGCCTTCAGATAGGTCCACGGAGGGAGGCCGGATGTCAGCCGAATACGTTCTCGACTGCGGTGATCGAGCGAAGCTCCCCGCGGGCGAAGAAGATGAAGAACTGTTGAGCCGGTACGTCTGGTGTGACGAGTGCCGGATCTGGCGGCGCGTCATCGAGCAGGTGGATCTCTCCGACCTGGATGCCGAGGTCGGAGGATGACCGTCACCGATTTCACCGAGCGCTTGAGGAAGGCTCGACGACGTGTGTCCGATCCGAGGCCGCCGTCGAAGAGTTCGTCGCGTTGGCTCAACCTCGCCACGGTGGTCGTCGCCCTGGGGTTCGCTCTGGTCATCGTCCATCTCGTCGCGGTCCTCAGAGACAGGACGGTGCCCGCGCTTGTGCTCGCTAGGGATGTCGGCGCGACTCAGCCGTTCACCGAAGCAGACCTAGCCGCTGTCGACCTGGTCCCTGACCACGACGTCCGCTTCATCCGAGCGGCCGACCGAGCCGCTGTCATCGGTCGCGCGCCCGTCGTCGGCCTTCAGAAGGGGACGCTCCTCGCCGCGGCCAGCCTCATACCGGAGGGCGTGCCGGGAACCGGATTTCAGGTAGTCGGCCTGCGGGTCGAAGCCGGCAACCGACCGAGTCAGCCCCTTTGGCCGCATGCGCGGGTCTGTGTGTCGCCTCTGCCGCAACCGCTGCCCTGTGACTCGCTCCCGTCGGCGGGAAACGCGTTCGTCGCCAGGGTCGCTGGAGTCGGGTCACCTGACTCTGACGGGACGGTCGTGGTCGACGTGATCGTCGATTCCGAGCACATCGGTCCGGCTCTGGCCGCGGCCAGTGGGTCCGTGATCATCAGCCTCAGGGGAGCATGAAATGAAGTCCAAGTTCGTGATCGTCTTGCTCTTCGCGGCCACCACGGCCGCGTGCAGCGAAACTGGAAACCCGCCCTCGGCCACGTCGGCCACACCTCCGGCACCCCCGACATCCAGCCACGTCCCGACAGCTGAGGACGTGGCGAAGCAGAAAGCGCTTGATGCTTACGAAGGCTACTGGCGCGTCAGTACCGCTGCGGAGAAGGCGCCGCAATCGAAGGACTGGCGCTCAGCGCTGGGCGAGTATCTCGTCGACCCAGAGTTGACGCGTCACCTCGCGGAAATCCAGAACCTGGCCTCCGTGCCGTCGCATATGGAAGGTAACTATCGGCGTTCCCCTGCGGTGACCGCGGTGTCGCTCGACGAGCGCGACCCGAGGGTCAAGATCACCGACTGCCTGGATCGGGCTGGACTCCATCTGGTCAGCGACAAGCCGGGCGAGCAGGGGCGGGTTCTCGACAACCCGGACCAGCCGCGGCGGTACGAGTTCCGTGCCGAGGTAGTCCGATACGCCAGCCTGGACGACCGGTGGCTGGTCCAGGTCGTCGAAGCCGCCTTGGAGAAGCCATGCTGACGAATACGATCGGCTCGGCCCTGCTGGTGACCGCGATGGTCAACCCCGCGGCGGCGTGGGCTGGCCCGGAGCCAGGCCTAGGTGGTTGCCAATCCTCAGGGGTGCGCGGGACCTGCTGGGTCGGTGCGACGGATCCCGGCCGGCCGGGCCGCGAGGGAGGCCAGCCAGGGACCGGACCAGCCAGCTTGGGGAAGCGCGCCGGACCTGCTCCGCAATGCGTTCCGATGGCGATTCCCCAGCCGGCGGGCGGCGACCCGATGTGGGCGGGAAAGGACCCGTCGAAGGGGCGGCTGGTCGTGATGATCTGCGGCGTCGGCGGGCCCGGTGGTGGGTATCCCGGCGACGCTCGGGTGGCTTACGTGCCCAATGGAGCTGAGGCTCCCGTTGCCCCGCAGGTTTCGCCCGCCGAACTCGCTCGACAGGCGATCGACCAGATGGGACTCTCCGCGCCCGACATCAGGCTGGCGCCGCCCGCCGGTTCGCCATATGGAGCCACGATCGGCTTTCCGGTGTGGATGTGGAGCGCACGAAGCGAGGCCACCACCGGTCCGGTCACCCGGACGGCAACCGCCGGAACCGTCAGCGTGACGGCCACTGCCAAGCTCGCCCGCATCTCCTGGTCGATGGGCGACGGAGCGACGAAAGCTTGCGCTGGACCAGGCACGCCGTTCACCGAAGACAGAGCTGGTCTCGCGTCACCTGACTGCGGGCACGTCTACCTGACGAGGGCCTCTTCCGGCGCCTTCTCGATCGCGGCGACCGGTCACTGGGAGATCAGCTGGTCCGGCGGTGGGATGTCCGATTCCGAGGCGATGGACCTGACATCGAGTGCCAGGTTGCCCGTCCGCGAAATCCGCACGCTGAACTCCGGGGAGGACGGCCATGAATGACTCGGCTCAACTCGAGAAGCCGCCGCTCGCGCCGGAGGTCCGGCCACTTCGACGGCGCCCCTCGAAGTTGCTGATCCTCGTGGGTCTCGTACTGGCTGCGCTGTGCGCGACCGGGACCGTCTTCATCTACCGGAACGTCGACACGACGATCGCCGCGGTCGGTGTCGCTGCTCCTGTCCGATTTGGGCAGGTCGTACTCGACAACTCCGTGCGGGAGGTCCAGGTCCGACCTGATCCTGGCCTCACGCCAGTGCTGTGGAAGGACCGGTCGCAGTTCATCGGGCGGAAGGCCACGACGAATCTCTGGCCGGGGAGCGTGCTGACCGCGCAGGCCGTTGAAGGAGAGCTCCCGCCAAGGCCGGGAGAGCAACTGCTGGGTATCGCCGTCAAGCCGGCTCAGCTCCCGGCGACTCCGCTGGAGCCGTTGAAGCCTGTTCTCCTCGTTCCTTCCGGCCAGAGCGGCGCAGTGACCGAAACCTGGGAACCGGTGCAAGGGACGGTCGTCCGCGTCGGGGAGCGGGATCAGACCGGACTCCGCGTTGTCGACGTCGTCGTGGCCGAGCACCAGGGCCCGAAGCTCGCGACCAAGGGATCCGTGGGCACGGTCGCGATCGTTCTGCTGCCGGGGAGTTGAGCGAACCATGCTGATCACATTCACTTCCCTACGCGGAAGTCCGGGAACGTCGGCCGCGACGCTGGCCTTGACGTGGGCTTGGCCGCGCCACGCCGTCGCCGCGGAGTGCGATCCGTCCGGCGGCCAGGCGCTGGCGGTGTTCGACCCGGGCGGTTCGCTCGGCCACCGAGGGATGTTCGAGGCGATGCTGGCCGCGCGGACGATGCCGTTGCCGCAGGCGTTGTGGCAGCAGGCGATCACGCTGCCGGACGGCACCGGACGACACTTCCTCCTGCCTGGGCCGCAAACGACTCGGATCGCGGAAAGCCTGCAATGGCAGCGACTGGCGCTGGCGTTCCGGACCTGGGAGTCGGTCGACGTCCTGGCAGACTGTGGTCGGCTCCGTTCTCGCGGTATGCCGCATGCCGTCCTGGGGAACGCAGACCTGACGGTGCTGGTCGTACGCAACGACCGGCATTCGCTCCGAGCTCTGGCGTCCTCTGTGGACTTGATTCGCGAGGAGATCGGCCTGCTCGGTACAGCGGACGACGGCTTGGTGGTCGTTGTTGTGGCTGCTGCCACTGGGTTTCCACTCAAGGAGATCGAGAGGCAGTTCGCGAAACTCGGTCTGCCGGTTGTCGGTGAGATGCCGTGGGATCCGTCCTCCGCCACGCAGTTCACGGACACGTTCAGGCCAGGAAAACGCTTCGAGACCTCGTCGTTGCTTGAGACGTCCCGGAAGCTCGGCTTCGAAATCGGCAAGCGAGCCTTCACTCGGTCGCGAAGGCTTCGAGGGCGGGCGATTCCCGAGCAGGCACCCGCCAGGCAAGAGAGGCCACGACGTGAGCTCGTGCGGAGGCCGCCACCGCCCTCCGTTCCGCGGCCTGCCGCCTCTGCTGGCGAGGGGGACCGCCATGTTGGTTGAGCAGGACTTCGCGGGAGCGGACGAGCTTGTCGATCGTGTCCAACAGGCTCTCGCGAAGCAGGTCGAAGAAGAGATGGCACGCCATAGCGAGCCGGAATCGGGAAGTTTCGAGCGTGCGCTCGCAGGAAAACTGATCGACGAAGTCCTCTCGGCTGCGATCAAGGAGTGGGCTGGCCGAGGCAGGCCGTTCCTTGATCCCGGCAAGGAGTGGTTCGTCAAGCAGGCAGTGATGGCGGAGATGTTCGGCCTGGGACGGTTGGAACCGTTGCTGGCGGACGAAGGCGTCGAGAACATCGACATCATCGGCAATGAGCCCGTCTGGCTGTCCTACGCGGACGGCACGGTCATGCGGGCACCCCGGATCGCACCGACCGACGATGCCTTGCTTCGCTGGTTGCAGCGACTTGCCGCCCGTCACGGCCGGACCGAGCGGTCCATCAACAGCACGTCACCGCTGCTGAACATGGAGCTACCGGGCGGGGAACGCCTGGCCGCCACGATCGAGGTCAGTGACCGTCCGCATGTCTCCATCCGGCGGCATCGGCTGTCCAAGACCGGGCTGGCGGACCTCCGCAAGCGGCGGATGATCTCGACGGCGCAACTCGCACTCCTCCGCGCGGCGGTGCGAGCGGAGAAGAACATCGTCGTGTGCGGCAGGCAGCGGGCGGGGAAGACGACGCTTCTGCGGGCCCTCTGCTGGGAGATCCCTCCGGACGAACGGTTCGCGACACTGGAGACCGAGTTCGAACTCGGCCTGCACCGGCATCGCGATCGGTTTCCGGCCGTCGTCGCGTTCGAGGAACGGATCGGCAATTCGGAGCGGTCCGGCAGTACCGTCGCCGACCTGTCGCACTTGGTCTGGCAGTCGCTGCGCATGCACACCACGCGCACGATCGTGGGCGAGGTCCGCGGTCGCGAGATCATCCCGATGCTCGACGCGCTTTCGACGGGCGGATCGGGCTCGCTCTCCACCATGCACGCCCGCAACGCGGGGGACGCCATCAACCGAATGGCCCGCCTCTGCCTTGAGGGGAACTCGGCATGGACACCCGAGCTGGCGCACGAAACCGTGGCACATGCGATCGATCTCATCGTGCATGTGGAGCTCGTCGCTGACGGTAATAGCCTCGATCGCTACGTTGCCGAGATCGTCTCCGTCGAGGCCGGTGAGTATGGGCGACCAGCGCGGACATATCT
The DNA here is from genome assembly GCF_024628825.1 of Amycolatopsis roodepoortensis. Lineage (NCBI taxonomy): Bacteria > Bacillati > Actinomycetota > Actinomycetes > Pseudonocardiales > Pseudonocardiaceae > Amycolatopsis > Amycolatopsis roodepoortensis. Next base: position 7,274,064 of record NZ_CP102415.1, read on the forward strand.
CTTCCAACGTGCTGCAGGTCGCCGGTCGGTTCCTACCGGGAATCTGCCGACCGACATCGAGGACTACGAGCGCGCCGGGTTCGACCGGAACTGGCTGACCTGTGGCAGCGATGGGGAGTGGGCCCATGCCTGAACTCGTGCTGATTTTGCTCAGCGTCGGTCTCGTCGGCGGTCTGGCGCTCGTCGTCGCCGGAGCGTTCGGTGTCGGCCAACGGCGAAGGCTTATCTTCCAGCCAAAGGCACTCCGGCGGCATCGTGGCCTCCGTTGGCGAGGACCACTCGCACTGTCAGCCGGCGCTCTGGTCTGGCTCGTCTCCGGCTGGCCGATCGCCGGGGTGGCCATCACGGTCTTCATCGTCTTCCTGCCCTGGCTCTTCTCAGCGGGAGCGATCGCCAAGCAGCGCATCGAGCGACTAGAAGCCCTGGAAAGCTGGCTGCGTCGTCTCAGCGACGTCATGGCGGCGGGCAACACTGGACTCGTCAGCGCCATACAGAGCTCCACTCGCGAAGCGCCGACGTGCCTCGCCCGCGAGCTGACCACGCTGGCACATCGCCTGCGGACCTGGGACGTACAGGAAGCCCTGCTCGAGTTCGCCGACGACATCGACGACCAGATCGGAGACGCCGCCGTGGCCGGCCTCTGCGTCGCATACCGCCAAGGTTCAGGGGTCGCCGGCCTGCTGCGTGCGCTCGCTCGCCAGGTTGCCGAGGACATCGTCGCTCGCCGGACCGCGGAGTCCGAACGGGCCCGGAGGAGGTCTACCGCGCGGGTCCTGCTCGGCATCTGGGCGGCGATGTTCGTGGGGATCGCTCTCTTCGGTAGCTCGATGTACACCTCGGCCTATGCCACGCCGGTCGGGCAGGTTGTCCTGGCTGTGGTGCTCGGGTTGGTAGGTGCCTCCGCGGTATGGCTGCGTCAGTTGGGCCTCGAGCCGCCGGCAGCCCGGTTCCTCTCCGCACGGACTCGGCGGCGGACATGAGCACGCTCGGCCAACTCATCCTGCTGGCGCTGGGAATCGCCGGTGGCACGACACTGATCGTCGCGGCATGCGTGCCTGGACGTCTCCGGCTAAGCGATGTCCTGAACGGTCCGCCTGTCGTTTCGGACAGCTCGTCGCTGAATCCGGCCTTACGAGCCGTGATCCGGGTCGCCGACCGCTGCGGAGCGAGGACGCCAACCGCAGATCTCGACCTTGTCGGCCAGACACGCGAGTCCTTCATGCTGAAACGCATCGGCTATGCGTCCACAGGAGCCCTGGCGGTTCCGCTGACGAGCGTCGTACTTGCTGTCGTCGGCGCTGGGGCACCCGTTGTCCTGACAGGATTGATGTCGCTGTGCACGGCGGCATTCGGCTGGACGCTTCCGCGGCTCCTGCTGCGCTCTAAGGCCCAGAAAGCACGGGCCGCGTTCCGAGGGGCTCTGGTCGCCTACGCGCACCTCGTCGCGCTCGGGCGTCTCGGTGACCGCGGCCCGGTCGAAGCGATGCGCTACCCGGCTTCGTTGGGTGAAGGCTGGGCGTTCCACAGGATCCGGCTGGCGATGAACGAAGCGTCGCTGCGCGGCCGGATGCCGTGGGAGGGTCTTGAGCGCCTCGCCGACGAGCTGGGTGTCCGTGAACTCAGGGATCTCGGCCACATCATCACCAGCGCGAGCGAGGGCGGAGCGAGCATCGCCGACACCCTGCGGTCGAAAGCGGCATCGATTGCCCAGCAAGGCCTGGCGGACCAGAAGACCGGTTCGTCGATCCGTTCGGATCGGATGGACATGCCGATCGCCGTGATGGGCCTGGCGTTCATCGTCTTTCTCGCCTTCCCCGGCATCTTCACGATGCTCGGTACCTGAAACAGAGGAGAAGTCCATGCTCAAAACAGCGGTGGCTCACCTGCAGATCGCCGTACTCACGATCGGAACCGCCTTGCAGAAGCGCGGAGCGAAGTTTGCCCGTGAGGGTGAGCGCGGCGACGAGAACATCACCAAAGCCATTTACGCAGTACTCGGCCTCGTGCTGGCCACCGCGATCGCCGGGGCGGTCACGGCCTTCGTGAACGGCAAGCTCCCACTGATCGGAGGGCAATGAACCTCCGGCGCCGCACCGCCGAGCTGACCGGCGAGCGCGGCGACGAGAACGTGTCGGCCATCCTCGGCCTGGGAGCACTTCTCCTGGTCACGTGGTTAGTCTTGCAAGTCATTGTGCTTTTCCTGGGACGGAACGTGGCCTTGGAAGCGGCGCGGGACGGCGTCAACGCCGAGCGGCTGCCGCCCGTCGACTTGGCGGCCGCTGAACATCACGCCCAGAACTATGTCAGCCGGGTGACCGGCAGTTGGCTGTCCAATGTGAACGCCGATGCCTCCAGCGACGGCCGGAACGTCACCGTCATCGTCAGTGCCGAGGCCGCCTCGCTCATACCGTTCGCGCGGTTCTCGGTGAGCCAGCGTGCGTCTGGGCCGATCGAGCAGTTGACACCATGAAGCGTGGGGATCGCGGCGATGTGAACATCGAAGTCGTGATCGGCGTGTCGGCTCTGATCGTCCTTTTCGGACTCGCGCTGGTCGGGATGCGGGTCATCACTGCGGAATCCGCGGTGGACGAGGCAGCTCGCTCTGCCGCACGCGCGGCTTCCCTTGCCCGCGACGGCCATGCTGCGGCGTCGGTAGCCGAGGCGCGGGCGCGAGCTGTCATCGCTCAGCAGGGCTTGAACTGCGACAACCTCAACATTGCTGTCGATGCTCGAGACTTCGGCAAGCCGCTGGGCGAGACCGGCTACGTGATCGCCACCATCAGCTGTGAGATCACGTTCGGCGATCTCATGATCCCGGGTTCCCGACTCGCTGCTTCCGAGTTCCGATCACCCATTGATCGCTACGGAGCCCGTCGATGATCCGCTTGCGTGGTGAACGCGGGTCCGTCTCGGTGTGGCTGGTCGGATTAAGTATCGCCCTGATCATCGCGGTCGGGTGGGCGGTGGACGGCAGTCGCAAGGCCCAAGCCCATTCCGAGGCGACGTCGGTCGCCGAGGAAGCCGCGCGTGCAGCTGGACAGGCACTCCGCGTTCAGGCTCTTGCCACCGGCCAGGTCGCAGACGTCAACCCGCAGCAAGCCGTCGCCGAAGCAGAGCGCTACCTAGCAGCGACGGGCACTGCCGGAACCGTTGCCGTACAGGGCAACCGAATCGTCGTCGACACCACGATCACCAGAACCACCATCTTCCTCAGCATCATCGGAGTATCCGAGTTCTCCGTGCGCGGCCACGGCGCCGCCGATCTGGTCTCCGACGGATAGGGAGCATCGCTATGAGAAGGCTCGTGCGAATCCTCCTCGGAGTCATGGGACTCGCTCTGCTCATCGTCGGGCCACCGCTCCTCCTTTGGACGTTCAAGTCGGCATTCCTGCCAGACCACGTGCCGGCCTTCCCCGATGTCGTCGGCTGGATCACCGAGCGAGACACCGGTCAGGTCTTCCTGCTCGTGGTGGCGGTGGCCGGGGTGATCGCCTGGTTGCAGCTCGTCGTCGCCGTCGTGCTCGAATGCGTCGCACTCGCGCATGGAGTAGCAGCGCCGCGATTGCCCGGATTCCGCTGGGCTCAACGACTCGTAGCCGGTGTCCTCTTCGGTCTGGTGGTCGGTACGACGGCTGCGGAGGCGTCGCAGCCTGCTGCCCCGGCCAGCATCGTCGCCCCGCAGGTCTCCGAACAGAGAAGCCCCCAGGCCGCGGAGGACGCCGATCCTCCGGTGGCCGACGGGTACACGGTTGTTCCCGGCGACTCGCTGATGAGCATCGCGGCTGAGCAGCTCGGCGACGAGAGTCGCTACCAGGAGATCTTCAATCTGAACCGGGGCCGACGTCAGGCAGACGGGGCGGCTCTCCGAAGCGTCGACTTGATCAAGCCCGGTTGGCGTCTCGCGCTGCCTACCGAGTCGCAGTGCGTCGAAGTCGTCGTCGGCGCAGGTGACACGCTGACTCAGATCGCTCAGAAGCACCTCGGCTCCGCGTCCCGGTACGTCGAGATCTTCGAACTCAACCGAGGTCGGCCACTGCCTGGCGGCCGGGTCTTGGACGACCCGGATCGGATCTATCCCGGCGATGTCCTCCAACTTCCCGGAGCGGCAACGCCTGCACACGGTGGGGGAGCAGCGTCTGGAGGCTCGACTTCGGCTCAGATCGCTCCACCTGGCTGTGGGCCAGAGCCGGCACCGCCAGCTGCCCGGCCCGCGGAACCGACTTCGCCTTTGCCGGAGCGAGTGCCAGCGCCGCCCCCTGCTCCGGCGCCCGTCGAGGTCGCTCCTGAGAGCGACGACAGCGTCGTACCCCTCGTCGCCGTCGGGCTCGGAGGGCTTCTTGCCGCCGGCGTTCTGGCGAGGCTCGCGCGGCACAGGATGCTCGCTCAACGCCGTCGTCGTCCTGGACAACGCATCCGCCGCCCACCGCCCACAGATCTGGAGACCGCACTCAGGAAATCCGAAGAACCTGCCACCGCCGAAGCTCTCGACGTCGCGCTACGCAGTCTCGCCTATCGCACCCGCGAGGAGGGCACCTCGCTGCCCGCCGTCCGGTCCGCGGTCGTAGGCAGCCGTGGTGTGGTCCTGTACCCGCACGAAAACAGCGAATCCTTCACCGAGTCGCTAGATGTAAATGAGCTGGGTAGCGTGCCGGCACCATATCCAGCGCTTGTCACCGTCGGCCACGATCCTCGCCGTGACCTTGTCATGGTCAACCTCGCGGAGATCGGCACGATCACGCTCGACGGCGCTGAGGAAGAAATCGAGCCTGTCCTGTTGGCCATGGCCTGGGAACTGGCGACGTCTGCTTGGTCCAAGTCCGTCCCCGTGGCGATGGTCGGCTTCGGTCATTCAACCGCCGCGAACAATCCAGAGCGCTTCCGTCACTTCAATTCGGCGGACGAGCTCTCCGGGGCGGAGTTGTCAACGGCCGTCATCCTGTCCGCTGATCCTTTCGACGTGGAGCAGCATGAGTGCCTTGCTGCTGTGGTTGCCGCGGGCGCGGCGGCCCCGGATGGCTGGAAGGTCGATGTTTCCGCGAAGTCCACGGTGATCCACGACCTCGGCGTCGAAGTCGAGCTTCAGCGCCTGACCGTCGATCAGGCAGAAGAACTCATCGCGACACTGACTGCCGAGGTCAAGGCCGAACAGGTGCCCGCAGACGACTATCCAGATGTTCCATTCGAACCGCGATCGGCAATTGGGCCCGAGCTGAGACTCCTCGGACCGGTCGGATTGCACAACGTCGACCCGACGAAGGTCGAAGGCAAGAAGATCAACCGGCTCACGGAACTCGCTGCGTTCCTGCTCCTTCACCCAGGCGCGACCGCCGACGAAATCTCGCGACAGCTCGGGACGGACACCCGTCCCTGGTCGGCGGCAACCCGCCAGGGGTACATCTCCCGGCTGCGGACCTGGCTCGGCCACGACGAAAACGGCGACCTCTACCTCCCGAATCTCGAGGCCAACGGAGGTGGCTACCGCCTGTCGAAGTCGATGACCAGTGACTGGCATCAGTTCCGGCAACTCGCCAGGCCCGATCCGAACCATGGCGGACCAGATCAGCGGGCTCGCCTCGAAGCAGCGCTCGAACTTGTCAGCGGCATGCCCTTCAGCAACATCGGCCCAGGCCGATACGCTTGGAACTCCTGGCACCAGCGAGAAATGATCGACGCCATCGTCGACGTCGCCCACGCTCTGGCCGACACCTGCCAGAAAGCCGGTGACCTAACCGCGGGCCGGCGCGCGATCCTGCGAGGCCTCCTCGCCGACCCAGTGAGCGAACTCCTCTATCGCGACCTTCTTCACGTGGAGCACCGAGCGGGAAACCTTGCCGCCGTAAAGGCCACGGCGGACAAGCTGGTCGATATCGCGGGTGCACTCGAGGTCGACCTCGAAGAGGAATCCGCCGCACTCGTGGAAACCCTGCTCGGTCCCGGTGAAGGCAGACTCACCCGGGATCTACCTTGCACTCACCCGAATACGTCGCGATAGGCATGGTCTCACCTTCATTCGGAGGCGAGGGAATCCAAGGAGAAACATGTCTGTCGTGACAAGAATTCTTATCGCTGGTCTCGTATGTGCGGCCGCTGTGGGATTTGGTGGAACTGAAGTATCGGCGTCCCCACGCGAGGAGCGCTACCAGTGCATCATCCAGGACAACACGCCGCTGTGGTACCACGGTGTGATCCTTCGGTTCGCTAACAAAGGGCAGGGTCTATACGACATTCACGACTTCGGTGGGCTTCAGATCTGGGCAACTCTCTGGGGAGGTGGCATGTCATACCAAATCGACCGGTGGAACGTCGGCTGGTGCTAATGGGCGTGCGGGAAACTTTCCGGTGTTCAATGGAGGAGTCCTTACCGCTATGGGAAGACCGCGTGAATGCCGCCACGCCCGCTCCCGCAGTGGCCCCGCGCCGCCGCAGGAGCGGGCGTGGGCAGCAGGGACAGCGCCGGACCTCACCCGCCCCTGATCCGGGCGCAACATTCGACAGGCGGTGATTCGGTGAGGGCGTCGTGCCGGCCGGGCGACATGCGCAGCAGCCCCAGCCGCCAGAACGGTGACCAGGGGGCGCTGCGCACGGCTGGGGGCAGGCATGGCTCGCCTTCGGTCACCGCGGCGAGGTCGTCGGCGTGGACCTGCTCAGCGGAGGCGGTTCGACGAATCACCACTGACCGAACCGGCCCACGGCATCTGCGGAAACGGACCGGCGTGGACAAATGCGGCAACAGAACATGCCGTACCCCTGCGGGCTACTCGGCGACGACGGTGAACTGGGCGGTGCGGACCACGTCCTCGTGTTTGAAGTCCAGGAACAGCCGGTAGGTTCCCGGGCCGGGAACGTGGGCCTGGAAGGCGATCTCCGGGCCCGGCTGTGTCTCGCCGTCGCCGGGGGCGCCGTCGGGGTGGACGTGGACGTATGCGAGGTCGCCCAGTCGCAGCGTGACAAGGTGCCCGTAGGCGCCGAGGTAGGGCTGCAGATCCGTGACCGGTTCACCGTCGCGGTGCACCGCGAGCACCAGCTGGTTGGTTTCCTCGGGCCGCAGGTCACCCTTGATGCCGATCTCGTAGCCGTCGACCTCGAAGACGGTGGCCTGCTCCGGCACCGGGCGCGGCTCGTAGGTGCCCGCCACGGCCAGGTCCGCGCCGAGCGTGAGTCCCTTGTCCGCGCCCTCCGGCCAGAAGTCCGTGAACACCCGGTACTCACCCGCCTCCGGCAGGTTCAGCCGGACTGTCCAAACACCGTCGCCCAGCTCGGCGGGGTGCAGGTGCCAGAACCCGGTGAGGTCCCGGCGGGCGACGATCAGATGGATCTTCTTCTCGTGGGTCTCGGCGAAGGCGGTCAGCGGAGCGCCGTCCTTCCCGAGAATCCGGAACCGGTAGTCGACCTCCTCCCCGGCTGTCAGCCGAAGTGTCTCCGGAACGAGGACGTAGCCGTCCTTGGCGATCTGCAACCCCTCCGCGACGGCGCCCGCGCCGCCGTGTCCGTGGTGGCCGTGTGCGTGGTGCGTTCCCGTGTTCATCGTGATCCCCTTTCGCATACCCCAGGGGGGTGTCTTGTCCGATGTCAGGAACAGTGTCACCAATGCGATCGAAGTTCAATGTGTTTCAGCCCTCACTACCCCTAGGGGGTATTTGCGGCCTGAGCGCCGATCGGCTCTTGACTCATACCCCCAGTCCCTATATAAACAGTGCGCTGTGTATACCCGCCGGGGGTATCTGGGAGCTGCCTGGAAGGAGACGGACATGGGATTGTTCGCGATACGCGACTACCGGCGGCTGTTCAGCGCGCAGATCATCGCGTTGTTCGGCACCGGTTTGGCCACCGTCGCACTGGGGCTGCTCGCGTACGGGCTCGCGGGTCCGCGTGCCGGTGCGGTTCTCGCCACCGCGCTGACGATCAAGATGGTCGTCTACGTCGTCGTCGCACCGCTCGCGGCCGCCTACGTCGATCGGCTGCCGAGGCGCTTGTTCCTCACCATCCTCGACGTGGTGCGCGCGCTGGTGGTGATCGCCTTGCCGTTCGTCACCGAGGTGTGGCAGATCTACGTCCTCATCGGCGTGCTCCAGACCGCGTCGGCGGCGTTCACCCCGACCTTTCAGGCGGTCATCCCCGACATCGTGACCAAGGAGGCCGACTACACCCGAGCCCTGTCGGCATCACAGGTGGCCTCCACCATGGAGAGCCTGTTGAGCCCCGTGCTCGCGGCTGTCGCGCTGACCTTCATGTCGTTCAACCTGCTGTTCCTCGGCACCTCCGTCGGGTTCGCGGTGTCCGCGCTGCTGGTCCTGTCCACGCGCATCCCCAACGCGCGCCCCAGCTCGCACACGAACGCCTGGGACCGGGTCATGTCGGGGATCCGCACGTTCGCGGCCACTCCGAGTCTGCGCGGTGTCATGGCACTGAACCTCGTGGTCGCCTCCGTCGGCTCCATCGTGGTCGTCAACACCGTGAACTACGTCCGCGACGTGCTCGACGGAACCCAATCCGACGTGGCCTGGATGCTGGCCGCGTCCGGTACGGGGACGCTGCTGGTCGCCGTCGTCCTCCCGCGTGTCCTGGACCGGGTGGCGGACCGGTCCGTGATGCTGACCGGTGCCGCGGTACTGGTACTCGCGGCAGGCGCGGCAGTGACGATGTCCGCGGCGGGCGTCGCCGCGACACTTCCGACCGGGGTGATCTGGGTGGCGATCGGCGGCGGGATGGCGCTGATCATCACGCCGACCGGCCGGGTGCTTCGCCGGACGGTCGATCCCGCCGGCATTCCCGAGGTCTTCGCCGCCCAGTTCTCGCTGTCCCACCTGGCCTGGCTGGTCACCTATCCCATCGCGGGCTGGGTCGCCACGAACGCGGGCTTCACGACCGCGTGGACCGTGCTGGCGGGCCTCGCGGCGATCGGAGCGGTCACCGCGCCGGCGGTCTGGCGGCGCGAGGTGAAGGCCGAGAGCGGCGAACGTACGGTAGTGGCGGTCCAGTCACACACCGGGAAGGCCGAAGCGGGAGGCCGCGCCGCGACAGCTGTCGCCTCCAGCGGGACCGAGGTCGCCACGAGGGAAGCCGCGAACGCTGCGGAGGGCACGCTCGCGGCAGGCCAGTGCGCCTGCGTCCGCACCATCTGAGTTCGCCGTCCGGAGATCATCGGGTCGCCCAGGGCGGCGATGGCGCCCCAGATTCCCCAGTACTCTGGTCAGTGTGGCCGAGGTGCGTGGCCGCTCCGAGCGGACGAACGACCGGAGCGCTTCAACCCCGTGCGTTCGGCGCGGATGTCGGGCTGATCCGAGCGGTAACAACGGCCTGGAAATGCGGGCAGCTGACGATGTCTTCGTGGTCGCAGTCCGAGGCGCAGTCGATCAGCTCCAGGGAGGCCTGTGCCGCAGCGATCCGCGCGGCCAACTCGGTGCGATGTCGGCGCAGGAGCCCGGTCCTAGTGGCCGGGTCTCGTGCGTCGAACAGCTCGCGGATGTCCTCCAGGCCGAACCCGGCTTCCTTCGCCCGGAGGATCACCGCGACCCGGTAGAGGTCGTCGGAGCCGTAGCGGCGGCGGGACGCGGTGGCTCTGGCGGGGGAGAGCAGGCCCATCGACTCCCAGTGCCGCAGCACGTGGGTGGCCAGCCCGAACCGTTGTGCGACCTCGCCGATGCTCAAGTCCGCCGTGCTTGACTTCATGTCACCATTAAGTCGCAGCATGGCGGTCATGTCCAACGACACGAGCACACAGCCCGAGACCACCCACACTGATGACGCGACCGAGTCCTTGATACGGATGCTGGACGTCGTCGACAACCTGCCCGGCGCCGCCGAGTTGCGCTCCGACACCTACGACCTCCTCGCTCTGGCTCCTGGACAGGCGGTTGCCGACGTCGGGTGCGGCGCAGGTCGCGCGGTAGCCGAGCTCGGCGACCGAGGTATGCGTGCGGTCGGGATCGATCCGGATCCGCAGATGATCGCCGTCGCCCGTCGGCGCTGGTCCGAACACGAGTTCCGTCTCGGCAGCGCCGGCGAGTTGCCGCTGGACGACGGTTCGGTGGCGGGGTATCGGGCGGACAAGGTGTTCCACGCCGTCCCTGATCCCGCCGCCGCGGTGACCGAAGCGCGGCGTGTGCTGGCCCCCGGGGGCCGGATCGTGCTCATCGGCCAGGATTGGGACACCTTCGTCATCGACTCCGGCGACCCCGAACTGACGCGGACGATCGTCCATGCCCGCGCCGGTGGGGTCCCGAGCCCGCACGCCGCGCGTCGGTACCGCAATCTCCTGCTCGACAGCGGGTTCGCCGACGTCACGATCGACGTGCGGACCGCGATCTTCACCGATGGGCTGATGCTGCCGATGCTGACCGGGTTCGCCGAGTCGGCTTGTGCTGCCGGCGCCGTCGATCGTGGCCAAGCCAGCACCTGGATCGCCGACCAAAAACGCAGGGCCGAGGCCGGACGCCTGTTCGTGGCTATTCCGCTGTTCCTTGCCGCGGCCACGCGTCCTTGACGACCAGGTGCGGTCCATCGTGTAGCCCGCGATGGACCGCACCTGAGTTCACCTTTTGGACAAGAAGAAATACGCGTAGCGTTCGTCGAGTTCGTTCCGTGGGACGAGATGAACCGCTTCCGGGGTGAAACCGCAGCGGGCCGCGATCTGCCAGAACTCCTCGACTCGGTAGGTCGTCATGTCCGCCAGGCCTCTCGCGTAGGACCGTCGTCGAGGTCTGGTGCGCCAGGTGCCGGCGTCGTACTTGATCTGGATCAGGGCCAGCCCGCCCGGTGCGAGGAGTTCGTGAGCGATGCATAGCAGTCGCTCACCGTATTCCGGGGTCGGTATCAGTTCGAAGACGTAGAAGGACAGGAACACGTCGCATTCGCCGTCGATCTTGCCGAGCGCGGCTTCCGGCGCCGCCACCTCGATGATCACCGGCAGGAACGGGGTGTCGCAGGCGTTCGCGACCTGCTTGCCGCATTCCGCGAGCGACTCTGTGGAGATGTCGACGCCGATGAACTCACCGGCACGGGGAGCGAAGCGCACGGCATTGGCGCCGCCGCCACATCCCCATTCGACGACGCGCTTCCAGGGGCGGGCGAACTCCGTCATGCGAGCACCTGCCTCGAACAGGGCGAGGTGTTCCTGGCCGATCTTCTGCCACAGGTCGTTGCCACGAAACGCCGATGAGTCCCGCCAATGCGAGTCGGCGGACCAGCGGGGGCCGGAGGGCTGGCGCCAATAGTTCTGGGCGTCGGCGGAGATCCTCGATTCGGGCTGGCGGAGCCCAGTTGCCACCAAGGCGCGCTGGAGAATGTCCTCTGCCGTGACAGCGAACCGCTTGCCTCGGGTGATGAAGGTGGGGAAGTGTCTTCGGATCGTGTCGGCAGGTGCTGGTTTGCCGGGCATGGAGAAGCCTTTCGCTGAGTCTTTCACGGGTGTGGTCCGATGCGGGGCGTGGAGCGGAGGCTCGAACACTGCGATCCGGATCGGCATAAGTGCAGGCGCGCTGGTGGCAGCGACGGTGTAGGGAGTACTTCAGCGTGTGGCTGGTGGCCCGCGACGTGGCTGTGAGCGACGGAGGAGGACTTCGGTCGCGATACTCGGCGCGACCGCACGAGTGGGTGGGGTCCAGGGCAAGACACGTGGCGGAGTGAGTGATGCCGTCACCCAGCGCATCGTTCGCCATACGAGTCCGCATAGCGCCCGCACGGCCGTATCGGCTTGGGTGAGCAAGACCCCGAGCAACACGATCGCCAGTACGTGTGAGCTGAACTCGACCATCGGGTTCAGACCGATGAGAACGGGCGCGACATGCGAATGAGTCACGCGTGAGGGCACCAGCAGAACGGCGTGCAGGATGAGCTGCGCCGCCGTCAGCGCGCCGATCGCCGCGACGACGCCTCGGCAGCGATCGGCCACGGCGAGACCGGCCGAACCGGCCAAGCCGCCGATGAGTAGGGCCATCCCGGCATTCGGAACCGTGCCATCGCCGAGGACCTGAGCCGCCATACCCAGGGTTGCGGCTGCGACGGCCAGTACGACACCACGGGCGGCATGCACCGCGGCGGGAAGTTCGGTGGCCGCGGTCACCAGGGCAGTTTAGAGGCTTGGCCGAGGTCGTGGTTCCGCCGTGCGCAGCAGATTTCTTCGTCGGACACGGCCCGTCATGCGTCCCTGTTCGTGGGAAATGACCGGAGAACCTGTGGGGTCGAGACGTTGCTCGTCGTCGGCGCGCACTTGGGAGGCCAATCCTTGTTGGGGGATAAGGGCAACGACTTCTTTGCATACCCTACGGGGGTAATGTTAGTGTGGCGGCGTGACGGCGGAGGGATCGCCGCGAAACGAGATGTCGAACCGAAGGGTGAGAGCTGATGGACACCACCGTGTACACGGTCAAGGGAATGACTTGCTCGGGCTGCATGACAAAGGTGACGACGGCGGTGAACGGTGTCGCCGGGGTCAGCGAAGTGGACGCGGACATCGCGACCGGCGAGGTAACCGTCGTGAGCGAGGGGCCGGTCGACGCGCAGCTGGTGCGGTCCGCGGTCAAAGAAGCCGGCTATGAGGTGGTCGGCTGACGGCGATGACTGAGGCGAATGGGGCTGAACCCACCGCCGTCATCAAGGTCGTGGACAACGGGCCGTATCAGGTGAAAGGGCCCGTTCGGCTCGTCGACCACGAAGGTGAGGAATACGAACTGACCGGCCGCACGCACTTGCTGTGCCGGTGCGGTAATTCGGCGAAGAAGCCGTTTTGCGACGGAGCCCATGTCCGGACCGGGTTCACGGCGACCAGGGCGGAATGAGAAGCGGGCGGGTGACGTGAGGTCACCCGCCCGCTCGTTTGTGTGGACGGGTCAGGAGCGCACCAGGCGCGCGATCGCTTCGGAGGCTTCCCGGATCTTCCTGTCCGCCTCGGGGCCGCCCTTCGCCGCGGCGGCTACGACGCAGCCCGCCATGTGCTGCTCGAGGAGTTCGAGGGAGAACGATTGCAGGGCGCGGGTCGCCGCGGAGACCTGGGTGAGGACGTCGATGCAGTATTTGTCCTCCTCGACCATCTTCTGCAATCCGCGGATCTGCCCTTCGACGCGTCGCAGGCGTTTGAGCTGGCTTTCCTTGTCGTCGCCGTGATCGGCCACGCTCACTCCTCGAGTCGGGATTCGCGGACGTCCCAATCATGCCCGGCCGGGAGTCGCACGCGCAGGCGGGTTTCGGGGCTTCAGTGAGGCGGACGCGGCCGAAGGCGGCGTGGCATACGTCACCAGGGTATGCCTGTTGCCCTACCCCCCTAGGGTATGTAGAGTTCCAGTCAGGAGGTCGAGATGCACGGATACACGCAAGGCAAAGAGGAATACGTGACCCGGCTGCGGCGGATCGAGGGTCAGATCCGGGGTCTGCAGCGGATGGTCGAAGAGGACAAGTACTGCATCGACATCCTGACGCAGGTGTCCGCGGCCACCAAGGCGTTGCAGTCGGTGTCGCTGGGGCTGATGGACGAGCACCTCAGGCACTGCGTTTCCGATGCCATCGCCAAGGGCGGCACCGAGGCCGACGAAAAGATCCAGGAGGCGAGCGACGTCATCGCCCGCCTGGTCCGTTCCTGAGACCACGTACCGAAATCGGAGGAGAACCACGATGAGCGAGACCACCTACACCGTCACCGGCATGACCTGCGACCACTGCGTCCGTTCCGTCACCGAAGAGGTCGGCAAGATCAACGGTGTCACCGACGTCCGGGTGGATCTGCCCACCGGCGCGGTGACCGTGACCGGCTCCCGGGAGCCCGCGGTCGCGGATGTGCGCGCGGCCGTCGAAGAAGCCGGATACGAGCTGACCGCCTGATTCGCGGTCCGGCTCCCGATGGCGGGGATCATCCCGCACTAAGGACTTCACGATGAACACAGTTGCGAAGCTCTCCGCCTACGGTGTGGCGCTTGCCCTGGTCGCCGGTGGCGCCTGGGCCGCAGGCACCGCTGTCGGTCCTTTCGCCGGCGCTGCCGGCCTTCCCGGTGGCGAGGACGCCGGGCATGGGGACGCTCACAGCGGCACCGTCGCGGAGGCGGCGCGGACCGACGAGCCCGGCGGGCTCGCGTCGTCCAGGGGCGGCTACACCCTCACGCCCACCACCACGACGCTGACGCCGGGGACGAACCAGCCCTTCTCTTTCAAGATCCTCGGGCCCGACGGCGCGCCGGTCACCGGCTACGACGTCGAGCACGAGAAGCGGATGCACCTGATCGTCGTCCGCCGTGACACGGCGGGTTTCCAGCACGTGCATCCCGAAATGGGGGCGGACGGCTCCTGGACGGTGCCGCTCGCGCTTCCCCAGGCCGGCTCGTACCGCGTCTTCGCGGACTTCAAGCCGACCGGTGGGACTGCCACGACCTTGGGTGTCGACGTCGCCGCGGCGGGGGAGTTCGAACCCGTCGAGTTCCGGCCGTCGCGGGTCGCGAATGTCGACGGCTACCAGGTCCGCCTGGACGGCGAGCTGACGCCGGGCAAGGCGTCGAAGGTGACGCTGACGGTGACCAAGGACGGCCGTGAGGTGACCGATCTGCAGCCGTATCTGGGCGCGTACGGGCATTTGGTGGCGCTGCGCGGTGGCGACCTCGCGTACCTGCACGTCCACCCGGACGGTGAACCCGGAGACGGCCGCACGAAACCCGGCCCCACGGTGACCTTCTTCGCCGAGGTCCCCTCTGCGGGGACGTACCGGCTGTTCCTGGACTTCCAGCACCAGGGCAAGGTCCGCACCGCCGAGTTCACCGTCGACACTACGGGCACCCCCGCCCCGGTCCCGGCTCCCTCCACAACCCAGAACCCCACCCCACCGCCGACCGATGACGGCCACGGCGGACACGGCTGACGCGAGCGTCGAAAAGGAGTGAGCACGATGACATCCGACGTGGACCAGACGCGGACAACCGAAGTCGAACTCGCGATCACCGGGATGACCTGCGCGTCGTGCGCGATGCGTATCGAGAAGAAGCTCAACAAGCTCGACGGCGTCACCGCGACTGTCAACTACGCCACCGAGAAAGCCAAAGTCACCTTCCCGGTCGACGTCGAGCCGCAGAAGTTGATCGAGCAGGTGGAGGCGGCCGGATACTCGGCCGCCGTGCCCGCCCCGGAGAAGACGACCGCCTCGGATGAGCCTCGTGAGGAGGCCGATCCGATCGCGCCGTTGCGGCAGCGGCTGATCGGTTCGGCGGTGCTGTCGGTGCCGGTGATCCTGCTGGCGATGGTCCCCGCGCTGCAGTTCACCTACTGGCAATGGATCTCGCTGACGCTGGCCGCGCCGGTGCTGGTGTGGGCGGCGTGGCCGTTCCACAAGGCGGCGTGGGCGAACCTACGGCACGGCGCGGCCACCATGGACACCCTGATCTCGATGGGCACGCTCGCCGCGTTCCTGTGGTCGCTGTACGCCTTGCTGTTCGGCAGCGCGGGAACACCGGGGATGACCCATGCTTTCGAGCTGACCGTCCAGCGGATGGCCGGGGACGGCAACATCTACCTCGAGGTCGCCGCCGGGGTGACGACGTTCATCCTCGCCGGACGGTACTTCGAGGCGCGGTCCAAGCGCCGGGCCGGAGCGGCGCTGCGGGCCCTGCTCGAACTCGGCGCGAAGGACGTCGCGGTGCTCCGTGACGGGCGTGAACAGCGCATCCCGGTCGACCAGCTGGTCGTGGGCGACGAGTTCGTCGTCCGGCCCGGGGAGAAAGTGGCCACCGACGGCGTCATCGTCGAAGGCACGTCCGCGGTCGACGCGAGCATGCTGACCGGGGAGAGCGTCCCGGTCGAGGTCGGTGCCGGTGACGCGGTGGTCGGTGCGACGGTGAACGCGGGCGGCAGGCTCGTCGTCCGCGCGACCCGGGTCGGCGCGGACACGCAGCTGGCGCAGATGGCGAAGCTCGTGGAGGACGCGCAGACCGGCAAGGCGCAGGTCCAGCGGCTGGCGGACCGGGTCTCGGCGGTGTTCGTGCCGATCGTGATCGCGCTCGCCGCCGGAACCCTGACGTTCTGGCTGGGTGCGGGCGGCACGGCGTCGGCGGCGTTCACCGCGGCGGTGGCCGTGCTGATCATCGCCTGCCCCTGCGCGCTGGGTCTGGCGACGCCGACCGCGCTGCTCGTGGGCACCGGCCGGGGCGCGCAGCTCGGGATCCTGATCAAGGGTCCGGAGGTGCTCGAATCCACCCGAGCGGTCGACACCGTGGTGCTGGACAAGACCGGCACCGTCACCACCGGACGGATGTCGCTGGTCGAGGTCCACGTCGCCGAGGGCGTCGACGCCGACGAGGCGTTGCGGCTCGCGGGCGCGCTGGAGAACGCTTCCGAGCACCCGATCGCGCAGGCGATCGTGGCCGGCGCGCGGGATCGTGTCGGCGAACTCCCGGCCGTCGAGGAGTTCACGAACGTCGAAGGCCTTGGTGTGCAAGGGATCGTCGACGGCAAGGCGGTGCTGGCCGGACGCAGCGCGCTGCTGGAGGACTGGGCGCACCACCTGCCGGAGGAGCTCGCCGAGGCGAAGGCCGCCGAGGAGAAGGCGGGCCGGACCGCGATCGTCGTCGGCTGGGACGGCGCGGCCCGCGCGGTCCTGGTGGTGGCGGACACCGTGAAGCCGACCTCGGCCGAAGCCATCGGTCAGCTGCGGGCGCTCGGCCTGACCCCGGTCCTGCTCACCGGGGACAACGAGGCCGTGGCCCGCGCGGTGGCCGCGGAGGTGGGGATCACCGAGGTGATCGCGGAGGTCCTGCCCAAGGACAAGGTCGACGTGGTCAAGCGGCTGCAGGGCGAGGGCAAGGTGGTCGCGATGGTGGGCGACGGCGTCAACGACGCGGCCGCGCTGGCACAGGCCGACCTCGGCCTGGCCATGGGTACCGGCACGGACGTCGCCATCGAGGCGTCGGATCTCACCCTGGTCCGCGGTGACCTGCGGGCGGCGGTGGACGCGATCCGGCTCTCGCGGCGGACGCTGCGCACCATCAAGGGCAACCTGTTCTGGGCCTTCGCCTACAACGTCGCGGCGCTGCCACTGGCCGCGGCGGGGCTGCTCAACCCGATGATCGCCGGCGCCGCGATGGCGTTCAGCTCGGTCTTCGTGGTCACGAACAGCCTGCGGCTCAAGGGATTCCGCAGCACGGCGAGCTGACGCCCGCTCGAACGAGGCGCTCGCGCGGCACTTCCGGTGCCGCGCGAGCGCCTTCTTGTCGGCCCTGGACAGTAAGTTGATCAGCTCAGGGTGCTGATCAGGTCACGACAGGCCTGTTCGCAGCGACGGCACGCTTCGGCGCATACGCGGCAGTGTTCGTGCTTGCTCGCGTGTCCCTGGCACTCGTCACCACACGTTTTGCATGCGGCGGCACATCCCTCGACGATGGCCCGCGTCAGTTTCGCGTCGTAGCCCGTGTGCCGGGACAAGACCCGTCCCGTGGTCGCGCAGATGTCCGCGCAATCGAGATTCGTGCGCACGCACTTGACCAACTCGGCGACACTCTTTTCGCTGAGACATGCGTCCGCGCACGCCGTACAAGTTTGGGCGCACTCGAAGCACGCTTCTATGCACCTGGCCAGCGCTTCCCGGTTCACGTTGCCTAGATCCGCCGGGTAGGTGCGGAGCATCTCGGCTGCCTGCGTCATGACGATTCCTTTCCTCGCGAAACACGTGGCAACCTTCGGGTACCCGAGGTGGTGGGTATAAACCCGTGAACCACTATGTCACCTAGTAGAGGTGGTGCTCGGCGAGGAACCGGCGAATGGCTGGAGCGAACGCGTCGGCGAGGTCTTCGGCGGTGCGCAGCGTGTCCGACAGGGAGAGTGGCGCGAGACGGCCGTTGGGCAGGACATGAGCGGCGTTCTCCGCCAGCTCGGTCGGATGTCGCTGGTCCATGCCCGGGAAGACCAAGGTGGGCGTGGTGATCGCGGCGAGTTCGTCGACGGAGTGGAACGAGCGATCGTGGCCGATGGTGGCCGCAGCAGCGATGCTCGCGGGGTCGGAGCGCGGGATGGCGTCACGTACGAGCGTGCCGATGATGGGAGCGAGCTCGGGCAGGACCGGTGCCCACGCCGCTTCGATGCCGTCGGTCCGGACACGTTCGGCGAAGGCGTCCATAAACGCGATCTCGGCTTGCTTCGCTTCGTCGTCTTCGATGTCTTCGACGCTGATCAGGATGGCGGCGCGGACGCGGCCGGGGTGTTCGAGGCAGGTGCGCTGGGTGATGGTGGCCCCGAGCCCGGTTCCACCGACTACGGCGCGCTGAAAACCGAGGTGATCGAGTAGCGCCGCGACGTCGTCGGAGTACTGGGTCCAGGTGTGCCGAGCCGGGTCGGTGCAGGCCGATCGGCCGTATCCGCGCACGTCGGGGAGGATGATCGTGTGCCGGTCCGCCAGCCGCTCGGCCAGCGGGATGAGGCTGTGATGATCAGGGCCACCCCCGTGCAGAAGCACAAGGGGTGGCCCGGAACCGAGGGAGACCGCGTAGAGCGGCCAGTCATCGCGGCCTTGATACGTGATCTCCATTGTGGACACCTTAGTGGTGGTAGGCGTGCACCACCGCGTGTCCGGCGCCGCGGCCGATGAGCCACTTGTTGACCGGAGTCGTGAGCAGGAACGCGACGAAGAGGGCGAAGGCGAGCGCGCCCCAGAACAGCCAGCTGGCGAGTCCGGCGTCCATCGCGCCGGGGACCACCATCATCACGGTGTTGTCGATGATCTCCATGACGATGATCGACACGGTGTCGGCGGCGAGCGCGACCTTGAGGGCCTGCTTGAAGCCGACACCCGCGCGCAGCACGCCGCGCATGGTCAGCGCGTAACCGAAGACGAACGCCAGCGCGACGGCGAGCACGATGGTCGCGACGTTGCCCCAGCCCAGCGCGGTGCCGATCACCATGCCGAGCACCTCGCCGATGGCGCAGCCGGTGAGGCAGTGCAGGGTGGCCGAGGCCGCCATGCCCCAGGAGACCTTGCCCTGCTGGTGGTGTTCGTGGCCCCCGTTCCTCGCATGCCCACTGTGGTCACCGTGGTGCTGGTGGTGTCCGTGGTGCGAGTGGTCGTGCTCAACCGACATGGTTGTGTTTCTCCTTTGTGGACTGCTCGGCAGGCGCGGGTTCGAGTCCTGCGACGAGATTGAAGGAACCGGTCAGCAGGTTGAGCGACACCAGTCCCACCGTGTCGGCGATGATCTGATCGCTCCAGCCGTGTTCACGCAACTCGGCGATGTCTTCATCGCCGAGGGACGCCGGTTCGGCGAGAACTCGCACGGCATACGCGATCAGCGCGGCCTCGCGCCGATCTGTGGAGGTGCCCTGTCTGGCCAGGGCGACGTCGGCCTCGGTGAGCCCGGTTTTCAGCGCGGCGCGGGTGTGCGCGTCCAGGCACAACGCGCAACCGATCCACTCCTGCAGTGCGAGCGAGATCTTTTCGCTCAGCGGCCGCGGGATCTTGACCCGCTTCATGGCCCGAGAGAAGTCGAGATAGCCCTGAAGGAGCGCGGGGGAGTTGGCCATCGCGGACACCATCGGACCTGCCGAGCCACGCCGTTCGACGATGTCGCCGAGCAGTTCGGCGGACTTCGCCGGCGCGTCGGCCGGATCGAGCGACTGAAGACGCTGCACGGCTCCTCCTTTACTGGCAGTCGGTCACGGAAACTTTATACCCGTATGGGGTATCTGTCCAGCGTCGATGGTTCCGCGTTCACCAAGAGCGTGGCTCGTCCTGGCGATCTTCTGATGAAGTCTTCGATGTTCTACGTGACGACTCTTTGTCGCGCAACGGGTTTTGCCTAAGAAACGACGCCTGTGACGATCGCGACACTGATACCCCCTAAGGGTACTTGTGCGGCGCCAGGAACCGGTCTAAGTTCATGTCCGCAATACCCCCTAGGGGTAATGAGACTCGAAAGGACGGTCGTCATGGCGGAGACAACCCCGGACCCACGACGGTGGTGGGCGCTGGGACTCATCGCGTTGGCCCAGTTCATGGTCATCATGGACACCTCGATCATCGGCGTCGCTCTACCCGCTATGCAGCAGGACCTCGGGTTCTCCCCGGGAGACCTGTCCTGGGTGTTCAACGCCTACGTCATCGCGTTAGCCGGGCTGCTGCTGCTCGGCGGACGTCTCTCGGATTTGTTCGGCGCGCGGAAGATGTTCACCGCGGGCTGGGTCGTCACCCTCGGTGGTTCCGTGGTCGCCGCGGTCGCGGGTACCGCGTGGGTGGAACTCCTCGGCCGGGTCCTCCAAGGCGCCGGTGCCGCGCTGATCGCGCCGTCCGCGCTGACCCTGCTGATGATGCTGTTCGGCGCGCGGCCGCGTGAGCTGACCAAGGCGCTCGCGCTCTACGGTGCGGCCGCGCCCGCGGGCGGTACCGCGGGGGTGTTCCTCGGTGGTGTGATCACCGAGTGGTTGTCGTGGCCGTGGATCTTCTGGCTCTACGTCCCGATCTCCCTGATCGCCATCGTGGCCACCGGCAGGCTGATGCCGTCCGCCCCGGCCCGGCGTGGTTCGGTCGACGTCGCCGGCGCCATCGCGGCGACCGCTGGCCTCGGGCTGACGGTGTTCGGTGTCGTCCGGGCGCCGGAGGCGGGCTGGGGCTCGGCGGGTACCTGGGGTGCGCTGGTGGGTGGTGTCGCGCTGCTCGCGGTGTTCGTGGCGATCCAGCGGTCGCGCCAGGTTCCGTTGGTGCGGCTGGGGATCTTCCGGACGCCGAATCTCGGCGGCGCGAACCTCGCGCAGTTCCTGCTCGGCGCGGCGTGGATCCCGATGTGGTACTTCCTGAACCTGTACCTCCAGCAGGTGCTGGGATACGGGGCGTTCGCCAGCGGGGCCGCGCTCCTGCCGATGACCGTGCTGATCGTGGTGCTGATGGTCGCGGTCGCGCCCCGGCTGATCGGCCGCTTCGGGCCGAAGAAGATGATCATCGGCGGCCTGTGGGCGCTCGCCGCCGGGCTGGTGTGGCTGTCGTTCGTCAGCCCGACGGGTAATTTCCTGGTCGACGTCCTGCCCGCGTCGCTGGTCGCGGCGCTCGGTCAGGCGCTGGCGTTCATCCCGTCGCTGGGCACCGCGATCTCCAGCGCGAAGCCGGAGGAAGGCGGGCTGGCGTCGGGGATCGTGAACACCTCGTACCAGATCGGTTCGGCACTCGGCCTGGCCGCGATGACCGCGGTCGGGGTGTCGTTCGGCGCGGGCCGGATCGGCGACCCGGTCGCGCTGACCGGCGGCTACTCGGCGGCGTTCCTCGGGGCCGCGGGCATCGCGGTCGCCGGTGGCTTCCTGGCCATGGCCACCCTGCGCTTCCCCCGGAGCGCGCCGAGCGAAGTCGCCGGAGGTGACCCGGCGGTCGTGCGATGACCGGCTGTACCACCGCGTGGAGGGCGAGACCTTTCCAGGTCTGCCCTCCACGCGGCGTTTCACCTGGATTTGCCATACTTTCGAAGGCGGACAGAGGAAGGTTGACGGTGTCAGACGGAGACAGTGGCGGCAGGATGGAGCCGCTGTCGGTGGCGACCACCAGCGCAGCTCCAGGGCACGTGACCATCACCGTGTCCGGTGACCTCGATCTTGTGACGACCGAGTTCCTCTGAGCGGAACTCGGCCAGGCCCTTGATCCGCTGCCGAGCAGTGTGGTCGTCGATCTGAACGCGGTGGACTTCTGTGATTCCACGGGCCTGTCGACCCTGATCGGTTTCAACAAGCGCTGTGCCGCCGACCGCGTCGCCCTGCAATTCCGGCCCTCGGCGACGATTCGCCGGTTGTTGCTGCGTACTGGGCTATCGGACCTGTTGCCGATCGGCTGAGCCAGCTATCAACAGAAGGCGAGGCTGAACGCCCCCATGAGGGCGACGGCAATGACTGCAGGGGCGGTCAAGCAGGCGACACCGCCGATGATGCTGGTCACCCCGGACCGCACGGGCAGCCGTTGACGATCCTCGAGCCGGCTGATCCGGATAGAGGTGTCACCGCCCGACATCGCGAGCGCTTTCCTCGGCCCGCCAGTGGCCCCGATGGTGAGCAACGCCGACCGCACCGGCCCGGTCCCACATTCCGCGGCCGCCGTCCGGTCGGCGGCCAATTCGACGAACAGGCTGATCGCTTTCGGTAGTTCGCGCATGAGCGGGATGAAGCGCAGCGTCCTGCCCAGTACATCGGCGCAGCCGGTGAGCAGGTGGTGACGGCTACGGACGTGAGCGTTCTCGTGGGCGAGGACCGCTCGCAGCTCGGCGGGGGTGAGCCGGGTTCGCAATCCGTCGCTCGCGACGATCATGGCTCGACGTCCGCCCAGGCTGTAGGCGATCGGGTGCTCGTGGGGCAGCCACAAGGTCCGGACACGATCCGATGACCGGGATCCGGACAGCCGCAATGCGTCGAGATGCCGCTCATGCAGCTGGTTGCGGCGCTGTCGACGCCTGATCGAGGACAAGAGCAGCTGGAAGAGCGCGAACGTCAGCAGAACTCCGGCCGTACCACCGACCACCAGGTCGAGGGACGGTATCCCGTCATGACTGATCGTGGACAGACAGGCGTCGATCAAGCGGGTGATCTGATCCGCGGGGCCATGACCGGGCAGAGCGAGAAGGAGTACTCCGCCGACCGTGCCGACCACCAGACCGATCGCGGTCATGAGCCACCACGTGATCGCCGCCGCCGGGCTGCCCTGCGGCGTCCCGAATCTCGCCAGGACCGGTGGGGAACACCAGCCGACGATCAGGACGCCGAGGAGAAGCGCGGCGGCGGCGATCACCGCTTTCGCTGCTTTCGGCGCAAGGCGCGGCGCAGGATGTCCGACTCTTCTTCGGAGACCGACTGCGCGAAGTGCAGCAGCACCGATTCCGGGTCGCTCGCCGAGTCGAGCACGTCACGAAGAGCCTGAGCGGTCGATTCCTCACGCGAGGTGACCGCTCGGTAGCGGTATGCGCGGCCTTCCATCTCGCGGACGACCCATTCCTTGCGGTACAGGTTGTCCAGCACGGTCATGACCGTGGTGTACGCCAGTTCCCGCTCTTTGGCGATCTCGTCGAGCACCTCGCGGACCAGCATGGGTTCCGAACCGCGCCACAGCACGTCCATCACCGTGGCTTCAAGCTCGCCCAACCGACGCATGACACCTCCTGGCAGGAAGGATACCGTCCTGCCCCGGTCAGCCGACTATGCGCCTCGCGCCGATCAGGTGCCCGTCACCCTTCATGGACCGGACGTCGACGAGCTGTCCTTCGGTCGGCGCGTCGACCATCTTCCCGCTGCCCACGAACATGCCGACGTGGTGGATGGCGCCGGGATTGCCGGTTCCGTCGTCGTAGAACAGCAGGTCGCCAGGCTGCAATTGGTCGAGGGAGACCGGTTTTCCGGCTGTGTACTGCTGGCGGCTGGTGCGGGGGATGTTGACGCCCGCCTGGCGGTAGGCCCAGGAAGTCAGGCCGGAGCAGTCGAACTCGGCCGGGCCGGTGGCACCCCATTCGTACTGCGAGCCCCGTTTGGACAGTGCGGCTTGCAGCGCGTCGTTCGCCGCTCCGGGCGGACCGAGATAAGAACCGCTGTCCTGGACCTTGCCGAGTTTGGCCTTGTCCTGCGCCGGAAGAGCTCCCAGTGCCTGACGAACCTGCTTGATCTGCCGGTCGAGGTCGGCCTTCCGGTTGGTGACCTGGTCCACCGCCCACTGCGCGGCCGCTGTCGCCTCGCTCGCACGTTTCTGGGCTTCTGCCGCCTGTGCCCGGCCTTTGGCGGCCTGATCGAGCACGGTCCTCAGCCCGGCGAGCGCGTCCGCCTTCTGCCCGGACAAGAGAGAGATGGCCGCGGACTTCTGCAGGAACTCCGTCCGGCTGTCGCTGTCGAGCAACGCCGCGAGCTGGTTGACCGAAGACGCTCCCTGGAAGTTCGCGGCGACGAGTTTGTCGACCTCGCCCCGGAACTTCGTGATGGAGCCCTCCGCCTCCGCCAATGCCGAGTTGGCGGCGGCGAGATCGGCGTCAGCCTTGGCGCTTGTGGCTTTTCGCGCGGCTAGGTCATCCTGCGCGGCGGAGAAATCCTCTTCGGCCTTCGCTGCGTCGGCGCCGAGGCGCTGGTAGCGAGACATCGGATCCTGCGCCTCGGCGGGTGGCGGCGCCGGCTGCGCACTCGCGGGGATCGTGCTCAATCCGAGCGGGAGAACAACGGCGGCAGTCAAGACGCGCAGTGAAGCCGTACGGCGTCGGTGCGGTGTCACGGGTGCTGGATCTCCTGTCGTGTTTTCGAGCCTGGTCACGGACCGCCCCGAAGGCCCGCGGGTCACCGTAAGGTAACGAGCCGCACTTGTCCACTATTTCACTTAGTACTAGGTAGGTGGCATAGAGTAGCGATAAGCCGGAATGTGATGGTCACTACGGCTTGCGCCGGTACAGACTCGCCAGGATCTCTTCATGGGAGTCTTCGATGAGCTGAGAGCGGTGCACGCGACGCAGTCCGGCCATCTCGGCGATCAGATCGAGCTCATCGGCGATGTGGATGTGCGCGCCGTGTCGCGGCTCGATTGGCGCCGGCGACGTCGCTGGGCGCACTTCCACGAGGACAACGCCGTTCGCTGTGACGTGTTCGGCGGCCTTCCGTAGCAAGAGAATCTGAGAACGTAGACTTTCCCGTCCTGTCAAGGATTCCGAGTTCAGTAGTATCGAGTCGAAGTAGGTTCCGGCAGGCAAGGTGATGTCGAGATCGTCCACATTGGTCGCGACGGTCACCAGGAATCCCGCATTCGCGAGGGCTGCCTTCATGTCCTCGCCTGCCGCGCCGATGTGCAAGACGCGAGGCTCCTGTGTCCATGAGTGCAGGAGCTGCACGAGGTTGCTTCGGGTCGGTGTGACGATCCGGAGCGCATGACGCGACATCGATCACCTGTTGTCTGAGTCGGAAGAGATCTACGGCAAGTAGTACTAGATGTAATAGTACCTACTGGCGAGGGATCCCGTCGAGACCTGGCGGGCGGCCGCCGGGCGCGGAAAGCGCCCGGCGGCGATGAATCAGCCCTGCGGGAGCAGCCCCTGCATCTCGCGGATCTCGGCCTCTTGGGCGTCGATGATCTTCTGGGCGAGTGCCTTGGCGTCGGCGTTGGAACCCTTGGCGAGTTCGGTCTTCGCCATGTCGACAGCGCCCTGGTGGTGCCGGATCATCATGCCGAGCCACATCTTGTCGAAGTCGGCACCCTTGGCCTGCTCGAGTTCTTTCATTTCGGCCTCGGTCATCATGCCGGACATCGAGCCGTGGTCCATCCCGGTAGTCGGCGCGCTGGGGGTCGTCGACATCGATCCGTGGTCCATGGGCATGCTCGAGCTCGCCGCGGGGCTCGCGCCCCAGGCGGTCAGCCACGCCTTCATTTGCTGGATTTCCGGGTCCTGAGCCTTCTCGATGCGCTTCGCCAGGTCGATGACCTGGGGGTTCGTGCTGCGCGACGGCACCAGCTTGGACATGTCCAGTGCCTGGCTGTGGTGTTCGATCATCTGCTGGGCGAAGGCGATGTCATCCGCGTTCTGGCCGGCCTGCTGTCCCGACGACGGAGCCGCCGACGAGTTGTTGTTGTGGTCCATGCCGGACATTCCGGCGTCGTTGCCGCTGCAGCCCGCGAGAACAAGCGCGGCGGCCATGGCGACACCGCTGACGATCAGTGTTTTGC
Source organism: Amycolatopsis roodepoortensis (assembly GCF_024628825.1). NCBI lineage: Bacteria > Bacillati > Actinomycetota > Actinomycetes > Pseudonocardiales > Pseudonocardiaceae > Amycolatopsis > Amycolatopsis roodepoortensis. The sequence continues at coordinate 7,299,667 of NZ_CP102415.1, forward strand.
GCATGGTGAATACATCCTTGTTTGTCTTGCTGAAATGAGTGTGATCGACGAGGAAACCCGTCCATCACACGCGCAATACGCACAAGGAGTTCAAAATCAGTCTGCCGGGCCGGTCCGGAGGTCTGGACGGTGGCGGCGGGGCGCGGGGGCCGGCCGGTTCGGCCGCCCGGTACACCGGATGGGACCGGCGGAAGCGGAAAAGAAGCCCCAGACCGGCGATCAGCGCACCGATCGCACCGAGTACGGCGAGGCACAGGTGCAGAAAGCCGTGGTCGTCGTGCGGCGAGGTGGGATGGTCGCCGTCCTGCTCGGTGGCGGCGGTTCCTTCACCGTGCCCGACGCCGGCGGCCTGCGCCGCCGGAGCCATCTCCGGCATGCCGGTCGACGTCGTGAGGTGGTGCATCGCCATGAGGCAAAAGGCGAGCACGCCCAGCAGGAAGACCTGCTGGGTTCTGCTGAGCGCGCTCGCCGTCATGACCCAAGGTTACCTATCTGCTTCGGCGGATGCGGCGGGGTCGCGGCATTCACGCCGCCACCGGGGTGAGGCGTTCGGCCTTGTCGAGCGCACGCAGGCACCAGGCACAACCGGCTCCGATCACGGCGAGGACAGCCCAGGGTGCCGCTGGTAGACCCGCATTTCTCGCGATGTCCAACGCGGTGCCGGTGAGCAAATTGCCGAGGAGGATGCCCACGCCGACCACGGTGTTGTAAAGCCCATAGTGCGTCGCCACCAGTTTGCCGCCGGAGAGGGCGACGATCGTGTCCATTTCGAACGGGAAGACCACGATGGTCCCGAGTGCGAGCAGGGCGGCGGAGAGAATCAGCGATGCCCAGCTCAACGCGACCGGACCTGCCGTCGCGTCCGCGGTGAGCATGGGTGGGAGGAACGCCGCTCCCATGAGAAGAAGGCCGACGGCGAGGCACTTGCCGGATCCCCACCGTCGCCTGCACCACGCGGTGATCCGCAGCTGTCCCGCGATCGCCAGCCCTCCGGACACCGCGAACAGCAGCGCCACCAGGGTGGTTCCCGCCACTCCGGGGCCGCCGACCTGGCGAGCTTCGAGGGGGAGTGCGAGGTAGACCTGGAACGACAGGACGTATGAGCCGATCATCGCGAGCGAGAACAGCACGAACGAGCGGTTGCCGAACGCGGTCGCCCAGTCCTGCCGGATCGAGGTCCGTGCGGCCGGGTCGCTCTTGGTACGCGAACGTGGCGGCAGGGACCGGATCTGCAGCACGGTCAGGACCGCGAATACCGCGGCGGCGACGAGGCACGTGACCTGGAAGGCGAAGCTCGTCAGTACCAGTCCGACGACCGGGCCCAGCAGGATGCCCGCCTGGTAGAACACGTTGAACAACGCGAAGGCTTCGACCCTTCGCTCCTCACCGGCGTCTTCGGCGAGGTAGGCCCGCACCGCGGGATTGAACAGCGCACCCGCGAATCCGGTGGCCGCCGAGGCGATGATCAGTGCCGGAACCGAATCGACCAGGCCGAGCAGGGCGAACCCGCCCGTCCGCAGGGCACATCCGGCGACGATCAGCGGTTTGTAGCCGAGCCTGTCGGCCAGGGTGCCGCCGATCAGGAACATGCCCTGCTGGGAGAAGTTCCGCACGCCAAGGATGAGGCCCACGGCCCAGCCCGCCAGCGCGAGATCCGCGGACAGGTGCCCGGCGAGGTAGGGCATCAGCATGTAGAAGCCCAGGTTGATGGTGAACTGGTTCAGCATCAACAGCTGGGAAGGCCGGTCGAACGACCGGAACTTGACGACCAGGTCCTTCACGCCCGCACCTCGGACGGGTCGATGACGTGGGCGCAGCGTGTCCACCGTTCGACGACCTGGTCGAAGGGACCGTCGACGACGTCGGGCTCGTCCGCGGGCGTCTGGCCGAGCAGGCCGTTCGCCGCGCAGTAGTCGTCGTTGTAGACGGTGTCGAAGTAGCGGTGGGGGCCGTCGGGGAAGATCGTGACGATCCGCGTGTCGGCAGCTTCGGTCCTCGCGAGCCAACCGGCAACGAGTGCGACCGCTCCGACGCTCCACCCGCCTGTCGCGTGGTGGGATGCGGCGAGCCGACGGCAGGTCCACACCGCCTCGGCCGGTGCTACCCAATGGACCTCGTCGAAACCGCGGTAGTCCACATTGCGCGGGTAGATGCTGGAGCCGAGCCCGCGCATCAATCGAGGTCGCGCCGGCTGCCCGAAGATCGTGGAACCGATGGTGTCGACGCCGACGACTTTCATCCGCGGGTAGTGCTCGCGCAGGACACGCGAGACGCCGGCCGAGTGGCCGCCGGTGCCCACTGAGCACACCAGGACGTCGACACGGTCGAGCTGGTCCACCAGCTCCAGGGCGAGCGGTTCGTAGGCGTCCACGTTGTCGGGGTTGTTGTACTGGTCGGGGCAGTACGCGCCGGGCTCTTCGGCCAGGAGCTGCTGCACGCGGTCCCGGCGGGCCTGTTGCCAGCCGCCGGTGGGGTGCGGCGCGGTGACGAGCTCGACACGGGCGCCGTGCGCGGCCAGCATCCGGTGCACGATCGGTTCGAGACCGGGGTCGGTGACCACGGTGACCGGGTGGCCGTAGACGATTCCGGCGAGCGCGAGGCCGAGTCCCAGCGTGCCGCTGGTCGACTCCACGATCCTCGCACCCGGAGCCAGGTCGCCCCGCTCCCGTGCGCGGGCGATCATGTGCAAGGCCGGGCGGTCTTTCATCCCGCCGGGATTGAATCCTTCGAGCTTCGCCCAGAAACCGCGGCCCGGCGCCGCATCCGGTTCATCGATCCACAGCACCGGGGTGTTGCCGACCGCACTGGCCGGATTGCGGCCGTGCGTGATGGTCCTCTGGCCGGGGAGGGTGGTCCCGGACACGGTCGAGCCGTTGGCGGACAGGGGTGTCCTCATCGAGATCTCTTTCAGTGAATCGTCGCGGGGCGCGACGGTCGAACGGAACGGGGTCGGCTGGGTCGTTCAGTCCGATCACGTTCGCGTGACACAGATCTTGATGAGCAAGGCGCTTCCGGTTAGGCACGGATCACGTCCCGGGCTTCCACGGACGGAGGAATGAACCGGTGAGCGGAATAATCCGGTAAACGTATTCTCGAGGGGAACTACCGACCATGTCGTATCTGTCGTTCCTCGAGTACCGCGGTGAATGACGTCCGTGGTCGTGTGTTGCCGGTGTGCGTGGTGCTCAGGTTCGCAGTCGTCGGCCAGTGGGGCATGCGTCGCGGCGCTGGTGGTGCCATGTTCACCCGCGTGGGCGTGTGCTTGCGGGAAACACTGGCCCAGCTGCAGCGAAAGAAGCCAAAAGAGCAGAGTGACGAGCCATAGCATTGGCCCCACTCTGCGACGCGGCGTAGTCGGATAGCCCCTCACAGTTATCGGACCGTATCAGCAAAGAACTTCCGTCTGCCACCTTCAATCGTACTAGTTCTACTAGTAGCGAAGAATTCACTCGATCTCGCCTAAGTCTACTACCCATGGTAGTTGCTAGTGAACTCTATTTGAACGCAGCGTAATCGCGCGATTAGCCGAGTCCTGGCATGTGGGAATTCCGATTAATCGGATCGACCATATCGTGTCGGCGATAGAAAAATGCGGGTGCGGAGTCATGCGGGACCCCGCACCCGCCGACACGCGTCGCCAAGGGGGAGGGTCGACGCGGGCGGTACGGAACGCTACAAGAGCGCTCTGACTTTACCCATACTAAGTGCAATAGTAGTTCTTTGGCAAGTCTTTACCTGCCGCGGTTGTCACGGGTGGCGACGCAGCCCGCTCAGGGTGACCTGGACAAGTCGCCGGACTGCGGCCTTCGACTTCATCCCGTCGGCCGCGGTGAGCGCGTGCAGGCAGAAGGTGGCGAGCTCGGCGGGTGGAACGTCTTCGCGAAGGTCGCCGGATCCTGCCCCGTCGGCGATCAGTGTCTCGACGAAACCCTGGAGATGCTCTCTGGCGTGTTGGACGTGCTCGCCTCGGTGGAGCGAGGCCGCCAGTGCCGTGCCGTGATGTTCATGGGAGATCAGGGCATAGGTCTCGAGTACCGCTGTGAGCCGTCCCAGCGGGTCGGTGGCGCGCTCCTTCGCCGCGGTGAGCAGGTTCAAGTGACGAGTGATCTGGCGCTGGTGCCAGGCGATCAGGATCGCCTCGACGTCGGAGAAGTACTTGTACAGCGTCGCGCGGCCGATCCCGGCGCGCTCGGCGATGTGCGACATCGTGACGCCGGTCAGCCCGCGTTCTCCGACCAGGGCGGCGGCGGTGTCCAAAGCCGCGTCCCGCACTGCCTGGCGGTGCGTTTCGATCGACTCACTCCAGATCTTGGGCACTTGATCAGCCTACGCGCGCCTTGCTTTGCGCTGCCCGTAGCGCGTCAGGCCTCGTGGTTTGTACACGGCCAAAGCCGTGGTCGCGAGCAGGATCAGGATCGCGGCGGCGGCGTCGACGACGAGCTGGATCCGCATGCCGGACAACGGCTCCAGTGGCAAGGCGGCCTGGCCGGCGGTGGCCGCGACGTGGTCGATCACCTGCGTGTGCACCAGCAAGACGATCGTGGCCAAGGTCGTGAGCAGCAGCTTGAACGTCACCCAGTAGTGCCGTAGCAATCCCCACGCGGTTCCCCAGGACTGGATCAGGCCCGAGACCAGGGCGGTGAAGCTCAGCGGCACGATCACGAGCCACGACACCATCTCCGTCGCGAGGTACGCCGCCCGTGCGGACTGGATGTCTTCAGTGGCCAGGCCGACGATGGCGAGTGCCAGGAACGCCGCCACGGCACCGAGCCAGCCGAGCGACGTCGCGATGTGGACCGTGAGTGACAACTTGCGCAGTCGCGGCGTCATCGGTGTCCGCCGATATTGAGGCCGGCCAAGTGCAGGACCACGAAGACGACGAGCAGCGTGATCGCGACCGCCGCGGCCGCGAGTACCCACCGAGGCCTCGGCTCCGGCTGGTCCGCAGGTTCGGCGTCGGCTGAATTGTCCGGGCGGTCGGGTGGTGTGGTCACGGCAGCGTCCCTTCGGTGGATTCGAGCGCACACGCTAGTCTTTTTCAAGACACTCTGTCTACGTCCAGAGACGAAGTGGTCGATGTGTACGCAACTCGTGAGGGAGTCGAACACGGAATTGACGGCCGGCCTCCGTATCATCGCCGTCGTGACGCGGACAGCCCGCCAGACGACAGCCGTGCGAGGCCAGCTCGCGCGGCTGGTCGCCGTGCTGGCTGTCCTTGCGGGAGTCGCGTTCGCGGCAGGTTTGCAATGCACCGAAGGCATGGCCATGCCGATGGCGCACGGCATGAGCGAGGCGGAGACGCCCATCGCCTGCGATTCCGCAGTAGCGGCCGCGAGCCACAAGGGAGCGTCGACGGAGATGCGGGCTACCGGCCCTTGTGCGGCCGAAAGCGGCGGAATGCTCGACCACCAGGGATTGGGCGGGTCGCTGGCGACCTGCCTTGCCTTCCTCTTTGCGGTCGTCGCGGCTGTCGCCGCGTTGCCGCCTTCACGGTTGCGGGGCCTGGTGACAGCTTCTTCCAGGCGAGTAAGCGTTGTAGTGGTTCCCGCTGTCTGGTCTCGGGCCCCGCGGCTCGAGGAACTCTGCCTTCTGCGCGCGTAGGAGAAGTCTGCCCGCACCACGGCTGACCGCTCGCTCCGGTCGCCGTGCCGGGCTAGCGCTCACCGGCTTCTCTCTACTTCCTCGCAGGAGGCTTTTCGCATGAATCTTGCTGCTGTCCTCGTCACCGGTCTGTTCGCCGGTGGCGTGTCCTGTGCCGCGGTCCAAGGTGGACTGCTGACCGGGCTGATCACCCGCCAAAAGGCGGCGGCTGCCTCACCGGCCACGCCGGCTCGCCGTGCCAAGGGGCGAACGCAGTACCACGGGAACGCTCGAGCCCGGTCCGGACAAGAGGTGGATCAACAGGGTTGGCGCGCCCAGCTCGGTGACGACCTCGCGCCGGTCGGCGGGTTCCTCGCCGGGAAACTGGTTTCGCACACGCTGCTCGGAGCGCTCCTGGGAGCCGTCGGCGGCGCCGTCGAACTGTCCGTCGGCGCCCGCACCTGGCTCCAGATCGGCGCCGGTCTCTTGATCATCGTCTTCGGGCTGGCGCAGCTCGGCGTGCCGGGCTTCCGCCGGGTGGTCGTCGAACCGCCGATCTCGTGGACGAAGATCGTCCGGAACCGGGCCCGGTCGCAGGCCGCGCTGGCTCCGGCACTGCTCGGCCTGGCCACCGTCCTCATTCCGTGCGGGGTGACGTTGTCGGTCGAAGCCCTCGCGCTGACGTCGGGCAGCGCGCTCGCCGGCGCGGCGACGATGGCGGTGTTCGTACTCGGGACCGGCCCATTGTTCGCGATCCTCGGCTACGCCGCCCGCAAGGCCGCGACCGCGTGGCAAGGCAGGCTCGCCTTGGTGACCGGTCTCGTGGTGTTGGCGATGGGCTTCTACACCCTCAACGGAGGCTTGGAACTGGCCGGATCACCGCTCTCAGCCAGCCGCATCGCTCAGGCCGTCGGCGGCTCGGGTGAGGCTGCCGACACCGCAGCCGCGTCCACGGTGGACGGGAAGCAGACCGTGGTGATCACCGCGCACACCGGTTCCTACAGCCCGGAGAACGTTCAGGCGAAATCCGGGGTACCCACCACGCTGGTGGTCAAGTCGGAAGGGGCGCAGGGCTGCGTGCGGTCGTTCGTCATCCGGGACGAGCAGAAGATCCTGCCCGTCAGGGGCGAGACCCGGATCGACCTAGGTGTCCTGCGGCCAGGTCGGCTGGACTACGCCTGCGGCATGGGCATGTACACCGGCGTCATCACCGTCATCTGATCAAGGAGTCCACCATGGCATCAACCGAGAAGTTCATCTTCCAGGTCGACGGCATGCACTGCGGTAGCTGCGCCCTGCTCATCGACGACGCGCTGGAAGACCTCCCCGGCGTGCTGAGCACGCAGACGGCCGTGAAAAAGGGGATCAGCACCGTCGAGCTGGACGCGGACCGAAGCAGCGTCGACGACGTGATCAAGGCGATCGAGGAACTGGGCTACCGCGCTTCTCGGCGGCCCTGACCGGAGGACTGTTCGGGCGTGGCGCCATCGGATCCACCCCTGCTCGCTCGTCGCAGCAGCAGGTAGCCGAGCGCCACGCCCAGCACGGCGCCGACCGTGTTGGCGGCCTGATCGGACAGACTGCAGTAACGGCCTGGGATCAGCGTCTGCAACGGCTCGATGAGCGCGGGAAGCAGGAACGCGAAAAGCAACAACGGCAGCACACGCCCGGTCGCCAGGGTTGCAGCACAGGTCAGAGGTAGCAGCAGCAGGGCGTTGAGCAGAGTGCCGCCGAGACCGCCGCCGGAATGCAAGAGCCCGTCGATCAGGTCCGCGTCGCCGATGGACAGGCAAGGGTGGAATTCGTAGACGCCCGAGTCTTCGCCGGGAGTCAGGGTGATGGCCAGGCTGGCGGCGAGCAGCATGAGCGTCGTCAGGGTGGCGTTCCTGCCCCAGCCGGTGCGGGCCGAGAGCTGCTTGGCCAGCGGCACGCTGACCAACCAGCCGACAACCAGCGCGACCAGTGTCCAGCCCGAAATGGGCACATGGGTGCCGAAGACCGTCACTGTCGCTCCTCGCTGTCGCCCGCGTTACCGGTCGGATCGCCTGTCGGCGCCACTACTACTGGCTTTAGTAGGTAGATCGCCGGTGTGGCGTTCCCCGTTTCAGGGAAAGGCTCACGGGCTCCGGCCAGGCCGGGCTCGCTTCTTCGCTGTGTTGTCGACCTTCATGGCCTGGAGCAGCTGGACGACGGGTGTCAGGTCATCGACTTCCTGGCGGCAGCTCCGGCAAAACCGGATGTGTCGTTCGAAGTCCACACGTTCGGCCTCATCGAGGATGCCGATCAGGTAGGCCGCCGCCGAGATGCCGAGTGGGCAGAAGTTGGCCATCGCGCCTCCTCGGGCCTCGGTCCAGTGCTCTACTATAAACCTTAGTAGCCAACGGGTGGGCCCGCGATCGACTGGGCGAATGACGTGGAGGCGGGATTGCGCATCGAGTACTACCGTGGTTAGTATCTCACTCGTGCGAGTTTCCCTGCTGGTCACTCGTTACGGCGCGGCGGGTGCGGACTTGGTTCCTGTACCCCAGGTTCGCACCCGCCCGTTGCCGATTCCGCTTCCTTGGGTAGGACTGTGACCGGACGTGTTCTGGTTTCCCTGGATCGCGATCGTCATCGTGGACTGACCATCGCGTCCGCCGTCTTCTTGGTGGGGGCAGTGGCGTTGCGCGTGGTCGGCGTGCCGACGGTCGATCTTCACGGACCCTTGCACTATCTGGGCATCATGGACCCGTTGTGTGGCGGTACTCGGGCGACTTTCCTCTTGCTGACTGGGGATACGGCTGCTGCCGCCCGCTACAACCCGCTGGTCTTCCCGCTTGCCGCCGCTGTTGTCTGCGTGCTGGTCCGCTCTGGAGCCGGGTTGGTCGCCGGTCGTTGGCTGGAGATCCGGTTGCCGCGGCGATGGCGGCGTGTCGTCGTCGTAATCCTCATTGCCGGGATGGCCGCGTTGTCGGTTCGCCAGCAGTGGAATGCCGACCTGCTGATGCAGTCGTGGCCGGTGGCGCGATCCTGAAACCGAGGGGCTCAGACCCCGGTCAGCGGGCAAGCGACGACCGCGATCGAGAGCAGGACGCCGGCCCCGGTGATCATCGGGAGAGTGGTCATCGTCGCCGCGGCGAGAACGCACGTCAGAGCCCGCTTCACCGGTCCCGCGGGTGCGTTCCCGTTCGCCAGTGCGGCGAGCCGCAGCTCCACGCCGCTGCCGCCCATGGCCAGTGTGCCGTCCGGAGTGCCGCGCCCGGCCACGCTGAGCAGCGCCGTCCGCACCGTTTCGGCGCCATGTTCGCGTACCGCCGCGACGTCCGCGGCCAGCTCGACGAGCTTGCGCACGGCCGAAGGGGCCTGGCGGAAGAGCGGGAGGAACGGCAGGGCCTTCGCGAGTGCGTCCACCCAAGTGATCACGTGATGATGCCTGCCGCGCAGATGCGCGCGCTCGTGGGCGAGTACGGCGGCGACCTCGGCGGCCGACAGGTGCCGTTCGAGACCTTCGGTGGCGACGATGACCCCCTGGCGATAGGCGTAACTGAACGCCATCGGTTCATCGTGGTCCAGCCACCAGGTCCGGGGGCACCGGTCGTCGCAGCGGGCGGCCATTTGCAGGGTCTCGAGATGCTGTCGGCGCGTGCGAGCACGTCGTCGAGCGAATTGCACGACGATGACGGCGAACCGGATGGTCAAGAGCGAGACGAGCACGATTCCCGCCAGGCCCGCGAAGACCTCGGCGCGTGGGGGAGTGCCATGGGAGATCGCCGCCAGGCATTCGCTGACGATCGACATCACAGTGGTGCCGGCACCGTGGCCTGGAGACAGCAGTAGCACGGTGCCCGTGACGGTCGCGGCAAGAACGCCGACGGCGGCCAGCAGCCAGGCGACGAGTAACGCTACCGGGTCTGCCCGGGCCGGATCGATCCTGTTCAGCAGACCGGGCGTGAGCCAGCCGGTCAGTCCCGCGCCCGCCAGGAGTGCCAGAGCCGCGGTCATTCGCGGGCCGTTCTGCGCAAACCCTTGCGCAGTACCGCTGATTCCTCGGGTGACACCGTCGTGGCGAAGTGGAGGAGAACGGCCTCGGGGTCGCCGGACTCGTTCAGGACCTCCCGCAGCGACTTCGCAGCGGCTTGAGCACGGCTTTGCGCGGGCCGGTAGGCGAACGCCTTACCTTGCCGTTCGCGCTCCGCCCACTGCTTGCGGTGCAGGTTGTCGAGCACTGTCATCACCGTGGTGTAAGCGAGATCCTTGCCGGTGTCGAGTTGCTCGAGCACTTCACGGACCTTCAGTGGGGTTTCGGCACGCCACAGGATGTCCATCACCGCACTCTCGAGATCGCCGAGACCGCGCATAAGACCTCCCTGTTGCCCGCCGTGGCGACCTGCCTTCACTGTCTACTAGGTGTGATCGTACCACTTGGTGGCAACGAGGCAGCGTGCAACGGAGCGCCTTGTATTGCTCCTATTGACGGTAGTAGCTTTACTACTATCAACGATAGTTGTTGCTGCGGGGAGGACCGAAATGAAGGTTCGCTACCAGGCGCGAGATACCGGTCCGGACAGCATCTCCGGCTGCGCGGACATCCGCACCCGGTTCGATGACCCGTCATTCGCAGCCGCCTACGCCGCCTCACATCAGACGTCGGGGCCAGCCCAGCGGTACTTCTCTTCGAGACTCCATGCCGTGTTCGAGGTCATGGACCGATGTCCCGGTGGTGACCTCCTCGACGTCGGCTGCGGCCCGGGAGTCTTCGTCCGGCGTGTGCTCGACACTCGTCCAGGTGATTTCCGGATCGTCGCCGTCGACCGATCGCCTGCCATGATCCTCGAGGCCGCGGGGAAGACAGCGGATGCCGAGGTCGAACTGGTGGTCGGCGTGGCCGAAGCGTTGCCGTTCCCCGATGCCGGCTTCGATGTCGTGGTCGCGATGGGAGTGCTGGAATACTGCGACCCTGTCGCCGTCCTGCGGGAACTCGAACGCGTTGTGCGTCCAGGCGGGACGGTTCTCGTCAGCATGCTGAATCCGCTGAGCCCGTACCGGTTGTTCGAGTGGGGCGTGTACTGGCCGCTTCTTCGGCTGCTCGGCCGGGCCGAGGGTTTGCTCGGACGCTCGTCCGGGCGAAGACACTGTGTGCCGAAGTCCGGCATCCGAGCTCTCCCGGCAGGGTGGTTGTGGCGGCGGATGCGAGAGGCCGGACTTTGTCCCGTCGACGTCGTCCACTACGACCTGACACCGGCGGTGCCGCCGTTCGATCGCTTTCTGGGCAAGTGGACCCGCCGGCGTGAACTGCCCGCGGACACCGTCACGCGCGGCCTGCGCCGCTGGATGGGCACCGCCTACCTTGTCGTGGCGACCAGTCCTCGGTGATCGCCGAGCAGGGTTATCACGACCGACACCATCGCCGACACGACGACCACGCCGCCGGTCAGTTCGGCAGACCACTGAAGGCCGCGCGTCAACTCCAAGGTGAGCATCAAAGCCGACCACAGCAGGATGGGAATGGCGGCGGCCGTCGCCAAGGCCAGGGCACGTGAGGAGGCCCCCGATCGACGCATGATGGCCAGCGTTGTGTCGGCGATGAGGCCCGCGGCCGCTGCCGCGCCGATGGACCAGAACCCGATGAAGCCGAAATCGACCACAGTGGACGCCAGGGCGGCGTGCGCCACCACGAACACGGTCACGACACCGAAAGGCAGCCGCCAGGTGCGGAGCAGGTAGACCAACGGCAGCACGATCACCAATGAGGTCACGACAAAGCTGCCCAGGCCGGCCACTGCCCTCGATTCGGTGGCGACGTGTTCCGGTGTTCCTTCGGGGAAGTCGCCCACCGCTTGCAGGGGCGAATCGGTGAGGAACGCCGACAGGAAGCTCAACGCGAACGCGGCCACCGCCGACAGCGCGAGAACGGCCACCACGACCGGCAGAAGCGGTGTCTTCGGCTGGTTGTTCTTCTTGGCCCGCGCGGCCAGTACTGGGCCTGAAAGGAGCAGGCTCGCGCCCGCGAAAAGCAGGAGGTGCGACGGGCTCAGCAGCGCGTCGATGCCCGCCTCGATACCGAAGATCTCATGCCAGATCATGTCCGCGGCACCACCCGCCGCGAACACGGCCGCTCCGATCAGGGCCCAGCCGTACCCACGGGGAGGCGCGAAGACCGCGGCCAGCCCCAGAGCCGTCCGCCGTCGCCAGCCCATCACGACCAACCAGCCGCCGAGCGCTGTCAGTCCGCCATAAAGTGCTCCGTGCCATGGAGTGAAGAAGGAGTCCGGCAAGCCGAGCCAGTGCGCCCGGCCGTCGAGGAAAACGGCGACGACGATCCACAGGCCGAGCAAGGCGGCGCCGACGTCCTCCCGCTGTGTACTCAGTGTGCGGTCGCCCGATGAGGTGTGCCCCGTGGACCGATCGGCCGACGTTGCCTGTCGCGTGGTCATGACTACCTCCTCGCTATACGGGTGGAGGGTATCCAGGGCAATCAGGGTATACCCCTGCGGGGTAAGTGGCAAGAGGCTGGTTTTGGTGCTCGCATCAGGCATATTCGCGCCATGTGTGACATGGCTCGCTACCTACTATTCGGCATAGTGGTAGCGTGCCGCGGCGGTGAGCTTGTTCCCGACCGAGAGGTGTGTTCGTGGCCGGCAGTCACTCCGCAACCGGAGTCCGCAAGCGGATGGTATTTCGGACGGGAGTCTTTCTCTTCGGGCTTAGCGCGGGCGCCGCGGCGGCCGCGACGCAAACCGGAATCAGCGATGGTGGCGTTTCGTCTCCTCGGGAGCCCGTGAGGGGCGTGGCGCTGACCACCGGGGGCGGGAGTTCCGTGGCCGGAATGTTGTTGCCGGTCGTCGCGCGGCCTCAGCGCGACGAAGTCGTGGTCCTGCGGGCCGCCGAGCGCGTCCGGCAGGACAGGGTGGCGCGCGAGAAATCGGCGAAGGAAGAAGCGGCTCGCAAGCAGGCCGAAGAGGCTGCACGGAAGAAGGTGTATCCACCAGTGACCGGCGTGATCACCTCGAACTTCGGCCCGCGGTGGGGTAGTACCCACTATGGGCTGGACATAGCCAACAAGATCGGCACTCCCATCCGGACTCCGCTGCGAGGAACCGTGGTCGACGCGGGTCCTGCCAGCGGGTTCGGGTTGTGGGTTCGCATTCGGCATGACGACGGGACGGTCACCGTCTACGGTCACATCAACGACTACGGCGTGCGTGTTGGGCAGCGTGTCGAGGCGGGACAGGTGATCGCCGAGGTGGGGAACAAAGGGATCTCCACTGGGCCTCATCTGCACTTCGAGGTCTGGGAGCCTGGTGGCCGAAAGGCGGATCCGCTGCGATGGTTGAAAGATCGCGGGGCGGACATCGGCGACGAACGGTGAGTAAGGCTGAAGAACCGTGCTCGTAACGAACTACTATGCAGGGTAGTATAACTATGTGTGGCGACGAGATCTGAGATTTGCTCGAACGCTGCGGTGCTCACTGCGCTCAGGCGTTCCGGCCGTACTCGCCGGATTGCTCCTCTACCTCAGCTTGGCTCCCCGGATCTGGTGGTGGTTGGCACCGGTGGCGTTCGCCGTGTTCGGAATTACCCTGCACGGTTGCCGGTTCCGCCAAGGCGCCGGTCGTGGATTCCTTTTCGGACTCGCGTTCTTCGTTCCGCAACTGTCCTGGTTGCAGGATTTCCTCGGCGCGGACTTCGGGCCGTGGCCCTGGCTGGCGTTGTCGGTGATGATGGGGCTCTACTTCGCTGTCGCGGGCGGGCTGTCCGCGGTAGTTCAACGCCTTCCGTGGGGAACCGGCTGGATGGCGGCGGTGGTCATAGCCATGGAGACGCCGCGCATGTGGTTTCCGTTCGGAGGATTCCCCTGGGGGCGTATCGGGTTCACGCAGCCCGAAGGGATCTTTCTGTCGTTGGCTTCCTTCGGTGGCGCACCGTTGGTGGGATTCGCGGTGGTGCTCTGTGGCTTCGGGCTGTCACGACTTGTGCTGCGTGCCCGAGAGATCGGATGGCGATTTCGCCGTGTCCTCATCGCGCCCGGGCTGGCTGTGGTCCTGCCGGTTGTCCTCGGGATGGCGGCGTGGGCGAGCGTCGATGGCAACGCGGAGGCGGGCGACAGGACGGTCGCGGTACTGCAGGGCAATGCCCCGGATCGCGGACTGGCCCTGCTCGGCGAGCGAGATGTACTGCGTGACAACCATTTCGCCGAGTTTCGACGGCTGGCCGAACAGGTGCGCGCAGGCCAGGTCCCGAAGCCTGACCTGGTCGTCTGGCCCGAGACCGCGGTGCGGATACCTGCAGATGAAGACCGGCTCGGCGAACTGGTTAACGAACTTGGTGTTCCAGTGCTCGTCGGAGCACTCGAACGCCTGCCTGGTGGACGCAATCAGAACATCGCCATGGTCTGGCAACCTGGCGAGGGATCTGGGCAACGCTACGCGAAACAGCGGTTGGTGCCGTTCGGGGAGTACATGCCCGCGCGGGAGATCGCCCGGCTGGTCACTCCCTTTGCCGATAGTGGCGAAGACATCTCGCCGGGAACCGGGATTCCGGCGGCGTTGCGGCTGGGTGGGACGGTCGTCGGTGCATCGATCTGCTACGAAGTCGCCTACGACCAGGCGGGCCGCGACGCCATCCGTGCGGGGGCTGAAGTGCTCGCCGTGCCGACCAACAACGCGTGGTACGGACGAAGCGAAATGACCTACCAGCAGCTCGCCATGGCGAGGTTGCGGGTGGTCGAACACGGGCGCGCTGTGCTGATCGCCGCGACCAGCGGGGTCAGCGCCATCATCCGGCCTGACGGCACGGTTGCCCGAGTCTCCGGTCAATTCACCGCGACGACGCTGATCGACACGGTCCCGCTGCGACGGGATCTCACCATGGCCGACCGGCTAGGGCCTTGGGGTGAGCATGTGCTGATCGCGGCGGCGACCGGGGCTGTTGCCGCCGCACTGGTCCTGTGGGTGAGGTCCCGGACGTCGGAGCGGCTGGCTTCCGGGTTTCTCCGACGGCGAGGCAACGTTGGCACGAACCACTACAAGAGTTAGTACTATAAATGATAGTAGTTGGTTCGACTCGTGAGGGAGTGCGTCGCTGTGGGCAAAAAGGCACGGAACAAGTCGGCGAAGACCGCAGCCCGCCCGGTGCAGCGCACGGGGCCGACACACCGCTCGGCGGGGCCCGCGCGGACCGACGGCGTCCTGCCGCCCGCACTGGCCCGCCCCCGGCCGGCCCCATCCGCGCCAGCGGCTGTCAAAACCAAACCCGAGACCGATCCGACCGAGGCTGGAGGGCGCACAGGACAAGGTCGCGCAGCGGCAGTGGGCTGCATGGACGGCGTCGCCGCGGAAGTGCTGCCACACGGAGTCGCGGCCACCTACTGGTTCGACGCCGCCGATTCCGGTGATGCCTACACGGCCGTAATCCGATTCACCGGAGTGAGGACCGATGTCACTGGTAAGCCGGGCCCTGGCGACCGGTTCGATGTGATCGAACGCCTCGAGATCATTCCGGGTAGCGGACGGACGGCCCTCACGACGAAAGTGCCGGGCGTCAACCCGGGCACGTGGCGAGTCACGGCGAGGCCGGACACGGCGACGGGACGAGGCTCAACCACGTCGAGGCACCTGCCGAGACGGGTCGTCGACGTGGTCGCGCGGCCGGGCGTACTCGGGCAGGGCCCTGGGGTGCGGTTGCTGTCCTGGCCGCTGCTGGTCGGACTGGGCGCGGTGGTGGCGCTCGTACTCCAGGGGGTCCTGGTCGCTCGCTCCGGGTACGGCGTCGTGGGGGTGCTCGCCGTCTCACTCATCGGCTGTGCGCTCGGGTTCGTCGGGGCGAAGGCCTGGTACCTCGCCTTGCATCGACGGCATCCTCGCACGTTCATGAACTCCGGTGCGTGTATTCAGGGTTTTCTGCTCGTCGCGCTGGCCGTGGTGGCGCTGGGCGCCATGGTGGTGGGCATCCCGATCGGGAGACTCCTGGACTTGACGTCTCCGGGCATCTTCCTCGGTATGGCCGTAGGCCGGCCTGGCTGCTTTCTCACCGGATGCTGCGCGGGGCGGCCGACGACTTCCCGTTGGGGCCTGTGGTCCTCCGATCGGAGATTGGGAGTTCGCAGGCTCCCGGTCCAGCTCGTCGAGGCGGCCGTCGCACTGATGATCGGAATCGTCACCCTGACTCTCGTGCTCGGTGGCGAGGCTGCGGTCGGCGGGATGATCTTCGCCGGTGCGGTCGCGGCCTACACCTTCGCCCGGCAGCTGCTGTTCCCGTTGCGCAACGATTCACGAACCGCGACCGGACGTGCCGTGACGATGACTGCCTGCGGGCTGGTGCTCGTGGCGGCGACCATTCTGGCGGTGGTCGTTTAGGACGGCTCCGACTGGACGGGCCCGTCCGTGCGGGATCGCGGCCAGCGGCCCGCCTGGATGTCGTCGAGCGTGCTGGCGAGCAGCGGGGGATCGGTCGGCCCGGTGATCTTGGCGACGATGGTCCCGGCCCGGTCGATGAAGAACGTCTCCGGAATGCCGATGACACCGAAGTCCATGGCAGCGCGGGAACCAGGATCGGTGACGTACTGATAGCCCTTGCCGCGGCCGAGCTCGTCGAGGAACCCGATCGCGGGTCTGCGCTGATCCTGATAGCTGATCCCGACGAAGGTCACGCCCGCCTCGCCGTACGCGTCCGCAGCTGCCACGAGGGTCGGTTGCTCCTCACGGCAGGGGACGCACCACGACGCCCAGAAGTTGATGACGACGATCCTGCCGCGCAGCGACGCGAGGTCCAGCTCTCCCTCACGTTCCAGGTACGGCAACGAGAGCTCAGGCGCGGGCTTGCCGATCAACGGGGTGTCCACCAGTGTCGGGTCCTTGCCGAGCCGGGTGCCGAGCAACGCGCCGACGGCGACCGCGGCGATGGCGGCGGCGAGGGCCACCCAGCGTAGCCATCGCATCGTCGAAGTACGAGGATCGGCGGAGTCGGTGCTCATCGGCCGCTCCTGTCGAGTTCACGGCGGGCGGTGGCGATCAGGGCTTCGACATCCCGCCGGGTGTCCGGGAGCAGGTCGGGCCGCGTCTGGAGTCGCTCGAGGGTACGGAGTGCCGCGGCCGGATCGTCACGGTCGAACAGTTCGACGTTGGCCCTCATCCACAGGGCCGTTCCCTCCGCATCGCCGCCGGCGGGCAAAGGCGCCGCGGCCGTGCTGCTCTGTGTGACCTCGTTGCCGGTCACGAACCCGTTCGCCGGCCTTGGCTGCACCGACCCTGGGAGGACGACGGCCGCAGCGAGCCCCGCGACCAGCACGGTGACGACGTAGGCGAGCGTCCGCGCGACACTGAGCCGGGACGGTGTACGGGTACTGGGCTTCTCGAGCCCGTCGAGCCGGGCCATAGCGTCCGCGGCGGCTCGTTCGTATTCCGTGCGCAGCCGTTGCCCGGCCTCGACCGGGATCTCGCCGGTGCGGATCTGCACCTCCAGCGCCAGCAGATCCCGGAGCGCTTGCTCGCGCTCTTCCTCGAGGCGTTCTCGTTCACGAGTCACAGGAGATCCTCACGACGGTATCGGTCACGTGTTCGCTCCAGGGCTTGTGCGATCCGATCGCGCTGGTCCTCCGGTACGACGAGGACCACTTGGCGACGTCGCAGGAAGATGCCGAGCCCAGCGGCGCCCGCAAGCACGCCTGCCACAGGCAGGAGCCACAGCAGCAGTGTCGGGCCGTGGGCGGGCGGGTCGAGCAGAACCCAGTCGCCGTACCGGGAGCGGAAGAAGCCGACGATTTCCTCCTCACTGCGGCCTGCGGCGACCTGCTCCTGCACGACCTGCCGCATCGCGGTGGCGGTTTCGGAGGGTGACTCGGCGATCGAGACGCTCTTGCACACCGGGCAACGCAGCCGTTGCTCGAGTTCGTAGGCTCGGTCTTCCCGGCCGCCGGTGCTCATCAGCTGGGCTGTCACGATGCCCAGCAGGATGAGCACGCCGGCGATGCAGGCGAGACTCACGACTCGGCTACGCATCGGCTTTCGTCTCCTGTGAGGGAGCCGTCTCGGCCGCTGAGTGCTCCAAGCGGCCACGCCGCCGTCCGGTGAGCGCCCAGAGCCCGCCGACGGCGATCATGAACCCTCCGACCCAGAGCCACGACATCAGCGGATAGCGGTACAGGTTCACCGTCACGCTCTGCGGCGTGAGCTGGGCGAGCGCCACGTAGATGTCCCGGCCCACCGTGCTCCACACGGTCGGCGTGCCGACCGCCTGTGGCTGGTTCACGAAGGTCTCGAGCCGGGGCTCTGCCGTCCATACGACTCGGCCGTCTTCGCGGAACACGAGGTGTGCGTCGCGTAGCGTCCGGTCGGGCTCGACGTGCTGCTCGGTGGTGTCGAGGGTGACGGTGTAGCCAGCGAACTCCGCCGTGCCTCCCGGCGTGAGGGTCACGGTGGCCCGGCTCGTGGTGGCGCCGGAGACGGAGATCGCCACGGCGACGACGGCGACACCGATGTGCGCGAGCTGCCCGCCCCAGTAGGCGCGCTGTCCGGTGACCAGCCGCCACAACCCTCGCGGCCGCCGGTTCGGCGAGGCGACCAGCAGCTGCCGGATACTCGCCGCGCCGATCGTCACCGCCAGGAGCACCACGGCGACGGCGCCGACCGACCGGAGACCTGCGGCTGTCGCGACCGCGGCTGCCGCGCTTCCGAGCAGAAGCGGTACGCGTAACCGTGTCCACAGTAGACCCGGCGTCGCCCAGCGGTAGGGCGTGAACGGTCCCGCGCCCATCGCCAAGAGCAACGCGAACGACAGCGGCACGGCCATCCGGTCGAAGAACGGCCGCCCCACCGACACCTGTCCGCCGTTGAGGGCTTCTACGAAAATCGGGTAGAGCGTGCCGAGCAGGACGACGAAGGCGAATAGGCACAGCAAGAGGTTGTTCACCAGGAACATGCCCTCGCGACTGCCGAGTCGCAGGGATCGTGTTCGCGTGGCGATGTCCTCGCCGCGCAGTGCGAACAGCGTGAATCCGGCGACCAGCACCACGACGAGGAATCCGAGCAAGGCAGGGCCGACCCCGGACTGTGTGAACGAGTGCACCGACGCGACCACCGACGAGCGGGTGAGGAACGTGCCGAGGATGGTGAGCGCGAACGTCGCGAGTGCCAGCACGAAATTCCATGCCTGCAACATTCCGCGTTTGACCTGCACCACGGAGGAGTGGATGAACGCCGTGGCCACCAGCCAGGGGATCAGCGCGGCGTTCTCCACCGGGTCCCACGCCCAGTAGCCGCCCCAGCCGAGGACCTCGTACGACCACCAGGCGCCCACGATCAGGCCCGCGGTCAGAAAGGTCCAGGCCACGAGATTCGCCCGCCGGGTCCGCACCAGCCAGTCGACACCGCCCCGCCGGAGCATCAGCGCTGACATCGCGTAGGCGAAGGACACCGTGAAGCCGACGAAGCCGAGATAGAGCAGCGGCGGGTGAATCGCCACCATGATGTCGTTACGCAGCAAGGGATTCGGGCCCGGTCCGTCGATGGGCGGGGTGGCCAGGATCTTGAACGGGTTGGCGACCGTGGTCACCATCCCGAAGAAGAAAGCGGCGACCAGTCCCATGACGCCGAGCGCACCGGTCCCGAGCCGGTCGTCGGCTCCGGTGAGCTTTCGGCCCGCGACGAAGATGTAGCCGGCGAGTACCAGCGTCCACAGCACGATACTGCCGCCGAGTCCGGACCACGCGCTGGTGATCGTGAACAGCAGCGGGGTCGCGCGCGCGTGAGTCTCCGCGACGTACGACATCGCGAAGTTGTCGGTCAGCAGAGCGGTTTCGAGAGCCGCCATGGACAGAACCGCGCCACCGGCCATCACCGAGGAGGCAGCCCGTAACTGACCGATTCTCACCGTGCCAGGGCGGTGTTGCGCGCGGAAGCCGTACAGGGCGAGGACAAGCGAGGCGGCCAGGCCGAGCAACGCGCCGCCCCAGCCCGCGGCCGGTACTACTTGCGTCATCGGGGGGCACCTCCAGGGCCCGGCTGCGGCGTCGGATCCGGCGGACGGTAGTTCTCGTCGTGCTTGACGATCATGGTGTCCGAGAGGAATTCCCCGCCGCGCCACGAGCCTTCGACCACCACGCCGATGCCGGGCTGGAAAAGCTGCGCGACCGGGCCGGTATGCAGCACGACGACCGCGGCGCTGTCCGGGCGCACCTCGGAGGTCACGACGAAGGCGAGCCCGTCGGCCTTGCGCCGCTCGCTTCCCGGCCGGACGAACCCGCCGAGCTGGAAACGCCGGCCTTCGGCGTAGTCGGCATGCTTGGCCAAGGCCTCATTCGGCGTGAGGTAGTAGACGAGATTGCCGTTCAGGTTGCCGAAGACGAGGACGCCGACGAGCACCGCGACGACGCCGATTCCCGAAACGGCGAGCAGCCGATACCGCTTCACCGGTCACGCCCCAACTCGCGCTCGATGGCCCTGGTCCGCTGGACCAGCTTGACCGTGTACGCGACGAGAACGCCGAAGGTGACTAGGAAGCCGATGATCACCCAGGCCCATTCAGACATTGTTCGCCGGTCCTTCCAGTCGTGGTGCGGCCACCGCTAGACCGGCTAGCCGGTTGTCGGCGGTGGCTTGGGCGGTGGCGAGGTCCTCCTCCAACGAGGACACGCGAGTGCGGGCTCGCAGCAGAGTTATCGCGAGCAGGGTGAATCCGAGCACGTTGACCAGCAGCACCAACAGCATGCGATGGTCGATGGACGGGTCGCCCGGTTTCAGGACGGTCGGTGGCTGGTGCAGAGCCCGCCACCACACCACCGAC
The DNA here is from genome assembly GCF_024628825.1 of Amycolatopsis roodepoortensis. NCBI lineage: Bacteria > Bacillati > Actinomycetota > Actinomycetes > Pseudonocardiales > Pseudonocardiaceae > Amycolatopsis > Amycolatopsis roodepoortensis. Next base: position 7,320,004 of record NZ_CP102415.1, read on the forward strand.
AGGTGCACGATGGGCACCTGCACGAATGCGACGGCACCGAGCACGGCCGCGCGCCGTGCCCGCGCGACAGGATCGAGCGTCGCGCGCCGGAGCGCGAGATAGCCGAGGTAGACGAAGAACATCAGCGCGGTCGTGATCAGCCGGGGATCCCAGGTCCACCACACACCCCAGACCGGTTTTCCCCACCAGGAACCCAGCGCGATCGTCAGCCCGGTGAACAGCACGCCGACCTCCGCGCTGGCGGCCGCGAGCCGGTCGAAGCGTTCCTTCCGCCGCCACAACCACAGCCCGCTCGCCACGAAGGTGATCACGAAGCACAGATAGGCCGTCCACGCCGTCGGAACGTGGACGTACATCAAACGCTGGTACTCGCCCTGGATGCGATCCGGCGGCGCGAGTACGGCGCCGGCCAGCCCAGCGGCGAGCACGACGACGGTGGCGACCGGCAGTCGTCGTCCGAGCGGGTTCATGCGTTCTCCTCACAGGCGTTCGCGCTCAGCAGCAGACCGAGCCAGCCGATCGCGGTGGTGGTGACCAGCAGCAGGAGCCAGGGCCACGGATTCCGTCCGTAGGCCGCCGTCTTGATCACTTCCGTGGCGCCGAGCAGCAGCGGAAGCGCGAGCGGGCAGACCAGCAGGGGGCCGAGCGTGCCGCGCCCGGCCAGGCCACGGACGACGGCGCCGGCGAGGGTGCCGAGCGCGGCCAGTCCCGCGGCGGTGACGGGCAAGACGGCAGACAGCCACGCCCAGCCACGCATCGGCGGCTGGTAGAACACGACCAAGGCGGGCAGCAACAGCATCTCGAAAGCCAGCAGCGCGACCGTGGTCGCGGCCGCGCGACCCGCGAGCCGGGCCGTCGGCACGACTCCTACCAGCCGCAGCATCCCCAGGTGTTCCGGTGAATCGGTCGTGGATTGCCGGAGGGTGACGAGCAGGCCGAACAGCAGCACCACGACCCAGTACATCCCCAGGCCGAGCTGCGCGAGCATCGGGCGGTCGGCACCGACGGCCAGCGGCACGAGCAATAGCGCCACCGCCCCGAACGGCGCGATCACCCAGAGCGTCTCACCGGCCCGGCCCTCGATCCGCAACTCGGTGCGGGCGACGGCACGGGCTTGCCGTAGCGGCGTGGTCATCGGTGCTCACCTTCCGGTGCGAACTCGTGGACGCACGGAACCAGCCGCCCGCCCTCGAGGAGAGCGAGCCGGTCGGCCAGCGACGTCAGCCGCGGGATGTCGTGCGAGACCACGACCGCCGCACCGCCGCGGATACGGACCCGGTGCACCACCAGATCGACCAACCCGAACGACGCGGGGTCCAAACCGGCGTGGGGTTCGTCGAGCAGCAGCAGCTTCGGAGCGGTCAGGACGACCCGTGCGAGGTCGGCGCGCCGGAGCATTCCCTGTGAGCATTGGTTCGCCCGCCGGTGAGCCGCCTGGCCCAAACCCACCAGGTCCAGCGCGGCGGTGACCGCCGGCTCCGGCCGTCCGGTCAGCGTGGCCAGGTAGCGCAGGTTCTCTTCCAGCGTCAGCAGCGGATGCAACGCCGACTGATGCCCGACGAGCGCGATCGACGGCCTGACGTCCTGGGCCTCCGGGGTGCCGAGCCGCGCGCCGAGCACGGTTCCGAGCCCTCCGGCCGGTCGCAGAAGGGTGGCCAGGACGCGCAGCAACGTGCTCTTTCCCGAGCCGTTGGGGCCGAGGACACCGAACACTTCGCCGGGGCGCACCACGAGGTCGAGTCCGCGCAGGACAGGACTGCGGTGGACGCGGACGTCCAGATCCGTCACGGCCACCACGGCATCCTGCTGCTCTACTAACATTGCTAGTAGATTACAGTCGGCTGGAGCCGACCACTCATCTGGGTTCCGACAGGCAGGTTCTGACGTGGAGTTGTACGCATCGCTGTCGCTGGCCATTGTGGCGGGGATCATCTCGTGCACTTCACCGTGCGTGCTTCCGCTGCTACCCGGCTATGTGTCCTACATGTCCGGAGTCGGACGGTCCTCTGTGGACGGGACGACCACTACGCTGAGCAAACGTCGTGTCGCTGGCGCCTCGTTGTTGTTCATCCTCGGCTTCACCGCGGTGTTCGTCGTGCTCGGGATGACGGCTTCGGCGCTGGGTTTGCTGCTGGCACAGCAGAAGCAGACGTTGACGGTCATCGGCGGCGTGCTGGTGATCGCGATGGGACTGCTCATGCTGGGGGTCGTCCGGATTCCTTTGCTGCGCAGGGAACTTCGGTTCGACCTGCGTCGTGTGCGCGGCGGTCCGGCCGGAGCGGCCGTGCTGGGCGTGGCGTTCGGGCTGGGGTGGACACCCTGTGTGGGGCCGGTGCTCGCGTCCATCCTCGCGACCGCGGCGAGCACGGCGACTGTCGGTACCGGCGCGTTGCTGCTGTTCGCCTACTCGATGGGACTCGGTGTGCGCCGTTCCTGCTCGTGGCGTTCGGCGTGGTGCGGGGGCAACGCGGCCTGGGCCGGCTGCGCAGGCATACGAGGAAGATCGAGATTGTCGGTGGCGCTTTGCTGATGGCGATGGGTATCGCGATGCTCACGGGTGGCTGGACGCTGCTGATGAGCCGGATGCTGGCGTGGTTCGCCCGGCTGGGCTGGCCTCCGTTGTGAATCCCGGCGCGCAGGCTTCCGTGGTGCACTCTCGCTGCCGCCAGCGAATCGCCACGGCGGCGCCCAGGGCGACCACCGACAGTGCGGCGAGTACGGGCTGAACGGGTGCCCACAACCCGAGCGCACCGGAAACACCGAGCAGTCCCACGACGATCTTGTTGCACACCGGGCATCCGACGGCGAACACCGCGGCGGTCACCGAGCCGATCACCCTGCCACGCCCCCGGGTGTCGCTTTGGGGACGTGGAATGGACACCCAGAGCCCGGTGAGGACCGCGGTCAGGGCCAATACGGGGTATTCCCACCAGCGGATCGGTGTCATGCGGGTGAAGTAGGACGTGTCGATGACGTCGGTCGGCACCCCGACCGCGAGCGCGCTTAGCGCCGCGGCCACCACCGCGACCGTCCATCGACGGGTCCGTTCACTCCACATAGGACACAACGGCCATCATCCCGGCCTCGCCGTGGTAGATGTTGTGGCAGTGCGTGAGCCACTGCCCGGGATTGTTCGCGTCGAAGTCGACTTCCAAGGTCGTGCGGGGGAGGACGATCGCGGTGTCCTTGCGAGCGCCGAGATCGTTCTGGCCGCGCACTTGGAACGTGTGGCCGTGCAGGTGCATCGGGTGGTACATGTCCGAGTCGTTCACGAAGCGCAGCCGGACCCGCTGCCCTTGCCGGATCGGCAGGCCGTCGTTGGGATTGAAGGGCTTGCCGTTGATCGTCCAGTCGTACTTGGCGCCCGGCCCGGCCAGGACCATGTCGTGGACGACGTCCGGATTCTTGGCAGGCAGGGCGACTTCAGGCGTGGCCTGGAAGTCGGCAAGGCTTTGCACCGGCCGCGCTTTCAGGGCTGCGACCGCGGCGTCGTTCGCTGTCGCTGCTTTGCTGCCGCCGGAATGCAAAAGGATCTGGGCGTAGGCGTTCTTTCCTTCGGCGATGGCGATGACGGGCACGCCCTTGTCCGGGAGCGTGATCACGGCGTCGACCCGTTCTCCCATGCCGATCAGGACCGTCTCGGCCGGATTCCGGGTGGTCGCGGGGAAACCGTCGGTGTGGGTGACCCGCATCGGCACACCGGGAACACCGACCCGGAACACCGTGTCCCCACCTGCGTTGATCAACCGGAGCCGGATCCGTTGCCCGGGCTTGCCGTCAAAGGAACGAGGGGCGGTGGCGAGCCTGCCGTTCGCCAGCATATGCGGGTAGACCACGTCTCCGGCGTCGCCGCCGAGGACATCCGACTTCGGCATGCCGGCCATTTCCGACATGCCCGGCATCGAGTGACCCATGGCCATGCCGTTCTTCTTCAGATTGTCCAGGACCGCGTCCGGATCGGTGCCCGTTCCGTCGATCCAGTCGTCGAGCACGATCACCAGTTCGTCGTCGTAGTCCTTGCCGTCGGCCGGATCTTCGACGATGAGTGGGGCGTAGAGCCCGCGATCGAGTTGAACGCCGACGTGCGGATGGAACCAGTACGTCCCCGCGTCGGGCACTGTGAATTCGTAGGAGAAGTCCGCGTTCGCCGCCACGGCCTGTTGCGTGACATCGGGTACGCCGTCCATGTCGTTGCGGAGAGCGAGGCCGTGCCAATGGATGCTCGTCGGCTGCGGGAGCCGGTTGCCGAGGTTGGCTTTCAGTACCTCGCCCCGTTTGAGTCGTATTTCCTTGCCAGGCAGTTCTCCGCCGTATGTCCACGTCCTGACCGGTACGCCGCCGAGGTCGACCTCGCCCACCGTCGCGGTCAAGTCCGCCGTCGTCACGGTGGTGTTCGCCGCACGCCGTGCCTGCTCGGCCCTGGCGACCAGTGGCGAGGTCGGTCCGACCTTGGCCGGCGCAGGCGTGCCGCCGCCGGACGAACAGGCGGACAAACCCAAAGCCGCGGCGGTACCGGTGCCCAGCACCAGAAATCCGCGCCGGCTCATCCGGCGGTTCGGGAACGGCAGGTGCTCGGCAGGTGTCATGACTCCCTCACGGTCCAGAGGTCTACGAAGTTAGATAGTACATGGATTTTCCGGCGACACCTCGCGACGTGGCGAGCCGTCACTCGCTGGAGTTGTCCTTGGAGTGGTCACCCGGCATGGCCGCCTCGGTGAGCACCTGGGACGGCGCCCGGTGGGTGTTGACCTTCTGCTTCCCGAAGAAGCCGATCTCACCCTCCTTGTGGATGCGCTCCATCATGTGCGGGTAGTGCAGCTCGAACGCCGGCCGCTCGGACCGGATCCGCGGCAGCTCGGTGAAGTTGTGCCGCGGCGGCGGGCAGGACGTCGCCCATTCGAGCGAGTTGCCGTAGCCCCACGGGTCGTCCACCGTGACGATCTCGCCGTACCGGTAGCTCTTGAAGACGTTCCAGATGAACGGCAGCGTCGAGGCACCGAGGATGTACGCGCCGATCGTGGAGATCGTGTTCAGCGTGGTGAACCCGTCGGACTGCAGGTAGTCCGCGTACCGGCGCGGCATGCCTTCGGCGCCGAGCCAGTGCTGCACCAGGAACGTGGCGTGGAAGCCGATGAACGTGGTCCAGAAGTGCCACTTGCCGAGCTTCTCGTCCATCATGCGGCCGGTGATCTTCGGGAACCAGAAGTAGATCCCGGCGAACGTGGCGAACACGATCGTGCCGTAGAGCACGTAGTGGAAGTGCGCGACGACGAAGTAGCTGTCGGAGACCTGGAAATCGATCGCGGGGGCCGCGAGCAGCACCCCCGTGAGCCCGCCGAACAGGAAGGTGACCATGAACCCGACGCTGAAAAGCATCGGCGTCTCGAAAGTCAGCTGGCCCTTCCACATCGTGCCGATCCAGTTGAAGAACTTCACGCCGGTCGGGACCGCGACGAGGAAGGTCATGAAGGAGAAGAACGGCAGCAGTACCGAGCCGGTCGCGTACATGTGGTGAGCCCATACCGAAACGGAGGTGGCCGCGATACCGATGGTCGCCCAGATGAGTCCTTTGTAGCCGAACACGGGTTTGCGGCTGAAGACCGGAAGGATCTCCGACACGATCCCGAAGAACGGTAGCGCGACGATGTAGACCTCTGGATGGCCGAAGAACCAGAATAGGTGTTGCCAGAGGATCACGCCGCCGTTCGCCGGGTCGTAGACGTGTGCGCCGAGCCTGCGGTCGGCAAGCAAGCCGAACAGGGCCGCGGTCAGGATCGGGAACGCGATCAGGATCAGGATGCTGGTGACCAGGATGTTCCAGGTGAAGATCGGCATCCGGTACATCGTCATCCCGGGGCAACGAAGGCATACCACGGTGGTGATCATGTTGACCGCGCCCAGGATGGTGCCCAACCCGGAGACGAGGAGGCCGGTGATCCAGAGGTCGGCCCCGACGCCGGGGGAGTAGATGGCATTGGACAGTGGCGTGTAGGCGAACCAGCCGAAGTCGGCCGCACCTCCCGGGGTGAGGAAGCCGGACATCACGAGCAAGCTGCCGAACAGGTAGAGCCAGTACGAGAACGAGTTCAGGCGAGGGAACGCCATGTCCGGGGCGCCGATCTGCAGCGGCAGGATGAAGTTCGCGAACCCGAAGATGCTCGGTGTCGCGTACAGCAGCAGCATGATCGTGCCGTGCATGGTGAACAGCTGGTTGTACTGCTCGTTGGACAGGAACTGCATCCCCGGCCGGGCCAGTTCGCTACGCATCAGCATCGCGAGTGCGCCGCCGACCATGAAGAACGCGAACGACGTGACCAGGTACATGATGCCCAGCTGTTTGTGATCGGTCGTGCGCAGCAGGCGAAGGAGAACGGAGCCCTTCGGCGGCACAGTGCGTTCCGAGCCGGGTCGCAGCGCGATGGGAGCGGGTTTGACGACCATGGGGCCTCCGTCCGAGTAACTACTAGGTAGCATAGTAGATACTCGGACGGACGCGAGAGGTCAGGCCTGTCGTGGCCTCAGTCGGAGCCGGAGCAGACGATGGCGGGCTCAGGTTCGTAGCGGACAGTGCGGGTCGACCGGGAGATCTCGGCGCCGCTCAGGTCGCGGATCACCCGCGTATCCGAGGTCGTGAACCCGGACTTGCCCTTCGCAGGCCGGCAAGAGCCGGCCGACTTGGTGACGGTCGGTGGGCTGGTGTAACCGTGCTTGGGGCCGGGGATCGATTCGACGGCGACGTGCTTCGTGCCCCAGAGTCGCACGGTGATCGACGAGTTCGTCCAGATCGTCTGGATCGCCACGCCGGTCGGTGCGTCGTTCTTGAACTTCAGGTCGATCACGCTGCTGCCGTCCGGATTCTGGAAGACGGTCGCCTCTCGTGCGGCCGGGTAGCGGCTGATGTGGAAGCTGTGTTCCTTGTGGCCGGCGTCGGTCATCCCGGCGAAGTACGAGGCGTTGTAGAGCGTCGTGGCGAACTGCGAGATCCCGCCGCCGACAGCGCGCGCGGGCACGCCCTCTTCGATCACGCCGGCTTCGACGTAGCCCTGCGCGCGGCCACGCGGCCCCGTGAAGTCGTTGAGGCTGAACGTGCTTCCCGGCTTGACGATCGCGCCGTTGACCTTCTCGGCGACCACGCGGATGTTGACCCCGGAGTCCCGAGCGAAACCGCTGGTCGTGAACTCTCCGACGACCTCCTTGATGCCGAGCTTGGCGATCTCCTCGGTGGTGACCTGTGCCTGGGTGTTCCGGTACTCGGCGACCGCGGCCCGGTTCCCGTCCTTGGAGATGGCCTTGAGGAGGGCGGGCAACGTCTTGTCCCAGTCGACCACGCGCCCTTCGCTGGCGGGAACGACCTGAGGCCGGTCGCCCTCGAAGGTCATCCGCGCGTCTTGTCCGGGCTTTTCGGTCGGGGCGAGCTGCTCGGCGAGCTCGCCGAGCTTCGCCTTGTCAAGGTTGGGCACCAACTTCCCGTCCTCGGCCGGGGTGAACGTCAGCGCCTCCGCGATGTTCGACGCGGACACTGTGGACTCTCGGCCGTCTCCCTGTACGGTCGCCGGTCCGGACACCGCGGGCGCCGCCACCTGCTCGATCGCCACCCGCACGCTCTCGGCGGTTGCTTTCGGCCGGACGGTGTCGACCGGCAGCTCGATTCGGTCCGCGGAGGCCCATCCGCTCAGCAACGCCTGCCGCGACGCCGCCGGATCCAGCCGTCGGCCCTCCTTCGGTAGTACGGGAACGGGAGTCGGCCCTTCGAAGCGAACGTTCCCCTCGACGAGCGCGCGGTCGACGCCGGTACGCAGCTTGTCGATGGTCGCGTTCAACGCCTTGTCGTCGCCGCGCGCGACGACGGGGAAGCTCTCGCCGGAGAACAAGGAGGTGAAGCGTGTCCAGGGATTGAGGGGTGGCGTCCCCGCCTGGGTGACCGAGGCCGCGAAATCGACAGTCACCCCCGCGGAGTCCGGGACGAACGCGGTCTCGCGGCCGTCCACCACGACCTGGACCGGCTTGGAGAGTCGTGGCGCGATCGCCTTCCGGAGCGTTTGCTCCGCGACGGCCGGCGTGAGTCCGCCGATCGAAACGCCACTCACTGACGTCCCGCGTGGGACCTCGCCTGCCGTCAACGCGATGTCGAGGCCGTAGAGCACGGCTAGTCCGCCGAGGACTCCGGCCGCGATGATCGTGGCAGTGCGCCGCCACCATGGGCGCACATTCCGGTCGGTACCCGCTGGGAGCTCGACTTCGAGTTGAGTGGTGGTTTCTCCAGCATTTTCCCCTGACGGAACCACAGCTTCCCCCGGTCTTTCTCGCCGCATCACGTGTTCCGGAGCCGCATCGTCCGGAACGTGAGCAAGGCTACTATCTAACCTAGTTGACCTTGTCGCCGGAGGCACGTTCGCCGGATCAGAGCAGGGCCAGTTCGCCGTGCAGCGCTCCTAGAACGATTCCGGCCAGTGGCCCGAGGGCAATCGACGTGATCGTTGCGACGTAGGCGGTGGTCGCGGCCAACCGGTCGACGGCAGGTGCGTCGGTGTCCCCTGTGGATCGCATCGCGGGGGCGATCCAGCGGAGGTAGTAGAAGACGCTCGCCACAGTGTTGACCGCCGCGACGACAACCAGCCAGGCGAATCCGCCGTCGAACGCGGCGGTGAAGACGGTCAGTTTTCCGACGAAGACCGCCGTCGGCGGTGTGCCGATCAGCCCGAGAAGGCAGACCGCCAGGCTGGCCGCCAGCCACGGCCGGCGTCGCACGAGCCCTCGGTAGTCCTCGATCAGCTGTGCCTTCGGCAGGGCGCACACCACGGCGAACGCGCCGAGGTTCGTCACGGTGTAGGCGCCGACGTAGAACAGCAGCCCCGGCAGCGCCAGGGAGCTGCGCGTCGCGACGACGGCGGCCATCAGCAGATAGCCGACCTGGCTGATCGTCGAGTACGCGAGCAGCCGCCGGACGTTCCGCTGGAAGAACGCGGCGAGGTTGCCCAGCGTCATCGTCACCGCGGCCACGATCGCGATCAGCAGCGGCCAGTCGACGGCGGTCTCGGACATACCCGATGCGACGAGCCGGTAGGCGGCGATGACACCGCCGATCTTGGGCACCGTGGTCAGGAACGCCGCCACCGGAGGCCTAGTGCCCTCGGTGACGTCGGGCACCCAGAAATGCGCCGGGACCGCACCCATCTTGAACAGCAGCCCGGCGAACACCCCAACGAAACCCACCGCCACCACGGCGCCGGGTGCCGACGCCAGCGGCTTGGCGATCTCCGCGTAGGCGGTGGCACCGCCTACGCCGAACAACAGGGTGGCACCTGCCAGCATCGTGATGCCGAGCAGCGCTCCGAGGAGATAGAACTTGAGCGCCCCTTCGGTGCCTGTGTCGTCCTTGGCGAACCCGGCCATCGCGTACAACGGGATGCTGGCCAGTAGAAACGCGGAAACCAGCAGCAGGAGATCGTTAGCGCCGGTCAGCAGGACCGTGCCCAGCGCGGCCAGCAGGACGAGTACGTAGAGTTCGCTCTCCCGCGGCGATGACCGGAACTCGTGCGTGCTCACGCCCAAGGTCAGCACCACGGCGACGAGGACGATCGCGCGTCCGGCGTTGGTGGCGACGTCGATGGCGTATGTGCCGCCGAACACCGTCCGGTCAGGGCTTGCCCACGCCAGGCCCGTGGCGATCAGACCCCCGATGCAGGCAAGGAAGGTGAGCAGCCGGACCGGCCACTGGCGCTCGCGCGGAAGGTACGACCCGAGCAGCAGCGCGACCACGGCGGCCACCGCCAGGATGATCTCGGGCAGCAGCGCCGACGGGTCTTCGTCCATCATCTCCACGGCGCGCTCACCGGGCCAGGAGGTTCAGGACGGATCGGGACACGGGTTCGATCGCGTCGAGCAGGAAGCGGGGGAAGATCCCGATGACGACCGTCAGCACCAGCAGCGGCGTGATCGACACCGCCTCCGGGACGGTCAGGTCGGCTGCCGGAGCGGTTTGTGACGGCCCGAGGAATACCTTCTGGAACGCGCGCAGGAACAGCGCGGCGGTGATCAGGATTCCGAGGAACGCCACGATCGTGGCCACCGGTGCGGCACCGAGCGAGCCGGTGAAGATCTGGAATTCGGCGATGAATCCGGAGAAGCCGGGGAGCCCGAGGGAGGCGAAGGCGGCGACGGCGGTCAGTCCGGCGAACCGGGGAGCCGTCCGCGCGAGCCCGCCGTAGCGGTCCACGTCGTAGGTGCCGCCGCGCTCGTACAGAACACCGGCGAGCAGGAAGAGCGCTCCGGTGATGAGACCGTGGCTGACCATCTGCGTCACCGCGCCGGTCACTGCCAGCTGTCGGGCCTCGACGGCCGAGTCCGCGACCAAACCGGCCGCGCCGATCGCGAGGACGATGTATCCCATGTGGTTGACCGAGGTGTAGGCGATCATTCGCTTGAAATCCCGCTGTGCCAACGCGACCAGCGCTCCGTAGACGACGCTGACCACACCGACGATGACGAAGACGAGTGCGTAGCGGCGCCAGGCCTCCGGCAGGATTGGCATGGCGATCCGCACGAAGCCGTAGGTGCCCATCTTCAGCAGCACCCCGGCCAGGATCGCCGAGCCCGCGGCGGGCGCTTCGGTGTGCGCCGGCGGAAGCCAGGTGTGGAACGGCACGGTCGGGGTCTTGATGGCGAACCCGATCCCGAGCGCCAGCAGGATCAGCCCGGCGGCCCACCCACTGCCCGCGAGCGGGTTCTGCCGGGTCAGCTCGACGATGTCGAAAGTATGCGGCGACGCGGTGAGGTACAGCGCGATGAACCCGACCAAGAGCGCCAGCGAGCCGACGAAGGTGTACAGGAAGAACTTCACCGCGGCGCGTGCGGCGTCGCGGTGCCCCCAGCCCGCGATCACGAAGTACATGGCCACGATGGACAGATCGAAGTAGACGAAGAAGAGGATCAGGTCGAGCGCGACGAACAGGCCGAGGCTCGCCGTCTCGAGGAAGAGGAACAGCGCGGCGAAGGAGCGCACACGCTTGTCCTGGCGCAGCGAGTAGACCGCGCAGGCGAGAAAGAGGCCGCCGGTGAGGGCGATGAGCGGAAGGCTCAACCCGTCGACCCCGATGTGATAGCCGGAGCTGACGCTGGGGATCCAGCGCAGGTTGACCTCGTAGGCGTAGCCGTCGGAAACCGGTGCCGCCACCCAGAGGGCCACGATCAACGCGAACTCCACCGCGGAGACGCCGACCCACCACCAGCGGGCGAACCGGGCGGAGACGCGCGGTACCGCGAACAGGACGACCGCCGCTGCCAGCGGCAGGAACACCACGACGCTGAGCACGCTCTACCTCACGTTCTTCACAGGATCATCAACAGCACGGCGAGGACACCCAGTGCGACCGCGGCCTGGGCGTAGTACTGGTGCAGCTGCCCGGTCTGCGCCTTCGGCACGAGCCTGCCCAGTGCACGGGCCGTTCGAGCGACACCGCGGACCGCGCCTTCGATCGACCATTCGACGCGGATGTCCGCCAGCCGCCCGAGTGCCGTGCCCGTCGCGGCGGCTGCCCGGACGCCGCCGTCGACCACGTGATCGTCGAACCGCGCCAGGCCACTCGCCAGCCGCATCGTCGGCCTTGCGATCACCAATCCGGTCACGCGTTCCAGCCGCAGCCATTCCGCGAGCACCCTGTTTCGGGACCCGGACAGCATGGGCCGCGACCGTGTCCAGATGCCCGCCGCGACCACGCCGACCACCGCGACCACACCCGATACCAGCAGCTCCACGACGTGAGGCGCGGCCATGGGTGGACCGCCGACGAGGCCAGCGAACCAGGCGGCGGGACCGGGCAGTCCGCCGATACCCAGCAGGACGGCCGCCACTGCGAGGACAAGCAACGGGGCGAGCAGCAGCGGACGCAACCGCGTCATCGGAGCCGCCTCGGTGGGCAGCCACAGCAGCGCCAGCACCCGGCCGACGTAGGCACCGCTCAGCAGCGCGGCGGCCAAACCGGCGACGTACAGGGCGGGGGAGTCGGCGAGTGCCGAGGCGAGAACCGCGTCCTTGCTGACCCAGATCGACAGCGGCGGCACCCCGGCCAGGCTCAGCGCTCCGATGGTGAACACCGCGCCCAGGAAAGGGAACCGCCGTGCCGCGCCGCGGAGCCGGTCGAGGTCCTTGGTGTCCAGTGCCAGCAGCCAGGCCCCCGCGCCGAGGAAGAGAAGGCATTTGGTCGCGGCGTGGGTCACGAGCTGACCCGTCCCCGCCGCCGGTCCACCGGCGCCTGCCGCGAGCACCATGAAGCCGATCTGGGAACAGGTCGACGCGGCGAGCACCTGCTTGAGATCCCGCTGCACGAGCGCCACGGCACCGAGCACGACCGCCGTGCTGACGCCGATCCACGCGACGACGTCCGCGGCCCACCCGGCTGTGGCCAGGAGTGGTTCCACTCGCACGAGCAGGTAGGCCCCGGCGGCGACCATGGTCGCCGAGTGCAGCAGAGCCGAGACGGGGCTCGGACCGTCCATCGCTCGGGAAAGCCAGAAGCTGAACGGAAGCTGGGCGGACTTTCCGATCGCGGCCAGCACGATCCCTGCCGCGACGACATCGCGCCAGCCGGCCGCCGCTTCAGGCAGTCCGGCGAGCGTGAGACCTCCGACCCCGCCTGCCAGCGCGGCGCCCGCCGCCAGATACAGGCCGAGGTCGGCCGACCTGGTGGTCAGCAACGCGATCGTTCCCGAGCCGACGCGGCGGTTCTCGCGCCACCAGAAGCCGATCAAGGCATATGAGCACGCCCCCATGACCTCCCACGCCATCAGCAGCACCACGAGATCCCGGGCGCAGACGGTGACGATCATCGCTCCCGCGAAGACCAGCATCAGGCCATGGAATCGGGCGCGGGACTCCTCGGCGCCGAACTCGGCGGACGCGAACACGAGCACCGCCACCAGGACCACGGTCACCGTGATCACCATGACCGCCGACAACCCGTCCACGGCCAGGCCGACACGCAGCCCGGCGAGCAGCGGCGCCGCGACGTCCGGCCGGGTGATCGCCGCGACCACCGCCAGCGCCGCTGTCAGGGCCGCCGATCCGACGCCGAGGACAGGCGCTAGCCGGTCCGCCGGGTGACCGGCGACGAGGAGGACAGCGCCGACGACCAGGGGAAGCGCTACGAGCAGCCACAGGACCATCGGCTCAGCCCTTGAGATCCGCGGCGGAATCGGTCATGTCGACGTCCCGGCGCCGGAAGATCGCCGTCGTCACCGCGAACCCGACCGCCATGTCCAGCGCCATCAGCGTGACCGCGACGAGTACGACGACCTGCCCGTCAGGTCGCGTCGGCGAGACGAAGTACCAGAACGCCGCGCCTGCCACGATCACCGCGTTGGCCATCAGCTCGAGACCCATCATGATCATGACGATCGACTGCTGGGACAGCGCGCCGTACAGGCCGACGCTGAACAGCGCAGCCGCCAGGTAGAGAAACACTTCGAGGGTCACCGGTTCAGGCCCCCTCGCACCGGGTCATCCGGATGCTTCGCGTCGAGGCGATCGCCGTAGCGGTCGTATCGGCCGCGGTTCGTGGCCAGGATGACCGTGGCGACCATCGTGGCGAACAGGCACAGCCCGATCACCATCATCACCAGCATCTTCGAGCCCATCAACGCCTCACCCAGCGCGCGTGTCGGATCGGCCGGGCGCGAGGCGTCCGACGACGGCCAGCGGACCAGCGAGATCCCCGCGACGAGCGCCACGAACACGCCTCCGGCGATGGCCAGCGACCCTTTCTGGTTGTGCACCATGGTCATCGGCATCAGCCCGGCAGGATTCATCATGTACATGATCATGAAGACGACCATGACGACCATCTCCATGATCATCATCAGGATGACCAGGACCCCGAGGTAGGCGAGGTTCAGCAGAAAGACCGTTCCCGCGGCGAAGATGAATGACGCGAGCAGGGCGAACGTTGCCCGTGCCATCGAATCCACCCGGAACACGGCCACGCCGGTGGCCACGGCCCCGACGGCGCACACCCAGAAGGCGATCTGTGTCCACATTCAGCCGGGCTCCTTCCTCATCGGGCGATCACTACGATGGCGACGACGAGCGCCTGCAGCAGCGTCAACGGGATGAGCACGAGCCACGCGACTTCCTCGTAGCGCTCCATCCGCACGGTCGGGACCCGGCGCCGGACCCACACCAGCACTCCGAGCACGGCCAAGGTTTTCAGCAGCGTCCACAACCACGAGGGCAGCAAGGGTCCGGCCCCGCCGCCGAGGAACAGCGGTACCGCGAACGCGGCGCCGGAAACCAGCAGAAGCCACCGGCCTGCGCCGAACACCAACCGGTCCACTCCGGACAGTTCCGCCATCGCCCCGCCCGCGATGTCCGCGCCGACCGCTTGGTCGAACGGACCCCAAAACGACATCGCCAGCACCGAGAGCAGGTAGATGACGAACGCGATCGGCATCCACACGACGAACCACAGCGTGTCCTGCGCGGCGACGACGTCGGCCACCCGCAACGAACCGGCGCCGAGCGCCGCGGTGATCAACGCGAACATATGCGGCAGTTCGTAAGCCAGTCCCTGCGCGATGAACCGGTAGCCGCCGATGAGGCCGTACGCCGAGTTCGCACCCCAGCCGACCAGCCACACCGCCGCCCAGGCGACGACCTCCATCGCGTTGAACCAGACGATCCCGATCGAGAGGTCGGCCACCGCCCATCTGCCGAGCGGTGTCACCAGTGACGCGAGCACTCCGGCCACCACGAGGGCGATCGCGCCACCACGCCAGAGCACCGTGTCCGCCGCGAGCGTGTGACGCCGCTGCTGGACTAACAGACCACCGGCCTCCCGGAATGGCAGCGTGAGCGCCGACCCGGCGTTCGCGCCGCTTGCCCGCGCGGACAGCAGCGAGTCCCAGGACGCCGCCGCGGCGATCAAGACTCCCAGCGCGAGCGGCAATACGAGGCCACCCCACCAGGGCAGTTCGTCAATCATCAGCCGCTCGCAGACGCTCGAGGTCGGGATCGAGACTCGCGACGATCAACCGTGCTGTCGCGAACTCGGCTCCGGTCAGCAGCTGGGGCAGCGCGTCCAAGATCACGACCGGGTCCACCTTCGTCGAGTTCGACGATGTCCATCGCATCAACCGGTCGTACGCGTCACCTTCCAGCGGCGAGTCCGTCCACTGCGGACCATCCAGAAGGCCGAGGCCGGTCAACGACCACCGCAGTGTCCGGGAACGGCCAACCCGGCGTGCCCATCGCGTGACGTCGCTCTGGACGTCCTTCTCCATGAGGATGTCGTCCCGCAACCGCGCCGCGGTGGCGGCCGCGTCTTCCCACCCTGCCACAGTCAACAGGCGTACACAGCTGTCGAGCGGGCGCGCAGGCTGTCGTTTCGCGCTCGCCCAGAACGGCTCCGCTCCCGCCGGGGCGTCACCGAGCACCTTGACCGTGGCGTCCTGGATCACGTCGCCCTGCAGCTTGGCCCGGATGAGCAGACCGGCCGGCCAAGCGGGCAGCCCTGGTCCTAAGGGGACAGTGAGCTGATCGAGCTTGAGTTCGTCCCGGTCTGGTGCGCGGTCCGCCATCGGGATGCCTCCCGGCATCTCCATGCCGCTCATGTCGTGCCCGGCGTGCCCGCCGTGGTCATGGCTCATCGCCATGTGTTCGGCGTGCTCGTGGTGGGCCATCGGAGTGCCGTGCATGCTTTGGTGCTCTTCGTGCTCAGGCTGAGAGTGGCCGTGCTCGGCCATCGTGCCGGCCTCGATCCGGTCGTGCCCGCCGTGATCCGTGTCGACCCCAGCCTCGGACTGTTCGTCCGCTGAATGCACCCGATCCACGCCCGAGGCGAGTCCTGTTTCGACCGCCGCTGGCTCATCGAGGTGGATTCGCGCCTTGGGGGCAGGGATCTGCTTCCACATCGAGTCAAGGAAAGGGGTCATCAGCGGATCACCCGGCCCGGCGACCACCAGCAGATTGGCTTCAGCCGGACTCAGAGCGGGCCGCCAGGCGCGGATCCGTGCGGCGCGCTCGGCGGCGAGCCGCACGTCCGTACCACCCAATGTGGTGACGATCAGCGGACGTATCGGCGTACGCCGGAGCAACCAGCTTCTCACGTCCATCGGAACGCGCCTTCTCGCCAGGCGTACCACACTCCGGCGACCAGAACTGCGAGGAACAGGAACATCTCCACGACGGCGGGCGTCCCGACCTCGGCGACGACGAGCGTCCACGGGTACATGAAGACCATCTCCATGTCGAACGCGAGGAAGACCATCGTGATCGTGTACCAGCGCACGTGATACCGCGAGACGGCGTGCTCGGCAGGTGAACCGCCGGAAAGAAAGGGCTGCACGTCTCGGACCATCGGTGCCAGCCTGATCAACCTGGCGAACCCGTAGACCGCGGCGGCGAGCACGATCACGGCACCGAATGCTGCCATCGCACCCAGCACGGCCTCACCTCGCTCGACGTGGGATCTACTACGGAGGTTAGCGGAGCGACGACGTCTCGGCTGGGTGAAGCATCACCCGCTCAGGCCGTGACGAACTCGGTGATGCGGTCGGTCCAGGTCTTGATGTCCGCCACCGACGTCGACACGTGCAGCTGGGATCCGGGGATGAGCTCGTGCAGGCGTTCGGCCGTGGACACGGGGTGCAGGGGATCGGTGTCCCAGGCAAGGATCAGCGTCGGGTGGGTCAGTGTCGCGATCGCCTCGGGCGCGGGCAGGTCTGACCTTCCGACACCTCTTAGGACCGAGGGAAGCAGTTCGTCCGACACGTCGGGGGAGAAGCGGTAATTCGGGTAGTCGGCGAAGATCGGCGGTGGCTCGGCCTGCGCCCATTGCCGCCGCCATTGAGCGGCCCCGACTTCTTCGATGTTGTCGGCGCTGTCGAAGTACCACTGCTTCGCCTGCTCGGCCTCAGGCGTCCAGGCGACGGGCGGGATCATCAGGACGAGCCGCCGGAATCGGTGCGGGTCCGCGATGGCCGCACGCAGGGCCGTGTCGCACCCGAGCGATGATCCGGCGAATTCCATGGGTTCGGCGATCTTCAGCGCATCGAGGAGCGCGAGCAAGTCCTGCGCGAAGTTCTCGAAAAGGTAGTCCTCTGGAATCGGGCGGCCCGTCGACTGGCCGTGGCCGCGCTGGTCGTAGACGAGCATGCTGCGACCGTCGCCCAGCGAGTCGAAGTCGAACAGCTCCAAGCTTCGTACGGCTTTCCGGCTTAGCGGGACGCCATGGGCGTAGCCGAGCGGAGGTCCTGATCCCTCGAACTGGTAGGCGATCGACGCTCCCGCGCGTTCGAAGTACTTGTCGGATGACACAAGCACTCCTTCCTATACGTATAGGGGGTATATCTACCGTAGCGTGCTGGGCGAGCTCGCGACAAGCGGTCCGAGCAGGAGGGAGTGGGGTTGGGGTCGTCTGGCACCCGGTCTCATGGAAGGGTGTGAGCATGACCAGCAGTGCGACTCGGCTTCGTGACGGCGCCATCGGCGTCGGATACGAGGGGCAGGAGATCTCCGAGTTCATCGACGGGCTCGTGCAGCGTGGTGTGACGCGTCTGGTCGATGTCCGGCTGACGCCGATTTCGCGCAAGAGGGGCTTCAGTAAGACGGCGTTACGTGCCGCGCTGGCCGAGGCCGGTATCGAGTACGACCACCGCCGCGAGCTCGGGAATCTCAAGACGAATCGCGCCGGCTTCGCCGGTGACGAGACCGAGCTCAAGCAGGCGAAGGATCGGTACGTCGAGCTCCTGGAGAACGCCGAGGCCCAAGCCAGCCTGGATGAACTCGCTCGCCTGTCTGCCGACGAGCGAGTCGCTGTGCTGTGCTTCGAAGCTGATCAGCGGCGGTGTCATCGTGACGTCGTGCTGGCGGAGATCGCCGGCCGTCTACCTCGGAACTGACCGCGGCGGCCAGTAAACGCCGAGGACGCTGAATGTCCGGGGATGCGCCGCGACGTTGCCGACGTAGAAGGCGACCTCGCGGTCAGGGCCGCAGACCTCGTGTAAAAATCGTTGTTCGAGCAGTTGGGCGGCGTCGGCGTCGTTCATGCCGCGGAGGTTCCGGATCTGGAACGCGACGAACTCCCAGTCGATGAACCCCTGTTTGTGGCCGTTGCAATCGCGCTCTTCGCACTCGTAGTGGTAGGTGCCGGCGAACCGCGGCGCCCGTAGCGGCGTCCGGTCCTCGTTGCCGAACAGGTCGAGCTGGCCGACGTAGGTGTCGATCTTGGCTTGCTGAGCCTTCGACCAGCCCTGATGTCGGGCTATCCGCAGGGCGGTGATCCTCTTCGGGCGGATGAGGGCCAGCGATTGTGTGCTCATGGTGGCGCCGTGAACGAGGCGACACATCGTGGTCTGTTCGCTGATCGCTGGATCAATCCATGGGCGGCGGTGCGACCACTTGGTCAGGTGTTTCCCGACCCTCAGGGTGGGCATCCGCGGTCGCCAGCTCTCCTGCCTGCTGTCCTGCCTGGCCGGTACCGCCTCGACCGACACGACGTCGTACTTCGCGAAGCTCGCATCGGGGCCGAGCTCCCGAAAGTTGATCGGGTAGAGGCGGATCCAGCCTGGGCGGTCCGGGTCGAGACTGAGCCCGGCCACACAGACCGTTTCGCCGTACTTCTCGGACGGGTTGGGTGCCGCCTTCACAGTGACCAGGACCTGCAACGTGACCGCCTGGTCGCCCGCCGGTTTGGCGGTGGGTGTGTCCGGTGGCTGGCCGAACATCGGAAGCTGCGTCATCGGACCTCCCCGATCCGTCCACGTGAACTACCCAACGTAACTCTGGCGGTGTCACCGTGTGAGCGGCCAAAGGAGTGATCTGGTCACGGTTGCAGTCGGGCACCGTGACGCGTTAGCGCGATTGCGTCGTCACCTCGCGAGTGTCCGGCCGAGGCGGTCCAGGCGGGCGTTCTGCATCGCCGCCGGGGTGTCGATTGAGTCGAGCACCTTCTGGATGCCGGGGCGCACGGTCCGTGCGGGCCGAGGCCTTCTTCGATGGCCGGCGCTGGGTGATCCGGACGACGTCCATCGGGCGCGACCTGGTCGCTGTCGCGTTCTGGGCCCGGGTCGGAGCGGTCGGGCCGGTGAGCCCGCATCCCTGCACGCATCAGGTCGACGCGACGGTCGTTCCTGCTGAGTCGCGATGGACGAAATGGTGGTGATCGGCCTCCAGGCTGCATCCGAACGTGGTTCGTACGCTCTCCGCGCAAGCCAGATGCGTGCCAACCGGTCTGGTCCGAGCACCAAGCCCCTCGTCGCTCAGGATGAGGCAGAACGACTCGTAGATACACGATCAGGCGTTAGAGGCGGAGAGCACTCCATTTTCGTACCCGCTTCGCCGATGTCTTCAGGGTAATCGGCACGTTTCGGAAGGAATCCATGCGTAAAACCGCCAAGTTCGTCATGCCATTGGTCCTTGCTTTCGGAGTCTCCTTGAGCCCTGCGGCACCAGCCATGGCCGAGGGGCCTGTGGATGCCACGCTCGACGCAGTCGACACTGTCTTAGGCGGCGGAGTCACCGCCGCCAACAACTGGAACTTCACCGCCTCGGCCGTATGCCTGCAAGAAGTCGCGGTCGTGCCGGTCCTCGGCGACTGGGTTGGAAACAACGTCAACAACTGCTCGAACGAGAACGTGATCGACCACTCCGGTCACTGAAAGGCACCTGATAGCCCGGCAACCGACGAGCGTGTAGCGTTCGACGATCCTGGGCACCTCGGGCATGACCAATCTCGCGTCTGCCCTGTATTGCCTTGACTTCACAGGGCCGCACACTCCTCTCCAGTACGGGAGTGTGAGGCCCTGCGCTATGAACCTCCCAGGGAAGCACGCGAAAGGACGATGTTGTCCTCCGGGGCTCGCCGACCACGACGCCACGCCGCCGCCGCACCCGGCCAGGCAGAGGACACACTCAGGTGCGGGCCGGGGAGCGGTCCCTTGCCGGATGAGATCCCTGCCGCCGCCGGGGGGATCACGTTCCTCATCCTTTGAAGGCGAGACCGATAGGGCCGCTTTCTTCTGGACTTGGCCTGTTTCATTAGGTCAACGCGAGAGTGTTCCCTGCTGGTTCGCGCTGGACGAAATGGTGTGGCCTCAGGTTCAAAGACGCGGCTCCTCGGTCGGCTGGGTCCTGAACAGGTCAGCATCTGGCGTCGCGTTCCGCGGCGGTGAGGCGGGCGGGCCGGTCGGCGAGCGGCCCACCCGCGCGGAGCAGGTCACTCAAGGTTTCGAGGGGCTCGGGGACGACGGAGTACCAGCTCCAGGTACCGCGTCGTTCCCGCTCGAGGATGCCGGCGGAGACCAGCACCCGTAGGTGATGGCTGAGCGAGGGCTGGGGCATGTCGAAATCCTCGGCGAGGTCGCAGAAACACGCCTCGCCGCCGGGGGAGTAGCGGACCAGTGACAGCAGGCGGATCCGCACCGGGTCGGACAGCGCCTTGAACAGCTTCGCGGCCGCTTCGGCCTTACCGGGGGCGACGACCGCGGCGGGTTCGGCCATGAGCAGCGTGACCGCGACCGGCTTCCGGGTGCGACTGTTCTCGCTCGCCACGTGCCCTCCTCCGCGTCAGATGCTTCTCGCGGTCCATCATACCGGCTGGATTGACAAAGCTCGATACAAGCTCTTCAATTGCATTGACAGAAGTCGATCCAGGTCTCGTAAGGAGACGTCATGACCCATGCGACCGAGGGACTGCCCGGCCGTGAGGTGCTGGATCAGCTCGACCGGATCACCGATGAGCTGACCGACCGGTTTCACGGAACGTTCGGCCGCGAGACGGTCGAACGCTTCGTCGAGGAGACCTTCCGGCTGCTGGATCGCTCGGCGACGGTCAAGATCTACCTGCCCACGCTGACCGCCCATTTCGCTCGGGAACGGCTGGTCGACCTCGCCAAGGTCGACGGGCTCACGATGGTGACCGCGCCGCAGGTGCTGTTCGTGTGTGTGCACAACGTCGGCCGTTCCCAGCTGGCCGCAGCGCTGCTCAACCACCACGCGTTCGGGCATGTGATGGTCCGCTCCGCCGGATCACTGCCCCAGGGCGAGATCCCGCCGGTGATCACCGAGGCGCTGAGCGAGCTGGACATTCAGCTCGCGGGTGCCTTTCCGAAGCCGCTGACCGACGAGGTCGTCCGCGCCGCGGACGTCGTGGTCACGATGGGCTGCGGAGACGCTTGCCCGGTGTATCCGGGCAAGCGGTACCTGGACTGGGACGTGCCCGACCCGATGGGGCAGCCGCTGAGCGTGGTCCGCGGGATCCGGGACGACATCGGCCGCCGCGTGCGGCACTTGCTCGACGAACTCATCGACTGACATCCCTTCAAGGAAAGGAAACCGGGCATGACCCGCACGCCGGAAGTGCTGTTCGTCTGCGTCCACAACGCTGGCCGCTCCCAGATGGCCGCCGCGTTGTTGCAGCACTATTCGCTCGGCCGGATCGCCGTCCGCTCGGCGGGTTCGGAGCCCGCGGAGAAGGTGAACCCGGCCGCCGCGGCCGCGCTCGCGGAGTGGGGAGTGGACATCACCGCCGAGGTGCCGAGCAAGCTGTCCACTGAGGACGTCAAAGCCTCCGATGTGGTAATCACCATGGGATGTGGTGACGCTTGCCCGGTGTTCCCGGGCAAGCGGTACCTGGACTGGCCGCTGGAGGACCCTGCCGGCCAGGGGGTCGAGGCCGTGCGCCCGATCCGTGACGAGATCGACCGGCGGGTCCGTGGCCTGGTCGCCGAAATCCTCGACGCCTGACCCTCACCTTCTGCCTCCCCGCACTTCTGGAGACCCGCTCGTGACTGAAACCGCCGACAAGGCCGGTGCCCCGGCCGACACCGACGTCCTGCACAAACTGTCCTTTCTGGACCGGTTCCTGCCGGTCTGGATCATCGTCGCGATGGGTGCCGGGCTGCTGCTGGGCAGCGTGATCCCCGGCCTGCAGGGCGTGCTGGACGCGGTGAAGATCGGACAGGTGTCGCTGCCGATCGCGCTCGGGCTGTTGCTGATGATGTACCCGGTGCTGGCGAAGGTCCGCTACGACCGGCTCGACACCGTCACCCGCGACAAGCGCACCATGGTGCTTTCCCTGGTGCTCAACTGGATCCTCGGTCCGGCGCTGATGTTCGCCCTGGCCTGGCTGATGCTGCCGGACCTGCCGGAATACCGGACCGGGCTAATCATCGTGGGCCTCGCCCGCTGTATCGCGATGGTGATCATCTGGAACGACCTCGCCTGCGGTGACCGCGAGGCAGCGGCCGTGCTGGTCGCGCTGAACTCGGTCTTCCAGGTGATCATGTTCGGCGTACTCGGTTGGTTCTACCTCGACCTGCTGCCCGGCTGGCTGGGTCTCGACACCACGAGTGTCGACTTCTCGCCGTGGGAGATCGCGCTCAGCGTGGTCATCTTCCTCGGCATCCCGCTCGCCGCCGGTTACCTGTCCCGCCGGGTCGGGGAACGGGCCAAGGGGCGTGACTGGTACGAAGGCACGTTCCTGCCGAAGATCGGCCCGATCGCGCTCTACGGACTGCTGTTCACCATCGTGATCCTGTTCGCATTGCAGGGTGACACGATCACCTCCCGGCCGTTCGACGTCGCCCGGATCGCGCTGCCGCTGCTGGTGTACTTCGCGATCATGTGGATCGGCGGCTACCTGCTGGGCAAGGCGTCCGGTCTCTCCTATGAGCGCACCACGACGCTGGCGTTCACGGCCGCGGGCAACAATTTCGAA
This sequence comes from Amycolatopsis roodepoortensis, assembly GCF_024628825.1. Classification (NCBI taxonomy): domain Bacteria; kingdom Bacillati; phylum Actinomycetota; class Actinomycetes; order Pseudonocardiales; family Pseudonocardiaceae; genus Amycolatopsis; species Amycolatopsis roodepoortensis. The sequence continues at coordinate 7,342,713 of NZ_CP102415.1, forward strand.
CTCGCGATCGCCGTCGCCATCGGCGTCTTCGGCGTGACGTCGGGGCAGGCGCTCGCCGGAGTTGTCGGCCCGCTGATCGAAGTACCGGTGCTCGTTGCCCTGGTCTACGTGAGTCTCTGGCTGCGCAAGCGCTGGACCGCGAAAGCGCCCGCGGAATGACCGGAGCCGCGCGGGTATTGGTGATCGGCGGGGGACAGGCCGGTCTCGCCGCGGGCTACTACCTACGCCGCGCAGCCTTGGACTTCGTCATCCTCGACGCCCAGCCCGAACCGGGCGGCGCCTGGCTGCATGGCTGGGACTCGCTGCGCCTGTTTTCCCCGGCGCGGCACAGTTCCCTGCCGGGCTGGCCGATGCCGCCCTACCCTGGGCCGGGGTATCCGACCGCCGAACACGTTGTCGACTACCTGGCCGCGTACGAGAAACGTTACGAACTCCCGGTCCGCCGAGGGGAGACGGTGACCGCCGTGTCCCGCGACGGCACCGGATTCCGGGTCCGCACCGAGGTAGGGGATTGGGCGGCGGAGGCGGTCATCAGCGCCACCGGAACCTGGTGGCGTCCCTTCCTGCCCCTCATGCCCGGCGGTTTCACCGGGCGGCAGCTGCACACCGTCGACTACGGCGGCCCGGGCGAGTTCGCGGGCCAGGATGTCGTGGTGGTCGGCGGCGGGAACTCCGGTGCACAGATCGCCGCCGACCTCGCCAGCGTGGCGAACCTGACCTGGGTCACCCGCCGCCCGCCGCGGTATCTGCCCGATCACATCGACGGCAAGGCCCTCTTCGACGTCGCCACCCGGCGCCGTCAAGCGCTGGAGACCGGGCAGGCCGACACCGCGGGAGTCGCCGGGCTGGGTGACATCGTCGCCGTCCCACCGGTCCGCGAGGCCCGCGACGCTGGCCTGCTGCGGCCGCGCGAGATGTTCGCACGACTCGACGGCGTCGGTCCTGTGTGGACGGACGGCACCCGTCGGCATGCGGACGCGATCATCTGGTGCACCGGTTTCCGCCCCACACTGAGCCATCTCGCGCCGTTGCGGTTGCGGACAGCTCGCGGCCGGATCCCGACCGAGGGCACCCGTGCCGTGGCCGAGCCTCGGCTGCATCTCCTTGGCTATGGCGATTGGACCGGTCCGGCGTCGTCCACACTTATCGGCGTCGGCGTGACCGCGCGCGCCGCGGTCGCCCACATCCAGACCACGCTGGACACCGGCGGCGGATGACCGCTCACCCGGCGCTCGCGGCGATCGTCTTCAGCTGGTCGGCCAGCGCGGGCGAGCCGTAGGTCTTGAGCACCTCCGCGCGGGCCGGGCAGACGGCCAGATCGGGGCACACCAACGGAATCATCACCTTCAGTGTCGTGGACAGATGCCCGTACGGGAGCGCGCCGAGGATCTGCTTGACGCCGAACACCGCGGTGGAGCTCAGCACGTCGGCGAGGAACCGCGGAAACCGAAGCCGCAGCAGCCCGTCACGGATCGGGGTCTGGGTGAGTTTGGCGTAGGTGCCCGGGTCGAGACCTGTCGCGAGCTCGGTGAGGCGGAGGCAGAGGAAGTGGCCTTTGCGGCGGGTCTTGTAGAGCCACGGGAGGTTGTCGAGCGTGCGATCGGCGACCCGGACGTAGAAACCGTCCTGATCGAACGCGTAAGTCACGACGTCATCGGCGACGTGTGCCCGGAAGCGGCCCAGCTCCGCCCGGGCGCGCCGGCGGCGCTCGACTTTCGGCGCGACGACTCGTGGCGGCTGAGGCGCTGATGCGGGACGTGGCGATGTCCTCGGCGTCGTGTGCCGAACCGCTGAGTATGGCGATGTCCAGCTTGGCCGGTGGACCGGGACCCGCGTAGAGGTGGATCGCACCGGCGAACTGCGAGACGACCGCTGGCAGTCTTTCCCACGCTGGGATCCGTGAATGTGTGGGTTCCCGCAGGACGGGCACACGTATTGGTTGCGGGGAAGTCTCCGGTGGGCTGCCACCTCTTCCACGCTAGGAACGTGATCGCCGCTGGTCACTCAGCTGTTCCGGTCCTGCGGACGGCCCGAATCTCACCCCTCGCGTTGTAATTCGTCCTTGTGAGGCAACGCGGTTAACCCTCGTGAGTGGAGCGTCAGCCGGAGCACGGTCGCGACGACGAGCCGGGTAGCCGCGATCAGGGTTTCGGTCTCGACGCGGTCCGCGGTTTCGGCCGGGGTTTGGTAGCCGGGCATTCCCATGCCGATCCCGATCGCGGGCAGCCCGGCGGCGGCGTAGCGGCGGTTGTCCGACGGCATTGCCCCGGCCCGCAACGGGACCCCGGTCTCCCGTCCGGCTTGGTCGAGCGCGGCCAGCAAGCCGTGCGCGGGCCCGCCGGCCTCGACCGCGGCGCCGTCGCCGAGCTGGGCGGCCCCGTCGACGTTGAGCACATACGTGCCGGACCGGACATTGGGTGCGTGGTGCGCCGCTCCGCGCGCCCCGGCTTCCTCGCCGTCGAGCAGGCTCACCGCCAGTCCGAGGTGGTCCGGCAGGAGTGGCGCGAGCAGGCGGGCGGCTTCGAGGACGACGGCGACCCCGGAGGCGTTGTCCGCGGCGGCGGGCAGCCGCTGCTGGGGGTCGTCGCCCACGCCGTCGAAGTGCGCGGTCAGCAGCACACCCGGCGACCCGGCGGCGGGTTCGCGGAGCACGCCGTGCACGTTCGACCCGATCACCTCGACAGTTCGTAGCGGCATCGAGGCAGTCACCGTGCCCGACCCCGCACGGGCCATCTCGTCGTGGAGACCGGTTCGCATGGCGATCACCGGCAGAGCGCCCACCGGCGGCCCGGCGATCATCTTCGGCATCCAGCCCTCGGCGTCGGTCCCGCGCGGCACCAGCAACCCCGCAGCGCCATCAAACTGTGCCCGCGCCGCAACCCCCAGATCCGGCGCAAGCACCCACTTATCCCGCCACCCAGTGGAATCGGCGAACGCGAGCTCACCCGTGCGAGGTTCGGGCAGGTCCGCCGAGACGAGGTGCTCGGCGAAGTCCCGGCGGTGCGCCCCTCGCCGATGCGTCGACCCTGCGCTCCAGGAGAACTCAGGCGTGCGATACAGCTCCCGCACACCGGCCACGGGGAACTCGTCGGTGGTGACCGACGCGCCGATCGCCCGCAGCTGCCCGGCGAGCCAGGGACCGGCCGCACGGCTGCCGGGCGTCCCCACCCGGCGGCCCGCGAACCGGTCGTCGGCCAGCGCGGCGACCGTGGACTTCAACCGCGAGCCGGACACCGTCGGCGTCATGAACAGCAACCGGCGCCGCTGGCCACGGCGTCGGCCTTCGCGGCCGGGTCGCAGCACGATCCTGTCGCGGTCGCGGCCTCGGTGGTGCCGCAGCAGGTGCTCGTGGCCGTCGTCGAGGCGGTCGGGGTGGCCGGGGTGGTGCCGCAACAGCCGCTCGAAGCCGGCGGGGTGAACGCCTCGGCCGGGTCACCGGTGAAACCGCCGGCCGTGTTGATGCTCATCACGGAACTCCTTGTGGTTGGAGGGATTCAGAAGCGCGAGGACAGCTGCAGGGCACGGTCGCGGGCGGCGTCGAGCAGTGTGTCGGCGCGGCACTGCCCGGTGCACACCCGCATGCACGAGTCGCAGAACTCGACGGTCGGCGTGCTGGTGAACAGGCGACGGAGAAGCGTGATCATCAGAACCTCTATCTAGATGAGTATCGAAACAGTAGAGTCAGTTTGCTCGTGGATTAGATGGATGTCAATATAGACAGGTGTCGAAGTCTGAATCGGGTCTGAAGCTGCTGCCGGTGGTCGAGCAGGGCTGCTGCGCGCCGCTGGTGGCCGAGCCGTTGACCTCGGAGCAGTCGGTGGACCTGGCCAAGGCGTTCAAAGCGCTCGGCGACCCCGTGCGGCTGCGGCTGCTGTCACTGATCACCTCTGCACAGGGGGAGAGCTGCGTGTGTGATCTGACCGCGGCGTTCGACCTGACCGGGCCGACGATCTCCCATCACTTGAAGGTTTTGCGCGAGGCGGGGCTGGTCGGCAGCGAGCGCCGGGGGACTTGGGTGTACTACTGGCCGCGCACCGAGACGCTGAGTCAGCTGTCGGGCTTGCTGTCCGCGCCGGGGCTCGTTCCGGGATCGTGATCCTCGTCCGCGGACGCTGCGCGTGACGCCGCTTCGTTGATGATGGCCCGCGCCTCCTCGATCACCTCGGGCGGCTGTCCCTGGTCTCCCCAGAGGGCCGTTGTGCTGGTGTCCCACAGCCTTCCGGGCACTGTGGAGGGTGTGAGCATGACGCCCAGCGTGCAGTGCTCCCAGTCGCCGATGGCGGTGCTGTAGTCGTGGTGCAGGACCTGCAGCCGGATCATCAAGGCATCGCGCGCCTCCTCGGAAAGGCGTGAGGCGACCACGAACTGCAGGGGAGTGAAGTCGCCAGGGGACGGGATGACCGTGCGGCTGTGGATGAGGGTGCCGGGTTTGGTGTGCTGGGCCGCGGACTCGATGAACCTGATCAGGGTGCGGCCGAGTTCGGTCCGGTGCTCGACCGGCAGACCGTCCAGGGCGGCGAGCATGAGCAGTAGGTCCGCGTCTCGTCCTTCCGGAATCGGAGTCTCCGCCACGTCCTCCATGATCATGCGGAGCATGACGTGCGGCGCATGCTCGTCGTGTCCGGCGGGATGCAGCGGCGCCCGGGCCACGGAGATGATCTCCCAGGGTTTCGCGTTCAGCAGCGAGGCCACCGCCGGATCCACAGCCCCGGGAACAGCCTCGATGTCCGCGAGGGCGTATTCGTGGTAGCGGCGCGGTTCGTGGCCGAGTTTGACGGCGTCGCCGCTGGCCGCGCGCATGAGGTAGGCCAGCACCGCGCGGGTGGAGCGCAGGTGATCGAACAGGAACTCCCAGTCCCGCCGGAGGATCACGATCGCGGGAACGTCGGTCAGTGCCGGGGGAGGCAGATAGCCGCGAGGCGGGTCCGCGTGGTCGATCACCACGACCGTCAGCCACGCGTAGTCCTCGCCTGCCACCTGGATGGTCCGCCCGCGCGCGTTGGTCATCGCCGCGGCGGCGAGCTTGAGGCGCCGCACGGTTCCGCTGCCCTGCTTGAGCCCTTTCGTCACGTTCTTGTTCAGCCAGGACAGTTCGCGGTCGGTTGTGTCGGTGGGATCGACGCGGCTCTTGGACTGAATCACCGCCGCCTGATCGCCGACCAGGAGCAGCCCGTCTCCGAGTTCCCGTATTCCCGAGGCGGTGCGTTGCTGTTCGGGCCGGAACACGAAGTCCGGTAAACCCCATGTCGCGGCGGCGTCCCGGACGGCGTCCTCGGCCGCGTATCCCTGGGGTGCGGCGTCCGGCAGCGGGGAGGCGTCCGGGATACGCCGGATCGCGGTTCCTGCCGCGGTCTCGATCACCAGAATGAGTGGCTCACCCACGGATCAGCGTCCTCTCCTCGATATCAAGGAATCGCATCATGTGCGAGCCGCCGACACCAGAGGTGTCACCGCGCCGATGCGGACTGGCAGCACTTCGCCCGCGGCGAGGAGCCGGTGGGCAGAAGACGTTTGGTCGCGTAGTGGGCGTCGCGGCCGACGCCGCGCAGGGTGGCGGAGGCGAAGCTGCGTTGCCATTCCAGGCCGACGTAGGCCAGCCCGGGGTGGGTGGTGGACAGGCCGCGGTCGTGCAGCGGCCGGTCATCGGGTGCAAGCGCGCCGAGTCCCTCCAGGTATGACAGTCCAGGGCGGAAGCCGGTGGCGAGCAGGATGGTGTCGACGTGTTGGCGTGTCCCGTCCGGCCATACCACGGTGCCGCCGTCGACGGTGGTGAACATGCGGCGTTGGTCCGGTCGTCCTTGGCGGATCGCGGTTTTGTAGATGCCGGGGTCGTTGACCGGTGAGGTGAGGGGTTTCTTCAGCAGATGCCCGATCGGCAGGTGGTCGAACCCGACGGCGGCGGACCAGAAATGCACGTCCTTCCCAAACGGACGCTGCGGCGCGAATTTCACCGGTGCCCGGGTGGCGAGAGTGACGCGGGCGTGAGCGGCGAGTTCGGTGGCGATCTGGACGGCGGAGTTGCCCGCGCCGACGACGACCACGCGCTGCCCGGCGAAGGATTCCGGGCTGCGGTACTCGCTGCTGTGCAGGAGAGCCCCGGTGAAGGTGTCCAGGCCGGGCAGTGCTGGAAGGTATGGCCGGGAGAATCCGCCGGACGCGGCGATAAGGATCGGTGCGGTGAGGGCGGGCTCGCCGGCGGCGTGCACGGTGAAGACGCCGTCGTCGTGGGTAACGGTCTCGACGTGGTGGCCGGTGCGGATGTCGGTGTCCAGACACGAGGCGTAGCGGCGGAGGTAGTCCACAACCTCGTCGCGGCGCGGGTAGCGCTCGGGGTCGCCGGGGAAGGCCAGACCGGGGAGGCTGCTGTAGCGGGCGGGTGAGAAGAGGGTCAGCGAGTCGTAGTAGCGGGGCCAGGAGCCGACCGGCTCGGCACCCGCCTCGAGGATCACCGGGCGCAGGCCCCGGGTGCGCAGGGCGTGGGCGGCGGCGAGACCGGCCTGGCCGCCGCCGACGATGAGCGCGTCGTGGTCGTTCATGAGGTTCTCCCAGGAAGAAGTCGGGGTGTGCTCGCGAGAGTGAGGACCGCGGCGGCCACGGTGACCGCGGCGAGCACGAGGAAGGTCGGCGAGTAGCCGCCGAGGCCGCTCGCGATCGCCGCCCCGGCCCAGGGGGCGAGGGCGACAGTGATGATCAGCGGTGCTTGCAGCAGCGCGTTGAGGCGTCCGTAGTGGGTGGCGCCCCAGCGGTCGGCCACCGCGGTGGCCTGCAGGAGCGTGAACACCCCGCGCGCCATCCCGGCCACGACCGCGGCGACGATCAGCCCGGCCGTGGTGGTGAGCAGACCGAGCACGGCCGTGGTCGCGGCGGCGGCGAGGAACACGATCGCGGTCCGGACTCGTACCGTGGTCAGCCGGGTGAGTGTGGTGTAGCCGAGCCGTCCCAAGACCTGGCCGGCGCCGCCGAGACCGAGCGCGATCGCCGCTGTCGTGCCGCTGATGCCGCGTTCGGCGAGCAGTGGTACGAGGTTGATCACTCCGGCGTAGACGGCGAATGCCGCCAGGCTGAACGCGATCACCAAGCCCCGGAACGGCATTCCCCGGGTGATCCGCGCGGGATCGGTGTGCTCCGGATGGGTGCCGGGCGGCGGCTCGGCGGGCGGCCACGGGCCCCGTAGGCCCCACAGGTGTGCCGGGATGGTGACGACGGCCAGCACGGCGGCGAGGACCAGGTAGGTGTCCCGCCACTGCAGGTGCGTGGTGAGCAGCGCGGTCAGTGGCGCGAAAACCGTGCTCGCCAATCCCGCGGCCAGGGTGAGCACGGTCAGGGCGAACACGCGCCGCTGCCCGTACCAGCGGGTCAGGGCGGCGAACGCGGGCGGGTACAGGACCGCGCCCATCGCGACCCCGGCCAGCAGCCACGCCGCGGTGAACCACAGCAGGTTCTGCGCCAGTGCGACGGCCACCACCGCCGGGATCGCCACGACCGATCCGGCTGTCATCACCGAGCGGGGACCCCGGGCGTCGAGCCACCGCCCGACCGGGATGCCGGCCAACGCGGCGACGACCTGCCCGGCCGAGAAGGCCGCGACCACCCACGTGGCCGACCAGCCCGTGGTCTGGCTGATTTCCGGTGCCAGCACAGGGAAGGCGTAGAAGAGGATGCCCCAGCTGGTGATCTCGGTGACGCAGAGAACGGCCAGCACGCGGCGTAACCCGGACGTGGTCAACCCGGGCGACGCCGCGGCGGTCGCGATCGGCATAGCGGTCAGCGCGCCGCGGCTGAGGGCGCGGACAGCGTTAGGATTTCCGGCTCCGGTGTCGCGCAGCAGCCGCCGGTGGCCGGTGCGTCGGCCGGTTCGTCGAACAATCCGGCACCGCCGCAGACTCCTGTCTCGGCCATGCGCAGTTCGACCCGTGCTGCGGCTTCATGGTCACCGGCGAGCTGGGCGGCGATGCTGCGAACCTGCTCGTACCCGGTCATCGCCAGGAAGGTCGGTGCCCGGCCGTAGCTCTTCATCCCGGCCAGGTAGAAGTCCTTCTCTGGATGAGCGAGTTCCTTGGCACCGTGGGGATACACGGTTCCGCACGAGTGGACGTTCGGGTCGATCAGCGGCGCGAGCGCGCCCGGCGCCTGCAGTGTCGAGTCCAGCTCCAGCCGGATCTCCGACAGCCAGGTCAGGTCGGGACGGAAACCGGACAAGGTCACGACCTCGTCGACTTGCTCGATCCGCTGCCCGCCGGCGGAGATCAGGGCCAGCCGTCCCTCGGTGTCGCGTTCGACCACCTCGGTGCGGAACCCGGTCACCACCGTGATCAGTCCGGAGTCCACCGCTTCCCGGGCGCGCAGGCCGAGAGCGCCCCGCGCGGGAAGCTGATCGGCCTCGCCGCCGCCGAAGGTGTCGCCGACCGCGCCGCGGCGCAACACCCAGCTGATCCGCGTGCCGTCCTTCGCGAGGCCGGACAAGGCGACCAGCGCGGTCAGCGCCGAATGCCCGCTCCCGGCAACCACCACGTGCTTGCCCGCATACCGCGCCCGCACCGCTTCGTCGCCCAGATTCGGGACCCGGTAAGCGATCCGCTCCGCCGCCGCACGCTCACCGACAGCGGGGAGACCTTCACCGCCGAGCGGGTTGGGCGTCGACCACGTGCCGGACGCGTCGATCACGGCCCGAGCCGCGATCCGCTCCTCCGCGCCGTCGGCGGCGCGGACGTGCACGGTGAACGGCTCGTCGTCACGGCCGCTGTCCACGACCCGGTCCCGTCCCCGGCGGGCGACGCCGATCACCTCGGCGCCGAAGCGGACCCGGTCACCGAGCGCCGCCGCCAGCGGACGCAGATACAGCCCTGCCCAGTCCGAGCCCGTCGGGTACGCCTCGCCGTCCGGCCGGACCCAACCGCTCGTCTCCAGCAGCCGCCCGGCCGCGGGGGCGACGAGTTCGGACCACGGCGAGAACAACCGCACGTGATGCCACGCCGCCACGTCCGAACCCGCTTGCGCACCACGCTCCAGAACCAGCGACTCGAAACCCCGCTCCACCAGCTCGGCGGCGGCCGCCAGCCCCACCGGCCCGGCCCCGATCACCACGACGGGCAGCTCGTTCATCCCCATACCTTTCATCGATCCATCTCGATTGAAGCGATGCGAGGGACTGTATCGACGGGAGTCGATTGACGCAACCATCGATTCTCGCCGATACTGGGTGGCATGACGACGGTCGTTCCCGTGCCACTCGCCGGTCTCCTGCCCGAACGCGAAGCCGCGACGTACGCCGGGTGGTTCGCCTGCCTGGCCGAGCCGATGCGGGTGAAACTGCTGCACGCCGTCGCGACCTCTCCCCGCGGCCTGACCGTGGGCGCGCTGACGGAGATCCTCGGCACCAGCCAGTCCACGTGCTCGCATCACGTGCGAAAACTGGCCGATGTCGGTTTCGTCCACTTGCGGAAAGAGGGCACGGCTACGGTCGTGACGATTAATCAGGCCTGCTGCAGTGGCCTCCCGCACGCGGCCGACGCCGTCATGGGCATGCTCGCGCCGCGGCCATGCTGCCCGGACAACGTGCCCGACGACGTCTCCGTCCGCGCCCTGGAACCGGGCGATTGGACCGCGGTCCGCCGGATCTACGGCGAAGGCATCGCAACCGGGCTCGCCACCTTCGAGACCGAGGTGCCCAGCCGTAAAGCGCTCGATGCCAAATGGCTACCCGGGCATCGGTGGGTCGCCGAGACCGACGGCGAGGTCGCCGGCTGGACCGCCGTCACTCCCGTCTCGGAGCGAGAGTGTTACCAGGGAGTCGCCGAGACGTCGGTCTACGTCGGCGAAAGCCACCGCGGTCACGGGGTCGGGAAAGCCTTGCTCTTCAAGCAAGTCACCGAGGCCGACGCGGCCGGGCTCTGGACCCTGCAGACCTCGATCTTCACCGACAACCGCGCCAGCATCGCCCTGCACCACAGTGCCGGTTATCGCACCGTCGGCATCCGCGAACGCGTCGCCCAGCGCGACGGCGTCTGGCACGACACCGTTTTCCTCGAACGCCGCAGCCCTGTCAACTAGCCACGGGATCCACGCCCTATAGGTACGGCACATGCTGGATCAAGGTCGAAGCGGAGTCACATGTCAGGTGTCAGCTGCTTCCGCGAGTATCCGGCAGAACTGGTCGATCTCCTCGATCGTGTTGTAGTAGTGGACTGACGCGCGGACGACTTCGTCCAGCCCCCGCGTCTCCATGTCCCAGCGTGTCGACGCCACTCGCGAGATGCTCACGTTGATGCCCCGCCTCGCCATGAACGCCTTGATCTCCTCGCCGGACAGGCCGTCCGCGGTGAAGGACGTGATGCCGCACCGCTCCGAGCCGACGTCCCTGACCTCGATCCCGCGGATGGCGCCGAGGCGGTCACGCAGCTCTTCCGCCAAGTGGTAGACCCGGTCACGAATGCTCGTGAGCCCCCAGCCGAGGGCGTAATCGATCGCGGCACCGAGCCCGATCTTCGCCGCGTAGTTGCACTCCCACGACTCGAACCGCCGTGCCCCTGGGCGGACTTCGTAGCCGCCGCGGGTCACCCAGGTCGCGGCGTGCAGGTCGAGCATCGGAGGGCACAGCTCGTCGAGCCGGTCGGCTCGGACGTACAGCAGACCGGTACCGCGCGGGCCGCGGAGGTACTTCCGCCCGGTCAAGGACAGCATGTCGCAGCCGAGGATGTCGACGTCGAGCGGCATCTGCCCCGCCGACTGGCACGCGTCGAGCAGATACAGGACCCCGGCCTCGCGCGTCACCCTGCCGACCTCGGCCGCCGGGTTCACCAGGCCGCCGTTGGTCGGCACGTGGGTCAACGACACGAGCCGGACTCTGTCGTCCATCAGCTCGCGAAGGCGCGTCACGGACAGCTGTCCCGACTCGTCATTCGGTACGACCTCCACCTGAACGCCGTGCCGTTGCGCCACCTGCAGGTAGGCGATGAAATTGCTGGCGTACTCGGCCTCGCTGGTCAGGATCCGGTCACCACGCTGGAACGGGATCGAGTAGAACGCGAGGTCCCACGCGCGAGTGGCGCTGTCGAGGACCGCGAGCTCCGGCGGCGTGCAGCCGAGCAGGCGGGCGGCCGACGTGTACACCCCGCTTACGTCGTCGGCCGCCTCCGCCGCGGCCTCGTAACCACCGATGCGGGATTCGAGGCGGAGATGATCGATCACGACGTCAAGCACGGGCTGGGGCATCAGCGATGACCCCGCGTTATTGAGGTGGATCACCGAAGTGCAGCCCGGTGTCTCCTTGCGGGCCAACTCCACGTCGAACGTTTCCCGCGTCATACCGCCTCCTCCCCGCGACGTGGTGCCGGAGCCGAAATCACTGCCGAATGATCAACGAGACGGAGGAACGACCTGGCTCGCTCCTGCAACGGTCGCGTGAAGAACACGTCCGGAGTGGCCTCCTCGACGATCACCCCGCCGTCCATGAACACGATCCGGTCGGCGACCTCCCGTGCGAAATGCGTCTCATGGGTCACAATCACCATCGTCATGCCCTCGCGAGCCAGGCTCTGGATGACGTCCAGGACCTCGGCGTGGAGTTCCGGGTCGAGCGCGGAGGTAGGCTCGTCGAAAAGCACGACCTCCGGTTCCATGGCCAGCGCGCGGGCGATCGCGACGCGCTGCTTCTGCCCGCCGGAAAGTCGCGACGGGTACTCGCCGCTCTTGTCCGCCAGCCCCACGCGATCCAGAAGTCTTTCCCCTAGTTCTTTCGCTTGAGCCTCGGACAATTTCCGCACCTGCCGTGGCCCCTCGATCACGTTGCCCAGCGCCGTCATGTGCGGGAAGAGATTGAACTGCTGGAACACCATCCCCGCGTGCGTGCGAGCCCGTTGCTCCAGCCGCTTGCGTCCCCGGTCACGGCGCGTTCCGCACTCGAACTCGCATCCGCAGATCCGTATGTGGCCTGCATCGGGCTCCTCCAAGAGATTCATACACCGCACCAGTGTGGTCTTGCCCGAGCCGGACGGGCCCATCAGCACGATCACCTCACCTCGTTCGACGGTGAGATTCACGTCGCGCAGTACGTCGAGTTCGCCGAAGCTCTTCCGGATGCCCGTCAGTTCGATCGTGAAGTCGCTCATGCTCAATACGCCCTTCCCAGCCGCCTTTCGAGCATCCCCTGCCCGATGGACAACACCGTGTTGATCATCCAGTACATCAAGGCCGCGACCAGAAATGCTTCCATGTAGCGGAAACTGGCGTTGCCTACGCTTTCCGCGACCCGCGTCAGCTCGACCACGGTGACCGCGGATGCCAGTGACGTGTCCTTCATCAGTGCGATGAACCGGCTACCCACGGCAGGGGTCGCGATCCTGATCGCCTGTGGGAAGACGATCCGCCGGAACGTCCGCCAGTACGGCATGCCGATCGACGACGACGCTTCCCACTGTCCCTTGTCGACACCAAGGATCCCGCCGCGGAAGTTCTCACTCAGGTAGGCAGCGGAGAACAACGTCAATGCCAGGATCGCGGAGGGGATCGGTGCCAACTGGATCCCGAGCTGCGGAAGTCCGAAGTAGAGCAACATGATCTGGATCAGCAGAGGAGTTCCCCTGAACACCGAGACGTAGGAGATCGCCACAGCCCTTAGAGCCCGGAAACCGGAAATCCGGGCGAGAGCGATCAGAGCGCCAAGAATGGATCCGAAAACGAAAGATGCCACGCCGAGCAGGACAGTGACACCCAGCCCCTGCAACAACATCGGGAACGCGCCGGCCAGCAGGTCCACGATTTCCTCCTCACCACACGTGTTGACGAACTCCTCAGCCTGCGGGCAGCGCCTTCAGTTCGGTCGCCATGTCCAAACCGCCCAGCCACTGCTGGGAAAACCGCGTGAGCGTCCCATCCGCGATCATCTCGTCGATCACCTTGTCGACAGCCTGCTTCAGGGCCGCGGAATCCTTCCGGAAGGACATCCCGTTGACCTCGCTTTCGAGCAGAGGGCCGACCGGCTGGACGTTCAGACCGTTCTTGCCCGCCAGGTAGACACCCTGGAAGCGGGAGACCAGCATGGCGTCGGCGTTGCCGCGGGACAGGTCCGTGAGGCCGAGCGTGGCGTTGTCGTAGGTCTTCACGCGTACGTCCTGGATCTTCTCCGTGGCGTACTTGTGCTGGGTGGTTCCCGCCGACACCGCGACCGCTTTCCCCGTCAGGTCGGCAAGTGAACTGATCGAAGTGTTCCCGGCGGCGACGAAGATCGAGATGCCGTTGACCGCGTAGGGACGCGAGAAGTCGACTTGCTGTTTGCGTTCGGCGGTGATGGTCTGCCCGGAGATGACCATGTCGAACCGGTCGGCCTTCACACCCTCGATGAAGGTCTGAAAGCTGGCTTGCACGAACTCGACGCCACTGGCGCCTAGTCGCCGAGCCAAGTCGTGCGCCACGTCGACGTCGTACCCCGCCGGGGCACCCGATCCGTCGACGAAGTTCCATGGTGGATTCGCCTGTGTGTGTGCGACCCGGATCTTGCCACCGCTTCGCAGCTTTTGGAGTACGTCGCCAGACGCAGTACTTGAACACGCCGCCGCGGAGCCGACCGAAGCGATGATGGCGGCGGACAGGAACGTCCTTCGGGATAGGTGGATTGGTGACTTTCGCATAGCGTCTCCCTCACGAACGAGGGCCTGCGGCGCTGCCGCACGGCGTGCCGTCCGGCAGCGTCCGGAGATGCCGCCGAGCGTCAAGCGCGGCCCTGTGGTGGTGCACTTACGCGTCACTCGAGTGAGTGGGACTGTATGCCCCCATAGGGTATAGGTCAACACGGCATGGGTAAGCGCACGGCTAAGTAACCTCCTCGCAACAAGCCAAGCTACCGAAGGAAACCCGATCGATCACTGGGCAACGAAGTGTCTTAGTAGGACTTTCGGAAGCTGATTTATGCTGCTGCCGGGGGGAATCGTGGTAAGCCCTGCGCTGAGGAACGGCTGTCGTGTCCGGTTGCGACACAAGGGTGGCTACTATCCAAGTTCGTAACTCGACTGAGACCGTGTGGTCGGCAGCGAAGGCTGTGACGGCCCTTGTTCGCCGCGTCACGGACGGTGGCAGCTCCGGTCTCCGCTGTCGGCTATTCGGTCTCGGTGTGGTAACCGCCGTAACGGCGGGTAGTGGGCCGCCGACCACTGAGGGCGACGGTCTAGCGGTCGCCAGAGGTCACTCGAGACCGGGCAGGGAGCGGGGTGTGAACCGTGAATGGAGACCCATGGGGCGAAGGCGTCGACGCGACGACATACGCGCAGGGCAGGCTTCCCAGTAGGACCTACGCGTCGGCCAGCTTCCCGATCTTGCGGCCGAACTCCGCAGACAACGGCCAACCCGCCCGGTTCGTGTACAAGGTGTTCGATCCCGAGGCGGAGACAACCGCGGAACTTGCTGGAGAGCAGTGGCTGGTCTCCGAGTCTCCGGCCGGCCGGTACCAAGTCAAGCTGCTGATCGCGCGGGAAGCGGGCAACGTCCGTGAGCTCTGGGTGCAGCGGGTACCGGCCAAAGGTCAGGGAAAGGTGGAGACGAGGCTGAACCTGAGGCAGCCGGAAGCGGGACGGCTGGTGGAGTTGCTACGCACCCTTGAGTGCATTCCGGTCGACGGCGAGCAGACCGTACGGGTTGATGACTCCCTGGTGCGGGAGCTGTTCGCCAATCCGGAGTCGTTGGCGAGAGTCTATCGTGAAGACCCGTCGCGGCTGCGGCAGTTGATCTCCGACGATGAGTCGGCACGCGATGTGATCGCATTGACGCATCGCCGCGGTCAGCTGCAGAAGTTCCGGCGCCTGCTGAGTGATGACGCTTATTTCGACGCCGAGGTCGAGCAGACACCCGGGAGGCGGCGGGAGGCGGTGTGGCAAAGGTTCTTCGAGGACAACCCGTGGATACTCGGAGTGCCGCTCACCAGCCAGTTGCTCACGTCATGGAGTGACCAGAAGCTGGAACAGGTCGTCGCCGGCGCATCGGTCGTCAGCGTGGGCAAGCGGGCCGACGCGCTGCTCCGTACGTCCGGCCGGATCAAGTCGATGGTGTTCGCCGAGATCAAGACCCATCGCACCGCATTGTTGGCCGCCAGCGAGTACAGGTCGGGGTGCTGGCCGCCCTCCGACGAGCTGGCCGGTGGAGTGGCACAGGTGCAGGGCACGGTGCATCGAGCGGTGAATGAGATCGGTGAACGCCTCCAAGACGTCGCGCCCGATGGCTCGGACGTGCCAGGTGGGTTCACCTACATGCTCAAACCCCGGGCTTTCCTGGTCATCGGCAGCCTTGACCAACTTCTTGGACAAGACGGCGGGCATCATCGCGACCGCATCCGCTCCTTCGAGCTGTATCGGCGACAGCTCCACGAACCCGAAGTCGTGACCTTTGACGAGCTCCTCGCCCGTGCGGAATGGCACGTCACCATGGCTGAAGATGACGACGCAAGCCAAGGTGTTTTGAGTTGAAAAGCGACGGTCGGCCGGTCTGGTAGTCAGCTGCGTTTGAGGCAGTGGTTTCAGCCGTAACGCATGCTGATGGTGATCCCGCGACCTTCGGCAGTTCCAGGACCGATACCGGATCTGCGGCCGGGGGATCATTCGTGACCGTGCGATCGCAGCATGGCGCTGAATTCCTCTTCGGATACGGAAGCTTCGGTGACAGTATGAGAGCACGCGAAGCAAGTGCCGATCTCGGAGCCGTACTCGAGCACATGCGAGATGACCAGGGCTTCGTGGCCGCACATCGGGCACAGGCCAATCCCGGCGCTGTCGTGGCGCTCTTTCGGGTCGAACGGCAGCGCGTCCGAAGCTTGGTCTGCACGTCGGGCAAGCTCCTCATCTCCGATGAGCTCGATGTAAGTCGCAACGCGGTCGTACTCGACTGCGGCCGCGGTGGCCTCGGCTAGCTCGACTTGGTCGATGCGGGCATCACTGAGAACGCTGAGGGCGTCGTGGAAGTCCAGCTCCTGCAAGGCACGTACCACGTCGAGCGGGACGGTTGTGGCCCCGCCGGCTTTGCCGTGGCGCACACTCTGCGTGTCGGTCACAGCTTGCTCTAGCACCGCAAGGTCTACCTCTATCGGCGTCGGGCGGTCATCGGGTGGGAAGGGCATCGCGGGCAGGGTGGTAACAATCCACCGGTTCGAACCGATCTTGTCTCGGATCAACGTCAGGAGCTGGCTCGCTGGCTTCGTGAACCCACGTGCGTTGGCGGTCTCGCCGGGCCACTCTGCCTCCACGATTGCCAGCAACCCATTCGTCAACGCAGTGTCGAACAACGAAGCTGCGCCCGGAACGGCACCATCGTCCAGCGCCACGGTGTGCACCGCGTAGCGCTGCCGGCGGTGGTCGGCCAGACTGGTCAGCTCGTCCTCGGCCATAGCGACTCGCCACCCTGTGTCTGGTGCTGGTATCTGAGGTGGAAAGTTAGCAGGTTGGCTTCACCGTTTGGGATGGCCGCTGCCTGGTGGGCGCCATTGCTGGGTGCGGGTGAGCTGCAGATGCTCTGGCTCACGGACGTCGATCCAATGGCGACCTCGCAATCGTCGGTGGTGGGGTAGCGGGAACCCAGCACCGCGTCCCCGCTACCCGATGTGACAACAGACGATAGTTGGCGCCAGCGAGTTGATGGGCCTTGGATTCTGTCGCAGAGAACAGGCGGTAGCTGTCACTCGATACCGATCTTTCTTGTCACCAAACGTGGGTTGCTGGCGTTAGTTGTCGCCGACTCGATCGCGGTTTGGCAGGCGGCGGTCGGCGAGGCTGCCTGACAGGAAGGTTTCGAACCTGATCAGTTCTGGGAAGCGGGTGCGGAGGTCGGCGAGGTTGGCCTGGTAGCCGCTGTCGGCGAACCATTCGAACATGCGCTCCTCGATGGGTTGTGGGTCGAGGCGGGTGCGGATTCCGGTGATCCGTTGGTAGATCCCGGCGACTTGCTCGAAGGACAGCTCGTCGCCGGCGATCTCCAGCCGTTCGCCGAGGTAGTCGTTGGGGTGGGCGAAGGCATGGGCGGCGATGCGGCCGATGTCGTCCGAGGCGATCATCTGCATCGGGCGGTCAGGGAGCACTGGCAGTCGCAGGACGCGTTCGCCGTCGGCGTCGGCGTAGTGGAGCAGGTTGTCCATGAAGAACACCGGGCGCAGGATGGTCGCGGGCAGCCCCAGCTTCTCGATGTGTCGTTCGACCTCGGCCTTGCTCTCGAAGTGGTCGATACCGGTCTCGCGTTCGGCGCCTCCCACGGAGCTGTAGACCAAGTGTTTCACGCCGGTCTCCTTGGCCATGTCGGCCACGGTCTTGCCCTGTCGGACCTCGGCGGCGAGGGTGTTCGGTTCGTAGGCGAGCGCCTGGACGCTGAAGACGCCGTACACGCCACGCATTGCCGTGCGCAGTGAGTCCGCGTCCTCCAGGTTTCCCGGGACGAGGACGGCACCTTGGTCCCGGAGCCGGCGCGCGGCCGGCTTGGCGGGATCCCGGACGAACGCGTGCACCTGCCAACCTTGACCGAGCAGGTGTCGCGCGGTGGCGCCGCCCTGGTGGCCGGTCGCGCCGGTGACAAGAACGATCTTCCCGTTGCTCATGGTTCCCTTCCAGCTTCAATCGGAGTGATTCGCTCCGATTGAAACTATAACGGAGCGAACCACTCCGCAATTGGGTTAGGCTGTGGCCATGAGCACGTCACGTCAGCGGCGCGCCCCGCGGCAGGCGGAGGCCGAGCGCAACGACCGGGTGCTGCTCGAAGCCGCGCGGGAGGTACTAGCCTCCGACGGAGCACACGCCACCGTCGCCGCGATCGCCGCCCGTGCGAGGGTCGGCATCGGCAGCCTCTACCGCAGGTACCCAACCAAGGAACAACTCTTCCAGCAGTTGAGCGTGCTGGCCGTGGAGCAGTGGGCCGAGGCGCTCGACCGGGGGTTGGCCCACGACGACCCATGGGCCGGGCTGGCGGAGTTCGTTTCCGCGTGCGTGGAGTTCGGGCAGGGCTCGCTCGGGCCCATCGCCGGCACCATCGAGATCACCGAGCGGATGCGAGCCATCTCCCGCAAGGCCGACCAGAGCCTGGACGCGCTGGTCGCCCGCGCACACGAGTCCGGGGCGCTCCGCCCTGAAGTCACCGCCGTTGACCTCACGCTCCTGGTCGAGCAACTAGGCAGATCACCACTGATTGATCAACTTCGCCGACAAGGCCGCGACGATCTGCTCCCCGCGGCCACCGACGCACGCAAACGGATCATCGCGATCGCCCTGAACGGTCTCCGCGCAGACCACGCCGAGCCCCTGCCCGGCAAGCCGCCGGCCAAGGAGCTCCTCTCCGAACGCTGGACCCACGCTGATACACCCAAGCGATCGAACGAGCTGCGGTAGCCGGCTCCCCGTTGTCATAACCCGCACGAACACGGTCTCGTCGTCCCGCGCGAGCATCGCCAACCCGATCGACAAGCCAGCTGCACCTCCGACGCTCTTGGTGTCAATCAGCGCCGGCAAGTGACAACTATCGCCTGTCGTCACACCCAACCCGGGTTCGTCAGTTGGTCCGCCCTTCCGAACCCGGATCCGAACATGTGTTCTACTGTCGTGCTAGGTTCGTGGTCAAGCGCGCGTGACGTGCAGGTCAAGGAGGTGGGCGGGCTGGGCTGGCTGGTGCGGGAGCGTGTCACCGGGCGTGAGTGGCGCGTCGAGACAAGTGACATGGCGTGGGAAGCTGGAGGCTACGACCTCGGGCGTTTCGAAGTCCACGTCATCGGTGAACGGGTGGTAGGCGCTCCGGACGGTTACCCAGACCCGACGTCTTCCGAGAGCTGCAGTCTCCCGGCAAGGTGACGACCACGTTCTCGTGGGGCCAAACCCGACCATTGCTACTTGCGAGCGGACGGCACTACCTGACCTGACCTGATCTTTGCGGTCATACTGGTGGGTTTGTTCTGTCTGGTTGTCGTCATGCCCTGGTGATCGTAGGCCGGGCTTCAGCGCGCCGATTCGGCGAGTTTTCGTTCTGGAGCGTCGGCGTGTGGACGTTGGTTGTGCGATGTCGTCGTTTGGGCCCTGTGGGGTGTTTCGCGCGGACGATGTGGTTCGGCTTCGACTGGAGTGGTGTGCGGGAGTGTGCCTTCGTGGCGCCATTTTCGGAGGATGCGGCGTCCGTAGTTGTGAGTTCCGGCTATGCGGTCCAGATCGGCGCCGGTCGGTGTTCGGCCCAGGGAGTGCTCGCGCTGGTAATGGGCCCACATCAGTTGTTCGGCAGTGGGCTTGGCTAGGTGTTCTCTCTGAGCTGGTGCCGTCGGCAGGGGGCTGACCGGCGCCGACGTGAGGGTATCGGTGATCTCAGTCTTCGCTTGAAAGCAGTCCCCAGGGGAGGACATCGGATCGATGAGTTTGCTGCGGTGGCGTTTGAGGGCGCGGTTGAGAAGTTCGACGGCTAGTAGCAGGGCGAGCGGTGGGCAGGCGGCGACGGCGACACCGAAGCTGCTCGTCACCGGAGCCGAAGCGATGTTCGCACAGAGGGACAGTGAGATGCCGAAGACGAACGCGGACCACGCAGCTCGTCGATTGGAGCCTTCAGGACTGGGTTTCCAGAGTTCGACAGTCGCGGTGGTGAGAAGGCCGTCGACGATGAGTGGCCAGATGGAGGCGGTCGTCGTGTCGGCGCCGAAGCGGAGCGCGAACTGGCGTCCATGAATGTAGGAGGCGTATGCGGCGCCGAGGGCGACCAGTGCGGTGCAGCCGCATTGGATCCAAAGGGAGAGATCCCGGCGAGGCGTGCTCATGCGGGGCCTCCGGAACGGCGGCGGCCGAGCCGTGGAACATCGACGGTGGCGGAAAGTCGCAGCTCAGGGGCTAGATCAGCCTGGGTGGAAGCTGCTCGTACCTCGTCGGGGGTACGTACAGCTTCCACCCAAAAAGTCTCGACCGATTCGGTCGGGACTTTTTGGCGTTTCGGTGGAAGTCACCGCTTCGGTGATCCTTTCTGCTGTTACAGCTGTTTCCGGTACCTGATCGACCGGCAGTTCGATGGTGATGCTCACGTGGTCACCCACGCCATGCACCTCGACGGTGAGCTGGGTGATCTCGAAGAGGCTGCGGAGCGGGGCCTGAGGTGCCTTGGCCAAGTCGAGCTGGAGATGCGGAAGCGCTTCGAGACAGTTCAGGCACCGTCTTGCGCTTGTCGCGGAACCGAGTCCTGCCGCCGGGCCACTTCGGCCAGTTGGCGTTATCGCCCGGCTCGACGCTCTTGGGCGGCGCTGCCGTCCACTGTGGCCAGGTCGGCTTCGAGTAGTTCGTCCCGCGGTCGGTGTCCGGGTGCGGTTCAGTACCTGCCGTGCCCCCGGGCTACTCGGCGACGACGGTGAACTGGGCGGTGCGGACCACGTCCTCGTGTTTGAAGTCCAGGAACAGCCGGTAGGTTCCCGGGCCGGGAACGTGGGCCTGGAAGGCGATCTCCGGGCCCGGCCGCGTTTCGCCGTCGCCGGGGGCACCGTCCGGGTGGACGTGGACGTATGCGAGGTCTCCCAGCCGCAGCGTGACAAGGTGCCCGTAGGCGCCGAGGTAGGGCTGCAGATCCGTGACCGGTTCACCGTCGCGGTGCACCGCGAGCACCAGCTGGCTGGTTTCCTCGGGCCGCACTTCGCCCTTGATGCCGACCTCGTAGCCGTCGATCTCGAACACGTCGGCCGGCTGGGGCACCGGGCGCGGCTCGTAGGCACCCGCCACGGCCAGGTCCGCGCCGAGTGTGAGTCCCTTTTCCGCCCCGTCCGGCCAGAAGTCCGCGAACACCCGGTACTCGCCCGCCTCCGGCAAGTGCAGCCGGACCGTCCAAACACCGTCGCCCAGCTCGGCGGGGTGCAGGTGCCAGAACCCGGTGAGGTCCCGGCGGGCGACGATCAGATGGATCTTCTTCTCGTGGGTCTCGGCGAAGGCGGTCAGCGGAGCGCCGTCCTTCCCGAGAATCCGGAATCGGTAGTCGACCTCCTCCCCGGCCGTCAGCCGCAGTGTTTCCGGAACGAGGACGTAGCCGTCCTTGGCGATCTGCAACCCCTCGGCGACGGCTCCCGCACCGCCGTGTCCGTGGTGGCCGTGTGCGTGGTGAGTGTGGTGCGTTCCCGTGTTCATCGCTGTCCCCTTCCATATACCCCTAGGGGGTGTCTTGCCTGATGTCAGGAACAGTGCCACCGACGCGGCCGGAGATCAATGTGTTCTAGCCCTCACTACCCCCTGGGGGTATAGAGGCCGAGCGTCGATCATCTCTTGACTCATACGCCGTGCCTGTATATAAAAGTGCGATCAGATACCCGTGGGGGGTATCTAGGGGAGCTGTCTGGAAGGAGGCGGACATGGGATTGTTCGCGATTCGCGACTACCGGCGGCTGTTCGGCGCGCAGATCATCGCATTGTTCGGTACTGGCTTGGCCACCGTCGCGCTGGGGCTGCTCGCGTACGGGCTCGCGGGTCCGCGTGCCGGTGCGGTTCTCGCTACCGCGCTGACGATCAAGATGGTCGCCTACGTCGTCGTCGCACCGCTCGCGGCCGCCTACGTCGATCGGCTGCCCAGACGCTTGTTCCTCACGATCCTCGACGCGGTGCGCGCGCTGGTGGTGATCGCGCTGCCGTTCGTCACCGAGGTGTGGCACATCTATGTCCTCATCGGGGTGCTCCAGACCGCGTCAGCGGCCTTCACCCCGACTTTTCAGGCGGTCATCCCCGACATCGTGACCAAGGAGGCCGACTACACCCGCGCCCTGTCGGCATCACAGGTGGCCTCCACCATGGAGAGCCTGTTGAGCCCCGTGCTCGCGGCTGTGGCGCTGACCTTCATGTCGTTCAACCTGCTGTTCCTCGGCACCTCCGTCGGGTTCGCGGTGTCCGCGCTGCTGGTCCTGTCCACGCGCATCCCCAACGCGCGCCCCAGCTCGCACACGAACGCCTGGGATCGGGCCATGGCCGGGATCCGCACGTTCGCGGCCACCCCGAGTCTGCGCGGCGTCATGGCACTGAACCTCGTGGTCGCCGCGGCCGGCTCCATCGTGGTCGTCAACACCGTGAACTACGTCCGCGACGTGCTCGACGGAACCCAATCCGACGTAGCCTGGATGCTGGCCGCGTCCGGTACGGGGACGCTGCTGGTCGCCGTCGTCCTCCCGCGTGTCCTGGACCGGGTGGCGGACCGGTCCGTGATGCTCACCGGTGCCGCGGTGCTGGTGCTCGCGGCAGGCGCGGCGGTGACGATGTCCGCGGCGGGCGTCGCCGCGACGCTTCCGACCGGGGTGATCTGGGTGGCGATCGGCGGCGGGATGGCGCTGATCATCACGCCGACCGGCCGGGTGCTTCGCCGGACGGTCGATCCCGCCGGCATTCCCGAGGTCTTCGCCGCCCAGTTCTCGCTGTCCCATCTGGCCTGGCTGGTCACCTATCCCATCGCCGGCTGGGTCGCCACGAACGCGGGCTTCACGACCACCTGGACCGTGCTGGCGGGCCTCGCGGCGATCGGAGCGGTCACCGCACTGGCGGTCTGGCGGCGCGAGGTGAAGGCCGAGAGCGGGGAACGTACGGCGGTGCCGGTCCAGCCAGACGCCACGAAGGCCGAGTCCCGAGGTCGCGCCGCGACGGCTGTCGCTTCCGGCGGGACCGAAATGGCCACGCGGCAAGCCGCGAAGGTCGCGGTGGGCACGCTCGCGGCGGGCCAGTGCGCCTGCGTCCGCACTGTCTGAGGCTGCCGTCCCGGTAGCGCGGATTGTGGGGTAAGCAAAAAGGTGGCCTGGGTGATTTGAGTGAGGGGTGTGTGGAAACAGGGGAGGCGAGCGCCCCATTTCCACGCACCCCCTTCGCTTCAGAACGTTCTGTGAACGTCGCCCCACGGGCCCCGTTCGTGGTCAATGCGGGCCGCTCGTCGGTACCGCAATCTCTTGCTGGACAGTGGGTTCGCCGACGTCACGATCGACGTGCGGAGCGATCTTCGCCGACGGACCGATGCTGCCGATGCTGACCCGGTTCGCCGACCCGGCCCGTCCTGTCGGCGCTCTCGATCGCGGCCGAGCCGACACCTGGATCGCCGGCCGAACTCGACGGGCCGAGGCCGGACGCCTGTTCGTGGCCAGTCCGCTGTTCCTTGCCGCGGCAACGCGTCCTTGACGGACAGGAGTTCGTTCCGTGGGACGAAGTGAACCGCTGCGGGCCGCGATCTGCCAGAACTCCTCGATCCGGCAGTTCGTCATGGCCTGAGAACCCGTGCGACCGAGGCATTGTCCACCGTCGGTGCGCAATCAGCGAAGTCAATCCTCGTTGTGGGGCAAAGTCGACAGCTACTTTAATACCCTAGGGGGGTAATGTATCGTGGTGACGTGACGGCGATCGGATCGCCGCGGAACGAAGTTGTCGAACCGAAGGGTGAGAGCTGATGGACACCACCGTGTACACGGTCAAGGGAATGACCTGCTCGGGCTGCATGACCAAGGTGACGACGGCGGTGAACGGTGTCACCGGGGTCAGCGAGGTGGACGCGGACATCGCGACCGGCGAGGTGACCGTCGTGAGCGAGGGGCCGGTCGACGCGGAACTGGTGCGATCCGCGGTCGAAGAGGCGGGCTACGAGGTGGTCGGCTGAAGGCGATGGCCGAGAACGAAGGTGAACCGGCTGTCGTCGTCAAGGTCGTGAACAATGGGCCGTATCAGGTGAAAGGGCCCATTCGGCTGGTCGACCACGATGGCGGGGAATACGAACCGGCCGGACGCACCCAGCTGCTGTGTCGGTGCGGGCATTCGGCGAAGAAACCGTTCTGTGACGGCGCCCATGTCCGGACCGGGTTCACGGCGACCAGGGCGGAATGAGAAGCGGGCGGGTGACGTGATGTCACCCGCCCGCTCGCTGTGTCGAAGGGGTCAGGAGCGCACCAGGCGTGCGATCGCTTCGGAGGCTTCGCGGATCTTCCTGTCCGCCTCGGCGCCGCCTTTCGCGGCGGCTTCGACGACGCAGCCTGCCATGTGCCGCTCGAGGAGTTCCAGGGAGAACGACTGCAGGGCGCGGGTGGCCGCGGATACCTGGGTGAGGATGTCGATGCAGTACTTGTCTTCCTCGACCATCTTCTGCAGGCCCCGGATCTGCCCCTCGACGCGTCGCAGGCGTTTGAGCTGGCTCGCCTTGTCGTCGCCGTGATCGACCACGCTCACTCCTCGAGTCGGGATTCCGCGTACGCCCCAATCATGCCCGGCCGGGAGCCGCACTCGCAGGCGGGTTTCGGGGCTTCGTAGCGGTGGATGTGGTCAAGACGGGGTGGCATACGTCACGGGGGTATGTTAGTTGCCCTACCCCCCTAGGGTATGTAAAGTCGGTTCCAGGAGGACGAGAGATGCACGGATACACGCAAGGCAAGGACGAATACGTGACCCGGCTGCGGCGGATCGAGGGTCAGATCCGGGGCCTGCAGAAGATGGTCGAAGAGGACAAGTACTGCATCGACATCCTGACGCAGGTGTCCGCGGCCACGAAGGCGTTGCAGTCGGTGTCGCTGGGGTTGATGGACGAACACCTCAGGCACTGCGTTTCCGACGCCATCGCCAAGGGTGGCACCGAGGCCGACGAAAAGATCCAGGAGGCGAGCGACGTCATCGCCCGCCTGGTTCGTTCCTGAGACCACGTACCGAAATCGGAGGAGAACCACGATGAGCGAGACCACCTACACCGTCACCGGCATGACCTGCGACCACTGCGTCCGTTCCGTCACCGAAGAGGTCGGCAAGATCAACGGTGTCACCGGCGTCCGGGTGGATCTGCCCACCGGCGCGGTGACCGTGACCAGCTCGCAGGAACCCGAGGTCGCGGATGTCCGTGCGGCCGTCGAAGAAGCCGGATACGAGCTGACCGCCTGATCCGCGGCCCGGCTCCCGATCGCGGGGGATCGCCCCCGCACTAAGGACTTCACGATGAACACAGTTGCGAAGCTCTCCGCCTACGGTGTGGCGCTCGCCCTGGTCGCCGGTGGCGCCTGGGGCGCAGGCACCGCTGTCGGTCCTTTCGCCGGCGCTGCCGGCCTGCCCGGTGGCGAGGACACCGGGCATGGGGACGCTCACAGCGGCACCGTCGCGGAGGCGGCGCCGACCGACGAGCCCGGCGGGCTCGCGTCGTCCAGGGGCGGCTACACCCTCACGCCCACCACCACGACGCTCACCGCGGGCACGACCCAACCCTTCTCCTTCACGATTCTCGGCCCTGGCGGCACGCCGGTCACCGCTTACGACGTCGAGCACGAGAAGCGGATGCACCTGATCGTCGTCCGCCGTGACACCGCCGGTTTCCAGCACGTGCATCCCGAACTCGCGCCCGACGGCGTGTGGAGTGTCCCGCTGGCCCTGCCTCAGGCGGGCAGCTACCGCGTTTTCGCCGATTTCAAGCCGGCGGGCGGTTCGGCCACGACACTCGGTGCCGACGTCGCGGTGGCCGGCGATTTCACCCCCGCCGAATATCAGCCGTCGCGCGTCGCGGACGTCGATGGCTACCAGGTCCGCCTGGACGGCGACCTGGCACCGGGCAAGTCGTCGAAGGTGACCTTGACGGTGACCAAGGACGGCCGTGAGGTGACCGATCTGCAGCCGTACCTGGGCGCTTACGGGCACCTGGTGGCGCTGCGCGGTGGCGACCTCGCGTATCTGCACGTCCACCCGGACGGCGAACCCGGAGATGGCCGCACGAAGCCCGGCCCGACGGTGACCTTCTTCGCCGAAGTCCCCTCGGCGGGGACGTACCGGCTGTTCCTCGACTTCCAGCACCAAGGCAAGGTCCGCACCGCGGAGTTCACCGTCGCCACCGCCGGCACACCTGCTTCGGCGCCCCAGAACCAGACCCCACCCCCGGCGGCCGACGACGGCCACGGCGGACACGGCTGACCGCGAGCCGGAAAGGAGTGACCACGATGACTTCCGATCTGGACCAGGCCACCACGGCCGAGGTCGAACTCGCGATCACCGGGATGACCTGCGCGTCGTGCGCGATGCGCATCGAGAAGAAGCTGAACAAGCTGGACGGCGTCACCGCCACGGTCAATTACGCCACGGAGAAGGCGAAGGTCACCTACAGCGGGGACATCGAACCCCAGCGGCTGATCGAGCAGGTGGAGGCGGCCGGATACGCGGCCGCCCTGCCCGCTCCGCCGAAGCAGGAGCAGGCGGACGGGCCCGCCGAGGAGGCCGATCCGATCGCGCCGTTGCGGCAGCGGCTGATCGGTTCGGCGGTGCTGTCGGTGCCGGTGATCCTGCTGGCGATGGTGCCCGCGTTCCAGTTCACCTACTGGCAATGGATTTCGCTGACGCTGGCCGCGCCGGTGCTGGTGTGGGCGGCGTGGCCGTTCCACAAGGCGGCGTGGGCGAACCTGCGCCACGGCGCCGCCACCATGGACACGCTGATCTCGATGGGCACGCTGGCGGCGTTCCTGTGGTCGCTGTACGCCTTGCTGTTCGGCAGCGCGGGAACGCCGGGGATGACGCACGCCTTCGAGCTGACCGTGGAGCGGATGGCCGGTGACGGCAACATCTACCTCGAGGTCGCCGCCGGGGTGACGACGTTCATCCTCGCCGGACGGTACTTCGAGGCGCGGTCCAAGCGCCGGGCCGGTGCCGCCCTGCGGGCGCTGCTGGAGCTGGGTGCGAAGGACGTCGCCGTCCTCCGGAACGGCAAGGAAGAACGCGTCCCGGTCGATCGGCTGACTGTCGGCGACCTGTTCATCGTGCGGCCGGGGGAGAAGATCGCCACCGACGGCGTCATCACCGAAGGCAGTTCCGCCGTCGACGCGAGCATGCTGACCGGGGAGAGCGTCCCGGTCGAGGTCGGGCCCGGTGACGCCGTGGTCGGCGCGACGGTCAACGCGGGCGGCAGGCTCGTCGTCCGTGCGACCCGGGTCGGCGCGGACACGCAGCTGGCGCAGATGGCGAAGCTCGTCGAAGACGCACAGACCGGCAAGGCGCAGGTCCAGCGGCTGGCCGACCGGGTGTCGGGCGTGTTCGTGCCGATCGTGATCGCGCTCGCCGTCGGCACCTTGATGTTCTGGCTCGGAGCCGGTGGTTCGGTCGCGGC
Source organism: Amycolatopsis roodepoortensis (assembly GCF_024628825.1). Classification (NCBI taxonomy): domain Bacteria; kingdom Bacillati; phylum Actinomycetota; class Actinomycetes; order Pseudonocardiales; family Pseudonocardiaceae; genus Amycolatopsis; species Amycolatopsis roodepoortensis. Next base: position 7,369,746 of record NZ_CP102415.1, read on the forward strand.
GGCGTTCACCGCGGCGGTCGCCGTGCTGATCATCGCCTGCCCGTGCGCCCTCGGCCTGGCCACCCCGACCGCGTTGCTGGTCGGCACCGGACGGGGCGCGCAGCTCGGTATCCTGATCAAGGGACCGGAAGTGCTGGAGTCCACCCGGTCGGTCGACACGGTCGTCCTCGACAAGACGGGCACGGTCACCACCGGACGGATGGCGCTCGTCGAGGTCCACGTCGCCGACGGCGTCGATGCCGGCGAGGCGTTGAGGCTCGCGGGTGCGCTGGAGAACGCTTCCGAACACCCGATCGCGCAGGCCATCGTGGCAGGCGCGCGGGATCGGGTCGGCGAACTCCCAGCCGTCGATGACTTCACGAACGTCGAGGGCCTTGGTGTGCAAGGGATCGTCGACGGCAAGGCGGTGCTGGCCGGACGCAGCGCGCTGCTGGAGGAATGGGCGCACCATCTGCCGGAGGCTCTCGCCGAGGCGAAGGCCGCCGAAGAGAAGGCGGGCCGGACCGCGATCGTCGTCGGCTGGGACGGGAAGGCCCGCGCGGTCCTCGTCGTCGCCGACACGGTCAAGCCGACTTCCGCCGAGGCCATCACCCAGCTGCGGGCGCTCGGGCTCACGCCGGTCCTGCTGACCGGGGACAACGAGGCCGTGGCCCGTGCGGTGGCGGCGGAGGTGGGGATCACCGAGGTGATCGCGGAGGTCCTGCCCAAGGACAAGGTCGACGTCGTCAAGCGGCTCCAGGGCGAGGGCAAGGTGGTCGCGATGGTCGGTGACGGCGTCAACGACGCGGCCGCGCTGGCACAGGCCGACCTCGGACTGGCCATGGGCACCGGGACGGACGTCGCCATCGAGGCGTCGGACCTCACCCTCGTCCGCGGCGACCTGCGGGCGGCGGTGGACGCGATCCGGCTCTCGCGGCGGACCCTGCGCACCATCAAGGGCAACCTGTTCTGGGCCTTCGCCTACAACGTCGCGGCATTGCCACTGGCCGCGGCGGGGCTGCTCAACCCGATGATCGCCGGCGCCGCGATGGCGTTCAGCTCGGTCTTCGTGGTGACGAACAGCCTGCGGCTCAAGGGATTCCGTCGCACGGCGAGCTGACGCTCGTTCGATTCGAGGCGCTCGCACGGCACTTTCGGGGCCGCGCGAGCGCCTCTTTGTCGTGCGGCGCTGATCCTCTTGTCCTCAGTGGACGGTCCTGGCCATGCCGCTCGGCCGAGGGGACGAGGCTGCTACGGCAAAGGCCACCCCTCGTGCGGAAGCACAAGGGGGCCAGAATCGAGGGAGAACGCGTAGCGCGATACGTGGATATTTCAGTGGTGGTAGGCGTGCGCCACCGCGTGCCCGGAGCCGCGGCCGCGCACGTCTCGCGCACCATCTCCGAGGTGTCATGAAAGGGTCGTTCAGGACGAAAAATGTCCTGAACGACCCGGCGCTCGAAGGAAGAACACCGGGCATCTGTACTCGACGGGCGGCCTGGACGATGCCGGAGAGGGGGAACCGGAAACATCCCGCACGCTCGTCGGTCCGCCAAGGCAACCACAGCGACCAGTCGCGCGTGCTCCGGAAGACCGCTTCCCGTGTTCCAAGGGGTATTCCATGCGTAAGGCCGTACTAAGCGCCGTACTCGGTGCGTCGCTCGCGTTCGCCGTCACCACCGCCCTCCCCGCCACCTCGGCGGCCACACCCTCGGCCGCGTCTTGTACCTGGGTCGCCTCCGACCTGCCGGTCCCCGCCGGAGCCAGCGGTGGCTCGGTGGCCGTCGCCGGGCCGAACGGGTACCTGGCAGGGGTGGTGTGGAAGGAGAACAAGCGGGTGAATGTGCTGTGGCACCACCGCGAGGTCGCCGAAATGCCGCCGCCGCCGAACGGTGCGGTGGTCCAGTTCTCCGCCATCAGCGGCCGCGGCGAGATCGTGGGATACCAGTCCTCGGCCGGCGCCGGCACGGGGTTCCGTTACCACGACGGCGTTTACGAGACCCTGCCGAGCCCGCCCGGGGTGCGGGCCACGGCCACCGCCATCAACGAGTCCGGTGACATCGTGGGGTACGTCGGCGATGGACGAGTGCCCTACCAGGTCATCCTCTGGCCGGCGAATGCTCCCGGCAGCTACCGGATCATCGCCGACGGCCGAGCTGTCGGCATCGACGACGCGGGCCGGGTGGTGACCGAGCCAGGGCTGGTGTGGTCGCCCGACGGCTCCAGCCGGAAACTGGCCGGGTACGGCGATCTCGTCATCCAGCGATACCAGGGCGAGCGGATCGTCGGCTTGTCATGGGCCCATGGTGAGCAGCTCATCGAGTGGGACGTGAACACCGGTGCCGTCCTTGGCAAGACGCCGGGGACCACCGCGATGGGCATCAACGCGAACGGCCTGCTCGCGGCGTGGTATTTCAACGACGGCGGCTCGCACACACTCGGCATCTGGCGGAATCGGGCCTTCCTCGGCGACTTCGCCCCCGCCAGCAGGATCTCCGCAGTCACCGACGACGACCAGCTCGCCGGTTCGCACGGCCCGGCGTCCCCATGGGTGCCCGCTACGTGGAGCTGCGTTTCCGCGCCATGACCGGCGTTTCGGATCGCCTCGGTCCGAGGTGCCCGACGCGCCGGTGAGGTGACAGTCCTGGCGACGGCGACGGTCGTTCACGCCGAGATCGGGGAAGATCCGTGGCCGACGCACTCCATTGCCCTCCGGCTGACGACCGTAGGCTCGATCACGGCTTCTCGCCGTCATCGGAGCCTGGACGCCATCGGAGGTAGGGCGACGCGCTCCGTCGCTTGTGGACACGGACGGGAATGGCGACGCCGCGCGACCCGGTCGTCCGCGGCGCTTGGGCGCGAAGCGTCCGGTAGGCCGCCAGGACGGCGGCGAGGCGCTCGGGATCCGGGAACCGGCCATCGGGGTGCAGCCTGCGAACGAGACGGCGATACGCCGTCGCGATATCGGCCGAGGTCGCGTCGCGAGCCACCCCGAGCACCGTGTACGGATCGGCCGTCATGATCCATCACCTGCCCCTGAATCCCTGTCAGTGCCAGGGTTCCCGGTCCGCGAGCGCGGGAACACCACGTCGCTGGTCGGCCACGTCGGCGGGATCGGCCTCCGGTATCCGGTTCGCGTCGAACGCCGTGGCCATTTCCTCGTCGAAGTGTTCGCCGGGCTCACCGTCCACCGCGTGGGCGAGCCGGTGCTGGTCGGCCAAGTCCGCCACGGGCTTTTCGTCGTCGAGCATCGCGGTACTCCTGCGCTGAGGGGGCGCGGCCCGCACCGCGGAAGGGCGGGCCGCTCCGCGTCGAGTGGAACTCGGGAACGGTCAGGGCTTGATCTGCTTGGCCTTTTCGCCACTGGTGACGGCGATCTTGCGTGGCTTGGCCTGTTCGGCGATCGGGATGCGCAGGGTAAGCACCCCGACGTCGTAATCCGCGCTGATGTCGTCGGTCGTCAGCGTGTCTCCCAGGAACAGTTGACGGCTGAACACCCCGCGAGGCCTCTCGGCCACCTGGACCTCGGCGTCCCCGCCCGGTTCGAGGGTGCGTTCGGCCTTGACCGTCAGTACGTTGCGTTCCACGTCGATTTCGATCGAATCCGGCGAGACGCCGGGCAGGTCGAACGCCACCACGTATTCGTTGCCGGACCGGTAGGCGTCCATCGGCATCATCACTTGGCGGGAAGCGGTGCCGTTGGCGCCCAGGAACTGCTGGGTGAGCCTGTCCAGCTCACGGAACGGATCGGTTCGCATCAACATCACAATTGCCTCCTTCCTCGTATCGCCACTTCTTCGTGGCGAAAGCGTGTGCCTTCGTTCTTTTCAACGGCGGCTCGCCGCTTCGTGTTCCTGTCCGGCCGCCGTGGTGTCCGGCGAGGAATCGCCGAAGGAGCTGAAGCGGAAACGAATCCGGCCGGCTCCGTCCGCGATGCGGTCGGCCATCGGTTCGATGATCCCGGCCGTGCCCGGCTCGTCGAGGCGGGCCAGCAGGCGGGCGAGTTCGTCGGGTGCCTCGACCGGTTCGACGGGTGTCTGGATCAGTGTGCGATGCAGGATGCCGACGTCCCAGCCGCTGGTGTTGCCGCTGCCCGCGGGGACCGCGACGGTGGCGTCGAACAGCCAGCGCGGGGATTTGCCGGGAATGGACGGGGTGGCGTGCGCGGTCAGCCCGATGACCTGGTCGGCACGGAGAAGACCATCGCTGAGAGTGCGTATCCAGACTTTGTTCAACCCCATGAATGCTCCATCGGTTCGTGAGCGGAGTCCGTGTCAGTCGCGGGTGAGATCGTCCAGGTGGTGTCTGCGGGCGGCGACGGCGACCATCGCGACGATGCCCGTGACCACGGTGCTGAAAACGATCACAGCTGTCATGCTTTCCGTCCTTGTGGAGAGGCGTGGTTCGTTAGCACTCTCGACCCCCGAGTGCTAATTCTCTCATAGCACGTCGCGCGCGGGGCCGCAAGTATGCGGGCTTGACATCCTCGGCAAGGCGGGTTACATAGTTTTTCAGAGATGACTTGACCTGGCTTCGGTCCCTACGACGTTCCGGGGGGTGATCGACATGCGGCACGGTATCCGCCGTACAGCGGTGAACGAAGCGTTCGCCGAGCTGGTGTACGCGGACCGGGTGTGGCTGCGCACCGAGTTCGAGTCGATCATCGCGGCCTCTTTCGCCGATGTCTCACGCATTCCCCCTCGGCGTTCGCGGGGCGTAGCTCCGTCCGAGCGATCACGGGCCGCTCGGATCGCACGGCCGGCGCGTTCACCGACAGCGCGTCCGTGTCCGGCGATCCACGTTGGTGAGCGCTGGATGCGGCAGCGTTCACCTCCGGTACCCGGTTCGTGAGTCCGGCACGGCTGCGTGAAAGGCAGGTGATGTCATCGAGCGCGACTTTCAGGACTGTGACACTCCAGCGGCCCCGCCGCGCGCTGCGGCGGGGCCATTACAAGCCGGATGGGTTCCACCAGTGGTAGACCGCGTGGCACTGGCCGTCGGCCGCCTGGAAGAAGTCCATCCCGCCGGGGCCGGGGTGGTGCTGGGCAGACCGCGGTAGGGGTTGAGGCCGCCGGTGCCGGTGTACCCGAAGTACGGCCGCTCGGCCCCGGTTCTGCCGTGGCGTGCAGCGCGCCGAGGGGATCGGGCCGGTGCCGCATCTGGCGATGCCGGTCGAATACCGTGCTCTGTTGCTGGACGAGCTCGCCGTCGTGGTGTGGGCGGCGCGTTCCACAATGGACCGTCGACGGCGACGGGGGCCGCCCGCCGGATCGGCTCGTGTTCGATCTCGCCCCCGCGCCGGGCACCTCGATCGTGCGCTGCTGCCGCGTCGCCGAACGACCGCGCACGCCCTGCCGCGCGTGTCCGGACGGCGGTGTCGTCCACTGTGGCCAGGTCGGTTTCCAGAATGGACGTGCGGTCAGGTCCGAAGATGCGGGTCGGCGAAGAACCGTCCGACGGCGTCCAGCAGCTCGTCTTCACGATCCGGGATGACACTGATCGACCTGGTTGTTTGAAGATCACACTGGCGAATTTCATTGAGTTCGGTCGCCACACGTCGGGTCGAAATCCTTGGTCAGGTCCGCTCAGTGGCCCCGCCGAAGAGTGTCGCCACCAGTTTCCGGGCGTATTCGGGGCCGAGTTCGCCCGGTCGGAACAGGATGCGGTACATCATCGGCGCGACCGCGCGGTCGAGCACCGTCTCCACGTCCGGCGCCTGTTCGCCCCGTTCGGCGGCCCTTGCGAGGATCACTTCGATCTGCTCGGCCGCGTATGCCGAGCACTGGCCGGCGTTGGTGCCGTCCGGGTCACCGAGCAGGGCGTCGCGGATGTAGGCGCGTCCCGGCGGCGAGGACATTTCGTCGAGGAACTGTTCGGCCCAGGCCTCCAGGTCCGCGACGAGCGCGCCTCGGTCCTCCGGTGGTGCCTCCGGCCTCAGGCGGGCCACGGCGACGTCGGAAAGCAGCTCGCGGAGATCGCCCCACCGGCGGTAGATCGTCGAGGGCGTGACCCCTGCCCTGGCGGCGATCTGAGGCACGGACAACGCGTCGCGCCCGGCCTCGGCCTCGAGCTCACGCACGGCCGCGTGGACCGATTCCTGGACCCTGGCGCTGCGACCTCCGGGACGCACCATCGACCTGCGGCTCATGCCGTCCAGCTTAAGCCGTCGAGCACGTGCTCAGGTCTTCCGCCAACTGGGCTGACCGTTCGTAGGCCCGGCCGGCGCGCAGCAGCACGTCCTCCGCGTACGGACGGCCCATGAGCTGAAGGCCGATGGGCATCCGGGCGCTATCGCGGCCGGCAGGCACCGTCAGCGAAGGCAGTCCGGTGATGTTGGCGGGAGCCGACAGTCGTACGTAGGCGTCGGCCACGCTTTCCGTGCCGCCGTCCGGCCAAGTCACGCTTTGCTGCCCGATGGGTACCGCGGTCACCGGCACGGCCGGTGCGGCGATCATGTCGACGGACTCCATCAGGCGCAGCCATTCCCGCCGCATCAGGGTTTGCGCCCGCTGGGCACGCAGGTAGTCGCCGGCGGACACGAGTTCTCCCGCCTCGAGAAGTATCCGCACGTCGGGTCCGTACAGCTCCGGCGTCGTGCGCAGCGTCCGTTCGTGGTAGGCGGTGGCCTCCGGGACCATCAGTCCCCACTGGGTCGCCTGGATGTAGCGCGCCATGGGGATCTCGACCTCGACCAGCTGGGCTCCGAGTGACTCCAGCCGGGTTATCGCCGCGCGCACGGTGGACTCGACCTCGGGGTCGACGCGGTCGAAATAGTGGTTGCGTGGAACACCGATGCGCAGACCGGCGATCTCAGTGTCCACTGTGTACGGTCTGCCGCCCGTCAGCGCGGACAGCACGAGCCCCGCGTCCGTCACCGTGCGGGTGAGCGGGCCGACGTGGTCCAGCGACCACGACAGCGAGACCACACCGTCGCGCGGCACCAGGCCGAACGTCGGTTTGAGCCCGACCACGCCGTTCAGCGCCGCGGGTGTCCGAATCGAGCCACCCGTGTCGGTGCCCAGTGCGAACGTCGCCGTGCCCGACGCGACCGCGACGGCCGATCCGCCGCTGGACCCGCCCGCGACGCGGCCGGGATCCCAGGCGTTGACCGTCTGCGGCGTGACGAGGCCGTAGGCGAACTCGTGGGTGTGGGTCTTGCCGACGACCACCGCGCCCGCCGCCGCGAGCCGGGCCGCGACCGCGCTGTCGGCGGTGGCACGGTGCCCGGCCCGCACGCGCGAACTGCCCGTGGTCGGCAGCCCCGCGACGTCGATGAGATCTTTCAGCGCCATCGGGATCCCATGAAGGGGGCCGTGCAGGATCCCGGCGGCGATCTCCTGTTCGGCGCGGCGCGCCGACTCGCGCGCGGAGTCCGCGGTCACGGTGACGTAGGCGCCGAGGCGAGGGTCGGCCCGCGCCAGGCGTTCCAGCACCGAATCGACGAGTTCGACCGGCGACAGCTCCAGTCTCCGTATCGCGTGCGCGGCGGCGTCGAGGGTCAGCTCATACGGCTCCATCGTGGTCTTCCCTTCGGTATGGCGCGGTGTCCTCGAAGTCCAGCTCGCGCAGGACCGAGATGACGGAATGGATGTGGTTGGCGGTGGTGGCCACGTCGGCGTGCCGGTCGGCGGGCAGGGGTAGCCCCGCGCGGGCGGCCAAGCTCGCCGCGTCGGAAGGGTCGAGTTCGGGCATGTCAACTCCAAAAGCCAAATATTTGCTTTAAGCGACAGTAGGGCATACAGTCAGCTAAAGCAAATATGTTGCTTTTAGATGGAGGAGAGATGGGCGGATCCTGCTGGACCGTGGGGGACTTCACCGTGCGGCGCGTGGACGAGGTGGTGCTGCCGCCGGCGACCGGCCCCTGGCTGCTGCCCACCGCGACGCCCGAGGTCGTGGCCGGGTACGGGTGGCTACGCCCCGATTTCGCCGACGACGACGGCACGCTGCGCTTGGCCACCCACAGCTTCGCGATCTCGGCGGGCGGCCTGAAGATCCTGGTGGACACCGGGATCGGGAACGGGAAGCGCCGAGCCAACCCCGCTTGGCACGACCTGCGGACCGGCTACCTCGACGAGCTCACCGCCGCGGGGTTTTCGCCGGAGTCGGTCGATTTGGTGGTGCTGACCCATCTGCACGCCGACCACGTGGGCTGGAACACGCGGCTGGAGGCGGATGACTGGGTGCCGACCTTCCCCAACGCCCGGTACCTCACCTCCCGCGTGGAACGGGAGTTCTGGGCTGGCTACGACATGGACGAGCCCCGGCGGCAGATGTTCCGGGACTCCGTGCATCCCGTCGAGGACGCGGGGCTGCTGGACCTGATCGACGTGCCCGCCGACGGGGTGGACGTGGCCCCCGGCGTGCGGCTCGTGCCGACGCCCGGTCATACGCCTGGGCACGTTGCGGTCCGGCTCGCCAGCGGTGGCGAAACCGCTTTGATCACCGGCGACAGCCTCCACCATCCGGTCCAGATCCCCCGGCCGGACATCGGCAGCTGCGTGGACATCGATCCCGTCCGCGCCGAGGCCACCCGGCGTTCACTGCTCGCCTCACTCGCCGACACCGGCACCCTGGTGCTCGGCACCCATTTCCCGCCGCCGACAGCAGGTCAGGTCGTCTCGGCAGAGACCGCTCTCGCCTGGAACGCACGAGCGGATGTCTCTCCTGAGCGACGATGAGCGCTGTGGCGGCAATCTGACGTGATCGAGTTCGGTGGTGCACCATCCTGTTCGCGATGTCACCGTGAACAGAATTGTTGATGCTGTGCCACAAAAAGCAAAGGGAACTCGCGACCTGACCAAGATCGGTCTTGACCTCCGAGAATCGTGTGTGGCGAAATGCGGGTGAGGAGGTCCGCATGACGCGCTATCTCGTTCGACGGCCGACGGACCCACCCTTGCCGGGGCTGGATTCGTTCGCGGACGATGCCTTGGCGCGGCGCTGGTTCCTGTCGCCGAGGTCGTACGCGGTCGCTCGCTTCGAGCGGCTGCGCGCCGGGTTCTCGCTCAACTACGCGGCCGTGCGCCTGGCGACCGGGGTGACGGACCATCTCGCGAGTCTCGAACTCGGGTTCCGCCTTCCGGCTCGGCGTGGGTGAGTCGGCAGGATGCCGGGAGGCGCGCGTTCGGATAGCGCAATACGGTTGCCCTCACGGTGATGACAGGCTCGGTGATGAGGGGTTGGCGATGGTGACGGGAAGCTTCGATGAGTGACCCGGCGTTCGCTGAACTCGTCGCCTGGGCCGAGAGCCGGTTGTCCCGGCTGATCGACGAGGTGTTCGCCGCGGTGTGCGAGCGCATCGACCTGTATGGGGACGAGAAAATCGTGCCGCGTGCCGACCTGCATCGGTCGATCGCGGTCAACCTGCGGTTCATGGTCGGCGCGCTGGGCGACTCCGCCAGGTCGATCGAGGAGGCGGCGCCGGGCGAGACGGGTCGCCGTCGCGCGCGCCAGGGGGCGCCGTTGCCGGAGGTGCTGCAGGTGTACCGGATCGGCTGCGCGATGCTCTGGGACCTGCTGGTCGAGCATGTCAGGGACATGACCCGGCCGGACGCGGCCGACGGTCTCGTCGACGTGGCGAGCCTCTTGTGGCGGGTCGCCGACGAGCACGCCGTGCGGCTGACCGAGGCGTATCGGGCGGCCAGCGCGGAGTTGCTGATCGCGCAGCATCGGCGTCGGTCTGCTTTGGCCGCGGCCCTGTTCACCGGTCAGCGGGTGTTCGACGCCGGCGCGTGGGAGGCCGGGCGGTTGCTCGGCCTGGCTGTGGACGGGCAGCTGGCCGTGGTGGCCGCGGAGACCCGGGGCCTGGCCGAGGAGAGCCTGCTCGGTGTCGAGCAGCGGCTCGCCGAGGCCGGGATGGTCTCGGCCTGGCAGCTCACTCCCACGATGCAGGCAGGAGTGATCTCGCTCCGTGATGAGCAACGCGACACGATGATGTCGATCGTGAAGGACGTCGCGGTGGCTCGCACCGGGGTGAGTCCGCTGTACCGGTCGTTGACCGAGACCCCGCGGGCGCTGCATCTCGCCCGGACCGCGCTCGCCGGTCTGCCGCCTGGACAGCCCGCTGTGCGAGCCTTTGGCTCCAGTCCTCTCGCCGCGTTCGTCGCTTACGACCCCGACGAGGGACGCCGCCTGGCCGCCGAGGTCTTCGGCGTGGTGCTCGACCTGCCATCGGAGGAGCGCGACGTCCTGCTCGAGACGTTGCGTGCCTACTTCGATCAGGGCGGCTCGACGGACGGGGCCGGGGGTGTCCTGCACTGTCACGCCAACACCGTCCGGTATCGGTTGCGCCGGATCCGGGAGCTGACCGGCAAGTCGTTGACCGACCCTCGTGATGTGGCGGAACTGGTGACCGCGGTGCAGGCTCTGAGCCTCGATCCCGCCCGTGGTGGCTCAGCCGACGGGGCGTCGGCGGAAACCGGTGAGCCTTAGCTCGTCGTCGGCCGATCGGCATGGCCCGCGGACGACGACCGAGGCCGCGATCCCGGCGGTGACGCCGATCAAGGTGTCCACGAGCCGTGCGGTGAGCAGCGTCGCCGGCTCGGCGGGGGAGGCCAATTCGGTCATCACCATGATCAGCGGGGTGAAGAACCCCAACGCCAGGCCGTAGTGCCGCGCCATGAACAGCTCGGTCGGGAACAGCAGCACCATCACGACGACGGCGAGTGACGTGGTGCCGAGATGCAGTTGGAGCAGCCCGGCGGTGACGACCAGCCCGGCCAGTGTCCCTCCGACGCGATGCAGGCTTCGGTGGACGACGCTGCCGATGCCGGGGTGAAGAAGGCTGCGGGTGTCCGCCACCGCCAGCGGCACCGCGGCGGAAGCCATGGCCCAGTTGGCATGGTCGACACCCAGCAACAGGCCGGCGGCGCCCGCGGTCAGGACGGCGAGGGCGTACCGGACGGCGTGGACGAACGAGCACGACAGTCGCCGTCCCCGGCCGCACCAGCCGCGGAGGCAGCGCGCGGCGATCGGTCCCTGGGCACGTCCGGCCACGGTGAGTCCGATGAGGACGGAGAACACCACGGTGCCCGCGCAGATCGACAGCGCGGCCAAGGGTGGGACCCGAGCCGGAACCGTGGCCGTGGCGCCGAGCGCGAAGATGCCGAAGAAGGGACCGCGCGGGGTGAGGCCGAGGCGGGTCGTCACGAGGGCACCGGCGAAGGCGAAAGCGGTCACGGTGGAGACCAGGATCCATGGCTGTGCCTGGTTCCCGGACAGGAACGACCCGATCCCCACCGCGGTCGACAGGACCGCTCCGGCTTGCGCCTGGTGACGCAGCCGGGAACGGCGAGTGCCGGTCCGGCCGTACATCCCGGTGAAGGAGCCGAACACGGCATAGATGATCAGCTCCGGATATCCGAGGACAACCAGGGCCAGTCCGGGGACGAGCAAGCCGATCGCGACCCGGCACGCGTGTGACCAGTCATCCGGTGCGGGGCCCAGGTGCGCCGACATGCGTGCGAGAGCCGACCGAGGCGATATCGTGCTTCTCCTTCGGGGATGCCGGGAAGGACTGTCAGCGGAGCCGTCGTTCCTCGTCCTCTTCGAGCCGGTGCTTCTCTTCCTCGCTTCGCTCTTCCTCTTTTTCGATTTCTTCTTCGTGCGGTGTTTTGTTGGACATGGTGTCAGTATAGGAAAATCCACAGGGATGAATATCGTCTACAAAAATGTTTGTTTCCGATGACAGGGTCAGTCGGTGTATACGGTCTGCCTGATGTGAACGCGGTGGCCGGATCGCCAGGAAGGGGTCACGACGAACTTCACCGGTGCTCCGGGGTCGCAGGTTTCCCAGGGTGCTTGCCGTCGGGCGTCGAGTGGTGCGCCGATGGTCGCTTGGAAGTCCCACTGTGCGTTCGGCAGCCTGCCGGCGACGGCGGCGATCCGAACGAGGAGTTCACCGATCTCGGGCCCATAGGTGCCGGGGTCCAGGCCAAGGTGACGGCACAATCCGGCAGGTGATGCCGATTCGGAGAGCAGGATCCTGGCCACCCGGCTCAGTTCGATGGCGATCCGCTCGGCGTCGGCGGGTTCGCCTGTGCCGGCGAGCGAGATCGCGACCAGCCGACGGCAGGACTGTTGCAAGAGGTTCGCGAACCGAAGAGACAGATGCTTGTGTCTGTTCTCTTCCTCGTCGGCTTGCAATCCCGTAATACTGGTGGAGAGTTGCCGGCGCAAGCGCAAGTTGATATCTCGCATCCGGTCCAGCTCGCTGCGCAGAGACCTGGTCCAGGTGGACAGTATTTCGATTTGTCTCTGCGGTGGTTCGTCGTCGTTCATGTCCTGGGAAACCTCGATTCGTCGGCTGAGGGGCTGGGTCGAGTTCATCGGCGCCCACGATGATCGGCGAGGTGCGAGGGTCGTAGGTGCCCAGCAGATCGCTTCCTCGCGGATGAACGGGTACAGCGTCGGCATCGCTTCGCCGTTCAGGAAGTCCTGCAGGACGGACGGTTCAGCGGTGAACGGTGTCGCACGACGGCGTCCACGACGTAGCTCGCGTCCGGGGTTTCCATCGCCAGCCGCGCCCGTAGCGCGACCGCGGTGTCGGTGCTGTGGACGTAGAACTTCCACTCCTGCTCGTTCGCCTCGCCCGCGAACTCCTTGCTGCTCAACGGGAATCCCGAGTGGGCTCGCGCGCTGACCTCGTACTGGCGGATGTCGTCCAGGCGGAGCGGATCGGGTCTCATCGGGAACGCTCGACCGTCACCTTCAGATGCTTCATCAGCGGCTGATCGCTCTGGGTGCTGTAGTCACCGATCGCGCACAACACGTTCATCTCCGGCATGTACCCGGCGGCGCAGCCGGGCGGGATGTCGTACGGCACCGCGAGGTAGCCCTTGAGCGAGCGGGTGGTGCCGTCCTTGGCGGTGCTCGTGATGTCGACCGGGTCGAACTCGGACAGACCGCGCTCGCGCATGTCCGCGGAGTTCAGGAAGATCAGCGTGCGCAGGTTCTTGATACCGCGGTAGCGGTCGTTGTCGGAGTAGATCGTGGTGTTCCACTGATCGTGCGACCGCATCGTGCCGAGTGCGAGCGTCCCCGGGGCGGGGACCACGTCGGGAACGTCCGCGGTGGAGAACTCCGCCCTGCCCGACGGCGTGTGGAAGACCCGTTCGCGTGCCGCCTGGTGGAGCCGGAACCCGAGGGGCTGCCGCACCCGTTCGTTGAAGTCTTCGAACCCGTCCAGCGCTCGCGACATCGTGTCGCGGATGCGGTCGTAGTCGCCGACGTAGTCCTCCCACGGTGTCGCGCTGTCCGGCAGCGTCGCGCGCGCCATCCCGCCGATGATCGCGGGCTCGGACAGGAGATACGGCGAGGCCGGCGTCCGCTTGCCGACCGAGAGGTGCACCATGCTCATCGCGTCCTCGACCGACGTGGCCTGCGGCCCCGCCGCCTGGAGGTCTCGTTCCGTGCGGCCGAGGCAGGGCAGGATGAGGGCCTGCTTCCCGTGTTCGAGATGGCTGCGGTTGAGCTTCGTGCTGACTTGCACGGTCAGCTCGCACTTCGCCAGCCCGGCCGCGGTGTAGGGCGTGTCCGGGGCGGCGAGCACGAAGTTGCCGCCCATGCCGACGAACACCTTCACGTCACCGCGGTGCATCGCCTCGATCGTGTTCACGGTGTCGAGCCCGTGGTGCCGTGGCGGCGTGATCCCGCAGACCTCGGCGAGCCGGTCGAGGAAGTCGGCGGACGGCCGATGGTCGATGCCGCACGTCCGGTTGCCCTGGACGTTGCTGTGCCCCCGTACCGGCGAGGGCCCGGCGCCCGGGCGGCCGAGGTTGCCGCGCAACAGCAGCAGGTTCACGATCTCGCGCACGGTGTCCACGCCGTGTTCGTGCTGGGTCACGCCGAGGCACCAGCTGATGATCGAGCGCTCGGCCGAGCGGTAGACCCCGGCCGCGGCGCGGATCTGGGACTCGGTCAGGCCCGACTGCCGCTCGAGTTCGGCCCACGAGATCTCCTGGCAGGCGGCGCGGTACTCCTCGAAACCGGACGTATACGCCGCGAGGAACCCGGTGTCGAGTGCCTCCGGGTCGGTCTCGGCCATCTTCAGCAGGGCCTTCGCCATCCCGCGCAGGAGGGCCATGTCGCCGCCGATCCGCGGCTGCAGGTTCAGGGTCGAGGTCGGGGTGGCGCGGAAGGTGGCCATCCTCGCGAAGTCGTGCGGGATGATCGTGCGGGTCGCTCCCGCCTCGACCAGGGGATTGACGTGCACGATCTGCGCGCCCCGGCGGTAGGCCTCGGCCAGCGCGGTGAGCATGCGCGGCGCGTTCGAGGCGGCGTTGACCCCGAGGATGAAGAGCGCGTCGGCCTCCTCCCAGTCGTGGATGTCGACCGTCCCTTTACCCGTGCCGATCGCGGCCTGCAGTGCCCTCCCGCTCGCCTCGTGACACATGTTCGAGCAGTCGGGGAGGTTGTTCGTGCCGTACTCCCGCACCCACAGCTGGTACAGGAACGTGGCCTCGTTGCCGAGCCTTCCGGAGGTGTAGAACGCCGCCTGATCCGGTGAATCCAGATCGCGCAGTGTGCGGCCGACGAGGTCGAACGCTTCCTGCCAGGAAATTGGGACATACCGATCGATTCCGGCGTCATAGCGCATCGGTTCGGTCAGTCTGCCGTGTGCCTCGAGTTCGGTGTCACTCCATTTCCGGAGTTCGGACACCGTGTGCTCGGCGAACAATTCCGGGCCGACTCGTTTCCGGGTCATCTCCCAGGCGACGTGCTTGATCCCGTTCTCGCAGATGTCCAGATGGAGGCCCTTGGTGTCGTCGGGCCACGCGCAGCCGGGACAGTCGAAGCCGCCGTTCTCGTGATTCATCCGCAGGATCGCCTGCGGACCCGCCACCAGCTCCTTTTCCTGCACGAGTAACTTCGTCACGCTCTTCGCCGCGCCCCAGCCCGCGGCCGGATGGTGGTAGGGCTTGAACTCCGGCTCGCGTCCGTCCGGCCCGTCCCCTTGTCGCTCTGTCACCGTCATCCTCTCGGCATGCCTTCGTTCCGGTTCTGATTCAAGCACGAGAGGCGCATTCGGGCATCACCGAGCACAATTGTGAACGGCCCGTTGTGACCGGATGACAAACTTTTTGGTGGCGTCCCACAACGCTGGCGGGAAATGCCTGGTCGCAATTCAGGCGCACATCTTTCCGTCTTGACGCCCTTATCGGGGCTCAAGTAGACCGGTCACGAATTCACTGTTCCCGACACGGGAATTCGTGTGAGCGACTGCGCTGGAAGGAACACGCCGTGGCGAAAGCGGTAGGCATCGACCTGGGGACGACCAACTCGGTGATCGCGGTGCTGGAGGGCGGCCAGCCGGTGGTGATCGCCAACGCCGACGGCGCGCGGACGACGCCGTCGGTCGTCGCCTACACCGACTCGGGTGAACGGCTCGTCGGCCAGCTGGCGCGCCGTCAGGCGATCTTGAACCCGAAGGGCACGATCTCCTCGGCGAAGCGGTTCGTCGGGCGCCGCCACGACGAGGTCTCGAGCGAGCTGGACGCCGTCGCCTTCGACGTCGTCCCCGGCTCGGACGGGGCGGTCCGCTTCGACGTGCACGGCAAGCGGTACGCCCCTGAAGAGGTGTCGGCGCTGGTCCTTCGCAAGCTCGTCGACGAGGCATCGAAGTTCCTCGGTGAGAAGGTGACCGAGGCCGTCATCACCGTGCCCGCGTACTTCAACGACGCACAGCGTCAGGCGACCAAGGACGCCGGCCGGATCGCCGGGCTCGAGGTGCTGCGGATCATCAACGAGCCCACCGCCGCCGCGCTGGCCTACGGTCTGGACAAGAAGCAGCAGGAGACCGTGCTGGTCTTCGATCTCGGCGGCGGCACGTTCGACGTGAGCGTGCTCGACATCGGCGACGGTGTCGTGGAGGTGCGGTCCACCGCGGGGGACACCCATCTGGGCGGTGACGACTTCGACCGGCGCGTCGTGGACCACCTCGCGGACGAGTTCGAGCGGGACAACGGGATCGACCTGCGCAAGGACCCCCAGGCCCTGCAGCGGTTGTTCGAAGCGGCGGCGAAGGCCAAGGAGGAGCTGTCGTCGGTCACCCGCACGACGATCAACCTGCCGTTCATCACCGCGGACGCCTCCGGGCCGAAACACCTCAACACCACGCTCATGCGGTCGACGTTCGACCAGATCACCGCGGACCTAGTCGAACGGTGCCGCGGCCCGGTCGAGCAGGCGATCTCCGACGCGAAGCTCTCGCCGAGCGACATCGACGAGGTCATCCTGGTCGGCGGATCCACGCGGATCCCGGCGGTGCAGGAACTGGTGCGCCGCCTGGCCGGCGGCAAGGACCCGAACATGACGGTGAACCCGGACGAGGTGGTCGCGCTGGGCGCGGCGGTCCAGGCGGCGATCATCAAGGGTGAGGCGAAGGACGTCCTGCTGCTCGACGTCACGCCGCTGTCGCTCGGTATCGAGACCCTCGGCGGCATGATGACCAAGGTCATCGAGCGCAACACCACGATCCCGGCCCGGCGCAAGGAAACGTTCAGCACCGCCGAGGACGACCAGTCCGCCGTGGACGTCGTGGTGCTGCAGGGTGAACGCGAGAAGGCCGCGGACAACCGGGTGCTGGGCCGGTTCCGGCTGGAGAACATCCGTCCCGCCCCGCGCGGTGTCCCGCAGATCGAGGTCGTCTACGACATCGACGCCAACGGTATCCTCAACGTTTCCGCGCAGGACAAGGAAACCGGCGCCGAACAGCGCATCACCATCAGCGAGAGCTCCAATCTCGACGGTGCCGAAGTCGAGCGGATGGTGGCCGACGCCGAGGAGCACCGGGCCGAAGACGCGCGGCTCCGTGAGCTGGTCGACGCGCGCAACACGCTCGACCAGGCCGCCTATCAGGTCGAACGACGGCTGACCGAGCTCGGCGAGAGCGTGGCCGTGCACGACAAGGCACGCGCCGAGATGCTGGTCGGGGACGCGCGAGAGCTGCTGAAGAACGAGCAGGAAGCCGGCCTCGACCGGCTCCGGTCGCTGACCGCCGAACTGCAGCAGCTGTACCACGGTCTCGCCGCGGTCACCCCCGGGGAAGCCAAGCCGCCCGCCGACGGTGACGACGACGTCGTCGACGCCGAGTTCACGACGTCCTGATCGCGATGACGACAGAGGACACCGCGCACGACGACCAGGTCGACGAGACGGCGCTGCGCGAACAGATCAAGGGCCTGGAAGACCACGTGCGGCGTGTCTCGGCGGATTTCGACAACTACCGCAAACGCACGGCGCGCGAGGCCGAACAGCTCGCCGACATCGAGCGGATCCGGACTGCGGCCGCGTGGCTGCCGGTACTCGACAACCTGGACATCGCGCTGGCGCACGCGGACGCCGACCCAGCCTCGATCGTCGAAGGGGTCAGGGCCGTCCGGGAGCTGGCCGACGCCGTCATGACACGGCTGGGCTTCTCCCGCCGCGCCGACGAGGCCGGGACGCCGTTCGATCCGTCCGCTCACGAAGCGGTGAGCACCGTCCAGGCGGGGGATGCGCCTGCGGGCACGATCATCGAGGTGGTGCGGCCGGGCTACGGCGAAGGGCCGAACCAATTGCGCCCGGCCGCGGTCGTGGTGGCGAGGCAGGACTGATGGCGCAGGACTTCTACACCGTCCTGGGCGTGGGCCGGACCGCGGACCAGGCGGAAATCCAGCGTGCGTACCGGAAACTGGCCCGGCAGTACCACCCGGACATCAACAAGGACCCCGGAGCCGAAGACCGGTTCAAGGAGATCTCCGAGGCCTACGACGTGCTGTCGGAGCCGGAGACCCGCCGCCGTTACGACGCGTTCGGCCCGGATTTCCGGCAGGTCCCCGAAGGGATGGACCCGGAAACGTGGGCACGGGCAAGGTCCGGTGGCCCGTTCACCACGGGGAGCCCGTTCGGGAGCGCCGAGGACATCGACCTCGAAGACCTGCTCGGCGGGATCTTCGGCGGCCGGACCCGGCGGCACGGTCCGATGCCCGGCGCGGACCAGGAAGCCTCGATCGAACTCACCGTCGAAGACGCGCACCACGGTGGCAAACGGTCGATCACCCTGGGCCCGCGCACGATCGAGGTCGACATCCCTGCCGGTGTCACCGACGGCCAGCGGATCCGGCTCGCCGGCCAGGGTGGGCGCGGCACGGACGGCGCGCCGCCGGGTGACCTGTACCTGATCGTGCACCTCGCGCCGCATCGGCGGTACCGCGTCGACGGCCGGGACCTGACGGTCGATCTCCCGCTGTCGCCGTGGGAAGCGGCACTGGGAACCACCGTGACGCTCGAAATCCCCGGCGGGGAAGCGAAGTTGAAGGTGCCGCCGGGCACGTCGACCGGGCGGAGGCTCCGGCTGCGCGGCCGCGGGCTTCCCCATCCCCGCGGCGCGGCGGGCGATCTCTACGCCAAGGCCTCCGTGGTCGTCCCGGCCGAGCTGACCGACGAGGAACGGGAACAGTTCGAACGGCTGGCCGCGGTGTCCGCATTCAACCCGAGGAGCTCCGACCGGCGATGACCACCTACGCGCTGGTGCGCCACCCCGGCGCCGCCTACCTCGACCTGAAGACCTTCGCGCACGCGACCGGGCTGTCCGAGGAACTGGTCCGCCGCTTGACCGCGCTCGGCCTGTTCGAACCCGTCACGGACAGCGACGGAGAACTGTGGTTCCGGGCCGGAGAACTCGTGGCCGCGGCCCGGATCCGGCGTCTGCGTGCCGGATTGCCGCTCAACTACGCCGCCGTCGGCCTCGTCGCCGACCTGCTCGACCGCATCGCGGAACTCGAGGCGGCCCTTCGTACCCGATCTCGACGCAGCGGAGACTGATCATGGACCCGAACAGGCTCACCCAGAAATCCCAGGAAGCGCTGCACGACGCCCAGACCGCCGCGCTGCGGCTCGGCCACCCCGATGTCGACGGCGAGCATCTGCTGCTGGCCCTGCTCGACCAGCCCGACGGACTCGTCCCGCGGTTGCTGACCGAGGCAGGCGCGGACCCGGCCCTGCTGCGCGGCGAAGTCGAGGCCGAACTCGCGCGCCGTCCCAAGGTCACCGGGCAGGCCTCCGCCCCTGGTGAGACGCGCGTGACCGCCCGGCTCGCTCGTGCGCTCGACGCCGCCGACCGTGAGGCCGGACGGCTCAAGGACGACTACGTCTCGGTCGAGCACCTCGTCGCGGCCTTGGTGGAGGAAGGCGCCACGAGCGCCGCCGGACGGCTGTTGCGGTCCGCCGGGCTGACCCGGGACAAGTTTCTCGAGGTGCTGCGGAAGGTGCGCGGCAACCAGCGCGTCACCTCCGCGACGCCCGAATCCGCTTATGAGGCCTTGGAAAAGTACGGCCGCGACCTCGTGGCCGACGCCGCGGCGGGCAAACTCGACCCGGTCATCGGCCGTGACGCCGAGATCCGCCGCGTGATCCAGATCCTCTCGCGCAAGACGAAGAACAACCCCGTGCTCACCGGTGAACCGGGGGTCGGCAAGACCGCGATCGCCGAGGGACTGGCGCAGCGGATCGACCGCGGCGACGTGCCGGAGGGGCTGAAGGGCAAGACGGTCTTCTCCCTCGACCTCGGCGCACTGGTGGCCGGGGCGAAGTACCGGGGCGAGTTCGAAGAGCGTTTCAAGGCGGTGCTCAACGAGGTGAAGGCCGCCGAGGGCCGGATCCTGCTGTTCGTCGACGAACTGCACACGGTCGTCGGCGCCGGGGCCACCGAAGGCGCGATGGACGCGGGCAACATGCTCAAGCCGATGCTCGCCCGCGGCGAACTGCACCTCATCGGCGCCACGACGGCCGACGAGTACCGCAAGTACATCGAAAAGGACGCGGCTCTCGAACGCCGGTTCCAGCCCGTGCTGGTGGACGAGCCGTCGGTCGAAGACGCCATCTCCATCCTCCGGGGGCTCAGGGAACGACTCGAGGTGTTCCACGGCGTCAAGATCCAGGACAGCGCTCTGGTCGCCGCTGTCGTGCTGTCCCACCGGTACATCTCGGACCGGTTCCTGCCGGACAAGGCGATCGATCTGGTGGACGAGGCGTGCGCGATGCTGCGCACGGAAATCGATTCGATGCCCGCGGAACTCGACGAGCTGAGCCGCCGCCTGACCCGCGGCGAGATCGAGGAAGCCGCACTGGCCAAGGAAAACGACGCGGCGAGCGGGGCACGGCTGGAAGAACTGCGCCGCGAGCTGGTCGATCTGCGCGCCGAAGCCGGCGGGATGCGCACGCAATGGGAGGCCGAACGCGCCGCCCTGAACAAGGTCCAGACCTTGCGTGAGGAGATCGAACGAGTCCGCCACGACGCCGAAGCCGCCGAACGCGCCTACGACCTCGACCTGGCCGCGCAACTGCGGCACGGCAAGCTGCCCGAGCTCGAACGACGGCTCGTGGGTGAAGAAGAGCTGCTGGCGGCCCGGCAGGCGGGTACGCGGCTGCTGCGTGAGGTCGTGACCGAGGAGGAGATCGCCGCCGTGGTGTCACGGTGGACCGGCATCCCGGTCAGCAGGCTGCAGGAGGGCGAGCGGGAAAAACTGCTGCGGCTGGACGACCTCCTCCACGAACGCGTCATCGGGCAGGACGAGGCGGTGCGGGCGGTCGCCGACGCCATCATCCGCGCCCGCTCGGGGATCAAGGATCCGCGCCGCCCGATCGGCTCGTTCCTGTTCCTCGGCCCGACCGGGGTCGGGAAGACCGAACTGGCCAAGGCGCTCGCGGCGAGCCTGTTCGACACCGACGACAACATCGTCCGCGTCGACATGAGCGAGTACCAGGAGCGGCACACGGTCTCCCGGCTCATCGGCGCGCCGCCCGGGTACGTCGGCCACGACGAGGGCGGCCAGCTCACCGAAGCCGTCCGCCGCAAGCCGTACTCGGTCGTCCTGCTCGACGAGATCGAGAAGGCGCACGCGGACGTGTTCAACACGCTGTTGCAGGTCCTCGACGACGGACGGCTCACCGACTCGCAGGGCCGCACGGTCGACTTCCGCAACACGGTCATCATCATGACCTCCAACATCGGCGCCCACTTCCTCGTGGACGGTGTCGACGCCGGCGGGGAGATCAAGCCCGACGCGCGTGACGCCGTCATGGCCGCCTTGCGCGGGCACTTCCGTCCGGAGTTCCTGAACCGGATCGACGACATCGTGCTGTTCACCCCGCTCACCGAACCGGAGATCGAGCGGATCGTGGAGCTGATGCTGGCCGACCTGCGCGGGCGGCTGGCGGCGCGGCGGATGACACTGGCCGCGCCCCTGGACACCCTGCGCTACATCGCGGAGCAGGGTTTCGACCCGGTCTACGGCGCGCGCCCGTTGCGCCGGTTCCTCGCCCGCGAAGTGGAGACCCGGATCGGACGGGCACTGCTCGGCGGGGAGGTCGGGGACGGCGCCGTGATCCAGCTCGGCCTCGCCGACGGCAAGCTCACCGTGACCTGCAGGAACCCCGACACCGAGGAAGCGGCGTGACCGACGCCGATTCACCGGTCGATCCCGTACGCGAAGGATCGTCCGTCGTCGCGGCCGCGCTCGTCGACTGGATCGAAGCCCGGCTGCCGCGGCTCGTGGACGACGTGTGCGCGGCCGTTCGCGAGCGTATCGAGCTCTACCGCGACGAAAGGATCGTGCCGCGCGCCGACCTGCGCCGGTCGATCGCGGTGAACCTGCGGTTCATGGTCGACGCGCTGGCCGGGACCGGAGACCCCGACCAGACCGCTCCGGAGGACACCGGTGCCCGCAGGGCACACCAGGGCGCCCCACTGCCCGAAGTACTGCAGGTGTACCGGGTCGCCTGCGGGATGCTGTGGGACTTGCTGGTGCGGCACGCCCGCGCGTCCGCCTCGGAAGGCGCCATGGACGAGCTGGCCGACGTCGCGAGCCTGCTGTGGCAGGTCACCGACGGCCACGCGGTCCGGGTCACCGAGGCCTATCGGGCGACGAGTGCCGAGCTGCTCGCGGCCCAGCAACGACGGCGTTCGGCGCTGGCCGAAGCATTGTTCACCGGCCAGCGGGTCTTCGACGCCGGGCCGTGGGAAGCGGGACGGCTACTGGGCTTTTCGCTAGACGGCAAGCTCGCGGTGGTCACCGCCGAAACACTGAGCCTTGCTCAGGAGAGCCTGGTCGGCATCGAGCGGCGACTGGCGCGGCTCGGCATCGTCTCGGCGTGGCACCTCACGCCCACGCAGCAGGCCGGTGTCGTGTCGCTGCGCGAGGAGCAGTACGACGCGCTGCTGGCGCTACTGCAGGACGTGGCCAGGGCCCGGACCGGTATCAGCCCGCTGTACCGGTCGCTGACCGACACCCCGCGCGCACTCCATCTCGCCCGCGCGGCCCTCGCCGGCATCCAGCCGGAACGGCGCGAGGCCCGCGCGTTCAGCGCCAGCCCGCTCGCCGCGTTCGTCGCCTACGACCCGGACGAAGGGCGACGGCTCGCGGACGAGGTCTTCGGGGCGGTACTCGACCTGTCCGCGGAGGAACGCGATGTACTGCTGGAGACGCTGGAGGCCTACTTCTCCGTCGGTGGCTCGTCCGAACGGGCGGCGCAGGTTCTGCACTGCCACGCCAACACAGTCCGGTACCGGCTGCGCCGGATCCGCGAGCTGACCGATCGGTCGCTGACCGAGCCCCGGCAGGTCGCCGAACTGGTGACCGCCCTGCAAGCGCTGAGCCTGAGCTCGCCGCGCCGGTCCGGCACGGTGCTGCTCGGCGAGCGCTGATCCCCTGTCGTACCCCGAACCTTTCATCGAATCCTGGGAAGTCTCATGAGCGAGCAGCGCACGATCACCGCCAAGACCATCGGCACGCCGCAGGGCGGGCTGTTCGACAATCCGTGGCCTCCCGATTTCCCCGCCGTCGGCCAGCGGGTCGCGATCTTCGTCTACGAGGTGACGAAGGTCGACGGGGAAAGCACCGGGAACATCCGGACCTACCACGTCGGCCCGGCCGAAACCGCGTCCCGTGGCGCGATCGGCACCGATTACGAACTGCCGCAAGGGGTCGCGGTCGCGTGGCGCGGCTGCGGGACCGGCACGGTGGTCCAGGTCTCCGATTCCACGCAGCGCGAGCGCACCTGCGAAGTGACCCCCGAAGACGCGGGACTGCTGTGAGCACACCGGAAGACCTGGCCCAACCCGTTCTCGCGCCGCTGACCGAAAGCGCGCTCTTCCTCACCCTGACGATCGGGGCAGGGGGAGAGGCGGCCGTACACGACCTGCTACCGGATCTGGCGGGGATGGTCCGGTCGGTCGGGTTCCCGTTGCCGGACGAACATCTGACCTGCGTCGCGGGCATCGGCTCGGCGGCGTGGGACCGGCTCTTCACCGGTGAGCGCCCGGCCTTGCTTCATCCGTTCCGCGCCCTGTCCGGATCCAGGCACCAGGCGCCATCCACACCCGGCGACCTCTTCCTGCACATCAGGGCGACGCGGCTGTACCCGTGTTTCGAACTTGCTCGCCGGGTGGTGGCCCGCCTCGACACCGCGGTCTCGGTCCAGGACGACACGGTCGGGTTCCGCTACTTCGACCGCCGGGATCTGCTCGGCTACGTCGACGGCACGGAGAACCCGGTCGGCCACGCCGCCGGTGTGGCCGCGCTCGTCGCCGACGAGGATCCCGGCTTCACCGGCGGCTCCTATCTGATCGTGCAGAAGTACCTGCACGATCTGGCGAAGTGGACCGCCAAGCCGGTCGAGGAACGCGACCGGGCGGTGGGCAGGCAGCTGGCCGACGATGTCGAGATCGCGGACGCGGAGAAGGCCGTCGATTCCCACGTCGCGCTCACCACGATCGAAGGCCCCGACGGGACCGAACGCAAGATCCTTCGGGACAACATGCCGTTCGGGTCCATCGCCCGCGACGAGTACGGCACCTACTTCTGCGGATACGCCGCCGACCCGGGAGTGACGGAGCGGATGCTCACCAGGATGTTCCTCGCCGAGCAACCGGATCAGCTCCTCGACGTGTCCACCGCGGTCACGGGCGGCCTGTACTTCGTTCCACCGGCCGGTTTCCTGGCCGACCCTCCCGCGCTTCCAGCCGGCCGGGACTGAAGCGATGGGGGACTGGAAGGCCGGAGCGCTCGTGATCTTCGGGATCACCGGCGACCTCGCGGCGAAGATGACGTTACCCGCGCTGTACCGGCTGGAACGTCGGGGAGTGCTGCGCTGCCCCGTGGTAGGTGTCGCTTCCGGCGGGTTGTCCACTTCGGACCTGAGGGATCTGGCGCGGCAGGCGATCGAGAAATCCGGAGAATATTTCGACGAAACGGTCTTCGCGCGCCTGGTGCGCCGCCTGACGTACGTGGGCGGTGACGCGAACGACCCGGACCTGTACGAGGCGCTTGCCGAGGAATTGGCGAACGTCCGGCGGCCGCTGTACTACCTCGCGCTGCCACCGTCGTTGTTCGCGCCGGTCGTGGAACGGCTTTCCGCCAGGAGTCTCCTCGCCTACCCGCCGCCCGCGCGACCGTACGCGATCGGCACGTGGGGCCCGCCCACGGCGGACACGTTGGTGGAGGGCTATCCCGCCTGGCAGCCGCCGTGGCTGCCAGGCACCTGAATCAGCTGAGAGGCATCGATGAACTGGATCCAGGAAACCGGACCCGAGCAGGACTGGTACTTCAACACGAGGACCGGTGAGGTCGAACGAGGCCGCCGGTCGCGTGGCGTGGACCTGCTCGGCCCGTACCCCGACGAGGAAACCGCTCGCAGGGCGCTGGAGATCGCCCGGGAACGCACCGCCGCGGCCGATCGCGCCGACACCGAATGGAACGACACCGAGTGACCCGGTTCGGTGGCGCGACCGTGGCCGAGGCGATGCTCCGCGCGCCGAAGCTGCTCGATCACACGGCGACCGTCGCCCAGGTACGCGAACTGTTCCGCGACGACCACGTGCACGTGGCGCTGGTCGTCGCGGGCGCGGTACTGGTGAGCGTCGTCGAACGGCCGGACCTCACGGGCCTCCCCGGTGGGATGCCCGCGTGGCGCGCGGGACGGCTGACCGGCCGGGTGGTCGGCCCCGATGCCGATCTGCTCGCGACGTGGCTGGCGATGCGCGGCCGCCGGCGGAGGCTGGCCGTGGTGGACGGCGACGGCGGTCTGCTCGGTCTGCTGTGCCTCAAGCGCACCGGTCTTGGTTTCTGCTCCGACGCCGATGTGGCGGCACGGGCCCGCTCTCAGGAGAAACATGCACGCGATACGGCAATACAAGCCGGGAAAACCGGTCTATGAGCGGGTTCCCGCGCCCAGCCCGGGACGAGGGCAGGTCCGGATCGCCGTGAAGGCGTGCGTCGTGGACCGTGGTGACGCGGCGATTCCCGGGCAAGCGGTGGCCGGAGTCGTCGACAAGCTCGGCGAGGGGCTCGGGCCTTTGCTCGCGCAGTCGGCCCACAACGTCCGCGCCACCGTGGCCCTGACCGACGGGGCGACCATCGTGGGCGGCCCGGTGACAGCGGTCCTCGATGGTGTCGGCGGGAAGGCGGGCCGTGCCGCGTTCGACCTGCTCGCCCCCGGAGCGCGCATGGTCCACCAGCAGGGCAAGGGGTGGGCAGGCGGCGACGGCCGAGCACCGGTTGGAGCCGTCGCGACTGGGTTTCCAGAGTTCGACGATCGCGGTGGTGAGAAGGCCGTCGACGATAAACGGCCAGATAGAGGCGGTCATCGTGTCGGCGCCGAAGCGAAGGGCGAATTGGCGTCCGTGGATGTAGGCGGCGTAGGCCACACGGAGGGCGACCAAGCCGGTGCAGCCGCATTGAATCCAGAGGGAGCGGTCTCGGCGGACGCTGGTCATGACCCAGCTCCCCGGCGGAGGCGGTTGATCCTCAGTGGGGCGGAAAGCCGCAGCTCAGAGGGCTGAGAGGACGCGTGGTTTTTCGCTTTCGGGGAAAGTCGTCACGGTGTCGTGCCCGGCGACACGATCGCCACCCTCCACAAAGGACACAAACACTTCTCCGGTGGCGCGGCCCGCCCATAGGAACCTACGGGCGGGCCGCGCCACCGGTTTCACACGCCGTGGATCACCGCGGGGCGGAGATGCCCTGCCCGAGTCCGCCGTCGACGGTCAATCGGGCGCCGGTGGTGAAGGTCGCGTCGAAGGCCAGGAACAGCACCGCCGCGGCGATCTCGTCGACCGTTCCGTGCCGTTTCATGGGCGTCGCCGCGTCCCCCGCGGCCATGAAACCTTCCCGGTCCTGGTCGGACACTCCGGTGATGCCCATGCTCGGGGTGTCGATGAATCCGGGGCTGAGCGTGTTCACCCGGATACCCCTGGGCAGCAGTTCGCTCGCGATCCCTTTGGCGAACGCCCTGACCGCGGCTTTCGCTCCGGAGTAGACGGTCATGGCGGGGGCGCCGCCCTCGTCGGCGATCGAGGTGGTGAACACGATCGAACCGCCGTCACGGATCAGCGGGGCCAGCCGTTGCGTGGTGAAGAAGGCGCCCTTGGTGTTGGTGGCGAAGCTCTCGTCGTAGGACGCTTCGGTCACCTGCTCGAAGGGTTCCATCCTGGCGATGCCGACATTGACGAACAGAAGGTCGACCCGGCCGAGCTTCTCCTCGACGAAGGCGCCGAGGGCGTCGATGTCGGCCATGCTGGTGGCGTCGGAGCGGACCACGTGGGCGGGGCGGGACGTGAGTCCGGTCCGCGCCGTTTCGATGTTCCGCTCGTCGCGTCCGGTCAGCACGACCTCCGCACCGCCGTCGAGCAGCGCCGTGACGACCGCCTGCCCCATACCGTGTGTCCCACCGGTGACGACGGCCTTCTTGCCCGCGTATTTCCCCGCCGGCATCACAGCGCCGCCTTCCTGGCCAGCTCGATCAGACCCGGCAGATCGTGCCCGGCGCCGCGGTGGCCGATGAGGTCACGGAGCGGGACGAGCAGGTGGGAGAGCAGTTCGCCGTCGACGCCCTGGCCGGCGCTGGCCTCGGCGATGTTGGCGATGGCGACCGCCTGCATGCTTTCCGGGGACACCGGGTCCTCGGCTTCCCGGACGGCGTCGGTCTGCTCGGCGAGCGCGGGCAGTCCAATGGTCATCGAGGTGAGCCAGGGGATGAGCAGTGACGAGGTGAATTCCGGCAGGTCGGCCCGCTCCGTGCCGACGAGGGCGAGCGCGTGCCGGGCGCCCGCGGCCTGTCCGTACATCGCGCTGAGCAGGGCGAGGTCGTAAAGCGCCGCCAGCCCGGCATCGGTGCCGAGGTACCGGCTGTCGCCGAGCCGGCAGAGCAGGCCTTCGTGCTGCTCGAAGGCGGGTTTGGAGCCGCTGTAGAGCACGAGGGCCTCGGGGTGGCCGATCATCGGCGGCACGGCCATGATGCCGCCGTCGAGGTATTCGGCACCGTGCCCGGCAGCCCAGACCGCGGTCTCGCGGCCCTGCTCAGGGGTCCCGTTGCTGAGGTTCACCAAGAGGCGGCCGGAAAGGGCATCGGCGGCGGGGGCGAGCACCTCGTGCATGACCCCGTAGTCGAGCAGGCAGACGATGACCACCGGGCTGGCGGTGATCGCGTCGGTGATCGAGCCCGCTCGCACGGCTCCGTCGGCGACGAGGGTGTCGGCTTTGGCGTCGGACCGGTTCCACACCGTCGTCCGGTGGCCCGCCTTCAGCAACGCCGCCGCGAGCGCTTTGCCCATGGCGCCGAGGCCGACGACCGTCACCGGGGTGAGGGCATCTTGCTCACTCACGAAAACTCCGTTCTGTTTCTTCGTTCTTCCGCTTCGCACCCTGAAGTGAGCCGCACTGGATCCGGTCAAGGTCTGGTCTAGGTCCGGCGGGGTTACTGTGGTGACGTGCGTTTCGGGGTGCTCGGTCCGCTCGAGGTGTGGACGGCGGACGGGACACCGGTCACGATCCGGGAATCGAAGGTCCGCGCTCTGCTCGCCGACCTGCTGGCCAACGAGGGCCGCCTGGTGTCGGCCGACCGGCTCATCGCGGATCTGTGGGGCGACACGCTTCCCGGCAACCCCGCCAACACGCTGCAGACCAGGGTGTGGCAGCTGCGGCGGGCGCTCGCGGAGGCCGAGCCGGGCGGCCGGGATCTCGTGGTGTCGCGCCGTCCCGGGTATCTGCTGCGTGCCGGCCAGGACGCGCTGGACATGCACCGGTTCCAGGCGCTGCTCGCCCGCGCGCGGACCGTCCGCGATCCGGCGGACCGGGCGGCGGTCCTGACCGAGGCACTGGGTTTGTGGCGGGGACGCGCCTTCGCCGGCTTCGAGGACACCGACTTCGCCGGCCCTCTCGCGCAACGTCTCGAGGAACAGCGGCTGTACGCGATCGAGGAGCAGGCCGAGGCGAGGCTGGACGCCGACGATCGTGACGGCGCCGCGGTGGCGAGCGAGCTGGGCGACCTCGTGACGGCGCACCCCTTGCGGGAACGGTTACGGGCGGCGCAGATGCGCGCGCTCTACCTCGCCGGCCGCCAGAGCGAGGCGCTGGCCGGTTATCGCACGCTGCGGCGGCGGCTGGCCGAGGAGCTCGGAGTGGATCCCAGCCCTGAGCTGGCGGAGCTTCACCAGGCGATCTTGGCGCAGTCGCCCACGTTGGTCCCCGCGGCGAACCCGGCCAGACCGCGGACGAACCTGCCGGCTCCGCTGACGCCCTTGATCGGCCGCGCGGAAGCCCTGCCGGTAGTGCGATCGATGCTCGACACGGGCCGGCTGGTGACCCTCACCGGGCCGGGTGGCGTCGGCAAGACCCGGCTGGCGGTGGAGACCGCCCGGCGGCAGGCCGCCACCTTCCCGGACGGCACCTGGCTGGTCGAACTGAGCGCACTGGACCGGGCCGACGACGGCGACCCGGGCACCGCGGTGGTCGATCTGGTGGCGAGGGTCCTCGATCTCCGCGACGACACCCCGGCGGGTCCATTGCCCACGGGTGAGCGGCTTCCGCTGATCGACCGGCTCACGTCGTCGCTGCGCACCCGGCGATCGCTGCTGGTGCTCGACAACTGCGAGCACGTCGTCGAGCCGGTCGCCGACCTGGCAGGCCGGCTGCTGGCGGCCGCGCCGGGGCTGCACATCCTGGCCACCAGCAGGGAACCGCTGGCCGTCGAGGGGGAGCAGGTCTGGCCCGTGCCGCCGCTGGAACTACCCGAACCCGGCACGCCGCCGTCCGTCCTGCGGCGATCCAGCGCGGTCGAGTTGTTCGTGGCGCGCGCCTCCGCCGCCGCGCCGGGTTTCGAGCTGGACGCGGGCAACGCCGACGCGGTCGCCGCCGTCTGCCGCCACCTCGACGGCATCCCTCTCGCCATCGAGCTGGCCGCCACTCGTGTACGGGCACTGGACGTGCGGGAAGTCGCCACCCGGCTGAACGACCGGTTCCGCTTGCTGACCGGTGGACGGCGTCGCGGCCCGGCCCGCCACCGCACCCTCGAAGCGATGATCGACTGGAGCTGGCAGCTGCTGACCCAGGCGGAACGGATCGTGTTGCGCCGCCTGGCCGTCCACGCCGACAGCTGTTCCCTCGCCGCCGCCGAAACCTTGTGCGCGGGAGACGGCGTGCGGCCGGACGATGTCCTGGACCTGCTGGCGAGGTTGGTCGACCGGTCGCTGGTCGTCGTGGTCGACACTCCTTCGGGTGCCAGGTACCGGCTGCTCGAATCGATCGCGGCGTATTGCCGGGAACGCCTCGGCGAAAGCGGCGAGGCGGCGCGAATGCGGCGGTGGCACAGCCGCTACTACACGGAGCTGGCCGAACAGGCAGAACCGCACTTGCGCGGCGGGCAACAGCGACGGTGGCTGGCATCGCTGGACGCCGAGACCGCCAACCTCCGCCGCGCGCTCGACGCCGTCGTCGACGAGGGCGACGTCGCGCTCGGCCTGCGGCTGGTCGGCGCGCTGGGCTGGTACTGGTTCCTCCGCGGCAGGCTCGGCGAAGCCCGCCGATCGTTCGAACTCGTCCTGGGACTCGACGTCGACCGTGGCGCCGCCTCGGCCATCGCTCGGGTATGGCACGCGGGAATCTCCCTGATGATCCGGGACACCGGCACACCGGCGCCGTCACCCGAGGAGCTGCGACGGCTGTGCGACGGCATCGACGACCCGGCCACCCTGGCCAGAATGGAATGGTTCCTCGGGTTCGCGCAGGCGGGTTTCGGCGCCCCGGCCACCAGCGAGGACTTGGCCGACCGGTCGCTGTCGGCCTTCCGCGCCACCGAGGACCGGTGGGGGATCGCGGCGGTGTCGAGCACGCGGGCGGCACTCGCGCTCGCCCGGGGTGACCTCGGCGTGGCCGAACGGCTCGGCGGGGAGAGCCTGGCCGTCTTCGGCGAACTCGGTGACCACTGGGGCCGCCTCAAGGCCGGCCAGGTGCTCGCCGTGCTGGCCGAAGTCGTCGGTGACTACGGCACGGCGGCCCGGTTGCACCGCGACGGGCTGCGCACCGCCGAGGAGCTCGGCCTGCGGACCGAAGCCGCGTGGGAGCTGTCCGGGCTCGGCAGGATCGCCCTGCTGGACGGCGACTACGCCGCCGCCGACGACTGGCACCACCGGTCGATGCGGCTCGCCATCGAGCAGTCGCACCATCGGGGTATCCAGTACGCCGAGGTCGGTCTCGGTCTCGGTGCCCGAAGGCAGGGCAGGCTCGACGCGGCGGAGAAGCATCTGCGGAACTGGCTCGACTGGTGCCGCCGCTGGGACGGCGACGCCGGCGTCGCGCTTATTCTCGCCGAGCTCGGCTTCATCGCCGAGCAACGCGGCGACACCGCGCAAGCGCTCGCCCTGCACCTGGACGCTTTCCGCGCCGCCCGCTCCACAGTGGACCCGCGCGCGATCGCGCTCGCGCTGGAAGGCCTGGCCGGCGCGCAAGCCCTCGCGGGACACCACGGCCACGCCGCGCACTTGCTCGGCATGGCCGCCGCGTTGCGCGGATCCGCGGGAGCGCCCCTGCCCTCTGCCGAACGAGGCGACGTCGAGCGGATCACGGCGGCCACCCGGCAAGCGCTGGGAGAGCAGGACTTCGCCGCCGCGTTCGAGCACGGCGCCGGAACGACCTTCGACGAACTGTGACGCTTCCGGGAACCTCCTCACATCCGGTGAGGGTGCCTCGTCGTACCACCGAACCGAACACCGTACCGGCGAGGAGCGACCAGACATGACCACGACCACGTTGAGCGAGCTGACCGGCGACTACGTCCTCGACACCGCCGGTACGCGGATCGGGTTCGTCGCCCGGCACACGATGGGCACCAGGGTGCACGGCCGGTTCGACCTGTTCGAAGGAAGTGCGCGCCTGGACGGTGACGACCCGTCGAAATCCAGTGCACGGCTCGTGATCCAGGCGAAGAGCATCCAGACCCGGAACGAACGACGCGACGAACAACTGAGCGCCAAGTTCCTGGGTACCGGCGACCACCCGGTCATCACGTTCACCTCGACCGCGGTGGACCAGGTCGGAGAGACCGGCTTCGACGTCGCCGGTGACCTGACCATCCGCGGCGTGACCAAGCCGGTGACGGTGGGCTTCGAGCTGACCGGCGCCGAGAACGACCGGCGGGTCGGCCTCCGGGGCGGCGTCACGATCAGCCGCGGGGACTGGGGCGTGAACTGGAACGCCGCGACCGGCGTCATGGTCGGCGCCAAGGTGCGGCTGGAACTCGACGTCGTCTTGATCCGGCGGTGACCACCACGGCGTCGGGATCGGGCGGGACACGTGCCGCCCCGCCCGATCCGGCCTGGCGCCGCTCACGTCTCCGGCGGGAACCAGGCCTGCAGGGTCTCCATGTCGATCGGCAGCGAGATGTGCTCGTGCGTGATCAGCCACGCGCCCTCCGATCGGCGGCAACCGACGGTCGAACGCACCCAGATCGAGGTTTCCAGGCCGTTCGTGCGCTTCCCGGAATCGAGGTGCAGCATGTGCGCGAACGCGACGTCGCCGCTCGCCGCGACGACCAACTCGTGCGTCCGCAGGCCGATGGGCCCTTCGTAGCCGTCGAACCACCGCAGGAAGTTGCCGCGGACCTCGTCGGTTCCGGTGAACCGGAGCGGGGGAACGGCGTCGTAGTAGACGATGCCGGGCGAATAGTGGGACATGAGCCGGTCGATGTCCTTCGCTTCGGCGGCGGCGACCCGGCTCGCCAGGAATTCCCTGACATCGGAATCGAGTGAAGTCATCGTGTTCTCCCTTTCACCGTCCGGTTCGGGGCGGCGATCCCCGTGGTTCCGGTAGTCCGACGACGCGGCCCGGCGAATTGTCAGGCGGCCGGACGAGGGCTTCACCGGCCTCGCCCGAGTGTTAGTTTCTTGACCGTGAGCCTTGATCCGGCTGGTGGCGTCGAGCAGCGCCCGTCCGATTCTCCGTACGTGGAGCGGGTTTACCGGGCCGGGACGGAGGCCGTCGCGATGCCGGCGCGGATGCGGTCCATCGCGAACTCGAACTGGGAGCTCGTGGTGTGGCGTGACCGGGGTGAGACGCATGTGGCGGTGCGCGGCCCCGAGACGAGTCCCACGGTGCTGGACCTGGAACCCGGCGAGGGTGAAACGGTCGGGATCATCTTCTCGCACGGTGCGTTCCTGGCGCCGCTGCCGGTGCCGAAACTGGTCGACACCGCCGTGACGAGCCCGCACACCACGGCTCGCTCGTTCGTCCTGCAGGGCGAGGAGTGGGAAACGCCCTCTTACGACAACGCCGACGTCTTCGTGGATCGGCTGGTCCGTGCCGGATTGCTGATGCGTGACCCGCTGGTCACCGACGTTCTTCGCGGCGACGCGGCCACGTTGGTCACGCCGAGGTCGGTGCAGCGGCGGGTGGCCGCGGCCACGGGGCTGACCCAGGGCGCGATCCGCCAGATCGAGCGGGCACGGCAGGCCGTGATGCTGCTGGGGCAGGGGATACCCGCGATCGAGGTCGTGCAGCTGGCCGGGTACCACGACCAGCCGCACCTGGCGCGCTCCCTGACCCGGTTCACCGGCTGCACGGCCTCCCGGCTGCGGCGGGCCGACGGCGACGAGATGTTGTCGCTTCTGTACAAGACCGACGTCATGGTCCGCCCGTAGTTTCGTGGTGACGCCGGGAGCGCCCGGCACACGAGACATCCTGGAGGGCTTGTCATGGCGATCACCCAGATCTACGTCAACCTGCCGGTCACCGACCTGGAAGCGAGCACGAAGGTCTACCTGGCGATGGGCGGAACGGTCAATCCCGATTTCAGCGGGGACACCTCCGTCCAGGTGGCGTTCGCCGACACGATCCTGGTGCAGCTGATGACCCGCGAGACGTTCGCGACGTTCACCAAGCGGTCCACATCGGACGGCCCGATCGAGGTGATCAACGCGCTGGCCGCCGGATCCCGCGAAGAAGTGGACCGGCTCGCCGAAGCGGCCCTGGCCGCCGGTGCCACCGAGCCCCGCGCGGCACAGGACATGGGCTGGCTGTACAACCGGGCGATCGACGACCCGGACGGCCACTCCTGGGAGCTGCTGGCTTACGACCCCGGCGCCCTGTGACGGACCGCACGGGACGCCCCGTTGACCTCCAGCCGGGTCGAGGTCCGACCATGAGGCCATGACTCTCGAAGCTGACGAAATGCTCCTGTTCCGGAACACCATGCGGATCACCGACGGCCATCTGGAGGAGTTCACCGCCGCCGTCCGGGACGCCATCGACTTCGTGGAGCGCAACGCGCCGCAGGTGATGGTGCAGACGTTCGTGGACGCCGACCGGATGCTGGCCTACAGCTACCAGATGTACGCCGATTCCGACGCCGTCCTCGAACACTGGCGGGTTTCCGAGAACCACATCAACGCCGTGTCGGCGCACTGCACGGTGGTGGACTTCCAGGTGCACGGCTCGCCGGACGAACGGGTGCTGGCGGGGATGCGCGAGATGATCGACGACGGCACCGCCGTCGTCACGCCCCGGATCGCGGGGTTCGTCCGCCCCCTGGCCTGAAGCCTTCCAGTACGGTGACACGGCGACGAAGAGGGGAAACGGGGGCACCGTGGCGGGAACGGCTCGTCGATGACACCCGCTGACGCGGCCATCCCGCCGACGCTGCTGAGCGCGGTCGTGGCGATCGGCAGGCGGGTCGGGCTCCCGGTCCCGGCCTGGTTCTCGGGGACCGGGCTCGAACCCGGTCTCCTCGACGACGTCGATGTCCGCGTGTCGTTGGAGCAAGCCAGGACGGTGCTCCGCAGGGCCGTCGCGGCGATGCCCGGCCGTCCTCTCGGCCTCGAGGTCGGAGCTCGCGACGCGTTGCTGTCCTTCGGCTTCGTCGGCGTGGCGATGAGATCGTCCGCGACCGTCGGCGACGCGTTCCGGGTGGTCGACGAACTGCACCGGGCTTCCGGCAGCCTCGCCGACTTCACCGCGGAGGGCTGGGACGGCGACGAGATCGAACTGTATCTCCGGGAGCGTTGGCCGGACCCCGTCCTGCTGCCGTTCCTCGCCGAGGAGGCGTTCGCCAGCACCATCGCGTTCCTGCGCTCCGTCCTCGGTGAGACCTGGACACCCACCCGGGTGTTCCTCTCCTACCGCCCGCCGGCCCATGCCGCCCGATACCAGCGGTTCTTCCGTTGCCCGGTGCACTTCGACGCCGACGCCGACCGGCTGGTGATCGGTTCCGACGTCTTGCGAGTGCCGATCCCCACTCATCACGAACCGACGCTGCGGACGGCTCTCGCGGTGTGCCGGAGCCTGATCGCGCCGGAGCGGACCAGGCCCGGAGTCGTCGCCGCGGTGGAAGGACTGCTGAAGGCGCACCTCCACCGCCCGCTCACCATGGCCGACATCGCCGCGCAGATGCACATCAGCGAACGCACCTTGCGACGGCAGCTCGCCGAGGCGGGCGAGAGTTTCGCCGCCGTCCGAGACCGTGTCCGCGAGCGGCACGCGACCGCGCTGCTCAGGCATTCCACCCTGGCGATCTCGGCCGTGGCCGCCGAAGTCGGCTTCAGCGATGGACGCGAGTTCCGCCGTGCTTACCGGCGTTGGACCGGCCGGGCACCCCTTGCCGCCCGCACCTCGGGCGACGGATGTCCGGCCGGCGAGACCTGACCACCGAGGTCAACCGGCCTGGCACAGCCGATCCTCCGCGCTTGACGGCAGCGCGGTGGCGCCGTCCGCCAGACGCGTGCGGGCACGGTGGAGTCGCTTCTCGACGGGGACGGTCTTCGTCGCTTTGGGCAGCCCCATGGCGGGCGTCCCGACGAACATGCTTTCGGCACGCTCGACGACGAAGGTCTCGTGCCAGACTCCCACCGCCTCCGGGTGTTTCCTCGCCATCGCGTTGAACCTCGTCCATGCCGGCCGGTGGCTCAGCGACCCGGCGGACGCGTAGGCGTAGAGCTTGTCGGCCGACGACCAGTACTGCACGGCGAACGGCCCTCTGCGGTTGAACAGGAACTCGTAGCCGAGCAGTCCGGAGTCCGGGTCTTCGGCGAGTTCGCGCATCATCGCCGGCATGGCGAGGAAGACCGGAAGCCAGAGATCGGGCCGCCACCACCGGTTGAACGTCATGCCGATGTGGAACACCACCAGCTCCCCGTCGTACTGATGTGTGACCCTGCCGGGGGTGATCTTCATCGGTTCTCCTTCGCCGGACCGTCGATTCCTTCCGGTGCCCAGTTCACCGCGCGGAGGGTCTTCGTGCGGAGGGCATCGACGGCCACCACGGGGGGCGAACCGGACACGTTCCGCATCGCGTCGAGACGTCATCGCGTGTAGAGGCGATGCATGAGCAGCTCGAGCGGGCCGCGGTCGAACCGCCGGAGCCACAGGGCGGCGAAGGCGACGTTCACCAGCCCCACGAAGGCCCAGAGGCCGACGATCCACCATGGACGGACGTCCGCGAAACGTTCGGCGAGGCCGAGACCCCAGCCGTAGCACAGGGCGCCGGCCAGCAGGTTCTGGAGGACGTAACAGGAGAGCGCGGTGCGGCCGACCGCGATCAGTCCACTTCGGACAGCCCCGGGCCGCTCGCGCATCCGGAGGCTGAGATGGGTGACCAGGGCGAGCAGGCCCAGGGCGACGAGCGGGGGCAAGAGGTACCGGTCGACGAGCAGCCAGTCCGGGCCACTGAACCCGGTCAGCACGTTCAACGGCAGGCCGACGGCGAAGCCGAGCACGAGCAGGCGCGAGCGGAGCCGCGCTCCCTTGTCGGTGTCGCCGAAAACGCCTGCCCTGCGGAGGCGGGAACCGAGCAGGAACAGGACGACGGCGGAGGGCACGATCAGCACGATCTCCGCTCGCAGCAAGAAGAACTCGTTCAGCCGGGCGGCGACCTGGGCGGGCCAGCTCGCCGTCTCGGAGGGGTCGACCGGGACGGGTTCTCCGGCGGCCTCCGGGGTGGCGACGAGCAACGCGGTCGCGGCGAGCACCAGCGTCACGTACACGCCACCCACCACGACGACGACGTTCCGCACGACCCGATCGCTCCGGCCGACGAGGTACGCCACGAGCAGCGAGGTGAGCCCGTAGGCCATCAGGACGTCGCCTTCGAACACGAGCAGGAAATGCGCGACCCCTTCCAGGAACAGGATTCCCGCCCGGAGCGGGTACCTGCCGGGCCAGGGAGCGCCGCGCCGGCGGGCGGACTGGTACTGCAATTCCAGGCCGACGCCGAACAGGATCGTCAGCAGCGCGAGGAATTTGCCGTTGGTCAGCACGCGTAAGCCGACTTCGGCCCGCTCCGCGAAGGTCGTCGCGGTGCCGACGAAGTCCTGGAAGAAACCGGCCGGCCCGCCGGGATGCGCGAACAGGAACACGTTCGTGCCGAACGTGCCGAGTATCGCCACGCCTCGGAGCAGGTCCAGGGAGGAGATCCGGCCGCCACGGGATTGCCGCGCGGCGGCGACTGCCGACGTTTGGTGACTCATGGTATCGAGCCTGTCACCGCACGCGGCCGCCTACCTCCGTCGTTGGGACGACCCGGCACCGTCACTTCGTAGCACGCCCGATCGGTGATGCGCTTGCCGTTGCACGCACCGCGTGCATAATGGCGGACAGGCCATGCGAAGACGAATCCGGCGTGACGCCGGGAGGGGAGCGGAAGAGATGACCGACGAGATCGCCGCCGGGCTACGGCCGCCGGAGCCGGACTTTTCGACGATCACGACCGAGGAGCTGATCGCCTATCGTGAAGCGGAAAACCGGGCACGGGCGTCGAAGGCGGCCCGGGCGTTCCTCGGGGAACCGGACGACAGCGCCCTGATCGACTGGCGGATGATCGCGTTGCCCGGCCGCGATCTGCCGGTCCGGGTGTACCGCCCGGCCGTCGGCGGCGACGTCGCCCTGCCTCTCGTGGTCCACGTCCACGGAGGTTGCTTCGTCGGCACCGCGGTGCAATGCGATTGGCCCAACAGCATCCTCGCCGCGCGGCTGCCCGCGGTGGTGGTTTCGGTCGAGCATCGTCTGGCCGCGCCGGGCATTGCGCTCCCGGACGCGGCGGGCGACGGCTGGGACACGCTCGTGCACGTGGTGCGCCACGCCGGGGAATGGGGTGTCGACCCGGAACGGGTGGCCGTGGTCGGCGAGAGCTACGGAGGGCTGATCAGCGCGCTCACCGCCGTCCGGTCCAGGGAAGCCGGGCCGCGGCTCAGGGCGCAGGTGCTGGTCAATCCGGCGGTCGACGTGACCGAGTCGATGTACGACTATCCCTCGATCGCCGAGTACGCCTACCGCCCGACCCGGGCACTGCCTCAACTCCAGCTCGTCCAACGGCTTTCGGCTCCGCCGGGAGTCGACGCCCGCGAGTGGTCGCCCGTCCGCTTCGACGACTTGAGTGGGCTCCCGCCGGCGCTCGTGGTGGTGCCCACCCGTGACGCGCTCGCCGACCACGGCCGCCGCTACGCGCAACGGCTGCGTGAAGCCGGGACCGAGGTCCGGCTTTCGGAATATCCGGGAGCGCGGCACGGATTCCTGACGCTGCCCGGGGTGGAGCCGCAGGCCGCGGCCGCTCAGGCGGAGATATCCGAATTCCTGCGCGAGGCGCTCGCTTCGACCTCGATCTGATCGAGGTGCGCGGCGAGGATGTCCGCGTAGGCGTCCCGGCGGTCGGTGCCGAGCGGGCGGATCTCGCGGGCGAAATGGGCCACCGCGGGGAACTGCTCCGGGTCGGCCCCGAGCACGGCGACCCGGAACGATTCCAGGCCGTGCTCGCGATCCTCCGTGGCGAGGGTGCTGATCCCGCCGTCGGCGGAGATCAGCGCGGTCACGAGAACCGCGATCCGGTGGCAGTGGACGGGAAGGCGCTCGTCGGGCAGGCCCGACGAGCGCAACGCCTGGAGAAGCGCTTCCAGTACGGCGCGCGATCCGCTGCCGCCCGAGGCGTAGCGCCCCCAGACGGTGGCGATCTGGGGCCGGCGGGCGAAGACGTCGCGGAGCCGGAACGCGATGTCGGTGACGCACTTTTTCCAGTCGCCTTCGGGGCTGTAGCCCTCCATGGCGGTGAGGAGGGCGCGGTCCGCGACGGCGCGCAGGAGTTCGGCCTTGTTCCGGAAATGCCGGTACAGACTGGAGGAATCGGTGCCGAGCACCGCGGCGAGCTTGCGCACGCTGAACGCCTCCGCGTCGCCGCCCTCCAGGAGTTTGCCTGCCGCGTCGAGGATGTCGTCGCTGGTCCAGCGCCGTCGGCCTGTCATCACCGGTACTTCTTCCTGTCGCCGTCAGTGGCACAGTCTACGATCGCACGCGCCGGGTGCAACGCCGTCGGCTCGGATAAGGGGTGATCGACCATGGACGACTCCTACCGCCTGGAAGCGGGCTCGCCGCCGGTCGACGACTACCTGCGGTTGCGCCGCGAGGCGGGGCTCAGCGAACCGCCTCGGGAACAGGCCGAACGTGGGGTCGGCGGTGCCTGGGCCTCGGTCAAGGTGATCCACCGGCCCACCGGTGAGACGGTCGGGATGGGCCGGGTGATCAGCGACGGCGGGTGGTACTTCCACATCGTCGACATGGCGGTCCTCCCCGCGCATCAGCGGCGCGGTATCGGGGACGCCGTCCTCGCGGCTCTGCTCGCCGAGATCGACGCCGCGGCTCCGGGCGCGTACGTCAATCTGCTCGGCGACCCGCCCGGCTGGCGGCTGTACAAACGGCACGGGTTCGTCGAGACCGCTCCCGGGACCGTCGGTATGCGGCGGGTGCTCGACTCCTGAGGTAGGCCGCCGGGTCTCGTGGCCGGTGTCGCGAAAGCCACTTTCGAGACCTCTGATGTCCCGAAAGTGGCTTTCGCGACGCGGCCGCCTAGCCGGCGCCCAGCACCCGCTCGACGAAAGCCCCGGCCGCCAACAGTTTCCGGTCTTCGCCTGCCGGACCGTCGAGGGCCAGTCCGGCGGGCAGGCCGTCGCGGTCGCGCCCCATCGGGACGGTCAATCCCGGGAAGCCCGCGATACTGCCGGGCTGGCAGTTGCGGATGAAGGTCGGGAAGGTCGGGACCGCGCGCCCGCGGTGGACGAATTCCTCGACGGCCGAGAAATCCCGGGCCGTCGCGGGGGTGGTGGGGAAGGCCAGCGCGTCGATCCCGTTGTCCGCGAAGATCTTCGCGTACGTGTCGCGCAACGCGGAGCGGTTGGCGAGGGCCGCCTCGTAGACGCCCGGCCCGACACCCGGTACGACCGCCTCGGCGAAGATCGCCCGGACGTCGGCGGCGGCGACCTCGGCGACGAGGCGCTCGAACGAGACGTCGGGCACGTATTCGGCGAGATAGGACCGGAGCGCGACGCCCGCT
This sequence comes from Amycolatopsis roodepoortensis, assembly GCF_024628825.1. Taxonomy (NCBI): domain Bacteria; kingdom Bacillati; phylum Actinomycetota; class Actinomycetes; order Pseudonocardiales; family Pseudonocardiaceae; genus Amycolatopsis; species Amycolatopsis roodepoortensis. Next base: position 7,409,337 of record NZ_CP102415.1, read on the forward strand.
TCGTGGATCACCAGCGGCATTCCCTGGTCGGCGACGAGTTCGGCGAGGGGCGTGTCGTCGATCGGCACCAGGTCGGCACCCGCCGAACGCAGGCGGGCGAGCGCGGCGTCCCACAGTTCTTCGACCTCTTCGGCCAGATCGCCGGTCAAGAAGCCGTGCGGAACGCCCAGCCGGATCGGTGAGCGCTCGACCAACGGTTCCGGCTCCTCGCCCGCGAGCACCGCGTCGAGAAGGGCGAGATCGGCGACCGTGCGGGCGATCGGCCCGGCCGTGTCCCGGGTGGTGCTCAACGGGGTCATGCCGCCGGACGGATAGCGGCCCGAGGTCGGCCGGAAACCGCAAACGCCGTTGAGCGCGGCGGGAACCCGCACCGAACCTCCGGTGTCGGTCGCCAGGCCCGCCGGAACGATGCCCGCCGCGACGGCGACCGCGGTCCCGCCGCTGCTGCCCCCGGCGAACCGGGACGGGTCGCGGGCGTTGCGCACCGGGCCGAGCGGGGTCGTGTCGCAGGTGATGCCGAACGCGAGTTCGTGCATGGCCGCCTTGCCGACGATCACGGCGCCCGCGTCGGCCAGGCGCCGGACCACCTCCGCGTGCTCGCGCGGAACGTGGTGCGCCAGCGCCGGGGTGCCCGCGGTGTTCGGCATGCCGGCGACGTGGATGTTGTCCTTGACCACCAACGGGATACCGCTGAGCGGACCGCTCGTCCCCGGTGCGCCGTCCTCCGGCGCGAGATGGCTGATCGCGTTCAGATGCCGGACTTCTTCCGCGCGCGAACGGCTTTCCGAAGCGCTCCAAGGCCCACTCACGGTTGCCAGCTTAGCGTGACAAGTGCCACACTCAACGAAAAAGACAATCGTTTTCATTAAGCTGCGGCGCGCCACCTTCCCACGAGAAAGGTCGATCGTTCATGAGCTCCGGTCCCTCGCTGCACATTCTCACGCGCTCGGATCTGCACAACCTCGAACTCACCCCGGACGAGGCGATCACCATGGTCGAAGACGGCTACCTGGCCTACGCGTCGGGAGCCTCGCGGAACCCGGCGAAGCTGATGGTGCCGATGCCGGATCCCGCGCGGGACGCCGTCGCGTACTCGATGCTCGGCTACGACGGCTCCCTCGAACAGGCCGCGTTCAAGACGAGTTACCGCCAGGGCAGCACGTCGGCCGAGAAGTACTACACGACGATCACCCTGTACGACGACACCACGGGCATGCCGTTCGCGCTCATGGACTGCCACCGCGTCGGCGCCACCCGCACGCCCGCCAGCACCGCGCTGATCGCGCGGTCCTGTGCCCGGCCCGGCGCGCGATCCGCGCTCATGGTCGGCACCGGCGCGCAAGGGATCCGGACGCTGCCGTACCTGCTCACCGCGTTGCCGGAACTGGAGCGGCTGCGGTTGTTCGGCACGCATCCCGACGGCCTGCGCGACAGCGTCGCCGCGGTGAAGGAACGGTTCCCCGACCGCGAGGTCGAACTCGTCGACGACGTGGAGGCCGCGGCGCGCGAGGCCGACATCGTGGTCGCGGCGTCGGGCCGCGCGGCCCACCCGAAGATCCGGCTCGGCTGGCTGCCGCCGGGCGGGCTGCTGATCTCGGTCGCCAGCAAGGGGGTCCAGGAGGGCACGCTCGCCGAAGCGGACTACACCGTGGCCACCAGCGGCGCGCAGGTCGAGGTGACCGGACAGCGGATGGCGGGCCCGGACGGCGTGTTCCGGATCGACGCCGAACTGCCGGAGATCCTCGCCGGTCGCGCGCCCGGCCGCCGCGGCGACGAAGACCGGGTGTTCGCCTTCAGCAGCGGCATGATCATCACCGACATCCCGGTGGCGCACGCGCTGGCCGCCCGCGCCATCGCGGCGGGCCGCGGCCGCGAGGTGGCCCTGTGGACCTGATCGACACCCTTTCCCCGCCCCTGCCCGCGCTCGAACGCCCTTGGGCACCGCGATTACGTGACTCGGAGACCCTGTGGGAGATCGCGCGCGCCGTCGGTGGCGGGCCGTTCCACGTGATCCATCCGGCGACTTTCGCCGGGAACCTCGAAGGAATGGTCGCGGCGCTCGCCGCCGAGCGCGTCGAAGGTACCGTCTACTACGGAAAGAAGGCCAACAAAGCGGCGGCGTGGCTGCGGGAATGCGTCCGGCCCGGCACGGGCGTCGACGTCGCGAGCGTGCCCGAACTGGTGCACGCCCTCGGAAACGGTCTGCGCGGCGAATCGATCGGGGTCACCGGCGCCGCCAAACCGGACGGCCTCCTCTGGCTCGCCCTGCGGCACCGCTGCCTGCTCGCGGTGGACGCGGCCGACGAGCTGGAACGCGTCGCGCGCATGGCCGCCGAGCTCGGGGAGACGGCCCAGGTGCTGCTGCGGGTGCGGCCGCCGTCCGCGCCGGAGAGCCGGTTCGGCTTCGCTCCCGACGCCTTGAAAACGGCTGTGCGGCAGTGCGCCGAATCGGTCGTCCTGCGCGGTTTCTCGTTCCATCTCGACGGTTACGATCCCGTGCCGCGGGCGGAACTGGCCGCGTACCTGATCGATCTGTGCCAGGACGCCCGCGCGTTCGGGCAGCCCGCGTCGAAGATCAGCATCGGTGGCGGGATCGCGGTGTCCTATGTGGACGCCGGGGACTGGGCGCGGTTCGAGTCCGGCAGGAACGACGGCTGGTTCCACGCCGGCCGCAATCCGTCGAAGACCTATCCGTACCACCAGGCGCCGGCCGGGGCGGCCATGGTGACGGCGATCCTGCGCCACGAGATCGCCGGGAAACCGCTCGCGGAGCGGCTGCGCGCGGCCGGGATCGAGCTGCTGCTCGAACCGGGGCGTGCCCTCGTCGACGGCGCCGGGTTCTCGGTCTTCCCGGTGCTGGGCTGCAAACCGGCCGAAGGCCACCTGATCACCACGGTCGCCGGTCTGTCCATGAGCCTGTCCGAACAGTGGAAGGGCAGCGAGTTCCTGCCCGATCCGGTTCTCGTACGCCGGGAAGCCACGGACGGTGGGCCGGTGCGCACCGTCGTCGCCGGTTCGAGCTGCATGGAGTACGACGTGCTGACCTGGCGCGCGGTGGAGCTGCCCGCCCGGCCGAGGACCGGCGATCTGCTCGTGTACCCCAACACGGCCGGCTACCAGATGGACAAGAACGAGAGCGGCTTCCATCAGCTTCCCCTTCCCCCGAAGGTGGTGACCGACGGCGACCGCTGGCACGTCGACACCGACTACCCGATCCAGGAGATCCGATGACGATCGTCCAGCGCGCGTCCGAGCTGATCGGGAACACGCCGCTGCTGGAGCTCGCGCGCACCGGCACCGGGACGCGCCTCCTGCTCAAACTCGACCACCTCAACCCGACCGGCTCGTGCAAGGTGCGCATGGCCAGGCAGATGATCGACGAGGCGGAACTCGAAGGGCGGCTGCGGCCGGGCGGGCATATCGTCGAACCCACCTCCGGCAACACCGGCAACGGGCTCGCCCTGGTGGCGCTGGAACGCGGCTACCGGTTCACGGCCGTGGTCGACCACCACGCCGCCAAGGAGAAGCTCCGGATGCTGCGCGCCCTCGGCGCGGAACTGGTGTTCGTCGAGAACCCGCCGGACGGCGGGGTCGGCTCGGTCCAGCGGCGGCTCGTCGCGGCCCGGATCGCCGCGGAAAACGGGGCCTACCATCCCGATCAGCACAACCATCCCGGCAATGGCAACGGGTACGCCGGGCTGGCGCGGGAACTCATCGGCCAGCTCGGCGACGTCGACGTGCTCGTCGCGGCGATCGGCACCGGCGGCTCCCTGTGCGGGACGGCGCGTTCCCTGCGCGCGGCGGGGGCGGGCACCCGCGCGGTCGCGGTCGAACCCGTCGGCTCGATCATCTTCGGCGGCGCTCCGGGGATCTACCACCAGACCGGGGCGGGCAGCCCGGCCGGTTTCCCGGTCGGGGACAACGTCGACCGGTCGGTGATCGACGAAGCCCACCGGGTGTCCGACAGCGACGCCTTCGCCGGGGCCCGCGTCGTCGCCAGGCGCACGGGCGTCCTGGTCGGCGGGACCACCGGCGGCGCGATCCACGTCGCGCTCCGGCGGCTCTACGCGTATCCGGCCGGAAGCGTCGTCGTGGTGCTGTGCAACGACGCGGGGGAGAAGTACCTCGACTCGGTCTACGACGACGAATGGCTGCGGGCCAGGGGAGTGCTCGACGAACTGGCCCACCGCCGGATGGAGCGCTGGTTCGCCACCTACGCCGCGTCCGTGCGCGCGGCCACCCGCGACCGGACGGCTCGCCCGGCGCCGGTGGCGGTGGGCGTATGAGCACGGCGGTGGAGACCCGCGGCTACCGCGCGCTCGTCGCGCTGGCCGCGCCGATCGCGGGGATCCAGCTGGCGCAGGTGGCGCTCACCAGCGTCGACCTGGCCATGCTCGGGCTGCTCGGCGTGACCGCGGTGGCGGCGGGCGGGCTGGCGATCCTGCTCTACAACCAGATCCGCACCATGTGCGTCGGCATGGTCACCGGCGTCGGGAACCTCGTGGCCACGGCGGCCGGGGCGGGGGAACTCCGCACCGGCACCGGGGAACTCGACGAGCGGGCGCGGGACGAGATCCGGTCGCTCCTGCGGTCCGCGCTGCTCGTCGCGACGCTGACCGCGGCGGCGGGCGCGGCCGTCCTTTGTGGACTGGCGGCCGCGTTGCCGTTGCTCGGGCAGAAACCGGAGATCGTGTCGCTCGCCAGGGCGATGATGTTCGCGCTGGCGGGCGGGCTGTTCCCCATGGTGTGGCTGAACGTGGTGCGCCAGTTCGCCGTCGGGCTGCGGCGTCCGGGTTCGCTCCTCGCCGTGACACTGGTGTCGATCGCGGTCAACGCCGCCCTCAACGCGGCCTTCATCTACGGCTGGGCGGGGTTGCCGGAGCTGGGCGTCGCCGGGATCGGGCTGGCGACGACGCTGGTCCAGTTCTTCACACTCGCCGTGTTCGCCTCGGCCGTCCGGCGGGATCCCTCGCTGCGCCCCATGGTGTCGCTCGCGCTCTGGCGCGCGGATCCGGTGGTGGTCCGGCGGATCGTCCGGCACGGGACGCCGATCTGTTTCACCTACGGGTCGGAGGCCGCGATCACCTCGATCGCGACCATGCTGATGGGCGCCTTCGGCCCGGCGATGCTCGCCGCGTCGAACGTCGCGAACCAGCTCGCGTACATCGTCTACCAGGCGAACATCGGGCTGTCGCAGGGATCGTCCATTCTGGTCAGTCGCGCGGTCGCCCACGGCGATCACGGGCGGGCGCCGGTGATCGCCCGCCAGGCGTTCACCCTCTCCTGGTCGCTGATGGCGGTGGTGAGCCTGGCGTACCTGGTGGTGCCGGAAGCGCTGTTGTGGCCGTTCCTGCACGACGAGGCCGACACGGTGGTGCTCGGCACGGCGTCGGCACTGCTGGTGTTCGCCATCGCGCAGCAGTACAGCAAGGGAACCCAGAACATCCTCGTCGGTTTGCTGCGCGGCCTCGGCGACACCGTTTCCGGGCTCCGCTGCACCCTCGTCGGTTACTGGGCGGTGGGTGTGCCCGCGATGTTCTTGTGCGCCTACGTGTTCGGCTGGGGCGGCTGGGGTGTCTGGACCGGGCTGTGCCTCGGTTTCGCGGCGACGGCGGCGCTGCTCGCACGGCGGTTCGCCGCTCACGGGCCTGGTTCGGCGCGGTAGCGGTCGATCCGGTGGAGCAGATCGCGGGAGGCGGGGTCGGTCGCGTGCCCGCGCAGGAGCGCCGCCAGCGGCCCGAGCCGGTCCTTGGTGCGGATGGAACCGAGGCCGCGTGCCAGGTCCAGCGCTTCGGAGCCGGTGCGGACGGCTTCGTCGAAATCGCCTTGGAGCGCGTGGTTCTGCGCGAGCATGATCAAGGTGAGCGCCAGGCTGCGGGACATTTCCGCGCCGTAGCCGTCGACGGCGTCGCGTAGCCGCGCGATCGCCTCGTCGCTGTGGCGTGAGGCGACCGTCCTGGCCAGTTCGGTCAGGACGGTCCCTCGCATCGCGGCCATGTCCGTGGTGCCGAAGAAGGCTTCCCATGGGTGCGCGGGTGCCCAGGTTTCCGCGCTCTCGAACTGGCATTCCGCCCGCGCGAGGCACGCGAGGGTGGCGCGTTCGTCGCCGGTCTTGGCCAGTGCCCACGCCTCGTTGACGGTCAGGATCGCCCGCGCCCGCCGGGATCCGGACCGCTCGGCCGCGGCCTGGCCGTGCCGGAGCTGGCTCAGCCCGTCCTCGAGGTCGTCGTGGTGCAGGGCCAGCCTGCCGAGGCGGTACCGGATGTTGGCGACGAGATTGTCGTTCCCCGCTTCGGCGGCGAGGCCGAGCGCGCGGTCGAACCGGATCCGCGCCGGGATCCGGCGGCCGATGTCGAATTCCGTCCAGCCGAGCAGATTGTGCAGATCGGCGAGCACGGTCAGCAGCCGCGGGCGCAGCGCGCCGGGCACCGAACCCCAATTGAGCAGCAGGCTGACCGATTTCACGACGTGCACCGCGTCGTGGGAAAAGGCGCCGCCCTGCCGGTAGTCCAGCGCGCGCAGGACGTCGACGGCGTTTTCGAGACATTCGACGTCGGTGGTGCCGATGCGACCCGGCGGTCCGCCTTTTCCGGTCGTTGTCATGAACTCACCTCACGCAAGTCATGGCCTTCCTCCGGCTACCCGGAGCCGCCCCCTCCGAAACCGGCCGTCACTCCTCGGGGGGCCTTGATTTGACCGGTTCCAAAGACGCTCTTAGGGTCCATGGTGATGTCCGACTTCGAGGCACAGCTGCGAGCGGTTTCGCTGCGCGTGACTCGGCCCCGGCTGGCCGTGCTCGCGGCGCTGCGCGATCATCCGCACGTCGACACCGAAACGGTGATAGCGCTGGTGCGGGCCGACCTGCCCACGGTCTCCCACCAGGCGGTCTACGACGTGTTGCGGGCGCTCACCGAAACCGGGCTGATCCGGCGTATCCAGCCGGCGGGCGCGCTCGCCCGCTACGAGACCCGGGTGGGGGACAACCACCACCATGTCGTCTGCCGGTCCTGCGGTGCGATCGCGGACGTCGACTGCGCCGTCGGCCATGCCCCCTGTCTCACCGCCTCGGGCGATCACGGGTTCGTGATCGACGAGGCGGAGGTCGTCTACTGGGGCCTGTGCCCCGGTTGCGCGGCCGAACCCGTCCAGCGATGAAATCGCCTGCCCGGAAGGAAAGAAATGAGTGACACCCCGGAGAAGGGCTGCCCCGTGGCCCACGACTCCGTGACCGCGCACGGTAGCGAGAGCGAGAACCCGGCGATCGATTCGCCGACGCCGAAGACGGGCGGCCGCCCGCGCACCAACAAGGACTGGTGGCCGAACCAGCTCGATCTGTCGGTGCTGCACGCCCACTCGCCGAAGGCCAACCCCCTCGGTGAGAACTTCAGCTACGCCAAGGAATTCGCCAAACTCGACGTCGAGGCCCTCAAACGGGACATCGTCGAGGTGCTCACCACCTCGCAGGACTGGTGGCCCGCCGACTTCGGCCACTACGGCGGCCTGATGATCCGGATGAGCTGGCACGCCGCGGGCACCTACCGCATCCACGACGGCCGTGGTGGCGCCGGAGACGGCGCGCAGCGCTTCGCCCCGCTCAACAGCTGGCCCGACAACGCCAACCTCGACAAGGCGCGGCGGCTGCTGTGGCCGGTCAAGGAGAAGTACGGCCAGCAGATCTCCTGGGCCGACCTGCTCGTGCTCGCCGGGAACGTCGCGCTGGAATCGATGGGGTTCAAGACTTTCGGCTTCGGCTTCGGCCGGGTGGACACCTGGGAGCCCGAGGAGATCTTCTGGGGTCCGGAAGACACCTGGCTGGGTGACGAGCGCTACGCCAGCGACTCCGAGATGGTGCCCGACGTCGGCGCGACCGAGATGGGGCTCATCTACGTCAACCCCGAGGGGCCCCGCGGCAACGCGGACCCGGCCGCGGCGGCGCATTTCATCCGGGAGACCTTCGCCAGGATGGCGATGAACGACGAGGAGACCGTCGCGCTCATCGCCGGCGGGCACACCTTCGGCAAGACCCACGGCGCCGGTATCGCCGACGACCACGTCGGCCCGGAACCCGAAGCCGCCCCGATCGAGACGCAGGGCCTCGGCTGGCTGAGCACCCACGGCAGCGGCAAGGGCGCCGACACGATCACCAGCGGTCTCGAAGTGACGTGGACCGACAAGCCGACGCAGTGGAGCAACCGGTTCTTCGAGATCCTCTTCGGCTACGAATGGGAGCTCACCACGAGCCCCGGCGGCGCGAAGCAGTACGTCGCCAAGGACGCCGAGGCGATCATCCCGGACGCGCACGACCCGGCCAAGAAGCACAAGCCGACCATGCTCACGACGGATCTGGCGCTGCGCGTCGACCCGGCGTACGAGAAGATCTCGCGCCGCTTCCTGGAGAACCCGGACGAGTTCGCCCTCGCCTTCGCCAAGGCCTGGTACAAGCTGCTGCACCGCGACATGGGCCCGGTCAGCCGCTTCCTTGGCCCGTGGGTCCCCGAGCCGCAGCTGTGGCAGGACCCGGTGCCGGAGGTCGACCACGAGCTCGTGGGGGACGCCGACATCGCCGCCCTCAAGGCGAAGGTGCTCGAATCCGGGCTCACGGTCGCCCAGCTGGTCGGCACGGCGTGGGCCTCCGCGGCGAGCTTCCGGTCCACCGACAAACGCGGCGGCGCGAACGGTGCCCGGATCCGCCTGGCGCCCCAGCGTGACTGGGAGGTCAACCGGCCGGAGGAGCTCAGGAGCGTCCTGGCGACGCTGGAAGGCATCCAGCGCGAGTTCAACGACGCCGGTGGCGCCAAGATCTCGCTGGCCGACCTGATCGTGCTGGCGGGCACGGCCGCCGTCGAGAAGGCCGCGCGCGACGCCGGCACCGAGGTGAGCGTGGCGTTCCACCCCGGCCGCACCGACGCCACGCAGGAGGACACCGACGTCGAGTCGTTCAAGCTGCTCGAACCGCGTGCCGACGGGTTCCGCAACCACCTGCGTCCCGGGGAGAAGCTGCAGCCGGAGGTCCTGCTCGTCGAGCGCGCCTACATGCTCGACCTGACCGCCCCGGAGATGACCGTCCTCGTCGGCGGCCTGCGTTCGCTCGGGATCACCGCCGGCGACACCCGCCACGGGGTCTTCACCGACCGGCCGGGCGTGCTCACCAACGACTTCTTCACCAACCTGCTCTCGCCGGGGACCAGGTGGAAGGTGTCGGAGTCCGAGGAGAACGTCTACGAGATCCGTGACGTCACCACGGACGACGTGAAGTGGACGGCCACCGCGGTCGACCTCGTCTTCGGCTCGAACTCCCAGCTGAGGGCGCTGTCCGAGGTCTACGCGGGGCAGGCCGCGCGCGAGCGGTTCGCCGCCGACTTCGCCAAGGCCTGGACCAAGGTCATGGAACTGGACCGGTTCGACCTCGCCTGAGGCCCTTGCGCGTGAAGGCCCCCTTCCCTCGGCTCAGCCGAGGGAAGGGGGCCTTCACGCGCTTCACGGAACGTCGAGCTCGGTGTGCCGGGTGGCGAGGGTGCGGGCGAGTTCGGCGAGCTTGACGTTGAGGTCCTGGGAGGTGCGGCGCAGCAGGTCGAAGGCCTCGTCGGCGGTCAGGCCGCGGCGTTGCATGAGGATCCCCTTCGCCTGCCCGATGACGTCACGCGATTCGACGGCCCGCCGGAGATGGCTCGCCTCCAGCTCCGCCCGGCTCACGGCTTTCGTGGCCGCCAGCGCGAGCGAGCCGTGGGTCGCGAGCAGCAACGCGGTGTCCTGTGCGCGCGAATCGAGCGCGCCGGGGCGGCGGCTGTAGATGTTCAGCGCGCCGGGCACCCTCGGCGGGGGCGCGTCGGGCACCATCACGGTGGACAGGATCGCGGTGTAACCCTCCCGCACGGCGGCCTGCGAGAAGTCCGGCCACCGCTTCTCCGCCTTCAGGTCCTCGCTGCGGATGTAACCGGGGCTTTCGCTGTCGGCGGCGTCGACGCACGGCCCCGTACCCGCGCGGTACTGCACCTGGTCGAGCGCCAGCGCCACTTCACCGGTCCAGACGGGGGTGTGGAAGGTCCCGTCCGGGGCGCGCAGGGTGACCGACACCAGGTCCGCGCCCGGGACGACCCGGTACGCGGCGTTGACGACCTGCTCCAGGACCTGGGCGGGCGTCGAGGCCGCCAGCAGCAGGCGCGTGAGCTCGACGAACTGCTCGGCCAGCGGGCCCGAGGACGGGCTCTCGCCGGAGCCGAAGCCGGCCTTGTCACGCTGCCACAGTCGTTCGTCCGCCATCACTGACCATCCACTCGTGTCCGCCGTCCCTCACCGGGTACCCTGCGGCGTCAGCCGCCAATCGAGAGTCCGATGTGGACAGTGCCTCAGGGGTCGACCCTTGCCCGGAGCAGGCAGAACACGTTTCCCTCGGGGTCGGCGAGCACATGCCACGACTCTTCCCCCGTCTGGCCGACGTCGGCGGGCCGCGCCCCGGCGGCGAGCAACCGCTCCAGTTCCGCGTCCTGATCGCGGTCGGTGGGGTTCACGTCGATGTGCAGGGGCAGCTTGCCCGGCTTCGGATCGTCGCTGCGGCTCAGGATCAACGTCGGCTGAGGTCCGCCGAAGCCGACACCGGGCGGCCCGATCTCGATGTCTTCGCCGTCCTTGCCGATTTCGACGTACCCGAGCACTTCGCACCAGAAGGCCGCCATCCGGACCGGGTCGGCGCAGTCGAGGATGAGTTCGGTGATACGGCAGGCCATACGGCGAGGATAGCCCGCCTTCGTCCGGAGCGGACCGTCCCGGTGCGACGGTTGCGGTCCCGTCCGCGCCCTTCTACCGTCGAGGAATGGCGATCGATACCGAAGCCGGGCAAGCCGCTCCTCTCGTCGTGGTCGAGGCGGCCCGCTCGGAAGCAGCGATCACCGTCGAGGTGGCGGGCGACATCGACATCGCGACCAGTTCCCGGCTCCGCGCCGAGCTCTTCGAGCTGCTGGCCGATGCCCCAGACGCCGCGGTGATCGACATGACCGGCGTCGGTTTCTGTGATTCCTCAGGTCTTTCCGTGCTGGTGCAGCTGAATCGTCACTGCCAGGAAGCCGGGATCGACCTGAGTCTCGCGCCGTCCAAGGTCCTGCGCCGGGCACTGGAGCTCACCGGGCTGTTGCCCACCTTGAAGGTGGCCGGAGCCTAAGCGACGACGCGGACCGTGCCCAGTTCGGGATCGGCGGCATCGTAGATGAACATGCCGGAGCGGACGCCGGTGTGGAGATAATCGATGATCGCGTCGGTGAACACCTCACCGGGCGCGATCGCCGGCACGCCCGGCGGGTAGGGGCTGACCATCTCGGCGCTCACGCGGCCCTCGGCCTTGTCGAGCGGCACATGCTCGGCGTCGGCGAAGAACGCGTCGCGGGGCAGCATCCGCATCTCCAGGGTCAGTTCGGCGGCGGAGGGCAGGTCGACCGCCGGCCGCCGCTCGAAATCGTGGCGGGACAGCCCCCGCAGGCCGCGTATCAGGGCGGACACCGTGTCCTCGTCGTCGGCGTGGGTGATCTGCACCGCGATCCGCCGGTGGTCGGACAGGCCGGTGTGCAGATGGCGTTCGGCGAGATGGTCGGCCGCCTGGTAACCGGTGATGCCGAGCCCGGCGACGTCTATCACGATCTTGAGGGGGTCGTGTTCGAACGCGAGCGGGTGGAATTCCGCGGCGAGCGCGTGCAGCCCGGGGATGTCTTCGATCTTCGCCCGCACGCGGGCGGCCAACGCGAGCGCGTCGCCCAGCAGTTCCTCGCCGTGCTCGACCATCTGCCTGCGCCAGCCGTCGAGGGAGGCGTACAGCAGGGCGGAGGTGCTCGTGGTGCCGAGGAGATCCTCCCTGGCCTTGAGCACGTCGGGGGAGACCCGCTCGCCCTGCAGGTGGAACACCGACGCCTGTTCGAGCCCGCCGCCCATCTTGTGCGTGCTCGTCACGCAGAGGTCGGCTTCGCCGTCCATCGCCCAGGTCGGCAGGTCGTCGTGGAACGGGTAGTGGGCGCCCCATGCCTCGTCGACGATCAGCGGCTTGTCCACCGCATGGCAGGCGCGGGCGACACCGCGGATGTCGGCGCAGGTGCCGTAGTCGGTCGGGGTGATCAGCAACATGCCCTTGACATCGGGCGCGGCCGCTAGCGCGGCTTCGACCTCCTCCGGGCCGGGAGGATGCGCGAGATGGTGCTCCTCGTCGTACCGGGGGCGGACCCAGACCGGGTGCACACCGCTGATCACCAGTCCGGCGACGACCGATTTGTGGGCGTTGCGGGACACCAGGAGTCGTTCACCCGGCCCGGCGACGGCGAGCATGGCGCTCTTGACCGAGAGTGAGCTCCCGCAGGTGGAGAAGAAGGTGTGCTCGGCGTCCACCGCGTCGGCCATCAGTTCCTGTGCCTGGCTGAGGATGCCGCGGGACATCCTGCGGTCGTCCAAACCGTTGAGGGTGAGCAGATCCGACGCGAACGCGTCACGGCCGAGCAGGTCCAGCACGCGCGGATCCGCGCCGCGGCCCTGTTTGTGACCCGGTGGGGTGAAGGCGAGCCCGCCCGCGCGGCGGTAGGCGTCGATGGCTTCCAGCACCGGTGCGCGCGAGTGGTCCATCCTGTCTCCGATCAGCGGCCGAGCGCGTTCTGCAGTTCCTTCTTGGTCATGCTGGACCGGCCCTTGATGTTGCGCTTCTTCGCTTCGTTGTAGAGCTGGTCCTTGGTCGGCCCGCCGGGACCCTTCCGGTTGCCGGACCGTTCGCCACCGCGTTTCTGCGGCGACTTGTCCTTGGTCGAGCTCTTGCTCGCGGTCTTGGATTCACCGGACTGGGCGCGGTTCTTGTTCACCGTGCGGGCGGCGATCTCCTCGGCGCGGCCGGTGCTCGCGCCGCGTTTCTTCTGAGAGGACTTGATGTGCTCGTACTGACGTTCGCGTTTGTCGCTCCAGCTCTGTTCAGGCACGGTTCCTCCTTCGCTCGTGACCTGCGGATACCCGTTCGCCCCGCCGGTCAATCGCAAGATCACCCGTCCAGGGCAGGGCGATGTTTACCGATTCCGCGGGCCGGGTATCGGTACGGCGACACGGGGAGAGGTGACTTTGGTGAACGCTACGTCGCTCATGGAAGACATCGATCACGTCGTCCTGCGGGAGGACGTGATGCCGGCTCCTCGCGCCCGCCGTACGCGGCGCAAGGACGATTACTCCCATTGCCGTCCCCTTTTCGACGAGATGGCGGCCCTGCCCGCCGGTCACCCGGAACGGGGGCGTCTTCGGGAACGCCTGATCCTCGAACTGCTGCCGATCGCCGAGCACATCGCCGTCCGGTTCAGTGGACGAGGACAGCCGCGGGAAGACCTGATCCAAGTGGCGCGGATCGGCCTCATGAAGGCCGTGGACCGGTTCGATCCGGGGCAGGGCGGGGAATTCCTCGCGTACGCGGTGCCGACGGTGATGGGCGAGGTGCGGCGGTTCTTCCGTGACACCGGCTGGGCGGTCCACGTCCCGCGCGGGATGCAGGAACTGCGCACCCGGCTTTCGCGGGCGACCACGGAACTGACCCAGACCCTCGGCCGCGCGCCGACCCCCACCGAACTCGCCGGGCATCTCGACGTGCACGTCGACACCGTCCGCGAAGGCCTGCTCGCCGCGAACAGCTACCAGACGTCGTCCCTCGACCGGCCGGTCAACGACGGCGAGGGTTCGCTTCCGCTGTCCGATGTGGTGGGAGAACTGGATTCCCGCTTCGAGCACATCGAGGATCGGCACACCGTGGTCCCGCTGCTCGAAAAGCTGCCGGAGCGGGAGCGGGCGATCGTCACGATGCGGTTCTTCGAGGGGATGACCCAGTCGCAGATCGCCGAACGCATCGGGATCTCCCAGATGCACGTTTCCCGGCTGCTCACGAAGATCCTGCAGGATCTGCGCGGCAGGCTCAGCGGCTGAACAACGCGCCGAGCCCCGGCCGGATCGGCGGGGCCCCCAGTGCGTGCAAGGAATCCCAGAGGGTGACGGCGGTGGCCGTCAGGACGGGTTTGCCGAGGGCCGTTTCGAGGTCTTCGAGCAACGGCGTCGTGTGCAGGGCCGTTTCGGGGATCAGCAGCGCCTCGGCCTCGTCGTGGTCGGCCGCCGCGGCGAGGGCGGTGATGCGGTCGCCGTCCCAGGCCGCGAGCGCCCGGTCCGAAGGCGCGTCGGCGGAGACCGAACGAACGGTGGAGACACCCGCCTCCGCGAGGAAATCGGCGAAGGTCGCGGTCGTGTCGCGGTGATAGACCGAGGCGAGCGCCACGCGCCCGGCGCCCAGGTGGGCGAGCGCGGTGAGGTACGCCAACGAGGTGCTGCGCGCGGGAACGCCGAGCCGCTCGCCGAGCACACGCGACTGTTCGAGCGCGCCGTCGAGGCCGCGCGTGAAGCTGCAACTGGAGCAGGCCCAGCTGACGACGTCCGGCGCCGTATCGAACCGTGCGGCGGCCACGAGACGGTCCGGTGCGCCGAGTTCGCGGACGGCCTCGTGTTTTCCGGCCGCGTCGAGGTCTTCGACGCGGCCGATGTCGTCTCCCCACGGGACGTAGGCGAAGTCCACGGCCAGATCCGGGCTCAGTTTTCCCGCCAGGGCGAGGAAATCGTCCTCACCGCAGTCCCGCGTCGGGTACAGCAGGCCGATCCTGGTCACGGCTCACTCCTTCCGGGTCGAAGCCCTTCGGAGGTACCCGACGCGAGCCGCGGTCACTCGTGAGAGGCGGGCACGACGCCGAATTCCGGCGGAGTGAGCTGCCCGACGCTGTGGTCGTCCTCGCGGACGGCCTTGAGGAAACGCGCGACCTGGGCCGGGCGCGGGGTGGCGGTCTTCCCGCCGAGGTAACGGAGAACGATGAGATCCTCGCCGGAGTGGGTCTCGATCGCCACGGCCCAGCCGTGGATCTCGTCCCACAGCAGGGCGACGTCGCGCTCCGGATGGGTGGGGAGCCGCTCGTCGAGCGCGACGTACGCCGAGACCGGGCTGTCGTGGTCGACGGTGCAGGATTCGAGGCCGACGCCGAGGACCTCGGTGACTTCGGCGAGATACCCCCACACGGCGTCGCGGGTGTGCGGGTGACGGACAGGCATGGTGAGCAACGAGGACTTCCCTTCCTCCCCGGCCTCGTCCGGTGCGGGCGCGGGCCCGCACCGGACGGGACACTCAGGCCTGGATCTCCTTGCGGTCGGACGCGGAACCGGTGATTTCGATGCGCCGGGGCTTGGCCTTCTCGGCGATCGGGATGCGCAGGGTCAGCACGCCCGCCTCGTAGCCGGCCGCGATGTTGTCGGTGTCGAGCGCGTCGCCGAGGAACAGCTGGCGGGAGAAGACGCCGAGCGGACGTTCGGAGACCTGCATCTGGACGTCCTTCCCGGCGAACGGCCGCCGCTCCGCCTTGACGGTCAGGACGTTGCGCTCGACGTCCAGCTCGATCGCGTCGGCGGAGACGCCGGGGAGGTCGAAGCAGACGACGAACTCGTCGCCTTCGCGGTACGCGTCCATCGGCATGGTGGCCGGCTTGGACCAGGTGCCCGGATTCGCGGCGCCGAACATGTGCTGGGTCAGCCTGTCCAGTTCGCGGAACGGGTCGGTGCGCATCAACATCGGGTTCCACCTCCTGGGTCGTCGTCTCTGGTGTCAACACGCACTACTGTTCTAACATGTCATCGAAACGATGACAACCACCAAGTCGTCGATTGGATGACAACCATGGACGAAGACCCCACCCTGACCGTGCGCAGCGTGCGCGACGTGGTGGCCGAGGCCCGTTCCGGTGTCGCGGAGCCGGAGCGGGTCCTGGCGGCGCTGACCGCGTTGAAGGCCGTCCGCGAGCAATTGGCGGCTTGGGAGCCGGAGCTGATCGCGGCCGCTCGCGCGGGCGGCACCAGCTGGACGGCGCTCGCCCCCGCGCTGGGGGTGGCGAGTCGTCAGGCGGCGGAGCGGCGGTTCCTGCGGTTGCGGCCGTCCGACGGCGGGGAGAGCACGGGGGAGGCGCGGGTCGACGCGGAACGCGACCGGCGGGCGGGTGATCGCGCGGTGGCCGAGTGGGCGCGGCGCAACTCGGCCATCCTGCGGCAGCTGGCGGGCCAGGCGGGCGCGCTCGACGGGTTGAACGCCAAGGCCAGGGAAAGCGCCGAACGGCTGAACGCGGTGCTCGGCGAGGACGACGTCACCGGTCTCCTGGCGCCGCTGGCCGACCTGCGCGCCCATCTGCCCCGCGAGCACACCGGCTTCGCCGAACGGCTGGGTGAGATCGGCATGCACACCGAACAGGTCCGGCGGTCCGCCGTCG
Source organism: Amycolatopsis roodepoortensis (assembly GCF_024628825.1). Taxonomy (NCBI): domain Bacteria; kingdom Bacillati; phylum Actinomycetota; class Actinomycetes; order Pseudonocardiales; family Pseudonocardiaceae; genus Amycolatopsis; species Amycolatopsis roodepoortensis. The sequence continues at coordinate 7,425,620 of NZ_CP102415.1, forward strand.
ACGACCGGAGGGATCGTCACTCTTCACGGTGAGGTGTGAACACGGCGCGGGACGGGTATCCGCTGTCGTCCGCCGAGTGAGCCGGAGGTCTTCGATGCTGGTCCGATCCGATTCCCTGCCGGCCGCTGACGTCGTCGAGCTGGCGTTGAAGGTGCTCGCCGCGGAAGGGTTGCACGGGCGAGCCGCGCAGGCGGCCCTCGAAGCGATGGCGCGGGAGCGGGGGCTGCCGGTCAAGCGGTGCGCCGCGCTCATCGTGGCGGCCGTGGACGGACGAGTGAACTGACGCCTGGTCGCGTGTTGCGAAAGCCACTTTCGCAACCTTCAACGTTGCGAAAGTGGCTTTCGCAACACGCGAGTGAGCCGTCCGGCGGTGGCGTGCGGGGCCCTCGGGTGCCGTTGTGGATGTCGCGAAAGCCACTTTCGGGACGTCTGATGTCCCGAAAGTGGCTTTCGCGACATCGGTCGCCACGCCCCCGAGTGCATGAAGGGCCCCTTCCTTGCGTCAGGCGCAGAGAAGGGGCCCTTCACGTACTCGGGTCGGCAGCCCTACTGGCAGGCTTCGCAGTCCGGGTCGTCGATGCGGCACGCGGCACCATCGGTGAGCGGGAAGTCGAAGTCGTCGAGCGCGGGGACGGCCAGAGCGGTTTCTTCCGGCGTGGCGGTGGCGGACATGTCACTCCCTTGGTACGGAACGGGTCTTATCTCTCTGTAGCGCTGAAGATCGCCCGTCATTCCGTGACGCGCGCCACAGCCGCGCGGAACAGCGACTCCGCGTCGTCCACCGCCTTGGCGAGGGCGTCCGGATCCGAGCGCAAACCCGCGACGACCGTGTCGATCTCGCGCAATCCGGCCCGCAGCAGCAGCCTTTTCTCGTTGGTGACCCACTCGCCGCGGGCCGCGAGGATCGCGTGCGCGGTCTCCATCGCGGCGGTGGCCAGCGCGCCCGCGACCTCCGTGGACTGCCCGCGCGGGACGAAGGCGCCGCGGGTGTACCGCAAGGTCAGGCCGGCGCGGCCTCGCCACATCGCCGGTGCTGTTTCCCGCAACGCTTCCGGGTAGTCCGGCCGCGGCAGGTCGCCGCGCAGCACGCGGTTGACCGCGAGTTCGGCGACGGGCAGGTAGCTCGGGACGCCCGCGAGGTGGAACATCAGCGGTTCCCAGTGAAACCGGCCTTCCCGCGCCTCGGCGAGATGGTGCTCGACGGAGCCGAGGTCGCGGTAGTGGACGTCGACGTGCCTGCCGTCGATCGTGAGCCAGGCACCGCCGTCGAACACGCCGCCGCCCCACGCGCCGAGTTCGGAGACCTCGCCGTCCCAGCCGACGGCCCGCAGGTCCGCCGGGTCGAAGCCGCCGCGGTAGTAGACGGCGAAATCCCAGTCGCTGCCGGGGTCGTTGGTGCCCTGCGCGCGCGACCCGCCGAGGGTGACGGCGTGCACCGCGGGAAGCGCGGCCAGGGTGTCGGCCACGTGGGTAAGGAAGGTGTCGTCGTTCATCGCGCGGACGAGTTTAGGGTCGGGCCCGCGTGGACGCGACCGGTTTTGAGCGCGCGAGAGCGTGTTCCCGGCCTTACGCTCGAAGGATGACCGCGATCCCAGGACGATTCCGCGCGCCGCTGGCGTTCCTCCCGTTCCTGGCCGCGGTCGCGGTGGTCGCGCTCGTCGGCGGGCTCGCCGCGTCCGGCGCCCGCTCTGTCTACAGTGGACTAGAGCTGCCGTCGTTCGCGCCGCCCGCGTGGTTGTTCGGTCCGGTGTGGACGGTGCTGTACCTCGCCATCGCGGTGTCCGGCTGGCTGTACTGGAAATCCGGTGGCGAACGCCGCGCTTTGAACTGGTACGTTCTCCAACTGGCCTTGAACGCCGCGTGGACGCCGCTGTTCTTCGCGGCAGGCGCCTACGGCCTGGCCCTCGCCGACATCGTCCTGCTCGACGCCGCGATCGTCGTCACCGCCCTGTACTTCCGCCGGTCCTCCCGGGTTTCGGCCGCGTTGCTGGTGCCGTACCTCGCCTGGACGCTGTACGCGACGGCGCTCACCGCCGCGATCGTCGTGCTCAACTGACCCCGAGCGGCAACGTGGCGGCCACTCCCTTGGCGTGCCTGCCGTCGAGCCGGTCGAGGGTGAGCCCGCCCCGGCGGGCGGCGAGTTCCAGGTCCCGCACCGCGTGTTCCACCGCGTGCGTCCCCGCGGCGGCGATCCGGATCGAGGCGCTGACGTGCGGTTCGGTCTCGGCGGCGCCCCGGCGGGCGGTCACGGCGAGCGTCACCGCGGCTCCGGGGGCGGCGGCGAGCAGACGGCGCGAGAGGTCCGCCGTGAGGACCGGGGAAAGCGCGTCCCAGCCGTCGAGGCGGAACGTCGCCTGGCAGATCGGGCCGCTGTGCCAGTACCGCCAGTCCTCGCGGATACGCGCCCGGCCCGCCGTGACGTGCGCCAGCGAGGCGAGTACGCCGAGGACCTCGTTTTCGGCGAGTGCCCGCACCGGCAGGCCGTCGCGACGGAGTTGCCGCCGCACCCGCCGGACCGTGTTCCCCAGCGCCTGCCGCACGTCCGCGTCGCGGTGGACGTCGACGGTGCGCAGCGCCTGCAACGCGACCCAGCCCCGCGGCGGCCGTGAACGGTCCGCGCCGACGTGGTGGATGACCTGCGCGGCGACGTCCGACGCCTGTTCGCGGGCGGGCGGCAGCAGCGTGAGCGGTGCGGGCATCGGCAGCTCGCGGGCGGCCGATTTCGGTTGCAGCACAGCGGTGACCCCGTCGGCGCGGCTGACCATGAACACCGTCTCGTCGCCGATCTCGCCCGCGGTCCCCGTCGCTTCCGGCGACAGCAGGCGCAGCAGCGCCCGGCCGGCCTCGCCCGCGTTCCGGAGATCCCGGTCGCGGTCACGCGTCAGATAGCCGGACGCCGAACCGAGCCAGGCGTAGAGCCAGCGTCCGCGGATCCGCACGGCGGTCAGCGCGAGGACCACGACGGCGGCGGTGACCACCGCGGCCGCCAGCGGCCATGGCCGCCCCGCCACCAGGACGAGCGCGACGAGGACGAGTTGCCAGCAGACGATCTGCGGCACCCCGATCCCGCCGAACCGGCCGGAACGCCGCACTGGGACGGGCTCCGGGGGACTCGGCCGTGGCGCACCGGGCATCGGGGCGGGGACGGGTACCGCCGCGAACCCCCGCGGCCGCTGCTCCGCCTGGCGAGCGGCGGTGAGTGCGGCCAGCGCGGCTTCACGGGCGGCGGCCCGCGCGGCGGGCGCGGCGTAGGCGAGCGGATCGGGCGTGGCCGCGGTCCGCGGGACGGCAGGTCCCGCTTGGGGAAGCGGTGGAGGCGGCGCCTGGTACCGCCCGCCCGTCCTGGCCGCGCCGAGATCGGTCATCGTCGTGCCTCCTCAAGCTGTGTCGCCCCAGCGTCCCCGGCGAACATGAGGTTTCGATGACAAGCGACCGCGAGGCCGCGACAGGCTGTTTCATCGAAATTTCATGGTCGCTCTCTAGCTTGATCGCGTGAACACCGAGAAGCGGTTCAGCGCGGTGGCCAGGACGCGGATGGCCGTGGCGCTGGTGGTCGCGGGCTGCCTGGCGCTGGTCGGCCTCGCCGTGACCGGACAGGCGGCGACCCCGGAACGGCTGGAGTTCGTCCAGGTCGGTCACTGGGTCTACAACGACGCCGCGCAGTCCGCGTTCCACGTCGACGGTTCGACGAACCGCGTCGACGCGCGCGCGGACGTGCCCGGCGCGAACGGCAGCCAGGTCGCGCAGGGGGACGGTTCCGGTTACGTGGTCGAGCGGAACCGCATCACGGAGTTCGACAAGGCGACCTTGAGCGTGGAGGAATCCGTGCCGCCGCCCGCGCCGGAAACACCGTTCGTGCTGGAGATCGCGGGCGGCCCGTACCTGGTCTACCGCAACGCCGGCCAGATCGTGCGGCTCGGGGACCCGGCCGCGACAGTGCCCGCAGGGGGGCCACTGTCCCGGCCGGTCGCGACGACCGAGGGAACCGTGTGGACGCACCGCGTCGACAACGGGTCGGTCTGCGAGCTGCCCAAGGGCGCCGCCGTCATGGCCTGCCCCGCGCAGCTCCCGCCAGGGCACGGCGGCGGGCTCACCCTCGTCGGCGACCGGCCGGTCGTGCTCGACACCACCGGCGACAGCCTCCACCGCGTCGGCCCGGACGGGCTCGGCGACGCGCTTCCGCTCGGTATCAAGCTTTCGCCGTCGGCGCAGGTCGCGAACAGCGCGGTCGGCGACCGGCTGGCCATCGCCGACCCGGAGCGCAACCAGCTCCACCTCATCGACATCAGCGGCCTCGACGAGGACCGCCCGTCCGCGAAGCCGATTTCGGTCGAGCTGTCCAAGGGCAGCCGCTTCAACGGCCCGCTCTCGTCGTCGAACGTCGTCGCCATGGTCGACGAGACCCGCGGCGAGGTGCTGACCTACGACGCCACCGGCAAGCTCCGGTCCACCACGAAGGTGCCGGGCCAGGGAACGGCGCCGAGGCTGGCCAAGGGCGAGGACAACCGGATCTACGTCGACAGCTCCGACGGCTCGCACGTGCTGGTCGTCAACGGCGACGACGGCACGGTGGTCGACGTCGACGTCGACAAGGCGGCCAGCAGCCAGACCGCGGGCGCGCCGTCGGCCGGTCCGGAACCGTCCGGGGACCAGCCCGCGCCGCCGCCGCAACAGCAGCAGGCTCCGCCGAACACCCAGCAGGCGCCGCCCCCGCCGGTGGCGAAGGCGACTCCGCCCGGCGCTCCGAGGAAGGTGGGCGCGACGTCCGGGGACGGCTCGATCAAGGTCTCGTGGAGCCCGGCCGCGGACAACGGCGCGCGGATCACCGGCTACCGGGTGACCTGGACCGGAGGCTCCATGCGAGTCGGGGGATCGTCACGAGGGGCGACGATTTCCGGGCTGACCAACGGAACCCCGTACGTGATCACCGTCGTCGCGGAGAACTCGGCGGGCATCGGCCCTGGCGCAAGTGCCAAAGCGGTCATCCCAGGACCCGCGAACCGGCCGGCCGGCGCGCCCGCGGTCACCGCGAACGCCACCGCGGCCGGGAACGTTTCGGTGAGGTGGACCCAGCCCGACCTCCGCGGTGGCACCCTGGTGCATTACCTGGTCAGCGTGACGGGCAAGGGACAGCGCACGGTTTCGAGCACGTCCGCGGACTTCACCGGCGTCACCGGCACCGCGACCGTCACGGTCCGCGCGGTGACGAAGTTCGGTTCGGGAGCGGAGGTCAACGGCGCCACCGGCAGCCGGAAGATCACCGTCCCGGTGGCCTCGGGGCCGCCGACCATCACGATCACCCAGGTTCGGGGTAAGGACAACGCCCTGTACGTTTCCGTGAACGTCGACGGGAAGGGCGTTCCCGCGACCTGCACGGCCGAGTTCTTCAGCGAGACCAAGCCGACGGCCTGTTCCGGGGCCACGACCCTGACCATCCCCAGCGTCGCCTGGGTCGGTGCCATCACGATCACCGCGACCGTCAAGACCTCCGCGGGTACCGCCTCGGACACCTGGCGAGGTGTGCCCACGGTGAACGGCGGCGCGCTGGTGTGGCTCGGCCCGCTGGCACTGGTCGGCCTGCGCCGACGAAAGGAAAAGGAAATTCTGTGACGCTCACACCCAGGGTCGCCTACGAGCAGATCGCCGAGAACGTGCAATCGGTGGTGCGCGGTAAACCGGAGGTCGTCCGGCTCACCGTGGCGGCACTGTTCGCCGAGGGGCATCTGCTGATGGAGGACGTGCCCGGCGTCGGGAAGACGACGATCGCGCGCTGCGTCGCCGCCAGCATCGGCGGCCGGTGGAGCCGGATCCAGTTCACCCCCGACCTGCTGCCCGGCGACATCACCGGCGTGATGGTCTACCACCAGAACGCCGAACGCTTCCAGTTCCACCCCGGCGGCATCTTCGCCAACGTGGTGCTGGCGGACGAGATCAACCGGGGCACGCCGAAGACGCAGGCCGCGCTGCTGGAGGTGATGGCCGAACGCCGCGTCACCGTCGATTCGGTCGGCCAGGCGGTGCCGAGGCCGTTCCTCGTGGTGGCCACGCAGAACCCGATCGAGCTGGAGGGCACCTACCGGCTGCCCGAGGCGCAGCTGGACCGGTTCCTCATGCGTATCTCGGTCGGCTACCCGGATGTGGAATCCGAGATGCGCGTGGTCATGGGGGACTGCGCCGGGGTGACGCCGGACGAACTCAAGCCGGTGCTGAGCATCGCCGACGTCCAGTCGGTCATCGACGAGGTCCGGAAGTCCCATCTGGCACCGGAAATCGTCAACTACGCGGTCCGGCTGGCCGCGTCGAGCCGGTCGCATCCGGACGTCCGCTATGGTGCGAGCCCGCGCGGCAGCATCGCGCTGATCCGTGCGGCGCAAGGGCTCGCGGCCACGTTCGGCCGCGACTTCGTCACCCCCGACGACGTCAAGGACGTCGCGCATCCGGTGCTCGACCACCGGCTCGTGCTGACCGCCGACGCGGAACTCAACCAGCGGCGGACCGCCGACATCGTCGACGAACTCCTGGGCGCGACGGCCGCTCCCATGGCCGCGATGGGGAGGTAGGCGTGCGGCTCACCCGCCGCGGCGTCATCGTGCTGGCCTTCGCCGCCGGGTCCTACGCCCTCGGCGAACTGGCCGGGTACCCGTTTTTCCGTGCCATCGGGGGGATCGCCGCGGGCGCGGTGCTGATCGCACTGGTCACCACCAGGTTCCGGCCGCGGGTGGAGATCGGCCGGACCGTCCAGCCGGACCGGGTCGAACGGGGGAAACCCGCGCTGGCCTCGCTCGTCGTGCGCAACCCCGGTTCGCGGCGGCACGGCGGTTTCGCCGCGGGGGACGGGATCGGGACGGAAACGCACCGCCTGCGGGTCCGCCCGCTCGCGCCCGGCGCCGAAGCGACGTACCACTACGAGCTTCCGACGACGAAACGCGGGAAACTGCGCGTCGGGCCGCTCGTGGTGCACCGGCCCGACCTGTTCGATCTCGCCCGCGGCGACTCGACCGTCGGGGATTCCGCGTGGTTGTGGGTGCATCCGCGACGGCACGCGGTGCGCGCTGCGCAGGCCGGGCATCCGAGGCACCACCACGAAGGCCCGATCACCGACCCGCCGCTGCGCGGTTCGGCGGATCTGCGCGCGGTGCGGGAGTACGTGATCGGCGACGAGGTCCGGCATCTGCACTGGAAGGCGACGGCAAGGACCGGACGCCTCATGGTGCGCGAGTACGCCGACCCCGCCCAGCCCCGGTTCACCACCGTGCTCGACACGCGGCCCGCGTCGATGACCCCCGCCGTTTTCGAAGAGGCCGTCGAGGTGGCGGCCTCCCTGTTCTACGCGTCGGCGTCGTCGGGGCAGCACTGCCGCCTGATCACCTCCGCCGGCGCGGACACGCTGACCGACAGCGGGGTGCGCGCGGCGAGGACGCTGCTGGACGAACTCGCGCTCGTCACGCAGGACGCGGCGGACGACGCCCCGTTGCTGCCCTCGGCGCTCGCCGCCGCCGAACGCCCCGGCGGGGTGCTCGTGGTGGTCACCGGCCCGGACGCCGACCTCGGCCACGCGGCCCGCTGGCGGCCCGACACGGTGGTCCGGCTCGGTGATCTCAGGCCGTCGGCCGGCTCCGGCGGCGTGATCGTCGCGGTCGACGCCGCGGGCGCCGCGGCCCAATGGAACTCCTTGGCGGGGAAGGCATGAGCGCCCGATTCGATCGGCTCGCGGTCGCCGGCCTGCTCGGCGCGACGGGGGTCGCCGGGCTGCTGTTCGCGCCCGTGTTCGGCTGGGCGGAACTGCTCGTGCCGGTGCTCGTGGTCGTCCTGATCGCGTACGGCTGCGTCGAACTGACCGCCAGGTTCCCCAAACTGTCACCGTATCGGCCGCTGCTCGTCGCGGTACTCGGTCTGCTCGGGCTGATCGAGACGGTCTTGACGTCGACGACGCTCGCCGCGCTGCCGACCGGCGCTTCGTTGCGCGGGCTGACGCGCGGCTTCACCGAGGGCTGGCGGCTCACGTTGCAGTCCACCTGGCCGGCGCTGCCGGTCCCCGAACAGCTGCTGTTCGTCCCGCTGTCGGTGCTGCTCGCCGTCGTGCTCGGGCTGGAAGTGCTGCTGCGGCTGGGCAAACCGCTCGTGGCGCTCGTGCCGAGCCTGGCCGTCGCCGGGCTCGCGCAGGCGTATCAGGCGTCGACGGGACTCGTCGCGGTGGCGGCCGCGCTGGGGTACGCGCTGCCCGCCGGTCTCCTGCTGTGGTCGGGGCGCCGCGTCCGGTCCGTGAGCCGGGCACCCGGCGTGCCGCGTTCGTGGCGGGTGACGGGGTCGGCGGTGTGGCCCACACTGTCCACTGTGGTCGCACTGGTCGCCGGGTCGGTCGCGTTCGCCGCGCTCGATCCGGTCGGCCGGGATCCGCTGACGCTCAAGGACACCCAGGCCGCGCCGCCGCCGAGGAGCAGGATGGGCAACCCGCTGGACGAGATCGCCCAGCGGCTCATCCAGCCCGGCGAGGAGGTGTTCCGCTACCGCGGCGACGCCCCGGTCGACCAGTGGCGCCTGATCGTGCTCAACGGTTTCGACGGCGCGAACTGGCTGTCCGATTCCCGGCTCCACCGGCTCGGCGCGGGTCTGGAGGGTGCTCCGGGCGGTGCGGGTGGCAGCGCCGAGCTCAAAGTGCGCGGGCTTTCGGGTCCCTGGCTGCCGAGCCATCAGGATCTGACCGGGGTGGACGGGGTGACCCCGTTGGTGGACCAGGCCGCGGGCACGCTGATGCTGGAATCGCCGTCGACGACCTCGGTGCGGGACTACCGGCTCACCTGGTCCTCACCCGAGGTCGATCTCGGTGCAGGCGAAGTCGACGCGCGCGCACCGGGCGGGCTCGGCGGACTCGGCACGGTGCCGCCCGACGTCGAGCAGGTGGCGAAGGACGCGGTGCGCGGGCTGCGCCCGACGTTCCAGTCCGCATTGCAGCTGGAACGGTTCCTCAGCACGAACTACCAGGTCGCGACGGGCACGGAGGAGCTGCCGACCGGGCACGGCTGGCCGCAGCTCCGGCACTTCCTGCTGGAGAGCAAGCGGGGGACGAGCGAGCAGTTCGCCGCCGCGTACGTGGTCCTGGCGCGGATGAGCGGTATCCCGGCACGGCTCGTCGTCGGATTCCGGGGCAACGCCGAGAAAGACGGCGACACGCACGTCGTCCGGAACCGCGATGTCCTGGCGTGGCCCGAAGTCGCGGTCACCGGGGCGGGCTGGGTCGCGCTCGACCCCACCGCCGCGGCCGTGGGATCGAGCCGGAACCAGGCGGGTCCCGGCAAGGCCGTCGCCAAAGCTAGGGCCCAGCTGCCCGCCGAACAGCAGCTGCGGCCGCCGCAGCTGCCGCCGGGTACGCAGCCCGACTCCGCCGAAGACCAGAGCGCGGAAGCGGGGGTGAGCTGGTGGTGGCCCGCTCTCGTCGGCACGATCGTCCTTTTAGGACTCCTGTGGCTGGTGGGGGTGCCGGTGGCGAAGGTGATCCGCGCTCGACGTCGTCGCCGCCGGTCCGGTGAGGAAGGCGTGCTCGGCGCCTGGGACGAGATCCGCGACCGGCTGCGCGCGCACGGCGTGCCGTTCCGGATCGGGATGACCCCGCGCGATCTCGCCGAATCGGCCGGATCGCTTGCCGGGGAAGGGATCCGTGAGCCGGTCGCCCGGCTGGCCAAGGTGCTGGACGTGACGCTGTGGTCCGGCGTCCCGGTGGGCGACGGCGCGGTCCGGCGGGCGTGGCAGGAGGTCGCCGAGGTACGCCGGGGCCTGGCCACCAGACCGTTCGCGGCTCGGGTGCTGGCGGCACTCGAGCCGCGGACCCTGGTGCCGGTCAAGGGCCGTAAAGAGGGCTGAAGGTGGCGTGTCGCGAAAGCCACTTTCAGGACATCAGACGTCCCGAAAGTGGCTTTCGCGACACGGCCGGGCCTGTTCCGGGCAGCTCACGGGTTGCAGCGGGCGCCGCGGATCGCGACCGGTTCGGTGGTGTAGATGTGGCGGCCGTCGGTCGCCCTGAGCTGGAAGCAGTACCGGCGCGCCGGGTCGACCGGGACGTCGAGGCTGCGCTGGCGGTGGGCGACGAGCTGTTTCGTCTCGAGCCGCTCGCCCGCCATGATCACGACGAAGTCCAGTTCGCCTTCCGCGGTCCAGTTCAGCTGCACGTGATCGCTCTGGTCCCGCGGCGGGGCGAGCGCCAGTTTGACGTCCGGCGCCGGAGCGGAAGCCGGTGCGGGCGGCGGGATCGCGGCCGCGACCGGGACGGCCTGCCCGCCGATCTCCGCCGGGCCGAGGACCAGCGGCACCACGGCCAGCCCGGCGGCGAGCACCCCGGCGCCCGCGAGCGCGACGGGCTTCCAGGGGAGCCGGCGCTCTGTCTTGAGCGGGCCGCTGAACTCGCGGATCAGGGTCCGGCCGCCCGAAGGCGGCGCCTGCACCACCTGGACCGGTGACGGGGCGGCGGGCTGCTGCTGGACCACGGCGAAATCGTCGAACTCGACGTCGGCGTCTTCCTCTTCGACCGATACGTCGACGGGTTCCGCGGTGACGACTTCGCCGCCGGGCTGCCGCAGCTTCGTGAACAACCGCGCCAGCGACGCGACGTCCTGCGGCCGGTCGGCCGGTTCCTTGGCCAGCAACCGGAGGATCGTGGCGGAAAGCTCCCTCGGGACGCCGGGATCCTGGATCGGCGCGACCGGTTCCCGCAGTACCTGGAGGATCCGCTCGCCGGGCTGCTGCCCGGTGTGCCGGGGAAAGGGCGGCGTCCCGGTCAACGCGGCGTAGAGCACCGCGCCGAGTCCATAAAGGTCGGACGCGGGGGAAAGCGTGTCGTCGCGCAGGGTTTCCGGCGCGGTGTACTCGACCGCGTACATCGGATCGCGCGGGAATCGCCGCCGCAGGGCCACCCCGAAGTCGGCGAGCACGAATTCGCCGGAAGCGCGGTACAGCACGTTGTGCGGGGTCACCCCGCCGTGCAGCACGTCCGCGCCGTGCGCCGCGGCGAGCGCCGACGCGATCGCGGCGCCGAGGGCGAGCACGTCGGGAACACCCAGCCTGGCACCGGAATCCAGCAGACCGGCGAGTGAACCCGGGCACAGTTCGCGGCGGATGCCGGACCGCCCGCCCGCGTCGGTCAGGACGTCGTCGATCTGCAGCACCGAGCGCGTCGAACGCACGGCGGCCAGCGCCTTCCGCTCGCGTTCCAGCCACGCGGAGGTCTCGCGGTCGAAGGCGCCGGGGAACATCTTGATCGCGAAGTCGTTGCCGCTGGCGGGATCCCGGCCCGCGTAGACGGTGGCGATGGGGCCCTGGGCGAGCAGCCTCGGTCCGCCGACTCCTGTCTCGATGCTCATGACCCCATTGTCGCGCAAGAAGACCGGATCCGGAGTACTTTCCCGACGGCAGGTTCCTGCCGCCGGGGCCCGCCGGGCGGGCCGCTGGCCGACCCTTTTCCCATGCAGACTGCCGGCCTGGTCAGGGTCACCATCACCACTCCGCACCGGCGCATCGACATGGCGCTGCCGGAACACGCGTCCGTCGCCGAAATCCTCCCCGGCCTGCTCGCGCGGGCGGGCGAGGGGATGGCGGACGACGGGGTCGCCGGCGGCGGCTGGCAGTTGCGCCGCGCCGACGGGACACCCTTCGATCTGGACCGGACGCTGGGCGCGCACCGGGTCCGGGACGGGGAGATCCTCCATCTGACGCCGCGCCGCGCCGAATGGCCGGAGCCCGAGTACGACGACCTGGTGGACGCGATCGCCACCGGGTCCGGTCGCACCGGCAAGGCCTGGGGGCCGCGACACACGCGGCAGGCCGGATTGGCCGTCGGCGGGGTGGCGGTGTCGTTCGGCCTGCTCGCCGTCCTGCGCGCCGGCCCGCCGTGGACGTCACCGGCGGCGTGGGCGCTGGCCGTCTCCGCGCTGCTGCTGGCCGCCGGTGTCCTGCTCTCGCGGGCACTGCGCGACGCCGGTGCCGGTGCGGTGCTCGCCGCCGTCGCGCTTCCGTTCGCCTTCGCCGGCGGCGGGCTCCTGCTGGCGGGTGACGACCCGATCGGCGCGCTGTCCGCCGGTCATCTGCTGCTGGCCAGCGCGGCGCTGCTGCTCGCGGCCGTCGTCGGCCATCTCGGGGTGATCGCCGCGCCCGAACTGTTCGCGGGCGCCGCCACCGTCGGCCTGCTCGGGGTGCTCGGCGGCTGGCTCGCCACCTTCGACGACCTGGCCGGGTACCGGTCGGCGGCCGTGATCGGCGGCGGGGTCCTCGTGCTCTCGACCACGTTCGCGCCGCTGGCGCTGCGGCTCGGCCGGGTGCCGATGCCGGTGCTGCCGCGCTCGACCGCGGACCTGGTCCGCGACGATCCCCAGCCGCCGCTCGATCTCGTGCACGCCGCCGTCGCCAGGGCGGACGCGCTGCTCACCGGGATGCTGGGCGGTGCGGCGATCGTCGTCATGTACTGCCAGCTGCAGCTGATCCGCGGCGACAGCGAGGCCGCGGTCGTGCTCGTCGCCCTGCTCGCGGCCGGTTTCCTGGTGCGGGCGCGGTTGTACCCGATCCTGCGGCAACGGCTGCTCGTGCTGGTGACCGGGATCTTCGGCGCCGGCTGCCTGCTGGCGGGCCCGCTCATGGCGGACCGTTCGCTGCTGCTCGTCCTGGCCGGGCCGCTGTCCCTGGCGGTGGCGGCGGGCGTGATCGCGTCCGGTGTCGTGCTGAGCACCCGCGCCGCCAACCCGTATCTCGGCCGGATCGCCGAATACTTCGAGATCCTGCTGACGATCGCCGTCGTCCCGGTGGCCTGTTCGGTGCTCGGGTTGTACGGCTACGTGCGCGGGCTGGGGGGCTGAAACCATGGCGTCCAAACGGGATCAACTGCAGGCGTACCAATTCCTGGTGCAGCGCGCCATCTCCGCGCTCGTGACGAGGGAGACCGACCCGGAGCAGCCGCCGTTCCGGCGGCCGTCCGGTGCCGCGTTCGCCAGTGTCGCGCTGGCGATCGTGGCGCTGGCGTGCGTCGGGGTCTACGGGATGATCGTGCCCGGCGGGAACAACGCCTGGCGCAAGAACGCCGCCGTCATCGTGGAGAAGGAGAGCGGGACGCGGTACGTCTATCTCGACGAACGGCTCCACCCCGTCGCGAACTACGCGTCCGCCCTGTTGCTGCTCGGCGAACACGGCACCACGGAACGGGTTTCGCGCGATTCACTCGCCGGAGTCCCGCGAGGGCCCCGGATCGGCATCGCCGACGCGCCGGACGGCCTGCCCGGCCCGGAAAAGCTGCTCACCGGATCGTGGTCGCTGTGCTCGGCGCCCGCGAGCGACCTGGCGGGCAGCCGGATCGAGGAATCGGTCCTGCTGGCGGGCGCGTCGCCGTCGGGCGGCGCGGAACTGGGAGACCAGGCGCTGCTGGTGGAATCGACGTCGACCGGCGACCGGTTCGTCGTGTGGCGCGGGCACCGGCACCGGATCAACGACTACGGCGCCGTCGGCACCGGGCTCGCGCTGACCGCCGAACCATGGGCGCGGGTGGGCCGGGCGTGGCTCGACGTGCTCCCGGAAGGCACGCCGATCGGCCCGCTGCCGGTGGCGGCCGCGGGCGAGGTGTCCACCGCGGTGCCCGGCCGGACCGACATCCGGAACGGGATGCTGCTGATGGTGCAGACCTCCGGCGGCGGGCAGCAGCACTACCTCGCCGAGCGGGATGCCTTGCGCCCCATCACCGAACTGCAGTACGACGTCCAGCGCGCGAGCGCCCAGATGCTCGCCGCCTATCCCGGCGCCGAACCGAAGACCGTGCCGCTGCCGCCTTCGCTGGCGACCATGTCCCGTCAGCTGGACCCGGTCCGCGCCGACGCGGGCGCCGCACCCGCGACCCGCCCGGCCATCGCGCGCCTGCGCGATCAGGACGCCACCGTGTGTGCCACCTTCGGCGACGGCTCCGCGGCCCCCGCGCTGACCGTCGACCCCGCGATGCCCGCCGCGGACCCGATGTCCACCACCGCCCGCCGGACCGCCACCGGGACCCCGCTCGCGGACCGCGTCCACGTGCCGCCCGGCAGCGCGATCGTCGTCGAGGCGATGCCGTCGTCTTCTGCCGCCGTGGGAACGCTGACCGTCGTGACCGACATGGGGCGCCGCTACCCGCTGGCTTCACCCGACGTGCTGAAGATGCTCGGCTACCCGTCGGCGCGCCCGGTGCGCCTTCCCGCCGGTTTGGTCGCGCGGCTGCCCGAAGGCCCGAGCCTGGACCCGGCCGCCGCGCGGCGCCAGACCCTGGGCGGCTGACCGCGATTCGCGTGTCCCGAGGCGTAACTCACGTGTTTGGAGGCGTAACTCACGAGTTACGCCTCCAAACACGCGAGTTACGCCTTCAAACACGCGAGTTACGGGAACGACGTGAAGGCCCCCTTCACTGCGTCCAGCGCAGTGAAGGGGGCCTTCACGTATCTGCTCAGCGGGAGGTCGGCCGCCAGAGGTCTTCGTCGAGCATCTGCACCGAACCCGACTCCGACTCACCCGGCCGCCGTCCGCGCGTCAGCGTGAACCCCGCGTCGGGATTGCCGTTGGCGGCCCGGCCGCGCAGCTTCGCCGGAACGCCGTCGCTACCGCCGGAGGACGTCCTTCGCGACGCACCGTTCCGTCCCGTCGGCTGGTCGCTCGAGCCGGGGCGCAGCGTGCCCGCGGTGGACTGCCCACCCGCGCTGGGGGGCATCATCGGCGACATCGGGCTGGCGCTCGCCTTCGCGCCGGACGACGCAGCGGTGCCCGGAAGGACCTCGGACGCGAGGCTGGGCGCCTTCTTCGCTCCGACGGGCTTCGCTGCCACCGGAAGGCCGGCCATACCGCCCGCGACGCCGAAACCGCCCGGCAATCCCGCCGAGACCGGCGCGGAGCCGGAACCACCGGGTAGCCCTCCGAGCGGAGAGAGCGCGTTCGCCGAGGGCGGCAGCGGAGCGAGGCCGGCGAGCGAAACACCGGAAGAGCCGTCGTAGCCCGGAATTTCCGGAAGGGAGACGTTCGAGCTGCCGCCGCCGGCACCCAGTGACTCGCCCAGCCCTTGGAATTCGCTCAGCGTGTCCATGCCGGCCTGGGCGGCCGCGATGAAATCGGCCGGGGTGTTGCCTTCGGCGGAAGGGGCGGCCGTCGGCACCATATGGTCGGGCGACTTGATCCCGGACGCTTCGACCACCTGCAGCATCGACAGGTCGAACTCCCCGCCGAGCTGGGTCATCTTGCTCCCGGCGGCCTGCTGGATGGCCAGGGCTTCCATGGCGGCGAACGGATTGAGGAGCGACGCCGCGACGGCCGCCGAGTACGCGGCCTCCATCCCCAGCATCGTCGCGTGCGTCTCCGTGATCCCGGACGCCAGCGTCGTCAAGGTCTCCGCGGGTTTCGCCAGGTCGATGCGGTCTCCCCAGAATTTCAGCTCGGCGGCCGAGCGCTCCATCTTCTCCTGGAGCTGGCGGCCGTTGTTGTCCGTCCATTCAGGAGTGAGCTCGCTGATCCTGCTGTTGAGCTGTACTTGCGCTTCCTCGATCCACGCCCGTGCTTCGGTCCACATCCTCGCAGCGTCGTGAAGGGTCGAAACGTTCGCGAACTCGGCCCGGATCATCCCCATGAGAACTTCCATGGGGAACGCGTTGTAAACGGCGGTCATGGTTCGGCTCCTCAGACGGAGGCCGGCGGGTTTTCGCCGGAGGGTTCGGTGGTGGACGGTTTCTCTTCGACGGGCTGGGCGGCCGAGGACTGTTTCACGAAGTCCACGCCCTGCTTGATGACCTTGGTCGCCTTGCCGGCCAGTTCCAGCGCGCTGGCCACGTCGGCGGCGCTGTAAGTGATCGCGGCCGTCCTGGTCTTGCCGGAGAAGGTCGCGATGTCCTCGGTCACCTTCCCCATGAACGCGCTCATACTGGCGGTCGCGGCCTTGTCCAGTACGGACATCGCGATGCCCTCGAACAGTCCCGCGAGGCTGGGCATGGTGCCGAGCCTCGCCAGTGAAGGTGGCAGGTCCGGTGCGCTGAGTTGCTGGGACACCGCGCTCATCGCGGTGATGTTGCCGTTGATCTCGGTTCCGGGCATATGCCCCCTCCTCAGTGTCCGGCGCGGTACTTCGCCGGTTTGCCGTGCGAATCGGTCGTTTCCTGCACTTGCCACAGTTCGTCGTCGAGCAACTGGACGGTGTCGTTCTCGGTGTCCCACCTGCGTTGCGCCGTGGCCGGCCGGGTGCCGCCGCCTCGCGACCGGCCGAGGAGCGTGACACCGGGGGTGCCACCACCCTTCGGCCCGCGCTGCCTGCTCGAGCCGGTGTATTCCGCGTCGCCCGGTTTGATGCCCGACGGCGAGTTCTTCCCGCCACCGTTGGGTGGCACCATCGGTGGCGGCATTCCTCCGGCGCCCGAGGCGGAGCCGGAGCTTCCCGCCGTTCCCGCGGAAGCGATCCCGGGCATCGAGCCGACGCCTGCCGCCGCGCCTCCCGGTGAGCCGTTCAGGTCCGGGATGGCGGGCATACCGCCGAGGCCGCCCATCCCACCGCCGGAACCCGGCAAGCCGCCGCTACCCGCCAGGCTCGGCATACCCGAGCCACCCGGCGCGCCGAGAGGGTCTTCGAGCCCCGGATAGGCGGAGCCGTCGTAGGGCGGAAGCGTCCAATCCGCGGGATCGATCGCGTTGGGGTCGGGCAGGTTCACGGAGGAGCCGTTGCCCAGTAACTGTTGCGCGGACTCCGCGGCCTGGCTCAACGCGCTCAGCGCGTTCGAAGCCTGTTCGAGCGCGCTGGGGTCTTCTTGCGGATTCTGCGGGCTCGGCTCGCCCGGAACCTCGGGTGTGCCCGGGTCGACCGGCGCGCCGTTCTGGTTCGGCCCGCCGGTTCCGGCCGCCGAAGGTACCGAGCCGTTGTCGGGGAGGCCGGAGCCGGCTTCGGCACTCGGGCCGTCCCAGGGGCGGCCGCGGGCAGCGAGCATCGCCTGGGCGGTCACCCGATATTGGGTCGCGATTTCGTCCAGTTTCCTGCCGAGGTTCTCCTGGGCCTGAGGCGTGTAATCGGCGTTCTGCTCGACCTTGGAGATCTCACCCGCCGCGACGAAGGCACCGACCACGAGCTGAGCGTCGGCCATGTCCAGCTGGGTGATCACACCCGATGCCGTGATGCCGCCGTCGACCGGCTGACCGAACAGCGTGCCCGCGAACGAGGGGAGTTTGGTGTCCTTCGACCCTTCCAAACCTCCCCACGATCCGAAGGAGTAGAGGCAGTTGGCCCTCAGCCGATCCACGAACTCTTCCCCTGGCCGGTCCAGCCAGCCCGAAGACACGGCGTCCGCCGCGTCCCGGAGCATCATGTGCGTGCGGTCGATCCATCTTTCGGCGTCCGTCCACATCTTCTTGGCGGCATGGAGCCGGGGCCGGGTGTGCGCGATTTCGGCCCGGAGAATTCCTACCTGGTCTATGAACGGGGTCTGGCAATAGCTCATCGAAAGTCCCGGATTGCTCGGCGCGGAGGAATCAATGCGGCAGGAGGTCGATCACGGTGCCCGTTCCCGGCTGCAAGACCGCGACGGGCGCCAGCGGGCTCGGTCCCAGCGTGGTGGGCGCCAGTCCCTCGACAGGGACACGGGATTCGTCCGGACGTGACCTCTTCGTCAGCTCCCAGACAGCGGCCTCGCTCGCGTTCTGATAGGTGCTCAGGCTTTGCCGTGCGATGGAGATGTACCCGCGGACACCTTTCTCGGCGGCGGTCAGGAAATTCCGCAGAGCCTCGGTGCTTTCCCGGTCGGCGGTGGCGAGCAGCCCGCATTCCGCCATTTCACCGCAGCCGTCGTTCAACGGCCGGTCGATACTCGGCGGGCTCGACGCCTGCTGCGAGACCGTGTCGGCGAACTTCTGGATGGCGGGCAGATAAGCGTTGATTCCCATGTTTCCTCCCGGAACAGCGGCGAAAACCCAGTCGTGCACCGAAAGCCAAACACGACCACGAGCCCCGGTGGGGCCTCCGGCAGCTTCCGGCCATACCTCAGGGATGCCGCGGCGGAAGCCACGCGAGCTGGACCAGGCCCTTGTGCCCACGACGGTCGATCAGCCAGCCGCGGCCGGGCGGCAGTACCTGGGCACGCATCCCGCCGAGCAGCGGACCTTCGTCGCGGTCACCGGACATCATCAGGCCAGGGGTACCGACTTCCCTCAGCCGGGTGAGGAAGGGTTCGAACAGTCCGCGGCCGGCACCACCGGAACGGCGGGCGAGCACGACGTGCAAGCCGATGTCCGAGCCTTGCGCGACCAGCGGCAGGAGGGGCATCAGCGGGTGGTTCTCGTGGGTGGCCACCATGTCGTAGTCATCCACCAGAACGAAGATCTCCGGCCCGTGCCACCAGTTCCTGGCCCGCAGTTGCTCCGGTGTGACGTCCGGCCCCGGAAGCCGCTTGGCAAGCGAAGCGGCGACCTCGGTCATCAGCCCGGCACTGTGCGAGTCGTTGGTGCCGTAGCCGAGAAGGTATTCGTCGCCGATCTCGCCGAGGAGCCCGCGCCGGTGGTCCACCAGCACGATCCGGGCTTCCGAGGGCTGGTAGGTGGTTTCGATCCGGCGGGCCAGCGTCCGCAGGAAGGAGGTCTTTCCGCATTGGGTGTCGGCGAGCAGGAAGAAGTGCGGGTCCGCCGCGAAGTCGTGCCGCATCGGGGAGAGGTCGTGCTCGTGGATGCCGACCGCGAGCCCCGCCTCCGTCCCGGTGATCTCGTCCTTCGCGGGGAGTTCCTCGTACGGGAACACGCCGGGCAGTAGCCGCACCGAAGGCGCGGGAGCGCCTGGCCACGCGGCCTTGACCGCCTCGACGAGTTCGTTCACACCCCTGGACAGATCGTCCGTATCAGTGACGCCGTCGATCCTGGGAAGCGCCACGAGCATCTGATGCCCGCTCATGGAGATTCCGCGGCCCGGAGCGTCGGGCGGAACGCTCATCGCCGCGCGCCGGTCGATGACGGAGTCGATGGGATCACCGATCTTCAGTTCCAGCCTGCTGGCGAACAGGTCCCGGACGTTCATCCGCAGATCGAACGAGCGCGAACAGGCCGCCACCACGTGCACGCCGTAGGACAGACCGCGCGCGGCGATGTCGCCGACCGTCTCCTCAAGATCGGGGAAGTCGTTTCGCAGTGTCTGCCAGCCGTCCACCACCAGGAAGACGTCGCCGTGCTGCTGTTCGGCGAACTGTCCCTCGGCTCGCAGCCTCCGGTAGGTGACGATGCCGTCGATCTGGTGCTCGGCGAACATCCGCTCGCGTTGTGCCAGCAGAGTGGCGACTTCGGCGACGGTCCGCCGCACGGCACCGGTGTCGAGCCTGCCGCAGACACCGGCGACATGCGGCAGCCCGGCGATCGAAGCCAGGGTGCCGCCGCCGAAGTCGAGGCAGTAGAACTGTGTCTCACGGGGAGTGTGCGTGAGCGCGAGACTGGTGACCAGCGTGCGCACCATGGTGCTCTTCCCGGTCTGAGGGGCGCCGATGACCAGGACATGCCCAGCGGCGCCGGAGAGATCCAGCACCAGCGGGTCGCGACGTTGTTCGAAGGGCCGGTCCACCGTACCGAGCACCGGCCGGAGCGACCCCGCCATCGTGGTCGGGTCGACGGTGAGACCTCGTTGCGGATGGACGACCAGTTCGGGCAGCAAACCGTCCAAAGTGGGCGAATCCGCCAGTGGCGGCAGCCAGACCTGATGCGCGGGCACGCCCTGGCCTGCCAACCGGTCGACCAGGATGTCCAGGAGGGTTTCGCCGACCGCGGCGTCGTTCTCCGCTGCTTGGTCGTCCATCTCCTCTTCGCCCGTGTCGATCTCGGCGCCGAGGTAGCTCGTCGTGTATTCCTGCAGCACCAGTTGCTCCCCGGTGGAAGCGGTGACACCGCCACCGGTGGCGCGCTGGTACACCCCGGAGACGTAGGCGGAACGGAATCGGTCCATCTGGTCGGTGCCGACCTTGAGGAATCCGTGCCCGGGTGCCCGCGGCAGCTTGAACGCGTCGGTGACACCCAGCACGGCCCTGCTCTCCATCTCGGAGAAGGTCCTCAGGCCGATCCGGTACGACAGGTGGGTTTCCAGGCCGCGGAGCCTGCCCTCTTCGAGCCGTTGCGAGGCCAGCAGCAAATGAACGCCCAGCGAACGGCCGACACGTCCGATCTGGACGAACATGTCGATGAAGTCCGGCTTGGCGGACAAAAGCTCCGAGAACTCGTCACAGATCACCAGAAGGGTCGGCACCTCGGGAAGTGGGGCTCCCGCGGCACGCGCCTTCTCGTAGTCGCGCAGCGAAGAGAAATTGCCCGCCGCGCGCAGCAGTTCCTGGCGGCGGATCAGCTCGCCGTTGATCGCGTCGGTCATCCGGTCGACGAGGTGCAGCTCGTCGGCGAGGTTGGTGATCACCGCGCTGGTGTGCGGGAGGGTGTCGAGCCGGGTGAAGGTCGCGCCGCCCTTGAAGTCCACCAGCGCGAAGTTCAGCGAACTGGGGGGATGTGTCACGGCGAGGGCGAGCACGAGGGTCCGCAGCAACTCGGACTTGCCGGAACCGGTGGCGCCGATCAGCAGCCCGTGCGGCCCCATCCCGTCCTGCGCGGACTCCTTGAGATCGATTTCGATCGGGACACCGTCGGCCTGGATGCCCAGTTTGACCCGCAGCCGGTCCCGGTTCGGCCGCGGCTCCCAGGTGTCGGCGGGGTCGAACTCGTACGGGTCACCCAGGTCCAGAAGCTCGGCGAGTCCCAGCTCTGTGCTCATCGGGGTGTCTCCCCGCAGCCCGGCCGTCAGCCGTAACGGGGCCAGCTGCCGGGCAAGCCCCTCGGCCGCGACCACGCCGAGGAAATCGGCGCGCCCGAGCGGGGCTTCACCGTCACTGGTCTCACTGACCAGGTCCCCGTCGGCGTCCACGTCGAGCACGACCGTGGTGCGGTCCAAGGCCCTCGGCGGCATGGTGGTCAGGTCCACGATGGACACTCCCTCGACGCCGCCGCCGGTCATCAGGTGATCGGAGCCGGCGATGGCGCCACCGTCGAGCACGACCACCAGATGCGGGCCGGGTACGCGGATGTCGGCCTCCGGATCGAACCTCGGTCGTTTGGAGAGTTCCTCTTCCAGCATCGATTCCAGTGCCTGGACCGACGGCGCCACCAGCCGTAGCGCGCCGAGTGCGTCGGTCCGCTCGGGATGCAACGCGTGCGGCAGCCACTTGACCCATTCCCAGTCCGGACGGCGGTCTTCGCTCACGCAGATCGCGATCCGTACGTCGTCGGGTGACTGGAGGGTGACCAGCTGGGCGAGTACCGCACGGAGCAGACCCAGTGTGGCGGCGCGATCGCCACGCAGGTGGATCCGGCTGAATCCGTTGACCGCGATGGCGATCGGCAGCCTGCCGACGGTGGAATAGGTGGCGATGAACCGGCGCAGCGCGAGCGCGGACAGCGGTTCGAGTTCCTCCAGTGGTTTGGTGTCCGGGGCGACGAGCGTGGCGGCCGGGGCCTGCGGTCCGGTCCCGATCCGGGCGATGGCGAAATCCTGGTCGTCCTTGCGCCGTTCCCACAGCCGGTAGCTCGCCGCCAGCGACCACAAAGACGCCGGATCCGGGTGCAGGTACTCCATGGTGCGGCGCTGGCCACGCACCGAACGGCGCAGCCGCAGGCGATGCTGGGCGAGGTGCCGCAGGTACTTGCGGCGGGCGTGGCCCATTTCCCGTTTGCTGGGGCCGCCGCCCTGCAGGAAGCTCATGGCGACCATGCCGAGCATGCCGACGCCCATCATCCCGAAGATGACGAACCGCATCGAGCCGGCCATGCTGCCGGAGTACATCAGCAGCATCGCGGCCATCATGGCCACCATCGGTAGCACCGTGAGCACCTGGGTCCATTGCCGCCCCGGTGGGGGCGGGATCTCCGGCGGAGCCTGCAGGAGCAGTTCACCGGCCGGCATCTCCGGCGCCGGTTTACGGGTCGGCCTCTTCACCACGACTGTCGCCATACTCACCGATCGTTCGCGAACAACGGCTTCCGCCGGGGGCGATGGCAGGAACGTGCCGCACCGGTCGAATCCACCCGCTCCGGGGGTTAGCTGATCTCTGTCAGGAAAGCGACTGAAGAAACGGAGGGGTGATGGGCAACGGCGGATTGGTCGATTTCGACTTCGGGATCGTGCAGAACCTGATCAACAACACCGACAGCAGTCAGCAGGATCAGCTCAGCGCGCACCGGTCCCACCAGGGGCGGGACTACGACAACATCAGTGGTGGCCTCGCGGGGATCGTTCAGAACGCGGCCTTGTCTCAGAATCAAGGGCGTTCCGAGATCTACGACCAGGTGCACGCCTTCGCGCAGTCACTGGTCGAAAAGGGCAGTTCGGTGGTGAACGTCACCGGTGGCTTCCAAGGCGACGCGGCACAGACGTTCGCCAAGCAGAACTTCGCCGGTGGCGGCGCCATCGACAGCGGTATCAACCCCTAGCTCCGAAAGGACGGGCTTATGAACGGCGGAGATCACTTCAAGATCGTCTACGAGGCCATGGACACGGCCGGCCGGGACATCCAGAACACCGCGGCGCAGATCGGGCAGGCGGCCGAGGACCAGGTCGCCAGGATGCGCAACACCATCGGCGCGGGCTGGGGCGGGAACAACGCCGAGGAGATGGGCCAGCAGTTCGCCCTGATGCAGAAGCGGACCGGCTACCACGTCGACGGCATGAACCAGAGCGGCTGTGACTACGGCAACGTGTCACACATCGGCCAGAGCTGTGAAGCCCGGGTCAGCAACATCGTCAACTCCTAGCGACGATCGGTCATACCGAAGCCCCGGCGCGAATCTCGCGCCGGGGCTTCGGTTTTGGGTCATCTCCCGGAGATCAGGAAGATCTGTTCCGGCGGTTCGTCCACCTTCGGTTCGGCGGAGACGGGGGCCGCGAGGCCGGGCCGCCAGCCACGACGGCGACCGCGCGGAAGCACCAGTGCCACGAGGGCGGCGAGCACGATCGCGCCGCATACCGCGGCGGTGAGCCATTTCGCCACGGTGCCCGTCTCTTCCCGCGCGGCGATCAGATCGAGCTGTGCCTGGTCCGGTGGCGCGGGGACGAACGCGGGCAAAGCGGCCGGGTTCGCCGTGTCCAGCCCATCGGTGACCGCCCGGTAGGGATCGACCAGGCCGGCGCCGAACGCCGGGCTGCCGAGGCCGCCGCGCGCCGGGTTCGCGGTCGCCATCAGCCGGCGCGCCACCTCCGGGGCGGACAGCCGCGGCCAGGCCGATCTGACCAGGGCGGCGGTGCCGGAAACGAACGGCGCGGCATAGCTCGTGCCGTCGGCGTACGCGTGCCCGCCCACTCGTGTCGGCGCCAGCACCTTGGCGCCCGGCGCGACGAGGTCCACGTACCGGCCGACCTGCGAGCCGGACATCCTCGCCCCGTCGATGTCGACGGCGCCGACGCCGAGCACCCCGTCGTAGGCGGCGGGAAAGGAGGGGATCTCGGAAGCCGTGTCGCGCTGCGTGTTGCCCGCGGCGGCGACCACGAGCGCATCCCTGGCCACGGCGTGCGCGACCGCGTCCCGGATGACGGCGAAATCCTCGTGCCCGGCGAGGGACAGGTTGATCACCTTGGCGCCCTGGTCGGCGGCGTAGCGGATTCCGTTGGCGACCACCTGGGGATCGATCCGCAGGGACTCGCCCTGGCTGCCGACGTCACGGTCGCTGATCCGCACCGGCAGGATCTCCGCGTCCGGTGCGATCCCGTGGAAACCGATACCGGCTACCGGATCGGCTGCGATGATCCCCGCGACCCCGGTGCCGTGCGACACACAGTCGAACGCTCCCGGCAGCGCACCGGCGAGGTAGAAATCCCGGCCCGCGCGCACCTTGCCCGGCCTGGCCAACTGTGGGTGGTCGGCGTCGACCCCGGAGTCGACCACCGCCACCAGCACTCCCGCGCCGCGGTTGTACGGCCAAACCCGTTGGGGAGCAAGAGATTGCTGAGCCCACGGCTGGACGGGAACCGCCGCTCGCGCGGGTTCCGGGTCCCGGCAGGCACCGGGCGGCGGCGCCGCGTGCGCCGTCCCCGCACCGGCGAAGGACTGAACGGCCGTCGCGGCCACCACGGCGGCGACGGCGGACATCCGGAGTCGTCTCATTCCGCCATCGTCGATCCGGTCATGAGCCGGAACGACGCGGTGGCCGCAAGCGGCCACCGCGTCGTTCGCGCTCGGTTCGGAGGCAAGACTGGCCGTAAGCGATCTAGGAGGTGCCGTGGAAGCGCTGTTTCCGGGGGCGGACATGTACGCCGACTACGAACGGCTTGCCGAGGACGTCCGGACTATGCAGGAACGGATGGCCGGGATCCGCGTCACCGCGGATTCCGGCGACGGGTTGATCAGTGTGACGGTCGGCGGCGCGGGTGAGCTGATCGAGCTGTGGCTGGACCCTCGTGTCTACCGGACCTTGGATTCGGCCGCGCTGGCGGAGAGCATCACCGAGACCATGCACCGGGCGGCGGCCGATTCCCAGGAGAAGGGGCTGGCCATCGCCGCGAGCTTCCTGCCGGAGGGGGCGACTCCGGAGGGAACGGATCTGCGGTTCGGGCCGTTGCTGCACCGGCTCGACGAGCGCGCCGGCGGGCGGTGAGCGGCGTGGCGACGGACCGCAACGGTGACGGCCGGATCGACATCTACCTCGAGGAGACAAGGCGGGAACTGGACGCGCTGAGTGCCGCGGGGTCCGGCTTCCAGACGAAGTGGGCGCCTTTGCGCGGCACGATCGAAGAGCTCACGAAGCAACTGGGCGGCGGGAAGATGGGGGAAATGTTCCAGGACTGCAAGACCAACACCCCTCTCTTGCTCAAGAGCGCCGATTCCGTGTCCGTGAACTACGGGAACGTGGCGACCAACGGAAGAACCGGCGCGAACGTCTACGAGGACGGTCAGACCGAGGCGACCCAGATCCTCGGAACCTGAGCGGGCGAAGGCGATGTCCTATCCCTCCGTGAATCTCCCGTTCTCGGGCGTCGGCGAGGCGGCCGCCGGTGTCGGCGGCACTCTGTGGGATTGGACCGTCAGCGCGTGGAACGCGGCAGGCGGGGTTATCGACGACATCTGGCCGCCCGACGATCCGGACACGGCCAAAGCGCTGGGCGACGCTTGGATCGCGGGGGCGGACGCCCTCGACTTGGCGGTGGGGACCGCCGCCCGCGCGGGTGAGCGGATCAAGGAGACCTGGCCGGACGCCAACGGCTACGACATGTACGCCCTCATCCGTGAGGTCAACAAGGGCCAGTACGGAGGCGGCGGCGAAGGCTACGAGGACCTCGCCGCCAGCATGCGCCGGATCGGGGAGTTCTGCCATCAGTACGGCGAGCAGGTCGCGCGGGCACGGAATCAGATCCGATCGGAGCTGATCCACGCGGCGGTGGACTTCGCCCTGATGTTCGCCATTCCCGGCGGCCCGTGGTTGTTCGCGTCCAGGATGGCGCTCAGGCTCGCGAGCCTGGTCAAGATCGCGAGCCTGGGGGGCCGCCTCGGCAACTGGGCGGCCAAGGCCGGGAAGGTCGTGATGATCCCGATCAAGGAGGCGGGAGACGAGGTCCTCACGAACGGTATCGAGCAGGGCCTCAACATCTCCCAGGGGTATCAGGACGGCTTCAACGTCAAGGAAAGCTTCACCAACGCCGTCGCGGGAGCGGTCGGCGCACCGGTGAGCGCAGTGGTCGGAACGCCCGGTGCGTTGCTCGGCAAGGGGATCCGCAAGACCGACGTCGGCAAGAACGCGCTGGACAACCCGGTCGGCAAGCACGTTTCGACCGCCGTGAGCTCCTTCACCACGAACGCGATCTCCTCACCGATCTCCAGCTACGCGGCGGAGAACATGGTGAACGGGAACTGGGGCGCGCTGGACGACGTGTCCGGTTACCAGAAGTCGATCAAGGAGAACTGGCTCACCTCGGGGGCGATCGGCCCCATTCGAGGGAACGCTCACCTCGCCGGTGTGCAGGCGCACAACGCCGTCTTCGGCCAAGACGTTTCGACCGGGCCGGGAGAAGTGGCGAAGTCCGGGAACCCGCCCGGTGGTCCGACTCCACCCACAGCGATGGCCCCGGAAACCGCCACGGTCGGTGCGGGACAGGGCACCTCCGCGGGGGTCGCGGGGGAATCCGGTGCATCGCAGGCGACCGGCGCGGGCCAAGAGGCCGGTGCTCACGCGGGTGCCTCGACTTCGACGGGAGCCTCGTCGACAGGTTCCGATTCGGCCGGAGCGACGACGGGACCCGGCCGGGGCGCCGATACCTTCAGCGGCGGAGAAAGCCGGGCGAACACCGACACTTCAGCGAGCGATCGGAGCGCCAGTACGGCAGCGTCGAGCCACTCGTCCTCGGCTTCAGCCGTGGAGCACACGTCCCGAAGCGGTACGAGTACGCCGGCGCAGACATCGGTGTCGTCCACGACGCCTGATTCGGCACAGCCCGGTGCTGGACAAGCCTCGTCCGGGCACGGGGCCTCGACGCCCGCGGCTTCCACACAGGCGACGGCCCAACCCGGTCATGCCCAAGCTTCGACCGCCACCGCTCAACCGGGTCCGGCCCAGGGCGGATCGAGCCAGAGCACTTCCGCACCGGTCAACCCGGCGCAGCCGGGCCCTGCCAACGTTCCGGGAAGGACTCCGCACGCGAAACCGACGGAGGGTGAACCGAACCGGTCCGAGCCGGGGACGGATCCCGGCCAGGACGGGGAGACCACGCCGTCGGAGGTCCCGTCCGAGCCCGCGCCCGACGTACCCGTACTGCCCGCCGAGGTTCCCGATGAGCAGGGGCCACCGGACGACCCTGACGGTCCCGCCGAAGGTGATCCGGCGGAACCGGCGACTCCGGGGGAAGAGCCTGTCCTTCCCTCGGCACCGGTTTTCGTCCCGGCGTCGTCCCCGCGGGCGTCCGGCGGGAAGAACGGCCCGTTGCGGAACGAAAACGAGGAAACACCCCCGGAGAATCCCGATGACCTGTCGCCCGAGGTGGAGGAGGCGTGGGACGGTCTGCCGCCGGACGTCCAGGAAGCCGTCCGCGAGGCCGGCCCGGCAGTCGCGGGCAGGAAACTGGAAGGCCTGCTCAAGAGTGTTCTCGCGCAACTGATTCCTCGCGACCGGACCACCCGTCCGCTCGAAGAGCAGCTCAAGGCCCTGTACGCCGAACAGATCCGGGCCATGCTGGCGAACCGGGCGGCCGGGATGTCGCGGGTGACACCACTGGAGGTGTTCACCGCCAGGGCCGGCGCCGCGATCCGCGAAGTGGCCGCGAAGAAGCCGCGTCCGTATGGCCGGGCGGTGGCCGAAACCGAGTTGCGGAAGCTCGGTGGGCTCAGCGCCGAGCTGACGGAGACCGCCGAAGCCGAGGGCAAGAACGCCGAATTGCCGCTGACGCTGGAAACCCATCTCCGCAAGATCCTCGACCATCTGGCCGTCAACGGGGTGCCGGGTCTCGACAAGATCGGCGAAAGCGTCCGCAAGCATCTGCAGCGTGCCCTCGGGCTGCTGGCCGAGGGCGCCCCGGCGACCCGGGAACAGCTGAACGGTGACCAAGCGAATCTCACCGGCCTCGAAGGCGAGCTCCGGGTGGCTCTCGCCCTCACCGAGCTCACCCCGGACCAGCTCGCCGAGTTGGGCTTGACCGGCCTGCGGGTCACCGGGCTCGGCATCAAGACCAGTGACACCGACATCGATGTCCACGGAGTGCTCGAGGACAGCGCACACGAGGGAAACCCCGTCGAGGTCCGGTTCGAGGTCAAGAACGTCGGTGCGAACAGCGAAACGTCGATCGTCAAGCAGATCGAAAAGCACCGGCGCGACGCGGGCCCCGATGCGCTGGTCATCGCCGTGTTCAGCAACGAACTGACCGGCGAGGTCGACGGCGCGATCGCCGCCGGTGCCGACGCCGTCCTCCAGTGGAACGGCCTGCGGTTCACCGTCGTCGCCCGGCGGGATCCGGACGGACCGTCCGCCGCCGCCTCCCCGAATCCGCCAGGTCCCCAGGGGTTGCCACCCGCTGCTTCAGGGAATCCGCTGGCCGACGAAACCCGTGCCGGGCAAGAGGATCCGGAGGCCATCCGCCGGGCGATGGAGGCGGAGACCGCCGGCGCGATCTCGCTCCGGCGGCGGTTCCTCATGGGAGTGCTCATCGCCGTCCGGCTCCTCGGCCTGCCCAACACGATCGACAGCGCCATGGAGACCAAACCGCCCAAGAGCGGCCCGGTGGAACTGATCCGCAAACGTCATGAAGAAGAGGCGGACCCGGACCAGTCCGGTAAGCCGGGCCCTCCACCGGACGATCCCGAGAACCCGCCATGGCGAGGCCGAGCTCGGTTCACCCTGGGCACCGGCGACGTGGACGTCGACATGTCGCCACCCGCGGGGCCGCCAAGCAACCCTCCCGGACCACCGCCGGGGCCGCCGGTGCAACCCTCCTCGCACGCGGAGCGGTTCTACCACCCGGGCAATCCGGCCCGGCAAGAGCATCCGTTGCCCCAGCACGACTTCACGCGGAGTCGGTTGCTCCTCAGTCTCCGCAGCGAGACCGCGCTCCGCACGCTGATGGCCGAGGCGGGCTTGGCGTGGAACGACTTGCGCCTGATCCTGCTCGAACAAGGTTTGCTGCCCGCCGATTCGCGGCCGGTCCGCGTCCGCGACGTCGCCAGAATCCTGGAGGCCCACTGGGTTCGCTCGCGAATCCGGTCCGCGTTGCAGGAGACCGCCGACCACGCCGCCCGCGAATTCGCGAAGCTCGCGGAAGGGCTCGTTCCCGCCGAGTCCGAGCGGGCCCGCAAGATCGCCGAACACGTCAGGAACGACTCGATGACCCCCGCGCTGAGGGGGATCTTCATCCAGCAGATCTTCGCAGAGGAGGTCGTCGCCAGGGAACAGGAGATCCTCGGCGACCACTTCGGACGGTTCCGGCTGCGCACCTCACCGTCGTATTCCCTCGACGGGCAGGGCCGTGCGCCGGGCGGACCGTCGCATTACTCCGGGTGGGTGGTCCCCAACCTCACGCTCGATTTCGTCGTGGACGGGCAGCCGGTGGTCGTGCACGCCTACGACCTCAACACCGGGAGCCGCACACCCGGCCGGGACCGGGTCCATCGCGGCAACACCTTCGCTCGCGGTCTCTTCGAGACGGAGACCCTGCGTCCGGGGGATCCGGCCGCGCCGCCGGGTGCCCTCCCGAGCCCATTGCCGGGGCCTCCGGGTGAGATTCCCGCGAGCCCGAACGAACCCGACGCGATCGAACGGGCGATGGAAGCGGCCAACGCCCCTGTGCTGTCCTCCGGGCGCCGCATCCTCATGGGGATCCTTCTCGCCGTGCGCCTCCTCGGAGTCCCGAACACGATCGACAGCGCCCTCGAGCTCAAACCGCCCAAGAGCGGGCCCTCCGACGTCATCCGGCCGCGGAACACCGACGAACAGGGCCCTCGCCGTCGTCGTCCGCAAGGCCTGCCACCCCGTGATCCGAACGGCCGGTACACGACCGCACGGATCGATCCGGACACCGGGGAGATCACCTTCGGCGAGTCACCCGGCCCCGCGACGATGGGCGCGTCACGGCACGACGAAGTGGGCGGCTCACGGTGGATCGAAGCCCGGCGAAAGGTCGCTCCTGGGCCATGGGACGGAGCCGTGGTCACCGGGGAGGGCGTTCTCTATGCGCCTGGCGGGATGTCGATCGGTGACGACATGACCACCCGTAACGCGCATATGCGGGTGATGATCGCCCAGCGCCCGGACGGCGCGCGAGCCTACGTGGTCACTTTGCACGGAAGCGGGAACGGCCACCCGATCCCCGGCCTCAGCCTGACCGTGGACAGCCGCCTGACCCAAGAGCAGATGCGGGACATCGAAGAGATCTTCATGCTCAGCCCCGAGCAGGTGGCCGAGGCGACGCTGGCCAGTCCGTACTACACACCTGGGCGCCCGGTCCAGTTGAACTCCTGCCATTCCGGATCGTCCGGTTGGGCGCAACGGTACGCCGACGCGCTGGGTGCCGAAGTGATCGCGCCGATGGCGAGGCTGGACGTGATGCCGGACGGATCGCTGCGGGTGCAGGGATTCCCCGGCGGCAAGGGGTGGGCCAGGTTCACTCCCGGTGCGTCGGCACCGGTCGAGGTTCCGGCGCCGGGCAACCTGCCGTCGGCGGAATCCGGGCCGGGGAGCCCGGGTACGCCCAGTTCCCTGGACGCGGTGATCAACCCCGGCCGGGACGAAACGGCGGAGTTCCTCGGCCGCGCCGACGTCCAAGACGCGCTGCAGCGGGGCAACGAGATCAGCCGTCGGGACCCGGACTCGCGGATCAAGGTCGACGGTGTCCCATTCGATATCGGCGACGCGATCGCCAAGCTGCTGCAACGGCATCCGGAGTTCGTGGAAACGCTTCTCCGGACACCGTTCCTGCTGAACTCCCTGCTGGCCAGGCCGCAGACGCTGGGAAACGTGCTCCAATATCCGGAGGCGGTCGAGATCGTCCTGGAATCGCTGGCCGAACTGGAAGCCAGAGGTGCGGAGGACATTCTTCGCGAACACCGGGAGACACCGCGGCCCGGTCCGATCGAACTGACCGATTTCCAGCGTCAGGCGGTAGAGGACGCGGTGTCCGGGATTCCCGAGCAGGACCGGCGTGTACAGCCTGGCCAGTCCGGCTACGCCCCGCCCGCCGGTTCGACGCCGGAGCAGCTCCTGGCCTATCAGAACGAGTTCCTGTCCGGGCTGGAGGAGTCGTGGCGCTCGAACCAGGACGAGCTGAACGAACTGGCGGACTGGCTGGCGGCGGAGGCGGGCGGGGTCGCCAAGTACCGGGACAAGGTCAAGAGCAGGGTGCGCGCGTTGGACAAGCTGGCGAAGGACGACGGCACGGGCTCCGTGCTGACCGACGTGGTCGGTGCCCTCGTGCGGTTCGACACCGTCGCCGACGTCTACCGGGCACTGGCGGTCCTGCATGCCCGGCTGGCCTCGGAGGGGTCGCCGATCAGCATCGTCTACCTGGAAGACCGCTTCGCCGGACCACAGAAGAGCGGCTATCGGGACATCCAGATGTCCGTTCGCCTGTCGAGCGGGCATATCGCCGAATTCAGGCTGCATCTGAAGTCCATCGACGAGGTGGCACGCTACGAACACAGCCTCTACGAGGTGCGGCGGGACTTCGCGGCCGTGAGCAGGGAACAGGACCGCGCGGTGACTCCGGAGGAGACGGCGATCGAAGCACTGATACTCAGGCGTGAACGGGAACTGTTCCAGGAGGCGACGAACCGGGGAATGACCGCGGACGACGAAGACGGCCGCGAAGACTACGAAGGGAAAGACCGTGAGTGAGAACCCGCTGGCGGACGAACTGCCGATGTTCTTCCGTTACCACGGCTTGACCTACCGGGTCGACGGAACTCCGGACGGTGGCCTGACCGGTCATCTTCTCAACCTGAGGACCGGACGGATCGACGAGGACGCCTCGCACGTCCACGAGGTGCTGTTCGCCATGGGAGAGGACGTCACGGTGCTGGACGAGGCCGGCTACGTCGAACTCACCGAGATCAAGCGTTCACGGGCACTTCGCGGTGACGGGCCGATCTTCGCGATCTACGATGCCATCCAGGCCGTCTACGACAAGGCGAGGGAGGAGTCGCGGCGCCTCGAACCGGAGGAGCACGCCCTCCTCCACTCGATGTGGACGCGGACCTTCGCCCTTTGGGCGCAGGAGTTCGCGCGTCGCGACGCGGGAGAGCCGCCCTCCTTCGAGTTCCGGTCGCTGCTGGGGGGTACCGCCGTCGAGCCGGGTTGTTGAGGGGCAAGGCAACGGCGGCGTGACACGAGGGCCGTGTCGCGAAAGCCACTTTCGAGACGTCTGGTGTCCTGAAAGTGGCTTTCAGGACACCTTCGAGCCTCCGCCGCCCACGAGGAGCGTATGACCCACCGATCGCGGCGAACGCCGGGCAGTGAAGGGCGTTGACACCCGACAGGACACGTTTGCCTCGCCACTCGGCAGAACGGTCAGTTCGGGCTGACCGGGAACCGCAGTTCGAAGATCGCGCCGCCCTCGTCCGCGTTGTACACCGCGAGCGTGCCGCCGTGTGCCTGCGCGACCCACCGCACGATCGACAGCCCGAGCCCGGAAGACCCGCCGGTGCTGGCGAACCGGTCGAACGCCTCGCCCGCCAGCGCGGTGTCGATACCGGGGCCGTGGTCCGCGACGGTCACGGTGCCGCCGGCGACGGTCAGGTGCACGAACGCCTTCGAGCCCGGGTGGCGGCCGTAGCGCATGGCGTTGTCTAGAAGGTTGCCGATCGCTCGTTGCAGCAGCGCGGGATCGGCGTTGACCTTGGTGGGCGCGGCGGTGACGGTGACTTCGGCGTTTTCGGTCGCGGTGTCCTCGACGATGCCCACCACCAGCTGATCGAGCCAGATCGGCTGGATGCTCAGCTGTTCCACACCGGCGGCCAGCCGGGCGCGGACGAGGAGGTCGTCGATGATCCCGCCCATTCTCGCGGCGAGGCGGACGGTGCGCGGCAGGAGTTCCGCCGACTGCGCGGGGTTGGCCATCGCGGTTTCGGCGAGCGCGCGCAGGGCGGCGACCGGGGTGCGGAGGTCGTGCGCGGTTTCGGCGAGCAGGACCTCTTGCTGCTGCAAGGCCGCGGCCGCGGGGCGGATCGAGCGCCCGGACAACAGGTGGCCCGCGAAGCCCAGGATCGCGACCAGCAGCACGGTGCCGCCGATCACCAGCAGCGTGAACGTGGTGTGCGCGGAATCCTCGGCCTCGGTGGACTGCACCGCGACGACGGCCGCGAAGGTCTTGCCGTCACCGTCGCGCAGCGGTTCGGCGCGGACCTTGACCATGTCGCCGTTCGACGCCTTTTGATGCCCCTGCACCAGCTTGCCGGTCTTCACCGCCTCGGTGGCGAGCCCGTTCAGCAGTTGCACACTCATCGGGACGCAGTTCGCCCGCGAAAAGTGCGGCTGGAACGCGGGCGCCCCGCCGGGCAGGATCGCGAACTGGGGGCAGCGGTCGTTCAGCACGTCGGTGTTGACCAGGCCGAACCCGACGGTGCCGTCGTCGTAGGCGACCTGCCTGCTGACCGACGAGGTGACCTGGGTCAGCGCGGCGTCGATCCGCTCCTCGCCCTGGTCACCGTCCTCGGCGATGAGCAGCCAAGCGAAGACGACCAGCCCGAGGGTGTTCATCACGGTGAATAACGCGGTCAGCGTCCAGCGCAGCCTGCGCAGCCGATCGGCCGAGGAGTGGGTGTTCACCGCGAGCCCAGCCGGTAGCCGAGGCCTCGGACGGCGTGGATCAGTTCGGGTTCCTTCAGCTTGCGGCGCAACCGCTTCACCACCACATCGACCACATTGGACATCGGATCGGCCTGCGCGTCCCAGCAGTGCTCGATCAGGTCGGCCCGCTGCACCGGCAGGCCCGCCCTGGTGAGCAGGTATTCGAGCACCGCGTACTCCTTGTTGGTCAAGGTGAGCAGCACGCCCGCCCGGCGCACCTCGCGCCGCGCGCAGTCCATCACCAGGTCTTCGTGGTGCAGCACCGAGGGCCGGTCGAAGGCCGAGCGGTGGCACAGGTTGGCCACCCGCTCCGTCAGCTCGGCCATCACGAACGGCTTCACGAGGTAGTCGTCGCCGCCGTGCTCGAAGCCGGCCACGCGGTCGGCGAGCGCGTCGCGGGCGGTGAGGAACAGCACCGGCGCGCGCCAGCCCAGCTGCCGTCGCATGTGGACGTACTCGATGGCGTCGCCGTCGGGCAGCATCCGGTCCAGCACCACGCAGTCGTGATGGGTTCCGCGCAGCAGCCGGTCCGCTGTCGCGATGTCACCGGCCTCGTCGACGGCGTAGCCGGCCGCGCGGAGCTGCGTGACCAGCGCGAGCCGCAGATTCTCGTCGTCTTCGACGACCATCACCCGTGTCATCAAAACCTCATGTTCGGACAGCGAAAGTAGACGCATGCAGTTCCCGGTGCCCCTGAACGCTAACGCGTCGGGTGCCCGCGGCCGCCCCGGTGGCGGGGAACTGGCATGAACAGGACGTCGTCGGCGGCACCGCGCCGGGGGAAGAGGGAGGTACCTGCGATGACCGTGCAGACCGGCCAGCTCAGCCTGGTCACGGGAACGGGCCCGGGCAGCGACCGGGCGGGGCTCGGCGAGCTGCTCGCGGAAGCGACCGGCGAGGTGCTCGTCATGAGCACGGGAACGGACACCGCGTTCCAGCGGATCGCGCTCGGAGGCGTGCGGCCCGGCGTGCGGCACAAGGTGCTCTTCCCCGATTCCGCGCGGATGTCCGGCGCGCTCAACCGCATGTCGCGGGCCGGCGCCGAGGTGCGGACCGACGCCGAGGTCCCGATGGACGCGCTGGTGATCGACCGGACCTCGGTCGTGCTCCCGGCGGAGGGCAGGCAGGCCGGTTCCGCGGTGTTCCGGCTGCCCGGCGTGGTCACCGCTACGGTCGGGCTGTTCGAGCGGATCTGGCAGGCCGCCGCCCCGCTAGTCCCGCTGGACCTCCCGGACGACGGGAACGCCTCGATCCTGACCTGCCGCGAGCAGGAGCTGCTGACGCTGCTCTTCTCCGGCACCACCGACGAATCCGCCGCCGCCCGCCTCGGTGTCTCGGTGCGCACGGTGCGCCGGATGGTCGCCGACATCATGAACCGGCTCGGCGCCCGCAGCCGGTTCCAGGCCGGCGCCAAGGCCGTCGACCGCGGCTGGCTGATGGCGAAGGTGGGCTGATGACGACCTCGACTCCCGGCCGTGTCCTGCTGGTGGCCCGGCGGCCGGGCGCGTACCCGACCATCGGCGACGCTTTGACGGAGGCGTCCGACGGCGCCGTCATCACCATCGCGGGCGGTGAATACGCGGAAACCGTCGAGCTCTCCGGCCTCCGGGTGACCTTGGCCGCGGCGGACGGCGCCACCGTCGTCGTCGACGGCCGGGGCGCGGAACGGCCCGTTTTCCGCGTCACCGGCGGAGCGCTCGTCCTCGAAGGGATCGAAGTCCTGGCGGGCGACGCGTCCGCGATCCAGGCCGACGACACGGAACTCACGGTCCGGGACTGCACCGTCTCCGGCGGACGCGGCCCGGCGATCGCGATCCGCGGCACGACGGCGTTCACCGTGAGCGGTTGCGTGATCTCGGGTGCGGAGCAGGGGATCCTCGTCGACGGCTCGCCAGGGCGGATCGAGGACACCACCGTCGAAGACGTGACGGGCGACGGCATCACCCTCGGGCAGGGCGCCGATCCGGTCGTGCTCCGCTGCACGGTCACCGGTTGCGGGCTGAGGGGGATCTACGTCTACCAGTACGCCCGGCCGGTCGTCGAAGGCTGCACCGTCTCGCACACCGGTCACGAAGGCATCGCCGTCGCGCACCACGGTGTGCCGGTTCTCAAGCGCTGCACGGTCACCGACACCCGGGGCCCGGGGATCGCCTTCGCGTCCGGTTGCGGTGGCGAGATCTCCGGTTGCCGGGTCTCGAACACCGCGGAGCCCGGTATCGCGATCGCCGAAGGGGCGACGCCGACGATCGGGGACACCGCGGACCCCGGCGCCGTGGGGGACGACGCGCTGGACGAGATGCTCGCCGAACTCGACGGGATGATCGGCCTTCCCGGCGTCAAGGAAGAGGTCCGTTCGCTGGTCGACGAGTTGCAGGTCAACGAATGGCGCCGCCGGGCCGGGCTGCCGGTCGGCGCCGCCGGGCACCATCTGATCTTCGCCGGCGCGCCCGGCACCGGGAAGACGACGGTCGCGCGGATCTACGGGAAACTCCTGAAGGCGCTGGGAGTCCTGCCGGTCGGCCAGTTCCGGGAGGTCTCCCGCCGGGATCTCGTCGGGCAGTACATCGGGCACACCGCGGAGAAGACCGCGACGGTGTTCGAGGAGGCCAAGGGCGGCGTCCTGTTCATCGACGAGGCGTACACGCTGACGCGGCTCGCCGGCTCCGGTGGCGATTTCGGCCAGGAGGCCATCGACACCCTGGTGCCGTTGATGGAGGAACATCGCGACGAGGTGGCGGTGATCGTGGCGGGGTACACCGGCGAGATGGTCGACTTCCTCGCCGCCAACCCCGGTCTCGCGTCCCGCTTCGGCAAGACGATCGAGTTCGAGAACTACAGCCCGGACGAACTGCTCGCCATCTTCGGGCGGATGGCGTCCGCCGGGGACTACGAACTCGATCCCGCCGCCGGCCCGGTGCTGACCGGCCACTTCCGGCGTGTTTCCGGCGACGTCAACTTCGGCAACGCGCGGGACGCGCGCCTGCTGTTCGAGAAGGCGCGCACGGCTCAGTCACAACGCTTGCGGCTGCTGGGCCGGATGCCCGCGATCGAAGAACTGCGCGGGTTGCACGTGGCGGACGTGGAGGCGGCCATCGCGCGATAACGTGGTGATGTGCGGGTGCTGGTGACCGAGGACGACGAAAACTTGCGGGTGGCGCTGGAATTCGCGCTGCGCGGGGACGGGTTCGCGGTGGACACCGCCGCCGACCTGCCCGGCGCGGACGAGGCGCTGATGGTGAACGCCTACGACTGCGCGGTGTTCGACCGGATGCTGCCTTCGGGTGACGCGCTGGCCTACGTGCGCAACCGGCGCAGCGCCGGATGGCCGCTGCCCGTGCTCTTCCTGACCGCGCGCGACAGCGTCGCCGACCGGATCGACGGACTGCGCGTCGGCGGCGGCGACTACCTGGTCAAACCCTTCGCGATGCCGGAACTGATCGCGCGGGTGCGCAGCCTGTGCCGCCGCGACATGGCCGGGCAGGCGGTGATCCTGCGGTGCGCCGACGTCGAACTCGACACCGGCAGGCACCAGATCTCGCGGGCGGGCGTGCTGCTCACCGTGACGCGCAAGGAGTATCTCGTCATGGAGCGGCTGATGGCCGCGACCGGGCGGCCGGTCTCGCGGCGGGAACTGATCCGGTACGCGTGGGACGAGATGGCGGATCCGGCGTCCAACGTGCTGGACGTCGTGATCGCGCGGCTGCGGCGGAAACTCAAGGACCCGCCGCTGATCCACACCGTCCGGGGGTCGGGTTACCGGATGGCGCCGCTCTGACCCGGCTCGAACCGCCCCGAACGAGACCATCGCCACTCCGGCCGCCCCGGATGTGCCATGCTCGACAGCGCACGAAGCGGCGAAACCGAGAGGTGACGAGGGTGTCCATCTGGGCAGGCGTGATCAATTTCGTCCGGGCGCGGTACGAGGTGCTCGAAGAGCGGGGCGACTGGCTCCGGTTCCGGGTCGACACCGGCGACGGCCGCGGCCAGCAGGTGACCTTGCACCACCTGCCCGACCACGACGGCGCGGAGTGGGTGGAGATCTCGTCTCCGGTCGGCTGGGCGGACAAGATCGATCTGCGGCGCCTGCTCGAACTGGCGGGCGGCGACTCGGTCGGCGGCGCGGCCGTGGTGGACGGTGTCGCGCTGCTCAAGCACACGATCCCGCTGGTCGACCTGAACCTGGTCGACGAGTTCGAGCACCCGCTGAAGGCGCTCGTCACGCGCGCCGACACCTTCGAACACGAGCTCACCAAGGCCGACGAGTTCTGAGCCCGCCGGTCCATTCAGGACGGAAACGGTGAAGGCCCCCTGCCGCCGCAGGGGGCCTTCACTCGTCTTGGGCTCAGAGACGCTCCTGGAGCGCGTCCGCGGCGGCGAGGAGGTCCGCGGCCCAGCGCGCCCCCGGTTTACGCCCTATACGTTCGATGGGCCCGGAAACCGACACCGCGGCGACGACGGTGCCCGTCGAATCCCGCACCGGCGCCGAGACACTCGCCACACCGGGTTCCCGCTCGGCCACGCTCTGGGCCCAGCCGCGGCGGCGGACTTCGAGCAGGGTGCGCTCGCCGTACACCGCCTCGGTGAGGATCGTGCGCTGCGTGTGCGGATCCGACCACGCGGCGAGCACCTTCGCACCGGAGCCGGCGGTCATCGGCAGGCGTGAACCGATCGGCACCGTGTCACGGAGCCCGCTCGGCGGCTCGGCGGTCGAGACGCAGACGCGCTGGACGCCGTCGCGGCGGTACAGCTGAACGCTTTCGCCGGTGATGTCGCGCAATTTCGGCAGCACCGAACTCGCCGCGTCGAGCAGCGGGTCGGTCGAACCGCCCGCCAGTTCCGCGAGCGCGGTACCCGGACGCCAGCGCCCGTCGGGGCCGCGGCGCAACAGGCGATGCACTTCGAGGCCGACCGCGAGCCGATGCGCCGTCGCGCGCGGCAAACCGGTCCGCGTGCACAGTTCCGCCAGGCCACAAGGATCTTCGGCCACGGCCTGAAGCACGGCCACGGCCTTGTCGAGTACTCCGATACCGCTATGCTGTCCCACAAGCCGATACTATCTTCCCGAAGTTTGAGATGTCCAGATGGTGGGAAGTACCGATTTCACCGCATGTGAGGAGCCGGAAATGCCCCGGACACTGGCCGAGAAAGTGTGGGAGTCGCACCTGGTGCGGCGCGGCGAGGGGGCCGAGCCCGACCTGCTCTACATCGATCTCCACCTGCTGCACGAGGTCACCAGCCCTCAGGCGTTCGACGGACTCCGCCTGGCGGGCCGGAAACTGCGCCGCCCCGACCTCACCATCGCGACCGAGGACCACAACGTCCCGACGATCGACATCGAGCTGCCGATCGCGGATCCCGTGTCCCGCACCCAGGTCGACACCCTTCGCGCCAACTGCAAGGAGTTCGGCGTCCGGCTGCACCCGATGGGCGACGCCGAGCAGGGCATCGTGCACGTCATCGGCCCGCAGCTGGGCCTGACCCAGCCGGGGATGACCGTGGTGTGCGGCGACAGTCACACCTCGACGCACGGTGCCTTCGGTGCCATGGCGTTCGGCATCGGCACCTCCGAGGTCGAACACGTGATGGCCACGCAGACCCTGCCGCTCCGTCCATTCAAGACGATGGCGATCACGGTCGATGGCGAACTGCGCCCCGGCGTCACGGCGAAGGACGTCATCCTCGCGGTGATCGCGAAGATCGGCACCGGCGGCGGTCAGGGCTACGTCCTCGAGTACCGCGGCGAGGCCATCGAAAAGCTGTCGATGGAAGCCCGGATGACGGTGTGCAACATGTCCATCGAAGCCGGCGCGCGCGCCGGGCTCATCGCGCCGGACGAGACGACGTTCGAGTATCTGAAGGGCCGCCCGCACGCCCCGCAGGGCGCCGATTGGGACGCCGCCGTCGAGAACTGGCGCGAACTCCGCACCGACGACGACGCCGTCTTCGACGCCGAGGTGCGCCTGAACGCCGACGAGCTCACGCCTTTCGTGACCTGGGGCACGAACCCGGGCCAGGGGCTCCCGCTGGGCGCCGAGGTGCCCGACCCGGAGCGCATCGGCGACGAGAACGAGCGCATCGCCGCTGAGAAGGCCCTGTCCTATATGGATCTGAAGCCGGGCACGCCGCTGCGCGAGATCGCGGTGGACACCGTCTTCCTCGGCTCGTGCACGAACGGCCGGATCGAGGATCTGAGGGCCGCCGCGGACGTCCTGCGCGGGCACAAGGTCGCCGACTCGGTCCGGATGCTCGTCGTCCCCGGCTCGATGCGCGTCCGCCAGGCGGCGGAAGCCGAAGGGCTGGACCGGGTCTTCACCGAAGCGGGCGCGGAATGGCGTCAGGCGGGCTGCTCGATGTGCCTCGGCATGAACCCGGATCAGCTCAAGCCGGGCGAGCGCAGCGCGTCGACCTCGAACCGCAACTTCGAAGGCAGGCAGGGCAAGGGCGGCCGGACGCATCTGGTCTCGCCGCTCGTGGCGGCCGCCACGGCCGTGCGGGGCACGCTGTCCAGCCCCGAAGACCTGCAGCCCGCCGTCGCTCGCTGACATCGCTGACATCCGCGAAGGAGTTCCCAACATGGACGCGTTCACCCACCACACCGGCGTCGGGGTCCCGCTGCGCAGGTCCAACGTGGACACTGACCAGATCATCCCGGCGGTCTACCTCAAGCGCGTGAGCCGCACCGGCTTCGAGGACGGGCTCTTCGCCGCTTGGCGGTCCGACGAGTCGTTCATCCTCAACCAAGAGCCCTTCAAGAACGGGTCGGTCCTGGTCGCGGGCCCGGACTTCGGCACCGGCTCGTCCCGTGAGCACGCGGTGTGGGCCTTGATGGACTACGGATTCCGGGTCGTCATCTCCTCCCGGTTCGCGGACATCTTCCGCGGCAACTCGGGCAAGCAGGGCCTCGTCGCCGCTCAGGTCGAGCAGGCGGACGTCGAACTGCTGTGGAAGCTGCTCGAAAACGAGCCCGGGACGGAGGTCACGGTGGACCTCGAGTCGAAGACGGTACGAGCCAAGGACTTCACCGCGCCCTTCCAGATCGACGACTACACCCGCTGGCGGCTCCTCGAAGGGCTCGACGACATCGCCCTGACGCTCCGCCACGCGGAGGAGATCGACACTTTCGAGACCCAGCGCCCCTCCTGGAAGCCGGTGACCCTCCCGGCGGCCTCCTCCTAGGGCCGGTCGAAGGGGGCGGATTCCCTTGCTGAGCAGGGAATCCGCACCCCGGCCGGGGTCCTCCACAACAGCCCCGAAACCACACCGAACGGCACCTCGAGAGGCCCCGAAGGGGTCCCTCGGGAGGCGGAACAGCCCCCGAGACAAGGGAAATTTCCGCGCGTCGTTTGGAATTTGTGCTGCATTGGTAATACCGTGTGCGCTAAGTCGGCCGACGGGGCCGTGTACAAGTAGTTCTTCTTGGAGGACTGGAATGGCCAACAAGGCCCAGCTGATCGAGGCGCTGTCGGAGCGCCTGGGCGACAAGAAGGTCGCGTCGGAGGCCGTCGATGGCCTTGTCGACATCATCATCCGGACGGTCAACAAGGGCGAGAAGGTGAACATCACCGGCTTCGGTGTGTTCGAGAAGCGCGCCCGCGCCGCCCGCACCGCGCGGAACCCGCGCACCGGTGAGACCGTTCGCGTCAAGAAGACCAACGTGCCCGCGTTCCGCGCCGGCACGACCTTCAAGGACGTCATCAGTGGTTCGAAGAAGCTGCCGAAGGCCACCGCTGTGAAGCGCGCGACCGCCGGCACCTCCACCCGCGCCACCACCACCCGCGCGACGACGACCCGGACGGCCGCCAGCCGCCCGGCCGCGACGCGTTCCACGACCACGCGGACCCGCGCCGCCGCCACGACGACGCGTGCCGCCGCGAAGCCGGCCGCCAAGGCGACCGCGACCAAGGCGGCGGCCAAGACGACCGCCACCAAGGCCGCGCCGAAGACCGCCGCCAAGGCCACGACTCGCGCCACCACGGCCAAGAAGG
Organism: Amycolatopsis roodepoortensis; assembly: GCF_024628825.1. NCBI lineage: Bacteria > Bacillati > Actinomycetota > Actinomycetes > Pseudonocardiales > Pseudonocardiaceae > Amycolatopsis > Amycolatopsis roodepoortensis. The sequence goes on from NZ_CP102415.1 coordinate 7,466,875, forward strand.
CGACCGCCACCAAGGCCGCCGCGAAGCCGGCCGCCAAGGCGACCGCCGCCAAGGCTCCCGCGAAGAAGGCTCCGGCCAAGCGGACTTCGGCTGCCGCGAAGAAGAAGTAAGCTCCCTCCTCAGGAGAGAGCCAACGGCAGGGCCCCGCGCACGGCGCGGGGCCCTGCCGCATTTCCAGGACACCCTAGGAAGCCTCGTCTCGCCCTCACACGCTCGCGTGCGGACTCCGGGGACCCTTGGGACCGCTATGGATGCGCGGCCGCCCAGTGGCGTATGTGACGCGATTCTCGTGCCGGTGGGCGGAGTTTCGGAAAAGAATCCGCTTCGACCGGAGTTCCCCCGTCACCCCGATGGACGCGCCCTGCCGGTGGGTGGCTCCACAGTGGAGCGATGAGTGCGGGTCCGCATCGACACAGCCGGAGTAGGCGCGTCACCCACGTGGGGGAGCGGCGCTTCGGATTTCCTTGAGGGGCCAAGGCTGACGAGGGGGTTGTGAAAGCCACTTTCGCAACGTGGGGGCGGTGGGGTCGGCTGAGGCTGGGCGCGTGGCCGTGGCATGTCGCGAAAGCCTCTTTCGTGCCGCGAGGGGTGCCGTGGCGTGGTTGCGAAAGCCACTTTCGCAACCTTCAACGTTGTGAAAGCCACTTTCGCAACGTGGGTGGGGTGGCGGGGCGCGGGCCAGCGTGGGGGCGCGGTGGCGTGTTGTGAAAGCCACTTTCGCAACGTGGGGTGGGGTGGCGGGGCGTGGCCAGCGTTGGGGGTGCGGTGGCGTGTTGTGAAAGCCACTTTCGCAGCCTTCAACGTTGCGAAAGCCACTTTCGCAACATGGCGGACGCAACCAACCCGGCGCGCGCCCCCCTCGGGTGTCGCGAAAGCCACTTTCGCGACACCAGACGTCCCGAAAGTGGCTTTCGCGACACCCCCACGGCGCGCAGATACCCCCAGCCAGTCCTCAAATGCCCCTGTAGCGCGTGAAGGCCCCCTTCCCTCGGCTCAGCCGAGGGAAGGGGGCCTTCACGCGCTACAAAGCCTCAGGGATGCGCGGGAGCCGGCGTGGGCAAAGGCGACGCGAAATAGTCCGCGGCCACCAGCACCGGCCCGTCCTGTTCGCTCGCGGGCCGGAACGACAGCACCCAGAACGAACCCTTCTTCGACGGCACCACACCGCCGCGCGCCGCGGTCAGGTCGACGCCGTCGCGGTCGGCCAGCGCGCTGACGACGTCCGGGATCACCCCGCCCTGACTGGAGATCACCGGCGTCCCGCCGTCACCGGCGATGGCCAGCAGCCGCGCGACACCGAGCACCGGGTCCGGCCAGTAGCCCTCTTCCGACAGCAGCGGCTCGTGCCGGATCTCGACGCCGAGGTCTTCGGCGAGCCCGTTCACCGTCTGGACGCAACGAAGCCGCGGCGCCGAGAGCACCCTGCCGGGCGCGTAGAGCCGCAGCAGCGAACGCAGCGCTTCGGCCTGGCGCTGGCCCGCGTCCGACAGCGGACGCAGGTCGTCGTCGCCGGTCCACTCGTCGCGTTTACCCGCTTTGGCGTGCCGCACCAGGATCACCGTGGCGAGTTCGGGCGGCAGCGCGGAGAACTCGCGCAGCACCCGGACGTCCTCGGCCCGCGTCAGCAGTTTCTCCGCCGCCTCCGCGTCGAGCCAGCGCAGCTCGTCGACTTCCTCGTTCGGTGCGAACGCACCCGAGACGGCGTGCGCGGAGAAGTAGTCGACGGTCTTCGGCGCTCCCGCGACGGTGTATTCGGTCCGGACCAGATAGCGCCCGAGGACCGCCTCGAAGCCGGTCTCCTCTTCGATCTCGCGGACCGCCGCGCCCGCGATGGTCTCGCCCGGATCCAGCTTTCCCTTCGGCAGCGACCAATCGTCGTAGCGTGGCCGATGGACCAGCGCGACCTCGATCCGGCCCCCGTCGCGGCGCCAGAGGACGGCTCCCGCCGCCCGGATGACCCCGCTCATCCCGCCGCCCCGTGCCGCTTCGCCAGCTCGACCTGGTGGTCGCGGACGTCGTCGCCCGACGCGGGGAACGGGGTCCACTCGCCGGTCGAGTTCAGCACCCAGCACCGGGTCGAGGGGTGCAGCGCGGATTCGAAGATGTAGTCCAGCTGCGCGGTCAGCTTCGGATCCTTGACCCGCACCAGCGCCTCGATCCGGCGGTCGAGGTTGCGGTGCATCATGTCCGCGCTGCCGATCCACCGCGTGCCGCCCGCGAGGAAGGTGAAGACGCGCGAGTGTTCCAGGAAGCGGCCGAGGATGGACCGCACGTGGATGTTCTCGCTCAGCCCCTCCACACCCGGCTTCAGGGAGCAGATTCCGCGAACCACGATGTCGACCGGAACCCCGGCCTGGGAAGCGTGGTACAGCGCGTCGATCACCTGCTCGTCGACGAGCGAGTTGCACTTGATCCGGATCCCGGCGGTCTGGCCGGCGCGGGCGAGTTCGATCTCCTCGCCGATCGCGCGCACGATGCCGCGGCGGATCCCGTGCGGCGACGTGAGGATGTTGCGGTAGGTGTCTTGGCGGGAGTACCCGGTCAGCACGTTGAACAGATCCGTCAGATCCGCGCCGATCGTCGGGTCGGCGGTCAGGATGCCGAGGTCCTCGTACAGGCGCGCGGTCTTCGGGTTGTAGTTGCCGGTGCCGATGTGGCAGTAGCGGCGGATGGTCGAACCCTCCTGGCGCACCACCATCGACACCTTGCAGTGCGTCTTCAGCCCGACGAGCCCGTAGACCACGTGCACGCCCGCGCGTTCCAGCGTGCGGGCCCAGGTGATGTTGGCCTGTTCGTCGAACCGCGCCTTGATCTCGACCAGCGCGACGACCTGCTTGCCCGCCTCGGCGGCGTCGATCAGCGCGTCGACGATCGGGGAGTCGCCGGAGGTGCGGTACAGCGTCTGCTTGATCGCCAGCACCTTGTCGTCCGCGGCGGCCTGTTCGATGAACCGCTGGACGCTGGTGGAGAACGAGTCGTACGGGTGGTGCACGAGGACGTCGCCCTCGCGCAGCGTCGCGAACACCGACTTCGGCGTCTCGCGCTCACCGAACGCCGGATGCGTGGCGGGAACGAAAGGGCGGTCCTTGAGTTCCTTGCGGTCGACACCCGACAACTGGTGCAGACAGGTGAGATCCAGCAGACCGGGGACCTCGACGACGTCGCGCGGGTCGACCTCCAGTTCGCGCAGCAGCAGTTCGAGCATGTGCTCGCTCATGTCCTGCGCCACTTCGAGCCGCACCGGCGGGCCGAACCGGCGCTGGGCCAGTTCGCGTTCCAGCGCCTGGAGAAGATCCTCGTCCCGGTCCTCTTCGACCTCGAAGTCCGCGTTGCGGGTGACCCGGAACGCGTGGTGCTCGGTGACCTCCATACCGGTGAACAGCTCGCCGAGATGGGCGGCGATCAGTTCCTCCAGCGGAAGGAACGTCGCGGTGCGGCTCTCCCGCGGCTGCTGCTCGATCCGCATCAGGCGCGGCACGTTGCTCGGCACCTTGACCCGCGCGAACCGCTCCGTGCCTGCTTCGGGGTCCCGGACGGTGATGGCCAGGTTGAGCGAAAGGCCGGAGATGTAGGGGAACGGGTGCGCGGGATCCACGGCCAGCGGTGTGAGCACCGGGAAGATCTGCTCGCTGAAGTAGTTGGACAGCCGGAGCTGGTCGGCGCCGGTCAGGTCGTTCCAGCCGACGATGAGGATGTCCTCTTCCGCCAGCTGCGGCCGCAGGTGCAGTTCGAAGGCGTTCGTGTGCCGCTCGACCAGGTCCTGGTTGCGTTTGGCGATGTAGGCCAGCTGCTCGCGCGGGGTGAGCCCGTCCGCGCTGCGGACCGGGAGCCCGGTCTCGTCGCGGCGCTTCAGCCCGGCGACCCGCACCATGTAGAACTCGTCCAAATTGGACGCGAAGATCGCCAGGAACTTGGCGCGTTCGAGCAGCGGCTGCGACTCGTCCTCGGCCAGCGCGAGCACGCGCGCGTTGAAATCCTGCCAGGACAGCTCGCGGTTGAAGTACCGGTCGTCGGGCAGGGATTCGACGGCGGTGGGTGCCGACGTCACCGCGGGCGGCGCGGCGGGCAGCGCGCGGAACTCCTGGGCCGGACGGCTCGCCGAACCGCCGCGCGTCGCGCGGACGGCCGTGCGCGGGGCCGGGCTGCTGTTCTTTCTCGTCCTGGCGGGTTTCGCCGTGCCGCTGTCCGGTTCCGGTTTCGCGGCGGAGGTCTTCCGCTTCCTTGCCGAGTTCGGGGTGCCGCCGTCATTTGTGCTCACGGCTTCATTGTTCACCACTCGGGGCGATTATGTGCGCCGCGCGCGGGTCGCCAGGGTGAACTCTCGTCACATCGCCACGCAGGGTGTTCCCAACAGCGTTGAAGTGCGCTTTCCGGTACCGAGCGTGCGAACGTGAGCGAGATCATCCGCGGTGTCCACGTCGGCCCGGAGCGATTCCGCGGCGATCGTGAGCGGGGTCGCACCGGAAGCGGTGTGGGCCCGCGCGGAACCCTCGCCGAACCGGGGCGCCAGCGCGTTGCCCGCCCCTGCGAGCAACAGGGTCGTGCCCGTTCCCTGCCGGTCCGCGACGAACGCCCGGTGCCCGCCTGCCTCGGCGAGGGCGGCGGTGAGGTCTTCGGTCCGCAGCGCGGGCAGGTCGGCCTGCAACGCGCCGACGAGACCGGACGGCCTGTCCCGGCTCAGCAGTTCCTCGCCGTGGCGCAGGGCCGCGTTCAATCCGCCGCGCGACGGTTCGGTGACGATTTCGACCCCCAGCTCGGTGAGATCCGCCACCGACGCCGGGTCGGCGGCGACCACCAGCACCCGGCGGACCCCGTCCGCCGAGGTCGCTGCGGACAACGTGTCGTAGGCCAGCGCCAGCACCAGTTCGGCGTGCCGCTCGGGCACGACCGCGCCGCGAAGCCGCGACTTGCCCTCGGCGGGGCGTTTCATCGGCACTATCAGGTCCACGTCCACATCTCACTTCTTACCCGACCCTCCCTGGACCGCGCTCGTACGCGCGCGGCAGGATCAGTGGCCTGGGACGACACGTGTGACTTCGAGGAGGACGAATTGGCCCGGCGTGAGAAGGGCGGCATCTGGGTGGGCATCGCCGCCGCACTGTTCTACCCGGCGACGGCCATCGGCAAGCGGGTCTACCGCAACGCCGAGCGGATCCCCCGCGAAGGCGGCGCGCTGCTCCTGCTCAACCACGTGTCCCACATGGACCCGGCGGTGGACGCGGTGTTCGTGCACCGCCAGAAGCGGGTGCCGCGGTTCCTCGGCAAGGAGAGCCTGACCAGGGCGCCGCTCTTCGGCAAGATCTTCGTCGGCGCCGGCCAGATCCCGGTCTCGCGTGGTTCGGCCGCCGCCGGTGACAGCCTCAAGGCCGCCCACCAGGCGTTGCGTGACGGCAAGGTCGTCGTGATCTATCCGGAGGGGACGATCAGCAAGGACCCGGACGGCTGGCCGAAGAAGCCGTTCACCGGTGCCGCGCGGCTCGCGCTGGAGACCGACGTGCCGGTGATCCCGATCGCCCGCTGGGGCACGAACCACATCTTCAACGGCTACACGAAGAAGTTCACCCCGTTCCCGCGCAAGACGATCACGCATCTGGTCGGCGAGCCGATGGATCTTTCCGCCTACAAGGACGGTTCGACCCGCAGCGCTTCCAAACTGCGCGAGGTCACCGACCTGATGATGACCGAGATCACCGCGCTGCTCGCGGAGATCCGTCAGGAGGAACCGCCCGCGAAGAAGCCGGAGGACGACGCCTGATGGCCGAGGTCCAGCGGGTGACCGTGCTCGGCGCCGGATCGTGGGGGACGGCGTTCGCGAAGGTGCTCGGCGACGCCGGACGCGACGTGACCATCTGGGCCCGCCGGCCCGAGGTCGCGGCCGACATCCGGGAACGGCATCGCAATTCGTCCTATTTACCCGATATCGAACTGCCGGAGCGGATCACCGCGACGGCGGACCCGGCCGAAGCCCTCGACGGCGCGCAGGCCGTGGTGCTCGCGGTGCCGAGTCAGACGTTGCGGACCAATCTGTCGGAGTGGTCCGGTCTCCTGCCCGCCGACGCGATCCTGGTGAGCCTCGCCAAGGGGGTCGAACTGGGCACGCTCAAGCGGATGAGCGAGGTCATCGCCGAGATCGCCCGCGTCGACGCCGGGCAGATCGTGGTCGTGTCCGGGCCGAACCTGGCGAAGGAGATCGCGCTGGGGCAGCCGGCGGCGGCGGTGCTGGCCTGCACCGACCACGACAACGCCAAGGCGATCCAGCGGGCGAGCTTCAACCAGTACTTCCGGCCGTACACCAACACCGACGTCGTCGGCTGCGAGCTGGGCGGGGCGTGCAAGAACGTCATCGCGCTCAGCTGCGGGATGGCGGCCGGGCTCGGGCTGGGCGCGAACACCGTGGCCACCCTGATCACCCGCGGGCTGGCCGAGATGGCCAGGCTCGGTGCGAAACTGGGCGCCGACCCGCTGACCTTCGCCGGGCTCGCCGGCGTCGGCGACCTGGTGGCGACCTGCTCGTCGCCGTTGTCACGCAACCGGACCTTCGGCGAACGGCTCGGCCGGGGCGAGACACTGGAGCAGGCGCTCGCGGCCACCGGCGGTCAGGTCGCGGAGGGCGTCAAATCGTGCACGTCGATCCGGGAGCTCGCGATGGGGCTCGGTGTCGACATGCCGATCACCGACGCGATGCACCGCGTGTGCCACGAAGGGGTCGACCCGCGGCGCGCGGGAGCCGAGTTGCTCGGCCGGTCGCAGAAGCACGAGTGGTCCTGAGCGGTCCACGGTGTGGGATCGGTTGACCGCCGGGCCCCGTGCTGGTTCGCTGAGCGCATGTTCGCACGTGGGATGACTGTGTCGCGGGGCCTCTCGGGTCTTGGCGCCGTCTCGTGTGCGTCGTGTCGCTGTTGTCGGTGAACTCAGCCCCGGCCAGCTCGACACCCACTTCCTTCTGCGAGGACCCCTTCATGTTCGCCGTCCCGGACAACACGCTCGTCATTCCCGAAAACCCCGCCCTGCGCCACCCGGTGCGCGTCGCGCTCGAATTCGCCGCGGACCGTGACCGCTGGCGGCACCTGCTGCGGTACGACCCCGACCAGCGGTTCTCCGCACTCGTCGACTCGGACGAGCTGCAGGAGATCTGGCTCATGAGCTGGCTGCCCGGTCAGCGCACCGACCTGCACGACCACGAGTTCGCCGCGGGCGCGTTCACCGTCGTCAGCGGGAAGCTGAGCGAGACCGTCGCCCGGCGCGCCGTCGACGGGCGGGCCGTGACCGAGCTGCATTCGCTGTCGGAGGGCCAGTCCCGCGTCTTCGGCCCCGGCTACGTCCACGAAGTGCGCAACGAGGGCCCGGATCCCGCCGTCAGCGTGCACGTCTACCGGCACCGGCCCCGCGCCATGCGGCCGTACCACCTGGACCCCGTCTCGGGTCCCGTCCGGGACTGACACTCCCGCATTCAGAGGACGAAACGCGGCCTAGGCGAGGTCGCCCCGGAGCCGGAATTCGGCCTCGACGCGGTCTCGCGAGGCGTCGGTGGCGAGCAGGGTGTGCAGCAGGAGCCGGGATTTGCGCGGGTCCAGCCAGCCCGCCATGGTCGCGCCCATCGCGATCAGATCCGATTCGGAACCGCGGAAGCCGTAGGTGCCGCGGAACGTCGGCCCGGCGCCGGTGCGGCCGGCGACCACGATCGGCACCTCCGGCAGGACCCGCTCGATCACTTCGGCGGACCCCGCCGAAACGTGCCCGGCGCCGTTCGCGGCGAGCACCACCCCCTTCACCCCGGCCTTGACCAGCGTTTCCAGGAGCTCGCCGGTGTCCTCGACACCGCTCTCGACGATCGGCACCAGCCCGGAGAAGTCCGCGTTCGCCAACGACAACGCCGGCGGGCGGGCGGCGACCGGGTGGAAGTAGTGCACCAAGCCCTCGCTGAGCAGCGCGAGCGGTCCGGCGGGATTCGAGGAGAACGCCTCGACGTGGCTCGAATGCGTTTTGCGCACCCAGCGCGCGGCGTGGACGTCGTCGTTGAACGCGACCAGCGAGCCGCGGCCCCGGCTGCGGGGATCGGCGGCGACGGTCAGCGCGGCGAGGATGTTCCCCGCGCCGTCGGCGCTGGGCAGGCTGGGATTGCGCATCGCGCCGGTGATCACGATCGGCGCCTCGGAGGCCCACGTCAGCTCGAAGAAGTACGCGGTCTCTTCGAGCGTGTCCGTGCCCTGGACCACGACGACGCCGTCAGCGCCCTCGTCGACCGCCTTGGCCGCCCAGTTCCGTGTCCTGATCAAGGTCGCGAAATCCATCGAGGCGCTGGAAATCCCCGCGAGCGTCTCGGCGCGGACGTCCATCTCGAGGTTCTCGTCAAGGTCGCCGAGCAGGTCGGCGGCGGTGAGCCGGGGGACGGCGTGGTCCTCACCGTCGCCGGGGACCATCGAGATGGTGCCGCCCAGGGCGGCGACGGCGACAAGAGGCCGGTTTTCAGGGGAGACGCTCATGAGGACATTCTTCCAAAACTCACGACACTCGACCGGCCACGCCACCGCCGCCCTTTGCGCGGCCGCTGAAGTACATGAAGGCCCCCTTCCTTGCGCCAGGCGCAAGGAAGGGGGCCTTCATGTACTGCTGGGTGCCGGGCCTGGCCATCATGTCGCGAAAGCCACTTTCGAGACGTCTGGTGTCCCGAAAGTGGCTTTCGCGACACCACCTCTAGCACCCCAGGCCTGCACGGACCGACGCTCATCAGCCTTTCACGGCTTCGAGCGTGAAACTCGCCGCCAGCCGCCGCGGGTCCTCCGTCAGCCGCCATTCCTCGGTCGCCTCGTTCAGGGTCATGAACCCGGGCAGCGCGTTCCACGGCACGCTGTCGTGCTCCACCAGCCGCGTCAGCGTGAGCCCGGCGTCGAGCAGCGAGGTGACGATCTCGCCGAGCCCGTGGTTCCACTCGTGCGTCCGGTTGTGCTGGAACGAAACGTCGGTGTCCACATAGGTCCCCGGTTCGTCGAACACCAGCGGTTCGGCATGCTCGAAGTACGGGTAGCGCGGCGTGATGAGCGGCTGCGTCTCGTCGAGAGTGCCCAGCATCGGGTGCATGTCGCGGATGAACAGCCGTCCGCCTGGCTTCAGCAGCTTCCCGACGACCTGCCCCCAGCGGGCGATGTCCGGCAGCCAGCAGAGCGCGCCGATCCCCGTGTAGACGAGGTCGAATTCCCCGGTGCCCAGCACGTCGGCGGCACTGTACACATCGGACTCGTGGTAGTCGATCTCCGCGCCGGTCTCGGCGGCCAGCCCTCGCGCGATCTCCAGCGCGGGCGCGGAAAAGTCGAGGCCGGTCATCCGTGCGCCGAGGCGGGACAGCGAAAGCGTGTCCGTGCCGATATGGCACTGCAGGTGCACTCCGCGGGCGCCGGAGACGTCGCCGAGCAGCGGCCGGTCGAAGGTGACCACACCGCTGAGGTGCGCCGGGTCCGCGACGAACTTCTTGTAGCCGTAGTCCGCCGAAGCGGCGTGGGCCGGAGCGCGTTCGTCCCAGTTCGCCCGGTTGACCGTCAGGTAGTCCGTCACGAGGTGGCGGCCTTCTCGGCGGCGCTGCGCAGCACGCAGAATTCGTTGCCCTCGGGGTCGGCGAGGACCGCCCAGCCGGTGCCGTCCGGGTTGCGCCGGTCGTGCAGGAGGGTCGCGCCGAGTTTCAGCAGGCGCTCCACCTCCTCGTCGCGCGGGATGTCCGGCGTGAGGCAGAGATGGATCCGGTTCTTCACCGTCTTCGGTTCGGGGACCTGCCCGAAGAACAGCGTGACTCCGTTGTCCATCTCGATGATCGCTTCGGGATCACCCGGCACGTCGTCGTCGGCCATCGGCTTGCCGACGACGCCGCTCCAGAACCGGCCCAGTTCGTAGGCGTCGGCGCAGTCGAAGAAGAAGTTCTGTACGACAGAGGTCATGACGCCGCAGTCTGCCTGAGCTCGCGAAGCCCGGCCAACGGTTTAAGCGAGCCGCAGCCCAGGCGACCGGTGCACCTGCCGTTCCGCGTCGATGACCAGCACCTGGCAGCCCGGTTGCGAGGCGACCCAGGCGATCCCCTCGGTGCCCATCGCGAAAGCGGCCGTGGCGAGGGAATCCGCGGTGACGAGGTCGCCGGCGGCCACCGTGACGCTCAGCAGCCCGGTGGGCGGGCGCCCGGTCCGTCCGTCCAGGATGTGCGCGCCACGCTCGTATTCCGCCGAGGTCGCGACCGCGCCACCGGAGGATTCGACCACGGCGCAGATCGCGTCGGGCCGCTCGGGATGCCGGATGCCGACCCGCCAGGCGCGGCCGGGTTCCGGTTCACCGGAGGTGACCACGTCCCCGCCCGCGTTGACACAGAACACGTCCAGGCCCTCGGCCAGCAACGACGCCGCCGCCCGCTGCACCGCCCAGCCCTTCACCACCGCGTTCGGATCGAGCCGCCGCCCGGGGAGCCGGGCGGTGAAGGCCCCACCGGACAACCGTTCGTAGTGATCGCACAACGACAGGATCTCCAGGAGATCGTCGCTCAGTTCCGACGGCGTGAGCTCGCCGCGGTCGTAGCGGCAGACCTCGCTGTCCGCCTTGAACGGGCTGAACCGCGCGTCGACCTCCCGCAGCCAGCCGAAAACGCCGTCGATCGCGTGCTCGGCGAGTTCGCCGCCCGCCCGGACGTCGACCGAGACCGGCAGCCCCATCACCTGTTCGACGCGGTTCATCTGGCGTCCAGCGCCGCCTGCAGGGATTTGACGTACGACTCGCTCGTCGACGTCGCCCCGGAGACGGTGTCGATGTCGGCGCTCTGCGCGGTCAGCGTCTCCGCCTGCAGGACCGGGATCGCCGCGACCCCGCGGCCGCTCGTCGGCCGTTGCAGCAGGCGGACTTCGGAGATCCTGTCCTCGGCCGAGATCACCAGCCGCACCTGGACGGTGCCGTACCGGTTACTCTCCACCGAACCGTCGACGGTGCGTTCGGACCCTTCCGAGGCGCCACCGTCCGAAGAGGACACGGTGGACGGGGCGGGCGCGGCGACGGCCACGGTCTCCGAGCCGAGCGGACCCGGTTCGTACAGCCAGACACCGAGGAAACCGGCGGCCGAAAGGGCGACCGTGGCGGCGACGATGGTCTTCTTCATGATCGGGGCTCCCTGACTCAGGCGGCGAGGCTGAAGCGTTCGGCGTGGACCTGCTGGGACGGCACCCGCAGCTCCCGAAGGCTGCGCAACGTCGCCGAGGTCATCCCCGGCGGGCCGCAGACGAAGACGTCCCGGTCGGCGATGTCCGGCACCATCCGCCGCAGGTTGGGCGCGCCGAGGACCGGACCGGCCTGATCGGACGGTCCACTGAGGACCCGGACGACCGCGCCGCGTGCCCGCGCCAGCCCGGTCAGCTCGGGCAGGAGGACGGCGTCGCGCTGGTCGCGGACGCGGTAGAGCACCACGACGTGTCCGGAGATCTCCTCCAGCAGCGCTCGGATCGGCGTGATCCCGACACCGCCCGCGACGAGCAACGCGTCCGTTTTCCGTTGGTGCATCGTGGTGAACGCGCCGTACGGGCCTTCGGCGAACACCCGGGTGCCGACCTTCAGCGACCGCAGGGACGCGCTGCCGTCACCGGCGGCCTTCGCGGTCAGGCGCAGGGTGCGGCCGTCCGGCGCGGCCGACAGCGAGAACGGGTTCGCCTGCCACCAGCGATCCCGGGTCATGAAGCGCCACAGGAAGAACTGGCCTGCCCGCGCGGGCATCTTGTCGAGATGCTTCCCGGAGATGTACACCGAGACGACGTCATGGGATTCGGGGACGACGGCGACGACCTTCAACCGGTGACGCAGGTTACGCGCCAGCGGCAGCACCACCCGGCCGGCGACGACGGAGCCGAGCGCGACACCCCACACCGCCCACCAGTAGGCCCGCGCCCCCGGCGACGACGCGAACGATCCGCCCAGCGCGATCTGATGGCTGAACGCCAGCACGACCGCGGCATAGGTGTAGAGGTGGAGGAAATGCCAGGTCTCGTACGCCAGACGGCGCCGGGCGAACCGGGCGGAGACGGCGCCGACGAGCAGGATCAGCGCGAACGCGACGACCGCGCGCAGGATCCCCTCCAGTTTGGTCACCATCGTGACGAACTCCTCGGCCACGCCGTTGTCCTCGACCTGCGCGTAGCCGAAGACGATGAACACGAAGTGGGCGAGCAGCGTCCACAGCAGGGCGAACCCGGTCCAGCGGTGCCAGCCGGTGAGCCGGTCCATGCCGAGGCGGCGGTCGAACCACGGCAGCCTGGCGACCAGCAGCAGCTGGAACGCCATCGCCAGCGCCCCGTACAGCCCGGCGAGCCTGCCGATGCTGATGAGCACGTTGTCCGAGGGCCCGGCGGCGAAGAAGAGCATGGTCACGGCGGCCACGTTGGCGCCGAGGAAGAGGAAGAGCCCGGCGCGCGCGGCGATCCTGGGACGGATCGCCGGGCGCGGTCTCGCGGCGGTCTGCGTCATGGTGGTCACACGTGGCCCCTTCCGGTCCGGTTCAAGTACGGAGCCTGCTGTGCCAACCTGTGACCTTTCTTGGCGGAAGCTGTCGGCTTCCTGTCGTGTGCGCTCCCGCCTCGCCCTCGCGCGCGCGTTCACGGAGGATGGCGTGGTGAACACCGAGAACCCCGTCCGCCTGCTGGTGGTGGACGACGAGCCGCATATCGCCGACCTGGTGGCCACCGTCGCCCGCTACGAGGGCTGGCAGGCCGTCACCGCCGGATCGGGGGAGGCCGCGCTGGCCAAGGCCGCCGAATTCGGGCCCGACATCGTCGTGCTCGACCTGATGCTGCCCGGGATCGACGGGTTCACCGTGCTGGACAAGCTCCGCGAGTCCGGGACGGCGGTGCCCGTGGTCTTCCTGACCGCGAAGGACGCGACCGCGGACCGGGTCGCCGGGCTCACCCGCGGCGGTGACGACTACCTCGTGAAGCCGTTCTCCGTCGAGGAACTGATGGCCCGGCTGCGCGCCGTTCTGCGGCGGAGCACCAACCAGGCCAAGGCGGCGGTGCTGCGGGTCGGTGACCTGACCCTGAACGAGGACACCCGCGAGGTCGCGCGCGCCGGCGTGCCCGCCGAGCTGACCCCGACCGAGTACGAACTGCTGCGCTACCTCATGCGGCGTTCGCCTTCGGTGCTGACCAAGGCGCAGATCCTCGACCACGTCTGGGAATACGACTTCGGCGGCCGGTCCAATGTGGTCGAACTCGTCATCTCGCATCTGCGCCGCAAACTCGACACGGGCGGCGAACCGCTGATCCACACCGTGCGCGGGGTCGGCTACGTCGTCCGGCAGGCGGCGAGATGAAGATGTTGCGCCGGTGGTTCGACGCCTGGCGCCGGTCGAGGCTGGGCACCCGGCTGGCGCTCGGGCTCGGCGCGCTGGCGCTGGTCGTGTTCGCCGTCGTCGGGACCGTGATGGTCGGCATCATGAAGGGCTATCTGAACGACCGGCTCGACGAGCAGCTCGCCAAGACCCAGATCAGCCAGGTGCCGTCGCTGCGCACCACGCACGGCGGGAAGCCGCAGCAGGCGTACGGCTGGTTCTCGGCGGTTTTCGCGGTGCGGGACGGCGACGCGCAGCCGCAGGCGGGCGGTTCCCTGCCGCCGGACACGAAGGCACTGGCGAAGGTCGCCGAGGACGCGACGCGGACCGAGGTCCTGCGCACCGTCTACATCGAGGACAAGGGCACCTACCGGGTCCGGGCCTGCCCGATCGAACCGGCGCAGAACATCGTGCTGGTCAGCGCCGCGCCGCAGGCCGATCTGGACCGGACGGTCAGCCAGCTGATCATGGTCGAGGTCGTCGCGTTCCTGCTGGCGTTGGCGGTGCTGGTGATAGTGGGGCGGCTGGTGCTGCGGCGCGGGCTGCGCCCGCTGAGCGACATGGCCGAGACGGCGCACGACATCGCTTCGCACGACCTCACCACGAACGCCGATCTCCCGGTGCGCGCGCAGGCGAGCGGCGGCGGTGCCGAAGTCGAGGAGCTGCGGACGGCGTTCAACGTGATGCTGGCGCACCTCGATTCCTCGCTGGTCGCGCGCCGGGAGGCCAACGAACGGCTGCGGCGGTTCATCGCCGACGCCTCCCACGAACTGCGCACGCCGCTGACGTCGATCCGGGGCTACGCCGAGCTTTTCCGCTACGCCGCGGCGAACGAACCCGCCGAACGCGAGGCGCATCTGTCGAAGATCCGGGAAGAGACGCAGCGGATGAGCGTGCTCGTCGACGATCTCCTGCTCCTCGCGCGTCTCGACGCGCCGGAGACCGAGGCGCCGCTGCGGCTGGTCGGCGTCGATGTCGCCGAGCTGATCACCGACGCGGGGGAGGCCTTCGCCGCCGGCCGCCCGGAGCATCCGCTGAGCATCGGCGCGCTCCCGGAAGGTGTTGTCCTGCAAGCGGATCCGGTGCGGCTGCGGCAGGTGCTGGACAATCTGCTCGCCAACGCCGCGGTGCACACCCCGCCGGGGACTCCGGTCACGTTGTCGGCCACGGCTTCGGACTCGGAGGTCGTCCTGCGGGTGAGCGACGCCGGGCCCGGGATCCCGCCGGAGGCGCGGGAGCGGATCTTCGACCGGTTCTACCGGGTCGACACCGCCCGCACCCGCGGCAACGGCGGGACCGGGCTCGGGCTTTCGGTGGTGCTCTCGCTGGTTTCGGCGCACGGCGGGACGATCGAGGTCGAGAGCGTGCCGGGGGCGACGACGTTCACCGTGCGGCTGCCGCGCCACCGCTGAGTTCATCCCAGGTGCCGTGGCCAAGGGTGCGGTCGTGTCGTCCGGTCAATCACGCGAGATCGCCGGTGCTGGACCTCGTGACGTCGCGAAAGCCACTTTCGCGACCCAGCCGGCCAGGATCCGCACTGCGCACGGACTCACGAGGCCCGCTACCCGACGCGCCGCTTCACGTGGTCCGGCACCGTCCACTCACTGACGAGATCCGCCGACGGCTCCGGCTCCCCGAACACGGTCCGCACCGGCAGCACCCCCGCCCACGAGAGATCGGCCGCGACCTCGTCCTCGGGATCGTCGGGACCCTCGGCGCGCATCTTCACCGACGCCTCGGTGAGGTCCAGCTCCAGCACCGAAACGGACGCGAACTCCTTCGCGTTGACGTCCCTCGCGTGCTCCCACGAACCGGGCGCGAGGTGGTCGGTCAGCACGCGTAGGCCGTGCATCTTGCGCTCGCGATCGGTGACGGCGGCCGCCCTGCCCAGGATCACCGCGCTGCGGTAGTTCATCGAGTGGTTGTTGACCGAGCGCGCGTAGACGATGCCGTCGAGCAGGGTCACCGTGACGCAGACCTCGACGCCGTCGGAGTCGCGCATACTCCTCGCGCCGGTCGATCCGTGCAGGTAGAGCGTGTCGCCGTCGCGTCCGTAGCCGGTCGGGATGACCAGCGGGACGCCGTCGCGCACGACACCGAGGTGGCAGACCAGGCCTTCGTCGAGCACCGAGTACAGCGCCGAACGGTCGGTGAGGGCGCGGTTCTTCTTGCGGCCGAGGGTGGTCCGGTCGGTGGGAGAGAGCGGGGTCGACATGGGAGCAGTCTCACCCACGAGAGTGGCCTGTAATAATGTCCAATTCTCCTATACTTGAGAAGGCCACTTCCCGTAAAGCGCGGAGTACACCATGTCCGACACCGCTCTGCCGGTCAGTCTCGACCGCGATTCGCTCGTCCCGCTCGCGGTCCAGCTGGCCGACGCGTTGCGCGCGGCCGCGGGCGACGGACATCTGCGCGGCGGCGACAGGTTGCCCTCGACCAGGGCGCTCGCGAGCCGTCTCGGCGTCAGCCGCACGGTGACGTCGGCGGCGTACGAACAGCTTCACGCGGAGGGCTGGATCGCCGGCCGCCACGGCTCCGGCACGTATGTCACCACCACGCCGCCCGCGGACCGGCCCTCGAAAGGGCCCGCGCCCGGCATCCCCGCCGAGCCGCCCACGCTGGTCGACCTCACGCCGGGCGTCCCGTGGGCCGACGGTATCGAGAAGGCCGCCTGGCGCCGCGCGTGGCGGGCCGCCGCCGACCCGCGCCCGACCTACCGCGAGGACAGGGCCGGTCTGCCCGCGTACCGGGACGCGGTGTCCGAGCATCTGCTGCGCCACCGCGGCCTCGCCGCCGGAACGGTGCTCGCGACCGGCGGGACGACGGCCGCGGTGATCGAACTCGCGGGCGCGATGCTCTCGCGCGGTGACCGGGTCGCGATCGAGGAGCCGGGTTACCAGCGCGCGGTGCAGGCGTTCCGGCGGGCGGGGATGGAGGTCGTGCCCGTCCCGGTCGACGAGGAGGGCCTGCGCCCGGACGCCGTCCCCGAGGACGTCCGCGCCGTGTACTGCTCGCCCGCGCACCAGTATCCGCTCGGGAGCCGGATGAGCGCTTCCCGCCGCGTCGACCTGGTCGAGCTCGCGCGCGCCAACGGCATGCTGGTGATCGAGGACGACTACGACGGTGAGCTGCGGTTCGACGTCGCGCCGCTGCCGTTGCTGGCCGCGCTCGCGCCCGACGTCGTCGCGCATCTGGGGACCACGAGCAAGATCCTCACGCCGGCCCTGGGCGCGGGCTGGATGGTCGCGCCGTCGCAGGTCGCGGCCGCGGTCCTGGAGTACCGCGAAGCGACCGGGACCCGCCCTTCGCCCGCCGGGCAGCGCGTGCTCGCCGAACTGGCGCGACACGGCGATCTGGGCCGGCATCTGCGGAAACTCCGGCGGGAACTGTCGGAGCGCCGGTCACTGGTTTCGGCCGCGCTGACGTCGGCGGGGATCCCGGTGCTCGGCGACGACGCGGGCGCGCATCTGGTCGTCCCGTGCGGCTCGGCGGCCGACGAGGCGGCGCGGATGGCGGCGGCGGAACGCGCCGGGATCCGGCTCGACGGGCTGGCCCGGCATTTCGCCGGGACGCCGACGGTGTTCGGGAACCTCATCGGCTACGCGGGCTGCTCGCGCGAGGCGCTGCATTCCGCGCTCAAACCGCTGATCCCCGTGCTCGCTTGACCTCCAGCGAACTGGAGGTCATAGCTTGCGATCATGCGTGAGATCAGAGTGTCCCGGTTCGGCGATCCCGGCGTCCTGGAGCAGGTCGAAGTGCCCACCCCCGAACCGGCGGAGGGTGAACTCCGCGTCGCGGTGACTGCGTCCGGGGTCGGCTGGCTCGACGCTCTCATCCGGCGGGGTGACGGTCCCGACGTGTTCGCGGTCGAGCCGCCGTTCGTGCCGGGCGGGTCGGTGGCGGGCACCGTCGACGCGGTGGGTGCCGGTGTCGACGCGGCCTGGCTGGGCAAGCAGGTCCTCACCCACGCGCCCGGTGGGTACGGCGGGGGATACGCGGACACGGTCGTCGCGCTGCCGGACGACACGTTCGTGATTCCCGACGGGCTGGATCCCCTGCACGCCGTGGCCCTGTTCGACGACGGCAGTACCGCGCTGGCGTTGCTGGAGAAGACTCCGGTCTCCCCGGGGGAGCGGATCCTGGTGGCGCCCGGCGTCGGCGGCCTCGGCAGCGTGCTGGTGCAGCTCGCCCGCGCGGCGGGCGCGACCGTCTTCGCGGCGGTCCGTGGCGACGAAAAGGCGGCGATCGCGCGGAAACTGGGGGCCGAGCCGGTCGACTACTCGGCGGCGGACTGGACGGGTGAGGTCCTCGCCCTCACCGGCGGCCACCGGCTGGACGTGGTCTTCGACGGCGTCGGCGGCGAACTCGGCGCGGCCTCGCTCGCGTTGCTGAGGAACGGCGGCCGCTTCTCCGGCTACGGCATGTCCAGCGGCGCGGAGACCGTGATCGGCGACGCCGACCGCGCCCGGCTGTCCGTCGTGGACATGGCGCAGCTGGTCGGGTTCTGGCCCGACAACCCGCGCCGGGTCCGGGAAGTGCTGCGGCAGGCGGCCGACGGGAAGCTGACGCCGGTCATCGGCCGGACGTACCCGCTGGCGGAGGCGGCCGCCGCGCACTCGGACATCGAGGCGCGGCGGTACACCGGCAAGAGTCTTCTGCTGCCTTGATCAGAACCGCAGCGGCACCGCGGGGAGATTGGCGGCGATGACCTCGGAAACGGTCTGGAGCGGCCCGGTCCCCGCGGTGTTCGGCACGGTGAGCGCCGTGTAGACGGGACGGTCCACCACGAACCACGTCGCGGTGCCCTCACCCTCGACCTGCAGCCACTGGACGCCGTTGATCGTCCGCAGCTGCGAGGTCCGGGTGAGCTCCGGCGGCTTGCCGAGACCGCACCGCAGGACCACCGGGTCGCCGGTGCCCCAGCCGATCGTCGCCTCGGGGGCGGGATCGGCCAGCTTCCGCCGGACCAGCGTGTTCCCGGACGACGTGAGCTCGTGCGGGAGCGCGCCGACGAGTTTCGCGCATTCGGGTGACCCCGACTGAGGCGCCGGGACCGGGACGAGCGGGAGCGGACCGTCGGCGGCCGGGGCGTCGGATTCCGCGCCGCGGGTCAGCCCGAAGACGGCCACGCCCGCGAAGAGCAGGATCGCCAGGCAGGCGGCCGCGATCAGCAGGGGTTTCGGCGGTGCGCCGGTGTCCGTGTCAGCCACCGGACAACTACACCACTCGTCACAGGTGGACGACCGGGCAGGTCAGCGTCCGCGTGATGCCCTCCACGTTCTGCACCTTGGCGACCACGAGCTGGCCCAGCTGGTCGACGGTGTCGGCCGCGGCCTTGACGATGACGTCGTACGGTCCGGTGACATCCTCCGAACTGGTGACACCGGGGATGGTGGAGATCTCCGCGGCGACCGCGGCCGCTTTGCCGACCTCGGTCTGGATGAGGATGTATGCGTGGACCACGGCGCGCCCCTTCGTAAAAGTCGGCTCAAGGTAGGAACGTTGTAGCAACGTATCGCCAGCCCCGGGAAAAACCTAGGGCTTCCGACTATCGGTGATCGATATTTGTCCGGACAAGGGAAAGTGGAGGTGACGGGTGTCACCGAACGACGGCACGGTCGCCGGGACCGGTGAATTCCGGTTGATCGAGGCGGTGACCGCCGGCCGGAAACAGCCGGAGACGACACTGCTCGGACCGGGGGACGACGCGGCCGTCGTGGCCACCCCGGACGGCCGGACGGTGGCCACCACCGACGTCCTCGTGCAGGGCGTCCATTTCCGGCTCGACTGGTCCAGCGCCGAGCAGGTGGGGCGCAAGGCGGTCGCGGTGAACCTCACCGACATCGCCGCCATGGGCGCGCGCCCGACGTCCGTCCTCATGGGATTCGCGTGCCCGTCGGACACGCCGACGTCACTCGTCACCGAACTCACCCAGGGCATGTGGCTCGAAGCCGACCGCGCGGGGATCGGGATCGTCGGCGGCGACATGGTGCGCGCCGACCAGATCGTGATCAGTGTCACCGCCCTCGGCGACCTCGGCGGCCGGGAACCGGTGACCCGGTCCGGCGCGCGTCCCGGCGACGTCGTCGCGGTCTGCGGGCGGCTCGGCTGGGCGGCCGCCGGGCTCGCCGTGCTCGGGCGCGGGTTCCGGTCACCGGTCAGCGTGGTGAACGCGCAGCGCTGCCCGGAGCCGGACTACGAGGCGGGTATCCGCGCGGCCGACGGCGGCGCGACGTCGATGATCGACGTGTCCGACGGGCTCCTGTCCGACCTCGGCCATATCGCCGAGGCGTCCGGCGTCGGGATCGACGTGCGGACGGCGGATCTCGACGTGTCGAGCAGGCTGACCGAGGTCGGCACCGCGCTCGGCGCCGACCCGCTGAAATGGGTGCTCACCGGCGGCGAGGACCACGCGTTCGCGGCGACCTTCCCCGCCTTCGCCGACCTGCCGGAGGGCTGGACCGAGATCGGCGTCGTCACCATGCCGGATTCGGGGGTGACGGTGGACGGGAAGCGGTACGGGCACGACAGCGGCTGGCAGCACTGGCGCTAGGAGCGTGAGGCCCACCAGGTCGATTCCGCGGCGGCGGTGAAGCCGAGCGATTCGTACAGCGGCCTGCCCAGCCGGGACGCGGTGAGGGTGACCGGCAGCCCCGCCAGCGGGGCGAGGGAGCCGAGCATCACCGCTCGTCCCACGCCGCGCGAGCGGAAGGCGTCCGGCGTGCCGACCCAGTAGTGGCTGCCGAAGCCGTTGTCGACGACGGTGACGCACGCCCCGGCGACCTCGCCGTCGAGCCGCGCGATGTACACCTCGACGCCCGGCTGGTCGAGGATGGTCGTGGGGAACATCTCACCCGGCCGGAAACGCGCTAGTTCGAAGGCTTCGATCACCACGCGTTCGGCCGCCAGGAGGTCGGTCTCCTCGCGTACCCGGACCACTTCCATCATGGGGCCGGCGACCGGGGAGGGCGGGCGCAGCATGACCGGCATCCGCCAGCTCCGCATGTCCCCGAGATGGTTCAGATCGGTGACACTGAAGGGATCCTCGGCCTCCACGGACCCCGTCGCCCGTGCGGCGAGCTCGGTGACTTCCGCCAGTTCACCCGCGGTAAGGCCGGGCTCCTGGATCAGGACACGCAGCCCCGCGCGTCCGCCGTCGACGGCGAGAAAGCCGCGGCGGCGGATCACCTCGTGGCCGCGGGAACGGCCGGTCGCCGCCCAGAACGCGGCGGAATTGCGTGCCTGGCGCAGGGGAGCCTCGGCGAGGCCGGTGACGGACGGTTCGATCGGCATGAGCGCGAATCTACTTTGGGGGATGGCGAGTCTTCTCGCTAATCTCGCGCTCATGGACCTTCGTGTGCTGGCCTACGACCACCCCGACGCGGTGAAACTGCTGGCCGAAGCGCAGCTCGAACTGGCCGCCCGGTACGGCAGCGAAGACGAGACACCGATGGACGCGGCGCAGTTCGCCCCGCCGAGGGGGCTGTTCATCGCCGCCTATCTCGACGACGTCCCGGTCGCTTGCGGTGCCTGGCGGGCACACGACGGGCCGGAACCCCTGTTGCCGGGCGACGCCGAGATGAAACGGGTGTTCGTGATGGCTTCGGCGCGAGGCCGCGGATTGGCGAGGGCGATCCTCGCCGATCTGGAACGGACGGCTGCCGAGGCCGGACGGCTGCGCATGGTGCTGGAGACCGGCGACAAGCAGCCGGAGGCCATCGCGCTGTACGAATCGTCCGGATACCGGGAGATCCCGGGTTTCGGATACTACAAGGACGAGCCGGAAAGCATCTGCTACGGCAAGCCGCTGGTCTAGGAGAACGCATGCCGATCTACGCACTGGGCGACCTCGAACCGTCGATCCACCCGGACGCCTACGTCCACCCCGACGCGACGGTGATCGGCGACGTCCGGATCGCGGCGTTCGCGTCGGTGTGGCCGCAGACCGTGCTGCGCGGCGACCACGGGTACATCGAGATCGGCGAGCGGTCCAACGTCCAGGACGGCTGCGTCCTGCACTGCACCCGCAAGGAGCCGACGATCATCGGGAAATCCTCCGCCGTCGGGCACTCGGTGCACATCGAAGGCGCGCGCATCGGCGAGGGCTGCCTGATCGCGTCGGGATCGGTGGTGCTGAACGGAACCGTCGTCGAGGACGGCGGGATGGTCGGCGCCGGCGCGGTCCTCTCCTACGGGTCCTATGTGGACAGTGGGCATATCGCGCTCGGCGTCCCGGCGAAGACGCGGCCGAACACGTCGTTCGGGCCGGACAAGATCAAGCTGGTCGTCGACGGTTATGTCGAGCGTGCCGCGAGGTTCCGGGTCGAACTCCGGCGGCTCGACGGACGTGAGTAAGCTCGCACGCCGTGACCGCACGACCGCTGCAGGACATCGTCGAAGCAGGCTGGGCGAAGGCCCTCGAACCGGTGGCGCCGCAGGTCGCCGCGATGGGGGAGTTCCTCCGCGCGGAGATCGCCGCGGGCCGGACCTATCTCCCGGCGGGTGAACACGTGCTGCGGGCGTTCCAGCAGCCGTTCCACGACGTGCGGGTGCTGATCGTCGGCCAGGACCCGTACCCGACGCCCGGGCACGCCGTCGGGCTGAGCTTCTCGGTGGCGCCGGACGTCCGGCCGATCCCGAAGAGCCTGATCAACATCTACAAGGAGTACTGCGAGGACCTCGGGCACCCGCTGCCGTCGAACGGGGACCTGACGCCGTGGGCCGACCAAGGGGTCCTGCTGCTCAACAGGTCGCTGACGGTGCAGCCGGGGAAGTCGAACTCGCACCAGGGCAAGGGCTGGGAAGCGGTCACCGAGCAGGCCATCAAGGCCCTCGCCGCCCGGGACGAGCCGATGGTGGCGATCCTGTGGGGCCGCAACGCGCGGAACCTTAAGCCGATGCTGGGGAAGGTGCCGTGCATCGAGTCGGCGCACCCGAGCCCGCTCTCGGCGCACGCCGGCTTCTTCGGGTCGCGGCCCTTCAGCCGGGCGAACCAGCTGCTGGAGCAGCAGGGCGCCGGTCCCGTGGACTGGAAGCTCCCCTGATCCTCTTGTGTTGCGCGTGAAGGCCCCCTTCCCTCGGCTCAGCCGAGGGAAGGGGGCCTTCACGCGCTTCGGTGGCGGCAGTGAGAGCAGTGACCGGTGTGACTCCTGAGGTTTCGCCGAAGTCCGTGAAGGCCTCCTTCACCGCCTTCAGGGTAGGGAAGGAGGCCTTCACTACGCCTGGGTGCACGGGGTGTCGAGCCAGGCGTTGAGCGGCAGTCCGAACGGGATCAGTCCTGGGCTGGGGTGGGCGCTTCGGAGTACGTGAAGGACCCCTTCCTGTACCTAGGCGCAAGGATGGGGTCCTTCATGTACTCGGGAAGGTGTGAAGGCCGAGTTTCCTCGGCTCAGCCGAGGGAAGGGGGCCTTCACGCGCCGTCGTTGTGACTGGTGGTGCTACAGAGTCGCGTGGGAAATGCCTTCACGGACTTGGCACAAGCACAAAAAAATGGCGGGTGCTCCGGAGAGCACCCGCCATTCCCCAAAAACCCGGCTCAGCCGCGAACGACCTTGCCCGCCTTGATGCACGAGGTGCAGGCGTTCAGGCGCTTGCGCTGGGACAGACCGATCTTGGCGTGAACGGTCTGGATGTTCGGGTTCCACCGGCGGTTGGTACGCCGGTGGGAGTGCGAGACCGACTTGCCAAAGCCCGGTCCCTTGCCACAGACGTCGCACACGGCAGCCACGTCGAACTCCTCTGGATCTGGGACAAAGAATGACGCGCCCAGCATGCTGGGCAACTCGACCATAGTAACCAGTGGCTCAGAGCCCTCCGGCACCGGGTCGATACCCTCGCTGGAACAGCTAGGAGGTTACGGGGTGCGGGTGCTCGACGTGGCGGCGGTGTCGGCCTGGTCGGCGGCCTGTGTGCACAGCTTGGCGGTGCTCCGGCCGGCGATCGACGGCATCAACGTCTACCCGGTCGCCGACTCCGACACCGGCTCCAACCTGCTGTTCACCATGACCGCGGCCCGCGACGCGCTGGCGGAGGCCGACCCGGCGACGACCGCCGAGGCGCTGTCGGCGTTCGCCAAGGGCGCGGTTGCCGCGGCCAAGGGCAATTCGGGCGTGATCATGTCGCAGGTCGTGCGCGGGATCGCCGAGTCGGCGGCCGCGAGGGAGCTCGACGGGCCGGGGCTCGCGGAGGCGCTGGGCTGCGCGGACAAGGCCGCCACCGGCGCGGTGAGCCGCCCGGTGGCCGGGACCATCCTGACCGTCCTCCACACCGTCGCCGCGGCCGTCCGTGACGCGACAGGCTCACTCGAAGAGGTGGCCGCCGAGGCGTCGCGCGTCGCCGCCGAAGCCCTCGAAGAGACCCCGAAGCAGCTGCCCGTCCTGGCGGTGGCCGGCGTGGTCGACGCGGGCGCCCGCGGCCTCGTCGCGGTCCTCGACGCCCTGCACGGCGTGATTTCCGGCGGCCTCACCGAGCCGGAGCACCCGCTCGAGGCGCATCACCATCACACGATCGAGGCGCCGACGGCGTGGGAGGTCATGTACCTGCTCGACGGCGTCGACGAGACCAGCCTTCCCGGGCTTCGCAAGACCCTCAGCGGCCTCGGCGACAGCGTCACGGTCGCCGGGGACGGCGCCGGCGCGTACGCCGTCCACGTCCACTGCGCGGACATCGGCGCGGCGCTGGAGGCCGGCATCGAGCTCGGCCGCCCCCGCCGGGTCCGGGTCGAGCCGCTGATCACGCCCACCCCGGTCGAGGTCGGCGGCGGGATCGACCGTTCGGTGGTCGCCGTGGTCCACGGCGGGCCGCTGGCCGAACTCCTCCGCGCGGAGGGGGTGGCGGTGCTTTCGGTCCCGCAGGGGGCCGAGCCGACGGTCGAGGAGATGCTGGGCCTGATCAACGAGGCCGCCGGGCATCACGTCACCGTCCTTCCCGGCGGTCAGGAGCTGACCGCGGCGGCCGACGCGGCCGCGGGGCACGCGATGGCCGCGGATCGCGACGTCGTCGTCATCCCGTGCGTTTCACCCGTCCAGGTGCTCGCCGCGCTGGCCGTCCACGACCAGGACCGCCGCACCAACGACGACGTGGTCGCGATGGCCGAGGCGGCCGCCGCCACCAGGCGTGGCGAACTGAGGATCGCGCAGGAGGAGTCGCTAACCTGGGTGGGCCGGGCGCAGGCCGGTGACGTCGTCGGCCTCGTCGACGGCGAGGTCGTGCTGATCGAGCCCGCGCCCGCCTCGGAGACGAGCCTGGTCGCGGCGGCGGTCGGCGTGCTGAACCGGATGCTGGCCCTCGGCGGCGAGCTGGTCACCGTGCTGACCGGGCTGGACGCGCCCGTCCGGCTCCCCGGTGAGCTGGCCGATCAGCTGCGCCTGGAGCATCCCGAGGTCGAAGTGACGAGTTACGCGGGCGGCCAGACCGACGCCGTGCTGCTGATGGGGGTGGAGTGACCGCATGACCAACCTGCGCGCGGACCTCAAGCTGGTCGTCGGCGCGGCGACGGCGAAGGCGCTCGCCAAGGGCCTCAAGATCGAGACGGTCAGCGACCTCCTGCGGCACTACCCGCGCCGGTACGCCGAACGCGGTCAGCTCACCGACATCGCCGGGCTCGAACTCGGCGAGCACGCCACCGTGATGGCGCGCATCGAGCGGGTCAACAAGCGCCGGATGAAGGCGCGCAACGGCACCCTGCTCGAAATGGTGATCACCGACGGCAAACGCCGCCTGCAGTGCACCTTCTTCAACCAGGCCTGGCGCGAAAAGGAGCTCGTGCCCGGCAAGAACGGCCTCTTCGCGGGCAAGGTCACCGCCTTCCGCGACGTCCTGCAGCTGGCGAACCCCGAGTACGAACTGTTCGACGCCGAGCGCCAGGCCGAGGCGATGGACGACTTCCTCGCCGAGATCATCCCGGTGTACCCGGCGGCGCAGGGGATCCCGACCTGGGTGATCGCCAAGGCCGTGCGGCAGGTGCTGGACGTGCTGGAGGTCGACGAGGACCCGATGCCGATCGAGCTGCTCGCCCGGTACGGCC
This sequence comes from Amycolatopsis roodepoortensis, assembly GCF_024628825.1. Classification (NCBI taxonomy): domain Bacteria; kingdom Bacillati; phylum Actinomycetota; class Actinomycetes; order Pseudonocardiales; family Pseudonocardiaceae; genus Amycolatopsis; species Amycolatopsis roodepoortensis. The sequence goes on from NZ_CP102415.1 coordinate 7,492,236, forward strand.
TGCCCAGCCTGGAAAGCGCGCTGCGCGGCATCCACCGCCCGTCGAGCTGGCAGGCGCTGAACTCCGCGCGGGACCGGCTCAAATGGGACGAAGCCATGGCCGTGCAGCTGATCTTCGCGCAGCGCAGGCATTCTCTGGTCTCGCGGCCCGCGAAAGCCTGTCCGCACACCGACGGCGGCATCCTCGACGCCTTCGACAAGCGGCTCCCGTTCGCGCTGACGGCGGGCCAGCAAGAGATCGGTGAGGAGATCGCCCGCGATCTGTCCACCGAGCATCCGATGAACCGGCTGCTGCAGGGCGAGGTCGGTTCCGGAAAGACCGTGGTCGCGTTGCGCGCCATGCTGCAGGTCGTCGATTCCGGGCGGCAGGCGGCGATGCTCGCGCCGACGGAGGTCCTCGCCGCGCAGCACGCCCGGTCGCTGCGCGAGATGCTCGGCGACCTCGGGCAGGCGGGCGAGCTCGGCGGCGCGGAGAACGCGACGCGCGTGACCCTGCTGACCGGGTCGATGGGCGCCAAGGAACGCAAGAAGGCGTTGCTGGAGACGGTCAGCGGCGAGGCCGGGATCATCGTCGGCACGCACGCGCTCATCCAGGACACGGTGTCCTTCGCCGATCTCGGCCTGGTCGTGGTCGACGAGCAGCACCGCTTCGGCGTGGAGCAGCGGGACGCGCTGCGCTCCCGCGGCGCCGACGAGACCAGCCCGCACGTGCTCGTCATGACGGCGACGCCCATCCCGCGCACGGTCGCGATGACGGTCTACGGCGATCTGGAGATCTCCGCGCTGCGCGAGATGCCGGTCGGCCGGTCGCCGATCAAGACGTCGGTGGTGCCGGTCGCGGAGCGGCCCGCCTGGCTGGACCGGGCGTGGCAGCGGGTCCGGGAGGAATGCGGCAAGGGCCACCAGGCGTACATCGTCTGCCCGCGGATCGGCGACGAACCGGCGTCGGACAAGGGCGACAAGCGGCCCGCGCTCGCGGTCCTCGACGTGGCGCCCGAGCTGGCCGAAGGACCGTTGAAGGGCCTGAAGATCGGGGTCCTGCACGGCAGGATGCCCGCGGACGACAAGGACGCCGTGATGCGGGCGTTCTCCAAGGGTGATCTGGACGTGCTCGTCGCCACCACCGTGATCGAGGTCGGCGTCAACGTGCCGAACGCGACCGCGATGGTGATCATGGACGCCGACCGGTTCGGCATCAGCCAGCTGCACCAGCTGCGCGGGCGGGTCGGCCGGGGCAGCGTGCCGGGGCTGTGCCTGCTGGTCACCGAAACCCTGGACGGGACCACAACCCGCGAGCGGCTGGCCGCCGTCGAGTCCACGACGGACGGCTTCGAACTGTCCAGAATGGACCTGGAACTGCGCCGCGAGGGCGACATCCTCGGCGCCGCGCAGTCGGGGAAGAAGTCGACCCTGAAACTGCTGTCGCTGCTGCGCGACGAGGACGTCATCGCCGAGGCGAGGGCCCGCGCGTTGGAAATCGTCGAAAAGGACCCTGCCTTGGGTAACTACTTGGGGCTGGCGCACATGATCGCGGACGTCGTCGACGAAGATCGCGTGGAGTACCTGGAAAAAAGCTGACGTGAACAGCTCTGCCCGATCGGACCTTGCCGCCGGACGGGCTCAGGGGCTTTCCTCGTTCCGTACGGGCGAGGGAGGCCGGGGATGACAGCAGCGGTACGGGTCCAGCTCGGTGAGGACGGGGCCGACGCGGAACGGGTCGACCAGCTCACCGGATACCTTCGAGGGGAACTGGCCGAACGCGGGATCACCGACGTGAAGGCGCTGCCCGCCGGCCCGGCGCCGCCCGGCTCGCGGGGATTCGACGTCGCGACGGTGGGCGGGCTGCTGGTCACGCTGGGGCAGTCCGCGCAAGGTCTGCGTTCGGTCGTCGCGGCCGTGCGCGAGTGGCTTTCGCGCGGCGGACGGGTGAAGCGCACGGTGCGGCTGGAGATCGACGGCGACGTGCTGGAGCTGTCCGAAGCGACGCTCACCGACCAGGACAAGCTCGTCGATCTCTTCGTGAGCAGGCATTCGCCGTCATGACCGGCGCGCGGCGTGCCTTGATCATCGCCAACGGGGAGTACGACAACCCCGGGTTGAGCGCGCTGCGGTCCCCGGCCGCCGACGCGGAAGCGCTCGCCGAAGTCCTCGGCGACCGCGCCATCAGCGAATTCGACGTCCAGGTGGTGCGCGACGAGACCGCCCACGTGATCGCGGGCCGCGTCGAGGACCTGTTCGCCGACAGCGCGCCGGACGACGTCCTGCTGGTGCATTTCTCTTGCCACGGCTTGAAAAGCGAGTCGGGCGAGCTGTTCTTCGCCGCCCGCAACACGCGGCCGGAGCGGCTCGCGTCGACCGCCGTTCCCGCCGATTTCGTCCAGCGCTGCCTGCGGATGAGCCGGTCGCGGAGCATCGTCCTCCTGCTGGACTGCTGCTACGGCGGCGCTTTCAGCCAAGGGGTCGCCGTGCGCGCCACCGGCGAGGCCAACGTGCTGGACGCGTTCCCGGCCGGCGGTTTCGGCGGCCGCGGCCGTGCGGTGATCACCGCGTCGAACTCCATCGAGTACGCCTTCGAGGGCGACCAGCTCGCCGACGACCACGTCCGCCCGTCGGTGTTCACCTCGGCGCTGGTCGACGGCCTCCGCACCGGCGACGCGGACCGCGACGAGGACGGCTGGATCGCGCTCGGCGAACTGTACGACTACCTGTTCGACAGCGTCCGGGAGCGGAACCCGAACCAGACCCCCAGCCGCGACATCGAGATGCAGGGCGAGCTGTATCTGGCCAGGAGCAGGCGCCGCCGGATCAAACCGTCGCCGGTCCCGGCCGATCTGCGCGCGGCGAGCGAGGATGCCAACATGTTCACCCGCCTCGGCGCGGTGACGGAACTCCAGCGGCGGCTGACGAGCGAGAACCTGTCCGTCGCCATCGGCGCGCACGAGGTGCTCACCACGATGGCGCAGACCGACATCCGGCATATCGCCGAGGCCGCCGACCTCGCCCGGCAGGAAGCGCGGGTGCGGACCGAATCCGAGGTGGTCCGGTTCGGAGAGGTCGTCCGTGGATCGCGGCCGGCGGCACGCGTCCGGCTGGCGGGACCGCCGATCGCGAGGGCGTGCCGGTTCGCGTCTTCCCATTCCTGGCTGCGGGTGACCGAAGACGGCGACGAGGCCGAGATCGTGCTGGAGCGGGAAGAACTCGGGGCGTTCGAGGCGCGGGTCACCGTGACCGGGCCGACCGGCGAGGCGGTGGTGCGGGTCGAGGGCCGGGTCGTCGCGGAACCGGCGCCGCGACCGGAACCCGAACCCGTGCCGCACGCGGCTGTGCCGACCGTCCCCGTGCCGCCCGTGCCGAAGACCGACCCGTTCGCCGTGGCCGCAGGGCTGCTCGCGATCGCGGCCGCGGTGTACCTCATGGCCATCGCGTTCTCGCTCGGCAGCAGTCTGGAGGATTTCTTCGAAGACGGCGGCTGGGCGATCCTGCCGCTCGCCGTCTTCGCGAGCGCGGCGGGGATCGCGATGCTCCTGCCGGGCACACGCCGGATGGCAGGCCCGGGAGCGCTGTGCGGGCTCACGCTGCTCGCGGCGATCCCGTACGGCCCGGCGCTTCTCGTCCTCACCGACGTTTTCCTGCTCGCGGGAGCCGTCTGCGCGCTGATCGCGGTGCGGCGTGATCGGAGTTTCCGGCTCGGGCTGGGCAAACCGCGGGACACGCTCGGCGTCGCCGCCCTCGTGGCCGGGATCGGTTGCGCGGCAGGGCTGGTGACGGAGGCCATCGAGCTGTTCGGCTACTCGTCGAGCCGGGCCGACGAAGGAACGATCTGCCTCGTGGTCTCGGTGCTGCTCCTGGCCGGGACGGCGCTCGGGGTGCTGCTCAGGCCGGCGGCCTTCGGCGTCGCCTTCCTCGGCGGCGTGGCCGGAGGCGGCATCTTCATGGTGTGCGCGCTGTTCTACGCGATGCCGAGCAGTTCGAGCGTGACCGGCGCAGGGTGGGGGATCGCGATGGCCATGGTGCTCGCGCTCGCCATCCTGACCGGTTTCGCGGCATGGAAAGCGCGATGATCCGCCCCGCGACCGTCGAAGACGCCTGGCCGATCGCCGAGGTGAACGTGCGGTCGTGGCAGTCGGCGTACCAGGGCCTGCTGCCCGAGCTCTACCTCCGCGATCTTTCCGTCGAAGGCCGGGCCGCCCGCTGGCAGCGGACCCTCTCCGACCCCGCCAACCAGGGCGACATCCTGGTCCTGGTCGAAGACGGAACGCTGCTCGGTTTCACCGCCGTCGACCGGATCCGCGGCGAACTGCGCGCGATCTATCTCGACCCGGAACACTGGGGCACCGGGCTGGGCAGGCTGCTGCTCGACACCGCCGTGGCCGCGCTGCGGGAATCGGGGCACCGCGAGGCGACCCTCTGGGTGCTCGACACCAACAAACGTGCCCAGCGTTTCTACGCGGCCGGAGGCTGGGTGCCGGACGGGGCGACCAAGACCGACACCATGCCCGGCGAGGACGTCCAGCTGTCCGAAGTGCGGTACCGGATCGATCTCGTCAGCGCTTGAACCAGGCGCTTTCCTCGGGTTTGTTGAGGACGACGATCACGCCGACGGCGATGCCCATCCCGATCAGCTGGGTGATCGCCCCGCCGTTGACCAGACTGACCAGCCCCATGACCACGACCAGCCCTTCCACGGCGACGATCGTCGGCCGCACCCACGGCGAACCGCGGGAAATCCTTATCGCGCAAGCGATCAGCACGACGGCGACCGCGAAACCGAGGATCGCCAGCGCCAGGACGAGGCCGGCCTCCTCGTTGCCGTGCTCGAGCTCGTTGATCGCCAGAGCGGTCACGAGCGCGCTCGCGAGGACGTTGAGGACCGCCTGCACCCAAAGGAATCCGCGGACGAGCTTGAGCCTGCCCGGCATCTCCACCGGCCGGTTCCGGACTTCCTCGGTCATGACTGTCCCCTCTCTCGGTGCGGAGGGACCAGTCTGGCCGGGAAAGTCGTTGGCGTTGACGGTAAAACTGTCCTCATTCTCGGCGCGCCGGGGGCTTCGGGGTGTAGCGGCGCTTTCGGAGTCGATCACCCTTCAGTGTTGTTTTACTCTTTTCCTGGTCGCTTAAAATTACGAACATCTGTTCGATGAATTGCGGTATTATGGAGGTGTGTCCGAGACCTTCCTCCCCGAGTTGCCGCAAGAACTGTGGCGTGCCGGCAAGCTGGAGCTTGCCCATGGCGTGCAGCAGTCGTTGCGGGTGATTCGGATGGCCACCGCCGGGTTGGGGCGGTTTCTGGCGGAGGTCGAGTCCCGGGGCGCCAAGGATTTGTTCGGACATGGCAGCACGGCGAGTTGGCTCGCGGAGATGGCGGGGTTGTCGCGGGCTGAGGCGGGTGCGGTGGTGAAGCGGGCGGTCGCTTTGAACCCGACGCGGAACCTGGATGGCACCGAAGCCCCGGCCGTGGCACCCGAGACCGCCGCGGTCGCCGCGGAAGGTTTGGTCGGGGATGAGCGGATCGATCAGATTCTGGAGATCTTGAAGCGGCTGCCTGCCGATACCTCTGCCGAGGATCGGGCGGTCGCGGAGAAGATCCTCGCCGAGTTGGCCCCGACCGCCGGTCCGCAGCAGCTCGCCAAGGCTGAGGTGAACCTGCTGGGCTGGCTGGATCCCGACGGCAACGAACCCCAAGACCCCGAACCCAAGGAACCACGCCGGGAAATCACGCTGGAGCGGCGCCGGGACGGGTTCTGGAAACTCACCGGCCTGCTGGACGACGAGACCGGTGCCCGCACCGCCGCCGCACTCGAGGCCTACGCCCAACCACGGCCAGTCGACGAGTTCGGACAGGCCGATCTGCGGATGAAGTGCGAACGCCTGGGCGACGCCTGGGCCGAACTCCTCGACCTCGCGATCGCCTGCCCCGACCAGCCCGGAACCAGCGGCTACCGCACCCTCGTGCACGTCACCATCGGACTCGAGGAACTGAAGTCCGGCCTCGGCACCGCGTGCCTCGACTTCGTCGGCACGATGACCGCCCGGGAAGCGCGGCTCGCCGCTTGCGATTGCCTGATGTTGCCGGTGGTGATGAGCGCGGCCGGAGAACCCCTCGATGTGGGTCGGCTACGACGCTTCGTCACCCCAGGCCAGAGGCGGGCACTCAACATCCGCGACGGTGGCTGCGCCTTTCCTGGCTGTCATCGGAAACCCAAGAACTGTCACGCCCACCATATTGAGCACTGGGCAGACGGCGGACCGACAGATCTCCGAAATCTAGTGCTGCTGTGCGGATTCCATCACCGCCTGATCCACCACGGTGACTGGGAAGTCCGGATGGCCGCCGACGGATTACCGGAATTCATTCCGCCCCAATACCGGGATCCGGTCCGACATCCCCGTCGTAACACCCTGCATCACGTCTGAACCCCGAGGAGCCCGCCAGCCACACCGGCGACGGGCCCTTCGGCATGCCCGTCGCACGAACACCGGGATCTCGTCCCTTTCATGACTGGGCATCCAGGACTTCACCGCAGAACGCTCTTGCTGGCCGTCCGATCACCGCCGCCCTGTGGATTTCGAAGTCGCCCAAGGCGCGGAGTCTCCCGCATCGAGAAGACTAAATGCGAAACAGTCCGGTGCCCATGCGTGTATCTCGTCACGGTGGCTGTTGGTACCGCTGAGGATCGGGGTCCCGGTGACCGGTCCAATCGCGCGCGGCCGTGCGAATTTGGGTCGTCCAAGGCGGGAAGTCTCCGCATCGAGAGGACTAGCTGCGAAATCGCCTGGCGCCTGTGCGCGAATCTCGCCACCGTGGTTGCTGGTGTCACTGAGGATCGTGAGTGCCGGTGGTCAAGGCTTGACCGCGGAACGCTCCCGCTGGCCGATCCGATCACGCGCGGCCACGCGGGACTCGGGCAGCCAAGGCACTAAGCCTCCCGCATCGAGAGGACTAAATGCCAAACCGCCCGAAACCCGCCCCAGGCGCTAAGCACCCGGCCGCACGTAGGCTCCTTCCCGCGCCGCCACCGCCACCGCCCGCGCCGTGACCCGCGCCTCCGCCATCGTGACGCTCTCCCGCGACAGGAAAAGCCGGTAGAAGATCGGCCCGCACACCGCTCGCACCAGCTCATCGCCGTCCGTCCCGGCGGGGACCTCACCCCGCGCGACGGCCCGCTCCGCGATCGGCGCCATGCGCACGTGCCGGTCGGCGTAGAAGTCGTGCAGGGCCTCGGCCGCCTGCGGCGACTGGAACGCCGCGAGCACCGAAGCCGTGGGCAACTCCTTCAGTGCGGGCTCGGTGAAGTACCGCACGACCTCCGCGGCCACTTCGTACAGATCGTCCTCGAACGAGCCGGTGTCGGGTGCCGTCCAGTCGTCCTCGGCGCCCATCTGCAGCGCGGCGGCGACGAGGCCGTCCGGCGATGACCAGCGCCGGTACACCGTGGTCTTGTGCACCCCGGACCGCTCGGCGACCGCGTCCACGGTCAGTTCGCCGAACCCGCGTTCGGCCAGCAGGTCGAGGGTGGCGTGCAGGACGGCCTGGCGGGTGCGTTCGGTCCGGCCGCCGGGCCGCTGGGTACCGGAGGTTGCCAATTGCTACTCCTGTTGCGTTAGTGTGGGGAGTATGTCAGACCCAGCGGAGATCGCGGAACTCATCGGGGACGCGAAGATCGTCGCCATCGGTGAGAACAACCACCACATCCACGAGTTCGGCGACCTGCGCAATCGTTTGCTCCAGCACCTCGTCGAGCAGCACGGCTTCCGGGTCGTGGGCTTCGAGTCCGGCTTCGCCGAGGGCAAGCTCGTCCAAGACTGGCTGAACGGTGGCCCGGGGGACGTCGCCGAGATCGGCCGCGACGGCTTCACGTTCTCGCTCGGGGAGTCGCCCGAGGCGCACGAAATGTTGACGTGGCTCCGCGAACGCGGCGACGTCCGCTACTACGGCCTCGACGTGCCGAGTTCCGCGGGCTCGCCGATGCCGTCACTCGACGCGGTCCGCGCCTATCTGTCCACTGTGGACGAAAACGCCGTAGCCCTCGTCGACGCGGCGATCGAGGCGACCAAACGGTGCGCGTCGGTCAGCAGCGCGGAGGCGCCAGCCAAGTACGCCGCCCTCGACACGGCCGCGAAAGACACGGCGACCGCGGCGCTCACCCGCCTCAAGACGCACCTCACGTCGCTGCGCCCCGTCTACGGGGACACCGCCGTCGCGGAGCACCACGTGGAAGGTGCGCTGCGCGTCGACGCGTACCTCGCCGAGATCGCCGCGATGATGTCCGGCGACGCGCCCGCCCTGCAGAGCGGTTCGCGCGACGCGTACATGGCCGACACCGTCCGGCTGATCCGGCGGCTGCACGGCGACGACACGAAGATCGTCGTGATGCTCCACAACGGACACCTCCAGCGCGTCCCGTTCTCGCCGTTCCCCGGGCTCACCTCGCCGTCGGCGGGCACGCATCTGGCGGCCGAGTTCGGCGACGACTACTTCGCGCTGGCGCTCACCGCCGTCGAGGGCGAGACCACCGGGCTCAAGCCGGATCCGGCCGCGCGGCTCGGGTTCACCGTGTACCGCCAGGAACTCGAAGCACCCACTGACGGCAGCGTCGAAGCCGAGGGCCCCGGGCTGGTGGACCTCCGCGCACGGCGGGGAACCGGGGGACCACAGAGCATCCGGCACGCGCATCTGTTCAACCCTGTCGACGTCGCCGCCGCCTTCGACGCGCTGGTCTGCTTCCCGAAGTCGACGGTGAGCGGCCACATCGGCCAAGACTGTGTCGCTTGAAGCGCGCCTCCACACCGGCCGGAAGAACGCGCGCGTGTCCCACCCGATCGGGTCACCCCAGTTCGGGAGCACCCTCATGACAAGCCGAACGGGTGACACTCCGGGGTTGCCGCTCCCGGGGTACAGGCGTAGAGCCAAGGCATGATCATTCGACTGGTACGGGTCATGGCCGCGCTGGCGCTCCTGGTGCTGGTGGCGCCGCCCGCCTCCGCGACGGAAGTCCAGCAGAACCCGCCGAACTGGGGGCTGGACCGGATCGACCAGCGAACGGGTCTCGACCAGCTCTACCACTACGAGACCGACGCGAAGGACGTCACGGTCTACGTGATCGACAGCGGGGTCGACGCGGCGCATCCGGACTTCGGCGGCCGGGTCAAGCCCGGTAAGGACTTCCTCAACGGCGGCACGGACACCACCGACACCAACGGTCACGGCACGTACCTGGCCGGTGTCGCCGCGTCGAGGACGTTCGGCGTCGCGAAGGGCGCGCAGATCGTCCCGGTCCGGGTGATCGACGCACAGGGCGGCGGCGCGACGGACAAGATCATCGCGGGTATCGACTGGGTGACGCAGAACGCACGGCAGCCCGCCGTCGCCGTCCTCGGTATCGGCGGTACGGCCAACGACCAGCTCGACGCCGCCGTCCGCGCGCTCGCGGCGGTCGTCCCGATCGCCCTGCCGGCGGGCGGCGAGGCCACCGACGCGGGCAAGTTCTCACCCGGCAGGGTCACCGAAGCGCTCACCGTCGGCTCGACCGACGCGAGTGATCAGGTCGGGTCGACGTCGAATTATGGCGAGGTCGTGGACCTGTTCGCGCCCGGCGTGGACGTGCCGGGACCCAACGCCGGGGGCAACGGCGGCAGGGTGCTCAGCGGCACGTCGTCGGCCGCCGCGCACGTCGCCGGGGTGGCCGCGCTGTACCGGGCCCTGCATCCCGCGGTCTCCGCGCCGGACGTCGCGAAGGCGCTCGTGGACCTCGCCGCCGTCGACGTGCTGACCGGTGTCCACGAGGGCACCGCGAACCGGGTGCTGCAGAGTCCCGGGGCGCAACTCGGCCAGGGATGATGTCCATCACCTGGGCAACAACTCCCGCCCTGCGGGACCGAACGGGTAACGTGCCTCACCTACCGATCCGATGATGGGAAGGACCGGCATGTTCCGCAAGGTACTGGTCGCCAACCGGGGCGAGATCGCCATCCGCGCGTTCCGCGCCGGATTCGAGCTCGGCGCGGGCACGGTGGCTGTGTTCCCGCACGAAGACCGCAATTCGCTCCACCGGCTGAAGGCCGACGAGGCCTATGAGATCGGCGAACCCGGTCACCCGGTGCGGGCCTATCTGTCGGTCGAGGAGATCGTGGCGGCCGCCAAGAAGGCGGGCGCAGACGCCGTCTACCCCGGCTACGGCTTCCTCTCCGAGAACCCGGACCTCGCGCGCGCGTGCGAGGACGAAGGCATCACCTTCGTCGGACCGAGCGCGGACATCCTCGAACTGACCGGCAACAAGGCCCGCGCGGTCAAGGCCGCGCGCGACGCCGGCGTACCGGTCCTGGGTTCCTCCGAACCGTCCTCCGACGTCGACGCGCTGATCGCCGCCGCCGAGGAGATCGGCTTCCCGGTCTTCGTGAAGGCCGTCGCCGGCGGTGGCGGGCGCGGTATGCGCCGCGTCCAGGACCCCGCGCAGCTGCGCGAGTCCATCGAGGCCGCCGCGCGCGAGGCCGAGTCGGCCTTCGGCGACCCGACGGTGTTCATCGAGAAGGCCGTCGTCGAGCCGCGCCACATCGAGGTCCAGATCCTCGCCGACGGCGAGGGCAACGTGATCCACCTCTACGAGCGCGACTGCTCGGTCCAGCGGCGCCACCAGAAGGTCATCGAGCTGGCCCCGGCACCGAACCTGCCGTCCGAACTGCGCGACCGGATCTGCTCCGACGCGGTGAAGTTCGCCCGCCAGATCGGTTACCGCAACGCCGGCACCGTCGAGTTCCTGCTCGACCGGGACGGCAACCACGTCTTCATCGAGATGAACCCGCGGATCCAGGTCGAGCACACGGTGACCGAGGAGGTCACCGACGTCGACCTCGTCCAGTCGCAGCTGCGCATCGCCTCCGGCGAGACGCTCGAAGACCTGGGGCTGTCGCAGGACAAGGTGTACCTGCGCGGCGCGGCCCTGCAGTGCCGCATCACCACCGAGGATCCCGCCAACGGTTTCCGCCCGGACACCGGGATGATCAGCGCGTATCGCTCGCCCGGTGGCTCCGGTATCCGCCTCGACGGCGGGACGGCGTTCGCCGGCACCGAGATCAGCGCGCACTTCGACTCGCTGCTGGTGAAGCTCAGCTGCCGCGGCCGCGACTTCAAGACCGCCGTCGGCCGCGCGAGGCGCGCCGTCGCCGAGTTCCGGATCCGCGGTGTGGCCACGAACATCCCGTTCCTGCAGGCCGTCCTCGACGACCCGGACTTCCGCGAAGGCCGTGTCACGACGTCGTTCATCGAGGAGCGCCCGCATCTGCTCACCGCGCGCCATTCGGCCGACCGCGGGACCAGGCTGCTGACCTACCTCGCCGACAAGACGGTCAACAAACCGCATGGCGAGCGTCCGCGCACCCTCGACCCGCAGGTCAAGCTGCCGAAGCTGCCCAAGGGGCTCGAGCCGGCGCCCGGCTCGAAGCAGAAGCTCACCGAGCTCGGCCCGGACGGTTTCGCCCGCTGGTTGCGGGAGTCGCCGACCATCGGCGTCACCGACACCACCTTCCGTGACGCGCACCAGTCGCTGCTCGCCACGCGGGTGCGGACGAAGGACCTGCTCGCGGTCGCGCCCGTGGTCGCGCGGACCACGCCGCAGCTGCTCTCGCTGGAATGCTGGGGCGGCGCGACCTACGACGTCGCGCTGCGGTTCCTGGCGGAGGACCCGTGGGAGCGGCTGGCGAAGCTGCGGGAAGCGGTGCCGAACATCTGCCTGCAGATGCTGCTGCGCGGCCGCAACACGGTCGGCTACACGCCGTACCCCACCGAGGTGACCAACGCCTTCGTCGAGGAGGCGACGGCGACCGGGATCGACATCTTCCGGATCTTCGACGCGCTCAACGACGTCGAGCAGATGCGCCCGGCGATCGAGGCCGTCCGCGAGACCGGATCCGCCGTCGCCGAGGTCGCGCTCTGCTACACCTCGGATCTGTCGGACCCGTCGGAGAAGCTGTACACGCTCGACTACTACCTCAAGCTGGCGGAGCAGATCGTCGGCGCGGGCGCGCACGTCCTGGCCATCAAGGACATGGCGGGCCTGCTGCGGGCACCGGCGGCGGCGCGGCTGGTTTCCGCGCTGCGCAAGGAGTTCGACCTGCCGGTGCACATCCACACGCACGACACCGCCGGTGGTCAGCTGGCGACGTACCTCGCCGCGATCCAGGCGGGCGCGGACGCCGTCGACGGTGCCGTCGCGTCCATGGCGGGCACGACGTCGCAGCCGTCGCTGTCGGCGCTCGTCGCGGCCACCGACCACTCGGACCGGCCGACCGGGCTCGACCTGCAGGCGATCGGTGACCTGGAGCCGTACTGGGAGAGCGTGCGCAAGATCTACGCGCCGTTCGAGGCGGGGCTCTCGTCGCCGACCGGGCGGGTGTACCACCACGAGATCCCGGGCGGTCAGCTGTCGAACCTGCGCACCCAGGCGATTTCGCTCGGCCTCGGGGAGCGGTTCGAAGACATCGAGGCGATGTACGCGGCCGCGGACAAGATCCTCGGGCACCTGGTCAAGGTCACGCCGTCGTCCAAAGTGGTCGGTGACCTCGCGCTGCACCTCGTCGGCGCGGGCGTCTCGCCGTCCGACTTCGAGGCGGAGCCGAACAAGTTCGACATCCCCGACTCGGTGATCGGCTTCCTGCGCGGCGAACTGGGCGACCCGCCCGGCGGCTGGCCGGAGCCGTTCCGCACCAAGGCCCTCGAAGGCCGGGCGAAACCGAAGCCGGTGCAGGAACTGTCCGAAGAGGACCGCAAGGGGCTGGCGGAGAACCGGCGCGCGACGCTGAACCGGCTGCTGTTCCCCGGGCCCACGAAGGACTTCGAGGCGCACCGCGAGCAGTACGGTGACACGTCCGTCCTGCCGTCCAAGGACTTCTTCTACGGCCTGCGGCCGGGCGAGGAGTACTCGGTCGACCTGGAACAGGGTGTCCGGCTGCTGATCGAGCTGGAGGCCATCGGCGAGGCGGACGAGCGCGGGCTGCGCACGGTGATGTCCACGCTCAACGGCCAGCTGCGCCCGATCCAGGTCCGCGACACCTCGATCGCGTCGGACATCCCGGCGACGGAGAAGGCCGACAAGAGCGACCCGAAGCAGATCGCCGCGCCGTTCGCGGGGGTGGTCACGCTGCAGGTGTCGGAGGGCGACGAGGTCGAGGCCGGTGCGACGGTCGCGACCATCGAGGCGATGAAGATGGAGGCGTCGATCACCGCGGCGGGCGGCGGCAAGGTGTCGCGGCGCGCGATCAACGCCGTCCAGCAGGTGGAAGGCGGGGACCTGCTGCTCGTGCTGGAGTGATTCGCGCGTGAAGGCCCCCTTCCCTCGGCTCAGCCGAGGGAAGGGGGCCTTCACGCGCTTCGGCCTTCACTAAGCTGTGCCGGGTGCTGATCAACGCCGTACCCCAGTTCCAGGGCGCTCTGACCGAGCGCGCGCCGGAGTTGCCCGAAGGCTGCGTCGCGCTCGCCGAGCTCGCGGGCCACGTGCTGGGCGTGCCGGTGCACCACATCCGACAGACGCGCGAGACGTCGCCCGTGGTCGACGGCATCGCCAACCGCGCGGTGCTCACCGGCGCGAACCGCGCGGCGCAGCTCGCCGCCCTCGAAGCGCCGGGCGGTCCGGTGCTCACCATCGGCGGGGACTGCGGCGTCGAGCTGATCCCGATCGGGGTCGCGCGCTACCGCTTCGGGCCGGGGCTCGGCGTCGCCTGGTTCGACGCGCATTCCGACCTCAACACCGCGGAGACGTCGCCGTCGGGCGCGTTCCACGGCATGGTGCTGCGGTCGCTGCTCGGCGAGGGCGACCCGGAGTTCGCCGCGAATCCGCCGGTCGAACCCGGACGCGTCGTCCTCGCGGGGACGAGGGCCTTCGACGACGCCGAGCGCGCGGCGGTCGACCGCGGGCTGGTCGTCGAGACGGCCGACGTCGCCGCCGGCCTGGCCGGTTCGGACAAGGTCTACGTCCATCTCGACCTCGACGTGCTCGACCCCGCGGAGTTCGACGGGCTGAACTATCCGGAGCCCGGTGGCTTGACGATCGAACGTCTGGTGGCGATGCTTCGCGGCCTGAGCGGTTTCGACGTCGTCGGCGCGGGGATCACCGAATGCGCCGGCACCGAGGTCCGCGTGCTGGAGCCCGTGCTCGAAGTACTCGGGGAATTGCTCACCGGAAAGCAGTGACGCTCCGTATTCATCGGCCGTTCGTACGTACCGCGCGAGGCGTTTGCCGGGCACTTGTCATCAAAATTCAGGGATGACCCGTGATTTTGTCACGATGGTGACAAGAAATCGGTTTCTTCTGCGACAGGTGACACATTTACGAGCGACTCCGCGATGTGTTCGTTGTCACCCCACGACGATCGCGGGGTGCCGGGACGCTGGGCGGAGCAAAGGAGCTGCGATGTCGGTGGAGCGCGGAATCGAACACGCTGCGCAGCCCCCTGCGGCGCTTCCCCGCAAGCTCGCCGACATTTTGCGACCGGAACTGGGCAGTCTCGCCAACGAGATCGTCGACGAGATCCGGGCGACCATCCCCGCGTACGCGCGCCCGCTCGACGGGCCGTACGGCAAGTCGATCCGCGCGGGCGTCGAGTACGCGATCACGTTGTTCGTCGCCCAGATCGCGGATCCCACCGTCTCCAAGGAACAGTCGCACGAGGTCCACCACCGGCTCGGCCAGAACGAGATGCGGGAAGGCCGCAGCCTCGACACCCTTCAGTCGGCGTACCGGGTCGGCGCCAGGGTCTCGTGGCGGCGCATCATGCGGGTCGGCCGTCGCAGCGGTCTCTCGTCCGCGGTGATGTCGCAACTGGCCGACGCGATGCTCGCGTTCATGGACGAACTCGCGTCCGTCGCGCTGGACGGATACCTCGAAGCGAAGGCGCGCACCGCGGGGGCGCTGGACACCTGGCGCCGCAAACTGCTGCACCTGGTGCTGGAAACCCCGCCCGCGCCGTCGAAGGCGATCGCGGAACTCGCGCAGCTCACCGGCTGGACGGTGCCCGAGCGCGCGACGCCGGTGGTGCTGCACCCGATCGGCGAAACCGTCAGACCCCGGCGGCACAACGCCGTGGATTCGGACGTGCTCGCCGAACTCGACTGCGCCGAGCCGCGTGTGCTCGTCCCCGGCGAGATCTCCGTCGCCCGCCTCGCGACCTTGCAGGCGGCGCTGCCGGACTACCGGCTCTCGATCGGCCCGTGCCGCCCGCTGGACTCCGTCGCCGATTCCCTCCGCTGGGCGCGCGAGGCCCTGCACCTGTCCGAACGCGGCATCATCCAGGCCCGCCGGGTGATCCGCGCCGAAGAACACCTCGCCACCCTGCTCGTGAACGCCGACGCCGCGCTGACCTGCCAGCTGCGCGACCGCCTGTTCGCCCCGCTCGCCGAGATGACCGGGAAACAGCGGGAACGGCTGCTCGAAACGCTGCGAGCCTGGCTGGACAGCCAGGGCAATGTCGTCGACATCGCCGAACGCCTCCAGGTGCACCCGCAGACCGTGCGCTACCGCATGCGGCAGCTGCAGGCGACCTTCGGCGAGCACCTGCGCGACCCAGGGGCGCGATTCGAGATGGAACTCGCCCTGCGGGCCGGGGTCGCGCCCGCCGGTTACGCTTTGCCGGAGGTGCTGCCGGCGCCGCGCCAGAGTCCACAGTGGACACCGAGCGGGTCTTAGCGACGGCCTTCAGATCCGAGCTCTCACAGCGTTTTCCATTGCTCGTAGCACTCCTTTTCCGCGGACGGGGGAAGGAGATGGTCGATCCGCCGGAGGTGCCAGAGCAGGCTCAGCCGTCCGACGATCGCGCGGGCTTCAGGTCCCGGTGTTGGGCCCACCAGGAGTTCGCGTGCTGTTTCGACCGGCGGCGAGTCGTGCAGGAGCTCGTGGAGTAGTCGCATCGGGTCGAGGAGAGCGATGTCCGTCCTGGGGCCGATGGCGAGGATCAGTGTCGTGGACAGATGGAACCTGTTCGCTGTCGCGGACAGCCAGCTGTAACCGCCGTAGGGCATCAGCCAGGAAAAGAACGTCTCGGCGATCTCGGCGCAGTGCCCCAACCGATCGTCGGTGAGTTCCCGGCAGTGCTTGATGAACCCGCCCCGGAAGTCCTCATCGATCAACGCCCAGGGCGCCTCCAGGAGATCGATCGGATTCGCCTTCGCCAGCCGCGTGGGATCGACGGCCGCCAACCTGTCGGTCAGGTCCTCGAAGGTCATCCACCTGACCTCCGAGAACGTGGGCATAACCGTCTGGTTTTCACCCATGAAAGAGTCCTCGCCGATCCTCATCGGCGCGCCACCGGCGGATCCACGTTGGGGCACTTGCGCTCCAGGTCCCAGGGCAACCCGACCTGGTTGACCCCGACGCAAGCCTGGTTCCCCGGCCCCGACGCCATCCCGGTCAACAGCGAGTCGAGATCTTCCTTCACCCCACAGCCCGAGAACGGGGGCAGGGTGAAGTCCTGGTAGGCGGGATCCGTCCACTTCGGATCGGTGCGCACGACGCCACCGGTGAACATCCCGTATTTCTCCCCGCGGAGATTGATCTTGATCGACTCGGCGGTGAGGCAGTTGTCGCCGACGTCGAGGCCGACCCCGTTGATGGTGACCCCGCTCAGTTTCGCGTAGACCTTGAGCGGGGTGAGGACGGTCGAGCTGCCCTCCGGTTCCGGGATCGAAACGCCGTCGACGTCGATGATGTGATTGCCGGTCGCGTAGTCCTCCGGCAGCAGTTCCATGGTCGCGGTGATCGGGACGAAGCCGAAGCCGAGGAAGGTGACCGTGCTCGGCGGCATCATGACGGAGCCGGTGATCTTGCCGGGCCCTTCGGTGTTCTCCAGGTCGACGTGCCACACCGCGTTGACCATGAACGCGGGCTTCAACCGGGCGAAGGCGCCGAGTTTCGTGATCGTCGACGTGCCCTGCAGTTCGAACGGCTGCAACGCGATGGGGTAGAGAGCGCTGGCGTGGACATCGTCCGCGGATCGCGCGCCGGCTCCGGGCTTCTTCGGTTCACCGGGCTTGCCTGGACCCGGTTCGGGCTTCCCGAGGGGCAGGAGCGTGACACTGCCGAGCAGCGTTTTCTGGTCCGGTGCCTGGGCGCAGGTGATCGGCTTGAGCGGCGTCTCGGCGGCGGTCAGCGCGAGCGACGGCGCGCCCGTGCTCAGCCGCAGCTCGGACGGCACGTTCAGCACGATGTCGGGGACGGTGCCCGTCGCGACCAGCTTCAGTTCGCCGGTGGCCGGCACCTTCGTCGCCGGGATCGTCAGTGATACGGGGACCGGGGTCTTCTTGTCCTCGTTCGCGGCCGTGAGTTCGACCGTCGCGCCACCCGCGACCTCGGCGACGGCGCCGAGTGCGCCTTCGCCGATCGTGAAGGTCAGCGAGAAGTCCTTGACCTGTACAGGCTTTCCGGTCTGGACGACCTTCGGCAGTGTCGCCTGGACATCCATCGTGACCGGTCGTTCCCCGGCCGGATCCGGGAAGACGCAGGTGTGCGCGAGACTCTGGTGCGCGGACGTGGCGCCTTGCAGCGGTGCCGGCGGCGGAGTGGCCGGATCGGTCGCGGCCGAAGAGGACAGTGCGCCGCTCACCCCCACGAGCAGGATGACGCCCGCCAGAACGGGAAACCTCCCGAGTGCCCGGCGAACCCGCTGTGTCATGGGTGTTCCTCTCCTGCCTCGCGCTGGTGTCACGTGATCGGGATCGCCGGGCTGAACGCGCGGTTCTGCGCCGGGTTGGTGTTCTTCACCGTGCAGTTGAAGATCCAGGGACTCCACGTCCCGTCCTTCTGGCGAAGGGCGCCGTCGATGCGGAACGTGGTCCCGAGTCCGATGGCCGCTTGGCCGGGTGTCCCCGCCCCGAAGGTGGGTACGACGGTGCTCGTGTCCTGTTCGAAAAGGACCGTGCGCGGCCCTTGGACGTACGGGGCGATCTGTTCGGGAATCCTCAGCCGCGTCACCTCCGCCGAAGCCGGAGTGGTGTTCGTCCCGGTCAGCGAGGTGGTGATCGTGCCGCGGATACCGTCCCGGTTGCTGGCGTAGAACGTCACGGCGTTGAGGGTGGCGTTGAACACGAGGCTGCCGGCGATCCCACCCGGGGTGATCGCGCCGCCGGCGGGCACCGAAGCGGGGCCGGTGAAGGTCATCCTGACGTCGAGCGGCTGCTGGCCGATCGACGGGAAGCTGCACATGTAGGTGACCGTCCCCGTGGCGAAGGACGTGTCGGCCATGGCCGGTGCGGCCGTGAGCAGCGAGACCGCGCCGAACACGACGGCCGAGACCGCGCCCGCCCGGCGAACCTGCCGTCCCATGGGGATTCCCTTCGTGTCGTGAGGTGGAGACCGTGCGGGGCGGGCGTCCCCGCCCCGCACGGATGGTTCATCAGGTGACCGGGATCGCCGGGCTGAACGCCCGGTTCTGCGCCGGGTTGGTGTTCTTCACGGTGCAGTTGAAGTTCCACGCCGTCCAGGTGCCGTCCTTCTTGTGGAAGTCCAGCGGCGCGTTGATCGTGGTGCCGAGCGAGGCGGTCGCCGAACCCGCGGTGCCCGCCGTGAAGGTCGGGACGCCGGTGCCCGCGTCCTGGACGATGTTGAACGTCCGCGGTCCCGGCACGTACGGGTTGATCTGCGTCGGAACGTCCAGGTTGGTCACCGTGGCCGAAGCCGGGGAGGCGTTGGTGACCGTGACCGGCATGTTCGCCTTGCCGCGCACGCCGTCGTAGTTGGCGGCGTTGAGCAGCGCGTTGATGGTGGCGTTGATGGTGGCGCTGCCGCCGACGGACGCCGGGGTGAAGGTGCCGCCGGCGGCGACCGAATCCGGTCCGGTGAAGTTCGCCTTCACGTCCAGCTGCTGCTGGCCGATGCCGGGGAAGTTGCACATGTAGGCGACGGTGCCGGTGGCGTAGGTGGTCGCGGCGGCGGCCGTGCCGGCGGTGAGCACGGCGACGGCACCGAGCACGATGCCGGTGGTGGCGACGCCGGCTGACAACTTGCCAAGTCTACGGGACATACCTGTCATCTCCTTTGATCCAGTTTACGTCTCGGGCGGCTTTCCCCATGCGCCTTTCGGCGGATTTTTCTGATCAAATATGCTCGACTCGAGCGGCTTTCTCGGTGGTGGGGTAAACCGAGGTTACCCGCGAGTTATGTACGTAACAAGGATTCATGTCGACATGTTTCGAAGTGGGTGAGGCGCCCGTTCTTTCTTGTCAGCCCGCGCTGAATACGATTATGAAGTTTGTCCGCGGATGACAAAGAGACGGCCGATCGGTGCAGCCGGGTTAACATTCGGCGCATGTCTTCCGAGAATCGACGATCGGCATCACGACGGGTAGCGGGCGTCGCGATTACCGTAATGATCGCAACGGTTTCCCTTTCCGGTACGGCGAGCGCCGCGCAGACCGGCGAAGCACGGCCATGGGGGAGCAACGACTACGGGCAGGGGACGATACCGGCCGCGGCGCTCGGCGCCAGTGCGGTCTCCGCGGGAGCGATCACCCATCTCGCGCTCAAGGACGGCGGGGTGATCGCCTGGGGGAACGACAGTTACGGCCAGCTGGCGGTTCCGGCGGCGGCCACTTCGGGGGTTTCGGCGATCGCCGCCGGCTGGGCGCACGAACTCGCGCTGAAGAACGGCGGGGTGATCGCCTGGGGCAACGGTTTCTACGGCCAGAACGTCGTGCCGCCGTCCGCGACGTCGGGGGTCACGGCGATCTCCACCAGCGCGTACTTCAATCTGGCGCTCAAAACGAACGGCAGCGTGGTGAGCTGGGGCTCGCGGACCACTGTCCCCGCGACCGTCTCCTCCGGGGTCACGGCGATCTCGGCCGGTGGGGACCACGGGCTCGCGCTGAAGAACGGCGGCGTGATCGGGTGGGGCAGCAACGGGAAGGGCCAGATCACGGTGCCCGCGGCGGCGACCTCCGGGGTCAGCGCGGTCTCGGCGGGGCTCCGGCACAGCATCGCGCTGAAGAACGGTGGCGTCATCGCCTGGGGCGACAACGGCTACGGACAGGCGACGGTCCCGCTCGAAGCGCAGTCCGACGTCGTCGCCATCGACGCGGGCTTCAACCACAACGTCGCGTTGAAGGCCGACGGGAGCGTCTTCGCCTGGGGCAGCAACGTGAAGTCCGAAAGCCGTGACACCAGCACGGAACCGCCCACGGACTTCTGGAAGTTCTCCGGCGTGTGCGCTCCGGTCTACGCTGTTTCCGCTGGTGACAGCACCGGCGTCGCGTTGGTCGACCCGACGGCGCCGTACTTCTGCTGATGGCCTCGTGAGTGGTGAGGACGGTTGAACCGTCCTCACCACTCACGAGGTCTCAGGACAGGTTGGACTTCATGCTCAGGTTGATCGTGTTGTCCGGCCCCGAGATCAACGCCCCCAGCGCGAGGTCGTTGATGAAGCAGTCCTTGAACTCCGGGATGGTGAACGTTCCCGAAGACGGGATGGTCGGCGCGAACAGGTCGACGTTCTTCGACACCAGCGTCAGGTCGAGCGGTTTCACGGTCTTGCAGGCATTCGGCACCGTCGGCAGGGGGATGACCGGCCAGAACAGGCCGACGACGATGTTGTCGATCAGCATGTTCGCCTGCGAGTGGGTGGTCAGGTCGCCGTTGGCGAGCGTGCCGGTGACCGGGCCGGTCGGCTCGATCCGCACGCGGGCCTTGATCTTGAAGACGCCCGAGACCAGCGAGATGTTCGCCGTCGAGGGCGGCAGGGCCAGATCGCCGCGGATGCCGACGTTGTCACCGTCGATGACGAGGGCGCCATTGAGCTGGCCGGGGCCGAGAGCGAGGCTGCCGCCGGTCTTCTTCACCGTGGTCGTCCCGGTGACGGTGTAGGACACCGGGATCTCCACCGGGTCGTCCGCCAGCGCCGGGGTCGCGGCGAGGCTGCCGGCCATGGCGAGCGCGGAGGTGAGTGCGACGACCGTGCCGAGACGGCGACGGGCTGTTTTCGGGCGCGTTCGACCGAACATGGGTTTCTCCTCGTTTTCTCTCCTGGTTTACAAAGCGGACGAATGGGGGATCAGCGGGGAACGAGGTCGGTGATGACCCAGTTGTCGCCTTCGCGTTCCGCGGTGATCGAAAGCTGCGCCGCGGCCGTCGTCGATGAATTGTTGTCGGCCCGGGTGGCCGCTTGATCGAGGAATACCAGCAGCCGCGCTTTACCGTCGCCGAGTTCCTGGACGGCGGACGAGGAGACGCGGGTGGTGAGAACGAGTTTCTGCGCCGGGGCCTTTTCCCGGACTTGGGCGAACAACTGGTTGTACGATTCCAGCGCCTTGCCTCTGAGCACCGACGCGGCCGCCTTTTCGGTGGCGTCGGTCCGGTCGTAGGAATAGGAGAAGATCTTGTCGAGCGCCACGGTCACCGCGGAGTTCACCTCGGCGGTCGCGCCGACGTCGGTGAGCGCGGTGTTGGCCGCCGACGGCGCCGCCGAGATCGACTTCGCCTCCAGCGTGAACCACACCCCGGCCGCCACCAGCACGGCGGCCGCGACCAGCAGGATCAACGGCGGCTTCGGGCGGCGCGACGGCTTCTCGGCGACGACCTCGGCTTCGGGTTCGACGGAAGTGTCGGCCGTGGCGGTCATCGCACACCCACCGGCAGCTGGTCGAGCGCGCTGAGCTTCCAGCCCTCGTCCGTCCTGGTCAGCCCGGCGGCGAACCGGTTGCGCTTCGTCGTCGGCGCCGCGCCCTCCTTCGCCATCGTGATCTCCACCGACGCCAGCATCTTGGCCGTTCCCGCGTGGTCGTCCAGTTCGCTGATCGCCGCGTCGAGCACCTTGCCCGTCGAGACGGTCGCGTCCTTGGTGAGCGTCCGTTTCGTCGCGTCGTCGGCCTTGCCCAGCTGATCGCGCAGCGGGCCCGTGGACGCGGCGAGCCAGTCGGCGATGCCCTGGTCGACGCGGTGGTGGTCGAGGCTCGTGAGCCGGGCGACGAGTTCACGCCCGGACTTCAGCGCTTCGTCGCGCGAGTTCCCGTAGGCGACGGCCTCGGAACCCGTCGCGGTGAACCAGGTGTACCCGGCCCAGCCCGCGAACGCGCAGGCCGCGGCGAACACGGCGATCGCGATCTTCAGTTGCGCAGCCACAACATCTCCTCGAGGCTGGTGGACGTCGGCTGGCCGTCGGCGCCGAAGCCGCCGGGGATCGCGGCGGGCGGGACCCCGCCCTTCGGCGCGTTCTGCGAGCCTCGGACCGAACTCGCGTTGCCCTTGTCGAGCGTGCACGCGGCACCGGTGTTGAACGGCAGCGGCGAGACTTCCGTGCTGCTGCGGATCTTCGTACCCCCGTAGCCCTTGGTACAGGGCATGGGATCGAAGAAGGTCAGGACCAGCTCGGTCCGCACGGAACCCCCGTCGACGGCGGCGTCGACCGCGGACACCGCCTTCGGTGTGTTGATCAGCAGCTGCCGGAGGCCGTCGGTGCGGGCGGAGAACACGTGCGACGTGGTGAGCAGGTTCGCCAGCAGGATCGGCAGGCCCGGCTCGTTGTCCCGCAGCAGCCCGGAAAGCTGGGTCGCCGCGTCGGGCGCGGTCGCGATCAACCGCCGCAGGTCACCGTCCGAACGGGACAGCTGCTCGGCGAACTGCTTGGCGTTGCCGCTGAACTGCCGCCACGCCTGCGACGAGTCGACCTGGGTCTTCAGCACGGTCGAGCCGTCGGTGATCAGCTTCTCCGTCTGCGGCAGGTGGTCCGCGGCCTGTTTCGTGAAGTCGGTGGTGGAGTCCAGCAGCACCTGGAGGTTCGCGCCGGAACCGCGCAGGGCGTTGTCGAGTTCGTCGACCACGGTCCGCAGGTCCTCGGTCGGCACGGACGCGGTCAGCGAGTCCAGGTCGGTCAGCAGATGCTGCACCGGCAGCGGAACGGCCGTCGCCTCGCGCGGGATGACCGAACCTTCGGCGAGGTACGGGCCGTCGCCGGTCCGCGGCTGGAGGTCGACGAACTGCTCGCCCACCGCGGACCGGTTCGCCACGACCGCCCGCGAGTTCGCGGGGATCGGTGGCGCGTCGTCGTCGATCAGCAGATCCGCTTCCATCCCGCCGTCGGTGAGCCGCAGTTCGCCGACCCGGCCGACGGCGACGCCCCGGTAGGTCACCTCGCCGTTGGTGAACAGGCCCCCGCCGTCGGCCAGGGAGAGCTTCACGGTGTATCCGCCCGCCCCGAAGAGCCGGCCGAGCCCCGCGTAGTTCGCTCCGACGAACGCCGTCGTCGCCAGCGCGAGGATGACGAACGCGATCACCTGGATCCGGACACGGGTGGTGAGCATCAGCTACCTCCGGAGGACGGCAGCGGCAAGGTCGGGAGTCCCGGCGGAACCCCTTCGCCAGGGGGCGGGAGTTCGACACCCGGCGCGGGGATGACCGAGGCGTAGACGTTCAGGTAGTCGCCCTTGATGCCGTCGCGGACGGCGTCGGTGAACGGGAACGTCGGCAGGATCTCCAGCGACTTCGGCAGGGCCTCCCCGGCGTCGGCCAACCGCTTGAGGATCGGCGCGAGCGCGGTGAGATCCGCGACGAGATCGGCCCGGCTCTTCTCGATCACGTCGACACCCACCCCGGAGAGCCGGTCCAGCGCCTGCAACATCGAGACGAGCTGGGTGCGCTGCTCGGCAAGGCTCTGGAGGCCGGGGGTGAGGTCGGTGAGGGCGCCCTCGACCTGCTTCTTCCGGTTCGCGAGTGTGGTCGAGAGCCGGTTGAGCCCGTCGAGGGCGGAGGTGATGTCGGAGCGGTGCGTGTCCAGGTTGGACACCAGTTGCTCCACTGTGGACAGGAACGAGCGGATCTCCTCCTCGTTGCCGTCCATCACCTTCGACAGCTCCCGGTTGATGGTCTGCAACTGGCCGATCCCGCCGCCGTTGAGCAGCAGGGACAGCGCGCCGAAGATCTCCTCGAACTCCGGGTTGCGGTTCGTGCTCGCGACCGGGATCACCCCGCCGTCGCCCAGTCTTCCCTCGGCCTTCGCCGCGCTCGGGGCGAGTTCGATGAACTTCTCGCCGAGCAGGCTGGACTGCCGCAGCCGCGCGATGGCGTTGGCGGGAAGGTGGACGTCGCCGTTGACCGCCAGGACGGTCTCGGCCGTCCAGCCGTCCTCACCGAGCCGGATCGTCTCGACCCGGCCGACCGGGACGTCGCCGACCTTCACCGCCGCCTGCGGCACCAGGTCCAGGACGTCGGCGAACTGCACGGTCACCCGGTACGGATGGTCGCCGATGTCCGCGCCGCCGGGGAGCGGCAGGTCGTAGACGCCCTTGAAATCCGACGAACAGGCGGTGAGCGCGACACAGCACGCGGCGAGCACGGCGATCTTCCGGTTCGCGGCCATCAGCGCCCCCCGGTGTAGGTGTCGCCGGCCACGGGCAGCGGGAGCGGGGCGTATTCGAGCATGTTGCCGCGGCTCTGCAGCTTGCCGGTCTTCGGATCGACGGCTTCGAGCACGTTCGTCACCGCCAGCGGGATCGTGTCGAGGGTTTCGGCCAGCGCGGCGCGTTTGTCGACCAGCGTCCCGGTTGTCACCGCGAGCTTGTCCACATTGGATTTGATCAGCGCGCGGTTGTCCTTGATGAACTGCTGGATCTCCGCCAGCGCGCCGCCGAGGCCGTTGAGCGCGCGGGCGAGCTCGTCCTTGTTCCGTGCGAGCGTCCCGGTCACCGAGGCGAGCTGCTTGTTGACCTCGCCGACGTTCCGGTCGTTGGTCGCCAGCATCGAGGTGAACCGCTGCAGTTCGTCGACGGTGGCGAACAGGTTCTGCGAGTTCCCGGACAGCGTCCTGGCGAGGTCGGCGAAGTTGCGCACCGACTCGTTGAACGGTTTGCCGTTGCCCTGCAGGTTCTTCGCGCCGGTGCGCAGCAGGTCCGAAAGCGCGCCGTCGGCGTTCGCGCCGTTGGGGCCGAGCGCCTTGGCGAGGGTGTCGAGGCTGGAGTAGAGCTGGTCGAGTTCCACCGGCGTGCCGGTGCGCTCGACCGGGATCACCGCGCCGTCGTTCAGCCGGTTCCCCGCGCGGGTGAGCTTGGTGAACTGGACGTAGCGGTCGGCCACCACGCTCGGCGCCACGACCAGTACGTTCGTGTCGGCGGCGATCGGGGTCGACCCGTCGACGGTCAGCACGACCTTGACCCGTTCCCCCTCCGGGGCGACCGATTCGACCTGGCCGACCCGGACGCCGAGCACCCGCACGTCCGATCCGCTGTAGACGCCGACGGCCCGCGAGAAGTACACGGTGACCCGGTCGAGCCCGCTGCCGGAGAAGATCCACCAGAGCCCGCCGACGACGGCCAGCGCGAGCACGAGCGCGAGGGTGACGAATCTGCTGATCACCGGCCACCTCCCGGAATCGGCGGGGTACAGGGATCCCGGTTCTCCGGGATGAGCCCGCACAGGTAGCCGTCCACCCAGCGCCCGTTGCCGAGCGAGTTGTTCACCACGCGGAAGTACGGCGCGGCGAGGTCGAGGCTCTTGGCGAGATTGTCGTTCTGCCGCTGCAGGATGTCGGTCACCTCGCCGAGCTGTCCGAGCGCGTTGCCGAGCTGGTCCTTGTTGTCCTTCACCAGCCCCGAAAGCTGGGTGGCGAGCTCCTGCGAGCCGGTCAGCAGGTCGTGGATCGCCTGCCGCCGCTTGTCGAGTTCGGTCAGCAGCAGGTTGCCGTCCGCGAGGAGTTTGGCGAAGTCGTCGTTCGAGTTCGCGAGCGTCGTGGTGAGGCCGTGCGCGTTGGACAGCAGGCTGGCGAGCTCGTTGTCCCTGGAGGACACGGTCTTCGACAGCGATGTCAGCCCTTCGAGCGCCTTCTTGATATGCGCGGGCGAGTTCTTGAACGTGTCGCTGAGCGTGGTGAAGCTCTCCGCGAGCTGATCGGTGTCGATCGCCCCCGCGGTGTCGGCCAGCCCGTTGAACGCCTCGGTGACGTCGTACGGCGTCACGGTCCTGGTGCGCGGGATGACCTGCTTCGGGTTCTGCACCGTCTCGCCGGTCGGGCGCAGCGCGAGGAACTTCCGGCCCAGCAGGGTCTTGATCTTGATCTCGGCGGCGGTCTTGTCGCCGATCCAGGCGTCCTTGACCCGGAAGCTGACCACCACGTGGTCTTCGGCGAGCCGGACGTCGCTCACCTCGCCGACCTTGATCCCGGCGATGCGGACTTCGTCGTCCTGCTGCAACCCGGCCGCTTCGGAGAACTCGGCCTGGTAGGTGGTCCCGGAACCGATGATCGGCAGGTTCTCGTAGTTGAGCGTCGCGGTCAGCACCGCGGCCGCGACGGCACTGCCGACGAGACCGACGACGATGGGGTTCCGTTCCTTGAAGGGTTTCACGACGTGCACCTCTCCGCCGTCGCCGGTACCCCGCGCGGAGGTTTGGTCTGCAGGACGGACGAGCACAGGTAGAAGTTCATCCACGATCCGTAGGAGCCGATCCGCCCGAGGTCGTTCAGCTTTCCCGGGAGCACCGTCAGGACGCGGTCGACTTCGGCCTTGCCCTCTTCGGTCGTCAGCTGACCGGCCAGCAGGCCGAGCCCCTCGATGCTGTCCTTGAGCGGTTTCCTGCCCTGTTCGAGCAGACCGGCCGTTGCGGTGGTGAGGTCCGCGAGCCCGGAGACGGCCTCCCCGATCTCGGTGCGGTCACCCGCGAGCCCTGCCACCAGTTCCTTCAGTGTGGAGACCAAAGTGGACAGTGCGTCGCCCTTGCCGTTGATGCTCTTCAGCACCGTGTCCAGGTTCGTGATCACGTCACCGATCACCTTGTCGCGGCCGGCGAGCGTGGTGGTCAGCGAACCGGTGTGCGCCAGCAGGCTTTCCACCGTGCCGCCCTCGCCCTGCAGCACCTGGACGATCTCGCCGGAGAGCTGGTTGACGTCCTTGGGCGACAACGCCTGGAACAGCGGTTTGAAGCCGTTGAACAGTTCCGTGAGATCCAGCGCGGGCGTCGTGCGCTCCAGCGGGATCTCCGCGCCGGGCTCCAGAAGCTCGGGGGTGCCCTTGCCGCGTTCGAGCGCGATGTAACGCTGGCCGACCATGTTGCGGTACTTGATCACCGCGGTCACGTCGGCGGGCAGCCTGCGCTGCGAGTCGAGGGAGAACCGGACGCGCGCCAGGCTGTGGTCGGCGATCTCGAGTTCCTCGATCTGGCCGACCCGCACCCCGGAGATCCGGACGTCGTCGCCGACGTTCAGCGACGTCGCGTCGAGGAACTTGGCGCTGTAGGTCCTCGTGTCACCGAGGCCGGTGTTCGTGATGGACACCGCCAGCAGCACCGTGGCCAGCGTCGTGACGACGACGAAGATCAGCCCCTTGATCAGCGGGCTCACGAAGTTCCTCATCGCAGGGTCACCTCCGTGCCCCGGTAGAGCGGCCCGACGAGCACGCTGCCCCAGGCGGGGACCTGCGCCGCCGGGACGCCGATGGACGGCGCGACCAGCGTGGAGATCAGCTCCCGTTCCTGCGGCGAGTTCGCCAGGCCGAGATCGCCCTGCGCGCCGGGGAGCGCCGCGGTCTGCTCGCCGGTCGCCACGATCCCTTGGCTCATCAGGCCGTTCGTCGGGTAACAGCGCGGTTCCCCGGTGGCGTCGTAGACCGGATCGTCCTTGCCGGGCACGTATTTGCCCCGGGGCCGGCTGATGGTGATCTCCGCGTGCAGGCCGGGTTCGTCGGACCAGGCGCCCAGCACCTGGTCCATCTGCGGCTTCAACTTGGCGAGCGCGTCCAGCGTGCAGGCGAAACTGGGCGAGTACTTCGCGCCGATCTCCAGCGGCGCGCGGCTGTCGGCGGCGAGCGCGATGATGTTGGCGCGGTTGTTGGCGAGGAACGTCGTGACCTGCTGGGAGGACGACGTCACCTGCTGGTACACCGACGCCAGCTCGGCCCGCTTCTCATTGACCGTGTCGAGTGTGACGGCCGACGCGCTGAGCGCGTCGAGCAGATCCGGTGCGATGTCGCCGTACAGCTTCGAAACCGTGGCGAGGTCGCGGATGTTGTCGTTCAGCTTCGGCAGGTTCGGGTTGAAGTCCTTCAGATAGGCGGCCGCGGTGGCGAGCGTGTCGCCGATCTGGTCGCCGCGGCCCTCCAGCGCGGTGGCGACGGTGGTCAGCGTGGTCGCGAGTTTCTGCGGTTGCACGGCCTTGAGCAGGGGCAGCAGGTTGTCGAAGACGCGTTCCAGCTCGATCGCGTTGGCCGACCGGTCCTGGGTGATCACGTCGCCGGAGGCGAGCGGCGCCGCGGTCGAACCGTCCGGAATGGACAGTTGCACGTACCGCTCACCGAACAGCGTCTTCGGCACGAGCAGCGCGGACACGTTCTTGGGCAGTTTCGAGACCTTGCCGGGTTCCATGGCCAGGTCGATCTCCGCGCCGCCCGGTGTCGCGCGGACGTCACGGATCTCGCCGACCACCACGCCCCGCGCCTTGACCTGCCCGCCCTGGCGCAACTGGTTGCCGACGCGGTCCGCCTGCAGCGTCACCGGCACGGAGTCGACGAAATCCTTCCGGTAGATCTTGATCGACAGCAGCACGAGGGCGGACATCACCACGAGGAACAGCACCCCGGCCGTCCTGACCCCGGCTTTGCGCAGCCCGCGCCTGCTCATCCGGCCACCTGCACCGTCGTGGTCGCGCCCCAGATCGCGAGGCTGAGGAAGAAGTCCAGCACGCTGACCGCCACGATCGCGGTCCGCACCCCGCGGCCGACGGCGACACCGACGCCCGCCGGTCCGCCGCTCGCGCGGAAGCCGTAGTAGCAGTGGGCGAGCACGATCACGACGCTGAACACCAGCACCTTGCCGAACGACCAGAGCACGTCGCCCGGTGGCAGGAACAGCAGGAAGTAGTGGTCGTAGGTGCCCGCGGACTGGCCGTAGAACCAGACGGTGATCTGGCGTGACGCGAGATACGAGGTCAGCAGGCCGATCGCGTACAACGGGATGACCGCGAGGAAACCCGCGATGATCCGCGTGGTCACCAGGTACGGGACGCTGGGGATGCCCATCACTTCCAGCGCGTCGATCTCCTCGGAGATCCGCATGGCGCCCAGCTGCGCGGTGAAACCGCAGCCGACGGTCGCCGACAAGGCGAGCCCGGCCACGAGCGGCGCGATCTCGCGGGTGTTGAAGTACGCGGAGACGAACCCGGCGAACGCCGACGTGCCGACCTGGTTGAGCGCCGAGTATCCCTGGAGCCCGACGACCGTGCCGGTGAACACGGTCATCCCGATCATCACGCCGATCGTGCCGCCGATGACCGCGAGCGCACCGCTGCCGAAGCTGACTTCGGCCAGCAGGCGGATGATCTCGCGGAGATAGCGTCGTATCGCACGCGGCACCCAGGCGAGCGCCTTGAGGAAGAAGAGGATCTGGTCGCCGAGCGTGTCCAGGAACCCGAACCGGCGATCGACGGCTTCGCGGACCCGCGTCGTGCGAGTGGGTGTCGTCGTGACCATCAGCTGCCCTTCGCCGGGACGAGCTGCAGGTAAAGCGTCGTCAGCACGAGGTTCAACAGGAACAGGAGCAGGAACGTGATGACCACGGATTGGTTCACCGCGTCACCGACGCCTTTCGGGCCGCCTTTCGGATTGAGCCCGCGATAAGAGGCGACGATCGCCGCGACGAAACCGAAGATGACCGCCTTGATCTCGCTGATCCAGAGGTCCGGGAGCTGCGCGAGGGCGGAGAAACTGGCCAGATACGCACCCGGTGTCCCATTCTGCATGATGACGTTGAAGAAATAGCCGCCGAGGACGCCGACCACGCTGACCATTCCGTTGAGGAATGCGGCGACCCCCATCGCGGCGAGCACGCGCGGCACGATCAGGCGCTGGACGGGGGAGACCCCGAGCACCTCCATCGCGTCGATCTCCTCGCGGATCGTGCGGGACCCGAGGTCCGCGCACATCGCCGAGCCGCCGGCGCCCGCGATCAGCAACGCGGTCACGATCGGGCTGGCCTGCTGGATGATCGCCAGCACACTGGCCGCGCCGGTGAAGGACTGCGCGCCGATCTGCGCGGTCAGCGAACCGATGTGCAGCGCGATCACCGCGCCGAACGGGATCGCGACCAGCGCCGTCGGCAGGATCGACACACTCGCGATGAACCAGAACTGCTGGATCAGCTCGCGGGCCTGGAACGGCCGCCGGAAGGTCAGGCGGACGACGTCGAGGCCGAGTGAGTAGAGCCTGCCGGTCTCCCGGATCGCACCCGCGCCGGGGAATGAGGGTGCGTTAGTCCGGACGCCCACGCCGACCCTCCCGTTTTCCGGGCACGGCGAATACACCCCAGCTTGCGCAATTCCTTTGCTCCGAATGGCGGAACGGAATCGTTGAACAGTATCAACGGGGTGTTACCGTGCTGTTTGCTACTGGTCGGTACGCTAATCACGTGCCTGCCTGGTGACAAGAACTTCGGTGTGATCAAGACGTCACGTCCTGGTAACCGGAGAATTCTTGTTCTTTTGTGACAAAGGCGGGCGGGGGTCTTGTCCGTTCTTTCGTGTCCGGTGGCGCGCTGGTCCATTCGTGGCGTGGGGCGGCTCTCGAACGATCCTTGAGGCCGGCGCGGTGCCCGCATGTCGCGAAAGCCACTTTCGGGACATCCCCAGCACCGTGGCCGAAAGCGCGTGAAGGCCCCCTTCCCTCGACTCAGCCGAGGGAAGGGGGCCTTCACGCGAGAAGCGCCTCAGCGCGCCAGTTCGGAGACCAGCTCGTAAGACCGCACCCGGTCCGCCTGGTCGTGCACCATGGTCGTGATCATCAGCTCGTTCGCGCCGGTGTCGGCCAGCAGGGTCTCGAGTCCCTTGTGGACCGTCTCGGGCGAGCCGATGATGCTGCTCGCGGCCCGGTCCTCGATGAACACGCGCTCGATGTCGGTGTACGGGTAGGCCGCGGCCTCTTCCGGCGTCGGCAGCGGGATCGGGCGGCCCTTGCGCAGGCTGAGGAACGTCAGGCCGCTCGGGGCGGCGAGGTACTGCGCGCGCTCGTCGGTCTCGGCGGCCACCACGGAGACGCCGAGCATCACGTACGGCTCGTCGAGGACGTCCGACGGTTTGAACGAGTCGCGGTAGAGCGCCACGGCGGGGAGCGTGTTCTCGGCGCTGAAGTGGTGCGCGAACGAGAACGGCAGGCCCAGTTCGCCCGCCATCCGCGCGCTGAAGCCGCTCGACCCGAGCAGCCACACCGGCGGCTTGTTGCCTTCGGCCGTCACGGCGTTGACGGCGCGCTGGTCGGAGTGCTCGAAGTAGGCCAGCAGTTCCGCGAACTGCTGCGGGAAGTTCTCCGCGGTGAGCCCGCCGGGGCCGCGCAGCGCCAATGCGGTCCGCTGGTCGGTGCCCGGGGCACGCCCGATGCCGAGGTCGATCCGGCCGGGGTGGAACGCCTCCAGGGTGCCGAACTGCTCGGCCACCACCAGCGGCGCGTGGTTCGGCAGCATGACCCCGCCGGAGCCGACCCGGATGCGTTCGGTGGCGGCCGCGACCTGGCCGATCATCACGGCGGTCGCCGAACTCGCGATACCCGGCATGTTGTGGTGCTCGGCGAGCCAGTACCGGTGGTAGCCGAGGGCTTCGGTCCGGCGCGCGAGGTCGAGGGTGTTGCGCAGCGAATCCGCGACACCGCCTCCGGCCACGACGGGCGAGAGGTCGAGCACGGACAGCGGGATGTCAGGCAAAGAGGTCACGCATCGGTACAACGCCGCGGGCCACCGATCCCTTCCCGTGCCTGTCGATCGATCGAAATTAACCGACTCGATGTACCCGGTACTCGGCGGAGTTCCCCCCTTTCCACGGTACGGTTGCCCCCTAATGCGAGCGTGGGAAAACCACTGAAAAGAAAGGATTGAAGGTGCCGCGTCCGGAACGACCGCTGGACCCCGGGGACGATCCGTTGCTGGGGTTCGCCGCCGATCTCCGGCGACTCCGGGAGAAGGCCGGAAATCCGACGTACCGGGAGCTGGGCAGGCGTGCCCACTACTCCGCCGGCACCCTCTCCGAAGCCGCCGGCGGGAAGAAGATGCCCAGCTTGGCGGTCACGTTGGCCTACGTCCGGGCGTGCGACGGCCCGGAGGAGGAGTGGGAGGCGCGATGGCACGACGTGACCGAGCGGACGCGCGCCGGAGTCGATGATTCACCGGTTGCCCCATCGAATGGGGAATCGGTCCCTTATATCGGTCTGGCCGCATTCGGGCCGGATGACGCGAGCCGATTCTTCGGTCGCGAACGACTTGTCGGAAAACTCGTCACGAGGCTTTCGAACCAACGATTTTTGGCCGTTCTGGGTGCTTCGGGTTCCGGTAAGTCGTCCTTGCTCCGCGCCGGTCTCCTCCCGGCCGTCGCCGAGACGTCGGTCACGCTGCTGATGACCCCCGGATCGCGGCCGCTGCAGGAATGCGCCGTCCAGTTCGGCGCCGCGCTCGGGCTCGCGCCCGGCGGGCTGCTCGCGGAGTTCACCGGACATCCGCGCAACCTCGGCCTCGCCGCCCGTCAGCTGGTCGCCGACCGCGAGGGCGACGTCGTGCTGGTCGTCGACCAGTTCGAGGAGGTCTTCACGCTCTGCCAGGACGCCGACGAACGGACGGCCTTCCTGTCCGCGCTGGTCACCGCGACGACCGAAGCGGAGAGCCGGACCAGGGTCGTCCTCGGCATCCGCACCGACTTCTACACCCACTGCGCGCGGCATCCCGAGCTGGTCGAGGCCATGCAGGACGCGCAGATCCTCGTCGGCCCGATGAGCACCGAGGAGCTGCGGCAGGCCATCTCGCGGCCGGCGATCGACGCCGGGTACCGCGTCGAGAACGCGCTGGTCTCGCGGCTCGTCGCCGACGCGACCGGGCAGCCCGGCGTGCTCCCGCTGCTCTCGCACGCTCTGCTGGAGACCTGGCGCCGGCGTCACGGCAACACCCTCACCCTCACCGGTTACGAGTCCACCGGTGGGATCGAACGGTCGGTCGCGCAGACCTCCGAGCACACCTTCACCGCGCTGACCGAACACCAGCAGCGGCTGGCGAACCAGATCTTCCTGCGGATGACCGCGCTCGGCGAGGGCACCGAGGACACCAAACGGCGCATCACCCGCGACGAGGTGGACGCCGACGACCCGGACGTCGCGGTCGTGCTGGACAGGCTGGCGTCGTCGCGGCTGGTCACGCTCGACGACAACGGCATCGAGATCGCGCACGAGGCGCTGATCCGGGGCTGGCCGCGCCTGCGCGAATGGCTCGCCGAGGACCGTGAAGGCCTGCGCGTGCACCGCCAGCTCACCGAGGCGACCGACGCGTGGGAGTCCGTCGGCCGCGACGACGGCTGGCTCTATCGCGGAGCGCGCCTGGCGATCGCCAGGGAGTGGGCGGGGGAGCACGACAGCGCGCTTTCCCAGCGTGAACGCCGGTTTCTCGAGGCGAGCGTCGCGATCGAGAACCACGAGCAGGCCGTCGCCCGGCGCCGCACCCGGCGGCTGCGTCAGCTGGTCGCGCTCCTGGCCGTCCTGCTGGTGCTCG
This sequence comes from Amycolatopsis roodepoortensis, assembly GCF_024628825.1. Lineage (NCBI taxonomy): Bacteria > Bacillati > Actinomycetota > Actinomycetes > Pseudonocardiales > Pseudonocardiaceae > Amycolatopsis > Amycolatopsis roodepoortensis. Next base: position 7,525,693 of record NZ_CP102415.1, read on the forward strand.
CGACGGCCGCGATGGCGTACGCCGTCCGCGCCGAGCAGACCGCGACCAGCCAGCGCAACAGCGCGCTCGCGCAGAAGGTCGCCGGGCAGGCCATCGAGATGCGGACGACGAATCCGGCGCTGGCCGCGCAGCTCGCGCTGGCGGCGTACCGCGTCGATCCGAGTGTGGACACCCGCGGCAGCGTGCTCGGGATGTTCGAGTCGCCGTACTCGACCCGCGTCCGCGGGCACGGCCACCGCGTCAACGCGACCGCGCTGCGCGGCGACGGCCAGGTGATGGTCACCGGCAGCTGGGACCAGACGGCCAAGCTGTGGGACGTCAAGGATCCCCATCGCCCGGCCGAGCTGGCCACGCTGACCGGGCACACCGGCAACGTCAACTCGGTGTCCTTCAGCGCCGATGGCGCCGTGGTCGCGACGGCGGGCTGGGACAAGACCGCGCGGCTGTGGAACGTCGCCGATCCGGCGAAACCCGGGCCGGGCGTACTGGTCGGCGAGCATCCGAGCCGGGTCAACGCGGTGGCGTTCAGCCCGAAGTCCGCCGTGCTCGCGACCGCCGACGGCGACGGCACGGTGCGGTTGTTCGACGTCCGTGATCCCGCGAAACCCGTGCTCGCGGCCACCCTCCCCGGGCACACCGGCAACGTCAACGGTCTCGCCTACGCCCCCGATGGGCGGACGCTCGTCTCGACCGGCGCCGACAAGACCGCGCGGTTGTGGGACGTCGCCGACCCCGTCAAGGCCAGGCCGCTCGGCGTGGTGAACGGGCACACCGCCGGGATCCACTCCGCGGCGTTCAGCCCGGACGGCCGGACGCTCGCCACCGCGAGCATCGACCAGACGGCGCGGCTGTGGAACGTCGCCGACCCGATGGCGCCGTCACCGCTGGGGACGACGGCCGCGCACAAGACCATCGTGCGGTCCGTGGCGTTCAGTCCGGACGGGACGACCCTGGCCACCACCGGTTTCGACCGCGCCGCACGGCTTTGGGACATCACCGATCCGGCGAAACCGCGCGAGAAACCGTCACTCGTCGGGCATACCGCGGCCGTGGTCTGGGCGGTGTTCTCCCCGGACGGCCGCACGCTCGTGACCGCGAGCGACGACCAGACGGTGCGGATGTGGGATCTGCCGGGGCCCGCGATCAGCGGCCCGGCGCGGTCTGCCTGCCGGGCGGTGTTCAGCTCCGACGGGAAGCTGCTGGCCACCGGCAGCCAGGACGGCGTGGTGCGCCTGGTCGACGTCTCCGACACCCGGAACCCGCGTGAGGTGGGCAAGGTCGCGGGCTTCGGCCAGGGCGTCTGCGGTCTGGCCTTCAGTCCGGACGGGCGGACGCTCGCCGCCGGCTCCTGGGACCACACCATGCGGCTGATCGACGTCAGCGATCCGCGCAAGCCGGTCGACACCGGCGTCTTCTACCGGCCGGCGGAAGAGATCGACCCCGTCGCGTTCAGCCCGGACGGCCGGACGCTCGCGACGGCCGGGTCCGGGCACACGGTGAAGCTGTGGGACGTCTCCGACATCCGGCGGCCCGTCGAACTCGCGACGCTGACCGGGCACGAGGACGACGTCCATTCGATCGCGTTCAGCCCGGACGGACGCACCCTGCTCAGCGGCGGATGGGACCACACCGCCCGGCTGTGGGACGTCTCGATGGCGAAGGCGCCGAAGCCGCTTTCGGTGCTGAAGGGGCATTCGGACACTGTGTTCTCGGTCGCCTACAGCCCGGACGGCAAACTCGCCGCCACCGGCAGCGCGGATCGCACCGGCAGGCTCTGGGACGTGACGGATCCGGCGGCCCCGCGCGAGGCGGCGCTGCTGGCGGGGCACACCGACAACGTCATCTCGGTCGCGTTCAGCGGGGACGGGAAGACCTTCTCGACCGGCAGCTACGACCGGTCCGTGCGACTATGGGACGTCTCCGATCCGGGATCGGTCCGCGAATCGGCGAACCTGACCGACGACGTCGACCGGGTCAACGCCGTGGCGTTCGCCCCCGATGGGCACACCCTCGCGGGTTCGGTCGCGGACGGCAGCGTGCGGTTGTGGGAGACCAGCCCCGAACGGGCGGCCGAACGCATCTGCGCGACGGTGTACCCGCGGATCACGGCGGACGAGTGGGAACAACACCTGCCGGGGCTCGATTACGCGCCCCCGTGCCCGTGACCACGGCCGATACGTTGTTCGGCGTTGTTGTTCGGTGGGATCGCCGTGACACCGAACAACGAAGAGGCGCTAGAAATATCCCTGGACGTGCGATGCGTCCCCACATCGTTCACTCACCGGGGGTCTGAAGGGCTCCTTCAGGGCATTCACCAGTGTCCTGAAGGAGCCCTTCAGCTTTTCCGTCTCCACCTCTTGTGTTCCGCCCCCAATCACGCGAGTGACGCGCCCAAACACGCGAGTGACGCGCCCAAACACGCGAGTGACGCGCCCAAACACGCGAGTGACGTCCCCAACCACGTGAGTCGCGCCCCGAATCACGCTTGTCGTCCATCCAGTCACGTGTGTCGTCCGTCCAATCACGTGTGTCGTCCGTTCGATCACGTGTGTCGTCCATCCCGGACTGCCGAACTCGCGTGATCAGGGGCGTAACTCGCGTGGTTGGGGACGTAACTCGCGTGATCGGGGGCGTAACTCACGTGATGGGGCGGCGGACACGCGTGACTGGACGGACGACACGCGTGATCAGGTGGACGACACACGTGATCAGGCGGCCGGGATCCAGTCCGGGTTCGAGGCCAGGACGGTGAGCTGCTGGGTCGCGCGGGTCAGCGCGACGTACAGCACCCGGCGTCCGGTGGTCGACTCCGTGATGAGGTCGTTCGGCTCCACCAGGACGACGGCGTCGTACTCGAGGCCCTTGGAGTCGAGGCTGCCGACGACCTTGAGCCGCTCGTCCGACAGCCCGTCGAGCCAGCCCTCGATCTCGGGCACCCGGTCCATGGCGGTGATCACGCCGACGGTGCCTTCGACGACCCCCAACATCTCCTTCACCGCGGCCTGCGTCGCCGCCTCCAGTCCGGCGGCCTCGACGGGCCGGACCTCCGGCGTGACACCGGTCTGCCGCACCGCGCGCGGAAGCTCGTCGGCCTCCGCGTGCCCGGCGACGACCTTCGCGGCCAGGTCGAAGATCTCCGCCGAGTTCCGGTAGTTGGTGCGCAGGGTGAACCGGCGCCGCGTCGTCTTGAGCCCGAAGGCCTGGTCCCGCGCCATCGCGGCCTCGGCCGGATCCGGCCACGAACTCTGCACCGGGTCGCCGACCACGGTCCAGCTCGCGTACTTGCCGCGCCGCCCGACCATCCGCCACTGCATCGGCGAGAGGTCCTGCGATTCGTCGACGACCACGTGCGAGTACTCGTCGTAGTGCTCGGGCCGGGTCGGGGCGCCCCCGCGCTCCGGGTTGACCTCGACGTTCTGACGGGTCCGGCGGCTCTTCGGCGGCGGGCCGATCAGGACGCGCAGCTCGTCGAGGAGCGCGACGTCCGCGATGGTCCAGCCACGCGAGCGATCGGCGAAATCGGCCGCGAGCATGCTGATCTCGCCGCGGTTGAGCAGGCCCTTCGCCGCGGAGGCGAGCCGCTTCTCGTCGCCGAGCCAGCGCAGGATCTGCGCCGGGTACAGGATCGGCCACCAGGTCACCAGGAACCGGTGGAACTCGATGCGCTCGCCGAGTTCGGTGATCAGCTCGGCCTTGTCGATCTGACGGCCGTCGTCCTTCGCGTGCTGCTCGGCCTTCGCGGCGAGCGCGTCGAGCAGCAGTTCGGCGGCGCGGATCCGCGACCGGTTCGGCGGCCCGCCCGCGGTGTGCACCTTGCGGCGCACCTTGTCGAGCTCGCGCGCGTTGAGCCGCAGCACCTCGCCGCGGTAGACGATCTTCATGTCCTCCGGCGCGTCTTCCGGCGTGTCCCGCAGCGCGCGCAGCAGGATCTTGCGCATCCGCAGCGATCCCTTGATCGCCGCCAGCGGCGCCGGGTCCTGACGGGTCGCTTCGAGGCCGTCGAGGACTTCGCCGAGCGCGCGCAGTTCGACGTTCGTCTCGCCCATCGACGGCAGCACCCGCGAGATGTAGCTGGTGAACACGCCGGACGGGCCGATCACCAGCACGCCCGCGCCGCCGAGCTGGCGCCGGTGGCGGTAGAGCAGGTACGCCGCGCGGTGCAGCGCGACCGCGGTCTTGCCGGTGCCGGGGCCGCCGGTGATCTCCGTGACCCCGCGCCACGGCGCCCGGATGACCTCGTCCTGCTCCTTCTGGATGGTGGCGACGATGTCCCGCATCTTCTCGCCACGCGACCGGCCGAGCGCCGCCATCAGCGCGCCTTCGCCGACGATCTGCATGCCGTCGGGGACCGCGTCTGCGATCAGGACGTCGTCGTCCACGTCGAGCACGTTCTGGCCGGAGCACCGGATCACCCGGCGCCGGACGACGTTCATCGGCTCCTCGGCCGTCGCCTGGTAGAACGCCGCGGCCGCGGGCGCGCGCCAGTCGGTGACGAGGTTGTCGAACTCGGCGTCGCGGATGCCGAGGCGGCCCACGTAGATGTGGTCGTTGTCGAGGTGGTCGAGCCTGCCGAAGACCAGCCCCTCGTACTCCGCGTCGAGGGTCTGCAGGGTCTGATTGGCGTGGAAGACCATCATGTCCCGTTCGAACAGCATGGACGCCTGCTCGAAGATGGCTTCCCGCCCGGCGCCATGGCCGATCTCGTAGCCCTTGGTACGCATGGCCTCAGCCTGGGCTCGCAATTCGGCGAGCCGGGTGTAGACGGTGTCCACATGGGCTTGCTCGATGGCGATCTCGGCCCGTCTGACCCGAGGTTCGGACACGCAACGCTCCTAAACGCTTCTATCGCCTCCGAGGGCGAAGGACGACTCTACGCGAGCTGGGCGGCGGCTTCACCAAGTCCCGGCCAACGTCACGATGGAAGGCGTTGAGGCACGATGCACCCATGACCAGGATCGTGGCGGGGACCGCGGGCGGCAGGCGGCTGAAGGTCCCGCCGAAGGGCACCAGGCCCACGTCGGAACGCGTGCGCGAAGCGCTGTTCAACGCGCTCGAGGTCGCCGGCGAGCTGCAGGGAGCCCAGGTCCTCGACCTTTACGCCGGTTCGGGCGCGCTCGGGCTGGAGGCGTTGTCCCGCGGCGCCTCCGGCGCGCTGTTCGTCGAACACGACAGGCGCGCGGTCGAAGTGCTCAAGGGGAACGTCGCCGCACTGGGGCTCGGCGGCGCGGTCCGGGCCGGGACCGTCGAGTCCGTCGTGGCCGCTCCGGCGCCGGAAACGTTCGACATCGTCCTCGCCGATCCGCCCTACGCTGTCGATTCCACCCGGCTGGGGGAGGTCATGGCCGCGCTCGCGGCCGGCCGATGGGTCACGGACGGCGCGTTGGTGGTGATCGAGCGGGCCGCCCGGGACGGCGAGCCGGACTGGCCGCCGGGTTTCGAGCCGATGCGGACGAAGCGCTACGGCGACACCGCGCTCTACTGGGCCGAATATCAGGTGTGACGCCGCACCGAGAAAGTGCGCAGGACGCGCAGCGGGCCCTCGGCCTTGGTAGCGTCCGCGCCATGCGGCGTGCGGTCTGTCCCGGGTCCTACGATCCGGCCACCAATGGACATCTCGACATCATCGAGCGGGCGGCCAAGCTGTTCGACGAGGTCGTCGTCGCGGTGGGGGTGAACAAGAGCAAGAAGGGCCTGTTCACCACCGAGGAACGGATGGACATGCTCCGCGAGATCACCGCGAAGCTGCCGAACGTGCGCGTCGACTCGTGGCAGGGACTCCTGGTCGACTACTGCCGCGAGAACGACATCATCGCCGTCGCGAAGGGGCTGAGGTCGGTCAGCGACTTCGACTACGAGCTCCAGATGGCGCAGATGAACCGCGAGCTGACCGGGCTCGAAACCCTGCTGATGGCCAACAACCCGGCGTATGGGTTCGTGTCGAGCTCGCTGGTCAAGGAGGTCACCGCGCTCGGCGGCGACATCGAGCACCTGGTGCCGCCGATAGTGTTCAAACGCCTCTCGGAGAAGTACTCCGACCGAGGTTGACCCGAACGGCCGAAGCCGTTGGTCTGGCGCTGGTGAGTGGCGATGAAGAGTTCATCTCGGCGCCTTCTGGTGAATACACGATCGGGTTACGGTCCGAAAATGACCAACAAACGATCGCGGATCGCCGCCGCGCTGCTCGTTCTGCTTGTCACGTTCTTCGGCGGGCTGAGTGCCGCGCAGGCCACGGCCGCCCCCGTCTCGATCCAGCAGAACCCGTGCGGGGATCTCACCGGGTTCAAGCACGTGTCGCTGTCGTCGCTGCCCGCCGAGGCGACGACGACCTACGACCTCATCCAGAAGGGTGGCCCGTTCCCGTACCCGGACAAGGACGGCACGGTCTTCTCCAACCGCGAGAACATCCTCCCGAAGTGCGCGTCGGGCTACTACCGCGAGTACACGGTCCCGACGCCGGGATCGCCCGATCGCGGTGCGCGCCGCATCGTCACCGGTAACGCCGGCGAGCACTTCTACACCGCGGACCACTACAAGACCTTCTCCGTGATCGACGCCGACGGCACCCCGGCGCCGTCCTGCGGCGACACCTCGAAGCTGACGAAGATCGGCTACTCGACGCTGTCCTCCGCGGCGAAGTCCGTGGTGGACAAGGCCCGCGGTGGCGCGACCGGCACGGTCTACGAGAACCGCGAAGGTGTGCTGCCGAAGTGTGCCGCCGGCTACTACCAGCTGTTCCCGGTGGGCACGAGCGACCGCGTGATCTCCGGCAAGGGCGGCGAGATCGTCTACACGCCGGACCGTTACGCGACCTTCAAGCTGGTGAATCTCGCCGGCTGACCCGTCCGTGCAACATTTCGTACCTCCTCGTCCGTGAGATACACCGGAACACGGACGAGGAGGCACGATGCGGTCTGGGGACGACGCGAGCTTCAGGGAGTTCGCCAGGGACAAGGCGCTACCGCTCAGACGGACGGCGTACCTGCTCTGCGGCGACTGGCATCTCGCGGAGGATCTGGTCCAAGTCGCGCTCATCAAGCTCTACCGGGTCTGGCCGAAGGTCCGCCGGAAAGGGCCCGTCGACAACTACACGAGGCAGATCCTGATGCGCTGCTGGCTCGACGAGCGGCGACGTCCATGGCGGAGCAGAGAGAACCGCGACGGCGTCGTCCCCGAAGAGCCCGCGGCCCCGGCGACCGCCGGGATCTCGGATTCGCTGCTTCGCGCCCTCGCCGAAGTTCCCCCGAAACAGCGCGCCGCCGTCGTGCTGCGCTACTGCGCCGATCTCCCGGTCGCGGAGGTGGCCGTCGCGCTGCGCTGTTCGGAAGGGACGGTCAGGAGCCAGGCCGCGCGAGGACTCGAAGTCCTCCGCGCGGCCCTGCAGAGACAGCACGACGAGGCTGTCTCCGGGAGGAGCGCGTGATGGACGAACTGGAAAACAGGCTGCGCGGGATCACCCTGGCCGAGCCACCGCTCGGCTTCGACCCGGACGAAGTCGCCGGGAAGGCGGCGAAGAAGGCGCGGAACCGGCGGGCGATGGCGGCGACGGGGGCCACCACGCTGGCGGTGATCGCGGCGGCGGTCGTGTTCGTGGCGCCCAGGGGTGGACCCACGCCGGCCGTGCCGCCCGTCCCGGTCGCGCCGTCACCGAGTGGCGCGCCGTCGCCGTCGCCGTCGCCGTCGCCGGCTCCGGCGAACGGCGACCTGACCGCGCGGAAGGCGAGGATCTCCGGGCATTTGGCGACCGCCCTGCCCGGCGTGCTCACCGGGGCGAAGGACGTCCGGATCCGCTCCGTGCATCAGCTGGGTACCTGGGACGCCCTCGTCTTCATGATCGGCTACCGGGACGCCTCCGGCGCCGATCGTTCCCTCCTTCTCACTGTTCTCGGGGTCGAAGCGGCCAAACGCGGGTTCTCGCTCGAAGACAGCTGTGAGCCTGGCCGCCGGCCCCGCGGCGGTTTCGACGCCGACCTCGGCGGGGTGACGAGCGGGGAACCGGTGGACTGCGTGAAGCTGCTCCAACCGGACCGAAGCACCGTCGTCGTCACCGGGACCGTCCCGTCGTTGCCTCCCGGCGACGTCGAACCGGGTCGCGACGCGATCGCGTACCGGGCCGACGGCACGGTGGTCGCCGTGTCCACCGGCGCGGGCGACGGAGGCTCGCGTCCGCCGGACGACCAGTTGATCAAGCTGGTCTCGGATCCCGAACTCGATCTCCGGTAGGCGACGCGCGGTACCAGGCGGGACACGCCCGGTACCGCGCGCTTTCACCCCTTACGGCGGCGATGAGGGCAAACTGAGCTCAGGGAATGTGGGGATCGCTGTAGGTAGGGAGTGGCCGTGTACCGGGTTTTCGAGGCGCTCGACGAGCTCGTCACCATCGTGGAGGAAGCCCGCGGCGTGCCGATGACCTCCAGTTGTGTCGTCCCGCGGGGGGACACCCTGGAACTGCTCGACGACATCCGCGACGCGCTGCCGGGCGAGGTGGACGACGCCCAGGACGTCCTGGACAAACGTGATCAGCTGATCCAGACCGCCCGCACCGAGGCGGCGGAGACGATCACCACGGCGAACACCGAGGCCGACCGCACGGTCGCCGACGCGCAGGCCGAGGCCGAGCGCATCCTCGCCGACGCCCGCGCCCGCGCCGAGCAGATGATGAGCGACGCGCACGCCGAGGCCGAGCGCATGGTCGCCGCCGGACAGGCCGAGTTCCAGAACCTCACCGACCGCTCCCGCGCCGAGTCGGAGCGGATGATCCAGGCGGGCCGCGACGCCTACGAGCGCGCCATCGAGGACGGCCGCGCCGAACAGGCCAGGCTCGTCGCCCAGACCGAGGTCGTCCAGGCCGCGCACGGCGAGGCGGCCCGCATCGTCGACGAGGCGCACGTCGAGGCCGACAAGCAGCGCGGCGACTGCGACGCCTACGTCGACGGGAAGCTGGCCGAGTTCTCCGAACTGCTGGCGACCACGCTGCGGACGGTCGACTCCGGGCGCAACCACCTGCGGTCCCCGGTCAACCTGCCGGGCAACAGCCGGACGTCGCTGTACGACTACCAGAGCTGATCGCTCGAGTACATGAAGGCCCCCTTCCTGGCGCTAGGCGCAAGGAAGGGGGCCTTCATGTACTTCACGGACTTCACCGACCGCGCCCGAAAGCCGGTGGCGGTACCTGCGTACCCTGGTGACCGATGTCTGAGAACAAGTCGCCGCAGGCCAGGCCTGCGCAACTGGACGACCGGAACCCGTGGGTGCTCGACACCCGCGAACTCGGCCGTCACGCCGGCCTGAGCAAGGCCGTCCAACGCTCGATCCCCGTCGAGACCGCGCTCGGTGTGCCCGACGTCATCACCATCGACGCCGGTTCCACCCTCGAACTCGACCTGATGCTCGAGTCCGTCGTCGAGGGCGTGCTCGTCAGCGGCACGGCGTCCGCCGTCGCGACGGGGCACTGCTCGCGGTGCCTCGACCCGATCACCGAGGACGTCGAGGTCGACCTGACCGAGCTCTTCGCCTACCCCGGCTCCGCGACCGAGGAGACCACCGACGAGGACGAGATTCCCCGCCTGGTGGACGACCGGATCGACCTCGAGCCGACGGTCCGCGACGCGGTGGTGCTGGCGCTGCCGCTGGCCCCGCTGTGCGCCGAGGACTGCCGGGGACTGTGCACCGAATGCGGTGTCAAGTGGGCCGATCTCGAGCCCGGTCACGGGCATGAGAAGATAGACCCTCGGTGGGCCGCGCTGGTCGATCGTTTCGATGACGAAACGGGCGATGACCAGGCCGATGGCCCCGGAAAGCAAGCCTGACGAGCACCAGCTCGTTCCGGAGAAGCAAGTTCGCTCGCGACCGCGGGCAGACCGTCTGAAGGAGATCTACTCGTGGCCGTCCCGAAGCGGAAGATGTCGCGATCCAACACCCGCGCGCGCCGCAGCCAGTGGAAGGCGGCTCCGGTTCAGCTGGTGCCCTGCTCCAACCGCGCCTGCAAGCAGCCGAAGCTCCAGCACATCGCGTGCCCGGCCTGCGGCCAGCACAACGGTCGCCAGGTCGTCGAGCCCGCCTGATCGGCAGCCGACGACATGGGGGGCAAATCTGCCGGTGGACCACCCGCGGACCCCGCACCACTGCTCGAAGCTCTCGGGATCACGATCGAACCCGAGCTGCTGACGCTGTCGTTGACCCACCGTTCTTATGCCTATGAGAACGGTGGGTTGCCGCCGAACGAGCGGTTGGAGTTCCTCGGGGACGCGGTGCTGGGCCTGGTCGTCACCGACCACCTCTACAACACCCATCCCGAACTTGCCGAGGGGCAGCTCGCGAAGCTCCGGGCCAGCGTGGTCAACATGCACGCGCTGGCCAGGGTCGCGCGCGGTCTCGGTGAGGGCGGGCTGGGCAAGCACCTGTTGCTGGGCAAGGGCGAAGAGCTCACCGGCGGCCGGGACAAGGCGAGCATCCTCGCCGACGGGCTCGAAGCCGTCATCGGCGCCGCGTACCAGCAGCACGGCATCGACGTCGCGCGCAAGCTCGTGCACCACCTGTTCGACGACCTGCTCGCCGAGGCGCCGCTGCGTGGCGCCGGCCTGGACTGGAAGACCAGCCTCCAGGAGCTGACGGCGTCGGCCGGACTCGGCGTGCCCGAGTACAAGGTCGAGGACACCGGGCCCGATCACCGCAAGGAGTTCAGCGCCACCGTCCTCGTCGGCGGGCGCGAACTCGGCTACGGCTCGGGAACGACCAAGAAGGAAGCCGAGCAGAAGGCCGCCGAGACGGCCTGGCGCCAGCTTTCGGCCGAACTCGACATCGAACAGCCGCCGAAGACGACCTGAGTCCTCCTCAGCGGGACGGTTCGTTGACGCGCGAACCGGTGAATCAGTAACGTCAGCGCAGTCCGCCGCCACTGACGCGACCGTTCAGGTCGCCTGTCGAGAGGTCGGCGGATGCGTTGTTTCTGCCTGGTCACGGCGACGGTTTTGGTGCTGATGACAGGTCCTGCCACTGCTTCTGGTGCTCAGGTCGTCCGGGTGACGTCGCTGAGCGCGTTGCAGTCCGCGATCGACAAGGCCGCTCCCGGCGACGAGATCCGGCTGGCCGACGGCAGCTACTCGGCGGGCTCGGCCATCGCGATCAAACGGTCGGGTACGGCGAACGCGCCGATCACGATCACCGCGGAACACGTCGGCAAGGCCGAGATCAAGGGATCGACGGGATTCTCGTTCTCTTCGGGCGCTTCGCATGTCGTGCTGCGCGGGTTCAAGCTCCGGCACGGTGGCTCGCTGAGCGTGCCGGTGGGCAGCACGCACAACCGGCTGACCCGGCTCGACGTCCAGCTCACCGGCGGCGGCAACTGGGTCACCCTCAACGGTGACGACACCGAGTTCGACCACAACGTGCTGCAGAACCGCACCACCCAAGGGGTCTTCCTCCAGGTGCTCGGCCCGGCCAAGGACATGGCGAAGCGGGTGCATGTGCACCACAATTACTTCTCCAACCACGGGTTCACCGGTTCGAACGGTGGCGAGTCGATCCGGTTCGGGCTGAGCCACCACCAGAAGTACAAGGCCGGCGGGATCGTCGAGTACAACCTGTTCGAGAAGGCCGACGGGGATTCCGAGGCGATCTCCGTGAAGTCGTCGGACAACGTCGTCCGGTACAACACGATCCGCGACAGCCGCGGTTTCATCGTGCTGCGCCACGGCGACCGCAGTGTCGTCGAAGGGAACATCCTGCTCGGCCGGTCCGGGATCCGCTTCCACGGCAACGATCACAAGATCGTCAACAACTACGTGCACTCCACGGCGAACCGCGGGATCGTCTTCGGCTCCGGCAGTGAGGCGGACAGCGGGCCGGACAGCAAACTCCACGACCGGCCCGACCGGGTCGTGGTCGCGTACAACACCGTCGTCGGGACCACGGGCGTCGTCCACGGCGACGGCGGTGACTTCAAGCCCAAGGACTGCGTGCTCGCGAACAACGTCCTGCAGGGGACGGGAAAGCTCGTGAGCATGCCGGGCGGTTCGGTCGTGAAGTACGAGGGGAACATCGCCTGGGGCGGTCCCGCGGGGATGCCCTCCGGGTACAAGGCCGTCGATCCCAAGCTGGTGCAGGACGGGTTGTACCGCCTGTCGTCCGGGAGCCCCGCGATCGACGCCGGTGTCGGCTCCTACCCGTACGCGGGCACGGATTTCGATCTGCAGAAGCGATCCGGGAGGTACGACGTCGGCGCCGACGAACTGCTGCCGGGCGGGGCACGGAAAGCCCTGACCAGGGCGGACGTCGGGCCGGCCGCTCCCTGACGCCACTCGCGACGGCCGGTGGGAGAATCGACGGCATGCCCGAACTCCCCGAGGTCGAGGTGGTCCGTGCCGGGCTCGAGGCGCATGTCTCCGGCCGGACGATCACCGAGGTCGAAGTCCTCCACGCCCGCGCGATCCGCCGTCACGAACTCGGCGCCGAGGACTTCGGCGGCCGGCTCTCCGGAGTGAAGATCACCGCCGCCCGCCGCCGCGGCAAGTATCTGTGGCTGGAGCTCTCCGACGGCCAGGCCATGCTCGCGCACCTCGGCATGAGCGGTCAGATGCTCGTCCAGCCCGGCGACGCGCCGGACGAGAAGCACCTTCGTGTGCGGTTCCGCTTCGCCGACAACGGGCCGGAGTTGCGCTTCGTCGACCAGCGGACCTTCGGCGGGCTCGCGCTCGCGGAACTCACCGAGGTCGACGGGACGGCGTTGCCTGGCACCATCGCGCATATCGCCCGCGACCCGATGGATCCGCGGTTCGACCTCGACCAGGCCATCCGCGCGCTGCGGTCGAGGCGGACCGAGCTCAAACGCGCCCTGCTCGACCAGACCCTCGTCTCCGGGATCGGCAACATCTACGCCGACGAGGCGCTCTGGCGCGCCAAGCTCCACTGGGCCCGCCCGACCGACAGGCTCACCGCCGCACAGGGCCGTGCCGTGCTCACCGCCGCCAGCGACGTGATGGCCGAGGCGCTGGTCGCCGGCGGGACGTCGTTCGACGCGTTGTACGTCAACATCAACGGCGAGTCCGGCTATTTCGACCGGTCACTCGACGCCTACGGCCAGGAAGGACTGCCCTGCGGCCGGTGCGGGACGGCCATCCGGCGCGACCCCTTCATGAACCGGTCGTCGTTCTCCTGCCCGCGGTGCCAGCCGAAGCCGCGCGCGAGGTGAAAACTGTCGTGTACGACACGGGCGCCGCGTCAACTAGCATGAACGGGCACGACACTTAGGGAGTGGGATGGTGGCCGCGACCGAGCCCGGCAAGACGACGCTCGCCGAGAAGATCGACAAGCTGTTCCAGATCGTGCTGAGACCCGATCGCGAGCCGTACAGCCACGAGGAGGTCGCCAAGGCCTGCCGCGAGGCGACCGGCGAGACCTTCTCGACGACGTACCTGTGGCAGTTGCGCACGGGGCGTCGCGACAATCCGACGAAACGCCATCTCGAGGCGCTCGCGCGGTTCTTCGGCGTCTCGCCCGCGTACTTCTTCGACGACGAGCAGAGCGCCAAGATCGCCGAAGAACTCGCGCTCCTCGGCGCCCTTCGCGACGCCGGTGTCCGCGACGTCGCGCTGCGGGCCGTAACGCTTTCCCCCGACGGACTCGACACCATCAGCGACATGATCGACGCGATCGCCCGCAGGGAATCCGGACGGGGCGGCCCGAAGAAGGAGTCGTGAGTGGACCGTCGCCGTAAGGAGTTGTGGCGCCGCTGCCGGAGTCTCGCCGACGGCGTCACCCTTCCCGAACCGTTCGACGCCGGGTCCTTCGTCGCGGAACTCGCGGCCGAGCGCGGCCGTCCCATCGAATTGATGCAGGTCAGCGTTCCTTCCAGCGGCCCGTGCGGGCTGCTGATGAGCACGGAACGCGCGGACTACATCCTCTATCCGACCAACACCACCGCCCTGCACCGGCGGCACATCCTGCTGCACGAGGTCGGCCACCTGGTGTGCGGGCACGTCGGTTCGGACGCCGGGGCCGACGGGATCGTGCTCGACGCCGCCGCCGGCAAGACCCTCATGCCGAACCTGTCGCCCGAACTCGTCCGCCGTGTCCTGGGCCGCACGAGCTACAGCGCCGTCGAGGAACAGGAGGCGGAGCTGCTCGCCAGTCTCCTGGCGCGCCGTGTCGCGCGGACGGCGGTGCGCGGCGCCGCGCGTCCCGACGAGAGCGATCTCGCCGGCGGGATGGCGAGGGTCGACGATCTCTTCGGCAGCCGGAAACGGCGCCTGCCGTGACCGAGACCATCGCGTACTTCTGCTGCGTGGTGGCATTCGCGGGCTTCGGCTACAAGCTGATCCAGGCCCGCCACACCCAGCCGGTGCGGCGGATGTGGTTCCTCAGCGGCTTCGGGATGTGCATCGCGGGCGGCATCATGCTGCTCACCCCGGCCATGGAGAACGCCGTCGGGGTCGAGGAACCCATGGGCAGCCTCCTGAACCTCGCGGCCGACCTGCTCAAGATCGGCGCGATGGCGTTCGCGGTCGCGTTCGCGCGGTCGCTGAAACTGGGGGAGGGCAAGCGGATCGGCTGGCACGCGGTGCTTTCCTGGACCGTGGTGGCCGCCGAAACCGCGTTCTTCTTCCTGTCCGACAGCTACCGGGTCGGCGACCACACCGCCGCCGGGCCGGGCAGGCTCGGCTGGTTCGTCGCCTACAACGTCCTTTTCCTCGTCTACGGTCTGATCAGCCTGCTGACCTTCTCGATCGTCTTCGCCCGCTTCGCGCGTCATGCCGCACCTGGTCCGCTTCGCATCGGGCTGTGGCTGCTCGTCGGTGGCGGGGTTTCCGCGCTGGGCTGGACTTTCTGGGACGTCGACGACATCTACATCCTCGCCACCACCGGCGCGGTCGACGCCGGTGAGGAGACGTTCTCGGCGATCCTGGCGGCGCTGAGCGTCGGGCTCGCCGGGGCGGGCGCGACACTCAGCGTGTGGGGGCCCGCGCTGGCCACACCGTTCCGGCTGATCGGCGCGTACCGGACGTACCGCCGGATCGAGCCGTTGTGGGCCGCGCTGCGGGACGCCGTCCCCGGAATCGCGCTGGATCCCGGCCCCGGTATGCCGGGTGGTGTCGAATTCGCCTTGTACCGCAGGGTGATCGAGATCCGGGACGGCCATCTCGCGTTGCGGCCCTACTTCGATCCGGGCGTTCCAGCGCTCGCGGAAGCCGAAGCACGTGAGGCGAAGATCCCCGAAGCCCGGATCGCCGCGACGATCGAGGCGGCGGCACTGGCCGCCGCGCTCGTCGCCTCCGAGGCGGGCCGCCGGTACGCCCCCGACGACGTTCCGGCGACCTACCTCGACGAGCCGGACATCGCCACCGAAGCGGCGTGGCTCGTGGAGGTCACGCGAGCCTGGCGGCGGTCCACCGTGGTCGGACGCATCCGGGACAGGGCCCGCGAAACGCTCGCGGTCTAAGCCGAAACGATCGCGGTGACGGCGGCCGCCGCCGAGACCAGCGCGAGCCAGACCGGCGGGGCGACGTCCTTGATCCCGTCGCCGGCCCGCACATGGAAGACCGCCGCCCCGATCAGCAAGGCCACCAGGCCTGCCGCCGCGGCGATCCCGAGCGGCCGCCAGAAGAACCCGGCCACCAGGCCGGCCGCTCCCGCGAGTTCGAGCGCGCCGATCCCCTGGATCCCCCGGACCGAGAAACCGAGCCTCTCGGTCCGGGAGACCAACGCCTGCTGCCGCAGGATCTTCGCCACCCCCAGCACGGCGAAGATCGCGGCCAGCAGTACCGACAACACCACATGAGTCACGGCCATGACGAACTCCTTGGTGTGGAAGGGTTTCAGACGGTGACGCGGCGCATCGTGGCGAATCCGCCGGCACCCGCGACGCAGACCAGCAGGGCGAGCACCCCGGTCACGCCGCCGACGGTCAGCGTGCTGAAGAACGTGCCGAGTTTCGGCCAGGAATCGGTCCAGCTGAGCAGCAGCACCCCGCCCAGCAGCACCAGCACCTGCGCGGCGCCGAACAGGACGACACCCGGCACGGCGGCGCGCCGGTAGATCAGGCCGTACCACATGCCGTAGACGAACACGAGCGTCAGGAACACGAAGGCCGTGAGCAAGGTCTGGTACCAGGGACCGTCGAGCAGCCAGGGGACGCGGAAGTAGTGGAGCCCGAGCCCCCAGCCGCCGGTCCCGTCCTCGATCGCCTGGAGCACGGCGATTCCCGCCGCGTACAGCGCGGAGAGCCCGGCGATCAGCAGTACCGTCCCGAGGTAGTAGGACCGCCTCGACACCCCGAGTGCCAGCCCGAACGGGAGCGACTTAGTCATGCTCAAGGCGCCGCAGACGAACATGAACACGAACAGCGTGAACAGGCCGCCGGAGTAGTTCTCGTCGGGTGTTTCGGGGAGCAGCGAGAAGATCGCGACGTTCACCCCGAAGGCGAAGAACGTGATGCCGACCGGGAGGACGACGTACTGGAGCCGGTCCACCAGGTGGTAGCGCGCGACGTTGACCAGGGTGTTCATGCGGACGCCTCCTCTGCGGTCTGTCCGTTGGAGGTGTGCACCATCAGTTGCTGCAAGGAAAGCGGCTCGAGTTTCAGGTGCAGGGCCTTCGCCTTCGCCGTCGCGGCGGGATCGAGCGCGTCGGCGACGGTGACCGAAGCCCGCGAGCCGATCTTGCGGCGGTGCAGCACCCGGCGGCCGCTGACGAAGTCGTCCACCGCGAGGGCGGGGCCGGTGACCGTGACGGCCGAGCCGCGCAGTTCGTCGGCCGCCGCGTCGAGGACGACGCGGCCCTTGTCGATCATCACCACGTGCTCCAGCAGATCGGCCACCTCGTCGATCAGGTGCGTGGAGAGCAGGATCGTGCGCGGATGGGCCGAGTAGTCGTCGAGCAACCGGTCGTAGAACAGCTGGCGCGCGACGGCGTCGAGGCCCGCGTACGGCTCGTCGAGCAGCGTGAGTTCCGCTCGCGCCGCGAGCCCGATCGTGATCGACAGCGCCGAGCGCATGCCTCGCGAGAGCTTCTTGACCGGGCGCTTCGTCGGCAGGTCGAAATCGCGGAGCAGCGTGTCGGCGAGTTCGGAGTCCCAGTTCGGATAGAACCACGACGCCGCCGCAAGCGCGTGCCGCACCTTGAAATCCGGGAACTGCTGGTCTTCGCGGACGAGCACCAGGCGCTTCAGCACCCGCTCGTTCTCGACCGGGCTCTCGCCGAACACACGGACCGAGCCCGCGCTGGCGAACTCCTGCGCGGTGACGATCCGCAGGAAGGTGCTCTTGCCGGCGCCGTTGCGGCCCAGCAGGCCGGTGATCTTGCCTTCTTCGATGTCGACCGAGACATCGCCGAGCGCGAGATGGTCGCCGTAGCGCCGGGTCAGGCCGGTGGTCGAAATGGTCGGCGTCATGCGGCGGGTCCTCCGTTCCGGTGTCCGTTCCCGCGGATGAGCGAGATCAGGGTTTCGTCGTCGATGCCGAGGCGCCTCGCTTCGCTGAGCATCGGGTCGAGGTACTGCTCGGCGAACCGCTGCCGCCGGTCGGTGAGCAGCTTCTGCCGCGCCCCGGCGGCGACGAACATGCCGATACCGCGCCGTTTTTCGAGCAGGCCGTCGTCGGCGAGCACGTTGATCCCCTTGGCCGCCGTCGCCGGATTGATCCGGTAGAAGGCGGCGAGTTCGTTGGTTGACGGCACGCGTTCCCCCTCGGCCAGGCTTCCCTCGGCGATGTCGTCGGCGATCTGTTCGGCGATCTGCGCGAACAGGGGTGTTCCTTCGTCGAGCACGACACCTCCGTCCCCAGTCTTCGAGCACCTCATGGGTGCGGTGGTTCATTACTGGACTAAGTAACCCACGAACCACTCGGTGAGCGCAAGTCGCCTCCGCCGTGCACACTACTGTGCAATGCGTGGTACCTTCTGTTGCGTAAGACTGGGAGGGACGCGACTGTGGAGATCAGTCAGCTACTAAAAGGCGTGCTGGACCTCGCCGTTCTCGCGGTGCTTCGCGGAGAGGACGGCTACGGCTACGACGTCCTCCGAAGACTTCGTATCGCGGGGTTGCAGGAGGTGGGCGACGCGTCGGTGTACGGGACGCTCCGGCGCCTGTACAAGGCGGGCTTGCTGACGTCCTATGTGGTGCCGAGCGAGGAAGGCCCGCACCGCAAGTACTACAGCCTCAATGAGCCGGGTCGCCAGCGGCTCGAAGAGTCGGGGCAGACCTGGCGGACTTTCGCCACGACGATGAACAGCCTGTTGGGAGAGGCAGCATGAGCACGCAGAATCCGACCGCCGTGCGGGTGTATCTGGCGAGGGTCAGGAGCGCGCTCGCCGACCTGCCCGAGAGCGAAGTCGAGGAGATCCTCGAGGACGTCCGGCCGCATCTCGCCGAGATGGAGGCGGAACTCGGGGACAACCCCAAGGTCGACGCCCTGATCGAGCGGCTGGGCAGCCCTGAAAGCTACGCCGCCGAGTTGCGGGCGTCCGGCGGTTACCCGCCGCGGCCGGCCGAGGCGGGCGGCAAGACCACCGTGCTGAAGGTGAAGACCGGGATCGGCGGGGCGCGGTTCGCGTTCTGGGGTCTGGTGTTCTCGGTCGGGGGCTTCGCGCTGTTCGGTTTCGCCGCCGCGGTGTGGGTCCGGGTGGAACCGTTGGTGGGCCTGCTTTTCGTCGCGCCCGTGCTCGCGATCAGCGTCGCCTACGTGGTCCGGAAGGGGGTCGCCCCGATCGCGGAACTGCCCGAGGTGGTGAAGCTCCGCGAGATCGCGGCCTCGTTCCAGAAGGACCGGAACGGCAAGGGGCTCAACTACTTCCGCACGCTCAAGCCGGCGTGGTGGGTGCTGTGCGCGGCGGTGCTGGTCATCTTCGGCCTGCTGCTCGTGCTCCGGGACACCGAAGCCGTACTGCTGCTGCCGTTGATGCTGCTGGCGGCCGTCGCGGTGGTCTGGGCGGGCCCGAAGCTGAAGGCCGACCGGCGGCTGCTGTGGCTGGCCGTGCCGATCTCGGCGTTCGTCATCGGCAGCATGCTCGGTGGTGCGGGCGCGGCGGTCGACCTGATCGCGAAGCGGTCCTACGGCAACGGCGGCTACCCGACGAGCTACAACGGCGCCTACAGCGACAGCTACGGCAACCCGCAGTTGATGTACGGCAGCCAGGACGTGGAGAACATCTACGCGTTCGACGCCGATGGCAAACCGCTGACCGAGATCTACCTCTACGACGAGAACGGCCGCCCGCTCAGCACGACCCGGTACCCCTGCGAGCAGAGCACGGGCGAGAAGCGAAGGATCGGCGACGACAACCGCTATCCGCGGCCGCGGCTCGAGCGGGGAGTCCAGGACCACGACGGAAACCTCAACGGCTACAACGGTTACCGCAGCTACTGTCTGGAAAGGACGGACGTGCCGTTCAGCGCGGCGATCCCGAAGATCACCCCGGCGCCGCCTTCCACGACCGCCCAGGCTCCGCCTTCGTCCCAGGCTCCGCCGTCGAACTCCACCCAGCCGACGCGCTAGGTGGCTCCGGGTGGAGGCGG
The DNA here is from genome assembly GCF_024628825.1 of Amycolatopsis roodepoortensis. Lineage (NCBI taxonomy): Bacteria > Bacillati > Actinomycetota > Actinomycetes > Pseudonocardiales > Pseudonocardiaceae > Amycolatopsis > Amycolatopsis roodepoortensis. The sequence continues at coordinate 7,545,197 of NZ_CP102415.1, forward strand.
GCGTCGGGGGCCGCCTCCACCCGCTGAATGCCGCGAGCCGGCACCTCCCGAAGAGGTGCCGGCTCGCGTGGGGTGAGGCTCAGTGGTGGAACGCGCTCCTGGCGGCCAGGTCGGCCAGCAGGGCGCGGCCCTTCTCGGCGTTGCGCGGCTGGGCCAGGACGTCGTAACGCCGGGCGACCAGCTGGCTCTGCGAAATGAACCCGCGCTTGTTCTTCGAGGCCGCGTACCCCAGCGCGCCGAACAGCAGGTTGAACCCGATACCGCCGACGAGGCCGACGATGATCGGCACCAGCCCGGCGCCCGGGTTCAGCAGGCTCAGCACGAGCCCGAGGAACACACCGAACATCGCGCCCGACAGCGCCGAGCTGGTCAGCACCTTGCTCCAGCCCATCCGTCCGGCGATCCGCTCGACCAGGACCGGCTCGACACCGACGATGGTCACGTCCGTGATCGGGAAGTCCGTTCCCGCGAGGTGGTCGACGGCACGCTGCGCTTCGGAGTACGACTCGTACGAGCCGATCGGCCACCCACTGGGCATCGTCGGGAGCTGAGCCCGCCCCTGGGGCTCGGTGAACGTGGTCTGCTGCGTGAATGCCTGTGTCATTCCTTCTCACCTCTCTTGATCCGTACAACGTCCCGGGTGTGCGGATCTCCTCCCGTCCGGCGGGATTCACAGCATCTTCTCAGCCGGGCATCGCAGACAATCCGCCCAGGGATCAACTACGGTGAGCAATGGGTAACGAATCAGACCATTGGCCGAGTTGACCGAGTCGGGTCGACCCGGTAGGAAGAAGCCGCAAAGGTACCGCATCGAACCTTTAGGTGAGGCTGATGGCGAACAGGCGCGGCATGCTCACGCTCGATCGGCTCCGGGAACTGGTCGAGGAAGGCGCCGTCGACACGGTGCTGGTGGCGATCACCGACATGCAGGGCAGGCTGCAGGGCAAACGCTGCGCCGCCGAATACTTCCTCAACGAGGTCGTCGAGCACGCCACCGAAGCGTGCAACTACCTGCTCGCGGTCGACGTGGACATGAACACCGTCGACGGTTACGCGATGTCCTCCTGGGAGACCGGCTACGGCGACTTCGTCATGCGCCCGGACTTCGGCACGCTGCGCCTGCTGCCGTGGCAGGAGGGCACCGCGCTCGTCCTCGCCGACCTCGAACGGGTGCAGGGCGGCGCAGTGGCCCCTTCGCCGCGCCAGATCCTGCGCGGCCAGCTCGACCGGCTCGCCCAACGCGGGCTCGCCGCCTACGTCGGGACCGAACTGGAGTTCATCGTCTTCGACGACACCTACGAGTCGGCCTGGGACAAGCGGTACCAGGACCTCCGCCCGGCCAATCAGTACAACGTCGACTACTCGATGCTCGGCACCGCGCGGATCGAGCCGCTGTTGCGCCGTATCCGCAACGACATGGGCGGGGCTGGCCTGTACGTCGAATCCGCCAAGGGCGAGTGCAACCCCGGCCAGCACGAGATCGCGTTCCGCTACGCCGACGCGCTGACCACCTGCGACAACCACAGCGTCTACAAGACCGGCTCCAAGGAGATCGCCGCGCAGGAGGGCAAGAGCCTCACGTTCATGGCGAAGTACAACGAACGCGAGGGCAACTCGTGTCACATCCACATCAGCCTGCGCTCCGCCGTGGGCGAGCCCGTCCTGGCGGGCGACGGACCCGGCGGGTTCTCGCCGCTGATGGAGCACTTCCTCGCCGGTCAGCTCGCCGGGTTGCGTGAACTGACTTATTTCTTCGCGCCGAACATCAACTCCTACAAGCGTTTCGTCCCCGGCAGCTTCGCGCCGACGGCCGTCGCGTGGGGCACCGACAACCGCACGTGCGCGCTCCGCGTCGTCGGCCACGGGGATTCGCTGCGCACCGAGAACCGCGTCCCCGGCGGCGACGTGAACCCGTACCTCGCGGTGGCCGCGCTGATCGCGGCCGGACTGCACGGCATCGAGAACGAACTGGAGCTCGAACCGGAGTTCCAGGGCAACGCCTACGGTTCCGGCAAGCCGACCGTGCCGACCACCTTGCGGGAGTCCGCGGCGCTGCTGGACGGGAGCGAGCTCGCGAGGTCCGCGTTCGGGGACGAGGTCGTCGACCACTACCTGAACGCGGCGAAGATCGAACTGGCCGCGTACGACGCCGCCGTCACCGACTGGGAGAGGATCCGTGGCTTCGAGCGGCTCTGAACCCCTGATCGGGCTCACGTCCTATCTGGAGCCCGCGAAATTCCTGGTGTGGGAGACCGAAGCGGTGCTGCTCCACCGGGTCTACGTCGACGGGATCGTCGCGGCGGGCGGGATCCCGGTCCTGCTGCCGCCGGTGAGCGGGGCACACGATCGGCTGATCTCCGCCGTGGACGGGCTCGTGCTGGTCGGCGGCGCCGACGTCGACCCGGCGCGCTACGGCCAGGAGCAGCACGCGACGACGTACACGAGGCCGAACCGGGACGCCTTCGAGTTCGGCCTGCTGCGGTCCGCTTTGTCCGCCCGTAAGCCGGTGCTCGGCGTGTGCCGGGGGCTCCAGGTGCTCAGCGTCGCTCTGGGCGGCACGCTCGCGCAGCACCTGCCGGACACTTTGGACAGTGCGGATCACCAACCCGCGCCCGGGACCTTCGGCACCACTACGGTGAGGCTTGCCGAGGGCAGCCGCGTCGCGTCGATCCTCGGCGCCGAGACCAAGGTGCCGTGTTACCACCATCAGGCGATCGACAAGCTCGGCGACGGGCTGGTCCCGGTCGGCTGGGCCGCCGACGGGACCATCGAGGCGGCCGAACTGCCCGGTGACGGGTTCGTCCTCGGCGTCCAATGGCATCCCGAACAGAATCCCGACGACATCAGGCTTTTCGAGGCACTCGTGGAAGCAGCTAAGGAGCGCGCATGACGTTCGAGGTGATCAACCCCGCCACCGAGGAGGTAGTGCGGTCGGTCGAGCTGACCTCGGCCGAGGAGACCGACGCGGCGATCGCCCGCGCGCACGCGGCGTTCCCCGCCTGGCGCGCGGTGGCCCCCGGCGACCGGGCACGGCTGCTGCGCCGGTTCGCCGACGCCGTCGACGCCGACATCGAGAACCTCGCCCAGCTGGAGGTCGCCAACGCCGGCCACACGATCGGCAACGCGCGCTGGGAAGCGGGCAACGTCCGCGATGTGCTGACGTACTACTCCGCGTCCCCCGAACGGTTGAGCGGCAAGCAGATCCCGGTACCCGGCGGCGTGAACATGACGTTCCACGAGCCGCTCGGCGTGGTCGGGGTGATCGTGCCGTGGAACTTCCCGATGCCCATCGCCGGCTGGGGGTTCGCACCGGCGCTCGCCGCGGGGAACACCGTCGTGCTGAAACCCGCCGAGCTCACCCCGCTCACCGCGATCCGCCTCGGCGAACTCGCCCGCGAGGCGGGGATCCCCGAGGACGTCTTCCAGGTGCTTCCCGGCAAGGGATCGGTGGTGGGGCAGCGTTTCGTGGACCACCCGGCGGTGCGGAAGGTGGTGTTCACCGGCTCGACCGAGGTCGGCAAGCAGATCATGGCGGGCTGCGCCGCGCAGGTGAAGCGGGTGACGCTGGAGCTCGGCGGCAAGAACGCGAACATCGTCTTCGCCGACGCCGACCTGGACAAGGCCGCGGCCACCGCGCCGTACGGCGTCTTCGACAACGCCGGGCAGGACTGCTGCGCGCGGTCGCTGATCCTGGTGCAGTCGAGTGTGTACGAGAAGTTCATGGAGCTGCTGGAACCGGCGGTGAACGGTGTGGTCGTGGGGGATCCGCGGCTGGAAGTGACCGAGATGGGCCCGCTGATCTCGGCGGGGCACCGCGCGAAGGTCTCGTCCTATGTGGACGAATCCGCGCCGGTCGCCTTCCGGGGCAACGCGCCCGTCGGCCCCGGATACTGGTTCGCGCCGACCGTCGTCACCCCACCGGACCTGCGGCATCCGCTGGCGTCCGAGGAGATTTTCGGCCCCGTCGTCGCCGTGGTCCCGTTCGACGGCGAGACGGACGCGGTGACGATGGCCAACCAGACCGAGTACGGGCTGTCCGGCTCGATCTGGACCCGCGACGTCGGCCGCGCCTTCCGCGTCGCGCGCGGTGTCGAAGCGGGGAACCTGTCGGTCAACTCGCATTCGTCCGTCCGGTACTGGACGCCGTTCGGCGGATTCAAGCAGTCCGGGCTCGGCCGCGAACTTGGTCCCGACGCCGTCGACGCCTTCACTGAGACCAAGAACCTTTTTATCAGCACAGAGTGAGCTGGTCTCTTTTCGTATAAGACCATCAGCACGGAGGAATAGGAAATGGTTCAGCGTTTCGAGGGCCGGGTGGCGGTCATCACCGGCGGCAGCAGCGGCATCGGCCTCGCCACCGCGCGGCGGCTGGCGAGCGAAGGCGCGAAGGTCGTCATCGGCGATATCTCCGCCGAGGCGGGCAAGGCCGCGGCCGACGAGGTCGGCGGGCTGTTCGTACAGGCCGACGTCACCGACGTCGAGCAGGTCGAGGCCCTGTTCCAGACCACTGTGGACACTTTCGGCTCGGTCGACGTCGCGTTCAACAACGCGGGCATCTCCCCGCCAGAGGACGACTCGATCCTCACCACGGGCATCGACGCGTGGGAGAAGGTGCAGAAGGTCAACCTGACGTCGGTGTACCTGTGCTGCAAGGCGGTGCTGCCGCATATGCGGCGGCAGGGCAAGGGCTCGATCATCAACACGGCGTCGTTCGTCGCGGTGATGGGCGCGGCGACGTCGCAGATCTCCTACACCGCGTCGAAGGGCGGGGTGCTGGCGATGAGCCGGGAGCTGGGCGTGCAGTTCGCGCGGGAGAACATCCGGGTGAACGCGCTGTGCCCGGGGCCGGTGAACACGCCTCTGCTGAAGGAACTGTTCGCGAAGGACCCCGAACGGGCCGCGCGGCGGCTGGTGCACGTGCCGGTCGGGCGGTTCGCGGAGCCGGAGGAGATCGCGGCGGCCGTCGCGTTCCTGGCGAGCGACGACGCCTCGTTCATCACGGCTTCGCAGTTCCTGGTGGACGGCGGGATCTCGGGCGCCTACGTCACCCCGCTCTGAATCGCCCGCGTTCAGTCCTCTGAACGCGCGGCGTCACTCGTCCCGGTGGCTGGGATGGCGGGCCGCTGACCTGCGCTGTAGTCCTGACAACGCGTAGCCAGCATCCAGGACCACCCAGGAGGCCCAGCATGACCCGGCAGATGAGCACCGCCATGCGTGACTGCATCGACCTGTGCAACGAGTGCCACGTCCGGTGCGAGGAGATGATGACGCGCTGCATGGAGTTGGGCGGTGCGAAGCTCGGCATGATGATGGTGACCTGCGCGGACATGTCCCGTATGTGCGCCGACATGATGATGCGCTGCTCCGCGATGGTCGCCGACCTCGAGATGATGCGCATGTGCGCGAAGATGTGCGGCCTCGCCTCCCAGATGATGCGCATGTGCGCCGGCGAGTGCGCCAGGACCGGTGACGCCGAGCTCGCCGACGCCGCCGACATGATGACGCGGTGCGCCGAGCTCTGCGGCACCATCACCGCCGAGATGATGATGGAGAACGCGTAACTCGCGTGCTCGGGGCCGTCACTCGCGTGATTGAAGGCGTAACTCACGAGTTACGGCTCTGATCACGTGAGTTACGGCTTCGATCACGCAAGTGACGTGCTCGGCCGGAAGTAGACGCGCGTCGAACACGCCAGGTACGGTGTGCGCACAACTTCAGACAGGGCCGTCGAGCTGGAGCGGGAGAGCCCCCACGAACGTGGTGGGGCACCGAAGGAGCAAACTCCCCGGAATCTCTCAGGTACCCACTACCGCTTCACGCGAGGCCACTCTGGAAAGCAGGCGCGCAAGTGCGTCTCACCCAAGGTGAAAGCCACCCCGGTCACGGGTGGTGAAACTCTCAGGTGCCATGACAGAGGGGGAGTTCCCAGCGCACCGGTCTATCCGGCGCCTGACCCAAGGAGCTCCCTTGACCAGTACGTCCTTCGACGACCGGCACATCGGCCCCTCGGAGTCCGAGCAGGCCAAGATGCTCGCCGAGGTCGGCTACGGCAGTCTCGATGCCCTGGTGCAGGCCGCCGTGCCGTCCGCGATCCGGGTCACCCGCGATCTCGAACTTCCCCCCGCCGCGTCCGAAGAGGACGCCATCGCCGAGCTTCGCGCGCTCGCCGCGCTCAACAAGCCGATGACCCAGATGATCGGCCTCGGCTTCCACGACACGGTCACCCCGGCGGTCATCCGCCGCAACGTGCTGGAGAACCCGGCCTGGTACACGGCGTACACGCCGTATCAGCCGGAGATCTCGCAGGGCCGTCTCGAAGCCCTCCTCAACTTCCAGACCATGGTCTCCGAGCTGGCCGGTCTCGCCACCGCGAACGCCTCCCTGCTCGACGAGTCCACCGCCGTCGCCGAGGCCGTCATGCTGATGCGCCGCGCGTCGAAGGCGAAGTCGAACAAGGTCGTCCTCGACGCCGAATGTCTGCCGCAGACCATCGCGGTCGTCCGCACCCGCGCCGAGGCCATGGGCGTCGAGGTCGAGGTCCGCGACCTGCTCACCGGCCTACCGGAGGAGTTCTTCGGTGTCGTCGTCCAGTACCCGGGCGCTTCCGGCGTGCTGCGCGGCGCGGGCTTCTACTCCGCCATCTCCGAGACCGCGAAGGCCGCCGGCGCGCTGTACACCGTCGCCGCGGACCTGCTCGCCCTCACGCTGATCACCGCGCCGGGTGAGTTCGGCGCGGACATCGCCGCCGGTTCCACCCAGCGCTTCGGCGTCCCGCTCGGTTACGGCGGCCCGCACGCCGGGTACATGGCCGTCCGCGCCGGGCTCGAGCGTTCGCTGCCGGGCCGCCTGGTCGGGGTCTCGGTCGACGCCGACGGCAACCCCGCGTACCGCCTCGCCCTGCAGACGCGTGAGCAGCACATCCGCCGCGAGAAGGCGACCTCCAACATCTGCACCGCGCAGGTCCTGCCCGCCGTGCTCGCCGCGATGTACGCGGTCTACCACGGTCCCGACGGCCTCAAGCGCATCGCGACCCGTGTCCACGGGCTCGCCGCCGGCCTGGCGGACGCCCTCCGCACGGCAGGCGTGGAGGTCGTCCACGAGGGCTTCTTCGACACCGTCCTCGCCCGCATGCCCGGGCAGGCCGAAGCGGTCGTCGCGGTCGCGCGCGAGAACGGGATCAACCTCGGCCCGGTCGACGCCGACCACGTCCGCATCGCCGTCGACGAGGTCACCACGCCCGCGATCATCGCCAAGGTGCTCAACGCTTTCGGTATCGACACCCCCGCCGCCGACGCCAGCGCGCTGCCCGCCGGCCTCGGCCGCGAGAGCGACTACCTGACCCACGAGGTCTTCCACTCCCACCGCTCCGAGACCGCGATGCTGCGCTACCTGCGCAGCCTGTCCGACCTCGACTACGCGCTCGACCGCGGCATGATCCCGCTCGGCTCCTGCACGATGAAGCTCAACGCCACCACCGAGATGGAGCCGATCAGCTGGCGCGAGTTCGCGGGGATCCACCCGTTCGCCCCGGCCGACCAGGCCGAGGGCTACCACACCCTGGTCGAGCAGCTGTCGAGCTGGCTGGCCGAGGTCACCGGCTACGACAAGGTGTCGCTGCAGCCGAACGCGGGCAGCCAGGGCGAGCTCGCCGGCCTGCTCGCGATCCGCGCGTACCACCACGCCAACGGCCAGGCCGAACGCGAGGTCTGCCTGATCCCGTCGTCCGCCCACGGCACGAACGCCGCCTCCGCGGTCATGGCCGGGATGCGCGTCGTCGTGGTGAAGTGCACCGCCGAGGGCAACGTCGACCTCGACGACCTGCGCGCCAAGGTCGAGGCCAACCGCGACACGCTGTCCGCGATCATGGTCACGTACCCGTCCACGCACGGCGTGTACGAGCACGGCATCGACGAGCTGGCCAAGATCGTCCACGACGCGGGCGGCCAGGTCTACGTCGACGGCGCGAACCTCAACGCGCTGCTCGGGCTCGCCAAGCCGGGTGAGTTCGGCGGCGACGTCTCGCACCTGAACCTGCACAAGACCTTCTGCATCCCGCACGGTGGCGGCGGCCCCGGCGTCGGCCCGGTCGCGGTCCGCGCGCACCTCGCGCCGTACCTGCCGAACCACCCGCTGCTGGAGAAGGCCGGTCCCGAAACCGGTGTCGGCCCGATCAGCGCCGCCCCGTACGGCTCGGCGTCGATCCTGCCGATCTCGTGGGCGTACGTCCGCATGATGGGCGCGGGCGGGCTCACCGCCGCGACGCAGGTCGCCGTGCTCGCCGCGAACTACGTGGCGAAGCGCCTCAACCAGCACTACCCGGTGCTCTACACCGGTCAGGACGGCCTGGTCGCGCACGAGTGCATCCTCGACCTGCGCGGGCTCACCAAGGAGACCGGCGTCAGCGTCGACGACGTCGCGAAGCGCCTGATCGACTACGGCTTCCACGCGCCGACCATGTCGTTCCCGGTCGCGGGCACGCTGATGGTCGAGCCGACCGAATCCGAGGACCTCGGCGAGATCGACCGCTTCATCGCGGCGATGATCGCCATCCGCGCGGAGATCGACGCCGTCGCGCAGGGCAAGTGGGCCGCGGACAACAGCCCGCTGCGCAACGCCCCGCACACCGCCGAGACCCTGGTCGGTGACTGGGACCTGCCGTACGACCGCGAACTGGCGGTGTACCCCGCCGGGGTGAACCGCAAGTCCAAGTACTGGCCCCCGGTGCGCCGCATCGACGGAGCGCGCGGGGACCGTAACCTCGTCTGCTCCTGCCCGCCGCTCAACGCCTACGAGAACTGAGGCACTTGATGTCGAAAGAGACGTCCCTGCACGGAGTCCACAAAGGACTGGGTGCGCTGTTCACCGATTTCGCGGGCTGGTCGATGCCGATCCGCTATTCCAGCGAGCTGGCGGAGCACAAGGCGGTCCGCGAGGCCGCGGGCCTGTTCGACCTGTCCCACATGGCCGAGATCGAGGTGACCGGCCCGCAGGCGGCCGACACCCTCGACTTCGCGCTGGTCGGCAACCTGTCCGGGGTCAAGCCGGGCCGGGCGCGCTACACGATGATCTGCGACGAGAACGGCGGTGTGCTGGACGACCTGGTCGTCTACCGCCTCGCCGACGAGAAGTTCCTGGTCGTGGCCAACGCGGGCAACGCCGACGTGGTCGCGCAGGCGCTGGCCGAGCGGGTCTCCGGGTTCGACGCGGTCGTCGAGAACAAGTCCGAGGACGTCGCGCTGATCGCCGTCCAGGGCCCGAAGGCCGTCGAGATCCTCGGCGCCGTCACCGACGCCGACCTGGGCGCGCTCAAGTACTACGCGAGCGTCCCGGCCGTCGTGAAGGGGCACGACGTCCTGCTCGCCCGCACCGGGTACACCGGCGAGGACGGCTTCGAGCTGTACGTCCCGGCCGGTGAGGCTCCCGCCGTCTGGCGCATCCTGACCGACGCCGGCGAGCCGCACGGCCTGCTCCCGGCCGGCCTGGCCTGCCGCGACACGCTGCGTCTCGAAGCCGGAATGCCGTTGTACGGCAACGAACTCAGCCTCCAGCTGAGCCCGTTCGAGGCCGGCCTCGGCCGCGTGGTCAAGTTCGAGAAGCCGGGCGACTTCGTCGGCAAGGCCGCGCTCGAAGAGCTGTCCAAGAAGGACGTTCCCCGCGTGCGTGTCGGGCTCAAGGGCTCCGGCCGCCGCGCGCCGCGGCACGGCTACACCGTCCTGGCGGGTGACACCGAGATCGGTGAAGTCACCAGTGGTGCCCTTTCGCCGACGCTGGGTTACCCGATCGCCATGGCCTATGTGGACCGGGAGCACTCCGAGCCCGGCACCGAGCTTTCCGTCGACATCCGGGGCCGTATCGAGCCCGTCGAGGTCGTCGCCCTGCCCTTCTACTCCCGCGCCTGAAAGGCCCCTTTTCGATCATGAGCATCCCCCAGGACCTGAAGTACACGAAGGAACACGAGTGGCTGAACGTCGCCGACGGCGTCGCCACCGTGGGCATCACCGCCTTCGCCGCCGAGTCGCTCGGTGACATCGTGTTCGTCCAGCTCCCCTCGGTCGGCGACACCGTCACCGCGGGCGAGGTGTTCGGCGAGGTCGAGTCGACCAAGTCGGTCAGCGAGCTGTACGCACCGGTGGACGGCGAGGTCGTCGAGGTGAACGAGGCCACAACGGACACCCCCGAGCTCATCAACTCGGACCCGTACGCCGAAGGATGGCTCCTGAAGGTGCGTCTGTCCGGCGACGTGCCCGCCCTGCTCGACGCCCAGGCGTACGCCGTCCTGACCCAGGAGAACTGAGATGTTCAACGCTGCCCTGTCCGAAGTGGACCCCGAGGTCGCCACCGCCGTCGCGGCCGAACTCGACCGGCAGCAGTCGACCCTGGAGATGATCGCCTCGGAGAACTTCGCCCCGGTGGGCGTGCTCGAGGCGCAGGGTTCGGTGCTGACCAACAAGTACGCCGAGGGCTACCCCGGCCGCCGCTACTACGGCGGCTGCGAGCACGTCGACGTCATCGAGCAGCTGGCGATCGACCGCGCGAAGGCCCTGTTCGGCGCCGAGCACGCCAACGTCCAGCCGCATTCGGGCGCGCAGGCCAACGCCGCCGCCATGGTCGCGGTGCTCAACCCCGGCGACACCATCCTCGGTCTCGACCTCGCGCACGGCGGGCACCTGACCCACGGGATGAAGATCAACTTCTCGGGCAAGCTCTACAACGTCGTCGCCTACCACGTCGACAAGGAGACCGGGATCGTCGACGTCGAGGAGATCGAGCGCCTCGCCAAGGAGCACAAGCCGAAGCTGATCATCGCCGGCTGGTCGGCGTACCCGCGTCAGCTCGACTTCGCCGAGTTCCGCCGCATCGCCGACGAGGTCGGCGCGAAGGTCATGGTCGACATGGCGCACTTCGCCGGTCTCGTCGCCGCGGGCCTGCACCCGAGCCCGGTGCCGTACGCCGACATCGTCACCACGACCACGCACAAGACCCTCGGCGGTCCGCGCGGCGGCATCATCCTGTGCCGTCAGGAACTCGCCAAGAAGATCAACTCGGCGGTGTTCCCCGGCCAGCAGGGTGGTCCGCTGGAGCACGTCATCGCCGCCAAGGCCGTCGCGCTCAAGATCGCCGCGAGCGAGGAGTTCCGCGAGCGCCAGCAGCGCGTGCTCGAGGGCGCGAAGATCCTGGCCGACCGCCTTTCGCGCACGGACTGCAGCGAGGCCGGCGTCCGCGTGCTGACCGGCGGCACCGACGTGCACCTGGTGCTCGTCGATCTGGTCAACTCCACTTTGGACGGTCAGCAGGCCGAGGACCGGCTGCACTCGGTCGGTATCACGGTCAACCGCAACGCCGTCCCGTTCGACCCGCGTCCGCCGATGGTCACCTCCGGCCTGCGGATCGGCACCCCGGCGCTGGCGACCCGCGGCTTCGGCGCCGAGGACTTCGCCGAGGTGGCCGACGTCATCGCCGAGGCGCTGCGCCCGGACTTCGACGAGGCCCTGCGCCAGTCGCTGTCCGCCCGGGTCGAGCTGCTGGCCAAGAAGCACCCGCTGTACGCGGACCTCAACCGATGAGCGCGCTCCCCGAGGGGCGCAAACTTCTCCGGCTCGAGGTCCGCAACGCGCAGACCCCGATCGAGAAGAAGCCGTCGTGGATCAAGACCCGGGCCCGCATGGGTCCGGAGTTCACGGAGCTCAAGGGACTGGTCAAGCGTGAGGGCCTCCACACCGTCTGCGAAGAAGCCGGGTGTCCCAACATCTACGAGTGCTGGGAAGACCGTGAGGCGACGTTCCTGATCGGTGGGGACCAGTGCACGCGGCGTTGCGACTTCTGCCAGATCGACACGGGTAAGCCGGCGGCGCTGGACCGGACCGAGCCGCGGAAGGTGGCGGAGTCGGTGCAGGCCATGGGTTTGCGCTACTCGACGGTGACCGGTGTCGCGCGTGACGACCTGGAGGACGGCGGTGCGTGGCTGTACGCGGAGACCGTGCGGCAGATCCACGCGTTGAACCCGGGTACCGGTGTCGAGCTGCTGATCCCGGATTTCAACGCGGATCCGGACCAGCTGGCCGAGGTGTTCGGTTCGCGGCCGGAGGTGCTGGCGCACAACGTGGAGACGGTGCCGCGGATCTTCAAGCGGATCCGGCCTGGTTTCCGGTACGCGCGGTCGCTGGAGGTCATCACGAAGGCTCGTGAGGCGGGTCTGGTGACGAAGTCGAACCTGATCCTGGGCATGGGCGAGACGCCGGAGGAGGTCGCGCCCGCGATGAAGGACCTGGTCGACGCGGGCTGCGAGATCCTGACGATCACCCAGTACCTGCGGCCGTCGCCGAGGCATCATCCGGTGGATCGGTGGGTCAAGCCGGAGGAGTTCGTCGAGCATTCGAACGCCGCCGAGGCGATGGGCTTCGCTGGTGTGATGGCCGGGCCGCTCGTACGCTCGTCGTATCGGGCCGGTCGGCTGTTCGCGCAGACGAAGGCCCACCGCGGCGAAGAGCTGTCGGAGAACTTGGCCCATCTCGCCGCCGAAGGGCCCGCGGCCCAAGAAGCCAGCTCACTGCTGGCCAGATAGGAAGGAGGGCAGATCAATGGCGATCAGCGTCTTCGACCTGTTTTCGATCGGTATCGGCCCTTCCAGCTCCCATACGGTGGGCCCGATGCGCGCCGCACTGACCTTTGTGGACGGTCTGGCCGCCGACGGCGACCTGACGGCCACGACGCGGGTCCAGAGCGAGCTTTTCGGCTCGCTGGGCGCCACCGGGTTCGGGCACGGCAGCGACAAGGCCGTGCTGCTCGGGCTGTCGGGGGAGCGTCCGGAGGAGATCGACACCGACACGGTGCCCGGCAAGATCGCGGAGATCCGCGAATCCTGCCGATTGAAGGTGCGTGGTGAGCACGAGATCGTGTTCACCGAGGACACCGACCTGACCATGCACCGGCGGAAGTCGTTGCCGGCGCATCCGAACGGGATGATCTTCCGCGCGTTCGACGCCGACGGGAAGGTGCTGCGCGAGCGCACCTACTACTCCGTCGGCGGCGGGTTCGTGCGGGACGAGTCCTACGAGACCGACACTGTCGTCGTCGAGGACTCGACCCGGCTGGAGTTCCCGTTCCGCACCGGCGCGGATCTGCTGAAGCACTGCGAGGACACCGGGCTGCCGATCAGCGAGATCATGCTGCGCAACGAGCTTTCGTGGCGCACGCGTGAGGAAGTCCGCGAAGGGCTGCTGGAGATCTGGCAGGTCATGGCGGAATGCGTGCGCAACGGCTGCGAGCACGAGGGCGTCCTGCCGGGCGGGCTGAAGGTGCCGCGCCGTGCGAAGGCGTTGCACGAGAAGCTGCTCGCCGAGGACGGCGTCGGCGACCCGCTGTACGCGATGGACTGGGTGAGTCTGTACGCGCTGGCGGTCAACGAGGAGAACGCCGCGGGCGGCCGCGTCGTCACCGCGCCGACCAACGGCGCCGCGGGGATCATCCCGGCCGTTCTGCACTACTACCAGCGGTTCATCCGGGGTTCGTCGGACGACGGCATCGTGACGTTCATGCTGACCGCGGGCGCGATCGGCTCGATCCTCAAGCAGACGGGCTCGATCTCGGGCGCCGAGGTCGGCTGCCAGGGCGAGGTCGGTTCGGCCAGCGCCATGGCCGCCGCTGGGCTGACCGAGGTCCTCGGTGGTTCACCCGCGCAGGTGGAGAACGCCGCCGAGATCGGCGTCGAGCACCACCTGGGGCTGACCTGCGACCCGGTCGGCGGGCTGGTGCAGATCCCGTGCATCGAGCGCAACGCCGTCGGCGCGTCGAAGGCGATCCACGCCGCGCGGATGGCGATGCGCGGCGACGGTTCGCACGTCGTGACGCTGGACAAGGCGATCAAGACCATGCGCGAGACCGGCGCCGACATGAGTGTGAAGTACAAGGAAACCGCACGCGGCGGCCTCGCCGTGAACGTCATCGAGTGCTGACGCCCGCGTTCAGTCCTCTGGATGCGGTAGTTGCATACGCAAGTACCGCATCCAGAGGACGAATTGCGGGCCGCCTAAACTCGAAGGGTGGAGTCGAGCACGGTCGCGAACGCGGGTGACGCGCTGTTCCGCCCGGTGCGCGCGGGCAACGCCTTCGAGGAGACCGTCGAAAGGCTGCTCCAGGCGATCCGGCTGGGTGTGGTCGGCGCTGGTGAGCGGCTGCCTTCGGAACGCGAGCTCGCCGAGCGGCTCGGGGTCAGCCGGGTGACGCTGCGCGAGGCCATCCGCGCGCTGTCCGACGCGGGTTACGTCGAGTCGCGGCGCGGGCGGTACGGCGGCACGTTCGTCAACGACGTCCTGCCCGACCCGCCCGCCACCGAAGGGCGGAAGGTCGACAACGCCACCCTGGAGGACACGCTCGGCCTGCGGCACGTCCTGGAGACCGGCGCCGCCGAGATGGCGGCGTCGCGGTCCCTCACCCCGGCCGACCGCCAGCATCTGACCAGCACGCTCGCCGAGGCGGCGGCGGCCGACGTCGGCGACTACCGGCGCAAGGATTCGCGGCTGCACCTGGCGATCGCCGAGGTCACCGCGTCCGGCTCGCTGACCACGGCGATGGCCGACGCGCGGATGCGGGTCAACCAGCTGCTCGACATGATCCCGCTGCTCGAACCGAATCTGGAGCACTCCAACGCCCAGCACGAGGCCATCGTCGACGCGATCCTCGCCGGGGATTCGGAGGCGGCCCGGCGGGCGATGACGGAGCACGTCGAGGGGACGGCTTCGCTCCTTCGGGCCTTCCTCGCCTGACCGCGTTTCGTCCTCTGAATGCGGGAGGGGGTTGGGCGCGATTCGGTGATTTTCCCACAACCTTTTCACTCGTTCGGGCGTCTAACCTGGCGTGGAGAACCCGGATGAGGCAGACGCACCCGAGTCGCAGACCACGGCCACCCCTGAGCCGAAAGGGAAGAAGCGCAGGTGGCGGCGGATCGCCGCCTGGACGCTCGGCCTGCTCGTCGGCATCCCCGTCGTCGCGTTCGGGCTCGCGTACGTCCTGCTCGACGTCCGCAGCCCGCAAGAGGTCCTCGCCGACCTCGACAAGACCGTGGTCCTGCAGAACGCCGACGGTTCCGAACTGCTCAAGGTGGTCCCGCCCGGCGGCGACCGGCTGTTCGTGCCGTACGACGCCGTCCCCGCGAAACTGCGCGACGCGATCGTCGCGACCGAGGACCCGACCTTCTGGGACAACGAGGGCTTCGACCTCACCGGGCTCGGCCGCGCGCTGGTGACCGGCGTCGGCGGCGGTTCGGGGATCACCCAGCAGTACATCAAGAAATCCACCGGCAACGAGGACGCCACCCTCACCCGCAAGTTCTCCGAGCTGGTGCTCGCCACGAAGATCACCCAGCAGCAGACCAAGAAGGAGATCTTCGAAAGCTACGTCAACATCATCTCGTTCGGCCGCGGCACCTACGGCCCGGCGTCGGCGATGAACGCCTACTTCGGCCGCAAGCTGGACGACTCGATGACCTGGAGCGAGGCGGCGTTCCTCGCGGGCATGATCCAGTCGCCTTCGGTGCACGACCCGTACGCCTCCAGCCATGAGCACGCGATGAAGCGCTGGTCCTACGTGATGAACAAGCTGGTCGCGCGCGGTTACGTCAGCCAGGCCGAAGCGGTCACCATGACCTACCCGGAGGACGCGATCCAGGCGCCGTCGGAGACCCGGGCCGGTCGCGTGACCTACGAGCAGTACCACATCAAGCAGCAGGTCCTCGCGGAACTGGAACAGGTCGGCTATCCGCTCGACCGGCTCCGCAGCGGCGCGATGAAGGTCGAGACGACCATCGATCCGCGAGCGCAGGCCGAAGCCGAGAAGGCGGTCAAGGAACGCTTGAAGGGACAACCGGAGCACTTCCGCGCGTCGCTGGTCGCCGTCGAACCCGGGACCGGCGCCATCCGCGCCTACAACGGCGGTGGCTGGAGCGTGCACGACTACGCCGGTACCCCGTACGGCACCGGCTCCGCCTTCCAGCCGTTCATCCTCGCCGCCGGTCTCGAACGGGGAGTGAACGTGGACGAGCCGCTCAAGGCGCCCGCGGAGGTCGACTTCCTCGGCGAAACCTTCAAATTCGAGGACCAGTGCGGTGAAGCCGGGAAGTGCACGTTGCGCGAGGCGATGGGGCGGGGCGCCCGGGGCCCGTTCGTCGACCTGGCGAAGAAACTGGGCGCGGAAGCGGTCCGCGAAAGCGCCCGCGCGGCCGGGATCCCCGAGACCGTCGACGGCGCGGTGACACTGCGGGAGAAGGACGGATTCCTGATCAGCCCCGGGATCGCGGTCGGCCGGTATCCCCTGCGCCCCAGCGACATGGCCGGTGCCTACGCGACCTTCGCCGCCGACGGTATGCGCGCCACCCCGCATCTGGTGTCGAAGATCCGGGACGAGAACGGCGAGATCGTGTGGGAACGGCCGTCGGACAGGGCGCCCGCGTTCAAGGACGACGAGGCGCTGAGCCGCCGGATCGCGAGCGAAATGAGCCAGGTGCTGGCCACCGGCCTGAAGGACCGCCCGGCGGCGCTGAAGACCGGCGACTTCCAGTTCGACGAGACGGACGACAACGCCGGCGGCTGGGCGGTCGGGTACACGCCGCAGCTCGCGACGGCGGTCTGGGTCGGCTCCGACGAGCCGCGCCGGATGCGGGACGCCGCCGGGGAGAAACTGACCGGGCGGACGATCCCGGCCGACGTCTGGCAGCGCTTCATGAACGGTGTGCACCAGGGGATGCCGGTGCGGTGGCCGGAGGGCTCGGGTCCGCGGCCGGTCACGACGGCGCCGCGGTGAGGCCTGTTCGTGGTGTCGCGAAAGCCACTTTCGGGACACCAGACGTCGCGAAAGTGGCTTTCGCGACACGGTCACCGGGGGCACGGCGCCGGACCGGGCCACGCCGACGTTGCGAAAGCCACTTTCGCAACCTTCAACGTTGCGAAAGTGGCTTTCGCAACACCCGGCCGGACCGCGACGACCCGGCCGAGGGAGCCGTCAGGGCTTCACCAGCACGACGGTGAGCCCGTCGTAGCCCTTGCTGCCCACCGTCTGGACGGCCGTCGCGTCGACGCGGGGTTCGGCGGCGATCATCTCGTGCAGCCGCCTGATCCCTTGGACGTTCGGGTCTTCGCTGGCGGCGTCGGTCACCGCGCCACCGCGGACGACGTTGTCGACCACGATCACGCCGCCGGGCCGGACCAGCTTCAGCGACGCCTCGAAGTACGCCGGGTTGTTGACCTTGTCGGCGTCGATGAAGGCCAGATCGATCGGGCCCTCGACCGAGGGCAGCAGGTCCAGCGCCTTGCCGACGCGGACGTCGACCAGCCCGCCGAGCCCGGCCGCTTCGATGTTGGCGCGCGCGACCTCGGCGTGCTTCGGGTCGTATTCGAGGGTGACGAGCCTGCCCTGCGGCGGCAGGGCGCGGGCGAGCCAGATCGTGCTGTACCCGCCGAGCGTGCCGATCTCCAGGATGGACCGGGCGCCGATCATCCTCGCCATCAGGTTGAGCAGTTTGCCCTGGTTCGGCGCGACGGCGATCGACGGCAGCCCGGCCCGATCCGACGCCTCACGCGCGCCTTCGAGGGCGGGATCGGACGGGATGAGCACCCCGGACAGATAATCGTCCACTTCGGACCACAGTTGCTGTGACATGGCACCTCCGCCGCCAACCTACTCCGGGATGATCACGCGGCGCGGCGCCCGGCCTTCGGGATCACCAGCGGGGTCCCGGTTTCGGGGCACGGCATCACCCGGCAGGGCAGCTCGAAGATCTTCTCGACGTTGGCCGCGGTCACGACCTCTTCGGGCGAGCCCGTCGCCAGGACCTCTCCGCCGCGCATCGCGATCATGTGCGTCGCGTAGCGGGCGGCGTGGTTGAGGTCGTGCAGCACCGCCACCAGCGTCCGGCCCTGTTCCTGGTGCAGTTGCGCGCACAGGTCGAGGATGTCCATCTGGTGGGCGATGTCCAGGTACGTCGTCGGCTCGTCGAGCAGCAGGAGATCGGTCTCCTGCGCGAGCGCCATCGCCATCCACACGCGCTGCCGCTGGCCGCCCGACAGTTCGTCGACCAGCCGCTCGGCGAGGTCGTCGACCCCGGTGGCGCGCATGGACTCGGCGACCACGGTGGCGTCCTCACGGGACCACTGGCGCAGCAGGCGCTGGTGCGGGTACCGGCCACGCGCGACGAGGTCCGCGACGGTGATGCCGTCGGGCGCGATCGAGCTCTGCGGGAGCAGGCCGAGCCGCCGGGCGACCTCCTTGGCGGGGAAGGAGCTGATCACCTGCCCGTCGAGGAACACCGACCCCTGGCGGGGTTTGAGCATCCGCGCGAGCGCGCGCAGCAGGGTCGTCTTGCCGCAGGCGTTCGGGCCGACGATGACGGTGAACGACCGGTCGGGGATGACCACCCCGAGGTCTTCGGCCACGGTCCGGCCGTCGTAGGCGAGCGTCAGCGCGTCCGCGTGCAGGCGGGACGTCGTGCTCTGCTCGGTGAGGGTTTCCACGGTCTCCACGCAGGTTAGGCTAACCTAGGAGTCCGCCGTTGTGGTGTTCCGTAGGTCGCAGTCGGCTCACGACGTTCGTCGATGGCATCATCCCCAGTGCAATCGCGTGAATGCACTCGGTGCGATCGAAGGACGGCATGGAGGACTACCGGATAGTCGCGGACGAGATCTCCGCCGACGTCGAGGCCGGAAGGCTCCGGCCAGGCGACCGGCTGCCCCCGCAGCGGCGGTTCGCCCGCGAACGCGGGATCGCGAACTCGACCGCCGCCAGGGTCTACGGCGAACTCGTCCGGAGAGGTGTCGTGGTCGGCGAGGTCGGCCGGGGCACGTTCGTCCGCGCCGCGAAGCCGCCGCTGGAGACCGCGCTCGCCGAACCCGGTGGCGCGACGGTCGACCTCGAGCTCAACTTCGCCGTCCTTCCGGAGCAGTCGGCGCTGGTCGGGAAGGCGCTGGAGCCGCTGCTGCGTGAAGACGTCCTGACAGCGGCGCTGCGGCCGGGAAGCGTCTCGGGCTCGAAGCAGGCACGTGACGCCGTCGCCGGGCTGCTCGCGAAGGACGGCTGGACGCCGGAGATCCTCTTCGCCGGGAGCGGGCGCCAGGCCATCGCGGCCGCCATCGCCGCCTTCGTGCCGATGGGGGAGCGCCTCGCCGTCGAAGCCATCACCTATCCCGTGGTCAAGGCACTCGCCGGACGGCTCGGTGTCCAGTTGGTGCCCATCGAGACCGACGACAGGGGTCTCGTTCCCGAGGCGCTCGAAGCCGCGTCCGTGCGCGCGCTGTACGTCCAGCCGACGCTGCACAATCCGCTCGGGTCCACAATGGACGAAGCGCGGCGCGCCGAGCTGGCGGAAACCGTGCGGCGGATGGACATCCCGGTGATCGAGGACGGTATCTACACCTTCCTCCGGCCCGAGGTCCGCCCGTTCGCGGCGTACGCTCCGGAGCGCACCGTGTTCGTCGACAGCATGTCGAAACGGCTCGCCCCGGGGCTGACCACCGGCTTCCTCGCCGTCCCGGCGGAATGGCGGGAACGGCTGGCCGCGGCCGTGCGCTCGGGCGGCTGGGTCGCGCCCCGGCTCGCCGTCGAAGCCGCCACCCGGTGGATCACCGGCGGGACGCTGGAAACCGTCGAGCGGGCGAAACGGCTCGACGCCGCGGAACGCCAGCGGGTGACGGCGGCGCGGCTGGCCGGGTTCGCCCTGCACGCCGATCCGCAGGCGTATCACTGCTGGTGGGAGCTCCCCGAACACTGGCGCGCCGAGACCTTCGTCGCCGCGGCCGCGCGGCGCGGGATCGCGGTCACCCCGGCGGCCGCGTTCGCCGTCGTCCCCGGTCACGCCCCGAACGCGGTGCGCCTCGCCGTCTCGTCGCCGCCGCTCGAAACGCTCGCGGCAGCCTTGGACGTCCTCGCCGGTCTGGCTTCCGGCCGCCCCGAGGACGCCGGCGTCGACTGACCCCCGCATTCAGAGGACTAAACGCGTCAGGGGCGGGGCGCCCACTTGCCGACGAAGCTGCCGCAGGTGACGGTCTGCCCGGTGAGCCGCGACCGCAGCGCGTTCTCCAGGCCGAGGTAGTCGAAGATCGGCGCGTCCCCGGCGACCTCGGCGGGCACCGGCCCGCCTTTGGCCAGCGCGGGCATGCTGACGGTCTGGAACAGCACCAGGTAATCGCCTTCGCGGTTGAGGACGTCGGCCGTCGAGAGCATGCGCTCCGGAGCATCGGCGACGATCTCCAGCGGCAGCGGCCATTCCAGCGGGAACGGGTTGCGCAGGCCGAAGGCGGGATACGCGAACGGGTTGTCCGGCAGGACGGCCGTGCGCCCGGCGGGGAATCGCATGACGCAGTCCTGGATCTGGGAGATGTAGGTGAAGGTGCCCGGATTCGTCCGGATCCCGCGCATCGAGGGCGTCACCTCGCCGAGGTCACCGGTCAGCTTCTCGTGCGCCATGTCGAGGTACGCGGCTTCGTCGTGGTGCGCGACCACGGCCCAGCCCGACGCCAGCACCGCGACCAGGCCCATCGCCGTGGCACCCGCCAGCCCGAGCCGGCGGGACGGCTCCGGCAGCGGCGGCAGCGCGTCCGCCAGCAGCAGGATCGCCGTCAGCGCCAGTGTTCCGGTGAACAGCGTCGGTGTGTCGTTCCCCCAGGACAGGCTGGTCATGAAGCCGGTCGCGAAGACGAGCGCGCCCATCCGCGAGAACCGCCGCGTCGCCGCCCAGTTCACCAGCAGCGCGACACCGAGGATCCACCAGAGGACGTCCGCCCAGCGCGACGCGCCGGTGAAATGCCCGTCGACGACGGTGCCGACCACCACCGCCACGCCTGCCAGGAGCAGCAGCCGCGCGAGGACCGCCCCGGCGCGGCCCGCGCGCTCGCGGAAGATCCCCAGCAGGGCCAGGAACACCCCGGCGATCGCGAAGAAGGTCAAGCCCCGTACCGGCGGCCGCAGCAGCGACGCGGGGTTTTCCAGCCACAGCCCGAGAAGCCGCTCGCCGTACGCGGGCAGGCCGCCGGTGAGCTGCTCGGCCATCGCGCCCAGCCCGCCGTCGAGGGCGACGATTCCGATGTAGACCACCAGGAAGGCGCCCAGCGCCAGCAGATCCCAGGCCAGCCGGGCCCACCAGCGGCCGGTGCGGAACGCGCCTTCCCGTAGTGACGGGTGCAGCAGCAGCCAGCACAGCGCGATCAGCGGTACCGGCGCGAAACTCTGTTTGACGAACACCGCGGTGCCCAGCAGCACCAGGCCGAGCCGCCGCGGCCACGCCTTGCCGTTGCGCAGCCCCGAATCCAGTGCCCAGGCACCGCAGGCGGTCAGGAAGATCCCGTCGATCGTGTGCCAGGCCATCAGCGGGAAGGCGTTGAGGTTCAGCAGCGACGCGGCCGCCGTCAGCCCGGTGAGCCCCGGGCCCCAGTCGCGGACGCGGCGCCGGGTGACCAGCACGGCGAACGCGATGGTCGCCAGGATGATCTCCAGCATGCTGAGCACGCTGGAGACGAAGAACAGCGGCCCCGGCAGCGCGAAGTCGACGATGTGCAGGTACGCCGAACCCAGTGGCCGCGCGGAGATGATGTCGGAATGCGGGACTTCGCCGTGCAGCACCCGCCACGCCTGGGCGAGGATGAAGCCCTGGTCCGAAGGGTGGAAACCGAAGCGCCCCACCCGGAGTTCGGTGGCGACGGCGAGCGCGAGCACCCAGACCGCGTGGAGGGACAGCCTCAGCACTGTCCTGGACGGACGTACCGCTGACCTCCCAGCCGCGTCCGGTCCGGTCGACAGCGGGGGACTGGCGACGTCCACACTGCCCCTTCCCGGTCGTCCTGCCTCGGCCCGTGCCCGCCGACCCCCCGGCGTATCGGAAACCGATGGTAGCGGCCGGGGGCGTCCCCCGATCGAGCCCCGGCGGCGGGACGTCAGTGTCTATAGGTGAACCCGCGTCCGCGATCGACGTCGACAGGGCGCGACCTGGTCTTCCTGGTCGCGAAGGTGGTTAAGGGCGCCCTGCCACCGCGACAGCGGGGCCTTCGGCCGGGCGGGTTCACGCGTATGGTCACTTTCCGGGGAAAACCTCAGCTCCGCCCACAGGCTCTCAGGGACGGCGGCGCCAGACCAGCCGGGTGACCGCGCCCGCCACCGACGCGAGCGGAGCCTTCCGGGGCAGGCCACGGGATTCCGGCGCGGACTCGGGCATGGCGCGGTAGACGAGATGGGCGAAGAACCGTGCCGTCTTCGGTGCGACGAGCGTCACGAGTTCGGCGGCGGTTCCTTCGGGCAGGTTCAGGATCTCGGGTCGTTTCTCCAGTGCCTTCACCACCAGTGCGGCGGCGCGTTCGGGGGAGCTCGACGGCATGCCGCGATACGAACCGGTCGGCGCGATCATGTCGGTGCGCACCAGCGGCATCCGGACCGAGGTGAAGGTGACGCCGTCGGAAAGCGTTTCCCGGCCGGCGGTCAGCCCGAACTCCTCCAGCGCGGCCTTCGAGGCCAGGTAAGCGGAAAACCGCGGGGTGTCCGTTTGCAGTCCTTGGGTGGTCACGTTGACGACGTGCCCGAATCCGCGCGCGGTCATCGACGGCAGCAGGCCCAGCGTCAGCCGCACGGGGCCGAAGTAGTTGATCGCCATCGTCCGCTCGTAGTCGTGGAACCGTTCGGTGGACAGCGAAAGCGACCGCCGGATCGAGCGGCCCGCGTTGTTGACCAGCATGTCGACGGCGCCGTGCGCGGCGAGCACGTCCTTGACCAGCGCGTCGACGGCACCGCCGTCGGTGAGGTCGCACGGATACGCCGACGCCTTCCCGCCCGCCGCGACGATCTGCTCGCGGACCTGTTCGAGTTCGTCGGCGCGCCTGGCCACGAGGATCACTTCGCCGCCCTTCGCGGCGACGGCGAGCGCGGACGCGCGACCGATACCCGAGGAAGCGCCGGTGATCAGCACCTTCCGGCCTTCGAGGGGTTCCGGCCCCGGACGGCGGCGGCCGCGGTCGGGATCCAGGTGCTCCAGCCAGTACCGGTAGAGCGGACCGGCGTACTCCTTCAACGGCGGCAAGGTGATCCCGCTGCCTTCGAGCGCGGCCGTCGTCGCGCTCGTGTCGAAGTCGACCTCCATGCTCAGATGCGGCAGCACTTCGAGCGGGATGCCGAGTTCCGCGAGCACCGCCGCCCGGGCCGAACGCCCGCCAGGGACCCGGTCGAATCCGGCGGCCGCGGATTTCGCCAGCCGGGTTCCGGCGCGCTTCAGCGCTCCGGACGGTCCGGGAGGAAGGACCGCGGAGATCTTCGGCCCGCCCGCGGCCCGGGCGAAGGCGTTGTAGACCTCGTGAAGCGGTTGCGGCCGGGGTGACGCCAGGTGGTACGTGCTCCCGCTGGGCGCGTCGGCGTGCATGAGGTGTTCCATCGCCTCGACGACGTAGTCGACCGGAACGAGGTTCGTGGCGCCGAGATCCGGGGCGGCCAGCGGGAGACGGCGGGGCAGCGCGGCGAGCCGCGAGATCGCGGGCAGGAAGTAGTACGGACCGTCGATCTTGTCCATCTCGCCGGTGCGCGAATCACCGGCCACGGCGGACGGCCGGTACACCCGGAACGGCGTTTTCCCGTGCTGCCGCACGAGTTTCTCCGCCTCGAACTTCGTCGCGTGGTACGGCGAAGCGAAACTCTGGCCGAGGTCGAAGTCGGCCTCGGTGAACCGCCCGGCGTACTGCCCGGCGACCGCGATCGACGAGACGTGGTGGAAGAGCCCGGCCTTCGCGGCGGCGGCGAACTCCAGGACGTTGCGGGTGCCGTCGACATTGGCCGCGCGGTTCGCCGCTTCGTCCGCGGTGAGGTCGTAGATCGCGCCGAGATGCACGACGTGGTCAAGGGGTTCCAGGCGGGCGGGATCGATGCCCAGCAGGGGTTCGGTCAGATCGCCGGTGACGGGAACGAGCTTCTCGTGGCTCGGGAGCTTCCCGCGTGAGGTCTCCCTCACGAGAACGTGGACGGCTACGGTCTCAGGTCGCCGTAGTAGGCGCGCGACCAGGCGTTTTCCCAGAAAACCCGTCGCGCCCGTCACGAAGTAGGTGGTCATGGCCGGCTCCTTCCGAACGGGGCCGACTCTACCTACTCAGAAGTAGGAACGGTAGTTGTCATTCATGGTGGTCCGGATGCTCGGCCACCGCGACCACGGCGTCGCGGAGCGCGGCGCGCAGGCGCCCCACGTCCAGCGGCCCGAGCACGGCGGCCTCTCCGGGCGGCGCCACGAGCACGATCTTGTCGCTGCTCACGAACACCGTCACGTCCCTGCGCCTGCCCGCGAGATCCCGGCAGCCGACCGACCATTCGTCCCGGGGTGCCAACGTCCTCATCCTCCCGTATCCCATGATCTCCCTTTCTCGTCCGAGGCTGGGACGAGGCGCTTTCGGGGCCGTGACGCGAGTTACCCGACATTCCTACTGATGGGTTAACCGATCCTTCATATCGTGATCGACTTCCGTTCTCGCTAGGCCGGAAGTGGAGGAACGGGAGTAGCGTCCGGGGGAGGCACTGCTTGGGAGGTCATGGATGTCCGAACCCAGGAAGATCGTCATCGTCGGAGCCGGTCTCGCCGGAGCGACGGCGGCCGGGACGCTGCGGGAACGCGGTTACGCGGGAGAGATCCTGCTACTCGGCACCGACACCCATCGCCCGTACGAATTACCGGCGTTGTCCAAAGGGCTTTTGCTTGGCAACACCGATGAACCCGACTGGGTGCACGACGAGGGTTTCTACGCGGAGAAGGACATCGCGTTCTCCAGCGGCGCGACCGCGACCAAGATCGAGCTCGGCGCCCGCCTCGTGCACGACGACGCGGGCGGTGAACACCGTTTCGACCGGCTCGTGCTCGCGACCGGCTCACGACCGCGCTCACTGCCGGTGCCCGGCGGGGATCTGCCGGGACTGCGGACCCTGCGCACCCTCGACGACGCGCTGGCGCTGCGTTCGGCGTTCAAGGACGCCAGGCGGGTGGTGATCGTCGGCGCGGGCTGGATCGGGACCGAGGCCGCGGCGGCCGCCAGGGAACACGGCGCCGAAGTGACCGTGGTCGACCAGGTCGGCTCACCGCTGCTCGCGGTGCTGGGCGAGCAGGTGTCCGGGGTTTTCAAGGGCCTGCACACCGAGCACGGCGTGAACTGGCGGCTGGGTGAAGGCGTCGCCGGCTTCACCGGCGGCCCGGACGGGGTGACGGGCGTCCGCCTGAAGAGTGGTGACGAGCTTCCCGCGGACGTCGTACTCGTGGCCGTCGGCGCCGCGCCCCGGGTCGACCTCGCGCACGCCGCCGGGCTGGAACTGTCCGACGACGGCGGTGTCTGCGCCGACGCCGGCCTGCGGACCGCGGCGCCCGACGTCTACGCCATCGGCGACATCGCCGCGCATTTCCATCCCCGCTACGGAAAGCGTGTCCGCGTCGAGCACTGGTCGAACGCGAAATGGCAGGGCGAGCACGTCGCCGGGAACCTGCTGGGCGAGAACGAGCCGTATCTGCGGAGCCCGTATTTCTTCTCGGACCAGTACGACCTCGGCTGCGAATACCGGGGGCTCGCCGATCCCGAACGTGACGAGCTCGTGGTGCGGGGCGACCTCGCGTCGCGCGACTTCACGGCGTTCTGGCTGCGGGACGGGCAGGTGGCCGCCGCGATGAACGTCAACCAGTGGGATGACGGGGACGCCTTGAAGGCCCTGGTCGAGGGACGCGCGACGGTGACCGCGGAGCAGCTGAGGACCGCTGACCTCAACGGACTCGTGAGTGGTTAGGACGGTTCTAACCGTCCTGACCACTCACGAGCCCCTACGCCCGCGCGACCGCCATGGCCCCTGTGGCGGACCGCGTCATGGTCCCGAAGGCCAGCAGCGCGAGCACGCCGAAGGCCGCCATCACGATCCCCATCGGGACCGCGGTGCCCGGACCGCCCAGCCCGACCAGCGGCGTCGCCAGCCCGCCGACGACGAACTGCAGCACGCCGAGCAGCGCCGAGGCCGAACCGGCGGACCGCGCCTGTTCGGCGAGCGCGAGCGAGCTCGCGTTCGGCGCGACCATGCCGATACTGGACACCAGGACGAACAGCGGGATCAGCAGCCCGATCAGGCCGAGGTCCAGCACCGTCGCGGCCAGGACGCCGAATCCGGCGATCGCCGCGATGACGAGACCGACGGTCAGCAGCGTCCGCTCCGGGAAGCGGCCGACGATGCGCCCGTTCAGCTGGCCGACGGCCACGATGCCGATGCCGTTGAGCCCGAAGACCAGGCTGTACGCCTGCGGGCTGAGCCCGTAGACGCCTTGCAGCGCGAAGGACGAGCCGGAGATGTAGGCGAACAGGCTCCCGAACATCAGCCCGGAGGCCAGCGCGTAGCCGAGGAAGCCGCGGTCGCGGAGCAGGCTCGCGTACTTCCGCAGCACCGAGCTGAACCGCGCGGGGGTGCGGCGTGCCTCGGGCAGGGGTTCCGGCAGCAGGAAGAAGACGACGGCGAGCAGGATCGCGCCGAACACGGTCAGGCAGACGAACACGCCGCGCCACGAGGTCCAGTTCAGGATCTGGCCGCCGATGATCGGCGCCAGGATCGGGGCGAGCCCGTTGACCAGCATGAGCAGCGAGAAGAACTTCGTCATCGCGGTGCCGGAGTAGAGGTCGCGCACGGTCGCCCTGGCGATCACGATGCCGGCCGCGGCACCGAAGGCTTGGACGCCGCGTGCGGCGATGAGCAGTTCGGCGGTCGGGGCGACGGCGCACAGGATCGAGCCGATCATGTAGAGCGCGAGGCCAGCCACGAGTGGTTTGCGGCGGCCGATCGCGTCGGACAGCGGTCCGAGGATCAGCTGGCCGATGGCGAGCCCGATGATGAACGCGCTCAGCGTGAGCTGGACGGTCGCGTCCGCCGCGCGCAGTTCGCCCGCCATCTGCGGCAGCGCGGGCAGGTACATGTCGATGGACAGGGGCCCGAAGGCGGACAGGCCGCCGAGGATCAGGACGAACCGGGCGCGGCCGGTCGTGACGGGCCGCGCGACGGGTTCTTCCACTCGCTCGGGCGCGATGGTCATGCTCGTTCCTTCCCCAGTCATGGTTCCGCGAGGAACAACTTGCTTAGAGTAGGTAACTATTCCCGCTGTGAGTCTCGCCACCCGGACTTCGCAAGACTGATCCGATCAATTTTCGGCGGAAATCCGAACGGCCCCTAGATCTCGGCGAAGGTCGTCGGGTATACATCGGATGTCTGTTCGTTGCTGTGGGAGCCGTTGATTGTTGGCGGTTCGGCTTGAAGGGAAGATCCGTGCAGCTGTTGCGACTCGGGGAGCCGGGAAGTGAGCGTCCGTTCGTACGTGCCGGGGACGGCACGCTGCGCGACCTCTCGGCGCTGACCGCCGACATCGATGGCGGCTTCTTCGCGAGCGACGGCGTCGCCAGGGTCGCCGCCGCGCTGGCCGCCGGTGAGCTGCCCGAAGCCGGTCCCGAAGCCGCGCGGGCCAGGGTGGGCGCGCCGATCGCGCGGCCCGGCAAGGTCGTCTGCATCGGCCTCAACTACCGGCAGCACGCCGAGGAGTCCGGCGCCGAGGTCCCGGCCGAGCCCGTCGTGTTCATGAAGGCCCCCGACGTCGTGGTCGGACCGCAGGACGACGTGCTCGTGCCGCGCGGTTCGACGAAGACCGACTGGGAGGTCGAGCTCGGCGTCGTCATCGGCAAGACCGCGCGCTACCTCGAAAGCGCCGAAGAAGCCTTGCAGTACGTCGCCGGCTACACCGTCTCGAACGACGTGTCCGAGCGCGAGTTCCAGCTCGAACGCGGCGGCACCTGGGACAAGGGCAAGTCGTGCGAGAACTTCAACCCGCTCGGCCCGTGGCTGGTCACCGCCGACGAGGTGCCCGACCCGCAGGACCTCGGCCTGCGGTTGTGGGTCAACGGCGAGAAGAAGCAGGACTCCTCGACCAAGGACATGATCTTTTCGGTCGCCGAGATCGTGCACTACGTGAGCCAGTACATGGTGCTGCGCCCCGGAGACCTCATCAACACCGGCACTCCGCAGGGCGTCGCCCTCGGGCAGCCCGATCCCAAGCCGTATCTGCGCGAAGGTGACGTCATCGAGCTCGAAATCGACGGCCTCGGCCGTCAGCGCCAGAACGTCAGGCAGGCGTGATGGCGAAGATCGTGGGTATGGAGGTGCTCGACGTCCGGTTCCCCACCTCGCGGGAGCTCGACGGTTCGGACGCCATGAACCCGGACCCGGACTACTCGGCCGCGTACGTCGTGCTGCACACCGATGGCGGTCCGGACGGTTACGGGCTCGCCTTCACCATCGGCCGCGGCAACGACGTCCAGGCCGCGGCGATCCGCGCGCTGGAATCGCACGTCGTCGGCAGGGACGTGCCGACCGACGCGGCCGCGCTCGGCGACCTGTCGCGGGCGTTGGTCGGCGACTCGCAACTGCGGTGGCTCGGCCCCGAAAAG
This sequence comes from Amycolatopsis roodepoortensis, assembly GCF_024628825.1. Lineage (NCBI taxonomy): Bacteria > Bacillati > Actinomycetota > Actinomycetes > Pseudonocardiales > Pseudonocardiaceae > Amycolatopsis > Amycolatopsis roodepoortensis. The sequence continues at coordinate 7,573,645 of NZ_CP102415.1, forward strand.
GGTGTCGCGCATATGGCGATCGGCGCGGTCGTCAACGCCGCGTGGGATCTCGCCGCACGGATCGCCGGACTCCCGGTCTGGCGCTTCGCCGCCGGGATGTCGCCGGAGGAGCTGGTCTCCCTCGTCGACTTCCGCTACCTGACCGACGCGCTGACCGAGCAGGAGGCGCTCGACATCCTCCGTGCCGCCGAGCCGGGCCGCGCCGGGCGGATCGCCCGGATCGAGCGTGACGGCTACCGCGCGTACAGCACTTCTCCCGGCTGGCTCGGCTACTCGGACGCGAAACTGATCCGGCTCGCCGAACAGGCGGTGGCGGACGGCTTCGAGATGATCAAGCTGAAGGTCGGCGGGAATCTGGAGGACGACGTCCGCCGGATGAAACTCGCCCGCGAGACTGTCGGCCCGGACATCCGGGTCGCCGTCGATGCGAACCAGCGCTGGGACGTCTCGACCGCGATCACCTGGATGACCGCGCTGGCGCCGTACGACCCGTACTGGATCGAGGAACCCACCTCGCCGGACGACGTGCTCGGGCACGCCGCGATCGCCAAGGCGCTCGCCCCGATCCGCGTGGCCACCGGCGAGCACGTCCAGAACCGCGTGGTGTTCAAGCAGTTGCTGCAGGCGGGCGCGATCTCGGTACTGCAGCTGGACGCCGCCAGGGTCGGCGGGTTCAACGAGAACCTGGCGATCCTGTTGCTGGCGGCCAAGTTCGGGATCCCGGTGTGCCCGCACGCCGGCGGCGTCGGGCTGTGCGAACTCGTCCGGCACCTGTCGATGTTCGACTTCGTGGCGGTGTCCGGTTCCGACACCGACCGGTCCATCGAATGGGTCGACCATCTCCACGAGCACTTCACCGATCCGGCCGCCGTCGTCGACGGCCGCTACGTCGCCCCGTCCGCGCCGGGTTTCTCGGCCCGGATGCACGACGCGACACTGCGCCGGTTCACCTTCCCCGACGGTCCGGAATGGACGGAGACAAGCAAGTGAGTGAGTTCGAAGGCCTCGTCGCGGCGGTCACTGGAGGCGCGTCGGGAATCGGCCGGGCCACCGCGGACCTGCTCGCCTCCCGCGGGGCGAAGGTCGCGGTCCTCGACCTGAATCCCGGCGACCTTCCCGAAGGCCTCGCCGGATTCCGTTGCGACGTCGGCTCCGACAAGGAGGTCCGGTCGGCGATCGACGCGGTCGTGGACCGGTTCGGCAGGCTCGACGTCCTGGTCAACAACGCGGGCATCGGCGCGCAGGGCGACGTCACCGCCAACGGCGACGACGAATGGCACCGCGTGCTCGACATCAACGTCGTCGGCATGGTGCGGCTGGCGCGGGCGGCGTTGCCGCATCTGAAGAACTCGCCGTCGGCCGCGATCGTCAACACCTGCTCGATCGCCGCGTGGGCGGGCCTGCCCAACCGCGCGCTGTACTCGGCCAGCAAGGGCGCGGTGCTCTCGCTGACCCTGGCGATGGCGACCGACCACCTCGCCGACCGGATCCGGGTCAACTGCGTCTGCCCCGGCACCGCGGACACCCCGTGGGTCGGCAGGCTGCTCGACGCGGCGGGCGATCCGGAGGCCGAACGCGCCGCGCTCGCCGCCCGTCAGCCCATGGGCAGGCTGGTCACCGCGGACGAGGTCGCCAACGCGGTCGTGTACCTCGCCAGCCCGCTGTCGGCTTCGACCACCGGCACGGCGCTCGCTGTCGACGGAGGTATGTACGGGCTGCGTCCGCGCGGCCCGGTCCAGCAGTAGTTTTCGCTGTCATCAAGGAGGATGCGGTGCGTACGAGGGTGATCAAGGTGGCCGCCGCGGCCACCGCGCTGGGGCTGACCCTGTCGGCGTGTGGGTCCACTAAGGACAACGTGCCCCAACCGGGTGCGGGCGGGGGTGGCAAGGTCGGCGCGACGATCCCGTTGCTGACCTCGCCGTTCTGGCAGGCCTACAACAACTACGTACCGCTGAAGGCGAAGGAACAGGGCGTCGAGGCGCTGCCGACGGTCAACGCGGACAGCGACCCGGCGAAGCAGATCACCGACATCAACACCCTGCTCAACCAGGGCGTGAAGGGCCTTGTCGTGACGCCGCTGGACTCCGCCGCCGTCGTCGCGGGACTCAAGGCGGCGGAGAACAAGGGTGTCCCGGTGGTCGCGGTCGACGTCGCGCCGGAGAGCGGCAAGGTCGCGATGGTGGTGCGCGCGGACAACAAGGCGTACGGCACCAAGGCCTGCGAGGCGATCGGCGCGAAGGTGAAGTCGGGCAAGGTCGTGCAGGTCATGGGCGACCTCGCCTCGGTCAACGGGCGCGACCGATCCGAGGCGTTCCGGCAGTGCATGAAGACCAAGTACCCGGAGGTCCAGGTGCTGGAGGTCGCCGCCGAATGGAAGGCGGACAAGGCTTCGTCCGGTTTGGACAGTCTGCTGACCGCGAACCCGGACATCAAGGCCGTGTACATGCAGGCGGGCGGCGTGTACCTGGCGCCGACGCAGCAGGCGCTCAAGCGCAAGAACCTCTACTTCCCGGTCGGCGACCCGAAACATGTCGTGCTGGTCAGCAACGACGGCATCCCGCAGGAGCTGGCCGCGATCCGCGCGGGTGAGCTCGACGCGACCGTCTCCCAGCCCGCCGACGACTACGCCAAGTACGGCATGTACTGGATCAAGAAGGCCATGGCGGGGGAGACCTTCAAGGCGGGCCCGACCGATCACGGCAGCACCGTCGTGGAGGTCCGCCCCGGCATCCTGGAAGACCAGCTCCCCGCGCCCGTCGTCACCAAGGACAACGTGGACGACAAGGCCCTCTGGGGGAACAACCTGTGAGCGCGCTGCCCGCCGGATCCGCCGCCGTGCCGGTGGTCAGCGCACAGGGCGTCGGTAAACGCTACGGCCCGACCGTGGCGTTGTCCGACGTCAGTCTCACCGTGCACCCCGGCGAGTCGCACGCGCTCGTCGGCCGCAACGGCGCGGGGAAGTCGACCCTCGTCTCCATCCTCACCGGACTGTCCAAAACGGACACCGGGCACGTCGAGTTCGGCGGTGTCCCCGCGCCGCCCTTGTCCAGGCAGGACGACTGGAAACGCGCGGTCGCCTGCGTCTACCAGCACGCGATGGTCGTGCCGCAGCTGACCGTCGCGGAGAACCTGTTCCTCAATCGCCAGTCGGGCAAGGGTTTCGCGATCGGCTGGCAGCGGTTGCGCCGTCAGGCACGGGACCTGCTCGACTCCTGGGACGTGCGCGTCGACGTCGACACCCCGGCGGGCGAGCTTTCGGTGGAGGACCGGCAGTTCGTCGAGATCGCCAGGGCGCTCTCCTACGGTGCCCGGTTCATCGTGCTGGACGAGCCGACGGCGCAGTTGGACAGCCAGGCGATCGAACGGCTCTTCGCGCGGATGCGCCAGATGCAGGCGAACGGGGTGACGTTCCTGTTCATCTCGCACCACCTCCACGAGGTGTACGAGGTCTGCCAGGCGGTCACCGTCCTGCGCGACGCGAAGCACATCCTGACCGCGCCCGTTTCGGAGGTCGGCCGTGCCGAGCTGATCGACGCGATGACCGGCGAGCAGGGCGGTCTTTCCGTCCGTGACGCCGCCACACGCGAGGCGTTGGACGAGGACGCCGCAGAGGTGCTGACCGTCGACGGGCTTTCCGGTGACGGCTTCGAGGATGTGACGTTCCGGATCCACCGCGGCGAGGTGATCGGGCTCGCGGGCAGCAACGCCAGCGGCAAGCACCAGGTCGCCGAAACCGTGTACGGACTGCGTTCGCCGTCGTCCGGCACGATCCGGGTGGACGGGAAGCCGCTGAAACCGGGCGACATCCCGGCCGCCATCCGCGCCGGGATCGGCTGTGTGCCGAGGGACCGGCACCACGAGGGGCTGGTGCTGGAGCACTCCATCGCGGACAACGCCACATTGTCCATTCTGGACCGCATGGGGAAGGGTGGCCTGGCGGCACCGGGTGTGCGCTACGGCCGTGCCGCCCAGGCGTTGAAGGACTACGACATCGTCGCGGCCGACGCGGACCAGCCGGTGTCCGACCTTTCCGGTGGCAACCAGCAGAAAGTCGTCCTCGCCCGCGCGCTGGCCGGGGATCCGCGCCTGGTGGTGCTGATCAACCCGACCGCGGGCGTGGACGTGAAATCGAAGGAAGCGCTGCTCGCGGTCGTCGACCGGGTGCGCGCGGAGGGCAAGGCCGTGCTGATCGTCAGCGACGAGCTGGACGATCTTCGTCTGAGCGACCGGGTGCTGGTGCTGCGCGCCGGCGCCGTGGTCGCCGAACACCGGGCGGGCTGGTCCGACGGCGACCTGGTGGCCGATATCGAAGGAGTCGAACGGTGACCGAGCTGATGACCGATCCGAAGACTTCGACGTTCGCGGCGCCGCCGAAGCGCCGGAAGTTCCGCTGGCTGCGCGAACTCGCCCTCATCCCCGCGCTCATCGTGGTGCTGATCATCGGAGGACTGATCAGTGACACGTTCCTGACCTTCGGCAGTATCGTCGGGATCCTGTCCGCCTCGGCCGCGCTGTCGATGGTGGTGCTGGGCGAATCACTCGTGCTGCTGACCGGGAAGTTCGACCTGTCGCTGGAATCCACCATGGGCATGGCGCCCGCGCTCGGCGCGATGCTGGTCATCCCGGTGGCGTCCTCCGGCTTCGGCACGGAGATCCCCGGGGTCGCGGGCATCCTCGCCGTGCTGGTGGCCGGTGCCGCGGTCGGTTTCGTGAACGGTTTCCTGATCGTCAAGCTGAAGCTGAACGCCTTCATCGTCACGCTGGCGATGCTGACGGTGTTGCGCGGCACGCAGATCGGGTCCACGCAGGGGAAGACGCTCTTCGATCAGCTGGACGTGTTCACCGCGCTGGCCACGACGACGTTCATCGGGCTGCCGATGTCGGTGTGGCTGGCCGCGGCGCTGTTCACCGTGTTCGGGCTGGGGCTGCGGTATCACCGGATCGGCCGGTCGCTGTACGCCATCGGCGGGAACCGCGAGGCCGCGCGGGCCGCCGGTATCCGCGTCGACCGGATCTCGTGGGGTGTCTTCGTGGTGGCCGGGGTGCTGGCCGCGCTCGGCGGGCTCGCGTACACCGGCTACGTCGGCGCGCTCGGCGCCGATCAGGGCGACGGATTGATCCTTCAGGTGTTCGCCGCTGCGGTGATCGGCGGTGTCTCACTGGACGGTGGGAAGGGCACGCTGGTCGGGGCGCTCACCGGCGTGCTGCTCCTGCAGACGGTCACGAACCTGCTGCAGGTGGCGCAGGTGCCGCCGGAATGGCTGAAGGCGATCTACGGCGTGATCATCCTGGTCGCGTTGATCATCTCCCGCTACGCCGGCGGAAAAGCCCAAACGTAGTGATCGAGCGCGTGAAGGCCCCCTTCCCTCGGTCGAGTTCAGGTCTGCCGCGCGCCAGCGCGTCCGTTGAGGGCGGTGGCGGGGGCATGGATGGACGAGGGAAGGGGGCCTTCACGGGACATTCGGAGGAGAGTGCGGTGTCAGGAAGCTTCGGCGGCCGAAGTGGGGTCGTCGGCGGTGCCGAGCGCGTTGCGGAGCCACTGCTCCACCCCGGCCACGTGCACGGTCGCCCACGAACGCGCGAGTTCGGGCTCGCGGGCCGCGATGGCCTCGTAGATCGCCGTGTGCTGCTCGCGGGTCTTCGCGACCGCGCCCTCCTGGGTGAGCCCGCGCCAGATCCGGGCGCGCGCGGTGGGGCCGGACAGGCTGTCCAGCAGCGAGCACAGCACCGGATTGCCGGAGCCGTCGGCGATCTTGCGGTGGAACTGCAGGTCGTTCGCGACCAGCGCCTCCACCGTCGGCGAGTCGGCCAGTTCGTCGAGCAGGCGGCCTAGTTCCTCGATGTCCTCGTCGCTCATGTGCACCGCGGCCATCGCCGTCGCCGCCGGTTCGAGGATCCGGCGCACGGCGAGGAAGTCCAGCACGGTGTCGTCGCGGTGGAAGTCCACCACGAACGTCATCGCGTCGAGGAGGAGATTCGGTTCGAGGCTGGTGACGTACGTCCCGTCGCCCTGGCGGACGTCGAGCACGCGGATCAGGCACAGCGCCTTCACCGCTTCGCGCAGCGAACTGCGGGACAGACCGAGCCGCTGGGCCAGTTCGGCCTCCTTCGGCAGCCTGTCGCCCGGAGCAAGCTCACCGGAGATGATCATGTCCTTGATCTTGTCGATCGCGACATCGGTGACCGGCATGTTCCACCGCCCTCCCCGAAGACCTCGGATGTTTGAGTGTTAGTTGACAGAGTGCCATGTTTCGAGTCGAGGAGGCGCGGTGACCCACGGTGTCGCACTACAAAGAGTGGCACTCCACACCCGGTTGAAGCCGGGCAAGGAGGCCGAATACGAGTCGGTCCACGCCGTCATCCCGCCGGATCTGGACGAGGCCCTGCGCGGTGCGGGCGTGCGTTCGTGGCGGATCTGGCGGGACGGGCTCGACCTTTTCCACGTCGTGGAGGTCGAGGACTACGCGAAGATGCGCGCGGCCCTGCGCGATCATCCGGCCAACATCCCGTGGCAGGCACGGATGTCGGAACTGCTCGACGTCGAAGACGACTACTCGGGCGGCGATTCGGGGCTCGGCCTCGTCTGGGAGCTTCCGTGAAGATCTCCTTGTCCCCGCTGGGGCTCGGCTGCGCGCAGCTGGGCAACCTGTACCACGCCATCACCGACGAGACGGCCGAAGCGACCGTCCGGCAGGCGTGGGACGAAGGCATCCGCTACTTCGACACCGCGCCGCACTACGGTCTCGGGCTGTCGGAACGGCGGCTGGGCGCGGCGCTTTCGGCGTATCCCCGCGCGGATTTCGTGGTCTCGACGAAGGTCGGCCGCGTGCTGGAACCCGATCCCGGCGGCGCTTCGCGCACCGACTCGCAGGGTTTCGTCGTTCCCGCCGCGTACAAACGGCGGTGGGACTTCAGCCGCGACGGGATCCTCCGGTCGCTCGAGGACAGTCTGGAGCGGCTGGGGCTCGACCGCGTCGACGTCGTCTACGTGCACGACCCGGACGAGCATTTCGAGGACACCGTCGACGGCGCGTTCCCCGCACTGCTCGAACTGCGGGACCAGGGTGTCGTCGACGCCATCGGGGCCGGGATGAACCAGGCGCCGATGCTCACGGAGTTCGTCCGCCGTTTCGATCTCGACGTGATCCTGCTAGCGGGCCGGTACACCCTGCTCGACCAGCCCGCGCTCGACGACCTTCTCCCGTTGTGCGCGGAACGTGGTGTGGACGTGGTGGCAGGCGGGGCGTTCAACGCCGGAATCCTCGCCACCGCGTCGCCGGGCACGATGTACGACTATGCCGAGGCTCCCGCCGAACTGGTCGAGCGCGCCCAGCGGATCGCCGACGTCTGCGCGCGGCACGGGGTCGAACTCCCGCAAGCCGCTTTGGCGCTGCCCGCCGCGCATCCGTCGGTGGTGTCCGTCGTGGTCGGCGCGCACGATCCAGGCCAGGTCCGGCTCAACGCCGAACGGTTCCGGCGTCCGGTGCCGCGCGAGTTGTGGACGGATCTGATCCGTGCGGGACTGTTGCGTGAGGACATCGTGCTGCGACAGGAGGGACGGCCGTGATCGACGCGCACCACCACCTTTGGGACCCGTCGCGGCGTGACTACCCGTGGATGACCGGTACGGCGCTGGATCCGATCCGCCGTCCGTACACAGTGGACGATCTCCGCGCGGTGACGAAGGCGGCGGGGGTGAAGGGGACCGTGCTGGTGCAGACGGTCTCGTCGGAAGAGGAGACGCGCGAGTTCCTCGCGGTGGCTCGGGCCGAACCGCTCGTCGCCGGCGTCGTCGGCTGGACGGACCTCACCGCGCCCGGCGTCGCCGAGCGCGTGGCTTCGTTTTCCGGGCCGCTGGTGGGGATCCGGCACCAGCTGGAGGACGAGGCGGACCCGTCCTGGCTGACGCGGCCCGACGTCCTGCGCGGTCTCGCCGCCCTCGGCGAGGCCGGGCTGGCGTACGACCTGCTGGTGAAGCCACCGCAGCTGCCCGCCGCGCTCGCCGCCGCGAAAGCGTTGCCGGACCAGGTTTTCGTACTCGACCATGCCGCGAAGCCGCCGATCGCCTCGGGCGAATGGCAGCCGTGGGCGGACGGTGTCGCGGCGCTGGGGGAGCTGGACAACGTGTACTGCAAGCTTTCGGGGCTGGTGACCGAGGCCGACTGGGCGCGCTGGAAGGTCGGTCAGCTGGCGCGCTGGGCCGAGCACGTCCTGGAGTCCTTCGGGGCTTCGCGGCTCATGTTCGGCTCCGACTGGCCGGTCTGCGAGCTCGCGGCCGCGTACGAAGTCGTCGTGGACACCGCCTTTTCGCTGACGGGGTCGCTGAGCGACAGTGAACGGCTGGAGTTCTTCGACGGCACCGCGAAGCGCGCCTACCGGCTTCCTTCCGCGGGCCGGGCGTGAAGCAGCTGTGCCGAGCCCCACGTTCCGCACCGGTTTGGCCGGTGACGGAGCGGGTATCGGGAGCTCGTGACTCGCACCATGGAGAAAGTGCCCGCCGCTGAATCGCCGTCGACGGCCGGTGACCGCGGATGATCGTCGTGGCTCTGGTGATCAGCTCGGTCGCGCTGGTGGTGGCCCTGGTGGCGTTGCGCGTCGCCTTCGTCGCGCAACGCCGGGCGATGGAGTCACGCGCCCAGGCACGGCGGGCCAGCGCGCGCGCCGACTCGCTCAGCGAGCGGTTGCGTGAGGAGACACTTCAGGCAGAACCGGATCCCTCGGTGGTTTCGAAGGTGCTCCGGGCGGTCGGCTTCGCCGGACTGTTGCGGTGAACCGCTCCGAGCGGAAGAAGTGGGCGGCGCGGGGTCCGGGCGCCTGAGCCGCCGGTCGATGACCCGCGGCAGGGGGAGAAAAGATCAGAACTCGTCCTGCTTGACCATCGTCCGCAGGCGGGCCAGTGCGCGGTGCTGCGTCACGCGCACGTTGCCGGCGGAGATCCCGAGCGCCTCGGCCGTTTCGGCGGCGGAAAGGCCGACGGCGATGCGGAGGGCGAGGATCTCCTGCTGCACCCGCGGCAGGGTGGAGAGCAGGCGGCTGAGCCGGGCACCGAGGTCGAGGTGCAGGGCGTGCGTTTCGGGTTCGTTGTCGCCGATGGGCCGTTCCGGCAGTTCCGGGACCGGTTCCGACCGGTCACGGGAGACCGCGCGGTAGGCGTCGGCGACCTTGTTGGCGGCGATGGCGTGCACGAGATAGAGGAACGAACCGCCGCGATCCTGATAGCCGGGCAGCGCCTTCAGCACCGCCATGCACACTTCCTGCGCGACGTCGTCCGCCGACAGGTAGGACAGGTCGCGGCCACCCATTCTGGCGCGGCAGTAGCGGACCACGACGGGCCCGATCATCCGCAGGAGGGACTGGATCGCGGCGGGATTCCCGTCGCCCGCGTCCTTGACGAGCGGATCGAGGTCTTCCTTCGTCAGCCGTCCGCCCGGCCGCGGCAGGTTCTCCGGAGTCGTGTACCCGGGGACCGCGTCGGGGGTGACGGTTCTGGACGCGCTGGAAGGTGCTTGCATGGTCGTCCTCCCCGGCCGACCCGGCGACCGTCGCTGTCGAGGGGTCAACACTCCGTAACGATTGAGGGCGGCAGATGCTCCGTAAGATCAGACCCATCTGCCGCCGTTGCGACGCAGCGTAATCGTAGGCGCCGGTCGGGCGGCAGTAAAGATTTCAACTAGAGATAGCCCATTCGCCGGAGTCGGCTTAATACAACCGAGACTCTGCGCCGGGAAAACGGGCTTCGCCGTCGCAGGACGTGCGCGGGACTTAGCGTACCGCGATCAGGGCGATCGCAGTCGCTACGACGAGTGCCGATGCCGTGACAGCAAGGGATGGGTTGAGAGGTTTCGGGATTCCCGCACGGCGCAGTGCTCGTTCACGGATCGCGCCGGCGACGACGAAGGTGATCACCATGGCGCCCGCGAACACGACCGGGACGACCGCCGTCCCCCAGCCTCGCCGGGCCGCCGTGTGCAGAAGAAGGAGTGTGCAGGCAGTAGCCGCGAGCGCGGTCCGCCGCCACGCCAGCCCCGTCCGCTCCGCTTGCGCTCCGTGATCGCGCGGGCTCACGAAAAGACCACCAGCGCCGCCGCCGTCAGGGTGATCGCGAGGATCCCGGCGGTCAGCAGGATCAGCATCCCGCTCTTCGGCAACGGCCGTCCCGCGCGCATCGCGCTCTGCACCTGCCGCCAGCGGGGATACGCGCTCGCCGCGAGGACGGCGGCCAGCAGGACGCACAGCCCCGCCAGGACGGTGCTCAGCGCGCTCGGATCGGGAACCAGCTGATGGACCGCGACGCCGCCGGCCAGCAGGCCGAGTGCCGTCCGGAGCCAGGCGAGGAAGGTCCGTTCGTTGGCGAGCGTGAAGCGGTAATCGGGTTCGGAGCCGCCTTCGTGCGGGCCGTTGATCTCTGCCACCTGAAGGAGACTAGGCGCTGCCCTGCGAGTCCGCGCCTTTCCTCGAATGTCCACAAGGGACGATCTTGGCGGCCTGGTGTCCGCTTGATGATTGTATGTGCGGTTTCCTGTGGGTCGTGAGTGGCGTTTCGGGTTCTAACCCGAAACGCCACTCACGACCACCCAGACCGACCGCGTCACCTCCGCCTCGCCTCCTCAGTAGCCCTCGGGGACTGCGGGCTCGGGCGACGGCGTCCCGCAGATCGTCGTGCGGTCGAAGCGTGTCGCGAAAGCCACTTTCGCGACGTCTGATGTCCCGAAAGTGGCTTTCGCGACACTGGGGCGCTGAGGCTGCCAACACGACTTACGTGAAGGAGGCTAGGCGTTCCGCCGCGCGAAGACCCACCAGCGAAGGACCGCGAAGCGCGCGATGCCGCCCACGACGCTGGCTGCGAGCAGGGCGCCCGTCTGTTCCAGCGCGGTCGGCTCGGTGATCACCGCGTCGAGCCACGCGAGCACGATCGAGCCGTACGCGGCGTAGAAGGCGAAGGTCACCAGATCCTGGAAATGCCGCTTGCCCGCGTTGCTCTTGCGGGTGGCGAAGGTGACCCGGCGGTGGAACTCGGTGTTCCCGACGGTCGTGACCGCGAGCGCGACCAGATTGGCCACCTGAGGGCCGAGGGCCGGCTGCAGGACAAGGAACAGCACCGCCTGCAGGCCGGTGGCGGCGACGCCGGCGACGACGTACCAAGCGGCATGGTTGCCGAGTTCGTGATGCCGCTCCGGCGCGCGCCGGATGATCCGGTGCCCTGGCGCCCACCTGGTGGTGGTCATACCGACGACGCTACTCCTTGTTTCACAAACTTGTGAAGGTAATGAACCACCTGAGAAAGTGTGATCCCCGCGACAGCGTCGCCGTTTGGCCTGCGGAGACGCCGGGTAAGCCACAGGGACCGGGTCGAGTACAGCATGTCCCGGCCAACGTCCGACCAGGAGGGAGCGGCCGATGAGCGACCGTGAGACCGCGGAGCCGGAAACGTTGGATCCCAGCGAGGCACTCGACGAGGACGAACTCCGCGTCGACCCGCTCGAGGAAGGTGTCGAACCACCCGAGCACTGGAGCGGGGCAGACCGCTTCGGGACCACGCCCGCGGAGATCCGCGAAGGAGAGTCGCACGCCATGCGGCTGGCCGAGGAGGAGCCGGACGTCGGCGAGAAGTGATCTTCACTCAGACGGCGGGCCATGCCGACAGCCCCTAGCGTGGTCGGTCAAGTGCAAGACCGCGACGAAGGAAGGGCAGAGATGCTGACAGTCACCGAAGCCGCCGCCGAGGCGATCACCGCACTGACCGGGCAGGAGAACGGCCAGGACGGGGGCGGCCTGCGGTTCGCGATGCATTCGCAGCAGGGGGACAGCCCCCAGCTCGCGGTTTCCGTCGCCCCCGAACCGGAAAGCGGCGACAAGGTCCTCGGCGCCGACGGCGGCCCGAAGGTCTTCTTGGAGCCGGAAGCGGCCGAGTTGCTCGACGACAAGGTGCTCGACGTCCAGCAGGACGAAACCGGCGAAGTCGCCTTCGCCGTACTCCCGCAGGCTCAGCCCCAGCCTGGTAGCTGAGCCCCGCGGGTTCTAAGACTTCTTCGCGCGCCGGTCGCGGTTGTCCCGGTCCGCGAAGGCCTCCTTGAGGGATCCAGAGTCCCTCAGGGAGGCCTTCACGGACCCGACGGGCTCAAGCCCGGGCCCAGGCGCGGACCAGCTCGCCGGCCCGTTCGCGCAGGAGCTCCGCCGCGTGCGCACGTGCGTGGTCGAGCGAAGGCGCGTGGTCGATCAGGGCGGCGCTGCCCACGACACCGAGGCCGGCGAGCTGGCTCTGGTCCAGCTGGATCCGCCCGGCCAGCACCATCAGCGGCACCGCGTACTCCCGCGCGCGGGCCGCGATACCCGCCGGGGCCTTGCCGTCGAGGCTCTGCTCGTCCAATGAGCCCTCGCCGGTGATGACGAGGTCGGCGCGTTCGATGGCGCCGGCGACCCCGGTGAGCCCGGCGATGAGCTGGAAACCGGATTCGACGCTCGCGCCGAGTCCGGCGATGGCGCCCGCGGCGACCCCGCCGCCCGCGCCCGCTCCGGGAAGATCGGAGACGTCGGGGGTCCCGGCGTTCCGCAGCGCCTGCGCCCAGCGGGACAGGGACGCGTCGAGCTGCTCGACCTCGCGCGGGCCCGCGCCCTTCTGCGGGCCGAAGATCGCCGCCGCGCCACGGGGACCGAGCAAGGGGTTCGTCACGTCGGTGGCGACGGCGACCTCGACGGAGCCGAGCCGTTCGCGCACCGGGCCGAGTTCGGCCAGCGCGACGCGGCCCAGTGTGCCGCCGCCGAGCCCCACCGGCGCGTTGAACGCGTCGAAGACCCCGGCGCCCAGTGCCGCCAGCATCCCGGCGCCGCCGTCGGTGCTCGCCGTCCCGCCGACGGTCAGCACCAGGCGCCGCGCGCCGTTGTCGAGCGCGTGCGCGAGGAGTTCGCCGACGCCCCAGGTGTGCGCGGCCAGCGCCACTTCCGGGCTCGGCTCCACGAATTCGATACCGCACGCGCGGGCCGATTCGACGTAGGCCGTTCCGTCGAGCAGCACGTAGCTCGCGTCGACGGTGTCGTCGAGCGGTCCGCGGACCGGGAGTTCCACGAGACGGCCACCCGCCGCGACGAGGACGTCGAGTGTTCCCTCGCCGCCGTCGGCGACCGGGCAGGAGGAGACCTCGGCTCCGGGCAGCGCGTCGCGGACGCCGTCGGCGATCGCCTCCGCGGCCTCGACCGCGGTCAGGCTTCCCTTGAACTTGTCGGGCGCGATGACCACGCGAGTCATGGACGAACCTCCGTCAGCGGGTTTCCGCCGGTGAGCACCGACGCGACGTTCTCGGCCGCGAGCACGGCCATGGCGGTACGGGTCTCGACCGTCGCCGATCCCAGATGTGGCGTCAACACGACGTTTTCGCGGTTCAGCAGGCGCGGTTCGACGTCGGGCTCGGCCTCGAACACGTCGAGACCCGCCCCGGCGATCTCGCCCGCTTCGAGCGCGTCGGCCAGCGCGGCCTCGTGGACGACGGGGCCGCGGGTGGTGTTGATCAGGTACGCGCCCGGTTTCATCGACTGCAGCGCGTCCGCGTCGATGAGGTGCCGGGTCTCCGGCGTGAGCGGGCAGTGCAGCGACACGACGTCGGAGCTTCGCAGCAGCTCGTCGAAGGTCACGTACTTCGCGCCTAGCGTCTTCTCGACGTCCTCGGCGGCCCGCGACCGTCCTGAGTAGACGATCCGCATGCCGAAACCGAGCGCCCGCCGCGCGACCGCCTGCCCGATCTGGCCGAGCCCGACGATCCCGAGCGTCTTGTCCTGCAACGAGGAACCGAGCAGGAAACCCAGATGGAACGACCACGGGGTGCGCGAGCGGATCAGCCGTTCGCCCTCGCCGAGCCGCCGGGTGACCGCGAGGATCAGCCCGAACGCCAGATCCGCGGTGGCGTCGGTGAGCACGCCGGGGGTGTTGGTGACGGTGACCCCGCGCTCGGACAGCGCCGCGACGTCGACGTTGTCGTAGCCGACGGCCACGTTCGCCACGACCTTCAGCCCGGGGCCCGCCGCGTCGGCGACCTCGCCGTCGAGCCGGTCGTGCAGCATGCCGACGATCCCGGACGCGCCGCGGACGAACTCGAGCAGCTCGTCCCGCGTCAGCGGCCGGTCGGCGCGCGACAGTTTCACCTCCCCGGCTTCCGCGAGCACTTTCAGCGCTTCGTCGGGGATCCACCGGGTCACCGCGATCTTCGAGGTCACGTCCTCAGCCTAGTGCGCGACGGTTGGTATCCCAAATATGGAAATCCCCGCTATGAGGGAGGCGCTTCCCCTGCGCGGGGGAGTCGTCACCGCCGGGTGCGCCGGGATGGTGATGAGTGCGGAAAGGGTCCGCGAGCAGGGGATTCCAGGGGTGGAACATGAAACGATCACGAGAACTCGCCGCAGTCGGCGCCGCGATGGTCCTCGCCACGACGCTCGTCGCGGCCGGTCCGGTGTCCGCTGCGGAGGAGGGCAAGCCGTCCGAGCCGAGCCTGGTGGGAAGCGCGAAGCTGCTGCGCAAGGACGGCCAGGACGTCCGGTTCGCCTTCGACGCGCGCGGTCTCTTCCCGGAGAGCAGGGGGACCTTCCGGGTGAGCCACGCGGGCGAAGGGTTCTCCGCCTACTTCCGGGGCAGGATCGACTGCCTGGTCGTCGGCGGCCCGGTCGCCGTGGTCACCGGCATCGTCGAGGACACGGACGTCCCCGGCCTGAAGGACCGGCGGGTCGGGATGACGGTGTACGACGACGGCAGGCGCGACCGGCTCGGCTACAGCTGGGGGCCGGATCCGGAGAACAAGCAGATCGTGCCGCCGTGCCTGAGTACCGCGACCTTCGAACGGGTCGAGAGCGGTGACTTCAGGGCCGTCGAATGGTTCCCGCCCGGCAGCGGGATCGGCTGATCACAGGAGTTCGGCCACCTTCTTCGCGGTCTCCTTCGCCGATCCCGGGTTCTGCCCGGTGACGAGGTTGCCGTCGACCACCGCGTAGGAGACGAAGGGCAGCTTCGCCTTTTCGTAGAGCGCGCCGCGCTTCTTCATCTCTTCTTCGGCGTTGTAGGGCACGAGCTTGTCCACCTTCGCGAGGACTTCCTCACGCCAGGCGAAACCGGTGACCTTGCGTCCCGCGACGAGGTACGAGCCGTCGGACAGCTTCGTGTTCAGCAGGCCGCAGTAGCCGTGGCAGACGGAGGAGACGATGCCGCCGCGTTCGAAGATCTCCCGGGTGATCCGCTGCAGCTCTTCGCTGTCCGGGAAGTCGTACATGACCGCGTGGCCACCGGTGAAGTAGATCGCGTCGAAGTCCGCCGAGTCGATCTCGCCGGGCGCCGCGGTGTTCTCCAGCAGCGCCATCCGCTCCGGATCGGCATGCCAGGCCTTGGCGGTCTTGTCGTAGCTGGGGAATTTCAGCGAGCGGGGTTCGAGCGGCGATCGTCCGCCCTGGGGGCTGACGATCGTCTGCTCGAAGCCTCGTCCGGCGAAGACGTGGTAGGCGTGGGTGAGCTCGGAGAGCCACAAACCCGTGGGGTGCGACGGATCGTCGTAGTGACCGACGTTGGTGACGACGTGCAGAACGCGTTTGGTCATTTGCGGGCCTCCTGTTCCCGGACGGAGGTGGGGACCGGCATGTGGAGGGCGAGTTGTCCCTCGGTCATCACGTCGAAACGGATCGGACGGCGGGGTTCGAGCGAGCGGACGTCGTCGGAGAGCCTGCCCTCGCCCAGCCGGAGGGCGACGCCGCGCGGGAACGTCGCGCCGCCCGCCGAAAGGACGTTCGTCTGGCTCAGTGTCGCATGCCACGCGTCCCCGATGGTGGTGTACGACGTGAGGCTCGAGACCTGCTCGCCGGACCGGTGCGCGGTCTGGCGCGGTGTCGCCGCCGAAAGGGCGAGGTCGGTCTCGCCGCGGTCGTTCGCCACGTGCGCTTCGGTGCGCTCGGCGTCGATGTCGACGTCCAGACGCGTCACCCATTTCGGGAATCCGTAGCCGTCGTGGCCGCGGACCTGGGCGATTTCGCTGCTGACCGGCAGTGACAGCACGTACGAGTGAAGGTGCTCGTTCTTGAGCCCGGTCACGAGGTCGAAGAACCCGAGCCGGCCGTGCCGGGCGGGCCGGACCGCGATGCCCACGGCGGCCTCGGTGTAGAAGTCGATGTCGCAGACGTCGTACCGGAACACCATCACCGACACCAGGCCGAGGCCGGGCGCGACCTCCAGCGGCGAAAGCTCCGCTGGGAGGCGGCGCCGGATCGCCAGGGAAGGCGCCGTCAGCGTCAGCCGGGCCGTCGCGATCCGGTAGTAGAAGTTGGGTGTCAGCGTCGGCCCGATCGGTGAGTCGACCCGCGCCTTGGGGAGCCGCCGGAAGAAGCCGACGCCGCTCACGCGCGGATCGGCGGCGACGGTGTCGAGGTCGGTGTCCATCCGGTAGCGGTCGTACAGCCCGCCTTTCGGGACGTCGACCGAGCGTCCGCCCAGCTCGACGGTGACCGTGTCCTGAGCCATCGGATCTCCAATGTTTACGGTGCTTACATCGACCACTGTAAGGATTGATGTGAGCACTGTCAACACCGGTCAGCGCGGCCGTGCCGCCAGGATCGCGGTGAAGGCGGCGCGCACGTGCTCGGCGACCTCGTCGTCCGACTCCATCTGGAGCTTGCCGTCGAGGAACAAGTACGCCAGCCCGTGCGCCAGCGCCCAGCCCGCCGAGGCGAGCGCGTCCGACGGCTCGGAGAACACGCGCGCCATCGCCAGCCGCAGGAGTTCGTGGATGTCGGCCGCCGCTCGGACGCGCTCCTCGCTTCCGGTGTCGCAGGCGTTCCCGAACATCAGCCGGAACAGCGCCGGGCGGCGCAGGGCGAAATCGACGTAGGCGACCGCGAGTTCCGCCAGGTCCGCCGCCGACGCCGGGAGTTCGCGTCCCTTCGAGAGGTCTTCCTTCAGGTCGCGCAAGCCTTGCGCGGCCAGGGCCGACTCCAGGGCGTCCCTGTCGGCGAAGTGCCGGTACGGCGCTGTCGCCGAGACGCCGGCTTCGCGGGCGACGGCGCGCAGGGAGAACTGCTCGCCGGCTTCGAGCATGCGCATCGCCGTGGTCAGCAACGACGCCCTCAGGTCGCCGTGATGGTAGCCACTCTTCGTCGATGTTGACACTGCTTACATTCCCTTCCTAAGCTTATGTGAGCAATGTAAACATACGCGTTCGGGAGCAACGATGTCATCCGCAGTCGAGAAGATCTCCTCGCCGGTGTTCGAACCCTTCACTCTGCCCAACGGCTCGACACTGCCGAACCGCCTGGTGAAGGCCGCGATGGAGGAGAACATGGCGAGCCGTGGGCAGGTGCCCGGCAAGCCGCTGTTCGAGCTGTATCGCCGATGGAGCGAAGGCGGGGCCGGGCTGCTCATCACCGGCAACGTCATGGTCCACGCGGAGGCGCTCACCGGCCCGGCCGGTGTCGTCCTCGACGCGCGCTCCCCGCTGGAACCGTTCCGCGAGTGGGCGTCGGCCGCGAAAAGCGGGGGCGCGCGGGTGTGGATGCAGATCAACCACCCCGGGCGTCAGGTCGGGGCGGACATGCCCGGCGTCGCCTGGGGGCCGTCGGCCGTCCGGGTGGACATCGGCAAGAACAGCAAGCGATTCGCCGTCCCGGTCGAGATGTCCCCGCGGCAGATCGAGGAGACCGTGGCGCGGTTCGCCGAGACCGCCCGCCGCGCCGAAGAGGCCGGCTTCGACGGTGTCGAAATCCACGCGGCGCACGGCTATCTGCTCTCCCAGTTCCTTTCCCCGCTGGCCAATCGTCGTGACGACCGGTGGGGCGGCAGCCTGGAGAACCGGGCGAGGCTCCTGCTCGACGTCGTCCGCGCGGTCCGTGCCGTCGTGGCGCCCGGATTCGCCGTCGCCGTCAAGCTCAACTCCGCCGACTTCCAGCGTGGTGGCTTCGACGCCGACGACGCCGCGTCGGTCATCGCGATGCTCGCGCCGCTCGGCGTCGACCTGGTCGAACTCTCGGGTGGCAGCTACGAGAGCCCGGCGATGACCGGGCAGTCCGGCGACGATCGCACCCGTGCGCGGGAGGCCTACTTCCTGACCCTTGCCGAACAACTCGTGCGGACGAGCGCGGTGCCGCTGATGCTGACCGGCGGCGTGGTCCGCAGGCCGGTCGCGGAAGAGGTACTGGCGAGCGGGGTCGAACTCGTCGGCATGGGCAGCGCGCTGGCCGTCGATCCCGGGCTGCCCGCCAAGTGGCGGCACGACGAGGACGCCAAGGTGACACTCGAGCCGGTCCGGATCGGCGACAAGGCCGTCGCGTCCGCCGCGGGTATGGCCCGGGTCCGGCGGCAGCTGCGCCGTCTCGGTGCGGGGCGGCCGACGAAGCCCGGCATCGACCCGAAACTGGCCCTGGTGGTGGAAACGGTGCTGCAGGCCGTCGCGCTTCGCCGATACCGCGGCTGGCTGCGCGGCCGCGCGAGCTGATCCGGATTCACCGGGTCGAAGCAGTGTCACGGGCCGCTCGGCTGTGCTAAGTTCATATGTAGAACATGTGTGCGCGATACGAACAAGTGCTTCGAACCAAGCCGGGAGTGGGGATGGCTGAGCTGCTGTCGTTGAAAGAGGCCGTGGCACGGCTGGTGCACGACGGGGACACCGTCGCGCTCGAGGGCTTCACGCACCTCATCCCCGTGGCCGCCGGACACGAGATCATCCGCCAGCGCCGCACCGGCCTGACGCTGGTCCGCATGACCCCGGACATCGTCTACGACCAGCTCATCGGCGCGGGCTGCGCGAGCAAGCTGATCTTCTCGTGGGGCGGCAACCCCGGGGTCGGCTCGCTGCACCGGTTCCGTGACGCCGTCCAGCATTCCTGGCCGGTACCGCTGGAGATAGAGGAACACAGTCACGCGGGTATGGCGAACCGGTACGTCGCCGGCGCCTCGGGGCTGCCGTTCGCCGTCCTGCGCGGGTACACCGGCACCGATCTCGCCGCGCAGACCGACACGATCAAACCCATCACCTGCCCGTTCACCGGCGAGCGGCTGGCCGCCGTGCCCGCCCTCAACCCGGACGTCACGATCGTCCACGCCCAGCGCGCCGACCGGTCCGGCAACGTCCAGATCTGGGGCATCACCGGCGTGCAGAAGGAGGCGGTGCTCGCGGCGAAGCGATCCTTGGTCACCGTCGAGGAGATCGTGGACGAGCTGGAGCCCCGGCCGGGCGCGATCGTGCTGCCGTCGTGGGCCGTCACCGCCGTGGCCGAGGTGCCCGGCGGCGCGCGGCCGTCGTACGCGGCGGGCTACTACGAACGGGACAACGACGCCTACCAGGCATGGGACGCGATCGGCCGGGACCGGGAGAGCTTCACCCGCTGGCTCGGCGAGCTGACGGGAGTGAAGGCATGACCGAGTACACCTCCGACGAGATGATGAGCGTCGCCGCCGCTCGCGCGCTCGGGGACGGGATGTCCTGTTTCGTGGGCATCGGCCTGCCGAGCACGGCCGCGAACCTGGCCCGCCGCGGGCACGCGCCGAACCTGACGCTCATCTACGAATCCGGCTGCCTCGGCGCGAAGCCGAGCAGGCTCCCGTTGTCCATCGGCGACGGCGAACTCGCCGACACCGCGGACGCCGTGGTCAGCGTTCCCGAGGTCTTCAACTACTGGCTCCAGCCCGGCCGGATCGACGTCGGCTTCCTCGGCGCCGCCCAGCTGGACAAGTTCGGCAACATCAACACCACCGTCATCGGCCCGGACTACGCCAACCCCAAGGTGCGTCTCCCCGGCGCGGGCGGCGCCCCGGAGATCGCCGCTTCCTGCCGCGAGGTGTTCGTGGTGCTCCGGCAGAGCCCTCGCACGTTCGTCGAGAAGGTCGACTTCGTGACCTCGTTCGGCCACGGCGCCGGCAAGGGCGATCGCGAGCGCCTCGGCCTCCCCGGCGCCGGGCCGACGCTGGTGGTCACCGACCTCGGCATGATGCGGCCCGACCCGGAGACCGCCGAGCTCACGCTCACCGAAGTACACCCCGGGGTCGAGGTCGATCAGGTCGTCGCGGCGACCGGGTGGAAACTGAAGGTGGCAGGCGACCTGGGAACCACCCCGGCGCCGACCGAGGCAGAACTCCGCATCCTCCGAGACCTCACAAGGGCGAGCGCATGACCGACGTCTTCCTGTTCGACGCCATCCGTACCCCGTTCGGCAAGTACGGCGGCGCCCTGTCCGGCGTCCGCCCGGACGACCTCGCCGCCACCGTCCTGCGGGCGCTGGCCGAGCGCAACGACCTCGACCCGGCCACCGTCGACGAGGTGGTGCTCGGCGACGCCAACGGCGCCGGCGAGGACAACCGGAACGTCGCGCGGATGGCGGCGCTGCTCGCGGGCTGGCCGACGAGCGTGCCCGGTGCCACGGTCAACCGCCTGTGCGGCTCCGGTCTCGACGCCGTCATGCAGGCCAGCCGGTCGGTCCAGGTCGGCGACGCCTCGCTCGCCGTCGCGGGCGGGGTCGAGTCGATGAGCCGTTCGCCGCTGGTCATGCAGAAGCCGGAGAAGGCCTTCCCGGCGGGCAACCAGACGCTC
Organism: Amycolatopsis roodepoortensis; assembly: GCF_024628825.1. NCBI lineage: Bacteria > Bacillati > Actinomycetota > Actinomycetes > Pseudonocardiales > Pseudonocardiaceae > Amycolatopsis > Amycolatopsis roodepoortensis. The sequence goes on from NZ_CP102415.1 coordinate 7,594,185, forward strand.
TACTCCACCGCGCTGGGCTGGCGCATGGTCAACCCGAAGATGCCCGGGCAGTGGACGGTCTCGCTCGGCGAGTCCACCGAGCAGCTCGCCGAGCGCTACGGCATCGGCCGCGACGAGCAGGACGCGTTCGCCGTGCGCAGTCACGTCAACGCCGCCCGCGCCTGGGACGAGGGGTTCTACGACGACCACGTCGTCCCCGTCGAGGGAGTCGAACTCACCCGCGACGAAGGAATCCGGCCGGATTCCAGTCCGGAGAAGCTCGCGAAGCTGAAGCCGGTGTTCCGTCCACAAGGGACGGTCACGGCCGCGAACGCGTCGCCGTTGAACGACGGCGCCTCCGCGCTGCTGCTCGGTGACGAGGCGGCGGGCAGGCGGCTCGGCAAGGCGCCGCTGGCCCGGATCGCCGGCCGGGGCGCGGCGGGCGTCGACCCGGACGTCTTCGGGATCGGCCCGGTGCGTGCGGCCGAGATCGCCTTGGAGCGGGCCGGGATCGGCTGGGAGGACCTGGCCGCCGTCGAACTGAACGAGGCCTTCGCCGCGCAGTCGCTGGCCTGCCTGCGGGACTGGTCGAAGCTCGACCCGGAGATCGTCAACGTGAACGGCGGCGCGATCGCGATCGGGCATCCGCTGGGCGCCTCCGGCGGCCGGATCCTCGGCACACTCGCCCACCACCTGCGCCGCACCGGCGGCCGGTGGGGACTGGCCGCCATCTGCATCGGCGTCGGCCAGGGGCTGGCCGTCGTCCTCGAAGCCCACTGAGTCGCGCTGGAGGAACAGCATGTCCGCACCCGCAGAACTGAGGCTCCCGCGCTACCGGCGCGATCCCGACGGCACGCATCCACCGCTCGGCTACCCCGGCTACCGGTCGACGGCGCTGCGGCACCCGAAAGAGCCGTTGATCGTGCTCCCGCATCTGCTGACCGAGGTCACCGGTCCCGCGCTGGGGCCGGGCCGGATCGGCGAATTCGACAACGACCTCACCAAGGGACACGCGGGGGAGCCGCAGGGCCAGCGGATCATCGTCACCGGGCGGCTGCTCGACGGTGACGGGCGGCCGATCCGCGATTCGCTCGTGGAGATCTGGCAGGCGAACGCGGGCGGCCGGTACCGGCACACCGGGGACCGCTGGCCGTCCCCGCTGGACCCCAACTTCGACGGCGCGGGCCGGACGCTCACCGACTCCGAAGGCCGCTACACCTTCACCACCATCAAACCGGGCGCGTATCCGTGGAAGAATCACGACAACGCCTGGCGGCCGGCGCATATCCACTTCTCGGTGTTCGGCAGCGCGTTCACCCAGCGGCTGGTCACCCAGATGTACTTCCCGGAAGACCCGCTGTTCTCGCAGGACCCGATCTTCAACTCCATCCCGGACGAGAAGGCCCGGCAGCGGATGATCGCGCGTTTCGATCTCGACCGCACGGAAGCCGAGTGGGCGCTGGCCTTCCAGTTCGACATCGTCGTGCGCGGCCGCGAGGCCTCGGTCTTCGAGGACGAGGAGGACGAGCACTGATGCCGGAGACGACGCCTTCCCAGACCGTCGGCCCGTACCTGTCCATCGGCCTGCCCTGGCCGGACGGGCCGGACGTCGTCCCCGCGGACGAGCCCGCCGCGGTCCGGATCCACGGCCGCGTTTTCGACGGCGCGGGCGAACCGGTGCCGGACGCGATGATCGAGACCTGGCAGGCCGACGCCGAGGGCCGGTTCGACCACCCCGACGACCCGCGTGGAGCGGTCGCGAGCGGGTTCCGGGGCTTCGGACGCTGCCCCACCGATCCGGGCGGCCACTACGAGATCCGGACGATCATGCCCGGCTCCCTGCCCGGTCCGGCCGGCAGCACGCAGGCGCCGCATATCGACGTCTCGGTGTTCGCGCGCGGACTCCTGCACCGGGTGGTCACCCGGATCTACTTCGAGGACAACGACAACTCCGGGGATCCGGTGCTGGCGTCGGTCCCGGAGGCCCGCCGGGGCACCTTGGTCGCCACCAAGGACGGCGACGGTTACCGGTTCGACATCCGGTTGCAGGGCGAGGGGGAGACGGTGTTCTTCGATGTCTGAGCCGGTGTACAGCGTCGCGGAAGGGCCCGCGGACGGCCCCGTCGTGGTGTTCAGCGGATCGCTCGGCAGCGATCACCGCATGTGGGAACCGCAGGTGAAACCCTTGGTGGAGAAGGGTTTCCGGGTGATCCGGTACGACACCCGCGGGCATGGCGCGTCACCCGTCCCGCCCGGGCCGTACACCCTCGCGGACCTCGGCGGCGACCTGATCGCGCTGCTCGACGAGCACGGGGCCGAGCGCGCCCACGTCGTCGGGCTCTCGCTCGGCGGGATGACCGGGATGTGGCTCGGGGTGAACGCGCCGGACCGGATCGCGAGCCTCGTGCTGTGCTGCACGTCCGCGAAGCTCGGGCCGCCGAGCATGTGGGCGGACCGGGCGAAGACGGTCCGCGAGCAGGGCACCGCCGCGGTCGCCGAGGCCGGGGTCGGCCGCTGGCTGACCGCCGGGTATGCCGCCGCCCACCCCGAGCGGACCGCGTACCTGCGCGAGATGATCGCCGGCGTTCCCGCGGAGGGTTATGCGTCGTCCTGCCAGGCCATCGAAACGATGGATCTCGTCGGTGACCTGCCCAAGATCGCGGCGCGGACGCTGGTGATCGCCGGGGCCGAGGATCCGGCCACCCCGGTCGAGCACGCCGAGGTGATCGCGGGCGGCATCCCCGACGCGCGGCTCGAAGTCGTCGAAAGCGCCGCGCATCTCGGGAGCTTCGAACAGCCCGAGCGGTTCACCGCGTTGATCCTCGAACACCTGGAGGCCGCCCGATGACCGACGACACCTACGAGACCGGCATGAAGGTGCGCCGCGAGGTCCTCGGGGACGAGCACGTCGATCGGGCGGTCGCCCGCACCACCGAGTTCAGCCGCCCGTTCCAGGACTACATCACCCGGGGCGCCTGGGGATCGGTCTGGTCGAGGGACGGGCTCGACCGCAAGACCCGCAGCTGCGTCACCCTGGCCGCGCTCACCGCGCTGCACGCCCACGACGAGCTCGCGATGCACGTCCGGGCCGCCGTCCACAATGGACTCACCGCGCAGGAGATCTCCGAGGTCCTGCTGCACACCGCCGTGTACGCGGGTGCCCCGGCAGCCAACGCCGCGTTCGCCGTCGCGCAGCGGGTCCTGGCCGAACTCGGTGAGCCTGCCGCCCAGGAAACGGGAGGCGGCTAGGACGCGTCCGGTAACTCTGTCCGCGGTCTTCGCGCCCAAGCGGTCCCTGACGGCACGGGCAGTTCAGCCGAGTACAACCCGGTACGAGGCTGAACCGCCCGCACCGTCAGGAACCACTTGGATCACGAAGCCCATCGAACAGAGTTACCGGACACGTCCTAGGGTTCTCATATGGACGAAGGCGAGGTGACCGAGCGCGGGGCGCATCATGTCCAGTCGCTGGAGCGCGGGCTGGCCGTGATCAAGGCGTTCAACGCGGACGCGGCGGAACTCACCCTGAGCGACGTCGCCCGCGCGACCGGGCTCACCAGGGCGGCCGCCCGCCGGTTCCTGCTCACCCTCGTCGACCTCGGGTACGTGCGCACGGACGGCAAGTACTTCTCGCTCACCGCGCGCGTCCTCGAACTCGGCTACTCGTATCTGTCGAGCCTGTCGCTGCCGGAGGTCGCCCAGCCGCATCTGGAGCGGCTCTCCGCCGAGGTGCACGAGTCGAGCTCGGTCTCCGTGCTCGAACTCCCGGACATCGTCTACGTCGCCCGGGTGGCCGTTTCGCGGATCATGACGGTCAGCATCAACGTCGGCACCCGCTTTCCCGCCCACGCGACGTCGATGGGGCATGTCCTGCTGGCCGGCCTCGATGACGCCGACCTGCGGGACTACCTCGCCGGGGCGAGGCTCGACAAGCTCACCGCGCGCACCAAGAGCAGGCCGGACGAGTTGAGCGCCGAGCTGGTCAGGGTCCACGAGCAGGGCTACGCGATGGTCGACCAGGAACTCGAAGAGGGTCTCCGCTCGATCGCCGCGCCGATCCACGACCGGCGGGGCAGGGTCGTGGCCGCGGTCAACCTCTCCACCCACGCCAGCCGCACCACCCGTGAGTCGGTCGAACGGGAACTGCTGCCGCCGTTGCTCGCGGCGGCACGCGCCATCGAGACCGATCTGGCGTCGGCGCCGCCCTCCAAAGCGCGGCATGGCTGAGGTCGCCGGGCTGCTGCTCGCGGCCGGAGCCGGACGCCGGTTCGGCGGGCCGAAGGCGCTGGCCGTCCTCGACGGCGAGCCGTTCGTCGTCCGGTCGCTGCGCGTGCTCACCGACGCGGGTTGCGCGCCGGTCCGGGTGGTGCTGGGTGCTTCGGCCGCGGAAGTCCGCGCGATCCTGCCCGCCCCCGAGGCCGCTGTCGTGGCCGAAGACTGGGAGTCCGGCATGGGCGCGTCCTTGCGCGCCGGCCTGAGGGCGCTCACCGGAACCGATGCCGAAGCCGTCGTCGTGCATCTCGTGGATCTGCCCGGCGTCGGCGCCGAAGTGGTCCGCCGGGTCGCCGCCGGAGCCGGCGAAGTCACCGTCGCGCGTGCCGCGTACGAAGGCGTTCCGGGACATCCCGTCGTACTCGGCCGCCGATGGTGGCCGGAGATCGTCGCGGGCGCGTCCGGGGACAAGGGCGCCCGCGACTGGCTCAAGGGACGCCAGGACCTGCGGCTCGTCGAATGCGGCGACCTCGGCACCGGGCACGACGTGGACCGCCGCGAGGATCTTCCGGGCTGATCTCCGGCTCACCGACGTCGCGAAAGCCACTTTCGCGACGTCTGATGTCCCGAAAGTGGCTTTCGCGACACCGTCCAGTCGTCGTCAGCGGGCGACTTCGGCCACCGCCGCGAGGATCTTCCGGGCTGATCTCCGGCTCACCGAGGCTTACGATCGGCACGTGACCGTCGAATCGCCCGAGAAACTGGCCGAAGCCCTCGAAACGGTCGGCTATCTCGCCGACGACGGCATCGCCACGGCCGGGTTCCTCGCCGTGGCGCTCGGCCGCCCACTGTTCTGCGAGGGCGAACCGGGCACCGGCAAGACATCGCTCGCGCTGGGACTGGCCGAAGCGCTCGGCATGCCGCTCATCCGGCTCCAGTGTCACGAGGGGATCGACGCGGCGCAGGCACTGTACGAATGGGACTTTCCCCGCCAACTGCTGCATCTGCGGGCGCTGGAAGCCGCCGGTGACGGCGGCCTCGACGTCGAGGCCGCCGAACAGTCCCTCTACACCGAGCGTTTCCTGCTCTCCCGGCCGTTGCTGAAGGCCTTGCAGACCGCGCCCTGTGTCCTGCTGGTCGACGAGATCGACCGCGCCGACGACGAGTTCGAAGCCTTCCTGCTGCAACTCCTCGACGAGAACGCGGTGACGATCCCCGAGTTCGGCGAGGTGCGCGCCGAGCATCCGCCGCTCGTGGTGCTCACCTCCAACCGGACGCGGGAGGTGCACGACGCGCTGAAGCGCCGCTGTCTCTATCACTGGCTCGAACATCCGGACCTCGGCCGCGAAATCGAGATCCTGCGCCGCAAGATCCCGAACCTGGGCGAGGCGCTCGCGACACAGGTCGCGACGGCGGTGCAGCGGCTTCGCGCGATGGAGTTGCTGAAACCGCCCGGGGTGGCGGAATCCCTTGACTGGGCCCAGGCGCTCCTCGCGCTCGGGATGTCCGAATTGGACGCCGCGACCGCCGCCCGGACCCTCGGTTCGGTGCTCAAGTACAGCGAAGACCTGGACAGGGTCCGGGCCAAGCTGGACAAACTGCTGGCCTGAGCATCAGCGGCGCCGCAGCGACGCGTCGAGCAAGGCGGGCGGGGTGTCGTGCTTCTCCTCCGGGGCCAGGTCGGTGCCCGGGGCCACGATCTCGTCGACCGCGTCGAGGACGTCGGCGGAGAGCACGGTGTCCGCGGCGGCGAGCTGTGACTCGAGGTGCTCCAGCGTGCGGGGGCCGATGATCGCGCTCGTCACCCCCGGATGCGCGACGACGAAGCCGAGTGCGAGCTGGATCAGGGTCAGCCCGGCCTGGTCGGCGACCTTGATCAGCCGTTCGACGGCTTCCAGCCGGGCCCGGTTGGCGGGCCGGGCGAGGTCGAAGCGCTGGGGCATGACCGCCGAACGGTTCGTGCTGATCTCCCGGCCTTCCCGGACCGCGCCGGACAGCCAGCCGGACGCCAGCGGGCTCCACGCGAGCACGCCCATCCCGTATTCCTCGGTCACCGGCAGGACCTGCGCTTCGATCCCGCGCTGGAGGATCGAGTAGCTGGGCTGCTCGGTGACGTAGCGGCCCATACGGAGTTCGCGGGCGGCCCACTGCGCCTGCACGATGCGATACGCGGGGAACGTCGACGAACCGAAGTAGCGGATCTTCCCCGCCTGCCGTAGATCCGTCAGCGCGGAAAGGGTTTCCTCGTCGCTGGTCTTCGGGTCCCAGCGGTGGATCTGGTACAGGTCGACGTGGTCGACGCCGAGGCGCCGCAGGCTGTTGTCCAGCTCGGTGACCAGCCAGCGGCGTGAAGCGCCCTGGTGGTTGCGCTCGTCACCCATCGGCATGCTCGCCTTCGTGGCCAGCACGATGTCCTCACGGCGGCCCGCGATGGCCTTGCCGACCATCTCCTCCGACTGCCCGGCACTGTACATGTCCGCGGTGTCGATCAGGTTGACACCGGCGGCCAAGGCGGCGTCGACGATGGCGGTGGCCTCGTCCTGGGTGGTGCGCCCGATCGCGCCGAAGTTCATCGCGCCGAGCGCGAGGGTGCTGACCTGCACGCCGGTCCTGCCCAAGGTGCGGTACTGCATGACGATGTCCTCCATGGCAAAATAAGCAAGCGGAACACTGCTCCGCTAACGATACGGAGCAGTGTTCCGTTTGGCAAGCCCGCTGGCAGAGGAGTGGCGTGATGAGTGAAGAGGGCACCAAGTCCAAACGCGCGGACGCCCGTCGCAACGAGAAGACCCTGCTCGACGCCGCGGCCGCGGTCTTCGTCACCTCGGGCGTCGAGGCGCCGGTCCGCGACATCGCGGCCAAGGCCGGCGTCGGGATGGGCACGATCTACCGGCATTTCCCGACCAGGGCCGACCTCATCGTCGCCGTCTACCGGCATCAGGTCGACGCGTGCGCCGAAGCGGGGCCGGAACTGCTGGCGTCGAGCGACTCCCCCTATGAGGCGTTGCGGCGCTGGATCGACCTCTTCGTCGATTTCCTGGTCACCAAACACGGGCTGGCGGCGGTGCTGCAGTCCGACAACGCCGGATTCGAGACGCTGCACACCTACTTCCTCGACACCCTCCTGCCGGTGTGCGCCCGGCTGCTCGGCGCGGCGGCGGAAGCGGGGGAGATCCGCTCCGATCTCGAGGCGCTCGAAGTGATGCGCGGCGTCGGGAACCTCTGCATCGGCGCCGAAAGCGATCCGCGCTACAACGCGCGCAAGATGGTCGGGGTGCTCATCGCGGGACTTCGCGAGAGGTAAGGCAAAGGGTGACGGTGTCGCGAAAGCCACTTTCGGGACATCAGGCGTCGCGAAAGTGGCTTTCGCGACACGCGTCGGCCAGGAGGCGGCCTCTCGACAGGACCTAGGTCCATGGCGGCGGCGGCATTCCGCGCGCTACAACTCGACCATGGAACGTACACAGTGCTGTGTGGTGGGGGGCGGTCCGGCGGGGATGGTGCTCGGGCTCCTGTTGGCGCGGGCCGGGGTCGAGGTCACCGTTCTCGAAAAGCACCACGACTTCTTTCGCGATTTCCGCGGTGACACGGTGCATCCGCCGACGCTGATGCTGCTCGACGAACTCGGGCTCGGTGCGCGTTTCGCGGAATTGCCGTCGCGACGGCTGGAGAAGATGCGGTTGCTGATCGGCGGCGCGACCATCGTCGCCGCCGATTTCAGCCGAATTCCGGGGCCGCACAAATACATCGCGATGGTTCCGCAATGGGATTTCCTGAACCTGCTCGCCGAAGCCGCGGCCGGGGAACCGACGTTCACCCTGCGAATGGGAGCCGAAGTGCTCGGTCTGCGCGAGGGCGGCGGCGTGCGTTATCGAGACGCCGACGGTGAGGAACGCGAACTGGCCGCACCGCTCGTGGTGGGCTGTGACGGCCGGGACTCGCTGATCCGCGCCGAGGCGGGGCTCGTGCCGAAGGAGTACGAGGTGCCGATGGACGTCTGGTGGGTCCGGGTGCCGAAACTCGAGGACACCGGCAAGGAAGCGCAGGTGTTCGGCCGGTTCGAGGGCGGGCTCGCCGGGATGACCATGGACCGCGGCGACTACTTCCAGACGTCGTACCTGATCCGGAAGGGGCAGGACGCCGCGCAGCGCGCCGAAGGGATCGACAGGTTCCGGGAGCGGATCGGCGGCCTGTTCGGCTGGAACGACCGGCAAGTGAACGAGATCCGCGGCTGGGACGACGTCAAACTGCTGAAGGTGCGGATGTCCAAGCTGTCGCGCTGGTACTCCGGCCGGGTGCTCTGCATCGGCGACGCCGCGCACGCGATGTCACCGGCCGGCGGAATGGGGGTCAACATCGCGGTGCAGGACGCCGTGGCGGCCGCGCGGATCCTCGCCGCCCCGCTGCTGCGCGGGACACTGACCGCCCGGGATCTCGCCCGCGTGCAGCGACGGCGATCCGTGATCGTCTCGCTCGCCCAGAAGCAGCAACTGGAGGAGCACAAGAGGCTCATCGAGCCCGCTCTCGACGGGACGCTGAACGAGCGGACCGTGCCGTTGCCGCTTCGCGTCTCGGACCGGTTCCCGCGGCTCATCGCCCTCGCGGCCTTCTTGGGCGGCATGGGTCCCCTGCGCGAGAAGACCCCCGTCTTCGCCCGCCGCTGACGCGCGTTTCGTCCTCTGGATGCGGTACTTGCACGCGCAAGTACCGCATCCAGAGGACGAAACGCGCGCACAATGGAGGGGTGAGCGATCCACTGGCGGGCTTCGTCGGCTTCGCGGAGGCATTGCGCGAAGCCGGTTTGCCGTGCGACGCGCACCGAGTGCAGGCGTACCTCGGAGCCGTCGGCGAGATCGACCTGGCCGATCCGGACCAGCTGTACTGGGCCGGCCGGTTGACGCTGTGCGCGGATCCCGACGACCTCCCGCGCTACGACGCCGCGTTCGACGGCTGGTTCACCGAAAAGGAAACCGGACCGCGGCGGCGAAGCCGGGAAGCGGCCCCGAAGCGGGCCAGGATCGCCACCCTCGCGCAGGCGGGCCAAGGCGAGTCCGGCGCGGAGCCCGACGAACTCCGCGTCGCGGCGAGCGACGAAGAGATCCTGCGGCACCGCGATCTCGCCGAGCTGAGTGTCGCCGAACGCGCCCACCTGCGGGAACTGCTCGCGAAACTGCGCCCGGCGCTCCCGGTTCGTCCGTCCCCACGCCGTCGCGCCGCCCGGCGGGGCACGCTCGATCCGTCGCGCACGCTCCGCGCGATGCTGGCCGGGGGCGGCGAGCCCGTGCGCCTGGCGTACCGGCGGAAGGGGAGCAAACCGCGCCGCGTCGTCCTCCTGATCGACGTCTCCGGCTCGATGGGGCCGTACGCCGACTCCCTGCTGCGGTTCGCGCACGTCGTGGCGCGGCGCGCTCCCGGCCGGGTCGAGGTGTTCACCCTGGGCACCCGGCTCACCAGGGTCTCCCGGCAGCTCCGGCTGCGCGATCCCGAGCACGCGATGCTCGCCGCGGCCGCCGCGGTCCCCGATTTCGCGGGCGGGACCAGGCTCGGCGAGACCTTGCGGGCGTTCCTCGACCGGTGGGGACAACGCGGTGTGGCCAGGCGATCCGTGGTCACCGTGTTCTCCGACGGCTGGGAACGGGGCGACCCCGGCCTGCTCGGCGAGCAGCTCGCGAGGCTGCGGAGGCTCGCGCACGTCGTATTCTGGGTGAATCCGCACGCGGGGCGGGCGGGTTACGCTCCCGTGCAGTCCGGCATCGTGGCCGCGCTCCCGCACCTCGATCGGCTGCTCGCCGGGCACAGTTTGGCCACATTGGAACGACTTCTCGTGGAGATCGCCGATGCGTGACGTACTGGACGAACTGCACCGCCGCTGGGCGGCAGGCGAGACGGTGGGGGTCGGCACGGTGGTGGCGACGTTCTCGTCGGCGCCGCGGAGCCCCGGCGCGGCGATGCTCGTCGCCCCGGACGGCACGGTCACCGGCAGCGTCTCCGGTGGCTGCGTCGAGGGCGCCGTCTACGAGCTCGCGCAGCAGGTGGTCGCCGGACGCGCGCCCGTGCTGCAGCGCTACGGCGTGTCCGACGACGACGCCTTCGCCGTGGGGCTGACCTGCGGCGGGATCATCGACATCTACGTCCAGCACATCGACCGCGACTCGATGCCGGAGCTCGGCGACGTCGTCGAATCGGTCCACAGTGGACAGCCGGTCGCCGTGGTCACGGTGATCGAGCACGAGCGGGAGGGCATGGTCGGCGAGCATCTCGTCGTCTGGCCGGATCGTGTCGCGGGTTCGCTCGGTTCCTCGCGGATGGACGACGCCGTCGTCGACGACGCGCGCGGCATGCTCGCCGGCGGCCGCACGGGCACCCTGCACTACGGGCCGGACGGGCAGCGCCGCGGCGAGGGGATGACGGTCTTCGTCAACTCCTTCGAGCCGCCCGCGCGCCTGCTGGTCTTCGGCGCGATCGACTTCGCCGCCGCGATGGCGAAGATGGGTGCGTACCTCGGCTACCAGGTCACGGTCTGCGACGCGCGGCCCGTGTTCGCGACGAAGAGCCGGTTCCCCGACGCCGACGAGGTCGTCGTCGACTGGCCGCACCGCTACCTCAAGGCCGAAGCCGACGCCGGCCGGGTCGACGGCCGGACCGCGATCGCCGTGCTCACCCACGACCCGAAGTTCGACGTTCCGTTGCTGGAGGTCGCGTTGCGCCTCGACGTCGGCTACGTCGGCGCGATGGGCTCGCGCAAGACCCACGACGACCGGTTCGCGCGGCTGCGCGAGGCCGGGGTCACCGAGGCGGAGCTCGAAAGGCTGTCATCGCCGATCGGCCTCGACCTCGGCGCGCGGACCCCCGAGGAGACCGCGGTGTCGATCGCGGCCGAGATCATCGCGCTGCGGTGGGGCGGTTCGGGCTCGCGGCTCGCCGAGCTCAGCGGCCGGATCCACGGCTGACACCGGGCACCGGCACCGCCTGGCTCGATTTGACCACCTCGAACGCGGGCAGGGTCTCGAACCGTTTGACGTGCTTGTCGAACAGCTTCCTGGACAGGTACCGGCTCGCCTTGAGATCCGGGGTGAGCAGCACGACGACGTAGTCCCACTGCCCGACGATGCTGTAGCAGTGCTGGACGCGGGGCTCCGCCAGCATCCGCTCGCGGAAGGCCGTGTGGCGCTTTTCGTCGTCGTCGGTCAGTGCGACCAGGATGACCGACGTCATCCCCGCGCCGAGCGTCTCCGGATCGAGCACGGCGACCTCGGCGCGGATCACACCCGCGGCGCGCAGCCGGGTCAGCCGCCGCTGCACCGCGCTGGGGGAGAGGCCGACGGCGTCGCCCAAGTCGTGCAGGGGGCGCGCCGCGTCGGCCTGGACGAGGTCGAGCAGCAGATGGTCGATCTCGTCGAGAGCCACGCAAGATTTTTGCATGCGGGCGGGAAAATTTACAATCGGCATGATCGGCCTCCGGCCTAGCTTGAGGGTCATGGACCTCAAGCTGGACAACGTCGCCGAGGCGGCGAAGGTGATCGATCCCGTTTTCCTGAACTCCCCGCAGTACGGCGACGAACAGCTGAACGCACGGCTCGGCCGTTCCGTGCTGGTGAAGATCGAGACGCTGAATCCGTTGCGCAGCTTCAAAGGCCGGGGCGCGGACTACTTCGCCGCCGGGCTGGAGCCGGGGACCACGATGGTGTGCGGGACCAGCGGCAACTTCGGGCAGGCCGTCGCGTACGCCGCCAGGAAACGCGGATTGCGGGCCGAGGTGTTCGTCCCGGCCGACGTCTCCCCGGTCAAACTGCGGCGGATCAAGACCCTGGGGGCGCGGGTGCGGAGGGTCGAGGGCGAGGTGAAGGTCGCCGCGGCCGCCTTCGCCGCCGAAGCGCCGGACCGCGTGTTCGTGGTCGACGGCCGTGATCCCGCGATCTCCGAAGGGGCGGGCACGATCGGGCTGGAACTGGTGGCGGCGGGCGCGATCGACACGGTCGTGCTCCCGGTCGGCGACGGCGCGCTGATCGCCGGCGTCGCGCTCTGGCTCAAGGCGCACACGCCGGACGTCCGCGTCGTCGGCGTCGGGACCACGTCGGCGCGGGCGATGGCGACGAGCTGGCTGGCCGGTGAGCCGGTCACCGTCGACCGGGTGAACTCGTTCGCCGGTGGTATCTCGATCCGCACCCCGGAACCCGAATCCGTCCGGCGCCTGCGGTCGCTGGTGGACGACTTCGTGCTGGTCGAGGACGACGATCTGCGCGCGGCCATGCGGCTGGGCGCGGAAACCCTCGGTGTCCTGCCGGAACCCGCCGGGGCCGCCGGACTGGCCGCCCTGACCGTGCACGACCTCCCCGGCGACCGGGTCGCCACCGTGGTCACCGGGGCCAACGCCGTCTGGCCGCCGGCGTGGTCGTGAGTGGCGATTCGGGTTAGAACCCGAATCGCCACTCACGACCCCCTGTACCGAATGGACACTCGCGCTTCCCCCGCATCTGCACCGATTTTCCCTCATTACAACCGCATCTGCGGAGCCGTTCGCGAGTCACCCCCTGGTGGGGGTTGCCCTGGCAGGCGCTGAGTAGCACGCTCGACTGTGAGTCCGATCACGGTCGCTCCGGGGTCGGTCCGTGACAACCGAATGACCGGCCGCTCCCGAACGACCCCGGACCAGCGCGGGGTTTCTCTTGCTTTTGGAGGCCTGATGCGCATCACCGTCACCGTCGACGGCACCAGCTACACAGACGACGTCGAGCCCCGGACCCTCCTCGTGCACCATCTGCGCGAACGGCTCGGGAAGGTGGGCACCGTGGTCGGTTGCGACACCAGCAACTGCGGCGCCTGCACCGTCCACCTCGACGGGCACAGCGTGAAATCCTGTTCGGTACTCGCGGTCCAGGCCGACGGCTGCGAGGTCACCACGATCGAGGGACTCGCCCGCGACGGCGAACTGCACCCGGTGCAGAAGGCCTTCCACGAGAACCACGCGCTCCAGTGCGGTTTCTGCACTCCCGGCATGATCATGCAGTCGATCGACCTGCTCGCCGACAATCCCGATCCGGACGAGAAGGCGGTCCGCGAAGGACTCGAAGGCAACCTGTGCCGCTGCACGGGCTACCAGAACATCGTCCGCGCCGTGCGCGACGCCGCCCACGAGATGCGGCCCGGTGCCGGCCCCGAAGCCGAGCGGCTCGCTTCGGACACCGCTTCCCGTGTCGGCGCGGGTGGTGAGTGATGACCTCCACGATCGAGCCGGAGGTCGGCAAGTCCCGTCGCCGCAAGGAGGACGAACGCCTCATCACCGGCAGGACCCGCTGGACCGACAACCTGACCCTGCCCGGCATGCTGCATCTCGCGGTGCTCCGCAGCCCGTTCGCGCACGCCAAGATCGTCTCGATCGACGTCACCGAGGCGAAATCCGCGCCCGGCGTGGTCGCGGTCTTCACCGGGAAGGACCTCGACCCCGAGGGCGCCATCGGCATGCCGTGCGCGTGGCCGATCACGCCCGACATGAAATCGCCGAGGCGGCCCATCCTCGCTTCGGACACGGTGAACTTCGCCGGTGAGGGGGTCGCGGTGGTCGTCGCCCGCACCTCGGCCGAAGCGCACGACGCCCTCGAAATGATCGACGTCGACTACGACGAACTGCCGGTCGTCCTCGGTCTGGAGAACGCGCTCGCCGAGGGCGCGCCGCTGGTGCATGAAGATCTCGGCACCAACCAGAACGCGGTCTGGGTCTTCGATTCCGCCGACGCGGGAACGGGTTCCAGCGTCGAGGACGCGATCTCGAATTCCGAGGTCGTGCTCAAGCGGCGGTTCCGCCAGCAGCGCCTGGTGCCGGCGTTCATGGAACCGCGGGCGTGCGTGGTCGACCCGACGGGCAATCAGCTGGTCATGTGGTCGGCCACCCAGGTCCCGCACATCCTCAAGACGATGACCGCGGCCACGCTCGGGCTCCCCGAGCACAAGGTGCGGGTGATCGCGCCCGACGTCGGCGGCGGGTTCGGCGGCAAGATCGCCGTGCTGCCCGAAGAGATGATGTCGACGCTCATCGCCAAGCGACTCGGCAAACCGGTGAAGTGGAACGAATCCCGTTCGGAGACGATGGTCGCCGCCCACCACGGCCGCGACCAGATCCAGGACATCACCATCACCGCGAACCGCGACGGCACGGTGACCGGCCTCAAGGTCGAACTGCTCGCCGACATGGGCGCGTACCTCGGTCTCGTCGGCCCCGGCGTGCCGATCCTCGGCGCGTTCATGTTCAACGCGATCTACAAGTTCCCGGCGTACCACTTCGCCTGCACCAACGTGTTCACCAACACCACGCTCACCGACGCCTATCGCGGCGCCGGGCGGCCGGAGGCCACGTTCGGGATCGAGCGGATGATGGACGAACTCGCCGTCGAACTCGGCATGGACCCGATGGAGATCCGCGAGAAGAACTGGATCAAGCACGAGGAGTTCCCGTTCACGACGGTGGCCGGGCTGACCTACGACTCGGGCAACTACGAGGCCGCCACCGCCAAGGCCAAGGAACTCTTCGACTACGACGGCCTCCGCCGCGAGCAGAAGGAACGGCGGGAATCGGGCGACCCGGTCCAGCTCGGTATCGGCATCTCGACGTTCACCGAGATGTGCGGTCTCGCGCCGTCGCGGGTGCTCGGCTCGCTGGACTACGCGGCGGGCGGCTGGGAACACGCGGAGATCCGCGTGCTGCCCACCGGCAAGATCGAGGTCATCACCGGCGCCTCCGCGCACGGCCAGGGCCACGAGACGGCGTGGAGCCAGATCGTCGCCGACAAACTCGGTGTCCCGTTCGAGGACATCGAGGTCATCCACGGCGACACCCAGTCCTCGCACAAGGGCATGGACACCTACGGCTCCCGGTCGCTGGTGGTCGGCGGAATCGCGGTGGTCAAGGCGGCGGACAAGGTCCTCGCCAAGGCCAAGCCGATCGCGGCGCATCTGATGGAGTGCTCCGAGGACGACCTCGAATTCTCGGCGGGCAAGTTCTCGGTCAAGGGCACGGATTCCTCGACGTCCATCCAGGACATCGCGTGGGCCGTGTTCTCGGCGCACAACCTGCCGGACGGCGTCGAGCCCTCGCTGGACTCGTCGGACACGTTCGATCCGGAGAACTTCTCGTTCCCGCACGGCACGCATCTGTGCGCGGCCGAGGTCGACACCGAGACCGGGCGCGTGCGGTTGCGCTCCTACGTCTGCGTCGACGACGTCGGCGTGGCCGTCAACCCGCTGATCGTCGAAGGCCAGGTGCACGGCGGGCTCGCGCAGGGCATCGCCCAGGCGTTGTTCGAGGAGGCCGTCCACGACGAAGGCGGCACGCTGACCACCGGGACCTTCGCCGACTACCTGCTCCCGTCGGCGGCGGATCTGCCCAGCTTCACCACCGACCGCACCGAGACCCCGTCGACGACGAACCCGTTGGGCGCCAAGGGAGTCGGGGAGGCGGGCACGATCGCCTCGACCCCGGCGGTGGTCAACGCCGTTGTCGACGCCGTCCGGCACTTCGGGGTGAACGACATCGAAATGCCGTTGACCCCGATGCGGGTCTGGCACGCCATCCAGCACGGGTCGGCCGCCGCGGGCGGGCTCGGCTCCGAAGCCGGTGGCGGTCTCGGTTCGATCGACGCCACCGGAGGTGCCCAGTGATCCCGGCCCCGTTCGAGTACGTCGCTCCGTCCACAGTGGACGAAGCGATCAGCGCGCTCGCCGAGGCGGGCGAGGACGCCAAGGTGCTGGCGGGCGGGCAGAGCCTGCTGCCGGTGCTGCGGATGCGGCTCGCCACCCCGACCACGCTGGTCGACCTCGGGAAGGTCGCCGAGCTGCGCGGCGTCCGCGAGGACGGCGACGCGCTGGTCATCGGCTCGATGACCACGCATTACGACGTCCAGCGGGACACGCTGGTCGCCGAGCACGCCGCGTTGCTCAAGGCCGCCACCGACACGGTGGCCGATCCGCAGATCCGCCACCGCGGCACGTTCGGCGGCGCCATCGCGCACGCCGATCCCGCCGGTGACCTGCTCGCCCCCGTTCTCGCGCTCGGCTGCGAACTCGTCGTCGCCGGGCCGGGCGGGCGGCGGACGGTCGCCGCCGCGGACTTCTTCCAGGACATGTTCACCACCGCGCTCGCCGCGGACGAACTCCTGGTCGAGGTCCGGGTGCCGAAGCACACCGGCTGGCACGCGCACTACGAGAAGTTCAACCGGGTCGCGCAGGCGTGGTCGATGGTCGCGGTCGCGGCCTGTGTCCGCACCGAGGCGGGCACCATCGAGGAGGCGCGGGTCGCGCTGACCAACATGGGTTCGACGCCGGTGCGGGCGGCCGGGGTCGAGGAGGCGCTGGTCGGCTGCGCGGCCACCGCCGAGGCGATCCGCGCCGCGGCCGAACGCGCAGCCGAGGGCACGAATCCCACGGCCGACGGCAACTCCGACGTCGAATACCGGCAGCACCTCGCGCGGGTGCTGACCGGCCGGGCGGTCCTCGCCGCGGCAGGTAGCTGAGACACAGAAGGGAGGTCGGCCCGTGCGGCTCGACCACGAATTCACCGTTCCCGCCCCGGTCGGCGAGGTCTGGAAGGCCGTCATCGATCCGGAACGGGTGGCGCCGTGCATGCCGGGTGCCACCGTCACCGAAGTCGACGGGGACGCCTTCAAAGGCACGGTGAAGGTCAAGCTCGGGCCGATCTCCCTGCTCTACAAGGGAACCGGCCAGTTCATCGAGAAGGACGCCGACGGGAAGAAGGTGGTCATCAAGGCCGCCGGGAAGGACGCCCGCGGCGCGGGCACGGCGTCGGCGACGGTGACGCTCACCCTGACCGAGAAGGACGGCGTCACCCATGGCGCCGTCGCCACGGAGCTTGCGGTCACCGGGAAACCGGCGCAGTTCGGACGCGGGATGATCTCCGAGGTCGGCGGCAAGATCCTCGACTCGTTCGCGGACTGCCTGTCCGGCAAGCTCGGTACCCCTGAGCCTGAGAAGGCCGAAGAACGCCCGCCGTTGAAAGCGGTGAAGCCGGTGCCGGAGGGCGAAGCCATCGATCTGATGGAGTACGCGGGCGAATCCGTCGTCAAACGGGCGGCGCCGGTGCTGGTGGTGCTCGCCGGGGTGCTCCTGATCGTCGCCATCGTGAGGGCTGTGACGCAGCGGACACAGTGACGTAGAAGGAAATAGCTGCTTCCGGGAGCCGTTGAACCCGGTATGAAGGCGGATCACGAAGTCGACGTGGCGGTGATCGGGGCGGGGCAGGCCGGTCTGTCGGCGGCGTACCACCTGCGCCGCGCGGGATTCGCCAACGAGACGGGTTTCGTCGTGCTCGACCACGGCAAACGGCCCGGCGGCGCGTGGCAGTACCGCTGGCCTTCGCTGATCGTCGAGAAGGTCCACGGCATCCACGACCTCCCCGGGATGGCCTTCGGCACCCCGGATCCGAAGCTGCCCGCGGCCGACGTCGTTTCCGACTACTTCGGCCGCTTCGAACGCACCTACGACCTCCCGGTCCACCGGCCCGTCGACGTCCTGTCGGTCAGCGCCGAGGGCGACCGGCTGGTCGTGGCGAGCGCGGCGGAAACCTGGGCCGCGCGCGCGGTGATCAGCGCGACCGGCACCTGGGACCGGCCGTTCTGGCCGCACTATCCGGGGCAGGAGACCTTCCGCGGCCGTCAGCTGCACACCGCCGACTACACCGGCGTCGAGGACTTCCGCGGGAAACGCGTCGTCGTGGTCGGCGGTGGCTCGTCGGCCGTCCAGCTGTTGCTGGAGATCGCGCCGTTCGCGCGCTCGACGCGCTGGGTGACCCGGCGCCCGCCGGTGTGGCGGGACGAGCCGTTCAACGAGAACTGGGGCCGCGAGGCCGTCGCGAAGGTCGATCGGCGTGTCCGCGAGGGCCTGCCGCCGAAGAGCGTCGTCAGCGTGACCGACCTGGCGGTGACGCCCGAGGTGCGCGCCGGCCTCGACGCGGGGATCCTCGACCGGCACCCGATGTTCCAGCGGATCACGCCGGACGGCGTGGAGTGGGCGGACGGCACCTTCGAGCCCGCCGACGTCATCCTGTGGGCCACCGGGTTCCGCGCCGCGATCGACCATCTCGCGCCGCTGCGCCTGCGGGCGGCCGGCGGGGGCATCCGGATGGACGGCACCCGCGTCGTCGCCGAACCGAGGCTGCACCTCGTCGGCTACGGCCCTTCCGCGAGCACGGTCGGCGCGAACCGGGCCGGCCGCGCGGCCGTCACCGAGATCCGGCGCCTGCTCGGACACTGAGGTCCCGGCCCGTATTTGACCGATCGTTACAAAACGTGGCATGCTGCGGCCATGCCCCGCCCCAAGGGATTCGATCCCACCGAAGTGCTCGATGCCGCCGTCAGTACGTTCTGGCGCAAGGGATACGCGGCCACGTCGGCCCAGGATCTGGTCGACGGCACCGGGCTGGGCCGGGGGAGCCTGTACAACACGTTCTCGGGCAAGCGGCAGCTGTTCAGCGAGGCGCTGCGCCGGTACGAGGAGACGACGGCCGTCCGCATCGAGGAGATGCTGGCCGGGCCGGAGTCCATCCGGGCGCGGATCAGGCGGGTCCTGATGGACGTCGCCGACGACGAGCTGGACCCCTCGGCCGCGCATCGCGGCTGCCTCGCCGTCAACGCCGCCATCGAGCTCGGCGGGATCGACGACGAGGTCACCGCCCGTGTCCGCCACGACTTCGAACGGGTGGAGAACGCCTTCCACGCCGCCTTCGCCGCCGCGAGGGAGGCGGGCGAGATCGGCCCGGACCGGGACCCGCGGGCGCTGGCGCGGTTCACGCTCGCCGCGATGTACGGCATGCGGGTGCTGGGAAAGACCGCGGACCGGCGGGCGCTCACCCAGATCGTCGAAACCACCGTCCAGGCGTTGTGAGACTTCCGGGTTTCGCGCCGGATTTTTAACGACCATTCCACTACTGACAGGGAGCAAGCCAAGTCATGACGAAGACCGTCGCGGTGCTCGGCACCGGAATCATCGGTGCCCCGGTCGCCCGCAACCTGAGCAAGGCCGGGTTCGAGGTCCGTGCCTGGAACCGCACCCCGGCCAAGGCCGAAGCCCTGTCCGGGGACGGTGTCCGGGTCGCGGCGAGCGCCGCGGAGGCCGTGGAGGGCGCGCCGGTCGTGATCACGGTCCTCACCGACGGCCCGGCGGTACTGGAGGCGATCCGTGCGGCAGGCCCCGCCGCCAGAACGATCTGGGTCCAGCTCAGCACCGTCGGCGACGCGGTCGACGAACTGGTCGCGTACGCGGACGAGCACGGCCTCGTCTTCGTCGACGCGCCGGTGCAGGGCACCCGCCAGCCCGCCGAGCTGGGCCAGCTGATCGTCCTGGCGGCGGGCGCCGCCGAGGCCCGCGAGACCGTCCAGCCGCTGTTCGACGCCATCGGCAAGCGCACGCTGTGGGTCGGCGAAGACGGCCGCACCGGCGCGGCGAGCAGGCTCAAACTGGTGCTGAACACCTGGGTGATCGCGCTGACCCACGGCGTCGGCGAAGCACTCTCGCTGGCCGAAGGGCTCGGTGTCGACCCGCGGCATTTCGTCGACGTCGTCACCGGAGGCCCGATGGACAACGGCTACTTCCAGGCGAAATCCACCGCGATCCTCGAGAACGACTACACCACCGCCTTCTCGGTCGACAACGCCGAGAAGGACTCCCGGCTGGTGCTGGAAGCCGCGACCCGCGCGGGTGTCCGGCTGGACGCCGTCGAGGCCGGTCGAGCCCGCTTCGCCCGCGCGTCCGCGGCCGGACACGGCGACGAGGACATGGCGGCCGGCTACTTCGCCAGCTTCGTGAAGTGAGTCAGCCCGTCAGGTAACCGCCGCTCGCGTCGACGTCGGTCCCGGTCACCGCGCTCGAATCCGGGGAGCTGAGCCACATCACCACGGTCGCCATCTCCTCCGGCCGCACGATGCGCTTGATCGGATAGTCCTGCGCGATCTGTTCGTAGGTCAGGCCGAAGGCCTCCGCGGCGCGGCGGAGCATCGGGGTGTCCACGGCGCCCGGAGCGAAGGCGTTGACCCGGATGTTCTTGTCCGCGTACTCGAGCGCCGCGACCTTGGTCAGCGACGTGACACCGTGCTTGCTCGCGTTGTAGGGCGCGATGGTGGCGAACCCGACCTCCGCGGAGATCGAGGCGGTGTTGACGATGACGCCACCACCCTGCGCGAGCATCCGCGGAATCTCGTACTTCATCCCGAGGAAGACCCCGGCCGTGTTGGTGCGCCAGACGTCCTCCAGGTCGGCCAGGGTCTGCTCGGCGAGCGGTACCGCGCGCGGGCTTTCGATCCCCGCGTTGTTGACGGCGATGTCCAAGCGGCCGTAACGGCGCACGCACTGGTCGACCAGACCGCGCACGTCGGCCTCCACCCGGACGTCCGCGCGGCGGAAGGTCGCCTCGCCGCCCCGCGCCCGGATTCCGGCCGCCACCTCCTGGCCGAGCTTTTCGCGGCGGCCACAGAAGAACACCTTCGCACCCTCGTCCGCCATCGCCCGCGCCGTGGCGGCACCGATACCCGAGGTCGCGCCGGTGATCAGCACGACTTTGCCGTCGAACCGGCCTCGTGACCGTTCCGCGGCGGCGGCCGCGCCGGTCGGCGCCATGGCCGTCGCCGCGAGCCCCAGGGCACCCGCGGTCAGCACTCGTCTGCGTGAGGTGTCCATCGCTCAGCCCTTGGCGAGACGGTCGGGAATCCGTGCCAGCGGATATCGCCGCCAGAAGAACGCGTCGGCGGCGTGCTGGTCGGACGCGAAGTTGATCGCCTCGGCGATCCGCCTGCCCTGGATGCGATAGGCGAGCACCCAGGTGATGTCCAGCCCGGCGGGCGTGGTGCTCCAGCCGCGGTGCAGATCGACCACCCGGTCGCCGTCCGCGGCGAGGTACAGCACCTCCGCGCGGAATCCAGCACGGGCGAGCTCGCCGAAGAAGGCGATCACCTCGTCCGCACCGGTCTTGGTCCCGGCGAGCGGATGGTGTCCCGGGATCGTCCACCGGATGTCCGGTGTGAAGAACTGCTTGAGGGCATTGAGATCGCCGGACCCGTACGCCTCGTAGTAACGGCGGATCAGCGCGACGTTGGGGTGCTCCCGGGTCCGCTCCGGCACGGCGGAGGCGGTCCCGCCGGTCAGGGACGTGGCCAGCAGCGCGGCGGCGCCCGTGCCGCCTGCCCGCAGGAACGTCGCCCGGTCGATCGGTGTCCTTCGGTCTTCCACGGTCTTTTCCCTCCAGAAGTGGATGCCGTCCACGCAATCACCGGGACCTCACGGCGGTCCAATGCCCGTACCCATACGTTCTGGGCATCGGGAGGATCGGGACATGGACGTCGACACGAGGGTGCTGCGCTATTTCGTCGCCGTCGCGGAACAGCTGAGCTTCACCAGGGCCGCCGAAGCCCTGTTCGTCACGCAGCCGTCGCTGAGCCGCCAGATCCGCCAACTGGAGTCCCGGCTCGGCACGGACCTGTTCACCCGGGGGAACTCGGAGATCCGGCTGACCGCCGCCGGTGAGGTCCTCCTGCCCGCCGCGCGCCGCCTTCTCGCCGAGTGGCAGCTCACCGGCCGTCTCGTGCGCACGGCCGCCGCGGCCGCGGGCAACGTGCTGCGGGTCGGCTTCGTCGCGACCGGCGGCGGCCCGCTCGCCCGGCGGGCGCGGACCCTGTTCACCGAACGCCACGCCGACGCGACCATCGAACCGAAGCGGTTCGACTGGGGTGGTGAGGCGCAGGCGTTACGTGACGGACTCGCGGACATCGCGTTCGTCTGGCTACCCGCCGATCTGACCGGTTTGCACGCCGAAGTCGTCGCGACCGAACGGCGATGGGTCGCCATGAACGCGTCACATCCCTTGTCGGCCAAGGAAGAAGTCGTCATCCACGATCTCCGCGACGCGCCTTTGCTCTGGACCCGCAACGCTCCGCCCGAGTGGGTCGACTGGTGGGCGGTCAACCCGCGTCCCGACGGCTCGGCGCCGAACTGGGGACCGGAGAACGGCAACGTGGAGGAGATGCTCGAACTCGTCGCCACCACCGACGCGGTCTGCATCTCGCCCGAGTCGATGGCGAGGTTCTACGCGCATCCGGATCTGGTGTGGCGGCCGATCGTCGACATCGAGCCACTGCGGATCGCGCTGGCCTGGCCGAAGGAGAGCACCGGCCCGCTGGTGGGAGCGTTCGTGCGGGCGGTGCGTCTCGTCAGCTCTTCAAGTACCTGACCTGTCCGGCTTTGCTCTCCTCGAAGTCCGCACGTCCGGAAAGGTGTTCCGGAACGCCGACTTCCCACCAGGCACCGGCTTCGGTCCACGCGTCCGGCAGGGTGCGCACCACGACCACCGCCGGCCGGTGCTCGGCCACCGCGGCTTCCCGTGCCTTCGCGTACGCCGCCCGCACGTCGTCCACAGTGGACGCTGTGAACACCGCGCACCCCAGCGACTCCGCGTGCCGCGCGAAGTCGACCCGAGGCGGAGCGGTGTGCGCGCTCCGGCAGTCACCGAGGAGGTTGTTGAACGGCTTGCCGCCCTGCCCCTCCTGCAGCCGGGCGATGACCGCGTAGCCGTCGTTGTCGCAGACCACCGCCACGAAGGGATGGCCGGCGAAGGCGGCCGAGAACAGTTCGGAGTTCAGCATCAGGTACGAACCGTCGCCCAGCATCGTGGTGACCAGGCCCTCGGTATGCGCCATCGCCGCACCCCAGGCACCCGCCAGTTCGTAACCCATGCACGAGAACCCGTACTCGACGTCCATACCGATCGAGCCCGAACCTCGCCAGCCGCCGATCAGCTCGCCCGGCATCCCGCCGGACGCGGTCATCACGTAGTCGTGCGGTTCGGAGAGGTCGTTGACCGCGCCGACGACCTGGGCGTATGTCGGCACCTCGCCGGAAGCGGCGCGCAGGGTGTCGATATGCGCGTCCCAGCGGGCGCGCTCCGCCGAGGTACGCTCCGTCCACAGTGGATCGACCTGCCAGTTTTCGAGCTGGGCGGACAGATCCACGAGCCCCGCGTCGGCGTCGCCCACGACGGCCAGCGCACCGTGCTTGACCGCGTCGAACCGGGCGGCGTTCAGCGTGATCAGCCGGACGTCCGGGGAGAACACCGTCCAGGACGCCGTGGTGAAGTCTTGTAAGCGCGTGCCGACGGCCAGCACGACGTCGGACTCGGCGGCCAGCACGTTCGCCGAGGTCGAGCCGGTGACCCCGAGCGGGCCGGCGTGCAGCGGATGGCCGTGCGGGACCAGGGTGCGCCCCGCCGTGGTTTCGGTGACCGGGATGCCGTGCCGTTCGGCGAAGGCCAGCGCCCGCGCGCCCGCGCCGGAATACCGGACGCCGCCGCCGAGTACCAGCAACGGTTTCCGCGCCGCCCGGAGCAGGCCCGCCGCTTCGGTGAGCGCCCGGCGATCGGGCCGCGGGCGCTGCGGGCGATGGGTCACCGGCGCGAACAACGCGTCCGGGAAATCGTAGGTCTCCGCCTGCACGTCCTGGGGGAGCGCCAGCGTCACCGGCCCCGCGTCCGCCGGATCGGTCAGCACCCTGGCGACCTGCGGCAGCGTCGAAAGCAACTGCTCCGGCCGGGTGATCCGGTCGAAGTACCGGCTCACCGCGCGGAAGGCGTCGTTGACCGTGGCCGTCGGATCACCGAAATGCTCCACCTGCTGCAACACCGGATCGGGGGCGCGGCTGGTGAAGGTGTCGCCGGGGAGCAGCAGTACCGGCAACCGGTTCGCGTGCGCGACCCCGGCCGCGGTGACCATGTTCAGCGCGCCGGGACCGATCGACGACGTCACCACGCCGACCTGCCGCCGGTGCGTGGCCTTGGCGTAGCCGACCGCCGCGAGCGCCATGCCCTGCTCGGTCTGCCCTCGCCACACAGGGAGCTCGTCCCGGTGCTCTTCCAGCGCGGTGCCGAGACCCAGGACGTTGCCGTGCCCGAAGATCGCGAACACCCCGGGGAACAACGGGACCTCCCGGCCGTCCAGGGTTTCCGACCGCTGCGCCAGCAGCCAGCGCACGAGGGCCTGTGCCGTGGTCAGCTTCATGAGACCCGCCCTTCGTGGCTCGTGACCGGGCAGCGCGGATCGAGCTCCTGGTCGTTCCACGTCTCGCGGACCCAGCCGTGCGCGGGGTCGTCGCAGAAGGCCATCGACCGTTCGCCGGCGGGCCCGGCCAGGACGTTCAGGTAGTACATCGGATAGCCGGGCGCGGCGACGCAAGGACCGTGGTAGCCGCGCGGGATCAGGAAGACGTCGCCGTCCCGGACCGCGACGTCCTCGTCCAGTCCACCGTCGGCGGTGTACGTCCGGTGCAGGCCGAACCCTTCGCGCGAAGGAGTCACGCCGTCGCGGCCCGCGATACGGAAGTAGTAGATCTCCTCGTTGACGACCTCGCAGTCGGACGCCTCGTCGTGTTTGTGCGGCGGATACGACGACCAGTTGCCGCCCGGGGTGATCAGCTCGCAGGCGTTCAGCTTGTCCGCGTGGTCCCAGACACCGGGCACGCCGAAGTTGGTGACCTGCCTGGTCGCCTGTCCCGCGCCGCGCACCTCCACCGGCACGTTCTCGGCCGGCCCGTAGCGCGGTTCGAGACGGCGGGTGCAGCGGGCCATCGGCAGGGCGACCTCGATCCCCGCGACTGTCGACAACTCGACTTCGGCGTCCCGTGGCACATAGGCGAAATCCGTGACGCGGGTGAACACGGAATCCCGCCCGGCGAGGGCGAAGACCTGCCCGTCGACCCGGACGGTGCACGCGCCGGACAGGGGCAGGACGAACGCTTCGTACTCGCCCGTGCGCACCACCCTGGACTCCCCGGCGGCCAGCGACAGGACCCGCAGGCCGCTGTAGTCCCAGCCCGCCGAATCCGGGGTGAGCCGGACCGGGTCCCGCTCGTCCGAAAGCGTCCCGAGTGGACGGTGCAGCTTGCTCACAGCAACTCCTCGATCTCGTCGGCGGTGGGCATGGCGTCGGCGCAGGCGAGCCGGGAAGCGACGAGCGCGCCCGCCGCGTTGGCGTAGGTGGCGATGCGCACCGGATCCCAGCCGGACAGCAGACCGTGGATCAGCGCCCCACCGAAACCGTCCCCGGCGCCGAGCCCGCACACGACCTCGACCCGCTGGGGCGGCACGGTCCAGCGGCCTTCGGCGGTGGCCACCAGCACCCCGTCCGCGCCTTTCTTGATCACCGCCAGCTCGACACCCCTGGCCAGCATCCGGGACGCGGCCTCGTCGGGGTCCGCCGTGCCGACGGCGACCTCGGCCTCGGTGCGGTTGCCGACGGCGACCGTGACGTGGTCGAGCATCCAGCCGATCTCTTCCTGCGCCGTCTCGGTGTCCGGCCAGAACATCGGCCGGAAGTCGAGGTCCAGCACGGTGTGCGACCGGCGTCCGCGCCGTTCGAGCATCTTGCGCTGGGTGCCGCGCGCCGGCTCGACGGAGACGCCGGTGCCCGTGACCCACAGCAGCGGAACGGATTCCACGACGTCCCACGGCACGTCGTTCTCGGTGATGGTCAGGTCCGGGGCGATGGGGGACCGGTAGAACAGCAGCGGTGGATCCGCGGGCGGGTCCAGCGCGCAGAACACCACCGGCGTCTGCAATCCGGCCGACGTCCCGACGTGCTCGGGGGAGACGCCGAACTCCCGCAGCGCCTGCCGCACGTACTCGCCGAAGCCGTCGGGGCCGACCTTCGTCAGCACCGACGTCGAGCGGCCGAGCCGCGCGGCGGCGACCGCGACGTTGGTCGCGGTGCCGCCGAGCGACTTGGCGAAGGTGCTGACCCCGGCCAGCGGCACGCCGCTCTGTTCAGGGTAGAGGTCCACCCCGACCCGGCCGACGGTCAGTGCTTCGAGAGCGGTCATGAAGGGGACTCCGCGGCTCGCAATTCGTGTTCGAGGGCTTCCAGTTCCGCGCCGCCCGCCATCTGCCGGGTCAGCTCGGCCAGATCGATCTCGGACTTCTCGTACGCGCCGAGCGACGCGCCCCGTTTGAGCAACAGGAAGCGATCGGCCACCGGGTACGCGTGATGCGGGTTGTGCGTGATCAGCACGACCCCGAGCCCGCGGTCACGGGCCTGTGCGACGTACTTGAGCACGACGCCCGCCTGCTTGACCCCCAGCGCCGCCGTCGGCTCGTCGAGGATCAGGACCTTCGCCCCGAAGTACACGGCCCGTGCGATGGCGACGCACTGCCGCTCGCCACCGGACAGCGTGCCGACCGGCTGCTCGACGTCACGCAGGTCGATACCCATGTCGGACAACGCCTTCTTGGTCGTCTCGCGGCCTTTCTTCCGGTCGAGCGCGCGGAACGGGCCGAAGCCGACCGTCGGTTCGGAGCCGAGGAAGAAGTTCCGCCAGACGCTCATCAGCGGGACGACCGCGAGATCCTGGTACACCGTCGCGATTCCGCGATCGAGCGCCTCACGCGGCGAAGCGAACTTCACCGGCTCGCCTTCGACCAGGAACTCGCCCTTGTCGTGCTGGTGGACCCCGGCGAGGATCTTGATCAGGGTGGATTTGCCCGCGCCGTTGTCGCCGAGGACGCAGGTGACCTCACCCGCGTCGACCACGGTGGAGACGTCGCGCAGCGCGATCACGCTGCCGTAGGTCTTGCCGACGTCCTTGACCTCGAGAAGACGACTCATCGCCGCACCCTTTCCGCGCGCCGCCGGAAGGCGTTGTTGACCAGGACCGCGGACAGCAGCATGACGCCGAGGAACAGCATGAACCAGTCGCTGTCCCAGCGGGCGAACACAATGCCCTGCCGCGCCATCCCGAAGATCAGCGCGCCGATCGCGGCGCCGATCGCCGAACCGAACCCGCCGGTGAGCAGGCAGCCGCCGATGACGGCCGCGATGATGTACTGGAACTCCAGCCCGATGCCCTGGTTCGCCTGGACGCTCGCGAACCGCAGGATGTTGATCGAGCCGACCAGCCACGCGGCGAGCGCGGTGGTCATGAACAGCAGGATCTTGGTGCGCACCACCGGGACCCCGACCGCGCGCGAACTCTGCGCGGAGCCGCCGACGGCGAAGATCCAGTTGCCGAAGCGGGTCCGCACCAGCAGCCAGGCCGCCAGCACGGCGAACCCGATCCACCAGACGATGGAGATCTGGAACGCGGTCCCGCCCATGTCCACTGTGGACGCGAAGACGAAGCCGGCGGATTCGTAGCCGTCGGCCGACCGCATCCCGGACACCTGGACGGTGCCGGTGACCAGACGGGTCACGCCGAGGTTGAGCCCCTGCAGTGCCAGGAAGGTGCCCAGGGTGACGATGAAGCTGGGCAGACCGGTGCGCATCACCAGCCAGCCGTTGAACGCGCCCACCGCGAGGGCGAAGACCAGCGACGCGAACAGCGCGAGCCAGACGTTCCAACCGGCCTGAGTCGCCAGCGTCGCGGTGACGAGCGCCGTGGACGCCGTCATCACGCCCGCCGACAGATCGAACTCGCCGCCGATCATCAGCAGGGACACCGCGACCGCCATGATGCCGAGCGTCGAGGCGTCGTCGAGCCAGGTCGCCACGCCGCTACCGCTGAAGAACTGGTCGGTGACGAGGGTGAAGAACAGGAAGACGACGACGGCGCCGAGGAGCGCGCCGATCTCGGGGCGGACGACCAGCCTGTCGAGCAGGCGGGGTTTCGCGATCCGTTCGTCGAGCATGGTGGTGGTCATCGCGTGCCCCTTTGCACGTACTTGCCGACGGTGTCCACAGTGGATTTGTCGACCAGGTCGGGCCCGGTGAGCACCGGCTTCCCGCCGCCGACGACGTTCGCGTTGTCCCGGTAGAGCTTGAGGAACTGCACCGGGAGATAGCCCTGCTCGTACTGCTGCTGGTCGACCGCGAACACCACGTCGCCCGCCTTGATCGCGCCGACCACGTCGGTGTTGAGGTCGAACGTGCCGACCTGGGCCGCCGAGCCGACCGCCTTGATCGCGCTCACCGCCCGCGCCGCGACCTGGGAGTTCAACGTCAGAACGGCGTCGAGGGTGGAGTCGGTCTGCACCGCGCCCCTGATCCGGGATTCGGCGTCGGTGGGGTTGCTGATGTCGACCTGAAGGGTCTGCACGTCGCCCGCGAAGCCGGTCTTGGCGCCATCGCACCGCTGTGCCTGCCCGACGTTGCCCGCTTCGTGGACCACGCAGAGCAGCTTCTTCTTGCCCAGCTCACGGAACTTCTTCCCGGCTTCCTCGCCGGCGATGGTCTCGTTCTGCCCGACGTGGGTGAGCGCGCCGTAGCCCGCGCTCTTGTCCTCGCCGGAGTTGATGGTGATGACCGGGATCCCGGCGCGGACCGCGTTCTCGATCGAGGTCTTGAGCGCCTCCGGGTTCGCCATCGACACCACCAGCCCGCCGACCCGCTGGGCGACCGCGTTGTCGATCAGCTTGGCCTGGTTGCCGGGGTCTCCGTCGGAGTTGTACTCGACCTGGACGTCGAGTTGCCTGCCCGCCTCCTCGGCGCCGTTCTTGACCACGTTCCAGAACGCGTCGCCCGCCGTGCCGTGCGAGATGACCGCGACCCGCAGCGGCCCGCTGGGCTCCGCCGTCTCCGGGCCCGCGCCCGCGGCCGGTTTCACCTCGGCCTTCGGCCCGGTGCACGCGGACAGGAGCAACAGCCCCGCCACGAGCACCGAAGCCGCTTTCAAGCGATGGGACATCGTCGTCTCTCCTCGCTTCTTCCGTTACCTGGCAGCCGGGAGCCGGCTGACGATTCCGTCGAGATGCGCCAGGCTCCTGGCCACGTCCCGCTTCGGCAGATCCTCCGGGCTCCCCTCGCTCAGCGCGGTGTCCTGTTCGAGCACGTACCACCCGTCGTAGCCCGCCTCGTGGACGGACCTGACCATCGTTTCGATGTCGACGTCCCCGTCACCGAGGGGGACATAGAGACCTTTACCCACGGCCTCGGCATAGGGAAGCCTGCCGGCGCGGACGTCTTCGGCGAGTTCGCCGCGCACGTCCTTGAGATGCAGATGCCCGACCCGTCCGGGGTGCCGCTTCGCCAGCGCGACCGGGTCGGTCCCGCCGATCAGGAGATGCCCGGTGTCCAGGCACAGCGGGAGCGCGGAATCGGCGAGGAAGCGCTCGACCTCTTCCTCGGTTTCCGCGTGCGTCCCGACGTGCGGGTGCAGCACGGTGCGAAGGCCGTGGCGCGCGGCGATCTTCTCGATCTCGCCTGAGGTTTCGACGAGGGTCGTCCATTCGGTTTCGCTCAGCTTCGGCCGGTCGTCGTAGCCGTCGAGGCCGGTGGCGGCGGCGAGCACGAGCACATCGCCACCGCAGGCCGCGAACAGCGCGGCGGACTCCTCGGCCGCGGCCAACGCGGCTTCGGGATCCTCATGCAGCACCACGGCGAGGAAACCGCCGACCAGTTCCAGCTCGTATCCGCCGAGCAGCTCACGCAGCGCGGCCGGGTCACGCGGCAGATAGCCGGGCGGGCCGAGCTCGGTGGCGCGCACCCCCAGCTCCGCCATTTCGCCCAGCACGGTCTCCGCGTCGAGCACGCGGCCCCAGCCGGGGACTTCGCAGACGCCCCAGGAGATCGGGGCGGCGGCGATCCGGATCCGGGATGTCGGCGCTGTCATCGGCGGCCTCCTGCGGTGGGAGCGGTGGGGACGGGGATCGGATTAGAGCGCTCTATTGATTAGAGCGCTCTAATCATGTAGCGTCCGTCACAGTAAAGTCAAGGGCAGGGGGACGGTGGAAATGGCGCGACCGACGATGGAGGACGTCGCCGCGAAGGCGGGAGTGTCCCGTGCGCTCGTGTCGCTGGTGATGCGGAACGCGCCGAACGTCTCCGACGAACGGCGCACGCGCGTGCTGTGCGCGGCGCACGAACTGGGGTACGAGCCGCACGCGATGGCCAGGTCGCTGGCGAGCCGGACGTCGACCGTCCTCGGCGTGATGGTCTCCGACCTTCGCAACGCGTTCTTCGCCGACGTCGTCGAGGGGCTGGACGCGGCGGCGGAAGCGGCCGGGTTCCACCTGATCCTCAACACCGGCGGCCGCAGTCCCGCGCGCGAGCGTGCCGCGCTGAAGAGCCTGCTGTCCTTCCGGCCCGCCGGGGTGATCCTGCTGTCGCCGGTGGTCCCTGCTTCGGCGATCGAGGAAGCGGCCGCGCAATGTCCCGTCGTCCTGGTGTCGCGCACTTCGCGCGCCGCGGGCGTCGACACGGTGAACGACGACGGCGAGGCCGGGTCCGCGCTCGCCGTCGATCATCTGGTCTCGTTGGGACACCGGAGGATCGCCCATCTGGACGGCGGGCTCGCGGCCGGTGCGGCGGCCCGGCGCAGGGGCTATCAGCAGGCCATGCGGCGGCACCGGCTGCACCCGATCATCGTGCACAGCGAGCATACGGACACCGCCGGGGAGAAGGCCGTGCACGAACTGCTCAGCGACCCACCGATGGGCGGAATGCCGACGGCCCTGGTTGCGGGCAACGACTTCAACGCCGTCGGTGCGATCTCCGCCCTCGAAGAGGTGGGCCTGCGCGTGCCGGAGGACGTGTCCGTGGTCGGCTACGACAACACCTCGCTCGCCGCGCT
This sequence comes from Amycolatopsis roodepoortensis, assembly GCF_024628825.1. Classification (NCBI taxonomy): domain Bacteria; kingdom Bacillati; phylum Actinomycetota; class Actinomycetes; order Pseudonocardiales; family Pseudonocardiaceae; genus Amycolatopsis; species Amycolatopsis roodepoortensis. The sequence goes on from NZ_CP102415.1 coordinate 7,624,914, forward strand.
GCGCCATCTCTCACTGACCACTGTGGACCAGCCGCGTACGGAAATGGGCAGGCTGGCCGTCGAAGCGCTGCTCGAACGGATCCGGGGCGAACGCGCCGAACCGGTCCGGCATCTGCTGCACCCGTCGCTGGTGGTCCGTTCGACCACCGCCGCTCCAGAAAGGTAACCACATGAGGTTGGGACTCGCCGGCACCGGCCGGATCGGCACTTCGCACGCCGAGACCTTGAAGAGCTTCGACGAGGTTTCCTCCGTGGTCGTCGCCGACGTCGACACCGCTCGTGCCCAGGCCGCCGCGGCGAAGCTCGGCGTGGAAGCGGCGGCGGACATCCCTTCGCTTTTCGCGTCCTCTTTGGACGGATTAGTGATCGCCGCGGCGACGGACGCGCATCCGGAGCTGATCCTCAAGGCGGTGGACGCGGGCATCCCGGTGTTCTGCGAGAAGCCGGTCGCCGCCGACATCCCGGGAACGATCGCGGTGATCGACAAGATCTCCGGTGCGGACGTGCCGGTGCAGATCGGTTTCCAGCGCAGGTTCGACGCGGGTTACGCCGCGGCCCGGGCGGCGGTGGCGTCCGGCGAACTCGGCTGGCTGCACACCTTGCGCGCGACCACGCTCGACCCGGCACCGCCGCCCGCCGAGTACGTCGCGCACTCGGGTGGACTGTTCCGCGACTGCGGGGTGCACGACTTCGACGTCGTCCGGTTCGTGAGCGGGCGCGAGGTCGTCGAGGTCTACGCGGTCGGCGCCAACAAGGGCGAGCGGTTCTTCGCCGACGCCGGTGACGTCGACACCGCGGCCGCGACGCTGACGCTCGACGACGGGACGCTGGCGGTGGTTTCGCTGACGCGCTACAACGGCGCGGGCTACGACGTCCGGCTGGAAGTGCTCGGCTCGGCGGGCAACGCCGTGGTGGGCCTGGACGACCGCGCGCCACTGACGTCGGTGGAACCCGGCGTCCAGCCGTTGCCCGGCCCGGCCTACCCCGGCTTCATGGAACGTTTCCGTCCCGCGTACATCAGCGAACTGAAGGCGTTCCTCGACGTCGCCGCCGGTCGCGCGCCGAGCCCGTGCGGCGCGGCGGACGCGCTGGAGGCGTTCTACATCGCCGAGGCGTGCGAGCTCTCGCGCCGCGAACGGCGCCCGGTCCGCGTGGACGAGGTCCGCGTCTGACCGGACGACACGCGTGACTGGATGGACGACACGCGTGACTGGATGGACGGACACGCGCGTGGCCGGGGCTCGCGCCGAGTCGGCCGTCCAATCACGCGAGACGGCCTTCTGATCACACGTGTCGTCCGTCCAATCACGCGAGACGTCCACTCGCGCACCCGGCGGTACATCCCTGAGACACGGTCGGCTCCAGCGACCCGACGCAGTCACGAGTACTTGCCGCCGGTATCACGTGCGAAGGTCGAGTTTCCTCAGCCGAACCCTCAAGGCCGTGTCGCGAAAGCCACTTTCGGGACATCCAACGTCGCGAAAGTGGCTTTCGCGACACGGGCAGGGGCAGACTTCGCCCCCCTGCGCCGCACGGACTCACCGTGTCGCGAAGGCAGTTTCCTGCCATGAACGGTCCACCATGAGCCGACTTTCGCTACGGTGACCGCGAACCACGACAGGCGGCCCGGTCCGTGCCGCCGAACGCGCGAGGAGTGCGGATGCAGCCGAATCCACCGCAGCCCGGCTTTCCGCAGCCCGGTCAGCCGACGCCGAGCGGACCTCCGCCGTGGGGCCAGGCGGCGCGGCCCAAGCCGCGGGCCAACACGCCGGCAGCGGTGACAGCCGGCGTCCTCGCGTTGCTCGCCGCTGCCATGCTCGTCTGGTTCGCGCTCTACAACGTCGTCGTCGCCGCGGAGGCGGACGGTCGCCCGCCGGGTATCACGGTGCAGAACATGGCCAGCGGCGTCATCTCCGCCGTGGTCCTGGTGATCGCGGCGGCGTTCACGTTCGCCCGCCGGATTCCCGGCGCCTGGACCCTGTGCGGGCTTTGCCTGTTCTACGTGGTGGCGGTCTTCGTGGGGACGCCCCTGGTGTGGGGCACGCCGTTCGGCGCTCAGGCGAAGTGGCTCTTCAGCTTCGACGACGGCGACAGCACTGCCATGGCACTGACGATCATCCTCGCTGTCCTGACGGCGATCGCGGCGGCGATCGCCGCCAGTGTGAAGTCGTACGACACCAACGACTAAAGCTCGTCCAGGATCAGCTTCGCGCGTTCCTCGACGAGCCGGTAGCCGGAGCGCGCGGCGAGTTCCAGTGCCAGTTCGCCGTGTGTCCGGGCTTCCGCGAGCTTTCCCAGTTTCAGCAGGGTTTCCGCGAGCCCGGTCCGGGCGGCGGCTTCGCACCAGAAGAAGCTGGTCGTCCGCGCGATGGACAACGCGAGCCGGTAGTGCTCCGCGGCTTCCTCCGGCCGGCCGAGCCGCAGGCAGACCTCGCCGAGCCCGGCCAGCGTCCAGGCCTCGGTGCCCCGGTCGCCGATCTTGCGGGTGAGCTCGACGGCTTCGAGCGCGTCCGCGTGGTTCTGCTCGCCCGGGTCGCGCCTGCTTTCGAGCACGGCCCTGCCGGACAGCGCCGTCGCCTCGCCGTAGGTGTAGCCCAGCTCGCGGTTGGCCGCGAGCGCCCGGGTGTAGAAGTCGTAGGCGTCGTCGAGAAGGCCGAGGTCCCGGTGCACGTTGCCGAGGTCGACCAGTAACACCGCGACGCTGAACCGGGCGCCGTCGCGTTCGGAGACCGCGAGCGCGCGAGTGAAGTTGGCGAGCGCTTCGTCGAGCTGACCCGTCTGCCAGTACGGGAAACCGAGGTTCGCCAGCGCCATCGAGACGGCGGGCATGTTCAGTTCTTCGCACAGCCGCAGGGATTCCAGCCCGCAGCGGATCGCCTCCTGCGGGTCGCCGAGCCGCTGGTGCACCGCGCTCAGATTGTTGAGCACGGCCGCGCGGCCCGCGTCCCAGCCGTCCAGGAGATCGCCGCGCAGGGCGTTGGTGAGGTGTTCGCGCGCTTCGTCGTAGCGGCCGCTGTTGACGCAGGCCAGCGCGATGCTCAGGTGCATCGCGGCCTGTGCCTGCCCGGCGCCGCTGCGGCGGGCGGCCTGGAGCGCGGTCGAGGCCGTGTCGATCCATTCCGCGTGATGCCCGCGCTGGTGGAAGAAGGCGCGGAGCGCGTCGGCGAGATGCCACGAGAACTCGGGCGGGCCGTGTTCGGCGCTGTGCTCGACGGAGGCGGCCAGGTTCGGCCACTCGGCGTCCAGCCAGGCCAGCGCCTCTTCGGTGTCGGCGAAGGGTTTGTCCGCCGGTTCTTCGCGCGGCAGGCGCAGGAAATGCGGGATGAGGACACGCCCCGCGGCGTCGGCGGTACTCAGGTAGCTCTCGAAGAGCCGCCTCTCCGCGGCGTCACGGTCGGCCTTCGAGTCCTCCGAGAGCGTGCGTCCCGCCGCGAAACTGCGGAGAAGATCGTGGAACCGGTAGCGCCCCGGGGTGTAGCGCTCGACCAGATGCGCCGCCGCGAGCGCCTTGAGTTGCTGGTTCGCCTTCGAGTGCGCGACACCGGTCAGCGCCTGCGCCACGGGAGCGGTGAACGTCTGGCCCGGAACGAGCGCGAGACGGCGGAACAGCTCCCGGTGCTCCTCGGGAAGCGCCCGGTAGGAGACACCGAACGCCGTGGTCACGGCACTTTCCTCGGCGCCGTCGACGGTCAGCTCCGCCAGCGGGTCACCGCCTGCCAGCTCGCGGGCGAGTTCGGCGATCTCGGGTTCGCCACTGGCACCGAGGTTGGCCGCCGCGATCCGCAGGGCGAGCGGGAGATGCCCGCACAGCCGCGCCAGTTCGGCGGCCGCGACGGCCTCGGCGGCGACGGTTTCGCTGCCCAGCACGGCTTCCAGCAGGTGCCGCGCGTCCTCGGCGGGCAGCACGGACAGCGGGAGCGCGCGGGCGCCGGTGCGGGCGATGAGGTCGCCGAGCCGCTGGCGGCTGGTGACCAGGACGGTGCCGGAAGGCGGCAGCAGCGGCAGGACCTGGCCGCTGTCGCGCACGTTGTCGAGCACCAGCAGCACCCGGCGGTCGGCGAGGAGGGACCGGAGCAACGCTGCCCGTGTGTCGGTGTCCGGCGGGATCGCCTTGGGCGCGGTGCCGAGCGCCTGCAGGAGCTGGGTGAGCGCGACGGCCGGGGTGAGCGGTTCGTGGTCGGGGTCGAAACCACGCAGGTCGAGGTAGAGCTGGCCGTCGGGGAAGGAGTCGCGGACGCGGTGGGCCCAGCGGACGGCGAGCGCTGTCTTGCCGACCCCGGCGGTCCCGCTGATGACCCAGATGTCGGTGCCCTCGCCCGGGTGCCGGGTCGCCTCGTCGAGCCGCTCCAGCTCGGCCGCCCGCCCGGCGAACCCCCGGACGTCGTGCGGCAGCTGGGCCGGGCGGACCGGCTCGGGCCGGGTCGCGGGTTCCAGCGCGGGATCGGCGCCGAGGATGGCGGATTCCAGCCGCCGCAGCTCCGGCGAGGGATCGAGACCCAGCTCGGTGCCGAGCCGGCCCCGCAGAGCGCGGAAGGCTTCGAGGGCGTCGTCGGTGCGGCCTTCGCGGTGCAGCGCGAGCATGAGCTGCCCGACGAACCGCTGGCGCAGGGGATGCGCGGCGACCAGCTCGGTCAGCTCCGCGAGGACCTGCCTGCCGCGGCCGAGCCGCAGCTGCGCTTCGGCCCGATCCTCCAGCGCCGTCCAGCGTGCTTCGTGCATACCGCCGCGGAGCCGCTGGGCGACCTCGCCGCTCACCACGTCGGACAACGCCTCGCCGCGCCACAAACCGAGCGCCTCGTCCAAAAGCTCGACGGCGGTCTCGTCGTCGGCGTCGCGGGCTCGCGCGGTCAGCTCGGTGAAGCGGTGCAGGTCGACCTGACGCGGATCGACCTTGAGCAGGTACCGGGTCCCCTCGGAGACGATCTCCGGCCCGCCCGCGCCGCGGAACACCGCACGCAGCCTGGACACTAGCGCTTGAACGGTGTTCCGGGCACTGGCCGGGGGTTCTTCGGGCCAGAGGAGGTCGATGATGCGGTCGCGCGGTACCGGTTTGCCCGCCTCCAGCAGCAGGACCGCCAGCACGAGCCGTTGTTTGGGCGAACCGAGATCGACCGGAACGCCGTCGGCCCACGCCTCGACGGCGCCGAGGACGCGGAACTCCACGCGGCCACCTCCGCTCACCCTCGTCAGAGCCTGCAAGCGTAGTGCAAGCGCCCTGCATCCGGACGGCGTGATGCTTGCCCATGTGTCCACCGAGGACCCGTCGCCGGAACCGTGCCCAACCAACCAGACGGGCAGGACCCCCCATTCGGTTCCGGTACGACGGTGGGCACCTTCGCTTGCACAGGCACCGCCGATCTGAAGGCGGTGGGGGTTGGGGGTAGTGCCAGCTCGACGTCTTCCCCCGTGTCGTCGAACTGGCGCTTCTTCTTACTGGGGCTGGGGTTTTCCGTGAAGGCCCCTTGAGGGATCCAGACTCCCTCAAGGGGCCTTCACGGATTTTTCGCGTGATCACTTGACAGTCGCCGCGGTCTGCCTGCACCCTTTCACTACTTAATTAGTGAAAGGGTGTTGCCAGTGGTCACCTTCCACCTGGACAAGGGCTCGGGCGTCGCGACGTACGTCCAGCTGGTCCAGCAGGTCAAGAACGCCCTCCGCCTGGGGTTGCTGGAGCCGGGGGACCGGCTGCCGACGGCGAAGGAAGTGGTCGCCGAGCTGGCGATCAACCCCAACACCGTCCTCAAGGCCTATCGCGAGCTGGAGCGCGAAGGGCTCGTCGAGGGGAAGCCGGGCCTCGGCACCTTCGTCAAGAAGACACTCGGCGGCGCTTCGTTCGCGGAGCACACCCGCTTGCGGAAGAGCCTCGGCGCGTGGGTCCGCGACGCGCGCGAATCGGGGCTGGATCAGGAAGACGTCGAGGCGCTGTTCACCTCGGTGGTGGTCGATGGCTTTCGAGGGGAGCGGACGGCATGACCGATAAACCCGTCATCGAGGCGACCGGGCTCGGCAAGCGTTACCGCCGCAAGTGGGCGCTGCGCGACTGCTCCCTCGCCGTCCCGAAAGGTCGCGTCGTCGCGCTGGTCGGGCCCAACGGCGCGGGTAAGACGACCTTCCTGCACCTGGCCGTCGGGTTGCTCGACCCGACCCTCGGCTCGGTTTCGATCCAGGGCACCGCGGCCTTTCTCGCGCAGGACAAGCCGTTGTACTCCGGCTTCAGCATCGCGGAGATGCTCAAGTTCGGCAGGCGCCTCAACCCCGGCTGGGACGACGAATTCGCGCTCAAGCGCATCGATGCGCTCGGGCTTCCCTTGAAGCACAAGGTCGGCAAGCTCTCCGGCGGACAGCGCGCGCAGGTCGCGCTCACCCTCGCCCTCGCGAAACGCCCGGATCTCCTGGTGCTCGACGAACCGCTCGCGAACCTCGACCCGCTCGCCCGCCACGAGGTCATGCGCGGGCTGATGGAGGCGGTCGCCGAGACCGGGATGACCGTGCTGCTCTCGTCCCATGTCGTCTCCGATCTGGAGAACACCTGCGACTGGCTGATCGTCCTCAACGGCGGCCGCGTCCAAGTCAGTGGTGACATCGACGAACTCGTCGCCGGGCACCGGACCTTCGTCGGCCCCGCCGAGGAGGCCGACGCGCTGGCCCGGCGGGTCGCGATCGTGGACGAGGCGAGGGCGGGACGGCAGGCGACCGTCTTCGCCCGCACCGAACCGGTCCCACTGGGTCCACAGTGGACCGAGCGGCCGGCGAACCTGGAGGAACTGGTGCTCGCTTACCTGCGGCGGCCCGAATCCGCGAGCCTGCCTCGCCCGACACTGGCTTCGGCGTAAGGGGGAACGATGCTCTGGCTCACCTACCGTCAGCATCGCATGCAGCTGGTGATCACCGCCGGCCTGCTCGTCGCCGTCGGGATCGTCCTGCTGGTCAACGGCAACGCCGCGGCGGACAGCCCGACCCCGGCGAAGCTGTTCGCGGATCTCTACCAGTACCTTTCCTGGCTTCAGGTCGTCCCGGTGGCGATCGGCGTGTTCTGGGGCGCCCCGCTCGTCGCGGCCGAATTCGAACGCGGCACCACGAAACTCGCCTGGACCCAGTCGATCTCGCGATTCCACTGGCTCGGCGTGAAACTGGGATTCCTCGCGGTTCTCGCCACCCTCGGCGGGCTCGCGTTCGGCACGATGATGCAGCGCTGGGTGGCGGTCTTCCCCACCGACCGCGGCGACACCGCCTTCACCAGCCGTTTCGACAACCCGGTCCTGTTCGCGATGACCGGTGTCGCGCCGGGCGCGTGGTGGCTCTTCGGGTTCGTGCTCGGCACGGCCGCGGGGGCGCTCATCCGCAAGACCCTGCCCGCGATCGCCATCACCATCGCGGTGTCGGTGGGTTTGATGATCGGCGTGAGCAACGTCCGTGACCTCTACGCGGAACCGCGGCTCGTCGCGGTGGGCACGGAACCCGTGGGCCGGGTGGTCGAAATGGTCAGGGACGCGGCAGGTGAGATCACCGCCCTCAAGGTCCTGCCCGCGGACTGGTACTGGCGTTTCCAGTGGACCGAAGCCGCGATCCTGACGGGCGTCTCGCTTTTGCTCGCCGTCGCCGCGACCTTCGCCATCCGCCGCCGCTCCTAGAAAGGCACAGGTGTCGTGGCTCCCTCGGGGCCGGGGGTTCATGTTACGAAAGCCACTTTCGCAACGTCGAAGGTTGCGAAAGTGGCTTTCGCAACCCGGCATCTCGCCCCTGTATAGCCGAATCGTCACTCACGAGCCGCACTCGACCAGGGCCTTCACCCCGCCGCCGGCCCGCCCGCGAACATGCCACGTTTGCCTTGCCCCTCAAGAGAAAGGCGCCGCTTCTTGCTCTGGCTCACCTGGCGGCAGCACCGCACCCAGCTGCTCGTCACCCTCGGATTCCTCGTCGTGCTCGGCGGGATCCTGTTCCTCTCCGGACAGATCGCCGCCGGCGCCGCGAACGGCAGGACCTCCTTGTACTGCCACGGCGGCGGCGTCCCGTGCCGTGAATACGACGCGGGGCTGGAGGATCTCTATCAGAAGGTCTACCCGCTGGTCGTGCTGGTGCCGTTCGTTCCCTTGCTGGCAGGCGTCTTCTGGGGCGCGCCGCTGCTCGCCAGGGAGTACGAGCGCAACACCCACCAGCTCGCGTGGACCCAGTCGGTCGGCCGGGGACACTGGCTGGCCGTCAAGTTCGGTGTTCTCGCCGGGTGCGCGATGCTCGCCGGGCTCGCTTCCGGGCAGATGTTCGGCGCGTGGCTGGAAATGTTCCCCGGCAAGTCGGAGAGCTTCGCCGAGACGTCCTACTTCGGTGCGCTCGGGATCGCGCCGGCGGCCTGGTGGCTGTTCGCCTTCGCCCTCGGTGCGGCGGCCGGGGCGCTCGTGCGCAAGACCCTGCCCGCCATCGCGATCACCGTCGCGGTGTTCCTCGCGGCTTCGATCGCCTTGCTGGTGCTGAGGCCGCATTACGCCGAGCCGGTGCGCACGATCGGCGCGGATCCGGCCACCAAGGGGGCGCTGATCGTCAAGCTGGGCAGGGTCACGCCGGACGGCCGCGAAACGAGTTCGCTGGACGAAGTGCCCGGGTGCCCGCTGGGGCTGGGGAAGAGCGCGTGCGCTCAGGCGGCGGGGTATCGGGATTTCACCGTCTACCAGCCCGCCGACCGGTTCTGGCGGTTCCAGTGGACCGAGGCGGGCATCCTGCTCGCCGCGACCGCGGTGCTCGGGGGCGCCGCGGTCGGGGGCACGGTCCGCCGCCGTCGGTGACTGTCCGCTGGTGAACCCGCGGCCGCGATCGACGTCGGCAGGGCGCGACCTGGTCTTCCAGGTCGCGCCGGGTGCCGAGGGCGCCCTGCCACCGCGATAGCGGGGCCTCCGGCCGGGCGGGTTCACGTGTGTGGTCACTTCACGGACGAATCTCAGCTCCGCCCACAGGCGCCGAGACGGCGGTGGACCAGGACCTCAGCCGAGCTGGAGTTCGGGCCGGTACAGGTCGAACCAGTGGTAGAGGTCCAGCGCACGGTCGATCCCGGAGCGCTGGGCCGACGACATCGTGGCCGGGTCCACTTCGGACACCCGGTGCAGCCAGTCGCGGTCCACCAGCTCGAACACCGGGTTGTCCCGTTCGGTCAGGGCCTCCTTGGCCTGCTGCTGCAACGCCGCCGCGTATCCGGGGTCCTGAGTGGACGGATACGGGCTCTTGACCCTGTCCCGCACGGATGTCGGCAGCACGTGTTCGGTCGCGTGCCGCAGCAGGCTTTTTTCCCTGCCGTCGAACGTCTTCAGCGACCACGGCGTGTTGTAGACGTACTCGACGAGGCGGTGGTCGCAGAACGGCACGCGCACTTCGAGTCCGACGGCCATCGACGCCCGGTCCTTGCGGTCCAGCAGCATCCGCACGAACCGGCTCAGGTGCAGGTTGCAGACCGTGCGCATCTTGCGGTCCTGCTCGCTTTCGCCGTCGAGGTGCTCGACCTGGGCGACGGCGGTGGCGTACTGGTCGGCGATGTAGCCGGGCAGGTCGAGCTTCTCCTGGACCTCGCCGCGCAGGAGGGCACCCCGCTCACTGGTGAGCCCCATCCGGAAGGCGAGCCAGGGGAACGTCCCCGAGTTCACCGCGGCCTCGTCGTGGAACCAGCGGTAACCGCCGAAGACCTCGTCGGCGGATTCGCCGGACAGTGCCACCGTCGACTCCGCGCGGATCGCCTTGAACAGCAGGTACAGCGACGTGTCCATGTCACCGAGCCCGGCCGGGATGTCCCGCGCGGCCAGCACCTTGCGGCGGACCTCCGGGTCGCTGAGCTCGGCCGGGTTCAGCACGACGTCCTTGTGGTCGGAGCCGACCAGCTGCGCGACGTCGCGGATGAACGGCGAGTCCGGGGTGTCGCGCACCTCGTCCGGTTTGAAGTTCTCCTCCTGGCCCTGGAAATCGACCGAGAACGTGCGCAGCCGCTCGCCCTGTTCGGCCAGCCGGGCGGCGGCGAGACCGGTGACGGCGCTGGAGTCGAGCCCGCCCGAGAGCAGGACGCAACGGGGCACGTCGGCGATCAGCTGACGGTGCACGATGTCGGTCATCAGCTCGCGCACCCGCTCGACCGTGGTCTCCTGGTCGTCCGTGTGCTGTTTCGCGTCGAGCTTCCAGTACGTCCGCGTGCGGATCCCGGAGCGGTCGACCGTGACGATGGTGCCCGGCCCGACCTCGTGCATGCCCTTCCACAGCGACCAGCCCGGCGTCTTGGTCATGGCCATCAGCTCGCGGAGGCCGTCGGTGTCGACCACCTTGCGCGCCAAGGGATTCGCGAGGATCGCCTTCGGCTCGGAACCGAAGAGGACGCCATCCGGGGTCGGGTAGTAGTAGAACGGCTTGATGCCCATGCGGTCGCGGATCATGACGAGCTTCTCGTCACGTTCGTCCCAGATCGCGAAGGCGTACATGCCGTTGAGGTGGTCGACGACCTCGTCGCCCCACTCGAGGTAGCCGTGGAGCACGACCTCGGTGTCGCTGTCGGTCTCGAACTTGTGGCCCCGCTTGAGGAGTTCCCCGCGCAGCTCGGTGAAGTTGTACGCCTCACCGCTGTAGACCATCGCGGCCAGCCCGGCTTCGGCCATCGGCTGCCTGCCGCCGGGCAGGTCGATGATCGCCAGCCGCCGGTGGCCCAGCGCCACGTTCGGCCGCACCCAGGTGCCCGAGTCGTCCGGCCCGCGGCAGGCCATGGTCTCGGTCATCGCGTCGACGATCTCACGGCGTTGGGTCAGATCCGTGTCGAAGGAGACCCACCCTGCGATTCCGCACATCGCTACCTCCCGGTGATTAGTTAGCGCATACAACTATCCGTAACACCGGTGTAACACGCTTCGGCGGGCTTGTCTGCCCGAATTGCACGCTCCGTCCGCAGTGCGTCACCGTCTGTGGGGCACGTCACCGGGCATCAAGAAGTCGTAAAGGCACCCGATCGGGGCATCAAGAGGCCGTCAGGCGAGGGTCGCGTTGGTCTGTACCAGGCGCAGTGTTGCGGGGTCCTGGTCACCGATGGGGTGACCTGTCCTGAGAGGTGCCTAGTGGCCGACTTGCTCTACGCCGTGCTCCTGATCGGCGTATTCGTGGTTCTCGCCCTGACCCTTCGCGGTCTGGAAAAGCTGTGACCGGCACGGGAACCGTGGCCAACGTCGTCGGCGGACTGCTGGCGCTGGGGCTGATCGTCTATTTGTTCATCGCACTGGTCAGGCCGGAGAAATTCTGATGTCAGACATGATGGCCGGCCTCCTGCAGGCCGGCCTCCTCCTCGTCGCGCTCGCCGTGGTCCACCGGCCACTCGGCGACTACATGGCGCGCGTCTTCTCCACCGAGAAGCACACGAAGGCCGAGCGCGGCCTCTACCGCCTGTTCCGGGTGAACCCCGGATCGGAACAGCACTGGAAGACCTACGCGTCCGCCGTGATCGGCTTCTCGTTCGTCTCCGTCGTCTTCCTCTACCTGCTTCAGCGGCTCCAGGCGATCCTGCCGTGGAGCCTCGGCAAGGAACCGGTCTCGCCGGCGGTCGCCTTCAACACCGCCGTCAGCTTCGTGACCAACACGAACTGGCAGTCCTACAGCCCCGAAGCGACCATGGGTCACTTCGTGCAGATGGCCGGCCTGACCGTGCAGAACTTCCTGTCCGCCGCCGTCGGCCTTTCGGTCGCCATCGCGGTCGTCCGCGGTTTCGTCCGCTCGAAGACCGACCGCCTCGGCAACTTCTGGGTGGACCTGACGCGCGGCACGATCCGGATCCTGCTGCCGATCGCGTTCGTGGCGGCGCTCGCGCTGATCGCGCTCGGCGTCGTCCAAAGCCTCAAGAGCGGCGTCGATGTCCTCAACCCCGATGGCAGCACGAGCAAGATCGCGCTCGCCCCGGCCGCGAGCCAGGAAGCCATCAAGGAGCTCGGGACCAACGGCGGCGGCATCTTCAACGCCAACTCCGCCCACCCGTTCGAGAACCCGAACGCCTGGACCAACTTGATCGAGATCTTCCTGATCCTCGTGATCCCGGTGTCGCTGACCCGCACGTTCGGCAAACTCGTCGGCAACAAGCGCCAGGGTTACGTCCTGCTTTCGGTGATGGCCGCGCTGTTCACCGCGATGCTCGCGGTCACCTGGCTGTCCGAAGCCAACGCGAGCGGCCCCGCGTCGCTGGCCGCCGGGGCGAATCTGGAGGGCAAGGAACAGCGGTTCGGCATCGGCCTGAGCTCGCTGTTCGCCAACGCCACCACCGGCACGTCGACCGGCGCCGTCAACGGCGCGCACGACAGCTACAGCGGGCTCGGCGGCGGGGGCGTGCTGCTCAACATGCTGCTGGGCGAGATCTCGCCGGGCGGGGTGGGCACCGGTCTCTACGGCATCCTCGTGATGGCCGTGATCGCGATGTTCCTCGCCGGGCTGATGGTCGGCCGGACGCCGGAGTACCTCGGCAAGAAGCTTGGGAAACGCGAGGTCACCTGCGCGGCCGTCTCCATGCTGGCGATGCCGACCGTGGTGCTGCTCGGTTCCGGTGTCGCGCTGATGCTGGCCGACACCCCGGCCGCCATGACGAACTCGGGCGCGCACGGCCTCTCCGAAGTCCTGTACGCCTACGCCTCGGCGGGCAACAACAACGGCAGCGCGTTCGGCGGGCTGACCGTGACGAACGACTGGTTCCAGTCTTCGCTGTCGGTGGCCATGCTGCTCGGCCGGTTCGTCCCGATCCTCGCCGTGCTGTGCCTGGCCGGATCCCTCGCCTCGCAACGGAAGGTTCCGGAGACCGCCGGCACGCTGCCCACCACCGGGCCGCTCTTCGGCACGATGCTCGCGGGCACGATCGTGCTCGTCGCGGCCCTCACCTTCATCCCGGCGCTCGCGCTCGGGCCCATCGCAGAGGCATTGGCATGACCGTCACTCAAGAACGCACTCCCGAAGAGACGACACAGCACCACGTCGAGAACACCGGCCGGGTCGGCGCGGGGATCTTCAGCCCGCGCCAGCTGCTGACCTCCTTGCCGGAGGCGCTGCGCAAGCTGAATCCCAAGCACCAGCTCGGCAACCCGGTCATGTTCGTGGTGTGGATCGGCTCGGCGCTGACCACGGTCTTCGCGATCACCGATCCGAGCGTGTTCACCATCCTCATCACCATCTGGCTGTGGTTCACCGTCCTGTTCGCGAACCTCGCCGAGGCCGTGGCGGAGGGCCGCGGCAAGGCGCAGGCGGAAACCCTGCGGCGCAGCAAGAAGGAGACGGTCGCGCGCCGTCTCACCGAAGACGGCGACGAGGAGACCGTGCCGGGCGCCGATCTGCGCGTCGGCGACCTCGTGGTCGTCGAGGCGGGACAGGTCATCCCGGGTGACGGCGACGTCGTCGAGGGCATCGCGACCGTCGACGAATCGGCTATCACCGGCGAGTCGGCCCCGGTCATCCGCGAGTCGGGCGGCGACCGGTGCGCGGTCACCGGCGGCACCACGGTGCTCTCGGACCGCATCGTCGTGAAGATCACCACCAAACCCGGTGAGTCCTTTGTGGACCGGATGATCGCCTTGGTGGAAGGCGCTTCCCGGCAGAAGACGCCGAACGAGATCGCGCTGACGATCCTGCTCTCGACGCTCACGATCATCTTCCTGCTCGCCGTCGTGGCGCTGCAGCCGATGGCGGGCTACTCCGGCAGCCAGCAGTCCGTGATCGTGCTGACCGCGTTGCTGGTCTGCCTGATCCCGACGACGATCGGCGCGCTGCTGTCCGCGATCGGGATCGCGGGGATGGACAGGCTGGTGCAGCGCAACGTCCTCGCGACGAGCGGCCGCGCGGTGGAGGCCGCCGGCGACGTCTCGACCCTGCTGCTGGACAAGACCGGCACGATCACCTTCGGCAACCGCAAGGCCACCGAGCTGATCCCGGTCGGCGACTCCACCATGGGCGACATCGCCAAGGCGGCCCGGCTGTCCAGCCTCGCCGACGGCACGCCGGAAGGCCGCAGCATCGTCGAACTCGTCGCGAGGGAGCACGGGCTCGCGGAGACCGCGTCCGACGAGGAGAAACGCGCGGAGTTCGTCGAGTTCACCGCGCAGACCCGGATGAGCGGTATCGACATCGGCGCACGCCAGGTGCGCAAGGGCGCCACCTCGGCCGTCCGGGATTGGGTCCGCGACCACGGCGGCGACATGCCGGACGAGACCGAACGCGTCGTCGACGAGATCAGCGGGCAGGGTGGCACGCCGCTCGTGGTCGCGGAGTACGACGGCGTGAAAGCGTTCGTGCGCGGCGTGATCCGGCTGTCCGATGTGGTCAAACCCGGGATGAAGGAGCGGTTCGTCCAGCTTCGCTCGATGGGTATCAAGACCGTCATGATCACCGGGGACAACCCGCTGACCGCCAAGGCCATCGCGCGGGATGCGGGCGTCGACGACTACCTCGCCGAAGCCAAGCCCGAAGACAAGATGGCGCTGATCAAGAAGGAGCAGGAGGGCGGGCGGCTGGTCGCGATGACCGGCGACGGCACCAACGACGCCCCCGCGCTCGCGCAGTCCGACGTCGGCGTCGCGATGAACACCGGGACCTCCGCCGCCAAGGAGGCGGGGAACATGGTGGACCTCGACTCCGACCCGACGAAACTGATCGAGATCGTGGAGATCGGCAAACAGCTGCTGATCACCCGCGGCGCGCTGACCACCTTCAGCGTCGCCAACGACCTCGCGAAGTACTTCGCCATCCTGCCCGCGATGTTCACCGGCATCTTCGCCCAGCTCGGCGCGCTCAACATCATGCAGCTGGCGACGCCGAAGTCGGCGATCCTCTCGGCGGTCATCTTCAACGCCCTGATCATCGTCGGGCTGATCCCGCTCGCCCTGCGCGGCGTCCGGTACAAGCCGTCGTCCGCCTCGGCGCTGCTGCGCCGGAACCTCCTGGTCTACGGCCTCGGCGGGATCGTCAGCCCGTTCCTCGGGATCTGGCTGATCGACCTGCTCGTCCGTCTCATCCCTGGAATCGGGTAACGCCATGAACGCACTGCTGAAGCAGACCCTCGCCGGGCTGCGTGTCCTGCTCGTCTTCACGGTCCTGCTGGGCGTGGTCTACCCGCTCGGCGTGTGGGCGGTCTCGCGGATCCCCGGCCTCGAAGGCAACGCCGAGGGCTCGATCATCAGCCAGGACGGGCAGGCCGTCGGCTCGTCGCTGATCGGCGTCGACCCGGTCGCGGCCGACCCGGCCAAGGACCCGTGGTTCCACAACCGCCCGTCCGCGGGCTCGAAGGACGCCCTCGGCCCCGGCGACCCGTCGTCGTCCGGCCCGTCGAACAAGGGGCCGTACAACGAGGACCTGGTCGCCGCGATCGGTGAACGCAAGAAGCTCATCGCCGCCCGCGAGGGTGTCCAGGAGTCGCGGGTGCCCGCCGACGCGGTGACGGCGTCGGGGTCGGGGATGGACCCGGCGATCAGCGTCGCCTACGCGGACCTGCAGATCCCGCGTGTGGCCAGGAACACGGGCCTGCCGGAGGAGAAGGTCCGGCAGCTCGTCGCGGAGAACACGAGCGGTGCCGGGATCGGGGTGCCGGGCGTCAATGTGCTGAAGGTCAACTTGGCCGTGCGCGACGCGGCCGGAGGAGCACACTGACAGACGTGGACGAGAACACGACCAAGCCGCGCCGGGGTGAGCTGAGGATCTACCTCGGCGCGGCCCCGGGCGTCGGCAAGACCTACGCGATGCTCGGCGAAGCGCGGCGGCGCCTCGACCGGGGCACCGACGTGGTCATCGGCCTGGTCGAGACGCACGGGCGGAAGAAGACCGCGGAGCTCGTCGAGGGTCTGGAGACCGTGCCGCGCCGTCGGTCGGCGCACCGGGACCACGAGTTCGAGGAGATGGACCTCGACGCGCTGCTCGCCCGCGCCCCCGAGGTCGCCGTGGTCGACGAACTCGCGCACACCAACGTGCCGGGTTCGCGCAACGAGAAGCGCTGGCAGGACATCGACGAACTGCTCGCCGCCGGGATCGACGTCCTCTCCACGGTGAACGTGCAGCATCTGCAGAGCCTCAACGACGTCGTCGAGCGGATCACCGGCGTCACCCAGCAGGAGACGGTGCCCGACGAGGTCGTGCGGCGGGCCGAGCAGCTGGAGTTGGTCGACATAACGCCCGAAGCGCTGCGGCGGCGCCTGGCGCACGGCAACGTGTACCCGGCCGAGCGGATCGACGCGGCGCTCGGCAATTACTTCCGCCCCGGCAACCTGACGGCGCTGCGGGAGCTCGCGCTGCTGTGGGTCGCCGACCAGGTCGACGTCGCGCTGCAGCGGTACCGGGCCGAACAGAAGATCACCGACACGTGGGAAGCCCGCGAACGGGTGGTCGTGTCCATCACCGGCGGCCCGGAGAGCGAGACGCTGATCCGCCGCGCGAGCCGCATCGCGAACCGCGCGGGCGCCGAGCTGCAGGTGCTGCACATCCTGCGCGGCGACGGGCTCGCCGGGATGGGGCCGACCGCGGTCGGCAAGTACCGGAAGCTGGCCGAAGAGGTCGGCGCGACCTTCCACACCGTCGTCGGCGACGACGTGCCGACGGCGCTGCTCGACTTCGCGCGCGGGGTGAACGCGACCCAGCTGGTGGTCGGGACCTCGCGGCGGTCACGCGTGGCGAGGCTGTTCGACGAGGGCATCGGCGCGGCCGTGGTCCAGCGGTCCGGCCCGATCGACGTCCACATGGTCACGCACGACGAAGCGGGCGGACGGCTGCGCGCCCGCTTCAACCGGAGCCCCTTGACGCCATCACGCCGCCTGACCGGCTGGGTGCTCTCACTGGTGCTGCCGGCGCTGGCGACGCTGCTCGGTGTCCTGCTGAGGGATCAGCTCGACTTCTCCACCGACGTGATCGACTACGTGCTCGCGACGGTGCTGGTCGCGCTCGCCGGCGGGCTCGGCCCCGCCCTGCTCGCGGCGGTGTTCTCTGCGGGACTGCTGAACTTCTTCTTCACCCCGCCGCTGTACAACCTGACCGTCCACGAGCCGCGCAATGTGATCACACTGGTCGCGATGGTGCTGGTGGCGGTCCTCGTCGCGGCGGTCGTCGACACCGCCGCCCGGCGCGCGACGCAGGCCGCGCGGGCGCGGACCGAGGCGGCGTTGCTGGCGTCGTACGCGCGGACGGTGCTCACCCACGCCAACCCGATCGAGCGGTTGCTGGAGAAGGTCCGCGAGAACTTCGGCCTGACTTCGGTGACCCTGCTGGAAAAGCGGGACGGGAAATGGAAACGGGTGGCGAACGCGGGCACGGATCCGTGTGCCGACCCGGACCAGGCCGACGTCGACATCGCGGTAACCGCCGACGTCCACCTGACGCTGCGGGGCCGCGCGCTGCCCGCGTCGGACCGGGGAGTGCTGGAAGCCGTCGCGGGGCAGGCGCTGCTGGCCCTGCGGCAGCAGCGGACGGCGAAGGCGGCCATCCGGGCCGAGCGCAAGGCCGAGGCGACCGAACTCCGCACGGCGCTGCTGTCGGCCGTCGGCCACGACCTCCGCACGCCGCTGACGTCGATCAAGGCGGCCATCGGCAGCCTGCGCGCGACCGACATCTCACTGTCCGAAGAGGACACCGACGAACTGCTCGAAGCGATCGAGGAATCGGCGGACCGGCTGGCCGGGCTGATCGACAACCTGCTCGACTCCTCACGGCTGGCGACCGGCGCGGTGCGCCCGCACCTGCGCCCCGTCGGCTACGACGAGGTCGTCTCGCACGCGCTGTCCAATGTGGACAACTCCGAATCGGTCGTGGTCGCGATCGACTCGCGGCTGCCGTCGGTGTGCGCCGACCCCGGCCTGCTCGAACGCGTCGTGGCGAACGTGATCGACAACGCGCTGCGGCACGGCAGGTCCGGCGAGCCGGTCTCGGCCCGCGCGAGCACGCATTCGGAACACGTCGAACTGCGCATCGTCGACCACGGGCGCGGGCTCAAGAAGGGCACCGCGGACTCGGCGTTCGCGCCGTTCCAGCGGCTCGGGGGAGACCGGGACAGCGTGCCCGGCGTGGGACTGGGGCTGTCGGTCGCCAAGGGGTTCACCGAGGCGATGGGCGGGCGGATCCGGGCGGAGGACACGCCCGGCGGCGGGCTCACCGTCGTCATCTCGCTGCCCGCATATGTTGGTCAGGATCCGGAAAAGAGCCTCCTCGCTTTCGACGACGAGGGCCTCGAGAACGAAGAGGAGGAGCGAGTGCGATGAGCGCAGACACCGCGTCGGCGACCGTGCTGGTCGTCGACGACGAACCGCAGATCGTGCGAGCCCTGCGGATCAACCTGTCCGCCCGCGGCTACAAGGTGATCACCGCGCACGACGGGACGGCCGCGCTGAAGGCCGTCGCCGAGACCAAACCCGACGTCGTCGTGCTCGACCTCGGCCTGCCCGACCTCGACGGCACCGAGGTGATCGCCGGGCTGCGCGGCTGGACGACCGTGCCGATCATCGTGCTGTCCGCGCGCGGCGACTCGGCCGACAAGGTCCAGGCCCTCGACGCCGGCGCCGACGACTACGTCACCAAACCCTTCGGTATGGACGAACTGCTGGCGCGGCTGCGGGCCGCCGTGCGCCGCTCGGCGTCGTCCGGTGTGGACGGTGCGGACGCGGTGGTGGACACGGGATCGTTCCGGATCGACCTCGCGGCGAAGAAGGTGCGCCGGGACGGCAAGGAAGTGCACCTCACCAAGACCGAATGGGGAGTGCTGGAACTGCTGGTGCGCAACCGAGGCCGTCTGGTGGCGCAGAAGCAGCTGCTGCACGAGGTGTGGGGGCCGACGTACGAGACGGAGTCGCACTACCTGCGTGTGTATCTGGCGCAGCTGCGGCGGAAGCTGGAACCGGAACCCTCGCGGCCGCGGCACCTGCTGACGGAGCCGGGGATGGGCTACCGCTTCGAGGTTTGAGGTCCCGCGTGCGTCGGGCTGACGCGTTGCGAAAGCCACTTTCGCAACCTTCAACGTTGCGAAAGTGGCTTTCGCAACCCCCTGCCGCCCCAGCGCCATGCCGCAATAGTCGGCTGACTGCGGGGGATTCGGTGCGGGCCGGGAAGTAGTGAAGGCCTCCTTCCCTACCCTCAAGGTAGGCAAGGAGGCCTTCACGGACCTCAAGGCTTACTGAGCGCTGCTCGTGGACGTGTCGGTGCCGGAGGTGCTGGACTTGCCCGGAGTCGACTCGCTGGGAGCGCCACTGGAGCTGGAGCCGCCACCCGGCGGGCTGGACGGGGGATCCGACGGGTCCGACGAGGGGGGCGTCGACGTGGTCGGAGTGGTTGTAGGAGTCGTCTTCGTGGTGGTGGGCTTGGTCGGCGTCGTAGGCGGCAAGACCGTGGTGCCCGGCCCAGGACCGGGGCCCGGGTTCGGCGGGGGCGGGGTGACGACGCTCGTCGTCTCCTTGCCGTCCGCCCCGACCGAGGTCACCGTGGTCGGCGGCGCCGTCGAGCTGGAGGGCGCGCCCGGGGTGGGCGAACCGCTGACGGTCATCGGGCCGCCGGGGACGGCGTTGCCCGGGACCAGCTGGACACCGGCGGGGGCGATGCCCTGCCCGCCGCCGGGGACGCCGGTGCCGCCCGCGGTGGCGGAGACGCCGGGGCCCGCGAGTTCGGCGATCGCGGCGAAGGCCGTCGCCACCACGAGGCCGCTGACGCCGAGGACGGCGTAGCCCGCGCGGTTGAGCTTGCCGGTCGCGCCGCGCGGGGGTGCCACGGACACGCGTGCGCTCGAATCAGACCCGTCGGGACGGGGCATGTGCTGGCTCCTCGGATGGGGGACTTCGGGGAGTTCGGCTACCCGGGCGAGGTAGCCCATGTGGGGACCCGGCGCGGAGATTATCACCGCCGCTTCACCGTCTGCGAACTACAGCGCACGTCGTGTTCACCCTCCGCGTTCATCCGCATGGTGCACGATAGGGGTCGTGAGTGAAGAAGTAACGCACATCAGGCTGACCGCGTGGGTGCACGGCCGGGTGCAGGGTGTCGGTTTCCGCTGGTGGACCCGTAGCAGGGCGCTTGAGCTGGGGCTGGCCGGCAGCGCGGCCAATCTGGCCGACGGACGTGTCGAGGTGATAGCGGAGGGTGTTCGTGAACACTGTGAGCGGCTTTTGGCCGCCCTGCGCTCCGGGGAATCACCCGGAAGTGTGGATCACGTAGTCGAGCGGTGGTCGCCTGCGAAAGGCGGGCTTCGCGGCTTCGTGGAGCGCTGAAGCCCGGCGTCCCACGATCACCGTGAGCACACAGGTAGCCTGGGTCGATTGAAAGACCGGTTCCCGCAGCCAGAGGGGTCAGCACGACGTGCACCTGAAGAGCCTGACGCTCAAGGGCTTCAAGTCCTTCGCCTCGGCGACGACGTTGCGTTTCGAGCCGGGCATCACCTGCGTGGTCGGACCGAACGGGTCCGGCAAGTCGAACGTCCTCGACGCGCTCCGCTGGGTCATGGGCACCCAGGGCGCGAAGGACCTGCGCGGCGGCAAGATGGAGGACGTCATCTTCGCCGGGACCGCCGGCCGCGCCCCGCTCGGGCGCGCCGAGGTCACCCTGACCATCGACAACGCCGACGGCGCGCTGCCCATCGAGTACTCCGAGGTCTCGATCACCCGCCGGATGTTCCGTGACGGCGCGAGCGAGTACGAGATCAACGGCGACCGCTGCCGCCTGATGGACGTGCAGGAACTGCTGTCGGACTCCGGTATCGGCCGCGAGATGCACGTCATCGTCGGGCAGGGGCAGCTTTCGGCGATCCTCGAATCGAAGCCCGAGGAGCGCCGCGCCTTCATCGAAGAGGCCGCGGGCGTCCTCAAGCACCGCAAGCGCAAGGAACAGACCCTGCGCAAGCTCGCGAACATGCAGGGCAACCTCGACCGTCTCGGCGACCTCACCACCGAGCTCCGCCGCCAGCTCAAACCGCTGGGCAAACAGGCCGAGATCGCCCGCAAGGCGCAGTGGGTGCAGTCCGAACTGCGCGACGCGCGGCTGCGGCTGTTCGCCCACGACCTGGTCACCCAGCGCGAAGGCATCGCCAAGGAAGAGGCGGACGAGCGCGTCGCCCGTCAGCGGCGCGCCGAGGTCGAGCAGGCCCTGGAGATCGTCGCCGCCGAGGAGGCCGAGCTCGAAGCGTCGCTCGCCGAGGACGCGCCGAAGCTGGCCGCCGCCCAGGAGACCTGGTACAAGCTTTCCGCCTTGACGGAGCGGTTGCGCGGCACCGTGCGGCTCGCGCTGGAGCGTCAGCGGCACCTGTCGTCCGACGTGCAGCAGGCGAGCACCGGTCGCGACCCCGACGAGCTGCTCGCCGAGGCCGAGCAGGTCGCCGAGCGGGAGCAGGAGCTCAACGAGGCCGTCGCCGAGGCCCGGATGGTGCTTTCGGAGACCGTCCAGCGGCGCGAGCAGCTCGAACACCTCGTCCAGGCCGCCGAGCGCGCGCATATGGCCGCCGTCCGTGCGATCGCCGACCGCCGGGAAGGGCTCGCGAAGCTCTCCGGCCAGGTCGAGGCGCTGCGCAGCAAGAACGGCGCCACCTCCGACGAGATCGACCGGCTCACCGTGTCGCTCGAAGAGGCGGCCGAGCGGGCCGAGATCGCCGTCGAGGAACTCGAAGAGGCCAAAGCGGCGGGTGGCGTCGAGGAATCCGACGACTCGGAGCTGCAGGCCCATCACGACCGCGCGGTGGAGGCCAACAACGCCGCCAAGGCCCGCGTCGAGGAGCTGGTCAAGGCCGAGCGCGCCGCCGAACGCGAGATCGCGTCGGAGAAGGCGCGCGTCGAGGCGCTGTCGATGGGGCTGCGGCGCAAGGACGGCGCCGGCGCGCTGCTCGGCGCGCAGCACGAACTTCCTGGCCTGCTCGGTTCGGTCGCCGCGCTGCTCACCGTCGAAGCCGGACACGAGGTCGCGCTGGCCGCGGCGCTCGGCCCGGTCGCCGACGCGGTCGCGGTCAACGGTGGCGAAGACGCGCTCGCCGCGCTGAAGTTCTTGAAGGACAACGACTCCGGGCGTGCGGGCATTCTGCTCGGCGGCTTGGAATCCACTGTGGACACCAGCTCCTGGCCGTCGTTGCCCGAGGGTGCGCGCTGGGCGCGTGAAGTGGTCACCGCGCCGCCCGCGTTGCGGTCCGCCGTCGAGCACGCGCTCGACCGGGTGGCCATTGTGGACGGTCTGGAGTCCGCGCGACGGCTCGTCGAGGTGTACCCCGAGGTCAGCACGGTCACGCCCGAAGGCGACGTCTTCGGCGCGCGCTGGGCGGTCGGCGGGTCCGCCCGCAGTGAGAGCGTCATCGAGGTGCAGGCCGCGGTCGACGAGGCGAGCGATCGGCTCAGTGCCGCCGAGCGGGCGCTGGAACGAACCGCCGCGGAACTCGAAGGCGCCCGCGCGGGGCAGGCAGCCAGGCGCGAAGAGGTCGGCAGGGCCAAGGAAGCGCTCGGGGACGCGAAGGTCCGCAAGGCGCGTTCTTCCGAGCGGCTGAACCGGATGCAGCAGGCCGCGCGCGCCGCGCAGGCCGAAATGGACCGGCTGAGCAACCAGCGTGCGAAGGTCGAGCAGAGCCGCGAAGAGGCATTGCGGCAGCTCGCCGAACTCGAAGAGCGCCTGGCCGCCGTCGCCGACCAGGAAGTCGACGAGGATCCGGACACCGCCGAGCGCGACCAGGCCGCCGAAGACCTCGGCACGGTCCGCCAGGAGGAGATGGAATCCCGGCTCGCGCTGCGCACCGCCGAGGAGCGCGCGCGGAGCATCCAGGGCAAGGCCGAATCGCTCCGCCGGGCCGCGCACGCCGAGCGGCAGGCGCGCGAACGCGCCGAAAAGTCCAGGGCCGCGCGGAAACGCGGCGCCGAGATCGCCAACGCGGTGGTCAACGGCGGCGAGATCGCGCTGGAGCGCATCGAGGTCTCCGTGCAGCGCGCCGCCCACGAACGGGACGAGGCGCAGGCACAGCGGCAGTCTCGGGAGACAGCGCTGACCCAGGTCCGCAGTAAGGTCCGCGAGCTGACCGGCGAACTGGAGAAGCTCACCGACGCCGTCCACCGTGACGAGGTTCTGCGCGCTGAGCAGCGGCTGCGGCTGGAACAGCTCGAAACCAAGATCGCCGAAGACTTCGGCATCGGTCTCGAGGACCTCGTCGCCGAGTACGGCCCGGACGTCCCGGTGCCGCCGAGCGCGGGGGAGATGGCCGAGTACGAGGCCGCCAAGGAACGCGGTGAGGACGTCACCCCGCCGCCGCCGATGCCGTTCGACCGCGACACCCAGGCCCGCCGGGCGAAGCGCGCGGAGAAGGACCTGAGCCTGCTGGGTAAGGTCAACCCGCTGGCGCTGGAGGAGTTCGCGGCGCTGGAAGAGCGCTACAAGTTCCTCTCCACCCAGCTCGAAGACCTCAAGGACACCCGCAAGGACCTCGAAGCCGTCATCAAGCAGGTCGACGAAAAGATCCTCGAGGTCTTCGCGTCGGCGTACGAGGATGTCGCGCGCGAGTTCGAGACGGTGTTCAGCGTGCTGTTCCCGGGTGGCGAGGGGCGCATGGTGCTCACCCAGCCCAACGACCTGCTCTCCACCGGTGTCGACGTCGAAGCGCGGCCGCCGGGCAAGAAGGTCAAGCGGCTCTCGCTGCTCTCCGGTGGCGAGAAGTCGCTCGTCGCCGTCGGCATGCTGGTCGCGATCTTCCGCGCCCGGCCTTCGCCCTTCTACGTCATGGACGAGGTCGAGGCCGCGCTCGACGACACCAACATGCGGCGGCTGATCGGGTTGCTGGAGCAGCTGCGGGACTCTTCGCAGCTGATCATCATCACCCACCAGAAGCCGACGATGGAGATCGCCGACGCGCTGTACGGCGTTTCGATGCAGGGCGACGGCATCACGAAGGTGATCTCGCAGCGGCTGCGTACGTCCGAAGAGGAGCTCGTCACCTCGTGAATGGTAAGGACGGTTCTAACCGTCCTTACCACTCACGAGGCCCTAGACGGGAGTGGACTCCTTCACGTCCGGTTCGGCCAGCGGGTCCACGCTCCCGTGCCGCAGCGAGAGCAGCCCGCCCACGACGAGCGTGATCACCACACCGCACAGCGTGTACCACGGCCACGCCAGCGCGACGGTGTTCCCGGAAGCCTTGCTGAAGTCGACGCCGATCAGGCTGCCGTCCGGTTTGTTGAACTTGACGCCCAGGATGATGAACGCCATCACGATCACCGTCGACACGAATGCCACGATCGCGTCGGCCTGCCTCGCCCGCTTGAACAGCAGGCCCAACAGGAACGCGCCGAGCAGGGCGCCGTAGGTGTACCCGGTGATGCCGAGCGCCTGCACCACGATCGGATCGGCCGAGGTCTTGTTGGAGGAGGCGAAGAAACCCGCGCACAGGATCAGCGCGCCCGCCCAGACGATCGTCCAGATCCGGCCGTGCTTCAGCCGGTCGGCTTCCGGGAGTTCCCGGCCGATCACCCGTTCGTAGACGTCGGTCACCGTCGACGAGGCCAGCGCGCCGAGTGACGAACTCAGTGCGGCGGCGAGGATCCCGGCGATCACGAAGCCGGACAGACCGCTCGGCAGGTCGTTCACGATGAAGTTCGCGAACAGTTCGTCCTTGTTGGCCAGCCCCAGTCCTTCCGGCTTCGGCTTCGTCGGGGCGAGACCGTTGTACAGCGCCCACAGCAGCACGCCGATGAACAGGAACAGCGCGAACTGCAGGAACACCACGAATCCGCTGGCCACCAAGGCCTTCCGCGCGGCGCGCAGATCGTTGGTCGCCTGGAGGCGCTGCACGATCAGCTGATCCGAGCCGTGCGAGGCCATCGAGAGCACCGCGCCACCGATCAGCGCGGTGAAGAACGCGTACTGCCCGGTGAGCATGTTCGAGGAGAAGTCGAAGATCTGGAACTTGTTCGCGTCGACGGCCTTGCCGAACCAGCCGTCGGGCAGCCTGCCGGAGATCGCCCAGATCACCACGACCGCGCCGAGGACGTACCAGAGCATCTGGATCGCGTCGACCCAGACGACCGCGCGGACCCCGCCGAAGAAGCTGTAGAGCACCATCGCGATACCGAGGCCGATCACGATCGTCCAGTACGAGACGTTCAGGCCGTAGGCCGCCATCACCACCTTGATCGGGATCGCGGTGGCGAACAGCCGGATCCCGTCGGCCAGCGTCCGGGTGAGCAGGAAGGTCACCGACGCGGTGCCCTGCAGCCCGCTGCCGAAGCGTTTGCCGAGGAAGGCGTACGCGGTGACCAGGTTGCCCGCCACGTAGCGCGGCAACAGCACCATCGACACCACGATCCGGCCGGCGATGTAGCCGATCGCCAGCGCCAGGTACGTCATCCCGCCGTCGCCGGGGGTGGCGATGTAGGCCACCGTCGGTACGGAAAGGACGGTGAGGGTGGACGTCTCCGCGGACACCACCGAGAGACAGGCCACCCACCAGGAGATCTTGCCTTCACCGACGAAGTAGTCGGAGCCGGATTTCTGTTTGCCGCCGATCCAGACGCCCAGCAAGGGCATGCCGACCAGAAAAAGCCCGATGATCGCGAGGTCAAGTGCGCGCATCCGTATCTCCTATCGCTCGCCGGTCTTCGCCGCTACCCGTAGCCGGGTCACGGTTGAGCTGTGCGGGGCGGGGAGCCGCAGGGGCCCCGCGCCCGGGGTGATGCTGCCGAGCAGCCGGTCGCCGCTGGCTCCGGTCGCCGACGGGAGGTTCCCCGGGACGCCGGACCAGGTCAGCCAGCCGAGCAGAATGGTCAGGTATGCCTCTTTGCCCGCGCGGGGCAGCCCGTGGTCGTCGCTGGTCTTCAGCGCCGTGTCCGGCAGGTTCCTGGCGAGCGCGGCCATCAGCGCCGGGTTGTCGGCGCCGCCGCCGGAGACGATCACCGTGGCGATGGCGTGGCGACGGCATTCCGCGGCGATGGTCACCGCGGTCAGTTCGGTGAGCGTCGCCAGGAGGTCTTCCGCACCGACCGGCGGGAGCCCGTCGAGCGCTTCGTCGAGATACGTGGCGTGGAACAGTTCCTTGCCGGTGGACTTCGGCGGCGCGGCCGCGTAGTAGGGATCGAGCAGGAGTTTCGCCAGCAGGTCGGGCCGTACGTTTCCGCGCAGGGCGAGTGCTCCGCCGATGTCGGCGCGCAGCCCGGTGGCGCGGTGCGCGGCGATGTCCATCAGCGCGTTGCCGGGGCCGGTGTCGTAGGCCAGGACCGGACCGCTCGCGGGGACGACGGTGATGTTCGCGATCCCGCCGATGTTCAGCGCCGCGACCGGGCCTGCCGCGGCCATTTCCCGGAGCCACAACGCGTCCAGCGTGCTGGCGAGCGGCGCGCCGTGCCCGCCGGCGGCGACGTCGCGGACGCGCAGGTCGGCCACCACCGGCAGCCCGGTGCGCTCGGCGATCCACGCCGGGTTCCCCAGTTGCAGCGTGCCGCGCGCGACGCCGTCCTCGACCCAGTGGAATACCGTCTGGCCCAGCGAAGCGACGACGTCCGCCTCGCCGCCGGCCAGTTCCTCGACCCCGCGCGCGGCCGCCTCGGCGAAGGCCTGGCCCACCAGGGTGTCGAGTTTCGTGAGCTGCTCGGCGTCGCAGGGATTCGGCGGCAAGGCGGCGAGCAACGCCTCGCGGAGCGCTTCGGGATAGGGGACTTCGAGCTGGCCGAGCGGCGAGAGCACCACCGTGTCCCCGTCGGCGCGCAGTTCGGCGGCCGCCACGTCGATCCCGTCGATCGACGTGCCGGAGATGAGCCCGATCACCCGGACCCCAGTGCCGGAGGAAACCGTCATTCGGAGTGGTTTATCCGTCGATCCGGAGGGCGCGCAAGCCGGACCGTTTCTTCTTGTCCGAAATGAGTCCTATCCAGTGGGTGTTTGACAAGATCGGCTTGCTTCCCGTGGGGCGTCTGAGCGCGACGGGGTGCGGATGCGAGGATGGCGCCGTGTCGAGTACCCCCTGGTTCTGGATCGTTGTCGTTGCCGTCGTGGTCCTGGTCGCCGTACTGGTGGCCGGGCTGCTCATCGCGCGCCGCCGCCGGATCAGCCTGGACGAGTCCAAGGCTGCCGACGTCGTCGAGAAGCCGAAGGGCGGCGGTTATACCGCGACAGGCGGGATCGCGCTCGCCCCTGGTGGCGAGAAGACCGAGGAGCCGGAGCACCCGGTCGAGGATCGCCCGGAGACCGACGGGCAGCCCGCCGTCGGGGACGACGCGGCGGTGCCGAGGGATTCCGCGCAGCGCACGGTGCGCGACGTCGAACTTCCCGAACCGGCCGAGGAAGCGGCACCCGAGCCCGCCCCCGTCGAGGAGATCGCCCCGGCCACCGGCCGCCTGGAGCGGCTGCGCGGCAGGCTGGGCAAGTCCCGGTCGGTGTTCGGGCAGAGCCTGCTCGGCCTGCTGGGCGCCGGTGACCTGGACGAGGACTCCTGGCAGGACGTCGAAGACACGCTGCTCATGGCGGACCTGGGCGCCGCGACGACCACCGAGATCGTCGAACGCCTTCGTGACGAGCTGAAGCGCCGCGCGGTGCGGACGTCGGAGGAGGCGCGCGCGGTCTTGCAGGAGGTGCTGACCGCCGCCCTCTCGACCGACGCGGTCCGGGCCGTCCGCGCGCTGCCGCACACCGTCGACGGGAAGAAGCAGCCCGCCGTCGTGCTGGTCGCCGGGGTCAACGGCACCGGCAAGACCACCACCACCGGCAAACTCGCCCGGGTGCTCGTCGCGCAGGGGAGCACCGTGGTGCTCGGCGCGGCCGACACCTTCCGCGCCGCCGCGGCGGACCAGCTCCAGACGTGGGCCGAGCGCGTGGGCGCGGAGGTCGTGCGGGGCAAGGAAGGCGCGGACCCGGCGGCGGTCGCCTTCGACGCCGTCAAACGCGGCACCGAGGCCGGCGTGGACACGGTCCTGATCGACACCGCGGGCCGCCTGCACACCAAGACCGGCCTGATGGACGAGCTGGGCAAGGTCAAGCGAGTCGTCGAGAAGCAGGCGAAGGTCGACGAGGTGCTGCTGGTACTCGACGCCACCACCGGGCAGAACGGGCTGATGCAGGCCCGCGTGTTCTCGGAGGTCATCGACGTCACCGGCATCGTGCTGACCAAACTGGACGGCACCGCGAAGGGCGGCATCGTCTTCCAGGTGCAGCGCGAACTCGGGGTGCCGGTCAAGCTGGTCGGCCTCGGCGAGGGACCGGACGACCTGGCGCCGTTCGAGCCGGGCGCGTTCGTCGAGGCCCTGCTCAGCAGCTAGGACCCTGACGGCTGCCACCAGCGGGAAGGTCGGGCTGAGCTGCCCGGGCTTTGGAGGGCTTGCGTGCAGGCTTGGGGGCGCCCGGTTTGGCTCCGCCTCACGCGTCGGGATAGCCGTCGACCCTCTGCGAGATCAGCCGTACCGGTGCTTTCGCGCTCCGCCGGTACGGCAGGGTGTACTTCACGGTGATGTCGAGGTCGCTGGTCGCTTCGGCGCCTGGGACGCTGAGGTCGTGGCGCCGTGACTTCCGGTCGAGCGTCTTCTCCGCGACTTTCTGTCCGATCCAGGCGATCACCGATTCCACCATCTGACATCCCCCGCCCGGCCCTGTTTCGAGGCTACGACGAAGGCCCCACCTCCGGCTGAGCCGAAAGAGGGGCCTTCGCGCGTTTTCGTCAGACGGCGGCGGGAGCCTTCTCCTCGGTCCCCGCCGGTGCGGTCTTCTTGTCCCGCATCACCAGGAACGCGAGCACCGCCGCGGCCAGCACCCCGACCGCGCTCACCAGGAACGTCGTCGACATCGCCGAGGTGAACGACTCGCGGGCCGCGGCGATGAGGCCGCCGTCGCCGGTCGCGAAGGCGTCACCGATCGAAAGCCTCGCCTGCGCCGGGGCGGACTCGGGCATGTTCGCGGTGAACAGGCCCGACACGACGCTGCCCAGGATCGCGATGCCGAGCGCGGCGCCCAGCTGCTGGATGGTGTCGTTGAGCGCGGAGCCGACACCGGCCTGCTCCTCCGGGACCTCGCCCATCAGCGCCGCGATCGCCGCCGGCATCGCCACTCCGCCACCCGCGCCGAGCAGGAACAGCGCGGTCGCGGGCAGCAGGAAGCCCTCGTTCGCCGACATCGTCGCGAGCAGGCCGAACCCGCCCGCCATCACGATCATGCCGACCGTGGTCAGTGCCCGGTTGCCGATCTTCTGGCCCAGCGTGGCGCCGAGGGTGTTGAACAGCAGCGACGCGACGGCCATCGGGATGAACGCGAGACCCGCCTCGGTCGGGGTGTAGCCGAGCACGAACTGCAGGTACTGGGTGAGGAGCAGCAGGAGCCCGCCGTTGCCGATCTGCACCAGCGTGAGCGACAGGCTGCCACCGCTGAAGTTGCGCTTGCGGAACAGCACGAGCGGGACCATCGGCGACGGCGTGTGCTGCTCCCAGAACACGAAACCGGTCAGGCACACCACCGCGACCGCCAGCGGGATCAAGGTCCCCGCCTCGGCGATGCCGTGCTTGGGGAGCTCGATGATCGTCCAGACCAGCGCGACCATGCCCGCCGCCGACAGGAGCGCGCCGAGCGGGTCGGGCTTCTGCCACGGGCCCTTGGACTCCGGCATCAGCGTGAGCGCGGCGATCACCGCGATGACGACGATCGGCACGTTGATCAGGAACACCGCGCCCCACCAGAACCACGCGATCAGCACGCCGCCCAGCACCGGGCCGCCGATCAGGCCGATCATCGCGACCGCGCTCCACGCCGCCATCGCCTTGCGGCGCTCTTCGTCGTCGAAGACGGTGATCAGGATCGACAGGGTGCTCGGCATGATCAGCGCGCCGCCGACGCCCATCACCGCGCGGGACACGATCAGTTCGAGCGGATTCGCGGCGAACGCCGCGACGAGTGAGGCCACTCCGAAGAGCAGGAGGCCGATGAGCATCACCTTCCGGCGGCCGAACCGGTCACCGAGGCTTCCCGACGTGAGCAGCAGGCCTGCGAACACCAGGATGTAGGAGTCCAGGATCCACTGCGTGTCCTGGGCACTGGCGCCGAGGTCTTCGGCCAGCGGCGGGACGGCGACCGTCAGCACCATGTTGTCGACGACCAGTACGAGCGTGCTCAGGCACAACACGATCAGGATCCACCAGCGGCGTGGATCGCGGACGGGTTCGTTCATCGGGAAACCCCCAGAAGTTTGCGTACGTTGTTCGGCTGATGCGCACACTGTACGCATGACGAAACGCCGTACGCAAGGGGGTACTTCGTGCGCTAAGGTGGGGGCATGTCGATCGAGGAGCAACCGATCCAGTCGGTATGGACCCGTCCGCGCCGGAAGCGGGACCAACCCGCGCTGAGTCAGGCGCAGATCGTGGCCGAGGCCGTCCGGCTCCTGGACGTCGAAGGTGTCGACGCGCTGAGCATGCGCAGGCTGGGCACCGCGCTGAACGCGGGCGCGACGTCGCTCTACCGGCACGTCGCCAACCGCGACGAGTTGATCGAACTGGTCGTCGACGAGGTCTACGGCGAGATCACCGTGCCGGACGGCGACGATCCGGAGCGGTGGCGGGAAGCCGCCGTCGTGGGGGCGGAAAGCGTCCGCGCGATGATCCTGCGGCACCCATGGGTCGCTTCACTGCTCGGCTCGGTCGGCCTGTCGTATCTGGGCCCGAACGTCATGCGGCTCAACGAGCGGCTGCTGGGGGTCTTCGTGGCCGCGGGATTCCCCGGCGACGAGGCCGAGCAGGCGATCAGCGCGGTGATCTCCTACGTCATCGGCATGGGGACGACCGAGGCGGCCTGGCTCACGACCGTCGCCAGGAGCGGCCGGAGCGAAAGCGAGTGGGCGGAGCGGCTGCGGCCCGCCGTCGAGGAGGCGGTGCAGGGACATCCGCACCAGCGGGAAATGCTCGCCAGGACCGTCGCCGAAACCGATCCGGTCCGGCTCCGCGACGAGAAGTTCCGCTACGGGCTGGACAGGATGCTCGACGGCCTGGAGGCCAGGCTCAAACGGTGACCCCGTCCTTCGAAAGGGTCGAACCGAGCGAGTTCGCGATCCGCTGGACGACGGGCGCGATCCGCTCGACGGCCTCCATCGTCAGCCGTCCCGACGGCCCGGACACCGAGACGGCCGCCGGCACCGGCGCGCCCGGCACCGCGACGGCCACGCAACGGACACCCAGCTCCTGCTCCGCTTCGTCGAGCGCGTAACCCTGCTGGGCGATTTTCGCCAGCTCGCGCAGGAGCGCGTCCTGGTCGGTGAAGGTGTGCTCGGTGTAGGAGGGCATGCCCGTCCTGGCGAGCAGCGCCGTGACGTCGTCGGACGGCAGATGCGCGAGCATCGCCTTCCCCACGCCGGTGCCGTGCGGCAGGAGACGCCGCCCGACCTCGGTGAACATCCGCATCGAGTGCTTCGAGGGCACCTGGGCGACGTAGACGACCTCGTCGCGCTCGAGGACGGCGAGGTTCGCGGTCTCGCCGACCTCGTCGACCAGCTCCGCGAGCAGCGGGCGGGCCCACGAGCCGAACTGCATGCTGGCGTTCTCGCCCAGCCGGATGAGGCGGGCGCCCAGCGCGTACCGGCGGTTGGTGTTCTGCCGGACGTAACCCAGGTCCACCAGCGTCCTGATCAGCCGGTGGATGGTCGGCATCGGCAACCCGGACAGGGTCGCCAGCTCCGAAAGGCTGGCCTCCCCGCCGGTGTCCGCGAGATGCTCGAGGAGCTCGAAGGCCCGCTGAAGGGACTGGACGCCGCCGTCGCGCCCGTTCTTCTCCGCTGCCACCGTGGTACTCCTTACGTCTGCGTTGATGTTCCGCTATGCAGAAACTATAGTCCGTCATGTAAAACCGTAGGGACGTTATCTTTCCGAACTCGGGGTGTTACTCATGTCTGAAGCTCAGGTGCTCGGCGATCCGGTCGAGCGCGGGGACGAAATCCTCACGCCGGAGGCGCTCGCCTTCCTCGCCGGCCTGCACGAGGCCTTCGCCGCCCGCCGCGACGAGCTGCTGCAGGCCAGGAGCAAGCGCCGCGAAGAGGCCAGGGTCACCGGCAAACTCGACTTCCTGCCCGAGACCAAGGAAATCCGCGAGAGTGACTGGAAGGTCGCCGAGGCGCCGCCCGCGCTGCGCGACCGCCGGGTCGAGATCACCGGCCCCACCGACCGCAAGATGACCATCAACGCGCTGAACTCCGGCGCCAAGGTCTGGCTCGCCGACCTCGAAGACGCCAACACGCCGCACTGGGCGAATGTCGTCTCCGGCCAGGTCAACCTGTACGACGCGGTCCGCGAGACCATCACGCTGGAAAGCGGCGGCAAGAGCTACGCGCTGAAGGACGACGTCGAGCACGCGACCATCGTCGTCCGCCCGCGCGGCTGGCACCTCGACGAGCGCGGCCTGTCCTTCGGCGGGCGGCAAGCCGTCGGCGCGCTGGTCGACTTCGGCCTGTACTTCTTCCACAACGCGCAGGAACTGCTCAACCGCGGCAAGGGCCCGTACTTCTACCTGCCGAAGATGGAGAGCCACCTCGAAGCCCGGCTCTGGAACGACGTCTTCACCCACGCGGAGAAGGCGCTCGGCATCGAGCACGGCACCGTCCGCGCGACCGTGCTGATCGAGACCATCCCGGCCGCGTTCGAGATGGAGGAGATCCTCTACGAACTGCGCGAGCACGCCTCCGGCCTCAACGCCGGCCGCTGGGACTACCTGTTCAGCGTCATCAAGTACTTCCGTGACGCGGGGGAGAAGTTCGTCCTGCCGGACCGCAACTCGGTCACCATGACCGCGCCGTTCATGCGCGCGTACACCGAACTGCTGGTGCGCACCTGCCACAAGCGCGGCGCGTTCGCGATCGGCGGGATGGCCGCGTTCATCCCGAACCGCAAGGACCCCGAGGTCACCGCCGCGGCGCTCGACAAGGTCCGCGCCGACAAGAGCCGTGAGGCGGGCGACGGCTTCGACGGTTCCTGGGTCGCGCACCCCGGCATGGTGGACATCTGCCGCGAGGAGTTCGACAAGGTCCTCGGCGACAAGCCGAACCAGCTCGACCGCACCCGCGACGAGGTGTCCGTCACCGCCGACCAGCTGCTCGACGCGGCCTCGACGCCGGGCAGCGCCACCGCGGCCGGGCTGCGCGCCGCCGTGGACGTCGGCATCCGCTACATCGCCTCCTGGCTGGGCGGCAACGGCGCGGCGGCCATCCACAACCTGATGGAGGACGCGGCCACCGCGGAGATCTCGCGTTCGCAGGTGTGGCAGTGGGTGCGCAACGGCACCCAGCTCGACACCGGCGACAAGGTGACCGGGGAGCTGGTGCGCGGCGTGCTGGCCGAAGTCCGCGGCGAACTCGCCGCCGAGATCAAGCCGGAGCTGCTGGAGCCC
The DNA here is from genome assembly GCF_024628825.1 of Amycolatopsis roodepoortensis. Classification (NCBI taxonomy): domain Bacteria; kingdom Bacillati; phylum Actinomycetota; class Actinomycetes; order Pseudonocardiales; family Pseudonocardiaceae; genus Amycolatopsis; species Amycolatopsis roodepoortensis. Next base: position 7,658,196 of record NZ_CP102415.1, read on the forward strand.
GCCGTCGAGCTGTTCGAGCAGGTCGCGCTCGCCGACGAGTTCCCGGACTTCCTGACCCTGCCCGCCTACGAACGGATCAAGTAGACAGATGGGGAACGGGCGGCTCACCGAGGACGTCTACACCGCCGCTGACGCGCGTCTGGCCGAGGCCGACGCGCGCGTCGCGGCCAAGTATCCCGGCGAGCCGCCCGGCCGCCAGCCCGTGCACACCGTGTACGTGCCCGCGTCGCAGTACAAGACGCGGCTCGTGGCGGACTGGGGCAAGCAGGCCTTGCGGGTTTTCGGCGAGCACGCCGATCAGCTGGGCCTGGACGCGGACATCGCCGACCGGGTCCGGACCAAACTGCTGACCGAGCCGATCGAGGATCTGCGGATCGATTTCGAGGACGGCCTCGGCAGGCCGGGCGACGACGAAGAGGACGCCATCGCGCTCGCCGCCGGCAGGACCCTCGCCGTCACGGGCGGCACGCCGTTCGTGGGCATCCGGTTCAAGAGCTTCGAGCAGGCGACCCGCCGCCGCGGTATCCGCACGCTCGATCTCTTCCTGGCCGGGTTGCTGGAAAGCGGCCCGCTGCCGGACGGTTTCGTCGTCACGCTGCCGAAGGTGACCGCCGTCGAGCAGGTCGAAGTGGCGGCGGATGTCCTGGAGCGCCTCGAATCCGCGTACGGGCTGCCCGAGGGCGCGCTGCGGTTCGAAGTCCAGATCGAGACCGCGCAGTCCATTGTGGACATCGATGGGACGGTGGCGGTGCCGCGGATCATCGAAGCCGCGCGCGGCCGGTGTTCGGGGCTGCACTACGGAACCTACGACTACAGCGCCGGGCTCGGGATCAGCGCCGAGTACCAGAGCATGGAACATCCGGCCGCCGATTTCGCCAAGCAGCTCATGCAGGTTTCGGCCGCGGGTACCGGCGTCCGGCTTTCCGACGGCTCGACGAACAAGCTGCCCGTCGGCGACGCGATCCTCCCGGCCTGGCGCGAACATCTGCGGCTCGTGCGGCGTTCTCTGGAACGAGGCTTTTACCAGGGCTGGGATCTGCACCCGCACCAGCTGCCGTCCCGGTTCGCCGCGACGTACGCGTTCTTCCGCGAAGGTTTCCCGGCCGCGCTGGGCCGGTTGCGGGATTACGCGGACCAGACCGGTCGTGGGGTGCTGGACGAGCCGGCGACCGCGCAGGCTCTGGCGAGCTTCTTGCTGCGGGGGCTGGATTGTGGCGCCATCGACGTGGGGGAGCTTTCGTTCTCCCGGGCGGAGTTGGACGGCTACGCGCGCCGGACGGTATGAGCAGCGGCTGAGCGAACGTCTTTCGTGGCAGACGCTCGCTCAGCCGCTGCTCGCCGGCGTCAGCCGGACTTCGCGACGAGCACCAGCATGGCGAGCTGGGCTGCGATCGTTCCAGCCGTCGCCCACACCGGAAAGGCGGCCGGAACCACCTGCAACGTGAGCGCCGGGCCGAGTACGGCTCCGAGTACCAACAACGTGTTCAGGATCGTCGCGAGTAGCCGACGGGTTTCAGTGGCGGGCACCGCCGCTTCGGCCTTCAGCTCGGTCGTTTCGATTCTGACCCTGGCGAGCGGGCTCGGTGTCCCGGCCCAGCTCGGTACTGCATCCACGGGCGCGGCTTCTTCCGGGCCCTCGATTTCGGCAGCCATGCGCATGCCCTTTCCGGCCCAGTCAGGCGAGCCGGGATTGGCGCGTCAAGCTGGGGACCACTTTTGCCCGGAGGCGACTTCCCTCCAGATCCGCGGCTCGCGGATTTCCCCTCTCCAACCCGTGTGCCGCGTTCCTCCTGCCAGACCGACGAAGTGAGTGGTCGCACTTGCCGTCCGTCGCATGGGACGGATGCCGGTCCGGTTCGGCCCCGGAGGGCCGAGACCCACTGTAGGACCGCCGTGAGGGAAGCCGCAACCCTTCTCACACATTTTCGGTGTGAGAAATGTGGTTAACGTGTGTCTTCTGTGTCAGCATGGACAGGCGGCTCTTCGCCGCAGGGAAGGGAGCGGGTATGCCATCGGTCGAGGAGACCGCGACCGGCCGCCCCGCGGTGGTCGATCGCGTCAATGTCGCGCTGATCGCCGAGGCGGTCGACGCGCTGGGCAAACTGCAGGAGCGCACCGGGTTGAAGAAGGTCGACCTGGTCAACCGCGCGCTGCTGATCTACGAGTTCGTCGACGCGGAACTTCGCGCCGGCAAACAGGTCGTGCTGCGGGATCCGGACGGGCAGGATCAGCTGGTCAAGATCTTCCTTTGATCGCCGTGATAGGTGGCGAGAACCTCGTCGAGCGAGCCGCGCGCGCGGATGCGGCCCTCGTCCATCCAAAGGCCCGTGGAGCACAGTTCCCGCAGCAGTTCGTCGGAGTGCGAAGCGAACACCAGCACGCCGGAGCGGCGGGCGAGGTCGACCAGCCGTTCGCGCGCCTTGGTCAGGAACGCGGCGTCGATCGCGCCGAGGCCCTCGTCGAGGATGAGGATCTCCGGGTCGATGGTGGTGACCACGCCGAGCGCGAGCCGGACCCGCATGCCGGCGGAGTAGGTGCGTAAGGGCAGGTGCAGGTAGTCGCCGAGTTCGGTGAACTCCGCGATGTCGTCGACCCGTTTCGCCATCTGCTTGCGGCTCATGCCGAGGAACAGGCCCCGGATGAGGATGTTTTCGTGGCCGGAGACCTCGGGATCGAGGCCAACGCCGAGGTCGAACACCGGCGCGATCCGCCCGACGACGCGCGCGGTGCCCCTGGTCGGCTCGTAGATGCCGGACAGCAACCGCAGGAGCGTGGACTTCCCGGCGCCGTTGTGCCCGACCAGGCCGACGCGATCGCCTTCGCGTAGCGACAGCGAGACATCCCTCAGGGCCTCGATGATCGGGACCTTCGAGCCGGTGCCGATCTTGCCGCCGACCTTGCCGAGCACCCGTTTCTTCAGCGACCGGGTTTTGGCGTCGAAGATCGGGAAATCGACGTAGGCGCCCCGCACCTCGATGCTCACCACGGTCCGGCCTCCTCGCGCTCGGCAGATGCGAACGGAAGTTATCATTCGCATCTTGGTGCGGTAACGTGCGGGCGGTGAGTCGATCCGTCGATCTGGGCTTCCGGCCGCCGCAGCAAGCCCGAAGCCGGGAGTCCCTGCGGAAGGTGCTGGCCGCCGCAGAGCATGTCCTGGCAGGCCAGGGCTTCGAAGAGTTCACCGTCGCGGCGGTCGCCGAGCGGGCCGGAATGTCGGTGGGCGCGATCTATCGCCGGTTCGACGGCAAGAACCAGCTGCTGTATGCCGTGAAGGACGAACTTCTCGGGCGGCTGGAGACCGGCGTCCGCGACGCGCTCGGCTCCGCGGAGCCCGGCCTGGGCGGGGTCGTCGGCGCGTTCACCCAGGGATTGGCGGGGACCTTCGCCCGCCACGACCGGATCTTCTCCGAGCTGCTCGACGGCCAGCGCGCAGAAGGACGCGACCGCGGCCTCCAAGCGCTGGCCACGATCCAGCGCGATTTCGTGGAGGCGGCTCGGCCTTGCTTCGGAGAGGTCCGGCGGCCGGACGCGGAGCGGGCGATCCGGATGATGAGCCGGACCGTCATCGGGTCTTGTGTGCATCGGGCGGCCAGCGGCCGGTTCTGGCCCGACGGTTTGAGCTGGGATGTTTGGGCGAGCGAGACGACCGAGATGGCGTTGGCCTATCTGGTGTCGGGTGGGTCTTCGGAATCGGCTTGAAGGAATCTGGTTCGGGCATGACGAGGGGCCCGTCGCCGGTGTGGCTGGCGGGCTCCTCGGGTTCAGCGGTGATGCAAGGTGTTGCGCCGGGGTTGTCGGAGCGGATCTCGGTATTGGGGTGGGATGAATTCCGGTAATCCGTCGGCGGCCATGCGGACTTCCCAGTCGCCGTGGTGGATCAGGCGGTGGTGGAAACTACATAGCAGCACCAGGTTTCGGAGGTCGGTGGGGCCGTCGTCTGCCCAGTGCTCAATATGGTGGGCGTGGCAATTCTTGGGTTTCCGATGACAGCCCGGGAACGCGCAGCCACCGTCGCGGATATTCAGCGCCCGTCGTTGCCCGGGCGTGACGAAGCGTCGTAGCCTCCCCACATCGAGGGGTTCTCCGGCGGTGCTCATCACGACCGGGAGCATCAGGCAGTCGCAGGCCGCCAGCCGCGCTTCCCGCGCCGTCATCGACCCGACGAAGTCCAGGCACGCGGTCCCGAGACCCGACTTCAGCTCCTCAAGCCCGATGGTGACATGCACGAGAGTGCGATAACCGCTGGTGCCCGGCTGGTCCGGGCACGCGATCGCGAGATCGAGGAGTTCGGCCCAGGCGTCTCCCAGGCGTTCGCACTTCATCCGAAGATCGGCCTGGCCGAATTCGTCGACTGGCCGTGGTTGGGCGTAGGCCTCAAGTGCGGCGGCGGTGCGGGCGCCGGTCTCGTCATCGAGGAGGCCGGTGAGTTTCCAGAAGCCGTCTTTGCGGCGTTCCAGGGTGATTTCGCGGCGTGGTTGTTTGGGTTCGGGGTCTTGGGGTTCGTTGCCGTCGGGGTCCAGCCAGCCCAGGAGGTTCGCTTCGGCCTTGGCGAGCTGCTGCGGACTAGCGGTCGGGGCGAGGTCGGCGAGGATCTTCTCCGCGACCGCCTTATCTTCGGCGGAGGTGTCGGCGGGGAGTCTCTTCAAGATCTCCAGGATCTGGTCGATCCGCTCGTCCCCGACCAGCCCCTCGGCGGCGACCGCGGCGGTCTCGGGTGCCACGGCCGGGGCTTCGGTGCCATCCAGGTTCCGTGTCGGGTTCAAAGCGATCGCCCGCTTCATCACCGCACCAGCCTCGGCCCGCGACAAACCGGCCATCTCCGCGAACCAACTCGCCGTAGTCCCATGCCCGAACAAGTCTTTCGCACCCCGGGACTCGACCTCCGCCAGAAACCGCCCCAAACCAGCGGTGGCCATCCGAATCACCTGCAGAGACTGCTGCACGCCATGGGCAAGCTCCAGCTTGCCGGCACGCCACAGTTCTTGCGGCAACTCGGGGAGGAAGGTCTCGGACACACCTCCATAATACCCGAAAAAATCGAACAGATGTTCGTAATTTTAAGCAACAAGCGAAACGTGCATACAACACCGAAGGGTGATGCGGCTGCGCAGGAAGATCACGCAAAGAAAGCAGGTTGCGTTTAGTTGGCTAAACGTGCGGCTGCTTGCGGGGCCGCCACGGTCGCGGCATCGGCACTCGTGAACGCAGCAAAAGGAACGCAGTTGGTCGACTAGACGCATACCGCAGTTAGCCGGCTAAACGCATACCGCAGTTAGCCGGCTAAATGCGAAGGGTCAGACGGGCTTGGCGTAGCGCAGGCAAGGCACCGAAACCGGGCCGTCAGGTCCGGCGACCCGATTGTCGAACTCTCCCTCGTCGGCCCACCCGCACCGTTCGTAGAACCGCCGCGCCCGCGCGTTCCCCGGCGCCACCGCGAGCCAGGCGCGCGAGTGCCCGCCCGCACTCACCAGCCGTTCGGCTTCCGCGAGCAGCGCGCCTGCCACCCCGCTCCCGCGATGGTCCGACGAAACGTAGACCTGTTCGACCTCGTCCCCGACGACCATCACGAAACCCGCCACCTCGCCGTCCAGCACGGCGACGGTCGTGTCGCCGACGCGGGCCGCGGCCCGCTCCCAGAACGATTCACGGGTGCGGATCCGGACGAGCGAGTCGGGCACGTTGCCGAGATGGCCGTCCTGCCAGCCGTGGTACCAGATCTTCGCGACGGCGTCGGCGTCCGCGGGGGTCGCCGGTCGAATCGTCAAAGGCATGCGCGAAGTCTAGGAAACCAGCGCGCCGATCCGCCGCTCCACTTCGTCCGCGCTCGCGTTTCCGGCAACCAGCGTCACCACCTGCTCCGACGGCAAGGAGGCCAAAAGAGTCGGATAGCCGGTGACGCCCAATTCCCGTGCCCGCCGGAAGTCGTCCGCGGCGGAAACCCGGTCCAGTGCGGCCTCGACGGCGTCCCCGTCCAGGCCTGCCCGCTGCGCGACCACGCGATAGGTCGAGACCTCGGACAGGCTCAGCCCGTCGAGGTAGAACGCCTCCTGAAGCAGCGCCGCGAGCCGTACCGCGCGGTCCGGCCCGACCTCGCGCAACGCCGCCATTCCGCAGGCGGCGGCCTCGGAGTCCATGACGAACTCCCCGTCCGCGATGAGCCGTTCGTAGCTCTCCCCGAACGGCGCGCCGGTCCGGCGGGTGATCTCGGCATTGGCTCCCTGGACGTAGCCGAACTGCCGGATCGGCACCCGCCGCCCGCCGAGGAAAAGGCCGCCGGACACCACTTCCACCGGCAGGTCCGGATGCCGGTGCGCGACGTCGGCCATGGTGCGGGCGAACCCGTACGACCAGCCGCAGTACGCGTCGAAGACATAGATGAGCTTCATGACCGAACCAACGATGTCTGACTGGTCAGATATTCCTAGCGGAGCTTGGGGAGTGCGTCACGTGCCGAGTGGCTCAGTGTCCGGAGGTCCTGTGCGAACCGTTCGCGATGGTCCGCGGGCAGCGGGTCGAGGAAGAGCCGCTGGATGTTCTCGACGTGCACCCGCGCGGCCCGCACGGTCGTCTCCTCGCCTTGCGCGGTCAGCCGCACGAGCTGCACGCGACGATCCTGGGCGTCGGACGAACGGACGACGAGGCCGAGGGTGGTCATCCGGTCGACCAGCCTGGTCGCGCCACCGGTGGTCAGCACCTGTTCCTGCGCGATGGCGCGCATGCTCATCCCGGCTTCACCCGACCTGCCGACGATGAGCAGGACCTCGAACATCAGGTGCGAGATCCCGCATTCCGCCTCCAGCGCGCGGCCGAGCAGGTATTCGAGCCGGTTCGCGGCGCCCATCATCCGGCCGAAGGCGACCACGCGCGGGTCGTAGGCGGCTTCTTTCGCCGTGGTGATGCCCATTTTCAGCTCCCTGCCGACAAGGCCAAATAGACGTCGAGCTGTTCGGTGAACTCGGTCAGGTCGGTGCCGAGCAGTTCACTCGCGCGCCCGATCCGGTACCGCAACGTGTTGACGTGGACGTGCAGCGCCCGCGCGGCCCGCGTCGGCGAGCCGGAGCATTCGAGGTAGACGCGCAGGGTGTGCACCAGATCGGTGCCCTGTTCGGCGTCGTAGCTCAGCAGCGGGCCCAGCACCCGCCGCCGCAACGCCGCCCGCAGGTCGTCGGGCGCGCCCGCCAGCAGCAGCCGGTGCATCCCGATCTCGCCGCCGGGGACGACCTCGATCGTGCCGGGCCGTTCCGCCGCCACGGCCAGCGCGTAGCGCGCGACCTCTTTCGCGCCCCGCAGCACGGAAACCGGGGAGCGGTCGCTGACGCCGATCAGCACCCGGCGGCACGGCAACAGGGATTCGACGCCGGTCAGGGTGCCGGTCACCGTGGCGGGCCAGTCCTCCGGCCATTCGCCGTCGTCCTCGGCCAGTGCCCAGGTGGTCTCCCCGGCGGGGCCGACGAGTGCGCCCGGCGGCAGGAGTTCGGTCAGGATGCCGCGTGCCGCTTCGGATCCTTCGGTGCGCGCGACGACGACCCGTAGATCGCCGCGGAGCCCGGTCGCGGTCAGCGCCGCGTGCGGATCGCCCCCTTCGTCGAGCGCGGCGAGCAACGGTTCGAGCACCCTGTCGGTGACGGCGCGGACCTCGTCCGCCCGCGTGCGCGCGAGCCCGATCAGCCCGGCGAGTTCCTCGGCGATCTCGGCCTGTGAGGCGGTCAGCCTGCCGCCGATCGCGAGCAGCCACGGCAACGCGTGCCTGCCGCCGACGGGCCGCACCGAGACGTCGTCGGCTTCCAGGGAACGCCCGCCCGCGGCGACGAACCGGCGCACCAGCTCCGACGGGGTGCCGACAGGTACCACCCAGCAGGGGAGGCCGATCTCGCCGCGCGCCCGCTCCAGGAGGGCTTCGACCGACGAGTCTTCCGTCGCCGCCGAAAGCAAACGTTTGCGAGCGCCTTCCGCGGCCGCGGCCAGTGCCAGGACGACGCGTTCGGTGACGACCGAGAACGACAGGTCCGCCGGCACCTCCAGCAACGGGATCCCGTGTCGCGTACAGGCTTCGACGAGGTCTTCGGGAATCCCGTCGGAGTCGGCTCCGGACGCCGCCAGCGCCGCGGCCCCCGCCTTCGCGAGCGCCGCGACGAACGCCTCCGAATCACCCGGCCCGCGCCACCACAGCAACCCGCTCAGGACGAGCTCGCCCGCCGACACGTACCGCCCGGGATCGGACAGTTCCGTGACGTAGATCCGGGACACCGGACGGTCGAGCAAAGCCGTCCCGGCGCGGACGCGCAAGCGCAGCCCGGGGAGCGCGAGCAGAGTTTTCACGGTCGTCATCAGGTTTGTTTTCACGGTCGTCATCAGGTTTGTAGGAAAGCACAAAACGACCGGCGCGTGCAGGGGAGATTTCATGCTTCGGCACCGTTGCCGCCGTGCGGGCGCAGGGCGTCTACTGAGTCAGCCGTCACACAACGCCGCCGAACCGAGGAGCCCGAGAGTGGATTTCCTGCGCCCCAGCTCGCTGACCGAGGCGCTCGCCGTCAAGGCCGAGCGGCCCGACGCGGTGCCCATCGCGGGCGGCACGGACGTCATGGTGGAGCTCAATTTCGACCACCGCCGCCCCGGCGCGCTGCTCGATCTCAACCGCGTCACCGAACTCGCCGAGTGGAGCGAGAGCGACGGCAGGATCCGCCTCGGCGCCTCGGTGCCCTACGTCCGGGTGATCGCTGAGCTGGGTGAAGTTCTGCCCGCGCTGGCGATGGCCTCGCGCACGGTCGGCTCGCCGCAGATCCGCAACCGGGGCACCGTCGGCGGCAACCTCGGCGCCGCCTCACCCGCCGGGGACACGCATCCCGTTCTGCTCGTGCTCGGTGCCGAGGTCGAGGCCGCCTCCGTCCGCGGCACCCGGCTGATCCCGGCCGAGGAGTTCTACCTCGGCGTCAAACGCAACGCCCTCGAACCCGACGAGCTGATCACCGCGGTGCACCTGCCAGCCGAGGTCGGCCCTCAGCAGTTCGCCAAGGTCGGGACGCGCAACGCGATGGTCATCGCGGTCTGCTCGTTCGCGCTGGCCCTGCACCTGGACACCCGCGAGATCCGCGCGGCCGTCGGGTCGGCGGCGCCGACACCGCGCCGTGCGACCGCCGCCGAAGAGTTCCTCGGTGCCGAGCTTCCCTGGTCCACCAAGGCTTCGATCACCGATTCCGTCAAACGCCGGTTCGGCGAGCTGGTCTCCCAAGCGGCGTCGCCGATCGACGACGTCCGCGGCAGCGCCGACTACCGCAAGCACGCGCTGTCCGTCCTGGCGCGGCGAACGCTGACCTGGGCGTGGAACGACTTCCAGAAGGGTGAACGCGAGTGCGCGTGAACGTGACGATCAACGGTGAGTCCCGCCAGGCCGACGACGTCTGGGAGGGCGAAAGCCTGCTGTACGTCCTCCGCGAGCGGCTCGGCCTCCCGGGCTCCAAGAATGCCTGTGAACAGGGCGAATGCGGCTCCTGCACGGTGTACCTCGACGACGTCCCGGTGTGTTCGTGCCTGGTCGCGGCCGGTCAGGTCGAAGGCCGCGAGGTGCGCACGGTCGAAGGGCTCGCCGAAGGCGACAAGCTGGACCGCGTCCAGCAGTCCTTTGTGGACGCGGGTGCCGTCCAATGTGGCTTCTGCACGCCTGGTCTCGTGGTGGCCGCGCACGATCTGCTCAACCGCGTCGAAAACCCCGCCGACGAAGAGATTCGCGAGGCGCTGGCGGGGAACCTCTGCAGGTGTACCGGATACGAGAAGATCCTCGACGCCGTCCGGCTGGCCGCGACCAGGGGAGAGACCACGTGAAGACCGTCATCGAGAACGCCGCGATCGCCACCGTCGACGGAGCGGGCACCGAGCACGCCTCGGGCCACGTCGTCATCGAGAACGACCGGATCGCGGCGGTCGGCGCGGGGAAGGCGCCCGACGGCGAGTACGACGAACGCGTCGACGGCTCCGGCTGCCTGGTCACACCCGGTCTGATCAACACCCACCACCACCTCTACCAATGGGCCACGCGCGGCCTCGCCGCCGATCACACGCTCTTCGAGTGGCTCGTCGCGCTGTACCCGGTCTGGGGCAGGCTCGACGCCGAGATCACGCACGCGGCGGCCACGGCCGGTCTCACCCGGCTCGCGACCACCGGTTGCACCACGGTCGCCGACCACCACTACGTCTTCCCGCGTGACGGCGGCGACCAGGTCGAAGCCCTCGCCGCCGCACGGATCCGGGTCGGTGTGCGGCTGCACGTCGTCCGCGGCTCGATGGACCGGGGCGAGTCGCAGGGCGGGCTCCCGCCGGACAACCTCGTCGAGGAGACCGAGGCCGCGCTGCTCGGCACCGAGGCCGCGATCGAGCGGTTCCACGACGCCTCCGCCGGCGCGCATCTGCAGATCGCGGCCGGCCCGTGTTCGCCGTTCTCGGTGAGCGAGCGGCTGATGACCGGCGCGGCGGAATTGGCGCGCCGCAAGGGGGTGCGGCTCCACACCCATCTCGCCGAGACGGTCGACGAGGAGAAGCAGTGCCTCGCCGAAGTCGGCTGCACCCCGGCCGAATACGCCGACAAACTCGGCTGGCTCGCCGACGACGTCTGGCTCGCGCACTCGATCCACCTCGCCCCGGAGGCGATCCGGCGGATGGGTGCCACCGGCACCGGTGCGGCACATTGCCCGACGTCCAACGGGCGGATCGGCGCCGGGATCGCCCCCGTCCGGCAGCTGCTCGACGCCGGGGTTTCGGTCGGGCTCGGCGCCGATGGCGCGGCGTCCAACGAATCCGGGGGCCTCGGCGAGGAACTGCACCAGGCGCTGTTGCAGGCGCGGCAGCGCGGCGGACCGCGCGGGCTGACCACGCGTGAGGCCCTGTGGATGGGCACGATGGGCGGCGCGCGCTGCCTCGGCCGCCAGAAGGATCTGGGTTCGATCGAGGTGGGCAAGCTCGCCGACCTCGCGGTCTGGAACCTGAACGGCCTGAACTACGCCGGGATCACCGATCCGGTCGCCGCACTGGTGCTCGGCACGACCCCGCCGGTCGAGCGGCTGTACGTCGGCGGCGCGCCCGTCGTCGAGGGCGGAACGCTGCGCGAGGAATCCGAAGACGAGATCGCCCGTGAGCTGGCCGTGGCCAGTGCGCGACTGAGGGAGACGGTATGACCACCACTGAAGTCTCCAAGCAGACCACCGGGAACGGGGTGGGGACGAGCCCGCAGCGGCCCGACGGCACGGTCAAGGTCCGCGGTGAGTTCGCCTACTCCTCGGATCTGTGGCACGAGGACATGCTGTGGGGCGCGACGCTGCGCAGCCCGCATCCGTACGCGCGGATCACCGGCATCGACATCACCGAAGCCCTTGCGGTGCAAGGGGTGTACGCGGTGCTGACCCATGAAGACGTGCCGGGCGTGAACAAGTACGGCCTGGAGCACGCGGATCAGCCGGTGCTCGCCGTCGACGTCGTGCGCTACCAGGGAGAACCCGTCGCGCTCGTCGCCGCGGACCACCCCGAGACCGCGCGCCGCGCGATGAAGCGGATCAAGGTCTCCTACGACGTCCTCGAACCGGTGACGGACTCGGAGAAGGCCGCCGCCGGCGAGGGAGCCGAGCTGCACCCCGGCGGGAACGTCGTGCGGTACGCCAAGATCCGGCACGGCGACCAGTCGGTGAAGGCCGACGTCGTGGTGTCCGGGGTCTACGAGGTCGGCATGCAGGACCAGGCCTTCCTCGGGCCGGAGTCGGGTATGGCGATCCCGGACACCGAAGGCGGCGTCGACCTTTACGTGGCCACGCAATGGCTTCACGTGGACCAGCAGCAGATCGTCGCCGCGCTGGGCCTGCCCAAGGACAAGGTGCGGCTGACGCTGGGCGGGGTCGGCGGCGCGTTCGGCGGCCGTGAGGACCTCTCGATCCAGGTCCACGCGTGTCTGCTGGCGCTGCACACCGGCAAGCCGGTCAAGATGGTGTACAACCGCGAGGAATCCTTCTACGGTCACGTGCACCGCCACCCGGCGAAGATGTACTACGAGCACGGTGCCGACAAGGACGGCCGCCTCGTCTACGTCCGGGCGAAGCTGTACCTGGACGGCGGCGCGTACGCGTCGTCCACCGGCGCGGTGGTCGCGAACGCCGCGACCCTCGGCGTCGGTCCGTACAATGTGGACAGTGCTTCGGTCGATTGCTGGGGCGTGTACACCAACAACCCGCCTTGTGGCGCGATGCGCGGTTTCGGCGCGGTGCAGGCGGGCTTCGCGTACGAGTCCCAGATGGACAAGCTCGCCGAGGCGTGCGGCCTCGACCCGGTCGACATCCGGATCCGCAACGCGATGGCCGAAGGCAGCGTCATGCCGACCGGGCAGATCGTCGACTCGGCCGCCCCGGTCGCCGAGTTGCTGGAACGTCTGCGCGCCAAACCGTTACCGGTCACGCACGAGGAACTCGACCTGCGCCGCATGCCCGGCGGTGTCTCCAACACGACGCACGGCGAGGGCGTCGTCCGCGGTGTCGGCTACGCGGTCGGCATCAAGAACATCTGCTTCTCCGAGGGTTTCGACGACTACTCGACCGCCCGCGTGCGGCTGCAGCTCGTCGGCGGCGAACCCGCGGCGACCGTGCACACCGCCGCCTGCGAGGTCGGCCAGGGCCTGGTCACGATCATGCAGCAGATCGTGCGGACCGAACTCGGCATCGACCAGGTGACGATCCTGCCGATGGACACGAACATCGGCAACGGCGGTTCGACCTCGGCCTCCCGGCAGAGTTACGTCACCGGCGGCGCCGTGCAGGCGGCGTGTGTCGCGGTGCGTTCCGGGCTGCACAAGCATCTGGCGGGCAAGCTCGCCGCGGACGGGAAGCTGAGCGTCGTCGCGAACAAGGTCGTCTCCGCCGACGGCAGCGTGCTCGCGGACCTCGCCGACGTCCTCGGCGACGAGGTCTTCGACGAGACCGTGGAGTGGCGTCACCGTCCGACGGTGCCCATCGATCCCGAGACAGGGCAAGGGAACGCGCACGTCCAGTACGGTTTCGCGGCACACCGCGCGGTCGTGGACGTCGACACCGAGCTCGGCCTGATCAAGGTCGTCGCGCTCGACTGCGCGCAGGACGTCGGCAAGGCGCTCAACCCGCAGGCGGTGCTCGGCCAGATCCAGGGCGGTTCCGCGCAGGGGCTCGGGCTCGCGGTGATGGAGGAGATCCAGACCGACGGCGGGAAGATCCGCAACCCGTCGTTCACCGACTACCTGATCCCGACCGTGCTGGACATGCCGCCGATGGACATCGACGTCCTGGAGCGGCCCGACCCGAACGCGCCGTATGGTCTGCGCGGGGTCGGGGAACCGCCGACGATCTCGTCCACCCCGGCGATCGTCGCGGCCATCCGCGCGGCCACCGGGCTCGCGCTGCCCCGCGTCCCGGTGCGTCCCGAACACCTCACCGGCACCTGAGAATCCGTACTTTTCCGAGCTAGGAGCACATCCGTGGGTACCCGTCTGTCCATTTCGGAGTCCGACGAGCAGAAATGGCTCGCCGAAGCCGTCCGGCTGGCCACCTCGAACGTCGAGCGCGGCGGCGGACCGTTCGGCGCGATGATCGTCCGGGACGGTTCGGTGCTGGCCACCGGCACCAACCAGGTGACGCCGACGCTGGACCCGACGGCGCACGCCGAGGTGGTCGCGATCCGCGCGGCCTGTCAGGCGATCGGCGACTACAAACTCGACGGCTGCGTCCTCGTGACCTCCTGCGAGCCCTGCCCGCTCTGCCTTTCCGCCGCGCTCTGGGCGCGTGTCGGCAAGGTCGTCTACGCCGCGGACCGCCACGACGCGGCCGAGGCGGGCTTCGACGACCGCGAGTTCTACGACCTCTTTTCCCGTCCGCGCGAGACCTGGTCACTACCCGTCGGCCAGCTGTCCCTTCCGGACTCTTTCGCGCCTTTCCAGGCCTGGCTGTCGAAACCCGACAAGAAGGCTTACTGATCCAGGTGAACCCGCGACCGTTATCGCGTCGCCAGGGCACTCGTGCTCGAAGCGACGTGTCAGGTGTGAAGAGGCGCCCTGCCGCCGCGATAACGGGGTCTTCGACCGGGGCGGGTTCACGTCGTAGTCGGCTGGTTCGGCTGCCACAACTGCTCCGCCGACCGGCTTGCTGAGCGAATCTTCCCGCCCCACAACGTTGTGGAGTAGGCATGACCCAATTAGGTACCGAGCGTCCCCACCTGCCCTCGCCCGAGCCGGGGCGGCTGTCCGGGCTCGACCGCTGGTTCAAGATCTCCCATCGCGGCAGCACGATCGGCCGCGAGGTGCGCGGCGGGATCACCACGTTCGTCGCGATGTGCTACATCGTGCTGCTCAACCCGCTCATCCTCGGCGCGTCGGCCGACATCACCGGCGCGAAGCTGACCACCGAGGCGATCACCACCGCGACCGCGCTGGCGGCCGGCGTCACCACGATCCTGATGGGACTGGTCGGCAACGCGCCGCTGGCGCTCGCGGCCGGTCTCGGCGTCAACGGGGTCGTCGCCTTCCAGATGGCTCCGGCGATGACGTGGGCGCAGGCCTTCGGGCTGGTCGTCCTCGAAGGCTTCTGCATCGTGCTGATGGCCGTTTCCGGTGTCCGGGAACGGATCATCAACGCGATCCCGATGGCGCTCAAGGTCGCGATCACCGTCGGCATCGGCCTCTACATCGCGCTGGTCGGCCTGGTCAGCGCGGGATTCGTGACCAGGACACCGGATTCGGCGCAGTCGACGGTGCCGGTGCGGATGGGGATCGCCGGCCATCTCGAAGGCTGGCCGATCGCGATCTTCTGCCTCGGGCTGCTGCTGATGATCGTGCTCGTGAGCCGCGGCGTGCCGGGCGCGGTGCTGATCAGCATCGCGGTCGCGACCGGGCTCGCTGTGCTGGTCAACAGCGTGTTCCACGTCGAAGGCTGGGGGCTGGTCGAACCCAAGGTGCCCGACCAGGTCGTGGCGCATCCCGATTTCAGCCTGCTGGGCGACATCGACCTCTTCGGCGGCTTCGGGTCGGCGGGCGCGGTGACGGCGGCGGTGTTCCTGTTCACGCTGGTGCTGTCCGGGTTCTTCGACGCCATGGGCACGATCACGTCCGTCTCGGAGGAGGCGGGGCTGGTCAAGAACGGCAAGGTCGAGGGGATGGGCCGCATCCTGCTGGTCGACGGCGCGGGCGCGCTGGCGGGCGGCGTCACCGGATCGGCGCCGAACACCGTGTTCCTCGAATCGGCCGCCGGCGTCGGCGAAGGCGCGCGGACCGGGCTGGCGAGCATCGTCACCGGCGGGTTGTTCACCGCCACGCTGTTCCTGACGCCGATCGCGGCGATCGTCCCGGCGCAGGCCGCGGCGCCCGCGCTGGTGGTCATCGGCGGGATGATGATGGCGCAATGCGCGCGGATCCCTTGGCGGGACCTGGATTTCGCGATCCCGGTGTTCCTGACCATCGCGCTGATCCCGTTCACCTACTCGATCACCAACGGGATCGGCGCCGGGCTGGTCGCCTACGTGCTGATCAAGATCTGCAAGGGCAAGATCCGCGAGATCGGCTGGATCCTCGGGATCCTGGCCGCGGTGTTCGGGGTGTACTTCGGGATCGAAGGGATCATGTCGTGGTTCTGATGTTCCTCAACGGCGGCGGGATGCGTGGCGGACCGCTGCACGAACAGTTGCGGGGCGCGCCGTTGTGCTGCGTGGCCCGATCCGCGCCCAAGTACCACTACTACTCCGTGGGCGACCGGTTCCCGGCCATGCACGAGGGCGGTTCCGCGTCGGTCGTGGGCGAGGTCTACGACCTGCCGCTCACGGTGCTGCGGGATCACCTCGTCCCGGCCGAACCGCCGGAACTGGAGCTGGGTGTCATCGAACTGGAGGACGGCGCGGCCTGTCTCGCCACCGTCCTGCGTTCGTCCTATGTGGACTCTCCGGAGCTGACGGACATCTCCGCGGTGGGGGACTGGCGGGCGTATCTCGCGTCCCGCTAGTGGTTCCGTGAAGGCCTCCCCGCGGGGAGGCCTTCACGGAACGTCAGAGCACGAAGACCAGGTCGCTCGCCGCCGCGTGGAACATCTCGGGCGCGCCCGCGTAGAAGGCCCGCCAGGCGCCGGGCTTACGGTGCTCGGCCGAAGCCGCGAAGGCCCAGGTGGTGCCGTTCCAGGTGGCGGTGACCGTCGCCGCCGTGGTCCAGCGGTAGGTGCTGAACGAGAAGTACTGGAGCTCGACCGGGATCGGGTTCGCGGTGTACCGGCCGGGGAACTCGATCGTGCCGGAGCCGGTCACCGCCCTGGCCGCGTCCCGGCCCGCCGCGAACGACGTGATCTTCGCCGGGTGGAGCACGACGATCTTCGCGGTGTCGGCGCCCGAGTTCGCGATCGACGGGTCGGTGGAGAAGAAGTCGGCGCGGTAGTTGCCGGTGCGGATCGGGGTCAGCGTCGCGCTGTACGCACCGGCGGCGTCGGTGACCGGCTTGGCCTGCGCTTCACCGCAGAAGCCGTTGAAGCAGAACGAGATGCCCACCTCGGCGCCCGCGATCGGGGTGGCGTCGGCCTTGGTGAGCTTCCCGGAGATGGTGACGGTCTGCCCGGCGTCGATCTTGGTGCTGCTGGTCGTCGTGGTGAGGGTGGACGGCTGGGCCTCGGCGGCGGTCGCGGGTACCGCGCCCGCGGTGAGCAGCGCGGCCGCGGCGATGGTGCCGATCACGAGCTTCCTGATGATCATGGGCTCCCCAAACGGATTCCGGTGTTGGCGACGGCTAGGTCGGCCGGAAGCCGTGGTGCGTTGCGGGAAAATCCCGGTGTTCAGGATTCCGCCGTCGGTGCTTCACGCATCCGGGAGCAACGTGCGCGCGTACGCCACCGACGAGGCACCCGCGACCTCGAGCGCTTCGGTGTTACGCAGCGAACGGCTCAACACGAACGCTCCTTCGAGGCTGTTCACCAAAGCGATGGTGAGGCGCCGCGCGGCTTCCGGTTCGAGGCCGTACTTGCCCAGCTTCTCGGCGCCGGTCTCGATCCACGCCGTGAAGACGTCGGCCGTCGCGATCCGCAGCTTCTCGTTGGTGCTGGCGACCTCCAGCGCGACCGTCGCGATGGGGCAGGCGTCGGCGTAGTCGGTCGCCTTCAGCGTCTCGGCGGCGCTGGCGAAACACGCCTCGATACCGTGGACGAGGTCCGGCTCGTCGGCGAAGAAGATCTCGAACAGCGCGAGGTACATCATCCCCGAAGTGCGGATGACCTCCTCGCCGAGCTGTTCCTTGCCGCCCGGGAAGAAGTGGTACAGCGAGCCGAACGGCGCGTTCGCCGCCTCGACGATCTGCTTCACCCCGGTGCCGGTGTACCCGTTGCGCCGGAGCAGCTCGGCGCCGGCGTTCACGATGCGTTCCCGCGTTCCAGTCACGCCTCCCATGATAGAGCGTTCTATCAAGTTTCGATGGTCCCTTCGACCTTGGTTCACCTTCCGGCGCTACCTGCGGTCGATGTTCGCCCGGTGTGCCCGGCCCTAGCGTCGTGAGCCGTTGGGAAACCAAGGAAGAAGGGGGAAGTACATGAAGCGGTTCTTGGCCGCCGGGTTGCTCCCGGTGATCGTGGGCGGGCTGCTCGCCGGAGCCACACCGGCTTCGGCGAGCGTCCCGGCTCACTACGCCGACCAGAAGCTGGATTGGCATCCCTGCGCGGCGGAGGAACTGGTCACGTTGCCGCCGGGCACCGACATCAGCGGGCTCGAATGCTCGACGTTCCGCACACCCCGGGACTGGGATCGTGCGGGCGAGCGGCAGGACCTGACCATCGCGGTCAGCAGGCTGAAGGCCACCGGCACCTCGACGGCCTCGGTGCTCACCAACCCGGGCGGGCCGGGTGGTCCCGGGCGCTGGTTCCCGGTGACGTTCCGCGGGCAGGAGAAACTGCGCGAGCACCAGGACATCATCGGCATCGACGTGCGCGGGACCGGCAAGAGCACCAACGTCACCTGCCGGGGCACGGCCGATCTCATCCGGCAGCTGGATCCACGTGACCGGGATCCGCGCAATCTGAACCAGATCCTGGCCAACGCCGAGCACGTGGCCAGGTCCTGCCAGAGCGCCGGCGGCGAACTCGGTCCGTTGATCACCACCCACCAGACGATCAGGGACTTCGATCTGCTCCGGACACTGCTCGGCAGGGAGAAGATCAACTGGGTCGGCTACTCCGGCGGGACCTGGCTGGGGGCGCATTACGCGCAGCAGTTCCCGCAGCGGACCGGGCGGTTCGTGCTGGACTCCGCGACGGAGTTCACCACGGACTGGCAGAAGACGTTCGACCGGCAGCCGGTCGGGTTCGAACGGCGCTGGCGGCAGGACTTCCTGCCGTGGATGGCGCGGTACGACGCGAAGTACCACTTCGGCACCAACGGTGAGGTGGTCCGGCAGAACTACGAGCGGGTCCGTTACGCCTTGTCCCGCAACCCGCTGAACGGGAGCGGGCCGATGGAACTCGACACCGCCATCATCTACATGCTGTACAAGAAGGCGACCTTCCCGGCGCTGGCCGACCTGCTGGTCAAGATCCGGGACGCGATGGAGAACCCGGCGGCCAGGGCCGAGGCGAAGGCCGCCGTCGACGCGGCGGGTGACCACCCCGACGCGCAGGACGCCACCTTCTGGAACACCCTCTGCGGTGAGGGACGTTTCATCGGCACCCGCGAATCGCTGATCCGCGCCTCACAGCGGAACCTCGATCGCGGTCTGCTCCTGGCGGGTGGCGGCACGCTGAACGCCTCGGTCTGCCTGTTCTGGGACAAGGAACCCCGTCCGCTGCCGAAGATGGACGGCAAGGGGGTCCCGCCGGTGCTGATCGTGCACTCCGAGCACGACCCGGCCACGGCGATCGAGGGTGCCAGGAAGGCGCACGCCGGGTTCGCGAACTCGCGGATGCTGACCGTGACCGGTGAGGGTGACCACGGGCTCTACGCCGACGGGAACCCCAAGCTGGACGAGATCGTGGACGCCTACCTGGTCGACGGGGTGGTCCCCGCCGACCAGAGCGTCCCCGGGATGCCGCTGCCGGTGCCGGCTCCCTAGCGACGCCGGGCCGCCTGCTCCCCGTGTCGCGAAAGCCACTTTCGAGACGCCAGACGTCCCGAAAGTGGCTTTCGCGACGTGCCCGCTGCCCTAGAAGGCGGCGAGGGTGTGCCAGGCCAGGCCCGGATCCTCGGCGTCGTCGCGGAGGACCACACCCTCGATCAGGCCGTACGGACGGTCGGCGGCGTAGAAGACCTCGTTGTCGTTCTTCAGCCCGAACGGTGACAGGTCCACCAGGAAGTGGTGCTTGTTCGGCAGTGAGAGCCGGACTTCGGCGACCTCTTCGCGTTCCTTGAGCACAGCCTCTCCCATGGCGTACAGCGTCTGCTGCAGGGAGAGGCTGTGCTTGTCCGCGAAGGTCTCCAGCAGGATCCGCCGGACCTCCGCGTGGCTCGTGGCCCAGTCGATCCCGTCGCCCTGGTAACGCCAGCGCGCGGTCACGGCGGTCGCGAGGATCCGGTCGTTCGTCTCGGCCAGCGTCGTGTACTCGTCGCGCGGGAAGCCGTGGAACTCCGAGCCGGTCGACTTGAGCACCACGAGATCGTCCAAACCGGACACCACCCAGGCCTGGTCGCCCTGCACGGTCACGGCGGTCGTCCGCTTTTCGCTGCCCGCCTGGGAGAACGCGTGGTCGTGGCCGGAGATGCGGTTCCAGCCGTGTTCGTCGATCAGGATCCGGGCGCCGGTGATGTGCTCGAACGAGCCGACGAAATGGCGTCCCAGCCGCAGCGCGAAGTCCTCGATCTCGCCGACCGGGGCTTCCTTGGCGAAGGCGTAGACGGTGTTCTTCTGGGTGTCGGTCGCGACGACGTCGGCGTTGTCACCGGTGAGATGCGTGGCCGCGAGGTCGCCGCGAAGCGACGTCGAAACGGTGAGGTCCTTGAGGTGGTGGACGGTGCCTTCGCGCTGGACGGTGACGAGCCGGACTTCGGCCTTGCCGTACTGGTTGGGGCCCAGGGTGATGGCCACGGGCGATCAGCTCCCTCGATAGGTGGAATAGGCGAACGGGCTCAGCAGCAACGGCACGTGGTGGTGCTCGGTCCCGTCGGCGATGCGGAAGGTCAAGGTGACTTCGGGGAAGAAGGAGTCCGGGCCGAGGTGGGCGCCGGTGTCGAAGACCAGCCGGTAGACCCCGGGTTCCAGGGTGTCCGGGCCGAGGTCGCGGATCCGGCCGTCGGCGTCGGTCCGCCCTTCGGCGACGGGTTCGCCCGCGCCGGTTTCGAGCCGGACCCCGACGCCTGCCGCCGGCCGTCCCGCGGCGGTGTCGAGGATGTGCGTGGTCACGAGGCTCATGCCGTCACCGCCTTTTCCAGCCGCAGCGCGGCGATCCTGGCCAGCTCTTGACCGGCCACTTCGAGTTCCTTCTCGGGATCGTTCGGCAGCCTCGAACGCAGGTTTTCCAGCAGCTCGGCGCCGCTCCGGCCGCTCGCGCAGACCAGGAAGACATGCCCGAACGTCGCTTCGTACTCGGCGTTGGCCGCGGCGAACTCGCGTGCCGCGTCACCGTCCACACCGGACTGTTCCAAGCGCGACCAGCCCGCTTCGGTGCTCTTCCCGTCCGCTTTCTCCCCGATCCGGGGATGGGCGGCCATGGCGCGCCGGACCTCTTCGGGACGCAACGGGGTGAGCGCCCCGGCCGCGGCGAGCAGCGCGGCGAGATCGGCGTACGGGCGCCTGGCCAGCAGGGTCTCCACCCAGCGCGGGACGTCGAGGCAGGCGGTCAGCGCCGGCCGGACGTCCTGTGCGGGAGCCTCGTTGAACTCTCGAATGGTGAGCGGCACGGGAACTGACGGTACGGCGACGATTCCGCCGCCGTCAACATTTTGTTGAATCAGCTCTTCAGTCTTGGTCCCGGTTGAGGTAGTTGTAGACCGTGAACCTCGTGACCCCCAGCGCCTCGGCGACGGTCGACACCGACTTGCGGAGGCCGAACGCGCCGCGTTCCTTGAGCAGCCGCACCGCGCGCTGCTTGGCGGCGCGGTCGAGGGTGTCGAGTCTGCCGCCGAGTTCGCGTTCGACGTCGCCGATGAGCCGGGCCAGCGCGCTGTGCAGTTCGACGGCGGGCTCGCTCGTTTCGTCGCCGACCTGCCGGAGCTGGAGGGTCACGCGGGTGGCGCCGCCGTTCAGTGCCGCCCTGGCGATGGCGGGGAGCGCGTCGAGGAGGGCGTCGGCGTCGCCGCGGACGAGGGTGCCGAGCGGGCCGAAATCGGCGGAGAGACCCGCGTCCTCCGCGGTGTCGCGGGCTTTGACGGCGTGTTCGGGTGGCGGACCCTCGCCGTGGAACGGTTCGCTGGTGAACTCGGCTTCTAACTGCACCCAGCGAAGGTAGCGCCGCCCGGGCTCGTTGACGAGCAGGGTGGCCGGAGTTAATGTCGGAGTGCGAAACCTCGATTCCACTCAGTGGAAGTTGGAGGCTCTAGATGGACCTGGTGATCAAAGCCGCCCGAGCCGTGACGGCCGCCGGAGAGGTACCCGCGACCGTCGGTGTCGACGGTGGCCGCATCGTCGCGGTGGAGCCCGCCGGAGCCGATCTGGACGGCGAGCGGGTACTCGAACTCGGTGACGACGTCGTCCTGCTGCCGGGCCTGGTGGACACGCATGTGCACGTCAACGACCCTGGCCGCACGGAATGGGAGGGGTTCGCTTCGGCGACCCGCGCGGCCGCGGCGGGCGGGGTCACCACGATCGTGGACATGCCGCTGAACAGCCTGCCGCCGACGGTCGACGTCGCGTCACTGGAGGTGAAACGCAAGACCGCCGAGGGCCGGGTGCACGTCGACGTCGGCTTCTGGGGCGGCGCGATCCCCGGCAACCTCGCGGACCTGCGCGGCCTGCACGAAGCCGGAGTGTTCGGCTTCAAGTCCTTCCTGCTGCATTCCGGGGTCGACGAGTTCCCGCCGCTGGACGCGCGCGGCCTCGAAGAGGCGATGACCGAACTGCGGACCTTCGACGGCATGATCATCGTGCACGCGGAGGACTCCGACGCGATCGACCACGCGCCCGACCCGCACGGCGAGAAGTACGAGGACTTCCTGCACTCCCGGCCGCGCGGCGCGGAGAACGTGGCGATCGCGCAGGTCATCGAGCTGGCCAGGAAGACCGGCGTCCGCGCGCACATCCTGCATCTGTCCTCTTCGGACGCGCTGCCGATGGTCGAGAGCGCGCGGCGCGACGGCGTGCGGCTGACCGCCGAGACGTGCCCGCACTACCTGAGCTTCACCGCGGAGGAGATCGGCGACGGCGCCACGCAGTTCAAATGCTGCCCGCCGATCCGCGAGGCCGGGAACCGCGAACTGCTGTGGAAGGGCCTCGCGGACGGGGTCATCGACTGCGTGGTGACCGACCATTCGCCCTGCACGCCCGAGCTGAAACGCTTCGACAGCGGCGATTTCGGGCTCGCCTGGGGCGGGATCGCCGGGTTGCAACTCGGCCTGCCGGCCGTCTGGACTCAGGCGCGGCAGCGCGGTTTCGCGCTCACCGACGTCGTCCGCTGGATGGCCGAACATCCGGCCGCACAGGCGGGGATGAAGCGCAAAGGACATCTCGCGCCCGGCTACGACGCCGACTTCAGCGTGTTCGCCCCCGACGAGGCGTTCGTCGTCGACGTCGCGAAATTGAAGCACCGCAACCCGGTCAGCGCCTACCACGGACGGCCGCTCGCCGGTGTCGTCCGGAGCACGTGGTTGCGAGGCGAGGAGATCACCGGTGAAGACCCGGCAGGCGTTCTGCTGACCCGGGGAGACTGCTGAGATGGAGGATGCCGTGAACGACCGTCCTGAGTGGACAGCCCTGCCCGATCTGGCCTCGCGCAGGTTCGGCGGGACCGTGATGTGGGCGACGGACGAGTTGTTCGCCGAGAAGGAGAACCTGGTCAATCCCTGGGTTCCCGCGCATCGGGCGGAGACCTTCGGTCCCAAGGGGCAGGTCTACGACGGCTGGGAGACCCGGCGGCACCGCGAGCCCGGCGACGATCAGGCGGTGATCCGGCTCGGCCTGGCGGGCGCGATCACCGGCGTCATCGTGGACACCGCGTTCTTCAAGGGCAACTACCCGCCGTTCGTCTCGGTCGAAGCGTGCGCCGTCGACGGCTATCCCAACGCCGCCGAACTGTCCGAAGCGGACTGGGACGTGCTGGTGAAACGCGGCGCGGCGGCGGGGCACACGGAGAACTTCTTCGAGGTCGGCGGGAGCAAGCGCTACACGCACGTCCGGCTGACCATGCATCCCGACGGCGGGGTGGCCCGGCTGCGGGTGCACGGCACACCGATCCCGGACCCGCGGCTGCTCGACCTCGGCGCACTCGACCTCGCCGCGCTGGAGAACGGCGCGGTCGTCACCGGCTGCAGCGACATGTTCTATTCCTCGCCCAACAACCTCTTCTCGCCGGGGCTCGCCGCGCATCAGGCCGAGGGCTGGGAGACCGCGCGGCGCCGCGACGACGGGAACGACTGGGTCACCGTGCGCCTCGCCGGCGCGGGCGTCGTCCGGTTCGCCGAACTGGACAACAGCAACCTCAAGGGCAACGCGCCGGGCTGGGCGTCGCTGAGCGGCCGGGACGGTGACGGCGAATGGGCCGAACTGCTGCCCAAGACGCGGTTGCAGCCCGACACGCGGCACCGGTTCGCCCTCGCCGAGGGTCCTGAAGTGACCGAGGTCCGGCTCGACATCTATCCCGACGGCGGGATGGCGCGCCTACGGCTCTTCGGGGCGCTTTCCGAACGAGGCCGCGCGGATCTCACTTCCCGTTTCGAGGCGGCTCAGGGCTGAGCGCCGGGCCGGTTCAGATACGCGGAGAGCAGCGAGAGAACGGTGCCGATCGAGAAGATCGCGGTGAGCCACCAAGCGCCGCCGATGGACAGGTTCCACACCAGGGCACCCACCATGAGCACCGCCATGACGATGTTCCTGATCTGCAGCGGTGTCGGTTTGGCCATGCCGCCACCCTCTCACGGGCGGCCGACCGGCTGGTCAGGGGGCGGACTGGCGCCGGGAGCTGATCACGCCGGTGTTGAAACCGGCGAGGTGGAGCCCGCCGGCGAACCGGGCGTGCTCGATCTTCACGCAGCGGTTCATCACCACGTCCAGCCCCGCCTCCTTCGCGCGGTCGGCGACGGGCTCGTGCCACAGGCCCAGCTGTAGCCAGAGCGTGCGCGCTCCGGCCTCGACGACCTCTTCGGCGACGCCGGGGAGGTCGTCGTGCTTGCGGAACACGCTGACCAGGTCGGCCTCGCCGGGCACGTCGGCGAGCGACGGGTAGACCGGCCGCCCGAGAAGCTCGTCCAGCCGCGGGTTCACGAAGTTGACCTCGTACTTGCTGGAGGAGAGCAGGTACGTCGCGACGAAGTAGCTCGGCCGCGCCGGGTTGTTCGAGGCGCCGACGATGGTCACCGACTTCGTGTGCGAAAGGATGCGGCGCCGCTCGACCGCGCCGACGTCGTAGGTCATCCCGCCACCGCCTTGCCGAGTGCCTGGTCGAGATCCCACAGGATGTCGTCGACGTCCTCCAGCCCGACCGACAGGCGGATCAGATCCGCTCCCACGCCCGCCGCGCGCAACTGGTCTTCGGAGAGCTGCTGGTGGGTGGTGGACGCCGGATGGATGACCAGCGTCCGCGCGTCCCCGACGTTCGCCAGATGCGACAGCAGCTCGACGGAGTTCACGAACGTCTCCCCGGCCGCGCGGCCTCCGTCGAGACCGAAGGAGAACACGGCGCCCGGCCCGGCGGGGAGGTACTTCTTCGCGCGGTCGTGATGGGGATGGTCCGGCAGGCCCGCGTAGTTCACCCAGGCCACCCGGCTGTCGTTCGCGAGGTACTCCGCGACGGCCCGCGCGTTGGCGACGTGGGCGTCCATCCGCTGCGGCAGCGTCTCGACCCCCTGCAGCAGGAGGAAGGCCGAATGCGGGGAGAGGACCGCGCCGATGTCGCGCAACTGCTCGGCGCGGAGCCGGGTGCAGAAGGCGTACTCGCCGAAGTTCTCCCAGTACTTCAGGCCGCCGTAGCTCTCGACGGTCTCGGTCATCCGCGGGAACTTCCCGTTGCCCCAGTCGAACTTCCCGGACTCGACGACCACGCCGCCCAGCGTGGTCCCGTGCCCGCCGAGGAACTTCGTGGCCGAATGCAGCACGATGTCCGCGCCGTGCTCGATCGGGCGGCACAGGTACGGCGTCGCCAGCGTGGCGTCGACGACCAGCGGGATGTCGTGCGCGTGCGCGAGCTCGGCCAGCCCGGCGATGTCGGCGATCCCGCCACCGGGATTGCCGATGACCTCGGTGAAGATCAGCTTCGTCCGGTCGGTGATCGCGGCCGCGTAGTCCTCGATGCGGTCTCCGCCGACGAAGGTGGTCTCGATACCGAAGCGGCGCAGCGTCCCGGTGAGTTGTGTGACCGTCCCGCCGTAGAGCCCGCCCGCCGACACAATGTGGTCGCCCGCCTCGGCGAGGGCTGAGAAGGTCAGGAACTCCGCGGCCTGGCCACTGCTGGTCGCGACCCCGCCGATCGCGCCTTCGAGACTGGCCAGCCGCTCCTCGAAGGCCGCGACCGTCGGATTGCCGATGCGGCTGTAGATGTTGCCGTACTTCTGCAGCGCGAACAGGTTCGCCGCGTCGGCCGCGTCCTCGAAGACGAAGCTCGTGGTCTGGTAGATGGGCACGGCGCGGGCGCCGGTCGCCGGGTCGGGCGTCCCGCCCGCGTGCAGGGCGCGGGTGCGGAAGCCCCAGGTGCGTTCACTCATCGCGCCCGACGCTACCTCGCGTCCCACTCCGTGACCATCGTTCCCAGCCCGTGGCTACCCGTCGTCGCGCGTTACCCGAGCGCGGCGCGCAGCCGCCGGTCCCGTTCCTCCGGGGTCTGCCGCGGGCAGCTGGTGCACTTGGGGTTGCCCGCCTCGTAGATCAGGCAACAGGAAGCACGGCGCACCACGGTGTTCCGCCCGATCCGGGAGAACCGCGGCTCCGGCATCCCGAGCCCGATCGCGGCCACGAGCGGCCCCGCCAGCTCGATCGCTCGTGCGGTGTCGCCGGTCCACAACAGGCGGTTGCCGATCGAGTCCGTCGCGATCGCGCCCAGCGCGCGCGGATTCGCCCCCGTGACGGCCGAGATCGTGCCGATCGCCGTGCTCAGCGTCCCGGCGAACGCGGCACCGAGTTCGGCGAGGCCGCCGTCGAGGAGCCGTGACGATCGGGCGCCGGTGAAGCGGCCGTCCGGGACGAGGTCGATCGTGACGGCGTCGAGCGACGGGTCCAGCGGCTCACCACGTACGAGCGACTCGACGGAGGGGGCGACGAGGACGGAAGACAGCGAGTACCACCAGATCGTCCCGAGCACTTCGGGCCGCGAGCAGCCGTAGAGCTTCGCGGCGCCGCCGATGCGGGCGCCGACCCATGCGGCGTCGGCGAGCAGGGTCGCGGGTGCCTCCATCAGGGCACCGGCCGGTACAGCGTGACGCTGAACGAGGTGGTGACGTCCATCGGCGCGGTGATCGCGTCGAGGCGTTCACGGCGGCCGTCACGGTGCAGGTGGTGCGCGCTCGGCCCCATCTCGACCACCTGGCGGATCTGGGCGGGCGCCAACGCCACCTCCTGGGTGACCTCGTTCCGTTCCACCCGGGTGAAGCGTTCGCCGAGGGTGTCCTCCAGCCGCGCGTCCTTGCCGCCGTCGACGGAGATCACCAGATCGCCCAATTCCCGGAGGTGTCCCGGGTTCGGCGTCGCGACGACCAGCAGCCCGTCCGCGGTCAGGACGCGGTGGAACTGCGGGGCGTTGCGGGGCGCGAAAACGTTGAGGATCAGCGACGCGCTCGAATCCGCCACCGGCCAGGGTTCCCACAGATTCCACACGGCCGCGCCCGCGCGCGCGTGTGCGCGGGCGGCCCGGCGCAGGGCGACCGCGGAGACATCGAGCGCCAGTCCATAGGCGGCGGGGAGGGCGTCGAGCACATGCGCGAGGTAGTACCCCGTGCCCGCTCCGGCGTCGATGACCATCCCGTTCTCGACGTGATCCGAAGCCACCTTCGCGAGGGCGTCGGCGAGGGGCAGATAAGCACCGGAAGAAAGGAGGTCGACGCGGGCCGCGACCATCGGCGCGGTGTCCGCCGTGCCGGCCGGGATGCGCGCATGCAGAAGATTGACGTAACCCTGCTTCGCTACGTCGAACGAGTGGCCCCGGTCGCAACGCACCGTGCGCTCGGTTAGCCCGACCGGGTCACCGCAGACCGAACACCGCAAGGACCGGACGATCGCCGGTGGCAGGGGGTCATGGCCGGAAACACGCGCGTTCATGGGCCTATTCGACCACGAGGTTTCGCAACCGGACAGAACGCACCAGGTCAGCGGAAACCTGGCCGTAACAACGCCGTACCGACAGTTCACGCGGGTGAAACCTGAATCGCCGCCCGAGGAAACACCGCGGTCCAAAGATTCCTGCGCAGTACACCCCAGGCACGGGAGGAAGATTGTGCTGAACGCAGGAGACACCGCATGGGTGTTGATCAGCGCCGCGCTGGTCATGCTCATGACACCGGGACTGGCGTTCTTCTACGGCGGCATGGTCCGCGCGAAGAGCGTCCTGAACATGTTGATGATGAACTTCATCGCGCTCGCCGTAGTCGGTGTCCTCTGGACGCTGTACGGCTTCACGATGGCGTTCGGCAACGACATCGGCGGAGGATTGCTCGGTAACTTCGACTTCGCCGGTCTCACGGACATCTCCGGGAAACTCGCCGGGTTCGCGACCGCGGCGACGAGCACCACGCCCGAGGTCGCCTGGCCCGGCGCGGACGCGTTGCCGCTGTTCGCCTTCGTGATGTTCCAGCTGATGTTCGCGATCATCACCCCCGCGCTGATCTCCGGTGCCATCGCCGACCGCGCCAAGTTCTGGGGCTGGACGCTGTTCGTCGCGGTGTGGGTGACCATCGTGTACTTCCCGGTGGCGCACTGGGTGTTCTCGTTCAACGGCTTCATCGGCGCGGATTCGGTCGGCGGCTGGATCGCCAACCAGCTCAAGGCGCTCGACTTCGCCGGCGGTACCGCGGTCCACATCAACGCCGGTGCGGCGGGCCTGGCGCTGGCGATCGTGCTCGGCAAGCGCAAGGGCTGGCCGAAGGGCACCGGACGCCCGCATAACGTCCCGTTCGTGCTCCTGGGCGCCGCGTTGCTGTGGTTCGGCTGGTACGGCTTCAACGCCGGTTCGTCGCTGGCCGCCAACGACCTCGCCGCCGTCGCGTTCACCAACACCACCGTCGCGACCGCCGCCGCCATCCTCGGCTGGCTGATCGTCGAGCAGATCAAGGTCGGGAAGCCGACCACCCTCGGTGCCGCGTCCGGCGCCGTCGCGGGTCTCGTCGCGATCACCCCGGCGGCCGGTTTCGTCAGCCCGCTGGGTGCCATCGCCATCGGCCTCGTCGCCGGTGCCCTGTGCGCGCTGGCGATCAGCCTCAAGTTCCGCTTCGGCTTCGACGACTCCCTCGACGTCGTCGGCGTCCACCTCGTGGGTGGTCTCGTCGGCACGCTGCTCATCGGTTTCTTCGGCACCACCAGCGTCAACTCGCTCGGCGTCGACGGCCTCTTCTACGGCGGCGGCCTCGGCCAGCTCGGCAAGCAGGCGCTCGCGGCGGTCGTCGTCCTCGGCTACTCGTTCGTGCTGACCTTCGTCATCGGCTGGGTGATCAAGAAGCTCGGCGGGTTCCGCGTCAGCGCGGAGGACGAGGTCAGTGGTATCGATGAGGCCCAGCACGCGGAGAGCGCGTACGACTTCACCGGTTCGGGCGGCGGCCTCGGCCAGCCGAGCTCCATCCCGGTCAAGCCGTCCTCCGGAAACGCGGCCACGAAACTCGAGGAGAGCAAGGCATGAAGCTGATCACCGCGATCGTGAAGCCGTTCACGCTCGACGACGTCCGCTCCGCGCTGGAGCAGCTGGGCGTGCTCGGCATGACGGTCAGCGAGGTGCAGGGCTACGGCAGGCAGAAGGGCCACACCGAGGTCTACCGGGGTGCCGAGTACTCCGTTGACTTCGTGGCGAAGCTGCGGGTCGAGGTCGTCACCGACGATTCCAACGTCGAGAAGGTGCTCGACGCGATCACCACCGCCGCGCACACCGGCAAGATCGGTGACGGCAAGATCTGGGTGACGCCGGTGGAGACGGTCATCCGGGTACGCACCGGCGAACGCGGCTCGGACGCCCTATAGGCGTCACGGATGGCCGACGGGGGTGAACTGGTCAAGGCCACCGAGCGGTTGCTCGAGGGCAGGCACGGAAGGCTGGGGGCGTCCGCGTTGCGGGCGGCCCTGGTCGACCTCTACGAATTCTGGTTGGGCAAGGGCGCCGCGGCGGCCGGCGTCGACACCGCTGAACCCGGTGTCGCGCTGGCCGCCGTCGGCGGCCTGGGGCGCAGCGAGCTGGTGCCCTTCTCCGACCTCGACCTTTTGTTGCTGCACAACGGGAACTCACGGGTCGGCGAGATCGCCGACGCCATCTGGTATCCGTTGTGGGACGCCAAGATCGGCTTAGATCACTCGGTGCGCACTCCGGGTGAGGCGCTGAAGGTGGCGTCCGAGGATCTGCGGACCGCGATGGGGCTGCTCGACATCCGCCACATCGCCGGGGACGCCGAGATCACCGCCAGGCTGGCGGCCGCGGCGCGGGACCAGTGGCGGCGGACCGCCAGGAAACGGATGGACGAACTGTCGGACGCGGTGCGTCAGCGCTGGGCCCGCAGTGGCGAGATCGCGCAGTCCGCCGAGCCGGATCTCAAGCACGGGCGGGGCGGGCTTCGCGATTTCGCCGTCCTGGAAGCGCTTGCGGCGGCGCAGCTGACGGCGAGACCCGGCGAGGAACTGCTGGCGGCGAAGAGCCTGCTGCTCGACGTCCGGACCGAACTGCGCCGGGAACTCCGCCGGGAGCGGGACATCCTCAGTGCGCCGGAGGCCGAGACGGTCGCGGGTGAGCTCGGGTTCGGCGACCGGTTCACCTTGGCGCGCAAGCTTTCCGGCGTCGGCCGGACGATCGCGTACGCGGTGGACGTGGCACTGCGGTCCACTGTGGAACCGCCGAAGACGCGGTTCGGGCGGCGGCCGGCGCGGACGCCGCTCGACGAAGGTGTCGTCCTGCACGGCAACGAGGTCGCCCTGGCGCGGGACGCGGTGCCCGCCAAGGATCCGGCCCTGCTGCTGCGGGTGGCCGCGGCGTCGGCGCGGATACGGAAACCCATCTCGCACGGGACCCTGCGGGCGCTCGCCGACACCGCGCCCGAACTGCGTGCGCCGTGGCCGGCCGACGCCCTCAAGGCGCTGGTGGAACTGCTCGGCGCCGGTGAGGGACTCGTCGACGCCGTGGAGGCGCTGGACCGCACCGGCCTGTGGGCGCGCCTGTTCCCCGAATGGGGCGCGGTGCGGGATCTCCCGCCGAGGTCGCCGGTGCATTCCTGGACCGTCGACCGGCATCTCGTGCGGGCCGCGGTCGAGGCGTCGAAACTGACGACCACCGTTTCGCGGCCGGATCTGCTGCTGATCGGCGCGCTGCTGCACGACATCGGCAAGGGCCGCGACGCGGACCATTCCGAACTCGGCGCGAAGATCAGCGCACAGGTGGCGGCCCGGCTCGGGCTGCAGGAGGCGGACGCGGCACTGGTGTCGGCGATGGTCCGGCATCACCTGCTGCTGCCGCACACCGCGACGCGGCGGGACATCAGCGATCCCGCCACGATCCAGCGGGTGACGAAGACGCTCGACGAGAACCTGGTCCTGCTGGAACTGCTGCACGCCCTGACGACGGCCGATTCGCTGGCCACCGGGCCGGGCGTGTGGACGGACTGGAAGGCGCGCCTGCTCGCCGAACTCGTGTCCGGTTGCGAAGAAGCGTTGCACGGCAAGGGTTTCGTGCCGCCGGAGCCGATGGGGGCCGAACAGCGGGAGCTCGTCGCGGAGGCCGTCGCGTCCGGCCGTGGCGAGGTGCGCATCACCGCCGCGGGCAAGGTCGTGACCGTGGTGCTGGCGGTCCCGGCCCGGGCGGAACTGCTGGCGCCCGCGGCCGGCGTGCTCGCGCTGAACTCGCTCGAGGTCCACGCGGCGGTGCTGCGCGGGCACGACGGGGGACGGGCGGGGGTCTTCACGGCGTCGCCGAAGTTCGGCTCGCTGCCCGACGTCACCCTGTTGCGTGAGCAGTTCGCGCGGGCGGTGGCCGGGACGCTGCCGCTCACCCAGCGGCTCGCGGCGAAGGAACGGGACTACGGCGGAGGGGAGCCGCCGTCCGCGGGAGCGAAGGTGATCTGGTTCGACGACGAGACCAGCGGGCACGACACGGTCGTGGTCGAACTACGGGCCGCGAACCGGATCGGGCTGCTGTACCGGGTCGCGGGCGCGCTGCGCCGGTGCGAGGCGGAGGTGCGCTGGGCGAAGGTGGCCACGCTCGGTGGCGCCGTCGTCGACTCGTTCGCCGTCGCGCCGCGGGCGGGCCGCGTCGACCAGGAGTGGCGGTCGAGGATCGAAGCCGCGCTGCTGGCGGCAGCTTCCTGACGTTCGGGGTGTCGCGCGAATCGCGGAGGGTAGCGGTGGCAGGATGTGCGCGGTCGAGACCCGAAGGAGCCGGAGGGGCGGTGAGCACGTGCTCGACCACGAGCAGGACTCGCCCGGACCGCAGCGGATCACGCTTCCGCCGACGGTCGTGGCCTCCCATCTCCGTGCGTGCGCGGACGACCTCGCCGTCTCCCTCACCGCGTCCGGCCCCGCCGCGACCGTGCCCGAACTGCTCAAGGTGGTCCGGCACCTCGTCGCGGGGCAGCAGGCGCTGGCCATCGCGCTCGAAGGCATGGCGGGCCGGGTCGAAGGCGGCGGCGAAGGCGCGCTGGCCACCGCTCCGATGGTCGACGTCGAGGTGGTCGCCGAAGTGCTCCGTGCGGCGGCCACCGCTGTCGACTGTTCGGCGGAGGCACTCGCCGAATCCCGTCCGTCATTCGAATGTGTGAGCGAATCGGTCGCCCCTGACACCCGTTTGTAGCTGTCCCGCCCCTTCGGCGCGTGGATACGCTGACCAGGCGGAGGTGGGCGATGCGAGCGGTGTGGAAAGGCACGATCGGATTCGGGACCTACGCCATTGCGGTGAAGGCGTACAGCGCGACCGAAGAGCACAACGTCCCCCTCCACCAGGTGCACGAGCCCGACGGCGGCCGGGTGCGGATGAAGTGGGTCTGCGAGGTCGACGGCGCCGAGGTGCCCGCGGCCGAGATCGCCAAGGGGTATCCCGTCCCCAACGGCGACGTCGTCCTGCTGACCCCCGGGGATTTCGCGTCGCTGCTCCCGCCGACCACCCAGTCGATGGACGTCGTCGGCTTCACCCCCGCCGAGCAGGTCGACCCGATGTACTTCGCGCGCAGCTACTTCCTCGAGCCGGAGCCTGCCGGCACCAAGCCTTACGTGCTGTTGAGCGAGGCGCTGCAGCAGTCCGGGCGGATCGCGATCGTGAAGGTGACCTTGCGGCAGCGCGAAACGCTGGGCGCGCTGCGCGTGCGGGACCAGGTGATCCTGCTCGAGACGATGCTGTGGCCCGACGAGATCCGGCGGCCCGACTTCCCGTTCCTGCACGAGGACGTCGACCTGCGGCGCGGGGAGCTGCGGAACGCGGTTTCGCTGATCGAAGACCTCACCCGGGATTTCGACCCCGGCCGGTACACCGATCACTACCGTGAGGCGCTCGAAGCACTCATCCAGGCCAAGTTGGACGGCGACGACGTTCTGCGGCCGACCGCCGCGGAACAGTCCGAAGGCGTGACGCGGCTGCTGGCGGCATTGCAGCAAGGCCCGGTCGGGAAAGCCCAGGAATCGGCGGACAAGGCGCGCGAGGCGCGGACGCGGGCGAAGCGGGCTGCGTCGTCGGCGTCGTCGGCGTCGTCTGGGTCGTCGGCCAAGACCAGTTGAGTAGATCTACTCAGGGGGAGTTGGGGGTCTTCACGCTGCCGTGACCCCAGGGTGACCGGGCATGGTTATGTCATCGCGCGGAGAGAGCGCGGGCAGCGAATCGCCTGGTACTGGGGGTCCGGCGATACCGAGTCCCGCGAAGCTCGCCAAGTGTGCTTACGGTCGGCTCGCGGGGAGGCGAGCCTTCCGTAGGGGCTCCGGTACCGGTCTGCGAGGGGCGACCGGTCCCGGAGCCCTGTTTCGCGGCCCGTCTCAAAGCCGTTTGGCCGCGCGGAACGCCTTGGCGTAAGTCCCTTCGCCGTCGATCAGCGACACGCCGCCGGCGTCGCCGAACGTCGGCCCGTTGGCGACTTTGCGGCTGGACAGCACTCGCCGCTTGCCGTCGTTGTCGATGCCGAGGTAGATCCCGGTGTGCGACACGCGCGGCCCGAGATGCGGCTCCAGATTGAAGAAGAGAATGTCGCCGGGCTGCAGTGCCGAGTAATCCGTCGCCTGTTTCCCGATGTCCGCGACCACCGGCGTTCCCGGCCCGAGTTCCGACATCGCCCAGGCACGCCGCGGCAGCCCCGGCCCCTTCGTGTTGGTACCGAGCAGCGGGTAGCCCGCGCGGTAGCCGTAGACCATCCGCACGAAACCGGAGCAGTCGAGCGAGCCGAACCGCGCGGGCTCGGCCTTCTCGTGCTTGTCGGGGAAATCCCAGTCGACACCGAGGAAATCGTAGAAGTCCGACTTCTCGAGCCGTCCCTCGGCACTGTCGGGACCGAAGGTCGCGTCGCCCGCGATCCGGAGCTTCTTGGACCTCTGGGCCGCCGAGCCGTCGGTGTACTGCAACGCGATGGCGAGGAGGTCCGGCGAGGTGTCACTGACGGCCTTGGGCAGCCAGTCGCGTAACCAGGGTTCCTTTTCCGCGCCCTCCCGCCATACCTGCGGCGCGAACCGGACCCAGGCCGACGAGGTGATCGTGGCCTCGGTGAACTTCGGCTCGGTGAAGGTCCGGCTCCGGCCGGTCAGCAGGACCGTGCGCGAGCCGTCGGTGAACGACGCCAGCTGGGTGCCGGCGGAATCCCGGACGATCGTCCTCGCCGGGGCGGCGAGCCGTTCGTACGAATACCCGCCCACCGCGGCCGCACCCGGCGCCCCCGCGGAGGCGGACATGGCGGTGATGTCCTGGTTCTCCTGCTTCGCGACGTAGAACGCGGCCGTGCCGGACACACCGATCACCGCGACCAGGACACCGATCCGGATTGCCTTGCGCATCACCGAGTCCCCTTCTGTTGGTGAACCCGAGTCCGCGATCGACGTCGGCAGCGCTGCCTGGTCGTCCACGTCGCGGGTGTGGAAAGGGCGCCCTGCCACCGCGATAGCGGGGCCTTCGGCAGGGCGGGTTCACTCGTCGCGTCCCGATCGAGGTACATCTTCAGCTCCGCCACCAAGACCTCACAACGTGGGGACCAGCCCGACCAGCACTCCGCTGATCAGGATCGCGTAGCAGGCGAGGCTGACTCCGGTGGTGGCGAAGATGGTCGCCGCCGGAGGCTGCCGGACGAGTTGGTAGGCCACCAGGCCGGGCACCACGAAACCCAGGGTCTGGTGGACGAACAGCAGCGGGAAGTCGGCTTGGAGGACGAGCAGCAAGGTCGTCTGCAGCACGACCCCGAGCAGCACCACCGCGGCGAACAAGCGCTTGCCGTAGAGGATCACCACGCGTTGCAGCACCTTCGTGCCCGCGTACGTCAGCGCGGTCATCAGCACGATGATCGCCGCTCGCCGGAAGTCCTCGACGATGGTCAAGGCGATCCATCCTGGCGTGATCATGCCGCCGGGGGACAGGTTGGTCGTGAGGTAGCAGACCAGTGACAGCAGCAGTCCGATGGCGAGCCCGATGGTGGCGACCTCGGCGGAGAGGGAGGTGGTGAGCATCAGGAGGCGACCGTTTCCAGTTTGGCGAGTTCGTCGATGAGCAGTTCGCCCTGTCCGTGGATGTTGCCGATGGCGACGAGCGACGCCTGCCGGTCGATGCCGCCGATGATCCCGCGCAGCAGTTCTTCGGGCCGCCGTGAGCCGCCGAGGTCGACGACCCGGTCGTGCCATTCGTTCGGGATCGCGGTCCGGGCGCTGCGGGTCGGGTCGCCGATCAGCACCACGCGCTCCGGGGCGATACGGGGGATCAGCGCGCCCATCTGGCCGTTGCGCTCGACCCGGTCGGGGCGGCAGTTGATGATCACGTGCAGCGGATCGGCGATCGCGCCCTGGGCACGGAGCTGGTCGATGTTCATCAGCGTCGATTCGGGGTCGTTCGCGGCGAAGACGTTCGCGAACCGCAGTCTGCGCCGCCCCGCGCGGTAGTGGTGGACCTGGAGGACACCGGGGTCCGGCGGTGCGGCCCACATGCCTTCGAGCGCCAGCCCCCGGTTGACCTTGAGCAGGTCGGCCACGGCCAGCGCGATCGCCACGTTCTCCTTGAACGTGATCCAGCTGAACCCGCGCATCTCCTCGTCGGTGACCGATTCGGGGTCGACGGCGATCAGACGGCAGTTCCGCTTGTCCGCCTCCTCCTGCAGGATCGCGAGCCGGTCCTTCTCCGCGGTGAGGCAGATCCCGCCGACCGGCATCGAGCGGCTCAGCGAGCGGGCCACGTCGTCCAGCGTCGGGCCCATCTCGGCGAGATGATCCTCCCGGACGTTGCAAAGGACGCCGATGGTGGAGCGGATCAGCTTGCTCTGGTTGATCTCCTGCAGGTCCGGCATCACCGCCATGCATTCGATCACCAGCGCGTCCGGCCGGTACGCGGCGGCGCGGCGGACGATGCCGATCTGCTCGACGACGTTGGCGATGCCGAACTTGCGGTAAACCGGTTCTTCACTGCCGTCGGGGTGGATGAAACGGGCCGCGGTTCCGGTGGTCTTCGCGGCTGTCACCAGGCCGCCGCCGCGCAGTGCGCCCGCGCAGAGCCGGGTGATCGACGATTTGCCGCGGATGCCGTTGACCAGTACCCGCGTCGGGATGCTGTGCAGGTTCCGGTAGTGGTTGCGTTGCTCGAAGATCCCGGCGACCAGCATCGCCACCGACGCGGTGAGCAGCACGAAATAGAGAAACGTCACTTCGGGTTCCGGCCTTGTTCGACCAGCCGCCTCGGCGGCTTTGGGGGTTCGTGCCGTCGCACCGGGCGACGAGGTGGGAGCCGTGTTTCCGGACGGCGAACGGCGCCCGGTTCCTTGACGGCTTCCGAGGGCTTCTCCGGCAGATCCTTCACACGCCGGAGCAATTTGGTCTCGTCGGTCGCCGCACCGACCGGGCGCCGGACCTCACCGAGGCGGGCCTTGCCGTCGGTCAGCGCCTGGCGGCAGATCTCGACGCAGGACGCGATGGTGCCGATCTCGTCCTGGCGCTGCGGGTACACCACGGCCCCCAGCCCGACGCCCTTGGCGATCGGTACGGCGGATTCGGCGATCCGGCGCAGCGGCAGCACGACGACCAGCAGGTGCCAGGCGTACGACATCAGCGCGACGACGGCGGTGAGGAGCGCGGCGACGCGGGCGCCCGCCCGCACGGTGTTGTCCGCGACGCCGAGCGAGCCGATCGGCTGTTCGGCGACGACGACCCAGTTCAGTGCGGCGGCGTTGCCGTCGTCGGCGAGGCGCTCGGCCGCCACGAGGGTCGTGGCGGTGGTTTCACGGGCGTCCTCGCCGGACCGCGCGGTCGTGATGTTCTTGACCAGTACGGGATCCGTGAGCTCGGAGAAGGCGAAGTAGCCCTCGGTGTCGGCGATGGTGCGCTTGCCTTCGTCGACCACCCGGACGCGCCCGCCCGCCGACTCGAGCACCGAGGCCATCCGCGGCACGTCGAATTCGCCGACCAGGACGTTGGCCGAGTTCGGCACGCGCGCGAAGGCGTAGACCACGGGCACCCGGCCGCTGGTGTTGTGCTGGCGCAGACCGGCACCGTCGGGGAGCTTGCCCGGATCGCGCAGGGAGTCGCGGCCCGCCCGTTGGAGTTCCGCGCCTTCGGCGTCGGCGAGGTAGACGCTGCGGAACCGGCTTTCGCTCGTGGCGAGCCGGTCGAGCATGCCGTGCAGCTGGTCCGGCTTCTTGTCCGCGCTGAGCCGGGCGACGGCCCGCAGGTCGCCGAGCCCCTGGGAAAGGCTGCGGCGCAAGGTGTCGGCCGTATGGGCGACCCGGTCGCCGTACTCGCTGAGCATGCTGGGCGAGACGGCGGCGTGCTGGCGGCCGAGCGTCGCGGCGACGGCGACCGACCAGCCGAGCAGCATCAGCGAGACGAGCGCGATGACGAGCTGGGCGGAGAGGAACGGCTTGAGTTTGCCGCGGGGCCTGCGCCGGCCGAGCTTCGCCCGATAGCGCTCGACGGCCCGGGTCAGCCGGTTCACTTCGCGGATGCGGGACTGACGGACCGGCCGGTCGAGGACGCCCGCCGCGACGGCGAGCGCGTCGGCGCGAAGGCGCAGGATCGGGTTGACCAGCGCGCGGCGCAGCAGCACGAAGCCGGCGATGGCGATCACCAGCAGCGCGGCCGCCGGGATCAGCCCCGGCCAGCGCGCGGGTACCGGCTCGACCGGGAAACGGCTGAGCGTGACGGCGGCCAGCCCGAGACTGCCCTCGATACCGTCCGAGGCGACCGGCGCGAAGGCCACGACCGGCGCCACCCGCCGGTCCGGCTTGGCCGGGTCGGCCCCGGGGTCACCGGTGAACACACCCGACTCCCCGGCGGCCGCGGCGTCGCCGGCGCGAGCGAGGAGGTCATGGGCGGTCCGGTCGTCCTTGGGCGCCTCGGTGCCGTGAGAGTGGAGCAGCGTGCCGTCGGCCGTGACCAGCCTGAGCTGTTCTTTGATGTCCTTGTCCAGCTCCGGCGCCGCCCCGCGCAGCACGGTGGAGACGACGAGGAGCCGTCCGGCACGGGCCCCGGAGAGCGGGAGCGCGGTGAGGACGAGCGGAGTGCCGCCGGGACGGGCGATCGGGCGGACCGTGAGCTTCGGGACGGCGATGCCCCGGAGGTTCTCGACGGACACCGGCTCGCCGTGCGTCGCCAGTACCTTCTGCGCGGCGGGATCGAAGACGACGATGCCACGCCAGTCCGGGTAGGTCTCGCCGAGACGGTCTAGGACGGCGTCGTCGTCGGTGTTGTCGAACACTCCGGAGCCGGTCGCGACCTGCAGGTCACCGGCGGCGGTGGTGGCCGAGGTGGCCAGCGCCTGCGCGAGGGCGGCGGTCGCGCGCCGACGGCTTTCGGTGACCTCGTCCGGGACGACGTCGGCCGCTTTCGCGCCGAGCGCCGAAAACGGCCCGGCCGTGGACAGGTGGAGAGCGGTGAAGGCGGTGATCATCAGGAGCAGGACGAGGCTCGTCGCGGACGCGACCTTCACGCCGCGCGGGAAGCCCGCCTCCGGGATCTGGTCGCGAAGCCGCGCCACCGGATCGAGCCGGTCCTTCTGCCGAGTCACCTGACGCCAGGCCTTTCAGTTTTACGATCGGGGAGATCGCTGCCCGGTGGGGCGGTAGCGGAACCTGCACCCGATCGGGTTACGGGCAGATATCGAAACTGCCGTCGGTGACGGTACAACTCACCTCAAAGGGGTGAAAGCGCGGCATAGGCTACCTATTCGAGTGAGTCGGTAGGCTTCGAGTGGTGATCAGCCGAAACCGGATGTGGCTCAGCGTGATCAGCGTGGGCGTCGCGCTGGCCTTGGTGCTGACAGTCGTGCTGGTCCTCGGCGACGACGAGCCACCGAAGCCCCCTCCCGTTCCGGAGAACGACCTGGGTGCCGCTGTCGCCAACCTCACGTCCGGGCTTTCCGCCGAGCAGGACTACCGCTCGCCGAAAGCCGACGAACGTCGTTTGGCCGCCGCCGGCTTCGGCGCGCTGATGGACCGCGCGGAGCCGGCCGATCTCGAGAAGCTCGGGTTCTCGGTGCGAGACGGGGTGGACCCGGAGACCGGGCGGCGGTACACGATCGCCACGAACGAGCCCGGGACCGAGCGGGCGTGGGGGATGTATCTGATCGACCGCTCGGCTCCGCCCTCACTGGTCATCGAGGTCCCGCATCCCGCGTCCGACCTCCGGACGGAGCTGTTCGGACTCGACTACTTCCGTCAGGTGCCGGGCGCGGTGCTGCTGATCGCGGGCGCGCACCGAAAGGCCGACGACGGTCAAGCCGACGTAGCGCACGAGGTGGATTCGGTGTTCCACGCGGTGGCCGCCACGCTCGCCGGGCGGGGGATGACGCAGGTCCAGCTGCACGGCTTCGACGACCAGAACATGCCGGACGACGACATCGTGCTGTCGTCCGGTGCGTCGGCGGCGGGGGATCCCGTCCGGCGCGCGGCCGACCGGCTCGAAGCGGGCGGATTCGCCGTCTGCCGGGCGTGGACGTCGTCGTGCGGCGCGCTGGAGGGGACGAAGAACGTCCAGGGCAAGGCCGCGGCCGAGGACGGGACAGCCTTCCTGCATGTGGAGATGAGCCGCACCGTCCGCGAGGCCGGCACCACCGGCGTGATCCGTGCCCTCACCGAAGCAGACCTCCGCAGGCCCTGAGCCGTCCGTACCGACTACCCTGGAAAGCCGCCGGTCCGTACCGGCGAGCCACAACGACCCAGCTGGAGCGTGCACACCCGTGTTCGACACCCTCTCCGATCGGCTCACGTCCGCCCTGCAGACCCTGTCTCGCAAGGGCAGGCTCTCCGACGCCGACATCGACGCCACCGCGCGCGAGATCCGGATCGCGCTGCTCGAGGCGGATGTCGCGCTGTCTGTGGTCAAGGACTTCATCGCCCGGATCAAGGAGCGCGCCAAGGGCGCCGAGGTGCACGGCGCGCTGAACCCGGCGCAGCAGGTCATCAAGATCGTCAACGAGGAACTCGTCACCATCCTCGGCGGCGAGACCAGGCGGCTCACGTTCGCGAAGAACCCGCCGACGGTCATCATGCTCGCGGGTCTGCAGGGTGCCGGTAAGACGACGCTCGCGGGCAAGCTCGCGATGTGGCTGAAGAAGCAGGGCCACGCGCCGATGCTGGTCGCGTGTGACCTCCAGCGCCCCAACGCGGTCACGCAGCTGCAGGTCGTCGGTGAGCGGGCAGGCGTCGCGGTCTTCGCGCCCGAGCCCGGCAACGGCGTCGGCGACCCGGTCGACGTCGCCCGCCGCGCCATCGACGAGGCCAAGCGCGCCCAGCACGACATCGTCCTGGTCGACACCGCCGGCCGTCTCGGTGTCGACGAAGAGCTGATGAAGCAGGCCGCGGACATCCGCGACGCCGTCTCGCCGGACGAGACGCTGTTCGTCGTCGACGCGATGATCGGTCAGGACGCGGTCACCACGGCCGAGGCGTTCCGCGACGGCGTCGGCTTCACCGGTGTCGTGCTCACCAAGCTCGACGGTGACGCCCGCGGTGGTGCCGCGCTGTCGGTCCGCCAGGTCACCGGCCAGCCGATCCTGTTCGCCTCCAACGGTGAGAAGCTCGAGGACTTCGACCTCTTCCACCCGGACCGGATGGCCAGCCGGATCCTCGGCATGGGCGACGTGCTCAGCCTCATCGAGCAGGCCGAGCAGCATTTCGACCAGGAGAAGGCCGAGCAGACCGCCGCCAAGCTCGGCAGCGGCCAGCTCACCCTCGAAGACTTCCTCGAGCAGATGCTCGCGGTCCGCAAGATGGGCCCGATCGGCAACCTGCTCGGCATGCTGCCCGGCGCCGGGCAGATGAAGGACCAGCTCTCGCAGGTCGACGACAAGCAGCTCGACAAGCTGCAGGCGATCATCCGCGGGATGACTCCCGCCGAGAGGGCCGATCCGAAGATCATCAACGCGTCGCGCCGGGTCCGGATCTCGAAGGGTTCCGGTGTCGCCGTCCGCGACGTCAACGACCTGGTCAACCGCTTCTTCGAAGCGCGCAAGATGATGGCGCAGATGGCCGGCCGGTTCGGCTTCGGCGGCGGAGGCGGCGGCAGCAAGAACCGCAAGGGCAAGAAGGGGAAGAAGGGCAAGGGGCGCGGCCCCACGCAGCCCAAGGTCCGCGGCGGGTTCCCCGGCGGCATGCCGATGCTGCCTCCGGGCGGGATGCCGGGCGCCGGCGGCGGGATGCCCGACCTCTCACAGCTCGGCGGCATGAACGACGTACCCGGGTTCGACCCGAAGAAGTTCAAGCTGCCGAAGGACAAGTAGCCCGTGGAGGCGCTGCACCTGGCCGGCGTCGTCCTGCCGGACGGCGAGCACCGCGAGCTGTGGGTCACCGGCGGCCGGATCACCACCGAACCGGTCGCCGGAGCGGAAACCGTGGTCCGGGAAGGCTTTCTGGTCCCCGGACTGGTCGACGCGCACTGTCACCCCGGCATCGGCGTCGGTGGCGCGACCACGCTCGAAGAGGCGGCCGAGCAGGCGATCACCGATCGCGACGCCGGGACGCTGCTGATCCGTGACTGCGGCCTGCCGATCGACGTCCGGCCGCTGCAGG
The DNA here is from genome assembly GCF_024628825.1 of Amycolatopsis roodepoortensis. Taxonomy (NCBI): domain Bacteria; kingdom Bacillati; phylum Actinomycetota; class Actinomycetes; order Pseudonocardiales; family Pseudonocardiaceae; genus Amycolatopsis; species Amycolatopsis roodepoortensis. The sequence continues at coordinate 7,699,614 of NZ_CP102415.1, forward strand.
AGCGGGCCGATCTGCCGCGGATCATCCGCGCCGGACGGCATCTCGCCCTGCACAAGCGCTACATCCCCGGCCTCGGCATCGAACTCGAAGACCCTTCCGAGCTGCCGAAGGCGGTCGCCGAGCAAGCGCGTGACGGCGACGGCTGGGTCAAACTCGTCGGCGACTGGATCGACCGCGGAGCCGGCGATCTCGCGCCGCTCTGGCCCGACGACGTCCTCGCCGAGGCCATCGCCGCCGCGCACGCCGAGGGCGCCAAGGTGACGGCGCACGTGTTCGGCCAGGCCGCGTTGCCCGGCCTGATCGACGCGGGGATCGACTGCCTCGAACACGGCACGGAGCTTTCGGCGGACCAGCTCGGCGTCCTCGCCGAACGCGGGATCGCGCTCGTGCCGACGCTGATCAACATCGAGAACTTCCCCGGTATCGCGGACAAGGCGGGCAAGTACCCGGTGTACGCCGACCACATGCGGGCGTTGCACGCCGGCGTGGGGGAGATGGTCTCGACGGCGATCGAGGCGGGTGTGCCGGTGTACGCGGGAAGCGACGCGGGCGGCATGGTCGAGCACGGCAGGCTCGTCGACGAGATCGAGGCGCTGCACAAGGCGGGCATGTCCGCGGAGCAGGCGCTGGCTTCGGCTTCGTGGGCCGCCCGCGAGTGGCTGGGCGTGCCGGGAATCGTCGACGGCGCTTCGGCCGATCTGCTGGTCTACCCGTCCGACCCGCGTGAGGATCTCGCGGTACTCCGCCATCCGAGCCACATCGTCCTGCGTGGCAAGATCTACGCCTGACCCGACTCCACCGGTGACCGGAGCGGCACTTAGCGTGGAGGCGTGGTGGACGACGGGCAGGCTCGCGAGCGTTTGGTGCTCGGAGCGCACTGGGGCTTCGTAGCGTTCTTCGCGGGCATCGCCGGATACCACCTCGTCACGCTCGTCATGAGCTTCCTGATGTCAGGCCGCTTCGGCGGTTACGACCCACTCGAACTCCGTGACGTCGGCCCGCTGCTGATCCTCGCGTTCCTGCCCACCCTCGTGCTCGGACTCGGCCCGGCGGTCGGCTCTCGAGTGTGGGGCCAAGGACTTCGCGCGGACTTCGGGCTCAAACCCACCTGGCGCGACGTCCGCATCGGGCTCGCCTGCGGGGCCGCCGCGCTCGCCGCCGGCTACCTCCTCAACCTGCTCCTGCTCGCCGTCTACGGGACCGACAGCGACGACCGGACCTTCTCCGACGTCTCACCCGGTCCGATCACCGAGCTTTCGGGCACCACCGAGGGCGACACGGTCTGGCTGGTGCTGGCCGCGGTCATCGTCGTCCTCGCCGCTCCGGTCACCGAAGAACTGCTCTTCCGCGGCACGCTGTGGAACGCCATGGGCTTCCATCGCCTGCCCTCGTGGGTGATCCTGCTGGTCACCGCGCTCGTGTTCGCCCAGTTGCACGGCGAGGCCGCGCGCACGATCGCGTTGTTCGGCCAGGGCATCGCCATCGGTCTCGCCCGCTATCTCTCCGGCCGGGTGAGCGCGTCCGTGATCGCGCACGCGGCCAACAACCTCCCACCGGCTGTATTGCTCTTCGCGGCGAGGTGATCGCCGGTCCAGGCGGCTAGAGTCTTTGAGTAACCGAACGATCACCGGAGGGATCGGCGTGACCGTATCTCAGCCCAGGGAGCCGATCCCCGAGGCCGCGCCGCCGGATGAGCTGACCGAAGAAGTCATCGCCGGAGGTGAGGTGGCCGCGCCCGACACGCCACCGCCGCATCGCTGGGGGTTCGGGGCCTTCCTCCTTGTGGAAGCCGTCCTGCTGGCGTCGGCGGCGTTCATCAGCGTCCTGCTCGGCGACGTCCAGCCCGGTCAGCCCCTGCCGATGCGCATGGTGCTGCTGGGCACCATGGTGCCGACGATGATCGCCGCCGGGGTCGCGCTGCTGATCACCCGCCTGCGCGGCAACGGCCCCTTCGCCGACCTGCGGATCGGCTGGAGCTGGGCCGACGTCAAGGTCGGGCTCAAACTCGGCGTGCTCGGGCTCGGGTTGACCTCGCTCGCCGCCTACGTCTGGACGCAGGTCGTGGGCAACGAGAACGCGACCTCGGCGATCAGCGCGCTCGTCGAGGACCGGCGGATGTCGATCTCGGCGGCCGTCGTCATGTTCATCTACCTGTGGCTGGTCGGGCCGATCTGCGAGGAGATCATCTACCGCGGCCTCCTGTGGGGCGCGGTGGAACGGCTGACGTGGCGCACCGAACGCTGGGGGAGGATCGCGGCGTTCCTGGTCTCCACGGCCGTTTTCGCGGCGAGCCACCTCGAACCGCTGCGCACCACGTTGCTGCTGGTGATCGCGATCCCGATCGGGCTGGCCAGGGTGTTCACCGGACGGCTGCTCGGCAGCGTGGTCGCCCACCAGGTGAACAATTTCCTCCCGGCCGTGACGATCCTGCTGGCCTCGCTCGGGATAGCCGCGTTCTGACAGCCTACTAGCGTCTGGCAGAATGTACGCTTGCCTGCTTTGGCCGGACCCTCTCACCGCGCCCGAGCTCACCCTTCGGGTGTGCGCAGCCGTGTCCCCACTCGGCTGGCGTGCGCCTTCCACATGCATCAGAGAGAACTGAGGAGTACCCACACCCGTGGCCGTCAAGATCAAGCTGCAGCGTCTCGGCAAGATCCGTGCGCCGTACTACCGCATCATCGTCGCCGACGCGCGCACCCGCCGTGATGGCAAGGCCATCGAGACGATCGGCAAGTACCACCCCAAGGAAGAGCCGAGCTTCATCGAGGTCGACACCGAGCGGGCCCAGCACTGGCTGTCCGTCGGCGCCCAGCCGACCGAGCCGGTCCAGCGCATCCTCGAGATCACCGGTGACTGGCAGAAGTTCAAGGGCCTCCCCGGCGCCGAGGGCACCCTGAAGGTCGCCGAGCCGAAGCCGTCGAAGCAGGACCTGTTCAACGCCGCGCTCGCCGCCGCCGGTGACTCGGCCTCCGCCGAGGCCACCACGCCGAAGAAGAAGTCCGCTCCGAAGAAGGCCGAAGCCGACAAGGCCGAGGCCGCCGAGGGTGACAAGGCCGAGGCGTGAGCTTCCTCGCTGACTCCCTCGAGCACCTGGTGCGCGGGATCGTCGACAACCCGGACGAGGTCCGGGTCGAGCTGCTGACCACGCGTCGTGGCCGCACGCTCGAGGTGCACGTGCACCCCGACGATCTCGGCAAGGTGATCGGCCGGGGTGGCCGCACGGCGACCGCCCTGCGCACCGTCATGGGCGGCATCGGTGGCCGCGGCGTCCGCGTGGACGTCGTCGACACCGATCGCTGACCAAGGACTGAACGGGATGGACGTCGTAGTCGGCCGGATCGCCAAGGCGCACGGAATCCGCGGGGAACTCGCGGTGGACGTGCGCACGGACTCGCCGGAACAGCGGTTCGCGGTCGGTTCGGCCGTCACGACGAAGCTGCGTGACGGCAGCAGCAGAGACCTCACCATCGCAGCCGCCCGCGAACACAGCGGGCGGCTGCTGGTGCGTTTCGAAGAGGTGCTGACCAGGGACGCCGCGGAGACCCTCCGCGGCGCGCTGCTCATCGCCGACACCTCGACGCTGCCGCCGACCGAAGACCCCGACGAGTTCTACGACCACGAACTCGAAGGCCTGCGGGCCGAACTCGCCGACGGCACGGTCGTCGGCAAGGTGCTCGAAATCGTGCACTCGCCCGCCGGCGAGCTGCTGTCGATCGAACACGACGGACGCGAGGTGTTGGTGCCGTTCGTGAAGGCGATCGTCCCGGCGGTCGACGTCCCGGGCGGCCGCGTGGTCCTCGACCCGCCGGAAGGCCTGCTGGACGCCTGATGCGCCTCGACGTCGTCACGATCTTCCCCGAATACCTCGACCCGCTCCGCGCCGCGCTGCTCGGGCGCGCGATCGACCGCGGCCTCATCGAGGTCGGCGTGCACGACCTGCGGGACTGGACGCACGACGTCCACCGCGCCGTCGACGACGCGCCGTACGGCGGCGGGCCCGGCATGGTGATGAAACCGCAGATCTGGGGCCCCGCCCTGGACGACGTCTGCGGCGAGAACACCCGCCTCGTGGTCCCGACCCCCGCCGGGCGGCCGTTCACCCAGGCCATGGCCCACCAGTACGCCGCCGAGGAGCACCTGGTGTTCGCGTGCGGCCGCTACGAGGGCATCGACCAGCGGGTGATCGACGACGCCGCGCGGCGGATGCCCGTCGACGAGGTCTCCATCGGCGACTACGTGCTGGTCGGCGGCGAGGCCGCGGTGCTGGTGATGGTCGAGGCCGTCGTCCGGCTGCTGCCCGGAGTCCTCGGCAACGCGCGCTCCGCCGAAGAGGACTCGTTCTCCGACGGGCTACTCGAAGGCCCCAGCTACACCCGGCCGGAAGTCTGGCGCGACCTGGCCGTCCCGGACGTCCTGCGCTCGGGAAACCACGCGCTGATCGACCGCTGGCGCCGTGACCAGGCGCTGGAACGCACCGTGCGGCGCAGGCCCGAACTGATCGGGCAACTGCCGGAAGGTAGTCTCGACAAGCACGATCTCCGTGTCCTCGAGCGGTTGCACGAGGACACGGGCCAGGCCGGGTCGAACGCCTGAGACCTGGTCTGCAATACTTGACAGGTTGGCGTGAGTGGACGCGCGAAACTTGATTGGTGCTGTCAGCGCGAATCAATGCCGCGAGGTCCGCCGGAACGCCATCAGCCCCCGGGTAGGTCGCAGTGCCCGACACTGCGCGCCCAAGCTGCACGTAAGCCATACGAAGACGAGGACGGACCACCGATGAACACCCTGGACGCGCTGGACGCGCAGTCACTGCGTTCCGACATCCCGGACTTCCGACCGGGCGACACGCTCAAGGTTCACGTCCGCGTCATCGAGGGCAACCGCGAGCGCAACCAGATCTTCCAGGGCGTCGTGCTGCGTCGCCAGGGCGGCGGCATCCGCGAGACCTTCACGGTCCGCAAGGTGTCGTTCGGCATCGGCGTGGAGCGCACCTTCCCGGTGCACTCGCCGAACATCGCCGAGGTCGAGGTCTTCAAGCGCGGTGACGTCCGCCGGGCGAAGCTGTACTACCTCCGCGAGCTGCGCGGCAAGGCCGCCAAGATCAAGGAACGCCGCGAAAACCGCGAGACGACCTCCGCCAAGTAGGTAGCCGCACGGTTACCGGTAACCTGGCGTCGTGGTCGAACCCGTGTCCCAGAACACCTCCGAAGACGAGCCCGATCGCCCCGATGAGGAGCGCCCTACCAGGGCCTCCCGGCGGGGCCGGTCCGGCTCCAAGAAATTCGGCAAGGTCAACAAGAAGCGGTCGTTCTGGAAGGAACTGCCGATCCTGATCGTCGTGGCACTCGTGCTGACGATCTTGATCCAGCAGTTCCTCGCCAAGGTCTACATGATCCCCTCGGGGTCGATGGAGACCACGTTGCACGGCTGCGCGGGATGCACGGGCGACCGGATCCTGGTCGACCGGATCACGTACGACTTCACCGATCCCGGCCCGGGCGACGTGGTGGTCTTCAAGGGACCGCCCGCCTGGGTCGGCGAGATCGACACGCCGGAGTCCAGCAACATCTTCGTCACCGGATTCCGCACGCTGGGTTCCCTGATCGGGTTCGCACCGCCGGACGAGCGTGACTTCGTCAAGCGGATCATCGCGACCTCCGGGCAGACGGTGCAGTGCTGTGATCCGCAGAACCGCGTGATCGTGGACGGCAAGGCGCTCGACGAGCCGTACATCCACTGGGAACCGGGTTCGCAGGTGGACGAGAGCGGCAAGCCCGTCCAAGACACGTTCGCACCGGTCAAGGTGCCTGCCGGTTACGTCTGGGTGATGGGCGACAACCGCAACAATTCGAGTGACTCACGGCGCCAGGGCGGCGGCGGGGTCAACGGCGCGATCCCGGTCGAGAACATCATCGGCAAGGCACGGGTCATCGTGCTCCCGCCCGGCCGCTGGGGTGGCGTTTCGGACCACAACCCGCAGGCGAACGCCCAGCCGGTGGCGCTCGGTGCGCCTGCCTGGCAGCAGGGGCTTCCCCTCGGCGTCGGTGTCGCCGCGGCGTGGCCCGTGCTCTTCCTCGGCAGGCGGATGTCGGCTGGAGTGCGCAAGGCGGTCGACCGGAGGCGGTAAGGCCTTGAGAGTTCCTGTACCGCTCACACCGGCCGAGCCGCTTCGGCCGCCGCGGGCAGTGGTGCGTGGCGACCTCTTCTGGGGGTTGCAGGGTGCGCTGGACCGGCGAGGCCTCGGGCCCGTCGCCGGAGTCGACGAGGCAGGGCGCGGTGCTTGCGCCGGCCCGCTCGTCGTTGCCGCCTGCGTCCTGCGTCCGGGTGACGCCGCACGCCTGCCCGAGCTCACCGATTCGAAGGTGCTCACGGCCAAGGCTCGCGACCGGGTGTACGACCGGGTCGTCCAGCGTGCCGTCGACTACTCGGTCATCGTCATCCCCGCGGCCGAGATCGACCTGTTCGGCATCCACGTCATGAACCTCGAAGGCATGCGGCGCGCCGTCTCGGCGCTGCGGACCACGCCCGGCTACGTCCTGACCGACGGATTCCGCGTGTCCGGGCTGCCCGCCCCGAGCATCCCGGTGCTCAAGGGGGACAAGGCCGTCGCGTGCGTGGCGGCGGCGTCCGTGCTGGCGAAGGTCACCCGGGACCGGATCATGGGTGACCTGCACGACGTCCACCCGCACTACGGTTTCGACGTGCACAAGGGCTACAGCACCACCGACCACAGCGCGGCACTGAACACCCACGGTCCGAGCCCGGTCCATCGCTGGTCGTACACGAACGTGGCCACCGCGGCGGCCGCGCACCGCGTCCCACCACCTCATCCGGTGGTCCTGACCGTCGCGGCACTGGAAAACCCGAGCGTGCCGATACGTGCCCTCGGCCCGTACGTGGGTAACAATGAACGCTCCGCCGCTGGAACAGCAGCAAAATCGCGAGGAGGGGCGCGGATTTCATGAGCGCAGAGGATCTCGAGAAGTACGAGACCGAGATGGAGCTCTCGCTTTACCGCGAGTATCGCGACATAGTCGGCCAGTTCTCGTACGTGGTGGAGACCGAGCGGCGGTTCTATCTGGCCAACGCCGTCGACGTGCAGGTGCGCGACGGCGGCGGTGAGGTGTACTTCGAGGTCCGCATGTCCGACGCGTGGGTCTGGGACATGTACCGGCCCGCGCGGTTCGTCAAGCACGTCCGGGTCATCACGTTCAAGGACGTCAACGTCGAAGAACTCGACAAACCGGATCTCCGGCTGCCGGAAGACGGGCCGTTCTCCGGCTGATCTTCGGAAGTACGTGAAGGCCCCCTTCAGTGCATGAAGGGGGCCTTCACGTATCTCCGGGCCGCATAGCACAGCCCACCGACGATTCCGGCCGGTGAGCTCCCGCGACGGCCCAACCATCCACAACACCCCAGTTGTCCACAGGCGGCGGAATCAGCCCTGTCCACCGCCCCCTCACCCTGGCAGCGTCGATCCCACACGCACCGTGACGATCGCTGAGGGGGATCGAGATGACGAGCACGGCCGAACAGCCGTCCGCCGGGACACCACATATCGAACTGGGCCGATGGGGCGAGGAGCTCGCGGTCCGGCATCTGGAAAAGACGGGCTATGTCGTCCTGAGCCGTAATTGGCGTTGCCGCGACGGCGAGCTGGATCTCATCGCGACCGACACCAAACGCCTCGTCTTCTGCGAGGTGAAGACGAGGACCGGGGTGGGTTTCGGCACGCCCGCCGAGGCGGTGACCCCGGACAAGGCGGACCGCATCCGCCGCCTCGCGTACCAGTGGCAGCGGCAGTTCATGCTCCGCTGGTGCCCCGTCCGCTACGACATCATCGCGATCGTCGCCAGGCCCGACGCCAAGCCCAAGGTGCGGCATATCAAGGCGGCGTTCTGAATGGCGCTGGCGAGGGCCTGGTCCGTCGCGTTGCTCGGCGTCGAAGGCAGGATGATCGAGATCGAGGCCGACATCGGCGGCGGCTCGCCGAAGGTGACGATGGTCGGACTGCCCGACACCGGGCTGAAAGAGGCGAAGGACAGGGTCCGCTCCGCCGTCCGCAACTCGGGGCGGACCTGGCCGGACGAGCGGGTGATCCTCGGCCTGTCGCCGGCGAACCTGCCGAAGGTGGGATCCGGTTACGACCTGGGGATCGCGGCGGCGATCATGGCCGCGACCGGATCTGTTCCCGCCACGAAGCTGCTGAACACCGTGCTGCTCGGCGAACTGGCCCTGGACGGCCGCGTGCGGGCGGTCCGCGGGGTCCTGCCAGGGCTCCTGGCGGCGCGCAACGCCGGATATCGGAGGGCGGTGGTCCCCGCCGAGTCACTGTTCGAAGCCGCTCTCGTGGACGGCTTGGAGGTCGGCGGGGTAGCCCGGCTGAGCGAATTCGTGGACTGGCTCAAGGGCGAAGGACAACTCACCCGTCCCGAGCCTTCTGCCGTCCAAGAGCCACCACAGGTGCCCGACCTCGCGGACGTCGTCGGACAGCCGGAAGCGCGATGGGCACTGGAGGTGGCCGCGGCAGGCGGGCATCACTTGCTCATGACCGGACCGCCCGGGGTGGGCAAGACGATGCTCGCCAAACGCCTACCCGGCCTCCTCCCGCGGCTGACCGCCGAAGAGTCGTTGCAGGTCACAGCGATCCATTCGATCGACGGTTCGCTTTCGCGGTCCGCGCCGCTCGTCACCGTGCCGCCGTTCGTCGCGCCGCATCACTCGATCAGCGTGCCCGCCCTGATCGGCGGAGGAAGCGGCCTCGCCGTGCCCGGCGCGATCAGCCGGGCGCACCGGGGGATCCTGTTCCTCGACGAGGTGTGCGAATTCGGCCCGGAACGGCTGGAGTCGCTGCGCACGGTGCTCGAAGAGGGCGAAGTGCGGATCGCCAGGGTCAAGGGCGCCGTGCGATATCCGGCGCGGTTCCAACTGGTGCTGGCGACCAATCCCTGTCCCTGCGCTCCGGCGAAGGACGCCGACTGCACGTGCTCCGCGACCGTGCGGAGGCGCTACTTGAGCCGACTCTCCGGGCCATTACTCGATCGGGTGGATCTGCGGGTTCGGCTGCGCCCGCTTTCCGCGCTCAGCGCGCACCTGAGCGAGCCGCCCGAAGCGTCGGCGGCCGTCCGGGAGCGAGTGCTGGAGGCACGCGAGCGAGCCGGAAAACGCTGGGCCGAGCAAGGCTGGCTCACGAACGCCGAGGTGCCCGGCCCGGCACTGCGCCGTGAGTTCGCGCTGCCGTCGCAGGTCACGGCGTTGCTGGACCGCGCGTTGGAGCGAGGCGCGATCACCGCGCGCGGCGCCGACCGGTGCCTTCGCATCGCCTGGACGCTCGCCGATTTGCAGGGCGCCGACAAGCCGGAGGCGGACGAGGTCGCGGCTGCCCTGAACTTCCGAGAGCGGTCATCCGGATGAGTGAACTCGACGCCGAGCGCATCGCCCGGTCGTATCTCCTGCGTGTGGCCGAGCCACCGGCACCCGCCTTGGCCGATTTCGTCGGTGACATCGGCCCCGTCGCCGCCGCGGAACGAGTGCGGAGCGCCGAGTGCCCGCCGAAGGTGCGCGACGAGACCGCCGCGCGGCGAGCGCACGACTACGCCGAGCGAGATCTGGAGCGGGCCGAGGCAGGCGAGGCCCGCCTCGTCATCCCGGAAGACGACGAATGGCCGGCCTGGCCGTTGCTTTCGCTGGCCGTGGCGCAGAGCAGGGGCGTGTCCGGCGCGGCACCTCCGCTGGCGCTGTGGGTACGCGGCCCCGCGAGGCTCGACGAGGCCGTGGACCAGGCGATAGCGATCGTCGGTGCCCGCGCGGCGACCGGGTACGGCGAGCACAACGCGGCCGAGGTGGGCTACCACCTGGCGAGCCGGGGGATCCCGGTGTTCTCGGGGGCGGCGTACGGCATCGACGGCGCGGCCCACCGGGGCGCGCTGAGCGCGGGCGGCACGACGGTCGCCCTGCTCGGCTGCGGCGTCGACGTCGGCTATCCGGCCCAGCACGCGACCTTGTTGCGCTCCATCGGGAAGACCGGTGCGGTGGTCAGCGAGTATCCGCCGGGCACCACACCCGCGAGGCATCGCTTCCTGGTCCGGAACAGGCTCATCGCGGCGCTCACGGAAGGGACCGTCGTGGTCGAGGCGGGCAGGCGCAGCGGCGCGCGGAACACCGCGGCGACGGCCGGAGCGCTCGGCAAGGTCGTGATGGCCATGCCGGGGCCGGTGTCCTCGGGGATGTCCGCCGGCTGTCACGCGCTGATCCGCGAAGGCGAGGCCACGCTGGTGACCTCGGTCGACGAGATCCTGGAGACGGCGGGACGGTTCGGGGCACCGGGAGCGGATCCGTCGAAACCACGCCGCCGCACCGATCAGCTCGGTCCGGAAGCGCTGCGAGTGCACGACGCGCTGTCCGATCGGTCGGCGAGGCCCGTGGAACGGATCGCCGCCGAGTCGGGCATCCCGGTCGAACGTGTCCGTTCGTTGCTTCCGGCACTCGAACTCGACGGCTTCGCGGAAAGAGGTGACACAGGGTGGCGAAGACGCGCCGCCAAGACCTGACTGGCCTACACCTGAGACGCCATCCCGGCACGATCCGACCACGGACACCGCAACAGGGTGCGGCGATACTTGACCATCCGCCGTACATCGCGCAGCGTGATCGGCATGCCGTCGACCGAAGGTCCCCACGGCACGGGGAAACGCGCCCGCAGACCCGATCTGCGAGCCGCCCGTGCCGCGCTGCCGGAGCCTGTCCGGAAGCTGATCGACGACTACGAGCGGCACCTTTCCCTCGAACGCGGGCTGTCCGCGCATACGGTGCGTGCCTACCTCGGCGACGTGGTGTCGCTGATGGGTTTCGTGGACGCGAACGGTGGCCGGTTCTCCGACCTCGACATCGGGGCGCTGCGTGGCTGGCTCGCCCGGCAACGCGAGGAAGGGGCCAGCCGGACGACACTGGCGAGGCGGGCCGCGGCGGCTCGCACCTTCACCGCGTGGGCCCATCGAGGCGGGGCGCTCGCGTCGGATCCGGGCGGGCGGCTGGTAGCTCCGCGCGCGCACCGCAAGCTTCCCGGGGTCCTCCGCGCGGAACAGGCCAGCGACGTCATGCGCTTCTCAGCCGCCGGTGCCGAACAGCGCGAACCGGTGGCATTGCGGGACAGTGCCATCGTGGAACTGCTCTACGCGACCGGCGTGCGGGTCTCGGAACTGTGCGGGCTGGATGTGGGCGACGTCGATTTCTCCCGCCGGGTCGTGCTCGTGCTGGGCAAGGGCGGCAAGGAACGCGTCGTGCCGTTCGGCGTGCCCGCCGAAGCGGCATTGCGGGCTTGGCTGGACGAGGGCAGGGGAAAGCTCGCCGTCGAAACCAAGGGATCGGGGGAAGCGGCGCTCTTCCTCGGGGCACGGGGAGGCAGGCTCGATCCGCGGGCGGCCCGCCGCGTCGTCCACGACGCCGTCGGTTCGGTGCCGGGCGCGAACGACATGGGCCCGCACGGCCTGAGGCATTCCGCGGCCACTCATCTGCTCGAAGGCGGCGCTGATCTTCGGAGCGTTCAGGAACTGCTTGGTCACGCTACGCTGGCCACAACGCAGCTCTACACTCATGTGACCGTCGATCGGCTGAAGGCGATCCACGACCGCGCGCACCCCCGGGCCCGATGATGCCGGGGAGGACTCGGCAGGTGACCCGGCGGCCCGAACCGGCGGCGCACGCGCATCCGCACGAGCACGGAGAACACGCTGAGTCGCATGCTGAGAACGGCGGCCCGATGACCGCCGACCCACATGTCACCGAAGCCGCCGGGAAACACCGCCCCGGCGGGGACGGTCCTGCCGTCGCGCCCGAAGCGCGGACCGGCTACGAAGTGGACGCCGGGATCCAGGCGCTGTGGCGGGAGTTCACCGAGTCCCCGGACCAGATCGTGCGCGACCGGCTCGTGCTGCACTACGCCCCGCTCGTCAAGTACGTGGCCGGCCGGGTCGGCACCGGCCTGCCGACCCACGTCGACGTCGGGGACCTGATCCAGTCCGGGATCTTCGGCCTGGTCGACGCGATCGAGAAGTTCGAACCCGCCAGGGGCCTGCGGTTCGAGACCTACGCCATGCAGCGCATCCGGGGCGCGATCCTCGACGACCTGCGCTCACAGGACTGGGTCCCCAGAGCGGTGCGCAGCAAGGCCCGCGAAGCCGAGCGCGCCCTGGAACGCCTCGGCGCCCGGCTCAACCGCACCCCGACCGACGCCGAACTCGCCGCCGAGCTGGAAATCAGCGTCGACGACCTGCGCGAGTTCTACGGCCAGATGCAGCTGACCAGCGTCATCGCCCTGGAAGACCTGGTCGCCGCGGGCAAGGACAGCGGCTCCCTGGTCGACACCCTGCCCGACGACGGCGCCGTCGACCCGGTGGCCGTCCTGGTCGACCAGGACAACCGCCGCCAGCTCGCGCAGGCGATCGCCCAGCTCACCGAACGCGACCGGATCGTGGTCGGTCTCTACTACTTCGAAAGCCTGACGCTCGCCGAGATCGGCAAGGTCCTCGGCGTCACCGAATCGCGGGTCAGCCAGCTGCACACCCGCGCCGTCATGCGGTTGCGCGCCAAACTGGTCGAGCAGGCCTAGCCGCCGTCCGGTTCGGCGGCCGGTCAGCCGATTCGCCGCCTGATCCCAAGGTTCCGCAACTGCTTCAGGTGAGCTGCGAAGCCCGCCTCGCTACGGCGCCGTGGTTCTGGGACCCCTCTCTCGCGGGCTTGTTTCGCACGCTCCGCCGCCGGACGACACCTGTGCCTGGACGGACGACACATGTGTTTGGAAGGACGGCGCGTGTGTCCAGGCGGGCGGCGCGCGTGCCTGGGTGGACGACGCGTGCGTGTGGGGACGGAACACGCGGTGCGGAGCCGCTCGGCGTGATCGCTCCCTGATCACGCGTGTTCGGTCTTCAATCACGCGTGGCCCGTGCCTGGACACGCGAGTCACGCCGATCTGCCCAGTACGGAGACAAGGGCGAGGAGCACCGCGCCAGGGCGCGAAGGCAGGACCGCAAGGCCAACCTGGCGAGCCCGGAAAGCCGTTACCGCCGAGCCCGGAAGGCCGGTACAGCCGACCCGGAGGCAAGCGGGCATCGCCGCCTGAACTCGCAGCGGTCATTCAGTCTCCTTCCCAGGGTTTGAGGCGGATTTCTGACGGTTCACCGATCAACGTGAGCGGGTCGACGTACTCCTCGCCCCGCCGGACGCCGAAGTGCAGGCACGCCGGCTCCGGGCAGCCCGGGTGGCCCGCCGCGAGCGTGCCGAGCACCTGGCCCCGGTGGACCTGATCACCCGCGGTGACCGTCGGGGCGAGCGGTTGGTAGGTGGTGCGCAGGCCTCCGTCGTGATCGATCGACACCACTCCGCGGCCCGCCACCTGGCCGGCGAACATCACCACTCCCTCGGCGGCCGCGAGGACGTTCGCGCCCGGGGGTGCGGCGAGGTCGACGCCCCGGTGGCCGGGGCCGTACGGCGTCGAGGGCGGCTCGAAGTACCTGGTGACGCTCGGTGCCGGCGAGAGCGGCCAGGAGAGGCGCCCCTGCGGGGTGGGCGCCCCTCTCGCCGTCCCGGGCATCGCCGCGGACGTGAGGATCGCGAGCACGGTCGCGAGGATCGCCAGGCGGGGAAGGCGCCGGGCGTGCCCTGGGCGGCGGTGCCTGCCGCCGGTGCGGTCGATCGCGAAGGAATGCCTGGTGACAGGGCGGGATGAGGTCGTCGGTGTCATGTGTTCCAGGTTGGGGGTACGGCGTGGCGGGCAGGGCGCGCCGGTGGAATCTGTGGATAACCGAGGTGGTTGTGGACAACCCCTCTCATCAGGGGCTGCCGGTGCGGTACCCGGTGGCGACAGGGAGTAGACTCTTTTGCGCGGTCCGCGGCAGCGGACTGACTTCGCGTGCACGTGCGCGCTCCCGATGGCCGATCTCCTCACGGAGGGTCAGGACAGCCGGGGGCACACGGCCCGGCGGTCCCTGGGGTATTTCGCTCCCGGGTCCGGGCCCGAGCATCGGCACCAGGGCGATCGGCCACCCGGCCGAGAGCGACGAACCGAGCAAGCGCGTTCCGGCGGAGCCGGGCGCGCACGACACAGAAGAGGTTGATTCCGGCAATGGCCGTCGTCACCATGAAGCAGCTGCTCGACAGCGGCGTGCACTTCGGGCACCAGACCCGTCGGTGGAACCCGAAGATGAAGCGCTACATCTTCACCGAGCGCAACGGCATCTACATCATCGACCTGCAGCAGACGCTGACCTACATCGACCGTGCGTACGAGTTCATCAAGGAAACCGTCGCGCACGGCGGCACCATCATGTTCGTCGGCACGAAGAAGCAGGCCCAGGAAGCCATCGCGGCCGAAGCCTCGCGCGTGGGCATGCCCTACGTGAACCAGCGCTGGCTCGGCGGCATGCTGACCAACTTCCAGACGGTGCACAAGCGTCTTCTCCGCCTGAAGGAGCTCGAGTCGCAGGAGCAGACCGGCGGCTTCGCCGGCCTGACCAAGCGCGAAATCCTCACGCTCACCCGTGAGAAGGACAAGCTCGAGAAGACCCTCGGCGGTATCCGCGACATGGCCAAGGTGCCGAGCATCGTGTGGATCGTCGACACGAAGAAGGAGCACATCGCCGTCGGCGAGGCTCGCAAGCTGAACATCCCGGTCGTCGCGATCCTGGACACCAACTGCGACCCGGACGAGGTCGACTACCCGATCCCGGGTAACGACGACGCCATCCGTTCGGCCGCGCTGCTGACCAAGGTCGTGGCCGAGGCCGCCGCCGCCGGTCTGATGGCCCGCTCCAGCCGCAACGGTTCCTCCGCCGACGCCAAGCCCGAGGCGGGCGTCGCCACGGACGAGCCGCTGGCCGAGTGGGAGAAGGAGCTGCTCGCCGGCTCCGAGACCGCCGCCGCGGACGCCAAGGAAGCCGCCGCCGCGACCGAGGCCGCCACCGAGGCTCCGGCCGAGCAGGCCACCGCCTCCTCCTGATCCACCTGCCCGTGGGGCCGCCTGGAGGCGGCCCCACGGGTGACTTCCCCAAAAGACTTTCTCGTACCTGAAAAAGGACGGACACACCCACGATGGCGAACTACACCGCCGCAGACGTGAAGCGTCTCCGGGAGCTCACCGGCTCCGGCATGATGAACTGCAAGAAGGCGCTGGAGGAGAACGACGGCGACTTCGACAAGGCCGTCGAGTTCCTGCGCATCAAGGGCGCCAAGGACGTCGGCAAGCGCGCCGAGCGCGCCACCGCCGAGGGCCTCGTCGCCGGTGACGGCGGCGTCCTGATCGAGCTCGACTCCGAGACCGACTTCGTCGCGAAGAACGAGGACTTCCAGGCTCTCGCCGCGAAGATCGTCGAGGTCGCGAAGGCCGAGAAGACCAGCGACGTCGAGAAGCTGAAGGCCGCCTCGCTCGACGGCAAGACCGTCGAAGAGCAGGTCCAGGAGCTGGCCGCCCGCATCGGTGAGAAGCTCGAGCTTCGCCGTGTCGCCGCTTACGAGGGCACCACCACCACGTACCTGCACCGTCGCGGTGCGGACCTCCCGCCCGCCGTCGGCGTGCTCATCGAGTACACCGGTGAGGGCGAGGCCGCCGCCGAGGCCGCCCGTGGCGCCGCCATGCAGGTCGCCGCGCTCAAGGCCAAGTACCTGACCCGCGAAGAGGTCCCGGCCGAGGTCGTCGAGAACGAGCGTCGCGTCGCCGAGGCCACCGCCCGCGAAGAGGGCAAGCCGGAGCAGGCCATGCCCAAGATCATCGAGGGCAAGGTCAACGCGTACTACAAGGACAACGTCCTGCTCGAGCAGCCGTCGGTCAAGGACAACAAGAAGACCGTCAAGGCCCTGCTCGACGAGGCCGGCGTGTCCGTGAGCCGGTTCGCCCGGTTCGAGGTCGGCCAGGCCTGATCCAGGCGCGGAACACAAGAATCACCACTGTGCCCCGTCTCCGTCCATCGGGGACGGGGCACAGTCGGGTTCGGAGCATTAGGGAGGGCGACATGGGTGTCCGGGTCGAAGGCGGATACCGGCGGGTGCTGCTGAAGCTGGGCGGCGAGATGTTCGGCGGCGGTTCCATCGGGGTTGATCCGGATGTGGTGCACTCGGTCGCTCAGCAGATCGCCGACGTCGCGCGCACGGGCGTGCAGATCGCCGTCGTGATCGGCGGCGGCAACTACTTCCGTGGCGCGGAGCTGTCGCAGCGCGGCATGGACCGCGACCGCGCGGACTACATGGCGATGCTCGGCACCGTCATGAACTGCCTGGCGTTGCAGGACTTCCTGGAGAAGGAGGGCCTGCCGACCCGCGTGCAGACCGCCATCACCATGGGGCAGGTCGCCGAGCCGTACATCCCGCGCCGCGCCGAGCGTCACCTGGAGAAGGGCCGCGTCGTCATCTTCGGCGCCGGGGTCGGCATGCCGTACTTCTCGACCGACACCGCCGCCGCGCAGCGCGCGCTCGAGCTCGGCTGCGAAGCCGTCTTGATGGCGAAGGCCGTCGACGGCGTCTACACCGCGGACCCGAAGAGCGACCCGACCGCCGAGATGTTCCACGAGATCAGTCACCGCGAGGTGCTGGAGCGGGACCTCAAGGTCGCCGACGCCACCGCGTTCAGCCTGTGCATGGACAACAACATGCCGATCATCGTGTTCAATCTGCTCACCGAGGGGAACATCGCCCGCGCGGTCAGTGGTGAGAGGATCGGCACCCTGGTCGACACCCCCGCCGACGGGGTGCCCGCGTAGGCCTGCTCTGATCTTCGCAATCGGTACGCATACACAACTACGGGAGTTGCCGTGATCGACGAGACCCTCCTCGACGCCGAGGAGAAGATGGAAAAAGCGGTGTCCGTCGCCAAGGAGGACCTGTCGTCGGTACGCACCGGCCGGGCCCACCCGGGGATGTTCTCGCGCATTGTTGTCGAGTACTACGGCGCGCCGACCCCGCTGAACCAGATGGCGAGCGTCAACATCCCCGAAGCCCGGATGGCGTTGATCAAGCCTTACGACCAGACCTCGCTCAACGCCATCGAGAAGGCGATCCGCGAGTCGGACCTCGGCGTCAACCCGAGCAACGACGGCAACGTGATCCGCATCGTCATCCCGCAGCTCACCGAAGAGCGCCGCAAGGAGATGGTGAAGGTCGCCAAGGCCAAGGGTGAGGACGCCCGCGTTTCGATCCGCAGCGTCCGCCGCAAGGCCAAGGAAGAGCTCGACCGGATCAAGAAGGACGGCGAGGCGGGCGAGGACGAGGTCGTCCACGCCGAGAAGGAACTCCAGAACCTCACCGATACTTACAGCCACAAGGTCGACGAGCTGGTGAAACACAAGGAAGCCGAGCTACTCGAGGTCTGATGAGCCAGGTGAGCGAGGAACGCGAGGACCGGGTGGACGCCCCGGAACCGGTTCCGGCCGAGAAGCCGGAACCGGCGAAGAAGGTTTCCCGTGCCGGCCGCAACCTGCCCGCCGCGATCGGGGTCGGGCTGCTGCTGGGGGCGGCGATCGTCACGTCCCTGCTCACCGTGCGCTATCTGTTCATCGGCATCATCGCGATCGCCATCGCGGTCGGCACGATCGAGCTGGCCGGCGCACTGAAGCGCGCGGCGGGCATCCGGATCGCGCTGGTCCCGGTGCTCGTCGGCGGTCAGGCGATGATCTGGCTGGCGTGGCCGTACGGCCGCGAGGGCGCGCTGACGGCGTTCGTGCTGACGGTGCTCGTCTGCCTGCTGTGGCGGTTGCCCGGCGGCGCGGACGGCTACCTGCGCGACATCAGCGCGTCGGTTTTCGCCGCCGCGTACATCCCGCTTTTCGGCGCCTTCGCCGCCATGCTCGTCCCACCGGCGGACGGTGTCGGCAGGGTGCTGGCGTTCATGATCGGTGTGGTCGCTTCGGACACCGGCGGCTACATCGCCGGTGTACTGGGCGGCAAGCATCCGATGGCGCCCAGCATCAGCCCGAAGAAGACCTGGGAAGGGTTCGCCGGTTCGCTCGTGGCCGGAGTGGTCGCCGGCGCGCTGACCCTGAGCCTTCTCCTCGACGGTCACGCTTGGCAGGGCGTGCTGTTCGGCGCGGCGATCGTCTGCACGGCGACGCTGGGCGATCTCGTCGAGTCGCTGATCAAGCGTGACCTCGGCGTCAAGGACATGGGGAACATGCTGCCGGGGCACGGCGGGCTGATGGACCGGCTCGATTCGTTGCTCCCTTCGGCCGTCGTCTCCTGGCTGCTGCTCTCCGCATTCGTGCCTCTTTAGGTCAAGTCCCTGTGACGAGCCGGGCGCTCTGTTATGGCCGGGGGTATGCGCCTCGACGGATGGGTAAGCGATTTCTGGCCACGGCTCTGAGCTTGGTGACGCTCGGAGCGCTGACGACGACCGCGGCGGAGGCGGGCTGAGGCCCGGTCGTCGGCACGGATTCCGGTCCCGTCCGCGGCGTGAGTACCGGCGAATACCGGAGTTTCCAAGGTATTCCGTTCGCCGCGCCCCCGGTCGGTGATCTGCGCTGGGCGCCGCGCAAAGACCTGGACCCTGGACCGCGGTGCGGGACGCGAGCAGACCGGGGCCCCGGGTGCGTGCAGGCGGCGGGCTCGGCCCGGGGCCGAGTGACAACGAGGATTGCCTGTACCTCAACGTGATCAGCCCGGCCAAGCCGGCGCGGAAGCCGCGTCCGGTCATGGCCTGGGTCCACGGCGGCAGCTTCACGTACGGGCCGGAAGCGACTACGACTTCAAGCGCATGGCCCTCGGCGGGGACGTGGTCGTGGTGACCGTGAACTACCGGCTCGGCGTGTTCGGCTTCTTCGGGCTTCAGGACCAGAAGGCCGCGCTTCGCTGGGGGCAGCGCAACGCGCACGTCTTCGGGGGAGATCCGGGGAACGTCACGCTGTTCGGCGAATCGGCCGGCTCGATGAGCGCGTGCGCCCAGCTGGCTTCCCCGTCGGCGGCGGGGCTGTTCCAGCGCGTGATCATCCAGAGCAGTTACGAGTTCGCGGATCGCAACGGACCTTCGCTTCTCCCGGAATGTCCATGGGTGCCTCATATGGAGCCGAATTGGCCTATTTGTCCGATGTGACCGCACTTCCGGCGAATTTGACGTCCGCCCAGCAGGAACTGGCGGCGCTAATGATCCGGTATTGGACCGTCTTCGCGCGCACCGGTGATCCGAACGGCGGGGAACCGCCGAAATGGCGTCCCTCGCCGCGGACGCAATCGCCGGCGCCGGGCGCGATCGGCCCGGTCGACCTCGCGGCGGTGCACAATTGCCGGTTCTGGGCCGGTATTTGACCGGGGAGCGGGCTCAGTCGTCGTAGGGATCGTCGACTTCGGCGGTGCCCCAGCCCTCGACGGCCCGCGAGTGGTCGATCACGGCGAACACCGAACCGTCGGGGTCGGCGAGGATCGCCATCCGGCCGTACGGGGTGTCGTAGGGCTGGACCACGACGGTACCGCCGAGCATCAAGGCCTGTCCCGCGGCGGCGTCCGCGCCGCGGGCCGGGTCGAGCTCGAAGTAGACCATCCAATGCGGGGGCGTGTCCGGCCGGTACTCCGAACCCATCACGTACCGGTAGAGCACGGGTTCGTGTTCGATGAGCCATTCGGCGTAGTCGAGCGAGGCGCCGTCGCCGATCTGGTGGCTGGTGTAGTTGAA
This sequence comes from Amycolatopsis roodepoortensis, assembly GCF_024628825.1. NCBI lineage: Bacteria > Bacillati > Actinomycetota > Actinomycetes > Pseudonocardiales > Pseudonocardiaceae > Amycolatopsis > Amycolatopsis roodepoortensis. The sequence goes on from NZ_CP102415.1 coordinate 7,719,256, forward strand.
GAGGCGGCAGTAGAAGTGATCCGCCGCCGCCCCGTCGTGGGTGTTGAGATCCGCGCCGCTGAAGGTGTTCGGCACCCCGGTCGCGAACTCCCAGGTGGCGGGCGGCTCCCAGAAGACGACGTGCGCGCCGCACGCGTCGACGGCGTGGACGATGTTGCCGCGATGGGGGATCGCCACCGGCCCGAGCGTGACCCGGCCACCGAGACTGTCGACCCATTCGGCGGCCGCGGCCGCCTGTGGCACCGAGATGTGGACGCTCCAGCCTGCCGGGCCGCCGGTAGCCGCGCGGTACAGACCACCGGCCGGGACGCCGTTCAGCGTGGCGATCGAGTAACGGCCGGTCGGTGTCGCCGGATCGCGCTGGACGACGTACTCCCAGTCGAAAAGCCCGCTGTAGAAGGTTTGTGCGGCCGATTCGTCTCTGCACGCGAGCTCGATCCAGCACGGGATTCCCGAAGGTATGACGGAAGTGTGGGCGGCCGAGCCGAGCGACATGCGGTTCTCCCTTACCGGTGGGAGTAAAGTCTAGTCGCTGACCGCATTGTTTCCGTCAAAGATTTCGACCGGACGACCCCGGAACCCGGCCCGGTGTCCCTTCGTTGGAGCTTCCGTGCGCTGGTTTCCCCGAGCCCTCTCCTCCTTCCGTCGCGGCGGTGAGGAGGTGCTGCCGAGCCCGAACATCTGGTACTACCAGAAGGCCTACGAGGTCGAGAATCGCGCGCAGGACGTCGACGACGAGATCTGGCGCGTGCTCGCCGGGTATCGCGATTGGTCCGGCGCGGACGTCCTCGACATCGGCTGCGGTGACGGTTTCCATCTGCCGCGGTTCGCCGCGACGGCGCGGTCGGTGGTCGGGGTCGAACCCCATGAGCCGCTCGTCCTCGACGCGCGGAAACGGGTGGAGCGACTGGAGAACGTCGAGGTGCGGCAGGGGCGTGCCCAGCGGCTTCCCTTACCGGACGCGGCTTTCGACGTCGTCCACGCGCGCACCGCGTACTTCTTCGGCCCTGGTTGTGAGCCCGGTCTTCGCGAAGCGGAGCGGGTGCTGCGTCCGGGCGGGCTGTTGGTGATCGTGGATCTCGATGTGACGAGTGAGCCCTACGGACGCTGGATGCGGCTGGATCTTCCGCACTACGACCCGCCCGGGGTGGAGAAGTTCTTCGCCCGTCAGGGATTCGGCTGCCGCAAGGTGATGACGCGGTGGCAGTTCGAGGACGCCGCCGCGATGGAGGCGGTGCTGAAGATCGAGTTCAGCGCTCCGGTCGCGGCGAAGGCGATCGCGGACGTCCGGCGCCTGAACGAGGTTTCGTCAGGTGCCGGGGAGAAGCGGATGACGCTGCCGGTGGGCTATCGCGTGCATACCCGCGTCAAGCCCACCGGCCTCGTCGTGCCAGGTCACTCCGCGTCCTCGTCCGGAGTGGCGTCCTCGGCCTCACCGAGGATGCCGTAGATCGTCCGGCGTGCCTCGTTGAGCACGTCGACGGTGCGGGCCTGCTGGCTTTCGCTGCCGGCGTGCATCACCTGCGCGACCGCCGCGGCCAGGGTCGCGCCGGCCTTGCGGAGGTTGACCTCGGCCGGGTCGACGTCGTGGGCGATCTGCTCCCACGGCGGGACGGCGTCCTGCTGCTCGGCCGCGGCCCGGCCGGATTCGGTGAGTTCGAACAGCTTCTTGCCGTTCTCGTCCTTGCTGATCACCAGGCCTTCGTCGGCCAGCAACTGCAAGGTCGGGTAGACCGAGCCGGGGCTCGGCTTCCAGAAGCCGCCGCTGCGTTCGCCGATCTCGCGGATGATCTCGTAGCCGTGCCTCGGCTGCTCCGACAGCAGCGCCAGGATCGCGGCGCGGACGTCGCCGCGTTTGCCGCGCCGCCCGGGACCGCCGCGGCGGCCGTGCCGGTGCCGGTGGCCCGGTCCGCCCGGACCAGGCGGGAAGTCGCCGAAGCCGCCGCGGGACCAAGGTCCGAAGGCGGGCCGGCCGTGTTCTGGGGGGAAGGGTCGTCGCATGAGGTGAATCCTTTCTACGTACTGTCTCGACACGTTCACGATATATCGGAAACAGTCGCACGGCAACCCGTTTTGGGTGATCTGGCTCTCAGGAGAGGTCGAGCGCGAGCAGATCGATGCCGCCGAAGTCGAACTCGCCGACCTTCCGCCAGCCCCAGCGCCGGTACAGCCGCCGGGCGGGAGCCTCGACGCGGGACGCGAGTACGGCGAACCGCTCGGGCCGCTCTTTCAGCAGGTCATCGAGCAGAGCGCGGCCGAGCCCGCGACCGCGGAGCTCGGGGAGGAGCGCCAGCTCGTACACATAGAACAGCGCTTCGCCGTCGAGCCACGACGGCGCCGGAGCCGTCGCGCGTTCGGGCCACCAGCCGATTTCCTGCCGGACTCCGTAGGCGAAGCCGCCGAGTGCTCCGGCCTCGCGCACCGTCGTCATGGCGAACCCGGGGAGCGCGGCGTGTTCGGCGAACAGCACGCCGAAGCGGGCGACGTCGTCCTCGCCTTCGAGGTACGGCGGTTCGCGGTAGACGCGGCGGTAGACGTCGTCCAGTTCAGAGCGCACGGTTCAGTCTGCCCAGCACCACGATCGCCACGCCACAACAGCCGATCAGCACCAGCCACGGCAGAGCCGCACCGTGCGACAGCAGCCAGGTGAACGTCGCCGGAGCGATCACCCGCGCAACGCTCCACACGAGTTCTTCGAGGCCGAGATAGCGGCCGCGCAGCCGCGCCGGGGCGATCGCGACCGTCAGCGCGCTGCTGGTCGGCGCCTGGAGCAGTTCGGCGGCGGTGAAGACGATCATCGCGAGGGTGAGCACGAGGAACGCCGTCGTGGGCCGCCCGGTGGGCACCAGCGCGAACAGGACGAACGACACCGCCCACACCGCGGCCGAGACCTGGAGCGTGCGCGGCATGCGACGCCGCTCGACCCGGCGCGACACCACGGTCTGCGCGAGCACGACCAGCACCGTGTTGATCGCGAACAGGACACCGGGCTGCCAAGCCGGCAGCTTCAGGCCGTCGAGGACGTACGCGCTCAGCAAGACGGTCAACGCCAGATCGCACAACGCGAAGACGAAGACGGTCACTAGAACGCCCCGGAAGATCCGGTCGGCGAGCACCTTCCGGTAGCCGCCAGGGGGAACGGCCTCGGATCCGCTCTCGCGAGGGGTGCCCGCCGGGGCTCGCCACGAGGCGACCAGAACCGCGGCGACGACGAAACTCGCCGCGTTGACCAGCACGATCGTCGTGTAGCCGCCGGGCCCACCCCAAGCGACCATCGCGGCGCCGAGTAGCCCGCCGAGCCCGATGCCGACGTTGCGCAGCGCGCGTTCCATCGCGTACCAGCGGGCGCGCTGACCCTCGTCGGCGACCTGTGCCACCAGCGCGCCGGTCGACGGCCAGAACATGCCTTCGCCCCAGAACGTGATCGCGGCCAGGACGACCAGATGCCAGGCCTCGCCGGCGAAGACGTAGCCGGTGAAGGTCACCGCGCGGATCAGGTTGGCGGTGATCACCATCCGTCCCGGCCCGAACCGGTCGATCAGCCGTCCCGCGAGCGGACCCGACGGCAGCGCGATCATCGCCGCGATCGACAGCGCGGCTCCGACGGCCGTGAGCGACAGACCCTTCGCCGCGTGGAAGTACACGACGGCGAACGGCAGGAACAAACCGGTCCCCAGCGCGTCGACGCTTTGCGCCGCGATGAGCGGGAACCGGCCGCGAGTGCTCGGGAGCCCGAGCAGGTCGGCGGCGGCCATCACGCGTGGGGGAGCGGGAAGACGTTGAGTTCGTGCTCGGCGAGCGGTTCGTCGCGCCAGCCGAGCGCCACTGCCGCGTCGGCGATCCTTCCGTTGCCCCACAACGGAGAACCGGCGGGGAAGTTCGACACGAGCCCCGGGACCAGCGTATGCGCGGCATGGAATCCGGCGGCCGCGACGTCGCAGGTCGTCAGGTCTACGCTGATCACCTCGAATCCCCGGGCTTCGACGCGGGCTTGGTAGGCCTTCAGCCGCCGTTCCCCGAGGGCGGGAAGGTCGTCCCAGCCACGGCTCGGCAGGTCCCTGAGCCAGGGCGCCACTCGCTTCACGGCCCGTGGGTCGAGATAGATCTGTTGCTGGCAAAGGAGATCCGCGACGTCGGCGAAGTCCTCGCGGTACGAGTCCAGGTAGCGCCGATCGGCCCGGTGCGGTTTGAGGTTGCCCAGATGCGGCAGGTCCCGGCGCATGCCCGCCAGTTCGCGTTCGTCGTCGAGGGCGCGGCAGGTGTGCTGGAGCGTGAACCCTTCGGCGAGCGCCTTCTTCGCGGCCTCGAGCGCGTCCGGCCGGGTCGCGAAACCGATCGACAGCCAGCGTTTCACGCGGTCGAGGACCACCGCTGCGACCACCGGGACGTCGAACTCGTTGTCCAGGTGGATGAGCGTGACCTCGTAGTCGTCGGTGGCGTCGGCGATGAGCGACCGGATCTCGTCCGGGATCGAGAGCCTGCCGAGCCGTGGCGTGTTGGCCCACCAAAGCATGGTGGTGTCGCGTTCGAGGACCTCTTCGAGGCCGGAGGTGACGGCGTGCTCCTCGGTGGTCCCGCTCGCGAGGCCGGCGATCAGCGGATCGGCGAAGTACGCTTCCTCCGGCCGTCGTTCGTTCGAGAACAGGAAGGCCGGAACCCAGACGGGTTCGCCGGTGGTGTGGGAGAAGCCTTCCACCCAAGAACATTCCGTGTCCTGGGTCAGTGGCGCGAACGGGAAACCCGGCGACCGGTACTGCGTGGCCGAATAGAGGTTCAGCCGTTGCGGGTCGAGTGCGGGGACGCCGTAGCGGAAGAATTGCTTGTAGCTGCCGAAGCACACTTCGCGCTCCGGAGCGAGCCAGCTTCCGCAGTAGCGCTCCACCGCTTCGCCGATGGCCGACTGACGCGCGAGGTCGAAGTCGTGCCAAGACGTGCCGAAGGCCTGACGGTCGTTGGGCCAGTTCGTCACGCGGCGCATGTCCGCGACATCGACCGCGCAGACCCGCAGCCGGGCGGGCATTCCCGGCGCGGGCGGGATCTCGCCGACGCCGGTCACGATCCCGGTCTGGTCGTCCACCAGCAGTCCGGGGTCGGTCGTGGCGGGAACGGGCCGGGCCCGGTCGGGTACGGGGAGGATCGGACGGCGGATCTCGGTGAGGTCCGCCGGGTTGAGTTCGATCTCGCCGGTGGTCAGGCCGGAGCGTCCGCCGGAGAGCCAGTGTTCGAGATGGACGGCGAGGGTGGTCAGCGCCCAGCGGGCGTCGCCCGGCCGAAGCGGGATGGAGTCCGAGGGGGCCGAGAGGAACGCTTCGACGACTCGCGGGTCCTGTGCGGCGGAGCGGCGCCGCGCGACGACGTCGGCGAAATCGATGCCGCCGGGCGCGATCGCGGGTCCGGCGATCACCCGGCCGCGTTCGCGGCGCAACGGCAGCCAGCGCACCCCGCTGCCGGCGCACAACGCGTCCAGCGCGATCAGTTCGGTGTAGGCGGGGTGATCGAAGGCCGCGACCACGACGGTGTTCTCCGTGTCCACTTCGGACAGATCGTGGAAGTAGGGGACCGTCTCGACGCTCGCGTACCCACCGCTGTGGAGGATTTCCGCCAACGGCTCGGTGAGCGCGGGCGAGCCGGTGAGCAGGATCGAGGTGGCGGCGACGTCGTCGTCCCCGGTGTCACGGCCGGAGCTGAGGCAGCCGTCCGCTTCGAGGATCTCCATCATCTCCTCGTAGTCCGGATCCATTCCGGCCAGCAGTTCGGCACGGGTGCTGGTGCCGTCGCAACGGCTCGCCCAGGCACGGAACTCCCGGGTCGGCGCGGCGATGTAGAACTGGCCCCCGTTGGGCGTGACGAGAAAGCAGAGCTCCGGTTCGAGATCGGTGATCTCGATTCCGTCGAGCCGCGGTCTGACCTCTTCGGACCCCATGGCAACCCCATCGTTTCCAGGACTCCCGCCTCGCCGCCGCGGTCCAGGGCGCGGGACCGCGGCGGCGCGGGCGGCGTTGTCGGCCGGTTTACTTGGCGGCGGAACGGTTGTGGACGACCGCGCGGTTGTGCACGACGGCCCGGTTGTGGACGACCGCCCGGTTGTGGACCACGGCGCGGTTGTGGACGACGACGGCGGCGGGGCGCTCGAAGGTCGAGATCATGGGTCCTCCTGATTTTCACTCGGGGTCGTCACGCTCCGTGGCGCGACATGACCAAGTCTCGGGCCGGACGTGACCTCCCGACGTCTCCTGATGTGCGATCCGCACGGACGGCCCGGGCACGCTTCACGTGACCTGGAAAACAGCGATCCGGGGCGGCCAAGGCGCGTCGAAGGTGGACATGGGACACTGAGTGAGCTATGACTGCCCTCCCTCTCGTCTTCGACGCGCCCAAGCGCGGCCTTCCGCCGCGCCACCTCGCCGACCTTTCCGCCGCCGAGCGGGCCGCTGCCGTCGCCGAGCTGGGGGAGAAGCCGTTCCGCGCGAAGCAGCTTTCGAACCATTACTTCTCGCGGCTGACGGTGGACCCGGCGGAGATGACCGACATCCCGGCGGCGTCGCGGGAGAAACTCGTCGGCGATCTGATGCCGACGCTGCTCACCGAGATCAAGGCGCTCGCGTGCGACGACGGCACCACGCGCAAGACGCTGTGGCGCGCGCACGACGGGACGCTCCTGGAGAGCGTGCTGATGCGCTACCCGGATCGGGCGACCCTGTGCATCTCGAGCCAGGCGGGCTGCGGCATGGCGTGCCCGTTCTGCGCGACCGGGCAGGGCGGCCTCGACCGGAACCTGTCGACCGCGGAGATCGTCGACCAGGTCCGCGCCGCCGCCGCGGTGATGCGCGACGGAGCGATGCCCGGCGGACCCGGACGGCTGTCGAACATCGTCTTCATGGGCATGGGCGAGCCGCTGGCCAACTACAAGCGGGTGGTGGCGGCGGTCCGGCGGATCACGGATCCCTCGCCGGACGGGCTCGGTATCGGACAGCGTTCGGTGACGGTGTCGACGGTGGGTCTCGCGCCGGCGATCCGCAAGCTCGCGGACGAGAAGATGCAGGTGCGGCTGGCGGTTTCGCTGCACACGCCCGACGACGAGCTGCGGGACACGCTGGTGCCGGTGAACGAGCGCTGGTCGGTGGACGAGGTCCTCTCCGCGGCCCGGTACTACGCGGACACGTCCGGCCGCCGGGTGTCGATCGAGTACGCGCTGATCCGGGACGTCAACGATCAGCCTTGGCGTGCCGAGCTGCTGGCGAAGCGGCTTCGCCAGCACCTGGGCCAGCTGGTGCACGTGAACGTGATCCCGCTGAACCCGACGCCGGGCAGCAAGTGGGACGCCTCGCCGAAGCCGGTGGAGCGGGAGTTCGTCCGGCTGGTGAACGCGGGCGGTGTGGCGTGCACGGTCCGTGACACGCGTGGTCAGGAGATCGCGGCGGCGTGCGGTCAGCTCGCCGCCGAGAACTGAGTTCTTCCTTTCAGTGATGGAGATTTTGTCGTGATGTATGCCCCCAGCCTGCTGGATCCGGCTGCGGAGGAGCTGAAGCTCACGGACGTGATCGGCCACGGCGCGACCGGTGTCGCGCGCGAGGCCAGGACGTTGCTCGGTGAGCGGTTCAGCTCGGTGACCTTCATGTACGTCCTGATGCGGGCGTTCGAGGTGGAGTACATGGCGGCGCGGGACGCTTCGCGGTGGCACGAGTTCCACGGCGGGCCGTACGCGTTGTCCGACGCCGACCTCGAAGCCGTGCTGGCGCCCTGGCTCGGTTCCCGCCGCTAGACCGCGAGGTGACAGGATGCGGGCGTGTATTGCCTGCAGGCCGTCGTCGTCACCGAGTCCGCACGCGCTGAATTGCCCGCTTCGGTCGAGGGCGCGCGGCTCGTCCCGGTCGGGCATCACCTGTCACTGATGCCGTTGCCCGAGACGCTGCCGGAAGCCGGGGAATTCCGGACCGTGCTCGCAGCGTGCTCCGAGCACGGCGCCGTGGCGTACATCGAGGCCGAGTACTTCGGTGGTGTCGGGACGCAATCCGCGCAGGTGTGGGACCGCGGCGAGACGGTCCTCGGCCCGCTGCACCTTGCCGAGGACGAGCCGGCCTTGGCCGCCGGCAGTCCGATTTCCCAGGCGCTTCGGCGGCTCGGCGTGGCCAAGGGCGACCACTTCGACGAGTTCGACGCCGTCGGGCTCGGCAGGCACCGCCACACCGGCGATTAGCTCTCCTCCTAGCGATCCACTCCTCCTCTGCCGCTGGGCCGGACGGCCCAGTCACGCGGCGGTCATGGCCATCGGCGGCGACACTCGATGGAGACTCACGAGGAGGTGGACCGGATGTCCGCGACCAAGGCGAGACAGGTGCGCCACAACACGGCCGTCCAGGTACTCGGACGGATCGGGATGGGCTGCTACGGCCTGGTGTACCTGCTCATCGGGTACCTGGCGGTGCGCGTCGCCGTCGGCGGTGGCGGCCAGGAGGCCGACGGCCGTGGTGCGATCACCGAGGTCGGCTCGACCCCGATGGGCGGCGTCCTGTTGTGGGTGCTGGCGGCGGGGCTGGTGGCCTACGGCCTGTGGCAGGGGCTGCTGGCCGCTGTCGGTTACACCTGGATCGACAAGCAGCGAAAACGCACCGTGAAACGGGTGACGTCCGGCGTGCGCTGCGTGGTGGGGATTTCCTTGGGCGTCTACGCGGCCAGGGTCGCCATGGGCTCGGGGGAGCAGGGCAGCGGCGACCAGAAACAGCAGGAGTTCACCGCGCGGCTGCTCGGGTTGCCCGCCGGGCCGTTCCTGGTGACCTTGGTGGCCGTCGTCGTGTTCGGGGTCGCGGTGGGTTCGGTGGTGAAGGGCGTGCGGCGGACCTTCCTGCAGGATCTCGACCTCTCGCGGCTCCCGTCGGGGACGCGGCGGTGGGTCGAGCGCCTCGGCAGGATCGGTTACGTGGCAAGGGGTGTCGTATTCGGCGTGGTCGCGGTACTCGTCGGCTACGCGGCGCTGACGCACGACGCGGCCCGCTCCGGCGGGCTCGACGCAGCCCTGCGGACCTTGGCCGCTCAGCCGTTCGGCACGGTACTGCTCATCGTGGTGGCCGCCGGGGTCGCGGCCTTCGGCGTGTACTGCGTCGGGGCGGCACGGGCCCAGCGCGGCTGACGGCGCGGCCTTGTCCCGCCCCGGAACCGAGGCGGGACAAGGGAACTACTCGACGGCCAGTTCGCCCAGCTCCGACCAATCGTCCTGATCGACCTTCGCGTTGACGATGCGCGGCGTCTCGGCCAGGTACCGCGGAAGCTCGCGCTGGGCCGTGCGGAAATGTTCCGAACCGACGTGGGCGGCACCCGCCTCGTCGTCGCGGAACGCTTCGACGAGCACGTATTCGTCCGGGTCGTCGAGGCTGCGAGCCCAGTCGTACCAAAGACAACCGGGCTCGGCCCGGGTCGCTTCGGTGAACTCGCGCGCGATCTCCGGCCATCGGTCCGCGTGTTCGGGGCGGACCCGGAACTTCGCCGTGATGAAGATCATGAGAACTGGATTCCCCCGTCGATCATCACCGATTGGCCGGTCATGTAGTCGGAATCCGGCGAGGCGAGATAGGAGACGTACGCCGCCACGTCCTCGGGAACGGAGACGCGCCCGAGATGGATCAGGTTCGAGTACTTCTCGATCGCCTGTCCCTTCCGGATTCCTTCCGATTCCGCCAGTTTCTCGTCGATGAGGTCCCACATGGCCGTCCCGACGATGCCGGGGCAGTACGCGTTGACGGTGATGCCGTGGCGCGCCCATTCCATCGCGGCGGCCTGGGTCAGCCCGCGCACCGCCCATTTGGACGCGGAATAGTGGCCGAGCAACGCGAACGGGCGATGGGCGACGATGGAGGCCGCGCCGATGATCTTGCCGCCGTTCCCCTGCCGGATCATCTGCTTCGCCGCGGCCTGGTAACAGAGGAAGATGCCGCGCGCGTTGACGGCCATCATCCGGTCCCAGTCCTCCGGGGTCACTTCGAGCAGCGGCAGGACCTGCGCGATCCCCGCGTTCGCCACCATGACGTCGAGGGAACCCAGCGCGCCGGCGGTTTCGGCGACCATGGCGGTGACCGATTCCGAGTCCGCCACGTCCGCAGTGATCGCCGCGGAGCGCCGTCCCGTTTCGCGGATCTCCTTGGCGACCGCTTCGAGTTCCGCTTCGTGGGCGGCGACGTCGTTGACCGCGACGTCGTGCCCGTCGGCGGCGAGCCGGAGCGCGATCCCCTTTCCGATTCCTCGTGCCGCACCGGTGACGAGTACGTTCTTGCTCATGCGATGACTCCCTTGTTCGCCTGGGCTTGAACGGAAGGTAGGGGCGGCGACGGCAGCTTGGGAGTGGCCTCGTGTCTCACTTTGAGACACGGCGATCAGAGCGACGACGCGGCGCGATAGTCCTTCGGCGAGGTGCCGAGAAGCCGGGCGAACATCGTGGAGAACGCGGCGGGGCTCTCGTAGCCGAGCGAGGCGGCGATCCCGGCGATGGGAAGACCGTCCGACAGCAGCGAGAGGGAATGCAGGACGCAGGCCCGCTGCCGCCAGCGGGCGAAACCCATCCCGGTTTCGGTGGTGAAGAGCCGGTTCAGCGTCCGCTCGCTCACGTGCAGCCGGGCGGCCCAGCCGCCGGCCGGATCGTGGATGTCCGGATCGTCCAAAAAGGACTCGCACAGGGCGCGCAGCCGGTCGTGCTTGGGCAGCGGGAGATCGAGGCGGACCGGGGCGGCCCGGCGGATCTCGTGCAGGGCCAGGCCGATGACCGCGGCGTCCCGCCCGCGCGGGGTGTACAGCTCGGGCACGCCGACGGCCTCGTTCAGGAGTTCGCGGAGCAGTGCGGAGACTTCGACGACCTGGCAGCGGCGCGGGAACCACGGCACCGCCTTCGGCTCGATGTACAGGCTCCGGGTGCTCACAGTCGTGGTGAAGACCTGATGGACCGTTTCCGGCGGCACGAGCACCGCCCGCCGCGTCGGGATGGTCCACGTGCCGTCGGCCGTTTCGACCCGCATCGATCCCGTCGCGCTGTAGAGGAACTGCGCCCGCCGGTGCCGATGCGGCAGGATCCGGTGCCCCGGCGGGTAATCGGTGCGGATGGCCACCACCGCGCGGTCGAGGTGGTCGACCTCGTCGATGGGGATGTCGCGCACCTCACCCAGCGTACGCCGGATGTCCGATACGCGAAAGAAAGTGGCGTTCTTTCGAATGCCCGCCGCGCCCAGGGCGCCTACCGTCGCAGGAGTGCTGATCGAGATCGCGGTGCTCCTCGGGTTCGGCTGCCTGAGCGGGGTCACCACCGTCCTTTTCGGATTCGGCGGCGGATTCGTCACCGTTCCCGTCGTCTACGCCTTCGCGCTCGCCGACCCGGAGAACGCGTCGTCCGCGATGCACGTGGCGGTGGCCACGTCGACCGCGGTGATGGTGGTCAACGCCGGGAGCGCGACCGCCGCGCAACTGCGGACTGGACGGCTTCGCCGCGACTACCTGTGGCCGCTCATCGCGTTCATCGGCCTGGGCGCCGTGCTCGGGTCGTTCGCGGCGACCATGGCCGACGAGGGCGTGCTGCGCTGGCTCTTCGTCGCTTATCTCGCGCTGACCATCGCCGACAGCGTGGCCCGGAAGGGGTTCGTGAGCAGGCGGGACGACGGCAGGCCGCGTGCGCTCGGCGGGTTCACCATCAGCGCGGGCGGGATCGGAATCGGTGCCGTGGCGAGCTTCCTCGGGGTCGGGGGCAGTGTCCTCACCGTCCCGCTCATGCGGCGCAAGGGTTTGCCGATGGCCGACGCGGCCGCGCTGGCGAACCCGCTGAGCCTGCCGGTGGCGGTGATCGGCACGGCCGTCTACGCCTTCGCGGCGACGGGTCCGGCCCCGGGCGCCGCCCATCTCGGCTACATCGACCTGGTGGCCGCGGGCGCGCTGCTGTGCGGGTCGCTGCCCGCCATCGCCGTGATCCGCCGGGTGGTCGGCCGCATCCCGGATCGCGCCCACGCCATCGCGTACCTCGCCTTGCTCGCCACCGCGCTGATAGCGGTCGTCGTCCGTTAGTGATCCGATGAGTTCGGCTCATGTCAAGCCTTGACAAGGCCTCACCGGGATGGCAAGGGGTTATCGACAGGCAAAGATCCGACGAATCCTCTATACCTTTGGGGGAACTTGCGCCAAGATCTCCCGCATGAAACTGAGATCGATCACCAAACGCATGTTCGTTCTCGGACTGCTGACGGCTCTCGGGACCACCGGGGCGACGTCGGTGGCCACCGCCGAACCCCAGCTGCCGCCTGCCGAGGTCAACGCGACCGGACAGCCGCACGGCGCCTGGGACCCGGTCGGCCCGAACAGCGTCGGCGGGCTGCTGGCGGTTTCACCCGCTGGGCTCGCGATGATGGTGCCCGGCCCGCCCGCCCTGTGGCTCTCCGGCGACCGCGGCGCCTCGTGGACCGTGCGCAGGGGCCTGCCGGCGGACACGTCCATCCAGGGATTCTTCGCCGATCCGGTGAACCCGGACCGGATGCTCGCGGTGGGCAACTCGCCCGGCGGGATGCCCGGCGAGTGGCACGGGATGTTCCTGCGGACCACCGACCGTGGCCAGACCTGGGAGACTCTGCGCGAGTGGTACCCCGACGGCGCGTTCGGGATGGCCACGGACCCGACAGGCCGGGTCGTCGTGGTGCAGAACCTCGACTCGCTGAGCGTCAGCATCGACGGCGGCGAAAACTGGAACGACGTGCCGAGGACCTGGCCGCGCGAAGGGATCGCCTCGCCGGTCGGCGCGCTCAAGCTCACGATGGTCGGCGACGACGCCTACTTCACGACGGTCTACCCCGAATACGCGCTCTGGGTGGTTCGCGGGGTCAGCGGCAAGGAGCCGAAGGCCGAACTCGTCTACCGGACGAACGGCGAGGTCAATCAGGTCGCCGCGGACGGCGGGCGCCTCGTGGTCACGGTCGGCTCCGAACTGCACGGCTCCACCGACGGTGGCAAGACCTGGACGGTGCTGCGCCGCGAGCCCGCCGGGCAGACCCTGCGCGAACCGCGTTTCGTCGGCGGACGGCTGTACGTCTCGACGTATAACGACATAGACGTCAGCCCGGACTTCGGCCGCACCTGGATCCGCAAACCGGTGCCCGCCCCGGGCGAAGGCGTCAGCGACATGATCGAGCTTCCCGCCGCGCCGGGCAAACCCGCCACCACGCTGATCTCCTCGCTGTACCGCGGCGTGTACGCCGATGGCGGCAAGAGCGGATACCAGCAGATCGGCGTGCCCGGTGAGACCATTCGCGACCTCGTGACCACCGGGAACCTCCTGCGGGAGAGCGTCGTCGCGGCCGGTGTGCAGGAGATCTACAACACCCCGCTCCCGCGCGGCAAGGTCTCCGCGACGGACCGGGTCTGGCAGTCGCACCCCACCGACCGGCTGCACGAGGACGCGAGCCTGTCCGTCTCGCCGGGCCGCCCGGACGTCGTCTGGCAGGTCACCAGGAACGGGTTCTCGCTCGACGTGCTGCGCAGCGGCGACGGCGGGCGGAGCTGGCAGTTCGCGGCGAAGGCGAAGGAAGGGCTCCCCAGGACGATCTTCGCTCACCCGGCCGATCCGGACCGGATCATCGTCTCGGCCTTCGCGCCCAGCGGTTACGTGCTCCACCGCAGCGACGACGCCGGGAAGACCTGGGAAAAGCTCTCGGTCGACAGTGGCTTCACCACGTTCGCCGGTGATCCGTGGAACCCGAACCGGGTCTGGGGCGGGGACTCCGGCGGCCTGTCCCGGTCGGACGACGGCGGCAAGACCTGGACCCACGTCACGAGCCAACCGGTCAGTTCGATCTCCGTCAGCCGGTGGGGTGGCGGCCGCGTGCTCATCGGCGGCGCGGGCATCCACCTGAGCGAGGACGGCGGCCGGACGTTCCGCCGGGTCCGCGACGGCGAGGACCCCCGTGAGATCAGCCGCATCCTGCCGCATCCGTTCGACTTCCGGGTGTGGTTCGCGAGCGACGCGACCGGGGGAGGCGTGCTGCGCAGCACGGACTTCGGCCGCACCTGGTCGCCCGTGCCCGGCGCGCTGCCCGATCCCAGGGTGCTCTCCCTGGCGATCAGCGCGGACGGCCGGTATCTGTTCGCCGGCACCGCGCAGTCCGGCGCGTACCGGTTGAAGCTGTACTGAGTCCTGGCGCTTCGTGGCCGGAGAAAGTTCCGGCCACGAAGCGTTTACTCGGTCCCCCGTCGAATGTCAGAGTCGAGGGCATGGCCATCGACGTCGCCGCCCTCCGGCTGCACTTCCCTTCCCTCGCCGACGGAACCGCCTTCTTCGACGGGCCCGCGGGTACCCAGACACCCCGGCCCGTCGCCGACGCCATCGCCCGGACGCTCACCGGTCCGCTGTCGAACCGGGGCATGGTCAGCCCGTCCGAACTCAACGCGGAGAACGCCGTCGCCGCGTTCCGTGCCGCGTACGCCGACTTCCTCGGTGTGCCCGCCGAAGGTGTCGTCCACAGCCGCAGCGCCACTCAGCTGACGTACGACTTTTCCCGGCACCTGGCCAAAAACTGGCGTGCGGGCGACGAGATCGTCGTCAGCCGTCTCGATCACGACGCCAACGTCCGGCCGTGGGTCCAGGCCGCGGACCGAGCCGGGATGACCGTCCGCTGGCTCGACGTCGATCCCGAGACCACCGAACTCGACCTCGATACGCTGGTCCTCACCGAAAGGACGAAGCTGGTCGCGGTCACGGCGGCCTCGAACGTCCTCGGCACGAAGCCGCCGATCCGCCGGATCGCCGATCTCGCCCACGACGCCGGGGCGCTGGTGTTCGTGGACGGAGTCCACTACGCCGCCCACGACCTGGTGGACGTTCCCGCGCTGGGAGCGGATTTCTTCGTCTGCTCGCCCTACAAGTTCCTCGGCCCGCACTGCGGGGTGCTCGGCGCGTCGCCGTCACTCCTCGAAACCGTCGAGCCGGACAAGCTCATGCCGTCGCCCGACACCGTGCCCGAACGGTTCGAATTCGGGACGCTGCCGTACGAAATACTCGCGGGCGCGACGGCGGCCGTGGACTTCCTCGCCGCGCTCGACCCGGGATCGGCCGGATCGCGGCGGGCGCGGCTGGCGAACTCGATGAACTCGTTGCACGAGCACGAAAGCCTGCTGCTCGCCCGGTTGGAGAAGGGACTGGGCGACGCCGTCACCGTCCACGGCAAGGCCGCCGACCGGACGCCGACCGTCCTGATGGGCCTCGGCGGCCGCGAGCGCGAGGCGCAGGAGTACCTCGCCGAGAGGAACGTCGTCGCACCGGCGGGATCCTTTTACGCATACGAAGTCTTCGCGGCCCTGAAGCTGGAGGACCCCGCGCTCCGCGTCGGGCTGGCACCGTACACCAGCACCGAGGACGTCGACAGGCTGCTGGACGGGCTTTCGGCTTTCGGGTGACAGGCCACAGTGGACAGTGCGGTGACCTGCACCGGACGGGCTCCGCCGCGTGTCGTCCACCTGATCACGCCTGTCGTCCGTTCGGACACGCGAATTTCCGTAACTCGAACAGGTTGGATTTCCGCGCCGTCGCCGGGAGCCGTATTACCGTTCGGTCATGATCGACAACGGGAGGTTCGCGATGCGTTTCCGGTCGGTGGCCGCTTCTGTCCTTCTCGGTTGCGCGCTGTGCGTGGCGCCCGCGGCACTCGGGGCCGGGGCGCGGTCGCTCGCGATCCAGCCCTGCCCCGAGGTCAACGATCCGCCCGACTACACGATCTCGAACGGCGCCAAGGCCTGGATGAAGACGAATCTCCGCAGCGACTACCTGCGCGGGCCGGGGACGATCACCTACAACAAGACCACGACGTCGTCGGTCAACGCGTCCATCACCGGTACGACCAGTGCCGAGGCGGGCGTCATCTTCGCGAAGGCGAGTGTCTCGCTGGCCGTGAGCGTCGGCGCGAGCTACTCGAAGTCCGATTCCTGGTCCTATTCCGCGACGGTGCCCGCCGGGAAGACGTTGCGGTTGCAGCAGTACAAGGAAGCGCGCTCGTTCACCGTGCAGAAGTACCGGATCGTCCCGCCGTGCAAGGTCAAGTACCTCTGGAAGAAGAACGCCGTCGCGCCGGTCAAGAGCCCCAGCTACCTGTGGCAGCTGATCGGCTGACCCCGGTTTTGGGGCCGATCACAAGACTCGTTCGCCCGATCTTGTGATCGGCCCCATGGACCTACGGTGACCGTGCCGACACGCTGGGAGGTGCGTCGCGGGCAACGGGGCCCGGACGGAACGGGACGGTGGCCACGATGGGGAGACTTCGCGCACGGATACTGATCGCCGGGATGGTCGCGCTCGCGACCGTGGGCATCGCGCCCGCCGCGACGGCCGAGACCGGCATCGCGAGCCGGTGGAGTGAACCAGGGCCCTACACGGTGACAGTCGAAGCCCTCGACAGCACGCATACCATGTACCGGCCTTCGCGGCTGGAGAAGCACCCGGTGATCCTGTGGGGCAACGGGACCGGTGCCGGCCCGAAGATCTATGACGGCTTGTTGCGGCATCTGGCGTCCCACGGTTTCGTGGTCGCGGCGGCCGACACGCCGAACGCGGGTTCCGGTCAGGAGATGCTGGCCGGGGCCACGACCCTGATCGCCGAGAACTCCCGTCCCGGCAGCCCGTACCAAGGGAAGATCGACACGGCGCACATCGGTGCCACCGGCCACTCCCAGGGCGGCGGCGGGGCGATCGTCGCCGGCGCGGACGCCCGCGTCACCACGACGATCCCGATCGAACCCGGACCGCAGGGCTCGGCCGCGGCGCTGAAGGGTCCCTCGTTCTTCCTGGGCGGGCAGTTCGACACCATCGTCGTTCCCGGGCTGCTGGTCATTCCGCGGTACCGCCTGGCGGACCAGGTCCCCGCGATCTACGGCGAACTCGGCGGAGCGACCCATTTCACGCCGGTCGGCGACGGGGGCGGGTTCCGCGGCGCGATCACGGCGTGGTTCCGGTTCTGGCTCTCCGGCGACGAGCGGGCCCGCGCGGAGTTCTTCGGCCCGTCCTGCGGATTGTGCCGTGACGGGGCGTGGTCCGACGTCCGTCGCAACGCGAAGGCGCTGGCCGTCCCGGGCGCTTGATCGACGGATCTTGTCGGTGCCCGGGGTTAAGGTCTGCCACAGCAGCCTGACCTGGAGGGATATCCGCGATGACCACACTCGTCAACCGGCCGAACACCGCGCTCCTCGTCGTCGACGTCCAGAACGGCGTCGTCGACGAGGCTCACGAGCGCGACGCCGTGGTCGCGAAAATCGGCGGGCTCGTCGGCAGGGCGCGCAGGGAAGGCGTGCCGGTCGTCTGGGTGCAGCATTCCGACGATGAACTCGTGCGGGACAGCGAAGAGTGGCGCATCGTCGGCGAGCTGGACCGTGAAGACTCCGAGCCTCTCGTCGAAAAGTCCTATGGGGACTCGTTCGAGGACACCGATCTGGAGCAGGTGCTCGCCGAGCGCGGGGTCGGGCGGCTCGTGGTCGTCGGGGCGGAGACCGACGCCTGTATCCGTTCGACCCTGCACGGCGCGATGGTCCGCGGGTACGACGCGACGCTGGTCGGTGACGCGCACACGACCTTCGACAAATCGGAGTGGGGCGCGCCGACGCCGGAGCAGGTCATCGCGCACACGAACCTGTACTGGCGGCACCAGGTCGCGCCGGGCCGGAAGGGAGGGACGGTCAAGGCGGAAGACGTCGATTTCCGCGGCTGAACCTCTTCACCGCGTTCCTGGCCAGTAGGCGATCAGCAGTCCGGCGTCGCCCGTGAAATCGCTGCCGTGGTGGGACTTCGCCGCGTCGAGCACGCGGCGGACGATTTCCGGCGGTACGTGCCCGGCACCGGCGGCCAGGCTGTCGGCGAGCGCGAACCGTTCACGGTCGGCGGTGCGCGCTCCCGTGAGGCCTTCGGTGTGCAGGACTAGGAGCTCTCCGGGCCGGAGGTGAGCGGTCGTGATGTGCCCGGGGCCGCCGTCGCCGAACGGTGGCCGCCGCGCACTGTCCACTGTGGCCGGCCCGTGCCCGGTGCCGAACACGAGCGGTGGTTCGCCGCCCGCTTCGAGATGGCGCAGTGTGCCTCGGGTGAGGTCCACTTCGGTCAGCGTGCCGCGGACCGTGGTGCCGTCAGGGAACTGCGCCGAAAGCGCTTTGTCGACAGCGCTTTCCTGGCCGCGTAGATCCTGGCCTTCGCGACGGGCCGATCGATAGGCAGCGAGCGCCGTCGAGACCGCCAGACCCGCGGGCCCGGTGTCCCGGCCCGCGTCGAAGATCGCCAGCCACGCCGTCGTTTCGGAAAGGGCGTAGTCGAAGGACACTCCGCGAACGTCGTAGGCGGGCTCGACGCCGCCCGCGACCACGAAGTCGCCCGTCGCCGCCGTCAGCGGCGGCAGGTTCTGCCAGAGCAGCTCGGCGGTGGGGCCGCGCCACCTCCGGCGCCGGGTCGTGTCGAGGCCGTCGCCGTAGCGCATCGCGGCGGCGATGAGGTGGCCGGACAGCGACGCGAGCCACTGGCACTGGGTGCGCAGGGCGGGGTCGTGGAGGTCGGCGCCCTGGACGGCGCCGATCTCGAGCACGCCCATCCGCTCGTCGCCGTCCAGGAGCGGGGTCCACAGCCGCGGCCCGCCCGGCTCCTCGGACAGCACGGTGCCGGCGTGCCGGTAGGCCCGTCCGGCGGTGCCGGCCCCGATGGGCAGCGGCGCCCGGGCGGGTGCGAACTTGGTGGGGAGGGGGTGGAGCTGCCGCTGCTCGTAGTCGGCGAGGTAGACCGTCAGCTCCAGGTCGAGCGCCCGGCCCGCGGCGGCGACGATCGCGGGCAGCCGCTCGGGAGAGACCCGCTGGGCGCCGTCGAGAAGTCCCACCAGCGCGGCCAGGAGACCGCGGGGGCGGCTGCCGTCGCCGACGTCGCGGCTGTACGGCGCCCGCCGCGTACCCGAGAGCTCGTCGAGCCGCTCGTTGACCGCGTGCGCCACCATGTCCCGCTGGATGCTGGGCAGGGGGAGCACGCCCCTCAGGTAGGCCGCCAAGTCGGCTTCGCTGACGTCACCGCCCAGCGCGAAATACCTCAGCCACAGTTGCTCCAGGGTGAGCCCTGTGCGCGCGAAGCATTCGGCGATGACCCGTCGCTGCTCCGCGGCCTGGAGCGTGGACACAGTGATCACCCCCGGGGTTCTCGGCGACACCGGCCCGGGTACCACGGCGGCCCGAGGTGAAACATGAGCCGGGAGCCGACGGGCCGATGCGGAGTTACGCCAGGTGGACGAACCGTTCATCGTCGGCACGACCGAAGGAGGTGATTCGTGACGGGCGGAACGTGGGTCGCGGTAGGCCGGGTGATCGCATTCGGCTAAGGTCGGTTTCCGAAAGCGGTTCTGAGCGTTGAGAAGTTAGCGCCGATCCGCCGGTAACCGGGTTGGTTGCGGCGGTTGATGGTGCGCGCTCGGCGCCGGTTCCCGCCGGTGACTCCCGTGGTGCATCACGCCGATGTGCAGAAGTGGGAGAGGCGGGCTTTGGCCGATGAATTCGACTGGCAGCAGGACAAGAACCGATTCGTCGAGGATGTCGGCGACGGCGACCTGCCGGTGACCTCAGAGAACGGCGCCCGGCTCATCGCTGGGCCACTGGTCACCCAGTTCGTGGCCCTGACCAGGGCGTTGCTGGATTCCGGTTCGATCGCGGCGGTACTCGAACGGGTGGTCTTCGCGACGCGTGACCTGGTACCGGGCGCGGATCTGGTCAGCGTCACCCTCCTCGATCCCGACGGAGGGTTCCACACGCCGGTGCGGACCGACGAGATCGCCGGCGATCTGGATCAGCTGCAGTACCAGTACGGCGAGGGTGCTTGCGTCGAAGCGGCGCGGGTTTCGGGGCCGGCGGCGGCGTTCAGCGACAATCTGGCGGAAGACGCTCGATGGCCGCGCTTCGGTCCCGCCGCCGCGGCGCTCGGGTTCCATTCGCTGGTCTCGACGGCACTCCTGCCGGAGGCGTCGAGTTCGCAGCCTTCCGGCGCGCTGAACGTCTATTCGCGCAGCCCGCACGGCATCGCCAAGGCCGACCGCGACGTGCTGCTGCTTCTGGCGACGCACGCGTCACTGGCCTTGGCGACGACGCACGCGGTCACGCGAGGCCAGCTCCAGGAGGAGCAGCTCCAGCAGGCGCTCGACAGCCGCGACGCGATCGGGCAGGCCAAGGGCATCCTGATGGCGCGGCGCGGGATCGACGCCGCGGAGGCGTTCGAGGTGCTGCGGCACACGTCGCAGAACATGAACGTCAAACTCCGTGAGCTGGCGGAGATGCTGTCCAAACGGCATACGGAACTGCAACTGCCGGACTGAGCGGGCGGCCGCCACTACGATCGAGGTCATGGGTTTCGGCGAGCTGGAGTTGTCGCGGACGTTCGAATGGCGTGGCCGTTCGGTGGCGTGGGAACGCCTCGGCGAAGGCGCCCCGGTGGTGCTGTGTCACGGGACACCGTGGTCGGCGCAACTGTGGGCGCCTTTCGCGCGAGCGCTCAGCGCGGAATTCGCCGTCCACGTCTGGGACATGCCGGGGTACGGCCGTTCGTCGAAGGATCCCGGCCACGCCGTCGATCTCGGGACGCAGGGCGAGCTTTTCGCCGATCTGCTCGCGTATTGGGGGTTGGCCGCCCCGCACGTGATCGCCCACGACTACGGCGGGGCCGTTTCGCTGCGCGCGAAGCTGCTGCACGGCGCGGAATACGCCTCGCTCGCCCTGGTGGACGTCGTCGCGCTGCGGCCGTGGGGTTCGGAGTTCTTCCGGCTGGTCGCGGAGAACGCCGAGGTCTTCCAGGCGCAACCCCCGGTGGTGCACCGAGGAGCGCTGGAGTCCTACATCGGGACGGCCTCCCATCGTGGTCTCACCGCCGCGCAGCTGGCCACGCTGACCGGGCCTTGGCTGGACGCGGAGGGACAACGCGCCTTCTACCGGCAGATCGCCGAGGCCGACGTCCGGTACACCGACGAGATCCAGGACCGTTATCCGGAACTGGCGCTGCCGGTGAAGGTGATCTGGGGCGCCGACGACACGTGGATCCCGGTGGACCGGGCCGAACGGCTCGCCGGCGCGATTCCCGGTGCCCTCCTGGACGTCATTCCCGAGGCCGGGCATCTGATCCAGTACGACGCGCCGGTCGAACTGGCCTTCTCCCTGCATCGGTGGCTCACCGCGGAAGTGGGCCGGTGGGGACCTGCCGGGAGCGGACGCTGAACCGCGCCGTCAAGATCGACATCGAGTCATTCGGATATCAGAATTCGTCTACGTGATATCCGGCCACGTACGCGCTCGAAAGCAGGGCGCCGTGACATTCCGCCGTCGACGGGCCGAAACCGATCGGGACCCAATGCCCGACGGTGTACCAATAGGAGGATCCGGCCGCGCAGTGGGCGACCACCCGGTAGGTCTCCGAGTGTCTCGGCAGCGAGAAGCAGGTCAGGGAAATGCCCTCGCCGAAGAGGATTCCGTAGCGATCACCGTTGCAACCGTAGGGTGGGAACCTGCCTTCGGTCGCCGCGGAGGCCGGCGTGGCGGCCAGGAATACGGCCGCCGAAAAGGCGGCCATGACTAAAGCGGCGATTTTCTTCTTCATCGAATTCTCCCGCGGCTAGTTCCCATTGGAATGCCAAGGTTAGCCGCACGGAAGAATTGTCGTGAATTCATCGGGCAGGTGAAACGAGAACGCGCGCGGTGAACCGCGCTGCTCCGAAAGAGCGTCGCTCGCCCCTCTTCTGAGTTCCCGGCTCCCCTTTTGGCCTAGCGTCGCCGGTACTGCGCCGGAGACGTGATGGTGGAGCGGTCCTCGTACGATCCGGGCCTGCCGCGGTCGACGTGGAACGTCGTCAGGGTGCTGACCGGGGAGCGCGGGTCGCGCCGGTCGCCGATCACGCGCATATGCGTGCTCCAACGGCGCGGGGTGACCTCGTAGACGTCGTAGCCGTACCGGTTGCCCTCGAAGTACTTGAGATGCGGGTTCGCCGCGCCCATCTTCGGTCCGTTCGTGGCGTTCCATTCGGGGGAGTAGGCGCCGGAGCTGACCGAATGCGCGGTGAACTCCGTGCCGATCACCGGGGTGGACGGATCCGCGAAGTCCGGGCGGATGTCGTCGACGAACGCCGAATGCCAGTCGCCGGTGATCACCACGAGGTCTTCGAGGCCGCTTTGGGCCACGTGGGTCAGCACTTCCTTGCGCTCGGCGAGGAAACCGTCCCATTGGTCCGTGAACATGTAGCCGCCGCCGGGCTTCGCGAGCTGGCTCAGCATGATCGAGTTCACCCAGCAGTGCCACGCCTCGCCGGCGCCGGTCACCTGGTCCTTGAGCCACGCCTTCTGGTCCGCGCCGAGGATCGTGCCGTCGGGCAGGTTCTGTGCCGACCGGTACTGCCGGAGATCCAGAATGGACAGATCGAGGAGGTCGCCCCAGTGGCGCTGCCGGTGGATCCTCGGCGTCGAGGGGTGGTCGGGGCGCACCGGCATGTGCTCGAACCAGGCCTGGTACGCCGCCGAGCGCCGCGCCCGCAAAGACGGGGTGGTGCCGCTGTAGTCGTTGACGACCTCGTGATCGTCCCAGGTGACGAACCAGGGGTGGGCGGCGTGGGCGTCCCGCAGCGAGGGGTCGGATTTGTAGAGCGCGTGCCGCCGCCGGTACGCCGGCAGGGTCAGCACCTCGGGGCCTTCGTGGTCGCGCAGCGGATTCCCGCCGACCTGCCCGTGCTCGTAGACGTAGTCACCCAGGTGGACGACGAAATCCAGCTCTTCCCGCGCGATCCCGGCGTGCGCCGCGTAGAACCCGTCGTGGAAGGCCTGGCAGTTCGCCGAGGCGAACCGCACCCGCCGCACCGGCCCGACCGGCGCGGTCCGGGTGCGGCCGATCCGGCTGACCTTGCCGAGCGCGTGGAAGCGGTAGTAGTACTGAGCGCCCGGCTCCAGCCCGGACACCGGGACGTGCACGCTGTGCCCGAGCCCGGCGGTGGCGGCCGTCGTCCCGTGCGCCACGCGGCGGCGGAACCCGCGGTCGGTGGCGACCTCCCAGGCGACCTCGACGGTGTCGTCCAGCGGCTGCTCGAACTCCATCGGCTTCGGCGCGAGCCTGGTCCAGAGCGCGACGCCGTACGGGACCGGGTCGCCGGACGCGACCCCGAGGGTGAACGGCGCTTCGTCCCAGGTCGCGCCCAGCGCCGCCGCGGCCTCCTCGGCCTGCGCGACCGTCATCCGCGAACTCAACGGCCAGGCCAGCCCCAGCGCACCGGCGGTGGCGGCGCCTCGCAACAGATCGCGGCGGTTGACGGACATCGGTGGTCTCCTCGGCACTCGGCGGATCGCTCTCCGACACCGAACACCGCCAAGATGGCCGGAGTCCGACATGGGGGAGAACATCAGACGGTGATGACGACCTTGCCGCGCGCGTGCCCTTCGCGGACGTAGCGGATGGCCTCGGGCACCTCGGCCAGCGAGTAGGCCCGGTCGATGACCGGCGTCAGTTTCCCGGCTTCGACGAGCGCCCGCAGCGTCTGGAGATCGTCCTGGTCCTCCGTGGAGAACAGGCCGCGCAGCTTCTGCTTCACGAACGGCCCGAGGAGCAGCGCCCGCACGTTGCGCCCCACCGCGCCGATCCACTTCCCGTCGCTCTCGCCGCCGACGAGGACGAGAGTGCCTTGCGGGGTAAGGGCCTTCCGCAGCGAGGCCAGCGACCGGTTGCCCGCGGTGTCGAGGATGAGGTCGTAGCCGCCGCCGAACTCCTCACGGGTGTAATCGAAAACGCGGTTCGCGCCGAGTGAGCGGACGAGGTCGACCTTGTCCGTGCCGCACACGCCGTCCACCTCGGCGCCGAACGCCTTGGCGATCTGCACCGCGAAGGTGCCGACGCCACCGCCGGCGCCGATGACCAGGACCTTCTGCCGGGGCGCGACCCGCCCTCTGTCCCGGAGCGCTTGGAGCGCGGTGAAAGCGGAGATGGGAACGGCCGCCGCTTCGTCGAAGCCGAGCCGCTCGGGCTTCCGGGCGATCTTGTCCACTGTGGTCAGTGCGTATTCGGCGAAGGAACCTTGGCAGGTACCGAAAACCTCGTCGCCCGGCCGGAACCGGGTCACGTCGTCGCCGACGGCGTGCACCACGCCCGCGAAGTCCAGCCCTCGGACCCGGGCCTTCGGCCTCCGCACGCCGAAACCCATCAGCCGCACCAAGTACGGCGTGCCCTCCATGAGGTGCCAGACGCCGGGATCGACCGCGGCCGCCCGGATCCGCACGACCACCCCGCCGGGTCCGGCTTCGGGTTCGGGCAGGTCGGTCAGGGTCAGGACGTCGGTGGAGCCGTACTCGTTCTGGGCGATCGCCTTCACGGCGGCCTCATTCCTGGTCTGGGTACTGGAAAACGTCGTCGAGCGCGACGCCGAACACCCTGGCGATCCGGAAGGCCATCTCCAGGGACGGCGAGTAGCGGCCCTGTTCGATGGCGATCACCGTCTGGCGGGTGGCGCCGATCCGGTCCGCGAGTTCGGCCTGGGTCATCTCACCCTTCGCGAACCGCAGGGCGCGGATGGAGTTCGTGACCTTGGTCGGTTTCACCATGCCTGGAATCCCCAGCGGTAGGCGGCGATCTTCGCGATCGAGCCGAGCAGGGAGGACAGGACGAAGGCGAGGTACACGGTGTTGGCGATCCAGAAGTGGTCCAGCTCCGCCATCGCCATGACGAGTGCCGCGACACCGCCGATCACGACGAACGACTGTCCGATGTACTCGCCGAACCGGCCGATCTCGCGGTCGCGCTGGTCCTTGCGGCCCGCGTCACGCGGTGAGGTGATCGCGGCCGCGACGTTCAGCACGATCGAAGCCGCGATGGCCGCGCCGATCGTCCACAACAACGGTGCCACGTAAGGGATGTCGACGAGCGGGCCGGAGCCCGCCCGGCGGAGGACGACGATCAGGTACGCGGCATAGCCGAAGACCGTGACCACCACCATGATCCACGCACGTTTCTCTTCCATCGCCACGAAGCCCAAGGTAAAGAGTTCTAGACATCATGTCAAATATTCTTTACTTCGACACGGGCAAGTAGTTCGTGATACAAATAGTGCGTACTACGAACTTGAGGAGTGGTGATGACACTGTTCGGCTTCGGGCTCGAAACCGGCGTCGGCGAGGTGGAAGACCTCCTGCGGCACGCCGAACAGGCCGACCGCGCGGGACTCGACCTGGTCAGCCTGTCCGACCATCCGTACTTCGCCGACCGGCTCGACGCCTACGCGGCGCTGGGCGTGATCCTCGGCCGGACGTCGCGGGTCACGGCCGCGGTCAACGTGACCAACCTGCCGAGCCGTCCCGCGCCGATGCTGGCGAGGACGATCACGTCGCTTTCGGCGCTCTCGGGCGGCCGGGTCGCGCTCGGCATCGGTGCGGGCGGGCTGTGGCGGGAGATCGCCAAACTCGGTGTCGCGCACCGGACGCCCGCCGAGGCGGTCCGGGCGATGGGTGAGGCGATCACCCTGATCAAGGCGCTTTCCGGCGGCGGGGCACCGGTGACCTTCGAGGGGGAGTTCTACTCCGTCGACGGGCTGGTGCCGGCGGCCGCGCCCGCGCCCCCGATCTGGACGGGTGCCGTCGGGCCCAAATCCCTCGCGGTGACCGGAAAACTCGCCGACGGGTGGATCCCAGGGCACGCCGCGGACTGGCTCAGCCCGCGGTTCGCCGAATCCCGTCCGGTGATCGACCAGGCCGCCATCGACGCGGGCCGCGACCCCGGCGAGGTCGCCACCATCTACAACTTCCCTGGCCGCATAACGGAAAAGCCCACGGCGTCGCCGCGTGACGACGAGGGGCGGTGGGTCGGTGGTTCGCCGGAGCAGTGGGTCGAGGAACTGGTCACGGCGGTGCGTGACCACGGCGCCGCGGGCTTCATCTACTTCCCGGTCGAAGACGGGACCAGCACCGACAGCGCGCTCGGCCGCTGGGGGAACGAGGTCGTCCCGGCGATCCGTGAGGAGCTGGCCCGAAGTTGACCATGATCGCCTCGTGAGTGACGAGGCCCGTGAAGGCCTCCTTGCCTACCCTCAAGGTAGGGAAGGAGGCCTTCACGGACTTGCGGATCGCCGTCTGTGGCTCTGCGGCACCACCAGCCCCAGTGGTCACAGCGACCGCGCGTGAAGGACCCCTTGCCTCGGCTCAGCCGAGGAAACTCGACCTTCACCCCTTCCTCAGTACGTGAAGGCCCCCTTCATTGCGTCTAGCGCAATGAAGGGGGCCTTCACGTACTTCAGGGGCAAGCAAAGGAGCGGTGGCTTGGAGGCTCGAGGTCAGGCTTCGACGGTGAGGGTCTCTTCGAGGGTCGCCCGGTGCGTCGGCTTCGCCTCTTCGTAGCGACGGCGGCCTTCGTCGGTCACGACGACGAAGATCCCGCGCCGGTCCGACTCGCAGAGCGCGCGCTGGACGAGCCCTTCGCGCTCGAGGCGGGCCACGAGTCGTGAGGTGGCGCTCTGGCTCAGGTGCACGACCTCGGTCAGGTCGGCCGCGCGGCATTTGCCGACGACGCAGGTGACCAGTCGTTCCAGGGCTTCGAACTCGGTGACACCGAGGCCGTGGCGCTCCTGGAGGCGGCACTCGAGGCGGCCGAAGACCGCCGCATGCCGGGCGGAAAGTTCGCGCCACTCCTGCAGCAGGTCTTGTTCGGCGACGTCGCTCACGCGGCCCAAGATAGCATGCACGTGAATTTTATGCAAAGTCATTAAATGCACTTGCATTAGATGCGTGTGCATGTACTGTACGGATCATGAGTTCTTCCGTGCAGCTGTCCACCAGCTCGACAAGGTGGGACGCGCGCCTCTGGGGTGTCCTGCTCACTGTGTCCGTCGTCGTTGGCCTCGACGCGCTCGACGTGTCGATGGTCGCCGTCGCCCTCCCGTCCATCCAGGCCGAACTCGGCCTCTCCACCGGTGCCCTGCAATGGATCATCAGCGCCTACGTGCTCGGCTACGGCGGCCTGCTGCTTCTCGGCGGGCGCACCGCCGACCTGCTCGGCAGGCGCCGGGTCTTCCTCGTCGCCGTCGCGGTCTTCGCGCTCGCTTCCCTGCTCGGCGGCCTCGTCGACGACGGCGCGCTGCTGATCGCCACCCGCTTCATCAAGGGTCTCGCCGCCGCGTTCACCGCGCCGGCCGCGTTGTCCATCATCACCACGACCTTCCATGAAGGCCCCGCCCGCAACCGGGCGATCAGCATCTTCGCCGTCTTCGGTGCCAGCGGTTACTCCGCGGGCCTCGTCTTCTCCGGTCTGCTCACCCAGGTGGGCTGGCGCTGGACGTTCCTCCTGCCCGTGCCCATCGCGCTCGCCGCGCTGGCCGCCGCGATCAAGCTGATCCCGTCCTACTCGCCGCAGACCGGTGGCGGCTACGACTTCCCTGGCGCGATCACCGGCGCGGCCGGTTCGCTCCTGCTGGTCTTCGCCGTGGTCGAGGCACCGGAGATCGGCTGGGCCGCGCCGCGGACGCTGATCTCGTTCGCCCTCGCGCTCGCCCTGCTCGTCACCTTCGTGTTCATCGAGAAGCGCAGCAAGCACCCGCTGCTGCGGCTCGGCATCCTGCGCTCCGGCCCGCTGGCCCGCGCCAACCTCGGTGGCGCGACGTTCTTCGGCGCCTACATCGGTTTCCAGTTCGTCGTCATGCTGTACCTGCAGAACGTGCTGGGCTGGTCCGCGTTGCAGACCGCGCTCGGGTTCCTGCCCGCCGCGCTGATCGTGGCCTTCGGTTCGCCGAGGATCGAGCCGCTGATCGACCGGCTCGGCACCCCGCGCACGATCCTCGCCGGTGTCGTCGCCCACGTCATCGGGTACGCGCTGTTCCTGCGGATCGACGAGAGCTCCAGCTACGCCGGTTCGGTGCTGCCGAGCATGATCCTGCTGGGTATCGGCTTCATGCTGGCGTTCTCCTCGCTGAACATCCAGGCGACCAACGGCATCTCCGACGACGAGCAGGGGCTCGCCGGCGGGCTGCTGAACACGTCGATCCAGGTCGGCGGCGCGATCGGGCTCGCCATCGTGACCGCGGTCCTGACCGGGAACTCCGGCGGCGCCACCGGCTCGGCCGCGCTGCTGAACGGTCTGGCGCCCGCGCTCACCGTGGTCACCGGTATCGCCGTGATCAGTGTCCTGGTGGCCCTGTCCGGAATCGTCGGCCTGCGCAAGGCCGAAGCCCGCTCCACCGTCGCCGAACCGGAGTTCGCCGCGGCCGAATGACCAGGGGGTGATGGGCCCCTTCCCGCGCTCGGGGGCGGGAAGGGGCTCGTCGCTACCAGCGGATCGGCAGCGATTTCAGCCCGTTCTGGAAGTTCGACCGCAACCGCACCGGAGCACCGGCGGGTTCGACCTCGCCGAGCTGGTCCAGGACCGCTTCGAACATCGCGCGCAGCTGCACCCTGGCGAGCTGGGCGCCGAGGCAGAAATGCGGGCCGTGCCCGAAGGTCAGGTGATCGTTGGGAGCGCGGCCGATGTCGAAGCGGTCCGGATCCTCGAAAACGGTCTCGTCACGGTTCGCGGCGGAGAACCAGACGACCACCTTCTCGCCCGCGCGGATGTCCACATCGGACAGAACGACGTCCTCGGTCGCGGTCCGGCGGAAATGCATGACCGGCGTCCACCAGCGCAGCATCTCTTCCACCGCACCGGGAAGCAGGGAACGGTCGGCGAGCAGCCGCCGGTACTGATCGGGATGCGACAGCAGCGCTTGCATCCCGCCGGGGATGCCGTTGCGCAGCGTTTCGTTGCCCGCCACGGAAAACAGCCAGAACAGGTTCTCGAACTCCGCGATCGAGACCCGGCCGCCGTCCTCCACGTGACCCATGAGATTGCTCATCACGTCCTCGCCCGGGTTCCGGCGTTTGTACTCGCCGAGCGCGGTGGCGTACGCGTAAAGATCCGGCATCCCCGCGCGAGTGCGCGGATCGGGCATCGACCCGTCCGGCCCCGGAACCGGCCGGACCGCCAGCGCCGCCCGCGCGAGATCGGTGACCTCGTCCGCGTCGACGGTCGCGCTCACCGCGTAGTCGGCGTCCTGGTAGCCGATCACGCGATTGCTCCAGTCGTACATCAGCCGCCGGTCCCGTTCGGGGATCCCGAAGACCTCGGCGAGCGTCAGCAGTGGGAGATCGGCGGCGACCGCCGCGAAATCGCACTCACCGTCCGCGCGGACGCCGGCGATCAGCTCCCTCGCCCAGCCCTGGATCCGCTCGGTCAGCCTGGCGACCGCGAGCGGCGTGAACGCCTTGGTGAGCAGGCCCCGCAGCCGGGCGTGCTCGGGCGGATCCATGTTGAGCATCATCCGGCGGACGTAACCGAGGTCCTGCTCGGTCGCCGGATCACGGATCTGCGTCCCGCCGAGGTGCGACGAGAACAGCTTCGGGTTCTTCAGTACGTGCTTGACGTCCGAATGCCGTAGCACGGCCCAGAAATCGTCCACGCGTACGACCGGCGACTCCCGGCGCAGCGCCGCGAGGTGCTCGTACGGCACGCCTCGGGTGTATACGTCCGGATCGGTGATCACGGCGTCGACACTAGCCCGCGGGCGGGGGACTGCGGAAAGATCCGTCCGGTGGACACGCTGAAGATGCGCACCGCCGGAACCGAAGGCCCCGCCGTGCTCCTGCTGCACGGCCTCGGCGCGACGGGCGCGGTCTGGGACGGCCTGATGCTGCAACCCGGCTATCGCTGGCTGGCCCCCGACCTGCCCGGGCACGGCGCCTCACCGCACTCGGCGCACTACTCCTTCGGCGGTCTGGCCGCGGCGGTCGCCGACGTGCTCCCGGAACGCGGTCAGCTGCTGGTGATCGGCCACTCCCTGGGCGGCGTGGTCGGGCTCGCGCTGGCCAGCGGGTGGTTCGGGCTCCGGGTCGACGGGTTGCTCGCGGTGGGTGTCAAGGTCGAATGGAGCGAGTCCGAACTCGCGAAGGCCGCCGACATGGCGGCGAAACCGCCCAGGGTGTTCACGTCCCGCGAGGACGCCGAACGAGCCTTCCTCAAGATCGCCGGGCTGACAGGTCTGGCCGAAGCGGACCCCGCCGGCGTCGTCGAAACCGAGGGCGGCTGGCGGCTCGCGCTGGACCCTCGGGCCTTCGCTGTCGGCGCTCCCGACATGCCTGGCCTGCTCGGCGCGGCGCGCTGCCCGGTCGCCCTGGCCGCTGGCGAACATGACCCCATGAGCCGCCCCGAACAACTTCGCGCGCTCAGCGAGGCTTCTGTCGAACTTCCCGGGCTGGGCCACAACGCGCACGTCGAAGACCCGGCCGTGCTCCTGGCCTTCCTCGGGCAATTCGGCGGCTAGCGCCTGATCTTGCCCAGGACGGCGATGCCCTCGGCGATGTCGCTCGCCGGGCTCGCCCCGTAGCCGAGGACGAGACCCGGATTCATCGGCCGCTGACAGTGCCACGACAGCGGCTGCACCTTCACCCCCTGCTCCAGCGCGGCGGCGGCGAAGTCGAGGTCGGAGAACTCCGCGTCGAAGGTGATCGTCAGGTGCAGCCCGGCGGCGGCGCCGTGCACCACGGCGTCCGGGAGATGCGTCCGGAGCGCGTCGATCATCGCGTCCCGGCGGCGGCGATGCCGTTTGCGCACGAACCGCAGCTGCCGCTCCATCTCGCCGGACTCCATCAGATGCGCGAGCACCAGCTGCGGGAGGACGGCGTTGCCAAGGTCGGCGAACCGTTTGGCCGCCACCACCTCGTCCCGGTACCGCGACGGGACCAGCATCCAGCCCACCCGGAGCGCGGGCGCGAGCCACTTCGACACGCTGCCCGCGTAGCAGACCTGCTCGGCGAGCATCGAGCGCAGCGCGGGAACGGGCGGACGGTCGTAGCGGTGCTCGGCGTCGTAGTCGTCCTCGATGATCAGCCCGCCGTCCGCGGCCCATCGCATGAGCTCGCGACGGCGTTCCCCGCCGAGCACGACCCCGGTCGGGAACTGGTGCGCGGGCGTGAGCAGCACGGCGGGCGCGCCGCTGCGCACGAGCTCGCCGACGTCGACCCCGTCCTCGTCGACGCGGATCGGCGGCGTCGCCAGCCGCCGGTCGTGCAGATGCTGACGGGCGCCCAGCGAACTCGGGTCCTCGACGGCGATCTCGGAGACGCCGTTCTCGAGCAGCACCTGGGCCAGCAGCCCGAGGCCCTGCGCGACACCGGCGACGATCAGCACGTCGTCGGCGTCGACGGTGATGCCGCGGGTGCGGGCGATCCAGTGCGCGATCGCGAGCCGCAACGCTGGCGCGCCCCGCGGGTCGCCGTAGCCGAAGTCCGCCGCCGAGAGGCTGTTGAGCACCGTGCGTTCGGCACGTAGCCAGGCCGTTCGCGGGAACGCCGTCAGATCCGGCACGCCGGGGGACAGGTCGATCCTCGCCGGGGTCGCCCGCAGCGAGTCGAAGACGCCGATTCCGGGCGCGGGCCGGAAGATCGTGCCCGCGGCGGGCGGACCGGAGGCCGTCTGCTCCTTGGTCCTCGCCGGTGCCGCGACGACCACCGTGCCCGCGCGGCCGCGTCCGGCGACGTGCCCGTCCTCGACCAGCCGCTGGTAGGCCTCGGTGACCACGCCGCGGGAGACCCGCAGGTCCGCGGCCAGCGCCCTGGTCGCGGGCAGCCTGCTGCCGACCGGCAGGCGGCCGTCGGAGATGGCGTGCCGCAGCCGCGACGCCAGCCAGTCCGACCGGCGCCCCGGCGGGGCGTCCCCGATGTCCAGTTGCAGGAAGTCCGAACCTTCGGCAGTCACCTGATCATTGTGTCATTCGGGCTCGTAGGCGAGGTTCGGCCGCAGCCACTGCTCCATAGTGGACAGTTCGAGGCCGCGCCGGGCGGCGTAGTCCTCGACCTGGTCCTTGCCGAGCCGTCCGACGGTGAAGTACCGGGAATCGGGGTGGGCGAAGATCAGCCCGCTGACGCTCGCCGCCGGCGTCATCGCGAACGACTCGGTCAGCCCCATCCCGAGCCGGTCGGAATCGAGCAGCTCGAACAGCTCCCGCTTCTCGCTGTGGTCCGGGCTGGCCGGGTAGCCCAGCGCCGGGCGGATGCCGCGGAACCTTTCGGCGTGCAGATCCTCCAGCTTCGGATCGGCGTCCGGCTCGAACCACTCCCGACGCGCCTGGAGGTGCAGGTACTCGGCGAACGCCTCGGCGAGCCGGTCCGCGAGCGCCTTCACCATGATGGCGCGGTAGTCGTCCTGCTTCGCCTCGAACTCGGCCGCGAAGTCCTCGGCGCCGAGGATGGTGACCGCGAAGCCGCCGAGGTGATCGCCCGCGCCGGCCGGGGCGATGTAGTCCGCGAGGCAGCGGTTGGGCCGCGACAGTGGTTTCTTGGTCTGCTGGCGCAGCATCGGGAACTTGACGCCCGAATCGAGGATGATGTCGTCGCCCTCGGAGTGCGCCGGCCAGAACGCGTACGCGCCCTTCGCCTGGAACCGCTCTTCGGCGATGATCTGGTCCATCAGCGTGTTCGCGTCGTCGAACAGCTCCCTGGCGACCGGGTTGTTCAGGATCGCCGGGTACTTGCCCTTCAGCTCCCAGGCCAGGAACAGGAAGGTCCAGTCGATCATCTCGCGCAGCTCGGTGAGCGACGGCGAGACGTACCGGACGCCGGTGAACGCGGGCGTCGGGATGTCGTCGAAGGAGACCTTCTCGGGGTTGGCCCTCGCCTCCTCGACCGTCAGCAACGGCGTCCGCTGCTTGTTCGCGTGCTGGACCCGCAGCTCTTCCTGGTCCTCGCGGTTCTTCTTGTCGAGGATCTCGGCGCGGTCGGCGTCGAGCAGGTCGCCGACGACGCCGACGACGCGGGAGGCGTCGAGGACGTGCACGGTCGTGTGCTCGTACGCGGGCGCGATGCGGACCGCGGTGTGCTGGCGTGACGTGGTCGCGCCGCCGATCAGCAGCGGCAGCTTCAGCCCGCGCCGCTCCATTTCGGCGGCGACGTTGACCATCTCGTCCAGCGACGGCGTGATCAGGCCCGAAAGGCCGATGGCGTCGGCGCCTTCGGAGACGGCGGTGTCCAGGATGACC
Organism: Amycolatopsis roodepoortensis; assembly: GCF_024628825.1. Taxonomy (NCBI): domain Bacteria; kingdom Bacillati; phylum Actinomycetota; class Actinomycetes; order Pseudonocardiales; family Pseudonocardiaceae; genus Amycolatopsis; species Amycolatopsis roodepoortensis. The sequence continues at coordinate 7,752,267 of NZ_CP102415.1, forward strand.
GAGGCCGGGACCATCACGCCGAGGTCGATCACCTCGTAGTTGTTGCAGCCGAGTACGACGCCGACGATGTTCTTGCCGATGTCGTGCACGTCGCCCTTGACCGTCGCCAGGACGACCTTTCCGTTGCCCTGGCGGGTTTCGATCCGGCCTTCGAGGCGCGCCTTCTCCTTCTCGGCCTCCATGAACGGTTCGAGGTAGGCGACCGACCGCTTCATCACGCGCGCGCTCTTGACCACCTGCGGCAGGAACATCTTGCCGGACCCGAACAGGTCGCCGACGATCTTCATGCCGTCCATGAGGGGGCCTTCGATGACCTCCAGCGGCTTCGGCAGCTTCTGGCGGGCTTCCTCGGTGTCCTCTTCGATGTAGTCGACGATGCCGTGCACCAGCGCGTGGCTCAGCCGCGCCTCGACCGTGTTGTCGCGCCAGGAGAGGTCGACCGTGCGCTGGGTTCCCTTGCCGTTGACCGTTTCCGCGAACGTGACCAGCCTGTCGGTGGCGTCCGCGCGGCGATCGAAGAGCACGTCCTCGACCAGCTCCAGCAGGTCCTTGGGGATGTCCTCGTAGACCGCGAGCTGCCCGGCGTTGACGATGCCCATGTCCAGCCCGGCGCGCACGGCGTGCAGCAGGAAGGCCGAGTGCATCGCCTCGCGCACGACGTTGTTGCCGCGGAAGGAGAAGGAGAGGTTCGAGATACCGCCGCTGATGTGCACGCCGGGACAGCGTTCCTTGATCCGCGGCAGCGCGTCGATGAAGGCCTTGGCGTACCCGTTGTGTTCGGAGATCCCGGTCGCGACCGCGAGCACGTTCGGGTCGAAGATGATGTCCTCGGCGACGAAACCGGCCTGCTGAGTCAGCAGGTCGTAGGCTCGGGCGCAGATTTCGACCTTCCGGTCGGCGGTGTCGGCCTGGCCCTGCTCGTCGAAGGCCATCACGACCACGCCCGCGCCGTAGTCGCGGATGCGCCGGGCCTGCTGGAGGAACTGCTCCTCACCCTCCTTGAGGCTGATGGAGTTGACGACTCCCTTGCCCTGCACGCATTTCAGCCCGGCCTCGAGCACCGTCCAGCGCGAACTGTCGATCATGATCGGCAGCCGGGCGACCTCGGGTTCGGTGGCGATGAGGTTCAGGAACGTGGTCATCGCCTTTTCGCTGTCGAGCAGGTCGGCGTCCATGTTGACGTCCAGCAGGTTCGCCCCGCCGCGGACCTGCTCCAGCGCGACGTCGACGGCGGCCTGGTGGTCGTCGGCCTCGATCAGCTTCCGGAACTTGGCGGAACCGGTGACGTTGGTCCGCTCGCCGATCATGACGAACCCGGTGTCCTTGCCGATCTCGAACGGCTCCAGGCCGCTGAACCGGGTGTGCGGCTTCGGGGCCGGGACGTTCCGCGGCTTCATCCCGCGGACGGCGTCGGCGATCTCCTTGATGTGCGCGGGGGTCGTGCCGCAGCAGCCGCCGACGACGTTGACCATCCCGGCCGTGGCGAAGTCGCCGAGCAGCCCGCCGGTCTCCTCGGGCGTCTGGTCGTAACCGCCGAACGCGTTCGGCAGGCCCGCGTTCGGGTGACAGGCGGTGTACGTGCCCGCGAGGCGGGACAGCTCGGCGATGTGCGGGCGCATCTCCTCGGCGCCCAGCGAACAGTTGACGCCGACGAGCAGCGGATCCGCGTGCTCGATGGAACTCCAGAACGCCTCGACCGTCTGCCCGGACAGCGTCCGGCCGCTCAGGTCGACGATCGTCACCGAGATCCACAGCGGCAGATGCGGCGCGACGTCGCGGGCGGCGGCGATCGCGGCCTTGCAGTTGAGCGTGTCGAAGATCGTCTCGATGAGCAGCAGGTCCACGCCGCCCTCGGCGAGCGCCTTGATCTGGTCGGCGTACGCGGCGTACACCTCGTCGAAGGTGACCGCGCGGAACGCCGGGTCCTCGACCTTGGGCGACAGCGACAACGTGACGTTCAGCGGCCCGACCGACCCGGCGACGAACTTCCCGCCCGCCGCGTCCGCCGCCTCGCGGGCGATCTGGGCGCCGCGGAGGTTCATCTCGTACGCGAGATGCTCGAGCCCGTAGTCCGCCTGGCCGATCGTGGTGGCGGTGAACGTGTTCGTGGTGGTGATGTCCGCGCCGGCGTCCAGATACTGGCGATGGATGTCCAGCACGACGTCCGGCCTGGTGATGTTCAGCAGGTCGGGGTCGCCGGTGATGTCACGGGGATGGTCCTGGAACCGCTCGGTGCGGTAGTCCTCTGGCTTGAGGCCGGCGTTCTGGAGCATCGACCCCCACGCCCCGTCGAGCACGACGATGCGCTCATCCAGCAGCTTTCGCAGGGCGGTCGTTTCCATCCAGCGCTCCTCCCATGTCGTGGGAGGCGCCCTTGCGGTGAAGTCCGGGGCCGAGCGTGGCGGACCCGGCGGTCCGTTGCAGCGCCTCTCGACCTTGGTGCCCAAGACTACCGGATCAGGACAAGGGCACTCCGCCTGAATTGCTCTCCTGCTGGCCAGCACGGGTTCGGCTTTCCCGCATCGTGGGACGGGGCGGGTTCGGCCTACGAGGGCCACGATCCTGCGGCCGACGTCGATCATGGGCACCTCGACCCGGTGGCGGAGGACGTCCGAGATGACCAGGGCGACGACGGTCACGGCGACCGCGGTCAAGGTCCGATGCGGGCCCATTTGGGGGTCGACAAGGCGACCACGGCCGCCGCCCCCTGCAAGAGGTGCACGGAGTAGGACCTCTCGCCGATGAACCGCATCGCCGGGGGGCGAAGAGCCAGGCGATCGGACCACGCGGGACCAGTGAGGTGATGAACGGCGGGTCAGTACGGCGCACGTGGTTCCGCCGTCCTGGAAGTCGATCACGTGGAGCTGAAGGACCACGAGAGCCGCGAGCAGGACGAGGCGGGCGATGGGATGGGTGAAGACGCGGAGGACCGCGAAGCCCTTGCGGTAGTGGAGGCCGATGGCGAGGGGGCAACCGATGATGATGCGGCGTGCGGCATCACCGGGATCAGCGCGACCAGTGCGATCGCCAGCCGAGTCGCTTCGGGAAGCTCAGCGCCGCGACTGGCCGAACAGTGCGTTATGGGGAACTCGTTCGTCAAGGTGAGGAGGTATGGCGTGGCTCCGGAGAGACCGCTGGTGGTGTATCGGCCGCGAAGATGGGTGAACACGATGATGATCCCCAGAGCCGGTGAAATAGAACGGAAGAATGCGGAACGCGCGATGGATATAGAAGTTCGCGAGCGAGATCTTGCCGTTTTCGGTCTTCTTCACGCGGCGCCAGTGTGGTGATCAGGAAACCGGAAGGAGCGAAGAACAGGTGGACGCCGATCCACCCGTTGCCCATGGCCCACGACGGTCCTCGTGGTGGAACACCACCAAGAGGAGCGCGGCGATCGCACGCAATCCTTCGAGGGCCGGGAATCTCCTTGTGGACAGGTGCTGCTCGTGAGTCATCATCGTGGCCCCAGGCGTCACCGGCTTTCCTGCCGGGTAAGGATGCGCCACTCTGCAGGGTGAAATACTGGTTCCTGTGCGGGGCTGCGCATTCGCCGTGTGGATCGACGGCGCCTGTTGGAGATTAACCGGCTGACGCGGCCCGTCGGGCTCGAATTACTCGAAGGTGGATACGTTGGCGATCGACTATGAAGCGTGGTGCGCCGAGGAGCCGCGGGTGGCGTCGGTCGCTCGTGTGGCCACGGTGACGATGCGACTTCTGCTGGGCGTCGACAACATCGAGATCGTCGTCACCGGTGAGGCCGAGCTGACATGGAGCTTCAGCTGGGGGAGTGCCGCCGGAGCACGGATGATGGTCATGGGTCCGGAGTACGCCGAGATCCCGGGACGATGGTCGGTCTTCGCCGCGGCCGACTCCCGCGGGGTGGACCTCGATGAGCTTCTCTCGCTGGTGATCGTCATCGCGGCCGGGGTCGTACACGGCGGTGAGGTGGTCGACGAGTGTGGCAGGCTCGCGCAGCGCGTGAACGAGCCAGGCGAGCTCATGCTCAAGGTGTTGAGATCGGGCGAACGGGAACCCGCGAGACTGGTGGAGTGTTTGAAGTCGTGAGCGACCGGCGAGAGGGGTGAACGGTCATGGAGTTCGATGAGTTCGATGCCCTCGTGCTGCGGACCAGGGAAAGGCTGCCGACTCAGGACTATCCCGAAGACTTCTTCCCATTCGATTCATGGCGTTCGTCCGAGGAGGAGATCGAGCATGTCGAGCACGAGCTCGATGTTCGCCTTCCTTCGCAGTACAAGGAATTCATGGTGCGACATGGCGGCGGCGGGTTCCTCTTCGTCGATCTGCTGCCGGTCGTCGCAGCTGACCCGAGGGAAGAAGACCTCGTCTCGGTCAATCGTGGTCTCCTGCGGGAGGCTGGATTTCTCGCGGTGGCACCGGTCGGTACCGGGGACTGGTGGGGCTTCACCTTGACCGGGAACGAGTGTGGCGAAGCGGTCGATTTCCGATTCCACGAAGATGGCCTGCGTGAACGTGAGGCGCCCGGCTTTCTCGACTTCCTGGTTCGGCAGGGGCTTCGGTGGGACTCGTGAAATTCGATGGGCACGGACCGGATCTGCGCTTCTGGGCTCAGCGGATGTCCTTCCTGAGTGCCGAGTTCGAGCGGGGATTCGAGGCGAGGTACGGCTACCCGCCGGGCGGGAACCAAGTGGTCCTGGCGGACGAGGCTCCAGGCGATAGCCGACTCCTCGCGGACCTCGGCCGCGCGACGGAGCTGGTGGATTTCTATGCCGTCGTGCGAGAGGTGTCGTTGCCGGATCTCGGTAACGGCATTTTCGTGCATTCGGCGCGGGAAGTGCTCGCCGGGTTGCGCGGGGCGATGCCCACCCGGCTCGGCGGTGCCACAGAGGACTCGATCATCGTTTTCGGGTCGGACGGGGGAGGCGCGCTGTTCGCGCTCAGCACGAGCGGCCGCGGCGTGTACCGGCTTCGCGGTGGCGCCGTCTTGGCCGGCACATACGATGCGGATCAGGCGGAGGTCGCCACGGTGGCCCCGGATCTCCGGCGATTCCTGGACACCGTCCTGGCTGAAGTGGAAGGCCGAGTCATCGAATGAGTGTCGACGCGAGTGAGCGGTTGATCGATCTGGTGCGCGCGAACGGCGACCTGTCGAACCACGCCGACGGCGCGGACGAGGGGATGATCAGTTCCGCTGAACGCACTCTGGGTGTCGCGTTCCCTCCTTCGTATCGACGCCTGGTCGAGGAATTCGGCACCTGGGACATCGCGGGACTGGAGTTCCTCGGTGTGTACCGCACTCCCGGCTACGGCCCGGGTGTGCTCGGATCCGTCGCCGAGACCTTGGACATGCGACGGGATCACGGGCTGGCCCCCGAGCTGATCGTGGTGATGTTCGACGGCATGGGTGGTGCGGTCGTCCTGGATTCCTCGCGGCCGGACGACTCCGGCGAGTACCCGGTCCTCGCTTGGGCTCAAGCCGATGCGGCGCCGGAGAAGCTGGGGGGCGACTTCGGTTCTTTCGCTCTCGCACTGTGTGCGCGGTCTGCGTACCGCGAAGGAGCGAAGCTCCCGATCGATTCTGCGATCACTGTCGCGCAAGATCTCCTCGGGCTGCCTGGATCACGTCGGAAGCCTCCGGCTGTCGACGAGGTCGTATCGGTCATCCACGGCTTCGAAGCCGTCGCGTTCGCTGTGCCAGATGGCACTGACACCGATGGTTTTCTTTTCGAGTACGGCGAAGTGAACTGGCTCTCCGAGCCGACGTTCGCGGTGAGGTTCGTACGGCAGATGCAAATCGTCGATGCCGCCGGTGAGCACGAACAGTACTCGCAGGTCGCCTTTGAGTTCCGCTGTCGTGTGGACGCGGATTCGCGGTCACTCGGGAGCCGTGCGGTGTGGTGGTTTCGCGGCGACGGCACCGACTTCCAGAACTGGCTCGCATCGGTGACGCGGGATCCGGTGTGGAGGGTGCTCCGGCGGAAGGAGATCGCCGAATTCGTTCTCACACAGGAATCTGTCTGACTTCGGCGAGCAGTGATTTGGGGAGGAAGGCGGTGGTCGAACCGTTCGCAAGCGAAGACATGTTCACCGGCCCACCTGTCGACGATGCGCTGATCGCTGAGACCGAGAAACGACTCGGGTATCGCCTCCCGTCGTCCTATTTGGACGTCCTGCGCCGGACGAACGGCGGGTTCCTCCGGCGCAGGCGGTGTCCGACGTCGTTCCCTACCTCGTGGGCGGACGATCATTTCGAGGTGCGATCGCTGATCGGAATCGGCGGCGCCCGGGGAATCGACTCGAACGGCGGACACGGAAGCAAGGACATGATCGCGGAGTGGGGGTACCCGGATATCGGGATCGTCCTCTTCGACATGCCTTCCGGTGGGCACGACGCGGTCATGCTCGACTATCGCGAATGCGATGGCGATGCTGAGCCATCCGTCGTATATCTCGACGAAGATCGGGTTCCCCGCCGGGTCGCCCGTGATTTCGCCGAGTTCCTCGGGCTCCTGGTCGAATCCGGCGACTCGCGAGTCTGAACGATCAGGAACCCACGGTCGCCTTCTGGATCTTCACCGGCTTCGCGGGCAGCCCGTCGGCAGGACCGTTCGGATCCGTCGGGATGATGCCGTTCGCCACGATCCGGTCCAGCACCTCCATACCCCGCACGACCTTGCCCATCACCGAGTAGTTCTTCGGGATGTTCGCGAACGAGTGCACGATGAAGAATTCACTGCCGTTCGTGCCGGGGCCCTGGTTGCCCATGGCGATGGTGCCGCGTTCGTAGGTCTCGGTGCCGTCGACCTCGTCCGGGAACTTGTAGCCCGGCCCGCCCTTCTCGGCTTCGTAGATATCGCCGCACTGAAGGACTCCGAGGCGCGACGAGTTCGTCAGGCGCCAGCACTGGCTGCGGTCGTAGAAACGCTGCAGCGCCAGGCTCGCCAGGTTGTGGACGGCGCAGGGAGCGGCGCCCGCGCGGTTCAGGCGCACGGTCACCGGGCCGTAGTTGAAGCGGAAAGTGACGTCGATGGTGCCGCGCGTGAACGCGAAGGGGAGCGGGCGCAGGACCGGGCGGGCCGCGGGGTTTTCCGGCGTCGGGGTGAACTCGCAGCGCACGATCGGCAGGGACGCCGGGGCGGGCGTGGCGGTGGCCACACCGGGCAGCAGGACGGCGGCGAGAGCGGAAACGACAGCGGTGACACCCCAGCGAAGCTTCATGAGGGGGAACCTAACCCAAAAGGATGGTCGTCGGGTAGCCGTTCACGCGGGCGCGCGGTCCAGGTGGTCGTGAGTGGCGATTCGGGTTAGAACACGAATCGCCACTCACGACCACCTGGAGCCGCATGTTCACCGCCGCGTACCTCGCCCTTTCCCTCGCCCTGCTCCCGCCCACCGAGATCCGCCCGGACCAGGTCGAGCACGTCGCCCTGCCGTGCGTCCAGGCAGGCGCGACGACGGACGACGCGGACGCGGCCAAAAGCCTCAACCAGCAGCTCGTCACCAAGATGCGCGGCTACATGAACCCGTACAACACCTCGTGCGCCAGAGTGATCGTCGAGACGGTCCAGAGATCGGGGCTCAACGATCGCGCGGCGGCCATCGCGATCGCCACGGTGATCGTCGAGTCGAGTATCGCCAACCTCGACGGCGGTCTCGGTGACTCGGTCGGGCTCTTCCAGCAGCGCGCGAGCTGGGGGAGCTTCGAGCAGCGGACCGATCCGGTCTGGGCGACCGGCCGGTTCCTCGCCGTGATGCGGCAGTTCTACCCGAACGATTCGTGGAACAACGTCGCCATCGGAGAGGTCGCCGCGGTCGTCCAGCGGCCGGCGGCGAAGTACCGGCATCGCTACGGGGTCGAGGCGGGCGACGCGGTCAAGATCGTCGGCGAGTTGTGGTCCCAGAACGGCCGATGGCCCCTGACCACGAAGGTGGACAGGGGCCATTGAGCCGTGGAGAAGCTACTTGCGCCAGGCCGTGCGCTGCTTGCGGATGTCCAGCACGAGGCCGAACACGAGCAGCAGGGACAGGCCGATCAGCCACAGGTTCTCGGTCCAGCCGTGGTGGTTGCCGTACAGCATCACCAGCAGGATGATCGCGGTCAGCCAGCCCGCGATCCGCGTCGCCTTCGGGAAGGAACCGTGCCAGCCCCACTCGGCCGACGGCTCGTCGCGGGGGTCAACGGTGTCGACGCCCACCCGGCCGCGCTTTTCGACCGCCTTGCTCGCCACGATCAACTCCTCAAAACCCGATGGTTCGCTTGCCCGCGAATGATCCCACACCTGGCTGCACGCGCCCGACGGGCCCCAAGCGACAATGAGCCCCGATGACTACCTCGCGAAGTGTGCTCGTGCTCGGTTCGACCGGATCGGTCGGCGCCCAGGCCCTCGACGTCGCGGCCCGTAACCCGGAGCTGTTCCGGGTCGCCGGGATCGCCGCGGGCGGCTCCGACCCCGCCGCGCTGGCCGCGCAGGCCCTGGCGCACCAGGTCGACGCCGTGGCGATCAGCAGGCCGACGGCCGTGGAAGACCTGCAGCTCGCGCTGTACGCCGAGGCGCAGAAGCGCGGCTACAACCGCGGCGACTTCAAGCTCCCGCGCATCTTCGCCGGGGCCGACGCGGTCGTCGAGATGATCGACGCCACCCCGGTCGACGTCGTGCTCAACGCGCTCCCGGGCTCCCAGGGGCTTCCGCCGACCCTGCGTGCGCTCGCCACCGGCGCCACGCTCGCGCTGGCCAACAAGGAGTCGCTGATCGCGGGCGGCCCCCTGGTCCTGGCCGCGGCCAAGCCCGGCCAGCTGGTGCCCGTCGACTCCGAGCACTCCGCGATCGCGCAGGCCCTCCGCGCCGGCCGTGAGTCCGAGGTCGCCCGGCTGGTGCTCACCGCGTCCGGCGGCCCGTTCCGCGGGCGCAGGCGCGAGGAGCTGGCGGACGTCACGGTCGACCAGGCGATGGCGCATCCGACCTGGTCGATGGGCCCGCTCATCACGATCAACTCGTCCACCCTGGTCAACAAGGGGCTGGAGCTGATCGAGGCGAAACTCCTGTTCGACATCGAGACCGACCGCATCGACGTGGTCGTCCACCCGCAGTCGATCATCCACTCGATGGTGACCTTCGTGGACGGTTCGACGATCGCCCAGGCCAGCCCGCCCGACATGCGGCTGCCGATCGCGCTCGCCCTGCACTGGCCGGACCGCGTGCCCGGCGCCGCGGCCGCCTGTGTCTGGGACAAGCCCGCGAGCTGGACGTTCGAGCCGCTGGACAACGACGCGTTCCCCGCCGTCGAGCTGGCGCGGCACGCCGGGACCGTCGGCGGCTGCGTCCCGGCGGTCTACAACGCGGCGAACGAAGAGCTGGTGGCCGCGTTCCTGGCACAGAACACCGGCTTCACCTCGATTGTGGACACTATTGCCCAGGTGGTGGAAGCCGCCGACGAATGGCGTCGTGAACCTCGCGACGTTGATGACGTACTAGCTGCCGAGCGCTGGGCTCGCGCGCGTGCCGGTGCGCTGATCGGTAAGGGGAAGTAGCGCGTGGTCTTCATTCTCGGGATCGTGCTGTTCGCGCTGGGCATCTGCCTGTCCGTCGCGCTGCACGAGGCCGGCCACATGTGGGCGGCGAAAGCCTTCGGCATGAAGGTCCGGCGCTACTTCATCGGCTTCGGGCCGACGATCTTCTCCTTCCGCCGCGGCGAGACCGAGTACGGCATGAAGTGGATCCCGCTCGGCGGGTTCTGCGACATCGCGGGCATGACCGCGCTCGACGAGGTCACCCCTGAAGAGTCGAAGCGCGCGATGTGGCGCTTCAAGACCTGGAAGCGCACCGTCGTCATGTCGGCGGGTTCGGCGATGCACTTCATCCTCGGGTTCATCATCCTGTACCTGATGGCCGTCACCATGGGCCTGCCGAATCCGGCCGCGCAGGCCGCGCCCACCGAGGCCGTGATCAGCGCCACGTCGTGTGCTCGTCCGGCCACCACCGTGGAGCAGCTGAACGACACGGCCTGCCCGCTCGGCGCCCCGACACCCGCGAAAACCGCCGGTCTCCAGGCCGGCGACAAGGTCGTCTCCGTCGCGGGCAAGCCGATCAAGACCTGGCGCGAGATGCTCGCCGCCGTCCAGGTCGCCAGTGGCCCGACGCCGTTCGTGGTCGAACGGAACGGCCAGACGCTGAACCTGACCGTCGACGTGCCGCGCGTGCAGCGGCTGGTCGCCGACGGTTCCAACAACACCACGGTCAAGGACGTCGGCATGATCGGCGCCTCGCCGATCCAGAACACCGCGCCGCCGCTGCTGAGCTACGGCCCGGTCGACGCGGTCGGGGCGACGTTCTCCTTCACCGGCACGATGTTCTCCGAGACCGCCAAGCGGCTGATCGAGTTCCCGTCGCGGATCCCGGCGGTGGTGGACTCCATCTTCGGCGGCGAGCGCGACCCGAACACCCCGGTCAGCGTGGTCGGCGCCAGCCGGATCGGTGGCGAGGCCGCCGAGCGCGGTCTGTGGGAGATCTTCGTGCTCCTGCTGGCGAGCCTGAACTTCTTCATCGGCGTGTTCAACCTGCTGCCGCTGCTCCCGCTCGACGGCGGGCACATCGCGGTCGTCTGGTACGAGCGGGTCCGGGACTGGTTCCGCAAATTGCGCGGGAAGGCGGCGGGCGGACCGGTCGACTACACGAAGCTCTCCGCGGTGACGATGGTGCTCGTCTTCATCGGCGGCGCGGTGACCCTGCTCACCGTCACCGCCGACATCGTGAACCCGGTCAAGCTGTTCCAGTGACGCGGGAGGACGGCGGGGGAGCGCGCTGTCAGCATCGTTGCGCTGCCCAGGTAATGCTGCTCACCGTGACGGCTGACGTCGTGGATGTCCGCCGATCGGGGTAGGTACGCTTGAGGGCGTGACTGTCGCTCTTGGTATGCCAGCGCTTCCTCCTCCCGTCCTCTCCGAGCGTCGCAAGACCCGACAGCTGCAGGTCGGGCCGGTCGGCGTCGGCAGCGAGCACCCGATCTCGGTGCAGTCGATGACCACCACGCTCACCTCCGACGTCAACGCGACCCTGCAGCAGATCGCCGAGCTGACCGCTGCGGGCTGTGACATCGTCCGCGTCGCGTGCCCGTCGGCGGACGACGCCGAGGCGCTGCCCGCGATCGCGAAGAAGTCGCAGATCCCGGTGATCGCCGACATCCACTTCCAGCCGAAGTACGTCTTCGCCGCGATCGAGGCCGGCTGCGCGGCGGTCCGGGTGAACCCGGGCAACATCCGCAAGTTCGACGACCAGGTCAAGGAGATCGCGCGGGCCGCGAAGGATCACGGCACCCCGATCCGGATCGGCGTCAACGCGGGTTCGCTGGACAAGCGGATCATGGACAAGTACGGCAAGGCGACCCCGGAGGCGCTGGCCGAGTCGGCGCTGTGGGAGGCGTCGCTGTTCGCCGAGCACGACTTCTACGACGTGAAGATCTCCGTGAAGCACAACGACCCGGTGGTCATGGTGCGCGCGTACGAGATCCTCGCCGAGCAGTGCGACTACCCGCTGCACCTCGGTGTCACCGAGGCGGGCCCGGCGTTCCAGGGCACCATCAAGTCGGCCGTCGCGTTCGGCGCGCTGCTGCGCCAGGGCATCGGTGACACCATCCGCGTTTCGCTCTCGGCGCCGCCGGTGGAAGAGGTCAAGGTCGGGATCCAGATCCTGCAGTCGCTGAACCTCAAGGAGCGCAAGCTCGAGATCGTCTCCTGCCCCTCGTGCGGCCGCGCGCAGGTGGACGTCTACACCCTCGCCGAGCAGGTCACCGCCGGGCTCGAGGGCATGGAGGTCCCGCTGCGCGTCGCGGTCATGGGCTGCGTCGTCAACGGGCCCGGCGAGGCGCGCGAGGCCGACCTCGGCGTCGCCTCGGGCAACGGCAAGGGCCAGATCTTCGTGAAGGGCGAGGTCATCAAGACCGTGCCCGAGCACGCGATCGTCGAGACGCTGATCGAAGAGGCCATGCGCATCGCCGAGGAGTCGGGCCAGACGATCGGCGAGGGCGAGCCCACCGTCACCGTCGGCTGAGTGGTCGAGACCACGCCGGGAACGGACCTTTCCCGGCGTGGTGATCTCGACCTGCCGAAGTTCTCTCAGCGTGTCGTGAAGCTTGCGTTCCGTTTACGCCGCCGATCTGGCACCCTGGAGTGGTGTTGCGGCTTGCAGGTGCACGGCTGCTCGATGATCGGGACTATCCCGCGGTCCGTGCCGCGCTCGCCACAGACCCGGTCGGCAGCTGCATGGTGAGTGCCAGGGTGGAGACGGCGGGTCTCGACCCCTGGCGGCTCGGTGGTGAGCTCTGGGCCGCGGATTCCCGCCCCGTTCGCGCGGGCAGGCTCCAAGGCCTGTGCTTCTCCGGGCCGAACTTGATCCCCTTGCGCGGCAACGCCTCCGCTCTGCGTTCCTTCGCCGATCGCGCCCTGCGCCGTCAGCGCACCTGTTCGTCACTGGTCGGCCCGGCCGAGCAGGTTCTGGGGCTCTGGGACGAACTCGAGCCGGAATGGGGCCCCGCCCGTGAAGTCCGGCACGACCAGCCGCTACTGGCGCTCGACGGGATCCCGTCCGTCGCGGCCGATCCGCTGGTCCGCGCGGTGCGCCCGGAGGAACTCGACCGGTACCTCCCGGCCGCGATCGCCATGTTCATCGAGGAGGTCGGCGTCGACCCGCGCAACGGTGACGGTGGCGCCGGGTATCGCGCCCGCGTCGCCGAGCTGATCGCCGGCGGCCGCGCGTTCGCCCGGTTCGAGGACGGCGAGGTCGTCTTCAAGGCCGAGATCGGCGCGATGTCCTCGACGGTCGGCCAGATCCAGGGGGTCTGGGTGCATCCGGAACGCCGCGGCGGCGGGGTCGGCACGGCCGGGACGGCGTCCGTGGTGACCAGGCTCGTCCGCGGGATGGGCCGCACGGCGAGCCTGTACGTCAACGCCTACAACAGCCCGGCGCTCGCCGCGTACCGCAAGATCGGCTTCCAGCAGGTCGGCCGGTACGCGACGGTTCTGTTCTAGACCGTGTCGCGTCCGGCCGGACGGGGCCGGGGCTGGCAGGATCCGGTGCATGCCTGCAGGTCGTCGTGTCGCCGTCGTCGTGCTCGCGGGGGTGGTGGGCCTCTCGGCCGCCGGGTGCGGCCTCTTCGCCGATTCCGGTCCTGAAGACGCCATCTCGGGCTTCCTCGGCGGTCTCTCTTCCGGCGACGTCACCGCCGCCGCCTCGTTCACCGATTCGCCGGAGGCCGCGCGCGCGTCGCTGGACCTGGCTCGGAAAGCGCTTTCGCCCGAGTCGATCACCGTCGTGGACAAGCAGGTCCGGCATTCGTCCGGGGCGGACAACGGGACGGCGACCTATCAGCTCACCTGGAAGCTGCCGCGCGGCCGGACCTGGACGTACAAGGCCGACGCGCAGGTCCATTCCACGCAGGACGGCTGGAAGGTGCGCTGGTTGCCGACGGCGCTCCACCCGCAGCTCGCCGCCCAGCAGAGCATCGCGCTGAAGGCCGATCCGCCGGATCTCGCGCCGGTGCTGGACCGGGACGGGATGCCGTTGCTGCGGCCGCAGACGGTCGTCAGCGTGGTGCTCGACCCGGCGAAGGCGGGCGACCTGGTGGCCGTCACCGACAAGCTCGGCGCGGCGCTCAACCGGTTCGAGGCGTCGGTGACCGGCCAGTCGATCCGCGACGGGGTGAAGACGCTCAAACCCGGCTCCGGCTATCCGGTGGTGAGCCTGCGGGCGAACAGCTACCAAGAGGTGAAGCCCGAGATCTACGACCTGCCCGGCGTCCGGTTCAGCCAGCAGGAAAGGCTGCTGCCCGACGACAAGAACTTCGGCAAGCAGGTGCTGCCCGCGGTCCGGTCGCTCGTCGAGGACCAGGTGGAGGGCTCGGCGGGCTGGCGCGTCGTCACGCTCGACACGGGCGGCGGCGAGATCACCGACCTGCACTCCGAGAACCCCAAGCCCGCGCCCGCCGTCGTCAGCACGCTCAGCGTGAAGGCGCAGGGTTCGGCGGAGCGGGCGCTCGCCCCGGTCCCGACGGCCTCCGCGCTGGTCGCGATCCAGCCGTCGACCGGCGAACTGCTGGCGGTGGCGCAGAACGCCCCTGCCGACCCGCAGGGCGCGATCTCGCTCACCGGCCGGTTCCCGCCGGGCTCCACGTTCAAGATGGCCACCGCCGTCGCGGGGCTGACCGCGGGTTCGGTGCGGGCGGACAGCCCCGTCGACTGCCCCGGCACGGCCACGTTCGAAAACCGGACGGTGCCGAACGAGGGCAAGTTCGCGCTCGGCGTCGTCCCGCTGTCCACGGCGTTCGCCAAGTCCTGCAACACGACGTTCGCGAAACTCGCGACCGACCTGCCGCCCGCCGCGCTGACCGACGCCGCGCGCGACCTCGGCGTCGGCGCCGACTTCGTGATCCCCGGCCTGACCACGATCACCGGTTCGGTCCCGCCGGCGAACACCGTCGCGCAGCGGGCGGAGAACGGGTTCGGCCAGGGGACCGTCGTGACGAGCCCGTTCGGGCTGGCGGTCGCCACCGCGACGGTCCAGTCCGGGAAGGTCCCGGTGCCGACGCTGGTGCGGGGGATGACCACGACGTCGTCCGGGCTCGGCAAACCCATCAAGCCGGAGGTGCTCGACGCGCTGCGCGGGATGATGCGCGAGGTCGTCACCGACGGCACGGCGACGCTGCTCAAGCCGTTGGCGGACGTCCGGGGCAAGACCGGCACGGCGCAGTTCGGCGACGGCACGCGTTCGCACGGCTGGTTCGTCGGCTACACCGGCGACCTGGCCTTCGCGGTGCTGACGACCGACGCCGGAACGTCCAGGCCCGCGGTCGAGGCCGCCCAGCGCTTCCTGGCGGGGCTCGGCTAGCCGTCAGGTCGTAGGCTGGGCTCATGTCCGTTCGCTCACCCTTGAAGCCCGGTGTCCAGACGCCGAGGCGAGTCGTCCCCGCCAGCATCGCCCGTCCCGAGTACGTCGACCGGCCGGCGCCGAAACGCGACACGGGCAACGGGGTCCGCACGCCCGAGGTCATCGAGGCGATGCGGGTCGCGGGCCGGATCGCGGCGCAGGCGCTCGAGGAGGGCGGCAAGGCCGTCAAACCCGGTGCGACCACCGACGACATCGACAAGGTGATCCACGAGTTCCTGCTGGACAACCACGCGTACCCGTCGACGCTGGGCTACCGCGCGTTCCCGAAGTCGTGCTGCACCTCGCTGAACGAGGTGATCTGCCACGGCATCCCGGACTCGACGGTGATCGAGGACGGCGACATCTGCAACATCGACGTCACCGCGTTCATCGGCGGCGTCCACGGCGACACCAACGCGACGTTCCTGGCGGGTGACGTCTCCGAGGAGGCGCGGCTGCTGGTCGAGCGCACGCGCGAGGCGACCATGCGCGCCATCAAGGCCGTCCGCCCCGGCAGGCAGCTCAACGTGATCGGCCGCGTCATCGAGTCCTACGCGAAGCGTTTCGGCTACGGCGTCGTGCGTGACTTCACCGGCCACGGCGTCGGCCCGGCGTTCCACACCGCGCCGACCGTGCTGCACTACGAGGAGCCGTCGGTCGACACGGTGATCGAGCAGGGGATGACCTTCACGATCGAGCCGATGATCACCCTCGGGACGATCGACTACGACATCTGGGCCGACGACTGGACCGTCACCACCAAGGACAAGAAGTGGACGGCGCAGTTCGAGCACACCCTCGTGGTGACCGAGGACGGCGCCGAGATCCTGACGCTGCCGTAAGCGCCCGCAGCGCGTGAAGGCCCCCTTCCCTCGGCTCAGCCGAGGGAAGGGGGCCTTCACGCGCTGAAGGTCAGCTCTCGTCCTGCTCCACCCTGGCCAGGAGTTCGTCCAGGAAACCGCACGCCTCGGTGGCTGCCCGGTCGGCGTCGCGGTCGGCGATGGCCTCGGCGAGGCCTTCATGCCCTATCTCCGGCAGGTACTCGCGCCCCGGCGTCACGTTCGAGGTGGCGGCCACGCTGGCCGTGATCACCTCGGTGAGCCCGCGGTACATCTCGGTCAGCAGGGTGTTATGTCCACTTTGGACGACGGCGAAGTGGAATTCCGCGTCGAGGCGGGCGAAATCCTCCCAATGGCCCTCGCGCAGCTCGGCGTTGCGGCGTTCGAGCAGCTCCTTGAGCTCGGCGACCTCCTCGTCGGTCCGCGCCGCGGCCGCGAGCCGGGCGCCTTCGACCTCGAGGATGCGCCGCACCTGCAGCACCTCGCGCAGTTCCGAACCGCACAACCGCCGGATCGCGCCCGAGACCTCGCTCGTCGCCCGCACGTAGGTCCCGTCGCCTTGGCGGACTTCGAGCAGCCCCGTGTGCGCGAGCGCGCGGACGGCCTCGCGGACGGTGTTGCGCCCGACGCCGAGCTGTCCTGCCAGCTCCGGTTCGGTCGGAATCCGCTGACCGATGGGCCATTCTCCCTGCGTGACGGCGTCACGCAGCTGCTCGATGACCTGATCGACCAGGCCGGCACGGCGCGTGGTGGCCAATGGCACAGCGTTGTCCCTTCATCCAATCATCCTATGTATGTGATACTAGCCGACGTGCGTGTCGACTCTCGAGAATCCGTGGCCCCGTTCGACGAAAGCCTTGAACTCGAAGGCTCGATCGAAACGGAGTGGCGGCCGGGAGTGATCACCGGCGGCGTGCTGCTCGGTGTCGCGGTGATCCTGGTGGCGCTCAACCTGCGCCCCGCGATCACCAGTGTCGGGCCCATGCTCGGCGAGATGCGCGACGACCTCGGCGCCACGGCGACCTGGGCCGGCGTGCTCACCACGCTTCCCGGCCTCTGTTTCGCCGCCGCCGGTCTCGCCGCGCCACTGCTGGCCCGCCGGTTCGGTATCGGCGCGGCCATCGCCTCCGCGCTTTCGGTGCTGGCCGTCGGCCTGGTGCTGCGCGTGCTCGACGGCCCGTACGTCGTGCTCGGGGGAACCCTGGTCGCTACGGCGGGAATCGCCTTGGCGAACGTACTGATCCCGGTCGTCATCAAGGACTCCTTCCCGGCACGTGTCGGCATGATGACCGGCGTGTACACCGCCGCTCTGCAGGGCGGGGGCGCCCTGGGGTCCGCGCTCACCCCTCCCTTGGAGAACGCGTTCGGCGGCTGGCGCCAAGGTCTCGGCGCCTGGTCGGTTCTGGCGGTGCTCGCACTCCTCGTCTGGATTCTCGCAGCCCGCGGTGCGGGACGTGCGCCCGTTGCCGAGGCAGGCAAGCAGGGTAGCGGGCGATCGCTCCTGCGTAGCCCCCTTGCGTGGATGGTCACGCTTTTCTTCGGAACTCAGGCCTTTTTGGCCTACGTCGTGATGGGCTGGCTGCCGGAGGTGATGATCGACGCGGGGGTGAGCAAGGGTGATTCCGGCCTGCTGCTCGGCCTGATCTCGCTCATCGCCGTCCCGATCAGTCTCGTGGTCGCGCCGATGGCCGCGCGGCACAAGAGTCAGAGCCCGTGGATCGTCGGGCTGGGCGTCCCCGGTTTCGTCGGCATGGTCGGCATGATGGTCGCGCCCGCCGCGTCGCCGCTGCTCTGGTGCCTCCTCATCGGGCTCGGGATGAGCGTCTTCTCGCTCGCGCTGACCGTGATCGCGCTGCGGGCGCGCACCGGCGAGGACACCGCGCGGCTGTCGGGGATGGCGCAGGGCATCGGCTACCTGATGGCCGCCGTCGGGCCCTTCCTCTTCGGTCTGCTTCACGACCTCACCCACGGCTGGACCGTTCCCTGGATCATGATGCTCGCCGTCTTCGCCGCGCAGATGACCTTCGGTGCGTTGGCCGGTCGCCGCCGCTTCGTCTGAACGCGTTCAAAAAACATCTTGACCCCACCGGGGGCGGAGCCATAGCCTGATCGAGTTGAACCTGTTCAAAAACTCGGTCCTGGGGGTCGGCGTGGTGGAGGGACTGGCGTACGGGACGGCTCTGGCGTGTTTCGCCGCGGTGTGTGTCGCCGTGGTGCCGGAGCGGGCACCCGAGGTGCGCTCGCCGCACGAGTTCTACCGCGCCGTGGACCGGGTGTGCGTGCGGGTGTGGAAGGACAGCGGCGCCGATATCGAGCGCTACTGGCCGGATCCGAAGGGGGACGCCGCGACGGAGCTGCGCAAGTGGCAGCACTACGTCGCGACGCGGGTGGACGACGCCAAGGACGTCCTCAAGGGGGCGACGGGGGTCCGCGCGGTGCCGGGAGGGGCGGCGTCCGCGCGGGAGGAGTTCTTGGCGGCGATCCGCCGGTACGTCGAGGCGGGCGAGCGGTTCTCGGGGGACGGCGCCCGCTCGGCCGTCTTGATGGGCGCCTCGGACGTCGAGATGCACGCGGTGAGCGCGCTCGCGGCGCGGAACGGGGCCCGCGCCTGCGACCGCGTCGTCTGACCGCGTCTAGTCCTCTAAATGCGGGGGGTTAAGGCGCAGGCGGGCAGGTTGCGAAAGCCACTTTCGCAACCTTCAAGGTTGCGAAAGTGGCTTTCGCAACGTCAGTGGAGCCGTAGCGCGTCGCTGATGTGCCCCCTGGAGAACCCTGCGGTCGAGACGTGTCGCGAAAGCCACTTTCGCGACGTCTGATGTCCTGAAAGTGGCTTTCGCGACACGGTCACCGATCGGGCCGGGACGAGCCGCATTCAGCGGACTAAATGCGGCGAGGGTCAGTCCAAGGGCAGGTTCAGCAGCGCGTTCTCGACCAGTTCCGGCATCGCCGGGTGGATCCAGTACTGCCCGCGCGCCATGCTCTTCGCGTCGAGACCGAAGCTCATCGCCTGGATCAGCGGCTGGATCACCGAAGACGCCTGCGGGCCGATGATGTGCGCGCCCAGCAGCTGCCCGGTGGCCGGGTCGGCGAGCAGTTTCGCGAAACCGGTGGTGTCCTCCATCGCCCAGCCGTAGGCGATACCCGCGTAGTCCTGATGCGACGTGACGTACGAGACGCCACGCTCGCGCGCCTCGCGTTCGGTCAGCCCGACCGAAGCGACCTGCGGCGAGGTGAACACCGCGTGCGGGACGAACCGGTGGTCGGCCTCGATCCGCTCGTCCGGGTGCAGCAGGTTGTGCTGTACGACGCGCTGCTCGTGGTTCGCGACGTGCTTCAGCTCGAAGACCGAAGAAATGTCGCCGAGCGCGTAGATCCCGTCGACCACGGTCTGCTGGTACTCGTCGACCACGACGTGCCCGCGTTCACCCGTGGTCACCCCGGTGGCGGCGACGTCGAGGAGGTCGGAGTTCGGCTTGCGGCCGGTGGCGACCAGCAGCACGTCGGCCTCGACGGTCTCGGCGCCTTCGGGACCTTCGAGGTCCAGGGCGACGCCCGACGCGGTCTTGCGCGCGCGGACGGTCTTCCGGTCGAGCCGGACGTCGAACCGCTGCGCGGCCAGCTCGGTGAACCGGGCGCTGACGTCGTCGTCCTCGGAACGCAGCAGCGCGCCGGACCGGTTGACCACGGTCACGTCCACCCCGAACGAGGCGAAGACGTGCGCGAACTCGGCCGCGATGTACCCGCCGCCCAGGATCACGATGCTCGACGGCAGCTCGTCGAGCCGCATCACCGTGTCGGAGGTGTGGTAGCCGGTCTCGGCAAGCCCGGGGATGTCCGGAATCACCGGACGCCCGCCCGCGGCGAGCACGAACTTGTCGGCGGTGATGGTCTCCGGCGGACGGCCGTCGGAATAGGTGATCTGCAATTCCTTGTGCCCGGTGAAGCGGCCTTCGCCCTCGTACACGGTGACGTTCTTGTTGTCCTCGTGCTGGACGCGGTACTCGCGGCCGCCGGCGGCGATCGGGTCGATCCGGCCGAAGATCCGGTCGCGGACGTCGCGCCAGCGGACCCCGGTCAGCTCCTCGTCGACGCCGAACTTCGACGACGTGGCGGGGGTGGCCGCGACGTTGGCGGCGTGCACGAACATCTTCGTCGGGATGCAGCCCACGTTCAGGCAGGTCCCACCGAACGTGCCCTTCTCCACGATCGCCGTGTTCCAGTCCGCGAACCGCGGGTCGAGGATCGAGTTACCCGATCCGGTACCGACGATCACCAGGTCGTAGTGGGGCACGCTGTCTTCCTTTGCGGCGGGGGAGCGGGTGGTTCCGACTCTAGCCAACTTGTCACGGCGAGCGGTTGTTCCCGCTTCAGCGCCCGTTGGCGCTGAAGTGCATCAGGTCCTTCGGCGTCGTCCAGGTACCGCCCCAGGTCCAGCCGATCGCGGAGAAGGCGGCGACGGTCCGGTCCCCGGCGGTGATCATCCCCGGCCGCCGGTTCCCCCGGTCGAGGTACGCCGACGCGAGCTCGGGCAGCACGAGGTCGCCCTTGGTGTACGGGTTGCAGAAGGGGTTGACGTCGATCGCGAGGCCGTAGGCGTGCGCGGACCAGTTCGTCTGGCCGCGCGCCGGACGGCAGACGAAGGCGCTGGTGTTGTTCCCGTCACCCGTCGGGGGAGCGGTGAGTTCGGCGGGAGCGGTCACGCGCATTTCCTCGATCGGGAACTTCGCGGCGAACAACTGCCCGAACACGGTGACGACGGCGTTCGCCACCGACGCGTTCACGAGCATTTCCCCGGTGTGCGCGCGGCCGTCGAAACCCCAGAACGAGAGCGTGAGATAACGCAATTCGGCGGCCGCGACCGGACACCCCGCCTGCCAGGTGCTGCGCGCGAGAACCTCGGTGGGAACGGGATCCACCGTGCCCGAGAACCGGTTCCCGGCAGGTGGCGGAAGCAGGTCGGTGGTCGGCAGGGAACGGTTCGCCAGCACGGGAGGAGTCGGGAGGATCTGCCCGAAACCCTCACGGCTCAAGGGAAGCGGCTTCGCACCGACCTTCCAGGCAGGGGCGGGCGGCGGGGTGGAGATGGGCGGAGTCGTTGCCGCCGAAGAGGTTTCGGCGGGCGTGCTGGTCACCGCGGGAGTGGTCGGCGTGGGCGGGGCCGGGCTCGAACACGAAAAGAGCAGAAGGGCCGTAGCCGCCAGAACCGTCGCCGTAGCCCGCACGGCGTCCAGGGTGACAGATGCGCTCGGTGAGCACAGGTCCACCCGTTTCAGTGACACCGCATCGGGCTTTCTCCGATTAGGGTATTCGCGATCGCTCGTGTACGCGCTGGAGTCGAATGACTTCCCAGGGTTTGACCGTACGTACGCCCCGGTGAAGGGACAGAACATGCCCAAGAAGTCACGTCGCACCCTGCTGCTCGCGGTCGGTGCGGTCCTCGCGACGGCCGTGATGGTGCCGGTCGCGGTCAACAGCGCGGCGGCGGACGACACCTCGGCGAGCGGTCCGGAACAGGCGGCCGAGCCGAGGATCGTGGGCGGCGGCAAGGCTTCGGTCTCGCAGCACCCGTACGCGGTCTATCTGGCCGATCGCGGCGGCAACCAGTACTGCGGCGCGGTGATCGTCAGTTCCACGACGGTCGCGACGGCGGCGCACTGCGCGGTCGCGGTCAAGCGCGCCGATATCCGCGTGGTGGCGGGGCGGGACAACAAGCGCTCCCGGGACGGCGTGGAGCTGCGGGTTTCGCGGATCTGGGTCAGCCCCGACTACAGCGGCGACCCCGGAAAGGGTGACGACATCGCGGTGCTGACGGTCGGCGGGCAGTTGCCGTACCGGCCCGCGAAGGTCGCGGACAACGGCGACGCCGGCCTCTACGAGGAAGGCACGAAGGCGACGGTCCTCGGCTGGGGCCGCGTCTCCGAGGGTGGCGCGCGGTCGGACTACCTGCGCAGCGCGGTCGTCCCGGTGGTCAGCGACAAGACCTGCCGCACCGCGTACTCGGGCTACGACCCGAGCGACATGGTGTGCGCCGGCTACCCCGAAGGCGGTATCGACGCCTGCCAGGGCGATTCGGGCGGGCCGCTCATGGTCGGCGACACGCTGATCGGGATCGTGTCGTTCGGCGAAGGCTGCGCGAAGGCGGGCAAACCCGGCGTCTACACCCGCGTCTCCCACTTCGCGAACGACATCTCCCAGCAGAAGAACCGGGGCCTGATCGGCTGATCGGTGCCTTCTTCACGTCCGATGTGCTAACAAGTGGGCGTGACCACCGACACCCCGATCATCGAGACCTCGTCGTTCCCGCTGTCCGTCGCCGGTGACGAGATCACCGCCGCGCAGCTGCACGGCATCCTCCGCCTGCGCGTGGACGTGTTCGTCGTCGAGCAGGATTGCGCCTATCACGAGATCGACGGGCGTGACCTCCTGCCCGGCACCCGGCACCTCTGGATCGGGGGTTCCGTCGCCGTCGATTCGTACCTGCGGGTGCTGCAGGACGCCGGCGGCACCTTCCGCATCGGCAGGGTGTGCACGGCCGTCCGCTCACGCGGCAAGGGACTCGCGGGACGCCTGATGGAGACCGCGCTCGCCGGGATCGGCGACGCGCCGTGCGTCCTCGACGCGCAGACGTACGCGACGGATTTCTACGCCAAGTACGGCTTCGTGGTCGAAGGCGAAGAGTTCATGGAAGACGGGATCCCGCACATCACGATGTGGCGCCGGGAGGCGCCGCGGCCGTGATCACCCCGACCGCGCGGTCCATGTCGGCCTCAGTGAGGTCGGCCCGCGCGGTCAGGCGCAGGCGGGAGATGCCGTCGGGTACGGACGGCGGACGGAAGCAGCCGACCCGCACACCCTGATCGGCGCACGCGGCCGCCCACGCGACGGCCGATTCCGGTGACGGCGCCTGCACCGAGATCACCGCGGCGTCCGGGAGACCGACCCGGAAACCCGCGGATTTCAGCTGCATGGCGAGATTTCCGGCGGCGTCGGTCACCTTGGTGGCCAGCTCGGGCTCGGCCTTCAACGCGGTGAGGGCGGCCAGCGCGGCGGCCGCACTGGCGGGCGCGAGACCGGTGTCGAAGATGAAACTGCGCGCGGTGTCCACGAGATGTTTGATCACCCGGCGCGGCCCGAGCACCGCACCACCTTGTGCCCCAAGGGATTTCGACAGCGTGATCGTGGTGACGACGTCCGGTGCGCCGGAGAGTCCCGCCGCGTGGACGGCACCGCGGCCGCCCTCGCCGAGGACGCCGAAGCCGTGCGCGTCGTCGATGAGCAGCGACGCGCCGTGCTCGCGGCAAACACCGGCGAGCTGCTCCAGCGGGGCGATATCGCCGTCGACGGAGAACACGGAATCGGTGACGACGAGCGCGCGCGGCTTACGGCGGGTCGCGAGCGCGTGCTTGAAGGCGCTCGGGTCGCTGTGCGCGACGGCGGCGATGTCCGAGCGGGACAGGCGGCAGCCCTCGATCAGCGAGGCGTGGATGTACTTGTCCGTGACGATCGCGGAATCCGCGCCGGACAGGGCGGTGACCGCGCCGAGGTTCGCGGTGAAGCCGGACGAGAAGACCAGCGCGGCCTGTGTGCCGCAGAAACGGGCGAGCTCGTGTTCGAGTTCGGCGTGGACCTCGGTGGTGCCGGAGACGAGCCGGGAGCCGGTGGCCCCGGCGCCCCAGCGCAACGCGGCCGCGGCCGCCGCACCGGCGACGCGCTTGTCCCTGGCGAGCCCGAGGTAGTCGTTACCCGCGAGATCCAGCTCCGGTTCCTGCGCCTGCCGGATGCGCAGCTTGCGCACCAGCCCGGCCTCGGCCCGCTTCTCCGCCTCCACGTCGAGCCAGTCGAAGACCTGGTCGGGCGGGAGGTTCTGGGAAGCGGGGCCGGAAGAAGTCACGTCCCGCAGTCTCCCATCCGCTGTTTCCCGATGGGCGTGGTGGTCCCCACAGCGATGAACGGGCCGTTCCTCGCGAAATTCGCGAGGAACGGCCCGTTCAGGGCACTAGCTCGCCGGGAGGACCGGCTTCAGTTGTTTCAGCTGTCGTAGCTGCGACGCGGGCGGCCGTTGCCCGGACGCTGCGGACGGCCGCTGCCGCCACCGGACTCGCCGCGACGCGGGCGGCCGCGGAAGCCGCCGGGACGGCCGCCTTCGCGGTGACCGTGACCCTCGCGCGAGCCCTGGTAACCGCCGCGGTCGCCACCGTAGCCACGGCCACCGCCGCGACGCGGGGACTCACGGCGACGCTCGACGACCGGCTCGCCGCTGGGCTGCTGCGCACCGGTGATACGAGCGAGCTCGGCGTCGCCAGGGCGGACCGTGGTCTGCTCGGCGCGGACACCGGCGCGGTCGGTCATCCGGCGCACCATGCGGCGCTGGTCGTGGGTGACCAGCGTGACCACGACACCCGACGCCCCGGCGCGCGCGGTGCGGCCGGCGCGGTGCAGGTAGTCCTTGTGGTCGGCGGCCGGGTCGACGTGCAGCACGAGCGAGATGTCGTCGACGTGGATACCGCGCGCGGCGACGTCCGTGGCGACGAGGACGGGCGCGTAGCCCTCCTTGAAGTCCGAGAGGACGCGGTTGCGCTGGCCCTGGGTCTTGCCGCCGTGCAGCGCGGCCGCGTGGACGCCCTTCTCGCGCAGGCGCTCGGTGAGGCGGTCCACGTGGTGCTTGGTGCGGACGAACATGATCGTGCGGCCCTCGCGGGCGCCGATCTCGGTGATGATGTCCTGCTTGTCCTGGTGCGACACCTGGAACACGTGGTGATCCATGGTGGTGACGCTCGCGGTCGACGGGGCGACCGAATGCGTGACCGGGTCGGTCAGGTACGCGCGGACCAGCCTGTCGACGTCGCCGTCGAGGGTGGCCGAGAACAGCAGGCGCTGGCCGCGGGCCGGGGTCAGGTCGAGGATCTCGCGAACCTGCGGCATGAAGCCCATGTCGGCCATCTGGTCGGCTTCGTCGAGCGCGACGAAGTTGACGTCGGACAGCGACGCGGTGCCCTGGCGGACGTGGTCCGACAGCCGGCCGGGGGTGGCGATCAGCAGGTCGACGCCGCGGGAAAGCGCGTCGGCCTGGCGGGTGAAGGCCATGCCGCCGACGGCGGTGCGGCACCACAGGCCGAGCGACTTGGCCAGCGGGGTCAGCGAGTCGGCGACCTGCATGGCCAGCTCGCGGGTCGGGACCAGGATCAGCGCGCGCGGGTGCTTCGGCCGGGCACGGCCGCCGTTGAGCCTGGTCAGCATCGCCAGGCCGAAGGCGAGGGTCTTGCCGGAACCGGTCTGGGCGCGGCCGAGCACGTCGCGGCCGGAGAGCGCGTCGGGGATGGTCGCCGACTGGATCGGGAACGGGGAGGTGATACCGGCGTCGGCCAGAGCCCGCAGCAGCGGCTCGGGAAGGCCGAGCTCCGCCCAGGTGGTGGCCTTGACACTCTCGACGGCGTCGTTGTGCAGCATCGAGTCACCCGCGGGGCGGGTGCGCGGCTTACTGCGGTGCTGACGCGCCGACGGTGAGACGTGGCCGGAGTTGAACGTGACTGTCACAAATGCCTCTCGGACGTGGCACGTCACAAGGAGGCCCGGGCTGCCCGCACGCAGGCAAGGCAAGATGGTGTGCACAGATGGGCGTTCACAGGGACGAACCCGGCACACCGCGTCTGCGTGACACCGCGCGCCAATTGGTTGATACGGATACCGCGAGCCATTCGGTTGGCTTTGGAGGCGACGGACACCAACTCATCCACGCCGCCGGTTGCGGTCTGTCACTACTGTACCGGACCGTTATCCGGCCTCCCAACCGGAGGGACCGATTGTGGGCAGGGTCTCCACGAAGGGTCGTTCCCGGCGCGGCACGCCGGGAACGACCCTGTCATGACACTGTGGACGGTCACCGGAGACCGGCGATCTCCTTCAGCTCCTCGATCAGCTCCGGGACCGCCGTCAGCCGCTCCGGCAGCCCCCGCGAGTGGAACCACGTCGCGATGTTCCGCACGTCCCGCGCGAGGAACTCCAGCCCGCCCGGATTGGCGACGATGTCGACCACCTGCGGCAGATCGATCACCATGATCCGCTCACGGTGGACGAGCAGGTTGTACGCCGAGAGGTCGCCGTGCGCGAGCCCCTGCGACGCCAGCAGTTCCAGCATCGCCGCGGTCTGGAACCACAGTTCCCGCAACTGGTCGGGCTCCGGCCGGACCTGCGCCAGGCGCGGCGCGGCGGTTTCACCGTCGCCGAGGAACTCCAGCAGCAGCTCGGTGCCGTCGCGCTGCACCGGGTACGGCACCGGTGCGCCGACCGACCACAACCTGCTCAGCGCGCCGAATTCGGCCACGGCCCACTGTTCGGCGATGAGGTTGCGGCCGAAGCTGCTGCGCGACTCCATCGCCCGCATCTCACGCGACCGGCGCATCCGCCTGCCTTCGAGGTAGCCGGCGTCGCGATGGAACAACCGGTGTTCGCCGCTGCGATACCGCTTGGCGGCGAGCACGACGCCCTCGGTGCCGGGCAGGTTGCGCCGGACGAGGTGGACGTCCGCCTCCTTGCCGGTCTTGAGGACGCCGAGTTCGGTGTCCACCGCCGCCAGTTCGGTGATCACCCAGTCCGGGCGCGGCAGCGGCCCGTGCTCCGCGTCTCCCCACGTGCTCCAGCGGTCGGCGCCGTCGGGGATGGCGGTTTCGGTGTAGGCGTCCTCACGCAGCCGGGCGAGCCGGACGCGTTCGGCTTCGGTGAGCCGTCCGCCGCGCTCGGGTGCGGGCTCGTCGTCGAAACGGGCACGACGGGAACGGCGGGGACGTTGTTCGTAGGACTCTTCGAGATCGTGCTTGCGCACTGGTGGGTTCTCCTAGATCAGGGATGCCCCACCGGGCGAGCGTCGTGGCTCCGCGCTCAGCCGCGAGGGGCGAGTGGATGGGGGCGGCCAAGGCCCCGGACAGTCATCAGCACGAGGCACCTCCCTGTCGCATCCACCGGCTCCCTGCCGGATCGCGCACGATCATTCCCGGCCCCTCCGGGCGACCGCAACCGATTTAATTCCGAGGCGGTGGTGCGGGTGGTCGTGAGTGGCGATTCGGGTTAGAACCCGAATCGCCACTCACGACCACCCGCACCGGTCCGCACGACGTGCCTACGCCGACCGCAGCCCCGCCAGCTCGCTCCGCGACCGCACCTTCAGCTTCCGCAGGACACTCGCGACGTGCTGCTCCACCGTGCGCCGCGACAGGAACAGCACCTCGGCGATCTCCCGGTTGGTGTGCCCGGCCGCCAGCAGCCGGGCGACGTCGCGCTCGCGCGGGGACAGCTCGTCGCCGTAGCCGCGGCGGCCGCGCCGTGACGGGGCGACCGCGCCGGTGGACCGGAAGGCGTGGCGGCAGCGCGCGGCGTCGCGGGTGGCGCCGAGGTGGTCGAAGGTCTCCGCGAGCGCCGCGAAGATCTCGGCGACGTCCTCATTGCGGGCCAGACGGCAGCGCGCAGCACGTTCGGCGATCAGGGCCGCGTGATACGGCGCGGGAAGGGCCTCGAACCGGGTCCGAGCCTGCTCGAAGGCCTCGATCGCCTCCTCGTGCTCGCCCCGGGACGCCGCGATCAGCCCGCGGTTCGCGGCCAGCGCGGCCCGGGTCGAAGGCGCGTCGAGGTCGCCGATCTCCCGTTCGAACTCGTCGGTCAGCGCTTGCGCCTCGGCGTCCCGTCCGGTGGCGCAGTACGCGTCGACGGCGGCCATCAGCAGATCGGCGCCCCAGGCCCAGACACCCTTGGCGCGCAAGAGTTCCAGCCCCTTCTCGGCCTGCGTGACGGCGGCCTCGCCGAGATCCTGCGCGAGCAGCATGCCCGCCATCCCGGCGTGCGCGGCGATCGCGACCGGGGTGAACGCGTTCTCCGGCTGGTCCGCCGCGGTGCCGGCGAACCGGACGGCGGCCTCGTCCCATTCGCCGCGCGCGGCGGCGAGCAGGCCGAGGACCAGGCACAGTTCGCTGGTCACCGGCAGGAGATCGCGGTACTCGTCGATCAGCGCGCAGGCCCGTTCGGCGAGGCCGTCCCAGTTCCCGGTGAGCCAGTCGGTGTGGACGGCCGTCGCGCGGGCCGTGCTGACGACGTACGGCGCCCCGCAGTCGGCGGCCAGCTGCATCCCGCTGTGCAACAGGCTCCTGGCCCGTCGATGGTGGCCCGTCCAGGCGCAGGCGTCGGCGCTGTTGCAGTGCAGCCGCGCCAGATGCCGCTGTTCGTCGGCGGAACCGACGCTGGTGGGCGCCCGGTCCAGCATGTCCCAGCCCCGTGCGTCGCCGATGTGCAGCCGCGACGCCGCGTTGTTGGCCAGCAGGATGATCTTCAGCCGCCGGTCGGTGGCCCGTTCGATGAGCCCGTCCACCCGGTCCATCCAGCGCCGGTGCTCCCGCAGCGGGGTCGCGCCGACCCACGGCTGCGCGAGCACACCCATCCCGCGTCCGGCCAGGTCGGGCCGGTCGGCGAGGTCGTTGACGGCGATCTCGATCTCGGTCCTCGCGGCCTCCAGTCCGCCCGCCTGGCGCACCAGGAGGAGCCCGAGCCCCAGCCGGACCTCGCCGCTCAGGCGTCCGGACAGCCTGCCGTCGGTGAGCAGCCGCTCCAGTGCCGGGACGACCTCGGTCTGCGCGAGACCGTTGCACGCCACCGAACTGAACTTGACCGCCAGTCTGTCCACATCGGACGGTTGCAGGCCCGGTTCGTCGAGCAGGGTGCGGAGCAGATCCGTCGCGGTCGCGAGATCACCGACCGCCGACGCCTGGTCCGCGGCCGCTTCGCCGTACTTCAGGGCACCGGCCCGGTCACCCGCCTTGCGGCAGTGTTCGGCCAGCCGTACCAGGGATTGCGGGAGCCGGTCGCGCAGCAGCCGCGCGGCCCGCCGGTGCAGTTCCTGGCGATCGGGGCCGGGAATGGTGAGGTACGCGGCTTGCTGGGCGTACGCGTGCCGGAAGCCGTACGTGCCTTCACCGGTCTCCACCAGGACGTTGCGTTCGAGCGCGAGGACGAGCGCGCGGCGGGCGCGCTCGGGGGAGAGCGCGGCCGCGGCGGCCAGCAGGTCCGAAGTGGACGGTGTGGCGAGGACCGCGGCGGCCTCGGCGATCCGCCGGGCCGCAGGCGGCAGCGCGACGAGGTGTTCGACCGTCGCTTCCCGTAACAGCGCCGGGACTTCGACCGTGTCGAGCAGATGCCGCGCGGTCGTGCCGTCGGCGTGCACCGCGCCCTCGACGCCGCCGATCGCGTGCACGATCTCCTCGACCACGAACGGGATCCCCGCGGTCCGCTCGTGCAGCCGCGCGGCGAACTCGGCGGACACGTTCACTTCGCCGAGTAGCGCCGAAACCAGCGCCTGGACGCCGTCGCGGTCCAACGGCCGGAGCGTGACGAGCGCGTGCGCGGTCCCGGGAGCAGGCCGATAGGCGCTGCCGAGCGGGATGCCGCCGGGCGTCTCTTCGCGCCGGTAGGTGAGCAGGAGCGTCAGGCCTGCGGGCGGGTCGGTCATCA
The DNA here is from genome assembly GCF_024628825.1 of Amycolatopsis roodepoortensis. Classification (NCBI taxonomy): domain Bacteria; kingdom Bacillati; phylum Actinomycetota; class Actinomycetes; order Pseudonocardiales; family Pseudonocardiaceae; genus Amycolatopsis; species Amycolatopsis roodepoortensis. Next base: position 7,781,488 of record NZ_CP102415.1, read on the forward strand.
GGAACCGCAGCAGGCGACGGGATCCGTCGTCCGCCCAATGGAGGTCTTCGACGAGGAGGACGTGCGGGCCCAGCGAACCGAGCAGTTCCCGGACGGCGCGGAAGAGCCGGTGCCGTTCGGCCCTCGGATCACCGAGCCGGGGCGGCGGCTCCGGCAGGAAGGCCGCGAGCTCCGGTAGATATGGCGCGAGCACGCCAGTCACGGGGTTGAGTTCGCGCACCGGGCGGATGTCCTTCAGCGCGTCGAAGACCACGCCGTACGGGAACGGCTCGCGCAGCGGCTGGCAGGTTCCGGTGAGGACCGGCCGCCCGGCCAGTTCGGCGCAGGCCAGCAGTTCGGCGGCGAGCCGGGTCTTGCCCACCCCCGCTTCGCCTTCGAGCATGATCACCGACGGCGAGCGCATCGCGCCGTCGAGCAGCTCGCGTAACTCCGCCTCACGGCCGACGAGCACGGGAGAACTCGTCCTGCGTCGGCAGCCACCGATCACCATTGCCGGGTCACCCCCGCTTCACGAACCACACCGTTCGAGTGAACGCAGCTTAAGCGCCTGCTCAGTGCTCACGGAACCCACCCGGACCGTCACAGAACTTTCGTAGGGACGGGGAGTTTCCCCATTAGATACGTAGTCCTACGGACCGTTGCCTCGCTTGTTCGCGCAGGTCCCGCCACCCGAAAGTGATTCATGCGTGACTGCACGTCACGGCGCCGGCCCGGATCCCCGCCGGCGTGAACCACCTGTTCGAGTGAACGGAGCTCAGGAAATGCGTGGAGAACTTCGACGTCACCGGATCGCGGGTGCGGTGCTCGCCGGGGCCTGTGCGGCGGCCACCGTCGCCTTCGCCGGACCGGCCGCGGCCGCCGAGGGGCAGATCCGCGGCGCCGGTGTGCCGGGAGCCGTCACGGACGGGTACATCGTCTCGCTCAAGAGCGGCGACGCCGGGCTCGCGGCCAAGTACGGCGGCCAGGTGAAGGCGACCTACACCGCCGCGCTGAACGGTTTCTCGGCGAAGATGACCGAGGCGCAGGCGAAACGGCTCGCGGCCGACCCGAACGTCGACTTCGTCCAGCAGGACGCGGTCGCCCACATGACCGGCACCCAGACCAACCCGACCTGGGGCCTGGACCGGATCGACCAGAAGAACCTGCCGCTGGACCGGAAGTACACCTACCCGAACGACGGTGCCGGGGCGACGGTCTACGTCCTCGACACCGGTGTCGACTACCGCCAGTCCGAATTCGGCGGCCGTGCGACCAGCGGGTACGACTTCATCGACAACGACAGCGACGCCCGCGACTGCCAGGGGCACGGCACGCACGTCGCCGGCACGGTCGGCAGCGCGACCTACGGGGTCGCCAAGGGCGCCAAGATCGTCTCGGTCCGCGTGCTGAACTGCCAGGGCAGCGGCCAGTACTCGCAGATCATCAGCGGGATCGACTGGGTCGTGAAGAACGCCAAGGGCCCGTCGGTGCTCACCATGAGCCTCGGTGGCCCGGCCGACTCCGGAGTGGACGCCGCCGTGCGCCGCGCCGTTTCCGCGGGCATCACCAACACGGTGGCCTCCGGTAATTCCAACACCGACGCCTGCGGCACCAGCCCGGCCCGGGTGCGTGAGGCCATCACCGTCAACGCCACCCAGAGCGACGACCGCCGGTCGACGTTCTCGAACTACGGCAGCTGCACCGACATCTTCGCGCCGGGCACCAGCATCACGTCCCTGCGCAACGGTGGCGGTACCCAGCAGATGAGCGGTACCTCGATGGCGACGCCGCATGTCGCCGGCGCGGCCGCGATCTACCTGACCTCGAACCCGTCGGCCACCCCGGCCGCCGTCGCCTCCGGTCTCGCCAACGCCGCCACCAGCGGTGTCGTCAAGAGCCCGGGCACCGGTTCGACCAACAAGCTGCTGAACGTGACGGGTCTCTGATGCGGCGCGGCGTGCGGGCCGGTGTGGTGGCCGTCGCGGCCACCGCGCTGGCCGCGCTCGCCGCGGGCAACGCCCTCGCCGCGGAGGCCGAGGGCGTTGTCGTGCAGGCGAAGCAGCACTACGGCGATCAGTACATCGTGGAGCTTCACGACGTGGGCACCCTGGCGGTCGAGCAGTCCTCGGCCGCGCTGACCGGCCGCTACGGCGGTGAGGTCCGGTCGGCGTACAAGAACGTGCTGCGCGGGTTCTCGGTCAAGGGCATGTCCGAGCGGCAGGCCCGGCGGCTGGCGGCCGACCCGGCGGTCAAGGCGGTCTATGAGGACGGCACCGCGCGTGCCGTCGGCACGCAGACCAATCCCACCTGGGGACTCGACCGGGTCGACCAGAAGAACCTGCCGCTCGACAAGAGCTTCACGTATCCGAACACGGGCGAGGGCGTCACCGCGTACGACCTCGACACCGGGATCAACCCGGAGAACCCGGAGTACGAGGGGCGCGCGTCCATCGGCAAGGACTTCGTCGGCGGCAACGGGAAGGACTGCAACGGGCACGGCAGTCACACCGCGGGCACCATCGGCAGCAAGACCTACGGCGTGGCCAAGAAGGTCAAGCTCGTCGGGCTGAAGGTGCTGGGCAACGACTGTTCGGGCAACGGTCCCGACTCCGCCATCGTGGACGCGGCCGAATGGATCACCGCGAACGGCACCAAACCGGCGGTGGCGAACCTGAGCCTGCGGATGGACCAGGTCGGGCTCGGCGACGACGTCATCAAGAAGTCCATCGCGGCCGGTTTCGTCTACGTGGTGGCGGCCGGCAACGAGAACCAGAACGCCTGCAACGTCAGCCCCGCCAGGGTCCCCGAGGCGATCACGGTCGGCGCCTCGGACCAGAGCGACAACAAATCCTCGTTCTCCAACCACAGTTCGTGCGTGGACATCTTCGCCCCTGGCAGCAACATCACGTCGCTGTCCACGTCCAACGGTGGTTCGGCGAACATGAGCGGCACGTCGATGGCCACGCCGCACGTGGCCGGGGCGGCGGCGCTGTACCTCGCCGCGAATTCCGGCGCCACCGCGCAGCAGACGCGGGACGCGCTGGTGAACAACGCCTCCGACGGCGTGCTCAAGGGACTGCCGTCCGGCACGGTCAACAAACTGCTGAACGTGTCGTTCATCGGCGGCGGTGGCCCCACGCCGACGTGCGGGGTCAAGTCCAACACGACACCGGTGTCCATTCCGGACGCGGGTGACGCGGTGACCAGTTCGGTGACGCAGGAAGGCTGCGACGGGAAGGCGTCGGCGACGCTGCCGGTCAAGGTCGACATCGCGCACACCTACACCGGTGACCTGGCGATAGACCTGATCGGGCCGAGCGGTGCGGTGTTCGGCCTCAAGCAGGCGGGAGGGATCGGCGAGGCGACCGGCGTGCACACGTCGTACACGGTGAACGCCTCGTCCGAACCGGCGAACGGGACCTGGAAACTGCGGGTCCGTGACGTCTACCGGTTCGACAGCGGGACGATCGAAGGTTTCTCCATCACCTTCTGAGTCCTTGCGAACGGCGGTGCGCCGCGGTCACGATGACCGCGGCGCATCGTCGTTTTCGCTGGGAGGCTTTCGCATGGAGTCCTATGACGCCGTGATCGTCGGTGGCGGGCACAACGGCCTGGTGGCGGCGGCCTACCTGGCCAGGGCCGGCCGCTCGGTGCTGGTGCTGGAACGGCGTGACGAGGTCGGCGGGGCGGCGGTCTCCTTTCGTGCCTTTACCGGCGTCGACGTCCGGCTGTCGCGGTACTCGTACCTGGTGAGCCTGCTGCCCCGCAAGATCATCGCGGAGCTGGGGCTCGGCCTCGATCTCCGGCGGCGGCGGATGTCTTCGTACACGCCCGTCGGCGACGGGGGTCTCCTTGTCGACACGGGCGATGACGGCCGTACGGCGGCGTCGTTCTCGGTGCTCACCGGGTCCACAAAGGACTATGAGGCTTGGCGGCGGTTCTACGCGATGACGTCCCAGGTCGCGAAACGGACTTTTCCCACCTTGACCGAACCGCTGATGTCCAGGGAAGAACTGCGCTCGGGCATCGAGCGCCAGGCGTGGGACGCGCTGTTCGAACGGCCGATCTCGGAAACGCTCACCGGGATGTTCGGCGACGACGTCGTCCGCGGTGTCGTCCTGACCGACGCGCTGATCGGCACTTTCGCCGGCGCCGGCGATTTCCGGCAGAACCTGTGCCTGCTCTACCACGTGATCGGCAACGAGACCGGCGACTGGGACGTGCCGGTGGGCGGGATGGGCGCGGTGACCGGGGCGCTCGCGTCGGCCGCGGCGTCCGCCGGGGCACGGCTGATAACCGGTGCCGAAGTGCTGTCGATCGACCCCGGTGGCTCGGTGCGTTACCGGCTCGGCGACGACGAGTTCGTGGTGCGTGGCGGTCACGTGCTGTCGAACGTCGCGCCGCGGACGCTCGCGCGGTTGCTGGGGGAGGAGCCGCCGGAGGCGCCGGAAGGCGCCCAGCTCAAGGTGAACATGGTGCTGTCACGGTTGCCGCGGCTGCGTGATTCGAGTGTCGATCCGCGGGAGGCGTTCGGCGGGACGTTCCACGTCAACGAGAGTTACGAGCAGCTGGCGACGGCCTACGCCGAGGCGTCGGCGGGCCGGATCCCGTCGCTGCCGCCGTGCGAGATCTACTGCCATTCGCTGACCGACCCGTCGATCCTCGGCCCGGCCGAACGGGCCGCCGGGGTGCAGACGCTGACGTTGTTCGGCCTGCACATGCCCGCGCGGTTGTTCGAGGGGCGCAACGACGCCGCGCGTGACGAGGCGCTGCGGGCGACGTTGTCCTCTTTGGACAGTGTGCTGGCCGAGCCGATCGAGGACTGTGTGCTGCGGTCGCCGGACGGCGGCTTGTGCGTCGAGGCGAAGACGCCCCTGGACCTCGAAGCCGAGCTGGGACTGCCCGCGGGACACATCTTCCATCGCGATCTGTCGTGGCCTTATGCGGCGGAGGCCGCCCAGGTGGGTCGCTGGGGTGTCGAGACCGCGCACGAGCGGGTCCTGCTCTGCGGTGCGGGGGCCGTGCGGGGCGGCGGTGTCTCGGGCATCCCCGGCCACAACGCCGCCATGGCTGTCCTGGCAAGCGCGTGAAGGCCCCCTTCCCTCGGCTCAGCCGAGGGAAGGGGGCCTTCACGCGCATTCGCTTACTGGACGGTGAGGGTATAGGTGGCGGTGGCGGTCTTGCCCGCCGAGTCCGTCGCGGTGACGGTCACCGGGTACGTGCCCCGCTGGAACGGCGCGACCACCTGCATGGTCGAACTGCCGCCGCTCGAGATCGTCTTCGGGTTGAAGAACGGTGCGAACGGCAGCCCCTGCCCGGACGCCGACAGTGTGATCGCGCCCGTGCCCCCGGTGGCGGAAACCGTGACGTTGCTGAAGAAACCGGGCTGCGAGGTCCCGCTGGTGGGACTCAGGGCGACCTTGAGCTCGCCGGGTTGCGGCGCGCCGTCGCCGACGGTCAGCGTCAGGTTCGTGGTCGCGGTGTCGGTGGTGCCCTTGCCCGAGATCGTGACCGCGTAGTCCTTTTCGGCCGTTCCGGCGGGCACCTCGATGCTCACCTTCGCCGACTCACCCGAGGTGATGGACGAGGGCTGGAACGTGGCCGTCGCGCCCTCGGGAAGTCCCGTAGCGCTGAGATCGACCTTCTCCGCGCCGTTCTTGCCCGGCTTGCTGGTCACCGTGGCCGAAACGTACTTGCCAGGCTCGACCTTGAGGGCCGACGGCGTCACGCCGAGCGAGAACTTCTCCGGGTTCTGCGGCTCGCCGATCTGCTGCTTGACCCAGTCGCCCATCTCGTTGTTGAGCCTGCCGTACACGCTGTACCACTTGAAGTCGCTACGGCTCCAGGAAGCGACACCGACGACCTTGCCGTCCACGATCAGCGGACCGCCGCTGTCGCCGGGCAGGATCGTGACGCGGCCGTCGCTGTAGCCGCTGCAGATCATCGTCGCGTCTTTGAAACCCGCGCCGACCCCGCTGCAGTTGCCGCCCTGGACGATGGGCAGCGTGAACTTGTGCAGCTCGACGTTGCGGGTGTCGTCGTTGTGGTCCTTCTTGCCGTAGCCGAGCCCGAGCCCCGACTTGCCCGGCTTGTGCAACTCCGTGTCGGCCGAGGTCGCGACCTTCGCGTACTGGCCGCCCGGCACCGGGATGTCGGCGTCCGTGGTGACCACCGCGACGTCGTAACCCTGATCGAAGTTGACGTACTTCGGGTGCTTCTCGTAGCTGACGACACCGATCCGCGTCCCGCCACCGGCGTTGAGATCGTCCAGCCCGTAGAGGAAGGACTTCTCGCCTGCCGCGTCCTTGCAGTGCGCCGCGATCAGGATCTTGCGCGGCGCGACGACCGAACCCGTGCAGGTCTGGCCCTGCGGCCGCGTTCCCCCTTCGCGCAGGCCCGCGATGATGAAGGGATGGTCCTTGACCGAGGCGGGGGTGCCGCCGATGGAGTTCGTGTGCAGTCCACCGGGGACGACCGCTTGATCCGTCGGGGTGACGGCGGGCAGGTTCGCGGCGGCCGCCGGAGCGGGCAGGAGGACCGAGAGGCAGCCGAGGGTGGCGGTGGCGATCCCCAGCAGCCGTTGTCTTCTGTTCACGGTGGTTCCTTTCCAGGTGGCTGGAAATCACTTTCCGCATGTGCACCTGGCGGAACAACCGAGGAAGAAGCCCGTAGGGGTACGGAACTAATGCGCCCCGTCGCCGGTGAGCAGCTCGATACTGTGGTCACCGGTGCGCTCGACGTCGAGGCCCGCCTTCGTCAGGACCCGCATCAGCTGCTCCACAGTGGACGGTTCGCTGCGCGACTTCACCAGTTCCGCGGCCAGCCGTCCCTTGTACGCCTTGTTGAAGTGGCTCACCGTGGTCCGGTTGCCCTTCGCGTCCTCGGTCACGACGCGCACGGTCACCGCGTCGGGGCGGAGCTTCGCCAGCGCCGAGTAGGTCCCGGACCGCAGGTCGACGACGAGCCCCTCGACGGCTTGGAGCGCCGGTTCGAGGACCGGCTTCCACACGCTGCGGACGGTGCCGAGCGACGGCAGCGCGTTGCCGCCCGAAAGCCGGTACGCGGGGATCGGGTCGGTCGCCGCGACCACGCCGAACAGCGCTGAAGCGACGGCGAGGCGCTTCTCGGCCTTCGCCAGCGTCGCCTTGGTGAACGACTTCACGTCGAGCGCGTCGTAGAGGACCCCGGTGTAGCGGCGCAGCGCGGGCATCGTGGGGGACGTCCACAGCTCGGCGTTGCGGGCGACCTCGTCGGCCTGCCGCGGCGTGATGCCCAGCGCGGCGACACTGGCCGGGACGTCGGCGGCCAGCTCGGTCAGCGCGTCGGCCAGCTTCGCCCGGGTCGGGTTCAGCTCCGGGAACGACAGCGCGTCGAGGTCCAGCGGCGCGCCGGTGCCGCCGGCGGCCTTGGTCTCGGAAGGGGGGAGGAGCACGAGCACCACGGAAGCGTAACTAAATGGGGTGCGTCACCCCGAGGCGCGGGCTTAGCCTCGTCCGCATGAGCCTGACCTGGCGCCCGCTGACCATGGACGACATGCCGCGACTGGCCGAGACCTTCGCCGAGGCGGAGCGTGTCGAGCCGATCGAGGAGCACTACAGCGCGGAGGATCTCGCCGAAGAGATCGGTACGCCGACCGTCGACCTGCCGACGGCGTCCACCAGCGCGTGGGACGGCGAAACGCTGGTCGCCTACGGTCTGCTCCGGAAGCGTGACGCGGCCGATCCGGTGCACATGATGCGGGTCGAGACGCTCGTCCACCCCGCGTACCGCGACGACGCGATCGCCGCGCGCCTCACCGGCTGGTTCGAGGAGGCGGGCAAGGCGCTCCACGCGAAGTCCCACCCGGACGTACCGCTGGAGCTGCACGCCGCGGCCAACACCAAGCAGCGCTGGCTCTCCGAAGTACTCGTGGACGCCGGGTACGAGCACGCCCGGTGGTTCGTCGACATGCGGGCCGACCTCGGCTCGATCCCGCCGCTGAAACCGCTGCCCGAGGAGTTCCCGCTCGTCGCGTACGAGCAGAAGTACGAAGCCCTCACGCTGCGGTCCCGTAACGAGACCTTCGCCGACCACTGGGGAAGCACGGAGCAGTCCCCGGAGGCCTGGCGGCATCTGGTCGTCGGTGCGAAGGACTTCCAGCCGCACCTGTCGTTCCTGCTGCTGAGCCCGGACAGGGACCGGGTGGTCGCGATGGTGCTGAGCGCCCACTTCGCCTCCGATACGGCGGCCACCGGCGTGAAGGATCTGTACGTCAGCCACGTCGCGACCGACGCGGGCCTTCGCGGGCGCGGGATCGCGGGCGCGCTGCTCGGGCACACGCTCGTCCAGGCCAAGGCGGACGGTTTCCAGCGGGCTTCGCTCAACGTCGACCAGGACAACACCCACCGAGCCCTCGGGGTCTACGAGCGCGTCGGGTTCAGCGAGTTCCAGCGCTGGGCCGGGTACGTGAAGCCCGTTCCGACCTGACCGGTTGTCACCCGAAAGGGCGGATTTCGGTACAGTCGATCTTCTCGGATGAGATCGCTGGGGGTGGTAGGGCGTTGCCGGTTTCCGCACGCCTCGGCTGGCACGACCTGCCGTCGGCGACGCGTGACGCCGTGGAGCGTGAGCTCGGGTCGGCGGTCCGTCGTTCGCTGTGGCAGACCCCGGAATTCGACGGCGGTGTCGCCGCGCGGCTCGAACTCGAACGCGATCATCGCTGGGTCTTCCTGAAGGCGATCCCCGCGGACAGCCCGCGCGCGGGCGGCTACCGGACGGAGGCCGCCATCGCGCGGCGGCTTCCCGCGGAGGCACCCACGCCGAAGCTTTTGTCCTTTGTGGACGGTGAATGGCTGGTGCTCGCGTTCGCCGATTTCGACGGCACCAGGCCGAACCTGCGCCCCGGATCGCCGGACCTTTCCGCGGTGCTGGCCACCTTCGGCGCGCTCAGGCGCACGCTCACACCGTGTCCGCTGCCCGACGTCCCGGACGCCCTCGACGACCTCGGCCCGCTCCTGCGGGGCTGGCACGAACTGGCGAAGGAACCGCCGGACGACCTCGACGGCTGGGCCGTCCGCAACCTCGACCGGCTCGTCCAGCTGGAGACGTCGTGGCATCCCTGGTCGGCCGGGGACACGTTGCTGCACAACGACATCCAGCCCGAATACCTGGTGCGGACCGGGCCTGGCCGGGTGCTGGTCACCAACTGGCGCTACCCGGCGCGGGGCGCGGGCTGGCTCGATCTGGTCGCGCTCGTCCCGTACCTGCTCGACGCCGGACACGAACCCGCCGACGTCGACCGCCTGCTCCGGCGGCGCCCCGTGCTGGCCGGGGTCCCGGTCTGGGCGGTCACCGCGTTCGGCGTCGCGCTGGCCGGGCACGCCGAACGAGCGTCCCGCTTACCGGAACCGCCCGCGACGACGGGTGTGCGCGCGGCGCAGCGCCGTCTCGCGGCGGCGATGCGCGAGTGGCTCGCTTACCGGACGCACTGGCAGTAGCGCGGCGGCCGGCGCCGTCTATGAAGGATCGGGACGTTGAGTGTCCCAAACCCTTCACAGACGACCTTGTGCCTGCGGCCCTCACCTTCGCGCAGGGGCGGCGAACGTGTGTCCGCTCTCCGCGCGGCAGCAGACCGGCTCGTGAGTGGCCAGGACGGTTCTAACCGTCCATACCGCTCATGAGGTTCAGCGGCTCGTCACAGCTGCGCTGAAGGGGAGCTTTCGCTGCGTCTGATGCCGGCGAAAGGCCCTTTCGCGTCTTGCTGGTGGCGCTCTGTTCGACTTGTACCCTTCCGGTTCGGGCGCCGGGTCGTCTAGTGGCGTCGAGGTGTGTGTCGCGAAAGCCACTTTCGCGACGTCAGGTGTCCCGAAAGTGGCTTTCGCGACATCGGCCTCGACTAGAGCCGTCGCTACTTCACTGGGGCCGGGGCCCCGTTGCGAAAGCCACTTTCGCAACCTTCAACGTTGCGAAAGTGGCTTTCGCAACGCCACCGGCGGGGCGACACCTCGGCGCGGCAGCTGCCCGGCTCGTGAGTGGCCAGGACGGTTCTAACCGTCCATGCCGCTCACGAGGTTCAGCGGCTCCTCACCGGCGGCGTACCGGCGCAACTGCTCGGCGACCAGCCGCTTCGCGCGCGGGTAGAACGACGCCGAACCGCCCGCGACATGCGGCGTGACGATCACGCCCGCCGTGGTCCACAGTGGATGCCCGGCGGGCAGCGGTTCCGGGTCGACGACGTCCAGCGCGGCACGCAACCGCCCGGAGACGGTCTCGGCCGTGAGCGCCGCGGTGTCGATCGCCGAGCCTCGCCCGACGTTCACGACCAGGGCGCCGTCCGGCAGCGCGGCGAGCTCCGCGGCGCCGAACAGGCCCATGGTCGCGGGCGTTTCGGGCAGGATCAGGACCACGATGTCGGCGGACGGCAGCAGTTCGGCCAGCTCACCCACGCCGTGCACGCGCTCCGCGGGCCGGGCCGTGCTCGCCACCCTGGTTACGACCGCCTCGGCCGCGACCAGTTGCCGCTCGATGGCCTGGCCGATCGAACCGTGACCGACCAGCAGCACCCGGCTGTCGGCCAGCGAACGCGTGTGCTCGCGTTCCCACGACGCCGTCGCCTGCTGCGCGAACCAGCGCGGCAGATCCCGCTGCGAGGCGTGGATCAGCGCCAGCGCGTGTTCGGCCACGCTGAGGTCGTGCAGGCCGCGGCCGTTGGCCAGCTTCACCCCCGCCGGCACCAGCGGGATCAGCTTCTCCACCCCGGCCGACAACGACTGCACGAGCTTCAGCGACGGAAGCCGCGAGAGCAGCTTCATCGGCTCGGCGCCGGTGTCGTAGGGCAGCACGTAGACCTCGACCTCATCGAGGCCCTCGTCCGGCAGCGGGCCCAGACCGTCGTAGAGCCGCGCGTTCAGGCCCTCGGGCAGCTCGATATCGGACCAGGGCAGGATGGCTCGCTCCGTCATGCCGCCATTCTGGCCGCCGCGACCGGCGTCACCCTCCGTGGGCCGCGACGCAGAACTCGTTGCCGACGGGATCGGCCAGCACCGTCCAGGCGAAGCCCGGCATCTCGTGTCTGTCCAGCTTCTTCGCGCCCAACCCGACCAGACGCTCCACCTCCTTCTCCATGTCGTCGGTACCGAAGTCCATGTGGACCCGGTTCTTGCCCGCCCGCTCCTCCGGCACCCGCTGGAAGGCGAACACCGGCCCGTTCTCCTTCTTGGCATGCAGGATCAGGAACTCGCCGCCGTGGTCCTGATCCACCTCGACCCCGAGCGCCTTCGTCCAGAACGCCGCGAGCCCGCGCGGATCCGCGCAGTCGATCGTGATCATGCCCAGTTCGATACCCATGGCGGCACGCTAGCCGCACCCACCGACAAAACCGGGCGCCCGCGATAACCGGTTGAACCGGCCCGGGGCGGGGTGACTACGCTGCGCAGAACGTCTAAGCACGTAATTCCAGCGAGGAGCCCAGTAGTGATCACCAGGATGTCGTCGTTGTTCCTTCGCACCCTGCGTGAGGATCCGGCGGACGCCGAGGTACCGAGCCACCGGCTCCTGGTACGCGCCGGCTACGTCCGCCGGGTCGCCCCGGGCGGCTACTCCTGGCTGCCGCTGGGCCTGCGGGTGCTGCGCCGTATCGAGAACGTCGTCCGCGAAGAGATGAACGCCATCGGCGCGCAGGAGATCCAGTTCCCCGCGCTGCTGCCGAAAGAGCCCTACGAGGCCACCGGCCGGTGGACCGAGTACGGCGACGCGTTGTTCCGCCTCAAGGACCGCAAGGGCGCCGACTACCTCCTCGGCCCGACGCACGAAGAGCTCTTCGCGCTCACCGTGAAGGGTGAATACAGCTCGTACAAGGACTATCCGGTCGTGCTGTACCAAATCCAGACGAAGTACCGCGACGAGGCGCGCCCCCGGGCCGGCATCCTGCGCGGTCGCGAGTTCGTCATGAAGGACTCCTACTCCTTCGACCTCGACGACGAGGGCCTGACCAAGTCGTACGAGCTGCACCGCCAGGCGTACACGAAGCTGTTCGACCGCCTCGGTATCGAGTACGTCGTCGTCAAGGCGACCTCCGGCGCGATGGGCGGCTCGGCCTCCGAAGAGTTCCTCGCCGTCGCCGAGACGGGTGAGGACACCTACGTCCGCAGCACCGAATCGGGTTACGCGGCCAACGTCGAAGCGGTCACCACGCCCGCTCCCGAGGCGAAGCCGATCGAGGGCCTGCCCGAGGCGAAGATCCACCACACGCCGGACACTCCGACCATCGAGTCGCTGGTCGTGTTCCTCAACAACGCCGATCTCGGCCGCACCTTCACCGCCGCGGACACGCTCAAGAACGTCCTGGTGAAGACCCGCCAGCCGGGCGCGAAGGAGTGGGAGCTGCTGGCCATCGGCCTCCCCGGCGACCGCGAGGTCGACACGAAGCGCCTCGAAGCTTCGCTCGAGCCCGCCGAGTTCGAGCTGCTCGAAGAGGCCGATTTCGCCAAGAACCCCTTCCTCGTCAAGGGCTACATCGGCCCGAAGGCGCTGAAGGACAACGGCGTCCGCTACCTGCTCGACCCGCGCGTCGTCGACGGCACCGCCTGGGTCACCGGCGCCGACGAGCGCGACCACCACGTGATCGACCTGGTCGCGGGCCGCGACTTCACCGGCGACGGAACGATCGAGGCCGCCGAAGTCCGCGAGGGCGACGCGTCGCCCGACGGCAAGGGCACCCTGGTCGCCGCCCGCGGGATCGAGATCGGGCACATCTTCCAGCTGGGCCGCAAGTACGCGGACGCGTTCGAGCTCGACGCGCTGGGCCCGGACTCCAAGCCCATCCGCATCACCATGGGTTCGTACGGCGTCGGCGTCTCGAGGCTGGTCGGCGTGCTCGCCGAGCAGAACCACGACGACCTCGGCATCGTCTGGCCGCGCGAGGTCTCGCCGTTCGACGTGCACGTCGTCATCGCGGGCAAGGACGAGACGGTCGCCGCGGGCGCGGAGAAGCTCGCCGCCGAACTGGACGCCGCCGGTATCGAGGTCGTCCTCGACGACCGCAAGGCCACCCCCGGCGTGAAGTTCGCGGACGCCGAACTCGTCGGTGTGCCGACGATCCTCGTCGTCGGGCGCGGCCTGGCGAACGGTGTCGTCGAGGTCAAGGACCGCCGCACCGGCGAGCGCGAGGAGATCGCCGTCGACGCGGTCGTGGAGCACCTGGTCAAACTCGTCCGTTCGTAATGTTCGGCAAGAAGCGCCGGGATTCCCCGGGCTACGAGGACAACGCGGCGCTGGACGGGTTCGGGGGTTATCAGCCCTCGGACTCGTCCGGCTACACGCCCGCTCCCGAGACTCCGGCGCCAGCCGAGCCGGAGCCGGAGAAGCCCACGAAGCAGCCGATGTCGCGGAGCGGGCGAAGGGCCATGTACGGCTTCTTCGCGACGCTCGGCGTCATCACGGTCGCCGCGCTCGCGAACAACGGCGGCAGCTCGTCGGACAGCAGCGCGCCGACCACCAGGGCTCCGGTCGTCTACACGCCTTCGCCCCGGGTCGTCGCGCCGCCGGTGACCGAAGGCTGGCAGTCGGTGGCCGGGAAGGACGGCGTCTACGCCTACGACGTCCCGCCGAACTGGACGCCGAAACCCGGCACGATCCACGGCTGGGAAAAGGGCACCCAGGTCCCGGGAATCACCATGGTCGCCAGCGCCTTCGTCGGCGAGGGTTACTGCCCGCAGGAGAAGGGAAGCAGGGTCGGCGGCGCCGGCGTGGCCAACATCAAGGTCTCCGATCCCGCCGCCGCCGCGAAGAAGGCGGTCGACGATCTCGCCATCAGTGCGTACAACCCGGAGAACGGCCCGCTGACCGCCAAGATCACCCCGGAACCGCCCCAGCAGGCCGAATTCACCCTCGGCACCGGCAAGAAGGTCCCCGCCAGCATCGTTTTCGCGGAGGTCGTCACCCCGCCGGGGCCCTGTGGCGCCCGGCGCGCCCTGGTCGGTGTGCTCGCGCCGGAGCTGGGCGAAGCCTCGGCGGCCCTGGCCGTCTATTCGGGCCAGGACGCGCCGGGCGGTGCGGACCGCGAGCTGATCCTGAAGATCCTCAAGACCTACCGGGGTGTCCCGGAGGCCGACCGCAAGACCATCACGCCGCCACCGTCGACGTTGCGCTGAGGCTGCAGGCGGAGCGGAGAGCGCACCCGGGAACCCGCGCCGGCCGTAGGCCCCACTATCGCGGTGGCAGGGCGCCCTGTTCGCTCATCGTGACGTGGGATACCAGATCGCGGCCTGTCGACGACGATCGTGGACGCGGGTTCCCCAACAGGCGCTGAGGCTTCTTGCCCGACCGCGCGAGCTTCGCCAGCCGCAGCAGCCCGGTGTTCGGCAGATACGCCCGGCCGAGCGCGATCCCGATCCGCGGTAGGTCCGCCTCGTCGCGGAACGCGAGGTACAGCGGCACGTGGCGCGGCTGGAACTTCGCCTTGAACGCGTGCAGCGAACGGAAGCCGTAGAACGGTTCCATCATCGTGCCGAGCGCGTCGAGCACCCGCTCGACGGCGTGCGCGGGTTCGCCGGAGCTCGCCAGCGGCGCACCGGACAGCGAGACGAACTTCGCCCCTTCCTCGCGGAAGGCCAGGCACGAAGACGCGATCAGGAACTCCATCGACGGGCGGAACCCGTCGGCGCGTTTGCGCATGACGTCGAGGGTCCAGCCGCCGATCGCGCCCGCGCCGGTGTACACCGGCAGCCACGACGTCACGCCGTGGACCACGCCGTCGGCGTCCACCGCGAGACCCACCCGGGTCTCGGGATCCATCGCCTCGTCGACGCCGCCGAGGGTGAAGCCCATTTCCGGCATGCCCTTGTCGCTGATCCACTCCTCGGAGATCGCGCGGACCTGCGAGATCACCGCGCGCGGCTGATCGGCGAGCCGCACGAGCCGGAACTCGATGCCGTCCTTCTTGGCCCGGTTGAGCGCGGTCCGCACGTCCTGCCAGCGCTTGCCGCGGAACTCCAGCGTCTCCAGTTCGATCAGGGTGTCTTCGGCGACCTGGACCTGCTTCCAGCCCAGCTCTTCGGTCTTGGCGGTGGTGTCGCCGGTGGCGGAGAACAGGCACGGCACGAGACCGGTGTTCTCGCACATCGTGATGAACTCGGCGATCGTCCGGTCGGCGGCGCCGTCCGGGGCGATCGGGTCGCCGAGGGCGATGGCGACCCCCGCGTGCCGCCGGTAGGCGAGGTAGGACTTGCCGTCCGCGGCCACGAAGTACGAGTTCTGCGGCCAGGTCGTCATCCACGAAAGCGTGCTCCCGCCGTGGCGGCTGAGCAGCGTGCGGGCCAGCGCGGGGTTGCCCATCCGGCCGAGGCGGCGGCATTTCCGCCGCGACGGCACGCGGAAGGCGCCGCGGGAGGAGACCAGCAGGGCGAATTCGACCGTCCAGAGCAGGTTGTCCACGAAGAACAGCGGCGGATCCACCACGCCGGCGTCCTCGCCGAAGATCTCCGCCAGCGTGAGCACCCCGCCGTAGACCATCACCTGCAGGATGACGAACGAGGTCAGGATCATCGCGCACCACCAGGCGACCTGGCTGCCCTTGCGCAGGCCGTTCAGGATCGGCACCACGATCAGGCACAGGACGACGACTTCCCAGGTGGACAGCGAAAGCTCTTCGGACGAACCGAAGGGACCGTTGCCCGGTACGAAGGACATCACCAGTTCGGCGACCGTCAGCACCAGCAGGCCCGCCATGACGTAGAACCGCCACTCGCGCAGGCTGGGCCGCCGTTCGCGCGAGGAATCCTTGGCACCGAGGAACTTCCGGCCGAACGGCAGGGCGAGGACGAGGGCGAAGAAGTGCACGAGGTCGGCCAGCGTGCCGACGAAGATGATCGCGACCCCGGCGTAGACGCACAGCCCGGCGCGCAACCGCAGGCGCCACGGCGGGCGCAGGGTGGCGCTGGCGACCGCGACCGCGGCGAGCGCGCCGCCGGAGAACCCGACGTCGAGACTGGTGGCGACCCGTTCCGCCCATTCCCAGCCGGAGTTGCGGCTCAGCGCCAGGAACTGGACCGCCACCAGGACACTGACGAACTGGCCGCCGATGGCGACGGCCATCGCCCGCCGGGTGCCGAGCCGCCATTCCGCGAACCCGGCGAACAACGCGAAGCTGAGCACCATCGGCAGGTAGTACAGCGGGACGACCGCGAACAGCGGTCCGGTGAACAAGGTCCACCACCGGCCTGATTCGAGCGACGGCAGCCCATACGCGATGTACGGGTACACCGCGCGGTCCTCGGCGGCCGACCAGAGCGCGCCCGTGGCCAAGGCGAGCGCGAGCATGGTCAGCGTGACGAGGCTGGTGAACGGCAGCCGGTGCCTCAGCACCGTGATGATCTTGCGTGTCCGGCCCGGCGCGGCCGTCCCGCTTCCCCCTTTTGGCATGGAACTCAAATTAGGTCCGGGAGGTGCTCGGACACATCCGGCACGGGACCCATTTATCCCTTAGGGGAGTGCTACTCGCGACGGATGCTCTCACCCATCTTGAGGACGACACCGCTGGCTATCGCACCGGGGATCTCCTGGTCCGCCAGTACGAGGAGGACGTGGTAGCGGCCGGATCCGGGCAGCGCGCGCAACGGGAGGGCGATCGCGGTGATCGCGACCGACGGGGCGGGGCACGGCCCGTCCGGGGCGGGGACGACGGAGGTGGTCACGGCGGTGGCGGTCGTCCCGCCGTCCAGGACGGGCACCGGCCCGGGTTCGCCGATCTCCGCCGTCGCGGAGCGTCCGTACGCCGCTTCGGCCCAGCGCAGCGTCGTTTCCTCGGCGGCCTGGGCGAGGCTGCCGACTTCGCCTTCGTCGATCGTGGTGAATCCCGCCGTCGCACGTGCCGAGAGATCGGTGTTGGGGCAGAACGCCCGGCGGAACCGCGCGACCCCCTGCAGGGTGACGAGGTCCCCGGCCGGGGTCTCGTAGCCGATGGCGACGTCGGGCTCTTCGAGCGTCCAATCGGGCGGGACGTCGTAGACGAACGGGTGATCGCCGGACACCACCGGTTGCCAGCCCGCGATCACCGGCTGGATCCGCGTGGCGGGCACCGGGTCGGGCAGGACGAGGTCGTGGGCGGACAGCGGTGGAGGCGCGGTCTTCGCCTGGTAGGTGGCCGTCGCGCCGACGGCGAGGACGACGGCCAGCCCGAGGACGCCCAGCGTCGGCCTCAGGCGCAGGCGACGGCGCGGCGGGACGGCGTCCCGGACGACCGGAAGCGGTCTCGTCCGTTCGGCCTCGGTTTCGAGCGGCTGCCCGGTGAGGGGATCGACGAACCACTGCCGAGGTTCGTCGTTCCGCCCACCGGGGCCGGTCATTGCTGCGGCCTCAAACTCGCGAGGATCATTTGCGCGTCCGCTTCGGGCAGGGCGTCCGGGGTGCCCTGGTCGAGGACCATCACGAAGCAGATGGTCTGCTCACCGTTCTTGAAGGCCGCCGAAGTGACCTTCACGCTCGGAGCCCGGCAACCTTCGCCTTCGCTCGGGGTGAACGAGGCGGAGGAACTGAGCGCCTGGATCGTGCCGCCGGCGATGGTGATCTGCTTGAGCTCGGGCAGCGGCACGTCGGCCTTGCCGGTGGCGGACTGGATCCAGAGCCGGACAGCGCCCCGGGCGGCGTTCTCGACGGGGATCTGGTCCGCGGTGGCGAAGCCGACCAGTCCCCGGTGCGAACCGCTGACGTCGGGGCAAGCGCCGAGCTTGTACCTCATCGCTTCGTGGATCACCATCTTCATGTCCCGCTCGGTGTTCCCGGTGACATAGCCCGGCTTGGTCTCCCAGCCCGACGGGGGCAGGTCATAGGCGGTTTTGTCCTTCACTGACAGGATCCCCTGCCAGCCGGGCGTCGTCGAGGGGACTTTGTTGTCCTTCGGGGCATCACTGCTCGAGGACGGCGGCTTCGACGCCGAAGACGACGGCGGCACCGGCGCGGAGGAAGGCGGCCCGGCCTGGGGCTGCGGCTCTTCGCCGTCACGCAGGACGAAGAACAGCGTGGCGCCGACGGCGATCACCAGGAGGAGCGCGCCGAGGCCGATCCACAGCCCTTTGTTGCCCTTCTTCGGCGGCTCCGGCGCGAAACCCTGGTACGTCTGCTGCGGGAACTGCTGGTAACCCTGGTACTGCTGCTGGGGGTACTGCTGCGGGTAGCCCTGCTGCTGGTAGGGCTGTTGTGGTTGCTGCTCCGGCCAGCCGTTGCCACCGCCTGGGTATGCCATGAAGCGAGCTTAGTTAACGTCCCCGAGCACGGCCGCACGCACCGCTGCCAGGTCGGACAGGTCCGCGAGCACGGTGTGCGCGCCCGCGGCGGCCAGTTCCTCCGCGCTGAACTGCCCGGTCGCCACGGCCACCGCGACGGCGCCGTTGTCGAGAGCGGCCCGTACGTCGTCCGGGGTGTCGCCGATGACGACGACCGACGCCGGCGCGAACTCGGTGCCGTGTTTCGCCGAAGCGTGGCCGACGGCGGCGGGCACCAGATCGGGGCGGTGCGCCGAGAGCGAGCCGTAGCCGCCGATCTCGAAGTCCACGTGCTCGTGCAGGTCGAACGCGGTCAGCTTGTGCACGGAGATCTCCGGCAGATTCCCGGTGACCAGGGTCTGGACGATGCCGCCCTGCGTCGCGAAGGTGTTCAGCGCGTCCTTCGCGCCTGGGAGCGCCCGGCCGCTCGAAGCCAGCGTCGGGGCGTGGCTCTCGGAGACCGCGATCAGCGCGAGCCAGAGCTTGCGCACGTTCTCCTCGGTGGGCTCGACGCCGTGCGAGGTCAGGATGTCGGCGCTGATGGCGCGTTCGGTGCGGCCGCCGAAATTCGGCAACGCCCTCAGTTCGACGCCGGCGACCTCGGCGAGCGCGGTCGTGTACCAGGCGGCGCCGACGCCGCGCAGGTCCACGAGGGTCTGGTCGATGTCCCACAGCACGAGCCGATGCGGAGTAGTCACGCGGCCGACGGTACCGGTGAGCTAATTCAACGTCTGTTGACTTCCGTGGCCGGGAGGCTTACCTTGGCAGCTAATTCAACAGATGACGAATAAATGGAGGACGGTCATGTCGAACCGCCGCCCCGCCGGGGCCTTCGCCTTACTCGCCGCGGTGGCCGGTGCGCTGGTCGCCGTCGTGCTCGGCTTTCTCACCTTCGGCGCGCAGGCCACCGTCGCGCCCGACGGGCTGCCTGTCGCGGTGGCCGCGCCCCCTGGACCGCTCCAGGCGGCCGCGAACGGGATCGCGTCCCATGGCGGAGGCCAGGTCTCGTGGCGGGTGACCTCCCCGGCGGAAGGCCGGGAACTGCTGGAGGACAAGGAGGTCTACGGCGTCCTCGAACTGCCGTCGACGGTCGTGGTCTCCGGGGCGGTGAATCCGTCCGGAACGCAGCTCGCGCAACAGGTCCTGACCGGCGCCGCGCAAGCCATCGGCGGGACGCCCAAGGTCGAGACGCTGCACCCCGCGAGCGCGGCGGGCCGGGTCGCGCCGCTCGCGCTGAGCGCGCTGGCGTGGGTCGGCTGCCTGGCCGCGGGCGCAGTACTGATCCTGGCCGGACGGCGGATCGGCCGGGACGCGGGAGTCGCCGCGCGCTTCACGCAGATCGTCTCGGCAGGTGTGCTGGTCACCGGTGCGCTGGCCGGATTCCTGAAGCTGTGGGACTCGTCGCTGCCGCTCGGCTGGGACGTCCTCGGCTTCCTTTTCCTGACCTCGACCGGGTTCGCCGCCCTGCAGACCGGGCTGCTGCGGCTGCTCGGCGTACGGGCGATGGCGATCCTCGGCCCGCTGTACCTGGTCGCGCCCGCCGTCGCGGGTCAGGTGCCGGAGCTGCTGAACCCCGCGTACCGCGCGGTGCTGTGGTCCTGGACGCCGTTCCGGTTCTCGGCCGAAGGGCTCCGGAGCCTGTTGCAGGGCGTGCCCGGCGCGCCGGACGTCGCGACCGGGGTGTGGGTGCTCGGCGGACTGCTCGCGGCGGGGCTGGTCCTCGCGCTGTGGCCGGGCCGGTCAGCCCTCCAGAAGGCTGAAGCGGACGCGCCGGACCGGGTTGTCCAGGTTGGTGTCCACTAGGCAGACCGACTGCCAGGTGCCCAGCGTCAGCACTCCGCCGAGCACCGGGATCGTCGCGAACGGCGGCAGCAGCGCGGGCAGGACGTGGTCACGGCCGTGACCGGGACTGCCGTGCTGGTGCCGCCAGCGGCCGTCGCGGGGGAGCAGTTCGTCGAGCGCCGTGAGCAGGTCTTCGTCGCTGCCGGCGCCGGTTTCGAGGATCGCCAGCCCGGAGGTCGCGTGCGGGACGAAGACGTGCAGGATCCCGTCTTCGGCGTCCGCGTCCCGCAGGAAGGCCTCGGCGTCCTTGGTCAGGTCGTGCACCACGGCCACGCTGCCGGTGCGCACCTCGATCTCCGTGGAGTACATGCTCTTCACGGTAGTGCCCCGAAGCGGGCGACGTAGTGCCAGACGCGTTTGAGGGCCTGCTGGTCGACGTCGCGGGCTTCGCCGAGGACGCGCGGGTCGAGGTAGCCGTCTTCGGCCAGCGCCAGGCCGAGTTCGACGAATTCGGGACCGCGGTACGCCGGATGGCGGGCGAGTTCTTCGGCGGACAGGCGGAAACCGGGATGCCATTCGACCGGGCAGCCGAGTCTCGACGCGGCCTTCTCGACGTCGGTGCCGCGGTGGCTCGGGTCGAGTACGAGGGCTTCGACGTCCTTCGTGAGGTCGATCGGCCCGTGGACGTGTGCCTCGATGTAGTCGTCGAGAAGGTCGGTGTCGTCGCGGGCCGCCAGCTCGATCAGGGCGGAAACCCTGGTGCCGCAGCCGAAATCCGCCGGGTTCAGCACGCTGTCCGGATAGCAGAACGTCGTCCTGCCGAGGGTGTGCGCGGCCATCCGGAAATGGGCGGAGCCGAATCTCGGCGCGCCGCCGACCGCGCGGCGGCGGAAGTTCAAGGCGCCGTACTTGGGCCGTTCGGCGGCGGGCGCGTCGTCGTAGGCGCCGCCGAACATCCGGCTTTCCCAGTGCCAGCGGTCTCCGCCGGGACGCGCGGTGAGCCCGCCATTGCTCGTCCCGGTTTCGAACTGGTTGCGGTAGAACCCGTCCTCGGCCATCGCCGCCAGCAGCGGGCGGCCGTCCACTGTGGACCTGTCCGGATGGAAATGCAGCGTCACCGGCAGCCCGGCCTCGTGCCCGCCGCGTGCTTTCGCCGCGACGTGGGCGAGGGCGCGGTGGTTCATCACCCGAGTATCAGGCGTGCCGCCGGGCGAGCGCGACCAGATATCGGACCGGTTCGCCGGTCGGGTTGACGTAGGCGCACGGCTTGGGGGTGCCGAGCTGGAGGCAGTCGCCGGCGTCGAGTTCGTGCTCGACGTCGCCCTCGCGGAAGCGCAGGTGCCCGTCGAGCACCCAGATCTGGTGATGGGTCAGCGCATAGGTGTGTGCGGGGAAGGCGACCTCGGCGCCCGCGGGCAGCACGACCTCGACCAGTTCCAGCGGGCCGCCGAGCGAAGGTGAGACCGCGCGGCGCACGTACCCGGTGTCGGGGTCGGTCCAGGTCGGCTGATCGGCGGCGCGCACGAGGCGCCGGTCGCCGTGTTCGGCGCGGGCGATCAGCTCGGACAGCGTCATCCCGAGCGCGGCGGAAAGCCTGCTGAGCAGGACCGCCGTCGGCTGCGCCTCGCCCCGTTCGATCTTGCCGATCATCGCCCTGGACACGCCCGAGGACTCGGCGAGGGCGTTGGCCGAAAGGTTCTGGTCGAGTCTCGCGGACTGGAGCGTCGCGGCGAGCGACGCGGACAGGGGATCGGACATGCTGCTTACTATAGTGGCAGCCTCGGTTACTATGGTCGACATGGTGATCAGGGAAGCGACGGAAGCCGACGCGACGGCGTGCGCGGAGATCTACGCGCCGTATGTCACCGACACGGTGATCTCGTTCGAAACCGAGCCGCCCAAGCCGGACGAGATGGCCGAGCGCATCGCCAAGGCGCAGCGATCACACGCGTGGCTCGTGCTCGAAGACGACGAAGGCCGCGTCGCCGGCTATGCCTACGGAGGCCCCTTCAGCGGCCGGCCGTCTTATCGGTGGTCCTGTGAAGTCAGCATCTATCTGGAGCTCGGCCGCCGGAGGACCGGTGGCGGGCGGGCGCTCTATCAGGCGCTGCTGGACAAGCTGGCGTCGCGCGGCTTCCGGAACTTCTGCGCGGGCATGGTGCTGCCGAACGACGCGAGCGCCGGGCTGCACCGCGCGCTGGGATTCGAGCCGGTGGGGACGTACCGGCGGATCGGCTACAAGCACGGGGCCTGGCGGGATGTCGCGTGGGTGCAGCTGTGCCTGCCCGAGGTGGACGGCGTGCCGGTGGAGCCGTCCTAGGACTCCAGGTACCGCAGCACGGCGAGTACCCGCCGGTTGTCCCCTTCGGACTGCGGCAGCGCCAGCTTCCCGAAGATGCTCGACACGTACTTCTCCACCGAGCCCGCCGAAAGGAACAGCGCCGCCGCGATGGCCGAGTTCGACCGTCCTTCGGCCATCAAACCCAGCACTTCACGCTCGCGCGGCGTCAGCCCGGCGAGCGCGTCCGTCTTCCGGGTGGCGGTGAACAGCTGGCTGACCACCTCCGGGTCGAGCACGGTCTCGCCGTCGGCCACCCGCCGGAGCGCGTCGAGGAAATCCGACACCTCCGCGACGCGGTCCTTCAGCAGATAGCCGACACCGCCCGCGCGGTCGGCGAGGAGCTCCGTCGCGTACTGCGTCTCGACGTACTGCGAGAACAGCAGGATCGCGCACCCCGGCAGCTCCGCGCGCAGCGCGATGGACGCGCGCAGCCCCTCGTCGGTGTGCGTCGGCGGCATCCGGATATCCACAATGGACACATCGGGGCGGTGTTCGCGCACCGCCGCGCACAGGCTGTCCCCGTCGGCGACGGCCGCGACGACCTCGTGCCCCCGGAGGTTCAGCAATTCGACGAGCCCCGCCCGGAGGATTGCCGAATCCTCCGCGATCACGACGCGCACGCCGCCCCCTATTTCCGTATCGGTATTCCCGCGCTGATCACCGTAGGCCCACCCGGAGGGCTGTCGATGTCGAGCCCGCCGTCCACCGTCGCGAGCCGCTCGGCGATCCCGGCGAGCCCGCCGCCGCGTACCGGCCGGGCCCCGCCTTCGCCGCCGTCGCGCACGACGAGCCGCAGGTCTTCGCCGACGATACCCACGTCGACCTCGATCGCGGCGGAAGTGTGCTTGGCGGCATTCGTCAGCAGCTCGGCGACGGTGAAGTAGGCGATGGTCTCGATCGACGGCGACGGCCGCTCCGGCAGGTCCACGGTGATCCGCGCGTCGATCCCCGAGCCCGCGGCCAAAGTGGACAGTGCGACGTCGAGGCCCGCGTCGAGCGCGGCGGGATGGATGCCGCGGGCGAGGTCGCGCAGCTCGACCAGAGCCTGTTTCGCGCTGGCGTGTGCGGCGGTGACCAGGGCGGTGACCTGCTCGATGTCACCATCGCCGGCGAGCTCGTCCTTCGCGATGCCGAGCTTCATCGCCAGCGCGACCAGCTGGGCCTGCGCGCCGTCGTGCAGGTCGCGTTCGATCCGGCGCAGCCGCCGCGCCGCGTCGTCGACCGCGGTCGCGCGGCTGCGTTCGAGCTCGCGCACGCGTTGGGAGAGGTCCTCGGCGCCGAGGACGCCGCGCACCAGCAGGCGGTCGAATTCGGTGAGCCCGTGGACCACCCACGGCATCGCCAGCAGGACGGCCAGCCCGGTGGCGGCGAGCGGCAGGGTGAGGGGCCAGGTGTCGACGCGGAGGTCGAACGTGGGCATGGCTTCGCCGTTCAGGGTGAACCAGAACAGCGGATAGCTCAGCGTGCTCCCTGCGTACACGAACATGGCCGCGACCAGGAAGAACCCGATCAAGGACAGCGGCAGCCGGATCAGCAGGTAGGCGATCGACCGCCAGCCGAGCGGGTCCCCGAGCCGTCCTTTGACGCCGTTCCAGAGCCCCGGCCGCAGTTCCGGCCGGGCGGGCGGGGTCACCTTCGTCCCGAGCAGGACGCGCGCCAGGCCGACGTGGGCGATGCCGATCAGCCGCGCGCCCGCCAGGACGCCGATGAGGACGGGCAGCCCGATGGTGAGCAGGCTCAGGCCGGCGCCGAGGAACAACCCGACGACGACGAGCACCACGAACACCAGGGTCAGCGGCGCGCCGGCGATCACCCACGCCAGCTCGGCCCAGTACGCGCGGCTCAGCTGGGCGCTGAGGACGCGGCGAGGAAGGACGAGGCGGGTGAGCACGGCTTCAGCCTGCCGTGGCCACCCGCCCCGTGCCCATCCGGTTTTCCGTAATCTTCGTCTTGAGCGCGTTTCCGGACTTTCACAAGGACGGCCCGCGGCATGTCGCGAAAGCCACTTTCGCGCCGTCGGATGTCCCGAAAGTGGCTTTCGCGACCTGACCAGGCCGTGTTTCGCAAGTCCTGCCGCTAGTCCTCGCGGTTCTCGTCCGCCTGCGCCCGCTGGGACGCCTCGCGCATCTCGATGACGTCCGTCAGCCAGTCGCCGGTCTCGCGGGCGATGTCCCGGATCGCGCCGGTGATGATCGTCGCGATGTTGCCGATATGGGTGGCCGCGGACTCGGTGACCTCTTGGACCACGTCCTTGGTGCTTTCGAACTGACCGACCATGTCAGACACCTTAAGCCGCTCGGAGGGTCTTGTCGCTCTCCACGGTAGCCGGTGTGCGGGGCTCGCCGTTCCACGGAAGGGCCAGTTTCACGATCTTCTTGGCCACCGAGAACAGCTGCTTGTGCAGCGGGCCGGTGTTGTACGGCAGGCCGTACTTCTCGCAGATCGCCCGCACCTCGCCCGCGATCTCCGGGTAGCGGCGCGCCGGGATGTCCGGGAACAGGTGGTGCTCGATCTGGTGCGAGAGGTTCCCGGTCATGATGTGGAAGAGCTTGCCGCCGGTGATGTTCGCCGACCCGAGGATCTGCCGCAGGTACCACTGGCCCCGCGACTCGTTCTCGGTCTCCTCCTCGGTGAAGCTCTCGACGTCGGCGGGGAAGTGCCCGCAGAAGATGATCGAGAACGCCCACAGGTTTCGGGTCAGGTTCGCGGTGGCGTTGCCGAGGAAGGTCAGCGGCGCGAGCGGACCGGTCAGCAGCGGGAAGAGCACGTAGTCCTTGCCGACCTGGCGGCCCGCCTTCTTGAGCATCTTCAGGCCGACCTCCTTGTTGTCCGACCACTTGCGCTCGCCCTTGACGACGCGGTCGAACTCGAGGTCGTGCAGCATGACGCCCCACTGGAAGAACAGCGCGAGCAGCGTCGCGTACACCGGGTTGCCCAGGTAGTACGGGTGCCATTTCTGCGCGGTGTCCATCCGCAGGACGCCGTAACCGATGTCGCGGTCCTTGTCGAGGATGTTCGTGTACGTGTGGTGGATGTAGTTGTGGGAGTGACGCCAGTTCTCCGACGGCGCGACGGTGTCCCATTCGAACTTCTGCGAGCTCAGCGCCGGGTCGCGCGTCCAGTCGTACTGGCCGTGCATGACGTTGTGGCCGATCTCCATGTTGTCGAGGATCTTCGCCACCGAGAGCGCGGTCACCCCGGCGACCCACGCCGGCGGGAAGAACCCGGCGAACAGCAGCCCGCGGCCGGCGACCTCGAGCGCGCGCTGGGTCTTGATGACGTTGTGGATGTAGTCGACGTCGGCCTGGCCGAGATCGGCGACGATCCGCTGCCGGATCTCGTCCAGTTCGCGGCCGAACTCCTCGACCTGGGCGGGGGTGAGCTTGTCCTGCAAGCCGGTCATCCCGGATTCCTTTCTAAGCGTTGATCTCGACGTCCCCGACCGGGACGGAGATGCAGAGCTGGATCTCTTCGTTCTCTTCGCTCGAGGTCTCGCCGGTCTTGGCGTTGCGCACACAGCCGGAGGTCTTGATCTGCGTGCAGGAGAAGCAGATGCCCATCCGGCAGCCGTGTTCCGGGCTGAGGCCCGCGTCTTCGGCCTGCTCCAGCAACGGTTTCCCGGAGTTGGCGAACTCGCGGCCGCTGCGCGCGAACCGCACCTGCCCTTCGGCGTTCTCGGTGTCGAAGGTGAGCGCCGGCGGCGTGAACTCCTCGGTGTGCAGATGTGCACCCAGGCCGTCGGCCTCGAAGACTTCGCGGACCGAATCCATCAGCGGCTTCGGACCGCAGAGGAAGGTTTCGGCGTCCGGGTACCACGGCGCGGCCTCGGCGAGGTGTTCCTTCGAGAAGAACCCATGCAGGTCGCCGCCGGTCTTGGCGTGAGTGAACGCGTGTATCACCCGCAGGCCGGGCAGGCGGCGCGCGAGGCCGGCGAGCTCGGCGCGGTAGAGCGCGTCCTCGGCGCCGTTGGAGTAGTGCAGGAAGGCGAGATCGCCCTCGTACTTCTCGTCCGCCAGCGTGCGCAGCATCGACAGGACGGGCGTGATCCCGCTCCCGCCGCTCAGTAGCAGGATCCGCCGGGGCCGCGGCGATGGCAGGGTGAACTCACCGTCCGGAGTGGACAGGCCGAGCACGGAACCGATGGTGACCGTGCGGTGCAGATGCCGCGAGACGAGCCCCTGCGGGTCGGCCTTGATGGTCAGTTCCAGTGATCCGTCGTGCTCCGAACCGGCTGGCGAGTAGCAGCGGGTCCGGCGGACGCCGTCGATCTCGACGGTCACCCGCACGTACTGGCCCGCGACGTGTCCCCGCCAGGCCCGGCTCGGCCGGATGGTCAGCGTGACCGTGTCGGATGTCTGCCGGCGGACGTCGGTGACCAGGCCGCGGATCTCGCGGCGGACCAGCATCGGATCGACGAGTTCGAGGTAGCGGTCCATGCCATGGGGCGTGAGCAGGGCCTCGACCAGCGAGGCCAGCCGCCTGGCCCTGCGCGGTACCAGTGCCGTCATCACTTCTCCCAAATTCAGTGAACGCTTGTACACTCAATAGTGAAGTGGCGACGGTCGCGCTTGTCAACGCGAGAGGAGGGTGATGTGACGTGGGTGATAGTGCGGAGGCGATTACGCTGTCCGTCGTGACAACGGAGCCCGTTTCCCGGCAGGAGCGCAAGCAGCGCACACGGCAGGCGCTGCTGGACGCCGCCCTGGACCTGGTGGCGGAACGAGGGTTCTCCGGGCTCAGCCTGCGCGAGGTGGCGAAGCAGGCCGGGATCGTGCCGACGGCGTTCTACCGTCATTTCGCGTCGATGGACGAACTGGGCGTGGCGCTCGTCGAGGAGTCGATGCGCACGCTGCGCACGATGATCCGGTCGGCACGCACCAAGCCGGCCGCGTACAACGACATGATCAAGACGTCCGTGCGCATCCTGCGCGAGCACGTCCGGGCGCACGAGGACCACTTCCATTTCCTGACCAGGGAGCGGTACGGCGGCACGGGACCGGTCCGGCAGGCGATCGCGTTCGAGCTCAAGCTCTTCGTCAGCGAACTCGCCGTCGACCTGGCGCGGTTCGACAATCTCCGCGAATGGAGCACCGAAGATCTCCATCTGCTGGCCGACCTGATCGTGACGACCATGCTCACGACGGTGCTGGAGCTGCTCGAAGCGCCTTCGCGTGACGACGAGATCGGGCGCACGGCCGAACGGCGGCTGCGGCTGATCTTCCTGGGCGTGCCGAACTGGCGCAGCGTTCCGTGATGCGGAAAGCGCTGTCGTACAAGGCGGGCGGCGTAACCCACTTGTCTTCTGTGGACGGTTCTGGGAATCTGTCGTGTTCTGTGAAGACCTAGGGAAGGTTCGTCGGTGCGGCACTACGCTTATTCGGGCGCCTGGCATGGTCGACACCATTCGATGAAGGTGGCGATCCAGGTCCGGCGGGCTCGGCTCGGCGGCCGGGACTGGCGAGTGATCTGCCCGATCGACGGAACCGCCAACGCGGGACTATGGGCAGACGACTATTGGCGAGAGCTTCACGTGGATCGCCGGGCCGCGTACCGCATCGGCGTGTTGTGGCTGCTGGCAGCACGGTCCAAGCACACCATCATCTACTTGCCGCTGCGCCATGGCAGGCACCCCGCCCACCCCGAACACGGAGGCGGCCGGCGGCTCGACCTGGTCCTGAGTCACCACAGCCTGCAGCTGCGAGCCTCGTCGTGGCCGCGGTTGCGCTCCGCCCTCGGCCGCGGTCTCCGCCAGACCGCGGAAGTCCCAGCGGCGTATCTGCCGGATCCGGCAGGCATCGACTACGCGGCCCGGCACCACCGGAAGAACCGGGACCGGCTGCGCGAGCACATCCACGGCGACACCCTGTTCCTGACCGGTAGCACACCAGCCTTCCGGCACACCGCCGACAAGTTCTTCGACATCGCCTTCGGCGCACCCGGAGCCGCGCCCGGTGAAGAGGCGCCGAACCACGGCTGCACCCAGTTCCACTGGGCCGAGGGCATCCTCAGTAACACCGACGGTATCCACGTGCAACACCGCTCGCGTTGGCTGGCAGCCGTCTAGCCGACCGCAGGTGTCGCGCAGCACGCGCGAAACGGTGGCCGGGGAAGGGTGCCGGCCCTTCTGCTTGCCGTTGCCGATGACCAGATGGTCGGCGATGTCGCGCAGGCATGACCTCGTCGGTGACCGTTGCGCCGCCGATGTTCTTGCCGCGGGCACGGGCGGACCCATAGCCGCGCCACGGCGGCTTCTGCTCCCACACGCCGCCCACCTCGAGGTAGGCCTCGCCGTCAGGATCGAGTGCCCAGATCCGGCTGATATCGCGCGGATCCCGGCGCGGGACGAACTTCCCAAGCCGCTCACGACGGGCGATCACGCGAGTGAGGCGCCGCACCTTCGTGCGCCGTAACCCCTTATGACGTCGCGCACCTGGATCGATGGCTGGATCGATCGTGATGAGCGATGTCACGGAAAGATGCCGACCGGATACGTTCAGCCAGGAAAGTTGTCGGCCGGGCGTGGTAAGAAGTGCGGGTTCGTGTGGTCCTCTCCAGCGAGGAGGTCGCCTGTGGCGGCAGAGAACGAGCAGCTCACGGTCGGTGTGGTCCGGGAAACCGGACAAGGCGAACGCCGTATCGCGCTGGTACCGAAACTCATCGAGCGCGTTTCCGGAAGCGGACTGCGGGTGGTGGTCGAGCCCGGCGCGGGCGCCGGCGCGCTGCTCGCCGACGAGACCTTCGAGCAGGCGGGAGCGGTGATCGGCGATCCGTGGGATGCCGACATCGTGGTGAAGGTGGCGCCTCCGAGCGCGGCCGAAGTCGCGAAGCTCAAACAGGGCACCATTCTCATCGGCTTCCTGAATCCGAGGGGTGATCCCGAGGGGATAGCGGCGCTCGAATCGGCGGGCGTCCGCGCCTTCGCCGTCGAGGCGATCCCGCGGATCTCCCGCGCGCAGGCGATGGACGCGTTGTCGTCGCAGAGCAGCGTCGCGGGCTATCGCGCGGTCCTGCTCGCGGCGGAGAAGCTCACCCGCTTCTTCCCGATGCTCACCACCGCCGCCGGGACGGTGCCACCGGCGAAGGTGCTCGTGCTCGGCGCCGGTGTCGCCGGGCTGCAGGCCTTGGCGACGGCGAAACGGCTCGGCGCGCAGACCACCGGGTACGACGTCCGGCCCGAGGTCGGCGAGCAGGTGAAATCGCTCGGCGCGAAATTCCTCGACCTCGGCATCGAGGCGGTCGGTGAAGGCGGGTACGCCCGCGAGCTGACAGACGAGGAGAAGGCCGAGCAGCAACGCAGGCTCACCGAAGCGATCACGAAGTTCGACGTCGTGATCACCACCGCGCTCGTCCCCGGCCGCCGGGCGCCGGTCCTCGTCACCGCCGACGCGGTGAAGGGGATGCCTGCAGGCGGTGTCGTGGTCGACCTCGCCGGAGAGTCCGGCGGCAACTGCGAACTGACGAAACCGGGGGAGGAGGTCGTCGAGCACGACGTCACCATCTGCTCGCCGCTCAACCTCGCCGCGGAGATGCCCGCGCATTCCAGCGAGCTCTACGCGCGCAACGTCACCGAGTTGCTCGAACTGCTCGTCGACTCCGAAGGCAAGCTCGCGCTCGACTTCTCCGACGAGATCGTCGCCGGGGCCTGCGTTGCCGGAAAAGAAGAAGGGGGCGAGTGATGCTCGTAGGCAGTTTGGCGATCCTCGTACTCGCCGGGTTCGTGGGTTTCACGGTCATCTCCAAGGTGCCCAACACGTTGCACACCCCGCTCATGTCGGGCACCAACGCGATCCACGGCATCGTCCTGCTGGGCGGGCTGATCGTGCTCGGCCTCGGGGTCGACGGCGTACTGAACAAGATCCTGCTGGTGATCGCGATCGCCTTCGGCACGATCAACGTGGTCGGCGGCTTCCTCGTCACCGACCGGATGCTCTCGATGTTCAAGGCGAAGAAGCCGGAAGACGGTGGTGACAAGTGACGACCTTCATCGCCGTCCTCTACATCATTTCCTTCGCCCTGTTCATCTACGGCCTCATGGGCCTGACCGGTCCGCGCACCGCGGTCCGCGGCAACTGGATCGCCGCGGTCGGGATGGCCATCGCGGTGATCGCGACGCTCCTGACGCCGGGCATGAGCAACTGGCTGCTCATCGCCCTCGGCGTCGCGATCGGTGTCGTCGTCGGCGTCCCGTCCGCGCGCAAGGTGAAGATGACCGCCATGCCGCAGATGGTGGCGCTGTTCAACGGCGTCGGCGGCGGAGCGGTCGCGCTCATCGCGTGGGTCGAGTTCCGCACCACCGAGGGCTACGCGCACGAGCCCGCGTATGTCGCGATCGCGTCGTTGTTCGCCGCGATCGTCGGTTCGGTGTCCTTCTGGGGCTCGAACATCGCGTTCGGGAAACTGCAGGAACTCATCTCCGGCCGCCCGATCACCTTGGGCAAACTGCAGCAGCCGGTGAACGCGCTGGTGTTGATCGCCGCGATCGTCCTCGCGGTGGTCATCGCGAGCGGTGGTGACGCGGAACTGCTGATGATCGGCCTGCTGGTCGCGGCGGGCGTGCTCGGCGTCGTGGTCGTGCTGCCGATCGGCGGCGCGGACATGCCGGTCGTCATCTCGTTGCTCAACGCGCTCACCGGATTGTCGGCCGCGGCCATGGGCCTCGCGCTCGACAACACCGCGCTGATCGTGGCGGGCATGATCGTCGGCGCCTCGGGTTCGATCCTGACGAACCTGATGGCGAAGGCGATGAACCGGTCGATCCCGGCCATCGTCGCCGGCGGGTTCGGCGGCGGCACGGCGGTCGCGAGCGGCGGATCCGGCGAGGCCCGGCCGGTCCGCAGCACCTCCGCGTCCGACACCGCGATCCAGATGGCGTACGCCAACAAGGTCGTGGTCGTGCCCGGTTACGGCATGGCCGTCGCGCAGGCGCAGCACGTGGTCCGCGAGATGGCGAAACTGCTGGAGGCCAAGGGGATCACGGTCGCGTACGCCATCCACCCGGTGGCGGGCCGGATGCCGGGGCATATGAACGTGCTCCTCGCCGAGGCCGACGTCCCATACGAGCAGCTCAAGGAGATGGACGAGATCAACTCCGAGTTCGCCCAGACCGACGTCGCGCTGGTGATCGGCGCGAACGACGTCACGAACCCGGCCGCGGAGACCGATCCGGGCTCGCCCATCTACGGGATGCCGATCCTCAAGGTGAACCACAGCCGGTCGGTGATCGTGCTCAAACGCGGGATGAGCTCGGGTTTCGCCGGTATCGACAACGAGCTCTTCTACGATGCGAAGACCAGCATGCTCTTCGGCGACGCCAAATCGTCGGTGGGCGAGATCGTGGAGGAACTCAAAGCACTGTGACCGGTCCCTCGGAAGTCGTCGCCTCGTTCGACGACCCGGCCGACAACCTCGCGTTCGACGAAGCCCTCCTGCGTGCCGCACCGGAGGCGCCGGTCCTGTGGATCTGGCGCAACACCGACTGTGTGGTCGTGGGGCGGGGGCAGAAGATCGAACGCGAGGTCAAGGCCGACGTCTGCGCGAGCGACGGCGTCCCGGTGCTGCGGCGGGCCAGCGGCGGCGGCACCGTGTTCCACGATCCCGGCAATCTCAACATCACGCTCGTCCTGCCGGGGCTCGGTCTGGCGGGGAAGTCCGTCAGACCACTGGAAGCACTCGGGGAACTGATGACCGCGACGGTGGCCGAACTCGGGCTGCCGTCGCGGCTCGGTGATCGAGGCCTGTTCGTCGGTGACGCGAAGCTGTGCGGTTTCGCCGTGTTCCGGACGAGAACGGGCTTGCTCGCGCATTCGACGCTGCTCGTCTCGACGGCGGCGGAACGGGTCGGCCGGTACCTCACTTCGGCACCCGCGGATCCGCGTCCGCTCGACTCCCACCGGAGCCCGGTCGCGTCGCTCGCCGAGCATGGCCTGCGCAAAGGTGTTGCCGAAGTCACGGCCGCGGTCCGCGTGGCGGCGGCCGCGCAACTGGGTGAACTCGCCACCCGGAAGCCCTCGGCCCAGGAGCTGGAGCAGCATCGCTCGCTTCAGCACACGCGCTACCACTACCCGGAATGGCATGCCGAAGGCGCTCAACGTCCGGCCTCGTGAGTGGTAAGGACGGTTAGAACCGTCATTACCACTCACGAGACTTGACACAAAGCGGCCCCCTTCGCTGATTACGCGAAGGGGGCCGCTTTGTATTTCGTGGAACTATTTCTCCGTGGCCGAGAAAGTGACGACGGGCACCTTGCGAGCGGCGCGTGCGGTCTTCTTCGGCTCGGCGGCCTTCTTCGCCGGAGCCTTGGCCGCGGCCTTCGGAGCGGCCTTGGCGGAGGACGTCTTCGCGGCCGCGCTCTTCGGAGCCGCCTTCGCGGTGGTCGTCTTGGCGGTGGCCTTCGCCGCGGCCTTGGCCGGGGTCTTCGCCGCGGCCGCGGCCTTCGCGCGACCGGCGGGCGCCTTGGCCGCGGTGGTCTTCGCCGCCGTGCCGCGGGTCGACTTCGCCTTGGCCGCAGTGGCTTTCGCCGTGGTCTTGGCCGGAGCCTTGGCCTCCGCCTTGGGGGCGGCGGCCGTCTTGGCGGCGGCGGGCTTGCGGCCGGCGACACCCTTCGCGGCGGGCTTGCGGCCCGGCTTCGCGGCCGTCTTCGACTCAGCCTTCGCGGCGGTGGCCGCGGTCTTCGGCGTCGACTTGGTCACGCGCGTGCCCTTGGGCCGCTGTACGACCCGCGGCCGCAGTTTGCGTCCGCCGATCCGGCGGCCGTTCTCCACATAGGCACGCAGGATTTCCCGGAGTGCGGTGGCGTTGTCGGCCGAAAGGTCGATGTCGTAAGCGATTCCGTCCAAACCGAATGCGACCGTTTCTTCCGCCGCTTCGCCGGTCAGATCATCCAGCAAATGCACAGCAGTGTTCCTGGCCATGAAAAACCTCCCGCGCTCGATCGTTCTACTGCGTAACCGGCACGGCGAAACCTGACCCGCGGCTATGACTCACGCAGCGACACGAGGATAGCGGCAGGTTGCGCGAAGCTGCGCGGTGGTGTGCGCTGAATGCATGTCAGCACAGGATTTTGACGTGATCGTGATCGGAGGCGGCCCGGTCGGCGAGGTCGCCGCCGAACGGGCAGCGCGGGGCGGCCTCCGGGTCGCGCTCGTCGAACACGAACGCTTCGGCGGCGAATGTTCTTACTGGGCCTGCATTCCGAGCAAGGCGCTGCTGCGGCCGGGGAACCTCCTCGCCGCCGCCAAACGGGTTCCCGGCGTCCCGGTTGGCGACGCGGTCGACCCGGCCGAGGTGTTCGCGCGCCGGGACTGGTTCACCGGCAAGGGAGACGACACCGGACAGGTCGAGTGGGCGGAAGGCGTCGGAATCGTCCCGATCCGCGGCCACGGACGGATCACCGGTGAGCGGGAGATCACGGTCGACGGCGGTGACCTGCTGACCGCGCGGCACGCGGTGATCGTCGCCACGGGCAGTGTCCCGCGGACACCGTCGATCCCCGGGCTGGACACCGTTTCCCCGTGGGGTTCGCGAGAGGCGACTTCGGCGGAGAGGGTTCCGGGACGGCTCGGCGTACTGGGCGGCGGTGTCGTCGGAGTCGAAATGGCGCAGGCCTTCGCCACATTGGGCGCCGAAGTCCACCTGATCATCTCGGGTGAACGTCCGTTGCCGCGGCTGCCGGAGTTCGCGGGAGACGCCGTCGTCGCGGGTCTCCGTGAAGCCGGGGTCACCGTGCACACCGGTTCCGGTCTCGATTCCGTGTCCGCTGTGGACGGTGGTAAGGAATTGGCCTTGAAAGGTGGCGAGCGGTTGGTCGTCGACGAATTGCTCGTCGCCACCGGCCGCCGCCCGGCGACCGACGGGCTCGGCGTCGAGACGCTGGGGCTCGAAGCGGGCGCGCCGCTCACGACGGACGACAACGGCCGCGTGTCCGCTGTGGACGGTGGCTGGCTGTTCGCCGTCGGCGACGTCACCGGCCGGGCGCCCCTGACCCATCAGGGCAAATACGCGGCAAGGGCCGCGGGCGACGCGGTGGCCGCGCAGGCGGCGGGCAAGCCCGTCGACTCCGCCGCATGGAGCGCGCACAGCGCGACGGCCGATCACCACGCCATCCCGCAGGTCGTGTTCACCGACCCGGAGGTCGCTTCGGTCGGGCTCGCCGGTCCGGAGGAGGGCAAGCCGCACCGCGTCGTCGACATCGACATCGCGGTGGCCGGTTCGTCACTGCACGCGGACGGTTACGCGGGCAAGGCGCGGATCGTCGTCGACACCGAACGCGGTGTCCTCGTCGGCGCCACCTTCGTCGGGCAGGACGTGGCGGAACTGCTGCACGCGGCGACGATCGCGATCGTCGGGGAGGTCCCGCTGCCGAGGTTGTGGCACGCGGTCCCGTCGTTCCCCACGATCAGCGAGGTGTGGTTGCGTCTTCTGGAGGCGTACGGCCTCTAGCCGTTCACGGGCAGTTCGAGCGCGGCCTTCGCGCCGCGGACGAGGCCGGGATCGTCCGGAGTGGACGGTCCCGGCACCCACACCACCTGGACCAGCCGGACCGACTTCCCGTCCAGGCTGCTCTGGTAGGCGGCGCCTTCGAACGCCGGGACTTCGCCCTGCCACTGGCCGGTCTCGGTGGCGAGGTCGAGGATGCCGCCCCCGCCGGGGGTGTCGGCGGTGGCCTTGAACGCGGTCGCCTGCCCGGCGTCCGGGAAGTCCACGACGGCGATCGTCACCGCGGCGTTCCGGCCGTCGATGGAGCCGGCGAAGCTCGCGCGTTTCACCCCCGCGCAACTCGTCTGCTGGAGGCTCGACTGGACGTCGCCGTACGCGTGCGACGCGCACTTCTGATCCGCGGCGGACGCCCGCGACGTGAACTGGATGTTCTCCACCGCGCTGCTCGGCGGCGGCGGACTGGTGGACGGCGCCGTCAACGGGGCCGGCGGCGGGGGAGCCTGCGTGGACGCCGTGTCGTCACTGCTGGAAGCGACGCTGATGGCCGCGATCAGCAGCACGATGAGCAGGCCGATCGCGGCGACCGGGAGCCATTTCACCGTCTTGGACTGCTGTGACGTCTTCGGGCCGGGCTCGGCGGGAGCGGCCTCCGGCGGCGGGGGCTTCACGGCGACAGCCTGCTGAACGGGCGGAGCGGCCTTCACCGGCTTGGCGGGCGGAGCGGGCGGCACCGCCGACTTCGTGGGTTTCTTCCCCGGATGCTGCACCGGAACCGTCGGCGCGATCGCGACGAGCGGGTTCTCGCGGATCACCGTCGGCTCGTCGTCGGAGTAGGCGCTGAACCCTTCGCCGAGCAACATCTCTTCGGGCATCGGCGGCGCGTCCGGGGCGAGCGCGGCGATCAGCTCCCGCGCCTGCTGGACCGACCGGGGGCGGGGCGCGCTGGCCAGGGAGACCGTCGCGGCGAGCATCGTCGTCGCCGTCGGGTAGAGGACGCGGACCGAGCCGGCGAGATCCGCGGCGGGCTGGTCGACCGTCTCCACATACGGCCCGACGGCGATGATCGTGCCGATCGGCCCGGCGCCGGGGGCGACGTCCGCGATCTTGTGGGTGCACGCGGCGGACAGCGACAGCGCGTCCGTGGCCGGGTTGATCGACGTGTCGCCGTGGACCAGCGGCCAGCCGTCGGCCTTCCACGGCCCGCCGAGCGGGGCTTCGAGCTTCAACGCCGGATCCGGCAGGTCGACGCCGATGACGATGAGGATGCCCTTGGGCATGACGACGACGGCTTCGACGGGTCTGCCGTCGACCGGGCTGGCGCCGATCAGGGCGACCCCGCCGACGACGTTGCTGCCCCGGCCGAGTGAGGCCAGCGCGGCGCGGACGTCCTCGGCCACCCGGGACGGCTGCTGAGCGAGGCGAACGAGTCGCACCGAACCCCTCCCCATCTCGTCGGTCTCGCTGCACAAACTAGCGCCTCCATCCGGAGCAACGGGAAGACACGTCGCAGGTAGGCGAGGTGATGTTGCTCCGAAAAGTTGTAATGCGCGTGAGCACCGTCACCCGTCCGGGTGGTACTCGTTGGTAGGTGACAGCCCCCTGCCCCCTGTCACCAGGAGAAACACCATGGCCGCATTTCGCCACTGGCGTCGACGTGCAGCACTCGTCGTCGCCCTGCTAGCCGTCCCGGCCGCGGGGACGGTTCCCGCGCAGGCCGCGGGACCGCTCGCACCCGTCGCCCCCGGACTCTCCCGGCTGCTCTCGGCCGTCACCGGCGCCACCGGGGTGACCGCGTTCGTGCACGCCGACGACATCGCCACCGCCGAACGCGCCGCGCGCACCGCCGGGCTGAAGAAGATCACCTCGTTCGGGAAGATCGGCGTCGTCGCGGTCCGGGGCACGGCGGACCAGGTGCGCGCGGTCCGCGGGGCCGCCGGGGTCACCTACGTCGAAGGCAACGAGAAGCTCAAGGCGCACGGCAGCCCCGGCACCACGGCGACGCGAAGCCTCCAGACCCAGACGCAGCTCAAGGACGCCGGTGGCGCGCCCGTCGACGGCAGGGGCGTCACGGTCGCGGTCATCGACACCGGCGTCGACCCGACGCATCCGGCCTTCAAGGGTGCCGACGGCAAGTCGCGGGTCGTGCGCAACCTCAAGAGCCTCTGCCTGAACGGCACCGCCACGAACTGCATCGTCGACGTCCCGACCTCCGTCGACACCGACACGCTCTCCCTCGGCGGCCACGGCACGCACGTCACCGGTATCGCCGCCGGGAACCGGCTGAAACTGTCCGACGGCACCGAGGTCGGCGGCTCGGCGCCGGGCTCGAAGATCGTTTCGGTCTCGACCGGGGCCGCGCTGCTCGTGCTCGGCACGGACGCGGCGCTGAACTGGGTGCTGGAAAACCACAAGGCGCCCTGTGGCGCGGACGTCGCGGCGTCGGTGTGCCCGCCGATCAAGGTGACCAACAACTCCTACGGGCCGAGCGGCGGCGGTGCCTTCGACCCGAACTCGGCGACGGTGAAGCTGCAGCGCGCGCTCGCCGCGGAAGGCGTCGTCACGGTGTGGGCGAACGGGAACGACGGCGGCGACGGTTCGGCGAACCTCTCCAACCCGCCGGGACAGGACCCGACGCCGGGCGTGCTCTCCGCGGCATCGTTCAACGACCAGGGCACCGGTACCCGCGACGGCACGATCTCCGACTTCTCCTCGCGCGGCCTCAAGACCGACCAGGCGAGCTGGCCCGACGTTTCCGCGCCGGGGGAGAACATCCTCTCGGCGTGCCGTCCGACGCAGCCGATCTGCACGCAGGGCCTCCAGCCCAAGAACGGCCCGGGGCTGCTGGACCTCGGCACCTACAACGTGATCAGCGGGACCTCGATGGCGGCGCCGCAGATCGCCGGGATCGTCGCGCAGCTGTTCCAGGTCGCGCCGAACGCGAGCCCGGGCGACATCGAGGCCGCGATCAAGGGCACGGCGTACAAGTTCGCCAACGGCTCGCCGTACGTGGCCGCGGGACCGTACACGTCGAGCTTCGACAAGGGCACCGGCCTGGTGGACACCTTCGCCGCGGCGAAGTCCCTCGGCGCCCAGGGTTGAGTCGTCTCAAGTCCGTGCAGGCCTCCTTGAGGTACCCAGAGTCCCTCAAGGAGGCCTGCACGGAACCTGGGCCCGGGCGGTCTCGTCCCAGGCGCACCAACGGGGTCAGCGGCCGCGCGTGAAGGCCCCCTTCCCTCGGCTCAGCCGAGGAAACTCGACCTTCACACCTTCCCCAGTACATGAAGGCCCCCTTCCTTGCGCCTAGGTACAGGAAGGGGGCCTTCATGTACTTCAAGGTGGGCACGCCCCGCCGCTCACTTGAACACCCGCGTGAGGGATCCCTCCGGCCGTGCCCGCGGTGAGGTGGCGGCGACCTTCACGCGAGTCGTGCGTCCCAATCAGGTGCGACTTGTGGTGTTCATGTGGCCAAACAGCACAGTTGGGGTGCACAATGTGCTCACGCGTACCGGGAGGCGGCACGAGCCACCTGACCAGCGCAGCTCGCGAGGTCGTAGGGGAAGACGCCCCTCGTCGAGTAGCGGAGGTCAGCAGTGAGCACCCGTGGCAACACCCGTGGCGTGGTGTACGTCCACTCGTCGCCGTCTGCGGTGTGTCCGCACGTCGAGTGGGCCATTTCGGGCACCCTGGGTGCCCGAGTCGAGTTGAAGTGGACGGCGCAGCCCGCCAGTCCAGGACAGCTCCGCGCCGAATGTGGTTGGCGTGCGCCTTCGGGCACCGGCGGAAAGCTGGCGTCCGCGCTCAAGGCGTGGCCGATGATCCGGTTCGAAGTCACCGAAGAGCCCAGTGCGGGGGTCGACGGGGAGAGGTTCTGTTTCGCTCCGGGCCTCGGCCTGTGGCACGGCAGGACCAGTGCCAACGGCGACATCGTCGTGGGCGAGGACCAGTTGCGCGCCCTGGTGAGCAAGGTCCGCACCGGCGAATCGCTGGCGCACAAGCTTGACGAGCTCCTCGCCGCCAATTGGGACGAAGCGCTCGAGCCGTACCGGCACGCCGGTGACGGTGCCCCGGTCACCTGGCTGCACCAAGTCGGGTAGACGCCGGTGATGACGGAAGAGGCGGGCGGCTAACCTTTCAGGGTGACCGCCCAGCCTCGCCCCCTCTCTCGCCAGCGGTGGCTGATCCCCGTTCTCGTGGTCGTGATCTCCTTGACCGTCGGCGTGGGGTTGCTGGCACGTGATCTCTACACGCGCCCGGAGGCCGCGCCCACCGAGCCGGTCGTGAGCGAGTCTCCGACGTCCGTCGCCCCGGAGCAGCAGCCCGGCTCGCCCGTCGTCGAGGTGACCCCGGACGTCTTCGCGCATCCGCAGTACCAGAACGTCCGGCAGGTGCTGCAGGGGTATTTCGACGCCATCAACGATCGCGACTATCCGAAGTGGACATCGGTGGTCAGCCGCGAGCGGGCGAAGACCAAGACCGCGGCCGAGTGGAGGAAGGACTACCAGTCCACTCGGGACGGCAGCATCCTCGTCTACCGCGTCGAGCCGGGCACGCCGAACACACTCCGGGTGCTCGTCGCCTTCACCAGTACGCAGGACGTCGAAGACGCGCCGCTGTATCTGCCGGAGGGGTGCATCCGCTGGCGGCTGGTGCTGCCGCTGCGGCTGGAGAGCGGGTCGTGGCGGGTCGACACGACCGACGGCGGGACCAACCCCGAGCACGAAAGATGCTGAAGTAAGGGGTGACATGGTCCCCGAGGCTGACGCGGGCGGGGGCCGGGCGGAATAGAGTCGCGGGCATGGCAATTGATCAGCCGGCCCTGCTGACCGACGCCTCGAGGGGGCTCACCAGCGAAGAGGTCGCCCAGCGGGTGGCCGCGGGCCAGACCAACACGGTCTCGACGAAGACCAGCCGGACGACCGGCGAAATCATCCGGGCGAACGTCTTCACCCGGATCAACGCGATCTACGGCGTGCTGTTCGTGCTCATCCTGTCGACGGGCTACTTCATCGACGGGTTGTTCGGCGGGCTGATCATCGTCAACAGCGCGGTCGGCATCATCCAGGAACTCCGGGCGAAACGGACACTGGAACGGCTCGCGATCGTCGGGCAGGCGAAGCCCACCGTCCGCCGTGACGGGCGGAGCAGCGAGATCGCCCCGGAGGACGTCGTGCTCGGGGACCTCGTCGAACTGGGGCCCGGCGACAAGATCGTCGTCGACGGCCCGGCGCTGACGGCCGACGCGCTGGAGGTCGACGAATCGCTGCTGACCGGTGAATCCGATCCGGTGGTCAAGCAGCCCGGCGACAAGGTGCTGTCCGGCAGCTTCGTGGTCGCCGGCAGCGGCACCTACCGCGCGGACATCATCGGCGACGAGTCCTACGCGGCGAAGCTGGCCGCGGAGGCCAGCAAGTTCACCCTGGTCAAGTCGGAACTGCGCCAGGGCATCGACAAGATCCTCAAGTTCATCACGTACCTGCTCATCCCGGCGGGCGCGCTGACGATCTACAACCAGCTCGCGGGCGACCAGGCGTGGCCGGACGCGCTGCGCGGCATGGTCGCGGCGCTCGTGCCGATGGTGCCCGAGGGCCTGGTGCTGATGACCAGTGTCGCGCTGGCGGTCGGTGTCATCCGGCTGGGCAAACGCCAGTGCCTGGTCCAGGAACTCCCGGCGATCGAAGGGCTCGCCAGGGTCGACGTGGTGTGCGCGGACAAGACCGGCACGCTCACCGAGAACGCGATGCGGCTGTCCGAGGTCCGGGAGATCACGCCGGGCCGTCCGGTGGACGACGTGCTCGCCGCGCTCGCCGCCGCCGATCCGCGCCCGAACGCGAGCCTTCAGGCGATCGCGGAGGCGCACCGGACCGATCGCGGCTGGCGGGTCTCCACGACCATGCCGTTCTCCTCGGCGCGCAAGTGGAGCGGCGCGTCGTTCGACGGCCACGGCGACTGGGTGCTCGGCGCGGCCGACGTCCTGCTGCCCGAGGGCGAGCACCGGACGGAGGCCGAGAAGATCGGTTCGCGCGGTTTGCGGGTCCTGCTGCTGGGCCGTGCCGAGCGGGCCGTCGACGCGGCCGAAGGCCCCGGCGAGATCGAACCGGTCGCGCTCGTGGTGCTGGAGCAGAAGGTCCGCCCGGACGCGAAGGACACGCTGGACTTCTTCGCGCACCAGGACGTCGCGGTCAAGGTCATCTCCGGCGACAACGCCATTTCGGTGGGCGCCGTCGCGGGCACCCTGGACCTGCCGGGCGCGGACAAGCCCATCGACGCGCGGAAGCTGCCGGACGACGCGGAGAAGCTGGCCGACACCGTCGAGGATCGCGCCGTCTTCGGCCGCGTGACGCCGTTGCAGAAACGCGCGATGGTCGGTGCCCTGCAGTCGAAGGGGCACACCGTCGCGATGACCGGCGACGGCGTGAACGACGTCCTCGCGCTGAAGGACGCGGACATCGGTGTCGCCATGGGCGCCGGCAGCCCGGCCACCCGCGCGGTCGCGCAGATCGTGCTGCTGGACGACAAGTTCGCCACCCTGCCGCACGTCGTCGCCGAGGGGCGGCGGGTGATCGGCAACATCGAACGCGTCTCGAATCTGTTCCTCACCAAGACGGTCTACTCGGTACTGCTGGCGCTGATGGTCGGCATCGCGCAGGTGCCGTTCCCGTTCCTGCCGCGGCACATCACGATCACCGCGTGGTTCACGATCGGCCTGCCCGCCTTCGTG
The DNA here is from genome assembly GCF_024628825.1 of Amycolatopsis roodepoortensis. Taxonomy (NCBI): domain Bacteria; kingdom Bacillati; phylum Actinomycetota; class Actinomycetes; order Pseudonocardiales; family Pseudonocardiaceae; genus Amycolatopsis; species Amycolatopsis roodepoortensis. The sequence goes on from NZ_CP102415.1 coordinate 7,822,979, forward strand.
CTGTCGCTGGCGCCGAACAACGAACGCGCCCGCACCGGCTTCGTCGGGCGGGTGATGCGGATGGCCGTCCCGGCCGGGCTGGTCATCGCCACCGCGACGTTCGTGAGCTACCTGCTGGTGTACAAGGGATCCGGACAGTCCGAACTGGACAAGATCCAGGCGGGCACGACCGCGCTGATCACGCTCATCACGATCGCGCTGTGGGTGCTCGGGATCGTCGCGCGGCCGTACCGGTGGTGGAAGATCCTGCTGATCGGCGGGATGGTCGTGCTGACGCTCGCGTTGTTCCTGATCCCGTTCACGCAGAAGTTCTTCGCGCTGGACCCGAGCGTGAGCGCGTACACGCTGTCGGCGTTCGCCTGCGCCGGGGTGGGGATCGTGCTGGTGGAGGCCGCCTGGTGGATCGGGCGGCATCTGGTCAAGCGCCAGGAGGCGTGACCGGGGAGTTCCCGAAGGAACGCGCCTTCGTGAGCTCCGGGGGCCGCACGGTGGGCAAAAGCGTGTTGTGAAAGCCACTTTCGCAACCTTCAACGTTGCGAAAGTGGCTTTCGCAACACCGCGTTCGCAGTCGCGTGGCCGGGATGTCGCGAAAGCCACTTTCGAGACATCTGATGTCCCGAAAGTGGCTTTCGCGACACGCCTGGCTCGCTGAGCGGACAGTAAGCCGCCACCCAGAAATACGTGAAGGCCCCCTTCACCGCGCTAGGCGCGGTGAAGGGGGCCTTCACGTACTGAAATCAGGCCGCCGGGGTGAACAGCAGCGCCGTGTTGTGCCCGCCGAAACCGAACGAGTTGCTGATCGCCGCGCCCAGCTCGACCTTGCGCGCCTCACCGGAGACGACGTCGAGCTGCACCTTCGGGTCCAGGTCTTCGAGGTTCAGCGTCGCCGGGATGAGACCGTGGTAGATCGCCAGGATCGTGGCGATGCCCTCGACCGCGCCCGCACCGCCGACCAGGTGGCCGAGCGCGCCCTTGGGGGCGGTCACCACGACGTGCTCACCGATGGCCTTGCGGATCGCCGCGGCCTCGCCGACGTCGCCGACGACCGTCGAGGTCGCGTGCGCGTTGACGTGGCCGACGTCGGCAGGGGAGACCCCGGCCATCGTCATCGCCTGCCGCATGGCGGCGATCTGGCCGACGCCCTCCGGGTGGTTGCCGGTGATGTGGTACGCGTCCGACGTGATCCCGTACCCGCTCAGCTGCGCGTAGATCCGCGCGTTGCGGGCCTTGGCGCGGTCCGCCCGCTCCAGGATCACGACGCCGGAGCCCTCGCCGAGAACGAAACCGTCACGGTTCACGTCGAACGGCCTGGACGCCTTGGTCGGGTCGTCGTTGCGCGTGGACACCGTCCGCGCCTGGGCGAAACCGGCGAGCGTGATCGGGTGGATGCACGATTCGGCACCACCGGCGACCACGACGTCGGCACGGCCCGAGCGGATCATCTCGTAGCCGGCGGCGATACCTTCCGCGCCCGACGCGCAGGCCGACGCGGGCGAGTGCACACCGGCACGCGCCTTCAGGTCGATCCCGACGTGAGCGGCGGGGCCGTTCGGCATCAGCATCGGCACGGTCAGCGGGGAGACCTTGCGGAGTCCCTGCTTGTGCAGAAGGTCGTTCTGGGAGATGAGGGTGACCGGACCGCCGACACCGGTACCGATGGTCACCCCGAGGCGCTCGGGTTCCACATCCTGATGCTCGTCGGTCGGCTGCTCGAAGCCCGCGTCCGCCCAAGCCTGCCGGGCGGCGATGAGCGCCACCTGCTCACAGCGGTCCAGCCGCCGGGCCTGGACCCGCGGCAGGACTTCGGACGGGTCGACGGCGAGCATGGCGCCGATCTTCACCGGCAGTTCGAGTTCGTCGACCCAGTCGGCTTCGATGCGGCGGATCCCGCTCGCCCCGGCGAGCAGGCCGTCCCACGTGGACGCGACGTCCCCGCCGAGCGGCGTGGTCGCGCCCATCCCGGTGATCACGACGTCGATGTTGCTCATTGGAGTCTCCCCAAGGTCGGCGCCAATCAAGAAGTCGGACTTACTTGGAGTTGGCCGACACGTAGTTCACCGCGTCGCCAACGGTCTTCAGGTTCGCCAGCTCGTCGTCCGGGATCTTGACGCCGAACTTGTCCTCGGCCTGGACAGCGATCTCCACCATGGACAGCGAGTCGATGTCGAGGTCGTCCACGAAGGACTTCTCGGCGGTCACGTCGTCCTGCGCCACACCGGCGACCTCTTCGACGATCTCGGCGAGGCCGGCGAGGATCTCTGCGTTGTCTGCCACTGGTTGTTCCCTTCTCGGTGATGCTTTCGGCTGCCCCGCGGACACGGTGCCCGCGGGGGAAGTATTCATCACGGGCAGACGAAGGCCTGGCCCGCGTAGGAGAGTCCGGCCCCGAAGCCCACGGCGAGCACGACGTCGCCCGTTTTGACGGTCCCGGCCTTGCGCATGTGGTCCAGCGCCAGCGGAATCGACGCGGACGAGGTGTTGCCCGAGTACTTGATGTCGTCGGCGACGACCATGTCCTCGCGGGCGCCCTTGGCACGCAGCTTCTTGGCGATGGCCTCGACGATGCGCAGGTTCGCCTGGTGCGGGATCAGGACGTCCACATCGGACGGTTCGAGCCCGGCGAGTTCCAGCGCCTGCATGGCGATCGGCGCGATCTGCGTGGTCGCCCAGCGGAAGACCGACTGGCCCTCCTGGTAGATCCACTTGTCGTCACGCATGTAGATCAGGTCGACGTGCTCGCCCGCGCTGCCCCAGGCGACCGGGCCGATCTGCGGGGTGTCGGCCGCGCCGACCACCGCCGCGCCGGCGCCGTCGGCGAAGATGATCGCGTTCGCGCGGTCGACCGGGTCGACGTGGTCGGTGAGCTTCTCGGCGCCGATGACGAGCGCCTTCTTCGCGCTGCCCGCACGGATCAGGTCCGAGGCGACGCCGATGCCGTAGCAGAACCCGGCGCAGGCGGCGTTGAGGTCGAACGCGGCCGGATGCGTGATGCCGATCCGGTCGGCCACCTGCGCGGCGGCGTTCGGGATCTGGGTGGGCATCGTGCAGTTCGGCAGGATGACCGTGTCCACTTCGGACGGGTCCACGCCGGCGTCGGCCAGCGCGGCGGTGCCCGCCTTGACCGCCATGTCGACCAGCGACTCGTCCTTCTCGGCGAACCGGCGCTCGATGATGCCGACCCGCTCGCGGATCCACTGGTCGTTGGTGTCCATGATCTTCGAGAGATCGTCGTTGGTCACGATCTTCTCGGGCTGGAAGCTCCCGACACCGAGGATGCGGGTCCCGGCGGCGCCCGGCGCCTGCCGCAAAGTGGATCGGTCGGTCACGAAGCGTCCTCCTGCCCCTGAAGCTTCGCCAGCTCGGCCGGCGTCTTCAGAGCGATCGTGGTGGTCACGGTTCCCTTGAGCTGCCGCTTGACCAGCCCGGTCAGCGTGCCCGCCGGCGGAAGTTCGAGCGTCGAGGTGACACCCGCGGAGACCAGACCGTCCATGGTCAGGTCCCAGCGCACCGGGTTCGTGACCTGCTCGACCAGCCGGTCGAGGTACTCGGCCCCGCTGGTGACGACCTGGCCGTCGGCGTTCGACAGCAGCGGACGCGTCGGGTCCGCCGGGGTGATCTTCGCAGCGTGGGCCGCCAGCGCTTCACGCGCGGGTGCCATGTAGGCGGTGTGGAACGCGCCCGCGACCTTGAGCGCGCGGACCTTCGTGCCCTCCAGCGGCTCGGCGACGATCTTCTCGATCGCGCCGGCGGCACCGGAGGCGACGATCTGGCCGGCTCCGTTGCGGTTCGCCGCGGCGAGACCGTGGCCCTCGAGCCACGCGACGACCTGCTCCGGGTCGCCGAGCATGACCGCGGCCATGCTGGTGGGCTCCAGCGCGCAGGCTTTCGCCATTTCCGCGCCGCGGACCGCGGCCAGGGCGACGGCGTCTTCGGGGCTCAGCACCCCGGCGACGGCGGCGGCGGCCAGTTCACCGACGGAGTGACCGGCGACCGGCGCGTCCGCGGCGACCGGGGCCTCACGCTGAAGGTGCTCGAACGCCAGCAGTGACAGCGCCACGATCAGTGGCTGCGTGATCGCGGTGTCCTGGATCTCTTCGGCGTCCGCTTCGGTGCCGAGGCGGACGAGGTCGAGACCGGCCCGCTCGGACCAGGCTTCGACGCGCGCGCGGGCGCCGTCGAGCTCGAGCCATGGGGAGAGCATGCCTGGGGCTTGGGAACCCTGACCGGGGGCGAGGACTGCAACTGTCACCCCATTAGAGAACACTCTCGGCCACCATGGTCGTGATGCCGACGCTCACCAAGTCCGGCCGACGTAATTGTCGGAACCCTCCAAAAGCGCCTTCCTGATCTCCGCGCTTAACCCAAAAGCCTTGTCGGGTTCAACCAGCTTTCCCTATGAGGTCCATCACTGCGCAGAGTTACCAACCGGTTCGCCGGAGGTCGTGCGCCCGCCTGAGCGATTTGCCCGTTTCGGCGAGCGCGTGCGCCGGATCCGGGTGTCGCGAAAGCCACTTTCGGGACACCAGACGTCCCGAAAGTGGCTTTCGCGACATGCCTCGGCCGAAGCAAGCCCGAATCGCCGGCTACCAGAGACCGCGGGCACGGGCCAGCCGCCCGACGGTCAGCGCCACCTTCAGCACCCAGGCGTCCCGCGATTCGGCGGCGTGGCGGCCGGTGAGCTCGGCCGCTTTCCGCAGCCGGTACCGGACGGTGTTCGGATGCACGAACAGCGTCCGGGCGCAGGTCTCCAGGACGCCGCCGCTGTCGAGATAGGTCTCCACGGTCCGCAGCAGCGCCGGGCCGGCTTCCTCCAGCGGTCGCGCGATCTGCTCGACCAGCAGGCGCTCGGCCTCGGGGTCGCCGGACAGCGCGCGTTCCGGCAGCAGGTCGATCGACCTCGCGGGCCGGGGCGCGCCGGGCCAGCCGACGACGGCACGCAGCCCGGAAAGCGCCTCTGTCGCGCTGTGGTGCGCTTCGGCGAGCGTGGGCACCGTCGGCCCGGCGACGACCGGACCCTCGGCGAAGGCGACCGAAAGCTTGGTGAGGATCTCGCGGTCCTTGACGCTGCCGTCGGTGGGCCCGGCGACGACCACGACCAGCCGGGAGCCCTGCACCGAAAGCAGCACCGGGCGTCCGACTCGCGCGGCGCGGCTGCGCACTTCGAACACGACGGCGGGCGGGTCGTCCGAGGTCGGGGTGCCGACCAGCGCGGTGGCGGGCGCGGCCGGATCCCAGCCGAGCGCGGCGGCGCGGGAGAGCACCGCTTCCTCGGCGTCGCCGCGGACGATGCCGTCGACGACCAGCGCCTCCAGCCGCGCGTCCCAGGCGCCTCGCGCCTCGGCGGCGGCCGCGTAGGAGTTCGCGGCGGCGAAGGCGATCTCCCTGCCGTAGCGCAGGATCCCCTCGATCAGCGCCGCGCGTTCCGCCTCGTTCGCGGCGAACTCCGGCAGCTGCTCCTCGAACACCTCGATCGCCAGCCGCACCATGCCGACCGCCTGCCGGAGGCTCACCCAGCGGGAAAGCTCGGCGGGGGCTTCGCGGAAGGCTTCCGTGGTGAGGGAGAGTGCCTCCTTCGTGTCGCGGAGCCAGTCGACGAAACCGGCGGCACCCGCCTGGGTGATCAGCAGGACGCTCGCGCGCTGGTCGGCGGGGAGGCGGGCGAACCAGCTCAGCCGCTCCTCCATCACCGCCACACTCGCGCTCGCGAGCCGGCCGGAGGCGTGTTCGAGCCGCCGGAGGGTCTTGGCGGACAGCCCGTGGTGCTTGGGCACACGCCGTCCGGAGGTCGCATCAGCCATGGTCAGCCGATCCTAGGCCGTGTCCGGCAAGTCGTGTTCGCGGTCTTCGCGAGCAGCCCTGCCGGACATGGCCTGGTCCGCCGGGCAAAGGGCGCCGTCATCCTGCGGCCTTTCGCCGCCGGCGTCCGAAGTGGACAGTCATCGGCGGTAAATGGTGAAAGGTATTCGGATAAAACTCGAGGCCGCCCGGCGCTAGCGTTTTTCGCTGCGCCGGACGGCCTCGTCTCCCCGGTCCCCACCGGTGGAACAAGTATGGGACTTGTCGATCTTTTCCCGCTAGCCGACTCACTCGATCGTGGGGCGCCGAGTTGCCGGTACGGGGCTCGTGATCAACGATCCCTCGCAAGCCGCACCGGGTAGGTCGCGGATGCGCAGAGGAGGGAGTTCGCCGTGGGCGAGCAGCTGAAAGACGGTCTGGGACAAGCATGGAACCTTGTCGCCACCTTCGTGCCGAAATTGCTCGGTTTCCTGATCATCCTGCTGATCGGCTGGCTGATCGCGAAAGCCGTGTCGAAGGGTTTGGGACTGGTTCTGTCGAAGATCGGTTTCGGCAAGCTCATCGAGAAGACCGGACTCACCGGAACGCTCAAACAGGCGAATGTCGACGCGGGCGGGATCCTCGTCAAACTCGTGTACTACTTCATTCTCCTGATCGCGTTGCAGCTCGCGTTCGGCGTATTCGGTGAGAGCAATCCGGTCAGCGCGCTGCTCAACGACATCATCGCGTTCCTGCCGCGGATCCTGGTGGCGCTGGTGCTGGTGATCGTCGCGGCCGCCGTCGCGAAGGTCGTCCGCGACCTGGTGACCGGTGCGCTGTCCACCCGGCTGGCCGGACGGCTGCTCGGCACGATCGCCTACTGGATGATCATGGCCTTCGGCATCATCGCCGCACTCGGCCAGGTGAACATCGCGACGGCCGTGACGGGGCCGGTCCTGATCACCGTGCTCGCCACCATCGGCGGCGTGATCGTCGTCGGCTTCGGCGGCGGCCTGATCAAGCCGGCGCAGGAGCGCTGGCACGGCTGGCTGGCCAACCTGCAAGGTCAGCTGGAGGCCGGGGACGGCAAGCGGGAGGTCCGTTCGGAGCCGCCGACTTCGCCCGTGGGCATCGGTCGCGTAGATTCCTGAGCATCCGCGCGGGCCCGGTGATCGAGGAAGGCACCGGGCCCGCGTGGAGTCGAAGGGCCCGTCGCCGCGGAACACGCGGTGGAGGGCCCTTCAGCGTCTCTCGAGCCCCCTGGCTGTTCCGCACCTCACACTCCCTAGGGAATGGCGTCGGTACGGAGCATGTTGGAGCGGTAGACGGAGAGGGGTGCGGACGTGGACTTCTTGCTGCACAACGGTGTCACGGTGCTCGGACAGTGGATTTCCTTCGCCGAGCTGGCGGGGCAGATCTTCGCGCTGGCCGTGGTCTTCCTGGCGCAACGCCGCACGTTGTGGACGTGGCCGGTGCAGGTCGGCGCCACCGTGCTGCTGTTCTCGGTCTACCTCTCCGCGCATCTCGGCGGCCTCGCGACCAGGCAGATCGCGATCCTCGCCATCTCGATCTACGGCTGGTGGGCCTGGTCCCGCCGCAGCGACCCGGTCTACGGCGTCGTCGTCCGCAAGGGCACGCTCCGCGAGCGCCTGGCGATGATCGGCGCGTTCGCGATCGGCACCGCCGCGATGGCGCTGGTCCTCGACGCGCTGAACGCCTCGTGGGCGCCGTGGCCGGACGCCGCGATCTTCGTCGGCACGCTGGTCGCCTTCGCCGCGCAGGGCGCGGGACTGGTCGAGTTCTGGCTGGTCTGGTTGGTCGTCGACGCGATCGGCGTCCCGCTTCAGCTGTCCTCGGGCTTGTACTTCTCCGCGGCGGTCTACATCGTGTTCGCCGGGCTGGTCGTGCACGGCTGGTGGAGCTGGAACCGGACCGCGAAGCAGGTCCGCACCGCTCCGGCCGCGGTCACTTCAGCCTCCGTCTGACCCGCGTTTCGTCCTCTGGATGCGGTAGTTGGCGACGCGAACCATCGCATCCAGAGGACGAAAGGCGCAGGGGTCAGCGCATGGTCGCGTGGGAGGGCTTGAGGTCGGCGAGGGTGCGGACGCCCAGCAGCTGCATCGTCCGGACCATCTCGGCGCGCAGGATGTCCACGCACCGCTGAACCCCGCGCTCGCCGCCGGCCATCAGGCCGTAGAGGAACGCGCGCCCGATGAGCACCGCGTCCGCCCCGCGCGCGATCGCGGCCACGATGTCGCCGCCGGAGAGGATGCCGGTGTCCATCCACACCTCGGCGTCGCCCTGGATCTCGTCGAGCACCGCGGGCAGCAGTTCGATCGGCGTCGGTGCCCGGTCGAGCTGACGGCCGCCGTGGTTGGACAGCAGCACCGCGTCGGCGCCGTGCTTGACCACGTCACGCGCGTCGTCGACGTTCTGGATCCCCTTCACCACGAGCTTGCCCGGCCAGGTCTGGCGGACCCAGTCGAGGTCGTCGAAGTTCAGGGTCGGGTCGAAGAGCTGGTTGAGCAGTTCGGCGACCGTGCCGTCGAACTGGCTCAGCGAGGCGAACGTCAGCGGCTCGGTGGTCAGCAGGTTGAACCACCACGCCGGGTGCATCGCCCCGTCGACGAAGGTCTTGAGGGTGAGCGCGGGCGGGATGGTCAGGCCGTTGCGGACGTCGCGCAGCCGCGCGCCCGCGACCGGCGTGTCCACCGTCAGCATGAGCGTGTCGAAGCCTGCCGCCCAGGCGCGATTCATCAGATCTTCGCCCGCTTTGTGGTCACGCCAGACGTAGAGCTGGAACCACTTCCGCGCCTCCGGAGCGGCCGCGGCGAGGTCTTCGATCGACGTCGTCGCCATCGTCGACAGCCCCATCGGGATGCCGTTGCGCTGCGCGACGCGGGCCACTGCGGCCTCGCCCTCGTGGTTCATCATGCGGGTGAATCCGGTCGGCGCGAACGCGAACGGCAGCTCCGAACGCTTGCCGAGGATCTCCTTGCCGGTGTCCACATCGGACACGCCACGCAGGACGTTCGGGTGGAATTCCACGCTGCGGAAGGCCTGCCGGGCGCGACGGAGGCTGTCCTCCAGCTCCGCGGCGCCGTCGGTGTAGTCGAACGCCGCCCGCGGCGTGCGCTTGCGGGCGAGCATCCGCAGGTCGGCGATCGTGTGCGCGCCCGCCAGCCGCCGGTCGGTCGGGTTGAGCACGATCGGCTTCGGCCGCAGGATCTGCTTCAGCTCACTCGGCTTCGGCAGTCGACGCTTGGTCACACTCACTCACCCTTCCCGCAAACATCCGATGTCTCACCCTAGCCCGTCCGGCCCAGGACGCAATGAACGGTCCGTTCCTCGCGAATTTCGCAAGGAACGGACCGTTCATGGCATCGCTACGCGCTGCCGGAGTCCGACAGCTGCGGACCCGCGGCGGCGACGTCGTCGAGGCGGTACTCGCGCGCCGCCTCGGCCACCTTCGCCCGGTCGAACTCGCCACGCTTGGCGAGCGCGCTCAGCGTGCCGACCACGATCGACTGGGCGTCGACCAGGAACTTCCGCCGGGCGGCGGGGCGGGTGTCGGAGAACCCGAACCCGTCGGTGCCCAGCGTCAGCATGTCGTTCGGCACCCAGGGGCGGATGAGGTCCGGCACGGCGCGCATCCAGTCCGAAACCGCGACAACCGGCCCGTTCGCGCCGGACAGCTTCTGCGTGACGTACGGCACACGCGGGGAGTCGCCCGGGTGGAGCAGGTTGTCGTGGTCGGCCTCGACGGCCTCGCGCCGCAGCTCGGTCCACGACGTGGCCGACCACACGGCCGCGCGTACGCCCCACTCCTCGGCCAGCATCCGCTGGGCACGGAGCGCGTCCGGCATGGTGACACCGGAGACCAGGATCTGCGCCTCCGGGCCTTCGCCCGACGGCGCGTCGGCGTACTTGTAGAGACCCTTGAGCAGGCCGTCGACGTCGAGGTTCTCGGGCTCGGCGGGCTGCTGGTAGGGCTCGTTGTAGATCGTCATGTAGTAGAAGATGTTCTCGCCGTTGCCGTCCGGCCCGGTCTCGCCGTACATCCGGCGCAGACCGTCCCGCACGATGTGGGCGATCTCGAACGACCACGCCGCGTCGTAGGCGACGACGGCAGGGTTGGTCGCCGCCAGCAGCAGCGAGTGCCCGTCGGCGTGCTGCAGGCCCTCACCGGTCAGCGTGGTGCGGCCGGCGGTGGCGCCGAGCACGAACCCGCGGGCCATCTGGTCCGCCGCCGCGTAGAGGCCGTCACCGGTCCGCTGGAACCCGAACATCGAGTAGAAGATGTAGATCGGGATCATCGGCTCGCCGTGCGTGGCGTACGAGGTGCCGACGGCGGTGAACGACGCGGTCGACCCCGCCTCGTTGATGCCCTCGTGCAGGATGACGCCCTTTTCGGACTCCTTGTAGGCCAGCATCAGGCTCGCGTCGACCGACGTGTACGTCTGGCCGTGCGGGTTGTAGATCTTGGCCGTCGGGAACATCGAGTCGAGACCGAAGGTGCGCGCCTCGTCCGGGATGATCGGGACGATCCGCTTGCCGATCTCGGAGTCCTTCGCCAGCTCGCGGACGAGCCGGACGAACGCCATCGTGGTGGCGACCTCCTGCTTGCCCGAGCCCTTGCGGATGCCTTCGTAGACCTTGTCGCCGGGCAGCACGAGAGCCTTCGACGCCTTCGGTCGGCGCTCCGGCAGGAAGCCGCCGAGCGCCTTCCGGCGGCCGATCATGTACTCGATCTCCGGCGATTCCTTGCCGGGGTGGTAGTACGGCGGCAGCTTCGGGTCGCGCTCGAGCTCCTCGTCGCTGATCGGGATGCGCTGGGCGTCCCGGAACAGCTTGAGGTCGTCGAGGGTGAGCTTCTTCATCTGGTGCGTGGCGTTGCGGCCCTCGAAGGACGGGCCGAGGCCGTAACCCTTGATGGTGTGGGCCAGGATCACCGTCGGCTGGCCGTGGTGCTCCAGCGCCGACTTGTAGGCCGCGTAGACCTTGCGGTAGTCGTGCCCGCCGCGCTTGAGGTTCCAGACGTCGGCGTCGGTGAGGTCCTTGACCAGCTCCTTGGTCCGCGGGTCGCGGCCGAAGAAGTGCTCGCGGACGAAGGCGCCGTCGTTGGCCTTGTAGGTCTGGAAGTCGCCGTCCGGCGTGGTGTTCATCAGGTTGACCAGCGCGCCGTCACGGTCCGCGTGCAGCAGCGAGTCCCACTCGCGGCCCCAGATGACCTTGATGACGTTCCAGCCGGCGCCGCGGAAGTACGACTCCAGCTCCTGGATGATCTTGCCGTTGCCGCGCACCGGGCCGTCGAGTCGCTGCAGGTTGCAGTTGATCACGAAGGTCAGGTTGTCGAGGCCCTCGCCGGCGGCCACGTGGATGAGGCCGCGCGATTCCGGCTCGTCCATCTCGCCGTCGCCGAGGAACGCCCAGACGTGCTGGTCGCTGGTGTCCTTGATGCCGCGGTCGCGCAGGTAGCGGTTGAACCGGGCCTGGTAGATCGCGTTCATCGGGCCGAGGCCCATGGACACGGTCGGGTTCTCCCAGAACTCCGGCATCAGCCGCGGGTGCGGGTACGACGGGAGGCCGCCGCCCTCGCCGGCGTGCGAGAACTCCTGGCGGAAGCCGTCCAGCTGGTTCTCGGTCAGCCTGCCCTCGAGGAACGCGCGGGCGTAGATGCCGGGGGAGGCGTGCCCCTGGATGAAGATCTGGTCGCCGCCGCCCGAGTGGTCCTTGCCGCGGAAGAAGTGGTTGAAGCCCACTTCGTACAGCGCAGCGGACGAGCCGTAGGTCGAGATGTGCCCGCCGACGCCGACGCCGGGACGCTGCGCGCGGTGCACCATGATCGCGGCGTTCCACCGGATGTAGGCGCGGTAGCGGCGCTCGATCTCCTCGTCACCGGGGAACCAGGGTTCGTTCTCGGTGGGGATGGTGTTGACGTAGTCCGTCGACGTCAGCGCCGGGACGCCGACGTGGCGTTCCCTGGCCCGCTCGAGGATGCGCAGCATCAGGTAACGGGCGCGCTGCTGACCACCCCTGGCCAGCGCCTCGTCGAAGGAGTCCAGCCATTCGGCGGTCTCCTCCGGGTCGATGTCGGGCAGGTGCGCCGCCAATCCGTCACGGATGACGCGGACGCGTGCCGGGGTCTCCTTGCCGGAGGCGCCGTCGTTCTGCGGGGCCAAGGGGTCTCCTTGCGAAAGGTGGTAGCTGGTTGTGCTCGTACGCGGGCGTGTTCGCCTTCCATCGTCGTCCTCCGGTTCCGTTCGCGTCACCGCTACTGATCGGTAACGTTCGCGGACCCGATTGCGACACGCCTCGCACGCGCCTGTACTCGCGCGCGCGTTTTCTCTCCCACCCTAAAGCAGGGCGTTCGGAGGTGCCCAGGCGCGCCCGGATTGACCCCGTGAGAGTGGGCCGAATGTCCGTACGCCGCGACACGAGTTGTTCAAGATCCGGTGTGGACGGTTGCGCGGAACGCTTCACCAGTGTTCGCTAACGGGCATCGTGTACCCGAGTGTGGTGCCCGCCCGGCCGATCCGGCCGACGCGACACCACGCTCCGTCGTAGTTGGAGGAGTGACAGCAGTGGTCGCCGCGGGAGACGCTGATCAGAGCAGCGTCGCCGAAAGGCTCGGGATCAAGCCGGACATGGTGGTCCAGGAGATCGGCTGGGACGAGGACGTCGACGACGACCTTCGTGCGGCGATCGAGGAACAGATCGGCGGCGACATCCTCGACGAGGACGCCGACGAGGTCATCGACGTGGTGCTGCTGTGGTGGCGCGAAGACGACGGTGATCTCGGTGACACGCTGATCGAGGTCCGGACTCCCCTGAACGAGAACGGCGTGATCTGGGTGCTGACCCCGAAGACGGGCCAGCCCGGGCATGTCGAGCCCAGTGAGATCGCCGAGGCGGTGCCGCAGGTCGGGCTGGCGCAGACGGCCAACATCAGCGCCGGTCCCAAATGGGCGGGCACGCGGCTGGTTTCGCCGAAGTCGTCCAAGACCAAGCGGTGACCTCTCCGGGCGCGCGATCGACACGATAGGGTTGTCGTCGCAGGCCCCTGTTCGCTCTTGAGAGGAAACCGCCGGTATGGCCGTCGAGGTCGGATCGCAAGCCCCGGACTTCACGCTCAACGACTACAACAAGCAGTCCGTGACGCTGTCGTCCTTCAAGGGCGAGAAGCCGGTCCTGCTCGTGTTCTACCCGTTCGCGTTCAGCGGCATCTGCACCGGCGAGCTGTGCCAGCTCCGCGACGAGTTCGCGGACTACGACGGCCAGGGCGTCCAGGTCATCGGTGTGTCCGTGGACACCCCGTTCTCGCTCAAGGCGTGGGCCGAGCAGGAGGGTTACCAGTTCCCGCTGCTTTCGGACTTCTGGCCGCACGGTGAGGTCGCGAAGGCCTACGGCGTCTTCAACGAGGCGGCCGGTCTGGCCACCCGCGGCACCTTCCTGATCGACAAGGACGGCGTCGTGCGGTTCGCCGAGGTCAACCAGCCCGGCGAGGCGCGCGACCAGCAGGCTTGGAAGAAGGCCGTGGCCTCGCTGGCCTGAGTCTTCACCGGTGGCACCCGTGCGCGGGTGTCACCTCCCGGGCGCATAGCTCAGCGGGAGAGCACTCGGTTTACACCCGAGCGGTCGTAGGTTCGATCCCTACTGCGCCCACCGAAAACCCGGCGACAGCCCGGCCCGCGCGGGCTACCTTCGGCCGCATGCGCGACCTCACGTGGCGGCCACTGCGGCCCGAGGACGCCGAGGCGTCGGCCGACCTCCTCAACGCGATGGAGACCGTCGACGGGATCGGCGAGAACTACACGGCGGAGGACACCCTCCAGGAGCTGATCGACCCGTACGCGGATCTCGAGCGGGCGAGTCTCGCCGCCTTCGACGGCGACGTGATGGCCGGCTACATGAAGATCCGGTTCAAGCCGTCCGCGTCGGAGATCCACCGGGTCTTCCTCGACGGCGGAGTCCATCCCGGGTATCGCCGTCGGGGGATCGGCGCCACGCTCGTCGACGCGGGTGTGGCGGCGGCGAAGGTGGTGCACGCGCTGCACCATCCGTCGGCGAAGCTCGTGATCGACGTCAACCGGCCCGAGCGCATCGCGGGCCTGGCCGAGCTCGTCCGCTCCCGGGGGTTCGTGCCCGTGCGCTACTTCCAGCGGATGGAACACCCGCTCGGCGTTGCCGATGGCCCGGTGGTCCCTGAAGGGTTCCGTATCGAGCCGTGGTCGGAGCGGAACGACGAGGACTTCCGTGCGGTCCGGAACGAGGCTTATCGGGACTACTGGGGCTCCGTGCCGATGCCCGCCGATCTCTGGCGAAATAAGATCACCAACCAGACCTTCCGGCCCGAGGTCAGCTTTCTGCTACGTGCGGCGCGCTCCCCGGTGGGGATGTTGGTGACCATGTGCTGGGACGCGGACACGGAGGCCACCGGCGTCCGCGACGCGCACTTCATGGCGATCGGGACGCTTCGCGGGTACCGGCGGCGGGGTGTCGCCAGCGCGCTGATGGGGCACGCGCTGCGGGCCGCCACCGAGCAGGGGTACGACCGCGCGAGTTTGAACGTGGACTCGGCGGATCCTTCGGGTGGGCCCGGGGTCTTCGAGAGGGCGGGCTTCACGCCGGCCATGCGCTACGTGCGCTGGGCGCTCGAGGTCTGACCCGCCACGCATTCAGTCGGCTAAATGTGAAGCGAGGTGAGAGCCGTCCGCCTGGACACGCGTGTCGTCCATCCAGTCACACGTGTCGTCCGTCTCGTCACCCGAGACCGCCGCCTGGGGCTCCTTGGCGGCGATGGGCAGGGCGCTCGAGGCCTGACGTCGTGGCACCAGCGCTGTCGCATGTAGTCGGCTAAATGCGGCCGACACACGTGAAGGCCCCCTTCCCTCGACTGAGCCGAGGGAAGGGGGCCTTCACGCACCCCCAACACCTGTGGAACGTTTTCGGTTTCGGCGGTCTGGTCTGCCCCCTCGGCAGGCCAGACCGCCGGTGTGCGCCGCGCCGCGGGTGGCGAACTTTCGGCTACACAAGAGAAGAGGCGGTCGGGACTGCCCAGATACATCAAGATCGGCGGCCATTGGAGTGATCCGTGCCGCGAGGGGCGATCACGCAGAGCGACTAGGCGCGGATGAGCCTGTTCGCCAGGGTGGACATCGTGTAGGCGCCGATCCCCATGACGACTTCGAGGGCGTTCCGTTCGGTGTAGCCGTGGCCGAAGAAGGTGCGCAGGGTCTCGTCGTCGACCGCGCCGGCGGTTTCGAGCACCGCGAGCGTGAACTGCCGGACGGCTTCCAGTCGTTCGTCCGGAACGGGCTGCTGCGAGCGGAGCGCCGTGATGACGCCGTCGTCCGCGTGCAGACCCTTCAGCTTGCCGGTGTGGATCTCGACGCACACCCCGCAGCCGTTGCGGGTCGCCACGGTCATCACGACCGTTTCCCGCGCGAGCGGTTCGAGCGTGGTCCGCTCGAAGCTCGCGCTGAGCTTCAGGAAACCGTCGAGAAGTTCCGGTGACGACGCCTGCCGGGCGACGGCGGCGGGGAGGTGGCCGAACTTCCGGATGGTCGCCTCCATCGCGCGACGCGAGGCTTCGGGCGCGGTTTCGACGGTGTGGTCGGTGAACAAGGCTTCCCCCTAAGATGGTCAACGTGGTTGACGAAAAGGTAAACCAGGTTGTCGAACAATGCAAGCCGGTTTCCGACCCGCCCGGGTACGAGCTGCCGCTCCTGCTGTTCGCGGGCTTCCGCTCGATCATCGACCGGATGCACGCCGAACTGGCCGAACAGGGACATCCCGACGTCCGCCCGGCGTACGGCTTCGCCATGCAGGCGATCGGCCGCGAGGGCGCGACGGCGAGCGAGATCGGGCGGCGGCTCGGCATCAGCAAGCAGGCGGCGGGCAAGACCGTCGACAAGCTGGAGCAGCTCGGCTACGTCGCCCGCGTCGACGACCCGGCCGACGCGCGGCGCAAGGTCGTGCGGCTCACCGGCCGCGGGTTCGATTCGCTCGGCCGGACGGCGGCGATCTTCGAGGAGCTGCGCGAGGAGTGGGCCGCCACGCTGGGCGTCGAAAGGGTCCGCGCGCTCGAAACGGACCTCCGCACGATGGCGCCCGCGGACGGCTTCCGCCTGGACGTCGCGGGCTGGTTCGGCGCCTAGAACGGGCAGCCGGGGTTGGGCGCGTCCTGCGAAAGCGGGCTCCCGTGCGGAAGCACGTAGAGCACCTCCAGCACCACCGGCGTCGTCCCGAGGTTCCGTCCGATGTGGACGGTGTCGCTCGGCTCGGTGAAGACGGCGCCCTTGCGGTACAAGCCGTCGAGCCCGCAATCGGCCGAGTTGTGCGTCAGCGTGCCGGCCTTGACGTACGCGTGCAGCGTGCCGTCGTGGTAGTGCCAGCCGGTGTAGCCGCCGGGCTGGATGACGACCTCGCGCAGCACGTAATCGGTGTCCCCGACCGTCTTCTGGTGGAAGATCGTCCCGGTCACGCCGGATCCGGGCGTCGCTTCGGCCGTCGCGGGGACGGCCAGGGCGAGCACGAGGGTGGCGAGCAGTGTGGTCACGGACCGCAGGCGCATGAGCGAACCGTACCGCGATGGGCACTGCCCGAAAGGGCCGTTCATTCCGCCCGAAGCGTCCGCCGCAGCATCTTGCCGCTCTCGGTCCGCGGCAGCCGCTCGCGGAAATCGAACCGGCGCGGCGTCTTGAACCCGGCGAGCTCGGCTCGGCAGTGCTCTTCGAGCCGCTTCGCCAGCGCGGCGTCCCCGGCGATCCCCTCGACCGGTTGGATCACCGCGACGACCCGTTGTCCCCACTCGGGATCCGGTTCCCCGATCACCGCGACGTCGGCGACGTCCGGATGGCCCAGCAGCCGCGCCTCGATCTCGGCCGGGTAGATGTTTACGCCACCGGAAAGGATGAGATCCGTCCGCCGGTCGCACAGGAACACCCGCCCCGCGGCGTCGAGATAGCCGACGTCGCCGACGGTGACGAATTCGCCGGAACGCGCGGCGGCCGTCTTGCCCGGATCGTCGTGGTAGGCGAATTTCGTGTGCGCGGAACTGAAGTAGAGCGTCCCGGTCTCTCCGGCGGCGAGTTCTGCGCCGTCGTCGTCGAGGACCTTGACCCGCACGCCGTCCAGCGGGGTGCCGACGGTACCCGGCTCGGCGAGCCAATCGCGCGCGTGCACGGCCGTGATCAGGCCCTCCGACGCGCCGTAGTACTCGTGGACCACCGGTCCGAGCCAGGCGAGCATCCGCTCCTTGACCTCCTTCGGGCACGGCGCGGCGCCGTGGATGACCGAAGTCAGGCTCGACAGGTCGTACCGCGCGCGGACGTCCTCGGGCAGCCGTAGCATGCGATGGAACATCGTCGGCACCAGATGTGTGCTCGTCACCCGGTGCTTTTCGGTCAGCCGCAACGTTTCCTCGGCGTCGAACCGGTCCATCAGCACGAGCGTGTGCCCGAGATGCAGGATCGCGGTCGAGAACATGCCCGGCGCCGCGTGGTAGAGCGGGCAGGCGACGAGATGCACGCCGTGCCCCGGCCGGACGTCCAGGCGTTCGAGGACGTTCGCGTGGATCGGGTGCAGCGCGGGCGGCCGCCCGGACAGGGCGCGCCGGACGCCTTTGGGGCGCCCTGTGGTCCCGGAGGTGTAGAGCATCGTCTGGCCCGCGGTCCGGTGCTCCGGCGCGCTGGTGGGCCGATCCGCGCCCCAGGCCACGTAGTCCGCCCAGCCGGGCGTCTCGCCGCGCGAAAACCGGTGCAGGCCCGCCAGTTCCGCGGTGCACGTGGCGGCGATGTCCGCGTCCGCGACGGCGACCTTGGCGCCGCTGTTGGCCGCGATGTAGGCGATCTCGCCCGGTGAGGACCGGTGGTTGACCGGGGTGAAGTACATCCCCGCCTGCAAGGTCGCCAGCAGGAGCTCGTAGTAGGTGCGTCCATTGTGGATGATCGCGACGACGCCGTCGCCTTCGCCGAGGCCGAGGGCGCGCAAGGCGTGGGTCAGCTGATTCGCGCGTGCCGACAGCTCGCCGAAGGTGGTCTCGCGCCCGTCGACGTCGATCACCGCGACGCGGCCGGGATCGTGGGCGGCGATCTCGTAGAACGTGCTCATTCGGGACACCTCAGACTTTCCAGATGCCGCCGGAGCACCGTGCGCATCAGCTCCGGCGGCGTCCTGCCCGTCGACAACGCGAGCCCGTCCAGCAGCGCGGCCAGCCGCTCGGTCTCCACGGCCAGGTCGAGGCCGTCGAGGAGGCCGCCCGCTTCGTTCGCGCCGTCGAGCACCCGCCGGACGAGGGCGCGGACTCCCTCGTACATGCGGACGGCCTCCTCCGCGAGATCCGGGCGGTTCTTCGCGGCGGCCGAGAACGCCAGCCAGACGTCGGTTTCGGCCCGGGTCTGCTCGGTGAGCGGGAGCAGTTCGCCGAGCAGTTCTTCGGTGATCTCCTGCCGCCGTGAGCGCGGTGTCGCGGAGTCGAGCAGATCGGGGAGGTGCCCCAGCAGCCTCGCCTCGAGCCGGTCGCCGAGCGACCGCATGGCGAACACGATCAGCTCGTCGTGGCCGCGGAAGTAGTGCCGCACCGAACCGATCGCGAGACCGGCCTCCTCGGCCACGCTCCGGAGCGACGCCTGCGCGAGACCGTCGCGCTGGATCACCCGGAAGGCGGCTTCGGCTATCTCCAGGCGCCGGGCGTCGGGATCGACGATCTTGGGCATGTTGCCTTTATAGCACGGCCTTGCTATTTTATTTGGCACAGGCATGCTACAAAGGGGGAGATTCGATGCGGACCTGGTTGCTGATCGCGCTGGTCGTCGCGGTGGTGGTCGTGATCGTCGTGCGCAGGTTGCGTGGGGAGCCGCTGGTCGCCCGCGAGGTGTTCGGGGCGCCGGTGGTGCTGCTCGCGATCGGGGTCTACGGCCTGACCAAGCTGGAGCACTTCACCTTCACCGACGGCGCCTGGCTCGTGCTGGGCTCCGTGGTCGGCTGCGTCCTCGGCGCCGTCCGCGCCACCACCACGAAGCTCTTCGAGCGCGACGGCGTCCTGTGGCTGCGCTACACCGGCTGGACGTTCGGCGTCTGGGTGCTGTCGATGCTGGTGAACTTCGGGGTCGGCTTCCTGGCCACGATGGCCGGCGCGCATCCCGACGCGCGGCCGGTGACGCTGTCGATCGGTGTCAGCCTGCTGGGGGAGGCGTTGGTGCTCGGGATGCGCGCGAAGACGACGGGGCTGCCGTACGCCCCGCCGTCCGAGTCGGTGCTTTCGCGCCGCTAGGCCAGTTTCCCGACCTCGCCGACGAGGAGGGCGAGGTCGTCTTCGGTGTTGAAGTAGTGCACCGAAGACCGGACCAGTGGTGGCAATCCACGCTCGACGAAATCGAATTGGGCGGACGTCGCTTCCGTGACGCTGACATTGATCTTCGCCGCCGCAAGGCGCTGCTTCACTTCCTGTGACGGTGTTTTCGCCACGCTGAACGTGACGATCCCGCACTGCCGCGTGCCTTGGTCGTGGACGCGGACGCCGGGAATCTCGCGCAGCGCGTCGCGCAGTTTCGCCGCGAGGGTGGCGACGCGGGCTTCGATGGCGGGCAGGCCCCATTCGAGGGCGTAGTCGATCGCCGCGCCGAGACCGTGCAGGGCGGCGTGATCGCGTTCCCAGACCTCGAACATCTTCGCCGTCGGATCGACTTCGTAGGTTTCGGGCGCGGTCCACGCCGCGGAGTGAAGGTCGAGCATCGCGGGCTCGACGCGCTCGCGCAGCCGCGGGTGCGCGTAGAGGAACCCGGTGCCCCGCGGCCCGCGCAGGTACTTGCGGCCGGTGACACTGAGGGCGTCGCAATTGAGGCGTGCGACGTCGAGGTCGAGCTGGCCGGCGCTCTGGCACGCGTCCAGCAGGAACGGGATCCCGGCCTCGCGCGCGACCGCGCCGATCTCTTCGGCGGGGTTCACCAGCCCGCCCTGGGTGGGCACGTGGGAGACGGCGATCAGTTTGACGTCGCCGTCGACACGGCGCTTGAGGTCTTCGACGTCCAGCTGCCCGGACTCGTCGTTCTCGACCACCTCGACGACGGCGCCGGTGCGCTTCGCGATCTGCAGGAACGAGATGACGTTGCTCGCGTACTCGGATTTCGCCGTCAGGATCCGGTCTCCCGCGGCGAACGGCAGCGCGTAGAAGATCGCCTGCCAGGAACGGGTCGCGTTGTCGGTCAGGGCGATGTCTTCGGGATCCGCGCCGATCAGGCGTGCGGCCGAGGCGTAGACGCCGTTCATCCGTTCCACGGTCGCCGCGGCCTGCTCGTATCCGCCGATCAGGGCTTCTTCCCGCAGGTAGCCGACGACGGTGTCGGTCACCCGTGCGGGCGGCAGCGACGAGCCGGCGTTGTTGAGGTGGACCACCTCCGCGCAGCCCGGTGTTTCGGCGCGGGCACGGCGTACATCGAAGTCCGTCATGCCTAACTGAATACAGTACGGTTGAAGTGCATGCAATACTGCACCGATGACGAGGAACCTGCTCCGGCGCGACCTCGCGGAGGAGATCACCGCCCGCGTGCTCGACGGCCGGATCGCCGCGGACAGCCGCATCAACGAGGTGCACCTCGCCCGCGAACTGGGTGTCAGCCGGACCCCGCTGCGCGAGGCGCTGATCGGGCTAGCCGACCGCGGCCTGCTCGTCTCGGCACCGAACCGGGGTTTCCTCGTGCCGCCGTTCGATCCGGACGAGGCCCGGCAGCTGTACCCGCTGGTCGCGGAGCTCGAATCGCTCGCGTTGCGCTGGAGTTCGCCGCAGGACCTCGCCGGGCTCACCGGCGGGCTGGACCGGATCGCCGCCGAGATGACCGCGGAACTCGCGCGGCAGGGTGATTTGTCTACTTTGGACGACCGGTGGCACGCGCTGCTCGTCTCGCGCTGCACGAATCCGCATCTGCTGCGCCTGCTCGAACAGACGAAGCCGCTGCTGAAACGCTACGACGCGCGCTATTTCGGTGGCGTCGAACGCGCCAGGGAGAGTATCGAAGAGCACCACCGGATCGCCGAGGCGATCCGCGTCTCCGATCTCGCGACGGCGGTGGAGCTGCTCGTGCGGAACTGGGTGAAGACGTTGGCATATCTGGAAGACATGGGGTGACACGATGTTCGTGACGGCACATCTGAGCGACAACCATCTCGACGGCGGGGAACGCGCCGACGAACGCACCGCACGGGTCATGCGGTACCTGGAGAACTTGGCGACCCCGGTCGACGCGATCCTCGTGACCGGCGACATCACCGACCACGGCACCCTGGAGGAATACGGGCGCGCGGCCGAGCTCTTCAAGACCGACGTCCCGCTCTTCGTCTGCCCCGGCAACCACGACAAGCGCGGCCCGTTCCGCGAAGGGCTGCTCGGCCAGACGCCGGACGACGCCCCGGTCAACGCGGCGCACACCGTCGGCGACGTCACGTTCGTCATGGCCGATTCGACCATCCCCGGCAAACCCGACGGGCAGTTCGACGACGAGACCATGGCCTGGCTGGACGCCGTGCTCGGCGACGGCGACGGCCCGGCCTTCATCGCCTTCCACCACCCGCCGGTCGCGCTCGGGCTGCCGTTGGTGGACGCGATGCGCCAGTACGGTGAGGAAAAGCTGGCCGAGGTGCTCGCGCGCCACCCGCGCGTGGTCGCCCTGCTCTGCGGGCACGTCCACGCAGCGGCGTCGACGACGTTCGCGGGGGTGCCGCTGCGGTCGGCGCCGTCGGTCGGGTCGAGCATCCTGTTCCCGTGGGAGGAGAACGGGCTGAGGTCCTGGGGCGAGGGCGGCCCGGTCGACTACGACCTGCCGCCGTCGCTGCTTTTCCACGTGCTGCACGAAGACGGCAGGCTGACCACGCACCAGCGGGTCGTGCCGGCCTGACGAGGAGTCAGGCGAGGTGGCCGTGTCGCGAAAGCCACTTTCGGGACACCAGACGTCCCGAAAGTGGCTTTCGCGACACGCCGGAGCCGCCGCCCCTCCTCAGCCCGCGAACACCGGCAGTGTGATCCGGGACGGCCGCGCGGGGTCGTGGAAGATCTCGAACCGCGCGGGTTTCCCGTCCACCGCGCTGAAAACCGGCTCGCCGGTGCCGTGGTTGCGGGCGAAGCGCGGGAACGCGCCGCCCGCGACCTGCACCCGCAGGCGGTGCCCGCGCCGGAACCGGTACGCCGTCGGGTCGAGCGAGATCTCGGCGGCGACCACACCGTCCACATCGGACTCCGGTGCACCGGGCCGCAGGCGGAGGATGCCGTCGGTGACGTTGCGGGAGACACCGCGACGGTCCACATCGCACAGCCGGACGAAGACGTCGCCGTGCCCGAGGCTCGTCCGCACGTGCACCAGCGCGGAGATCTCGCCGATGACGTCGAGGTCGCGTTCCAGCACGTCACCGGTGAACAGCAGCACGTCCGGCCGCTGTTCGACGACCTTGTTGTCCCGTTGTTTCTGCACGCCCGACAGCAGCGGGCCGCCGACGGTCGGCGTCGGATCGGCCGGGTCGAAGGTGAACGTGCCCGGTTCCGACTCGACGGGTTCCGCGGTGGAAAGCCCGCCGGGACGCAGGAAGTACGGGGTGGCGTCGGACTCCGGCGGCCAGCTTTCGAAGTCCAGCCAGCGTCCGGAGCCTTGGAGGTACAGGCGCACGGGCGCCTGCTTGAGCGGCGCGCGATCACCTAGGAGGCAGGCGGAGAGGAAGCCGATCTGGTCGGTGATCAGGGTCTTCATGCTCGCGGGCTCGCCGTGCGCCCACGGCCCGATGGTGATCCGCGGTGCGCGCCCGGCCGCGGCGAGCTCCTTGAAGTCGCGCAGCTGGGCGGAGATGAACAGGTCGTACCAGCCGGTCACCATGGACACGGGGGTCTCCAGCGCGGCGACCCCCGCGCTGTGATCCGACGGCGCCCAGAAGTCGTCGCCGGGTTCGGCGTGCGCGGAGACGTCCTGCAGGAACCGCACCTGCTTGCCGATGGCCGCGACGTCGGCGCCGGAAACCGGCAGATAGGCCATGGCGCGGCGGGTCTTCTTCGTCTGCCAGGGATTCGGCAGGCCGGCGAACCGGCCTTCCTGGCGGCCGATCAGCGCCGACCACGAGACCATGTTGTCGACCGCGAGGATCCCTCCGGGATAGAACGTCGAGACGAATTCCGACGCGGTGACGCCGAGGCACAGCGCTTCGAGCGGCTCGTCGAGGTACGGGGCGACGGCCCATTGCGTGTGGCCGAGGTAGCTCGCGCCCGCCATCGCGACCCGGCCGTCACACCACGGCTGCTCGCGCAGCCAGGAGACGGTGGCGAGGCCGTCCTCCTTCTCCAGGTGGAACGGGCGGAACTCACCGCCCGAGCCGAAGGTCCCACGGGTGCTCTGGAGGACCGTCTGCAACCCGTGCCGCGCGAACGTCTCGCCGAAGACCTTGCCCATCACGCCCTTGCGGCCGTACGGCGTGCGGATCAGCACCACCGGCCGCGGCTCGTCGCCCGGCACGGCGTAGCGGTCCGCCAGCAGCCGGACGCCGTCGGGCATCGGCACGGGGATCGCCTTGGTCACCGAGGGGGGAGGCCCTTCGGCGGGCGGGAGGCCGAGGTACCGGTCGAGGAGTCGGTCGAGCACGCTGGCCGCCTTTCGTGCGGAGGATCACCTTCCGCTTACGACCGTACCCCGCATGTCAGGAAAGGGTCTTTCAGGACGAATAATGTCCTGAAAGACCCTTTCCTGACACTGGCGCGGGGCGGACCGCCCGGTACCGCCCCGCGGGTCTCAGGAAAGCCGGGCGAGCGTCTCCGGCTTCAGCAGTTTCGCCAGCTCCTCGGCGGGCAGAAGCCCCTTTTCGACGACGAGTTCCGCCACCCCGCGCCCGGTCTCGAGCGCCTCCTTGGCGATCTCGGTCGCCGCCGCGTACCCGATCCTCGGGTTCAGCGCGGTCACCAGGCCGATCGAGTTCTCGACGTAACCCCGCATCACGTCCGCGTTCGCGGTGATCCCGGAGACGCACCGCTCCGCCAGCACGAGGCACGCCGACCGCAGATGCGTGATGCTCTCGGAAAGCGAATGCAGGATCAGCGGCTCGAACGCGTTGAGCTGCAACTGACCGGCTTCGGCCGCCATCGTGACGGCGACGTCGTTGCCGATGACCTCGAACGCGACCTGGTTGACCACCTCGGGGATGACCGGGTTGATCTTGCCGGGCATGATCGACGAACCCGCCTGCACCGGCGGCAGGTTGATCTCGCTGAGCCCCGCCCGCGGGCCGGAGGACAGCAGCCGCAGATCGTTGCAGCTCTTGGAGAGTTTCACCGCGATCCGCTTGAGCACACCGGAAAGGTGCACGAACGCGCCGCAGTCCTGTGTCGCCTCCACCAGGTCCGCCGCCGATACGACGGGCAGCCCGGTGATCTCGCGCAGATGCGCGACGGCGGCTTCGGCGTACCCGGGCGCGGCGTTGAGCCCGGTGCCGATCGCGGTCGCGCCGAGGTTGATCTCGTGCAGCAGCGTGACCGCTTCGGTGAGCCGAAGCCGGTCTTCGCCGAGCATGACCGCGTAGGTGCCGAATTCCTGCCCCAGTGTCATCGGGACGGCGTCCTGCAACTGCGTGCGGCCCATCTTCAGCAGATCGTGGAACTCGACGGCCTTGGCCGCGAAAGCCCGCTCCAGCACGACCATCGCCTCGGCCAGTTCGCGGACGGCGATGATCGTCGCGACGTTGACGGCGGTCGGGTACGCGTCGTTGGTCGACTGCCCGAGGTTCACGTGCTCGTTCGGGTGCACGCGGGCGTAATCACCCTTCTCGTGCCCGAGCAGTTCGAGCGCGCGGTTCGCGATCACCTCGTTGGCGTTCATGTTCGTCGAGGTGCCCGCGCCGCCCTGGATGACGTCGACGACGAACTGGTCGTGCAACGCGCCTTCGCGGATCTCGCCGCACGCCCGGCGGATCGCGTCGGCGACGTCCGGCTCCAGCAACCCCAGATCGGCGTTGGCGCGGGCCGCGGCCTCCTTGACCGAGGCGAGTGCCTCGATCAGATGCGGGTACGTGGAGATCGCGGTGCCGGTGATGGGGAAGTTCTCCCTGGCGCGCGCGGTGTGCACACCCCAATAGGCGTCGGCCGGGACTTCCTTGTCCCCCAGCAGATCGTGTTCCACGCGGTGCATCGAAGGCTCCTCAGGCGGCGAGGTCGGGTTCGGCCAGCGCGCCGGTCACGCGCAGGCCGGGGGTGGGTTCCAGCACGTCCGGATCGACCCCGCACAGCGCGAGCATGGCGGCGAGCACCGGCCGCCGCGCGCGGTCGCCGCCGTCGGCGATCTTGATCGCGATCGCCGTCCCGTCCGGGAGGGCGGCGACCTGGACGGCTTCGAAACCGTCCTTGGCGATCAGGCCGGGCACCGCGCGCATGAGCGCGGTGACGTCGCGGCGCGTGCCGGCGACCAGTTCCGGATGCTTACGGATCCCTTCGGCGACAAGACCTTCCGGTGTTCCCGGCGCCGCTGCGGCGATCTTGCCGACCGCACGGGCGAGCCCGCGCAGCGAGACCGCGAACAGGGGAGCGCCACAACCATCGACGGCCACCTTCGGGATCGGTTGCCCGGTCAGGTCTTCGACGCATTCCGCGATCGCGCGCTGCAGCGGATGGCCGGGATCCAGGTAGTCCTTTGTGGACCATCCGTGCAGACGGCAGGTCGCGAGCATGGCGGCGTGCTTGCCGGAACAGTTGTGCGCCACTCGCGACGCCGTCCGTCCCGAAGCGACCCACGCTTCGCGTTCGACCGGGTCGAACGGCAGGTCTTCCGGCGTCCGGAGGTCTTCCGTGGTGAGCCCGGCACCGTCGAGCGTCCTGCGCACCTCGGCGAGATGGATCTCCTCGCCGGAGTGACTGGCCGCGCCGACGGCGAACCCGGCGGGGCTCAGGTCGACGCCGAGCCGCGCCATCGCCGTGGCCTGCAAGGGTTTCGCCGCCGAACGCGGGTAGAACGCCGCTTCGATGTCGCCCGCGGAGAACAGCACGCGGCCGCCGGGGGCGAGCACCACGGCCGAACCGTGGTGCACCCCCTCGACCATTCCGTCGCGGAGGAGGTGCACCAGCGGTTCGTGCGCGGGGACGCGGATCTCCGGGATCACAGCTTCGTCTTCTCGAAGACGTCCATGTTGATCCGCTTGCGGACCCCGAACCAGCCCGCCACCAGCGCGAGCCCGATGACCGGAAGGCAGTACAGGGTGATCCGGCCGACCTCGTCGAAGCCCATGAGCACCACGACGGCGGCGAGGAAGATCAGCGTCGCGATCTCGGTGTAGGGGGAGAACGGCAGGCGGTACGACGGACGCTCGACCTCACCGAGCTTGGCCTTGCGCACGAACAGCAGATGCGAAAGCACGATGATCGCCCAGGTGCCGAGGATGCCGATGGCGGCGAAGTTCAGCACGATCTCGAAGGCCTGGCTCGGCACGACGGCGTTCAGGCCGACCCCGACCACGCAGACCGCGGAGGTGAGCAGGATCCCGCCGTAGGGCACGTGGTTCTTGTTCATCACGCCGGTGAACTTCGGCGCGGAACCGGCCAGCGACATCGAGCGCAGGATGCGGCCGGTGGAGTAGAGGCCGGAGTTGAGGCTGGACAGGGCGGCCGTCAGCACCACGAGGTTCATCACGTTGCCCGCCTGCGGCACCCCGATATGCGAAAGCACGGTGACGAACGGGCTCTCGTTCTTCGAGTAGGCGTCCCACGGCATCAGCATCGCCAGCAGGATCACCGAGCCGACGTAGAAGATCCCGATCCGCCACATGATCGAGTTGATCGCCTTGGGCATGATCTTGCGCGGGTTCTCCGTCTCGCCGGCGGCGACGCCGACCAGCTCGACCGAGGCGTAGGCGAACACGACACCCTGGACGATCAGCACCATCGGCAGCACCCCGGCCGGGAAGATCCCGCCGTGGTCGGAGATGAGCGAGAAGCCCGGCGTGGTGCCGTCGATCGGCTGCTGCGTGACCAGCAGGAAGATCCCGATCCCCATGAAGGTCACCAGCGCGGCGACCTTGATGATGGCGAACCAGAATTCCATCTCGCCGAACAGTTTCACCGACACCATGTTCAGCGCCAGCACCACCGCGAGCGCGATGAGCGCCAGCACCCATTGCGGGATCGGGGTGAAGAACGACCAGAAATGCGCGTACAGCGCGATCGCGGTGATATCCGCGATACCGGTCGTCGACCAGTTCAGGAAGTGCATCCAGCCCGCGACGAAAGCGCCCTTCTCACCCATGAATTCCCGGGCGTAGGAGACGAAGGCGCCGGAGGAGGGGCGGTACAGGATGAGCTCGCCGAGCGAGCGCACCACGAAGAACGCGAAGAGGCCGCAGACCGCGTACACGATCGCGAGGGCCGGGCCCGCCTGCGCGAGCCTGCCGCCCGCGCCGAGGAACAGGCCGGTCCCGATGGCGCCGCCGATCGCGATCATGTTGACGTGGCGGGGTTTCAGCGCCTTGTCGTAGCCGGCGTCACCGGCGTCGGCGGGCACCGGCGCGGATTTGCTGTCGTCCGCGCTGAGGGTCTGTTCGGTCACGATGTCAGTCGTCCTTGTTCTGCTGCGTCGTGTGGCCCGGCCGCACGATGGTGGTGAGCGCGTCCTCGACGTGTTCGAGATGGGAGGTCATCGCCGCGACGGCGTCGGCTTCGGAACCGGCGGCGATGGCGGTGACGATCTCACGGTGCTCGGTGTTCGAGCGGGTCCGACGGTCCCCCAATTGGTTGAGAAAGGACGACTGGCGGGCCAGCGCGTCCCGGATCTCTTCGATGACCTTGCCGAACACCGGGTTGCCCGAAGCCTGGGCGATGGTGATGTGGAACAGCGAGTCGAGCGCGACCCACGCGGTGTTGTCGGTTTCGACGTCCATCCGCTCCACGAGGTGACCGAGGAGGTCCAGGTCGTCGGTGCTGCGGCGCAGGGCCGCGTAGCCCGCGACAGGGATCTCGACGTGCCGCCGGACCTCGAACAGGTCGCGGGCCGAGTAGGTCCCGAAGGTGGGGTTCTCGACCGGCCCGGTGGCGGTCACGAAGGTCCCTTTGCCCGTTTTGGACACGGTGAGCCCGAGTGCCTGCAGCCCCCGCAACGCTTCGCGGACGACCGAACGGCTGACCTCGAACTCCTTGCCGAGCGCGGATTCCGACGGCAGTTTCTGGCCGACGGGGTACTCGCCGCGCTCGATGGCGCCGCGGAGGTGGGCCAGAACGGCCTCCATCGCGCTGACGCGTCGTGGACCACCGTGTCCGGCTGTCTGGCTGTCAGACAGGTTCATGGGACGAGATCGTGCGGTCGGCCGCGACGCTTTGTCAAGCGTTCGGCCGAGTGCCCGGATCCAGCCTGCGAGGTGCGCTTCAGCGAGGTAAGGGGAACCCGTACAGGGCACCTTCGCGGGCACGGAGTTCCGTGAGGGCACCGAATTCCCGCGCGCAAGTGGCCAGTGTCACAAGGTCGGCGCGGGTTGGTCGTGAGTGGCGATTCGGGTTAGAACCCGAATCGCCACTCACGACCCGCGCGAGCTTCAGACGCGGCTGAGCGCGATCACCGGGAACGGCCGTGTGGTCTTCGACTGATGCTCCGCGAGCCGCGGGAACGCCTTCGCCTGCTTCGCGAACAAGCGGTCCCGGGCGGCTCCGGTGACTTCGATCGCCTGGGCGGTGAAGGCCTCTCCGTCCGCCTCGACGTCGACGGACGGCTTCGCGACCAGGTTGCGGTACCAGTCCGGATGCCGGGGCGCGCCCCCGTTGGCGGCGAAGACGACGTAGCGGTCGTCGTCGGCCAGGAACAGCATCGGCGTCACGTGCCGTCGCCCGGTGCGGGCACCGGTGGTGGTGAGCAGCAAGGTCGGGAGACCGTCGCCGTGGCGGCCGTTCGCGCGGAACTCCGCGATCACGCGCTCGTTCATGGCCTGTAGGTCGATCATCAACTCTCCGGGCGTTCGGTTGATCTTGGCGGCTGGCCAGTCTGCACATCCACGCCCAGGTCGGCAAGCATTTTCCGATCAGCGCTGCGCACGGCGCCGAAACTGTCGGTGCCTCCGCCGATACTCGTTCCGTGTCCCCCGTCAGCCGCGGCCGCAAGCCGGCCGAACGACCGAAGCACCAGCGCCCCCGCCGGACGCGTCCGCCCTTGGACGTGTCCAGGGTGGAGCGCTGGCCGAAGCTGCTCCACGGGCCGGTCGAGCTCTCGGGCTGTGTCGTCCAAGGCCAGGTGGATCGGGACCTCGCCGTCCTGGCCGCCACGCTGACCGCGGGCAAACGCTCGGTGGGTGTCGAGGTGGTGGTCGACGGTCGCGAGGTCGACGTGATCGAGCTCCATCCCGAACCCGAGGACGCCCTCGCGGTGCATCGCGGCGGCTTCGAGGTGATCGAGGCGCCGCTGAGCCCCGAGGAGTTCCGAAGCCAGGTCGAGGCGGCGTTGATCGTCAGGGCGGATTGCGCCGCCTGGATTCGGGAGAGGATCCCCGACCTCTTGAAGTTGGGGAGAGATCCGAGGCCCGATCTGCCGGAGCGTGCGGCCCAGCTGCGCCGGTGGCTCGGTCTTCCCGACTACGATCCGCTGCCGCGCATACCGTCGGCCGATCCGCTGCCGCTCGTCCTGCCACCGCCCGCGCCGGTCACCGGGCTCTGGCTGGCGGTCGCCCTGGCCGAGCCGGACGACGCGATCTGGCGACGCCTCGAAGTCCGCTCCGACGTCACCCTCGCCGGGCTGCACCGCATCCTCGCGGCCGCGTTCGACCGTGACGAACGGGAGTATCACCGGTTCGAGACCGCGTACGGAGGCTTCAGCGTCGACGCGCAGAGCTGTGAAGGCGACCGCTTCAACGACGAAGTGACACTCGGCCAGGTCGTCAGCTCGCCAGGCCACCGGTTCGTCTACGAGGCGGAGAGCTGGCGGCACTGGATCCGCGTCGAGCGGCGGGTCTCCCTCCCCGGAGCCCCGAGCTGCCTCGACGGTGAACGCGCCGCGCCTCCGCCGGAATGCGAAGACGAGCGGAGCTACGAGATGTTGCTGGAGGCACTGCGCGATCCGGACGACGAAGAGAACGAGGGCCTGATCGAGGAACTCGGCGGCCTGGGGTTCGATCCGGAGTGGTTCGACAGGGAGGTGGTCGACGAGCGGCTCGTCCGGCTGAGCTGATCCGGCGCCCCGTTCGGGGGTAACCGAGGTCATCGCGAACCGCGCCGCGTCGGTGCTTGGCGGCGGCCGGACGGAGGGGGAGACTGACCCTCGCCGGGGTGCCATCCCGCCCGGGCGCCGTCGAGCCCCGGCGCATAAGGTGGGAGGACCGGCCCGCGTCAAGCAGCCAGGGATCCGTCTGCCTAGGGGAGGTTTTCGCTGGTGTCGAACGATTCCTTCGTCCACCTGCATGTGCACACCGAGTACTCGATGCTCGACGGTGCGGCGAAGATCGCCCCCTTGTTCAAGGAGGCGGCGCGCCTGGGCATGCCCGCGGTCGGGATGACCGACCACGGCAACATGTACGGCGCGGACGAGTTCTACCAGCAGGCGGTCAAACACGAGCTCAAGCCGATCATCGGCATCGAGGCCTACGTCGCGCCGGAGAGCCGGTTCCACAAGAAGCCGGTCTTCTGGGGCCAGTCGAACCAGCGCGGCGCCGACGAGTTCGGTGAGGGCGGTGACGTCTCCGGTGGTGGTGCCTACACCCACATGACGATGCTCGCCGAGAACTCCACCGGTTTGCGCAACCTGTTCAAGCTCTCCTCGCTCGCCAGCATGCAGGGCTACTACCGCAAGCCCCGGATGGACCGCGAACTGATCGCGGAGAACCACCACGGCATCATCGCGACCACCGGCTGCCCCTCGGGCGAGGTGCAGACGCGTCTGCGGCTGGGGCAGCGCACCGAGGCGATCCAGGCCGCTTCGGACTACAAGGACATCTTCGGCGCCGACAACTTCTTCCTCGAGCTGATGGACCACGGGCTGCCGATCGAGCGCTCGGTCCGTGAAGGCCTGCTCGAGATCGGCAAGCTGCTCGACCTCAAGCCGCTGGCCACCAACGACTCGCACTACGTCACCAAGGACCAGGCCGACACCCACTCCGCGCTGCTGTGCGTGCAGGCGGGCAAGACGCTGAACGACCCGAACCGGTTCAAGTTCGACGGCGACGGCTACTACCTGAAGTCGGCCGCCGACATGCGGGAGTACTGGGACAAGGAGGTCCCAGGCGCCGCCGACTCGACGCTGCTGATCGCCGAGCGCGTCGAGTCCTACAAGGACGTGTACACGCACAAGGACCGGCTGCCCTTCTTCGAGGTCCCCGAGGGCTACGACCAGGGCACCTGGCTGCGGGAAGAGGTCGCGCGCGGTCTCAAGTGGCGCTATCCGGACGGCGTGCCGGACCCGTACTACAACGAGCGCATCGAGATCGAACTCGACGTCATCATCGGGAAGGGCTTCCCCGCCTACTTCCTCATCGTCGCCGACCTCATCAACTACGCCCGTAAGGTCGGCATCCGCGTCGGCCCCGGCCGAGGTTCCGCCGCCGGCTCGCTGGTCGCGTACGTCCTCGGTATCACCAACCTGGACCCGATCCCGCAGAAGCTGCTGTTCGAGCGGTTCCTGAACCCCGAGCGCGTCTCGATGCCCGATATCGACATCGACTTCGACGACCGCCGTCGCGGCGAGATGATCCGTTACGCCACCGAGAAGTACGGCGTCGACAAGGTCGCGCAGGTCATCACCTTCGGCACCATTAAGACCAAGGCGGCCATCAAGGACTCCGCCCGCGTCCACTTCGGCCAGCCGGGGTACGCGATCGCGGACCGGATCTCGAAGGCCCTCCCGCCGCCGATCATGGCGAAGGACATCCCGCTCTCGGGCATCGTCGACTCGAAGCACGAGCGCTACGGCGAAGCGGCCGAGGTCCGCGCGCTCGTCGAGACAGACGAAGAGTGCAAGACGATCTTCGAGACCGCGCGCGGTCTCGAAGGCCTGATCCGCAACGCCGGCGTCCACGCCTGCGCGGTCATCATGTCCTGCGACCCGCTGACCGACGCCATCCCGCTGTGGCAGCGCGACGACGGTTCGATCATCACCGGCTGGGACTACCCGTCGTGCGAGGCCATCGGCCTGCTGAAGATGGACTTCCTCGGCCTGCGGAACCTCACCGTCATCGGCGACGCGATCGACAACATCAAGACCAACCGCGGGATCGACATCGACCTCGACACCCTCGGCGTCGACGACAAGGCGACCTACGAACTGCTCTCCCGCGGTGACACGCTCGGCGTGTTCCAGCTGGACGGCGGCCCGATGCGTGACCTGCTGCGCCGCATGCAGCCGACCCAGTTCGACGACATCGTGGCGGTGGGCGCGCTGTACCGCCCCGGCCCGATGGGCATGAACGCGCACAACGACTACGCCGACCGCAAGAACGGGCGGCAGAAGGTCAAGCCGATCCACCCCGAGCTCGACGAGCCCCTGAAGGAGATCCTGGCCGACACCTACGGCCTGATCGTCTATCAGGAGCAGATCATGCAC
The DNA here is from genome assembly GCF_024628825.1 of Amycolatopsis roodepoortensis. Classification (NCBI taxonomy): domain Bacteria; kingdom Bacillati; phylum Actinomycetota; class Actinomycetes; order Pseudonocardiales; family Pseudonocardiaceae; genus Amycolatopsis; species Amycolatopsis roodepoortensis. The sequence goes on from NZ_CP102415.1 coordinate 7,855,270, forward strand.
ATCGGCCAGAAGGTGGCCGGGTACTCGATGGGCCGCGCGGACGTGCTCCGCCGCGCGATGGGCAAGAAGAAGCAGGAAGTCCTCGAAAAGGAGTTCGAGGGCTTCGAGGCCGGGATGAAGTCGAGCGACCTCCTTCCCGGCGGTTTCTCGTCCGAGGCGATCAAGGCGCTCTGGGACACGATCCTCCCGTTCGCCGGCTACGCGTTCAACAAGAGCCACGCGGCCGCGTACGGCCTGATCTCCTACTGGACCGCGTACCTCAAGGCGAACTTCACACCGGAGTACATGGCCGCGCTGCTCACCTCGGTCGGTGACAACAAGGACAAGTCCGCGGTCTACCTCTCGGAATGCCGCCGCCTCGGGATCAAGGTGCTCCCGCCGGACGTCAACGAGTCGGCGCTGAGGTTCGCGGCCGTCGGGGAGGACATCCGCTTCGGCATGGGTGCCGTCCGCAACGTCGGCGCGAACGTCGTCGAGTCGATCATCAAGACCCGCGAGGAGAAGGGGAAGTACTCCTCCTTCACCGATTTCCTCGACAAGTCCGAGCTGGTGGCCTGCAACAAGCGGGTCATCGAATCGCTGATCAAGGCGGGCGGGTTCGACTCGCTCGGCAACACGCGGCTCTCGATGATCCAGGTGCACGAGGACGCGGTCGAGGCCGTGGTCCCGCTCAAGCGCCAGGAGGCGATGGGCCAGTTCGACCTCTTCGGTTTCGGCGGGGAAGACGACGCCGAAGCCTCGGTGTCCTCTTCGCCGCTCGCACATCTGAAGTTCGGCGAAGAGGAGTACCCGCGCAAGCAGCTCCTGGCCTACGAACGGGAGATGCTCGGCCTCTACGTCTCGGCGCATCCGCTGGACGGCGCCGAACGCATCCTGCGCAAACACGCGCCGCGGCCGATCGCCGCGATCCTCGCCGACCCGCCGAAGGAAGGCGAGCTGGTCGTCTCCGGGCTGATCACCTCGCTGGAACGCCGGGTCAACAAAAAGGGTGAGCCCTGGGCGATCTGCACCATCGAGGACATGGACGCCTCACTCGAGGTGCTGTACTTCCCGAAGTCCTACGCGATGTTCTCCGCCGACCTCATCGAGGACAACGCGGTGCTGGTCAAGGGCCGGGTGAACTGGCGCGAGGACAAGATGTCCATCTTCGGCGGCGGGCTCGTGCCGCTCGATCTGTCCGAGGTCGGCAACGGCGACGACGATCTGCCGCTGGTGCTGCTGGCCGCGGCGGAGAAGATCGACCAGTCGGTGGTCAGCGAACTGAAGCAGACCCTGCTGGCGCACAAGGGTGAGACCCCGGTGCACCTCAAGCTGGTCGGCAAGAACCAGACGGTCTTCGCGCTCTACGACTATCCGGTCAAGGTGACGTCGATGCTGATCGGTGAGCTCAAGGGCATCCCCGGGATCGCCGCCAGCACCTGATGAACACCTCCGAACCCGACCCCCGGCGCTGGAAGGCGCTCGCCGTCACCCTCGCCGCCGGGTTCATGGGGCTGCTCGACGTCAGCATCGTCAACACGGCGCTGCCCTCGATCCAGAAGGACCTCGGCGCGTCGAGCGGCGGGATTCAATGGGTGGTTTCGGGCTACGCGCTGGCTTTCGGGCTCGTGCTGGTGACCGGCGGCAGGCTCGGCGACGCGCTCGGCCGCCGTCGCATGTTCCTGTTCGCGCTCGCCGGGTTCGTGTTGACCAGTGCGTTCGCCGGCGCGGCGCCGGACGAGACGACGCTGATCATCGCGCGGCTCCTGCAGGGATTCGCCTCGGGCATGATGACGCCGCAGAACAGCGGGATGATCCAGGATCTGTTCCGCGGCGCGGAACGAGGCCGCGCGTTCGGCATGTTCGGCGCCACCGTCGGGATCTCGACCGCCGTCGGGCCGGTGCTCGGCGGCGTGATCCTCGCCGTCTTCGGGGATCCGGAAGGCTGGCGCTGGGTCTTCTACGTGAACGTGCCCATCGGGATCCTGGCGTTCGCGCTGGCCCTGAGATGGCTGCCGAAAGCGGAGACCCCGGCGAGAAGCCTGCGAGGTGAGATCGACTTCGTCGGCATCATGCTGCTGGGTGTCGCCGTTCTCGGTGTCCTGCTCCCGTTGATCGAATCCGAACAGGGCGGGCTCAGCAGCCTGTGGTGGCTGTTCCTCGTCGCGGTGGTCTTCGGTTTCGCCTTCGTGCGCTGGGAACGCTCGATGGTGCGGCGCGGCCGTCCACCGCTGCTGGACACCCGGCTGTTCACCGGAACCCCGGGCTACGCGACGGGTGCGGCCGTCGGCGCGCTGTACTTCAGCGGGTTCACCGGGATGTGGCTGGTCTTCGCCATCTTCTTCCAGCAGGGCCTCGGTTACACGCCCCTGCAATCCGGGCTCGCCGTCACCTCCTTCGCGCTCGGCTCGGCCGTGTCGGCGGCGATCGCGGGACGGCTGGTGCCGAAGTGGGGCCGCAAACTCACCGTCACCGGGCTGGTGATGGTGATCGCCGGGATGGTCACGGTCGCCGTTCTCGCCGGTCAGGACCTCGGCGCTGCGGCGGGCTGGTGGTTCGCCCTGCCGCTGCTCGTGGCCGGAGTCGGTGGCGGCATGGTCATCTCGCCCAACACCACGTTGACGCTGGAATGCGTCCCGACGTCGATGGCCGGTGTGGCCGGGGGAGCGCTGCAGACCGGGCAACGGATCGGCACCGCGATCGGCACGGTCGTGCTGGCCTCGGTCTTCCACGCGGTACTCGGTGCGAACGGCGGCTATCCGTGGGCGCTGACCGCCGCGATGCTGTGCGCCGCCGTGTTGACGAGCTCGGCACTCCTACTCGCCGTGATCGAACTCCGCGCACGCCGGAAGCGTCGCGTGCTCACTGAGCGGGAGGAAGCCGAGCGGGCCGCCGCCGACAGTCAACGCGGCTGAGTCTTCCGGGCGGCCGATGACTACGTTCGGCAAGACCGGATGCTCCATCCGAGTGACTGAGGTCGTCATCCCCTGGTGCTACTCAGAGCAACCGGGTACACCTAACGGAGCCTTCACCGCTGTGCGTTGGCTACCGACAGTGGTATTTCTGTCGATCGATCGGGGATGGATCGATCGGCGGAAGCGATCGTGGTGAGTCCGGAGTTCTCAGGAATGGACACCCGCGGTCACGAGCCGGTGGACTGTCGTCGGCGTCCGCGGGGGACCGTTCGGCGGCGGCCGGCTCAACACCACTGGCGAGCCGAGTACCGGTGAGGCATTCGCGCGGGTGGGTTCGCGCGGGGTCGCCTGGGGAGGTGCACCCGGCCCGGACCCACCCGCCGCGCGTTTCTCCGAGTGTGTGAACCGCCTTCGGCTGCGAAGATCTCCGCAGATCGACATGGCGAGGAGCACTGATGGCGGAGAGTTCTGAACGGCGGAGTCGGCTGCGGGTCTGGTACAGGCCGATGACGATGCGCGATTCCGGCGAAGGCCACCGGGTCGCGACCCCGTTGGAGCTGTTGTTCGACCTGTGTTTCGTGGTCGCCGTCGCGCAGGCCGCCGCCGGCCTGCACCACGCGATCGCCGAGAACCACATCGGGCACGGGGTGCTCAGCTTCGGGATGGTGTTCTTCGCGATCTGGTGGGGCTGGCTGAACTTCAGCTGGTTCGCGTCGTCGTTCGACACCGACGACGTCCCGTACCGGCTGGTGACGCTGGTGCAGATCGCGGGCGGGCTGACCGTCGCCGCCGGTGTCTCGTCGGCGTTCGGAGGCGACTTCGCGATAGTGGTCGCCGGCTACGTCCTGATGCGGCTCGCGATGGTCGTGCAGTGGCTGCGCGCCGCGCGGACCGATCCGGAATGCCGCCCCGCCGCACTGCGGTACGCCATCGGCATCACGATCGTCCAGATCCTGTGGGTCGTCCGCCTCGGTCTCCCGAAGTCGCTGGCGCTGCCGTCGTTCTTCCTGCTCCTGGTCGCGGAACTCGCGGTCCCGGTGATCGCCGAACGCAAGCGCTGGACGGGCTGGCACCCGCACCACATCGCCGAGCGCTACGGCCTGTTCACGATCATCGTGCTGGGTGAATCCATCCTCGGCGCGACCACCGCGGTCAAGGAGGGGCTGGACGAGGGCAAGCACACCGGCAGCCTGATCTCTCTGGCCGCCGCGGGTCTCGTGCTGGTGTTCTCCTTGTGGTGGCTGTACTTCGACCAGCCGGGTCACGTCCGGCTGGAGAAGGCGAAGAGCCTGTTCACCGTGGCGAGCTGGGGCTACGGGCATTATCTGATCTTCGCCTCGGCGGCCGCGCTCGGCGCCGGCCTCGAAGTCGCGGTCGACTACGACACCCACACCGGGCACGTCGCGTCCCTGCCCGCCGCCATGGCGACGACCGTGCCCGTCGCGATCTATCTGCTCAGCGTCTGGCTGATGCACATCGGGCCCACCAACGAATGCCGCCCGATCGCGATCGGCTTCCCGGTGACCGCGGTGCTCGTGCTCGCCGCGTCGTTCACGTCGGCGCCCATCCACATCACCGCGGGGCTCGCCGCCGCCCTCGTCGTGCTGACGGTGGTCGCCACTCACGGCGAGCCGGTTCCGGGAGAGGGTCCGATCGACGCAGGTCAGAGCCCCGGCGCGAAAAAAGGGACCCCCCTGTAAACGCCGGTTTCGGGCCGTGTAATGTTCTCTTCGTCGCCAGGGAAACCGAGCGGCCGCCGGGAACACGAACCAAGCTCCCACCGGATGGTGGTAGAGTGGGTGGTCCCGAACCGGAGAGGTAACTCTACCCCCGCTGAAACGGCAGTTTCGAGCAGGTGCTAGGGTGTGCTCCGGACAAAAGCCAAGAAATGACTGCTTCGGATAAGGCCGCGTGACTGTGGTGCGATCTGGGGTGTGTTGCTTGAGAACTCAACAGTGTGCTAGTGAACTAAGCCAGTAGAGCTTATGTATTTGAACCTCGTTTTGAGGTTCCTTTGAGAGCATTAAATTGCCTCGATCAAATTTGACATTGTTGGAGAGTTTGATCCTGGCTCAGGACGAACGCTGGCGGCGTGCTTAACACATGCAAGTCGAACGATGAACCGGTTTCGGCCGGGGATTAGTGGCGAACGGGTGAGTAACACGTGGGCAATCTGCCCTGTACTTTGGGATAAGCCTGGGAAACTGGGTCTAATACCGGATATGACTGCTGATCGCATGGTTGGTGGTGGAAAGCTCCGGCGGTACAGGATGAGCCCGCGGCCTATCAGCTTGTTGGTGGGGTAATGGCCTACCAAGGCGACGACGGGTAGCCGGCCTGAGAGGGTGACCGGCCACACTGGGACTGAGACACGGCCCAGACTCCTACGGGAGGCAGCAGTGGGGAATATTGCACAATGGGCGCAAGCCTGATGCAGCGACGCCGCGTGAGGGATGACGGCCTTCGGGTTGTAAACCTCTTTCGCCAGGGACGAAGCGCAAGTGACGGTACCTGGATAAGAAGCACCGGCTAACTACGTGCCAGCAGCCGCGGTAATACGTAGGGTGCGAGCGTTGTCCGGAATTATTGGGCGTAAAGAGCTCGTAGGCGGTTTGTCGCGTCGTTCGTGAAAACTCCACGCTTAACGTGGAGCGTGCGGGCGATACGGGCAGACTTGAGTTCGGTAGGGGAGACTGGAATTCCTGGTGTAGCGGTGAAATGCGCAGATATCAGGAGGAACACCGGTGGCGAAGGCGGGTCTCTGGGCCGATACTGACGCTGAGGAGCGAAAGCGTGGGGAGCGAACAGGATTAGATACCCTGGTAGTCCACGCTGTAAACGTTGGGCGCTAGGTGTGGGCGACATCCACGTTGTCCGTGCCGTAGCTAACGCATTAAGCGCCCCGCCTGGGGAGTACGGCCGCAAGGCTAAAACTCAAAGGAATTGACGGGGGCCCGCACAAGCGGCGGAGCATGTGGATTAATTCGATGCAACGCGAAGAACCTTACCTGGGCTTGACATGCGCCAGACATCCCTAGAGATAGGGCTTCCCTTGTGGTTGGTGTACAGGTGGTGCATGGCTGTCGTCAGCTCGTGTCGTGAGATGTTGGGTTAAGTCCCGCAACGAGCGCAACCCTTATCCTACGTTGCCAGCGCGTTATGGCGGGGACTCGTGGGAGACTGCCGGGGTCAACTCGGAGGAAGGTGGGGATGACGTCAAGTCATCATGCCCCTTATGTCCAGGGCTTCACACATGCTACAATGGCTGGTACAGAGGGCTGCGATACCGCGAGGTGGAGCGAATCCCTTAAAGCCGGTCTCAGTTCGGATCGCAGTCTGCAACTCGACTGCGTGAAGTCGGAGTCGCTAGTAATCGCAGATCAGCAACGCTGCGGTGAATACGTTCCCGGGCCTTGTACACACCGCCCGTCACGTCATGAAAGTCGGTAACACCCGAAGCCCATGGCCCAACTCTTCGGAGAGGGAGTGGTCGAAGGTGGGACTGGCGATTGGGACGAAGTCGTAACAAGGTAGCCGTACCGGAAGGTGCGGCTGGATCACCTCCTTTCTAAGGAGCAACACATCCACAGTCCTCGGGATACCCGAGATCAGCGCTGTGGAGTGGCCAGGGTTTCACCACCGAATGTGTGGTGGCGCTGGTTGCTCAAGGAATTGTGGAACTACTGGTTAGGGTTCGAGATTGGGTTGCCGGCGGGGGCGAGTACTGCTCCGCAAGGAGCGTGGAAAGTGTTACGCCGGATTCAGTCGAGAATTGTTCACTATGCACGCTGTTGGGTCCTGAGGCAACACGCCGAGGGGCTTACACGAGCTCCAGGGTTGTTTGTTTCTGGTGTGGTGTTTGAGAACTGTAGAGTGGATGCGAGCATCTTTGTGGTCAAGTTGTTAAGGGCACATGGTGGATGTCTTGGCTTCAGGAGCCGATGAAGGACGTGGGAGGCTGCGATATGCCTCGGGGAGCTGTCAACCGAGCTGTGATCCGAGGATTTCCGAATGGGGAAACCCAGCACCAGTTATGTGGTGTTACCCGCATCTGAATATATAGGGTGTGTGGAGGGAACGCGGGGAAGTGAAACATCTCAGTACCCGTAGGAAGAGAAAACAACCGTGATTCCGTGAGTAGTGGCGAGCGAAAGCGGAAGAGGCTAAACCATGCACATGTCAAGCTGTCAGGCGTTGTGTGTGTGGTGTTGTGGGACCCGCCTTGGAAGATCTGACAGTCTTCCGGGTTTACGCGTGTGTTAGTGGAACGCCTTGGGATGGGCGACCGGAGTGGGTGAGAGTCCCGTACGCGAAAACACATGTTTGTGGACCTTGGTGGTGTTCCCGAGTAGCAGCGAGCTCGTGGAATTTGCTGTGAATCTGCCGGGACCACCCGGTAAGCCTAAATACTTCCTGAAGACCGATAGCGGACTAGTACCGTGAGGGAAAGATGAAAAGTACCCCGGGAGGGGAGTGAAAGAGTACCTGAAACCGTGTGCCTACAAGCCGTCAGAGCCCGAGCACATCCTTGTGATGTTGAGGTGATGGCGTGCCTTTTGAAGAATGAGCCTGCGAGTTAGTGCTGCGTGGCGAGGTTAACCCGTGTGGGGTAGCCGTAGCGAAAGCGAGTCTGAATAGGGCGATTGAGTCGCGTGGTCTAGACCCGAAGCGGAGTGATCTACCCATGGCCAGGCTGAAGCGTCGGTAAGACGACGTGGAGGGCCGAACCCACTTAGGTTGAAAACTGAGGGGATGAGCTGTGGGTAGGGGTGAAAGGCCAATCAAACTCCGTGATAGCTGGTTCTCCCCGAAATGCATTTAGGTGCAGCGTCACATGTTTCTCCACGGGGGTAGAGCTACTGGATGGTCTAGGGGCCTTACCGGGTTACCGAAATCAACCAAACTCCGAATACCGTGGTGTGAGAGTGTGGCAGTGAGACGGCGGGGGATAAGCTTCGTCGTCGAGAGGGAAACAGCCCAGAACACCAGCTAAGGCCCCTAAGTGTGTGCTCAGTGGGAAAGGATGTGGGATTGCCCAGACAACCAGGAGGTTGGCTTAGAAGCAGCCACCCTTGAAAGAGTGCGTAATAGCTCACTGGTCAAGTGGTCCTGCGCCGACAATGTAGCGGGGCTTAAGCACACCGCCGAAGCTGTGTCATTGACACATATAGATCGGCGTTCTCCTTGCGGGGACGTCTAGTCGTGTTGATGGGTAGGGGAGCGTCCTGCATCCAGGGAAGCGGCGGCGGAAGCCAGTCGTGGAGGGTGTGGGAGTGAGAATGCAGGCATGAGTAGCGAATGCAGAGTGAGAAACTCTGCCGCCGGATGACCAAGGGTTCCTGGGCCAGGCTAATCCGCCCAGGGTAAGTCGGGACCTAAGGCGAGGCCGACAGGCGTAGTCGATGGATAACGGGTTGATATTCCCGTACCCGAGCACGTGCGCCCAGGATGAGGCGGTTGATACTAACCACCCGAAGCGCCATCCAAGACCCTTCGGGGTGGAGGGTGGTTGTGGAGCGTGGGATCTGATTCCGTAGTAGTCGAGTGATGGGGTGACGCAGGAAGGTAGCTCCGCCAGTGAGTGGTAGTACTGGTGTAAGCGTGTAGACCGAGTGGTAGGCAAATCCGCCGCTCATCAAGGTTGAGACGTGATGCGTAGCCGATTGAGGCGAAGTAGAGTGATCCTATGCTGCCGAGAAAAGCCTCTAGCGAGTGCGTGCACGGCCCGTACCCCAAACCAACACAGGTGGTCAGGTAGAGAATACTAAGGCGATCGGGTGAACTGTGGTTAAGGAACTCGGCAAAATGCCCCCGTAACTTCGGGAGAAGGGGGGCCAAACACTCTGAAGTCCCTTGCGGACTAGGGGTGGGTGGCCGCAGAGACCAGCGGAAAGCGACTGTTTACTAAAAACACAGGTCCATGCGAAGTCGCAAGACGATGTATATGGACTGACGCCTGCCCGGTGCTGGAACGTTAAGAGGACCGGTTAACCCTTCGGGGTGAAGCTGAGAATTTAAGCGCCAGTAAACGGCGGTGGTAACTATAACCATCCTAAGGTAGCGAAATTCCTTGTCGGGTAAGTTCCGACCTGCACGAATGGCGTAACGACTTTCCGGCTGTCTCAACCACAGGCCCGGCGAAATTGCACTACGAGTAAAGATGCTCGTTACGCGCGGCAGGACGGAAAGACCCCGGGACCTTTACTATAGTTTGGTATTGGTTTTCGGTTCGGCTTGTGTAGGATAGGTGGGAGACTGTGAAGCCGGCACGCTAGTGTTGGTGGAGTCGTTGTTGAAATACCACTCTGGTCGGATTGGGAATCTGAACCTCGGACCATGATCTGGTTCAGGGACAGTGCCTGATGGGTAGTTTAACTGGGGCGGTTGCCTCCTAAAGAGTAACGGAGGCGCCCAAAGGTTCCCTCAGCCTGGTTGGCAATCAGGTGTTGAGTGCAAGTGCACAAGGGAGCTTGACTGTGAGACAGACATGTCGAGCAGGGACGAAAGTCGGGACTAGTGATCCGGCACCACCTGGTGGAAGGGGTGTCGCTCAACGGATAAAAGGTACCCCGGGGATAACAGGCTGATCTTGCCCAAGAGTCCATATCGACGGCATGGTTTGGCACCTCGATGTCGGCTCGTCGCATCCTGGGGCCGGAGTAGGTCCCAAGGGTTGGGCTGTTCGCCCATTAAAGCGGCACGCGAGCTGGGTTTAGAACGTCGTGAGACAGTTCGGTCCCTATCCGCCGCGCGCGTAGGATACTTGAGGAAGGCTGTCCCTAGTACGAGAGGACCGGGACGGACGAACCTCTGGTATGCCAGTTGTCACGCCAGTGGCATGGCTGGTTGGCCACGTTCGGAAGGGATAACCGCTGAAGGCATCTAAGCGGGAAGCCTGTTCCAAGATGAGGTATCCCACCCCTTTGTGGGTTAAGGCCCCCAACAGACCATTGGGTTGATAGGCCAGAAATGGAAGCACAGTAATGTGTTGTCGAGTTGACTGGTACTAATAGGCCGAGGACTTGCCCACAAAGATGTTACGCATCCACTCTACAGCTCTGAAACACCACACCGATCTGGAAACAGACTGTGTGTGTTGTTTCGTAGTGTTTCGGTGGTTATAGCGTCAGGGAAACGCCCGGTCCCATTCCGAACCCGGAAGCTAAGCCTGACAGCGCCGATGGTACTGCAACCGAAGGGTTGTGGGAGAGTAGGACACCGCCGGACTAACATTAAAGATAAAAGGGCCCAGGTCGGTCGAGAACCCAGAGTTCTCCCGACCTGGGCCCTTTTTTTCATGCCTAAACCCCGCCACACGCGTGACTTAACCCGTATCTCACGTGATCAGAGACGTATCTCGCGTGATTGAACCCGTCACTCACGTGATCAGAGACGTAACTCGCGTGATCAGAGACGTAACTCGCGTGATCACACGGACGACACCCGTGTCTACCGGGACGACAAGCGTGATTGGCTGGCCGATACGGCACCCGGCCACCTGATCACGCGTGGCGTCCCTCTGATCACGCGTGTCGTCCAACCAAACACACGCGCCGGCCGCCTGATCACGCGAGTTACGAGCCTGATCACGCGAATGACGGGCCTGGGCACGCGAGATACGGGCTCAAGCACGCGAATGACGGGCTCAAACACGTGAGTTACGGGTTCACTTCACGCGAGATACGGGTTCGATCACGTGAGTGGCCGGGCTGGGCACGCGAATGACGGGGACGATCAGGTGAGTGGCGGGGCTGGGCACGTGAGTGGCGGGTGGAGTCACGGCGGTGGCGGGATCAGGGCGGGGAGGGTGTCGCTGAGGGGGCCGCGGACGACGGCTGTGGCCATGGAGTCGTAGGGCGTTTCGGAGCCGTTGCAGATCACCACCGCGGACCCCGAGCGGGAAGCGACGCTCACCAGGGACGCGGCAGGCTGCACGCGTAGCGAGGACCCGGCCACCAGCATGAGGTCGCTGTCGGAGACGGCGGCGCGGGCGGCTCGGAGCAGGTTCTGGTCCAGGTGCTGACCGAAGGACACAGTGGCCGACTTGAGGATCCCGCCGCACACCAGGCAGGGCGGATCGGTCTCGCCTGCTCGGACACGTTCCAGGGTCGAGCGCATGTCCCGGTGGTCGTCACAGGACAGGCAGACGGACTCGAACATCGTCCCGTGGAGTTCCAGCACCCGCTCCGGTGGCGAGCCCGCCTTCTGATGGAGCCGGTCGATGTTCTGGGTGATGATCCGCGTCGGCGACAGGCGCTCGAGCGCGTAGTGCGCGGCATTCGGTGTCGCGTCCCAGCCGGGGTGCACCAGCCGCGCCTGCCAGGTCCGTTCGCGGACCTCACGGCTGCCTTGGTACGCCTTGAGGTTCGACATCTTCTCCGCGGCCGGATCACGGGTCCACAGGCCCTGCGGGCCGCGGAAGTCGGGGATCCCCGAATCCGTGGAGATCCCGGCGCCGGTCAGTGCGACGACCCGGCCGGCGCCGGCCACGAGGGAGCGGGCGGTGCTCAGGGTGCTGGTCACCGGCCCATCATGCCTCTACTTGAGCGCGCTGCCCGCCTGCCAGTCGGTCCACGACTTCGACCAGTCGCCGTAGAGGTCCCACACCGGCAGCTGCGGGCCACCGGAGTTGGTCACCTCGACGACGTCGCCGAGCCCCATGTTCTGGTAGAACCACTGGGCGTTGGCGGCGTTGAGGTTGATGCAGCCGTGCGACACGTTGGAGCTGCCCTGCGCGCCGACACTGTTCGGGTTCTCGTGGACGAACTCGCCGTCGTTGGAGATGCGCAGCGACCACTTCTCGTTCGCCTTGTAGTACCCCGGCTGGCCCTGGCAGACGCCGTAGGTGCACGAGTCCATCACGTAATTCTCGTGTTTGTCCGAAATGACGTGGGCGCCCAAATGCGTGGGTGTGGCGTCCTTGCCCATGGAAATCGGCATCGATTTCGCCAGCTGGCCATTGTGGAAGATCTGCATCTGTTCGGTGTTGCCGTCGGCCTTCGCGACCCACGAATCGTGCACTTTGTACGTTTCGGTGCGGTCGGTCGCGCCGTACACGCCATTGCCGAAATCGACGCCGTAGATCATCGCCGACACTTTGAGCGTCGTCCCCGGCTGCCAGTACACCTTGGGGCGGTAGTGGACGTTCTTGTCGTCGATCCAGTACCAGGAGCCCTCCTGCTTCGGCGTGGACTCCACGGACAGCTTCTTCTCGACCTCGGCCTTGTTCTTCACCGGCTGGCCGAAGGCGAACACGATCGGCTGCCCGACGCCGACGCCGGCGGACGCAACCGCCGCTGGGGCCGGGATGAGGTTCGGGTTCGCCTGCTGCTTCGGACTCAGCGTGGAGACCCTGCTCTGCTGCTCGACGGGCTTCCCGTCGGTGCCCTGGGCATGCGCCACGATCTTGTACGTGCTGCCGTAGCCGAGCGGCTCGGTGGTCCTCCAGCTGAGCCCGTCGCTCGCCAGCTCGCCCTTCACCTGGTTGCCCTTGTCGGCGTTGCTGACGGTGACGTCGATCAGTTTGCCGTGCTCGGCCTTGACCACCACCGGTGTCGCCGGATTGACGTTCGTCCCGCCTGCCGGATCGATGGTCACCGAAACCGGGCTCGTGTCCGGTTCGGCGCTGGTGCCGGGTGAATCGGTGCCGCCCGAGGGCGAACAGGCCGAAATCAGCACCACCGCGGCGAGTATTCCGGCCGTCGAAAGTAATGTCTTCTTGGGAAACATGTGAGTCTCTTTTTACGTCGCTATCAGCGGAAAGTTCTCTTTCAAAACTACGCGACGAAGAAGACGTGATCGATGCCGGATGGTTGCCTGTCAATCCACGACGAGACCGGGGGCACCGTAAAGACCGGGGCCATCGACACGCAATTCGCCCAAATAGGTCTTCGCGGCGTCATAGGCTTCGGCGGTCAGCGTGGTGGTGTGGCGGAAGTCCAGCGGGCTGACCCGCACCGGCTTCGGCCCGGGCACGTACACCACGGGCACTTCGGCCGCGGCGATCGGCGCCTCCAGGACGGCCTGGTTCCGCATGCTGATCATCGCGGTGAACATCAGCACCTCGGCGAAGGTCTGCGGGGCGCCGGGCATCTTGCCGGGGAAGGCGCAGTCGAGGACGACAAGCGATTTCGCGCCCATGGCGAGCGCCTGGCGCATCGGCACGTTGGCGACCAGACCGCCGTCGTAGAGCATCCGCTCACCGAACGGCACCGGCGGATAGATCCCCGGGATCGCACAGCTGGCCAGCAGGGGCGCCAGAACGGGTCCCGAGCGGATGAGCAGGGGCTCGGCGGTGTCGACGTCCGTCGCGACGACACCCAGCGGCAGCGCGAGATCCTCGAATCGGGCGCCCTCGCCGATGTGCTCGTCGACGATCGCGGCGAGACCGGTGTTGGGGAACAGGTTGGTCTTGCTGTGCCGCAACGTGCGCACCTGGCTGAACACGCCGCCGGGGAACGCCTCGTGCCGGGTCATCCGGGACCAGATCCGGTCCAGCCGGTCGCCCGATTCACCCCCGAGGGCGAGCACGGCGGCGTTCAGCGAACCCACCGAGGTGCCGACGACGAGGTCCGGGGTGATCCCGGCTTCGGTCAGGGCACGCAGCATCCCGACCTGCATGGCCCCGAGACTGCCGCCGCCACCGAGTACGAAACCGATCGGCTGGGGCAGGTTCAGGGCGGCCATACCCGGGAATTTAGTCGTCCGCGCCGATCTTCGCCGGAGTGGCTTCCTCGACCGCGACAGCGAGCGCCCGCTTCTTCTTGTAGCGCAGCAGGAAGTACACGGCGACGCCGACGAGCACGCCGACGATCACCAGCCCGCCGGTGTTGAGCGCGCCTTCGACCTTCTTGGCGGCTTCACCGAGCGCGGCGCCGATCCCGATGTGGATGGCCGACCAGCAGGCCGCGCCCGCCGCGGCGGCGGGCAGGAACTTGCGGAAGGGCAGGCCCGACGTGCCCGACGCCGCCGGCGTCAGCGTGCGGATCACCGGGAGGAACCGTGCGAAGAACACCGCCCACGCGCCTCGCCGTTCGAGCACGCCTGTCGCCTTGTCCCAGGCGTCGAGGCCGTACTTGCGGATCAGCTTCGTCTCGCGCAGACGGGGGCCGAAGCGTTTGCCGATCGCGTAGCCGAGAGAGTCGCCGAGTGCGGCGCAGACCGTCACGACGGCCCACAGGGTCAGGAAACGCGGGACCGACGTCGCCGTCGTGGCCGCGACCAGCAGCCCCGATTCACCGGGAGCGATGAAGCCGAGCCCGATGGTGCATTCGGCGAACACCAGCCCGCCGGTCGCCGCGACCAGTCCCGGTTCCGGGAGACCCTGCAGCCAGTTCAGAAGATCAGTTACCAACGCCACCAGGTCACTTTACTGATTCGTGACCTGGTGGGTGGCGATGTCGCGAGGAGGGTGACCGGAGTCACCTCGCCAGCAGCGAACTGGCTTCCTGCGCGGCGGGACCTTCGGCGGCCAAGTGGGCCAAGTTCTCCGACAGCGGCTCGCCGCGGTGGGCCTTCGTCTGGGCGAACAGCCGTCCGGCGCGGTACGAGGAACGTACGAGCGGCCCGGCCATGACTCCGGCGAAGCCCATGGCCTCGGCGGCGTTCGAGTGCTCGACGAATTCCTCGGGCTTGACCCAGCGGTCCACGGGGTGGTGCCTGGGTGAGGGCCGCAGGTACTGGGTGATCGTGAGGATCTCGCAGCCGGCGTCGACCAGGTCCTTCATCGCGGGCGCGACCTCGTCCGGGGTCTCGCCCATGCCCAGGATCAGGTTCGACTTCGTCACCAGACCGGCCTCACGAGCCTTCGTGATGACCTCCAGCGACCGCGCGTACCGGAAGCCGGGGCGGATGCGCTTGAAGATCCGCGGCACCGTCTCGACGTTGTGCGCCAGCACCTCAGGCCGCGAACCGAACACCTCGGCCAGCTGGTCGGGGTCGGCGTTGAAGTCGGGGATCAGCAGCTCGACACCGGTACCCGGGTTCAGCGCGTGGATCTGGCGCACGGTTTCGGCGTACAGCCACGCGCCACCGTCTTCGAGATCGTCACGCGCGACGCCGGTGACCGTCGAGTAGCGCAAGCCCATGGCCTGCACCGACTCCGCCACCTTCCGCGGCTCGGTGCGGTCCAGCTCGGCGGGCTTGCCCGTGTCGATCTGACAGAAGTCGCAACGCCGCGTGCACTGGTCCCCACCGATCAGGAACGTCGCCTCACGGTCTTCCCAGCACTCGTAGATGTTGGGACACCCGGCTTCTTCGCAGACGGTGTGGAGGCCTTCGCGGCGCACCAGGCCTTTGAGTTCGGTGAACTCCGGACCCATCCTCGCGCGCGTCTTGATCCACGACGGCTTCTTTTCGATGGGAGTCTGGGAATTCCGGACCTCGAGCCGCAACAACTTGCGGCCATCTGGGGCAGCACTCACACCGCCACCCTACGCCCGCCGGAGCAGTGGTCGCCGCTCACGCGGGGTCGGGGGTGACGCCCGTCAACTTGGTGGTGACGTCCCACAACGCGGCGCCGAGCGACTCGCTCTTCGCGGCGGCCAACGGCCGCACCTTGACCGGCGCGCCACGAAGCCCGCCGAGCCCGCGCGGGCCGATGTAGTCGCCGCCTTCGACCTCGGGGGAAGTCGCCGCGAACAGTTGCGGGAGCGTGCCCTGGCGGGCGTTCTGCGCGATGAAGATCTCGCCGATCCGGTTGCCGCCGGCGACGAGCGCGCGCACCACGGGATTGCGATAGGAACGGGCCATGCCCGAACCGAGCCCGGTCCAGGTGTAGCCGGGGTGCGCCGCCACGCTGACGACGTCGTCGCCCGCAGCGCGCAGCCTGCGGTCCAGTTCGAGCGCGAACACCTGATTGGCGAGTTTCGACTGGCCGTAGGCCGAGCCGGGGTTGTACATCCGGCGCTCGAAGTTCGGGTCCGCGATGTCGATGCGCGCGCCTGTCGCCGCGACACTCGACAGGGTGACGACGCGCGCCCCGGAGCCCTTGCGCAGGGAGGGCATCAGCAGCCAGGTCAGCACCGCGTGCCCGAGATGGTTCGTGCCGAACTGGGTCTCGAAACCGTCCTTGGTGTGGCCGCGCGGGGTCGCCATCACGCCCGCGTTGTTGACCAGGACGTCGAGCTTGCCGTCGGTGAGTTCCTGGACCTTCTTCGCGGCTTCGCGGACCGAGTCCAGGTCGGCGAGATCCAGCCGGACGAGGTCGGGGGCTTCACCGGTCGCGACGGCGCGGACCTGTTCGAGCGCCTTGGCGCCGCGCTCCGGCGAACGGCAGCCGAGCAGCACGCGGGCCCCCTTGCCCGCGAGCACCTCGGACATGCGCAGCCCGAGCCCCGAGTTCGCCCCGGTGACGAACACGGTCCGGCCGGTCTGATCCGGGATGTCGGCCTCGGTCCAGCGCGCGTGAGCAGCCATGTCGGTACCTAACTACATCGTCGGCGGGGCCGCTACGCCGGATCAGGCGCTCGGCGCGAGCAAACGGAGCAAGTGACCCATGGGGCTGCGGCGGCGGGCGGGCTTCGCGTGCCGTCCATGCCGGAGCAGGGCGGCGAACGCGCTGCCGACCTTGGTGATCTCGTCGGCGGGCTCGTCGCCGTCGGCCAGCCCCGCCGTCAGCGCGAGCATGCGCAGTTCGGCCTCGTGGCCCGGGATCAGCGCGGGGCACCGGTCGAGAGCCGCGTCGAGAACGGCGCGGAGGGTCTCGTGTTCGGCGGTGGCGCTGTTCCAGGCGCGGGTGACGGCTTCGACCCGGTCGAGCGCGAGGTCCTGGTCGGCGTAGTCCGGATCGGTCATCTCGGCGCGGAGACGACCGGCGAGCACCTGGTTCCACTTGTACCGAAGCGCGACCAGAAGCTCTTCCTCGGTCGCGAAGTACTTGGTGGCGCCAGGGATTTCTTCGAGTGAGATCGCGTCGGACGGGTGGTGACCCGCCTGGCGCAGTGCGGCTTCGAGGATGTCGCGCCGCTGGTAGAAGTCGTTCCAGCTCATGATGTGGGCTCCCCTCCGTGACCCGGTTCATACCGCAGGTTTGCGGCATACTCCCGGTACGGACCTGACAGCAGCCAACATACCATGGGTATGGAGTGGGACCGGCGGCGTAAAGTTGTGAAGGTGGCGACATTGAGGTCAAGGCGGCTGGACTATTCCGAGTCCACCCGGTCGGCGCTCGTCGAGAGTGCCGTGGAGCTGTTCACCAAACGCGGGTACGCCGGCACGTCTCTCGACGAGATCGCCAAACGGGCCAGGGTGACGAAGGGCGCGCTGTACCACCATTTCAGTGGAAAGCAGGCGCTGTTCGAGGCCGCCTTCGACACGGTCGAGAGCCAGGTCTTCGACCGGCTCGAAAAGATCATGAACGGCCCCGATTCGCCATGGGAGCGGGCGCTCGCCGGGCTGCGCGGTTTCCTGCAGAGCTGCCTCGACCCGGCGTACCAGCGCATCGCGATCCACGAGGCGCCGGTGGTGATGGGCTGGGAGCGCTGGCGCGAGGCGGAGGAGCGGTGCAGCTTCGGCCTGGTCCGCACCGGGATCCAGTCGCTCATCGAGGTCGGCGAGGTCGACGACGTCCCGGTGGACGTCACCGCGCGGCTGCTGTTCGGCGCGTTGTCCAGCGCCGCCATCGAGATCGCTTCGTCTCCGGAGCCGAAGAAGGTCAGCGCCCAGGTCGAAGAGGTCCTGGTGCGGCTGCTCGTCGGATTCCGCCGTGTCCCGCCCGCCGAGCACGGGAAAGCGAGCTGACCCCACCGTAGCTAGGGTGGCTTTCGTGGACCTCAGGATCTTTACCGAGCCCCAGCAGGGGGCCAGTTACGAAGACCTGCTCCGGGTGGCGAAGGCCACCGAGGACGCGGGTTACGACGCCTTCTTCCGCAGCGACCACTACCTGAAGATGGGTTCGGCGACCGGGCTGCCGGGGCCGACCGACGCGTGGATCACCCTCGCGGGTCTCGCCCGTGAGACCCGCCGCGTGCGGCTGGGCACCCTCGTCACCGCCGCCACCTTCCGGCATCCGTCGGTGCTCGCGATCTCGGTCGCGCAGGTGGACCAGATGTCGGGTGGCCGCGTCGAACTCGGCCTCGGTTCCGGCTGGTACGACGACGAGCACACCGCGTACGGCCTCGACCTGCCGCCGATCAAGGAGCGGTTCGACCGCTACGCCGAGCAGCTCGCCGTCGTCACCGGGCTGTGGGAGACGCCGGAGGGGGAGACGTTCACCTTCGACGGCGAGCACTACAAGCTCGTCGACTCGCCGGGCCTGCCGAAGCCGGCGCAGCGGCCCCGGCCGCCGGTGATCATCGGTGGTGGCGGCAAGAAGCGCACCCCGGCGCTCGCCGCCCGCTACGCGGACGAGTTCAACCTGCCGTTCGTGGGGCCGGACGTCGCCGCGGCGCAGTTCGGCCGCGTCGACGACGCCGCCCGCGAAATCGGCCGCGACCCCAAGGAGATCATCCGCTCGGCCGCGCTCGTCGTGGCCGTGGGCCGTGACGACGCCGAGGTCGCGAAGCGCGCTTCGGTGCTCGGGCGCGAGGTGTCCGAGCTGCGGGAGAACGGGCTCGCGGGGACGCCGTCGGAGGTCGTCGAGAAGGTCGGGCTGTGGCGGGAGAAGACCGGGATCACCCGGCTCTACCTGCAGCTGCTGGACCTCTCGGATCTGGACCAGATCGAGCTGATCGCCTCCGAGGTCGCTCCTCAGCTGGACTGACGCTTAGCGCGTGAAGGCCCCCTTCCCTCGGCTCAGCCGAGGGAAGGGGGCCTTCACGCGCTTCTCAGTTCTGCAGGGCGAAGGTGACGCCGGGGGCGGCCGGGGCTTCGGGGCGCGGCAGCCAGCGCTCGTCACTCACGGGCAGGTCGCCTTCCAGCGCCGCGAGGACGGCGTCGCGCGCCATCGGCAGCACCGACGCCACGGTGACCTCGCGGTCGAGCTCGTAGGAAAGCGACGTCACGCCCGCGTCCCGGATGCCGCACGGGACGATCTTGTCGAAGGCGCCCAGGTCGGCGTTGCAGTTCAGCTCGAAACCGTGCATGGTCACGCCGCGCTGGACGCGGATGCCGATCGCGGCGATCTTGCGCTCCGGGCCGCGGTCGTCGGCGGGGATCCAGACGCCGCTGCGGCCCTCGACCCGGCCGGTGTGCACGCCGAGCTGGTCGCAGACGGTGATCAGGGCCTCTTCGAGCCGCCGCACGTAGTGCACGACGTCGATCGGGTCGGCGAGTTTGACGATCGGGTACCCGACCAGCTGGCCCGGCCCGTGCCAGGTGATCTTGCCACCGCGGTCGACGTCGATCACCGGGGTGCCGTCGGTCGGGCGGTCCTCGGCTTCGGTGCGCTTGCCCGCGGTGTACACCGACGGGTGCTCCAGCAGCAGCATGGTGTCCGGGCCGTCACCGTCGGCACGCGCCGTCACGTGCTCTCGCTGGAGTTCCCAGGCTTCGGTGTAGTCGATCGTCCCGATCTCGCGGACGTCGACGGGCTCGGCGGAGGCGCGGCATGACGTGGTCGAAGAGCTCACGTCAGCGACACTACGCCGGGTCTTTCGGCAGGGGGAGCAGGCCCAGCCCGGCCGCCGCGATCAGGCCGACGCCGCCCACCGCGAGCACGGAGCCCGCCGTGTCGGTCAGCCAGTGGACGCCCAGCACGATGCGGCAGAGGGCACCCGCCACCGTCGCCGCGGCGGCGATCGTGATCGCCAGGCGCTTGAGGTGCGGACGGGTCCACGCGCACAGCAGTACCGCGACGAACCCGGTGCACGCGACGGCGACCACATGCCCGCTCGGATAACTCAGATCGGGGAATTCACGCGGCCGCTCCCGGTAGAAGGCCGGTTTCGCGATCAGGCTGGTCATGCGGCACAGCAGCAGGACGACGGCGAGTTTGACGCACAGCACGGTCAGGTCCCGGCGGCGCCAGGCGAGCACCGCCAGCACCGCGCCCAACGCGAACGGCAGGACCGGGCCGAGGACGTTCGTGACCAGGCCCGCCACCTGACCGGCGGGTCTGGTGTGCTGGCCGCGGAACGCGTCGGCGAGCGCGACGTCCACCGGCGGCGGCCGCTCGTCGACGGACAGCCCGAGGACGACGAAACCGAGCAGCAGGACGAACCCGGCGAGGGTGTACAGACCGCGCCGCACGGTCATGTCGCGGCGGCCAGCGCGTCCTCGAGGGTCGGATGACGGAACGCGTATCCCGCCTCCTCCAGCACACGCGGCATGGCGCGCTGCCCGAACAACGCCATCTCCTCGGCCGCCTGCCCGAGCGCGATCTTCATGGCGAAACCGGGCACCTTCCAGATCGCCGGCCGGTGCACGGCGCGGCCCAGCGCCTTCGTGAAGGCGGCGTTCGTGGCGGGCTGCGGGCCGGAAAGGTTGACCGTGCCGGACAGCGATTCGTTCTCCAGCGCGAAAACGATCGCGCCGACCTCGTCGTCGAGCGAGATCCACGGCATGTATTGCTTGCCGTCACCGAGTTTCCCGCCGAGTCCCAAGCGGAACAGCGGGCGCAGGACGTCCAGTAGCCCGCCTTCGCGCGCGAGCACCAGCCCGGTGCGGATGCGCACGACCCGGGCGCCGGCGGTGGCCGCGGTCTCGGTGGCGCCTTCCCACGCGGTGCAGAGCTCGGCGAGGAAACCGCTGCCTACCGGACTCGTTTCGTCTACAAGGGACGGACCGGCGTCGCCGTAGTAGCCGACGGCGGAGGCGTTGACCAGCACGGGGATCCCGTGTTCGGCGACGGCTTCCGCGAGGACCTCCGTCGGTTCGACCCGGCTGTCGAGAAGGACCTGTTTGCGGGCCGCGCTCCAGCGTCCGGGCAGCAGCGGCGCTCCCGCGAGGTTCACGACGGCGTCGACCCCGTCGAGCGCGCCGTCCGCGATCACGCCGGCCGGGGGATCCCAGCGGCGTTCGTCGGCCGCCCGCTCCTCCCGGCGGACGAGCCGGACCACTTCGTGCCCGGAACGGCGTAACCGTGTCGTGAGGGAGGTGCCGATCAGTCCGCTCGCGCCCGCGATCAGAACTCGCATGATCCGATCGTGTCCTATCCGCGATCCGGCCGCACGCTCAGGTTCTTCAGTTGCCCGGCGACGTCGGACGCGGCGGTGAGCAGCACCAGCACCGGGATCGTCGCGGCGGGCCGGAGCCGGTAACTGCCGCGTTTGTCCTGCTCGACGATCCCGGCGCCGGTCAGCGCCTTGAGGTGGTGGTACAGCTGCCCCGGCGACCCGAGTTCGGCGGCCTCCTGAAGGGCGGGCGCGGTCTGCGCGCCCTTCTCGGCCAGCGTCCGCACGAGTGCCACGCGCGCGGTGCTGGACAGGGCCGCGAGCACTTCGACCCGCGGCCCGTCCTCGAACGCCAGCATCGGGCCGGGCGTGACGTTGATCGCCCAGCTCAGTTCGACGGGCTCGGTGAGTTCGCCGTGGTAGCCGACCAGGCCGCCGGGACCCGCCGCCGGTTCGGTCTGCCGGCTGTGTCCTCCTTCGAGCGCGGCGACCCGTGCTTCGAGGGCTGCGATCCGCTCGGCGAACTCGGCGTTCATACCGGTTATCTATACCGCCGCCTCAGTGAAGCGCTCGTTCCAGGGCGGTGAACCGGGCCGGGTCGGACAGCGCCGCGAGCACGAGGTCGATGAGCGGCAGGGCGTTCTGCATGTCCTGGTCGCTCACACCGGTGAGCAGGACCGCCGCCGTGCCCGAACGTCCGCCCGGCCAGCGGACGGAAAGTCCGAGCGTCAGCGAACGCGGCAGGCTTCCGCCCTTGAAGAGCACTTCACTCGCTCCCGGCGGTACGCGGTCCGCGAGCGGCTTCGCGAGGATCTCGCGCGCGGGTGTGTAGAGGCCCTTCGCGATACTGCGGTGAAGCGAGAACAGATCCGAAGCCGAGCCCTGGCCGTGTCCCTTGACCCACGGCCATTGGGCGTCGGAGGTGCCCGGCATACTCGGCCAGCGCTGGAAGGCTTCAGCACGGAACCCCGGATCACGGACGAACCGGCGCGCGACCGCGTCGCCCATCGCCCGCCGGACGGCGACCGGGCTGCCGGGCGGGGGCGCGTACTCCGGCATCATCAGCATCAGGACCTCGCCACCGAGCGAACGGGTGTCCGGCCGGAACCAGCCGCCTCGCGCGGCCGCCCGCCGGAGGGCGGGGTCGCCGAGGCGGACGCGGAGATAGTCCGTGGCGGCGTTGTCGCTGAAGAGGATCATCGCTTCGGCGAGCCTCGCCAGGGGGACACGCTGCTCGGGATCCTTGGCGATGCCGAAGTCGTCGCAGGGGACGCCAAGCCAGTTGAGCGCTTGGAAATGCGCGCGGCCGTCGGCGACGAAGGGATGGTGGGCGTCCCAGTCGCCCACCCGGATCTCTTCCTGCGGGTCGAGCCGGCTTTCGGCGTACGCGCTGAGATGCACGACCTTGACCGACGAGGCCAGAACACGCCGGACGGCGGCGTTGCGCGCGGCACGGCGGCCCGCGCCGTCGTCGATCAGGACGGAGACATCGCCGCGGTGGGCGGCGATCCAGTCGAGCCAGCCCTGTTCGGTCTTCGTGTCCGGCTGGGCCGCGGTCGCGGTTCCCGGCAGCAGTAACGCGGCCGATCCCGCCGCGGCGCCCGCCAGCAGATGGCGTCTGGTCAGCATGGGTGACATCCTCCCTCTTGTTTTCCGTAATTCCGGAATACTAGAGTCGGAGGCGCCTGTCAAACCCCCGCATCCAGAGGACGAAATGCGGGGAGAAAGAGGAAGGCCCCCGTCCCGCCGAAGCGGGACGAGGGCCTTGATCGACTACCCGAGGGTCAGAGACCGAGCTCGTCCTCGAAGTTGCCCTCTTCCAGGCGCTGCTTGATCGTCGTGACGAAGCGGCCCGCGTCGGCCCCGTCCACCAGGCGGTGGTCGTAGGTCAGCGGCAGGAACGCCATCGACCGGACGGCGATCGTGTCGTTGCCGTCGGCGTCCGCGATCACGACCGGGCGCTTCACGACCGCGCCGGTACCGAGCATGCCGGACTGCGGCTGCACGATAATCGGCGTGTCGAACAGGGCGCCGTTGGAGCCGATGTTCGTGATCGTGAAGGTGCCGCCCGACAGCTCGTCCGGCTTGATCTGGCCCGAACGCGCGCGGCCCGCCAGGTCGGCGATGCGGTGCGCGAGACCGGCGAGGCTGAGCTCACCCGCGTCGTGGATGACCACCGACAGCAGACCCTTTTCGGTGTCCACCGCGATCCCCAGGTGCACCGCACCGTGGTAGGTGATCTCCTTCGTGTCCTCGTTGTAGGACGCGTTGACGTTCGGGTGCTGCTTGAGCGCCTCGACGGTGGCCTTCGCGAAGAACGGCAGGAACGTCAGGTTGACGCCCTCGCGCTCCTTGAAGGCCGCCTTCGCCCGCTGACGGAGCTTGGCGATCTTCGTGACATCGACCTCGTGGACCTGCGTGAGCTGCGCGGAAACCTGCAGCGACTCGCGGGTCTTCGTGGCGGTGATCTGACGGATCCGGCTGGCCTTCTGCACGGTGCCGCGCAGCGCCGCGAGCTCCGGCGAAACCGCGGCCTTGCGCGGAGCCGACGGGGCGGCGGCGGGGGCCGGGGCGGCAGCGGGCTGCGCGGCGGGAGCCGGGGCGGCCTTCTGCTTGGCCTCGGCGGCGGCGAGCACGTCCTGCTTGCGGATACGGCCACCGACACCGCTGCCGGACAGCGACGACAGGTCGATGCCGTGCTCCGAAGCGAGCTTGCGGACCAGCGGCGTCACGTACGGCGCGTTGTCCGAGCCGTTGTCGCTGCTCGCCGCCGGCTTCGGGGCCTCGGCCTTGGGGGCCGGGGCGGCCTGCGGAGCCGGGGCGGGCTTCGGCGCGGGAGCCGCTTCGGCCTTGGGCTCGGGCTTCGGTTCCGGCTTGGGCTCCGGCTTCGGCTCGGGCTTGGGTTCCGGCTTGGGCTCGGCCTTCGGGGCCGGGGCGGAACCGGCGGCACCGATCACCGCGAGCACCCCGCCGACCTCGACGGTCTCGTCCTCACCGGCGCGGATCTCCAGCACGGTGCCGGCGACCGGGGACGGGACCTCGGTGTCGACCTTGTCCGTGGAGATCTCGAGCAGCGGCTCGTCGACCTCGACGCTCTCGCCGACCTGCTTGAGCCACCGGGTGACGGTGCCCTCGGTGACGCTCTCGCCCAGCTCGGGCAGCTTCACCTCGGTGCCTTCGCCGCCCGAAGCCGGCGCGGTGTCCGGCTGGGACGGAGCGGAGGCCTCTTCCTTCGCGGGCTCCGGCTCCGGCTCGGGCTGCGCCTCTTCGGCGGCCGGCTCGGCGGAACCGGAGGACTCCGGCACCCCGCCGGTCCCGTCGTCGATGACGGCGAGCTCGCCGCCGACCTCGACGGTCTCGTCCTCCTGAGCGCTGATCTTCACGACCTTGCCGGCGACCGGGGACGGGACCTCGGTGTCGACCTTGTCCGTGGAGATCTCGAGCAACGGCTCGTCGACCTCGACGGTGTCGCCCTCCTGCTTCAACCACCGGGTGACGGTGCCCTCGGTGACGCTCTCACCGAGCTCCGGCAACGTGACGGAGTAGGCCATCGTTCGCTGACTCCCTTGATATGTCTTGCTTGGTCTGGTTCTTCGACGGTGAGACGTCAGCTGTGGACGTGCAGCGGCTTGCCCGCGAGGGCGAGGAACGCTTCACCGAGGGCCTCGGTCTGCGTGGGGTGCGCGTGGATGAGGGGAGCCACGTCCTCGGGGAACGCCTCCCAGCTGTAGATCAGCTGCGCTTCGCCGATCAGCTCGCCGACGCGGTCGCCCACCATGTGCACGCCGACGACCGGCCCGTCCGGAGCCTTGATCAGCTTGACCCCACCGGAGGTCTTGAGGATCTGGCTCTTTCCGTTGCCGCCGAGGTCGTAGGTGAAGGTGGTGACGTCGGAGCCGTACTTCTCCTTCGCCTGCGACTCGGTGAGGCCGACCGAAGCGACCTCGGGGTGCGAGTAGGTGACGCGCGGGATGCCGCTCTCGTCGATCACGCGCGGCTCCTGGCCGGCGATCTCCTCCGCGACGAAGATGCCCTGCTGGAACCCGCGGTGCGCGAGCTGCAGGCCGGGGACGATGTCACCGACGGCGTAGACGTTCGGCAGGTTGGTGCGCAGGCGGTCGTCGGTGAGGACGAAGCCGCGCTCCATCTTGACGCCGGCCTCCTCGTAGCCGTGCCCGGCCGAGTTCGGGCCACGGCCGACGGCGACCAGCAGCAGGTCGGCTTCGAGCGTCTCGCCGGACTCCAGCGACACGCTGACGCCGTTGTCGTCCTGCTTGGCGCCGGTGAACCGGACGCCGGTCTTGAAGGCGATCTTGCGACGGCGGAAGGCGCGCTCGAGCTGCTTGGACGCGTACTCGTCCTCGTTCGGGACCAGGCGGGGCAGCGCCTCCACGATGGTGACGTCGACGCCGAAGGACGCCCAGACGGACGCGAATTCGACACCGATGACACCACCGCCGAGGACGATGACCTTCTTCGGGATGTAGTCCAGCGAAAGCGCCTGCTCGCTCGCGATGATGCGGCCGCCCAGCTCCAGGCCGGGCAGAGTCTTCGAGTACGAGCCGGTGGCCAGGATGACGTTCTTGCCGGTGTAGCGGGTGCCGTCGACCTCGACGGTCGTGCCGCCGACGAACGTCCCGGTGCCCTCGACGAGGTTCACCTTGTGCGCCTTGGCCAGGCCCTGGAGGCCCTTGTACAGGCGCGAGATGATCCCGTCCTTGTACTTGTTGACGCCGGCGATGTCGATGCCTTCCAGCACGGCCTTGACACCGAAGGTCTCGGCGTCGCGGGTCTCGTCGGCGACCTCCGCCGCGTGCAGGAGGGCCTTGGTCGGGATGCAGCCTCGGTGGAGGCACGTCCCGCCAAGCTTGTCCTTTTCGATCAGGGTGACGGAAAGGCCCAGCTCGGCCGCGCGGAACGCGGCGGCGTAGCCGCCCGATCCGCCACCCAGGATCACAAGGTCGGCGGAGGTGTCGGTCACTTCAATAACTCCTCGGCAAGCGGTAGGGGTGGTGCTCTGGCGCCGCTTCGCGCGGTATACGCGCGCGCGGACACTTGCCATCTTGTCACTACGTATGGAGAGGCTGCGACCTAGGCCGCGTCCTGTGACCCACGGGACACGGCCCGCCAGGGTCGCCACGGTGAGCACACATGCGAGTCGGGATAATGGGCACCGGACGCTACTGGGAAGTGAGGTGGTCGGAGTGGGTCTGTTCGACTCGCTGCGCCGGCGCTCTAAAGGCGGGCAGAAGCCCGGTACGCTGCGGAAAGCCTCTTCGAACGACTTCAAGCATCTTGAGGAGTGGGCCGCTTCACGGACCGGCGTCGAGGCTTATGTCGAGCCCAAGACCAACGTCACGGAGACCACCGTCGTCCTGATCGCCCACGACGGCGAATGGACCCGGCGCCGGATCGAGAGCCTGGACGCGGCTCAGCAGTTCGGCCGCAAACGGTCGATCCCGGTGTACGAGGTGGCGCGGGTCGGCTACCCGAAGCGGATGCGGGAGTACACCGAGCGGAAGAAGCGCGGCGAAGCCTGACGCCCGTCCAAGCCACTCACGACGCTGGCCGCAATCCAGGGCGTCGCGAAAGCCACCTTCGCGACGTCTGATGTCCCGAAAGTGGCTTTCGCGACACGGCCGCGGGAAGTTGCCTGGGATCCACTCGCGACGCTCGGCACCGGCGATCACGCGTGATCGGACGGACGACACGACCGCGGAGAGACCGGACCGAATCGGGCCCGGCGCCTATGCGGATTGCGCCAAAAGGAGCAAGTGCCGCTCCAGCAGCGCCCGGAACGTCGGATGGACCGTCGTGCCCAGCGCCGGGTCGATCTCGACCGTCCGCCACTCGTCGCCGGCGGCCGTCAGCAGTACGACGGCCGGGTCCGCGATCACGACGACACCGCCTTCCGCGCGGAGTTCCGCGGTCCCGAGCAGCCGCGGGAAGACGACGTCGGCGGGCAGGCCGTCGCAGGTCTGCAGGAACTCGCGGTAGTCGTCGGGCAGCCGGAGGCCGAGCCGCGCCTCGGCGGCGCCGATGGTGCGAAGCGAGGCGGCCGGGGGAGCGGTGCCGCCGCCGCGCAGCCGCAGGATGCCCGCGATCATCTCGCGCCAGGAGCCGGTGTCCGGCGGGTAGCGCTCGTACAGCGCCGCGACCAGCGCCCCGGCGCACACTTCGGTCCAGCCGCCGAGCCGTAGCGGGTCCGCGCCGCCGGCGAGCCGCGGCGCGAGACGCCGGGTCGCGGCGAGCACGGCGACGTCCGGGCGGCCCTGGCGCGACGCGATCTCCGCCCAGGCGTCCAGATCGCCTCGCGCGACGGCTTCGCGCAACCGGTCCGGGCGCGACGGCCCGAGATGCGAGACGGCCTCGCCGATCGGGGAGCCGCCGAGCAGACCGTCGAGATCGGACACCCGCCGGGCGAGGTACTCGTCGTGCGCGCGTTCCTCCGCGTCGAGATCGAGCGGGATCATCCCCGCGGCCCAGTCCGGGTGCGCTCCTCGCGCTTCGAAGAGCATCGCCCACGCGCGGGCCTGCACGGCGCTGGGGACCAGCGCCGTGACGGGACGTTCGGTGAGCGCGTGCCAATGTGTGACCAGCCGGTCGGCGTCCGCCATCGCCCCGGACGCGGCGAACAGCAGCGCCGCGTGCGCGATCCGGTCGTCGAGCGCCGCGTCGTCGCCGCTGAGCACGTCCCTGATCGCGCCTTCGAGATACGCGTCCCTGTCCACGGCACCGACCTTGCCACAAAGCGCGTGAAGGCCCCCTTCCCTCGGCTCAGCCGAGGGAAGGGGGCCTTCACGCGCGAAAAGGATCAGCCGTTCGCGGCGATGTCCGCGAGGACCGCGGCGATGGTGCGGACCGGGACGCCGGTGCCGCCCTTGCCGGTGTAACCCCACGGCCCGGAGGTGTTGAACGACGGGCCCGCGATGTCGATGTGCGCCCAGGGCAGGCCGTCGGTGACGAACTCGCGCAGGAAGATGCCCGCGGCGAGCATGCCGCCCCAGCGGTGCCCGGTGACGTTGGCCAGGTCGGCGAGGCGCGAGTCGAGGTCGGCGCGCAGCTCCTCGGGCAGCGGCATGGCCCAGCCGCCCTCACCGGTGGCCTGCGCGATCGAGGCGACGCGGTCGCGGAACTCGTCCGAGCCCATGACACCCGCGGTGCGGTTGCCCAGCGCGACGACCTGCGCGCCGGTCAGGGTCGAGGTCTCGATCAGGTAGTCGGGGTTCTCCTCGCCCGCGCGCACGATGGCGTCCGCCAGCACGAGACGGCCTTCGGCGTCGGTGTTGAGCACCTCGACGGTCTTGCCGCCGTACATGCTGAGCACGTCGCCCGGCCGGTACGAGGTGGCCGAGGGCAGGTTCTCCGCCAGCGGGATGTGCGCGACGACCTCGAGCGGGTACTTCAGCTTCGCGGCCAGCACCACGGAGGCGAGCACGGCGGCCGCGCCCGACATGTCCGAGGTCATGTGGTCCATGTTCGCGGCGGGCTTGATCGAGATGCCGCCCGAGTCGAAGGTGATGCCCTTGCCGACCAGCGCGACCTTCTTCGAGGCCTTCGCGGGCTTGTAGGCGATGCGCAGCAGGCGCGGCTGCCGCGACGAACCGCCGCCGACGCCGAGGATGCCGCCGAAGCCCTTGCGCTTGAGGGCCTTCTCGTCGAGGACCTCGAAGTCGAGGTTGTTCGCCTCGGCCAGCGTCTTCGCGCGGTCGGCGAAGGAGGCGGGGAACAGGTCGTTCGGCGGGGTGTTGATCAGGTCGCGGGCGACGATGACCGACTCGGCGATCAGGCCGGCGGCCTTCAGCGTCGCCTTGTGGTCCTTGGCGGTGCCCTCCTCGGGGCTCACGAAGTCGACCTTGGCGACCGGGGCGTCACCCTTCTCGGAGCGGTACTCGGTGAAGGAGTACGCGCCGAGCACGGTGCCCTCGACGGCGGCCTGCAGGTCGATCGCCGACAGCGTGACGAACGCGCGGTCGGTCCCGCTCAGCGCCCGCGCGGCGGCACCGGCGCCCCGGCGGACCTGCTCGGCGGTGACGCCGTCCGCGCCCGCCTTGCCGAGGCCGACGGCCAGCACGACCCCGGCGGACAGCTTGCCCAAGGTCGGTACCTTGACGACCTCGTCGGCCTTGCCGGACGCGCCGAGGGTGCCGAGGACGTCGGCGAGCTTGCCGTCGAAGGCGGCGTCGGCCACGGAGGAACCGGCGGCGAGGGCCAGACCGTCCTCGCCCTGCAGGGTTCCGATGACGACGACGTCGGCGCGCGTCTTGGCAAGCGCCGCTTCGGCGTTCTCGGTCAGGGCAAGCTTCGGCACGGTCACTTCTGGCTCCTCGCGCGTTCGCGGTGGTACCGGGCGGCCGCCCGGTTGGATCGTGAGCCATGCTAATGACAGCGGGACCTGGGGTAACAGCGGGGCCGATCGGGTAACCGGATGACACTGGAAGGGAGACGGCGTGCGGCTGGCGGGCGGTCTGCTCATCGCACTGGCGGCGGGCGCCTCCGGAGCGGATTACTGGGTACTAGTCGCCGTCGTGATCGCGGGCGTGCTCGCCGTCGCGGCGGAGGCGTTGCTGCCGCCGGTTGGCGACACCCGGCTCGACCGGATCGCAGGCTCCGTTTCGCGGCTGGGTCTGGTCCTCGTCTTCGCGACGACGTTCGGCCAATATGTCTTCCCAGCCGCACCGGGAGCCGCCGCCGCGGTGTTCGCCGTCGTGGTGACCGTCGCCGACCTGGCGGGTGTCCGCCTCGGCGACTACGCCGCCCGCTGGGTCACCGGCCTGCTGCTGGCCGCCGCCGCGTCGCTGATCGCCATCTGCGTCGGGATCCCGCCGCTGGCGCAGTTCATCGCGCCGGACCCGCCGTCCGTGCCCGGACTGGGCCTCGCCGTGCTGGTGCTGCTGCCGTTCCTGCTGCCCCGCCGTCCCGGCGCGGGCCGCGCCGCCGCGGTGGGCGCCGTGGCCGTCGCGATCACCGCCGTCGCGCTCTACCAGCTGGGACCGATCCGGCTGGGGCTTTCGGCGACGTCGTTCCGCGAGCTCCTCGCCGCGGCCGACGCGGTGTCACTCCTGCCGGTGCTGACCGTCGTGGCCGCCGTGGCGACCGTCCCCGTCGCGGTGGACGCCTTCACCGACGGCCGCGAGCGGCTTTCCCCGGAACGTCCGAAGGCGACACTCGCTTGTGGACTGATCGTGGCCGTCGCCGCGGCCTTCGCTGGGCCGGTCGTGGCCCTCGGGCTCGCGGGAGTGGGAACGCTCGCCGAACTGGTTCTACGGTTCCGTGCCCGTCGGTACCGTTCAAGGCGTGCGTGATCCTCACTGGACCCCGGGCGACACGGTCGTCGAACGCTTCCTGCGACCGGACGGCTCGATCGGCCAGCACCACCCGCTGCGCGTCATCTCCGACGACGGCACCGTGCTGCTCGGCTGGCTGCCCGCGGACACCCCGATCGTCGGCAGCAGGCTCGCCGACGGGCGGCTCTTCCGCGAGGCGCCGCTCGAGGAGCGGTTCCGGGTGCCGAGGGTGCGCGTGGCCGATTTCTGGCGCGACACCTCGACGCTGCGCCGCATCGCCGACGACGAATGGTCGTCGGTCTGGTGGTTCTTCGACGCCGGCGGCCGTTTCCTGAACTGGTACGTCAACCTCGAGGTCCCGCTGGGGCGCACGCCGTCGGGACCGGACCGCATCGACGGCATCCTCGACGTCGCCGTCGAGCCTGGCGGACGCTGGCAGTGGAA
Source organism: Amycolatopsis roodepoortensis (assembly GCF_024628825.1). Lineage (NCBI taxonomy): Bacteria > Bacillati > Actinomycetota > Actinomycetes > Pseudonocardiales > Pseudonocardiaceae > Amycolatopsis > Amycolatopsis roodepoortensis. The sequence continues at coordinate 7,885,885 of NZ_CP102415.1, forward strand.
GGACGAGGACGAGGCGGAGGAGGCCGTCCTCGCCGGCCGCATCACCGCCGGTCAGCTGGAACGGCTGCGCGCCGAGGGCGAGCGGATCGGGGCACTCGCGGACGCCGGGCGGTTCCCCTTCGACGGCACGTGGACCGACTTCCGGCCCGACCCGGACTGGCCGGCGCCCGGCCTCCCCGAGGGGTTGCTCTAGCTCACCTGCAGCAGCAGGAGCAGCACCAGCACGACGTTGATCACCGTGAGGATGACCACCGACTTGGTGGACAGCTCGCGCGGGAACACCTTGCCGTGGATGCTCTTCCACCAGAAGATGCCGAAACCACCGGCGACCAGTCCGAGGAACGCGCCGAAGCCGCTGTCGAGCAGGGCCCAGCCGTCCATCATCAGCACGCCGGTGCCGAAGGTGAGCAGCACGGCCGTCACGAAGGTCTTGACGTCGGCCCCCGCGCCGGGGGTGGCGGACTTGGCCGGCTGGGCCGGGTGGGCGGGCTGCATCTGGTTGTACGTCACGCCGCCATCCTAGGGGCGAGGACCCTCCCGTGTTCGTCGTGACGGACGGATCGAGGGAGGTAAAGATATGCGGACGTCCGACTAACGTGGGTCCGACCAAGCGTTATCGTCTTAGCCATGACGACCTCGACGCAGTTCACCCACCTCCCGCACCCGAGCCCCGCGAGCCCGGAACGCGTCGCGGACGTATTGGCCGCACCCGGCTTCGGCCTGCACTTCACCGACCACATGGTGACCGTGAAATGGAGCGCCGAGCAGGGCTGGCACGAGGCGACCGTCGGGCCGTACGCGCCCTTCGCGCTGGACCCGGCGACTTCCGTGCTGCACTACGGCCAGGCGATCTTCGAAGGCCTCAAAGCGTACCGCCAGCCCGACGGCACGATCGCGGCGTTCCGCCCCGACGCGAACGCGATCCGCTTCCGTAACTCGGCCGAGCGGCTCGCCATGCCGCAGCTGCCGGTGGAGACCTTCCTCGACTCGATCCGCGAGCTGATCGCGGTCGACAGCCGCTGGGTGCCGACGAAGCCGGGCGAGTCGCTGTACCTGCGGCCGTTCATGATCTCCACCGAAGCCGGGCTCGGCGTCAACCGGCCCGCGAACGAGTACCTCTACGCGCTGATCGGCTCGCCCGCCGGCTCGTACTTCTCCGGTGGCGTGAAGCCCGTGAGCGTTTGGCTCTCGACCGAGTACGTGCGCGCCGTCCCCGGCGGCACCGGTGAAGCGAAGTGCGCGGGCAACTACGCGGCGTCCTTCGTCGCGCAGGCGCAGGCCGTGGAGAAGGGATGCGACCAGGTCGTGTGGCTCGACGCGGTCGAGCGGCGCTGGGTCGAGGAAATGGGCGGGATGAACCTGTTCTTCGTCTTCGGCTCCGGTGACGAGGCCCGCGTCGTGACCCCGGAACTGACCGGGTCGCTGCTGCCGGGCGTGACCCGCAAGTCGCTGCTGGAACTGGCGAAGTCGTTCGGGCACCGGGTCGAGGAGCGGCGCGTCTCCACCGACGAGTGGGAGAAGGCGGCGGCTTCCGGCGAGCTGACCGAGGTGTTCGCCTGCGGGACCGCGGCGGTCATCACGCCGGTCGGGCACGTGAAGCACGCGGGCGGCGAGTTCTCCGTCGCGGGCGGGCAGCCCGGCGAGCTGACGATGAAGCTGCGCGGCGCGCTGACCGGGATCCAGGAGGGCACCCGGCCCGCGCCGGAAGGCTGGATGTACCCGCTGAGCTGAGCCCTCGCCGCCAGGTACGTGAAGGCCCCCTTCATTGCGCTAGACGCAGTGAAGGGGGCCTTCACGTACTTGAGCTGGTCGCCCGGTCGCGGCTGTTCGCGGTCGTCGTGGCCGGTGTCGCGAAAGCCACTTTCGCGACGCCACACGTCCCGAAAGTGGCTTTCGCGACGTGTGCGCCGGCAGCGGACTCCCATGAGGCTGAACCGTCCCCAGTGTCATGAAAGGGTCGTTCAGAACAAGAAACGTCCTGAACGACCCTTTCATGACATCCAGGAGGGGGCGTCAGTGTCAGGAAGCGGGGGCCTCGATCAGCGGCCCGCTCACCCCGGCCTGCTCGTGCGTGGCCATCTCCGCCAGCACCCGCGTCGCCATGAACACCAGCGGCAGCGCCGCGACCGCGCCCGTCCCCTCGCCGAGGCGCACGTCCAAGTCCAGGATCGGCTCCAGGTCGAGGTGCTCCAGCGCCAGCGCGTGCGCGGGTTCGCCGCCACGCTGGCCCGCCGCCCACCACTGGCGCGCGCCGGGGACGAGTTCCTCGGCGACCAGCGCGGCCGCGGAGGCGACCAGCCCGTCCAGGATCACCGGCGTCTTGCGGAGCGAGGCCTGCGCGAGGAACCCCGCCATCGCGGCGATGTCGGCGCCCGCGGCGGTGCGCAGCAGGGCGACCGGGTCGGCCAGCACGGTCCGCGCGCGCCGCAGCGCGTCCCGGACCGCCGCGGCCTTGCGCATCCAGGCGTTGTCGTCGATCCCCGAACCGCGGCCGACGACGGCCACCGGCTCACTGCCGGTCAGCGCCGCGACCAGCACCGAGGCGGGCGTGCTGTTGCCGATCCCGAGGTCTCCCGCGATGAGCAGGTCGGCCCCGCCGTCGACCTCGGCGTCGGCGATCGCCCGGCCCGCGCGGACGGCGGCACGCGCCTCCTCGTCGGTCAGCGCGTCCTCGACGTCGATCGAGCCGGAGCCGCGCCGCACCTTGAACTCGCCGATCGACCGCGTCGCGGGGGCGTCGCTGTCGACGGACATGTCGACGACCCGGACGCTCGCGCCGGCCGACGCCGCGAGGACGTTGATGGCCGCGCCGCCGGTCAGCATGCTGCCGACGAGTTGCGCGGTGACCTCACTCGGATAGGCCGAGACGCCCTTCGCCGCGATGCCGTGATCCCCGGCGAACACCACGACCCGTGGCCGCGTGAACGGCCGCGGCGGCGACTGGCCCTGGCAGGCCGCGACCCATACGCCCAGTTCTTCGAGCCTGCCCAGCGAACCGGCCGGTTTGATCAGTTTCGAGTGCAGGGCGATCGCCGCCGAGCGCGCGTGTTCGTCAGGCTGCTCGACTTCGGCGAACTCGAGGATTTCGTCGTTCAACGCCCTGCCCCTTCGGATCGCTTCGGTGGCCGGGCCCAACCTACCCACCCGCCTGTGCAAGAGTTGCCTGTGGCTCAGACGAAGGCCGCCGGGGTGGTGCTCGCGAGCGGCGCGGGCACCCGGGTCGGCGCCAAGCTCAACAAGGTGTACCTGCCGGTGGCGGGCGAACGGATCGTCGCGTGGTCGCTCGCCGCCTTCGCCCGCGTGCCCGGGATCGACGTGCTCGTGCTGGTCATCCGGCCGCAGGACACCGAACTCGCGCAGGAGGTGCTCGCCGCGCATCCGGGCGAGGTCGAACTCGTCCACGGTGGCGCGACGCGTCAAGGCTCGGAGCTGAACGCCTTGCGCCACTTGGCTTCCCGCATCGAGAGCGGCGAGATCGACGCGGTACTGCTGCACGACGCGGCCCGTCCGCTCGTCACGCCGGAACTGATCGCGGACGTCCTCGCCGCCACCCGGCGCCACGGGGGAGCGGTGCCCGGCGTCGCGGCCGACGACATCGTGCGGGTCGACGGCGACACGGTTTCCGGCGCGCTGCCCGGGGCGATCAGGGTGCAGACACCGCAGGGTTTCCGCGCCGCCCCGTTGCTCGAAGCCTACGAAACGGCCGAGCGCGAGGGTTTCGTCGGCACGGACACGTCTTCGTGCATGGAAAGGTTCTCCGCGCTGCCGGTGCGGTGGGTTCCGGGCAGCGCGGAGAACCTCAAGATCACCTACCCGCACGACCTCGTTGTCGCCGAGCAGGTGATCGGCCGAGGTTAGGGATCTCCCTGGTCGGCCTTGGTCGGTATGGCGGGCAGGATCGTGACCGGCCTTCGTGCCTCCATCGGGATCACGCAGTCCGGATGTGGTTGCAGCAGCTGGATCGGCGCGGCGGCGTCGCCGGGCGCCGGGATGGTGAGCACGGCGCGCAGGGTCCAGTCGGCCGTGGAGTGGTACTGCCACGAGACGAGCGCGGGGTGGAAGACATCCGTGTCGGCGAGCGTCGTGACGCGGAACGCGCTCGCCCGTTCCTCGCCGCGGAGGATGAGGACGTCGGCGCAGGTGTCCCATTGGAAGACCGCGGCACAGACCTCCGGTTCCTCCCGGGGGCCGAAGATGTAGACGACCCACCTGCGTCTTCGAAGCTCTTCGAGCAGTTCGTCGATGCTCAGATGGTTCATCGAGCCCCCCAACGGGTTTCGGGAACTTCTCGGAGAGTAACAGGTGTACTAGAGCACCGTCCAGAATGTGTACTAGTACGTAATAATGGGGTGTGAGCAGGATCCTTGGTGCTCGCCCATTGGTGTGCTAGAACGCTTGTGCGCACCGCGCGACCTTGTGAGGAGTCACCTTGCCCGCCGTCGATCGACCCGAACCGCCGTATCTACAGATCGCGGGCAACATTCGCGACGACATCGTTTCGGGCAGGCTCAAGGAAGGCGACGCGGTCCCGTCCGCGCGTGAGATAGCCAGGAACTGGAACGTCGCGATGGCGACGGCCATGAAGGTGCTTTCGACGCTGCGCGCCGAAGGTCTGGTGCGCGCGGTACGCGGCGTCGGCACAGTGGTGCAGACCAGGACACTGCACCGCTCCGCGCACGATCGGACGATCTCGATCGCGCGAACCGGCAAGGTCTATCCGCCGGGCCACTACGCGAAAATCCGTGAAGCCGGCCTGCTGCCGGCGCCGGACAGGGTGGCGGGCGCGCTCGGAATCGATGAAGGCGCTCCGGTGATCCGGCGGCGCAGGACCACGTACGCGAGCGAAGGCCGGCCGGTGTCGACGTCGGTCTCGTGGTTCGACGGCGCTGTCGCGTCGAAGGCCCCGTTGCTCTTCGAGCCGGTGCGGATCGTCGAAGGAACGGTCAAGTATGTGGCGGACCGGACAGGCCGGGTTCTGACCTCGACTCATTCTCAGCACGCCGCGGGGCTGGCGGGTGCCGAGGACGCGGCGGAACTCGGCGTGGCCGAAGGTTCGGCGATTCTGTTGAGTCGCAACAGGTTCATGTCCGCCGAGGGTGACGTACTCGAGTACGGCGAATCGGCGGCCTTGCCGGACCACTGGATTTTCTACGAATACAACATCGAGGACGGGGCATGAAGCACATTCACGCGGGTAAGGTCCGGGACCTTTACGAAATCGACGGCGACATTCTGCTCGTCGCCTCGGATCGCGTTTCGGTCTACGACGTCTCGCTGCCGACCCCGATCCCGGACAAAGGCGCGCTGCTGAACCAGCTTTCCGCCTGGTGGTTCGAAAAGATGGCCGACGTGGTGCCGAATCACGTCCTCTCCACGACGGACGTCCCCGCCGAATTCGCCGGCCGCGCCATGCGGTGCAAACCGCTGAAGATGATCCAGGTCGAGTGCATCGCGCGCGGTTATCTCACCGGCCTCGGAATGCGCGAATACCGGCGCGACGGCAAGGTTTCCGGCGTCGAACTGCCCGCCGGTCTCGTCGAGGCGGACAAGCTGCCCGAGCCGATCTTCACGCCGACCACGAAGATCTCCGACACCGGCCACGACGAGTTCATGACCTTCGCCGACGTCGTGAACGAGATCGGCAAGGAGACCGCGGACCGCCTCCGCGAGCTGACGCTGGAGGTCTATACCAAGGGTGCGGAGCACGCGGCGAAGAACGGCATCATCATCGCCGACACCAAGATCGAATTCGGGTTCGACGCCGACGGTGTGCTGACGCTCGGGGACGAGGTGCTCACGTCGGACTCGTCGCGGTTCTGGCCCGCCGACGAGTACGAGCCCGGCCGCACACAGCACGCGTTCGACAAGCAGTTCGTCCGCGACTGGTCCACGACCACCGGCTGGGACAAGACGCCGCCCGGGCCGGCCATCCCGGACGAGATCGTCGAGGCGACCCGCAAGCGCTACACCGAGGTCTACGAAAGGATCACCGGGAAGACCTGGATTCCCGGTGGTGGTCATGCCTGAACAGCAGGTCTACGACCCGTACCGGCTGATCGACGACGTCGAGGGCCTGCTGATCCAGCGGGGTCACCGGCCGGAACGGCTCGACGGCCGGACCGGTGACCGGGTCGCCGGCGCGAGCAGGTTGCTGCGGGGCTTGGGCATCGATCCCTTGCGCGCCCCCGGTGACGCCCTCGACCTCGACGGCCAGATCGCGTACCAGTCCCGGGTGCACGGCGACTGACCTCTGTCGCGGTTGGCCGGCTGAATGCGGGAAAAGCGTCCGCATTCAGCCGGCCAACCGTGGGGGATCAGGGCGAGCGGGTCAGCGTCGGGTCGGTCTCGGTGACGCCGTCGAGGGCCTCGTCGATCGCGGCGAGCAGATCCGCGTCCAGCTTCACGCCGGCAGCCTTCACGTTCTCGTGCACCTGCTCCGGCCGCGAAGCGCCGATGATCGCCGAGGCGACGTTCGGGTTCTGCAGCACCCACGCCACGGACAGCTGGGCCATCGTCAGACCCGCCTTGTCGGCGATCGGCTGAAGCCGCTGGACGCGCTCGAGGACGTCGTCGTTGAGGAAGCGGGCGACCATGTTGGCGCCACCCTTCTCGTCGGTCGCGCGGGAGCCCTCGGGCAGCGGCTGACCGGGCTTGTACTTGCCGGTGAGCACGCCCTGTGCGATCGGCGACCAGACGATCTGGCTGAGCCCTTCACGTTCGGACGCCGGGACGACCTGCGCCTCGATGACCCGCCACAGCGCGTTGTACTGCGGCTGGTTCGAGATGAGGGGCACCTTCAGTTCGCGGGCGATCGCCGCGCCCTGGGTGATCTGCTCGGCGGTCCACTCCGAGACGCCGACGTAGAGCACCTTGCCCTGGCGGACGAGGTCGGCGAAGGCGAGGAAGGTCTCTTCGAGCGGGACGGTCCGGTCGAAGCGGTGCGCCTGGTAGAGGTCGACGTAGTCGGTGCCGAGCCGCTTCAGCGAAGCGTGCGCCGACTCCATGATGTGCTTGCGGCCGAGGCCCTGGTCGTTCGGGCCCTTGGGGCCGGTCGGCCAGTAGACCTTGGTGAAGATCTCCAGGCTTTCGCGGCGCAGGCCCTTCAGGCCGCGGCCGAGTACCGATTCGGCGGCCGTGTTCGCGTAGACGTCGGCGGTGTCGAACGTGGTGATGCCCACGTCGAGCGCCGCCTTGATGCAGGCCTGGGCCTGGTCCTCTTCCACCTGGGACCCGTGGGTGAGCCAGTTGCCGTACGAGATCTCACTGACATTGAGGCCGCTGCGGCCGAGTCGTCGAAACTCCATGCGCACGACTCTACCCCAGGCCGTTAGCCACGCTAACGACCCGGGTTTCTGCAGATCAGACCTTGTCGCCGGGCTTCACGCGCGGCTTCGGGACCCGCAGCTTGCGGATCTGGCTCGCGCGGATGAAGGAGTACCAGCCGACGGACGTGCCCTTGATCGTCTCGTTCGGGAACTTCAGGCGGACCATCTTCGCGATCCGCCGCCCGCTGAGGAAGCCCTCGACGATCATGCCGAGCAGCATCACGGTGCACAGCAGCGTCGCGTACCGCTGGACCTCGGGGTACGGCAGGATCAGCGCGACGAACACCAGGATCGCCAGCGGCATGAACAGGCCGAGCAGGTTGCGCCGCGAGTCGACCAGGTCGCGGATGTAGGCCTTGACCGGGCCGCGGTCACGGGGGAGCAGGTACTTGTCCTCGCCCGCCATCATCCGCTCACGGCGTTCCTTGGCGGCGTTGCGCTGCTTGAGCTTGTACTCCGGGTCGGCCTTCGCGGACTTCCGGAGCTCCTTATTGCGCTTCATCGCCTCCCGCATGGTGGTCGGCGGGGGCGCCACCGGGCCGCGGCGCTTGGCCTCGGCCTCACGCCGCTTGGGCGTGGCCTTGCCCTTTCCGGGCGTGTACGACTTGGCCTGGACCTCGACGGCCTCGTCGCCGGGGGCCTCGGTGTCCGTCGTGGCGGAGTCTGTGGTGCTACGGCGCAGGAACCTCACCCCACCAGGGTAGTCGCGGGCGTCACGGTCCCACGCACCAGGCCGAGCGATATGTCACCATGGTGGGGAACAGATCGGGACTCCGACGTGTTGGACCATGTGCAAGACGAGTACCCGCAGCGAGTTCGACCAGAGGGAGAACCATGACGACCGCTGAGCAGGCAGCCGCAGCTCAGGCCGAAACCGCCGAGGAGACCCACGGCGTGACGTTGACCGACGCCGCCGCCAGCAAGGCGAAGGCCCTGCTCGAGCAGGAGGGCCGCGACGACATGCACCTGCGCATCGCCGTCCAGCCCGGTGGGTGCGCGGGCCTGCGCTACCAGCTGTTCTTCGACGAGCGCACGCTCGACGGTGACCTGTTCCGTGACTTCGACGGCCTCCGCGTCGCCGTCGACCGGATGAGCGCGCCGTACGTGTCCAGCGCCGTGATCGACTTCGTCGACTCGATCGAGAAGCAGGGCTTCACGATCGACAACCCCAACGCGACCGGAAGCTGCGCCTGCGGCGACAGCTTCCACTGATCCGCGTCGAGGCATGAAGAAGGGCCGCGAACCTCACCCAGGTCGCGGCCCTTCTTCATGCCCGGAACGGGATCAGACGTAGGCGTCCAGATCGGCCACCTGGGCGAGGCACCGCTCGTCCACGGTCCACGGCGGAGCGATCTGCCGGGGCAGGGGCAGGTTCTCGGCCTGGAGGGACGCCGGGATGCCGGCACAGTCGGCGATGAGTTCGCTGATCGATTCCGGTTCGAGGTGATACGTGGAAGTGGTCACGAACGACAAGCTAATGACTCGTGTGCGAGTAGGACACCACTACCAACCGGTAGTGTTGATGGCCGTGCCCGAAGCAACCCGTATGGGGCATGACCTGCGGGTAACTTAGCCGTCCTCGCCTCGGCGGGGCCGACCGACCAAGGAGAACCGGTGGCAGACAACGCCAGGATCGCGGTATCCGGCAGTATCGCAACCGACCACCTCATGCACTTCCCAGGCAGGTTCGCCGAGCAGCTCATCGCCGAGCAGCTGCACCGGGTGTCCCTGAGCTTCCTGGCCGATGACCTCGTCGTCCGGCGGGGCGGGATCGGCGCGAACATCGCCTTCGGGCTCGGTGTGCTGGGCAAGCGCCCGATCCTGGTCGGCGCGGTGGGCTCGGACTTCGCCGACTACCGGTCCTGGCTCGAGCGGCACGGCGTCGACACCGCCGGGGTGCTGGTCTCCGAGGTCGCGCACACCGCCCGCTTCGTCTGCACCACCGACGAGGACCTCTGCCAGATCGCCACCTTCTACGCCGGCGCGATGGCGGAGTCCCGCAACATCGAGCTGGAGCCGGTCGCCGCGCACGCCGGTGGGCTGTCGCTCGTGCTGATCAGCCCGGACGACCCCGAAGGCATGGTCCGCCACGCCGAGGAGTGCCGCCAGCGCGGTTACCCCTTCGCCGTCGACCCCTCGCAGCAGCTGGCCCGGATGGACGGCGCGCAGGTGCGTGCCTTCATCGAGGGCGCGAAGTACCTGTTCAGCAACGATTACGAATGGGAACTGCTGCTGCAGAAGACCGGCTGGTCCGAGGCGGACGTCCTCGACCGCGTCGGCATGCGGATCACCACGCTCGGGGAGAAGGGCGTCGAGATCGTCGGCAAGGGCGGCCTCGCGCTGCAGATCGGCGCCGTCCCGGAACGCGGCAAGGTCGACCCGACCGGCGTCGGCGACGGCTTCCGCGCCGGGTTCATCGCCGGTATCGACGGCGGGCTCGGCCTGGAGCGGTCGGCGCAGCTGGGTTCGCTGATCGCCGTGCTGGTGCTGGAGACCGTGGGCACGCAGGAATGGTCCTTCGACCGCGCCGACGTCCTGGGCCGCCTCAAGGAGGCCTTCGGGCCGGAGTCCGCCGAGGAGATCGCGGCGATCCTGCCTGCTTGAGGCTGCGTTATAGCGCGTGAAGGCCCCCTTCCCTCGGCTGAGCCGAGGGAAGGGGGCCTTCACGCGCGATGGGTCAGGATGGCGGCGAGTTCGGCCGGGCGGGACAGCTGCGGACAGTGCCCGGAGTCGATCTCGATCGCGGTGACCCCGAGCCGCTCCCGGGCGGCACGCCGCATCCACTCCGGTTTCAAAGTCCGGTCCCGCGTGGGGACGATCACCGTCGACGGGATCTCCGGCGCGGCCCCGGCGGGATGTTCGGCGAGTACCGCGGGGTTGAACAAGCGCACGCTGTCCAGCGCCCGCCGTTCGGTCTCGGGATCGCAGTCGTGGAAGAGGAATTCCGACGCCTTAGCGGGATCCGCGGCCGGGTCCACGCCGATCCAGTCCGGTTCGAGCACGTCCCGCGCCTCGTCCCGCAGGCTCCGGCCGCCGTCGAAATCGGGGATGTAGGCGGCGACCCACACCATGGCCCGCGCGTCGAGCGCTTCGGCGATCGCGGGAAGCAGCACCCCGGATCCGGAATGGGCGACGACGACCGGGCGCCCGCCGCCGTACTGCTCCCGCACGTGCTGCGCGTAGCCCTCGACCGGCAGCTCCACCGGGGTCAGCAGGTCCACGGCGATCGCGCGGTGCCCGGCGGTGGTGAGCAACTTGACCACGCGGTCCCAGCTCGCCGGGCTCTGCGTCGTGCCGTGCACGAGGACGAAGTCCATCGCTCCATGCTGGCCTCCACCGGATGAACGGTGAAGGCCAGCATCACGAGTCGTGACTAGAGCTTCACCGGGTAGACGGGTTCCGGCACCTCGGGCTTGATGCGGTTCTCGACGAAGATGCCGTGCCACAGCATGAACACCAGCAGCGCCCACAGCTGACGGCTGCGGTCGAGCTGCCCGGCCTTGTGCTCTTCGAGCAGCGCCAGGACGGCCTTCTTGTCGAGCAGCGCGTCGGTCTGCGAGTCCGAGATGATGCCCTTGGCCCAGTCGTACATCTCGTTGCGCAGCCACAGCCGGATCGGCACCGGGAAGCCCAGCTTGCGCCGGTTCAGCACGTGTCCCGGGATGATCTTCGCCAGCGCCTGGCGCAGCGCGTACTTCGTGGTGCCGTGCGCGAGCTTCTGGTCGAGCGGGATGGTCGAGGCGACCTTGAACACCTCGGCGTCGAGGAACGGCACGCGCAGTTCCAGCGAGTTCGCCATGGTCACCTTGTCGGCCTTGACCAGGATGTCGCCGCGCAGCCAGGTGTAGAGGTCGACGTGCTGCATCCGCGCGACCGGGTCCCAGTTCTCGGAGATCTTGTACCAGGGCGCGGTGACGTCCTTGAAACCGATCCCCTCCTCGTACGTGCGCAGCACCTTGCGGAGCTGGTCGTCGCGGAAGTTGCGCGCATTGCCGTAGTAGCGGTCCTCCAGCGGCAGCGCCCCGCGCCGCAGCAGGTCCTTGCCACGGGTGCCCTCCGGGATCTTCGTGGAGACCTTGCCGATGATCTTCCGCATCCCGCCGGGGATCTTCTCGAACGGCGCGAGGGAGATCGGCTCGTTGTAGATCGTGTAGCCGCAGAAGAGCTCGTCGGCGCCTTCGCCGGACAGCACCGCCTTGACGTGCTTGCGCGCTTCGCGGGCGATGAACCACAGCGGCACGAGCGCCGGGTCGGCCACCGGGTCGTCGAGGTACCAGACGATGAGCGGCAGCGCCTCCATCATCTCGTCCGCCGACACCGTGCGGACCACGTGCTTCACGCCGATCGCGGCGGCCGATTCGGCGGCGACGTCGACCTCGGAGTAGCCCTCGCGCTCGAATCCGGTGGTGAACGCGATCAGGTTCGGGTTGTGCTCCTTGGCCAGCGTCGCGGTCGCGGTGGAGTCGATACCGCCGGAGAGGAACGCGCCGACCGTGACGTCCGGGTCGGAGATCATGTGCTTGCCGACCGAGTCGCGCATCACATCGGCGATGCGCTCGTACAGCTCGTCGGCCTCGGCCTGGCTGTTGACCGGCTTGGCGTTGAACTGCGGGTGGAAGTAGCGCGTGAACTCGACGTCGCCGCCGGGGACGACCCGGAACGACGTGCCGGACTCGACCCGGCGGACGCCGGTGTGCATCGACTCGGGCTCCGGCACGTACTGCAGCACCAGGTAGTGCTGCAGGGCCGTCTTGTCCAGCTCGTCCTTGACCCCGAGCACGCTCGAAAGCTCCAGCAGGCTCTTCTTCTCGCTGGAGAAGGCGACCTTGCCGGGGCCGGCGGAGTAGAACAGCGGTTTGATGCCGAACGGGTCGCGCGCGCCGAAGACGACCTTCTCCTGGGAGTCCCAGATCATGAAGGCGAACATCCCGCGCAGCTTCTTCACCGCGTCGTCGCCGAGGTAGTGGTACGCCGCGACGATCGCCTCGCCGTCACCCTCTGTGGCGAATTTCGCACCGTGCTCGGCGGCCAGCTCGTCGCGCAGCTCTTTGTAGTTGTAGATCTCGCCGTTGAAGTTCAGCGTGTAGCGCTCGGGGGCCTCCGGCGGACCCCAGATCAGCGGCTGGTGGGCGTGGTCGACGTCGATGAAGGCCAGCCGGTTGAAGCCGTAGACCACCTCGGCGTCGGCCCAGGTGTCGTGCTCGTCGGGGCCGCGGTGCCGCTGGCAGCGCATGGCCGCGTCGACGGCGTCACGGGCGCTCGCAGCGTCGGCTTCGGTCGAACAGATCAGTCCAAGCAGGCCGCACACGTCTAGTTCACACACCTCTTGTTGGCCGAGCGGGGAGAAGGGCCCAGTATGCCGGTGGGTGTGTACACCCGGATGTGGTGGGGGATACGCGTGTTGTGGTCACCCCTTGGTCAGCGCGGCGCCGCAACTCGGCTAGGCTCCGCCTGTCACGAAGATCGGTCGAGGAGGCTCTGGGTGAAAGGGCAAGGCGCAGTGGGAAATCCAGAGCGCACCCCAGTAAAGCGGTCTGGTCGCGTCGTCGCGCTCGCCGTGCTGGTGATGCTGACTGCGACGGGCTGTTCCGGGGAAGAGATCCTCCGCTTCGGCTGGCCTGCCGGGGTGACCCCGCAGTCGCACGACATGCGCACGCTGTGGACGTGGACCGTCATCGCCGCACTGGTCGTCGGCGCCATCGTCTGGGCGCTGATCTTCTGGACCGCGATCTTCCACCGCAAGAAGAAGACCGCCGACGGCGCGGAGGAGGAACTGCCCCGTCAGTTCCAGTACAACATCCCGCTGGAGATCTTCACGGTCGTCGTCCCGACGATCATGGTCTGCGTGCTGTTCTTCTTCACCGCGACCACCGAGAACCGCGTGCTCGCCGAGACGGAGAACCCGGACGTCACGGTCGACATCGTCGCGTTCCAGTGGAACTGGGAGTTCAAGTACAAGAGCGACTCCAAGAACCACGACGACCCCGAGATCACCACGGTCGGCAGCTCGACCGAGATCCCGCTGCTCGTCCTGCCGACGAACAAGACGATCCAGTACAACCTGCGGTCGGCCGACGTCATCCACTCGTTCTGGGTGCCGGAGTTCCACTTCAAGCGGGACGTCATGCCGGACCCGGAGAAGAACAACCAGGACTTCACCTTCCAGAACTCGATCGACAAGGAAGGGTCGTTCGTCGGCCGCTGCGCCGAACTGTGCGGCACCTACCACTCGGGGATGAACTTCGAGGTCAGGGCGCTCTCGCCGGACAAGTACGCGCAGTACATCCAGCTCCGCGGCACGGTGAACCCGAAGAGCGGCAAGCCGAACACCGCCTCCGAGGCGCTGACGGCGATGAACTGCGGCGAGCTGTGCTCGCCCTACGCCGTCACCACCACCCCGTTCAACACCGACCGCACCGCGCGGGTCGCGTCCAACTGACCCGGCTGTTCGAGCCCGAAACAGGAGTGAGGCAACGTCCATGAAGGTCGAAGGACGGATTTTCTTCCTCGTCGCGGTCTTCTCCGTCGTCGTGGCGGGTATCTACGCGTACATGACCGGAACGATGACCCGGGACGGCGTCGAGCCGGTCGGTGTGGTGGCCCTGATCCTCACCGGTGGCCTGGCCTTCCTGGCCGGGAGCTACCTGCAGTTCGTGGCGCGGCGCATCGAGCCGCGGCCGGAGGACCGGGAAGACGCCGAGATCAGCGACGGCGCCGGTGAGCTGGGCTTCTTCAGCCCCGGCAGCTACTGGCCGGTCGGTCTCGCGGCGGCCGCCGCGCTGACCGGTGTCGCGCTCGCGTTCTTCCACGTCTGGCTGCTGATCATCGCGCTGGGCCTGGTGATCGTCGCCATCGGCGGGCTGGTGTTCGAGTACCACACGGGCCCGAACCACGAGTGACGTCTTGACGCCGAACGGCGCCCCGCTCCCTGTGGAGCCGGGCGCCGTTTTCGCATTCAGAGACCCAGAGTCCCTCAAGTTCCCCTCATCCGCCCCCGGCACCACACCCTTGAGCCCGAAGTACGTGAAGGCCCCCTTCATTGCGCTAGACGCAATGAAGGGGGCCTTCACGTACTTCCGAAACGGCACTCACGACCCGCTGGCCCGAGTGGCCACCGCCGTCTCAAGCGCCGGCGCGGGCTTGGGTGCTCGTTTCGGGGCCAGCGCGGCTGCTAGGACGGCCAGCATCCCGAGGCCTTCCGGCCACGTCGGCCGGTGCCCGTAGGCGAGGACGTCCACCACCACCGCGACCACCGGATAGACGTAGGACAGCAGCGCCACCGTCGTGGTCGGCAGCTTGCCGATGCTCGCGTACATCAGGACGTACATCAGCGCGGTGTGCACGGTTCCCAGCAGGATCAGCCACAGCAGGCCCGAGGTGTCCGTGGGCAGCGGAGTGACGAGCAGGGCGGGTGCGAGCACGATCGTGCCGGTCACCAGCTGGACGGCCGCCAGGACGTGCGGGCGGACGTGCTTGAGCTGCTTCGCGACGAAGGAAGCGCCGGCGTACAGCGCGGCCGCGCCAAGGGCGAGCGCGATCCCTTCCAGGCGGACGGGCTTCCCGTCGGCGCCGTGCGCGGAAAGCGAGATGAGCGTCACCCCGCCGAACGCGATCAGTGCCCGGACCAGCTGGCTCTTCGTCATCTTCTCGCCGAGGAACGCCGCCGCGAGACCGACCAGCATGAGCGGTTGCGTGTGGTACACGACGGTGCTGACCCCGATCGACGACAGCGAGTACGAGGCGAACAGCAGGACCCAGTTCCCGACCAGGAACAGCCCGCCGAGGACGGCGAGCAGCAGGTCGCGGCGGCTGAGCGTCCACGGGCGGAGCCAGCCCCGGGCCGCGCTCCACACCAGGAGCAGCAGGCCGCCGACGAGGCTCCTCGCGAACGCAACGGCGGGCGCCTCGGCGCCGCTTTCGAGGACGACGGCGCCGATCGTGCCGGAGAGTGCCATCGCGGCGGTCCACTGCAACACGGGGTTGTTCTTGTTCATGGCGACCACTTTCGCTGTCGTGTCCGCGTTCAACCAGTGTCAGAGATGACAGCGACCGCAAAACTTGTGACACACTGCCGGGATGGATGTGAAGAAGGTCGCGGTGGTGCTCGCCGACCAGGTCTCGCCGTTCGAACTCGGCGTCGCGTGCGAGGTCTTCGGCACCGATCGCAGCGCCGACGGAATCGAGGGCTGGGACTTCGCGGTCTGCTCGCCCGGCGGTGAGAACGTCTTGAGCTGGTCCGGCTTCGGGCTGGATGGCCTGGAGAGCCTGGACTTCGCGGCGTCGGCGGACCTGCTGATCGTGCCGACCTGCGCGCCACGCAGCGCGAGCCCACCGGAGCCCGTGCTCGAAGTCCTGCGTGACGCGGCGAGCCGGGGCGCCTGGGTCGCGGGTTTCTGCGCGGGTGTCTTCTCCCTTGGGTACGCGGGGCTGCTCGACGGGCGCAACTGCACCGTGCACTGGGTCTACGAGCAGGAGTTCCGGTCGCGTTTCCCGACGGCGAAGGTCGACCCGAAGGCGTTGTACGTCGACGACGGCGGCGTCCTCACGAGCGCGGGAACCGTCGCCGCCGTCGACCTGTGCCTGCACCTGGTGCGGGAATTGCGCGGTGTCGCGGCGGCCACCACGCTGGCCAGGCGGATGGTCGCGGCGCCGCATCGGGTCGGTGGTCAGGCGCAGTTCGTGCAGGCGCCGGTACCCGAGACCGCCGCGCCGGACGACACCGTGCTCGCCGAAGCGCTCGAATGGATCGAACGTCGCCTCGACCAGCCGTTCACCGTCGCGGAACTCGCCAGGCGCAGCGGCTTGGGGGAGCGCACGTTCCTGCGCCGGTTCTCGGCGGCCACCGGGACGACGCCGCACCGATGGCTCACCGAACGCCGTCTCGACCGCGCGCAGTCCTTGCTCGAAGAAGGCCGTCTGTCCATTGAGGACATAGCTGTCGCCTGTGGTTACGCGTCCGCCGCGGCGCTGCGGCATCAGTTCGGCAAGCTGCGCGGGACCAGCCCGAGTGCTTACCGCAGAACGTTTTCCGCCGGCTAGAGCTCCTGCCCCACGGTGACATGGACGTGGTCGGGGACCTCGTCGTGCCGGTCGCCGACGGTGAGCGTGCCGGTCGGCTCGAACAGCAGCAGCGAGGCACCGTCCACTGAGGACGGTTTGTGGAAGGTGCCGCGCGGGACGACGAACACGGAGCCGCGGGGGAGGGTGACGACCCGTTCGCCCGTGTCCTCGCGCAACGCGATGTCGAGTGTGCCGTCGAGGACGAGGAAGAACTCGTCGGTGTTCTCGTGGACGTGCCAGACGTGCTCGCCCGCGACCTTGGCGAGGCGGACGTCGTAATCGTTGACGTTGGCGACGATCCGCGGGCTCCAGATCTCGTCGAAGCCGGCCAGCGCGGTGTCCAGATCGATCGGTTGCTTGCTCATGATCCGATCCTGGCCGCTGGACCACCGGAGCGGTGAGTGCTAGGAACCGCATATGTCGCATGATTCCTCGCACAAGGTCGCCGTCCTGGTCGACGAAGGATCCAATCCCTTCGAAATGGGCGTCGCGACCGAGCTGTTCGGCCTGCGGCGGCCGGAGCTGGGCAGGCCCTGGTACGGCTTCACCCTGTGCGCCGCCGAGCCGTCCGTGCGTATGCACCTGGGCATGTTCACGCTCACCGGGGTCGCCGGGCTCGAAGCCGTGGAGGCCGCGGACACGGTGATCGTGCCCAACCGGCCCGATCCGGAGACCCCGGCCAAGGCGTCGGTGCTGAGGGCCGTTCGCGCCGCGTCCGAGCGGGGTGCCCGGTTGGTGAGCTTCTGCACCGGCGCCTTCACCCTCGCGCAGGCCGGTGTCCTGGACGGACGGCGCGCGACGACCCATTGGAAGTGGGCGGGGCTCTTCCGCGAGCTGTATCCCGAAGTACTGCTGGAGCCCGACGTCCTCTTCGTCGACGACGGCGACGTCCTGACCGCGGCGGGCAGCGCGGCCGCGCTCGATCTGGGGCTGCACCTGATCAGCCGTGACCACGGCGCCGAGATCGCCAACGCGGTGAGCAGGCGGCTGGTGTTCGCCGGACATCGCGACGGCGGCCAGCGGCAGTTCGTCGAGCGTCCGCTGCCGCCGGTGCCGGACACCTCGCTGGCTCCGGTGCTCGCCTGGGCGCGGGAACGGCTCGACCGTCCGCTCACCGTCGCCGACCTCGCCGCGCGGGCGGCGGCGAGCCAGGCGACGCTGCACCGGCGGTTCCGCGCCGAACTGGGGACGACGCCGCTGGCGTGGCTGACCACGGAGCGGATCGCGCTGGCGTGCCGGCTGATCGAGCGCGGGGAGCAGCGGCTGGACCTGGTGGCGCGGGCGTCGGGGTTCGGTACCGCCGCGAACCTGCGTACGCAGCTGCGGCGGGCCACGGGGCTGACGCCTACGGCTTACCGGGCGCGCTTCAGCACCGCCTCGTGAGTGGTCAGGACGGTTAGGGGGCCAAGGGTGTCTTAGGTACCTACTGAAGGTGGCGACCAGACGGACTACACGATCGCCGCCTCGGCCTCAGCAACACCAACAGCCCCAGCAGTCACCGCGGCCGCGCGTGAAGGCCCCCTTCCCTCGGCTCAGCCGAGGAAACTCGACCTTCACACCTCCCCCAGTACATGAAGGCCCCCTTCCTTGCGCCTAGGTACAGGAAGGGGGCCTTCATGTACTGGGGGGGTGAGTGGTGGGCAGAGTCTCGTGAGTGGTCAGGCGAAGGCGATCCACCGGTTCAGCAGGTCGGCCGCCGCACCCGAGTCGATGGCCGACGCCGCCCGCGCGAACCCGGCCGCCAGATCGTCTTCCAGCGACCCCGAGAACCCGGTGAAAGCCGCCAGCGCGGCCGCCGAGTTGAGCAGCACCGCGTCCCGGACCGGCCCGGTCTTCCCGGCCATCACCTGACGGAACACCTCGGCGTTGTGCGCCGCGTCGCCACCGCGCAGGTCCTCCGCGGTCACCCGGGGGAGGTCCAGCGACGCGGGATCGAAGCTCCGCTCGGTGATCTCGCCGCCGGAGACCACCCACACCGAACTCGTGGTCGTGGTCGTGAGCTCGTCCAGCCCGTCGTCGCCGCGTACGAGCAGCACGGTCATGCCGCGCCGCGCGAACACCTCGGCCAGCACACGGGTCTTGTCCTCGTACGCGCAGCCGATCAGCGAACTGCGCGGCTGCGCCGGGTTGGTCAGCGGGCCGAGCAGGTTGAACGTCGTCGGCACGCCGAGCTCGCCGCGGGTCGGCCCGGCGTGACGCAGGGCGGGATGGAACTTCGGCGCGAAGCAGAAGCCGATGCCCAGTTCGTTCACGCTGCGCTGGACCGTCTCTGGCGGCAGGTCGATGGTGACGCCCAGCTCCTCCAGCACGTCGGCCGCGCCGGACTTCGACGAAGCGCTCCGGTTGCCGTGCTTGGCCACCGGCGCGCCCGCGGCGGCCGTCACCACCGTGGCCATGGTGGAGATGTTGACCGAATTGGACCGGTCGCCGCCGGTGCCGACGATGTCGACCGACGGCCTGTCGATCGTCACCCGCCTGGCGTGCGCCAGCATGGCGTCGGCCATCCCGGAGATCTCCGCCGGTGTCTCACCCTTCGCGCGCAGCGCGACGGCGAACCCGGCGATCTGGGAGGGCGTCGCCGCCCCGCTCATGATCTGGTCCATCGCCCACGCGGTGTCCTCTTCGGACAGGTCCGCACGCGCGATGAGCTGGTTGAGCAGGGACGGCCAGGTCTTGGCTGCCGAGCCCATCGGCTCAGCCGTGCACGGCCGGCACCCGCCGGGCGCGCAGCACGTCGGCGACGGTTTCGGCGGCGGTCAGCGGGTCGAGCGGGTGGACCAGCACCGCGTCGGCCTGCGACCAGGTCGCGAGCCAGCGGTCGTCCTTGCGCCGCACCGACACCACGATCGGCGGGCAGTTCTCGATCTCGTTCTTCAGCTGACGGGTCAGCCCGATGCCACCGGTCGGCTGCGCCTCGCCGTCGAGGATGGCGAGGTCCACGTTGCCCGCGTCCATCTCGACGAGGACCTCGGAGATGCCGGACGCCTCGGTGTAGTCCACCCGGCCGAGGTCGGCGGCGGGCCTGCGGCCGACGGCGTTGATGATCGCCTCGCGCACCTCCGCCTTGTGGCTGAACACCAGGATCCGCATCGCCTGCTCGCCCATGAGCGCGCCTCCGCCTCGTCTAGTCATGTCGACCCCGCGATGTTATCCGCCATGACCGACATCACGTGGACCACCCGACGGCTGGAGCGCGTCCCAGCCCAGCGAATCCCCGCCGAGCCGCTGCGCGAGGCCCGCCATCCGTGACCGTTCCTGCGCGCAATGCAGCGCGTCGAGGGTCTGCACCCGCACCGCGTGCGCGAGGGCGAAATCGCCTTCGGGATCCTGTTCTCGCAGCTCCCAGCCGTCCTGGGCGAGGATCGAGGCCGCCTCCGCCACCTTTTCGGGCGGCAGCTTCAAGTGATGGCGCAGGATCGCGGGCGCTTCGGCGACCCAAGCGGGTGATCTGGCCAACGCCGAGGAATCCGCCTCGGCGGGGTCGAAGGCCTCCACGACGATCTCCACGCCGGGCGTGTCGACCGTCAGGCCTGGAAGCTTCGGCTTCTTGACCAGGTCACGAAGCCGATCTAGTAAACCCATGAGTAGCCCTGTTCCCACTTTCGTTCAGATGTGACCCGACACGCACGCGACCCGCCGTGGACCCACCCGGCGGGCCCCGTGCGTGAGAGGACATAATGCGACGCGTGACAACGGCAGCTCCCACCATCAGCCAGCGGGTCCACTCGCTGAACCGGCCGAACATGGTCAGTGTCGGCACCATCGTGTGGCTGTCCAGCGAACTGATGTTCTTCGCCGGACTGTTCGCCATGTTCTTCACCGTGAAGGCGCAGAACGCGTCCGGCCAATGGCCGCCGCCGCTGCACGGTGAGCCCTTCCACCTGAACATCGCGCTGGCGATCCCGTTCACCGTGATCCTCGTGGCGTCGTCGTTCACCTGCCAGTTCGGTGTGTTCGCCGCCGAAAAGGGTGACGTGTTCGGCCTCCGCCGCTGGTACATCATCACGTTGATCATGGGCGCGATCTTCGTGGGTGGCCAGGCTTACGAGTACCTGAACCTGATCCACGAGGGGCTGACCATCCCGTCCGGCGCGTACGGCACGGTCTTCTACCTCGCGACCGGGTTCCACGGCCTGCACGTCATCGGCGGGCTCATCGCGTTCGTGTACTTGCTCATCCGCACCAAGCTGAGCAAGTTCACCCCGGCTCAGGCCACCTCGGCGATCGTCGTGTCGTACTACTGGCACTTCGTCGACATCGTGTGGGTGGGCCTGTTCGCGGTGATCTACATCCTTCCGTGAACGAAGCCGCCACCACGACCTATCGGCCTGAACTGACAGCAAGGGTTGCCGCAAGATGACCTCCAGCAAGAACAACACGGAGCGCCGCTTCCGCAAGCGGTCGAAGGCACGCAGGCGGTTCGCCGGCGCGCTGGCGCTCGGGATCGCGCTGCTGAGCGTGGGCGGGTTGTACGCCGTTTTCGCCCCGGAGCCGCAGACCGCGCAGGCGCAGGGCGAATCCGCCCTCCTGCGCGAGGGCGAGAAGCTCTACAACAACACGTGTATCGAATGTCACGGGCCGAAGCTCGAAGGTGTCACCGACCGTGGCCCGAGCCTCATCGGCATCGGCGACGCGGCCGTGTACTTCCAGACCTCCACCGGCCGTATGCCGGCGGTCCGCCAGGAAGCCCAGGCGCAGCGGAAGCCGCCGAAGCTGACCGAGGCCGAGATCAACGCGCTGGGTGCCTACATCCAGGCCAACGGCGGCGGCGCGCAGCGTCCCGCCGAGAAGGGTGACGCGCTGCGCGGCGAGGACGTCGCGCGCGGCAGCGAGCTCTTCCGCCTCAACTGCGCCTCCTGCCACGGCTTCACCGGCCGCGGTGGCGCGCTGTCCTCGGGCAAGTTCGCCCCGAACCTGGACCCGGCCACGGAAGAGCAGATCTACACCGCGATGCTCACCGGGCCGCAGAACATGCCCAAGTTCTCCGACCGGCAGCTGTCGCCGGAGGAGAAGAAGGACATCATCGCGTTCGTGAAGTCCGTGAGTCACGGGAACAACTCACCCGGCGGTAACTCGCTCGGCGGTCTTGGCCCGGCCTCGGAGGGCGCGATCGCGTGGATCGTCGGGATCGCCGCGCTGATCGGCGTGACGTTGTGGATTGGATCGAAGGCATGAGCGCCGAAGGGCCGAAGCCGCCGACAGAGGCGGAGTTGGCGGACATGGATCGCGACCAGCTGGTCAAGCTGGGTACCGCGCTCGACGGGGTCGAGATCGTCGAATACCCGACGCCTTGGCCGGTCGAGGGGACGAAGGCGGAGAAGCGCGCCGAGCGCTCCGTCGCCCTCTGGTTCGTGCTGGCCGCGCTGTCCGGCCTCGCGTTCGTGGTCCTCATCGCGTGGCCGCACTGGTTCGAGTACAAGGAGCCGGGCACGCACGGCTACACCCAGTACACGCTGTACACGCCGCTGCTCGGGGTCACCCTCGGGCTGGCCGTGCTCAGCCTCGGTATCGGTGTGATCCTCTACACCAAGAAGTTCATCCCGGCCGAGGTCGCGGTCCAGGAGCGCGGGGACGGCGGCTCCAAGGAGGTCGACAAGGCCACCATCGTCGCCCAGCTCGCCGACTCGGGCAGCCGCAGCACCATCGCGCGCCGCTCGATGATCAAGCGCTCCGCGGGTGCCGGCGCCGGTGTGCTCGGCCTCGCCGTCGCGGCGCTGCCGGTCGCGTCCTTCATCAAGGACCCGTGGAAGGACACCGAGAACCGCGACTCGCTGTGGCACTCGGGCTGGAAGAAGAACTTCCCGGAAGAGAAGGTCTACCTGCGCCGCAACACCGGCCGTCCGCACGAGATCTCCCTGGTCAAGGCCGAGGACCTCGACGCGGGCGCGATGGAGACGGTGTTCCCGTACCGCGAGTCCGAGAAGGATGACGAGCACGCCCTGTCGGCCGCCTTCAAGCGCGTCGACAACCCGGTCATGCTGATCCGTCTCCGCCCGACCGACGCCGCCAAGGTCGTCAAGCGTCAGGGCCAGGAGGACTACAACTTCGGCGACTACTACGCGTACACGAAGATCTGCAGCCACGTCGGCTGCCCGACCTCCCTGTACGAGCAGCGGACCAACCGCATCCTCTGCCCCTGCCACCAGTCGCAGTTCGACGCGCTCCACTACGCCAAGCCGATTTTCGGTCCGGCGACGAGGCCGTTGGCCCAGCTTCCGATTACAGTGGACTCTGAGGGCTACCTGATCGCGCGCGGAGACTTCAACGAGGCCGTCGGACCGGCCTTTTGGGAGCGTAAGTCATGAGTTCACTCACCACCCCGACGAAGGGGACGAACCCGGTCGAGAAGGCCGCGGGCGCTGGTGCGAAGTGGGCCGACGACCGGTATCACCTGGCCAAGGGCATGCGGCACCAGCTCAACAAGGTGTTCCCGACGCACTGGTCGTTCCTGCTCGGCGAGATCGCGCTCTACAGCTTCATCATCCTGTTGCTGTCGGGTGTCTATCTCACGCTGTTCTTCGACCCCTCCATGGAGGAGGTCGTCTACAACGGCAGCTACACCGGTCTGCAGGGCGTCGAGATGTCGCGGGCCTTCGCGACCACGCTGGACATCTCGTTCGACGTCCGCGGCGGTCTGTTCGTCCGCCAGCTGCACCACTGGGCCGCGCTGATCTTCGTGGCATCGATGATGGTGCACATGTTCCGGATCTTCTTCACCGGCGCGTTCCGTCGCCCGCGTGAGGCGAACTGGGTCATCGGCGCGCTGCTGCTGGTCCTGGGCATGTTCGAGGGCTTCTTCGGCTACTCGCTCCCGGACGACCTGCTCTCCGGTACCGGTATCCGCGCGACCCTGTCGGGCATCGTGCTCTCGGTGCCGGTCATGGGCACCTGGATCCACTGGGCGCTGTTCGGCGGGGAGTTCCCCGGCAACGAGATCATCCCGCGCCTGTACACGATCCACATCCTGCTGCTGCCGGGCATCATGCTCGGCCTGGTGGCAGCGCACCTCGCGCTCGTCTGGTACCAGAAGCACACGCAGTTCCCGGGCGTGCGCCGCAAGGAGACCAACGTCGTCGGCGTCCGCATCATGCCGGTCTTCGCGCTCAAGGGCGGTGCGTTCTTCGCGCTGGTCACCGGTGTCATCGCGCTGATGTCGGGCCTCTTCCAGATCAACCCGATCTGGAACATCGGCCCGTACAACGCGGCGCAGGTCTCGGCGGGTTCGCAGCCGGACTGGTACATGGCCTGGGCCGACGGCATGCTGCGGATCTGGCCCGCATGGGAGCTCTACCTCGGGAACTACACGGTCCCGGCGGTGTTCTTCCCCGGCGCGATCGGGATGCCGCTGCTGATCGGGTTGCTGCTGATGTATCCCTGGATCGAGCGAAAGCTGTCCAAGGACACCGCGCACCACAACCTGCTGCAGCGTCCGCGCGACGTCCCGGTCCGGACCTCGCTGGGCATCATGGCCCTGACGTTCTTCGCGGTCATCATGCTCTCGGGCTTCAACGACATCATCGCGTTCGCCTTCGACATCTCGCTGAACGCGACGACGTGGGCGGGCCGGATCGGTGTCCTGCTGGCGCCGCCGATCGCGTACTACATCACCTACCGGATCTGCCTCGGCCTCCAGCGGGCCGACCGCGAGGTGCTGGAGCACGGCGTCGAAACCGGCATCATCAAGCGCCTGCCGCACGGTGAGTTCATCGAGATCCACCAGCCGCTCGGCCCGGTGGACGACCACGGCCACGCGATCCCGCTCGAATACCAGGGCGCGTCGGTGCCGAAGAAGATGAACAAGCTCGGCTCGGCCGGGCACGCCGTCGCCGGTTCGACCTGGTCCCCGGACCCGGTCGAGGAGACGATCGCGCTGGAGCGCGCCCGGTCCAACGGGCACGGCAACGGCAAGGTCGACGACATCGGTGGCGAGCCCTCCGAGGAGCGCAAGGAGATCACCTCCGGGCACTAGCCCGGGAGACGCGCGTGAAGGCCCCCTTCCCTCGGCTCAGCCGAGGGAAGGGGGCCTTCACGCGCTACAAGGGAAGAAGCTCAGGCGCCTTCGACGCCGATGTCGAACGCGGACTCGCTGTCGGCCTTCGAGTAGGAGCGGAACGCGATATGCGTGACCGTGCTCAGCACGCCGGGGACCTTGCCGATCTTCGCCGGGATCAGATCCGCGAGGTCCTCGTGGGCCGCGACGCGGACCGAGGCGATCAGATCGACATCGCCCGCACAGGAATAGACCTCGCGGACACCGTCGATGTCCGCGATCGCCTGTGCCGCCTCGGGGATGGCATCGGCTTCGACCTGGATCAGCACGATCGCCGTGATCAAAGGGTCCTCCTACGTCGGTGAATCCGGTGCCGGAATCCTAGCCCGCCACTCGTTCCAGCGCCGTCGCGCTCGCCGCCAGGTCGAGCCATTCCTGCCAGCCGCCCGCGGCGGCGGGCTCCGCCCAGGGATGCGTCGTGCGCACGAGCCGGACGCCAGGGCGGGTCAGCCAGCGCAGCAGGATGCCGATCTCCTCCGGGATCGCGCCGAAGAGCGGGCCGGGCCCCGGGATCACCGTCTCCGCGGACGCCACGAGCATCTCGACGACGGGCATCGGCGGCACGCCGCGCCGGGCGACCCCCGCCGACGCGAGCCTGCCGTGCCGGATCACCGCCAGTTCCCAGCCGCCGTTGCCGTCCGGCCCGGCGGCGATCAGCTCCGGGATACCCGCCAGCGCCGACTGCCGATGCGCCCGGCCGACCGCGCGGATCAGGCCGGCCAGCTGATCGCGATGCTGAGCGGCCTGTTCGTAGTGCTCCGCCGCGGACAACCGCGCCAGCTGATCGGCGGCGGCCCGCAGCGGACGGCCGTCCGTCCCGGCGATGAGCCCGGACACCGCCAGCACGCTCGGCCGGTACGCCTCGACCGTCTGCTTCCCGGCGCACGGAGCCCCGCAGCGCCCGAGCTCGGCGAGGACACAGGGCGTCCCGTTCGGCGCCGTCGCCGAGATGCGCTGGGTGCACGTCCGCAGGCCCGAGGCGCCGGCGAGGGTGTCCGCGGCGGTCCGGGCGTCGGTCTGGGTGCGAAAGGGCCCCAGCATCCCGTCTCGCGGCATGCGGACCACCGACAGGCGGGGGAACGCCTCCTCGGTCAGCGCGACCCACCAGGCGTGCCGTGGGTTCTTGGAACGGCGGTTGTACATCGGGCGGTGGGCGGCGATCAGCCGCAGCTCCCGGACGGCGGCCTCCAGCGCGTGCGCGCATTCGACCGCGTCGACCCGTTCGGCCAGCGCGACCATCTCCCTGATCCGGCCCCGGCTTTCCGAACCGGTGAAGTACTGCCGCACCCGGCGCCGCAGATCGGACGACGTCCCGACGTAGAGGACCTCGTCGCTCGGGCCGCGGAACAGGTAGACGCCGGGCCTCGACGGCAGATGCTCGGCCAGCGAACGTTTGCGGCGCTGGGCGGCGGTCACCTCGGGCAGATAGTCCAGCAGCTCCTCGAGGGTGTGGACGCCGAGGTTGCCCACTCGTTCCAGCAGGGCGTGCAGGACGTCGACGGTGGCGCGCGCGTCCGCGAGCGCGCGGTGGTTCGGCGTGGTGCGCGCGCCGAACAACGCGGCCAGCGCGGAAAGGCGGTAGCTGGGCGTCTCGTCGCGGGAGATGACCCGGCGGGCGAGCCGCACCGTGCAGACGACGGCCGTCTTCGGCCAGTGGTAGCCGTGGCCTTCGCAGGCCGCCCGCATGAAGCCGGTGTCGAAGGCGGCGTTGTGCGCGACGAGCACGGCGCCGGAGATGAACTCGAGGAACGCGGGGAGCACGCGCTCGATGCGGGGAGCGTCGTAGACCATCGCGCCGGTGATACCGGTGAGCTCGACGATCTGCGGCGGGATCGGCATCCCAGGATTGACGAAGGTGGCGAATTCGCCGACGACCTCGCCGGCGCGGATCTTGACCGCGCCGATCTCGGTGATCCCGTCCGGACCGGGTTTCGTCCCCGTGGTCTCCAGGTCGAATACGACGAAAGTGATGTCCCGCAAAGGAGTTCCCAGCTCGTCGAAGGCGAGTTGCGCCGCGCCGGGCCGCCGTCCGGTGTCCATGGTCGGGCACAGTAGGGGCGGGCACCGACAATCCTGGGGCGTCCCATCCAGCGCGCCCCGAGGGGATGGGGCCTACGCTGGAGCGATGCAACCGCAGCCCGCAGTGCCCGAAACGCCCGAGGACGCCACCGGCGGTCCCTCGGGTGTCGTGGCGTCCGCGGGCGCGCAGGAGACCTCCGAAGAGGTGCCCGCCGAAGGCTGGACGTCCTTGCCGGAGACCGTACGGGAGCGGATCGCCGAGCTGGCGGCCGCCGCCGTGGGCAAACTGCCGTCCGCCGACGTGCCGAGGCAGCTGCGCCCGGTCGCGAAGTTCGCCCCGGCGAAACGCGCGAAACTCGGCGGGACGGCGTTGCTGGCCGCGTTGGGGGAGTCTTCGCAGTTCCGCGTCGCGGTCACCGAATGGCTGCGCGATCACCGCAAGGACGCCCTCGACCCGAACGCCCCCGATTCCGTCGCCGCCGCGGCCGCCGCCGTGCTCCTCGGCGAGGCGGGCGCGGCCGGACGGGTCCGGCTGGTGGCGAAGAACGCCGAGGAGACGGCGTTGCGCGCCGAACGCGACGCCGCGCTGGCTCGCAACCAGCGGCTGGAGGCCGAGCTGGCCCAGCTGCGCGAAGAGTTGCGTGAGGCCAAGGAGATCGCCAGTGGCGCGCGGGGAGAACGCGACGCCGAGGTCGAGAAGCTGTTGAAACGCTTGCGGGAACAAGGTGTCCAGTTGCGCCAGGCGAAGGACGCCGTCGCCGAGGCGCACGCTCAGCTGGAGAGCGGCGGCGCCGAGAGGGCTGAGGAGATCAAGGCGCTGAAGGCCCAGCTGGACCGAGAGCGGCAGCGTGTCGCGGCAGAGCGGGCGCGGGCCGAGAAGGCCGTCACGGACGCTGAGATCGCCCGTCAGTCCGCGCGCGAGGCGCGTCAGGCCGACGAGGTCAGGCTCGGGCTGTTGCTGGACACGATCGAAGGCGCCGTCGGCGGGCTGCGCCGGGAACTTTCGGTGAGCGCGCGGGGGCAGCGGCCCGCGGACATGGTCCGCGGCGCGACGTCGGGGATCGGGGCGGGCGGCAAGATCCAGGACGTCACCGGGCTCGACCGGCATCTCGCGCTGCCCAACGTGCACCTGATCGTCGACGGCTACAACGTCACGAAGACCGGATATCCGGAGCTGGCGCTTTCCGACCAGCGCGACCGGCTGATCCACCAGCTTTCCGCGCTCGCCGCGCGGACTTCGGCCGAGGTCACCGTGGTGTTCGACGGCGCCGGAGTGCTCTCCGTGCCCGCGGCGGTGCCGCGCGGGGTGCGGGTGCTGTTCTCCGAACGCGGCGTCCTCGCGGACGACGTCATCCGGTCCCTGGTCGCGGCGGAGCCGCCAGGGCGGCCGATGGTGGTCGCGAGCACGGACCGGGCGGTGGCGGATTCGGTGCGGCGCAAGGGCGCGCACCCGGTGCCGTCGGCGGTGCTGGTTTCACGGCTGAGCCGGGTCTAGATCTGGCGACACGCGTGATCGAAGCCGTAACTCGCGTGACTGGAGACGTAACTCGCGTGATTGAAGGCGTACCTGGTCCAAACACGCGAGTTACGCCTCTGATCACGTGAGTTACGGCTGGACGCACGTGCCGTCCCGGTGGGCTCACGAGGCCGAAACTGTCGGTGGTCGCTCTTAATGTGCACCTCACCACTGAAAGTGAGGAGTTCGAGATGCACGACAAGGCCATCGCCGACATAGCCGACATAGAGACGCTCGTCATCGATTGCGACCGGTGCGCGGTCCGCGGTGACGCATGTCATGACTGTGTCGTCAGCGTCCTTCTCGGCGCCCCGCCGTCGGTCGAATGGGACGCCGACGAACGAAAAGCGGTCGACGCGCTCGCGGAAGCGGGGATGATCCCGCGCCTTCGGATGGTCGCGATCGTGGAGCAGGAGCGCCGGAAAACCGCCTGAGACACGCCACTACCGGGGCATTCGGCGAGTGGTCGATCCGATCGGGTGAACGGTAGGTAGTCGCGACAGGTCCCAGGATGTAACGCCCGTCACATGTTTCCGCTCATGCTGGTCCGAAGGTGTTTCGGCGCATCACGCAGAGTTTTTGCGCCTGCCATGGTGGACGTCGTGCCCGTGGTTTCGTAACCTGTCCGAGATCTCGTGGCCGGAAGTCGTCGCCAGACGACGACACGGGATCGCCACCGAGGCAGCTTTGTCGGGGAGTTGCATCAGAACCAGCCGTGCGCCAAACCTGTTGCGATAGCTCTCGGCCAGGCGCAAGGCGGGAACGCGGGGAACCGCGCGGGCCTCACGGCCGGCGTCGCGGCTTCGCGGAAGAGGGCCCCCGACCTCTTCGTCCCGGGTTCCGAGTCGGTGGCCGACAGCAAAGGAGACACGCGCGACCGTGCAGTCGCATCCAGTGAAGCGCGTGGTGTCAGGAGCTTTGGCCGCGGCCGCGGTGATCACCGCGGTGACCGTCGTCCAGGCCCCGGCCACTGCCGCCCCAGGCCCCGCCCTCCAACAGCCCCCGTCCGGCTCGGACGCGCTCGCCAAGTACCGCGACCTCGCGGCACAGGCCGAGAAGGCGAACGAAGACCTCCTCAAGGCGAAGGACGACCTCGCCGCGAAGCAGAGCGAGCTCGACAAGGCGACCGCCGACGCCGCCGCCGCGAAGGAACTCGGCGTCAAGGCGGCCGGTGACGAGAAGACGTTCCAGGCCGAGGTGAACCGGTTCGCCGGTGCCTCCTTCACCAGCGGTGTGCAGCTGAACAAGCTGTCGTCGCTGCTGTCGGGCGCTTCGACCCAGGACTTCCTGGAGCGCTCCTCGGCGCTCGAGGTCCTCGCCGCGAACAAGAACACGGCTCTGAACAACCTGAGCGGTGCCGTCGCCCAGGCCGCGGCCGCCGCCAAGCAGGCGGCGGACGCGCAGAACGCGGCCACCGCCGCCCGTGACACGGCCGCCAAGCTGACCACGGACATCGAGGCGCGGCAGAAGACGCTGAACGACCAGCTCGCGGAGATCCAGCGCGCGAGCAACAACCTCAGCGCCTCGGATCGCAACGCTCAGAAGGACAAGGGCGGCGCGTTCCCCAACGTGCCCGCTCCGGGTCCCGCCGCGGCGACCGCACTGGCGGCCGCGAAGAGCAAGCTCGGCAGCCCGTACGGCTGGGGCGACACAGGGCCGTCGTCGTTCGACTGCTCGGGTCTGATGCTCTGGGCGTACAAGCAGGCCGGGCTCACCCTGCCGCGGTCGAGCCGTCAGCAGTCGACCTTCGGCGCCGCTGTGCAGCGTTCGCAGCTTCAGCCGGGCGACCTGGTGTTCTACAACTCGCCGGTCTCGCACGTCGGCATGTACGTCGGCAACGGCATGATGGTGCACGCGCCGACCACCGGTGACGTCGTCAAGGTGTCGCCGCTGCAGAACAACTACGTCGGCGCCCGTCGCCCGACGGCCTGACGAACGACCGGAACGGGGCGGTACCGCGCAGGCGGTGCCGCCCCTTTCGCATGCGGAGGGCCAAGTAGCCTGCAAGGGTGCTGAGGACCCTGCTGGTGACCAACGACTTCCCGCCCCGGCCAGGCGGTATCCAGAACTACCTGAACTCGCTGGCCACCCGCCTCCCCGCGGACGACCTGGTCGTCTACGCGCCGTCCTGGGAATCGAGCACCGGCTCGCACGGCGAGTTCGACGCCGCCGCCCCGTTCGAGGTGGTGCGCCATCCGACGTCGCTGATGCTGCCGACCCCGGACGTGCTCAAACGGGCCAAGGAGATCATGCGTGCCCGCGACTGCGAGGCCGTCTGGTTCGGCGCCGCGGCGCCGCTGGCGCTGCTGGGTCATCCGCTGCGGTCCGCGGGCGCCCGCCGGGTCCTGGCGTCCACGCACGGCCACGAGGTCGGCTGGTCGATGCTGCCGGGCTCCCGGCAGGCGTTGCGGCGCATCGGCGACACCGTCGACGTGATCACCTACGTCAGCAAGTACACGCGCTCCCGGTTCTCGGCCGCTTTCGGCCCGATGGCGGGGCTGGAGATGCTCCCGTGCGGCGTGGACACCGCGCTCTATCACCCGGATCCGGCCGCGGGCAAGGAGATCCGCGAGCGCCACGGGCTCGGCGACCGTCCGACGATCGTCTGCGTTTCGCGGCTGGTCCCGCGTAAGGGCCAGGACATGCTGATCAAGATCCTGCCCGAGCTCCGCAAGCGGATCCCGGACGTGGCGCTGCTGCTCGTCGGCGGCGGCCCGTACCGCAAGACGCTCACCGGGCTCGTCGAGGCGATGGGCGTCGAAGACAGCGTCGTCATCACCGGATCGGTGCCGTGGAAGGAGCTGCCCGCGCACTACAACGCGGGTGACGTCTTCGCGATGCCCGCGCGGACGCGCGGGAAGGGGCTCGACGTCGAAGGCCTCGGCATCGTGTACCTGGAGGCTTCGGCGACCGGGCTGCCGGTCGTCGCCGGGAATTCCGGTGGCGCGCCGGAAACGGTGCTGGACGAGGTCACCGGGCACGTCGTCGACGGCCGTGACGAGCAGCAGCTGCGGGAGACGCTGGCCGCGTTGCTGGCGGATCCGGTGCGGGCGCGGCGGATGGGGGCCGCCGGCCGGGACTGGGTCGGCGAGAACTGGCGCTGGGACACCATGGCGGGCAGGCTTTCCGGGCTGCTCGACGGTGACCCCGTCGCGGCGGTGCGCTGAGGGGTCAGGGTTCGTAGCGCGCCGGATGCTTCGGATCGTCGACGCGGATGACCACGTCGGACAGCGCCGACGGGTCGACCTCCTGTTCGTAGCGTTCGTAGGCGGGCAGCGCCCATTCCTCGGGCACTCGCCGCTTGAGCGCGGCCGGCGAGAGCCACAGGTGCACGCTCAGGTCGAACGCGAGCCCCGCACCGAAGAGGAATTCACCGTCCAGCAGGACGACGCCGCCTTCGGGCAGGCTGACCCGTTCGGCCCGCGTGGCGCGATCGCGGACCGGATCCCACAGCGACGGGAGGACCAGCCCGCTGCCGTCCTCGGCTATCGGGTCCAGCACCTCCCGGCGCAGGGCGCCGAGGTCGAGCCAGTCGGTGTAGCGCGAATCCGGGTCTTCCTTGCCGCGTTCGAAGCGCAGCGAGGCCGGCCTGAGGAAGTCGTTCGCCGAGACCCGCACCACCGCGTGACCGGCGACCCGCAGGGGATCGACCAGGGCGTCCGCGAGTTCTGTGGTGTTGGTCGCACCGGACGCGCCGTCGATGGCGACCGCGATCCGGCGGCGGCCCGTGATCGCCGTGATGCGCTGGGTCAGTTCGGAGACCAGCAGAGCGGGAGAAATCGGACGGTAGCGCACAGACAGAGATCCTCCACCCGGACCGGTGACTGTCGCACGGTACACCCGATGGGATGATGGCCCGGTGGTGAAAGCAACGGCCAAAACAGCCGGAAGTGGTTGGCAGGTAGGCGTTTCCCAGACGGTGCCGTACACCAGCACCCAGGTGTGGGACTTCCTGGTCGGACGCGAGGGTGTCGGGATCTGGCTCGGCCCCGGCGCCGAGCTCGGCACCGAGCTGGGCGCGGCGTACGAGACGGCGAACGGGACGACCGGCGAGATCCGCGGCCGCTCCGAGGGCGACAAGCTCCGCCTGACCTGGCGGCCGAAGGATTGGGATCACGATTCGACCCTGCAGATCACGGTGAGCGGAACCGAGCAGAAGACCACGTTCCGCTTCCACCAGGAGTGGCTCGCGGGCGCCGACGAGCGTGAGGAACAGCGGGCATACTGGACCGAGGTGACCGAGCGAGTGGTGGCCGCGCTGGCCGAACGCTGACCGGCGCGCCGGGGGAGGCGTACCGATGGGGGAACCGAAGAAGCTGGACTGGGATCTCGTCCACGATCCACACCGGGTTTCGGCACTGCTGCGCGAAGAGGGCCCTGCCCGCAAGGTCCGGCTGCCGCGCGGTCTGAACGTCTGGATCGTCACCGGATACGCCGAGGCCCGCGCGGTCCTCGCGGATTCCCGCGTCGGCAAGGATCCGGCGGCCATCCGGCGGCTCTTCGAACGCGACGGCTTCGAGTCGGCGGCCGACAACGCCGTACGCGCGCTCGGCGCGCACATGCTCAACTCGGACCCGCCGGACCACACCCGGCTGCGCAAACTGGTCAACCAGGCCTTCACCTCGCGCACGGTTTCCCGGCTGCGGCCGAGGATCGAGCAGATCACCACGGAACTGCTGGACGGCATCGGCGACACCGAGCGCGTGGACCTGTTGCCCGCCTTCGCCGTCCCGTTGCCGATCCGGGTGATCTGCGAACTGCTCGGCGTCCACGCGGGTGACCAGCCGGCGTTCGCGACCTGGTCGAACACGATGGTCGCCTGGTCGACGCCGGAGGAACTCCAGGCCGCGGCGGCGAAGATGCACGCGTACCTCGTCGACCTCATCGAGGAGAAGCGCGCCGAACCCGCCGAAGACCTGCTTTCGGGCCTGATCCACGCCAGCGACGAAGGTGATTCGCTCTCCGCCGAGGAACTGCTGGCCATGGCGTTCCTGCTGCTGGTGGCGGGGTTCGAGACGACGGTCAACCTGATCGCGAACAGCGTCTTGGCGCTGCTCCGGGAGCCGGAACAGCTGGCCGCGCTCCGTGCCGACCCCGCCCTGCTGCCCGGCGCGATCGAGGAGTTCCTGCGCTACGACGGCGCGATCCACCTGGCGACCATCCGGTTCACCAAGGAACCCGTCCCGGTCGGTGACGTCGAGATCCCGGCTGGCGAGTTCGTGCTCGTCTCCCTGCTCGGCGCGAACCGCGACGCCGGGCGGTTCGAGGACCCGCATCGGCTGGACGTCACACGGTCGGCGACCGGGCATCTCGCGTTCGGGCACGGCATCCACTACTGCGTCGGCGCCCCGCTGGCCCGGCTGGAGGCGGAGATCGCGTTGCGCGGACTGCTGGAGAGGTTCCCGGCGCTGAGCCTCGACGCCGAGCCGGAAACCTTGCGGTGGCGGGAAAGCACCCTCGTCCACGGCCTGGAAACCCTCCCTGTGCGCCTGCGCTGAGGAGAGGGTGTCGTAGGGTCGCCGGATGGACGCCGCCGAACTCCTCGCGCTCGACGCGGAACACGTCTGGCACCCGTACGGGCCGATGCCGAGCACGATCGATTCCCTGCTCGTGCGTGAGGCGAGCGGGGTCCGCCTCACCCTCGACGACGGCCGTGAACTGGTCGACGGCATGTCGTCCTGGTGGGCGGCGATCCACGGCTACCGGAACCCGGTGCTGGACGCGGCGCTGGCCGAGCAGGCGGGCCGGATGAGTCACGTGATGTTCGGCGGGCTCACCCACGAACCGGCCATCCGGCTGGCGAAGACGCTGGTCGACCTCGCTCCGGACGGGCTGCGGCACGTCTTCCTGTGCGATTCCGGGTCGGTGTCGGTCGAGGTCGCCGTCAAGATGTGCCTGCAGTACTGGCAGTCGGTGGGGCGCAAGGAAAAACGGCGCCTGATGACCTGGCGCGGCGGCTACCACGGCGACACGTTCACGCCGATGAGCGTCTGCGATCCCGAGGGCGGGATGCACTCGCTGTGGCGCGGGATCCTGCCGGACCAGCTGTTCCTGCCCAAACCGCCCGGTGGTTTCGCCGACGAGCCGGATCCGGCGTACCTCGAACTGCTCGCGATCGAGATCGAGCGGCACGCGGGCGAGCTGGCCGCGGTCATCGTCGAGCCGGTCGTACAGGGCGCCGGCGGGATGCGGTTCCACCCGCCCGCGTACCTGCGCGCGCTGCGCGAGATCACCGAGGCCAACGGCGTCCTGCTCATCTTCGACGAGATCGCCACCGGTTTCGGCCGCACCGGCACGATGTTCGCCGCCGAACACGCCGGCGTCACCCCGGACGTCCTGTGTCTCGGCAAGGCGCTGACCGGTGGTTATCTCACGATGGCGGCGGCGCTGTGCACGCCGGAGATCGCCGACGGGATCTCGCGCGGCGAGCTGCCGGTGCTGGCGCACGGACCGACGTTCATGGCGAACCCGCTGTCCTCGGCCGTCGCCAACGCCTCGCTGGGGATCCTGGCCGAAGGCGGCTGGAAGTCCGACGTCCCGCGGATCGAGGCGGCGCTGAAAGCCGGGCTCGAACCGGCTCGCGAGCTGCCCGCGGTCGCCGACGTGCGAGTGCTCGGCGCCATCGGGGTGGTGGAACTGGACCACCCCGTGGACATGGCGGTGGCGACCGAAATCCTCACCGCGAACGGGGTCTGGCTGCGCCCGTTCCGGAACCTGATCTACACGATGCCGCCCTACATCTCCCAGGCGGACGACCTCGCCGCCATCACCTCCGCAATGGTCTCGGCCGCCCAAAAAGCGTAAATACGGCGAAATTCAGCCCAAAGAGTGTGACAGCGGCCACAGCAATCGGGAGAGGCCACGCTGGGTACAGAGCGTGGTCGCGAGTTGATCTTGGTCAAGCGAA
Source organism: Amycolatopsis roodepoortensis (assembly GCF_024628825.1). Lineage (NCBI taxonomy): Bacteria > Bacillati > Actinomycetota > Actinomycetes > Pseudonocardiales > Pseudonocardiaceae > Amycolatopsis > Amycolatopsis roodepoortensis. Next base: position 7,920,762 of record NZ_CP102415.1, read on the forward strand.
CGGGCGAGTCCGATCGAGGTCCAACTCGGGCGCTTTGTCGTCAAAGCGTGGTTCGTCCTAGTTCCCTGGTGCACAAGCAAACCTGAGAAACCTTTGCGTAGCGGACTTTTGCGCGCCGATCGGGTTTCCTGCCCCCATGATCGACTTCGTTGGTGACGAGCACGACACCGGGCCTCCGGGCCGCCGCAATCCCGCATCGACCCTCCTGAAGAACCTCCGCCACGACCTCCCGGCTTCGGTCGTCGTCTTCCTCGTGGCCGTCCCGCTTTCGCTCGGCGTCGCACACGCCGCCGGGGCCCCCTTGCTCGCCGGACTCGTCTCCGCCGTCGTCGGCGGGATCGTCGCGAGCCTCTTCGGCGCCTCCGCCCTTCAAGTCAGCGGTCCCTCCGCGGCGTTGACGATCGTCATCGCGGAGACCATCGCCACCTTCGGCTGGGCGGCCACCTGCGCGATCACCGCCGCGGCGGGCGTGGTCCAGATCCTCTTCGGCGTGTGCCGCGTCGCGCGGGCGAGCCTGGTGATCTCGCCCGCCATCGTGCACGGCCTGCTCGCCGGGATCGGCCTGATCCTGGTCCTCGGCCAGCTGCACGTCGTGCTCGGTGGCACGCCGCGGAGTTCCGCGATCGAGAATGTCCTCGCGCTGCCTGGCCGGATCGTCGGGCACCACGACCAGGCCGCGCTGATCGGTGTCGTCACCGTCGGTGTTCTGCTGGCCTGGACGCGGATGCCGCGTTCGGTGCGCCGCGTCCCCGGCCCGCTCGCCGCCGTCGCGCTGGCGACCGGCCTCTCCGTCGCGGCCGGGATGGACCTGCCGCGCGTCGACCTCCCGAACGGCTTGCCAGGGCTGGGTTTCGTCCCCGAGGCGCCGTCCGGTTCCTGGGCCGCGATCATCGCCGCCGTCCTCTCCATCGCGCTCATCGCCAGCCTGGAGAGCCTGCTTTCCGCCGTCGCGATCGACAAACTCCGCGAGGGGCGGCGCACCGACCTCGACCGCGAACTGATCGGGCAGGGCCTGGCGAACGCCGCTTCCGGTTCGCTCGGCGGATTCCCGGTCACCGGCGTCGTCGTGCGCACCATGACCAACTTCGAAGCGGGCGCCCGCACCCGGATGTCGGCGATCCTGCACAGCGTCTGGATCCTCGGCTGCTGCCTGTTCCTGGCGGGCGCGCTGCGGCTGATCCCGCTGGCCGCGCTCGCCGGCCTCCTCGTCTACGTCGGCGCGAAACTGGTCAACCTCACCAATCTCCGCGAGGTCCGCCGCCACGGCGACCTGCCGGTCTACCTCGCGACCCTGCTCGGCGCGGTCGCGGTCGACCTGCTCACCGGCGTCGCCGCGGGGATCGTGGTGGCGCTCGCGCTGATGCTGCGCCGGATGCTGTTCTCCGGCATCCACGTCGAACGGGACGGCCCTCGTAGCCGCGTCGTCATCGAAGGCGCGCTCACTTTCCTTTCCGTGCCAAGGCTCACGACCGTTCTCGCCGAAGTACCCGGACGTTCGGAGGTGACGCTCGAACTGTTCGTCGACTATCTCGACCACGCCGCTTTCGACTGCCTGCGCGGCTGGCAGCGCGCGTACGAACGCGCCGGGGGGACCGTGATCGTCGACGAGATCGGGCATCCGTGGTTCGGCCGCGGCAAGGCGGGCGTCCCGACCGTGCGCCGCGGCGTCGCCTCGCGCGTGGTGCCGCGATGGCTCGCGCCGTGGTCGCAATGGCAGGCCGAACACCTCGAACTGCCGGGCCAGCGTGGCGGCAGCGTTCCGTTGTGCCGTGGTGCTTCGGAGTTCCAGCGGCGGACGGCGCCGCTGCTGCGGAGCACGTGGGACGGGCTAGCGAACGGGCAACGGCCGCACACGTTGTTCGTCACCTGTGGCGACGCGCGGATCGTGCCGAACCTGATCACCACCAGCGGGCCGGGGGACCTGTTCACCGTGCGGAACATCGGAAACCTCGTCCCGCATGCCGGTGCCGAGGCGGATTTCTCGGTGGGGGCGGCGATCGAGTACGCCGTCGGGCTACTGCGGGTGCGGGAAGTGGTGGTGTGCGGGCATTCCGGCTGCGGGGCGATGAAGGCGTTGCTCGGTGACGCGCCCCCCGGTCTCGTGCACCTCGGTGGCTGGCTGCGGCACGGCGAGGCGACGTTGCGGCGCAGGGAAAGCGAAGGGCCGGTGCTGCTCGACGGTGCCCGGCCCGGCCACGAGGCTGATCTGCTCGCTTTGCACAACGTGGTGCAGCAACTGGAAAACCTGCGCTCGTACCCGGTGGTGGAGGCCGCGCTGGCGCGGGGCGAACTCCGGCTGACGGGGATGTACTTCGACGTCGGGAAGGCGAACGTGTACCTGCTCGACGAAGCGTTGCGGTCGTTCACGTCGGCGGCGACCCCGGTGAAGTCCTGAGCGCTTGCCGACGCCGCGCGAGCAGGTCGCGAAAGCCACTTTCGAGACGTCAGATGTCCCGAAAGTGGCTTTCGCGACACGGCCCGGTGCCACGGGCGGAGCGGCCGGTCCTGCCAGCCGGGACAGGTTGCGAAAGCCACTTTCGCAACCTTCAACGTTGCGAAAGTGGCTTTCGCAACGCCTCGCCGGGCAGGGACCGGCCCGCGCGCGCAGCCGGCCGAGTTGACCGGGCGGCCGACCGATACATCCCAGGATTCGGGAGCCCGCAAGGCTTTTCGCAACGCGCGGGACATCTCCAGGCAACAGAACGGGCCGAAAGTGGGCCATGCCACCCGCCAGTGGGGTGATATTCACTCGATAGGGTGGTGCATATCGGACAATTCACCAGTTTCCTGGTGATCATGATGGTGATCATCAAAAAACCTCTCGCCGTGCTCCGGCACGACCTGCCCGCCTCGTTGGTGGTGTTCCTCGTCGCCGTCCCGCTGTCACTCGGGATCGCTCTCGCGTCAGGGGCGCCGATCGTCGCGGGGTTGATCGCCGCCGTGGTGGGAGGTGTGGTCGCCGGAGCCCTCGGCGGCTCCGCCCTCCAGGTCAGCGGCCCGGCCGCCGGGTTGACGGTGATCATGGCCGAGACCATCGCGACCTTCGGCTGGGCGACGACCTGCGCGATCACCGTCGTCGCGGGGGCGCTGCAGATCCTGCTGGGCCTGAGCCGCATCGCCCGCGCGGCGCTCGCGATCTCGCCCGCCATCGTCCACGGCATGCTCGCCGGTATCGGGGTCACGATCGTCCTCGGCCAGCTCCACGTCGTACTGGGCGGAACGGCCCAGAGCTCGGCGCTCAAGAACATCGCCGAACTGCCCGCGCAGATCGTCGGCCACCACGACACCGCCGCGCTGATCGGCGTGCTCACCATCGGCATCCTGCTGCTGTGGCCACGGCTTCCCGCGTCCGTCCGCAAGGTGCCCGGTCCGCTCGCCGCGATCGCGCTGGTGACCGTGCTGTCCGTCGCCGCCGGGATGACGCTGCCCCGCGTCGACCTTCCGGGTGACCTGCTCAACATCCGCTTCGCGCCGGAATTCCCGGACGCGGGCTGGGGCGCGTTCGCCGTCGCGGTCATCACCATCGCGCTGATCGCCAGCGTGGAAAGCCTGCTCTCGGCCGTCGCCGTCGACAAGATGCACACCGGCCCGCGGTCGAACCTCGACCGCGAGCTGATCGGGCAGGGCGCCGCGAACATGACCTCGGGTGCGCTGGGCGGCCTCCCGGTCACCGGCGTGATCGTCCGCAGCTCCACCAACGTCGCCGCCGGCGCCCGCACCCGCGTGTCCGCGATCCTGCACGGCGTCTGGATCCTGGTGTTCGTCGCCGCGTTCGCCGGGCTGATCCAGAACATCCCGCTCGCCGCGCTGGCGGGCCTGCTCGTCCACGTCGGCGCGAAACTGGTCAACCCCGGCCACATGAAGCAGGTCCTCAAACACGGCGACCTGGGGCTGTACCTGGTGACGCTCGCCGGCGTCGTCGTCTTCGACCTGCTCACCGGAGTCCTGCTCGGGATCGCGCTTTCGGTGCTGCTGATGCTCCGGCGCACGGTGTGGTCCGGTATCCACGCCGAACGCGCCGGTGACGAATGGCGCGTCGTCGTCGAAGGTGTCCTGACGTTCCTTTCGGTGCCGAGGCTCAGCCGGGTCCTCGCGACCGTGCCCGACGGCGCGAAGGTGACTCTGGAGCTGGTCGTCGACTACCTCGACCACGCCGCCTTCGAGAGCCTCTCGAACTGGCAGCAGGCGCACGAACGCGCCGGCGGGCAGGTGATCGTCGACGAGGTCGGGCATCCGTGGTTCGCCAACGGCAAATCCGGCGACCCCACGCTGACCAGGACGGCCGCGATGCGGTCGGTGCCGCGGTTCCTCGCGCCGTGGTCCGACTGGCAGGCCAAGGACGTCGAGGTGCCCGGTCAGCGCGGCGGGCCGACCCTGCGCGGGGCGACCGAGTTCCAGCGGCGCACGGCCGCGCTCATGCAGCCCGCGCTCAGCAAACTGGCGGGCGGCCAGTCGCCGCACACCCTGTTCATCACCTGCGGTGACGCGCGGATCGTGCCGAACATGATCACCACCAGCGGTCCCGGCGACCTGTTCACCGTCCGCAACATCGGGAACCTGGTGCCCGCCCGCCGGGCCGATCCGTCGATGGGCGCCACCGTCGAGTTCGCCGTCGGTGTGCTGAAGGTGCGCGAGATCGTGGTCTGCGGGCATTCCGGCTGCGGCGCGATGCAGGCGCTGGCCACCGGCGCCCCGGACGGCGCGCCGATGCTGGCCTCCTGGCTGCGGCACGCCGAACCGAGCGCGAACCGCAAGGCGGCGGTGACCCTCGACGGCGAACGTCCGGACACCGAGGTCGACCGGCTGGCCCTGCAGAACGTCCTGCAGCAGCTGGAGCACCTGCGCCACTACCCGCTGATCGCCGAGGCGGAGGCGCGCGGCGAACTGCACCTGACCGGGATGTACTTCGACGTCGGCGCGGCGCAGGTCTACCTGTCCGACGACGAGAGCCCGGCGTTCACCCCGGTCGGCGTCGTCGCCTCCGTGCCCGAACAGGGGAGCTGACCGGCCCGTTCAGCCATCCTTCACTCCGACCCACTAAGTTCAACGCACGTGAGCATGCTGGTCATGACCGGCACCGGTACGGGTGTCGGCAAGACGATCTCCACCGCCGCCATCGCCGCTCTGGCCGCCGGTCAGGGCCAGCGTGTCGCCGTGCTGAAACCGGCGCAGACCGGAGTGGGCCCGGACGCGCCGGGCGACCTCGCCGACGTGCTCCGGCTCGCCGGTCCGGTCACCACCCGTGAGCTGCGGAGATACCCGGATCCGCTGTCGCCGGAGGCGGCCGCCAGGCTTTCGGGGCTCCCGACGTTGACCCCGAGCGAGATCGCCGCCGCGGCGAGCGATCTCAATGGCGAACACGACCTCACGCTCATCGAGGGCGCGGGCGGCCTGCTGGTCCGGTTCGACGCCGCCGGGGCCACCCTCGCCGACGTCGCGTGGTCGCTGGGCGCGCTGGTCATCATCGTCGCGGAGGCCGGGCTGGGCACGCTCAACGCGACCGCCCTGACCGCCGAGGTCGCCACCAAACGCGGGCTCACCGTGGCCGGGGTGATCATCGGCTCGTGGCCCGACGAGCCGGATCTGGCGGCGGTGTCGAATCTGGCCGACCTGCCGGTCGCCGCGGGGGCCCCGCTGCTGGGCGTGCTGCCCGCCGGGCTGGGCACGGCCACTCCCGAAGAATTCGCCGACCGGGCAAGGGCGGGTCTCTCGCCGTGGTTCGGCGGGGAGTTCGACCCGGAATGCTTCGTCGGCCGCGCGTCGGCCCAGAAGTGACCTGCGTCGCTGTGGCCGGGACGCCCGGTCGTGCACGATGATGTGCCTTCGCTTCACCGCCCCACCCCGAACAGGAGCCGCCTCGTGACCACTGCCCCGGAGACCGTCGACATCCTCGCCGTGGCGCGTGACCAGGTCCTCGAGCGTGGTGTCGGGCTGAGCGAAGAGCAGATCCTCGAGGTCCTGCGGCTCGACGACGACCACCTGACCGACCTGCTGGCGCTGGCCCACGAGGTCCGGATGCGCTGGTGCGGCCCCGAGGTCGAGGTCGAGGGCATCATCAGCCTCAAGACCGGCGGCTGCCCCGAGGACTGCCACTTCTGCTCGCAGTCCGGCCGCTTCCCGACGCCGGTGCGTTCGGCGTGGCTGGACATCCCCGGCCTGGTCAAGGCCGCCCGCCAGACCGCCGAGACCGGCGCGACCGAGTTCTGCATCGTCGCCGCCGTCCGCGGCCCCGACAAGCGGCTGCTCTCGCAGGTCCGCGAGGGGATCAAGGCCATCCGCGAGGACGGCAACGACATCCAGATCGCCTGCTCGCTCGGCATGCTCACCCAGGAGCAGGTCGACGAGCTCGTCGAGATGGGCGTGCACCGCTACAACCACAACCTGGAGACCGCGCGCTCGCATTTCGCGAACGTCGTCACCACGCACACGTGGGAAGAGCGCTGGGAGACCCTGCGCATGATCCGCGAGGCGGGCATGGAGGTCTGCTGCGGCGGCATCATCGGCATGGGGGAGAGCATCGAGCAGCGCGCCGAGTTCGCCGCGCAGCTGGCCGAGCTGAACCCCGACGAGTGCACGATGAACTTCCTCATCCCGCAGCCGGGTACGCCGTACGAGGGATACGAGGTCGTCGAGGGCAAGGACGCGCTGCGGACCGTGGCCGCGTTCCGGCTGGCGATGCCCCGTCCGCTGCTGCGCTTCTCCGGCGGCCGTGAGCTGACCTTCGGTGACCTCGGCACCAAACAGGGCATGCTCGGCGGCATCAACGCGATCATCGTCGGCAACTACCTGACCAACCTCGGCCGCCCGGCCACCGCGGACCTGGCGATGCTCGAAGAGCTGAAGATGCCGGTGAAGGCGATCAGTGACGTCCTCTGACGAACCCGCGTTCTGCGTCCACTGTGGACAGCCGTCCGACGGTGGCGCGGAACATCCCGCTTGCCACAACCCGAGAACGGCGCTCGAACCGCCGCGCTTCTGCACGTACTGCGCGCGGCGGATGGTCGTCCAGATCACCCCGGTCGGCTGGACGGCCCGGTGCAGCCGTCACGGTGAACTCGCCGGCTGACTTCCCGCAATTCGTCCTCTGGACGCGGTAGTTGCACGCGCAACGACCGCATTCGGAGGACGAAACGCGGTGGAGGCGCGTGCGCTGGGGGCGTCATTGGTTACGCTCTGCACAAGCAGCACGAGGGAGGAGTCCGGGGTTGGGCGAGACGACGGGTAAACCGGCGCACCTGTCTTCCAGTGTGCCCGCCCCCTGGTCGGTGCCCGTGCTGCCGAGGCCGCGCCGCCCGCACCCCAAGGTCGTCGTCAAGGCCGATCTGCTGCCGGCGATCAGCGTCCTGTCCACGGCGGGGCTGCTCGGCTTCCCGCTGGCCTGGCTTTGGTCGCGGCTCGCGCCGCCACAGCGGATGCGCGTGATCAACGACCGCGGCGCCCTCGCCCCGCTGGAGCTGGAGAGCTGGCACCGCTTCGACGATCTGGCCGTCTACGGTTTCCTCGCGCTCGGCGCCGGGCTGCTGATCGGCATCGTGACCTGGCTGCTGCGGGAGCGCCGCGGTCCGGTCGTGCTGATCGCCGCCACCGGCGGCGCGACCCTCGCGGGCTGGCTGGGGACGACGATGGGCGTCGCGTTCGCCAACGGCCGCTACGAGATCGGCGCGGCGCCCGCCGTCGGCGACGTCATCGCGAAGGCGCCGCAGATCGAATCCCCGTGGATCATGCTCGCCGCGCCGCTGATGACCACGCTGGCGTACACGTTGCTCACCGCGTGGAACGGACGGGAAGACCTGGGCCGCCGCCTCGGCTGACGGATTTCCTCTAGGGTGGGCCGGGACACATCTCTAGGGGGCTTTCTCTTGACCGACGACATCGAGGTTTCCCGGCACAACGCCGTCCGTTTCCCGGGTATCAGCCCGCGCGCCTACGAACACCCCGTGGACCGCGGCGCACTGGCCACGCTGCGCGCCGTTCCCGGGTTCGCGCAGGTCGTGAAGGCGGTTTCGGGCTTCTATGCCGAACGCGGCGAGCGGCTGATGGCGCTCGCGTCCGCGATCAGGGTCGGCCCGAAGCAGTATCCGGAACTGGACAAACTGCGCAACGAATGCGCCGAAACGCTCGACCTCGACCGCGTGCCGAACCTGTTCGTCGCCCGCAGCCCCGAGGTCAACGCGCAGACGATCGGCATGGACGAGCCGTTCATCGTGCTCAACACCGCGGCCGTCGAAGCGATGGACCTCGCGTCACTGCGGTTCGTGATCGGGCACGAGATGGGCCACGTGCTGTCCGGGCACGCGGTGTACCGCACGATCATGATCCGGCTGATCGGCCTGCAGATGTCGATGTCGTGGACGCCGGTGAGCGCGATCGGCATCCGCGTGGTCATCGCCGCGTTGCGCGAGTGGTACCGCAAGGCCGAACTGTCCTGCGACCGCGCCGGGCTGCTGTGCTCGCAGGACCCGACGGCGGCGCTGCGCTCGCAGATCCTGGTCGCGGGCGGGATCGACCCGGCGAAGATCGACATCCCGGCCTTCCTGCAGCAGGCGTCGGAGTACGAGTCGGTCGAGGACATCCGCGACAGCTACCTGAAGCTGCGCTACGTCGAGACGATGTCGCATCCGCTGGCCGTCGTGCGCGCCGCGCAGTTGCAGAAGTGGGCCGCGTCCGAGGAGTACCGGGGGATCCTGGCGGGCGAGTACCCGCGCCGCGACGAGGACGCGCCGTCGTCCAACTGGACCGAGGACCTCAAGTCGGCCGCGAAGTCGTACAAGGACTCCTGGAACGGCTCGACGGACCCGCTGACGAAGGTGTTCAGCGACGTCGGCGAAGCGGTGTCCGGGGCGGCGGGCAAGGTGTGGAGCAAGTTCGGCGGGGGCAACGGTTCGGACGAGGGTTCGGCGCCGGAGTCCGGTAAGTAGCGTTTCGCGAGTGCTATGACGCTTGGGGTATGTCTTAGGTGCCTACTGGCTTCCGGCTGCTGTTGATCCCGGGCTCCGGCCCGGGGGTTCCGGCGGTGTGTCGCGAAAGCCACTTTCGGGACACCAGATGTCTCGAAAGTGGCTTTCGCGACAGGGTCGCCAGGGCGGTACCAACCCCAGCGCCCGACAGGGACCCGGCGAGTACATGAAGGCCCCCTTCCTGTACCTAGGCGCAAGGAAGGGGGCCTTCATGTACTGGGGAAGGTGTGAAGGTCGAGTTTCCTCGGCTGAGCCGAGGGAAGGGGGCCTTCACGCGCGGCCGCTGTCAGCCGCAGCCGAATCCAGTAGGTACCCAAGACGTCTGACCCGGATCGCCGCTCACGACCCACTGCCGCCTCAGTTCAGGTTCGAGGGGCGGGTGAACTCGCCGAGTTCCCCCGGCGGCATCGGGACCGCGCCGAGCGTGCTGAGGAACCCGGCCTCCCGCGTCAGCAGCCGGCACGCGATCCGCAGCCGCCGCAGCGGGTTCGTCTCCTCCAGCAGGCGCTGCCGGTCCTCCAGCGGGAGCAGGCAGTCCGCGGTGAGCCGGTACGCGAGCGCCGCGATGTCGCCGTCCTCGGGCGGGGTGGTCCAGTCGTCGGCGTGCCAGGCGGATTCGCAGTAGCGCCGGTGCGCGGCCTTCGCGACGTCGGCGAGCCTGTTCACGGTGTCGCCGGGTACCGAGGCGACCCGGTCGTCGGGCACCCATTCGACCGCGCCGATCAGGTACGGCGCGGAAACGCGGTCGATCTCGAGCAGCCGGAACCGGCGCCGCGCGGTGGTGACGACGTCGAACCTGCCGTCCGGCAGCCGTTTCGCCTCGCGCAGCACCGTGCTGCAGCCGACCTCGTGGACGTGCTCCGGTCCGCTGACCTCCCTGACCATCGCCGACCGCAGCGCGACGACGCCGAACTCGCGGTCCGGCACGACCTCGCCGACGAGGTCGGCCATCAGCTGCCGGTACCGCGGCTCGAAGATGTGCAACGGAAGGTGTGTTCCGGGCAGAAGCACGGTCTGTAGCGGGAACAGCGGCAAGATCGCCTTCCCGGTGGACTCCTCGCTCGGCTCGGTCACCCGTTCAAGGTACGGGGACCGGGAGGACTTCGCAGGACGGTCACTTCCCGGCGGGCGGGCGGAAGACCGCGAACGGGTCGGTGATCTGCATCCCCTTGCCCGCGAAGGAGAAGAGCGCCGCCGGACGTCCGCCGCTGCGCCCGGGCGGGGCGGTGTGCCCGGTGGGGACCAGCAGCCCGCGCCGGGACAGCACCCGCTGCAGGTTCGTCGCGGACACCCGGTAACCCAGCGCAGCCGAGTACAGGCCCCGCAACGCCGATACGGTGAACTCTTCCGGGGCGAGCGCGAAGCCGAGATTCGTGTAGCAGAGCTTCGAGCGCAGCCGGTCCCGCGCGCGCAGCACGATGGACTCGTGGTCGAACGCCGTGCGCGGCAGCTCGGAAACGTCGTGCCATTCGGTGTCTTCGGGGACTTCGGGGTCCACATCGGACGGTACGAGGCCGAGGAACGCCGTCGCGACGACGCGGGGCCCCGGCACCCGGTCCGGCGCGCTGAAGACCGCCAGTTGCTCCACATGCTTCAACTGGCGTACGTCGACCTTCTCCGCGAGTTGCCGCCGGATGGACGCCTCGACGTCTTCATCCGGGCGAAGCCTGCCCCCGGGAAGGGACCAGCGGCCGAGATGCGGATCGAGGGCGCGCCGCCACAGCAGGACCCGGAGTGTGTCGGAGCGCACTTGCAGGACCGCTCCCAAAACCTCGTGGGCGAGGGGGGTCTGGGTGTTAAGATGACTTCGCACGGTTTTCGATTGTAAGGCGAAAACCGGAGATCGGTCCAGGAGGGCCAGAACGATGACGAGCACCCTGCAGAACGACCTGACCCCGTACGGCGGAGTTGTCGCCGACGCCGCTTGGGCGGAGGAGGTGCGGAGCCTCGCTCGCAAGCGCGACGCCGTCCTGCTCGCGCACAACTACCAGGTCCCCGAGATCCAGGACATCGCCGACTTCACCGGCGACTCCCTCGCGCTGAGCCGGATCGCGGCGAGCAGCGACGCGTCCACCATCGTCTTCTGCGGCGTGCACTTCATGGCCGAGACGGCGAAGATCCTGGCGCCCGAAAAGACCGTCCTGATCCCGGACGCGCGGGCAGGCTGCTCGCTCGCGGACTCCATCACCGGCGACCAGCTGCGCGCCTGGAAGGCCGAGCACCCCGGCGCGGTCGTCGTCTCGTACGTGAACACCACGGCCGAGGTCAAGGCGGAGACCGACATCTGCTGCACCTCGTCGAACGCCGTCGACGTGGTCGCCTCCATCCCCGCTGACCAGGAGGTTCTCTTCCTGCCGGACCAGTTCCTCGGCGCGCACGTCAAACGCGTGACCGGCCGGGAGAACATGCACATCTGGGCCGGGGAGTGCCACGTGCACGCCGGGATCAACGGCGCCGAGCTGGCCGAGCGGGCCTCGGAGAACCCGGACGCCGACCTGTTCATCCACCCGGAATGCGGCTGCGCGACCTCGGCGCTGTACCTGGCGGGCGAGGGTGCCGTCGCCCCCGAGCGGGTCAAGATCCTCTCGACCGGCGACATGGTCCACGCCGCCCGCGACACCAAGGCGAAGTCGGTGCTCGTGGCCACCGAGATCGGGATGATCCACCAGCTGCGCAAGGCTGCGCCGGAGATCGACTTCCGCGCGGTGAACGACCGGGCGTCCTGCCGGTACATGAAGATGATCACGCCGGCCGCCCTCCTGCGGTCGCTGCGTGAGGGTGCCGACGAGGTCCACGTCGACGCCGGGACCGCCGCCCGTGCCCGCGCTTCCGTGCAGCGCATGATCGAGATCGGGCAGCCTGGCGGCGGAGAATGACCGACCAGGTTACCGCTCTCCAGGCGAAAACCCACCCGCTCTGGGAGGCCGCCGCCGATCTCGTGGTGATCGGCAGCGGCGTCGCGGGGCTCACCGCGGCCCTGCGGGCGCGGGAACTCGGGCTGCACGTCCTGGTGGTCACCAAGGCGACGGTCTCCGACGGCAACACCCGCTGGGCGCAGGGCGGTATCGCGGTCGTCCTGGAGGGTGAGCACGAGCGAGGGGATTCGGTCGGCAAGCACGCCGAGGACACCCTCACCGCCGGTGCCGGGCTCTGCGACGAAGACGCCGTCCGGTCGATCATCGCCGGTGGCCCGGCCGCGGTGGCCCGCTTGCGCGCGGAAGGTGCGCGCTTCGACCCGGCGGCCGAAGGGCGGCCCGAACTGGCCCGGACGCGGGAGGGCGGGCACAGCGCGTTCCGCGTCATCCACGCCGGTGGCGACGCGACCGGCGCGGAGGTCGAGCGGACGCTGGTCGCGACGGCCGGGGACCGGCGGATCCCGGTGCTGGAGCACCACATCGCCGTCGACGCGATCCGCACGCCCGCGGGCGAGGTCGTGGGCGTGACGGTCCTGGACCGCAACGGGGTGCCCGGGGTCGTCCGGGCGCCCGCGGTGCTGCTGGCCAGCGGCGGGCTGGGGCAGCTCTACCAGGCGACGTCGAATCCGGAGATCGCCACCGGCGACGGGCTGGCGCTGGCGTTGCGCGCGGGGGCGCAGGTCGCGGACGTCGAGTTCGTCCAGTTCCATCCGACGGTCCTGTTCACGCCCGGCGCGCGCGGCCGTCTCCCGCTGGTCACCGAGGCGGTGCGCGGCGAGGGCGCGACGTTGCACGACGCGACGGGCGCTTCGGTGATGCGGGGAGTCCACCCGCTCGGCGATCTCGCGCCACGGGACGTCGTCTCGGCGGCGATCACCCGCCGGATGGTGCAGGCGCCCGGCGGGGTCGACGACCACGTTTTCCTCGACGCGACAGGGATTTCCGGGTTCGCCAAGCGGTTCCCGACCGTGCACGCGGCGTGCGCGGCGATCGGGCTGGACCCGGCGAAGGAACCGATCCCGGTCACGCCCGCGGCGCATTTCGCCTGCGGTGGCGTGGTGACCACTGTGGACGGACGCTCCGGCGTCCGCGGTCTCTACGCGGCGGGCGAGGTCGCCAGGACCGGGCTGCACGGCGCGAATCGCTTGGCCTCCAACAGTTTGCTCGAAGGCCTGGTCGTCGGGCAGCGGGTGGCGGAAGCGGTCGCCATCGATCTCGCCGCCGGATTGCTCGCCGACCCGCGCCGCGGTGTGCTCATGCCTCCGGCGAAGGTCGCGGTGGCCGATCGCGACGCCTTGCAGCGCGCGATGAGCCGGTACGCCGCCATCGGCCGGGACGCGGAAGGTCTTTCGGTCGTGGGTTCGGTGCTGGATCTTTCGGTCACCGAGAGTCCTTTGTGGACTCCCCGGGTCGTCGAGGACGCGGCGCTCACCTTGGTGGCGGAAGCACTGGTCGCGGCGGCGGCGCGCCGGACGGAGTCCCGCGGCTGTCACGTGCGCACCGATTTCCCCGAACGCGACGACGACGTCTGGCAACGCGGTCAGCTCATCCGGCTCAGCCCGTCGGGGCAGCCGGTACTGGCCGATCCGATCGCTTTGGAGGGTGTGGCATGAGCGAATTCTCCCCCTGGGTCGTCAAGGCGCTGGCCGATCACGGCCTCGACGCCGCCGATGCGCACCGTGTCGTCACGACGGCGCTGGCCGAGGATCTGCGGTACGGGCCCGACGCGACGACGAACGCCACCGTGCCCGAATCCGCTCGCGCGCTGGCCGAACTCACGCCGAGGACGGCCGGTGTGGTCGCCGGGATCCCGGTGGCCCTGGCGGTGTTCGACGTCGTGCTCGGCTCGGGCCTGGAGATCCTGGCCGCCCGTGACGACGGCGACCGGCTGACCGCCGGGGAGCCCGCGCTGGTCGTGCGGGGGCCGGTGCGCGGCCTGCTCACCGCCGAACGCACCGCGCTGAACCTGCTGTGCCACCTGTCCGGTATCGCCACCGCGACCGCCGCCTGGGTGCGCGCCGTGGAGGGAACCGGTTGCCGGATCAGGGATTCCCGCAAGACGCTGCCCGGGCTTCGGTTGCTGGAGAAGTACGCCGTGCGCGCGGGTGGCGGGGTGAACCACCGGCTCGGGCTCGGCGACGCGGTGCTGATCAAGGACAACCACGTGGTCGCCGCCGGTTCGGTGACCGCCGCGCTCGCGGCCGCGCGCGAACACGCGCCCGAACTGCACTGTGAGGTCGAGGTCGACGACCTGGCCCAGCTGGACGAGGCGCTCGCGGCGGGTGCCGACGAGGTGCTGCTGGACAACTTCACGCCCGACGAATGCGCGAAGGCCGTCGACCGGCGCGACGAGGTCTCACCGAAGACCCGCCTGGAATCCTCGGGCGGTCTGCGGCTCGACGTCGCGCGGGCGTACGCGGAGTCCGGTGTGGACTTCCTTGCCGTCGGAGCGCTCACGCATTCCTCGCCCGCGCTCGACCTCGGGATGGACCTGCGCTGAGGTGCGGCACTAGAATTCCCTTGTATGACAAGGGAATTCTGGAGGAATGGTGGGCTTTGCCGGTAAAAGTGCCGTCGCGGGATGCGTCGGTTTCGTGGCACTGCTCGGCACCCCCGCCCCGTCGACGGCGGTCGCCGAGCAGTGCGCGAACCCGACGGGGACCTACACCGCGGCCGTCCCGTGGGGACAGCGGCTGATCGATCCCGTGCGGATCTGGCCGCTGTCCCGCGGCACCGGCCAGCTGGTCGCGGTGATCGGCACCGGGGTCGACGGCGGCAACGGCCAGTTCGCGCCCGGCCAGCTCCTCGGCGGCCAGGGCACCCAGGCCGACGACTGCGACGGCCGGGGCACCATCGCGGCCGGGATCGTCGGCGCGCAACCGGATCCGTCCACGACGTTCACCGGGATCGCGCCCGGCGCCAAGATCCTGCCGATCCGCTACACCCAGGTGAACGGCGGCGGCGATCCCGGGCAGCTCGCGGGCGCCATCGAAACCGCGCTGAACCGCGGCGCCGGGATCATCCTGATCGCCGTCCCGGCCGCCTCCGACAGTCCCGCGCTGACCGGTGCCGTGTCGCGTGCCAAGGAGAAGGGCGCGCTGATCGTCTCTCCCGCCGCGGGGACGCAACAGGGCCAGACCTCCTACCCGACCGCGACACCGGGTGTGCTCGCGGTGGGATCGACCAACCAGACCGGTGCGGCGGTGCAGACGGAATCCGGTCCCTACGTGGGGATCTCCGCGCCCGGCGCCGAACTGGTCAGCACGTCCGCCGGCGCGGGCGGGACCGTGGCGCACCGGTGGCCGGTGAGTGACCCGAGCCTGGCCGCCGCGCACGTCGCGGGAGTCGCGGCGCTCGTGCGCGCGTATCACCCGGAGCTGTCGCCGGAGCAGGTCGTCACCCGGCTGACGCTGACCGCGCATCGCGGGCCGAACGGTGGGCACGATCCCCGGCGGGGCTGGGGCGCGATCGACGCCTACGCCGCCGTTTCCGCCTCGATCCCGGCCGGCACGCCCGGCCCGGGAGGGCCGCCGAGTGCCGGCCCGGACACCTTCGTCGTCCCCGCCGCCGCGCCCGCGCGGGCCAACGCGGACAAGGTTTCCGGTGTGCTCGCCATCTCCGGGGTGGCCGCGGCCATCGCGGCGGGCGTGGTGGTGGCCGCGGTCCGGCGGGGCAAGCGCCGGGGCTGGAAGCCTTCGCGGTTCCGCGCCTCGTGAGCGGCAGCGGTGTACTGGGGGACACCGCCGCCGCTCACGAGGTCTTTCGCGACCCCCTGGGGTTTAGGGGACGGCTACGCAGGCCGTCGAGCCCACGATGGCCACGCCGTCGCCGGCGCGGGAGACATGCACGTTGAAGTCGGCGCCGTCGCGGCTGAACTGGGCGATCAGCTCACGCGGGTTGCTGCGGTCGCGCGTTCGCCAGCCCTGGCTTTCCAGCAGCGGCAGGACGACGTCGACGAGTTTGCGGATCGCGTCGGTCGCGTCGTCCACCCGGAGGCCGTACTGCCAGCAGAGCAACCGGCCCGGCTGCGTCGGGTCGCAGTCCAGCTCGCCTTCCACGGTGCGTTCGGCGCTGGAGCCGAAGGTGCCCGCGACACCGTCGATGACCGCGGTCAGGTCCTCGGCCAGCGGGTCGAGCTCGGTGTTCCTGGTGATCATGGTGAACCCCTCACAAGCCTCGTCCGACGCCTTCGATGACCATCTCGCGCAGCGAGCCACTGGTGAAGCCCTCGTGGGTGACCGCGCCGCCGGTGATCACACCGTAGATGTTGTTCCACGAATCGGAACCCGGCTTGAGCACCCCGCTGTGGGACTCGAGGCCCCACTGCAGATCGCCGTTCGCGTCGCGGCCGGTTTCCAGTTCGACGACGCCGGGGAAGCGGTCGGGGTCCGCTCCGTGCCCGGCGCCGAGCCATTCGACGAGCCCCGCGTTGCCCTGCGCCACCACGATCGGGTCGAAGGGGGCCGTCATGGAGTACCGCTGTACGCCAGCCTGGCTGGCCGGGAGGTCGTCCGGGCTCCAGATGCCGTGCCCCATGCCCGCGGACTCGACGTGCAGCACCTGGTCGGCCCGCAGGCCGAGCTGCTCGGCGAGTCCCACGGTCGCGCCGCCGTAGCTGTGCCCGACGGCGGTGACCACGACACCCGGTCCGGCGTGGCTGTCGATCTGGCCGCGCAGTTCGTCGCCGAACGCCTTGAGGTCGGGCGCCATCGTCTGCGCGTAGTGCGCGGCGGGCCCTTCGGTGACGACGTTCTGCGGGAAGACCCCGTCGGCCCAGACCACCATCGCGGTGCGTCCGGTGGCGTCCGCGGCGACCAGGCTCTTGCCGAGGTCGGCGTAACTCTGGAAGTTGTCGAACGAGGTGTTGACGCCGGGGACGAACAAGCCGACGTTGCGGGTGCCCGGCTCGATGCGGCCGACCAGCTCGACGATGCGCCCGTTACCGGACGGGTCGAACCGCAGGATCTGCCGGTCGTTGGCGAGGATGTCCTCGTACAGCGCGATCCTGGTGCGCGCGCTCGCGATGTCGTCGGCTTTTCCGCCCTGCGCCAGGAGGTTCGCGAGCCGCTCGCGTTCGGTGGTCAGCGCGTCGGTGACCTTCGTGCGGTTCTCGGCGATCGCGGTGGCCCACGAGCCGGTGTCGGCCGCGCCGCCGACGCCGGCCGGATTCCCGGCCTTGGGCAACGGGTTCTCCGGCATGAGTGACCGGTACGTGGCGGCGATCTGGACGTCGGCGCGCCGGTAGCCGCCGCCCGCGGCCGTCAGGCCCTGGTGGATCACCGTCGCCTTGGTGATCTGGCCGTCGAGTTTGCCCGCGACGTCCTTGATCGTCTTGGTGTACGTGGCCGAAGCCGCGCCGGAAGCCGAAACCTGGCCGAACGCGGTGGCGGGGACGTTCTCACCCGCCAGCGCGGTCTGCGCGGTCTTGAGCACGCCCGCGCGCTGTTCGAGTTCGGCCGCCGCCGCTTCGAGCCTGGCGGGGGCGACTCGGTAACCGCCCGCACTGGATGCCATCACCGAGCCGCCTCTCCTGGTGGAAAACGATCAGTACTGTTCGGGTTCTTCGCCGAGCACGGCGGGAGCGACCGGGGACGACTGGCCCCAGACGTTCTCGGTCTCCACGAGCCACGGCGGGATACGCCGCCCGGAGCCCATGTCGCCGCCCGCGCCCATGCCCATCGGCATCATGGGCATCATCGGCATCGCGCCCTTGGCCGCCGCCGCGCCCGCGGCGCCGGCCGCTCCGCCCGCCAGGCCGCTCATCGCGCTGCCCGAGCCGCCGTCGCCCGCCAGCCCGGAGAACGCCGCCGGGGCCTCGCCGGGACCGGAGAATCCGCCGCCCCCGCCGGCGCCGATCGCGCCGCCGTCGAGCGACGGCGCTCCGCCACCGCCGATCGGGATGCCGCCGCCGGTGCCGCCCGCGGTCGCGCCCGCCCCGCCGGCACCGCCGCCGACGACCTCGCCGTCCTTCTTCTCGTCCTTGGGGTTCTTGCCGTTCGCCCACGCGGGCACCCGCGGCATGATCGAGCCGAACCGGCCGAACGCGGCGGCCGAGGCCGCGGCGAGACCGGCGGTGAACATGTCGCCGAACAGCGGGTTCGACTTGGGCACCTGGCCAGGCTGCCCGGTGGTGGGCGGTGTGGAGCCGTCCGAAGGCAGCGGATGCGTGTTGTCGCCCGGCACCAGGCCGACGCCGGGGGTGCCGCCGATGTCGTTGCCGACCGAGCCACCCGGGGCGGTGCCGCCACCGGTGACCGGCGGCGGGGCGACGGCGTTCGGCGAGGCCGGAATGGACTCCTCCGCGGTGGAGTACTCGCCCGCGAGCTGGGTCATCACCACGATCGCCTTGCTGTGCGCCGCGCTGGCCGCGCCCGCGGCCTGCTGCTGCGCTTCGACGTTCGCGATGGCCTGCTGCCGCTGCTGCGCGGCGTTGATGATCGTCGCCTGCGACGAATCCGGCGGCAGCAGCGGCGGGTTGACGGCCAGCGCGAGATCCGCGGGGGAGACGTCGGGCACCGCGACCGGCGGCGGCATCTCCTTCTTGGCCTTAACCAGCGCGTCCGCGGCATCCTCGAGGAGGTTGTTCATCGCCTGCGCGGTCTGGGCGACCTTGCGGATTCCGCCGACGAGGTCGCTGATCATCGTGTGGTACTTGTCGGCGGCGCCACCGGTCCAGTTGCCGGAGAACTCCTTCAGCTCGCCGGTCAGGTTCTCGGCCTGTTCGAAGAGCCCGAGGCCGGTGGACTGCCATTTGTGGGCCGCGTGGCGCGCCGTGTTGGGGTCGCCCGCCTGCAGCATCGCGTAGAGCTGCTGGTGCGAGTACGCGGCGAAGTTCGTGTGCGCGGTCTCGGTCATCCCTTGTTCCCCCCGCCGTTCGAGCCGCTGTTGCCGCCCAGCACGCCCCCGAGGACGTTGAGCAACGGATCGAGCAGCCCGGTCTGCTGGCTCGCGTGGTTGATGTCGCCCGCCACCGAGTCGTCTGCCGCCGCGTAGCCGTCGGCGACGGTCGTCGTGACGTCCTGCGCGAAGGTGATCGCGCCCTTGACCTGGTCCAGCAGGCCCTGCATCTCGGCGACGGCCGCCTGGTGCGCCTTGGTGAGTGAACCCGCCTCACCGAACTCGCCGAACAGCAGCGGCTGCTCGGTCAGGGTCAGCAGGAAGTCGTTCGGCTTGGACATCGCGTGGATCTGGGTCTCCAGTTCCCGCACGAAGTCCTTCAGTGATTCCAGATGGACGTAGTACGACTGGTCTTGCATTGATCCCGGCTCTCTCGTGAACGGCCACGCCGACAAGGGGGACGACTACGCGCAAAGCCGGCCGGCCGGTGCCGAGGGGGGTGAAAGCACCGGCCGGCCGACGGATGGGGATGATCAGCCGGCGAACAGGCCCTGGTTGCGGTTCTCCAGGCTGTGCTGGAGATCGTGGGCGTCGCCGACCTTGCCACCGAACTGCGCGATGATCGCCACGATGTCCGCGGTGGCCTGGCGCAGGCGGGTTTCAGACGCACGGGCGGCCTCACCAGCGGAGCTGCCGGAGGCGTACCAGGTCTGGGTGATCGGCTGCAGGTTGGTGTGCAGCTGTTCGAGCTGGGACGTGAGCGCCTTGGCCTTGGCGGCCAGCGAGGCCGAGCTGTGCTGCAGCGCGGCGAAGTTGATTTCGACGACGTCAGCCATGATTGGTGGTCCTCTCGCGGATCAGGGGTTCAGCCGGTGGATCACGGTCTGGTCGACGACTCCGCTGACCCCGGTGAGGCTTTCCCGGACCTGCTCGTCACCCGAGTTGTAGTTCCGGTTGCTCTCGTGCACGAGGCGCGACATCGTGTTGAGCTCGTTCACGGCGATGGTCATCTTCTCCTGCAGACGGCGCTGCAGATCCCAGAACGCGACCGCCTGGTCACCCTTGTAGTTGTGCAGGGTCTGGGTCAGCTCGCTCTCCAAGCTGGCCATCGTGGTCTTGGCGTTCGACGCGGTCTCCTCGAACCCCTGGACGGCGCGCGCCATCGCAGCTGCGTCTGCCTGATATCCCGTACCGGTCATTGATGGGCCACCTCCTCTCATCTCGCTGGAAATCCCGGTGAGCACCAGGGGACGCCCTGTCTGCTCTTGTGAAGGACACGCTAGAAAAGAGGGGAGTGCGGTCAAACGGCACAACTGCCGGTCGCGCTGACGGCACTATTACCCACAGGTCGGTGGTAGGGCTTTCCCCACCCTCGATCAGGGGGAGCGCTCCAGTGTCCGGATCGGAGCTTCCCGGCACGCTCGATCCCATGGTGGACAAGGGATCCAGGGTGGCGCCGCATAGGCCGTTGATGATCTTGGCGGCGGCGATGGCGGTGCTCGGGGTCATCGCGCTCGGCGGTCTCGTTTTCGACGACCGCAGCCTCGTCAACGCGCCCATTTGGCTCAAACCGCTCAAGTTCACGATTTCCGTCGGGCTCTACGCGGTGACGCTGGCGTGGCTGATCGGGCAGCTGACCCGGGGCAAGCGGCTCGGCTGGTGGCTCGGGACGGTGTTCGCCGCCGGGCTCGGCCTGGACATGGCGTTGCTGTTCTGGCAGATCGCCATCCGCGGCCGGACACTCCACTTCAACCGGGAGACGCCCGCCGATCAGTGGATCAACAACATGGTCGCGAACGGCGCCTTCACCGGCTGGGGAGCGACGGCGGCCATCGCGCTTCTCCTGTTGTTCCAACGTCTTCCCGACCGGGCGATGAACTCCGCGTTACGCGCGGGTGCCGCGCTGTCGGTCGCCGGAATCGGCGTCGCGCTGCTGATGTTCGGGCCGAACGAACAGCAGATGGCCCAGTTCCGCGCCGGCGAACGGCCGTCGGTCCTCGGCGCCCACGCGGTCGGTGTCCCCGACGGCGGCCCGGGGCTGCCGGTGCTGGGCTGGAGCACCGTGGGCGGGGACATGCGGATCCCGCATTTCTTCGGCATCCACGCGATCCAGGTGCTGCCACTGGTCGCCTTCGGGCTGCTCAAGCTCGCCCGGCGGTATCCGGTGCTCGAATCGGAATTCGTACGGCGGAATCTGGTGCGGACCGCGTCGGTGGGTTTCGCGGGGGCGCTCGTGTTGCTCACTTGGCAGGCCCAGCGAGGCCAGTCCATCGTGCACCCGGATTTCTGGACGCTGGCCGCGGGTGCGGGGATTCTCGCCGTCGTGGCCGCCGGTTCGGCACTTTCGCTTAGGACTACGCGGCGGATGCATCAATTGACGTGATCTTCGCGAAATCCGTTCGGCACCTTCATCGCGATCCGATAGCTTTCGGGGCGATGAAGGGGGAACCGTGACTCGTAGACGGTTGACGGGCGTCGTGCTCGTCGCCACGGTGGTAGTGATCGGCGGGGTGGCCTGTTCGTCGGGATCTTCTCCCGACGCGGCCGCTCCGGCGGCGCCCGAGGTGTTCGGTCCGGCGGGATATCGCGGGCTGACCTTGGGCATGGCAAAGGACGCCGCGCTGGCGGGCGGGAAGCTCGCGACCGCGCCGACGTCCACTTTGGATGGTTGTACCGATTTCTCCTATGCCGGCGGTCCGGCGCCCGACCCGGCGCGGATGAAGGCGGAAGCGGATGTCGAGACCAAGGCCAAGGAACTGAACAAGAAGGCCGACGAGCTCGAAGCCGATCCGGAGGCGAAGCCGGGCGCGTCCGCGGAGGAAAGCGCCGAATCGGCGGAGAAGTCCGCGAAGGACGCTCAGCTGTTCGCTGACGCCGCTCAGGCGTCCGCGGACCTGGCGGGCAAGCGGGAGGAACGGGACAAAGCCTTCGTGGCCGCCGGAGGCGCTTCGTTCGGCAAGGACGGGCTACGTGAACTCGCCGCTCCTTCGGACGCGAAGACGGCCGAAGGGATCGGTATCGGTTCATCGCTGGTGGAACTCAAGGCGGCTTACGACGCCAAGGGGATGAAGGTCGGCGACAACGGCCGGTTCCAGGTTCCTGTCGACGGCAAACCGGGCTGGGTCTCTGAGTTCACCGTGAACGGGGACAAGGTCGGCTCGGTGTCGATGATCGACCCGAAGGCGAAGTGCGCCTGAGTTTCCGGGGTTTTCAGGCAGGCGAAAAGGGCCGTTCCTTTCGGACGGCCCTTTTCTCGTCGGGTCAGACTCCCGCGGTGGTGCGGATCCAGTCGCGGCTCGCCGCGACGCTGGCGTAGTTCTGGGTGCCCTGCGGGTTCGTGCCGGAGTTGCTGCCGGTCGAGCAGACCCCGACCTGGACGCCGTTCGAAAGCTGCGGGCCGCCCGAGTCGCCGTGCCAGGCCGAACCGTTGACGCCGACGCTGGCGATGGCCTGGCCGCCGTACGCGTCGCTGCTGGTGCCGGTGATGCGGACGTCGGCCGTCTTCAGGACGCTCGACGGCGGGTTGTTGCCCTGCGTACGGCCCCAGCCGTAGATCTGGTTCGTGGTGCCGTTGGCCGGGTTCGCGGTGCCGAGCTTCATGTACGTGGTGCTGACCGCGGTCGTGAGGTGCAGCAGCGCGATGTCGCCGCTCGGGGCGGCCTTCTGCTGGTCGACGTCGGCCTCGGTGCCCTGGTTCAGGTTGACGTTGCCGACCTTGACGTGCATGCCGGGCTTGTTGAGGCAGTGTTTCGCGGTGAGGACCCACTGCGGAGCGATGATCGTGCCGGAGCAGTTGAAACCGCCGAACGCGGTGGCGTCGTCCCAGTAGATCTGGGCGCCCCACGGCGCGGAACTCACGGTGCCTCCGCCGATGATGTCCTGGCCCGCGTTCGCGGCGGGAGTGGCGGCAAGGGTCAGCGCGGCGGCGGCACCGGCCACCGTTGCGACGATTTTGGACATACGCATGAATTCGCCCTTCGGCCTGCGTCGGGGATTCCGTTTCGGTTTCACCAAGTTAGGCCGCGGTAAGGATTTTTGTAACCTACCGAAGTCGGTTATCCGTCCTGGGTGAATTCCGGAATCGGGTGGATGCTGCCTTTTTGCCGTGGACGTCCGTTGTATCCGGATTCCCAGGCTCTGGTTCGCCTGCCGACGTCTAGAGTGTTCGCGTGACGACAGTGATCGTGCTCAACGGCGGCTCCAGTTCGGGTAAGTCGGGGATCGCCAGGTGCCTGCAAGCGGTGTTGCCGGATCCCTGGCTCACTCTCGGCGTGGACACCTTGATCGACGCCATGCCGTCCACTGTGGACGGGGGGATCGACTTCGCGGCGGACGGCGGGGTGAGTGTCGGATCCGGTTTCCAGCGGCTCGAGAACGCGTGGATGGCCGGTGTCGCGGCGATGGTGCGTGCGGGGGCCCGGGTCATCATCGACGACGCGTTCCTCGGTGGGGCCGCGTCGCAGCGGCGGTGGCGTGACGCGTTGGCCGGACTCGAGTTGTTGTGGGTCGGGGTCCGGTGTGACGGCGTCGTCGCCGCCGGGCGGGAGATCGCGCGAGGGGATCGGGTCACGGGGATGGCGGAGGCGCAGGCCGAGATCGTGCATCGAGGCGTGGTTTACGACCTTGAGGTGGACACCGGGGTGAATGAAGCTTTGGCTTGTGCGCGGGAGATCGCGGCTCGGGTCGGGTGATTTCGGTGGGGCGCTGGTGGGGGCAGGTAGGCCAACGGTGAGCGCTGGGGATCCCGCCGCCGCGACCCGAAGCTATCCGGGGTCCGTCTCGAACGTCGGAGGGAGTCGCCGTTCCCCGGCCGAAGGAGCCCGAATTGTGAGGCTCGACCCCATGCGGCACGCCGCCTCGACCACCCTTCGTAACTTGGTGGCCGACCTTGCTCGGCGCCCCTGAGTAAGCTCCAAAGTGGACAGACCCATCAGGGCATGACCGAGCCACGAAGGCGCCTCCTGGGAGCCTTCGTCGAAGCTGCCGACCCGCTTTAGAAGGGTGGGGTGTCGTCCTCGGGTTGGGGTCGTGGGTCGTGGAGTGGTTCGGGGGTGGCGGTGTAGGTGTGGCCGGTGGGGGTGGTGATGGTCATGCCGCCGTTGCCGGTGGGTTGGGTGGTCCAGCCGGGTTCTTCTTTGAGGTGGTTGTGGATTTTGCAGGCGGCGTGGCAGTTGTGGTGGTCGGTGTTGCCGTGGCGGGCCCAGGTGGTGATGTGGTCGATCTCGGAGAACTCCGCCGGCCGGTGGCAGCCGGGGTGGGTGCATTCCCGATCGCGGGCTTTGATCAGCCGGGCCAGTGAGGCCGGCGACCGGTAAGTACCGGGACTGGCTTCCAGGAGTTGTCCGGTAAGCGGGTCGGTGATCAGCCGGGACCAGGTGGAGTCCGGGTCGGCGGCGATCTCGCGGGCGAGCCAGCCGGGAACGGGGCCGTAGCCCGCCAGCGTCGCGGGGTCTTCCCGGGCGCCGGTCAGGGTCAGCAAGTCGACATAGACATGGACATGCGCCCGCGGTGTCCCGTGCCCGTCCTCAGCTAGCAGCCGCTCGGCGAAAATATCCGCCCGATGCTGGTCAAGGGTGCGGGACTGATCGGTCTGGCGGCGTTTCTTCGCCGCCTGGCTCAGTGACGCGTAGATCGAACTCGCCACCTCGGCCGGCAGCCAGCCCGACAGTTTCGACATGGTCTCGTCCTCGTGCTCCAACGCCACATGCCGCAACGCACGCTTCTTCTCGGCGCGGTCCCGGTAACCGTCCGGGTCGAACTTCTGCACCGCGTGATCCACCGACTTCCGGATCGCCGCAGGGTCACGCCCGGCCAGACGGGTAGCCATCCAGGCGTCCACCTGTGCGGCGACCTCATCGGACACCTCCCGGGTCAGCTGGGACACCTTCGACGCCTTGAACAGATCGATCTCACCCCGCTCCAACGCCGCCAGCGTGTTCGGCAACCGTGCCACCAACGCACACGAGGTTTCGACCAACAAGAACGCCTGATTGCGGGAGACCGAGAAGGCTAACGCGACCTCCTCGGTCACCGATCTTCGCGAACCACCCACCCCGGCGAACCCCGCTATCGAACGCACCTGCCGCCCCTGCGCCCGACGCAACACAACCTCCTCGTCAAAAGCGGCATCCAGAAGACGAGCAGCTTTCGGATTAAAAGCAAAAGAAGTGGTCATAACCAAGATCATACTCGAACGTGCGTTCGGCTGCTACTGAATCCTCGGGAGCGTTGGCATAGAGTTCGTCCTGCGTTGCCAACGTGAGCGCGGGTTCAAAAAGCTTGGGGTAAAACGATTATTTCGCCACCTGGGATGTCGTGCCGCAGAGGGTTGCCGGGTAACTGGTGCGCTCTTGCAGGAGATCTTTAGGCAAATGTGCGAGTTTCTAGGGCGCGCCAGCGTTGGTTTCCTTAACCACAACAGAAGCAGAACTCACCCCACCATAGGAACAGCCTCCGAAACCTCCCGCACGAGTTCCTCGACCCCTCGCCCCCACCGCGAAACGATGACGAGATCCCGACTGGGGTCGACCCACAACAAGTGCTGATCGGCGTTACCACGCGCGGCCCGACCGGTCGACGGCGTGGACGGGAACGGGTTGAGCCACCAGAGATAGCCGTAGTCCGGCTTCAGCGGACAGGGCGTCCAACTGCGCTCGATCCAGCTTTCGCTGAGCAATCCGTTGCGGGGAAAGAGCAGCGCGAGATCGGCGGCGGAGATCCACAGCCCGCCTCCCCAATGGGCGCCACCGCTGACCACCGGGACGGTCTCGTCGCCGATGGTGGTCAGCGAGTTCCGGTAGCCGTGCCAGGACCACGTATCGGACGCGCCGAGCGGGCCGAGGACGTGTTCGTCCAGCACTGAAGGCAAGGAACGGCCGAAGAGGTGGGTGAGGGCAAGGCAAAGCAGGTTGACGCGAACGTCGTTGTACTCCCAGGCCGACCCCGGCGTACCGCCGCGGCGAGGGCCGTCCTGCCACGACGGTTTGCCCCAGAGGTACCCGTCCCATTCGCTGGTCTGCTGCAACAGGTGATGCCAGGTGACCGAGGTCCCGGCCAGTTCCGGCAGGTCGACAGTGTCCGCCACCGGCCGGTTCGGGTCGGGGAGCAGGCCCCGGTCGAACGCGACCCCGGCGACGATCGACACGACGCTCTTGGTGACGCTGAAGGCCATTTCCGGCGTCTCGGGGTCACCCCACGCGGCGATGCGCTCGCCGCGGTGAAGGATCACCCCGCTGGCTCCGGACGCCGGCAGCAGCGGCCCCAGCACCTCACGGTGCGAACGTTCCTTCACCTGGCTCGCCAGATACGCGCTCATGTCGCCGATCCCCGGCGTGACGCGCTCGGCCTGCGCCGCCGCGGCGGCGTGGACAGCGGGCAGATCCAGTGCCATGCCCCGAGATTAGTCCTCCACGGGCTTCGTCCAAGCCACCTGCACCAGCCCCGTCCCATGCCGCCGCGACACCAGCACACCGCGCCCGGCGGGCTGAGGCCCGGGCTTCACCTCCCCGAGCAGCGCCCCTTCGTCCCGCGACCCGGACATCACGAGGCCGGGGGAACCCAGCTCCCGGATCCGTTGCAGCACGGGCTCGAACAGGGATCGCCCGGCGCCGCCGCTGCCGCGCGCGATGACGAGGTGGAGTCCGATGTCCCGCGCCTGCGGCAGGAATTCCAGCAATGGCTGCAACGGATTGCGGCCCACGGTGGCGACCATTTCGTAGTCGTCGACGAGGACGAACAGTTCCGGCCCCCGCCACCAAGACCGGTTCCGCAGCTGATCCGGAGTGACGTCCGCGCCGGGCAGCCGGTTCCGCATGGCCTGCTGGCATTGGTCGATCAGCCCGGTCAGCACGGTTTCGGAACCCGCGTAGCCGAGCAGATGCGAATCCGGCACCGCGCCCAGCATCCCTCGCCGGTAATCGGCGACGACGATCGCGGCCTCTTCCGCCGAATACTTCGACACGATGCCCTGCGCGATCGCGCGCAGGAGCGAGCTCTTGCCCGACTCCACGTCGCCGAAGGCCAGGAAATGCGGTTCGGTGGCGAAGTCGAGGTACACCGGCCGCAGGTTCGATTCCGCGATACCGAGCGTGATCTGCTTGCGCGGCCCGGCTTCCAGCGAGTCCAGCGGGACCTCGGGAGGCAGCAGCCGGACCTGCGGCGCCGCCGAACCCTTCCAGGCCGCCGAAATCCGGCGGTTCAGGTCCAGCCCACCGGCGCCGATGGTGTCCGGGCGCTGGTCCGAGTCGATCCGCGGGAGCGCCGCGAGGAAGTGGAGCTTGTCCGCGGTCAGCCCCCGGCCCGGCCGGTCCGCGGGGACGTTCTGCGCGATCTTGCGGTCGATCAGCGAGTCCGCCGGTTCACCGAGCCGCAGTTCGAACTTGGTGCCGATGGCGTCGCGCAGCGTCGCCCGCATACCCATCCACTGGTTGATCGAGACGACGACGTGGATGCCGAAACCGAGCCCGCGCGAGGCAAGGCTGGTGATCTGTTCCTCCAGCTGCTCGTATTCCTGACGGATCGTGGTCCAGTTGTCCACGAACAGGAAGACGTCGCCGAACTCGCGGCCCTCCGTGCTCTCCCGGAACTCCGAACGCCGCTGGCGGAACGTCGTGATCGACTCGATCCCGTTGGCGGAGAAGAACTCCTCGCGCTGTTCGAGCAACGTCGTCAGTTCGGCCACCACACGGCGGCAGCGCTGGGCGTCGCGCCGGGTCGCGTAGCCGGACACGTGGGGCAGCCCGGCGATCGGCGCCAACGCACCACCGCCCATGTCCAGCACGAACAGCTGGACCTCTTCCGGCGTATGGGTGAGCGCGAGCATCGCGGCGATGTCACGCATCAGTGTGCTCTTGCCGCTCTGCGGCGCCCCGACGATCAGTGCGTGCCCGGCGGCACCCGAGAAATCGGCCCACAGCATGTCGCGCCGCTGTTCGAACGGCTTGTCCACCAGGGCGACCGGGATCATCAGCTTGCCGTTGCCGCCCCAGCCCAGCGGGCACAGGCCGCGCACGGGGTCTTCGCCGAGCGGCGGCAGCAGCTGGTCCAGGGTGGGCGGTTCGGCGAGCGGCGGAAGCCAGATCTGGTGCGCCTCCGGGCCTTTGCCCTCGATCCGCGAGATCATCGCGCCGATGATCGTCTCGCCGGTGCCCTTCTCGACCGGCTCCTCCGCTTCGACGGTCACCGGGATCTCCACCGGCGCCAGCGTGAACGGCATCAGCCCGAGACTCTGGCCGTCCTTGCGCACGATCTTGCTGCGCGGCGGCAGTTCCCCCGAGACGTACGCGGCCTTGAGCCGGATGAGGGTGTCGTTGTCGGACTTGAGATACGCCGAACCGGGCACGGGCGGCAGCTGGTAGGCGTCGGCGACACCGAGCACCGCGCGGCTCTCCGACGCGGAGAACGTCCGCAGGCCGATCCGGTACGACAGATGCGAATCCAGCCCGCGCAGCCGTCCTTCCTCCAGCCGCTGCGAGGCCAGAAGCAGGTGGATCCCGAGACTCCGGCCCAGCCGTCCGATCGCGACGAACAGGTCGATGAACTCCGGCCGCGAGGACAGCAGCTCGCTGAATTCGTCGATGATCACCAGCAGCGACGGCAACGGCCGCAGGTTGGCGCCCGATTCCCTGGCCTTTTCGTAATCCCGCACGGACGCGTAGTTCCCGGCCGCGTGCAGGAGTTCCTGACGCCGCAGCAGTTCGCCGTTCAGCGCGTCCGCCATGCGGTCGACGAGCGCGAGATCGTCGGACAGGTTGGTGATGACGGCGCAGGTGTGCGGCAGCCCGGTCATCCCGGCGAACGTCGCACCACCCTTGAAGTCGATCAGCGCGAGGTTCAGCTTCTCCGACGAATGGGTGACGGCGAGCGCGGTGACCAGCGTCCGCAACAACTCGCTCTTGCCGGATCCGGTCGCGCCGATGACCAGCCCGTGCGGCCCCATCCCGCCTTCGGCCGATTCCTTCAGGTCGAGTTCGACCGGCCTGCCCTCGGGGTTCACGCCCAGCGGGATGCGCAGCCGGTCCCGCGCGGATCGTGGTGCCCAGGTGACCTCGGTGTCGGTGTCGCGCGGATCGCCGATTCCCAGCAGCCCGGCCAGCCCGAACGTCGCCGACATCGGCGCCTCGCTGACCACCGCCGCGCCCTGGAACAGCGGCGTCAGCATCCGGGACAGCGCTTCGGCGGCCCCGCGGTCCAAGGTGTCCGGCTTGCCGAGGAAGCCGAGCCGTTGCTCCGTCCCGTCGCCGACGACCATCCCGAGCTGCTCGGGGCTCATGTGCAGGCTCAGCAGCCGTTCCGAGGAGACCGACCGCGGCTGCTCCATGCCGATCTCGATCACGGTGACACCGAGCTTGCCCTCTTCGGCGACGAGCCGCGTGTCGCCGTGGGTGTGCCCGCCGTCCACGATCACGACGATATGCGGCAGGTCCAGCCGCGCGTCCGGCCGCCGGGTGAACGCGGGCCGGTCGCCGAGGTCGGGGCCGAGGAGTTCGGCGAGCTTCCCGGCGCCGGAGTCGACCAGCCGCCGCGGACCGGCGGCGTCGGCGGCGGTGGAGGCGACGTGCGGCAGCCACTTCGCCCATTCCCAGTCGTGCAGCCGGTCGTCCTTGACGCACAACGCGATCCGCAGGTCGCCGGGCGCGTGGAAGGTGGCGAGCTGGGTCAGCAGCGCCCGCGCGGTCCCGAGCGTGTCCGGGCGGCGGCCGGAAAGGCTGACCTGCGCGAACGACCGCAGCGAGACCGCGACCGGGAGCCCGTCGACCGTCGAATACGTGCGGATGAAGTGCTTGAGGTTCGTCGAGCACACCGGGTCGAGGTCTTCCAGCGGGACGGTCTGCGGCGCCTTCAACGGAGTCGCCAGCCGCTGCGGCCCCGTCCCGATCCGCACCTGCCCGAACTGCGCGTCGGACCGCCGCCGATCCCACAGCCTGCCCGTCTCGACGTAGGCCCACAGATCCGCCGGGTCGGGCTGCAGCGCCGCCATCGCCGCGCGCTGGTTGTCCGCGATGTCCCGGACCTGGCCGCGCAACCCGGTCAGATACCGCTGGTAGTCCCGGCGTTCCTCGTTGATCTGCGCCTTCTTCTGCGCGCCGCCGCGGCCGAGCGACATCACCACCATGCCCACCATCGCGGTGAGGAACAACGCGCCGAAGATGTACGTCATCACGCCGCCGTCGCGTCCGATGTAGACGAACGACATGGCGCCCATGCCCAGCATCATCGGCATGAACATCAGCAGCTGCATGGCTCCGCCGGAGGAGCCCTTCGGCAGCATCGGCGGGGACTGCAGGACGATTTCACCGGGCTGCTCGCCCAGGGCCGGCAGGCGGTCGCGAGTGGCGCTCATCAGGGTCTTTCTGGCCGCTTGTGGGTAATCCTGCCGATCATTCTGGCCACTCGTGCCGCCCCTGCGGTGGGTACTTTTGCCGTCCGCTCGCGTCTGGTGGCGAACTTACGCTGCTGGTCAACGCAGACGTGGGGGAAGAGAGTAAGGAGAGCCATGGTCGGCACGGGCGAGTACCGGGCGGAGCCCGAGGCCATGCGCTCGGCGGTCGGGAACCTGGGCGGCATCATCATGCAGGGCATCAACGTCGTCGCCGACCTCGAACGCACCGTCCTCCAGCCGATGTCGTTCGCCACGTTCGGCAGCGCGGTGGCGGCGGCCAACACCGCCATGCAGAGCCAGCAGGTGGTCGCGGTCCGGACGCTCCTGCAGCTGCTGCAGCAGATCAACGGCTTCATCAAGAGCAGCGCCGACGCCTACCAGGCCGCCGACGAGGCGGTCGCGGGCGGATACGGCGGCCGTCCCGGTGGCGGCGCGGGTTCCACGTCGTCGTCGATCTGGGGCAACTCGCACGCCTCCGAACTGGCGACCCTGGCCATCAACGACAGCGCCGGCGGGCAGGGCGAGCCGTCGTCGGTCGGCAACGTGCTGCGCTACCTGGGGGACGCGCGGCTGGGACAGCTCGGCGACCACCCGATCACCGACACGCGGTTCCACGGCGTCTCGGACTTCAACGACTGGCTGGCCGGTGACGCCGACAACCAGGCGCGGGTCGGGGTCATCGAGGTCTACGCCGGTACGGCGCGCAACTTCGGCGACGTGCCGGGCGGGGTGCACAGCGGCGACGTCGTCGTGGTCGAACCGCTCCTGTTCTCCGACCGCGAGCCGATCATCGCCATCGCCGGAGAGGGCGGGCTGCTCTACAACCACGGAATCGTCGACGCGGACATCAACGGCCTGGCGAAGGTCAGCGTCTACCGCCCGGCTTCCGTCTGACTTCCGGCCTGAGGAGCGACCATGCTGACCTACCCCAATTCCAGCGCGATGGACGCCACGGCGTCCTCGGGCGGGCCGATCACGATCCTGCCGCAGATCCTCACCGGCCAGCCGGAGCAGATCGCGAAGCACGTCCTCGAAGTGCTCAAGAAGGCCAACGAGTTCCTCACCATGTACAACGAGGTGACGAAGGCGGCCGAGCAGCTGGGCAAGATCTGGTCCGGCGCCGCGTCGGACTCCGCGTTGAAGAAGATCACCGATTCCCTGAACTCGCTGACCAAGATCATCCAGGTCGTGCAGAAGGGCGCCGAGCTGCTCGGCATCGCCGGGACGCTGATCAAGACCGCGCAGACCGCGTACAAGGCGGTGGTCTCGGCGGTGAACCCGACGGTCGCGGGACTGATGTCGAATCCGTGGACCTACGGTGCCGCGGTCGCGCTTTCCACCGCCACCAGTGCTTCGCTGCGCGCGTTCATCACCGCGATCGGCGCGCTGCTGAAGGCGCTCGGCGTGGTCGACCTCGCCAACCAGATCACCCAGATCGCCACCATCATCGGCGAGGTCCAGAAACTGTTCGGGCACAACGACGCCGGGGACAACGGCGCGGCGGGCAACTCGGCGGTCTCGGGTACCCCGGTCACCAACCCGCAGGCGCCGGGTTCGGTCGCCAGCGGTTCGGGGCAGGCCGCCATCGGCGGTTCCGGTGGCGGTGGTTCCACGCCGGGCGAGACGCCGCCGTTCACCCAGTACCGGCCGCCGGCCTTGGGCGGCAACGGTTCCCAGGGCAACTGGCCCGGCGGTGCCGACGCGTGGATCCCGGTGGACAGACCCTCCGGTGGCGGCGCGGGTTCCGGTGGCTCATACCCCGGAGCGGGCGTGGGCAACGGCAACACGGTCACCATCACCACCGACCTGAGCACCGGCAAGTCCACCGTGCAGGCGCCGG
The DNA here is from genome assembly GCF_024628825.1 of Amycolatopsis roodepoortensis. Lineage (NCBI taxonomy): Bacteria > Bacillati > Actinomycetota > Actinomycetes > Pseudonocardiales > Pseudonocardiaceae > Amycolatopsis > Amycolatopsis roodepoortensis. The sequence continues at coordinate 7,952,691 of NZ_CP102415.1, forward strand.
GCGGTCAGGACATCGATATCGACATCGACATGAACTACGGCGGAAAGCACTTCGAGCAGCACATCGATATCGATGCGGGTGCTGACTCACCGGCGAAGGGCAGGTAGCCGTGTGGGGGAGCGGTGTGGTCGACGCTTCGGGCGTCGTCAGTTCGATCCTGTCGAACTACCGGCGGCTCGTGGTCGAGTACCAGCGGCGGGTCACCGGTGATCCTTCGGCGCTGACCGCGGCCGGCCAGCGGTGCGGCGACCGGGCGTCGACGGTTTCGGGCCGGGCGGACGAGATCGGCAAGGCGGCGAAGGCGCTCAACGCGTCTTGGGAGGGCGACGCCTACACGGCGTTCTCCATCTCCGCCGCGAAACTGAGTCAGGAACTCGGCGAGCTCGGCGCGAAACTGAGCGACCAGTCGAACCGGCTGCGGGCGGGCGCGCAGGCCCTGCAGGGCGCGAAGTCCTGTGTGGACTCGATCCTCGCCCAGTTCGACCAGTACGCCGCGCAGCTCGTCAGCCAAGCGCGGACGGCGAACGCGAACGCGGTCGACGCGTTCATCTCCGCCGCCCGGCAGCTCGGCGAACGCGCCGCGCAGGCGGCGCAGGAGATCGCCGACGAGCTGAGCGAAGAACTCGCGCGGCTGTTCCCGCCGGAGGGCACCGGCCGGATCGAGCACGAGCTCGGCAAATGGGGCCGCGGCCCGTTGTACTGGCTCAACGGCGAAGCGCTCGACGGACGCAAGCGCCCGCGCTCGCATCCTTCCTGGTTCGGCAACTCCGGTTGGAAGAAGCTCACCTGGGATGGTCTCGAAGGCACGCGCGCCCCGCGTGCCGGTGACACCCCGTTCGGCAGGCCGAAGCCGGAGAGCCTTGGCGAAAAGGCCTGGGGCAACACCGAGATCACCTATGCCAAGTGGAAGCAGGAACAGGACGGCTTCACCCCCGGGTGGGACGCCAAGATCTCCTCGCAGGGCTGGGACGTGAAGGCTTCCGGGCATGCGGAATTGGCCGCCTTCAAGGAAGAGCTCGAACGCAAGGGCGAGTGGGGCGTCGCTTCGGGCAGCGCCAAGGGAACCGCGTTCGTCGGCGGTGAGGTGAACGGTTCGCTGCAGGCGGGCGCGCACGGGGTCGGTGTGCACGCGAACGCCTTCGTCGGCGGCAAGATCGAAGGCGAACTCGCGGCGGACGTGGCCGGGGTGGGCGTCGGTGCGAGCGGAACCCTCCAATATGGACTCGGCGCGCAGCTCGACGGCCAGGCCGTCTACGACGCCGGGCATATCAAGGTCAACTTCAAGGCCGGTGTCGCGCTCGGCCTCGGCGCCGGGATCGGCGCGAAGATCGACATCGATCTGCCGAAGATCGCGGACACCGTCGGCGAGTACGGCGGCGCGGCCGTCGACGCGGTCAGCGGCGCGGCGGGCCAGGCGGCGGACGCCGTCGGCGAGGCGTGGGACGACGCGATCACCTACGTGGGCACGTGGTGACGGGGATGAGCGAAGCGATGACGCAGGACCGGGTCTCCCTCCCGCTCGGGTTCGACATCCCCGAGGGCTGGGTGCCGGTCGAGCCGGCGTCCGTCGGCGCCGAGGGCGCGGTCTTCGTGGCGGTGCGCTCCGGGACGCACGCGGAGTTCACCCCGAACATCACCCTGAGCATCGGCCAACGGCCCGACCAGGCGGAGATCACCGACATCGCCGACGAGGCCGTCGAGCGCCTCGGCCGGACCATGGCCGCGCTCGAAGTGGTGCGGCGCAAGGTGATCGGCACCGGGATCGCGCCGGGAGTGACGCAGGTGCTGCGCGTCCGCACCGGCGAAGGACAGGATCTCGTGCAGACGCAGGTGCTGCTGACCGTGCCGGGGGCGACCCCGGCCGAGCGGCTGATCCTCGAAATCGCCTGTACCGCAACGCCCGAGGCGGCCCGTGGCCTCGGCGACGACTTCCGGCGGTTCGTGGGCAGTGTCCACGTCCGGCGGGATTTCCCCGCAGATGAAGGAGAAGACTCGTGACCACCGACCCCTACGCCATGCCGGACATGGACGAGTTGCTGGACCAGGTCCGCAAGCAGACCGAAGAGGTGCAGCGCATCCAGCGTTCGGTCGAGGCGATGGAGGTCAAGGCGCACTCGCGGCAGAACGAGGTCACCGTCGTGCTGCGCGGTGACGGCCGGTTCACCTCGATCGACATCGACCCGCGCGCGGTGCGGCAGTACGACGCGCGCAACCTCTCGGAGATCGTGCTGGAGGCGGTCAACAACGGGCTGCAGAAACTGGCCGAGGCCAGCAGCGCCAAATTCGCCCCGGTCATCGAGTCCGCCAAGTCGATCGAAGCATGACGGCCGCGATCGCGGGTTCCACCCGGCGCGTCACGGTGGTGACACCGAGGGCGCGCGTCGACGTGGCGCTGCCGCAGCAGAGCACGTTCGCCGAACTCGTCCCGCAGCTCGTGCGGCTCGCGGGCGCTTCGGGGCAGGCGTCGGCCGAGCATCCCGGCTGGGTGCTGTCGCGGCTCGGCGGCGCTCCGCTCGCGCTCGGGCTCACGGTCGCCGCGGCGCAGGTGCGCGACGGCGAAGTCCTCCATCTGACCCCGCGGGAACGCCCGCGGGGTCCGCTGCTGTTCGACGACGTCGTCGACTCGATCGCCAGCGTCGCCGAGTCGGGCACCGGGCGGTGGGGGCCGTCGGTGGCGCGCAAGGCCGGCATCGTCGCGTCCGTGGTGCTGCTGCTCGCCGGTGGGCTGCTGGTGCAGGCCGCGGCGTCCGGCAGTGTGCTGGCGCCGATCGGGACCGGGCTGCTCGCGCTGGTGCTGGTGCTGGGCGGTGGCGCGCTGAGCCGCGCGTACGGCGACGCGGAGGCCGGTGCCGCCGGCGCGCTCGCCGGGGTCGGCGCGGCGCTGCTGGCGGGGATGTCGATCCTGCCGCCGCATCCGCTGTTCTCGCTGTCGGCCGGGCCGCTGGCCGCCGGGCTCGCGGTGGTGACCGTCTATGGCGTGATCGCGGCCGTTTCGGTGGCGGACCGGCTGCCGTGGTTCGTCGCGGTGACGGTGTCGGCCGGGCTCGGCGCGATCACCACCGCCATCGTCCTGCTGGCCGACGTCCGCCCGGTTTCGGCGGCTGCTGTGGTCGCGGTGGTGGCGACGGCGCTGGCCGCGGTCGCGCCGATGATGGCGCTGCGGCTCGGCAGGCTGCCGCTGCCGCGGGTGCCCGACGACATGGACGCGTTCCGTGCCGACGAGAACCCTTCGCTCGGCGAGGACATGGTCGGCGGTACGACGTACGCGCAGGCGTTGCTGACCGGGCTGCTCGTCGCGCTCGGGCTCGTCGTGGTTTCGGCGTCGGTGGTCCTGTCTTCGTCCGGCGGGGCTTGGGAAGCGGGCTTGAGCGCGTTGCTGGGTCTGGCGCTGATGTTGCGTTCGCGTGCCTTCGCCGGCCGTTCGCAGCGGGTGGTGCTCATCGGTTTCGGCGCGGCGGCCCTGGCGGCGGCCGGATTCTGGCTCGCCGCGAGCGGTCCGCGTTCGTTCGTCTTCGCCGCGGGATGCGCCGTCGTCGTCGCGGCGGGCGTCTGTCTCACCTACGCGACGCGTGTCGCGAAGGGACGTCGTTCTCCTTACTGGGCAAGGACTCTCGATATCGTCGAGTTCCTGGTGCTGCTCTCGCTGATCCCGTTCGTCGGCATGATCGCGGGCGTCTACGAGGCCGTGCGGGGCTGATCTCTCCGGCCGCATTCAGTTGACGGGTAAGGCTCCGCTGACGTTGCGAAAGCCACTTTCGCAACGTTGAAGGTTGCGAAAGTGGCTTTCGCAACCTTCAACGTTGCGCGACTGCCCACATTCAGAGGACGAAACGCGTCGCGCGCCCTTTCGGTTCACACGGCGTCGAATAGAGCGAGCCCGAGGCGGCGGTGATGTCGCGAAAGCCACTTTCGCGACGTCTGGTGTCCCGAAAGTGGCTTTCGCGACGTCCATGGCGTCCCCTCAGTTCTCCAGCGCCAGCGGCAGGGTCCGCCGGACCGCCGCCGCGTGCCGTCCGTGCAGCGGGGCGACCGCGATCCCGGCCGGCCGCACCGGTTCCGCTCCCGGCCGTCCGCCCACCCGGATCGTCACCTCGGACTTCTCGCGTCCGCCAGGCGACCGGTACAGCGTGTACGAAGTCGCGGTGAACGCCGAGCCGGGCACGTGAAAATCCAGCGTCCGCCCGAGATCCCGCTCCGACCGGGGCCGGTAGCAGACCTGCGACGCCCCGCCCCAAGCCCAGGAACGCCAGCCGTCCACCGGCGTGTCCTGGCCGCTGCCGAGCGCGACGCGCAGGTTCTCCGTCACCTCGCCCGCTTCGAGCACGGTGCTCTCGAACCCCGCTTCGGCGAGCGTGCCCATCAGGCGTAGCGCCGCGCAGGCGGTGCTCCGCAGCGCGCCGAGCTCTCCGCCGCCTCTGGCGAGCGCGGCGATGGGCGCGTCCTCGGGCCGGTACCGGACGGTGAGCCAGCGGACCCGCAGCAAGGACTGTCCATTGGGGACGGTCCAGGTCAGCAGTTGCGCGCTGGACAAAGGGATCCCGGTGCTCGTGTACGCCTCGCGCAGGATGCCGACGAGCTTGTCCGGCGACGGTGCCACGGTGCCGGGGGTGAGCCGCACGATGGCGCTCCACCCGTCGCTGACCTCGGCGACGCCGAACCGGTTGCCCGCGCGATCGACGTGCTGGCGCACCCGGACGGGACCGGCGAGCCGGTGCAGTGGATCGGGGACTTCGTTCTTGTCGCGGCGCTTCAGTCGATACCTGGCCCAGGTGAGCGCCCAGCCCGCGGCGTGGCGTCCGGCGAAGCGGACCGAAGTCGTCAGCACGAGGACGCCGGCGACGGCGACGATACTGATCCACACGGCCTGGGGGATCCCGTCGACGGTCAGGGCCAGCAGGATCGCGATCCCGGCGATCTCCCAGAGCGCCGCCTGCAGTGGGCGGATCGGCAGCAGCCAGGGCAGCGGCGCCGCCCCCGCGATCCCGCGCGCGGGCGCCTGTTCCGGGACCGGGCGGGCCGGGGCTTCAACCGACAAGGAATTCCCCTCCTCCGTGCACGCGCACGACGGTAGCCCCGCCCCGCGCGGGGGAGGGGCGTAAAAAATACCCTCACCGCGAACCTGGCCGGAACCTAACGTGAGCACCCTCGAACGGGTGGGCAAGAGCGGCGGGGGACGGGAGCGTGTGGACGCAGCGGGACCAGATCCAGGCCTACCAATTCCTCCGCAGGAGACTGGTTTCGGCACTGGTCTCGGCTGACGCCAACCACCCGGTCGCCCCGAGCCGCAGGCTCGTGATCGGGACCCTGTGCGGCCTCGGCGTCGCGTTGCTGGTCACCGCGGTGTTCGGCGTGATCGGCCTGCTGAACCCGTCCGGCGGCAAGGACTGGCTGGCGGGCGGCAAGGTGATCGTCGAAGAGGGCACCGGCGCGCGCTACATCCTCGGTCAGGACGGCGCGTTGCACCCCGTGCTCAACTACGCCTCCGCGCGGTTGATGGCGGGCGGCAACGGCGAGGCCACTGTGACCGTCCCTTCGGACAAGCTCGCGAAGGCGCCGCGTGGTTCGCAGATCGGCATTCCCGGCGCCCCCGACTCACTGCCCGCGGCGGCCGCGCTCGTGAAAACGCCGTGGACGAGCTGCTCGCGGACGACTCAGGACGCGCCCGCGTCGGCCGAACCGGAGACGACGGTGCTCCTCGGCGCGCCCGCGGCCGGGGTCGACCTGCCGAGGGACCAGGCCGTCGTGGTCCGTGTCCCCGACGGGGAGCGCTACCTCGTGACGGCGGGGCGCCGCTACAAGCTCACCCCGGAAGCCGCCACGGCGCTGCAGTTCGACACCTATCCGGTGATCGCGGTGTCCTCCCGGTGGATCGGTACCGTCGCCGCCGGACGCGATCTGGCCTACCGCGCGGTCGAGGACGCCGGACGTCCCGGCCCGAAGGTCGGCGGCACCGCGACGAAGGTCGGTTCGGTGCTCGGCGTCGTCGACGCGATGGCGTCGCCCAACGACGCGACGTCCTACTACCTCGTCCGCGCCGAAGGGCTCCAGCCGATCGGCCAGACCGAGGCGAGCCTGCTGATCAACACGCCGGAGAACGCGGACGCCTACAACGGTGTCCCGGCGCCCGTCGCGGTGCGCGCGGCCGACGTCGCCGCGGTGCCGAAGGTCGCCTCGGCGAGGACGGGCGGCGCCGATCCCGCCGAGTATCCGGACCGGATCCCGCGAAAAGCGCCCGTTACCGGACAGTCCGTGACGTTATGCGCACACGGTTCTCGAATCGTTATCTCCGCACAGGTCCCGTTGCCGCAAGGTGCGAAGGCGATCCCGGTGACGGCGCGCACGGACGCGCTCGTCGCCGACGCCGTCTTCGTGCCCCCGTCGGGAGGCGCGGTGGTGGCGGAATCCGGTTCCGGCACGGTCTACGTCGTCACCGACACGGGCCTGAAGTACCCGGTGGCGAGCACCGAGGCACTCGCTTCGCTCGGGTACGGCCAAGCCGAACGGCAACCGGTTCCGAATGGATTGCTGGCACTGGTTCCGCGCGGTCCCGCGCTGGACCCGGCGCAGGCAGGCCGCGCGGTGTCCGCGGCGGTGGGTGGGACGGGGTGATCGGGAACGTGCAGGTGACCGAAGACAGGCCGGAGACCGACCGGGTCGACGTCGCGGTGATCGAAGACCATCCGCTGTACCGGCACGCCGTGGTCCGGGTCCTCACCGAGGCCGAAGGGATCGAGCTGGGCGCCGTGGTCGATTCGGTCGCCCGGTTCCACGTCCATCCGCAGCCGCCCGGCAGCGTGGTGCTGCTCGACCTCGGCCTGCCGGGGATCGCCGGGGCGGCCGCCGTGCTCCAGGTGGCCGAACTGGGCCATCACGTGCTCGTGGTGTCCGCGCAGGCCGAACCCGAGCAGGTGCTCGGCGCGATCGCCGCCGGTGCCAAGGGATTCCTGTCCAAGGACGTCGACGTCGACGAGCTGCTGACCGCGATCAGGACGGTCGCGCGGGGCCGCGCCTACGTTTCCGCGGTGGTGGCCGGGATGATCATCAAGGACAACGCCGACCGTCCCGCGCCGGCTCCGGACGTCGCGCTCTCCGCGCGGGAGAAGCAGGTCCTGCGGCTGGTCGCGGCGGGCGAACGCGACGTCGACATCGCCCGCATCCTCGGCATCGGAGTTCGGACGGTCCGCGGTTATCTGGACCGGATCCGTGACAAACTCGGAGAGAGAAGGCGGGCCGGTCTGGTCCGCAAGGCCATCCAGCTCGGTCTCGCGTCTCCGCCGGAGGTGCCCGGCCCGGCTCGGCCGGTCGCGCCCCGCGCCGACGCGGGCGGATTCGAAGGACGCCGGTGAACGCAGACGAGCAGCAGCCGAAACGCACCACGCCGATCAACGTCGGGGTGATCGAAGATCATCCGCTGTACCGGGACGCCGTCGCGCGTGTCCTCACCGAAGCACCCGACATCGCGCTGGGCGCCGTCGCCGACTCCGTCGCGCGGTTCGCCGTCCAGGAACAGCCGCCCGGCAGCGTCGTCGTCCTCGACCTCAAGCTGAGAGGTGTCCAGGACGCCGCCGCCGTACTCGAAGTGGGGCAGATGGGGCACAAGGTGCTCGTGGTGTCCGCGCACGCCGAGCAGCCCGAGGTACTGGGCGCCATGCAGGCCGGGGCGAAAGGCTTTCTCTCCAAGGACGTCGACGGCGACGAACTCCTGCGCGCCATCCGCACCATCGCCGAGGACAATGCGTACGTGTCGCCGACGCTGGCCGGGATGATCATCCAGGACAGCGAAGACCGCCACGCCGGGCCCAAGATCGTTCTGTCCGAACGGGAGAAGCAGGTCCTGCGGCTGGTCGCGGCGGGCGAACGCGACGTCGACGTGGCGGAGATCCTGAACATCAGCGTGCGGACCGTGCGGTCCTATCTCGACCGGATCCGGGACAAGACCGGGGAGCGGCGGCGAGCCGGCTTCGTGCGCGTCGCGATCCGCGAGGGCCTGCTGCGGTAAGTCTTCGACTGGCAAGGCCGCGAGGTCTTCTTGCCCACCTTCAGGTGGTGAAGGGGCGTTTCACTTCCCTGCGGGAAGGGAAGCCGGCCTTCGTGCGGCCGAGGTGTTCCCTAGGCCGAAGCGTGTGTCGCGAAAGCCACTTTCGCGACGTCTGATGTCTCGAAAGTGGCTTTCGCGACACCTCCGCGGCCACACTGCCGGCTTCGGCCGTCAGAAACGGGGCCCCGAGAAGTTCACCCGCAGCGTGTACACCGAACTGGACGCGGTGATGAACAGATCGTTCCGCCGCGGCCCGCCGAACGTCAGGTTCGAGCAGACCTCCGGCACGCGCAGTTTCCCGATCCGCGTGCCGTCGGGCGCGAAGCAGTGCAGGCCGTCGTGCGCGGCGGCCCAGACCCGGCCCGCGGCGTCCACGCGCACGCCGTCGAAACCGCCGGCGTCGCAGGTCGCGAACACCTCGCCACCCGACAACACGGACCCGTCCACCGAGAAAACCCTGATGTGGCTGGGTTTCTGCCGCGTGTCCGCGATGTAGAGCAGCGACTCGTCGAGCGAGAACGCCAGCCCGTTCGGGCGCGAGAAATCGTCCGCGACGATCCGTACGGAACCGTCCGGATCGACCCGGTAGACGTGGCAGGCGCCGATCTCGCTTTCCGCCTGGTGGCCCTCGTAGTCGCTGTCGATGCCGTAACTCGGGTCGGTGAACCAGATCGCGCCGTCGGAGGACTCGACGACGTCGTTGGGGCTGTTGAACCTCTTGCCCTGATAGGTGTCCGCGAGGACGGTGGTCGTGCCGTCGTGTTCGGTGCGCGTCACCCGGCGGCCGCCCTGTTCGCAGCTGACGAGCCTGCCCTGGCGGTCGACGGTGTGCCCGTTGTGGAATCCGGCGGGCTCGCGGAACACGCCGACCGCACCGGTGGTCTCGTCCCAGCGCAGGACCCGGTCGTTCGGGATGTCGCTGAACACCAGGTACCGGCCTGCCGGGAAGTAGGCGGGCCCCTCGGTCCACCGGCAGCCGGTGTGGATCCGCTGCATCCACTCGTCCCCGTTGACGCGGGCGAACCGTTCGTCGAGGACTTCGAAATGCGCCTTGACCATGTCCATGGAAACCCCAGTGCTCTGAATGACATATTGCGATCATCATGAACCGCTGAACTTGATATGGTCAACCCATGGATGACGTGGATCGCATGCTGCTCACCGCGTTGCAGCAGGACGCGACTCAGGCGTACGCCGCGCTCGGCAAGGCGGTCGGCCTGTCCGCGGGCGCCGCGCACGAGCGGGTCCGCAAATTGCGCGAACAGGGCGTCATCCGGCGCACGACCGTGGACGTCGATCCGGCGGCCGTCGGCCGGGGAGTGATGGCGTACGTGCTGGTCGAAGCGGGCTCGTGGATGGGCGACGCGCCGACCAAGGCCGCGCTGGAGGCGCTGCCGGAGGTCGTCGAGGCGCACATCATCGCGGGCCCGGCCTCGCTCCTGGTGAAGGTGCGCACGCCGACCACCGAGGAGCTGCAGGCGTCACTGCGCAGGCTGTACGCCATCGAAGGCGTCACCGGGACGCAGACGATCGTGGTGCTCGAATCCTTCTTCGAGCGGTCTGTAGACGCTAGAGGCGACGGTTCGCCAGCACCCCCGTCGCCGCCCGCGCCTTCCCGCTGACCGCGGGATCCACGTCGACGACCACCAGCTCCGGCCCGGCGCCCAGCTGGGTGTGGACGCGGCCGAAACCGTCGGAGACCGTGGAGTAGCCGATCCCGGTGGGAGCCTTCGGGTTCACCGGGGTCGAGGTCGTGGCCGGATCGGCCTGCCCGCAGCCCAGCACCCAGCAGCCGGAGTCGAGCGCGCGGGCGCGCACCAGCACCTCCCACTGCTCGCGTTTGCCCTCGCCCGCGCCCCAGGACGTCGGCACGAGGACGATGTCGGCGCCGTCGTCGGCCAGCTTCCGGAACAGCTCGGGGAAGCGGATGTCGTAGCAGGTCGCGACGCCGAACGTGGTCCCGTCGACCTCGAAGGTGGCGGGCGCGGCGCCGGGCGCGACCGTGTCGGACTCGGCGAACCCGAAGGCGTCGTACAGATGGATCTTGTCGTAGCCGAGGTGATGCCCCGCGCCGGTGACGAGCAGGGTGTTGCTCACGCGCCCGTCGGGTGACGGCGTGAACATGCCCGCGACGACCACGACGCCGTGCTCTTCGGCGAGCCCGGCCACAGTGGACGCCCACGGTCCGTCCAAGGGTTGCGCGACGGGCCCGAGCGGGATCCCGAAGCGCGCCATCGCCGCCTCCGGGAACACGACGATCCGGGCGCCTTCGCCCGCCGCGGCCGTCACGCCCTCGCGAATCAGCTTCAGGTTCGTCTCGGGATCCTCGGCGGCCGTGAGCTGGCACAACCCGATTCGCGGCACGGAGGCCTCCCTCATCGTGGGATCGCTGGTCACCACCCCAGTGTGCCTGCTCGGGGCGATCCGGCCACCTCGTACCCTTGACCCATGCTGAACCGTACCGACCTGCGTGGACAGGTCCCGTCCGTTGCCGAGCTCAGGCGCACGCTCCCACGTGCCGAGTACGACGTGGACGCGGCGCTGCATCACGTACGGCCGGTGGTCGAGGCGGTCCGCGATCGCGGTGTCGAGGCGGTTCTCGAGTACACCGAGAAGTTCGACAAGGTCCGCCCCGGCGGCGTCCGCGTGGCCGCCGCGGAGCTCACCAGCGCGCTCGCGGACCTCGATCCGGCCGTCCGCGAGGCGCTGGAGGAGTCGATCGCCCGCGCCCGCAAGGTCCACGGCGACCAGCGCCGTCAGGACGTCACGACCGAGGTCGTCGACGGCGGCACCGTCACCGAGCGCTGGATCCCGGTAGAGCGCGTCGGGCTGTACGCGCCGGGCGGGCTCGCGGTCTACCCCTCGACCGTGGTGATGAACGTCGTCCCGGCGCAGATCGCCGGCGTCGGCACGCTCGTGCTGTGCTCGCCGCCGCAGGCCGCGTTCGGCGGGCTCCCGCACCCGACGATCCTGGCCGCCGCCGAACTGCTCGGCGTCGACGAGGTCTGGGCCGTCGGCGGGGCGCAGGCCGTCGCACTGCTCGCGTACGGCGGCACCGACACCGACGGCGCGACGCTGGAGCCGGTCGACGTCGTCACCGGGCCCGGCAACATCTACCTCACCGCGGCCAAGCGGCTGCTGCGCGGCATCATCGGTATCGACTCCGAGGCCGGCCCGACCGAGATCGCGATCCTGGCCGACGAGACCGCCGACCCGGTGCACGTCGCCGCCGACCTGATCAGCCAGGCCGAGCACGACCCGCTCGCCGCGAGCGTGCTGGTCACCACGTCCGAGGAGCTCGCGGACGCCGTCGACAAGGAGCTGACCGGTCGCGTCGCCGCGACCAAGCACTCCGAGCGGGTGACGGAAGCCTTGGGCGGCAAGCAGTCCGGCATCATCCTGGTGTCCACTGTGGACGAAGGGATCCGCGTCGTGGACGCGTACGCCGCGGAACACCTGGAGATCCAGACCGCGGACGCGCCGGCGGTGGCGGCCCGCGTGCGCAACGCCGGCGCGATCTTCGTCGGTGCGTACGCGCCGGTCTCGCTCGGCGACTACTGCGCGGGGTCGAACCACGTCCTGCCCACCGGCGGGTTCGCGCGGCACTCGTCGGGGCTTTCGGTGCAGAGCTTCCTCAAGGGCGTGCACGTCGTCGACTACAGCCAGGACGCGCTGCGCGAGATCGCCGGCCGCGTCGTCGCGCTGGCGAACGCCGAAGACCTGCCCGCGCACGGCGAGGCCATCACGGCGCGGTTCGAAGGGGAGCGCGCATGAGCATCGGCGAGGAGATCACGCTCGGCGCGCTCCCGCTGCGGGACGACCTACGGGGCAAGACCCCGTACGGTGCGCCGCAGCTGGACGTGCCGATCCGGCTCAACACCAACGAAAACCCGTACCCGCCGCCGGACGCGCTGGTTGCCGACGTCGCCGAGGCCGTCCGCGCCGAAGCCGCTTCGCTGCACCGCTATCCGGATCGCGACGCCGTCGCGCTGCGCCAGGACCTCGCGGACTACCTCGCGGTGTCCACCGGCGTGCTCGTGTCGGAGTCGAACGTCTGGGCCGCCAACGGGTCCAACGAGATCCTGCAGCAGATCCTGCAGGCCTTCGGCGGTCCCGGCCGCTCGGCGCTGGGTTTCGAGCCGTCGTACTCGATGCACCCGATCATCTCGGCGGGCACCCGCACCGACTGGCTGCCGGTGCCGCGCCGCGACGATTTCACGCTCGACACCGAGAAGGCGGCCGCGCTGGTGCGCGAACGCCGTCCGGACATCGTGTTCGTGACCAGCCCGAACAACCCGACCGGCGGGTCGATCCCGTTCGGTGAGCTGCGCGGGCTGCTCGAAGCGGCGCCGGGCATCGTGGTGGTCGACGAGGCGTACGCGGAGTTCTCGTCGCAGCCGAGCGCCGTCGAGCTTCTCGAGGAGTACCCGGCGAAGCTGATCGTGTCGCGCACGATGAGCAAGGCGTTCGCCTTCGCGGGCGGGCGCCTCGGGTATCTCGCGGCCGCGCCCGCGATCGTCGACGCGTTGCAGCTGGTGCGGCTGCCGTATCACCTCTCGAAGCTCACGCAGGCCGCCGCGCGCGCCGCGCTGCGGCACGCGGACGCCACCCTCGCCTCGGTCGCCAAACTCGCGGCCGAACGCGACCGCGTGGTGGAATCGTTGCTGGGCTTGGGATTCACGCCGGTCCCGAGTGACGCGAACTTCGTCCTCTTCGGACGGTTCGCGGACGCGCCCGCGACCTGGAAGTCCTATTTGGACAACGGCGTGCTGATCAGGGACGTCGGCATCGAAGGACACCTGCGGGTGACCATCGGGACGCCGGAAGAGAACGACGCCTTTCTCGAGGCCAGCAAGGAGGTGCCGCGATGAGTCGCGTCGGCAAGGTGGATCGCACCACCAGGGAATCGTCCATTTCGGTCCAGCTCGACCTGGACGGCACGGGGCAGGTGGAGATCGACACCGGTGTCCCGTTCTACGACCACATGCTCACCGCGTTCGGCGTGCACGGCTCGCTCGACCTCAAGGTGCAGGCGACCGGTGACGTGCACATCGACGCGCACCACACCGTCGAGGACACCGCGATCGTGCTCGGCCAGGCGCTGCGGCAGGCGCTCGGCGACAAGAGCGGCATCCGCCGGTTCGGCGACGCGTGGATCCCGATGGACGAGACCCTCGCGCACGCCGCGATCGACGTCTCCGGGCGCCCGTACTGCGTGCACCTCGGCGAGCCGGAGCAGTTCAACAGCTTCACCATCGGCGGGAACTACCCGTTCGTGCTGACGCGGCACGTGTTCGACTCGCTGTCGTTCCACGCGCAGATCGCGCTGCACGTACGGGTGCTGCACGGCCGCGACCCGCACCACATCGCGGAGGCCGAGTACAAGGCCGTCGCGCGTGCGCTGCGCGCCGCCACCGAGCCGGACCCGCGGGCGGGCGGCATCCCGTCGACGAAGGGCGTCCTCTAACCCGCGCATTTCGTCCTCTGGATGCGGTAGTCGCACCCGCGAGGACCGCATCCAGAGGACTAAACGCGGTAGGTGTTGAGGAGCACACCGGACGGGGTGCTCGTGGTGCCGGCGAACTTCAAGGAGCAGGCAGGCGTCCCTTCGGCGAAGAAACGCTTGCCCGTGCCTAAAAGGAGTGGGTAGACGGCCAGCACGACTTCGTCCGCGAGCCCGTTTTCGAGCAGCGCGGACGTCAGCGTGGAGCTTCCCGAGAGGACGAGGTCCGGGCCGTCCTGCGCCTTGACGCGGCGAACGCCTTCGACGAGGTCCGGGCCGATTCCCTCGAACGGGCCCCATTTCAGGCTTTCCGGCCGGTGGGTGACGACGAACTTCGTCGCCGCCTTGAGCCGGTCCGCGAACGGGTCGCTCGGCGCGTCCGGCCAGTACTCCGACCAGAGGTCGTAGGTGCGGCGGCCGAGCAGCAGGTCGAAGTTTTCGGTGTGCGCGGCCAGGAGGGCTTCCCGGCCGGCGGGGGTCCGGTACGGCATGTTCCAGCCGCTGTACGGGAAGCCGTTCTCGTCTTCGGAATGCTGGATCACGCCGTCGAGCGAGATGTGCTCGATGATCTTGAGTCTTCTCATCACGCCTCCAGCAGTGCGTCGAGTTGGGGCATCGCGGCCCGGAATCCCTCTTCCATCCCGGGGATCGTCTTCTCCATGGCTTCGACACTGGAAAACCGCGTCACGTGGATCATCCGTGACCCCGTGGGCGTCGCCTCGAAGGTGAAGGTCATCGAGGTGGGCATGTTTGCGTCGTTGTCGTCGCCGTCTTCCGCCTCGAACGAGTCGATGGGGTTCACCTCGGTGAACTTCCAGGAGTTGGGCCACCTCTCCCCGTTGGGCCCGGACAGGTAGTACTCGGCGCGGCCGCCCGCCCGGAAATCGTGATGGGTGAACGTGGCGGGCGCGAACGGTGGTCCCCAGAAGCGCTCCAGTTGCCTTGGATCCTCCCAAGCCGCCCAAAGCCGCTTTCGCGGAACGGGAAAGTCCGCCACGACGGTGAGACTGAGCTTTTCGGGCTCCTTGGTGACAGAGGTGATCGGCATCGTCATTCCCCTTCTCGCAGGACATCGTCGAGCTGCGCCACACGCTGGCGCCAAAGGACTTCGTAGGAGTCGAGCAGCTCGGTGGCGCGCTGGAGCCGCTCGCGGTCGGTCGAGACCAGCTGTTCGCGGCCGTTGGCACGTTTCCGGACCAGCCCCGCGCGCTGGAGCACGGCGACGTGTTTCTGCACGGCGGCGAAGCTCATCTCGTAATGCGCGGCGAGATCGGAGACCGACGGCGTTTCCGTGATGGCCCGCGCCAGGATGTCGCGGCGCGTGCCATCGGCCAAGGCGCGAAAAAGCCGGTTGAGCGATTCCTCGCTTTCCTCCCGAAGTACAACCATGTGGTTGTACGTTAGCCGGGTCCGGTCGCGAGGGCAAGGCCCGGGCCCGGCGCGGTCCCGGCCGTGGGCGTGTGGCAGGGTGGCGGTCGTGAGTAACACGACCATCGCTGTGCTGCTGTTCGCGCTCGGCGGCTTCCTGATCGGCGGCGTCTACGCGACCTGGAAGAGCGTCAAGTTCATGGCCGTCGTGCTGGGGATCGGTGCGGTGCTGGCGATCGGCGGGGCCATCGCCTGGCTGGCCTGACCGCCGCCCGGTAAATCGGCTGCGCGCCGTGACGGCGGTGGGCATGCTGTCCAGCATGTCCGGAAGCCCGCGCTCGGTCGCCGAAGTCGTCCGGCTCCAGCGATCGGGGAGCCGCGTCGAATTCCTGTTCTTCTGGGGTCATCAGCCGCGGCGTGACGGCACGATCGGTCCGGAATGCTTCAGCCAGTGGTGGCCCGCCCGGTTCACCGCCGGCGGCGAATCCTTCCCGACGGCGGAGCACTACATGATGTGGCGCAAAGCCGTCCTGTTCGACGACGCCGAGAGCGCGGCGCGGATCCTCGCCGCCCGGCATCCGCGTCAGGCCAAGGAGCTGGGCCGCGAAGTGCGGGGATTCGAGCAGAGCCGGTGGGAAGACGCGCGCTCCGCCATCGTCCTAGAGGGGACGATCGCGAAGTTCGGACAGCATCCGGAACTGCGCGATTTCCTGCTCGGTACCAGGAATCGGGTGCTGGTCGAGGCCAGTCCGCTGGACGCGATCTGGGGGATCGGCCTCGCCGCCGACCACCCGGACGCCGAGAACGCGGAACGCTGGCGCGGCCTGAACCTGCTCGGCTTCGCGCTGGGAGAGGCTCGCGCGGCGCTCGCCTGAGTACGTGAAGGCCCCCTTCACTGCGCTAGACGCAATGAAGGGGGCCTTCACGTACTCAGGCGAGGGGGTCCAAGCGGCGCGTCGCGAAAGCCACTTTCGCGACGTTTGATGTCTCGAAAGTGGCTTTCGCGACATGGGCGCACCGGGCCCAGGCCGCCTTCGTCTCCAGAACCTACTTCGAGGCGTCGACCAGCTCTCGCTCGTCCGGCGCGTCGAGCTGCTTCGCGAGCTTCTCGCCTTCGACGTCGACATCGGGCAGCACGCGGTCCAGCCACTTCGGCAGCCACCAGGCGCCGCGGCCGAGCAGCGACATCAGCGCCGGCACGAGGGTCATCCGGATCACGAAGGCGTCCACCAGCACCCCGAAGGCCAGCGCGAACCCGATCGACTGGATCAGTGCCGATTCCGCGAGGACGAACCCGGCGAACACGCTGATCATGATCAGCGCGGCGGCGACCACGACGCGGGAGCCGTGCCGGAAACCGGTGACCATCGCCTGCTGCGGGTCGGCGCCGTGGACGTACTCCTCCCGCATCCGCGTCACCAGGAACACCTGGTAGTCCATCGCGAGCCCGAACAGCACGCCGATCAGCAGGATCGGCAGCATGCTCATGATCGGTCCGGTCGTCTTCACGCCGAGCAGGTCGGTGAGCCAGCCCCACTGGAACACCGCCACCACGGCGCCGAACGTCGCGACCACGGAGCCGAGGAAGCCCAGCGTCGCCTTCAGCGGGACCACGATCGACCGGAACACCAGCATCAGCAGCAGGAACGCCAGCCCGACGATCAGCGCGAGATAGGGCAGCATCGCGTCGGCGAGTTTCTCCGAGACGTCGATGTTGGCCGCGGTCTGGCCGGTCACCGCCAGCGACGCGCCGGTGGCCGTGCCGAGGCCCGCGTTCAGGCCGCGGATGTCGCTGACCAGGTCTTCGGTCGCGGTGCTGCTCGGGCCGCTCTTCGGGATGACGGTCAGCAGCGCCAGGTCACCGGCCCGGTTGGTCTTCGGCGGCGTGACGATCGGGCGTTCGGGGAGGCCGCCGATGCCCGCGGCCGCCTGCTGGAGCGCGGCTTGGCGGTCGGCGCTGCCGCTCAGGTCGACGACGATCACCAGCGGTCCGTTCGCGCCTTCGCCGAAGCTGCGCGCGACGGTGTCGTAGGCCTTGCGCTGGGTGGTGTCCGGCGCGGCGGTGCTGTCGTTCGGCAGGCCGAGCTGCATGCTCGCGGCCGGGATGGCGACGATCGCGAGACCGGCGATCGCGGCGATCAGCACCGGGATCCGGCGGCGGGCCACGAAACGTGCCCAGCGCTCGCCGTGTGTCGTCGCGTTTTCCTTGCGGCGCAGGCGGATCTTGCCGCCCGCCAGTTTGCCGCCCGCGAACCCGAGCACGGCGGGCAGCAGGGTGAGCGCGATGACGACCGCGATGGCGACGGTGATCGCCGCGGCGATGCCCATCTCGCCGAGGAACGGGATGCCGACGACGGTCAGGCCGGCCAGCGCGATGATCACGGTCAGCCCGGCGAACACCACCGCGGAGCCCGCCGTGCCGGTGGCGCGTCCGGCGGCTTCCTCCGGATCCCGCCCGATCGTGAGTTCGTGCCGGTAGCGGGAAACGATGAAGAGCGCGTAGTCGATGCCGACGGCGAGGCCGATCATCAGCGCGAGCACCGGCGTGTTTGTGTTCAGTTCGAGGAAACCGGACGCCGTGGTGATCCCCGCCATGCCGATGCCGACGCCGATGAGCGCGGTCAGCAGCGGGATCCCGGCCGCGAGCAGCGAGCCGAAGGTGATGATCAGGACGACCGCGGCGACGGCGACACCGAGGCCTTCGGTGGCGTTCGTGGCGGGCATCGCCTGGACGGCGTCACCGCCGAATTCCACGGTGTACCCGGCGGCCCTGGCGGAATCCGCGGCGGCCATCAGGCCGTCGCGGTCGGCGTCGGTGAGCTCGAAGCCCGGAACGCGGTAGCTGACCTGCGCCAGCGCGACGTGCTTGTCGGGGGAGATGGCGTGCATCTGCAGCGGGTCGGCCACGCCTGCGACCTTCGGCGCGTCCTTGAGCCCGGTGACGAGACCCGTGATCGCCGCTCGTCCGGCCTCGTCGGTGATGTCTCCGGGCGTCGAGATGACGACGCGGGCGGTCGCGCCACCCGCGGCGGCTTCCGGGAAGCGGTCGGCGAGCTGGTCGATCGCCTTCTGCGATTCGGTACCGGGGATGGTCACCGAGTTCGAAAGCTGGCCGGACAGGGTCAGCGCGCCCGCGCCGAGGGCCACCAGGACGGCGGCCCACACCGCCGTCACCAGGACCCGGCGCCGGAACGAGAACCGGCCCAGGCGGTACAGGAAGCTGGCCACGAAAGTCTCCCGTTCACTCGTTCAGGTTCATTTCAAGCTAGCCGATCGGCTAGGGGCCTACAAGCCGATCGGCAAGTGTGTGACTAGCCGCACGGCTAGTACTCGTTTGGCCGGGCGGCCACGCTTGACGTAATCTCCGACGGCTGAACGAGGAGGGAACATGGACGTCGTCCACGTGGAGGACACCCGCACGCGACTATTGGGCACGGCGTTGCGGCTGTTCACCGAACATGGCGTGGAAGGCACCTCGCTGCAGATGATCGCGGACGCCCTCGGCGTCACCAAGGCCGCCGTCTACTACCACTTCAAGACGAAGGCGGAGATCACCGAATCCGTCGCCGAACCCGTGCTGCGTGAGCTCGAAGGCATCGTCGACGACGCCCGCGCCCAGCGCACCCGTGGCGCGCAGATCGACCACCTGCTCGACGGTTTCGTCGATCTCGTGGTGCGGCACCGCGCGCTGGTCGCCCTGTTCTCCAGCGACCCCGGTATCGCCCGCGCGATCGAAAAATCCGTCCACCGCTCGGAAAGCTTCAAGAACCGGCTGCTGGAGATCCTCGCCGGCCCGGAGCCGGACGCGCTGGGGATGGTCACCGCGCAGGTGCTCCTCGCCGGTATCGCCCTCGCCGGCGGCTCGCCCGAGGTCGCTTCGCTCGACGACGAGACGCTGCGTGAAACGCTCCTGGTCGTCGGCCGCAAGCTCTACAACCGCCCGCGCCGCCGTTCGTGACCGATGTGTTCAAGACAGGTGCCGCGATCCGCGCGACCCTGTCGGCATGAACATCGATCTGAACGCGGCGGCCACGTTCATGGCCACCCAGGCCCGGCTGCTCGACAGGCGGCGCTTCGACGTCCTCTTCCGCGACGGTGATCCGGCGGCGGCGCTCGCCGCGCTGGAGGCGTACCGCAATCCCGACGGGGGCTACGGCCACGGGCTCGAACCCGACTGCCGCTCGGCGACAAGCCAGCCCGCCGGTGCGCTGCACGCCTTCGAGGTCTTCGCCGACGTCGGCAAGTCGACAAGTCCGCGTGCGGCCGAACTCTGCGACTGGCTCGCCTCGATCTCCCTGCCCGACGGCGGAATCCCGTTCGCGCTGCCGATGCCGGATCCCGTCGGCAGCGCGCCGTTCTGGGCGAGCGCGGATCCGACGGTCTCCTCGCTGCAGATCACCGCGATCGTCGCGGTGACCGCGCACCGCGTCGCGGCGCACGACCCCGCGGTCGCCGCGCATCCCTGGCTGGCGAAGGCCACGGGCTACTGCCTGGAGGAGATCGAGAAGCTCGACGAGGCACCGCACGCGCTCGTGCTCGCCTTCGCGATGAAGCTGGTGGACGCCCTGGGCGACACGCGTCTGGTCGAGAAGCTCGGCCGGTTCGTCCCGGACGACGGCGTGGTCGCCGTCGGCGGCGGGATCGAAGGCGAGGCCATGCGCCCGCTCGACTTCGCGCCGGAACCCGGCGGCCCGGCACGGAAGCTCTTCCGGCCCGAGGTCATCGAAGCGGATCTGCGCAGGGTGGCGGGCGGGCAGCACGACGACGGCGGCTGGCGCGTCGACTACACGAGCTATTCGCCGGCCGCCGCGCTGGAGTGGAACGGGATGTTCACCGTGGGCACGCTGGGGCTCCTGCGGGCCAACGGCCTGGTCTAGGCCGCGAGTACGACCCGGTACGAGGCCGACCCGCCCGCACCGTCAGGAACCACCTGGATCACGAAGCCCATCGAACAGACTTACCGGACACGGCCTAGGGGAGACGGCGCAGGAATTCCGGCGGAACGGCGGCGGTGAGCCAGACGCCGTTCGCGCTCACCTGGAATTCGTGCCCGGCGGCGGTCATCTCCCTGGCGTCCACGGCGAGCAGCACCGGGACGCCGCGCCGCGCCCCGACCGTCCGCGCGGTGTCCACGGTCGCCGAAAGGTGGACGGCGTGCCGCTTCATCGGCCGGAGCCCTTCGTGCAGGATCGCGTCGAGGAACCGGGAGACCGTGCCGTGGTAGAGCACGTCCGGCGGGATCGCGGCGGGCAGGGCGAGGTCGACGTCGACGCTGTGGCCCTGGCTGGCGCGGATCCGCAGGCCGGAATCGTCGAAGGCGAAGCGCCGCTTGTCGTTGCCCTCGACCACTTCGTCGAGTTCGGCGCGGGTGAGCGGCAAACCGTTGCGGCGCAAGGCCGCCAGGAGTGTGTCGACGTCGACCCAGCCGTCAGGGGTGAGGGTGACGCCGATGTCGCCGGGTGCGTGGCGCAGATGCCGGGAGAGTCGTTTCGAGACCCGGATGAGGTGTTTCTTGTCCATTTCGAGTCACAGTGACGCACGTCCGGCACCCGCGTGGCAACGGAATTCAGATGCCACCCTCGGACGCCGGGCGCAGTTTCCCGGCGCCGGGGCCGAAGCGGGACATCTGGTCGTCGGCGTTGTAGAGCCCGCAACTGCGCAGGGAGAGGCAACCGCAGCCGACACATCCGGTCAGCCTGTCGCGCAGGCGCTGCAACGCGTCGATCCGCGCGTCGAGCTCGTCCTGCCAGCCCCGCGACAGCCGGGCCCAGTCGGCCTTGGTGGGGGCGTGGTCCTTGGGCAGGGTCTCCAGTGCCGAGCTGATGTCGTCCAGGCTGAGCCCGACCCGCTGCGCGGCGCGGATGAAGGCGATCCGGCGCAGTACCGAACGCGAGTACCGGCGCTGATTGCCCGCCGAACGCTCGGAACTGATCAGCCCCTTGTCCTCGTAGAAACGCAAAGCCGTGTGGGGCACGCCGCTGCGGTCGGCGACCTGCCCGATGCTCAGGTGTTCAGCCAGTCTCGTCACGTCGCCAGGCTAGCCTTGACTTCGACCTAAGTCGAGGTTGCAACCTCGGTTCATGACCACCGACACCAAGACCGGCTACGAGGATCTGCCGAGGCTGATCTCGTTGATGACCGGCGACGAGAAGCATCAGGCCGCCGCGGAGTCCACAGTGGACGTCCTGTGGGTGCTCTACGACCGTGTGCTCGACATCACCCCGGAGAACGTCCGTGCCCCGGGCCGCGACCGCTTTCTGCTGTCGAAGGGCCACGGCCCGATGGCCTACTACGCGGTGCTGGCGAAGAAGGGCTTCATCCACGAGGAGGAACTCGCCGACTGGACCTCGGCCGAGTCCCGGCTCGGTCACCATCCCGACCGGGCGAGGCTGCCCGTGGCCGAGATCTCCAGCGGTTCGCTCGGGCACGGTCTCCCGCTGGCCATCGGTACCGTGTTCGGCCTGCGCGCCAAGGGATTCCGTGAGGCCAAGGTCGTCACCCTCATCGGCGACGCGGAGCTCGACGAAGGCTCCAACCAGGAGGCCATCGCGGTCGCCGGCCGGATCGGCATGCCGCAGCTGACCGCGGTCGTCATCGACAACTCCTCGGCCACCCACGGCTGGCCCGGCGGGATCGCGCGCCGGTTCGAGGTCGAAGGCTGGACGACCCGCACCGTCGACGGCCGCGATCACGACGCGCTCCACGAAGCCTTCACCACACCGCATCCGGACCGGCCGCTCGCCGTGGTCGCGACCGTCGAGCGAAAGGGCTGAACCCGTGAACATGCGTGAAACGTTCCTCGAAGCCGCCGCCGACGCGCTCGACACCGACCCGAACGTCGCCGTCGTGCTCGCCGACATCTCCGCGGCACAACTCGCCTTCGCCGCGCGGAAACATCCCGACCGGGTGCTCAACGTCGGCATCCGCGAACAACTGATGATGAGCACCGCGGGCGGCCTCGCGCTGGCCGGGATGCGCCCGATCGTCCACACCTTCTCGTCTTTCCTCGTGGAGCGGGCTTTCGAGCAGGTCAAACTCGACCTCGGGCACCAGGATGTCGGGGCCGTGCTGGTGTCCTCGGGCGCGTCCTACGACATGCCGACCGCCGGGCGGACCCACCAGGCGCCCGGCGACGTCGCCCTCATCGACACGCTGCCGGGCTGGACCGTGCACGTGCCGGGGCATCCCGAAGAGGCACGACGGCTGCTGCTCGAGTCCATCCCGGGCGACGGGCGCGTCTACCTCCGGCTTTCCGCGCAGGAGAACGCGAAAGCGCATCTGGGCGCGGGCCTGCAGACGCTGCGCGAAGGTGGGCGAGGGGTCGTGGTGGCCGTCGGGCCGATGCTCGACCGGACGCTGGAGGCGACCGCCGACCTCGACGTGACCGTGCTCTACACCTCGACCGTCCGGCCGTTCGACGCCGCCGGGCTGCGCGCGGCCGTCGACGCCGCCGGGACCACCGACGTCGTGCTGATCGAGCCGTACCTCGCGGGGACGTCGGCGCACGCGGTGACGGGCGCGTTGTCCGAAACGCCGCTCCGGCTGCTCTCCCTCGGCGTCCGGCGCGACGCGGAAGTACGGATCTACGGCGAAATGGCCGACCACGACCTCGCACACGGCCTCGACGCCGGCTCGATCGCCTTGTCCGTCAAGGAATTCCTCCGCTAGCGTCACCAGGATGACGAAGATCCGCCCGCTCGCGCTCGGGGTCATCCGGCGTGGTGAAGACCTTCTCGTGTTCGAAGGCCGTGATCACACCAAAGGGGTGACCTACCACCGCCCGCTCGGCGGCGGGATCGAGTTCGGGGAGACCGCCGCCGAGGCGCTGCACCGCGAATTCCAGGAGGAACTCGCGGCGGAACTGACCTCGGTCGAGCAGATCGCCGTACTGGAGAACGTGTACACCTACGAAGGCAGGCCGGGGCACGAGATCGTGTTCCTGTTCACCGCGGACCTGACGGACAAGGCGTTCTACGAGCGCGACGAGGTCGGCGTGGTGCTCGACGAAGGCGCGCGCGTGCACTGGCTGCCGATGGCCGACGTGGCCAGCGGCAAGGCGATCCTGTACCCGGACGGACTCGCCGACCTCCTTTCAGCGCAGCGCTGACCGCGCGGTCGGCGTCAGTTCCCGCTGTTCCCAAGGACGTTCGAGGCGGCTCGCGAGTTCGGCGCCTGTCCGGGCGAGGAGTTCGCGGTGTTCGTCCGCGGCCTTCGCGAACCAGACGAACACCCGCTCGTCCTCCCGCACGGGCAGCCGGGGGAAGGTGTTCTCCGCGGGCTCGGTTTCGAAGTGGCCAAACGTCTCCACGCCGGATTCCCGCAGGGCGGGCGCCACGTTCTCCGCGAAGTGCTCGGAGAACTCCTTGACGGGACCGATCGGATGGCACACCGTCACCAGCACCCGGGAATCCCCGGCGCCGCCGGGAGCGGGGAACCCCGGCCCGGACGGGCGCAGCAGGAGGACGTCGGAGGCGTCGATCATCGTCTCGTTCGCCGCGGGCCCGTGCGCTCGCCACACGGGCCCGTAGTAGAACGATTCGAGTGCGGCCCGCCTGGACTCCATGTCCCGGAAACCGCGCAGCCACACGAACCTGTCCGGCTCGGCCGGCTCGCGGAAGAGGCCGAACAAGCGCATGCCGCAGGCTTCCTGGCTCTCCACGAACTCGCGCTCGAAGAGCTCGATCAGCTCGTCCCGGCGGCCGGTGTGCAGCGTGTACCGGCGCAGCTCGACGACGGACTGGAACTCGGGGGAATCGGTCATGCGCGGACCCTAGAGGTCCGCACCGACAGTTTCCGGCGCTCAGCCGAGCAGGAAGTCGCGGATCTGCCCGGCGACGGGTTCCGGGGCCATCCAGAAAGCGCTGTGGTCGTGGTCTTCCAGGGTCAGCACGGTGACGTTCGGCAGGATCGCGGCCAGTGCCTCGGCGCCGGTGCGCATGAACGCCTCGCCGTTGCCGCCGACGGCGACGGCGATCGGCGCGTCGATGCTCCAGCGGTCGGTGGGCAACGGCGTGCCGTCCTGGAGACCGCGCCAGATCCGGCCGTCGTAGGCGTAGGTGTGGGCGTACGCCGTCGTCTTCTCCCAGGACGGGTCCTGCGTGATCATCGGGAGGTATTCGGCGGGGACGCCGACCACCTCGCGCATGAAGTACTCGCCCGCCTCGCTGCGCTTGCCCGCCGCGACGAGCGCTTCCATGTGCTCGACGGAATCGGCGGGAACCGGCGGCCGGGAGCCGTCGACGATGAAGGGGGGCTCGTACAGGTAGAGGCCGCTGACCTTCTCGCCCAGCGCGCTGGCCGCGTCCAGGACGATCCCGCATCCGCCGGATCCGGCGGTCAAGGCCGCGGAGCCGCCGAGGACGTCGATCAGCGCCGAGATGTCCTCGATCTCGCGCGCCGGATCGTAGGGCTGCGGGTCGCCGCTGGCGCCACGGCCACGGCGATCGAAGGTGAGCACGGTGAAGTCCTTGGCCAGCGCCGTGACCAGGCCTTCGACGGAGGTGTGGTCCTCCGCGACGTTGCTGACCACGATGATCGCGGGACCGGAGCCGGTCTTCTCGTAGGCGATCGTGGTGCCGTCGGCCGAGGTGATGGTGTCCATGGTCGGTTCTCCTCAGGTGAAGTCGTTCGGGGTGTCCAGTACGCCGCCGAGGCGTTCGAGCGCCTCGGCGTAGCCGTCCGCCATGTGCTGTTCGACAGCGCGCCGCAGCGCCGCGCCGTCGGAGAAGGCCGCGCTGACCTCGACGGTGCAGCCGATGCCCGCGGCGGCGAAGGTGACCTTGGTGGGGAAGGTGCCGGTGCCGTCGGGCCGCCACGCCTCGTTGGCGAACGCGTCCTCGTAGGCCAGTTCGGCACACGGCTCGACCACGGTGTAAGTGGCGACGCTGCGTACCGCGGCCGCCGAGCCGTCCTCCGGCGCGATCTGGAACCGCCAGCGGCCGCCGGGTCGCACGTCCATCTCGTAGACGGTGGCCGCCCAGCCGTGCGGGCCCCACCATCGCCGGATCGCCTCGGCGTCGGTCCACGCCCACCACGCACGGTCGACGCCCGCGGCGTAGGTGCGGCTGATGTGGACGGTGTTGTTCGCCCTGTCGATCTCGATGCCGTCGGGCACGGCCGGCCTCCTCACGGGTTCGGTTCGAACGGGCGGTCGTCGTCGAGAAGTGAGCCGAGACGATCCATCCGTCCGGCCCACAGCGTCGCGAAACCTCGCACCCAGTCGCTGATCAGCTGCATCGTTTCGGGGTGCAACCGGTAGATCCGCTGCTGTGCCCGCTTGGTCGCCTCGACCACGCCTGCCTCCGCGAGCAGCCTCAGGTGCCGGGACACCTGCGGCTGACCGAGGCCGAGCGCGTCGACGATGGCGCCGACCGGCTGCGGTCCCTCTTTGAGCAGCTCGACGATCCGGAACCGGTTCGGCTCCGAGATCGCCGCCAGCCGCTGCTGCACGGTAGCGGTCATGACAGCCAACATATACGAGCCTATATATACACGCAAGCAGATATACGACGGCAGGCGTCGTCCCTCGATCGGCGTTCCGGAAAACTCAGCGGAAGGCGGCGAGCCCGGTGACCGACTGCCCGAGCGAGAGCGCGTGCATCTCTTCGGTGCCTTCGTAGGTCAGCACGGTTTCCAGGTTCGACATATGCCGCATCACCGGGTACTCCAGCGAGATCCCGTTGGCGCCGAGCATGGCGCGCGCGGTCCTCGCGACCTCCAGCGCGGAGCGGACGTTGGCGAGCTTGCCGAAGCTGACGTGGTTGTGGTGCAGCGTTCCGGCGTCCTTGAGCCGTCCGATCCGCAGCGCGACCAGCCCGGCGCGGTTGACCTCGACGACGAGATCGGCGAGTTTGCGCTGGGTGAGCTGGAACCCGGCCAGCGGTTTGCCGAACTGTTCCCGGCTCAGCGTGTACTCCAGCGCGGATTCGTAGCAGGAGCGAGCGGCGCCGACGACGCCGAACAGGATCCCGTAGCGCGCCTCGTTCAGGCAGGACAGCGGTCCGCGCAGGCCCCTGACCTCGGGGAATACCGCCGAATCCGGCAGGCGGACGCCGTCGAGCACGAGTTCCGCGGTCAGCGAGGCTCGCAGCGACAGCTTGTGCTTGACCTCGTTCGCGGTGAAACCCGGCGTGTTCGTGGGGACTACGAAACCGCGCACACCTTCGTCGGTCTGCGCCCAGACGACCGCGACGTCGGCGACGGTCCCGTTGGTGATCCACATCTTCGTACCGCTCAGCACCCAGTCCGAGCCGTCGCGCACCGCGCGGGTCCGCATGCTGCCGGGGTCGCTGCCGGCGTCGGGCTCGGTCAGGCCGAAGCAGCCGAGCGCCTCACCGGCGGCCATCCGGGGCAGCCACTCCTGCTTCTGCTCCTCGGTGCCCCATTTGTGGATCGCGTACATCGCCAGCGAACCCTGCACCGAGACGAAGCTGCGCAACCCGGAGTCGACGGCCTCCAGTTCCCGGCAGGCGATGCCGTAGGCGACGGCGCTGGTCCCGGCGCAGCCGTAACCCTCCAGGTGCATGCCGAGCAGCCCGAGCTGCCCGAATCCCTTGGCGAGCTCGGTGGCGGGCAGCGCGCCCGTCTCGTACCACTCGGCCACGTTCGGCAGGAGCTGGTCCTGGGCGTAGGAGCGCACGGCGTCCCGCATGGCCCGGTCCTCGGCGGTGAGCTCGGCGTCGAGATCGAGGAAGTCGCGCGGATCCGGGCTGCTGCTCATGCGGTCACTCCTGGTCGGCTCGGTGGGTCGTCTTCCCATGAAGAAAACCACACACGCGACCGGAGTCGAGTGTCAGCGATTCCGCCATCCGGTGGTCTTCGTCACCTGAACCGATGCCGTGGCCGTCCGGGCGGGGGCGGAGCGCCGCTTCTGCGCCGGGATCAGCAGCTCCGCGAAGGTAGGGAAAGGCACGCTCTCGATGTCGTCCCGCCAGGCGCTGAGCAGGCGGGTCAGTTCGTCGGCGTCCTGCATCGTTCCTCCAAAAGTGCAGGCGGTCCTGCGCCGGCCTTTCACTCGGAGTCGCTATTACCCAGAAGAGTGAAGGTCGAAACGGGGAATCCGGGGAAAATCCGGTCCGCTAGCCTGGAGAGCGTGGCTACTCCTCGCGTGGTGATCCTGGACTACGGGTCCGGCAACCTCCGCTCCGCCGAACGCGCCGTCCAGCGCGCCGGCGCCGACGTCGAGGTCACCGCCGACCCGCATGCCGCGCTCGAGGCCGACGGCCTGGTCGTCCCCGGTGTCGGCGCCTTCTCCGCCTGCATGGAGGGGCTGCGGTCGGTGTCGGGGGAGAAGATCATCGGCAAGCGTCTCGCCGGCGGCCGTCCCGTGCTGGGCATCTGCGTCGGCATGCAGATCCTGTTCGAACGCGGGGTCGAGCACGGCGTGGAGGCCGAGGGCGCCGGGGAGTGGCCGGGCACGGTCGACCGGCTGGAGGCCGACGTCCTGCCCCACATGGGCTGGAACACCGTCCGCGCCCCGGAGGATTCACAGCTGTTCGCCGGGCTCGACGCGGACACGCGGTTCTACTTCGTGCACTCCTACGCCGCGCGGACCTGGGAACTGGACTCCGGCCTCGCCGGGCAGCAGCCCAAGGTGACCTGGGCCAACCACGGCCAGGACTTCGTCGCCGCCGTCGAGAACGGGCCGCTCTGGGCGACCCAGTTCCACCCCGAGAAGTCCGGGGACGCCGGGGCGCACCTGCTGCGCAACTGGCTGAACACCCTGTCTTAGAGTGGGCGCGTGACTTTCACGCTCCTTCCCGCCGTTGATGTGGCCGATGGCCAGGCCGTGCGACTCGTCCAGGGCGAGGCCGGCACCGAGACCTCCTATGGCAGCCCGCTGGAGGCGGCGCTCGCCTGGCAGCGCGACGGGGCGGAGTGGATCCATCTGGTGGACCTCGACGCCGCGTTCGGCAAGGGTTCCAACCGCGAGCTGCTCGCGGACGTCGTGGCCAAGCTCGACGTCCAGGTGGAGCTGTCCGGTGGCATCCGCGACGACGCCTCGCTGGAGGCCGCGCTGGCCACGGGCGCCCGCCGCGTCAACCTCGGCACCGCGGCGCTGGAGGACCCGGAGTGGACCGCGAAGGTCGTCTCCTCCTACGGCGACCGCGTCGCCATCGGGCTGGACGTGCGGATCACCGAGGCCGGGCACCGGCTGTCCGCCCGCGGCTGGACGCAGGACGGCGGTGACCTCTGGGAGGTCCTCGACCGGCTCGACCGCGACGGCGCGCAGCGCTACGTCGTCACCGACGTGAGCAAGGACGGCACCCTCCAGGGGCCGAACATCGACCTGCTCCGCGAGGTCGCCGCCCGCACCGACGCGCCGGTCATCGCCTCCGGCGGTGTGTCCAGTGTGGACGATCTCCGCGCGCTGGCCGCGCTGGCCCGCGACGGTGTCGAAGGCTCCATCGTCGGCAAGGCGCTCTACGCCGGCGCGTTCACCCTGCCCGAGGCGCTCGCGGCCGTCGCGGAGTTCTGAGCTTTACCTCCCGGGTAATCGACGCCACGCGCCGGCTCGGTCAGGATTCCTTCCAGGACAACGAAACCTGGAGGACACCATGACCGCCTACGGACTCGCCCACCTTCGCCCCGCCGCCGTGCTGGCCGAAGAGGTCTTCGAGTACATGGAACGGATCCAGGCCACGCTCGACCCCTTCGGCGGCAGGTTCCTCGTGCACGGAGCCGGGGTCCACGTCGTCGAGGGGGAGTGGCCGGGGGCGCTCGTGCTCATCGAGTTCCCGAGCCTGGACGCCGCGCGGGAGTGGTACGACTCGCCCGCGTACCAGGAGATCCTGCCGCTGCGGGCCGACCACATCCCCGGCGATTTGATCCTGGTCGAGGGATGCGGGCCGGACCACGACTCGGCGGCGCTGGCGGCCGGGCTGCGGGCGCTGCAGGCGGCCTGAGTGAGCCGGTGCCGGCCGAGGGGTGCCGCGAAAGCCACTTTCGCAGCGTCAGTGGGGGCAGGCGGTTCGGCAGCCGGTGGCACGTCGCGAAAGCCACTTTCGCGACGTCTGATGTCCCGAAAGTGGCTTTCGCGACATGAGCATCTGCCCCCCGGGTCACTCCGCCAGCTTGACGGCGATCCCCACCGTCCGGTCCTTCGGCCCACGCAGCCTGCTGAAGAACATCGTGACCCGCCCGGTGATCCCGTACTTCCGCGCGATCACCTTGCGCACCCGTTCGGTCTCGTCGAGATCCAGCAGCCGCGCCTCGCCCGCGACGACGTCACCATGGGTCTTGGCGCCGCGGAAGTCGCAGGCCTGGACCTCGACGCGGCCGCTGTTGCGGATGCGCTTGACCTTGCCGGCCTTCCGCTCGGACCAGAGCACCAGCTCGCCGCCGTCGCCCGCCGCCCAGACCGGCGTCGGCACCGGGGTGCCGTTCTTGCGGAAGGTGGTCAGGACGACGTACTTCTCGGCGGCGATCCGCTCGAACTCCGATCCCATGTGGAAAGTCTAGGGCGTCCGGCGACGCAGTGTCGCCGCGCCGAGCACCAGCGCGGCCAGGGCGCAGGCCCCGACGATGAGCAGGTTCCGGATGAGGGTCGCGTCCACGGTGCCCGACGTGGTCACCCGTGTGAGCGCTTCGACCGCGTATGAAAGCGGCATCACGTTCGAAAGCCAGTTCAGGAGCCAGCCCATTTCGCCGCGCGGGACGAACAGCCCGCACAGCAGGATCTGCGGCAGCACGAACAGCGGCATGAACTGCACCGCCTGGAACTCCGTCCGCGCGAACGCGCTCACGAACAGGCCGAGCGCCATCCCGAGGAGGGCGTCGAGGACGGCGATGAGCAGCAGCATCCCGATCGACCCCGCGATGTCGAGGCCGAGCCAGGCGAGCGAGACCCCGGCGGCGACGCCGACCTGCACGATCGCGATCGAACCGAACGCGATCGCGTAACCGAAGAGCAGGTCCATCCGGCCGATCGGCAGGGTCATCAGCCGTTCCAGGGTCGCCGTGGTGCGCTCGCGCAGCGTGGTGATCGAGGTGATCAGGAACATGATCAGGAACGGGAAGACGCCGAGCAGTGCCGGGGCGACCCGGCTGAACACCGCTTCGGAGTTGAAGACGAAGCGCAGCAGCACCATCAGCAGCGACGGGACGACGATCAGCATCGCGACGGTGCGCGGATCGTGCCGCAACTGAAGAAGGATGCGGCGGGCGGTGGCGAGCGTCAGCGTGGGGTTCACGAGGTCATCTCCGTCTCGCGGACGAGCCGCAGGAACGCCTGCTCCAGATCGGTCGTCCCGGTGCGTTCGCGCAGCCCGGCCGGGGTGTCGTCGGCGAGGATCCGGCCTTCGCGCATGAGCAGCAGCCGGTCGCAGCGCGCGGCCTCGTCCATGACGTGACTGGACACGAGCAGCGTCGCGCCGCCGTCGGCGAGGCCGCGGAACAGCGCCCAGAGTTCGTCGCGGAGCACGGGATCGAGGCCGACCGTCGGTTCGTCGAGGACGAGCAGTTCGGGCTTCCCGAGCAGTGCGACGGCGAGGTTGGCGCGGTTGTGCTGGCCGCCCGACAGGGAGCCGACCAGTTTGCCCGCGTGGTCGGTGAGCCCGACTTCGGCGATCACTCTGTCCACATCGGACATCGGCGCGCGAAGGACGGACGCGAAGTAGCGCAAGGCTTCCGTGATGGTGAGGTCGGCGTAGATGGCCGGGTTCTGGGTGGCGTAGCCGATCAGCCGACGCAGCGGCGGGCTGCCCGCGGGATGGCCGAGCACGGTGACCTCGCCCGCGGCGACGATCTGCACGCCGACGATCGAGCGCATCAGCGTCGTCTTGCCGCAGCCGCTCGGCCCGAGCAGACCGGTGATGAGGCCGCGCGGCGTCCGGAACGCGATGTCCTTGACGACCTCGCGACCGCCGCGGACGACCCTCAGTCCCGTCACGGAGATCGCTGAATTAGCCATGTGTTTAATTCTGCGCCCGTTGAGAAGCGTGAGTCAAGGGGTGCGGGTTTCAGGACAGCCGGACGGCGATGCCCGGGTAGTCGCGGACCAGCAGGTGCCGGTCGTAACGCAGTACGCAGGAGAAGTCGAAGACCGGTGCCGCGTAGGCGAAATCGCGGTCACCGATCCGCTCGTAGCGCTGCTCGAGCCGCTCCACGGCGAGGTCGCCCGCCCGGACGTACACGGCGGGCGCTTCGGCGGCGGCGCCCGGCGCCAGGCCGAGCCGGTGCACCGGTAGCGTGTTCGTCATCGACGACGATTCGAGATCCACGTCGAAACAGCCGTCGAGCCGCGGATCCGCGACTCCGTCCACTCGCCAGCGGCCGTCGCCGCCGGATTCGAGGACCGTGCGCCGGGCCCCGTTCGCCGACCGGCCGGAGAGCTCCGCCGACCTCGTATGCCAGGTGGCGTCGACGGTGATCGCGTACTCGACGAACCAGGATTCGCCGTCCTCGACCGCCGTCGTGGCCCCGCTGATCCGCCAGCCGCCTTCGTGTTGCTCGAAGTACGCGACCTCGACGCCGGTCCTCGCGTCCCGATGCAGCCAGCTCGCCGTCGCGGGAAGGTTCACGGGACCAGGACGAGCTTGCCCCGGACGTGGCCCGCTTCGCTCTCGTCCTGGGCCGCGGCCGCCTCGTCGAGCGGGTACACCCGGGCGATCGGCAGGTCGAGCTTGCCTTCGGCGGCGAGCGCGGCACCTTCGGCCAGCGAGCCGGGGACCTGCTCGGCGGGGGAGCCCGACGTGAAGCGGACGCCGTGGTCGGCCGCGTCCGGCGCGGCGATGGTGATGACCCGCTTCGGGCCGCCGGTCAGCTCGACGAGGGTGGCGAGCGAGCCGCGTCCGGAGGCGTCGAAGGAGGCGTCGATGCCCTGGGGAGCGACGCCGCGTACGCGCTCGGCGAGCCCTTCGCCGTACTGCACCGGGACGGCACCCAGTGAGCGAAGGTAGTCGTGGTTCGCTTCGCTCGCGGTGCCCACGACGGTGAGCCCGCGGGCGACGGCGAGCTGGACGGCGATGGTGCCGACTCCACCCGCCGCACCGTCGATGAGCAGCGTCTCGCCCTTCTGCAGATCCAGGAGGTTGAGTGCGCGATAGGCGGTGTTGACGACCGCCGGCAGCGCCGCGGCCAGCTCCCAGGACAGTGCCTCGGGCTTGCGGACCAACTTCGCGGGATCCGCGAGGACGTACTCCGCGTACCCACCGATACCGGACCCCAAGACCTCGTCACCGGCGGCGAACTCGGAAACCCCCTCGCCCACCGCGTCGATCACGCCCGAAATGTCACCGCCGGGGACGGCGGGGAACCTCGCGGGATACACCTCCGCCATCAGGCCGGAGCGGATCTTCCAGTCGATCGGGTTCACCCCCGCGGCCCGGACGGCGACCCTCACCTGGCCGGGACCCGGCACGGGAAGCTCGCGTTCGAGGACGCGCAGGACCCCGGAGTCGCCGTACTCGGTGAACGCGATGGAGCGGTAGGTGTCCGTCATGCCGTCGACAACCGCCGCCCGCCCGCCACTATTCCGGCGGTTTCCCGAACCAGCTGTAGTCGCCGGGGACGATCTGCAGGCCCTCGGCGATGTCGAGCAGCGTCGCCCGGTCCCGCTTTCCCGACACGGTGAGCCAGCGTCCGCCTTCGACCTGGACGGCGACCGTTTCGTCCAGCCGCTCGAGCCGCCCGTTCCGCGCGGGGAGGGCGAAACCGTCGAGGCCCCGGATCTTGAGCGGCACGGGCGCGGCGTCGCCGTCGTCCGGCCGTTCGCCGCCGAGCCTCGCCGTGACGACCGCCGGAGCGGTGGGCTGCCCGGCACGGGTGGCTTCGAGCTCGGTCCGGCCGCCGCCGACCGCCATGGGCAGGTTCACCGCGGACAGCGCCAGATCGGCGGGCAACCGGCCGAAGCGCAGTTCGCCCGACACCCGGGCGCGGCCGTCCCTGACCATCTCGTCCGCGATCCGCTGACCCACGCCGCGCGCGTCCCGCACGCCGTACAGGGTCAGGTTCAGCACGTACGCGTCGTCGGGTGACCACGTCAGCATCGTCGCGTCGCCGTAGACCTCCGAGACCATGCCGACCCGGCCGTGCACGATGATCTGGTTCGGGGCGGGCGCGATGGTCCACGGCCCGCGCCGTTCGTCCAGCGGAGTGGTGGTCAGCTGGACCTGGCCCGCCTCGCCGCCGTTCCACATCCTGGTCTGAGGCGCGGGATAGGGCTTCGCGGAGCGGCTCATCTCCGTGAAGCCGTCGGGCAGCCAGCCCGGTTTGTACGGCAGCACCGACCAGTCCGCGTCGCGCGGGGAAGCCGGCGTGACCGTGGTGTAGGCCCGCAGGCCCAGCGGCACGCCGAGCGCGATGATCGCGACCGCCGCCGCGACCAGGGCCAAGGCCATCTTCGGGCGGCTTCGCGACCGTTGGTTCAGCGCGTCGCGGATCTCGGCACCGTCGGGCGCCCGCGTCGCCAGGTGTTCGAGGCTCTCGCGGATCAGGTCCTCGGTGTGTTCTTCGCTCAGTCGGGTCATTTGCGGGCTCCCGTGGGCACGGACGGGGACGGTTCGGTTTCCCGCAGCGTCGCGAGCGCGCGCGAGATCTGGCTGCGCACGGTCGACGTCGCGCAGCGGAGTACCGCGCCGATCTCCTCGTCGGAGTAGTTCTCGTAGTAGCGGAGCACGATCGCGGCGCGTTGTTTGCGCGGGAGCTTCGCGAGCCGGTCCAGCATCGCGTCGCGTTCGCCGTACTCGATGGCGTGATCGGAGACCGGCGGGCTCATCAGGTCGAGCGCTTCCGGTGACGACGGCGTCACCCGGCGGACCGCCAGGCGCCTCCGCCACGAGAGGTACTCGTTGGTCACCATCCGGCGGACGTACGTCGGCGGATGGTCGATCTTCGGCCAGCGTTCCTGGGCACGCAGCAGCACCTCCTGGACGATGTCCTGCGCCAGGTACGGGTCGTCGGTCAGGACGGTCGCGTAGCGCAGGAGGCCGTCCAGGCGATCCGCGACGAACTCGTCGAAGGTCGCAGGCACGTGTGTCCCCTCAGCCGGTGGTCTCGCTCCAGTGACGCGCGAGACCACCGTCCTGATGCATCGGGAGCCGAACTTTTTCGGTCCCGGGGGTCAGGTAGTACTGCGCGACCGGGGCCAGCATCCCGACGATCTCCTCCTCCGAGGCGTTGACCAGCGGCGGGAGCCCGATGACGTAGCGCAGCAGCGCGAACCCGATCATCTGCGCGGCGATCCCGGCCACCCGCACCTTCGGCACGCCGCGCGCTTCGGCGACCCGCGCCAGCACCGCCCGCTCCAGGAACTGCCGCATCATGGTCGCGACC
The DNA here is from genome assembly GCF_024628825.1 of Amycolatopsis roodepoortensis. Taxonomy (NCBI): domain Bacteria; kingdom Bacillati; phylum Actinomycetota; class Actinomycetes; order Pseudonocardiales; family Pseudonocardiaceae; genus Amycolatopsis; species Amycolatopsis roodepoortensis. Next base: position 7,986,872 of record NZ_CP102415.1, read on the forward strand.
TGCTCGTTGGTGGTCGCGGACCGGATCATCGCCAGGAACGGCGCGCGGCCGTCCGGCGCCTGCCAGAGACCGAGGAACGCGCGGACGAGGCGCTCGCCGATCTCCGCTTCGGGGCCTTCGAGGATCCGGGGGACCAGCTCGCCCGGGTCCACCGGCAGGTTCATCGACGCGGCGAAGAGCCGTTGCTTGGTGCCGAAGAAATGGTGCAGCAGCGCCGCGTTGACCCCGGCGTCGGCCGCGATGGCGCGGACGGTCGCCCCGTCGTACCCCTGTTCGGCGAATCTGCGCCTCGCCGCTTCGAGGATCTCCTCCCGCGTCTCGGTCTGCCCCGGCCGCCGCCCCGCCTGTGCCATCCCGCGAGCTTAGAACGGCTCTTGACTACGCTTGTCCCCATGTCAGTCGCAGTCAGGGTCATCCCGTGTCTCGACGTCGACGCGGGCCGTGTGGTGAAGGGCGTCAACTTCGCCGACCTGCGCGACGCCGGCGACCCCGTCGAGCTCGCCCGCCTGTACGACGCCGAGGGCGCGGACGAGCTCACGTTCCTCGACGTCACGGCGTCCTCCGGGGACCGTGAGACCACCTTCGACGTCGTCCGCCGGACCGCGGAGCAGGTCTTCATCCCGCTCACCGTCGGCGGCGGCGTGCGGACGAACGACGACGTCAACCGGTTGCTGCGCACGGGCGCGGACAAGGTGAGCATCAACACCGCCGCCATCGCGCGGCCGGAGTTCCTGCGCGAGGCGTCCCGCCGGTTCGGCGCGCAGTGCGTCGTGCTGTCGGTGGACGCGCGCCGGGTCCCTGAGGGGACCGAGCCGACTCCGTCCGGTTTCGAGGTGACCACGCACGGCGGGCGCCGTGGCACCGGGATCGACGCCGTCGAGTGGGCCGCGCGCGGGGAGGAACTCGGCGTCGGCGAGATCCTGCTCAACTCGATGGACGCCGACGGCACCAAGAACGGCTTCGACCTCGAACTCCTGACCCAGGTGCGGGCGGCGGTCCGGGTCCCGGTGATCGCCAGCGGTGGCGCCGGCGCGCTGGAGCACTTCCTGCCCGCCGTCGAGGCGGGGGCGGACGCGGTGCTCGCGGCCAGCGTGTTCCACTTCGGGCAGTTGAAGATCGGCGAGGTCAAGAACGCGCTGCGCGCCGGGGGAGTCGTGGTCCGGTGATCCTGGCCAAATGGAAGGCCTCCACCGAGGTCAAGGTCGTCTGCGCGCTGCTGCTCGGCCTTCCCCTCGTCTACATCGCGATGGCCGTGATCCTCATGTTCGCGCCGTACTCCACCGCGAGGACGTTCCTGCTGCCGGGGACGTCGCTGGTCCTCGGCGGCCTGGTCGTGGCGGGGCTGGTGCTGAAGATGTCTTCGGCGCGGTTCGCCGGTTTCGTCGTCAGCTTCCTCTTCGGATTGCTGCACGCGCTTTCCCTGCTGGCGGCGGAACTCTTCTGGGTGAAGATCGTCTCCGGGCTGCTGTTCGCCGGGTACATCTACACGGCGGTCCTGCTCAACTCGATGCCGGTGAAACGGCACCTTCTCGGAGCCACGAATGACGCTTGACCCCGCCCTCTCGGATCGCTTGAAGCGCAACGCGGACGGGCTGATCGCCGCCGTCGTCGTCGAACACTCCACATCGGACGTGCTGATGATGGCGTGGATGAACGACGAGGCGCTCGAGCGCACCCTCACCACGCGGCGCGGCACCTACTATTCGCGCAGCCGCAAGGAACTGTGGGTCAAGGGCGAGACCTCCGGCCATGTCCAGCACGTGCGCGAGGTGCGGATCGACTGCGACGGCGATACCGTCCTCCTGCGCGTCGACCAGACCGGCCCGGCCTGTCACACCGGCACGCACACCTGCTTCGACACCGACGAACGGCTGTTGCTGGCCGACGAGAGCGAGAATCCGTGAATGTCGTCGCCAACGTCCTGGTCGGCATCGTCGCCCTGATCCACCTGTACATCGTCGTGCTCGAGATGTTCCTGTGGACCACACCGCGCGCCCGCGCCTCCTTCGGCACCACCGAGGAATTCGCGAAGGAGAGCTCCGCGCTCGCGGCGAATCAGGGGCTGTACAACGGTTTCCTCGCCGCCGCGTTGATCTGGGGCCTGATCGCGACCGGCAGCACCGCCTGGCAGTTCAAGATCTTCGGCCTCGCCTGCGTGATCGTGGCCGGGCTCTACGGGACGGCGACGGCGAGCAAGAAGATCTTCTTCGTGCAGGTGGTCCCCGGCACGCTGGCGCTGATCGCGGTGCTGCTCGCGGGCTGACGCGCCTGCTGACTTGCACGCTCGCTGAGCGCTCGCGGTTGCCCCGGAGCGAGATGCGACTCGTCGGCCGGAAAAGGCACTTCTCTCGATTAACCTCAGCGCATGAAACTGGGGCGTGGGAAGCGAAGATCAGCCGAGCGTGACGGTCCGAGACGACGCCCGCGGGTCGCCGGGAGGCCTCGCTCCACTCCGGACGATGACGTGACCGAAAGCCTTGTGGCGCCGACGGTCCACGAAGAGGTGGCCACCCCCTTGATCGAGAGACTGTCGATTCTCGAACAACGGGCGACCGCTTTGGCGGTGTTCTGGATGGCCTACTTCGTCGTGTGCCGGATAGTTTCGGAAGATCCTCGGTTCGAAGTGCTGTCCCCGCTGTCTTTGGCGGCCTTCTACGGTATTCCGGCGTGTCTGTACGCCGCCTGGCTCTGGAAGAGCCGCCGTCGCTCCGCTTCGAAGACCGGTTTGCGCGAGGCCACGGCGACCGTGCGGCCCGGCTGGTTGTACCCCAGGATCGACGTCTATCTCGAGCGCGATTACAAGCTGCTTCAGACCCGCAGGTCGCTGCGGATCGCTCCACGTTTCAAGGGACTCGAGAAAGTCCCTGTCTTCATCGGCGGCGAGGGAACGGACATGATCGTGATCTTCCCGCGCGGACGGTTCTCGAAGGACACGCTCTACACGGTTCCCGTCAAGGAGATCGAGCCGGACACGGCCTGATCGGACGGCACATGATCAGGCCCGGAGGTCACCCGGCCCGCGAGTTACGCTTCCAATCACGCGAGTTCCGCCTCTGATCACGCGAGTTCCGCCTCTGATCACGCGAGTTCCGCCTCTGATCACGCGAGTTGCGTTTCTCCTCACGCGCGGCGTCACCATCCGGTCGGTGGGTGGTGAAGGCCTCCTTCACCACCGTCAGGGTGGGCAAGGAGGTCTTGGGCGCGATTCGCGTGTCCAGACGGCGAACTCACGTGATTGAAGGCGTAACTCACGTGATTGAAGGCGTAACTTGCGTGATCAGAGAGCGAACTCGCGTGATCTGAGGGCGCACACGCCGGAGCCGCTCAGTCGATGTTCCCGGTCAGGTAGCGCTGCACGGTCGGCGCGATCGCGGTCACCAGCGGCTCGATCTCGCTCGACGCCATGGGTTCGAACTTCGCGACGTACCGCACCAGCCCCATCCCGACGAGCTGGGAGGCGCAGAGCGTGGTCCGCAGTTCGACGCGGTCCGAGCCCAGCCCGCCGATGACCTTCGTGAAGAAGTTCTGGAAGAACCCGCGCAGTACGGCCGCGGCCTGTTCGTGCCCGGCGACGCTGCGGACGAGTGCCTGGAACACGTCACCGCCCGCGCCGTCCCATCGGGTGAGGAAGGTGCGCACGATCCGCTGGCCGAACTCCTCGTCGGGCCCGTCCTGAAGTTCCGCGAGCAGTTCGTGCGGGTCGAAGGGGAGCTTCAGGATCGCTTGGGCGAACAGCCCCTCCTTGCTGCCGAACCAGTGATTGACCATCGCCGCGTCGACCCCGGCGCGCGTCGCGATCGTGCGGACGGTCGCGCCGTCGAAGCCGCTCTCACCGAACACCGCGCGCGCCGCTTCGATCAGCGCGGTGCGGGTGTCCTGTCCGCCGGGCCGCCGTCCCCGGCGCCGCGCGGTAGTGTCGTCAACAGCCATGGCGTCATCATGAACGGACCCGGCACGAAATTCAACATTCTTTGAATTCATCCCCGCGTCCCCGCCCGCCCGGGCGTTGCAGCACAATGAGCGGCATGGTCAGCGCCGCTAACGCCAGCCCGTCGGGGCTCGGCTCGGTCAGCCCTTCGCGCGACGAGTTCCGCGCGCTCGCCGAGGGCCGTCGCGTCATTCCCGTTGTCCGCCGCGTGCTCGCCGACGGCGAGACCCCCATCGGGGTCTACCGCAAGCTCGCCGCCGACCGGCCGGGGACGTTCCTCTTCGAATCGGCGGAGAACGGCGCGTCGTGGAGCCGATGGTCGTTCATCGGCGTCGACAGCCCCGCCGCGCTGACCGTGCGTGACGGCGAGGCGGTCTGGACCGGCACCCCTCCGGTCGGCCTGCCGACCGAGGGCGACCCGCTCACCGTGCTGCGCGAGACCGTCGCCACGCTCCACACCGAGCAGCTGCCCGGAATGCCGCCGCTCACCGGCGGCATGGTCGGCTACATCGGCTACGACGCCGTCCGCTGGCTCGAACGGCTCCCCGAACTCGCCGAGCGCGACCTCGACATCCCTGAGCTCACCATGCTCCTGGCGACCGACCTGGCCGCCTTCGACCACCACGAGGGCACCGTCACGCTGATCGCCAACGCGGTCAACTGGGACGACTCGGCCGAGCGTGTCGACGCCGCGTACGACGACGCCGTCGCGCGCTTGAACGCGATGACCAAGCAGCTGCACGTCGCGGCCCCGGCCACGGCCGCCGTCTTCGACCGGCCGGCGCCCGAATTCACCCGCCGCCGCTCCAAGCCGGACTTCCACGCGGCCGTCGAGAAGGCGGTCGAGGCGATCAAGGCGGGCGAAGCGTTCCAAATCGTGCCGTCGCAACGCTTCGAGATCGAGACGCAGGCCGACGCGCTGGACGTCTACCGCGTGCTGCGCACGTCCAATCCGAGCCCGTACATGTACCTGCTGCGCCTGGACGGTTTCGACATCGTCGGGTCCAGCCCGGAGTCGCTGGTCACCGTGCGGGACGGCCGCGCGACCACGCATCCGATCGCGGGCACCCGCTGGCGCGGCGCCGACCCGGAGGAGGACGCGCAGCTGGCCAAGGACCTGCTGGCGGACGAGAAGGAACGCGCCGAGCACCTGATGCTCGTCGACCTCGGCCGCAACGACCTCGGCAAGGTCTGCAAACCCGGCACCGTGCGCGTCGTCGACTTCTTCGACGTCGAGCGCTACAGCCACGTCATGCACATCGTCTCCACGGTCACCGGCGAACTCCTCGACGACAAGACGGCTTTCGACGCCGTCACCGCCTGTTTCCCGGCTGGGACGCTCTCCGGCGCGCCGAAGGTCCGCGCGATGCAGCTGATCGAGGAACTGGAGCCGACCCGCAGGGCGCTCTACGGCGGTGTCGTCGGCTATCTCGACTTCGCCGGGGACGCCGACACCGCGATCGCGATCCGCACCGCGCTGATGAAGGACGGCACCGCGTACGTCCAGGCCGGCGGGGGAGTCGTCGCGGATTCGGTGGCCGACTACGAGGACAACGAGTCGCTCAACAAGGCCCGCACCGTGCTCTCCGCCGTCGCGGCGGCGCAGACGATGATCGCCGCGGACGAGCTCGACCCGGCGGGTGACAGCACTCGTGTCTGACGCCCCGGCGAAGAAGGCCAAGCGTCCACTGTGGATCGCCGTGGTGGGCCTCCTGCTGGGCGCGGTCGCGCTGTGGGGTTCTTCGCAGCTCGTCTGGTTCGCGGAGTTCCGCGACGGCGGCGTGCGCGGCACGGTGCTGTACACGGAAACCGGTTCACAACGTGCGGTCGCGCTGATTCCGCTCGCGTTGCTGGCGCTCGCCGGCACGGCGGGGCTGATCGCCACCGGCGGCTGGCCACGCCGGGTGCTCGGCGTGGTACTCGCCGTGGCCGGTGTCGCCGCCGTGTGGATCGGCGTGGCGGGCGGCTCGTTCAGCGGCTTCGCCGACGGTTTGCCCGTGGCTCAAATGCTGGGAGCCCGCGGTCTCGCGATCCTCGGGGGAATTCTCGTGACGGCGGGCGGGTTGGCAGCCATCAAGGGCGCGGGCCGGATGCCTCGCCTCGGCGCGAAGTACTCGGCGCCGGGGGCGAAGAAGAAGGCCGCCAAGGATCCGGAGACCGAGCTGTGGGAGGCGCTGTCCGAAGGTGAAGATCCCACCGCGACCCGGTGATGGCCGCGGAAAACGCGCGTTTCCGAGATCTACGCCGCGAAAGATGACACGGTTGGCATTCGGAGTAACGGACATACCCGGAACCAGGCCGTATCCGTGCGGGGGTTAGCATCGTTTCGGCGGGAAGGGGAAGGTTTTTGTGAGCGACCTTGCGAAGGAATCAGTGAGTACGACGGCCGGTGAGGGACTCCGGTGAGCGTGCTCGAAGACATCGTCGCCGGCGTCCGTGCCGATCTCGCCGAGCGCGAGGCGGTTCTGCCGTTCGACGAACTGAAGAAGCGCGCGACCCAGGTCGCGCCCCCACGTGACGTGCTCGCGGCCCTGCGCGAGTCCGGTATCGGCGTCATCGCCGAGGTGAAGCGGCGCAGCCCGTCCAAGGGCGATCTCGCCGAGATCCCGGACCCGGCCGCGCTGGCGAAGGACTACGCCGACGGCGGCGCCAGGGTGATCAGCGTGCTGACCGAGCAGCGCCGGTTCGGCGGTTCCCTCGCCGACCTCGACGCGGTCCGTGCGGCGGTCGACATCCCGGTGCTGCGCAAGGACTTCATCGTCAGCCCGTACCAGGTCCACGAGGCGCGGCTGCACGGCGCGGACATGGTCCTGCTGATCGTGGCGGCCCTGGAGCAGAACGCCCTGATCGCGTTGCTGGACCGGGTCGAATCCCTCGGGATGACCGCGCTGGTCGAGATCCACAACGCCGAAGAGGCCGACAGGGCCCTCGAAGCCGGCGCGAAGGTGGTCGGCGTCAACGCCCGCAACCTGCACACCCTCGAGGTCGACCGGGACGTCTTCTCGCGGCTGGCCCCCGGCCTGCCGATGGACGTCTTCAAGATCGCCGAGTCCGGTGTGCGCGGCCCCGGCGACCTGATGTCCTACGCGGGTCACGGCGCCGACGCCGTCCTCGTGGGCGAAGGGCTCGTCGCTTCGGGTGACCCGAAGGGCGCGCTGGTCAAGCTCGTCACCGCCGGATCGCACCCCGCCTGCCCGAGGCCTTCTCGATGACCACGGAGTATCACGAAGAACCCCACGGCAAGCACGATCCGGACGACCGGGGCTACTACGGCCCGTACGGCGGACGGTTCATGCCCGAGGCACTGATCGGCGTCGTCGACGAGGTCGCTGCCGAGTACGACAAGGCGCGGAACGACCCGGACTTCGTCAACGAGTTCCGGCGTCTCCTGCGCGACTACGCCGGCCGTCCGTCGCTGCTCACCGAGGCCAAGCGCTTCGGTGAGCACGCCGGCGGCGCCCGGATCTTCCTCAAGCGCGAGGATCTGAACCACACCGGTTCGCACAAGATCAACAACGTGCTGGGCCAGGCGTTGCTCACCAAGCGGATGGGCAAGAAGCGGGTCATCGCCGAGACCGGTGCCGGTCAGCACGGCGTGGCCACCGCCACCGCCTGCGCGCTGCTGGACCTGGAATGCATCGTCTACATGGGCGAGGTCGACACCGAGCGGCAGGCGCTGAACGTCGCCCGCATGAAGCTGCTCGGCGCCGAGGTCGTTCCGGTGAAGACCGGTTCGCGCACGCTCAAGGACGCCATCAACGAGGCACTGCGCGACTGGGTCACCAACGCCGACACGACGCACTACCTGTTCGGCACGGCGGCGGGCCCGTACCCGTTCCCGATGATGGTGCGGAACTTCCACAAGATCATCGGCGAGGAGGCCCGCGTCCAGATCCTGGAGCAGGCCGGACGCCTGCCGGACGCCGTCGCGGCCTGCGTCGGCGGCGGGTCGAACGCGATCGGCATCTTCCACGGCTTCATCGACGACCCGGAGGTCCGGCTCGTCGGTCTCGAGCCTGGCGGTGAGGGCATCGAGGGCAACCGCCACGGCGCCACGCTGACCAAGGGCACGCCGGGCAACCTGCACGGCGCGATGACGTACCTGCTGCAGGACGAAGACGGCCAGACCGTCGAGTCGCACTCGATCTCCGCGGGTCTCGACTACCCGGGCGTCGGCCCGGAGCACTCGTGGCTCAAGGACAGCGGCCGCGCCGAGTACCGGCCGGTGACCGACGCCGAGGCGATGGACGCGTTCAAGCTGCTTTCGCGCACCGAGGGCATCATCCCGGCGATCGAGTCGGCGCACGCGCTGGCGGGCGCGCTGGTGCTGGGCCGCGAACTCGGCCCCGAGGGGCTGATCATCGTGAACCTGTCCGGTCGTGGCGACAAGGACATGGACACGGCCGCGAAGTACTTCGGCCTGGTGGAGAACGCATGAGCGGGTTGTCCGAACTCTTCGCCAAGACGCGCGAAGAGGGTCGCGGAGCGCTGATCGGGTACCTCCCGGCGGGCTTCCCGACGGTCGACGGGTCGAAGGACCTGCTGGCCGCGGTGGTCGACGGCGGCGCCGACCTGGTCGAGGTGGGCGTGCCCTACTCGGACCCGGTCATGGACGGCCCGACCATCCAGGCCGCGTCGGTGAGCGCGCTTTCCGGCGGTTTCAAGCTCAAGCACCTGTTCGAGGTCGTCGAGTCGGTGTCGTCGCGTGGCGGCAAGGCCGTCGTGATGACGTACTGGAACCCGGTGCACCGCTACGGCGTCGACCGCTTCGCGCGGGATCTCGCCGCCGCGGGCGGGCTCGGCATGATCACGCCGGACCTGATCCCGGACGAGGCCGACGAGTGGATGGCCGCCTCCGAGCAGCATGGTCTGGACCGGATCTTCCTGGTCGCGCCGTCCTCCTCGGAGGAGCGGATCGCGAAGACCGTCGAGGCCGCCTCGGGCTTCGTGTACGCCACCGCGGTGATGGGCGTGACCGGCGCCCGTGACCAGGTCGGCGTGCACGCCGAGGACCTGGTCGCGCGGACCCGCGCGCATACGGACCTGCCGATCGGCGTCGGTCTCGGCGTCCGTTCCGGCGAGCAGGCGGCGCAGGTCGCCGGATTCGCGGACGGCGTCATCGTTGGTTCCGCGCTGGTGACGGCCGCCGCGAGCGGACTGGACGCCGTGCGCGAGCTTTCGGCCGAACTGGCCGCCGGTGTGCGGAAGACCGTCGCCCCCGCTTGATTTGATCGCGCGTGAAGGCCCCCTTGCCTCGGCTCAGCCGAGGGAAGGGGGCCTTCACGCGCTACAGGCTCAGTGCCGCCACCGCTGCGCCGCGGTGATCTCCTCCGGGGTCGCGTGCGCGAACCGCTCGATCTCCGCCCGCCGCACGTCCACGATCGTCGTCGCCAGCGGAGCGCCGAACGCGGCCGCCAGGCCCTTGTCCGCCTCGAACGCGGCGACGGCCTCCTCCAGCCGCTGGGGCAGCCGCTCGATCCCGCGGGCGGCGCGTTCCTCCTCGGTCAAGGTCCCGGGATCGACGTCGAGCGGCACCGGAAGGGTCGCTCCCTCGTCCGTTCCGGCCATCCCGGCGAACAGCAGGGCGGCCGCCAGCAGATACGGATTCGCGGTCAGGTCGAAGCATTTGACCTCGAGGTTCGCCGCCGAGTCCCGGTTCCCGGCGACGCCGCGCACCAGCCGCAGCGGCGTCTCCCGGTTCTCCAGTCCCCACGCGCCGTACACGCCCGCCCAGTGGTGCGGCTCCAGCCGCAGATAGCTGACGACCGACGGAGCCCCGATCGCGAGCAGCGCGGGCAGCCGCCGCAGGATGCCCGCGCTGAACGACTCGGCGGCAGGCGTCAGCCCGAAAACCCTTTCCCCACCGGAGAAAAGGTTCCGGCTGCCGTCCCAGACGCTCAGGTGCACATGCCCACCGTTGCCGACGCCGGCGGGCGCGAACTTCGGGGTGAAGGACGCCTTCAGCCCGTGCCGGTGGCTGAGCGCGCGGATCGTCTCCTTCGTCAGGACGGCGACGTCGGCCGCGCGCACCGGGTCGGCCGCGGCGACCGACAGCTCGAACTGACCGTCGGCGTACTCGGGATGGATCTGCTCGACTCCGAGCCCTTGTTGGTCCAAAGTGGACACCAGGGCGCGGAGATAGTCCGCGTGCTCGGAAAGCCTCGCGTAGCCGTACGCCGGGCCCGCGGTGGCCGAGGTCGGATCCTCCGGGGCGCCGGCATCGGTGATCACCCATTCGATTTCGAAGCTCATCCGTGCCCGCAGTCCCCGGGCGGCGAGCCGGTCCACCGCGGCCGCCAGCAGGGCACGCGGATCCTGTGGATGCGGCTCGCCCTCCTGGTCGAGTTTCGTCACCGGTGCCCAGGCCCAGCCGGGTTGCCCGGCGAGCACGGTCAGCGCGTCGAGGTCCGGATGGAGCCGGAGGTCACCGACCGGGCCCAGGGAATGCTCACCGCCGGTGATGACGTCGTCCGAGCCGAAGAAGTCGAAGGATTTCGAAGCGCCGACACCCCACGCGGCCGCGGACGGCAGCTTCCGCAGCGGCACCGCCTTGACCCGCGCGATCCCGGCGTTGTCCACGAAGGTCAGCGCGACGAGCTCGACACCACGGGCCCGGAGCTCCCCGGTGAGAGCGGTCGCGCGGGCGGTCAGTGCTTCCCGGTTCACCATGGTTCCTCATCCTGGCCTCGATCGGAGGCCCTTGCCACGCCCGGATCCGGTCATAGGGTGAGGCCGCACTCGTCGATCACGAGAAGGGACGCGCCCATGCCGGCAACCCCGATCCTGCCGTTCGTCGCCCGGACGAGGCTGGTGGATCACCACTGCCACGGCGTCGTCACCGGTGATCTGGGCCGGATCGAGTTCGAACAGCTGCTCACCGAGGCCGACACCGTCTCGTCGCTGGGCACGACCCTGTTCGACTCGCTGATCGGGCTCGCGGTCCGCGCCCGCTGCGCCCCGGTGCTCGACCTGCCGCCGCACGTCCCGGCCGAGGTCTATCTGGCCCGCCGCGCCGAGCTGGGCGCCACCGAGGTCAACGCGCGGTTCCTGCGCGCCACCGGCACGACCGAATTCCTGCTCGACGGCGGCTTCCTGCCGGACACGCTGACCACGACCGAGCAGTTCGCGGCCCTCTCCGGCGCCCGCGCGCGGGATATCGTCCGGCTCGAACAGGTCGCCGAAGCGGTGATCGGATCCACCACCGCGGCCGGATTCGCGACGGCGTTCGTGGCGGAGCTGGCGAGACGCGCGACGACCGCGGTCGGGTTCAAGTCCATCGCCGCCTACCGGGTCGGCCTCGACCTTGCGGGAGAGCGGCCGACGGACAGCGAGGTCACCGAAGCGGCGGGCCGCTGGCTCGCGCGGATCGAGGCGGGCGAACCGGTCCGGCTCGCGGACGAGGTGCTGCACCGGTTCCTGATCTGGACCGGGATCGACCTGGCCCTGCCGATCCAGTTCCACGTCGGTTTCGGCGACTCCGATGTCGATCTGCATCGCTGCGATCCGCTGCTGCTCACCGGGCTGCTGCGGGCCACCCGGTCACACGGGGTGCCGATCATGCTGCTGCACAACTATCCCTTCCACCGGAACGCCGCGTATCTGGCGCAGGTGTTCGAGCACGTGTTCGTCGACGTGGGACTCGCGACGCACAACGCCGGTCATCGTGCGCCGGCGATCATCGCGGAGACAATGGAGATCGTGCCCTTCGGGAAGCTGCTGTTCTCCACGGACGCGTTCGGGCTCGCCGAGCTGTACCACCTCGGCACCGCGCTGTTCCGGCAAGGACTGTCCGACTTCCTGTACGCGGGACTCACTGCGGACGTACTGTCCGAAGTGGACGCGCATCGGATAGCGGCGCTGGTGGGACACCGCAACGCCGAACGGGTGTACGGGCTGGAGGGGACATGACGGAACTGGACGAACTGCAGGACCGGTGGGAGGCCGCCGTCGAGGCGGAGCTGCCGTCCGCGATCGAACTGCGGCACCGGGTGCACGCCGATCCGCGCGCGTCGGGGGACGAGGAGGACACCGCGCGGGTCCTCGTCGAGGCGCTGGGCATCGACGAAGGGGTCCCGGTCGCCAAGACCGGGCGTGCCGTGCTGCTGCCGGGCACCGCGGCGGGACCGGCCGTGGCGCTTCGCACCGAACTGGACGCGCTGCCGGTCGCCGAACGCACCGGGATCCCGTGGGCCTCGGAGACGTCGCTGATGCACGCGTGCGGGCACGACGTGCACATGGCCGCGCTCGTCGCCACCTGCCGCGCGGCCGCCGTGGTCGGCGTGCCCCGGCCGCTGCTCGCACTCCTGCAGCCGCGTGAGGAGACGTCGCCCTCCGGCGCACTGGACATCGTCGAGTCGGGCGTGCTCACCGAGTACGGCGTCGAGTCGGTCATCGGCGCGCACGTCCAGCCCAGGCTCGCGGCGGGCGTGGTGTCGGCGGTGCCGGGACCGGTCAACGCCTCCACCGACGAATTCGACGTCGTCGTCCGCGGCCAGGGCGGGCACGCCGGCTACCCGCATCTGCTTCGGGACCCGATCCTCGCGCTCAGCCAGATCGTGGTGAGCCTGCAGCAGCTCGCGAGCCGCCGGGTCGACCCGGTGTTCGGTGCGGTCTGCTCGGTCGGGCGGATCGAAGCCGGGACGACGGCGAACGTCGTCCCGAACGAGGCCCGCCTGTCGGGCTCGCTGCGGCTGATGCGCGCCGACGACCGCGACCTCGCCCTGGAGGGGCTCGCCGAGGTCGTCCACGGCACCGCGAAGGCGCACGGCTGCCGGGCGGAACTGGAGATCAGCCCGTGCGAGCCGGTGCTGCACAACGACGCCGGGCTCACCCAGCGCGCGCACCGGCGGCTCGTCCGGTCGGGGGCGGGCGTGGACACCGACTTCCGGTCGTTCGGCGCCGACGACTTCGCGCACTACTGCGGGATGACCCGCGGGCTGATGATGTTCGTCGGCCTCGGCGACACGGCGGGCGCGCCCAGCCTGCACGACGAAGTGTTCCTGCCGCCCGACGCGGCCATCGGGCACGTCGCGTCGGCGCTGATCGCGGGCTATTTGGCCGCCGTCGAGGGCTGACGCCCCCAAGAAGCCGGCGAAGCGCTACGGTGGCCGACGTGAATACCGCCTCGGCAGCGTTCCTCGCGACCATCCCCAGTCCCGACCAGGGCGTCTGGCATATCGGGCCGGTCCCGATCCGGGCCTACGCGCTCTGCATCATCGCCGGCATCATCGTGGCGATCTGGCTGGGCGAGCGGCGCTGGGTGAACCGCGGCGGCACGAAGGGCACGGTCATCGACGTCGCCGTCTTCGCGGTGCCGTTCGGCCTGGTCGGCGGTCGGTTGTACCACGTCATCACCGACAACCAGCTGTACTTCGGCGAGGGCAAGAACCCGCTCAACGCGCTGAAGATCTGGGACGGCGGCCTCGGGATCTGGGGTGCCATCGCGCTCGGCGCCGTCGGCGCGCTGATCGCCTGCCGCCGCCGGGGGATCCCGCTGCCCGCGATGGCCGACGCGCTCGCGCCGGGGATCGTGATCGCGCAGGCGATCGGGCGGATCGGCAACTACTTCAACCAGGAGCTCTACGGCGCGCACACCGACCTGCCGTGGGGCCTGGAGATCTACCAGCGCTACAACCCGACCAACCCGGACGACTTCCTGAACGGCGTCGCGCTCGGGCACGTCCCGCTGCCGGACAGCCCGGTGCACCCGACGTTCCTCTACGAGCTGCTCTGGAACCTCGGTGTCGCGCTGCTGATCATCTGGGCGGACAAGAAGTTCCGCCTCGGCCACGGCCGCGTGTTCGCGCTGTACGTCGCCGGGTACACCGCGGGCCGGTTCTGGATCGAGATGATGCGGACCGACACCGCGAACCACATCCTCGGCCTGCGGGTCAACGTGTGGACCTCGATCCTGCTGTTCGTCGCGGCGATCGTGTATTTCGTCCTCGCCGCCAAGCGTGGGCCGCGGGAAGCGCCGGAAACCTTGTGGAGCAAGGACGTGCCGCGGGAGGACTCCGGCGACTCCGCCGAGCCCGCCGATGAGACGCACGCGGACGTGGCGGCGGCTCCGGACACCGTCCGGGACTCGGCCGCGGACAAGGCGACCGAGGACCCGAAGCCCGAGGCGGAGAAGTAACGCTCTTCAGTACGTGAAGGCCCCCTTCATTGCGCTAGACGCAATGAAGGGGGCCTTCACGTACTTCCGGCATCCGGGACCCGCCGCGGTGAGTCGCGTGTCCAGACGGACGACACATGTGTCCAGACGGACGACACGCGTGATCAGGTGGACGGCACGCGAGAGGACCTGGCCGCGGCCCGTGTCGTCCGTCTGATCACGCGTGTCGTCCATGCCGTCACGGGAAGGCGCGGTCAGGGCGAGACCAGGCCCCGGCCAGTCACCAAAGGCAGGTCCAGCGCGGTCAGCAGCCCGGGCGGAGCCGCCACCACCGCCGGGATCGCGTTCACCAGCCGCATCGCGGTCGCCTTCAGGCCGGCCGTGTTGTGGTCGCCGTCGGTGCCGACCAGGCGCAGGTCCAGTTCATACCGAGGTTCCCCGGTCACCTGGACGCGGTAGCAGCCCTGCCCGGTCGGCTGCGGCCAGTCCGGCCCGAGGTCGCCGCGCAGGCGCGTGATGTGCTCCAGCACGCACACCGCCCGCCCGCCGCGCATGCCGCGCACCTCGAACCGCAGCGCCGCCGCCGTGCCCTCTTTGATCGTTCCCGAAGCGATCTCGAACGTCTCGGGGGCCGGCAGCCGTTCGTAGACCTCCTCGACGGCGTCGAGTTCGACGTCCAGCCCGGCCGCGAGCTGCCGCACGACGCTGCCCCAGGCCAGCGACAGCACGCCGGGCTGCAGCAACAGCGGCAGATCGTCCATCTCCCGGCCGAAGCCCATGATGTCGAACAGGACCTTGCCGTTGTCGTACGTCGAATAGTCGAGGATCTCCAGGCAGCGCACCTCGTCGATCCGTTCGCACACACCGGTGAGCACCAGCGGCAGCCAGTCGTTGGCGAAACCGGGGTCGACACCGTTGACCCACAGCGAAGCGCCGCCTTCGCGGGCGGCCTCCCGGATCGGCTCGATCATCTCTGGCGGGACGACACCTTCGGGGTACTGGAGGAACACGGGGCTGCTGGAGACCACGTTGATCCCCGCGCGCAGGAAGCGTTTCAGGTCTTCGACCGCCTCGGGCAGCCGGTCGTCGGCCATCGCCGTGTAGAGCACGCAATCCGGCTTCAGCGCGATGAGCGCGTCCGCGTCGGTCGTCGCGGCGACGCCTAACGGCCGCCCGAGCCCGGCCAGTTCCCCGGCGTCCACACCCGCCTTGGCCTCGCTCGAAACCCAGACCCCGGCGAGTTCGAGATCGGGGCGGGCGTCGATCCCGGCCAGCGCGTGGCGGCCGACGTTCCCGGTACTCCACTGGACCACGCGCACTGCGTTCGCCTCCTACAGATCGGGCAGACCAAGTTCCAGGTTCGGAGCCTGCAAGCCACCGTCGACTTCGATGATCTTGCCGGTGACGTACCGGCCGGCGCCCGACGCCAGGAACACGACGGTGGCCGCGATGTCCTCGGCCTCGCCGATCCGGCGCAGGGGAGTGGCGGCCTCCATCCGGCCGCGCAGTTCGTCGTTGCCCACCACCACTTCGAGCGCGGAGGTCGCCACCGAGCCGACCGAGATCGCGTTCACCCGCACCTTCGGCGCGAGATCGGCCGCCGCGAGCCGGGTGTAATGCGCCAGCGCGGCCTTCGCCGTCCCGTACGCGGCGAAGCCCCGGCCGGTCACGCGGCCCATGACCGACGAGATGTTGACGACCGATCCGCCCGTCGCCAGCAACGACGGGGCCGCCGCGACGGTCAGCGCGTGCGCGGTGGAGACGTTGAAACGAAAGGCTTCTTCGAGGAAATCGGCGGTGGTTTCCAGCAGCGGCCGGGGATAGGTGCCGCCGACGTTGTTGACCACCAGGTCCAGCCGTCCGAACTCCGCCGTCGCGACCCGCGCCAGCTCGCCCGCGGCGGCCGGGTCGCTCAGGTCGGCGGGCACCACGTGCGCTCGTCGGCCGGTGGCGGCGACCAGGGCCGCCACTTCGTCGAGCTGGGTTTCGGTGCGGGACGAGATCACCACGTCGGCACCGGCCTCGGCGAGCGCCACGGCCGTCGCCGCGCCGATCCCGCGTCCGGCGCCGGTGACCACGGCGACCTGGTCGGTGAGCCGGAAACGGTCCAGGATCATACGCGAAACTGTAACACGTTCTATTTCCGGTGTCCCGGGCTCGCGCGAGGGGCCGGGAGTGACTAGGGTCGCCTCACCGCGTCTCGTGACATCCCGGAACGGGACATATACTTAGCGGAACGAACTACTGTGACCTCATCAGGAACTGTGTCGTTCCGGGCGTCCAGATCGTTACCCATCCGCGGGCTTTCGCGTCCGCCGAACTGATGCCGACGTGTTTCACAGGTGTTAAAGTCGCGCTAACGAACGGGCCATCGTCGTCCCGTGCGCATTCCCCCGGCCGGCCCCGCCCGGCCGCTGAGCACAGACGACGAAGGAGGTCCCTTCATGATCTTCTCCGCCATTCCAGGCAAACAGGGTCTCTACGATCCCGAATCCGAACAGGACTCCTGCGGTGTGGCCATGGTGGCCGACGTCCGCGGGCGCCGTTCGCACGGAATCGTCACCGACGGCCTGTCCGCGCTGACGAACCTCGACCACCGCGGTGCCGCCGGCGCCGAGCCGACCAGCGGTGACGGCGCGGGCATTCTGCTGCAGCTCCCGGACGAGCTGCTGCGGGCCGAAGTGGACTTCACGCTGCCCCAGGCGGACGCCGACGGTCACCAGACCTACGCGACCGGGATCGGTTTCCTGCCCTCGGACATCGAGGAGCGGAACAAGGCCATCGCCCTGATCGAGCGGATCGCCGGCGAAGAGGGCCTCGACGTCCTCGGCTGGCGTGAGGTCCCGGTCGACGCCGATCGCGCCGACATCGGCCCGACGGCACGTTCGGTGATGCCGCATTTCGCGATGCTGTTCGTCGCGGGCGCCGAGGCCGACGGGCGATGTCCCTCCGGGCTCGAACTGGACCGCCTGGCCTTCTGCCTCCGCAAGCGCGTCGAGAACGAGAGCGTGACCGCCGGCTGCGGCACCTATTTCCCGTCGCTGTCCTCGCGCACCATCGTCTACAAGGGAATGCTGACCCCCGAGCAGCTCCCGCTCTTCTTCGCCGACCTGACCGACACCCGGCTCGCCAGCGCCATCGCGCTCGTGCACTCCCGGTTCTCCACCAACACCTTCCCGTCGTGGCCGCTGGCGCACCCGTTCCGGTTCGTCGCGCACAACGGAGAGATCAACACCATCCGGGGCAACCGCAACCGCATGCGCGCCCGTGAGGCGCTGCTCGAATCGGATCTCATCCCCGGCGACCTGACCCGCCTGTACCCGATCTGCTCGGCCGACGCGTCGGACTCCGCCTCCTTCGACGAGGTGCTGGAGCTGCTGCACCTCGGCGGCCGGTCGCTGCCGCACGCGGTGCTGATGATGATCCCCGAAGCGTGGGAGAACCACACCGGGATGAACGCCCAGCGCCGTGCGTTCTACCAGTTCCACGCCAGCCTCATGGAGCCGTGGGACGGCCCGGCCTGCGTCACCTTCACCGACGGCACCCTCGTCGGCGCCGTCCTCGACCGCAACGGCCTGCGCCCCGCCCGCTGGTGGCGGACGGCGGACGACCGTGTCGTCCTGGCCAGTGAGGCGGGCGTGCTCGACGTCGCCCCCGCGGACGTCGTGGCCAAGGGCCGCCTCAAACCCGGCCGCATGTTCCTGGTGGACACCGAAGCGGGCCGGATCGTCGACGACGAAGAGGTCAAGTCGGAGCTGGCCAAGGAACTCCCGTACGAGGGCTGGCTGCACGCCGGTCTCCTGCAGATCGCCGACCTCCCGGACCGCGATCACATCGTGCAGAGCCACGATTCCGTGCTGCGGCGCCAGCTTTCCTTCGGCTACACCGAAGAAGAGCTGAAGATCCTCCTCGCGCCGATGGCGCTCAAGGCCGCCGAGCCGATCGGCTCGATGGGTTCCGACACCCCGCCCGCGGTGCTGTCGCAGCGTTCCCGGCTGCTCTACGACTACTTCAAGCAGAACTTCGCGCAGGTCACCAACCCGCCGCTGGACGCGATCCGCGAAGAGCTCGTCACCTCGATGAGCCGGATCATGGGGCCCGAGCGGAACCTGCTCGCCCCCGGCCCGGCCTCCTGCCGTCACGTGCAGCTGCCGTATCCGGTGATCGACAACGACGAACTCGCCAAGCTGATCCACATCAACGACGACGGCGACCTTCCCGGCTTCGCGTGCAGTGTCCTTTCCGGACTGTACGAAGTGGACGGTGGTGCCGACGCGCTGGCGTCCGCGATCGAGCGGGTCCGGCGCGAGGCCTCCGAAGCGATCGAGGCGGGCGCGCGCACGCTGGTCCTGTCCGATCGCGACTCCGACCACCGGATGGCGCCGATCCCGTCTCTGCTGCTCGTCTCCGCGGTGCACCACCATCTGGTGCGCACCAAGGAAAGGCTGCGGGTCGCGCTCGTCGTCGAGACCGGCGACGCCCGCGAGGTCCACCACATCGCGCTGCTGCTCGGCTACGGCGCCGCGGCGGTGAACCCGTACCTGGCCTTCGAGACCATCGAAGACATGATCTCGACCGGCGGCATCACCGGGATCGAGCCCGCCACCGCGATCCGCAACTACGTCAAGGCGCTCGTGAAGGGCGTCCTGAAGATCATGTCGAAGATGGGCATCTCGACCGTCGGCGCGTACACCGCGGCGCAGGTCTTCGAATCCTTCGGGTTGAGCCAGGATCTGCTCGACGAGTACTTCACCGGGACGTCGTCGAAGCTCGGCGGCGTCGGGCTGAGCGTGCTCGCCGAAGAGGTCGCCACGCGCCACCGCCGGGCGTACCCGGACAACCCGACCGATCGGGTCCACCGTGGACTCGAGACCGGCGGTGAGTACGCGTACCGCCGCGAGGGCGAACTGCACCTGTTCACCCCGGAGACCGTCTTCCTGTTGCAGCACGCGACGAAGACCGGCCGGGAAGAGGTGTACAAGAAGTACTCCGACGAGGTGCACCGCCTGTACCGGCAGGGTGGCGCGCTGCGCGGGCTGTTCTCCTTCCGCGAGGGCGCGCGCGAGCCCGTCCCGCTGGACGAGGTCGAGCCCGTCGAGGCGATCTTCAAACGCTTCAACACCGGCGCGATGTCCTACGGCTCGATTTCGGCCGAGGCGCACGAAACGCTCGCCATCGCGATGAACCGCATCGGCGGCCGGTCGAACACCGGTGAGGGCGGGGAAGACCCCGAGCGGCTCTACGACCCGGCGCGCCGCAGCGCGATTAAGCAGGTCGCGAGCGGCCGGTTCGGCGTCACGAGCGAGTACCTGGTCAACGCCGACGACATCCAGATCAAGATGGCGCAGGGCGCGAAGCCGGGCGAAGGCGGGCAGCTGCCGCCGAACAAGGTGTACCCGTGGATCGCGCGCACGCGGCACTCGACGCCGGGCGTCGGGCTGATCTCGCCGCCGCCGCACCACGACATCTACTCGATCGAGGATCTGGCCCAGCTGATCCACGACCTCAAGAACGCCAACGAGAACGCCCGCATCCACGTGAAGCTGGTGTCCTCGCTCGGCGTCGGCACGGTCGCGGCGGGCGTGTCCAAGGCGCACGCCGACGTCGTGCTGATCTCCGGCCACGACGGCGGCACCGGCGCCTCCCCGATGAACTCGCTCAAGCACGCGGGCACCCCGTGGGAGATCGGCCTCGCCGAGACGCAGCAGACGTTGCTGCTCAACGGTTTGCGCGACCGGATCACCGTGCAGGTCGACGGCGCGATGAAGACCGGCAAGGACGTCGTCATCGCCGCGCTGCTCGGCGCGGAGGAGTACGGCTTCGCGACCGCGCCGCTGATCGTCGAGGGCTGCGTCATGATGCGCGTCTGTCACCTCGACACCTGCCCGGTCGGTGTCGCGACCCAGAGCCCGGATCTGCGCAAGCGGTACACCGGCCAGGCCGACCACGTCGTGAACTACTTCCGGTTCGTCGCCGAAGAGGTCCGGGAAACGTTGGCGGCGCTCGGTTTCCGCACCCTCGACGAGGCCATCGGGCACGCCGAGATGCTGAACACCGACGAGGCGGTCGAGCACTGGAAGGCCTCCGGTCTCGACCTCGCGCCGATCTTCGAGATGCCGACGGAGACCCCGTACGGCGGGGCGAAGCGGCGCACGCGCACGCAGGACCACGGCCTGGAGCACGCGCTCGACCGGACGCTGATCCAGCTCGCCGAGGCGGCGCTGGAGGACGCGCACCCGGTGCGGCTGGAGCTGCCGGTGCGGAACGTGAACCGGACAGTCGGCACGCTGCTCGGCTCCGAGATCACCCGCCGCTATGGCGGCGAGGGCCTGCCCGAGGACACGATCCACGTGCTGCTGACCGGTTCCGCCGGGCAGTCGCTCGGCGCGTTCCTGCCGCGCGGCATCACGCTCGACATGGTCGGCGACGCGAACGACTACGTCGGTAAGGGCCTGTCGGGCGGGCGGATCATCGTGCGCCCGCATCCGGACGCGAAGTTCGCGGCGGAAGGCCAGACCATCGCCGGGAACACGCTCGCTTACGGCGCCACCGGCGGCGAGATGTTCCTGCGCGGCCAAGTCGGCGAACGGTTCTGCGTGCGCAACTCCGGCGCCGTGGTCGTCGCCGAGGGCGTCGGCGACCACGCCTTCGAGTACATGACCGGCGGGCAGGCCGTGGTGCTCGGCCCGACCGGGCGCAACCTCGCGGCGGGGATGTCCGGCGGCGAGGCCTATGTGCTCGACCTGGACCGCGGCAAGGTCAACGAGGAGATGGTCAACTTGCTGACCCCGTCCTCGGAGGATCTCGCCTGGCTCAAGAAGACCGTGCAGAAGCACTACGACCTCACACGTTCGGCCGTGGCCGCGTCGCTGCTCGGCGACTGGCCGCGTCGCTCGGCGGCGTTCACCAAGGTGATGCCCCGCGACTACCAGCGTGTCCTTGACGCGGCGAAGGCGGCGCGTGCCGCGGGCCGCGACGTCGACGAAGCGATCATGGAGGCCGCTCGTGGCTGATCCGACGGGTTTCCTGAAGTACGAACGCGAAGAGCCGAAGAAGAAGTCCAAAGAAGAGCGTCTCGCCACCTGGGGCGAGGTGTACGCCGACGTGGAGCCGGCCGAGCGCAACGAACAGGTGCGCAAGCAGGCTTCGCGGTGCATGGACTGCGGCATCCCGTTCTGCCATTCCAGTGGTTCCGGCTGTCCGCTGGGCAACCTGATCCCGGAGTGGAACGACCTCGTGCGCCGCGGCGACTGGGCCGCGGCGAGCGACCGGCTCCACGCCACCAACAACTTCCCCGAGTTCACCGGGAAGCTGTGCCCCGCGCCGTGCGAGGCGGGCTGCGTCCTGTCGGTCTCGCCGCTGTCCGGTGGCCCGGTGGCGATCAAGCGGGTCGAGCAGACCATCGCGGACCAGTCGTGGGAAGCGGGCTACGTGCAGCCGCAGATTTCGGCCGTGTCGTCGGGGCAGCGGGTCGCGGTCGTCGGCTCCGGCCCCGCCGGGCTCGCGGCCGCGCAGCAGCTGACCCGCGCCGGCCACGAAGTGACCGTCTACGAACGGGACGACCGGCTCGGCGGCCTGCTGCGGTACGGCATCCCCGAGTTCAAGATGGAGAAGAAGGTCCTCGACCGGCGGCTCGCGCAGCTCCGCAAGGAGGGCACGAAGTTCGTCACCGGCTGCGAGGTCGGCGTCGACCTGACCGTCGAGGAACTGCGGGCCGGTTACGACGCGGTGGTCCTCGCCGTGGGCGCGCTGCGCGGCCGCGACGACACGACGACACCTGGTCGCGAGCTGGCCGGGATCCACCTGGCGATGGAGCACCTGGTCCCGGCCAACAAGTACGTCGAGGGCGACGGCCCGTCGGCGGTGGACGCGGCGGGCAAGCACGTGGTCATCATCGGCGGCGGTGACACCGGGGCCGACTCGTACGGCACCGCGACCCGCCAGGGCGCGCTTTCGGTGACCCAGCTGGACCAGTACCCGACGCCACCGTCCACAAGGGACGACGAGCGGTCGCCGTGGCCGACCTGGCCGTACATTCTGCGCACCTACCCCGCGCACGAAGAGGCGGGCGAGCGCAAGTTCGCCGTCGCGGTCACCCGGTTCATCGGTGACGACGAAGGCAACGTGCGTGCCGTCGAACTCCGGCAGGTCCGCGTGGTCAAGGACCCGGAGACCGGCAAGCGCATGGTGACCCCGGTCAACGACGAGGTCGAGGAACTGCCCGCCGACCTCGTGCTGCTCGCGATCGGGTTCGAGGGTGTCGAGCACATGCCGCTGCTGGACGGTCTCGGCCTTTCGCTGACCAAACGCGGCACGCTCTCGTGCGGCGCGGACTGGCAGACGTCCTCACCCGGCGTGTTCGTCTGCGGCGACGCGCACCGCGGTGCCTCTCTGGTGGTGTGGGCGATCGCCGAGGGGCGCTCGGTGGCGAGCGCGGTGGACGCCTACCTGACCGGTGCTTCGGACCTGCCCGCACCGGTGCATCCGACGGCGCTGCCGCTCGCGGTGGTCTGACACTCCGGGGGCGACGCGACCGGCAGAGCGTCGCGAAAGCCACTTTCGGGACACCTGATGTCCCGAAAGTGGCTTTCGCGACATGGGCGGGCCGGTGGAGGCCCGCACGGACTTCCGGTAGTGCGGTTTCGCGTGATCAGAGGGACGACACGACTGGCGGCCGGGGCCTGCCGCGAGTCGTCCGTCTGGTCACGCGAACGAACCGCTCACGAGGACTAAGACCAACGTCACGTCCCGCTCCCACCGAAGGTGGAGGTCCCGGGTCAGGCTCCGGGCCGACGCGGTAGGGCCGTCGGCCACGTCAAGCTCTCCGCATGAGAAAAACGTTGGCGTTACTGGCTTTCCTGCCACTGACCATGGCCATCCCGGCCACCGCCGAAGCGGCTCCGGCGCTGCGCTGGACGTCGCCGTGCCCGGACTACGGCGTGACACCCTCACCGACGGCCGGTCTCGAATGCGCGAAGCTCAAGGTGCCGCTGGACTACGCCGATCCCGGCGGGCGGACCATCGAACTCACCGTCTCCCGTAAGGCGAGTAAGTCGCCGAAACGGCGCGGCGTGCTGCTGATGAATCCTGGCGGCCCCGGCAGCCCCGGCCTGGCCATGCCCGCGCAGCTCGCGGAGCGACAGGGACAGTCCGGGCTGCTCGACAGTTACGACATCATCGGATTCGATCCGCGCGGAACCACCTACAGCACGCCGGTGACCTGCGACCTCACCGAGGAGCAGAAGTTCATCCTCGTCGGCCCGTACGCGGAGGGCCCGCGCGACGTCGCCGAGAAGGCGGCAAAGTCGCGTGTGGTGGCGAAGCAGTGCGCCGAGTCGAAGACGGCGGAACTACTGCCGCAGATGACCACCGCCAACACCGCGCGCGATATGGACCGGATCCGCGAGGCGTTAAGGGAGCGGAAGATCTCGTACTACGGCGTCTCGTACGGGAGCTACCTCGGCGCCGCCTACGCGTCGATGTTCCCCGCGCGCACGGATCGGATCGTGCTGGACAGCCTCGTCGGCCCCGGCGGAGTGGACGTACAGGCACATCAGCGTTTCGCCGACGGCTTCGACGATCGTTTCGGCGACTTCACGGCCTGGGCGGCGGCGCGGGACGACGTCTACCACCTCGGGCGGACGCAGGCCGAGGTGACGGCGAAGTTCTTCGAGCTGGCCGAAAAGCGCCCGGGCATCCGAAGCGACACCTGGGGAGCGCTGTACGACGACGCGAACTTCCCACGTCTCGCCGAGCAGTGGACCGCTCCGTCCGCGAAGGCACAGGGCGGTCCGCTAGACACCGACAACCACGCCGCGCTCCAGCTCCAGGTGCTCTGCAACGACTCCGACTGGCCGGAAAGCGTGCGCTACTACCAAAAGGCGGTCGAACGAGCCCGCGTGACGCATCCGATGTTCGGCCCCGCCGCCGCCAACATCACGCCTTGCGCGTTCTGGCCTGCCGAACGCCGCGAGCCGCCGGTGCGGATCCACGACCGCGGACCGTCGAACATCCTGCTGGTGCAGAACCTGCGCGATCCGGCGACGCCGCTCGTCGGCGCCCGCGAGATGCGGTCGGCGCTGGGCGCGCGGGCGAAGTTCGTCACCGTGGACGCGGGCGGGCACGGCGTCTTCACCATGGGGAACGCCTGCGGCGACGACTTCGTGCTCCGGTACTTGCGGGACGGCGCCCTCCCGGTGGCCGACGCGCACTGCCGCTAGACCGAACGGCCCATACGCCACCCCGGATGCGGCCGAACGGCCGCTTGTACGCCCGGTAGCAGGACAAATACTTTCGAAATGTCGTGCAAGTCATACGGCAATTCACCGGTGGCGAAAGGTGGTACGCCATGAAGAGGACGGCTTCCCGGACGGGGATCCTGGCGGCGCTCGTCGGGCTGGCGGTGACGGGGCTGACCGCCGTCGCGAGTCCCGCGCACGCCGGACCGGTCCAGCATCAGGCAGCGACCGGCGCGCAGGCGGTGGCGGCCTACTGGACGCCCGAGCGGATGCGGTCGGCGGTGCCGATCGAACAGCTGGTCCAGGCGCCCGCCTTCACCCCGAAGGACGTCGCGAAGGGCAAGAGCACGATCATCCAGAGCATCCCCAACGGTGGGGGCGCATGGACCGGGGCAGGCAAGGTCGTCCAGACCGCGGGCCGGGTGTTCTTCACCATGGGCGGGCGGAACGCGTCGTGCTCCGGTGACGCGGTCACCAGCGCGAACGGCAGCGTCGTGATCACCGCCGGGCACTGCGTGAAGTACCAGGGCGCCTGGCACACGAACTGGACCTTCGCGCCCGGCTACAACAACGGCAACACGCCCTACGGCACCTGGGCCGCGAAGAGCACGCTGACCACTCCGCAGTGGGAAGCGAGCGAGGATATGAACTACGACATCGGCGCGGCCGTGGTCGGCCCGCTCAACGGGCAGAAGCTGACCGACGTCGTCGGCGCGCAGGGGATCGCGTTCAACCAGGCGCGCAACCAGTCGATGTACACGTTCGGGTACCCGGCGGCGGCGCCGTACGACGGCTCGAAGCTGATCTACTGCAGCGGGAGCACGTTCACCGACTTCCTGCTCACCAAGGACCACGGGATGAGCTGCGACATGACCGGCGGTTCGAGCGGCGGCCCGTGGTTCCTCAACTTCAGCGAGGCGACCGGCGCGGGCGTCCAGGCCTCGGTGAACAGCTTCGGCTACACCTTCCTGCCCGGTTACATGTTCGGCCCGTACTTCGGCACGGACGCGCAGAACCTCTACAACAAGGCACAGGCCGCCTGATCAGCCCGCCGCCCGTCCACGTTTTGGGACTTTCGTCCCGGTGGGCGGGCGGCTTTCGGCGCGGCATATCCTGGTCCGGTGAACTGGACAGTGGACGTTCCCGTCGACACGCTCCCCGAACTGCCTCCTCTGCCTCCCGAGCTGCGTGACCGGCTCGACGACGCGCTTTCCCGGCCCGCGGCGCAGCAGCCCGAGTGGCCGGACGCCGAGCTGACGAAGCGCGTGCGCGGCGTGCTGGAGAGCGTGCCGCCGATCACCGTCCCCGCCGAGATCGACCGCCTCTCCGACCGGCTCGCCATGGTCGCCCGCGGCGAGGCGTTCCTGCTCCAGGGCGGTGACTGCGCGGAGACGTTCGAGTCGAACACCGAGCCGCATATCCGCGCCAACCTGCGCACCCTGCTGCAGATGGCCGTCGTCCTCACCTACGGCGCGAGCCTGCCGGTGGTGAAGGTCGGCCGGATCGCCGGCCAGTACGCGAAGCCGCGTTCGGCCTCCACCGACGCGCTCGGCCTGCCGGTGTACCGCGGCGACATCATCAACTCGCTCGTCGCCAAGCCCGAGCTCCGCGTGCCCGACCCCGGCCGGATGATCCGCGCCTACGCGAACGCGGGCGCCGCGATGAACCTCGTCCGCGCGCTCACCGGCGCCGGCATGGCGGACCTGCACCAGGTGCACGACTGGAACAAGGACTTCGTGAAGTCCTCGCCCGCCAGCGAGCGCTACGAGGCGCTGGCCTCGGAGATCGACCGCGGACTGCGGTTCATGTCGGCGTGCGGCGTCACCGACACCTCGCTCCAGTCCACCGAGATCTTCGCCAGCCACGAAGCGCTGCTGCTGGACTACGAGCGCTCCATGCTGCGGATGGACCGCGCGGACGCGGCGAACCCCAAGCTGTACAACCTGTCGTCGCATTTCCTCTGGGTGGGCGAGCGGACCAGGCAGCTCGACGGCGCGCACATCGCCTTCGCCGAACTGCTGGCCAACCCGATCGGCCTCAAGATCGGCCCGACGACCACGCCCGAGCAGGCCGTCGAGTACGTCCGCCGCCTCGACCCGCGCAACGAGCCCGGCCGCCTGACGCTGATCGCCCGGATGGGCAACGGCAAGGTCCGCGAGGTGCTGCCCGCGATCGTCGAGAAGGTCGAGGCGTCCGGGCACAAGGTCATCTGGCAGTGCGACCCGATGCACGGCAACACCCACGAGTCTTCGACGGGCTACAAGACCCGGCACTTCGACCGGATCGTCGACGAGGTGCAGGGCTTCTTCGAGGTGCACCGCAAGCTCGGCACTTACCCGGGCGGCATCCACGTCGAGCTGACCGGCGAGGACGTCACCGAATGCCTCGGCGGCGCGCAGGAGATCTCGGATCTGGACCTTTCGGGCCGGTACGAGACCGCTTGCGACCCGCGTCTGAACACGCAGCAGTCGCTGGAGCTGGCGTTCCTGGTCGCGGAGATGCTGCGCGGCTGACCGGTCCCACGACAAGCGCGTGAAGGCCCCCTTCCCTCGGCTGAGCCGAGGGAAGGGGGCCTTCACGCGCTTCAGTGAGCAGTGTCCAGCAGGCGCGCAGCCGACTTGAGCACGCCGTCCCGCAGCGAACCCACGTCCGAGACCGCCGCCCCGTTCGCCTGAAGTCCGATGTGGACCGAGTCGCGATAGGTCGCCACCGCGATCCCGATCGCCTGCCGCGGCGCCAGCGGCACGAACGGGTACACACCGGAGACCTTCGTCCCGTCCAGGGTGAGCCGGTTGGGCGGCACCGGCACCGTGGTGATCACGAGGTCGAACAGCAGCGGCGCGGCCAGCCCGGCCGCCTTCGAGCCGAGCCGGTGCAGCATCGGCGGCATCCGGTCGGCGAGCAGCGGGAACGCGCCAGGGCCCCGGGCCGGGCCCGCCGCCTTGTTCCGGCTCATTTCCCGCTGGACGGCCAGCAGCCGCTCCACCGGGTCGTCGAGGCCGACCGGCAGCTCGCAGAGATAGCCGGACAGCTTGTTCCCGCCGAGCTGCTCGGCGGAACGCCCGCGCACGCTGACCGGGATGAGCGCCCGCAGCGTCCGGTCGTCGGCACGCTGGCCGCGGTTGATCATCCAGTCGCGCAGCGCGCCGCTGAGGATCGCCAGCACGACGTCGTTGGCGGTCCCGCCGTGGGCCCGGCGGATCCGCCGGATCTCGGCGGTGTCCAGCCGGACGAGACCGAGCCGTCGTTCGGTCGACGGCGGCGCGCTGATCGGCGACAGCGGCGAACGGGTCGCGCGGACGACCGAAGAGGCGATGCCGGCCTGGGCCAGCGTCGAGCCGACGGCCTCCTTGACAGCGTCCACAGGGGAGCGAGGCGCGGGCGGACCGGTGCCGCTGTGCGGACGCCGCGGCGCGCGGGGGAGTTCGTCGAGCAGGCCGACGGCGACCGCGTAGGCACCCGCCCCGTCGGTGAGGGCGTGGTGCAGTTTCAGCAGCAACGCGAACTCCCCGTCCGGCAGGCCGGTGACGAGATGCAAGTCCCACAAGGGTTTTCCGGTGTCGAGCGGCCGTCCCATCCAGCGCGAGGCGTAGGCGGAGAGCGGGTCCGGTTCGTACAGGGAGCTCAGGTGATGATGTGAAATATGTTCACTGGCAACGAAATCCGGGTCCTCGGCCCAGATCGCGGCGCCGGGCGGGAACAGCGCGGTGCGGGGGCGCTGACGAAGCTTGGGGAGCCTGGCCGCCCGTTCGGCGAGCAGCGTGGTCAGCTCGCGCGCGTGCACCTGCCCGTGCGGGCGGAAGGTGACCACCGCCCCCATGTGCATGGGCGTCGTTTCGCTTTCCAGGCAAAGGAAAGCGACATCGAGTGCGCTCAGCTGCAGGCCTGACATCAGTGACCTTTCTCGGTACTCCGGCGGCGATGGGCACAACTGCACCAGCCTGACATGACGGGCGGGTGGTCGTCATGTTTCCTCGGCGCTAACTACCGCCGGTTTCACTCGAACGATGGGATCGCGTTCGGACATGGACCACGGCTCTGCGACAGATGGTGGACAGTGCGTCGCCGGGTAACTCGTTAGCGGATCATCCGGGGAAACCGGCAGACTGCACCACCATGACCGACGAACCGAAGCGCCCCGAACCGCCCCTCACCGGCGACGAGCGCACGCAGCTGAACGGCTTCCTCGACTTCCTCCGCGCCACGGTCGTGTGGAAGTGTTCCGGCCTCACCGACGAGCAGGCCCGGCGGCCTCTCGTCCCCAGCGAACTGACCACCGTCGCCGGTCTGCTCGGGCATCTGACCCTCGTCGAGCAGTACTGGTTCAACGTGGTGCTCAACGGTCAGGAGGACGTCTGGAAGGAGGCGCTGGAGGCCGACCCGGACGCCGAGTTCCGGGTCGCCATGCAGACCCCGATCGAGCAGCTGATCGCCGCCTACGAGGCCGAGTGCGAGCGGAGCCGCAAGATCGTCGCCGCGATGGGGCTCGACGACGAGGTCCCCTTCCGCGGCGATCGCAAGGTCAACGTCCGGTTCGTGGTCGCGCACATGATCGAGGAGACCGGCAGGCACGCCGGCCACCTCGACCTGCTGCGCGAGCTGACCGACGGTCTCACCGGGGAGTGACGCGGCGCGGGGGCAGCGGGAAGAATCCGCTGGTCCGCTCGACGTACGCCGCGTATCCCGGCCGGGAACGCCGCAAGCCCCTCTCCAGCAAAGGTTTTCCGGTCCCCTTGGCCAACGTGTACGTCATCGCGAT
The DNA here is from genome assembly GCF_024628825.1 of Amycolatopsis roodepoortensis. NCBI lineage: Bacteria > Bacillati > Actinomycetota > Actinomycetes > Pseudonocardiales > Pseudonocardiaceae > Amycolatopsis > Amycolatopsis roodepoortensis. The sequence goes on from NZ_CP102415.1 coordinate 8,015,911, forward strand.
CGGCGACAGGATCGTCGCCGCCCCCACCCAGCTCGAACACGCGAGCAGATACAGGCCCCACCACACGCACGCGTCGCCGAAGTAGTTCGGATGCCGGGTGTAGCGCCACAGCCCGCTGTCGAGCACCTTCCCCTTGTTGTCCGGGTCGGCCTTGAAGCGCCGCAGCTGCTCGTCGCCGATCGCCTCGAACCCGAAGCCGACCAGCCACACCGCGACACCGAGCCACGCGGTCACCCCGAAGGCGTCGCCGTACATCGCGAACTGGACCGGCAGCGAGACGAACCAGAGCACCACGGCCTGGACCAGGTACACGCGGATGAACAGCTTGAGCGCCGGGTTCTCCCCGGCGTTCTCCGCCATCCGCACGTAGCGCGGGTCCTCGGGCAGCTTGTGGTTGCGCAGGTGGAGGTGGACGCCGAGGCGCACGCCCCACACCGCGGTCAGCAGCGCGGCGACCACCCTCAGCGCGACCGAACCGTCCCCGAGCGGAGCCGCGACCAGCGCGACGAGCGCGAAGCCCGGCCCCCACAGCGTGTCGACGGTGTCGTATCGCTTCCGCCATCGCGCGATGCCGAAGGTGACGACGAAGGCCAGCAGCGTCGCGCCCGCCGTGATCGCGAGGGTCCCGCCGAGCGGCATCAGGACCACTCCCGGGTGGCGGGCAGCGCGCTCAGCCCCTCGTGGGAGGTACGGACGGCGAGGATCTGGTCCACGCCCATCCGGTTCTCTTCGAACGCGAGCGCCCCGCCGACCAGGTACAGCCGCCAGACCCGTGCGCCGGATTCACCGATCAGCGCGACGACGTCGTCCCAGTTGCTTTCGAGCGTCTTCTCCCAGGCCCGGACCGTCCGCACGTAGTGCTCGCGCAGCGCGTGGACGTCGCGGATCTCGAAGCCGGCGGTCTCCAGGTGCCCGAGCGTGCGGCTCAGCGGCCGCATCGTCATGTCGGGGGCGATGTAGCGCTCGATGAACGCGCCGCCGCCGGGGGCCACCGCGCCGCGGGACATCTGCTGCAGGACCAGCCGTCCGGTGGGCTTGAGCATCCGGTACAGCGTCCGCGTGTACTCGGGGTAGTTCTCCTCGCCGACGTGCTCACCCATCTCGATGGACGCGACCACGTCGAAGGGCTCGTCGGCGAGCTCGCGATAGTCCTGCCGCCGGACCTCGACCCGTTCCTCCAGATCGTGCTGGGCGAGGCGGGCGCGGACGTGCTGCCGTTGCTCCGCCGACAGCGTGATCCCGACGGCCTGGACGCCGTGGTGCTTCGCGGCGTGCACCAGGAGCGAGCCCCAGCCGCAGCCGACGTCGAGCAGCCGCATCCCGGGCCGCAGGCCGAGCTTCCGGCAGATCAGCTCGAGTTTGTCCCACTGGGCCTGCTCGACGCCGTACCCGTCCTCGTCGGAGGTCCAGTACCCGGTCGAGTAGGCCATCGATTCGTCGAGCAACAGCTGGTAGAAGGCGTTGCCGAGGTCGTAGTGGTGCGCGATCGCCGACTTGTCCCGGCGCAGGGTGTGCAGCTTCCCGGACAGCCGGGCCTCCTCGGCGGGCGGTTTGGGCGGCGGCCCGACGACGCCGAGGCCCACCGCGAGCCGCAGCGCCTCGGCCCATTCGCGGGGGCCGAGCTTCGCGCCACGCACGGCACCCGATCGGGTCAACGCCCAGATCCGGCGGAATCCGTCGGCGAGGTCGCCTTCGACGTCGAGATCACCTGAGACGTACGCCCTGGCCAGACCCAATTCGCCGGGGGAGTAGAGGAGACGGCGCAGCGCACGCCGGTTGCGGAGGACCACGGTCGGGGCATCCGGCGGACCGGCGCGTACGCCATCCCAGGTACGCAGGCCGACCGGGAGGGAGCCGCCGAGGAGCCGCTCGGCGAACGGGGCTAGGCGGGACGCGGGACTGTTCGGCATAGTCGTCATTCGCTCCCGGACCGGAAAGGGATGGGTCGGATGCCGCGCCGGTTCACGAGATCCAATCCTCGCCCGCCCCGGCTCCGAATGCCTCATGTGCACACCAAAGGTCGACGCATCGGCGTCATCGGCAGCGGCGTGGCCGGTCTCACGGCCGCGTACCTGCTGCAACGCCGCTACGAGGTTCTGCTGTTCGAAGCCGACGACAGGCTGGGCGGCCACGCCCACACCCACGACGTCCCGAGCGCGCACGGCGGCACCGTCGGCGTCGACTCGGGGTTCATCGTGCACAACGAGCGTACCTACCCGAACCTGCTCCGCCTCTTCGCCGAACTGGGCGTCACCACCCGCGACACCGAGATGTCGATGAGCATCCGCTGCGACGGCTGCGGGCTCCAGTACGCCGGCGCCAAGGGACTGACAGGCCTGTTCGCCCAGCCGCGCAACGTCGCACGGGGCAGGTATCTGCGGATGCTCGCCGACGTCAAACGCTTCCACCGGCACGCGAAGCGCGTCCTCGACGCGCCCGAGGCCGGAGACGTCACCCTCGGCGCGTTCCTCGCGATCGGCGGGTACACGAAGTACTTCGTCGACCACTTCATGCTCCCGGTCGTCTCGACCGTCTGGTCCGCCGACCGCACCGACACGCTGAGGTACCCCGCCCGGTACCTGTTCGAGTTCCTGCGCAACCACGGCATGCTGTCGGTCGGCGGGTCACCGAGGTGGCGCACCGTCGTCGGTGGCTCGCGCGAGTACGTCCAACTGGCCGCCAAGCAGCTGACGGCCGTACACCTGTCGACGCCGGTCCGTTCGGTGAAGCGCACCGCCCGGGGCATCGAGGTCCGCGACGACGCCGACACGCGGCACCGGCTCGACAAGGTCGTCCTGGCCACGCACGCGGACCAGGCACTGAAGCTGCTCTCCTCGCCGACCGAGGCAGAGCGCGAGGTCCTCGGCGCGTTCCGGTACTCCAGCAACGAGGCGTGGCTGCACACCGACACCGGCGTGCTCCCGACGGCGGATTCGGCGCGGGCGGGCTGGAACTACGCCACCCCGTTCTGCGGTGCCGGGCACGGCGCGGTCCAGGTGTCCTACGACATGAACCGCCTGATGCGGCTCGACGAACCGACCGGCTACGTCGTCACGCTCAACCCGGGCACCGCGCCCGACGCCGGTTCGGTGCTGGCCAGGATGACCTACGAGCATCCCGTCTACACCCCGGAATCCGTGGCCGCCCAGCGCCGGCTGGGCGAGCTGAACGACGACACGGTCGCCTTCGCCGGCGCGTACCACGGCTGGGGGTTCCACGAGGACGGTTGCGCGTCCGGCGTGCGCGCGGCCGAGAACTTCGGGGTGCGCTGGTGACCGTCATGGCCGTGCTCTACGACTCCACGGTGGCGCATGTCCGGCGCGCCGATCCGCCGATCTCGTTCGCCCACCGGATCTACCTGTGGTTCGTCGACCTCGACGTGCCGCCGAAGCTGCCGTGGTGGCTGCGCCCCTTCGCCCGCTTCGATTCGCGAGACCACTTCGCGCCCGAGGACACCTCCAGTATCAGGTCCAAATTGGACCGCTGGCTCGCCGCGCGCGACGTCGACCTCCGCGGCGGCCGGGTGCTGATGCTGGCCGGGGCGCGGATGCTCGGGCACAACTTCAACCCGATCACCCTGTACTGGTGCCACCGGCCCGGCGGGGAACTCGAATGCGTCGTCGCCGAGGTCCACAACACCTACGGCGGCAGGCACGCGTACCTCCTGCGGCCCGACGCCGACGGGAACGCCTTCGCGGACAAGGAGTTCTACGTCTCGCCGTTCCAGTCGATGGACGGCGGGTACCGGATGGAGGTGCCGAGGCCCGGGTCGCTGCTCTCGGTCGAGATCGCCCTCCGTCATGACGGGCGGACGCCGCTGACCGCGTCACTGCGCGGCGTGCGGCGGCCGGCCACCGCCGGGTGGCTGGCGCACCTGCTGATCACCCGCCCGCTCATGCCGTATCGGGTCTCCGCGCTGATCCGGCGGCATGGCGTCAAACTGTGGTTGAAGAAGGCGCCGATCACCCAGCGGACGCCGCGGACGGCCGGAGGCACGCTTGATGGATGAATCGGCACGCCCGCGCCGGATGGCGCCCGTTCCCGGCGACGGCGAACCGGCCGCGCCGACGGCCGAGGATCTGCTCGTCCGGGTCGCGAAGGGCGACGAGCGCGCCTTCGACGCCCTGTACGACCGGCTCGCCGGCCCGGTCCTCGGCCTCGTGCGCCGGATCCTCCGTGACGCCGCGCAGTCCGAAGAGGTCACCCAGGAGGTCATGGTGGAGCTGTGGCGCACGGCCACGCGCTACTCCCCGGAGCGGGGGAGCGCGCTGAACTGGGCCATGACGCTCGCGCACCGCCGCGCCGTCGACCGCGTCCGCTCGGCGCGCGCCAGCTCGGATCGCGAGGTCAAGGCGACCTTCGAGGCCGCCCGCGCGCGGCCGTTCGACGAGGTGGCCGAGGCCGTCGCGGCCCGCTGGGAACGTTCGCAGGTGCGCCGCTGCCTGACCACGCTCACCGAGCTGCAACGGGAATCCGTGCTGCTCGCCTACTACCAGGGCTACACCTATCGCGAGGTCTCCGAGGTGCTGCAGACCCCGCACGGGACCATCAAGACCCGGCTCCGGGACGGCCTGATCAGGCTCCGGGACTGTATGGGGGTGACGGCATGACCATGCCCGAGATGCACACGCTCACCGGCGCCTACGCCGTCGACGCGCTGTCCGATGTGGAGCGTGCCCAGTTCCAGCGGCACCTCGCCGAATGCGCGTCGTGCGCGCAGGAGGTCCTCGAACTGCAGATGACCGCGACCCGGCTCGGCGCCGCGCTGGCCGAGGACCCGCCGCCCGAACTCAAACGCCGGGTGCTCGCCGAGGCGATGGCGACCAGGCAGCAGCCGCCGATGACGCGGTTCGGCGCGGGGGAGCGCGTCAAGGACCGGCGTCGCGCCCCGCGCTGGGCGATCGCCGCGGTCGCGGCGGCGGTCGTCGGGCTGGCGGGCACCGCCGTGTTCGGCGGGATCGCCTATGACAACCACTCGCGGCTGACCGCCGCGCGGGAACAGGCGGCGGAGTACGCGGACCGGTACGCGCCGGTCGCCGACGTCCTGTCGGCCGCCGACCTCCGCACCGGGCACGCCGAGACCTCGGCGGGCGGCGGCGGGACCGTGATGATGTCGCGCGCGAAGGACCGGCTGGTGTTCATGGCGGCGCGACTGCCGAAGAACGAACCGGGCCGGATCTACCAGGCCTGGCTGATGTACCCGGGCACCGCGCCCAAACCCGCCGGGCTCATTCCCGGTGGTCAGGACGGTGCGCTGCTGGTCGCCGACGGAATCGGCGGCGCCGAGAAGTTCGCGCTCAGCGTCGAACAGGCGGGCGGATCACCGACGGGAACGCCGTCGAAGGACGTCGTCATGGTCATGTCGATGCCCACCTGATCTTCGCCCTTACCAGGCCGCCGTTCGCCGCCGCGGCCGGGTCTCGCTCTTGCGCCCGCGAACATGTTGTGGCAAAACACCTTTGCGACACACGGCGTGGCTACTGGATTCGAGCCAGCCTGGTGCATACCGTCCTGCTTCAACGTCGGCAGTTGACATAACTCTCAATCTGAACTTCAGCTCGAGGGTTCGGCAAGGGCTCAGCGACCGGCGGGCAGCACGAGCACACACGATCAGGAAGGCGGCTCCGATGACGCCCCCGCACAACTACCTTGCGGTGATCAAGGTCGTCGGTATCGGCGGCGGCGGAGTGAACGCCGTGAACCGCATGATCGAGGTCGGCCTCAAGGGTGTCGAGTTCATCGCGGTGAACACCGACGCTCAGGCACTGCTCATGTCCGACGCCGACGTCAAGCTCGACATCGGCCGGGAACTGACCCGCGGCCTCGGTGCCGGCGCCGCCCCCGAGGTGGGGCAGAAGGCCGCCGAGGACCACCGCGAAGAGATCGAAGAGGTCATCAAGGGCGCCGACATGGTGTTCGTGACCGCGGGCGAGGGCGGTGGCACCGGCACCGGTGGCGCGCCGGTCGTCGCCCAGATCGCCCGCAAGCTCGGCGCACTGACCATCGGCGTCGTCACCCGCCCCTTCACCTTCGAGGGCAAGCGCCGCAGCAAGCAGGCCGAAGAGGGCATCCAGCAGCTGCGGAACGAATGCGACACCCTCATCGTCATCCCGAACGACCGGCTGCTGCAGCTGGGCGACATCGGCGTCTCGCTGATGGACGCCTTCCGCTCGGCGGACGAGGTCCTGCTTTCGGGTGTCCAGGGCATCACCGACCTGATCACCACGCCGGGTCTGATCAACCTGGACTTCGCCGACGTCAAGAGCGTCATGTCCGGCGCGGGTTCCGCGCTGATGGGCATCGGCTCGGCGCGCGGCGAGGGCCGGGCGATCCAGGCCGCGGAGAAGGCGATCAACTCGCCGCTGCTGGAAGCGTCGATGGACGGGGCGCACGGCGCGCTGCTGTCGATCGCGGGCGGCTCGGACCTCGGCCTGTTCGAGATCAACGAGGCCGCCTCGCTGGTGCAGGAATCCGCGCACCCCGACGCCAACATCATCTTCGGGACGATCATCGACGACTCGCTCGGCGACGAGGTCCGGGTCACCGTGATCGCGGCCGGTTTCGACGCCGGCACCCCGACCCACAAGAAGCTCGACCCGCCGGCGTTCGGCTCCCGCTCGAACTCGACCGCGTCCGCGCAGGCCGGTCAGGTCAACGGCGGCGGGGCGACCCCGGTGCAGAGCCCGCCTTCGGGTGCCACGCCGGTGCCGTCGACCGGTTCGAACGGCTACCCGGTGGCGCCGCCGCGCACGCACACGCCGATGCCGTCCGCCCGTAACGAGGGCAACGGCTCCATGACCGGCGGGCTCCCGCAGCCCGGCGGCGGCTCGCGCGGCTACTCGCCGATCGGGTCGAACTCGAACCACGGCAGCCTGCCCGGCCGCGCGACCCCGGTGCACGACGACCCGTCGGACGACGAGGTCGACGTTCCCCCGTTCATGCGGCGGTAGCACTCGCCAGTACGTTCCGTGAAGGCCTCCTTGACTACGGTCGAGGGGGCCTTCACTCAGGTCTAGGAGGAAACGCGTGCGGGTACGGCGGGTTGTCACGACAAGGGCGGGCGGGGCTTCCCGGCCGCCTTACGACACCTTCAACCTCGGTGATCACGTCGGCGACGACGCGGGCGACGTCTACGCCAACCGCAAACGTCTCGCCACCGAACTCGGCCTCGCCGAGGACAGGCTGGCGTGGATGGAGCAGGTCCACGGCCGGACCGCCACCATCGTCGACGGTTCGGAGACCTCCGCCGCCGAAGCGACCGACGCGCTCGTGACCGCCGAGCCCGGCCTCGCGCTCGTGGTGCTCGTCGCCGACTGCGTGCCGCTTCTGCTTGCCGACGCCGAAGCCGGTGTCGTCGCCGCCGTCCACGCGGGCCGCGTCGGCGCCAGGGTCGGCGTCGTCCCCGCCGCCGTCGAGGCGATGCGTTCGGTCGGCGCCGAACCGGCCCGCACCGAAGCGCTGCTCGGACCCGCGATCTGCGGCGACTGCTACGAAGTCCCCGCCGACATGGCCGCCGACGTCGAAAAGCACGTGCCGGGCAGTGCCTGCAAAACCCGCAAGGGCACGCCGGGCCTCGACCTGCGCGCCGGGCTCTGGCGGCAGCTGGCCGACCTCGGCATCGGCAAGATCGGCGTCGATCCGCGCTGTACCAACGAAGACAAGACCCTCTTCAGCTTCCGCCGCGACGGCACCACCGGCCGGATCGCGGGGATCACGTGGCTGGACGCGTCGTGAGTGACGCACGAAAGGCGGAACTCGCCGCGTCCCTCGCCGAAGTGGAAGAGCGGATCGGCGCCGCGTGCAAGGCCGCCGGCCGGGCCCGCGACGAGGTCAAACTGCTCGCGGTCACCAAGACCTTCCCGGCGCTCGACGCCGCGCTGCTCGCCGACCTCGGCGCGCTCGACCTCGCCGAGAACCGCGATCAGGAGGCGGGCGCGAAGGCCGAAGAGGTCGCCGCTCTCCGTCCGGACGCCCCGATCCGCTGGCATATGGTCGGCAGCCTGCAGCGGAACAAGGCCAAATCGGTCGTGCGCTGGGCGGACGAGGTCCAGTCCGTCGACTCCGAGCGCCTCGCCGACGCGCTCGCGAAGGCGACCAAGTCGGCGCTGGATTCCGGGCAACGCGAGCACCCGCTGGACGTCCTCATTCAAGTAAGTCTCGATGACGATCCGAAGCGCGGGGGCATTCCGTTGAGCGAAATGAGCCATTTGGCGGAGCGGATAGCCCATGTGGGTGATATTCGCCTCCGAGGGCTTATGGCGGTGGCACCGCTGGGTACTGATCCCGCGGAGGCGTTCGGGAAACTCGCTCGTGCGTCGGAGCGTCTACGGGAAGAACACCCAAAAGCCCGTGAGATCTCCGCCGGAATGAGCAATGATCTCGAGCAGGCGATCGCGCACGGCTCGACCTGTGTGCGTGTCGGAACCGCGTTGCTCGGTGGGCGCGGTTTAGCCTCGCCCTAGGGAATACCGTCTCGTCGTTACGGGGAGTGGCGGCGAGGGCGGGGGAGTACGGTGCGGGACGCGGCTAAGGCTAGGGAGAGGCATGAGCGCGCTGCAGAAGCTGAAGGCCTACTTCGGGATGGTGCCCGCGGACGAAGACGGCTACGACGTCGAGGACGACTACCGGCGAGGTTACGCCTCGAAGGAATACGCCGACGACGAGTACGACTACGACGACGAGCCGCCGTCCCGGTCACGGGGTGGACGTTACCGGGACGAAGTTGACACGTATGACGAGCCCGCGCCCCGGCCTCGGTCACGCTCCGTGGCCAGCCCGGAGCCTGCCGTCCACGGAGCGCTGGCGATGGACCGTCAGCCGGAGCCGGTCGCGCGGCTGCGGCCGGTCACCGAGCCGGTGCGTCCGCCGGTGCGTGACCCGTTGAGCCGGATCACGACGCTGCACCCGACGAGCTACGCGGAAGCGCGGGCGATCGGGGAGCACTATCGGGAGGGCATCCCGGTGATCATGAACCTCACGGAGATGGAGAACGCGGACGCGAAGCGTCTCGTCGACTTCGCCGCGGGGCTCGCTTTCGCGTTGCGCGGATCGATGGACAAGGTCACCAACAAGGTGTTCCTTCTCTCACCGCCCGATGTGGATGTCACCGCGGAAGACCGCCGGCGGATCGCCGAAGGCGGATTGTTCCTGCGCGGCTGATCACCTGGTGACCGCTGAGCGCAGCCGGATGTGATTTTGTCGACTCATCGCCATCCGCGGCCCGTCAACTGCGTCTTTTGACGCGAGGCATGGCAGAGTGGTTACGTGAATGCTGTGTTGCTGGTCGTCTGGTACGTGCTGTTCGCCTTCTGGCTCCTGCTGACGGCACGGATCGTCGTCGAGCTCGTGCGTGCTTTCGCTCGCGAGTGGCGTCCTGCCGGAGGGGTTGCGGTAACGCTCGAGACCATCTACACAGTGACCGACCCACCGGTTCGTCTGTTCAGACGAATCATCCCGACCGTACGAATCGGCGGCGTCGGACTGGACTTATCGATTATGGTGCTGCTGTTGGTTGTGTTCTTCGCGATGCAGCTGGCAACGCCAGGGTGATTTTCGGGGAAGCCCCGGTGGACCTGCAGGCCATGGAGTGCGTGAGGTGATCTGATGTCGTTGACCCCCGCTGACGTGCATAACGTCGCGTTCAGCAAGCCGCCCATTGGCAAAAGGGGCTACAACGAGGACGAGGTGGACGCGTTCCTCGACCTGGTGGAGACCGAGCTTGCCCGGTTGATCGAGGACAACAACGAGCTGCGGCAGCAGGTCGAGCAGCTCGACAACGAGCTCGAGACCACCCGTGGTGAGCTCGAGAACGCCAAGGCCGGCGCCGTCGGCCCGCCGCCGCAGGTACGCGACGAGCCGTCGCGCCGCCTGGCGCCGGTGCCGCCGCCGCAGTCGGCGATGGAGCAGACCCAGGCCCACTCGATGGTGCCGGACAACGGGGAGCCCAACGTCCAGGCCGCGAAGGTGCTCGGGCTGGCGCAGGAAATGGCCGACCGGCTCACCGCCGAGGCCAAGACCGAGTCGGACGGCATGCTCGCCGAAGCCCGGACCAAGTCCGAGCAGCTGCTGTCGGACGCGCGGTCCAAGTCGGACTCGATGGTGAACGAGGCACGCACGCGTGCCGAGACCATGCTGAACGACGCGCGAACCCGTGCCGAAACCTTGGAGCGCCAGGCGCGCGACAAGGCGACGACCATGGAGCGCGAGGCTCAGCGCAAGTACACCGAGACCATGAACAACATGAACGCGGAGAAGGGCTCGCTGGGCAAGAAGATCGAGGAGCTGCGCACGATCGAGCGGGAATACCGCACGAGGCTGCGCGGGTTCCTCGAGTCCCAGCTGCGTGAGCTCGACGACCGTGGTTCGGCCGCTCCCGCGTCGGCGTCCTCGTCGAGCTCGGGGCAGTCTTCGTCCTCCGGTAGCGGACAGGGCTACTCGTTCGGCCCGCGGGCCGAAGCGGGCTGATCCGGTTTCGTTTCTACACTGGTTTTGTTTCTACACAGTGGAACGGCCTCGGCACTCTCCGGAGGGTCGGGGCCGTTTCCCTTGGCCCTCGTGTTGTAATTCACCGTGCTCTACATCGTCCTGGTACTGGTACTGGCGGCTCTGGGGCTGCTCGTCGCGGCGCTCATCACCGCGAACTCCCTGTGGGCTTGGATCTCCATCGGCGTCTCCGTCGTCGCGGGGTTGCTGCTCCTCTTCGACCTGCTGCGCCGCCGCAAGAAGCGCGCGGCTCCGGTTGAAGAGGACACGTCCTCGTCCGACGAGTCCGACGAGGACGAACCCGCCGAGGCTGAGGAAAAGAAACCCGAGGACGCCGAGCAGACCGTCTTGATGCCCGCCGCCGGTGAACTGGGCGACGTGGAGGACACGCCGGAGCCGCAAAGCGGAGGCGACCCCGGCGAGGAGAAGAGCGACCCCGAGGATGTGGCGGTCGTCTCCGAACTCGAGGTCGAAGTCGTCGTCGTCGACGAGTACCCGCGCTATCATGTGACCTCTTGCACATGGCTCGAAACCCGGGACACCATTCCGCTCGGCATCGGTGAGGCGCGCCAGCTCGGGTTCACGCCGTGCGCGCTGTGCAAGCCCGACGCCGAGATCGCCGGGCAACACCGCGAGAAGGCTTAAAGTTTCTGGGCCGCTTCGCCGACCGCCACGACGTCGGCGGCGATCGTGTCGAGCACCAGGCGCTGCTCCTCGTCCGCGTCGCGGGGCACCGGGATCTCCGCTGCCTCGTCGGTCCCGAGCGTGCGGGCCGCCACGTCGACGGCCTCCGCCGCTCCGGCCGAGCCGGGCCGGAGCAGGAGCGACGACGCCGTAACGGACAGACCGCGCAAGGCTTCGGCCGCGTTCTCCAGCGCGTCCCGCTGGCCTGGCGCCGGTTCCTTGGTGCCAGGTTCCGCGGCTCGCAGACCGTGGTGCGCGACGGCGGCTTCACGGAACTCACGGCCGAGCGTCCGCGGATCGACGTCCTCGCCGCGCAGTTTCCGGGCCACCGAGCCGAGCAGCGCGCGGGTGGCGGCGACGGCGCTCTCGAACCGTTCCGCCGGGCCGGGTTTCGGCACGCCGGGGATCGCGGCGAAACCGAACAGCAGCGCGATGGCGCCGGCGAGGACCATCAGGAGCAGGTACTCGACGAGTACGTAACGCGGGTCGAGATGCCTGGTGGTCGCGTTCATGCCGACCGACATCAGGACCATGCAGCCGTTGAAGATCGCCGGACGCGTCCGCATGACCGAGAACCCGCCGAGCAGTGCGACGAGCCCGATCGGCAGCAGAACCCCTTGTGGCAGAAGCCAAAGAACGAGCGTGAGCACGACGGCGCCGCCGAGTGAGCCGCCGATCCGCTGCCAGGCCTTGCCGAGGCTGTCCCGCCATTCCGGTTGCATGATGGCGAAGGTGGCGAGCAGGAACGACACGGTGAGCGGGTCGCCCGGCCGGAAACTCGCGACCACCAGCGCCAGCCCGACGCCGAGCCCGCAGCGGAGCGCGTGCCGGAACTGCGCCGACCGCCAGGAAAACGCGCCGCTCAGCTCGATCCGGCGCAGGTCCCCGCGGAGTCCTTTCGGAACGTCCACACGCGACTCGTCGCGTTCGGCCGCCGCGGTCCGGATGGTTTCGAGAGACTCCCAGAGCGCGGTGACGAGCCTCGCCGTGGCGCCGGGAAGCCCGGTGGGTTCCTTGCGGCGCACCGGTTCGACGTCTCCCAGTGCGGTAGGGCTCCGAACGGCGTCAGCGAGCCTGGCGGCTTCTTCCCTGGCGGCATCGAGCGTTTCGCCGATTTCCTCGCTGTCGAGCCGTTTCCCGCGGATCTCCAGCAGCCCGGTGGCCGCGCGGTAGCGGAACATGCCGCCGAGGACCCGGCCGGTCCAGCGACGAGGCCGGTCCGCGAGCCAAAGCCTCGCCGCGCGCTCCTGCGTTTCGGGCGAACCGGTCGCGAGCGCGTCGGCCAGCGCGTCACGGGTCGGCTTGGCCGGATCCTTCGCGCCCATCAACGCCCGCAACAGGATAACGACGCCCACCGCGAGCGCGGGCGCGCCCAGGATCTGCCCCGCCGAGGCCGTTCCCGTCAGCTGGAAGCCGTACCCGAAGAGCGACGCCATCCCGAGTCCCAGCCCGACCGTGACGAACCGGGTCCCGAGCACGGGCAGCAACCCGGCGACGACCACGATCGCCACCAGCAGCGCGATCGCCGCCCACTGCGACACCGCGCCCAGCAACCGCGGCACCCCGACCGCGAGGATCAGCGCGGGCGCGAACCACGCCAGCAACCGCAGATCCGCCCAGAGCGGCCCGCCCACCGCCGCCATGAGGCAGAAGAGCGCGGTGAGGGCCGCCAGGACGGCCGCGTTGCCCAGTCCCAGGAGGAATCCGAGTCCGCTGACGCCGCCGAGGACGACCAGGAGGGCGATGAGGAGTCCGGGCCCTTTCATCGGGCCCCGCAGATCGGCATACCCGTCAACCTAGAGGCGGTGGCGGGGACGGCAACTCGGGCCCTGGGTGGTGGGTCGGAGTTTGCCGCGCTCGCGGTGCGATTCGTGCTTTAAGGGCTACCTAGTGCTTATGGCGCCTTCGCGCCCCTGCGGCCCTTCGACGCTCTAAGGCTCCCGCGAACGCCTGACTGTTCCCTTCCTCGCCGCTCGCGGCGTCGATCACCGGGCACAACTTGGCTGTGGACGGTGGTGTCTCGGCGCGTCCGGCCTGGTGATCGCGGATTCGGGTTCCGTGGCGGTTGTCCGACGTGGTGCCGACATCCGCTCCTGCGCTTATCACTTCCGCACTGACACGTGGCCCGCTCGCCTTCAACGCATTCCTTTGCTTCGCGTTCTTCGCACGCTTAAGTATGCTTCGCCGTCTTAAGGTTCTCTTCGTGGTTGCCATTTTTTGGCAATTCTCTCCGTTGGGCCGTTTGGGCTAGTGCAGGTGTTCGATTGGGAGTAGCTTTGCGGTCGTGGCCAGCAACGATGCACCCCAGGGGACGTCCACCGAGTGGTGGCGCGTCGACACCGCCACGCTGCATGCCCGCAAACAGGAACTGGAAATCCTGAAGCGCCAAGCGGATGCGGAGCAGAACGCGATCCTGGCGGAAATCAATTCCCGTGGGGTGCGTGGGTGTAGTGGGCATTCGACGTTGGCGGCACTGATTTTCGAGGACTTCCTGGTGACCGACAAGGAAGCCAGCGCCCGCGCCGACCGGGTCCTGGCGCTGCATCCCGGCCCGGCCATCGGCGGAGATCCCGAACCACCTCTGGCGCCCTTGACCGCTCAGGCCGCTGCCGAGGGGGCGATCGGCGGGGGCCAGATCGACGCGATCATTCGCACCCTCGCCCGCATTCCCTCGAGCGTGCCCGAGGAGGACGTGCGGGCCGGGGAGGCGATCCTGGTGGAGTTGGCGCGCCGGGCGGGGCCGCGGCAGATCGCCCGTGCTGGACGTCGCCTGCTCGACGAACTCGACCCCGACGGGAAAGAGCCCCGTAACGAGGATCCGAAGGACACCCGGCCGGAGTTGCGGTTCGTCAAGCACCGCGACGGCACCCTCGGCCTCAAGGGTCGGCTCGATCTCGAAACCTATGCGCGGTTGAAGTCCGATCTGGACCCGATGGCCAAGCCCCACAAAGCGATCGACGGAGTGCGGGACTCCCGCACCCAGGACGAACGCTACGGGGACGCTTTCACCGACTATGTGCGGTTGAAAACCACCAGCCGCAACCTCCCAGGCCAAGCGGGCGAGGCGACCCACATTCTCGTCACCATGTCCTACGAGGACCTGATCAACGACCTCGGCGAAGCCCACCTCGATCTGGTCGGCCCGATCAGCGCCACCGACGCGCGCATCCTCGCCTGCGACGCCCGCGTCCGCCCCGGCGTCCTCGGCACCGCCGGAGAACCGCTGGACATCGGCCGGTCGAAACGCACCGTGTCATTGGCCCAGAAATACGCGTTGACGATCCGCGACGGTGGCTGCGCGTTCCCGGGCTGCGACATGCCGGTGCCGCGCTGCACCGCCCACCACATCGTCTTCTGGCGCCACCACGGCGAAACCAAAATCGACAACCTCGTGCTCCTGTGCACCAAGCATCACCGGCTCATCCACCACAGCGAATGGAAAGTCCAGATCGCCCAAGACGGACTCCCCGAATTCACCCCGCCTAGCTACCTCGACCCGACCGGGACACCGAGACGCAACACCATGCACCTCAGGACATAGGCCGTTTGGCGACTGTATAACGACCTACACGGCTGCGCTGAGGGCGAGGTTTTCGATCCATCCTCGCAGCGCTTTTCCGGGCGCCCGCGGCGCGCTGATGCGCTCGGACACTCATGGAATCGACGCGGATCACGAACTCGAAATGGTCCTCCAAGCCCCTAGCGAGGTGTTCCAGGAGCCGATCTCCAATACTGTCCGCGGTCCACTTCCGTGACCGCTCATACGCGGCGCAGCCGTTCGGTCAGGTCACGCCACGGCGCACCGGTGCGCTCATGCACAAATCGCGCACCCGCGCCGTTGACTGCGCCGCCGCTCTCCCCGCTGCCCCTTTCCGCCGGAAGCAACGATGCGATCACCGCGCGACGCCTCTAGGCACGTAAAGCGTAAGCCCGATCCCGCAGTGCCGATGCCCGCGCCGTAGGAGCCAGCCGGACGGCCTCTTCGGCGGCATCGGCGGCGTCTTCGAAACGCTCCATCGTCAAGAAGAGCTCCGCGAGATCGGCGCGGGTCCAGCCGAGCGCGTCGGTGTTCTCGGCGGACTCGAAGCTTTCGGCGGCCATGAGGAGCCGGAACGCCGCTTCGTCGAGATCGCCGAACGCCTGCGAGAGCTTTCCGTGGGTGTACAGCACCTCGGCCTGCACCTCGGGGTTGCCGCCGGTGACGTCGCAATCGCCAATCAGGTCGAGGGCGGCCTTCGGATCGTCTGTGAACGCCAGGATCCAGGCCGCCATCAGTCGTGCGCGCGCGGCGTTCACGTAGTCGAACTTCGCCTGGAGGAGATCGATGGCCTCTCGCGCGAACGTCAAGGCTCGCAAGGGGTCCTCTTCCAGGGACAGCTCAGCGTCCCGGAACGCGCGTGCCCCGGGACCGCGGTCGGTGGCTGCGGCGGGTTCGCCGGAACCGGCGCGACGGCGCGTGAGCAGTTCACCTTCTGGGTTCGGCAGGAGCTCGTCGAACCGCTCCCACATGATGGCCGCGAACTCCGGATCGTCTTCGCTGCGTTCGGCCAGGGAAGCCAGTTCCTCCACGGTCGTCGGATAGATCACGAGTCGCGACCCGATTCGCTTGGTGCTGGGGAGCAACGCGGAACCCAGGTCCACCGCGATCGGTGCCGGATCCGCGGCGAGCAGGGCCCGGATCCGCTCGCTCTGCGCGGAGTTACCGTTGCGGGCGTCGAACCGGGCGGCGATCTCCAGCGCCAGGGACGCGTGGGATTCCGTCACCAAGGCCGCCGCGGCGTGGAACTCCATCGTCGCGGAGGGCGTCGATCGCCAGCCGCCGTGCCGGTCGATCAGTTTCCGGGCCGCGGCGTGATTTCCCGTGTGTGCGCAGAACTCGACGTGCCGGGCCAGCGAGCCGAGCTCCGCCTGTTCGGTCCAGAAGGCCGAATAGGACCTCCGGAAGGCTTCCACCGCGTCGTCGAGCCTGCCGGCCCGGGCGAACGGGAGCATCAGTGCCGCGAGCATCGTGTGCGGCTGCCGGGAGCAGTGGTCGTCGTCGGAGAAGAGCTCGACGGCGTCGTCGATGCGGCCGATCCGGAGCAGGTGATCGATCCTCAAGCCGGTGTCGCACTGGCCGCACCGCGAGCTTTCCGCGGGGGCCTCGTACCGGAAGTCCGCCTCGGTGCCGAGGTGCGACGCGATGATCAGGCGATTGTCGGGCATCGGACCGAAAAGCCGTTCACCTTCGTCGAGCGCGGCGAGGGTGTCCGCCAGCGGAACGCGCGGGTCTTCGACGAACGCCTCGGCCAGGTAGTCGAACACCGGCCTGAGCTCGGGATCTCCGGAGGCCAGACATCGGGAGAGGGGCTCGAACGCCTTCGCGGGCTCGCCGCCGAGCAGGTACGCGGTGGCGAGCCGGACGCGCGCCTCGTTCCGATGCGCGATCAGCCCCAGCGCGTCCACGCGCCGCAACACCTTCTCGAGCGCGGCGATCTGGCCGGGGCCCTCCCACATCCGGTCGGTGACGCGGATCTGGCGCCACAGCTGTTCTTCGGTGTCCATCGGGCGGGAGCCTAATCACGGTGCCCGCCCGCCGCCTCCGAGTTTCCACCCACCCCGGACAACCCGGTTGCCCCCGCGCGCTACCCTTGAACCAACTGGCACCGATCCGGCCATCACCGGGGAGCCTCCGGAAGAACAGGGCCCACACCCTCAGTAGAACCGGACGGGTACGGCCCGTCACAGCCGTCGAATGAGCGGCCCAGCCGGAACACCAACCGGCCGGGCAAGCGGGGTGGTACCGCGGAACGCGCCGGAAACGGCCGTCTCGTCCCCGTGTGGGCGCGAGCCCGTACGAGAGAGACGAAGCGCGAGGAGCACCGAAGATGTATCCCAAGGCACAGGTGGACGGCGAGACCGGCGTCCCGTCCCAGCCTTCGTTCCCCGAGTCGGAGAAGCGCGTCCTCGCGTACTGGGAATCCGATCGGACCTTCCAGGCGTCGATCGACGCCCGCGACCCCGGCGTCAACGGTTCGAACGAGTACGTCTTCTACGACGGCCCGCCGTTCGCCAACGGTCTCCCACACTACGGCCACCTGCTCACCGGGTACGTGAAGGACCTGGTGCCGCGTTACCAGACCATGAAGGGCAAGCGCGTCGAGCGCCGCTTCGGCTGGGACACCCACGGCCTTCCCGCCGAGCTCGAGGCCATGCGCCAGCTCGGGATCACCGAGAAGTCCGAGATCGACGCGATGGGCATCGACGTCTTCAACGAGGCCTGCCGCGAGTCCGTGCTGCGCTACACCGGCGAATGGCAGGACTACGTCACCCGCCAGGCCCGCTGGGTCGACTTCGACAACGACTACAAGACGCTCGACCTGTCCTACATGGAGTCGGTCATCTGGGCGTTCAAGCAGCTGTGGGACAAGGGCCTGGTCTACGAGGGCTACCGCGTCCTGCCCTACTGCTGGCGCGACGAGACGCCGCTGTCCAACCACGAGCTGCGCATGGACGACGACGTCTACGCCAGCCGTCAGGACCCGGCCGTCACGGTCGGTTTCCGCCTGGAGGGCAACGACAACGAGCTCGACGGCACCTACCTGCTGATCTGGACCACGACCCCGTGGACGCTGCCGTCCAACCTCGCGACCGCGGTGCACCCGGACGTGCGGTACGTCGTGGTGGAATCCGACGGCAAGCGGTTCCTGCTCGCCGAAGCGCGCGTCGCCGCGTACGCCCGCGAGCTCGGTGAGGAGCCGACCGTCGTCGGGCACTACACCGGCACCGAACTGCTCGGAACCCGTTACGCACCACCGTTCCCGTACTTCGCCGGGCACGAGAACGCGCACCGCGTGCTGTCCGCGGACTACGTCACCACCGAGGACGGCACCGGTGTTGTCCACATCGCGCCCGCCTACGGTGAAGAGGACAAGGTCGTCACCGACGCGGCGGGCATCGTCCCGGTCACCCCGGTGGACGCGCAGGGCAAGTTCGACGCGACCGTCTCGGATTACGAGGGCCAGCAGGTCTTCGACGCCAACCCGAACATCATCAAGGATCTCAAGAACGGCACCGGTTCCGCCGGCCGTCAGGGCGCGGTCCTGCTGCGTCACGAGACCTACGAGCACCCGTACCCGCACTGCTGGCGCTGCCGCAACCCGCTGATCTACCGCGCCGTCTCGTCGTGGTTCGTCGCGGTGACCGAGTTCAAGGACCGGATGGTCGAGCTGAACCAGCAGATCACCTGGTACCCGGAGAACGTCAAGGACGGCCAGTTCGGCAAGTGGCTGGAGAACGCCCGCGACTGGTCGGTCTCCCGCAACCGGTACTTCGGTACGCCGATCCCGGTGTGGCAGTCGGACGACCCGGCGTACCCGCGCACCGACGTCTACGGTTCGCTCGACGAGATCGAGCGCGACTTCGGCGTGCGGCTGGAGAACCTGCACCGGCCGTTCATCGACGAGCTGACCCGGCCCAACCCGGACGACCCGACCGGGAAGTCCACCATGCGCCGGATCGAGGACGTGCTGGACGTCTGGTTCGACTCGGGTTCGATGCCCTACGCGCAGGTGCACTACCCGTTCGAGAACACCGAGTGGTTCGAGCACCACTACCCGGGTGACTTCATCGTCGAGTACATCGGGCAGACCCGCGGCTGGTTCTACGTGCTGCACGTGCTCGCGACGGCGCTGTTCGACCGGCCGGCGTTCCGCACCTGCATCTCGCACGGGATCGTGCTCGGTTCGGACGGCCAGAAGATGTCCAAGTCGCTGCGCAACTACCCGGACGTCAACGAGGTCTTCGACCGCGACGGCTCCGACGCGATGCGCTGGTACCTGATGGCGAGCCCGATCCTGCGCGGCGGGAACCTGGTCGTCACCGACAAGGGCATCCGCGACGCCGTCCGCCAGGCCGTGCTGCCGCTGTGGAACTCGTACTACTTCCTCGCGCTCTACGCGAACGCCGAGGGCGTGGAAGGCCAGTGGCGCACGGATTCGAAGCACGTCCTCGACCGGTACGTGCTGGCGAAGACGCACGAACTGGTGACCGACGTCGAGCACGCGCTCGACACCTACGACGTCGCAGGCGCTTGTTCGACCGTCCGTGACTTCCTCGAGGTGCTGACGAACTGGTACGTGCGCCGGTCGCGCGACCGGTTCTGGGCGGGCGAGCAGGACGCGATCGACACCCTGCACACCGTGCTGGAGGTGACGTCGCGGGTGGTGGCGCCGCTGCTGCCGCTGACGACCGAGGTCGTCTGGCGCGGGCTGACCGGCGGCCGTTCGGTACACCTGACCGACTGGCCGAACGCGCTCGACCTGCCCGCCGACGCGGCGCTGGTGACGGCGATGGACCGGGTGCGCCAGGTGGCGTCTTCGGCGCTCTCGCTGCGGAAGTCGAACAAGCTGCGGGTGCGGTTGCCGCTGGCCAAGCTGGTCGTCGCCGCGCACGAGGCGGAGTCGCTGCGCGAGTTCACCGACATCCTGCGCGACGAGGTCAACGTCAAATCCGTCGAGCTGACCACGGACGTCGCCGCGCACGGCGGTTTCGAGGTCGCGGTGAACGCCCGCGCCGCCGGTCCGCGGCTCGGCAAGGACGTCCAGACGGTGATCAAGGCCGTCAAGGCCGGTGAGTGGACGACGTCCGAGAGCGGCGCCGTCGTGGCGGCCGGGATCGAGCTCGTCGAAGGCGAGTACGACCGGCGTCTCGTCGCCAAGGGCGGCGGCGCGGCGGCGGAACTGCCCGGCGGCGCCGGGCTGGTGCTGCTCGACACCGAGGTGACCGACGAGCTGGCGGCCGAGGGGCTGGCCCGTGACCTGGTCCGGGTCGTGCAGCAGGCCCGCCGTGACGCCGGGCTCGACGTCGCCGACCGGATCGCGCTGACGGTCGACGCGCCGGAAGACGTGGTCACGGCGGCGAAGACGCACGAGGAGTTCGTCGCTTCGGAGACGCTGGCGACTTCGGTGGCCTACGGCGACGTCGCCGACGGCTCGGCCGGGACGGTCGGGGAGGGCACCAAGGTGACCGTGGCGGTCGCCAAGGCCTGACCTCGCGGGTGACATGAAAGGCCCCTTCATCGCAAATCCGCGATGAGGGGGCCTTTCAATGCGGTCGCGAGGTCCCGATCACCGGGATCACGAAAAGGATTCGGATCAGCCGCATTCCCGTCCGAAGCGCGCCTTGCGCGGGGGAAATCGGCAGGCTGGCGCCCGGGGGCGCGCGAGGGGCGTGCCGTATGGGGGAGAGCGAATCCATGAGTCCTGCCCGGAAAAGAGGCATCCTGATCGGCGCCGCGCTGGCGGTCGTCGCCATCGTGGTGGCCGCGGTGGTGCTGCTGGTCAAGGAGGACCGGGCGCCCGCGGCCTCCGGAGGCGGGCCGGGGGAGTCCACCGCGAACGCGCAGGACAGCCCCGCCCAGGTCGCCACCCGGTTTCTGCGGCTGTTCGACACGGGTGACCTGACCACCGCCCCGGTCGACGATCCGGCGGCGGCCACGGCCGCGCTGACCGGGACGCGCAACGCCCTCGGCGGGGCCTCGGTCAAGACGTCCCTCGGCGAGGTCCCGACGACGCCGGGTGACGCACCCTCGACGTCGGCCACCTTCCACGCCGCGTGGACGTTCGCCGGCGGCAGTGTCTGGAAATACGAAGGCAAGCTGGACCTGGTGCGCAACGCCGGGAAATGGGTCGTCCGCTGGGCGATGTCGGCGATCCACCCGAAGCTCGAAGCCGGGCAGCGGCTCGCCATCGCGCCGGTTTCGGCTCAACCGGTCGTGACCGACCGCGACGGCAAGGCTCTCGTCGGCGGTGACGCGGCGGGCGTCGCGCCGATCCTGCAGGGGGCGTTGTCCAAGGTCGCTTCCGGGGAGAACAGCGGCACCGGAGCGACTGTCACCGTGTCTCGCGTGGACGCCTCCGGAAAACCGGTCGAGACGCTCTTCGGACAGGCGGCCGAGACGGACAAGCCGTTGGTTTCGACGTTGAGCGTGGCCTCCCAGACCGCCGCCCAGAAAGCCGTCGACGGCTTCCAAGGGCCGGCGATCATCGTCGCGATGAAGACCTCGGGCGAACTGCTGGCGGTCGCGCAGAACGGCGCCGCCGGGAACCAGCCGAAGGCCCTCAACGGCCTGTACTCGCCGGGGTCGGCCTTCAAGATCGCCACGGCGACCGGCGGCGTTGCAGCAGGGCGGCGTCACCGCCGAGTCTCCGCTGGCCTGCCCGGGCAGTGAGCAGATCGGCACCCGCACGCTCAAGAACGACAACGGGTTCGACCTGGGGACCGTCTCGCTGAAGACGGCGTTCGCCGCGTCGTGCAACACGACCTTCGGGCGGCTCGCCAAGCAGCTGCCCGCGGACGGTCTCGCGAAGGCCGCGAGCCAGTTCGGTCTCAACGCCGACTTCGAGATCCCGGGACTGTCGACGGAGACCGGGAAGGTGGAGCCGTCCGCCGGCGGTGACGAGCAGGTCGAAGCCGGGATCGGGCAGGGCAGGGTGCAGGTCAGCCCGCTGGGCGCGGCACTCATGGCCGCGACGGTCGCCACGGGGAAGCCGGTGGTCCCGAAGCTGTGGCAGGGTCTGGAGACCAAGGTCAACGCCGGGTACCAGGCCCCGCCCGCCGGGGTGCTGAACCAGGTCCGCGCGATGATGCGCGAGGTCTGCACGACAGGGACCGCGAAGGCGTTGAAGGGCAGCGGAGCGGTCTTCGGAAAGACCGGGACGGCGCAATTCGGCTCGGGCGCGGACGCCAACGGCTGGTTCGTCGGCTATCGCGGGGACGTGGCGTTCGCCGTCATGCTCGAAGGTTCCAACGACTCCAAACCCGCGGTGCAGCTGGCGGCGAAGTTCCTGGCGGGCTGACGCTTCGGCGGTCGCCGAACCGTGGGTCTTCTACGGTGGACGCATGGAGACGATCGCCCTGGCCGAGGTCGCGGCCGTGCTCGCCGATCCGAGCCGCGCGTCGATGTGTCTCGCGCTGCTCGACGGGCGTGCCTGGACGGTGACCGAGCTGGCAGGCGCGGCCGACGTGGCCGCGTCGACGGCGAGCGAGCACGTGACGAAGCTGACCGAGGCCGGTTTCGTCGTGCGGGTCAAGCAAGGGAGGCACAGTTACGTCCGGATAGCCGACCCCCGGGTGGCGGAGCTGATCGAGCATCTGGCGCAGCACGCCGAACACCGGCCGGTGAAGGGGCTTCGGTCGTCGGTGCGGGTGAAGCGGCTCGAGTTCGCCAGGACCTGCTACGACCACCTCGCCGGGACGGTCGGGGTCGCACTGCGGGACGGAATGCTCGCCGCCGGGCTGATCGACGACGCCGGCGGCCTGACGCTGACCGGTCGCGGGCGGGAGGTGCTCGGCGCGCTCGGGGTGGAGATCGACGACGGCCGCCGCCCGATGCTGCGCGACTGTCTGGATTGGACGGTCCGGCGTGATCATTTGGCGGGCCGGGTGCCAGCGGCGTTACTGTCTCACGGTGTGAGCGCCGGCTGGTTGTCCCGTGAGGGCAACCGCGCGGTGAAGGTCCTGCCCGCGGCGGAAAAGCCGTTCGCGGCACTCGGTGTCGACCTGGTGGCCCTGCGCAGTCCCTAGTGGACAGTCTGTAACACAGGTTGTCCGCGCGCTTTCCGACCGGTACACGAACGTGTGACGATCACCGCCTCACTATTCTGGAGCCCTCACGGCGACCGGAACGGGAGGCGACATGGAGCAACTCCCGCTCATCCTCGGCACCGGCGGCGCCGTGCTGCTCGTCGCCGTGATCGCCGTCCGGGTGTCGATCCGGGTCGGCCTTCCCTCGCTGCTGCTGTACCTGGGGATGGGGGTCCTGCTCGGCGAAGCCGGGTTCGGCATCCAGTACGACAACCCCGAGCTCACCCAGTCGCTCGGCCTCGCCGCGCTGGTGATGATCCTGTCCGAAGGTGGTCTCACCACCCGCTGGTCGGCCGTGAAACCCTCGCTGGGCATCGGAATCGCACTGTCCACAGTGGCCGTGGTGGTGAGCATCGCGGTCACCGGCGCCGCCCTGCACTGGTTACTGGGCCTGGACTGGCGGATGGCGTTGCTGTGGGGCGCGGTACTGGCCTCGACCGACGCCGCCGCGGTCTTCTCGGTGCTGAGATCCGCGGGGATCGGCAAGCGGCTCGTCGGCGCGCTGGAGATCGAGTCGGGGATCAACGACGCCCCGGCCTACATCGCCGTCGTCGTCCTCGCCGAGGGGACGACCATCGACTGGTCGCTGCCGCTGCTGGTGGTCTACGAACTCGCCGCCGGGCTGGTGATCGGCCTGGCCTTCGGCTGGGGCGGGGCGTTCGCGCTGCGCCGGGCGGCGCTTCCCGCCACCGGTCTGTACCCGCTGGCCACGGTCGCGGTCTGCGTCGTGGCGTATTCGAGCGGGCAGCTCGCCCACGCGTCGGGCCTGCTCGCCACCTACGTCGCGGCCCTGGTGCTGGGCAACTCGAAGCTGCCGCACCGGTCGGACACGCTGTCCTTCGCCGAAGGGCTCGGCTGGCTCGCGCAGATCGGCCTGTTCGTGTTGCTCGGCCTGTTCGCCTCGCCGAGCAGGATCTTCGAAAGCCTCATCCAGGGCCTGGTCGCGGGCGCGGTCGTGCTGCTGCTCGCCCGCCCCCTGTCGGTGCTGCTGTCGGCACTGCCGTTCAAGATCCCCTGGCGAGAACAGGTGTTCCTGTCCTGGGCCGGGCTGCGCGGGGCGGTCCCGATCGTGCTCGCGCTGATCCCGCTGTCGTCCGGGGTGCCGGGCGCGCAGGAACTGGTCGACGCGGTATTCGTGCTGGTCATCGTGCTGACGCTGCTCCAAGGGGCCACGCTGACCCCGCTCGCGAGAATCCTCGGGCTGGCCCAGCACGCCGAGGCGCACGAGATCGACGTCGACTCCGCGCCGCTCGACGAGATGGGCGCCGAACTCCTGCAGGTCCGGATCAACACCGGATCGAAGATGCACGGCGTGTACCTGGCCGAGCTGCGCCTGCCGGTGGGGGCGACGATCAGCCTGCTCGTCCGCGACGGCTCCGGCTTCACTCCGAACAAGAACACTCGGCTCCAGGAGCGCGACCAGTTACTCGTCGTGACCACCGCCGAAGCCCGTGACGCGGCCGAACGACGCCTGCGGGCCGTCGACCGCGCGGGCCGCCTCGCCAGGTGGAAGGGCGAATCCGGCCAGTAGGTCACGAACCGGCACCAGCTGTTCGTCGGTTGATCTCAGAAACTTCTTCCCATTTGTACTCCTTTTGGATTACTTTCCCCGCAATCGACTCCATCGAATGGGTGAGTGTCACGGGGTAAGGAGTACGCAAGGTGACGAAGCTTCCTGTGCGGTTCGCTGGCCTGGGGGCCACTTTGGCACTCGTCGGAGTGGTTCTAGCCGCCCCGACGGCTACTGCGGCCGGCGCTTTTCCTGCCTTCGGGCTGCCCTTCGACACTGGCCAGTCGGTCTACTCGGCGGGGATCCACTCGGACAACGGCACGTCCGGAGTGAAGAACGCCATCGACTTCAGCCCGGGCGACAAGACCGTTCGCGCCCCGCTGGCGGGCACGGTCCGGATCCAGCACTGCTCCGGCGGCGACTGGGTGACCGTCGACCACGACGGCGGCTGGCGGACCGGGTACTACCACCTGGAGGGCATTTCGGTCACCGACGGCCAGAAGGTCGCCCCGGGCGACGCTCTCGGCCGGACCGGCAACGCGCTGCCCTGCGGTGGCAGCAGCACCGGCGCGCACGTGCACTTCACCCTGTGGACCCTGCCGACGGCCGCCGCGCAGGGCGGCGACTCGCGCGACTTCGGGGTCGGCGCGGGCAACTGGAACGGCCTGTCCTACGACGAGGTCTCGACCAAGGTCGCCGAGGCCTACGGCGAAGCCATCGACGGCAAGACCTTCGGCGGCTGGCAGTTCACCGCGGGCACCGATCAGTACTCCGGCACCGCGACCGAGGTCTCCTCCCGCTCGACCGTCCCGCTGCCCGGCCGATTCCGGGCCTGACCTGCCGTTGCCCGGCGCGGCGCGGCGCCGGGCAGCGGTTCTTCCCGCTTGCGGAACACGTGAGCGGCGTCTCAAGATGCGGACGAGGGCTGGCTCGATCGCCCGCCCATCCGCTAACTTCGTCCGTAGGTCACGAGTGTCAGCGTCAAGCCCCGGCTAGCTGACCGGCAACCCTCCTTCCGCGGTGGGGTGCCCCGGGTGAGGACCTGGCTCGTCGCGTGGTGCGGCGGGCAAGCGCGGGATCCTCGCCGGGTCCCCTGGCCCGGAGGATGACGATGACCCTCGCTCTCGAACGCACGAACGGCCCCGCTGAAGTCGTTGCCACGCACCAGATCCCGGCGGTCGCGTGCGCCGATCTGCGGGTTCCGCTGGTCACCGGCGGCGACATCGGCTACGCCAACCTCGATCACGCGGCGAGCGCCCCGTGTCTGGACAAGGTGCGTGCCGCGGTCGACGAATTCCTGCCCTGGTACGCCAGCGTGCACCGCGGCGCCGGGTTCGCTTCGCAGGTTTCGACCAAGCTTTACGAGCGCACGCGCGGAATCCTGCGCGACTTCGTCGACGCGCGATCGACCGACACCGTCGTGTTCACCCGCAACACCACCGATTCCTTCAACCTTCTCGCGCGCAGCCTGCCGAAGCACACGTCGGTCATCGTGTTCGACACCGAGCACCACGCCGCGCTGCTGCCGTGGAAGGGACCGAACGTCCGCCGGATCGAAACCCCGCGGACCCGGCTCGCCGCGGTGTCCGCTGTGGACGAAGCGCTCGCGGACTGCCCGCAGGGACCGCGGCTGGTGGTGCTCACCGGCGCGTCCAACGTGACCGGGGAACTGTTGCCGGTCAAGGAGATCGCGGCCGTCGCGCGGCGACACGGCGCCCGGATCGCGCTCGACGCGGCGCAGCTCGCGCCGCACCGGAAGATCTCGGTGCGCGAACTGGACGTCGACTACGTCGCGCTGTCGGGCCACAAGCTGTACGCGCCTTTCGGTGCCGGCGCGCTGATCGGCCGCGCCGACTGGCTGTGCGCGGCCCAGCCGTACCTCGCCGGCGGTGGCGCGACGAAGCTCGTCAACCGTGACTCCGAAAACCTCGGCGTCGTCTGGAACTCCGGTCCCGAGCGGCACGAAGCAGGTTCCCCCAACACCGTCGGCGTCTACGCGCTCGGCGTCGCCTGCGAGACCCTGGCCGCGAACTGGGACGGGATCGTCGCCCACGAGGAGGAACTGCTGGCGCGTCTGCGCCGCGGCCTCGCCGCCATCCCCGGATTCGCCGAACTGCGGCTGTTCGACGCGCCGGTCGACCGGGTCGGCACGCTCAGCTTCGTCGTCGACGGCTTCGACCCGGGCTGGCTCGCCGCGGTCCTTTCGGCGGAGTACGGAATCGGCGTGCGGGACGGCGCGTTCTGCGCGCACGTGGCGACGAAGCGGCTGATCGCCGTGGCCGGTTCGACGGGGCAGCAGGCCGTGCGGGTCAGCCTCGGCCTCGGCAGCACCACCGAGCACGTGGACCGGATCGTCCTGGCGCTGCGCCAGATCGTCGCCCGCGGCGCGCGCTGGCAGTACGAGAAGCCGGAGGGCCGCTGGGTGCCGGAGAACGATCCGCGGGAGCTTCCTCCGTTCTGCGCCTGACCCACTACCCTCACCCTGTATGGGGAACGAGCGACCGCGTTACTGGTTTCCGCTGGCGTTGCTGGGTTTCGCCCAGCTGCTGGTGGTGGCTTTCGGCGGAATGTGGTCCGGGGGCTGGTTCGCCTACGCGCCCGCCGGTGAACGACATTCGTTCGGGTACGTGGGCTTGTACGGGGTCGAGATGAGCCGCGCGAACGTGGCCGCGCTGGACGCGTCGTTCGACATCGCCGCCGGCCGGACCGACGGCTGGCTGTTCGCCGTCCTCGCGGTCTACCTCGGCACGGTGCTGTTCTACGCCTTCCGGACGAAGACCCTGCGCTGGTGGAAGGTCGCCGCGATCGCGCTCGGCGGACTGGTGGCCATCGTGCTGGCGGATCTGGTCGGCTACTGGGAATTCGATCTCGACGGCGACACCCGGAGCGCGATCCTGCTGACACTCGGCCTGGCGGGGCTCGCGTGGCTGGAGCGCAGTGTGCTGGTGCTCGTCGTGGCCGCGGCGTTCGTGCTCTGCGCGGTCGTGCTCGCCCAAGGACAGCTCGCGCTCGTGCTTTCGTCGCTGGTCGTGCTCGCCGGGGCGTTCGCGGCGCTGCTGAGCAGGCCGAAGACGGCCGCCGGGGAGTCCTGAACACGCTCAGTGGACAATGGGGCGGTGAGTACTGAGCCCGAAACGGCGCCACCGTCGCCCCCGCTGCCCAAGAAGCGCGTCGCCCTGGTGTTCGCCGTCGCCGCGGTGCTGTGGGGGATCGACCTCCTCACGAAGCAGATCGCCGTGTCCACGCTGGAGGGCAAGCAGCCGGTCGAGTTCCTCGGCGGGCTCGTGTACTTCCAGCTGGTGCGCAACCCCGGCGCCGCTTTCTCGATGGCCACCGGGCTGACCTGGGTGCTCGCGCTCGTCGCGATCGCCGTCGTGATCGCCATCGTCTGGCTGGCCCGGCGGCTGCGCTCGACCGGCTGGGCGATCGGCCTCGGCCTGGTGCTGGCGGGCGCGCTCGGCAACCTGACCGACCGGATCTTCCGTGCGCCCGGGCCGCTGCAGGGGCACGTGGTCGACATGATCTCCGCGTTCGCGCCGAACGGGCAGGGCTGGGCGATCTTCAACGTCGCCGACTCCGCGATCTGCGTCGGCGGCGTGCTCATCGTGATCCTTTCCTTGCTGGGCAAGGACTACGACGGAACATCCACCAAGGACAAGAAGAAAGCGGCGAGCGAATGAGCGCGCGGATGTTGCCCGTTCCCGACGGGCTCGACGGTATGCGCGTCGACGCGGGGCTGGCGAAACTGCTGGGGCTTTCCCGCACCGTCGTGGCGGAGCTGGCCGAATCCGGCGAGATCTTCCTCGACGGCAGGCCCGCCGGGAAATCGGACCGGCTGACCGCCGGCGGACTGCTCGAAGTGACGCTGCCCGATCCCGCGTCGGCCGTCGAGGTCGTCGCGGAACCCGTCGAAGGCATGAAGATCCTGCATGACGACGACGACATCGTGGTGATCTCGAAGCCGGTCGGCGTCGCCGTGCACCCGAGCCCCGGCTGGACCGGGCCGACCGTCGTCGGCGGGCTCGCCGCCGCCGGGCTGCGCATCGCGACTTCGGGCGCCGCCGAGCGTCAGGGCGTCGTGCACCGGCTGGACGCCGGCACCACCGGCGTGATGGTCGTGGCGAAGAGCGAGCACGCGTACACCGTGCTGAAGCGGGCGTTCAAGGAACGCACCGTCGACAAGGGCTACCACGCCATCGTCCAGGGCCACCCCGACCCGACGCGCGGCACCATCGACGCGCCGATCGACCGGCACCCCCGGCACGACTACAAGTTCGCCGTCGTCCAGGGCGGGCGGCCCAGCGTCACGCACTACGAGGTCGTCGAGGCCTTCCGCGCCGCGTCGCTGGCCCAGATCAAGCTGGAGACCGGCCGCACGCATCAGATCCGGGTGCACTTCTCGGCGCTCAAGCATCCGTGCGTCGGTGACCTGACCTACGGCGCCGACCCGGTGCTGGCGCGCAAACTCGGCCTCTCGCGGCAGTGGCTGCACGCGAAGACGCTCGGCTTCGCCCACCCGTCCGACGGGCGCTGGGTCGAGTTCGAGTCGGAGTACCCGGACGACCTGGCCAACGCGCTGAGGATCCTGCAGGACGAGAACTAGGCGCGTCAGTCCTCGATCGACCAGGTCAGCGTGCGCTCGTCCGGCTCGGGCCGCGGCGACCAGCGCACGGCGACCACGCGAGTCGAGTCCGGCAGCACGTAGACGGTGTGCCCGCCCAGGGTCTCCCCGGGCCGGACGCCGATCTTGTGCGGCGGCCGCGAGGTCAGCGAGACCGGCGCCTTCGCGATCGGCTTGCCGTCCGCGGTGAGCAGTTCGAGGTAGTTGTCCGGAAGCGACACGAACGGGATGTTCCCGCGGTTGGTGATCTCGGTGTGCACCACGACCGACCGTTCCCCGGCCTCCAGCGAGTAGCCCGCGGCGCTGAACAGGTAGTCCGCCGGGTCCTGGACCTCGAGCAGCTGGACGGTGAGCTGCTCGCCCTCCAGGCCCTGGGTCTCCATCACGTCGCCGGTCCGGCCCTTCTTGCCCTCCGGGGCGGCCTGCGGCGTGACCTGCTGCTCGTCGCCGCGCGCCCAGGACGCGGTCTGCGGGACGCCCCAGGTGCTCATCACCGGGTCGGGGGGCGCCATGGGAGGCGGCGCGAACTGCTGCTGCGGCGGGGCGGGCGGCCGTGGAGGCGGCGCCATCGGCTGGCGCACCGGGGCCGACGGCGGGCCGGGGTAGCGGCCCGAAGGCGTGCCGTGCACGTTGTACGCGCCCGACGGCGTCCCCTGGACGTTGTACGGCCCGGAGGGGGTGCCCTGGACGTTGTGCGGGCCCGAATGCCCCGGCGGACGAGGCTGCGGAGGTTGCTGGGGCTGCTGGGCCCACGAAGGCGGCGCGCTCGCGATGGCGGCCCGAAGCCCGTTCGGGTCGCTCTCCACGCCCACGAGCAGCGGCAACCCGCTGCCGGACAGGGCGACCAGGCGGTACGCGACCTCGCGCGGGTCCATCCCGACCTTGGCCGCGAGTTCGTGTACGGCCGCCTTGCCCAGGTCCGCGAGGGCGGCGAGCAGGCGGATGTCCACGGGATCGGTCACGGCCACGTCCGGGAACGCTACCGTCTCGCCCTCGGCGCCGCGGGGAGAGGCCGCCCGAGCGCGGCAAAACCCGGCTTCGGTAGTACGCGGTCTCCATTAGGGTCGGGGACACCGCCTCCATCGACCTCTGGGGAAAGAAAACATGAGCGAAGTCTCCGCCCTCGCCGACGAGTTCGTCGAAGCCCTCTTCGACGCCGAGCCGGTCATGCCCGCCTTGCAGGGCTTCCGTCCGGAATCGACCGGTCTCGGCGATCTCAGCGAGGCCGCGGGGGACGCCTTCCGCGCGCGGCTGGCCGGGTTCGCCGAGCGGGCCGAGGCACTCGCCACCGACGGTTTGAGCGCGGAGGAGAAGACCACCCGTGACGTCCTGATCGCGATGGCCCGGGCCAGGATCGCCCTGCTGGACTCGCGATTCGTCGAGTTCACCGTCAGTGACCTGTTCATCTCGCCCGCCGCCGAGGTGCTCACCGTGCTGCCGATGATGTCGGTCGGGACGGGCGCGCAGGCCGAGGCGCACCTCGGGCGGATCGCCGCGATCCCGGAGTACCTGCGGCAGGCCGCGCAGCGGCACCGGGACGGCGTCGCCCGCGGGCTGGTCCCGGTCGCGTACCTCGTGGACGCCGCCGTCGCGTACCTCGACCGGCACCTCGCCGAGCCGTCGGCCGATCCGCTGCTGCGCCAGCCCGCGCCCGACGAGGACTTCGAGACCCGCCGCGCCGAGCTGCTGCGCGACGTCGTCCGGCCCGCGATCGCGGAGTACCGCGAGGTGCTCGCGAAGGAGATCGCGCCGCACGGCCGCCCCGAGGACAAGCCCGGCGTCTGCTGGCTGCCCGACGGCGAGCGCATCTACGCCCTGCTCGCCGAGATGCACACGACGACCGACCGCACCCCGCGCGAGCTGCACCAGACCGGGCTCGACGTGATCGCGGGCCTCGCCGCCGAGTACCGCGAGTACGGCTCGCGGGTCTTCGGCACCAGCGATCTCCAGGAGATCTTCACCAAGCTCCGCTCCGACCCGGCCCTGCGCTGGTCCGGCGCCGACGAGATGCTCGACTCCGCCCGCGCGGCCATCACCAGGGCCGAGGCCGAGGCGCCGAAGTGGTTCGGCCGGATCCCGCCGCAGCCGTGGACGGTCGAGCCGGTTCCCGCCGAATCCGCGCCCGGCGCACCCGCCGCCTACTACATGTGGCCCGCGGTCGACGGCTCCCGGCCCGGCATCTACTTCGCCAACACCCACAAGGCGGAGGAGCGGTTCCGGCATGCGGCGGAGGCGACGGCGTTCCACGAGGCCATCCCCGGCCACCACTTCCAGCTG
This sequence comes from Amycolatopsis roodepoortensis, assembly GCF_024628825.1. Lineage (NCBI taxonomy): Bacteria > Bacillati > Actinomycetota > Actinomycetes > Pseudonocardiales > Pseudonocardiaceae > Amycolatopsis > Amycolatopsis roodepoortensis. The sequence goes on from NZ_CP102415.1 coordinate 8,047,110, forward strand.
AGCCTCGCCCAGGGCCTCACCGAGCTCCCGCTGCTGCGCCGCATCGGCGACTTCACCGCGTACGCCGAGGGCTGGGGCCTGTACACCGAGCGGCTCGCCGACGAGATGGGCCTGTACTCCGACGACGTCGCGAAGCTCGGCATGCTGACCATGGATTCGATGCGCGCCGGACGGCTGGTGGTCGACACCGGACTGCACGCGCTGGGCTGGAGCCGCCGTCAGGCCATCGACTTCCTCGCCGAGAACACGCCGATGGCGCCGGTGGAGATCGAGTCCGAAGTGGACCGGTACATCGCCTTCCCCGGGCAGGCGCTCTCGTACATGGTGGGACGGCTGGAGATCCAGCGCATCCGTGCCGAGGCCGAACTGAAGCTGGGCAGCCGGTTCGACATCAAGGCCTTCCACGACGTCGTGCTCGGCGGCGGTTCGCTGCCGCTGTCGGTGCTGGACGGCGTGGTCCGCGACTGGGTCGCCGGCCACGGCGACACCCCGAACGGTCTGGCCGACGAGCTGATGGAGCTCAAGTTCGAGGAACTTCCGCTGTGGCGTTCCCTGCTCGGGCTTCCCGGTGACGAAGGCGCGTTGCCCGATCCGAGCGCGGAGGCCGCGGCCGCGCAGCGCGCGTCGGCGGTCGCCATCGCCGAGCGCGCCGAAGCCCTGGACACCGAAGGCCTTTCCCCGGCCGAGGCGGTCACCCGCGAGGTCGTGATCCAGCAGGCGAGGGCGATGGTCGACGTCGTCGATTCGCGCGCCGCCGAGTTCTCGGTCAGTGACGGGCTGGCGTCGCCCGCGCTGTTCATGCTCAACGAACTCGCCGTCCTGTCGCTGAACGACGAGGAAAAGGTCCGCGGCTACCTGAAGCGGCTGGAAGGCATGGGCGCCTATCTGGACGCCCTGATCGTGCGCCAGCGCGCGGCGGCGGCCGACGGGCTGGTCCCGCCCGGTTTCCTCGTCGAAGGCGGGATCGCTTACGTGGAGCGCTATCTCGGTGACGAGGCGGGGGATCCGCTGGCGCTCACCGCGTCCGTCTCCGTGGAGGGTTACGAAACCGAACGCGACCGGCTGCTGGCTGAGGTCGTCCGGCCCGCCTACCGGCGGTACCGCGACTTCCTCGCCGACGAGCTGCGTCCCGTGGCGAAGCCCGAAACCGAGCCGGGTCTCTGCGCGCTCCCCGGCGGGCAGGAGAAGTACGCCGCGCTGATCCGCGCGCACACCTCCACCGAGCGCACCGCGCGGGAGCTGCACGACACCGGCCTCGACATGATCGCGAAATTGGCCGGCGAGTACCGCGAACTCGGCGAGAAGATCTTCGGCACCAAGGATCTCGAGGAGATCTTCGAGCGGCTGCGCACCGACCCGGCCCTGCGCTGGCGGGACGGCGACGAACTGCTCGACGCCGCGCGTGACGCCATCACCCGCGCCGAAGCCGTCGCCCCGCAGTGGTTCTCGACCGTGCCAGAGGAGCGGTGCCAGGTCGAGCCGGTCCCGCCCGCGGAGGCGCCCGGCGGCACGCTGGCGTACTACATAGAGGCGTCGCTCGACGGCTCGCGGCCGGGCACCTACTACGCGAACACCCACGAGGCCGAGCAGCGCCCGAAGCACACGAGCGAGGCGATCGCCTTCCACGAAGCCGTGCCGGGGCACCACTTCCAGATCTGCATCGCGCACAAGCTCAAGGGCCTGCCGCTGTTGCGCGGGCACGCCGACGTCAACGCGTACGTCGAAGGCTGGGGCCTCTACTCGGAGCGGCTCGCCGACGAGATGGGCCTGTACTCCAGCGATCTGACCAGGTTCGGCATGCTCACCCAGGATTCGATGCGCGCCGGGCGGCTCGTCGTCGACACCGGGATGCACGCGCTCGGCTGGAGCCGTCAGCAGGCGGTCGACTACCTGGCCGAGAACACGCCGATGGCCAGGGTCGAGATCGAGGCCGAGATCGACCGCTACGCCGCCGTCCCGGGGCAGGCGCTGTCGTACATGGTGGGACGGCTGGAGATCGAGCGGATCCGCGCGGAGGCCGAGGCCGCGCTCGGCGACCGGTTCGACATCAAGGGCTTCCACGAGGTCGTGCTGGGCAACGGGATCCTGCCGCTGCGCGTGCTGGACGACGTGGTGAAGGCGTGGGTGGCCGCGCAGTGAGCCGGAACACAGGCGAACCGCGCGGTCCCGGCGCATACTGTCGCTAAGCGAGCGCTCAGTAACTTCACGAGGAGATGCCGATGAGGATCGGGACCGCGATCAGCTACGCCGGTGGTTTCGCCGACAGCGTGGCGGACATCGTCGAGCTGGAGAAGGCCGGGCTGGACATCGTCTTCGTCCCCGAGGCCTATTCGTTCGACGCGGTCAGCCAGCTCGGCTACGTCGCGGCGAAGACCGAACGGGTCCAGATCGCGTCGGGCATCTTCCAGATCTACACGCGGACGCCGACGCTGACCGCGATGACCGCCGCCGGGCTGGACTTCGTCTCCGACGGCCGGTTCACGCTCGGCATCGGCGCGTCGGGTCCGCAGGTCATCGAGGGTTTCCACGGCGTGAAGTACGACGCGCCGCTGGGCAGGACCCGCGAGATCATCGACATCTGCCGTCAGGTGTGGCGGCGGGAGAAGGTGGTGCACTCCGGAACGCACTACTCGATCCCGCTGCCACCCGAGCAGGGCACGGGCCTCGGCAAGCCGCTGAAGCTGATCAACCACCCGGTGCGCGAGCGGATCCCGATCCTGCTGGCCTCGATCGGCCCGAAGAACGTCGCGCTCACGGCCGAACTGGCGGAGGGCTGGGAGCCGATCTTCTTCCACCCCGAGAAGGCCGCCGAGGTCTGGGGCGCGTCGCTGGCCGAGGGCAAGGCGAAGCGCGACCCGTCGCTGGGCGAGCTGGACACCTTCGTCGGCACCGCGCTGGCGATCGGTGACGACGTCGAAGGGCTGCTGGACCACCTGCGCGGCATGCTGGCGCTGTACATCGGCGGCATGGGCGCGCGCGGCAAGAACTTCTACAACAGTCTCGCCCAGCGGTACGGCTACGAGGCCGAAGCGAAGCTCATCCAGGACCTCTACCTGGACGGCAAGAAGGACGAGGCCGCCGCGGCGGTGCCGAAGGAGCTGATCCGGGCGATCTCGCTGATCGGGCCCGAGGGCTACGTCAAGGAGCGCCTCGCCGCGTTCCGCGAGGCCGGTGCGACCACGCTGGTGGTCAATCCGCTGCTGCCCGGTCGTGAGGCCCGCGTCGCGCAGGTTTCGAAGCTGCGCGAACTCATCGACTGACGCGGACCAGGGCACGCGGCGGGGAGGCGAACCTCTCACCTGTATCGATCCGGTATACTTGACCTGCGCCGGTATAACCCCTTCGTGGTCAAAAAGCGGCCTCCCGGTGGAAAGAGAACGTAAACCACGCCTGAACGGCCGGAAAATCCGCCATTATCAGGAGTGAAAGCGAGACCTCGGGGGAATCCGTTCGCGACGAAGGTGAGGTGCCTCGCGTGCGCAAGCAGATCGGCGAGCCGTCCGCCGCGGTCCTGGACGTCGGGTCGTTCGGCGCGCGGCTGGTGGTACTGGCCAAGGGCGGTTCGCCGCTCGACCCCGCGCTGAACCACCAGACGCGGCTGCGCCTGGACCGGGAACTCGACGATGACGGGAACCTGACCCGGCGTGGTATCGACGCGGTCTCCTCCGCGGTCGAGGCGGGGATGACGATGGCCGCCAAGCACGGCGTCGAAAACGTGTATCCGCTCGCCACCTCGTCGATCCGCGACGCGGCCAACGTCAAGCAGGTCGTCCGCGACGTCGCGAAGGCCACCGGGGTCAAACTGCGGTTCCTCACCGGCCGCCGCGAGGCCGAACTGGCCTACGTCGGCGCGCGCCGGTGGTACGGCGCTTCCGCCGGCGGGCTGCTGGTGCTCGACATCGGCGGCGGGACCGTCGAGCTCGCCGCGGGGGACGCCGAGGAGGCCGGGTTCGCGCACTCCCTGCCGCTCGGCGCGCGATCACTGACCCGGGACTGGTTCGCCACCGAATGCCCGTCGCCCAAGGTGGTACGGGCGATGCGGGAACACGTGCTCGACGAGGTCCGCGACGCGATGCAGGACGTTCTCCCGCATATCCGCGACCATCGCGCCGTCGGCTGCTCCAAGGTGCTGCGGCAGCTCGCCCGGCTCGCCGGGGACCGGCCGTCCCGCGCCAGGGAACTGCACCTCGACGACCTCCGCGCGTGGATCCCGCGGCTGGCGAAGCTGCCCGCGAAACGCCGCGCCGAGCTGCCGGGTATCTCGCGGCAACGCTCCCACCAGGCGCTCGCGGGCGCGATCGTCGCCGAGGCGCTGCTGACGCTGGCCGGCGGCCAGGTCGCCATCTGCCCGTGGTCCACCAGGGACGGGCTGCTGCTCGGCATGCTCGACGGGCTGGTCACGCCGGAGGGCGAACCGGCGAAAGCCGCCTGAGGACTGGCGCATCCGGCCGCGAGCGGGTACCCCGGACACATGAGGGAAAGCAAGAAGAACTTCGGGCAGGACGAGGAAGAAGACCTCGACGACCTTCGCGGGATCCAGCCGAAGACCGACGTGCCCAGCGCGCCGAACCGTGACATCGGGCCGCATGGCACCAAGGAGGTCGACGGCGTGCCGGGCAGCGGCGAGGTACCGGTCGAGCCTCCGGACTGAGCACTCACCCGTCCTTCGGCCGCCTCCGCGCCGGAGCGCGGCCCGCGGGCTGCACCGGCGCCGGACCCGGGTCGATCGCCGGGATCGGCAGCCGCACCGGCTCGGCGGTCACCGTGAACATCTCGCCGTGGTGCGCCAGTTCCAGCGGCTCCCCGGTGATCACGTGGTACGTCGCGCCCTCGCCGTCGATCTCGACCTGGAACCGGGTGCCGCGGAAGGTCAGCCGGAACGCGATCCGCCGGAGTTGCGGCGGCAGCCTCGGCGCGAAGGTCAGCCGGCCGCCGTAGTCGCGCAGGCCGCCGAAACCGGCGACGGTGCCCTGCCACGCGCCCGCCAGCGAGGCCAGGTGCAGGCCGTTGCGGACGTTGTTGTGCACGTCGTGCAGGTCGGTGAGCGCCGCCTCGGCGAGGTAGTCGTAGGCCAGTTCGAGATGCCCGACCTCGGCCGCCACCACCGCCTGCGTTCCCGCCGACAGCGAGGAGTCCCGTACGGTCCGCGCCTCGTAGTACGCGAAGTCGCGCGCCTTCTCCTCGGGGCTGAAGGAATCCCCGCACAGATGCAGCGCGAGCACGAGGTCGGCCTGCTTGACCACCTGTTTGCGGTACAGGTCGAAGTACGGGTAGTTCAGCAGCAGCGGGTAGAAATCGGGGTCTGTGGCCTCGAAATCCCACTCGTCGTGTTCCAGGAACCCCTCGGACTGCGGGTGTACGCCGAGATCCTCGTCGTAGGGCACCAGCATCGCGTCGGCTGCCTTGCGCCACAACGCGACCTCGTCCGCGCCGACCTCGAACCGCCGGGCGATGTCGTCGTGCTGGCCGACGATTTCGGCGGCGTAGAACAGGTTCCGGCGGGCCATCAGGTTCGTGTAGACGTTGTTGTCCGCCACCGCGGAGTACTCGTCCGGTCCGGTGACGCCGTCGATCCGGAACCGGCCCCGCCGGTCGAAATGCCCGAGCGACAACCACAACCGCGCGGTTTCGAGGAGCAGTTCCGCGCCGCAGGTCCGCATGAACTCGTCGTCGCCGGTGGCATTGAGATAGCGCACGACGGCGTCGGAGATGTCCGCGCTGACGTGGAACGCCGCCGTGCCCGCCGGCCAGTATGCCGAGCATTCCGCGCCGTTGATGGACCGCCAGGGGAACGCCGCACCGCGTAAACCCAGCTGGGTGGCCCTTTCCCGCGCCTTGTCCAAAGTGGAGTGACGCCAGCGCAACGCGTCCCGGGCGGCGTCCGGGATGCTGTAGGTGAGCACGGGCAGGACGAAGGTCTCGGTGTCCCAGAACGCGTGCCCGTCGTAGCCGGGGCCGGTCAATCCCTTGCCCGCCAAGGCCCTCGTCTCGCCGCGGGCTCCCGCCTGCAGGAGGTGGAAGAGCGCGAACCGCACGGCCTGCTGTAGTTCCGCGTCGCCGTCGATCTCGATGTCCGAGGTCTCCCAGAAGTCGTCGAGGAACGCCTTCTGCTCGGCGAGCAGCCCCTTCCAGCCGGTCTGGCGTGCCCCGGCCAGCGCGGCCTCGACCTGCGCGCGCACGGCGGGCACCGAACGCTGCGCGGACCAGCCGTAGGCGAGGAACTTGGTGATCCGCAGCCGCCCGCCCTTGGGCACGTCGACGGCGATGGTGAGCCGCGCGAGATCGTCCTCGGCCTCGATATGCGTGCGCACGCCGTCGGAGACGTCGATCTTGTGGTCCATCGCGGCGGCCATCCGCAACCCGGAGCGCCGGGTCTGGTGCACCAGCACCGCGTGATACGCCTCCGCGTGGTGGTATTCCCCGATCAGCGGCGACTCCAGCGCCGCCGCGACCCGCGGGTCACGCGTGTCGGATTCGATCGGTTCGTTCGCCAGGAGATCCGACTGCACCACCAGCTGGAGTTCGTCGTCGAGCGGCTCGACCTCGTACCTGATCGCCGCGACGGCCCGCTGGGTGAAGGAGACCAGGCGTTCGGTCTTCACCCGGACCCGGCGGCCGGTCGGCGACGACCAGACGGTGTCGCGCGCGAGCGTGCCCTTCCGGAAGTCGAGGACGCGGTCGTGTTCGGTCGCCTGGCCGTACCGCATGTCGAGCGGCTCGTCCTCGACCAGCAGCCGGATGACCTTGCCGTCGGTCACGTTGACGACCGTCTGTCCCTCTTCGGGATAGCCGTAACCCGTTTCCGCGTAAGGAAGATCGTGCTGTTCGTAGAAACCGTTGAGATAGGTGCCGGGAAGACCGCGCGGCTCGGCCTCCTCCAGTGTGCCGCGCAGGCCGATGTGCCCGTTGGACACCGCGAACGCCGATTCGGTGCGCTGCAACGCGTCGACGTCCATCCCGTGCCAGCGCAGCTCCCAGGGCGCGACCTCGTAGCCGCGGAAAAGCGATTCGCTCACTTGCGGTCCTCCAGGAGCTCGGCGAGGTCGTCCACCACCACGTCGGCGCCGTGCGCGAGCAGTTCGCCCGCCTGGTGCGCGCGGTTGACCCCGACCACGTAACCGAAACCGCCGTCCTTGCCCGCCTGCACCCCCGCGAGGGCGTCTTCGAAGACGGCCGCGTTCGCCGGTGCGACACCGAACGCCTCGGCGCCGGCGAGGAACGAATCCGGGGCGGGTTTGCCACGCAGATTCTTTTCGGCGATCACGATCCCGTCGATCCGGGTTTCGACGAACTTGGTGAGGTCGGCCGCGTCGAGCACCTTCGCGCCGTTGGCCGACGAGGTGACCACGCCGATGCGCAACCCAGCCGCCTTCGCGGCTTCCAGGTACCGGACGGAACCCGGGTACGGGGTCACGCCCTCGTCCTCGATGATCTTCAGCACCAGCTGGTTCTTCCGGTTCCCGACGCCGTTGACGGTGGCGGCGTCGATCCCGTCGTCCGGGCTTCCCTCGGGCAGTTCGATCCCGCGCGAGGTGAGGAACGTGCGGACGCCGTCGGCCCTCGGCCTTCCGTCGACGTAGGCCGCGTAGTCGTTGTCGGTGAACGGCGAGAACGAGTCACCGTCGCGGGCGCGCAGGAATTCGTCGAACGTGCGTTTCCACGCTTCGCGATGCTGGGCCGCGGTTCCGGTCAGCACGCCGTCGAGGTCGAAGAGACAGGCCGTGATGGTGTCGGGCAGACCGATCATGTCTGGCCACGCTACCCGGGCTCGCCGGTGCCCGCTCGGCTTCGTCAGGAGGCGCGGATCACGAGCGCGACATGCCGTGCGGCCCGGTCCAGCGGCTCCGGCGACCGGCGGACCCGGCTGACCAGCAGAGCGCCTTCGAGGTTGTTCATGATGGCCGTCGCGACGTCTTCGGGATCTTTGACGTCACCGAGCAGTTCGATGAGCAGCGTGTGCCAGGTGGCGAACGCGTCCTGGCACGCCTTGGTGATCGCGGGCGAAGCGTGCGCCATCTCCAGCGTGATCGTGGCGAGCGGGCAGCCGCCGCGGTAGTCGTCGGCTGCCAGCGCCTCGCCCGCCTTGCGATACCACCAGGCCACGGCGTCCTCGACGGTCTCGGTGCGCTCGAAGGCGCGGCGGACCGTCTTGGACACGACGGCGGTGCCGAGTTCGATGGCGGCGACCGCGAGCTGTTCCTTGCCGCCGGGGAAGTGGTGGTACGCCGATCCCCACGGGGTCCCGGCCTCTTCGACCAGCCGCCGCCACGAGGTCGCCTGGTAGCCCTCGCGGCGGAAGAGCTTCATCGCCGTCGAGATCATCCGCTCGCGAGTCGTGGTGTCGGACACGTGGCTCAGCATAGCCCTTGACTAGGACGACCGTCTTAGGAAAGCCTAGGACGATCGTCTTAGGAGGCAGCCATGACCACCGACGTCACCGGGCAGACCAGGCAGAAGACCGTGACCTGGCAGGATCCGCTGCCCACCGCGCGGCTCGGCCGGGAAATGTCCGGGCTCGAGTACCTGACCGGTATCGCCGAGGGCCGGATCCCGCCGGCGCCGATCTCGGCGCATTTCGGCATGCGCTGGGTCAGCGTGGCCGAAGGCGACGTCGTGATCGCCGCGACGCCGGACGAGTCCCTGTACAACCCCATCGGGACCGTGCACGGCGGCGTCGCGGCGACCCTGCTGGATTCGGCGGTGGCGTGCGCGGTGCACTCGACCCTGCCCGCCGGTGTGGGGTACACCTCGGTGGAACTGAAGGTGAACTACCTGCGCGCCATTTCCGGCTCGGTGGGGGAGATCCGCGCGCACGGCTGGGTCGTGAAGGCCGGTTCGCGCGTCGCGTTCGCCGAGGGCGACATCCGCGACGGGCAGGGCAAGGTGCTCGCGACGGCGTCGAGCACCTGCCTGATCATCAAGCCCTAGAACATTTCCGCGCCGGGCGGCACCGGCTGCTTGACGTCCCAGTGCTCCACGATGAGCCCGTCCTCGACGCGGACGATGTCGACGACGGCCGCGCCGGATTCCTCACCCGGCCGGACGACGTGCAGGTGCACGACGACGTGCTCGTCGTCGGCGATCACGCGTTTCACCGAGACGTCCGCGCCCGCCATCGGCGAATTCCGCATCGCCTCCACGAAAGCGTCGCGGCCGGAAGGAAATCCCGGGCTGTGGGTGACGAAATCCGGGCGCACGTTCGTGCCCGCGGCGGCGAAGTCCTTGTGCACGAACATGTTCTCGAAGCAGTCGAGGACGATCTTCTTGGCTGTGGTCATAGGAACATCGTCCCCGCGCTGTCGATTACCGCGGAGGTAAAGGCTCAGAGCGGCGGAACGTGGCGGTCAAGGTGGTCGTGAGTGGCGTTTCGGGTTCTAACCCGAAACGCCACTCACGACCCGCTCGCCAGGTGCAGGCCGACGCGAACTTCCGACCCGGGCTTAAGCCGCGCCCACCTTGCGTTCGAAGACCAGGCCCTCGGCGGCGCGCAGGCCGACACTGATCGCGCCGGTCAGCACCCCGTCGTCGCCCAGTTCGCCCTGGACGACCGCCGGGACCAGGGGCGTGAACGAGCGCAGGGCGCGATCGATCGGGTCGAGCAGCAGATCGGCCGCGGTGCCGATCCCGCCGCCGAGCACGATCAGTTCGGGGTCGATCACCGCCGCCACCGACGCCACGGTGTACGCGAGCCTGTCGGCCTCCGCCTCGACGGCGCGCAGGGCGAGTTCGTCGCCGTCGCGGGCGAGCCGGAAGACCTCGCGGGCCGATTTCGCCGTGCCGAGGCCGAGTTCGCGCGCGCCGCGGACGACGGACTGCGCCGCCGTCGCCTCTTCGAGGTGGCCGCGGACCGGCGGCGAGTCCTCGCCTTCGCCCGCCGCGTGCGACTGCCCGTACGGCAGGTAGCCGATCTCGCCGGCCGCGCCCGTCGCGCCACGGAAGACCTGGCCGTTGACCATCACGCCCATGCCGACGCCGGTGCCGATGGTGATGCAGCCGAACACCGACGCGCCGCGCGCGGCACCGCGTTCCCATTCGCCGACGGCGGTGAGGTTCGCGTCGTTCTCGACCATCAGATCCGGGCCGAGGACGGCTTCGAGTTCGTCGAGCAGGCCCGCCTTGCCCCAGCCGGGAAGGTTCGGCGCGTGCCGGAAGCAGCGTTTGTCCGGGTCGGCGACGCCGGGGGAGCCGAGGACCCGCACGACGATGTCCGCCTGCGACAGTCCCGCTTCGCGCACGGTGGCCGCGGCGAGGGCGCCCACCGCGCTGACGAGCGCGGTGCCCGACCGCGAGGTGTTCCGCTCGTCACGGCGGGCGACCACGGTGTGGCCGAGGTCCGAGACGGCGACGCGCAGATGCTCGCGTCCGATGTCGACACCGAGGACGTAGCCCGCCGTGGGATCCGCTTCGTAGAGGACGGCGGACCGGCCGGTGCCGGTCGAGGTGTGCCCGGTCGCCCTGGCGAGACCGGCCGCTTCGAGCGCCAGTAACGCTTGGCTCACCGTGGGTTTCGAAAGTCCGGTGTCCTTCGCGACCTGGGGCCGCGTCGCCGGGCCGCTGCGGCGCAGGAGGTCCAGCACGGCGCGCTGATTGATCTTCCGCATCCCGGCGGGGGTGCCGACGGGTGGGTTTTCTGCGCCAACCACGAGCTTCGCCTCCTGTCGAACCAAGGTGTTCCACCAAAGTTATCCGCCTCCGGCCCGAAATGGGCAAGAAGGTTTACATTCGGTGGTCCAAGGCGACGATAAACGTGCCCGCGCCGCGAATCGCGCACGCCGCGCGCGAAAAACCGTGATTCACCCGGTATCCGTGCGCGTGCTCCCAGTGACCGGTAATGGTCTAGACCAGAAGATTCAAGCCACGTGGCGGCTCGCCGGGCGCCGGAAACTTCTGTGCTGACGGGGTCGTTCGGCGACTTCGCCGGTTTCGTGGTCCGGTTCGGCGGTGCGGGAATCCGGGTAACCGGCCGTCGTCGCCGGGCTGGGGCGGTTGCGCAGCCGGTGCTGGCGGTTCACCACGAACAGCAGCAACACCCCGGCGACGACCAACCCGTGCGTGAGCACCCGTCCGGCGGTCACCTGCCCGGTGACGAGGTCGCCCGCCGACAACGCCAGCAGGAGCGCGACGAAACCGGTCAGCGCGGGCAGCTGCCCGGCCGCCGCCTTCGTGCGGACGGCCGCCCAGCCGAGGCCGACACCGACGGCGAGGTTCCACGCGCTGCTTTCATGCGAAAGGTGCCCGATCAGGGATTCCGTGCCGTGTCCCGCGGTGTGGTCTTCCACGCCCAGGAGCTGGGCGAAGGCGAGGCCGAGCTGCGCGATCGCGACCAGCGCGAGCGCGATCCTGGCCGTCCAGCCCTCACTCGGCGGGGCGGGGGTGCGTTCGAGGATGACGGCGGTGAGGTCCGGGACCGGGGGAGCGGGCCGCAGCAGCATCCCCCGGTGCATCCGCTCGGCGCGCGAAAGCCACGAGCGGCACGCGGGGCAGCCGGCCACGTGCCGGTCGACCACCTCGGGCGGGGCGGGTTCGGTTTCGCCGTCGAGCCGGGCCGACAGGGCCTCGCGGCAGGTCTCGCACTTCACGTCTCACTTGTCGGGCGCGGGCCTGCCCCGGTTCCCGGGACGCTGCTACGTTTCTCGTATGGCCAGGCCGCGCAACCACGACGACGAGCGGGTGACCGAGCTCGCTCTCGCCGCCGCCCGCGGCGACCGGCGGGCGCTCGAGGACTGGGTGCGTGCCACCCAGGCCGACGTCTGGCGTTTCGTCGCGCACCTCGCCGACGTCGGCGCCGCCGACGATCTCACCCAGGAGACGTACCTGCGGGCGTTCGGCAGCCTGCGGCGGTTCGCCGGCCGGTCCTCGTCGCGGACCTGGCTCCTGTCGATCGCGCGCCGTGTCGTCGTCGACCGCATCCGGGCGGCTTCGGCGCGCCCGAAGCTCGCCGACGTCGACTGGGAGGCCACGGCCGAGCGGCGTGGCGCCCGCCAGGCCGAGGGTGTCGCCGGGTTCGAGGATCTGGTGGAGCTGCGGATGCTGCTCGACGGGCTCGACCCGGAGCGGCGCGAGGTCCTCGTCCTCACCCAGGTGCTGGGGCTCTCGTACGCCGAGGCCGCCGAGATCTGCGGCTGCCCGGTCGGCACCGTGCGCTCGCGTGTCGCCCGTGCCCGCGAGGACCTGCTCGAAGCGGGCCGGGAGCGCGACTCCATCTAGCCCTCGCTGTGGCGCGCCACACATTCGGGGCCGTTCGCTGTCATCTCGTCACACAGATGGGCCGACCCGACTACTCCGCGTTGACTAGGCCGAATGCCGATGCCTAGCGTGTCGCCATCCGACCCCAGGCCGCGCGAGGGTCCCCGCCTTCTCCGCGCGCTCTCGAAGGGATCTTCCCGATGGCCAGTCCCACCACTGGAACCCAAGGCGAGGCTCCGGACTCCGGAGGCCTCGGCCGCCGCCGGTTCCTGAGCTTCCTCGTCGCCGCGCCCACGCTCACGATCGCCACGAAGATCGGTATCGACACCGTCGCGCCCGAAGAGGCCGAAGCCGTCATCCCGACCCCGCCCGGACCGGCCGAGATCCTCGACCTCGGCGACGTGCTGATCCTGTCGAACGCCCCCACCGCCGGTCTCCTGGTGCTCGAAGTCCGCGAAGACGGCCGCGTGCGGCTCGAACTGCCGCGGACCGAGGTCGGCCAGGGCATCACCACGGCGAACGCGATGCTGGTCGCCGAGGAGATGGACCTGCCGCTCGACCGCGTCGACGTCGTCCTCTCCGACGCCCGCTCCGAGCTGCTGTTCAACCAGCTGACCGGCGGTTCCAACACGATGCGCTCGCTCTACACGCCGGTGCGGGTCGCGGCCGCCGCCGCGCGTGCCCGCCTGGTCGCGGCCGCTGCCCGGCAGTGGGGCGCCGAGGCCGCGCGGCTGTCCACAAGGGACGGTGCGGTGATCGCGCCCGACGGCCGCCGGGCAGGCTACGGCGCCCTCGCCAAGCCCGCCGCCCGCGCCGACCTCGGCAAGGTGACCGCGACCCCGAAGGTGGAGTCCGCGCACCGGCTGGTCGGCACGCCGCAGTCGCGCAAGGACGCCCGCGCGATGGTCACCGGGCAGCTGCAGTACACGCTGGACCTGGACATCCCCGGCGCGAAGCCGGTCATGGTCCGCCGTCCGCCGACGATCAACGGAACGGTGAAGGCGGTCAACAACGAGGCCGCCGTCCGCGCGATGCCCGGCATCATCGACATCGCCGTGATCAAGACCGGGGTCGCGGTGATGGCCGAGACCTTCGGCCAGGCGCTGGACGGCAAGAACGCCCTCGACGTCACCTGGAACGGCGGCACCGTCGACGGCGAGAACAACGCGACGATCAAGAAGAAGCTGCAGGCCGCGGCGCTCCCGTTCGTCGTGCCGCCGCTGCTGACCCAGTACGTCGACGGCGAGTTCGACTTCGCCTTCGCCAGTCACGCGCCGCTGGAGACCAACTCGGCCGTCGCCGACGTCCGGGAGGACAGCGCGACCATCTGGTCCGGGATGAAGGTCCCGATCCTCGCGAAGCAGAACATCGCGCAGGAGCTCGGGCTGCCGGAGAACAAGGTCACCGTGCACGTCCAGCAGGCGGGTGGTTCCTTCGGCCGTCGGCTGTTCTCCGACGGCGCCATCGAGGCCGCGCGCGCGTCCAAGGCGTTCAAGCGGCCGGTGCGGCTGATGTGGAGCCGCATCGACGACATGCGCCACGGCCGCGCGCGGGCCGCGAGTCACCACAAGATCCGCGCCACCTTCGCGCTCGGCCAGGTGCTCACCTTCGAGCACCGCGTCGCCAGCGTGGAGACCGACTGGAGCCACGGGCTCGGCGAGGTCCTCACGGCGTTCGCCTCCGAACTGCCCGTCGGCGGCAACCTGAGCTTCGCGCAGACGGTGTTCCTCCTGACGGTGAAGTCGCCGTACAACTTCGGTGTCACGACGCAGTTGCTCAACGAGGTCCCGGTGGACTTCCACACCGGTGCCTGGCGGTCGGTGTACTCCGCGAGCACGCGCGGCGCGGAAGAGATCATGGTCGACGAGATCGCCGCGAAACTCGGCAAGGACCCGGTCGAGTTCCGGCGCGAGTTCATCAAGAACGACCGGCAGCGCGCGGTGCTGGACAAGGTCGCCGAACTCGGCGAGTGGGGCAAGAAGATGCCCAAGGGTTTCGCGCAGGGGGTCGCCGTGCACGGCGAGTACAAGTCGTACACCGCCTGTCTCGTCGAAATGGACGCCCGCGACCCGAAGAAACCGCGCGTCACCAAGGCGACCATCGCGGTCGACGTCGGCAAGCCGATCAACCCGCGTGGGATCGAGGCGCAGATGCTCGGCGGCCTGACCGACGGCATCTCCACCACGCTGACCGCGGGTCTGCACATCGACAAGGGCCTGCCGCTGGAAGGCAGCTACTCGCAGTTCCACTACGCGCGGCAGAAGAACTCGCCGACGGACGTCAAGGTGTTCGTGATGCCGGAGACGGGCGAGATCGGCGGCGCCGGGGAACTCGGTGTACCCGCGCCGGTCGGCGCGATCGCCAACGCCTACGCGCGGGCCACCGGGATCAAACCACGCAGCTTCCCGATCAACTTCCCGATCGACTTCGAACCCTTCCCCCGCTGACTTTCCTTCCCCGCCAAGGAGTTCCGATGCCCAACTACACCTTCACGGTGAACGGGAAGACCGTCACCGTCGACGCCCCCGCGGATCTGCCCATGCTGTGGGCGCTGCGGGACAAGCTCGGCGTCCGCGGCCCGAAGTACGGCTGCGGGATCAACGTCTGCAAGGCCTGCACCAGCCACCTCGACGGCGAGGCGTTCAACCCGTGCGTGACGCCGGTGTCCGAGTGCTCGGGCAAGGAGGTCACCACGATCGAAGGCCTCGCCGACGGCGACGACCTGCACCCGGTGCAGGAGGCCTGGCTGGAGCAGGACGTCGCGCAGTGCGGCTACTGTCAGCCGGGGCAGATCATGGCCGCGGTGGCGCTGCTGAAGAAGACGAAGAACCCGACCGACGCCGAGATCGACGCGATCCAGAACGTCTGCCGGTGCGGCACCTACTTCCGGATCCGCGAAGCCATCAAGAGCGCGGCCGCGAAGCTGTGAAATCCCGCCGGTGCGGCGGGAATCCCGATTTTCCGCCGCACCGGCGGCGCCCGCCGGTTTCGACAGGCCGCCCGCGGGCAAGTCGTGTTAGATGGCGTCCCCAGGGGCTCGACGAGGAGTCCCTGCCCCGGAGGACGTCCATGCACTACCGAACTGTGCTCCGCGAAGGTTCGGCCGCCGTCGTCGCCGAGCTGGCCGTGGAGGTCGAGAAGCAGCTGCCGGCGCTCATCGACGGCACCGTCGGGCAGATCCGTGCCGAGATGCCGGTGTACCGCGACGCGCAGTTCGTCAGCCTCGCCGAACTGCGGACGTCGGTGCGGAACAACCTCGAGTTCGTCATGCGGACCCTCCGCGGCACGGAGGAACCGGACCTCTCCCAGGCCAGGGCGACCGGGCGCGCCCGCGCGCTGCAGGGCGCGCCGCTGCCGGAGCTCCTGCGCGCCTACCGGATCGGGCTCACCGAGGTGTGGAACCGGTTCGTCGAGCTGACCGCTTCGAGCGAGCACCAGGACCTCCGCGGTCTCGTCGCCGCCACGTCGGCGATCTGGGCGCTGATCGACGACTACGCCGAGGCGCTGACGACGACGTATCGCGACACCACCGCCGAAGTCATGCTGGCGCACCAAAGCAGACGCTCCGCGTTGGTCGAGGCGCTGTTCGCCGGCGGCGCGGCCACCGAGGGCACGCTGTGGGACATCGCGCGCGTGCTGGAGCTCTCGCTCGACGGGACCTACGTGGTCGTCGCAGCCGAGACCCCGCGCGTCGGGCACGAACCGTTGCCGCAGATCGAAAACCGGCTCCGCGATCGGCATCACGCGTCCGCCTGGCGGCTCACCCCGGACCTGCAGGTCGGTGTGGTCTCGATGCGGGATCCGGCGGCGTCGCAGGTGATCATCGAGCTGTTGCGGGAGAACCAGACCGGCCGGATCGGCGTCAGCCCGGTGTTCACCGGCCTCGGGAACACCTCCCGCGCGCTGCACCTCGCCCGCGTCGCGCTCTCCAGCCTGCTGCCGGGGTCGACGGGAATGGTGCAGTTCAACGAATCGCCGCTGGCCGGTCTCGTCGCCAGCGCGCCAGAGGCGTCGGTCCAGCTCGCGCACCACGTGCTGCGGCCGATCCTGGACCTGCCCGGCGACGACCGGAACGTGCTCCTGCTGACGTTGCGGGCGTGGTTCGAATGCCAGGGCTCCACGAAACTGACGTCCGAGCGGATGTTCTGTCATCCCAACACGATCCGGCACCGGCTGAAGCGGATCTCCGAGGAACTGGGCCGTTCGCTGACCGACCCGGCCGACATCGCCGAACTCGGCGCCGCCCTGCGCGCGCTCCACATGTTCCCGGACACCTCGCATCTGCCCTCGCCGAGGGATCCGCTGCGCTAGGTTCGTCTCCATGGAACAGTTCGCCATCGGCGGAGACCTGCCCGTGCGCCGGATCGGTTTCGGTGCCATGCGCCTGCCGACCGAAGCGGGACCCGGACGTGAGCATTCGATCGCCGTCGCGCGGCGCGCGGTCGAGCTCGGCATCACACTGATCGACACCGCGCATCTCTACGGCGGGGGAGCGAACGAGGAGCTGCTGGCCGAAGCGCTGTATCCGTACCCGGACGACCTGGTGATCACCACCAAGGTCGGCGTCGTGCGGGCCGGCGACGACTGGAAGTACGACGCCCGCCCGGAATCGCTGCGGTTGCAGGTCGACGAGGGGCTGCGACGGCTGCGCGCCGAGCGGATCGAGCTGCTGCAGCTGCACCGCCTCGACCCCGAAACCCCGCTGGCCGACCAGCTCGGCGCGCTGCGGGATCTGCGCGACGAAGGCAAGATCGGCCGGATCGGGCTCTCCGAGGTCACCGCGGACGAACTCGCGCGAGCACGGGAGATCGTGGACATCGCGAGCGTGCAGAACCGCTACAGCCTCTTGGACCGTTCGTACGAGGCGGTGCTGGACGCGTGCGAGGCGGCCGGAATCGCTTTTCTGCCTTGGCGTCCGGTGCTCGGCGCCGCTTCCGAGGCCGGTTCCGAGCTCACCGCCGTCGCCGCCGAACTGGGAGTGACCACGGCGCAGGTCGGGCTCGCGTGGCTGCTGGCGCGGTCGCCGGTGGTCCTGCCGATCCCCGGGACGGCGAATATCGCGCACCTTGAGGAGAACTTCGCCGCGGGGGACGTGAAGCTGACCGCCGAGCACCTGGAGCGCTTGTCCTCGTGAAGGGTGAAGGCACGTGGGTTCGGGGCGCCGCGCTCACCGGTCCGTGAAGGCCTCCTTACCTACCCTGAAGGTAGGGAAGGGGCCCTTCACTACCAGCCGATGTGGGCCGCCCCCTGTCGCGAAAGCCACTTTCGGGACACTGAGCGTCGCGAAAGTGGCTTTCGCGACACGCCCGATTTGCCTTACCCCTCAAGAGAACCGACCGAGGTCGGACCGGCACGGCGCCTGAAGTACATGAAGGCCCCCTTCCTTGCGCCAGGCGCAAGGAAGGGGGCCTTCATGTACCTGGCGAGGTCGGACCTGGGACCAACCGGACTAGGGCTTGACGGCCTCCACGAGCACCCGCCGCGAGTGCGCCACGAACTTCCCGTCGGTCTCGATGATCCGATGGAGTTCCGCGAGCCGGTCGCGGTACGTCTCGACCTCGAACCCCGGCACGATCCAGATCACCTTCCGGAGGAAGTGGACGACGGCGGCGAGGTCGAAGAACTCCATCCGCAGTTTCGCCGGTTCGAGACGCTCGACGCGCAGCCCGACGGCCTCCGCCTCGACGCGCAGGACGTCGGGTGTCCAGCCGCCGTAGTCCTGCGGGCCGAGGAAGAACTCCTTCAGCTCTCGCACGGTGCCGGCGCCGATCTGTTGCGACAGAAAGGTTCCGCCCGGGCGCAGCACGCGGGCGATCTCCCGCCACGGGTTCGCGATCGGATGGCGGCTGGTCACCAGATCGAAGGACTCGTCGGGGAAGGGCAATGGCGCGTCGTGCTCGGCCTCGACCACCTCACCGCCCAGCGGCGCGAGGTTCCTTCGGGCGACCTCGACGTTCGGCGGCCAGCCTTCGGTGGCGGCGAGGACCGGCGGCGGTTCCGGGATGCCCGCGAGCACCTCGCCGCCGCCGGTCTGCAGGTCCAGCCCGGCGGCGGCCGCCGCCATCCGCTCGCCGAGCAGCTGCGAGTAACCCCACGGCGGCCGTTCCTCCGTGGCCCGGCCCTCGAACCACGAGAAATCCCAGCCTTCGACCGGGACGGCCTCTCCTTCGGCGAGTAGATCTTCGAAAGTCATGCTCGCAGTCTCGGCGCCCCGGCCCGGCGGGGCAACGCGATTTCGGGTGTCATCCGGCGTCGGTCGAGCGCTTCCAGAGGTTGATGTCGGCCTCGGTGGCGTAGCGGTCGATCTCGGCCAGCTCTTCCTTCGTGAAGTGCAGGTTCTTCAGCGCGCCGACGTTGTCCTCCAGCTGGGCGACGCTGCTCGCGCCGATCAGCACCGACGTCATCCGCGGGTCGCGCAGGCCCCACGCGAGCGCGAGCTGCGCCAGCGTCTGCCCGCGCCGCTGGGCGATCTCGTTCAGCGCCCGGATCTTGCCGAGGGTGCTCTCGGTGATCGTGTCCGGGTTGAGCGACTTCCCTTGCGCCGCACGGGAATTCTCGGGAACGCCGTCGAGGTAGCGGCTGGTCAGCAGCCCCTGCGCGAGCGGCGAGAAGGCGATACAGCCCGCGCCTTCGGCTTCGAGCGTGTCGAGCAGCTTGTCGCCTTCGAGCCAGCGGTTGAACATCGAGTACGACGGCTGGTGGATCAGCAGTGGGGTGCCCAGTTCGCGCAGGAGCCGCGCGGCCTCGGCGGTCTTCTCCGACGAGTACGACGAGATGCCGACGTACAGCGCGCGTCCGGAGCGGACGGCGGTGTCGAGCGCGCCGACCGTCTCTTCGAGCGGCGTCTCGGGGTCGAACCGGTGCGAATAGAAGATGTCGACGTAGTCCAGGCCCATCCGGCCGAGCGACTGGTCCAAAGAGGACAGCAGGTACTTGCGCGAGCCCCATTCGCCGTACGGGCCGGGCCACATGTCGTAGCCGGCCTTGGTCGAGATGACCAGTTCGTCCCGGTAGGGCTTGAAGTCCGACGCCAGCAGCCTGCCGAAGTTCTCCTCGGCCGAGCCGTAGGGCGGGCCGTAGTTGTTGGCGAGGTCGAAATGGGTGATGCCCAGGTCGAACGCGCGCCGCGCGATGTCCCGCTGGGTGCCGAGCGGCTTGTCGTTCCCGAAGTTGTGCCACAGGCCCAGCGAGATCGCGGGCAGCTTCAGGCCACTGCGCCCGGTGCGGCGGTAGGGGATGCTCTCGTATCGGCCCTCGGCCGCGACATAGGTGCTCACGGCCCGATGCTAGCCGCCGTGAAGAGGGCGGCGACGGACGCGAGGTGGTCTTTGAACGCCGAAGGGCTCTCGACCTCGAAAGGCGCGCCGATGGCGGCGAGGATCAGGACGGGCCAGTCGAAGGTGTCGACGTTCATCGTCAGACGACACGAGGTCTCGTCGATCGCTTCGAGCGTGCCGCCGAGGTACCGCACGGCCGATTCGACCTGTGCCTTCGGCGCCTCGACCCGGACGACCAGCGAATGCGTGGTCGGCCTCGCCTTGATCTGGGCTTCGACGAACTTGACCGCGTCGCCGCCGGGGATCTCGCGCGGGCGGTAGCGGGCGCCGGTGGTGCGAGGCTCGCTGAGCCTGTCGACGCGGAACGTGCGCCAATCCACCCGGTCGAGGTCCCAGGCCACCAGGTACCAGCGCCGTCCGAGCGAGACGAGCCGGTGCGGCTCGACCAGCCGTGCGGACTCCTCGCCGCCGCGTGCCGCGTAGTCGAACTTCAGCCGCTCGTCGTCCCGGCACGCCTGCGCGATCACCGTCAGGCTGGCCGCGTTGACCCTGGGGCCGGTGACGGCCGCCGGCGTCGTGTACGCCTGGAGCGCGTCGACCCGTCTGCGCAACCGGGGCGGCATCACCTGGACGACCTTCGTCAGCGCCCGGACCGAGGTCTCCTCGATGCCCTCCACCGAACCGCTCGCCGCCGTCCGCAGGCCGACGGCGATCGCCACGGCCTCTTCGTCGTCCAGCAGCAACGGCGGCATGACCGTGCCCGACCGCAGCTGGTAGCCGCCCGCGACACCGCGGCTCGCGTTGACCGGATAACCCAGCTCGCGCAGCCGCTCGACGTCGCGCCGCAGCGTCCGCTCGCTCACCTCGAGTTTGTCGCTCAGTTCGATCCCCGACCAGAAGCGGTGTGTCTGCAGCAGGGACAGCAACCGCAGCATCCGCGCACTCGTATTCGCCATGAATCCAGGTTCGCTCGCATTCCGGTCAGAAAGTGGCCGGAATTGACTTTAGCGTTGTTCCCATGACGATGACACTGGACACCCCGAGCGGTGTGACCACGGAAAACGTGGAGAAGTCCTACCGCTGGCGCTGGCCCGCGCTGTTCGTGATCCTGACCGGGTCGGTGATGGAACTGCTCGACATGACGGTCACGAGCATCGCCGGACCGGTCATGCGGGAGTCGCTCGGCGGCGGCACCGCGATGATCCAGTGGCTCGGCGTCGCCTACACCCTCGCGATGGTGTCCGGCCTGCTCACCGGCGGCCGCCTCGGCGACATCTTCGGCCGCAAGCGCATGTTCCTGATCGGCGCGATCGGTTTCGTCGCCGGCTCGCTGTTCTGCGCGGTCGCGGTGAACCCGGAGATGATCATCACCGCGCGGGTGGTGCAGGGACTCTTCGGCGCCGCGATGGTCCCGCAAGGCCTCGGCATGATGAAGGAGATGTTCTCCGGCAAGGAACTTCAGTCCGCGTTCGGCATGTTCGGCCCGGTGATGGGGCTCGCCGCGGTCGGCGGCCCGATCCTCGCGGGCTGGCTGGTCGACGCCGATCTCTTCGGCACCGGCTGGCGGATGATCTTCCTGATCAACCTGCCGATCGGTGCGCTGGCCGTGCTCGCCGCGCTGAAGTTCCTGCCTGCCAGCCGGCCGGGTGCCTCGCTCAAACTCGACATCCCCGGTGCGCTGCTCGCCACGACCGGCGCGCTGCTGATCGTCTTCCCGCTGGTGCAGGGCCGCGAGTACGGCTGGCCGCTGTGGACGTTCGCGATGATGGCCGCCGCGGTCGTGGTGTTCGGGGTGTTCGCGTGGTTCGAGAAGCGCAAGAGCGCTCGCGGCGGTGACCCGCTGGTGGAGCCGAGCCTGTTCCGCAAGCGCAGCTTCCTCGCCGGGATGGCGACCGGGACGATCTATTTCGCGGCGTTCTCCGGCTTCGGTCTCGTCTTCACGCTGTACCTGCAGCTCGGGCTCGGTTTCTCGCCGCTCAAGGCGGGGCTGAGCGGGGTGCCGATGTCGCTGGGGATGATCGTCGGGATGGGCCTGGTGCAGGCGGTGCGCAAGCACGGCCGCAAGGTGCTGCACACCGGTGCCCTGATCATGACCGCCGGTGTGGTCGCGTTGCTGCTGGTCCTCGGCCCGGAGACGGGTCCGTGGCAGATCGCGCCCGCGTTGCTGGTGGTCGGGATCGGCTCCGGCCTGATCATGGGGCCGTACTTCGAGATCGCGCTGTCCGGAGTGGAACCGTCGGAGGCCGGATCGGCGTCGGGGGCGCTGACGTCGCTCCAGCAGGTCGGCGGCGCGCTGGGACTGGCGTTGCTGGGCACGGTGTTCTTCGACGCCGGGACCGCCGACCCGACCGACGCGGCCCAGCGGACGTTCTGGGTGGTCGCGGTGATGGTGATTCTCACCTTCGCGGTCGGGTTCCTGCTGCCGAAGCGGATCCGCGACGTAGAGTCGGCCGGGTAGGCGATCGAGCTGGGAGGCCGCGTGGCTGGGACCGGGTACTTCACATCCGTCGAAGACGTGACGGCGAAGCTCGCCGACACCGGCTACCTGGCCTCCGCGGCCGTCGCCACCACGGTGTTCCTCGCGGACGCCCTCGGCAAGCCGTTGCTGATCGAGGGCCCCGCGGGGGTCGGCAAGACCGAGCTGGCGAAGGCGGTCGCGCAGGCCAGCGGCTCCCGGCTCGTGCGGTTGCAGTGCTACGAAGGCGTCGACGAGTCGCGTGCGCTGTACGAGTGGAACCACGCGAAGCAGCTTCTCCGGATCACCGCCGGCAAGGACGAGACCTGGGACGAAGCCCGCAACGACATCTTCGGTGAAGAGTTCCTGCTGGCCAGGCCGCTGCTGACGGCGATCAAGGGTGACGAGCCGACGGTCCTGCTCATCGACGAGACCGACAAGGCCGACGTCGAGATCGAGGGCCTGCTGCTGGAGGTGCTCGGCGACTTCCAGATCACCGTCCCGGAACTCGGCACGATCACCGCCGGGCGCAAACCGTTCGTGGTGCTGACCTCGAACGCGACGCGTGAGCTTTCCGAGGCGCTGCGACGGCGTTGCCTGTTCCTGCACATCGATTTCCCCGACGCCGCACTGGAGCAGCGCATCGTGCGGCTCAAGGTGCCGGGCGTCGACGACGCGCTCGCCGCGTCCGTGGTCAAGGTGATCACCGCGCTGCGGGCGATGGAACTGCGGAAGGCGCCGTCGGTCGCCGAAACCATCGACTGGGCCCGCACCCTGCTGGCGCTCGGCGCGGACAGCCTCGGCGAGGACGTCGTCCGCGCGAGCCTCGGCGTCATCCTCAAACACCAGGACGACGTCGTGAAGGCGGACGCGCGGCTGGAGCTCGGCAAGGTCCTCGGCTCGTGAGCGGCGTGCCGGGCAGGCTCGTCGAATTCGTGGAAGCGTTGCGGGAGCACGGGATCCCGGCGGGTCCCAGCGAGACGGTCGACGCCGCCGCGGCACTCGAAGTGCTCGGTCTGGCCTCCCGCGAGCAGATGCGTGAAGGGCTCGCGGCGGCACTGGTCCGGCGCGGCGGCCAGCGTGCCGTGTTCGACGCGACGTTCGACATCTACTTCCCGCTCGGCGTCGGTGCGCCGTCGCAGGACCCCGTTGAAGACCTGGCCGCGTTGCGGGATCGGCTCGCCGCGGCGCTCGCGGCCAACGACCAGACGGAACTGACGCAACTGGCCGGGCTCGCGGTCGACATGCTGGGGGAGTACGGCGGTACGGCGGGAAGCGGCGGCTGGTCGGCGCACCAGACACTGGAACGGCTTCAGCCGCAGACACTCGTGGTCCGCGTCCTCGAAGCGATCCGCGCGGGCGGCCAGGAGGACTTCACCGACAGGCTGGACCGCGACGACGTCCGGCGGCGGGTCGAAGGCTTCCGTGGGCTGGTGCGGACCGAAGCCCGCCGCAGGGTGGCGGAAGTCCGTGGCAGGGAACGGGTTTCGCGGCACGCCGTGCCACCGGCGGCCGACCGCGTCGACTTCCTGCTCGCCAGCCGCGCGCAACTCGCCGAACTCCGCCGCGTCGTCCAGCCGCTGTCACGCAAGCTCGCCACCAGGCTGGCCGCCCGGCGACGGCGGCACGCGCGCGGGCAGATCGACCTGCGCCGGACGCTGCGGCGCTCGCTGTCCACCGGCGGCGTCCCGATGCGGCCGTCGTACCGGCGGCACCGGCCGGGACGGCCGGAAATCGTGCTGCTGTGCGACATGTCGGGCTCGGTGGCCGGTTTCGCGAACTTCACCATGCTGCTGGTGCAGGCGTTGCGCGACCAGTTCAGCAAGGTGCGGGTGTTCGCGTTCATCGACGCGTGCGACGAGATCACCCACCTCGTCGACACCGGGGCCGCCGATCCGGAGGACCTCGGCGCGCGCATCCTCGCCGACGCGGAACTGACCCGCTGGGACGGGCACAGCGACTATGGGCACGCGCTCGGCGAGTTCGCCGAGCGCTATTCGGATGCCGTGGGGCCCAAGACGTCCCTGCTCATCCTCGGGGACGCCAGGACCAACGGCGGCGACCCGAATCTGGAGGCGGTGCGCGGGATCGCCGCCGCGGCGAGGCATACGTACTGGCTCAACCCCGAGCGGACCGCGCTGTGGTCCACCGGGGACTCCGAGGCGCACGCGTACGCTCAGGTCGTCGAAATGCACGAATGCCGGAACGTGCACCAGCTGACGCGGCTGGTGACCAGATTGCTGCCGGCTTAAGGCTTCAGCGCGGCCTTCCCATAGGCGTCGGCGTTGCTGAACACTTCCTGCCCGTACGCGGTGGAGTTGTTGTAGGTCAGCACCGCGGTCCACCAGCCGGCGGGGTCTCCGAGGTCGCCGCCCCGGGCGCACATGTACCGCGCGGTCGTCAGCGCCGCGTCGTCGATGTTCTGCGGGTCGGGCGCGGCGCCGTCGCCGCTCGCGCGGACGCCGTACCGCTTCCAGGTGGCGGGCAGGAACTGCATGGGCCCGACCGCGCGATCCCACTTCGCGTCGCCGTCGAGGGCGCCCTTGTCGGTGTCGACGACCGCCAGCACACCGGGGGAGCCGTCGAGCGGGATGCCGATGATCGGCGGCGTCACGACGCCGTCCTCACCGGCGCGGGAACCGTCGTGCCGGGCGTGCTGGGACTCGGTCCGGCCGATCCCGGCGATGGTCGCCCAGGTGATTTCGCAGCGTGGAGTGGTCTTCGCGGTCTTCTCGGCGGCGTTCACGTAGGCCCGCAGCGCGCGCGAGGGGATGTCCGTGTTCTCCGACACCTTCGCGATCCAGGCGTCCTTCGCGGGCTCCGCGGGCAGCGGTCCGGCGTCGCCGGGGATCGCCGAACGCGGGGCGGGCTTGAGCGCGGGGACCTCGAACGCCGGCTTGACCGGCACCGGCTCGCGGTCGTTGAGACTGATCACGACCCAGACGGCACCGGCGACCAAGGCGCCGACGACCAGAAGCGCGAGCATCACGCAGCCACGCGGGCCACGTTTCCTGGGCGGCTGTTCCCACTGGTCCATGAGGTCCAGTGTCGAAGGGGACGAAGCGGTCACCGGTTCCACGGTACGTGACGAATGTGGAGAACTTGTGTGGCCCGCCGTGCGGGTGACCCGGCCCACCTCGGTCCTTGCGCGTGCAACTACCGCAAGTAGAGGACCAACTGCGGGGTGCGATCGCCCCTTTTGCCCGGTTGACAGTGCTTCGGGCGGGTGGTGAGACTGGTCCGCGTTAGGAAGGTTTCTTAACGAGGGCTCGCCGCGCCCCTGCTTCACGGAACGCAACGACGCTTCTGAAGGAGGCACAAAGTGGTACGCCCAAGATGGCGGGCGGCGCTGGTCACGGTGCTCGCGGCCGCCTCGGTCCCGATCTCCGCCCAGGCCGCTTCCGCGGCTCCCGTCCGCTACGAGTCCGAGAACGCGACGATCTCACGCGGCGTGGTCGAAGCGAATCACACCGGCTTCACCGGATCCGGCTTCGTCAACTACGACAACGTCACCGGCAGCTACGTCGAGTACACCGTCAACGCGGCGCAGGCCGGGCAGCACACGCTGACCTTCCGCTACGCCAACGGCACCACCGCCAACCGCCCGCTCGACATCACCGTCAACGGCTCCCTCGCCGTCGACGACCTCGGGTTCGCCGGCACCGGCGCGTGGACGACCTGGCGGACCGTCACCACCACGGTGAACCTCGCCGCGGGCAGCAACAAGATCCGCACCACCGCCGTCACGTCGAACGGCGGCCCCAACGCCGACTCGCTGTCGGTCGAGGGCAGCGGCGGCTCCAACGACACCGAAGCGCCGACGGCGCCGGGCACGCCCACCACGTCGAACGTGACCTGCGGCAGCGTGACCCTGACCTGGCAGGCGTCGTCCGACAACGTCGGCGTCACCGGATACCGCGTGCTCCGGAACGGGCAAAGCGTTGCCACGACGGTGAATCCGCCCGCGACGGTGACCGGTCTCGCCGCGTCGACCGCCTACTCGTTCACGGTGGTCGCCCACGACGCGGCGGGGAACACGTCCGCGCCGAGCGCCGCCGTCTCCGCCACCACACCGGCGTGCGGTACCGGGACACCGGTGTCCATCAACGGAAAGCTCCACGTCTGCGGTGTCAAACTGTGCAACCAGTACGGCAAGCCCATCCAGCTGCGGGGGATGAGCACGCACGGGATCCAGTGGTACAGCCAATGCGTGAAGACCGCCTCGCTGGACGCGCTGGCCAACGACTGGAAGGCCGACATCCTGCGCGTCGCTATGTACATCCAGGACGACGGCTACGAGAGCAATCCGCGCAAGTTCACCGACATGATGCACAACTACATCGAAGAAGCGACGAAACGCGGGATGTACGTCCTCGTCGACTGGCACCAGCTCGACCCGGGCGACCCGAACGCGAACACCCATCTCGCGAAGACCTTCTTCACCGAGATCGCCCAGCGGCACAAGGACAAGGTCAACATCATCTACGACGTCGCGAACGAACCGAACGGCGTCAGCTGGGCGGACGTGAAGCGGTACGCCGAAGAGGTCATCCCGGTGATCCGCGCCCAGGACCCGGACAGCGTCGTCTTCCTCGGGACGCACGGCTGGTCGACCTTCGGCGTCTCCGACCAGCGTGACGAGACCGACATCCTGAACAACCCGGTGCGCGCCACCAACATCATGTACACGTTCCACTTCTACGCGGCGTCGCACCAGGACGAGCACTACGACGCACTGGCGCGGACGGCCGACAAGCTCCCGGTCTTCGTCACGGAATTCGGCACCCAGACCTACACGGGTGACGGCGGGAACGACTTCGCCTACTCGCAGAAGTACCTTGATCTGCTGGCCGCCAAGAAGATCGGCTGGACGAACTGGAACTTCTCCGACGACTTCCGCTCCGGGGCCGTGTTCAAGACCGGAACCTGCGCCGGGAACTCCTTCACCGGCACTTCGATGCTGAAACCCGCCGGTGTCTGGGTGCGGGACCGCATCCGCACGCCGGACGACTTCCCGACCGGCTGACCCTCGGACGCCTCGTGCCCGCTTTCCGGGCACGAGGCGTTCCCCGGCGTGGCAGACTCCGCCGGATGACCGCGTGGCTCACCAGCCTCATCGCCGTCGCCGGGACTCTGCTCGGCTCGACGTCGACCTTCTTGTTCCAGCGGCTCAACACCGCTCGCACCGAGCGGTTCACCCGTGAGGAACGACTCCGCCAGGACCGGACGGAAGCCTGTGTCGACTTCGCGGGCGCGATCACCGGGCTGCGGCGTGGTGCCGTCAGTCTCTGGCTACTCCGACGGCGTGCCGCCGCTGACGACGAGGATGTGCGCGCCGCGTTCACCGAATCCGACGTTCTCGGGGCCGCGGCGGACCACGCCCGCTTCCGGGTGGCGCTGCTCACCGGCGATCCGGAGCTGGTGGCGCTCGCCGATGTCGCGTTCGAACACTGTGGTGCGATCCGGGAGGCGGCCGACCACGCCGAACTGGCCGATCACGAAGAGCGGTGCCAGCGGGCGCTCGACGCCTTCATCGACGCCGCGGGTGTCCAGGTGCGCGGCGTCAGGCCAGCCAGGCGTCGATCTCTTGGTGGATCGAACGCTTGAGCTCGGCGGGCGCGAAGGACGCGTCGACGGACGCCCGGGCGAGACCCGCGAGCGCGAGGTCGTCGTAGGCGAACGCCTCGCGAGTGCGCAGGAACTCGTCGGTCAGCGTCGTCCCGGTGACCGACGGGACGTCGGTGCTGAGCGTGACGACGAGCCCGGCGTCGACCAGACGGGGGAGCGGGTGCTCCTCGAACGAGGGCACGAGCCCGAGCGTCACGTTCGACGACGGGCAGACCTCCAGGGCGATACCGCGTTCCCGCACCTCGGCGACCAGCGCGACGTCCTCCAGAATCCGGATGCCGTGGCCGATCCGTTCGCTGTGCCCGACCTCCAGCGCCTCGCGGATGCTGGCCGGGCCGGCGTCCTCGCCCGCGTGGTGGATCAGGTGGAGCCCTGCCTCCTCGGCCTCGTCGCAGATCGCGGCGAACGGCGCGAGCGGGTACTTCTCCTCCCCGGCGAGCCCGATGGCGAACACCCCGTCCGGGGCGTACCGGCGGGCCAGGTCGAGGGTGAGCCGGGCACGGTCGACCGACCGGCGGCGCGAGTGGTCCAGCAGCACCCGCCAGTGGAGCCCGTGTTCGGCCGCGCCCACCGAGAGTCCTTTGAGGACGGACGCCAGCGGCATGTCCGGCTCGCCCAGCCGTTCGCCGTGCGAAGCCGCCGTGAAGGTGACCTCGGCGTAGCGGACGCCGTCCGCGACCTGGTCTTCACAAAACTCGCGCGCCACCCGTTCGAAGTCCTCCGGCCTCCGGAGACAGGACCGCAGCAGCCCGTTGTAGTCACCGAACGCGCGGAAGCCATCGAAAACGGGTTGTTCCGCGGGTACGGCGATGCCGTTCGCCTCGCCGATGTCACGGAGCGTGTCCGGCCGGATGGTGCTCTCGAGGTGGACGTGCAGATGGGCCTTGGGCAGCAGAGAAAGATCCCGCATGAACTCGAATTTAGTGCGCCCGGCCCGCCTCGCGCGCCCGGTTTTCCGGCGGCCCGGTATCCGAAATGAGTGATTCGGCTCGCCGCGGGGAACCCTGGGGGCACCACCGGTCGTTGAGCAGGACACCAGACGACCCCGAGGAAAGGGACCACAGTGCCTCTACTGCGGAAGTTGACCGCCCTGGCCGGCACCGCCGGGGCCGTGCGCGCCTACGTGCGGAAGAACCCCGAAAAGGTCTCCAAGGTCGTGAACAAGGCCGCGACCTTCGTCGACCACAAGACCAAGGGCAAGTACCACAGCCAGATCGACGGCGCGGTGCGCAAGGTCGACGGGATGACCGGGCGGCCGCCGCGCCGGCCCTACGAGCACTAGGCGTCGGCTAGCGTCTCGAGGATCTGCTCGCCGTATTTCGCGAGCTTGTTCTCGCCGACGCCGCTGACGGTACCCAGCTCCTGCAGCGTGGTGGGTCGTTTGGTGGCGATCTGGCGCAGGGTCGCGTCGTGGAAGATCACGTACGCGGGCACCCCCTGTTCCTTCGCCGCCGCGGCCCGCCACGACCGCAGCAGCTCGAACACCGGCGCCGCCTCGGCGGGCATGTCGGCCGCCGCGGCCTTCTTCGCGCTGGACCGGGCCGCGGCCTTCGCCGCCCGCTCCGGCTCGCGCCGCAGCTGGACCTTCCGCTCCCCGTTCAGCACCTCGGCACTGGCCTCGGTCAGCACCAGCGAGCCGTAGTCGCCCTCGACCGCCGCGAGCCCCTGCGCCAGCAGCTGCCGCACCACGGCCCGCCACTCCGGCTCCTTCAGCTCCGTGCCGATCCCGAAGACCTTCAGTGAATCGTGCCGGTGCTGCGTCACCTTCGGCGTCGACTTGCCGAGCAGGATGTCGATGATCTGCCCCGCGCCGAACTTCTGGCGCCGCTCGTTCTGCAGCCGGACGATGGTCGAGAGGATCTTCTGCGCCGGGATCGTGCCGTCCCAGGTCTCCGGCGGCGTCAGGCAGGTGTCGCAGTTGCCGCAGGGCTCGCTCCGCTGCCCGAAGTAGTTCAGCACCTGCACACGACGGCATTCGACCGTCTCGCACAGCGCCAGCATCGCGTTGAGGTGGGCGCTCAGCTGCCGCTTGTGCGCCTCGGACCCCTCCGACATGTCGATCATCTTGCGCTGCTGCACGACGTCCTGGAGCCCGTACGCCAGCCACGCCGTCGACGGCAGCCCGTCGCGGCCGGCGCGCCCGGTCTCCTGGTAGTAGCCCTCGACGGACTTCGGCAGGTCCAGATGCGCGACGAACCGTACGTCGGGCTTGTCGATGCCCATGCCGAACGCGATCGTCGCGACGACGATCAGCCCGTCTTCGCGCAGGAACCGCGACTGGTGCTTCGCGCGGGTGCGCGCGTCCAGCCCGGCGTGATAGGGCACCGCCGGGATCCCGTTCTCCACCAGGAAATCCGCGGTCTTCTCGACCGAGTTCCGTGACAGGCAGTAGACGATGCCCGCGTCGCCCTTGTGCTCCGTGCGCAGCAGCTCCAGCAGCTGCCGCTGCGGCGAGTTCTTGCCGACGATCCGGTACTGGATGTTCGGCCGGTCGAAGCTCGCGACGAAATGCCGCGCGTCCTCCAGATTGAGCCGGGACGCGATCTCGGCGTGCGTCGCCTTGGTTGCGGTGGCGGTGAGCGCGATCCTCGGCACGTCCGGCCAGCGCTCGTGCACCGCGGACAGCATCAGGTAGTCGGGCCGGAAGTCGTGGCCCCACTGGGACACGCAGTGCGCCTCGTCGATCGCGAACAGCGAGATCTTGCCGCGGTCGAGCAGCCGCACCGTCGACTCCACCGAGAGCCGCTCGGGGGCCAGGTACAGCAGGTCCAGCTCGCCGGCGACGAACGCGGCCTCGACCCTGTTCCGCTCGGCGTAATCCTGCGTCGAGTTGAGGAAACCCGCGCGGACGCCGAGGTTGCGCAGCGCGTCGACCTGGTCCTGCATCAGCGCGATCAGCGGGGAGATCACCACGCCGACGCCCGGCCGCACCAGCGCCGGGATCTGGTAACACAGCGACTTGCCGCCGCCGGTGGGCATGAGGACGAGCGCGTCACCGCCCGCGATGACGTGTTCGACGATGGCGTGCTGGTCGCCGCGGAAGTCGTCGTAGCCGAAGACGCGGTTCAGCGTTTCCAGGGCTTCCGAGGTACCGATGTCGGGGGCTGCCACCCGGACGATTCTAGGGGCGGGGTCCGACAGTCGACGCGCCCGCGCACCTCAGCGCGGGAATTCCCAGTCCAGCGCCCGGTTTCCGGTGACGACCGGCCGGTAGCCGCCGTCGGTGGGCCCGCCGGTCTCGAGCGCGGACGCGGTCCGCTCCAGCAGCTCGGTCAGGGTCGCGGGCCGGTGATCGAAGCTCACCGAACCTTCGTGGTTCCAGTCGCCGAGCCGCCCGGTGCCGGTGCGCTGGTCGAGGAAGAGGCCGTCGCCACCGCCGTCGACGGCGACGGGTACGAACCGCCCGTGCCACCACGAGCCGACGCTGTCGTCCCACCCGCCCGAAATCAGCACTTCGCACATGACCTTCGCCTGACTCGCGATGGTTTCCGTGGAAGCGAGGTGTTCGAACGGGGGCAGCGCGAAGCTGTCGCCGATGCCCGAAACACCGTCGTGCCGCAGCAGGAAGGCGACGAGTTCGGCGGGGAAGACGACGCCCGTCTCGCGTTGCGCCTTGGCGATCTTCGCGAGCGTCGCGGGCGGGCGGAGGCTCGCCGCCGTCGTCGGCGCGTTGGCCTCGAGCCATCGCTCGACGCGGTCCCAGGCGGCGTTCACCCGGCGGGTGGTCGCCTCGGGCACCGGATCGAGTGCGGCAGGCCCCTGTCCCAGGCGGCAGCCGCTGTCGACGGTCAGCGTCGGCCGGGTCGTGGGCGCGGCGGTCGAGTAGGACGGCGTGCGCGGTGTCGTCGGTGCCGTCTGCGGGGCCGCGTACCACTGCGCTCCCTTGTCGCGCCCGCCACGCACCGTGACCGCGAACACGAGCCCCAGCACGATGACGACACTCGCGACGGCGATCACCACTGCGCGACCCCAGCCTTTGCGCATGAGGAGAGACTAGGCCACGGCCTAGTCCTCGGCGGCCTTCCGGCGTTCGCGGCGGCCGCGCGCGATCTCGGTGGCCAGCGCGTCGAGCGGCCCGGTCCAGAACCGCCGGTACTGGTCCAGCCAGCCGTCGATCTCCTTGAGTGGGCCAGGATCGACCGAGTACAACCGCCGCGCGCCCTCGGCGCGGACGGTGGTGAAGCCGTTCTCGCGCAGGACGCGCAGATGCTGGGAGACCGCGGGCTGCGAGATGCCGAACTCGGCGCGGACCACCGCGGTCACGTCGCCGGAACTCTGTTCCCCGCCCGCCAGCAGTTCCAGGATCCGGCGGCGCACCGGATCCCCGAGGACGTCGAACGCGTGCATCCGGCAACTATCACGGCCTGGACTTATATAAGTCAAGCGTGCAAGGCCGGGGTCACCTCGCGGTGGCATCGTGGGACGGGAGACGCCGGAAGGGGAATCGATGAAACTGGCCGAAGTGGTGGCCGACGGGTTCGGCCGCGTCCAAGAGGTCGTGCACGACGCCGTCGAGGGGTTGAGTGCCGAGCGGCTGACCGAGAGCCCGGCGCCGGGTGCGAACACGATCGCCTGGCTGGTCTGGCATCTGACCAGGGTGCAGGACGATCACGTCGCCGACCTGATGGGCACCGAGCAGATCTGGACCGCACAGGACTGGGTGGGCCGCTTCTCGCTGCCCTTCCCGGCGTCGGACACCGGGTACGGACATCGCCCCGAAGACGTCGAGGCGGTCCGCCCCGATTCAGCCGACCTGCTGACCGGCTACTACGACGCGGTGCACGAAGCGACGACGGCGTGGGCCGCCGGACTGGCCGAAGCCGACCTCGACCGTATCGTCGACGAGGGCTGGGATCCGCCCGTCACCCTCGGGGTTCGCCTGGTCAGCGTGCTTTCCGACGATCTTCAGCACGCGGGGCAGGCGGCGTACGTCCGGGGGCTCGTACTCCGCGATACGTAGGCGAGGTGCCGCTCCACGACGGACGACGGGGACGCCGCCCGCGGAAACACTGGTCGCATGAGTACTTCCACAGTGCGGCGACCGCCGATGACGCTCACCCCGCGGTGGCGGAAACTCGTCCTCGTCGTCCATGTCGTCTCCTCACTCGGCTGGCTCGGGATCACCATGGTGAACGCGGTCCTGACCTTCACCTCCGTGTTCACCGACGACCCCCGCCGCCAGCACGCGGCCATCCTGATGATGGACCAGATCGGCGGCTATCTCCTGCTGCCGGTCAGCATGACCGCACTGGTCAGCGGGATCGTGCTCAGTCTCGGCACGAAATGGGGCCTGGTCCGGTACAAGTGGGTCGCGATCAAACTGGTCCTGACCCTGATCGCCGCCGGGCTGACGCTGTTCTCGCTGCTGCCGGGCATCCGCGAACTGGCGGCCGCCGCGGAGTCTACTTTGGACGGTGTGTTCGTGGAGGCGGGGCGGCGCGTGGACGGGTTCTATCCGATCATCGTGTCCACGACGATGTACGTGACCATGACCGTGCTGTCGGTGTACAAGCCGGGCGGCAAGACCCCGTACGGCCGCCGGGTGACGGCCACCCGGGTTCGTGACCGGCAGCCCGCTTAGAACTCGTTCAGGGCTTCGTCGATCCTCTCGGCTTCGGCGCGCAGATCGTCCAAGACGGTCTGCGCCGCCGTGGTTTCATCGTTCGCCGTCTCTTCCTCGAGCTCGGCGTCGGCGAGCCGCCGCCGGAGCTCGTTCGCCTTCTCCGTGGCCTTCTCCGCCCGGCGTTCGGCGCGGGACACGTCGATCTCGGCCTGTTTGCAGGCCTTCGCGAGCTCGGCGGCCTCGCGCCGGAGCCGGTTGAACTCCGCCACCCGCTTCTGCTCGCGTTCGGCCTCTTCACGGGCCTTGGCGATCCGCTCCTGTTCGGCCTTCTCGGCGGCCTTCTGCTTCGCCTTCCGCCGATCGTCCAAATGCGACACGGTGGCGGGTTTTTCGCGCTCCGGAGCGGGTTTCCGCTTCGGTTGCGGGACGAAGCCGCTGGTCAGCCACTGGTCACCGGTGCTGTCCGCCCCGCTGCTCAGCCGCCCGGCCAGTGCGAGCGCCGCGACCTCGGGGTCGGCCACGACGGCTTCGAGGGTGGCTTCGACTTCGCGGGCGACCGGCTCGCTCATCGAAGGCTCGTCCCGGAGGATCCGGTTCACCAGCTCCTGCCGTCGCCGGGCGAGTTTGCGCAGGTCGGCGCCGGCGAGCGCCGAATGCGCCTTGCGCAGATCGTCCCCGAGCCTCGCCAGCTCCGCCAGCTCGGAGGAGCCCGCCCGGCGGTTGAGGATCGAGGCGGCCAGCGTGGGCTTCCGCAGGGCGCGGATACGCTCGGCCAGGGCGGGATCCCCCGCGGCTTTGGCCTCTTTCGCCCGCTGGTTGCGCACCGAGACGAACTCGGCCGGATCGCCGCCGTAGAGCTCGTCCGCGACCTCGTCGAAGTCCATCGCCCTCCGCAGGGTCAGTGGCCGGTCAAGGCCGGATCGGGGTGGCCATGCTGCCGTACGCGTCAGCCGATGATCCCACGAGATTCGGGAGCTTTCACCTTTTCGGGGTCATCCGCCCACCTAGCGGATCGGGCCCTCCGGCGACACCCGCCGGACCGGTGAATCCGGGTTGCCCGGAGCCGGTCGGACCAACGGCAGATCGGCACTTTGGAGGTGGCTTCCTCCCGATGGCGGAACAACGATGGTGATCAGGGGGAAACCATCAGCCGCTGGAGGCACCGAATGTCCGTGACCGAACGCGTACCCGTTTCACCGCAGGCGAGCTTTCTCGGTTCCGGACCGTATCCGGAGCACCGATGGCGGGTGGTCCTCTGGTCCGTCCTCGCGGGATTCGCGCTGACCGTGATCTGGTCGGCGCCCTTTGTGGACAGTGTGATCGGGGACAGTGTCGCCAACACGCTGCTGGGCCACGACGCCAAGGCGACCCCGATCGGCGGTGTGCTGGCCGGAACGTTCTTCGCGTTCGTTTCGGGGCTGGCCGGAACGTTCACCGCGTGCAACATCGCCGCTTTCGGTGCCGTCGCCCCGCTGGTCGGCGGGGGAGCCACCGGGCGGCCGAAGTTCGCGGACACCCTCAAGCCGCTGGGCTGGATCGCCACGGGGATGCTGACGGTTTCCGTGGTGTACGGCGTCATCGTCGCGCTCGTCGGCACCAGGATGCCGCAGTTCTCGACGGCCTCGTCCGCCGGTGGGCTCTCCCCGCGGAACATCCAGTCGATGATCGTCTACGGCGTGATCGGGATCGTGTTCATCGTGCTGGGCCTGGCTTCCGTCGGCATCGTCCGCAACCCGATCGCCGGGCTCACCCGCCGGTTCCCGCCCGCGCCGCTCGTGCTGATGGGCGCGCTCATCGGCGGTTTCCTGATCGGCAGGCCGTTCCCGCTGTTCCGGATCATGTTCCGCAGCGCGGCCGAAAGCCACAACGTGTTCTACGGCGCCGCCGCGTTCGCCCTCCAGTCGGTCGGCAACATCCTGGTGATGGCGCTGTTGTTCCTTCTGCTCACGCACGGCACGGGCGGGCGGCTGCAGCGGTGGATGCTCGCGAAGCCCACCAGGATCGCCGTGGTGACCGGTGCCGCGTTGCTGGTCGCCGGCACGTTCACGCTGTTGTACTGGGACCTGCGCGTGCTGGGCCGGACGGGCGTCATCTGGTACCCGACGATCAAATGGTGAAGAGCCGGGCCAGCACCTGCTCCACTGAATCCTGAAGGCACCTCG
Organism: Amycolatopsis roodepoortensis; assembly: GCF_024628825.1. Classification (NCBI taxonomy): domain Bacteria; kingdom Bacillati; phylum Actinomycetota; class Actinomycetes; order Pseudonocardiales; family Pseudonocardiaceae; genus Amycolatopsis; species Amycolatopsis roodepoortensis. Next base: position 8,082,381 of record NZ_CP102415.1, read on the forward strand.
CCGCGTCCTCCCGGCCGGCGAGGTGCTTCAGCAAGCCTTGCTGGAACAGGCCGTCGAAGAGCGCATACGTCGTCGACGGGGAGAAGTCCGTCGGCTTGCCCAGTAGTTCCGCGTACCGGGAGACGACCCGCCAGATCATCAGTTCGAGTGTCTCGTCGATGGCGAGGACGTCGGCCTGGAACAGCTTCTCGAACAGGCTCTGATTGCGCAGGTCGTACCAGAGCCGGTGCAGGCGCGCGTTTTCCCGCAGCGTGGCCGCCGTCGCGGCACCGAAGGCCGTTCTCAGTTCTTCGGCCGTCTCCGCGGTCTCGGCTATCCGGTCGTACCGGGTGACGCATTCGGCCTTGTACTGCTTGACGCAGTAGGTGATCAGCTCGGCCTTGTCCCGGAAGTAATAGTGCAGGACCCCGTGCGAGAACTCGGAGTTCTGCGCGATCTCCCGCAGGCTCGTGCGCGCGTAGCCCAGCTCGGACAAGGTGACCAGCGCCGACATCGCCAGCTGCGCGCGCCGTTGGCCGAACCTGTCCTCCTGGCGGGTCTCGTCACCGCTGCGGTCCGCCACGTCGGTCACAGTTCCCGGTTCCCGTCGCCTCGGGTGCCCGCCGTCCACGAGCACGTCGCCGGATTCTAGCCCGGGAAAGGGTTTTCTTGCGCCCGACAGAATTACTCGAGCCACTCGGTGATGAAATGGTCGCTTTCGTGGATGTGGACGGCTTCGTAGACTTCCGGCCCGATCACGGCGAACTTGTGCGGGGTGTCCGCGGGCACGACCAGGATGTCGCCTGTTCCTCCTTCGCGTTCAGTGTCCCCGATGGTGAACCTCGCCCGGCCGCGGATGACGACGAACGTCTCGCGGTACGGATGCTGGTGCAGCCTCGGTCCGGAACCGTCGACGTCGGTCCGCTCGCGGATGATCGAGACTCCGGAACCGATGTCGCGGCCTTCGACGTTTCCCAGGGTTTCGGTGCTCATTCCGCCACTCTAGCCCTGGTCACGGGTGCGGTGGGCCTACTCGCCGCGGTCGACCACGAACGCCGAAAGCCCGACGAGCAGCGCCCTGGCGGGCCGGTCGGGAAGGCCGAGCGCGAGGTCCCTCGCCTTGGCGGCGTATCCGTGGGCTTCGGCGAGCGCGCGCACGACACCGGCGGAGTCGCGCAGGAGCCCGAGCGCCTCCTGGCGGACCACCGGATCGGTGACCGGTCCGTGGCCGATGATCTCGCGTAACCGAGCGGCGCCGGGCCCCTCGTCGTCGAGCGCGTGGAGCATCGGCAAGGTGACGACGCCTTCGCGGAGATCGGTGCCCGCGGATTTGCCAAGGTCGGTGGTGGACGCGGAGATGTCGAGGACGTCGTCGGAGATCTGGAACGCCACCCCGATCAGTTCGCCGTACTGGCCCAACGTTTCGATGGTCCGCTCATCCGCGCCCGACACCTGCGCGCCGAGCCTGCCCGCCATCGCGATCAGCGACGCGGATTTGTCGGCCATCACCTGGATGTGGTGCTCGTACGGCGCGTGACGGCCGCAGTCCTCGAACGGTCCGGTCGTCTCGAGGAACTGGCCGCGCACGAGCCTGCCGAACGTCTTCGCCTGCGACCGCAGCGCGTAGTCGCCGAGCCCGGCGCCGACCTGTGCCGCGCAGGCGAGCACGTAGTCTCCGATCAGGACGGCCTTCTTGTTGCCCCACAAGGAGTTCGCACTGGTGACCCCGTGCCGCATCGGCGCCTCGTCCATCACGTCGTCGTGATACAGCGTCGCGACGTGAACGAGCTCGACGAGGGTGGCCGCCGAGATCGCGTCGCCTCGCCCGTCGCCGAACGCCGCCGCGGTCAGCGCCATCAACGGACGCAGCCTCTTCCCGCCCGCGCGGACGAGATGGGTGGCGGCTTCGGTGAGTTCCGGATGACCGGGGCTGCGCAACACCTCCTGAAGTCTCTCTTCGACCCGGGCGAGCCCGGCGCGGAGTCCGGCGGCGAACTCCGCGTGCCGCTCGATGGCCGGGTCCAGGCCGAGTTCCGTGATCGTCGTGGTCGTGTTCACGACCTCCAGCATCCGAGCCGGAGGCTCGCGACCGCATGGCGCCCGGGAGGGAGATCGCTCCCTCCCGAGAGGGAAACCTCCCGGTCAGAAGGGCGGCTCCGGGCTTCCGGCGGACACCGGCGTTCGCTCCCAAGCCCCGTCCGACGGTGTGCCGCCCGAACTCCGGCCCGCCTTGTTCACCTTCGCCGTGGCATACCGCAGCGACGGGCCGATCTCGTCGACGTCGAGCTCCACCACCGTGCGTTTCTCGCCTTCCTTGGTTTCGAAGGATCGCTGTTTCAGCCTGCCCTGCACGATGACCCTCGTCCCTCTGGTGAGGGATTCGGCCAGGTTCTCCGCGGCCTGCTTCCACAGTGCGCAGCGCAGGAACAGCGGGTCTCCGTCGCGCCATTCCCCGCTCGCGCGGTCCAGGACGCGTGGTGTCGACGCGACCGTGAAGTTCGCGACCGCCGCTCCGGACGGGGTGAACTTCAGCTCCGGATCGGTCGTCAGGTTGCCGATCACCGTGAGCACCGTTTCTCCGGCCATGGGACTTTCCTCCTCGGGCCGGCGCGCGGACCCGGCCGGGCCCGCTGTCGCCTGTGAAGAGGAGACCACCGGGGTACGACAGTTTCCGGCGTCCCGCGGCGGGCCGGTTGTCACGAAAGGGTGGTTCAAGGCGAAAAGTGCGCTGAACTACCCTCTCGTGATCCCGCGAGCGGCCGAAACGCTTTCCCCGAGCCGCGCGAGTCCCTCGTCGACGCGGTCCGAACCGACCAGGCCGTAGCCGATCACCAGTCCGCCGCGCGTTCCTCCGTAGGCGGCCAGGCTTTCGACGGCCACCCCCGCGCGAGACGCTTCCGCCACCACACCGTCCACAGTGACCGTCGCATGTGGACGGAACAGCGCGCACAGGTGGAGCCCGGCACTCGAAGGAACGACTTCCAGCAGGTCGCGCAGTTCGTCGCGGACGAACGCCAGGATCCGCTCCCGTCGCACCGAATACTCCCGGGTCGCCTTGCGCACGTGACGCGCGAGCAGACCCTCGTCGATGAAGCTCGCCAACGCGGCCTGTGTCACGAGATCACCGTGCCAGTCCGTGAGCTGTTTCGCCTGCCGCAACGCCGGGCGCAGCGAAGCGGGCGCGACGAGGAAGCCGAGACGCAGCAAGGGAAGCAGCGTCTTCGAGAACGACCCGACGTAGACCACCCTGCCGTCGCGGTCCAGGCTTTGGAGCGGTTCGAGCGGCCGGTCCGAGAACCGGTACTCGCTGTCGTAGTCGTCCTCGACGATCACCGCGTCGTTCCGCTCCGCCCATGCCAGCAACGCCGTCCTCCTGGCGAGTGACATCGGCGTGCCGAGCGGGAACTGGTGCGACGGCGTCGTGTAGATCAGCCGGGTGCCCTTGACGAGTGAGGCGACATCGAGGCCTTCGGCGTCCACCGGGACCTTGGTGATCCGGGCACCGTGGGCGGCGAAGAGCCGTTCGGCCGGGGGATAGCCGGGATCCTCGACGGCGACCCGCGTGCCGGGCTCGATCAGGACCCGGCCGATCAGGTCGAGAGCCTGCTGCGCTCCCTGGGTGACCACCAGATCTTCACCGCCGGCCCGTACCGATCGGGCGGCGCCGATATGACGGGCGATCGCCACCCGCAGTGCTTCGAGCCCGGCAGGGTCGGCATAACCCGACGGTGGCAGCAGCGACGGCCGCAAGGCTTGGCCGACCAGCCGTCGCCAGGTCCGCAAGGGGAACAGGGTCGGATCCGGAGCGCCGACGCGGAAGTCGAACTCGGGAGCGGACCGGTCGTCGCCGGGGAGGGCCGGAAGCGAACGCCAGCGGGCGACCGGCCGCACTCCGGAGCCCGCGGGCGCGGCGCGTTCCGCCCGCGCCACGGGATCCGCGCTGACGAACGTCCCGCGTCCGACGTGGCCGCTGAGGAACCCCTCCGCGGTGAGCCGTTCGTAGGCGACCGCGACGGTGTTGCGCGAGACGTCGAGCTCGCGGGCCAGTTCCCTGGTCGGCGGCAGGCGCTCCCCGGCGCGCAGGCGCCCGTCGAGGATGCCGTCGCGGAGCTGGCGGTAGATCCGCGCGGCCAGGTCGGTGTGTCCGTCGAGGCTGATGTGGAACGGCACGGGGCGAGCCTATATTGGCCCAACGAGAATGGCTCATATTGGAACTGGGAAGTGGCCAATCCGGCACTTAGCTTGAGTCGTATGAAGCGACTGACCTCGGCCCAGCTGATCAGCTCCGTCGGCGACGGCGCCTACTACGTCAGCTCGGCCGTCTACTTCACGCTCGTCGTGGGGCTTTCGCCCGCGCAGGTCGGCCTCGGCCTCACCGCGGGCTGGGCTGTCGGCTCGGTGGCCGGGATCGCCCTCGGACACCTGGCGGACCGTCGCGGCCCCAAGGGAACGGCCGTCCTCCTGGCGCTGGGCACGGCCGCGTCGGTGACGGCGTTCCTCTTCGTCGGCTCCGTCGTGACGTTCGTGATCGCGGCCTGCGTCTACGCCTGCTTTCAATGCGGTCTCGGCGCGGCGAGGCAGGCGTTGCTCGCCGGCCTGATCGACCCCGCCGAGCGCACGACGTTCCGCGCCCGGTTGCAGGCGCTTTCCAACGCGGGGATCGCGATCGGCGCGGCGCTCGGCGGTATCGCGCTGGCGCTCGGGACGCGGGAGGCCTTCCTGACCGTCTTCGTCCTCGACGCGCTGGCTTTCGTCGCCGCGGCGCTTGTGCTCCGCAAGGTGCCTTCGGTGGCTCCGGTGCCGGCGCGGGAGGGCGAGCCGTCCGTCGCCGTTCTCCGTGATCGCCCGTACGCGTTGCTGGCGCTGCTCAACATGGTCATGTTGCTCTACATGCCGCTGTTCAGCCTGGTCCTGCCGCTGTGGATCTCGACCAGGACCGCGGCCCCGAGCTGGCTGGTCTCGGCGATGCTCGTGCTCAACACGGCGAGCGTGGTGGTCTTCCAGGTCCGCGTGGCGCGCGGCGTGACCGGGCTGCGCAGCGCCTCCCGCTACGCCCGGTACGCGGGACTGCTGCTCTTCTTCTCTTGCCTGGTGTTCTCGTTCTCCGCCATGGGCGAATCCGCGTGGGCGGCGGCGCTGGTCCTGCTTCTGGGGGCCGCGCTGCAGGTGGTGGGGGAGATGGCGCAGGCGGCGGGCTCGTGGGAGATCGGCTTCGGTCTCGCTCCCGAGGGTAAACAGGGTCAGTATCAGGGGCTTTTCGGCGCCGGGGCGGCCATCGCCCGCATGCTCGGCCCGGTGTTGCTGACCGGGCTGATCCTGGTCGGCGGCGCGGCGGGCTGGGTGGTGCTGGGTGGGTTGTTCCTGGTGGCGGGCACGCTCACCGGCCCGGTCGTCCGCTGGGCGGAGCGGAGCTCACAGCGGTGTGATCCGGCGGACGGCGGCGCCGTCGCTCACGCCGAGCGGATCGATGGAGAGGCCGTTGTAGGTGACGGTGCCGTCCGGCCCGAGCGTGGCCGTGAAGTCGAGACCGTCGGCTGAAGCCTCGAGCGGGACTGGTCCCGGGATCAGCCTTCGAGTGCTCGCCGGAAGTGATCGGCGAGATCGAGTGCCGCGGCTTCTTCGCGGGTGTACCAGGTGAAGGCGTCGTGTTCCCCGGGATCGAGCACCACTTCGTCCGTGGTCTCTTCGGAGAGCGCGTACACCGTGGCGTGGATCCGCATCGGCTTGCCCGCGACGTCGTCCCAGCTGTGGGAGCCGCGTTCGCCGGTCACGCGGACGGTCAGCCCGGTCTCCTCGGCGAACTCGCGGACCACGGTCTCGTCGGGCCGCTCGCCCGGCTCGACGGTGCCGCCCGGCAGCTCCCAGCGGCCGCCGAGGAAAGCGCCCGGCCGCCGCCGGATGAACAGGATCTTCCCGTCGCGGATGAGCCTGCCGTAGGCCAAGTACTTGTCCGTCACGAGCGCATCTTCCCGTATCCGAAATGCCCGCCGAATCAAGGACCGAAACTGTCCGCAATGCCTCGTAACGTGGGCTTCATGGAAAACACCGAGATCCGCCCCTTCCGCCTCGACATCCCGCAGGAGCAGCTGGACGAGCTGCACGCGAAGCTCGACAGCGTGCGCTGGCCCGCTCCGCTCCCCGGCGACGGCTGGGACACCGGCGTGCCGGTGGCGTGGCTGCGCGGACTCGCCGAATACTGGCGCGACGGCTACGACTGGCGTGCCGCCGAACGCGAGATCAACCGTCATCCGCAGTTCACCACGGTCATCGACGGCCAGCGGATCCACTTCCTGCACGTGCGCTCGCCCGAAGCCGGCGCGACGCCGCTGATCCTCACGCACGGCTGGCCGGGTTCGGTGGTGGAGTTCCTGGACGTCATCGGCCCGCTCACGGATCCGAAAGCGTACGGCGGAGACCCGGCGGACGCGTTCCACCTCGTGATCCCGTCGCTGCCCGGCTTCGGTTTTTCGGGCCCTGTCTCGGATTCCGGCTGGACCATGCCGCGGATCGGCCGGGCATGGGCGGAGCTGATGCGCCGCCTCGGCTACGAGCGTTACGGCGTGCAGGGCGGCGACCTCGGCGCTTCCGTGTCACCGGAGGTGGCCAGGGTCGCGCCGGACAAGGTGATCGGCGTGCACGTCAACGGCGGGCTGACCCCGATGCCGCCGATGTCCATGCCGGAGGAGGAGTTCGCGTCGCTCACCGACGTCGAACGTGACCGCGTCAAGCGGATCGAGGCCTTCATGCAGGAGGAGTTCGGCTACATCGCGATCCAGTCGACGCGGCCGCAGACCCTCGGCTACGGACTCGTGGACTCCCCGGTCGCGCAGCTGGCCTGGATCATGGACAAGTTCCGTGAGTGGACGCATCCGCGCCCGACGTTGCCCGAAGAGATCATCGGCAAGGACCGGTTGCTGACCAACGTGATGTTCACCTGGCTCACCGGCACGGCGGCTTCGTCCGCGTATGTCGGCTACGCGCAGGCGGAAACCTGGGGAGCCGTCGAGAAGAACTCCGGCGTGCCGACGGCGGCGCTGGTCTTCGCGCACGACGTGGGGATCCGGCGTTACTCGGAGGACGCCCACACGATCGTGCGGTGGACCGACGTCGATCGCGGCGGGCACTTCGCGGCGTTGGAGGAGCCCGAGATCCTGGTCGCGGACGTGCGGGAGTTCTTCCGCTCGCTCAAGTGAGGAGGACGGCCGTTCGCCCGAGGAAGCGGCCGTAGGCATCCACTTCGGACTCCAGCCCGGCGATGGCGGACCGCGGCAGCGTGGCGAAGGGTTCCACGACGACCTTCGTCAGCTTCGCGGTCCGCTCGGTGTGCCAGGTTCCGGCGATCCGTCCGTCGATCAGCACGGTCGGCGCGATCATCCCGCCGCCGGAGTTGACGCGTTTCGTCTCGGCCGGATCGAGGAGCAGATCGCGGTCACGGTAACCCAGCAGGTACGTGTCGAAGGCGCCGAGCAGGCGCGGGGGACACGGGGGAGGGGACAGATCGGTCTCCGGGAGGGCGAAGGCCTTGCCGACGGGAACGGGGTCCAGCGCGGTGAAAGCCCTGCGGCAGAGGCCGATCGGGAGCCCGGACCAGGCGCTGAAGTCCTCGGTGGTCGCGACGCCATAGGCGGTCAGGTACCGGTGCGCGAGTTCGGTATGCGGTTCGTCCGGCGTGCGGCTCTCGGTGACCCACTCGTCGAGGAGCACGTACGTCGGTTCCGTGCCGACGTCCTGGCCTCGGCACAGCAGTCCGCGGTTGGCCGCATACGCCAAGAGATGCGCCGGTGCCTGAGACTTCGCGTCGAGCGCGATGCCCTCGGCGGCCAAGCCGTCCACGATCTCCTGTCGAGTGAGTTCCTTGCCCCGCAAGAGATCCTGGAGTTTCCCGAGCGCGCGTTCGCAGAGTTCGTCGGTGAGGTCCAGCTGCCTGCGCCGTCCCTGCCCCGCCTGGGCGTTGCGGGGGCCGAACAGCCGGTTCAGCCAGCGGAGATCCGCCGTCGGGACGAGATGGAGCGTTTTGCGCATCAGCCAGGTGCGCGTCACGGCGCGGGAAGCGTCGACGTCCGGAGCGGTCAGACCCCGGCTACGGGCCCGGATCGCGAGGCGGGCGGCGGGCGTCGACTGCGCCTGGACCGCGGCGACGGAACCGACCACGGCGAGCACGTCCCCGGCCGGCGCGGTCAGCAGTTGCGCGTGGGCGCGGACGGCGCGGATGTCGTTGCCGGACAGTGTCACCCGCTGACGATCTCATGGGCGTGCGCCGGTTCGGTGTGCACCACCGCTTCCGCGAGCCGCGGGAGGACCTCGCGCAGCCGCGCCTCGACACGATGGGCCAGGTGGTGTGCCTCGGTGACGCTCAGCCCGGCCTCGACCGACACCGCCAGTTCCGCGCGCAGGCTGTGCCCGATCCAGCGCATCCGCAGGTCCCGCGTGCCGAGCACACCCGGCACCTCGGTGGCCGCGCGTTCGGCGCGATCGACGTCGGCCGGGTCGACGGCGTCCATCAGGCGGCGGAAGACCTCCTTGGCCGCGTCGCGCAGGACGAACAGGATGGCGACGGTGATGGCGAGGCCGATGATCGGGTCGGCCATCGGGAACCCGAGCCCCACCCCGACGGCGCCGAGCACGACGGCGAGCGACGTGAAACCGTCCGTGCGGGCGTGCAGCCCGTCGGCGACCAGCGCGGCCGACCCGATCTCGCGGCCGACGGTGATCCGGTACCTGGCCACGAGTTCGTTGCCCGCGAAGCCGATGACACCCGCCGCCGCGACCACCCACAGATGCTGGACCGGGCGTGGATCGAGCAGCCGGGTGACGGACTCGTAGCCGGCCAGGAAGGCCGAGGCGGCGATGAGCAGGACGACGATCACGCCGGCCAGGTCCTCGGCGCGGCCGAGCCCGTAGGTGTAGCGGCGGGTGGCGGCACGGCGGCCGAGCAGGAAGGCGATGCCGAGCGGGACCGCGGTCAGCGCGTCGGCGAAGTTGTGGATCGTGTCGCCGAGCAGGGCCACCGAACCGGTGATCAGCACGAGCGCGAGCTGGGCGACGGCGGTGATGAACAGGGCGGCGAACGACCAGATCAGCGTCCGGACGCCGCGTTTGCTGGTCTCCAGCGCGGAGTCGACGCGGTCGGCGCTGTCGTGGCTGTGCGGAGTCAGCAGATGCCGGAGACGGCCCTTCGCGGACTGGTGGCCATGACTGTGTCCATGCCCGGGCATCTTCCACCTCCTTGTCACAATACCTGCGCAGTCATGCAGGTACGCAGGCAGAAGGATAGCGGCTATCCTCCTGGCATGCACGAGTCGGTCCCGGATTTCGAGATGCCCACCGAGGAGCAGGTCCACCTGGCCGCGGAGACGTTCCGGCTGCTCGCGGATCCGACGCGGATCAAGGTCCTCTGGGCGCTGCTCCAAGGTGAGTCTTCGGTCGCCTGTCTCGCGGAACTGGCGGGAGCGGCGCCGACGGCGGTCAGCCAGCATCTCGCGAAACTGCGGCTCGCCGGACTGGTCAAGGGGCGTCGCGAGGGGACGTTCGTCTACTACTCGGCGGCCAACGACCACGTCCGCGGGCTGCTCGCGCAGGCCCTGTTCCACGCCGACCACATCGATCGCGACATCCCGGCACTGCATTCGGCGGGGAAACCCCACCGTCCGGCGGCGCGCTGAATCCGGCTACGGTGGAGCCGTGACCCAGCCCGCGTACCCGGCCGCCCTGCGGTGGCTGTTGTTGTGCGTGGTGGCGCTGGGTCTGGTCGGCATGCACCACGTCGTCGCCGAATCCGGGCACGACGCCGGGCACTCCGCTGTCGCGATGGCTGATCCGTGTTGCGCGGACACGTCTTCGCACGACGGCGTTGGACACAGTGGACTGCACCTGTGCCTCGCGGTGCTCGCCGCGGCCGTGCTCCTGATCGTCTCCTGGCTGCTCGTCCGGAATGGACGGACGGTGACGACCTGGAAATCGCGTCCGCGCGGCGGTTCGGCGTCGGGCCGTGATCCGCCGCGCTGGAGACCGGTGCCCGAAAGATTGTCGCTTCTCTGCGTGTTGCGGGTGTGACAGGCGGGTTCGTCCCGTCCTGACCACAACCGATTTTCGAGGAAGAACCATGACCAGCAGGAAACTGGCCGGGGCCGCGCTCGCCGCCCTGGCCTCCTTCGCCGTGCTCACCGGCTGTGCCAGCTCCGACACCGCCTCCACCGGGCACTCCATGTCCACGGTGAAGGCGCCGGATCCCCAGCGGGCCGGCCACAACCAGGCCGACGTCACGTTCGCGCAAGGGATGATCCCGCACCACGAACAGGCGCTCGCGATGGCGAAACTCGTCGACGGCCGTACTCGTAACGCGAAGATCGTCGACCTCGCCGCGCGGATCCAGAAGGCGCAGGATCCGGAGATCCAGCAGCTGAACGGATTGCTGAAGGGCTGGGGAGTGGCGCCGTCGGGCGAACACTCCGGGCACGGCTCGGCGTCCGGCATGATGACCGACGGCGATCTGGAGAAACTCGGCAAAGCCAAGGACGCCGCGTTCGACAAGCAGTGGCTCGAGATGATGATCGAACATCACGAGGGTGCGCTTTCGATGGCGAAAACCGCCCTGCAGCAGGGCAGCAACGCCGAGGTCAAGGCGCTGGCGCAGAAGGTGATCGACGGTCAGCAGGCCGAGATCACCGAGATGCGCGCACTGCTCGGCTGAGCCGGGACGGTGGCGCGGGCCGAGCTCGCGCCACCGCCTCCCGGAAGTGCGCGCACCGGGTGAAGTCGTCGTGCTCGCACCCGAGCGCGCAGTCGACGATCGTGAGCGACGCCTGCGCGGCCGCGATACGTCGTTCGAGTTCTTCTTTGTGGCGCTTGAGGATCGCTTCGCGCTCGCTGGGCTTGCCGAACATCTCGCGGATTCCGTCGAGGCTCAGGCCCGCCTCCTTCGAACGCAGGATGATCGCGATCCGGTGGAGGTCGTTGTCGTCGTACCGCCTCCGGCCGCCCGACCGGGCCGGCTCGAGGAGGCCGACGGATTCCCAATGGCGCAAGACGTGCGTCGCCAGGCCGAAGCGCTCCGCGACCTCGCCGACGCTCAAGGTGCTTGACTTCATGTCGTCATTAAGTCGGACGATCCCCGGTATGTCCATGTTGCAGCGGCTCGACGCCGCCGATGCCCTGCCGGGAGCCGCCGAACTGCGGGCCCGGACCTACGAACTTCTCCGCCTCGAACCCGGCTCCGCCGTGATCGACGTCGGCTGCGGTGCCGGGCTCGCCGTATCCGAGTTGTCGTCACTGGGTTTCCGCGCCGTCGGTGTCGACCTTGCGGCCGAGATGGTGGACGAGGCCCGGCGGCGTTCGCCCGACCGGGACTTCCTGATCGGGGACGCCTACGCGTTGCCGGTCGAGGGTGGATTCGCGGGCTATCGGGCGGACAAGGTGTTCCATGAACTCGCTGATCCCGAGGCCGCTCTCGCGGAGGCACGGCGGGTTCTGGTCCCTGGTGGACGGATCGTGTTGTCCGGGCCCGACTGGGAGGCGCTGGTGGTCGATTCCGCCTATCCGGCGCTGACCCGGGAAATCGTGCGTGCGCGGGCTTCGGTGATCACCGCTCCGCGGATCGCGCGTGGGTTCCGGCGGTTGCTTGTCGGGAGCGGGTTTCGTGAGGTTTCGGTCGAGGGAGTGGTCGGGTTCCTCGGTGGGGAGGGGTTCCTGCGTGGGCTGGCGGACGTCGCTGTTCGGGTGGGGGCGGTTTCGGCGGCGGAGGGAGAGATCTGGCTGGCGGATCAGGTCGGTGAGGTGGCTGTGCCGCAGTTCTTGGCTTCGGGGGTGGTGTGAGGTGGTCGTTGCCGGGATTTGGCGACTGGTGTCGGGTGGTTGTTGTGCTCTGGCGTGAGGTGGGCTGGGCGTTGCCGGAATTCGGCGACGGGCAAGGGGGTGCTGGAAGCGTTGTGGTACACGGTGGTTTGAAGCTTCCGGTTCTATGGTGGGTGGGTTCGGGCCGTTGCCGGAATTCGACGACAGGGCAACTTGGTGCCGAAACCGTTGTGGTTCAAAGGAAAAGCTCGTGGGTGCGAAAACTGTCGGTGGCCGGTTGTAGCTTCGGTGTGTGGATACACGCAACGCCATTGTGGCGGTACTCAAGGAAATCACGTCGGCTGATGTTTTGAAGGAGGTCAATGGCGCGTTGGATATGTTGGAGGACGGCGATGCTGTTGCTGCTGCGGTTGCTGCGTCGGAGGGGATCGCGCGGTTGGAGGCGGTGCGGTTTCGTGCGTTGGCGCAGCTGAGTCGTCACCGTGACGGCGCTGGCGGTGTGGTGCAGGAGGTCGCGCTGGGGTTGTCTGTTGTGGACGGTCACGCGGCTGGGCTGGTGTCGACGGCGGAGGCGTTGACCACGCGGCTTCCGTGCACGCTGGGGTTGCTGGATCGGGGCAAGGTGGGTGGCTATGGGGCGATGAAGGTCGCCGCCGCCACCGCGTGGCTGTCCGATGACGATGCGCGTGCGGTGGACGCGGTGCTGGAGGATCGGTTGCCGGGGCGGAATTCCGAGCAGGTTCGGAAGGCGGCGAATCATGCGGCGATGATGGCCGACCGCGAGGGCGCGGCCCGGCGTGCGGAGCGGCATCGTGCCGGGCGCCGGTTGTCGATCCGCCACGGCGAGGCTGGGGTGGCGTCGATCGAGGTCGAGGACGGGCCGGTGGAGAAGGTCGCCGCTGCCTACACCCGGATCGATCGTGAAGCCCGCGCTCTCAAGACCAGTGGGGAGACTCGCACTCTGGATCAGCTGCGTGCGGATGTGGCCCTTGATCTGTTGCTGGGTGGGCAGGGTGGGAGTGAACGGTCCGAGGTGTTCCTGTACATGGATTTGAACACCTACCTCGGGCTGAACGATGACCCCGCCGAACTCGCCGGCCACGGCCATATTCCGGCTGCCCTGGCCCGGCACATCGCCACCGGGCCCGATACCGTCCTGCGGCGGATCATCACCGACCCCCTCTCCGTGCAGGTGCTGGATCTGGGTCGTGACCGGTATCGGCCCACCGCGGGGTTGGGGGAGTTCGTGCGGGTGCGGGACCGGGAATGCCGAAGACCCGGCTGCCACCGCGTCGCCCAGGCCTGCGATCTCGACCATGCGGTGCCGTGGCAGCACGGCGGCCACACCAGCCATACCGACCTGATCGACCTGTGCCGACGGGACCACCGGTTGAAAGACGAACCCGGCTGGACCTACCGACTCGACTCCGACGGCACACTCACCATCACCACACCCACCGGACAGAGCTACGACAGCACACCACCACCCCTGCACGAACCTCGTGCCGAGGAACCACCGTTCTGAACCGTCGCCGGAAAACGGCAACGGCGCCCCAGGACTGGGACCATTGCCGAAATTAGGCCACGGAGCCAAGCACGGCGCACCCTGTGATCACCTCTCGCGGCTTGTGGCCGCGCCCGTCGTGCGGCTAGCGTCCGCCGCTTAGCCGCGTGCCCAGACCTGGGGCCATTGCCGAAAGACGGCCACGGGAGTCGATATGTAGTCCACGGCATCTTGTTCGCCGGCCCGGGGATACCGCCACCGCATTGCCCGAAACACGGCGACGGCCAGCGCGCCGACAGGACTCGGTGCGGCCGTGTGGTTTGGGCGCCATCCTTGCGCCGCTAGGTGGAGGAACTGCTGCCTGGCGTAGGCGTTGCCGAAAAATGGCGGGGCGGCGAGCAGGCTCTGAGGTTCACAGCGGCGACAGTGCTCCGGTAAGGCGCCATCTCCGAATGGCGGCCACGGGGTCGATGGCCCCCACCGATCACAGCAACGGCCGAGCGCGTGGACAGGACTCGCAGCGGCTGTCGCGCTGCATGCGGTCCTGGGGTTCATCCGCACTGGGCCGCACCATAGCCGTCCTTCCCGACGGCCAAAGTGCCCCATCGCCGAAATACGGCAAAGCGCTACACCATCAGGCATTCACAAGCGAGTGCCCAGTACCGACATGCCGAGCACCAGCTCGCTGGCCGGATCGCAGCCGAGGAGGTCCTCGACCAGTTCATCGCGAAGCGCCGCGGTGAACGTGACGTTCAGTCCCAGCGCGGTCGCCATCAGGTACACGGTCTGGCTCAGGTGCCCGACGTCCATCAGCAGCACCCGATAGGTGCGGCTCACCGGGTACTTCCATTGGTTCCGTTCGATGACGCTCGTGTAGATCAGCAGCGCGCCGGCGTTCCGGGTCCACTGCTGGTCGCCGGCGAGGGCGGTCAGTTCGTCGTCGTCGAGCTTGGCGTCCAGTGGCGTGAGGCGATGCGAGAAACCGTCGTAGTGGTAGGCGCCCCGATCCAGGCCCTCGACGTTCCTCGCGTAGACGTACACCTCGGTCGGATGCCGGGCTCCGCCCGACGGGCTCGTCTTGAAGACGTTCCCGGTGGCGGGGATGTCGGAATGCGTTTCGGGCCTCGTCGGCCTCGCCACGGTGAGGAGAGTGCTCAAATCACGCAGCCGCAAGGGTTCTTCGCCGAACTCGCGGACACTTCTGCGCTGGTTCAGCGCGTCGCCCAGCGCGATCGCGTTCAAGGGTTCCGGTGACGGTTCGGGCAGCGCTATCGCGTCGTGCTCGCCGGACGGCCTCACCGGAGAAGGCGGAGGACTGGCCTTCGCCTTCTCCAGCAAGGTTTTCGCCGTCATTTCGCTGGTCGTGAACTCGGTCTCCCGCAAGGAACGGGTGCCGAAGTGAAACGCCCGCGCGGACGTTCCCCAAGGGCCCCAATCCCGAAGGATCTCTTCTTCCCGTTGTTGCCGGGAAGAACCTTTGATCACCAGCACGTCGTACCGGATCATCGCCCGCGCGATACGGACGAGTCTTTCCCCGATCTCGGGATTCTCGTCCGCGGTGCGGATCGATTCCGGTTCCCGCCAAGAACTGAACCAGCGCAGGACGCGTTCGGTTCCTTCGGCGAGTTTCAGCTGGCGATGGCCGAGATGGTCGTCCCAGACGACGTCACCATCGGACCAATAAAGCGTTCCGCACGAGGAAACCCTGACCAGCATCGAATGTCTTGTGCCCCAGTCCCCAGTAATACGTTCCGAATACGTCAGGTCATTCAGCGTGGCGAGCGGAAAGGAGGCCCGCCGTGCGGAGGCGGCTCGAACCCGCCCCAAGTGCTCTGCGCCTTGTACTCCGCTTCGAGCTCGTACAAGAACTCGTCGTCATCCTCGTCGTGCATGCCGCCGATCCTCTCCGTGAGTGGTTACTCCGGTCAAGCGAATATACCCACGCCAACAGAGTACCGGAGCAGAATGGACAATTACGCCGAGTAATCGCTCAGGCGCTGTTTGAGTTCGCGAACCTCCGGCGACTCCGAAATGCCGAGATCGCTGTAGAGGCGCAATGCGAACCGGCGATGACGGTCCGCATTCAGTCGCTCACCGAGAATGTCGAACGCGAACGCCATCTCCTTGTGGGCGATGGGCAGCATGCTGCGATTCCCGGTCGATTCGAGCACTTCCACCGCGGTCGTCAACTGACTGACCGCGAGCGCGCCGTCACCGAGTCCGCGCGAATTGATACCGAGGGCGAGAAAGCATTCCGCCTCGAGATCGGGCGATTCGTTCTCCTGTGCCAGCCTCAGCGCCTTGTCGAGTTCCTCGGCGGCTTCGGGATAACGCCTGTTCTCGGTGTGGATCAGCCCGATCCGGTGCCTGGCGCGGGCTTCGATGAGCACGCTGCCATGGGCATGGGCGGTCTCGCGGACCCAGCCGAGGTGTTCGATCGCCTCGTCCGACTCGCCCTTGAGCCAGTGGGTGACCCCCGAGTTGCCCCTGGCCCGGCACTGCATCCGGATGTCGCCGGTGGTCGCTGCCAGCTCGAACACCTCGTTGAACAGCCTGTTCGCTTCGGTGAACTCGTCGAGCCGCCACAGGGTCAGCGCGTACATGTGCAGCGCCTGGTACTCGAGGACCACGTTCCCGGTGACCCGCGCCGCGGACAGGGCGAGGGTCTCCAGCTCCCTGGCCTGCCGGTAGTAGCCGCGGTTGTCGAAGTAGCGCCACACCGCCGAACAGAAGGGCACGAGGTCGGAGTACTGCTGGTGGTTGTTCATCGCGACGGCCACCGGCAGCACGTTCTGCCATTGCGCGTCCATCCAGTGCGCCGCCTGGTCGTAGTCCGCGAAGGACTGTCCGAACTCGCTCTTCGGGACCTCGAGACCACCCGGCTCGTCTTCGGAGTCCGGGTCGATGAACTCCATCGCGGCCGCGACGGTGCTGCGGTAGTAGTCGAACAGCCGCCGCATCATCGCCTCGCGCTGGTGCTCGGGCTCCTCGGCGAGCAGGAGTTCACGACCATAGCTACGGAGCAGGTCGTGCATCTCGTACCGGTCCATCGACGGCTGGCGCAGCAGGTTCACGTCGACGAGGCGTTCGGCGAGACGGCGGGCCTCGCCGAGGCTCACTTCCGCCAGGGCCGCCGTCGAGTGGAGATCGAAAGCGGCGCCGGGGTGATGGCTCAGCCGGCGGAACACCCGGCGCTCGGTCTCGGTCAAGTTCAGATAGGACACCCGGAAGGCGCCCGCCACGTCGCGTTCCCCGGCGGTGAGCTCGCCGAACCGGTTCCGTTCGTCGCGCAGCTGCCTGGCGACGAAGTCGAGCGTCCACGACGCTCGCGCGCGCAGTCTGCTCGCCGTGACGGCCAGTGCGAGCGGGAGATCACCGCACAGGCTCGCGACCTGGTCGGCCGCGTCGGGGGATTCCCTCCTCAACCGCGACGGCCCGACGATCCTGCCGAGCAGATCCACGGCGTCGGCCCGGCTGAACGGTTCCAGCGAGAGGAGCTCGGCGCCGTCGAGGTCCACGAGCCGGGTGCGGCTGGTGATCAGCACGCAGCAACTCGCCGAGCCGGGCAGCAGCGGGTTCACCTGCGCCGCCCCGATGGCGTTGTCCAGCACCAGAAGCACGCGTTTGCCGGCGAGGCAGCTCCGGAAGAGCGCCGCGCGCTGTTCGGTCCCGGAGGGGATGTCCGAACCCTGGATGCCGAGCGACCGCAGGAGCGCTTCGAGCGCGGCTCCCGGGTCGACCGGGTCGCCCGCGGGCGAGAACCCTTCGAGGTTCACGAAGAGCTGCCCGTCGGGGAACAGCGGCGCGAGCCGGTGTGCGGCGTGGACGGCCAGCGCGGTCTTGCCGACCCCGGGCATCCCGTCGATCGCGATCAGCCTCGGCCCCGCCGAGGAGCTCGCCTGGCCGATCTCCAGGACGGTCCGCAGTTCCGCGGCACGGCCGCCGAACGCGGGGAGATCCGCGGGAAGTTGCGCGGGGCGGGGGAACAGCGCCTTCTGCGCGTCCGCGTCCTCGCGCCGTCCGCCGGTGTCCATTCCGGCCCGGAGCCCGCCGACGCCGTAGCGGACGAGGGCGCCGTCCGTCATCAGCTCGGCGTCGGCGCGCAGGATCTGCTGGTGGAGCGCGCTCAGTTCGGCGCTCGGGTCGACGCCGAGCTCCTCGGCGAGCGCGACCCTGGTCCGGTCGAACGTCCGGAGCGCGTCGGCGCCGCGGCCCGCCCGGTAGAGCGCCAGCATGGTGAGGCACTGCAGGGTCTCGCGCGTGGGATGCCAGGCGGCGAGGTCGAAGGCCTCGCGAGCCGCCGCTTCGGTTTCGCCGAGCCGGAGCCTGGCACCGATCAGGAGCTCGCAGGCGGCCAGGCGTTCTTCGTCGAGGCGTCGCGCCGTCTGCTCGATGGCGTCGCCTTCGAGACCGTCGAACGCCGGTCCGCGCCAGAGCGAGAGCGCGTCCGCCAGCTTGGCGGCCGCCTGGGAGATCAGCCCGGCGGACAGGAGCTCGGCGCCCTGGTTGTAGTCCGCTTCGAAGCGGACCGAGTCGAGCGAGGCGCTGCTGACGACGACGCGGTACGCCGATCCGGTGGTGACCACGGCGGACCGGGCCACGCCGAGATCGTGCCGCAGCCGCGCGATCGCGTTGCTGACCTGGCGGACCGCGGTCTTCGGCGGGTTCTCCGGCCACATCGTGCCGATCAGGTACGACACCGGGACCAGCCTGCCCGCGTTGATCAGCAGGGCGGCGAGGAGGCGCTGTTCACGGCGTCCGCCCAAGCGGACGGGGACACCGTCGACCTCGGCTTCGAGCGGGCCGAGAACGGAGAAGCTGAGCTGGGATGGGCCGCCGGTGGGCGATCCCGCCGAATCGGGTAAACGATCAGCGGTCATATGCGACTATGTCGTCCGAGACCGTGAGCGTGCTCACGCACTACCTCCAGTCCGTTCGGCGGCTGACCGGCACCCTAGCCCACCGCTTCGGCCGTCAGCCAGGTCGGCGCGGTGCGCGCCTTACGGCATTCGGCCTAACGGACGGGCACGGGGCTGCCCTGAAACCGGTTCGATTCTACGCCCGGCCACTCCTGAACTGCGCGGATGCCATGCGGTGGAGAGCCGATGTAATTCCGATGCAGGGCCTTGGAAAGCTGAAGGCACAGCTGGCGGGTCGGAGCGACGGGGCAGCGCGCCGAACCGCGGGTAGGGGCTCCGCGGCGGTTGGCCTTCGAACTGGGGGTGGCCAACCGCCCTGGTAGCCCTTTCTTTCGTCACAGGTTGCTCCCAGCAAAGCGCGGCACACTGGACCAAAGAGGAGTGTGCCGCCATGAGTGCTCTAGGTGATCTGCTGGGCTACCTGCTCACCCTGTTCCTGATCGTGCTCATCGTCCGCATGGTGCTGGACTGGGTCGTCAACCTCGCCACCCGTCCGCCCGGCTGGGCCTTCCGGGCCCGCGGGATCGCCCATCGGCTGACCGAGCCCGTGCTGGCGCCGGTCCGCCGCGTCGTGCGCCCGGTTCGGGCAGGCGGGGTCGCGTTCGACCTCGCCTTCACCCTCGTGTTCCTCGGGGTCGTCCTCCTGCAGTCCCTCGCGTTCAGCCTCTGACCAGGTGTGATCCGCCTCGATTCCGGGTACCAGCCCGCTGGAGGAGAGGAGTGCCCATGCGTCCGGTCTGGAGCGGTTCGCTTTCGCTCGGCCTGGTGACGGTGCCGGTCCGGCTCTACAGCGCGGTCGAGGACCATACGGTGCATTTCCGCCAGTTCCAGCGCGGAACCGAGGACCGCATCCGGTACCGGCGGGTGAACGAGCGCACCGGCAAGGAAGTCGACTACGAGGACATCGTCAAGGGTTACGAGCTCGACAACGGCGAGTACGTGGTCGTCGAACCCGAGGAGCTCGACGAGATCGCCCCCGGCCGGTCGAAGTCGCTCGACATCGAGAGCTTCGTCGCGCTGGACGAGATCGACCCGATGTTCTTCGACAAGACGTACTGGCTCGCGCCCGCGAAGGACGAGTTCGAGCGTCCGTACGCGTTGCTGCTCGAGGCGATGGACTCCTCTGGCAAGGCCGGGATCGCCAAGTTCGTCATGCGCGGCCGCGAGTACCTGTCGCTCGTCCGCTCCGGGGACGGCGTGATGGTGCTCAACACCCTGCATTTCGCCGCCGACCTGCGGGATCCCGCCGAGCAGCTGCCGGACCTGCCGGGCAAGGCGAAGGCGCGCGGCAAGGAACTCGACATGGCCGTCAACCTGATCGACGCGATGAGCGACGACTGGCGGCCCGAGGACTACCGCGACACCTACACCGACCGCGTGCGGGAGCTGATCAAGGCCAAGAAGAAGGGCGACACCATCACGCCCGCGACCGAACCCGGTGAGCCGACGAAGGTGGTCGACCTGTTCGAGGCGCTTTCGAAGAGCGTGGAGAGCGGGAAGGCCAAGAAGAAGTCGGGCGCGAAGAAGCCGGCCGCGAAGAAGACCGCGGCGAAGAAGGCTGCTGCGAAAGACCTGTCCTCGCTGTCGAAGGCGGATCTGGACAAGCTGGCGCGGGAGCGGAACATCAAGGGGCGGTCGAAGATGACCCGCGCCGGCCTGGAGAAGGCGCTCAAGGCGTCGTGACGACACCCGCCGTCGCCAGTTCGCCCGCGATGGCCTCGATCAGCAGCCGGACGTCCTCGGCCGCTGTCGCGTGCAGCCCTTCGGAAACGATCAGCACGTCGGACGTCGTGGCCGAGACCGCGGAGTGCCCGCTCTGCCGGTTCGTCCACCGGCGCGCGTGGGCTTGACCGTCCTCGTCGGCGAAGATCACCTCGCCGGGGTTCGGGTGTTCGACGGTGCCGGCGAAGGTCACGTACTTCTCGTCGCCCCGCGCGTGGCGGACCTCCAGCGAGCCGCTGATCTTCGCGACGTCGAGCACCGCGACCGGGATGGCGTAGGCGACCGAGACCGCGTTGCAGAGGTCGATCACCGGATGGATCCGGGGGAGCGTGCCTTCTTTCCGCAGCCTGCGCAGCAGTGACTCCGACGCGCAGCGGTACTGCGTCGGCTTCAGGCCCATCTTCGCGAACGCCCGCCGCCAGGCCTGGATCTCGGGGAATTCCGACTCGGGCCCGTCCGCGAGCCGCCGCGTCGCCCGCGCGAGGAACCTCTCGACGTCGACCGGCATTTCCGTGGTGATGCCGGTGGCCTGCAGCGTGCCGACGGCGAGGCCGGGGTGAGCGGCGCGGATTTCCGGGTGGTGCTGGAGTTTCATGCCGAACCTGTCTACTGGGTGGTGAACGCGAGTTTGACGCCGAGCGCGGCGAAGGAACCGGCGAAGACCCGCCGGAGCCAGGAGAGCACGCGCGGCCGGGAAAGGACGTGGTGCCGCACGCCGGCGGCGAGGACGCCGTACACGCTGAACACCACGAAGGTAGCCAGCATGAACACCCCGCTCAGCAGCAGCATCCGGGGAATCGAACCGGGCTCGCCCGCCGGGACGAACTGCGGGAGGAACGCGAAGAAGAACAGTGTCAGCTTCGGGTTCAGCACGTTGATCAGCACGCCGGAGGTGATCGTCCGCAGGGTCGACGCGGGTTCGGGATCACCGTCCACGACGATCGCTTCGCGGTCCTTCAACGTCGCCCACGCCATGTAGAGCAGGTAAGCGACGCCCAGGTACTTGATGATCTCGAACGCCACGGCGCTCGCGTGCAGCAGCGCCGCGAGGCCGGTGATCGCGGCGATCATGTGCGGGATGATCCCGAGGGTGCACGCCAGCGCGGCGATGACGCTCGCGCGTCTGCCCCTGGCCAGCCCGGCGGAAAGGGTGTAGACCACGCCGGTGCCGGGCGTGGCGACCACGACCAGCGTGGTGATCAGGAAGGCGATACTCACGAGATCACTGTGCGCGCGTTTTGGTCCGACGGACAGAGCCAAAGCCGGTGGACTTCACAGGACCAAAGCCCGGCGTGAGGGGTTCACCGGATGGAGTGGCATGATGCACGCTCGCACGTCGACGAGGAAGGCCTTGGTTTGAGCGCGCGCACTTCCCAGGTGGACGACCTCCGGCTGGTGGCACAACCGAATGCCGTGTTGTGTTCCGAGCTCTTCGTCCGTCTCATCTTGTCGGATTGGTCCTTGCGGCCGTTGCTCGATCAGGCGAAGACCGCCGCCGCCAGATTGGTGGGCACGCTGGTCGACGCGGCCGATCCGAAGGAGCCGCCGTTCCTGACGCTGAGACTGCGCCTGCGGTCGGACGTGCTGGTCATCGAGGTCGACCACGAGCTGGACGGGCTCCCCGTGCCGACGCCCGCGCCGGGTGAGCGGACCGGGGTGGCGCCGAGCGAGACCCGCGGCGTGACCTTCTGGTGCGAGCTGCCGCTGCCCGGTGGCCTGTCGGCCGGACAGGTCCGGTTGCCGAGGCGGGGCGACCGTCGCACCCTGGTGGACGAACCCGTCTCCGGCGAGCCCGTCGGCGCCGATCCCGAAGTCCTGGAACGGCTTTTGACCCGGTTGAGCGGCTGGTCCGGCTGATGGCCACGAAGCGCGTCACCACACCGGTCCTGGAGATCGAGTACGAGCACTTCGGTGAAGCGGGCGGGCCGCCCGTGGTCCTGCTGCACGGCTTTCCGTACGACGTGCGGGCCTACGACGAGGTCGCCACGCTCCTCGCGGCGGACGGAGCCTCGGTGTACGTCCCGTATCTCCGCGGGTTCGGCGGGACGCGTTTCCTCGACAAGGCGACCCCGCGCTCCGGACAGCAGGCCGCCCTCGCCCAGGACCTGCTCGATTTTCTGGACGCGCTGGGGCTGGAGAAGCCCGTCGTCGGGGGATACGACTGGGGTGGCCGCGCGGCGTGCATCGCGGCGGCGCTCCGGCCCGAGCGCGTGCGCGGGCTGGTCTCGGTGGACGGCTACAACGTCCAGAATCTCGCCTACGCGGGCGAACCCGCGCCGCCGGAGTGGGAACGCACGTACTGGTACCAGTTCTACTTCCATTCCGAGCGGGGCCGTCGCGGGCTGGCGGAGAACCGCGACGAGCTGTGCGCCTTGTTGTGGCGCACCTGGTCGCCGACCTGGACCGGCGCCGCCGAGGCGTTCCCGGCCAGCGCCCCCAGCCTCCACAACCCGGACTTCGTCGACGTCGTCATCCACTCGTACCGGCACCGCTTCGGGCTGGTGGAAGGCGATCCGCGGTACCAGGCGCTCGAAGACCTGATCGCGGAGGAGCCGGCCATCACGGTGCCGACGGTGGTGCTGGAAAGCGGGGACGACGGCATCGGCGGCCCGAGCGCCGAGGGCGACCGCGAGTACTTCACCGGGCCGTACGAGCATCGGGCCCTGCCGGGGGTGGGGCACAACGTCCCGCAGGAAGCCCCTGAAGCGTTCGCGGCCGCCGTGGCGTCGCTGCTCGGGTGAGGCCCATCACCCGTCCGTGCGCGTGACGAATCGCGATCTTCGTTTGTCCTTCGAGGGTAAGGCGTTCGATCCTGAGGAGGACACGATGTCGTTGGGTGACAAGATCAGCAACAAGGCCGAGGAGTTCGGCGGCAAGGCCAAGGAGGCCGCCGGCGACGCCACCGGCAACGAGGAACTGCGCGCGGAAGGTCAGGCGGACCAGGCGAAGGCCGGTCTCAAGGGCGCGGTCGAAAACGTCAAGGACGCCGTCGGCGACGTGGCGGACAAGGTCCGCGACACCTTCAAGAAGTAGCGTCTCCGGGCCGGGGCAGCGGATTTCCGCGCCCCGGCCCGTTTTTCAGTCGCGCAGGACCACCGGCAGGCTCGTGAGCCGCGTCCCCTGGATGCCGCCGAGGAACGTCTGCCGGAGTTCGCCGTAGGGCAGGGCCAGCCGGGCTTCGGGGAAGTCCGTGCGCAGAACCGTCGCCACCGCCCGCAGTTCGAGCTGCGCGAGCTGGGCGCCGACGCAGAAATGCGGGCCCGCGCCGAAGGTCAGGTCCGGGCCCGGTTTCCTGGCCGGGTCGGTGTTGATGCCCTGGATGTCGACGAGCACCGGGGCCCTGGCGGGGAGCCGGATCCCGGCCAGGTCGAGTTCCGCGGTGGTGAACCGCCAGAGCGTGAACGGCGCGGGCGGATGTTCCCGGAGCGTTTCGCGGACGAGATCGTTCACGGAGGCGTCGTCCCCGTTCAGGAGCCGCGAGATCAGGAACCCGATCGAGGCGTCGGTGGTCAGCTGTCCGGCGAAGATCAACGCGAACAGGTGATACCTCAGGTCCTTTTCGGACGTCTCGGGCGGGAGGTTGTCGCGGAGTTCCGTCGCGAGCCCCGTCCGGTTCGGTGTCAGTCCGGCGGCGGCGAGATCCGCGATCGCGGCGATGGCCTTGCCCTGTGCGCCCGGTTCGGGGTCGGACATGCGCCGGCAGGCGTCGACCGCGGCGTCGAGCAGGTGCAGCGGGATGCCGAGCAGATCGAGCAGGACGGTCAGCGGGAAACGGGTGGAGAACCCGTCCATGAGGTCGACCGTGCCGTCGCCGAGATCGGCCAGCAGTGTTCGCGCGATCCGGTGAATCCGATCGGATTGCGCCTGGATCCGTTTGGCGCTCAGCAAAGGAGCGTGCGCTCGCCGCAAGAGCGCGTGGCCGGGGCCGTCCAACGTGGTGAGGGACGGCTGTTCGGCGGCGGTTTGTTCGAACCTGGTCCAGCCCTCAGGGGCGAGCGCGGGATCCTTGGCGAAACGCGGGTCCGCCAGGACCTCGCGGGCCAGCTTTTCCTCGGTCACTATCCACGCGCTCCCGCTTTCGGGGGCGGCCACTTCGACGAGGGGGCCGGCGGCCCGCAGCGCGGGGCGGACGGGGTCGGGTTCGGTGATGCCGCGGGTCGTCGCGGCGAACGGATCGGGGAGCACCAGAACTCCTTCATGAGAAAGTTGCTTCATCATGAAGGTATATTTGCGGCCGGTAGGTTGTCAAAGCACGGATCCGAGGAGGGGTGATGGCGGACGATGTCGCGGCGCGGAGCGCGTCGCTGCTGGACGGCCTCCGGAGTTTCGGGGCGAACTACACCGAGTTCACCCGGCGGTTCGCGGACTGGCTCGGCCTGCACGCCACCGACGCCGCCGCGCTGGTGGAGATCCTCTACGCCGAAGACACCGGCTCGCCGCTGTCCCCGGCCCGGCTCGGCGAACGCATCGCGCTGACCTCCGGCGCGACCACGAATCTGCTGAACCGGCTGGAAAACCTCGGCTACGTGGTGCGGACCAGGGAGAACGCCGACCGGCGGCGGGTGACCCTGCGCAGCGGCCCGGACATCCAGGGGCCGGCGCGCGAGTTCTTCGGCCCGTTCAGCGCCGGGCTCGCGGCGCTGGTGGCGGAGTACCCGGCGGAGGAGATCGAACGGTTCGAGGCCTTCCTGCGGCATCTGAAGTCCACAATGGACAGCGTGCTCGAAGAACAGGGGTGACCCGGACCAGTCCGATCCGCCCTCGGCACCGAATCCCTCCCGGACGTCACGGCACCGCGTAGCCGGGCGTCGGGTGAGGTGGAGGCGGCTTGATGGTCGAGGGTGTGCGGACGAGTCCGCGCGGAAACGGCGGCTCCGGAGCGGAGCCGGCCGAGACGAGTTTGCTGCAACGGGTCGCGGCGGGTGACGAACAGGCGTTCGCCGACCTGTACGACGTCGTGGCGGGACCGGTGTGGGGAGTGGTGAACAGGGTCGTCCGCAACGGCACGTTCGCCGAGGAGGTCACCCAGGAGGTCCTGGTGGAGGTGTGGCGGACGGCGGCCCGGTTCAAACCGGGCAAGGGGAGCACGCTTTCCTGGGTGCTGACCATCGCGCACCGGCGGGCCGTCGACCGGGTGCGTTCGCATCAGGCCGCGCTCGACCGCGACGATCGCGCGGGAAGACTCGACTTCCGCCGGCCGTTCGACGAGGTCGCCGAGTCGACGATCAGCAACCTGGAGCAGCAGCGGGTGCGCCAGTGCCTGTCGGCGCTGACCGACCTGCAACGGGAATCGGTCGTGCTGGCCTATTACAACGGCTACACGTACCCGGAAGTCGCGGAAGTGCTCAAAACCGCGCCCGGCACGGTGAAGACCCGCATCCGCGACGGCCTGATCCGGTTGCGTGACTGCTTGGGGGTCGGGCAATGACGGCGGAATTGCACACATTGACCGGGGCTTACGCCGTGGACGCCGTCCCGGAGGAGGAGGCCGCGGCCTTCGAACGGCACTTGCGGGGCTGCCCCGCGTGCCGTCAGGAGGTCCGGGAACTCCGGGAGGCCGCCGCGCGTCTTGGCTCGGCGCTCGCCACCCCGCCACCGCCGAGGCTGCGGGAAGCGACGCTCGCGGAGGTCGCCCGCACCCGTCAGTGGCCTCCGCTGGTCGCTGTCGCGCGTCAGGGCGGGCCGGTGAAGACGCGGATCGCCCTATGGGGTGCCGCGGCGGCGGCCGTCGGAGCGCTGGTGTTCAGCCTGGTCACCACGACCACCGATCCGGGGGCGGACCCCGCCCAGCAGCAGCTGGCCTCGGTCAACGCCGTGCTCACCGCGCCCGACGCGTCGACGGTCAAGGGCGGCGAACGAGGGGCCACCACGGTCGTGACCTCGCGGAGCAAGGGCAAGGTCGTCGTACTGGCGGGTGATCTCCCGCCGTTGGCGCCCGGCAAGGCGTATCAGGTCTGGCTCATCGGGGCGAGTGGCGTGCATTCGGCCGGGCTGCTGGAGCCGGACGGTCCACAGCGGACCCGGCCGGTCCTGGTGGACCTGCCGGGCGCGATCGACCGGGTCGGCATCACCGCGGAACCGGCCGGTGGCTCGCCTGCCCCGACCGTTCCGGCGGTGGTCATGGTGGACCTGGTCTAGCGGGTCACTGGATGCGGGATCCGGTCTTCGCGGAGAAGCGGAACTCGATGGTCATCGGAAGCTCGGCGAGATCCAGCGCCTGGCGCAGCCGCGGCAGGCCCTCGTCGGCGATCCGCTCGCGGATGGCGGCCAGATCGCCGTCCTGCTCGGCGCTGAGCACCACGGCCAGCACCGGCGCGTCCTGCGTTCCGCCGAGCGTGGCGTGCGCGGCGTGGACACCGGGATAGGTCGCGACCTCCGCGGTGAACGGTTCCACCGCGGCGCTCGCGGCCAGGGAGGTCTCACCGGTCTCCTGGTCGAACCGCCAGGTGTGGGACTTCGGTTTGCGGACGGGCTGCGCGATCAGCCAGCGCAGCGCCAGCAGCCCGACGACCACCGCGGCCCCGGCGACGGCGTACCAGACCCATCCGGGCGGCATGGCGGTGCCGGGGACGAGCGTGGCACCGGGATCGAGCAGCGGGATCCGGCCGAAATGGGTGCCGACGGCGAACCCGCCGACGGCGAGCAGCACGATCCCGGTGAGCACCAGCAGTGTGCGGTTCAGCCGGGCGGGACGGTTGAGGTCGGTCATGACGCGCTCCTGGTGGCCTTGACGCGGACCCGCACGGCCGGGACGGTGGCGGGGCCGATCTGGGAGAGGCGGTGCTCGATGGCCGCGCGGACGGCGTCGGCGAGCCCCGCGGTGTTCGTCCGCCCGGTGGTGACCACCGAGACGATCTTGCTCCGCTTGACCTTCAGTTTCGCCGCCGAGACACCATCCACAGTGGACGCCGCGGTGCGCAGCGTCGACCGGTAGCTGCGCCGGGAGGCGCCGGAGTCCGTGCCGCCGCCGAGCGGCAGCACGGTGGGCCGCCCGGGGACGATCGCGGCCACGAGGAGCAGCAGGCCGAGCAGCGCGACCACGCCGCCGGCGATCGCCGGAAGCGGATCACTCCACCGGGTGCCGTGCAGGGCGGAGGCGACGGTGTCGTAGCGGATCCACGGTTTCTCGCCGATGATCGTCTGGACCGCGACGGTGGCGGCCAGCGCGCATCCGGCGAGCACCACGATGCCGACCAGCACGGCCGGGACGGTGCGGCGGGGGCGCCGTTTCATCGGACCCTCCTCGTTTCGGTCTCCGTGGAATGCAGGGCCGTGACGGTGATGTCGACCCGCGTGACGGCAAGGCCCGACAGTTCGCCCACGCGGCGGATCAGGTGCTCTCGCGCCCTTTCGGCGGTGGCACGCACGGAAAGCGGGTACTTCACCGAGAGCCGGACGTCCAAAGTGGCCGTCGAGCCGGTGACGTGCGCGCTCACCTTGGCGCCCTGGTCGAGATCTTCACCGCCGACCGCGATCCCGAGCACCCGGGAGGCCGCGCCGCCGACGCCGTCGATTTCGGTGATCGCCTGTGCGGCGATCCGCTCGACGGCGCCGTCGGCGACGGTCAGGGCGCCGCGCCCGTCCGTTCCGGGCGCGGCGGTCATGGTCGTCATGGCGATCAGCCCCTGTCGCGGCCCGACAGGGCCGAAAGGTCGAGCTTGCCGTCGAGAAACCGGCCGACCAGCAGGCCGAGGACGGCGAGCACGAGCACGACGAGGAAGGCGCCGAAGCCGCCGAACGCGCCGGCCACGCCGAGCGCGAGACCGGTCAACAGGCCGAGATGGGTGGCGTTCATGAACGTTCTCCTTGTGGTCGGGCGCGAACCGGCGCCGGTGGTCACTGGACGCGGGTGGATTCGTTGTTCTCGTCGGCGTCGTCGTCGCCCGGGATGTACACGTCGGACACGTTGATGTTGACCTCGACGACCTCGAGCCCGGTCATCTGCTCGACGGCGCCGATCACGTTGCGGCGCACCGACTTGGCGAGATCCGCGATCGCGACGCCGTATTCGACGACGATCTGCAGGTCGACCGCGGCCTGGCGCTCGCCGACCTCGACGGAGACACCCTGCCCGGCGGACGCGGTGGCGCCGGGGATGCGCTCGCGCAGCGCGTTGAACGCCCGGACGGCGCCGCCGCCCAGCGCGTGGACACCGGTGATCTCGCGGGTCGCGAGGCCCGCGACCTTCTGCACGACGGTGTCGGCGATCGTGGTCACGCCCTGCGTGGAGACGAGCGCGCTGTTCTCGGCCGGGGCGGTGGAGTTCGAGTTCGGCTTGGCGGTGGTGGCGGTGTTCGTCATCGCGATCTCCTCGGTTCGGATTCCGTTGCCTGCGGTGGAAGTTCTTCGCTTCCACACTCCATAGACCCAGCCGCGCGAAGATCGTCACGACCCGATCGTGTGGTCTGGATCTCACCGATCGTGGGTATGTCTTTTGGCCTACTCCCCACGGCCGACTACGGTGCCGTCATTTCAGCCTGTCGAAGGTCGTGCGAGGACCGGGCGCCGCGGTTGGATCGTCCGGTGTCCCGAAGGCAGGAGTTACGCGTGAGCTGGAAGTGCCTGGTGTTGTCGGTCGTGCTGGTCGCCGGATGTACCACGTCGCAAGGAAGCCCGGCCCCGGTGGCCAAAGTGGACGAACCCGAGCGCGAGGCGGCCCTGTCGTCGTTCTACCGGCAGACCTTGGACTGGCGTCCCTGCGACGACTTCCAGTGCGCGAAACTGACCGTGCCCGTCGACTACCGGCGGCCGGACGGGCCGAGGTTCACCCTGCCGGTGATCAAGGCCGCGGCGACCCGGCCGGGGCCGCTCGGCACGCTCGTCGCCGGCGCGGGCGGCCCCGGCCAGTCCGGTGTCGCCATGATCAAGGACATCGCGGGTACCTGGCCCGCCGCGGTCCGGGAACGGTTCGACCTGGTCGGCTTCGACCCCCGGGGGATCGGCGGCAGCGAACCGCGGCTGCGGTGCGACACCGAGGGCGAGCCCGCTTCGAAGGCGCCCGACGGGCTGCCGCTGATCGGCGCGGAGGTCCCGAGCACCCGGCAGTACGCCGAGGCATGCCTGCGGGGCACGGGGGAGAACGTGCTGCGGCACCTCGGTACCGACGACGTCGTCAGCGACCTCGACGTCCTGAGGGTGGTCACCGGCCAGGAGAAACTGAACTACCTCGGCTACTCCTACGGCACGCGGATCGGGCAGCTGTACGCCGACCGGTTCCCGAAGAAGATCCGCGCCATGGTGCTCGACGGCGTCGACAACACCTATCTGGATTGGCGGGCGGACACCGTCGAGCAGGCGAAGGGGGTGGAAGACACGCTCCTCACCTACGCGAAACAGTGCGCCACCAGGACCGGCAAGCCGTGCCCTGGCCGGGACGAGACCGAAATCCTCGCCGCCGTGGACCGGGTACTGGCCAAAGCGGACAAAGCGGGCGACGGAAACGCGCTCAGGCAGGAGATCTCCGCGAAGCTCACTTTCCCGGCGGACTGGGCGGAGCTGTCCGGAATCATCCTTGCCGCCGATGCTCCCGCCGACGACTCGCCGGACGAACCGGCCGGCGAGCCGGAGCCCTCGGGAGACACGACCGACGCGCTCACCGTCGTCAACTGCCTCGATCGTGCCCATCCCACCGATCTGGCCGCCTACGAGGACGCCGCGCGCGAGCTCCGCCGCGTTTCCCGGCTTTCGCCAGGAACGGAGGCGCTCGGCTGCGCCTTCCTGCCCACCGGATCGGCTCCGTCGCGGACGGTCCGTGCCGAGGGCGCGCCGCCCATCCTGCTCGTCGGGACCACGAAGGACGCCGCGACTCCCTACGGCTGGGCGCGGCGGTTGCCGGAGAGCCTCAAGTCGGCGGTGTTGTTGTCCAATGAGGACGTCGGGCACGCCGTCTTCGGCGGCGGATCGTCCTGTGTGGACGAGCGGGTGAGCCGGTACCTGATCGATCTGACGCTTCCCGCGGCCCCGGCCCGCTGCGCCACCGGTCCCGTGTGATGCTGGGATCGTGAAAAGGACCGACCGGCGGTGGGGAACCGTGCTCGCCGAGGCGCTCCTGGCCGGGTTCGTCGCGGGCGTGACGATCTTCCTCGCCGATCTGCTGCCCGCGTGGGGCTGGCCGGAGGTGTTCTCCCCGACGGGGCCGGTGACGGCCGCGGTGATCGTCGGCGCCGTCGTGCTGACGCTGGCGCGCCGCCGGTTCACGGTGTCCGCACTGCTCGCCGCGACGGTGTCGTTCGGGTTGTTCCCCGCGACCGGCGTCGCCCTCGCGGTCGTCGCGCATACCGCGGGGACGCGCGGGCGGAAGTGGCCGCTGTTCGGTGTCGCGGCGCTGTCGCCCGCCGCGGTCGTATTGATCACCCAGCCCGCGTTCCGCTGGCAGTACGTCCTGGTGGTGATCGTCGTTTCGACGGTCTTCTGTCTCGTCCTGCCCGCGCTGGCCGGGGCGATGCAGGCGCAGCAGGCCAGGCTGGTGGTGGCGTTGCGCGACCGCGCCCGGCTGGAGGAACGCTCGCGCCTCGCCGAGGAGATGCACGACCAGCTCGGGCACCGGCTCAGCCTGATCACGATGTTCTCCGGCGCGCTGGAGGTCGCCGCCGAGGGCAAGGATCCCGAGCTGCGCCACGCCGCCGGCCACGTCCGGTCGACGGCCAAGCTCGCGCTCGAAGAACTGCGGGAGTCACTCGGCATCCTGAGGCCGGGAGGGGAACCGGCCGACCCCGCCGAAGCCACCGACGCAGCCGGTACGAAGGCGGATATCGCGGGCCTGGTGGCGTCGTCGCGTGACGCCGGCCTCGACGTGGAGCTGGACTGGAGCGGGACGGACCTCGACGGCGTCCGGCCACCGGTCCGCCGGGCCGTGCACCGTGTGGTGCGCGAGGCGTTGACCAACGTGCACAAACACGCCGCGGCGGCGTCGGTCACCGTCGTCGTCGACCATGGTCCCGAGCTGGTGAAGGTCGTGGTGCGCAACACCGCCGAGCGGGTCGAGGCGGAGCGTCTGCCCGGCACCGGTCGCGGGCTGACCGGCCTGCGTGAACGGGTCCGTCTTCTCGGTGGAGTGTTCGCGGCCGGGCCGGATCCGGAAGGTGGTTTCGCCGTCACGACCGAGCTGCCGCTGCGGGCAGGCGCGCCTCTCGTCGACGAAGTGGCCGAGGAGCGGCCAGGTCGCTTTCAGTCGGGGCTGCTGCTGGTGACGGGTCTGGCCGCCGTCGCCGCGTTGCTGCTGACGACACTGGCCTTCGTGCCGCCGCTCGCGCCGGCGGACAGCGAGGATCCGCTCGCCAGCGTCCGGATCGGGATGACCCCGGAAGAGGTCGAGGAGTGGTTCGGCCCGAACGAACCGTCGGCGCAGGTCGCCGCGCAGGGGCACGAGCCGCCGATACCCGAGGGCAGCTACTGCGTCTACACGGCGGCCGCCGATCCGCCCGACGCGGAGACCGCCGCGATCTTCCGGTTCTGTTTCGGCGACGACCGGCTGGTGGAGAAGACCTGGTTCGAGGTCCCCGTACCGAAAGAGGAGCGATGATCCGGGTTCTGCTCGCGGACGACGAGCCGCTGCTCCGTGCCGGCGCGCGGCTCCTGCTGGACCAGGCGGGTGACATCGAGGTCGTGGCCGAGGCCTCCGACGGCGCGGAGGCGATCGACGTCGTCCGGCGGATGACCGTGGACGTCGCGCTGATGGACATCAGGATGCCCAGGATGGACGGGCTCGCCGCCGTGGAGGAGATCGCCCGCGAGGTGCGGGTCATCATGCTCACCACGTTCGGGGACGAGGCCTACGTCGCGCGTGCCCTGCGCGCGGGTGCGGCCGGTTTCCTGCTCAAGGACACGGATCCCGCGCAGCTGATCCAGGCCGTGCGGTCCGCGGCCGCCGGGGAGGCGGTGCTGTCACCCCGGATCGCGAAGCAGGTCATCGACCGGTTCCGCGACGCCGACGCGGCCGACGCCGACAGCGTCGCGCGGGCGAGGCGAAGGCTGGACGCGCTGACCGCCCGCGAACTCGAAGTCCTGGTGCGGGTGGGGCGTGGGCTGGGCAACGCGGAGATCGCGAGTGAGCTGCGGCTTTCGAGCGGCACGGTGAAGATCCACGTCAGCCGGATCCTCGCCAAGCTGGGCTGTGCGAACCGGGTCCAGGCCGCGATCCTCGCCCACGACGCGGGCATCCTGCGCGGCTGAGCGGGCCTCTGGCCTCCACGCGGCTTCTCTGTTAGGAAAGGTTCCTAACTAACGGGAGGCGATATGCGCGGACGTGGTCTGGCGGCGGCGACGGTTCTGGTGGTCCTGTGCGGTGGCTCGGCCGCCGTCGCGGACACCACGACCGCGCGCTCGGCACACAACATCATCTACATCCAGGGGGACGGCCTGGGCCTCGGCCAGCGTGACCTGCTTCGCCTGGCGCTCAAGGGCAAGAACGGCAGGCTGGCGATGGACGGGCTCGCGGTCACCGGCCTCGTGCGGACGTCCTCGGCCGACCCCGGCGAGATCGTCACCGACTCCGCCGCCGCGGCCACCGCCCTCGCGACCGGGCACAAGACGCGCAACGGCGCGGTCGGCGTGGACGCGCACGGGCGCCCGCTGGAGACGATCCTCGAACGGGCGAAACGGGCGGGGAAGTCGACCGGCCTGGTGACGACCGCGCAGGTGACCGGCGCGTCGCCCGCGGCGTTCGCGGCGCACGTGCCCAGCCGGGACTCGCAGAGTGACATCGCGAAGCAGTACATCGAGAACAGCCGCCCGGACGTCCTGCTCGGCGGCGGCGAGGACTGGTGGTACCCGAAGGGGAATCCCGGGCTCTGGCCGGACAAACCGGGCGAGGAGAGCCGCAGCCCGTACGGCAACCTGGTCGAACGCGCCCAGCGCACGGGTTACACCTACGTACGCGACGGCGACGAGCTGCGGACCACCCGCGCGAACCGGATCCTCGGCCTGTTCGCGAACGAGGACATGGTCGACTACGGCCCGGACGGTGTCGGGAAGTACGCGCCGCGGGTACCGCTCCAGCAGATGGCGCGCAAGGCGCTGGACACCCTTTCCAAGAACCCGCGCGGTTTCTTCCTCTTCCTGGAGGAGGAAGGAACCGACGGGATGTCGCACGAGAACAACGCGCATGGCGTGATCGACGCGGGCCGCGCGCTCGACGCCACCGTCGCCGAGGTCATGCGGTTCGTCCGCACGCATCCCGACACGCTGGTGATCATCGGCGGCGACCACGAGACCGGTGGGCTCGCCATCGAGAACTACGACGCCTCCGACACCGACCAGGACGGCCCGTTCGACGTCCCGGGCTCGAAGCTCCGCTTCACCGTCGACTGGACGACCCACGACCACACCGGATCCGACACCCCGGTCACCGCCGAAGGTCCCGGCGCCACCCGTTTGGGTGGCACCGTCGAGAACACCGACGTCCACTGGGTGATGCGGGCCGCAAGCGGCCTCTGAACCGGGAAAGGCCACCTCCGGCGACGGAGGTGGCCTTCACGGATGCCGGTCAGCCGATGCTTTCGACGACGGCCTCGGCGACCGCCTTCATCGTGGTCCGGCGGTCCATCGCGGTGCGCTGTATCCAGCGGAAAGCGTCCGGCTCGGTGAGCCCCTGACGGCTCATCAGCAACCCCTTGGCGCGGTCGATGACCTTGCGCGTCTCGAGCCGGTCCGTGAGGCCCGCGACCTCGGACTCCAGGGCCTGGAGCTCGGCGAACCGGCTCACGGCCAGCTCGATGGCGGGCACCAGGTCGCGCTTGGCGAACGGCTTGACCAGATACGCCATCGTGCCCGCGTCCCTGGCCCGCTCGACGAGGTCGCGCTGACTGAACGCGGTCAGGATGACGACCGGCGCGATCCGGTCGCCGGTGATCTTGGAGGCGGCCTCGATACCGTCGAGCTTGGGCATCTTGACGTCGAGAATCACCAGGTCGGGCTTCAACTCGGTGGCCAGGTTGATGGCCTGCTCGCCGTCCCCGGCCTCACCGACCACCTCATAACCCTCTTCACGGAGCATCTCGACGAGATCCAGACGGATGAGGGCCTCATCTTCGGCCACGAGCACCCGCCGCTGGGGTGCGGCGACGGCACCATTGGCCTCGGCAGCCTGCTCGGTCACCGGGGTCCTCCTGAAGGTCGTCGGGCAGTTCGGCTCGCGGTCTGTCCGCGAACCTGAAGCCTACCGGGAACGATCCAGACGGCTAGATGGCGTTCACCACGTCAGACGGGCATCACACCCCGGGCCCGGCGAAAGGCGCGGACCCGTGATCCCGTAAAGTTCACCGGGCACCGCCCCCGTAGCCCAACTGGCAGAGGCAACGGATTCAAAACCCGTCCAGTGTGAGTTCGAATCTCACCGGGGGCACGCAGAAAGACCAGCGAAAACCGGCCCCTCACCAGGCAAAACCAGGTGAGGGGCCGATGTCGTGTTGTCCGGCTGTATCCGGCTGAAACCGGTGTCCTACGGGTGGCCACCCCCATTACGCCCCCAAATTTCGCGGCACGCG
Organism: Amycolatopsis roodepoortensis; assembly: GCF_024628825.1. Lineage (NCBI taxonomy): Bacteria > Bacillati > Actinomycetota > Actinomycetes > Pseudonocardiales > Pseudonocardiaceae > Amycolatopsis > Amycolatopsis roodepoortensis. Next base: position 8,116,778 of record NZ_CP102415.1, read on the forward strand.
GCATCAGGCGGCGTCATTGGTCCTCGCCCATGCCCTCCGTCCAGCCCAGGGCTTGCTCGATCCGTTGGTGGGCGGCGGATTCCAGCCCCGCGATCACCTTGGCGTAGATCTGGTGCAGCACCGCCACGGAGTGCCCGGCCCATTCGGCGCACTGGGTGGACGGGACGCCGCTCGCCAGCCACGTGGAGACGCACGCGTGCCGGAGGTCGTACGGCCGCCTGCCCAGGGCGAGGCGTATTCGGCCTCAGTGAGCACTGCCCGTCGCGCGTTGTCCCAGATTCTTGCGATCGTCGACTCAGCGAGATCTCCACCGACAAGACTCCGGAACAGCCTGCCGTCCGCCGCCACCCCGTGCTCCGCCAGGTGCGCGTGCAGGATCGCGGTGAGCGGCGGAGGAGACGGCGCGGTGCGAATCTCGCCTCGCCCGCGCTGTTTGAGCTGCCGACGGTCACGCCGGCCACCGGAATCGGTCCACGCGGCACCGGCGATCGGTGCCGTCTCGGACAGCAGCAGTTCACCCCATCCACGTTCCGGCAGCTGGAGGTCTGGTTTGGACAGCATGGCGGCCTCTTCCGGCCGAAGCGCCGCGTAGTACATCACCGCGAAGAACGCCTTGAGCATCGGGCCGGACGAACGCCGCGGTGCTGTGTCGACCTTCTGCGCCCCACTCCGCGAGGTGGCCTGTGCGGTTCATGCGGGTCCTTCCTGCGGTTCGGGGATCGCTTCGAGCGGTCGCCCTTCGCTCTTCAATATGCGGAGCGCCATGACCGCTCCATCGCCATCCATGGTTATGATTCCCGTCCAGTCCCGCTGTACCGCCGCCCAGCGCCTCTTGCACTCGGCGACCACCTCCGGCATCTTCTCCGCGTAGGCCCGGGCGCCGTCACCCGTCTTGAGGATCTCGTGGAGTTCTTTCGGCATCGCCGAGAAGACCTCGACTCGCTCACGTGCGAACCGGAAGACGTGGTCGGTTCCGACGAATACGATCCCGCCGAGTTCGACGCGGACGTCACATTCCGCGTTGACTGCCTGCGGAGAGTGATCGGCGCCCAGTCGTCGTTGCTGCCGCACGGTCAGGTACTTGTACGCGTTGTCGCGATCGCCGACGAAAGTCAGGAGTGCTGCAGCGCTTGCGCGGACCAACACCCGGGAGAACCACTCGAACCTGTCCGATGTGATGTGGAATCCGGGGCGGCTCGAGGTCTGGCCCTGTGCGTCGACGGTTTGGATGTCCGGGAAGAAGTTCTCTTCCTGCACCGGGCCGTACGGGTCGGGAGGGGGCTTGCCTGGTTCGGCGAGTACACCGCCGCCCGCGGGATCGAGCAGGCGTATCTCGATCCCGCCTTCCGCGACGAAAGCCGTCGACATCAGCAGGCTCGGCAGCGGATCGGCACTGCCGCGCCCATCGCCGAGTGCGATCACTTGGACCCGCTCGGCCGAGGCCATCAGCTGACTGTGCTGCGCGCTGGGCTGACCGTGTGACCCGCGTCCGTCGACCAGCGCGATGCGCAAGGGCTCACCGGCTTTCCTGCCGACGAGAAAATGCCCAGGTCTGCTCCGTCGTGTGCCCTTCGCCTCCGCACCTTGACCCCGCAGTGCCCAGCCTGCGTCGAGTGCGAGGTCCACGTCGACGGGCTCGAAACGGTACCCAGGATGCCTCCGCTGCAAGATCTCCCGCGCCGCAGTCAGCGCGAACGCTGCACCGAGTTCCTGCGCTTGCACGCCCTTGCGGTGATACCTCGGGTCATGTCCGTCGGGTGAGAGTGCCATCCGGCCGCCAAGAGCTTCCAGCGTGGTGAGGTAGCGCAAGCAGTTCCAATGCTGGGAGAGGCCGCGCGACGGGTTCTGTCCGGACAGCGTGGTCGCGCGGCCAAACGTCTGCAGCAACTCCCACGGCGTGATCGTGAAGCCGCTTCGGTGTTCGTCCGGAGGGACGGGCTCGAGTTCAGGCTTGCGCAGCACCTCCGGTTTTTCGTCTTTGGAACGCTTCTCGTCTTGTTTCGCGATGTAGCGGGCTACAGCTCCGGACAGCTCTGCGGTGGAGTGAATCGCCACATGAGAGCTCTGCAAGAGCTTTTCCAACGCGTCTCTGAGCTTCATGGTCTTCCCGTCCCCTCGTGCGTCCGCCGTGATGCACCGCTTTCCAACTCACCGGATTTCCCGGAGTTTGTCTGCCGCCTGAAGGATGACGATCCGCGCAGGACAGTTGACGCTGCGTAGGCCTTGTCCGGTGAACAGCGGAAACCGTCCGCTCAGCTGCTTTCCACGCCATTCGTTCGGCCCAGCTGGTGATCACTACCGTGCCTGTCCGCACTGCTCCAACAGACTCGCCACATCCTGCGGGCTGGTCACGTTGTCCAGCACGAGCAGCCAGTCCTCGTGGGTTGCCAGCCACCGCACCCCCAGTGCACTGCGTTGCTCCGCGGGAAGTTCTCTGGTGGCGGGCTGGAGGGTTTCGGCGAGGTCGGTGTCGATGGCGGAGGGGGAGTCAGCGGTGATTCACCATCGGAATGCGAATCGGTCGGCGTGCAGGTGCGCGAATCGGGCCGCCAGCGTGCTCTTGCCCACCCCGCCCAGGCCGTACACCGCGACCACCGTCGCCCGCCCGGATTCGCTGAGCACCTCGTCGAGCTGGTCCAGCTCATCGGAGCGGCTCACGAACAATGCTGTGTCGAGAGGGATCCGGGACACGCCCGGCACCGCATGCACTGACTCGATCGCGGGCAGCGGAGCCTGCGTGACGGTGTTGTAGTTGTGCTGGGTGTTGTGGTCACCCACCTGCACGCCCTTGTTGCCGTGCAGCAGGACCCGCTACTTGCGAAGAACTCCGCACCTACGGAAGTGATCTTGGGTCGGCGACCCGTTCGGAGCAGGTGGACCTTCAAGTAGCACTGAAGGGTTCGCGTGGCGGCCCACGTAAGATCGTCAGAACTCGGGTCAAGGGGAGGTTCTTCAGACGAGTGGCCCTTTGAAGCGAGCCTCGGACGTCGTGATCGTGGTGGCGATCCTCTGGGGCGCCTGCTTCTTGATGACCCTGCCCTTCGCCGTCAGCGATCTTGGTGCCTCGCTCGTCTTCGCCACTGTCTTGGCGGCGGTAATCCTCTTCGTCGGAGGAGCGGGCAGGCTGATGAAGCGAGGCCTCGACGCGAAGAAGCGGCGTCAGTCGGGAAACTGACGCCCGTCGGCAGGTCTTGAATTTTGCCGCCAGCGGCCGTGAGTCGATGTGGTGGGGTCGAGTACTCCGCGGTGAGGGATGAAATGTTCGCCACCGTCGTGCTCCTGCCGGTGCCGGGTAGGCAGTATGCGGGGCAGGGGAAGAATGAGGAGTGCGAAGAATGCCAAGCCGGCTAGTTCGACGAGGAATTTGGTTTCGTTCGGTACGAATTGCAGGTTGAGCGCGAGGTAGAGGAAGACCAGTACGCCGGTCAGCAGTCGGAGCGCGTTGGTGCGTTGGTTGTCGAGCGTGATGGCGACCAGTGCGATGACGAGCGGGGCGAGCATGACGAAGACTCGCTGGGTGTCGGTGGCCACCATGCGTCCGGCGAGGCAGCACAGGATGAGCCAGCCGCCGGCGACGAGAAGTTCGTTGCGGGGACCGTGTTTGCGGTACTGGTGGTAGAGGCCGTAGGCGAAGAGAAGCCAGAAGAAGTGGAAGGTGTCGAACAGCGCGGCGTGTTCCCCGCGCTTGTTCGACGACAGTGCGAAGTAGATATTGGAGAGCAGGCCTTTGTTGGCTTGTCCGGAGCCGAAGCCGTAGGTGCCGCCGATCAGTGACTGCGCCCAGAGGCGGAACGCGATGTAGGCCACGGCTGCGATGAGCACGGCCACGATCCCGGCGAGGACCTGCCGGTCGCGGAGTGAGCGGGTGCGGGTCCAGGTCAGCAGTGGTAGAGCGGCGCGAGGAGGAGGGTGGTCTCCTTGTTGATGGCGCCGAGGATGACGACGGCGGTGAACCAGACCAGTTTGCGCCGGAACAACAGCCACAGTGCGACCAGGTAGAGCAGGTTGTTGAGCGGGTCGACCAGGTACGGGTTGCTGAAGGCGTAGGGGTCATACCAGAAGGTGCTGCCCAGCGCGATCGCGGCGAGCGCCGAGGTGAATGGCTGCAGCTTGAGGTGTTTCCGGCAGAACTCGAAGAACACCACGGTGCAGGCGAGTGTGATCACGAAGGTGAAGCCGATCCACACGGTGTCGAGCGCGAGGCCGGAGATCTTGCCGCCCAGGTGTACCAGCTAGGGGCTGAGCATCCTCAGCGCGAAGGGGTTGTCGACCTGGGCACCGGTGTGCTCGGACATCGCGTAGTAGTTCACCGCGTCGCCCCACGCCTTCTCGTGCGCCCGCAATTCCAGGGGGGCGTAGGAGATGAGGTTGATCAGCGACACGGTCGTGAGGATGAGATACACCACTACCCGTTGCCCGGTCGTCGTGAGACGGGTGTCCGAATAGTGCGAATCGGTTGCGATCACTTGTCTGAGGATAGACAGACGTCCACGTATTGGTGATGCGGGTGAATCGAGGCAAGTTTTGTTGAGTGATTTGCTATCACTTTGGCCAAAGTGTCCCTTTTCGTATAACGGAACGGTGACGGTCGACATTCACCACGTCGAGCGAGGTAACAACCGCGTGAGGTGAAGACGATCAAGCTTGAGGACGAAAGCCCGGGGGCTTTCGCCCAGCCCACCACGCCACCGACACCCCTCTCAGGGGTTCGTTGTCGTGTCCGTATATCGCGGATGGGGTCCGCCTGACCGCGGGCCCGGTGCGGATCGGGATTGGTACGGCTTCACAAGAGCCGTGCATGACGAGGGGAACCATCGGTGCTCTGGATGTCGCGCGCCGCGCGGAGATCGAACGCCATCAGAACAATGACTTTCATGCTGGTCGCCGTGGTCGGCATCAGCGCTGTCGAGGCGGTGTCCGCCCCGCCTCGCGCGGCCGCGGCTCCCGCTCCGATCAGCCCGCGGGATGTTCCGGTGCTGTCGTCGCAGCCGCCCGCGGCCGTGGCGCCGAATGCCCCGAAAGCAGGTGACTTCGCTGCTCAGGCCCGGTTGGACGGGGGAGCGGGAAGTCATTTCGACCCGGCGAGGTCGAAGCCGGTGTCGCGGTCGATGTTCACCACCGAGTACCTCAACCCGGACGGCACCCATTCGGTACGGGAGTCGACGCAACCGCTGAACGTGCAGGACAAGGCCGGCCAATGGCAGCCGGTGGACACCACGCCGGACACCGACGCGGTGACCAAGCGCGCCGATGTGGACAACCATCCACTGAGCCCCTCCCTCGCCGGGAAGGCCAACGATCCTTCCGTGCTGCAGATCGAGTCGGCCGGGCACACCGCCAGCCTCGCGCTCGACCAGGCCGCCCCCGCCGCCGCGGTGGTGAAGGGCGACTCTGTGACCTATCCGGAGGTTGCTGCCGGTACCGACTTGGATTACGAGGTCACGCCTGGGGCGGTCAAGGAGACCATCAAGCTGAAGCGGCCTCCGGCCGACGGGCGTTCCTCGTGGCGTTTCAAGCTCACCACCGGTGACCTGACGCCCAAGCTGGACGCGCAGTCCAAGGCGGTATCGCTGCTGGACAAGGCCGGAGCGGCGAAGTTCGTGCTGCCGCCGATCGAGACCTGGGACTCCGCCGGGCATGGGGAGACCGCCCCGGCGATGACCGGTGGTACCTACACTCTCGAGCAAACCGGCTCCGAGTGGTGGCTCACGGTCGCTGTCGACGCGAACTGGCTGAAGGACCCGAAGCGGGTCTACCCGGTCTCGATCGACCCCACCTTCACCTATGGCGTGCAGTACTCGTTCGCGTTCCGTTCCGATGGCTCGAAGTGCACCGACTGTGGTCTGCGGATCGGTAACAGCCAGGCCAACGGCGACACCTACAACCGGTCGGTCGCGCACCTGGACTATTCGCCGCTGTGGGGCAAGACCGTCGTCGGCGCCACCCTGGATCTCACCCGTAACACCAGCGTCGTCGGGTCGGTTAAGACCTGGAACGCGAACCTGTACCACGCGTCGGACAACAACTTCAACGGTGTCGGCCCCTACCTGGCGTCCGCGCTCGTCGGCGACGTCGGCTCTTTCTCCAGCACGGCGTTCACGAACTTCCTGCGGGACCGCGTCAACGCCCGCGACATCAACGTGTCGTTCATGCTGCTCGGCGCCGAGAACCCCGGCACCTGGACCTACAAGAACCTCAACGCCACCCTCACCGTCGACACCGGCTCCGCACCGCCCGCCGCGGTTCTCGCCGGCCCCGCCGACGGAACCGTCTCCACCTCGCTGACCCCCACCCTCGCGGTCAACCCGGTCACCGACCCTGACGGCGACCCGGTCAAGTACTGCTTCCGCGTCGCGACCGGTGCCGACGCCAAGTCCGGCGTCGTGGTCGAATCCGGCTGCCTGACCACCCCCACCTGGACGGTCCCCGCCGGGATCCTGCAGGACGGTGTCGCCTACACCTGGCAAGCCCTGACCTACAGCGGAACCACCACCACGACACCTACGTGGATCGGTCACCTCAAGGTCGACCAGCGCATCGGTGACCACGGCCCGTCCCCTGTGGACACCGCCGGTCCGGTCAGCGTCAACCTGGCCAACGGCAACGCGTCGGTTTCCGAAGCCGGGCCCACGTTCACCACCGTGGGGGGAAACACCGGTCTCAACTTCACCTACAACTCCCAGCAATCGGAGAGTAAAGGCCTCAAGGCTTCCTACTTCGCGGACCTGTCGCACAATGGCCTGATCAGCGACGCGCAACAGCCGGTCTTGGTACGCACCGAGCCGCAGGTGAACGTCGACTGGGGGACCGACTCGCCCTTCGCGCCTGCCTTGTCCGCGGACTGGTTTGTCGCCCGCTGGGAGGGCTTCTTCCAGGCTCCCGCAACCGGTACTTACCAATTCGCCGGGGTGCACGACGACGGCGCGGTCGTCTGGGTCAACAACGCCAAGGTCTACGACGTCGGCACCCCCAGCGACGTGAACTGGACCCAGGCCACCAATGTCTCCCTCACCGCGGGGCAGCGGGTGCCGATCAAGGTCGAGAACGCGGAAGCCACCGGTGCGGCCAAGATGCGCCTGTTCGTGCGTACGACCGACAACACCACGGTCACCCCGCAGATCGTTCCTGCGGATTGGCTCTACACCAACGATCTCTCGACCATGCCCAAGGGCTGGACGGTATCGGTCGACCTGGACGGTGACGGAGCCGGCTACACCGAAGCCAAGGTCGCCGATCAGACCATCGTCTTGACCGACGCTTCCGGGGCCAAGCACACGTGGACGAAGAAGAGTGCCGGCGGCTACACCCCGCCCGAGAACGAGAGCGGGATCCTCGCGCTCGACACCGGCGGCAGGATCACCTTGATCGACGGCGGCAGTGTCTCGGTGTTCCGCGCCGACGGTAAACTGGAAAGTCAATCCGCCGTCGTCGACAGCCGGAAACCGGCAACGCTTCAGTACGTCTATGACGGCGTACCGTCGCGGCTGCGGGAGATCAAAGATCCCGTCGCGCAGCGCTCGCAGACCCTGCATTACAACCGGTCCGGAGACGACTGTTACGGCGGTGCCGGTGTACCGGCAGGAGCGGACACGCTTGCTCCCGCCCAGATGTTGTGCCGCGTCAGTTACTGGGACGGCACTGAAACCCGCCTGTGGTACTCCCAAGGCCGACTTACCCGTATCGAAGATCCGGGCGCCGAGGTCAGTGACTACGGCTACGACGCCACTGGACTCATGATCACGCAGCGTTCCTCGCTGATCAACGACTGGATCGCCGCGGACCCGGCGAACCGGTCCGGAGCGACCGACATCCGCTCGGAAATCAGTTATGACACCAGCTCCGGCAAACCGAAGGTGTCGGGAGTGCTGGTACAGGCACCCTCTCCCGGGCAGGCTCGCCCACAGCGCGGGTACACCTACGACGCCGCAAGCAGGTCGACCACCCTGTCCGTCGCCGGGCTGAATCCTGCTACTGGATTCTTCTCCAAGGTCACCTACGACGACGCCGACAGGCTGCTGTCCACCGTCGACGCCACTGGCAAAAGCACCGGGCAAACCTGGAACGCGAAGGACCAGAAGCTGACGTCGACCGACCCTGCTGGCAGGGTCTCGACAACCGTCTACGACCATGCCGATCGACCCACCGACGTCTACGGCCCGGCGCCCGCATCGTGCTTCGCGGCGCAGTTGCCCACCGCCGCTTGTGCCGGAACCGTGACGCACACTCACACGGGATTCGACGAGGGCTTGCCAGGACTCTCGGCCGCCTTCTACGACAACCCGACACTCACCGGCGCACCCAAGGCCTTTACCACAGGTATCGGCGGCGCGGGCGGAACCATCAAGAGTTCCTGGGAGTACGGCAAGGACGTCACTCCTGGTCTCTCCAGTGACGTGTTCTCTCTGCGGCTGAACGGTGAAATCGTCTTTCCCACCGCAGGCGACTACAAACTGCGAGCGAACGTCGACGACGGCATCAGGATGTGGATCGACGACCAGTTGGTCATGGACTACTGGCAGATCAGCGAACCGGCCTGGCGCGAGGCGACCGTCCACAGCGACAAACCGGGACAAGTCAAGAAAATCCGCATCGACTACTACGACAATGGCGGGTACGCCAAGCTGGACCTAAACTGGACCACCCCCTCGGGAATCCAGGAACTCGTCCCCGGCAGCCAGTTGCGTCCGCGCTACGGACTTGCCACATCCACCGTCACGTCGGAGTCCGACGGCGTACCCGACAAGGTGAGTACAAGCCAGTACAACCAGAACGGCCTCGACGCGGCGTACGGTCTCGCCACGAGTTCCACCACCGGAAGCGGCGGCGCACAGCTGACCACCGGCACCGGCTACGAGGCTCCGGGCACCGGCTACCTGCGTGCCACGAAGAAGACCATGCCCACAGGCGCGGTCACCACGATCGCGTACTACGGAGACACGGAAGCCCGAAGCAATCCGTGTGCGGTGGGAAGTCCGGCGATCAACCAGGCCGGTATGGCGAAGACGACCACTTCCACTGCCCCGGCGAATGGCCAGCCCAGGGTCGACGAGCAGGTCTACGACGCATCGGGTCGTATCATCGCCAAAGCCGTTTCGGGCGACTGGACGTGCAATACCTACGATGCACGTGACCGCCTCATCACGGTCAAGACACCCGCGAATCCGACCGCCGCCGAACGCACCGTCACGAACAACTACGCGGTCGGCGGGGATCCGTTGACGACCTCGGTCGCCGACAACGCAGGCACGATCACCACGCAAATCGACCTGCTGGGCCGGGTGATCTCCTACACCGACGTCCACGGTGTCCGAACGGCCACCGGGTACGACCTCGTCGGCCGGGTCACCGAACAGAAGACCTTCCCTGCCAACCCCGCTGACGCCGTGCAGGTCACAGCGGACACCTACGACGACGCGGGCCGGTTGCTGAGCACCAAACTCGGTAATACGGTCCTTGCCACCACGGCCTACGACAACGCCGGCGAGCCGGCGAGCGTGTCCTACGCCAACGGAGCCGCGCTGACCTCCATCGGCAAGGACGAGGCCGGCAGGCCTGTCTCGCTGACGTGGAAGACCAGCGACAACAAGACAATCACCTCGCAGGTCGGCAGAACCCGGGCCGGCACCATCGTGGACGAGTCTTCAGGAGGAGTCGATCCTCGTCCGAACGGGCCGAACTACGTCTACGACGCGGCGGGCCGCATGGTCGAAGCCTATGTGCCAGGGCACCACTACACATACGACTTCTCGTCCCCCGCCCCCGTGACTTGCCCCAGCGGTACCCAGGGCAACGCAGGGCTCAACACCAACCGTGTCCGGTTGCTGGACCAGACCGCCTCGGGCACTGCCGAGACCGGATACTGCTACGACGGCGCGGACAGGCTGCTCGGTACCACCGGGGCGCTTGCGATCACCTCTGTCGGCTACGACTCCCATGGCAACACCACCCAGTTCGCGGACAGCGCCGGGACGACCTATCTCGGATGGGACTCCGCCGACCGCAACATCACGGCCCGGACCACCGGGGCCGACCGGGCGGACCTCTCCTACGGTCGCGACGCGACGGACCGCATCACTCGCCGCAGCGTCACACAGGGAGACAATTCGGGAGATCTGCTCTACTCGTACACGGCGAACGGTGACGGAACCGACCTCACACTGGCTCCGGACAAGCGTCTGCTCACCCGTTCTATCACCTTGCCGGCCGGTGTCCTCTACACGGTCAACTACGCGAACAGCGCCCCGGTCGAGAGCTGGGATCTGCCGTCGGTCCGAGGCGACATCATCGCCAGTTGCGACAACTCGGGCAAGCAACTCGGGGACTTGAGGAGCTACACCCCCTACGGTGAACCGCTGAACACCACGGGTGCCGTCAACAACGACGCTGTGCCTGACAACCAGCCAGGTCAGATGGACTACGGCTGGCTCGGACAGCACCAGCGACCTTACGAACACGCGGGATCGCTGGCGCTCGTACAGATGGGCGCACGGCCCTACAGCCCGCTCCTGGGCCGGTTCCTCTCCGTCGACCCGGTCGAAGGAGGATCGGCCAATGACTACGAATACGTGCTGGCCGACCCGATCAATAAACTGGATCTAGACGGGCGTAACTGGTTCACGAACGCCGCTAGCTGGGTCGGCCAGAAGGCCACCCAAGCCGCGACTTGGGTTTGGAACAACCGTGGCACCGTCGCCACGGTCGTGGCCACCGGAGCCTGCCTCGTGCCTGCGGTCGGCTGGGGTGCGTGCGGTGCCCTTCAAGCAGGTGCTCTCGCCATTCGCGCGCAGCAGCGTGCGCAGCAAGGCGGCGGATGGAAGGCCACCTGGAAGGCCAACGTCGGTGATGCGCTGTTCACCGCCGCGACCTTCGGCACAGTGGGCGTCGGTGCCCGTCTGGCGAAGTTCGGGAGGATCAAGGCCTGGCGGCAGCCCAAGATCTACACCAAGACGTGGAAGCGCATGCGCTGGTGGCACAAGGGCGTAGTCGCTGGTGCTTCCGGTGGGGCGCAAGGATTGAAATTCTACGGCTGCCGGGTATACCGCCGCGGCTGCTGACAGCTGTGCCAAGGTCGGGGTGTCCGGAAGCGTTGGCCACCGGACACCCCGACGGCGCGGGTGTTAACGTCCACCTACGCATAAATCCAGTCAAGGAGCAGTCCGGAAATGTCGGAACAGGGCCGCAAGTCAGAGGCGGCGAAGTTCAGGTCTTCGTGGAACCTGGTTCTTGTCCTTGCCGGGCTGGCCTTCGCGGGCATCGGAGCAGCCCTGATCGCCAGTGGCTTCGACACGGCGTCAAAGGTCATCGGTTTCTGTGTTGGGATCGTTGGCCTTTATGTAGTGGCGGTCGGCCTCCGCCGAGGGGTCGTCGTTGACGAGTCCGGGATTGTCGTGCGGCAGGGCTTGCGGTCCTCAGGGCCTATCCCGTGGGGGCAGATCGCATCCGTCGACGCGAAGAAGACCAATTACCTTCTGGTGTGGCTCTGCGTGCCAGTGCTTTCGCTGAACGATGGTCGTTCGATTGAACTTCACCCGCTGTCCTACTATCGCATAAGGCCCGACCGGGAATCGGGTTATTTGAAGCGGATTTCTGAGCTTCTCGAAAACAGTCGCTGACTGTAATTCATCGTATTGTCGAGCATTTTCGTTCATGTTTCCACTCTGTCAAAAGAGTGATGATCAGTGTGGCTATAACGGCGGGTGAAAACCCTCGTCGGATAGGTAGCTGGGTTGATCAAGCAGGATTTTCGACATTGACAGCGGCAGGGTCATCGACTTGAGAGGTTTCGATAATGGTCAACTTGAGACGTGCGAGAGTGGCAGCAAGCTTGACGTTGGCCTTGCTCGCCGGACAGGTGTCTGTAGAGGCCGCGCAGGCATCCGCGGCGGACGCCTTGGCTCCAGCACATCCAGAGGCGGACTACATGGGTTCGTCTGTTCCGAGTTTCGAGCGTGCGGCCAAAGCCTGGCCGTCGGCGGCTTCGGTGAACGCTGTCGCGCCGGAGGGACTGCCAGGCCTTGACGTCAGTCACTACCAGAACAGTGTGAACTGGCCCGCGGTGGCGGCGAAGGGTGCCAAGTTCGCCTACATGAAGGTGACGGAGAGCACTACCTATCGCGATCCGACGTTCGCGGCGAACTACGCGGGTTCGGCGAACGCGGGCCTGAAGCGGGGTGCCTATCACTTCGGCCTGCCGGACAAAGCATCGGGCGGGGACCAGGCCAGGTTCTTTCTTGCGAACGGCGGGGGATGGGTCGGCGACGGAAAAACTTTGCCGCCGGTGCTGGATATCGAGTACAACCCCTATTCGACCGTGGACTGGGCGGGCTGGTGTTACAACCGTACGCCGGAGCAGGTCACGGCCTGGCTCACGGATTTCGTCACCACGGTGCACGACAGTGTTGGTCGCTGGCCGGTGGTCTACACGACCCGTGGCTGGTGGAACCACTGCACCGGCAGTAACACGACCATTCCGGCCAATTCGCCGTTGTGGATCTCTCCGGTGTCCTCCGACGCCGGCGGGCCACCCGGAATGCCCGCGGGCTGGACCGCGTACACCTTCTACCAGTGGGCCAAATCGGGCACCTTCCCCGGCGACCAGGATGTTTTCGCCGGTACAGCCGCGCAGCTTGCCGCTTTCGCCGCTGGCCCTTGAAACCTGCCAGAAATATCAGCTGAGTGATCAGCGGCCTACTTCGGGCTCACGCATCAACAAAGCCCACCGACGGCAACCCAGAAACCACGGGAAAATCGTTGGTGGGCTTTGTTTTCTCACGGTGCGCCATCAGGGGCTCGAACCCAATGGTCAGAGCCGGTGAAACTCCGTGTCGGATGGTGTCGAGTGATGCCGGGTTCTGCCGCTTGGTCCAGCTGGGGTGAAGGGTCGCGTTGCCGGGTGTGCGGACGATGACGGTGGAAAATCGGCGCAATCCTGATCGACATGCTGACCGCCAATGACGTCACGCTTGTTGCCGACAAGGCTTAGTGGTTTTGTCCGCGTGATGTGACCGCGAATGTTCGTCTGTTGCGACCGCGGCCGGTGCGGTTGCGAAGTTGGTGTTCGTGAGATTTGACCGCGGGTGAACCCTTGCAGTGGGCGGCTACGTGTGCATGGCGGAGCACGTATGTCCCCACTGTCGAAGGTAGAGCTCTACGCGGCGATCCGCCGGGACGCCCGGGCTGGTATGTCCGGGCGTGCTTTGGAGCGGAAGTACAACGTCGGCCGACGTACGGTGGTCAAGGCGTTGACGTCGGCGTGGCCGGAGCCGAGGAAGAAGCCACCGCCTCGCCCGTCAAAGCTGGACTCGTTCAAGTCGGTGATCGACGAAATCCTGCGCGCTGATCTGGATGCGCCGCGGAAACAGCGGCACACGGTGAAGCGGATCTTCGACCGGTTGATCGACGAACACGCCATGGCCGACGTGTCGTATCAGGTCGTCCGCGCCTACGTCGCGATCCGCAAGCCTGAGATCCGGACCGAGGTCGGCCGCGGCCCTGCCGAGGTGTTCATACCGCAGTCGCATCGGCCGGGGCAGGAGGCGGAGGTCGACTTCGGTGAGGTGGCCGTGCGGCGGCGCGGCACGCTCGTGACGTGTTTCCTGTTCTCGCTGCGGCTGTCCTTTTCCGGCAAGGCCGTCCACAAGATTTCCCTGTCGGGTGGACAGGAGGCGTTCTTCGAGGGGCACGAGCATGCGTTCCGGGTGCTCGGTGGTGTCCCGCTTGGCCAGATCCGCTATGACAATCTCAAGGCCGCGGTCGTCGCCCAGGTGCTGGGGTTCTCGCGGCAGCGGGTGGAAACCGAGCGGTGGACCGCGTTCCGGTCGCATTGGGCTATCGAGCCCTTCTACTGCCAGCCCGGTTCGCAGGGCGCGCACGAGAAGGGCGGGGTCGAGGGCCAGATCGGATGGTTCCGCCGCACTCACCTCGTCCCGGTTCCCGAGGTTGGCTCGCTGGCCGAGCTCAACGCCTGCGTTGACGCTTGGGACGTCGCCGATGAGACCCGCCGGATCGGGGCGCGGCCACGCACGGTCGGCGAGATGTTCTCGATCGAGGCGCCGCTGCTGCGGCCGTTGCCGGACGAGCCGTTCGAGATCGGCCGCTGGTTCACCCCGCGGGTCGACCGGTTCAGCCAGATCAGCATCCGCACCAACCGCTACTCGGTGCCGGTTCGGGTGATCGGGCGCCGGGTCCGGGTGCTGCTGCATGCCTCCGAGCTGATCGTGTTCGACGGCCGCACCGAGGTCGCCCGGCACGAACGGCTGCTGGCCAAGGCCGGCAGCCGTCTCGAGCTGGACCACTACCTCGAAGCGCTGGTCCGCAAGCCCGGCGCATTGCCCGGGGCGACCGCCCTCGAGCAGGCTCGCGCGGCGGGCAAGTTCACGCCGGTGCACGACGCCTGGTGGGCCGCTGCCCGCAAGACCCACGGCGACCGCGACGGCACCCGCGCGCTGATCCAGGTCCTGCTGCTGCACCGGCACATGACCCACGAACACGTCGTCGCCGGTCTGGCCGCGGCGCTGCGCGCCGGCGCTTTGACCGCGGACGCGGTCGCGCTCGAAGCCCGTAAGGCCGCCGACACCGACATCACACCACCGTCGGCCTCCGACCGGGTCGTCCCGGCCGCGGCGGTGGCCTCGCTGACCGAACGGCGGCTGACCCAGCTGCCGCCCGACACCCGGCCGCTGCCGTCGGTGGCGATCTACGACCAGCTGCTGCCCAGCCACCGAACTCCCAGAGAAGGGACAAACACATGACCGCTCAACGCCATCGCGGCCTGACCGAGCAAGCTGCCGACGCCGCAGTCGATCAGGCCTGCCGCCTGCTGCGCCTGCCCACCATCCGCACCCAGTTCCCCGACATCGCCGAGGCGGCGACCCGGGAGCAGATGTCCTACCGCGGGTTCCTCGCCGAGTTGCTCATGGCCGAATGCGACGACCGAGCCCGTCGCCGCTCCGAGCGCCGCATCAAAGCAGCCGCGTTCCCGCGGGAGAAGTCGTTGCGCGCCTTCGACTTCGAAGCAAACCCCAGCGTCGACCCGGCCGTCATCCACACTCTCGCCACTTGCGAATGGGTCAAGAAAGGCCTGCCGCTCTGCCTGATCGGCGACTCCGGCACCGGCAAGTCCCACCTGCTCATCGCACTGGGCACCGAGCCGCGATGGCCGGGTTCCGGGTCCGCTACACCCTGGCCACCAAGCTGGTCAACGAGCTGGTCGAGGCCGCCGACGACATGGTGCTCGCCAAGACCATCGCCCGCTACGGCCGCGTCGACCTGCTCTGCATCGACGAGCTCGGCTACATGGAACTCGACCGCCGCGGCGCCGAACTGCTCTTCCAGGTTCTCACCGAACGCGAAGAGAAGGCGTCCGTCGCGATCGCCTCCAACGAAAGCTTCGGCGGCTGGACCAAAACCTTCACCGACCCACGGCTCTGCGCCGCCATCGTCGACCGCCTCACTTTCGGCGGCAACATCATCGAAACCGGCACCGACTCCTATCGCCTCGCCCACAGCCGAGCCCAGGCAGAGGACCATGACCAGCAACGCTCCAAGCCCGCGAAGCGGCGATGACACCTTCGACCTGATCGATGAGGCCTTGGCCACCCTCGCTGAACGCCGCCGCTGCTGGCTCGGCGACGACCTCGCCACGATCGCCCTGGTCGTTAGCCTGATCGAACAGGCCGAACGATTTCTGCCGCAGCTAGTGCACGACGCACGAGCCAGCGGCAGCGCCTGGCACGAGATTGGCCACGCCCTCGGCACCAGCCCCGATGACGCGCAGCTCCGTTTCGACCCCGGGACACCGATCGCGGACAGCCGCTGGCCTCACGAGCACAGGTCGAGATCGCCGCAACCCAGCGACTTCTCATCTGCCTCGGCCGGATATCGTGCGACAGAACCAGCATCGATCTTGCAGAGGCACGCCATGTCCTGGTCACCAGCTCACCAAGCCATCGAACTCGAAGACCTACCCCGGCTACGAGACCTCCTCGATGCCGGTCACGACATCGAGGACGACAACGGCGACGGCTGGACCCTTCTCCGCCACGCCATCGACGTCGAACACGACGGTCACATCCAGACCGGCGAGCCGCTACACGCCGACGCTACCGCGTTCCTGCTCGCTCGCGGGGCCGACCCACTCCGGCGCTGCAACGGCATCCCGGTCGTCGAGGAGGCAGAAAGCCGCGGGCATTGGCTCGCCGCCGAAATCATGCACAGCTGGATCAACCGAGGACACCAGCCGCCCTAGCCTCACCAGCGCGGTCAATTCCCACCAACATTGATCATGAACTCGACCCGCAAGTGCGGTCACAACCCACGAACATCTGCGGTCAACTCAAACAGTCATAGCCAGACAATCTAAGGTTCGCCGAGGTGAGTCACGACAGCCGGACCTGGTTCCTGATTTCGACGGAGTTCAAGTTCTACGCGATGCTTAGGCAGCACAAGTGCTCGCTGACCACGACGCAAGAGTCCGATGCACGCTGAGGCCGCTCTTGGAGATCGCTGTGTGAGCAAGACGAAAGCGGTAGTGCCGAGGATCCCGACCACGACGGCATCGCCCGCCCCGTGATCGCGCTGCGCGAGGGATCTCTCATGCAGAGCTACATCCAGCCGGCGGACCTACCTTCGGCACGCTGGAAGAGCGCTACCGTGCACGTCGGCGCCAGAGGCGCCGTTCGATCGCTACCCAGCTGAGGCTGGATGCGAACATGCGTTCTACCGTTTGTGGGGTTGCGTGGTCGGTCGGTACGTGACGCGGAGTCAAGGAGGTGGATGAGCTGGGTTGGCTGGTACGGGAGCGTGTCACTGGGCGTGAGTGGCGTGTGGAGACGAGTGACATGGCGTGGGAAGCCCGGGGCTATGACCTTGGGCGCTTTGAGGTCCACGTCATTGATGAACGAGTGGTGGGCGCTCCGGATGGTTACCCCGACCTGAGGTCTTTCGAGAGCTTCATTGAAGGTCGTTGAGGCGGTCGCAAGGGAGCAGTGACGAGACTTGTGCCGTTCGGCGATGGTGGCACAGGCGGGTTACGGCTGCTGCGGTGTTGCCTGACGATGCGGTGCGGTGACGTCTGGCTAGGGTCGTGGGAACCCGCCCAGTCGCGAGGCAGCCACGTTCGCATGGGGAGAACCTGAGCTTGCGTGCGGTAAGTGACGCGGCCGGCGGGCCAGTCCCGCTCGCGCGGGGAGAACAACGTCAGGGTGACTGACCGGCCGAGGATGCCCGGACCACCCCGTTCGCGCGGGGAGAACTTCCTTACCTCGCTGGGATGCGAGGTCCGGTAGGGGCTAGCCCCGCTTGCGCGGGAACGACCTCCTGAACGAAACCGCGGCATCCCACACGCGGGGCCAACCCCGCCTGTGCGGGTGACGACGCCCGCCTGGATAACGCGAATCTGTCCGGCGCGGGACCAACCCCGCCTGCGCGGGGACGACGCTAGTGGCGTCGGACTGGGCGGGGTGATCGGGGGACCAACCCCGCCTGCGCGGGGACGACAGATCGAGACGCGGCAGCGAGCCGCGCAGTTCCGGACCAACCCCGCCTGCGCGGGGACGACTCGGACCGGAAACCTGCTGGGCGTCCGGGACCGGGACCAACCCCGCCTGCGCGGGGACGACGAAGCGGGCCGGTCACCGGACGTCGTGCTCGCGGGACCAACCCCGCCTGCGCGGGGACGACGCGGCGCCTTCGGGATTGTTCGGGCCGCTCCACGGACCAACCCCGCCTGCGCGGGGACGACACGGAGAGGTTCGTGCCCGGTGCGCACGGCACGGGACCACCCCGCCTGCGCGGGGACGACGTCGCGATGCCGGGCTGGGAACACGATGCCACGGGACCAACCCCGCCTGCGCGGGGACGACTCACCGCCACGCACCGTCACCCACGAGACACCGGGACCAACCCCGCCTGCGCGGGGACGACACTAATTGACCTGGGTGTTTGAAGATCATACCGGCGAATTTTGGTCAGTCTGGGCAGCTTCGTACCTGATCGGAATCCTCGATCAGGTGGTCCAGCTTGCGTGGGCTGGTGCTTCGTCAGGAACTAGGGGCGATTTAAGGGCGAAATTACACGTCGAGCGAGGTCGACCGAGATCGACTCAGGGCATGAGCGATCGCAAACGTCCCAGCTGGATCGACTGAGGTCGACTCGAAAAGACTCGTACCAGTTAACCGTCGTCTCTCTGCGCATGGAGCAGCTCCTGAGGTTCAGCGGTGAGCGCGACGGCTTCTTGTCCTCGCGAGTGCGGTGAAGTTGGCGAAGTCTGCGACCCCGGATCTACGTCGGGGAACTATGAGTACCCGAAGCGAGGGCAGGACTCTCGCCGATCTCCGCGGTGACGAAGAAGCCCGGGGGGCGGTGACGGGGCTGGAAGTCGCGTGAGCGTTATTTGTACAAGGTCTGGACGTTCGTGAAGGTGATGTCGTCTGTGGTGGTGTTGTCGGGGTTGAACCGGAAGACGACGTTGTCCGCGCCCCCGGCGCGCATCGTGAAGGTCGACGTCATAGTCACCGATCCGCCTGCGGCGAGCTGCTCCGGTAGGTCGGTGGAGTCACCCTGTCGAACGGCTGAGTTCGTCGCCTTGGCGTGGTTGCGGCCGTAGAACAACTCCGCACGGACATTTCCCTTCGCCGTCGGGAAGACGAAGGTCGCGTTGCCGGTATTCGTGATCTCGGTAGCTATTATTACCAGGACACTCGCGGTTGGGCCGGAGTCGTAGCCGTTCGAATCCACGGTCTCGGACTTCGCGGAGATGATCCGGACATTCAAGCCGTTGGACAAGGTGGCGGCTTCGGCTGCCGGCGTCTCCGGCACGGAGGCGTTGTCGACGCAAAAATCCGCGTGAGCACTGGCGAAATTCGGGTCAGCGCACTTCGCGGGGTCGAGGCCGGCTGCGTCCGGCGCGGCGGAGCCGTCGCACGCGGCCAGTACGAGGGCGCCGGCCACTGCGAACAGGCCGACCGAGAGTCTTGGGTTGGGCACAGCGGCCCACTGTACGTCAGCTTGCTTCCTTCACAGAGCCGGCGAGCGGCGCTGCTCACCCCGACGCGCCGGACCGAGTTGCCAGGCCAAGTCCTCGTTGACCGGCTCAGTTCGGCGTCGCGGCGCGCTTGAGACCGCTCAGCGCTTTCCGCGACTACCGAGGCTGATTCCGTGGTGGCAGCATGCCGGTGGCCGTGATCGCCGGTGCCGCCGTTGTATCGTCGGCGGTATGAACGGGTTCGTCGACGAGACGCGACGTCAGCAAGTGATCGACGAGTTGCGGCCGCTTCTTCGGCAGGTTTCTCTTCCCTCCGCTGATTTGCGGCTGGATGGCGGCCGGCCTGAGTCGGCTGTGGCGTCTTATCTGGCTGGTCATCCTTACCTGCCTGAGGGCGTGTCGTGGCCGCGGTACAACGACGTGCCGATGTTCTGCGTCGTTCAGGTCAACTTTGCCGATGTCGGTCCGCTGCCCGGCTTTCCATCGACAGGGTTGTTCCAGTGGTTCGTCGGCGCAGACAGCCCGAGTTTCGGCCTCACACACGGGGAAACGAAAGGGACGGAAGGGTTCGAGGTTCGCTGGTATCCGGACACCACTGCACGCCCGGTGGCGTCCCCGTCGTCGCCGACACCGTGGCACATGGTCAGCCAGAATCCCGGTGTGCACGCACCCTTTGGTCCTGTCGAGGCGCGCGGCGTGAGCTTCACAGTCGGCCTGGCGCTTCCGCAACTGGCCGAGTTCGACGTTGACGAGGAAGGGGATCTCGCGACGCTGGTTCGCGAACTGGCCCTGCTGGACGGGGAACGCAGTGATCATGCACTAGATCTTTTGTACAACGGATGGAACTTCCATGTCCTCGGCGGTCATGGCCCATTCGGTGACGACTTCGTCCACGGTAGTTCGCTGGGTGGGAGCGCCGGCTTCACTCAGGAAGACCCACGCGGGCGGCGCGCCTATCCCTCGAGTAGCGAGCCTGCTGGTCAGGTCTTGATCACGATCGACGAGGACGTGTACGACACTGGATGGGGGGATCGCGGCATCGCGCACCTGTTCGGCGACCCCGCAGCGGTAGCCCGGGGGGACCTGTCGTCCGTGCGCTACTACTGGGACGCCACGTGACCGCACCGCCGAGGCCACCGCGAACGGCAATTTCTGACCCGGTGGTGCGGCACGCACCGTGACAGGCCCCGCGGCCTTATCCGCAGGGCCTGCCAGGCTCAAACTTGACGCGTCACTCAGTCCGGGCACCGGCCGAGCATCGTACGCAGCGCATCCTTTTCCTCGATCTGCACGCTCAGTCCCCACCGGAACTTGGTGTGGATCCAGTGCTTGGCGTATCCGCAGTGCGCGCCTGCACGTGGCGGCACCCAGGCCACCGGGTCTTTGTCACGCTTGGAGTTGTTGATCGTGCCGGTCACCGCTCTCAGTTGCGGCCCGGCGAGATCGTTGGCGAAGTCACTGCGTCTCTCACGGGTCCAGGCGTTGGCGCCGGAGCGCCACGCCTCGGCCAACGGGACGACATGATCGATCTCGACATCGTCCGGAGAGGTGTGGCTAAGGCCGTCGTACTCGCTGAACCAGATACCGGATGCCGGCTGGCAGCCAGTGCCGAGCCGGACTGCTCTGCCGTCGCGCCGGAGCACGGTCTGCCGGGTGTTGCAGCCGTTGACAACGTTCCAATGGGGGAACTGGCTTCGGTCGTATCCCTCCATCGATCCCTCTGGGCCGAGGGCAAGGCTGTCCAGTTCCAACCGCGCTTGGGTTGTGGGTACTCCAGGCTGAGAAACTCCGCTGTCACGGTGCGCGTGATCGCTCACGCTCACCGTTCGCCAGGCCGAGAACGCCATGCCCGGGCGATGCACGTTCGCGACATCCGAATCCGCCCAGTTCAGGTTGTGACTCTGATACAGCGACCACAGAGGCGCGTTGTACACGTCTGGCGAGTGATAGCTCACCAGCGGCCCACTGGAATCGAAACCAGTAACGATCATCGACCGGTTTTCTTTGGTCTTGGAGTCCGGCAAAGCGAATTGCACCACGTCGCCGAGGCCGACGTCACTCAGATACTTGATCTTCGTCACGCGGCCTGACTTTCTCGCGAACGAACTCCAGGTCTCAGCGTTGACCCACGACCAGGTGGTGGCGCCGACGCCATTGCCGTTTACGGCATTTCCTCTGTAGTACCAGTAGTTGCTGCTTTGGTGATCGCCGAGCTCTCCGTCTCCGGGCTCGTACCACTGCCAGCCCCCGGCTGCCAAAGCCTGGCTCACGAAGTTCGGGCTGTCACCCCCGACGGCAGGGCCTCGGTGATTCCAGTTCCAATAGTTGCCGTTGTAGTTCCGGGCGTGTGTCCGGGCGTAGGCCGCCGTCGCGTTGGGATCGAACCCGGGTGCCGGGCCGATCTTCGCAGGCATGCCGGTGCCACCTTCGAACAGGGTTTCGCCAAATGCTTTGGCGACAAGGTGATACCGGGCGGGGTCGAACCGCAGTGACCTCACGGCCTCGACATGATAGAAGTAGCCACCTTTCTTTCGTGTGTGTTTCGCCTGCGGATTCATCGTCGCGCCGACAGCGGGATAGTTCCTTGATGGTTTGGAACACGTGGCGTCGCCTTCGAAAACTCCAGCCGAGACGCCCTTGTAGCGAACCTTCTCGGCGAAGGTTCGGAGCTTGGAATGAGGCTGGCAACTTCCGTTACTGAGCACGACCTCCGGGTATCCTTCTCGCGCCTCGAAACCATGGACCTGGGCCACATGAGTCGGACTCCACGTTCCCCGTGTGATGGCTGGGTGTCCGGTGGTGAAGTTGGTGTGCACCTTGTGGAACAGACTTTCGTAGCTGCGTGCCATATCCGATATCCGACTCTTCGGATACTTTACCGGGTCGCGCACCTCGGTGCTGTTGTAGCGATGTGTGCCGGCCATCGCGAACATCTTCCCGTCAAGGTCGATGAAAGTCTTGATGCCGAATTTGACGGACAGCTCGTCGTGAATCGGATGAGGAGCTTCGACTGCCGTGTTCGCTGGCGCAGTCGTTGCGTCATAGCGCAGTACGTACAGGCCCCAGCCACGATTGAACGGGTTTAATTCATAGAGCAGAAGATGGTTTCGGCCAGTGGTCGTGTCTGTGATGAACTCGAGTTCGTAGTCGTACTCTTCCAGGCCGCGGTCCGCCTCAAGTCTGCCCTCAGGGGTTCCGCTGTTCGCCGCCTTCATCAAGGTGATGATGTTCGCGATTTCGCCAGGGCTCTTGGCGTCCCACTGGTAGTCGTTGGTATTCTCGGTTGCAGGGATTCTGGCCTGATAAGCCAGGATAACCATCTCCAGGTCCCTGGAGATGGGCTTATTGTCATCGGCTTCGCCTTCCTGACAACTGCCGTCCTCGGCGACGTGATACCTGCTGGGCGATGACAAGCGACCAGCGGTCTCGTGTTTCCAGCCGGCGAGCGTCGCCCAGGTCCCGGCGCAGTCCACGATGCCGTTGCTTACATATAAGGTGGTGCCAGATACGATTTCCCGGACTGCGCAGTCTTTCACCGTGTCGGTAAAAGGGTACATTATCGCGCAGACTTCGATACTCTGCCCCTGGCACCTCAGAACTTGATCTTCTGTTAGCCGAACTCGTCCAAATATTCGATTGAGCGCCACAACTGAATAGATCGGGGGCTCCACGCTGAAATCTGTGGTGGTACAACTCGCGGCCGCCTTGCTTTGCGTGTCTTGTTTCGGTCCGGTCGAATGCTTGCCGCTGAGCAATGCCTCGCGGTCCCGTACTGCTGATTTATTGGTATCCGGAGTGCTTGGCGGAGCTTTAATGTCCGGTGTGGCCTCGGGCCCCTCGATGTCCGCGTCGTCCTCCGGCGAGTCCATCTCTGTGCCGTCCGCCGAGCTTTCCGTGGCCGTGTCATCGACTGGCGCCCCCACGTCCGAATCGGGAGGCGTGGCTTCCGTGGTCGTTCCGTCTGTCGGGATACTCCAGGCGGGAGGCGATACCGGAATTGTCATGAGAAATAGAACCATCAAACCAACGATTCCGCATGCTGCGGCGCGTGGTAATCGGCGATGAAGATTCATGTGATCATTTACCCAGCTGGTCTTAAGGTCGACAACCGCCGAACGGTCCAGTAAGTACCGTGGCAAATGGAATCACCACATCGAACATGCGTACGACGTATGGCCGTATGTGAAGGCGCGGCCAATTGCGCTGGCGCCAGGCCGTCATCGCGCCGGCGGCCACGGCGTCAGGCCATGACGACAGAGTGCTGGTGGTCGTGGACCGAGTCGAGGGGACTACGTGCTGGACAGAGGCCTACTGCTCACCGCGCACTCCGTCAAGGGAGTTACTTGAGGTGGTGGCGGAGCTCGAGGAGATAGCCAGGTGCGCTGCTCCGTTTGCTACGGATATCCCGGCCCGCAGGGATCACGGTGGCTGCTCGAGGCCGCAAGAAAGACCAGCCCGGTAGCGGGGCGCGCTACCACCTGACGGGACGCATGATGCCATTGGTGTGATCGTTCCCAGGAGCGATTTCACTCTGCGGGGCATTCGAGTCGTCGGGCTTCAAGGGCTAACTCGCGGATGCCTGGATTCTGTACAGCTTGCCCTCTTTGACGGCGATCACCCCGCCGATCGCGGCTCCGGGCGGTGCGACCGCCTGCCAGGCCATGCCTTCCGGCGCGGGTTCCTTCGTCTTGGCGGCCGAACTCGGTAGGCCGATGAGGCCGCCGCCGATGACGACGTCGTTATGGTCGACGACGAGGACGCAGTCGGCCCGCGTGCCGCCGACGGTGGCCCAGCCGCTGAGGAGCGTGTCCCCGGTAAAGGGAGTGCCGGTTTCGCCGCGGGTGTTCCCGGGTTCGGCGCTGCGGGGGAGCGGGGCCGGTGTCGAGATGTGGCTGCCGAGTTCGGGGCCGCCGCAGCCGAGGGTGAATGTGTCGTTGAACGGGTAGGCGCCGAGTGAGCCGGCGGCGGGGGCGGCGGCGCGCTGGATGCGCAGCGCGTCGAGGACGGTGGGCGCGTCGACGCGCAGGGCGACGGCTGCGAGGTTCAGGGGACCATAGTCGTTTCGGACCCGGTCGGCTTTGGCGCCACCGATGGCGTGGGTGAGGAGCGCGGCGGTAACGGTGGCGATGAGCAGGTGCCGGAGTGGCCATTGTGGACGGTTGATGGCCACCAGGGCCAGCAGGGCACTGGTGGCGAGTGCGCCGATGACGGCGTACCGGCTGATCAGTCCGACGTTGCCGCCGGGTAGTTGGTCGGTCGTGCGGCCCATCGCGAGCATGCCGGCGAGCAGGATGGCGTAGGTGGCGAGCGCGATCCAACCGGAAGCTCGGGGGGTCACTTCGCGGGCGAGGTAAGCGAGCGCGGCGACCGTGATCCCGCCGGCGATCACCGCGACGACGGCGATGTCGGCCGACCACAGCGCGCCGAGTGCGGCTGCCAGGACGGAAAGCCTGCCGTCGGGGTCGAACGCCGAGGTGGCCAGGGATTGCTGGCCGGATGGCTTGGTCAGGAACCATGTCACGACAACGACAATCCCGATTATGCCAGGGAGCGCGATGCGCAGGCGGGGGTCTTTGCGCAGCCAGGCGATCAACGCGAGGACGAACCAGATCGGCAATGCCGCACCGAAACTGAGGCAACCCAGCACCGCGGCGATCCCCGCTACCCACGTGAGGCCCCGGTGCGCGCACGCGATCGCGAGTACGCAGAAAAAGACGGCGGGGATCCAGCTGATCCCGTTGGTGCCCTGCAGCCACAGTTCCGCCGCGTGTGAGCTGAACAGCAACCATGAGAAGCCCGCCAGAACGACGGATCTCGTTGTGGTGGAAAGGGAGCCGGGGAGCATCGAGTACAGCGCCGTCACGGTCCCGGCTACCAGCAGCACAGTGAGCACGGTCAGGATCCGGTTGTCCCCACCGAACCATGCCGCGTCTGCCCAGAACAGCAGCGAAGGGAGTACGAAGGGCTGCTCGAGGTGATAGGTGAAGACCTGGCCGATTAGCAGATCGCCGTTGTCGTCGGTGATTTTCGCGAATACATGCCAATAGTCAAGCAATACGTGCATTTTCGGCGCTCGTGCGGCAGTGACCAAGGCGAGCCCGAACGGGACAATCGTGAAGAGCCACAACGCGATCTGCCCGGAGCGTCGCCACGGGCGGCGGTGCGGGTGACGCGGAAGCTCGTTCGTCGAAACGGGACGAGCTGGGGCGTACTGGTTCACGGATCTCCTGCCCGAGGTGAGGTGAGCACTCCTTCCGGAGACTGAGCGGTTTGCCCGATTCGGCTCCGGCTGTGCTGTGGTCAGTGTCTTTACGGGATCCGTCGGCGCTTGGCAAGAGTGAGGTTCACCTCAGGTGGCTATGTAACGACTGTGTGTGGTCGCGACGATCAAACGGCTCGGCTGGTCTAAACCGGCTACCGCGCCAGCGGCGTCCACACGTCGCGACGGGGATCGGGGTGGCGGGAAGACCGCCATGGGGGAGGGGTTGCTTGTGTTCAGACCGCGTCGTGCCTTGGAAAGATCCTCGTGGGCCAGGAGTTTGACGCTGGCGCTGATCGTGACCTTGGTCGCCAGCAGTGCACAGGCGGTGTCGACACCGCCGCGAGCAGAAGCGGCTCCTATGCCGATTGATCCTCGTGAGGTGGCGGTTCTGAGCTCGCCGGCTGCGTCTGCGGTGCAGCCGGCGGCTCCATCCACAGCGGATTTCGCAGCCAGGTCGCGGCTTGACGGCGGTGCGGGCAGTCATTTCGATCCGCAGCGGTCGAAGCCGGTGTCGCGGTCGACGTTCGTCACCGAGTACGAAAACCCCGATGGCACCCGGTCGGTGCGGCAGTCGAACGAGCCGCTGAACGTGCAGGACGCGGCCGGGAACTGGCAGCCGGTCCAGACCAGTCTGTCGACCGACCCTGCGACGAAGCGCGCCGATGTGGATCAGCATCCGTTGAGCCCGTCGCTGGCGACGAAGGCCGACGACACCGCGGTATTGCAGGTGGAGTCCGGTGGGCATACCGCGAGCCTCGCGATGGACAAGGCCGCGGGTTCGACCGCCGCGGTGAAGGGTGATTCCGTCACGTATGCGGAGGTCGCGGCCGGGACGGATCTGGAGTACGAGGTCACGCCGGGCGCGGTGAAGGAGACCATCAAGCTCAAGCGACTGCCCGCTGATGGCCGTTCGTCGTGGAAGTTCAAGCTCAACACCGGTGGCCTGACCCCGAAACTGGAGAACGGCACCGTCGTCCTCGCCGATCAGGCCGGGGCGGCGAAGATCGTGATGCCGCCGATCGAGACCTGGGACTCCGCGGGCAACGGCGAGACCGCGCCCGCGATGACCGGCGGCACCTACTCGCTCGAGCAGGCCGGTGCGGACTGGTGGCTGACCGTCGCCGTCGACGCGAACTGGCTGCGTGACCCGAAGCGGGTCTACCCCGTCTACGTCGACCCGACCTTCACCTACGGGGTGAAAGAGTCCCATTCGTACCGTTCCGACGGTACGAACTGTGACGCGTGTGGTTTGCGGATCGGTAACAGCCAGGCCAAGGGCGACACCTACAACCGCAGCGTCTTCAACGTGGACTACACGCCGCTGTTCGGCAAGACCGTCGTCGGCGCCCGCATGGACCTGACCCGTAACACCAGCGTCGTCGGATCGGTCAAGACCTGGAATGCGAACCTTCACCACGCGTCCGCGTTCAATTTCAACGGTGTCGGCGGCTACATGACCAGCGCCCTGGTCGGAGACGTCGGCAGCTTCGTCGGCGAAGGCCTGACCGGGTTCATACGCGACCGGGTCAACGCTCGCGACGGCAGCGTGTTCTTCATGTTGATCGGCGCCGAGAACCCGGGAACCTGGACTTACAAGAACCTCAACGCCACCCTGACCGTCGACACCGGATCCCCGGCACCGGCCACGAGTCTGGTGGCACCGGCCGACGGCACCGTGTCGACCTCGCTCACCCCGACCCTGTCGGTCAAGCCGGTGATCGACCCGGACGGAGACGCGGTCAAGTACTGCTTCCGCATCGCGACCGGCGCCGACGCCAAATCCGGCGTCGTGGTCGAATCCGGCTGCCTGACCACTCCCACGTGGACAGTCCCCACCGGAATCCTGCAGGACGGTGTCGCCTACACCTGGCAGGCGATGACCTCCAGCGGCGGGACCACGATCACCCCGACGTGGGTCGGGCATCTCAAGGTCGATCAGCGCATCGGTGACCACGGCCCGTCCCCGGTCGACACCGCAGGCCCGTTCTCGGTCAACCTCGCCAACGGCAACCTCAGCACGTCCCAGGAATCGCCGACGTTCACGACTGTCGCAGGTACCGCCGGTGTCACCTTCGCGTACAACTCGCAGCAGACCGACAGCCGCGGACTCAAGGCGTCCTACTTTGCGGACCTGTCCCACAACGGTTTGATCAGCGACGCCCAGCAACCGACACTCGTCCGCACAGAACCTCAGGTCAACGTCGACTGGCGCACGGACTCTCCATTCGCGCCCGCATTGGCCGCGGACTGGTTCGTCACGCGGTGGGAAGGCTTCTTCGAAGCACCCAAGGCCGGCACCTACCAGTTCGCCGGTGTACACGATGACGGCGCGGTCGTCTGGATCAACAACGCCAAGGTCTATGACGTCGGTGTCCCCAGTGACGTCAACTGGACCCAGTCCACCAATGTCACGCTCACGGCCGGTCAACGCGTGCCGATCAAGGTCGAGAACGCCGAGGCCACCGGTGCCGCCCGGATGACTCTGTTCGTCCGCACGACCGACAGCACAACGGTCCCTCCGCAGATCGTTCCCGCCGAGTGGCTGTACACCAATGACCTGCCGGCACTGCCTAGAGGGTGGTCGCTCTCGGCCGATCTTTCCGGCGCCGGAGCCACCTATACCGAAGCCAAGGTCACTGACCAGAACATCGTCCTGACGGACGCCACCGGTGCGAAGCACACCTGGACTAAGAAGAGCACCGGCGGCTACACCGCGCCCGAGAACGAGGACGGGATCCTGGCCCTGGACACCGCCGGGAGGGTCACTCTGACCGAGGCCGGCACGGTGTTCGTCTTCAGTCCTACTGGCAAGCTCGAGAGCCAGTCGACGGTTCTCGACGGTCGTAAACCGGCGATCCTGCAGTACGTCTACGACGGAACCCCGTCTCGATTGCGGGAGATCAAGGACCCCGTGTCTCAGCGTTCCCAGATCCTGCACTACGCGCGGGCGGGGAACGACTGCTACGGCGGCGTCACGCCTCCTGCGGGAGCTGATGCGACGGCGCCGGCGCAGATGCTGTGTCGTGTGAGCTACTGGGACGGCACCGAGACCCGGCTGTGGTACTCCCAGGGCCGCTTGGCCCGCATCGAGGACCCCGGTTCGGAGAACAACGATTACGTCTACAACGCCGATGGTTTGATGGCGGGACACCGTTCGCCGCTGGTCGTCGACTGGCTCGCCGCCAACCCCGGCACCCAGCCTGCGGACGACCGCAGCGAGATCACCTACGAGCAGGTCGCCGGCAAACCGAGGGTCACCAAGATCGTCAGCCCTGCCCCAATGCCGAACCAGGTCCGACCGGAACATGGCTACCTGTACGACCCAGCCGCCAAGACGACCAAGGTGACCCTCGCCGGGGTCACCCCGGCCGATGGGTTCTTCAGCAAGGTCACCTATGACGACGCCGACCGGATGCTGTCCAGCACGGACGCCACCGGCAAGGTCAGCAGCCAGACTTGGAACTCCCGTGACCTGCAGCTGACGAGTACTGACCCTGCAGGCCGGATGTCGACCACGGTCTACGACCATGCTGACAGGGCGACAGACAAATACGGACCGGCGCCGGCATCGTGCTTCGCTGGCCAGACACCGACCGCCGCGTGCGCGAGCACGGTACCCAATACTCACACCGGATACGACGAGAATCTGCGCGGGCTGGGCGGCGCGTTCTACGACAACTTGTCGCTGACTGGTGCGCCCAAGGCGTACGCCACGGGAATCGGGGACGCGACGGGCGCTCTCAAGAGCTCCTGGGAGTACGGCACCGCGGTGACTCCTGGCCTGACGTCGGATGTCTTCTCGCTCCGCCTCACCGGCGAGATCGCGTTCCCTGCGACCGGTGACTATCGGCTGCGGGCCTACGTCGATGACGGCATCCGGATGTGGATCGACGACCAGCTGGTCATGGACTACTGGCAGATCAGTAACCCCGCGTGGCGCGAAGCGACAGTCCGCAGCGACTCGCCCGGCCAGGTCAAGAAAATCCGGATCGACTACTACGACAACGGCGGTTACGCCAAGCTCGACCTGAACTGGACCACCCCCACGGGTGTGCAGGAACTCGTGCCGGGCAGCCAGCTGCGTCCGCGCTACGGACTCACCACCTCGACCACGAGCAGCGAATCCCACGGCGTCCCGGACAAGGTCACCACCACTCAATACGGCCAGAACGGTCTTGACCCCGTTTTCGGCCTGGCGACAAGCACTACCTCCGGAACTGGGGCGACCCAGCTCACCGAGGGCACCAGCTACGAAACACCCGGAACGGGCTACCTCCGGCAAACCGCCAAGACCATGCCGTCCGGTGCCGTCGCCTCTACGACCACCAACTACGGCGACACCGAGACACGAACCAATCCCTGCGTCCCCGGCAGCCCCGCGGTGAACCAGGGCGGCATGCCGAAATCCTTGACCTCCGCAGCACCTGCCACTGGCACTCTGCGTGTCATCGAGGACGTCTACGACGCCTCAGGGCGTGTCGTGGCCAAATCGGTCGCCGGCGACTGGATCTGCACGACCTACGACGCCCGGGACCGCGTCATCGCAGTGACATCCCCGCCGAACTCCGCAGCCGCCGCTCGCACAGTCACCACGACCTACGCCGCAGGAGGTGACCCGCTCACGACCACGGTCGCGGACAACCTCGGCACCATCACCACCAAGACCGACCGGCTCGGCCGGGTCATCTCCTACACCGACGTCCACGGAACCCGCACCACCACCACCTACGACCTGGCGGGCAGAGTCGGCCAGCGGACGGTGACCCCGCCGAACCCCGCAGACGCACCGCAGACCACGGCCTACACCTACGACGACGCAGGACGCCTCCTCACCGTCAAACTGGGCGCCGTCACCCTGGCCACAGCGACCTACGACAACGCCGGGGAAGCGGCGACCGTGGCCTACGCCAACGGCGCGAGCCTGACGGGGATCGGAGCGGACCAGGCAGGGAAGACCAGCTCCCTGACCTGGAAAACCAGCGATAGCCGCACCATCACGTCCGACGTGACCCGGACACGGGCGGGAACCATCGTCGACGAATCACAGCGCGGCGCCGACGCTCGGCCCGATGGCCCGAACTACAGCTACGACAACGCCGGCCGGCTCGTGGAAGCCTATGTTCCCGGCCACCACTACACCTACGATTTCACCTCACCCTCCGCGGCCTGCCCGACGGGCACGCAAGCCAACGCCGGCGTCAACACCAACCGTGTCCGCCTGCTCGACCAGACCGCCGCGGGCACGGCTGAAACCGGGTATTGCTACGACGCAGCGGACCGGCTCCTCGCCACAACCGGGGCCAACGCCACCACCGGGATCAAATACGACTCCCACGGCAACACTGTCGAGTTCACCACTGGGGGGTCCACCACGTACCTCGGCTGGGACAGCACCGAACGCCACCTCACGGCCCGCACTGTCGGTCCTGATGCCGCTGATGTCGCCTACGTGCGGGACGCCACCGACCGCGTCACGCAGCGTGCCGCGTCCCAGGGCGACATCGTGACCAACGTGCTCCTGTCCTACACCGCCGAGGGCGACAGCGCCGACCTGGCACTCAGCCCAGACAAACGGCTCCTGACACAGAGCATCAGCTTGCCGGGCGGCGTGCTGTACACCGTCCGTCACAGCGCAGAGCACCCGACAGCGACCTGGGACCTTCCCGACGTCCGCGGAAACATCATCGCGACTTGCGACGATACCGGCAAACAGGTCGGCGATTCGCGTGCCTACTCCCCGTTCGGGGAGCCGCTCGACACCACGGGCAGCGTCAACGCCGACGCCGTCCCGGACAACCAGCCTGGGCAGATGGACTATGGCTGGCTCGGACGCCATCAGCGCGCCTACGAACACGCCGGTGCACTGTCCATCGTCCAGATGGGCGCACGACCCTATAGCCCGCTGCTTGGCAGGTTCCTCTCCGTCGACCCGGTCGACGGTGGATCCGCCAACGACTATGACTACGTCTACGCCGACCCCATCAACGAAACCGACCTGACCGGCCAGTGCGTGCCGCGGGGACCACGATCCATGATCCGCTGCTTCGGCGGCATCGGCCGGGGCTTCATGAACGACATGAAACGAGCCGGCCACTGGATCAACTCGACGGTCGTACCCTGGGTAAAGCGCACCGCCTGGCCATGGGTCAAACGCACCAGCAAAAGCCTCCTGCTCCGGTGGGGCGTCGGCATGGCCCGCGGCCTCCAGTACGTCGGCAACGGCTACCACGCGACCCGGGCAAGGGCCAGCCTCTTCTATCGCGTATTTTCCTGGAGATGCCTTCAGAGAGCCAACGCATTCGCCAACGCGTGGGGTATCGTAGGGGTCAAATGGCTTAAATACGTCGGCTACGGTGTGGGCTGTTTGTATGGAATGAGGTTCGGGTAATGACCGACACGTTCGGCTCGAGCGCATTGAGCGACGAGGCGGAGGCGATATTCGCCGAGCTGCGCCGCGAACCGGTCGACGCCGAATATGTGCGTAGCCTCGTCATCGGTACCAGTGTCACACTCGACGAAAGTCTCGCCGCGGTCATCCAGGCCGCGGCGAGACACCACGAGGCGGCTGCTCTGGCAAGCAGAATCCTCGTCGAGCGCGACCCAAACCGAAGTCCGGAGTTCCTTCCTGATTTCATCCGTCCAGTCACCCTGGCCAGGAGCAAAGGGGCAAAAGTCCTCGCGCGCTTCACTGAATTCTTTTTGGGCGAGCCGCCGCCCACCGCCTTCCAATTCGGGTATTCGCGCCTGCGGAGCGTGGATGCGCTCGGTGACTACACGCGTATGGCGAAACACCGCTTCGCGTCACTTCGACTTGGTGCGATGCTCGGCCTCGCCGATACCGCCGATCTGGCTGCCCTGGACCCACTCGCACGCGGACTCGGCGACCGCTCACCTCGCGTACGTGCAGCGGCAGCCAACGCGGTGCGCCGCCTTCGTCACGCAGGCCCTACGGAAGACATACTCGCTCATCCAGTACGTCAGAAGTTGGTACACGCGTTAGCCGATCGGCGATCCGAAGTCCGTGTCGCGGCAGCTCGCGCTCTCGGTGCACTCGGTGACCACGACTTGCTTCGAGAACACAGCCAGGCCCTGCGCGGTGAGCAGGCTGAGCTTGAGCAAATTCTCAACAACCAGATCCCGCCACTCGATAGGA
This sequence comes from Amycolatopsis roodepoortensis, assembly GCF_024628825.1. Taxonomy (NCBI): domain Bacteria; kingdom Bacillati; phylum Actinomycetota; class Actinomycetes; order Pseudonocardiales; family Pseudonocardiaceae; genus Amycolatopsis; species Amycolatopsis roodepoortensis. The sequence goes on from NZ_CP102415.1 coordinate 8,149,175, forward strand.
TCTGGCCCCTCGATAACACAACCTGACCTCCACCCGACGCTTTCAAAGATCACTGCGATCGAACCATTGGACATTTAATCCAAGGGAATCTGCAAGAAAGCGAACCGATTGCCCGGCCGCTCCCATTTCCGCGTTCACAACGTCGGCTGGCTGGCATCGGCGGCACCCTGGTCTCCTGGACCTGTGCCGCTGGTCGTGCGATGTAGCAAAGAAATGCGGGCAAACAGCCCAGCTGCATGAGCCGAGGCTGGCAATGGGACGGAAGCTCGTTTGCATCGATACGGACAGCCCCGCTTGAGCGGGGACGGCTAGCGGAAGAAGGCACGCAACCTCGAACACGCCGGACCATCCCGACTGCGAGGAAAACAACGCTGATCTATGCGTTCATGCCGGATCATGCGAACCATCAGCCCCGCATACGAGGTGACGACCGCGCGGCTGGATCGTATGAGGTCGACTGCCAGGGACCGACCCCGCCTGCGCGGGACGACACGCGCCGCGCCTGCCGGGGCTGTGAGACACGGACCAGCCCCGCCCGCGCGGGAAGAACTCGGGATGCCGAGCAGGCTGGCCGGTGAACAACGGGCCAGCCCCGCTCGCGCGGGGACGACGGCGCGGTGGCCTGGAACGCACGCCACGCGTCGGGACCAGCCCCGCCTGCGCGGGGACGCCCCGCGTTCGGCGGGTGGAGCTTGGAGCCCGGTCGGACCAGCCCCGCCTGCGCGGGGACGACATCGTTGCGCTGGAGCATCACCGGACCGGCTCGGGACCAGCCCCGCCTGCGCGGGGACGACGGGAACTCGGACCTGCACATCACGAGCAGCCTGGGACCAGCCCCGTTTGCGCGGGGACGACCCGTCGGCGTTAAAGGTGACGCCACCGGCCCACGACCAACCCCCGCTCGCGCGGGGACGACACTAACTGACCTGGGTCTTTGAAGATCAAAATGCTGGTTTTCGTTCAGTTGGGTGGTGCTCACGCTGATCATGGGGTCGGATCGAACTTTAGGGCGTTGATTCGGCGAGTTCTCGTTTTGCGGTGTCGGCGTGCGGAAGTGGGTTCGGCGGTGCCATCGTTTGAGGCGTCGACGGTGTTTCGCGTGGCCGATGCGACTCGGGGGCTGAGTGCGAGAGGATGCCTTCGCTGCGCCATTTTCGGAGGATGCGGCGGCCGTAGTTGTGGGTTCCGGCGACGCGGTCGAGTTCGGCGCCGGAGGGTGTGCGGCCTTGCGAACGTTCGCGGAGGTAGTGAGCCCACATCAGTTGTTCGGCGGTCGCGGTGTGTGGTTGGTTCGGCTCGTCTGGTGTTGACGGCTGTTGCTCAGCTGGGGTCGGCGCGGGTAGGCCTGTCGTTTCGGGTGATGCGGCGGGGTGGTCGCTGGGGGTGAGGTTTTGGTTGGTGGGTTTGGCGCGGTGTCGTTTGAGTGCTCGGTTGAGGAGTTCGACGGCGAGGAGCAAGGCTAGGGGAGGGCAGGCCGCGACGGTTAAGCCGAAGATGCTCAGGTCGGGTGTAGAGCCGATGTTGGCGCAAAGCGACAGCGAGATTCCGAAGACGAACGCGAGCCATGCGGTCCAGCGGCCTTGTGTCCGGTCGGTGTCGGCGGGTTTCCAGAGTTCGACGGTGGCGATCATGAGGAGGCCGTCGACGATGAGTGGCCAGATGGCGGCGGTGGTGTGGTCGGCGCCGAATTGGAGGGCGAAGTCTCGTCCGTGGCGGTAGGAGGCGTAGGCGGCGCCGAGGGCGACCAGGGCAGTGCAGCCGCACGGCAAGAGCCGGTTCGCGCCACGGGCCGGACGATGTTGCACCGTTCGTGGTGGTCATAGCGGTCACCGGGCCTTGCGGCGGTGCCGTTCGATCACGGTCGTCGCCGAGATCCGCAGCTCACGAGGGTTTTGATTCCATGTAGATGCTGTTCGTGCCGCGCCGGGGGCACAGACAACATCCCCACAAGCTCAGGCGCGGCTTCGCGCGGGAGTTTCGTGGGAGGGCGTCACGTCGGTGATCCTTTCCGCTACGTGAGTGATCTCCGGCAGCTTGTCTGCCGGGAGCTTGATCGTCCTTGTCGCATGTTCGCCGTCGTCGTGGACCACGATGGCGAGCTGGACGGCTTCGAGCAGCGCCCGCAGGTATGGTTCTGGCGCCTTTGCGAGGTTTGACGCGAGATAGGGAAGCGCGTCGATCAGAGGCACTTCATCGGCTGTCATCCCCCGAGGCGTTGAAGAGTCCAACTCGTCAAGGGCGGCGATCTTCGCCTGGAGTTGTTTCTCGTCCTTGGCTAGTTCGTTGTAGCTGCCTCGCAATGCGGCCGTAACGGGGGCGTCCGGGTCCCCTTGCTGCGCTTGCTTCAGGATTGATGCTTGCTTCTTGGCGATCTCGGCGAGCTGTCGCTGGATCCGCGCTCGTTCTTCCTTGCGTTCGATTGTGGCGTGATCGTCGGCACCGGCCAGATCGGCTTCGAGGACCGTGCGCCCGTCAGGACCGAACACGCGGTCGGCGTCAAGCAGGGTGTCTTCTCGAAGGTAGAGAGCGTTCTCGTGGTCGGTGACCCTGTCAGAGCGGCCGCGGTTGTTGTTGCTGGGCCGGCAGCACGAGGAGTGGCAGGTCCGGATCACCGTCCAGCACCTTCTCGCCAACCTGCTCCGCGATCAACCGTACGACCTGGATCTCCGGGGAGCGACCCTGATCGAGTTCGACCTCACGGGGTGTGCGATCGGCAAGGCGCTCTTTCACGATGCCCAGTTCATCTCCACGCCGAAGTTCATGGACGCGACGTTCCACGACGAGGTGTGGTTCTTCGACACGTCATTCGGCATCGTCGCGCGGATGGAAGGTGCGACCTTCCGGGTTCCGGCCCTGGCCGCGTGCCCGACCAGCACTCCGTAGAGGGCTATCTGTCAGTGTGCGACGGATACCGCGGCCGGGAGCAGTGGCGAATTCAGACCCTCAACGTCCAGCACGACGTACCAATAACCATTTTGTGGAATGGCCATCTTGAAGAGTGGTGTGACAGCTACTCCACCAGTCATTTTGTAGAATTGCTGTCGTTGGTAGGCGGCGAAGTTGACCTTTGTCATCAAGCGCACGTTCGCTCTGGCGTTGAGAGCTACGGTGACCACCGCGTTGTGCTGTACATTGCCTGGATTGTAGGACCGCCACCGCATTTTTCTCCTTGTGGCATAAGGGTAGAGCGCGAGTGTGGTGACCCTTCTCGGCGCATGTCATGCCTGACTCCCGGTCATCGCCACCTCGAGGGCGTATCCTCCGCCGAAGTCGTGGCCGACGACGTCCGGGGGCGAGTCGAACCGCGACAGCTCGTTGATCAGCCAGTTCCGGTAGTCGTCGAATATGGCCCCGAAATCCGGGGGAGCGGCGAGCCGAAGCCAGGCGGCGCGAGCAGAACCACCTTTCGCCGCAGAGCCTCGGGCAGCTCGTTGATCAGGGGCGTCCACACTGCAGGAGTCACAGGAACACCGTTGACGAAAGCAACGGTCATGTCCTCAGAACATCATCGGGCAGAGGCGGCCGTCCAAGACCCCTTTCGCACCTCGTCATACAGGAACTGCATGACGAGGTAGCCTGGGAGCGTGCTCCCTGACCTGGATCTGCGGCTGGTCCGGTACTTTCTGGTGGTCGCCGAGCAGCTGAACTTCGCTCGTGCGGCCGAGGAGCTGAGGGTCGCCCAGCCCTCCCTGAGCCGGCAGATCCAGCGGCTGGAGAACGCGCTCGGTGTACGCCTGCTGGAACGCACCAGCCAGGGCAGCCGGCTCACCGCCGCCGGCGCGGCGTTTCTCCCCCGGGCGCAGCAACTGGTGCACAGCGCGGAGCAAGCGGTGCTCACCGCGCGCGCCGCGGCGCCTGCCCGCACGATCACCATCGGGTACGCCGACGATCTCGTCATCACGCCCGCCATCCGCGACCTGCGAAACCGCTATCCCGGAGCCCATGTCCGCACCCGTCACCTCAGTTCCCGAGACGCCGGTGCGCTGGTGGATCGGCAGATCGACGCTCTGGTCATCCGCGCACCGCTGCCGATACCGGCCGACGACCTCGCCGTGACGACGCTCTACACCGAGCCCTTGGTCGCCCTGGTGTCCACCGCTCACCGCTTCGCGGGCAAAGAGTCCGTCGACGTAACCGATGTCTGGTCCGAACCGCTCGTCGGCTGTACCGGCATGGGCAAGGACTGGATCGGCTTCTGGCGGCTCGAACCCCGAGAAGGCGGCGGTCCGGCCCCGGTGGGACCGGCCCTGGCAGACACCTACGACGACAAGCTCGAGGCCATCGCCGAGGGCAGCGCCATCGCCGTCGTTCCTGCCGATGACCGGCGCTTCACCCTGCGTCCCGACCTGGTCGCTGTCCCTCTCGACGGGGCCGGACCGAGCCAGGTCGTCGTCGCCAGCCGTGCCGAGGAGACCAACCCGCTCGTCGCGGAGTTCGTCAGTTCCGCGGAGAACCTGCTCGTCCGCGAGAGCTGACCCGCGATACGGCTCGTGCATGACGAGGTGCGAAACGGGTCTTGGACGCGTGCGTCGGCCGCCGGTTCACTCGCTGCTATGCCCATCGACTACCGCGCCCAGACCGTGCTGCTCACCGGAGCGAGCTCCGGTATCGGAGCCGCTTTCGCCAGAACCCTGGCCGCGCGCGGCGCGAACCTCGTGCTCGTCGCCCGGCGCGCCGACCGGCTGACATCGTTGGCGGACGAGCTCCGCCGCACCGCCGATGTCCGCATCGACGTGATCCCCTCGGACCTCTCGCAACCAGGCGTCGCCGACGAACTGCGGCAAGCGGTCACCGAGCGGGGCATCCGCATCACCGGCTTGATCAACAATGCGGGGTTCGGATCGTTCGCCCCGTTCATCGAACTGGATCCCGACCACCTCTCCGCCGAGATCGCCGTCGACGCCCTGGCGCCGATGCGGCTGACGGCCGCGTTCCTTCCCCGGATGGTGGACGCCGGTCACGGCTTCGTCATCAACGTCTCCAGCGTGTCCGCCTACCTGCCTTCTCCCCGGATGGCGGTCTACGGTGCCACGAAAGCCTTCGCGCTCAGTTTCACCGAGTCACTGTGGACAGAGCTGCGCGGTACCGGCGTCACCGTGTTCGCCGTCTGCCCCGGCGCCACCGCTACCGATTTCACGACCGGGATGGGGCCGGACGCGGCAGTGCTGACCGCAGGAAAGGTACGCAAGCCCGACGACGTCGTGACCACTGCCCTGAAGCACCTCGATGGCCGCAACCCCGGCCCCATCGTCATCGACGGCCGCGCCAACCAGCTCGGCGTGCTCGTGAGCCGATTCCTGAGCCGCCGTCGAAATGCCCTGATGATGGCGCGCGTCTTCGACCCCGAGCGCGAAGCTGCCCGGTGAACCCTTCCGATGCGGATCATTGAGAGGGGGAGGGTGTCAGTCCGTGTTGGATACCAGGCCGATCCGGTAGGCGAGGACGACTGCTTGGACGCGGTCCCGTAGGTCGAGTTTGGTGAGGATCCGGGATACGTAGGTCTTCACCGTCTCGGAGGAGATGACCAGTTCCGCGGCGATTTCGGCGTTGGACAGGCCGGCGGCGAGCTGTTCGAGCACTTCCAGTTCGCGGGGCGTCAGTGTCCGCACGACGCTGTCCCGTGCCGGGTGGGAGGTGTCGGCGGGGCGGAGCCGTTCGGCGAAGTGGCCGATCAGGCTTCGGGTGACCGCGGGGGCCAGCAGGGACTCCCCGCGGGCGATCGTGCGGACGCCGTCGACCAGCTGCGCGGGCGGCGTGTCCTTGAGGAGGAACCCACTGGCGCCGGCGCGAAGTGCCTCGTACACGTACTCGTCGACGTTGAACGTGGTGACGACCAGTACCTTCATCGGTGCCTCGACGCCGGGGCCGGTCAGCAGGCGGGTCGCCTCGATGCCGTCCAGGACGGGCATGCGGATGTCCATCACGATCACGTCGGGGCGCAACCGCCGCGCGGCCTCCACCGCCGTGCGACCGTCGGCCGCCTCGCCCACGACCTCGATGTCGGGCATCGCGGAGAAGATGGTGACGTACCCGGTGCGGACCAGTTCCTGGTCCTCGCAGATCAGCACCCGGATCGGCTCGGTCACGCGGGACTCCCTGGAATCATCGCCCAGACTCGGAAACCGGCGTCGTCGGGCAGGCGGCCGGACACCAGGTCGCCGCCGAGCATGCGCACACGTTCCCGCAGTCCGGTCAAGCCCCGGCCACCGGACGGTGTGGCCGTGTCGCCTGCCGCGGGACCGAGGGTGATCACTTCGACCTCGATGTGGTCCTCGCCATGCCGGACCATGACCTGGGTCGGGTTACCGGTGGCGTGCTTGAGCGCGTTGGTGAGCGCTTCCTGTACCACGCGGTAGGTGGTCAGCTCCACGTCGACTGATCGCGGCAGGTGCTCGCCCTGCTCGGTCCACTCGACGGGCTGACCCGACAGCCGGGCCTGTTCGACCAGATCAGCGACCTTTCCCAAGGCCGGTGTCCGGTCCGCCGTCCTGGGCTCGCCGGTCGCCTCGAGAATGCCGAGCAGGGTCCGCAGCTCGGTCAACGCCCGGCGTCCGGTGTCGCTGATGGCGCGCAGGCCCGTCCCGGTTCGATCCGGCGCGGAGTCGAGCAGGAACTGTGCCGCGTCGGCCTGGACCACCATCGCGGTCACATGGTGGGTGACCACGTCGTGCAGGTCCCGGGCGATGCGGGCCCGCTCGGTGGCCGCGGCCACCTCGGCCGTCAGCCGTCTCCGTTCGGTCTCTTCCGCGCGCCATCGGCGCATGCCGGTGCCGGCCAGCCAGATCACCACCAAGACGAGATAGAACGCGAGAAAGTCCGGAAACCGTTGCGGTGAGCCAAGATCATGCAGTACCACGGTGAGCACCGCATAGCCCGCGGTCAGTGTCGCGGCAAGCCCCCGGCGGAACCGCGCCAGGTGCGCGCCGGCGGCGTACAGCGCGAGGAGGATCCCCACCTTGCCGAACGTGTCCGGGTGGCTCAGCACCTGACCGATCGCGAACGCGGTACCGATGACCGACAGGCATACGGCGGGCAGGCGGCTGCGTACCGCGAGCGGCAGGCACATCGCCAGTGTCAGTGCCGCATCGATCACCGCGTCGATGCCACCCGTTTCGCGCTGGGGGAGATCGCCGATCTCCGGGCCGATATGGGCGACGGTCGGCGTGAAGGCCAGCACGGTCATCGCCGCCGCCAACACACTGTCTTTTGTGGACGATGAGAGCTCTCGCCATCCGCTGAGTGCGGTGCTGAGGCGGGACGCCGTGCCGGCAAGCATTCGGCGAGCTTAACGCCGCCGCATGGGCACGAGGTTGCCGCGCTTGTGCGCGGCGACGAGCATGGGCACGGCGAGCAGCAGGCTCACGACAACGGGCACGATCGACCCCTCGATGCCGAACTGGCCGCCGGTCACCAGCTCCGGCCCCGTCGGTTCGGCGATCAGCAGGCCCGGCGACGCGTGACCTGAGACCGGGAGGCCGAGCAGCCCGACGGTGGTGTTCCAGGCGAAGTGCAGGCCCACGGCCGCCCAGATACTGCGCAGCCACAGGAAGGTGGCGCCCAGCAGGACACCGGCCTCGACGGCGATCGCGAACCCGGTCCACAGCGTGGCGCCGGGGTTGGCCAGGTGGATGGCACCGAACAGCACCGCGGTGCTCGCCAGCGCGAACCAGCTGCCGCCCAACCGTTCCAGCCCTTGCAGTAACAGACCGCGGAAGAGCAGCTCCTCGGTCACCGCCGCACCGAGTTGCACCGCCATGATGCTCAGGACGGTCGCCACGGCGCTACCGGACGCCCAGGTGAACGAGAACTCGGTGATCACCATGAGCATGGACACGGCGATGAACAGGAAGCCGAGCCCGATGCCGAGCAGCGCCCGGATCCCGGCCCTGGCCCTCGCGATCTCCGGTGTGCTTCGCCGCGCGACGTAGCGCATCACCGCCCAATAGACGACGACCGCGGCCACCGCGCCCACGGCCGCCAGCACCGGCGGCCCGCCCGAGGACAGCGCCGACACTCCGCCGACACCGACTACTCCGACCAGCGTCCAGACGAGCGGGAACCGCAAGACGCGGCCCGCTCGCCCAGGCTGGTGATCCGTCGGTGCGATCGGCCTCGTGTGCATGGTGACCTCCAGAAGAACCACGGCCGCACGGCTGCGCGACTCGCCGGAAACGCTAGAAGCGCACCGGTGCCGGCGAATCACCAACGAGCGGACGATCCGAGTAGCTCTCACGGGGGACAGGCCAGCACCTAACGACCTCGACTGTTGGCGGATGTCAACGGGAATCTCGGACGAGTCTCCGCCGGGCGGCTGAACGACATCCTTGCCGAAGCCGTGGCGCGGAGTCTCGGTCATGCACCCGATCTCCACCATGTGCGGGAAGCAGCCCGGCTGGTCGGCGCCAAATCCGCGACGATCGACTGGGAAGCCCTCGTCTGGGTCGAGGCGACCGATTTCGACGGGTCGGTAATTCCTGAAGAAATCCGCCCGCTCAGAGCACCCTTTTGGACGTTGCAGACGACACGAGAGCGCACGACCGTCAATGCGGTGTTGGCGCGACGGTCCCCGCAAGCATCAGCAGTTCTGTCGAACTGTCTCGAGGAAGCTGATACTCAAGACATTGTGTACCCCGACCAGAGTCCGGAATACACGGAAGTGGTGCGCGAGGTGCTTACGCTATTGTCCGATGTCTACGCCGACCAGAACCGCGTGACTCCGGAACGACTTGAGAACGTCCTCTATGAAGCACTCGCACGGTGCTTCGGCGAACCTCCCGAGGAACAACGAGTGGTGTTCCTTTCGGGATCACCGGATTCTTCGCTGGGGACAAGGCCGAGTCGCGTCAGTCGAGACGACGAAGGCGACGGGTTGAAGCGAGCCCGCGTTGTGCAACAGGCCTGGTCGGCGTCCTGTTCGGCGCGGGACTGGCGTTGCTGCTGACCGCGGCCCACCGCGCGCTGACTCAACGAGCAGTCCGGACGCGTCGCTGTGCTGCTGCTGACCTACACCGCGACTGTCGCGATGGACGGCAACGGTTTCGTCGCCTCCTCCGTCTGTGGTGTCACATTCCGCTACGTCCAAGGCCAGCGAAGCCGGCTCGTCGCTGAACCTCCGCGTCCGGGGCTTGGGTGACTCGCCCACGAGTTCGTTAGGAGCGGAACTCCGGGGGAGTATCTGGGCGTGCCGCTGGTGATGCTCGGCTACGGCAGTTCCGTCACGGTCGACACGTTCGTCAACCCGGCGATGGTGTGCGTGGCAGAAATGTACCCATGGATGTCTTTTCAGACTCTCGGCGAGGAGGTGATCTTCGCGCATGCTGGTCTCATGAGTGAAGCCGCGGAGCCGGGTGTGGTGAGGACGACGGTCGAGGTCGATGGTGAAGCCGCCAGTTACCTGACCGTGGAGCAGGATGGCCCGGTCGTGTTGCTGCTGCACGGTACGTATTGGAGCCGGGTGTGGCTTCCGGTGCTGAGCCGTCTCGCGGAGGCGGGGCTACGACCCATCGCGGTCGATCTTCCTGGCCTGGGGCGCTCGGGAGGCGAGTTGACCCTGGAGACGGCCACTGTCCCGGCCCTCGCGGGCTGGGTGACGCGATTCTTGTCCGCGTCGAGGATTTCCGGGCCGGTCGCCGTGGGAGCGCACGATATCGGCGGCGCCATCGGACAGCATCTCCTGGTCCGCGGTCGTCTGGAGGTGTCCCGGCTGGCGTTGGTCAATTCGGTCACCTACGACTCCTGGCCCGCGCCGCACGTGGCCCGCTTCGGTGATCCGGAGATCGCCGGCACTCTTCTCGATGCCCGCCGCCAAGCGGTGACCTCGGCATTGGCCGGTGCCGCCACCGAGCGACTCGTCGCCGAATATCTGGATCCGTGGCACGATCCGCGGGTCCGCCGCTCCTGGCTCGCCTTGGCCGGCGCGGCCGATAGCCGCTACACCCTGGATCTCGTTCCCGCGCTGAAACGGTCTGCCACGCCCAAGTTGCTGATCTGGGGCGAGGACGATGCCTTCGAGAGGGTGGAATACGCCGAGAAGTTCGCCTCGGAGATCCCGCGAACCACGCTCATCCGTATTCCGGAAGCGGACCACATCCCCACGGAGAACGCCCCCGGCAGGATCGCCCGTGCCCTCGTGGATTTCTTTACGGCGTAGAGGTTCGGGGTGCCCGCCTGTCAAGGCGGCGGCCAGCCGACGGGGCCTCATCGCACGCGCGAGAGACATCGTGGGACCGGGGTGGTTCGACCGGCGGCCAAGTGCCACCGGCGTCGGGCCTGATCAATGGAGACAAGGCAGCCTTCCGCGTCGCGTCGGTCGCGGAGCCGTGCGCGGATCGTGTCTTGGGTGCACGGCCGCCCAGTAGCTCGAGTGTCTCTTGACGACTTCGCCGTCGGTCATACGGCGTGCGGTTGGCACGCCGCGAGAACGATCTTCCGCTCTTCGGGTGATCGTTTCCCCTTTCCACTGACGAAGTCCGCCCTTGGAGTGGGTGAATGGCCTTCTGGGGAAACAACTCTGGGGAGAGAAACTATGCGATGGAAGACTTCGCTGGTCGTTTTCGTCATGGTCCTCATGGCCTCGTTCGCCGCCGCGGCACCGGCTTCGGCGGAACCGATCACCGCGGAATCCGCGGCGGACTGCGAGCGTGGCGCGAACGGTTTCGTGGACATACCCGATGACCTCACCGGCGACCCGGTCCGCGTCATGGTGGTGGGCGGGTTCATGACGGTGACCCTGTACAAGGGCTATGTCCAAGGGCTGCGCGGGTGGGCGCACGCGCGTGGCGCCACGCAGGCGGGCGACCTGGTCTGGATGGACTGGACGCGGGACGGCGGCCGGAGCTGGATCCAGTGCGGGCCCTTCGTGATCCCGCATTCGCAAGCCACCAAGACCAGCGCGGCGCAGCGGACGAACCCTTCGCCGACTTGGCAGTTCCGGGCCTGTGGCATGTTGCGTGATCAGCCGCGGACCACCAAGTGCACCGAACCTTGGTGGTGAGAGTTCACCGCCGGGCACGGCGAGGGCTTCCGGCGCCGGAAAAGCTCCGAGACACCACGTGAAATCGCGGTATACGTGCAAAACCGGATGACCTCGTTCGACTCGGGGGGATTTGACCTGCCGCATAACGGCGCGCGTGCGTTCCTGTATGACTGCCTCGGCCGCGCCGACCGGTCGAGACCGGCGTCCTACGGGTGGTCAGCCCCAATGCGCTCCCAAATTTCGCGTCACTCGGCGTCGAGCGACGTCACTAGGTACTGCGATCGTAGTCTTGAACACTACTATTGAAGTGCTTTCTACTACGATGGTAGTCTGCGTCCGTGTCCGCACGACGTGACGAACTCCTCGACGCCGCGATCTCGGTCCTTGGCGAGCGTGGCATCCACGGGCTGACCCACCGCGCCATCGACGCCGCCGCCGGGCTGCCCACCGGCTCGGCCTCCAATCACTTCCGCACCAGGGACGCCCTGCTCAACGCGGTCGTGGAACGCACGTCCGATCGGGAGCGCGCGACCTGGGAAGCCCTCGCGACGACGTACTACCCGGTCACCCCTCAGGAGCTGGCGCAGGCGATGGCCGGGCTGGCCCGTGAGGCGACCGGCCCGAACCGGACGCTGACCCTGGCCCGGTACGCGATCCTCGTCGAGGCCGGCATCCACCCCACGCTGCGGCCACAGCTGCTGGCCACCGGCGCCCGGGTCAACGCCTGGTTCATGAACTGGCTGCGCGCCGCCGGCTCCACCGATCCCGACCGTGACGCGCCCATCATCGCCAACCACTGGACCGGGATCGTGCTGCACGAACTGGCCATCCCGGACCCGGCGTTCGATCCCTACCCGCAGATCGCGGCGCTCGTGACGAGCGTCGTCCGCCCTCGCTCCGAGGAGGTCCCGATATGACCGGCAAGCGACCGGCGCCGGACCGCGACGCGATCTGGCGGGTCATCGCCGCCCAGCGGACCAGCCTGGCAGACCTGCTCGACGACCTGTCCGACGACCAGTGGCGGCACCCGTCGCTGTGCGCCGGCTGGACCGTTCGCGACGTCGCCGCGCACCTGACGCTGCAACAGCTCGGCCTCCGCGACCTGATCGCGACGATGGCCCACTGGCGCGGCAGCATGGACCGGACCATCGAGGACGCGGCCCGCCGGCGCGCCGCGGAACTGTCGACCGCCCGGATCACCGCCGAGATCCGCGCGACGGCAGGCTCGCGGCGGCACACCCTCGGCGTCACCTACCTGGAAACGCTCGCCGACATCCTCGTCCACGGCCAGGACATCGCCATCCCTCTCGGTTTGCGCCACGAGATGCCACCGGACGCGGCGGCCGTCGCCGCGGACCGGGTGCTGTCCATGCGCTGGCCGCCTCCTCTCCCGTCTGCGCGCAAGATGGCCGGGTTCCGGTTGACCGCCACCGACATCTCCTGGTCCACCGGCACCGGTCCGGAGGTCCGCGGCCCGATGAGCGCGCTGCTGCTGGTCTGCGCCGGCCGCCTGGCCGCTCTCCCTCGCCTGTCCGGCGACGGCGCGGGCGATCTCGCGGCCCGGCTTTCGGGATCCGCTTCGGCGACCTGATGAGAGAGGATCAAATGGAGTCTCTGTGGACGACACTCGGCGTGGTGGCCGTGGTGGTGGTCGTCGTCCTCGTTCTGATCGCGTTGTTCCTTGTGGTCAAACTGGTGCGGAAGCATCGTCAGGTCCATCAGCCGGGCACGCCGGTGCCGACCAAGGCCGCCTATTGGGTTTCCCTGGCCTACACGGTGTTCCCGTTCGACCTGTTGCCCGACCCGGTGTACTTCGACGACATCGTGGTCCTGGCCAGCGGGCTGGTCTACGTCAGCAGGTCGCTTACCAAGAAGGCGCGCGACGACCGCCGGGCGGAGTGAACTACGGCTGTTCTCGGCCAGAACTCTCGTCGGCAGCCAATCGGTTCACGCGAACGAGTGAAAGCTCGTCAGGCTTTGTGCGGCCGCGAGGACTATGGCGGCATCTTTGGCCGAGTGACGTGATCTGGGGAGGTTTCGTGTCGCCTGACGCGCTGCATCGCACTGTTCTGGTGGTGGACGTGGAGCGCTTCAGCGGCCGGAAGAACCCGGAGCAGAGGAATGTGCGCAACGCCGTCTATACGGCCTTGGCTCATGCGCTCGGCTCGCACTGGAGCGTCTGCCATCGCGAAGACCGGGGTGACGGTGTGCTTCTTCTGGCGCCGGCGGATGTTCCGAAGCAGCTGTTCGTCGAGCAGGTGCCCGGTCGCCTGGTGAAAGCGTTGAACAGGCACAACCGGGCGCACGCGGCCGGCGAGCAGATCCGGTTGAGAATGGCGGTGCACGCGGGGGAGGTTCTGCTCGACGCGCACGGCGCGACCGGCGTCGCGATCAATCACACGTTCCGGTTGCTCGACGCGCCGCCGTTGAAGGACGCCCTCGCCGGGTCGGCCGGTGTGCTCGCGGTGATCACCTCCGACTGGTTGTTCCGGGAAGTGGTCTGGCACAGCGCTGCCGATGAGACCCGCTATCGGCCCAAACGCATCCGGGTCAAGGAAACGGCGACGGTGGGGTGGATCTGCCTGCCGGACGACCCGTACCCGCCCGACGTCAGCCAGGCGGAGTGGCCGGAGGACGTCTGCCCCTATCCGGGTCTGCGGGCGTTTCAACCCGACCAAGCGCGGTGGTTCTTCGGCCGCGAGGCGGCCTTGTCGGTGTTGATGGACAAGATCGATCACCGCAGCGGGCCGGTCTTCGTCGTCGCGCCGTCCGGTGTCGGCAAGTCGTCGCTGCTTCGAGCAGGCGTGACGACCGCGGTCGCCGACAGTGGACGCCCATGGCTGTTGCTCACCCCGGCGAAGGAGCCCTGCGAGACACTGGCACAGCAGGTCGCGCAGCTCATCGACGGCAGCGTGGACGGCGTGCTCTCGGCGATCAGCTCTGATCCTGCCCTGCTGGCAAGCATGCTGCCTGACGGGACTGTCATCGTGGTGGACCAGTTCGAAGAGGTGTTCACCCTGTGCGCCGGCGAGGCCGAGCGGCGGCGTTTCATCGCCGCACTGATCGCGATGCGCGCGGTTCTCGGGGTGCGGGGCGACTTCTACGACCACTGCCTCGCCGACGATCAGCTCGCGGAGTTCCTGCCGGCGAGCCAGTTCAACCTCCAGGCGATGACTCCGGTGGGGTTGCGCGCGGCCATCGAGCGGCCGGCTCGGCAGATCGGCGTCGACGTCGAGCCGAGTCTGGTCGAGGTCCTCCTGCACGAGATCGGGACGGATGCGGGCGGGCTCCCACTGCTGGCCCACGCATTGGCCGTCACCTGGCAGCGGCGCACGGGCGACAAGCTGACCTTGGCGGATTACGACCGGGCCGGGCGGATCCAAGGCGCGATCGTGGCGACCGCGGACGAGGCCTACGCGCGTTGTTCCACGGCCGAGCAGCGGCTGATCTTCCAGCAGATCCTCATGCACCTGGTCGTGGTCAGGCACGACGCGCCGCCTGCCAGGCGGCGCGCGGATCCGGCCGACCTCGTCAAGGGTTTCGACGCACCGCGGACCGCTGAGACAGTGCTCGGCTGGCTGATCGAGAAACGCCTGGTCACGTTGGACGACAACGCCGTCGAGCTTTCCCACGACGTGTTGCTGCGGGCGTGGCCGCAACTCGGCGCCTGGATCGAGGCGGGCCGCAACGATCAGGTCGTCCGGCAGCAGTTGATCGAGGCCGCCGAACAGTGGGAGAGAGAAGGGAAACCGGCCGGATCGCTGTATCGCGGTGATCGGCTGGCCACCGCAAGGGGGTGGCAGTCCAGGAGTGAGCACCGCGCCGCCCTCACGCCGCTCGGAGCGGCCTTCCTCGGCGCGTCGATCCGGCACGAAAGCCGACGGGGCAGAATCCGTCGAACCGCGGTCACCCTGCTGGCCGTTCTCGGCCTCGTCGCGTCCAGTGCCGCCGTCTACGCCTTCCAGCAACGCGACATCGCCCAGGAACAACGTGACGCCGCGATCTTCAACAAGGTCACCGCCGAGGCGAACCGGATACGGACCGTCGACGTGTCGCTGGCGGCCCAGCTCGATCTCGTCGCCCACCGCATGCGCCCGGCGGATCCGGACACGGGCACCCACTTGATCGTCGACGCGAACGCGCCGCTGTCCGCCACGTTGCCCTCGGGCGCCAAGGACGTCAGCGTGGTGGCGTTCAGTCCCGATGGGCGAACGCTGGCCACCGGCAGCGGCAGCGGTGACAGGCTCGTGCGGTTGTGGAACGTCGCCGAGCCGGCCCGCCCGGTGCTGCTGAACGAAACCATCAGTCACGGCGAAGCAACCCGTGCGCTGGCGTTCAGCCCCGACGGACGCACTCTGGGCACTGGCGGCGCCGACCACACGGTGCGGCTGTGGAACGTCACCGACCCAGCCCGCCCTGAGGCAATCGGCCCGCCGATCACGGGGCACACCAAGACGATCCGGTCGTTGGTGTTCAGTCCTGACGGGCGGACTTTGGCCAGCGCGGGCGACGATCGGACCGTACGGCTGTGGAACGTCACCGACGTCGCCCGGCCCACGGCACTCGGCCCGCCGATGGCCGAGCACGCCGACACGATCCACTCCGTGGCGTTCAGTCCTGACGGCCGGACTCTGGCTACCGGCGGCGATGACCGGACCATGCGACTGTGGGACGTCGCCGCGCCGGACCGAGCCGAACCCCTCGGGCCACCGTTGACCGGACACACCGGGGCTGTCCAATCGGTGGCGTTCAGCCCCGATGGACGGACTTTGGCCAGCGCGAGCAACGACCGGACCGTGCGGCTGTGGAACGTCGCCGACCCGGCTCGCCCGGTGGCGCTGGGCCGGCCGATCACGGGGCATGCCAGCGCGATCCGGTCGTTGGCGTTCGGGCCCGACGGGCGGACGCTGGCCACCGGCGGCGATGACTACACCGTGCGGCTGTGGGGCGTCACCGATCCCGCCCACCCCACACGCATCGGCGCGCCGATGACCGGGCATGCCGACGGCGTCCGGTCGATGGCGTTCAGCCCGGACGGCCGCAGCCTGGCCACCGCCAGTGGCGACCGGGCGGTAAGGCTGTGGAACATACCCGACACTGTCCTAAAAGGACATACGGGGGAAGTCAACGCGTTGGCGTTCAGCCCGGACGGGCGCGTCCTGGCCACCGGTGGCGGCGACCGGACCGTCCGGTTGTGGACACCGGCCGATCGGCGGCAGCTGGGCCGTCCGCTCACCGGCCACCAAGACGACATCAACGCCTTGGCGTTCAGCCCGGACGGCCGTGTGCTGGCCACCGGCGGCAACGACCGGACGGTGCGACTGTGGGACGTCACCGATCCGGCCCGCCCGGCGCCCATCGGCGCGCCGATCACCGGGCATGCCGACGACGTCCGGTCGATGGCGTTCAGCCCGGACGGCCGCGTCCTGGTCACCGGCGGCGACGTGAAGGACGAGAACTCCGCGCGGTTGTGGGACGTCACCGACCCGGCCAAACCCGTGCTGCTGTCCCGGGTCGTGATCGGACCGGACGCCAACGCCTTGGCCGTGGCGTTCAGCCCGGACGGAAGAACTCTGGCGACGGGCACCGAATACAGCGACGTCGCGGTGTGGTTGTGGAACGTTTCCGATCCGGCCGAACCCACGTTGCTCGCCGGACCCCTCAAAGGGCACCAGGACGACATACGCCGGGTCGCGTTCAGCCCGGATGGGCGGACATTGGCCAGCGGCGGCGACGACGAGCAGGTGCGGCTGTGGGACGTCACCGATCCCGCTCACGCCAGACCGCTCGGCGAACCCCTTTCCGGCCACACCAACCCCGTCTCGGCGGTGGCGTTCAGCCCAGACGGTCACACGCTGGCCAGCGGCAGCGGCGACAACACCGTGCGGCTCTGGCGGACAGCCGACCGGACGCAGTCGGGTCAGCCGCTCACCGGACACCAGGCCCACGTCAACACGGTGGCGTTCAGTCCCGATGGCGCCACCCTCGCCACCGGCAGCCACGACCACACCGTGCGGCTGTGGGACCTGACCGTGCCCCAGGCCATGCACCGCATCTGCGCCGTCACGGGAAACACGCTCACTCGTGAGATGTGGGACGAGTTCGTGTCGGCTGAGCTGCCGTACAGCCCGCCGTGTTCCTGAGACAGGCTCGACACGCGGGACCGACCACGTTCGCGTACGCGGCGCACTAACGGTTGTCGTACGCCGCACGGGCGGCGTCGATATGGGGCAGGTGTTCGATGCTCCAGTCGAGCAGTGGTGCGGTGGCCTCGCGCAGGGTCCGGCCCATCGTGGTCAGCTCGTAGCTGACGTGCGGCGGCATGACGTTGCGGACCGTGCGCGTCAGGATCCCGTCGCGTTCGAGGTCGCGCAGCGTCACTGTGAGCATGCGCTGACTGATGCCGTCGATGGACCGTTTGAGTTCGGTGAAGCGTCGCGGCCCGTCCTTGAGCATGCGCACGATCAGCAGCGCCCACTTGTCCCCGACGATCCCGAGGACTTCGCGGGCTTGGCACGGGTCCTGCATGGTTACCTCCTGAGAACCGGGGCACCCGAAAGTGCCGTATTGCCCGGTGCGCGTCGGGTGGATCACGATGTTCTCGGTTATCAAAGGGTACCGAGGCACGAGGAGGAACCACACGACTATGGCCACCTTTCTGTTGGTACACGGCGCCTGGCACAGCGGACGGGCCTGGGATCGGCTGGTCCCGCTGCTGGAGTCGGCCGGGCACCGGGTGCTCGCGCCTTCGCTGACCGGCTACGGCGACAAGGCGCACCTGCTGGGCCCCGAGGTCGGGCTCGGCACTCACATCGACGACGTCGTCGACTTGATCGAGGATGGGCGTCTCGACGACGTCGTGCTCGTTGGGCACAGTTACGCCGGGATGGTCATATCAGGGGTCGCGCACCGGGTCCCGGAGCGGATCGCGCATCTGGTGTTCCTCGACGCGATGGTGCCCGAAGACGGCGAAGCCGCGGTCGACGTCCTTCCGGTCACCAAGCAGCTCATCGACGTCGCCGTGGACGGCTGGCGGGTTCCGCCGATGCCGGAGCAGCCGCCGCCGCTAGGCCTGTTCGGGGTCACTGATCCCGAGGACGCCGCCTGGCTGCGTTCGATGCTGTCGGACCATCCGGTGGGGTGCCTCCAGGAGCCGGTCCGGTTGGACGACCCGGCCGCGCGCACTATCCCGCGTACGCACGTCCATTGCGTCGGGGCCGAGCCGGCAGGCATCACCCGGCGTCCCGTTCCGGCAGGCGAGCGGGTGCGGGAACTGCCGACCGGCCATGACTGCATGATCACCATGCCCGGCGAACTCGCCGGTCTGCTGCTGGAGGCGACCTAGCCGTCGCTGCGGTCGAGACCCGTACCGTGTGGTCCGACGGGCCAAGTCGCCGTGGCGTTGCCGGAAGGACGTTCATGCACGAGGAGCACACTCTCTTCACACGGGCGGCGGAGCTGGCTGCCGGGTATGTGGCCGGTCTGGGTGACCGACCTGTCGCGCGGCCTGTCGACCTAGCGGTCTTGCGGCAGGCTTTCGGTGAGGAACTTCCCCGGGAGCCCAGCCCTCCGGAAGCCGTCATCGAGGAACTCGCCCGCATCGCCGAGGAAGGGCTCGTGGCCACGGCGGGCCCGCGGTTCTTCGGGTTGGTCATCGGCGGGGCGTTGAGGTCCGCGGTCGCGGCGGACTTCCTGGCGGCGGGATGGGACCAGAACAGCTTCAATCCCGCTCTGTCACCGGCCGCGGCCGCCGCGGAGGACGTCGCCGGCCGGTGGCTCAGGGATCTCCTCGGCATTCCGGCCACCGCGTCGACCGGGTTCGTCACCGGCGGCCAGGCGGCCAACACGGTCGGACTGGCGGTGGCACGTCACCACGTCCTCGCGCGAGCCGGGTGGGATGTCGAACGGGACGGTCTGGCCGGGGCGCCCGCCCTCCGGGTTGTCGCAAGCGCCGAGCGGCACGCGACCATCGACCGCTCGCTGAGGTTGCTCGGTATCGGCACCAGGGCGATCCAGGCGGTGGCCGCGGGTCCGCAGGGCGCGATCGACGTCGAGGATCTGGCCAGGGTGCTGGCCGCGGGCGAGGGTCCCACGATCGTCTGCCTGCAGGCGGGGAACGTGAACACCGGTGCCTGCGACGACCTGCGCGCCGCCTGCACACTCGCGAAGGGGCACGATGCCTGGGTCCACATCGACGGTGCCTTCGGACTCTGGGCCGGCGCCAACCCCGCGACAGCGGCGCTGGTCGACGGCCTGGAGCTGGCCGACTCCTGGGCTTGCGACGGGCACAAGTGGCTGAACGTCCCCTATGACTCCGGCTTCGCGTTCTGTGCTCATCCGGCGCTGCACGCCGAGACCATCGCCTATCGCGCTCCCTACCTTGCCGGCTCCGCCGAGCTGTCCCGAATGGGCGACCTCACACTCGAGGCGTCCCGTCGCGCGCGGGTGTTCGCGGTGTGGGCGGCCTTGCGGGAGTTGGGGCGCGACGGTGTGGCGGACCTCGTCGACCGCTGCTGCGGGCTTGCGCGGCTGTTCGCCACGATCCTCGCCGAAGGTGGTGCCGAGATCGCCAACGACGTCGTCCTGAACCAGGTGCTGGTCGGGTTCGGTGACGATGACCGCACCGACGCGATCATCGACGCGGTCCAGCGCGACGGCACCTGCTGGCTGGGCGGCACCACCTGGCGCGGTCGTCGCTACCTGCGCATCTCGGTCTCCAACTGGTCGACCACCGAGTCCGACGTCGAGCGCTCGGCCGCGGCGATCCTTCGGGCGGCAGTGGCGAACTGACGGGCTCCCACGCGCGCCCGTTCCGTCACTCAGACGGGTTCAGGGGCGCGACTGTGATCCCGTTCGGGCACGTTCGCCTCGACACGCTCCATCAGCAGCGCGAACGACATCACCAGCAACGGGATCATCAGCACCATCCACATGATCCTTCTAATACCCGGATCGGCGGCCGGGTAATCGCCCCCCATCTCTGGTCGGGCCGCGGTGGCCGGTGAACGGGCACACGGTACGACCGGCAAACCGGCCCCTCACCAGGGGAACAGGTGAGGGACCGGTGCTGTGCCGTCCGGCCGAAACCGGCCTAGGTCACGGGTTGATCCGCGTGTACGCCGGCTTCGGCCGCAGGTTCGTGTCGAACAGGCAGGCCGCGCCCTCGCCGGGGAAAGTGTCCGGCACCCACGAGTGGCGGTCGGTGAAGCCCCACGTCGTGAACTCCACACACCGCGCGACGGCGTGGCAGCCGTCCCAGAGTTGCTTGAAGTAGCTCGCCTGCGTGTTCAGTTTGGTCGTGTCGGCGGGCATCGGGATGCGGACGTCGGCCTCGGTGATGGCGACGTCGACGCCCAGCGCCGCGAAGCGGGCGAGGTTCGCCTGGTAGCCGCCGGGGAAGCCGTACCGCGTCGCGAGGTGTGCCTGGAAGCCGACGCCGTCGATCGGCACGCCTTGCTGCTTCAGCGTCCGCACCAGGTTGTACAGGGCGTCGCTCTTCGCGTTGATGCCTTCGGTGTTGTAGTCGTTGATGTACAGCTTGGCGGACGGATCCGCCGCCCGTGCCCAGCGGAACGCGTCGGCGACATAGCCGTCGCCGAGTTTCTGCTGGAACACCGAGGCACGGCGGGTGCCGTCGTCGTTGAACATCTCGTTCACGACGTCCCACGCCCGGATCTTTCCCTGGTAGCGCCCCATCGCGGTGGCGATATGCCGTTGCGTCACCGACCGCAGATCACCGGCGGAGAGGTTGTTGACCCAGCCGGGCAGCTGACTGTGCCAGACGAGCGTGTGCCCGCGGACGGATTTGCCGTTCCGCTGGGCGTAGTCGACGATCGCGTCCGCGCCGGACCAGTTGTACTGGCCGCGGTTCGCCTCGACGACGCCCCATTTCATCTCGTTCTCCGGGGTGACGTTGTCGAATTCCCGGGTGAGCACCGAACGGTAGTCGGCTTCGTTGGCCAGGTGGTTCGCGGCGACGGCGCTACCGACGTAGCGATTCGTGATGTCCTTCAGCGGACCTGCCGCCGAGGCCGGTGGTGCGTTCAGCAACGCGACACCTGCCAAAGCGGTGAAAAGAGCGACGGTTCGTTTCAGGGAAATGGTGTTCATCGTGGAACTCCTTTCGGAAACCGAACGGTTCGATCAGCCCTTCACGGATCCGGTCAGCCCGCCGACGATGCGGCGTTCGGCGAGCACGAAGAAGGCGAGCGCGGGGATCATCGACAGCGCGGTGAACGCGAGCACGCGCGCGGTGTCCTGGGAGTACTGGGACTGGAACGTCGCCACGCCGAGCGGCAGGGTGAAGTTCGCGGAGTCGTTGAACACCAGCAGCGGCAGCAGGTAGAAGTTCCAGCTGGTCACGAACGCGAGCACGGCGACGGTGGTCAGCGCGGGCGCGGACAGGGGCAGCAGGATCCGCCAGAAGAAACCGAGCCTGCTCGCGCCGTCGAGCACGGCGGCGTCCTCGATCTCGCCGGGGATCGCGCGCATGAACGGCCGCAGGATCACGATGGTCACCGGGAGCGAGAACGCGGCCTCGGGGATCGCCACGCCCCAGAAGCTCTCAAGCATCCCCAGCTGACGCAGCCACAGGTACAGCGGCAAGGTCGCCACGCCGAGCGGGAACAGCAGGCCGAGTGTGAACAAGGTGTAGAAACCCTCGCGGCCCTTGAAGGTGTAGCGGGACAAGGCATACGCGGCCATCGATCCCAGTGCCACGGTCAGCGCCGTGGCGATCACCGCGATCAGCGCGCTGTTCCCCAGGAACGTCCAGAACGACGCCGAACCGAGGATGACCGCGTAGTTGTCCCAGACCCACGGGCCGGGCAGGCCGGCGGGCGAGGCGTTGATCTGCGCGGTAGTACGGAAACCGCCCAGTATCACGAACAGCAGCGGCACGACGGTGATCCCGAGGACGGCGATCGCGGCGACGTAACCGATCGGCGTCCCGGCGCGGCGCATCAGTCCACCATCCTGGTGAGCGCGCCATCGGTGTCACGGCGCAACGCGAACCTCTGGTACAGCAACGCGAACACGAAACAGACCACGAACAGGATCACCGCGACCGCGCTCCCGAAACCGAATTCGTAGCGTTTGAACCCGTGGTCGACCAGGTAGGTCGCCATGGTCGCCGACGCGTTGGCCGGCCCGCCGAGAGTCATGATCCACACCAGGTCGAACAGCTGCAGCGAGCCGATCACCGACAGGAACACCCAGATCCGGATGGTCGGCCCCAGCAGCGGCAGCACGACGTGCCGGGTGGTCTGCCAGGCCGACGCGCCGTCGAGCGCGGCCGCTTCCCGCAGCTCGGCGGGCACGCCCTGGAGCCCGGCGAGCAGCAGGATGATGCCGAAGCCGATGTACTTCCAGGTGATCACCGCGAACAGGGTGTAGAGCACGATCCCCGGGTCGGCGAGCCAGTGCTGTACCAGCCCGCCGAGGCCGACACCACGCAACATCTGGTCCACGAAACCGTTCGGCTGCAACATGAGTAGCCAGATCACCGCGGTGATCGCCTCCGACAGCACGTAGGGTGCGAACACGAGCGCGCGGAGGACGGCGCGCCCGCGCAGCTTGCGGTTGAGCAGCAGCGCCAGCCCGATGGACAGCGGCAGCTGGACCACGAGGGACAGTCCCGCGATGATCAGGTTGTGCCCGATGGCGCCCTGGAACACCGATCCGGACAGGGCGTCGGCGTAGTTGCCGAGGCCGACGAAATCGTCGAGCGGACCGAAACCGTTCCACTCGTAGAGGCTGTAGAACGCCGCGATCCCGATCGGGACCAGCACGAACCCGGCGAACAGCACCAGCGCCGGCCCGAGCAGGAACGTCAGTTCCAGCTTCTTGCGCACTCCCGGTGTCCGCGTCCGGACGGCGGGTGCGGACGGCCGCGCCGCCGCCCGCACCCGCGTGGCCGTCGCCGTCACTTGTCGCCCGCCGCTGCCTTGTTCACCGCGTCGACGATGCCTTCCGGGGTGCCCTGCCCGGCGAAGAAGTTCGCGACGGCGTCGTTGAGCGCGGCGCCCACCGCGGTCGGGAACGCCTTGTCGAAGTACATCTGCACGTACGGGGCCTTCTGCCCGTAGTCGAAGACGGACTTCAGCGACTCGGTCTTGAGCGATCCGGCCGCCGACGCGGACATCGGCAGTCCGGCGCCCTTCGCCGCGAGCTGGTTCTGCACCGGTTCGCTGCCGAGGTACCGCAGGAAGTCCACGCACGCCTTGACCGCGCGGGTGGTGCAGGAGAAACCGTCACCGCCGCCGAGCACCGCGGCGGGATCACCCTGGCCACCGGGGACCGCCGGGAACGGGAACCAGCCGACCTTCGAGTCGAGGTCCTTGTCTTCGGTGAGCGACGACATCGTGCCGGGCTCCCAGTCGCCCTGCAGTTCCATCGCCGCCTTGCCGTTGGCCACCAGTCCGGCCGAACTGCCCGCCCCCTGCTGGGCGGGAGTGGCGGTGAAGCCGGGCTGGAACGGCTGGGTGGCAAGGAACGCCTGCAGATCACGCCCGGCCTTGGTCCAGCAGGGATCCTCGAGTTTCACCGCTTTGACCGACTGTTTCAGCGTGTCCGCCGAGCAGGCCCGGAGCGCGAAGTAGTTCCAGTAGAACGCGTCCGGCCAGCGATCCTTGCCGCCGACCGCGATCGGCGTGATACCCGCCTGCTTGAGCTTGGCGACGGCCGTATTGAGCTCGTCCAAAGTGGACGGAGGCGCCGTGACGCCCGCCTGCGCGAAAAGGTCCTTGCGATACCAGAAGCCGACGAAATGCTGCTCCCACGGGATCCCGTACTGCTTGCCGTCGACCTGCCAGCTCTCGGCGAGTTTGCCCACCGTGGAGAGCCAGTCCTTGGCCGCGTCGGTCAGGTCGGCGACCTTGCCCGAGGTGGCCTGCGACGCCAGTTCGCCACCGCCCCAGGACTGGTAGACGTCCGGCGGTTCGTTCGACTGCAGGGCGAGCGGGACCTTGGTGGTGAACTCCTCGTTCTGCAGTGGCTGCCCCTTGATCGTCACCTCGGGATGCGCCTTCTGGTAGTCCGCGACGACCTGCGCCCAGATCGACTTGAGCGGATCGGTCGTGCCGTTGTGCCACCAGGTGAGCGTGACCGGTCCGGTGGGCTCGGCCGCGGGCTCGGTACCTCCGGAGCAGCCGGCGAGCGCGAGCGGGATGGCCGCCGCCAGCGCGGCGGCGGCGGGGATTCGGCGGTTCGAAAGCATGGTGAGTCCACTCCTGACGACTTCGGCCGAGTAGGACAGGGCGTGACTGCGCCCGGACTGGCGATGAGTTTGCGCGCCCGGATTTCCGATGTCAATCGTTGTCGATAACGTTTTACATCGCTAGTCTGACCGTATGCAGCCCAGTTCGAGGGTCACTATCCGTGACGTCGCCGCCCGCGCCGGCGTCTCCGTGGCCACGGTGTCCAAGGTGATCAACGACCGCTACGGCGTCGCCGCCGCGACCCTGGCCAAGGTCCGCGCGGTGATCGACGAACTCGGCTACGAGGCGAGCCTGGTCGCCCAGAGCCTGCGCAACCACAAGACGAACGTGATCGGGATCCTGGTCGCCGACCTCGAACCGTTCTCCACCGAATTGCTCAAGGGCGCCGCCGACGCCATCCGCGGCACCGGCTACGAACTCGTCGTCTACTCCGCCGGCGGCCGGGTCGGGGACCCGTCGGGCTGGGAGAAGCGTTACCTGTCAAGGCTTTCCGGAACGCTGGTCGACGGCGCGGTGCTGGTGACGCCGGTGGCTTCGCTGGAAGCCGTCCCGGGGACGCCGGTGGTCGCGGTCGACCCGCACACCGGCCCCTCGACGGTGCCCACGATCGATTCCGACAACCTCCGCGGCGCCCAGCTGGCGACCGAGCATCTGCTGGAGCTCGGCCACCGCCGGATCGGTTTCCTCGCCGGGCGGCCGGATCTCGAATCGGCCGAACTGCGCAAGACCGGGTACCTGCGGGCGCTCACCGCCGCCGGTGTCCCGATCGACGAGGACCTGATCCGGCTCGGCGCCTACGATCCGGAGATCTCCGCCCGGTCCGCCCGCGAACTGCTGACCGGCGCGGACCGGCCGACGGCGGTGTTCGCCGCCAACGACATCTCGGCGATCGCGACCGTCGGGGCCGCCGCGGACCTCGGCCTGTCCGTCCCGGACGACCTTTCGGTGGTCGGTTTCGACAACGTCCCCGAATCGGCGCTCTGCACCCCGCCACTGACCACAGTGGACCAGCCGATCCGCGAAATGGGTCACCGCGCCATCACCCTCCTGATCTCGCTGATCAGCGGGGAACCCGAGAAGGAAACCCACATCACCTTGTCCACGGGTCTCGTGGTGCGCCGCTCGACGCGTGCCCTCGGAGCCACGACGAAGGGCGGACGACCTTGACCACCCAGCCCAGCGAGTCGCCCCGGCCATGGCACGACACCGCCGCGGACCCCGCCGATCGCGTCCGCGCGCTGATGGACCGGATGACCTTGCGGGAGAAGGTCGCCCAGCTCTACGGCGTCTGGGTAGGGATCGACTCCGGTGGTGAGATGGCCCCGCACCAGCACGACTTCGCCGAAGTGGCACTGGACTGGGACGAACTGGTACGCCACGGGATCGGCCAGCTGACCAGGGTGTACGGCACCCGGCCCGTCGATCCAGTGACCGGCGCGCACAGCCTGGCCCGCTCGCAGCGGGAGATCGTCGCCAACGGCCGGTTCGGCATCCCGGCGCTGGTGCACGAGGAGACCCTCACCGGCCTCGCCGCCTGGCAGGCGACGGTGTATCCGTCCCCGCTGTGCTGGGGAGCGAGCTTCGACCCGGATCTCGTGTACCGCATGGGGGCGCGGATCGGCGGCACCATGCGGCGGCTGGGTGTCCACCAAGGACTCGCGCCGGTCCTCGACGTGGCGCGTGACCTGCGCTGGGGCCGCGTCGAGGAGACCATCGGCGAGGATCCGCATCTGGTCGGCATGATCGGCGGCGCCTACGTCGCGGGTCTGGAGTCGGCCGGGGTAATCGCGACGCTCAAGCATTTCGCCGGCTACTCGGCCTCCCGTGCCGGCCGCAACCTCGCGCCGGTGTCGGTCGGCCCCAGGGAACTGGCCGACGTCCTGCTGCCGCCGTTCGAGATGGCGTTGCGCGCGGGCGCCCGGTCGGTGATGAACGCCTACGTCGACAACGACGGTGTCCCCGCCGCCGCGGACAAGGCGCTGCTGACAGATCTGCTGCGTGATACCTACGGGTTCTCCGGGACCGTGGTCGCGGACTACTTCTCCGTGGCGTTCCTGCACAAACTCCACGGTGTCGCGGCCGATCGCGGCGACGCCGCCGGGCAGGCGCTCGTCGCCGGGATCGACGTGGAACTGCCCACAGTGGACTGCTACGGCGAGCCGTTGCTCGCGGCGGTGGAGGAGGGCGCGGTCGACACCGCCGTCGTCGACCGCGCCCTCGAACGGGTGCTGCGGCAGAAGTGCGAACTCGGATTGCTCGACGAAGACTGGGTGCCGGAGGTGCCCGACGAGATCGACCTCGACGACCCGGAATCCCGTGCGCTGGCAAGGGAGATCGCCGAACGCTCGATCGTGCTGCTGCGGAACGACGGCGTGCTCCCGCTCTCACCTCGTCACAAGGTCGCCGTCGTCGGGCCGCGGGCGGACGACCCCGGCGCGATGCTCGGCTGCTACTCGTTCCCGATGCACGTCGGCGTGCACCATCCGGAGGTGCCGTTCGGGGTTTCGGTTCCGACGGTGCTCGACGCGCTCGGTGAATACCACGAAGTCACCTATGCGCTCGGCTGCCCTGTGCTCGGCGGCGAGGACGCGGACATCGCCGAAGCCGTCGCCGCCGCCGAGGCCGCGGAAATCTGCGTCGCCGTGCTCGGTGACCGGGCGGGCCTGTTCGGCGGCGGCACGTCGGGCGAGGGCTGCGACGTGCCGGACCTGAAACTGCCGGGGCGGCAGGAAGAACTTCTCGAAGCCCTGCTCGGTACCGGGACACCGGTGGTACTGGTGCTCCTGTCCGGACGGCCGTACGAGCTTTCGCGGCAGGCCGGCAGGCTCGCGGCGATCGTGTGCGGTTTCTACCCCGGTGAAGAGGGCGCGGTGGCGCTCGCCGGTGTCCTCAGTGGACGGATCAACCCCTCCGGCAGGCTTCCGGTCGGGTTCCCCGGCGAGAACGCCTCCCAGCCGTCGACCTATCTCACCGCTCCGCTCGGGCAGCGCAGCGAGGTCAGCACGGTGGATCCGACACCGCTGTTCCCGTTCGGGCACGGGCTTTCCTACGGCGCCGTCAGCTGGGACGACGTCTCCGTGGCGGACCCGGCGTGGCCGACGGACGGACGCTGCCGGGTCCGGGTGACGCTGAGCAACACAGGCGACCGCACCACGACGGAGGTCGTCCAGATCTATCTGCACGATCCGGTGGCCGAGGTCGCGAGGCCGGTCCAGCAGCTGATCGCGGCGAAACGGGTCGAAGTCGCTCCCGGCGCGACCGAGGTGGTCGAGATCGGGCTGCACGCCGATCTGACCTCCTACACCGGACGAGCGGGCACGCGGCTCGTCGAGCCCGGGGACGTCGAACTGCGGGTGGGCACCTCCAGCGTGCGGATCGTCGCGACGCTCGGCTGCACGCTGACCGGTCCGCGGCGGGAGGTCGGCTTCGATCGGGTGCTGGCTCCGGACTTCGCTTGAGGGGGGCGTTCGAGGTGGTGTGTCGCGAAAGCCACTTTCGGGACGTCTGATGTCCCGAAAGTGGCTTTCGCGACATGTACGGACTTCGCAGGGCGGACGATTGGGCTGTGTCGGTGCAGGTGGTCGTGAGTGGCAAAGACCCCCACGTGGCTACGTCTGTCCATAAAGGACGCAGGATCGGCTTGCCGCGCCCGATTCGAGCACTTCGGGCGGGGTTGTGAGTGGCAAAGAGGGTTAGAACCACCATCGCCACTCACGACCCTCATCGCCATCCTCTCGACTTGCGGGGGAGGCCAGGTCCCGCCGGTGGCGGCCGGCGGGACCTGGGGTATGGACTCAGCCGAACAGTTGCACGTGCAGGGAGAAGGCGGTCGCGATCTCCGCCTGCGCCCAGAACCGGTGGTAGGTGAACGTCGGCGCCGCTCCACCGTCCAGATAGGACTGCACCTTCGGCCACTGCGGGTCGTCCCGGTAGAACGACCGGATGGACAGGAAGTCCGCGCCCGCGGCGATGGGATCGCCGTTGGGCATGGTCCCGGTCCAGCCCGGCGGCACGTACACGCCTTCACCGGTGGACGAGTCGTATTCGTCGTCGAACCGGTTGTAGTCCGTACGTGTTTCCGGGACCGCGATGCCGATCGAGTCGGTGTGCGCGAGCATCGCGTCGAGGAGGCCTTCGCCGACCGTCCGTGCCTGCGCGTTCCCGGACCGGGCGGCGTAGTTCAGCAGGATCTTCGAGTACGACGCCGCGACGCCGACGTCCTGGCTGTGGTTGAGCACCCGGACCC
This sequence comes from Amycolatopsis roodepoortensis, assembly GCF_024628825.1. Taxonomy (NCBI): domain Bacteria; kingdom Bacillati; phylum Actinomycetota; class Actinomycetes; order Pseudonocardiales; family Pseudonocardiaceae; genus Amycolatopsis; species Amycolatopsis roodepoortensis. The sequence goes on from NZ_CP102415.1 coordinate 8,177,613, forward strand.
GCAGATTCGCGTTGCTTCCCGGCGTGGCCGGGTTCCACGTGTCGGGTTTGCCGGTCCACTCCAGGTCGGACGGGATCCGGAAGTCGCCGCCGGAGCCGACCGTCGTGTTCGCGATGGCCCACGGCACCCACTTGTCGAGGATGCGTTTCGCCCGTTCGTCCCCGGTGAGCTGATACAGCGCGGCGACCCGCTCCAGGCCCCACGCCTGGAACCCGAACCACCGGTTGGACGGCGGATCGTGCCAGACGGGCTGCTGGTCGTAGTACATCCCGTAGAAGGTCGGCGAACCCGCCGGGGGAGTGGCGTACTGGCCGTCCCAGCTGTTCGTCGCGCCGCCGGCGATGCCGCCGTCGGCGGACTGCAGCCACTGCAGGAATTCCAGCTGCCGGTCGAGGCTTTCCGCCCAGTCCGTCGCGCCGGTCGCCGAGACCGGCTTCAGCGCCGGGTCGTTGGCGAGCGCGTGCGCGGCGAGCGGGTTCTGGTAGCCCTGGTGCGCCGCGCCGTCACCGATCCGCCACGCCCAGCCCGCGGACGTGTCGGTGGCGCCACCCCACGCGTAGTACCACGACATGAGGTAGTGCGAGCTGTTCTTGCCGCTGCCCGCCGGACACGTGCTGGGACCGACGCAGTCACCGATCTTCTTGAAGTACTTGTCGAACATTGCGTACCGCAGATAGTCGCCCATCTTCGACGCCTTCTTCACCACGTCGGCCACCTGGGCGCCCTTGCCCTGCGCGGTCGCCCACTGGTTGGCCAGGTGCGCCACCTGGACGGCGCGCGCGTCGGCGTCGGGCGCGTTCGTGTACTTCCACTGCTTGGCGTAGCTCGCGTCCTTGGTGAACAGGTCGAGGTACCCGTTCGGCCCGCCGTGCGCGAACGTGTCGCAGGAAGGCTGCGGGATGGTCTCCCACACCGATTCGCTGGACCCGCGCTGGTAGGTGTTGATGTAGGCGGGCGCGGTGGTGCCGTCGCCGCACCGGCCGAAACCGTACGTGTTGTCGACGTCCAGCAGCCAGTGCATACCGTAGACGTCCGAGGTGCCGTAGGCCTGGCGCAGTTCGCCCGCGATCGGGTCGGAGCCGACCGGGACGCCGCCGTCGAGAACCGCCGGATACCGGTCCATCCGCGGGTGCTCCGGTGCGTAGGTCGCCGGGTCGGCGGCGTTGTACTTGTCGTTGGTCGGCTGATCCGCGTGCGCCGGGATGATGAACTTCTCCATCGACGCCCACGCCTGGTTGAACGGCGCCCAGTCACCCTCCAGCTGTCCGTACGCGGCTTCCAGCCACAGGTAGTAGCTGAACGCCTCGGACGTGGTCTGGTGCCCGTGGTCCGGCGCCTCGACCAGCAGCGTCTCCACCGAGTGGTACGGCACCAGCAGACCGTCGAAATTCCGGAAGTAGCCGCTGTCCGCGTCCTTGATCTTGTGGTACTGCTCGAGGAAGGCGGCCCGGTAGTCCGAGGCGGATGCGTCGATCTCCGCCACGTCGAGGGTGGCCGCGGTGAGGCCGGGCCCGGTGATCGAGAACGCGGCGGTGGCGAGCGCGCCACCGTTCGCCGCGGAAGCGATCGTCACGGTTTTCGCCGTGTTCCAAGTGTTCTGGTCGAACGTGAGCGTCGCGGGCGTGGCCGTGAGGTCGGCGCTGCCCGCCGTGCGTGCCACGTTCAGCGTGACCGGACCCGTCGGCCGGGTCGCGAGTTTCACGTCCACTCCCGCCGAGCCGCCCTGCTTGACGCGGGCCGTCGACGGGGTGGCGACGACCGACGGCGCGGCCAGCACCCGCACCGCGACCGGCGCGGAAACCGTTGCCGCACCGAGGTTGTCGATCGCCCGCGCGGTGACCGAATACTCGCCCGCCGTCGCGCCGGTCCAGGTGTATTCGAACGGTGCGGTGGTGTCGGCGCCCAGCCGGGTGGTGCCCGCGTAGAACTCCACCGAGGACACCGAACCGTCGCCGTCGGCGGCGGAGGCCGCCAGTTCGATCGGTGACGACACGGCGAACACCGCGTTGTTCTCCGGCTTCGTGAGCCGCACCGCCGGTGCCGCGTTCGGGCCGGCGCAGCTGACGCCGTTGACCTTGAAGTCGACCGGCACCCGGTTCGCGGCGCCGGTCTTCGCCGCGTTGAAGCCGAATTGAACGGACGCGCCGGGGGCGATGCCGCGCTGCCAGTCCGCGCCTCGGACGCTCACCGCACCGCCGGACTGCGTGAACGTGCCGTTCCACAGCTGGGTGACCCGCTGGCCGTCGGCGAAGCTCCAGGTCAGGTTCCAGTCGGGGATGGCGTCGCCGCCTTCGTTGCGGATCGAGACCGTCGCGCCGAAACCGTTGTCCCATTCGCTGCTGATCTTGTACGTCGTCGTACAGGAAACCGCGGCCGCCGTGGCCGTCGGCGCGACGCCGGTGGTGACCGCCGCCGCGAGGGCAACGGTGGCGGCCAGCGCCGTGACGGGACGTGCTCTCGTCGAGCGCGCCAATGGTCGTGATCTCACAGGTCCTCCTCGTCCGAGCGGATTTCCGGCACCCTCAAGAGGTGGAACCGGCCCAGGGCCACGTGGGCAGGCAATGGCCCTGAGCCGGGGTAACGGGAGTGGATGAGTCTGAGAGCGCTCTCATGAGAGTAGCGGCGGACCGTCCGATTTGTAAGGGCGTCTTTCGGCGAAGTGTTGTGATCCGGCCGTTTTCGGAGTAGAGCAGAAAAGCATGAGGCGACTCGCCACCACATTGTTGATCTCCGCCGGAATGCTCGCCGGCTGTTCCGCGCCGTCGCCGACGGCCACCGCCGGTGCCGGGGCGCTCGGCGCCCGACTGACCACAATGGACGATCTGGTCGACTGGATCGACGAGACCGCGGGGGATTGCGCCGCGGTCTCCCGCCGGGAGATCGGAGAGCTGCGCACGTTCGCCGGGCCGGATATCGCCGCGCGCTTTCAGCCGCATGTGGCCGAATGGGCCACCTGCCGGGTGTCACCGGAATTCCCGGTCGTCGGTCTCCTTCTCTTCGGCGGCGACGAGCAGCGGAGGTTCCAGGAATCCTGGCACGCGGCGATGAGGGCGGGCGAGATCGCCGACGGGCCGACCTTCGCCTTCGGCAACGGTTTCGCGGTCTCCGCAGGATTTCTCGGGGTGAGCGAGCTGGGGCTGTACTACTTCCGGTGCGGAACCGTCGATCCCCGGGTGCATCAGGTGCCTTCGGACGTTGCGGGGTGCGTGTTCGCCAACCCGGAGCACGGACACGGGCACCACTGAAGCCGCCACTTCACTGGTGCCCAGGGTGCTACGGGCTCGAACAGGTCAGCTCCGGTGCGGCGACGCTCCCCGTCGCGTTCGCGCTCAACCCGAACGAACGGGTGGTGCCCGCCGGTAGTGACCCGTTCCAGTCCGCGTTGCCCACGGTGGCCCGCGTGCCGTCCAGGGTGAGGGTGCCGTTCCAGACGCTGTTGATCGTCTGTCCCGCCGGAACGGTCCAGCCGACCCGCCAGCCGGACAGCGCCGTTGTGCCCGGGTTGGTGACGGTCACTTCCGCTTGGTACCCGCCGTTCCAGTTTCCGGTCGTCGTCCACTTCGCCGTGCACGCGCCGTTGGGCGGCTGCCCGGGATCAGGGGGATCGTCGACGACGCCGATCCCGGTGACCTCGCCGTTGCCGCCGTCGAACACGACGTCGGAGCAGCCGTAGAACGTCTCGGTGCTGTCGGATCGCTTCCAGACCGAGTAGACGACGTGCTTGCCCGATTTGGCCGACGGGAAGTTGCCGGTCCACTTGTACTGGCCGTCGACGCTGCCGACGTTGCCGCTCACCTGCGGGTGGTCGACCGTGAGGAAGGGCTGTTCCTCCAGGTCGTCCCAGCGCAGTGCGCGGCTCGGGTCGTACCCGTCCTTGGTCACGTAGAGGTAGAACCAGCCGGGGTGGGCGGCCCACGCGTTGTAGGAGAAGCCGAACGACGCGCCGGCCGTCAAATGGGTCACCGGCCAGTTCCCCGTGCGGTCGTAACCCGCGAAGTTCGGATTCCCGCCCGAGCAGAGCTGCCCGTCCGGGATGAATCCCTCGATGCGGCCCGCGCCGTCCGAACGGAGTACGGAGAACCAGTTGTAGAGCGAGTTCTCCCCGCTTTGCGCGACGGCCGCCTTGCACGCCGAGTTCTTCGGAACGATGTTGCCCTGCGGTGTCAGTCCGTCCTGCCAGCAGAAGAAAGTCCTGCTGCCCGGTTTCATCAGCGCGCCGTGTGCCGACGCGGTCGGAGCGTTCAGTGTCGCGGTCACGAGACAGGCCACCATCGTGGTGACGACGGCCAGTATCGCGGTCATTGCCTTTCTGTGTGTCATCGCGCCTTCTTTCCGACAAAGACTGGGAGCGCTCCCAGCGTCGGCACCTTAGCGTGGGTCCGGCGCCGGGGGAACAGGGCCGAACGAGTGAGAAACGTCCGGTATCGGCGATTTCGGGGAATGGTCTTCCCTGCCGGGCGGCCATCGGGCTAAATTGTGGGAGCGCTCCCAAATTCGGCCTCCGAAAGGATCACGACGTGGTGATCGACAATTGGCGTGTGCTGCTTCCCGCCGTACTCCTCGCGGCCGTCGCCGTCGCTCCGGAAGCATCTTCCTCGGCGGCGGAGTACGAGCGGATCGTGAACGGCGATTTCTCCGCGGGTGGTGCCGACCCTTGGTGGGCCGGTGCGAACACCCGTGGCTCGGTGACGGACGGCGAGTACTGCGTCGATGTCACCGGCGGCACGGCCAACGGGTACGACGCCTTGTCCGGCCAGAACGGCGTGCCGTACGAGGCCGGCCAGTCCTACACGCTGAAGTTCGACGCGCGGGCGACCGTCGCGCAACCGCTGTCCGCGGTCGCGGGCGAGGCCGTCGATCCGTACCGGCAGATCGCGCGCACCGACGTGACCGTGACGCCCGTCAAGCAGACCTTCACGCTGACCTTCGAGTCCACATTGGACTTCCCGGCCGCGGGCAACGGCCAGTTCGCGTTCTGGTTCGGCGGCCAGTCGTTCGACAACACCGTCTGCGTCGACAACGTCTCGCTCGTCGGTGGCGTGCTGCCGCCACCGGGGGTTGAACCCGCCGGACCGCTGCGGGTGAACCAGGTCGGCTACGTGCCCGGCCTGCCCAAACAAGCGAGCCTCGCGACCGGCTCGACCACCCCGTTGCCCTGGACGTTGCGGGATGGCGCGGGCGCGGCCGTCGCGACCGGCCAGACCACTCCGAAGGGCCACGACGCCGCGTCGGACGAGAACGTCCACACCATCGACTTCTCGTCCTACGACCGGCAGGGCAGCGGCTACACGTTGAACGTCGGCGATGACGTGAGCCGCCCGTTCGACATTTCCCCGACAGTCATGACCCGGCTGCGGCAAGACTCGCTCGCGTTCTTCTATCACCAGCGCAGCGGCACACCGATCGAAGCGCGGTATGTGGGGGAGGACTACGCGCGACCGGCCGGACATGCGAACGTGGCGCCGAACCAAGGGGACGACGACGTCCCCTGCCGGGCGGACCTGGAGTGCGGGTACACCCTCGACGTGCGCGGCGGCTGGTACGACGCCGGTGACCACGGCAAGTACGTGGTGAACGGTGGGATCGCCGCGTGGCAGTTGCAGAACGGCTACGAGCGGGCGGCGCTGTTCGGCGACGAAGCCGCGCTCGGCGACGGCACCCTCGCCATTCCCGAGCGGTCGAACGGCGTGCCGGACGTGCTCGACGAGGCGCGGTGGGAACTCGAGTTCCTGCTGAGCATGCAGGTTCCCGACGGACGGCCGCTGGCCGGGATGGCCCACCACAAGATCCACGACGAGCAGTGGACCGGCCTGCCGACCTTGCCGCATCAGGACGCCCAGCCGCGCAGGCTGTCCGCGCCGAGTACCGCGGCGACCCTGAATCTCGCGGCGGTGGCGGCACAGGCGTCGCGACTGTGGGCTCCCTACGACGCCGAGTTCGCGGCCCGCGCGCTGTCCGCCGGCGAGAAGGCCTACGCGGCGGCGAAGGCGCACCCCGGCATGATCGCCGACCCGAACGACGGCGTCGGCGGCGGCTCGTACAGCGATCCCACGGTGACCGACGAGTTCTACTGGGCCGCGGCCGAACTGTACGTGACCACCGGGCAGTACCGCGCGGACGTGACGGATTCCCCGCTGTTCGGCGGAAAGAGCTTCGACGCACGCGGTTTCGACTGGGGCGCCACGGGCGCGCTCGGCGACATCTCCCTGGTGCTGGCCCCGCGCGGGGTGCCCACCGAGAACATCCGGTCCGCGATCGTCACGACCGCGGACGCGCACCTCGCGAACATGGCGTCCGCCGGGCACCCGGCGCCGTACCGGACCGGCGACGGCGGGTACGAGTGGGGTTCGAACGGTTTGGTCGCCAACAACGGCATGCTGCTGGGCCTCGCTCACGACCTGACCCGTGCGGCGAAGTACCGGAACGGCGCCTTCGCGACGATGGACTATCTGCTGGGCCGTAACCCGGTCGATTTCTCCTATGTCTCCGGGTGGGGCGATCGGCCGGTGCGCAACGTGCACCACCGGCACTGGGCGAACCAGAAGGACCCGTCGCTGCCGACCGCGCCGCCCGGTGCGCTGTCGGGCGGGCCCAACAGCGCGTTGCAGGACCCGGTCGCGCAGCGGCTGCTGCCCGGCTGTGCCCCTCAGCGGTGCTGGGTCGACCACATCGAGGCCTATTCGCTCAACGAGGTGACGGTCAACTGGAACTCGGCGTTCGCGTGGCTGTCGAACTGGGTGGCGGAACACTCGGCCGCGCCGCCGTCGGCGGGCTGCCAGGTGACGTACACGGCGTCGACCTGGCAGACCGGGCTGTCCGCGGCGCTCACCGTGAAGAACACCGGCACGACCGCGTGGGACGGCTGGGGGTTGACCTTCGCCTTCGGTGGTGAGGAGAAGCTGACGCACGGCTGGAGCGCCGCGTGGAGCCAGACCGGCTCGGCCGTCCGGGCGGGCAACGCGTCGTGGAACGCCGTGGTCGCGCCTGGCGCGTCGGTGTCCATCGGCTTCAACGCGAATAACACCGGCGCCCATCGGTCGCCGTCGGAGTTCATGGTCGACGGACGGCGATGCGTGTCCGCCTGAGTTTCCCGACGATTCTCCGGAGGTAGGAATGACGCTCAAGACAGGAGCCATGGTGCTCGCCGCGCTCGCGGTCGTCCCCCTGACCGCGGGGACGGCGCAGGGCGCGCCGTCCGGGTTCTACGTCGACCCGCAGACCAACGCCGCCCGGTGGGTGGCCGCGAACCCGAACGACGGCCGGGCCGCGGTCATCCGCGACCGGATCGCGAAGGTGGCGCAGGCGCGCTGGTTCACCACGACGAACACCGGCACGGTGCGCGCGCAGGTCGACGCCTTCGTCGGCGCCGCGGCGGCCGCGAACCAGATCCCGATCATGGTGGTCTACAACATCCCGAACCGCGACTGCGGTGGCGCCAGTTCCGGCGGCGCGCCGTCGCACGCCGCCTACCGCGCCTGGGTGGACGAGGTGGCGGCCGGTCTCGCCGGGCGGCCCGCGTCCATCGTGCTCGAACCGGACGTGCTGCCGTTGATGACCACTTGCCAGAACGCCGGTCAGCAGGCCGAGACCAGCGCGTCCATGGCGTACGCGGGCAAACGGCTGAAGGCCGGGTCGGCGGCGGCCAAGGTGTACTTCGACATCGGGCACTCCGCGTGGCTGTCGCCGGGTGAAGCCGCCGCGCGGCTGCGGGCGGCCCAGATCTCCGTCGCCGCGGATGGCATCTCCACCAACGTTTCCAACTACCGCAGGACCGCCGACGAAGTGGCCTTCGCGGGAGCGGTGCTCGCCGGGGTCGGCGACGGCAGGCTTCGCGCGGTCGTGGACACCAGCCGCAACGGCAACGGGCCCGCGGGGAGCGAGTGGTGCGATCCGCCGGGCCGCCGGATCGGGACGGCCAGCACCACGAACACCGGGGACGGGCGGATCGACGCGTTCCTGTGGGTGAAGCCGCCCGGCGAGGCCGACGGCTGTATCGCGTCGGCGGGCCAGTTCGTCCCGCAACGCGCCTACGAACTCGCGACTTCCTGAGTTGAGCGGGCATATCGGCGGGAAAGAGCGCAGCCGGCCTCGCCGTATCCTGTCGCTGTAACAATTCCGGCGACTCGACCTATGACCCCTTCGGCAAGTACGACAGGCTGAGCTGCTCCGGCCGGTGGATTGGACGAAATGTCTAAAAAGGGCGCTGCCTTCATATTCTTGATAGTGCTTGGCGGGGCAGGAGTCACATTTTGGGTCAACGAGCTACCTTCGATCGGGCTTCCCCTGATCGGTGGCGCGGTCGGTGCCGTGCTGGGGGCGGCAATTCGGTCGCGTAAAGCCGAATGACGAGATCAGTGCCGGAACGGCTGCCGCTGCCTGTGCGGAACACTCGCAACGCCGTGCTCAGCGCCCAGGCCTGCAGGATCGTGGCCGCCTGACGCCATGATGACCAGCACTGGTCATTCGGCGGCGGGAGCGGATCACCGCGCACTGCCGGGGTAGCTCTAACGGCTCCGCCGGATGGGCCGTACGGATGTATCGAGCGGCAGTTTCCGCGCTTTCTGTCGCGTCGGCGACGGGGGTCACATAGTTTTCCGACTGGCGTACTTGTCCGTCCACAAGTAACCGGGGAGGCCGGCCGGTCTCCTCGGCGGATCGTGCTCCGCATCGCAGCGGCAGGGCTTGCCGCCTCGACCGTGGTGGCCGGGTGCGCCTTGTGATCGACACTACTCTCCTTGCCTAGTAAGGGATTCAGTATGCGCAAGTGGACGACCAGATTACTCGTGGCGGGCGTGCTCGCGACGACCGCAGCGGCCGCCGTCGTGGGGGTCGGCACGGCCAGTGCGGCCGACGGTGTCTCGACCGCGGCCGCCGAGTCGACGTTCCCGCTCGCCGACCCGGACACGGTCCAGGCGAAGGACGGCTCGTACGTCACCTACGGCACCTCGGTCGGCGCCGGTGTCGGCGCCCGGTGCGGCGTGACCGGCCACCTGTTCGTGCCGGTGCTCGTGCACGGCTCCGGCAACACGGTCGGTGTGGGTACCTGCGCGTCCGCCGACGCACTGCCCAACGGGCCGGGTAGCTGGGCGGAGGGCAACGTCTGGGCGCCCGGCGTCGTCCGCTTCGGCGACACCTACTTCATGTACTACACCGCGTCCAAGCGGGGAAGCGGCCAGAAATGCCTCGGCCGCGCCGTCTCGGGCAGTGCGCGGGGACCGTTCACCAACCCCGTCGAGTGGGCTTGCCCGGGCAGCGGCCGCTGGGCCATCGACGCGAACCCGTTCGTCTCGGGCAGCTCCATGTATGTCGCCTACCGGGACGACGCGATCACCTCGTACCCGGAGACCGGCATCTCGATCGTGCGCACCCATTCCAACGGCATGGCGGACTGGGACACCCGCCGGGACGCGTTGAAGAGCACCGACATCGGCTGGGAGACCATCCGGATGAGCGGCGGCACGCACGTGGTCGAGAACCCGTCGATGTTCAAATCCGCCGACGGTTACTGGTACCTGGCCTACTCCGGCAACAACTGGGACAGCGCGCGATACGCGACCGGCATCGCCAGGTGCGGCACCGGCCCGCTGCCGTCGACCCGTTGCACGCCGCGGCAGAACGGGAGCGAGCGGCCGTACTTCGGGTACACCGGCACCGGGGGCCTGAACCCCTACCGCGGCCTGCCCGGCAACCACCCCGGCCCGGGCGGGATGGACTTCTTCCAGGCTGCGAACGGCCAGTACCACGCGGTCTACCACTGGTGGAACGGCACCCGGCGGTTCCCGATCGTGGCGACGGTCCTCCGCAACGACGGCGGCTTCTACCTCAGCTGAGAAAGGGCTTTCACGCCATAACCGGTTCGTCGTGAACGGCGCGTTCGATCATGAACGCGCCGTTCACCATGTCGGACGACGGCTGTGCCGCGTCCCCGCGGGTCAACGCCAGGGCATGTGCTGCAGGCACCAGGTATTGCCGTCGGGATCGGCGAAGTACGCGTAGAACACTCCTCCGAGGTCCTCGACCTCGCTGATCTCGACGCCGCGTTCGACCAGTTCGGCGCGGGCCGCTTCGATGTCGGCGACCACCAGGTGCAGACCGCGCAGTGTTCCCGGAGGCATGTCGAGGGTGGGAAGACCTTCGGCGAGCGTGATCGAGCAGGCCGAACCGGGTGGGGTGAGCTGGACGATGCGGACACCGGGCTTCGGGTCGACGTCGACGTCGAGGCGGAATCCGAGCCGGTCCTGGTAGAAGGCCTTGGCCCGCTCGATGTCGGTGACCGGCACCGGCACCAGCTCCAGCAACAGCTTGCCGGGCGGCACGGGCGGGTTGCCGGGGGTGGACGTCTCGGTCATGGACGGCGCCTTTCGTGGATGAGGGTGGGGCTGGAACTTCGGGTGAAGACGGTCTTCGGAAGCAGTCGTGTGTGTCGTCGACGGGGTCATCCACTCATCCGCCGGTTCAGGAGGCGTCGCCCATTCCCAGCGAGATCTGCACGACGACCAACGTGAGCCGGCCGAGGAGGAGCACGACGAGCCGGAACGTGGGTTTCCTCGGTTTCGACAACGCTGGCTCCCGGTCTCGGCAGGCTCGGTCGTTCAAAGCCATTTCTTGCCTTTGAAGATCCGGTAGAGGACCAGGCACGCGGTCAGGATCACCGCCATCACGGCGGGATAGCCGTACTTCCAGTGCAGTTCGGGCATGAAGTCGAAATTCATCCCGTATATCCCGACTCCCATGGTCGGGACGGCGATGATGGCCGCCCACGAGGTGATCTTGCGCATGTCGTTGTTCTGTTGCAACGACAGTTTCGCCAGTGTCGCGTCGACGAGCGTGGTGAGCAGTTCGTCGAACCCGGCGACGCGTTCGGTGACGGTGGTCAGGTGGTCGTCGACGTCGCGGAAATAGGTCCGGACCTGATCGGAAATGAGCGGGGTGGAGCCCTCGGCCAGCCTCCGCAGCGGGGTGGCCAGCGGCATCACCGCCCGCCGTAGCTCGACGATCTCCCGTTTCACCAGGTACATCTGCTCGGCGCTGATCGGGCTGCCGGGGGCGAAGACGAGCGCCTCCATCACGTCGATGTCGTTCTCGAACGCCTCGCTCACGTCGAGGTAGCCGTCGACGACGTGGTCGGCGATCGCGTGCAGGACCGCGGACGGCCCGGCGGCCAGGCGTTCCGGGATGGCTTCCAGTTCCGAGCGCACTCTCCGGAGCGCGGAGTGCTGCCCATGGCGCACCGTGACGATGAAGTCCTTGCCGAGGAACACCATGATCTCCCCGGTCTCCACGATCTCGTTCGCCGTGGTCGGCGACTCGTGCTCGACGAACCGGACGGTCTTCAGCACCATGAACAACGTGTCGCCGTAGGGCTCCAGTTTGGGGCGCTGATGGGCGTGAACGACGTCCTCGACCGCCAGCTCGTGCAGCCCGAACACTTCGGCGACGCCCTGCATCCTCGCCGCGTCCGGCTCGTAGAGCCCGGCCCAGACGAATCCGTCGCCACGGCGGCGTACTTCGGCCAGCGCTTCGGCGTGATCGCGCAGGCCCGGCAAGCGGCGGCCGTCGACGTACACCGCGCAATCCGTCACCGGTGACGGCGAGGGCGCCCCGGATCCGGCACCCTCCGAACCGACCGCCACCCGAGCTCCTTCAGCCGTCCAACCTGGAACGCCGCGGAAGTCTAGTGGTCCGTGCCCGGCACCGATCAGGTTTTCCCGCCCCGTCCGTCTATATGGGTGAGATCTACTCACGGGAGGCTGACGCCATGCGAAAACTGACCTTCGGCATGAATGTGTCCCTGGACGGCTACATCGCCGCGCCCGGCGACGACCTCGGCTGGAGCGGGGGTGACGGACCGGACTCGTCGTCGAGCAGCGAGTTGTTCCAGTGGTGGTCCGACCGGGTGGCCGCGACGGGTCTCGCGCTGTACGGGCGCAAGTTGTGGGAGGTGATGAGTGCCGATTGGCCGACCGCGGATCAGCGGCCCGGCGCGACCTCGGCGGAGATCGAGTACGCCCGCCGCTGGCGGGACATGCCGAAGGTGGTGTTCTCCTCGACGACCGGCACGGTCGACTGGAACACCCGCCTGGTCACCGGCGACGCGGTCACCGAGATCACCCGGCTCAAGGCCGAGGACGGCGGCCCGATGGACATCGGCGGCGCGACGCTCGCCGGGGCCGCCATGCGGGCCGGGCTGATCGACGAGTACCTGCTGGTCACCGTGCCGGTTCTGGTGGGCGGGGGCACGCCGTTCTTCACCGCGCTGGACAGCTGGGTGAAGCTGAACCTCGTGGAGACGCGGACGTTCCCCGGCGGCGTGGTGCTGACCCGCTACGAGACGAGGCGCTGAGCGATCACAGTGCCGGGGGAAGGCCCAGCCATGGTTTGCCGGTGGCGTCGAATCCGGTGAGTTCGGCGATCTTCCCGTCGACGACGCGCAGGGCCGCGATGGCGAACAGCTGGTGGTCCGGGCCGCCGGGGGCGCGGAGGTACAGCGCGGCGGCCGGCATGCGGTTGACCGTCGTGGGGAGACCGCGCCAGTCGTCGTGGCCGCGCTGGAAGAGCCCGCCGGAGATCCAGCCGTCCACCGCCTCCCCGGCCGTCCTGGTCACGGTGCCCGGATCGGGCAGCATCGCGAAGCGCAGATCGTCGCGCAGCAGGGAGATCAAGCCGTCGAGGTCGTTGCGCTCGTGGGCGTCGATGTACGACTTCACCACGCCGCGCTCGTCGTTCGACAGTTCGTGGGTGGCGGGGCTCCGCCAGTCGAGACGGCGGCCGGGCAGCTGCTCGCGCATCGTCACGCGTGCCCGTTGCAGAGCGCTGGTCACCGAGGCGACGGTCAGCTCCAGGGCGTCGGCGGCCTTCGGCGCCGGCCAGCCGAGGACGTCGCGCAGCACGAACACCGCCCGCTGCCGCGGCGGCAGCCGCTGGACGGCGACGATGAACGCCAGCTCGATCGTCTCCCGCGCCACCACCGATTCCTGCGGGTCCTCGGGGAGCATCCGGTCGGGGAACGGCTGCAGGTAGCCCGGCTCGGAGTCCGCCAGCCCGGCCGGGACGGGGGTGCGGTCGTCGCGCTTCTCCAGGAAGTCGAGGCAGACGTTCGTCGCGATCCGGTACAGCCAGGTCCGCAGCGCGGCGTGGCCCTTGAACGACTCCCGCTTGTGCCACGCCCGCAGGAACGTCTCCTGCGTCATGTCCTGGGCGTCGTCGTAGTTCGCGAGCATCCGGTAGCAGTGCACCTGCAGCTCGCGCCGGTGGCGCTCCGTGATGAGCGCGAACCGTGCCGTATCGCCTGAGCGGGCCACCGCGATGAACGTGGCTTCGTCGGTGCCGTGCGGTCTGGCGTCGGTCATGGTCGTCGATCCTTCCACCGGTGCGAGGGGGCCACCAGAACCGACGACGTGGCGGAGGATTTCTGATCGGTGAAGCCGCTACGCGGGTGGCTGGTCCTCCTGCAGGTGCTCGAGGATCGTGGTGGCGATACCGGCGAACTGGTCGAGTTCTTCAGGAGTGAGGCGGTCGACCACAAGGCGCCGGACCTCCTGGGCGTGGCCGGGCGCGGCCTGCTTGAGCGCGGTGAGGCCGTTCGCCGTGATCACCGCCTCCATACCGCGCGAGCCGCAACGTTCCCGCGTGACCAGGCCCCGCTTGCCCATCCGGGTGAGCTGGTGATGCATGCGGCTCTTTTCCCAGGAGGCCGCCCGGCCGAGCTCGTAGACGCGCATCCGCCCGTCCGGCGCCTCGGACAGCAGGGCGAGCACGGTGTAGTCGGCGTTGGACAGGCCGCTGCTGGCCTGGAGCTGCTGCTCGATACGCGTCCGCAGCAGCTCCAGCATCTGGAAGGACACCCGCCACGCGCGGAGTTCGTGTTCCGTCAACTCCTGCTGCTTCATGGCGTCACCCTACCCCACGAGTTGACAAATCAACTCGTCGGCGAGTACCAGTTGATACATCAACTCAAAGTTCTCGCACGAAGGAAGGCACCCCCCCCATGACCGAAAGACGTGACGAGGGCGAGCCGCCGGAAGACAGCGGGCGTCCCGGACGCCGCTACGTCATCCGTGGCGGCGCGGTGATGTCCATGGATCCGAACGTCGGCGACTTCGCGACCGCCGACGTTCTGGTCGAGGGCGGAGAGATCGTCGAGATCCGGCCGGATATCCGTGCTGATAACGCCGGCGAGATCGACGCACGGGGGCGCATCGTGCTGCCGGGCTTCGTCGACACGCACCACCACCTGTTCGAGACCGCGGAGCGCGCGTTCCTCGCCAACGGCCTGCTCCTCGACGATCACTCGGGCTCGCCGAGCGCGCAACCGAACTACGGAGAGCACATCCTGCAGGGTTTCGCGCGGGCCTATCGTCCGGCGGACGTCTACGTCAACTCGTTGTTCGGAGGGCTTTCCCAGCTCGACGCCGGTGTCACGACGGTGCTGGACGTCTCGCAGATCCACCACTCACCAGAGCACACCGACGCGGCGATCCAGGCGCTCGTCGACACCGGGCGGCGTTCGGCGTTCGGGTTCTTCGAGGGCGACGGCCGCACGGGCGCCCGGTATCCGCAGGACGCGTACCGCATCCGCGACCGATGGTTCTCCTCGAACGACCGGCTGGTGACCATGGTCATGGGCGGGGAGCTCCACCTCGGCAGGCAGGTGTACACCCGCGCCTGGGCGATCGCCCGCGAGCTCGACCTCAAGATCGCCGCGCACGCCGTCGGCTCGTGGGGGATGCGGCCGGTCTTCGACGACCTCGCCCAGGGCACTGCCGGGGTCGAAGTGGGGCCGGACAACCTGTTCATCCACATGACCGGCATGTCCGACCGGACCTGGCGACGGCTGCGGGACGCCGGTGCGCAGGTCTCGCTGGCCTTCCCGATCGAGATGACCATGCGGCACGGCACACCGCCCATCCTCAAGATGCGGGAACTCGGCTTGGAACCTTCACTGAGCTCCGACGTCGAGACGACGATGGCCGCGGACCCGTTCACGCTGATGCGCTCCGCGATGACCATGCAGCGCATGCTCGTCAACCAGCTGATCCTGGACCAGGGCGATCTCGTACCGCCGGGCAACTGGCCGACGCCTGCCCCGGGCACGCCCGAACTCCTCACCGTCCGCGATGTGCTGCGGTACGCGACCGTCAACGGTGCCAAACACCTCGGCCTCGACGGCAGGACCGGCACCCTGACTCCCGGCAAGGAGGCCGACATCGTCCTGCTCGACGCGACCGCGCTCAACGTGGCCCCGCTCAACAGCGTGCCGGGCGCGATCGTGTCGCTGATGGACCGCACCAACGTCGAGACGGTGATCGTCGCCGGCAAGGTGCGCAAGTGGAAGGGACGGCTGCTCGACGCGGACCTGGCCCGGTTGCGCCAGGAACTCGAAGCGTCGCGCGATCACCTTTTCGCGGCGATGAACCTCGAACAGGACCTGTTCGCCTGGAGCTGAGAAGCCATGGACCAGAAGCGGCCGCAGCGGTCCACGCGTTTCCACGGCCATTCCGAGGCGAGCCAGCGCGCGACCGTGTCGGCGAGTGCCGCGTCGAGGTCCGCCTTGTCGGCTCGTACCCAGGATTGCACCGTGACGTCCCATTCTTCGGAGTCCGGGGGATACAGATACACGCAACCGATGACGTCGTCCGCCGGGTCGAGGACGGTGAAGGTGAACCCGGTGCGTCGCGCGAAGTCCGCCGCGTGGCGGCGGAGATCCTCGAGGTTCTCTTCGGGAGTCATGCCGTCGCGAGGCGGCCAGTCGCCGTCGGGATAGCCGGGAGTGGAGCGAATGTGCTCGATACTCGACATCCAGGCGGCGTGGTCGGCCGAATTGTGTTGCGGCCCCAGCGGTTCGAGGCGGAACCGTTCGGTCACGAGCGAGGCCGGAGGGACGAATCCGGCCGGTACGAACTCATCCGAGGTCATGGCCAGGACCGTAGTGGCCGTCCCGGCTTCGCGCACTCGAATTGCGGTCGGCCGGCGTCATGCCGAGATTTCGCCGGTCACCTGTCGCCGGAAGTCAGGTCGGCGCCCCGGGTTTCGGCGCTGAGGAGCAGCGCGACGAGGGTGACCGCGATCGTGCCGACGAGGTACAGCACGACCGCCGTCGGGCCCTGTTTTTCGGCCAGCCACACGGCGATGAGGGGAGCGGGCGCGCCGGCGATGATCGAGGAACCCTGGAACACCAGCGAAGCACCGGCGAAACGGCGGCGGGTCGGGAAGAGTTCGGCGATCCACGCGGCTTCCGGCCCGGCGAGGAGTCCGTGCAGTGCCGCGCCGACGCCGATACCGAGATAGAGCAACGGCAGATTGTCGGCTTGGACGATGGCGAAGAAGACCGGTGCCCACACCGCGAGGCCCGCCGCGGGGACCAGCATGGCGATACGCCGTCCGACGCGGTCCGACCAGTAGCCGCCGGCCAGCATCCCCGCGAACTGCAGCAGGGACCCGACGGCCACGGCGAGGAGGACGTCGGACTTGCCGTAGCCGAAGGTTTTCGTGGCATAGGCGACCACGAAGACGGTGTAGACGTAGAAGGCCACGTTCTCGCCCAGCCGCACGCCGAGCCCGCGGAGGACGGGACCGGGGTGGGCGAGCGTCTCCAGGATGCTCGACCGCTCCCGGACGGCGTCCGCGGATGCCGTGGCCCGCGCCTGCGCTTCCTGGAACACCGGAGACTCGTCGATACGCCGCCGGATCCAGAAACCGATGGCCAGCAACGGGATCGCGAACAGGAAACCGACTCGCCAGCCCCATTGGTCGAAGGCGTTTTCGGGGAGTACCAAGGCGATCCCGCCGACCACGGCCGTGGCGAGCACCGTGCCCAGCGGCGCCCCCGCCTGCGGCCATGCCGACCAGAAGCCCCGCCGTTTCGGGCTTCCGTACTCGCTGACCATCAGCACGGCCGCGCCGAATTCGCCGCCGAGGGCGAACCCTTGGATCAGCCTCAGCACGACGAGCGAGATCGTCGCCCCGATGCCGGCCTGAGCGTAGGTGGGGAGCAGCCCGATCGCGGAGGTCGACAGCCCGAGCAGCAGGAAAGTGGTCACCAGCATGGGTTTGCGGCCGAGGCGATCACCGAGATGCCCGAACACGATGCCGCCGATCGGGCGCGCGACGAAGCCGAGCCCTTGTGTCGCCAGCGCGAGCAGCAACTGGGCGAACCCGTCGCCGCCGGGGAAGAACAGCGGCCCGAGCACGGTGGCCGCGAGGATTCCGTAGAGCGCGAAGTCGTACCACTCGAGCACCGCGCCGGCGGTACTGCCCGCCAGGACCCGCCGGAACGCCGACCGGCTGACGCCGCCAGACCTCGAACCGGCCGTTTCGTGCGAGGCGGGCACGTTCGTCACTTTCGCTCCTCGTCGAGTCGGCCGGACAGGCGCGTGTCCGGTATGCGGACACTGCGGAACGCTATCCGGACACGTAGGAAGATAGACCGCGGCGGCGGGATCGCGCAATCACTTGCTGCGGGTCGTGGGTGGCGTTTCGGGTTCTATTTGAGGGGTAAGTGAAACCTGGTGTGGTCGACCCCTGACGCGCAGGCCGTCTTCGCTACTTCGCGCCGAGATGGGATGGCGTGGCCCCGGAGAGACTGTCGGCCCACCGCCCGCCAAATGTCCACAAGGGACTCTTCGCGCCGATTGAACGCCCGATTGGTGTCGCGATGCCCGATTCCGTGCGGGGTCGTGAGTGATAAAGAGGGTTAGGACGATCATTGTCACTCACGACCCCGCGCAAAGCGCCCAAATCGGGCATCAGAAGAACCTTGAGTGTCCCTTGTGGACAGTTTGGGTCATGATCGGTCCCGCAGGCCCGTCTCCGCTCGCGACACGACACGTTTGCCTTGCCTCTCGAATAACCCGAAACGCCGCTCGCGACCGAGCAAGGGGACGGCGGTGTTCACGTCCTGGTCACCCGGATGTGCCGTTACTTTCGGGTAACTTGTCACGCGGTGACTTCATAGTGGGCTGTCCGATTCGCTCCAGGAAGGAACACCTTCATGGCTCAGGCCTCCAGAGCCCGCGTCACCGTCGGCGGGCTCGTGCTGGTCACGGCGCTCTCCGCGGTCTTGCCCCCTTCGGCCTCGGCGGCCGACGTGTTGCCCGGCGTCAAGCCGACGACCGAAACCCCGGCCGTGTACGACGACGAAGCAGGCGGCAACGCGGACGCCGACGACCCGGCGATCTGGCGCAACCCGGCGGCTCCCGACCGGAGCCTCGTCGTCGCCACGGTCAAGGAGGGCGGCCTGCGGGTCTATGACCTCGACGGCCGCGAAGTGCAGTCGATTCCGGCGCCCGAAGCGCCCGGACCGGACGATGCGCCCGGCCGGTTCAACAACGTCGACCTCGTGCACCGCGTGAAGGTCGGCTCCCGGGTGAGCGACCTGGCCGTCACCAGCGATCGCGGCCGTGACCGGCTGCGGATCTACCGTATCGACGGCGGAAACCCCGGCGCCCCGCTCACCGACGTCACCGATCCCGCCGCGCCGGCGATCTTCTCGTCGTCGCAGGAGGAGATCAACGACCAGCGCACCGCTTACGGCCTCGCCACCTGGACCGATCCCGCCAGCGGCCGTTCGTACGCGGTGGTCAGCCAGCGGGAACGCACCGCGCTCAGCCTGCTGGAGCTGACCGCGGGCGCCGGAGGCACGGTCTCCTACCGCGAGGTGCGCTCGCTCGTGTTGCCGTCCGAGTTCCGGCTGCCGAACGGCAAGACGTGGACTCCGTGCGGTGAGCCGGGTGAACTGCCCCAGGTCGAGGGCATGGTCGTCGATGCCGCGACCGGCACTCTCTATGCCGGGCAGGAGGATGTCGGAATCTGGCGGCTGGACGCCGGCCTCGAAGGCACTCCGAAGCTCATCGACAAGGTCCGCGAGTACGGCATCCCCGGAACCTACGACGAGGCGACCGAGGAATGCGTACCCGGATCCGACCCGGGCTACGGTGGCAAGCGCCTGTCGGCCGACGTCGAAGGTCTCACCATCCTCAAGCAGAAGGACGGCGACGGCTACCTGCTCGCCTCCAGCCAGGGGGACGACACTTTCGCCGCCTACGACCGCGAACTCGACGAAGACAACGAGTACGAAGGCGGCTTCCGGGTGACCGCCGCGTCCGCGACCCTCGACGGAACCGAGGAGAGCGACGGCGCCGCCGTCCTCAACGAGCCGCTCGGCGGCAGGTACCCGAACGGCCTGCTCGTCGTCCAGGACGGTGACGACAAGCCGGGGGAGCCGGGCCGGGACGCCACGAACTTCAAGTTCGTCGACCTCGGACGCGTGCTCGACGCCCTCGACGACTGACCGGATCCGTTGGGGCGGCGGGAACGCCGCTCCAACGGGCCTGCCCTACGACGCCACCGTCGCGGCCGACACGAGACGTTCGTGGACGTCGACGGCCTCCGGCACACCCATCTCGGTGAACGCGGCGTGCGCGGTCCGCCAGTGTTTCCGCGCGGCGACCGGATCACCGGCGGCGGACAGTGCGTCGCCGAGTCCACTTTGGGCTCTGGCCAGTTCGTAACGGCTGTCCGCCGCGGTCGCCGAATCGATCGACTGCCGCAGGCAACGCACGGCGTCGTCGGTCCGCCCGGCGGCGAGCAGGGCCGCGGCCATGTCGTTGGTCGCGGCCAGCATTCCTTCCCTGCCGCCGATTTCCCTTGCCAGTTCGATGGCCTGCCGATGATGCGCCAGCGCCTCGTCGAACCGCCCCGCCGCGACGAGCAGGACCCCGAGATGGTTGAGCACCTTGCCCTCGTCGGCCCGGTTGTGCGACTGCCTCGCCACGGCGAGCGCCTGCTCGTAATGGGCCCCTGCCTCGGTGTCCTTTCCCATTCGCCAGAACGTGGTGCCGAGACCGTCGAGCGCCCGGCATTCGCAGAGGTGGTCCGCGCTCGCCCTGGTCACGGCGAGCGCCTGCGACAGATTGTCGACGGCGGCGGGATAGTTCCCCAGCCGCATTTCGGCGAGGCCGATATTGCACAACTGCCGTGCCCGGAACGACTCGTTGTTCCGCGCGACGGCGAACTCCATGGCCCGCCGGAAACAGGGCAACGCGGCGCGATAGTCGCCGAGACCGGTCAGCAACAGGCCGACGTTGCCCGACAGGTTGACGACGTAATCGGATGCACCGGCGGCGGAGAACTCCCTGATCGCTTCTTCCAGGACGACGAGCGCTTCGGCGGCGTCGCCCCGTTGCCAATGGGTCATGGCCAGCCCGTTCAGGACGTGCCCCCGGGTGACACCGGACGCGACCCGGACGGCGTTGCCGAACAGGGCCTGCGCGTCGCTCACGTGCACGCGGGCCTCGAAATAGCTGGTCATCACGCACGCGAGCCGCGTCACGTGGTCGTCGCGTCCCTCGTTCAGCGCCCAGCCGGACGCGACGACGAGGTTGACCCGCTCGGTGTCCAGCCAGGCCATCGCCTCGTCCGCCCCGTCGAACACGAGAGCGCGTGCCGCGGGGGTGGGCAGGTCCTCCCACCGCTCCGCCTCGTGGGGATAGCAGGTGACGAGCGCGGCACGGGCGGTGGCGAGCTGGAAGTCGAGCAGCCGCCCGGCCGCGGCCCGGCGCATCCGGGCTTGGACGCTCTCCCGGACGCGTTTCTCGGCGAACACCCGGACCAGGTCGTGCAGTTCGAACCGGGACGCGCGGGCGGTGATCATGTTGGCCGCCACCAGGTCGTCGAGTTGGCGGCGCACGACGCCGACCTCGACGCCCGCCAGCGCCGCGGCCGCGTGGTCGTCGAAATCGCGTCCCGGATAGATGGCGAGCAAGCCGAGCAGGACGCGGTCGGCTTCGGCCAGCTCGTCGTACGACGTGCGCAACGCGACTTCGACCCCGTCGTCCAGCCTCAGCATGGTCCGCAGGTCGGCGAGGCGGTCGCGGTGGTCGGCCATCGTCCACTCGTCCGAGGCGGCCAGACGGCGGGTCAGCAGCGCGAGGGCCAGCGGCAACCGGCCGACCAGTTCGATGATGTCGGCCGCTTCGCCCCGCTCCGCGTCGACGCGTTCGTCGCCGATCCCGTCGCGGAGCAACTCGACCGACTCCTCCGGCGTGAACACGTCGAGCGCCACGTGCCGGGCCGTGTCCAGCCCGGTGAGGCGGCGCCTGCTGGTGACCAGCACCAGGCAGGTCGGCAGGTCGGGCAGCAACGGCAGCACCTGGTCGACCGACGCCGCGTTGTCCAGCAGGATCAGCGCGCGACGCCCGTCCAGCAGCCGCCGGAACAGCGCGCTCCGGCCGGCGAGGGTGAGGCAGCCGATCTCGCTACCGGACGCCCCGAGCCGGCGCAGGAAGCCTTCGAGCACCGCGGCCGGGTCCGCGGCGGGCCGATCCGCGTCGAAACCGCGGAGATTCACCACCAGCCGCACGTCGGCGAACCGGCCCCGCGCGGCCAGCAGCCGCGCGACCTCGCTGGCGAACCGGGTCTTGCCGACCCCGGCCATCCCGGAGATCGCCCATACGCCGGCGGCGTCCGGCTCGGCGTCCAGTATCCGGCGCAGCTGCGCCTGCCTGCCGACGAACCCGCCGTCCGGGGCGGGCAGGTGATCGGCCACGCTGATCACGGCCGCCTCGGTGGCGTGCCCGGTGATCACCCGGTGCGCCTGCCGCCATTCCGCCGCGACGTCCATGCCGAGCAGCACGGCCGCGATGTCGACGACCAGCTCGACGTCGAGTCGCTTGCGTCCCGGCAGCAGGCAGCGGTACACGGTGTTGTAGGCGGGAAGGTCGGCCGCGCCCCTGGCCGTGCGCAGGCGCCGCACCCGGCGGTGCAGTTCCCGGTGGGTCAATCCCGCCCAGGCCAGCGCCTGCCGCAGCCGCTGGGAAAGCTCGTCGTACGACCGAGCCCCGATCGGACTCGGCGGCCGTTCCTCCGGCACAGGAACCCCCTGGACACGTGAACCGATCCGCCCGGTGGCGACCCCCGGACCGAATGCGGCTCGACCATAGTCGAGATCGGCGACCGGGTGGGCCGGATGGACGAACTCGCTGTCCGGCGGATCGTCCTGTTCGGACCTTGCCGATCGGCCGAACGGACTACCCTTTCCGGCCATGGATCCCGACCGAACGCCGGAGCCGGTGGGCGCCGGTTCGTTCGACGAGCTGGCGGCCCGGCTGAACTCGCTGCGCGGCTGGAACGGCGTGTCCTACCGGGAGCTGCACCGGCGGGTCGTCCGGGCGCGGCGGACGGCGGGCAACCCCGACCTGCCGGTGTTCAACACGGTCTACCGCTGCCTGCAGCCGGGCAGGCGGCGGATGGACGTGGACCTCGTCGCGGACATCGTGCGCGCGCTCGCCGCCGACGAGGCGGTGGTGGCGCGGTGGCGTCAGGTGTGTCAGGTGATCGCGGGCCTCACGGCCGACTCGTCGTGGGTGACCGTGGCGGGTGAGCTGCCCGCCGACAGCACGGAGTTCGTCGGCAGGCAGGCCGAGCTGGCCGCGATCACCGGGGGCGACGAGCGCTCGCCGGTGGTGGTGATCGACGGGATGGCGGGCGTCGGCAAGACCAGTCTCGCCGTCCGTGCCGCGCACCGGCTGGCACACCGGGACGGTGCCGAGGTCCGGTTGTGGGCGGACCTGCGTGGCTACGACGCCGACCGCGCGCCCGCCGATCCGCTCGCGGTGCTGGACGAGTTCCTCCGGCGGCTCGGGGTGCCGGGCAAGGAGATCCACCGCCTCGGCCCCGACGGCAGGCAGGCGACCTATCGCAGGCTGCTCGCGGACCGGCGGCCGGTCGTGGTGCTGGACAACGCGGCGGACGCCGATCAGGTGTGCCCGCTGCTGCCGGACCGGCCGGGCGGCATCGTGCTGATCACCAGCAGACGGCGCCTGACCGGCTTGGCCGGTGCGCGGCTCGTGCACTTGGACGCGCTTCCGGGGACCGAGTCGCTCGACATGTTGCGCAGGCTGGTCGGCGAAGCGAAGGTCGCCGAGGACATCGAGGCCGCCACGCGGATCGCCGAGCTGGTCGGTCATCTGCCGCTCGCGTTGACGGTGGTGGCGGGCCGGATCCGGAACCGGCGCGACTGGACGTTGCGCGACCACGCCGCCCGGCTCGCGGAACGCCGGGACAGCCTACGGGTCGAGGACGAGCTGGAGAACGCCATCGGACTGTCCTATGCGGACCTGCCCGCCGAGGCCGCGCTACTGCTGCGGCTCCTCGCGATCCACCCCGGCCGCGACGTCGACACCCGCGCGGCGGCCGCGCTCGCCGGGGTGGATCTACCCAAGGCTGAGGTGCTGCTGGGTGAACTGGTCGCCGGCAGCCTGGTGCAGCGGAGCGTCCAGGACCGGTTCGGCCTGCACGACGTCGTCCGCCTCTACGCGGCGGGACTGGCACGGGACGTGGACGCCGCCTCCGCGCGGCGAGCCGCACTCGGGCGGTTGTTCGGCTACTACCGGCACGCCGCCTGCCGAGCCATGGACCGCTACGCCCCGCACGAGTGCGACCGCAGACCTGTTGTGTCCACTTCGGACGTTCCGGCGCCGGATTTCGCCGACGTCGCGGCGGCGACGGCGTGGCTGGACGCCGAGCGGCACAACCTGGTCGGTATCACCGTGCTGACCGAGGAACAGGGTGGGCGCGAGGACGCGGCCACGATGTCGCCGATCCTGAACCGGTACCTGTACAACGCGCTGCACTTCGCCGACGCGGAGATCGTGCACGGTGTCGCGGTCCGCGCCGCCGACCCGCTGGTCCAGGCGAGCGCGTACATGAGCCTCGGCGCGGTTTACCTGCGTTCCAATCGCTATCAGGAGAGCATCGACCGGCTCAAGCAGGCGCTCGCGCGCTACGAGGCGGGCGGCGACCGGGCGAGCTGGGCGCGGGCACTGAACAATCTCGGCAACGCGTTCGACCGGCTCAGCGACTTCGCGGCGGCCGAGGACTGCTACCGGCAGGCGTTGCTCGTGCACCGGGAGACCGGCAACCGCACCAGCGAGAGCCGCGCGCTGGGCAACCTCGGGAACAGCGCGATGCGCGTCGGCGACTGGGACAAGGCCCAGGCGTACCTCGACGAGGCCTTGGCGATCATGCTGGAGGTGGGGGACCGGGTGGGGGAATGCCTGACCTACGGCAACCTCGGCACGGTGCACGAGCAGCAGGGTCACTCCGCCGAGGCACTCGGCCACTACCGGCGGGCGCTCGCCACCGCACGCGAATTCGGCTACCCGTTCCCGGAGACCGAGGCGTTGCTCCACATCGGCTCGCTGCTCGCGCGGCTGGGCGAGCACGACGACGCCCTGGCGCACCTGACCGAGGCACTGGACCTCGCGCGTCGGAACAGCCTGGGGGAGTTCGAGATCAAGGCGCTCAACGGCATCGGTATCGCACTCGGCGACCTGGGCGACGCCGCCGGTTCGATCGCCCGGCACCGGGAAGCGCTTGCGGTCGCCGAAAAACTCGGTGACCGCTACGAACAAGCGCGGGCGCACAAAGGGATCGAGCACGGAGCGGCCGTCACCGGCGACACCGGCATGGCCGACGATCACGGGCGGAAGGCGCAGGCGCTGCTCACGGAGATCGGACTGCGCTAGGCGGCAAGGGCTGTTCCAGCGGGGTAATGCAATGTGGCGTGTTGCGAAAGCCACTTTCGCAACGGTGGAGGTTGGGAAAGTGGCTTTCGCAACGTCGGCGGCCTGCCTAGGTGGCCTGAACGCGTGCCGCGAAAGCCACTTTCGAGACGTGTGATGTCCCGAAAGTGGCTTTCGCGACATGACGCCGGCGGGACTGGCAAAGAGGCCCGCGCCAATTCGCTTGATGCGCGACGTGGCCGGTGCACCACGGATCCGGGGCGCCATCGAGGGGGAGTGGCGGTGTCCCGGATCCGTGGTGGCCATCGGTCACGCCGGCGCGAGCAGGCTCACTTCCAGCTGTACGCGACGCCACCGAAGCCCGGCTGGACCTTCGCCCGCACCCTGGGGGTCGAGGCGAGGCCGAGATAACCGCCGCCCTTCTTCGGCGGGCCCGACCAGCGCACGACAACGGTGCCGCCGGTTCCGCATCCCGCCGTCTTCCAGGTCTTGACGCTCTTGTTCTTCTTGGTGCTCCAGTAGTGGCCCTCCGCCTGGACACAGATCCTGCTGTTGCTACCGGGCGGGAGCTTCCACGTGTAGCGGCGGTGCTGCGGGTTCTTCTTGGAATCCGGGCTGATGTAGCCGCAGCCCGCCTTGTCCACCTTCCAGCGGCCGTAGCCCGCCAAACCGCCCCGCCATCCGCCGCAGTCGCCGGAAGCGTCGATGCCCTCCGTGGTCACGTCGGTCAGTGCGACCTCGGTCGTGGTGGAGTCCACCTCTTCCTCGGCCATCGCCGGCGCGCTCTGCACGGCGAGTGCCATTCCCGCGACCAGCAGGCCGGTCGTGACCCGTGTCGTCCATTTCTTCACTGGTGTTCTCTTTCTCGTTGTTCGGATCGAAAGGCCTTCTGGGTTATTTCCGCGCCAGAAGAGCACGACTTGCCCGCGTGAGTGATTTTCCGTCAGTCATTCAACTGGCCACGGCGAACATTATCGGCATTACGTGGAGCCGCCTAGTGATCTTGTGCGGTGATCTTGATCGAGGTTGTTCGAAAACGCCGGACCCAAGGCATCAGCCGAGATCGATGAGCGATCCGAAGCCCAAGTGACGGGCTTGCGAGGCGATGGCGCCGTAGAGCGCCACGTCCAGCACGCCCATGCCGAACGGGTTGAGCACGACGTGCGGCCGGGCGGTGCCACGGCTGGGGTACCGGCCGGTGAGCAGTCCGCCCAAGGTGGCGTCGATGGGTTTCGCCGTGCCGTCCGACGGGCGCGTGACCAGTCCGTCGCGCATCAGGCGGCCGAGGGGGCGGCGGGGATTGTCCGCCACCAGGTCGAGGTCGTCGACGTACAGGGCCGCGGCGTCGAGGAACGTCTCATCCGCCAGATCGCCCAGTGACACGTTGACCAGCAGTGCGCCGGGACGCGCCCAGTCGGGGGTCACGTAACCCTCGTCGGCGGTGGTGGTGAAGACCGCGATCTCGCCGGCGCCGACCGCGTCGCGGGCCTTGTCGTGCACGGTCACTTCGAGGTCGTCGCGGGAGAGCAGGTCCGCGAGGCGGTGGGCGACGGCCGGGTCGCGATCGTGCAGCGACACGGCGCGCAGGGAAGGCGACCGGCGGGTCAGCAGCGTCGCGTGCATCCGCCCCTGCGCTCCGCACCCCACGATCGCGAGCGAGCGGGCGCCGCCGAAACCGGTGACGTCGACACCGACCGCGCTCACCGCCGCGGTGCGCACCGCGCTCAGCAGACCCGCCTCCATGATCGACGTGACCCGGGCGGTCTCGGCGTCGAAGCACAGGCCCAGCCCGCCGGCGCGTTCCAGGCCCGCCGCCGGGTTGGACACGCTGGCGTTGATGATCTTCATACCGTGGTGCGGCCCCACCGCGCCGGGCATGCCGATGGACCGGGTGTAGGCACCCCGCGAGTTCTCCCATCGCAGGTACGCCTCCGCGGGGAGCAGGCTCTCGCCACGGTCGTGACGGGCGAGCGTCCGCCGCACGATCTCGACCGGGTCGATCGTCGCGAGGCAGCGCCGGACGTCCGCGCGCGACAGCACGGTCACCCGGCCCGCGCCCGCCAGCCCCGTGTCCGCCTGGTCGTACCACTGCTCGCTCATGCCGAATCCTTGCCCCGGCACCATTCCAGTGCCGCCATCGCGCTGTGCATCTTGTTCTCCGCCTGGGTGAACGCGATGCTGTCCCGGCCGTCCAGCACCTCCGCGGTGACCTCCTCGCCGCGGTGCGCTGGCAGGTCGTGCATGAACACCGCGTCCGGACTGGTCCGCCACAACGCCCGCGTCACCTGGAACGGCGCGAAAACCTCGCGCCAGTCAGGGTCCGGTTTGGTCGTCCCCGTCGTCTCCCATCGCGTGGTGTACACGACGTCGGACACGGGCAGGTCGTCCATGTCGTGACGCTCCACAATGGACGCTCGGTGTCGTGCGGCGTGCGCTCGCGCACGGGCCAGCACCGCGGGATCGAGGCCGTAACCGGGCGGGGTGCGCAGCTGCAGTTCGGTACCGGGGAACCGGGTGAGCGCCAACGCGAGCGCGGCCGCGGAGTTGTTGCCCTCGCCGAGATACAGCACCCGCAGCCCGTCGACGCGCCCGAACCGGCGGGCCATCGTGGTGAGATCCGCGAGTGCCTGGGTGGGATGCTCGTCCGCGGTCATGGCGTTGACCACCGACATCCGCTTCTGGTCGGCCATGGCCCGCAGCTCCGCCGGGTCGCCGGCGGTGCGCACCACGAGCGCGTCGAGCATGGAGGACAGCACCCGGCCCGTGTCCGCGATGGTCTCCCCGGTGTTGAGCTGGAGATCGCCCGGCCCGTAGGAGACGATGCGCGCGCCGAGCCGCAGCGCGCCCGACGAGAACGCCGTGCGGGTGCGCGTGGAGGTCTTGCTGAAGTAGATCCCGACGACCTCGCCGGACAGCGGCGAACCCGCTTGCTGCGGGTCGGCGGCCAGGGTCGTCGCCCGCGCGACGATGGAACGCAGTTCCCCGTCGGTGAGATCGTCGAGGGAAATGAGGTGGCGCAAGGTTTCTCCTTACCGGGCGGCGGTCAACGGCCGGGCCGTGACCTCGGGAACTTCGCCGAAGTGCTCGAGTACCCAGGAATCCGAGTAGATGGTGTCGAGGTAGCGGTTGCCGTCGTCGGGGAAGACGAGCACACAGCGGGAACCGGCGGGGATGCGGTGGCGCAGCTTGCCGAGCGCGGCCACGGTCGCGCCCGACGACCCGCCCGCCAGGATCGCTTCGCGCGCCACCAGCGACCGGCAGGCACGCACGCATTCCAGGTCGGTCACGTGGACGATCTCGCTGATCACCCCGGTGGAATCGGCCGAGCCGACCAGCGGCGGCCGCCACCCGGCACCGTGCCCGGGGATGAGCCGGTGCTCGGTCGGGGTGTGGAAGATCGCGCTGCCCGCCGCGTCGACCGCGACCAGTTTCGTGGTCAGGCCGCGGTCGCGGATGTGGTCGGCACAGCCGTGCAGGGTGCCGCCGGTGCTCACCGAGCAGAACAGGTAATCGACCCGGCCGTCCAGCGCGGTGACGATCTCGGCCATCGTCTGTTCGTGCGCGGCCGCGTTGAGCGGATTCTCGTACTGGTTGGGCCAGAACGCGTCCGGCAACAGTGCCACCAGCTCCCGGACCCGGGCGATCCGCGCGCCGAGCAGGTCGCCGTCCGGCGCGGACACGACTTCCACCGCCGCGCCGTAGGCCTTCAACAGCGCGACGGATTGCGCGGTCGTCCGGGTGTCGACCACGCAGATCAGTTCGAGTCCGAAGTAGGCGCACAGCTGGGCGAGGCCGACGCCGAGGTTGCCGGACGTCGATTCCACCACCACCGACCGTCCCGGTACCAGCTCCCCGGCCTGGATCTTGCCGCGCAGCATGTGCAGCGCGGTGCGGTCCTTGACACTGCCGCCCGGATTGAACTTCTCCATCTTCGCGAACACCTGGACGTCCGCGATCGGCACGATCCGCTCCAGCGCGACCAGCGGCGTGCCGCCGATCGTCGCGAGCACACCGCTCAACTCATCCGTGCTCAACGGACACCCGCTCTCCCCGCGCCACCGGAGCCGGGGCCGCGACATTGCCGCCGGACACGATCGCCACGGTCGTGCCCCGCCATTGCCCGGTCAGATGGGCAGCGGTCGCCACAGCGCCGCTCGGCTCGGCTCGCACGCCGAACCGGCCCGACAGGTACTCCTGCGCGGCGACGATGCCGTCCTCGTCGACGGTGACGATGTCGTCCACGAGCACCTTGATGTGCCGCCAGGCGAGTTCGCCGAGCACCGGCGCGCGCAGCCCGTCCGCGATCGTGCGGTAGGTCCGCTCCACCGGCCACCGCACCAGCCTGCCCAGCCGCAGCGATTCCGCCGCGTCCCCGGCCAGTGCCGGCTCGACGCCGACGACCCGGGTGCCGGGGGACACCGCTTTCACGGCGGCGGCGACCCCGGCGAGCAGACCGCCGTTGCACACCGGCACCAGGACGGTGCGGACGTCCGGCAGATCCGCCATGATCTCGGCGCCGACCGTGCCGTGCCCGGCGATCACGTCGAAGTCGGCGGAACCGACGACGGTGGCGCCGGTCCGCGCCGCGAGCTCGGCCGTGGCCCGCTCGCGCAGCGCGGGCGGCACGATCACGACGTGGGCGCCGAGCGCGCGGACCGCGTCCACCTTCAACGCGGGCGCCGTGGCGGGCAGAACGACCGTGGCTCGCAGCCCGTGCCGTGCCGCCGCGTAGGCCACGGCCCGCCCGTGGTTGCCGGACGACTGGGCGAGGACGTGGCCCGTGGTGAGCCGGGCGACCGCGTTGAGCGCGCCGCGTGCCTTGAACGAACCGGTCCGCTGCAGGTGCTCCGGCTTGAGCCACAGGTCGCCGAACGGGCCGAGCAGGGGCGTGCGGTGCACGGAGTGCCGGATCCGCTTGGCGGCGGAGCGCAGGTCCGCGGGGGTGACGAGGGAGGACATCGGCGTCACCGCGCCAGGTTCCGGTCGGCGACCGCCTGCACGCGGTCGAGGTCGGCGTCGATCTCCGCCGGTGGCGCCGCGTCCGGCAACAGGTCCTCGATGTCGCGCAGCGGCCGGTACCGCAGGCCGAGCACACCCCACACCACCAGCACGGCGCCGGAGACCACCATCAGCGTGGCGAAGCCGCCGAGCCGGTCGGCGAGCGGTCCCGCGGTCAGGAACCCGAGCGGTTGCATGGCGGTGGCCAGCATGACGTTGATCGCCAGCACCCGGCCCTGAAGCCGCTGGCCGACCTTCGTCTGGATCACCGACAGCCAGTGCGCGTTGCCGATGCTCATACACGCCAGCCGCACGAACAGGCCGATCGCGACCACGAACACCGAAGGCCACGCGCCCATCAGCGCCACGCCGAGCCCGGAGCCGATGACGAAGGCGATCATGCCGGTGGCCCGGCGCGCGGTGCCGCCCCAGGTGATCACGACGAGCGCGCCCACCGCCGCGCCGATCCCGCCGATGGCACTGACCACACCCAGTTCGCCCGTCGAGCCGATCGACAGGACCAGCGGGGTGAGCCCGACCCACATCACGGCGGTGAAGTAGTTGACCACCGCGAAGTAGCCGATCATCACCAGCAGCGGTTTGCGGCGCAGCACGAACCTCCATCCGCCGGTGACCGCCTTCGCGAACGGTTCGGTCTGGGTGAAGAACATCCGGTTCGGGAACCGCACCAGCACCAGGGTGAGCACCCCGATCGCGAACGTGGCGACGTCGACCACGACGACCGCGGTCAGCCCGGACAGTCCCATGAGGACACCGCCGAGGACGGGCCCGAGCACGGTGCCGAGACCGGCGCCCATGTCGGCGAGCGCGTTGGCCTGCGGCAGGTACGGCTTCGGCACCAGCTGGGCGATCGCCGCCAGGTAGGCGGGCCGGTGGAACGCCGAAGCCACCGACATGACCCCGACGATCGCGCACACCGCCACGAGATCCAGCCGCCCCAAGGCGAACAGCACGGCGAGCACGGCCATCGCCGCGCCGCTCGCCAGGTCGCAGCACAGCATGATCCGCCTGCGGTCGACCCGGTCGGCGAGCGCGCCGCCGATCGGGGTCAGCAGCATGCTCGGCACGCGGGCGAGCAACATGACCAGCGCGAGGTCGACGACGCGGCCGCTGAGCTGATAGGCCCACACGCCGAGGGCGAACGCGCTCAGCTCGTTGCCGATCATCGACACCGCCTGGCCACCCGCCACGGTGTAGAACGCACGCAGCCCGCGCCGGGTCGCGGTCGCGGCGACCGGGACGTCGTGGACTTCGGGCGGCAGGTCGCCGCCGGCCCAGCGGGACAGCCGGTCCCGCAGCAGTGCGGCGACCTCGGCGGCCTGGTGGCGCAGGAAGTAGTGCCCGGCCTTGGGCAGCACGGCCAGTTCGACGCGATCGGCGAACACGCCCCACTCGCGGTATCGCTCCTGGTACAGCTCGGTCGCCGGGTCGCTCGACCCGACCACGCACAGGACCGGGGCCGTGAGCCGGGGTCTTCCGGCGGCGTCCGGGTCGAGCGCGCGGCCGAACCACGCCTGCGCCTGCCCGGCGTCGTGCCGCAACGCCCGCAGCATCGCCGCGCTCGCGGACTCGTCCATGTCGTCCAGCAGTCCGCCGGTGGCCCGCAGCGTGTCCCGGTAGAGCCGGTCCGCCACCCAGCGTTCGCGCGGGAACCGGCGCTGCAGCCAGGCCGACAGCCTGCCCGGCAGGCGTGCGGCGGGGAAGCTGCCCGCCACGACCACTCCGGCGACGACGCGGCCGTCGGACTCGAGCCGGGCGGCGAGCGCGGTGGCCACCGCGGAGCCGACGCAGTGCCCGTACACCGCGACAGGGCCGGTGACGGTCCGGCCGATCTCGTCGGCCAGCAGGTCCACGACCTCGTCGACGGTGCGGAACGCCTCGTCGGGCCGGGCCACGTCATGGCCGGGCAGTTCGACGGCGAGCAGGTCGATTTCCGGTGCGGCGGCGGCGAGTTCGGTGGCCAGCGGCTGGAACACCGCGGCCGAGCCGCCGCCGTAGGGCACGCAGACGAGCGTCAGCTCCGGTGTGCCCGCGCGGGCGGGGGAGAGGCGGTGCAGCAGGCGCCCGTCGTCGGTCTCCCGCCCGGCGTCGAGATGGGCGGCCAGTTCGCGGACGGTCGGGTGCAGGAACAGGTCGATGACCCGGAGCCGCTCGTCGATCAGCCGGACCGCGCGGACCGCGGTGAACGAATGGCCGCCGAGGGCGAAGAAGTCGTCGTCCGCACGGACCTCGGGCAAGCCGAGCACCTGTGCCCATACCCGGGCGACGCGTTGCTCGGCCGGCGTTTCCGGTGCACGGGAACCCTTCACCGGCGCGGGAACGGGCTCGGTGACCGGGCGGGGCCCGCTGCGGGCCGGACCGACCGCGGCGACCGGCTGGTCCACATCGGACAGCAAACCGGTCAGGAGTGCCTGGAAGTCCGCGACGATCTCTTCGGCGGTGCCGGCGTCGAACAGGTCAGCCCGGTAGGCGAGGCCGCCGAGGTAGGTGTCGCCGTCGTTGACCAGAACCATGCTGAGGTCGAACTTCACCTGCTCGCCCGCGTCGCGGACGGCCGTCACCTCGACACCCGGGATGGCGGGCGGCGTCGCCGGCTGGTCGAGGACGTTCAGCAATACCTGGAAGATCGGCGTCGCGCCCACCGACCGCTCCGGCCGCAGCCGCTCGATGATCCTTTCGAGAGGTGTCTCGGCATGCGCGAACGCGCCGAGCACGGTCTCGCGGGACCGGCCGAGCAACTCCCGCACGGTCGGGTCGCCGCCGAGGTCCGTGCGCAACACGAGCGTGTTCACGAAACAGCCCACCGTCGACTCGGCGTCCGGGTGGTGCCGCCCGGATTCCGGCACGCCGACGGCGACGTCGTCGGTCCCGGCGCGGCGGCCGAGCAGTTCTTGCCAGCAGGCCAGCAGCACCATGAACGGCGTCACGCCCGCCTCGGCCGCGACCTGCCGGACGCGTGCGGTGAGCGCGGCGGGGAGCGCGAACCGGACGTGCCCGCCGGACCAGTCGGCCACCGCCGGGCGGGGCCGGTCGGTCGGCAACGCGAGCAGCGGCGGCAGCCCGGCCAGCCGGTCGCACCACCAGTCCAGGTCCTCGTCGCGCTCGCGGGCGGCCAGCCAGGCGGCGTAGTCCGCGTACTGGACGGGCAGGGGCGCGTCCGGTGCCGATCCCGCGAGCCGCGCGGCGTACGCGTCGGCGAGATCCGTGCCGATGACGCCGCGCGACCAGTTGTCGGTCGCGATGTGGTGCACGGTGAGCGCGAGGACGTGCTCATCGGCGGCGATCCGGAACAGCGAGGCCCGCAGCGGCGGCTCCCGGTCGAGCGCGAACGGCCGCGCCAGCTCCGCCCGGCACGCCGCGTCCACCCGGTCCGCGGATACGTCCACAATGGACACGGGCACGCGGTCGGCGGGAACCGGAACGGCCACCGGGGTGCCGTCCCGCTCCTCGACGACGCTGCGCAGGACGGTGTGCCGGGCGGCGACGTCCCGTACGGCGAGCACCATCGCCGCCGCGTCCAGCGGCCCGCGCAGCCGCAGCACGAGATCGGCGTGATAGGCCGACCCCGGGCCGAGCAGTTCGAGAAACCACAGCCGCGCCTGCGCCGACGACAAGGGCGCGGGCGCTTCGGGGTCCGGCCGCACGGGGATGGGCGCGCCACCGAACGCGTCACCCGGATCGGCGGCCAGTGCGGCGGCGAGGTCGGCAAGCACCGGGTGCTCGAACACCGTGCGCACGGCGACGTCCCGGCGCAGCGCCTCACTCAGCCGGCCCGCCACGCGCACCGCGGCGAAGGAATGACCGCCCACGGCGAAGAAGTCGTCGTCGGCGGAGATGCCGGCGTTCCCGAGGACGTCGCCCCAGACCCGCGCCACGAGCCGCTCGGCCGGGGTCGCCACCGGCCTCCGCGCGGCGGGCTCCCGCTCGGCGACGTCGGGCAGCGCGGACCGGTCGATCTTGCCGTTCGCGTTGAGCGGCAAGCGATCCAGGACCGTGAGCGAGGCGGGCACCAGGTAGTCGGGCAGGCGTTCCCGCAGCGTCCGGCGGACGGTCGCCACGTCGAGCCCCGGCCCGACCAGCCAGGCGGCGAGCCTGCGGTCCAGGCCGGTGCCGACCGGCAGCACCACGGCCTCGGCCACCCCGTCGACGTCGCGGAGGGCGGCGGTGACCTCGCCCAGTTCCACCCGGTGGCCGCGCACCTTGACCTGGTCGTCGGCGCGGCCGAGGAACTGCACGGCGCCGTCGGCCCGCACCCGCAGCAGATCGCCGCTGCGGAAGCATCGCACGCCGGTGCCCAGCGGGTCGGGCACGAACCGGGCCGCGGTCTGCGCGTCGTCGCCCAGATAGCCGCGGGTGATCTGCGGTCCGCCGATCACCAGTTCGCCGGTCATGCCCTCGGGCACGACCGCGCCGCGCGCGTCGACGAGATGCCCGACGACCCCGGGCAGCGGCGTGCCGAGCGGTACGTATCCGGTGCGCTCGTGCGGCGGGACGGCCGCCACGTCGCACGTCATCGAGATCATCGTGCTCTCGGTGTGCCCGTAGTGACTCTGCACCCGAAGGCCGGGCCGGGCCGCCTCGACGCGCTCGACGAGCGGCCACGGACACGCCTCACCGGCGAGGATCAGCAGCCGCCTCGGCAGCACGGTGGCCAGATCCCCGTGCCGGGCAAGGAGTTCCAGATGACTGGGCACGCACTTGAGCACGTCGGCCGGGTGCTCGGCGAGGTACCCGGCGAAGGATTCCGGATCCATCGCGGTGTCCCGGTCGACCAGGTGGACGGTGCCGCCGGTGGTCAGCGCGCCGTACACGCCGGTGAGGCCGAAGTCGGCCGCCGGGGTGGAGACGACCGCGAACGACGCGCCCGCCACGTCACCGAGCCGGGGCAGCATGCCCGACAGGTAGTGCGCGACGTTGCGGTGCTCGACCGCGACCCCCTTCGGCGCACCGGTCGAACCGGACGTGAAGATCACATGGATCAGGTCGGTCCCCGCGACCGGGACGTCCGGGCGGGTATCCGGCTGGGCGGCGACCGCGTCGTCGACCGTCAGGACGGTGACGCCGGGAACGGTGACGTCGAGGCCGGGTTCGGCGAGCAGGATCCGCGTGCCCGCGGTGGCGAGGATGGTGGCCACGCGCGCCCGCGGGTAGGTGGTGTCCATCGGCAGGTACGCGCCGCCGGACTTCATGATGCCCAGTACCGCGCACGCCACGTCCGTACCCTGTTCGAGCAGCATCCCGACCGGCTCGTCGGCGCGCACGCCGAGCGCCCGCAGCCGGTGCGCGATCCGGTTGGCCCGTTCGTCGAGCCGCCGGTAGGTGAGCGAGCCGGTCGCGCCGACCACGGCGACCCGGTCCGGGTAGCGGTCGGCGGTGTCCTCGATCAGCGTGTGCACGGGGCGAAGCTCCGTCCGCCCCGGTTCCGGTCCTGCCAGCACCGGCGCGGTGACGGTTTCGATCGGCACTTCGGCCACCGGCCGGTCGAGGTCCGCGGTGATCCCGTCGACGAGGGTGACGAACCAGCGGGCGATCCGGTCCGCGGTGCCCCGGTCGAACAGGTCGGTGCGGTAGGACAGCCCACCCGAATAGCCGTCGCCGGACCGGGACAGCGCGAGGTTCAGGTCGAACTTCACGCTCCGCACCGGCGGTTCGGTGACCCGTGCGGCCAGACCGGGGAATTCGGGCGTCCGCGACGGTTCGTCGAGCACGTTGAGCATGACCTGGAAGATCGGCGAGGCGTCGAGCCCGCGTCGTGGCGCGACCCGTTCGACGATCCGCTCGAACGGCACGTCCGGGTGGGCGAACGCGTCGAGCACCGTGTCCCGGGCGGCGGCGAGCAGTTCGCGGCCGGTGGCCGCACCGGCCAGGTCGGTGCGCAGCACCAGCGTGGTGACGAAGCAGCCGACGACCCGTTCGGCGTCCGGGTGGCGGCGGCCGGACTCCGGCACCCCCACCGGCACGTCGGTGGTCCCGGCCAGCCTGGCGAGCAGTGTCTGCCAGCACGCCAGGAACACCATGAACGGGGTGACGCCGGTGGCGCGGCCGATCTCCCGCACCCGCGCGGTGAGCGCGGCGGGCACTTCGACCTCGACCTCGGCGCCGTCGTCCCCGGCGACGGCCGGGCGAGGCCGGTCGGTCGGCAGCTCCAGCACTGGTGGGAGCCCGGCGAGCCGTTCGTGCCACCA
Organism: Amycolatopsis roodepoortensis; assembly: GCF_024628825.1. Classification (NCBI taxonomy): domain Bacteria; kingdom Bacillati; phylum Actinomycetota; class Actinomycetes; order Pseudonocardiales; family Pseudonocardiaceae; genus Amycolatopsis; species Amycolatopsis roodepoortensis. Next base: position 8,213,338 of record NZ_CP102415.1, read on the forward strand.
AGCCAGGTCGGCCTCGGCGGTGTCCGGCCTGGAATCGTTCCACGCCACCAGGTCCGCGTACTGGAGCGGCGGTTCCGGCGGCAGGTCACGGACGCCGAGGCGGGCCGCGTAACAGGCGGCGAGATCGTCGAGCACGACCGCGGCCGACGGGGCGTCCATCGCGATGTGGTGGAACGTCAGCGCCAGCACCCGCCGGTCGGCGGCGACGCGGAACAGCACCGCCCGCATCGGTGGCTCGTCCTCGAGCGCGAACGGCCGGGTGGCCTCGGCGGCCACCTCGGCGTCCAGCTCCGCCGCGGCGACGTCCACAATGGACACCGGGACGGCCGGTCCGGCGCACCGCATCGGCACGCCGCCGATCTCCCGGTACACGCCGCGGAGGACGTCGTGGCGGTCGGCGACGTCCCGGACCGCGGCGAGGAGCGCGGTCTCGTCGGCCGGTCCCGCCAGTTCGAGCACGAGCGGCAGGTTGTAGGCGTGGCCGCCGGGTTCGAAGCGGGCCAGGAACCACAACCTGGCCTGCGCGGACGACAGCGGCACCGGTGACCCGTCGCGAGGGAGCCGGGGGATGGCGGGCTCCTTCGCGACGGGTGTCCCGCCCTGCAACGCGGCGGTGGCGCGGCCGGCGAGCAGCTCGCGCAGGCGTCGTTGTGCGGGAGTGACGAGTGAGTCGGTCATGCCGTGCTCCCGGTCGGGACATCGGCGCCGTCGTCCGCCAGTGCGGTCATCGCGATCCGTTCCAGTTCCGTGGCGAATTCCCGCAGCACCGGCCGGTCGAACAGGCACCGCACCGGGACGGGGAAACCGAACGCCTCGGCGAGGCGGCCGACGACCTTGGTCGCGGCGAGCGAATGTCCGCCGAGACCGAAGAAGTCGTCCAGCGCGCCGACCCGCTCCCGGCCGAGCACCTCGGCCCAGGTCATCGCGATGAGTTCCTCGACCGCCGACGCGGGCGGGCTGTCCGGCCCCGCCGGTGCCGAGGGTGCGGGCAGCGCGGCGCGGTCCACCTTGCCGGTCGCGGTGACCGGGAACGCGTCGAGTGAGACCCACCGGTGCGGTACCGCGTAGCCGGGCAATCGGCCGCGCAGCACGGCCGCCACCGTCTCGATGTCCACAGTGGATGGGGTGAGATAACCGACGAGGTGTGGTTCGCCTTCTCCGGCGCGCATCACGACCATCGCGTCGGTCACTCCGGGGACCGTGCGCAGCACGTGCTCCACCTCTCCGAGTTCCACCCGGTTCCCGCGGATCTTCACCTGGTGGTCGGCGCGGCCGTGGAACTCCAGCACGCCGTCGGCGCGCCAGCGGACGAGGTCGCCGGTGCGGTAGGAACGCCCTCCGTGCAACGGGTCGATGCCGAATGCGGCCGCGGTCCGCTCCGGGCGGCCAAGGTAGCCCGGTGTCACACCGGCGCCGCCGATGGCCAGCTCGCCGACCGCGCCGGGCAGCGCGACCCGGCCGAACGGGTCGATCACCGTGAGCAGGGTGCCGCCGAGGGGGCCGCCGATCGGTATCGGCCGGTCGGCCGCCAGGTCGGCGGTGGTCACCAGATGTGTGGTCGCGGTGATGGTGGTCTCCGTGGGTCCGTAGCAGTTGCGCAGGCTCGCGACCCTTGCGGTGATCTGCCGTGCCAGCGCGACGTCGAGGGCCTCGCCGCCGGAGAACACGTGCAGTCCCGGCAGTTCGGGGAGCCCGGCGGCGACGAGCATCCGCAAGGTGGTCGGTGTCGGGTTGAACTTGGTCGCGCCGGTCGAGACGAGCCGCCGCACGAGCGCGTGCCCGTCGACGGCGCAGTCCCGGTCGGCGATCGCGCAGTGCGCGCCCGCGGTCAGCGTCGTCCAGATCTCGCCGGTGGCCGTGTCGAACACGAGCGGCGCGATGGCGAGCCACGTGTCGGACGGCCGCACGTCGGTGACCTCGCGGAAGGCGTCGACCAACGCGGCGAGGTTCCGGTGCGTGACCGCGACGCCCTTCGGTTCGCCGGTCGAGCCGGACGTGTAGAGGACGTAGGCGAGGTCGTCCTGGCCCGGCTCTCGCAGGGTGCGGGTGTCCGTGACAGGGGCGTCGAGGTCCACGACGGTCAGCCGCGGCAACGCGGCGCGGGCCACGTCCAGCGCGTGGCCGCGCGCGGCGACGACCCGGACCCCGGCGTCGGCGGCGAGCGCCGCGATCCGGTCCGTGGGATGGCCTGGATCCAGCGGCAGGTACGCGCCACCCGCCCGCCACACCGCGAGCAGCCCGGCGGGCAGGTGTTCGTCGCGGGGCAGGCACACGCCGACCACGTCGCCGGTGGTGACGCCCGCGGCGAGCAGACCGCGGGCGCCCTGTGCCGACCGGTCGGCCAGGTCTCCATAGGACAGTCGTCCGGCCGGTGACGACGTCGCCACCGCGCCGGGCGGTTGCGCGAGCACGTCGGTGACCACGGTCCGGTTGGCGGGCAACGGGTTCCCGGTACCCCAGCGGCGCAGCGCCGCCCGCTCCGCGTCGTCCGATATGTCCAGTGTGGACAGTTCGGCGGCCGGATCGGCGGTGAGCCGGTCGAGGAGGGTGCCGTACCAGCGGGACCACCGTTCGATCGTGGCGCGGTCGAACAGATCGGCACGGAACACGAGCCTTCCCGTGTAGCCGTCGCCGGTGGCGGCGAGGTCCAGGTTAAGGTCGTACAGCGCGGTGGCGACCGGTTGCGGCAGCACCGTCACGGCCAGGTCGCCGAGCTCCGCGGTCGCCTGCTCGTCGAGGACGTTCATCATCACCTGGCACACCGGGGTGCTCGCCGGGTCCCGCTCCGGCGCGAGCCGCCGCACGACCTCGTCGAACGGCACGTCGGCGTGCGCGAACGCGTCGAGTACCGCCGCGCGTGTCCTGGCCACGAGGTCGCGGCCCGACCGGGCTCCGAAATCGGCGCGGATGGCCACGGTGTTCACGAAGAAGCCGACCATCCCGGCCAGTTCGGCGGTGCGGCGGCCGCTGTGCGGAACGGCGACCGCGAGGTCCCGTACCCCGGCCAGCCGCGCGAGCAGCAGTTGCCAGGCCGCGAGCAGGACCGTGAACGGCGTGGTCCCGGCCTCACCCGCCAAGGCACGGACCCGGCCCGTGACGTCCGCGGGCAGCCGGACCGGGACCTCGTCCGCCGTCCAGTCGGCGACGGCGGGGCGGGGCAGGTCGGCAGGCAGCCGCAACGCGGGCAGGTCCGCGAGCCGCCGCTCCCACCAGTCGAGACCCGCGGTCCGGTCCTGCTTGCGTTCCCGTGCGGCGTGGTCGGCGTACTGGAGTGCCGGTGATGGCGGCCAGTCGCCGGGTTCCGTGCGGTAGAAGTGGTCCACTTCGGACAGCAGGAGCCGTTGGGAGACCGCGTCGGTGGCGATGTGGTGGCAGGTGAGGGTCAGCACGTGGTGGTCCGGTGCGAGCCGGAACAGGACCACGCGCAGCGGTGGCGTGGCGTCCAGCGCGAACGGCCGCCGGATCTCGGCCGCCACGGCCGTGTCCGCCGACCTTTCCTCGATGTCCACAGTGGACATAGGTACGGCTTCGGCGGGCCCGAGGAGCGCGACCGGCTCCCCGTCGATCTCGGTGAAGAGGCTGCGCAGCACGTGATGGCGCGTGGCGAGCGCGTGGACCGCGCGGTACAGGCGCGGCTCGTCCAGCGCGCCCCGGAGCCGCAGCACGGTGGGGGAGTTGTAGGCGGCGCTGTCCGGGTCGAGCTTCGCCGCGAACCACAGCATGCGCTGCGCCGGCGAGAGCGGCGCGGGTGCGGCAGGGTCCGCCCGGGCGACGAGCGGGCGGTCGTCGAAGGCGGGTTCCCTGTCGATCCGTGCGGTGAAGTCGGCGAGTACCGGGTGGTCGAACAAGGTGCGGACGGTGACCCGGCGTCTCAGCCGGGTGTGCAGGAGGCCGACCACCCTGGTCGCCGCCAGCGACCGGCCGCCGAGCGCGAAGAAGTCGCTGTCCGGCCCGATCTCCCCGTCGAGTTCGAGGCATTCCCGCCAGACCCGCGCGACCAGCGCTTCGGCGTCCGAAAGCGGCGCGGCCGCGGCCGGAGGGGTGCCGGGCACCGGCGGGAGCGCCCGACGGTCGAGCTTTCCGTTGGGCAGCAAGGGAAGCGTGTCCAGGGTGTGCCACGAGCTTGGCACCATGTACGCGGGCAACAGCCTCCGCAGCTGCCGCTCGACGGCCGCCGCGTCGACGGTCGCGGGAGTGAGGTAGCCGATCACGTGCGCGTCCACGCCTTCCGCGGCGACCGCCACCGCCGCGTCGTCCACATCGGACAGTCCACGAAGGACGGACTCGATCTCGCCCGGCTCGAACCGGTTGCCGCGCACCTTCACCTGGTCGTCGGCGCGCCCGAGGAACTCCAGCGTCGCGTCGGGACGCCACCGGACCAGGTCACCGGTGCGGTAGCAGCGTTCGCCGGGACGGACCGGGCCGGCGACGAACGCGGACGAGGTCAGCTCGGGCCGTGCCCGGTAGCCGGTCGCCACACCGGCGCCACCGATCCACAGCTCACCGATCGCGCCGGGCGGCGCGAGCCTGCCCGCCTCGTCCACCACGTACAGCCGGGCGCCCGGCGTGGGCGAGCCGATCGGGACCCGGTCCCGGTCCTGGCCGGTGAGCCGGTGCGCGGTCGCCGCGACCGTGGTCTCCGTGGGGCCGTACCCGTTCCACAGCTCGCCGACCAGCGGCAGGACCCGCGCGGCGAGCTCCGGGTCGAGCACCTCGCCGCCGAGCAGCAGCCGCAGCGCGGGGTCGCCTGACCAGCCCGCGGCGAGCAGCATCCGCAGGCTCGTGGGCGTCAGGTCGACGACCGTGACACCGCTCTCGGCGATCCGTCGCGCGAGCTGGTGACCGTCGACGGCGCAGTCGCGGTCGGCGACGACGCAGCGCGCGCCGGTGGCGAGCGGCCACCACAGTTCTTCGGCGGACACGTCGAAGGCGAGCGGCGCGAGCGCGAGCATCGCGTCGTCCCGCGTCATGCCGGGGGAGAGCATCCGGGACCGGACGAACGCGTGCAGGTTGGCGTGGCTGATCTCGACGCCCTTGGGCCGCCCGGTCGACCCCGACGTGTACAGCACGTAGGCGAGCGCGTCGCCGTCCGGCAATACCGGCTCGAAAGGCTCTCCGTCGGTTCGGTCGGCGTCGACCACGCGCAGGCCCGGTACCGCTTCGGCGACCTCCGACGCCATCGGCTGGGCGTCGCCCCGCGTGAGCACGACGCGCAGCTCCGCCTCACTCGCGAGCTGGGCCAGCCGCGCGACGGGTTGCTCGGTGTCGAGAGGCAGATACCCCGCACCCGCCCGCCAGACGGCGAGCAGCGCGGCGGGCAGGAACTCGTCACGTGGCAGGCAAACCCCGACCGTGTCCCCGGCCGTCACCCCGGACGCGGCGAGCACACGCGCGATCCGGTCGGCGTGGCCGGTCAGCTCCGCGTACGTCAGCCGTCCGCTCTCCGACGACACCGCGACCGCGTCCGGCGCACGCGATGCGTTGCGCCACACCGCGTCCGGCACGCCGGTCGTGCCGTCTGCCGGCAGCGCGGGGCCGGTTCCCCAGGTCGTCAGCTCGGCGATTTCCCCGTCCGCGGCCGGCACCAGCGCGGACAACGGGGTGTCCGGTGTGGACACAGCGGAGCGCAGAAGGTGCAGCAGGGAACGGGTGAACCAGTGGGCGCGGCCGGGGGCGAGCCACGACGGGTCGTGCTCGACGATCAGTTCGGCGCCGCCGACGTTGGCGTTCACGAACACCGTCAGCGGGGTGTGGCTGCCGCCGGTCGGCAGTTCGCCGAGCAGGTCGAGCCGCGTGTCCGGCCCGTGCGCCGACAACGGGACGCCGTCGGGCTGCACCGCGATCGACACGGGTGTGAGCGGGACCCCGGCGGGCCGGTCGCCGCCCCACAGCCCGGTGAGTTCACCGCTGGGCAGGCCGCGGTGATCGATGGCGTGTGCCGACGTGGTCATGGCCGCGCGCAGCAGGTCGCGGAACGAAGTGTCCGCGTCGAGCCGCAACCGGACCGGCAGGACGTCGACCAGCGGGCCGATGGTGTGTTCGAGCTCGGCGCGGTCCCGTTGGGCGGCCGCCATCCCGAGGAGAACGTCCTGGCCCCGCACCAGCTCGCCGACCAGCACCCCCACCGCGGACAGGTACACCGCGAACGGAGTCACCCCGGTCGATTCGGCCAGCGCGCGCACCGCCGATCCCAGCGACTCGGGCAACGGCGTGCTGATCCGCTCACCGGCGAAACGCCGACGGCCGTGCACGACGCGGTCGAACAGGGCGTCCGGCGGCGTCGCTCCCGCCAGCTCGGCCGACCAGTACGCCTTCAGCCTGTCTCGCTCACCGGGCACCTCCGCGAGCGCGCGTTCCCGCAACGCCACCGCACCGACCTGCGCGAAGGAAGCCGCGGGCGCGCCGGCCAGTTCCGCCATGAGCACACCGACGGACGCGCCGTCGGTGGCGATGTGGTCGGACACGACGACCAGGTCGGCCACGTCGTCGGCGAGGCGCAGCAGGGTGATCCGCAGGAGCGGCGTGTCCTTGGTGAGGTCGAACGCGTGCCGGGCGGCGGCCTCGGCCAGTTCCTTCGCACGGCGGTCCGCGTCGGCGAGCCCGCGCAGGTCGTGCTCGTCCACGGGGACCGGCGCCGGCGGCCCCACCACCATGACCGGTTCGCCGTCGTGGTCACCGATCGTGCCGCGCAACACCTCGTGCCGCGCCACGATGCCGTCCGCGGCCGCCCGCAGCGTGGGCAGCGACACCCGGCCATGAAGCCGCAGCCGCCACGCGACCGTCGTCGCGGTACCGGTCGAGCCGAGCTGGGCGAGGGTCCACAGATCCCTCTGCGTGCCGGTCAGCGGGTAGCTGTCACGGTCCGGGTTTTCCCGCAGTGCCACCGAGGGCGCCGCGGCCGGGGCGTCCGCGAGCCGCCGTGCGACCGCCTCCACCGTGCCGCCGGAGAGGAATTCCGCCAGCGTCACCACCCGGCCGGTGGCCTCCCGCAGCCGCGCGACCGCGCGCGCCGCGGCGAGGGAATGCCCGCCTGATTCGGAGAACCGGTCGTGCACGCCGATGCCCGGCAGCCCGAACGCGGCCGCGACCACGCCGGCGACCAGCCGCTCGGCCTCGGTGCGTGGGGCGACGTACGCGGTGTCCTCACGGTCGAACACCCACGCCGCCAGCGCTGCCCGGTCCGCCTTTCCGGTCGTGCCGAGCGGGATCGCGTCGAGCACGGCGATCCGGGACGGCACCAGATGCGCGGGCAGCCGCGACCGCAGCCACCGCAACAGTTCCGGCTCGGACACCGAGTCACCGGCCGGTTCGGCGAACCCGACGAGCCTGCGCTCCCCGTGCTCGTCGGCGGGCGCGAGCACCACCGCGTTGCCGACGGCAGGATGGGTGAGCAGCGCCGCCTGGACCTGTCCCGGTTCGATCCGGAAGCCGCGCACCTTCACCTGGTCGTCGGCGCGGCCGACGAAATTGTGCACGCCGTCGCGGCACCGGACCAGGTCACCGGTGCGGTAGTGCCGGACGCCGTGGGAGTCGGTCACGAACTTCTCGGCGGTCAGCTCCGGCTGCCCCAGGTACCCGCGGGTCACGAGTGTCCCGCTGACCCACAGCTCACCGACCTCGCCGTCGCCGAGCGCGCGGCCGGTGGTGTCCCGCACCGAGAACGCGGCGCCGGGCAGCGGGGTGCCGATCGGCGGGTCGTCCAGCCCGTCCCGGCCTACTTCGTGACACGAGCAGTTCACCGTCGCTTCGGTCGGTCCGTAGCAGTTCACGATCCGCCGCACGCCCGGGTTGGCGTAGAGACGGTCGACGAGCGACCGGTGCAGTGCCTCACCCGCGATCGCGACGGTCCGCACCGAACGCGGTAGCGGCGTGCGCGCCAGCACCGCCAGTACGGACGGCACGCCCTGCACGAACGTCACCTCGTCCCGCGTGGCGAGCCCAGGCAGCGCGAGCAGGTTCTCGGCGAGCACCAGGCTCCCGCCGGTCACCAGGGGCGGGAACACCTCGGCGACGGACGCGTCGAAACAGACCGACGCGGCGCCGAGCACGCCACGCAGTTCGTCGTCGCCGTAGGTCGCGGCGGCCCACGCCAGCAGCGCGAGCACGTTGCGGTGCTCGACCTGGACGCCTTTCGGCCTGCCGGTGGAGCCGGACGTGTAGATCACGTACGCGAGATCCGTGCCGGAACCCGGGACACCGGGGGAGGTCGTGGGGGAGGAGACGGCGTCCCCGACGGCCAGCACCGGCACGCCGGCGTCCGCGAGCGCGGCCGGATCAGGTTCGTCCGCCAGCACCAGCGACAGCCCGGAGTCCGCGACGACCGACGCGCCGTGCGCCGGGGGAGCGGACGGGTCCAGCGGGACGTACGCACACCCCGCCTTCAGCACTCCCAGCAGCGCGGGCACCAGCCAGCGGCCGCGGCGCAGGCAGACGCCGACCAGGTCACCGCGTGCCACCCCGCGGCCGAGCAGGGCGTGCGCGACCGAGTTCGCGGCCTCGTCCAGCCGGGCGTAGCTCAGCCGCTCCTCACCCGCGACGAGCGCACAGCGGTGGGGCGTCTTCCGCGCCTGCTCCTCGAACGCCTCGTGTACCCGGTCGAACGCACCCAGATCTGCCCGCAACCCGCTGAATCCCCTCATGCCCGTCCGGAATTCCGGACCTCGGCAGATTGAACTTGCGGGACGACGCCGGGACCAGGAACTCCGACCGGAACTATCCGGCGGGCGAAGTTCCGGTCACGACCACCGCGGTGCCCATGGCGTCGTACAGCGTCCGCGCGCGTTCGCGGAACGGCCTGGCCTTGTCCGGATCACCGGCGTCGTCGTGGATCGCGGCGATCCCGGTCAGCGCGCGGGCCTCTTCGTGCGGTTCGCTGGTGAGCCGGGCGAGGTCGGCGGCGCGCGTGTAGTGCGCCATCGCGGACGATCGGTCCCCGCACGCCAGCGCGCTGTCCGCGAGCCCGTTGTGCACGAGGGTCTCCAGCGGCCGGATGCCGGTCGCCACCGCGATGTCGAGCGCCGCCTCCTGATGCAGGCGGGCCGCGGCCAGGTCGCCCTGCCGGAGGTGCACCAGCCCGAGATAGGCCAGCGCGTACCCTTCGGCCTCGCGGTGGCCCTCGGCCCTGCTGACCGCCAGCGACCGGTCGAGGTGGTCGCGGGCTTCCGCCCACCGGCCCAGCGCGCGGTACACGTCGCCGAGATTGTGCAGCGAGATCGCCTCGCTCAGCCGGTCGTCGATGCTCTGGGCGATGGTCAGGCACTGCCGGTAGCAGCCGAGAGCGGCGTCCAGATCGCCCCGGCGTTCGTGGATGAAGCCGAGGTTCGACAGCGAACGTCCCTCGTTGAGGCGATCCCCGGTCTCCTGGGACACCGTGACCGCCCTGCTCAGATGGTCCACCGCGGCGGTGTACCGGCCCAGCTGCGCGTACACGGTGCCGAGCGTGTTCAGCGCGCGGCCGGCGACGACCGGGCTCCCGTCGACGTCGAGGCAGCGGGTCAGATGGGTCACCGCCTCGTCGAAATGGCCGAGCCTGGCGCAGATCGCGGCCAGGTCGACGAGCGCCTGCTGGGTGCCGATGGCGTCGCCCGCCCGCTGTGCCTCGGTGAGCGCGAGCCGGTGCAGGGTGCGCAGGGCACCGTAGTGACCGTTCACCCGCAACGCCTGCCACAGCACGGTCGAGAGGTCGCGGGCGTAGGTGTCGCCGGTGGCCGACGACTGTTCCGCGATGGCGATCAAGGTGGGCAGCTCCGCCGCTAGCCAGGTCGCCGCCTCCTCGGCGCCGGTGAACACGACGTTCCCGGCGACCGGGGTGAGCAGGGGTCTTCGGTTGGGGTCGCCCGCCGTCATCGCCCTGGCCGCGTCGGCCGCCCCGGCCACACAATGCTCGCCGAGACGGCGCAGGGCCGCCGACCGCCGCTCCGCCGGTTCCTCGTCGGCGCGGCCGCGCGCGTAGTCGCGGACCAGGTCGTGGAACTCGAACCGGCCGTCCGCGCGGTGCGCGAGCAGCAGATGGCTGTCGACGAGCGCGTCGAGGATCCGGCGGGTCTCCGCCGGATCCGTGCCCAGCAGCGCGGCCGCGGCGGCGGTGTCCCAGTGCGGGCCGGGATGAAGTCCGAGCAGCCGCAGGCCCGAGGCCACGTCGCCGGGCAGCGCCTCGTAGGACCAGGACAGCACGGAAGGCAGCGAGGTGGTCTTCTCTTCGGTGGTCAGCGCGGCGAGCCGGTTCCCCGCCGGGAGCATCGAGGACGCCACGTTCGCCAGGTTCCGGTTGTGCGCGAGCCGCTCGCCGACGATGCGCAGGGCGAGCGGCAGGCCGCCGCATCCCGACACCATGTCGGCGAGCGCGGTCCGGTCGGCGAACCGCCGCCCGGGGCCTGCCAACCGGTCGAGCAGGGAGAACGACTCCTGTTCGGTCAGCAGTGGCACCGGCACCCGGTGCGCGTCGGCGCTGATCGTCAGCCCGTGCAGTGCCGCGCGGCTCGTCACCACCACCGCGCAGCCCGCGTGGCCCGGCAGCAGCGGCCGGACCTGGTCCGCCGAGCGGGCGTTGTCCAGCACGATGAGCACCGAACGGCCGGCCAGCACACTACGCAGCGACGCGGCCCGGTCGTCGAGGTCGGCGGGCACGTCCGCCACGGGCACGCCGAGCGCCCGCAGGAACGACCGCAGCACCTCGGCCGGATCGGCGGGCGCCCCCGGCCCGTACCCGCGCAGGTTCGCGAACAGCTGCCCGTCGGGGAAGTCCTGTTTGACCCGCTGCGCCCACTGCACGGCCAAGGAGGTCTTGCCGACCCCGGCCATACCCTCCAGCACCGCGACGACGACACCCTCGCCGGCCCTCCCGCCGTGGAGGGCGTCGAGCGCGTCGATCTCCCGCTGCCGCCCGATGAACGACGTGATGCCCGAGGGCAGCTGCGCGGGCACCGAGACGACCGGCGTTCGCGCCGGCGACACCGCGTCCGGGCAGTAGTGCCGCACGAACCGGCTCGCCTGCTCGCCCTGGAGACCCAGCCCCAGCGCCAGTGCCTCCACCGAATGGCGGCGCGGCCGGGCGACCCGGCCGCGCTCGATGTTGCTGATGCTCCGCACCGTCAGCCCGGTGCGTTCCGCCAACTCCTCCTGCGTGAGCCCGGCGTCCCGCCGCGACTCACCCAGCAACGACCTCGGCCGGGGGTCCATTTTGCGGATGATAGAGCGAGCGCGACGACGAAAAGTGGAGGTTCACCGAGAATTTTGATCGAAATTGGTCGAAAACGCCCGCCGGGCCGGGTCCTGCGGCGAGCGAGGACCCGGCCCATCCGTTGATCGGAGATCAGGGGTTGAAGAGACGGTGCAGCCAGCCGAAGGTGCCTTCGAACGCGTCCCACGTCACTGAGCCGATTTTTTCGTAATGGCGCTCCAGCAAGAACTGCGGGATAGCCGACCAACCTTCCGGCAGGGACCTCTTGGCGATCTTGATCGAGCCGATTCCCGTGAAGACGGTGTTCACCATCGCCTTCCCGAGGGCTGTGTGGAACTCACTGCTCTCCCAGCCGTAACGCATGCCGTTCGCTCCCGCCGCGAGGAATCCGGAGGCGATGGACACGATCTTGGCGCCGGTGCCGATGGCGGCGAGAACGGCGGCGAGCGGTAGCGCTCCCGCGGTGAGCAACGCGCCGACACTGCAGCCGGCGGAGAGCAGGCCCGCCCAGTCCGCGAGGCGGTCGAAGAACTTCGCCGATTCCTCCAGTAGCCGATCAGGGTTGTTCTGCCACATCCCGATGATCGACGAATCGCCCTGCGCGTTGGGATCGAGACTGTCGTCCCTCGCCGCCCTCTGCGCCGCGAGCGCGGCCTCGGCTTCCGCGGCCATGACGACGATGTGCCGGGCGTGGCTAGCCGCCTCCGCCGCCGCCGTGGCGTCTTTGCCCGCCTGGATGGCGGACACGCGGGCGCTGTTCGCGGAGGCCTGGGCCTGGTAGGCGAAGCTGACCGCCCGGTCGGCACAGTCGAACGCGCGCAGCATCGAGGAGTTCGCCGAGCGCCGGGCCTTGTTCGCGACGGCGGCCGCGGCCGCGGCCTGGTCCGCGGATCGCCGGGCGTCCGCGGCGGACTGCTCGGCGGCGGCGGCGTTGTTCGCGGCTTCGGTGGCGGAGCGCTGGGCGTCCGCCGCGTACCCGGCCGCCCGGTTGGCCCAGGTGACCGCTTCGGCGGCGGCTTTCCTGGCCTCGGCGGCGGCCTTGGACGCGAGGGCCGCGTCCGCCAGCGCGTTCGACGCGACCCTGGCCGCGTGCGCGATGGCCGCCCGGATGGCGGCGACGTGCGTGGCCCAGTCGTGGTCGAGTCGAGTGGTGTCGAACTGGGTACCGGCGACGAAACCGCGACGCATGTTCGTGGTGCCCGCGAGCGCGATCTTCGCCGCCGCCTTCGTGTACGGGCCGCCCTCGTTGAGCAGCCGGTACGCCTCGACCTGGTCGTCCTCGGCGGCCGCGTCGACGATGGTCACCTTGAGGAACCGGTGCAACGCCGCGGGCGATCCGTCGTTCAGCGCCGCCTCCGCGGCGGTACGCACCGCTGTCCCGGGATTGTCGGCGAGAATGGCGAAGATCGTCCGCCTGTTGTCCTCGGCCGCGGCGTTGATCGCGCCGGTCGTGAGGAACTCGGTGACCGCCCCGGGATTCTCGGCCTCCAGCGCCTGGGCGGCGGCGGTGGCCACCGCCATCGTCGACACACCGGCCACGGCGGCGACGGATTCGGCGTCGTCCTGCCGTTGTGACAGCAGCCGGTCGGCGCTCAGCCAGGCCAGCACGTCCTCGTCACCGCCCGCGACGGCGAACTCCGCCGCCGACTTCGTCCAGCTCCTGGTGAGCCCGTTCGTGATCAGCTGGAGCGCGGCCTGCCGTCCCAGCGTGGCCGCGCGGCCGGTGTCGCCGGCGCGCATCGCGGTTTCGGCGTCGGCGATCAAGGTGCGGGTCGCCTCGTCGGTCAAGGCGTTCTGGGTTTGCTGCCGGGCGAGCCTGGCCCGTTCGTCCGCCTCCTCCCGCGCCTCCCGCTGGGCGAGTTCGACGCCGAGTTCGGTCTCCACGGCCAGCGAGGCGGTCTCCGCGTCCCGTGCCGCCTGCTCGACGGCCCGTGCCTGGTTGACCGTGTTCAGGGCCAGTTCGGCCGCGGTGACCGCGCGCTGGGCGGCCGCCGTGGACCTGTTCGCGTAGTCGATCGCCTGGCCGGCGTGGTTGGCGGCCTCCTCCGCGGCGGCCGCCGCGGCGTCCGCGTGGTCGGCCGCGCTGTTCGCCGCATCGCGTGCGGCGGCGGCCGCCACGGAGGCCTGGTTGGCGAACCCCCGCGCGGCCTCCGCCGCCCGGTTGGCGCGAGCCGCCGCCGCCGTGGCTTCGGCCGCGGCCTGACGCGCTTCCTGGGCCTCGGCCTGTGCCACCCCGGCGGCCGACGCGGCGTCGGACGAGGCCTTCGCGGCGTCTGCCGCGTCGGTCGCGGCGGCCGCGGCCGAGCTACCGGCCGAGACCGCGCTCCAGCTGGCGATCCGAGCCTGCTCGGCGGCTTTCGCGGCGTTCCGCGCTTGCCCGGCGGCGTTGCGGGCGGTGACGGCGGCCTGCCGGGCGGCGGCCGCCGCGCTCGCGTTGTTGGACGCGGAAATGGCCGCGTTGTACGCGCGAGCGGCGGCCTGGCCCGCCGCGGCGGTGGCGTGCGCGGCGGCCTGGGAGGCATAAGCGGCGCGGCGCGCGGCCTGCTGGGCGGCACGGGAGGCGCTGATCGCGGTGGCCGCGCAGGAGGCCGCGTTCTTCGCCGCGCGGGCGGCGGCGTTGGCCGCCTTCGCCGAGCGGCGCACGTCGTTCTGCGCGGCTTGGGCCTCCGCCAGCGCGGCGAGCGCGGCCTGTTTCGCCTTGGCCGCCGCCTCCTTCGCGGCGTTGGACAGGGCAACGGCCTGATCGGTGCACCGTTGCGCGATGCGGCCTTCCCGTTCGACGATCCCGACCAGCTGCTGGATGGTGGCGGACTCTTCGTCGCGGGCGCGGGCGATGTACTGACCGGTGCGCAGGAACCAGTCGATCGCTTCGGGGGTACCGGCGTCGATCGCCCGCTGGGCGTAGAGCTTCACCTGCGGTGACCCGGTGTTGAGCATGGTGAAGACGAGGATCCTGGCGTCCTCGTCGTGAGCCGGGTACTGGTCGGTCTCGATGAACGCGGTGAACGCGGCCAGGGTGTTGGTGTTCAGTGCGTTGGTCGCCGCCCGCTGTACCGCGGTCCCGCCCGTGTTCTTGATGGTCAGTACCTCGACCCGCTTGTCCTCGGTGACCGCGGCGCTGTAGCCGTCCCGCAGGAAGGCCGACATCGCGGCGCTGCCGCCGGACAGGGCGGTGCCGATCCCGGCGGTGGCCGCCCGGCCCGCGAAGGGCAGCGCGGCGAAGAGGGCGAACCGGTTGTCCTCGTCGATGGCGTGCTGGAGCCGGTTGTTCAGGAAATCCGTGATGTCCGCGTCCGAACCGAGCAGGGCGGCCTTCCCCTCACGGCGGACCGCCTTGCCGCCGATCTTGTACTGCCACAGTGCCCGGCCCCTGGCGGTGTCCGGCAGCCCCGCCTCCGCCGGGCCGGTCTCGGCGAGAGCCGGGCCGGCGCCGGCGAGAACGAACCCGGCGGGCAGTGCGGTCAGCGCGGCGGCGCCTCCGAACACGCGGAGCGCGGTGCGTCTGGACCATTCGTTCGAGGACATCACGGATTCCTTTCCAGAGCGGGGCTTGCTTCAGGGCGGGACGGGGATTTACCGAGGGGGGAGGCAAAGGTGTCGTGGCCAGGCTCGGTGGCGGTGGTCGTGAGTGGGGTTTCGGGCTCTAACCCGAATCGCCACTCACGACCCCCTGAACCCGCCACGGCACCTTCGCCCCGCCTCGTCACCAGCCGAAGTTGCTCAGGCCGGTGCCGTACTGGATCTGGTTGAACCCGGCCGTGTTGATCGTCTTGGTGTGGGTCAGCGTGATCGCCCCGGCCGGATCGACGGCCACCGCGGGCTCGACGTCGGGGTTGGAGTTCGCCGCGGGGGTGGTCCGCAGTGTTGGCAGCCTGCCGGTGGTGGTGCCATCCGCGTTGACGCCTCGCACGTACACCTCGCCGCCGTACCGCCAGGCGACGACGGCGCGCCGCTGGCCGTCGATACCGACCTTCGGTTCCGCCCCGTTCGGGCCGTAGCTGGTGGCGCCCCCGGTACCCGCCGCGGTGTACGACCGGACCGCGACCTGCCTGTTGCCCGTGCTGTCGTTCTGCCAGCCGACGACGAAGTTGCCCGCGAAGTCGGCGGCGACGCTCGCGTCACGCTGATCCCCGGTGCCGCCGGGGGCGCGGTACCCCAGTGACTCCGTGCCGTCCGGGGCGAACCCGCGGATGCGGATGGCGAACGAACCGCCGCCGGTGTCCATCTCCCAGACCACGACCGCGTTCCCGTTCGAGCCCATCGCCACGTCGGGGTTCTGGCTGGGACCGGCGCCGGGGCTGATGATCTGTTCCCACTTCTTCGCGGTGATGGCCGAGTAGAACGCCAGGCGCACCTGTTTCGGGGCGCCGTTCCAGGTTTCGAAGGCGATGGCGAAGCCCGTGCCGTTCGGGTCCGCGGCGATCCGGGGATTCTGCTGCTGTCCGGCCGCGTTCGCGTTGACCAGGGCCGAGCCGGTCTCACGGGCGGCGGCGTCGAACGTCTTCACCCTGATGTCGTAGTAGCCGTTGCCGTCATGGTCGTCCGCGTAGGTGACGATGGTCGTGCCGTCGTCGCGGACCGCGACATCCGGCTGGATGTGCTTCCAGTTCGCCGTTCCGGTCCCGGTGACCGCGCGGGTGAACTTGGGCTGCCCGTTCTGGTACAGCCGCAGGTAGACGTTGGTGCCGACGGTGTCGGCGGGATTGGTGCCCAGCCGGTCGTCCTCCCACACCACCGCGGTCGTCGCGCCGTTGTTCGAGGTCGCGATCGCCGAGTCGGTCTGGTTGTCGCCGGAGACCGTGGCCGCGTCGGTCCAGTGGACGCCCAGCGCGACGTTCGCGATCCACGGCCGCACGTCGTCGACGCGGGTGTCGATCGCCCCGGTCCGGGTCTCGGTCGACGGCGTGCCGAAGCAGCCGCCTTGCCAGGAGCGGCTGTTCACCGCGGCCACCTCGACGCCGGAGGCGGTGGTGCGGAGCGCGGGGCCGCCGGTGTCGCCGGCGCAGACGGCGGCGCCGTTCTGCCCGGTGAGCGCGAGGTCCCCACCGGTGACCGCGTCGACCGTGAAGGTGCCCGCGTGCTGGTGCAGCGGCGCCCACTCGGTCGCGGTGCGGCCGTAGGCGGGGAGGGTCAGCCGCTCACCGGCCGTCGGCGCGGTCGAGCTGACCGCGACCGGGGTGACGCCCGGGACGGACAGGTTGAGCTGGGCCATCATCAGGTCCCGTGACTCGTGCGGCACCAGCCGGAGCACGTTCCGCACCACGCCGGTGGTGGTCGTGAGATCGGGGCGGCCGACGGTCGCGGTGACGGGCTGAGGAGGTGCGCCCGACGGCGGGAGACCGGTGCCGGGGGTGGCCGAGAAACAGCTCGAGGCGGTGAGCACCCAGCCGGGCGCGACCAGGGCGCCCGAGCAGGCGCGGGCGCCGTTGCCGATGTCCAGCCGCACGACGAACGCGTGGTCGCCGTCGCCGCCGACGACGGCCGCCGCGGGTGTGGTCGTCACCGCGGTGGCGGCCAGTGCCAGGCCGGACAACAGAGCCAGTCTTCTGGTGGGTCTTTTCATGACTGAGTTCCTCGCACGGTGGCCGGTCAACGGGAGACCTTGATTTCCAGGAGCATGTACTCGCCGCCGGTGCCGCCGGGGTCGGTCTCGCCGACGCCCGCGTAGCTGTTCGGCGGCACCTTGTAGGTCTTCTTCGTCGCCCCGTCGTCGGGGGTCAGGACGACCTCGCTGGTGAAGTTCCCGGTGTCCACGCCGTAGACGGACGGCATTTCCACGGTCAGGTGACCGGTCTTCCCCGAGACGCGGAAGCACACGTAGCCGGGGGCAGGCTGGCCACGTTCGGCGATCCGCAGCAGATCCGGATCCGCCGAGTCGGCCGGGCAGGTGGCGAGCAGCACGATGTGGCCGTCGCCGCGTTTGAGCAGGAACCCGCGTTCCGCCTGGATCTGCGCGGCCTGCGGGTAGTTGAAGTCCTCGATCGCGAGCGGTGGCAGAGCGTCGGCCTGCGGTGTCACGTCGGCGCCGGCGGGAACTACGCCGATGGCGAAGCCGGCGAGACCGGCGAGAGTGGCGGCCAGCGCCGCTCTCCACGGATGCTTCATACGGATCTCCTCTTGCGGTGGTTTCCCGGCGCTGACGTGCCGGTGGTCGGTCGGGACGAGGCCGCTGCCCGTTCGAAGTCGGCGCGCGCCTGGCCGGACAGGCCGAGCCCGGCCGCGATGAGCCGGACCGTGTCGCGGCGGGGCCTGCTGACCCGGCCGTGTTCGAGATCCCTGATCGCCCGGACACTGACGGTGGAGCGGGCGGCGAGAAGCCGCTGGGTCGCGCCGAGGCTCTGCCGGTGGCTCCGCAGCAACTCGCCGAAGTGGGCCGGACGCTCATCCGCCGGGGTGATCGACTCCAGCGCCGGGGCGGCTTCGGCCACCCGCATGAGGTATCCGGGAGGCCTGGTGACGATGGTCGAGGGCAGCCCGATCCCGCCCAGGCTCGCCCGCAGCGCCGACACGCAGAGCCGTACCTGGGTCCGCGCGGTGGCGGGCGGTTCGGTGTCCCAGACGGCGTCGATCAACCGGTCGATGCCGACCACCTGGTTCGCGTTGAGCAGCAATACGTCCAGCACGATCGCCTGCCTGCCGGACAGGCCGATGTGAACACCTCGAGTCACTGGCGTCCTCCGGTTCGCTCAGCGACTCACGTCACCGATGCCGCATCATGGTCGGAAAGCGACAGGGGAGGGACAACCGGAAGTTTCACCGAAAAAGTGCCGGTTCGGCGTGCGTGGCCGGAGAAGCCCGCCCGGCTCGGGTGAGCGGAGCGGGCTCGGCGGCGCTATCCGCAGCAGATGTTGTAGCCGTGGTTCCGCCAGAACATCGACGGGCTCGGGTTGTCGAGCACCGGATCGCCGGTGCTGTCCGCGGCGCTCTCGCGCCTGCCCGGACGGTACTCGACATGCGTGTGCGTGGCGGTGGCGCCGCGGTACTCCTCGGTGCCGATCTGCTGGCCGCGGTTCACGAACTCACCGACCGCGAGCCCGTTCGACGGGTTGAGGTGCAGGTAGATGATGGTGAAATCCTGATCACGATTGTAGATCGCCAACGTGGACAGGCCGCCGCTGCCGTTGCTGCCTTCGGTCTTCCTGATCACGTAGCCCTGCGTCATCGAGTACACGGGAGCACCGAAGCCGCGCGCGAAGTCGATCCCCTCGTGCCTGCCCGACGTGCTCACGTAGCCGTCGAAATAGGAGGTGATGCGGCCGGAATCACTGTGGTACAGCCCGGTTTCCAGCCAGTCGTTCCCCACAAGGCCGAGCAGGTGCCCGGCGTTTTCGTTGTACGCCGAGCTCAAGTTGCCTTTGGCGCCGTGCGGGAACGAATCGATCGGCCCGGTCCAGCCGTTCTTGGAGAACACGGTGACGACCGCGTCCCGCCGGTTCCACACCGAGGCCGCCTTGTCCTTCACGCACAGGCCCCTCCCCGCGCCCGCGCCGAGGAAGTGATAGCAGTCGGAACTCGTGCCGTAGTTGGCGACCGACGCGTCGAAATCGCTGACCGATCCCTGCTGATTACTGTTGTAGTACAAGCAGAACTCGCCGTCCTCGCAGACGCCGTTCCGCGCCGTCGCGGCTTGTGCCGCCGGGGTGACCAGGAGAGTGCTGCTCAATGTCAGTGCCACGCCGAACAGTACGGCCATCAATCTTCTCAACGACGTTCCCTTTCTCCCTGAACGCGGCCAATCAATCAGTGCGCGACGCTACGGAGCCGGGAGACGCTCAGGGAAGTCATAAAGGGCAAACTGCCGCTCGGTGGGCGGCGCGGGTCCGCCGGTGCCGACGGCGGCCTCGACCGGGCGACCACCGGCACGGCGCACCCGCGGACAGCCGAGGCATGTCGCGAAAGCCACTTTCGCGACGCCTGACGTCCCGAAAGTGGCTTTCGCGACACGATCCCGCGCGCCGCCGTAGGAAAAGCTCAGTGTCCTATATGGACGATCGGTGTGACTAGCCGTCCCGCCAGTGCCTCAGGGTGCCCATCCTGTACTCGCGGATACCGTCCCACGCGAAGAAGATCACCGTCTTGAACCCGACGAATCCTTCTGGCCAGTCGTTGTCGCACACTTTCGTGGTTCCGCCGCCGGAGGTGTTGTAGCACAGCCAATACCGGGTGGCTCCGTTGACCGTCATCTGCACCCTGGCCATGACCGGATTCCCGTCGGCGCAGTGATCCCGCACGGTGATGCGGTCACCGTTGAGCGTGACCCAGGCGTCACCCACCGACCTTCGCTCTCCCATGCACTCCATGGAGGTGGCCATGCTGACCGGTCCGACGTCGATGCTCGTGTAATCGGCCGCGGCGACATGGGGCGTGGCGAGCATCTGTGACAAGAAGACCAGCGCTGTCGCCGCGACTGGCGCGAGAATGCGCGAAAAACGGGGCATTGCGTTCCCTTCGGTTCGGCTATCGCATCGGCCCGAGGGTAACGCGCGTCCGATATCGGACGCAGGGGTCATTCGGACCACAAAGGACACTCGGATCCGAATGACTTCCTTTTGTGGAAAACACTTCGAAAATCAGCGAGCGCCGAGAGCGCGGCGCCCGGCGCGGTGCAGCGCGGCGAGCTGGAGACCGAGTACGACGCCGACGCCGATGGCCGCGGTGGAGACGATCGCTTCGGCCACGGCGGTCCACGCGCCGGGGACCCGGGCGAAGACCTGCGACAGGCTCAGGTAAAGCGCGGGGCCGGGCAGCACGGCGCCGGTCAGCCCGGGGATGGTGACGACGGCGGTCGGCACTCGCAAGGTCCGGGCCGCCGCGCCGGCCAGTGCGCCGAGCACCGTGGTCGCGAGGAAGATCGACAGCGGAGTGGCCAGGCCGAGTATCGAGTGCCCCGCCCAGTTCACCAGGGACGTGACGATCCCGGCGCCGCAGGCGAGCAGCCACCACCGCGCGGGCGTGCCCATCAGGATCGCGTTGCCCAGTGAACCGACGAGCGCGGTCGCCGGCACCAGGGCGAGCGGCAGCGTGGCGAGGTGGACCCGGCCTGCCTCCCCGAGGATGTCGAGATCGTTGGCCACCGACACCACGACCATGACTCCGGTGACGATCGCGCCGGTGAGCAGCAGAACGGTGACCATCCGCGCCGCGGCCATCAGGTGGAAGTCGCCGACGGCGTCTTCGACCAGGGACACCAGCGACAGGATCGGCAGTAGCAGCACGAGATTGGCCGCCGAGAGGCTCGCGGCCTCGTGCCCGTCGAGCAGGCCGAGGGACAGCAGGGAGATCGCGGCGACGAGCACGGTGCTCGCTTTGGCCGCGACCTGGAAGAACTCCGCGATGCCGATCGTGCCGAGCGCCCAGCCGACGCGGTTGGCGAGCACGAACAACGCGGCCGAGACCACCGCGGCGAGCGGGGTGCCGTTGGCCTGCAGGCAGATCATCGCCGCGAGGAGGCAGCCGCCGAGCAGGCTGACGTACCACGGCCAGGTCGGGCCCGCCTTGGCGAGTTCGCCGATCGCGTGCTCGGCCTCTTCGGGCGAGGTCGCGCCCGTGCCGGCGCGGACCGCGAGCGCTTCCAGATCGCCCATCCGGCCGATGTCGCGGGTGTCGTTCGCTTCGACACTGCCCAGCAGCACCACCGGCTCGCCGCCTCGGCTCGGGCAGTACTGCAGATGGACCGTCCGCACCCCGACCGAGATCCGCGGATCGTCGATACCGCCCGCGTTCGCCAGCCGGCGGATCGTGCGGACGACGACGGCGGTCTCGATGCCCTGACGGAACATCTGCATCGCCACGTCGAGCGCGAAGGCCAGCACACGTCGCGCCCGCGCGCGTTCCTCCTCCGACATGGTCGGCACTGTAAGGGCTGACCCGTGCGGGACGGAGCCGCTGGCCGGAGCGGAGGCCCGGCTTAGCCCGATCGTGGCACGAAGAGTGAGAACGCCGGGCCGCGCAAGCTTTTCCGGTCGATGAGGGCCCGGGACACTCAGCGTCTCTATTCACCGCCGATCATCCCTGACTTCATTGCCCGCGCCACTCGTTCATGTGAACCGGGCGCTTCCGAAGATCACGCGAAGAGTGCTTGAAGCCGCCATCCGAATGACCCGCCGGGACGGACCGCAACCTGCGCGCGTGAAGTTCCGGCGAGACCCCGATTTCACCAAGAGTGACTGTTAGCGTGCGGATTGAAGTCATGATCTTGGCTGTGGAGGAGGCATACGATGAACCGTCTTGTCATCGCCGCGATGAGCGCGGTGTCCGCCGGCGCCCTGCTGATGGTCGCGAGCCCACCGGCTCAGGCCGCGGCCGGGGAAGTGGTGGTCTTCTCGACCGAGTTCCAGCGTCTGGACACCTATCGGAACCCCGACGGCTGCTACAAACTCCCCATCGCCGCCCATGTCCTGGCCAATCTGACCTCGGCCGAGGTGGTCGTCTACGGCGATCCGCTCTGCCTGACGCCCGGGATGCGCGTCCCGGCGGGCTACGGCTCCCACGTCCCACCGGGCACCGGGTCGTTCTCGGTCAGCTGATCGTTTCGTGTGACATCGAGACTGAGGGGGTCCCGTGTCTGTCGATCTTGTCGTGGTCGGAGTCGGTTACGTCGGACTGCCGTTGGCCGAAGCCGCCTGCGAGGCGGGTTTGTCGGTCGCCGGGTACGACACTTCACCGAGGGTCGCGGCCGCCGTGGCCGCTGGGCGTTCGCATGTGCCCGACGTGACCACGAGCCGGTTGCGGGCCATGCGGGCGAGCGGGTTCACCGTGACGACCGACCCCGGTGTGCTCGGCACCGCGGAAACCATCGTGCTCTGCGTGCCGACCGGGCTGGACCCGTCGGGCGGGCCGGATCTCGCCGCGGTGCGTGAGGCGGCGGAGACGGTGGCCGAACAGTTGCGGCCGGGAACGCTGGTGGTGCTCGAGTCGACGAGTTTTCCCGGCACCACCGACGAAATCGTCCGCCCGATCCTGGAGAAGCACGGCCTGACCGCGGGGGAGGACTTCGCGCTCGCCTATTCGCCCGAGCGGGTCGACCCGGGCAACCGCCGCTTCGGCATCCGGAACACGCCGAAGGTGATCAGCGGGCACACCCCGTTGTGCGCCAAGTACTGCGCGGCGTTCTACGGGCGCTTCGTCGACACGATCGTGGTGGCGCGCGGCACCAGGGAGGCCGAGATGGCCAAGCTGCTGGAGAACACCTATCGCTACGTGAACATCGCCCTGGTCAACGAGATCTCCATCTTCTGCGACCGGATCGGGGTCGACGTGTGGGACGTGGTGCACTGCGCCGCGACCAAACCCTTCGGCTTCATGCCCTTCGTGCCGGGGCCGGGCGTCGGCGGGCACTGCATCCCGGTCGACCCGAAATACCTGCTGGACAAGGCCGACCGGGAAGGGAGCCCGCTCGGTGTGGTGCACGCCGCCCGGCTCGTGGACGACCGGATGCCCGAGCACGTGGTCGAGCGGGTGACGCGCCTGCTCGCCGAGCAGGGAAAACCGTTGTGCGAAGCGAAAGTCCTGCTGCTGGGTGTCGCGTACAAGGCCGACGTGCCGGACACCCGCGAGTCCGCCGCCATCCGGATCGCCCTCCGGTTGCGCGCGCTCGGCGCGGACCTGTCCTACCACGACCCGGTGGCCGCGGCCGTACCCGAATTGGGGCCACCGGCCACCGACCTCGACGAGGTGCTCCGAACCGCGGACGTCACCGTCCTGCTGGTGGCGCACCGCGCCTACGACCTCAGCCGGCTGACCTCGACGGCCAGGCTGCTGTTCGACGTGACGGGCCAGGTGCCCGGAGAGGAGGTCGTCCGTCTTTGACCGTGTCCGGCGGGTCGAGAGCCGCCGGGTACGCGCGTACCGCAGATTCTTCCGAGTTCACGCGAAAAGGAGTGTGCACGAATGACCACGGCGGTCAAGAACGACAGGCTCAAGAAGCGTTTCGAGAAGTGGGACGTCAACGGTAACGGCAAGATCGAGAAGTCCGATCTCGAGGCCGAAGCCGGCCGGATCATCAAGGCGTTCGGCGAAGACCCGGCCTCGCCACAGGCGCGCGCGGTGAAGGACTCTTTCGTGGCGATGTACGAGTACCTGGCCGGTAAGGCGGGCGCCGGCCCGAACGGTGCGCTGAGCGAGCAGCAGTTCACCGAGGTGATCGAGGCGCAGATCTTCTCCGAGGGCGACTCGGGATTCGACCGGGTGGTCCGGCCCACCATCGCCGCGATCGTCGGCCTGTGCGACACCGACGGCGACGGCGAGGTCAACCAGCAGGAGTTCGCCAAGTGGCTGGCGGCCATCGGGGTCGAGTCCTCGGCCGTGGCCCCCGCGTTCCGGGCGATCGACGTGAACGGCAACGGCAAGCTGACCGTCGACGAACTCGTGCACGCGGTACGCGACTACCATCTCGGCAAATCGGACGTGCCCCTGCTCGGCAAGTAGCGGCGAAGTGGTGAGTGTTCCCGGGGCCGGGAACACTCACCACCGGCCGCGGAAACGCACCTCCAGCTCCGGTTTCAAGCCGAGCTCTTCACCGGTGACCGGCGGCGTGGTGTGGATGAGAATGTTGTAGTGGTTGGGAAAATGACAGCCGTCGAAGCCGAGCACGGTGCCCACGAGTTCGCCGCCGATCCACACCTCGTCGCCTCGGTCGATCACCCCCGCCCGCTCGATTTCGGCGAAGCCGAGGAAGCCGACGCGGTCGATCGGCGCTCCGGGCTCCGTGTCCTCGTGGCCGGTCGTGACGAGTTCGTGGATCTCGCCGGCGCGAACGCATCGGCTGGCGAAGGGCTCCAGGCTCATTCCCCGGTCTTCACGGTGATGTACGAGCACCTTCACCACCGTGCCGGTGATCTCCCGTTTCGGCCCGTCCTCGCGCATCGCGCTCCTTCCGGTAACACTCGTCCACTATGGACAGAGTGGTGAGACCGCTGTCGCGCCAGGCCCCGCCCTTGCGCACGGCTTCCTCGAACTCCCGCAGCAACCCGTCGTACTCGTGCCGGAGCGATTCCTTGAACGCCGGGAACCCGGCGAGCATGTCGGCGCGCAGGACGGTGCCATCGGTCAGGGTCACTTCGACGTCCTTGACCTCTCCGGGAAACGACCAGTCGAGTTCCACCACCGCGTTGTCGAGCACGAGGGTCGCCTGCCTGTCGACGCCCTCCGCGTCCCGCGTGATCCGCACGCTCCGCAGCGACACCGCCCCGAGGAACAGCTGGACGAGGTCGAGCGCGTTCGGTCCGTTGTCCGCCACGCAGCCGCCTCCGCAGCGCGCGGTGTCGAGATACCAGCGGTCACCGCCGACGTGTTCTTCGATCCGCTCCAGATATCGCACCCTCAGCGAGGCGATCGGCGCCCGGCCGGCGAGGTCGTCGTGCAGCGCCCGCACGTTGCTGTTGTACCTGCGGTGGAACGCGGTGAACAGGGCGACGTCGTGCCTCGCCGCTCTCGCCACGAGATCTTCGCCGTCGGCGAGCACGGTGGCGAGCGGCTTCTCCACGCAGACCGGCAGACCGGCGTCCAGCACGTCCCGGCACACGGCCGCGTGGACGTCGTTGGGCGCGGTCACGATCACCGCGTCGAGCCCTCCGGCGGCGAGCATCTCCCGGTGATCCCGGTAGCCGGGCACGCCGATCCCGGCGAGCGCCGCCGGATCGAGATCGCAGACCGCGGCGAGCCCGAAGGCACGGGACCGTTCCACCGCGGCGAGGTAGAAGCGTGCGATGACGCCGAGCCCCACGACACCGACGCGGATCATCCGACCGCCCTTTCCCGCGCCGCGTGCAGTACTTCGTGGACCTCGTCGGGCACCGGCACCCCGTGCGCGCGGAACCGGGCCGCGCGTTCACCCTCGTGCCAGCCCGGATAGACGACCGGGGCGGCGGGGTCGCGGGCGGGCCAGCCGCGCACGGCGGCGAAGAACGCGGTCGCGTCGGCGGCGAATCCGCCGCGCAGGAGTTCGGGTGCGATCGCCAGCGTCAGCACCCCGATGTCGTCGTCGCGGTTCCCGCCGGCGGACAACGCGCCGAGCATGGCGCCGGGTACCAGCGCGCCGAGCACCTCGACGAGCAGGCCAAGGCCGAATCCCTTGTAGGCGCCCGTTTCGGGGTCGCCGCCCAGCCACAGCAGGTGGGCGTCGCCGCGATCGAACGCGGCGGCGTCGGTCACCGGCGCGCCGTCATCGGTGGCGAGCCACCCCGGCGGGATCGCGCGGCCTTCCCTCGCCGCGGCCCGCACCCGCCCGGTCGGCACGACGGTGGTGCTCATGTCGAGGACGAACGGATGCGCGTCACCGGCGGGACAGGCCAGCGCGAGCGGGTTCGTGCCGAGCATCGCCGCCGCGCCACCCGGTGGCGGGGCGATGCGCTGCCCGCCGCAGTTCGACGCGACGAGGCCGATCATGCCGTGGGCGGCGGCACGCGCGGCGTGGTGCCCCGCACAGCCGATATGCGTGGCGCCCCGCAGCGACACCATCCCGATGCCGTGCCGCGAAGCCCTGGCGCATGCCAGCTCCATGGCCTGCGACGCCGACCACAACCCCAGCGTGCGACGGGCGTCGGCGAGGACGCACGCGCCCAGATCGGTCTGGATCACCATGTCCGCCGCCGGATTCGCCCGGCCTTCGTCGAGCAGTGGCAGGTACAGCCGGGTGAGGTTGACCAGTCCGTGCGAGGTCACCCCGGTCAGGTCGCCGTGGCACAACGCGGTGGCGGCGATCGCCGCCCGGTCCCGCGGGACGCCGCGGTCCACCAAGATCGCGGTGACCAGGGACAGAAGCTCGGGATAGGGCATCAGCACGGTCATGCTCCTCCGTTCCGGCTGAATCGCACGACGATCTCGCGGACGACGTCGGAGAACTTGTCGAGCTCTCCGACGTCGGCGAACTCCCCGGCGGAGTGCGCGTTGTTGCCGCCGAGGGAACCGGGGCCGAGGACGGCCGTCCGGGTGCCGGGGACGTCGGCGAGCCACAGGGCGTCGCAGGTGAAGCCGGGCTCGTCGTCGGGCCAGCGGGTGACGAACTCGTCCAGCAGGGGGATGTCCCGCGGCATCAGGGCGGGCAGGTCGCGTTTGAGCCACCGCACGTCGGTGATCGCCGCGGCGTCGGCCGCGGTACGGGCGAAGGCGGCGGTCTCACTGCACCGGGTGACGAACGCGGCGATGCCCGACCGCAGCCCGTCCTCCAGCGCGGAGGTCATCTTCGCCGCCGCTTCCCGGCTGTCGTAGGGAATGTTGAGCAGAAGCTCCCCGCTGCCGTACACCCTGTTGTGCAGGCGTCCGGTGTGTAGCCCCGCCACGCAGACCCGGCCATGGTCCGCCAGGTCGAGCGCGAGGTGCTGGGCGAGGAAGCCGAGCAGGACGGTGGCGTTGTGCCCTCGGTGCGGTTCGTCGTCGATCGCGTCTTCCCCGCGCACCCGCACGCACGCGGTCATCGACGCCGAGCAGCGGGGCAGGTAGCGCAGGCCGGTCGGCTCGCAGAAGATGTTGAGCTCGCCGTGGAAACCCGCCTCGACGAGCGGCCGCGTGCCGAACGTGCCCATCGCGCCGCCTTCCTCGCCGGAGACCGCCTGGATGAGCACGCCGGCGTCCCGGCCGACCGCCGGATCCGCCGCGACCGCGGCCCGGATCCCGGCGAGCAGCGCCACCGCGGGCCCCTTGGCGTCGATCGCGCCCCGGCCGGTGAACCTGGTCCCGTCGAAACCCGCGGGCTCGAACGGCGCCACGGTGTCGAGGTGGACGTTGAACATCACGGCGGGACTGGCCGGGCCGAGCCGGAGCACCAGGCTCGGCTGGCAGGCGAGGAAGTCCGGCCCGGCTTCGCGGACCGCGACCGGGACACCGGGCCGGTGCAGCACCGAGGGTTCCGGGGTGCCGAGGTACAGCGTCTCGAAACCGATCCCGGCCGCCGCATCGGCGTAAGCCCGCATCGCGTCCCAGAGGCGGACTTCACCGGTCGTTTCGAGCGGACCGGCCGTCGGCAGGGCGAGCAGCCGTGACAGCAGTTCCCGATCCTCGCGGATCACGGGAACAACCCGGCCATCGCCCGGCCGGCGGCGACGAACGTGGCCGCCGCGTCGTGCGCGAGCACACCCGGCTCATGGGGTTTGAGCGCGAGATGGGGTTCCAGCGACCAGGCGCCGCGATACCCGTTGGCCTGCAACAACTTCACGCAGTCCGCGACGCGTGCTTCACCCTCGCCCGGGAGGGTGAAGCCGTGCTCGTCCGCGTCCTTGACGTGCACGTGCTCGACGTGGCCGGCGATATCGGCCAGCAGGTCGAATCCGTCGTAACCGTGGGGCACGCCGTTCCCGGTGTCGAACAGCAGTTTCAGCGCCGGGCTCGCGACCTCGTCCAGCAGTTCGAGCATCCGCTCGGCACTCGTGCCCGCCCAGCCCGAGCAGTTCTCGTGCAGCAGCGTCACGCCGTGCCGTTCGGCGTGTTCGGCGAGCACGGTGATCCTCGCGATGGCCAGGCGGCGCCAGTCGTCCTCGCACAGGCCATCGCCGGGATACGACATGATCCGGAGATAGCGGGTGCCGATCGACCGCGCTCGCCTGGCGAGGACGTCCAGTTCCGCGAGGTCGTGCCGGAAGTCGCTGGTGATCGGCCTGCCCCAGCCGCCGATCCGGGACGCCAGGCAGACCACGCCGATCGCCTTGCCCGCCAGCCTCGTCGCGACCTCGTCGAACCGCTCGTCGGTGAGGTCGGCGACGGGGATCCGATCGACGGTGCGCAGCTCGATCGTCCGCCACCCCAGTGTGTCGAGCGCCGCGATCTGGCCCCCGAGGTCGTCGGCCGCCTCGTCGGTGATGCCGGCGAACACCGGGTCAGTCGGCATGGGCCGCCACCGCGCCGGGTTCGGGACGGGAGACCGGTTCCGCGCAGATGTTCTTGGCCACCGACAGCAGTTGCACCACCTCGGTGGCGAAGGTGAAGCCCTGCGTCTGCTCCCCGTCCACCTGGAACTTCCGGTAGGCCTGGAACATCCATTCGGTCATGGCGTCGTCGCGGAGCACGACGTGCTCGGACCGGCCGTTCGACCGCAGGGTCAGCTGCGAATGGTGGTCGTCGCCGCTCACCGCGAAATGCCCGACCGCGGTGCCCGTTTCGAAGTCGACGGTGACGCGCCGCTCCCGCACCGGCGAGGTCAGATCCGAACGGATCTCCGTGTGGATTCCCGAATTGTGCCGGAGACCGACGCTGGCGCCGCCCATCCGGGGGCCGACGTTCCCCTCGACCTCGAGATCGGTCCCGGACGCGTGGGTGACCCGCGCGGCGCCCGCGAGCCGCAGCGCGAGCGCGACCCCGTGCGGCAGTTCGACGTCGAAGGCGGTCGGGTGTCCCGGCGTCACGAGCGACCGGCGGAACCGCGGTTTGTTCTGCACGATGTCGATGGATTTCGGAGCGCCGAAGCGGCCGCTGCGGATCAGCTCGACCAGCCGGGCGGTGAGCGTGCTGGCGAGCCAGGGCTCGACGACCTCGACGTGCAGTTTGTACTTGCGGCGCAGGCGGATGATCCGGGCGAGGTCGTCGATGTCGGCGGCGAGCGGCTTCTCCACGATCACCTTGCGGAAGCCCAGCGTGGCCAGTTCGGAGAGCACGGCGAGGCGTTCGGTCGGCGGGGTGCAGACGTGCGCGACGGTGACGGCGGGGTCGAGTCCGGCGGCCGCGGCCTCGATGGTCGGAACGACCTCGAGACCCGCCCGCGGGGCGACGTTCGGCCGCGGTTCGCACGCGGTGACGGGAGCGTCGTCGAAGAGCAGCGGGGTCCGGGTACGGAGTTTGGCCAAGACCGGCAGATGCAGACCCGCGCCTGCCCGGCCGAGTCCCACAATGAGTGAACGCACTGGTGAGCCTGCTCCTCAGAGTTTCCCATTCGGAATCCATCGCAAAACTGACATCCGCCATGATCAACTGTCAATACTTTCCCCTGGGGTTGACCAGGAAGTGCGAACCTCGCGAGGGCCCGGTTTTCCTGACATACGCTCGGGAACGGGTTCCAACGCCACCGGAGGTGGGTACGCTGTCGGTGTCATTTTTCAACCAATCGAGCACATTCGAGCGAACGTGGCCCAGCGCAAGACGACATATTCTCGAAGTGTTCGAAAATGGCAAGTATTCGCACGGCCGCAAGGTGGCCGAGCTGGAAACCGCGCTGGCCGGTCACACCGGTGCGAAGTTCGTCATCGGGGTCAACAGCGGAACGGACGCGCTGGTCCTGCTGCTGCGGGCGGCGGGCCTGCGGCCGGGCGACGAAGTGGTCGTCCCCGCCTTCTCCTTCGGGGCGTCGGCCACGTCGGTCGTGCTCGCGGGCGGCCGCCCGGTCTTCGCCGACATCGAGCCGGACGGGTACGGCATCGACCCCGCCGCGGTGGCGGACGCCGCGGGGGAGCGCACCCGCTTCGTCATGCCGACGCATCTGTTCTCGCGGCTCGCGGACATCGACGGCGTCCTCGGCGTGGCCCGGCGGCTCGGGCTCACCGTGGTGGAGGACAGCGCGGAGGCCATCGGCATGCGCCTTCGCGGCAAGCACGCCGGGCTTTTCGGCGCGGGCGGAGTGCTGTCGTTCTTCCCGACCAAGACGCTGGGCGCGCTCGGCGACGCGGGCGCGGTCCTCACCGACGACCGGCGGATCGCCGAGACCGTCGACGCGCTGCGCCACCACGGCCGGTTCGGCGGCACGATCGCCGACTTCCCCGCCATCTCGACGGCGACCGGCCTGCCCGGCGTGAACAGCAAGATGGACGACATCCAGGCCGCCATCCTCCTCGCGAAGCTCACCAGGCTGGACCTCGACATCGCTCGCCGCGCGGAGCTGGCCGCCCGGTACACCGCGGCGCTCGCGGACGTGGAAGGTGTGCGCAAGCTGCCGTCGGCGCGGCCGGACAGCGTCTTCTACGTCTACGTGGTGGAGGTCGACGCGCGCGACGACCTGGCGGCGCATCTGTCGGCGGAGGGTGTGGAGACCGAGATCTACTACCCGGCGCCGCTGCCTCAACAACCGTGCTTCGCCGGGCTCGGCCATCGGAAGGGCGAGTTCCCGAACGCCGAGAACGCCTGCCGTCACACCCTCGCCCTCCCGCTGTATCCGGACATGCCCACCGCGGATTGCGACCGTGTCTGCGACTCGATCCGCGCGTTCTACCGCGGGCGGCGTGGATGACGCTGCCGTTCTTCCCGCCCGATCTCTTCGACGAAGACCGTGCCGAACTGCTGGACATCGTCCGCCGGGTCGGCCTCGCACCGGAGCAGAAGTTCATCCTCGGCGACCAGACGGCCCGCTTCGAGGCGGCGATCCGTGACTCCGTCGGCGCGGCGGACGCGATCGCTTGCGGCAGTGGGACTTCGGCGCTGACGCTGGTGCTGCGCGCGATGGACGTCGGCGCGGGGGACGAGGTGATCGTGCCCGCGTTCGGCTGCGCGCCGCTCGCCGCCGCGCCCGCCTTGCTCGGCGCGACGCCGGTGTTCGCCGACATCGACCCGTGGTCCATGGTGGTCGATCCCGAAGCGGTCGCGAGCCTGGTCACTTCGCGGACCAAGGTGATCATGCCGGCGCATATGTTCTCGGTCATGGCGGACATGCCCGCGCTGCGCCGGATCGCGGCGGCGGCGGGTGTACGGCTGCTGGAGGATTCCGCCGTCGCGCAAGGAGGAAGCCTCGCGGGCACGCCTGCCGGGAGATGGGGCGACGCGGGCGTGTACTCGTTCGTCCAGGTGAAGACGTTCGGGATGCCGGGGGAGGGCGGCATGGTCGTGACCGACGATCCGGAACTCGCCACGGCCGTGCGGATGCTGCGCAATCACGGCCAGGACGGCAAGAACCGGTTCCTTTACCACCGCGTCGGCTACAACAGCCGGTTCGACGAGATCATGGCCGCGTTCCAGCTGTACCGGTTCCCCGGCCTTCCCGGGCGGCTTGCGCGCCGGGCCCGGATCGGGGAGTACTACACCGAGCGCTTCGCCGATCTGGCGGGTTGCGGGGTGCTGGCGCCGCCCCCGGTGAAGGACGGACGGTGCTACTACGTCTATTCGCTGCTCGTCGAGCGCCGGGACGAACTCCGTGAGCACCTGGCGGCGCGGGGGATCGGCTCGCACGTCTACTACCCGGCCCCGCTGCCGCGGCAGCCCGCGTTCGCGCGGTACACCCGGCCGTCGGACACCTGGCCCGCGGCGGAGCTGGCCGCGCGGCGCACGCTCGCCATACCCATCTACCCCCATCTGACGGACGAGCAGGTGGAACGCATCGCCGACGCGGTGTGCGAGTTCGCGAAGGAGCCGTGATGCAGCAGATCACCAGCACGCCCGCGCCGAGCGAGGTCGCCCAGGAGTGGCACAGGCGGGCGGAGCGCGCCGGGCTGTCCCGCGTCATGCGCGCCTCGCAGCCCGCCGAACTCGCGGCCGAGACGACCACTCGCACCATCCGGCTCGTCACCGGTCTCCTGCGTTCACTGGGCGACGTCGGTGCCGCGCTGGAGATCGGCTGCGGGATGGGCAGGCTCACCCCGGCGGTCGCGGCGCACGCCCGTACGGTGACGGCGATCGACATGACCCCGCGCATGCTCGCGCTGGCGAGGGAGAACTGCGCGCATCTGTCCACTGTGGACTTCGTGCGCACGACGGTCCAGCGGCTGCCGTGGCGGGACAGGCGGTTCGACGTCGCCGTCTGCGTGTGGGTGCTGATGCACGTACTGGACGACGACGAGATCGCCGAAGCGTGCCGGGCGATCGCCGCGGCGGCCCGCCATCTCGTGCTCGTGGAATACGAGGAGGCGGACATCCCCGTCGGCAGGTTCTCGCGGTTGCGGACCGTCGAGGAGTACCTGGCCTTGCTCCCGGGCGCCCGGCTGCTCGAACGGCACGACCTGCATTACGGCGGTGACCGGTCCTTCGCCGCGCTGATCGCGTTGGACGGGCGATGACCGCGACACTGGCCGCGACACGCGGCAAGGCGTATTTCCGGCTCGCGAAACTCGACATCGTCGACTACTACCTCGGCGTGGTCGTGGTGTGGACGCTGCTCGCGCCGTCGGCGAGGTTCGACAGCGGTGTCCTGGCCTCGGTCGGGGTGTTCCTGCTCGGCGAGGTGTTCGTGATCGCGGCGATGGTCGCCCTCGACGACCTCACGGGATACCGGGACGGCAGCGACATCACGAACTATTCGCCGGACGACCCGAAGCGCAAGCGGTATCGCAAACCGCTGGTGGCGGGCACCCTCGACGAGGGCCAGGTGCTGCGGTTCGCCTGGGTGACGGGCGTCGTCGGCGCCGTGCTCTGGCTGACGGCCATCGCGATCGCACCGCACCGTCCTTTGTGGACCGTCGTGCTGATCCTGGTCACCTATTTCTTCTCACTGCAATATTCCTGGGGCGTGAAGCTCAGCTACCACGGCTTCCAGGAGTTCTTCATCGCGGCGCTCGGCTGGGCGCTGGTGCTGGCGCCATACGGCCTCGCGGCCGGCGAGTTCACCGGTTTCGCGCTCGCGCAGGCGTTGCTCTTCGGGCTGGGACCGCTGCTGTTCGGCGTGTACTCCAACACCAACGACGTCGACGGCGACCGGCGGGTCGGCAGGCCGACGGTCGCGGCGCTGACCACTCCGCGCGGCAACATGTACTTCGTGGTCGCCGTGTCGGCGGCGGAGTTCGCCCTGATCTTCGCCGTGCCCGCACTCGGCGGCCCGTGGTGGTTCCCCCTCGCGTTGCTCCCGACCCTCGTGGCGCGGATCCGGCAGCTCTGGCTCGGGTTCGTTCAGGACGACATCATGCGGGCCAGGAAACTCGGCATCCACATCCACCGGATGACCGTGCTGAGCCTGGTCGTGGTCAACCTGGTCGTGATCACGTGACCGATGTCGAGGTGGCGGTGGTCGGCGCCGGCGTCGCCGGGCTCACCGCCGCGTACGAGCTCGGCAAGGCCGGGCACGAAGTGCGGGTGTTCGAAGCGGCCGACGTGGTCGGCGGCCGGATGACGACGGTGCGTGAGGACGGCTTCCTGATCGACACCTGCGCCGAGCAGATGGCCGAGCGGGGGTATCGCGAGACCTGGCGGCTGTTGTCGGAGCTCGGCATCGGCGATGACGCCGCACCCCGGATCGGGCGTGGCATCGCGATGTGGCGGGGCCGACCCAGGTCCGGCGTCGCGGAGACCAGGGGGCTGCTCACCGGGGCGGGGTTGTCGCTGCGGGCCCGGCTGGCCGGGGCGCGGGCGATGCGGGGCGAGTTCGACCCCGAACGGCCGGAGATCTCGCGGCTGGGCGGCCGCACCGTCGCGGACTTCGCCGCGCCGCACCACCCGGATCTGCTGAACTACCTGCTGCAGCCGGTCGTCTCCGGGTTCTTCGGCTGGGATCCGGCGCGTTCGGCGGCCGCGCCCCTGCTCGCCCTGCTCACCTCGGTCGGCCCGCCGCCGACGTGGCGGGCGTACCGCGACGGAATGGACACCTTCGCCCGCGCCCTCGCAGAGCGGGTCGACGTCAGCACGGGCTTCCGCGTCGATCAGGTCGTCGACGACGGTTCCGCGGCGCGGATCGTCAGCGGTACGCGCGAAATCAGCGCGAAGGCCGTGGTGCTGGCGGTGCCCGCCCCCGTCGCGGCCGAGCTGCACCCGGGACACGGGTCGGCTTTCCTCTCCGCCTGCTCGTTCACACCGGTGGTCAAGGCACATCTGCTGCTCGATCGCCCGCTCGGCGGGCCCGACTACGCCGTGATCGTGCCGACCGCGGAGAACGGCACGGTGGCCACGATCATCTTCGACCATCTGAAACATCCCGGCCGCGCGCCCGCGGGCCGCGGCCTGGTCACGGTCATGGCCCATCCGGCCTCGGTGCCGGAGCTGCTGGCCGCCACCGACGAGGACGTCGTGACCCGTCTGACCGACGCGGCCGAGCGCCTCGTCCCCGGACTGCGGGCGGCGACCCGCCGCGCCCTGATCCGGCGGGTGCGGCACGCGGCGCCCGAGGCGACACCGCGTGCGCTCGCCTTGCGTTCCGCCTTCGAGGCGGGGCTCGGCCGGGGCGTCGTCGACTACGCGGGCGACTGGGTGTTCCTGAGCCCGTGCAGCGAAGCCGCCGTCCGCTCGGGCGTCCGGGCCGCGCGGCGCCTGACCGAGCGGATCGCGTGTCCCGTCCAGGAGGAACGAGCCGGATGAAACCGCACGACATGGGAACGTTGTTCGACGAATGCGCGCGCACGCGGACGACGGTGCGCCTCGACCGGCCCTTCGACATCGCGCCCGAGCGCGGAACCGTCCACTCGGTCGCCGGGCTCGCCGAACTGGTGCGGGACGCGGCGGGGTGGCTGTCCGAAGCCGGTGTGCGGCCGGGGGACCGGGTCGCCATCGTCAAGCGGAACCACTGGGACTACGACCTGCTGGCGTGCGCCGCGGCACGGCTGGGGGCGGTCGCGGCGAAACTGTCCGGGCATCTGCCGGACGACACGCTGGAAATCCTGCTGAAACGGCTGGACGCCGCGGTCGTGGTCACCGACCGGCCGTCGCTGCGCGGAGACCGGGTCCTGCCCATCGACGGTTTCGCCGCCGCCCCGCCGCCGGAGCCGTACCGGAGGCACCCCGACGAACCGCTGCTGATCTGCCATACGTCGGGGACCACCGGGACACCGAAGCTGGTGGTCCACACGACGCGGACGATCATCGACCGGCTGGCCCGCCCGGAGGCGATCCGCTGGCCCGTCCTCGGCGTCCGGCGTGACGACGTCCTGGGCAACGCCAGCGCCTACGCGCACGGCCGGACGTTCTGCTGGACGGCTTCGGCGCTGTGCCTCGCTCCACGGGAGATCGTGATCCTGAGCGAGCCCGCCTCGGCGGCGCGGGTGTTCGGACGGCATCGGCCGACGGTCGTCGAGGCCCTCCCGTCGACCTTCGTGCGCTGGCGGCCACTCGCGTGGTCACCGGAGAATCCGTTCCGCCGGGTGCGGCGGTTCGTCAGCACCTACGACGCCGTGCACCCACCGGTGATCAGGACCATGCTGAACGCCACCCGCCGCAACCGTCCACTGTGGATGGAAGGCTGGGGTCAGTCGGAGACCGGCCCCCTCTCGTTCCGGTTCTTCACCAGGAACTCCGTGCGGGCGACGCGGGACATCGGCAGGCCGCTGCCCGGTCTCGCCAGACTGCGGGTCGTCGACCCGGAGACCATCGAGCCGGTACCGCGAGGCACGCCGGGGCTTCTCCTGGCTCGCACTCGGGCTCGCTGCGTGGCCTACGTGGGCGAGCAGGACCGCTGGGCGGCCAAGGCGCACGGAGCGTGGTGGAACACCGGCGATCTCGGCGTGGTGAGCCGGACCGGCGCGGTGACTCTGCTCGATCGGGAGGTCGACAGCGTCCCCGGGCTGAGCTGCCTCTCGGTGGAGGACGCGATCGAGGACCGGCTTCCGGCCATCGCCGAATGCGTCGTGCTTTCCGCGGCGGGGCGGGCGCCGATCCCGGTCGTCGTGACCGACACCGGGCTGGATCCGGCGCGGTGGCGGGCCGCCGTGGCCGGTCTGCCGCCGATGGGGGAGCCGGTGACGCTCGCGTGGGACGACGTCCCGCGCACCGGCACCGGGAAGGTGCGGCGGCTGGAACTGCTGGAGCGGCTGACCGGGACGGCCGCCACGAACGGATCGGGAAGGTGGACGTGACGACGGCCTACGTGTTCGACAACCACAGCGGGCACGCGACCGAGCAGCATCGGTGCCTCTCCGAGGCGTACGACCCGGCCACCTTCGAGCGGCTGGAGCGGACCGGCTTGCGAGAGGGCTGGTCCTGTCTCGAAGTCGGCGCGGGCGGCAGCGGCGTGGCGCGGTGGCTCGCCGCGAGGGTGGCGCCGACCGGATCGGTGCTGGCGACCGACATCAAACCCGATCACATCGGGACCGGGCCGGGACTGACTGTCCTCCGGCACGACGTCGTCCACGATCCGTTGCCAGGCGGCGGGTTCGACCTCGTCCACGCCCGCCTGGTCCTGCAGCATCTGCCGGAGCGGGAGGCCGTCCTCCGGAAACTGGCGCGGGCACTGAAACCGGGCGGCTGGATGCAGATCGACGAGTTCGACATCTCCTACGGTCCGGTGCTGCTCGCACCCGACGCCCGCGCGGCGAGTGTCTACGAGAAGTTCCTGGCGGCCAAGGAAAAGACGTTCAAGACCGCGGGCGGGGACGGTACGTGGGGCCGCCGGGTGGCCGCGTCGATGGCCGGCGTGGGCCTGGTCGACGTCGACCCGGTTCCCCTGATCTTCCCGTGGCGGGCGGGCTCGCCCGGTGTGCGGCTGCTGATCCACCACACCCGTCATCTGCGGGACCGGTTGCTCGCCGCGGGGATGACCGACGGCGAACTCGCCGAGGTGCGTGCGGTCATGGCGGATCCGGGGTTCCGGGCCTCGTCGTGCGTGCTGTACTCCGTGCAGGGAAGGCGTCCCGAATGATCACCGAGGTGGAGGCCGTGACGGTCGCGGGTCCGGTCGACCTGCCGCTGGCCGGTGAGCTCGACGTGCAGGCGGCCTGCGGGATCATGCACGTCCACGGCCGGCGCTTCGGCAGGCCGACCCCGCTCGGGCTCGACTACGCGTCCATCCTCGCAGCCGAACTCGCCGAATTGGGCGGCGTCGCGGTAGGGCTCGCTCGTGACCGGGGGATCCCGCTGCGCGGCGTGTCCACTTCGGTGGCGCAGGCGGCTTTGCTGGCGATTTCCCAATATCTGGCGGCGGCGACGGCCGAAGACGACCATACCGAGGACTTCTTCCCCGGTGGTCCGCCTTTCCGCTCGGCCGACGGCGTCGCCTACGAGATCGAGACGCTCGATCCGGCGGTGTGGCAACGGTTCTGGCGGGAACTCGGCGTCGACGGGCGGGTGATCTCCAGTGCCTGGCGGCCCTTCGTGCAGCGCTTCGCGACCGCGACCTGCCCACTGCCGCCTCGGCTGTCGGAAGCGCTCGCGGCACGCCCGATCGCGGCGGCGGAGCGGATCGCGGTCCGTACCGGGATGACGCTCGTGAGGGTGGCGGATCGGAGACTCGACCGGCTGCCCGCGTTCGTGGTGAGCGGACTGGGCCGCGGGCACCGGCCCGCCCGGCCGTCGATGCCGCTGCCGTTGTCCGGTCTGGTGGTGCTCGAATCCTGCCGCCGGGTACAGGGCCCGCTGGCCGGGCACCTGCTGCGGCTGCTCGGCGCCACGGTGCTGCGGATCGAGCCGCCGGGTGGCGATCCGCTGCGGTGGGTCCCGCCGATCGCCGGCGACGCGTCGGCCAGGTTCCGTGCGCTCAACGACGGCAAGGAGGTCATCGAGATCGACTTGAGCACCCGGGACGGCAGGGGCCATTTGCTCGACCTCGCCGTCGGGGCCGACGTGTTCCTGCACAACTGGGCGCCCGGGAAGGCCGGGCGGTGGTCGTTGAGCGCACTCGATCTGGCGCGTGCCCGGCCGGGGATCCTGTACGCGCACGCGTCGGGATGGGGCACCGAGCTGGGGCCGGAACCGCCGGTGGGCACGGATTTCGTCGTGCAGGCCCACGCGGGCGTCCCGCCGTCTCTGATGACGATCGTCGACGTGTTCGGCGGGGTCGTCTGCGCACACGGCATCGTGACGGCCCTGGCGCGCGGCGCGACGCGGGTCGACTCGTCGCTCCTGTCCGCGGCCAGCAGGCTCAACGCGGGAGCCCGGCGGCGCTGTGACCGTCCGTTGACCGTGCCGGTGTGCGACGACCTCACCGCACTCGCCGCGGATCCCCGCTTTTCCCGCGCGCTGATCCACGACGACTGCGTGCTCGTCGCGTCGCCGTGGGAATTCACGTCATGACCTGGGTTTCCGCGACCGGGGTGGTGCTGCGCGACCTCGTGCCCGCCGGGCTCCGCCGCGAATGGGTCCGATGTGGACACTGCCCGGACAGGGATCTGTACTCGCTTTTCGGCGAGCGGGTGCGCGAGCATCCACTTCGCACGGCGGTGATCGACGACGAAGGCTCGCTCGATTACGCGCGCTTGGACGCTGCGGCACGGGAGCTGGCAGCGCGCCTGGCGGCCGCCGGATGCGGTTCGGCGGAGATCGTCGGGGTGCGGGAACCCGCCGGGCGGGCCTCGGTGGTCGCGGAACTGGCCGTCCTCGCGCTCGGTGCCGTCGTGCTGCCGTTGCCGCCGGGCTCGGACGACCTCCTCGACCGCGCGCGCGTGCGGTTCGTCGTCGAGAACGGGCGAGTGGCGGGTGAATCGCGCCAAGCGACGCGCGTCGTCCGTCCACATCCGGAGGCCCCGGCGCGGATACTGGTGTCGTCCGGTTCGGAGTCGGCGCCGAA
Source organism: Amycolatopsis roodepoortensis (assembly GCF_024628825.1). Lineage (NCBI taxonomy): Bacteria > Bacillati > Actinomycetota > Actinomycetes > Pseudonocardiales > Pseudonocardiaceae > Amycolatopsis > Amycolatopsis roodepoortensis. The sequence continues at coordinate 8,251,776 of NZ_CP102415.1, forward strand.
GATGGTCGCCTACTCGCACAACGCCTTCGCCGGAGGGCGGGCGAACTACCTCCGTGCCGTCCACGGCGACACGAAGGTTCCCCGGGACCTCGTCCTGGTCTCGCCGACGTCGGGATTCGGCTCGTTCGGGGTGCCGGTGACGCTGTGCCGGCTCGGCGGCACGCTGATCCTGACGCGCCGCTTCGAAGCGGGCGCGGCGCTGCGGCTGATCACCGAACACCGCCCGACCCACGTGTTCGCCGTACCCGCGATGTGGCGGCGCATGGCCGACCATCCCGCCACGGTGGACACCGCCGGGCTCGCGGCCATCGTGTCGAGCGGCGACACACTGCCCCCTTCGACGCTGGCCGCCTGCCGGGAGCGGTTCGGCGTCGAGATGGTCGATGTCTACGGCTCGTCCGACGGCGTCAACTGTCATACGACGCAACCGGAGAACGGTGTCGGCGTACCGGATCCCGCGGTATGCGAGATCCGGATCGTCGACGGCGAAATCCACGCGCGCGGCCCGATGACACCGCTGTGCTACGTCGCCGCGCCGGAACTGGACGCCGCGTACCGGCCCGACGGCGGCTGGGTGCGGACCGGCGACAACGGCCGTTTCGACGAGCGCGGCAGGCTCCACGTCACCGGCCGGAGCAAACGCGTGGTGATCCGCGGCGGATACACGATCAGCCCGGCGGAGGTGGAGCGCACGCTCGGTGAACATCCCGCGATCAAGGAGGTCGCCTGTGTCGCGGTACCGGACGCCGAACTGGGGGAACGGCTCTGCGCCTGCGTGGCACCCAGGAACGGCCACTCGCCGACGCTGTCCGAGCTGACCGCGTTCCTCACCGCCAACGGCCTCGCCGTGCGGAAGCTGCCGGAGTTGCTGGTCACCCTTCCCGAGCTCCCGCTGGGCCGCACCGGCAAGACGTGCCATCGCACGCTGGCCGATCTCGCGGCTCGCCTCGCTGCTCGTCCGTGAAGGGCTCCTTCACCACCTCGGCGACGCGTGCCTCCCGGCCAAGGCGTGTCGCGAAAGCCACTTTCGGGACATCAGACGTCCCGAAAGTGGCTTTCGCGACACCTCCGCCGGGGGCTCGCGCAAGGGCGGCAGCACCAGGGCATCCGATGCGGCGAAAGTCCCCTTCACAACACCCGACACCGTCTCGCCCCTCGGCCGTGAATGAACCGCCGATGAACCGGCGTCCGCCATCATCGAGACGATTCACCGCCCCCGACGGCGGTATCGGCCCGAGGTGTACGAAACAGGTGGCGAGTTGCGCAGCGATGACGTCCGGACGGCGAGGTCAGCCGATGCGGTAACCGGCTCTCGGCACCGTGGTGATCAGCGGCGGCTTCAGCAGCTTCCGCCGGAGGCTCGTCAGCAGGACGTCGAGGACGTTGGACGCCGGATCGGCCACCTCGTCCCAGCCCGCCCTGATGAGCTGATCGCGGGAAACCGGACGGCCCGCGTTCTCCAGCAGGCAGCGCAGCACGGCGAATTCCGTGCGGGTCAGGCTCAGCAGGACCCCGTCGCGCCGGACCTCGTGCCGTCCGGTGTCCAGTTCGAGGTCCGCGGCCCGCAGCACCGACGGCAGCGGGACCCGGCCGCGGCGGCAGAGGCTGCGCACGCGCGCCACCATTTCCGCGATGGCGAAAGGTTTTTCGAGGTAGTCGTCGCCGCCGCGCCGCAAACCGGCGACGCGCTGATCGGGGTCGCCCAGCGCGGTCAGGAACAGCACGGGGGTCGTCCAGCCGGTGCCGCGTTTCCGCTCGACGTAGTCCAGCGCGTCGCCGCTGGGGAGCATCCGGTCGAACACCACACAGTCGTAGGCGTTGACGAACAGGGCCTCGTCGGCGGGGCGGAGATCGTCCACCGCGTCGACGGCGAACCCGGCGGAACGCAGGGACGAGTGCACAGACGACCGGAGCGCTTCGTCGTCTTCGATGACCAGGATCCGCACACGGCCAAGGTAGCCGAGCCGCCGGGCGGCCGGATCGGGGTGATCGCCCGTTCAGCGGAGCGCAGGGCGCTAATCTCCCACGGTGACCCCATGACCTCCCTCTCTGGTGCGAGGATTGGATGCCGATGAACGCGAGGGTGCTGGTCGTCGAGGACGACGAGGACATCCGGATGGCGGTGTCCGCCGAGTTGCGCGCCGCCTCGTTCACCGTGGACGCCGCCGGTTCGCTGGCGGCCGCGGCCGCGGCGCTCGACGCGACCGGAGCGCACGACTGCGCGGTCTTCGACCGGATGCTGCCCGACGGTGACGCCATCGGTTTCGTCGACGAGCGCAGGCGGCGGGGCTGGGCCGTGCCGGTGCTGTTCCTGACCGCGCTGGATTCGAGCAGCGCCCGGATCGAGGGATTCGAACACGGCGGGGACGATTACCTGGTCAAACCCTTCGTGATGGCGGAGCTGCTGGCTCGGGTGATGAACCTGTGCCGCCGCCGGGACAGCAGGCCGCCGGTGCTGCGCCACGCCGACCTCGAAGTCGATTTCGCGCGCTGCGAGGTCCGCCGGGGCGGCGTGCTGCTCTCCTTGAGCAACCGTGAATTCGCGATCCTCGAATACCTCGCGACCCGTCCCGGGATGGCGGTGTCCAGGGCGGATCTCGTCGAGCACTGCTGGGACCTCGAGAACGAGCCCACGGCCAACGTCGTCGACGCCGTCGTCAAACGGCTGCGCCGCAAACTGGGCGAGCCCGATCCGGTGGAGACGGTGCGCGGAGTCGGGTTCCGGCTCTCGTGACCGGCATTTCGACCGACACCTCGACCGGGCGGCTGCGACGGCTCCGCGGTCTGCTGACGCTGCTGTTCACCGCGATGAACGCGGTCGGCCTGGTGGTGCTGGCGTGGCTGCTGATCGAGGCGGACGCCGATCAGGGCAGGCAGCGGCTCGACAGCGACGTCCGCCAGGTCTCCGCGACGCTGGCCAGGCTGATCGCGGCGGACGGCGGCGCGATCGTCACCGCCTACATCGGCACCGACACGGTGAACGAGCAGTGCCCGCAGTTCGCCGTCCTCCCCGGCACCGCCCCGCGCTTCGAGCCCTACCGCGGCGAACGCGAGTGCGTCCCCGTCGACGACGCGCTGCTGAACCGGCTCGCGACCGAGGCCACCGGCACGAACCTCTCGAAGACCGGCTACGAGAAGACGGCCGCCGGCCGGTCCGTCTACGTCGCCGCCGATCCGATCAAGGACACCTCGCAGCAGATCGTCGGCGCCGTCGTCGTGGTGGCCGACGCCGAGGTCGTCGACGAGCGGCACGACGAGTGGACGCTGCTGGTGATCGGCGGCTGCGTGCTCCTGGTGCTCGGGCTCGGCGCCGCCGGATACTTCATCGCGGGACGCGCCATGCGGCCGGCGACCGCGGCGCTGGAACAGCAGAAGTCGTTGCTGGACGGGGTTTCCCAGCTCCTCGACGGCGTCGTGCACGACCTCAAGACGCCGGTGGCCGGCCTGCGCGCGCTGGCCGAGACGGCGTCGCGGAACCCGGCCGCGCAGGCCGAGATGTTGCCGAGGACCATCCGGCTCGCCTCGATGATGGGCGACATCATCGATCTCTGGCCGAGCCGTGCCCGGATGACCGCCGGGGTCGAGAAACCGGCCATGGAGCCGTTGATGCTCGATCAACTCGTCGAGATGGTCGTCGAGGACATGCCCGCCGACGGCGCCCGGATCTCGGTCACCTCCGTGCCGACCCGCGTCGAGGGCGACGCGACGTTGCTGCGGCGCGCGGTCGCGAACCTGATCGGGAACGCGGTGAACCACGGCCGCGCGCCCGGCGAGGAGGCCGACATCCAGGTCACCGTGCTCGACGGCAGGGTGATCATCGCCGACCGCGGTCCCGGCGTCGATCCGGAGGGGGCGGCGGAACTGTTCGAACGTTTCGTCAGCGGCGGCGGATCGACCGGGATCGGCCTCGCCGTCGTCAAGTGGGTCGCCGACATCCACGGCGGCACGCTGCGTCTCTACAACCGCGACGAGGGCGGGGCGATCTTCGAGCTCGCGTTGCCGATGGGACCGGTGGACAGGCCATGACGCCGAACGAACGGGTTACCCTGCCGGATGTGATCCGTGCAGGTAAGGGGACCGCCGGGGCGCGCTGGCGGGCAAGGGCTCCGATCGCGTTGATCGTCGCGGGCTGTGTCGCGGTGGTCGGCATCGCCGTGGGCGGCGCTTCGAAACCGCTGCCCGGGCTGGACGTGGTGCCGACCGGGCACTGGATCTACAACTCCGTGCTCGGCAAGGCGTTCCACATCGACGGGGCGGGCAAGCGGGCGGACGCCGAAGTGAGCGTCCCGGGCGCGGACAAGGACAGCCAGGTCGTGCAGGGGCCGACGCAGGGATACGTCGTCGGCCCTTCGAAGAACATCGAGTTCGGCAAGTCGACGTTGTCGGTCGAAGGCAGCCATCCCGCGCCCGCTCCCGAACGTCCGGTGACCCTCGAAGTCCGCGGCGGGCCGTACGCCGTCTACCGCGCAGCCGGGACGGTGAGCCGCTTCGGCGAGCACGCCGTCACCGTCAAGGCGGGGGGACCGCTGGGGACCCCGGTCGCGACCCCGGACGGGCGCCTTTGGCTGCACCGGCTCGACACCGGGCTGCTGTGCGAACTGGCTCCCGGTTCGGAGCGGCTGTCCTGCCCCTTCGTGATTCCCCAGGGACACAAGGGTTCCCTCACCGTCGTCGGCGACACCGCGATGTTCGTGGACACCACCGACGACACCGCGCGGACGGTCGCCGTCACCGGCCTCGGGGATCCGGTGAAGCTCGGCGTCGAGGTCCCGGAGACCGCGGTCGCGGCGTCGAACGACGTCGAGGGCAAGGTGGCGATCCTCGATCCGCAGGGGTCGCGGCTGCATCTGGTGGACGCCGCGCCACAGAACAAGACCCCTCCGGTGACCGTCGGCCTTCCGCCGGGTGACTACGCGGGCGTCGCCGCCTCGCGGACCGCCGTCGCGGTGGTCGACCGCACCAGCAAGACACTGCGCACCTACGACCGTGACGGCCGGGAGCGGGACAAGAAACCGATCCCCGGCGAGGGCGGCAGGCCCCCGGTGCGCGGCCAGGACTCCAGGGTCTACGTCGACGGCGTGGACGGTTCCCACGTGCTGGTGGTGGAGCACGACGGTGCGGTGAACGAGGTCCCGGTGACCGGTGCTCCCGATCCCGCCCAGGATCCGAAACCGGTGGCTCCGCCGCCGCCCCAGAACCCTCCGGACACGCGAGGACCTGTCACGCAGCCCCAGCCGCCGCCCGCGCCGGCCGGGAAACCGGACCGGCCCGTCGTGCCGCAGCCGACGAAGAAGCCCCCGCCCGTCGCGGCGAGCCCACCGGGCGCGCCGCGGTCGGTGACGGCCACACCGGGCAACGCCTCCGCGACCGTGCGGTGGAACGCCGCGGCCGCGAACGGCGCCGCCGTGACCGGCTACCGGGTGACCTGGTCCGGCGGTGAGACCATGGTCGGCGGCGGCGCGCGGACGGCGTCGATCACCGGGCTGACGAACGGTGCCTCGTACGTCTTCACCGTGGCCGCGATCAACCGTGCGGGCACGGGGCCCGGTGCCAGTTCCGCACCGGTGACCCCGGCGGTGCCGAAGCCGCCGAGCGCCCCTGGCAACGTCGCCGCGCAACCGCAGGGCAACGGCGGCGCGCTCATCACCTGGACACCCGCGACCGCGAACGGCTCGCCGATCACCGGCTACCGGATCTACTGGTGCCCGGACAGCGAAGGCCCGAATCAACCGCATGACCCGCCGGACTGCGGCGAGGACACCGTGGGGCCGTCGGCTCGGCAGTACGTGGCCGACTTCCTGTTGGTGGGCACCGAACTCCGGTTCTACGTCGAGGCCATGAGCGCCGCGGGCAACGGCCCGGCGGGGGACGATCCGACGACACCCAAGGGACGGCCGGATATCGAGGTGACCCAGCGGAACGGGATGGTGCGGCTGGTGGCCAGGACGATCACCGAGAGCTCGAACTGGAACGCCACGCTCCCCGTAGTCGTCACCGGACCCGGCGGCTTGCGTGAGGAGTTCACGATCAAGCTCACCGGCCAGCACAACACCGGCACTGACCTCTTCCGCTATCCCGGTGCCAAGGGGGACGAGGTCACCGTGTCGTTGGATCCCAACTCCTACGACCCGATCACGAAGACGATCACCTGGAAATGACGGGCACGAAACAGGGGGCACGATGAACCAGCCGACCGCGACCGGGGTCTACCAGGCGGTCGCCGAGAACGTGCAGCGCGTGCTGCGCGGCAAGCCGGACGTCGTCCGGCTCGCGATCGCGGCTTTGCTGTCCGAAGGACACCTGCTGATCGAGGACGTCCCTGGCCTGGGGAAGACGACGCTGGCCCGGTGTCTCGCCCGCAGTATCGGCGGGAGCTGGAACCGGATCCAGTTCACGCCCGACCTGCTGCCCGGTGACGTGACCGGGGTGATGGTCTACCACCAGAACAACGAGAAGTTCGAGTTCCACCCCGGCGGGATCTTCGCGAACATCGTCCTCGCGGACGAGATCAACCGCGGTACGCCGAAGACCCAGTCCGCGTTGCTCGAGGTGATGTCGGAGCGGCGGGCGACGGTCGATTCCGTGCCGCACGAGGTGCCGCATCCGTTCCTGGTGGTCGCCACGCAGAACCCGATCGAGATGGAGGGCACCTATCGCCTGCCCGAAGCGCAGCTCGACCGGTTCATGATGCGGATCTCCGTCGGCTACCCCGATCACGACTCCGAGGTCCGGGTGCTCATGAGCGACTGCGCGCGGGTCAGCCCGGACGAGCTGGGCCCGGTCGTCGACCTGGAGACGCTGCGCCGTGCCATCGACCAGGTGCGGGACGCCTACCTCGATCCCGCGATCTGTTCGTACGCGGTCCGGCTGGCCGCGGCGACCCGGGACCACGCGGCGGTCCGGTACGGCGCGAGCCCGCGCGGGAGCATCGCCCTCGTCCGTGCGGCGCAAGGGATCGCGGCCACCGACGGCCGCAATTACGTGACGCCGGACGACATCAAGTTCATCGCGAAACCGGTGCTGGCCCACCGTCTGGTGCTCACCGCCGACGCCGAGCTCAACCAGCGGTCCGCGGCCGACGTCGTCGACGAGGCGCTGGCGGCGACGCCGGCACCCGCGATCAACGCGGTCTGAGCGAGGATGCGGCTCACAGGACGCGGTACCGGACTGCTCGTCGCCGCCGTGCTGCTGTACGGCGCGGGCGAACTGGCCGGATACCCACTGCTGCGCGTGCTCGCGGGAGCCGCGGTGGGCGCGTTGCTCGCCGGGGTGGCGCTGGCGATCCGGCGCCCGCGGGTCGAGGTGCGGCGCGACGTGTTCCCGGACCGCGTCGAACGCGGGCGCCCGGCGATGGCCCGGCTGCTGGTCGGGAACCCGGGGACGCGGCGGCAGGCCGGGTTCACGGCGCGGGAGCACGGGGAACACGGCGCCGAACTGGCCGTCACGGTTCGCCCGCTGCCACCGGGCGGCGAGGCGACCTACCATTACGAACTGCCGACGCGGCGGCGCGGGCGGTTCACGGTCGGGCCCTTGATCCTGGAGCGTGCCGATCCGCTCGGGCTGGTCCGCCGCCCTCTTCCGGCCGGTGACACCGCGACGCTGTGGGTCTATCCGAAACTGCATCCCGTGCGCGCGCTCGCGACCGGTCATCCCCGTCACCATCACGACGGGCCGACGACCGACGATTCGCTGCACGGTTCGGCGGATCTGCGGGACGTGCGCGAGTACGTCGTGGGGGACGAGGTCCGTCACCTGCACTGGAAGGCCACGGCCCGGACGGGGCAGCTGATGGTCAGGGACTACGTCGATCCCGATCACCCCCGGTTCACGCTGCTGCTCGACACCCGGGCGAAGGTGTTGTCGGAGAACGAATTCGAGGAGGCCGCCGAGCTGGCGGCGTCGCTGGTCAACGCGGCGGCGACGGCCGGGCACCGCTGCCGCCTGCTCACCTCGACCGGCGAGGATCTGACGACCTTCGGCGGCGCGCAGGCGGCGAGGCGGCTGCTGGACGTGCTGTGCGAGGTCGGCCAGGACCCGGCCGCCGACCGGCCGATGATCCCGATTTCGTTGTCCCGCAAGGGAGTCCGTGGTGGCTGCCTGGTCGTCGTGACCGGCAGGGCCGGGCCGGACCTGCGCGGGCTCGCGGTCGTCCGGCCGCATTTCTCGTCGGTGTACGTGCTCGGGGTCGGCACGCACGGGCTGGGGATGGACGGGCTCGGCGTGCACGGCGTCGAGGGCGTCCCCCGCGCCCGGAGGGTCAGCGCGGCGGACGCGGCCGAGGCGGTGAACCGGTGGAACGAGCTGGTGTCGTGACCCCGCGGATCGCGGACGTCGCCGTACTCGCCGCGGCGGCGATCGGAGGACTGCTCTTCGCGCCGGTCTTCGGTCTGACCGCGCTGCTCCTGCCGATCGGCGCGGTGGTTCTGGTGACGTACGGCGTCACCGAACTCGGCAGGCGGTTCCCGAAGACGGTGCCGTGGCGGCCGGTGATCGCGGTACTGGCGGGGCTGCTCGCGGTGATCGAGACGGCGCTGTCCGGAACGACCGCGGCGGGGATCCCGACGGGGGAGACGCTCGCGGTGCTCGCCGCCGGGGCCGTCGACGGCTGGCAGCTGACCCTGCGGACGACCTGGCCCGCCCGGCCGGAACCGGAACTGATCTCGTTCGTGCCGCTGGCCGTCCTGGTCGCCGCCGTACTGGGGATCGAACTGCTGCACCGGCTGCGCCGGCCACTGGTCGCGCTCGTGCCGGGGTTGCTCGTCCTGGTGCTGAGCCAGGCCTATGTCGCGGTGACCGGCGCCGCCGCGGTGGCCACGGGTATCGGCTACGCGGTCATCGCCGGACTGTTGCTGGTCAGCGGCGGGGGGATCGCGTTGCCCCGGCTGCTGAAGCTGGTCGCGCCCGCCGTGGTGCTCGGCGTCGTCGGCGCGCTCGCGCTGGCCGTGGCCGATCCGCTCGGGCGCCCCGCGTACTCCTTGAAGGACGACGAATCCGTCCCGCTGGCCGAAGAGTCCGTCACGAGCCCGCTGTCCGAGATCGCGTACCGGACCAAGAATCCGTCGCCGCAGGTGTTCCGCTACACCGGGGACACCCCGGCCTCCCGGCGCTGGCCGCTGGCCGTGCTGGACGAGTTCGACGGCTCGAACTGGTTACCCGGTGGTGGTTTCCGCCGCCTGGGCGCTGAAATCCCGCCTCGTACGGGAGAACAGGTCCCGGCCGCCAGGCGCCAGGCCACGATCGAGATGTCGGCTCCGTCCGGGCCGTGGCTCCCCGGCCAGACGTCGCCCGCGTCGGTCACCGGCGTCGACGCGCTCGTCGACGAGACACGCGGAACCCTGGTCACCACGGAGCCGTCGCCACTCCGGTACACCCTCGGCTGGTGGGAACCCCAGGTCGGCTCGGAAGACCTGATCGGCGCCGGAACGGATCCCGCGCTCCCGGGTGGTCTCGGCGGTCTCGGCACGGTTCCCCCGGAGATCGGCGAACTCGCCGACCGGGTGCTGCCGCCCGACCTGCGGCCGTCGTTCCAGACCGCCGTCGCGCTGGAGCGGTACCTCGCCGGAAACCACCGGCTCGCCACGGGTGACGACCTGCCGACCGGGCACGGCTGGCCGCAGCTGCGCCGGTTCCTGATCGACGGTGACAAACGGGGTACGAGCGAGCAGTTCGCCGCCGCGTATGTGGTGCTGGCCAGGCTGAAGGGGATCCCGGCGCGGCTCGTCGTCGGCTACCGCGCGCCGGAACGGGCCGAAGCCGACGGCACGCACGTCGTCCGCAACTCCGACATCATCGCGTGGCCGGAGGTCGCCGTGGCCAAGGTGGGCTGGGTCCCGCTCGATCCGTCCGGTGCCGCCGCACAGAGCGGATCCGGCGCGGCGAACGGGATCGCCGCCGCGGTGGCGGAGGTGCGGACCCAGCTGCCGCCGGTGCAGAAGCTGGAGAACCCGCCGCTGCCGCCCGGGGAGTCCGAAGAGGACACCGGCTCGGGCATGGGGAACTGGCGGACAGCGGCGATCGTCGTCGCCGCCGGGCTCCTGATCCTGCTGGTGCTATGGGGTGCGGGCGTTCCCGGCGTGACCGCGTTCCGCGCCTGGCGACGACGTCGAAAGGAAGGCCGGGACGGGGTGATCGGCGCGTGGGCCGAGGCCAGGGACCGGCTGCGGGCGCACGGACTCCGGGTGACCGCCGGGATGACCGTACGGGATCTGGCCGCCACCGCGGGCGTCTTCGGCGATCAGTCCACAGTGGACGGACTGCACTCGCTGGCGAGATCCGTCGACGCCGCGCTGTGGTCCGGGATGGCACCGGACGTCGCCCACGAGGCCTGGGCCGCGGTGCGAACCGTCCGAAAAGGACTCCGGCGCCGATCTTGGGCGGCGAGGCTGCGGGCGGCGGTCAACGTCCGGGTCCTGTTCCCGCCCCGCGCCGCGTGATCAGACGGACGACACGCGTGCTTGAACGGACGACACGCGTGATCAGACGGACGGCACGTGAGTCGTCCGCCTGATCACGTGTGTCGTCCGCCTGATCACGTGTGTCGTCCATCTGGTCACGCGAAACCACCGGGAGAGGCACGTTGCGAAAGCCACTTTCGCAACGTTGAAGGTTGCGAAAGTGGCTTTCGCAACCCTTCAACGGAGCTTCGCGCGGTGCGGCTCAGCGCTTGCAGACGGCGCCGCGGAGCGGCTGGAACTCGCTCTCGTAGGTGCCCTGCGGGCTGCTGCCCTGGATCTGGAAGCAGTACCGCAGGCCCGGCCGGACGTCGACCCGGCGCTGCTTGGTCCGCTGCGTCAAGATCACCTGCGGTTCCGCCCGGCCTTCCTCGGCGAGGATGATGGCGAAGTCCAGTTCGGCGTTCGACGTCCACGACAGTTCGACGTAGGTTTCGTGGTCGACGGGCGGCGACAGCCGGATCGCGACGCCGCTCGACGGGGGAGCGGCCGTGGGCGGCGGCGCGGAGGGGGCCTCCTCGCTGCCGGACAGGAGCCACGGAACGGCGACGGCGCCGCAGATCCCGGCCAGGACCGCGGCCGCGATGACGTATTTCCGCTTCGATGCCGCGGTTTCCGGCGGCGGCTGCTCCGGACGGGACGGCTCCAGCACGAGGATCGGTTCCGCGGGCAGGTCGAGCGGGATACCGGCCCGGGCCGCCGTGAGTTTCCGGTGCAGGTGCTCCAGCCGGGCTTCGGGGGCCTCCGGCCGTCGCTCCGGGTCTTTGGCGAGCAGTTCGCCGACGAGCGCCACGAGTTCGTCCGGGACGTCCGGCCGGGTGATGGGTGCGACGGGCTCGGTGAGCACGCGGTGGATGCGAGTGCCCGGCTGCTCGCCGACGACCGTCCTGTGTGGAGGTTCGCCGGTCAGCGCGAGGTACAGGACGGCGCCGAGGCCGTAGCGGTCGGTCCGCTCGTCCATGGTCTGGTCGCGCACGGTCTCCGGGGCGGTGAACTCGAGGCCGTGCAGCGGATCACGGGGGAACCGCCGCCGGAGCGCCACTCCGAAGTCGGCGACGACGGGTTCGCCGGTGCGCCGGATCAGGACGTTCCCGGGCGACACCGAACCGTGCACCACGCCGGCCCGGTGCGCGGCGGCCAACGCCCGCGCGACCGTTTCACCGATGATCAGCGCGTCCTGGACCGGCAGCGGCTCGGCCAAGGTGGCGAGGGAGCGGTCGCAGCGCGGCATGCGCAGCGCCGTCCGGCCGTCGGCGAGCTTGCCGATCTCGTCCACCGGCAGGATCGACGCGATTCCGGAGAGCGCGGCCCGTTCCCGGTCCAGCGCCGCCCGGGTCTCGCGGTCCAGCGAACCCGGGTACACCTTGAGAACCGTATCGCCGGGGCCGGGCACGATGGTGGCGGAGGCGCTGCTCATACGACGGCCGGATCCCCTCTCCACCGTGGACCCCTCCACGGTACAACAGGGCCCGGTTCACTTCCGGCAGACCGCGCCCCGGATGGGCCGCGGCGCGCTCTCCCGCACGTCGCCGCCGTCGGTGATCTGGACGAGGAAGCAGTACTTCCGGCCCGGGTCGACGGGGATCTTCATCGTCCGCTGCTGCCGGACGATCGTGGTCTTGGCCTCGCCGGTGCCGTCCGCGACGACGACGGCCGAGTCGAACCCCTCCGGCGCCCGCCAGGTCAGCTCGACCATCGAGCCGTGGTCGATCGGTGCGTCCAGTTCCACCCGGGGCGCGGGTTTCGGGTTCGTGCTCGTCTTCGGTGGGCTTGGTTGTGCCTGTGCCTGCGGCACCGGTTCGGGCGAACCGGGGATGAGGAACCAGGCGGCGGTCGCGAGCACGGTGGCCGCGCCGATGGCGAGCACCGGCCAGGCCGACCTCTTGCGGGGCTCGGGTGCCGGCGCCGGTTCCGGTGCGATGGTCAGGAGCGGATATCCCTGGATCCCTCGTGACACCACGACGGGAAGTTCTTCGTCCATAGTGGACGGTGCGGGGGTCAGCGCGATGAGGATCTCTTCGACCACGGCCATTCCGGAAGGACGGGAATCCGGGTCTTCGGCGAGGAGGTTCTCGATGAGGGAGAGGAGGTCGATCGGCGCGTCGACCCGGTGCAGCTCCGGCCGGTCCGGCCCGGGCGGGAGGCCGGTCAGCGCGAAATGGAGCACGGCACCGAGCCCGTAGAGATCCGCGTCTTCGCCGTGGGGGCCTTCCGGGGCGAGGAAATCGCTTCCGTGGTCCGGATCCCGGACGAAAACCGGGCGCAGGGTGCGTTCGAAATCGTTGATCACGGGTTCACCGGACGCGCGGAACAACACGTTGGCGGGGGTGAGCCTGCCGTGGACGATCCCGGATTCGTGCGCCCTCGCGAGCGTCGACGCGATCGCGGAGCCGAGGACGAGGGTGTCCGCGACCGACAGCGGGCCGGTGCTCTCGACCAGATCGAGCAGTGACCGGGTGCAGAGTTCGCTGCGGAGCGCGCACCGGCCGTCGGGCAGTTCCTCGATGACTTCGGGTACCAGGACCTGCCCGCCCAGCGCGGAAAGCCGCTCCAGTTCGTGTTCCAGCCGGAGGCGGGTGCGCTCGTACAGCCTGCCGGGGAACACCTTGAACGCGACGTCGCCTTCGTCCGACGGCAGGGCGAAGACGGCACCGGCCGATCCGCTGCCGAGCGCTTCCCCGTCCTCCGGTCGCATATCCGCAGAGTAATGCGGAGAACGCGATCGCGGGAGGGCGGATGAACCGCCGATGTACCGGCGCTGAACCGTGCCGCGCCACGCTGCTTCTCAGCAGCGACGCCACGGAACAAGCGAGGTGGGACGGATGAAGCAGAAGAACAATCTCCGGCGGGCGGCCGTCTACGGCGTCGCCGGTCTCGCCACCGCGGCCATCGGCGCTACCACCGCGAACGCGATGGTGGACGACCGGCCCGACGAGAAACCGGTACAGGACACCGCGCAGGCGGCCCAACCGCAGGAGGTCCAGGCGCCGGCCCCGCCGAAGCAGACGGCACCCCAGCCCAAGGTCGAGCCGCGGACCGAACCGGCCGCGCCTCGCAAGGCGACCCCGCCGCCGGCGGTGATGGCCCCCGTCGTACCGGCCAAGGTGCCCGTGGCCCCAGCCGTGCCTGCCAAGGTGTCCGTGGCCCCGGTCGTCAAACAGGCCGTTCCGGTGCAGCGCGCGGTGAAGGCCGCGCAGCCGGTCAAGAAGGTGGCCCAGCCGGTGCCGGTGGTGAAGAAGGCGGCGGTCGTCAAACCCCGCGTGGTGAAGACGGCCGTGCCGAAACTGGCGAACGTCCTCCCGGAGAAGAAGTTCGTCGTCCGCGCAGCGGTCGCCGAGACGGCTCCGCGCACGATCCGCGAGCAGCTGCGGGACAAGGCCAAGGCCGTCGACACCGCGAACGAAGCGGTGGAACGGGCGGGCAAGGTGCTGGACAAGGCCAAGGACGACCTGAAGAAGGCCAAAGGCGAGCTGAAGAAGCTCCGGGAGAGCGCCAAGAAGATGAAGGATCACGACAAGCCGGTCAAGATCATGACCGGCGACCGGGACTGAGCGCCATGGCCACGAACCTCGCCGAACGACCGGCGCTGTCGCTGTGGGCGGCCTTCCGGAAGTTCTCCGTCCCGCGCGCCCCGCAGCCCCGGTATCTGGTGATCCCGGAGGAGGCGTGGCTGAACCAGCGACCGTCCACTCCGGACACCGAGGACGACGAACGAGTCGAGTACGACTACTACCTGGAACACGAGGACAAGCCGCTCAGCAAGAGCGCGGTCACCGGCTTCGGCGGTGGGACCGCGTCACTGGTCTTCGGGGTGACCACCGGACTGGTCATCGCCACGCCCGTCGGCATCGCCGTCGGCGTGGCCGCCGGGATCTTCGGCGGCCTGATGGGCCGCTCCCTGGCCGAAGAGTTCTACGAACGCCGTCACGAAGACGAACCCCAGCTGTGAACGTCACGGCGGGCAACAGGAAATCGAGGTATCCCATGAACATCAAGCGTGCAGGCGTGCTCGGCGTCGCGGGCCTGACGACCGCCGCCGTCGGAGCGTGGACCTTCGGCGCCTTCGACGGGGCCGACGAAGCGACCGCGTCCGCCACTCCCGCCCCGGCCGCGGCCACCGCGCCGAAACCGGTCGCCGCCCCGCAGCAGCAGCCGGCCGCCCCCGTCAACCCGCTCGTCCAGCAGGTCGCGCCGCCCGCCGCGATCCCCGCGGCTCCGGCCGCGAAACCGGTTCCGGTCAAGCAGGTGGCCAAGATCAAGCCCGCCGCGGTGACGGTGAAGAAGGTGGAACGCCAGAAGACGCGGCTCCCGGTGGTCAAGGCGGCCGTCACCAAGGACAGCCGCGCCGAGCTCCGGCCCCGGGTGATCGTGGTCGAGAAGCCCGCTCCCGTCGTGCGGGAAAGCGCGAAGAAGATCATCGAGTCGGTCGCCAAGGCCAACGGCTCGCTGGACACGGCCAAGAAGCTCGTCGACAAGGCAGGCGACGAGGTCAAGAAGGCCAAGAGCGAGCTGGACAAGGCGAAGAGCGAGCTGAAGAAGCTCAAGGCCGAAAAGCACAAGCACAGCAAGGACAAGGGGAAGAACAGCGAGAGCCGGAAGCGGACCGAAAAGCGGACGGGCACCGGGCACGTGTCGGTGGACAGCAAGGGCCTGAAGCCGGGCCAGACCCGGACGGTCACGACGTCCAGCCCGGACGGCTCGTCCTGGTCCAGCGCCACGGTCACGGTCAAATAGCACGAACGAGTGAGCGGCGATTCGGGATCGGTCCCGAATCGCCGCTCACGAGGTGGGGATCAGGCGGCCTGACGGTATCCGGTGGCGTGGCCGAGCAACGCGGCCTGGTGAGCGTCGGTGAGGGCGGCTCCCGGTTCGACCCCGAGCTCCCGCACGATGATCGCGCGGGCACGGCGGAAGGCGGCGAGTGCTTCGCTGCGCTGACCGGTTTCGTTGAGCACCGTCACCAGCTTCGCCCACGCGTGCTCGCGCAGCGGGTCCTCGTCGATCAGGCCGTGCAGGAGCGAGACCGCGTCGAGGTGCCTGCCGAGCGCGTGGTCGGCTTCGGCGAGATCTTCGCGGATCTGCGTGTGCAGACGTTCCAGCCTGGCGATTTCGGCGAGGGCGTCCGGGGTCCGCAGGCCCTCGAACGGCGAGCCGCGCCACAGGTCCAGCGCGCCGGTGAGCAGCTTGGCCGCCCGCTCGTGATCGCCTTCGCGGAGCGCCTCGCGGCCTTCGGCGAAGTCGCGGCCGATGTGGTCGACGTCGGTGTCCTCGCGGTCGACGACGATCCGGTACGCGCCGGGCCTGCTCTCGATGCGTGTCCTGTCCGCCGCGGGTGCCAGTGCGCGGCGCAGCCCGCAGATGTAGGACTTCAGGTTGCCCCCGGCCGACGCCGGCGCGGCCCGGCCATACCAGGCCGCGTCGATCAGCCGGTCGACGCCGACCCACTTGCCGCGGTCGAGCAGCAGCGCGGTCAGCACAGTGGTCGGCTTGCCCGGTTTGATCGCGAGCGGCGGCCTGCCGGGTACGGCGACCTCGATCGGTCCGAGGAGCTGGAAGAGCATCGGATGTCCCCCCGTGGCGTGCTTGTGCTGTCAGCGGACAGCGTGCCCGACACGGTATTAGGATTTCATGACAGTCTCCGCGGACCACGGGCGGCGATGTAGGCGAACAGGACGCCCAGCATGGCGGCGCCCACCCACATGGCCTGCTGCCAGCCGTCCACAAAGGACTGTTGGGCGGCGTGGATCAGCTCCTGCGCGCGCGGGCCGGCGTGCTCCGCCGCCGCGACGGCGTTGGCGACCCCCTCGCGGGCGTCGTCCGCGGCTCCCTGGGGGATGCCGGTCAACCGGCCGTCGATCGCGCCGCGGTAGCCGGTGGCCACGAGCCCTCCGAGCAGGGCGACGCCGAGCGCGGTACCGAACTCCCGGGTGACGTCGTTCAGGGCCGAGGCGACGCCCTGCTTCGCCCGTGGCAGGGAAGCGGTGATGGCCTCGGTGGACGGCGCCATCGACAGGCCCATGCCGACACCCATGGCGATCATGCCGGGCAGGATCGTCGGGTAGCCGCCGTCGACGGAGACGAGTACGGCCATCGACACCAGTCCGGCGGCGGCCAGCGCGATCCCCGTGGCCATGGTCGAACTGCTGCCCACCCGCGCGGCGAGCCTGGGAGCCAGCCCGGAGGTCAGCATCATGGCGACGGCCATCGGCATCAGGGCCGCCGTGGACAGCAGGCCCGACCAGCCGAGCACCGCCTGGAAGAACGGGAACAGCACCACGGCGATACCCGCTTGGACGCCGAACACCACCAGGAGCGTGATCGAGCCCCCTGCCAGGCCGCGCTCCCGGAACAGGCGCACGTCCAGGAGCGAGGCATCGCGGCGGCGCAGTTCCCAGACCACGAAGCAGATCGCGGCGACGACCCCGACGGCGAGGCTGATCAGCGTCGCGGGGGAGGCCCATCCGCGTTCGGGACCCTCCTGCAGCACGAAGATGAGAGCGGCCACGGTTATGACGGAGACCAGCGCGCCGACGGTGTCGAAGCGATGAGCCGAGGTTTCGCGCGAGTTGGGCACCGAGGTCAGCGTCGTGACCAGTGCCGCGACCGTCAGGAGGGCGGGCAGGACGAACAGCCAGCGCCAGTCGGCGACGTCGACCAGGAGCGCGGAGAGGAACATGCCCAGGATCCCGCCACCTCCGGCGACGCCGGTCCAGACACCGATCGCCTTGCCCCGGCGGTCTTCGGGGAAGGTGGAGGTGATGACGGCCAGCGTGATGGGCATGATCATCGCGGCGCCGACGCCGCTGGTCACCCGCGCGGCGAGCATGACCCCCGCCGACGGAGCCAGACCCGCGGCCACGGTGGCCACGCCGAAGACGACGAGTCCGGTGATCAGCATGGGTTTGCGGCCGAGCCGGTCGCTGACGGCGCCGAGCGGCAGCAGCAGCGCGGCGAGCGCGAGCGTGTAGATGTTGATGATCCAGAGGATCGTGGTCTGCGAGGCGCCGAACTCCACGGCCAGCTGGGTTTGCGCGACGTTCAGTCCGGACACCGAGGCGATGACCGCCATCAGCGCGATCGAGACGGAGATCAGGATCGCGCGCAGCCGGCGCGCGTCCGGTGTCGCCCCTCCATCGGCTTCCGCGGCGGGGGCGAGCTGGTTCGTACTCATGGATTCCCTTCGGACGGCAGGTCGAGTCGAAGCCGAAGCTAACCGCCTCTTGCGGGCAAGGCATACAATCTTGCTCATGACGCAAGAAGATGACGATCTGGACAGCCTCGTACGCAAGCGCATCCGGGCTCTGCGGGTGGCGCAGGGCTGGTCACTGGAGGAATTGGCCGCCCGCGCGCACCTCAGTCAGTCGTCACTGAGCCGGATCGAGAACGGGCAGCGCCGGCTCGCGCTGGACCAGCTGGTGACGCTCGCCCGCGCGCTGGATACCACGCTGGACCAGCTCGTGGAGACCGCGACCGACGACGTGGTCACCAGCCCATCGATCGACGGCCCGCACGGCCGGATGCGGTGGACCATCAAGGGTGACCCCGACATGACCGTGGTGCGGCACCGCATGACCGAGCCGCCGCCCGAGAACCCGGCGCGGATGCGCGCGCATCCGGGACGCGAATGGCTCGTCGTCCTGTCCGGTACCGCGGTGCTCATGCTCGGCCACCGCCGCATCCGCGTCGAGACCAACCAGGCCGCCGAGTTCCCCACGATGATGCCGCACGCGATCGGCGCCGAGGGTGGGCCGTGCGACATCCTCGGCATCTACGACCGAGACGCGCGTCGCGGCCACCAGCAGGAGAACGACCTCGAATGAGCCGCCTCTTGCGCCTCGGGCAGCGGCAGACGCCTTCGTCTTGCGTAAACCGGGATAGGATGTGCCTTAGGCGCATACTCGCTCTACGGTGAAGTCATGAACCACGCCCACCACCACGCAGACCTGACGGAGATCCTCGATCTGGATGCCGAGATTCTCGCCGAGCACACGGCCGCCATCACCGCGTGGCTGCCGCTGAAGACGCCTCCACGCCGGATCGTGGATCTGGGCTGCGGCACGGGCGCTGGCACCTTCGCGCTCATCGACCGCTTCCCCGACGCGCACGTCACTGCCGTCGACGCCTCCGTCGCGTACCTTCAGCGCGTCCGCGAGAAGGCGTGCGCACGAGGCGTCGAAGAGCGCGTGCACACCGTGCACGCAGACCTCGACGACACCGCGTGGCCCGAACTCGGCTCACCGGATCTGGTGTGGGCTTCGGCCTCCATGCACCACATGGCCCACCCCGGCCGAGCCCTGCGAGCCGTCCACGACGCGCTCGCTCCCGACGGCCTGTTCGCCGTCGTCGAGCTGGCCGGGCAGCCCCGGTTCCTGCCCGAAAACGCTCCCGAGGACGCGCCAGGCCTGGAGGAACGCGTGCACGCCGCGGCCGATCGCCGCCACGCCGGGCACCCGACCCATCGCGGCGCCGACTGGGGCCCGATGCTGACCGCGGCCGGATTCACGGTCGAGGGCGAGCGCACCGTCACGGTGAACATCCAAGGCGCCACTAGCGACGCGATCGGCCGCTACGCGCTCGGAATCCTGCGGCGCGTCCGCGGTGCCGCCGCCGAAACGCTTTCCCCGGAGGATCTCGCGGCGCTCGACCGGCTACTCGACTCCGACGGCATCATGCGGCGCGACGATTTGATGGTGCGAACCGAACGCGCCGTCTGGGCCGCACGCCGATGATCGGTCCGTCACCGGCACTTCTCGCCGATGACGGACCGATCCGGGCCGGAGGCGCTACTTTTCTTCCTTGCCGGCGAAGTATTCCCACGTCGCGTCGACCGCGCCGCTGGTCACCAGGCCGGCGGCCGCGCCGCCGACCAAGCCCGCGACGATGCCGGGCGGTCCGCCGACGGCCCCGGCCACCATGCCCCCGAAGGCGCCGCCGGCGACGGTGCCGAGAACCGAGGAAACCGTTGCCTGCGCCGGATCCTTCCCCTCGCGAATGTCGTAGATCGCACCCAGCGTGCCCCCGACGATGCCGCCGGCCTTGCCCATGTTCCGGAGGAAGCCGACCTTCTTGCTCAGGTCCGGATCGACCCGGCCTTGGAGTTTCCGCTGGGTCTTCGCCTCGCGCTCCTTGATGGCGCCGGGTGCCTCGCCTGCGGTGGCGGCCGCGGAAAGCAAGCCCTTCACCTCGTGAGAATAGTCTTCCCGCATTTTCCGCAGGGCATCATTGGCCACCCGTCCGGTGTCCTCGGCCGCTCGCTGCCATCCGTTCGGGACGCCCTGCGGGCCGGCACCGCCGGCCGGCTTCCGGCGTTCGAGCCGCTGGACCTCGGCGTCGGCGGCGCGGGCCTGCTGCTGCCTGATCTCCCACGCGCGAGTCGATCCAGCGGGTCGCGCCGCGGCGGCGCGAGCCTCCTCCGCACGCTCACGCGCGTCCCTCAGCTGGCGGGCCTGTCCTGTCCCCGGTGCGCCACCCCGTTGCGAGGCCGCGTAATCGGCCCGCCCGGGCGCTGTCCGCTGCAGATCACGCATAGCTTCGTCCCGGCGTGCCTGGTCGCCCGCCTTGCGGATTTTGTCGGCTCGGGTTTGGCGTTCGCGTTTGCCGGTTTGTTCGTTGCGGCCTGATGGCCCGGCGTCTATGGCTTTGCGTTCGGCGGCTTTTTTGTCGTCTTCGGTTTTCTTTTTGTCGGCTCGGGTTTGGCGTTCGCGTTTGCCGGTCTGTTCGTTGCGGCCTGATGGCCCGGCGTCTATGGCTTTGCGTTCGGCGGCTTTTTTGTCGTCTTCGGTTTTCTTTTTGTCGGCTCGGGTTTGGCGTTCGCGTTTGCCGGTCTGTTCGTTGCGGCCTGATGGCCCGGCGTCTATGGCTTTGCGTTCGGCGGCTTTTTTGTCGTCTTCGGTTTTCTTTTTGTCGGCTCGGGTTTGGCGTTCGCGTTTGCCGGTCTGTTCGTTGCGCCCCGATGGCCCGGCGTCTACGGCCTTGCGCTCCGCGACCTTCTTGTCGCTCTCCGCCTTTTTCGCCGCCCGCGTCTGGCGTTCGCGTTTGCCGGTCTGCTCGTTCCGCCCCGACGGCCCGGCATCCACGGCCTTCCGGTTCGCGACTTGCTTGTCCGCCTCCGCCTTCTTCGCGGGCGGGGGTGGCGGCTGTGGGGCGGCTTCCGCCTGCTGGGCGCCGGCGAGGGTGAAAAAGGCTGACAGCGCGCCACCCGACACGGCGTAGAGCGCTGTCCTGCCGGCGGAACTTCCCGTGGTTTTCACGATGCTCCTCTCCTCTCGAGTGCACGAACGGCGAGTGGAAGGCGAAAGCGACCTGCCCGGCGTTCCTCGGTCCCGCCTCTCGATCGGCCCGTGACAGGGCAACTCTGAAGCCGGCCGGTTCAGCGGACATACATTCTCGGTACATCGAGTCGATCCCGGTAAGGCATGGCGCCCAGCGCATCGGCCAACGGAATCGCCGACCGGGCCGCTCTCCCGGCTCCATGCGCGCGGAACTCCATAGCCGGTCTGAAATCGCGGTGCGCCGACCGGCGCTCGACCGTACTGTTCGTGAGGTGATGGAGCCACGGCACGAGATCGTCGAGCACTATCGGGCGGCCGACGAGGGAGCGCGACTCACCGGGGCCTCCGGCCGCCTGGAGTTCATACGGACTCAAGAGATCATACGTCGCTACCTGCCCACCGGCCCCCAGCGTGTGCTCGATATCGGCGGTGCCACCGGAGTGCACGCCGCCTGGCTCGCCGCGGACGGCCATCAGGTCGCGTTGTTCGACATCGTCCCGGAACACGTCGCCGCTGCCCGGCAACTGGCGGACGGGACACCGGGGATGACCGCTTCCCTGGGCGACGCCCGCGAATTGCCGGTGCCGGACGGAAGCTTCGACGCCGCGCTCCTGCTTGGCCCCCTCTATCACCTCACCGACCGAGACGACCGGCTGACGGCTTTGCGCGAAGCCCGCCGTGCGGTTCGCGCCGGTGGCTGGATATTCGTCGCGGCGATCTCCCGCTTCGCCTCGCTGTTCGATGGCCTGTCCCGCGGTTTCCTCTTCGACCCGGAGTTCCGGCGGATGGTGGACACCGACTTGGCCTCCGGGCAGCATCGCAATGAAGACGACCGGCCCCACTGGTTCACCACCAGCTACTTCCACCATCCCGGCGAACTACGTCAAGAATGCCTCGACGCGGGTCTGAACGTCCTCGACGTGCTGGGAATCGAGGGGCTCGCGGGCTGGCTGCCGGAGCTCGCGGAGCAGTGGGACGACCCCGTGAACCGGGAAGTCATTCTCCAGGCGGTCCGCGCTGTCGAAAGCGAACCGTCCCTGCTCGGTCTGAGCAGCCATTTGATCGCGGTCGGCCGGACGCCGGTCTGATCCACCCTCGTCGTCGACGAACCGTTCGACCCGCGTCAGAACCCGCGGAACACGCCGTCGCCGCTCAACGACCTCGTGAAGTCTTCCCAGTCCATGTTCCCGAGGTTGATGTTGTTCTCCACACTCCACAGCTCGGCGGACACCACCCGGAACGGCTGGTGGTCATCACCCCGACGCGGGAGAACCCAGACGGCGAGGATGGGATGTCCGGCGTTCGTGAGGGTCGTCTCGTCCGCGAGGAAGGAGACGATCGCTCCAGTGGTTTGCTTTGCCGTCAACGCTTCCGCACTCAAGCCGGCGAAAGCCGGGTTGTTCACCACGGCGACACTCGCCTGGAACCCCTCATCGCTCGGCGTCTCCACCTCGTGGACCAGAGACTCCCACGCACTGTCGTCACCGAACCAAGTGCGGACGAGGACCGAGGCGACCGGTAACTCTGCCATGCGCGCACCATAGCCGCGGAAGGCCCGGATGCGGTCAGCCGAGTTCCGCCTTCGTGGCGTCGTAGTCCTCTCGTGCCTTCTCGACGGCGGTCATCCGCTGCTCCGTCCAGCGAGCGAGGCCGTTCACCTGGTCGGCGGCCTCCTTGCCGAGTTCGGTGAGGGAGTAGTCCACCCGGGGCGGGATCACCGGTTTGGCGTCGCGGTGGACCAGGCCGTCGCGTTCCAGGGTCTGGAGTGTCTGGGCGAGCATCTTCTCGCTGACCTTGCCGATCTGCCGTCGCAGCTCGTTGAAGCGGTACGGACGGTCCAGCAGGGCTATCAGGACGAGCGTTCCCCAACGGCTCGTGACGTGTTCGAGGACCAGGCGTTGCGGGCACATCGTGTCGCCGCCGGCGAGCCGGACGCGGTCCACCAGCGTCATTCCACTTACGTCCATAACAGTACCTTACTTCAAGGTGGGTACTTCCCAATCGGTGAGCGGGGCCTCAAGGTTAGGCCGAAGCGATCCAGAAGGAGAAGTACGAGCATGAGCATCGTCGTCACCGGCGCCACCGGAAGCCTTGGCCGTTTCGTCATCGAGGGCTTGCTGGAGAAGGTTCCGGCCGAGCAGATCACCGCCGTCGCCCGCAGCCGGGAGAAGGCCGCCGGTTTCGCGGCCCGGGGCGTCCGGGTCGCCATCGCCGACTACAACGACCCGGAGACCTTCGGCGGCCTGTTCGCGGCGGGCGACAAGGTGCTCCTCATTTCCGGCAACGAGTTCGACAAGGGGCGCGTCCAGCAGCACAAGATCGTCCTCGACGCGGCGAATGCGGCCGGAGTCGCCCTGTTCGCGTACACCAGCGCGCCCGGCGCTCTGACCGCCGCGCTCGCGGACGACCACCGGGGCACCGAGGCCGCGATCCTCGAATCCGGTCTGCCGTACGTGTTCCTGCGTAATGGCTGGTACAACGAGAACTACACCGAGCGGCTCGCCCCGGTACTCCAGTCCTCCACCGTCACCCAGGCTGCCGGCGGCGGGCGCATCGCCTCCGCTGCCCGGGCCGACTACGCGGCCGCCGCGGTCGCCGTGCTCACCGGTGAAGGCCACGAGAACAAGACCTACGAGCTCAGTGGCGACACCGCATGGGGCTTCGCCGAGTTCGCGGCCGAACTCGGCAAGCAGACCGGCCGCGAAATCGCCTACAAGTCCGTCTCGGCCGAGGCTTTCTCCGAGATCCTGACCGGCCACGCCGGGCTCCCCGCGCCGCTCGCCGCGACCTTGACCGGGGTGGAGCTGGCCATCGAAAAAGGCGAACTGGCGGGCACCGGCGGTGATCTCGGCCGCCTGATCGGCAGGCCCACCACGCCGATCGCCGACTCGATCGCCCTCGCGCTCAAGGACTGACACGGCCCGCGACGCCGCGAAGCGTCGCCAGTGGACAGTCCTTTTCAGACACCTTTTCCCATTCGACGATATCCGCCATAGCGGTCGGGTAACGTCCGTTGCGCCGGTGGGAACGGTGTGGTCTGGTATCGGAACCCGCGGCCAGGTGGAGCGGGGTTCGAGTGAGTTCACGGTCGCGGTCGGTGAGGAGGCGGGGTGTCGTTCGTCTTGGCGCGGCTGCTGACCCGCTGGGTGTTGCAGCAGGGCTGGATGCTTCCGGTCGTCGTGGTCGTCTTCGTCTTCGCAACCAGCTGGCCGCTGATGGCGCTGGCCGAGCCCGCGGGCAGTGAGCTCGTCCAGGCGGGGAACTACTGGTGGTACTTCGTGGTCACGGCCGCGACGGTCGGATACGGCGACTTCTCGCCGGAGACGACCGCGGGCCATTTCGTCGGGGCCTATGTCATCATCGGCGGGATCGCGACGCTCACCACGGTGTTCACCAAGCTCGCTTCCAGGCTCGAACAGGCGAAGGGACGGCGGATGCAGGGGATGGAAGCCGTACGGGCGAGCGGGCACACGCTCCTGATCGGTTACACGCCGGGCCGCACCGAGCGCATCGTCGCCCAGCTCATCGCCGACGGCGTGACCGGGATCGTCCTCTGCGCGAGCGACGAAGTGCAGGTGCACCCCATGCCGTCGCAGCCGGTGGACTTCGTCCGTGGCGACCCGACCGCGGCCGAAGTGCTCACCCGGGCCGCCGTCGCGAAGGCGGGCACCATCCTGGTCGACATGCGCGACGACAACGAGGCCTTGGCGGTCGCGGTGACCGTCGACCACGCGAACCAGTCGGCGCATGTCGTGGTGACGTTGCGGGACATGGAGAAATCCGAGCTGGTCCGCTACGTGGATCCGCGGATCAAGTGCGTGCAGTGGCATACGCCGCGGATGGTCACGGAAGAACTCACCTCCCCGGGAATCACCGAGGTCTACTCCGAGCTGATGACGGCGGGCGGAGCGGCGACGTACTCGGTGACCTTGCCCGAGTCGTTGGGACGGCTGAGCACCGAAAAATGCCGGATGGCGCTGGGCCGCGCTTTCGGCGCCACGGTCCTGGCCGCACGGACCGGCGACGACCTGGTGGTCAATCCTTCGTGGGACGGCGATCTCCCGGCAGGCTCGGTGCTCTACTACGTCAGCCCCCGGCGCCTCGCCGACACGGAGATCGAGACCGCCCTGCGAGGCCTCGGCCGCTGACCTCAGGACCGGCGAGGGACACCTGGGCCGATAGCACTTCGGAAGACGCTGCGGCTCCGGCCGGATGCGGGACGGTGAGTCCACACGTACTCGTCGGAAAGATCGCGGCCGCCGTCATGGCGGTGGCCACCGGGTACCGCCTCGGCAGGCACGGTCACCCAGACCTACTACGTCAACGGCACGGACATCGGCAGAACGGTGAACGTGACGATCACCGCGCCTGCCACCGTGACCCGCGGCGTGCCCGTGCCCGTCTTCCTCAAGATCCAGGACGTCAAGCCCCGGACGGGGAGCCCACTGGAGGCACGAGCGATCCGGGCCATCGCTTCCGTCGAGGGCACCGAACAGTTCACCTTCACGACTCCGGGCACCGTCACGCTCAGCTTTCGCAACTTCGCCCCAGCCGATCCACTACGGGTGCCACATGCCCAAGGACCAGGAACTGCCGGTGATCGAGACCGTGACGGTGAACTGACCGAGGATCGGACTATTCACGGCCGGCGTTCTGGAGTCGTTCGATGGTCTCGTCGATCCACTCCACCCAGGTCTGGGCCATCATCTCGCCGGCCCGGCGGACCGAGTCCCAGACCAGGGGATCGAGTTCGCCGCCGCCGGTGAGGGCCGCGGCCGCCGTGATCTGGTCCGGCAGTTCGACGGCGAGCCGCTCGCGATCCTTGACGTGGAGGTCGCGCATGACCCGGAGCTGGGTCACGGTGTCCTCCAGCGGACGGGAGCCGGCGAAGAAGAAGCGGACCATGAAGGGCACGCGGACGGGGTCGAGTTCGGTGACCAGTTCGCTCAGCCAGGAATCGAACGCCGCCCGCCCGGATTCGGTGACCGTGTACACGCGGCGGTCCGGCCTGCTCTGCTGTGGCTCCACTTCGGACACGACCAGCCCGCTGTCTTCGAGCTGGCTCAACGTCCGGTAGATCTGGCTGAGCTGGGCGGGCCAGACGAAGTGGATGCTGGCACGGATCGCGGTGGCCAGGTCGTAGCCGGTCATCGGCTGCCGGAGCAGGAAACCCAGCAGGGCGAATCTGAGCATCGGGCTCCTTCCGGCGGGAGACCCGGAGAATAGCAATCGATCAACTCCGGTCCGCGTGCCGTGCGAACCAGGCGGCGAGCAGTTCGGTGACCTGCCCGGGTCGTTCGCGGTGCGGCCAGTGTCCCGTGTCGAGCCAATGCAGTTCGGACCGTTCGCACAGGGCGGCGCTGGGTTCGGCGAGATGCCTGCCGAGCGCACCGTCGCGGCGTCCCCAGATGATCTGCGTCGGCACGCGGACCGTCCGGGCGGGCGCGGCGCGCCGTGGCATCGTCCTGAACATCGCGCGGTACCAGAAAAGCGGCCGCTGGATCGTGCCGGGATGGCGCCAGACCGCTCGATGCCGGTCGAGGTCGGCCTCGCTCAGCCGGGCGCCGTGTTCGAGCATCGCCGCGAGGACCGCGCCGCCGCGCGCGCCGAGGACGGCCTCGGCGAGACCGGGGATCTGGAACGCCAGCATGTACCAGCTCCGCAGCAGCTGGAAAGGCTTGCGTCGCAACGAGTCCGCGAACACCTGTGGATGCGGGCAGTTGACGATGGTCAGCGAGCGGACCAGATCGGGCCGTTCGGTCGCCACCGCCCAGGCTACCGCCCCGCCCCAGTCGTGCCCGACCAGATGGACCGGCGCCGCGTCCTGCCGCTCGATGAGGAGCACGATGTCGTCGACCAGGCGGGGCATCTCGTAGTCGGCGACGGTGGCGGGTTTGGAGGAAAGGCCGTAGCCGCGCTGATCCGGCGCCAGCGTCCGGTACCCCTGTACGGCGAGGGCGGCCATCTGCGGCTCGAAGGTGAACCAGAGATCGGGCCAGCCGTGGAGGAACAGGGCGGCCGGACCGTCGTCGGGGCCGTCGGTCTCGACGTGCAGCAGGACGTCATTGACGTCGACGAACTGTGGCCGGAACATGGGCCTCCTCGTTCGGGCGGGTTCAGGCGGCGCCGAGTACGGCGGCGACCGTCGCGGACAGGGGACCGGGATCGCGGTCACGCAACGGCCGCAGCACCCGGCGCGCGATCCGCGGAGAACCGAGCGACGACAGCGGCCGGTGGAGATTGAGGACGTCGTTGAAGGCCGCCGCCACCTCGGGATCCAGTGCCGCCGCTCGTTCCAGCCGGTTGCGGTAGCCCTCACCGAACCGGGCGGCCCAAGGTGAGCGGATCCCTTCGGTGCGGCAGCCGTAACGGAGATCCTCGCCGACCGCGAGCCGCCACGCCTCGGAGGACGTGGCGGCGATGGCGCGCGCCGCCCGGCGTCCGAATCGCTCGCCGTCGTCGGCGGCGAGTACCCGGCCGAGCGCGGCCGCGGAGAGGGCGGCCACGCTCATTCCCTGGCCGTATATGGGATTCGCCGCGCTGGCGGCGTCGCCGAGCGCGAGGACACCGTCGGGCATTTCGCGAACGCGGTCGTAGTGCCGCCGGGTGTTGCTGCGGACGCGGAAGGTGCGGATCGGGCCGACCGGGGTCGAATGGCGAAGTGCCTCGGCCACCACCGGTGCCGTCAGCCGATCGGCGAAATCGCGCAACTCGGCCAGGTCCGCCGGAACCGGCCCGCGCCGGGCGATCGAGCCGAACGAGATGTGCAGCAGGCCGTGCTCGACGCGAAGCACGACGCCGCCGACGGAGGAGCCGGATGTGGCCTGGCCGCCGAGGATGGCCATCCAATCGGGGTCGAAGGACGGATCGGGTTCGGTGACCACGCTGATGTAGCGGACATCGGAGTGGACGACCGACTGTGGCGGCGGCCGGTACCCGATCCGCTCGAGCCACTCCGGCAGCGGCGAGTTCCGGCCGGAGGCGTCGACGACCAGATCGGCGTCCAGGTTCCTGTTCGGTGTTCGGACCCCGGTGACCCGGCGGCGGGACCGATCGGTCAGCAGGCCGGTCGCGGGTGTCCGGTCCAGGACCGTGACGTTCGGCAGCGCCCGTACGCGGGCGCGGATCGCGTGCTCGAGCAGGATCCGGCTCGCCCCGAAACCCCCGCTCCACCAGGCCGGGATCCGGATGGTCGTCGCGCCGCGGACCAGGAAGAGCGAACGATCTCCCAGCGCGGGATCGGCGGAACCCGGGGTGAGCGCGCCGCCGGCGGCCAGTTCCGCGGACAGGCCGGGGAACAGCCCGACCAGCACCCGGCGGCCGGACCCCAGCAGACCGTGCGCGTGATGCGACTGCGGGACGAAGCGCCGATGCCCCGGCAGGTCCGGGAGCTCGTCCCGCTCGACCAGGAGCACCTCGTCGTAGTGCTCGGACAGGACCCGTGCGGTCACGAGACCGGCGATCCCCGCGCCGAGCACCGCTGCGCGGCCGGTGTGTCGATATGACATTGTTCATATATAACTTGTTGAGTATTGGACGTCAATCGTCGATGTCGGTGATCCCGCGGGACTGGCGGGCGCGTGTCGCAACCTGCCCGGCTGGGGTTGCGAAAGCCACTTTGCCAACGTTGGAGGTTGCGAAAGTGGCTTTCGCAACACGCCACCCCTGAGCAGCGAAAGCTCAGGGCCACGAATCGATCTATCCGCCAGGGTGGGAGCGCTAAGCGGTGGCGAAGCAGGCGCGGACGGTGGTGCCCTGCGGCCCGGTGTGAAGCCGTACGAGATCGGCCAGGTGGTTGATCAGCAGGAGCCCGCGGCCGCGCAGCTGCCCGGGGGAGGCGGGCCGCCGTCCGGCGAGCGGATCGGTCAGGTGGCCGGTGTCGCGGACTTCGCAGACCAGCAGGCCGCCCTCCGGCCAGATGCTGAGCCGTCCTTGCCCGCCGCCGTGGTCCACGCTGTTGGCGACGAGTTCGGCGACCACGAGTTCGACGTCGTCCACTCGATCGCCGGTGAGGCCCGCCCGCCGCGCCTGACCGCGGGCCATCGCACGGGCTCGCGCCAGGGAGGCCGCGTCGCCGGTGACGGCGTCGAGGGTGGTGTGCGCGGCGGGTTCGGTCGGGGACGGCGCGGGCAGTGGGGTGTTGTAGCCGGTGATGATGCGGCCGGGGTCGTAGCCGTCGCTGGCGCGCTCACCGGCGGAGTCGATCAGGAGCGGGTGGGTTGCTTCGGCGTCGGTCAGGGCGCGGGCGTCGAGGCGGGTGACGTCGTAGGGGCACAGGATGGTGACTTCGCGGCCGGTGAACGCCAGGTTGATCAAGGCCTCGTGCTGGGCGCACGCCGGATATTCCAGCTCCGACCGCTCGGCCCAGATGGGCTCGCCGATGATGCGGACGCGCTGTCCGGGATGGCTGTCGGCGAACGCGCGGAGGACACCGGGGATGATCCGGCCGGGGTTGCGGCCTTCTTCGGTCATGTCCAGCAGCCGTACCCGCTCGGCGTCCTCGCCCAGCGCGGTGCGCAGCAGTTCCAGGTTGGGACCCGGCACCGAGACCGCGACCGGTTCACCGTTGTCCAGGCCCTGCCGGATGAAGGGGACAGTGCCCGTCAAGTAGTCGTCCTGCCCGCGGTAGAACAGCGCCGGGTGGACGAAGGGGTCGGTATCCGCGGCCGTCGTGCTCGGATTCACGGTGACCGGATGCCCTGGTTCGGCGGATTCATGTGCCGGAAATCTTCCTCGATGCCCGGGACGGGGCGTTCGTCCCGCCACCGGCGGTCACCAGCATCTCCGAGCTCCGTTCCCAGGTCGGCGGGTCGAGACCGCCGACCGATAAGTACTCCTCCCGACAGCTTAGTGGCCCGAATCCGGTGGTTCACCCATGGGCGGCCGGCGGGTAGAGTCCGAGTAGCTAAATTTGGCTAGTAGGGAGAGGCTGATGTCGGTTACGCCCTATGTGATGGTGGACAGCGCGAAGGCTTACAGACGGTTTCTGGAAGACGCGTTCGCCGCCGAGGTGTCGAACGTGATTCCGCTACCGGAGGATCCGGAGCGGATGGTGCACGCGGAAGCGCGGATAGGGACCGGTGTGGTGTTCTTCGCCGACTCCGGGGCCGGAGGGATGCGCTGCCTGCGGTCGCCGTCGGATCCGGTGCACGTCCAGTTGTGGGTCACCGTGCCGGACCCCGAGGACGTCTTCGCGCGGGCGGTCGAGGCGGGCGCGAAGCCGGCCATGCGGATCACCGCGCAGGACGACGGCAGCCGGATGGGCGGCTTCGTCGATCCGTTCGGGACGTTGTGGTGGCTCAGCACGAACTCGCCGGGCTGACCACGTGTCGACGGTTCGCATGCTGGTTCTGGGCGCGGTCCGGCGCCGTGGCCGCGCCCACGGCTACCAGGTTCGCTCCGACCTGGAGTCGTGGGGCGCGCACGAATGGTCCACGGCGACCTCCGGTTCGGTGTATCACGCGCTCAAGGCCATGACCGGACAGGACTTGCTCGTTCTCCACGAGACGGTTCCCAGCGAGGCGGGCGGGCCGCCGCGGATGGAATACGAGATCACCGCGAAGGGCGAACAGAGCTACTTCACCTTGCTCCGCAAGGCACTCGGCAGTCGCGAGCCTCGGCTGGACATGCTCGCCGCCGCGGTGGGTCTCATCGAGGACCTGACCCGCGCCGAGGCGATCGAGCTGCTCCGGCAACGCGCCGAGGCCATGCGGCAGTGGCAGGCGAGCATCACCGCGCATCTGCCGCCGGGCGCCGACCTCGACGACTGGGGCCCGGTCGGCGAGGTCGTGGGGCTGTGGCTGCACACCGCCGCGCACCGCGTCGAATGGACCGATCGGCTGATCCGGCGCCTGGAGGACGGCGCCTACCGGATGGCGGGCGAGGCCTAGGGCGGAGGCGCGCCTTTACGACACTTACGTTTTCTTTACGGTCGGGGCCGGGATTCTTAGCGCCGGATCGTTAGTGTCCGCGTCGGTGTGCGGCCACCACGGGTCAGGTGGCCAGCCGGGTGTGCGATCGGGGAGGGCACGGAATGACCGAGGTACCGGAGCATGCTGTGCCGGAGCGGGTGGAGAGCCCGGTCCGGCAGGCGGCGCCGTCGGGGAAGGTCGGCCAGTGGCTGATGGAGCACCGGGTTCAGCCGGTGGGGCCGGAGAGCCATGAAGAGCACGCCACGCCGCAGTCGTGGTGGAAGGTCATGTGTCTCACCGGCGTGGACTACTTCTCCACGTTGTCGTACCTGCCCGGGATCGCCGCGCTGGCGGCGGGCGCGTTGTCGCCGCTGGCGACGTTGCTGATCGTGGCGCTGACGCTGCTGGGCATGCTGCCGATGTACCGGCGGGTGGCGAAGGAGAGCCCGCACGGTCAGGGTTCGGTCGCGATGCTGGAGAATCTGCTGCCGTTCTGGCGCGGCAAGATCTTCGTCCTGGTACTACTGGGTTTCGTCGCCACGTCGTGGATCATCACGATCACCCTGTCGTCGGCGGACGCCACCGTGCACGCGCTGGAGAACCCGATCGCGCCGTCGTTCCTGCACGGGCACGAGGTGCTGATCACGGTCGTCCTGCTGCTGATCCTCGGCGGGGTGTTCCTGCTCGGGTTCAGCGAGGCGGTCGGGGTCGCGATCCCGCTGGTCGCGATCTTCCTGCTGCTCAACGCGGTGGTCGTGGTCGCCGGGATCGGCGAGGTGATCGCGGATCCCGCCGCGTTCGACCGCTGGCTGGACGCGCTCACCTCCGGTGGAGGCGGGTTCGGCGGCGTCATCGGCCCGGCGATCCTCGCGTTTCCCCTGCTGGTACTCGGTTTGTCGGGTTTCGAGACCGGTGTGAGCATGATGCCGCTGGTGGCGGCCAAGGGCGAGAACGCCGAACGGAAACTGGCGGACCGGATCCGCAACACCCGCAAACTGCTCACCGCCGCCGCGCTGATCATGTCGGTGTACCTGATCGCGACCAGTTTCGTCACCACGGTCCTGATCCCGCCCGACGCGTTCAAACCGGGTGGTGAGGCCAACGGCCGGGCGCTGGCGTACCTCGCGCACGAGTTGCTGGGCGAGTGGGTCGGCACGGCGTACGACATCAGCAGCATCCTGATCCTGTGGTTCGCCGGGGCGTCGGCGATGGCCGGGCTGATCAACATCGTTCCGCGCTACCTGCCCGCCTACGGGATGGCGCCGGACTGGGCCCGCGCCGTCCGGCCGGTGGTGCTGGTCTACACCGCGATCTGCGTCCTGGTCACGATCATCTTCAACGCCGACGTCAACGCCCAGGCCGGGGCGTACGCCACCGGGATCCTCGCGATGATGGTGTCGGCGTCGATCGCGGTGGCTATCTCCGCGGCGAAGAAACGGCAGCGGAAGGCGGCGATCGCGTTCGCCGTGCTGACCCTGATCCTGATCTACGCCTTGGTGGAGAACGTCATCGAGAAACCCGACGGCCTCACCATCTCCGCGTTCTTCATCCTCGGGATCATCGTGGTGTCGCTGGTGTCGCGGGTCACCCGCACCACGGAACTGCGGGTCGACCACATCGAGTTCGACGAGCCCGCGCGCCGGTTCGTCACCGAGTCGATCGCGCACGACGGCGCGCTCACCATCATCGCGAACCGGCGCCAGGCCGGGGACGCCGACGAATACCGGGCGAAGGAAGCCGAACAGCGCGGCCTGAACCCGGTACCGGGCGCCGCCGACGTCCTGTTCCTCGAAATCGACGTCATCGACCCGTCCGGCTTCAGCGACGTGCTGAAGGTCCGCGGTGTCGAGATCGAGGGATTCCGTGTCCTGCGGGTGGAAAGCCCGGCCGCGCCGAACGCCATCGCGGCTGTCCTGCTCGCGCTGCGCGACGCCACCGGCGTGCGGCCCCAATGCCATTTCGAGTGGAGCGAGGGTAATCCACTCGGGCACCTGTTCCGCTACCTGATCCTCGGCCGGGGCGACACCGCCCCGGTCGTCCGGGAGATCATCCGCACCAGCGAACGCGATCCGGCGCTTCGCCCGGGAATCCACGTCGGCTGACCGGAGTCGGGTGGCGCGGGGCGCCCTGCCTGCGGTTTTCCACTCTGGCGCAAAAGTGTCGTCGTCCGGTGGGGAGAGGCGGCAGGCTGTTCCCGTGCCCAGGGGAGGGCACAAAAGGGGAGGGGAACGATGATCCGAAAAGTGATGCTCGTCGGTGGCGCGATGATCTCCGCGCTGGTGCTGGGGACCTCGACCGCGGAGGCGGCCGGTTACCTCATCAAACAGGGACACGATTACGCGCAGTACGAGACCACCCGCGATTTCGCCGAGGTCTGCGACGAGGAGCAGGACGGCAACGGCGTCTACGCCCAGTACAGGCAGAAGATCGGTTTTCTGACTCTTCGCGACAACAACGGTTCGAAGATCGGCTGTGGTCACGCCACGATCCCGGATGTGACGTCGTTCCGGCTCTGCGAGGACGACGCGGGAGACGACAGCTGCACGCCGTGGCGGATCGTGCGCTGACGGCTCAGCCCAGCAGCGCGGCGCCCACAGGCGTGAGATTGTGCAGCACCACGGCTCCGTGGCGTCGGCTGGTGATGAGCCCGGCGTCGCGGAGCACCGTGGTGTGCCGCGAAACCGCGGCCGCCGAAATGCCGAGCCGGTCGGCGAGTTCGCCGCTGGTGGGGCAGCCCGCGACCGCGTACAGGACGGCGGCGCGGGTCCGGCCGAGCAGGGTGGCGAGGTGTTTCGGCAGGGGAGCCGGCTCGTGCTCGTGGGACACCGGGAAGACGAGGACCGGTGGAAGGCCGTCGTCGGCGAGGGCGACCGGGGTGTCCCAGCAGAAGTAAGACGGGACGAGCCGGATGCCGCGTCCGCGAAGGTGGAGATCGCGGTCGATGGGGTAGCGCACGGTCAGGACCGGCGCCTCCCAGCGGAAGGCCGGGCGGAGCGACTCGAGCAGGCCGAGGGCACCGCTCTCGCCGGCGAGGCGTGACCGTACGGCCCGGTCGGTGTCGACCTGGGTGCGGACGGTAGTCCACTGTGGAGCGACCAGGGTGTCGTGGGCGATCCGCAACGCTTCGGCGACCTGATCGAGCGCCGTGCCCGCCGCGAGTCCGTGTGTCCAACTGGGCAGGCGGCGGTGCTGTGCCATCAGCCCGACTTCGCGCCCGAGCCGGTCCGCCGGGGTTCCGCGGAGTGCCGCCAGCCCGGCCTTCAGCCCGCCCTCGGACTCGTCGGGGGTGAGGAAGTCCGGGAAGTAGCGGGCCGGTGGCGCGATCGTCTGCAGGAAACGCACCGCCGTCCGGGTGTCGCGTTCCCGCAGCCCTTCCCGCACCCGGCGCCGCCAGCGCGCGAAGGCGGGAATGCCGTCGAGCGTGAGTTTCTGCATGGCCAGAACCGTTTCCCACAGCGGATCCGGCGCGGCCGCGACACGGACACGGGCCAGGTCACGGTCGGTGAAGTGAATACGAAGCATGACGCCTCCCCCTGGAGTCGTCATTCATTTATCACATCGGAGGGGACCATGAAGCGTTTTCTGAGCAGGAACCTGCGGCGGGTGGCGACGGCGGCCGTGGTGGCGTCGGCGGCGACGCTGGCGTTCACGGGCACCGCGTCGGCGGCGACGGGCGCGGCCACCGGATCCGGGAGCGAGGTCTACGGATCGGCCAACTGGACCTGGACGCTCAGCGGGATGAAGAGCATCAACATGGCCGTGCGGGACACGAAATGCGACGGCAATCCGGTCTACGTGCACTTCGAGGCCGACCTGGGCATGGGGACCATCGACCCGACGCCGTACCGCTGGAACCAGAGCGGATGTGGCACCACGACCACCTGGAGCAACCTTTGGTACAGCTCGGGAACGAAGCTCACCCGGGTCCGCGTCGTGGTCTGCGTGGACGACGCGGGCTGGGACACCTGTTATCGGAGCGGCTGGCAGTACAACCCCGAAGCGTAGACTCGTCCCGCTACCGCGCGACCGAAGGACGACGATGAGCCTGCCCTCAGCCGACCGGTTCGTGGATTCACTCGAAGCCGCGTACCGACGGCTGATCGAAAGCGGAGCGGTCTCGCTCAGCGTCGAACACGATGACGACGAGACGGTCGTCCGGGTCGAGCCTGCCGTCCCCGGTGCGCCGCGCCTGCTGCTGCGCATGACCGGAAGCACCGGGGACCTGTTCCTTGACGATCTGGACGCGTTCGAAGTGGATTCGCCGGAAGACGACGAAGAGTTCGCGGCGTTCGCGCGGGCGCTGGCCGATGGGGAGGTCGAGGTGGTCTTCAGGAGGACCTTGCTCGGCTGGCGGCCGGCGGGAGTCGAATGGCCTGGTGGTGGGTGGTCGTTTCCGGGCCTCTTCGGCTGGGCTTTCCGGTCGCGTCGGGAGAAGGTTCAGGGATATTGCTGAGCTGGTCCTTGTGTCCACAGAGGACGGTTCTCGGGGCTTGAGGTCGAGGTGGCGTGTTGCGAAAGCCACTTTCGCAACGTTGGGTGTTGGGAAAGTGGCTTTCGCAACGTCGGCGGATGGCTGGGTGGGGTCCGGTCGTGGCGCGCTGCTCGGGCGGGTGTCGCGAAAGCCACTTTCGCGACGTCTGGTGTCCCGAAAGTGGCTTTCGCGACACGCGTGCCGGTCGGGTGGGCCGGTTGGTGGTGTGAGGCTTCGGTGTTGCAGAGGTGGCGTGTTGCGAAAGCCACTTTCGCAACGTTGGGTGTTGGGAAAGTGGCTTTCGCAACGTCGGTGGATGGCTGGGTGGGGTCCGGTCGTGGCGCGCTGCTCGGGCGGGTGTCGCGAAAGCCACTTTCGCGACGTCTGGTGTCCCGAAAGTGGCTTTCGCGACACGAGCGTCAGGGTCCCGCCCCCGTAAAACCAAACGCGCCCCGAAACTGTCCCCTGTGGACAGTAGGTCACTCAGGCATCGTGATCGCGAACGGAGCCGAGACGTCCTCATGGCTGATCATGAGCAGCGCCGTCCCGCGCCGCGTCGCCTCGGCGGCGAGGAAATCCAGCAGCCGCGCACGGTTCGCCGCGTCGAGCGCCGAGGTCACCTCGTCGCAGATCAGCACCGTGGGGTGGGCGAGGAGCGCCCGGGCCACGGCACAGCGCTGGAGCTGGCCACCGGAGAGCTGGCCGGGCCGCCGGTCGGCCGCGTCGATTCCGAGGCAGCGCAGGGTTTCCGTCGCTTCGAGCCGGGCGTCCGCGCGGCTGAGGCCGCGAAGGAGGCGGGCGGTGTCGGCCACCTGGTCGAGCACGTCGCGGAATTCGTCGAAGGACGCGCGGCTGTCCTGATGGACGTATTGGATCGCACGCAGTTGCGCGCGGGTGCGACGACGGGCGAGGCGGGGAAGCCGGACACCGTCGATCTCGATCGTGCCGGCGCTCGGTGGAGTCAAACCGGCGAGCGCGCGGGCGAGTGTCGTCTTGCCCGCGCCCGAGACGCCGGTGAGCGTGGTCCGGCTGCCGGCCGCCAGCTCCAGGTCGAAGTCCTCGACGAGCGTCGTCCGCCCGGCGCGCACGGTGAGTCCGCGAACGACGAGCACCGGCGAAGACAGCGAAGGGGGCGGCGGGCCTTCGAAACGCACGGGGTCGGGGAGCGTCGGGGACGGCACCAAGCGGTGGTCGCGGAGTTCGGCGACGTCGCCGTCCAGGGCGCGGGCCAGCGTGAGGTCGTGGGTCAGGATCAGCAACGCCGTCCCGGCCCGGGAAAGCTCCGCGAGCCGGTCGGTGAGCACGGCCCTGTTCGCCGCGTCGAGACCACTGGTCGGCTCGTCGAGGACCAGCACCCGGGGTCGGTTCACGAGGGTGGTGGCCAGCGCCATGCGCTGCTGCTGTCCGCCGGACAACTGGTGCGGGAACCGCCGCCACAACGCCTGTTCGAGCCCCGATTCCGCCAGCGCGGTGCGGGCCGCCGCCAGCCGGGCGGTACGGCCGTGGTGGCGGAGGGCGGCGAGTTCGGCCAGCACGGGCCCGCAGCGGCGGACCGGGTCCAGTACCGCCGACGGCTGCTGCGGCAGGTGGCCGATGACGCCTGCCCGCGCCCGCCGCAGTTCGGAAGCGGTCCGGCCCAGCAGCGGGGATCCCGCCAGCATCACCGACCCGGACAGCGTGATCCCCGGGCGAGCCTGTCCGGTCGCGGCGAGCCCCAAGGTGGTCTTTCCCGTGCCGGACGCGCCGAGTACGACGAGTACCCGGCCCGGTTCGAGGGACAGTGAGACGTCGTCGAGCAGAACGGTTTCCCCGGCGCGGGCGGACAGCCCGCTGATCTCCAGGACGGTCACGGGATCACCCGCCTGGCGGCGAGCAGCCGGTCGGCGACGAGGTTCGTGCCGACGCACAACGCCATCAGCAGCGCGGCGGGCACGAGGACCACCGCGGGCGAGGTGTAGAGCGCTTCGCTGTTGCGTTCGATGACCACGGCCCAGTCCGGGGAGTCGGCCGGCAGGCCGAGACCGAGGAAGTTCGCCGACGCCAGCAGGTAGAGCACCACGCCGAGACGGGTGCCGGCGTCGGTCGCGACGGGGCCGGCGAGGTGCCGGGCGACGTACCCGAGCTGGATCCGCCACCACAGTTGTCCTTGCAGGGTAAGGGCTTCCACGGCGGTCCGGCAGCCGGGCGCCAGCGCCGCGGCCCGCACCACGCGGGTGATCGCGGGCAGCTGGAGCACGGCGACGACGGGAATGAGCACGCCCGGCCCCCGGTGCCCGGTCGCGGCGAGCACCATGAGCACCAGCAGCGAGGGGAAGGCCAGCACGAGATCGAGGGATCGCATCACGGTTTCGTCGGCCAGGCGTCCGCGCCCGGCCGCGACCAGACCGAGCGGCACCCCGATCAGATAGGCGAGCCCGAGCGCGGCGGCCGTCATGCCGATCACGGGAAAGCCGCCCGCGAGGATCACCGTGAGCGCGTCACGGCCGAGGACGTCGGTGCCCAGCGGATGGGTGCCGTCGGGTGTCTGCCACGGCGCCCCGACCGATTCCACAGGGCCCGCGATCACCGGCCCGGCCATCGCGAGCGCCAGCGGTACCGCGAGGAGGGACCAGCCCAGCATCCGTTTCACCACGTGGCACGCTCCCGCTGCGGCGTGAGCCGATGCGCCACGAGGTCCGCGACGAGGTTCCCGAGCACGACCACCCCGGCGAACAGCAGCACGTAGCCCTGCACCTGCGGGATGTCCCGGTTCTGCACGGCCTCGACGAAACCCGTGCCGAGCCCGGTGATCGCGAACAGGGACTCGACGATCACCGTGCCGGTCAGCAGGCCTTCGACGGCGCGGGCGAGTTGCTGCACGGCGGGCGCCGCGGCGGCGGGCAAAAGATGCCGCAGCACCACGGTGCGTTCGGGCAGGCCCAGCAGGCGCAGGTGCCCGGCCACCTGGCCCCGGGTCTGTTCGGCGATCCCGATCCGGAGTTGCCGGGCGACGTCGCACAGCTGCCGGGCGACCAGCACGATCACCGGCAGGACGAGGACTTCGGGGCGTGCGGTCAGGTCCGTTCCGGCCGCGGTCGCCGGGAGCAACCCGGTGTAGACGGCGAATCCGGCGACCAGCAGCAGACCGAGGACGAACTCGGGGATGGCGTGCAGGAACAGCGTGACCGAGGTGAGCACCCGGTCGGTCCGTGATCCTTCGCGCAGCCCGCAGGCCACCCCGATGGCCAGCGCGAGCGGTACGAGCACGAGCAGGGTCACCCCGGCGAGCACGGCCGTGGCGGCGAAACGCCGGGTGATCTCGTCGGTCACCGGGGCACCGGTCACGAGCGACCGGCCGAGATCCCCGCTCACCAAACCCGAAATCCAGTGCCCGAACCGGTCGAGGACCGGCTGGTCGAGGCCGAGCCGGTGGCGCACGGTCGCCACCTGCTCGTCGGTGGCCTGCTCGCCGAGCACGACCGACGCCGCGTCGCCGGGAAGCAACGCGGTCACGGCGAACGTCGCGACCAGCACGAACATCGCCTGCAGTACCGCGAAACCCAGCCGCCGGGCGGTGTAACCCGGCACGTCAGGACAGCCGGGCGCGGTCGAACCTCGCCCAGTCGAAGGTGTTCGGCGGCGCGGTCACCAGTCCGGAAACCCGCTTCGACACACCGATCGTCCAGGTGCTGAACCCCCAGGCGAGCAGGCCTCCGGACGCGTGCACGATCCGCTGCGCGTCACCGAACAGCGCCAGCCGGGCACCTTCGTCCGCGGTGGCCGCCGCCCGGTCCATGAGGGCGTCGAACTCCGGCGAGGCGAAGCCGTTGACGTTGTTCGAACCGCCGGTCCGGAAGCGCTGGTTGAGGAACGTCGGCACCGGCAGGGTGGCCGTGCGGGTCAGCGCGGCGACGCCCTTGGTCTTGATCTCGCTGAAATAGGTGCTCGACGCGCGCGTGTTCGGCGTGACCTTCAGCCCGATTTCCCCGAGTTGCCGGGAAATCAGCGTGGCCGCGGTGGCGAAACCCGGGTCGACGTCGCTGGTTTCGACGGCGAAGGCCAGCCCCTCCGCGCCCGCCTCCCGGACGAGCGAGCGGGCCAGTTCCACATCGCGCCCGCGCTGGGGGATACCGGCGGCGTACCCGCGGAGTCCCTTGCCGAACAGGTCGTTGCCGATCTCGCCGCGCCCGGCCAGTGCGACGCGGTTCAGCGCCTCTCTGTCCACTCCGGACAGTACGGCGCGGACCAGCCTCGGGTCGGCGAACGGCGGCTGCGTCACGCGCAGGATCATGCCCTGCATCGTCGTTCCCTTGGCTTCGAGCAGCGAGACGCGCGCGTCACCGGCCAACCGGGCCGCGGTTCCGGCCGCGAGATCGTGGGCGTAGTCGACCTGCCCGGACAGCAAGGCGTTGACGCGCGCGGCTTCCTCGTTGACCGGGACGAATTCCAGTTCGCCGACGTTCGGCGCACCGTCCCAATGGGACTCGTTCCTGCGGAACACCGCCGGGCCGCCAGGGGTGAACGAGACGAACCGGAACGGGCCGGAGCCGACCGGCGCCGTGAAGTCCGTCGTACCGGCGGGCACGATCTCTGCGCCCGGAGCGCCCCAGCCCGACGGGAACTCGAAGTCGGGAGCGGTCAGGACCAGCTCGATTTCGTTGGGGGACACCGCTTTGCTGCGGCCGAAATCAACCTTCGCGAAGTACTGCCGTGACGAGGAGGCCAGTGCGGGATCGGCGATCCGCCGGAAGGTGTAGAGCACGTCGTCCGCCGTGACCGGACGGCCGTCGTGGAAGGCCGCCCGCCGCAGCCGGATCCGCCAGCGCGTGCCGGA
This sequence comes from Amycolatopsis roodepoortensis, assembly GCF_024628825.1. NCBI lineage: Bacteria > Bacillati > Actinomycetota > Actinomycetes > Pseudonocardiales > Pseudonocardiaceae > Amycolatopsis > Amycolatopsis roodepoortensis. Next base: position 8,291,693 of record NZ_CP102415.1, read on the forward strand.
ATCGTCGCTCTCCCAGGACTCCGCGAGCCGCGGCCGCAACGAGGTGTCGGCGTTGTAGGCGACCAGCGTGTCGAAGAGCGCCTTGGCCCGCGCCTGGTCGACGAAAAGGGAGACCTGCGCCGGGTCCAGCGTCTCCTTCGAGCCGCCCGCCGCGAACGCGACCCTCAACCGGCCTGTGTCCGCCGGCGCGGTCCCGCACGCGGCCAACGGCGTGAGAGCGGCCAGGGCGAGGAGCCGCCGGCGGGTGAGCGGATGACGCGTCATAGGAACCTCCGGGACATCGAGCACTGTCCCGGGCGCGCGGCCGCACGTGAACGGGACCCCGCTCCGTACTCCACGACAGTTGGGGCTGGCGGTACCCGGCGGGCAGTCCGGCTCTCGGCACCGGGAGTCCTCCCAGGCCGATCACGGTTGCGGGTCAGCGCCGGATTCACACCGGCTTCCCCCGACGGGCACCTTCTTGCGTTGTGGCGCCCACGGTAACCCATGACCGGGATGTGCTACACAGGATCAAGATCACGAAGGGGAGGCCGGTGGACGAGAAGTTCGCGGCGGACTGGGTACGCCGGTGGGACATCCAGCAGGAACGCTACATCGCCGACCGCGAAGAACGCTTCGCCGTGCTGATCGACGTCGTCGAGCACGTATGCCGTGGCGTCGCCGAGCCGCTGGTGCTGGACCTCGGCTGCGGACCGGGATCGCTGGCCACGAGGCTCGCCGGGCGGCTCCCGCGGGCACGGATCGTCGGCGTCGACAACGACCCCTTCCTGCTCGCGCTCGCCAGGGCCACCCGGCCGCCGGGGGCGGAAATCGAGTACCTCCAGGCGGACCTCGCCCAGAGCGGCTGGCTGAAGTGGGGGCCGGTCGACGCCGCGGTCTCGACGACCGCGTTGCACTGGCTGCGTCCCGAGCGGCTCGCCGAGGTCTACCGTGACCTCGCCGGAGCGCTGAGGGCGGGCGGAGCGCTCGTCAACGGTGATCACTTCTACGACGAACAGCCTGCCATCCGCGAACTCGCCGAGGTGGTCAAGAACCGGCGGGCGGAGCGTGCCGGGGTCGGCGCCAACGAGGAATGGAAGGTATGGTGGGCCGCGGTCGCCGCCGATCCCGCGCTGCGTGAGCGGTTCACGGCCGACGAGCTGCGCGGCATTTCGACCGGCTACGGCAACCGGTTGAGCCCGCAGGAACACACCAGGCTGCTCCGGGAAGCGGGCTTCGCCGAAGTGGCCCCGGTGTGGCAGTTCGGCGACGACTACGTCCTGACGGCCTTGCGCTGACGCCGATCCGGCCGTCGGTCCTGCACGCGGCGGGCGACGGCGAGCACGACAGGCGCCGCGAGCCAGCACAGGTAGGCGGCGGTGTCGTTAGTCAGGAACGAGACGGGTACGGAGATCCCGAACACCGCGGCCAGGCAGACGCTGCGAGTCAGGCTTTGGGCGAACACCTTCGGCGGCCCGCCGGTCCCGTACAGGTGTCCGCGCCGGATCTCCCGGATGATCAGCGCGAACGACGCCGAGGCCAGGACCTGCACCATCGCGTACACGCTGAACCGGAGCGGGAAGGCGCCCTCGGCGGTGATGACCCGCGTCGCGAACGGCATCAGGACCTGCATGAACAGCCAAGCCAGGGTGAGGCTGATCAGGCGCCCGTTCAGTGCGCGGACGTAGGGGAAGATCTCGTGGTGCGCTCGCCAGTGCGCGGAGATCACCACGAAGCTGAGCGCGAAGGCGATGTATTCCTTGCCGTGGGCCGAGATCGAGCTCAGCATGGCGCCGGTGGTGTCGCCGTGGGGGATCGGGAGATCCAGCGCCAGCAGGGTGAGCGCGATCGCGATCACCGCGTCGGCGAAGATGCCGAGCCGCTCGGTGGCGGCCTTTCCGATCGCGTGGCCGGTCTGTGTCGTCATGGTGAGTGCCTCAGGCGGCGATCTTCGCGGTGAGGCGCCGCGATCGCAGGGCCAGGACGATCATGACCGCCGGGAGCAGGACGTCGGTGACGAGCACTCCGCCGGTGTTGCCGGGGGCGTGGTCACCGTTGGCGAACCATTGGTAGACGTGGCCGATCGCGGCTCCCCAGAGGAACATCCCGCCGGCGATGCCGATGGTGAGGCGTTCGCGCGCGGAGGCCGAGGCGGCCCGGAAGCCCAGGACGGCCAGCGCGAGGTTGGCGAAGGCGATCTCGAACATGAACGGCGTCCGCTCGAAGCCGATCGCCGTGGCCATGACGTCCGGGAAGGCGAGGAAGGCGACCGTCATCCACAGGCTGCCGCAGCCGAAGGCGCCGATGGCCCACCAGCGCTGCCAGATTTCGAGCCGCTCCTGAGACGACGTCGCGTGGCGGGCGCGGAGGAAGGCTCCGGCGGCGGGCACGACGACCCAGACCAGGGGGAAGGCGGATTGGGTGAAGTAGTTCATGCCTTCAGTCTTACCTAGTTAATATTAACCCGTCAACACTGATGATAGGGTGGCTCCGTGGACGACGGACTCGCGGACCTGCTGCACCGGGTGGTCATGCTGATGGGCGAAGCCGCCCGTCGGCGCGCCGACGACCCAGACGGTTTGACGTACAGCCAGATACGGCTTCTGGGCACGCTCGAGGAGATCGAGCCGGCGACGCAGCACCGGCTCGCCCAGGCGCTGTCGGTCTCCGACCCGGCGATCAGCCGGGCCCTGCGGCGACTCGAAGCGGACGGTCTGGTGCGGATCACCGTCGATCCCGAGCACGCGCGCCGACGGCTGGTCCGGCTCACCGATCCCGGCCGGAAAGCCTTCCACGCCGCGGGAAAGCCGCTTTACGACGAGTTGCGCGAAGGGCTCATCGCGGCGGGCTTTCCGTACGAGCGCTATCTCCAGGACACCGTCCGGCTGGCCGAAATCCTCGCGGCCGACTGAGCCTTACCGGGCTTTTTCCAGCACCAGCGGGGTTTCCGCGGCCGGCAGGACGCGTGCTTTCGCCTTCACCCGAGACAGCATGACCGCGCACACGATCGCGAAGAGGAGCGGCACCGTGGCCGCCACGACGATGTCCCGCGTCGCCAGCGCCTGCCCGATGAGGACGCCCGCGATCCCCGGCCCGACGATGGAACCGAGCCGTCCCAGCGCGGCCGCCCAGCCCACGCCGGTGGTCCGGGGGCCGGGCGGATAGGTCGCGACCGCGAGGGCCAGCTGGCCGAGCTGCGCCGACACCACGCCGACCCCCGCACCGGCGAGGCACAGGAGCAACGCGGTGTCGCCGAGGGACGCCTTCGCGGCGATGATCATGAACACCCCGCCGATGGCGGGCATCAGGATCATCGCGCGGGCGATCCCCAGGCGTCCGGCGAGCGGCAGCAACGCCAGGCCGCCGATGATGCCGCCGAGGGTGAGGAACGCGAGACCGAGCGGAGCCTTGGACGGGCTGAAGCCGTATCCGGTGAGCAAGGTGGGGATCCACGAGATCAGGACGTAGGAGGTGATGAAGACGAGGAAGGAGAAGGCCCAGATCAGCGTGGTGGGCAGGCGCAGGCCCGGGTCGAAGAGCCTGCCGATCTTCGCGTCGCTCTTGTCGCCGACGGTCGCCGTGACCGCGGTCCCCTCGGCGGGCAGCAGCCACGCCAGCACGGCGGCGAAGAGCAGCGGGACGATCCCCGCGACGTAGAAGACGCCGTCGCTGCCCACGAGGTTCAGCAGGCGCCCGCCGAGAAGCCCGCCGAGTCCGGCGCCCGCCCCGAGACCGAGGGCCACCGCAATGGATACCTGCTCCCGGCGGTTCTCGGCGCTGTGTTTCGTGGCCAGGCCGACGGCCGCGGGCACCACCACGCCGAGCCCGATCCCGGTGACCAGGCGGGTCGCCGAAAGCAGCGCGATCGACTCCAGGGGCAGGGTGGCCGCCGTCGCGATGGTGGCCACCCCGAAGAGCACGACGGCCCCGATCACCAGCCGCCGTCCCGGTATCCGCGCGCCGAGGTATCCCGCCGACAGGTAACCGAACACCACGCCGATGTTGGTCAGCACGACGGCGAGGGTGAACGCGGCAGGCGTGACCGCCCATTCGGCGGCCATCGTGGGGATCGCGAGCGAAAGCGCGGCGGTGTCGAAGCCGTCCAGGAGAATCGCCAGGAAACAGAGGACGACGACCGTCCAGTGCACGGAGCCTGCCCGGGTGGCGCTCATGAAGTTCTCCTGTTCTGGCCGTGGCGAGTGGCTTTCGCGACACCCCTCGCTGGAACTCGTGCCCGGCCGGGACGAAAGCATTCGCGGCGGGTGTCCACAGTGGTCATCACGCGGCGACCTGTCGTCCAGCATAGGGAAAGCCCGGCACAGACTGGGGAATCGACGGCGGAGAAGGCAGTTCAGGAGAACGCGCCGCCGGATCGGGCATCCGGCGAGTAGGTTCGCCTTGTGGGGTCTGTACTGGAATCGGTGCGCCGCGTGGTGATCGTCGCCTTCGACGGCGCGCAGATACTCGATGTCGCCTGTCCCAGCGGGGCGTTGGAGATCGCGAACTCGCACGGTGCCGCGCCGCCGTATTCCGTCGAGCTGGCCACCGTTCATGGGCGCACGACGCGGAGTTCGTCGGGGATCCTGCTCGCCGGTGTGCGGCGGCTGGCCGAGGTGTCGGGGCGGATGGACACGATGCTGGTGGTCGGAGGCGCGGGAACGGAGGCGGCCGCCAGGGACGAGCGATTGCTGACGCAGGTGCGGCGGCTGGCCGAACGGAGCCGGCGGGTCGCTTCGGTGTGCACGGGGACGTTCGTGCTGGCGGCCGCCGGGTTGCTCGACCACCGGCGGGTCACCACGCACTGGGGATACAGCGAACAGCTCGCCGCGACTTTTCCCGCCGTGACAGTGGATCCCGCCCCGCTCTACATCCGCGACGGGAACGTCATCACCTCGGCCGGGGTCATCAGCGCGCTGGATCTCACGCTCGCGCTGATCGAGGACGACCACGGTCCGACGCTGGCCCGCGAAGTCGCCCGTGAACTGGTGACCTATCTGCACCGCCCGGCCGACCAGGCGCAGATCAGCACGTTCCTGGCCGCTCCGCCGCCGGGCAACCGGGTCGTGCTGGATCTGCTGGGCTACATCTCCGCGCATCTCACCGAGGATCTGAGCCCGCCGGCGCTGGCGGCGCGGGCCGGGGTCACCACCCGGCACCTCACCCGCCTGTTCACCGCCGAGCTGGGCAGCACCCCGGCGCGGACCGTGCGCACGGCGCGGACCGAGGCGGCGGCCCAGCTGGTGCGGTCCACCGCGTTGCCGCTCGCCGCTGTCGCGCGGCAATGCGGGTTCGCCTCGGCGGAAACCCTGCGCACGGCGTTCCGCCACCACTACGGGCTGTCCGGGGACAAGCTTCGCAGGATGCCGGACATGCCACGCCCGATCGTCCCCTGACCGCTCCAGGATTCGCGGCATGAACGATGCGAAGACCACGCGCAGGACAGTGCTGGCGGGAGCCGCGGCGGCCGCGGCGTTCGGTCTCGGCACCGGCACGGCCCAGGCGGAGAGCTCAGGATCGAAGATCGGCATCCTGCTCTACGACGGCTTCAGCCTGCTGGATCCGACCGGCCCCGCCGAGGTGTTGTCCCGGCTTCCCGGTGCGACGGTGACGATGATCGCCGAGCGCCGCGGCCCGGTGCGCACCGACACCCGGGACGTCGCGGTGATGGCGGAACGTTCGGTGGCCGAGGTGAACCGCCTGGACGTGCTGCTGGTCCCGGGCGCGGGCAACCGCGGCACGGTCGCCGCCATGGAGAACCAGGTCCTGCTCGACTGGATCCGGCGCGTCCACCGGCACACGGCCTGGACCACGTCGGTGTGCACGGGATCCTTGATCCTCGGCGCGGCGGGGCTGCTCCGCGACCGGGCCACCACGTACTGGGCGTCGGCGGACTACCTGGAGAAGACCTTCGGCGTGCGCTACGTGGCCGAGCGGTACGTCCAGGTCGGCAAGGTCGTCACCGCGGCGGGGGTGTCCGCCGGGATCGACCTCGCGTTCCATCTCGCGTCCCTGCTGGCCGGAGAGCGGATCGCCCGCGGTATCCAGCTCGCCGTCGAATACGACCCGCGGCCGCCGTTCGACTCGGGCGACGCCGCGAAGGCGAGCCCGGAACTCAAGGCACTCGCGCTGAAACTGCTCGCCGAGTCGCAGGAATAGCTGAACGGCCGTCGACAGCTCGGGGCGTCCCGGCGAAGAATGGGAACTTCGACGGAGTACGTGTCATCGAAATGTGCCGAGGAATCGCGAAGGGACATCCTTGACGTGAAAACGCTCCGCAATTTTGCGATTATCGTAGCCTTGTTCGCGTTGTTCCTGCCGATCTCCGCGTCCGCCCAGGGGCAGGCCGAGTCGGGACTGCAGGAAATCCAGTCTGTCAACGGAGATCGGGCCGTGCGGGGGGCGGCGGGAATCGGCGCCGGCGTCTACGCCAAGTTCAACCTGCTCTCGCTCTTCCAATGCCCGTACACCAATTGCAACCAGGGGTGGGTCAACGACGGGCTACCGTTGCCCGCCGACGACGTGGCGGCGATCTGCCAGTTCCCGGGATGGAAGAGTCCGCGGGGGAACAACTGGGTGCTTCTGCTCAGCCACCAGAACAATCACGTGGGTTTCGCGGATATCGGTGACGTCGTCGCACAGAACGGGACGTTCACTCCGCCCGCGTGCTGAGGTCGGCCCCGGGAAGTGTCCGCCGGACGGCGAGGACGACGGTGTCGTCGGCGTGCAGGACGACGTCGTGCATCCGGACGGCCAGTTCCCGGGGAAGCTCGCCGATGGGAAGGGCGGCGTGCGCGGGGGCGAGGTCCAGGAGCCGGTCCTGTCCTTCGAGGTAGTCCTTGCGGCTTTCGACGAGGCCGTCGGTGTAGAGGAGCAGGGTGTCGCCGGGGTCGAGGGTGTGGTGGCGGAGTTCGGGGCTGCCGGGGTCGGGGAAGCCGATCCCGCGGCCGACGACCGGGGCGCGCAGCAACCGCGCCTGACCGTCCACAGTGGCCAGTACGGGAGCGGGATGGCTGCCGTTGGCGAGGGTCAGTTCGCCGGTAGCGGGGTCGATCCTGGCGAGGATCACGGTCGCCATGAGATCGGGTTCGATGGTGGCGAGGGTGCGCGCGGTATGGGCGATGAGATCGCGGAAGGGATGGCCCTCCAGCGCGAGGGTGCGGATCGCGTGGGTGACGGTGAGGGCGTGGCGGGTCGAGGTGACCCCGTGCCCGACGGCGTCGACGAGGGTGATGTGCAGGTGGCCGCCGGGAAGGACGAACCAGTCGTAGAGGTCGCCGCCGGTGGGGGAGTCCTGGTCGGTCGGCGAGTAGTGGACGGCCAGTTCGAGCCCCGGCACGGCGGGCGGGCCTGGCCGTAGCGCGTCTTCGAGTTCGCGGAAGATGACGGAGTGCGCGCGGCGGAGTTGTTCGTCGCGCTGTTCGAGTTCGATGTACATGGCCAGCACGCCGCTGTTGGTTTCGGCGAGTTCGTGTTTGAGCTCCCGTTGTTCCTGGGCGAGCGCGTCGGCGCGGGCGATGAGCGCGAGGGTCTCCTCGTCCGTGGCCCGGTCGTCGGCGGCCGGGACGGGATGCCGGGCGGTTCCCGTGGGGAGGTGCCAGGTGAGGCTCGTGTCGTCTTCGGCGTCGGGCAGCAGCGGGAGCGTGTTGCGCCGTGGCCGTTCGACCGGGCGGGGGAGCCGGACGGTGACGGCCAGCAGGCCGTCGGCGGTGCTGCTTTCGAGCGTCACTTCCGTGCCGGTGTCGAAGGCGGGTTCGGCGAGCAGGGTCGCGGCCATGACGAGCCGGGCGCGGTCTTCGACGGGGACGCCGGCTTCGGCGCAGACGGTACGGAGGCGGCGGCGGAGCCGGGCGAGGTGTGGGTGCATCAGCCGAGCTGGTCCGGGTGCAGGGCGATCATGGCGGCGTCGTCGCGGGGGTTGCGATGACGGTGGGCGAGAAGGGCGGCGAGGAGCAGCGCGTTCGCCGGCTGCGTGGCGCTCGCCGGTGCGCGCCAGGTGTGGTCGACGCCGTCGGTGTGCAGCACGACGAGGTCGCCGGCGGTGAGCGCGGCGTGCCGGACCTGCGCGGCGGGCAGGGCGTAGCCGACGACGCCGGGGATGCTGAGCAGCAAGCGCGATCGGCCGTCCCCGCTGAGCGTCGTGCCGCTGATGTTGCCGACGCCGCAGAATTCGAGCCCGCCGGAGGCGATCCGGGCGAGCGCGACGGCGGCGCCCCGCGTCGTGCGCAGGGCGCGGTGCATGGTCGCCAGCTGATGGGGGAACGGGCGATCGGGGTTCTGGCGGAACACGCGGATCGCCGTGTCGGCGGCTTCGGCGGCTTCGGGCCCGTGGCCGAGGCCGTCGACGACGACCGCGGCCCAGCCCCCGGACAGTTCGGCGAGGGCGACGGCGTCGCCACAGTGGTCTTCCCCGTCGCGGGGGAGGCAGAAATGCCCGACCGCGGCGGCGGGCCCGGCCGGTGTCCCGGGGACGAGGACCCTGGCCGCGGCGAGCGTGCCGGACCGGGGCGCCGAGCGGATCCGGAAGACGGTGGCCATCCTGCCGACCGCGCCGAGGCCCGTGCCGAGCGTGCCGGTGGTGGTGTTGCCGTCGACGAGCCAATGCCCGACGTCGGCCATCCCCGGGCCGTCGTCGGCCGCCAGGACGTCGATGCCGAGCCCGATCGCGGGGCGCTGCACGACGATCGAACCGTTGATCGCGTGCCGGTCGAGGTTCCCCGCCAGCTCCGAGGTCACGACGGCGGCGCGTTCGGTGAGCACCGAGGGCAGCCCGCCCGCCCGTCCGGTTTCGCGGGCGGTCCGTGCTGCGGCGTAGACGGCGCTGGCGTGGTCGACGCGCAGGTGGCGCGAGGGCGGGGGGACCACGATGCCGGTCATGGTTTCCAGCGCGTGATCGTGATGGTCGTGCCCCGGCCGGGAGCGGTGTCGATGGTGAATTCGTCGACGAGGCGGCGGGTCCCGCCGAGGCCGTGGCCGAGTCCGGCGCCGGTGCTGAAACCGTCGGTCATCGCCTGGGCGACGTCGGCGATGCCGGGCCCGTCGTCCCGGACCCGCAGCCGCAGCCCGAGCCTGCCGCGGTCGTCGCGGAGCATGGTGATCGTCATGGATCCGCCGCCACCGTGGATGTAGGCGTTGCGGACCAGTTCGCTGGCGGCGGTGACGATCTTGGTCTGGTCGACGATGGAGAACCCCGCGGCGACCGCGCTGGACCGCACGGCGTGCCGGGCGGTGAGCAGATCCTCTTCGGCGCGGACGGCGTGTTCGAGGGGCGGGACGTCGCGTCCGGGGTCGGTGAGTTCGTCAGGGAGCATGAGGCGCCTCGGCGGGACGGCGCCAGCCCAGCAGTTCCATCGCCTGTTCCGCGTTGAGCGCGGTCCGGACGCCGGTGAGCTGGAGCCCGAGTTCGGACAGCGTGATCGCGACCGCGGGGCGCATCCCGGCGACGATCATCGTGGCGCCGAGCAGGCGCCCGGTGTCGGCGAGCTGCATCAGGACCCGGGCGACGAACGAGTCGATGATCTCCAGCCGGGAGATGTCGATGATGACGCCGCGGATGTCTTCGTCGGCGATACGGGCGGTGAGCTCTTCGGTGAACCGCAGGGCGGTCTTGTCGTCCAGGTCGCTGAGGAGACCGGTGAGCAGGATGTCGCCGAGCCTGAGGATCGGCAATCCCGCCTGGGCGCTCACACCGTCACCGTGCTCGCGTGCGTGCTGTCGCCGATGAGCCGCATCGCGGTGGCGAGCGCGTCGGCGAGGGAACCGCGGGTGACGATATGCGACAGGTCGATACCCAGCTGGGTGATGGTCTGCGCGATCGACGGGCGGATGCCGCTGACGACGCATTCCGCGCCCATCAGCCGGACCGCGCTGACGGTCTGCAGCAGGTGCTGGGCGACCGCGGTGTCGACGGTCGGCACGCCGGTGATGTCGATGATCGCGACCCGGGCTTCGTGGGTCTGGATCGCCTCGAGGAGGTTGTTCATCACGACCTGCGTGCGGGCGCTGTCGAGGGTGCCGATCAGCGGCACCGCCAGCACGTGCCGCCACAACCGCACGACCGGGGTGGACAGTTCGAGCATCTGGTCGTGCTGCTGGCGGATGATCTGCTCCCGCCCGGTGACGTAGACCGCGAAGGTCAGCACGCCCGCGCTGTCGAGCAGTTCGCTGACCAGCAGCGCCGCCCGGTAGCGCAGGCCGGCGTCCTCCGTGTGCCGCTCGACGGCGGCCAGCATCATGCGTTTGAGCGACAAGATCGCCAGGGCGGTGGCCGACGGCTCGGCGCCCGCGCGGGCCCGGCGCTGCGAAAGGGAGATCAGCGCGTCACGGACCGCGCCGTCCCGCGCCACGATCCGGTCCGCGGGCAGTGCCGTGCCCAGCGCGGCTCGCAGGGCTTCGAGCAGTTCGGCGGCCTCGCGGCGGAGATCCTGCTCGGGGTGCGCCGCGGCGGGCGGTTCGAGCTGACGGCGGACCCAGTCGTCCACCAGCGTGGTGTGGTCGTCGTCGAGGGTCTGCGTCAGCAGCTCCCGAACGGGGGCATCATCCGTCCCCAGCACCGTGTCCTCCTGCGGTTTGGGGCGCGCTCTGCTGTACGCCGGTGAACTGTTGTCATATAACAACAGTCGAGGGTACTCCCGCAACAGCGGGGTCTCACGGCGACCCGCCGCCGACCTCGTCCACGGCGCCGGCGGCGTGGTATTCCCGCAGTCCGGCGGCCAGCGCGGCCCTTCCGGCGGGGGTCATCTTCTCCAGGACCGCCTGGATGTTCTCCCGTCGCCGGGCGCGGAGCTCCCGGAGGTAGGCGCGGCCGCGTTCGCTCAACCGCAGCGTGAGCTCGCGGCGGCTGCGGGTGCTCGGCAGGCGTTCGAGGAAACCGACCGCTTCGAGGCGGTCGCAGAGCCTGCTCACCAGCGGCGGGGTGGAGCCGAGCAACTCGGCGAGGGTGCGCAGGTTCAGCCCGTCGTGGTGGTCCAGGGCGATCACCGCGCGCAGCTGGGCGGTGGACAGCGGCCGCGGGGAGACGTCCTGCACCCGCTCGACCACGAGTTCGACGAGGCCGGGCAGGTCGAACACCGCAGCCGTCCCGTCCGGGGTTGGCTGCTCGCGGGACCGATCCACGGTGTCCACTCTGGCATCCTTATGCTCGTCTCTGCAGCACAGCTCACGCGAATCGCCGTAGACCGGCACGCCGGAGCGGCGCAGACTCAAGAGATTCGACGTGTGCCTGCCCGGTGCGCGATCCGGGCGAGCGGGAGGCGGGGCGTTGGACAGATCCCTGGCGGTGGAGCGGCTTTTGCGGGACGTCCCGCCTCACGACCTGCCCGCCGCACTGCGCTCGGCGCTGTCCGAGCACTTCGGGGCGCGGGCGGTCGAGCTGCTGATGGCCGATTACGCTCTCACCGAGTTGTGCCAGGTGAGCACGCTGCCCTACACGTCGGACCCGATCCCGGTCGAGGGCACGGTGCCGGGGGCGGCCTTCGTCGCGCAGGCCGCCACGTTCGACCACGACGGCGCGAGCGTGACCGGGTACCTGCCGGTCAGCGTCCGCGGTGACCGGCTCGGAATCCTCGCGGTGACCCTGCCCGAGGAGCCGGAACCGCCGGTGTGGGCCGAACTCGAACGGTTCGCCGAAGCGCTGGCGCACGAACTGTTCGTCGCCGACCGCGACACCGACCTCTACATCCAGGCCCGGCGTTCTTCGCGGCTGACGCTGGCCGCGGAGATGCAATGGCAGCTCCTGCCCGGCCGGGCCTGCACCCGCGCCGAATTCGCCCTGGGCGGCCAGCTCGAACCCGCGTACGCGATCTACGGTGACTGCTTCGACTGGTCGGCCTCCGCCCACAAACTCGCCGTCACGCTCATCAACGGCATGGGGGAGGGCAGCGAAGCCGCGCTGCTGACCAATCTCGCCGTCAACGCCCTGCGCAACGCCCGCCGCGCCGGAGTCGCCCTCGACGCCCAGGCCGAGCTCGCCGACCAGGCGCTCTACGCGCACTATCGTGGCGCGCAGCACGTCTCGGCGTTGCTGCTGGAGTTCGACCTCGCCACCGGAATGGCCGACGTCGTCGACGCGGGATCGCCGCGCTTGTGGCGGCTGCGGGACGGCAAGGCCGAGCAGGTCCACTTCGACGAACAGTTGCCGCTCGGCACGTTCGAGGACACCCTCTACACCGCCCAGCGATTCCAGGCCCTCGACGGCGACCGGTTCGTGTTCGTCAGCGACGGCGTCTACGACGCGGCCGGGCCGCACGGTGATCGCTATGGGGAACACGAACTCGCCGAGGCGGTCGTCGCGACCGCCGACCTGCCCGCCGCCCATGTCCCGGGCTCCGTGCTGCGGGAACTGTCCACCCGCCGCCACGGCGAGCAGGCCGAGGACGACGCGATGGTGGTGTGCCTCGACTGGTTCGGGCCGACTCCGCGTTCGGGCCCGGAGCCCGGCCCCGCGGTCTCGGTGGGGCCGCGTTAGACGGTCCGGTCGCCATGGTCGTGAGTGGCGTTTCGGGTTAGAACCCGAAACGCCACTCACGACCATGGCGCGCGCGGAATTGCAGGGCACAGGCTAGGCGGTTCCGGTCAGGATGCGGTGTTCCGCCGGAGCGCGGCAGGCCGCCACACCATGTCCACCCGCGTGCCGTGCGCACCGGTGTCGATGGTCATCTGGTCGGTGAGCTCGTCGATCAGGTTCAGGCCACGACCACCGGACGCGGGCTTGTCCGTCCGTGTCCGGGACGCGGGGATGCCGTCCCCGGTGTCGGTCACCGTGACCGTGATCGCGTCGCCCGCCCAGTCGGCGTAAAGCCGGACCCAGCCTCGCCCGCCGGGGTAGGCGTGCACCGCCGTGTTGGCCAGCGCCTCGTACGTGGCGATGGTGATGTCGTACTTGCTGTTCGCGTCGATGGGCAACGGGTCCAGCCAGTCCCTCAGCTTCCGTCGGAGCAGGGCCACCTCGCCGGCCATTGCCGGGACGAGCTCCTCGAAGGCCGACTTCACGGCCGGGTCGATCGGTGCGCCGATGACGGCGTCGGCCTTCGGATCGGCCGCGTCGGCGTCACTCGTCTCCGTGCTCGGATCCGGAGTATGTCGATACACGATCTACTCCTTCCTGTTCGCCCGCGTCCCCCATGGCCACCGGCGTCATGGCACTGGATATCCACGATGTCCCTTTCCTACCCGTGACGGTTTCGTCCCGCGACCGAACACACGTGATCAGCGGCGTAACTCACGTGATTGAAGGCGTAACTCACGTGATCAGAGGCGTAACTCGCCCATCTCGAGTCATCCGGCCCCAATCACGCGAGATACGTCTCCAAGCACGCGAGATACGCCTCCAATCACGCGTGATCCGGCTTCGTGCACAACTGGCGGGCTAGCTTGTAGCGCTACCTAGATAGGACTGCTACATTGCCCGGCGTGGATCAGGACCGGCGCGGCCAGTGGTTGAAGGGCGTGCTGGCGCCGTGCGTGCTGGCGCTGGTCGCCGAGCGCGAGTCCTACGGCTACGAGCTGGCCCAGTCGCTCGACGCCGCCGGGCTGGGGCCCATCCAGGGCGGCACGCTGTATCCGGTGCTGCTGCGGTTGCAGCGGTTCGGCCTGGTCACCGCGAGCTGGCGGGACGGGCCGGCCGGGCCCGCGCGCAAGTACTACCGGATCACCGCGGAAGGCCGGGAAACACTGCGGCACGCCACCTCCGACTGGCAGGAGTTCTCCGCCGGGGTGGCCTCGATCTTGCGGGAGGGAAGATGAACCACGACGGATGGCTTTCCGCGCTGACGCACGAACTGCGCCGCCGGGGCGTCGGCGGGGACGCGGCGCGGCAGGTGGTCGCGGAGGCTGCCGTGCATCTGCGGGAGAGCGGCGGAGATCCGGTGCGGGTCTTCGGGCCGCCCGCCGCGTACGCCTCGGCCGTGGCCGAAAGCGTGGGACGTCCCCGGCGTCGTCCTGGCGAAGTGTTGCTGGAAGCCAGGGGTATCACGAAGAAATACGGCAGGCGGACCGTGCTGGACGGCGTCGACCTCGTGGTGCGCTCGGGCGAGATCGCCGCGGTGATCGGGGCGAACGGCTGCGGCAAGAGCACGTTCCTGAGCATCTGCGCCGGGATCACCGGCCCGGACAGGGGCGAGGTCCGCGTGCGCGGCTCGCTCGGCTACTGCCCGCAGGACGGCGGCACCGCGGACTTCCTCGACGCGGGTGAGCACTTCATCCTGATCGGCGCCGGGCGCGGGATGACCCGCCAGGAGTCGGCACGGATCGGTGCCGCCCGCGCCGCGGCACTGGACTGGACGCCCGGACGCGGCACGCAGGCCCGGCACCTTTCCGGTGGGACCAGGCAGAAACTGAACCTCGTGCTGGCCGGGCTCGGTGAACCGGACGTGCTCCTGCTCGACGAGCCCTACCAGGGTTTCGACAAGGGCACGTACCTCGACTTCTGGCACCAGGTCTGGCGATGGCGCGAGGCGGGCAAGGCGATCGTGGTGGTGACCCACCTGCTGAACCAGCTGGACCGCGTCGACACGGTGCTCGAACTCTCCCCCGCCAGGAAGGCTGTCGCGTGAAGAAGATCCTGACGGTCGCCGAGATGTCGCTGCGCGAACTGCTGCGGCGCCGGTCGGTCCTGCTGATCCTCCTGCTGCTGCCGCTGGTGTTCTACCTGAGCAGGCGCGGTGACCACCTAGGACAGTCGATCCGGTTCGTCTGCCTCGGCCTCGGCTGGGCGCTGAGCACCGCCGCGCTGTTCGCCGGCAGCGCGAGCCGCGCCATGGAACCCCGGCTGCGGCTTTCGGGCTACCGCTCCCGCGACCTGTACCTAGGTCGCTTGAGTGCACTGTGGACGGTCGGATTCCTGTTGTCCGCCCCGTACTTCGTGCTGATCCTCGTCGATCAGCACGACGTCCGGTACGGCTCGGTCGCCGTGGTCATGGTGTTGACGGTCGCCGTGTCGGCGCCGTTCGGGCTCCTGCTCAGCGCGGTGCTGCCCAGGGAACTCGAAGGCACGCTCGTCCTGCTGGCGGTCGTCGGCCTCCAGATGATGGCCGATCCGTCGAGCCTGATCGCGCGGCTGCTGCCGTTCTGGTCCAGCCGCGAGATCGGCACCTACGCCATCGACCACACGGACATCGGCTACCTGACCAGGGGTGTCGCGCACGGCGTGGCGGCGTTCGTGCTCCTGCTCGGCGCGGTCGCCGTCGTGTCCGGCTTCCGCTTGCGGCGCCGTTCACACCTCACGTTCGTCTAGGCCGTGTCCTGTAAGTCTGTTCGATGGGCTTCGTGATCCAGGTGGTTCCTGACGGTGCGGGCGGGTCGGCCTCGTACCGGGTCGTACTCGGCCGAGCCCGCCCGTGCCGTCAGGGAGCGCCTGGGCGCGGAGACCGCGAACATGACTTGCAGGACACGGCCTAGCCGGCTGATATGTTGCGGCCCATGTCAGAGTCCAACTCCACTGAGGACGGCCAAGGCGCCGCTCCACCGGGCCGGACCGGCAAACGCATCGCCGGCGGCATCTTCCTGATCCTCGCTTCGATCGCCCTGTTCTACACGGCGGTCGACGCGCTCGCCGATCCGAGCGGCGTGGTCTCCCGTTCCTCGAAGTCGGCGCGCAGCCCGGACACCGATGCCGAGGCGCAGTTCGGCGGCTTCATCCTCCTGATGTTCGGGATCACGGTGCTGGGCTTCGGCATCGGGATGATCGTTTCCAAGGGGCCTCTCTTCGCGAAGAGAAAGGACTGATCCTCAGCCGCCGTCCCCGACCTTGGACGGATGCGCCGCCAGCGGCGTGACCGCGATGTCCATGTACGGGAACAACGGCAGCCCGGACAGCAGCGTGTGCAGCTCGTCGTGGTCGGCGACGTCGAGGATCGAGAAGTTCGCGTACTCGCCCGCGATCCGCCACAGCTGCGGCCACTTTCCTGCACGCTGAAGCCGTTGGCTGTACGCCTTTTCACGGGTGATGAGGTCGGCCCGTTCCGCCGCGTCGAGATCGGGCGGCAGGCGGACGTCCATGCGCACGTGGTAGAGCAACGTCACTCCAAAAGGGACACTGATCAGGGACGTTCGGGGTCGAGGACGAAGCCGTACTCGACGGTCTCGCCGTCACCCGACGGCTTCGGGTCGAGCACGAGTTCCGGTTTGACCGCCGAAGCGATGTCGTCGTCGTTGTGCTCGTCGCCGGGGAAGTACAGCTGCGCCGTGAGCAGCTCGTGGCCCGGGGCCGAGACCTTGACGTGCAGATGCGCCGGACGCCACGCGTGCCAGCCCGCCGCGGCGATGAGCTTGCCGCAGGAGCCGTCGGTCGGGATCTGGTACGGCGCCGGGCGCACGGTGTGGATCTCGAACCGGCCATCTGCGTCGGCGGTGAAGCTCGCGCGCAGGTTCCACTCCGGGATGCCCGGCGCGAACTGGGAGTAGAAGCCGTCGGCGTCGGCGTGCCACAGCTCGACCTTCGCGCCGCTCAACGCCGTGCCGTCGGTGGAGGTGACCCGGCCGGTCCAGACGAGCGGGGTACCGGGCTCGTCCTCCCGCATCGGGACCGGGCCGCGGGCGCCCTGCTCGGGCGCGCCGGGCACGTAGTACGGCCCCTCGATGGTGCCCTTGTTGCCCTCGCGGTGTTCGGTGGCGACCTCCTCGACGACGTGCTCCACCCAGACGTCGAGGAACAGCGGCCACTCGCCGTCCTCGCCGACGCCGATCAGCCACGACTTGAGCGCGTTGTACTCGTCGTAGGTGACCTTGTGCTTCCGGATCGTGCCGTGCACCGCCTCCAGCACCTCGCGGGCCAGGAGGCTGACACGCTCCTTGGGCGTTCCGGCAACGCCGGCGAACTTGTCGCTCTTGAACCGTTCCGTCGCGTTGGCGCCGGACGCGGCCGCGGTGGCCGACTCGTGGATGGCGGTCATGAATCCTCCTTGATTCGTGCTGGGAGTCAGTGGTCCTGGCGGTAGTGCCGGAGCTTGTCCGGATCGATTTCGGCACCGAGACCGGCACCGGGACGGACGGTGAGCTCGCCGTCGACGACCCGCAACGGCTCGGTGAGCAGGTCGTCGCTCATGTCGAGGAAGTTCGAGAGCTCGCCGGGGCGGCGGGACGTCAGCTCGTAGGCCGAGCCGAAGGCGACCGTGCACAGCGAGCCGAGCTGACCGTCGATCTGATTGCCCATCACGACTTCCAGGCCGAGTCCTTCGGCGAGGTGGTGGGTGCGCTGCGAACGGGTGAAACCGGTGCGGGCGGTCTTGATGCTGATCGCGGTGGCGGAGCCGCCGAGGATCTCACGGGTGACGTCGGCCGGGGTCACCGCGGATTCGTCGGCGATGAACGGCACGTCGAGCTGCCGCACGAGCCAGCGCCTGCCGAGGACGTCGTCGGCGGGGCACAGCTCCTCGGCGAAGAGCAGCCCGAGGTCGGCCATCTCGCGCATCGCGCGGGCCGATTCGGCGGCGGTCCAGCCGCGGTTCCCGTCGACGTAGAGGTCGACGGCGTCGCCGAAATGCTCCCGCAGCGCGCGCACGACGGCGGTGTCGAGCGATGCCGGACGACGGCCGACCTTGACCTTGAAGGTGGTGATGCCGTGCGTCTCCCGCATCCGCTCGGCCTCGGCGACCATCGCCGACGGCTCGTCGAAGCCGAGCATGTGGGATACGCGCATGCGGTCGGTGTAGCCGCCGAGCAGTTCGGTGACCGACACGTCGAGGCTGCGCCCGAGCGCGTCCCAGACGGCCATGTCGATCGCGGATTTCGCGGTCGGGTTGCCGACCGTGCGGGCGAGCCGGGTGTGCACCGTTTCGCGGTCGAGCAGGCTGAGGCCGACCACCTGCGGGGCGAACAGGGAGTCGATCACCGCGACGATCCCCGCCTGTGTCTCGCCGTAGGTGAACGGCCGCGGGGGCGCTTCGGCCACGCCGACGACGCCGTTGTCGGCGTGCACCCGCACGAGGACGTGCTCGGCGACGTGCACCTCGCCCGAGGCGAACTTCAGCGGTTTCCGGTACGGGATGGCGAACGGGATCGCCTCGACTCGCGTGATCTTCATCAGGTGCCCTCTGCGGTGGGGAAGACGTCCTCGAGCACGTCGAGGACCGTCGTGACGAGCGGGGACGGGGTTTCGCGGTGCCACGCCAGCGCCAGTTCGACGGTCGCCGCTCCGGCGAGGTCGCGGAACACGACACCGGCCAGGGGCAGCGCCCGCGCCGAGGCGGGCACCACGCCGACCCCGAGGCCGCCGGCGACCAGCGCCAGCAGGACCGCGGTCCCGGATGCCTCGTGCAGCTGATGGGGCGTGAGCCCCGCCTCCCGGCAGCTGCGGGCGACGGCGTCGTACACGACGGAGTTGCGCCGGTCGTAGGTCACGAGCGGTTCGGTCCGCAGCTCCGCCATCGTGACGACGGGTTCGGCGGCCAGCCGGTGGTCGGCGGGGACGGCGAGGACCAGCGGCTCGCTCTCGATCACCCGGAAGCCGATGTCGTCCCCGGTGACCGGCGGCCGGAGCACCCCGATGCCCAACGTCCCGATGCGCAGGCGTTCGCACTGCTCGGCGGTCAGGAGATCGGCGCGGATCTCCAGCTCCACATCCGGTACGCGTTGGGCGAGCGCCCTGGCCAGCCGCGGCAGATGGGAGAACGCCGCGGTGCCGGTGAAGCCGACCCGGAGCAGGCCCCGTTTGCCCTCGCCGATCCGGCGGACCCCGCGTACGCCCCCGTCCAGGCCGGCGAGCACGCGCCGCGCTTCGGCCAGGAAGAACTCGCCCGCCGGTGTCACGCGGACCTGCCGGGTCGTCCTGGCCAGCAGGACGACGCCGAGTTCGTCCTCCAGCTGGCGGATGGTGTGCGAGAGCGCGGGCTGCGCGACGTGCAGCCGCTCGGCCGCCCGGCCGAAGTGACAGGTCTCGGCGACGGTGACGAAGTAGCGCAGGTGACGAAGTTCCATGAGACGCCTCCCTCCGTTGCCTCTGCCGCCGATCGGTCCACGGTACGAAGCGGAATCATCGAAGACAAAGACTTGGTTCCGGCTGATTGATAAACAGCGGTTATCAATCGCAGTGTAGTGCGGGAAGGTGCCGTGATGCCGGGGACGCGTCGCGAAAGCCACTTTCGCGACGTCTGATGTCCCGAAAGTGGCTTTCGCGACACCGCCGCTGGGGCTGTCGTGAGTGTTCGGGGACGACACGGACTGGCTGCCCCACGCGCCGCAGGAGCCCAGCGGCTGCCCTCCCAAGTACGTGAAGGCCCCCTTCCTTGCGCCAGGCGCAAGGAAGGGGGCCTTCACGTACTTCAGCGGCGACCCCGCGGACCGGTAACCCCCGTCCTTCCGGTGACGGGCGGCATCGTGTCCGGGAACTCCTTGTCTCCCTTGCTGTCGTGTGACGACCGGGATGAGCGGCTCCGACTCCAGTTCGTCAGCACGGATGAACTTTCCCGTCGCTCTCGTCGTTCCGCACGAATCGGTGGCGCCGGTTCCCGGCATAGCATCCCGGGAACCGCGGCCGACGCTTCCCTGACACGAGGTGGAACATGGCGAAACTTTCCGAAATCGACGCCTGGTTGGACCAGAACCTTTCCGCCCTGCTGGCCGAACACCGGGTTCCCGGTGCTGCCGTCGCGGTCCTCGCCGGCGGCGAGGTGATCGAGCACGCGGCCGGCGTGCTGAACAAGGACACCGGTGTCGAGTCCACAGTGGACTCGTTGTTCCAGATCGGCTCGATCACGAAGGTGTGGACGACGACACTGGTGATGCAGCTCGTCGACGAAGGTCTCCTCGATCTCGACAAGCCGGTCCGCAGCTACCTGCCGGAGTTCGTCCTCGCCGACGAAGACGCGGCGTCGCGGATCACCGTCCGGCAGCTGACCTGCCACACGTCCGGTTTCGAAGGCGACATCTTCACCGACACCGGCGTGGGCGACGACTGCGTGGAGAAGCTGGTCGCGACGCTGTCGGACGTGCCCCAGTTGTTCCCGCCGGGGGAGATGTTCTCCTACAACAACGCCGCCTACTGCGTGCTCGGCCGCGTCGTCGAGGTGCTGCGGGGCAAGTCCTACGACGACTGCCTGCGTGACCATCTGTTCGCGCCGCTGGGACTGACGCACGCGGCGGCCGGGCCGTACGACGCGATCCGGTACCGCGCCGCGATCGGGCACCTCGCGCCGGAGCCGGGCGGCGACCCGCGGCCCGCCGGGATCTGGGCGCTGACCCGGTCGAACGCCCCCGCCGGATCGATGCTCTCGATGCGCCCGCGCGATCTGCTGACCTTCGCGCGGATGCACCTGTCCGAGGGCCGGGCGGACGACGGCACCCAGGTGCTCCGGCCGGAAACCGTGCGATCGATGTGGGAGCGCCAGGTCGAGCTGCCCGACCTCGGCCTGATGGGCGGGGCGTGGGGCCTTGGCTGGATGCTCTTCGACTGGCCGGGCGGCCCGGTGATCGGCCACGACGGCGGCACCATCGGCCAGTCGGCCTTCCTGCGGGTGGTCCCGGGCCGCAACGTCGCGGTCGCCCTGCTCACCAACGGAGGCGAGACGCTCCACCTGTACGCGGACATCTTCCGCAAGGTGCTGGGCGAGCTCGCCGACGTCGAGGTCCCCGCCCTGCCGGAGCCGAACGCGGCGGCGGCCCCGGCCGACCCGTCCCGGTACGTCGGCGAGTACTCGTCGCGCGTCGCCGACACCGTGGTCACCCAGGACGACGACGGCAAGCTGTGGATCGAGCGGGTGCCGAAGGGGGTCATGGCCGCGACGGGCGGGGAAGCCGAGAAGGCGGAGTTGCTGGCCTACAAGGACCACACGCTCGTCGCGGCCTACAAGACCAACCCCGGCCTGCACCTGCCGCACGCGTTCGTCGGCGACGACGGGAACGGGCGGGCGCTGTACCTCCACACCGGGCGCGCCGACCGTCGGGTGAGCCGGTGAGCCGGATCGCCGGCGAGATCGAAGCGGTCTTCGCGGCCGCCGGGGCTCGGGGATTCCTGCACGCGCGGGAGGTCGGCGTCTCCAGCGGGCCCGAAGTCGCGGTGGGCGCGGACGATCCGGTCGTGCTCGCGTCGGTCTTCAAGATCCCGGTCGCCGTCGCCTACGCCAGGGAAGTGGTGGCCGGGCGGCTGGACGAGACCGAGCGGACCCGCGTCACCGCCCGGTACCGGATCGGCGGGATCGGCACCGCGGGCTGTGCGGACGACGTCGAGATGAGCTGGCGCGACCTGGCGCATTTCATGCTGACGATGAGCGACAACGCCGCGACCGACCTCGTCTACCACCGGGTCGGGCAGGAAGCCGTCGACCGGGTGCTCGCCGATCTCGGGCTCGCCAGGACGCGGTTGATCGGCTGCTGCGAAGACCTTTTCGCCTCGGTGATCGCCGATCTCGGCGCGAAACCGGACGACGACCTGGAAGCCGTCTTCGCCGCCGCCACGCCCGAACAGCTGTGGAAGCTCTCGGTGCTCGACCCGGAACGCACGACGGCGTCGACGCCGCGGGAGATCACCGCGCTGCTGGACGCGATCTGGACCGACCGCGCGGGCGACCCGGCCGCCTGCGAACGCGTGCGGAAGACCATGGCGCAGCAGATCTGGCCGCACCGGATTTCGTCCGGTTTCCCCGCCGGGGTGGCGATCGCGGCCAAGACCGGGACGCTTCCCGCCGTCCGTAACGAAGCGGGTGTCGTGTCCGATGTGGACGGTCGTCGGTACGCCGTCGCGGTGTTCACCCGCGCCGAATCCCTCGCCGACCGCCTGCCCGCGGTCGACGCCTCGATCGGCACGGCGGCGCGCCTCGCCGTGGACCACCTTCGCGCATTTTCCGTCGAACCGTAGGAGAACCGCATGAAGACAGCTCGGCTCACCGCCGCCATGGCGGGCGTGGTGGCCTTGACCGTGAGCGCGTGCGGGGGGACATCGCAATCCGGGGAGGACCGGACCGCGAACCAGAAACCGGCCGACGGCAAGACCTTCACGATGGGCCTGCCGACCGATCCGGGGACGCTCGACCCGGCCGTCACCGTACTGTCGATCGCCAGGCAGATCGGGCGGTTCCTCTACGACGGCCTGATCAACCTCGACTCGGCGGGCAAACCGGTCGCGGGGCTGGCGGAGAAATGGGACGCCACGACGACCACGGCGAACTTCACCTTGCGCGACGGGATCAAATGCGCGGACGGTTCGCCGCTGACCGCGCGGGACGTGGCCGCCAACATCGACCACGTCGGCGATCCGGCGACCAAGTCCCCGCTGACCGGGGTCAGTGTCAAAGCGGGGACGAGGGCGGTGGCCGACGACGCCGCCCGGACCGTCACGGTCACCAGCGGGGCGCCGGATTCTTTCCTGCTGCGCAACGTGGCGGCCGTGCCGATCGTCTGCGCCAAGGGGATGGTGGACCGGGCGTCCGTCGCGAAAGGACAGCACGGCACCGGCATGTTCACCATGACCGAGATCGTGCCGAACGACCACTACACCCTCACCCGGCGCAAGGACTACACCTGGGGCCCCGGCGACTGGAAGACCGAACAGCCTGGGCTGCCTGAGAAAGTGGTCTTCCGGGTCGTGCCGAACATGACGACGACGGCGAACCTTCTGCTGTCCGGGGAACTCAGCGCGGCGGCGGTGACCGGACAGGACCAGCAGCGGCTGCGGTCGCAGAAGTTGTTCCACGCCGACGTGATCGTGCCGATGGGCGAGGTGTTCTTCAACCAGGCGCCCGGCAGGCCAGGCCAGGACCTGGCGGTGCGCCGGGCGCTGACCCAGGCGCTCGATTTCGGCCAGATCGGCAAGGTGCTCACCACCGGCAACGGGCAGCCCGCCAAGGGACTCGTCACCGGAGAACCCTTGGCGTGCCCGGGTGATTCGATCAACGGCAAGCTGCCCGCCTTCGACGTCGCCGCCGCGAAGGCCGGGCTCGACGCCGCGGGGTGGACGCCCGGCCCGGACGGAATACGGGTCAAGAACGGCAAACGGCTCGCGCTCACCGTCGTCTACGGCACCCAGGTCGGGCCGACGATGGTCTCGGCCGCGGAGCTGATCCTGCAGTCGTGGAAGAACATCGGGGTCGAGGCGACGATCAAGGCCGTCGACGGTCCCGGTACCAGCCAGGTGCTTTTCGGCACCGGCGAGTGGGAGGTTTCGCTGGCACCGCTGGGATTCGTGCTGCCCAGCCAGGCCATTCCGTTCGTCTCCGGCGCGAAACCGCCGCAGGGCACGAATTTCGCGTACATCGAGAACCCCCGGTACGCCGAGCTCGTCGGCAAGGCGTCGGCGCAGGCGGGCGAATCCGGTTGCGGTGACTGGCTGGCCGCCGAATCCGCGCTGTTCGAACGGCTCGACGTGGTGCCGTTCGTGAATTCGACCGTCCCGACCTTCGCGAACAGCGCGCGGTTCGAGATGAACCAGGGGCAGATCCTGCCCTCGTCGATCCGGATGTACTCCTGATGACGAGCGCCGTCGCGACGGCGGGCCCGAGGACCAGTCCTTGGCTGTCGTTCGGGCTCCGCCGCCTCGGCCGGTTCGCGGTCTCGTTGTGGGTGCTGGTCACCACGGCGTTCCTGATGATCCAGCTGATCCCCGGCGACCCGGTCCGCGCGGCGCTCGGGCTGACCGCGCCCGCCGAGCTGGTGAACGCCCGGCGGGCCGCGCTCGGCCTCGACGATCCGCTCTGGAAGCAGTATGCCGACTATCTCGCCGGTCTCTTCTCCGGCGACTGGGGAACGTCGATGACCACCGGGGTGCCGGTCGCGGACGTCATCGGCGACCGGCTCCCCGCGACGCTGCAACTGGCGTTGCCCGCCTTCGTGGTGGTCATCGCGGTCGCGATCCCGCTTGGCCTGCTGTTCGCCGTGCTGACCAGGGGCGGCCGCCGCCGCGGCGGGGAACTGGCGTTCACCTCGGCGACGGTCCTCCTGGCGGCGATCCCGGAGTTCCTCGTCGCGGTGGCGCTGGTGGCGTTCTTCGCGGTCCGCCTCGGCTGGTTCCCGGTGGCGGGCAGCGAAGCACCGGGCGCGCTCGTGCTCCCGGTGATCGCGCTGGCGCTCGGCCCGGCGTCGGTCCTCTCCCGTATCGTCCGGGTGGAGACGCTTTCCGTGCTGGGCAACGATTTCATCCGCACGGCGCGGGCGAAAAGGCTGCCCGCGCGGCTGGTCTACCTGCGGCACGCGCTGCCGAACGCGCTGACCGCGACCCTGACCATGGGCGGGCTGATGCTGACCGGGATGGTCGCCGGGACGGTGCTGGTGGAGAACGTGTTCGCCTGGCCGGGCCTCGGTTCCACCATCACGCAGTCGATCCTGCAGAAGGACTACCCACAGGTACAGGGAATCGTGCTCGTCTACGGCATCGGTGTCCTGCTGGTGAACCTGGCGGTGGACGTGCTGCTGGCCGTCCTCGATCCGCGTTCGACGATCCGGGAGGACTGAGATGGTGAATCCGCGCGGAGCGAAATGGCTCGCGGCCCTGCGCACCCCGCTGGGCGCGTGCTCGGCCGCGCTGCTGGCGCTGGTGATCGTGCTCGCGGTGCTGGCCCCGATCCTGTGGCAGGACAAGGCTTTCGAGATCGACACGAACGCGATCGGGCAAGGACCGTCGGCGGCGCACTGGCTGGGCACCGACGACCTCGGCCGCGACATCCTCTATCGCGTGCTGGTGGCGACCAGGCTGTCGATCGTGCTGGCGCTGCTCGCCACCGCGCTCGGCGTGGTGACCGGGCTCGTGCTCGGCACGCTGCCCTCGGTGCTGCCCCGTCCGCTCGCCCGGCTGGTGATCGCGGCGGTCAACATCGCGGTCGCCTTCCCAGGGCTGCTGCTGGTGTTGTTCTTCTCGGTCATCTTCGGCGTCGGGACGCACGGCGCCGTGCTGGCGGTCGGTTTCGCGCTGGCACCGGCGTTCGCGCGGCTGGCGCAGACGATGGCCGCTTCGGTGGCGGGACGGGATTTCGTCGCGGCGGCCAGGATCTCCGGCGTCGGCCGGATCCGGTTGCTGTTCCGGCACATCCTGCCCAATATCGGCGAACCGCTGGTGGTCAACGCGACCATCGGCGCCGGCGGGGCACTGCTCGCCTTCGCCGGTCTGTCGTTCCTCGGCATCGGTGTGCAGGCCCCCGAATACGACTGGGGGCGGATCCTCGGCGAAGGACTCAACGGCATCTACGTCAATCCGGCGGCGGCGCTGGCGCCCGGGGTCGCGGTCGTTCTCGCCGGCCTTGCCTTCAACCTGGTGGGGGAGACCGTCGCCGGGGTGATCGGCGTCCGCACGGGGCTGCGGAGATTCGCGCCGCGGCCGGTCGCTCCGGCCAGGGAGGACGCCGCCGAGTCCCGCGACGACGCCGTGCTGGTCGTGGAGAACCTCCAGGTCGCGTTCCCGAACCCGGCGGGCTGGACCGTTCCGGTGCGCGGGGTGGGTTTCACCGTCCACGCCGGTGAGGCCGTCGGTGTCGTCGGCGAGTCGGGTTCAGGGAAGAGCCTGACCGGCCTGGCGGTGTCCCGGCTGGTCGAAGCGCCAGCCGTGGTCACCGCGGACAAGCTCGAATTCGCCGGGAAACCGTTGCTGACGACCCCGGAACGGGAGTCGCGCGGCCTGCTCGGCACCTCCCTGGCGATGGTCTTCCAGGATCCGATGACGTCGTTCAACCCGACCAGGCGGATCGGCCGCCAGCTGGCCGAAGTCGCCGAACAGCATCAAGGTCTCCCGCGTGCCAAGGCCTTCGAGCGCGCGGTGGACCGGTTGCGCGCGGTGCGGATCCCCGCCGCCGAACGGCGGGCGCGGCAGTATCCGCACGAGTTCTCCGGCGGGATGCGGCAGCGCGCGATGATCGGCATGGGCCTGATGGGCGACCCGAAGCTCATCATCGCCGACGAGCCGACCACGGCCCTGGACGTCACCGTGCAGCGGCAGTTGTTGCGCCTGCTGGCGCGGACCAGGGCCGAACGGGACACGGCGATCATCCTGATCAGCCACGACATCGCGGTCGTTTCGCAGACGTGCGAACGGATGCTGGTCATGTACGCGGGCCGGGTGGTGGAGGATCTGCCGACCGGCGGGACACCGCGGCATCCGTACACGCGGGCGTTGCTGGCCGCGACGCTCGACCTCGATACCGATCGCGACGCGCCGCTCGCGGTGATCCCCGGCCGTCCGCCGGAACCGGACCGGGTGCCCGACGGCTGCGCTTTCGCCGACCGGTGCCCGGCGGTGACCGATCGATGCCGTCTCGAAGACCCGGCGCTGGAGCACGTGGAACCCGGGCATCGCGTCGCCTGCTGGTATCCGGCGCCGCTTTCCCAGCCCGTCAAGGAAACCGTGACCGCCGGAGGTGCGGAGTGAGCGATCTCGTCTTCGACGCGGTGAGCGTGCGCTACGGCGGACGGCGCGGGCTCACCGCCGTCGACGGAGTAGCGCTGACCGTCCCTTCCGGACAGGTCGTCGGGCTGGTCGGTGAATCGGGCTCGGGGAAGTCGACGCTGGCGCGTGCCGCTGTCGGGCTCTCGCCGATCAGCGCCGGACGGGTACTGCTTGGCGGTGTGGACGTCCGCGAGCTGCCCCGCCGCCCGCCGCTGCAGATGGTGTTCCAGGATCCGTATTCCTCTTTGGACCCCCGGATGAGTATCGGGGAATCGATCACCGAGGCGATCCCGCGCGGCGTCCTCCCCGGGCGCGCGGCGCGCCGCGACGAGGTCGCCCGGCTGCTGGAGCTGGTCAACCTCGATCCCGAACGGGCAGGCCACCTGCCGGGACGGCTTTCCGGCGGCCAGCGGCAACGGGTGGCGCTCGCCCGCGCGCTGGCCGGGCGGCCCGAAGTGCTGATCGCGGACGAGATCACCTCCGCGCTCGACGTCTCGGTGCAGGGCGCGGTGCTCAACCTCGTGCGGTCCGTGCAACGGCGGCTCGGCCTGTCGATGCTGTTCATCTCGCACAACCTCGCGGTGATCCGCTATCTCAGCGACATCGTCGCCGTGATGTACCTCGGCCGGATCGTCGAGGTCGGCCCGGCCGAACAGGTGCTCACCGACCCGCGGCATCCGTACACGCGTGACCTGCTCGCCGCCGCGCCTTCGGCGACCACGTCACTGCTCGGCACCGGATCGGACGACGTGATCGCCGACGCCGAACCCGCCGACCCGCACCATCCGCCCGGCGGATGCCGCTACCACCCACGCTGCCCGGTCGGCCCGCTCGTGCGCGCCGACCGCGACCTCTGCCTCCGCGTGGATCCCGCCGGCGGAGCGGCACAGCGGCGTCACTCGGCGGCCTGCCACTTCAGCGAAAACGAGCTCACGACCTCCAGAGGAGCCAACGCATCATGACCCGACGTCTCGGTCTCGACGACCTGTACGACATCGCCGTCCCCAGCCGGCCGTCGCTGTCCCCGGACGGTGAGCGGATCGTCTACGTCCTGCGCACCGCGGACCGTGACGAGGACCGGAACGTGCACGCGCTCTGGGAGGTCGGCGCGACCACCGGCGAAGCGCGGCGGCTCACCCGCGGAACCGCCGACCTGGCCCCGAAATGGGCGCCGGACGGTACGCGGATCGCGTTCCTGCGTGCTCAGGACGGGCCGCCGCAGGTGTGGTTCCTGCCGTCGTCGGGCGGGGAGGCCGAGCAGATCACCGAACTCCCGCTCGGGGCGGGCGCGCCGGTCTGGAGCCCGGACGGCGGCAAGATCGCCTTCTCGGCCGCGGTCGACCTGGCAGGCGGGGAAGCCGCGCCGAACGCGCCGGTCGTGGCCGATCGGCTGGACTTCAAGGCCGACGGCGCCGGGCTGATCAAGACCGTCCGCAAGCATCTGCACGTCCTCGACGTCGCCACGCACGAAGTCCGGCAGGTCACCTTCGGGGATTGGCACGCCGGTGACCCGGCTTGGTCGCCCGACGGCACGCACCTCGCCTTCTCGTCCGGACAGGACGGCGACGCCGACCTGACCTTCCGTTCCGGCGCCTACGTTCTCGACGTGACCGCGAAGACCGCCGAGCCACGGCTGGTCGGCTCCGGCGAGGGCATGGCGGGCACGGTCGGCTGGACCGCCGACGGCGGCGCGCTGCTGGTGGTCGGCCGGGCCGACACCCGGGTCGGTCATCTCGGGTTGTGGCGTGTTCCGCTCGACGGCGGGGATCCGGTCGAGCTGACCGCGTCCTTGGATCGCAACGTGATGGCCGGAGGCCCCGGCTATCCGGGAGCCCTGCCGCAGACGACGGAAGACGGAGCCGTGCTGTTCGGTGTCCGGGACCGCGGCTGCACCCATCTGTACGAAGTGGACGGTGACGGCCCGCGTGCGGTATTGGCTGGCGCGGATCGCGTGGTGTCCGGAATGGACACCGCCGCCGGGCGGATCGTGGTCGTCCTGGCGACGGGCGATTCGTTCGGCGAGGTCGCCGTCGTCGACCGGGCCACCGGCGACGTCGACGTTCGCACGAAGCACGGCGCCTCCGTGTCCGAGGTGGAGATTTTCCGTCACGAGGAACGGGAATTCACCATCGGCGACGGCACCGTCGTCCACGGCTGGCTGCTGCGGGACCCGGCGCGATCCGGTGCCGCGCCGCTGTTGCTGGACATCCACGGCGGACCGCACAACGCCTGGAACGGCGCGGCCGACTCGATCCATCTCTATCACCAGGCGCTCGTCGCGCGGGGCTGGGCGGTGCTGCTGATCAACCCGCGGGGCAGCGACGGCTACGGCGAGGACTTCTACACCGCCGCCGTCGGCGGATGGGGCGTCGCGGACGCGGCGGACTTCCTGGAGCCCTTGGATCACCTTGTCGCCGAAGGGATCGCCGACGCGGACCGGCTCGCGGTGGCGGGCTACAGCTACGGCGGTTTCATGACCTGCTTTCTCACCAGCCGCGACAGCCGGTTCGCCGCCGCCGTCGCCGGTGGCGTGGTCAGCGACCTGACCAGCATGGGCGGCACGTCCGACGCCGGGCACTACCTGGCCGTCGGCGAACTCGGCGGTCCGGCGTGGGACAAGGCCAACGAGCGGTTCTCGCCCTTCGCCCAGGTCGAGCGGGTGCGGACGCCGACGCTCGTCATCCAGGGCGCGAACGACGACCGGTGCCCGGTCGGCCAGGCCGAGCAGTGGTTCGGTGCCCTGCGCGCACGGGGCGTCCCGGCACGGCTGGTGCTGTACCCGGACGCTTCGCACCTGTTCATCCTCGACGGGCCGCCGTCGCACCGGCTCGACTTCAACCGGCGCGTCCTCGACTGGGTCGAGCAGTACACGGCGCCGGCCGACGGACCGTCCCGGGTGCCGATCGAGGCCGCGCACTGGCGACGGCGGCTGGCCGAACTGGCCCGCAAGCACCGCGTTCCCGGTGCGGCTCTCGGCATCACCCGGATCGGTGACGACGCCGAGGTGCTGGCGTCCTACGGCGTGCTGAACACGAAGACCGGGGTCGAGGTCACCGAGGACTCGGTGTTCCAGATCGGCTCGATCTCCAAGGTGTGGACCGCGACCGTGGTCATGCGACTGGTCGACGAAGGGCTCCTCGAACTGGACGCGCCGATCGCGGACGTCCTGCCGGAACTACGGCTGGCCGACCCGGGCGTGGCCGGGAAAGTCACCATGCGGCATCTCCTGACGCACACCAGCGGTATCGACGGCGACGTCTTCACCGACACCGGCCGCGGCGACGACTGTCTCGAACGCTACGTCGAAGTCCTCGACCAGGCCGCGCAGAACCACCCGCTCGGCGAGACCTTCTCCTACTGCAACTCGGGTTTCGTGGTCATGGGCCGGGTGATCGAGAAGCTCACCGGGCTGACGTGGGACGCGGCGATGCGGGAGAAACTGTTCGCCCCGCTCGGTCTCACCCACACCGTGACCCTGCCCGAGGAGGCCTTGCTCTTCCGGGCGGCCGTCGGCCACGTGACCGACGGGGACGAGGACCCGGCGCCCGCGCCCGTCTGGGGACTGCCCCGGAGCATGGGGCCCGCCGGGCTGATCACCGCCACGGCGAAGGACGTGCTCGGCTTCGCGCGGTTGCACCTCACCGGCGGGCTGACCCCGGCGGGGGAACGGATCCTGACGACGGACTCGGTCACCGCGATGGCCGCGAAACAGACCGAAATCCCGGACAAGCACTCGCTCGGCGACTCCTGGGGGCTCGGCTGGATCCGCGACACCTGGGGCGGCCAGCGCGTCATCGGTCACGACGGCAACACGATCGGCCAGTCGGCGTTCCTGCGGCTCCTGCCCGACCAGGGGCTCGCCATCACCCTGCTCACCAACGGCGGCAACACGCGAGACCTGTACGTGGAGCTGTACCGGGAGATCGTCGCCGAACTCGCCGACGTGGCGATGCCCCGGCCGCTCGAACCGCCCGCGACCCCGGTCACCGTCGACGGATCGAGGCATGTGGGCGGCTACGAACGGGCGGGCGCGCGGATGGACGTACTGGCCGCCGGGGAAGGGTTGCGGCTGCGGCAGACCGCCACCGGACCGCTCGCCGAACTCCTGCCGGAGAAGACGCAGGAGTTCGAGCTGGTGCCGGTGACCGATTCACTGTTCGTATGCCGTGAGCCGGGGACGCGGACGTGGATGCCGGTCACGTTCTACACGCTGCCGACGGGTGAGCCGTACATGCACTACGGCGTGCGCGCGACGCCGAAGACGGCCTAACCGGCCGTGATGTCCGTGAAGGCCTCCTTCCCTACCCTGAAGGTAGTGAAGGAGGCCTTCACGGACGGGTCAGCTTTCGGCCTTGACGTACAGGCGCACGGTTCCGCCGCGATGGGTGCGGAAATAGTTCTGGAGCTGCGCGCTGCTCGCGACGCATCCGGCGCTGGTGAATTCGTTTTCGCCCGTTCTGGGCAGGACGACGGAACACTGCGCGAGATAGCTGAACTTGTCCGGCCACAGCACGAAGAACGTCGCGGTTCCGGAACCCGTGCCGCCGTTGTTGCGGAAGACCGCGCTCATCGAGCAGGCCTTGTCGTCGCACGGACCGTTCCACTGTGAGGAGCGGACCTGGAAATCGGGCCGGGCGGGCGGCGTCGTCCGGGTGGTGGGCGCCTTCTTCGTGGTCCGCGCCGGTTCGCGGGCGGGCGGCGACGCGGTGGCCCGCGGCACGCTCGTGGCCACGGCGAGCGGCCGTGAAGCCGAGGTTTGGCTGGTGGGGGAGGGCGCGAGGCCCTTCAGCGGATTGAACCCGGTCAGCGTGTTGACGGCCGCCAGAATGGCGAAGACCCCGCTGATCGAGCCGATGATGACGCCCCACTTCTTGTAGTCCGGCTCGTCATCGCTCTTCTTCGACTCGTCCCCCGACATCGCCCCATTCTACGGGCACAGCCCCTTACGACGGAAAGAAGAATTCGGGCGCTCCCAAGTCCCACCCGACTGCCGGAGCCATGATTCACCGGCCTTCTCCCGGGTACCCGAAGATCGAAAACGGAACCGACGAGACAGGAGATACCGTGCACACTTCAACGCTTCGGCAGGTCACCGTGCGCGAAGGACCGTTCGCGTCGGTCTACTTCGACAACTCGCACAACACCGAGGACGCCGCCGCGCGGCTGGACCTGCGCTGGCGGTCGCTCCGCAAGCGGCTGGCCGACGAGGGCGCCGAGGAGCGGACGCTCACCGCGCTCGACGAGGCGGTGTCCGCCGCGCCGCCTTCGGAGGGGACGGCCGGGCGCGCCCTGGTCGCGGAGGGCGGCGAGGTCGTGCTCGACGAGGAGCTCGTGGAGCCGCCGCTCCGCGAGGTCGCCCGGGTCGCGCCGCAGCCGTACCTGCTCCCGCTGCTGCGGCTCACCCCGGCTGTCGTGCCGCATGTCGTGGTGGTCGTGGACAAGACGGGCGCCGATCTGTACGCGGTCGGCGAGGACGGCGCCGAAGAGCGGACCGTCGAGGGCGAGGACCACCCGGTGCACAAGGTGCGCGGCGGTGGCTCGGCCTACTGGAACATCCAGCGTCGCGTGGAGGCCGTCGCCGAACGCAACGCCGCGGAGGTCGCGCGGGAGGCGGTCAAGCTCGCCGACTCCGTCGGCGCCGCGGTGCTGGTGCTCGCGGGCGAGGTGCAGGCGCGGGCGCTGGTGCGCGACGAACTCCCGCCGCGGGGGACCGAGAAGGTCGTCGAGCTCGAAGAAGGCGGCCGGGCGGAAGGGAGCGCGCCGGAGGCGCTCGAGGCCGAGGTGCGGCGAGTGCTGGCGGAGCACGCGGAACGCCGTCGCCAGGACGTGATCGACCGCTTCCGCGCCGGACAGGGGCGCGACGGCGGACTGGCGGTGGACGGGCTCGCCAGGACGACGGCGGCCCTGCGGTCGGCCGCCGTCGAGACGCTGCTGATCGACGGTGAGTCGCTGGCCGACCGGCTCGTCTGGGTCGCGGGCGACCCGACGCAGGTCGCGACCACGAAGGAGGACCTCGACGTTTCGGGGGCCGCCGCGGAGGATCTCAGGCGGTGTCGCGCGGACGAAGCGCTTCCGGCGGCCGTGCTGGCCGAAGGCGCGGATCTCGTCCCCGTCAGCGGTGAGGGCCTGGCCGACGGCGTCGGCGCGATCCTGAGGTTCGCGATCTGACTCAGTGGGCGGCCGTGCCGTCGCGGGTGACCTGGTCCGCGCGGTGAGGTCGGCAGAACGTGCACACGAGGGTCTGCCCGACCTCACCACCGTTGTCGGCGACGAGCCGGGCGACGTGCACCGTGGGGCGGCCACACCGCTCGCATTCGAGTGTCGTGCCGTCGCGGTCGATGACCATGCGGGTGATCATGGGACCTCCTCCAAGGAGCAGTGGCCTGCCGGGTACCCCCACCCGGTTTCGCCCTACCCCGGAGGAGCCCCATGTCACTCGAATGGCGCAGTGCTCAAGTCGTGGCGACGGCGTCCCGTGCCTTCTCGCCGCCGGCCACCGCGCTTTCCCGCGCGCAGTGGGCGCAGCAGAAGAACCGGTCCTCGACCTGGACGCCGTGCCCGACCACGCGGCAACCGCAGTGGTCGCAGATCGGCGCCAGCTGGTGGATGGCGCATTCGAACGAGTCGAAAGTATGCGCCCCTCCATCGACGGTGTGGATCTCGAATGTCTTCTCGTAGTCGTTTCCACAGACTTCGCAGGCGGCCATCGGGCATCCTCCTCGATCTCGCTCCGGTGCCGATGGGCTACCCGGCCCGGTTCTCCGGCAACCACGGACTCGTACATGAATTGAGGCGAAAAGGGGTAATCCACAAGAGGTGATTCGCATGGAGCGACCGGGCCCGATCCGCTGGGTGCAGTACGTCTACGGACGTCGGCTGCCCGAGCGATACCGGGAGTGGGTCCTGCACGACGCGACGGCGCGGACGTGGCTGCTGCGTTTCGCCGCCCGGATCTGTTTCGAGGCGCTGCCGTGGCTCCTGGGCGCGTTCGTACTGCTGGTGACGCTGACGCCGCTCCCGGTGGCGCCGGTGCTGGGCGCGCTCGTGCTGAGCCTCTTCCTCGCCCTGTTCTTCACGATGACCAGCGCGGACGAACTCGCCGAGGTCCGGCTCGGCAAACACGGTTTCCCGCGGGGCACGGGCAAAGCCGTCCGGTCCGCCCGTGGTGGCTCGGGCAGCTGGCCCTGATCGGGCTAGCCCGCGTCGCCAGGGACGACCAGGCCGGATTCGTAGGCGAGCACGACGAGTTGCGCGCGGTCACGGGCGTGGAGTTTGGTCATGGCGCGATTGACGTGGGTCTTCGCGGTCAGCGGGCTGATCACCATGCGGCCGGCGATCTCGTCGTTGGACAGGCCCCGGGCGACCAGGGCGACGGCTTCGCGTTCGCGGTTCGTCAGTTCCTTCAGCCCGCCACCCGTCCCGGCGCCGGGCGGCAGGGTGACGTACCGGTCGATCAGCTTGCGCGTGATCGACGGCGCGAGCAGGGCGTCACCCCGGGCGGCGACGCGGACGGCGTGCAGGAAGTCCTCGGGTTCGATGTCCTTGACCAGGAAACCCGCCGCGCCCGCGCGCAGCGCGTCGAAGACGTACTCGTCCAAGCCGTAGTTGGTCAGGATGACGACGTGCACGCCGGACAGGGCCGGATCGGCGGCGATGCGCCGGGTCGCCTCGATCCCGTCGACCACGGGCATCTGGATGTCGATGAGCGCGATGTCGGGCAGGTGCTTTCTGGCGAGTGCCACGCCGTCGCTCCCGTCGGCGGCTTCGGCGACGACCTCGATGTCGTCCTCGACGTCGAGCAGCGCGCGGAAGCCGCTGCGGAGTAGCGGCTGATCGTCGACGAGCAGGACACGGATCACGACGTTCGCTCCACGGGAAGTTCGGCCTGGACGGAGAAGCCGCCGGCACTCCGTGGTCCGGCGTGGAGACTGCCGCCGAGGGCGGTGACCCGTTCGCGCATACCCAGCAGCCCGACACCGGGCACCGGTGTGGTGTCCGGGGTGGCCCCGCCGTCGTCGTCGACCCGGATGGCCAGAGCGCCGGGCCGGTGGTCGATCCGCACCGACGCGGTCTTGGCCGCGGCGTGCCGGGCGATATTGGTCAGCGACTCCTGAACGATGCGGTACGCGGTGCGGTCCACCGCGGCGGGCAGGTCGTGCCGCTGCCCGCCGACGATCAGCGTCGCGTCCAGACCTGTCGACTTCGCCCGTTCCACCAGATCGGGGATCCCGTCGAGCCCGTGCGGCGGGTGCGTTCCGTCGTCACGCAAGGCCTCCAGGGTCGCCCGCAGTTCCCGGGTCGCCTCGCGACCGGCTTCCCGGATCGCCAGCAAGGATTCCGGCACCGGTTCACCCCGTTTCGTCGCCAGGTGGACGGCGACTTCGGCCTGCACCTTGATGACGGAGATCTGGTGGGTGAGCGAGTCGTGCAGCTCCCGCGCGATGTGCAGGCGCTCCTCGTCGGCCCGCCGCCGCGCGGTCTCCTCGCGCGTGCGTTCGGCCTCGTCGGCCCGGCTTTCGGCCTGTCTCAGCGCTTCACCCGCCGCACCGGCGGCGATCAGCCAGGCCAGCTGGAGCGCGTCCCGGCTCTGCGCGAGCGCCTCGCTCACGGTGACGGCGTTGGCGGAGGCCAGGAGCACCAGCGGGAGCGCGGCGATCATGAACAGCGAGCCCGCGACGGCGACGATCCGGTGACCGGCCCGGACGGCGGCGTAGACCGCGACCAGATAGGCGACGACGGGAACATCGAAACCGAGGGCCTGGTATCCCAAGGCGCACACCCCGGCCACGGCCAGCACCGTGATCGGCGCCCGCCGGTGCGCGGCGAGCGCCAGGCCACCGGCGACCAGCAGCACGTGGCCCAGCGGGTCGAGGCTCGTCGTGGAGTCCACACCGGACAGTCCCGTGACGAGCAGGACCGCCGTCACCCCGGCGGCGATCACCCAGTCCCAGACCCTGCTCATGCGTGCACCCTAGCCAGCCGCCCGCCGGAGCGACTCGTCCGCGCGGACCATCCGCGGACTACCGCGGACGTGGTAGTCCGCGCTCTCCTGCGGCATCGGCGGTAGCCCGGATTGTCCGCGTTCGCCGGACGACCGACGCGATCCCGGCGGACACCATCCAGGGTGACCCAGTCATCGAACGAAGGAGCACCCCATGTCGGTCCATCTGCTGGCCGAGCCGATCGCCGCCGCCTCCCTGACCTCAGGCCGTCTCTGGTCCTTGGTGGCCGCGCTGGCCGGCGTGATCGGGTTGATCGCCGGAGGCTTGGCCCTCGCTCGCAAGCGCTCCGGCGACTCCCGGCGCGGGACCTTCGTGGCGCTCACGGCGGGGCTGCTCGGGATGGCGGGCGGTGGTTACGTCGTGGCCGCCGCCGAGGGTGGTCCCGGCACCGGCTACGGAATCGTCGGCGGGTTCATCGCGCTGGTGCTCGGGCTGCTCGCCACGATCGTCGGATGGCTCGCCCTCTCACGCGCCCGCCGTGTGGCCTGAAGACCTACCGCGGTTGCGCGGAATGGCGCTTTCGCGTGATCAGTCGGACGACACGCGTGATCAGTCGGACGGCGCGTGTGTTCCTGCGGACGGCACGTGGCGGAATCCGGCCGCGGTCGTGTCGTCCGTCCAATCACGCGTGTCGTCTGTCTGATCACGCGTGTCGTCCATGCGGGGCTCGCTCTGCCGGTGTTTCTTGCTCGCCGGGTCTGGCTGGGCGCTTGCCCGGGGGTCGCGAAAGCCACTTTCGGGACATCAGACGTCCCGAAAGTGGCTTTCGCGACACCGCCTCCAGCGCGGAAGCAGTGGCTCCCGGGCAGGAACCTCAGTGATGCGCCGGATAGCGGGCGCGAAGTTCGTCCGCGGTCTTGCCTTCGGTCAGTTGGAGGAGGTACGCGTCCACCGGGGCGTCGGAGCTGAGCTCGGTGAAGTTCCGGTGGACGATCGCTTCGACCTCCTCGCGACCGGCGGGAAAGCGCTCGGTCAGCGCGTCGATCAGTTTCTCGAGGTTTTCGTCGCTGGGCGGCAGGTGCGGCGGGTCAGCGGTCATGACAACTCCACGATCTCGGGAGACGGCACCTCACGACGGTAACCGCCCCGCACGCCGAGGTCTAGATACATCAACCCGTATTGATGTATCTTCACCGCGTGGCGACCGCCGAGATGTCCGATCCGCCGCCGTTCGTGCGGCTGGCGAGTGATCCGCTGCGCTGGCGGCTGCTGCGCGAGTTGTCGCACGGCGACCGCCGGGTGCGCGAGCTGGTGGAACTGGTCGGCCAGCCGCAGAACCTGGTGTCCTATCACCTGCGCAAGCTGCGGGCGGCGGAGCTGGTCAAGGCGCGGAGAAGCAGTTTCGACGGCCGCGACACCTACTATCACCTGGATCTGGGGCGGTGTGCGGACGCGCTCGCCCAGGCGGGAGGCTCGCTGCATCCCGCTCTCGTACCGGATCCGGCGGACGCGAAGGCCACCGGTTCCCGGCTCAAGGTGCTGTTCGTGTGCACCGGCAACAGTGGACGGTCGCCGATGGCCGAGGCGCTGCTGCGGCACCGGGCCGGTCCGTCGGTCGAGGTGGCCAGCGCGGGCAGCCATCCGAAACCGCTGCATCCGGACGCGGTGCGCGTCATGGCCGAGCGCGGCATCGTCCTCGACCATGAACCGTCCCATGTGGACGGTCTCCGGAACAGGCGATTCCATTGGGTGATCAGCCTTTGCGACCGGGTCCGCGAGGTCTGCCCGGAGTTCCCCGGGCATCCGCGCGTCGTCCATTGGAGCCTGCCGGACCCGGCGCGGGAGATCGACGACACGGGCGAGACCTATCCGGCGTTCCGTCGCCTCGCCGCCGAACTGGACCGCCGGATCGGGTTCCTGACCGCCCAGCTGAAGAACCGGTACGACGAGGTGAAGAGGACATGACTTCGGATCTGGTGAGTGTGCGTTATCTGGTCGACGACGTCGCGGCGGCCGTCGAGTTCTACACCGGGCACCTGGATTTCACCGTGCGTTCGAGTGTGCTGCCCGCGTTCGCGGACGTGGTGCGCGGGAATCTCCGGCTGCTGCTCAGCGGTCCGGCGAGTTCGGCGGGCCGTCCGATGCCGGACGGCACGAAACCGGCGCCGGGCGGCTGGAATCGCATCCATCTCCTCGTCGAGGACATCGACGCCGAGGTCACCAGGCTGCGTGCGGCGGGCGTCGAGTTCCGCAGTGACGTCGTGACCGGGCCGGGCGGTCGTCAGATCGTTTT
This sequence comes from Amycolatopsis roodepoortensis, assembly GCF_024628825.1. NCBI lineage: Bacteria > Bacillati > Actinomycetota > Actinomycetes > Pseudonocardiales > Pseudonocardiaceae > Amycolatopsis > Amycolatopsis roodepoortensis. The sequence goes on from NZ_CP102415.1 coordinate 8,329,200, forward strand.
CGACGACCCGGCGGGCAATCCGGTCGAGCTGTTCCAGCCGGCGGCCCGGTGACATCGCACGGCGAACAGGAGCCCGCGATGCCGCACAAGTCCACTCAGGACGCCGGCCTGGGAACCGTCCTCCGGGAATGGGGCCGGATCGGCTGCATCGGTTTCGGTGGCCCGCCGACGCATATCGCCCTGCTGCGCAAGTTGTGCGTGCAACGCCGGGGCTGGCTGTCGGATCAGGAGTTCGAGGACGCGATCGCCGCCTGCAACCTGCTGCCCGGCCCGGCGTCGACCCAGCTGGCGATCTTCACCGCGTGGCGGGTGCGCGGCCGCGCGGGGGCGCTGGTCGGCGGCGCGGCGTTCATCGTGCCCGGCCTCGTCGTGATCTTGGCGCTGGCCGCGCTGTTCCTCACCGGTTCGCCGCCAGCATGGGTCCGCGGCGCCGGAGCGGGAGCGGGTGCGGCGGTCGCCGCCGTCGCGGTGCACGCGGGCGTCGGCCTGATCCCGGCGGGGTGGCGGCGCGCGGCCACCACGGGGCGCGTGCGCTGGGCGCTGTACGTCGTCGCGGGTGTCGCGTCGGCCGCCTTCCTCGGTCCGTGGCTGGTGCTCGTCCTGCTGGGCTGCGGCCTGATCGAGCTGACCGTGAACCGCGCACGCCGCGGCGAGTCCACCGCCGCGCTGTTCGCCGTCCCCGTCCAATCCTTGGCCGCCGCGGCCGCGGGTGCCGGGGTGTTCGCGTCGGTGGCGTGGGTGGCGCTCAAGGTCGGGATGCTGTCCTACGGCGGCGGTTTCGTGATCATCCCGCTCATGCAGGACGACGCGGTGAACACCTACGGCTGGATGACCGCGGGGGAGTTCCTCAACGCGGTCGCGCTCGGCCAGGTCACCCCGGGGCCGGTCGTGCAGACCGTCGCCGTCGTCGGCTACGCGGCGGCGGGGCTCGCCGGCGGCCTCCTCGCCTCGCTGGTCGCCTTCGCCCCGTCGTTTCTCTTCATTCTCTTCGGTGCCAAGCATTTCGACCGGCTCCGCGGCAACCCGAACGTGCGGGCGTTCCTCGACGGCGCAGGCCCGGCCGCCGTCGGGGCCATCCTCGGCTCGGCGGTCCCGCTCGCGCTCAGCCTGACCCAGGCATGGCAGTACGCCGTACTCGCCGGTGCCGGGGTCCTGCTGTTCGTGTTACGGCGCGGAGTGGTGACCACGATCCTGGTCGCGGCGGGTGCCGGAACCGTTCTCGCGCTGGCGGGAGCGCTCCTGCCGAGTTAGCCCAGCCCGCGGGTGGTGACGACCCGCGCGTTGCCGTCGGCCAGGTGGTACGACAGCCCGGCGACGGCGGTCTCGCCTGCCTCGATCTTGTCGGCGAGCAGCCTGGAGCGGTCGACGAGGAGGTCGACGGTGTGGCGGATGTGCTCGTCGATGATGTCGTCGTTCTCGGTGAGCCCGGCGGCCTGGGCGGCGAGCACACTCGGGGTGACCCGCTCGATGACGTCGCGGACGAAGCTGTTGGTGCCGAGTCCGCCGGTCAGCGCCGCGCGGGTCGCGGCGACGGCGCCACAGGAGTCGTGGCCGAGGACGACGACCAGGGGAGCCTTGAGGATGCTGACGGCGTACTCGATGCTGCCCAGCACCTCCGAACCGGCGACGTGGCCGGCGGTGCGGACGACGAACAGGTCGCCGAGCCCGCGGTCGAAGATGATCTCGGCGGCCAGTCGCGAGTCGGAACAGCCGAAGAGGACGGCGAAAGGGCTCTGTTCGGGAGCGGTTTCGGCGCGGCGTACCGCGTCCTGGTTCGGGTGTTCCGGGGTTCCGGCGACGAAACGCCGGTTACCGGAGAGCAGAAGGTCGAAGGCCTCGGAAGGGGTCGGCGGCGCGTCGCTCATGATCGGGACATTACCGGGTGGCGGTATGACGGGCAGCTCACCGGACGCACGTCACAGATCGAGCCGCGCGGAGACGGCGCGCATGGCGCGGCCGACGGCCTGGAGGTCTTCGGGCGCGATCACGTCCACGAAGTGGTCGCGAACCGTGCGGAGGTTGTCCGGCGCCGCGCGCAGCAGGGTCTCGTACCCCTTGTCGGTGAGCCGCGCCCGCACACCACGGCCGTCGTCGGCGGTCGATTCCCGCTGGACCAGGCCCCGGCTTTCCAGCCCGCCGACGCGGTGCGACAGCCGGCTGCGCGAGTAGTACGCCGATTTCGCCAGGTCCGCCATGCGCATCGACCGGCCGGTGGCTTCGGACAGCCGCACGAGGAGTTCGAACTCGGCCAGCGAAAGGCCGTGCTCCTCGCGCAGCCGCCGGTCGAGCAGGTCGATGAAGCGCACGGAGCCTTCGATGAACGCACGCCAGTCGCGCTGCTGTTCCGGGTCGAGCCAGTCGGTCACGGCACACACCGTAACAGTTGACGGCTTCAACCACTTCGGGCTAGCTTTGGTTGAAGACTTCAACTAGATGGGAACGAGATGGCGAACGAAGCCTGGGTGATGCAGGAGAAGGACGCGGAAGTCATCGAGAAGCCCGCGTTGTGGTTGCTGGCCGACGGCGAGCACACGGGCGGGTTTCTCGGCGCCAACCGGTTGTCGCTCCGAGCCGGGGAACCCGGCACGAAACCGCACTACCACGAGAAATCCGCGGAGGCCTTCTACGTGCTGGAAGGGGCGCTGCGCATGCTGGTGGGCACGGAAACGGTCACGGTCGAGCGAGGGGGATACGTGGTGATCCCGCCGGGCGTGCGGCACGCGTTCGCCGCGCCGCCGGACCGGGCCGCGGACGTCCTCATCACGCTGGCGCCGGGCGTCGACCGGTTCGGCTATTTCCGCGTCCTGCCCGAGATCCTGCGCGGGAACGTCGCGCCGGAGGAAGTCGAGCGCCTGCACGAGCGGTACGACGTCCACTTCGTCGACGCGCCGGAGTGGGACACGGCCTAGCCGATGCCGCCTAGCCGATACGGAGCCGCCGCGTCGCCTCTTCGTCGATGCTGACCCTCCTGACCGACCCGACGCCGCCCGATCCGGTGAGCACCATCGCGGCGAGCAGGAGGGGGAACAGCAGGGTGCGCACGACCATGGCCCAGCAGGCCGCCGCGCCGATCCGCCCGCCGTCCTTGATCCGGACGAGCCGGGTCCCGGTGAACGCGGCGCCGAGCACGCGGCCGTCGCCGAAGAACAGGCCATAGAGCACCGGGACACCGATCAGCAGGCCGAGCAGCGTCAGCAGCGCCGCGCTGTCGGGGATCACCCTGTTCCGGGTGGCGACCGCGAACACGACGAAACCGATCGCCGTGCCCAGGAGGTAGACGGCGAAATCCACCAGCCAGGCCAGGAACTCGGCCCACCCGCCGGCCGACACGTACAGGGTCCCGTCGTCGAACTTGGCGAGTCGTTTCGCGACCTTCGGGCCGAGGGTGCGTTCGACCTGTTCCCTCGCGGCGGTGAGCTGGTCGGTCATCGAGTGCCCCCACGTGTCTCTCCGGTCCGGGGCATTATGCGGCGCGGGCCCGGCTGTGGTGCGAACAGCCCACGTCACCCCGGCAGGGCATGCTTCGATAGGCGATCGACGGTTCGGCGGGTGATGAGGCATGACGAGCGACAGTGACGTCCGGGACATCCGGCGGCGGCCCCTGACGACTTACGTCGGCCGTGCGGACGAGGAGAACGAGGTCCGGCGGCTGCTCGGCGCGGGACGCCTGGTGACCTTGACCGGCGCCGGCGGGGTGGGCAAGACCCGCCTGGCGGCCCAGGTGGCCAGTTCGCTCACCCGGGAGTTCCCCGGCGGCGTCGCGGTCGCCGGGCTGGGGGAACTGCGGGACGAACGGCTCGTCCCGCGTGCGGTCGCCGACAGCCTCGGCCTGCACGACACGGCGGGGCGCACCGACCTGGACGCCGTCGTCGCGTATCTGCGTCCCCGGCGGTCTTTGCTGTTGCTGGACAACTGCGAGCATCTCCGCGACGGCAGCGTGGAGCTGGTGACGGCGTTGCTGCGGGAATGCCGGGAGCTCGTGGTCCTCGCCACCAGCCGCTGCTCCCTGGGGCTCGCCGGTGAGCAGGTCCTGACGATCCCGCCCCTGGCCGTGCCCCGGGACGAGCTCGCCACACCCGAAGCGGCGCTCACCTTCGGCGCGGTACGGCTGTTCGCGGAGCGCGCCGCCAACGTCCTGCCCGCGTTCGAGGTCACGGAAGGCAACGTCGCGGACGTCGTCCGCCTCTGCCGTGGCCTCGACGGACTGCCGCTGGCGATCGAACTGGCGGCGGCCCGGATCCGCGCCTTGTCGCCGTCGCAGATCGCCGATCGGGTCGAGCAGAATTCGGGGGTGCTGGCGAGCGGCCTCCGGATGCCCGTCGAGCGGCATCGGACGCTGCGCGCCACGATCGACTGGAGCCACTCCCTCTGCACCGAGACCGAGAGGATCGTCTGGGCGCGCTGTTCGGTGTTCGCGGGGCAGTTCGATCTGGCGGGCGTCGAGGCCGTCTGTGCCGAGGAGGGCGGTTTGGACTCCCTGGCCGTACTGGACGCGGTGGACGGTCTGGTCGACAAATCGGTGCTGGCCCGGATCGACGGCACGGACAGGGTCCACTACCGGATGCTCCGGCTCCTCCGCGAATACGGCGGACGGCGGCTCGCCGCTTCGGGAGACGAGCTCGCCGTGGCGAGGAAGCACCGTGACCACTACGCCCGGCTCATCGCCCAGGCCGCCGAAGCCTGGTTCGGGCCTGGGCAGGACGAGGCCTACGAGCGCCTGACGGCCGCCCACGCCGACATCCGCGAAGCGTTGTCGTGGTCGCTTCGAACCCCCGGTGAAAGCCGGGTGGCGCTGGAGATGGCCACCGGCACGATCGAATACTGGGTGGCCCGCGGCGCGGCCTGGGAACTGCGGGACTGGATCGATCGCGCGCTCGACGCGGCGCCGCCGGAGACCCCGGGACGGGCGAGGGGGCTGGCGATCGCGGCCCTGTGCGCCGCGCTGCACGCGGATCTGCCGCTTGCCCGGCGGCGGTTGGCCGCCGCCGAGACGCTCGGGGACGAAGACGCGGCTCCCTACATCGCGCATGCGAGTGCCTTCGTGAGGATGCTGTCGATCGAGCCGAACACCATGATCCGCGCGGCGGAGGCGGTGCGGCTGTTCGGTGAGCGAGGCGACGTACGACGGCAGATGCACCCGATGTTCATCCAGGGGGTCGCTCTCGCCTACCGAGGGGATCTCCATGGAGCGCGGGAGCTGCTGGGCTCGATGCGTCGGCTGTGCGAAGAAGCGGGGGAGTACCGGTATCGCTCCATGGCCCTGTTCGGGCTGGGGGTCGCGGAGGTCTGTTTCGGCGGAGATCTCGACGAGGGGGAACGCTGGATCCGTGCCGCGCTGGAGATCGACCTCCGCGCCTCCGACGTGCTGTCGGTGGCCTACCGGGTGGACAGCCTCGCCTGGGTGGCCGCGCGGCGCGAGGACTGGGTCCGTGCGGCGGAACTGTTCGGAACCGCCGCCACGCTGTGGGACCGCTGCAGCGCCAAACCCGACGTGGCCGTCACGATGACCCACCGGATGTTCCACAAGGCCACCCGGAACGCCTTGGGAGCGGCGCGGTTCGACGCCGCGTTCGCCGAGGGACGGCGGCGGAACCCGCACGACGCCCTGAGCGGCCCGCCGTCCGAGCCCGTCGGCGAGCAGGCCGTGCTCGCGCCGCTGACGCCCCGCGAATCGGAGATCGCGCGGCTGGTCGCGGCCGGGCTGAGCAACCGGGAGATCGCGGCGAGGCTGGTCATCGCCCGGCGCACGGTGGAGACGCATCTGCAGCACATCTCGCACAAGCTCGACTTCGTGAACCGGACCCAGCTGGCCGTCTGGGTCGAGCAGCGGCCGCTGTGACCTCCTGGGAGCACAGCGGCCGCGGGACGCCCGGCGTCAGTCGATCGGGCAGGTTCCCTGGTACACGGCGATCTTCGGGTCGTTCGCCGGAAGCGGGCACAGGAACTGCTCGTACCTGGTGTCCTGGTCCACGAAGCGTTTGAGCCACGAAAGGCTGTACTTCGCGATGGTCACGTTCGGGTTCGTGGGCGCCATGTGGCCGGCCCCGGCCAGCAGCATGTACGCCTTGTCCAGCGACGCGGGAAGGCTTTGGTAGAACGGCCGGGAATGGGAGCCGTCCGGGGCGATGAAGTCGTTCTGGGCACTGACGACGAAGGTGGGGACCTTCAGGTCGGAGAACGTCGTGTTCGGATTCCAGCCCGTCAGCGGGATCGCCGCCTTCAGCGTGGGCGCCTTCTGGGACGCGATCAGCGCCCCGCCGCCGCCCATCGAATGCCCCATGACGGCCAGCCTGTTCGGGTCGACCCGGCTCTTGGCCTGGCTCGAATCGGTGACGTAACGCAGCGCCGCGAGCAGCTGGTCCGAGCGCCTGTCCGGGGTGTCCCAGAGGCTGTTGGTCGAGAACGTGATGACGACGAAACCCTGGGACGCCAGCCTCGGGCCGTACCAGGCGATCGCCGCCTCCGACTCCAGGAAGCCGGGCGCGATCGCGATCGCGCCGAACGTACCCTGGCCGGTGGCGGTCGGGTAGTGGATCGTCCCGCCGCCGAAACCTTGTCCGGCGGGGACTTTCTCGGTGGCGGTCTGGAACGTACCGCGATCCGCTTCGATACTGGCTTTCGTCGGCGCCGGGCCGCGGGCATACGGACTCTCTTCGGCGGCGGCCGGTACCGCCGCCACGAGAAGTGCGGTCACCGCACTGAGAACCGCGGCGCCCCACGTTGATCCACGCTTCATTGCGCATGTCCTCTCGGAAGAACCGTTCCGAGGCCGGAACGGATTCCCAGATATAGCGGGATTCCGGGGAAACGCGCGTCGTGGAAACTACTGAGACGCGGAAAATTGTCACGCCGAGGTGGATTCGGCGGTCGTGAATGGTGAGATCTGTCCTGGTTGCCGGGGGTGGCGTGTCGCGAAAGCCACTTTCGCGACGTCTGACGTCCCGAAAGTGGCTTTCGCGACACGCGTTCGTGGCGCCACGTGCCTCGGCCGAGCGGTCTGGCGCGGAGGCGTTGCGAAAGCCACTTTCGCAACCTTCAACGTTGCGAAAGTGGCTTTCGCATCACGTCACCTTTGGGAAGCCCCTCCGACCACCGGTCAGGCGCCCGGCCGGTTCCCGGTCGGGATCGTGATGGGGGTGGTCGTCGGCGAGGTGCCCTTGTTGAGGAACAGCATCGCCAGCGCGCGCACCAGCTGGTCGAACATGTAGAAACCGGCGGGCATGACGGGGATCAGCCCCTCGCGGAAGGCGATGTAGGCGGGCCACGCAGTGCGGATGAGGGCCGCGGACGCGTAGTCGCGGCGCAGTCCGAGCCAGTCGCCGATCGCGTCGCTCAGCACGTAGCGTACGAATTCGTTGAGGAATCCGCGGGTGACGCCCAGATCGATCTGCGCGGTCAGCCCTAGCAGGTCTTCGGCGAGCTCTTTCCCTTCGTGCGATGGGGAAAGGATCGGGGTGAGCACCTGCGCCGACTGCGCGTGCGCGGCGGCCCACGTCTTCGGGATGAACTCCTCCCGGACGCCGAGCAGGTGGATGGCGACCTGCCACATGTGGAGGAAGGCCTCTTCGTCGGCGGCCGACATCGGGACCTTCCACTCGCGCAGCTTCCGGTGCACGTAGGTGCCGAGGCTGTGGAAGGTGACCAGGATGTCGCCGTTGCTGATCGGGATCCGCTCGTCCGCGACGGCCTTCCAATGCGCCGACTGCGGCAGCAGATGCCGCACCGCGGCGTGCACGAGCCTGGTCTTGTTGGCGGTGACCACGAACTGGCCGCCGGGTTCGAAAGCGTTCAGGTCGCTCAGGTCGTAGCCGAAGGTGAACGTCTTGGCCGCGCGGTCCTGCATGTCGGCCCCGCCCGCGGACCAGTAGACCGATTTGGCCTCACGTGGGATGACGGTGCTCATGATGCCGCTGCCGAGCCCGTACAACATGAACAGATAGGTGTCCTTGCGCCGGTTGAAATCGGCCGCGCGGCGCAGTTTCGCGGGGTCGGCCCAGGACGGCAGCTTGTGGACGCCCTGGAGGTAGCCGGCGAGATCGGCGGGCAGGCCGCCGGGCAGCGGATCGTTGTTGTCCACCCAGGGTTTCAGCGCGGTGTTGACCGCCGGAACCTGGCCCGCCTCGAGGATCCTCGCCATGATGCGGTCGATTTCGTCGTCCCAGACCCACCACGGGTCGGCGGCCGAACCGGATCGCGTCGCACCCCAGGCCGGTGCGACGCTCGCCGCGCCGACCAGCCCCAAGGCGACACCGAGGGACAGGACGTTCCTCCTGCTGAGATCGCTCATTTACTGACCTAACTTCCTTGGTAGGCATCCGATGAGTGATTCGCTAGTGACGTACGCGTTTCTCGTCCAGGTCGCGGAGCGAACCCTTGACCACCTTCCCGCCCGCGTTGCGCGGGAGTTCGGGGACGACCACGAGATCCTTGGGCAGCTTGAAGGACGCGAGCCTGCCTTCGAGGAATTCGGCCAGTTCCGCCAAGGACGGTCCGCCGTCGGGCGGAGTGGTGACGAACGCGACCGGCACCTGGCCCCAGCGCTCGTCGGGCCTGCCGATCACGGCGACCTCCACCACCGACGGATGCGCGGAGATGGCGTTCTCCAGTTCGGCGCAGTAGATGTTCTCGCCACCGCTGATGATCATGTCCTTCTTGCGGTCGACCACCCAGATGAAGCCGTCTTCGTCCTGGCAGACCAGATCGCCGGAGTGGAACCAGCCACCGGCGAAGGCTTCCGCGGTCTCCCGAGGTTTCTTCCAGTACCCCTTGGTCACCGTCGGACCGCGATAGACGATCTCGCCGACCTCGCCCGGTGCGACGTCGTTCATGTCGTCGTCCACGACGCGGTATTGAAGGGTCGGGATCGGTTTGCCGACGGAGCCGAGTTTGCGCATCGAGTCCTCGCCGCTGAGGACGCAGGTGATCGGGGAGGTCTCGGTCTGGCCGAACACGGCCACGTTGAGAGCACCGGGGAACTTCTCGGCCATGGCGAGGAGTGTCGTCCTGGACGCGGGAGCCGCGCCCCAGCTGATGATCCGCAGTTTCAGGTCGCGGTCGGCGATGTCCGGCTGAGCGCAGATCAGGTCCCATTGCTGGGGGACGTTGAACACCACCGTGGCGCCTTCGCGCTCGTAGGCGTCGAGCACCGCGCGCGGATCGAAGGCGCCCAGTGGATGGATCACGACCACGCCGCCGACCAGGAAGTTCGCCACGATCGAACCCAGGCCCGCGATGTGGAAGAAGGGTGCGGTCAGGAAGGCGACGTCGGTGTCGTCGAAGATCTTCATCGCCCGGATGCAGGTGATCGCCTGCATCTGCAGGTTGCGATGGGACAGCATCACCCCTTTCGGTCTGCCGGTGGTGCCCGAGGTGTACATGATCAGCGCGGTCGACTCTTCGCTGACGTCCGGCAGCTCCAGCGGCTCGTGCGCGGTCAGGAATTCCTCGTACGCCTCTCCGAGCACGAGCACCGTCCCGATCGACGCGGCCTTCGGCGCGGCGTCGAGCAGGGGCAGCAGCCGCTCGTCGACGACGATGGCGGACGGTGTGCAGTCGGCGAGGATGTAGTCGAGCTCCGCCGGCGCGAGCCGGAAACTGAGGGGGACGGCCATGGCGCCCAGGCTGTTCGCCGCGAACACGGTTTCCACGAACCACGGGTGGTTCAAGGTCAGCGTGGCCACCCGATGGCCTTCGGCGACCCCGTGCGCGGCGAGCCCGGCGGCCAACCGCAAGGACCGCTCTGAAAGCTCCGCCCAGGTGGTCGTCTCCCCGAGGTACCGCAGGGCGGGCTTGTCCGGACGCATCATCGCGTGCGTCGCCGCGTGCGCCATCCAGTGGTGCCGGAAGGACGAGGCGGGAGCCGAAGCGGTCGACATGGCCATCCTCAGGTGTCGGAACGGGACTGGTCGCGAAGCCAGTATGCATGCCAAAGCGCCGGTTGAGAACCCATAAGTTAATCGGGAATCACATCAGGGCCCGGTCTTCGCCGGTCAGTTCCCATGCCGGTGATCCGGTTCGTGGTTGACTTCCCCGCATGGCCCAGTTCCCGTCCGCAGCCGCTCGGCACCCGCGATGAGCGCCGACTCGACCGCGGCCGTCCGGCCCCGCAACCGCAAGCAGACGATCGTCGACGCGGCCGGCCGGATCTTCAGCGAACACGGCTACCACGCGGCGTCGATGGAGGAGATCGCCGCCGACGTCGGCATCACCGCGGCGGCCCTGTACCGGCACTTCCCGAACAAGTACGCGCTGTTCGCCGCGTGCGCGAACGTCATGGCCGACCGGCTCGTCGCCACCCTCGACGAGGTCGCGCCCGGCGCGCCGCTGGCGGAGGTCCTCGCCGCCGTCACGCGGGGCACGGTCACCCATCGGGCGTCGAGCGGCCTGTACCGCTGGGAATCCCGGTATCTCGACCGTGACGACCGGCATTCGCTCGCGCTGAAATTCGGTCAGGTCGTGGACCGGGTGGCCGACGCGGTGCAGCGGGAGTACCCGCTCCCCGACGCGGGCCTGCGGGCCGTGGCGGCGCTCGGCGTGATCGGGTCCATCACGATGCACCGCACGTCGATCGCCCAGCGCCGGGTCGAAGAGGTGCTGGTGGAGTCGGCGCTGCGGGTGGCCGCGACCGACCCGGCGACGGGTGGCGGGAGCGCACACGCCGTCGAGCTGCCGTCCAGCCCGGAGTCGCGTACCCGGCGTTCGGAGATCATCGCGGCCGCCATCCCGCTGTTCGAACAGGACGGGTTCGCCAACGTCACGAACGGCCGGATCGCCGAGGCCGTGGGGCTGGTGCCGTCCGCGCTCTACCGGTATTTCCCCGGTAAGGCCGACATCCTCGCCGCCGCCTGCCTGCAGGCCGCGGGGATTCTGGCCCAGGCGGTGGAACAGAACCTTCGCGGTGTCGGCGACCCGGGCCAAGCCCTGCTCGCACTGGCGCGGACGTATGTGGCGTACAGCTTCGAGCACACCGCGCTCACGAGCGTCGCCAACGCGGAACTGGCGGGCCTCCCGGCCGCTCTGCAGCGGCCCTTGGTCAGCGCGCAGCGCGAGCACATCGCCGTCTGGGAAAGGGAATTACGGTCGGCCAGGCCGGAACTCGGCCAGCGTCAGGCGAGGGTGCTCGTGCACGCGGGTTTCGGGGTGGTGGTCGAGGCGGGCCGGAGGTTGCGCTGGGAGGACGTCCCCGCCAACCGTGACGCGGTGAGCGCGCTGCTCGTGGGCGCTTTGGGCATCTGACGGACCTAGGGTTCGCGGTGGCCGAGCCCGGCGGAGACCTGTCGCGCCGCGCGGCCGACGACGCGGTTCAGGCCGCGCATGCGGGCGGCGGGCATGTACGGCCGGGTCGCCGAAACGCTGATGGCGCCGGCGATCGCGCCGGTGGCGTCCCGGATCGGCGCCGCGACACAGCGGATCCCCGGTTCGTTGTCCTCCAGGTCCATCGCCACCCCGGACTCCGCGTACTCGCGCATCCGCGCCAGGAAGGCGTCGACGTCCTCCGGGCGCACCCGGCCGGGTTCCGCCGGTGTCTCGGCCAGATACAGCTCCCGCCACTCCGGCGCGGAGTCCAGCAGCAGCGCCATGCCGACCCCGGTGCGGGTCAACGGCATCCGGTGCCCGATACGGGAGCGCATCTCCGCGCCCCGTGAACCCGGCAGCTTGTCCAGGTACAGCACGGAATCCCCGTCGCGGACGGCCAGGTGCACGGTGTCCCGCAACTGCTCCGCCAGCTCCTCCAGCACCGGCCGGGCGACCACCGGCAGCGGACTTCCGTGCAGGGCTTGGAAACCCAGCTCGATCAAGGTCGGCCCGAGTGTGTAGCCGTCCCGTCCGCTGCGCAGATAGCCCTCGCTGACCAGCAGCTGGACCAGCCGGTGCGCGGTGCTGCGGCCCAGGCCGGTGTGGTCGACCAGGGCGCGGAGGTCGGTCGCGCCGTTCGCGACCGCGCGGATCACCGCGAGGCCGCGGGCGAGGGTCTGGGTGCCGGGCGGTGCCGTGTCGGACATGGCTGGATCCTACATATAGGGACGGCGATCGCATTATCGGGAACGCGACCGCACGATGTCGCTCGTGACGGACACTGAACCCGCCTTGATCGCGCTCGACTGGGGGACCTCCGGTCAGCGCGCCTGGCTGCTCGGCAGGGAGGGCGAGATCCTGGCCTCCCGCGACGCCGGGCGCGGACTGCTCACCACGACCGAGGACGTGGACCTCCGGGATCCGCGAGCGAGGGCGGCCGCCTACGAGTCGGCCTTCCGGCAGGCCTGCGGCGACTGGCTGACGACGTATCCCGGGCTTCCCGCGCTCGCCTCCGGGATGGTGGGCAGCGCGCAGGGCTGGACCGACTCCGGCTATCGCACCGTCCCGGCGCCGCTCGATTTCCCTTCGCTCGTCCCGGTTTCCCATCGAGACGGCGTGCTCCATCTCGTGCCGGGGCTGCGGATCCCGTCCGGTGACGACCCGGGCGACGTGATCCGCGGCGAGGAAACGCAACTCGTCGGCGCGCTCGAGACGCTCGGGCACCCCGGCGGACCGCTCACCGTGGTGCTCCCCGGTACGCACAGCAAATGGGTCCGCGTCGAGAACGGGATCGTCACCGGCTTCACCACCGCGATGACCGGCGAACTGTACGGATTGCTGACCGCACACGGCATTCTCGCCCGCACGGCCGCCGATCCGGTCGCCGACGACGCGGCCTTCTCGCGGGGACTGGCCGCGGGACGGCGTTCGCGAGGACTCGCCACCGAGGCGTTCGGCGCCCGGCCGCTCGTGCTCGACGGCGTACTGGAGCCGGAGTCGTTGCCCGACTACCTCTCCGGCGTCCTGATCGCCGACGAGGTTTCGCATCTGCTGCACGCGTCGGACACGCACGTCGTCCTTTGTGGAGCGAGCGAACTCTGCCGTCGTTATGCCGCCGCACTCGCCGGAAGGGGAGTTGAGGCCACCGTGCTCTCCGAGGAGATCACCGTCCGGGGGCTGTGGCGTATCGCGACGGCCGCCGGACTGCTCGAAGACCGTCTCGAAAGGACACTGAAGCCGTGACCGGTTTGATCGCGATCCTGCGCGGAGTGACCCCGGCCGAGGTCGTCGGAATCGGCCGGGCGCTCGTCGACGCGGGCTTCCCCGCCATCGAGGTGCCACTGAACTCGCCCGAGCCGTTCGAGAGCGTCCGCCTGCTCACCGACGCGTTCGGCGAATGGTGCGAGATCGGCGCGGGCACCGTGCTCACCACCGAAGACGTCGGCCGGGCGCGGGCGGCCGGGGCGCGGATGATCGTGGCGCCCAACACCGATCCCGCGGTGATCTCCGCCGCCGTGGCCGAGGGGATGACGCCGTATCCCGGCGTGGCCACGCCCACCGAGGCCTTCGCCGCGGTGGCCGCGGGAGCGCGGAATCTCAAGCTGTTCCCCGCCGGCGCGGTCGGGATCGGGGGCATGAAGGCGTGGCGTGCCGTGCTGCCACGCGAAATCGGGCTGCTGCCGGTCGGCGGCGTCGACGAAGCGAACCTGGCGGACTGGGCCGCCGCCGGGGCGGCCGGGGCGGGGCTGGGTTCCTGCCTCTACCGGCCGGGTGACGACGCGGACGCGGTCGGCGCCCGTGCCCGCGAATTTTCCAGGATTTGGCACCAGGACTAAGGAAGAGACCCATGAAGATCGTGTCAATGACGACATATCAGGTGCCGCCGCGCTGGTCGTTCCTGAAGATCGAAACCGACGAGGGCGTCACCGGCTGGGGTGAACCGGTCCTGGAGGGCCGGGCCGCTTCGGTGGCCGCCACCGTGGAGGAGCTTTCCGACCACCTGATCGGCAAGGATCCTTCGCGGATCGAGGATCTGTGGACGGTGCTCTACCGCGGCGGGTTCTATCGTGGCGGTGGTATCCACATGAGCGCGCTGGCCGGGATCGACCAGGCGCTGTGGGACATCAAGGGCAAGGCGCTCGGCGTCCCGGTCCACGAACTGCTCGGCGGCCGGGTGCGCGACCGGATCAAGGTGTACTCGTGGATCGGCGGAGACCGCCCCGCCGAGACCGCCCGCGCCGCGCGTGAGGTGGTCGATCGCGGATTCAGCGCGGTGAAGATGAACGGCACCGAGGAACTGTCCTATCTGGACACATGGGACAAGGTCGACCGCTGTGTGGCCAATGTGGACGCGGTGCGCCAGGCGGTGGGCCCGGACATCGGCATCGGGGTGGACTTCCACGGCCGCGTGCACAAGCCGATGGCCAAGGTCCTGCTGCGTGAACTGGAGCCGTACCGGTTGATGTTCGTCGAGGAGCCGGTGCTGTCCGAGCACGTCGACGGGTTCGCCGACGTCCTGCGCAACTCGCCGATCCCGATCGCGCTCGGCGAGCGGCTGTACTCGAGGTGGGATTTCAAGGCGGTGCTGGCCTCGGGCGCCGTCGATATCATCCAGCCGGACCCGTCGCACTGCGGCGGCATCACCGAAGCACGCAAGATCGCGCACATGGCGGAGGCCTACGACGTCGGCCTGGCCCTGCACTGCCCGCTTGGCCCGATCGCGCTGGCGGCGTGCCTGCAGATCGACGCGGGCTGCTACAACGCCACGATCCAGGAACAGAGCCTCGGCATCCACTACAACACGAGCAACGATCTCCTGGATTATCTGGCGGATCCGTCGGTGTTCGCCTACGACGAGGGACAGGTCGCCATCCCCCGCGGGCCGGGGCTGGGCATCGAGATCAACGAGGAGTACGTCACCGAACGCGCGGCCGAGGGACATCGCTGGCGGAATCCGGTGTGGCGGCACACCGACGGCTCGTTCGCGGAATGGTGAGCGCGATGACGACTTCCGTCCAGACCACTGTGCGCCCGACCCGGTTCCGGGTGCTCATCGCGGTGATGTTGTTCGTCACCGTCGTCATCAACTACCTCGACCGCTCGAACCTGTCGATCGCGATGCCCGCGATCGCCGGCGAACTCGAGCTGACCAAAGCGGAACAGGGCCTGCTGTTGTCGGCCTTCGGCTGGACCTACGCCGCGTTGCAGCTGCCCGGTGGCTGGCTGGTCGACAAGATCCCGCCGCGGCTGCTCTATCCGGCGTGCCTGATCCTGTGGTCGCTCGCGACGTTCTTCATGGGGATCATCGGCGGATTCGTGGCGCTGATCGCGTTGCGGCTGATGGTCGGTGTCTTCGAGGCGCCCGCCTATCCGATCAACAGCAAGATCGCGACCGTCTGGTTCCCGGAACGCGAACGCGCCACGGCCATCGGTTTCTACACCTCGGGCCAGTTCATCGGGCTGGCGCTGCTGACCCCTGTGCTGTCCTGGTTGCAAACCGTGCTTTCGTGGCACTGGGTGTTCATCGCCACGGGCCTGGTCGGCATCCTCTGGGCGGTGCTCTGGTACGCGAAGTACCGGGAGCCGCGCGACTCGCGGGCCAACGAGGCCGAGGTCGACCTGATCCGCACCGGCGGCGGCCTGGTGGATCTACCGCGTGAACGGCCGGAGCGGGCGCGGATCACCCGAGCGGATCTGGCGACGGTGCTGGGCAGCCGGAAGCTGTGGGGAATCTACTTCGGACAGTTCTGCCTGACCTCGACGCTTTGGTTCTTCCTCACCTGGTTCCCCACGTATCTCGTCGAATACCGGGAAATGGACTACATCAAGTCCGGCTTCCTGGCGTCGCTGCCGTTCATCGCGGCGCTGGTCGGTGTGCTGGCTTCCGGTGTCCTGTCGGATTTCCTGGTGCGCCGTGGTGCTTCGCTCGGGGTGGCGAGGAAGGGGCCGATCATCGCGGGCCTGCTGCTGAGCACCGTGATGGTCGCCGCGGGCTTCACCGACTCGACCACGCTGGTCATCGTCATCCTGTCGATCGCCTTCTTCGGCAACGGGCTCGCGTCGATCACCTGGTCGCTGGTCTCGGCGCTGGCCCCGCGACGGCTGCTCGGGCTGACCGGCGGGATGTTCAACTTCATCGGGAACCTGTCGTCGATCGCGACCCCGATCGTCATCGGCCTGATCGTCACCGACGACAGCTTCGCGCCCGGGTTCGCCTACATGACCGTGATCACGATCGCCGGGATCCTGTCCTACGTCCTCTTGGTCGGCAAGGTCGAGCGCGTCGCGGAGCGGCTGTGACCAGCGCTACATAGATACCCCCTTGGGGTACTTGCGCCGAGTGTGGACCCAGGCATAACTTCGTCTCC
Source organism: Amycolatopsis roodepoortensis (assembly GCF_024628825.1). Classification (NCBI taxonomy): domain Bacteria; kingdom Bacillati; phylum Actinomycetota; class Actinomycetes; order Pseudonocardiales; family Pseudonocardiaceae; genus Amycolatopsis; species Amycolatopsis roodepoortensis. The sequence continues at coordinate 8,345,363 of NZ_CP102415.1, forward strand.
GTCAGGTACCCCATGGGGGTATCAACTTCTCGAAAGGACGGTCGTCATGGCGGAGACAACCCCGGACCCACGACGGTGGTGGGCGCTGGGACTCATCGCGCTGGCCCAGTTCATGGTCATCATGGACACCTCGATCATCGGCGTCGCTCTACCCGCCATGCAGCAGGACCTCGGGTTCTCCCCGGGGGACCTGTCGTGGGTGTTCAACGCCTACGTCATCGCGTTGGCCGGGCTCCTGCTGCTCGGCGGACGTCTCTCGGACCTGTTCGGCGCGCGGAAGATGTTCACCGCCGGCTGGGTCGTCACGCTCGGCGGTTCCGTGGTCGCGGCGGTCGCGGGTACCGCGTGGGTCGAATTGCTCGGCCGGGTGCTGCAGGGCGCGGGAGCGGCGCTGATCGCGCCGTCCGCGCTGACCCTGCTGATGATGCTGTTCGGCGCGCGTCCTCGTGAGCTGACCAAGGCGCTCGCGCTCTACGGCGCGGCCGCCCCGGCGGGTGGTACGGCGGGGGTGTTCCTCGGCGGTGTGATCACCGAGTGGTTGTCGTGGCCGTGGATCTTCTGGCTCTACGTCCCGATTTCGCTCGTCGCGGTGCTGGCGACCGGCAGGCTGATGCCGTCCGCGCCCGCACGGCGTGGTTCGGTCGACATCGCCGGTGCCATCGCGGCGACCGCGGGCCTCGGGCTGACCGTGTTCGGCGTCGTCCGGGCTCCGGAAGCAGGCTGGGACTCGGCGGGCACGTGGGGCGCGCTGGTGGGCGGGGTCGCCCTGCTCGTGGTGTTCGTGCTGATCCAGCGCAGGCGTGAGGTTCCGTTGGTGCGGCTGGGGATCTTCCGGACACCGAACCTCGGCGGCGCGAACCTGGCGCAGTTCCTGCTCGGCGCGGCGTGGATCCCGATGTGGTACTTCCTCAACCTGTACCTGCAGCAGGTGCTGGGATACGGGGCCTTCGCCAGCGGTGCGGCGCTGCTGCCGATGACGGTGCTGATCGTCGTGCTGATGGTCGCGGTCGCGCCCCGGCTGATCGGCCGGTTCGGGCCGAAGAAGATGATCATCGGTGGTCTGTGGGCACTCGCCGCGGGTCTGGTGTGGCTGTCGTTCGTCAGCCCGACGGGCAATTTCCTGGTCGACGTCCTGCCCGCGTCGCTGGTCGCGGCTTTGGGCCAGGCGCTGGCGTTCATCCCGTCGCTCGGCACCGCGATTTCCAGCGCGAAGCCGGAGGAAGGCGGGCTGGCGTCGGGGATCGTGAACACCTCGTACCAGATCGGTTCGGCGCTCGGCCTCGCCGCGATGACCGCGGTCGGCGTGTCGTTCGGCGCGGGGCGGATCGGGGACCCGGTCGCGCTGACCGGCGGATACTCGGCCGCGTTCCTCGGGGCCGCGGGAATCGCGGTCGCCGGTGGCTTCCTGGCCATGGCCACCCTGCGCTTCCCCCGGAGCGCGCCGAGCGAAGTCACCGGAGGTGACCCGGCGGTCGTGCGATGACCGGCTGTATCCCGTGTGGAGGGTGAGACCGTTCCAGGTCCGCCCTCCACACGTGTTTTCGGGCCCGGCCTCACATTCCGCGCGGCTGCCTCGTCGGTGGGACAGGAACATCCACCAACGCAAGGAGATCGCGATGAACGCCAGGCTCGACTACTTCGGCAACAAGGTCGGCGGAAAGTTCGTGAAGGCTCTCGTCTCGGCGAACAAGGGGCTGGTCGACTCGCCGCTGTCGCTCACGATCCAGGAACTGGTACGGATGCGCGCGAGCCAGATCAACGGCTGCGCGGTGTGCCTGGACATCCACACCAAGGAAGCGGCCGCCGCGGGCGAAACGGACGTGCGGATCAACCTGGTCGCCGTGTGGCGGGAGGCGAACTGCTTCACCGAGGCCGAGCGTGCCGCCTTGGAGGTGACCGAGCAGGCCTGCCGGATGGCCGACGGCGGCGGCGTCACCGATGAGGCGTGGTCGAACGCCGCCAAACACTTCGACGAAGACCAGCTCGCCGCGCTGGTCGGAGTGATCTCGCTGATCAACGCCTTCAACCGGATGAACGGCATCATCCAGAACCCCGGCGGCGACTACCGGGTCGGGCAGTTCGCATGACCGCCGCCGAGACAGCCCGCAACCGGGCGGCGTTCGACCGCTTCCACGACGCGACCAACAGTGGCAGCTACGACGTCATCGAGAAGATGATCGACGAGGTCGTCGCGCCGGACGTGGTGTTCCACGCGCCGGTGCCGATGGAGACGACGGGAGCGCAGGCACTGAAACAGGTGTGGACGGTGCTGCTTCGCGCGTTCCCCGACCTGCGGGTCACGGCCGAGGACGTGCTCGCCGACGGCGACAAGATCGTCTGCCGGAACACCGTCACCGGCACCCATGGGGGCGAATACCGGGGAATGCCCGCCACCGGGAAACCGGTTTCCTACAGCGAGATCTTCATCCTCCGCTTCGCCGGAGGGCGGGTCGCCGAGATCTGGGGTGTCGTCGACGTCCTCACCCAGCTCCGGCAACTCGGCGCCCTCGCGGCGTAGCGGTCAGGCGTCGGCCCACGGCCGGAGTTTCTCCGGATTCCGCATCCCCCAGATCCGCTGGATGCGGTCGTCGGCGACGTGGAACGCGAACACGGCGACGGTCCGCCCGGCCTGCTGGAGCACGAGGCCGGGCAGTCCGTTGACCTCCCGCTCCACCAGGTCGAGGCCGGAGGTCAGGTGCGCCACCGTGAGGAGATAGGACGCGACCGCCTCGCGCCCCTCGAACGGGTGCAGCGCGGCCCTGACGACACCTCCGCCGTCACTGGCCGCCTTGACGTCCGGATCGAGGAGACCGATGAGGGCTTCGATGTCCTTGGCCTCCCACGCCTTCTTGAACTCCTTGACGAGGTCCGCCTGCCGGGCGACCGGTGCGGGCACGAGCCGCGACGCGCGGATGCGGCGGCGTGCGGAGGTCGCCAGCTGACGGCAAGCGGCCGGGCTACGGCCGACGATCGCCGCGACCTCGGCGAAGGGGTAGCGGAAGACGTCGTGCAGGACGAACGCGACCCGCTCGGCCGGGGTCAGTGATTCGAGCACGACGAGAAACGCCATGTTGATCGACTCGTCGAGGGTGACCCGGTCGGCCGGATCGTCGGTGGGCGGGCGCAGGGTCGTCCACTCGACATGTCCCGGCACCGGCTCGGGGAGCCACTCGCCGACGTAGCGTTCCCGCCGCTTGCGGGCCGAACCGAGGAGGTCCAGGCAGATGCGGCCGGCGACGGTGGTCAGCCAGGCGCCGGGGGAGTCGATCGCTTCCCGCTGTGCCGGGGACAAGGCGTACCAGCGGGTGTAGGTCTCCTGCACCACGTCCTCGGCCTCGGAAAGCGAACCGACCAGGCGATACGCGAGGCCGATCAGCTGACGCCGCTCACTCACTATCGCCTTCAACGCCGGGTCGAGCGGGTCTTGCGTGCGTTCGGTCATGGGAAGTCGCCCCCTGGGTCTCGTGCGTTGTCCCGGGTACGACGAGACACGCCCGCCGGTTGTGAGGTCACTGCCGGCAGTGGGCCTTCGATTGCGTGCCTGCGCTTGGCCACGTCGATGAAGGAATTGGGACATCGAGTGTCCCGATTCCTTCCTCGACGAGCCACCTTCGACACACTGTGCGGCTCTCGGGCTTCGCCTTGCCACGGTAGCCACAGGATCGGCAGCGGGTCACCGTCGTGGTCCGTGAAACCGGGGCGGCATGGGTCAGCGCGCCCCGGCTTCGGTGAGGATCCGGACGACGGCCGCCTGGCCTTTGGACCGGGCGTGGGCGAGGGGAGAGACGCCCTGTTTGTCGGCGAGGTTCATGTCGGCCCCGGCGGCGGCGAGTGCTCGGACCACCTCTTGGTGACGTGGCCCGCCGTCGCCGAGGATGACCGCTTCCAGCAACGCGGTCCAGCCGAGATCGTTCACGTGGTCGACGTCGATCCCGCTGCCGGCCACCAGCCGCACGTACTCGGCGTGCCCGCGTTCGGAGGCGGGGATCAGCGAGACGCCGCCGTACCGGTTGGTGATGGTCAGATCCGGTTTGGCCTCCAGCAGCAGCTTCGCCATCGGGACGCTGCCGGTGACTCCGGTGACCAGCCACGGCGTGTCGTGCCGTCCGTCGAGCGCGTCCGGGTCGGCGCCCGCGCGTACCAGGACCTCGGCGACGTCGACGCGGTTCTCGGTGACCGCGACGAGCAACGGGGTCCGGCCGCGATCGTCACGGGTCTCCAGATCGGCGCCCGCCTCGACGGCCTGCCGGACGCGGTTCACGTCGGCTTCGAAAAGCTGGCTCACGGGGACTCCTTGGCGGGGCGGCTGGGACGAGGCGGGCGGCGGGGCGGTGCTCGGTGCCGTCCGGGGTGGTGCGCTCGGTGCCTGGGGGGAGCAGGCACCGAGCACGAGGGCGGCGAGCAACGCCACGATCGCCCGCTCACCGATCATCAGCGAAGTTCCCCGATGGCGCGCAGCCCGGCCGTGGCGAAGCGCTCGTCGAGGTCACCGCTGGGCGCCCCGCCGACGCCGATCCCGGCGATCGGGCCGCCGTTCGCGGCGACCGGCACCCCGCCGCCGAGGAAGAGCGTGCCCGGGATGTCGCGGATGGTCGGGCCGTCGCCCTGGGCGTTCTTGGCCAGCGCGGACGTGGGCTGTCCGAAGGAGACCGCGGTGAAGGCCTTGCGCTTGGCGGACTCTTCCGTCTGCGGCCCGGCGCCGTCGCCCTTGAGCAGCACACGCACGTCACCCGAGCGGTCGACCACGGCCACGGTGACCCGCTGGCCCTCCTTCTCGGCTGCGTCCAGCGCGGCCTGCGCGGCCCGGGTGGCGGCGTCGACGCCGAGCACGCTGGTCTGCACGACGGCCTGCTGGGCGGGCGGCTGCGGCTTGTGGTCCTGTGCCTGCGCCGCGCCCACACCGGTGGCCAGCGCGACGGTCGCGAGACCGGCCGTCATACCGAGGATGAGACGAGTGCGGGGGAGCTTGGCGTTCATCGGATTTCCTTTGCGGTGAGGGGGTGTTGCCTTCCCCTACGACTCTCCCGTCCGGCGGGGCGCGGCGAATCGGGAGAGTGGACATCGATCGGGCGTCGAGTGATCGGTGGGGGCATCAACCGAACGATTGATGCGGAACACCCAGCCTCCCTGCTTACGATCATCGGCGACGAAGGGAGGACCGAATGGAATCGCACCTCGGCGCGGCCACCCGGCTGAACGCCGCGATGCATGCCGGGTTCTTCCTGCTGCTCGCCGCGTCGGTGGCCCGGTTCGTCGCGGGGCACGGGTTGAGCGGTGCCACACCGTTGATCCTCGTGCTCACCGGCGCGCTCGCGCTGGTGTACGTGGCGGGGATACTGAGCTGGGAAACGCTGGGCCGGTGGCGTCCGGTGTGGTTGACGGCGGTGATCGCGGTCTGGCTCGCGCTGGTGGTGGCCGCGCCGAGTTTCGCCTGGTGCGCCGTGCCGTTGTTCTTCGTCTGCCTGCAGATGCTGAGCCCGCGGGTGATGGTCGCGGTCGTGGTCCTGCTGACCGCCGCGACCATCCTCGCCCAGCTGAGGATCGCGAGTGGGTTCGATCCGAGCCTCGTCCTCGCGCCCGTCGCGGTCGCGCTGATGGCCACGATGACCTTCCTGCAACTCGACCGGGGCCGGAGGAAACTGGGGGAAGCCGTCAAGGCACTCCTGGGCGCCAGGGTCGATCTCGCGCAGAGCCAGCGACTGGCCGGGATGATGAAGGAACGGGAGCGGCTGGCGCGGGAGATCCACGACTCCCTCGCACAGGGGCTCTCGAGTATGCGGATGCTGCTGCAGGCGGCGGAGCGGTCGTGGGACACGGACCCGGAGCTGGCGAAAGCCCATGTGTCCCGCGCCGTCGAGGCGGCGGGGGACAACCTCGCCGAGGCGCGCCGGTTCGTCAGAGGCCTCGGGTCACCGCGGCTCGACGCCGGGGATCTCGCCGAGACCTTGAAGGAACTCGCCGAGCAGATCATGTTCGCCGCCATGCACGAGGTGCGCTTCGAGACCAGCGGAGACCCGTATCCACTGCCGCCCGCGGTGGAGGCGGCTCTGCTCCGGGTCGCACAGGGCGCGCTGGCGAACGTCAGTGAGCACGCCAAGGCGACGAAGGCCGCCGTCACGCTGACCTACCTGGCCGACAAGGTCGTCCTCGACATCCGCGACGACGGTGTCGGCTTCGATCCGGCGTCGACTCGCGCGAGCGGCGACCGGGGGAACGGTATGCGGATGATCAGCGAGCGGCTCGCCGAACTCGGTGGTGAGATGGTCGTCGAGAGCGCGCCAGGAGAGGGCACCGCGCTCGCCGTCGCCGTGCCCACCAGGGAGGTCCGATGACCGTCCGGGTACTGATAGTCGACGATCATCCGGTGGTGCGGGCGGGAATCGCCGCCCTGCTGGCAGGCGAGCCCGGCTTCGAGGTGATCGGCGAATGGGCGGACGACCGGCCGACGGAGAACCGACGCGTCTGTGACCAACTCGCGACGGCCCCGACGGCGTGAACGCCACCGGCTGACCGACTCGGCACGAGCCCCGAAGGTGCGGTGCCACCACCACGACGCCGAGCTGGCTCCCGGGTGGGCCGACCGCGGCACGCCCCGCCGGTGACCAGGGCTCACGGGCCGCCGGCCACGCTCCGCTCAGGGGTCCGTGCCCGGCCCGGGCATTCGGGCCCCTCGGCGCTCACGCCGCGTAGCGCCGCGCGGCGGAGACGCGGTCGGACTCACGGTCGCGAGGGTCGACCGAACCTCGGGCAGTATCGACGCGCAGCTGTCTCGACGACGAGGCACCGTGCGCAACCGTACTGCGTCGGCACGCGGTCGCGCGGCTCCGATCCGCACGGCGCGCCAGCGCGCGCCGGCCACGTGAGACCCGCGGACCCGAAACCGGCCGATGCCGGCGCGCGTCCGCGAGCGGCAACACGCATCACAGCTGGCCGCCCTCCGCGCCAGGCCGAACTGGGCCGCCACGCCGGCCTGTCGCACGCAGCGCCGGGCGGTGCGCCGAGGCGGCGACCTCCTTGACCACGTCCACGATGGCGAGGTTGCGTTCGGTGAGCGTGCCCAAGGCGAAGTTGAAGTTCTTGCGAGTGCCGTCCTCGGACGGCACCCCGGTCAGATCGTCCCGGCTGTACTTCCCGGTGAGCACGCCGCCCGCCAGCGGTGACCAGGGGACCACTCCCAGCCCCATCTCGCGTGCCATGGGGATCAGGTCGCGTTCCCCGGTGCGCTCGATCAGGTTGTACTCGATCTGCAGCGCGACCAGTGGCGACCAGCCGCGCAGGTCGGCGATCGCCTGCATCCGCGAAACCTCCCAGGCCGGCGCGTTGGAGATCGCCACGTACAGAAGCTTGCCCTGCCGGACCAGATCGTCCATCCCGCGCAGGATCTCGTCGACCGGGGTCGTGAAATCCCACACGTGCAGGTAAAGCAGATCGATGTAGTCCGTGTTCAGCCGCCGCAGACTGGATTCCACCGACGCGAACAGGCTTTTTCGCTGGGCGCCCCCGGAATTCGGATCGCCCGGACGGCGCAGGGTCGTGTATTTCGTCGCCAGCACGAGGCTTTCGCGATTGTCGTGGGCGAATTCGCCCAGCAGCCGCTCGGAGCTGCCGTCGGTGTAGGTGGATGCGGTGTCGATGAAGTTGCCGCCGCGTTCGACGTAGGTGTCGAACAGTTCGCGCGCCTCGTCCCGCCCGGCGCCCCAGCCCCATTCGGTGCCGAACGTCGCCGCGCCCAGCGCCAGCGGGGACACCCGTAGCCCGGACCGGCCCAGCAGCCGATAGGTGTCGAGGGTGAGCGACATCGTGTCCTCCTGTACTCGTGATCCGTTGTCGAGGACGAGTCTGCGACCGCCGCGAGCAGGGGTTAAGGGAGAAGACATCCTGGGAACACCGGTCCCACCCTCGCTGTTGGACCGGGCATGACGACCCCCACCGTGGACCCGACCCAGGAGCTGGCCGCGTTCCTGCGGACCCGGCGTGAACGCCTGGACCCGGACGAATTCGGCCTGCCGTCACGCCGCCGGTCCCGGCGGACCCCGGGTCTGCGCCGCGAGGAGGTCGCCGAACTGGCCGGGATCAGCATCGACTACATCGTGCGGCTGGAGCAGGCGCGCGGGCTGCGTCCGTCGGCGGAGGTGGTGGAAGCGCTCGCGCGAGCGTTGCGCCTGGCCCCCGACGAACGTGTCTACCTCTTCGACCTGGCCCGTCAGCGACCCCGCAACGCCGAGAAACTCGCCACCACCGCGGCGCCGCCGCTGGCCCGGCTGATCGCCGATCTGTCGCCGTTGCCCGCCATGTTGCTGAACCACCGCTACGACATCCTGGTCTGGAACGACGAAATGGCGAGGCTGCTGGTGGACTTCGCCACGTTGCCGCCGTCGCAGCGCAATGCGATGTGGTTGTGCCTCAAGCATCCCGAGGTGCGCGAGTTCTACGCGGACCGTGAACGGGTGGTGCGGGAAGGGATCGCTCATCTGCGCGCCGCCTGGGCCGCGCATCCGGACGACCAGGCCTTGGCCGATCTCATCGCCGAATTCACCAGCGACGGGGAATTCGCGCGGCTGTGGGCTGAACGTGATGTCAAGGTCAACGGCCGTGGACGCAAGGTGCTGCGGCATCCCGAGGCAGGCGTGCTCGATCTGCATTTCGAAGTGCTGACGCCGCTTCAGGATCAGGATCAGCGGCTGGTGATCTATCGCGCCATGGCCGAAGAAAGCCGCTCGGCGCTGGACCGGTTGTTCAGCACCTAGTCTTGCTGAGCCGCGCGGGGCGGTCGGCGAGCGGCCCGCCCGAGCGGAGCAGGTTCCCCAGCGTTTCGAGCGGCTCGGGGACGACGGTGTACCAGCTCCAAGTGCCACGCCGCTCCCGCTCGAGGATGCCGGCGGAGACCAGCACCCGCAGGTGATGGCTGAGCGAGGGCTGGGGCATGTCGAACTCCTCGGCGAGGTCGCAGAAACACGCCTCGCCGCCGGGGGAGTGCCGCACGAGCGACAGCAAGCGGATCCGGACGGGATCCGACAGCGCCTTGAACAGCTTCGCGGCCGTCTCGGCGTCCCCGGGATCGACGACCGCCGCGGGTTCGGCCATCAGCAGGGTCACCGCGACCGGCTTCCGGGTGCGTCCGTTCTCGCTCGTCACGAGCCCAGCGTACCCGTTGAATTGACAAAATTCGATCCAAGGTCTTCAATTTGGATCGAGATACTTCAATCCAGGTCGCCCGGACCGAGGAGACGTGATGAACCCTGCGACCGAGGGCTTGCCCGGCCGTGCGGCGCTGGACCAGCTCGACCGGATCGCCGACGAGCTGGCCGATCGGTTCCGTGGCACGTTCGGCCGCGAGACGATCGAATACTGCGTCGAGGAGACGTACCGGCTGCTGGATCGCTCGGCGACCGTCAAGGTCCACCTGCCGGCGCTGACCGCCCGGTTCGCCCGGCTGCGGCTGGTCGACCTCGCCAAAGTCGGCGGGCTCACGCTGGTGACCGCGCCGCAGGTCTTGTTCGTGTGCGTGCACAACGTCGGCCGCTCACAGCTGGCCGCGGCACTGCTCGACCATCACGCCTTCGGGCACGTGATGGTCCGCTCCGCCGGATCGCGGCCCACCGGGGAGATCCCTCCGGTCATCACCGAGGCGCTGGCGGAGCTGGGCATCCGGCTCGCGGGCGCCTACCCCAAGCCGTTGACCGACGAGGTCGTCCGTGCGGCCGACGTCGTAGTGACGATGGGCTGCGGGGACGCGTGCCCGGTCCACCCTGGAAAGCGGTACCTGGACTGGGACGTGGCGGACCCGATGGGCCAGTCGCTGGCGGTCGTCCGCGGGATCCGGGACGACATCGGCCGCCGCGTCCGGCACCTGCTCGACGAACTCATCGACTGATCACCGCAGAAAGGCGGACTTGGTATGACCCGCAAGCCCGAGGTGCTGTTCGTGTGCGTGCACAACGCCGGCCGCTCCCAGATGGCCGCCGCGTTGCTGCAGCACTACTCGCTCGGCCGGATCGCCGTCCGGTCCGCGGGGTCCGAACCCGCGGACAAGGTGAACCCGGCCGCCGCCGCGGCGCTCGCGGAGTGGGGATTGGACGTCACCGCCGAGGTGCCGAGCAAGCTGTCCACAGAGGACGTCGAAGCGTCCGATGTGGTGATCACGATGGGCTGTGGTGACACCTGCCCGGTGTTCCCCGGCAAGCGTTACCTCGACTGGCCGCTGGAGGATCCCGCGGGCCAGGGTGTCGACGCCGTCCGCCCGATCCGCGACGAGATCGACCGCCGCGTCCGTGGCCTGGTCGCCGAAATCCTCGACGCCTGACCCTCGCTTCCGACCTCTGGAGACCAGCCCCGTGACCCGAACCGCCGAAGAGACCGGCACCGACGTCCTGCACAAACTGTCCTTTTTGGACCGGTTCCTGCCGGTCTGGATCATCGTCGCGATGGGCGCCGGGCTGCTGCTGGGCAGTGTGATCCCCGGTCTGCAGGGTGTGCTGGACGCGGTGAAGATCGGCCAGGTGTCGCTGCCGATCGCGCTCGGTCTGCTGCTGATGATGTACCCGGTGCTGGCGAAGGTCCGCTACGACAAGCTCGACACCGTGACCAAGGACAAGCGCACGATGGTGCTTTCCCTGGTGCTGAACTGGATTCTCGGTCCGGCGCTGATGTTCGCGCTCGCCTGGCTGATGCTGCCCGACCTGCCGGAGTACCGGACCGGGCTGATCATCGTCGGCCTCGCCCGGTGCATCGCGATGGTGATCATCTGGAACGATCTCGCCTGCGGTGACCGCGAGGCCGCGGCGGTGCTGGTCGCGCTGAACTCCGTCTTCCAGGTGATCATGTTCGGTGTGCTCGGCTGGTTCTACCTCGATCTGCTGCCCGGCTGGCTGGGCTTGGACACCACGAGCATCGACTTCTCGCCGTGGGAGATCGCGCTCAGCGTGATCATCTTCCTCGGGATCCCGCTCGCCGCCGGTTACCTTTCCCGCCGCGTCGGGGAGCGGAGCAAGGGCCGCGACTGGTACGAGGGCGAGTTCCTGCCCAAGATCGGCCCCGTCGCGCTCTACGGCCTGCTGTTCACCATCGTGATCCTGTTCGCCCTGCAGGGCGACAACATCACCTCCCGCCCGCTCGACGTCGCCCGGATCGCGCTGCCGCTGCTGGTGTACTTCGCGATCATGTGGATCGGCGGCTATCTGCTGGGCAAGGCGTCCGGTCTCTCCTACGAGCGCACCACGACGCTGGCGTTCACCGCGGCGGGCAACAACTTCGAACTCGCGATCGCCGTGGCCATCGGCGTCTTCGGCGTGACGTCGGGGCAGGCGCTCGCCGGGGTCGTCGGACCGCTGATCGAAGTACCGGTGCTCGTCGCGCTGGTCTACGTCAGCCTCTGGTTGCGCAAGCGCTGGACCGCGAAAGCGCCCGCGGAGTGACCGCAGCCGTGCGGGTGGTGGTCATCGGCGGGGGTCAGGCCGGTCTCGCCGCGGGCTACTACCTGCGCCGTGCCGGGCTGGACTTCGTCATCCTCGACGCCCAGGCCCGGCCGGGCGGCGCCTGGATCCACGGCTGGGACTCGCTGCGGCTGTTCTCCCCGGCACAGCACAGTTCCCTGCCAGGGTGGCCGATGCCGCCCTACCCAGGGCCGGGTTATCCGACCGCCGACCATGTCGTCGAGTATCTCGCGGCGTACGAGAAGCGCTACGAACTCCCGATCCGCCGCTCGGAGCCGGTGAGCGACGTGTCCCGTGACGGCGGACGATTCACGGTGAGCACCGATACGGGGGAGTGGAGCGCCGAGGCTGTCATCAGTGCCACCGGCACCTGGTGGCGGCCCTTCCTGCCGTTGATGCCCGGCGGATTCACCGGTCGCCGGCTGCACACCGTCGACTACCGGGATCCGGAGGAGTTCGCGGGCCAGGACGTCGTGGTGGTCGGCGGCGGCAACTCCGGCGCCCAGATCGCCGCCGACCTCGCGGGCACGGCGAACCTGACCTGGGTCACCCGCCGCCCGCCCCGCTACCTGCCCGACCACGTCGACGGCAAGGCACTCTTCGACGTCGCCACCCGGCGCCGCCGAGCCCTCGAAACCGGGCAGGCCGACACCGGCGGAGTCGGCGGTCTGGGCGACATCGTCGCCGTCCCACCGGTCCGGGAGGCCCGTGACGCCGGGCTGCTGCGGCCGCGCCCGATGTTCACGAGACTGGACAGCGAAGGTCCTGTGTGGACGGACGGGACCCACCGGCACGCGGACGCGGTCATCTGGTGCACCGGGTTCCGGCCCGCGCTGAGCCATCTCGCGTCGCTGCGGCTGCGGACCACCCGCGGCCGCATCCCCACCGAAGGCACCCGAGTGGTGGCCGAGCCCCGGCTGCACCTTCTCGGCTACGGCGACTGGACCGGGCCGGCGTCGGCCACGCTGATCGGCGTCGGGATGACCGCGCGGGCCGCGGTCGCCGACATCAAGGCCATGCTGGAGACCGGCGGCTCGTAGGCCTGAAGGCCCCCTTTTCTCGGCGCAGCCGAAGGAAGGGGGCCTTCACGCGCATCAAGCGGTGACGAGCGACAAACCGTAGTTCTGCAGGATCTCGTTCACCGGCTGGAACCAGGTCTCCCCGCCGGAACCGCAGTTGCCCCAGCCGCCGGAAGTGACTCCCTGCGCCTGGTCGCCGGTGATGAAGGAGCCGCCGGAGTCGCCGGGTTCCGCGCAGACGTTGGTGCGGGTCATCTGGTGCACCGCGCCCTGCGAGTAGTTGACCGTCTCGTTGTGCCCCAGCACGGTGCCGCAGTGCCAGTGCGTCGTCGAACCGGACCGGCACACCGAGGTGCCGACCGGCGCGACCCACGAGCCGCGAACGAGCGCGTCGCTGACGGTGCCCCAGCCGAGGACGACCGGCGCGGTCCACCAGCCGTTGCCGATCCGGATAAAGGCGTAGTCGTTGCCGGGGAAGGAAGAACCGGCGAAGTTGCCCATCGCCGAGCCGTCCCAGCCGACGACGGAACTGCCGGTGCCGCCGCAGTGGCCCGCGCTGACGAAACCGCCGTGGACGGAGAAACCGATGGAGCAGCGGGTGTTCCCGTTGATGTAGTACGGGTCGCCGCCGACGGTACCCGCCGCGAACGGTTCGGCCTTGGGGGCGGTGACCACCGTGACCGGACCGGATTTCCTCGCCCTGGCCAGGAAGTCGTCGACGTCGGAACCGTGCGTGCCCGGCCGCACCGCGACCACGACGCTGCCGCTGCGCGGATCGGCGCGCCAGCCGCTGACGGCTGCGGGGGCGGGCTCGGTCTCGACCGACCTGTCGATTTCGGCCTTGGCCGCGTCGAGCCGTGCCGCGCTGATCGCGGCCGCGGTGGGTTCGGCGCCTGCCTGCCGGACGGCGGGAGCGGCGGCGGGGTCGGTCACCCCGACGACGAGTTTGCCGCGCGCCGGATCGAACCAGGCGCCGCCGAACGCCGCACCGGCGGCCTGCTGGGCGGCGGGCAGCACCCGCGACGCGGTCATCTCCTGGGTGAGCCGGGCCGAGGCCTGCGCGGCGGTGAGCCCCAGGTCCCGCTGCATGGCGGCGATCAATCCGGGGGAAGCCTGTGCGACGGGAGCGAAAGCGGCGGATGTGAGGCTCGCGGTCAGGACGGCGGCGCCGCCGACTGCCAGGGCGATTCTTCGACGCATGGTCTAGTCCTCCAAGGCCGGGGGAAAGAAACACACTGCCCGCCGAGTGTGCGGCCCTGGTCCACGAAAGGGCGAGGATTGTCCGGTCTTCTGTCCGGAATTCACAAGAGCGAATTCCGGTGGACCGGACCATCCAGTGTCTACTTAGGACGGACAGTCGCCCGGGTCGTCCGAGCGCCCTCGCCGGGGTTCCAGTACGTTGCCGGATATGACCGCGTCGCCGGAGGATGTGCCGGAGCAGGTGCTGCGCACCTCGATCGTGGAGCGGTTGTTCGCTCGTGAAGCCGACCCGCGCCCACTGTTCACGCACCAGGACCACAGCGCCGGTGTGGACAGCACGGTCACCTGGACGGAGTTCGTCTCGCGCGTGCGACTGGTCGCGGGCACGCTGCGCCAGGTCGCACGGCCGGGTGATCGTGCGGCCGTGCTCACCGGCCAGGACTTGAATTACCCCTTGGCGTTCTTCGGAGCGCTCGCCGCCGGGCTCATCGCCGTGCCGTTGATGGCACCCGGCAGCCCATCCCAGCGAGCCAGGCTCACCGGTGTGCTGGAGGACAGCGGCGCACGGGTTTGGCTGACCTCTTCGGCCGCGGCCGTGAAGGTCCGCGAAGCGGGCACGCCGGACCACCTGATCGTGGTCGACGAACTGTCCGGGCCGGGGGCCGATCCGGTCGCCGTCGCGCCGGAAAGCCCCGCGTATCTGCAGTACACGTCCGGGTCGACCCGCGAACCCGCCGGTGCCGTGATCCCGCACCGGGCGGTGGCCGCCGCCTGCTGGCAGGCGAGCCGGGCCTACGCCGTCGACGAAGGCACGACCTGTGCCGGCTGGATCCCGTTCTTCCATGACATGGGCCTGATCCAGCTGCTGTGCCTGCCGGTCCACGCGGGGGCGCGATCGGTGTTCATGTCGCCCGCCGAGTTCGTGCACCGTCCGGTGCGCTGGCTCCGTCAGCTCGCGGATCACCCGGCCGTGTTCACCGCCGCGCCGAATTTCGCCTTCGACCTGGCCGTCGAAGCGGCCGGAGAAGCGGGGGACGACCTCGACCTCTCCGACGTCCGGATCGCGCTGAACGGCGCCGAGCCGGTGCGGCCGGACACGGTCGCGCGCTTCCGGGAGACCTTCGGCCCGCACGGATTCCGTGCCGACGCCCACCGTCCGTCCTACGGCCTGGCCGAGGCCACCGTGTACGTCGCGAGCGCGGACGCGGAAGGACCGCGTAGCGCGGTGTTCGACCGCGAAGCCCTCGCGCAGGGCCATGCGATCGAGGTGCCGGAAGGTCAGGAACTCGTCTCGGTCGGCCGGCCGCTCGGCCAGCGGGTCCGGATCGTCCGGGACGGGGTGGCGCAGCCCGACGGCCTCGCCGGGGAGATCTGGATCCACGGGCCGAACGTCGCGGCGGGGTACTGGGGCCGTGGAGACGCCGCCGCGTTCGGCGGCGAACTCGACGGCGTCACCGGCTGGCTGCGCACCGGTGACCTCGGCGTGGTCCACCGCGGCGATCTCTACATCACCGGCAGGCTCAAGGACCTCATCGTCATCGACGGCCGCAACTTCCACCCGCAGGACATCGAGGCGGTGGCGGGTGAGGCGCATCCGGCGATCCGCCGCGACCGCGTCGCCGCATTCGGTGTCACGGACGAAAGGGGAGAAGGGGCGATGTTGGTAGCCGAATGGGCAAAAAACGCCGACGCGGATGTCAAAGAAGTGACGAGAGTGGTATTGCGCGCCGTTTCCAGAGAACATGATCTGACGCTGCGATCGGTACGTCTGGTTCCCTCCGGTGACCTTCCGCGCACTTCCAGTGGCAAGGTCGCGCGAGCCGCGGCGAGGGCGCGTTATAGTCGGCCCCGTGGGTGATCACCGCGCGGAGGTCGTGAAGGTCGTCAGTGAGACTTTTCGGCTTGATCCCGCCGAAATCGAGTCCGACGCGCCGCTCGAAGAGCTGGGTATCGACTCCAAGGGACGGATAAGACTCCTGTCGGCGCTGGAGATCTACCACGACGTGAGGATCGATCTGGACCAGCTGGACCGGTTCACCGACATCGGGTCGGTGGCCGAGGTGCTCGCAGAGGCACTCGGCGTCAAGGCCGACGGATCCGACGAAAGGCGCTGAAAAGAATGAGCGGGGGCTTCACCGCGGCGACCGATGCGCTTTCATCGGCGTCGAAGAACATCGGAAAGCTGACGGAACAGCTGCTCGAAGACAATCCGGATCTGTCGAACACCCCGGTGAACGCGGCGGGCTTCGGCCAGGCGCACGGCGACCACGCGAAGAAGTACACCGACGGCGTGGCGGCGTTGTGGGCGTCGGTCCAGGGGTACAGCACCACGCTCGGCTCGTTCGGCACGAACCTCGGTACCGCCGCCACCGCCTACGGCACCAACGAGGACGAGCAGAAGAACAAGATCACCGAGACGGGGATGCGCTAGTGGCCACCGAAACCACCTGGACCGACGTCAAGGCAGTCCTCGACGACCCGGCCGTCCCCGCCGAGCAGAAGACCAAGCTCATCGGCTCGTGGATGCGGACGCATCCGGCGCCTCCGCCGTGGTCGGCGGACCAGGAGCCGGAGGACATCAAGCGCAAGCGCGAGGAAGCCGAGAAATACGCGGCGTCCTACAACGCCATCCCGTTCCTGGCGTCCGACGACGTCGGCAAGGTCTACGACGAGGCGAAGAAGGCCGGAGATCAGGCCAGCTTCAACCAGAACGAAGAGACGAAGGCCGTCGACGAAGGCAACAAGAAGCTCGACGGCGTGAAGGAACCCACCGCCGAGGGCGCCGGGACCAAGACGTCGGACGAGATCTTCGACGCCGCCGCGCCCGCGCTCAAGGTCTTCCAGACCTTCGGCTCGCTGCTGGCGAAGGTTCCGGAAGACTGCCGTGGAGCTTCTCGCGCGCTCGATTTCGACAAGGACATCCAGAAGCCGTTCGACGAGCAGCGCGGGATCAGCTTCAAGAACTTCGTCGACGACGCCGCTCACTTCAAGACCGGTGCGAAGACCGTGCAGAAGGCCATCGACGACACCGGTTCCCAGCTGACCACGCTGTACGGGACCTGGACCGGGGAGGCCGCCGACGCTTCGTCGGCCAACTACAACGAGAAGATCCTCCCCAAGGCCAAGAAACTCTCGCAGACACTGGACAACGCGAGCGAAGCGACGCTGCACACCACCGCCACGGTCTTCAAGCTGTGCAAGGGCAAGGCCGACACGGTCGTCGACCTCTACAAGGAGATCGTCGGCAAGGCGGACTTCACGATGGCGCAGAAGGTCATCGCCATCGCCGCCGGCGAGAAGAGCGGCAAGGAGGACCTCGGCGCGATCGCGGGCTGGATGGACGTCAACTTCGGCTCCAATCTGGTCCAGCAGCTGAACAACGACGGCTGCTGCGACGACGACGAGTTCAAGAAGGCGGGCCAGAACCTCGCCAAGCAGTGGATCCAGAACCAGTTCATCCCCGAGATGTGGACCATCATCTACGAGGGATTCGCCAAGTCCTGCAAGGAAACCAAGGATTTCGTCAACCAGGCCTACGACGAGCTCGACAAGGTCATGGGCAAGGTCAAGAACGAGTTCGAAGGCGCGGGCGCCGGTGGAGCCGGTGGCACGGGTGGCGGCCCTGGCGGCACGGGCGGCGGGCCAGGCGGTCAGGGGCCGGACTTCACCGGTGGCCAGGGCGGACCGGGCGGTGGCCCCGGTGGTGGTCCTGAAGGCTCGGGAACCGGTGGACCCGGCGGTGGGCCGGGCGGTTCGGGCCAGGGCCCGGACTTCACCGGCGGCACGGGCGGCGGGCCAGGCGCCGGGCAGGGACCGGACTTCACCGGCGGCACCGGCGGCGGTCCGGGCGGCGGCGGCCCCGAGGGCGGCTCCGGCAGCGGCCCCGGTGGCGGTGGTCCCGGTCCCGGTGGAAGCGGTACCGGTCCGACGGGCGACGTCAAACCCCCGCCGGTCCCGGACGTGAAGATTCCCGAGAGCGGCTCCGGGTCTCCGGGTGGCTCCGGCGGTGGTCCGGACGCGAACAAGGATCAGACGTCGCCCTCGGGCGTGACCCCGCCGCCGTCGAACGGCGACGAGCAGAAGGCCGCGGCCGAAGAGGCGAAGAAGCAGGCCGCCGCGGCGGCCGAGAACGCGAAGAAGCAGGCGTCCGAGGCGCTGGGCAAGCTGGGCGACGGTCCGGCCGGTGCCGACCTCGGTGGTTCCGGCGGCTCCGGGCCGGGCGGTTCGAGCCCCGGTGGCGGTGGCAACACCGACGCTGCGGCCGAAGCCAAGGCAGCGGCCGAGAAGGCCGGTGAGGAGGCGAAGAAGCAGGCTTCCGACGCGCTGAACAAGCTGGGCGACGCCCCCGGCGGCATGGGCGACACCGAAGCCAAGGACGGCGACTCGAAGGACGGCGAGAAGTCCGCCGACGAGGCGAAGAAGAAGGCGTCGGACGCCTTGGACAAGCTCGACGACGAGCTGTCCGGCGAAGACAAGCTGACCGGTGACAAGCCCGGTGAGGACGGCGGCAAGGCCGAGGACGGCGAACGCGAGACCCTCAAGGTCAAGCAGGGCGACACGACCTTCGAGATGACCGAACCGGACGAAGACGGCGAGATGGAGATCAAGGTCGGGGACGGTTCCGGGCCCGCCAAGGACTTCAAGCTCGACTGGACCGGCGACGGCGACGAGTCCAAGCTGGGCTCGACCCCAGGCCAGGACGACGGGAAGCCGGACAAGGACGGTGTCCACCGTCCCGGTCCGGACGGCAAGATCCACATCCAGGACGGCGATGTGAAGATCACCGCCGAACGGCCCGACGGTCCCTCCGGGCCGACGGTCGTCACCGTCGACGACGGCACCGGCAAGCCGACGACGTACACCCTCGGCGAGGACAAGCCAGCCACGGACAAGCCCTCCGCCGACAAGGCGTCGCATCCGGCGACTCCCGTCACCGGGACGGCGCAGCCCGACTCCAAACCGGAGTTCACCCCGCACCACGGTGGCGGCGGAACCGTCCCCGACGGGATCCGCGCCGGTGACATCGGTGGCGGTGGCGGTGGTGGTTTCGGAGGCGGCGGCGGTAGTGCGCCGTCGATGCCCTTCGAGACCGCGAGCCCCGCGACGGGCCAATCGCTCAGCGAAGGCGTGCACACCGGCGGCGGTGGGACCCAGCAGCCGCAGCCCGTGGCCGCGGGTGCCCCGTCGGCTCCGATGGGCAGCCCGTCGGGTCAGTCGTTCGGCGGCGGCGCGATGCCGCCGATGGGCATGGGTGCCGGCGGAGCGGGCGGCCAGGGCGGAGACCAGGAACGGACCAACCGCGCGTACCGGATCGAGGGCGAGGTGTTCGACCAGATCAACGAACCCACCGGCCGCATCACCGGTTCGCTGCTGGACGACGAGGATCAGTCGGTCACCCGCAAGCGGTGAGCCGGGTCAGGGGAGAACAGATGAGCGCCGATGACACCGCCGCCATGAAGGCGACCCTGGACGGCCTGGTCCGCGAGCAGTCGGAGCGCCGGGCGCTGCGGGACAAGCGCGCCGACGAGATCAAGGCGAGCTCGCAGGAGTTCATGACCAAACAGGTCGCGACCGCCCAGCGGTACGTCGAGCACCGGCGGGAGCTGGGGCAGCGCAAGACGAAGTCGGGCTGGAGCACCGACCGGTCGCACGCGCGGCCGGGGGCGGCGTCGCCGTTCGAAGACGAGCCCGTGGACATGGCGGCTCCGTTCGCTTCGGAGCCGCCTGCCCGCCCGGGGCGGGACACGCCCCGGCGCGCTCCCCGCACCCGCCCGGCACCGGCGGACGACGAGGACGACGCGTTCCTCAACAACCGCTGGCGCGACTGAACGCCATCGGCACGGGTTTGCCCTTGCCGCCCCGGGGTATCCGGGGCGGTGAGGCGAGCCGGAACGAGCCGGCCGGTTATCCAGGGCGGATGGGTTCATGGTCGACGTGAAGATGACGGTAGACGCTTCTCCCGAGCGTGTGTTCGAGGTGCTCGCGGATGGCTGGACGTACGCGGCGTGGGTCGTGGGGGCCTCCCACATCCGTGACGTCGACGCGGGCTGGCCGGCGCGGGGGACGCGGATCCACCACTGTGTCGGGTCGTGGCCACTCCTGCTCGACGACGTCACCAAGGTGCACGTCGCCGACCCGCCGAGGCTGCTCGAACTCGACGCGCGGGCCTGGCCCTTCGGCACCGCGCGGATCCGGTTGGAACTGCGGGAAACCGCGCCGGGGACCACGGAGATCCTGATGTCCGAGCAGGCGACCCGCGGGCCGGGACGTCTGCTGCCGGAGGCCGCGCAGGCGCTCTTCCTGGTGCCGCGGAACCGGGAATCCCTGCGACGTCTCGCGGATCTCGCGAAGGGCCGCGAAGCCGCTCAGCCGCCGGCTTGATCCTGGTGGCTCGGCCGCCCGAGCCGGATCCGGTCGCGCGGCGGGTCGAGCGGGCGACTGTCTCCCCGTCGCCCGGCGCGGATGGCGGCGAGCAGTTCCTTGATCGTGGTCGCCGCGTCGTGGCGGGGCCGCCAGCCGAGTTCCTCCCGCGCGCGCCGGGTGTCCACTAGGGACGCCCGATCGGCGAGCCGCAGCCAGGACGGATGCAGTGGTTGCAGGCCGAGCCGCCAGCTCGGCCAGGCCAGCCCGGTCAGCAGCCGCAGCGGTACGGGAATCCGGAACCCGCCTGCCAGTCCGGCGAGGTCGCGGCTGTCGAGGACGGGTTCGCCGGCGAGGTTGAACGCACCGGTCGCGCGGCGGTCGAGGATCGCCCGGATCGCCTGTGCCACGTCGTCGGAGTGCACGACCTGCATCCGCAGCCCCGGCCACATCGGCACCGGCAGCCATTTGCCGCCGAGCGGCAACGGCGGCGCGAGCGGGCTGAGCAGCCACCCCGAGAACTCGGCCGCGGCGTCCGGCTGCACGACACCGCACGGCCGGATCCGCGCCACCCCGATCTCGGGGTGATCACGGCAGAATTCGTCCAATTTGGACTCGAAAGCCGCTTTTCCCGCGCTGTAGGCGCTTTCGGGGAGACCGCCGCAGGGCCACTCCTCGTCCACCTCGGCCCAGCGGTCCGCCGGGGTGTAGGCGGCGACAGACGACGCGCACACGATGTGCTTCACGCCGGCGTCGGCGGCCGCGCGCAGGACGTTCGCGCTGCCCGCCAGGTTGGTCCGGCGCATGGCCGGATCGTCGGCACGCGGATGGATCGCCCACGCGAGATGCACCACGGCGTCCGCGCCGCCGAAGATTTCGGTCAGCCGTGGCCAGGCGTCGTTCGCGCCGATGTCCTGCTGGACCCAGCGGGCCGACGAGTAGGGCGCGGCGGTCGTGTCGGGGTGGCGGCGTGCCACTCCGAGCACGTCGTGATCCTCTCCGGCCAGTGCCCGGAGCAACGCGGTCCCGATATTGCCGCTCGCTCCGGTGACGACGATCTTCATCCGCGAGTCCTCATCGGTAGACGGCGCGGTGCGCGGCACGCACCGTCGCGCGATAGACGGAACCGGCCCAGCCGTCCCTGGTCAGCGCCGCCCTGGCGGCGTTCGAGCCGGGCGCGCCGTGCACCGCGCCGCCGGGATGCGCCGACGCGGACGCCAGGAAGAGCCGGTCGATCGGCGTGTCCGCCCGGCCGAGACCGGGGACGGGCCGGAAGAAGAGCTGCTGCTGGATGGCCGCGGTCCCGGCGTTGATCGAACCTTCCACCAGGCTGTGGTTGCCTTCCTCCAGCTCCGCGGGTCCGGCGATCGCGCGGCCGGCGATCAGGCCGCGGAAACCGGGCGCGTGCTTCTCGATGACCTCTTCGATCCGGTCCGCGTGGCGGCGCAACCGGGAAGCGGACCAGGACTCGCCCCTCGGCACATGCGTGTAGGCCCAGGCCGATTCGGTCCCGGCGGGGGAGCGGGTCGGATCCGCGGTGGTCATCTGCCCGAGCAGCAGGAAGGGATCTTGGGGCACCCGTCCGCAAGCGAGATCGTTGGCGATCCCGGCGAGGCCGTCGAGGTCCGCTCCGATGTGGACGGTGCCCGCTTCGCCGACTTCGGCGGCGCTCCACGGAATGGGCGAGGACAGCGCCCAGTCCACTTTGATCGTGGCGTCGTCCCAGACGAACCGGTCCAGATCGGACACCAGCCGCGCGGGAAGGTGCGCGGCGCCGACCAGATCCCGGTAGAGCACCGGAGCGGGGACGTCGGCGAGCACGGCCTTGCGGGCACGGACCGATCGTCCGTCCGCGTCCCGTACGCCCACCGCCCGGCCGTCCGAGACCGTGACTTCGGTGACCGGCGTATCGCAGACGATCTCCCCGCCCTTGGCGGACAGGCGGTTCACCAGCGCGTCGGTCAGACGCCCCGCCCCGCCTTCCGGCACCGGGAATCCGACGTCCTGGCCGAGCATGGTCAGCAGCCAGCCGAAGACACCGCTCCCGGCCTGGTCCGGGCCGAGGTCGGTGTGCATGGCGTTGCCCGCGAGCAGCAGACGGGCGCCCTCGCCGTGGAACTTCTCCTTGCCGAGGCCGCGGGAGGTCAGGGTCAGCATC
Organism: Amycolatopsis roodepoortensis; assembly: GCF_024628825.1. Lineage (NCBI taxonomy): Bacteria > Bacillati > Actinomycetota > Actinomycetes > Pseudonocardiales > Pseudonocardiaceae > Amycolatopsis > Amycolatopsis roodepoortensis. Next base: position 8,367,532 of record NZ_CP102415.1, read on the forward strand.
CTCGCCAGCCGGAGCGATTCCGCCGTGCCGAGTGTCTTGAACAGCCGCGTCCCCGACCGCACCGGCGGAAAGGGGCGCACGATCGCGTCGAGCAGCGGTTCGCGCAGACGCTGCCAGTTCGCGTGCTCGGCCCGCAGGCTGTCCGCGTCCCGCTCGTCGAACTCCGCCACGGAACGAGCCGTGCGGTCGAGGTCGCGGGACTGCAGGACATACCGGTCGTCGGGCAGCACATGCGCCAGCACCGCCGGCGCGTGACGCCACCGCAGGCCGTGGTCCTCGAGGTTCAGCCCGGCGAGTACCGGCGACGCCGCGCCGAGCGGATAGAAGGCGCTGTAGACGTCGTTGCGGAAACCCGGCGCGGTGAGTTCCTCGGTCCGTACCGCGCCCCCGGGCACGGCCGTGGCCTCGATGACCAGCGTCTCCCAGCCGGCGTCGGCCAGGAGATTGGCCGCGACCAGGCCGTTCGGCCCCGATCCGATCACCACGGCGTCGACTTCCATGGTCAGGACATACCCCGGACGGGCGGATTCAATCCCCGTAGATCTACTTCGCCCGCATGGACAGCCAGGCCTCGTGCTGCTGTTCGGTCTTGGCCCAGAGGGCCGCCAGTTCGCCGGTGCCGATGTCCTCCACCGGGATGCGGAACTCGCGCAGCGTCTCGGCGAACTCGTCGAGAGAGGCCAGGGTGTGGCGGTCGCCGTCGCCGCGTTTGAGCGTGCGCGCCCGAAGAGCCAGTTCGCGGCCGTCACGGTGATGTTGTGCCACCAGCACCTTGGCGAACGGCGAGTCCGGGGACCTGATCTCGGCCCGGTCGGCGAATTCGGTGACCTCGCGGGGCTCGGTGCGGTAGTCGCAGGAGCCGACCGTGCCACCGGGATGGTGGTGCATCCGCCAGGTTTCGTCGTCGAGGCGCTCGATCCGGAACGGCAGTTCTCCTTGCCGGTACGTGCCTTCCCGCACCGGAAGAGGTTCGAGGAACGCGTCACCGATGCCGGTGTCGGCGAGCCAGGTCTCCCCACCGACGTCGACCAGCAGGGCGATGTGGTTGCCCCATTGGCCCTCGCCGCGGGTCGAGCGCAGGACGGCGCCCTCCACGACGGTCACCGCGAATCCCGCCGCTCGCAGCAGAAGGGCGAGCGCGCCGTTCATCTCGTAGCAGAGACCGCCGCGGCGACGGCGCGTGAACTTGTCGATCAAGGCCTCCTGGTCGAGCAGGATCGTCCTGCCGAGCTGGAGGTCGAGGTTCTCGTAGGGCACGCGCAGCCGCCAGGCCCGGTGCAGGTTCCGGAGCGTGGCCGGATCCGGGCGGACGGGCTCGCGGTACTCCAGCCGGTCGAGGAACGCGTCGAGGATCATAGGAACTCCTTGGGTAGATCCACTCTAAAATTAGAGTAGCTCTAATTTTGTTGTCGATCCAGTATGCTGCTCCTCATGACCGAGCCGGTGGGTTTGCGGGAACGGAAGAAATGGCGCACCCGGAAGGTGTTGATCGAGACGGCGTACCGGCTTTTCGAACGACAGGGCTACGACCGGACGACCACCGCCGAGATCGCCGCGGCCGCCGAGGTGTCCACCGCGACGTTCTTCAACCACTTCGCGACGAAGGAAGACCTCCTGCTCACCGACGACGGCGAACACCTCCTGCGCGTGGGCCTGGACGTGCTCGCCGCGCGCGAGGCGGGCGAGACACCCGGCGGGCTTCTGCGGCGCGCGATGCTCGGCATGCTCGCCGAGGCCGGAGCGGGGCTCCGCGATCCGGCCTCGGAGCCCGAGCGGATCCGGCTGGGCCTCATCACGTCGGTACCGTCGCTGCGCGCGACGATGCTGCAGCGCGCCTTCGACGCTCAGGAGCGGCTTTCGGCCGCGTTGTGCCGAGCCTGCGAGATCGACGAGGTCGACGCCGCGGCGCTGGTCGGTGCCGTCACCGGGGCGGTCTTCGCGGCCGGGCGGACGGCCCTCCGCCTCGGGACTCCGCTGGACGAGGCGATGCGCCGCGCGATCGAGCTCGCGACGGCCTGACCGGGCGGCTTCACGAACGGTGCCAGGCGATCCCGCGGTAGGCGGAGCTGTCGGCAGCGAAGCCGTAGCCGATGACGACGGTGCCGGTCGCGTTGATGTGCTGGGCCACTATCGCCGTGATACCGGCAGGTGACGGGAGCGGGAAGGGTGTCGCGTCCGCGTCCCAGCGCACCGGCCGCACCCTTCCCTCGCGCACGGACTCGCCGACGACGGTCCCGGCCTCGTCGACGTCGAAACATGTACTGGCGGCGTCCGAAGGCAGGGGCCGGAGCACGGTGGGCCGTCCTTCGCGATCCCAGCGCGCCGCGACGCCGCGCCGGTCCGGCGTCAGGCCCCAGCCGATCGCGTCACCCCGCCCGGTGATCCGGACGACCTGCCCCGCGGAGAACTCCGGTTCACCGGTCAGCAGGACGGTGCCTCCGTCGCGGTGCCACACGACACCGTCGCCGAGGATGGCGCCGGCGTCGGTGATCCCGCATGCCGTCGTACGGCGGGGCGGGGGCAGGGTGCTGATCTTCCCCGAGGACGTCCAGCGCACCGCGGTGCGGACGCCCGAGCCGTTCCTGGCCGATCCGACGACCTCGTCCAGTCCGTTCAGGTCCTGCCCCTGCGTCTCGCCGTCCCCTGGCAGGGCGGCGAGTTCGACGACCTCACCGCCGGGTGCCCAGCGCAGCGCCCGCCAGCGGTGGCCCGGCCACATCGCGTTCCCCAGGATCGACCCGCGCGCGTTCACCCGGCACGCCGTGCCGGAGAGCGCCCCGGCGGGGAGTTCGAGCGCGCGCACCCGGCCGTCGGGCCACCAGCACACGGGCCGCAGGTGTTCGCCGGCGACGAGTGAACCCGCGATGACGCTCGCGGCATTGACGCCGACCGCGCGTCCGCCGGAGCAGCCGTCGAGGAGAGGCAACGGGGTGGGATGTCCGTCGCGATCCCAGCGCGCCGGCCGTGACCCGGACTCGCCCACGATCACCCCGGCGTCGTTCACGCCGTAGGCGCCGGTGCCCTCTCCGCCGGAGAGCGGCCGCAGGCCGACCGCCGTGAAGCCGGGTCCCTCTGGCATCGGATCGGGCACGAGTGGGCAGCCTAGTGCGACGGCGCACGCGATGGGGAAACTTGCACTGACCGGGTGACGCGGCACTCCACAATGGACCTGGCTACGGCGTCAGCACGATCCGGCCGAACACTTCGCCGTCGTCCATCTTCCGGTGCGCCAGCACGGCTTTCTCCAGCGGCAGCACCTCGTGCACCACCGGACGCAGTTCACCGCGCGCCGCCGTGCCGAACTGCTCCGCGCTCACCGCCCGCCGATCCGGCTCGGGGATCGAGTCCGCGCTGAAGGCCGCGAACGACAAGGACTTCCGGAAGGCCGCCATCAGCTTCGCGCCGAAATCCGCCGGGGGCATGCCCGCGACCACGCCGACGAGGACCATGCGGCCGTTCGGATTCAGGCGGTCGAAGAAGGACGGCATGTCCACACCGGACACGATGTCGACGACGACGTCGTACCCCGGCGGCCCGGCCCCCTCGCCGGACCGGTCGAGGACGTGGGTCGCCCCCAGTTCGCGCAGGCGCTCGCCGCGTTCGGCCGAGGACGTCGTGACCGCCACCGCGCTCGCGCCACCCTGCGCCGCGAGCTGCACCGTCATGATCCCGATGCTGCCCGCCGCCCCGCGCACGAGCACCGATTCGCCCGGCGCGAAACGGGCGTGGGCGAGCGCGAAATGGGCCACCATGCCGGAAGTCCCGATGGCCACCGCGTCGGTGGCGGGCAGGTCGCCGGGAAGCGGGAGGATCCTGTCCGCCGGGGCGGCCACCTGTTCGACGTAGCCGCCGCCCTCGCCGGTGAACGTCCAGACCCGCCGCCCGGCCAGGGCCGGATCGACCCCGCCGCCGACCGCCGTGACGGTTCCGGCCACCTCGTTGCCGGGGACGAATCCTTCCTGGAAGCCGCCGAGACCGGCCAGAGCGCCGCTGCGGATCACGGTGTCGACCCCGCCGACACCGATCGCTTCCACGTCGATCAGCACTTCTCCCTCGGCGGGAACGGGGGAGGGGACGTCGATCACGGCAAGGCCTTCGGGGGCGCCGAACGTCCGGATCTCGACTGCGCGCATTTCGTCTCCTGGTCGTCGATCACTGGTCCGGCGGACGGTAACGGACGCCCCCGTCCGTTTTGGCTAAACTGAGAGCGGTGACCGATCGTTTGCCTCGGATCCCGCGCTCCGACGCCGTGGACAACCGGGAACGCATCCTCGAAGCGGCTCGCGTGCTGTTCGCCACCGAGGGTCTGAACGTGCCGCTGCGGGAGGTCGCGCGCCGCGCGGGAGTCGGCCCCGCCACGCTGTACCGCCACTTCCCGACCAAGGAGATCCTGGCGACGGAGGCGTTCGCCGAGCAGATGCGCACCTGCCACGCCGTCGTCGACGAAGGGCTCGCGGATCCGGATCCGTGGCGCGGCTTCTGTTCGGTGATCGAGAGGATCTGCGAGCTGCATTCGCGCGACCGGGGCTTCACGGCGGCCTTCGTCTCGGCCTTCCCCAAGGCGGTGGACTTCACCGCGGATCGCGACCACGCGCTCAAGGCGATCGCCGAGCTGGCGGGCCGGGCCAAGGACACCGGGAAGCTGCGCCCCGACTTCGTCCTCGACGACCTGATCCTCATGCTCATGGCCAACAACGGGATCCAGGCCGCTTCGGCGGCCGCGCAGGTGGCGGCGTCCCGCCGGTTCGCCGCACTCGCGATCCAGGCCTTCCGGGCCGCGCCGGAACGGTCGCCGTTGCCGCCGGTGGCACGGCTGGCCCTCGTGCTGCCGGGAGTGACCCGCTGACTCATTTCCTGCGGGCTTCGAGCCCTTCCAGGATGAGGTCGAGGCCGTAGGCGAATTCCTTCGTGTGGTCGTAACCCGGCCGCCGGGCATGCTCGGTGATCACCTCGGCCAGATGCGGGAACTCGTCCCGCGGCAGGCCGTCCAGGATGTCACCCGCGACCTCCGGGACGTCTTCGCTCAGCGGGAGGTTCGACTCCTGCAGCACGAATCCGCCGATGTAGCTGTCGATGAGCGAGACGGCGTGCACCGCCATCGGGACCGTGAATCCCGCCCGCCTAAGGACACCGAGGACGGCGTCGTGGTGGCGTAGCGTCGCCGGCCCCGGATTCCGCCGGGAGTCCATGAGGCCCAGCGCCCAGCTGTGCCGCGAAAGGACCGCGCGCGCGGACGAAGCACGCGCGCGGATCGCCTCACGCCAATCGACGGCGCCGGGGTCCGGCAGCTCGATCGCCGCGAACACCGCGTCGACGACGCCGTCGAGGATCGCGTCCTTGTTCGGCACGTGGTGGTAGAGCGACATGGCCTCCACGCCGAGGTGCTGCGCGACCCGGCGCATCGTCATCGCCTCCACGCCGCCGCGATCGGCGACTTCGATCGCGGCTTTCAGTACGCGGTCCCTGGTGAGTGATCGGCGAGGCGGCACATTGACAACCTTACAGGTGTAAGACAGCCTTACGGTTGTAAGGCCATCGAGAGGAGAGACCGATGCCGATGCCGAGATGGTGGGGCCACATCAACAAGCGGGTGTTCAACCCCCGTGCGATCGCCGGAGGGAAGTATCCGGTGCTGGTCCACGTCGGCCGCAGTTCCGGAAAGACCCGCCACACGCCGCTCGACGCGCATCCCGTCGACGGCGGCTACCTGTTCGTCCCGGTGTACGGCCCGGAGGCGGACTGGGTGCGCAACATCCTGTCCGCGGGGGAAGCGCGGCTCCGGATCGCCGGACGGGAAGTGGACCTCACCCGCCCGCGGCTCGTCGGGGCGGAGGAATTCCCCGACGGCGTGACCCGTCCGCCGAAATTGCTCCGTGTCACCGAATTCCTCCGGATGGACCTGAAACCCTGAGAGGACCCTGTGCTCCGTTAGTACCAGGGAGGGAGGCGGTGTCGTCCTCCAAGCCGATGCCCGGTGTGCCCGTGCCTTCGTAGTTTTGCCGATATGAAACGCACTTCAGTCGTCATGGCCGTGCTTTGCGCGGCAACGCTCGTCACCCCGGCCGTCGCGTCCGCGGCGCCATCGCTGCAGCGGACACTGCAGCGCGATGCCGACACGCTCGTCGCGAACGGGTCACCCGGCGTGCTCATGGAGGTCAGCACGGCGAAGGGCGGCGTCAAGGTGCGCAGCGGCCACGGCGATCTGCGCACCCGGACCCCGGTGCCGTGGAACGGGCATTTCCGGATCGCGAGTTTCAGCAAGACGTTCCTGTCCGCGACGATGCTCCAGCTCGTCGGCGAGGGCCGGCTTTCCTTGGAGGACAAGGTGGACCGGTGGCTTCCGGGGGTGGTGAGCGGGAACGGCAACGACGGCAAGGCCATCACCGTGCGGCAGCTGCTGCAGCACACCAGCGGGCTGCACGACTACATGGCGGAACTGGACATGTTCACCGAGAAGGGTTTCCTGCGGCACCGGTTCGACGAGCTGAGCGCGTCCGAGGCGGTGAAGCTGGCGGTCGGAAAGCCGCCGGAGTTCGCGCCGGGGACGAGCTGGGGCTACTCCAACACCAACTACGTCCTCGCCGGGATGGTGACCGAGAAGGTGACCGGGCGGGGCTGGCGACAGGAGATCATCGACCGGATCGTCCGCCCGCTGGACCTGCGCGAGACCACCCTGCCGTATACGTCGCCGTTCATCCCGGCACCGCACGCGCGAGGGTACGACCGGTTCGTCGTCGAGGGCTCGAATCCGCCGCGGCTCGGACGGCGGGTGGACGTGACGCTGATGAATCCGTCGATGGGCGGGGGAGCGGACGGGTCGATCAACAGCACCACCGAGGACGGCAACAAATTCCTGCGGGCGTTGCTGGGTGGCAAGGTGCTCCCGCCGTCCATGCTGGCCGAAATGAAGAAGACCGTGCCCGCCCCGGGGCTCGGCGCGTACGGGCTCGGCCTGGTGAAGTCGACCGCTTCCTGCGGTGACTACTGGGGCCACGGCGGCGCGCTGCCCGGCTACCTGACGGGCAACGGCGTGACCGAGGACGGCAAGCGCAGCGTGATGGTCTCGCTGAACACGCTCACGCCGCTCAACCCCGGTTCCGAACCGCCGCCCGGGAACCCGCTGGACCCGGTGATCGACCACGCCCTCTGCGGCCGCTGACCCCCCTTCGTGAGTGGTAAGGACGGTTCTAGCCGTCCTTACCACTCACGAGGTTCAGCACCGGCGATTTCCGTGATCAGATGGACGACACACGTGACTGGATGGACGACACGCGTGATCAGATGGACGACACGAGCGCTGCCGGGGTTTCGCCGCGTGTCGTCCGCCCGATCACGTGTGTCGTCCGTCTGGTCACGCGAATCCGCCGGCGGAACGTAGCTCAGTGAGCGTGGCGGTGCATTCACGAGCCCCAGGACCTCGCCGCCTCCACCAGGGCCGTGACGCACTCCGCGACCGCGGGCCGCGTCTCCCCGTGCGGCTGCACCGCGTAGAGCTGGCGGTGCAGCACCGGTTCGAGCGGCGCGCACACCACCGCCGGCGGCGCGATCGTGGTGGCCATCCCCGGCACCAGCGTGACGGCACCGAGCCCGGCGACGACGGCGAACTGCGTCCCGAATCCGCTGACCGTATGCCGCACGATCGGTTCGATCCCGCGTTCCCGCAGCGTCTGGCGGATCCAGGCGTTCGCCAGCGTGGGCCGGGCCCAGGCGACCCAGATCTCGTCCGCGAGGTCTTCGGCGCGCACCGAATCCGCGCCCGCCAGCGGATGCCCGGCCGGGAGCACGATCATCGCCGAGTCGTCGCGCAGTCCGGTCCAGCGGGTCGCGGGCGGGCGGGTGAGCGGCAGGTTCTCCCAGCTCTCGACGACCACGACGTCGAAGACCCCGTCGGCCAGCGCGGGAAGGGCGACTTCGGGTTCGACCTCGTGCAGCCGCGCCTCGATGCCGGGGTGGCGCACGGCGAGCCCGGTGAGCGCCGGCGCGATGAACGTGTGCACCCCCGACGGAATGGCGCCGATCTCGACGACGCCGGTCGTCTCCCCGGTGAGGGAGTCCAGGTCCGCGCGGGCGGCGCGGAGTTCGGCGAGCACCCGGTCCGAGCGCTGCGCCAGCAGCAGCCCCGCCGGGGTGAGCCGCACGCCGCGTCCGTGCCGGACCAGCAGCCCGGTGCCCGCCTCCCGCTCCAGTTTGGTCAGCTGCTGGGAGATCGCCGACGGCGTCACGTGCAGCAGTTCGGCGGCCGCGGCGAGCGATCCCCGCCGCCACACCGCGTGCAGCATCCGCAGCCGTTCCACATTGGACAGATCGCCACTCATTAGCCGAGCTTAACCCTCGGGGTAAGAGGATCTCGCTGGTCCTGCCCGCCGCCGTGCGATCGAATCGAAGGCATGCGGCACACCGGATTCTTCGTCGATCCGAGGACACAGGGAGTCCTCGGCGCCCTCGCGATCGCCCTCTCCGCCCCGCTCGTCGCGCTGTCCGGGGTCAGCTCGACGACGGCGACGTTCTTCCGCTGCCTGTTCGCGTTGCCGGTCCTCGTGGTCCTGGCGCGTTCCCGGGAGAGGGGACGGCGCCCCACCCCGGCCGCGCGCCGGAGCCACGTGCTGGCAGGCGTCCTGCTCGGGGTCGACATGGTGCTGTGGAGCGAGGCGATCCTCTCCGTCGGCGCCGGAGTCGCCACGGCGCTGGTCAACGTCCAGGTCGTCCTCGTCCCGCTGGCCGGTCTGCTGTGGTTCGGCGAGCGGCCGCCGCGGGCGTTCTGGCTGTCCATCCCGGTGATGCTGGCGGGGACCGCGCTGGCAGGCGGGCTGGCGGACGGCGGTGCCGCGGGCAGCGATCCCTGGTACGGCACCGTCATGGCGGTGCTGGCGGGAGTCGCGTACGCCGGTTACCTGATCCTGTTGCGCCGCGCCGGATCCGACGGCGGCGGACGCACGACGATGCTCGCCACCGCGACCGCGGCGTCGGCGAGTGTGGGCGGACTTTCGGGCCTGTTCGCCGGAAACCTCGACGTCACGCCGCCGGTTTCGGCGTTGCTGTGGCTGTTCGTGCTGGCCGTGACCGGTCAGGTGCTCGGCTGGCTCCTGATCGGGAAGGCCCTGTCCGCCCTGCCCGCGAGCGGCGGGTCCGCCGTGCTGATGCTGCAACCCGCCGCCGCGATCCTGTTCGGTGCCGCCCTGCTCGGCCAGTGGCCGACCCCGCTGCAGCTCGCGGGTTGCGCGCTCGTCGTCGCCGCGGTGGGGGCCGTGTCGTTCCTCGGCGGCCGGTCGTCAGGGAACGACCAGCACCGGCCAGTGCCCGGTCCTGATGAGCTTGGTCGCGACCGACCCCGCGAACCGGTGACCGGCCTGCTGTGAGGCGCCGACCACGACGGTGTCGACCTTGCCGCGGTCGGCGGTGTCGCGGAGCACGGTGTACGGATCGCCGTAGGTCTTCAGGAAGCTGACCGGCACTTCCAGTTCTTCGGCGGCCTCGCGGATCTGCTCGCGGATCTCCGCGTAGAGCTGGACCGCGGTGTCGTGTTCCATCGTCGCCGCGACCGCGGGACCGAGCGCCGGACGGCAGACGAAGGCGACGATCAGCCTGCCGCCCTCACGTCGTGCCATGCCGAAGGCGAAGGCTGCCGCCCGCATCGCCGTGTCGGAGCCGTCGACCCCGGCCAGGATGGCCCGCCCCGGATGGGGCCGGGGCGGGCCGAAACGCTCCACAGTGGACTCGAAGGCCCCGGCGGCGTTCTCGTTCATCGCGCGACCGGTGCTTCCGACGGCGTCTCCACGTCGAGCGTGGTGCGCAGGGTGAGCGGCTTGAGCAGCAGCGCCGCGATCACGCCCACGACGCCCACCGCCGCGGAGATCAAGAAGATGTGCGCGGTCGCGTCGCCGTACACGGTGTGCACGATCGTCTGGACCTCCGGCGGCAGCGCCTTGAGGTTCAGCGCGCTGACGCTGCCCGTCGACGCCTGGCCCGCCGGCACGTGCAGCGCGGTGGACAGGTCGGCGGTGACCCGGTTCGCGAGCACCGCGCCCAGCACCGAGACGCCGATGGTGCCGCCGAGCGACCGGAAGAACGTGACCGAAGCGCTGGCCGCGCCCAGATCCCGCAACGGCACGGTGTTCTGCACCGCGAGCACGAGGTTCTGCATCGTCATGCCGACACCGACGCCGACGATCGCCATCGCGACACCGATCAGCCACAGCGGCGAGGCGTGGTCGACGGTGCCCAGCCCGAGGAAACCGATCACCAGGGTGATCGTGCCCGCCACGATGTACGGCTTCATCCGTCCGGTGCGGCTGATCAGGCGCCCGGACACGGTCGAGGAGACGAGCACGCCGCCCATCAGCGGGATGGTCAGCAGTCCGGCTTCGGTGGGGGAGTAGCCGCGGCCGACCTGGAAGTACTGGCCGAGGAACACCGCGCCGCCGAACATCGCCATCCCGACCGCGAGGCTCGCGATGATCGCCAGCGCCGGGGTGCGCTGGGTGATGATGTGCAGCGGGACGACGGGTTCGCGGACCTTCCGTTCCACCATCACCGCGAAGGCGAGGAGCACGGCGCCGCCCGCCACCATCACGGCCGTCTGCCACGACAGCCAGTCGAAGCTGTTGCCGACGAAGGAGACCCAGATCAGCAGGACGCTCACGCCCGCCGCGATCAGGCCCGCGCCGAGGTAGTCCACCTGGACGCCTTCCCGGCGCACGGTCTCCAGCTTCAGGGTCCGCTGCAGCACGATGAACGCCGCCACCGCGATCGGCACGCCGACGAAGAAGCACCAGCGCCAGCCGAGCCAAGGCACGTCCACGATCAGGCCGCCGAGCAGCGGCCCGCCGACGGTGGCGACCGCCATGACCGCGCCGAGGTAACCGTTGTAGCGGCCGCGTTCCCGCGGCGGGATGATCGCCGCGATCACGACCTGGACCAGCGCCTGAAGACCACCGACACCGATGCCCTGGAACGCGCGGGCGGCGATCAGCTGCCCGGTGTTCTGGCTGAATCCGCTGATCATCGACCCGATCACGAAGATCACGATGGCGATCTGGACCAGCGTCTTCTTGTTGAACAGGTCGGCGAGTTTGCCCCAGATCGGGGTGGTGGCCGTCGCCGCCAGCAGGGTGGCCGTGACCACCCAGGTGTATTGCGTCTGCGAGCCGTTCAGCGAGCCGATGATCAACGGCAGGGCGGTCGACACGACCGTCGAGCTGATCATCGCCACGAGCAGCGCGAGCAGCAGACCGGACAGCGATTCGAGCACCTGGCGGTGCCCCATCGCCCCTGACGGTGCCTCCGCCGTCGTTCCCTCGGTCTTCATGGCGTCCTTTCGAGCGGCAATGTTGCTCATTGTGCAAACTTGCACAGTGGGAACTTTATTCCCCTCGCTACGCTGTCCTGGTGGACACCCTCGACACGCTGCGCACCCGCAAGAAGGCGGCGACGCGGCAATCGCTGCACGAGGCCGCGCTCCGGCTGGCGATGGAGCACGGGCTGGACGGGGTGACCGTCGAGGACATCGCCGACGCGGTGGGCGTGTCCCGGCGGACGTTCTCGAACTACTTCGCGAACAAGGAGGACGCGATCCTGCACGCCGACCGCGAGCGCACCGGCCTGCTGGTGTCGCTGGTCGAGGGCAGGCCGCCGGGCGAGAAGCCCTGGCAGGCGCTGCGGGCGGCCTGCCGGGAGCTGTACCGGGCGCACCCCGTCCCTGACCGCGAATGGGTGGCGCAGCTACGGCTGCTCCGGCGGCATCCGTCGCTGCTCGCGCGGCAGGCGGGCGACCAGTTCGCCCTCGAACGCGACCTGATCGCGGTGCTGCTCGCCAGGGGGCACGGCCTCGATCAGGAGCTGGCCAGGCTCACCGCGGCGACCTTCCTCGCCACGTTGCGCACGGGGAACGTCCTGTGGCTGGAAGGCCCGGAGGAGCAGTCGCTTCCCGAGCTGGTGGACCGGCTGCTCGGCCGCGTTCAGCTCCGGTGACCGAGGGCGTACGCCGTCGTCACCACCGTGGTGGCCGCGCGGACGAAGGCGGCGACGGCCGGTGAGCGGGATTCCTGCGGCCACATCACGGCGAGGGTCGTGGGCTCCACGTCGTCGACGGGCAGGTATGTGATCCCAGTCCTGCGGTAGCGATCCGCCACCGAAACCGGCAGGAAGCAGACGATGGCCCCCAGTTCGACCAGTTTGAAGATCTGCGTCAGATCCGAGACGGGACCATGGGGTGCCGCGGTGGTGGGCGGCCCGGCAGTCGGGCCCTGATCGGCGGGTGCGCCATCGGGGAGAAGGCGGCCTTCGAGATCCGCCAGGCGCAGTCGTGACCTGGCCGCCAGCGGATCGTTGGCCGCCAGCGCGACCAGCCGCGGTTCGGTCAGCAGTGGTTCGAAGTCCAGGCGGCGCGCGTCGAACGGGGACGGGACGAGCGCCACGTCCGCGCGGCCGTCCCGTAGTTGCCGCGGTTGTTCGCCCCGCCCGCCGAGGACCAGTTCGATCGGCAGTGCGCCGTCTTCGGCCTCGTAGGCCTCGATGATCTTCGGCAGCAACCCGGCGTCGTGATCGGCTTTCAACGCCAACCGGAGCCGGGGATCGGGGCGGCCGGCCTGTCGTGCCCGGCGTTCCGCCGCGGCGACCGCTTCGAGTGCGATTTTGGCGTCCCGCAAGAAGATCTCGCCCGCTTCCGTCAAGGCGACCTGGCGGGTGGTGCGTTCGAGCAGCCGGACGTCCAGCCGTCGTTCGAGGTCGCGGATCGCCCTCGACAGCGGCGGCTGGGCCATCGAAAGCCGCTCGGCGGCCCGGCCGAAGTGAAGCTCCTCGGCGACCGCCACGAAGTATTTGAGCTGCCGCGTCTCGAGGTCACTCATATCACCAGGGTATCAATGGCGTCCGAGGCGGTCCTTCAGCGCGGCGGCCGTCCCGGCTTGACTGGATGACGTCGAAAACCCCTATCACCTCGGAGTCTTCATGATCGTCGTCACCGCGCCGACCGGACAGATCGGCAGCCGGGTGCTCGCCACCCTCCTCGACAGTGGGGAACAGGTCCGCGTGATCGCCCGCGATCCCGCCCGATTGCCCGATGACGTTCGCGAGCGCGTCGAGATCGTCAAGGGCTCGCACGGCGACGGGGGCGTTGTCGGCGAAGCCTTCGCCGGCGCCGACACCGTTTTCTGGCTGCTCGCCGCGGATCGCCGTGCCGAGAGCCTCGAAGCCGCCTATCTCGACTTCACCCGTCCGGCCTGCGCGGCCATCGAAAAGCAGGGCGTGGCCAGGGTGGTCGGCATCTCCGCCCTCGGCCGGGGGTGCGCGGAAAACGCCGGGTACCTTTCGGCGTCGCACGCCATGGACGACCTGATCGTGGGCACGGGCGTGGCCTACCGGGCGCTGACGATGCCCACGTTCATGGACAACCTCCTGTGGCAGGCCGGGCCGATCGGCAGGGACGGCGTCTTCTTCGGACCGTTGCCTGCCGGCCTCGAGGCCCCGATGTGCGCCACCCGCGACATCGCCGCCGTCGCCGCGAAGTGGCTGCTCGACCGGTCGTGGCACGGCGTGGCCGACGTCCCGGTGCTCGGCCGGGAAGACCTGTCCCAGAACGATCTGGCGGAGATCATGTCCGACGTCCTCGGGCGGCCGGTGCGCTATCGGCAGGTGTCCATCGAGGACTTCCGCGCGACGCAACTCGACCAAGGCTGGTCCGCGGCGATGGCCGAGGGCATGGTCGACATGATGCTCGCCAAGGAGGCGGGCATCGACAACGCCGAACCGCGCACCCCGGAAGCGACCACGCCGACGACGTTCCGTCAGTGGTGTGAAGAAGTGCTCAAGCCGGCGGTCGGCTCGGTGCGCTGACGGTGTCCCAGAGCAGTTGCGCCCGCGCGCCGGTCTCGGGTGACAGGGCGGCGGCGAGCGCGGCCGTCAGGGACTCGACGGTCGGAGCCGGATCCTGGTGCGCCGCACCGATTCCCGGTTCCGCCGCCCGCTCGGCCCGGTACGGCTGATCCGCGATCCGCGCGCCCCCACGTCGTCGGCAGAACACGTGTTCTCCACGTCCGCTACAAGTCGAAGGGGCGGGGAAAGGGATTCTCTTCCGTCCATTTCGGACTCAGTCAGATCGAGCCGGTGCGCAAGGCGAAGGCGACGGCGTGCGTGCGGTTGTGCAGGCCGTATCGCGACATCACCCGGTGGAGGACGTTCTTCACCGTGCTCTCCGAATAGGCGAGTTTGGCCGCGATCTCTTCCGTGCCATGGCCGTCGGCGAGCAGTCGGAGGACTTCCCGTTCCCGGTCGGACAGGCCGGACAGCGCGAGTCCGTTGGGCGCCAGCAGGTCTTCCTGGATCCGTTCGAGCTGGGAGAGCAGGCTGCCCTGCAGCCGCGGCGGCAGCGCGCCCGCGCCCTGGCTGACCGCCAGGATCGTCCGCGCCAGATGCTCGCCGTCGAGATCGCGCCGCGGCAGCAGCGCGGCCATCCCGCATTCGATCGCCGTCATCAGCACCTGGACCGGGAAATGGTCGGTGACGATCACGCATCTCGGTGGCGTCGCCAGTGACGACGCGGCGCGGACCTGGCGCAGGAAGGCGAAAACGCCGTCGCCGATCGAATCCCCGACCGTCACGACGACTTCGGCGGACCCGAGGTCGGTGCCGGACAGCACGTCCAGCCGTTCGTCGGCGCCGAGGATGCTCGTCGTGCCGAGCCCGGCCAGCAGATCCGGGGCGTATACGGCGACTCTGACGCGCTCGGTCCTCCTGCTGATCTTCTCCCCGTGAATCATGCGAAGTCCCCATCCGAAGCGCCAGCGTTAATAGCTATTGCGGTACTTAGAAGCTATAATGTTCCAACGGTGCATGTCAACCGCGGTCGGCAGCGGCGTCACAGGGCAAGACGCCCGGCAGGCGGGAAAGGTTCACTGCGAAGGTGATCGGGTCACCGGGCCGTGAGGTCGTCCAGTTCGTCCGCGATCAACAGGTCGGGGTCGAATTTCATCCCGGTGAAATGGCCGGCGAGTTCGAGTGAGAGCACGCCGTGGAGGCGGGTCCAGAAGGCGATCGCGCGGTGCAGCGTCGAGGACGGGGCAGGGTCGTCGCCCGCCCAGTCGCGATGGCCGTCCAGATGCTTGTCGAACGGGGTTTCCGGCTTGTCCACGGTGATCGCGCGGCACGCTTCGAGCAGCACGGTCATGACCTCGCTCGAGATGGCGGTGGTGTCCTCGGGCGCGTGGTAGCCGGGGACGGGCGTGCCGTAGATGAGGAAGTAGCGCTGCGGGTCGCTCCGGGCCCAGTCCCGGATGGTGACGGCGAGCCCGGCCAGATCTGCGCCGCCGTCGAACGCCGCGCGGACGGTGTCGGCGAGGCTCCGGTACGCGTCGCGGATGAGCGCGGTGATGAGGTCGTCGCGGCTGGCGAAGTACCGGTACAGGGCGGGACCGCTCATCCCGACCTGTTTGGCGATCGCGTTGAGGGACAGCGCGGGCACCCCGGCGGCGGCGATCTGCTCCCACGCGTGCTGCTTGATCTCCGCGCGCACCTGGTCGCGATAGCGCTCCCGTGGGCTCTTCCCGTCCGCGTCCGTCATCGGTCCTCCCGCTCTGTCGGCCCGAAGCTTAGTCGGCGCTCCACGGGCAGGAGCGCTAGTTCGGCCGAAGCCTGCTCGCGCAGCGCGCCGAACGACGGCCCCTCGGAGAGGTCCACGGCCATGGCGAGGCACTCCCTGGCTTCCTCGAAGGCACCGGCCTCCCGCCAGGCCCGCCCCTCACGGACGGCGCAGGTCGCCTCCAGCGCGTCGAAACCGCCCTCCCACGCGAGCCACCGGCCGGTGCGGTAGTGGCCCGCCGCCTCCCGCCATTCGGCGAGATCACCGAGCACGTCGCCGATGGCGCGCAGGGTCAAGGCCTTCAGCAGCCGGTGGAAAGCGGGATACGTGTCGCCGGCCAGCCGCTCGGCGTCGGAAAGCACGGCCCGGTGCACGGCGAGCGCTTCGGTATGCCGTCCGGCGTTGAGCAGCGCGCGCCCGTAGACGTTCCGCGCCGTGGTTTGCCCGTCCCAGAACGGAAGTTCGCCCGCCAGTTCGTACCCGCGCTTCGCGAACTCGAACGCTTCGCCGGTCTTCCCGGTCAGCCGCAGCACCTGGCCGAGGTAGATGGACGCCCAGGTCTGCTCGACGCGGTCGCCGATCCGGGTGGCGATGTCCAACGCGCGGCGGTGTGCCGCCACGGCACCCTCGTCGTCGCCGAGACAGACGCTGGCGGCCCAGCCGACGAAGTTGAGCAGCTTCGCCTCTGCACCGGCGTCGCCGAGCGCGTTCGCCGCGGCGGCGCCGAGCGAGAAGATCTCCCACCACGGACGCTGGGGCGCTCCGCCCGTCGGAGTACCAGTGCAGCGCGACGGCGAGGTCCCGGACCTCCCGGTGCATGCCCTTCCGTGCCGCCACTCGGTGCGCGGCGACCCAGTTCCCGCCTTCGGCGTCCAGCCAGCGGGCGCTCTCTTCCCGTGAGCCGAACCGGCCGTTCTCCGGTGCCCCGGGGTAGAACAGCCTGGCCGCTTCCGCCGCCTTGCCGAGCAGATGGGCGAGCACGGTGTCCCGCGCGGCCGGGTCCTCGTCCGCCTCGAACCGTTCCTCGGCGAACAGGCGGATCAGGTCGTGGAACTGGTGCCGTTCCGGCTCCGCCGTGCTCTGCAGGAGGCTGGCGTCGACGAGTTCGTCGAGCTGGTCACGGACGTCGGCGGGTGGCGCGCCGGAGACGACGACCGCGAGTTCGAGGCCGAAATCGGCGCCGGGCACGGTCGCCAGCAGCCGGAACAGACGCCGGGCCTCGGACGAGACCGCGCGATAGGACAGATCGAAAGCCGAGCGCAGCCGCAGATCGCCCGCCGCGAGCGCCCGCAGCCGGGTGCTTTCGTCGCGCAGCCGGTCGGCCAGCCGGGTCAGGGACCACTGCGGCCGGGTGGCGAGCCGGTTGCCCGCGATGCGGAGCGCGAGCGGCAGATATCCGCACAGCTCGGCGAGTTCGCGTGCGGCGGCGGGCTCCGCGGCCACCCGGTCCGGTCCGGCGATCTTGGCGAGCAGGCCGGTCGCGCCGTCGTCCGAAAGCGTTTCGAGCGCGAGCCACCTGGCGCCTTCGAGCCCGGCGAGCGTCCGGCGGCAGGTGATCAGGGTGAGGGAGCCGGGCCCGGTGACCAGCAACGGCCGGATCTGCGCCTCGTCGGCCGCGTTGTCGAGCAGCAGCAGGACTTTGCGCCCTTCGAGCAGCATCCGCAGCAACGCCGACCGGTCGGCTTCGGAGGCGGGCACCTGTCCCGGCGCGACGTCCAGCGCGCGCAACAGCCGGTCGAGCGCGGTCCCGGCGCTCAGCGGTCGTTCGTCCATCCCGCGCAGGTCCACCGCGTAGCCCCCGTCCGGGAACTCCGCGCGCCACAGATCCGCGGCGGTCACCGCGAGCGCGGTCTTCCCGACCCCGGCCTGCCCGACGATCGCGACCACGCCACCACCTTCGGCGACCTTCGCCGACAGCTGCTCCAGCTCGCTTTCGCGGCCGGACAGATCCGCGGTGGGCGCTGGCAGCGCGCAGGTCGCCGCGACCTGGGCGGCCAGCGCCGGATTCCGGCGACGTCCCTGTTTGGCGACGGTCAGGAAGAACTCCCGGTCGCCGCCGGTCAGGCCGAGCGCGTCGGCCAGCACCTCGGCGGAGCGTTGCTGGGCGGCCCGCGCGCGGCCGCGTTCCAGTTCGCGCAGGGCACGGACGCTGATACCGGAGGCCTCGGCCAGGCGCCCCTGCGTCCACCCCGCGGCACGACGGTGTTCGAGCAGGAGCTTGCCGAACACCGACCGCTTCTCGTTCGCCTCCACCGCGGCCCATTCAACCGGCAGGCTTCCGGCGACGAAAAGCTGCCCCCTGCTTCCGCTTGTCCGGCCTTCTCGGAGGCCGGTTACCTGGAAGGCATGTCGACGATCATGACGACGCCCGTCCGCCCGGCGCTCCGGGCCGAGAAGATCCGGGTCGCGGTGCACGCCGCCGACCCGCTCGTGCGGGCGGGACTGCGCAGCGCGCTCGGCGACGGGCCCGGCATCAGCCTGCGCGACGACCCGGAGCAGGCCGACGTCCTCGTCGCGGTCGCCGACGACGACCCGCGGCGCATCCCGGCCGGGTCCGCGCGGCTGGTCCTGGTGGCCGATCAGCCCAACCAGGCCGAACTGTGGGCCGCCGTGGAACGCGGGCTCGCCGTCGTCGTCGCGCGCTCCGAGGCGACGCCGGCGCGGCTGCTGCGCGCGGTCGCCGACGCCCACGCCGGCCGCGGCGATCTGCCCGCCGAGCAGCTCGGCAGCCTGCTCCGGGGGATTTCGCGGCTGCACAAGGAAGTTCTCGAGCCCCGCGAGCTCACGCTCAGCGGTCTGTCGCCCCGCGAGACCGAAGTGCTCCGCCTGCTCGCGGAAGGATTCGACACCGGCGAGATCGCCCGTCGGGTGGCCTACTCCGACCGGACCGTGAAGAACATCCTGCACGGCCTGCTCAGCCGGTTCAATCTGCGCAACCGCACCCATGTCGTGGCGTACGCGCTGCGCGAGGGGCTCATCTGAGCGCTTTCAGATGACCCCTTCCCGGATCGCGTAGGCCACCGCGTGCGACCGGTTCCGCAGGCGCAGCCGGTCGGTGACCGCGTAGATGACGTTCTTCACCGTTCGCTCCGAATAGGCGAGTTCGGTGGCGATCTCCTGTGTGTCCAGCCCGTCGGCCATCAGGCGGAGGACGTCGATCTCCCGCGAGGAGAGCGCGACCCCGGCGGGAACCTCCGGCGCGAGCATCTCCCGGTGCAGCCGCTCGGCGTGTTCGGTGAGCCTGCCGAGCAGATCCCGCGGCGGGTACACGGTGCCCGACGCGGCGGCCCGGACGCTGTCGGCCACGCGGGAGTCGGTCATCGCCGACCTCGGCAGGATGGCGACCACCCCGCACGCCACCGCCGCCGCGAGGCCGCCTTCTTCGATCCGGTCGGTGACCAGCACGATCGGCCTGCCGATTTCGGCGGTGACCGCACGCAACGCGGTGACCGCGTCGGCGGAAAGCCGGTCGAACGCGGCGACGACGACGTCGGTTTGGTCCCGCGCCCGGCCCTCGACGATCTGCACGGACGGGCGCGCCACGAGAAGGCCGGCCGTCCCGGCCTTCGTGATGGGGTCCAGTGCGCAGACGCTCACCCGGACTGGTCGCATATACCCTCTTCTGTCCACTGTGGATCTTCGATTTGTCAAGAGCCGCAGGGACAAAAAGCGTTGCCCGCATGAGCGAGCGGGGCTCTTGTACGGTGGGAACCGGGTAGCGGCCCGCCTCGGGTGACCCCCACACTCGATGGCGGGTCGCTTCCTTTCGTGCGGCTCGTGGCGATTCTCGCCCGCCGCGAACAGCCCCGGCAACGCGTTCGCCCGCCTCCTGCTTTCCCCGCCAGCCGAGACTGGCCGAAGGGGCAATAATCGGCCCTGACCTGCAGTGACGCCACTCTGGCGCATCATGGCGCCAAGTTGGCCTTGCAATGGCGCCACGATGGTGCCATGATGGCATCATGGATTTGACGCCCTTTGTGGACAACGTTCGCCGGGAACTCGCCGTCGCCGCCGAGGCTGGAGGAGCCGAGGCGAGCGCGCTCGCCGAACGCCTGACCGCGCCGCTCGCGTCGGCCATTCGTCTCGCGCTGCTGGACGCGCTGTCCGCCGCGTCGGACGAGAT
Organism: Amycolatopsis roodepoortensis; assembly: GCF_024628825.1. Taxonomy (NCBI): domain Bacteria; kingdom Bacillati; phylum Actinomycetota; class Actinomycetes; order Pseudonocardiales; family Pseudonocardiaceae; genus Amycolatopsis; species Amycolatopsis roodepoortensis. The sequence goes on from NZ_CP102415.1 coordinate 8,387,226, forward strand.
CACCCGTGACCTCGCGCCGGGTTCGGTCGAGGTCCGGTTGCGTGCCGGGGAAGCCAGTTTCGCCGTCACGCTGCCCGCGGTCGAACAGGCCGAGCCGGTCGCGGCCGCCGCGCCGGAGCCTCCGGCGGCGCCGCTGCCCGAGGACGAAGGAGCGACGGCCCGGATCAACTTCCGGCTTCCGGAACACCTCAAGACACGCGTCGAGGAAGCGGCGGCCGCGCAAGGCCGTTCGGTCAATGCGTGGCTCGTGCGTGCCGCCTCCGCGGCGCTGAACCCGTCGGAGCCCGCCGCGCCGCCCGCCCCGGTGAGCGGTCGTCGCGGCGCGCAGCGCTACACCGGCTGGGTCAGCTAGACCTCGCCTACCAGCACAAACACCGATCACACCACCTTCGAGGGGACAACCATGCCTTCTTTCGCCACCCCGGAACCCATTCTCGCGGACCTCGAGCCGGTCGTCGGCAACGTCCGCATCGTCGCCGGCGACCGCGCCGACACGGTCGTCGAAGTGGCGCCGCTCGACGAGAACAACGAATCCGACGTCGACGCCGCGAAGCGGACCGTCGTCGAATTCTCCGGCGGCACCCTGACCGTCCGCGCGCCGAAGATGCGCCTGCTCGACTTCTCCAACCGGACGAGGTCGATCGACGTGACCATCGAACTGCCCGCCGGTTCCCGGGTGCAGGGCAGCACCGGGCTCGGCGACCTGACCGTGACCGGGCGGATCGCCGGCTGCCGCTACCGGTCCGGGACCGGGCACATCCACCTCGACCAGACCGGGGAGCTGAAACTGCACTCCGCGTCCGGGAACATCGTCGTCGAGCACGCCGACGGGAACGCCGACATCAGCACGAGCTCCGGCCGGGTGCACGTCGGCCGGATCGACGGCACCGCGGTGGTCAAGAACTCCAACGGTGCCACCACGATCGGCGCCGTCGCCGATTCGATCCGCATCCGTTCGGCCAACGGCGACATCACCGTCGACAAGGCCGAAAGCGGCGTCGAAGCCAAGACCGCCAACGGTTCCGTCCGCGTACTCGACGCGGCCAGGGGCACACTCACCCTCGAGACGTCGCTGGGCGACATCGAGGTCGGCATCCGCGAGGGCAGCGCGGCCTGGCTCGACGTGAACACCCGGTTCGGCCGTGTCATCAACGACATGGCCGCCGCCACCGCGCCCGGCGACGCGACCGACAAGGTCGAGGTCCACGCCGGCACCTCCGTCGGCGACATCGTCGTCCACCGTTCCTGAAGGGGATCCCCGATGAGAAACCCGGCCATTTCCGCCACCGGACTGCGTAAATCCTACGGCGACAAGGTCGTCCTGGACGGGATCGATCTGCACGTCCCGGCGGGCACCGTCTTCTCGCTGCTCGGCCCCAACGGCGCGGGCAAGACCACCACGGTCAACATCCTGTCCACTTTGGTCACTCCGGACGCCGGTGCGGCGACCATCGCCGGAGCCGACCTCGGCACCGACCCGGACGGCGTCCGCGCCGCCATCGGCCTCACCGGCCAGTTCTCCGCCGTCGACAACCTCCTCACCGGTGAGGAGAACCTGTTCCTCATGGCGGATCTGCACCATCTGCCGCGGCGGGCGGGGCGCAAGCGCGCCGCCGAACTCCTGGAACGGTTCGAACTGTCAGACGCGGCGAAGAAGACGCCGTCCACCTTTTCCGGTGGCATGCGCCGCAAACTCGACCTGGCGATGACGTTGATCGGCGACCCGAAGGTCATCTTCCTCGACGAACCGACCACCGGCCTCGACCCGCGCAGCCGCCGCACGATGTGGGAGATCATCCGCGACCTCGTGGACGGCGGCGTGACGATCTTCCTCACCACGCAGTACCTGGAGGAGGCCGATCAGCTCGCGGACCGCGTCGCCGTCCTCGACGGCGGCCGGATCGTCGCGCTGGGCACGCCCGACGAGCTGAAGCGACGCGTGCCCGGCGGGCACATGCAGCTGAAGTTCCCCGACACGGTCTCGCTGCGTGACGCGACCCGCGTACTTCGAGTGTCCACTTCGGACGAAGACGCGCTTGCGCTCCGCGTGCCGACCGACGGCACCGTCGCCGATCTTCGCGCCGTGCTGGACCGTCTCGACGCCGAATCCGTCGCCGTCGACAGCCTCACCGTGCACACGCCGGACCTCGACGACGTGTTCCTCAGCCTCACCGGTCACCGGACCGGCGCCACCAAGGAGATGGCCCGATGAGCACCCTGTCCCTTTCGATGCGCGACTCGGCGACCATGCTGCGCCGCAACATCCGGCACATGCAACGGTATCCGTCGCTCACCATCATGCTGATCGGCCAGCCGATCGTGTTCCTGCTGCTGTTCGTCTACGTTTTCGGCGGCACACTCGGGAACGGGCTCGGCGGCGGAGGCGGCAGAGCCGAATACGTCGGCTATGTCACGCCCGCCATCCTGCTGGTGACCGTGTGCAGCGCCGCGCTCGGCACCGCGATCTCGGTGGCGACGGACATGACCGAAGGCATCATCGCGCGGTTCCGCACGATGGCGATCAGCAAGGCTTCGGTACTGACCGGGCACGTCGTCGGCGCGCTCATCCAGACCGCGTTCGCGCTCGCCGTGGTCTTCGGGGTAACGCTGCTCATCGGTTTCTCGCCGACGGCGGGAGTCGGCGAATGGTTCGCGGTCGTCGGCCTGCTGTTGCTGCTGACCATCGCGCTCACCTGGCTTTCGGTGGCGCTCGGCCTGGCGGCCAAGAGCGTGGAGACGGCCAGCAACACGCCGATGATCTTCATGCTGCTGCCGTTCCTCGGCAGCGGGTTCGTGCCCACCGACTCGATGCCCGCGTGGCTGCGCTGGTTCGCCGACTACCAGCCGTTCACGCCGGTGATCGAAACCATCCGCGGCCTGCTGCTCGGCACTCCGATCGGCAGCAGCGGCTGGCTCGCGATCGGCTGGTGCGTCCTGCTCTCGGTCGTCGGATACGTGTGGTCGAAGTCCTTGTTCGCCAAGGAACGCGACCGCTGAACTGGGGGTCGCCCCGGGCCGGAACGTTCTGTTCCGGTCCGGGGCGCTTGGTCTGTCTCCCGCAATTGGTCGACTGATTGCGGGAGATCCGCGTCGACAACCTCGGCGCGACGCCCTGCGGCTTGCGTGACTGGACCGATCGTGCGCCACTGTGTGGTTTTCGGGTCATCCAACGTCCCGAAATCCACACAGTCGCGGATGAGGGGTCCGGTCATGGTCGGGGCGTTGCCCGATCACGGTGCCTCGGCGGTCTCGCGGAGCCCGCCACCCGGGTCTGCAGGTGAGATCGTGCCGCGTGCCGGGTGTGTGACCGGGCCGATCGTGCGTGACTGTGTGGATTTCGGGTCATCCAACGTCCCGAAATCCACACAGTCCCGGATGAACGGACCGGTCACGACCCAGGCGATCAGCAGGCGAAATCGTGCCCCGGCCGCGTCCCACCCACCAGGAACCCCGTCGCGAGATCGTTCGCGCACCTGTTGTCCTTGAACAGGTAAGCCAGATGTCCGCCCTGGTCGACGGTCACCATCCTGGCGCGGTCGCCGAAGGCTTGGCGCAGCTTCCGTGCTCCCGCCAGCGGCGTCGCCGGGTCGCGGAGGTTCTGCACGATCAGCACGTTCGACGGGCCACGGTCGGTGATCTTCACGGGCGGTTCGATCGGTTCGGACGGCCAGAACGCGCACGGCGTGATGTTCGCGGCCGCCGCGCCGAACAGCGGATGGCGGAACCGGTCGATGGCGACGTTGCGTCGATACGTGCCGACGTCCTCCGGCCAGTCGGAGTCGTTGCAGATCACGTGCAGCTGACTCGCGATGTAGTTGTCCGACGGGTAGCCCGCACCGGACAGAGACGAAGGGACGGGCTTGCCGGTGTCGAGCGCGCGCCAGGTCTCGGCCAGATGCGGCAGACGCCGGTCGTAGTAGAGCTCGGCGAAAGTGACGTGGCGGAACACCTGGCCGTTGTAGCCGTCCGGGCTCGGTGTCCGGTCCAGCCGCGCGGCGAGCTCGAAGTACTTCGCCGTCACTTGCGCGGGCGTCCGGCCCAGGCCGTATTCGGGTTTCGAGGCGGCGAACTTCGCGAAGTCCGGGAAGCGGTCTTCGACGCCTTGGCCGAACAGGCGCGAGAAGGAGGCGTCCCAGCCGCCGGGGCCGGTCGCGCTGTCGATCAGGAACCGGTCGCTGCGCTCGGGGAACAACGACGTGTACACCGAGCCGAGGTAGGTGCCGTACGAGATGCCGAAGTAGTTCACCTTCCGCTCGCCGAGCGCCTCGCGCACCCGGTCCATGTCGCGGGCGGTGTTGGCGGTGGTCATGTACGGCAGGAGCGGGGCGGTGGCCGAGGAACCGCATTTCGCGGCGACGGCGGCGACCCGCTGCGCCTCGCTCGTGACGTCGGCCGAATTCCTGGCATACCTCGGGATGTTGGTCGGATGCTCCGCGAGGGAAAGCCCGCACGTCACCGGTGTGCTGTTGTGGACGCCCCGCGGGTCCATCCCGATGACGTCGTAGGCGTCCAGCACCTCCTGCGGGATGTTCAGCTTCTTGAGCGTGGCCGGATAGGCCAGCCCTTCGCCGCCGGGGCCACCGGTGTTCGTCAGCAGTACGCCGCGGCGCTTCTCCGGTTTGGTGCTCGCCAGCCGGGAGATCGCGATCTCGATGGTCCTGCCGCCGGGGTCGCGGTAATCCAGCGGTACCTGGATCGTGCCGCATTCCAGGCCGAGGCCAGCCGCCTCTTCCGGGCACGGTCCCCATTTCGGCGCAGGTGAGGCCGACGCTACCGCCGGGGCCGCCGTGGTCACCAAGACCGCGACCAGAACGGGAAGTAGTTTCATTCCACTTCGGACGGTCATCGGCGCGGCTCCCAGCGGAAGAGCCGCGTCGCCAGGACGACGGCGACGACGACCCAAGCCAGCGTCGGGGCGAGCAGCAGCAGCGAGTCGGTGACGGCCACGCCGCCGTTCCAGGCGTTGACGGCGAGTTCCGTCGCCGAACCTCCGGGCAGAAGCCGTTTGAGCAAGGTCAGCTCGTCGGTGCCGGAGATGCCGACCCAGCTGGCGACGGCGATCACGCCGAGACTGACCGGCAAGGTGGTGACCTGGGCGTGCTCGGGGGAATTGGTCAGGCCCGCGGTGGCCAGGCCGAGGCCGATCATCATGGCGACGCTGGCGAGCACCGCCACCACCAGCAGGGCGACGTCGGCGGGCGTTCCGGTGATCGAGCCCAGCACGATCATGATCACCGCGACCTGGACGAGCGAGATGACGGTGACCGGCAGTACCAGGCCGGCCAGGATGGACGCGTCGCCCGCCGCGGTGGAGCGCAGCCGTTTGAGGAAGAGGTTCTGCCGTCGCGAGGCCAGCGTGGTCACGGCGCTGGTGTAGAGGCCGAACGCGCAGACGGTGAACATCACGATCGCCGCGATGTATCCGAGGCTGCCGATCTTGGCGAAGACCTCGTGCTGATAGACGAAGAACGTGGAGATGGCCAGCGGCATCACGAAGCTGGTGATCAGGACCGAGCGGTTCCGGAAGATCTGGATCAGTTCGCTACGGGCAATCGAAAGCATGAGAGTCCTTTGTGGCTAGTCGTTGTCGATGGCGCGGAACACGTCGTCGAGCCGGGTCGGGCCCGCTTCGAGATCCCGTAGTTCGACGGCGTTGTCCTGCGCCCACCGCAGCAGGACGTGCAGGTCCTTCTGCAGGCCGAAGGTTTCGATGACGAACTTCCCGTCGTGTTCACGCTTGCCCTGCAAGGGCAGCGCCGGGGCCGAAGGCGGCAGGGAGAACCGGATCACGGCGGGCAGCGTCCGCGTGAGTTCGGAGACCGTGCCCTCCCGGTGGAAGGTGCCCCGGTGCATCAGGCCGATGCGGTCGGCGCGCTGCTGGGCCTCTTCCAGGTAGTGCGTGGTGAGCACGATGGTCGAACCGTCCTCGCGGAGTTTGTCGACCGCGTCCCACAGTGCGTCCCTGGACTGGATGTCCAGACCGGTCGTCGGCTCGTCGAGGAACACCAGCCGCGGCGAGCCGTACACCGCGGTCGCGAAGTCGAGCCGCCGCTTCTCGCCACCGGAAAGCTGCGACACCTTCGTGTTGGCCTTGCGAGTCAGGTCCACGATGCCGAGGACCCGTTCGAGCCGGTCCGTGCGCTGCGTCAGGCTCCCGATCAGGCGGATCGATTCCTTCACCGTCAGATCCGGCGAGAAACCGCTCTCCTGCAGCATGATGCCCATCTCGGGGCGGATGGCGGCGCGGTCCCGCGGGCTCTTCCCCAGCACCCGCACCGTGCCCGACGTCGGATTCCGGTGTCCTTCCAGGGTCTCCAGGGTCGAGGTCTTCCCGGCGCCGTTCGTGCCCAGCAGGGCGTAGAACTCGCCCTGCCGGACCTGGAAGGTCAGATCCTTCACGGCGTGGAAGTCGCCGTACTTCAGGTTCAGGCGGTCAACGTCGATTGCTGTCGAAGTCATGGCCCGATTCCAGTCTCTCCGCCGCGGCCCGGCCAGTGAGATCACGTCACGAACGGGTATGACGCAGTGTCACTGGTGCCCGCCTTCGCGCAGGGCCGATACTGGGCTCATGTCTGCTTTGGACACCGAGCCGGCGAAGGGAAAGCTGCGCCGGCTCAACCTCACCATGTTCTTCCCGCTGCTCGTCGTCGGCGGGGTGATCGTGGTCGCGTCCGACGCGCGGACCTGGTGGCACGCGGCCGTCCTGAGCGCGGGCGTGCTGGCGGCCATGGTCGCCTTCGTGCGGTGGGCGGCGGGCGAGGTCCTGCTGGTGGCGATCCCGTGCCTGGTCGTCGCGGCGGCCGTGTGGCCGTTCTCGGTGCTGGTGGCAGGCGGGAGTTCGTCGTTCTTCGGCGTCTTCCTCGTGGGTTCCCTGGTCGTCCCCCAGTTGCCCCGGCACCGGATCGCGGCGGCCGTCGCGCTCGTCGCGTACATCGCGGCGGTCGGTGCGCTGAGGCCGCTGGTCTCCCACGAGGACGTCTCCGGTGAGCTGGTCAGCTTCGTGTTCGTCCCGGCGGCGCTCACGGCCGTCGTGCTCGGCCTCATGTTCCCCAACAAGCGGTTCTACGACGTCGTCAAGGAGCTCGAAGAGTCGCGCGAGCGGGAGGCGGAATTGGCCGTGATCCGGGAACGCGTCCGGTTCGCGAGCGATCTGCACGACATCCAGGGGCACACGCTGCACGTGGTGAAGCTCAAGACCGCGCTCGCCAGGAAGCTGGTGGACATCGACGCCGAGCGGGCGAAACAGGAACTGGGGGAGATCCACGCGCTCGTGGCCGACACGATCACCCAGACGAAGGAACTCGCCTACGCCCAGCGTCGCCTCAACCTCTCCGCCGAACTGGAGAACGCGAGGAACCTGTTCGAGGCAGCGGGGATCCGTGTGCGCGTCAACCGGGAGGCGGACGTCGATCCGGCGGCGGGCAGGCTGCTCGGCCAGGTCCTGCGTGAGACCACGACCAACATCCTGCGCCACGCGCAGGCGACCCGCGTGCGGATCACGCTGTCGGAATGGAGCATCAGTATCGTCAACGACGGTGCCCAGCGAGCGCCGCTGCCCGAACTCCGCGGGCTGGCCGCGCTCGAACAACGTGTCGTCGCGGACGGTGGTGAACTGACGGTGCAACAGGAAGACGGGCAGTTCGTGACGGCCGCGTCCTTCCCCGCCCGGGAGGAACGATGACCACGGTTGTGCTCGCCGACGACGAAGTCCTGCTGCGCAAGGCGATGGCCGCGTTGCTCCCGCTCGAAGGCGAGATCACCGTCCTCGCCGAGGCGGAGAACGGCGAAGAGGCCGTCGAGGCCACCTTGCGGCACGAGCCCGACGTGCTCGTCATCGACCTGGAAATGCCCGGGGTGGACGGGCTGGGCGCGGTCGCGGAGATCCGCCGCACCCGGCCGAACCAGGTCATCCTCATGCTGACCCGGCACGCGAAACCCGGGGTGCTCCGCAAGGCCCTCAAACTCGGCGTCCAGGGCTTCGTGAGCAAGGCCGCCGAGCCGTCGCACATCACGTTCGTCATCGGCGCCCTGCATCAGGGCAAACGCTGGATCGACCCGGACGTCTCCGCGCTCGCCGTCGTCGACGACTGCCCCCTCACCGAGCGGGAGCTGGAGGTGCTGCGGGTGACCGGCGAGGGCTATTCCGTCGCCGAGATTGCCGCGCAGCTCCATCTCGCGCAGGGCACGGTGCGGAACTACCTCTCGAACGCGATGCAGAAGACCCAGACGCAGACCAGGCACGAAGCCGCCAGGTACGCCCGTGAGCACGATTGGCTTTAGGCGCTGTCCTGCAAGTCGGGCTGCGGTCGGGGCCGGCGGTGGAGTGTCGCGAAAGCCACTTTCGCAACGCTGAAGGTTGTGAAAGTGGCTTTCGCAACGTCGGTGGGCGCGGGCTTCGAGCGGCACCGCCCCGCACTCACGACCCTCTGTACCGACGTTTTCGGGCACCTTTGGCTTTTCGGCCTAGTGCGCCCGGACGTGCGCGCGCTCGCCCTGCGGTCCGAAAAGGACGAGGGTTTCGACGGCTTTCCCGTCGGCCGAGCCGAGCCAATGCGGCAGCGCGGTGTCGAACTCGGCGGCTTCGCCGGGCGGCAGGACCATGTCGCGGTCGCCGACCACCAGCCGCAACCGTCCATTGAGGACATACACCCATTCGTAGCCGCCGTGGGTCTGCGGCGTCGGCTCCGCCGGTTCGGCCCTGCTGGGGATGAGCATCTTGAACGCCTGCACCCCGCCGGCGCGCCGGGTGAGCGGCAGGAACGTCATGCCGTGGCGGTGGATCGGCTGGAGGTGGATGCGCGGATCACCGGTCCGGGGAGCGCCGACGAGGTCGTCGAGCGGCACGCCGTGCACGCGGGCCAGCGGCAGCAGTAGCTCCAGCGTCGGCCGCCTGCCGCCGCTTTCCAGCCGCGACAAGGTGCTTTCCGAGATCCCGGTCGTCGCCGACAGCTCGGCAAGGGTCAGTCCCCGGCGTTTGCGCAGCGCGCGCAACCGGGGGCCGACCGCGTCCAGTACCTCGTCCGTCTCGTCCATGTCGCCGATCTTGCCAGGTCGGCAAGTTTTCGTGCCAAATCGGATGCGCTGAGGCGAGAGTGACGATCATGAACGCGACGGAATTCTGGGACGAACTCCACGAACGGCGGTCCGAGGGGACGCCGAAGGTGAACGCGAGACTGGCCGAGATCGCGGGCCCGCTGGCACCGGGCACCGCGCTCGACCTCGGCTGTGGTGGCGGGGGAGACGCGGTGTGGCTGGCCGCCCGAGGCTGGCGGGTGACCGCGGTCGACATCTCCGGAGCGGCCGTGCGTTCGCTCCGGGAACGTGGCGGACCGATCACCGCGCTCCGCGTCGATCTCGCCGAAGACTTCCCAAGCGGCACCTTCGACCTGGTGTCGGCGCAGTACTTCCACACACCGTTCGAGCTGGACCGCGCCCGCGTCCTGCGCACCGCCGCGGGTTCGGTGAACCCCGGCGGGCGGCTGGTCGTCGTCGACCACGGCTCCGCCGCGCCCTGGTCGTGGGATCAGGACGCCCACTACCCCACGCCTGCCGAGGTGGCGGCCGGATTGGAGCTCGCCCCGGCGGAGTGGTCGATCGACCGCGCGGAGGCGGCGGAACGCCTGGCCACCGGTCCTGCGGGCCGGACCGCGATGGTCGTCGACCACGTCCTGGTGCTCCGGCGGGCCGGGCGATGAGCCGCAAACGCGACACCGGGCCGCCTTCGACGGGCCCGGGGGAGAAGGAGGTGCTCGCCGGGTTCCTCGACTACCTCCGCACCGCGGTCATGGCCAAGGCCGAAGGGGTGCCGGAAGACCGGGCCCGCGCCCCCGGCGTGCCGTCCGGCACGAATCTGCTGGGCCTGGTCAAACACCTGACCCACGTCGAACGGCACTGGCTGCTCGGCCACCGCGTCACCGACTGGAAGGCGACGTTCCGGCCGAGCCCGGACGACACGACGGCCTCGATTCTGGCCGCCTACCGGGAAACAGTCGCCGAGGCGAACGCCGAGATCGCTTCCTGGGACGACCTCGCCGCGACCGGGCCCCGCCGGGGATCACGGCGCTGGACGCTGACCCACCTGATCGAAGAGACCGCACGGCACGCGGGACACGCCGACATCCTGCGCGAACTGATCGATGGCGCCACCGGGCGCTGAAACGGAGATCCCCATGTTCCACCGAGCCGCCGCGTTCTTCGTGGCCCTCGTCCTGCTGACGGCCTGCGGTTCACCCCCGGCCGCCACCCCGCCCTACGAGAACGTCACCCGCGGCGACACGGCTTTCGCGAGTCAGTTCCGGCACGAGTTCGCCGACGTCGACGGAGTGAAGATGCACTACGTCACCGGTGGCAAGGGCGCCCCGCTCGTCCTGCTGCACGGCTGGCCGCAGACCTGGTACGGCTGGCACCGGGTCATGCCCGCGCTGGCCGAACACTTCACGGTGTACGCCCTCGACCTGCCCGGACTCGGCGACAGCGCCGGCTCGCCACCCAGCTACGACAAGGCGACGCTCGCGCGCTATGTGCACGGCCTCGTGGCCGGACGGCTCGGCCTGCGCGACGTCCGGATCGCCGGGCACGATCTCGGCGCCGCGGTCGCCTTTCAATATGCGGCGCAATTCCCCGGCGACATCACCAAACTCGCGTACCTCGATCTGCCGCTGCCGGGCCCCGCGCTCGACGCGACGGCCTACCGGAATCTGAGCTGGCACATCGCGTTCCATTCGCAGAAGACGGTTCCCGAAGCCGTCGTCGGCGACGACGTCCGCGAATACCTGTCCCTGTTCTACCCGCAGGTCGCCTACTCGGGGACGGCCTTCGGCGGGCCGGAGGCGCCGTCGCCGTTCGACGACGCCGAGATCGACGAGTACGCCCGCACCTACACGAGGCCGGAGGTCCTGCACGGCGGTTTCGAGCTCTACCGCACACTCGGGCAGGACGCGACCGCGAACGCCGGCGCGAAACCGATCACGACCCCCACACTCCTGATGACCGCGGAAGGTCTGCTCGAACCGCAGAAGGCGACCCTGGCACCCCGCGTCGCGAACCTGGTCCGCGCCGTGGAGGTGCCGAGGGCGGGACATTGGCTCGCCGAGGAGAATCCGGAGTTCGTGAGCGCCGAACTGGTCGGCTTCTTGAAGTAGTTGCCCAAGATCGAGAACCTTTGCGATGCTTCCCCCATGTCCACGCTGGAAGTCCTCAACCACCCGTTCCGCGAGCAGTTCGAGGTCTTCCTCGACGAGCACCGTCGTGTTCTCGACAGCTCACTGGAAGGGCTGACCGAGGAGGAGGCCCGCCGCTCGCTCGTCCCCTCCCGGACGACCCTGCTCGGGTTGGTGAAGCACGCGACCTTCGTGGAGAAGGTGTGGTTCGTCGAAGCCGTCACCTGCCGCCCGCGGACCGAGATCGGCCTCCCCGAGACGCCCGACGAGTCGTTCATCCTCGGCGAGGAGGACACGATCGCCACGGTGCGGCAGGCGTATCGCGAAGCCTGCGAGGTGTCGCGGAAGGCGGCGGCCGCCCTCGACCTGGACGACCTGCTCCACGGCAACCGGCGCGGCCCGCTTCCGCTGCGCTGGGTGTACCTGCACATGCTGCGTGAACTCGCCCAGCACGGTGGTCACGCGGACATCCTGCGCGAGCAGATCCTGAGCTCCCGGTAGACGACGATGACCGGGGAGCGGGCGCTCCCCGGTCATCGCGATCAGTGCGTCAGGAACGGGTCAGCGTGACCCCGTACTTGTTCGCCGCGTCCACGACGGGCTGGTAGTAGGAGTACGAACCGGTGGCGTTGGCGCCCTGGTTCCAGCCGCAGTCGTGGCCGTCGGCGGGGCCGCCGGAGGTCATGCCCTGCGCGGTGTTGCCCGCGATGTAGGCGCCGCCGCTGTCGCCGCCCTCGGTGCAGACGGTCGACTTGGCCAGGCCGGTGGTGGCGACGCTTTCGCCGCTGTAGCGGACGGTCTGGTTGTACGCGGTGATCTTGCCGCAGGTCCAGCCGGTGGTGTTGCCCGCCTTGCACAGCGTGGTGCCGACCGGCGCCTTCGAGCTGCCGGTGATCCGCACCGTGGTGCCCATGCGGGTGTCGACGTAGCCGCGGCCGGTGTCCTCGGCGTCGATGTCCATCAGGCCCATGTCGGCCGACGGGAACTGGGTGGCGACACCGCGGCCGATGTGGACACCGCTGCGGTTGAGGATGTCGGGGTTGCCTTCGACGCAGTGCCCGGCGGTGAGCATCACGTTGTTGCCGCTGCTGGTGGTGCCGGGGAAGCCGAGCGAGCAGTTGGTGCCGGGGACGAGGTCCATGATCTGGCCGGGGATGACGTCGGCGTGCGTGGTGTTCCCGTTGGCGACGCCGGTCTGGACCGACACGCCCGGCAACGCCGTGAGGCGGCGGACGAGGGCGCTGTCGGCGCCCGGCTGCACGGTGACGACGACCTGGTCGGCCGCGAGTTCCGGACCCCAGGCCTGCACCTGGCCGACGTCCTTGCCGATCACCGTGCCGACCTTGGCGGACAGGGCGTTCAGCGCGTTCTCGCCGCGGACACCGGTGCGCGGGGTGAGCCCGGCCGAGCGGAGCTCCTTGGCGGAGGCGGCGTCGGCGTTCACCACGAGGGCGCCGGCCTCGTCGAAGTACGCGCCGTCCGTGTGGAGGCCGCGCGTTCTGATGCTCTCCAGCGACGCGATCAGGTTCTTTTCGTGGTCCAGCTTCTTGGCGGCCTGAAGCGGGCTGACCTTGAGCTGGGCGGCGAGGGTCTCGAGCATCGTCTGGTCGTAGGCGGTGACCGGCGCGGCGGTCGCCGGCACGGCGAGCGCTCCGATTCCGGCACAGACGCTCAGCAGGGTGAGCATGACGGGTCCGCGAATTCGCATGCGAATTTCCTTCGATAAGGAGGGAACGACGAACCGCCGGAATATGTTCGGAAAGCGCAGGGGACCGGGCGGTTCATCTCGACGTCACGCACAGTACGAGCGCCCGTACGGCATGCCGTAGCGCCGAAAGTAGGATCCGTGATCGCGGACCTACTTTCGTATGCGGAAAACGTGAATTGCCCGCGTAATCAATTGCGCGGAAGTGTCATTGGCGCAAAAGTGCCACGTCGAGGTAGCTCTCCAGCGCGGCGGCACCGGAGAGCAGGGCGCGGCCCCTCGCCGAGAGACGCGAGTGCCAGTCGCGCAGCGCCGACTCCAGCGGGACGATCCCGCCCGCCGAACGGACCTGGTCGAGCACCGGCGCGATCCGCTCCAGGAGGTAGCCGCCGCGCCTGAGCTGATGCGTCAGTTTCGCGTCGCGCACGTCGGCCGCGCTGTAGACGCGATAGCCCGTCTTCGGGTCGCGTCCGGGGCGCAGCAGGCCCGCTCGTTCCCATTCGCGCAGGGTGGCGGGCCGGACGCCGAGCTTCCGCGCCAGCGGGCCGACGAACATCTCACCCCGCTCCTGCGCCACGGGTTCGAGATCGCGGATCGCGGCGGCGACGTCCTGAAGGGTGCGGCGGTCGTCGAGCAGTTGCACGTGGCTTTCGTCGATGAGCCGGAGAGCCTCCTCGACCGCGTCCTGGTTGACCGCGCGCATGATCGACGTCGCCGTCGCGTGGCCGTGCCCCGGTACGAGGGCGAGGAACACGCGAAGGGCTTGCGCGTGCAGTGGCGTGTAGGTGCGATAGCCCTGCGGACCGCGTTCGGCGGCGGGGAGGATGCCGTCCGCCTCGTAATTGCGGACGGCCTGGGTGGACAGACCGTGCTCGCGCGCCAGGTCGACCGGCCTGAGCCGCTCGCGGGGTTGAAGGTTCCGGCCCACCGCCCCACGATATTCGGTCTACCGGCGGCGCGAGGAATCCGCCCGCCGCTCGTAACGGGCGCGAGCCAGCCGATAGGCCGTTTCGAGCAGCTCGCGGGTGGCCGGGTCGGTGTTCGTCGCCGGGTTGACCACCGCCAGCCAGCCCGCGGTGCCGTATACGGGATGGGCGATCAGGGTGTCCGTGGCGGAGGGGTCCTGGCCGAGCTGGCGGGTGAACTCCTTCTTACCGGCGTGGATGTTCACGCGGAACGTGTCCGGGCGGTCCAGCCGCGAGCTCTCGTCGCCGGGATAGTTCTTGGTCACGATCGTCGCGAAGGGCTGGACGTTCGTCGGGACGACACCGTCGGGGGAGTAGTAGAAGAACGCGTCGCCCCAGCTGAGTTCCGGCCATTCGTCGCCGGGGCCGGGGGTGAGGGTCAGGACGCCGTCGAGGCCCGATACGAGGCCGATGATCTCTTCGATGGTCATGTGCTCAAGCGTGGCATTAAAGTGCTTGTGGAGGGTTCGAGCGGATTTTCGACGGAGTCAAGGTGTCAAGTCTCAAATCGATGCGCACGGCGGAGGTCGCGCGCCTGGCGGGTTGCTCCGTCCAGCAGGTGCGCAACCTCGAACGAGACGGCGTGCTCCCGGCGGCGTCACGGACGGCCTCGGGCTATCGGACCTACGGCGAGATCCACCTCCGGTCCGCGCTGGCCTACCGCGCGCTCGCGGCCGGGGTCGGGCCGGTCGAGGCCAAGAAGATCGTCCGCGCCGTGCACCGGGATCCGCTCCCCGAGGTGCTCGCGCTCCTCGACGCCGCCCACGCCGGGCTCGACGCCGAACGCGCGGACCTCAGGGAGGCAAGGGAAGCGGTCCGGGTGATCTCGCGCGAACCGATCGAAGACGTACGCGGCTCGGACTCGATGAGCGTCTCCGAGCTCGCGTCGGCGCTCGGCGTGCGCCCGTCGACGCTGCGGCACTGGGACACGGAACGGCTCGTCGTCCCCGGCCGCGATCGGCGGGGGACGCGGCGGTACACGCCTTCCCAGGTGCGGGACGCGCGGATCGTGCAGCAGCTGCGGCTGGCCGGTTACCGGGTCGCGCCGCTCCGGGCGTTGATGCCGGAGCTGCGGCGCTCCCGGAGGCTGGAGGACGTGGCGTCCGCGCTCGCCGCCAGGGACGCAGGGATCGCGGCCCGCTCACGGGCGCTTTTCGACGGCACCGCCGCCCTTTCCCTGGTGGTGCGAGAGGCCGAGAGGTGAGCGCGCCTTCCCCGCACGGTCCGGGCCCGGCGCTGGTGTCGCGAAAGCCACTTTCGGGACATCTGACGTCGCGAAAGTGGCTTTCGCGACACGAGCTGGGGGTACCGAGACCTCCCGCCCTGTCGACGTTGCGAAAGCCACTTTCGCAACGGTCAATGTTGTGAAAGTGGCTTTCGCAACACGCCGTCCCCCTCAAGTGATGGTCCACATAGGACAGACGTGGGCGCCGGATCGCTCTCAGCGCGTGCAGCGCCAGAAGACCGTCGCCGAATAGGGCGAGATGACCAGCTTGTAGTACTCCTCGCAGTCGGTGAACCCCGCCCGTTCCGCCTGGGTCCTGGCGTCGTGGCGGGCGTAGAAGAGCGCGAGGCCGAAGTCGCTCGACCCGTGCCCGACGAATTCCCTGGTCTCCTGCGTACTCGCCGACGCGGGGGTGGCGATCGCGCCCGTCATGGCGGCCGCGCCGAGCAGCGCGAGCAACGTTTTCCTCATACCGGCCACGCTAGGGCCGCGACGGTGCGCGATTCGCCCACTGGATGGACGTTCCCGCGGCCTCCGTCCGTCGCAGCCGGGTTCGCACGGGGCGCGAAACGGCTATCGTCGCGGCATGTCTTCTCGCAAAGTGGGAACCCAGCGGGCCTTCGACGCGGCCGCCGCCGATTTCGCCGCGCTCGGGCGGCATCTCTGGGAGCCGATCGGCGCCGCCACGGTGGCGGCGGCGGGGCTCGCCGAAGGAGACCGCGTCCTCGACGCCTGCTGCGGCACCGGGGCGTCGGCGATCCCCGCGGCGCGCGCCGTCGGCGCCGGTGGCGTGGTGGACGCGATCGACCTCTCAGGCCCGATGGTCGGCGAATTGCGCCGCCTTTCGGCCGATCTGCCGCAGTTGCGCGCGCACGAGGCCGACGCGACGGAATGGGGCACCGGCGGCTACGACGTGGTGCAGTGCGCGCTCGGCATCTTCTTCTTCCCCGACATGACGGACGGCACCGAGCGGTTGATCGACCGGGCCCGGTCCGGCGGCCGGGCCGTGTTCACGATCTGGCGCGGCGGGTCGATGGTGGCGGCGGGCCGTCACCTCGGCCGCGCGGTGGCGGCGGTGACCGATTCCGCGCCGCCGCCCGAACGCGAGCCGGGGCTGATCGACCGCATCAACCAGGCAGGACCTTACGGAGAATGGCTTTCCGAGCGGAATCTGTCCGATGTGGACGTCGTGGTGAACGAGCTGCGACTGGAGATGACACCGGAGGTCGCGTGGCTGGTCGTCATCGGCTCCGGATTCCGTGGGCTGCTCGACGGCCTCGAACCCGGCGTCGTCGAGCAGGTGCGTGGGCGCTACCTCGATTCCCTGCGGGCCGAGGGCGTGACCGAACTCGACGCCACGACACTGATCGGCTCGGGCACCGTCCGCTGACGGCCGAGCCCACTTCGGTGTACAGTCGTTCACTCAAACCGGGGTGAACGGCGGGACACGGGTGCGACCAGACAACGACTCCTCTGTTCGGGGCCGCGGGCAGGGGCCGTTCGGCTCTTGGCTGCTCGGCCCGCTCGACCAGGATTCGGCCGCGTTGCGCCGTCGCGTCCAAGGACTGCTCACCGGGACGCTGATCGCGACCAACGTCATCGGCGCACTCGTCGTGGTCGGGCTGGCGGCGCTGCTCATGCCCGCTCCCGGCATGTCCGGCGAACTCGTCCGCGTGACCGCCATCGCGGTCCCCGTCTACGTGGTCTCCGCCGTCGTGGTCGGCGCGCTGTGGGGCACCCGCGGGGCGCTGCGGACCCTGCGCTGGGCCGCCGACGGCCGGACGCCGAGCGACGAGGAGCGCGCGGCCAGCCTCCGCGTCCCGTTACGGCTGACGCTGGTCCAGGCCGTGCTGTGGGGTATCGCGACCGTCGTCTTCGGTGTGCTGGCCGCGCTGGTGCAGCCGCGGGTCGTGCTCACCGAACTGCTCGTGGTCGCCTTCGCGGGGGTGGTCGTCTGCGCGATCGCCTACCTGGCCGGGGAGTTCATCCTGAGGCCGTACGCGGCCCTCGCTCTCGCGGGCACCTCGCCGGACCGGCCGCTCAGCGGCGGGGTCAATCTGCGGATGCTGCTGTTCTGGTGCCTCGGCACCGGGGTGCCGGTGGCCGGGCTGGTGGTCACGGCGGTGCTGGCGTGGGTGCGCGGCGACGTGTCGACCACGAAGCTCGCCATCTCGGTCATCGCGCTCGGCCTCGTCGTGCTGGTCTTCGGCCTGCTGGTGACCGTGTTCACCGCGCGCGCCGTGGTGAACCCGATCCGGTCGGTGCAGCACGCGCTCGGCCGGGTCCGGGCCGGTGACTTCGCCGTGGAGATCCCGGTCTACGACGGCACCGAACTCGGTCTGCTGCAGGCGGGCTTCAACGGGATGGCCGTCGGTCTCGCCGAACGCGAACGTTTGCGGGACCTGTTCGGCAGGCATGTCGGCGAGGACGTCGCGAGCGAGGCGATGCGTACGTCGGCCGAACTCGGCGGCACGGTGCGGACGGTGTCGGTGTTGTTCGTCGACCTGATCGGGTCGACCGCGCTGGCCGCGAGCCGCCCGCCCGAGGAGGTCGTCGGCCTGCTCAACCGGTTCTTCGCGGTGGTGGTCGACGAGGTCGACCGCAACCACGGGCTGGTCAACAAGTTCGTCGGCGACGCCGCGCTGGCGATCTTCGGCGCACCGGTGCGGCTGGCCGACCACGCGACCCTCGCGCTGTCCGCCGGCCGGGCGATTTCGCGCAGGCTGGCGGCGGAGGTTCCCGAATGCCCGGCCGGGATCGGCGTGGCGACGGGCGAGGTGGTCGCGGGCAACGTTGGTGACCCGAGGCGGTTCGAGTACACGGTGATCGGCGACCCGGTCAACGAAGCCGCCCGGCTGACCGAACTCGCGAAGAACGTCGAAGCCCGGTTGCTCGCTTCGTGGACGGCGATCGAGTCGGCGGCCGAGGACGAAGCCGCGCGATGGAAGGCGACGGAGGACGTCACCTTGCGGGGTCGCGCCCGGCCCACCACGCTCGCGACACCGAAGGCCTGACCCGTCAGGCGAATTCGAGCCGCAGGCTTTCGAGGCCGCGCAACGTCACCTGCTTCACCCACACCGGATCCGCGGTCCGGTGGAAGGGACCGGCGCCGAGCAGTGCCTCGAACAGGGTGCGGCCCTCCAGGCGCGCCAGCGGAGCACCGAGGCAGAAGTGGATGCCTTGCCCCAGCGCGAGATGCCTCGGCGAGGGGCGGTCGACGTCGAAGCGGTCCGGATCCTCGTAGGCGCGCGGGTCGCGGTTGGCCGCTCCCAGCAGCACCACGGCCTGCGCGCCCTTGCCGACGGACTGATCGCCGACGGTCGTGTCCCGCAGTGCCAGCCGCGTGGTCAGCTGGACGGGGGAGTCGTACCGGAGCATCTCCTCGATCGCGTTCGGGATCTTCGAGCGGTCTTCGGCCAGTTTCCGGTGCTGTTCCGGATGGTTCAGCAACGCGAGGACCCCGTTGCCGATCAGGTTGGTCGTCGTTTCGTGCCCGGCGACCAAGAGGAGCATCGCGGTGATCACCAATTCGCCTTCACTGAGCCGGTCGCCCTCGTCGGACACCGACACCAGATCTGAGAACAGATCGCCG
Source organism: Amycolatopsis roodepoortensis (assembly GCF_024628825.1). Taxonomy (NCBI): domain Bacteria; kingdom Bacillati; phylum Actinomycetota; class Actinomycetes; order Pseudonocardiales; family Pseudonocardiaceae; genus Amycolatopsis; species Amycolatopsis roodepoortensis. The sequence goes on from NZ_CP102415.1 coordinate 8,405,872, forward strand.
GTCGGCCGCTTCCGCCGGTCCTTCGCCAGCTCGCGGAAGTAGGCGACGAATTCGCGCCGGGCGGCGACGGCCGCCGCGACGGTCTCCTTCGCGATCAGGAAGGAGGGGTCGAGCGCCCGCCCCATGGCATGCGACCAGCCTTCGAAGCGCTCGCGGTCGGCCAGCGGCACGCCGAGCAGCTCGCTGATGACGACGACCGGCAGCGGTTTCGCGATCTCGGTCATCAGGTCGAATTCGCCCATTTCGAGCGCTTTCGACACGAGTTCCTTGGCCAGTTCCTCGATCCTCGGCGCGAGCTGCTCGACCATCCTCGGCGTGAACGCCTTGGACACCAGCCGCCGCAGCCGCGTGTGGTCGGGCGGGTCGAGTGCGAGGAACGACCGGACCACCCTGCCCTGCTCGTCGACGGGCTCGTTCTCGTGCGGATCCGGCAGCACCTCCCGCTCGCCGTGGCCGAACGCGGGGTTCTTGAGCAGCGAGGACGCTTCCTCGAACCCGCTCACCACGAAGAACCCGTCCGCGGCCGCGAAGACCGGGCCGCGGTCGAAGACCTGACGGTAGAACGGGTACGGATCGGTCCTGGTCTCCGGCGTGAGCAGGTTCTCGAGCATGATCCCGATCCTATGCGCGAAGGTATCGGCATGACTGCGGACGCGATGATCGAAGACCTCCGGACCCTCGTCGAGATCGAGTCGCCCTCGGGGGACATCGAGGCACTCACGGCGTCGGCCGAGGCGGTGGCCGCTCTCGTCGAGGCCCGCCTCGGCGGAACGGCGACCCTGGTCGAGAGTGCGGCGGGACCGCACGTCCGGTGGTCCGGCGGCGGTGAACCGCGCGTGCTGATCCTGGGGCACCACGACACCGTGTTCCCGATCGGCACGCTGGCGCGCCGCCCGTTCGCCGTGGCCGGCGGCCGCGTGACCGGGCCGGGGGTGTTCGACATGCTCGGCGGACTGGTGCAGGCGATCCACGGCCTGGCCGCGCTCGGCGACCTCTCCGGCGTCGAGATCCTGGTGACGGCCGACGAGGAAACGGGTTCGCACGCGTCTCGCGCGCTCATCGAGGAACGCGCCCGTGCGTGCGGCGCGGTGCTCGTGTTCGAAGGCGCGGCCGACGGCGGCGGGCTCAAGATCGGCCGCAAGGGCTGCGGCACGTTCGAGGTCCTCGTCACGGGCCGGGCGTCGCACGCCGGCCTCGAACCCGAGGCGGGCGTGAACGCCCTGACCGAAGCCGCGCATCAGGTGCTGGCGATCGCCGCGCTCGACCGGCCCGAGGCCGGGACCAGTGTCACCCCGACGGTCGCCTCGGCGGGAACGGCGAGCAACGTCGTGCCCGCGTCCGCGACCGTCGTGGCCGACGTGCGAGTCGAGACCACGGAGGAGAAGGAACGGGTCGAAGCCGGATTCGCCGCGCTCACCCCGCGCCTGCGCGGGGCGGAGATCACGGTGCGGGGCGGGATCCACCGGCCGCCGATGCCCGAGTCCGCCGCCGCGGACCTGTTCGCGATCGCGGAACGGCTGTTGCCCGGAATCGCCGGGGTGTCCGTCGGCGGCGGGAGCGACGGCAATCTCACGGCCGCGATCGGCGTCCCGACTCTCGACGGGCTCGGCGCCGTCGGTGGCGGCGCGCACGCCGATCACGAGTACCTGCTGGTCGGGTCGATGGCGGAACGGGCGGAGCTGGCCGGCGAGCTGGTGAAGGCGATCCAGGGTCGCTGATCGCCAGTTCTTGCCCGATTTCGGGCAAGAACTGGCGTTTCGGTACCCCGATGTGCATGATGGGCTCCGTGGAGGACGCGGACATCGTCGAGCAGGTGGCCTTGTCGACGGGTCTGTCGACGGCCATCGCCGCCCGTGTCGTCGAGGACGTCCTGGCGTTCTACCGGCAGCCGGTCGAGCAGTACGTCCGGGAGCGGCATGCCCGGTTGCAGGCCGAGGGCAGGAAGAACCCCGAGATCTTCCCCCGTATCGCCGGTGAGCTGAGCCGTCGTCTCGTCGCGCCTCCCGACCTGTCCGAGCGGCAACTGCGCCGCATCGTCTACGGCTGACGGACCACGCCCGTCCGTTTTCTTTTGTGAGGTTGACTCGTCATGTGCGGAATCGTCGGCTACATCGGCGGCCAGAACGCCGCCCCGATCCTGATCGAGGGGCTGACACGCCTGGAGTACCGCGGCTACGACTCCGCCGGGATCTCCGTCCTGGGCGGTAAAGGCGCCCAGGTGCACCGGATCGTGGGGCGGGTGCGGAATCTGACGGCCGCGCTGCCCAAACGGCTCGCGGGCAAGGTCGGCATCGGGCACACGAGGTGGGCGACGCACGGCCCGGCGACCGAGGCGAACGCCCATCCGCACGTCTCCGAGGACGGCCGGATCTCCGTGGTGCACAACGGGATCATCGACAACGCCGACGCGCTGCGCGAGCAGCTCACCCAGGCCGGGGTGACGCTGTCGTCCGAGACCGACACCGAGGTGCTCGCCCACCTGATCGCGCGGTCGGGCGCGAAGACGCTGGAAGACGCGGTCGTCGAGGCCGTCTCCCGCGTCACCGGCACCTACGCCATCGCCGTCACCGACACCGCGCACCCCGACCGGGTCGTGGTCGCGCGGAACGGTTCGCCGCTGATCATCGGCGTCGGTGACCGGGAGATGTTCGTAGCCAGCGACCTTTCCGCGCTGGTCCGGCACACCTCGCAGGTGGTGCACCTCGACGACGGCGAGTTCGCCAGCGTCTCGGCCACCGGCTACCGCACCTTCACCGTCGACGAGAGCGACACCGGCAAGGCCGCGACGGCGATCGACATCCAGGCCGACGACCTCGACCTCGGCGGGCACAAGCACTACATGTACAAGGAGATCCAGGAGCAGCCGGAATGCCTGGAGCGGATGATCCGGGGACGGCTGGACGACCGGTTCGGAGTGTCCCGTTTGGACGGTCTGAACCTGACTCCCCGTGATCTGCGCGGTTTCGCGCGGGTGAAGATCCTCGGCTGCGGTTCGGCGTACTACGCGGGCCAGATCGGCGCCACCATGATCGAGGACCTGGCGCGGGTCCCGGCCGACGCGGAGGCCGCGTCCGAGTTCCGTTACCGCAACCCCATCATCGAGGCGGACACCCTCTACATCGCGGTCAGCCAGTCCGGCGAGACCGCGGACACCGCGTTCGCCGTCGAAGAGGTCAAGCGCAAGGGCGGCCGGGTGGTCGGCCTCGTGAACGTCGTCGGCTCGACGATCGCGCGGGCCTGCGACGGCGGCCTGTACCTGCACGCCGGCCCGGAGATCGCCGTCGCCTCGACCAAGGCGCTCACCAACATGGCGGTCGGATTCGCGATGATCGCGCTGGCGCTGGGTCGCGTCCGCGATCTGTCCAACGCGGACGGACAGCGGATCGTCGCGGCGCTGCGCGCGTTGCCGAAGCAGGTCGCGGCCGTGATCGAGGCGGAGGACCGGATCGCCGAACAGGCCAAGATCTGCGCGGACGCGCGGAGCCTGTTCTTCATCGGCCGGGTCCGTGGCTTCCCGGTGGCGCGGGAGGGCGCGCAGAAGTTCAAGGAGATCTCGTACCGGCACGCGGAGGCCTACCAGACCTCGGAGCTCAAGCACGGTCCGCTCGCGCTGATCGACGAGGAGCTGCCGACGGTCGCGATCGTGCCGTCCGACGACCTGGCCGACCGCAACCTGGCCGCGATGCAGCAGATCAGGGCGCGCAAGGGGCAGGTGCTGGCGATCACCCACGACGACGTGGACTTCGGCGATCTGGACGTGCCGCGGTTCGTGGTCCCGCGTTCGGAGCCGGAGCTCGACCCGATCCTGCTCACCATTCCGCTGCAGATGCTGGCCTACCACGCGGCGCTGCTCCTCGGCCACGACATCGACAAACCGCGTAACCTCGCGAAGTCCGTCACCGTGGAATGATCTCCTGAGCCGTCGAAGGGGTCCGTCATGAGGCAGTACCTGCTCGCCGTCCAGTTCGACGAGAGCGAACGGGACGCGCCGGTGGAAGAGGTCCGGGCGATGCTGGCCAGGACGGGCAAGGTCACCGACGAGATGAAGGCCGCTGGTTCCTGGGTCTTCGTGGGCGGGCTGGAGCATTCGGACGTCTCCACGGTCGTCCGTCCCGAAGGCGGCAAGGTCACGATCACCGACGGGCCGTTCGCCGAGACGAAGGAACAGCTCGGCGGGTTCTGGGTGATCCAGGTCGAGGACCTCGACCAGGCGCTGGCCTGGGCGGAGAAATGCGCGCTCGCCTGCGGGCAGCCGATCGAAGTGCGGCCGTTCGGCGACCCGTCGCTCCCGTGATGGATTTCGACGGGATCTACCGGGCGGAATACGGCCGGTGCGTGGCCACCCTGACCCGTCTCCTCGGCGACATCACGCTCGCCGAGGAGGCGGTCCAGGACGCGTTCGCGACGGCGGTGGAGAAGTGGGCGGAAACGCCGCCCAATCCGGGCGCGTGGATCGTGACCACCGCCCGCAATCGCGCGATCGACCGCATTCGCCGGGAATCCACCCGCGAGGCCCGGCACGCCCAGGCGCTCCTCCTGCACTCGCCGGATGAGCCGCGTGAGCTGGGACCGGTGCGCGACGATCAGCTCCGCATGATCTTCACCTGCTGTCATCCGGCGCTTTCGCCGCTCGCGCGGACCGCGCTCACCCTGCGCCTGATCGGCGGGCTGGAGGTGGGGGAGATCGCGCGGGCGTACCTCGTCCCGGAACCGACCGTGGCCCAGCGGATCGTCCGTGCGAAGAAGAAGATCCGCGACGCGGGCATCCCGTACCGCGTGCCGGGGAAGGACGAGCTGCCGGATCGGCTGGACTCCGTGCTCACCGTGCTCTACCTGGTTTTCAACGAGGGATACACGTCCACGTCGGGTGACCTGCTGCGGACGGACCTCAGCGTGGAGGCGGTCCGCCTGACGAGGGCGCTCGCCGATCTGATGCCCGACGAACCGGAGGTGATCGGGCTGCTGGCCCTGCTCCTGCTCACCGAAGCCCGGCGGCCCGCGCGGGTGGGGCCTTCCGGTGAGCTGGTGGTGCTCGCGGAGCAGGACCGGTCGCTGTGGAACCGGGAACTGATCGCCGAGGGGCACGAACTGGTGCGGCGATGCCTGCGGCTCGGCCGTCCGGGCCCGTACCAGGTGCAGGCCGCGATCAATGCCGTGCACACGGACGGTGAGTCGACCGACTGGACACAGGTGCTGGCGCTCTACGACCAGCTGTGGCGGCTCACCCCGACGCCGGTCGTCGCGCTCAACCGCGCGGTCGCCGTCGCCGAGGTGCACGGCCCGGCGGCGGCACTGGCCGGGATCGAGGGACTGGATCTGCCCGGGTATCACCATCTGCCCGCCACGCGGGCGAACCTGCTGGCCCGCCTCGGCCGGACATCGGACGCCGTCGCCGCTTACGACGAGGCGATCGCCTTGGCCACCAACGACACGGAACGGGCCTTCCTGCGGGCCAAACGGGCAGTCCTGTCGTAGTTTCGGGCAACCGCCGACGAAAACGCCGCGCTCTCTGTGTCCTCAATGGACAGAGCGCCGCGGCCAGGTGGAGGGTTCCGTTGTCGGACCGGTGAGAAACCAACTATTGTCGCCATGACCGCTCGTCCGCCAGGCAGGAGGTGACCGTTGTACGCCGAAGAGCGGCAGCGCGCCATCCTCAAACAGGCGCGGCAGAACGGCCGGGTCGACGTGGCGACGCTCGCGGCGGCCTTCGAGATCACCAGTGAGACCGTCCGCCGCGACCTGACGGCGCTGGAACGCAGCGGAGTGGTGCGGCGGGTGCACGGCGGCGCGATCCCCGTCGAGCGGCTGGGCATCGAGCAGGGGCTCGACGCCCGCGACGCGGTGATGACCGCGGAGAAGGACCGTATCGCCGTCGCGGCGCTGGAGCAGATCCCCGACGGGGGCTCGATCCTGCTGGACGCGGGCACCACGGTGGCCCGGCTGGCGAACCTCGTCCCCGCCGATCGCGGGCTGACCGTGGTCACTCCTTCGCTGCCGAACGCGTTCACGCTCGCCAACCGGCCCGGCGTCACGCTGATGCTGGTCGGGGGAAGGCTGCGCGGCCGGACCATGGCGTCGGTCGACGGCTGGGCGCTCGACGCCCTCAAGGACACTTTCGTCGACGTCGCTTTCCTCGGTACCAACGGTCTTTCCGTCGAGCGGGGGCTCACCACCCCGGACACCGCCGAGGCGATGGTGAAGCGCGCGGCCATCGCGTCCGCCCGGCGGACGGTGCTGCTTGCCGATCACACGAAGATCGGCGACGACCATTTCGCCCGGTTCGGGGGCCTTTGCGACGTCGACACCCTGATCACCGACAGCGGTGTCGAACCGCGGGAGATCGACGACATCAGCCGGGCAGGCGTCAAGGTGATCATCGTTTGAAGCGTTCGGGCGAGCGGCTCGCCGGATACCTGATGACAGCGCCGTTCTACGTCCTCTTCGGCGTGTTCGGGCTTTTCCCGTTGCTCTACACCGCTTGGGTGGCGCTGCACCATTGGCATCTGGTCAACGGTGACACCGGGTTCGCCGGGCTGGGCAACTTCGCCGTCCTGCTCCAGGATCCGTATTTCTACAACGCGCTCTTCAACACGGTCAGCATCTTCATCCTTTCGACCGTCCCGCAACTGCTGGCCGCGCTCGGGCTCGCCGCGCTCCTCGACCGTCCCTTGCGGGCGAGGACAGTGTGGCGGGCGAGCGTGCTCTTGCCCAACGTCGTCTCGGTGGTCGCGGTGGCGCTGGTGTTCAGCCAGCTGTTCGCCGAGGACTATGGCGTCGTTAACTGGGTGCTGGGGCTGGTGGGGCTCGACCCGGTGGACTGGCGGTCTGACCGGTTCGCCTCGCACGTCGCGGTGAGCACGATGGTGATGTGGCGCTGGACCGGCTACAACGCGCTGCTCTACCTCGCGGCCATGCAATCCGTGCCGCAGGAACGCTATGACGCCGCGATGCTCGACGGCGCCTCGCGGTGGCGGACCTTCTGGTCCATCACCGTGCCGGCGATCCGCCCGACCATCGCCTTCACCGTCGTCGTCTCGACCATCGGCGGGTTGCAGCTGTTCGCCGAGCCGCAGCTGTTCGACGACACCGGCGTCAACGGGACGGGCGGTGCCGACCGGCAGTTCCAGACTCTCGCCATGTACCTGTACGAAAAGGGGTTCGGCGAGTTCGACGCCGGATACGCGGCGGCCATCGCGTGGTTGCTTTTCCTGTGCTCGGCCGTGTTCGCGCTGGTCAACTTCTCGCTCGTGCGCCGGATGCGGGGCGGTGAGTGACCGTGGCGGCAAGGGAACGGACCGGTTTCGTCGTCTACGGGCTGCTGCTCGCCGTCGCCGTCGCGTCGATCTTCCCGTTGTACTGGTCGTTCGTGGTGTCCTCCAAGGACAATTCCGCCCTCGGTGAGACCACGCCGCCGCTGCTGCCCGGCGGCAACCTGGTCGAGAACGTCGGCAGGGTCTTCGGCACCGTCGACTTCTGGCTGGCGATGCAGAACTCGCTGATCGTCGCCGGCACGGTCACCGTTTCGAACGTGCTGCTCTCCAGCCTGGCCGGATTCGCCTTCGCGCGGTTGCGCTTCCCGGGCCGTGACTCGCTTTTCCTGGTGGTCATCGGTACCGCGATGGTGCCCGCCCAGCTCGGCGTCATCCCACTCTACCTCGTGGTCGGGGAACTCGGCTGGTACGGACGGCTGGACGCGGTGATCGTGCCCGGGCTGGTCGGCGCGTTCAGCGTGTTCTGGATGCGGCAGGCGTGCGAAGAGGCGATCCCCGGCGAACTGCTCGACGCCGGCCGCGTCGACGGCTGCTCGACGGTGCGGCTGTTCTGGCATGTCGCCATGCCCGCCATCCGCCCTCAGGCCGCCGTGCTCGGGATGCTGACGTTCATGACCGCGTGGAACGACTTCTTCTGGCCGCTGATCGTGCTCGACCCCAACGCTCACCCGACCGTCCAGGTGGCGTTGTCGCGGCTGGCGAGTGGCTACTTCACCGACTACTCGCTGATGCTCACCGCGGCGACGATCGGGGTGCTGCCTGTGATCGTGCTGTTCATCCTGCTGGCCAGGAAGGTGGTCGACGGCGTGATGCGGGGTGCGCCGCGGGCTTGACCTCGGTGGTGATGGGCTCTGGAGTTGCCGCGGTTTTCGTTGGGGGTGGCATGTGGTTTCAAGGGGGCGGGCGGGCCGGTGGGTCACGGTGGGGTTCGGATCGAGGTGTGTCGGTCTTTGGCGACGGGATCTTTTGGGGGAGGGCTCCGGCGTGTGCCGCGCGGTGCCGTTCTCGCGGGGTCGTTGGGTGGTTCGTGGTTGCGTTCAGGTCGGCCTCTGGTGCGGTCACGGATGGGTTTTTGTGAGGCGTAGCCGTCTTTTGGCGACAGCACCTTGCTGTGCTGTGGTTCGGTAGTCGCGGTCGGCTGGCGCAGGGCGTGATGACGTGCGGACTCCAATGCGGGTCATGTCCTTTGGCGGCGGGCTGATGCCGGTCGTCGCGAGTATGGGCGGTTGCCGTTTTTCGGCGATGCCGTTGGGCGGCATGCTGTTCCGTAGGTGCGGGCGGGTCGGCGTGATCGCGTGCGTGGCCGTTTTTTGGCGAAGGCCGGGGTGACGGTCATTGGCGATGATGTTGGGTTCCACGGTTCGGTTGTTGAGGTGAGGCTGGCGCATGGCGTGATCACGAGCAGCTCCAGAGCGAGCTGTGGCCATGTTTTGGCGACGGGGCTGTTGTCGCCATTCGGGGACGTTGTGGGCGGCCACGGCGTGATCATCTGCGGACTCCACAGCGGGCCATGGCCGAATTCCGGCAACCCGCCCTGACCCTGGCACCGGTGCCGTTTTTCGGCGATGGTTCAGAACGGTGGTTCCTCGGCGCGGGGTTCGTGCAGGGGTGGTGGTGTGCTGTCGTAGGTCTGTCCGGTGGGTGTGGTGATGGTGAGGGTGCCGTCGGCGTCGAGTTGGTAGGTCCAGCCGGGTTCGTCTTTCAACCGGTGGTCTCGGCGGCACAGGTCGATCAGCTCAGTGTGAGCGGTGTGGCCGCCGTGCTGCCAGGGCACCGCATGGTCGAGATCGCAGGCTTGGGCGACGCGGTGGCAGCCGGGTCTTCGGCATTCCCGGTCCCGCACCCGCACGAACTCGCCCAGCCCCGCGGTAGGCCGATACCGGTCACGACCCAGATCCAGGACCTGTCCGGAGAGGGGGTCGGTGACGATCCGCCGCAGGACGGTATCGGGCCCGGTGGCGATGTGCCGGGCCAGGGCGGCCGGAATATGGCCGTGGCCGGCGAGTTCGGCGGGGTCATCGTTCAGCCCGAGGTAGGTGTTGAGGTCCATGTAGAGGAACACCTCGGACCGTTCACTCCCGCCCTGCCCGCCCAGCAACAGATCAAGGGCCACGTCCGCGCGGAGCTGGTCGAGGGTGCGGGTCTCGTCGCCGGTTTTGAGGGCGCGGGCTTCACGGTCGATCCGGGTGTAGGCGGCGGCGACTTTCTCGACGGGGCCGTCCTCGACCTCGATCGACGCCACCCCAGCCTCGCCGTGGCGGATCGACAACCGGCGCCCGGCACGATGCCGCTCCGCACGCCGGGCGGCGCCCTCGCGGTCGGCCATCATCGCCGCATGATTCGCCGCCTTCCGAACCTGCTCGGAATTCCGGCCCGGCAACCGATCCTCCAGCACCTTGTCCACCGCACGCGCATCGTCATCAGACAACCACGCAGTCGCGGCGGCGACCTTCATCGCCCCGTAACCGCCCACCTTGCCGCGATCCAGCAGTCCAAGGGTGCACGGGAGGCGGGTGGTCAACGCCTCGGCGGTGGAGACCAGCCCAGCCGCGTGACCGTCCACAACAGACAGTCCGAGTGCGACTTCCTGCACCACACTCGATGCGCCGTCGCGGTGACGACTCAGCTGCGCCAACGCCCGGAACCGCACCGCCTCCAACCGTGCGATCCCTTCCGACGCGGCGACGGCAGCGGCGACGGCATCGTCGTCCTCCAACGAATCCAGCGCGGCATTGACCTCCTCTAAAGCGTCAGCCGACGTGATTTCCTTGAGTACCGCCACAATGGCGTTGCGTGTATCCACACACCGAAGCTACAACCGACCACCGACAGTTTCCGGCAGCGGGTAACGAGCGAAGTGACGAGGCCGAGCCTGCGTTTCGAAATGAACCTGCCTCGCCGATTCCGGCGACGATCGACGCGTGTCAACCTGGTTCGGAAGAACTTCGGCACGGCAACAAAGTCGAGCCGTCAAAGACCGTTGCGCGCCACCACATCCGCGTAGAACCGCGCGCTGTCCTTGAGTACTCGCTCCTGCGTTTCGAAATCGACGTGCACGAGGCCGAACCGCTGCGTGTATCCCATCGCCCACTCGAAGTTGTCCAGCAGCGACCAGGCCATGTAGCCGCGGACGTCGGCACCGCGTTCGATCGCGTCGTGCACGGCGGCGAGGTGTTCGGCGAAGTAGCGCACGCGTTTCTCGTCGTGGACCCGCCCGTCGACGACCTCGTCCTCGAACGCGGCACCGTTCTCGGCGATCACGAGCGGCAGGCCGGGACAGTGTTCGTGCAGCCACAGCAACAGATCGGTGAACGACGAGGGCCGCTGTTCCCAGCCGAGTGAGGTCAGATCGCCGCGGGGCGGCTGGACGTCCATTCCGCGCAGACCGGGCAACGGGCAGTTGCTGTCGGCCTCGGGGTCTTCGAGCGGGACCGCGCGGGCGGGCGCGTAGTAGTTGACGCCGAGGACGTCCAGTGGCTGCGCGATGATCTCCAGGTCGCCGTCGGCGATCGCCGGTTCCAGCGTGCCGAGATGCGCCAGATCCGCCAGTAGTTCGGGCGGATAGCCGCGGCCCAGCAACGGGTCGAGGAAAAATCTGTTGTGCAGGAAGTCGAACTTGCGCGCGGCCTCGCGGTGCGCGGCGTCGTCCACATCGGTCAGCACCGGGGCGAAGTTGAGCACGATGGACACCTCCTGCCCGCCGCCAGCAGAGCGCAACGCCTGTGTCGCCTTGCCGTGCGCCAGCAGGAGATTGTGCCCAGCGACCAGAGCCGCGCCTTCGTCCTTGATGCCCGGCGCGTGATCGCCGTTGCCGTAGCCGATGAAGGCGGCGCAGAATGGTTCGTTGATCGTGGTCCATTGCCGCACCCGGTCGCCGAGTACATTGTGGACGGTCAGGGCGTAGTCGGCGAAAAGGCTCGCGAGGTCGCGGTTCGGCCACCCGCCTTCCGCCTGCAGGGCTTCCGGGAGATCCCAGTGGTAGAGCGTCACCATCGGGGTGATCCCGTGCTCCAGCACCGTGTCGACAAGGCGATCGTAGAAGGCGAGGCCTCTCGGCTCGACCGTGCGGCCGTCCGGCATGATCCGCGACCAGGCGACGGAGAACCGGTAGTACGGCACGCCGAGCCCGCTCAGCAGCCCGATGTCCTCGCGGTAACGCCGGTAGTGGTCGCAAGCCGGGTCACCGGTGGCCAGACCCGGCCGTGCGGTGAAGGTGTCCCAAATGGACGGTCCGCGGCCATCCGCCGTCGTGGACCCCTCGATCTGGTACGCCGCCGTGGCCGTGCCCCAGCGGAACCCGGCCGGAAACCTGCGTGTCACGCCGTCCCCGCTCAGTTGGCGGCCGCGGCGCGGCCCTCGGTCGCGGCCTGGTTCCATGCCTCGTCCAGCGATTGCTTCCCTTCTTCGACGCGGCCGAGCGCGTGCCCGTACACCGGCCGGACCTCGCCGTCGCGCAGCCCGCGGTAGTTCGGCCGCAAGGCTTCGGCGGAGGCCGCGAAGATCTTGCCGATCGGCGCGCCGCTGAAGTACTGGCTGGTGTGGGAAAGCACGGCAGTGTCCTGGTACGCGCCCAGCGCGCTCGGCAGGAGCCCGCTTTCCAGGAAGATCCGCTTCTGTTGTTCGGGCGCGGTGAGCCAGACGGCGAGGTCGTAGGCTTCCTTGCGGTGCGCGCCCTGCTTCGGGACGGTCAGGAACGATCCGCCCCAGTTGCCGGCCTTGCCCGGAACCGAGGTGACGTCCCATTTGCCCGCGAGCTCCGGACCGCCCGCCTCTTCGATCTGGGTGAGCATCCACGCGGGACAGGTGATGGCGGCGAACCGGCTCTGCTTGATCGCCACCGTCCACGGCTGGGTGAAGGTGGTGACGGCGGCCGTCTCCTTCTTCAGCGCCATCCCGCCCGCCAGTTCGAAGGCCTTGCGCACGTTGGGGTTCGTGTCGGCGATGAACCGCTCGTCCTTGGCGAAGTAGTTCTCCTGCGCCTGGTTGAGCATCGCCGTGTAGACGGTGCCCGCCGAGTCGGCGAACTTGACGTCGTCCGGTGCCTTGGCGCTGAACCGCTCGCCGGTTTCGGCGAACTTCTCCCAGGTCGGCCACAGCGCGGCCACCTGGTCACGGTCGGTGGGCAGGCCGGCGTTCGAGAACAGGTCGCGCCGGTAGCAGAGGGCGAGGCTGCCCATGTCGGTGCCGAGGCCCATCACGAACTTCCCGTTTTCGGCGGTGCCCTGGTCCCATTTCCAGGCAGGCCACTGCTCGCGGAGCCCCTGCGCGCCGAACTCGGAGAGGTCGCTGAACTTGTCCGTCGACTGGCGGAACTTGGGGAGATACTGCTCCTCGATCGCCACCACGTCCGCGCTGCCGCGCCCGGCGCCGAGCCCGGTGGCGAGCTGGCGGTGATGCGTCTCGAAGTCGGCGACCCGGCCCTCGACGGTGATCCCCGGATGGGCCCTTTCGTAGTCGTCGAAGAGCTTTTCGTACCCGAACTCACCGAAGGTGGCGACGGTGAGCTTGATCGGGCCGCCGGCTTCCGGCGCGCTCGAACAGCCGCTCAGCAGCAGCACGAGGGCCGTCAAGCCGGCCAGTACGCGGGTCATGGTTCTCCTCGGTCGTGTGGTCACGCGAGTCGTCTCGGCAGCTGGTCGCCGACGGTCAGCCGGGAATCGGCGTGCAGTTTGGTCAGGACCCTGGACACCAGCGACTGCACCGTCCGCCGCGGCAGGCTCAGCTCGGCGGCGATCTCCGGGTTCGACAGCTTCGCCGCCACCAGCCGCGCGACCCGCAGTTCCAGCGGCGACAGCGCCCCGCTGTGCCGGGGACTCCGCTCGGCGCGGCTCAGCACGCCGTAGCGGCGCAGTCTGCTTTCCGCCCGGCGGATGCTCCAGGTGGCCCCGACCTCGCCGAGCACCTCACACGCTTCGGTGAGCGAGCGCGTCGCCGCTTCGAGGTAACCGGCGCGGCCGAGCAGTTCGGCGGCGTCCTCCAGCGCGGCCGCGAGTTCGATCGGGCGGTCGACCTCGCGGTAATGATCGGCCGCGGCCAGCATGCCGTCGGGGTCGCCGTCGATCAGCGACCGGCACCGGAGAGCGGCCGCGGTCGCCCTGGCGGGGACGGTCTCCTGGCTCGCCTCCTCGGCGCAGACGGCGAGCGCTTCCTGAGCGACGGCGTCGTTCCCGGCGGCGAGCGCGACGCGGACGACGTCGGGAAGCCATTGGTGGCGCAGCATCATCCGGGCGTAGTCGGGACGCAGCACCGGCGCGAACAGCCGCAGCGCGTCGTCGAGTTCGCCGCGCTGCTCGGCGGCCATCGCCTGTGCCGCCAGGTAGAAGTCGCAGCTCTCGCGTTCGGACGAGTTCGACGGCGAGTGCGCCTCGGCCGCCTCCAGATGGGCGCGGACGGCGATGCGTTCGTCGCGATGGCCCGCGATGAGGGCGGCGACCCCGTGCAGCAGCAGGGCGGCGGCGCCCGGCTCGCGGACACCGTAGAAGGTGATCGCGGGGCCGTCTTCGGTGACCGAGTCCAGTTCGGCCAGCGCCTCGTCCCAGCGGCCGGTCCAGTAATAGTGCACGGCCGCCGAGACCTGCGGGCCGGTCGGCAGGCCGTGCCGTGCGGCCGTCTCGTACCCGGCGTGCAGGGTGGCGTCGGCCTCGCTCAGCCGGTCGAGGTTCTGCAGGGTGAACAGGCGGTTGTCGAGCAGGTCGAAGCGCAACGTCGCCAGGTCGGCCTCGTCGCCGGTGGTCTCGAGCGCCGCGTCGATCGCGGTCAGCGCCAGGTCGTGCTCGCGGCGGATCGAATGCACGAGCCACAACGTCTGCTGCGCGTGCGCGGCCGGGTAGCGCTCACTCGCCTCGGCGTACAGGGCCCGCGCGATCCGTTCGGTCTCGTCGAGATCGGCGAGCGTGCCGCGCCGGAAGTTGGCGAGCAGCGTCCGGGTGCTGGTGCGCCACAGCTCCGGCATCGACGGGTCGTCCGCGGTGTCGCCGAGCGCCTCGATCGCACCCGGGGTGTCGCCCCGGCGGTAGCGCAGCGCGGCGAGGAAATGCCGCATCTGTGCCAGATCCGCCTTGTCGGTGACGATCTTCACCGCCTGCTCGGCTTCCGCCTCCGGAGCCAGTTCGAGCCGGAACAGCACGCGCACCAGCGCGGCGATCAGCGTCTCCCGCTGCTCGCCGGTGGGCACCGTGCTGTCGAGCGCGCCGCGGAGCAGGTCGGCCGCGATATGCGGGGCCCGGTTGGACACCGCGACGTGGTTGGCGGTGAGCCAGCCCGCGAGCCACGGGTCGAACGGCACCGGCCCGGCGGCCAGCTGCTCGGCGACTCGTTTGATCGGCGCGCCCGCCCGCGCGAGCGATTCGGCGGCACGCCGATGCAAGGCGGCACGGACCGGTTCGGCGATGGCGCCGTAGAGCGCCTGCCGCTGGAACGGGTGATGGAAGGCGAGCTTGTCGCCGGCGTACTCGATGACGCCCGCGGTGGTGGCGGGCTCCAGCTCCCGCAGGACCTCCAGCGGACCCTTGTCCGCCAGCGCGGCCAGGTCCTCGACGGCGAACTCCGCGCCCAGCAGCGAGGCGGTCCGCAGGATGTCGGTCGTGGCGGGGTCGAGGCATTCCAGCGTCCTGGCCACCGCCGCCAGCAGCGACCGCGGCGCGTTCTCGGTGCCGTCCAGCGTCACCTCGGCGACGCCGTCCTTGATCCGCAACGAGCCGGTGCGGACCAGGTCGTGCGCGATTTCCCTGGCGTAGAGCGGGTTTCCGGCCGCGCGCCGGACCAGTGGGCGGAGGCTCGCCCCGAGCTTGGCCCCGAGGACCACCTCGAACACGGCGGTGACGTCGTCGTCGGTCAGCACCTCGACCGGCATGATCTCGCCGTCCCTCGCCTCGACCCCGCGGCGGAGCTGGGCGAGGTCGCGGCGGCCGTGCCCGGTGCGGGTGGCGGCGACCAGCAGGAGCGGCAGCTGGCGGGTGGCGGCGGCAAGCCGTTGCCACAGCAGCACACTCGCCTCGTCGGCCCAGTGGAGGTCGTCGATCACCAGCACCAGCGGGCCGGCCGCGCAGGTCTCGTCGACCAGCGCGAGCAGTTTGTCCACAGTGGACAAGATCGGGTCGGCGGGGCCCCAGTTCCCGTGCGCGGGTTCGGCGTGCAGCTCGCCCGCCAGTTTGGCCTTGGCCGGATCCGCCGCGCCGTGGTGCACCCCGAGGCATTCCATGATGACCTGCAGCGGGAAGCGTTGCCGCAGCTCGTCGGCCGCGGTCCAGGCGAGCTGGCAGCCCCGCGCCGCGGCGCCCGACAGCCCGGCGATCAGCAGTTCGGATTTCCCGATACCCGGTTCGCCTTCGAGCCAGACCGGGCGGCCGCGGCCGGCGAGCACGTCGGTGACGAAACCGTCCAGCCGCTCGACCTGCCGGGCGCGGCCGGGCAGCCTGCCCTGGCCGCCGCGTTCGATCGCCTTGGCGACCGGCGGCGGTACGACGCGGACCGGAGCAGGTTTCGGTCGGGTGACAGGTTTTTCGCTGCCGTCGAGGATCCGCTGGTGCAGATCACGCAACGGCGCACCGGGTTCGACGCCGAGCTCGTCCCGCAGTATCCGCCTGGCCTCGCGATACGCGCTGAGCGCTTCGATCGGCCGACCACTGGCGTGCAGGGCGCGCATGAGCGTCTCGTGCAACGACTCGCGGAGCGGGTGCCGCTGCACTAGCGCGGTCAGCTCTGCCACCACTTCGCGGTGGTCACCGATGCCGAGCAGAGCCGTGGCGCGGAGTTCCGTGGCGGTGAGCTGGAGTTCGGTGAGCCGGACGCGTTCCGCTTCGGCGAACGGCCCCGGCACGCCGGAGTAGGGCTCGCCGCGCCAGAGGCCGAGCGCGGTGGTGAGCCGGGCGGCCGCACCCCGCTGATCGGTCTGGGCGAGCAGCCGTCGAGCGGCCGCGGCGTCCTGCTCGAACCGGCTGACGTCGAGCGCTTCCCGGTCCAGCCGCAGTACGTAACTCGACCCGGACGAGCTCAGGACCTGGTGCGCGTCACCGCCGGCCTTGCGGATCGCGCCGCGCAGACCGGAGACGTAGGTGTGGACGCTGCCGGTGGCGCTGGCGGGCGCCGACTCGCCCCAGACGTCGGAGATCAGTTCGCCGAGGGAGATCGCCTGGCCGCGCCGCGCCGCCAGGGTGGCGAAGACCGCGCGCTGCCGGGCGGGCCCGAGCTTCAGCTCGACGTCGTCGAGCCAGGCACGAGGCGGCCCGAGCAGCTCGACGCGCAGCCCGTTCGTCACGCCGGCTCCATTTCTCGTCATGCACCGAAAGTGGCCGGATCACTACTGTGTCCCCGCAGTTTAGGACGTCCTCGGTCCGGTTCGGTTGCGCACCCGGGCGAGTGCGTGCAGCGGCGCGCACCAGGGCTGCGCGGACCAGGAAGGCGTGCCCCCCGTTTCGGGCAAAAGGAGCGCGGCGAGTTCGCCCGCCAGGCTCCGGTGCTGCTCCTCGGTCAGATTTCGTTGGTGGGAAAGCAAGTGGAGCAGTTCGACCGCCGGGCCGGTGGAGAGCGCGTCGACGTTGTCGAGCAGCCACTGCGGGATCCAGCGGGCGGTCAGCTCGTCGCCGACCTGGAGCAACTGCTCGGCGACGCGGTCCGCGGGCGCGCCGGAACCCGCCATGGTGGCGGCGATCTCCTGGTGCAGCACGGCGCGGATGGCGGGCGGGGTGTTCGCGGCGAACACGTCCCGCACCAGCGGGACCCGGAACCGCAGCCGTTCTCCCTCGGTTTCCAGCACGTGCGCGGCGAGCGCCTCTTCGACCGCTCCGATGAGCGCCCGCAGTTCGCGGCCGGTGACACCCGTCAGATCGGCGACCGTGAACGACGAGCCGAGCAGGGCCGCCGAGCTCAGCGTTCGCTTGCACGGCACGGAAAGCGCGGCGAGATGATCTTCGACCACGGCGGCGAGCCTGCTGTGCGGCGTGACGTCGGGCTCGCGCCCGTCGGCGAACTCGGCGAACAGCTCGCACAGGTAGCCGATATTTCCGGCGCTGTACTCGGCGGCGAACCCGAGGAAGTCCTCGCCCGGGTCCCTGGCCAAGGTCTCCTCGGCGAGCGCGGCGACGGCCGGGCCGTCGAACGGTGGCAGCGAGATGACGTCCCCGTCGAGCCGCGAGCGGAGGACTTCGAGGGTGCGGCGCCGGGGGAGGGGGCGAGCCGAGCCGACCAGCAACAGCGGCAGGTGCGCGGTGAACCCGTGCAGCCGCTGCCAGGCGAGCAGGCTTTCCTCGTCGGCCCAGTGCAGGTCTTCGAAGACGAGCACCCAAGGCCCGTCCTCGCACAGTTCGGTGACCGTTTTGCCGAGATCGTCGAGCGCTTCGCCGCCGAGGCTGTCGGCGATGAGGCTCAGCGGGACCGCGCTGGTCAGCTCGTCGGCCTCGACCCAGCGCGTGCGGCTCCGCGCCGAGGCGAGGGCCTCCGCCAGGAACGCGCTCTTGCCGCCGCCCGCCTCGCCGTCCAGCCAGATCGTCCCGCCGCGGCCTTCGTCCATGAGCGCGGCCAGATGACGGCGCACCCGGCGGAGTTCGAACTCCCGGCCGACGAACGCGGACGGCCGTTCGGGCACGGCGTGGGCCTGCCGATGCCGTTCCGGCCGGTCCTGGTGGTGCAGCGCCGGATCGTCGTCCAGGACCCGCTGCCGCAGCGCGAGCAGCTCCGGCCCGGGTTCGAGACCGGACTGCTCGATGATCGTCTCGCGGGCACGGTCGAACGCGGCCAGCGCCTCGGCCTGCCTGCCGGACCGGAACAACGCGGTGATCAGCATCCGGTGCAGGCCCTCGCGCAACGGATGGCGCTCGACCAGCACGGCGAGCTCGCCCACGAGTTCGCGGTAGGCGCCGAGGTGCAGCGCGACCTCGGCCTGGCGTTCGAGCGCGCTCATCCGCAGCTCGTTCAGCCGGGCGCGCTGGGTCTCGGCGAACGGCCCGGGGATCCCGTCGAGCGCGGAACCCCGCCACTGCCCGAGCGCGGAGTGAAGCGACTCCAGCTCCCGTTCGGGCGAGCCGGCGAGCCGGTGCGCGCGGGCCCGCTCCAGCTCGGCTTCGAAGACGTGGACGTCGACCTGCTGCCTCGGCAGGTCGAGGCTGTAGCCGGCGCGGCTGGCGACGAGCGGCCCGCCCGCCGGCTCCAGCGCGCGGCGCAGCGCGGAGACGTAGGTGTACACGATGCCGGTGGCGCTGTCCGGGGGACGCTCGCCCCAGACGGCGTCGATGATCTCCTTGCGGGAGACGAACTGGCCGGCACGCAGGGCGAGGGTGGCGAACACCGCCTGACGCTGGGCGGGACCCAGCGCGATCTCGCCTTCGCCGTGGCGCGCGGGGGAACCGCCCAGCAGGCGCACCGTCAGCGAGGAAACCTCGTCCATGACCTGCCGCCTGTGCGTCCGACTGCCGAAAAAGAGTGTCCTGCTCAGCGGAAAGCCTAGTGGCGGCGATGTGGGTTTCGCAATCAATCGGGCACTCACCGTGTGGGTTTCGGCGGCCGAGCCCGGAACAAGCCGTTTCGTGGACTGTCGGATGTCCGTTCATGTGGGTTTCAGGCCTTGTTCAGGCCAGGGGCGACCGGGCAAGCCGGGCGTGCTCGGGGGCAGAAAGTCCGGCGGCGCTGGTGGAAGGCATGCGACGCTGTGCATGCTGTGACAGTGAGCCAGGATCTTGAACACTTCGCCGGTGACGTCCTGCTCAGTCTCGCCAGGAACGGCAGGCTGGTGCTCGACGCCGATGAGGCCGAAGCGCGTATCGCCGAGCTTCGGCGGACGCTGGCTTTCGGCTACGCCCTCCTGGCCGACCCGGACTACACCGGACCCGAGGGCAGGCTCCGCGAGATCCTGGACGAGCTGCCCAAGTACGTCGAGGCGTTTCAGCAGGCCACGAAGTCCTTCACGCCTCGTTGAGAACTCGTGGAGACTTCGTGAAGAGCTCCTTCGCAGACTGTGTCCCATCCGACTGGGGCCGCGGACAAGCGGAGGGGACGAAGTGGACACGGAAACCCGACAGATCACCGTGGCGGTGCACGCGCCCGACCCGATCACCACCGCGGGTCTGGCCAGCCAGCTGGGCACGCAGCAGGGGATCGACATCCGGGACTGGGATCAGCGCGCCGAGACCGACGTCCTGGTGTTCGCCGCCGAATGCCTGACGCCGGAGATCGTGCTCTGGCTGCGGCGGCTCGCCGCCGAGGACGGCAAGCCGGTGGTGCTCGTGGTGAGCCAGATCAGCGAGGCGGAGCTCGTACCCGCCATCGAATGCCGGGTGGTGGCGGTCCTGCCGCGCTCGGCCACGACCGGCGAACGGCTGGCGCACGCCGTCCGCGCGGCGGCCACCGGCGGCGGAGTGCTCCCGCCGAGCCTGCTCGGCGAACTGCTCAAGCACGTCGAGCGGTTGCAGCGCGAGGTGCTCGACCCGATGGGCGTCAACACCGCCGGGCTCACCACCCGGGAGATCGACGTCCTGCGGCTGATGGCCGAGGGCAAGGACACCGTCGAGATCGCCGGCGAGCTCAGCTACTCGGAACGCAGCGTGAAGCACATCATCCAGGGCATCACCGGACGGCTGAAGCTGAAGAACCGGCCGCACGCCGTCGCGTACGCGGTGCGGGCCGGGGTGATCTGAGACCGGACTCGCGTGATCGAGGGCGCAACTCGCGTGGTTGAAGGCGTAACTCTCAGATCAGGCCGGCCCGGATGGCTTCGGCCACCGCTTCGGCGCGGTTCCGCAGGGCCAGCCGCCGCTGCGCGTGGTGCAGGATGTTCTTGATGGTGCGCTGGGAGTAGCCCATCGCGGCACCGATCTCCGCGGTGTCCTTGCCCTCCGCGATCAGCCGGAGCACGTCGATCTCGCGCTGGTGGAACGGCGCCGGGCCTTCGGCCAGTGCGCCGTATCCGGCGGCCAGCCGGTCGGCGGAGGCCGTCGGCGCCGACCGCGCGGCCGTGACCTCGGCGATCAGCCGGTCCGGGTGGGCCGCCCGATGCGGCAGGACGCAGCGCACGCCGGCGTCCGCGGCCCAGCGGTGGCCGGACGGCGGGAGCGGTCCGGCGATGAGGATCCCGGGCAGGACGCCCAGTTCGCTCACCGCCCGCCGGAGCACGGGCAGGTCCTTCCCGGCCGGGTCCTCGGCGGCCACCAGCACGTCGGCGTCCTGGCCGGCGACCACCGCGATCGTCATGTCCTGCGAAAGGATGCCGACGAGGCCCGCGCTGGTCACGGGGTCCGCCGCGTAGACGGCGACCCGGACGTCCGGCGCCTTCACGAGGCGTATCGGCCGTTCAACAGGGCCGTGGCCAGTTCGATCCGGGAGCGGTAACCGGTCCGGGTGAAGAGCAGGCTCAGCCGTCCGTCCACACTCTTGCGGCTGGTCTGCAGGGTCTTCGCCAGCTGCTCGTTCGTCAGCCCTTCGCCCGCCAGCAGTGCCAGCAGGTGCTCGTTCTCGGCGACCGTCGCCTCGGGGTCACCGGGGGGAGTGATCCCGTTGTCCCGCATGAGATTCCGCAACCGCGCGCGGTACAGCAGCGCGTCGAGCGAACCGAGCGTCTCGTAGACCTCGACGAGCACCTTGGGATCCGTCGCGTGGTGCCGTACCAGGCGTTCGGCCGCGATGGCGCGTTCGAACGGCTGATCGCGTTCCCTGGCCAGCCACAGGCACTCGTCGTCCGGCTCCTGTCCGAGGCAGGCGCGGACCAGGTGGCGATGCAGCAGCACCCGCCCGGTCGGCATCGCGGAAGCGAGTTCTTCCAGCGCGTCGAGCGCCTTCCTGGCCGCGGCGCGGTCGTTCTTCCGCAACGCGAGTTCGGCGAGATCGGCCCAGGCGATGTCCGTGCCGACGGCGAGTCCGCAGGTGGCCGCGTGCAGGCGTTTGGCGGCCCGGTCGGTCTCGCCGAGCGCCATGTCGACCCGGGCTTCGGCGATGTCGAGCAGATGCGCCAGCATCGGCGCCGTGGCGCGCGCGGCGGTCAGCAGTTCCCGTGCCGCGGTGAACCGTCCCTGTGACAGCAGGACCGAGACGGTCGACAGGTGCATCGCGGCCGAGCCGGTGTCGTACCCGCGCCGCGAACGGTCGGCCACGCTGCGGTGGGCGAAGTCGATGGCGCGGGCGGGCAGGCCCCGCATGACCGCGAGCATCGAACGTTCGCTGTCGCGCAGCCCGGTTTCGGGGAAGTCCTCGTCGGCGAGCAGTTTCTCCGCGCGTGCTCGTTCGCCCAGCACCAGCAACGCGGTGACGTACGAGGTGATCTGGTCGTTCCGGTGCCGCCGCGCCGTCCTCAGCGGCCACCGTTCGCGTTCGGTCAGGTTCGCGCCGAACCTCGCCGAGCGGCCTGCCCAGAGCTCGGCCAGACTGCCGAAGAGTTCGCCCAGCATCGCGGAAACCGTCGATCCGGTCCGCCAGGAATCGTTCTCCGCCAGCAGTTCGGCCGCTTCCGCCCAGCGGTCCAGCAGGCTCAGCGCGATCGCGCTCGAGGCCACCGACCAGTCCGGCGGGTTCGTGGCGATCCTCGCCAGCTCGGCCGTGTTGCCGGAGTTGTGCAGCGCGCAGACGGCGATCGACTGGGCTTCCTGCGCGGCGTCGGCGGACAGCCGGTCGGGGAATTCCTCCAGCAGCCGCCGCGTCCCCGCGAGACTCTGTTCGTGGTCGCCGTTCAGGTGACACCACATGGTGTGGAGCAGGGTCACCCTCGCCCGCTGCGGCCGGTCCTCGGTCAGCTCGACCGCGGCACGCAACCATCGCGCGCCGCGGGTGGTCTGGTCGTCGGGCAGGAATGCCGCGCTGTCGAGCAGTTCGGCGAGGGCGCGGCGCGGGTCGATGAGCTTGCCTGCCTCGGCGATCCGGTCGGGAAGGTAGTACGGGGCGGACGTGTGCGCGGTCCCGTTCCACAACGCGGTGACGGCGGCCGCGGAGATACGCCGGCGTTCGAAGGGCCCGAGTTCGGCGATCAGCGCGTACGCCACCACCGGCACGGTGAACCGCCAGCCCCGGCCGCGGTGCAGAATCCCGTCCGCTCGCAGGGTTTCCAGTATCGCGAGCGTTTCCGCGGGATCCTGCGCGAGGACCTCGCTGATCAGCGACGGCATCGCCGCACCGAGCGGATGCAGCATCGCGGCGGCCTTCGCGACCGCGAGCCGCTCCGGGGCCAGCTGCATGGATCGCAGCGGCACCAGCGTGCCGGGCACGAGGTAGGCGCGCCGGTCGACGATCCGGATCGCGCCCTGCGCGCGCAGCAGGTCCAGCGCCTGGCGCAACGCGGCGAGCACTCCCCGGCTGAGTTCGTGCAGCCGGTCCCGGAGCAGGTCGCTCGGAACGGCGCCCAGCGCATCGACGACCGGCCGCGTGATCTCCGCGGCCGTCAACGGCGGCAGCCGCACCGGTTCCACCAGGCCTTCGGCACGCAGCCGCCGCACGACGGCGAGCCTCTCGGCCGCGTCACGGACCGGGGTCCGCGTGGCGCAGACCAGCCTGTGCGACGAGCGGCGGATCAACGCCGCCAGGACGGCGAGGTCGTCGTTTCGCATCCACTGGGTGTCGTCGAGCAGCAGCACGTGCCCGTCGCCGGTGACGGGAGGCCACGGATCGCCGCCGGGCGCGAGATCGCCGTCCTGCGTGAAGCGTACGGTCGAAACCTCTTGCCCTGACGCGGAAAGCCGCTCGGACAGCCGCGCGAGCAGCGTGGTCCGGCCGACGCCCGCCGGCCCGGTCACCCAGACGCAGGGCGCGCCCTCGCCGGTGACACGCTCCAGGATCCGCTCGGCCACCTCGTCCACGCCTGACATCCTGAGCGGCCGGGACGTCCGCGACGCGGTGGAGGCCGGGGTCTGGCCCGTATGGCCACCGGGTCCGCCCGAAAGCCGTCAGGCGGCCAGCGGACCGAAGACCAGGGTGCCCGGGGCCTTCGCGTCGTCGCCCGCCCAGAACTCCAGCCACAGCGCGGCGAACTCGTCACGGGACAGCATTCCGTCACCGTCGGAGTCGAGCAGCGGGAAGGTGGCGTCGGTGTCGGTGGGGCGGCCGTTCCAGACCTCGATCAGCTGGCGGTACTCCGCCGCGGAGATCAGCCCGTCGCCGTTCTCGTCGATCGCTTCGAACATCGCGTCGGCCGTCGCGGTCACGGCCTCGGGCGTGTCCGGGAGCTTGTCGACCACCAGCAGGACCTCGTCCAGGGTGACCTTGTCGTCCCGGTCGAGATCCGACGCGGCCAGCAGCGTCGTCCACCAGCTGAGCATGATGCCGGTCAGGCGCCGCTCGTCACCCGGGCCGCGCCGCCGCGCCCAGCGGTCGGCCAGCGCCTGGAAGTCCCGCTCCTGGAGAAAACCGTCGCCGTCGACGTCCATCGCGGCGAAGACGCCCGAAATCTTGCGTCGCTGCAAGTCGCTTGCCATGCGTCCGAACGATAGAACCGGTGGCGTAACGGCACATCGGCCATTCAGGGCCACGGCGATCCACGATCGGGGGACGGTGCGGGGAGCGCCGTACCGTGAAGGGGGAACGACCACACCCGGAGGTGGCGGATGACGGCCGGAATCGAACGGGCGGCCCACGCCTACTGTCCTGTCTGCAACCCGGACCCCGGCCTCGGCGAGCCGGTCACGGCGCTCTGCGGGGCGACCCATGCGTACTGGGGCCGCCGCGAGCGGCCGGTGAACAACTGCCCGGCCTGTGAGGCCGTCGTCGCGCAGACGGTGTACCCGTGCGGCCACACGGGTGGGGAGAGATGAGGGCCACAGCGAAAACGTCGTTTCCCTGGCCCGCCGGCGGGTATCCGGAGGCAGCGGACAACGAAAGGGAGGCCCTGATGAACGACAAAGCCGAGAACAAGATCGACGAGCTCAAGGGCAAGGCGAAGGAAGCCGCCGGTAACGCCACGGACAACGAGCAGTGGCAGGCCGAAGGCAAGGCCGAGCAGGGCAAGGCCAACGTCAAGCAGGCAGGCGAGAAGATCAAGGACGCCGTGAAGGGCGTCGGGGACTGACCCTGCGGGCTTGCTCGCGCGTGAAGGCAGCCTTCACGCGCGAGCCCCTGGGGTACGGTCCGGATCATGGACTTCCGGGATTTCGACGGCATCAAGGTGCGGCGCCCTTCGGTCGAGCGCGACGACCTCGAAAGCGAACCCGCCGTGTTCCGGGGCGATTTCGACTTCGACTCGGTCCGCCTCGACGGCGGTGACCAGAGCGGGGTCCGCGGTGGCGGCGAGATCGCGCGTTCAGTCGTCTCGGACGTGAGCCTGGCGAACTCCCGGCTCGACAGGCTGACGCTCTCGGACGTGACCTTCGAAGGCGTCGACCTGTCCAACGCGGCGATCCGCGAACTGTCTGCCCGCCGGGTCGAAATCCTTCGCTGCCGCGCGATCGGGCTCGGGGTGGCGATCACCTCCGCGACCGATCTGTACGTCGAGAACGGGCGGTTCGACTACGCGTCGGTGACGGTCGAGCGCGCGAAGGGTCCGGCCGTCTTCTCCGGATGTTCTTTCCGGGAAATGGTGTTCTCCGGCGACCTGTCCCGGCTGACCTTTGTGGACTGTGAGTTCGCCGGAACGGAATTCGCTGCCGTCTCCGCGCTGGACTGCGATCTCCGCGGTTCGCGCCTGTCCGATGTCCGCGGTCTGCTGACCCTGCGCGGCGCGAAGATCACCGGCGAGCAGGCCGTCTCGGTCGCGGGGATCCTCGCGGCCGAAAGCGGATTGTCGGTCGTCGGATGACCAACGTCGTCCTCTTCCACTCGGTCCTGGGGTTACGGCCTGCCGAGCTGGCCGCGGCGGACCGCCTGCGCGCCGCCGGGCACGAGGTCACCACTCCCGACCTCTACGGTGGCGAGACCGCGACCACGCTCGAGGACGGATTCGCGCTGAAGGACCGGATCGGATGGTCCACCGTCGCCACCCGCGCGCTCGACGCCGCCCGGAAGCTGCCCGAGGACACCGTGCTGGCCGGGATGTCGATGGGCGCGGTGGTGGCCGCGGGCCTGCTCCCGCACCGGCCAGACACCGTCGGCGTGCTCTTGCTCCACGCCATCGCCGACCTGCCCGCGAAAGTCCGCGAGGGGCTGCCGATCCAGCTCCACGCGGCCGACCCGGACGATTTCGCGCCACCGGCCGCGCTTCCCGGCTGGCTCGCCGCGGCGGCCCGCTCCGGCGCCGACGCGCGGGTGTTCACCTACCCCGGAGCGGGCCACTTCTACACCGACAGCAGCCTGCCCGACCACGACGAGGACGCGGCGGCCCTGACCTGGCAACGGATTCTGGCGTTCCTGGCGGCTCAGCCCTCGGGATAGAAGACGAAGAGCGTGCATCCGGTCGCCGACGCGGGCACGTGCCACGAACCGGCCGGAGCGTGCAGGAAGGTCCCCGCCGGATAGTCGCGCGCTCCGTCGTTGAACGTGCCGGAGACGACGAACACCTCTTCGGGGCCCGGTTCGTGGACGTCGCGATGCGGCCACGAGGAGCCGGGGTCCATTTCCAGCACGTTGGCCTGCGCGCCGTCCGCTCCCGTCCACAGTGGACGCAGCCGGATCCCGGGGAACAGCTCGCGAACGGGGGATTCCTTGACAGGGACGGAAGTGTAGCCCTCTTGGGCGAGGATCTCGGAGTGCATGACCTCATGGTGCCGTGGCCGCCTCGCGGCCGGACAGTGTCAGGTAAGACACCATAGGGTATTTTTCTGCCATGCATCGCGTGAGGGCACTGGTACGGCCGGTGCAGTCGACCTTCGAGCTCGGGATCGCCGCCGAGGTCTTCGGCACGGAGCGCGCCGGAGTGCCGCGGTACTACGAATTCGACGTCTGCACGGAGAAACCCGGCCAGGTGCCGACCACGGCCGGGTACGCGATCTCCGTGACCAAAGGCCTGTCCGCGCTGGCGGACGCCGACACGGTGCTCATCCCCGGCTGGTCGCCGGCGGAGGCGCCGCTCTCGGCCCCGGTGCGCCGGGCGCTCCTGCGCGCGCACGCCAGGGGAGCGCGGCTCGTCACGATCTGCACGGGTGTCTTCGCGCTGGCCCGCACCGGGCTGCTGGACGGCAGGACGGCGACCACGCATTGGGCGCGTGCTTCCCAGCTGCAGGAGGAATTCCCCCGGATTCGCGTGGAACCGGACGTGCTCTACGTGGACCACGGCGACGTCGCCACGAGCGCCGGGGCGGGCGCGGGAATCGATCTCTGCCTGCACCTGGTCCGGCGCGACCACGGGGCCGCGCACGCAGCCCTCGTCGCCCGGCACATGGTGATGCCGCCGCACCGGGACGGCGGTCAGGCGCAGTTCGTCCCGGCCCCGCCGCCCGGCGACGAGCTGGACGGTCTCCTCGAATGGGCGGGTGAGCGCCTCGGGACACCGTTGTCGGTGGGCGATCTGGCCGCGCACCTCAACGTCTCGCCCCGCACGCTCGCCCGGCGCTTCGCCGATCAGCTCGGCACCACGCCGGGCGCCTGGTTGCTGACGCGGCGCGTGACCGAGGCGCGCACCCTGCTGGAGGAGACCGGCTTACCGGTGGAGGTGATCGCGACCCGCGTCGGGCTGACGTCGGCCGTGAACCTCCGCCGCCGTTTCCGTGATCAGGTCGGCACGACGCCGGGCGCGTACCGGCGCGCGTTCCGTGGCTCCGTTTCGCCTTGAGCGGAACGGAGCACGCGCGCCCCGGCGGAATGTCACGATGAGCGTATGGCGGACATCCTCCCTTTCCACCAGAAGCGTCCCGAACCGGAGCCGCTGTGGCGCGACGTGCTGGGCAAGAGCCTGCGCGCCGCGCGGGAGGAACAGGGCGGCCGCCTCGTCGACGTCGCCGAACGCGCCGGGATCTCGCCGCAGTACCTCTCCGAGATCGAACGCGGCCGCAAGGAGCCGTCCAGCGAGATGATCGCCGCGGTCACCGGCGCGCTCGGGCTCGACCTGGCGGATCTGCTCTTCGGTATCGCGGGCACGATCAGCCGGGGCGGCAGCACGGGGCTCGCGGTCGGCCGCCGCCCGCGAGGGCCCGTGCTCATGGCCGCTTGAGCGTGTTCCATATCGAGGGGTAAGCCGAAGGCAGCGCAACGTCGATGGGGGATTGAGGCCGGAGGTCTCAGCGCTGTCGGATGTGTCGCGAAAGCCACTTTCGGGACGTCTGGTGTCTCGAAAGTGGCTTTCGCGACATCAGCACCGGGGCGCCGCTTCGAGCGGAACGTGCCCCGCGGAAGTGCCGACCACGCCACCTTCGCCTTACCCGTCAATAAGCCTGTTCGATGGGCTTCGTGCTGCAAGTGACCGCGAAAGACCGCGAACCTCGGCTTATGAACACCGCCTAAGCACGCTCGTCGAGAACGCGGTCCGCGAGCCCGTACGCGACCGCGCCCGCCGCGTCGAACACGCGGTCCCGGTCGGTGTCGTGCCGGAGATCGGACACGGCTCGGCCGGTGTGCGCGGAAAGGATCTCCTCCAGCTGAGTCCGCACCCGCACGACCTCGTCGGCCTGCAGGATGAGGTCCGGGATGGTGCCACGGCCCTGCGCGGCGGGCTGGTGCAGCACCACCCTGGTGTGCGGCAGCACGAACCGGTGCCCCGCTTCACCCGCGGCCAGCAGGATCGCGCCTGCGGCGACGGCCTGGCCGACACAGGTCGTGGCCACCGGCGCCTTGATGAAGCGCATGGTGTCGTACAACGCGAGCATCGCCGACGGGTCGCCGCCCTCGGTGTTGATGTAGAGGTTGATCTCCTGCTCGGGGTTGTCCGCCTCCAGGTACAGCAGCTGGGTGATCAGGGCGTTCGCCACGCCGGAGTCGATCGCGGTCCCGAGGTAGATGATCCGCTCCGACAGCAGATGCGAGTAGACGTCCATGATCCGCTCGCCGGCGGGGCTGCGGGAGATGACGTTGGGGATGGTGTAGGAGCTCATGCGCCCGCACCCCTTTCCGTGCCGAGGCCGAGTCTGTGCGTGCGGACGGGGACGACCTGGTCGAGGCTCTCGACGATGTGGTCGATGAAGCCGTATTCGCGCGCCTGCTCGGTGGTGAACCAGCGATCGTGGAGCGAGTCGGCGAAGATCCGGTCGATGGGCTGCCCGGTGTCGTCGGCGATGAGGCCGAGCACCGTGTCCCGCGTGTAGCGCAGGTCGTCCGCCTGCACCTCCACCTCGACGGCCGAACCGCCGATACCGGCCGAACCCTGGTGCATGAGGATCCGGGCGTGCGGCAGGGCGAAGCGTTTGCCCGGGGTGCCCGCCGAAAGCAGGAACTGCCCGGCACTGCACGCCAGCCCCAGCGCGAGGGTGGCGACGTCGCACGGCACGAGCCGCATCACGTCGCGGATGGCCAGCATCGACGGGACCGAACCGCCCGGCGAGTGGATCCACAACGCGATGTCCTTGCGCGGGTCCTCGCTCGCGAGTGACAGCAGCTGGGTGGTGAGGACCGTCCCGTTGTCGTCGTCGAGCGCGCCGTCGAGGACCAGCACACGCTGGCTGAAGAACCGTTCCCGGAGCCGTTGGTCGAACAGTGGCTGCTTCTCGTTGTCGGTCATGCCCCGACCATGCCGCCGGAGCGCGGCCGCCCGCCGGTTTCGCTGCTGTGAGCGGATCAGCCCACAGCAGGGCGTTTGGCCGGGACCAGCCACACGCCGATGACCAGCACGGCGGCGAAGACGAGCGCGACGAGATCGAGAGCGAGCCCCGGATACAGGGGAAGGCCCAGGTATTCCCGTTCGTCCAGCGTCTGCAGCAGGAGCAGGCTGAGCAACGTCAGCCCCGCGCCGACGGCGGTCACGACCTGCCCGCGGCGGACGCTGGCGAACAGGAGACCGCCACCCACGACCGAGAACACGCCCGCCAGGACGATGCCGACGCGGGCGAGCAGCATCGGCGGCCAGAACACGTCGAACAGGTACGCCTGATGGATCATCATCGCGTCGGTCAGCACGTAGAAGCCGAACAGAATGCTCGCCACGCCTGCCAGGATCGCGGGCATCGAAGGCATGCCGAGCCCGGGAGAAGACGGCTGCGGCACGGGGGTTTCGACCCCGCTCGCGGCCTGAGCCAGCAGCGGGAGCGCTTGGTCCGGCAGCATGCGTGCCTGCGGTGCCTTCGCCAGCAGCCCGCGGAGGACGTCCGCGAGCGGCGCGGGCGTCCGGTTGAACGGCGGCTGCTCGTTGACGACGGCGTACAGCGTGGCCGCGACGTTCGCCCGCTGGAAGAAGTTCCCGCCCTCGCTCGCGCTGAGCAGGGTCACGCCGAGCGACCAGAGATCGGAATGGGGAGTGGCTTCGTGCCCCGCGATCGTTTCGGGGGCGAGGAACGCGGGGGTGCCTGCCGGGTCGAGGGCCTTGGCGATCCCGAAACCGGTCAGTTTCACCGTCCCGTCGGGAGCCACCAGGATGTTCGAGGGCCGCACGTCCCCGTGTACGACGCCCGCGGTGTGCGCGGCGGTGAGCGCGCCGAGCACCTGTCCGCCGAGGTCCGCCACGAACCGCGGAGGCAGCGGACCCGCGGACGCGATGTCCTCCAGAGTCCGCCCTTCCACGGGGCCCATCACGAGGAACGCCGTCCCGTCCGTCACCACGACGTCGTGGACGGGTACCACCGACGGGTGATCGACCGTGACGCGGGCTTCGCGCTGGAGCCGCTCGACGAGGGCGGGCTCGTGGTTGGGAAGCCGCAGCTCCTTGATCGCGACGCGGTCGCCGTCCGGCCCGTCCTCGGCACGCCACAGCACGGCCGTCCCGTCGCGCCCCAGCTCCTCGAGCAGGGTGTAGCGCTCGGCGATCGTGCGGGAAACTGCCGTCACAGTGGTTCTCCTCGAATCCTGAAGGGGTCTTCGAAGCACGCTAATCAGCGCTCATGACAAAACGATGAAATGGCCGTTCATCCATAAAGGACGTACCCGGCTGGATATATTCACAGTCATGCTGACCTTGACGGCCCTGGTCGACGACCCGGCTCTCGAACTGCGGGTGGTCGTCCCCGGCCGTGACGGGGCGCTGACCGGGCAGGTGCTGTGGGTGCACAACACCGAGCTCCCCGACCCCGGGCCGTACGTGCGCGAGCACGAGGTCGTGCTGACCAACGGCCTGTGGCTGGACCGCGTCGCCCCGGCGGACTTCGTCGCGCGGGTGGCCGGCGCCGGAGCGGCGGGCGTCATCTTCGGCCTGCGCGTGGAGCAACCCGACACTCCTCCGGAACTCGCCGAGGCCTGCCGGGAAGCCGGATTGCCCCTGTTGGAGATCTCGGTGGCGGTGCCGTTCACGGCGGTCACCCGCGCCGCGGCGGCGATCCAGGCCGCGGACCGGCAGAACGCGCTGATGTCGATGGTGCGCCGGGGCGACGAGCTGACCTCGGCGCTGTCGCGGGGCGCGGGCGCGGCCGGGGTGCTCGCGATCCTCCGTCGTGAGCACGAGCTCCCGCTGGCCGTCGTGGACCGGATGGGCCGGGAGCTCGCGTCCGCCGGTGCCGCGCTGGACGCCGGGCAGTCACGCGCCGCGGCGGAGGCGCTGGCCGGGCATCCGCCGCCGTTGGAGGCGGATCTCGGTGCGGGGACGCGGGCGGCGTTGTTCCCGGTGGGCGCGATCGGCGACGCGGACGCCGCGCTGCTGTGCCTGCGGCCCGTGGCCGGCCTGACGCGCGAGGAGCGGGACGCGCTGGAGCAGACCGCCCGTTACCTCAGCCTGGAGGTGGCCCGGCACCAGGCGGTGCAGGCGATCGAGATGCGGTTCGCCGTCGAACTGCTGGACATGATCCTGTCCGGAGCGCAGCGCGCCGCGGAGGTGCCCGGCAGGCTGCGGGCCTTCGGCGTCGACCCGGATGGGCCCCTGGCGGTGATCGCGCTGGCGTTCGCGGGCGACGACGCCGCGACGCGGGCGGGGATGGCGGAGGCCGTGACGGATTTCCTGCTGGCGGACGGACTGCCCGCGGTCGTGGCGGCGGGCAGCCAGGACGTCGTCGCGGTACTGCCGTTCCGGTCGGGACGGCAGTCGCCCGCCGCCTTCGCGCCGCGGCTGGCGGCGGCGGTGTCACACCGGCTCGCCGGCGGACGCGTGGTGGTCGGACTCGCCGATCCCGTGCCCGGCGCCGCCGAATTGCGGGTGCCGCTGTCACGCAGCCGCGAAGCCTGCCGCGTGCTCCGGGGCAGGCGCGGTGGCCCGGTCGCGGCGAGTTTCGCCGAACTGGGCAGCTATCGCCTGCTCCTGGAATCACACGACGAGCAGTGGCGGCACACCTTCGCCGACGCCCTGCTCGGTCCGCTGCGCGAGCACGACCGCGTCCGCGACGGTGACCTGGAGACGACCCTGCGGGCGTTCCTCGACCACGACGGCCAGTGGGCGGCCACCGCCGCGGCGCTGTACGTGCACGTCAACACCTTGCGCAACCGGCTGGCCAAGGTCACCGAGCTGACCGGCCGCGACGTCGGGCGGACCGCCGACCGGGTCGACCTGTTCCTGGCGCTGGAAGCGGCTCAGTCCGGGTAGACCGCCGGGTCGATTTCGAGGCGCCGCAAGGGTTCCGCGGGCAACGCCGGGTCGGCCAGCGCCGCGGCGGCCACGTCACGGCACCGGGCGAACCGGACGTCGCCGAGACCGAGCCCGAACTCGATGAGCGAGCGCACGGCCTCCAGCCGTCCCGGCCTGCCCGAAAGGAACGGGTGCAGGCACAGGTTGAACAGGCACCGGTAGCGGCGCATCGCGTCCAGCTCCGCGCGCCACATCTCCAGCACCCGCACCGGGGACGTGATCACCGAGCCGACCTGCGGTGCGGGAAGGAACGCGTACTGCTCCCAATCGTCGAGCGACCAGTGCACCGGCAGCTCGGCGATCCGGCCCGCCGCGGTTTCGATCAGGTACGGCCGGTCGTCGGCCATCAGCGACGAGTCGTAGCTCAACCCGTGTTCGGCGACCAGCGCCGGAGTGTCCCAAGTGGACTCCCAGCCCGCCGCGCGATGCCCGCTGATCTCGATGCCCTGTGCGGCGAACACCGCCATGCCCCGTTCGAAATCGGCGCGTTGCTCCGCGGCGGTCATCGCGGTCGGCGGCCGGTGGCTGTAGGAGTGGTGGGCCACCTCGTGCCCGCGCTCCACGATCGTGGCGGCGAGGCCGGGCCGCTGTTCGGCGACCCAGCCCGGCACGAAGAACGTCGCGGGCACGGCCAGTTCGTCGAGCAGGTCGAGGATGCGCGGCACCCCGACCCTGGGCCCGTACGCCTGATGGGACATGGTCGAGAGGTGGTCGGCGTAGCCCCGCCCGCGCGCGAGGATCGGGGATTCCGCGTCCACGTCGAAGGTCAGGGTCGCCACCGCGGCCGCGCCGCCGTGCCAGCTTGGTTCCGTCACGCCTGCCGACTCTCCCGCCAACGGCGCGCGTTCGCCACCGTGACCGTCGGGGAGACCATCGCGCGATCGAACTCGGCCAGTGGCCGCGCCGCCGCGACACGGGCGGGCAGATCGGGGTTGGCCAGCGCGCCGTGCCCGAGCGAGAGCAGGTCCGCGTGCCCGCCGGTGAGCACCTCGTGCGCCTGGGCGAGGTCGTGCATCCCGCCGTTGGCGATCACCGGCAGCCCGGTGACCTGCCGGGCGAGCGCGGTGATGGTGCCGCCGTCGGCCAGCTTCGCCGTTTCGAGCCAGTTCCGGCCCTCGCTGGCGATGTGGAGGTACTGCGCGCCCGCTTCGGCGACCGCGGCGAAGATCACCTCGGCGTCGTCGCGGCCGCCGGGCCAGCGGTAGGTGAAGTCGTTGACCTTCGTCTGCGACAGCCGCACGCCGGTCACCAGCTCGGGCACGGCCTCGGCGACGGCGGTCACGACGCGGGCGGTCAGCCGGATCCGGTTCGCGACCGGTCCGCCGTAGGAGTCCGTGCGGTGGTTGGTGTAGTCGGTGAGGAACTGGTCGAGGAGGTATCCGTTCGCCGCGTGAACCTCGACGCCGTCGAACCCGGCCTGACGGGCACGCGCGGCCGCTGCCGCGAAGCCTTCGACGACGTCGTCGATCTCGGCTGTGGTCAGCTCGCGCGGCACCGGCCACGGCCCGGAACCGCCGTACGCGCGCATCATCTCCCCGCGCGGCTGGACGGCCGAAGGAGCGACGGTGTTCGGGTGGCCCTGCGCGATCGCCCCGGCGTGCATGAGCTGCGCGATCATCCGGCCGCCCGCCGCGCGCACACCGGCGGTGACCACGCGCCAGCCCGCGACGTGTTCGTCCCGCGCGAGGCCCGGCTGGTTGAGGTAGCCCTGGCTGGCCGCGCTGTCGGGATAGGTGCCTTCGCTGAACACCAGCCCGAAGCCGCCGCGGGCGAATTCGGCGTAGTAGTCGGCCATCTCGCCGGTCGGGGTGCCGTCGGGACTTGCCGAGACGCGGGACATGGGGGCGACGGCGTAGCGGTTGCGCAGCGCGAGACCGCCGAGCGTGGTGGGGGCCAGCGCGGGGTGTTCGATGGTGGTCGTCATGACCGGTTTCCTCCATTGTGGACGGTTTCGATGGCGAGCGGGGAGAGTCCGGCGTCGCTGATCCGGACAAGATCCTGCGGGCAGGCGGAGACCACGACGACGCAGTCCAGCTCGGCGCGCAGGGTCACCGCGTCGCCGGGCCGTGAGTTCGCGGTCAGCCAGTTCAGGCGCCCGTCCCCGCCGACCGGGACGCGCATGAAGACGTTGATCGGCTGCGGCGTCGGGCCCGTGAAGCCGAGGCCTTCGTTCGTCAGCGCCTCACGCAGGTTCGCGGCGCAGGACCGGTGGCCCGGAGCGCCCAGCGCGGCGTAGCGGGCCGGGTCGCACGCCGGGACGAGCATGTCGTGCTCGCCGGGTGAGGTGTCTTCGATCAGCGTCAGGATCGGGCGGCGCAGGTCGGTCAGGAACGATTCGCCGACCGCGGGGAACAGCCTGTCGACACCGGCGCGGGTGTGCGCCGCGCTGTGGTGCTCGGTCAGTTCGGTCCCGCCGCCGTCGCGGAAGGCGAACACGTCGCCGACCTGGCCGCCGTCGACGTCGATGACCCGCACCAGATCCCCTGCGGCCACGCGGACGGCCCTGGCGGTCCCCGGTGGCACTTCCGTTCTGCTCATGGCTCCAGCAAACAGGGGTGGGCGGGCGCCTCGCCATGGAGAAATCTCCACTATCCAGAGTGCTTGGTAGAGAAACCTCCAGGCGAGCAAGGCGTAACTCGCGTGCTTGAAGGCGTAACTCGCGTGATTGGAGCCGCTACATCGTGTTACGGCTCCAATCACGCGAGTTACGCGGTGAGATAGTTTCGACTTTGACCATTTTCGCGGAGCCGGGTTAGGGTTCGCCGATGGAGGACGTGGACGCGGCCGGGCTCGATTTCTGGTCGTTCGTGGCACTGGCGAACCGGCGGCTCGCGCACGAGTACGGCTTCCGGCACCAGCTGGCGACCGAGGTGCTGCTGACCCTCAATCGCGCCTCCGACCTGGTGACCTACGACCTCGAAGCCGCGGTGCACCGGCCGCGCGGCCGGTCGTGGTCGGCGTTCCGGCTGCTGTTCGTGGTCTGGCTCGCCGGGCCGCTCGAACCGACGAGCGCCGCCCGGCTGACCGGGATGAGCCGGGCGGCGGTGTCGAATCTGGTCAAGACGCTGGTCGCGGAGGGGATGCTCCACCGGGTCCCGGACGAGCGCGACGGCCGTTCGGTGCGGCTGTCGCTGACCGAGGCGGGGCACGAGGAGATGGTCTCGGTCTTCCGTGAGCACAACGAGCGCGAATTCGGCTGGACGAACGCGCTGACCGAGACCGAACAGCGCATCCTGGTGATGCTGCTGGGCAAGCTGATCACGAGCCGCGCCGAGTTCGGCACCCGGAGCCGTAAGTAGGCCTTCCCGTCGCGCGGACGACCGGACTACCCTGCCCAGGGATAGTAAAAGCGTGAACTAAATCGGCGAGGAGGAGACCATGGTGGACGGCGGACGGATTCCCGCGCTCTTCGCCGGGCTGTGCGACGACGCCGCGGTGTTCCCGCCGGGGCTGGCCCCGCTGCCGGACGCCGTCGCGGCACACGACGAGCACCTCGATGCCTGGTACGCCGGCCTCGTCGGCCCGCTCGTCATCGCCGCCACCGCGCTCGGCGACCTCGCCGAAGTGCTCGGCGACCGGTCGACCCCGCTGCCGGTCTCGGTGACCCTCCCCGGCGGGCCCGAGCAGCTCGACGGGGTGCTCGGCGCCGTGGAGAAGCTCCCGGTGAAACTCGACGCGCTCGAGATCGCCGTCCCCGAGGGGATGGGCCCGGACGAGGTGCTCGCCGGGATTTCCCGGGCCACCGCGCCGGTCTTCGTCGAGATCCCGCGCGACGAGCGCCGTGTCCCGCTGCTGACCGCCCTTTCCGGCACGGGTCACCACGCGAAATTCCGTACCGGTGGCGTCCGAGCCGAGCTGTACCCCGGCGAAGCGGAGCTCGCCGCCTCTGTCCGAGCAGCAGTCGGGGCGGGTGTTCCGTTCAAGGCCACCGCCGGGCTGCACCACGCCCTCCGCAACACCGATCCGGAGACCGGCTTCGAACAGCACGGCTTCCTCAACCTGATGCTCGCGACCGACGCCGTCCTCACCGATGGCCACGCCGAAGCCGTTCTCGCCGAACGAGACGGCGCCGTCGTCGCCGGGCGGCTCCGGGAGCTGGACGCGGATCGCGTCGCCGCCCTCCGCGCGGCCTTCACGTCGTTCGGCACCTGCAGCATCACCGACCCCCTGACCGAACTGGCCGGACTCGGCCTGCTCGACGCGCCCCGAGGAGAGGCATGACCACGAT
The DNA here is from genome assembly GCF_024628825.1 of Amycolatopsis roodepoortensis. NCBI lineage: Bacteria > Bacillati > Actinomycetota > Actinomycetes > Pseudonocardiales > Pseudonocardiaceae > Amycolatopsis > Amycolatopsis roodepoortensis. Next base: position 8,441,834 of record NZ_CP102415.1, read on the forward strand.
CGACATCCCCGCAGGCTCGCTGTTCGGGATCGACAACCTGCCGTACGGCGTGTTCTCCGTCGACGGCGATTCCCCGCGCGTCGGCGTGCGCGTCGGCGACTCCGTTCTCGACCTGGCCGTGGCGCTCGGCGACGACGTGTTCGCCGCGCCGGCGCTGAACCCGTTCATGGCGCAGGGATACGACCGCTGGGTGGAGGTCCGGGAGCGGATCCGCGGCCTGGTCTCCGGCGAGCTCCCCGACGGCGCGGTCCACGCGATCGAACGGGTGACCCTCCACCTGCCGATCGAGGTCGCGGACTACGTCGACTTCTACGCCTCCGAGCACCACGCCTCGAACGTCGGCAGGCTCTTCCGGCCCGACGCGGAACCGTTGCTGCCCAACTGGAAACATCTCCCGGTCGGCTACCACGGCCGGTCCGGCACTGTCCTGGTCTCCGGTACGGACATCGTGCGCCCGAGCGGCCAGCGCAAGGCCCCGGCCGAAGCGGCGCCGGTGTTCGGGCCGAGCACGCGGCTGGACATCGAGGCCGAGATGGGCTTCGTCGTCGGCACCGGCACCCCGCTGAACACCCCGATCACTCCGGATTCCTTCCCCCGCCACGTTTTCGGCGCGGTCCTGCTCAACGACTGGTCCGCCCGCGACATCCAGGCCTGGGAATACGTCCCGCTGGGCCCGCACCTCGGCAAGAGCTTCGCGACGTCGATCTCCCCTTGGGTGGTGCCGATCCTGGCGCTGGAGGCCGCGCGGATCCCGCTGCCCGGCCAGACGGATCCGGAGCCGCTGCCGTACCTGCGGGAGAGCGAGCCGTGGGGCCTCGACATCGACCTCGTCATCGAATGGAACGGCGAGGAGGTCAGCCGCCCGCCGTTCCGCGAGATGTACTGGTCGCCCGCTCAGATGCTCGCGCACCTGACGGTCAACGGCGCTTCCTCGCGCACGGGCGACCTGTACGGCTCCGGCACGATCTCCGGACCGGAGAAGAACCAGCGCGGCGCGTTCCTCGAATTGTCCTGGGGCGGCAAGGAACCGCTCACGGTCAAGGGGGAGGAGCGCACCTTCCTGCTGGACGGCGACGAGGTCGTGATCACCGGGACCGCGCCCGGCGCGAACGGCTCGCGGATCGGGTTCGGCGAGGTGCGCGGGCGCGTCCTGCCGCCGAACTGAGCCGATGCGGCGGCTGTGACCGGTGTGGTGTGTCGCGAAAGCCACTTTCGGGACGTCTGATGTCCCGAAAGTGGCTTTCGCGACAGGTGGCCGGTTGCCGATGGCCCGTGACCGGAGGCCTGGCGTCAAAGCTGCCTCTCTGCCACCAGGGATCACGTCGGCGGGGTGGTGAAGGGCCTCTTCACTACTCTGAGGGTAGGGAAGGGGGCCTTCACGGGCCGGTGAGCACCGCCGGCACTCAGTTACCCGGAATCCCGTTGGGCGGCGGCGCGTCGTTCGCGGCGGAGTCGTCCGCCTTGATGGGCGCGTCGCCGAGGTCGGACACCAGGACCGGCGTCAGATCCTTGCCGACGCCGCCCTTGAGCTCGACGACCGACATGCCGGAGATGCCCAGGTGGCTGTCGGCGGTGTACCGGAACGGCGCCAGACCCGGTCCCTGGAACGTCTTCCCGGACTGCTGGATCACCTCGACGAGACGCTCACGCGTCAGATCCTTGCCGGCCGCCTGCAACGCCTGGACGAACGTGTACGCCTGCGCCATCCCGTAAATGCGGTAGTTCGTCAGGTCGCCGCCCTTGCCGTGGGCCTTCCAGACGTTCTGCCACAGCTTCGTCCAGGCGTTGTCCGGCGCGTCGACACCGGGCAGGTACTCGGTGGTGACCACGTCGTCGATGAGCGACGCGCCGTTGGTGACCTTGCCTTCGGAGAACCGCGCGAGCAGTGAACCGACGAGCGCGGGATCGGAGCCGACGTTGCTGTAGAACCACTTCGGCTTGAAGCCGATCTTCAGCGACGCCAGCTGGGAAAGCGCGGTGTACGACGGAACGGTGAAGCCCAGCACCAGATCCACGCCCGCGGCCTTGAGTTTCGCGATCTGCGGCGCGATGTCGGTGTTGCCGGGCGAGTACTTCGCGACCTCCACGATCTGCTGGCCGAGATAACGCCGGGCGCCCTTCTCGCCGTCGCGGCCGAAGTCGTCGTCCTGGAGGAACAGGCCGACCTTGGCGTTCGGCAGGTTCTGCCGCACCCAGTCGCCGATGATCTTGCCTTCGATCTCGTAGTCCGGCTGCCAGCCGAAGGTGAACGGCGCCTTCTTCGGATCGTCGCCCCAGCGCAGCGAACCCGACGACACGAACAGGTCCGGCACCTTGGAGTTGTTCAGGAAATCGACCACGGCGCTGTGCGTCGGCGTGCCGAGGCCGCCGACCATCGCGAAGATCTCCTCCTTGAGCACCAGTTCGTCGGTGACCGCGCTCGTGGTGGTCGGGTTGTAGCCGTCGTCCTTCACCACGAACTCGATCTTGCGGCCGTTGACGCCGCCGTTCGCGTTCACGTAGTCGTAGTAGGCCTGATGACCGCTCGGGATCTCGCTGTAGCCGGGCGCGGCGACGCCGGTCAGCGGGAAATGCGCCCCGATCTTGATGGTCGTGTCGGTGACCCCGACCGTCGAACCCTTCTGCTCGCCCTCGGGTCTGCCGCCCGCGCCGCAGGCGGCGGTGACCGTGACGGCAAGGAAGACGGCCACGGCCTTGGTCCAGCGTTTCATGAAGTTCTCCTCCGGTGGATGAGTTTCCGCAGCCCACCGGCGAGGCCGGCGGGTGCGAGCAGCACGATCAGGACGGTGACCAGTCCGTAGATCAACGGCGCCAGATGCGCGGCCTGCACGTCGGACAGGCCGAGATCCGTTCCCGCGCCGGTCACCAGCGGCGGCAGGAAGGTCAGCAGCGCGGCCCCCGCGAGCGCTCCGGTCAGGCTCCCGAGCCCGCCGAGCACCACCGCGGACACCAGCAGCAGCGACAACGTCAGCGCGAATCCGCTCGGCGCCGCCAGCCGCGCCGACAACGCCATCAGCGCTCCGGCCAGCCCCGCGCATCCCGAACTGACGACGAACGCCCGCACCCGCGTGCGGCCGAGGTCGATCCCGGCCAGTTCGGCGGCCACGTCCTCGTCGCGCACCGCCCGCCAATCACGTCCGACGCGGCCGCGGGAGAGGTTCGCCAGCAGGACGAACACGATGATCACCGCGAGCCACGAAAGGTAAGCGAGGTAACGGATCGACGTGAGTTCCTGCCCCGTGACGAAGTACGCGGCGTCCGCCAGCCAGGCGGGGATTTCCGGCATCCGCACGGGTAAGCCCTGCTCGCCGCCGAGCACTTCACCGAAGAACAACGGGATCCCGGGAACGGCGACGGCGAGCGCGAGCGTCGCCCCGGCGAGATACGGCCCGTGCAGCCTGGCCGCGGCGACGCCGACGAGGGCCCCGACGGCCAGGGTGATCACCATCGCCAGCGCCAGGATCAGCGGCAGCGGAAGGAATTCCGACTTCAGCAGGAGCGCCGTCGAGTACGCGCCGACGGCCATCAGGGCGCCGTGCCCGAGCGAGAGCTGCCCGTTGAGCCCGGTCAGGACGGTCAGGCCCGCGGCCGCGATCGCGAAGTACGCCATCGTGGTGAGCTGCGAGGTCAGGAACGGCCCGGAGGTCTCCAAGACCAGCACGACGACGACCAGCGCGGCGAGCGCGATCAGGAGAGTGCGGCGTGGCATGTCAGACCTTCCGCTCTCGGACGCTCGCGAACAGGCCGCCGGGCTTCAGGAGCAGCACCACCATGAGCAGCGCCAGCGCGGCGAGCGGAACGAGTTCGGAGCCGATGTAGCCGCTCACCAGGCTCAGCGACAGGCCGAGGACGACGCCGCCGACGACCGCGCCGACCGGGCTGTCCAGCCCGCCGAGCACCGCGGCGACGAAACCGTACACCACCACACCGTCCATATAGGACGGATGGACGAGACCGCCGCCGGCGATCAGCAGCCCGGACAGCGAACCGGCGAGCGCGGCCAGCGCCCAGCCGAGCGTGAGCATCCGCCCGACCCGCACGCCGAGCAGGCGCGCCACCTCCCGGTCGAAGGCGGCGGCCCGCATCCGCAGGCCCAGATCGGTACCGCGGAACAACAGCACGAGCCCGATCAGCACCACCCCGACCGCGGCGATGGTGAACACGCCGAACCCGGTCAGCGCGATCGTCGTGTCACCGACCCGGAAACCGGTGAGCCCGAACGGCGCCGGGAACGACCGGTACCGCGAGCCGAACACCAGCGCCGCCAGCGCGTGCAGCACGATGAACAGCCCGAGGGTGAGGATGACGGCGTTGATCTCGGGTTTCCCGGAGACGAACCGGATCACGAACCGTTCCACCAGCGCGCCGAGCACCAGGCCCGAAAGCAGTGCCACGGCGAAACCGGCCCAGTACGACCAGCCCGCGTCGATGAGGACCAGCGCGACGTAGGTGGTGATCATCGCCATCGGCGCCTGCGCGAAGTTCACGATCCGCGTCGCCCGCCAGATGAGCACGAGCGCCAGCGCGAACGCGGCGTAGACCACGCCCAGCGTCAGGCCGGTGAGCGCGGTGGTCAGCAGTTGCTGCACAGGGCTCCCTTTCTCCAGGGGTGAGGCGCCGAACCGGTGACCGGCGAGCCGTCGGGGTGTCGCGAAAGCCACTTTCGCGACATGGTCGTGTGGTCCACCGAGCCTCCCTTTCAGAATCCGAGGTAGGCGTGCCGGAGGGCGTCGTCCGCGACGAGCGCCGCCGCGTCCCGCCGGACGACGACCTGCCCGAGGTTGAGCACGACCCCGTTATCGGCGATCGACAGCGCGCTGCGCGCGTTCTGCTCGACCAGCACGACGGCCAGCCCCTCGTCGTGCACGAGACCGCGCAGCAGGCCGAAGATCCGCGCCACGATCCGGGGCGCGAGGCCCAAGGACGGTTCGTCCAGTAGCAGCACCTTCGGCCGGGAGAGCAGCGCGCGGCCGATGACCAGCATCTGCCGTTCCCCGCCGGAAAGGACGTGCGCGAGACCGTTCTTGCGGTCGGCCAGCGCCGGGAAGAGGTCGTAGATCCGGCGGAGATCGGCCGCCGTCGCGCGGCCGCGCGCCCCGAGCGCGCCGAGCCGCAGGTTCTCCTCGACGGTCAGTTCGGCCAGCACGCCGCGGCCTTCGGGGACGTGCGCGAGGCCGAGCGCGGGAAGGTCCTCTGTGGACACTCGGCGGAGGTCCCGGCCCGCGAGCGAGATTCCGCCGCCCGCCGGTGGCACGAGACCGGAAATGGTGCGCAGCAAGGTGGTCTTGCCCGCGCCGTTCGCGCCGAGCACCGCGGTGATCTCACCCTCCGCGGCCGAAAGGCTCACCGAGTCCAGCGCGCGCACCGGGCCGTAGCTCGCCGAGAGGTTCTCAACGGTCAGCACCGGCCACCTCCTCGCCGAGGTAGGCCGCCTGGACCGCCGGATCCGCGCGGATCTCGTCCGGGGTGCCGCGGGCGATGACCCTGCCGAAGTCCAGCACCACGATCTCGTCGCAGACGCCCATCACCAGATCCATATGGTGCTCGACGAGCATCACCGACATGCGTTCGGTCAGGCCGCGGACCAGCGTGCCGACCTCGTCGATCTCGGCCGACGACAGGCCGCCCGCCGGCTCGTCGAGTAGCAGCAGGTCGGGTTCGCTCACCAGCGCCCGCGCCAGCGCGACCCGCTTCCGCACCGGATACGGAAGGCTCGCGGGATACCGATGGGCGACGTCGGCGATGTCGAACGCCTCCAGCTGAGCCATCGCTCGCTCGGCCAGCGCCTTCTCGTCCTTCGTCATGCCCAGCAACGACGACCAGAAGCCGGACTTCGCGTGCCTGCCCGCCCCCGCGAGGACGTTGTCCAGCACGGTCATCCGGTCGAACAGGCCGAGTTCCTGCAGGCTGCGGGCGATCCCGAGGCCGGCGAGCTGATGCGGCCGCAGCCGTCGCAGTTCCGTTCCGCGCCAGGTCAGGGTGCCGGTGTCCGGGCGGACGAAACCGCACGCGACGTTGAAGAGCGTGGTCTTGCCCGCCCCGTTCGGGCCGATCACCCCGAGCACCCGGCCCGGCGCGACGGTCAGGGAGACGTCCGACAAGGCGACGAGACCACCGAAGGTCGCCGACACGCCGGACATCTCGAAGGTCGACAGGGTCACGCAAGAACTCCCAACGGAGAGAGGAGGTCCCGGCGCGGGCGCGCCGGGACCGAGGACACTCAGGCGTGCGGACATGTGTCCCGGTAGTCGCTGATCGTGCGGTCGTCCGGGGCGGGGCAGAGGAACTGCTCGTAGCGGGTGTCGTTGTCCACGAACCGCTTCAGCCACGAGATCGTGTACTTGGCCATGGTTGTGTTCGCGGTGTTCGGGAAGAAGTGGCTGGCGTTGTCCAGCTCCATGTACGCCTTCTCCGACGAGGCGGGAATGCTGGTGTAGAACGGGATCGAGTGCGACGCCACCGGCGCGACCGTGTCGGACTCGCCGCCGATGACGAACGTCGGCACCCGCAGCGAGGACCACGACTTCTGCGTGTTCCACGCCGCGAGCGGCACCGCGGCCTGCAGCGACGGCCGGTCCTGTGCGGCCTCGAGCGAACCGCCGCCGCCCATCGAGTGGCCGGCCACCGCGAGCCGGGTGGTGTCGACGCGGGAGCGGACGGTGCTGCGCTGGGTCAGGTAGTCGAGCGCGGCCAGCAACTGGTCACCGCGGCTGTCGGGCTGGTCGTAGATCGTGTTGGTGTCGATCGTGAACACCACGAAGCCCTGCGAGGCCAGCCGAGGGCCCATCCACGCGATGCTCGACTGGGTCGCGGTGAATCCGGGCGAGATGGCGACCGCGCCGAACGTGCCCTGCGCGGTGCTGGTGGGGTAGTAGATGGTTCCGCCGCCGAAGCCGGTGACGGCCAGGCTCGACACCGAGGTCTGGGATACCGCGAACGAGCCGCGGGAGGCTTCGATGCTGCTTTCCGTCGGGTCGGGGCCTCGTTCGTAGGGGTTCTCGGCGGCGTAGGCCGCCGTGGGGGCGACAGTGAGTGCCGCGACGGTGGCCAGTCCACAAAGGATCCGAGTCGTACTGCGCATGGTGCCGTCTCCGTTCGCCGTTGAACACGGTCCGTGGTGATGGACTGTGGCAAAGGGCGGGACAGGGCTGCATCGGTGAAATCGCCAGTCTTGCTCCGCGAGCGTTCCGGACGGCCCGGCCGCCCGTACGATCGGCGATCGTGAACCCCTCAGCCGAGGACATAGTCCGCACCGCGGCGCGGTGGATCGATCGCGGCGTCCGCGTCGACACCTCCGCCTTCGCCCAGGAACTGGGCATCTCGCGCAGCACCCTGTTCCGCCGCGTCGGCAACCGGGAAGACCTGCTCGGTGATGCCCTCTACTACCTGTCCGAGCGCACCCTGACGGCCGCCGCGCGCACCTGGGAGCGCGATGAGGGCGACGTGGTGCGCAACGCGGCCGGTGAACTGCGCTGTCTGTCGATCATGCGCGAGTACCGGTCCGTGCTGGCGGCGAGCGCCGGGTTCCGGCGCTTCCTCGACGACGAGCCGGTGCTGGCGATCCGGCTGCTGACCGACCCGGACGGACGCGTCCAGCCGAGGGTGATCGCGGCACACGTCGAGCTGCTTCGCCGCGACGTCGAGGACGGCGGTTTCGTGCCCGCGGTCAGCCTGGACAGCCTCTGTTACGCCATCGTGCGGCTGGGGGAGGCGTTCCTGTACTCGGACGTCCTCGCCTCCCGGACCCCCGATCTCGAAGCGGCGTCGACGCTGCTCGGCGCGCTCGTGGAAGGACGGGTACCGAGCAAGACCTTGTGAAACACTTACGCCTGGTGTTTCATCGAGAGGGATCTCGAGGAGGCGCCGATGCCTGTGTACCCGCTGCGGGGGAGGGACGACCTCTTCGGCGGGCTGCGGTCGGCCACCGGACGCGCCGTGCTGGTCCGCGGCGCGGAAGGGCTCGGTAAGTCGGCCCTGCTCACCGCGTTGCGCGCCACCCTCGGCGTCCGGCTCGTCGGTGTACGGGGCCTGCGCGCGGAACGCGAGCTGCCCTACGGAGCCCTGCAGCGGATGTTCGGCGCGCCGGTCTCCGGCGGCGCGGAGGCGCGGGACCGCCTCGGCGCGGTTTCGGCGCCGACGATCTGCTGGGTCGACGACGCGCACTGGGTCGATCCGGAATCCTTGGCGGCGCTGGGTTTCGCCGCCAGGCGATTGGCGGGCGCGCCGGTCGGGATGGTGCTCGCCTCGCGGTCGGGATCCGACGAGTTCGACTCCGTCGAGCTGCCGCCGCTGACCGATTCCGCCGCCGATCAGGTGCTGCGTGACCGCGGCGTGCCCGCCGGGGTGCGCCCGCAGCTGGTCGAGCTGGGAGACGGGAACCCGGCCGACCTGGTCGCGCTGGCGGCTTCGCTGACACCCGCTCAGGCGGCCGGGCGGGAGCCGGTCTCGCCGATCCTGAGGGAGCGGCTGCCTCGTTACGCGGCCGAGCTCGAAGCGATGCGGCTCGACGAACGCCTCCGTTTTCTCGCCACCTGCATGGACTTCTCCGCGAGGAAGGCGACCTGGTACGCGGCGGCGTCCCCGGCCGACCGCAGGGCGGCGCACGCGCGGCTGGCCTTCGCCGAGGAGGGGCCCGACGCGCTCTGGCATCGCGCGATGGCGACGGCCACGCCGTCCGAGCCGCTCGCGGACGCGCTCGCCGCGGCACCGGCGGTGGATCACGCGGCCGCGGCCCGGCAGCTCGAACGCGCCGCCGCCCTGACCGCCGATCCGGCGACGCGGGCGACCAGGCTCCTGGCGGCGGCGGACGCGGCCTGGCAGGCGGGCAGACCGGGTTGGGCGCGCCTGCTGCTGTCCAGGGTCGACACGGAACCGGGCGCGGTGGCGTTGCTGCACGGGGAGATCGAGCTGCGCGACGGCGATCCCGCCGTCGCCACCCACGAACTGGGCGCGGCGGCGGAACTGCTGCCCGATCCGGCGGGCGCGCTCCTGCTGGCGGGTGAGGCGCGCAGGCTCGGTGGTGACCTGAGCGGCTACCGGGCCCTCGCCCGGACGGTCCCGGCGGGCGACGAGCTGGCGTCCGCCCATTTCCACGGTCTCACCTCGGTTTACGCCGGCCGCCACGAGGACGCCGTCGCTCCGTTGACCGACGCCGTCGCCAAGGGGATGGCCGGTTCGGACGTCGCCGGGGCCGTCTGGGCGGCCGAAGCGGCGTTCGCCCGCGGGCATGCCGAACGGGCGCACGAATACGCGGCCGCGGCCGTGAGCCGCGCGCGGCTCGGCAAACGGCACGCGGAACTGCCGTGGGCGCTGATCTACCTGTCGCTCTCGGCGATCGCGCTCGACCGAATCCCCTGTGCGCGGGCGGCGTCCCGCGACGGGCTGCACGCACCGCACAACCTGCGGATGGAGCATCTGACGCTGCTGGGCCTGGCCGCCGCCCTGCTCGGTGACCGTGTACCGGAGCTGGACGAGGCGGCCGAGGGGATCGCCGAACGCGGTCTCGGCAGGCCCGCCGCGGTCGCCGCGTGGGCGAACGCCTGTCTGGACCTCGCCGAGGACCGGCCCGACGACGCGTTGAGCAGGCTCGAAGATCTCGCTTCGGGTGTCTCCGGCGACCAGCCGGTGATCCGGGTGCTGGCCACCCCGCAACTCGTCGAAGCGGCCGTCTGTTCCGGGCGATCCGAACGCGCGCTGGCCGCGCTGGAGGTGTTCGACCGCTGGACCCTCGCGGGCGCGGAACCCTGCTGGCTCGCGCTGAGCCACCGCTGTCACGCGCTGACCGCGCCGGATCCGGAGACCGCGGAACGGCGTTTCGTACGGGCCATCGAGGCGCACCGGCGGGCGGGCGGCGCGATGGAACTCGCCAGGACCCGGTTCGCGTACGCCACCCTGCTGCGACGGCATCGCCGGACCCGCGACGCCCGCGACCAGTTCCGCGATGCCTTACGGGGCTTCGAAAACGTCGGCGCCACCCGGTTCGCCGAACGGGCGCGGGCCGGGCTGCGGGCGACCGGCGAGACCGTCGACACCCAGCACCGGTCGCTCGCCGGGCTCACCCCGCAGCAGGACGCCATCACCCGGCTGGTGGCGGCGGGGGAGACGAACAAGGAGATCGCGCGGCGGCTGGTGATCAGCCATCGCACGGTGGATCACCACCTGCGGAACATCTTCACGGCGCTGGGAGTGCGGTCCCGGGTGGAGCTCGCGCGCCGCGTCGCCGCCGGCGAATGACGAACTCGCGTGATCGAAGGCGTAACTCGCGTGATTGGAGCCGTAACTCGCGTGATCAGCGGCGTGACTCGTGAGTTACGCCTCCAAACACGCGAGTCACGTCTCTGATCACGCGAGTTACGGGCAGGCCAGGACCGGGGCCTGCGGACATCCGCCGCCGTGCAGGTCGCTCAGCGGAACCCTGGCCAGGCCGAGGATCGCCTGCGCGGTCGCGCGCGGGGCGGTCGACGGATTCAGGCCCGTGGCGTCGTAGGCGATCGCGCCGCGGTCCGCCTCGGCGCCGGCGCAGCCGGTCTGCAGCGACCGCAGGAATTCCCGCGCCTTGATCGCGGCGGCGGGGCGGTGCCCGGCCAGCGCCTGCGCGGCGAGGCCGGTGCTGTTGGCGTTCGGCGCGTCGGTGCCGAAACCGAAGCCGCCGTTCGGGTGCTGCTTGGTGACCAGCCAGGAGGTGCCCTCTCCGGCGTTCACCGCGTCACCGGTGGCGCGCAGGGCCTGGACGACCGTCGCGGTCGCGTCGACGTCGCTCACGCACGTCGCTTCGCCGAAGTTCAGCGGGAAACCGCCGTCCGGGCACTGGCTGCCCGCGAGGAACGCCACGGCCCGCGCCGGCGCCTCGCCGGTGCGGTCCAGCGCCAGCAGGGCGAGCGACTGCGAAAGAGCGTTGGAGTAGTCGCCGTATTCGGACCGGTCGGAGAACCGGCCGGACGGCGTGAGCAGCGAGAGCAGGCCCGCCTTCAGATCGACACCGCCGAACGACGCCGGGTCCTTGCCGCGGACCTGCGCGGCGAGCAGCAGCTTGGCGTGCGCGCCCGCGTACGCCTCCGTGCCACCGCCGACATAGGCCGTGGTGATCTCCGGTTTCGCCAGCCACGCGATCGCCTTGCCCGCGTTCGTGTCCGACACCCCGGCGGCGGCGAACGCGAAGATCGCGTCGATCGTCAAACCCTGGTCGGGGAACTTCTGGCCGCCGAAGTCGGCTTCGAACCGTTCCCCGTCGGTCATCTGCCTCGCGAGCCAGCCCGCGGCGGCGTCCGCCTTGTTGTGGGTGGCCGCGGCCGCCGCCGGAGCGGCGACCAGCCCGATGCCGCACAGCAGCACGACAGCGAAAACCAAACGTCTCATGAGAACCCTTTCCCGCATTTCCACGACAGGAGTCGGTGACACCGCGCGACGTGGGTGACCGGGCTCGCCTGGAGGCACACCGTTGCGGGACAGCGCCGGACTCTCACCGGACTTCCCCCACGACCGCGCTGAATCGGACGAACCGAAGAGTACCGCCGTGCGCGAAGGACCGGTGTGATCCTGATGACCGACCTGGTCAGCGGTGCCTGCCGGAGGTGATCGAGTGTTAACCTCGCCTCGCTCGACAACAGAACACCGCCGCCCGTGACGGGGAAGCCGGTCGAAATCCGGCGCTGTCGCGCAACCGTAGGCCCTTCACCAGGGCGAGCCGGGATACCGAACGGGCGGATGAACGAACCACTGTCGCGATAAACAGGGGTGACCGCGGCGTCCCGCGCCGTCCTCCGTCACGCCGCAAGGAGGAGCCATGCGCCGCGGGTACCTGGCCGCGATGGCGTTCGCCGTCAGCGTCGGCGTGGTCGCCGCACTGCTCACCGGGACGGCCGCCGCCGCGAACGACCTCGGCGCCGCGAAGGCGAATTCCCGCTGGCTCGCGACGAAGCTGAAGCCGGACGGCACGCTCGAGAATCCCAGCGGCGGCACACTGCCGGACCACGGCGTGATGCTCGACGTCCTTTTCGCGATGTACGCCTCGGGCGACGGCACGAAGGCCGAGCCGATCATGAGGTTCCTCGACGAAGAAGGCCACGCCACCGACTACTTCACCTGGGACGGGCTGATTCCCGGGGGCGGGTACGACAAGGTCGTCGTCGGCGGCTCGCTGGCCAAGATGCTGGTCGCCGCGCAGGTTTCCGGCCGGGACCCGCGAAACGTCGACGGATACGACCTGGTCGCCGAGACCCATGCCGCGATCATGCGCAAGGGCCCCGACAAGGGCCGGATCAGCGACTACTCCAAGGATCCGGAGCACACCGGCCCGGTGAACAACGACGCGAACACGTTCGGCCAGGCGCTCGGCGTCATCGGGCTAGCCGCGGCGGGGGAGAGTGAACGGCTCGCCATCGACAAGCTGCTGACCCAGCAGTGTTCCGAGGGCTACTTCCGCCTCTTCTTCAAGGACATCCCGACGAACGAGACCGGTGACCACGTCACGCCGGACGGCCGCAAGATCTCGACCTGCGACGAGGGGAAACCGCTCGACCTTTCGCCGTCGGACGGCGACGCCACCGGTCTCGGGCTCTCGGCGCTGCTGGCCGCACGGAAGGCGGGCGCGACCGGGCTCGACGCGCCGATCGCCAAGACCGTCTCGTGGCTCAAGGCGAACCAGACCGCCGGTGGCGGCTGGGGTGGTGGCGTCAGCACCGAAGCACCGAACACCAACAGCACCGGCCTGATCGTCCAGGCGCTCGCCGACGCCGGCGGCGCGGACGCGGCGGTGGACAAGGGCGTGCGGTACCTCAAATCCGCGCAGGCGAACGCCGCCGCCGACTCCGGTACCAAGCTCGCGGGCGAGCTCGGCGCGATCGCCTACAACCCCGCCGACTACGAGTCCGCGCGCACGTCGGGGATCAGCGGGCTCGACACCTGGATCCGTGCGGGTGCCCAGGCTTCGCTCGGGTTGGCGCAGGTCGGCTTCTACGCGCTCGCGAAGGGTGACGTCCGGCCGCCGGCCAACGTCGCCCCTGCTCCCACGACGACCACCATCACGACCGCGGTGACGCCGCCGCCCAAACCCAGGAAGGCGGGCACGCCCAAAGCGTCCACCGTCGTCCAGCCACCGGCGGCGATCGCCATCCCGGACACCGCGACACCGGCCGCCCGCCTCGGCGCCTACCTGGCGAACCGGCTCTCCGGCGGTGACCACGTGGAGGTGGCCGAGGACGGCAAGACCTACGTCGACTACGACGCCACCGCCGACGTGGTGCTGGCCCTGCGAGCGCTGGACCAGCAGCCGGACGCGGTCGCCCGCGCGTCGCAATTCCTGCTGAAGCCGGAAGCCGTCCAGGCCTATGCCCACGGCGCGCCGTATGAGCAAGGCGAGGCGTCCTATGCCGAACCGCTCGCGAAACTCGTGCTCGTCGCCGAGTTCGCGAAGTCGGATGCCGCCGGGCCACTGCGCGCCGATCTGGTGAAGCTGCGAGGCACCGACGGTGAGTTCACCGACACCGGATCGTTCGCCGATGCCGACGAGACCGTCGAGCGGCATGCTTGGGCGGTGCTCGCCACCGCCGCCGATCCCGGGCCCGCGGTCGAACTGCTCCTTTCGCGTCAGTGCGCCGACGGAACCTTCCCGAAGCATCTCGACACCGTGGAATGCGGCTCCGGCGACCTCGCCGCGACCGCAGCCGCGGTCACCGCGCTGGCCGCGCGCCCGCACACCGACACCGCGCCCCCGTCCCGGCGCCCGGACGGCTGGACCGAGCGGCGTGTGTCGGCGTTCGTCTCCGCGGTGGGCGCGCTCGGCGTCCGGCCGACCGGCGAGGGCGTCGTCACCGGAGAGGGCGGAGAACCGGACGTCGCGTTGAGCTCCGCCGTCGCCGCCGCGCGGCAGGCCGCCGGCCTCGACGTGAGCGGAACGGCGCGGTCACTGGGCAAGCTGGTCCGAGCCGACGGCGGTTTGGCCAAGGGATCCGCCGGGGAGACCGACTTCCCGACCAGTCTGGCCGCCGCGCAAGGAGTCGCGGGCCGCTCTTGGCTGACCGCGGCCGAGTCGCCGCTCTCGCCCGCGATCCGGCTGCCGCTGACCGAGGCGAATCCGTCCGCCGCACCGGTACTGGCCGCGGAGCAGTCCGGCTCCCCGCCGTCATGGCTGATCTGGGGGCTCGCCGGACTGGCCGTCCTGCTGCTGCTCACCGTGCTCGCCCTGGTTTTCGTACTTCGCCGTTTCACCAAGAAAAAGGGGGCAACACCATGAAGAGACTGCTCGCCGTCACGTCCGTCCTCATCGGACTGATCGGGCTTTCCGCCGCACCCGCGAACGCGGTCGACACCACCAAGGGCTACAACGGGATCTGCACCGGCCCCGACGCGCTCACCGGCGTCACCGTCGTGGTCGACTTCCAGGAGCTGGACGGCAACGGCGGGGCCGCCGCGCCGACGATCACCCGCTGCTCGCCCAACGCCGCGCCGGGCACCACCCGCACGGGTATCAAGGCGTTGCAGGACGCGGGGATCGCGGTCGCCGGCACCGCCCGCTGGGGCCTCGCTTTCGTCTGCCGCCTGGAAGGCCGCCCGGCCGCTACGGAGACCATCCCGCTGTCGTCCAACCCGAACTACAAGGAAGCCTGCGTCACCACGCCTTCCCCCGGCGCGTACTGGGGTTACTGGCACGCCGACGGCTCCGGCACGACCTGGACCTACAGCACCACGGGCGCCCTCAACCGCACCGTGACCCCCGGCGGTTTCGAGGGCTGGTCGTTCTCGCTGAACAAGTCGGCGACGACCAACCCGCCGCCCGGTGTCACGCCGAGGAACCCGGCCATCCCGTGAGGAAGGTCCTTCCCGTGGTGGCGGCGGTCTTCCTGATCGCCGCCACGGCACCGTCCGCGCACGCCGTCGACCAGGGCAAGGGGTACCCAGGGTTCTGCAAGGACGACACCGGGGTCACCGTGGTGGTGGACTTCCAGCAACTCGGCGGCACGGCCATCGTCCGCTGCAATCCCCAGACCACCCGCGGCACCGGGCTGGATGCGCTCAAGGGCGCCGGTTTCCAGATCGCCGGGGTGCAGCGCTGGGGCGAGTCGTTCGTCTGCCGGATCGAGAACCGTCCGTCCGCGGACGAGAACATCCCGGTCAGCGGCCGCGGGGAGTACCGGGAGCCGTGTGTCGACACGCCTCCCGCGCAGGCCTACTGGTCCTACTGGCACGCCTCGAACAACTGCGCGTGGGACTACAGCCAGTGGGGGCTCAAGAACCGCGACTTCACCCCCGGCGGCTTCGAGGGCTGGTCGTTCTCCTTGAACGCCACCGCCAAGAGCAACCCCGTCCCGCGGGTCTCCGCCGTGCGGCCCGGTACCGAGGGCCGGCCTTGCGTGCCGCGCGAAGAGGCCAAGCCCGCCACCGGCGATCCCGGCGAGCGGCAGCAGCGACCGCAGCCGGGGGACGATCCGCGGCAAACGGCCGGTGCGGAACCGAGCGCGGGAGAAGCCCCCGCCGCGGGTACGGATTCCGGCGCGCTGCCGCCGCCCAAACCGCGTCCGAGCGCCTCGGCGCGGCCGAAGGCACCGGACCCGTCGTGGAACGTCGCGTTCACCGGCGGTGAGCACGCCGAGGACGTCAACGCGGCGATCGAGCGCGAGTCCGGGGCCAGCGACTGGGCGCCGTGGGCGGCGGGCGCCGCGGTACTGGCGTTGTGCCTGGCGGGATTCCTGATGGCGCGCAGACGCAAACGCGCGCAAGGAGCCTGATGACGTCCTACTTCCTGCCGCGCGACCTGCATCCGGCCGCGTGGTGGGTGTGGGCGCTGGGGCTCGCCGTCGCCGCGACCCGCACGACGAACCCGTGGCTGCTGCTGACCATCGTGGCGGTCGCGGGGTACGTCGTCGTGGCCCGGCGCGGTGAGGCGCCGTGGGCGCTGGCGTTCCGGCTCTACCTGTACCTCGGCGCGTTCATCGTCGCGATCCGGGTGTTCTTCCGCATCGTGTTCGGCGGTGCCGAAGGATCCACGATCATCCTGCGGCTGCCCGAGATCCCGCTGCCGGAATGGGCGGCGGGGATCCGGCTCTTCGGCGACGTGTCCGCGGAATCGTTGCTGGGCGGGCTTTACGACGGGATGCGGCTGGCGGCGATGGTGATCTGCCTCGGCGCGGCCAACGCGCTCGCGAACCCGAAACGGCTGCTCAAGGCGATGCCGCCGGCGTTGTACGAGGTGGGCACGGCGGTGATCGTCGCGCTGTCGGTGTTCCCGCAGCTGGCCGAAAGCGTGCTGCGGGTCCGGCGGGCCCGCAAACTGCGCGGCGGTTCGGGGAAGAAGAAGATGAAGGCCCTGCACACCGTCCTCATCCCGGTACTGGAGGACGCGCTTTCGCGATCGTTGCAGCTGGCCGCGTCGATGGACTCGCGCGGCTACGGCCGGGCGGGGCCGGCCGAGGCGCGGACCAGACTGATCACGGGAACGCTGATGATCGTCGGCCTGCTCGGTGTCTGCGTCGGCGTTTACGCCACTTTGGACGGTTCGACGCCCCGCTACCTCGCCGCGCCTGTGCTTTCGGCGGGAGTCGTGATCGGGCTGGCCGGCTTCCGGTCGGCGGGCAAACGGGTCCGGCGCACGCGGTACCGGCCCGATCGCTGGCACCTGCCGGAAATCGTCGTCGCCGTCAGCGGGATCGGGGTCGCGGTGACCCTGTTCGTGACCTCCAGCGTGAACCCGATGAACATGAACCCCTCCCTGATCGACCTGTCCTGGCCGTCGCTGTCGTGGGCGCCGTTGTTCGGGGTACTGGTGGGCGTGCTGCCCGCGTTCCTGACCCCGGCCCCCGAACCTCCTTACGCCGCACTAGAAGAAGAAGTCCGCGCATGATCGAACTCGACCACGTTTCCTTCACCTACCACGGCCGCACCGAACCGGTGCTGTCCGACGTGACGCTGTCCATCGGTGAAGGCGAACTCGTGCTGTTCGCGGGCCGGACGGGCGCGGGCAAGTCGACGCTGCTCGGCACGATCAACGGTCTCGTCCCGCATTTCACCGGCGGACACCTCGAGGGCACGGTGTCCGTCGACGGCGTGACGACGCGGTCCCGGCCGCCGCGCGAATTCGCGCATCTGGTCGGCGTCGTCGGGCAGGACCCGCTCGCGGGTTTCGTCACCGACACGGTCGAGGACGAGCTCGCGTACGGCATGGAGCAGCTCGGCCTCGGCCCGCAGGTGATGCGGCGCCGGGTGGAGGAGACCCTCGACCTCCTCGGCATCGCGGAGCTGCGCAGGCGCGCGCTGCGGACGCTGTCCGGCGGGCAGCAGCAGCGGGTGGCGATCGGTTCGGTGCTGACCACCCACCCCAAGGTGCTGGTGCTGGACGAACCGACGTCGGCGCTGGACCCGACCGCGGCCGAGGAGGTGCTCGCGACGCTGGCCAGGCTGGTGGAGGACCTCGGCACGACGGTGCTGATGGCCGAGCACCGGATGGAACGCGTGATCCCGTTCGCGGACCGGATGATCCACGTCCCCGGCACCGGCGGAGTGATCGATGGGACACCGCCGGAAGTGTTGAAGGACATGCCCATCGCACCCCCGATCGTCCACTTGGGACGGTTGGCGGGCTGGGATCCGCTGCCGATGTCGGTGCGTGACGCCCGGCGGCGCGCTTCGTCGCTGACCCTCGGGACGCCCGCCGCGCGAAGCGTCACCGTCGGCGAAGAGCTGCTTGCCGCGACCGGGGTGGTCGTGCGGTACGGGCCGAAGGTCGCCGTGCGGGAGGTCGATCTGTCCCTGCGAGCCGGCGAGGTACTGGCGATGATGGGGCGTAACGGCTCCGGCAAGTCGTCGCTGCTGTGGGCGGTGCAGGGCTCCGGGCCCCGGCAGGGCGGCAAGGTCACCGTCGATGGCAAGGACCCGAAGACGCTGAGCAGCGCCGCGGCGAGGGCGCTCGTCGGCATGGTGCCGCAGACCGCGAGCGACCTGCTGTACCTCCAGACCGTCGCCGCCGAATGCGAAGCCGCCGACGCGGAATCCGGTGCGGAGCCGGGGCATTGCCGGGACCTGCTCGACCGGCTCGCTCCGGGGATCGATCCCGCGTCGCATCCGCGTGACCTGTCCGAGGGACAGCGTCTCGCGCTGGTGCTCGCCGTGCAGCTGTCGGCCGCCCCGCGGATCATGCTCCTGGACGAACCGACGCGCGGCCTCGCCTACACCGCGAAGGCGGCGCTGGCGCGGATGATCGCTTCGCTGACGGCCGAGGGCAAGGCGATCGTCGTGGCCACCCACGACGTCGAGTTCGTCGCGACGATCGCGCACCGGGTGATCGTGATGGCGGAGGGGGAGGTCGTCTCCGACGGCCCGACCGGTGAGGTGCTCGGCGGTTCCCCGGCGTTCGCCACCCAGGTCGCTAAGATCCTCGGCGAGCCTTGGCTGACCGTCGAAGAGGTCCGATCGGCGCTCCCGCTGGAGGTCCCGTGACCACGACGGCCCCGGCGGTCCGGCTCGGCCCCCGTTCGGCGACCGTGCTCGGCCTCGCGTCGCTCGCGGGGCTGATGATGTTCGTCTGGCCGCTGCTGGTCCGCGTCGAGCCGCAGTCGATGCAGCACGGCCAGGACGCGCCGTTCGTGTTCATCGGGATCCTGCCGATCCTGATCGTCATCGTGCTGGCCGAGATGTCCGAAGGGGGCATGGACTCCAAGGCCCTCGCGATGCTCGGCGTGCTTTCCGCGGTGAACGCCGCCCTGCGGCCGCTCGGCGCGGGGACCGCGGGGATCGAGACCGTGTTCTTCCTGCTGGTGCTGGCAGGCCGGGTGTTCGGCCCCGGCTTCGGTTTCGTGCTCGGCTGCACGTCGATGTTCGCTTCGGCGCTGCTGACCGCCGGAGTGGGACCGTGGCTGCCGTTCCAGATGATGTGCTCGGCGTGGATCGGGATGGGCGCCGGACTGCTGCCGCGCCGGGTCACCGGCAAAGCCGAGATCGCGATGCTGGTGGGGTACGGGATCCTCGTCGCGTACGTCTTCGGATTACTGATGAACCTGTGGTTCTGGCCGTTCATCACCGACGCCGAAGTGCCGTACCACGACGGGCACATCTCCTACGTGCCCGGCGCCCCGCTGCTGGAGAACCTGCACCGGTTCGCCGTGTTCACCGTGCTGACCTCGACGGCGGGCTGGGACACGGGCCGCGCGATCACGAACACGGTGGCGATCCTGGCGCTGGGGCCCGCCGTGCTCGCGACGTTACGCCGGGCTTCGCGGAAGGCTTCCTTCGGCGTGCTCCCTTCCTTCAGTGCCCGCGATTAGTCCTCTGAATGCGGGACTGCCGGGGCACGACGTGGCAGGCCACGGCGAACGTCACTCCCACGGCGATGATGATCGCGGCGAAGACGGGATGCATGTCCTTGGACAGGCTCTGTGCGCGTTCTGGGCCGATGGCCCACAGTGCCAGTGGGGTGGCGTAGGCCGCGGTGAGGGCGATCGCGCCCCAGCGGAGCGCCTTGAACCGGGCGTCGCGCAGGGTGCCGATCAGGACCAGGGCGACCGGGACGACGGCGAGCATCGCGAACTGGCCGATGATCATGACCGGCACGGCCCAGGCCGAGACGAGGACGGAACGCGGGAAGCGGCGGACGGTGGTTTCGCGGTCGAGCGTCGGGGTGGACATCGGTTCCTCCGGGGTTCGGAATGCGGTCAGCAGTGGGATTCGGCGGTGGTCTTGAGATCCTTCAGCCAGGCTTCGAGGCCCCAGCCGAGGAATTTGGTCGCGGTGGGCACGTCGGCCTCCACCTGGGCGCCCGCCCAGTTCTCCTCGGTGCGGACGAGCACGCCGCCCTTGACCTCGGTGAAGGTCCAGACGTGGACGCCGTTGTCGATGCTGAGGCCCTCGCCGACCGCGGGTCCGCTCCAGCGGAGGCATTCGCCGCGCTGGATCTGGTGGACGGGGGTCGTGGCCGTCGGCGGCGCGGGCGTGGTCCAGCGGAACCGCGAGTTCTTGCGGAGCGGGCCCCGGTCGAGGCGTTCGTTGCTCAGCACCGGCTCCTGCCAGGACGGCCAGCGTTCGACGTCGGTCTGAAGCCGCCAGATCTTGCTCAGGGGAGCGTTGATCAAGGTCTCGGTCCGGTAGTGGATCGGGGCCTTCGTGTCGATGGTCTTGCCCTGGCACGAAAGCGGGGCGGGGGAAGTGGTGGCGGCCTGCGCGGGTGTCACGGCGCCACCGAGCAGGCCGAGGGCCAGGGGAAGCGCGAGGGCGGCGGTGCGGCGGAGGGTCATGCGAGCTCCTTGTTAGTGCTGATTGCGATAGTTAGAAGTTATAACCATGCGACCGTGAGTGTCAATAGGAAAAGTGATAACTTCTAACTGAAGCCTGGAGGGAGTCGCCGTGAGGACGTCGCGTGAGCGGTACCGGGCCCAGGTGCGCGCCGAGATCAAGCGGTACGCGTGGGAGCAGCTGGGCACGACGGGTGTCTCCGCGCTGTCCCTCAACGCGATCGCCAAACATGTCGGCATGAGCGGTCCCGCGCTGTACCGGTACTTTCCCAGTCGCGACGACCTGATCACGGACCTCGTCCGGGACGCCTATCGAAGCCTCGCCGACGTCGTCCGGGCGGCGGCCGGTTCCGGCGGCGTGGCCGAAGTCGCCTACGCGATCAGGGATTGGGCGCTGGCGGATCCGCAGCGATACCTGTTCGTCTACGGGACGCCGATTCCCGGCTATCGCGCGCCCGGTGACACCACGGAGATCTCGAACGGGATCATGGCCGCACTGCTCAGGGGGCACGCGGACGCCCCCGGCGACGGGCGGGTGACGGCGTTCGACGGTCACGTCGGGGAGCATCGCGAATGGGCGGGCGGACTGCCGGTGTCCTCCGCGATCCTCCGTCGCGCCGTGACGTTCTGGACCCGGATCCACGGCGTCCTGTCTCTGGAGCTGGCCGGGCATTTCGCCGGGATGGGGTTCGACCCCGCCGTGCTGTTCGCCGCCGAGCTCGCCAGTCTGTCCACAAAGGACTATTCCCGCTGAGCGGGGCATCGGCGCCCGCTGTGCTAACTTCCGGGGATGCGCAAAGGATCCAGGGTTCCTTTCGGTCGTACGCTCGCGGTGATCGCGTCGATGTTCCTGGCCTCGCTGATCGGCCCCGGTGCCGTCGCGAACGCGTCCGGCCGGCACGGCTGTGAATGCGCCACCCCGTCGATCGACCGGTTGCAGCAGTGGCTCGCCTCCGGAGAGGGCACCACGGTGCCGCCGACCGGTAGCCTGCTCGTCCGCGAACGCGGGGGTTACGCGGCCAAGGTGGACTTCCTCAACGCCGAATGGCACGTGGTCGTCGTCTGGCTGGGGAATCGGTTCGAAGCACAGGCCGATCTTTCGAAATCCGCCGGTTTCTGGATGACCTACAGCGCGACCGACGACCTCTACGTCCAGCTGCGCCCGGCCTCGAAGTGGAGCGGCGGCGACAAGTGGCTCACGAAGGTGCCGTCGACCGGCGGGAAGCTCGTGAAGAAGTTCTTCAGCTTCAAGGCGGAGGCCTGGACGACGCTACCCGAGCTGGGGACGCCCGGGTACTCCTTCGCCTCGGCGCTGACCGAGGCTCGCGGCCTGGTCTTCGTCGGCAAAACGCCGAACCGGCTCGATTTCCGCGGCCTCTCGATCGACCGCTACCGGCCGCCCTGTCTCTGAGCACTCCTCGGTATTCACCTGTCCGGAGCGGTGATGGTCGCGCACCGTGCCCGTTTTGTCCTGTACGGTGAACGTTCAGCCGCCTGCGCACGACCGATTTTGAGGAGTACCCCAGATGAGCCTGTTCGACTCGCTGAAGGAAAAGGCCGCCGAGTTGCTGGGCGGCGCGGGCGACAAGGTCAGCGAACTGACCGGCGTCGACCTTTCCGGCGCCGCCGACCAGGTCACCCAGTCCGCCGGCGGACTGGCCGAGACCGGCCAGGGGCTCGCCGAAAGCGCCACCACCGCGGGCCAGGACGCCGTCGACTCGGCCACCGCGGCCGGTCAGGGCGTCGTCGACTCCACCGGTGCCCTCGGCGACGCCGCCACCGGGCTGGCCGGCGACGTGATCGACCCGAACGCCCGGGGCTGACCGCCCCCGGTGCCCGGTGTCCGCGAACCTCGCGGATACCGGGCATCGTCATGTTCGGTGAAAATGAGATCCGCCCGGCCGTCGTTCACCGCTACCCTGGTCGAAACTGACTGATCTGCGGGGGAGCGGACCATGGTCGGAATCTGGATAGCCCTCGGAATTCTCGTGCTGGTGATCGGCGTCGCCGTCGTCACCGACCTGCGCGACCGGGGCCGGGGCGGGACACGCAAGTTCATGTTGCCGGGCTGGGCCTCGCGGCGTGCCGACTACACCGAGAACGACCTGGTCCACGGGCGCTGGACGGAAAAGTCGCCGCGTGAGCAGGACGAGGAGCACCAGCGCAAATACCGGGCCGGCGACGAATAGCGAGTCAAGCGGCAGACCTCGTCCAGCACCAGGCGGCGCGCAGAGCGGCGATCAAGGCCTCGTCGTCGGCGAAGGTCGGTTCATCCCCGACCGGCACCCAAACGCGGTCGACGACTTCACCGTGGCTGGTCCGGACGACGGAGATTCCGGGGTAGGACAACGCCGCGCCGCCGTCCTCGGCCACGCGGCGAGGTTCCCAGCGCAGCTGGACAACGCGATCAGCGCTCATCGACCACAACTTTCCCTACTTGCGTACCGGGTAAGTCGTCTGTCGGTGTCCGCGCGTTTCACGCCGTCCCTGTGACGTGCGCCCTTCGTGCTGCGGATTCCCGCGCCGGATTCGATTCTTCGCGTGAATTCCGCGGAGCAAAAGGCGTCACACGAAAGGTGGTGACCCCGATCACAGGCGTCTCTCTCATTGTGGGAACATAAGAGCCAAGGTCACCGGATCCCGGAGGGTGAATGCTCCGCAGAATGCGTCGCTGGCTCGAATTGCTCAGTCTCGGCGGGTTGGCGGTGGTCGGCTTCGCGGTCGGGATCGCGGAACAGCTCGGCCTGCTGGACAAAGTGGCGCCGAAGGGCATCTCCACGCTGACGCTGATCATGGTCAGCGGAGTGGTCGTGGTGCTGCTCATCGAGCTGACCCCGTTGCGCGCACTGGAAGACATCCGCGCCCGGCTCGCCGGCCTCGACATCGACACCATCGCCGCGAGCCAACGCCGTTCGCACTACGGCGGCGTGGTCGAAGTGCACAAACGCTTTCCGGACGACGAGTTCGCGGCGCATATCGCGAAGGCCAAACAGGTGACGATCCTGAACACCTGGATCCCCAACCTGCAACGACTGGAAAAGGAACTGGAAGCCGCGATCGTCGACCGGCGCGCCCAGGTGCGCATCATGCTGCTGCACCCGAACTCGATGCTGGTGGGGCTGCGCGAAGCGGCGTTGGACCGGAGCGACGGCGCGGGCAAGACCTTCGTGAGCACGGGGATCGTGGACTGTCTGGAGACCCTCGCCCGCCTGCACAGGCGGCTGGCGAAACGTCAGGCCAACCTGAAGGTGCGGGTGTTCAACTCGCAGGCCTCGGTCTCGGTGTACCGGGCCGACGGGCGCTACCTGGTCAGCATGTTCCTGCACGGCCAGCTGGCGATCGACTCGCCGCAGTTCGAGATCGAGGGCACGCACGACACCGTGCTCGGCGAACAGATCCAGCGCGAGCTCGACATGTTGTGGGACATCGGCCGCGACGTGGACCTCGCCGACTGGAACCGAAGCATCGACATGATCCGTTTCTGAGCAAGAGGTGTAGTGATGCGCGAACTCGACGAGTACGAAGACGGTTTGATCGAGCGGTTCCGGCGGCATCCGGCGCTGCGCGGCGTCACCGAGCTCTCGCTGGAGGACCTGCAGACCGTCCTGCTGCAGCGGCGGTTCCTGTCACTGGCCTTCACCATGGCCTACGACCTGGCGATCGACCTGCTCACCGACGAGCAGTCCAAACGGATCGCCCGCGTCATCATCCGCGAGGAGTACCCGGACAACACTTCGCCCGGCAGCACGCCTTCACACCGCGAGGACCTGATGGCGGACATCCTCGCGCTGGGCGTCCCGCGGGAAGCGCTGGTGCGGTCACGGAGGTCACTGGCCACGACGGCCTGCATCGACACCACCATGGAGCTGATCGCCTCGGCAGGCGACTCGAAGTACGCCGACGTCGAACTGCTGACCATCCTGCGTTTCTGGGGCGAGGTGCTGGTCTCGGTCGAGTACGGCGAACTGTGGCGCCGGATCGGCCCGGTGCTCGGCGACAAGTCCGTCTTCTATTACCCGCACCATGTGCACGACGCGAAGTCCCGCCCGCTCGCCGCCGCGTCGCCGCTTTCGCTCACCCATTCCGATCAGCTCGGCTTGCGGCTCGTGCAGCTGATCGACTCGAGCGAGGCGCGGGAGCGGTTCCGGGAGACCGAGGATGCGGTCGTCGCGGTCAAGACGGCCTTCTACGACCAGTTCCTGCCCGCCTCGTGAGCGGCCAGGCCGAAGCATGTCGCGAAAGCCACTTTCGCGACGCCTGATGTCCCGAAAGTGGCTTTCGCGGCACGGCCGCTGGGTGGCCTTGAGGGGTCAGGGCCAGCCAGGTTTCGCGTGACTGGATGGACGACACGTGTGATCGTACGGACGACTCGTGGCGGAATCCCGGCCGCGGCCGTGTCGTCCATCCAGTCACGCGTGTCGTCCGCCGGATCACGCGTGTCGTCCGCCCAGTCACGCGTGTCGTCCATCCGGTCACGTGACCTCACGACGCCGCGCGCCCCGGCCCCTGGACACCCCGCCACGTTCGACCTTCGGCTCGAGAACTGCCGGGTCACTCGGCGACGAGGCCGGAGAACCGGCCCAGTGTCTCCTCGCGCCCCAGCGCCTGGGTGATCGCGTGCAGGTCGGGGCTCCGGGTCGAGCCCGTGATCGCGATCCGGATGATCTGCGACGCCTCGCGAATGGAGCCAGGGAAGCCTTCCGGGTTCTTCTTGAACTCCTTGGCGTTCTTCGCGAAGCCGTGCTTCGCCGCGACCTCGCGGATCTGCTGGAACCATTCCTGGCCGTCGTCGAGCTGCTGGTAGTTCTCGACGAAGTCCCGCGCCACGGCCCGGACGACCTCGGAGTCGACACCGAGGGCGGCGATCCGCTCGTCGTCGGCGCTCGCCACGGCGGCGTGCAGCTGCGGGAAGAAGAAGCCGTAGACGGCGCGGAACTCGCTCCACTTCTTCAGGTCCTTGCGCGGGTTCTCGGCGCCGTCGCGCTCGACGGCGAGCGCGCGGAGCGCGAGCTCCGGCTCGGCGTCGAGGACGGTCCGCAGCTCCGGGTCGAACCGCTCCGCCCAGCCCCGGACCTCTTCGAGGATCTCGGCGCCGGTCAGCGTGGCGATGTGGTCGGCCGAGATGTCGTCGAGTTTGACCAGGTCGACCAGCGGGCCGGCGACGCCGCATTCCTCGAGCTTGATCGGCTCGGCCAGCGCCTGGTCGAGCGGCATCTCGGCGAGCCGTCCGTTGGCGAGGCCGCGCAGGTAGTAGAGGACGGCCTTGGTGGGGTAGCCGGACTCGATGTAGAAGTCGACGCTGGCTTCCGGGTCCTTGCGCTTCGACAGCTTGCGCTTGCTGCCGCCCTCCTGCTTCATCAGCGGCGCGATGTGCGCGTACGTGATCGGCTCGAAGCCGAGCGCGTCGAACAGCTGCTGGTGCACCGGCACCGACGAGATCCACTCGTCGCCGCGGATGACCAGGTTGACGCGCATGAGGTGGTCGTCGACGGCGTGCGCGAAGTGGTAGGTCGGCAGCCGGGGGCTCTGGTCGGAGCTCTTGAGGATGACGACGTCGTTGCGGTTGGCCTCGGCCTCCAGCGGGCCGCGGATGGCGTCGGTGAACCGCGCGCGGGCGCCGGTGTCGTCGGGCGCGCGGAACCGCACGACGTACGGGTCTCCGGCGTCGAGCTTGGCCTGGACGTCGGCGGGGTCTGCGTCGCGCCAGATGGCCCACGAGCCGTAGTAGCCGGTCGGCAGCTTCGTCGCCTGCTGCCGGGCGGTGATCGCCGCCAGTTCGTCCTTGGTGGCGAAGTCGAGGTACGCGCGGCCGCTACGGAGCAGATGACGGACGTAGGTCAGGTAGATCTGCTCGCGCTCGGACTGCTGGTACGGGCCGTAGTCGCCGCCGCGGTGGATGTCCTCGTCGGCGGCGAGGTCGAAGTAGGCGAAACCGCGTTCGAACTGCTCGATGGCGCCTTCGACCTCGCGGGACCGGTCGGTGTCCTCGACCCGGACGAGGTAGCGGCCGCCGCTGCGCCGGGCGACGTCCTGGTCGATGGTGGCGACGTAGACGCCGCCGATGTGGACGAACCCGGTCGGCGAGGGGCCGAAGCGGGTGACCAGGGCGCCCTCGGGGAGCTCGCGGGCGGGGTAACGCTGTTCCCAGTGCTCGGGCTCGGGCAGGTCGGCGGGGAAGAGGGCGTCGATGACTGCTCGGTCCAGCATGGCGGTTCAGATCTCCCGGCGTCGTGGTGCATGGCGGTTTTCGCCACCGAAGAGCCTAACCGTCCGGCCTCCCGGCCTGGTGAGGGTGGGTCCCGAAGCCGGATCGAGACGTGCTTTTTCGTCGGTGCCCCCCGGTAAAATAGGCCTTGCCGGACATTCGGGGAGGAAATCGGTGACCACCGATAGCTCGCTTCGTGAAGAACCCCAGCTCACCATCCGACCAAAGCCTTCGGCGTTCTTTCTGCGCCGTCGTTTTCTCCGCACTTTCGGGCCCGCGCTGGTGCTGGCCGTCAGCGGCCTGATCGTCCTGCTCGTGAGCGGAACCGTCGTGGTGCCGTTCCAGCAGACGCTGGTCCTGCGCGGCAAGATGGGCTCGAAATCGGATCTCTTCGAGGACGCCAAGGTCCAGGAAATCCTGATGCGTCACCACATCCGGGTCCACGTGACCAGGACTGGATCACGGGACATCGCCACACACGACCTCAGCCAGTACGACTTCGTGTTCCTCTCGGGCGAACCCGCCGCCGGTCTCGTCCGGCGGTCGAGGGCCGACGAGTGGACGGGCTCCGCGCGGCAGCCGTTCACCAGCCCGATCGTACTGGCCACGTACCGCCGTTACGCGGAAACGCTGGCGGCCAAAGGGATCGCGGCGAAAGCACCGGGGCAGGACCTCTACTACACGCTGGACACCGACAAGTTCGTCCAGGTGATGAAGCGGGGGGAGAGCTGGGATTCGCTGGGCGTCCGCGACCACGGCGCCGCCAACGGCAACCGGGTGCTGGCGCAGACGTCGAACATCTGCGACTCGAATTCGGGCGCGACGTACCTGATCTTGCTGGCGTTCCTGGAGAACGGCCGTCAGGTCCCGGTCGTCGACCCTCAGTCCGCCGGGCCGCCGAGCCTCACGAACGCGAAGGAGCTGGCCAAGCGGATCAAACCCCTGGTTGCGGCCCAGGGCTTCCCGTCGTCCGATCTTTCGGAGTCCTACGCGAACGTCGCCGAAGGTGACAAGCCGATCGTCGTCATCTACGAGCACCAGTACCTCGCCATGCAGCTGCGGGCCAAGGCGCAGAGCGGGCAGCCGGACCACGACCGGGTGCTGCTGTACCCGAAGGACAACATCCTGACGAAACCGCAGTTCCTCGCCCTGAAGCCGGAAGCGGAGCGGCTGGGCGAGCTGATCACCTTCGATCCCGAGCTGCAGCGCCGCGCGATGGAGCTCGGGTTCGGCGTCGCGACCCCCGCGGGCAGCACGAAGAGCGCGCGGCTGTACGACTTCCTGCGCGCGCAGGGATTGCCGACCCCGGAGACCGCGGACAACGACAGCACCACGCCGCTGCCGGACAACCTGGTGCTGGAAGAGATGATCAAGACGGTCGGGGACTGCCCGTGAAGCGGCTGCTCGCGGTCCTGTGCTGCCTGCTCCTGGTGGTCGCCGCCTGTACGAGCGGCGGCGAGAAGGTGAAACTGCGCGTGCTCGCCAGTTCCGAACTGGCCGACCTCGGGCCGATTCTCGACGACCTCCGCGGGGAAACGGGAATCGAACTGGAAATGGATTTCCGGGGAACGGTCGACGCGAGCGCTTCCCTCGCGCCGGGGAAAGCGACACACGATCTCGCGTGGCTTTCCACCGACCGGTATTTCCAGCTCAAGCTCCGGCAATCGGGCGACAAGGGGGAGCGGCCGCTCGCGACCAAGACCATGGTGTCGCCGGTCATCGTCGGGATCACCCCGGCGAAGGCGGCGGAACTGCGCCGCGGCAAACCGGACGGGAAGCTCTCGTGGGCGGATCTGGCGGACGCGGCGGCGGGTGGCGGCTTCCGGTTCGCGATGGCGGATCCGGCCAAGTCGACCAGCGGGCTCACCTCGCTCGTCGGGGTGGCGACGGCCGCCGCAGGCACCGGTGCCGCGCTGCGTCTCCAGGACGTCGAATGCGACAAGCTCCAGGGCTTCCGCACCGGGCACACGCTCACGGCGGACACCTCCGCCGCGGTGGCCGAGCGGTTCGCCGAGCGCCAGGACGTGGACGCGATCATCGGGTACGAGTCGACGCTGCTCTCGCTCAACGCGAGCGGCAGGCTCAAGACACCGCTGGAACTGGTGTACCCGCGCGACGGCATCGTCCAGTCCGACTATCCGGTCCTGCTGCTCGACCCGGCCAAACGGGAGGTGTACGACAAGCTCGTCTCCTGGCTCAGGAGCCCGGCGACGCAGAAGAAACTGATGGAACAGACCCTCCGGCGGCCGGTCACCGGAGACGTGGGGCTGGATCCGAGGCTGCCCGCCTCGACCGGGAACTCGCTGTACTTCCCCGACGAACAGGCGGTCGTGGACAAGCTCCTCGACGATTACGCGGCCACCGCCGGCCGTGCTCCCGGACGCGTGATCTTCGTGCTGGACTTCTCCGGTTCGATGAAGGGCCCGAGGATCGCGGCGCTCCGCGCGACCTTCGCCGGGCTGAGCGGTGGGCCGGACGGCGGCTTCGACCGCTTCTACCGCGGCGAGCGGCTCACCGTCCTCCGTTTCGGCGGAAAGGTATTGGGGGACAGGGAATTCGCCGTCGGCGGGCCCCAGGATCTCGACGCGCTACGGGCCTTCATCGCCGCCGACGAATTCGACGGCGCCACAGCGGTCTGGTCTGCGCTCGGCGAGGCCTACGCGAAGGCCGGCGCCCATCGCCGCGCCGAGCCGGACCGGAGCGTCTCGATCGTGCTGATGACCGACGGCGAGAACAACACCGGGCCGGGCATCGAAGAATTCCTGCGCGTGCCGAGGGATCCGGGCGTGCGCACGTACACCATCCGGTACGGCGAGGCCGATCCCGCCGAACTGGAACGCGCGGCCGTGGCCACCGGTGGCCGGATGGTCGACGCGAACGCGACATCCCTGCTCAAGGCCTTCAAGGAGATCCGTGGTTGCCGATAATCTGTGGTGGGACGTCTGGGGACTGTGGCTCGTGGTCTGGGTGCTGACCGTGGCCGCCTTCCTCGTCGCGGCCGTCGTCTTCGTGAAGCACTGGCGCCGCGCCCGATCCGACGGGGACCAGGGGATGATCCGGGGCATCGCCTTCTACCTGCACACGAAATCCGTGATGGGGCTCTACCAGTTGCATCGCTACAACGAGGCGCTGGAACAGGAGGTCGAGAAACGGAAGAGCCGGGGCTGGCGGTTCTGGGGCTCGGGCGGATTCGGCCCGCTGCAAGGGGAAACCGAGCGCACCGACACCGATGAGGAGTTCCGGCGGTACATCCGCAAGGCCGAGCCGATCACGGTGATCGGCATCGTGACGAAGGTGCTCGAGAAGCACCACGACATCATCTACGTGGACCTGGCGAAACAGGAACTGGTCCACAACCGGGCGCTGGTGAAGGAACTCGGCTGGGCCGACGGCCCCGAGAGCACCCGGCAGCTCAAGACCCGGCTGCGGGGTGTCGAGGCGTTCGTCTCGGTGAAGGGCCTGTTCCGTAAACGCTCCCAGACCGACACCGAGACGGTTTTCGTGGCGCCGTACGGGAATCCGGACGATCCGGGGCGGAGCAGGCGGATCCGCTTCACCTGCGTGACCAGCGACCTGCGCGACACCGCGCCCTCCGGCGCGTTCCGGGCGCGGTGTCTCGGCAAGGTCGAGGACTGGGACCCCGAAACCGGTGAACTCGTCGTTCACCCCATCGCGATCTTCAAATGATCCGTTAACAGGCGACAGCCACGTTCGCAACGTCGGCTTTCCGCCTCGCCGGTCTGGACGCGCGTCGCGAAAGCCACTTTCGAGACGTGTGATGTCCCGAAAGTGGCTTTCGCGACGAGCCCCGACGGCGCCACGAGCGAACCACCTACCTGCAACCACGTCGGATTCATCCGGCGTCGGCGCAGAAACACCCGACGCCTTTCGCGATCCAGTCCCGGCCCTCCCACTCGGGGTGCCGGTCGATCATCAGCGCTTCGACCTCCGCCGCGATGGTCTCTTCGGGAAGAGCCGAGTCGCGCCGTGACCAGGTTTCGTCCCGCAGCAGTTCGAGGTACTCGCGGACGTCGGTCAGGATCCGGCGTCCGGAGACGTCGCCGTGGCCGGGGACGACGATGTCCGGCGCGGCGGCGGCCAGCCGTCCCAGCACTTCGATCCACCGCGATCCCGAGACGTCGGTGTCGTGCGGCGGGAACCATGGGAAGATCGCGAACTGGCCGGTCTCGACCAGATCCCCGGTGAACAGCGCGCCCGCGTCGGGCACGGTCACCACCTGGTCGCCCTTGCTGTGGGCGCGTCCGGTGGCCTCCAAGCGCACCACCCGTCCGCCGAGGTCGAGTTCGTACGCGTCGTCGTAGACCACGTCGGGGGTGGCCAGGGTGACGCCGTCCAGCGCCCGCGCGACCGGGGCGCCGAGGCCGCGGAACATCTCCAGATAGCCCGGTCCTTTGTGGACCAGGTCCGCCGCCTGCGCGCTGTTGACGAGGTAGGTCGCCTCGTCCGCGAAGACCTGTGCGCCGAAAGCGTGCTCGGGGTGGAAATGCGTGGTGGTCAGGTACAGCCTGCGGCCACGGGCGTGCTCGGCCGCGAAGGCGAGCACCCTCTCGGCGTTGCGAGGACCGAGGCCGGTGTCGACGACGAGCACCGAGTGGGAACCGCCGATGACCCCGATGTTGGGGACGAGGTCGACGCCGAGATTCGGGATCACCACGAGATCCCGGGCGATTTCCCGGGCCTGGCCGGGTTCGACGGCGGGTTCGTGGGTGAGGGGTTCGAAGGGCATGACCCCACCTTCGGGCCGCTCCCGGCGCACCGTCCAAGTCCGATCTCCACCGCCCGATACCTGATGGGTATCATCGCTGGTGATGGAGCTTCGTCTGCTGCGTTACTTCGTGGCCGTCGCCGAGGAGCGGCACTTCGGCCGGGCCGCCGTGCGGCTGCACATGACCCAGCCGCCGCTGAGCCGGGCCATCCGTCAGCTGGAGAACGACCTCGGCGTCGTCCTGCTGCTCCGCTCGGCCGCCGGCGTCGAGCCCACCCCCGCCGGAACCACCCTGTACGCCGAGGCCCGCACCCTGCTGGACCAGGCCGATCGCGCCCGCGCCCGGGTGCTGGAGGCGGCGGGGCCCGCGACGCTCACCGTCGGCACCCTGGCCGACGGTGCGGGGGAGTCGGGCACCCGGCTCGCCGCGGCGTTCCGGCGACGGTATCCCGAGGTCTCGATCCGCTTCCGCGAGACGGATTTCACCGATCCCACCACCGGGCTACGCGCCGGGCTGGTGGATGTCGCGCTGACCCGGTCGCCGTTCGACGAGACGGGCCTCAGCGTCCGTGTCCTGCGTACCGACCCGGTCGGGCTGGTGGTGCGCACCGGTGATCCGTTCGCCGGTCGTACGTCGCTCCGGCTGGCCGACGTCGCCGATCGACCCTGGTTCCAGCTGCCGGAGGGCACGGATCCGCGGTGGCGCGAGTACTGGAACGGGGCGACGCCCATCGGAGGGCGTCCTGCCGGGCCGGTGGTGCGCACGGTCGGCGAATGTCTTCAGGCCGTCCTCTGGAACGGCTCGGCCGGGATCGCGCCGCTCGGCCACACGTTGCCCGACGGGCTGACCTGGGTGCCGCTGGCCGACATGCCACCGAGTCCGCTGGTCGTCGCCTGGGTGACCGCGCGGGAGAACCCGCTGATCCGCTCCTTCGCGCGGATCGCCATCGAAAGCCATCGCTAAACGCACTTGCAAGTGCGTACTTCCCTTTGGAGAGCGGCTCCCCGAAAGTGAGTCACAGCAACGCTCACCGTCCACAAGGGAGAACACGTCATGTCAAGACCCGCTGCCAGGTCCCAGATCCGGGTCGGCCGCACCACTGTCACCTACCTGCCTGACGGCCATGCCTGGCTCAACCCCGCCGTTTTCCTGCCATCGAGCGTCCCGTCCGGTTGGGCGGCCCACGACGCGTTCCTCGACGAACGCGGATGGTTCCCGGTCAGCATCGGCTCGTTCCTGATCCGCACCGGGGACCGGGCCGTCCTGGTGGACCTGGGGCTGGGCCCCGCCGACTTCGCCTTGCCCGGTGCCGCCGAGTTCCACGGCGGCGGCCTGCTCGACGCACTGGCCGCGGAGGGCGTGACACCCGAAGACGTCGACACGGTGATCTACACGCATCTGCACCACGACCACGTCGGCTGGACGACGAACGTCGCGCCCACCCCGGACGGCACGGCCGAGCCGGCGACCGGGCTGACCTTCCCGTCGGCGCGGCACCTCGTCAGCGAGCGCGAATGGGCGCACTGGTCCGGCACGAACGACCCGGTCGGTCCGGATCCGCTCGCCGTCCAGCGGCCGCTGGCCGACGTGATCGGGTTCTTCCCCGACGGCGACAGCGTCGCGCCGGGTGTGCGGATACTCGCCACGCCGGGGCACACGCCCGGCCACAGCAGCGTCGTGGTCACCGATCCGGCAGGGGAGGACCCCCGCCGCGTCGTCGTCCTCGGCGACGTCATGCACTGCCAGGTGCAGATCACCGAAAGCCACTGGACGTTCGCGTTCGACGTCGATCCGGCGGAGGGCGTCGCCACCCGCGAGCAGTTGCTGAAGGAGATCGAGGACGACCGGACGATCCTCGCGGGCGGGCATTTCGCCGGGCAGGTGTTCGGCCGGGTCCTGCCGCCCGAGTCACGCCGGATCTGGGCCGCCGGCCAGGTCACCGGATAACGTCGGGGCATGCCGGAGCCATCCCGCCGCCGTCCCCGTCCAGGCACTCCAGGCCAGGTGCTGGCCTGGTTGCCGGACGGGCGGCCGGCCGACGTGTACAGCGCGCCCTGCCCTTCGCGACAGGTCCTGGACCGCATCGCGGACAAATGGACCGCGCTCATCGTCGGCTGCCTCTCCACGGGGACCAAGCGCTACAGCGAACTGCGCACCGCGATCGACGGGGTGAGTGAGAAGATGCTCACCCAGACCCTGCGCGGCCTCGAACGCGACGGTCTGGTCACGCGCACGGTGCATCCGACGGTGCCGCCGAAGGTCGAGTACACGTTGACCGCGCTCGGCGGCACCCTCACCGCGCCGCTGGCGGTGATCCGGGACTGGGCCGAATCCCATATCAACGAGATCAACGACGCCAGGACGCGGTACGACGCCGGGGTGTAGAAACACCGGCTCCGGGGCATTCACCGGCATGCCGGACTCATCTCCAGAACCTGACGAGGCGACCGTCGACGCGGTCGGCAAGCTGGTCTTCGCGCTCGAAACGGTCGAACAGGCGCGCGGCCACCTGTATGCGTTCCACCACCTCACGGGAACCGCCGACTTCGCACTCGGCGAGGCCGTCGAAGGGCTCCGGAAGGCAGGCCACGCGGACTGGGCCGAGCGCATCGAGACCGAGCTGATCGGGCTCAACGTGCTGCCGGACCGGTGGACCTTCCAGGTGATCGAGGAGTACGACCAGGGCTACTACGCGGCCTACCGCGACATGACGCGGGGCGTCGCCGAAGACCTCACCGGAGGGCGCCTTCACCTGCACGAAGAGCGGATCAAGCGCAGCAGGCGTACCGAGGGGCGGCCCGGGCACGAGATGGGGCGGCCGTCGAGTAGCTGAGCTGCTTGCAGGGGTCGTGTCCCCAGCTCATCAGCGAGTGCCGCCAGGTCGTGTCCTCGATGTCGCCGGACGGGCGCTGCGCGAGGTGCCGGTGCACGTAGCCGATCACCTTGCGCATGTGCTCTTCGTCCTTGTGCTGCCCCGCCTGCGGGACTCGTCTTCAGCCATTTTTCGAGTTCGCTCGCCGCTTCACTTGTCCTCGCTCACAGCTTCTCCAGTGCCTCGGGCTTGTGCACCGCTTCGCCACCGCTCTTGTCGCTGCGCACCAGGTACTGCGGCTCCTCTTCGGACGCGCGGACCGTGCGGCCGCCCGCCTCGGTGTCGGAGGTGATCTCCTTCAGGACCTCACCTTCGGCCTGCCCGCCGTGACTGTTCCAGCGGACCTTGTCGCCTTTGCGGAATCGCTCGGTCATCGCACTCCTTCTCGTCGTGGCCGGTCCGACGCTGGCCAGACATAGGGCAGGTCGTCGGGGACGTCCGGGAACTTCGGGCGGTAGTGCTCCGGTTCCTTGCGGACGAGCGCGGACTGGTGGCCGCGGTGGAAATCCGGGTCGCCGAGCCACGGCGGAAGCTCCTGCGCGTCCGCGAGGCGGTCCTGGGTGCGGACCTCGTGGATCCCGGTGGCGCTGAGCAGATCGAGCCGAAGCGTGTCGCGGCAGGTGTCCTGGCGGCCGGTCGCGCACCAGACCTCGCAGATGTCGAAGCCGTACCGGACGAGCGCCTCCTCGTAGCCCGCCCACATCGCCGCGGCCGGGTGGTGCCGCCAGCCGTACCCCGGCACCGTCAGCGCGCGCAGCACCTGGATCGTCTCGACCCGTTGCTTGCCGAGCCGCCGCTGGTCGAGCACGGAAGCGGAGGCGCGGAAGTCGGGACAGGGGAGAAACGTCTGCACACCGGCGTTTTCCCCGTCGTCACGGGTTCAAACCGATCAGAAGATCGACCAGCCGGTCAGGGTGGTGAACCGGTCCAGCGCCGCCACGCCCGCGACGGAGTTGCCGCGCGGGTCCAGTCCCGGGCTCCACACGCAGATCGCGCACCGGCCGGGGACGATCGCGACGATGCCGCCGCCGACCCCGCTCTTGCCGGGAAGCCCGACGCGATAGGCGAATTCGCCCGCGGCGTCGTAGGTGCCGCAGGTCAGCATCACCGCGTTGACCCGCTTGGCCGCGCTCCGCTCGAGCAGCCTGGTGCCGTCGTTGCGCACGCCGTGCCGGGCGAGGAAGACCGCCGAGCGCGCGACGTCGCGGCAGCTCATCGCGATCGAGCACTGGCGCATGTACTGGTCGAGGACGGCGGGCACCGGATGGCGCATGTTCCGGTACGACGCCATGAAATACGCGAGCGCGCGGTTGCGGTCGGCGTGGGCGGCCTCGGACTCGGCGACCTCGGTGTCGATCCCGATGCCGGCGTGGCCGCTTTCCTCGCGGAGGAACCGAAGCAGCGTCTCCGCCGCGTCGCCGTGGTGCGCCAGTTCGTCGGTCACCACGAGCGCGCCCGCGTTGATGAAGGGATTACGGGGGATCCCGTCCTCGTTCTCCAGCTGCACCAGCGAGTTGAACGGGTTGCCGGACGGCTCGCGGCCCACCCGTTCCCACACGCCGTCGCCGTGGGAGAGCGCGAGCGCCAGGGTGAAGACCTTCGACATGCTCTGGATGGAGAACGGCGTCTCCCAGTCGCCGACGCCGTGCAGTCCACCGTCCACTTCGGCCACCGCCATGCCGAACCGCCCGGGTTCGACCCTGGCCAGGGCGGGGATGTAGTCCGCGACGGAGCCGCGGCCGATCTCCGGCGCGACGTCGTCGGCGATCCGGTCCAGCAGCGCTGCGAGGTCCACGGCCGTAGCGTAGAAGCGCTCCTTCGCGCGCGAAGATCGGGGTTCGCCGGTGAACTTGTCAAATCGAAAAGGGAAATTCCAGTAAAACCACCAGAGTGACGTCCCGCACACCTTAAGTCTTCCTTAGCACTGTTGGTGACCTGCCGCACACGCTCTAGCGTCTGGCAACCATGGATTCCTCGCTGCTCACCGAAAAAGGTGAAAGCTACTCAAAAGCACTGGGCAACCGCCAAGTGCAGATGATCGCCATCGGCGGCGCGATCGGCGTCGGGTTGTTCCTCGGTGCCGGAGGCAAGCTCCACCAGGTGGGGCCGTCGCTGGTCCTGTCGTACGCGCTCTGCGGTATCGCCGCGTACTTCGTGATGCGTGCCCTCGGTGAGCTGGTGCTCCACCAGCCGACCTCCGGCAGTTTCGTCACCTACGCCCGCAAGTTCATCGGGCCGTGGGCGGGTTTCGTCTCCGGCTGGATGTACTGGGTGAACTGGGCGATGACCGGGATCGCGGAGATCACCGCGGTGGCCATCTACGTGCACAAATGGCTGCCCGACGTGCCGCAGTGGATCACCGCGCTGGTCGCGCTCGGCGTGCTGATCGTGGTGAACCTGCTTTCGGTGAAACTGTTCGGCGAGCTGGAATTCTGGTTCTCGGTGGTCAAGGTGCTGGCCATCGTGGTCTTCCTGGTCACCGCGGCCGGGCTGGTGCTCACCAGCGCCGACATCGGCGGCACCACGGCGGGCGTGCACAACCTGACCGCCCACAATGGATTCTTCCCGGCCGGTATCGGCATCGCGCTGATGACGCTGCAGGCGGTCATCTTCGCGTATTCGGCGATCGAGGTCGTCGGTATCGCCGCCGGCGAGACCAAGGACGCCCGCAAGGTGCTGCCGAAGGCCATCAACGGGGTCGTCTGGCGGATCGGCGTGTTCTACGTGGGATCCGTGCTGCTGCTGGCGATGCTCCTGCCGTGGCCGTTCTACAACGGCGGCGAAAGCCCGTTCGTCACCGTGTTCAGCCGCCTCGGGATCCCGGGCATCGGCGACGTGATGAACGCCGTCGTGCTCACCGCCGCGCTGTCGAGCTGCAACTCCGGCCTCTATTCGACCGGCCGCATCCTGCGGGCGCTCGCGGACAAGGGCGAAGCGCCGAAGTTCGTCGGCCGGATGAGCAGCCGTCACGTGCCCTACGGCGGCATCCTGTTCACTTCCGGCGCCTACGTGCTCGGCGTGGTGCTCAACTACCTGGTGCCGAAGGACGCCTTCGACATCGCGATCGCGATCGCCTCGCTCGGCGTGATCACCACCTGGGCGACGCTGATCTTCTGCCAGCTGCGGCTGCGCCAGGCGGCGCTGCGCGGAGAGCTCGAAAGGCCGTCCTACCGGATGCCTTGGGCGCCGTACAGCGGCTGGGCGACGCTGGGCTTCCTCGCGCTGGTGGTCGTCCTGATGGGCTTCTCCGACGGCGCCGAGAAGATCGCGTTCTACTCGATCCCGGTGCTGGTCGTGGTGCTGGCGGTCGGCTGGCGGATCGTCGGGAAGCGGCAACGGCAAGAGGTGCGCTGATCCCTCACCGATTTCGTGAGTGCTTCGAGATCGGGGCCGTGTCGCGAAAGCCACTTTCGCGACGTGTGATGTCCTGAAAGTGGCTTTCGCGACAGGTGAGGCGCGGGCGCCGGATGGGGTGAAGGGAGCCTTCGCTGCGTCAGATGCGGTGAAAGGCCCCTTCACCCCGCCCCGAAGCGCATTCAGAGGACGAAACGCGGTCGTCAGCTCGAGGTCGGGAAGTGGAAACCTGCGGCGGAATGCGGCCACCGGGTCGTGACGACCTTCGCCCGCGTGTAGAACCGGACGCCCGCCGGGCCGTGGATCGGGCTGTCCCCGATGAGGGAGTCCTTCCAGCCGCCGAAGGAGTAGTACGACATCGGCACCGGGATCGGCACGTTCACCCCGATCATGCCGACCTTCACCTCGCGCTGGAACCGCCGCGCCGCCTCGCCGCTGCCGGTGAAGACCGCCGTCCCGTTGCCGTACGGGTTCGCGTTGATCAGCGCGATCGCTTCGTCCAGTGTGGACACCCGCACGATCCCGAGCACCGGCCCGAAGATCTCGTCGCGATAAGCGGCCATCTCGGTGGTCACGTGGTCCAAAAGGGACGGTCCGACGAAGAAACCCTCTTCGTGCCCGGCGACCCGGAGGTCCCGGCCGTCGACGACCACGGTCGCGCCCTGCTCCGCGCCGAGGGCGACGGAGTCGATCACCCGCCGCCGCGCTGCCTCCGTGACCACCGGGCCCATGTCGTTGCCCGCCTCGTGCCCGGGGCCCACCTTGATCTCGGCGGCCTTGCGCTCGAGGATCTCGACCAGTCCGTCGCCCGCCGAACCCACGGCGACCCCGATGGAGATCGCCATGCAGCGCTGCCCGGCGGAGCCGAACGCGGCGGCCGTGAGATGGTTCGCGGCGTACTCCAGATCGGCGTCGGGCAGGACGACGGCGTGGTTCTTGGCCCCGCCGAGCGCCTGCACGCGTTTGCCGGTCGCCGTCGCGCGTTCGTGGACGTACTTGGCGATCGGGGTCGACCCGACGAACGACACCGCGGCGACATCGGGATGCTCCAGGATCGCGTCGACCGCGACCTTGTCCCCGTTGACGACGTTGAACACGCCGTCGGGAAGCCCTGCCTCGGCGTACAACTCGGCGACCAGCCGGGACGCCGACGGGACGCGCTCGCTGGGCTTGAGGACGAACGTGTTGCCTGCCGCGATGGCGATCGGGTGCATCCACAGCGGCACCATGATCGGGAAGTTGAACGGCGTGATCCCGGCGACGACCCCGAGCGGCTGCCGGAAGTCGTGCACGTCCACGTCGCGCGAGACCTGGTCGGAGAAGCCGCCCTTGAGCGCGTCGGCGATCCCGCAGGCGTACTCGACGATCTCGCGGCCGCGGACGATCTCGCCGCGCGCGTCGTCGATCACCTTGCCGTGCTCGGCGGAGATGATCCGGGCGAGTTCGTCCTCGTGCTTCACCAGCAGCTCGCGGAAGGCGAACATCACCTTCGTCCGCTGAGACAACGACGAATCGCCCCAGGTTTCGAACGCCTTGCCCGCGGCGGCCACCGCGATGTCCACATCGGACGGTTCCGCGAGGAGCACCTCCGACCGCGCGCATCCCGCGGCCGGGTCGTACACCGGGGCGGTGCGGGTGGAGCCCGCCGTGGTCCCGGCGCCGTTGATCCAGTGGTCGATGGTCTTCACGCGTTGTCCTCCACAGGTGTTCACAGCAGTCCGACGGCCGTGTCGACGGCCTTGGCGACGTCACCGTCGCGCGGATAGAGCAGGGACCGGCCGACCACGAGGCCTTGCACGGTCGGCAGCGCGAGCGCGCGTTGCCAGGCGGCGAAGGCGGCGTCGGGGTCCTTGACCTCGCCGCCCAGCAGGACAGCGGGCAACGTCGAGGCGGCCAGCACGCGCTCCATGTCCTGCACCACCGGCAGTTTCAGCCAGGTGTAGGCCGACGAACGGCCGAGCGCGGAGGCGATGGTGATCGAGCGGATCACGGCGTCGGGGGAGAGGTCGGTGCGGAGCCGTCCGTCGACCCAGTCGGCGAGGAACGGCTCGACCATCGCGATCAGTTTCCGGTCGGCGAGGTCGTTGACCGCCTTCGCGGTGTTCTCGAGGACGCTCGGCGTCGCCGGATCGGTCAGGCAGATCCTGGTGAGCGTCTTGCCGCCGTCGAAGCGCATCCGCTCGATGGTTTCGGCGTCGTAGCAGGCGAACCGGTCGTCGATCTCGAAAGTCGATCCCGCGAGCCCGGTGCGGTTCATCGAGCCGATGACGGTCTTGCCGTCGAGGGCGCCGAGGAGCAGCAGGTCGTCGATGATGTCCGGCGTCGCCAGCACTCCGGTGACCCCGGGACGTTCCAGCGCCAGGCCGAGGCGGTCGAGCAGTTCGCCGCGGTCGGCCATCGCGAGCGGATCGGAGCCGACGCCGTTCGCGCCGCGCGCCGGATGGTCCGCGGCGATGATCATCGTGCGGCCCTTGTCGTTGAAGGGGGTCTTCGCCCGGACGCGGGTGGCGGCGGCCACCGCGACGGCCCCCGGATCGCGCACCCGCGCGGCGACGATCCGGCGCACTGTGTCCGACACCTTCGTACCTCCCGGCTCGCGTGGTCCTCCGACCATCGCAAGGCTCGAGAGACTTTGTCAAGACATATGGACATAAGGTCATAGTGGCCGGTCGCGGTAGGCTCCGCGCATGAAACCCTGGGCGCCCGGCGAGATCGTGGTGGATCCGAACGGTCCGGAGCCGCTGTATTCCCAGGTCGCCCGGCAGATCGGCGCCGCCATCGAGGACGGCAGGCTGCCCAACGGCGCCAGGCTGGACAACGAACTCGATCTGGCCGCGCGCCTGCACCTCTCGCGGCCGACCATCCGCCAGGCGATCCAGTCACTGGTCAACCAGGGGCTCCTCGTCCGCAAACGCGGGGTCGGCACGCAGGTCGTGCGCACCAAGGTCGCGCGGCCGCTGCGGTTGAGCAGCCTCTTCGACGACCTCAGCGAGATCGGCGACAAGCCGGAGTCCGTCGTCCTCCTCAACCGGGTCGAGCCCGCGGGTGACGACGCGATCGAGTATCTCGAGGCGCCGGGCCTGACCCACGTCCGGCGCCTGAAGCGGGTGCGTTCGACGGGCGGCGAGCCGCTGGCGATCATGAACAACTATCTGCCCGACGGCCTCATCGCCCCGGCCGACGACGAGCTGCGGGACAAGGGCCTCTACCAGCTACTGCGCTCCGCGGGCGTCCGACTGCACGCGGCCCAGCAGAACGTCGGTGCCCGACAGGCGACCGAGGAGGACGCCGAACTGCTCGACGAGAAGCCGGGTGCCGCACTGCTGACCATGCGCCGCACCACCTACGACGAGTCGGGCAAGGTCGTGGAATACGGGTGGCACGTCTACCGGGCCTCGCGTTATTCGTTCAACCTCTCACTGACCAACAACGTTTGACGGCTCGCGTTCCAGGTCGGTCTCCAACGCCGCGTACACCGAAGGGCGGAACCGCCGCAGCCAGCCGGCGAGCGCGAGCCCGGCCAGCGCGACCACCAGGAGCAGCCACGGAAGGTGCGGGACGACGCCGTTGCTCGAGCCGGCGAGCGTCGGGAAGTTGAGGATCGCCAGCGTCACGATCAGCCCGAGCCCCACCGCGCCCAGGCCGGGGGCGATCAGCGTCTTCACGACCCGGCGATCCCGCGTGCGGCGGAAGTAGACCAGGATCGCCACCGCCGCGAACAATTGCAGGGTGAGGATCCCGAGCGTGCCGAAGCCGGTCATGCTGGCGGTGAGGTCGGCGACCGGGTCGAGTCCGGCGAGCCGGAACGCCAGCGCCACCAGCGAACCGAACCCGAGCTGGACGATCGAGGCGTAGCGCGGCGCGCCGTTGCCCGGGCTGGTCTTGCCCAGCAGGCGCGGCAACACGCCGACCCTGCCCAGCGCGTACAGATAGCGGGTGGCCGAATTGTGCAGCGCCAGCAGCGCCGCGAAGAGACTGACCACCAGAAGCAGCAACATCACCTTCGTCAACGGGCCGCCGAGGTACTCCTGCGCGACCGATAGCACGAGATCCCCGCTCGACAGGTGCGCGGCGGCCACGTCCTGCGCCTGCTCGGCGCCGATCGCGCTGACCACGGCCCAGGTCGTGAACGCGGCGAACACCCCGATGAACCCGATCGCGATGTAGGTCGCCCGCGGGATCGTCCGCTTGGGATCCTTCGCCTCCTCGCCGAACAGCGCCGTCGCCTCGAACCCGATGAAAGCGTTGGCGGCGAACAACAACGCGAGCCCGCCCGCTCCCTGGAACATGACGGACGGGCTGAACGCGGCGAACGAGAAGCCGTGCCGGAACAGCACGCTGAAATCCATGATCAGCAGAATCGCCACTTCGAGGATCAGCGAGACACCCAAGACCTTCGCGCTGACCGCGATTCCCCGGCGGCTGAGCAGGAGGACCAGCACGACTGAAAGCGCGCTCCAGAACAGCCAATCGAGTTTCACGCCGAAGACGTCGTCGATCGCCGTGGAGGTGAAGAACCCGCTCGTGCCGATCGCGCCCGCGACGAAACAGTTGTAGCCGAGCATCGCGACGAATCCGGCGACGAGACCCGGTGTCCTGCCCAGCCCCTTGACCACGAAGGCGTAGAAGCCGCCCGCGCTGGTGAGCACTCGCGACATCTGCGCGTAGCCGACGGCGAACAGCAGCAGGACGACCGTCGCCAGCAGGAACGCCGCGACCATGCCGCCGCCGTTCCCGACCGCGATGCCGATGGCCGCGATCACGATCATCCCGGTCAAGGGCGCGACCGCGGCGAGCACGAGGAAGACGATGCCCGGCACGCCGAGGACGTTCTTGGCGAGCGACGTGTCGTCACGGCTCATTCGGTGCTCCTCGTCTCGGCTGGACGGCCAGTATGGGAGCGAAGGTGCGCGTGGGCTTTGCTTTTGCGTGCTCGGGGCTTGTTCGTCAGCGCTGAGTACTCCGAGCGGGTGTCCGCGTCCGAGGCCGGTTGACCGGAATCGACGCGTTTAGAGCGCGCGGGAGTGGTTAGCCCGATACGACCGATCTTGCCGCTTAGGCTGTTCGGTCGGATTTGCCCGTCCCGTCCAGGTCATCCCACCCGACCGGGTACACGGGAAGGAGCGCCGTCAGGAACGATCCGCCTCCGGTGTCCTCAAGGGGGACTCGAATGGACACACCGCTGGGAAAGTTCATGCTGCTGGTTTCGGAAGACCCGGAGGAGATACGGACATGTCTCGCCGGCCTCTTCGGGGAATGCCGGTTCCGCGCGCGTTCGGCGTCGAAGGTCCGCGTGCACGCCCGGCGGACGAAGAACTTCACGGTCGCCTACGTCGCTTGTCCGGCCGCGGCCGGACTGCGGATCGGCTGTACCCGCCAGCACTTCCTGATCGCCGTCCCGGTGGCCGGCAGTGCGGCCACCACCG
The DNA here is from genome assembly GCF_024628825.1 of Amycolatopsis roodepoortensis. Lineage (NCBI taxonomy): Bacteria > Bacillati > Actinomycetota > Actinomycetes > Pseudonocardiales > Pseudonocardiaceae > Amycolatopsis > Amycolatopsis roodepoortensis. Next base: position 8,484,631 of record NZ_CP102415.1, read on the forward strand.
GGGAAGTGTGCAATCCCGGTTCCGTGCTGGAGGCCGGCTGGTCGCGGGAGTTCGCACAGTTGATGGTGATCATCGACCGCGGAATGCTGGAAATGCGGTTGAGTGCGATGCTCGGGCGCGCACTGCCGCAGCCGTTGCGATTCGAGGAGACGCTGAACACCGGTCGTCAGCCCGCCAAAGGATGGTATGACGCTTTGACGGCCTACGTGGGGTCGTTGGACGACACGGACAGCGCGCTGGAGATCGAAGCCGTCGCGGATTCCGTCGAACAGGGCTTGATGACCACGTTTCTGGCCTCACAGAAGCACAATTACTGGGACGTCGTGACCGGCGAAGCGAAACTCGTGTCTTCACGCACCATTCGCGAGGCCACCCGGCTGATCGACGGGCAACCGCACCGGCATCATTCGGTGACGAGCCTCGCCCGCGAGCTCGGGGTGAGCGTGCGCGCGCTGGAGAAGGGGTTCAAGCGGCATCTGGCGACCACTCCCAACGCCTATCTTCGCGATGTCCGGTTGGAACGCGCCCACGCCGACCTTTCCGCGGGCGAGCCCGACGCGGTCACCGTGGCACAGGTCGCCCAACGGCACGGGTTCTTCCACTTCGGGCGGTTCGCGGCCACCTATCGTGACCGGTTCGGTGAAGCCCCTTCGCATACCTTGCGCCGCCTCGTCGGGCCTTTTCGCTCGGGGTACGGATGATGGACAGGACCGTGCGCGGAAGTGATCGCCACGGTCCCCATGCCCTCATACGGTGGACTTGAGCGTCACCCACCGGTACATCGTTCTTCCCTGCTGCACCAGGTATGCGGCGTGACGCTTCCGGTACCTCCGACGGAAGGGTCAGGGTCATGCCCCAAGAGCGTGAAATACCGTCCCGAAGAGGAGGTGCCGCGGCCGTGCTGGCCGCGGCCCCTCGCGTGCCGGCCGGCGACGTCCCGGCGTGGCTGACCGGCCTGCTCACCGAATGTCCCGGCCCCGACGCGGCCAGCGCGTCGGCCGCGTGGGCCGGAATAGGCGAGCACTGGATCGCGCGATGGTGCGCCATCACGGGTTCCCCCGCCCCCGCGATGGACGACGCCATCCGCGAATTCATCCAGACCATGCGCGGGGAAGGCGATCTCTCCGAAGTCCAGCTGGCGCAGGTGTGCCACGCCATCGATCCCGGTCGCGGCCACCCCCTCGCGGACGGCGCCGGCTCGGCGATCGAACGGTTCCTTTGGCGAGTCCGGCCGTGGCTGCCGCTCTGGGTCTCCTTCGCGCACTGGGTCGTCCGATGGTGCGTGCACCGCCGTCGCCGTCACGTGCTCTTCCTCGCGCGCGACATGCTGACGACGTACCTCACGGCGCGGCGGCTCGACCTGAAACTGTCCACCGGTCTCGACATCCGTCTCGCCCACGCCTCACGCGCCGACCACGGCGCCCTCGCGGACGTGCTCGGACTACCGCACGGTGAGTGGTTCGAGCCCGAACGTGTCGCGCTGGTCGACTCCGGTTGTTACGGCACGGTCATGTCGCGGCTGGCCGGGCAGATCGACGCCGGGGCACGCGCCGAGGAAGAAGCCGCCTGCCTGTTCTATTTCAGCCGTAACCCCAAGATCTTCGGCTACCTCAACTATCTCCTCAGTCCCAGCATCCTCGAACTCGACATCGCGGGCACGGACGTCGCCGACTTCGTCATCTACGCCGGAGACCTGCTCGAAGCCATGCCCAAGCCGTACCGGGTGGTCCGGACCGAGTCCGGTCTGGTCGCCGAGCCGCAGGATCTGCTGACCTTCTGTCTCGGCATGGCCGTGCTCAAGGAGGTCGACGACTTCGTCGCCGCCGGTCCGCTGGCTTCCATTCCGCAAGCGCAGCGCCGGGCGCTGGAGCTGTACAACGCGTACGCCAACGCCTCGGGGAACCGGATGCACGCCGATTCACTGCTGTTCCACACCCCCGCACCGCAGCAGCTGCCCGCCGACTATGGCTTCGAAGCACTCGACTTCCAGAGTTTCCCGCCACAGAACGAGATCTTCGGGTCCGCGCCCGGCTGAGGAAGAAAGGAAGCACACCATGACCGACGCCCTCACCTTCGTCGAATCCTGCCGTGACAGCGACGGGTTGCTCGTCGAGACCGATGAAAGCGGTCCCAGCCTCGAGGCCGCCCGGTTCGGCGCCGAGATCCGCGCGATGCGGGGAACCGGCCTGACGCGGCCGGAGCTGGAATTCGCCTCGGCGGCCCGGACCGGTGGCGCCTACGCGATGTTCCGGGGCGGGGCACCGTCCTTGGGAGCGACGTACTACGCCTTGCGGCTGTATCAGCTCGCCGGGGTCCCCGTGCCGGATGCCGGCGCGGTGGTCCGGTGGGTGGACGAGGCGCTCGTCGCCGGCGGCAGGATCGTCGTCGACATGGACGACCTCTTCTACGGGGTCAGGTCCCTGATCATCCTCGACGCCCGGCCGGAACCGGACGGCGCCGCCGAGATCCGCGCGTTCCTGCGCGCGTGTACCGGGGACGATCATGGCTGTGCGCTCCTGCCCGACGGTCCGTCCGACATCGAACGGACCTATTGCTCGGTCGCGATCCGGCAATGGCTCGGAACCGAGGACGATCACGCCGACGCACAGGCGAGCGCTCCGTTCGTCATCTCGTGCGACGACGGTTTCGGGCACATCCGGATGCGGCCGTCGCGCGCGGAATGGTCGCTCGCGAGCGCTTACTGGGGTGCGCGAACCGCTCAGTTGCTGAACCTGGCTTGGCCATGGGCCGAGTTGCACGCCGCGGTCCAGCGATGCGCGCAACCCGACGGCGGGTTCAGCACGAACCCTGGTTCGACGTTGTGGGAGACCTATTGTGCGCTGCGGGTCATGAACATCGCCGCCTCCAGGCAGGAGCAACCGGTATGAGTGCCGGTCTTCGTGAGAGCGTCGCCATCAACGGAAGACTGGGATTCGGCGTCTACCTGATCCCGGGTTTCCCCGACTGGGACACCAGCCTCGCCGCCGTCCGTGCCGCGGTGGCCGCGGGAGTGGACTTCGTCGAGTTCCCGATCCTGCTCGACGCGGGCTTCTCCGCCAGCACCGGGAGCGTCGTCGCGGAGGCGCTGGCGAAGGCGGGGCCGGACACCCTGGACCCGCGCTCGTCCCGGCTGCGCGAATGGCTGGCGGAGGCGCCGGTGCGGGTCGGGATCGTCTACCGATCGGCCTGGCCCGCCGCCGACGACTGGCGTGCCGGTGACGAAATCCTTTCCGGTTGCGCGGGTCTGCTCTGTGAGCACGACATCCGGCCGTTTCCCGAGTACGCGGCCCGGGCGCGCCGCCGCGGACTCGCCCTGGTGCCACCGCTGCGGGTGACGGCCGGGCACCTCACCGACGAAGAGGCCGGCGTGCTCGGCAGCGGCGACGGATTCGTGTATCTCGCGCTCAGCGCCGAGACCGGACGGGCGGGCACCATCGACGATGGGCTCGGCCGCCGTATCGGTGACATCCGGCGTATTCGTCCGGACCTGCCTGTCTACACCGCTTTCGGCATCCGGGACGCCGACGACGTCGCAGCGGTCGCGCGGCAGGGAGCCGACGGTTTCATCGTCGGCAGCCACGCGCTCACCGTCCTCGGTCACGGTGTGCCGGCGTTCGAGCGCTGGCTCGCCGGGATGACCGCGGCCCGGTCCGCTCAGGCGTCAGCGGACCTTCTGGAGAACTTCAGGTAGAGCAGTGCCCCCACGGCGAGCGCCGCCGCGAACAACAGGTACCAGCCCGCCAGCAGGAGCACGCCGAACACCAGGACCGTCGCGATCACCGCGAACCACCGTTGTTTGCCGCCGGACGGCAGAAGCCGGACCCCGGCGGCCATCGCCACCAGGTAGATCGCGATCAGGCAGGCGTTCTCCGCGAGCAACGCCTGTTCCAGCTCGAATCCGGTGAGGATCGCGACGAGGAAGCTGATCGCGGTCCCGGTGGTCACCACGAGCAGGCTGCGCCTCGGAACGTCACCCGATCGGCTGCCCTTGGCCAGCCAATGCGGCAGAGCGCCATCACGGCCCAGCGCCGCGCCGAGTTTCGCCATACTCGCCACGAACACGTTGAGCACCCCCAGGGTGACCACGACGGCGATCACCGCGGCGACCACTCGAACGGAGGTACCGAGCCCTTCGCCGAGCAACGCGGCCAGTGGCGCTTCGGTTTCCCCGGCTCGCGGGCCGAGCACGAGAATCGTCATTCCGCCGACGGCGAGATAGAGCACACCGATGACGACGATGGAGATTCCCGTGGCCAAGGGCAGATCTCGCCGCGGATTCCGGAAATCGGGGGCCAGATGGGTCACGGTCTCCCACCCGATGAAGGCCCACACCAGCAGGCTGATCGCGGTCGCGATACCGGAGAAGCCGTGTGGCGCGAACGGCTGGACGTTGGCCGTGTCCGCCTTCGGCGCCGCGAGCACCACGGCGCCGACCAGGAGGAGTGCCAGGAAACCGGTGAGCACCAACTGCACACGGCCGGACAGGTGCACGCCGAAAAGGTTCACCCCGATGGCGATGAGTACCAGCACGGCGGCCAGGAACATCGTCATCGTCCGGCCGCCACCGACCAGTTCGGTGATGTAGGCCGCCCCGAACGCGCTGGCGGCGGGCATTCCCGCCAGGGTGCCGAAATAGAACCACCATCCGGTCACGGCCGAGGTCTTCGGCCCGAACGCCCGCAGGGCGAACGTCGCCGGCCCGCCGGCGTCCGGATACCGTCCCGCCAGCGCGCCGAAGGTCGCCGCGACCGGGGCGGAGACCAGCACCAGGACCAGGAAGGCGATCAGGGAAGCCGGACCCGCCGCCTTGGCCGCCAGCGCGGGAAGTACCAGCAGACCGGTGCCGAGGACGGCGCCGACATACAGTGCGACGCCCTGGGGCACGGTCAGATGCCGGGTGTTCGACCGGGACGAGTGCTCGACTGTCGATCGGCTCATGACCGTCAGATACCCGGCACGGGCCTGGGGTTAACTTCGCCGGCGGGATCAAGCGGAGAGCGGCGTTCGGGTGTCAAGCGTATAGGCGAACGTGGAGTGGTGGGTGAAGGGAGCATTCACCGCCGGCGCCCATGTCGCGAAAGCCACTTTCGCGACGCCTGATGTCCCGAAAGTGGCTTTCGCGACACCCCCTACGCCACGTTCGCCGTATTCCACAGAACGCTCAAGACCCACGCGGCGCGGGAAAGGAGGGCCATCCGTGCGGCTTCTCCAGAATCTCGATGGTCGCCTGGTCCACCAAAAAGTACTGCCCGCCGTCCTCGCGCGGATTCGTATAGGCAGCCGTCGCGATCGAACGGCCGAAATCGGCCATCACCGCGATGGGATAACCGCCGTCGAAGATCTCGCCGTGCGCGGCCGTCGCGACGGTCCCGGTCTCGTACCAGGTGACGAAATACTGCGCCGGGCCGGTTTCGAAGACGCGCAGTGTCGCTTCCTTCTGCCGCACACCGGCGAAATCACCGGACACACCGGTCCAGATCATCGTGGTCCGGTCCGCGTAGTGCTGCTCCAGCACGTTCCCGGAGCCGTAATGGAAATTCGCGCGGAGCCCGACGAGGTCGGTGCTGAGCGGATGGGTCCCGGTCACGGGGAAGAAACGGACGTCGAGTCGCACGGGCTGAAACCTCCGGGTCGCTGGTATCCGCAGGTTTAGCAGCCCGTCGCCTCTCGATCGTTGTCCGGCGAAGCGATCCTCTTGTCGGTGGACGCGAGGATCAGTCGAACATGCCGGGCTGGTAGTCGCCGGCGGGCGTCCTGGCGATGACGTTGAGCCGGTTGTACGCGTTGATCGCGGCGATCAACGCGATCAGGGCGCCGATCTGCTCGTCGTCGTAGTGCTTGCGCACCTGCGCCCAGGTGTCGTCGCTGACGCCGTGGTGCGCGTCGGCGATCCGGGTGCCCTCCTCGGTGAGCGCGAGAGCCGCGCGCTCGGGCTCGGTGAACACGTTCGCCTCCCGCCAGGCGGCGACCAGGTTGAGCCGCACCGAGGTCTCGCCGGCGTGCGCGGCGTCCTTGCTGTGCATGTCGGTGCAGAAACCGCAGCCGTTGATCTGGCTGGCGCGCAGCTTCACCAGTTCCTGGGTCGCGTGGGGCAGCGAGGACTCCTCGATCGGCCGGTTCGCGGCGCCGAGACGCTTGACGTACTTGAGGATGACGTCGTTCTCGAACAGGTTGATTCGCGGTTCCATGATCTTTCCTCTCCGTCGGTTCCTGCACACATGACGAGTGGGGCGGAGGGGTTGTGACAGCGTTCGATGTGACGCCGGTCACCCATGGAAGAGCTCGGCGAGGATCTCCGCGCCGTCGACGACGCGCGGGCCGGGCCGGTTGAAGTAGGCTGGGCCGTCCAGGACGTGCACTGCCGGGATGTCGTCCCAGCCCGGCAGGCCGGTCAGCAGACGCAGTTCCGCCTCTGTCCGCTCCGGCGGGAAGCCACAGGGCATGAGCAGCAACACGTCGGGTCGTGCTTCGGCGACGGCGTCCCACGTGATCGGCCGGGTGTGCTCGCCCGCGGCGGCGAGCAGCGGGATGCCGCCGGCGGCGTCGATCTGCTCCGGGACCCAGTGCCCGGCGGGCCAGAGCGGGTCGAGCCATTCGATGGCGGCCACCCTCGGCCGCGGTCGTCCCGCGACGCGAACCCGGACCGCCTCCCAGCGTTCCTGGAGAAGGCGAGTCTCGTGAGCCGCGCGTTCGGGGACGCCCAGCACTTCGCCGAGCGTGGCCAAGCAGGTGAAGATGCCGTCGAGCGTTCGCGGTTCGAGGCTGACCACCTGGATGTCGCCGTCCAGCGCGCGCACGGTCTCCGAGACCTGCCGGTAGGAGACCGCGCAGACGTCGCAGAGATCCTGCGTGAGCACCACGTCGGGTTCGGCCGCCGCGAGCATGGCGGCGTCGAGGGAGTACAGGGCCGAGCCGCGATGCTCGCCGCCGACGGCCGCCGAAATCTCCCGGCTCGACAGCACGTCGTGGTCGATCGCGCTGCTCGTGACCACCGGGACGTCGTCCAGCGCGCCGGGTGGCCAGTCGCACTCATGGGTCCGGCCGGCCAGCGACGGCAGGAGCCCGAGGGTCGCGACGAAGTCGGTCGCGGCAGGGAGCAGCGAGACGATCCGCATCCGCCCACGGTAGGCGACCGGGCCATCCTGCACATCTGCGCGGAGCAAATGCTTGAAAGTGCGCTAATAGAGCATTGACGTTGCACAAAACTGCACCTAACGTGACAGCTATTGCGCACAACTGGCACGGATGGGGAGTTCATGAGCGGGACCTTCATGGCGGCGGAGATCGCGAGCCAGCCCGGCTGCTGGCGGGAAGCGGCGGCGCTGGCCTCGGCGAACAGTGACCTGTTGCCGCCGCCGGGCGCGCGGGTCGCGATCGTCGGCTGTGGCACGTCGTGGTTCATCGGCCAGGCGTACGCCGTCCTCCGCGAGTCCGCCGGGCTCGGCGAGACCGACGCCTTCGCCGCGTCCGAGTTCCCGGAGGGCCGTGGCTACGACCACGTCGTGGCGCTGACCAGGTCGGGTACGACGACCGAGGTCCACGCCCTGCTGGCGAAGCTGCGGGGCAGGACGCCGACCATCGCGATCACCGGCGTGCCGCGCGAGATCGAGGCCGCCGCGGACAAGATCGTCGACCTCTCCGTGGTGGACGAACGCTCGGTCGTGCAGACCCGGTTCGCCACGACGGCGCTGGCGATGCTGCGCGCCCATCTCGGCGAGGACCTGACCGCGGTCGCCGACCAGGCCGAACGCGTGCTCGCCGAACCGCTGCCCGACGAGCTGGTCACCGCGGAGCAGTTCAGCTTCCTCGGCACCGGCTGGTCCGTGGGCATCGCGAACGAGGCCGCGCTCAAATTCCGCGAGGCCTGCCTGCTGTGGACGGAGTCGTACCCGGCCTGGGACTACCGGCACGGCCCGATCAGTATCAGCGAACCCGGCCGGGTGACCTGGATGTTCGGGCAGGCGCCGGAAGGGCTGGCCGACGACGTCGCCCGCGCGGGCGGCCTGTTCGTCGAGAGCGGCCTGGACCCGTTGGCGGACCTGGTCCGCGCGCAGCGCGTCGCCGGGGCCATCGCCGCCCGCAAGGGACTCGACCCGGACAACCCCCGCAGCCTCACCCGTTCCGTCGTCCTGACCTGAGCTCGCCGTGATCGTCACCGTCACGCCGAACACCGCGCTGGACGTCACGTACACAGTGGACGGTCTACGGCCCGGTGACGTGCACCGCGTGCGGACCGTGCGGCAGCGGGCGGGCGGCAAGGGCGTCAACGTCGCCCGCGTGCTGCACACGATCGGCGCCGACGTCCGCGCGATCTTCACCGCGGGCGGCCCGACGGGAACGGCCGTCGTGGGTGAGCTCGCGGCGGCGGGTATCCCGGCGGGCGTCGTGCCGATCGGCGGCGAAACCCGGCGCACCACCACGGTTCTCGCGGACGACGGATCGGTCACGCTGCTCAACGAGCCCGGCCCACGGCTCACCGAGGACGAATGGCAAGCGCTTGCGACGGCCGTCCGGGCCCGGAAGCCGGACGTGCTCGTCTGCTCGGGCAGCCTGCCGCCGGGAGCCGGGGGATACGCCGGGCTCCTCGGCGGCGCACCGTCCATCTTGGACACTTCCGGCGAGGCGCTGCTCGACGGCCTCGCCGGAAGACCGTCCGTGGTCAAACCGAACGCCGACGAACTGCGCGAGGTCACCGGCCTGCGGGATCCGGTGGCCGCCGCGAGGGAGCTGCGCAAGGCCGGGGCGGGTGCCGTCGTGGTCTCGCTCGGGCCAGAGGGGCTCCTGGCGGTGACCGGTTCCGGCACCTGGCACGCGGCACCGTCGACTGCGCTCCGCGGCAATACCACCGGCGCGGGCGACGCCGTCGTCGCCGCGCTGGCGCTGGGGCTGAGCCGCGCCGAATCGTGGCCGGACATCCTGCGCCGGGCCGTCGCGCTGTCCGGGGCGGCCGTACTCGGCCCGCTCGCCGGCGACGTCGACCTCGCGCACTACCAAGCCGAACAGGGGCTGGTCGCCGTGCGCGCCCGCCCGGACTAGGAGAACTGCCATGCCTCTGGTGGGAACCGGGGAGATCGTCGGAGCCGCCGCGGCCGCGCGGCACGGCTGCGGCGCGTTCAACGCGATCCAGCTCGAACACCTCACCGCGATCATCGACGGCGCCGCCGCGGCGGAAGCACCGGTGATCGTGCAGCTGAGCCAGAACGCCGTGAAGTACCACGGTTCGCTGGCGCCGATCGGAACCGCGGCGCTCGCCGCGGCGAGAGAGGCAGTCACGCCGGTCGCGGTGCATCTCGACCACGCCGAATCGGCCGACCTGGTCCGTGAGGCGGTCGCGCTCGGTTTCGGGTCGGTCATGTTCGACGCGTCCAAACTGGACTACGCCGACAACGTGCGCGCGACCCGTGAGGTCGCCGCGTACTGCCATGACCACGGCGTCTGGGTCGAGGCCGAACTCGGCGAGGTCGGGGGCAAGGACGGCGTCCACGCGCCCGGGGCGCGCACCGATCCGGACGAGGCGGCGGAGTTCGTCGCGGCCACCGGGGTCGACGCGCTCGCGGTGGCGGTGGGCAGTTCGCACGCCATGCTGACCCGTGACGCCGCGCTGGACTTCGAGCTGATCGCGCGCCTGCGGGAGCGGGTGCCGGTGCCGCTCGTGCTGCACGGCTCGTCGGGCGTGCCCGACGACGGGCTGGCCGAGGCGGTCCGGGCCGGGATGACGAAGATCAATATCGCCACCCAGCTCAACAAGGTGTTCACCGCGGCCGCCGCGGAGGACTGGCGCGCGCATCCGGAGCGCGTCGACCCGCGAAAGTATCTCGGTGCCGGGCGCGCCGCGGTCGCCGTCGAGGTGCGGCGGTTGCTGGGAGTGCTCAAGCTTGATCGGATTGAACCGGTCAAGGTGACGATTGAGCAGACTTTGCGCGATTGACTGTTGACATGTGCGCGAAACCTCACAAAACTGCGCAACAACAAGCAGAACTTGTGTGATCTTCGATCCAGGTGGTGGCGGATGCGGGTAGGCAGGCTCACGACAGCGGTGTCAGCGATGGCAGGGGCGGCGCTCCTGCTCGCGGGATGCGGCGGCGGGGACGTCGCCGGTGGCACCGGCGAGAACGCGCTCCCGGGCGTCGACCAGTTCCTCAACGCGCCTTGTCCGGAGGCGGCGGTGAAACCCGCCACGGACAAGGAATTCACGTACTGGTCCATGTGGACGGCCGACGAGCCGCAGGGCAAGGTCCTCCAGAAGGCCTTCAAATGCTTCCAGGAGAAGACGGGCGTCAAGGTCGACGTGCAGTGGCTGGGCCGCAAGGCCTACACGCAGAACCTGGTGCCCGCGCTGAACACCGACGCCGTGCCGGACCTGTTCGACCAGGACGTCAGCAAGGTCGGCGCGGCGGTCATGACGCCGGGCGGCACGCAGAGCGTCGACGACGTGTTCGCGATGAAGGTCGGCGAAGGCGACAAGACCGTCAAGGACGTGCTTTCGCCCAGCTCGTACGACTTCCCGCAGAACAAGGACCGCGAGGGCCACAACTTCATGGTCCCGTACACGATCCAGTCGAGCGCCTGGTGGTTCAACAAGGACACCGCCGGCGACATCCAGCAGCCGAAGACGATGGACGAGCTGATCGGCCTGTTCGACAAGGCGAAGGCCGACGGTAAGGCCGCCATCAGCCTCGACGGCGACATCCCGTTCTACAACATGTACTTCTACACCCAGCTCGCCGAGCGGTACGTCGGCGCGGGCGGGCTGTACAAGGCGGCGACCGACAAGACCGGTCAGGCGTGGAAGACCGATCCCGGCTTCCTCAAGGCCGCCACCGAAACCGCGAAGCTGCCCAAGTACTTCATCGACGGCTGGGACGCGGCGAAGTTCCCGCAGGTGCAGCAGCGCTGGGCCGACGGCGACTCCCGGTTCCTCTACGTCGGCAGCTGGGCGCCGAGCGAGACCCGCGAGTACCTGGACAAGCAGGGTGCCGGGACGAAGATCAACTACGGTTCCTTCCAGTTCCCGATGCCCGAAGGCGCCACGCACGACACCGTCGAGCAGATGTCGATCGGCTTCTCGGTGACCAAGAAGGCCAAGCACCCCGAGGCGGCCAAGGCGTTCATCGCCTACTTCCTCAACAAGGACCTGCTCGCCGGGATCCCGATCGTGGCCGACAACCTCGTGCCGCGTGCCGACCTCGCCGTGCCGGACGACCTCAAGCAGGTCAAGGCCGCGCTGGACGACCCGAAGAAGGAACACGTCCTGCAGTACGACGGGATCGACGGTGTCGCCGGCGGCAAATGGCAGACCGACGTCTTCGACCCCGCCGACATCGCGCTGCTGAAGGGGCAGATCACCCCGCAGCAGTTCGTGGACCAGCTCGCCACCAAGGGCGCCGAGTTCTGGAAGAACCAGGGCTGATGGCGACGGTCACGACGCCGGTGCGGGCCGTGAAGGCCGGGGCGCACCTGAGTCGCAAGAAACGGCTGTTCTGGCCGTTCGCCGCGCCGGCGCTGGTGCTGTACCTGGCCTTCCTGGTCCTGCCGACGATCGCGACCGTCGTGCTGAGCTTCACCAGCTGGGCCGGGGCGGGGGACACGCCGGAACCCAACGGCGTCACCAACTACACGCAGATGTGGGCGAGCGACTCGTTCCAGTACGCCTTCCGCAACACGCTGATCTACGTGTTCCTCGGCGGCATCGGCACGTTCGCGCTGGCGTTCCTGTTCACGATGGTGCTGCGGGACATGAAGGGCGGCAAGATCGTCCGCGCGATCCTGTTCTTCCCGAACATCGTCGCGCCGGTCGCGCTCGGCATGTTCCTCGGCTTCGTCTTCAAGTACCAGCCGGGGAAACAGGGACTGGCGAACTACGTGCTGGAAAGCCTCGGCGCGGACGCGGCGAAATTCCTCGCACCGTCCAATGTGACCGGTGTGGTGACGGCTTCGCTGATCTGGGCCAGTTCGGGGTTTTACATCACCATCCTGATGGCCGCGGTCGACCGCATCCCGCCGTATCTCTACGAGGACGCCGAACTGGGCGGCGCGTCGCCGTGGCAGAAGTTCAAGAACATCACGCTGCCGATGACCTGGGACGTCGTCGGGGTCGCCGGGGTGCTGTGGACGATCAACGCGCTCAAGATCTTCGAGCTGGTGTTCGTGCTGGCCGGGCCGGGCACCTACGCCCCGCCCAACGAGGCGTGGACGCTGGGGATCTACGTGTTCGACCGGACCTTCGGCTCGAACGGCACCCCGGACTTCGGTGCCGCGTGCGCCTGCGCGGTGGCGATGATCGCGCTGGTGTCCGTGCTCGTCGTCCTGCTCCGCCGGTTGATGCGCCGTGACGCGATCCAGTTCTGAGGGAGATCACATGTCCGTCACCGACGTCGAGGCGCCCGCGCGCCCGTCGCCGAAACCGGTGCGCAAGCCGCCACGCAAACCGCGCCCGGCGCCCGGTTCCAAACGGTTCAGCCCGTTGCGGGTACTGGGTTCCACGATCGTGTGGCTGTTCACCGCCGGCAACATCCTGGTGCTGTACTGGCTGCTGACGGCGTCGTTCAAGACACCGGTAGAGATCTTCACCAAGCCGTTCGACCTGCCGTACCAGTGGTTCAAGGCCGGCAAGCCGTTCCGGAACTTCATCTACGCCTGGAACAACGCCGGTTTCGGGGAAGCCGTGCTGACCACGGTGGTACTGGTCGGGCTGGCGACGGTCGTCACGGTCGCCGTCTCGGCGCCCTGCGCGTACGCCCTGACCAGGCTCGGTGTCCGCGGTGCCGGGCCGATGACGAACGTCGTCGCGATCGGCATGGGCGTGCCGTTCCAGACCGTGATCATCCCGCTGTTCGTGGTGCTCAGCAAGGTGCACCTGGACAACGAGTTCGGCCTGTTCGTGTTGTACGTGGCGCTGTCGATCCCGTTCACGGTGTTCCTGATGACGGGCTTCTTCCGGTCGCTGCCGGACGAACTGGAGGAGGCGGCCGCGCTCGACGGCGCCTCGCCGACGCGCACGTTCTTCTCGGTCATGCTGCCGCTGACCCGCGGCGGCATGATCACCGCGCTGACCCTGAACGCCATCGGGCTGTGGAACGAGACGCTGCTGGCGATCGTGTTCCTCAAGGACCAGGCGCATTTCACGCTGTCGCGCGCGCTGTTCACCTTCTACGGGGCCGCGAGCTACCAGTCGGAGTACGGCGGCCTGATCGCCGGTGTGGCGATCGTCGTGCTCCCGATGCTCGTGCTCTACCTCGTGCTCGCCCGCCGGATCATCACCGGCCTGACCCTCGGCGCCGGAAAGTAGGACCTGATGGCCACCGTGACCTTCTCCGACACCACCCGGTTCTACGCCGGAGTGGAACGCCCCGCGGTCGACGGCCTCGACCTCGAGGTCGCCGACGGCGAATTCCTGGTGCTGGTCGGCCCGTCCGGCTGCGGGAAGTCGACCACCCTGCGGATGCTCGCCGGGCTGGAAGGCGTCGACGACGGCTCCATCCACATCGGCGACCGCGACGTCACCGAACTCCCGCCGAAGGACCGGGACATCGCCATGGTGTTCCAGAACTACGCGCTCTACCCGCATATGACGGTGGGGGAGAACATCGGTTTCCATCTGAAACTGGCGAAGATGGCCAAGGCCGAACGCGAGCGCAAGGTGCGCGAGGCCGCGGCCGTGCTCGACCTGACCGAGTACCTGGACCGGAAACCCGCGAAGCTGTCCGGCGGGCAGCGGCAGCGGGTCGCGATGGGGCGGGCGATCGTGCGCGAGCCCAGCGTGTTCCTGATGGACGAGCCACTGTCCAATCTGGACGCCAAACTCCGGGTGCAGACCCGGACCCAGATCGCCTCCCTGCAGCGGCGGCTGGGCATCACGACGCTCTACGTCACACACGACCAGGTCGAAGCGATGACCATGGGCGATCGGGTCGCCGTGCTGAAGGACGGGATCCTGCAGCAGTGCGACACGCCCGTCGGGTTGTTCGCCAAGCCGGTCAACGTGTTCGTCGCCGGGTTCATCGGCTCGCCCGCGATGAACCTTCTGGAGACCACTGTGGACAGTGACGGTGCCGTCGTCGGCGGTACGCGGCTGCCGCTGACCCCGGCACAGCGCTCGGCGCTGACCGGCCCCGGCATCGTCGTCGGTGTCCGGCCCGAGGGCTGGACGATCGGGGACGGCGGTTTCGAGGCGGTCGTCGAGGTCGTCGAGGAACTCGGCAGCGACCAGTACCTCTACTGCCGGGACGGCGACCGCGTGCTGACCGTCCGCACCCCCGGTATGGCCCCGTGGCAGCGCGGCGAGCCGATCACCCTGACGCCGCAACCGGGCGCGGTGCACCTGTTCGACGCCGCCACGGGCGATCGGCTCCCCGGCGCATGACCCGCCTGTACCGCACCGGGTTGCTGCTGCCCGCCGCCGACCTCGGGCCGGAGAACCCGTTGCCGCCGCTCCGGAAGCCCGAAGCGGTGGCCAAGGTGTCCAATGTGGACGAGTTACCGCCGGACCTGGCGGAGAACATCGGGTACGGGCGCCTGGACACTCCGCTGCCGTGCCTCCTGCAGGACGGCTACACCCGGGATCGCACGGAACGCGAACTCCCGGCGTTGGTGCTGGAGAACGACAAGCTCCGCGCCACCGTGCTGCCGTCGCTGGGCGGACGGCTGTACTCACTGGTCCACAAGCCGTCCGAGCGTGAGCTGCTCTACCGCAATCCGGTGTTCCAGCCCGCGAACCTCGCGCTGCGGGACGCGTGGTTCGCCGGCGGTGTCGAGTGGAACCTCGGGAGCACCGGGCATACGACGCTGACCTGCGAACCGATGTTCGCCGCGGAGATCGAGGGCCCGGACGGCACGCCGGTGTTGCGGTTGTGGGAATGGGAACGCACCCGCGACCTGCCGTACCAGATCGACTTCTGGCTGCCCGACGGCTCGGAGCACCTGCTCGTGGCCGTGCGGGTGCGGAATCCGCATCCCTACGACGTCCCGGTGTACTGGTGGTCGAACATCGCGGTGCCGCAGAACGAAGGCACCCGTGTGCTCGCTCCCGCGACTCAGGCATGGCACTACGGCTATTCGGGACGGCTCGACCTGGTCGACGTGCCCGGCGAGCTGACGTATCCGGCTCGCGCCGAGGCCGCGGCGGACTATTTCTTCGAGGTGACCGGGCGGCCGTGGGTCGCGGCGGTCGAGGCCGACGGCACGGGGCTGGCGCAGTCGTCGACCGGCCGCTTGCGGGGCCGCAAGTTGTTCCTGTGGGGAGAATCCACCGGTGGACGCCGCTGGCAGGAGTGGCTGGCTCCCGGCGCGGGCGGCTACCTGGAGATCCAGGCCGGGTTGGCCCGCACCCAGCTGGAGCACCTGCGCTTGCCACCGGGGGAGAGCTGGGACTGGCTGGAGGCCTATGGTCCGGTCACCGCGGATCCCACGGCGGTTCACGGCGAGGACTGGACGGCGGCCCGGGAAGCCGTCGCCACCGGCCTGCCGTCGGCGGAAACCCTGGACGAATACCTCGGCGACTGGCGCAAGATCGCCGACGTCACCCCGGAATCCTTACTGGCCACCGGTTCCGGCTGGGGCGCCCTGGAGAACCGGCGGGCGCCGATGTGCCTGCCCGGCACACCGTTCCCGGACGAGTCGCTCGGGCCGGACCAGGAGCCGTGGCTCGCGTTGCTCGACGGGACGCCGCCGGACGGGGATCCGCTCGCGGTGCCGCCGCCGACGCTGGTGAACCGGTACTGGGCGGATCTCATGGAGTACGCCCCGAAGAACTGGCTGACCTGGTACCACCGCGGCGTCGCGCATTGGGCCGCCGGACGGCATTCGGACGCGGTCGGCGCCTGGCGCGAGTCCGTGTCGGCGGCCGAGAACCCTTGGGCACTGCGGAATCTCGCGGTCGCCACCGCCGGGCCCGAGGCCGCCTGGCTGTACCGGCGGGCGGTCGCCCTCGCGCCGTCACTGCGTCCTCTGCTCGTCGAGGCCATTGCGGCCCAGCTCGCCGCCGGCCTCCCGGACGAGGCGAGTGAACTGCTGGCCGGGATGCCCGTGGAAGGGCGGATCGCTCTGCTGACCGCCCGCACCCGGCTCGCCCTCGGCGACGCCGACGGGGCAAAGGCCGTGTACGACGCCGGTTTCGAGGTCGCGAACATCAGGGAAGGGGAGACGTCTTTGTCCGACACCTGGGCGGCGGTCTCCGATGAACCGCTGCCGGAACAGCACGACTTCCGGATGAAGTGACCGGCCGGGCCACTCGACCGGCGTGCCGCCCGCGGCGGACAACCGCGATGCAGCATACTGCTCGAAACAGTGGCCAACAGCGCACCGGTATGCGCGATAGGCCGCAGCGAGCTAGGAGTGGCGCCGATGGCCCGGCACGAACGGCTGAGCACCCTGCTGGACCTGCTGGGGCAGCGGGAGAAGATCGACGTCGAGGACGTGGCCGAGGAGCTGAACGTCTCCGCCGCCACGATCCGGCGCGACCTCGACCACCTGGCGGAGCAGCAGTTGCTCACCCGCACCCGAGGCGGGGCGGTGGCCAACGATCTCGCCTACGACCTGCCGCTGCGGTACAAGACCGCGCGGCACGTTCCCGAGAAGCAGCGGATCAGCGTCGCCGCGGCGGCGCTCGTCGCGCAGGGCATGGTGGTCGGCCTCAACGGCGGGACGACGACGGCCGGCGTCGCCCGGTCGCTGGCCACGCGGTCCGATCTGGCCGGTCTCCGTGATTCGCCAGGGCTGACGGTGGTCACCAACGCGCTGAACATCGCACACGAACTCGCGGTCCGGCCACACGTGAAGATCGTGGTCACCGGTGGGGTCGCGCGTCCGCAGTCGTTCGAGCTCAGCGGACCGCTGGCGACGCGCGTGCTCAGCGAACTGACGATCGACCTGCTGTTCCTCGGTGTCGACGCGTTCGACGCGGACGCGGGCGCCTTCGCGCACCACGAAGGCGAGGCGAGTATCAACCGGCTGATGGTCGAGCGGGCGGAACGCGTCGTCGCGGTCGCCGACGGCTCGAAGCTGGGCCGCCGCGCGTTCGCGCGGATCTGCGCGACTCCTCAGGTGCACGCGCTGGTGACCGACTCCAACGCCGACCCGAAGGTGCTGCGGGCGTTCGAGGCCGCGGGCGTCGAGGTCCAGGCCGTCTGAGTCCAGGTACATGAAGGCCCCCTTCCTTGCGCCCAGGTACAGGAAGGGGGCCTTCATGTACCTGGGTACCCGTTGCCCCATAAGGATCTTCGGGCGACCCGACGAAAGTCGGCAGCACCGCTTCGGCGGATGACTTTGCGCGAACCGTGCGCTATACAGAGACCATCTTGCGTATTCATGCGCGAAAGGTGTCTCGAATGAGCAGAGTTGCGCAATCCCTGAGTTGTTTGGCCGCAGTGGCCTTACTCGGGCTTTCCCCGGTCGCCGCCCACGCGGATCCGGCCGCGGCGTCGTCCGGCAAGCTGGGCGATCTGACCGGGATCTCCGCCGAAGGCCCCACGGTCACCCTGAATTCGGGAAGCGCCGCGGTACGCGTGAGCTTCCCGGCCGAAGGCGCCGTCCGGGTCTGGCTGGCGCCGGACGGCACGTTCACCGATCCGGCCGGAAGCAAGATCGTGCTGCCGCGTACGGGTGCCCCGGTCACGCCGAAGAGGACGGACAAGGGGGACTACTGGGCGATTTCCACGGGCAAGGCGACGCTGCGGGCGTACAAGCATCCGCTGCGGCTCGCGTTGTACGACGGCGCGGACCGCAAGCGGCTCTGGGAGGAGTCGGCGCCGCTGTCCTGGACCGGCAAACAGACCACGCAGACCCTCGCCCGGACGGCGACCGAGCAGTTCGTGGGCGGCGGCGAGCAGAACGGCCGCTTCAGCCACCGCGGGCAGACGATCCGGATCTTCGCGGACTACAACTGGAACGACGGCGGAGCCCCGAACTCGCAGCCGTTCTACGCCTCCACGGCCGGATACGGCGTGCTGCGCAACACTTTCGCGCAGGGCACCTACGCCTTCACCGAGCCGGTGCGCACCACGCACGACGAGCGCCGCTTCGACGCGACGTACGTCGTCGGCGACGGGCTCAAGGACGTCATCACCGGCTACACCGATCTGGTCGGGAAGCCTTTCCTGCCACCGCTCTACGGTCTCGAACACGGTGACGCCGACTGCTACCTGCACAACGCCAACCGCGGTGAGCGGCACACGCTGGACGCGGTCAAGGTCGCGGAGGGCTACACCGAGCACGGCATGCCCAACGGCTGGATGCTCGTCAACGACGGATACGGCTGCGGGTACGAAAACCTGCAGCAGACCGGTGAAGGCCTCCGCAAGAACAACATGCAACTCGGGCTGTGGACCGAGAACGGCGTGCCGAACCAGGTCGAGGAGGTCAAGGCCGGGGTCCGGGTCCGCAAACTCGACGTCGCGTGGGTCGGCCCGGGGTACGAGTTCGCGCTGGACGCCTGCGACACCGCGTACAAGGGCATCGAGGACAACAGCGACGCGCGCGGTTTCGTCTGGACGCCGGTCAGCTGGGCGGGCGCGCAGCGCTGCGGCGTGCTGTGGAGCGGCGACCAGGCCGGTTCGTACGACTACATCAAATGGCAGATCCCGACCTACGCCGGCGCCACGACGTCCGGCATGGCGTACAACACCGGCGACATCGACGGCATCTTCGGCGGCAGCCCGCAGACCTACGTCCGCGATCTGCAGTGGAAGGCGTTCCTGCCGGTCTCGATGACGATGGACGGCTGGGCCGCGTCGGACAAGCAGCCGTGGCGATACGGCGAGCCGTACACCTCGATCAACCGCAAGTACCTGCTGCTCAAGGAGCGGCTGCTGCCCTACACCTACAGCCATTCGGTGGAGGCGCACAAGACCGGCGTCGGGCAGGTCCGCCCGCTGGCGCTCGAGTACCCGGACGACCCGAACGTCTGGGGCGAGAAGGCGAAGTACGAGTTCCTGTCCGGCAAGGACTTCCTGGTCGCGCCGGTGTACGAGAACTCGACCGTGCGCAACGGCATCTACCTGCCGAAGGGCACCTGGGTCGACTACTGGAGCGGCAAGACCTACACCGGTCCGACCACTGTGGACGGTTACGACGCGCCGCTCGACACGCTGCCGCTGTTCGTCCGCGCCGGGGCCGTGGTGCCGATGTGGGCCGAGGGCACGAAGTCGTGGCAGACCAGGGACAAGGGCGTGCTCGATCTCGACGTGTACCCGCAGGGCAAGGGTTCGTTCACACTCACCGAGGACGACGGCGTCACGCGGGCCTACAAGAACGGCGACCAGGCGAAGCAGACCTTCACCGTGGACGCGCCGACGTCCGGCCTTGGCACGGTGACGGTCGGGATCGGGGCCAGTTCCGGTTCCTACGCAGGGAAGCCCGCTTCACGGAACTACCAGCTGACCGTCCACACGGGAAGCAAGCCCGCGACGGTACTGGCCGGGACCTCGATCCTGCGGCAGTACGGCAGCAAGGCCGAACTGGACGCGGCACCGTCGGGCTGGTGGTTCGATCAGGCCACCGGCGGGGTCGTGCGGGTCAAGACGGGCAAGATCGGCGCCGGTGACCGGCAGGACCTGCGGCTGTTCGGCACGAGCGCGGTCGGCGGGATCTTCCCCGAAGACCGCAACGGTTCGGTCGCTCTCTCCGTGCCGGCGGTCGCCGGTCCGGGGCAGACCGCGACGGGCACGCTGAGCTTCACCAACGGCACCCCGCTGCCGGTCCGCGACGTCTCGTTCTCCTTGCCCGCCAACGGCTTCCGTGTCGAGGTGCCCGCCGGGCCACGGCTGGTGATGCCCGGCAGGACCGTCCAGGTCCCGGTGAGGGTGACACCGGACGCGGGTATCAAGCCGGACGACTACCAGCTCACCGCGTCGGCGTCGTACCAGGCGCGGCTCGGGGAGAACCGGGTCACCGACTCGGTGACGGTCACCGTGCCGCATGCTTCGCTGGCCTCGGCCTACGGCAACGTCGGCGTCACCGACGCGGCGCATGTCGCGGTGGGGGACATCGATGGCGGCGGCAGCAGTTTCCGGGCGGAAGGCCTCGCCGAAGCCGGTCTCAAGCCCGGTGCGGGCTTCTCCGCGCTCGGTGCTCGGCTGACCTGGCCGGTGACCGGTGGCGGGCAGAAGGACAACGTCCTCGCGTCCGGCCAGACCATCGCGGTTCGCGGTTCGGGCACCAAACTGGTGCTGACCGGAACCGGGACGGGTACGGCGAAGGGCACCGTCGTCGTCCGCTATGCCGACGGCAGTACGAGCCAGGCCGAACTCGGGTTCCCCAACTGGTGCTGTGCCGATCCGGCCCAGTACGGCGCGACCACGGTCGCGACCGTGATGGGCAAGAACACCCGCGCGGGGGCGGCGTATCCGACCACGCCTTACCGGGTGTTCGCGAACTCCGTCCCGCTGACCGCCGGGAAGGAGGTCGTCGCGGTGACGCTTCCGTCGAACACCGCGATGCACGTCTTCGCCGCCGGCATCGGCTGAGTCCTCGTGAGTGGTAAGGACGGTTGGAACCGTCCTTACCACTCACGAGTCAAGCCGCGACGGGTGTCCACAGCGCGTCGATGGCGCGTTCGGCCTCGGCCTGGCTGGCCTCGGCCAACGGGATCAGCTCCGCCATCGCCGGGTTGACCATCGCCATGGTCAGCTCGGCGGTGACGAAGCGCGGTTCGAGACCGGTCAACGAGATACCGTGCGGGATCCACGCCTGTGCGTGGTCCCAGCCCTCGCGCGGGGTGCCTTCGCCGTAGCCGCCGCCGCGCGCGGTCACGACGATGAAGTCACGGCCGCCGAGCAGGCCTTCCCTGGTCTCGGCGTCGAGCGACAGCCCCGGCGCGATCAGGTGGTCGACCCAGGCCTTGACCGTGCTCGGCGGGCCGAAGTTGTACAGCGGCAGGCCCAGCAGGATCGTGTCGGCCGCCTTCACCTCGTCGACGAGCTCCTTGATGAGCCGCCAGGCAGCGGCCTGCTCCGGGGTGTGCTGCTCCGGCGGGGTCGCCTTGGCCGCGTTGGCCGTCGCGTCCAGATGCGGCAGCGGGTCGGCGCCCAGGTCGCGGTAGGTGACCGTGCCTTCCGGATGCGCGGCGCGCCAGGCCGCGGCGGCACGCGCGGTGAGGCGGCGGCTGATCGAGTGCTCGCCCGTGATGCTCGAGTCGATGTGCAGCAGATTCGTCATGCCTACTATCTTGCACAGATAGTTTGTGTAACGCAAACCATTGATGCTGTGGTGACCATCATGGGGAACGTACACTTGACGGGTGTCCGAACTCCCGGTCGTGAACCAGCCCCCGCACCGCTGCGGCGCGCTGCTCGACCACGTCACCCGCCGGATCCGGCTGCGTAGCGAGTCCGTCCTGACCCCGCTCGGCCTGCGGCCCCGGCACCTCGTCGCACTGACCGTGCTGCGCGACCTCGGCGGCTGCTCGCAGCAGGACCTCGCGAAGACGCTGGAGATGGACAGCACGAACGTCGTCGGGCTGCTGAACGACCTCGAGTCCGTGAACCTGATCGAACGCCGGCGGTCACCGGCGGACCGGCGCCGCCACATCGTCGAACTCACCGACGTCGGCCTGAAGCAGCTCGTCAAGGCCGAGTTCGCCCTCGCCGCGGTCGAAGACGAGGTGCTCGGCGCGCTCGACAAGGATCAGCGCGAGACGCTGTACACCCTGCTGTACCAGGCGGCGGGGCACGCCGAGCCCGCCGGCTGCGTCGACGCCGCGCACGTCGTCGAAGACTGCTGATCAGCGGTACGCCGGCTGTTCCCGATCGGGGTTCGCGGCGACGATGTCCAGCCGTGGGTCGGCGAGGAGCAGGTCCAGCGTCGCCGCGTCGGCACCGATTCCCGCCCAGTGCGGATCGACGTCCTTGGCCACGCACCAAGCGCGGTCGGACGGCCAGACGAAGGCGGGCCCCGGCGTCCCCCAGAAGCCGGCGTCCGCCGTCGTGCCGCTGAAGAGGAAGTACTCCCGGTGGGGGACGACGACCTTCGGGTGTCCGAACGCGTCGCCGTAGCCGTCCCACAGACAGAAAAAGCAGTCGTCCGGGGTGCTGGTGCGCGTTGCGAGGACTTCGAAGAGGGCTCGCAGCAGTTCGTCTTCCGGAGCGGCCGCCACGGCGTCACTCTCGCTCTGGCCGTCGAACGCCGGGTCGGGGACGAAGCGCAGCCGCGCGTAACCGTCGAAACCTGCCGGCCCGAAGGTGACCAGCCGGCGCCATGGCAGGTCACTCGACGAGATCCAGCCGGCGGGGGACAGGTCGGCGCGGGGAGTCGGGGCCACGCGTTCGGTTGTACCCCGATTTTCCGGCTCAGTGAAGACGTCGAAGCGCCACCGCCGCACAGTAGTCGTAGGAGAATGTCGGGGTGAGCGACGCGAGCGCGCGATGGCGCACCACAACGCACGACTGGGCCGGTTCCGTGGACCTCGGTCATCTGGCGGAGATCCGCCGGAACGCGGGCGAGTTCGCCCCCGGTGGCGTGCCGCATCTCGTCCTCGAAGTGCTCGCCTACGCCGCGGAGGAAGCCGAAAGCACAGGCGCCGGGCATGCCGTCGTCACGGTTCATGCCGACGGCTCGGTCTCCGTGGCGGACGACGGCAGGGGAACGGCCACCCGCGCCGACGGGCACGGCGGCTTCGTGAAGAAGCCGGTCATGTCGACCAAGGATCTGCGCTTCTTCGATTTCCCCGGCGTGCAACGCCTCCCGGATGGTCATCCGCGGCGCGGAGTGTCGGTCGTGGCGGCGCTCAGCGAATGGCTCGTGCACACCAACCGGCGTCGCAACGGTTCCTGGACCCAGCGCTACGAACGTGGCGTCCCGGTCTCCGATCTGACGCCGATCCCGGACGACGGCACGACCGGCACGACCGTCCGTTTCCGGCCGGTCGAGGCCGTTGGCCCGGTACGGCTGCCGGACGTCGACGTGTGGCAGTACCTGAGCGTGGAGGTCGCCCGATGAGAAAATGTCTCGCGGTCGCCTTCCTCGTGCTCGCCGGCTGCTCCACCGAGCAGGGACAGCCGCCCGCCAAACCCGTCTACGACCTCCCCGCCAGGGAGGTCCGGCCGGACGAGACCGCCCTGCACCTGCCACCGGCGCTCAACGGGGAGACCGAGTTCTCCCTCATCGGCCTGGCCGCCGGGCTGCCCAGCCTCACCGGCAGCCACGCCGAGTTCGAGGCGAAGGGGCAGTTCGTCCGGCTCCGGCTGGTGGTCACCGGGAAAGGCGTGTCCGGAATCCTCTTCGACACCCGGCGCCAGCAACTCGTCACCGATTCCGGCGCGGTGATCGCGGTCGACAACCAGGCCATGACGATCAAACGGCAGCCGGACAAGTTCGAGCTGGGGCGCGGCGTGCGGGTCGAGTTCGACCTCTACTTCGATCTCCCCAAGGAGGCGAAACCCGTGGTGCTGCGGGCTTTCGGCGGTCCGACGCTGACCGACATGAAGAACCTCACCGGCACGGACATCAAGCTGGGATGAGGGGTACGTCAGACGCGATGCGAGCTCCGGGGCATGTCGCGAAAGCCACTTTCGGGACACCTGACGTCCCGAAAGTGGCTTACGCGACACGGCCACCGGCACTACGCCTCGGCTATCTCTCAACAAGAAGGGGCCCCGCCGCGAAAACGCGACGGGGCCCCTCCGAACAAGGCGTCAGACGCCCAGGTCGCCACCGAGGTAGGCGGCCCGCACCTGCGGGTCGTCCAGCAGCTCGGCACCGCGGGCGCTCTTGACCACTCGACCGGTCTCCAGCACGTACGCGCGGTCCGAGAGCTTCAGCGCCTGCTGCGCGTTCTGCTCCACCAGCAGGACCGTGGTCCCGCGTTTGTTGATCTCGCGGATGATGTCGAAGATCTGCGCGATCAGCATCGGCGCCAGGCCCATGGACGGCTCGTCGAGCAGCAGCACCTTGGGCTTGGTCATCAGCGCGCGGCCGATGGCGATCATCTGCTGCTCGCCACCGGACATCGTGCCGCCGAACTGGGTCTTGCGCTCGTTCAGCCGCGGGAACAGCTCGTAGACCTCGTCGAGGTCGGCCTTCAGGTCGTCCTTACGGGTGTAGGCACCCATCAGGAGGTTCTCCTGCACCGTCATACCGGGGAACACGCCCCGGCCTTCCGGTGACTGGCCGATCCCGAGCTCGACCCGTTTGTGGCCGGGCGTCTTCGAGATGTCCTTGCCGTCGAAGAGGATCCGGCCGCTGGTCAGCGGACGCAGGCCCGAGATCGTCTTCAGGGTCGTGGTCTTGCCCGCCCCGTTGGCCCCGATGAGCGAAACGATCTCGCCCTCGCCGACCTCGATGGTCATACCCTTGAGCGCGGCGATCTTCCCGTAGTGGACGTTGATGTCCTGAACCTCAAGAAGCATCTTCCGCCACCCCCAGGTAAGCCTCGATCACCTTTTGGTTGTTCTGCACCTCGTGGGGGAGCCCTTCTGCGATCTTCTGGCCGAAGTCGAGCACGGCCAGCCGGTCGGCGATCTGCATGACCAAGCCCATGTCGTGCTCGATGAGCAGCACGGTGCGGCCGTCGTCGCGGATCTTGCGGATCAGTTGCTGCAGCGAGTTCTTCTCCGCCGGGTTCATCCCGGCGGCGGGCTCGTCGAGCAGCAGCAGCTTCGGGTCGGTCGCGAGCGCACGCGCGATCTCCAGACGGCGCTGGTCGCCGTAGGAGAGGTTCTTCGCGGTGTTGTGCTCGACCCGGCCGATGCCGACGAAGTCCAGCAGGTCCCGAGCCAGCTCGCGGCCCCGCTTCTCTTCCTTGCGGTGGACGGGCAGGCCCAGCGTCGCCGAGATCGCGCCGGTCTTGTGGTGGGAGTCCGCACCGACCATGACGTTCTCGAGCGCCGACATGTTGTGGAACAGCCGGATGTTCTGGAACGTGCGGGCGATCCCGGCCTGGTTGACCTTGAACCGCTTCATCCCGTCGATCCGGGTGTCGCCGAAACGCACCTGGCCTTCGGTCGGCCGGTAGACGCCGGTGATCACGTTGAAGACCGTGGTCTTCCCCGCGCCGTTCGGGCCGATCAGGGCGAAGATCTCACCCTGGTTGATGGTGAGGTCGACTTCCTTCAACGCCGTGACACCGCCGAAGCGCATCGTCACGTTGTCGAATTCGAGCAGCGCGCTCATTTCGTCACCTCCGCCGAAGCCTCGGAATCCGGACCCGCGACTTCGGCGCCCATGGCACCCATCCCGCCCGTTCCCTCGTGTAGTTCCGCCTTGCGCTGCCGCGACGGCAGCAGACCCTCCGGCCGCAGCGCCATCATCAGTACCAGCACACCACCGAAGATCAGGATGCGGTACTCGGACAGGAACCGGAACCGTTCCGGAAGCCAGGCGACCAGGAAGGCACCGAGCATGACGCCGGGCAGGTTGCCCGCTCCACCGAGAACCACGGCCGCGAGGATGGTCGCGGACAGGATGAACGGGAAGTTGTTCGGCTCGATGAAGACGGCCTTGCTCGCGTAGACCACACCGGCCATACCGCCGAGCATGGCGCCGATGGCGAACGCCAGCAGCTTGAACTTGAACGTCGGGACACCCATCAGCTCGGCGGCGTCCTCGTCCTCACGGATGGCCGCCCACGCCCGCCCGACGCGGCTCTTGTGCAGCCGCACCGAGAAGATGATCGCGATCACGATCGCCGCGAGGATCAGGTAGTAGTACGGCGCCGGGTCGAGCAGGAACTCGGTCCCGAACATGGGCTCCGGGTGCGGGATGTTGGTGATACCGCGGGCGCCGCCGATGGAGTCGGTGTTCGTCGCGGTGATCCGGACGATCTCACCGAAGCCGAGGGTCACGATGGCCAGATAGTCACCGCGCAACCGGAGCGTCGGAGCACCGAGGATCACCCCTGACATCGCCGCCAGGAAGATACCGAGCACGAGCGTGCCCCAGAATCCCCAGCCGTGCAGGGTGCCCATCACGGCGAGCGTGTACGCGCCGATCGCGAAGAACGCGACGAACCCGAGGTCCAGCATGCCCGCGTGGCCGACCACGATGTTCAGGCCGATCGCCAGCAGGATGTACACCCCGACCGGGAAGATCAGGACCGTGGTCCAGTCCGATTCCGGCGACATGAACGAACCGATCGCGGGCGCGGGCAGGATCAGCGCGCCGATGATCAGGGCGATGTACACGCCATAGCGTTGCCAATGCGGAGCGCGTGCCCACCAATCCCGCATGCCGTCCACGGGGTGAAAGCCGGCGCGCGTCGGCTTTCCGTTCTCTGGGGACTTTTCAGCCACTTCTTCGTTGCCCTTCATGCGCGTGCCCGCTGCAGCGATTCACCGAGGATGCCGGTGGGACGGAACATCAGGACCAGCACCAGTACCACGAAGGCGGTGACGTCCTTCCAAGCCGAACCGAAGAAGATGGAACTCCAGTTCTCCACCAAACCGAGCACGATGCCACCGAGTAGAGCGCCGCGCAGGTTGCCGATACCTCCCAGCACGGCCGCGGTGAACGCCTTGATACCGAGGAGGAACCCGATGCGGTAATCGGTGTTCTCGTACTCCATCACGTACAGCGCGGCGGCGACACCGGCCATCGCGCCGCCGAGGAGGAACGTGAGGCGCACGATCTTGTCGATGCTGACGCCCATCAGCACGGCGGCTTCGGGATCCTGCGCCGTGGCGCGGATACCTCGGCCGATGCGGGTGCGGCTGACCAGCTGGTCGAGCACGACCATCATGATCACGGCACCGACGACGACGAACACGTGGTCCGTTCGGACCACGCCGTTGCCGATGTGGAACAGCTCCTCGTGCGGGATGAAGCGCGGCGCGTTCTGTTGCACGCGGCCGGACTTGTCGGTGATCCACTCGATGATTTCGAGGCCGAACAGTTCCTGGAGGAACAGCGAGGCGCCGATGGCGGAGATCAGGGCGGCGAGCCGGGTCGCGCCCTTCTTGCGGAGCGGCCGGTAGGCCACTTGCTCCAGCAGGACCGCCGCACCACCGGATACGGCGGCCGAAGCGATGATGATCAACAGCAGGACGGCGATCATCCCGAACACGCCGAGCGTGATCGGGGCGGTGCCACCGGCGATGGTGATCAGGACGAACAGGGACGTGACCGTCCCGATCATGAAGATTTCGGAATGCGCGAAGTTGATGAGCCGGAGTACGCCGTAGACCATTGTGTAGCCGAGGGCGATGAGGGCGTAGATGCTTCCGGCGACCAGTCCGCCGATGGTGCTACCGAGGAACTGGGCTTGCAGGTCTTGAAGCATGACGTGGATGCCTTACGGGACGGGGCGAGGATTCTTTCGCCACATTTGCGGGAAGCGGGGGTGCTGTGATCGCACAGCGCCCCCGCTTCCGTTAGGTGTTCCTATCTGCTCCGTCAGCCGTTGAGCTTGGCTTCGGTCGAGACGCCGAGGTTCTTCAGGACACCACCGGTGACCTGGTAGATGTTGATCGCCTCCGTCGACGGTTCGCCGTTCTCCTTGAACTTGATCTGCTTCGAGGCACCCTTGAAGTCGATCGTCTTGAGGGCCTCGTTGATCTTCTCCGAGGTGTTGGCGCCGGACTTGACCGCGTTGATGATGGCGGTCGCGGCGTCGTAACCCTCGCTCGAGTAGATCGCCGGGTCCACGTTGAACGCGGCCTTGTACTTGGTGCTGAACTCGTCGGTGGAGCCGGCGTCCGGGATGTTGCACGGGCAGCCGACGACGGCCTTCTCGGCGGCCGCGGCACCGGCACCGCTGATCAGCTGGGCGTCGAGCGAACCGTCACCGGTCGCGAAGGTGGCGGTCACGCCGCCGTCACGCAGCTGCTTGAGCAGACGGCCACCCTGGGCGTAGTAGCCACCGAAGAGGATGATGTCCGGGTTCGCGGCCTTGACCTTCTGGACGGTCGAGGAGTAGTCCGACGCGTCCTTGGCGAACTTGTCGCGCTCGCTCGGGACGTTCTTCTCCTTCAAGGTCTTCTCGAAGTTGTCGGCCAGGCCGACGCTGTATTCCTGGTCGTCCGAGATGATGTAGGCCTTCTTGGGCGACTTCGCCGTGACGAGGAAGTTGGCGATCGCCGGTCCCTGGCTGGCGTCGCTCGCGACGACGCGGTGCCAGTACTTCCATCCGTTCGAGGAGAGGCCCGCGTTGGTCGCCGAAGGCGAGACACTCGGGATCTTGTTCTGTTCCAGCTGACCGCCGATGGCCTTCGACTCACCGGAGAAGGCCGGGCCGATCAGCGCGGTGATCTTGTCCTGGCCGACGGCGGTCGCGATCAGCGACGTCGCCTGCTCGGGCTTGCCCTGGCTGTCGTATTCCTTGAGCTCCAGCTTGATCGCCGGGTTCGTCTTGTTGTACTCGTCGATAGCGAGCTTGGCGCCGTTGCGGGGCGGGATCACGATCCCGGAGTTCTCACCGGTGAGGTCACCCATGAACCCGATCTTCAGCGTGCTGCTGTCACCGCTGCCGGACGAGCTGCTGCCGCCTGCACAGCCCGCCAGCGCCAGCGACGCAGCCGCCGCGACGGCGAAAACCCGTCCAAAACGCACTCCTGACACCGACTACCTCCCATGACCAACCAGCCGCCGGTAGGCGTTGCCCCCGACACAGGGGCTAGGTTAGGGCAGGAAGATATCCCCCTACGCCATGATCTGCCCAGACGCCCATCACTCTGTGTCCACATCGTGACGGTCGAAACCAGAACGAATTGCACGAAAAGGCGAATGTTGCCGGTTGGCGGGTCTTCGCTGGTCACGCTGGGGATTCACCGCTACCACGCCGATCATGCTCGTGGGTAATGATCATGTTTCGGCCGCGTATCTTCCGCTTTTTCAGCCCCTTCGTGGGCGGCCGTTCGTCGTAGCAATGCTGCCCCAAAGGGCGCCAACGGTGCCCCCGCTTCCCCGGTGCCATGACAACCGATGGTTGTCGTCGCGGTCCGAAAGGCTGTTGGATCTCGGCCCTGACCTCGCGATTAGCTGTTCCCAGAGCCGAAAACGAGGATCTGGGAGAACATGAAGATGAGCGTCGAAACGATCGAAGGCGTCGCCGCGGGAGTCCCGTTCGTGGCGGTGCCGCCGTCGGACCGGGCACGTCCGGCGCCGCTGGTGCTGACCTGGCATCTGCTGGGCGCGCCGTTCAGCGAGGCGGCCATGGCGGCGGCGCTGCCGATGCGGGGGCTGCACGCGTGGCGGGTGCACCTAGGGTTGCCGCTGACCGGTAAACGGTTCCCCGAGGGCGGTTTCGAGGGCTTCTTCCGGCTCGCGAGCGAGGACAACGTGCTCAACGTCGTCGAACCGCTGACCAAACAGGTCGAGGCGGAGTTCCCGGCCGCGGTGGCGGAACTGCGCTCCCGCCTGTCCATTGAGGACGGACCGGTCGGGCTGGTCGGCGGTTCGCAGGGCGGCGCGGTCGCGTTGCAGATGCTGACCCATCCGGAGATCGACGTGGCGGCGGCCGCGCTGGTGAACCCGGTGACCCAGCTGGCGCCGGTGATCGCGGCGAACGAGCGGGTCTACGACGTCACCTACCACTGGTCGGACCGGTCCCGCGCGGTCGCGAACGAGTACGACTACGTGCGGCGGGCGGACGAACTGACCGCGCCGGTGCTGCTCGTCATCGGCGAGGAGGACGACGTTTCGATCACCGAGCCTGCCGAGGCCCTGCACAAGGCGTTGGGGGAGGGGCGATCCGAGCTCGTCACGATCCCGGGGATGGCGCACGAATTCGCCGAGGCGCCCGGCCTCGAACCGGCTCCTCAGACGGCGCAGGCGAAGCTGGTCGACGCCGAGCTCACGCGCTGGTTCGCCCGGCACCTAGCTGTCTGAGGTCGTCGTCCGGCAGCCAGGATCGCGCGGGATCGTAGGTGCACCAACCTTCTTCGTGGCTGGTCCGGCCGGCGAGCGCCAGCAGGCGCCGCAGGGCCGGGCCTTCGCCGCGTCGCCACACCACCGACCACGGGAACAGCGGCGACGGCTCGAACGGAAGGACCCGCAGATTGAGGTCGGAGGCGAGGTCCATGTCGGCGCCGGCGAGCGTGACCCGCTGCTTCCCGTAGCGAGTCTGTTCCAGAGTGTGTCTGAGGTCGTAACTGACACCGGAGTCGTCGATCGGGACGTCGAATTCTTTGCATAGGCGTTGCAAATAAGAAAGCCATTCGACCGGGCCGCCCAATTGCGGAATCCAGATGCCCTCACTGCGGAGATCGGACAATTTCAGGACATCGTTGTTCGCGAGCGGGTGTTCCGGTGCGAGAAGGGCGACCAGTGGCTCCAGCCGGACAAGGCTGTGTTCGAGTTCCGCGGGCACTTCGCGGCCTAGGTCTGCGACGCGGCCGAACGCGAGGTCGATCTCGCCGCGGACCAGGGGGTCGAGGGCGTTGGCCAGCCCGCGTCCGGCGACGCGCTCGACCGCCAGCGCCGGGTCCCGCTGGGCGATGCGGCGCAGCATGTACATGGGGGACAGGCGCGGATCGATGACGTCGAGGCGGGGCGGGCGGTCCTGCAGGCCCATCGCGGCGACGGCGGCGTCGGCCGCACGGATCAGCTCGCGCGCGTGCGGGAGGAACCGGTCGCCGTCGGCGGTCAGCTCGACGGACCTGTTGGTGCGCCGGAAGAGCTGGACCGACAGGGTGTCCTCGAGCTTCCGGACGCGCTTCGACAGCGCCTGCTGGGTGAGGAACAGGGATTCTGCCGCGCGACCGAAATGGCCGTGGTCGGCGGTGGCGACGAACGCGCGCACCTGGGCCGTGTCGAGATCCACGTCCCTGAAGGTACGTGAAGGCCCCCTTCATGTACCTAGGCGCAAGGAAGGGGGCCTTCACGTACTTCAGGCGTCTCGTGCGCGGGATCGCGTTCCGCCGGCTCCGCGTGAAGGCCCCCTTCCCTCGGCTCAGCCGAGGAAACTCGACCTTCGTGCCGTGAAGGCCTCCTTCACGACCCTTCGAGAGCTCAAGCGCCCGGCGGCCGCTCCCGCACCACGCAGGTCAGCCGCGCCGTGCACGACCGTCGCCCCTGGTCATCGGTCAGGACGATCTCGGCGGTCACGGTCCCGCGTCCGACGTGCACCGGGGTCGCGACACCGGTCACCCGCCCGGAGCGGACCGCCCGGTGGTGCGTGCACGAGAGTTCGAGCCCCATCGTCGCCTTGTCGGTGCCGGCGTTGAGCGCGCAGACCATCGAACCGAGCGCCTCGGCGACCACGGCGTTCGCGCCGCCGTGGAGGAGACCGTAGGGCTGGAGGTTGCCCTCCACCGGGATGCTGCCCACGACGCGTTCGGGACCGAATTCGCTGATCTCGAGCCCGAGCTTGTCGTTGAGCTGCTGTCCGGCGTAGGCCGGGTCGATCCCGGCGAAGGATTCGAGGGCTTGTTCGGTCACGCAGAGCTCCTTAAACGACACGACAGGTAGGACTGTCAGACCCTCACCCTAGACTCGCTCCCGTGAGCCCGAGTGAGAACACGACCGTTGCCAACGCCACACCCGCCACCGCACAGGCCGAGCGGCCCAAACTGCTGCTGATCGACGGCCATTCGATGGCGTATCGCGCGTTCTTCGCGCTGCCCGCGGAGAACTTCAAGACGAAGACCGGGCAGACGACGAACGCGGTGTTCGGGTTCACCTCGATGCTCATCAACCTGCTGCGCGACGAGGCGCCGACCCACCTCGCGGTGGCGTTCGACCTCTCCCGCAAGACGTTCCGGTCGGAGACGTACGCGGAGTACAAGGCCAACCGCAGCACCACCCCGGACGAGTTCAAGGGCCAGGTCGGGCTGGTCGAGGACGTGCTGAAGGTCCTCGGCATCCCGGCGCTGACCAAGGAGAACTACGAAGCCGACGACATCATCGCCACGCTCACGACACAGGCGACCGCGGAAGGTTTCGACGTCCTCATCTGTACGGGTGACCGTGACGCGCTCCAGCTGGTGACCGACCAGGTCACCGTGCTGTACCCGAAGCGCGGCGTGTCGGAGATGACCCGGTTCACCCCGGAGGCGGTCGAGGAGAAGTACGGCCTCACGCCGGCGCAGTACCCGGACTTCGCCGCGCTGCGTGGCGACCCCTCGGACAACCTGCCCAGCATCCCGGGCGTCGGTGAGAAGACGGCCGCGAAGTGGATCAGGCAGTTCGGCTCCTTCAACGAGCTGGTCGACCGGGTCGACGAGGTCAAGGGCAAGGTCGGCGACGCGCTGCGCGAGCACCTCGGCGCGGTCATGCTGAACCGCCAGCTCACCGAGCTGATCCGCGACGTCGAGCTGGAGCTCGGCCCGACCATGCTCGAGCTGCGCCCGTGGGACCGCGAGGCCGTCCACGCGCTGTTCGACGAGCTGGAGTTCCGCGTGCTGAGGGACCGGCTCTTCGCCACCCTGCAGAGCGCCGAGCCCGAGGCCGAGGAGGGTTTCGAGGTCAGCGGTTCGAAGCTCGCGCCGGGCGCGCTCACGGAATGGCTGTCCGCGCACACCGGCCAGGACAAGCCGGTCGGCCTGGCGTTCCGCACCACCGGGGCGTCGGTCCGCTCCGACCTGAAGGCCATCACGTTCGCGGCCGCGGACGGCGAGGGCGCGTATGTCGACGTCACCGCGATGGACGCCGAGGACGACAAGGCGCTCACGGCCTGGCTCGCCGACGAGAAGATCCAGAAGATCGGCCACGAGCTCAAGGTCCCGCTGCACGCCGTCCGGGCGCGCGGCTGGACGTTCGCCGGGCTCGTCATGGACACCGCGCTCGCGGCGTACCTGGTCCGCCCGGGGCAGCGCACCTTCGAGCTCGACGACCTGGTCCTGCGGTACCTGCATCGTGAGCTGCGGTCCGAGGCCGACACCGGGGACGGGCAGCTTTCGCTGCTCGACGGTGGCGCCGAGGATCTGGAGCAGAAGGAGATCCAGGCCGAGCTGGTCAAGGCCCGTGCGGTCGCCGAGCTCGCGGGAGCACTGACCAAGGAGCTCGAAGAGCTGGGCGGCGCGCAGCTGCTCGCCGAGCTCGAACTGCCGCTGCTGCAGGTGATCACCGGTCTCGAAGCGTCGGGCATCGCGGTCGACATCGAGCATCTGACCAACCTGGAGGCGCACTACCTCGGCCGGGTGACGCAGGCCGCCGAGGAGGCGTACGCGGTCATCGGCAAGCAGGTCAACCTCGGTTCGCCGAAGCAGCTGCAGGTCATCCTGTTCGACGAGCTCGGCATGCCGAAGACCAAACGCACGAAGACCGGCTACACCACCGACGCCGAGGCGCTGCAGAGCCTGTTCGAGAAGACCGAGCACCCGTTCCTGCAGCATCTGCTGGAGCACCGGGACGCGACCAGGCTGCGCACCACGGTCGAGGGCCTGATCAAGTCGGTCGCCGACGACGGCCGCATCCACACCACACTGCTGCAGACGATCGCCGCCACCGGACGGCTCTCCTCGGTCGACCCGAACCTGCAGAACATCCCGATCCGCACCGAGGAAGGCCGCCGCATCCGTGACGCCTTCGTCGTCGGCGACGGATACGCCGAGCTGATGACGGCGGACTACAGCCAGATCGAAATGCGGATCATGGCGCACCTCTCGCAGGACGAAGGGCTGATCCAGGCCTTCAACAGCGGCGAGGACCTGCACACTTTCGTGGCGTCGCGCGCGTTCTCGCTGCCGCCGGAGGAGATCACGCCGGAACTGCGTTTCCGGGTGAAGGCGATGTCGTACGGCCTGGCGTACGGGCTTTCGGCGTACGGCCTTTCGCAGCAGCTGCGGATCTCGACCGAAGAGGCCAAGGAACAGATGGAGGCGTACTTCTCCCGTTTCGGCGGCGTGCGCGATTACCTCCATTCGGTCGTGGGCGACGCGGCGAAGGTCGGTTACACCGAGACGATCTTCGGCCGCCGCCGTTATCTGCCGGACCTCAACAGCGACAACCGGCAGCGCCGCGAGATGGCCGAGCGGATGGCGCTCAACGCCCCTATCCAGGGCAGCGCGGCCGACATCATCAAGGTCGCCATGCTCAACGTGCACAAGGCGCTGACCGAGGCGAAGCTGAAGAGCCGCGTGCTCCTGCAGGTCCACGACGAGCTCGTCCTCGAGGTCGCCGATGGCGAGCGCGAGCAGCTGGAAACGTTGGTGCGCCAGGGAATGGGCTCCGCCTACGAACTGGCGGTCCCGCTGGAGGTCTCGGTCGGATACGGCCGGTCGTGGAACGACGCCGCGCATTAGGCCTCGTGAGTGGTAATGACGGTTAGAGCCGTCATCACCACTCACGATCGGTAGGGTCGTTCGGGTGACTTCCGAGCGCAGACGCTGGCGGGTGCGGCTGCGCGATCACCGTGGGCGGATCCTGGGCGCCGGGACCATGCTCGACGGCGAACACCTCCTCACCTGCGCTCACGTGATCGAAGGCCACGACGACGTCGCCGTGGATTTCGTGGCGCTTCCCGGTGTGGAGCCCGGAATCGCCACGATCCTCGCGCAGGCCGCGCCCATCGGCGACGACGGCGGGGACATCGCGTTGCTCCGGTTGCGCGACCCCGCGGAACAGATCTCCGGCGCCCCGCTCCACCGGACGGCCCTCGAAGACGGCCAGCGGGTCCGCGCGTACGGCTTCCCGACCGGTTCGGACGGCATGTGGTCGCTGGCGACCGTCGTCGGCGACGGCGGGCACGGGCTCGAACGCGTCCAGCTGCACCGCACTCCGGACGCCGAGCCGATCACCCACGGCTTCAGCGGTTCGGCGGTGATCGCCGACAAGACCGGCCATGTCGTCGGCATGGTCGCGACCCGGTACGCGACCGAGGCCGCCCGCGTCTCGTGGATGATCCCGGTCGAGACCATGCTCGGGTATCTGCCCGCCCTGCGCCGCTGGGCCGAAGGCACCCCCGCGATCGACCCCAGCTTCGTGCGGTACCCGGAACCGCCCGCGATCGACCCGCGGTTCGCCCGCGAATTCGCCCGGTGGCTCGGCGGGCACGGCCGGGCGGACGTCCGGGTGATCATCATGGGCGCGGACGATTCCGCCGTCGCCGCCTCGTTGCGGCGCGCCGTCGTGCTCGCCGACCGCGAACGCGGCGCGGGCCGGAGCGTGACCGGCCCGACGGTCCCGCCGCTGGGCAGTGTCGTGCTCGCCGTCGACGCGGTCGGCAAGACCGCCGAAGAGGTCCGCCGCCGGATCTCCGACCGGCTCGACGTCGCCGCGGATTCGCCCGCCGGCCACCACGGGGCCGCCCGCACCGTCGTCGTCTACGGGATCGACGAGGCGGCCGAGCCCGACGCGCTCGTCGGTGAGGTGCTTGTGCCGCTCGCCCAGCGTGCGCACGAACTCGGGCTGCGGCTCGCGCTGGCCTTCCGCGAGGAGACCTCGCCAGGGGTGAGCGTGGTCCGGTCGAGCACGGACGTCCTGCCCGCCACCGAGGACGACACCGAGGGCCGCCTCGCCCTGCTGGAAACCCGGTTGGGTGAACTCGACAGTCTGGAGAAGGACAATCTGAGCGACGCGCCCCGCTTCTCGGACGCACCGCATGTCCATCCCAAGGCACGACGGCTGAGAGGCGCGTTGACACAACTGCGTTCGGCGGAGCAGGACGGCGACACCGATTGGGTGAAACGGCAGCTTCCGGTCTGCGAGCGAGCCGTGGCCAAGACCGTCGAGCGCGCCCGCGACCTCCGTCGCCTCCTCGACGAGAACCTCGCGCGGCGCGCGGAACTGCGCGCCCGGCTCGACGCGTACGGCGAGATGGCGCGTAACAGCGGCCTCGTCGAAGACGTCGAACTGGATGCCGCCTATGCACCCGCCTGGCGGATGCTCTTCGAAGGACCTTGTGACCTCGCGGCCGCGGCGGAGGCCGTCGAGCGATACGCGGACACCGTACGGAAACGGATCGACGGATGACGGCCTGCGGACGGGACGGCTGCCCGGGTGTACTCGGCAAGACCGGCTTCTGCAAGATCTGCGGACTGCCGCCAGGGGCGCCGGAAGAGCCCGCGCCGCGGGAGAAACCGACCCTGGTGATCCCCGGCCCCGGCGAGGCGCCGACCAGGATCACCAGCACGGTGGTCACCCGTTCCCAGCAGATCGCGGGCCACGCGAGCGCGGACGACCGGGTCCCGCTGCCGGTCGTCGAACTCCCGGACGTCGCGGGCCGTCTGCTCACCGAGCCGCATGTCCCGGAGGAGGAACGGTTCTGCGGCAAGCACGGATGCACGGCCACCCCGGTCGGCCGCTCGATCGGCGGCGGGCCCGCGCCCACCGAGGGGTTCTGCCCGGTCTGCCGGACGCCGTTCTCCTTCGCGCCCAAGCTCGCGGCAGGTGACGTGGTCGACGGCCGGTACCACGTGCTCGGCTGTGTCGCGCGCGGTGGACTCGGCTTCGTCTACCTGGCGACGGATTCCGGCCTCGGCGACCGGTACGTCGCGCTCAAGGGCCTCATCAACACGAACAACACCGCCGCCGTCCGGATCGCGGAGACCGAAAGCCAGGTGCTCACCGCGCTGGACCACCCGAACGTCGTCAGGATCCTCGACGTGGTCGAACACGAGGGCCTCCGCTACATCGTCATGGAGTTCGTCGACGGGCTTTCCCTGCGGGAGGTCAAGAACCGCGGCCGGGCCGGGCTGGACTCCAGTGAAGGACGGCTGCTCGTCGAGCACGTCGTGGCGTACGGCCGCGAGATCCTGACCGCGCTCGACTACCTGCACGGCGAAGGCCTGCTGTACTGCGACATGAAGCCGGACAACGTGATCCACGGCGAGAAGCGGATCAAGCTCATCGATTTCGGCGCGATCCGCAAGATCACCGACGACGAGAGCCCGATCGTCGGCACCGAGCACTATCAGGTGACCCCGGCGGAACGGGTGAAACACGGGCTCACCGTCCGGTCCGACATCCACACCGTCGGCGTGACGCTGCGGGAGCTCTTCCAGGCCAGCGACGGCTGGTCGGTCACCACCGACGCGCGGGGTGTCCGGTTCGGCATCGAATCGTTCCTCCGGGTCCTCGATCGCGCGACCGCCCCGTTCGAGCAACGGTTCGCGACCGCGCGCGAGATGCTGGTCCAGCTCGACGGTGTGCTGAGCGAAATCCTTTCCTTGCGGGACAAGCAATCCCGGCCCGCCGGCTCGACGTTGTTCGCCGAAGGGGCGGTCCTGCTCGACGCGGGGCTCGGGCAGGCGCCGCCGTTGGAGCACTGGACGCGCGGGACACCCGTCTCGCTCGGCGCGCGTCCGAGCGCCGCGGAGATCGCCGTCGGGCTCCCCGTGCCGCGCGAGGATCCGGACGACCCGCAGGCGAGCTTCCTGCGCGCCGTCCGGGCGCCCGATGCCGCGCGGCTGCTGAAGAAGCTCGACAAGGTACCGGGTTCGGTCGAGGTCGAGTTCCGCCGCTGCCGGGCACATCTGGAGCTCGGGGCGACCGTCGAAGGCGCTCTGGCGGTGGCTGAGGCCGAACGGCTGCTCGGCGAGCGCGCCGCCCATGACTGGCGAGTGGCGTGGCACCGCGGCCTGCTCGCGCTCGGCGCCGGCGATTTCGCGGCGGCGAAGGAGAAGTTCACCGCCGTGTACCGCGACATCCCCGGCGAGGAGCCGCCGAAACTCGCGCTCGGGCTCTGCGAGGAGCACCTCAACGGCGCGGCCGCCGCCGAGCGGTACTACGACGCACTGTGGGTGCGGGACCGGTCGCAGGTCAGCGCGGCGTTCGGGCTCGCGCGGGTCCGGCTGCTGCGTGGCAACCGCGCCGCCGCCGTCGAAATCCTCGACCAGGTCCCGGAATTCTCGCGCTACGACGAGGCGGCGCGGATCGCCGGGGTGCGGGTGCTGTCCGCGCCGATGCCGGGGACGGGGGATCTCCCGGCGTCGGCCGAACTCGACGACGCCGTGGTCCGGCTGACCGCTCTGGACCTCGACGGCGATTCCTTCGACAGGCTGGTGACCGCCGTGCGCGAGACCGGGCTGGCCGCCGTGCTCCTCGGGCAGGACGGGATCACCGAAGGCGAGATCCTGCGCGCGGGCGAGACGGGCGCCCGCACGGTGCTGGACAAGTCGTACCGGCGGCTCGCCCACCACGCGCCGACGGCGGAAGCGCACGACGTGCTGATCGATCTCGCCAATTCCGTGAGACCGGTGACCTTGGTGTGAAAGGGGCGAAATGAGGGAGCCGAGTCTGGGCCTCGAAGTGCACCAGAACAAGTTCCTTGCCGAGGGCGACCGGACGATGACTGCGATCGTCCGGGTCGTCTCCCGCGGCGGCGAGGCGGCCGTGTCCAGGACGGCCGCCGAAGTCCTGATGATCGACTGCTCCAGTTCGATGCGCTTCCCCAGCACCAAGATCGGCGAGGCCCGGCGGGCGGCAGCGGCGGCCATCGACGTCCTGCCCGACGGCGTGCGGTTCGCCGTCATCCAGGGCACCGACCGCGCGAAGATGATCTACCCGGCCGAAGACGGCCTGGTGACCGCCTCCGCGGCGACCCGGGCGGAGGCGCGCGCCGCCGTCGGACACCTCGCGGCCGTCGGCGGCACCGCGATGGGTGCCTGGCTCGCCAAGGCACGTGACCTCTTCGACCTCGTGCCCGACGCCGTCCGCCACGCGATCCTGCTCACCGACGGCCGCAACGATTCGCAGACCAGGGCCGACCTGATGAGCGTGCTGAACGCCTGTGAGGGCCGGTTCGTCTGCGACGCCAGGGGGATCGGTGACGGGTGGGAGCCCGCCGAACTCACCCTGATCGGCCGGGTGCTGCGCGGGAACGTCGACTCGGTCGTCGAGGACGACAAGCTCGCCGAGGATTTCCGGCAGCTGGTCGAGAGCGCGATGACGAAGGTGCTGCCCGAGGTCCGCCTGCGCGTCGGCACCATGCCGTTCAGCAGGCTGCGGTCGGTCAAGCAGGTGTTCCCGGACGAGTACGACCTCACCGACCGGTGCCAGGAGGTCGGTGTCCGCGAGCAGGAGCTGTCGCTCGGTTCGTTCGCGAGCGACGAGACGCGGGATTACCAGCTGATCCTGGATCTCGATCCGGATCTCGAACCCAGCCACGGGCAGGATCGTCAGCTGGCGTGGACGGAACTCGTTCCGGTGCCGGGAGCCACGGTCGAGGAGGACGCGCTGGCCATCGCGGGGCGGTGGACCCACGACCCGATCCCGCCGACGCTGATTCACCCGATGGTCTCGAAATACGCTGCCCAGGCCGATCTCGGCGAGGCGCTGACCTCCGGCGGCGACGCCTATGCGGCGGGCGACCAGGCCGGGGCCGAGCGGGCCTGGGGCCGGGCGGTCGCCTTGGCCACGGCCGCGGGCGACGAAGAAACGCTCAGCCGTCTCTCGGGGGTCGTGGAGATCGTCGACGCCGAGAACGGGGTCGTGCGCCTGCGGCCGGACGCGACGCGCAGCCACGCGTTGCACGTCGTCATCCCGTCGAGGGTTTCGGAAATCGCGCTTCCGCAGGAAGATCGGCCGATGCCCGGAGGAGCACCACTCACCTGTCCCGTCTGCCCCGCGCTTTCGCCCGCCGGGGCGAACTTCTGCGTCGGCTGCGGAAGACCGTTCGGCGAGGCGGTTTCGTGACGGCCACCCGGGTGCGGCTGGTCCGGCTCCGGACCGCCCTGCTGGCGCTCACCCTCGCGGTACTGGTGGTGTCGCTGTGGGCGTTCCAGAACGTCCAGAACACGGCGGAGACCGTCCGCGACCGCACCGCGCACGCGGTACTCGAAGTGACCGCCGCGCGGGCCGCGCTGGTGGCCGCCGACGCCGCGGCGATCGCGAGTTTCGCCTCCGGCGAGGCGAAACTCGCCGGACCGGGGCAGGAGTACTCGAATCAGCTGGCGCTGGCGAGCCAGAGCCTCGCGAGGGTCGCGGAGTTCAACCAGGCGGGTGAAGAAGGCGGTAACGCGCTGCAGGTGATCGAAAGCCAGGTCGCGGCCTACTCGGGCTCCATCGGGCAGGCCGACGTGCACTTCCGTCAGCCGGACGCCGCCGTCCTCGGTGCCGTCGACCTCTGGCACGCCTCACGGTTGCTGCACGCTCCGGGCGGTGTCCTGGAGGAGCTGGACCTGTTGCAGGGCAGGCAACGCGAGGCACTGAACCGGCAGCTGACGTCCACCGGGATGAGCCTCGCGATGCTCCCGCTGTGGCTTCTGCCGGTGCTCGCGCTCTTGGTGCTGCTGGTCTTCACCCAGCTGTACCTGAGGAAACGGTTCCGCCGCGTGGCGAACGTCCCGCTGCTCGCGGCGACCGTGCTGATCGCCGCCATCGGCGTCGCCCTGGTGTTCACCCTGGTCAGCCGTGACCGGCTCGACTCGGTCGGGGAGCGGCTCGACGGTGTCGCCGCCGCTCGGGCCGCGCAGATCAAGGCGGCCGACGAAGACGGCCAGCGACGGCTCGCCGAGCTGCTGGCCGGATACTGCGACGAGGAGCAGGGATGCGGTGTGACCGTCGACGGTTTCCGGGAGCGGGCACGGCAGGCCTCCGCGCCGGCGACCGACAACACCCGGGTCGCCACGGCGGGCGCGAAGGCGGTGGCGGCCGACGCCTCCGCCGCGGCCGAATCCGGCGGGCGGGAATTCCTGATCCCGGCGGGCACCCTGCTCGCGGGCGCGCTCGTCCTGCTCGGCTTGCACGCCAGGATCGACGAATACCGGTACCGCCCGTGAAACGCCTGCTGGCCGTGGTGATGGCGCTGTCGCTGCTCGCGGGCGGCTGTTCGGCGTCGGCGGAAGACGGGCCCGTCGTCGTCCTCGCGTCCTGGACCGGGGAGGAGGAGAAGGCGTTCCGCCAGGTGCTCGACGCGTTCAAGGCCGACACCGGGATCGACTACCTCTACGAGGGCACGCGGGCCGTCGACCAGGTGCTCGCTTCGGACGTCCAGCGTGGCACGCCGCCGGACGTGGCCGTGCTGCCCAACGCCGGGGTGCTGGCGAAGTACCAGAAGTCGGGCGACCTGCTGCCGCTCGACCAAGACCTCTCCGCCGCCGTGACCCGGTCCTTCAGCCAGCAATGGGTCACGCTGCAGCAGATCGGCACCGAGAGGTTGTACGCGGTCGCGGTGAAGGCCGACCTCAAGAGCCTGATCTGGTACGACCCGGCGCGGATGACCGGGATCCGGCCCACGACGTTCGCCGGCCTCCGCGAGTACTCCGCCGGGCTGGTGGCCGCCGGCGGTACGCCCTGGTGCGTCGGGATGGGTGCCCCGCCAACCTCGGGCTGGCCGGGAACCGACTGGATCGAGGACATCCTGTTGCACTCGGCGGGCCCCGGCAAGTACCGGCAGTGGGCGTCCGGCGGCCTCGAATGGAGGTCGCCGGAGGTCAAACAGGCCTGGCTGGACTGGGGTTCCCTGCTCGAGCCCAGCGCGATCCGCGGCGGGACCGCGGCCGCCCTGCTGACCGACTTCGGCGACGCGGGCAAGCCGATGTTCGCCGATCCGCCCGGATGCGCGCTGGAACACCAGGCGTCGTTCATCATGAGCCGGTACCAGAATTTCCAGCGGCCCGATGGCACGTTCCCCAAGCCCGGCACCGATTTCGACTTCCTCGCCTTCCCGGGACGGGACGTCTCCGAGGTCGCCGCCGACCTCGCCGGGATGTTCCAGGGGACGCCCGGGGCGCGGAAGCTGATGGAATTCCTCGCCTCGGAAAAGGCGCAGCGGATCTGGCCGTCGATTCCCCGCGCGAACGCCTTCTCCGCCAACGGAAAACTCGGCCTCGACGTCTACCCGGACCCGGTGAGCCGGAAGGTAGCGGAGACGATCACCACGGCGTCCGCGCTGTGCTTCGACGCCTCGGACCTGATGCCCGCGACGATGACCGGCGCGTTCCACCGTGCCGTCCTGGAGTACCTGAGCAACCGGGACCGCCTCGACATCCTGCTGAAACAGCTCGACGACGTCCGGGAGAGCATCCAGTCCGGCGAATGGTTGAAAATCCATTGTGGACAGTGAGGAGCATCGGTGAACGACCTGGCGCGGTTCCCCCTCGAAGGCGGCGGTTCGGTGGTCGTCGAGATCGACCCGGTCCCCGGGACCTCCCGGGTCTCCCGGCGTGACGACGTGGTCGAGGACGCCAAGGGGTCCTTCGAAGCGGCGCTCGTGAACGTCAAGGACGCGGCGGTGGCGGCGTTGGACACCTTCCGGTCGATGACCAGGGGGCCGGACGAGGTCGAGCTCAAGTTCGGCGTCAAGCTGACCGCGCAGGCGGGCGCGGTCATCGCGAAAACGGGCCTGGAGGGCAACTTCGAGGTCAAGCTGAAGTGGGCCCGAAACACCGAAGACGCGTGATCGAAGCCGTAACTCGCGTGATCAGACTCGTAACTCGCGTGATTGAAGCCGTAACTCGCGAGTTACGAGTCCAAGCACGCGAGTTACGGCTCTGATCACGTGAGTTACGGCTAGCGGCCGAGGCCCCGGATCAGCACCATCACCGATTCCCGCACGTCGGCCCGCGTCCGCTTCGGCTGGAACACCTGCCAGTCGAGGGCGACCACCAGCATCGTGCCGAACAACCCGGCCGCCGCCGTCGGGATCTGGACGCCGTCGGGCAGCCGCCCGGCGGCGTCCAGCCGGTGGAGCTGTTCGCGCACGATCGAGATGATCTCCTCGCGCAGCAACGTCAGCGTTTCGTGCCAGGTGCCGGGCGTGCGCCACATCTCGCTCACCAGGATCTGCGAGAAACCGGGGTATTCGGCGATGAACTCCAGCGCACCGTCCACTTGCGACTCGATGACGTCCATCGGGTCGCCGTCGCCGGTGGCCGCGCGCAGCCGGTCCGCGAGCACGCCGACGCCGTAGCGCAGCAGCGCGTCGACAAGACCGTCCTTGCTGCCGAAGTTGTAGTAGACGGTGCCCTTCGCGACCTTCGCCTCGGCCGCGATGTCGTCCACCGTCAGGCCGACGAGGCCGCGGCTGGCGGACAGCCGCAGGGTCGCCTCGAACAGCTTCTGCTTCGTCGCCTCACCCCGTGGACTCACAACGCGAGCTCGGGTTTCAGCGCCGAAACCGTCCACGTGCGCCGTTTCCGCGCCGCCAGCGTCGAGACCAGGATCCCGCCGACGAGATACGCGACCAGGACGCCGATGTCACCGAGGATCTCCATCGAGGCGCCACTGTAGAGCAGGTGCCGGAACCCGTCGATCGCGTAACCCATCGGCAGCACGATGTGCAACGGGTACAACGCGTCCGGGATGGTCTGCCACGGGAACGTGCCGCCCGCGCTGACCAGTTGCAGCACCAGCAGCACCAGGCCCAGGAACTTACCGACGGCGCCGAAGAACGCGTTGAGCGCGTGCACCACGGACGTGAAGGTCAGCGA
Organism: Amycolatopsis roodepoortensis; assembly: GCF_024628825.1. Taxonomy (NCBI): domain Bacteria; kingdom Bacillati; phylum Actinomycetota; class Actinomycetes; order Pseudonocardiales; family Pseudonocardiaceae; genus Amycolatopsis; species Amycolatopsis roodepoortensis. The sequence continues at coordinate 8,527,806 of NZ_CP102415.1, forward strand.
CACCAGCACCGCGAACCCGATCGCGCCGAGCGGATGCGCGACGTCGATGCCGACCAGCCAGGTCACCGCGCCGAACAGCACGATCACCTGCGCGATCCCGAGCAGCGCCGAGGACAGCCAGCCGCCGAGCGCGACCTTGAACGGCGACGCGCCGGCGGTCAGGGCGCGGGTCGAGAGCGGGCGCAGCAACAGGAACAGCACGAACGCGCCGATCCAGGTCGCGAGCGAGATGAAGAACGGGGCGAGACCGGCGCCGTAGGTCCCGGCCGAGGCGACACCGGAGGAGTTGACCGCCACCGGGTCGGCGATGGTGTTGGCGGTCGCCGCGCGGGTCGGGTCGTCCGGGTTCGGGATCTCCTTGAGCCCGGCGGCGAGCCCGTCGCGCAGCTGCACCGAACCGTCGGCGAGCTGGTTCGTGCCGGTGAGCGCGGACTTCTCGCCGTCGTTGAGCTTCGCGGCGCCGTCACGGATCTGGTTCGACGCGTCGGCGGCCTGCGCGATGCCGCTGGTGAGCTGCGGGGTGGCCGAGGCCAGCTGGTGCGCGCCGTCGGACACCTGCCGGGCACCGGACGCGAGCTGGGCGAGCTGGCTGTTCGCGCCCTGGATCTTCGTGTTCGCCTGGTCGACCGGTGACCGCAGCGTGTCGAGGCGGCTCAGGATCTCCTGCACCTTCGCCTCGGGGACTTCGGCGGCGCGCAGGTCCTGCGCGAGCTGGGTGCGGTAACCGTCGAGTTTGGCTTGGATGTCCCCGGACGCCGTCGCCGCGAGCGAGGCGGCGTCGGAGACCTTCTGGTTGCCGTCGGCGACCTGACCGGCGCCGTCGGCGAGCTTCTGCGTCTGCGCGGGGAGCTGGGCGGTACTGGATTTCAGGGTGCCGAGCCCGGTCGCCAGCTGGGAGCTGCCGGAGGCGAGCTGGGAGGCGCCGTCCGCCAGTTGCTGCTGCCCGGTCTTGAGCTTGCCCGCGCCGTCGGCGAGCTGTGAAGCACCCGTCGACGCCTCCTGGATCTTGCCGTAGATCGTGGAGAAACCGACCAGGAACTTGTCCGCCGCCTCGCTGCCGACCTTCTCCGCGATCGTCTTGCGGACCTGTTCGGCCACCTGTTTCGCGATGGTCCCGGATAGGTAGTTGTTCGCGTCGTTGGTGGTCAGCGTGATCGTCGCCTGCTGGGGCTGGAAGTTGCCCGAGGACAGCAGCGCGGTGGAGAAGTCGCGCGGGATGCCGATCGCGAACGAGTACTTGTCGTCGCGGACGCCCTTCGCCGCCTCCTCCGGCGAGACCTCGTGCCACTGGAAGGTGCCGGACTTGACCAGTTCGTCGGTGACCTCGCGGCCGACGTTGCGTTCCGCGCCGGCCGAGTCCTTCGCGCCGGTGTCGGCGGTGAAGACGGCGGCGGGCAGCTTGTCCAGACGCGAGTACGGGTCGTAGTTCGCGTAGAGGTAGAAGGACGCGTAGAGCAGCGGCACCAGGACGAGCGCGGCCATGGCGAGCTTCGGCAGGGTGCCGCTGCTCAGCCGGCGCAGCTCGTTGGCGGCGATCCGGACGGGGTTCATTCCTGGTCTCCTGAAGTCTTTTCGATCTCCGCGGTTTCGGCAGGCTCGGGCTCGACGGGCGCGCAGCGCACGGGGTCGGGCTGATCGAGGGCGCCGCAGAGGGCGGGTTTCTCCGGCAGGGCCGAAACCGGGGTGGTGGCGGTGAGCACGATGACGGCGAGGCCGCGCTCGGCGTGTTCGCGGGCGAGCTTCGCCCAGCTGTCGACGTCGCTGGTGTGCCGGTCCGGGGTGTCGAGCACGAGGACGCCGACCCCCTTGCGGTCCGCGGCGAGGGCCGTGAGCAGCCGCGTGCGCGTCACCGGTTCGAGGTTTTCGAAGCGGGTGGTGGCGTAAGCGGCGGCGTCGTGCTCGGCCAGCCAGCTCGCGACGGCGGCCTTGTTCGCCGGGCGCTTCGCCAGTTCGAGTTCCTCACCGACGACGACCTGCAGCGACAACGCGCCGTCCGGCTCGCTCACGCCGGGGGCGTCGACGATCGCCACGACCTTCCGCGGATCGCCGCCCTCGACGGTCACCGTCCCGGTGGCGGGCTTCAGCCTGCCTGCCAGCGCCAGTCCGAAGGCGGTGACGCCGACCCCTGGCTCGCCGTGCACGATCGCCAGCTCACCGCCCGAAACGGTGAGCGAGGTAGGCGACAGCAACGTGCCGTGGGGTCCGGTCACGGACACCCTGTCGGCTTGAACCCGCACGAAGAACTCCCAGGTCGGTGACTCGCGGAACTTGAACTGACTGGTCAGTTCAAAAGTTAGCCCTGACCTGGGAGGGATACAACCGTGGGGGGCTCATGTCACACGCAAGAGTGACGAAACCACCGCAAACCGGACAGCTAACGCAGGGCCGAAGCCGGATGGACCTCCCAGGACGTCCACAGTGGACGATAACCCTGGCGGTGCCAGAACACCGAAGAAAGCGGGTTGGTCGGGTTGTAGTAGAGGTACGTGCCGTCCGCGCCGCCCGCGGCGAACTCCTCGTGCACCGCCGCCATCAGTGTGCGGCCGAGACCGCTCCCGCGCAGGGCGGGCACGGTGACCACGTTGTTGACGTAACCCCAGCGGCCGTGGGGGAGGAGCTCGGCCTCGGCCGAACCCGGCGACGAGGTGATCCAGGCGCCGTGCGCGAACGCGGCGATGCGGGCGTCCCGTTCGGCCAGCCACAGCAGCGGCCGGTCCTTGTCGAGGGCGAGCTCCAGCGCCGGGGCGAGCAGTTCGGCGGCGTTCGGGCGGTACCGGGTGGCGACCTGACCGATGTAGTCGTGCGTCGACACGGCCAGCGCGAGCAGGGTGTCGAAGTCTGCGTGCCGGGCGCGGCGGACGGTCACACCGTCGGCGCCCGGATCGCCGCGACGGCGCCCGGTGCGCACGGCGAGCGCGGACATCGGCACCAGCCCGTGGTCGAGGAAGGCGCGGATCGCCTCCGCGTCGCGGCTCGGCCAGTTGATCACGCAGGCCGAGTCCTCGCCGGGGGTTTCGGCGTCCATCCGCGTCCGCCACGCGCGCAGCAGCACGTCCATGCCCTCGGTGCCGGTGTCGCCGACGAACGGGAACAGCTGCCGGGCGTCGGCGGCCGACCAGAGCAGGGTGACGTCGTCCGGGCCGTGCAGCTGACGTTGCACCACGCCGGTGACCTGGACACCCGCCGCCGTGGCGGCGTCCACACGCTCGCCGCCGACCGGGGGCGACGCGGCCTCGGGCAGGAGCCGGTCGATCGCCGCGAACCGGGCGCGGTGCGCGTCGAGCAACGTCTTCTCGATTTCCATCCCGTCCGTCCCCCGGATCGACCGCTACCGCAGGGCCGCGGCGGGACTGGCGGCCCACGTCGTCCACAGTGGACGATAACCCTGCCGGTGCCAGAACACCGGGGAGAGCGGATTGGCCGGATTGTACGAGACGAAGGTACCGCGCAGCGACGGCGAGAACAGTTCGTCGTGCGCGACGGCGGTCAGCGCGCGCCCGATCCCGCGGCCCCGCGCGGCCGCGGTCACCGCGAGCGTGCCGACATAGCCCCACTCGCCGGGCGGCAGCCGCCCGGCGAGCGCGTCACCGGGGATCGGGGAGCGCTTTCCCGTGGTCACGATCCCCACCGTGACGCCCTCCTCTTCGGCGATCCACACGCGGCCGCCGAACTGCAGGCCCCGCCGGACCTCTTCCGCGAGCAGGGCCTCGGCCCCCGGCCGGACGACACCGTGGCCGACCAGCGAGGTGTAGCGGAGTTCTTCCAAGCGCAGGCCGACGATCTCTTCGAGGTCGCCGTGTGTCGACGCGCGGATCGTCACGCCGGGTACGCAGTACTCCTCACCCGCCGCGGGCGCGCGGACGGCCAGTGCCAGTTGCGGCGCGAGCCCGTGGTCGAGCAGTGCGCGTGACACCGTGACGTCGCGGCTGGGCCAGGTGACCGTGCACGACGAATCGGGTTCGGCGTCGGCGAGCGCGATCCGCTCGCGCCAGGCGGAGAGCAGCGCGCTCATCCCCGCGCCGGCGTCGGCCGGAAGGATCGCGGAGAGGATCTGCAGATGAGCCGGGCTCCAGAGCCGTTGCCAGGAACCCGCCGCGAACCGCACGTGCGTGATCGTCCCGAAGGCGCCGGCCGCCTCGACGGTTTCGCCCGCCGGGAGCGGGGGCGGCGGCGGGAGCATCGGGTCGAGTGCGGCGAACCGCGCCCGCTGCCGCTCCGCCGCCGGGGTCATCCCCGCTGGGTGCAGAAGATCGCCGTACCGGGGAAGAGCTTGCCGCGCAACGGGCTCCACTGGCCCCACGTGCGGGAGTGGCCCTCGGGCCAGGCGGGCTCGATGAGATCGGTCAGCGCGAACCCGGCGTCGGCGAGCGCGCGGACGTAGTCACCGAGGGTGCGGTGGTACTCGACGTAGGTCGCGACGCCCTCTTCGTCGACCTCGACGTACGGCGTGCGGTCGAAATACGGCTGGGTGACGGTGAGCCCCTGCGGGCCGGGGTCGTCGGGGAAGATCCAGCGCATCGGATGGGTCACCGAGAACACCCAGCGGGCCCCCGGCCTGAGCACGCGGTGCACTTCGGCGAACACGACGTCCACCGACGCGACGAACGGCACCGCGCCGAAGGCCGAGCACGCCGCGTCGAAACTCGCGTCGGCGAACGGGAGCGACTCCGCCGTCGCCTGCACGAGCGGGACGGGGGTGCCGGTCCGTTCGTTGCCCTCCCTCGCGTGGCGCAGCATGCCCGCCGACAGATCGGTCGCCACCGCGTCGGCGCCCTGCGCGGCGAGCCAGCGCGAGCAGGCCGCCTGCCCGCAGCCGACCTCGAGGATCCGCTTGCCGCCGACTTCACCCAGAAGCGCGACATCGGCCTCTCGGACGCCCTCCGGGCACCAGACGAAGTCCGCGTCGCCGAGGAAGCCGCCGTGGGTCGCCTGGTAGTCGTCGGCGTCGGCGTCCCACCACGCCAGGTTGGCGGCGGTCGCCTCCGGCGCCGAGACCGCCCGATAGGCGACCCCCGCGGTGCCGAGCCGCTCCTCGGCCTCGGCGTGCCGTTCGGGCTCGGTGACGGACTGCTGGCTCAAACCGATATCCTTTCCCCAGGTCAGGGCTTCGCGGGACAGTTTATCCGCCCGCCGTGATCGTGCGGGCGACCCTGATTGTGCCGTGTACAGGGGGCCGCGTAGGATATCTGTTAGCGCAGTGGGTTCGCGCTACTCTTTCCCCCGGTTCGCTCAGCGTCCGGGTCAGGGGGTCGCGTACCGGATGCGGTGATGCTCGCGGTCGTTCCCTGTGGACGTTTGCTTATGCGGTCGCCTCATGTCGGAAGCCCATGGTGCCCTAACTGCAAACCCACTACTTCCCATCCACCGGAGCAACCCGCCTAATGACGACCGACACCGCCACCGCCCCGACCGCCCCCGCCGGGCCCCAGCAAGTCGCTATCAACGACATCGGGTCGGAGGAAGACTTCCTCGCTGCGATCGACAAGACGATCAAGTACTTCAACGATGGCGACATCGTCGAAGGAACCATCGTCAAGGTCGATCGTGACGAGGTCCTGCTCGACATCGGCTACAAGACCGAGGGTGTCATCCCCTCGCGCGAGCTCTCCATCAAGCACGATGTCGACCCGGCTGAGGTTGTCACCGTCGGCGATGAGGTCGAAGCCCTGGTCCTCCAGAAGGAGGACAAGGAAGGCCGTCTGATCCTGTCCAAGAAGCGCGCGCAGTACGAGCGCGCCTGGGGCACGATCGAGGAGCTCAAGGAGAAGGACGAGCCCGTCAAGGGCACCGTCATCGAGGTCGTCAAGGGCGGCCTCATCCTGGACATCGGCCTCCGCGGCTTCCTGCCCGCGTCGCTGGTCGAGATGCGCCGCGTGCGCGACCTGCAGCCGTACGTCGGCCGCGAGCTCGAGGCGAAGATCATCGAGCTGGACAAGAACCGCAACAACGTGGTCCTGTCCCGCCGCGCCTACCTGGAGCAGACCCAGTCCGAGGTGCGCAGCGAGTTCCTCAACGCGCTCGCCAAGGGTCAGGTCCGCAAGGGCGTCGTGTCGTCCATCGTCAACTTCGGTGCCTTCGTGGACCTGGGTGGCGTCGACGGCCTGGTGCACGTCTCCGAGCTGTCCTGGAAGCACATCGACCACCCGTCCGAGGTCGTCGAGGTCGGCCAGGAGGTCACGGTCGAGGTTCTGGACGTCGACATGGACCGCGAGCGCGTCTCGCTGTCGCTGAAGGCGACCCAGGAAGACCCGTGGCGTCAGTTCGCCCGCACCCACGCGATCGGCCAGATCGTGCCGGGCAAGGTCACCAAGCTCGTCCCGTTCGGTGCGTTCGTGCGCGTCGAGGAGGGCATCGAGGGCCTGGTGCACATCTCCGAGCTGGCCGAGCGCCACGTGGAGATCCCGGAGCAGGTCGTCCAGGTCAACGGCGACGTGATGGTCAAGGTCATCGACATCGACCTCGAGCGTCGTCGCATCTCGCTGTCGCTGAAGCAGGCGAACGAGGGCGTCACGCCGGAGACCGAGTTCGACCCGACCCAGTACGGCATGGCCGCCGAGTACGACGCCGAGGGCAACTACATCTACCCCGAAGGCTTCGACCCGGACACCCAGGAGTGGCAGGAAGGCTTCGACAAGCAGCGTGAGGAGTGGGAGCGTCAGTACGCCGAGGCTCACACCCGCTACGAGGCTCACATGAAGCAGGTCCAGAAGGCAGCCGAGGCCGACGCCGAAGCCGCCGCGGACGCCGCGACCGGTGTCACCTCGAGCGACTCGGGCGAGCAGAGCTACACCTCCGCTCCGGCCGAGGCCAAGAGCGGTGGCACGCTCGCCAGCGACGAGCAGCTCGCGGCTCTCCGCGAGAAGCTGTCGGGCGGCGCTGCCTGATCCAGGCGCTCAGCCACTAGCTGACAGACAGCGGCCCCGGTCCACTTCGGACCGGGGCCGCTTTCTTGTCCGCGTTTAGTCCTCTGGATGCGTTCCTTGCACGCGCAACTACCGCATTTAGAGGACTGAATGCGGTGAAGGGAAGGCGTGGCGGTGCCGCATCGCTCACGTCGCCGTGTCCCGCTGCCCTCGCCCTCTCCGGGCCGACTTCGGCGTCGCGAAAGCCACTTTCGAGACATCTGGTGTCCCGAAAGTGGCTTTCGCGACGCTGGCTCCCGCCACATTCAGCGGACTAAATGCGGTGGAGGAGGCGGGGTCAGGAGGTTGCGGTCCGGACCGACGGGACCGACGGCACCCAGATGCGTTCGAGCGCCGCGGCGCGGGCCTTGCGGCGGAGTCCGGCGAAGCTGTGCTTGGCGGGAACGAGGAGCGCGCTCAGCCACGTGCGCCGGTATTCGGCGAGGGCGTCGGCCACGGGACGATGGAGGACACAGTGCACCAGGCCCGGCGTTCCGAGCCGGTGCCTTCCGACGTGCTTACCGTCTGCCATCTTTCCTCCGTGTGGGCTACCTTCGCCGCGCACGGTACGCAATCAAGCCTCCGAAGACCGGTAACCGCCCGGCGTGTCACCCATAAAGGTTGAGTCTCGCGTCACGATGAACTTGCCTTTTGCATCCGTCTGTGCCGGAAGTGCGCGTCCCGTGACCCTGCGCGGTCGGCCCGGTTCGCGGCACTAGGCTGATCGCCATGCTGCGTGTGGGCCTGACCGGCGGGATCGGCGCCGGAAAATCGACGGTGGCGAACCGGCTTTCCGAGCACGGCGCCGTCCTCATCGACTCCGACAAGATCGCCAGGGAGGTCGTCGAGCCGGGGACACCGGGGCTCTCCGAACTCGTCGAGGCGTTCGGGGAGGACATCCTCGCCGCCGGGGGCGCGCTGGACCGGGCCGCGCTCGCCGCCAAGGCGTTCGCCGGCGAAGAGTCCCGCAAGCGGCTGAACTCGATCGTCCATCCGAGGGTCGGCGCCAGGACGGCCGAACTGATGGCGGCCGCCCCGCCGGACGCGATCATCGTCCACGACATCCCGCTGCTGGTCGAAGGCGGGCTCGCGCCGATGTACCACCTCGTCGTCATGGTCGACGCGCCAGAGGAGGTCCGGGTCCGTCGCCTGGTCGAGGCGCGGGGGATGGCCGAGGACGACGCGCGCGCCAGGATCAAGGCGCAGGCCACGACCGATCAGCGCCGGGCGGTGGCCGACGTCTGGCTCGACAACAGCGGGGCGCCCGACATCGTGCTCGCCGAGGTCGACGCGCTGTGGGCGGACAGGCTGACCCCGTTCGAGGCGAACGTCCGGCTCCGCAAGCCGCGCGCGCCGATGTCGCCGAAGATCGCGCCGTACGACGAGACCTGGCCCGTGCAGGCCGAGCGGGCGCTCGCCCGCGTTCGCGTGGTGGTGGGTGACGCCGCCGTGCGGGTCGATCACATCGGTTCGACGTCCGTGCCGGGCCTGCCGGCCAAGGACATCCTCGACCTCCAGCTGACCGTGTCCACTTTGGACAAGGCCGACGAGCTGGCCGACGCGCTCTCCGACGCGGGGTTCCCGCGGGCGGAGGGGGAGTGGTACGACGACGCGCACGGTGAAGAGGGCACCTGGCCCAAGCGGTTCCACTTCGGCGGCGACCCCCGCCGTCCGGTCAACCTGCACGTCCGCTCCCAGGAGACGCCTGCCTGGCGGCTCGCGCTGCTGTTCCCGGAATGGCTGCGGCGGAACCCGGACGAGCGCGACGCCTACGCGGCGGTCAAGAACGCCATGGCCGCGAAGCACGCCGGCGATGGAACGGTCGAGCAGTACACCGACGAGAAACAGGTCTGGGTCGACGCGGCCTTCACCCGGGCCGACGCGTGGGCGGACTCGACCGGCTGGACCCCTTAGGCCTCAGCCGCCGAGCAGTCCCCGCGCGAAAGCGGCCGCGACGGCGGCCGCGCGATCCTTCACCCCGAGCTTGGCGTACGCGTGCACGAGGTGCGTCTTCACCGTGGCCTCGCTGATGAACAGCAGTTTCGCGGCCTCCTTGTTGGTCGATCCGCGCGAGATCAGGGTGAGGACCTCCAGCTCCCGCTTGCTCAGTGGCTCCGGCGTGGGTGCGCGCATCCTGCCGAGGATCACGTCGGCGACGGCGGGGGAGAGCACCGCCTCGCCCCGCGCCGTCGCCCGGACCGCGCGGAAGAGCTCTTCCCGAGGAGCGTCCTTGAGCAGGTAGCCGGTCGCGCCCGCTTCGATCGCCGGGATGACGTCGGTGTCGGTGTCGTAGGTCGTGAGTACGAGGATCCGTGCGGGGTTACGGAGCTTCGCCAGCGTCGCGATCGCGGCCACCCCGCCGGAACCCGGCATCCGCAGATCCATCAGCACGACGTCGGGGCGGAGTTTCTCCGTCAGCGCGACGGCCTCGTCGCCGGACGACGCCTCTCCGAGCACCTCGAATCCTTGATCCGCGGTGAAGATGCCGCGCAGCCCGTCGCGGACGATGGGATGGTCGTCGGCGATCAGCAGCGTGATCGTCATACCCTGGCCTCCAGCGCGATCGCGGGCAGATCGGCCGACACGGCCGTCCCGGCGCCCGGCTCGGATTCGAGGTGCAGTGTTCCCGCCAGCCTGGCGACGCGGGCCTTCATCCCGGGAATGCCGAAACCACCATCGCCTGCCGTGTCCGGTTCGAAGCCCTTCCCGTCGTCCCGGACGTCGACGGTCACCTGATCGCCCATGTAGGACAACGTGAGCCCCACGATCGTGGCGGCGGCGTGCTTCTCGACGTTGGCCAGCGCTTCCTGCGTGATCCGCAGCAACGTCGCTTCGATCTCGGGATGCAGCGCCCGCGTGGTCCCGGTGGTAGTGAATCGGACCTCCACACCGGTCCGGTCGCTCCATCGCCGGGAGACCTCGCCGAGCGCGTCCGGCAGGGTCGCGGCGGCCAGTGGCTGCGGGCCGAGCGCCCGCACCGAACGCCTGGCGGCGGTCAGGTTCTCTCGTGCCAGGGCCATCGCGGATCCGACGTGCCGCTGCCATTCCGCGGGATCGCCCTTCGCCTCGGCGGCCGCCTCCAGCTGGGTGATGATCCCGGTGAAGCCCTGGGCGAGCGTGTCGTGGATTTCCTGGCTCAACCGCTGACGCTCGTCGAGGACGCCGGTTTCGTGCGCCTGGCTCAGCAGTTGCCGTTGCAGCACCGCGTTCTCCTCCTGGGCGGCGGCCAGTTCGTCGAGCACGCGTTTGCGCTCCGCGTGCTGCCGTGCCATCGCCGCCGAGACGAGCCCGCCGCCGCCGACCGCGGCCGTCTGCACCAGCGTGACCACGGCCCACAACGCGGGCTGATCGGCGAACGCCCGCAGCGGGCCGCCGTTGGGGATCGTGTTGATCAGCGCGGAGACCACGAAGATCCCGGCCAGCGCCAGCGGGGCGGGCCGCAGGCGCATCGCGTCGAAGAACCCGGTGATCATGAAGATGAGGAAGATCGTGTCGTGCGCTTCGAGCACCGCCGCGATCGTGACCAGTCCGGCGAAGGACACGGCGACCACGGCCGGATGATCTTCCCAGCGTTCCGGTATCAGCGTGAAGCCGAGCAGGAGCCAGCCTGCCGCGATTCCGGCCAGCCCCAGGGTGGGCAGCGGGTCGTGGCCGGAAAGCACGAGACTGAGCACCGTGCTGAGCGCCAGCAGCGCGTACGGCAGATACCTCTCGATCCGGCCGCCCCAAGGGCGCCACAGTGACCCGCCGTCGTCAGCAGACGGCCACAGCGAGTCCTGCCACCGGATCCAGCTGGTCATACCCGGAATTCTCGCAGGCCCGGCCATGCCGTGGCCCACGTTTCGGTATGGCCGGTGACCAGCCAGATCGGCATCCCCCGGCTTACGTTGCGGACGCCGGCGGCGTTGTCCACGCGGGAGACGATCCGGGCGTCGGTGAACGAACGCAGCAGCCGCGCCGGATCCGGCCCGACGAACAGGACGCTGTCCGCGGTCTCGGGTGGATGCCCGAAGTACCAGAAGCCCCGGCTGGGGCTGTACACGGCGGGAAGCCCGTAGTCGGCGCCGTACCGGTCCAGCGCTCCGGCCTGCCAGTACCCGGCCGTGACGAGGGTGGTGCGCGCGCGTTGTTCCGGCGGGAGGCGGTGATAGGCGTCCGCGACGGAACGCGCGAGGTCGGGCCAGCCGATCTCCTCCAGCGCGTACGCCGGGCGCGGGACGTCCCGGCCTTCCGCGAGCCAGGCGGACGGCCACACCGGCAGCGCGTACGGGAGCGTGTACAGCGCGGAAAGCAGGAACACCGGCCAGGTCGGGATCCACCGGAACCACCGGGACGGCCTCAACTGTCCGAAGTGGACGGCGGCGCCCGCCCACAGGACGCCGAACATGCCCGCCGCGTAGTAGTACCGGCCGTTCGACAGGATGAACAGCGCGATCACCCCGACCGCGGTCCAGCCGAGGAACCGGTACTCGCGCAGCCTGGCCGAGAACAGCAGGACCCAGAGTCCATAAAGGACTCCGACCACACCGATGCCGAGCCCGGCGCCGGTCAGCAGGGCGGGCAGGAACCCGGCGCGGCCGCTCCAGCCGCCGGTGGTCTCGTGCGCGATGACGTCGCCCATCTCCAGTTGCGGCCAGCCGTTCGCGGCCTGCCACCACAGCGTCGGCACCATCGAGAGGGCGGCGATCCCCGCGCCGAGCCAGAGTTTGGTCCTGCGCAAGAGATCCCGGGGTCCGAAGGCCAGGATCGCGACCCCGGCGGCGACCCAGAACGTCGCGATCAGGAGCTTGACGTTCAGCGCGACGGCGGTCGCGATGCCCAGCCACAGCAGCAGGTTGTCATCGCGGGTCCGCATCCACCGCACGAGCAGCCACGCGATGAGCGTCCACAGCGCCGGGTCGATCGTCGAGGTGGCCAGGTAGTGCCCGCTGCCGAGGAACTGCCCGCAGATCGCGTACGCGGCGGCGGCGCGGGTCTGCGCCCGGCGGTCCCCGCCCATCTCGTAGGCGACGAGCCCGGTGAACACGACACCGGCGGCCGTCGCGAGGACGGCGGGCAGGCGGAAGACGAAGACGTTTCCCGGCGCGAGCGTGTCCATGGCCAGCGCCAGGGCCGGGAGCACCGGCGGCTGATCCGCGTAACCCCAGGCCAGCCGCTTGCCCGCGGAGAGGAAGTACAGTTCGTCGCCGAAGTAGCCGTACCGCCACGCCGTCGCCATCAGGACCGCCGCGGCCGCGGCGGCGAGGAGCCCCACCGGGAGCCGGGCGAACGCCGCACTGGTCACGGTCGGTGTTTCGGCCGCGGGGGCGGCTTCCATCCATTCCTCGCAGATCCGTCGGGTGCCGGTCCTCTCGCACCTTACGTGCCACCGGCGTGGCGCGTCGGGCGTGAGAGGACCGGTGAGGCTCAGAAGCCCCAGTCCGTGAGTTTCGGCCACACCGTGTCCCAGCTCCCGTTCCGGCCGGTGGCCAGCCAGATCTTCATGCCCTGACTCACGTTCGCGATCCCGGCGCGGTTGTCGAGGGCACCGACCTCACGCACCTGCGTGAAGTACGGCACAAGCCCCGAAGGGTCGTTCCCGACGAACAGGATGTCCCGTGCCGATTCCGGCGGCCTCGGCAGCGTCACGTAGCCGCGGTTGGGGCTCGACGGCGACGGAAGCCCGAGCTCCGGTCCATAGTGGTCGATGGCGCTGGCCTGCCAGTACTTCGCCGTGACGACACCGGTCCGGGACGGATCGGGAGCGGCCCGGTGCGCTTGTGCCACCGACTCCGTGATCTCCCGCCAGCCGACCTCCTCGACGGCGAAGATCGGCCTCGCCCACACCGGAGCGCTCGCCAGCTGCGCACGCGGGAGAATCGGCAGTGCCTGGGGGATCGCGATCATCGCGGCCAGGAGGTACACCGGCCAGGTGGCGATCCAGCGCCAGTACTTCGACGCCTGGCCCGCTTCGATCTCCACCGCCGCCGCGGCGAACAGCGGGGCGAACATCCCGGCCGCGTAGTAATAGCGCCCGTTCGCCAGGAGGAACAGGGCGAGGACGCCGAGCGCGGTCCAGCCGAGGAACCGGTACGGCCGCAGGCGTTCGGACCGCAGCAGGCGCCACAGTCCATAGCAGACCAGGATCGCCCCCACCGGTATGCCGGCGCTCAGCACCAGCGTCGGGACGAAGGTGATCCGCCCACCCCAGCCCGCCGAGACCTCCTGGGAAATCGCGGCGCCCATGGTCAGTTGCGGCCAGCCGTTCGCCGCCTGCCAGACGAGGGTGGGCGCGATCATCGCGACGGCGATCAGCGCGCCGAGCCACAGCGCCGGGCGGCGGACGAGGTCACGAGGCCCGAACACCATGGCCGCGGCCAGCACGACGACCCAGAAGCCCCCGACGAGGAACTTCGTGTTCAGGGCGAAGCCGGTCACCACGCCGGCCAAGACCAGGAGCTTGTCCGCACGGGTCCGCATCCAGCGGACGAGCAGCCAGATCAGCAGCGCCCACAGGAACGGGTCGATCGTGCTGGTGGCCAGGTAGTGCCCGCCGCCGAGCATCTGGATGGACACCGCGAACGTCGCCGCCGCGATCGTCTGCGCTTTGCGGCCGCCGCCCAGTTCCCTGGCGATGAGCGCCGTCAGCACGACGCCCGCCATCATCGCGAGCATCGCCGGGATCCGCAGGACGAACGGTGAATCGGCACCGAACGCGTCCATCAGGCGGGCCAGTAGCGGCAGCAACGGCGGCTGGTCGGCATACCCCCAGTCCAGATGCCGTCCGGCCGCCAGGAAGTACAACTCGTCGCCGAAGTAGCCGTAGCGATCGGCCGTCGCCGCGAGGACCGCCCCCATCGCGCCGGCGATCACCAGCACCGGTGTCCTGGCGAACGACGCGACCTCCCCGCGTTCTCGTCCATCGGACCGTTCCCGGAGTCCCTCGGCCTCCATGACCACGGGTATCCGCCCCCTCTCGATCGGTTACGCCCTTGATCGAGAGTCCCGCGCCGCCGCCTCTCCGGGGATCCATCGGCCGGTCAGGATCGGCTCACCCAAGGGATGAGCCAGGATCAACCGATCGATGGATGCGGGGGATCAGTGCCGTCGCCAGCCGAGGGTGATGTCCTTTGTGGACAGCCAGCCGCGCAGGTCGTGGCCGTGCGTTGCCAGTCCGTCGACGGTCGTGTGGCTGATGCCGAGCGCGCGTTCGCCGTCGGCGGGGGAGAGCAGCCCGGCGGTGACCGCGGCGAGGAGTTCGTCGGCGTCGATCACCTCGACGGATTTCTTGTCCCGCAGGACGAGGTCGAGATAGAGGTCGGTGGCCACCCAGACGCCGTCCTCGCGGCGGATGTCGACGACGTCGAGGTAGAAGTCCTGGTCGCGTTCGTGGCCTGGCGTGAACCAGAAATCGGTGATCCGCAGGCCGAGATCCGGCAGCAGCCAGGATTCGATGTAGTGGAACTGCGCCCGCCCCGGCGTCGGCCGCGCCATGTAGAGGCCGAAGGGTTCTTCGCGGTATTCCTCGACGTCCCTCACGATGCCCTTGGGGTCCGTGTTGGTCTTCGCGGCCGGGTCGAAGTACTCGACCTTGGGCGGATGCAGCGCGGTCATCCGCCCATCTTGGAAGGCGGCGCCGCCCGCGACCACCGCCCAACCGGGTGGACGATCACGGTTTGCCGGTTTCGGAGGAGCAGCGGCGCCCGGCCGGATAAGGTGCGCTGGTTCCGCCAGTGGGGTGAGTGGGAGTCGACGTATGTTCGGGATCATCAGGCCGTGCCGCCACCGGCTTTCCGCGGGTCTGCACGCGGAGTGGCTCGCCCATCTCTGCGGTCTTTGCCTGGCGTTGCGGGACGAACACGGACATCTCGCCCGAATGGTGACGAACTATGACGGGCTGATCATCTCGGCACTCGTCGAAGCGCAGTCGCCGCGTGCGGAAGGCCGCCGCGACGCCGGCCCTTGCCCCCTTCGGGCGATGAAGGGGACGTCGGTCGCGAAGGGTGGCGGTGCCCAGCTCGCGGCGGCGGTCTCCCTCGTGCTGGCGTCGGCCAAGATCAGTGACCACGTCGAGGACCGCGACGGAGCCTTCGCGCGGCGTTCCGTCGCACTGGCCGCGAGGCGGGTCGCGACGCGCTGGGCGGACCAGGGAAGCCGCACGGGGATCCGGGTCGGCTTCGACACGGCCGTCCTGACCGAGGCCGTCGACCGGCAGGCCGAGATCGAAACCGCCGTCCGCCTCGGTGATTCGGCCGTCCTCGCCACCGAACCCGCCGAACTGGCGACGGCGGCGGCGTTCGCGCACACCGCCGTCCTGGCGGGCCGCCCGGAGAACGCGGCGCCGCTGGCCGAGGCCGGACGCCTGTTCGGCCGGGCCGCGCATCTGCTCGACGCCGTCGAGGACCTCGCGGAGGACGAGGCCGCCGGCGCGTGGAACCCGCTGACGGCCACCGGGACCGGGCTCGCCGAGGCGCGGCGGTTGTGCGACGACGCGGTGCTCGGCGTCGAACTCGCCCTCCGCGAGGTGGCGTTCGATCAGCCAAAACTGGTGCATGCGCTGCTGGTCCACGAACTGCGACAGGCGGTGCGGCGCGCCTTCGGGCACGGTCACGGCCCGCAGCAGCCGCCGCCGGGCTGGATCGGGCCCGGGCCTCAGCCGCAACAACATCCTCACCAGCCTCATCCGCCCCACCAGTACCCGCAGGGCGGCTACCAGCCTCCGCCTCCGCCGGCAGGCGCTCCCGGTGGCGGAGGCCCGCCGCAGGAGCCGCCGAAGAAGAAGGGCAGGCACCGCGGCGAGGGCGGACCGGTCGATGGTCAGGGCGGTGGCTGCTGGGTCCCGAAGTTCCGTGTCCCGCCGAAGCCGAGGAACTTCTTCTTCGGCTGCGCCGTGGCGACCTACATGTGCTGTTCGTGCCAGTTCTGCTGCCGCGATCCCTTCCCCGGCCCGTGGAGCGGCAAGCCCAACAGCAGCTGTGACTGCGACTGTGACTGCTGTTCCTGCTGTGACTGTTCCTGCTGATCCGACCAGGCGAAACGGAAACTGTCGGACCCAGCGCTTACTCTGGTTCTCGTGGCTTTCGCAACCGAACACCCCGTGCTCGCCCAGTCGGACTTCCGCCCCGTCACGGACATCCCCCGGACAGGCGGCCGATTCGAGGTGGTCAGCGACTACAAACCCGCCGGTGACCAGCCGGCGGCCATCGACGAGCTCGAACGCAGGATCAACGCGGGCGAGAAGGACGTCGTGCTGCTCGGCGCCACGGGTACCGGCAAGTCGGCGACGACGGCCTGGCTGATCGAGCGCGTCCAGCGCCCGACGCTGGTGATGGCGCCGAACAAGACGCTCGCCGCGCAGCTGGCGAACGAGCTGAGGGAGCTGTTCCCGCACAACGCGGTCGAATACTTCGTCAGTTACTACGACTACTACCAGCCCGAGGCGTACATCGCGCAGACGGACACCTACATCGAGAAGGACTCGTCGATCAACGACGACGTCGAGCGGCTGCGGCACTCGGCGACGATGAACCTGCTGTCCCGGCGCGACGTCATCGTGGTCGCGAGTGTCTCGTGCATCTACGGTCTGGGCACCCCGCAGTCGTACCTCGACCGGTCGACGAAGCTGAAGGTCGGCGAGCAGCTCGACCGGGACGTCTTCCTCCGCGCGCTGGTGGACGTGCAGTACACCCGTAACGACATCGCCTTCGCGCGCGGCACCTTCCGCGCCCGCGGCGACACGGTCGAGATCATCCCGGCGTACGAGGAGCTGGCCATCCGTGTCGAGTTCTTCGGCGACGAGATCGAAAAGCTGTACTACCTGCACCCGCTCACCGGCGACATCGTCAAGGAGGTCGACGAGGTCCGCATCTTCCCGGCCACCCACTACGTGGCGGGCCCGGAGCGGATGGAGAAGGCCATCCGCGGTATCGAGGCCGAGCTCGAGGAGCGGCTGGCCGAGCTGGAGAAGCAGGGCAAACTACTCGAGGCCCAGCGGCTGCGGATGCGCACCGCCTACGACATCGAGATGATGCGCCAGGTCGGGTTCTGCTCCGGTATCGAGAACTACTCGCGGCATATCGACGGCCGCGGCGCCGGCTCCGCGCCCGCGACCCTCATCGACTACTTCCCGGAAGACTTCCTGCTGGTCATCGACGAGTCGCACCAGACGGTCCCGCAGATCGGCGGCATGTTCGAAGGCGACATGTCGCGGAAGCGGAACCTGGTCGACTTCGGGTTCCGGCTGCCCAGCGCGGTCGACAACCGGCCGCTGACCTGGGAGGAGTTCACCGACCGGATCGGACAGACGGTCTACCTGTCGGCGACTCCGGGGCCGTACGAGATGGGGCAGGCCGGCGGCGAGTTCGTCGAGCAGGTCATCCGGCCGACCGGCCTGGTCGACCCGAAGGTGGTCGTGAAGCCCACCGAGGGCCAGATCGACGACCTGGTGCACGAGATCCGCGAGCGGGCCGAGAAGGACGAGCGCGTCCTCGTCACCACCCTCACCAAGAAGATGGCCGAGGACCTCACCGACTACCTGCTGGAGCTGGGCATCCGGGTGCGATACCTGCACTCCGAGGTGGACACGCTGCGCCGGGTCGAGCTGCTGCGGCAGCTGCGCGCCGGCGATTACGACGTGCTGGTCGGCATCAACCTCCTTCGTGAAGGTCTCGACCTGCCCGAGGTCTCGCTGGTCGCGATCCTCGACGCGGACAAGGAGGGCTTCCTCCGCAGTGGCACGTCGCTGATCCAGACGATCGGCCGCGCCGCCCGTAACGTCTCGGGCGAGGTGCACATGTACGCGGACAAGATCACGGACTCGATGCAGCACGCCATCGACGAGACCGATCGCCGCCGTGCCAAGCAGGTCGCCTACAACAAGGAGCGCGGCGTCGACCCGCAGCCCCTGCGGAAGAAGATCGCCGACATCCTGGACCGCGTCTACAGCGAGGCCGAGGACACGGAGTCCGTCGCCGTCGGCGGTTCGGGCCGGAACTCTTCGCGCGGCAAGAAGCCCGAGCAGGGCGACCGCGTGCGCAGCTCCGGGATGCTCGCCGACAAGGACGTCGCCGGGATGCCGCGCGCCGAGCTGGCGGATCTCATCCAGCAGATGACCGACCAGATGATGCAGGCCGCGCGCGACCTGCAGTTCGAGCTGGCCGCCCGGCTGCGGGACGAGGTCGCGGACCTCAAGAAGGAGCTCCGGGGCATGGACGCGGCCGGCATCAAGTAGCCGCACGGCCTCGCGGGCGGTAAGGGCGGCTCTGACCGTCCTTGCCGCTCACGAGGCCCAGCTCCGGCGATGTCTCGTGACTGACCGGACGACACGCGTGATCCGGCGGACGACACGCGTGACTGGATGGACGGCACGACTGCGGCCGGGTTCGGCCACGTGCCGTCCGTCTGATCACGCGTGTCGTCCGGTCAATCACGCGTGTCGTCCACCGGATCACGACGGCGGGTCAGAGCCGACGGCGCTCCAGCATGGTCAGGTCGGCGTCGAAGTCCGGGAATCCGGCCGGGGCCGAACGCGTGCTGACGCCCGGCGAGACCGGAGGCAGACCCGCCCACCGCCGCACGGTGTTCGTCGCTTCGGCGGCCTGGGCCGCGGGAAGCTGCGAGATCCGGGCGCCGTGGTTCCCGCCCGGCACCGTGTAGCTGTAGGAATCCTTCGTGCCGAAGCCGAGTTTGAACGGCTCCGCGCTCCACGGGTCGTTCTCGCCGTTGACGAACATCAGCCGCTTCCCCTGGGACTTCACCCAGAAGTCGATGTCCGGCATCGCCAGATGGTCGAACCGCGGGATGTCGACCGAATCCGGCACGAACGTCCGCGACACGTTGGAGCCCGGGTAGCGCAGCAGATCCCGCAGATAGCCTTCGTAGGACTCGGGGGCGCCGAGCTGGTAGGCCGCCTGGAAGTAGTACGGGACGTAGACCTCGAGGTTCTGGTCGGAGTAGGTGTTGAGGCTCTCGACGCGTTCGAACCAGGCATAGATCTCCGCCGCCGGGGCGCCCGCCTTCGGGATCGTCGCGCAGTCCGACTGCCTCTGGTATTGCCAGAAGGCGAAGTACGAGTCGATCACGGAGATCTCCAGCGACACGTCCGCCGAGCCGACGGTCTTGAACGTGTAGCCGTTCTTGGCCGCGTCGGCGGCGGCGAGCGCCGTGAACTCCGGACGCCGGGTCAGCACGTCACGCTGGATCGCCTTCAGCGCCGAACGGCAGGCCGGATCGTCGCCGACGTTCGCCAGGAACCGGTTGTAGCGGTCATGCGAGTTGATGACGTCGTTGGGCGCGACGTACGGGATCGTCGCGTCGACGTCGTCCGGGAAAAACCTACGGAAGTAGGTCGCCGTCATACCGCCCTTGCTGCCTCCGGTCGCGAGCCACTTGCCCGGATAGATCCGCTTGAACGCCTCGACGGCGCGGTGCTGGTCGGCGGCGGCCTGCCAGATCGTCAGCTGCTTGCCCCAGTCCGGGTGGTCCGGCCGCGAGGGCGTGAAGAACCGATATTCCATGGACAGCTGGTTGCCGTCGACGATCTGTGTCGGCTCCGAGCGGTTGGGCGATTGCGAGACGTTGTACCCGCTCGTGTACACCACCGTTGGCGACCGGAATTCCTTGTGCAGCAACGTGAACCGCTGCTGGAAGGTGCCGCGGTCCGGCCTGCGGTGGTCGACGGGCTGGGTGTAGGCGAGTTTGAAGAACCGATATCCGGTCGGCGCCGGGTTCTCCGAGACGACGGTCAGCCCGGGGACCCGCCCGAGCGCTTCCTCGATGTCGCCGGGTGCCGCCTGCGCGGCCGGGGCGAGCCCGGCCAAGGCGAGAACGGTGATCGCCAGAACCGGCCACGCGGCCGTGAGCTTCCGCATCCATGCCCTCCCCATCGGGACCTGTTGAGCTGTCGGATACTCACAGAGTCACCGCCGGTGGGCAATCGCCTATCCGGTCGAGCCGCCGCGCAACACCCGGTCGACATAGGCCTTGATCGCCGCGGTGGCTTCGGGTGAACTCCACAGTTCGAGGACGTGGGCGTCGTCGCCGGTACGGTGTTCGGCGATCCGCTCGTGGAACGGCCGGTGCAGCTGCGCCTTCGTGTGCGCGTACGCGGCCGCCGGGATCTCGGCGAGCTTCCTGGCCACCTCCACCGCCCGCCCGACGACGTTCTCGGGCGCGGTCACCTCGTTCACCAGGCCGAGCCGGAGCGCGTCCGCGGGCAGGTGGGTCTCGCCGAGGAAGGCGAGTTCGGCGAGGACGTCGGCCCCGAACCCGGACCGCAGGATCTCCAGCGCCGCCAACGGGAACGGCACGCCGACGAGCAGCTCGGTGATCCCGATCCGGCCGGGGCCGTCGGCGAGGACACGGCGGTCGCAGGCGGCGGCGAGCACCGCCCCGCCGGCGATCGCGTGCCCGTTGACGGCCGCGACCACCGGGCCGGGGAAGCCGAAGACCGAGAGGAACGCGTCCGACAGCGCGGGCAGGAAGTCCTCGATGTAGTCAGCGCCGCCGTCGTGCACTCGCCGCAGGTCGACACCCGCCGAGAAGATCCCGCCGGTGCCGGTCAGCACGACCCCGCGACAATCGCTCAGCTGCACGTCTTCGAGCCGGAGCGTCAGTTCCCGGCAGAACTCGGTGTCGAGGGTGTTCGCCTTGCCGTGCTGGAGGGTGACGACGGCGATCCCGCCTTCGTCGTCCACGCGGATCGAGGAGGTGGCCATGGCCCGACCGTACCCGAGCCCGCGAGGATCTACAGTGGACCGCTAATCCCTGAGCCGCACGGTGACCGTCGGGCTGAAGGACCGCTTGCGGTTCCAGCCGGTCTCGGCGCCGATGCTGAGCTGGATGGCGCGGTCGGCGGGTGCCCAGTAGCCGGTGCGCACGAAGTAGGCGTCCATCGAACACAGCCTGGCGCAGGACTTGCGGTTGCAGATGGTCTCCCAGCCCCACTGCCTGCCGCTCTCCTCGACGCCGTTGCGCCGGACGAAAAGATGCGGATTGCCGATTTCGCGGCAGTAGGCGCTGCCCTCGGAGATGTAGAGGACCCCGTCGATCTTGTAGAACCGATTGTTGTCGAGAAGCGTCACCTGGCCCGAGACGGCGAATCCGACCCGGCCGCCCTTGCCGGTGCTCATGGTCCAATCAAGAGAGAATTCCTGGACCGGGGTCTCGACTGACTGGGTCATGGTGACATCCCCGCTTTCCGCTCGCGTCGGCACCTTTCCACTGAAGATAAGGATTTCCCGGAGGGGTCCGAAGATGAATTCGAGGTTTTCACCCAATGAGTCGATGATCGGAAAATCGATGTTCTCATGCGCATGAAACACCGGTTACCGGCGCTAATGGGTGAAGGTCGCCACGGCCAGTGAAAACCGGGGCCCACCAGGGAAGAGGATTTCGTCTTCCCGGTGGACCCCGGTGATTTTCCGGTACGGAATCGCTCTCAGCTGGTGATGTCCTTCGTCGCGAACCGGCGGCCTGCCAGAAGGAAGAACACCGTGCCGTACAACGCCGCGGACAGCATGCCGTTGGCCATGTTCGTCCAGTCGATGTCGGTCGAGATCAGATCCATCCACGAGAACGCGAAATGCGTCGGAAGGTAGTCACGCAGCCCTTCCAGCGCGGTGATCTGGTCGAGGATCTGCGAAACGATCGCGACGATCACCGCCCCGCCGACGGCGCCCAGCGGGGCGTCGGTGGCGACCGAGAGCAGCATCGCCAGACCGGCCACCCACGCCAGCTGCAGGATGATGTAGATCGTCGCGAGCCCCATGGCGACGAGGCTGTCGCCGAACGACACCGCGTCCCCGGTCGGGCTGATCGCGTCGCCCGCGCCGTACCAGATCACGCCGACCACCAGCGAGACCAGCGGCAACAGGATCAGCGCGACCGCGGAGAGGATGCCGGAGACGATCGCCTTCTGCCGCAGCACCCGATGCCGGGGGACCGGCATCGCGAGCAGGTACTTCAGGCTCGACCACGACGCCTCGCTCGCGATCGTGTCGCCGTAGAACAACGCCACGATCATCGGGAGCAGGAACGTCCCGGACACGAACAGCGCGAGCACCACGAAGTTCGGCGCGCTCGCGGTGGCGAGGTCGACGAAGCCGCCGCTGCGGCGGTTCGGGTTGGCCTGCCCGATCTCGAACGCGATCACCAGGATGAACGGCAGCAGCGCGACGAACCCCAGCATCAGCTGGGTCCGCCGCCGCTTGAGCTGCCGTTTCAGCTCGACGCCGAGCCGCAGCGTCCGGTCGGCGCGGTAACCCGCCACCGCCCCGTCGGGGCCGACCTCGGTCGGTTCGTGCGACGCGACCTCGGTCAGCTCCAGCAGGGCCGCCGGATCGGTGTGCACGCCGTGATCCGCCCGGGTCGCCGGGCCGGAACCATTGGTCTTACTCACCCTTCGAGTCCTCTCCGACCAGCTGCAGGAACGCGTCTTCCAGACGGCGCCGCGGCCCGGCCTGCTCGACCGCGACCCCGGCCCGCACCAGGGCGGCGACCGCCTCGGCGCGCGCGAGACCGTCGAGATCCGCGTGGACGAGTTCGCCGTCGACGTCGACGCCGGAAACACCGCCGACCTTCCGCAGCGCTTCGGCCGCTTCGGCGGGCTTGTCGACGCGGAACGTCGCCTCGCCGCTGGACGCGGCCAGTTCGCCGACCTCACCCGAGGCGACCAGCATGCCGCGGTGCATCACGACCACGTGCGTACAGGTCTGCTCGACCTCGGCCAGCAGGTGGCTCGAGACCACCACGGTGCGCCCGGTCGCCGCGTAGCGCTGGAGCACCTCGCGCATCTGGTGGATCTGTGGCGGGTCGAGCCCGTTGGTCGGTTCGTCGAGCACCATGAGCTCCGGCAGGCCGAGCATCGCCTGCGCGATCGCGAGCCGTTGCCGCATGCCCTGGCTGTAGGTGCGGACCCGCCGGTTCACCGCGTCGCCGAGCCCGGCGATCTCCAGTGCCTCGGCGAAATGCGCCTTGTCCCTCGGACGGCCCGTGCTCGCCCAGTACAGCTCCAGGTTCTCCTTGCCGGACAGGTGCGGCAGGAAGCCGGAACCCTCCACAAAGGACCCGATCCGGGACAGGACCGGCGCGCCGGGCGCGATCAGGTGGCCGAATACGCGGATGGTGCCCGCGGTCGGCGTGATGAGTCCCATCAGCATGCGCAGGGTGGTCGTCTTGCCCGCGCCGTTCGGCCCGAGCAGGCCGAGCACCTGACCGGGTTCGACGCGGAACGACAGATCCTTCACCGCGACGAACCCGCCCGCGTACGCCTTGCGCAGACCTTCGATCACCAGCGGCGTCTTCGCCAGGCTCTCGTCGACGTCGTGCGCGCGGCGGCGGCGGAAGGCGGCGATCACGGTGATCGCGATCCCCGCGAGCAGCGTTCCGGCGATCCCGAGCAGCTGCGCGGTGGGCGCGCCCGCGCCGACCGAGGTGCCGGGGACGACCGGCACGCCGAGCCGTCCGCCGTCCGCCAGCCCGATGCGGAACACGGCGGGCTCGACCGGCGTCGAGAACGCCTGATCGGTCGTGCCGACGACCAGCCGCAGCGTGTGCCCTGCCTCCAAGGGCCGCACGATGCCCGGCAGCGTCACGGTCACCTCGACCGGGCTGCCGTCGGCGGGCAGGCCCGAGACGCGGAAGGGGGCGACGGCGTTGGCCGGAAGCGTGCGGACACCTTCCGAGTTGACGTCGTAGAGCTTCGCGAACAGGACGGCTTCCCTTTGCGGAGCCGCGGCGGACGGATCCGCCGAGATCTGGAGCCGGACCGTCGACGAACCGGCCGCGATCGTCTGCGTGTCGAGCGGCGGCGTCGCGAACTGCGCCGCCTGCCCCGGCGGGTCCAGGCTGAACAGTCCGGAAAGGCGGGACGAACCCGCCACCGCGCCGTTCAGCCCGGGGATCCCGCTCACCGCGGCGGGGTTGCCGCCGGCGGGGCGCACGACCGGCTGGGCCGGACCCGCCAGGGTGAACTGCCGCCGCTCGGTGGCGTCCCCGGTCGCTCCCGGGTACGCCGGTGCGGTGACGGTCCTGACCGAGGGGGCGCCGTTCGCCCGCAGCGTGCCCTGGATGTCGTAACTGAACCCGGTGCCGGGATCGGTGCCCTGCCCGGTGAGGGAGAACTTGAGGAAGTCGGCGATCTGCGCGCGCAATTTCTGCCCGGGCTTCCCGCCGTCGTGGCCGCCGGTGTACCAGATCGTGCGGACCTTGCCGCCCGCCGCGGTGATCTGCCGGGCGGTCGCGTCGGACTGGTCCAGCCCGAACAGCGTGTCGCTTTCGCCCTGCACCAGCAGGGTCGGCACGGTGATCTTGTCCGTCACGGACGCGGGGGAGACCCGGCGGAGCAGATCGACGGTCTTCTGGCTCGCCTTCCCCGTGGTGGCGAGCTCGGTGTAGGCCTGGCAGACCTCGGCGGTGAACCGTCCACAAGGGTCGGCCGGGCCCGCCGGTGGCCGCTGCCCGTTCTGGCCGCCGAGCGGCAGTGACTGCGCCGCGGCACCCGCCGCGCCCGTGCCCTGTGCCGCACCGGATTCGCTCGTCTCGTCACCCGCTTCGGGCGCGTCATTGGCGGGGGAGCCGCTCTGCGCCGCGCCGGAACCGGCGGAGAAGAAGATGCCCGCCCACGACTTCTTGAAGACGCCGTCGGCGGTGAACGCGCCGGCGGCCGGAGTCGTGGCGTTCGGCGCGGCCGGTGCGGCGGCGTTCGGGAACAGGCCCTGCGCGAGATCGTTGTAGGTGATCACCGGCGCGATCGCGTCGACCCGCTTGTCGGTCCCGGCGAGCAGCAGCGAAAGCGCGCCACCGTAGGAAGCGCCGGACACGGCCACCTTCGGGTCGCCGTTCTCTTTGAGGACCTCGGGCCGGGCGGTCAGTCCGTCGATCAGCTTCTTGGCGTCGGCGACCTCGCGGTCGGGGTCGTTCAGCGCGATCTTCCCGGTGCTGCGGCCGAAACCGCGTGCGGACCAGGTCAGCACGACGAAACCCTTGCCGGCGAGTTCGCGGGCCTCGGCGGCGACACTGTTCTTGTCACCGCCGAAACCGTGGGCGAGCAGGACGGCCGGAGCCGGGGTCTGTTCGGGCAGGTAAGTGGTCGTGTCGATCTTCACGACCTCGGACGAGCCCGGCGTTTCGGGCAGGTCGAGGGTCGCGTCCTGGGTTTCGACCGCGGACGGCGCGGGTTCGCTGTTCGTCCACACGACGGCCGCGGCGGCCAGGACCACCACGACCGCGGCGAGCGCGGTGAGCTTCGCGCTTCGCGTGCGAGGGAGCGGGATTCGGGGCACGGAACGACCGTATTTCACCGAAGCTGAGAACCGCTTCTCCGGCACACACAGACCACACAAGCGTGACGTTAGGCCGCCACCGGAACGGGTACTCAAGGAGTGAGAAGAGGTGGATGTGACGGGAGTTACGCCATCATCTTGGTGACAAGGGCAACCTTAACTGGCGTCATGCGTACAGACAGGTCAAACTGGACCAGCTGTGAGGGGAGTATTCCTTCGCGGCGGTGTCGTCAGCACGGTGGTCTTCGCAGGCCCCCGGCACCGTCGGCCGGTTTTCGTACCGGCGGAAGAGACCTCCGGTTAGTTGCTGCTGTGCACTTTCCGGAGGGTTGGTTACATGTCTGTTCCCCTGTGGCTATGGATCGCCACGGTCGGTGGCCTGCTCGCGCTCATCGCGCTGGACCTGGTCATCGTCGATCGCAAGCCACATGAGGTCACCACCGGCGAGGCCGCCAGGTGGGTCATCTTCTACATCGCCGTGGCCATCGCGTTCGGTGTCGGCGTCTGGGTCTTCGCCGGGCACGACTTCGGTGTCCAGTTCTTCACCGGGTACATCACCGAGTACTCGCTGAGCGTCGACAACCTGTTCATCTTCATGATCATCATGACGTCGTTCAAGGTGCCCGCGATCCACCAGCACCGGGTGCTGCTGATCGGCATCCTGCTCGCGCTCGCCATGCGCAGCGTGTTCATCGCCGTGGGCGCCGCGCTGATCGCGCAGTTCGTCTGGGTCTTCTTCCTCTTCGGCGCCGTCCTCGTCTGGACCGCGGTCAGCATGGTCCGCAACAAGGACGAAGAAGAGGAATACGAGGAGAACGCGCTCACCCGCTGGGTGCGCAAGCTCTTCCCGGTCACCGAAGAGTGGCACGGGCACAAGTCCTTCGTGAAGAAGGACGGCAAGCGCTGGATCACCCCGATGTTCCTGGTGATCGTCGCGATCGGCAGCGCGGACCTGCTGTTCGCGGTCGACTCGATCCCCGCGATCTTCGGTATCACGCAGGAGGCCTTCCTGGTCTTCACCGCCAACGCGTTCGCGCTGATGGGTCTGCGCCAGCTGTACTTCCTGCTCGGTGGCCTGGTCACCAAGCTGGTGTACCTGTCCTACGGCCTCGCGGTGATCCTCGCCTTCATCGGCGCCAAGCTGTTCCTGCACGCGCTGCACGAGTACCACGTCGTCCCGGACTGGCTGGACATCAACAACTGGGTCTCCCTGGGCGTCATCGTCGTGGTCCTGACCGTGACGACGGTGGCCAGCCTCGCGAAGGCGAAGAAGCTGGAAGCCGCTGAGCGGGAATCTTCGATCAGTAGTTAGAACTGCTAAGGATCGGGTACCGTCGGGGCCGTGCGTCCCGTTGACATCGAAGCCCTGACGGTCCCCGGCATCCTCACGCTGCGCGGCGACCTGCTGCTCACCGCGGTGAGCAGGCCTGATCTGAAGACGAACGGCTACCGCGGCGCCCTGCGCAGGGTCGACCTGGGTGGCGGCGGAGAGAGCGCCTGGACCCACGGGGTCAAGGACTCCGCCCCCGCCATCTCGCCGGACGGCCGATGGGTCGCGTTCCTCCGGGCCGGAGAGGGCTCCGGGCGCGAGGCCAAGCCGCAGGTGCACGTGATGCCTGCGGCCGGCGGCGACGCGAAGCGGATCACCAGCCTGCCCCTCGGCGCGGGCTCCCCGGTCTGGGCACCCGATTCCCGCCGGATCGCCTTCGTCGCCCGTGTGCCCGAACCCGGCCGGTACGGCACCGAGAACGCGGACGGCGAAACCCCGGAGCCGGGCGAAGAAGCGCCGCGGCACATCAAGAACCTCTTCTACCGCGTCGACGACGTGGGTTTCCTCAACGACCGTCCACGGCGTCTGTTCGTCGTGGACGCCGTCGCCGCGCTGGACGAGGAGCCGCCCGCCGAGCTCACGCCGCTGACCGACGACCGGGCCGACGTCGACCATCCTTCTTGGACGGCCGACGGCGAGCAGATCCTGTTCACCGCCCCGCGTGACTGGGCCGCCGAGGACACCGTCCGTTCGGACGTCTACGCCATGCCCGCGGGCGGTGGCGAACCCCGGCCACTGGTCCGGTCCCTGGGCACCGCGGACCGGCCCATCGCCGCTCCGGACGGTTCGATCCTGTTCTACGGCAACGAATTCCCCGGTATGGAAGACGTCGCCCGCAACACCGGGCTCTGGCAGGCGCCGTGGCCCTCCGGTGACGAGCCTTCGTCACCGCGCCGGCTGACCGACGTCGAAACGGTGGACTGCGACCACGCGGCCAGTCCTCCGGTCGTCGTCGGCGACGAGGTCCTCGTCGTGGTCAGCAATCGCGGTGCCGCGGAGCTGCGTGCCGTTCCCCTCGACGCCGAACTCGCCGAGCTGAAGTCCCTGCGCCGCCTCGCCGGTGAACGCACCGCGGTGAAGTCGTTCGCCGTCGACGGCGAACGGATCGTCGCGGTGATCGGGACACCCGAGAGTTCCGGTGACGTCGTGCTGCTTTCCGGCGGCGAACAGCGTGTGCTCACCGACTACTCGAAGGCGTTGCGGGACACCGGGATCCTGCCGCTGGAGGAACTGGACGCGACCGCCCCGGACGGCTATCCGGTCCACGGCTGGGTCGTCCGGCCCGAAGGGGACGGGCCGCATCCCGTGGTCCTGATGGTCCACGGTGGACCGTTCGCGGCGTACGAATGGAAGGTCTTCGACGAGGCGCAGGTGCTCGCCGACGCGGGCTACGCCGTCGTTCTCGGCAACCCGCGCGGTTCCGCCGGCTACGGCGAAAGCCACGGCCGGAGCATCGTCCACGGACTCGGCACCGTGGACGCGGACGATCTGCTGGCACTGCTGGACGAAGCGCTCAAGCTGCCGAATCTGGACGGCGACCGCGTCGGCGTGATGGGCGGCTCGTACGGCGGGTTCATGACGAGCTGGCTCGCCGCGCACCACGGCGGCCGGTTCCGCGCCGCGTGGAGCGAGCGCGCGGTCAACGCCTGGGACTCGTTCGTCGGCAGTTCCGACATCGGCTGGTTCTTCGCCGGGGGCTACGCCGGCGACGACATCGAAGAACAGCGCAAGCGCAGCCCGCTGACGTACGCGGGGAAGATCGACATCCCGTTCATGGTCGTGCACTCCGAGCAGGACTGGCGATGCCCGCTGGAGCAGGCGCAGCGGATGTACGTGGCGCTGCGGCAGAACGGCGTCGCGGCCGAATTCCTGCTGTTCCCCGGTGAGGGACACGAACTCACCCGGTCCGGGCTGCCGCGGCACCGGGTGCAGCGGTTCGACGCCGTGCTGGAGTGGTGGGGACGCCACCTCTGAACCTCGTGAGTGGTGAGGACGGTTCTAACCGTCCTCACCACTCACGAGGGCAGGAGCATGGCCGGGGTTGCGAAAGCCACTTTCGCAACCTTCAACGTTGCGAAAGTGGCTTTCGCAACGTCGGCCGTGGCCGGGCCTGGCACTGCCCTGGTGATCATGTCGCGAAAGCCACTTTCGAGACGTCTGATGTCCCGAAAGTGGCTTTCGCGACACCGGCTCCAGATTCCTCAGGCCTTCATGGGGCCGGGCGACACCCTCGGCTGGAGCCGTCCTTGCCACTCACAAGGGTATGAGCTCAGCTGAGCAGCGTGTAGTTCAGCTCTTCGCACACCCGGCCCAGCGGGACGTCGAGCCCCGGATGGTCCAGCGGGAGCAGCACGTCCGGCGCGACCGGCAGCGAGTTCCCGGCGGGCGGGTCCCACAGCGCGAGCGCGGGGCCGCCGGAGTCCATGGACGACCGGTACCAGACGCCGTCGAGGTCGCCGAACGCGGCGCGGATGGCCCGGGCCCAGGCCTGGGTGATCTTCTTCGGGCCGCTGGAGATCTCCTGCGAGGCGCCGACCCTGGTCGGCCACAGGCCGGCGAGGTCGAGCAGCCGCAGCGTGCGGGTCGGCCGGACGACGACCAGGCGCGGGCCGCGGGACTTGCGGTCGACCGTCGACGTGGTCTGGAAGACCTCCGCGATGCTGGTGCGCACGGTGAGACCGAAGTACAGGACGCCGTTCCCGGGGTCGGTGACCGGGCGACCGCCGCGACCGGGGGTCTGCGGGTCGAACCGGCCGTGCGGGAGCGGGCCGGTGTAGCGGAACGAATTCCACTGCTGGGGGTGGTTGCCGTGCGCGGTGAAGATCCTGACCAGCCTGGTGCCGGGGTGCACCGTCACCACGTCGTTGGTGCGGTGCAGCTCCTTGACCAGGACAGAGCGTGCGGGCGGCAGGGGAAGCCGGGCCATACCTCGGGAGTCGTCCGTCCTTGTCGGGTGATCTTGCTCGATGGGGTCAGCCTACGGCCTACCCCCGACTGAAATTCCCGTCGTCGGGCAAGGATCTCAGAACGGCGAACCCAGCGTGGCCACCAGTCTCGCGACGTGCTCGGGGTCGCCGCCGGAGAGGAGCCACTGGCGCGGGGTGGCCGGGTGGTCGTTGATCACCAGATCGGCCTGCGGGGTGCTCATGAACGCGGCGACGACGAGCGCGGGCTGGTCCTCGGGGACGGCGCGCAGCACGACCTCCAGGCCGGGCAGCACCCCGGAGCCGGCGAACTGCCAGGAGGGCAGCCTCCAGCCCTGATCCTTCCAGCCGGTGAGCCTGCCCTCCTTCAGGCGGTGCCGGATCCGGCTGTCGTCCACGCCCAGCGCCTTCGCCGCTTCCAGCACACTCAGCGCCGAATCGGCGAGTACGGCGTGCGCGGCGACCGTGCGGGCACGGAAGTCCGGCTCGTCCTCGCCCCGGGGGGAGAGGTCGAGGCCGACATCGGTGAGCGCGGCCCGCTGGTCCGCCGAGAAATAGTGGGACGGATCGGGGTTCGGTGGGGTCAGTCTCCGCGCCGCGTCCTCGACGAGGTTCAGGAACTCGTTGGCGTCGACCTTCAGGCCCGCCTTGGCGAGAACGTTCTCGAGCGCTATCGACATAGCGCCTAGGGTAACGCGTCTGTGCGGGTTCGTGCGGTCTCATCTCGATTTCGTGGGTGAATTCACCAGAGATGAACACAGAGTGCACGGAATCAAACACGCGCAGTAGGCAAGTCCGCCACAGTCTGCCCGGATCGGGCGAGCTTGTCCAGGACTTCGGCTTGACACGTGGTAAACAGGAACTTACCTTCCGAAAGGTAAACGATTTCTTCCCACCGCTTCGGAGAACCCGGCTGGTGTGGGGCCGGCTTGGGGGAACAAGGGGGTGGGGCGTTCCTGGGCGGCCGGTGCGAACCGGTCGCCCAGGCACGTCGTGCACCTGAAGTCTCCCGGGGTCAGTCGCGCCGTGAACTCCGGCGCACGATCAGTTTCGCCTGAAGCGTGGTCGTCGTGGCCTTGCGCGTGCTGTCGCCGATCCGGGCGAGCAGCAGTTCGGCGGCGACCCTGCCCACCTCGTTCGCGGGCTGGGCGACCACCGTCAGCGGCGGGTCGATCAGCGTCGTCCACGGCGCGTCGTCGAACGACACGATCCCGACGTCCTGTCCCGAGCGCAGGCCTCGGGCGGCCAAGGCCTCCAGGACACCGATCGTCATCGTGCTGTTGCCGACCAGCAGCGCGTCCGGCGGCTCGGGCTCGTCGAGCAGGCTGAGCGCGGCGAGCCTGCCGCCCTCGGCGCGGAACTCGGCACGCCGGGTGAGCGCGTTCTCCTCGCCGACCGCGTCGGTGTAACCGGCCAGCCGGTCTTCGGCCGTGCGCACCCCGGGCGGCCCACTGACGCAGGCGACCCGCCGGTACCCGCCGTCGAGCAGGTGCCGGGTGGCGTCGCGGGCGGCGAGCCGGGTGTCGACCAGGACCTGATCGCCGGTGTTCTCCAGCAGCGGCCGGTCGACGGCGACCACGGGGGTGCCGCGTTCGGTAAGCCGGTCGACGTTGGTGGCCCGGCCGGTGGGGGAGAGCACGACGCCGGCGACCCGTTCCTGGAGCGCGACGTCTATGTAGCGCCGCTCCTTTTCCTCGTTGTCGTCGGCGTTGCACAGCACCACCGAATAGCCCGCTGTCTGCGCGATGTCTTCGACGCCGCGGGCGATCGCGGTGAAGAAGGGGTTCTCCACGTCGGAGATGATGAGCGCGAGTACCGCGGTCTCCTGACGGCGCAGATTCCTCGCGAGCCCGTTCGGGTGGTATCCCAATTCGGCCGCGGCGGCCTGCACCCTTGCCGCGAGCACCGGGTCCACAGTGGACTTCCCGTTGAGCGTTCTCGACACGGTCGCCGTCGAAACCCCGGCCTTCGCCGCCACGTCGTTGATGGTGGCCACCGTGACCTCCCCTTCCACAGGTGTGTTGACACCCTCGCACGGGAAGAATAGCTTGGCCGACAATCGTTACCATCCGCTGATCGCGCTACTCGCGCGGAGGAGTTCGGAGGCGTCGTGCGGGAACCGGGCCTGGTGCTCGGCGTCGACATCGGCACCTCGAGTTCCAAAGGCGTCCTCGTCGATTCCCAGGGCACCATAGTGGCACGGGCGTCCCAGCCGCACGAAACCTCCCGGCCGCGTCCCGGCTGGTTCGAGCACGACGCGGAAACCGTGTGGTGGCAAGACTTCGTGGCGCTGGCGCGGGAACTTTCGGCGGCCGCCGGGGATCATCCCATCATCGGAGTGTCGGTTAGCGGGATCGGGCCGGTGCTGTTGCCCGCCGACGCTTCCGGCAAACCTTTGCGTCCCGCGATCCTTTACGGCGTCGACACCCGCGCATCCGACGAAATCCGGGAATTGAACCGGGAATTCGGCGAAGAATCCATTGTGGAACGCGGCGGGAGCGCGCTCGGCTCACAGGCCGTCGGGCCGAAATGGCGCTGGCTGGCCAAGAACGAGCCGGACGTGTTCGAGCGGGCGAAGCTCTTCCTGATGGCGAGTTCGTTCCTCGTGCTGCGCTTGACCGGTGAATACGTCCTCGACCACCATTCGGCGAGCCAATGCGATCCGATGTACGACCTGCGCGAGGCGCGCTGGGCGCCGGACCGGGCCGCGGCGATCGCCCCCGGCATCGAGCTGCCGAGGCTCGCGTGGCCGACCGAGGTGGCCGGTTCGATCACCGCTGGGGCGGCCGCCGAAACCGGCTTGCCACAAGGGATCCCGGTGACGGCGGGAACGGTGGACGCCTGGGCCGAGGCGACCAGCGTCGGGGTCACCGCGCCCGGCGACACCATGCTCATGTACGGCACCACCATGTTCCTGATCCAGATGCTCGCCGATCCCCGACCGGGGCAGGGGCTGTGGACGACCCGAGGTGTCTTCCCCGGCAGCTATTCGCTCGCCGCGGGGATGGCCACCTCCGGCGCGATCACCGATTGGCTGCGGGAACTCGTCGGTGGCGGGTTCGGGGAGCTGGCCGCCGCGGCGGCCGAGGTACCGGCGGGCAGTCGCGGCCTGCTGATGCTGCCGTATTTCGCCGGAGAACGGACGCCCGTGCCCGACCCGGACGCGAGAGGGATCGTCGCCGGGCTGACCACGTCCCATGGTCGTGCGGATCTGTACCGCGCTGCCCTGGAAGGCACCGCGTACGGCGTGCGGCACAACCTCGAAGCCATGCGCGAGGCCGGTGGCGGCACCGGCCGGATCGTCGCCGTCGGCGGCGGGACACAGGGCGGGGTGTGGACGCGGATCGTCAGCGACGTCGCGCGGATCGAGCAGGAGATCCCCGTGGAAACCATCGGCGCCGCGTTCGGTGACGCCGTCCTCGCCTCGGTCGCCCTGGGCAGGGAACCGGATCTCGAAGCCTGGAACCCCGTCGCCGAGATCGTCCGCCCCGGCGCCGACGCCGACGTCTACGACGAGTTCTACCCGCACTACCGTGACCTGTACCGGTCCACTGTGGACATCGCTCACTTCCTGGCGCGGAAGAACTCGCTCGCCTTCAGCCCCGAGAACTCCCGGCAATCCCGGCTCAGGTGAGCCTGATCGGCGTACCCCGCCGAAAACGCCAGCGAAGCGAGATCCGGCGCCGTTCCCGCGAGACCGATGGCGCGCTGGAACCGGGTGACCCGCAGATACGTGGCCGGTCCGTAGCCGACCGCGAGGGTGAACCGCCGCCGCAACTGCCGCTCGCCGGTGGTGAAACTGTCCAGTGCGGCAGAAACCCGGGGAACACCGTCGTCCAGCCTGGCGATCAACGCCGAGACCTCCCGGTCGGCCCGGCCGGCCCCGCGCCGCTGGACGACGTCCATCAGCGAAGCCGCGCCGGAGAGCACGCGTTCGGCCAGCAGCTCGCCTTCCCTGCCCCACAGATCGCGCAGGGGGACACGCTGATCACGCAGCTCGTCGGCGCCCTGGCCCAGGACGTCACCCGCTCTGCCGGGGGCGAACCGCACGCCCCGCGCCGGGCCGCTGGTCTCCCAGGTCCAGGCCGCGGTGTCCGGCCCGGCGACGAAGACCTCGCCGCCGCTCTCCACCAGGTCCACGCAGCCGTCGGGCACGATCCGCTTCGGCGCCGTGCCCGTGTCCTCCCACAGGCAGCGCACCACGCCGGACGGCCCGCCGGGTGCCGTCGTCTCCCGATACACGGTTGCCATGATGCCCCCGTCCTACGACAGAATCGGGCCGTGTCCGAAGCAGAGATCGATTCACTGGCCTGGATCCACGTCCGCGACCGCCGTCTGCTGTCGGTGCGGACCGAGGGAAAGACCAAGTTCTACCTGCCTGGAGGCAAGCGGGAACCCGGCGAGGGCGACGTCGCCGGGCTGTGCCGGGAGCTCAGGGAGGAACTCGGCATCGAGCTCGACCCGCCGAGTTTCCGCTTCTTCGCGCTGCTGAACGAGCAGGCCGACGGTTACGCGGACGGCCGCCGCGTCCGCCTGACCTGCTACACCGCCGACCATCGCGGGGAGCCCGCGCCCGGCCGTGAGATCGCGGAGTCCGCCTGGCTGTCGTCGGCCGACGCGCACCTCTGCCCGCCGGCGGGACGGCGGGTCCTCGGGCTGCTCGCCGACGCGGGTCTCGTCGACTAGGCGGGGTCCTGCGCGTGGGTCGGGTCGTGAGTGGCGTTTCGGGTTAGAACCCGAAACGCCACTCACGAGCCGGGCACGGACTCGCAGGCCACCGCCTAGGCCGGGTCACTCAAAGTGAGCTGTTCGGCTCACTGTGCTTACGCCGATCGCCCCATGACCAGGGGTTCTCCACTCACTGGGACACCCAAAAGGGTGAATATCGGGTTTCTTCCCGATAACGGCTAACGCGGAGTCACCTTCGTGCGAGAAGTAGTCGACGCACTCGACGGAAGTGCGCTCGGACGAGAGAAGACCTCTCCATGGGTGTTCCCACCGCGACCCCTCCGGCATCGGCGCCGGGACAGGGTGCCCCCGGCAGGCTGAAGCCGCTGGGGACCGTCGTGGTCGTGCTGGGTGTGATGGCCGTCGCCGTCACCCTGACCAGCTACGTGTTGCCGAAGGCCTCCAAGCCCGCGCAGAACCCGCCCGCGCCGCAGATCGAGCAGGTCGAACAAGCCGCGGCCGCGGTGCGCACCGTGCTGCACACCGTCGTCTACGAGCTTTCCGGCGCGAAGGGCGCCCAGAACGTCACCTACGTCGCGCAGGGTTCGGAACTCATGCAGAAGACCGAAGTGGCGACGCCGTGGAGCACCACCTTCGAGCGCAGGAGCGAAGAAGGCCGCGACGAGTTCTACAGCCTGTCCGCGCAGGGTTCGGGCAGCGGCGCGCTGCGGTGCCGGATCCTCGTCGACGGCGAGGTCGTCAGCGAGCGCACCGCCCCCGCCGCGGGCGCGCCGGTGGCCTGCACCGCCTGATCCTGCGGCAGGATCATCCGGGTGACGGATGGTGCGATCGCGTTCGGCCCGGTGCTCGCCGTGGTCCTGGCCGTGCTGGCGATCTTCGGCGCGGCGGTGGTGCAGTTCGGGCGGCTGGGGCAGGGCAAGGCGGTGCTGTTCGCGGCCGGGCGCGCCGTCGTCCAGCTCGCCGCCGTGTCGCTGGTCATCGTCGGGATCCTGAAATCAGGCTGGCTGACCGGCGGTTTCGTGCTGCTGATGTTCACGATCGCGGCGGTCACCTCGGCGCGCCGGATCGGGGTGGCGAAGGATCTGGCGTGGGTCGTGCTCGCCATCGCGGCCGGAGTGGTGCCGGTGCTGACGCTCGTGCTCGCGACCGGGGTGGTCCCGTGGCGGCCGATCGCGATCGTGCCGATCGCCGGGATCGTCATCGGCGGCGCGATGTCCGCGACCTCGCAGGCGGCGCGGCGGGCGCTGGACGAACTCGTTTCCCGCCACGGCGAATACGAAGCCGCGCTGGCGCTGGGTTTCCTGCGCCGCCCGGCCGCACTGGAGATCTGCCGCCCCTCGGCGGGACACGCGCTGATCCCCGCCCTCGATCAGACCCGCACGGTCGGCCTGGTCACCTTGCCCGGCGCCTACGTCGGTGTCCTCCTCGGTGGCGCCGGGCCGGTGCAGGCAGGCGTGACCCAGGTGCTCGTGCTGATCGGGCTGCTGGCCGCCGAGGCGGTCGCGGTCCTGGTCGTCGTGCACCTGGTCGCGGCGGGCCGGATCAGCCGAAAGGCGACTGAAGATGCGACGTGTCGTTGAACCGCCGCACCATCCAGTTGTCGCCCGACACCACCAGATGTGAGATCGAGCCGTTGTCCGCGCCCAGGAACGCGAACCGGTTCTTCGCCTCGCTCGCCTGCGCGAAGACCTCGCCGATGACACCGCCGTGGGTGAACACGGCGATCCTCCGGTCCGGGTTGGCCGCCGCGAGCCTGCCGATGGCCGCCCTGATCCGCCCGCCGAACGATTCCATCGTCTCCGCGCCGGGAATGACGTCCCAGCGCTGTTCGCGCCACAGCTGCTCGACGATCGGGTGGCCTTCGTAGGTGTAGCGCCGGAAAAGCCCGTTCTCCCACTCGCCGAGGTGGATCTCGCGCAGATCCGGCTCGACTTCCGGCGTGAGCCCGAGCTTCGCCGCCAGCGGTGCCGCGGTCTG
Organism: Amycolatopsis roodepoortensis; assembly: GCF_024628825.1. Lineage (NCBI taxonomy): Bacteria > Bacillati > Actinomycetota > Actinomycetes > Pseudonocardiales > Pseudonocardiaceae > Amycolatopsis > Amycolatopsis roodepoortensis. The sequence goes on from NZ_CP102415.1 coordinate 8,563,888, forward strand.
CGGTGTCCGGCGCAGTGTCGTCACGTACAGCGCCGAGATCCGCTCGTCCGCCAGACGGCGCCCCACCCGCTCGGCGTGGTCCCTGCCTTCCGGCGCCAGGTCCGGATCGGCCTGCCCGTCGACGAGGTCGAACGGGTTGTCGCCCTTCGCCGGAGCGGATTCACCGTGGCGGACAAGGAAGATCTCGGTCGCGCCTGGCGGGGGAGAGAACCGGTGCTGGCGGTATTCGACTTCCTGCTCAGGGGTGCTCATGCTTCGGACGATACCCAGGTCGCGTCCGGTGCGTCTTGTCCGCGATCTCCGCGCCCAGCCGGCCCCTGACGGCACGGGCGGACGCGGCCGAGTACGACCCGGTACGAGGCCGATCCGCCCGCACCGCCAGGAACCACCTGGATCACGGAGCCCATCGGACAAGACGCACCGGACACGACCTTCAGCCCAGCTGTTTGTCCACGAAACACCAGCGCCAGGTCTCGCCGGGTTCGTGGCTGCGCATCACCGGGTGCAGGGTGTCGTGGAAGTGCTCGGTCGCGTGCTTGCCCGGTGAGGAGTCGCAGCAGGCGACGTTCCCGCATTTGACGCATTCACGCAGATGCACCCAGGTCATCCCGTTCTCGACGCAGACGGCGCAGACGTCGGGGGAGCTGGGTTCGACCGCGGGCCACTCCTTGGTGAGATGTTTGCAGGATCCCGCCGTCGCGGCGGGGGTGCGCAGTTCCCGATCGGAGTCCGGCACGGTCTCCTCCTCCCTGTCCAGCATGGATTCCTCGATGTCGAGGCGTTCGAGGATCCGGCGCAGGACATCATCATCGGCCATGCCGGAGTCACGCGCCTCCAGGAACTTCTCCCGTTCGACTTCGAGCAGCCGCAGCCTCAGCCGCCGGTACGCGTCGCTCGGTGTCTCGGACAGCGCACTCTGCCTGCCGAGCTCCTCCCAAGCTGAGTCCGAGCGGTGCTGGAGCCGGCTGCGCAGACGTTCGACGATGTCGTCGGGGTCCTCGGGCGTCCGGATCTTCTCCAGTTCTTCGAGCGCGGCCCTGGTCATGTCGTGGAGGACGGCCGCCTCCTGCAGCGCGTCCTCGGCCGGATCGGGCGGCGGCAGTTTCAGGCGGCGGACCAGCACCGGCAGCGTCGTCCCGTGCAGCAGCAGCGTTCCCGCCACCACGACGAACGCGACCAGCACCAGCACGGCTCGCTGCGGGGTGTCCGCGGGCAGCACGAACGCCGCCGCGAGCGTGACGACCCCGCGCATCCCCGCCCACGCGATCACCGCCGAATACCGCCACGGCCAGGCGTGACGGTGGAACACGCGTCGCGCCAGGCCGATGCCCGCCATCCAGACGATCCGGGTGACGATGGTCGCGGCCAGCGTGGCGGCGCAGATCAGGACCAGTTCCAGCGCGGTCAGCCCGCTGTCGCCGACCTCGGTCATGATCCGGCGGACCTGCAGGCCGATCAGCAGGAAGACGATGTTCTCCAGCAGGAACTGGATGGTCTGCCAGTTCAGCCTGCTGGCCAGGCGCGAGCGGCCCGAAAGCATGCGCGGCGCCTTGTGCCCGAGGATCAGCCCCGCGACGACCACGGCGATCACGCCGGAACCGTGGATCGCCTCGGCGGCCAGATAGGCGACGAACGGGACGACCAGCGAAAGCGCGGTGTCGGTGACCGGGTCTTCCAGGCGGGTGCGGATCAGCGCGGCGAGCGCGCCGACGGCGAACCCGATCACCAGCCCGCCGCCCGCGGCCAGCAGGAAATCCCCGCCGACCTGCAGCAGGCTCACCGAACCCGCGATGGCCGCGATGGCGGTCCGCAACGCGACCAGCGCGGCCGCGTCGTTGAACAGGCTTTCGCCCTCCAGCAGCCTGGTCAGCTTGCGCGGCATCCCGACCTTGCGGGCGACGGCGGTGGCCGCGACCGCGTCGGGCGGCGCGACCACCGCGCCGATGGCGAGCCCGGCGGCCAGCGGCAGACCGGGGATCACCAGCCACGCCACGACCCCGACCGCGGCCGTGGTGAAGATGACGAGCCCGACCGACAACAGCAGGATCGGCCCGCGGTTGCGGCGGAAGTCGATGAGCGACGTGCGGATCGCGGTGGCGTACAGCAGCGGGGGCAGCAGCCCCAGGAGCACGACCTCCGGATCCAGTTCGTACTCCGGGACGCCCGGCACGTACGACGCGGCGACTCCGACCGCGATCAGGCACAGGGGCGCCGACCAGTCGAGTTTCCGCGCCGCGGCGGTGACCAGGAGGACGGCCACCACCAGTGCCACTAGTTCTACCGCGATCTCCACGCCGCTCATCATCACCCGCGAGCGTCAGTACGCGCGCACCGAGGCCCGGCTACCGCTCCTCGAACCGCACCAGATTGCCCGCCGGGTCGCGGAAAGAGCAGTCGAAAGCGCCCCAGGACTGCTTCATCGGTTCTTGGACGACGTCCGCGCCCGCCGCCTGGATCCGGTCGAAGGTGCCGACCAGATCCGGCGTGGACAGCACGACGATGCCGTGGACGCCCTTGGCCATCAGCTCGGCGATCGTCGCGCGTTCCTCGTCGGTGAGCTCCGGATCGGCGGCGGGCGGGTGGAGCACGAGCGACGTCTCCGGCTGTCCCGGCGGGCCGACCGTGGCCTGGAGCGGGCCCCGGTCGCGCACTTCGAAGCCCAGGATGTCGCGATAGAAGGAGAGTGAAGCCTCGAGATCGTCCGCGGGAAGGTAGGACGCCTGAATCGAGAGGGTCATACGACTCAAGGTAGGTCGGCGCGCGGCGGCGACGCTTCTCGATTCCTGATCGGTCGCATGACCTGTTTGACGACGCAGCCGGGCATGCCGCGGCCCTCTTCCGCCGCCTGTTTGCGGTACGCGCTCGGCGAGATGCCGACCAGTTCGGAGAAGCGCGTGCTGAACGTGCCCAGCGACGAGAAACCGACGTCGAAGCACACTTCGGTGACCGACATGTCCCCGCGGCGCAGCAGCATCATGGCCCGCTCGATCCGGCGGGTCATCAGGTAGCTGTACGGCGATTCGCCGTACGCGGCGCGGAACTCGCGGCTGAGGTGCCCGGCGGAGACGTGCACGCCGCGCGCCAGCGCTTCGACGTCCAAAGGCTGCGCGTAGTCGCGGTCGATCCGGTCGCGGACACGGCGCAGCATCGCCAGGTCCCGCAGGCGCGGGTCGGGTTTGCCGGTCACCCGGAAAGCGTAACCCACGCCCGCACGAGAGAGGCCCCCTTCGCCGGGTGGCGAAGGGGGCCTCGGGCGACTCCCGCGCTAAAGGGTGATCTTGTCGATGTTGGGGCCGCCGTTCGCCGTGGTGGCGACCGCCTTGATCTTGTTCGCTCCCGCCGCCAGCGTGACCTTGACGGTTCTGGTCGTCCAGTTCGGCCAGGCCCCGGTGCCGCCGAAGCCGACACCGGACGCGCTGATCGAGCCGTTGACGGAGAAGTCCAGCGGCCGGTTCGCCGTCGTCCCGTTGGCGTAACGGACGACCACGTCGTAGGTGCCCGCGGCCGGCACGTTCACCGTCCACTCGACCGAGCTGCCCGCGACGTTGTCGTAGTTGACGAATCCGGTGCCGGTGAACCCGGCGTGGTTCGACTCCACCGCGCCCTGGTGGATCGTGGCTTCCTCCGCCTGGTAGTCGACCGGGTCGGCCGGTCCGGAGCCGTCGGCGGGAACGGTCTGCGTGCCGGTGTTCCAGCCCGAGACGCGGACCGAAGGCTTGGAGCCCTTGAGGTCGGCGGTGCGGTACTTCGCGGTCAGCGTGGTCGTTTCACCCGGCCACAGGCTCACCGCGTTGTCGTTCCACTCCACCGGCAGCACCGGCTTGCCCGCGGCGTCCACGACCTTCGAGTCGACGTAGAACGCCGGGAGCTTGCCGCCCGAGGTGTTCTTCAGCGTCACGGTGGTCGTGGTGATGCCGTCGCCACCGGCGACCGACTTCGCCGTCGCGCTGACCGCGGACTGGCCGAGGTTCTTCAGCCCGGTCAGGTCGGCGTAACCCGACTGGGGCGTGTAGTACCAGTCGCTGCCGGCCCAGTTCAGCGTGTCGGCCTTGGTGGAGAGCCAGTACACGTTCCGGCTGACCTCCTTGCCCGACGAGTCGGTGAGCACCAGCTTCGCCAGGTAGGTGTTCGACAGCCCGCTCACCGCCGGGACGGTGACCGCGGTGGCCTTGGCGCCCAGCGCGCCGACCGACAGTCCGGTCTTGGTGTTGCTGTACTTCTCGGTGCCGTCGAGGTTGTACAGCTTCGTGGTCGCCGTCAGCCCGCTCACCGCGTTCGACGTCTGGTTGATCACCACGACCGACCGGTTGTCGTGCGAGTACTGGATGTGCAGCGGCTCGTTGGCCTTCTTCGCCCCGTAGTAGGCGCCGTTCTGGTCCATGTAGGCGTCGAACAGCTGCCAGTGCAGCGAGGTCCACGGGCTGTTGAGCATCCAGTAGATCAACCCGGTCGACGGGTTGGTCGAGTCGGTGTAGTTGCGCGAGTGCGACTCGAACTCCGCGCGGACGTTCTCGTACTGCGCGAGCTGCGCCTTCCGCACGAAGTCGTTCAAGTCGGCCGGCGCGCCGTAGCGCTTGGTGAGCGCGTTGGCGAACAGCTTCAGGTTCGCGAACGTCGTCGACGAAGAACGGTGGTACTGGGGCGCCGACGGGTCCTTCCACATCGTTTCCAGCTCACTGGCCGACATCATCCGCTTCAACGTGTCCATCGTCGGGATGTCGACGCCCGCGCTGGTCTCGGAGTTGAAGCTCCAGGCGCCGCCACGGTCCTTCTGCGACTTGTCGTACCAGTAGACGGGCGGGACGTAGTCGTACGGGCCGTTCATCTTCATGCCGGAGGCGCCCGTGATCGGGGACGGCCTCTTCGACGCCGACGGGATCACCGGAAGGGTGAAGTCGGCGGCCTTCATCGCGTCGAGGTAACCCTGCTCGATCCGCCGGTCGGGAGCGAAGTCGCTGCCGATGTGGAACGAGATGACGCTCGGGTGGTCACGCAGGCGCTCGGCCTCGGAGAACATCGACGCCTTGGCGATCGGGTAGTCCGACTCGACCCATGGCTCGCCCTTCTCCTCGCCGTTGACGTGCCCTTCCCATTTGTCGCAGCATTCCCAGCCGGGCATCGTCAGCACACCGAGGTCGTCGGCGAGGTCGAAGAACTCGTCCGGCTCGATGTGGCCTTCCAGCCGGACCGTGTTGAGCCCGAGGTTCAGCACGTACTTGAGCTTGTCGGCCGCCGCGGTCTCGTTCCAGCGCAGGAACAGGTCTGGCGTGTAGCCGCCGCCGCGGATCAGCAGCGGTTTGCCGTTGACGCTGTACTGCCGCCCGCCGCTGGAGTTCAGCGGCGCCTTGACGTCGCGGACACCGAACTTCGACTTCGAGGTGTCGGACGGCGTGCCGCCGACACTCGCGGTCAGGTCGAGTTCGTACCGGTGCTGGCCGCCCATCCCGGCGGGCCACCAGAGGTTCGGCTTGTCGAGGCCGACCACGGGGAACGTCACGGTCTTGCGTTCCTTGGCGGCCAGCGAGACCGTCTGGGTGACCGGCTTGCCCGCGACCGTGCCGGCGACGGTGGCCTGCACCGCGTCCGCCGTGTCGTTGCGGACGTCGGCCTTCACGGTGAGGTCGGCGTGGTCGAGCGAGGAGTTCAGCTTCTGGACCACGTGGGCGCTGCGCAGCGCGACCGGGCCGCTGCGGCGGACGAGGACGTCGCGCACGATGCCCATGTTCTGGTCCGGCGGGGTCTGCGCCCAGTCGATCCAGCCCATCGAGAGGTCGTTGTTGGGGTCGTTGGGGTAGACCTTGAACGCGACGCTGTTGACGCCCTGGCGCACGTGCGAGGTGATGTCCAGGTCGTGGCGGGTGTAGGCGCCGTTGACCTGGTCCTTCGTCGCGATCCTGGTGCCGTTGACCCAGACGTCGGCCTTGGAGAGCACGCCGCTGAAGTCGAGGTACGTGCGCTTCGAGGTGTCCTCGACGTTCAGGTCCGTGCGGTACCACCACGGCACCGAGAACTGCGCGGTCGGGACGTTCTTCATGTTCGTCGAGTAGAACGGGTCGGCGTACTTGCCGTTCTGCAGCAATCCGGCGTAGACCGTCGAGCGGGATGACACCGGATACCAGCCGGCGGTGGGGAAGCCCGGCTTCGACACCGCCGAGTCGTCGCTGACCTGCGCCGAAGACTGGATCACGTAGCCGGGGATCGGAGTGGCGTTGCCCGCGACGGCCACTTCCGCGCCGGTGGCGACGGGGGCGGTGGTCACCCCGCAGACCGCGGCGGCCAGCGCGGTGACGGTCAGGGCCAGTAACGGGAGCCGGGTTCTCTTCTGCCGAAAACTCACGAGCGCGCCTCCTCGGGCACACGGCGGCGGACCTTTGGTGAAATCGTTAAGAAAGTTCCCTAACAATGTGGGGGAGATAGTAGCCGCCGCCGCACGCGGAGAACAGACCCTTACGCCGGGTTCGTCAGCCGACGGGTGCCACGTAGATCCACTGCCCGTCGACGCGGACGAAGTGGCTGTTCTCGTGCATGCTGTCCGCCCGCCGGTCCTGCCGGTAGTGGGCCCGGAACTCCACGGTGCCCTCCTTTTCCAGCAGTCCGCCGCCGGTCTTGCCGAGGATCTCCAGGAACGTCCAACGCTGTCCGGGATCGAGCTCGAGCTCGGCGGGCCTGGTCTTCGGATGCCAGGTCTTCATGAGATAAGCGGTGTTGCCGACGGCGAACGCGCTGAACCGCGACCGCATCAGGAGTTCGGCGGTCGGTGCGGCCGAGGCTCCCCGATGGAAGCGGCCGCAGCACGCGCCATAGGGCTCGCCAAGGCCGCAGGGGCAACGGGACTCGTCGGTGATCACGTCGGCGATTGTGTCATCGAGCCGCCGCGGTGACTTCGAGGTCTCGCGCCTGCTTGAGCCAGCCTGTGAACAGGTCGGCGTCGATGTCCTCGACGGAGCGCAGCTTGACGTGCGCCATCTCCCGCGCGCTCGCCTGCAGCCTGCCGGACTCGTCGTCGATGAGCTGGCCCTTCCGCAGGGCGAAGGTGACGTACGACGAGTAGGCCTTCAGCAGGCAGACGAGGTTCTTCCCGACGGCTTCGCCGGCGCTCCAGGTCGGGGAGGCGTGGTACATCGCCTCGATGGAGCCGGGCAGGGCGGCGTTGACGATCGGGCGCAACGCGGTGGCGACTTCGCGCAGGTTCTCGGGCAGGGCGGCGATGTAGTCGTCGACGTTCGCGAACTTGGCCATGACTCGTTCTCCTTCGGTCGGTGTGCTGCGCTCAGCTAATCGTCCGACGGCGTAAGTTGTCAAGACAAAAAATTTAGTCGGTGGGTTTGAATGTCTGACCTCGTGTTTCCAGCGCTTCGCGGATGATGCGGAGCGCTTTGGGGCCGACGCCGTGCAGGCTCGCTAGCTCGGCTTCCGTCGCGCGGGTGAAGTGCTCCAGCCGGGTGTAACCGGCGGCGGTGAAGGCGCGTGTCGCCGGGTTGCCGATGCCGGGCGGCAGGTCGGTCTGTTCGTTCATGGGTGTCCTCGTCGGTCAGTGGCCGTGCCGTCGCATCCATTGTGGACTGCAGCAGAACTCGCACGGTTCGAGCTCACCGGGGGCGACGGAACCCCAGGCGAGACGCGTGACGTCGTGGACGTTCATGCCCTGCCGATGCGCGCGCCCCTGGCCCTTGCGCAGCCAAGTGCAGTCCGGGTCGTTGTGATACGCGTTTCCCCCGGAGGTCCGGAAGCCATGGGAGAGGACGTTCGGTGGCGGCTTACGGCACAGCGAGCACCACGAGATCGGCATGTCGTGGACGCAGTCCTCTTCGGCTTTCACGGCTTTCGCCAGCTCATCGGCCTGCTCGGGCGCGGTGTCGTCGAGCACGCCCCACCAGAGGAAGTCGCGGGCCCGCGTCGCCGCGACGAGATGCTGCCTGCCGCGTAACTCACGGCGTTCCTCCTCGGCCTGGCTCCCGGTCACGCTCTCGTGGGTGTTCTGCAGTACCAGCACGGCCTCGAAGTCCAAGCCCTTCGCCCGGTGCACAGTGCCGACCTTGAGCTTGCCGTCGGCCGCACCGGTGTAGTGCTCCAGTGCCAGCGTGGGGATCCCGGCCGCACGCAGGATCTCGACGCATCGGCCGAGATCCTTGTGATGGAAGACGATCAGCGCCGAATGATCAAGGCGCGCCGGCAGTTTCCGGACCGCTTCGACCAGCGCGCCTGGCAGTTCTCCGGACGTGCCCCGCCAGGTCTCGGTCGTTCCGCCCTCGCTGGCGGACTCGGCCGCGCGAAGAGCGATCCCGTCGGCGCCGTCGAGATCGTCGACCCGGTTCGTCGCGTCGAAACGTCGCGCGAAGCCCAGAACCTCGGCACGGTTGCGGTAGTTCACCTTCAGGATCTCGCCGCGGCCCTGGACGGGGATGCCGGCGTCGGACAGTCGCCAGCCGCCGGGGTAGACCTGCTGCTGACCGTCTCCGACCAGCAGAAGCCGGTTCGGGCCGTCACCGGCCAGGTCGCGCAGCAGTCGCAGCCCGCACAGGGGGATGTCCTGCACCTCGTCGACGACGACTCCCGCGTACGGCGTTTCGAGCGGCCGCTTCGCGAGTTCGGTGCGGCCGAGCTCGATCAGGTCGTTGTAGTCGTGCACGCCCCTTTCGGCCAGTCCTCGCTGGTAGTGCTCATAAAGGTCCCAGACGAGCGCTTTCTGGCTCGCGTCGAGCCGGAGGATCCGTCCACGCCGCTGGACCGCGACGTAGCCGGCAAGCGTCGTGAGGCCCCTGCCCTTGATCACCCGGTCCAGTTCCGTGCGCCAGTAGTCGACGCTCGGTTCGATGACCTGCAACTTCTCCCGGTGGGCCATCCACGCGAAGCTGAACGCCGTGTCGATCTTGCGCCGATCCACCTGCGCGGGCACCTCGCGCTCGGCGAGGAATCGGCGCACCCAGGCGTGCAGGTTCGTGAACTCGACGCGACCGTCCAGCTCGGGCGCGAGCCGGTCGAAGGCCGTCTTGATCACCGAGGGCAGTGTGTGGACGTAGGTGGTGAACAGCAGCGGCCCGGTGCTGAGCCGGGCCAGATGCCTGAGCCGGTGGAGAGCGACGACCGTCTTGCCGGTCCCCGCCGGGCCACTGATCCGCGCCGGCCCCGAGTAGTCCCGCTTGACGATCGCGTTCTGCTGAGGATGCAGGAAGGTGAGCCACGAATCGAACGGACGTCGCTGGGCTGCTCCGACTTGGTCTTCGATCAGTTCGGTGACGTCCAGCAGCCCTCCCGTGCTCGGCTCACGGTCCGGCTGCTGGACGGCCAGGGGCCGGTAGTCGCGCAGCCGTCGTTCCGCCTGCTCCGCGATGGCGGCGACCGACCGTTTGTCGAGATGGAGCGCGTCCCGACGGAAAATCCGGCCGAGGCTCGACTCGGTCAGTGACCAGTGGACGCCGTCCTGACGGGGGTCGCCCGCGCCCTGGCCGATCACCGCGAGGTGGATGGCGCTCTCGGCCAGGGAACGGCCCTGTGGTCCGGGGATTCCGGCAAAGCGTTCTTTCGCGTGGCGCAGGATCTGGTTCGCGGTCTCGAAATCAGGCCCCTTGTCCGAGATCAGGAGAGCGAAAACGCCTGTCTGGCCGATCAGGAAGGCGTCCGCGCTCCGGCTGTCCCCCGACGGCAGCGCCGCTTTGACCATGAGCCGCCAGCCCGTACCGGTTCGGCTGAGCAAGGCGGTGAGCACGTTGCGTTGTAGTGAGTCCAGACCGGTGAAGTTTCTCGCGAGTATTTCTCGAGCCTGGTTTTCGAGTCGCCTTCTGGAATGGTCGCTCCTGCTCACATGCTTTCCGTTCGTCGGTGGTGGTTCAAGGTGCGGGGAACTCGACGGCGACATCGACGGCCGTCTCAAGCGTCGCTTCGCTCGGCCGTCCAGAGGCGGGCGCGGATTCGGCGATCACGACCAGCTTCTTGGCCAGGCGGGAGTCGTAGTTCTTGCCGGTGAAACGGCTTCCCGGCGGCGCCTCGCCGAAGAGCATGACGTTGCCGGTGCCGTCCTTGTCGACGAGCCTTTTCAGGTCGCTCGCCTCGCCTGCCTTCGGCATCTTCACCCAGGCGACGGAGACGGTGATGGTGTTGCCGGCGCCGTCGTCGACGATGACCATCATGCGGTCGAGATCGACGCAAGGATGGCGCAGGAAGAAGCGCTGGACTTCGCCGAAGGAATGTGGTCCGCATTCGAGCTCCCGCTTGGCGGTCTTCTTCAGCTGACGCCAGCCAAGACGTTGCCAGGATTCGGAATGACGGCCCTTCTGGGCGGATTTCTTGCTGGAGCTTTTGCCTTTGAGGGCTTGGCTCGCGGCGGAATCCAGGGAAGCGGCGGTGCCTCCGCCTATGCCGTTGGTGGCGGCGACGACCACTCCTGCCGTGGCCATCGCGCCCGCGCCGTACTTGTATTTGACCCAACGGCCGTCCGGGCCGCGCGGTTGATTCACCATGGTGCGCTCCGTCCCCTCCCAAGTCCGGAACGGCGATCTTGCTCCGGCTTTTGCGGAACAATCGAGGACTCTTGCGCCAATACGCCCGAACGGCGCAATCGATTCCGGGGTTTCCGCCGGTACTGAACAGTTTTAGGCATGACGAGGGGCCCGTCGCCGGTGTGGCTGGCGGGCTCCTCGACGTTCAGCGGTGGTGGAGGGTGTTGCGGCGGGGTTGTCGGAGTGGGTCTCGGTATTGGGGTGGGATGAACTCTGGTAATCCGTCGGCGGCCATGCGGACTTCCCAGTCGCCGTGGTGGATCAGGCGGTGGTGGAATCCGCACAGCAGCACGAGATTCCGGAGGTCGGTGGGTCCGTCGTCTGCCCAGTGGATGATGTGGTGGGCGTGACAGTTCTTGGGTTTCCGATGGCATCCGGGGAAGGCGCAGCCGCCGTCGCGGATGTTCAACGCGCGTCTCTGGCCTGGTGTGACGAAGCGTCTGAGTCGTCCCACATCGAGGGGTTCTCCGGCTGCGCTCATCACCACGGGCAGCATCAGGCAGTCGCAGGCCGCCAGCCGGGCTTCCCTCGCGGTCATCGTGCCGACGAAGTCGAGACACGCGGCGCCGAGGCCGGATTTCAGCTCCTCAAGTCCGATGGTGACGTTCACGAGGGTGCGGTAGCCGCTGGTGCCGGGTTGGTCCGGGCAGGCGATGGCTAGGTCGAGGAGTTCGGCCCAGGCGTCTCCCAGGCGTTCGCACTTCATCCGCAGGTCGGCTTGGCCGAATTCGTCGACTGGCCGTGGTTGGGCGTAGGCCTCGAGTGCGGCGGCGGTGCGGGCGCCGGTCTCGTCATCGAGGAGGCCGGTGAGTTTCCAGAAGCCGTCTTTGCGGCGTTCCAGGGTGATTTCGCGGCGTGGTTGTTTGGGTTCGGGGTCTTTGGGTTCGTTGCCGTCGGGGTCCAGCCAGCCCAGGAGGTTCGCTTCGGCCTTGGCGAGCTGCTGCGGACCGGCGGTCGGGGCGAGGTCGGCGAGGATCTTCTCCGCGACCGCCTTATCTTCGGCGGAGGTGTCGGCGGGGAGTCTCTTCAAGATCTCCAGGATCTGGTCGATCCGCTCGTCCCCGACCAGGCCCTCGGCGGCGACCGCGGCGGTCTCGGGTGCCACGGCCGGTGCTTCGGTGCCATCCAGGTTCCGCGTCGGGTTCAAAGCAATGGCCCGCTTCACCACCGCACCCGCCTCGGCCCGCGACAACCCCGCCATCTCCGCGAACCAACTCGCCGTAGTCCCATGCCCGAACAAGTCTTTCGCGCCCCGAGACTCGACCTCCGCCAGAAACCGCCCCAAACCCGCGGTGGCCATCCGAATCACCTGCAACGACTGCTGCACGCCATGGGCAAGCTCCAGCTTGCCGGCACGCCACAGTTCTTGCGGCAACTCGGGAAGGAAGGTCTCGGACATGCCTCCATAATACCCGACAAAATCGAACAGGTGTTCGTAATTTTAAGCGATAAGCGAAACGCGCGAACAACACCGAAGGGTGATGCTGCTGCGCAGGGAGATCACGCAAAGAAAACGTGACGCATTTAGTCGGCTAAATGCGGGCGGACGTGCGCAAGTAGTCGGCTATACGCGAACAAAGCAAGTGGTCGAACGAACGCGAAGGGTCGTCGCCTAGCATCGGCACCATGACGACAGGCACCAAGACGACAGTCGAACTGACCCGCTTCAAGGTCCCGGCCGACCGCGCGGACGAACTGCTCCAGGCCCGGCCCGCGATGCTCGCCGACTTCCGGGCCGACCGGGAAGGGTTCCTCGACGCCCAGCTGATCCGGGTCGACGACGAGACCTGGCTCGACGTCGTGTGGTGGCGGTCCTCGGAGGACTTCGCCGCATCGCGGGAAAAGGGGGCGAACCTGCCGGGGATCAAGGCGTTCTTCGCGCCCATCACCGAGTTGATCTCCGCCGAGGAGGGCACCACCGGGGATTTCCGGGCGTAGCCCACATACCGGGACAGGAAATATCATCACCGCCCGCCCGTTGACCTGGGGGAAGAGCGAGGCCACGGGAAGGGATCGTCGATGAGCACAAGCCTGGACACGTTCACGCACGACTGGCAGGACTGGAAGACCCAGCGCGAGCGCGATCTCGCCGATCCGCTCGGCTGGCTCGCCCTGGTTTCCCTTGACTGGCTCGAGGACGAGCCGCGCGCGTACGACGGGCTGCCCGGCCTGTGGTGGCAGGACGCCGAAGCGGCGTACCTCGACCCTCAGGGCGCCGATCTCTCGCACGACGGCGAGCGGATCACCGGTGTCCGTCGCTTCGAGCTGGTCAACAGCGGCGCGACCACCAGGGTCGTCGCCGGCGAGATCGAGATCGAGGTGGCGCGCCGCGGCGGGTACCTGATCCGGACGCACGACCCGAAGGCGCCGGTGCTCAACGCTTTCCGCGGTGTCCCGGCGTACGAGCCAGACGCGGCCTGGGTGCTGGCCGGGACTTTCGAGCCCTTCGACGAGCCGCGGCCGACCACGGTCGGAGCGGTCGTCGAAGGGCTCAGCCATGTCTACGTCTCGCCGGGCATCGTGCGTTTCGACCACGACGGCGCGGAGCACACGCTCACCGCGTTCAACGGCAAGAAGGACGGCCTGCTCATCCTGTTCACCGACGCCACGAGCGGCGTCACCACCTACGCCGCGAATCGGTCGCTCGCGGTGCCGCCGCCGGCGGAGGACGGGTCGGTCGTCCTCGATTTCACCCGCGCGACGAATCTGCCCTGCGCGTTCACCGATTTCGCCACGTGCCCGTTGCCTCCGGCGGGCAACGATCTGCCGTTCGCGGTGGAAGCAGGGGAGAAGCTGCCCTACGAGCGGCAGGGCTGAACGGTCGCGAGCGCCGTCATCGCCTCCTGTTCGAGCCGGGCCAGCTCGGACAGGACGGCGGACGCGTCGTTCAACTTCCCGGCGTCACCGGTTTCCCCTGCCAGGGTGAACAATCCCGAGACCGTTGTCCACAGTGGAGTGATTTCGCAGTACTTCTCATAGGCGCCAAGGAGACCGGCGTCGTCGACGAGGGCTGTGCATTCTCCGAGGAAGTCACGGTAGATCCGGCGGAAGAGTGCGCCGCCGGTCCCCGCCCGCTCCATCAGCATGGCGGCCTGCGGAAGATCGCGCGCCGGATCACTGCTGCGCTCCAGCCATTTCCGCACCTGGACGGCGGCTTTGCCGATCCCGCGATAGCCGAGGTTCGCGATGGGCGGGTCGAGGAACTCGGCCGCGTTGGCCCGGACGGCCGCGCGGACGGCGTCGGCGAGCGGAACGAGAGGCGCGTCGACACCGATGGTGAACGAGCGGTTCTTCGCCGTCATCGGGCCCTTCTCTCCACGGCCTCGTTCCAAGCTCTCCAGCGATGTCGACACGGCCCCACCCTGCTGAGCCGTGTCGACGAGGAAAGCGCGCTCGTCGTCATAGCCGTACATGGCGACGAAGTGCCCGCCGAAGTGGACTTTCGACGTGAAGTACTCCAGGTGGTACGAATCGAGTTGCAGGCCGACCGGCACACCGGTGTCGATCTCCTCGGCCACGTTCCGCCACGCCGTGCGCGCCGACGTCGTTTCCTTGACCCGCAAGGACAGTCCGAGCCGGTCGGTCAGCCTTCGCGTGATCTCGACGGGTTTGCTCCGCCCGCCGAGGAACGGGAACGGCAGGTTCTTCCCGTCCCAGTAGACGAAGCCCAGTCCTTCACCGAGCCCGAACAGCATCGGCTCGGACAGCTCGATCCCGGCGTGCCGCAGGAGGACGTCGAGCGTGCTGGTCTCGCAGTGCACCCCGCCCGCGGCCGCGATTCCCTCGATGATCACGAGGTCACCGGCCAGGCGATTTCGGTGCGGTAGGCCTCGGGCACGACGCCCGGTCCCGGTGCCACCAGGTACAGCTCTTCAGCGGGCCCAGCTGGGACGCGGTCGCGCTCGGCGATCCAGCGGCCGAGTGATCGGTACGCGGTCTCGACGTCTTCGTAGCCACCTTCGTGGATCGTCGCCACGAGCAGACCACCGGGAAGCTCGGCGGGGCCGATCTCCCCGTCTTCCCGCACCGGCCCGTCGACGGGGACGAACAGTTCGACGGTCAGCTCCTCGGGATCGCCGGTGAGGTATCGGGTCCCGGGCGGTCCGGACGGTGCCACCCCTTGCGCGCCGAGCGCCACGAACAGCCGGGCGTACGCGGGGCCGATCCGCTCCGCCAGGCCGCTCAGCGGGGTCCGGATCGACAGGCGCGCGATCGGCTGCGGTGTGCGCACACGCTCGTAGACATGCAGCCACCGCGTCGGTTCGGCGAGCACGGAGTCGAGCCCGTCGGTGATCGCCGCTAGCTCCGCGGCCCGTGCCGCCACCCGGTCGTGATGTCGTTTGATCGCGGCCTTGACCTCGTCCGGGTCGCCCGCATCGAGGATCCCCGCGATCTCCGCCAGCGGCACCTCGAGCTCCCTCAGCCGCCGGATGAGGCTCGCCCGGGCGAACTGTTCGAGCGAATACCGGCGGTACCCGGTGCCGGGGTCGATCCTGGCGGGCACCAGCAGCCCGATCCGGTCGTAGTTCCGCAACGCGCGGACCGACAGCCTCGTGGCGTGCGCGAACACGCCGATCGGCATCAAGGTCGTCATGGGACCAGCCTGAACCCTCTCCCGGGGAGAGGGTCAAGCCGGTACCTCACCCCAGTGACAGCCGATCGAGATCCGGGGCGGACGCGTGGTCGTTGTGCAGTGTGATCGTGTTCGCCCCCGCCTTCAGTTCGACCGGCAAAGAGGTCGTGAGCTGGGTGTTGTTGCCGGTGCCGTCGACCTTCACCTCGATCGGTGTACCGCCGTTCACCGTGACGAAGTACGAGCGCGGCCCGTTGACGGTGAAATCGATGTGGAGGGTGTAGCGCCTGGTCTCGGGCACGGTGACGCCGTCGAACCGCACGAACGAGCCCGGGTCGCCGCCGATGTTGCGGACCTTCTGCCCGCCCGAGCACACTCCGCAGTTCGTGACGCCCGCGTCGCCGACGTCGTTCGCCGAGTCTTCGGCCTCCCGCATGAAGACCCGGTCCGCGGGACGCGGGCTCACCCGGACGGGTTTGCTCACCGATTGAGCCCGGCCGAGCAGGTCGAACGACGCGGTGATCGGGACGTCGGCCGCGGTGACACCTTCGGGGGAGACCAGCGTCCACGAGGCTTCGAGCTCGTTCCCGACCCGCATAGACGCCGTCGTGGCCGGAGCACCCTGCAACGTCCAGCCCGCCGGGACCGCGGGCGTCAGGCTGACCTGCTTGATCGTGTCATCGGCGTCGAGCCGCAGCTTCGCGGTCACCTGAAGGGATTGCCGCCCCGTCGCGAGCCATTGGAGGCCGCCCGGTTCGACGGTCAGTGTCGTCTTCGGCGTGTAGGACGGCGGTGGCAGGGGAGCGATCGCGATCCGGTCGAGGCCTGGCCCCGAAGTGGCGTTGCTGAACACCTTGACCGTGTTGGCGCCGGCGTTCAGGTCGACGGGAACCGCCGTCGAAGCCACGACTCCTGGCGTTCCCGCGTCGATCGCCGTCTCGACAGGGGCGCCGCCGTTGACACTCACCGCCACCGACGTCGCGGGCCCGCCCATGGTGTCGAGCTGAAGCCGGTGACTTCCGGCTTCGATGGCCGTCACATTCGGATAGGTGACCGAGTTGCGCGGGCCGCCACCGAGCCCGGTGATTTGGAACGATCCGGAGCAGGACGAGCAATGGCCGAGCCTGGCGCGGCCGTCGTGGTCGTTGCGGAAGGACTCCGCCTCCAGCGGAACCTGCGCGCCCAGCACAGAGCTCGGGTAGCCGTACGCCACCTTGATCTCGTCGATCGCCAACTGCTTGTAGAAGGGTTTCGCCTGCGGCCCGGACCAGGTGTTCAACACTTCGAGTTTGACGAACCGGGTCTGCCGCTCGCCGAAATCGATGAACTGCACGCCGCGGGCGCTCGGCATCGCGCCGGTGCGGACCGGTTCGCCCCAGTTCCGCCCGTCGTCGCTGACGTAGACGCGATAGTCCTTGATCCGCGCCGAGTCCTCCGGCCTGCCGAACGACTCGCGCGCGTGTGTCGGCGACATCTCACGCTGGTTCACCGCGAGGTAGGTGGCGGTCCGTCGCCTGCCGAGGTCCAAAGTCAGCGAAACCGGCTGCTTGCCGTCGGCGTCCCAGTAGTTCTCGAAGTTCCCGTCGACCAGGTTCGACGCCGGATGCCCGGCGCGCGATGACGAAGCGGTCGCCTTGATGGTGCGGGAGTCGAGGAAGTGCTGCTGCCCGGCGGTTTCCACCTTGAACACCGTGTCGTAGGGGTCCCAGTCCTTGATGTCCACAATGGTCAGATAACCGCCGGATTGGCTGAAGCGCAGCGGCTTGCCCGTGCGCAGATCGGATACCGCGGTCACCTTGTATCCGTTGTCGCGTAACCGGAGCAGGTCGGTGCGCGGCCGCGTGACCACGTGAAGGTGCTGCGTTGCCGCGCCCGGCCCGACGGTGATGACGCCGTGCGCACCGTCGTTCCAGAACCCGGGCTGCATCCCGCCGTACATGTACCCGCCGCCCTCTTTGCCCTGTAAGGAGGACTTGATCGGGGGCACCCAGCTCGCCATGAAGTTGTTGTACGCCTCCTGCCGCGGCGGGAACTTCCCGTTCACCATCGGGGTCTCGGCCATCAGCGACTTCATCGACGAACCCGCGTTGGCGATGTAGCGCCCGGTGGACAGCCGGAAGTCGACGGCCTGATCGGCGCCGTCGTACCACCAGGCCCCGTTGGTCGGCAGCTTGTAGTCGGCCTCGGTGAGCCTCGGCATCGGGGTGAAGGCGGCCTGCGGATAGTCGTACGCTGGTGTGATGCCCGTCTTCTGTTCGTTGCTGACGGTGTCCATGATCGGGGTGTCCTCGTTGTTGTTGCTCAGCAACCAGGACGGCCGTTTCTCGCGGATCTGTTCGTAGAGCCGGTTCTTCTCCCAGTAGTCGTTGTCGTTGTCGATCCAGAACCCGGAGAGGCCGGCGTAGCGGTCCATGACCTCGTGGAAGAGGTCGTAGCTGTACTCGCCGAAGCCCTGGCGGGTCGTCAGGTCGACCTGCTTGCCCTTGTAGGCGGAGTACGCGGCGGAATCCAGTGACTCGACACCGGTCTCCTTGTGCCACTGGGGATCGTCGGTCATGTAGAGGATCGTCCGGACGCCTTTGGCATTGCCCGCTTCGACGAGTTCGCCGAGGAGGTCGCGGCGCGTGGAGCAGCTGCCCGGGATCGCCGACGGCCACGGACGCGCGTAGCCAAGCCTGCTGTGGAAGGTGGCGAGCACGATGTAGGAGGCGCCCAGCTTGCGGGCTTCGTCCACCCAGTAGTCCGCGCTCCAGCCGCCGTCGGTGACGGCACGTTCCCAAGCCGCGCAATCGGTATGACGTGGCGCGGTGAACATGCCCCAATGGAGGAAGAGGCCCGCGGTGGCTTCGCGTAACCACTTCTGCCGGGGATGGTGCACCTCCGCGCTCGCGGCCGTCGTGGTGAGCAGGCTTGCCAGCAGGGCGAGAACTACGGCGAGCCAGGCGGTGCGATGCGCTCGAACTCTCATGACCATCCGCTCTCATCCAAGGCGTGGTTTCCCGAGAGATCCGATGATTGCGGCAGAAATCTCCGTGGTCAAGCCCCGATGAGCGGGACATGGTCCAAGTCATCAGAGGTATTAAGTGACGTTGAAGGCATGGCCCCCTCGTCTGCAGTACGAGAGGGCCGTGTCGGTCGTGCTTCAGATGTTGAAGCCCGGGTGGGTCGCGAAGGCGTTGTCGATCACGAGGTTCCCGCGCTGGCGGGCTCGTTCACGCAACGCCGACGTCGTGCGGGCGCCCTGGGCGTAGAACCACCACAGGTAGAGCGCGCCGTACATCCAGGCGCCCTCGTAGCCCCAGGTGGAGTCGGCGCCGCTCTTGCCGGCACCGAACACCGAACCCGCCGGGAAGTTCGCGTTGTGCGGCTTCCCGCCCTGGTGTCGCGATTCGTGGATCAGCGTCTCGGCGCGGCCGGGAACGTCCTTGGAGTACCAGAAACCGAGGTACAGCTCGATCCGGTCGTCGACGAACGCCCCGCTGAACGAACGCGCGATGGCGCTGCCGTCGCCGCACAGCGAGCGGAGGTCGTCGCAGTTGTCGCGGACGTACCGGCGGGCCCAGTTCAGCATCGCCCCGGAATAGGCGTCGTTCTGGTAGTCCTGCGCCGAATAGGTCAGCAGGTAGCACGCGTTGAACGTCCGGGCGAGCGGCTTGTCGGTGTTGCACGCGTCTTCCCAGCCGAAGCCGTCGTCCCAGTAGTCCTTGTTACCCGCGAAACCGTAGGTGTTCCAGAAATAGTCGATGTAGGTCTGATTGCAGATCGAGGCGCCGTAGAAATTGTCCCCGGTCACGTTCTTGTCGGGCACGGTGTAGCTGCAAGTGGCCATCGGAGATCACCTGTCTGTAGAAGGAATGGGTTCGGTTCAGGAGCGCGGGGGCTCCGGCGGCGGCACGTCGTCGGCCCGTGAGTCCTTCACGTGCCGGCCGCCGACGGCCTGGGGCACGCCGCGGACGTCGACCCGCCGGATGTTCAGCAGGCGCTCGTCCTCGGTGCCGCTGAGCTCCTCGCGCACCCGGCCGGTGAGCTCGGTGTCCCCGGACTCGGCGATGGCCTGGACCGCCGCGCGCCGTATCGTGAACACCTCGTGCCGGACCTGGCGAAGCAGCAGCTCCTTCGCCGCGCTGTCCCCGGCGGATGCCAAGCGCGCCAACGCTTCCACGGCGGTGGTGCGGATGATCACCTCTTCGCCGACGGTGCTGATCCCGTGGGCGGGATCGTCGGAACGCTCCGGCGGGATCGGCTGGCGCAGCACGTTTTCCAGCACCGAAGCGGCGGCCGGGTGTCTCAGATCGGTGAGCAGCTGGACCAGGCCCCAACGCTCCAGGTACTGCTCCTCGGACAAGGCGTCGTACTGCGCTCCGAGCGCCGGGACGACGTCGTCCGCGCGCTCGCGAAGCCGGTCGAGGCTCCGCTGGTAATTGCGCTCGGCGTCCTCGCCGGACGCGGCCATGGTTTCGGTTGCCTGGGTGACCAGTTCGCCGATTTCGCTGTCCGAAAAGCTTCCGAGGCCCGAACTGTCCGGGCCCGCTTCGAGATTGTCGCCACCCGGGCCCAAGGACGGGGTGTCGGGATTGCGTGGGGTCGGCATGAGGTTCTCCTTCGCAGCGGCGGTGATGCTGACGGAAAGAAGGAACGCGAACCCTGGCGGCAGATACCTGATTTTCCGAAAATTCGCCCGTTGGGGCAGAACGTGATTTTCACCGCGGGAATCCGAAAAGGATTTTGCTCACCGAAAATGGGATGATCGCCGAAAAGCCTTCACGGATTCCCGCTCGTGATCAATGACGGACGTCGATGACGACACGGTTCGGCGAGGTCAGGGTGAAGACGCTGACCGAGGTCCTCGATCGGACACCGAGACCGATGGACAGGGTGCCCTCGAAGTCGCCGGTGACCGCGACCGCCATGACGTTGCGCAGATTCCGGGTCCGGAACTTCTGCGGTCCGGGATAGGTCGGATTCCCGGCGTCGTCGTGTGCCGCGGCGGGCGACGCGGTGACCGCGACGAAGAATTCCCCGGTCAGCCAGACGATCTCGCCGGAACCGTCGGCGATCAACTCGTCGACGAGGTCGTACCGGACGGCGGGAGCCGGACCGGCGGTCAGGTCGAGCACGACCCGGTCGAAGCCGGGGTTCTGGCCGGTGCGGATCCCGGTCATGGCGGGGATCTGCGGTGCCGCGGCGGACGCCGGGACGACCGCGGCGACGGCGCCGGTCAGCATCAGGACGGTGGCGGCGAGCGCGCGTCGTAGGGTGATGGTCATGAGATGACCTCCTGCCGGAGAGTTGTTTCCGGAGAGACGCCTCCAGGGCTGGGAGGTTGTATTCTTCGCGCGATCGTTACCGTTCGCCGAATTCGCGTCGAACGATCTCGAAGTCGGCGGGGAAATGGTTTCTCACTCGCTTCGCTAGCCAGCGCATGTAGCGGAGATCGCTTTTCGCGGAAGCGATGAGATGGGTGAATCTCCGATCGTCTTCGCGATAACTGTCGTCCTGCGAGGCGAAGACGCACTGGACGTCCGTGGTGCCGCTGCTCCAGCAGAGTGCGCCGAGAAGGTACTGCTCGACGACGAGGTTGTAGTCCTCGAGCGGCGCGAGCCGTCGCCAGGCTGTCTGGTTCTCCGCCGACTCGACCATGCGGATGGCGAGATCGGCGTAGCGGCGGAGGAGGGGGATCGCCGTGCCGCCGACGATTCCAGTGCACAGCGCGGCTTCCCCGGTGTAGTCGCCGAATTCCTTCGGCAGGAAGCCGCCCGTGCTCCGGATCGCCTCGGTGGCGGCCGCCGGGCGGTAATAGCCCGCATCGGAAGCCGGTGCGTGCTCGGGATTCTGGGCGACGACCTCGCCGTCGAGCCCTTGCGCCGGGAATCCGGGCCAGAGGAACACGTCGTTGTCGATGTGCAGGAACGGCTCGCTCTGCTCGCGGTACGCGTGCAACTTCCCGAGCGCCCACCAAGACGGGTCCTGCCCGGCGAGTCCGTTGAGCGCCAGGGAAATGTCGTCGAAGGGCAGTCGTAACCGTCCGACGAGCAGTTCGTGCCCCCAGTCGTCGGTCACCAACGCCGTCGTGGGGAAGAGGCGGGACGCGAGCCGGAACGACAGGACCCAGGACAACGCGTGGAAGAAGTCGCTCGGCCAATGCCTTCCGTGCCGGCGCCGGTACGGGACGCTCCAGAACGACCAGACCGCCCGGCGGATCGGCCGCGCGGCCCTGTCACCTGGACGGAGCACGCGGACCGGCGGAGGGCGCCAACCCGGCACGCTGATCTCGCCGTATCCGCCGTGGCGGGGGATTCCGGGCGCGAGCAACCGGCCGCCGATGGCGACCGCTGTGCCGGGGTCGTATCCGTAGTACGGCATCGCGCTGTGGTTCGGGCCGGGGAGGTCGAACGTTACGCTCGTTTGTGGTGTACTAGTACACCTTGGGCGCGACGACCGGTGAAAGCCTTCGTCGGTTCTGATCTTTCACGGTCAGGAGGAGTTTCTTGTCGTCACGAGCGGGGACGCAGCCCGTGTTCCTGGAACGCCTGCTGCTGGACGTGGAAATGCGGCGAGGGCAGGTCCATCGCCGTCTGGCCGTGCGAACCGTCATCGCCTGCGAACACGGCGTCGACGGCTTCCGGGACTCGGTCCCCGTCAAAGCGATCATCGGCTGCCGTGCCGAGACTTCGGTGCTGCGCTTCCCGAAGCCGCTGCGCAAAGGAGAGCGGCACGAGTTCGTCTCCCTCGTCTGCGACGACGATCTGGACGGCGAGAGGCAGTGGATCAACGTCGACGTCGACCATCACGGGATCGCGCCCGGCGCCGTCGACGATGAGGGCAAGGTGGTCGGAGGGCTGAACGTCAGCATCACGTTCGACGACCGCGTTCCCGAAGCCTGCTGGTGGTACGCGGAGCAGACCGAGTGCGAGCGCGTGGTCCGGCCGCCCGCCGGCGATCGGCGTCTGCTCGAGATCCGGCGCGGCGTCGTCGAGCACACGTTCGCGGGGCCTTGCCGCCCACGGGAGCAGTACGGCATCGCTTTTCGCTGAGGGGAGTGAACATGGCCGGTGACGTGGGCTTGGAGTCGCTGCTCGACTACGCGCGAGAGGACCGGGTCGGGCTCTCGGTCGTGGTCGCCGTGGCGGGAGCGAAGGCGGGCGAAGGTGCGACGTTCGCGGAGAAGACCGCGGTACTGCTCTCGGTGGTCGGTGACTTGATGGACCGGGGCGCGGTCCCCGGCGACCTGGTGGGCGCGGATCGCGACTTCGTGGCTTGGCCGGGGTCGAAGGCCGCCGTTCTGTCGCGGTTGGCGTGCGAGGTCAAAGCGCTGGGGGAGGAGGCGGCGACGGGGGAGCTTTGCTGGATCCACGATCCGGCCGCCGCTGGGTGAGCTCGCTGCTGCTCGGGTGCCTTGCCGGGACTGTTACGGCCCGGTCAGTTCGCGCCGACCGGTGTCCGTGAGCACGTAGTACGGTCGCCCGTCGGCTGTGGTCTTGTCGAATTCATGGGCTATCCAGCCGAGGTTGCGCATCACATCCAGCATCTCCGACAGCCGCCGATGGCTGAGGGAAGCTTCGCGCCGGAGGTCCCTCGCGTAGAAGCGGGCTTCGGTGCCTCCTGCGAGGAACACCGCCGTTAGCCTGCTCATTTCTCGGGCTGTGCGCATGAACCGATTCTAGACCTCGTCGTCCTTTTCCGGCGGGCTGGAAGCCAATGGAATGGTGTGGACGGATAGGCGCTACACGGATGAGTTGGCCCGATCGGCTGTTTCGGCGGACGACTTCCCGTCGAAGACCATGTTTCGCATCTGGCCTCCGACAAGACAGCTATAGCGGTAGCGTCGTCGTCGTTTCTTGGCCACGGCTACCGCTTCGATGGGGGGTCCGGAAAGTCCGGCGGCTTGGGGACGCTGGGCGGACCGGAGTTTTTGTCCGTGGGCCGTGTGGGTGTGTCCTTGCCCGGTCCTGGATTCGTGGGACTGGTCCCTGCGGGATTGCGTTCGCGTGCCATCGGCCCTATCCCTCGTCCTCGTTGTCGGACTTGTCCCTTGGCGGGGGTGTGGCTGGAGTCCGGGCGGGATGGGGCCCGCCCGCCGGTCCCGGTTGCCCGCCGTCCTCTTCCGCCACGGCGGCGGGGTTTGGAACCTGGTCGACGTGCAGGGAGGACCCTCACGCCGACCAGGCGACCCGACGCCACACAGGTGAAAGGGGCGTGGCGCCGGGCGGACTAGGGGCGTGGAGCTGGTGATACTCCGATTCCGAGCTGTTCGCCGTCGACCTCGTTCGCGCGTCGTACGAGCGCGACACCGATCGCCACGAGGTCACGGCCGAGGCACCGGAGCCCGGCCGCGTAGTGCTCGTCCGAGGACTGCAAGGCCAAGAGGTCCAGCGTGACCTTGCCGATGTCGGTGTTGACCCGCGCCAGGCCGGAGAGAAGGTCGCGGTCACGCTTGTCCACTGCGCCCCCTTTCGCCGCGTGCTTCCGCGTTCGCA
This sequence comes from Amycolatopsis roodepoortensis, assembly GCF_024628825.1. Lineage (NCBI taxonomy): Bacteria > Bacillati > Actinomycetota > Actinomycetes > Pseudonocardiales > Pseudonocardiaceae > Amycolatopsis > Amycolatopsis roodepoortensis. Next base: position 8,587,434 of record NZ_CP102415.1, read on the forward strand.
TCGCGTAGTAGTCCTCCGCATATGACGCATCGAATGGCCGCTGCCGGCGCTGCGATCCGGTCTTCGCCGATGGCGGTCCGCTCGTGCCCGAGCGGCTCTTGATGCACTTCTTCGCACCACGGGAGCAGCATCGGAGGCCAGTAGAGACCCGGGGTCAACAGCGCACGGCGGTACAAGTGTGCTTCGGACTCGGCGAATAGACGCCATTCGTACCCGGCTGCCGCCGACACCGACGCTTGCCGTGCCTGTGGCGCCCACTCCCGGCGCGTTCCACTGGGACGGCCACAGAACTGTCGATTTCGCCGGACAGCTGTTCGCATGACTGGGTCACTCCCGTCGTGTTCTGGCTGGTCGGAGCCATCCCGAAACCTGCAAAGTGACGCTACGATCACCAGTGATTACGCAGAACCGACCGCGAGTACGGGTGCGGTGCGACAGAAGTCGTCCAGAGCGGGAGCGACCGTGGGTGGATCACCGGCAACACCGACCGGGAGTCAGGGTTCCCGGTCAACGGGCATCGTGACCGGCTACGTACTCAAGCTCGCACGCCAGTCCGCGGGGCTGACGCAAGAACGGCTGGCGGAACGGCTCGCGGTAGACGCCAGCACAGTTCAAGCATGGGAATCGGGGCGGCGGCCCCTGTCGGCGATGGCTGCCGGAGAGTTCGTCCGGTTGTGCGCCCGGCTGTCACGGCTCGGCGCGCCGTCGTCGACCGGCCGACATCTGCGTGTGGCGATCGAAGCCGATCTGGTCCTCTCGACCGGGATTTCGGCCGGCGCCGATCGGTTCGATCCCGAGGTGCATCCGCTGGCGGCGAGCGTGCACCGCAAGTCACTGACGAACCTGATCACGTGGCCATTTACCGGGCACATGCCGCCCGAGTTGGAGGTATTCAAGCCGAAAGTGCCGCGTCGTGGACCGGTCGCGTTCGGGCCCACGATGGGTGCTAATGAACGAACCCGGTTCTTCGACCATCTGCTGACCGTCGCGGAACGCGGTACTCACGCCGAGGATGCGCTGCTGCGGCGACAAGCGGTGTATCTGCTCGGCTTCGACCAGCGCGAGCAGGTGGCCGAGTGGCTTCGCGGTGAATGGGCAAAGGCCGGGCGCCTCCCGATCGCAGACGGCGACGTGACCAGTCTGCTCGAGGCTCGCTCGGCGTCCGTCGCGCTCGCTTCAACTGGCGACGGCTCGCACTTGCACGACTTCGTCAAGCGCGCCAACGGGACGCGCGCGGAACTCGCGAACCTCAACTACTGGGCACACTGGATCGGCGAACTCCACGACGACCAGATCGACGACTCCTTCATGGCCGACGACGACAGCATGGCGTGGTCCGGTGTGCGGCTGCTTCACCACCTCGTGAGCCGCCTCGATCCGGCTTTACCGCACTTGCCCCTCAATCTGCACACCGTGCACACGCTCGTGGCCAGCCGTCCCGCTCTGCTGACGACAAGCCCTGCCGTCCGCAGAGCACTTGCTAGGGCGCTTGAGGTGGTCACCTCCGCCGATACGCTGACCCGCGACGGACGCGACCAGGTTGCTGGCCTTCACTATGCTCTGCGCCTCGCCGATCGATAGGAGATTCCCACCATGCCGGACGAGTCCACCGCTCTCGCCGCGTTCACCTATGAACTCGGGTTGCTCAAACGCATCCGTCGCGCGGGATGGTGGCACGCTGGCGTCCGCGATCCGGAGTCAATCGCGGAACACAGCTTGCGCACAGCACAGGTCGCGGCGCTGCTCGCCGCCGAGGAAGGAGCGAACCCCGAGCGTGCTGCGTTTCTCGCGCTATGGCACGACACGCAGGAGACCCGGACCGGGGACATCCCGCACACGGCGGCCAAGTACATGAGCAAACCCGAGCCCCGCGAGATCACCGCCGACCAGACGGCCGCCCTGCCGTCCACGTCAAAGGACCTGGTCCGGTCTGCAGTCGATGAGTACGAGACACGGCAGAGCATCGAAGCGAAGTGCGCGAAGGACGCGGACAAGCTCGAAATGCTGTTCCAAGCCGTCGAGTACCGGGAAACCGGAGTCGAGCGCGTCGCCGGATGGATCGACTCTGCTCGCAAGGGGCTCGCGACCGAGACCGCTCGACGCATCGCGGAAGCCGCTGTCACCCTGTCCCCACTGGCGTGGCGAGACCGGTAAGCGAGCTTGCCCGGCGACTAACCGCCGATGGTCAGGTGAAACCCGCTCTTCTCGATTTCGTCCGAGTTCTTCCACAGCGTGCCTCGATTGTTGTTGCCGACGTGCACGCCATAACGGTCGGCGCTTGGAACTTCGGCGAACGCGAACGTAAAGGTGCGTACCCACACGCCACCAATGACGCTGGTCTTCTCGTCGGGCGCCCGACGAAGCTCCGTGATGGCAATGACCTGGCCAGCCTCGTCAACGAGGGTCACCTGCGATCCGTCGCTTATGTCGCTATAGCCGTCATACCCGTTGGCCGTCGCCTTGGTGCACTGCCTATCGCACAGCAAGTACAGAGTTCCGTTGACGGACTTGGGACTTGACGCAGTTGTCACGATGATCAGGACGGCAGCAATAGAGGCAGCGAGTACGGCTCCGACCACGATGAAGATCAGCTTGCGGCTTCGGCGACTCGGATGTGACATCGGAACGGGATCGGGTTGCGGCTGAGGGTAAGCATTCGCGTCGGAGGTCATCGGCCTGCCTCACTCTCGGCTGATCTGTGCGTTAGACGTGTTGATCAACGACCTTGTTACGCAAGGTGATGATGGAACGCTCACTGAGCGCTCACCCCCGTCTCGCCTGCGCGTGTGAGCCGATCGTGAGTGTTGAGCGCTCTGCGAGCTGATCACCCGGCGTGGGTCCACTTCCTGCGCACCTCGCGTCGTGCCTCGCCCTCGGCCTCGGCGCTGAGCAGCCCGACGATCTGGTCGTGCTTGCTGGTCAGGCGCTGCACTGCCACCGACGGCATGGGCAACGGCACCAAGTCCTCACGCTCGATCCGCTCTGCCTCCGCGCGCACCAGCTCGCTGGCGGCACCGAGCAGCCACTCCGCCGCCCGCGGTCCGGCGACCGGGCGCCGGACAACCCGGTGAAGAACCGCGCCCGTTCGGCCGGGGCACGAAGTACCCTTCGACCGAAGCGGGACGTCGTGGTCCTGGTCGTGCAGATCGATAACGCCGGTCGGTAGCCCTTTCCGATGCTAAGCCCGGCTGCGCAGCGAAACGGGGGCCGCCTACCAGGTAGACAGCCCCGTTCGAAAACCTCGCCGGCTCACCAGCCGCGTTCGCGCCACTCCGCCAGGTGCGCCCGCTGCTCACCAAGCGTCGAGTCGTCCCCATGCCCCGGGTAGAACCACGTCTCGTCCGGCAGTTCGTCGAAGATGCGGGAAGAAACATCGTCCAGCAGCGACTTGAAGTCCTCCGGCGAGTTCGTCTTCCCGACGCCGCCGGGGAACAGCGAGTCCCCGGTGAACAGGTGCGGGTGCCCGTTCGGGTCGCGGTACAGCAGCGCGATGGAGCCGGGGGTGTGGCCGCGCAGGTGGATCACCTCGAGGGTGATCTGCCCGACCTTCACCGTGTCGCCGTGTTCGACGAGGAAGTCCGGCGGGATCGGCAGCGGTTCGGCGTCCAGCGGGTGGGCGGCGGTGTTCGCGCCGTTCGCGCCGGCGACGGCGCCGAGGGCCTGCCAGTGGTCCTGGTGCTGGTGGGTGGTCACGACGGTCTTCAGCGCGGGCCGGTCGGGGCCGTGGCCGATGAGGTCGGAGATCCGCTCCGGGTCGTTCGCGGCGTCGATCAGCAGCGCTTCGTTCTCGGCGCGGCAGACGAGCAGATACGCGTTGTTGTCCATCGGGCCGACCGACAGCTTCGTGATGGTGAGCGCGTCCAGGGTGCGACGGGCGGCGTCGCCGCCGGGGTCGACATGCCCGGTGTAGGTCTCGACGATGTTCACACCGCATACGGTAGTCGTTCGCCTGCAATCGGTTCCACCCGCACAGGCGGCGCACAGGTGCAGGACGTAGGCTCGCGTCGCCCCGCCAGCCGAACCACAGGACGCTCGTGCCCGACGCTTCGCCGCGCGCCTCGCGCAAGATCAGCTGGGACGTCCTTCGCGTTGTAGCCGTCTTCGCGGTCATGCTCGGGCACGTCACCCATCAGGGGGCGCTTCTGCATCCCGAACTGGTGGGGTACCCCTTTCGGGTAACCGCTCAGTTCGGCGCGGCCATCCTTCTGGTGATTTCCGCCTTCTTCGTGTGCGCGAGCCTGCGCAAGGGGCGGCCCGGGCGGTGGCTGTGGAACCGGGTCGCGCGGCTGGTGCCCGCGTACCTGGTGGCGGTGGTGGTCACCTACGTCATCGCCCGGTACGCGACGATCCGGTTCAGCGGCTTGCCGTTCCCGCCGGGACTGTCCGGGTTCCTCTTCGGCGTGCCGCAGGGCCCGCCGTCCGATCCGTCGCCCTGGTACGTCCCCACCGGCGCCGATCTGCTCGCCAACCTGGGCATGGTCCAGGAATGGGGCTGGCGGTACGAGCTCTTCTACTATCTCGACGGCGCCTACTGGACGCTGCCGGTCCAGCTCGCCGCCTTCACCGCCGCCGCCCTGCTCTGGCCACGCCGGTGGCGCACCCACCGGCTCACCGTCGGGCTGCTCTGGGCGCTGATCCTGGTGCCGCTTTTCCTCCGGTTCGTCGTGTTCGACCCGGTTTCCACGCCGAAGCTCGTGGAGACCTTCTACTACGGCCTCGGCCTGCACCGCGTGCACGTCTTCGCCATCGGGATCGCCATCTGGCTGTGGTCGAAACGACGTCTAGCGCACTGGCACATAGCGTTGTTCGTGCTCGCCGCCTGTGCCGCACAGGACCTGCAGGTCTTCCCGTTCCACCAGGCCCTGCCGAACGATCCCGAGCGCTGGCCCTCGGCCGTCGGGTTCGCGATCATGCTTCTGCTGGTGTGCCTGGCCGCGCGCGGATCGGACTGGCGGCTGCCCGGCATCTCCAGGGTCGCCCCGGCTGTCACCTGGCTCGCGGGCATCTCGTATGGTCTTTATCTGGTGCACCAGGAACTCGGTTACATCCTGGCCCGTGCCCTGCTGAACGCCGGCGTCCCCGGTTGGCTGCGGCTCCCCATCGTGCTGGCCGCCGCCGTGTTCGGGGGCTGGGCGATCACCGCCGGCGTTGAACGACCGGTCCACCGGTGGCTCACCGCTCGTCGGGATCGACGCGAAAAGTCGGGAAAACCGCAGGTCAAAGAGTCGGAACCGGTTTCTGTCGGTGGTGCCTCGTAGCATGGATGCGGCCGCCCGTGCAGCTATCGACCGGGACGGCGACCGCAGCTGAGAATGAAACCTGAAGGGACCCTGGCGTGGCTGATCGCCTCGTTGTTCGCGGCGCCCGCGAGCACAACCTCCGCGGTGTGGATCTCGACCTGCCCCGCGACAGCCTGATCGTGTTCACCGGTCTGTCCGGGTCCGGGAAGTCGAGCCTCGCCTTCGACACCATCTTCGCCGAAGGGCAGCGGCGCTACGTCGAGTCGCTGTCGGCGTACGCGCGCCAGTTCCTCGGCCAGATGGACAAGCCGGACGTCGACTTCATCGAGGGCCTTTCGCCCGCGGTGTCGATCGACCAGAAGTCCACCTCACGCAACCCGCGTTCGACCGTCGGCACCATCACCGAGGTCTACGACTACCTGCGCCTGCTCTACGCCCGCGCCGGAAAGGCGCACTGCCCGCAGTGCGGCGAGGCGATCAGCAAGCAGACCCCGCAGCAGATCGTCGACCAGGTGCTCGCGATGGAGGAGGGCACCCGCTTCCAGGTGCTCGCTCCGGTCGTGCGCGGCCGCAAGGGCGAGTACCTCGACCTCTTCGAGAACCTGCAGCAGCAGGGCTACGCGCGTGTCGTGGTCGACGGGACGGTCCATCCGCTCACCGACCCGCCGAAGCTGAAGAAGCAGGAAAAGCACCAGATCGCCGTCATCATCGACAGGCTCTCGGTGAAGACCAGCTCGCGGCAGCGGCTCACCGACTCCGTCGAGACGGCGCTCCGGCTGGCCGACGGCCTGATCGAGCTGGAGTTCGTCGACCTCCCGGAGAACGACCCGCATCGCGTACGCGGGTTCTCCGAGAACCTGGCCTGCCCGAACGGCCACCCGCTCGCGATCGAAGACCTCGAGCCGCGGTCGTTCTCCTTCAACGCGCCCTACGGCGCCTGCCCCGACTGCACCGGTATCGGCGTCCGCAAGGAGGTCGACCCGGAGCTCGTGGTCCCCGACGACGAGATGTCCCTCGGCGAGGGTGCCATCGCGCCGTGGGCGGGCGGCCAGAGCGCGGACTACTTCATCCGCCTGCTCGAGTCGCTTTCGGAGACCATCGGCTTCCGCATGGACACGCCGTGGCGCAAGCTGCCGGCGAAGGTGCAGAAGGCCGTCCTCCACGGCGTCGACGAGCAGGTCCACGTCCGCTACAAGAACCGCTACGGCCGCCAGCGTTCGTACTACGCGAGCTTCGAGGGTGTCATCCCGTTCCTCGAGCGGCGCCAGGAGCAGACCGAGTCCGAGTACATGCGTGAGCGGTACGAGGGCTACATGCGCGAGGTGCCGTGCCCGGCCTGTCAGGGCACGCGGCTCAAGCCGGAGATCCTCGCCGTCACCCTGGAGCACAAGACGCAGGGCGACCGGTCGATCGCCGAGGTCTGCGCCCTTTCGATCGCGGAGGCGTCGAAGTTCCTCGACGAACTGGAGCTCGGCAAGCGCGAGCAGGTGATCGCCGGCGCGGTGCTCAAGGAGATCCAGGCGCGGCTGCGCTTCCTGCTCGACGTCGGCCTCAACTACCTCTCCCTCGACCGCGCCTCCGGGACGCTGTCCGGCGGCGAGGCGCAGCGCATCCGGCTCGCCACGCAGATCGGCTCCGGTCTGGTCGGCGTGCTGTACGTGCTGGACGAGCCGTCGATCGGCCTGCACCAGCGCGACAACCACCGCTTGATCGAGACGCTGGTCCGCCTGCGGGATCTCGGCAACACGCTGATCGTCGTCGAGCACGACGAGGACACCATCCGCTCCAGCGACTGGGTGGTCGACATCGGCCCCGGCGCCGGTGAGCACGGTGGCCACATCGTCCACAGTGGACCGTACAAGAAGATCCTGCGGAACAAGGAATCGATCACCGGCGCGTACCTGTCGGGCCGCACCAAGATCGAGGTTCCGGCGATCCGGCGCCCGATCGACAAGAAGCGGCAGCTGACCGTCGTCGGCGCGCGCGAGCACAACCTGCGCGGTCTCGACGTGTCGTTCCCGCTCGGCTGCCTCGTGTCGGTCACCGGTGTCTCGGGTTCCGGGAAGTCCACGCTGGTCAACGACATCCTCGCGACCGTGCTGGCGAACAAGCTCAACGGCGCCCGCCAGGTCCCCGGCCGTCACACCCGCGTGAACGGGCTGGCCAACGTCGACAAGCTGGTCCGTGTCGACCAGTCGCCGATCGGCCGCACCCCGCGGTCCAACCCGGCGACGTACACCGGCGTGTGGGACCACGTGCGCAAGCTGTTCGCCGCGACCACCGAGGCGAAGGTGCGGGGCTACCAGCAGGGCCGGTTCTCGTTCAACGTCAAGGGCGGCCGGTGCGAGGCCTGCGCCGGCGACGGCACGATCAAGATCGAGATGAACTTCCTGCCGGACGTCTACGTCCCGTGCGAGGTCTGCAAGGGCGACCGGTACAACCGCGAGACGCTCGAGGTGCACTACAAGGGCAAGACCGTCTCCGACGTGCTGAACATGCCGATCGAGGAGGCGGCCGAGTTCTTCGAGCCGATCAAGGCGATCCACCGGCACCTGGCGACCCTCGTCGACGTCGGCCTCGGCTACGTCCGGCTCGGGCAGCCCGCGCCGACGCTGTCGGGCGGTGAGGCGCAGCGCGTCAAGCTCGCCAGCGAACTGCAGAAGCGGTCCACCGGCAAGACGGTCTACATCCTCGACGAGCCGACCACGGGTCTGCACTTCGAGGACATCAGCAAGCTGATCGGTGTGATCAACGGGCTGGTGGACAAGGGCAACACGGTGATCGTCATCGAGCACAACCTCGACGTCATCAAGACCTCGGACTGGATCATCGACATGGGTCCCGAGGGTGGTTCCGGCGGTGGCACCGTGATCGCGGAGGGCACGCCGGAGCACGTCGCTTCGGTGGAGGAGAGTTACACCGGGCAGTTCCTTAAGACCGTTCTCGCATAGGGGCTCGTGAGTGGTAAGGACGGTTCTAACCGTCCTTACCACTCACGAGGTCCAGCACCGGCGAAGCGGGTCCGTAGTAGAAGGCGCGCAGCCGATACGAGGCACCTTTTTCGCCCGGCATCGTGGCGAGCCCGGCCGACGTCGTCCCCGGATCGGAGACCTCGATCGGCACGAACTCGGCGGCGCCGGGTTTCTTGATCTCCACGAGGAAGCCGTCTTCGTCGGTCGAGCGATCAGTCCAGCTGAACCGCACCATCTCCTCCGGCGCGGGCTCGGCGCGGAACGACGCCGGAGCGGCCGAGCGATCGCCCGACCGCAGGGGCACAAGAGGTCCGGGAGCGGCCGGAGTGGCCGGTCCGGAAACCGTGACGGCGTCCGAAACGGCGCCGTAGAACGGCCGGATCCGGTAGTAGAACCGCGTTTCCGGCATCAGGTCCGGATGGCGGAAGGTCGTCTGCCGCGGCGGCACGAACCGCAGGATCGTGTATTCGCCCTGCGGATCGGTCGTGTACTCGACGATCCGCCCCGCGGCGGCCGGATCGTCGTCGGGCCAGCTCAGGTCGACGTTCACCGGATCCGTCAGCGTCGCGGTGAAACCGGGCTCCTCGCCGCATCCCGACACGAAAGCGACCGCCAGCAGAACGGCCGCGAGTTTCCTTGGCACGCCGAGACCCTCCCGGGAATCAGGCGGCGGCGGAATCCGGAGGCGTCAGCATACGAGCGCGTCCGGTGATCGACAAGGCCCCGGTTGAACCGCGTCCCCGTGCCGTCCGTGTGGGAGGCAAGAGGAGGCGGCCATGGAGAACCGAGGAGAGGCCGGTGCCGATGCACAGTTCGATCGCGGCGCGCGCCGAACGATCCACTCTGCCCCTGCGGGTTGCAGTACTGTCCTCGCCGACCCAGAAGACCGTCGGGAGGACGCGAGTGGCGATCGGAGGCTGGCGGCCCAAAAAGGCCAAAGGCGAGGACTTGGTCCGGCACTTGTACGCCGAACACGGGCGAAGCCTGCTGGCGTACGCGACGAGGCTGACCGGGGACCGCGCGGCCGCGGAGGACGTCGTGCAGGAGACCCTGGTCCGGGCCTGGAAGCACGCCGAAGACCTGGAGAACGACGCGAAGGGATCGGTGCGGGGCTGGCTGCTCACGGTGGCCCGCAACATCATCACCGACCGCGCGCGGGCCAGGGCGGCGCGGCCTCCGGAAGTGGCGGAGCCGGAGGAAGGGGTGCCCACCCCGGCGGTCGAGCGGGATCACGCGCAGAGCGTCGTGGACTCGATGGCCGTGCTCGGGGCGATGGACGGCCTTTCCACGGAACATCGTGAGGTGCTGGTGGAGATCTACTACCGGGGCCGGACGGTGGCCGAAGCGGCACAGTCCCTCGGCGTGGCCCCGGGTACCGTTAAGTCGAGATCTTATTACGCGTTACGGGCGCTCAGAGCCGTGATGGCGGGACCGGGAAGGGAGGTAGCGCGATGAGTGCGGTGGGACACGACCAGGGCCAGCTCGCCGCCTACGTCCTCGGCGGGCTCACCGCGGCGGAAGCGGCCACGTTCGAGACACATCTGGCGAACTGCCCTACGTGCCGTCGTGAGGTGCGCGAGCTGTCGGAACTGCGATACCACCTCGACGAGGTACCGCCGGAGGCGTTCCTCGAAGGACCTCCCGACGGCGGAGACCTGCTGTTGCAGCGCACGCTGCGTCAGGTTCGCGAAGAAGAAGGCACTCAGGAACGCAAGCCGCGGCGGCTCCTCGCCGTGGCCGGTGCGGCCGTGCTGGTCGTCGTGGCGCTGGGCGCGGGTGTGCTGGTCGGACGCCAGACGTCGCCCGAACCGTCGACGGTGGCGTTGCCGGTGCCGACGGTGGCGGCCCCGGTGCCCGGCACCCGCGATCTCGCGGCGACCAACCGGGACACGGGCGTCCAAATGGCGGTCCGGGTCGTCCCGGCGGCGGGCTGGGTCCGGCTCCACGCCAAGGCGACCGGCGTCCGCGAGGGCGAGAAGTGCACGCTCGTCGTGGTGACCAAGAGCGGAGAGCGGGTCAACGCGGGCAGCTGGCTCGTTTCGGAGAAGGGGCAGCGCGAGGGGACCGGTGTCGACGGTTCCGCCCTGGTCGCCCCCGGCGACGTGGCTTCGGTCGACGTCGTGACCATGGACGGCCGGAACCTGGTGTCGGCGCGGGTATGACGGATTCGCTCGCGGGTCGCGGAGGCGGTTGGTACCGCTTCCGCGACACGTGGGTGCTCCCGGCCTCGCCCAAGGCGGTTTTCGACGCCGTCGTCGATCTGGCCGCGTATCCGCTGTGGTGGCGCGACGTCCGATCGGTCAGCCAGGTGGACGAGGACACCGCCGAACTCGTCTGCCGGTCCAGGCTGCCGTACGCGCTGACCGTCCGGATGCACCGGGACCGGCAGGACGAGCGCGAGGGCCGGGTGCGGGTCCGGCTTAGCGGCGATCTCGAAGGGATACTGGCCGGCGCGCTGATGGCGGTGGGGAGCGGCACCAGGCTGGAGATCACGCAGGAGGTCGAGGCGCGGAAACCGTTGCTGCGCAAGCTCGACCGGATCGCGCGGCCGGTGTTCCGGATCAACCACGCGCTCATGATGCGGCGGGGCCACAACGGATTACGGGGCTATCTGCGGGCATCCTCGGGTTAGGCTCGCGCCATGCGTGTCGCCACCGTGCAGCCGTTCACCGTTCCCGCTGACCTTTCCGCGAACATCGCCGAACACGCGAGGCTCATCCGGATCGCGGAGGCCGATCTCTGCGTCTTCCCCGAACTTTCCCTGACCGGCTTGGAGTTCGAGGCGCTCGCCGCCGATCCCGGACTCTGGCTGTCCCACGACGACCCCCGCCTCGAACCGCTCCGCGAGGCGTGCCGGGCCAGTGGTGTCCATGCCGTCATCGGCCTTCCGCTCGTGGAGGACGGACGGCGGCTCATCGGCTCGCTCGTCCTCGGGCCGGCCGGGGAAACCATTGCCACCTATGCGAAACGGAACCTGCACAACAGCGAGGAAGAGCTGTTCGAACCGGGCGCGCGGCAGGTGATCGTCGAGGTCGGCGGCAGGCGTCTCGGCCTCGCGATCTGTCTCGACGCGGCGAATCCGGACCATGCGCGGGAGCTCGCCGAGGCGGGCGCCGAGGTCTACGTCCTCAGCGCGCTCTTCAGTGAGGGCCAGGAACAGCGGCTGCTCGACCAGGTCGGCGTCGCGGCCGGGTATGGGATGTGGGTGGTGCTTTCCCAGTATTCCGGCAAGACCGGCGGGATGGCCGCGTTCGGCGGCAGCGGGGTCTGGAAACCCGGAGGCGCCGCCGAGGTACGCCTCGGCGGCGAGGTCTCCGAGTGGGCCTACGCGACGATCGCTTCCTGAACCTTCCGGGTGCGAAGGAACACCGTCGCGGAGAAGACGGCGAGAGCGAGCAGTCCGGCGCTCAACGCGTACGCCGTCCGGTAGCCGCTGGTGAGGGCTTCGGGAATCGCGGTGCCCTCGGCCAGGAGCGAGCCGGTGCGGGACGCGGCGGCGGTCGCGAGCACGGCGGTCCCGATGGCCGCGCCGATCTGCTGAGTGGTGTTGATCAGTCCCGAAGCGACCCCGGTGTCGGCGGGGGCGACGCCCGACATCGCCTGTCCCATCAGCGCCGGCATCGCCGCGCCGAACCCGATGCCCATCAGGACGAGCGCGGGCAGGACGTCCGTCGTGTAGTTTCCGTCCGCCTCGACGGTGGCGAGGAAGCCGAGCGCCACCGTGACCAGGGAAAGCCCGGTGACGAGTACCGTTCGCGGCCCGAAGCGGTGGTTCAGCCGTTCGGCGAAGACCAGGGACATCACCGCGATGGACAGCGGTGCGGGCAGGAAGGCGAACCCGGTGCTCAGCGCGTCAAGTTCGAGCACTCGTTGCAGATAGAGCGCGGTGACGAACTGGAAGCCGAACAACCCGGCGACCATCAGCACCATCACGGCGTTCGCCCCGGACACCGCGCGGAGCCGGAAGATCCGCAGCGGCAGCAGCGGCTGCCGGGCCTTCGCCTGCCGGAGCACGAATCCGGCGAGAAGAAGCAGCGACACCGCGAGCAGCCCGAGCGTGCGGGCGTCGGCCCAGGTGTACTCCTCGGCCTTGACGATCGTGTAGACCAGGAGCATCAGCCCGCCGGTGACCAGTCCGGCGCCGGTGACGTCGGTGCCGCCGCGCAGGCCGGGGCCCCGGTCGTCGGCGAGCAGCCGGACGGCCAGCGCCAGCGCGACCGCGCCGATCGGCAGGTTGACGAAGAACGTCCAGTGCCAGTCGAGCAGTTGCGTGAGCGTTCCGCCCGCGATGAGCCCGATCGACGAGCCCGCGGCCTGGGTGAAGCTGTAGACGCCGATGGCCTTCGCCCGTGCCCGCGGTTCCGGGTAGAGCGTGGTGATCATGCCGAGCACGACGGCCGACGCCAGCGCGCCGCCCGCGCCCTGCAGGAAGCGGAACACGATGAGCTGCGCCTGGTCCTGCGCGATTCCGCACAGCAGCGAGGCGAGCGTGAACAGGCCGAGCCCGGCGAGGAAGACCCGTTTCCGGCCGATCAGGTCGCCCAGCCTGCCGGAGAGCAGGAGCAGCCCGGCGAACGCGATCAGGTAGGCGTTGACCACCCAGGCCAGGGTGGATGGCGTGAAGCCGAGGTCGTTCTGGATCGCGGGCAGCGCGACGGCGACGATCGAGCCGTCGAGGACGACCATCAGCGAGACGGCGCAAAGGACGGCGAGGGTGAGAGCGCGCATGGTGATCCTTCGAGATTTCCCCAGGTGATGCCTTGGTGCACCACTTGTAACAGCGCCCATCTTGTGTGACTCTGTTCCTCGCCGGAAGGAGGCACTTTCATGTCCCAGGGGAACACCGATGTGACCGCGCAGGCCAGGCTGGTCGATCCGGAGAAACTCGAGGTGTGCACCGTGCTCGAGGTGATCAACCGGATCAGCGGCAAGTGGGCGATCGGCATCCTGCTGGAGGCCACGCGCGGTCCGGTGCGGTTCACCGAGCTGGAACGCTCGGTGGAGGGGATCAGCAGGCGGATGCTCACGCTGACGTTGCGGAACCTCGAACGCGACGGCCTGCTCGTGCGCACCGTGTACCCGACGGTGCCGCCGAAGGTGGAGTACGAGGCCACGCCGATGGCGAAGGAACTTTATGCGTCGCTGAGCGGTTTGCTGAGCTGGGCCGAGCGCCACCGCGACTCGATCGCCGCGTCCCGCGTCGTCTACGACGAGAAGGTCAGCGCCTGACGTCCGCCGCGTGCACGGCGCGTTGGACGTGCGAGCACAGCATGGCGAAGTACATCTTGTGGAACGGCAGGTCGGTGCTGTTCTTCGCGGACCAGCTTTCCCAGAGGCCACCCGGCCGCAGGTAGCGTGACGTGTACGCGGTCGTGAGGTCGGCGTCGATGTGGTGCAGGGCCGCGAGCGCCCATTCCTGGTCGTAGCGCAGGTCCGGCCGCGCGAGATAGTGGTCCAAATAGGACACGAGGATCTCGGCGTCGGCGATCGTGCCGAACCGGGCGAGCGCGAAACAGTAACCCTGCCCGGCGAAGACCAGGCCGCTTTCCAGGAACAGGTCCCGGATGCGGCCTCGCCACGCGGTGCGCCGATCGACACCGATCAGCCAGGCCGCGGTGATCCGTGGCCGCCAGTCCGCCGCGAGCAGTTCGCCGAGTTCGTCGTCGGTGATGCTCCGCGCGTCCTCGACCAGGTCGCGCAGGAAGGCCTCGCGTTCGGGGTCGCTCATCATCCCGGCGAAGTTGCCGTGCAGCAGCTTGGAATACCGCGAGACCACGTAGCGGTCGATGGCGTCCGGCATGCCGGTGAGTTTCCCAGAAAAGAAGGAACCGCGGTGCGAGGACGGGGGGCCCTCGCACCGCGGTTCGTTCTCGCCGTGGCTAAGCGTTGACCACGGTCTTCTCCCGGTCGCCGTCACGGTCCTCGGGGGGATCCGCGGCGTGATCGTCGATCAGGGTGGCTTCGTCGAACGGCGCCTGGCCGCTGAAGACCCGGTTGGCCTGGTCACGGTCGAATTCCTTGGTCCACGTGCCGACCAGGACGGTCGCGACGGCGTTGCCCGCGAAGTTGGTCAGCGCGCGGGCCTCGGACATGAACCGGTCGATGCCGAGGATGAAGCCGACGCCGTCGACCAGTTCCGGCCGGTGCGACTGGAGGCCGCCGGCGAGGGTGGCGATCCCGGCGCCGCTCACGCCCGCCGCGCCCTTCGACGCGATGATCATGAACAGCAGCAAGGAGATCTGTTCGCCGACGCCCAGCGGCTGGTCCTGCGCGCTGGCGATGAACAGCGTCGCCATCGTCAGGTAGATGGCCGTGCCGTCGAGGTTGAACGAGTAGCCGGTGGGCACGGTGATGCCGACGACCGGCTTGCTGACCCCGAGGTGTTCCATCTTCGCGATCAGGCGGGGCAGGGCCGATTCGGACGACGAGGTCGACAGGATCAGCAGGAACTCGCGGCCCAGGTAGCGCAGCAGGGTGAAGATGTTGATCCGCGCGCCGAGCCACAGGACCGCGCCGAGCACACCGAACACGAACACCAGGCAGGTCAGGTAGAAGCCGATCATGATGACGGCGAGGCTGCGCAGCGCGCCCCAGCCGGTTTCGCCGACCACCGCGGCGATCGCGCCGAACGCGCCGACCGGGGCGGCCCACATGATCATGGCGAGGATCCGGAACACCAGCCGCTGGATGTGCTCGATGCCGCGGCGGATCGGCTCGCCCTTGGTGCCCAGCTTCTGCACGGCGAATCCGGCGAGCAGCGCGACCAGGAGTGTCTGCAGCACCTGGCCTTCGGTGAACGCGGAACCGAAGCTGGTGGGGATGATGCCCATCAGGAAGTCGACGGTGCCTTCGCCGCCTTCGGCCTGCTTGTGCGCCTTCGCGGCGGCGGCGGGGTCGAGGTGCAGGCCCTCACCCGGGTGCAGCAGGTTGCCGACGACGAGGCCGATCGCGAGCGCGAAGGTCGACATCATCAGGAAGTAGCCGAGCGAGAGCAGCCCGACCTTGCCGACCTTCGCGGCTTTCGCCACCGATCCGATACCGAGGACGATGGTGCAGAAGATGATGGGGGAGATCATCATCTTGATCAGGTTGACGAAACCCGTGCCGAGCGGCTTGAGTTCCTTGGCCAGATCCGGCGCGGCGAAACCGACGATGACGCCGAGGACCACCGCCGCGATCACGGCCAGGTACAGGTAGTGCATCTTGTCGCGACGTCGTGGCGCCGCTTCCGGCGTTGTAGGCACCTTTGCCTCCAGCTCAGGGGGTGTCCGTGGGATCGCCGGTCACTATCACCCGGCCAGGTGAGCTGGGTCACGGTTGTGTTCATTGAGTTCGCGCGAGCGGTTTCCGGGGAATTCCGGCCGGGCGCGCCGAGCGGCCCCGGTGACGGTGTGCTGGTATGAGCGGGTGCCCTCGACGACGCGGATCCGGACCAGGCGCGGCAGTCTCGCCCGCCAGCTGCTGGTTCTCCAGCTCGTGGTGCTTTTCGTGCTCGTCGCGGCGGGGCTGACCTTCGCCTATCTCGATTCCGTCCGGGCCACCGAAGACCGGGCGGAGGACAAGGTGATCGCAGTCGCCGAGTCGGTGGCGGACGCGCCGGGGGTGCTGGCCGCACTGTCCACATCGGAGCCCACCGCGACGTTGCAGCCGTTCGCGCAGCGTGTCCGCGCGGACACGGAAGTGGATTTCGTGACCATCATGGACAAGAACGGGATCCGCTACACGCATCCGAATCCGGAGCTGATCGGGCAGCCGTTCATCGGCAACATCGGCGAGGCGCAACGCGGCGGCAGGGTGCTCGAGACCTACGCCGGCTCGCTCGGGCCGTCCGAACGTGTCGTGGTCCCGGTGCACGGTGCCGCCGGACAGGTCGTCGCGCTGGTGTCGGTCGGCATCACCGTCGAAGCGATCGACGCCGAACTGAGGGAACGGCTGTGGCCGCTGATCGGCGTCGCGGTGGCGGTGCTGGTGGTCGGCGGGATCGGCAGTTACCTGGTGAGCGCCCGGCTCCGGCGGCAGACCAGGGGGATCGCGCCCGAGGAACTGAGCAACCTGTTCGAGTACCACGAGGCCGTCCTGCATTCCGTGCGTGAAGGGCTGCTGCTGGTCGGCGGCGACGGGCGGGTGGTGCTGTGCAACGACGGAGCCCGCGCGCTGCTGGAGGTCACCGATGATCCGGTCGGCCGCGAACTGTCCGCATTGGACATTCCCGAGGATCTCGTCGAAGCGTTCACCTCGGGCGAGGAGCGCACCGACGAACTCCATCTCACCGAGGCCAGGGTGCTCGTCGTCAGCACGTCGCCGGTGCGCTCGGGCGGGAAGGCGATGGGCACCGTGGTGATCCTGCGCGACCACACGGAACTCCAGGCGCTGACCGGGGAACTGACCACCGTGCGCGGTCTGGCCGAGGCACTGCGGTCGCAGGCGCACGAGGCGGCGAACCGGCTCCACACCGTCGTTTCGCTGGTCGAGATCGGCCGCCCCGAACAGGCCGTCGAGTTCGCGACCGAAGAACTCGCGCTGGCGCAGGAACTCACCGACCGCGTGGTCGGCGCGGTCGCCGAACCGGTGCTCGCGGCGCTGCTGCTCGGCAAGGCGGCGGAGGCGAGCGAGCGGGGCGTCGAGTTCACGATCACGCCCGACACCGTCATGGAGGACGCGGACACCGGTGTCCCGCCGCGGGATCTGGTGACCATCCTCGGCAATCTGATCGACAACGGCATCGACGCGGCGGCCGGGAACGCCGGCGACGGCGGACGGCCAGGTGTCGAAGTGACCGTCCGCGCGGACGTCGACGGGTTGCTGCTGCGGGTCGCCGACACCGGGCCGGGCGTCGAGGACGTCGAAGAGGTCTTCCGGCGAGGCTGGTCCACCAAACCCGAGGACGGGCACGGACTCGGCCTGGCACTGGTGGGTCAGGCGGTACGGCGGCACAGTGGGACGATCGACGTCGGCCGTGCCGAGGGCGCGGTGTTCACCGTCCGCCTGCCGCCGAAGGAGTCCGCGCGATGATCAAGGTGCTGGTCGTCGAGGACGAACCGGTGGCCGCCGACGCGCACCGGGTGTACGTCGAGCGGATGCCCGGCTTCACCGTGTCCGGCGTCGTCCACTCGGGCGGCGACGCACTGCGGTTCTGCGAACGCGAACCGGTCGACCTGGTGCTGCTGGACTTCTACCTCCCGGACACGCACGGTCTAGCCGTCTGCCGGTCGCTGCGCGCGGCCGGGCTCCCGATCGACGTCATCGCGGTGACCTCGGCGCGTGATCTGGCGCTGGTGAAGGCAGCCGTGTCGGTCGGCGTGGTGCAGTACCTGCTGAAACCGTTCACTTTCGCCTCCCTGCGGGAGAAACTCGAGCGCTACGCCGAATTTCACGGCGCTTCGGGCGAAGTCACCGGACAGGCCGAGATCGACCGCGCGCTCGGCACCCTGCGCACCACCGAGCGGCAGGCCCTGCCGAAGGGGATGAGCGCGCAGACCCTGGAGTCGATCACCGAGGTCCTCGCCTCGGCCGCGGACGGCCTCTCCGCCGGGGCGGCCGCGACCGCGATCGGCGCCTCCCGTGTCACCGCGCGCCGCTACCTCGAATACCTCGCCGACAACGGCCTCGCCCAGCGCGAACCCCGCTACGGCCAGGTCGGCCGCCCCGAGGTCTGGTACAAACCGAAAACCGTATAACGACCTATACCGCGGCCCGCGGGCTACCTTGGGATCGTGAAGATCGGCGAACTCGCGCGGAAGACCGGGGTCAGCGTCCGCGCGCTGCGCTATTACGAGGAAGAGGGCTTGATCAGCCCGGGCCGCGAAGGCAACGGCTATCGCGACTTCCGCGAAGGCTCGATCGGGGCAGTCCTGCAGATCCGCGGGATGCTCGACGCCGGACTGCCGGTCAGGCTGATCCGCGAAGTCCTCCCGTACCTCGACGGACCGGAGGAGGTCCGGCCGAAGGAGCCGTGCGAGTACATGATCGGCGAGGTCGCGCGGCAGCGGGAAGTGCTCGATCGACGGATCGCGCTCATGACCCGTAATCGCGACGCCCTCGACGCGTACCTCCGCGACTTGACCCTCACGCAAATGTGAGGGTTTTAGCGTGCGGGCATGACTTCGATGCGCGCGCTGCGACAGAACTCCTCGAACGGTCCCGAAGATCTCCACTTGATCACCGACGCATCCGTTCCGGCGCCGGGACCAGGTGAAATCCTGCTGAAGGTCACCGCCGCCGGGGTCAACTTCGCCGACGTCATGCAGACGCGGGGCACGTACGAGGGTGGGCCGGAAGCCCCGTACGTCGCCGGGTTCGAGGCGGCAGGCGAGGTCGTGGCGCTGGGGGAAGGGGTGACCACGCCCGCGGTCGGCGATCACGTCGTCGGGACCGGCGGCGGGGCTTTCGCCGAGTACATGGTCATGTCCGCGTCCGGTGCGGTACCGGTGCCCGGCGGCTGGTCGGACGAGCAGGCGATCGGGCTGATCCTGAACTGGGTCACGGCCCTCGCCGCGCTCAAACCGCTGGGCAGGCTGGCCGTCGGTGAGACCGTGCTGGTGCAGGCGGCGGCGGGCGGGGTCGGCCAGGCCGCGGTCCGGCTCGCCAAGCACTACGGGGCGACCGTCATCGGCGCCGCGTCGCCGGGTAAGCACGACTCGGTGCGGGCGCTGGGCGCCGACCGCGTGGTCGGATACGGCGAGGAGACGGGGGAGGTGGACCTCGTGCTGGAATCGGTGGGCGGCGCGGCTTTCTCCGCCAGTCTGGCCGCGGCCAAGCGGGTCACCGGACGTGTCGTGGTCTACGGCGTCGCCGGGGGAGAGGTCGCGATCACCAACCGGGACTTGAACTTCCGGCATCAGATCCACGTGATCGGGCTGCATCTCGGCGTCCTGATCGAGCACGCGCCCGCGATCTTCGCGGAACTGATGGACGAACTGCGTGCTCTGATCGCGGCCGGGGTCTGCGTGCCGGGGACGCCGACGGTGTACGACCTCGCGGACGGGCCGAAGGCGCTCGCGGAACTCGAGGCGCGGGCGACGTCGGGAAAGCTGGTGCTCCGGCCTTGAGCCCGGCATGATCATATGCGAACACGTGCATGTCAATAGGGCAGAAGTGTTGGTAAATCACCAGCTGTCGGAAGCGACGAAAGTTGGTGCCGTGCCCTGGCCGGGACTTCTAAATTCACGAACCATTCCGTTGTCCTGACAAGGAGTGGGTCCATGGCAAGGAAGTTCTTCGTCTCCGCGTCCGTGAGCTTGGCGCTGCTGGCCGTCCCGGTCACCGCGGGCCAGGCCACGGCGGCGGTCCAGCCTGCTCAGCAGACCGCGGCGGCGACCACGGTCTACTACGACGCCTCGGGGGCGCCCAGCTTCCGTGCCGCCATCCAGGCGGGCGTGGCGAACTGGAACAACTCGGTGTCCAACGTGAAGCTGCAGGAGAGCTCGTCGGGCGCCACCCTGCGCTACACCGAGGGCAACGACCCCTCGGGTTCGTACGCCGAGACCGACGGCCACGGCCGCGGCACGATCTTCATCGACTACACGCAGGCGCGGGAGTACGACCAGACGCGGATCGCCGCGCACGAAACCGGCCATGCGCTCGGCCTGCCGGACAACTACCAGGGCCCGTGCTCCGAGCTGATGTCCGGCGGTGGCCCCGGCCCGTCCTGCACCAACGCGAAGCCGAACGCCCAGGAGGTCTCGCGGGTGAACTCGCTGTGGGCCAACGGGCTCGTCGCGGCGGGTGTCATGCAGCGCATCTACAACTGACGCTTCGGGTCCCTCGTGCCATTCGGTGCCGGTGGGTGCCCGGTCCGGCCGCGGCCCTGGTGAGCATGTCGCGAAAGCCACTTTCGGGACGTCTGGTGTCCCGAAAGTGGCTTTCGCGACGCCGCCACGGAAAGCAGTCTCAGGACATCCCGCGGACGGTGCGCAAGGGTCGTACAAAATCCCTGTCGCCCTTAGCATGATCCGATGCGCCGGGCGTCGAGGATTCTCGTACCGGCCGCGCTGCTGTTCAGCGCCGTGGTGGCGAGCAGCGGGATCGCGTCCGCACCGCCACCGCCGGTGGCTCCCGTCGCCGGGCTGAATGAGCTCTGGAACGACTACGGAGATCAGGGCGGACACTGGACCGGCGGGGATCGCACGGTGTCGGTCCCCTTACCCGACGGCCGCACCGCGTGGCTGTTTTCGGACACGTTCCTCGGCACGGTGAATCCCGACCACAGCCGCCCCCGGGACAGCCCGATCGCCCGCAACACCCTGGTCGTCCAGCGGCCCGACGGCACACTGGGCGAGACGCTGCACGGCGGCACCGCGGACGAGCCGGAGGCGCTGATCGGGCTCGCGGGTTCCGGCGAGCACTACTGGGTCGGCGACGGCGTCGTCCAAGGCGACGTCCTGAGGGTGCTCTACAACAGATACCGGACGACGGGTCCGGGCGGCCTCGACTTCCGGGGCACCGGGACGTCGCTGGCCACCTTCCGGCTGCCCGCCCTGACGCCGTCCGAGCTGCTGGTGATCCCGGTGAGCGAAAAGGTCGCGTGGGGATCGGAGCTGCTCGAAGTCGGCGGATACACCTACATCTACGGTGCCGAACAAGGCCATCTGAGGCTCGCCAGGGTGCCCGCCGGAGGCCTTCGCGGACCTTGGCGGTTCTGGACCGGCGCCGGTTGGTCGTCCCGCGAGGAGGACTCGGTCCGGATGCTGCCCGGGGTCGGGACGGCGTTTTCGGTGAACCGTGTCGGCGGCGAATACGTGCTGATCACCATGGACACCAGTCCCGGCTTCAGTCCGGTGATGCTCGCCTACACCGCGAGTTCGCCGACCGGCCCGTTCCGTGATCCTGTCGTGCTCCACCGGGCACCCGAAGCCAGTGACCGTCGCATCGTCTACGACGCGACGGCGCATCCGCAGTTGAGCCGCCCCGGGAAGCTCACGGTGTCGTACAACGTGAACAGCCTGGATCACGCCGACAACATCGCGGACGCGCGGATCTATCGGCCCCGGTTCGTCGAGGTCACCTGGCCGCCTGCCCTACGCTTCATCAAGTGATCGAGATACTCGACGACCTCGACGTCCTCACCCGGCCGGATCTCGACCCGCGCGGCCTGAGCCTCGCCGGTGCCCGCCTCGGGTCGAAGGCCGCCGATACCGTCGTCCGGGACAGCGTCATCGAGGTCACGCTCTCGCCGATCGTCCACCGCGCGATCGCCGGAAGCGGCCGGGTCACGGAGTACTACGGCGCGGACGGTGAGCCCCTCTCTCGGGAAAAGGTGGTCGAGAACGCCGTCGAAACCGAGGGAGTCGTTCACTTTTCCGGCAAGTTCAGCTACCGGATCGTCGGCGGGACGGTCGTCGGCTTCGCGATGTACGGCGGCGAACGCGGTCTTCTCGCCCATTTCGGGTACCTGCGTTCCCGTGACGAGTTCCTCGATGTGTTCGGCACACCCGATCTCGTCGAGGAGAGCTTCGATTGCGGCGAGCTGATGGGGTACCGGCATCACTACCGGGCTTCCGGGAAGAAGGTCTTCTGGGACAGCTGGAACGACCACGTGGGCTCGCTGAATCTCGGTGACTTCGGCGCTCGCTGATCACTCGAGCGCGCGGCCTCCCGGCGCTTCGATGCTCAGGGGGACCGGCGAGTCACCGGTGAGCTGGTTCAGCCGGCTCATGGTCCGGTCCAGCTGCTCCGCCAGCCGCGGGATCGTGCTCGACGGCAGGTACGCCTCCGCGCCGGCGTCGAGCAGGCGGCGCACCGGGCCCTCGTACTTGACGCCGAGCTCGGCGTCCTCGATCTCCGTGATCACGATCCTGGCCTTCGGATACAGCGCGCGGAAGTTGCCGATCAACTGCGGGCTGCCCGGCGGGACCAGCAGGACGTCGACGGTCGGGGGAGCCGAACGCAGGTCCAGCACGAGATAGCCGGGGCCGAGCCGCTCGGATAGCGCATCCCTGGCCGTCGATGACAGCTTCATGGCGGTGGCCACCACCGTGATGTCGTCGGAGTCCGCCGAACGCACCGGTTCTTCGCGGACGGCGGCGGAAATCGTCCCGATGGTCTCGCCGTTCCGGGTGATGAGCACGTTCTCGCCGGGGCGAAGGGTGTCGATGAGCGCTACGAGTTCTTCAGGAAGCTGGGAGGCGTCGACCCACTGATCACTCATCACCCCATGATGGCCTGCTTCCCCGCGCGTGGTGCAAGGCAGGCCGCGGTTGATCTTCAGGCCCGCCCGTAAGGGCCTCCTTGAGGGACTCTGGATCTCTCAAGAAGATTGGTGATTCCCACGTGCGGCACACAAGCATCAGGAGTCACAACGGCTGCGCGTGAAGGACCCCTTCCCTCGGCTCAGCCGAGGAAACTCGACCTTCACATCCCGAATACGTGAAGGCCCCCTTCACCGCGCTAGGCGCAATGAAGGGGCCTTCACGTACTTCGGCGGGCAAGTACACCGGTCGTGAGCGGCGATCACCGCTGCCGCGGCCGCCCCGGAACTCCGGGCCGCGTCTGCCAGGGATGCGGCCCGTCGAGTGGCCGGTATTCGACGCCCAGTGCGTCCAACCGGGGCAGGTGGTGGTCCCGCAAACGCGGCAGGAACTCGGCGTAATCCCGCCCGTCCGGCTCGCTCCACGCCACCTCCGCGAAGGCGCACAGGCGCGGGAACGCGACGTAGTCCACCCGGCGCACGGTGTCGAGATGCTCCGACCACACCTGCGCCTGCGCCCCGAGGATCGACTTCCCCTCGGGGAAATCGGCGGGCACCGGCTCGTAGCCGTAGAAGCTCTCCAGCGTGCTCAGGTACCCGACCGGGATCGGTTCGTCCGGGTGATCGGACTGCCGATGGTCCAGGTACACGTGCTCCTCGGGACACATGACGACGTCGTGCCCGGCGGCCGCCGCGCGGGCGCCGGCCGCTTCGCTCTGCCACGAGCCGATGACCATCGGCGGCAGGTCGCCCGCTTCGAGCACTTCGTCCCAGCCGAGCGGACGACGCCCCCGATCGACCAGGTGCCGCGCGATCTCACGGACGAAGCGGCCGTGCTCCTCGGTCGCACCGGGGACCTCGTCACCGCCGAGCGCGATGACCTCGGACGGGAAGATCTCCAGTACGTGGTCGAAGACGCGTTTGAAGAAGTCCACAGTGGACTGCTCGGTGTTCAGCAAGGACGTGCTGATACCCCAGCTCGTCCACACCTCCCACGGCGCGTCGGTTTCCGGGCCGAGCTCGGGATACGCGGTGATCGCGGCCCGTGCGTGCCCGGGGATGTCGACCTCGGGGACCACCGTCACCGAACGTGCGGCGGCGTACGCGACGATCTCGCGGAGATCGTCGGCCGAGTAGAACCCGCCGTGCGGCCGCCCGTCCCGTTCCGGACCGTCGTGCCGTCCGACCATGGACGATTTCCGCCAGCCGCCGACCTCGGTCAGCCTGGGGAACTCGGGGATCTCGATCCGCCAGCCCTGGTCGTCGGTCAGGTGCAGGTTGAGCACGTTGAGCTTGTGCGCGGCGATCAGGTCGACGAACCGCAGCACCTCGGCCTTGGTCCGGAAGTGCCTCGCCACGTCCAGTAAGCAGCCTCGCCAGCCGAACCGCGGGTGGTCCGTGACGACGCCGCAGGGGATCGTCTGCTGTCCACTGTGGATCGGAGCGGCCCGGAACGCGTCCGGCCCGATCAGCTGCCGGAGCGTCTGGCGACCGTAGAACTCGCCCGCCGCGTCGGCCGCGTGCAGGGTCACGCCGGATGGATCGATCTCCAGCCGGTAACCCTCGGCGGGCAGCAGCTCGTCGCGGCGCACGTCCACTTCGGACGGTACTGGGCATTGTCCCGGCAAGGGTTCCACCGAGACGGGACGGGGGAGCAACGTTTCGAAGCCAGGCATGTCAACCCTTCACCGCGCCGCCCATGACGGACACGAGTCGTCGTTGCACGAGAATGAAGAACACCAGCACCGGGATGGTCATCAGCGTCGAACCCGCCATCACCGCGCCCCAGTCGGTGTCCTCCGGTTTGAAGAACACCAGGATCGCCAGCGGGAGCGTCTGGTTCTCGGTGTTGGAGATGATGAACGTCTTCGCGAACAGGAAGTCGTTCCACGCGTGGATGAACGCCAGCACGCTGATCGCCACCAGCCCGGGCGCCACCAGCGGGAAGAGGATCTGCCAGGTGAACCGCATGCGGCTCGCCCCGTCGATCTTCGAGGCTTCTTCCAGCTCCTGCGGCACCGCGGCGACGAAACCGCGCAGCATCCAGATCGCGAACGGCAGGCTGAACGCCAGGTGCACGAGGATCAGCGAGCCGAGGTGGTTGGTGCCGAACGCCGGCGCGACATCGCCGACCGACCGCATCAGGAAGAACAGCGGGATGGTCAGCGCCTCGACCGGCACCATCTGCGCCACCAGCACCATCACCAGCAGCACGGTCCGGCCCTTGAAATTGAACCGTGTCAGCGCGACCGCCGAAAGGAACGAGAGCAGCAGCGACAACGCCACCACCACGACGGCCACGATCACGCTGTTCAGGAAGAACATCGCGAAGCCTTCGCCGCTCAGCACCCGTTCGAAGTGTTCGAGCGTCGGCGTGAGCGTCCAGGGCCGGGGGTTCTCCGCCTGGATCTGCCCGGTGGGTTTGAAGGCCGACAGCACCATCCAATACACCGGGAAGGCGACCATCCCCGCGATCACCACGCAGATGATCTCGGCGATCATCCTCCCGGGTTTGTGGACCCGGCGGCCCGCGGTCACACCCATCCCGCGCTCCGGCGTTGCGACCGGACGTACAGCCCGGTGATGGACAGCAGCAGCAAGGTCATCACGACTCCGAGCGCCGCGCCGAGACCGTATTCCTGTCCGGCGAAGGCCTGTTGATAGGCGAAGACGTTGAGCACGAGGTTGCGCCCGGCCACGCCGCCGCCGTTGGTCATCACGTAGATCTGCGTGAAGATCTTGAAGTCCCAGATGATCGACTGGATGGTGGCGATGGTCAGCAGCGGCCGCACCATCGGCAGCGTGATCGACCACGTGGTGCGCCAGGTCGACGCGCCGTCGAGGTACGCGGCCTCGACGACCTCCTCCGGCACTCCCTTGAGCCCCGCGTACATCGTCACCATGACGAACGGGAACGAGCACCAGATGACCTCCGCGGCCACCAGCCCGAACGTGCTGTAGGTGTCGAAGGTCCAGGAGTGGTTCGCCATCCCGGTGAAGCCGATGCCCGAAAGCACCTCGTTGACCAGGCCGAAGTCCGCGTCGAACAGGAACAGCCAGACGTACGAGCCCGCCATCGCCGGCGTCGCCCACGCGGCGAGCGCCGCCAGGAACAGCGGGACGCGCGCCCACGCGCGGACCCGGGTCGCCAGCACGGCGAGCCCCGTCCCGAGCGCGAGGCTGCCGACGACACAGACCGCGGTGAAGCCGAGGGTCTTGGCCAGCACCTCCCAGAACTGCAGGTTCTCCAGCAGTTCGACGTAGTTGCCGAAGCCGAGGAACACCAGCGGGGCGTTGCCGACCGCCTGCGGCTGGCCGTAGTCGTAGAACGAGATCAGGACGAGCTGGTAGATCGGATAGACCAGCATCGCCAGCAGCAGGATGCCGCCGGGGGCCAGGTAGAGCAGGGCGGCCCGCCCGTCCCGGCGACGGCGGGGCGACCGCCGTGCCGGGACGGCCGGAGCCGTGGTGCGGGGGATCTCCTTCGTGACCACTTAGCCGAACGCCTTGTTCATCTCGGCGGCGGCCGCGGTCAGCGCGGCCGCGGGATCCTTGCCGCCGGTCGCGATCTGCTGGATCGCGGTGGGCAGGACGTTCTGCGCGTCGATCTTCGACCACGCCGCGGTGGCGGGGACGAACTTCGTGCCCGCGGTGAGCGTGTCGACGAACGGCTTGACCGACGGGTCGCTCGCGGCGAGCTTCTGCTGGACGCTGCCGAGGGTGGGCAGGTTGCCCATGGCGACGTACATCTTCTCCTGGTACTTCGCGCCACCGAGGAGCTGGGTGAACTCGACCGCGAGGCTCTTGCGCTTGGTCGCGTTGAACACGCCGAGCAGGTTGCCGCCCGCGAACGCCGGGGCGATCTTGCCGGCCTCGGTGCCCGGGATCGGGATGATCGCGTACTTGCCCTTCACCTGGCCCGCCTCGACGGCCTTGCGGTTGAAGTCACCACCGATGGACATCCCGGCCTTGCCGCCGGCGAACGCCGTGATGCTCTGCGTGCCGGTGAGGTTGGCGCACTGCTCGGGCGGGCAGATGTCCGCCTTCAGCAGGTTCGCGTACGCCGTGACGCCGGCCTTGGCCTGCTCGGAGTCCACAGTGGACTTCCACTTGTCGCCGTCCTGCTTGGCGATCTCGCCGCCGTGCGCCCACAGGAACGGCAGCATCGCATAGGTGTACTTGCCGCCGACCGAGATGCCGTACAGCTCCGGCTTCTTGGCGCGGATCGTCTTCGCGGTCTCG
This sequence comes from Amycolatopsis roodepoortensis, assembly GCF_024628825.1. Taxonomy (NCBI): domain Bacteria; kingdom Bacillati; phylum Actinomycetota; class Actinomycetes; order Pseudonocardiales; family Pseudonocardiaceae; genus Amycolatopsis; species Amycolatopsis roodepoortensis. The sequence continues at coordinate 8,614,073 of NZ_CP102415.1, forward strand.
GTCAGTTCCGCCAGCGTCGTGGGCGGCTTGAGGCCGAGCTCGGCGAAGAGGTCGGTGCGGTAGTACAACGCGCGGATACCGGTGAACCATGGAAGCCCGTAGGTCTTGCCGCCGGACTTCGCGGTCTCCAGTACCGCGGGCAGGATGTCGGCGCCTTCCTTCCACGACGAGAGATCGCCGGTCAGGTCGGCCAGCGCGCCGGTGGCGGCGTAGCTGGAGACGTCGGTGTTGCCGAACTCGGCGACGTCCGGCGCGCTCGCCGGATCGTTGAAGGCGCCGGAGAACTTGTCCGCACGGCCCTCCACCGGGATCCACTGGACGTCGACCTCGACCCCCGAGTGCGCCGCCTTGAACTCGGTGATCGCCTCCTTGACCGCCGCCTCCTTGGGCGCGCGGTTGGCCTCGTCGAACAGCCAGACCCGGATCGTGCCGGTCTTCTCGTCACCGCCGCTCGCGGCTGGGGTGTTCTGGGCCGGCGCGCAGCCCGCCACGAGGCCGACGGCCGCGAGGCCCGCGATGAGGACGCGAGTTCTCATGGGTTTTCTCCTTAGGCGAAAAAGACGGAATTGACCTGGGGGAGCGCCAGTTTCCCGGCGACGGCCCCCGGAAGACCGGTACCGGGATCGCGCGGCAGCCAGCTGAGCGTGCCGGACTTGTCGCACGAGACGTAGAACCAGCGCTCGGTCGGGTCGAGGGTGAAGTGACGCGGGTAGACACCGCCGACGGGCGCGTTGTTCAGCAGCTTCAAGGACTTCCCGTCCTCGCTGACGCCGAATGACGCGATCGTGTCGGAGCCGCGCACGGAGGCATACACGAACTTCCCGTCCTTGGACGTGGTGATCTCGCCCGGGTACTGCGCGCCGGGCGTGCCCGCCGGAACGGCCGGGACGACCTGCCCGGCGGTCAGTTTCCCGGTGGCCGGGTTCCACGCCGCGACGGTGACCTCGGCCCGCAGCTCGCCGAGGATGTACGCGTACTTGCCGCTCGGGTGGAACGCCAGGTGCCGCGGCCCGGCGCCGGACGGGAGCTTCAGCTGCTGGTTCAGCTTGAGCTTCCCGGTGGCGACGTCGAGTTTGTAGACATAGACAGAATCCGCACCGAGGTCGACGGCGAGCACCCACTTTCCAGTGGGGTCGTTGACGACCTGGTGCGCGTGCGCCTGACGCTCGGCGCCCTTGTGCTGGGCCAGATCGACGACGTCGCCGAGTTTCCCGCCCGCGAGGATCGGGAGGATGACGACGCTGCCGCTGCTGTAGTTCGCGGCCAGCACGTACTTCTGGCTCGAGTGGACGCTCAGATGGGTCGGGTGCTGGCCCTTGGCCGACTTCTTGTTGAGCAGCTTGGGTTTCGCCGGATCGGCCAGGCTGAACGAGGAGATCTGGCCGTTCTCGTCCTCGTTCGTCACGTAGAGCGTCTTGCGATCGGCGCTGATGTCGAACCAGGAAGCGTTGCTGACTCCCGGGATCGTCCGGTCGACGACGAGCGCGTTGCTCGCCGCGTCCCGGTGAGCGACATCGAGTCCGTGCCCGGAACTGGTGTAGCTGCTGACGTAGATGGCCCCGGTTCCCTTCGGTCCGCAGGTTCGTTCGGAGGCGTTCGCGAGGTGGGAACCGAGAACGGTGGTGAGTCCAGCCGCTCCGACGGCGCCGAGGAAGGTGCGTCGATCCAGTCCGGTCATCGTGATCTCTCCCAGTCGTCAGGTGGTTTAAACCACTGCCATGAGCAATGCTGCCACGCCGAAACCGGAAACGGAAAGGACGGTTTCCAATACGGTCCAGGTTTTCAGGGTCTGCGGCACGGTCATGTTGAAGTACCGCGAGATGATCCAGAAACCGCCGTCGTTCACGTGGGAGGCGATGATCGAACCCGCCGAGATCGCGACGACCAGCAGGGCGAGCTGCATCTGCGAATAGCCCAGCGTCGCCACCGTCGGCGCGACGATACCGCTCGTGGTCACGATCGCGACCGTCGCCGAACCCTGCGCGATGCGCATGCCGCAGCTGATCACGTACGCCGCCAGGATGACCGGGAGGCCGGCGTTGTCCAGCGAGCCCGCGACGGCCTTGCCGATCCCCGTCGCGGCCAGCACGGCGCCGAAGAACGCGCCCGCGCCGACCACCAGCAGGATCATCGCGACCGGGCGCAGCGACTTCGCCGAAAGCTCGCTCAGATCCTTGCCGGTCAAGCCCCGGCGCAGGCCCAGCAGCCACGACGCCAGCAGCACCGAGATCGTCAGCGCGACCGCCGGGGTGCCGATGAACGCGGCGACACCGGAGAGCGCGGATTCCTTGGGAAGCCAGATGCTGCCGAACGTCCCGGCGAGGATCAGCACCAGCGGGACGGCGATGATCGCCAGCACCAGACCCAGCGACGGCGGGTTCGTCTCCTTTTCGCCTTCCTCCTCGGCGACCAGGAATTCCGCGGGGACCTCCACGTCGACGCGCTTGCCGATCCACGTCGAATAGAGCACACCGCCGACGAGGAACGCGGGGATACCGCACACCAGCCCCATCAGGATGATCCAGCCGAGTTCCACGTGCAGCAGACCGGCCGCGGCCACCGGGCCGGGATGCGGCGGGAGGAACGCGTGCGTGATCGAAAGCCCGGCGAGCAACGGCAGCGCGTACAGCACGAGCGAACGACCGCCCTGCTTGGCGGCGACGTAGACCAGCGGCGCCAGCACGAAGATGCCGATGTCGAAGAAGACCGGGATGCCGAAGACGAAACCCGCGAGACCCATCGCCAGCGGGGCGCGCTTCTCACCGATGGCCCGCAGCAGCGCGCCGGTGAGCACCTTCGCCCCGCCCGAACGCTCCAAAATGGACCCGAGGATGGTGCCGAGTCCGATGATCGCGGCGATATGGCCGAGGATCCCGCCGAAACCCTTTTCCAGCAGGGAATCCGACGCCTTCTGCGCGGAGCCGACGATCTGGACCACCGGCAGGCCCGCGGCCAGCGCGGTCAGCAGGCCGACCACGATCAGCGCGATGAAGGGCTCGAGTTTGACCTTGATGATGAGGAACAACAACACCGCGATCGAGACGGCGGCGAGGGTCAGGAGACCTCCCGTCGTGTGTTGGAGCCAGTCGATCATCGGGCACTCCCGGGGTTCCGCAGTGAATGGCCGGCGAGGGCGCCGGTCGGTTGACCATCGTCGATGGCGGCGACACCGTTGACGAAGACATAGGGGATACCGGCGGCCTGCTGCCGCGGCTCGTCGAACGTGGCGGTGTCGGCGACGGTTTCCGGGTCGAACAGCACGAGGTCCGCCGCGTATCCGGCGCGGACGAGACCCCGGTCGGTCAGCCGCAGGCGCTGTGCCGCGCGGCCGGTGAGGTGGGCGACGCATTCGGCGAGGTCGAGGACGCCGAGTTCGCGGACGTAGCGCGCGAGGTAGCGCGGGAACGTGCCCCAGGCGCGGGGATGCGGCCGCGCCCCGACGAGCAGCCCGTCGCTGCCGCCGGTGTGCGTGCGGTGCCGCATGATCGCCTGGACGTTCTCCTCGTGCCCGACGTGCATCAGGCAGGACGTGCCGAGTTTTTCCGAGAGCAGGACGTCGAAGTACAGCTCCGCGGCCGGTTTCCCGGCACGCAGCGCCGAAGCGGCGACCGAATGCCCGACGAGGTGGGCGTTCTCGTCCCGGCGGACACCGTTGATCTCGATGGCCTCCCAGTCGATCGGCACCCCGTGCGCGCCGTCGGAGCCGGTCTCCTCGATCTCGGCGCGGATCCGCTCGCGGGTGTCCACATCGGACAAGCGGGCGAGCGTGGCGTCGAGGCCGCCTTCGGTGGCCCAGCTCGGCAGTAGCGCGGAAAGGTAGGTGGCGCCGGGAAGATAGGGATAGGTGTCCAGCGTGATGTCGCAGCCGTCGTCGAGCGCCCGGTCGAGCAGCTCCAGCAGATCCGGCGCCTTGCCCTTGTTCACCGAGAAGTTCATGGTGGCGTGCGCGAGGTGCAGCGGGCAGCCCGAGCGGCGGGAGACGTCGACCATCTCGCCGAACGCCTCGAGCGCGCCCTTGCCGTAGCTGCGGTGGTGCGGGCTGTAGAAGCCACCGCGCTCGCCGACGACCCGGCAGAGCTCGACGAGTTCTTCGGTGGTCGCGTACATGCCCGGCGTGTAGGTGAGCCCGGACGACATACCCATCGCGCCCTCGGCCAGCCCGGTCGCGATGAGTTCCTTCATCGCGTTCATCTCGGCTTCGGTCGCGGGCCGGTCTTCCCAGCCGACGGTGAGCATGCGGACGGTGCCCTGCGGCACCAGATAGGCCGCGTTGACCGCGACCCCCGTGTCCAGCCGGTCGAGGTATTCGCCGACCGAGCGCCAGTTCCAGTCGAAACCGGCCGGATCGTCGTTCCACCCGGCGAGCTGCTGGCGCAGCGCCGCGAGGACCTCGTCGTTCACGGGCGCGTAGGAGAGCCCGTCCTGCCCGAGCACCTCGGTCGTGACGCCCTGGGAGAGCTTCGCGAGGTGATCCGGATTGGCGAGCAGCTGAAGATCGGAATGCGAATGCATGTCGATGAACCCGGGCGCGAGCACGAGTCCTTCGGCGTCGATGGTGCGGCGGCCCGCGAGCGAGCCGGGTTCGGCGACACTGGCGACGCGGCCGTCGGTGATGCCCACGTCGTGCCTGGTGAGCGGATCCCCGGTGCCGTCGGCGACCAGTGCGGAGCGGACAACGATGTCCATGGCGATTCTTCCTCTGCGGCGGTGGAGGACGGATCAGAAATGGGTGCGGACGAAATCGAGCACGGTCTCGCCGTCGGGGCCGACGACCGGGATCAGGGGCCATTTGTCGAAAACGGTGCACGGATGCGACAGGCCGAGGGCGACCCAGTCGCCGACCTCGACCGGCGACGAGGCGGGCAGCGTGAGAAAGGCGTGCTGGTCGTTCATCTTCTGGATGGAATGACCTTCGAGCGCGGACGGTGGTCCGTCGCCCTTGCGGATCAGGCGCGGCTCGGGCATGCCCTCGTCGAACGAAGCGTCCCGTTTGCCGATGGTGAGCAGCGCGAGTTCGTCCGTCGGCTTCGACGTCACCTGGGCCCAGGCGCGCAGCGCGGACCGGAACGAGGCGACTCCATCGATACGCGGCTGCTCACCCAGCGGTGAGATCACCCGGTAGAAGCCGTCGTCGTGGGTCACGTAGGCGCCGCTGCGCAGGATCGGCAGGACGTCCAGGCCGCCCCAGTCCTTGGTGAGTTCGTCGGCGACGCGGTCGAAGTACGCGCTGCCGCCGCCGGTGACGATGATCTGGCCGGCGTCGTCGAGCAGGCCCTTGGCGTGGAAGGCGAAGACGAGTTCGCGCAGACCGTCCACATAGGAGCTGATCAGCTGGAGCGACTTCTCGTCGGTGTGGTGGGAAAGCGCGCCTTCGTAACCGCCGGATCCGCGCAGCCGCAGAGCGGGGCTCGCGTGCGCGGCCTCGGCGACGGCGAGCGCGGTCTCCGTGTCGCGGACACCGGTGCGGCCGCCCTCGGCGCCGAGTTCGACCAGCACGTCCACCTTGCGGCGGGCGCCACGCAGGGCTTCGGTCATCAGCTCGACGCCGCGGACCGAGTCGACCCAGCAGACGAACTCGAAGTCGTCGTCGGCGTCGAGCTCCGCGGCCAGCCACTTCAACCCGGACGGGTCGAGCAGCTGGTTCGCCAGCAGGATCCGGGAGACCCCGAACGCGCGGTAGATCCGCAGGTGGCCGGCGTTCGCGCAGGTGATGCCCCACGATCCGTGCCGCAGCTGCCGCTCGAACAGCTGCGGCGCCATCGTCGTCTTGCCGTGCGGAGCCAGCGCGACCCCGCGTTCGGCGCACCAGGCCGCCATCGTGCGGAGGTTGTGTTCGACGGCCTCTTCGTCGAGAACGACGAACGGGCCGAGGAAGCCGTCGTCGAACAGCTTCGCGCCGCGGGCGGCGGCCTCGCCGATCGTGAGACCGGACAGCGAGGGCGCGACCGAGCGGAAGCGCCAGTCGACGCGCTCCTCCCGGACGGCCGCGACCGCGGCGGAATCGATGGTGCCGGCTTCGAACATGAGGTTCACCTCGGTTGCGTATGTTGCAACGGACGTTGCGCATATTGCGTGGGATAGGTGTAGCATCCGGTCCGCTGGAGGTCAACGGCGTGACGACTAGGAGACGCGAAGGTGACAAGCGCGCCCCACGTTCTGTGCATCGGGGAGTCGATGGCCTTGTTCGTGCCGGCCGAATCCGGGCCGCCCGACGAGGTACGCAAGTGGGTGCGGAGCATCGGCGGGGCCGAATCGAACGTCGCCTGCCATCTCCCCGCGCTGGGTTTCACCAGCGCCTGGGTGAGCGCCGTCGGCGACGATCCGTTCGGCCGCGCGCTGGTGCGCGAGATCGGCGCGGCGGGGGTGGACGTCAGCGCGGTCGTGGTCGATCCGACGCGCCCGACCGGGCTCTACATCAAGGAGAGCGGAGCGGACGGCAGCCCCGTGCGCTACTACCGCAAGGGCTCCGCCGCGTCCGGAATGGACGCCGGGCTCCTGGGGAAACTCGACCTCGACGGGGTGCGCGTCATCCACCTGTCCGGGATCACGCCCGCGCTGTCGGACGGCTGCCTCGACCTGGTGCGGGCGCTGATGGAACGACCGCGGGGCGACACGCTAGTGTCGTTCGACGTGAACTTCCGGCCCGCGCTGTGGACCGGACGCGACCCGTCGGTGCTGGCCGGGCTGGCCGCCCGCGCCGACATCGTGCTGGCGGGCGAGGACGAGGCCGAGCGCGTGTGGGGGACCGGTGACCCGGCACGGCTGCGCGCCGCCGTGCCCGGACCGAAGACGCTGGTCGTCAAGCACGGGGCACGCGGAGTCACGCTGATCGAAGGCGACGAAGCACCGCTGTTCTCGCCCGCGCTCCAGGTCGACGTCGTGGAGCCGGTCGGCGCCGGTGACGCGTTCGCGGCCGGTTTCCTCGCCGCGACCCTGCGCGGCGACGACCCTGCTACGCGGCTGCGACGCGGTCATCTGCAGGCCGCGGCCACCCTGCTGACCCACGACGACGTGGGGCAGCCGCTGCCCGCGTCCGTCGTCGAAACACTCCTCGGGGCGGATGAGGCAGCATGGGCGGCGGCGAAGCTGACGGACAAGGGATTGGTGGGCGGATGAGCCAGAGCCTGGACAGGGCGCTCACGCTGCTGAGCGGGCTCGCCCGCGAGCCGAAGACGCTGGACCAGCTCGCCGAGGAGATCGGCGTGCACAAGTCGACCGTGCTGCGGCTGCTGCGCACCCTGGAGGCGCACCACTTCGTGCGCCGGGAGGGACAGCGGTACTACCGGCTGGGCAGCGCGCTCTTCGATCTCGCACAGCAGGCGCTCGAGGATCGCGACGTCCGCCGCACCGCGCAGTCCGCGCTCGCCGGGCTCAACGCGCGCACCGGGCACACCGTGCACCTCGCGTCCTATGAGGACGGAGAGGTGGTCTACATCGATAAGTTCGAGGGCAGGCATTCGGTGCGGATGTACTCCCGCATCGGTAAACGCGCGCCGCTGCACTGCACCGCCGTCGGCAAGGTGCTCGTCGCGGCGATGACGCCGGAGAAGCAGGCGGACGTGGTCTCACGGATCGACTTCTTCGTCCGCACCCCGAACACGATCACCACGCCCGAGGCCTACGAGAAGGAACTCGCGCTCGTCGCCGACCGCGGCTACGCGGTGGACAATGCCGAGCACGAGGACTTCATCCACTGCGTCGCCGCGCCCGTCCGCGGTCCGGGCGGCGTGGTGCTCGCCGCCGCGTCGGTGTCGGTGCCGAAGGTGCTGCTGGACTACGACGGCCTGATGGGGCTCGTGCCCGAGCTGCTGGCCGCCGCCGAGGAAGCTTCCGTCCACAGTGGATGGACGGGGAACCGAAAGGGGAAGTTGGAATGAGCAAGACCGCGATCAGCACGGAGAACGCGCCGAAGCCGGTGGCCGCGTTCTCGCAGGCGGTCCGCAAGGGCAACATCCTGCAGGTGGCCGGCCAGGTCGCCTTCGACCCGGCCACCGGCGCCATCGTCGGCGAGACCGTCGGTGAGCAGACCGAGCAGACCTTCAAGAACATCGAGGCGGTGCTGGAGGCCGCCGGTTCGAGCCTGGCCGACGCGATGATGGTGCGCGTGTACCTGACCGACGTCGACCACTTCGGCGCGTTCAACGAGGTCTACAACAAGCTGATCGGCGAGGCCCCGCACCCGGCCCGCACCACGGTGTACGTCGGCCTGCCCGCCGGGCTTCTGGTGGAGATCGACGTCCTGGCCGTCACGGACTGACCCGGCGCCTCGTGAGTGGTAAGGACGGTTCTAACCGTCCTTACCACTCACGAGACCAGACCCACTCGGCACCGGGGTGCTGGGCTTGGCCGGGGGTTGCGAAAGCCACTTTCGCAACCTTCAACGTTGCGAAAGTGGCTTTCGCAACGTCGGCCGTGGCCGGGCCCGGGATCATCAGCGACCGGAAGCCAGTAGGTACCCCAGAGACCCTCGGCTGGAACGTCCTTACCACTCACGAGGGCTAGAGCACGCTCGTGTAGCCGTTCAGCGCGGGCTGCCCGCCCAGGTGCGCGAAGAGCACGTTCGAGTCCCGCGAGATCTCACCGCGCGCGACGAGGTCGATCAGTCCCGCCATGGACTTGCCCTCGTACACCGGATCGGTGAGCACTCCCTCCAGCCGCGCCAGCGTCCGGATCGCGTCCAAAGTGGACTCGTCCGGGATGCCGTAGATCCCGGCGTGGTAGCGCTCGTCCAGTTCGACCTCGCCGATCTCGCCGGCGCCGATCAGTTCGGCGGTCGCCCGGGCGATGCGGGTGACCTGATCGCGGGTCTCGGCCGGTTTCGCCGAGCCGTCGATGCCGAGGATCCGGCGCGGTTTACCGGAAAGCGCGGCCCCGGCGACCATCCCGGCCTGCGTGCTGCCGGTCACCGAGCAGACGATCACCGTGTCGAAGAAGACGCCGAGTTCCGCCTCCTGCGCTTCGAGTTCGACCATCCAGTTCGCGAAACCGAGCCCGCCGAGACGGTGGTCCGAGCCGCCCGCCGGGATCGCGTACGGCTTCCGGCCGCCGGCTTCGATCTCCTTGACCGCGTTCTCCCAGCTCTCCTTGAAGCCGACGCCGAACCCGGCCTCGACCATCCGGATGTCCGCGCCGAGGATGCGCGAGAGCTGGATGTTGCCGACCTTGTCGTACATCGGGTCGTTCCAGTCGACCCAGCTCTCCTGCACCAGTACGGCCTTGAGCCCGGCCCGCGCGGCGGCCGCGGCGACCTGGCGGGTGTGGTTCGACTGCACGCCGCCGATCGAGATCAGCGTGTCCGCGCCCGAGGCGAGCGCGTCGGCGACCAGGTATTCGAGCTTGCGGGTCTTGTTGCCGCCGAACGCGATCCCGGAGTTGACGTCCTCGCGTTTCGCCCAGACCTTCGCGCCGCCGAGATGAGCGGTGAGCCGCTCCAGCGGATGGACGGGGGAGGGGCCGAACAGCAGCGGGTAGCGGGGGAAATCGGCGAGGGTCATGGCGTCTCCAGGAGGTCTTCGAGCTCGGTCCAGATCGTGGCGGTGATCGCGCAGGCCGCGTCGACGTCCCCCGCTTCGATGGCGTCGGCCAGTTCCGTGTGGCGCTGGACCGACCGGTGGGCGGGCAGGGAGCCGAAGCGGGCGTATTCGAGACGTCGCAGCAGGGGCGTGTAGCGGGCCAGCGTCGCGGCGATCGCCCGGTTGCGCGCGGCGGCCACCGGGACGTCGTGGAGTTCGTCGTCGGCGGCGATCGCGGCCGCGATGTCCCCGGCGGCGATCGCGTCGGCGAACCGGGCGTTGGCCGCGCGCATCGCGGCGACCTCGGCCGGGCCCATCCGCGGGGCACCCGCCCGGACGGCGAACTCGTGCAGCGCGCGGACCAGCTGCAAGGCGTCGCGGACGTCGTCGGGAACGAACCCGGCCACGCGCGTGTAGCTCTGCGGCTTCGACTCGACGAGGCCGTCCTCGACGAGCCGCAGCAGCGCCTGGCGCACCGGCGCCCGGGAAAGCCCCAGCTGATCGGCGAGCTCGCCGTCGCGCAGGTTCGTCCCCGGCGGCAGTGTCCCGTCGATGATCGCCCGCCGGATGCTCTCGTAGGCCTCGTCCCTGAGGAGAGACCTCGATACTTTCGCTAACCCACTCACATCTGAAATGTTAGTTGACGTCGAAGCGGAAGTACATGAAGGCCCCCTTCCTGTACTCAGGCGCAAGGAAGGGGGCCTTCATGTACTTCGGGGGCTAGTAGACCGGCCCGGTGTACTTCTCGCCCGGCCCCTGACCAGGCGCGTCCGGCACGGCCGAAGCCTCGCGGAACGCCTTCTGCAGCGACTGGAGACCGTCGCGCAACGGGCCCGCGTGCAGGCCGAGGTACTCTGCCGAAGCGGTGACCAGCCCGGCGAGGGCGGTGATCAGGCGGCGGGCCTCGTCGAGGTCGCGGTGCGGTGAGCTGGCCGGGTCCTCGTCCGCGAGGCCGAGGCGTTCGGCGCCGGCGGAGAGCAGCATGACGGCCGCCCTGCTGATCACCTCGACGCTCGGGATGTCCTCCAGGTCGCGGACGTCCGGGGAATACGGGGGCTGCTGAACGGGTTCATCTGACACGTCTGGTACCCTTCCACGAGCGACCAGCCCCCGAGCGATCGGGGGCGGCAAGTGGAGCCCCGCTCCCACCCGTGTCACCGCCGTACACCAGGTGTCCGGGTCCGGTCTCGCCAAGACGATTTCGGGCGTCGAGGCGGTGTGTTCGGTTCTGGAGATCGAACACGATCGGAAAGAGTGGGCCCCGCGTACCGCACGGTACCGGGGCCTTAGGTATGTGGGCACCAGGTCGAAACGGTAGAAGAATTTACCTCGAACCAGGGAGGCCCCATCAGCTCCGAGACACGCATCAACGACCGAATCCGGGTACCGGAGGTCCGCCTCGTCGGGCCGGCCGGTGAACAGGTCGGCATCGTCCGGATCGAAGATGCGCTGCGGCTGGCACAGGAGAACGATCTCGATCTCGTCGAGGTCGCCCCGCAGGCACGCCCGCCCGTATGCAAGCTCATGGACTTCGGCAAGTTCAAGTACGAGAGCGCGCAGAAGGCCCGCGAGTCCCGCCGCAACCAGCAGCTCACCGTCATCAAAGAGCAGAAGCTGCGGCCGAAGATCGACCAGCACGACTACGAGACCAAGAAGGGTCACGTGTCGCGCTTCCTTGCGGCAGGCAACAAGGTCAAGGTCACGATCATGTTCCGCGGTCGCGAGCAGTCCCGGCCGGAACTCGGGTTCCGTCTGCTGCAGAAGCTCGCCGACGAGGTGACCGAGCTCGGCTTCGTCGAGTCGTCGCCGAAGCAGGACGGTCGCAACATGATCATGGTGTTGGCCCCGCACAAGAACGTGAAGCCGCAGAAGGCCGCGAAGGCAGCCAAGGACGAAACGTCCGAGCCGCCCGCCGACGCGTAGCGCCGACCAGCACATGTCAGCGGCACACCGGGCAAAACCGGTGTGCCGCCGCACGGAAGAGGACAACGTAATGCCGAAGATGAAGACGCACAGCGGGACGTCCAAGCGTGTCCGCGTCACGGGCTCGGGCAAGCTGCGCCGCCAGAAGGCCGGCCGCCGCCACCTGATGGAGAAGAAGTCCAACAGGCTCACCCGTCGCCTCGAAGGCACGACCGAGATCGCCAAGAACGACGTCGGCCGCGTCAAGCGCCTTCTCGGCCGCTGACACCCCGCACTTTGTAAACGCCGGGCGCGCCAGCGCGCCCCCAGATCGACAGGATGGACCCCAGTGGCACGCGTCAAGAGGGCTGTCAACGCCCAGAAGAAGCGTCGCGCGACTCTCGAGCTCGCCAGCGGCTACCGCGGCCAGCGTTCGCGGCTGTACCGCAAGGCGAAGGAGCAGACGCTTCACTCGCTGAACTACGCCTACCGGGACCGTCGCGCCCGCAAGGGTGACTTCCGCCAGCTGTGGATCACCCGCATCAACGCGGCGGCCCGCGCCAACGGCGTCACCTACAACCGGTTCATCCAGGGCCTCAAGGCCGCGGGTGTCGAGGTCGACCGCAAGATCCTCGCGGACCTCGCCGTCAACGACGCCGCCGCCTTCACCGCGCTGGCCGAGCTGGCCAAGGCGAACGTCAACACCGAAGAGAAGAAGTCGGCCTGACCGGCCACAGCGCTCTTCCACGACCCGGGGCGGCTCCGTTCACCGAACGGACGCCCCGGGTCGTTGCTGCGCGCAAGCTCACCCGCCGGGCCGAGCGCGAGAAGACCGGCCGGTTCCTGGCCGAAGGCGCGAACGCGGTCGAAGCCGCGCTCGAACACGGCGGCACGGTGTACGAGCTGTTCGTCACCGAACGCGCCGCCGCGCAGCACGAGGGTCTGCTCGCCGCCGCGCGCGAGGCGGGCGTCCCCGTCTCGCCGATCACCGATCGCGCCGCCGACGGGCTGTCCGAGACCGTGACGCCGCAAGGCATCGTCGCGGTCTGCGCGCTCGTCGACCGTCCACAAGAGACCGTCCTGAAGCCGGGCGCGAAGCTCGTCATCGTCCTCGTCGACGTCGCGGACCCCGGTAACGCGGGCACCGTGATCAGGGTCGCGGACGCCGCCGGCGCCGACGCGGTCGTCCTCGCCGGCGACAGCGTCGACCCGCACAACGGCAAATGCGTCCGCGCGGCCGCCGGCAGCCTGTTCCACCCCGCCATCACCCGGATCCGGGACGTCGACGCGGCCTTGAAGGCCTGCTCCGCCGCCGGACTCCGCACCTTCGGCGCGCATGGCTACGCCGACACCGAGCTCGACCAGGTGACCTTCGACGAGCCCACCGCGTGGGTCTTCGGCAACGAGGCGCACGGACTGCCGCAGGCGGTACTGGAGACGGTCGATCTCGCGGTCAAGATCCCGATGTACGGCCGCGCGGAGAGTCTCAACCTCGCGACGGCCGCCGCGATCTGCGTGTACACGAATGCGATGGCCTCGCGGGCTGTCACCACGTAGAGTCGTGGGCAGCACGCCGTCGCAGCACGACACCAAGGGAGCTCTCATGGAACGCAGTGTTCGTTCCAGCACCTTGTTTACGGCGTAGAGCGCGTTTTTCGCACTTCCGAGTGACGGTGTGCCCAGCCCGAGGGTGATCGGGGGCCGCCGTTCGCTGTCCCATAGAATTCAGCAGCTGCTAAACCCATGTGTGCGCTCGCGTGCACCGGACCAGTCCCAGCGGACGCCGAGGAGTTATGTCCGAAGCCAACGACAAGCAGGACCCCCAGGCGGGAACGCTCGCGCCGGAAACGTTGACGGCCGCCGTCAAACAGGCCGAGACCGATTTCGCCGCCGCGGCGGATCTCGACGCGCTGGCCGCGGTCAAACCCGCCCACCTCGGGGACCAGTCTCCGCTGCTGCTCGCCCGCCGCGAGATCGGCGCACTGCCGAAGCAGGAGAAGGCCGAGGCCGGCAAGCGGGTCAACGAAGCGCGCCAGGGCATCCAGGCCGCCTTCGACGCGCGCCGGGCCGTGCTCCAGGCCGAACGTGACGAGAAGGTGCTCCGCGAGGAGGCCGTCGACGTCACGCTCCCGTGGGATCGCGTGCCCCGTGGCGCCCGGCACCCGATCGCGACCCTGTCGGACCGGATCGCCGACGCGTTCGTCGCGATGGGCTACGAGGTCGCCGACGGACCGGAACTCGAAGCCGAGTGGTTCAACTTCGACGCGCTGAACTTCGGCAAGGACCACCCCGCGCGCCAGCTGCAGGACACGTTCTACCTCGGCGAGGAGGACTCCGGCCTGGTGCTGCGGACGCACACCTCGCCGGTGCAGGCACGAACGCTGCTGCACCGCGACCTTCCCGTGTACGTCGTCTGCCCCGGCCGCACCTACCGGACCGACGAGCTGGACGCCACGCACACCCCGGTGTTCTCCCAGGTCGAAGGCCTCGCGGTGGACAAGGGCCTGACGATGGCGCACCTCAAGGGCACCCTCGACGCCTTCGCCCGCGCGATGTTCGGCGGTAACTCGAAGACCCGTCTGCGCCCGCACTTCTTCCCGTTCACCGAACCGTCGGCCGAGGTCGACGTCTGGTTCGAGGAGAAGAAGGGCGGCCCCGGCTGGGTCGAATGGGGTGGCTGCGGCATGGTCAACCCCAACGTCCTGCGTGCCTGCGGCGTCGACCCCGAGGTCTACTCGGGCTTCGCCTTCGGCATGGGTATCGAGCGCACCCTGCAGTTCCGCAACGGAATCCCGGACATGCGCGACATGGTGGAGGGCGACATCAGGTTCACCCTGCCCTTCGGAACGGAGGCCTGAGTGAAGGTCCCAGCCAGCTGGCTGACCGAACACCTCGACGTCGACGAGGAGGTCACGGCCCAGGATCTGGCCGACGCCTTCGTGCGCATCGGCATCGAGGTCGACGACGTCCGGAAGCTCGAACCGGTCACCGGCCCGCTCGTGGTCGGCCGGGTCGCCGAGATCGAGGAGCTCACCGAGTTCAAGAAGCCGGTCCGGTTCTGCCGGGTCGACGTCGGCGAATCGGACGACGACACCGACAAGCCCGACGAGAACCTCGACGAAGACGAGGACGACGACGAAGGTCCTTTCGAGGACGAGGGGCCCACGGGGATCAAGACCCGCGGGATCATCTGCGGTGCCTCGAACTTCGCCGAGGGCGACCTGGTCGTCGTCGCGCTGCCCGGCACCGTGCTGCCCGGCGGTTTCGAGATCGGGTCGCGCAAGACCTACGGCCGCCTCAGCGACGGCATGATCTGCTCCGCGAGCGAGCTCGGTATCGGCGACGACCACTCCGGCATCCTGGTGCTGCCGCCGAGCACGGCCAGCCCCGGCGAGGACGCGAACAAGCTGCTCGGCCTCGAAGACACCGTCCTCGAGGTGACGCCGACCCCGGACCGCGGGTACACCCTGTCGGTCCGCGGCCTGGCCCGCGAGCTGTCCAACGCGCTCGACGTCCCGTTCGGCGACCCGGCGTCCATCGAGGTCCCCGAGGCCGAGAGTGACGCCTGGCCGGTGCACCTCGAAGACACCGAGGGCTGCAAGCGGTTCGTGCTGCGCCGGGTCAAGAACCTCGACGCGACCGCGCCGACGCCGTGGTGGATGCGCCGCCGCCTGATGCTGGCGGGTATCCGCTCGATCTCGCTCGCGGTCGACGTGACCAACTACGTCATGCTCGAGCTCGGGCATCCGCTGCACGCCTTCGCGACCGGTTCGGTCAAGGGCGATCTGGTGGTGCGCAAGGCGAAGCCGGGCGAGAAACTGACCACTTTGGACGATGTCGAGCGCACGCTCGACGCGGACGACGTGGTGATCGCCGACGACAGCGGCGTCATCTCGCTCGCGGGCACGATGGGTGGCGCGTCGACCGAGATCACGCCGGAGAGCACCGACGTGCTGCTCGAAGCGGCGCACTGGGACCCGTCGTCGATCAGCAGGACGGCCCGCCGTCACAAGCTGTTCTCCGAGGCGGCCAAACGGTTCGAGCGCTACACCGACCCGCAGCTGTGCGCGGTGGCCGTCGAGCTCGCCGCGCGCCTGTTGCGTCAGTACGGCGAGGGTTCGATCCTGCCCGGCCGCACCGACGAGGGCGGCGTCGAGCCGAACCCGCCGGTCACCATGCCGATCAGCCTCCCCGACCAGGTGGCAGGGGTGCGTTACGAGCGTGGTGTCACCGTCAAGCGGCTCTCGCAGATCGGCTGCAAGGTCAACGTGGGCACCTCCGAGGACGGCACCGCGCTGGTGACCGCCGTCCCGCCGAGCTGGCGCGGTGACCTGGTGCAGCCCGCCGACCTGGTCGAGGAGGTGCTCCGGCTGGAGGGCTACGACAGCATCCCGTCGGTGCTGCCCGAAGCCCCGGCCGGCCGCGGTCTCACCGACACGCAGCGTCGTCGCCGGTCGGTCGCGCGTGCGCTGGCGGAGAACGGCTACGTTGAGGTGCTGCCCTTCCCGTTCATCTCGGACTCGGTCTGGGACGCGTTCGGGTTGCCCGAGGACGACGTCCGCCGCAGCACCGTGAAGGTCCGCAACCCGCTGGAGTCGGACAAGGACCGGATGGCGAGCACCTTGCTGCCGGGGCTGCTGGAGATCCTGCAGCGCAACATTTCCCGTGGTTTCAAGGACGTCTCGCTGTTCCACATCGGACAGGTCGTGCTGCCCGGGCCGAACCCGATCCCGATGCCTTCGCTCGGGGTGGACCGGCGCCCGACCGACGAGGAGCTCGCGGTGCTGGAGGCGGCGGTCCCGCCGCAGCCGCAGCACGTCGCCGTCGTGCTCGCGGGCCAGCGTGCCCGGGCAGGCTGGTGGGGTGCGGGCGAGCAGGCGAACTGGGCCGACGCGGTGCAGGCCGCGCGGCTGGTGGCGCAGGCCGCCGGCGTCGAGCTGACCACGGCCGCCGCGGATCAGCCGCCGTGGCACCCCGGCCGCTGCGCACAGCTGCGGGTGGGGCAGTGGCCCATCGGTTACGCCGGTGAGCTGCACCCGAAGGTCGTCGAGGCGCTCGGGCTGCCGCCGCGCACCGTCGCGATGGAACTCGACCTGGACGCGATCCCGATCCCGGACGGCCGTCCGGCTCCGCAGATCTCGGCGTACCCGCCGGTGCTGCTCGACGTCGCCCTCGTAGCCGAGGCGAGCGTCCCGTCGGCCGACCTGGCCGAGGCGTTGCGCGAAGGCGCGGGCGAACTGCTCGAAGACATCACGCTGTTCGACTCGTACCAGGGTGAGCAGCTGGGCGAGGGCAAGCGCTCGGTGGCGTACAAGCTGCGGTTCCGCGCAGCGGATCGCACGCTGACCGTCGACGAGGCCACCAAAGCCCGCGACGCCGCCGTCGCGGTCGCGGGTGAACGCTTCGGTGCGAGCCTGCGCGCCTGACCTGTAGTCCTGTGAAGGCCCCGTTTCCCTCGACTCAGCCGAGGGAAACGGGGCCTTCACGCGCTCCAGGTGTGGCAAAGTGAGGACCTGTGTCACGTCCAGACGGTCGGTCCAGTATCCAAGACATCGCGCGCGCCCGGTTGAGCGACGGTTTCGTCGGCAGGGTCGGGGAACGCGAGGACTTCCGGGTCAATCTGGGGCTGCCGGGGGACGACCGGCGCCGCCGGTACCTGTTCTCGGTGCACGGTCTCGCGGGGGTCGGCAAGTCCTTCCTTCTCGATCAGCTTCGCGGTATCGCCGAGGAAACTCGTGCCGCCGTCGGTTTCGCCGACGACCGGCAGCAGGATCTGCCCGCGACCTTGGTCAAACTGGCGAAGGACCTCGCTCGCGGCGGGTACGAGATGCGCCGCTTCGAGAAACGCTACGAGTCCTATCTCAAGGCGAGGGAACGGCTTCACCGCGATCCGCAGGCTCCGGCCGCCGGGCGCGAACTGGTGACGAAGACCGTGGTCAAGGCCGGGCTCGGGGTCGCGAAAACCCTTCCGGGCGGGAGTATCGCCGCCGACGCCATCGACGCGGACGCGACGGCGAAACAGCTGGAGCAGCTCCAGGTCTACCTCGCCGCGAAGTTCAAGCGGAAGGCCGATGTCCAGCTTCTCCTGGAACCGGCGGAGGAGCTGACCAAACCGTTCGTCGAGGATCTGTGGCGTATTCCGGAGAACCGGCAGATCGCGCTGTTCTTCGACACCTTCGAGCGCACCGCGCCGGTGCTGGAGACGTGGCTGCTCGACCTGTTCGGCGGGCTGTACGGCGATCTCCCGCAGAACCTGGTGTTCACCGTCGCGGGCCAGCTCCCGCTGGACGAGGCGAAATGGAATCGGCACGCGCCGCTGGTGCGCGAGATCGAACTCCGGCCGTTCACCGAGCCGGAGGCACGCCGCCTGCTCGCCGAACACGGGATCACCGACGAGAAGGTCGTCGAGATCGTGCTCCGGCTGACGGACGGCCTGCCCGTGCTGGTCGCCATGCTGGCTCGCGGGAACCCCGCCGAGGCCGACGCCGTCGGCGACCCGAGCGACGACGCGGTCAAGCGGTTCCTGCATTGGGTTCCCGAAAAGGCCAGGAAGGACATCGCGGCCACGGCGTCCCTGCCACGATTCCTGGACGAAGACGTCATCGGCGTGCTGACCGGCAAGGAGAGCGCGGGCGAGATCTTCCGCTGGCTGCGGGAACTGCCGTTCGTCGGGCGCCGTGAGCTCCCGGTGCGCTATCACCCGGTCGTCCGCGGCCCGATGGTGCGCATGGAACGCGGCCGGTCGCCCGCCGAGTTCGCCGAACGTCACCTCAAGCTCAGCGAGTACTACGAAGGCCGGTGCGCCGAACTCGGCCTGAGCCACCACCGCGACGCCTGGAGTGACGAGCGCTGGCAGAAGAGGAAGCTCGAACAGACCTATCACCGGCTTTGTGGTGCCCCGGCCGACGCCCTGCCGGACGCGCTGCTCGGCGCGGCCGAGATGATCACCAGCGGTACCGCGCCCGCACGAGCTTGGGCGCGCATGATGGAGCAGGCGGGTGCCGACGCGGACGCGCCCTCGGTGCTGGGCTGGGGCCAACGGCTGACCGCCGCGATCGGCGACGGCGACGGCCCGCGGGAGATCCCGGTGCTCGACCTGCTCGCCGGCGCCGGCGAACTCGACGCCGCGCGGCTTTCGACGGTGATCCGGCGGCGCGCCTGGGCTCACGAAGCACAGGACGACATCGCCGCGGCGACACGGGATCTCGACCGGGCTCTCGATCTGAACCCCGCCGATCCTTACCCGTGGAGCGATCGGGGCAACCTGTTCCGCAACGAGGGTGACTGGGAACGGGCGCTGTCGGATCTGAACCGGGCGATCGAGCTCGACCCCGGCTACGCCTATTCATGGCGCGGACGTGGTTCCGCCCGTGCCGAACTCGGCGACCTCGACGGTGCGATGGCGGATCTCGACGAAGCCGTCCGGCTCCAGCCCGACCACAGGTGGGCCTACTCCATCCGGAGCGAGGTGCACTTCAAACGCGGCGACATCCGGAAGGCGATCGACGAGATCGACATCGCGATCCGGCTCGACCCCGACTACGCCTGGGCCGTCCACTACCGGGCCACGCTGTTCGCCGAGCTGGGAGACGACGCCGAAGCGCTCGCCGGTCACCGCGCGGCCGCCGCCCTCCGCCCCAAAGACGTCTACTACCTGACCGAGCTGGCGTTGTTCCTGGAGCGGACGGAAGACGCGGATGCCGCGTCGGCGGCCTTCGACGCGATCGTCGCGGCGGATCCAGGCAGCGCCAGGGCGCACGCGCTCCGGGCCGCGTTCCACCACCGCGGTGAGCGGTACCGGCTCGCCGTCGACGGTTTCACCGCCGCGCTGCGGATCGACCCGGACTACGAGTGGGCGTACTACATGCGCGGCCAGGCGCACCACGGTCTGGACGAGCACCGCACGGCACTCGCCGACTTCGAACGGGCCATCGAGCTGGCCCCCGACGACGCCGAGAACCATCTTCAGCGGGGGGTGATGCTCAGCAGGTTCAAGGACAACAGCGCCGCGGTGAACTCCTTGAGCCGCGCCATCGAACTCGACCCCGGCAACGAATGGGCACACACCTGGCGTGCGCTGGCCCATCAGCGCTCCGGTGATTCCCCGGCGGCCCTCGCCGACATCGACGTCGCCGTCGCGGCGAATCCGGAGATGGCCTTCTTCCACACCACCCGCGGTGACATCCTCGGCGACCTCGACCGGCATGACGAAGCCCGGGCGGCACTGGACGAAGGAGTACGGCTGGGACAGGACGGCGGGTACGCCCTGTACCGGCGCGCCCGGCACCGCCTTCTTTTCGGTGATCAGGAAGGCGCGTTGGCCGATGCGGAAAGCGCGCTGGAAGCAGGGCATGACGAGAGCGCCCGTGCCCTTCGCGCGGAGATCCGCCGCCGGGCCGGTGAGTACGGGGAGGCCATCCGGGAGCTGCGCGAACTGGTCGCCTCGGATCCGGAGGACACCGAATACCGCGAAAACCTCGGGGAGGCCTTGCTGTTCGCGGGGGAGACCGACGAGGCGGAGGCGCTTCTGGCTCCGCTGGCACCGGAATTCGGCTGGGCGCACAACCTCCTCACGCTCGTCTGGCTGAAGACCGGGCGAACTGAGGAAGCCCGCCGCGCGCTGAACGAAGGCCTCGACAGGGCCAACGCCCGGATCGCGACCGGCGCCTTCGACTGGGACGTCCAGCTCCAGCCGCTGTTCTACCTCCTCGTGCTCGGGCGCGAGGACGAAATGACCCGTGATCTCAAGGCACTTCTCGAGAAGGGCGTGCCCCAGGAAACGCGCTTGGAGCTGCTTCACGATCTCAAGGAGCTCCGAGTGCTGATGCCCGAACTCGGCGGGGTGATCGAGGATCTCATCGCCCTCGTCCCCAGGCCGGTGCTCAACCTCCGAGATGCTTGAGCGCCTCCCTTCTGGACAAAGTGGACAGTGCCGGATGCGCGGTGACGAAGGCGCGCACCCAGTCCGGCTCGGTCTTCGCGTACTCGCGCAGGGCCCAGCCGATCCCTTTGCGCAGGAAGAAGTCCTTGTCGTCGATGTTGGCTTCGACGGCACGGGTGAGCAGGTCGGTGTCCGTTCCGCCCTTGGCGCCGATCTGGCAGATGACCGAAGTGCGGCGACGCCACCTGTCCTCGTCGTAGGCCCAGGTCAGCATCAGCGTGGTCACCGTCTCCGGCTCCGCCCGCAGGATCGGCCCGACCCGGCGGATCGCGACTTCGTCCACGTAGTCCCACCAGGCGCCCGTCACGATCATCTCCTCGTAGAGACCGAGCAGATCGCCGTCCTGCCAGCGGGCGTAGGCACGATGGCCGGACAGGGCGATCGCCGCGTAGCGCTCTTCACGGAATTCCGCTTCGCGCCACAAGGTGAGAACGGCCGTCGAAAAACTCACTCGATCGGGTAGCGGATGCTCGGCGTAAACCCGCTTCAGCAAGGCCGTCCGAGGCGGGGACGCCACCCCGAGGAACGGCATCTCCGACTTCATGTACGCCCGCATCGCCGGAGCCTTCTCCGGATCGGCCAGCCCGGCCAAACCGTTGCGAACCGCCGAAACCAGGCTTTTCACCTCGTCCACGCGTTCTCCTTTCCCCAGTGGGCGCCGCGAGCGTACGACAGGGGACCGACAAGACGGATATGCCCGGATCGAGGCGCGGATACCGACTAAAGAGGGATGGCGGCCGACGTGTCGGTCAGCGAGATTGAAGCCGGTTCTCGGTAGCTTCGGCCCGACCGGGTCGAACGCGGACGAAAAGGAACACAGTGAAGAAATTCGTTGCCGCCCTGGCGGTCGCGGGGATCGGCGCCGGCACGATGGCGCTCGCTCCCTCCGCCACGGCCGCCTCGGCGTCGGACTTCGATCCGAAGCCCATCTCCTGGGGAGCCTGCACGCGCCCGAGCCTGGTCAAGGCCGGCGCGGAATGCGGTTTCCTCGAGGTCCCGTTGGACTACGCGAAACCCGGCGGCGAGAAGATCTCGATCGCCGTCTCGCGTGTGAAGCACAAGGCCGCCAAGTCGCAGGGCGTCATGCTGGTCAACCCGGGCGGACCGGGCGGCTCCGGCCTCGGCCTCTCGACCCTCGGCAGGGCCGTCCCCAAGAAGGCGGGGGAGGAGTACGACTGGATCGGCTTCGACCCGCGCGGCGTGGGGGAGAGCAAGCCGTCGCTGACCTGCGACGGCAATTACGCCTCCTACAACCGCCCGCAATACGTGCCGACCACGCGCGCCATCGAGACGGCGTGGCGTGAGAAGGCGAAGGGCTACGCGAAGGCGTGCGCCAAGAACGGCGCGATCCTCGACCACATCAAGACCATCGATGTGGCGAAGGACGTCGACAGCCTGCGCAAGGCGCTGGGCGAGAAGCAGATCAACTACTACGGCTTCTCCTACGGCACTTACCTCGGGCAGGTCTACAGCACGCTGTTCCCGCAGAACGTGCGGCGGATGGTGTTCGACGGCACCGTCGACCCCCGCGACGTCTGGTACAAGGCGAACCTGAACCAGGACATCGCCTTCGACAAGAACATCAAGACCTACTTCGGCTGGATCGCGAAGTACGACGACGTCTACCACCTCGGCAAGACCGCGGCCGCGGTCGAAAAGCTGTGGTACGCCGAGCAGAAGAAGCTGTACGACAAGCCCGCGGGCGGTGTCATCGGCGGGTCCGAGTGGACGGACATCTTCCTTCAGGCCGGCTACTACGTGTTCGGCTGGGAAGACATCGCGAACGCGTTCGCCGGCTGGGTGCACAAGGGTGACTGGCAGACCCTGAAGGGCCTGTACGACAGCTCCAACCCGCCTGGCCAGGACAACGGCTACGCGGTGTACGTGGCCGTGCAGTGCACCGACGTGGCGTGGCCGCAGAGCTGGCCCCGCTGGAAGTTCGACAACTGGGTCACGCACTTCCGGGCGCCGTTCGAAACCTGGGGCAACGCCTGGTTCAACGCGCCGTGCCTCGACTGGCCCGCGAAGCCGGGCAAGCCGGTGGAGATCGACGGGAGCAAGGTCCCCGGCATCCTGCTGATCAGCGAGGAGAACGACGCCGCGACGCCGTACCCCGGCAGCCTCGAGGTCCGCAAGCGCTACCCGAACTCCAGCCTGATCAGCGCGCCGGGCGGCACGACGCACTCGGGTTCGCTGTCCGGTGTGTCCTGTGTGGACGACAGGATCGCGGACTACCTGCTGACCGGGAAGCTGCCGGTGCGCAAGCCGGGCAACGGCTCGGACGTGCAGTGCTCGCCGGTCCCGGCGCCGGTTCCCGCCGGTGCGTCGGCGGCGGCCAAGTCCGACGTGCCTTCCGCGGTCACCGAAGTGAAGAAGGAGGCGCTGGCCCAGGCGCTGCCTTTCTGATTCTCGCCAGAGAACGCCCCGGTCCGGATTTCGGACCGGGGCGTTTCTTTGCTCTGATGCTCCTCGGCGTGGTTGCGAAAGCCACTTTCGCAACCTTCAACGTTGCGAACGTGGCTTTCGCAACGTGCGGCGGCGGTGGTCGTGGATGGTTCGCCCGACCTGCCGAGGGCGTGTCGCGAAAGCCACTTTCGGGACATCAGACGTCCCCAAAGTGGCTTTCGCGACATGGCCGTCGAGGACATTGGGAACACTGAGCAGCCGCCCCGCGCACCCCTTAGCAGTGGCTCGTGATCCGCATGCTGTGGATGCGGTCGAAGAACCCGGCGTCGAACGACCCCTCGGCGAACCACCAGTGCCACACGTTCTTGACGGTGCCCTTGACGAACTTGGTGTCACCGCCGTGATGGATGGGTCCGAGGACGATTCCGTTGCTGTCCAGGGTGTTCACCCACATCAACCACGCGTCGTTGCTGTCGCTGCTGACGATCGTCGCTTCGAACGAAGCGCTGCCGTTGCGTCTGAGCGTCCACTTCGCGTTGTCCATCGTGCAGTCGCCCGCCTGGATACGACCCCAGGTGAACCAGCAGGAATCCGCTCCGGTGCAGGTGGCCTGCGCGGTGGTGGAACCCGTCGTCCCCGCCGAGGCGGGCGTGGCGAAGACGGTCCCGATCGTGAGCACGAGCATCGTCACGAAAAGCGACATCCGACGCGCTGTGGTTTTCATGTTTCCTCCCCGAAAATCGTCGATCCGTACCGGTCTGTGCGCAAAGCTAACTCGCGGCTGACCGCGGTCACGATCACTTAGGTGCGGCAACAGGGGTGGCCGATAGTGCGTGACCGGCACCCTCTCGCCCCCGAATGCGATGAAAGTTCCGCTCACGCATCGAATCCTCTCGCCGCGCCGGAAAACTGTCGGCGCCGCCCGTTAGCGTCCCCGGCATGACCATCGTCGAAGAGCACCGGACCGAGATCCGCGTGCAGGACACCGTTTATCGCATCGAGGTCGCCGCCCGCGAGGGTGGCGGCGCGGCCGGAGAAGACCGCTGGGTGACCGTCATGGTCGGCGGAGCCGGACCGCAGGAGGAGCCTGTCGCCGAAGGCAGGCTCGACATCGACGCCGAAGCCGTACCGGCCTTGGCGACCGTCCTTTCCGACACCCTCCTGGCGTTCGCCGGGCGGGGCAACGGAAGGAACGGCCGCCGAAGATCGGCGGACCGCCCCGCCCATCAGGGCTCGCCGTGGTCCGACGAGCTGGACGCGGAACTGGAAAGCCGTTGGCTTGCCGGGGAAAGCGTCGAGGAGATCGCACGGCGGTTCGAGCGGACACCGGGCGGGATCCGTGCCCGGCTGCCCAGGGTCGGCTGCGACCCGGAGCGCCGGGGCGCGTACCTCCCGATCCCGCCGAGCAGACGAGAGGTAGGTGAACTCGGTTGAACCGTGGCGGTCGCGAGGGCGGTGCGTCCTCGCGACCGCCGTCAGTCCACTGTGGACCGCGTTCCGCGCTGAGCCCTGTCCGCCATCCCCCGGAGATGAGTGATCAGTTCCGGCGGTTCGTGCACGGTGAATTCACAGCCGAGCCCGAGGATCCGGAACGCGAGCCAGTCGAGGGTGTCCGTGCCCGCGTGGAGAA
The DNA here is from genome assembly GCF_024628825.1 of Amycolatopsis roodepoortensis. Taxonomy (NCBI): domain Bacteria; kingdom Bacillati; phylum Actinomycetota; class Actinomycetes; order Pseudonocardiales; family Pseudonocardiaceae; genus Amycolatopsis; species Amycolatopsis roodepoortensis. The sequence continues at coordinate 8,638,464 of NZ_CP102415.1, forward strand.
CGCAGCTCTCGTCGTCGATCGGTTCCAGCTCGCCGGATCCCTCGCCGATCGCGGGGGAGACCTGGCCGATCGGCGCGTGCAGGGTCACGCGTGCGCTGTAGGTGGGAAGGAGGCTGTACATCTTGTCGGTGACATAGGCCGCCACGTCCTTCGCGGGTGGCTGTCTCGGTGTCGCCCGGCCACCGGTCGCCCGCGGTTCCGAGATCCGGTCCGCGCGGAAGATCCGCCAGTCGTCCCGGTCGAGGTCGTAGCCGAGCAGGTACCACCGGCGTCCGGCGGAGACGAGCCGGTGCGGTTCCACGTGCCGCCGGGATTCGGTCCCGTCGCCGGTGCGATAGCCGAACCGGGTCCGTTCGGTGTTGGCGATCGCGCCCGCGAAGACCGTGAGGTGTTCCGGGTCCACCGCGGCTCCGGCGCCCGGGATGGGCACGGTCGCGGCGCCCAGCGCGCCGACGCGGTACCGCAGCCGCGACGGCAGCACCTGCTCGAGTTTGGCCAGCGCCCGCACCGAAGACTCCTCGATTCCCGAGATCGCCTGGCCGGCGGCGCTCCGGAGACCGACCGCGATCGCGACGGCCTCCTCGTCGTCGAGCAGCAGCGGGGGCATCGCCGTGCCGGCGCCCAGCCGGTAGCCGCCTTCGGAACCTCGCGACGCCTCGACGGGGTAACCGAGCTCACGCAAGCGGTCGATGTCGCGCCGGATGGTCCGCGGACTGACCTCCAGTCGCTCGGCGAGCTCGCTGCCAGGCCACTCGCGAGGGGTTTGCAGGAGTGACAGCAGGCTCAGCAGCCGGGCGGGCGTGTCGGTCATGCGATCAAGGATGCCGGTACCGAGTCCCGTATCGGGTGAGCCACACGACTTTGTTTGATTGAACTTGCATGGGAGTGCATAATCATGCGTATGACGGTGAAGATCGCGGTGGCCGGAGCCAGCGGGTACGCGGGCGGCGAACTCCTGCGCCTGCTGCTGACCCATCCCGAAGTCCAGATCGGCGCGCTCACCGCGGCCAGTTCCGCGGGGACCCCGCTCGTCCAGCATCAACCGCACCTCGCGCCACTGGCCGACCGTGTCCTGCTGGAGACGACCCCGGAGACCCTGGCCGGGCACGATGTCGTCTTCCTCGCCCTGCCGCACGGCCACTCCGGCGCGATCGCCGCGCAGCTGGGCCCGGACGTCCTGGTGATCGACCTCGGCGCGGACCACCGCCTCTCGGACGCGGCCGACTGGCAGCGCTGGTACGGCGGCGACCACGCGGGGCAATGGCCGTACGGGCTCCCCGAGCTCCCCGGCGCCCGCGAGCGCCTCGCCGGGACCAAACGCATCGCGGTCCCCGGCTGCTTCCCGACCGGCGGTTCGATCGCCCTCGCCCCGGCGCTCGCCGCGGGCCTGGTCGAGCCGGAGGTCAACGTCGTGGCCGTCACCGGGACCTCGGGCGCGGGCAAGAGCCTGAAGCCGAACCTCCTCGGTTCCGAGGTGATGGGTTCGGCCACCGCGTACGGCGTCGGCGGTGCCCACCGCCACACCCCCGAGTTCGCGCAGAACCTTTCCGCGGTGTCGGGTGAGCGGGTCAAGGTCTCGTTCACCCCCGTGCTCGCCCCGATGCCGCGCGGCATCCTCACCACCGCGAGCGCCCCGCTGAAGACCGACCTCGACGCCGACGGCGCCCGCGAGGTCTACGAAAAGGCGTACGCCACCGAGCCGTTCGTCCAGCTGTTGCCCGCGGGCCAGTGGCCGTCCTCGGCTTCGGTCGTCGGCTCGAACAACGTCCAGCTGCAGGTCACCGTCGACGCCGACACCCGGCGCCTGATCGTGGTCGCGGCCATCGACAACCTGACCAAGGGCACCGCCGGAGGTGCCGTCCAGTCGATGAACATCGCACTGGGCCTCCCGGAAACCACCGGACTACCGACCGTAGGAGTCGCTCCGTGACCGTCACCCAGCCGAAGGGATTCCGTGCCGCGGGCGTCGCCGCCGGGATCAAGGCCGAGGGCAAGCTCGATCTCACGCTCGTCGTCAACGACGGGCCGCTCCAGGTCGCGGCCGGTGTGTTCACGCGCAACGTGATCAAGGCCGCGCCCGTGCTGTGGTCGCAGGAGGTGCTCAAGCAGCAGCGGCTCAAGGCCGTCGTCCTCAACTCCGGCGGCGCGAACGCCGCCACCGGCCCCGGCGGTTTCCAGGACACCCACAAGACCGCGGAGAAGGTCGCCGAACTCCTCGAAGCCGGTGCGATCGAGGTCGCGGTCTGCTCGACCGGCCTGATCGGCGAGCGGCTGCCGATGGACGCGCTGCTTTCCGGCGTGGACACCGCCTTCGAAAGCCTCGGCACCGGTGCCGAGGCCGATCTCGCCGCGGCCACCGCGGTCATGACCACCGACACCAAGCCGAAGCAGGCGGTCGCGAAGCACGACAGCGGCTGGAGCGTCGGCGGGTTCGCCAAGGGCGCGGGCATGCTCGCCCCGAACCTCGCGACGATGCTGTCGGTCCTCACCACCGACGCGGTCGTCACGCCGGAAGTCCTGGACAAGGCCCTGCGCGCCGCCACCGGCGTGACCTTCGACAGGCTCGACGTCGACGGCGGGACCTCCACCAACGACACGGTGCTCGTCCTCGCGTCCGGCGCCAGCGGCGTCGAACCGACCGAGGCCGAACTGACCGAGCTCCTCACCGCCGTCAGTCTCGACCTCGTGCTGCAACTGCGCGCGGACTCCGAAGGCGCGACCAAGTATGTCGACGTCACGGTCACCGGCGCGGCGAGCGAGGCGGACGCCATCGCCGTCGGCCGGACGATCGCCGAGGACAACCTGGTCAAGACCGCGCTGTTCGGTTCGGATCCGAACTGGGGCCGTATCGCCATGGCGCTGGGCCGGGTGCCCGCGAAGATCGACCCGGAGAAGGTCGCCATCGCGATCAACGGCGTCACCCTGTTCGCCAAGGGCACCACGGCGGCGGACCGCTCCGAAGCGGACCTCTCGGGCCGGGACATCCAGATCGTCGTCGACCTCGGTCTCGGCGAAGGCGGGGCGACGATCTACACGACCGACCTCTCGCACGCGTACGTCGAAGAGAACAGCGCGTACTCCTCATGAGCCCTTCCGAATCCACCGTCCCCGCGGACGAACGGCTCGCGACCGCCGCCGAGAAGGCGTCGATCCTCATCGAGGCCCTGCCCTGGCTGCAGCGTTTCCACGGCGCCACCGTCGTGGTCAAGTACGGCGGCAACGCCATGATCGACGAGAGCCTCAAGCAGGCCTTCGCCGAGGACATGGTCTTCCTGCGCATGGCCGGGCTGCGGCCGGTGGTGGTGCACGGCGGTGGCCCGCAGATCACCGCGATGCTCAACCGGCTCGGCGTCGAAGGCGAGTTCAAGGGCGGCCTGCGCGTCACCACCCCCGAGACGATGGACATCGTCCGCATGGTGCTGACCGGTCAGGTCAGCCGTGAGCTGGTCGGCCTGATCAACGCGCACGGCCCGTACGCGGTCGGCATCTCCGGCGAGGACGCGCGGCTGTTCACCGCCGAGCGCAAACAGGCCACTGTGGACGGTGAACCGGTCGACATCGGGCTCGTCGGCGAGGTCTCCGAGGTCAACCCGGACGCGGTGCTCGACATCGTCAACGCGGGCCGGATCCCGGTGGTGTCCACTGTGGCCCCGGACGTCGACGGCGTCGTGCACAACATCAACGCCGACACCGCCGCCGGCGCGCTGGCCGCGGCGCTCGGCGCGGAGAAACTCGTCGTCCTCACCGACGTCGAGGGTCTTTACGCCAACTGGCCGGACCGCGGATCGCTGGTCGACCGGATCCGCGTGGACCGCCTCGAAACGCTGCTGCCCGGCCTCGCCAGCGGCATGATCCCGAAGATGGAGGCCTGCGTGCGCGCCATCCGCGGCGGCGTCCGCCGGGCGCACGTGATCGACGGCCGCATCGCCCATTCGGTTTTGCTGGAGGTCTTCACCTCCCGCGGTATCGGTACCATGGTCTTCCCCGAAACGGAGCTCCCGTGACCACGTACAAGTCCAATGTAGACGGCCAGGAGCACTGGAAGTCGTCCCTCATGGACAACTACGGCACCCCGGCGCTGACCTTGGTCCGCGGTGAAGGCGCGAAGGTCTGGGACGCCGACGGCAAACCGTACGTCGACCTGCTGGGCGGCATCGCGGTGAACGCGCTCGGCCACGCGCACCCCGCCGTGGTCGCCGCGGTCACCGAGCAGGTCGCGAAACTCGGGCACACCTCGAACCTCTACGTGAACCCGGTCGCCGTCGAACTGGCCGAAACCCTCCTGGACGTCGCCGGCCTGTCAGGCAACGCGAAGGTGCTGTTCGTCAACTCCGGCGCGGAGGCCAACGAAGCCGCGCTGAAGATCAGCAGGCTCACCGGCCGGACCAAGATCGTCGCCTGCGAGGGCGCCTTCCACGGGCGCACCATGGGCGCGCTCTCGCTGACCGGCCAGCCGTCGAAGCGGGACGCCTTCGCGCCGCTGGTCCCGGGCGTCACGCACGTTCCGTACGGTGACGTCGACGCGCTTCGCGCCGCTGTGGACGACGAAACCGCGGCGGTGTTCCTCGAACCGATCCTCGGGGAGGCGGGCGTCGTCCCGGCGCCGGACGGCTATCTCCAGGCCGCGCGGGAGATCACCAAGGCGGCCGGGACCCTGCTGGTCCTCGACGAGGTACAGACCGGCATCGGCCGCACCGGCGCGTGGTTCGCCTTCCAGCACACCGGCATCGTGCCGGACGTCATCACGCTGGCGAAGGGCCTCGGCGGCGGCCTCCCGATCGGCGCGGTCATCGGCGTCGGGGAGGCGGGGGAGCTGATGAAGCCGGGGCAGCACGGCACCACCTTCGGCGGTAACCCGGTCTGCTGCGCCGCCGGGCTCGCCGTGCTCAAGACCATCGCCAAGGACAATCTGAACGACCACGTTTCCGCGCTGGGCAAGGACATCGCCTCCCGGGTGGAGGAGCTCGGCCACCCGCTGGTGTCCGGGGTCCGCGGTGCGGGCCTGCTGCTCGGCATCACGTTGCGCGAACCGGTCTCGTCGACGGTCGCCAAGGCCGCGCAGGACGCGGGATACCTGGTCAACCCGATCGCACCCGACACCATCCGGCTGGCACCGCCACTGATCCTGAGCGCCGAAGAGGCCACGGGATTCCTCGAAGCCCTTCCCGGGGCGCTCGATTCCACCACCACCTAGGACAGAGACGAAACGCATGCTCCGCAACTTCCTCCGTGACGACGATCTCAGCCCCGCCGAACAGGCCGAGATCCTCGACCTCGCCGACCAGCTGAAGGCCGAGCCGCTGAGCTCCCGCGCGCTGGAGGGCAAATCCGTCGCGGCGATCTTCGAGAAGAACTCCACCCGGACCCGGTTCTCGTTCGAGGTGGGCATCGCCCAGCTCGGCGGCAACCCGGTCATCGTCGACGGCCGCTCCATGCAGCTCGGCCGCGAAGAGACCATCGAGGACACCTCACGGGTGCTTTCGCGGTACCTGGACGCGATCGTCTGGCGGACCTTCGCCCAGAAGCGCATCGATGCGATGGCCTCGGCGGCGAGCATCCCGGTGATCAACGCGCTCACCGACGAGTTCCACCCGTGCCAGGTGCTCACCGACCTGATGACCATCCGCGAGCGCAAGGGCAAGCTCGCCGGGCTGACCCTGGTGTACCTCGGCGACGGCGCCAACAACATGGCGCATTCGCTGCTGCTGGGCGGGACCACGGCCGGGATGCACGTCCGCGTCGTCTCGCCGGAGGGCTTCCAGCCGGATCAGCAGGTCATGCTCGACGCGAAGCACCGGTCCACGGAGACCGGCGGCAGCACCACGGTCTTCACCGATCCGTACGCGGCCGTCGAAGGCGCGGACGTCGTCGTCACCGACACCTGGACGTCCATGGGACAGGAGAACGACGGTCTCGACCGGGTCGGCCCGTTCCGTGAGCTGCAGGTCAACGCGGCGTTGATGCGCCGCGCCGCGGACGAGGCGATCGTGCTGCACTGCCTGCCCGCGCACCGCGGCTGGGAGATCACCGACGAGGTCATCGACGGACCGGCCAGCGCGGTCTGGGACGAGGCCGAGAACCGGCTGCACGCGCAAAAGGCGCTGCTGGTGTGGCTGCTTGGCAAGGAGGCATCGTGAGCCACACTGGCGAAGCCTCGCTCGCGCATGCCGACCGGGTGTGGGTGTCCCGCACTGGCACAGAGAAGCGACGATGACCGGCAGCAGGGTCACCCGGCAGGCACGGATCACCGAACTCGTGTCCACGATGGCCATCCGCAGCCAGACAGAGCTCGCGAAGCTCCTGGCGGCGGAAGGTATCGACGTCACGCAGGCGACGCTTTCGCGGGACCTCGACGAACTGGGCGCGGTGAAGCTCCGGGGTGCCGATTCCGGCGCGCCGGTGTATGTCATCCCCGAGGACGGCAGCCCGGTACGCGGGGTGCAGGGTGGCACGTCCCGGCTTTCGCGGTTGCTCGCCGAACTGCTCGTTTCGGCGGACTCGTCGGGCAACCTGACGGTGCTGCGCACCCCGCCGGGCGCGGCGCAGTTCCTGGCCAGCGCCATCGACAGGGCGGCGCTGGAGGAGGTCGTCGGATCCATCGCCGGCGACGACACGGTCGCGGTGATCGCGAGGGAACCGCTGTCCGGCAAAGACCTGGCCGAGCGCTTCATGGCGCTGGCCCGACGGTCGTCCACAGTGGACGGCGGTGAGGAGACCGAAGGTGACGCCTGACGGGTTCGCCTTCCCGGATGACCCGGAGAAGCTGGTCATCACCTTCGACGAAGGTGTGCCGGTGGCCATCGACGGGGAGACCGTGACGCTGCTGGAAGCCTTCCAGCAGCTGAACCTGCGTGTCGGCGCCTTCGGGCTCAAAGGGCGCGAGATCTACGAGGGGCCTGCCGCGAGCGCACTGGTCACCGCGCACGAGGAACTGCAGAAGGTCAGTACCGGGCGGGTGTCCGGCGAGGTGCGGCTGGTCCTGCACCGCGGCAACGCGGTCGTGAACTCCGCGCGCGACGAGCGCGCGCTGTACGACTTCACCGCAGGCGCTACCTTCGACCGGTCAGTCGCCTGAAGAGAACCAAGGGATTCGAGGAGTGTTGTGAGCGGGAATGAGCAGCCGGTGCAGCTGTGGGGCGGCCGGTTCGCCAGCGGGCCGGCCGAGGCGATGGCGGCGCTGAGCGCGTCGACCCATTTCGACTGGCGGCTGGCGCCGTACGACATCGCCGGGTCGCGGGCCCACGCGCGAGTGCTCCGGAAGGCGGGGCTGCTCACCGAAGACGAGCTGACCGGCATGCTCGCCGCGCTGGACACCCTCGCGCGGGACGTCGAGTCGGGCGCGTTCACCCCGACCGTCGCCGACGAGGACGTCCACACCGCGCTCGAACGCGGTCTGCTGGAGCGGGCGGGCACCGAACTCGGCGGCAAGCTGCGGGCAGGCCGTTCGCGAAACGACCAGGTCGCGACGCTGTTTCGGATGTGGCTGCGGGACGCCGCCCGGCGGGTGGTCGCTGGCACCCTCGGTGTCGTGGACGCCTTGGTTTCGCAGGCGAAGCGGCACCCGGACGCGATCCTCCCCGGCCGCACCCACCTGCAGCACGCCCAGCCTGTCCTGCTAGCGCACCACCTGCTCGCGCACGGCCAGTCGCTGCTGCGCGACGTCACCCGGCTGCGCGACTGGGACGCACGCACCGCCGAATCGCCCTATGGCTCCGGCGCGCTCGCGGGTTCGTCGCTCGGTCTCGATCCGGAGGCCGTCGCCGCGGAACTGGGCTTCGACACCAGCGTCGAGAACTCCATCGACGGCACCGCCTCGCGGGACTTCGTCGCCGAGTTCGCCTTCGACGTCGCGATGCTCGCGGTCAACCTGTCCAGGATCGCCGAAGAGGTGATCATCTGGAACACCGCCGAATTCGGCTACGTCACCCTCGACGACGCCTGGGCGACCGGCAGTTCGATCATGCCGCAGAAGAAGAACCCCGACGTCGCCGAGCTGACCCGCGGCAAGGCCGGACGGCTCATCGGCAACCTGACCGGTCTGCTCGCGACGCTCAAGGCGCAGCCGCTCGCGTACAACCGTGACCTGCAGGAGGACAAAGAACCGGTTTTCGACTCCGTCGAGCAGCTGGAACTGCTGTTCCCGGCGATCGCGGGCATGCTCGAGACGCTGACCTTCCACACCGACCGGCTCGCCGAACTGGCGCCCGCCGGGTTCACCCTCGCCACGGACATCGCCGAATGGCTGGTGCGCCAGGGAGTTCCGTTCCGTGTCGCGCACGAGGCGGCGGGGGAGAGCGTCCGCGTCGCCGAAGCCCGCGGTGTCGGCCTGGACGAACTGACCGACGAAGAGTTCGAGAAGATCAACCCGGCCTTGACGCCCGCCGTGCGCGAGGTGCTGACCGTCGAGGGCTCGGTGAGTTCGCGCAACGCTCGCGGCGGTACCGCTCCGGAGCGGGTCGCCGAGCAGCGGGACCGGCTGGTCGCGCGGGTCGCCGAACACCGCGCCTGGCTGAGCTGACCTCTCGCGTGAAGGCCCCCTTCCCTCGGCTCAGCCGAGGGAAGGGGGCCTTCACGCGCTTCAAGATCGTTTAGCGGTCTTCCGGAGCTTCGCACGCACCGCGCGGGTGGCGACCGGGCCGAGCCCTTCGAAGACGTCGACCAGGACGGCAAGCTGCTCCAACGCCGCCAATGCCTGTTCGCTGCCCTCGGGATTCACCGATTCGAACAACGTCAGGCCGAGGAAACCGGCGGAGACCGCGTGGGCGAGCCCCTCGGTCTCCGCGAACTCCAGCACCGGCGAATCGGCCAGTACACGGTCGAGGGTGACCCGGACTTCACGCACCCAGTTGTCCAGCGCCTGCCGCGTCGCCTCGGCCAGCCGTCCGCCGCCCTGCGCGCCGGCGAGCGCCTGGGCGAGGACCGTCATGTTCCCTTCGGCGCGTTCCTCCGCATGGATGACCCGGCCGAGGTCCAGAAGCTCGGCCAGCGTGGTCACGTCGGCGAACCGGTCACGGAAGTGGGCGACGCGGCTTTCGGTCGCCGTCACGCAGGCCTGCGCGATCAGTTCCTCGACACTGCCGAAGTGGTAGAAGATCAGCGCCTGATTGGTGCCCGCCGCCGCGGCGACGGTCCTGGCCGAAACCGCGGTGATCCCGCTGGTGCGGATCGTCTCCAGCGCTCCGTCGATCAACCGCTGTTTCGTGCTGGGCCCGTTCATCAGTCCAGGACCTTCTCACGCAGGGGCTTCACCGCGCCGCTCACCCCCGGCCGCAGATCGACGAACCGTGCCTCGAAAGCGCCCCGGTAGCCGAACAGCGGCCCGAACCGCCGGTTCGTCACCCGGATCTCGATGCGGAAGAGCCCGCTCTCCTCGTCGAACCACTCGTCGACCTCGGCCACACCGACGAGGGATCGCGGCACCACACACCGAAGCGGGCCTTCGCGGATACGGAACTCCTCCGACCGGATGCGGAAGCCGCCGTCGGGCCGCACCGTCATGTCGAGATCGACGGCGAGGTGCTGATGTGTGCCCAGGTAGTCGACGATCTTCCCGCGATCGCGGCTGTAGATCATCTGCGCGTCGAACCGGCGTCGCCGTTCCGGCAGTTCGAAGGTGCGGACGAACGACACCGTCTCCCTGCCGAGCGAGTCGACGTACGGATAGTTCTCGATGGTGAAGGGGACGTTGCGGCCCCGTTCGGGGAACAGGATGTGCCTCGACGCGCCGAGCCGCAGGAACGGCGTCGTGAACGCGGCGCCGCGCCAGATCTCGTCCATCACGCCCACGCCGATCATCCCGACGCCGTTCTCGGAACTCAGCGACAGCCGTTCGCGCATCCGCGGATGCAAGGACGCGAAGCCGGCGCCCAGCGCTTCTCGGAAGATCATGCCTGCTCCAGGGTGTCGAGGATGCGGGGCGCGACGCCGTCCTTGCCGGGCCGCGGGCTCCGGCGGCAGCGTCTCGCCGAGGGGGAGAGCAAGGGGAGTTCTTCCGGTGGTGCCCCGGTCTCGAGCCACAAGCGGAGCCTGTCGAACGACCAGGCCGTCATCCAGCCGAAGAGCGGCCGGAACAGCAGGTCGGCGAACCTGCCGAAGACACCCCATCGAGTGGTGTAGTCGAAGCCGGTGACGAACCGGACGCCGTCGTCGACCGGGGTGTAGCGCCAGTAACCCGATCCGGTCTTGATGAGCGACAGCGGATCCGCCGAGGCGAAGCGCAGCGCGGACGTCCGGCCGCCGTCCGGCCGCGTGCTCTCACCGGCGTGTGTTCCGGTCCCGCTGACGACGAGCCCCAGGAACTCGGTCGTGTACCGGAACCGTCCCGGCGAACCCACGACCGGCTCGATCTGCGAGAAGCGGAGATCCCACCGTGCGTGCAGCCGCGGGTCCTGCGTGTACCGCCACAGCGTGTCGAGGTCGGTGCGGATCACCGTTTCGACGTAAAGCGCTCTTCGGCTCATGGCGCCCCTCCAGTTTTGAGCGTCCGCTCAAAAGCACTGTAGAGCATGTTTGAGCGATCGCTCAATACCTGGCCGGTTAAGGTCGGCCTGGGAGAACGCGAGGTAAAGGGGAGTGCGGAACGTGGAGACCGGCAGGCAGTTCACCCGGCGCGAGCTGGCGCTGGATCCGGTGGAGCTCTCCACGCTCCTGCTCGGCGCGGTGATCGAGGCGACCGGCCCCGACGGCACGGTCGCCGTCCGCCTGGTGGAGGTCGAGGCCTATCGGGGGCTCGACGACCCCGCGTCGCACTGCTACCGCGGCAAGACGCCGCGCAACGCGGTCATGTGGGGGCCCGCGGGGCACCTGTACGTGTACTTCGTCTACGGCATGCACTTCTGCGCGAACGTCGTCGGCACCGAAGACGGGCAGCCGGGCGCCGTGCTGCTGCGGGCCGGTGAGGTGGTGTCCGGCGCGGACATCGCCAGGGCGCGCAGGCCGTCGGCACGCGGCAACGGCGAGCTCGCCAAAGGGCCGGCGATCCTCACCTCGGTGCTCGGCATCGACCGGGCCGAGAACGGCGTCGACCTGACCGACCCCGCGTCACCCGTCCGGTTGTTCACCGGCGAACGCGTTCCCGAGGCGGACATCCGCACCGGGCCGCGTGTCGGCGTCGCGATGGCGATGGACACGCCATGGCGGTTCTGGATCGACGGATCGCCCGCGGTCTCCACCTACCGGCGGGGCGGCAAGCGACGGGCGGCCGCCCCCGGCCGATAGTCGGTTGACCTGGTGCGGGAGGATCTACAGGCGTGAGCGAGCACATCCTTGACGAGTTGACCTGGCGCGGCCTGATCGCGCAATCCACCGACCTCGAAGCACTCCGGCGAGACCTCGACCAAGGACCTCTCACGCTCTATTGCGGATTCGACCCGACCGCGCCCAGCCTGCACGCCGGCAACCTGGTCCCGCTGCTGATGCTCTCCCGCTTCCAGCGCGCCGGTCACCGGCCGATCGTGCTGGCGGGTGTCGCGACCGGGATGATCGGCGACCCGCGCGACACCGGTGAGCGCACCCTCAACACGCTGGACACCGTCGCCGAATGGGCGGACCGGATCCGTGGGCAGCTGGAGCGCTTCGTCGACTTCGACGACTCGCCGACCGGCGCGATCATCGAGAACAACCTGAACTGGACCGGCAAGCAGACCGTGGTCGAGTTCCTGCGCGACGTCGGCAAGCACTTCCCGGTCAACATGATGCTGAACCGGGAGACGGTGAAGCGGCGCCTCGAGGCCGACGGCATGTCGTACACCGAGTTCAGCTACCTGCTGCTGCAGTCGCAGGACTACCTGCACCTGCACCGCGAGTACGGCTGCAAGCTGCAGATCGGCGGCTCCGACCAGTGGGGCAACCTCGTCGGCGGGGTCGACCTGATCCGCCGGACCGACGGCGGGCACACGCACGCGCTGACCGCGCCGCTGGTCACCGACACCGAGGGACGCAAGTTCGGGAAGTCCACCGGCGGCGGCAGCGTCTGGCTCGACCCGGAGATGACCTCCCCGTACGCGTGGTTCCAGTACTTCCTGAACGTCGCCGACTCCGACGTCATCCGCTACCTGCGGATGTTCTCCTTCCTCGGGCAGGAGGAGATCGCGGCGCTGGCCGAGGACACCGAACAGCGTCCCCACCTGCGGTCCGCGCAGCGGAAGCTGGCGGAGGACTTCACGACCCTGGTGCATGGCGAGGCGGCGACCCGGCAGGTCATCGCCGCGAGCCAGGCGCTGTTCGGCAGGGGAGAGCTGCGTGAGCTCGACTCGCCGACCCTCGACGCCGCCATGGCCGAGGTGCCCAACGGCAAGGTCGACCCGAACGGCGAGTCGACGATCGTCGACCTGCTGATCGCCGCCGGCCTAGTCGACAGCAAGGGCGCCGCGCGCCGCACCGTCAAGGAAGGCGGCGCGTACGTCAACAACACGAAGATCGCCGACGAGGAGTGGAAGCCGTCCGCGGACGACGCTCTGCACGGCCGCTGGCTCGTGGTCCGCAAGGGCAAGCGCAACGTCGCCGGCGTGCGCGTCGGGGGCTGATCGCGGCCCAGGCCCGAAACAGGGGCTCTGACCTGCGGAAACGCAGTTAAGGTACCCCCCTGTTTCGGGCCCTTCCGGGGCGTGTAAAGTTCTCCAAGTCGCCAGGGAAACCGGGCGGCCGACCGGGACACGAACCAAGCTCTCGCCTCGGAGTTGAAAGACTCAGTGCGATTGAGTGGGTGTCTCACCAAAAACTGCTAGGAATGACTGCTTCGGATAAGGCCGCGTGACTGTGGTGCGATCTGGGGTGTGTTGCTTGAGAACTCAACAGTGTGCTAGTGAACTAAGCCAGTAGAGCTTATGTATTTGAACCTCGTTTGAGGTTCCTTTGAGAGCATTTATTTGCCTCGATCAAATTTGACATTGTTGGAGAGTTTGATCCTGGCTCAGGACGAACGCTGGCGGCGTGCTTAACACATGCAAGTCGAACGATGAACCGGTTTCGGCCGGGGATTAGTGGCGAACGGGTGAGTAACACGTGGGCAATCTGCCCTGTACTTTGGGATAAGCCTGGGAAACTGGGTCTAATACCGGATACGACTTTTGCGGGCATCCGTGGAAGTGGAAAGCTCCGGCGGTACAGGATGAGCCCGCGGCCTATCAGCTTGTTGGTGGGGTAATGGCCTACCAAGGCGACGACGGGTAGCCGGCCTGAGAGGGTGACCGGCCACACTGGGACTGAGACACGGCCCAGACTCCTACGGGAGGCAGCAGTGGGGAATATTGCACAATGGGCGCAAGCCTGATGCAGCGACGCCGCGTGAGGGATGACGGCCTTCGGGTTGTAAACCTCTTTCGCCAGGGACGAAGCGCAAGTGACGGTACCTGGATAAGAAGCACCGGCTAACTACGTGCCAGCAGCCGCGGTAATACGTAGGGTGCGAGCGTTGTCCGGAATTATTGGGCGTAAAGAGCTCGTAGGCGGTTTGTCGCGTCGTTCGTGAAAACTCCACGCTTAACGTGGAGCGTGCGGGCGATACGGGCAGACTTGAGTTCGGTAGGGGAGACTGGAATTCCTGGTGTAGCGGTGAAATGCGCAGATATCAGGAGGAACACCGGTGGCGAAGGCGGGTCTCTGGGCCGATACTGACGCTGAGGAGCGAAAGCGTGGGGAGCGAACAGGATTAGATACCCTGGTAGTCCACGCTGTAAACGTTGGGCGCTAGGTGTGGGCGACATCCACGTTGTCCGTGCCGTAGCTAACGCATTAAGCGCCCCGCCTGGGGAGTACGGCCGCAAGGCTAAAACTCAAAGGAATTGACGGGGGCCCGCACAAGCGGCGGAGCATGTGGATTAATTCGATGCAACGCGAAGAACCTTACCTGGGCTTGACATGCGCCAGACATCCCTAGAGATAGGGCTTCCCTTGTGGTTGGTGTACAGGTGGTGCATGGCTGTCGTCAGCTCGTGTCGTGAGATGTTGGGTTAAGTCCCGCAACGAGCGCAACCCTTATCCTACGTTGCCAGCGCGTTATGGCGGGGACTCGTGGGAGACTGCCGGGGTCAACTCGGAGGAAGGTGGGGATGACGTCAAGTCATCATGCCCCTTATGTCCAGGGCTTCACACATGCTACAATGGCTGGTACAGAGGGCTGCGATACCGCGAGGTGGAGCGAATCCCTTAAAGCCGGTCTCAGTTCGGATCGCAGTCTGCAACTCGACTGCGTGAAGTCGGAGTCGCTAGTAATCGCAGATCAGCAACGCTGCGGTGAATACGTTCCCGGGCCTTGTACACACCGCCCGTCACGTCATGAAAGTCGGTAACACCCGAAGCCCATGGCCCAACTGCTTGCAGAGGGAGTGGTCGAAGGTGGGACTGGCGATTGGGACGAAGTCGTAACAAGGTAGCCGTACCGGAAGGTGCGGCTGGATCACCTCCTTTCTAAGGAGCAACACATCCATCGTTCCCGGGATACCCGGAACCAGAGCGGTGGGGTGGCCGGCACTCAATGCCCGAATGTGGTGTTGTGCTGGTTGCTCAAGGAATTGTGGAACTACTGGTTTATGCCGGTTCGCTTGATGCCCGCACGGGCTAGTACTGCACCTCTGGTGCGTGGAACGTGTGCTGCAGGGTCAAGAGGATTTCGGTGTTCACTACGCGCACTGTTGGGTCCTGAGGCAACACGCCGAGGGGCTTACACGAGCTCCAGGGTTGTTTGTTTCTGGTGTGGTGTTTGAGAACTGTAGAGTGGATGCGAGCATCTTTGTGGTCAAGTTGTTAAGGGCACATGGTGGATGTCTTGGCTTCAGGAGCCGATGAAGGACGTGGGAGGCTGCGATATGCCTCGGGGAGCTGTCAACCGAGCTGTGATCCGAGGATTTCCGAATGGGGAAACCCAGCACCAGTTATGTGGTGTTACCCGCATCTGAATATATAGGGTGTGTGGAGGGAACGCGGGGAAGTGAAACATCTCAGTACCCGTAGGAAGAGAAAACAACCGTGATTCCGTGAGTAGTGGCGAGCGAAAGCGGAAGAGGCTAAACCATGCACATGTCAAGCTGTCAGGCGTTGTGTGTGTGGTGTTGTGGGACCCGCCTTGGAAGATCTGACAGTCTTCCGGGTTTACGCGTGTGTTAGTGGAACGCCTTGGGATGGGCGACCGGAGTGGGTGAGAGTCCCGTACGCGAAAACACATGTTTGTGGACCTTGGTGGTGTTCCCGAGTAGCAGCGAGCTCGTGGAATTTGCTGTGAATCTGCCGGGACCACCCGGTAAGCCTAAATACTTCCTGAAGACCGATAGCGGACTAGTACCGTGAGGGAAAGATGAAAAGTACCCCGGGAGGGGAGTGAAAGAGTACCTGAAACCGTGTGCCTACAAGCCGTCAGAGCCCGAGCACATCCTTGTGATGTTGAGGTGATGGCGTGCCTTTTGAAGAATGAGCCTGCGAGTTAGTGCTGCGTGGCGAGGTTAACCCGTGTGGGGTAGCCGTAGCGAAAGCGAGTCTGAATAGGGCGATTGAGTCGCGTGGTCTAGACCCGAAGCGGAGTGATCTACCCATGGCCAGGCTGAAGCGTCGGTAAGACGACGTGGAGGGCCGAACCCACTTAGGTTGAAAACTGAGGGGATGAGCTGTGGGTAGGGGTGAAAGGCCAATCAAACTCCGTGATAGCTGGTTCTCCCCGAAATGCATTTAGGTGCAGCGTCACATGTTTCTCCACGGGGGTAGAGCTACTGGATGGTCTAGGGGCCTTACCGGGTTACCGAAATCAACCAAACTCCGAATACCGTGGTGTGAGAGTGTGGCAGTGAGACGGCGGGGGATAAGCTTCGTCGTCGAGAGGGAAACAGCCCAGAACACCAGCTAAGGCCCCTAAGTGTGTGCTCAGTGGGAAAGGATGTGGGATTGCCCAGACAACCAGGAGGTTGGCTTAGAAGCAGCCACCCTTGAAAGAGTGCGTAATAGCTCACTGGTCAAGTGGTCCTGCGCCGACAATGTAGCGGGGCTTAAGCACACCGCCGAAGCTGTGTCATTGACACATATAGATCGGCGTTCTCCTTGCGGGGACGTCTAGTCGTGTTGATGGGTAGGGGAGCGTCCTGCATCCAGGGAAGCGGCGGCGGAAGCCAGTCGTGGAGGGTGTGGGAGTGAGAATGCAGGCATGAGTAGCGAATGCAGAGTGAGAAACTCTGCCGCCGGATGACCAAGGGTTCCTGGGCCAGGCTAATCCGCCCAGGGTAAGTCGGGACCTAAGGCGAGGCCGACAGGCGTAGTCGATGGATAACGGGTTGATATTCCCGTACCCGAGCACGTGCGCCCAGGATGAGGCGGTTGATACTAACCACCCGAAGCGCCATCCAAGACCCTTCGGGGTGGAGGGTGGTTGTGGAGCGTGGGATCTGATTCCGTAGTAGTCGAGTGATGGGGTGACGCAGGAAGGTAGCTCCGCCAGTGAGTGGTAGTACTGGTGTAAGCGTGTAGACCGAGTGGTAGGCAAATCCGCCGCTCATCAAGGTTGAGACGTGATGCGTAGCCGATTGAGGCGAAGTAGAGTGATCCTATGCTGCCGAGAAAAGCCTCTAGCGAGTGCGTGCACGGCCCGTACCCCAAACCAACACAGGTGGTCAGGTAGAGAATACTAAGGCGATCGGGTGAACTGTGGTTAAGGAACTCGGCAAAATGCCCCCGTAACTTCGGGAGAAGGGGGGCCAAACACTCTGAAGTCCCTTGCGGACTAGGGGTGGGTGGCCGCAGAGACCAGCGGAAAGCGACTGTTTACTAAAAACACAGGTCCATGCGAAGTCGCAAGACGATGTATATGGACTGACGCCTGCCCGGTGCTGGAACGTTAAGAGGACCGGTTAACCCTTCGGGGTGAAGCTGAGAATTTAAGCGCCAGTAAACGGCGGTGGTAACTATAACCATCCTAAGGTAGCGAAATTCCTTGTCGGGTAAGTTCCGACCTGCACGAATGGCGTAACGACTTTCCGGCTGTCTCAACCACAGGCCCGGCGAAATTGCACTACGAGTAAAGATGCTCGTTACGCGCGGCAGGACGGAAAGACCCCGGGACCTTTACTATAGTTTGGTATTGGTTTTCGGTTCGGCTTGTGTAGGATAGGTGGGAGACTGTGAAGCCGGCACGCTAGTGTTGGTGGAGTCGTTGTTGAAATACCACTCTGGTCGGATTGGGAATCTGAACCTCGGACCATGATCTGGTTCAGGGACAGTGCCTGATGGGTAGTTTAACTGGGGCGGTTGCCTCCTAAAGAGTAACGGAGGCGCCCAAAGGTTCCCTCAGCCTGGTTGGCAATCAGGTGTTGAGTGCAAGTGCACAAGGGAGCTTGACTGTGAGACAGACATGTCGAGCAGGGACGAAAGTCGGGACTAGTGATCCGGCACCACCTGGTGGAAGGGGTGTCGCTCAACGGATAAAAGGTACCCCGGGGATAACAGGCTGATCTTGCCCAAGAGTCCATATCGACGGCATGGTTTGGCACCTCGATGTCGGCTCGTCGCATCCTGGGGCCGGAGTAGGTCCCAAGGGTTGGGCTGTTCGCCCATTAAAGCGGCACGCGAGCTGGGTTTAGAACGTCGTGAGACAGTTCGGTCCCTATCCGCCGCGCGCGTAGGATACTTGAGGAAGGCTGTCCCTAGTACGAGAGGACCGGGACGGACGAACCTCTGGTATGCCAGTTGTCACGCCAGTGGCATGGCTGGTTGGCCACGTTCGGAAGGGATAACCGCTGAAGGCATCTAAGCGGGAAGCCTGTTCCAAGATGAGGTATCCCACCCCTTTGTGGGTTAAGGCCCCCAACAGACCATTGGGTTGATAGGCCAGAAATGGAAGCACAGTAATGTGTTGTCGAGTTGACTGGTACTAATAGGCCGAGGACTTGCCCACAAAGATGTTACGCATCCACTCTACAGCTCTGAAACACCACACAACCACCAGCAAGATCGGTGGGAGTGTTGTTTCGTAGTGTTTCGGTGGTTATAGCGTCAGGGAAACGCCCGGTCCCATTCCGAACCCGGAAGCTAAGCCTGACAGCGCCGATGGTACTGCAACCGAAGGGTTGTGGGAGAGTAGGACACCGCCGGACTAACTTCAGGACAGGGTCCTGACCAGGGTCGAGAACCCCAACAGGTTCTCCCCGGTCAGGGCCCTGTCTCTTTTTATGTCCATGGACCGACTAGAATGGTCCGTTGGCCCACCTGACGGGTGGGCCCCAGTGTCGAAACTTTTCAATAGTGGCAGGAGGCCAGGTGTCCGAGTTCGGTCGACGTGACTCAGATGATGGCGCGTCCGGCCGGTCGGGTCGCCGGGACGACAGTCCCCGCGGAGGCCGGTCTGACGCGCAGCGAGGTGACCGGCGCGGTTCCGCCGGCGGTAGGCAGGACCGGGGCGGCCGCGATGGCGGCTACCAGGGCCGTCCGCGCAGGGACGACCGCGGTGCCCGCGGTTCCGGCGGTTACCCCGGCAAGCCCTCCCGCAGCGGCGACGGTCCTCGTGACCAGCGCCCCGGTGGCAGCCGGTTCGCAGGCCAGGGGCGTGACGACAACCGCCCGCGCTACAACAACGACGACCGGTCCGGCGGCTGCGACAACGACCGTCGTGGCGGCTTCCGCTCCGATGACCGGCGCGACAGCCGCGACTACAAGGGTGGCGACCGCGGCGGTTACCGCTCGGACAGCCGCTCGGACAGCCGTGGCGGCGATCGCGGTGGATACCGCGGCGGCGACAACCGCGACAACCGTGGTGGAGACAGCCGGGGCGGTTACCGCTCGGACAACCGGGGCGGCGACAGCCGCGGTGGCTACCGGTCCGACAACCGCGACAGCCGTGGCGGCGATCGCGGCGGGTACCGCGGCGGCGACAACCGAGGCAGTGACAACCGGGACAACCGCGGCAGTGACAATCGTGGCGGCTACCGGTCCGAGAACCGTGGCGGCTACCGCTCGTCCGACAGCCGTCCCGAGCGTCGTTACGACAACCGCTCCGACAATCGTTCGGACAGCCGTTCGGACAACCGTTCCGAGGGCCGGTACGAAAAGCGCTCCGACAGCCGCCCGGCCCGTTCCGGCTATGGCTCGGACAACCGCGGCCGTTCCGACGACCGCCCGTCCGGCAACCGTTACGAGGGACGCCCCCAGGGCAAGTCCTCCGGTGACCGCGACAGCCGTGACAACCGGGGCGGCGGCGACGACCGGCGTCCGTCCTATCGCGACGACCGCGGTGGCTCCCGTTCCGGCGGCGACCGTCGTCCCAGCGGCGGTGGCTACGAGCGCAAGAGCTTCGGCGACCGCGACAATCGTGGCGACGACAAGCGCGGTTCGTACCGGCCGTCCGGCGACCGTCCCGACCGTCGCTCGTCCGACCGGCCCGAGAAGCGCTACGACGACAAGCGCGGCGGGTTCGACCGCAAGCGCGACGACCGTCCCCAGCGCGACCGTTCCGAGGGCCGCAAGGACTTCCGTTCCTCGCCTCGCGTGGACGACAGGCCGGTCGACGACGAGACCTTGGCGCGTGAGCTGCTCGAGGCTCCGGAGCTGCCCGAAGGCATCGAGTTCTCCGATCTCGACGAGGAGGTCCGCCGGGAGCTCCGCACCCTGCCCAAGGCACTGGCGGAAACCGTCGGCAAGCACCTGGTCGCGGCCGGTGGCCTCGTCGACGAGGACCCAGAAGCCGCCATGGAGCACGCCAAGTACGCGAAGGCCAAGGCGTCGCGGGTCCCGATCGTCCGTGAGGCGCTCGGCCTGGTCGCCTACCACGCGGGCAACTGGTCCGAGGCGCTGTCCGAGCTGCGCGCCGTCCGCCGGATGACCCGGACCGACGACCACATCGCCATCATCGCCGACGCCGAGCGCGCCATCGGCCGCCCGGAGCGGGCGCTCGACCTCGCGAAGGAGGTCGACAAGGAGCGTCTGTCCAAGGCGACCCAGGTCGAGCTTGCGATCGTCGCGGCCGGCGCCCGGCGTGACCTCGGCCAGTTGGACGCCGCCGTCGTCTCCCTCCAGGGTGACGACCTCAAGGCGGAGAAGCGTGACCCGTGGAGCGCCCGGCTGTTCTACGCCTACGCGGACAACCTCGCCGCCGCCGACCGCAAGGACGAGGCGATCCGCTGGTTCCTGAACGCGGCAGAGGCCGACGAGGAGGACGAGACCGACGCCGCCGAGCGCGCCGCGGAGCTCACCAATGGCTGACGCCCTGTCGGCCGGGTACGACGCGGTCCTGTTCGACCTCGACGGCACGGTCTACCACGGCACCGAAGTGGTCCCGGGCGCACCGGAAGCACTTCGGGCGCTTCGGGACCACGGCACGGCCGTCCGGTGGGTGACCAACAACGCCTCCAAGGCTCCCGCGGAGGTCTCCGCGCACCTGGAGGCACTCGGACTGCCCGCCACCCCCGAAGAGGTCCACACGAGCTCTCAGGCCGCCGCCGCCCTGCTGGGTGAGCGGCTGCCTCAGGGCGCGGTGGTCCTCGTCGTGGGCACGGATTCGCTGGCCGCCGAGGTCGAGTCCGTCGGCCTGCGGACGGTCCGGGAAGCCGGTCCGGACGTGGCCGCGGTGGTGCAAGGGCACTCGCCGCAGAACACCTGGGCGGCCCTCGCGGAGGCGTGTCTCGCCATCCGCGCGGGCGCGCTCTGGGTGGCGACGAACGTCGACGCGACGCTGCCCAGCGAACGTGGTCTGCTGCCGGGCAACGGGTCGATGGTGGCCGCGTTGCGCCACGCCACCGGCGTCGAACCGTTGGTGGCTGGCAAGCCGGCGCCGGGGCTGTTCACGACGGCGGCGCGCGACGCGGGCGCGGAGCGGGCCCTCGTCGTGGGCGATCGGCTGGACACCGACATCGAGGGCGCGGTCGCGGCCGGGATCGACGCGCTCTGCGTCCTGACCGGCGTCGCCGACGCGGCGTCCCTGATCGCGGCGAGGCCCGAGGAGCGTCCGCGCTACCTCGCGCAGGACCTGTCCGGGCTGAGCAGCCGGGCGGATCTTCTCGAAATCGGGCCCAAGGACGGCTGGCGCGTCACCGCACAGGGTGACGCCCTCGAAGCCGATGGTGAAGGCGACTCCCTCGACCTGTTGCGCGCGTTGTGCGCGGCGGCCTGGGAGTCGGGGATCACCGAGGTCCGTGGTGTGGGCGACACCGCCCGCGCCGCGCTCGCCGAGCTGCGCCTCGGCTGACCAGCGCTGCTAACTTGGTGGGGTGCAAGACCACTTCCACCCCGTGCCGCGACCGCCGGTGCCGGGCCCGCCGCCGGTGCCCGGGCCTCCGGCGGTCCAGGCCGAACAGTTCGCGCAGCAGGACACGGATCCCCGGGCCGGGATCGACGAAGCGGTGGCGGGTCTCGACGACCTCACCGCGCTTCCGCTCTCGGAGCACGTCGACCGGTTCGAGGCCGTGCACACCGAGCTGACGGTGGCGCTGTCCACCATCGACAAGGTCTGACCGCGTGCCCAAACGCGCCCGCCTGGACGCGGAGCTCGTCCGGCGGGGACTCGCCCGTTCCCGGGAGCAGGCGTCGGCGCTGATCGCCGAAGGCAAGGTCACCGTGCGCGGCATGGTGGCCACCAAACCCGCGACCGGGGTCGAGTCCGGCGCGCCGATCGTGGTGCGCGACGGCGACGATCCCGGCTGGGCGTCCCGCGGCGCGCACAAGCTGCTCGGCGCGCTCGAAGCCTTCACTCCGCAAGGTCTTTCCACCGAGGGAAAACGCTGTCTCGACGCGGGCGCTTCGACCGGTGGCTTCACCGACGTCCTGCTGCGCAACGGCGCCGCCACGGTGATCGCCGCCGACGTCGGCCGCGGTCTGCTGGACTGGCGCCTGCGCACCGACGACCGCGTGGTCGTCCTGGACAAGACGAACGTCCGCAACCTGACCCCGGAAGACCTCGGCGGGCAGGTCGACCTCGTGGTCGGGGACCTCTCGTTCATTTCGCTCAAACTCGTGCTGCCCGCGCTGGCCGCCTGCGCGCGGGACGGTGCCGATCTGGTGCCGATGGTGAAACCACAGTTCGAGGTCGGCAAGGACCGGCTCGGCAGCGGCGGTGTCGTCCGCGACCCCGAACTGCGCGCCGAATCGGTGCTCGGTGTGCTCGCCGAGGCCGAGAAGCTGGACCTGAGCCTGCGCGGTGTCGTGGCGAGCCCGCTTCCCGGGCCGTCGGGGAACGTCGAATACTTCGTATGGCTTACCCGCGGGGCGGGGGAGACCGACGGCACCGACGCCGAGCGGCTCGTCCGGACCGCAGTCCTGGAGGGACCCCAATGAGCGATCGCGAGGTGCTGCTCGTCGTGCACCCGGACCGGGACGCGACCCGGGACGCGGCACGCGAGGTTTCAGCCCGTTTCGCCAAGGCGGGTGTGCGGCTTCGGGTACTCGACGAGGACGTCCGGGAGATGCTGGAAGCCGACGGCGGGATCGGCGCCCCCTGCACGGTCATGGCGCCGGAGCAGGACCCGGCCGCCGGCACCGAGTTGGTGTTCGTGCTCGGCGGCGACGGCACGTTGCTGCGGGCCGCGGAACTGGCAAGGCCGAACGGCGTTCCGGTCCTCGGTGTGAACCTCGGCCGGGTCGGCTTCCTGGCGGAGGCCGATTCGGACAAGCTCGCCGACACCGTCCAGCGCGCCGTCGACGGCGACTACCAGGTCGAAGAGCGGATGACCGTCGACGTCGTCGTGACCGTCGACGGTGAGGAGACCGTCAACACGTGGGCGCTCAACGAGGCCAGCGTCGAGAAGAGCTCGCGTGAGCGCGTGCTGGACGCGCTCATCGAGGTCGACGGAAGGCCCGTGTCGTCCTTCGGCTGCGACGGCGTCCTGTGTGCCACTCCGACCGGTTCGACGGCGTACGCGTTCTCCGCGGGCGGGCCGATCATCTGGCCGGACGTCCAAGCCCTGCTGGTGGTCCCGAGCAACGCGCACGCGATGTTCTCCCGGCCGCTGGTCGTCTCGCGGGACTCGGAGATCACCGTCGCCATCGATCCGGACGGTTCGCCCGCCGTCCTGACCTGCGACGGATCGCGGACCTTCGATCTTCCCGCCGGTGCGGCCGTGCGGGTCACCTGCGGCCGGGTGCCGGTGCGCCTGGTCCGGTTGTGGGAAGGCCCGTTCACCGACCGGCTGGTGCACAAGTTCTCGTTGCCGATCAAGGGCTGGCGGGAGCGACACGCCCGCTGACGGATGTCGTGAAAGGGCCGTTGAGGACAACTTTCGTCGTCAAGGCCCCTTTCATGACGTGCCGGGTGCGGGAATGGTCGGGGTGGGCCGCTACGGTGGGCGTCGTGCTGGCCGAGATGCGCATCCAGGGCCTCGGAGTCATCGAGGACGCCCTGCTGGAACTGCACGCGGGCTTCACCGTCGTCACCGGTGAGACGGGTGCGGGCAAGACCATGGTCGTCAGCGGGTTGCACCTGCTCTCCGGCGGCCGAGCCGAAGTGTCCAAGGTGCGGACCGGAATGCTGAAGGCCTTCGTGGAAGGCCGTTTCGAGCTGGGCGGTGCCGAGGGCGCCACCCGGATCGTCACCGACGCGGGGGCGGAGGTCGACGAGGACGGCAGCGTCATCGCGCTGCGCGCGGTCTCGGTCGACGGCCGGTCCCGTGCCCACCTCGGCGGCCGTTCGGTGCCGGTCGGGGTGCTGGCCGATCTGTCCGAGCAGCTGATCGCCGTCCACGGGCAGAACGATCAGCTGCGCCTGTTGCGGCCCGCCGAGCAGCGCGCGGTGATCGACCGGTTCGCCGGCGAGGCCGTCACCGAACCGCTCGAGCGCTACCGCGCGGTCCGGGACGAGTGGCTCGCCGTCGTAGCCGAGCTGACCGAACGCTCCACCCGCTCCCGCGAGATGGCGCAGCAGGCCGACCTGTTGCGCCACGGCCTCGCCGAGATCGACGCCGTCGCGCCGGAACCCGGCGAGGACACCGAGCTCACCGAGCAGATCAAACGGCTCGCCGCGGTCGACGAACTGCGGGCGGCGGCCAGCGCGGCGCACGCCGCCGTCGCCGGTTCGGCGGACGGGGATCCGGACGCGCCCGGCGCGCTGGGGCTGATCGGCGAGGCGACGCGCCATCTGAACGGTTCCGAAGACGCCGTGCTGCGCGAACTCGGGCCCCGGCTGGACGAGGCATCGGTGCTGCTGTCCGAAGTGGGCACCGAGCTGGGCAGCTACCTCGAAACCCTCGACGCCGACCCGGCGTTGCTGGAGAAGGTGCTCGCGCGCCAGGCGGACCTGAAGCGGCTCACGCGCAAATACGCGGCGGACGTCGACGGCGTACTCGCCTGGGCCGACGACGCCCGTCGCCGGATGTCCACGATGGACACCTCCGAGGAGGCGCTGGCCGAGCTGGCCAAGCGCCGCGACGAACTCGCCGTCACGCTGGCGGAACACGCGCTCACGCTGTCGGAAGCGCGGGTCGAGGCCGCCGCCGAGCTCGCCGAGGCGATCACCGCCGAGATGGCCGGGCTCGCCATGGGGCAGGCCGAGATCGAGATCACCGTCGAGCGGCGCGCAGTGGACGAGAGCGACGCGCACGCGGTGAAGGTCGGCGGCAGGCTCGTGCACGCCGGGCCCGACGGCGTCGACGAAGTGGAGCTGCTGCTGAAGGCGCACAACGGCGCGCCGCCGCTTCCGGTGCACAAGGCCGCTTCCGGCGGTGAGCTTTCCCGCGTGATGCTGGCGATCGAGGTCGTCCTCGCGCACGCGGACACCGTGCAGACACTGGTGTTCGACGAGGTCGACGCCGGGGTCGGCGGCCGGGCGGCGGTCGAGATCGGCAGGCGGCTCGCGCGGCTGGCGCGCAGTCACCAGGTCCTGGTGGTCACGCATCTGCCGCAGGTGGCCGCGTTCGCCGATCAGCATCTGGTGGTGGACAAGGGCACCAGCGGCGGAGTGACCCGCAGTGGGGTGCGCGTGCTCGAACAGTCGGAGCGGGTCGTCGAGCTCGCCCGCATGCTCGCCGGAATGGAAAGCACTGAGACCGGCCGGGCGCACGCGGAGGAATTGCTCGCCGTGGCCGAGGCCGACAAGAGCGCGCCGGACAAGCCCAAGGCCCGTCGCGGCGGAAAGCGAAAGAAGGCGAAGTAAGCTCCGCCTGCGTGAGTCCGTGAAGGCCTCCTTTCCTACCTTCAGGGTGGTGAAGGAGGCCTTCACCACTTCTGCCGCTCTGGCCGGGTCGAGGCACTCGGTAAGGTTGCGAAAGCCACTTTCGCAACGCTGAAGGTTGCGAAAGTGGCTTTCGCACCGTTCGTGGCGGGAGGCCGCGGCCGAACCGGTGTGGGTTAATCGGCGTGTTTCCATCGGCGTGGCGGACACGGAAGGCCGCGCGGATTTGTCACTATCGGTCGCATGAAGCTCACCGGCTTGCTCTCGCGTAACCAAGAGACCCTCCCCGGGATCACCGGCGTCGCCAGGGTCGACCGGCGTACGCGCGAGCTGCTCCGCCGGCTGAGCCCTGGCGACATCGTCGTCCTCGACCAGCTCGACCTCGACCGGTCGACCGCCGATGCCTTGGTGGAGGCCGAAGTCGCGGCGGTGGTGAACGCCTCGCCGTCGATCTCCGGCCGTTTCCCCAACCTGGGCCCGGAGATCCTGCTCGAAGCCGGGATCCCGCTGGTCGATTCGGTCGGCGGCGAACTGCTGCGCAAGGTGAAGGACGGCACGAAACTCCGCCTGCACGAAGGCGTCGTCTACATCGGAGAGCGGCAGCTCGGCTCGGGTGTCCAGCAGACGCGGGAAAGCGTCGCGGACCAGATGATCGAGGCCAAGGCCGGGATGTCCACCCAGCTCGAGGCGTTCTCCGCGAACACGATCGAATTCCTCCGCCGGGAACGCAGCCTCATCCTCGACGGTGTCGGTGTCCCGGAGATCCGCGTTCCGCTCAAGGACCGGCACGCCCTCGTGGTCGCGGGCGGCAACGGGCACGCCGAAGACCTCAAGAAGCTGAAGAAGTACATCGGCGAGCACCGGCCGGTGCTGATCGGTGTCGACGCCGGGGCGGACACCCTGCGCGCGCAGGGATATCAGCCGGACGTCATCGTCGGCGACCCGCACGGGATCGGCGCGGAGACGCTGCGCAGCGGCGGCGAGGTCGTGGTGCCGGCGCAGCCGGACGGGCACGCGCCGGGTGTCGAGCGCATCCAGGACCTCGGGATCGGCGCGGTCACCTTCCCCGCGACGGGCAACGCCGAGGATCTGGCGCTGCTGCTGGCCGACGCGCACGAGGCGAGCCTGGTGGTCACCGTCGGTTTCCAGGCGACCCTGCGGGAGTTCCTCGACCACGGCCGGTCGGGTTCGAACCCGTCGACGTTCCTCACCAGGCTCAAGCTCGGCACGAAACTGGTCGACGGCAAGGCGGTCGCGACCCTGCACCGCAGCCGGGTGTCCATCGGCGCGATCGTCCTGCTGGTCGTCGCGACCCTGGTGGCCGTCGGGGCCGCGCTGCTGGTGTCCGACGTGGGTTCGGTCTACCTCGACTGGATCCGCGACACCTGGAACTCGTTCATCGTCTGGGGCAAGGGACTCTTCACGTGATTTCACTGCGGTACCACATCGTTTCCATCGCCGCCTGCTTCCTGGCGCTCGCCATCGGGGTGGTGCTCGGGTCCACGGCGCTGAACGGTGCCCTGCTTTCCGGCCTCGCCGGCCAGAAGGAGGATCTGGGTACCCAGGTCGCGGATCTGGAAGCGCAGCGCAACACGCTCAACGCCAGGCTCGGTGACGCGGACGCGTTCGCCGGCGCGATGGGGCCGAAGGTCGTCGCCGGGCAGCTGGACAAGCGCTCGGTGGTGCTGGTGACCACAGAGGACGCGAAGCCGGCGGACCGGGACGCGCTCAAGCAGCTCGTCGGTCAGTCCGGTGCCGCCGTCACCGGGGAGATCCAGCTGACCGAGGCGTTCTCCGACCCGATGCGCTCCGATCAGCTGCGTGACGTGGTGTCGCGTCTGCAGCCCGCCGGTGTCCAGTTCCCGACCGCGGGCGACCCCGGCACCCTCGCGGGCGCGCTGATCGGCTCGGTCGCGTTGCTGAACAAGGACAACGCGCAGCCGCAGTCCACGCCGGTGGAGCTGGCGGCCGCGCTCGGCGGGCTCACCGACGGCGGTTTCCTCAAGACCGGCGGGGACGTGAAGCCCGCGCAGCTCGCGATCGTGCTCACCGGTTCGAAGTACACCGGTGACGGCGCCGGTGACCGTGCCTCGACCATCGCGCGGTTCGCCGCGCAGCTGGACCGCTCCGGCGCGGGCACCGTGCTGGCCGGGGGCGCGGGATCCGCCGACGGCACCGGCGCGATCGGCGTCGTCCGCGCCGACACCTCGTCGACCTCGATCCTGTCCACTGTGGACAACGCGGAGACCGCGGCGGGCCGGGTCACCACGATCTTGGCGCTGCGCGAGCAGCTCGAAGGCGGCGCGGGCCGCTACGGCATCGCGGGCAACGCCCAGGCACCTGCCCCTGGTATCGCCGCGGACGGCAACTAGCCCTTTGCGCATTTGGTACTTGCGTGTGCAAGGACCGCGTCCAGAGGACTAAATGCGGGGCCAGAGCCGGGTTTTCGGGAGTGGGCGGGCATAGGAGCCGGCCCGGCTGGTCTTGAGGTCGAGGGCGACAAGGGATTCGGCGAGGCGGACGGCGGCGGCGACGCCGTCGATCACCGGGATGTCCAGCATCGCCGAGATCTGGCGATCGAGCCCCGTCATTCCCGCGCAGCCGAGGACGAGGACTTCCGCTCCCGCGTCGCGGGCACGCCGTCCGGCGGTCAGCAGTGCGGACTCCGTCCGGCGTTCGTCGGTCAGTTCGAGGACGCCGAGCCCGGCACCGAGGACGCCGACGCAGCTCTGCGCGACGCCCGCGGCGTGCAGGCTGTCTTCGATGAGCCCGCACGTCCGGTCCAATGTGGTCACGACGCCGTAGCGTCTTCCCAGCAGACAGGCCAGATGCGCGGCGGCCTCGGTGATGTCGACGACCGGGACGTCGAGCAGTTCCCGCGCGCCTTCCCGTCCGTGCTCGCCGAAACCGGCCATCACGAGCGCGTCGAACGGCTCGTCCAGCCCGTTGAGAAGGTCGAGGACGGCCGCGGCGCTGAGGAAGCTGTCCAGCCAGCCTTCCGCGGATTCCGGGCCCCACAGCGGGGTTCTGGCCAGGATTTCGGTGCCGGGACTCGCCGCGGCGCGGGCGCCGGCCTCGATCTCCTTCGTCATCGCCTCGGTGGTGTTGCAGTTGGTGACCAGGATCCGCATCACGCGACCCGCTGCTTGCGCGTCACCACGAAATAGAGGGCCGCGGCGGACGCGGTGCCGATGAACCAGGAGTACGGCGCGGCCGGGGCGAAGAACGGCACCAGGGCGATGATCGCGGACAACGCCGCCGTGGGCAGGAAGGTGATCATCGCGCGCGGGTTGAACCCGCGTTTGTAGTGGTACGGCGAATCGGGCCCGGCGACGAACAGTTTGTCCACGTCGATCCGGCCGCGTTTCACCAGGTAGTAATCGACGATCATGATGCCGAACAGCGGGCCGAGGAAGGCACCGAGGCCGCCGAGGAAGTAGTTGACCACCGCGGGGGAGGAGTACAGCTTCCACGGCAGCACGCACAGCGCCGCGACCGCGCTGATCATGCCGCCGATGGTGAAGGTGATCCGTTTGGGCCAGATGTTGGCCAGGTCGTAGGCGGGGGAGACGAAGTTCGCGACGATGTTCACGCCCATGGTGGCGATCGCGAAGGTCAGCGCTCCGATGATCAGCACGGGAGTGTTGTCGATGCGGGCCAGCAGTTCGGCGGGGTCGGTGATGGCTTCGCCGAACACCTGGAGGCTGCCCGCGGTCACCAGCACCGACAGCAGCGCGAACGCCGTCGAGTTGATCGGCAGCCCCCAGAAGTTGCCGCGCCGCACCGTTTTCTGGTTCGGGGCGAACCGCGAGAAGTCGCAGAAGTTGAGCATCAGGGTGCCGTAGATGGACAGGATCAGGCCGACGGCGCCGAACCACTGCCGTACTTGCTCCCCTGTGGACAGTGCCTTCGGGTTGCTGGTCAAGGAGATGTTCCAGTCGGCGGCCGCGAGGATCCACACGGCGAGCGCGATCATCACGACCCAGATGCCGGGACCGCACCAGTCCTGGAACTTGCGCACGGCCTCCATGCCGCGGGTGAGCACGAGCGCCTGCGCGAGCCACAGCGCGATGAAACAGATCCAGCCGAGCGCGTGCAGGCCGAGGAAACCCACTTCCGTCAACGGTTTCAGGCCCGGATCGATCGCGAGCACGAGCAGCGTGATGGCGACGGAGGCGAGGTAGGTCTGGATGCCGTACCAGAAGATCGCGATGATCGCGCGGATCAGCGCGGGCAGGTTCGCGCCGAAGGTGCCGAAGCTGATGCGGGCGACGACGGGGAAGGGGACGCCGGTCTTCTGGCCGATCCGGCCCATCAGGTTCATGCCGAAGTAGATGAGCACGAAACCGGTCAGCAGCGCGGTGAACACCTGCCAGGCCGAGAGCCCGAGGACGAACAGGCCCGCCGCGAAGGTGTAGTTGCCGAGGTTGTGCACGTCCGACATCCACAGCGCGAAGATGTCGTAGACCTTCCAGCGGCGTTCCTTCGCCGGGGCGAGGTCTTCGTTCCAGAGCCGGGGATCGGCGTTCTCGGTAGTAGGCGCTTCGGACCGGGTTGCTGGGGCGGCGGTCATGCGGGGCCTCCGATCGACGGGGACGTCCGGTCGATTTGGTATCCCAAAATTTGGCATCCCAAATATCACCCCGCGGTGGGCCGTCGTCAAGGTTTCTGCCGATAAACTCGGTGTTACAAGCTGTTACAGCGGTGGTGAAGGGGGCTCAGGTGGCCGAGGAAGGACCGCGTCAGCCGCTGGCCGCGACCCGGCAGCGGGTCCGCGACGAGCTGCGTGAACGTATCCTCGCCGGACGGCTGAAGCCGGGGGACAGGCTCGTCGAACGCGAGCTCGCCGAAGACCTCGGCGTCTCCCGGGTCCCGGTGCGCGAGGCCATCCGGAGCTTGGAGGCCGAAGGTTTCCTCGCGGTCCAGTCGCCGCGTCGCATCGTCGTGCGCCAGCTGGCCAAGGCCGACGTCGAGGAGCTGTTCGACGTCCGCGAGGCGCTCGAAGGGCTCGCCGCCGGCCTGGCCGCCGAACGGGCGGGCAAGGCGGAACTCCGCGCGCTCGAACGGCTGCTCACCGACGCCGCCCGCGCCACCGAAAGCGGCGACCCGGCCCGGATCACCCTGCTCAACACCCGCTTCCACGACCAGATCGTCGCGCTCGCCGGCAACGGGCTGCTGCACGAGATCCTCCGCCCGCTCGAAGGCAGGCTGCGCTGGCTGACCAGCCAGAACGAACATTGGGGCGAGCTGCTCGACGAGCACCGCCGCCTCTACGACGCGATCGCTTCCGGCGACGCCGACCGAGCGCGGGCCCACGCCGTCGAACACGTGCGGGTGAACCGGGAGGTCACGCTGAAGACGCTGTTCCCCGAGGACGACGGAGAACGCTCCGCCGGGTGAACCGGACATGTCAGACTCGCGGGCATGATCACCGACGAACAACGGGCCGCCCGCACCGCGCGGGCGGTGGCCGCCGCGGTCTCCGCGGGCCGCGACCTCGGACTGTCCTTCGACGAGCCGGAAATCCTGTACGACGTCTTCTCGGTCATCGTGCGCTTGTCACCCCTGCCGGTGGTAGTGCGCGTGCCGACCGTGCTGCCGCGCACGACCACGCTCGAGACGCAGCTGATCGACCAGCGGCGTGAGCTGGCCGTCACCGGCTGGCTCGCGAGCCGCGGCCACCCGGTCGTCCCGCCGAGCCCGCTCGTACCCGCGGAACCGGTGCAGCGCGACGGTTTCTCGATGACGTTCTGGCAGTTCGTCGAGCACGACAAGGAAGCCGAGATCAGCCCCGAACGCGGGGCGGGGATCGTCGCCCGGTTGCACGCCGCCCTCCGCGAGTACGACGGCGACCTGGCCTTCATGGGCGGTCTGATCCCGTTCGTCCCCGACGGCCTCGACCAGCTCGCGGACCGCCCGGATCTGCTGGAACCGGCCGACCTGGACCGGGCCCGGCGTGAATGGGACGTCCTCCGGCCGTTGTTCGAGTCGGAAGCGGCGTTCACCCGGGCCTTCCCCGGCGCGACGGTCCAGCCGGTACACGGTGACGCCCCCGGGTACAACCTGATCGCCACGCCGGACGGCGAACTCTGCTCGGACTTCGAACTCGTCAACCGTGCCCCGATCGAACTGGATCTCCCGGCCATGGGAGCCGAGGGCGTCGCGGCCTACAACGCCGCCGCCGAGCAGCTCGGGCTGCGCGAGGCGGACGAACGAGTACTGAAGGCACTGGGCGCGCTGGCCATGCTTCAAGGGGTGGCCTGCTTGGCGATGGCGCCGGAGCTGCCGATGCTGCTGGAAGGTTTGAAGCCGATGATCGAACAGTGGCGGGAGACCCCGTTCGCCGGCGGGCTCGCCTAGGCGACGAGCATCGAGGTCCAGGCCTCGGCGAATCCGGGGAAGGTCTTCCCGACCGTCCCCGGGTTCTCCACCTCGACCCCTTCGACCTTCAGGCCGAGCACCGCGGCCGCCATCACCAGCCGGTGGTCGTCGTAGGTGCGGAACTTCCCGCCGTGCAGCGGCGCCGGCGTGATGCGCA
The DNA here is from genome assembly GCF_024628825.1 of Amycolatopsis roodepoortensis. Lineage (NCBI taxonomy): Bacteria > Bacillati > Actinomycetota > Actinomycetes > Pseudonocardiales > Pseudonocardiaceae > Amycolatopsis > Amycolatopsis roodepoortensis. The sequence goes on from NZ_CP102415.1 coordinate 8,670,065, forward strand.
GCCCGTCGTCGGTCTCTCGGACGTCACCGCCGAGCGACGACAGTTCGGTGGCGAGCGCGGTCAGCCGGTCGGTCTCGTGGCCGCGAAGATGCGCCACCCCTGAGATCACCGACGGTCCCTCGGCGAAGCACAGCAGCGCCGCGATCACCGGGGTCAGCTCGCCGACGTCGTGCAGGTCCAGTTCGACGCCGGGGATCGTGCCGCTGCCGGTGACCGTCAGGCCCGCCGCGTCGAGTTCGGCGGTGGCCCCCAGGACGGGCGCCAGGCTGCGCAGCCAGTCCCCGGGCTGCGTCGTCCGCTGCGGCCAGCCCGCGACGCGCACCGTGCCGCCGGTCGCGATCGCGGCGGCGACGAACGGCGCCGCCGTCGAAAGATCCGGCTCGACGACGTACTCGGGGCAGGAAAGCCGTGTCGGCGCGACGTGGAACTCGGCGCCCTCGCGGTCCACAGTGGCCCCGAACCGGCGGAGCATCTCGACGGTCATCGCGATATGCGGCTCGCTCGGCACCTGGCCGCCCACGAGGCGCACGGTGACGCCCTGCTGGAACGACGGCCCGGCGAGCAGCAGCGCCGACAGGAACTGGCTCGACGCCGAGGCGTCCAGGTCGACCCTGCCGCCCCGCAAGCCGCCTTCGCCGTGGACGGTGAAGGGCGGCGCGTCGCGGCGGTCGTCGTCGATACGGGCGCCGAGGTCGCGCAGCGCCTTCAGCAGCGGCCCGATCGGACGGCGGCGGATGGCCTCGTCGCCGTCGAACAGCGCCGGGCCCGTGCCCAGCGCGGCGAGCGCGGGGGTGAACCAGGCGACCGTGCCCGCGTTGCCGAGTTCCACCCGGACGGTCTCGTCGGGATGGACGCGGCCTGGGCCGAGCGGGTGCACGAGGTAACCGCCGATGCTGCCCTGCGAGTGGGCGCCGAGGGCGTAGATGGCGCCGAGCATCAGGCGCGCGTCCCGGGAGTCGAGCGGGGTCCGCACCCGCGTCGGCGCGCTGGCGAGCGCGGCGAGGACGTAGGCCCGGTTGGTGATCGACTTCGAACCGGGGACACGGATGTCCGCGTCGAGCGGGCCTTCCGCGACCGGTGCGGTCCAGGTGTCGTGCGCGTCTGTCACGTCGCGAGGGTAGCGGTTTTCCACTCCATCGGACGCTTGCGGCGTGGCCGGTGAGCGCCCCGGCGTGCGTGCGATAAGGTGGAAGCCCGTGGGACTTCAGTCGCGGGCTACCAAGTATGTCTTTGTCACCGGAGGCGTTGCCTCCTCTCTGGGTAAGGGACTCACGGCTTCCAGCCTGGGTCAGCTCCTTACCGCACGTGGGCTCCGGGTCACGATGCAGAAGCTGGATCCGTACCTCAACGTCGATCCGGGCACGATGAACCCGTTCCAGCACGGTGAGGTGTTCGTCACCGACGACGGCGCCGAGACCGATCTGGACATCGGGCACTACGAGCGTTTTCTCGACCGGGCTCTCGACGGCAAGGCGAACGTCACCACCGGGCAGGTGTACTCCGAGGTCATCGCCAAGGAGCGCCGCGGTGAGTACCTCGGCGACACCGTGCAGGTCATCCCGCACATCACCGACGAGATCAAGGCGAGGATCACCGCCGCGGCGGGCGCCGACGAGGACGGGAACAGCCCGGACGTCGTGATCACCGAGGTCGGCGGCACCGTCGGCGACATCGAGTCGCTGCCGTTCCTGGAGGCCTGCCGTCAGGTCCGCCACGACGTCGGCCGCGACCAGTGCTTCTTCCTCCACGTCTCCCTGGTCCCGTACCTCGCCCCGTCGGGTGAGCTGAAGACCAAGCCGACCCAGCACTCGGTCGCCGCGCTGCGCAACATCGGTATCCAGCCCGACGCGCTCGTCTGCCGCGCCGACCGCGAGCTGCCGGAGGACCTCAAGCGCAAGATCGGCCTGATGTGCGACGTCGACACCGAAGCCGTCATCGCCTGCCCCGACGCGCCGTCGATCTACGACATCCCGAAGGTGCTGCACCGTGAGGCGCTCGACGCCTACGTGGTGCGCCGTCTCGGGCTGCCGTTCCGCGACGTCGACTGGACCGTGTGGGGCGACCTGCTCGACCGGGTGCACAACCCGTCGGAGACGGTGCGGGTCGCGCTCGTCGGCAAGTACATCGACCTGCCGGACGCGTACCTGTCGGTCACCGAGGCGCTGCGCGCGGGCGGGTTCGCCCACCGCGCCAAGGTCCAGATCTCCTGGGTCCCCTCGGATTCCTGCGAGACCCCGGCCGGTGCGGCCGCGGCGCTGTCCGATGTGGACGGTGTGCTGGTGCCGGGCGGCTTCGGCGTCCGCGGTATCGAGGGCAAGGTCGGCGCCATCGCCTACGCCCGCACCCACGGGCTGCCGCTGCTGGGCCTGTGTCTCGGCCTGCAGTGCATGGTGATCGACGCGGCGCGGAACCTGGCGGGGATCAAGGACGCGAACTCGGCCGAGTTCGAGGACGGCCCGAACCCGGTCATCTCCACGATGGCCGACCAGCGCGACGTCGTCGCCGGCGAGCGCGACATGGGCGGCACGATGCGGCTGGGCGCCTACGTCGCCAAGCTCAAGCCGGGCTCGCAGGTCGCGAAGGCGTACGGCAGCACCGAGGTCTCCGAGCGGCACCGTCACCGCTACGAGGTCAACAACGCTTACCGCAAGCGCCTTTCCGACGCCGGTCTGGTGTTCTCGGGCACCTCGCCCGACGACCACCTGGTCGAGTTCGTGGAGCTGCCCGCCGACAAGCACCCGTTCTTCGTCGGCACCCAGGCGCACCCGGAGCTCAAGAGCCGCCCGACCCGCCCGCACCCGCTGTTCAGCGCGTTCGTGAAGGCCGTCGTCGACCGCAAGGTCGCCGAGCGGCTGCCGGTCGAGCTGCCCGAAACCGCCCAGACGGCGGCCCGGTGAGCGAGCCCGGTAAGCACGAGTTCACCGTCGCGTCCACAAAGGACGTCCACATCGGACGTGTGGTGGGGCTGAGGGTCGACGAGGTCGTGATGCCCGGCGGCGGCACCGCCCGCCGTGAGGTCGTCGAGCACCTCGGCGCGGTCGCCGTCGTCGCGCTCGACTCGGACGGCATGGTGACGCTGATCCACCAGTACCGCCACCCGATCGGGCGGCGGCTGTGGGAACTGCCCGCCGGGCTGATCGACAAGGCGGGGGAGGACCCCGTCGAGGCGGCCAAACGCGAGCTGGTCGAGGAGGTCGGCCTCAGCGCCGAGCGGTGGGAGACCCTGGTCGACGTCGCGGCGTCGCCCGGCTTCACCGACGAGGTCGTCCGCGTCTACCTCGCGCGCGAGCTGTCCGAAGTGGACAGGGAGGTCCTCGGCGATGAGGAGGCGGACCTCGTCATGCGGAAGTTCCCGCTCGCCGAGGCAGTGTGGATGGCGCTGGCGGGTGAGCTGGTGAACGGGTCGACCGTCGGTGGTGTGCTCGCCGCGCACGCGGTGCTTTCGGGCGCTGCTTCGTCGCGGCCGGCCGACGCGCCTTGGGAGGACAGGCCGACGAAGTTCGCTTCGCGCGGTCTCTAGGCGCCCTTCGCGCGCTTGAGCGGTCCGTTGCTTGCAAAGTAACGGACCGCTCAGGGCATTTCGGGACGGGAGAGGCGAGGGTGTCGCGAAAGCCACTTTCGGGACATCAGACGTCGCGAAAGTGGCTTTCGCGACATGCTCGCCAGGGCGGTACCGTGCCTGGCCGTGGCCGACGTTGCGAAAGCCACTTTCGCAACGTTGAAGGTTGCGAAAGTGGCTTTCGCAACGTCCGGCAGCACAGGACGGCATGCGAAACGCGACGGTTCTAACCGTCCTTACCACTCACGAGGCTCTAGTCGCGGAGGCGGCGGCCCTGCGCGTCGGTGCCGCCGTTCGCCAGCAGCACGATCCCGTCGACGATCGGCCAGACCGCCCCGACGCCGCAGGTGACCAGCACGACCGCCAGCTGGCCGATGGCGAGACCGACATGGCCGGTGTAGAAGCGCCCGATCCCGAACGGCAGCACGATCTGCAGCACCCCGGCGGCGATCTTCGACTTCGGTGAGTACGGCATCACCGCGGCGGGCTGCTGATACACGGGCACGAACGGCGGCGGGTCGAACCGCGGCGCCAGCGACTTCGGGTGCGGCGCGGGCAGGTCCTGGAACAGCGGCCGGAGTTCGCCGAGCGTCACGGCCTCGTACGCGGCGAGGACGCGGCCCTCGTACTCGTCCGGCGTGATCCTTCCCTGGCTGTAGTGATCGGCGAGCAGCCGTGCCGCCTCCTCGCGCTCGGCGGTGCCGACGCGCATTTCGTCCGGGTCCGGTTGCTGGGACATGCTCCCAAGGTAGCCCGTTTCACACCCGCGACGCGTACGCGCGGCGATCCCCCGAACGGGTCGCGATCGTCCTAGAGTGTCCGTGTGTCACGGGCCGGCGGTACCGGAGTCGCCCAGGTGGTCGCCGCATACCTCGACCATCTGGTGGTCGAGCGCGGAACCGCGAGGAACACCCTCGACAGCTACTCCCGCGACCTGCGCCGGTACACCGCGTACCTCTGTGACGCCGATGTCGAGTCCTTCGGCGACGTCACCTCGGCGCACATCACTTCGTTCGGCGCGGCGCTGCGCGAGGGCGACGAAGAGCATCGGCCGCTCGCCGCGTCGTCGGCGGCCCGCGCGCTGGTGGCGGTGCGGGGGCTGCACAAGTTCGCGCACGCCGACGGCATCACCGAGAACGACCCGGCCCGCGAGGTCCGCCCGCCCGCCGCGGCCAAACGGCTGCCCAAGGCGCTGCCGGTGGGCGACGTGCTGAAACTGCTGGAAACCCCACCGCCCGAGGGCGAACGCCCGCTGCGGGACCGGGCGCTGCTGGAACTGCTCTACTCCACCGGCGCGCGGATCTCCGAGGCCGTCGGGCTCGACGTCGACGACATCGACGACGCCGAACGCACCGTGCTGCTCGACGGCAAGGGCGGCAAACAGCGCATCGTGCCGATCGGCCGTCCCGCGCTGGAAGCGGTGCACGCGTACCTCGTCCGCGCGCGGCCGGCGCTCGCCACCCACGGCAGGGGGACGCCGGCGATGTTCCTGAACGCCCGCGGCTCCAGGCTTTCCCGGCAGAGCGCGTGGCAGGTTCTCAAGGACACCGCGGAATCCGCGGGGATCACGGCGGGCGTCTCCCCGCACACGCTGCGCCACTCCTTCGCCACGCACCTTCTCGAAGGCGGCGCAGACGTCCGCGTCGTGCAGGAACTCCTCGGGCACGCTTCGGTGACCACCACCCAGGTGTACACGCTGGTCACGGTCAACACGCTCCGCGAGGTTTACGCCACAGCACATCCCCGCGCGCTGGGCTAATCGACCCGGTCGGTCCCGGCGTGCCTCGTTGGCTCGACTCCCGGATCGCGCATAGGCTGCCGAGGATCCTGCCGAAGAGGAGCTTTCGCGTTATGTCGACACCGAACGAGCCGGCGAAGCCGTCCGCGTCCGCCGGTTCGGCTGCCGCGAGCCTCAGCCAGGTGACCATCGCAACCCCCGCCGAACACGACGGCGACGAACCGTCGGAGGACACGATCTCTTCCCGCGGCCGCAAGGCCAAGCGCGCCAAAGAAACCAAGCAGCAAGAACTCGAGAGGGACGGGATCGGCCCCACCGGCCGCCCGTACCGCGAGATCCCCGATCCGCCGCCGCTGGACCGGCACGGTCCCGCACTGGTGATGGCCATGTGCAACCAGAAGGGCGGGGTCGGCAAGACCACCTCGACCATCAACCTCGGCGCGGCGCTGGCCGAATGCGGCCGCCGGGTGCTGCTGGTCGACTTCGACCCACAGGGCGCGCTCTCGGTCGGCCTCGGCATTCAGCCGCACGAGCTGGACCAGACGGTCTACAACGTCATCATGGAGCGCTCGGTCGCCATCACCGACGTCATCCGGAAGACCCGGGTGGACGGCGTCGACCTGCTGCCGAGCAACATCGACCTGTCCGCGGCCGAGGTCCAGTTGGTCGCAGAGGTAGGGCGCGAACACACTTTGTTACGGGTCCTTCGTCCGGTCATGAACGACTACGACTATGTTCTTGTCGACTGCCAGCCCTCGCTAGGCCTGCTGACGGTGAACGCACTGACCGCCGCGGACGGTGTGATCATCCCGCTGGAGTGCGAGTTCTTCAGTCTGCGAGGCGTAGCGCTCCTGATCGACACCATCGAGAAGGTGCAGGAACGCCTCAACCCCAAACTGGACATCACCGGGATTCTCGCCACCATGTACGACCCGAGAACCCTGCACTCGAAGGAGGTCATGGCGAGAGTGGTGGAGGCATTCGGCGACACCGTGTTCGACACGGTGATCAACCGCACCGTGCGGTTCCCCGAGACGACGGTCGCGGGCGAGCCGATCACGACCTGGGCTCCCAAATCAGCCGGCGCGGCGGCCTATCGCGCGCTGGCACGCGAGGTGATCGCTCGGTGAGCAGGCGAGCTTCCCTGCCAGGAGCGTCCGAACTCTTCAGGATCACCTCCAGCCCCGCGCTCGATCTCCCGCCCGCGCCCGAACAGCCCGCCCCCGCGAAGGGGAACGGCAACGGGAACGGTTCAGGGAACGAGCACAAGGAACGGCTGACCCGTGCCGCGCGCAGCGGCTCCGGGCGGACCAAGCACGACGCGAAGATCACCGTCTACGTCTCCGGCGACGAACTGCTGGCGATGGAGCAGGCCAGGCTGAACCTCCGGGCGAAGCACGGTCTCGTCCTCGATCGCGGCAGGCTGGTCCGCGAGGCGGTGGCCGTGCTGCTGGCCGACTTCGACGCGGCGGGCGAGGACTCGGTCCTCGTCCAGCGCCTGCGGGCGGGCAGCGAGGACGGGAAAGAGACCGAGAGCTGATGGACGACCCGGCCGCGGCTGCTCCCAGCGGCTCAGAGCCGGTCGAGCGGACAGAGGCAGACGAGACCCCCGTCGTGCACGAGACCGTGCACGGCGGGATGGTCCCCGAAGGACTGGCCAGTGAAGAGCTGAGCACGTCCAAGTTCAAGGTGAACCTGTCGAATTTCCAGGGCCCCTTCGATCTGCTGCTTCAGCTGATCTCGCAGCACCAGCTCGACGTCACCGAAGTCGCGTTGCACCAGGTCACGGACGATTTCATCGCCTACACCCGTGCGCTCGGCACGGAGTGGAACCTCGACGAGACGACCGAGTTCCTGGTCATCGCGGCGACCCTGCTCGACCTCAAGGCGGCGCGGCTGCTGCCCGCCGCCGAGGTGGAGAGCGAAGACGACCTCGCCCTGCTCGAAGCCAGGGACCTGCTGTTCGCGCGCGTGCTGCAGTACCGGGCGTACAAGCAGGTCGCGGCGCTGTTCGGTGAGCTGGAGGCGGGTGCGCTGCGGCGCTACCCGCGGTCGGTCGCGCTCGAAGAGCGGTTCATGGGGCTGCTGCCCGAGGTGATGCTAGGCGTCGACCCGGCGAAGTTCGCCGAGATCGCCGTGGCGGTCTTCCGGCCGAAGCCGCCGCCACAGGTGTCGATCGCGCATATCCACATGGGCCGGGTCTCGGTGCGCGAGCACGCCGCGCTGCTGCGGCTGAAGCTGGCAGAACGAGGCGAAGCGACCTTCGGCGAGCTGGTCGACGACTGCGAGCACACCGTCGAGATCGTGGCGCGGTTCCTCGCTCTGCTGGAGCTGTACCGGGAGGCCACGGTCCAGTTCGAGCAGCTGGAGGCGCTCGCCGAACTGCACGTGCGGTGGACCGGCGGGTCCGTGGAGGAGGCGTCGGTGGCGGCCGAACACGATCGCGCCGCCGCTGAGGACGAGGAGTACGGGTGAGCCCCGAAGAGACCGAGAAGACCGAAGAGACGCCCGAGACCGAAGCGACCGCGGAGGCCTCTGCCGTCGAGCCGGAAGCCGAGACGGAGCCGCCTGCCGACGAGGGGCTCGTCGCGGCAGGCGACGGTGACTACCCCGACGTCACCTCCGACGAGGCGCTCGAAGCTGCCCTGGAGGCGTTGCTCCTGGTCGTCGACTCGCCGATCAACGAGGAATCCCTCGCCGACACGGTCGGCCAGCCCGTGTCGCGGGTGACCGTGGCGCTGCGCACGATGGCGCAGAAGTTCACCGAGCGGACCAGCGGAATCGACCTGCGCCGAGTCGGCGAAGGGTGGCGGTTCTACACTAGGGACGTCTATGCCCCGTTCGTGGAGAAGCTTCTGCTCGACGGCCAGCGTTCCAAGCTGACGCGAGCCGCACTGGAGAGCCTCGCCGTGATCGCCTATCGGCAGCCGGTGACCAGGGCCAGGGTCGCCGCCGTCCGAGGGGTGAACGTGGACGGGGTGATCAGGACGCTGCTGGCGCGCGGCCTGATCGAGGAGATGGGGACCGACCCCGAAACCACAGGCACGCTGTACGTGACGACCGAGCTGTTCCTGGAGCGACTGGGCCTCTCGTCCCTGGCCGACCTTCCGCCCATCGCTCCGTTGCTACCCGAAGTGGACACCATCGATGACATCTGACCCGCATCCCGACGGCATTCGGCTGCAGAAGGTCCTTTCGCAGGCGGGCGTCGCCTCGCGGCGCGCGGCCGAGGATCTGATCGTGCGCGGTCGCGTGAGCGTGGACGGCAAGGTGGTCACCGAACTCGGCCGCCGGGTCGATCCGGACAACTCCGTGATCCACGTCGACGGCACCCGCGTCCAGGTCCGCGAGGACCTCGTCTACCTCCTGCTGAACAAGCCCAAGGGCGTGCACAGCACGATGAACGACGACCGCGGCCGTCCGTGCGTCGGCGACTACCTGCGCGGCCGGTACGAGGAGACGCCCGGCATCGTGCACGTCGGCAGGCTCGACGAGAACACCGAAGGCCTCCTGCTGCTCACCAACGACGGCGACCTCGGCCACCGGCTGATGCACCCGTCGTTCCGCGTGCTGAAGACCTACTTCGCCGAGGTCGAGGGCATCGTCCCGCGCGGGCTCGGCAAGGAGCTGCGGGCCGGTTTCGAGCTGCCGGACGGCATCGTCAAGGTCGACCAGTTCCGGGTCAAGGACATGCTGGCCGGGCGCACCCAGATCGAGCTGGTCATCCACGAGGGTCGCAAGCACATCGTGCGGCGGCTGATGGCGGCCACCGGGCACCCGGTGCGCAAACTGGTCCGGACCGCGCTCGGCGACGTCCAGCTCGGCGCCCAGCGCTCGGGCTCGATCCGGCGGCTGAACCGCGGCGAGGTCGGTTCGCTGTACCGCGCCGTCGATCTGTAACCAAGACTTTCCGCCCTACTGCACAGGTGATCACCGCGTTTAGCTCTTCCTGACGGGCTTTCAGCCGACGGGGAAGGGCTCAACCGTGAAAACAGTTGTGCTGGCAGGGATCTTGGCGGTCGCCGCGGCCGTGGTCGCGGCACCGCAGGCCGCGGCGAAACCGCGGGCGAGTGAACCGGTCTACGACTTCGCCAAGGCCGTCCGCGAGACGGCTTGGGTGGACATCGGGCTCGACGGTGACGGCGACGGCCGTTCGGACCGGGTCGCCGCGGACATCATCCGGCCGAAGGAACCGGCGGCGCAGGGCAAGAAGGTCCCGGTCATCATGGACGCGAGCCCGTACTACTCGTGCTGCGGGCGGGGCAACGAGAGCGAGCTCAAGACCTACGACTCGGCGGGCAGGCCGGTCGGGTTCCCGCTCTACTACGACAACTTCTTCGTCCCGCGCGGGTACGCCGTGGTCCTGGTGGATCTGGCCGGTACCAACAAGTCCCGCGGCTGCACCGACATCGGTGGCCCTTCGGACGTCAATTCGGCGCGCAAGGTCGTCGACTGGCTGAACGGCCGCGCGAACGGTTACACGACGGCGACCGGTCCGGCCAGGACGAACGCGACCTGGTCGACGGGCGCGGTCGGCATGATCGGGAAGTCCTACGACGGCACGGTGGCCAACGGCGTCGCCGCGACCGGCGTCGACGGGCTCAAGACCATCGTGCCGATCGGCGCCATCAGCTCCTGGTACGACTACTACCGCTCCGACGGCGCGAACCTGCGTCAGGGGAGCCCGGCGGGGCTCGCGCAGACCGTCTCGCGGCGCAACGGCGGGCAGAACTGCGCCGCGGCGAATCAGAAGCTCACCGAGGGCGCGACCTCGAACGGCGACTACAACGCGTTCTGGCTCGACCGGGACCACGTGCAGAGCGCTTCGAAGGTGAAGGCCAGCGTGCTCGCTTCGCACGGCTTGGGTGACCTCAACGTCAAGACGATCAACTTCGGGCAGTGGTGGGAAGCGCTGAACGTCGAGCGCAAGATCTGGCTGACGCAGGCGGGCCACGTCGATCCGTTCGACTACCGGCGATCGGCGTGGGTCGACACCCTGCACAAGTGGTTCGACCACTACCTGCTCGGCGTGGACAACGGTATCGAGAAGACCCCGGGCGCGAGTGTGGAACGCGAGCCCGACGTCTGGGTGGACCAGCCGGCGTGGCCCGCGGGCAGCGCCGTCACCCTGCGCCCCGCGGCCGGGAGCACACCGGGTGTCGGCACGCTGGGCACGACCGCGGGAACGGGCACGGTCTCGTTCACGGACTCGTCGGGCCAGTCCTCGAACAGCTGGGCCGCGAGGCCGACGGAGACCGCGAGCGGGCGCGTGCTGTTCAGCACCGGCGCGCTCGCGAAGGACCTGCACGTCTCCGGGACGGCGAAGGTGACTGTGACCGCGACGCCGTCGACGCCCACCGCGCGGCTCTCGGCGGTCTTGGTCGACTACGGCCCGGCGACGATCCGGAACTACACCGGACCGAAGGAAGGCATCAAGAACGAGCTGACCCAGTCGTGCTGGGGCGCGAGCGCACCCGGTAACGACGCCTGCTACCTGGACACGAGCACCGACGCGGTGTCGGTGGGCCTGAACATCATCAGCCGCGGGTGGGCGGATCTGGCCAACCACCGGTCGCTGACCCAGGAATCGCCGCTGACTCCGGGGCAGCCGTACACGATGACGTTCCGGCTGGCGAGTACGGACCATGTCGTGCCGGCGGGACATCAGCTTGCCCTGATCATCGGCGGGACGGACGGCTCGTTCATCTCCGGCCCGTCGCAGTATCCGAAGATCACGGTGGATCTGGGCAGGACTTCGCTGGCTCTGCCCGTCTCGGGGGCTGGACCGTCGGCGGTTCCGGCTCCGCTTCCGGCGGCTCCCGCGCAGATCGCTCCGGCGACCGTATCGGGGCTCGAGCGCGGCTAGGCCAATGCCCGGAACGGCCCTTTCCTTGCGAAACTCCTAGGGAAAGGGCCGTTCCTGGCGGAGGTTCAGCCGGTCTGGGAAGCGGCGGCCTTCGAGCCGAATGGCTTACGCTGCAGCGCGCGGGCAACCGGTTCGACGATCCGCGCGGCCGTCGGGCCGAGGATCGCCATCAGGAGCACGTACGCCGTCGCGAGTGCGGCGAGTTCGCCGGTCACGGCGCCCGCCGCCACCGCCAGCCCGGCGATGACGATCGAGAACTCGCCTCGCGCGACCAACGCGGCCCCGGCGCGGGCCCGGCCCATCTTCCCGATGCCCTGTCTCCGCGCGGCCCACCAGCCGGTGCCGACCTTCGTGAGCGTGGTCGCGACCGCCAGGACGACCGCCCAGCCGAGCACGGGCGGGATCGACGCGGGGTTCGTGTTGAGCCCGAACACGACGAAGAACACGGCGGCGAAGAGATCTCGCAGCGGTTCGAGCATGTGCGTCGCGTTCTCCGCCGTCGAACCCGAGATCGCGATGCCGAGCAGGAACGCGCCGACCGCGGCCGAAACCTGCATCGCCGAAGCCAGGCCGGCGACCAGCAGGGCCGCGCCGAGGACCTTGAGGAGGAACACCTCGCGGTCCGGGCTGTCCACCGCCGCGGAGACGTACCGGCCGAACTTCAGCGCGATCACCAGGACGACGGTGATCACCATCAGCGAGATCCCGACCGCCTTGAGGCCGCCGAGGAAGCTGACCCCGCCGAGCACCGCGGTGAGGATCGGCAGGTACAGCGCCATCACCAGATCCTCGAACACCAGGATCGACAGCACCACCGGGGTTTCCCGGTTACCGAGCCTTCCCAGGTCGCCGAGGACCTTCGCGATGATCCCGGACGACGAGATGTAGGTGACGCCCGCCATCACGATCGCGCCGATCGGCCCCCAGCCGAGGATGAGCGCGACGATCGCGCCGGGCGCGGCGTTGAGCACGATGTCCACGAGACCCGCCACCCACGAGCGTTTCAGCCCGGTGAACAGCTCGGCCGCCGAGTACTCCAGGCCCAGCAGGAGCAGCAGGAGGACGACGCCGATCTCGCTGGCGAGGTGGGTGAAGTCGCCGATGTCGCCGAGCGGGATGAGCCCGCCCTGCCCGAAGCACAGGCCACCGATCAGATACAGCGGGATCGGGGACATCCCGATCTTCCCGGCGAGGCGGCCCAACGCGCCCAGCCCGAAGAAGACCGCCCCGAGTTCGATCAAGGACAGTGCGGTGTGATCCATCCGCGATCAGCCGTACTTCAAGATCTTGACGGCGGCCTCGAGACCTTCGGAGGTGCCGACCGCGACGAGGACGTCGCCCGCGGTGAGATTGAAGTCCGGCGTGGGGGAGGGGTGGACTTGCCCGGCCCGCATCACCGCGACGACCGAGACGCTCGTGCGCGACCGCATGGCGGTGTCACCGAGCGTCCGGCCGTCGAACGGCGACGACGCCTTGATCGGCAGCTGCTTGGTGTTGATGCCGGGCAGGTCCCGGTGCTCTTCGGTGAGCTGGGCGACCAGCTGGGGCGCGCCGAGCAGGTTGCCCAGCGCGCCCGCTTCGTCGGTGGTGAGCGGAAGTGAGGCCAGGCAGGCGTCGGGATCGTCCGTTTTGGACACGATCAGCTCGACGTGCCCATCGCGATGGGTCACCACGCCTACGCGGCGGCCGTTGCGGGTGGCGAAGTCCTTGCGGACGCCTATTCCGGGGAGCGGGGTCACTTCGACGTTCACGACGTCAACAGTAACTCACCGTTCGTCGCGCTTCGGGCGGATCAGGAACAGCGCCGAGATCCCGAGCATCAGGGCACACGTCGCGCCGTGGATGCCGAGGGCGGCGGCCACGGATCCGTTGTGGGTCAACACGATCAGCATGTCGCCGAACGGGATGAAGGCCATCGCGAGCATCGCCCAGCCCAGTGCGCGGGCGTTCCGGAACAGGAGCAACGCGAGCACCACGAGCGCCGTGCCGATGTCGCGGACGCCTTTGACGGCGAGGATCGGGTCGCCTTCGGACGGAATCACCGGCAGTCCGAAGCCACCCGTCTGGGTCGCCGGGAAGAACACGTAACCGCTCCCGAAGTAGAGGACGAAGAGCACGAGGGCGGCGGACAGGACGTAAGCGATCTTGATTCTGGTCATGGTCTCCGACTCCAAAAGCTAGCAGCGCTAGGAACGAGACGGACACTAGCGCTAGCACTGCTAGCTTGTCTAGCGGTGCTAGCATATTCGTATGGTCACCAACCCCCGGCGCGAGCGGGACCGCTCGCAACGCGAACAGCTGATCGTCACCACCGCCCGCGAGATCGCCGAAGAGGAGGGCTGGGACGCGGTCACCACGCGACGGCTGGCGGCGAAGATCGAGTACAGCCAGCCCGTGCTCTACAGCCACTTCTCCGGCAAGGGGGCGATCATGGCGGCCGCGGCACTCGAAGGCTGCACCGAAATGGCAGCCGACATGCGGAAAGGTGCCGGGGCGGCGGAGGGCTCGCGGGAGGCGCTGCTGCGGCTGGCCGAGAACTACTTCGACTTCGCCGACCGCAAACCCGCGCTCTACGACGCGATCTTCACTCTCGCCAGTGAACTGAGCTTCGCCAGCCCGGACAGTCCGGAGCCGCTCAAGGACGCGTTCGGCGCGCTGTTCGAAGTCGTCGGCCCGGTCGCCGGCGAATACGACCCGGCCCTCTACACCGAGACCTTCTGGGCGGCTTTGCACGGCCTGGTCACTCTCGAACGCAGCCGGCGGCTCCCGGCGCCCGCGCGCGCGGAACGGATCGGCATGCTCGTCGACCGGTTCGCCGTGGGCGGCTGAGGCGTGTCGCGCGCCACCAGGCAGAATGGTCGTCGATCAGGTGAGCGACGAATGAGCTGAGGAGAGTTTCGGTGACGGGAGCCCTGCGTGGTGTGGTCGCGATGGACGGCCCGTCCGGAACCGGGAAATCCACGGTTTCGCGGAAGCTCGCGACGAAGCTCGGCGCCGGTTACCTCGACACCGGCGCGATGTACCGCATGGTCACCCTCGCCGTCCTGCGCGCAGGCACCGACCTGACCGACGCGGACGCGATCGCCGACGTCGCCCGGAAGGCCGAATTCGGCATCGGGACCAGCCCGGACGAGGCGACCGTGACCCTGGCGGGTGAAGACGTCGCCGCCGAGATCCGCGGCGCGGACGTCACCACCGCGGTCTCACCGGTTTCGGCCGTCCCGGCGGTCCGCGAACTGCTGGTCGCCAGGCAACGCGAGATCATCGCCGAGGTGCTCGGCCGCGTCGGCGGCATCGTGGTCGAAGGCCGCGACATCGGCACCGTCGTCTCGCCGGACGCCCCGCTCAAGATCTTCCTCACCGCTTCGGCCGAGGTCCGCGCCGCGCGTCGCAGCGCGCAGGACTCCGCCGCGGGTCGCGAGTCCACCGTGGATGTCGCGAAGGCGGCCGTGGAGCGGCGCGACCACCTCGACTCCACGCGGGCGGCGTCGCCCCTGCGCGCGGCCGAAGACGCCGTCGAGGTGGACACCTCGGCGCTCAACATCGACCAGGTGATCGTCGCGCTGGCCGAACTCGCCCTGCACCGCGGTCTTCTCGAAGGTTGCCCGGCCGAGGCGACGAGGTGACCGCGCGAGGCCTTCCCGAGGGCGCGAGCGGCCCGATCCACACGTTCGGCCGCGGCATCGCGAAGTTCATCGTGCGGCCCGCCTTCCGGGTGCGGGTGCACGGCGCCGAGCGGGTTCCGGCGTCGGGTCCGGTGGTGTTCATCGCCAACCACAGCTCGATGGTGGAACCGCAGCTGCTCTTCGGAATGTTGCCGAGGCGCACGGCGTTCCTGGTCAAGGAGGAACTCTTCCGGGGGTTCGTCGGCTGGTTCTTCCCGAAACTGGGCCAGATCCCGGTGAAACGGGGGGCGGTGGACCGCAAGCCGCTGATGGCGGCGGTCAAGGTGCTCGAGGACGGCGGTGCGGTCGGGATCTTCCCCGAAGGCACCCGCGGCCTCGGTGACGCCGAAAACTTCGAGCGCGGCGCGGCCTTCCTGGTCCGTGCCGGGAACGCGACCGTGGTTCCGGTCGCCACTCGGGGGACGTACAAACCCGCCGGCGCCAAGAGGCGTTGGCGGCCACGCGTCGACATCATGGTCGGCGAACCTTTCACTCCCGCGATCGGGAAGGGAAGGACAGGGCTGGAGGAGGGAACCGAGCGGCTTCGCATCGCGCTCGCGGACCTCGTGAAGGCACTGGACGAATGGCGCTTGGAGCACGGGCTCCGAGACACGCGACAGGATTGAGTACATGACTGGATTTGACTCCGCATCCGCGGGGGGAAGTACGTCGGCGGGGCTCGACGGAGTCGGCGAGATCGACGGCTCCTGGTCCGACGAGTCCGAATTCACCGCGCTCGACGCCCAGATCGCCGCGGGCGAGGCCGAGGAGGAGGCGCAGCTCGCGCAGCCGGTCCTCGCCGTCGTCGGCAGGCCGAACGTGGGCAAGTCGACCCTGGTCAACCGCATCCTCGGCCGCCGCGAGGCGGTCGTGCAGGACGTCCCCGGCGTGACCAGGGACCGCGTCGCCTACGACGCCTTCTGGGCGGGCCGCCGGTTCACGCTGGTGGACACGGGCGGCTGGGAGCCGGACGCGACCGGGCTGCAGGCCTCCGTCGCCGCGCAGGCCGAGATGGCGATGGCCACCGCCGACGCGGTCCTGCTGGTGATCGACGCCAGCGTCGGCGCGACGGCCACCGACGAGGCCGTTTCCAAGGTGCTGCGCCGGTCGAAGAAGCCGGTGCTGCTCGCCGCCAACAAGGTCGACGACGACCGTCTGCTCGCCGACACCGCGTCGCTGTGGTCGCTCGGCCTCGGCGAGCCGTACCCGGTCAGCGCGCTGCACGGCCGCAGCTCGGGCGACCTGCTCGACGCCATCGTCAAGGCGCTGCCGGAGATGCCGCGCGACGGCGACCGCGCGACCACCGGCCCGCGCCGCGTCGCGCTGGTCGGCAAGCCGAACGTGGGCAAGTCCAGCCTGCTGAACAAGCTGTCCGGCGAGGAGCGGTCCGTCGTGGACTCGGTCGCCGGCACCACCGTCGACCCGGTCGACTCGCTGGTCGAACTGGACGGCGAGACCTGGCGGTTCGTCGACACGGCGGGCCTGCGCAAGCGGGTCAACTCGGCCAACGGCGCGGAGTACTACGCGTCGCTGCGGACCAAGACCGCGATCGACGCGGCCGAGGTCGCGATCGTGCTGCTGGACGCGGCCGAACCGCTGTCCGAACAGGACCTGCGGGTGCTGACCATGGTCGTCGAAGCGGGCCGCGCCTGCGTGCTCGCCTTCAACAAGTGGGACCTCGTCGACGAGGACCGCCGTCACGCCATGGTCCGCGAACTGGACCGCGGCCTGGTGCGGGTGCCGTGGGCGGACAAGGTCAACATCTCGGCGCTCACCGGCCGTTCGGTGCGCAAGCTCGCGCCCGCGCTGCGGACCGCGCTGAAGTCGTGGGACCAGCGTGTCCCCACCGGCCAGCTCAACGGCTGGCTCGCCGACCTCATCGCCGCGACCCCGCCGCCGGTGCGCGGTGGCAAGCAGCCGAAGGTGCTGTTCGCGACCCAGGCCGGTATCCGGCCGCCGACGCTGGTCCTGTTCACCACCGGCTTCCTCGAGGCGGGCTACCGTCGGTTCATCGAACGCAAGTTCCGTGAGCGGTTCGGTTTCGAAGGCACACCCGTCCGGGTGAATGTCCGGGTCCGCGAAAAGAAGCAAAGGCCCAAGGCGGGCGGAAAAGCGGCCGGAAAATCAGCGGGTAAACCGAAAGCGCGCTGACTTCTCACGATGTAGGTGAATATTTCACTGGGTGGACACGCCGATGACCTCGGGTTTCGGCGTGTCCGCCGGTGAGGTTCGACACTCTGCCGAGACCCTCCCGAGATATGTCGTTCACCTGCGGTAAAGTCATAGGTCTGCTAGCGGGCGCCTCATTCGGAGAGCGAGCCCGAATGATGCACTTCGCGAAAGGTGTGTGGTGGGCTTGCGCGCCCATGGTTATGCCCTGCCCGTGGTGATGAGCCGATGACACTGACCGCCGATTCCCGGCCGATCGCCTGTGTCGCCGACGTCACCGTCGCTCCCTCTTCCACCCCCCTCGCCGACCGCGCCCTGTTCTGGTCCGGTCTCGGCGCCGGTGAGCGCACCCTGCTCGACATCCTCGCCGAGACCGCCGCCCGCCACCCCAACGCGGGTGCGATCGACGACGGCGAGACCACGCTGTCCTACCGCAAGCTCGTCGAGGAGATCGACGCCTACGGCCGCAAGCTGACCGCCAACGGGGTCGGCGTCGGCGACCGGGTCGGCGTCCGGATCTCCTCGGGCACCGCGGAGCTCTACGTCGCGATCCTCGCCATCCTGTCCGTCGGCGCCGCCTACGTGCCGGTCGACGCGGACGACCCGGACGAGCGCGCCGAGCTGGTCTTCGGCGAGGCCGACGTCGCGGCCGTCGTCACCGATGGCGGCGCGATCACCGTCGTCGGCTCGCCGGGCGGTGTCGAAGGCTCGCCCGCGCCGACCGACGACGCCTGGATCATCTTCACCTCCGGTTCGACCGGGAAGCCGAAGGGCGTCGCGGTCTCGCACGCCTCGGCCGCCGCCTTCGTCGACGCCGAAGCACAGTTGTTCCTCACCGAGGAGCCGATCGGCCCGGGCGACCGCGTGCTCGCGGGCCTGTCCGTCGCGTTCGACGCGTCGTGCGAAGAGATGTGGCTCGCCTGGCGCCACGGCGCTTGCCTGGTCCCGGCGCCGCGTTCGCTCGTGCGCACCGGCGTCGACCTCGGCCCCTGGCTGGTCGCGCAGGGCATCACCGTGGTGTCGACCGTGCCGACGCTGGCCGCGTTGTGGCCCGCCGACGCGCTGGAAGACGTCCGCCTGCTGATCTTCGGCGGCGAAGCGTGCCCGCCGGAGCTGGCCGAACGCGTCGCCGTCGAAGGCCGCGAAGTCTGGAACACCTACGGCCCGACCGAGGCCACCGTCGTCGCCTGCGCCGCGCAGATGACCGGCGAAGGCCCGGTCCGCATCGGCCTGCCGCTGGTGGGCTGGCAGCTCGCCGTCGTCGACGAGGCGGGTGAGCCGGTCGCGATGGGGGAGACCGGCGAGCTGGTCATCGGCGGCGTCGGCCTGGCCCGCTACCTGGACCCGGAGAAGGACGCCGAGAAGTTCGCGCCGCTGCCCTCGCTGGGCTGGCGCCGCGCGTACCGCAGCGGTGACATGGTCCGCGCCGAAGCCGAGGGCCTGCTGTTCCTCGGCCGTCTCGACGAGCAGGTCAAGCTCGGCGGCCGCCGGATCGAACTCGGCGAGGTCGACGCCGCGCTCCAGGCGCTGCCCGGAGTTCAGGGCGCCGCCGCCGCGGTCCGCCGCACCAAGGCGGGAAACCAGGTGCTCGTCGGGTACGTCGTGCCCGCCGAGGGTGTCGAGTTCGACCACGACGAGGCCGCGACCCGGCTGCGCGAGCAGCTGCCCGCCGCGCTCGTCCCGCTGCTGGCGCTGATCGACGACCTGCCGACGCGCACCTCCGGCAAGGTCGACCGCAACGCGCTGCCCTGGCCGCTGTCCACTGTGGACGCCGCGAAATCCGGCCTGTCCCCGACGGAGAGCTGGCTCGCCGAAGGCTGGGCGGAGATCCTGGGCGTCTCGGTCGACAACCCGAAGGCCGACTTCTTCACCAACGGCGGCGGAAGCCTGACCGCCGCGCAGCTGATCGCGCGGATCCGCACCCGGCACCCGCAGGTGTCGGTGAGCGACATCTACGCCAACCCGAAGCTCGGCGCGCTCGCGTCGCTGCTGGACGCGCTGAGCGGCGAGAAGACCGAACGCCGCGACATCGCGCCCACCCCGCGCAAGGCCGGGATCATCCAGTCGCTGCTGATGGTCCCGCTGATGGGCCTGGTCGGCCTGCGCTGGACGACCATCGCCGCGACGCTGTCGAACGTGCTGTCGCTGGCCGGTTTCGCCTGGGCGCCGACGCTGCACTGGGCGTGGATCGCCGCCGCCTGGATCGCGCTGTTCAGCCCCGCCGGCCGGATCGCGATCTCCGCCACCGGCTCGCGGCTGCTGCTGCGAGGGGTCCGCCCCGGCAGTTACCCGCGTGGCGGGAGTGTCCACTTGCGACTGTGGACGGCGGAGAAGCTCGCCGAGTTCAGCGGCGCGGACAGTGTCGCGGGCGCTTCCTGGATGACGACGTACGCCAAGGCTCTCGGCGCACGGATCGCGAAGGACGTCGATCTGCACTCCCCGCCGCCGGTCACCGGCATGCTGAAACTCGGCCGTGGAGCCGCCATCGAACCCGAGGTCGACCTGACCGGGCACTGGGTGGACGGCGATCTCGTGCACATCGGCAAGATCCGGATCGGCGCCGACGCGCGGATCGGCGCGCGCAGCACGCTGTTCCCCGGCGCGCGGATCGGCAAGGGCGCGGAGATCGCGGCGGGGTCGACCGTCCGCGGCAACGTGCCCGCCGGGCAGCGCTGGGCCGGTGCCCCCGCCGCCCGTGCCACGAAGGACTCGCTGAAGTGGCCGTCGAGCCGCCCGCCGCGTTCGCGGTTCTGGGCTTCGGTCTACGGCGCGACCTCGGTCGCGCTGGGCCTGCTGCCCGCCGTCGCCGCCCTGCCCGCCGTCGCGGTGCTGGGTTACGCGATCTCCGGTGCTTCGTCCTTGGGTGCCGCGCTCGGGCAGGCGCTGCTGTTCACGCCGCTCGCGACCGTCGCGTACTTCCTGTCCTACGCCCTGCTCGTGCTCGCCGGCGTCCGTTCGCTGAGCATCGGCATGGTCGAGGGTTACCACCCCGTTCACGGTCGCGTCGCGTGGCAGGTCTGGGCGACCGAACGGCTGATGGGTATGGCGCGTGAAGGGCTGTTCCCCTTGTACGCCAGCCTGTTCACCCCGGTGTGGCTCCGGATGCTCGGGGCGAAGGTCGGCCGCAACGTCGAGGCGTCCACCGTCCTCGCGCTGCCGAAGATGACCCAGGTGGACAGTGGCGCGTTCCTCGCGGACGACACCATGGTCGCCACCTACGAACTCGGCCACGGCTGGCTGCACGTCGCGCCGGCGCGGATCGGCAAGCAGGCGTTCCTCGGCAACTCGGGGATGGCCGCGCCGGGGCGTTCGGTGCCGAAACGCGGTCTGGTCGGCGTGCTGTCGTCGGCCCCGCTCAAAGCGAAGAAGGGCTCGTCGTACCTCGGGATGCCGCCGCTGCCGGTCCGCCGGTCGGTCGGCGAGTCCGACACGAGCCGCACGTACACCCCGCCGCTGCGGCTGAAGGCGGCGCGTGCGCTCGTCGAACTGTGCCGCATCGTGCCGGTGATGTGCGGCGTCGCGCTGACCGTGCTGGTGGCCGCCGGGATCTTCGCGCTCGCGTCGTCCTTCGGGTTCGTGGTCGCCGTGCTGCTCGGTGGGCCGTTGCTGCTCGCCGCCGGTGCCGTCGCCGCGCTGACCGCCACCGCGATGAAGTGGCTGCTGGTCGGCCGGTTCCGCGCGGTCGACCATCCCTTGTGGAGTTCGTTCGTCTGGCGCAACGAACTCGCTGACACCTTCGTAGAGGCGCTCGCCGTCCCGTGGCTGATCGGCTCGCTCGGCGGCACGCCGCTGCTGCCCGCGTGGCTGCGGACCATGGGCGTCAAGATCGGCCGCGGCGTGTGGCTGGAGACGTACTGGCTGCCCGAGTCGGACCTGGTGCGTCTCGGCGACGGCGCGACGATCAACCGTGGCTGCGTGGTGCAGACGCACCTGTTCCACGACCGGATCATGACGATGTCGCCGGTGACCCTGGACGAGGGAGCGACGCTCGGGCCGCACGGTATCGTGCTGCCTGGCGCGAGCATCGGCGCGCGGACGACCGTCGGACCGGGCTCCCTGGTGACCCGGGGCGACGCGGTTCCCGCCGATTCGCGCTGGCTGGGGAATCCCATCTCGGCCTGGACGAAGTAGGGACTGGGGGTCTTTCGCGGGTGATTTCGAAGGCCTCCGCGCAGCCCTCGCCCGGCGCGGACACCTCCGGCGACTCCTATCTGCCCCGTCACGGTAACGGCGGTTACCGGGTCCGGCACTACGATCTGGAGCTGGACTACAAGATCGGTCCCAACCGGCTGTCGGCCTCCGCGGCCATCACCGCGGAGGCGACGCAGGCGCTGTCGCGGTTCACGCTCGACTTCGGCGAGTTCCGGATCAACCGGGTGCTGGTCAACGGGAAACCGGCCAAGTACCTGCGGCGCGCGCACAAGCTGCAGGTGAAGCCGGCGAAGTCGCTGGCGCTCGGCAGCGAGTTCGTGGTGGAGGTCCACTACGTCGGCAACCCGCGGCCGCTTCCCGGGCTGTGGGGCGACATCGGCTGGGACGAACTGACCGATGGTTCACTCGTCGCGAGCCAGCCGGTCGGGGCGCCGTCGTGGTTCCCGTGCAACGACCACCCGTCGGACAAGGCGACCTACCGCGTCTCGCTGACGACGTCTTCGCCGTATCTCGTGGCCGTCACCGGGAACCTGGTGGCGCGGCACGAGCGCGCGAGCACCACGAAGTGGGTCTTCGAGCGTCCCGAACCGACGCCGACGTACCTGATGAGCGTCCAAATAGGACGGTACGACGACGTCGAGCTCGTCTCCGGTCCCCAGCCCGGCTGGTTCTCGCAACCGTCCGTCGAGGCGTTCCGGATCAACCTCGACGGCGGCTCCGTGGTCACCTCCGTCCCGCAACGGGCCGCCGTGCCGCCGCGCCTGCGCCGGGCGTTCGCGCGTGATTTCGGGCGGCAGGGCCGGATCATGGATTCGCTGCAGCGCCTGTTCGGGCCGTACCCCTTCGGCGAGTACGTCGTCGTCGTCACCGACGACGACCTCGACGACCCGATCGAAGCGCAGGGCATGTCGATCTTCGGCGCCAACCACGTCGACGGGCGGCGCACCCACGAACGGCTCGTCGTGCACGAACTGGCACACCAGTGGTTCGGCAACAGCCTGACCGTCGCCGACTGGCGGCACATCTGGCTCAACGAAGGCTTCGCGACCTACGCGGAATGGCTCTGGTCCGAGGAATCCGGCGAGCAGAGCGCGGACGAGTGGGCGAAGATCTGGCACGCGCGGACGAAGGCGAAACCCGCGGATCTCCGTCTCTCCGACCCCGGCGTGGCGCGGATGTTCGACGAGCGGGTGTACAAACGCGGCGGCCTTCTGTTGCACGCCTTGCGTCGTACCGTCGGCGACGCGGTGTTCTTCCCGATGGTGAAGGCCTGGGCGGCGGAGAACCGGCACGGTCTGGTGACCACGGCGGCTTTCGTTGCGCTTGCGGAACGCTTCGCTGGGCGGTCGCTGGCTTCTTTCTTCGACGCTTGGCTGGACGCTCCGGCGCTGCCTCCGCTTCTCTGACGCCTGAAGGTTCCCAATGTCGCATTTGAGTCGCTCAGCGACTCAAATGCGACATTGGGAACACCTGGCGAGTTGTCCACAAGGGGCGCTGGTGGGGCGAGTTGTCCACAGGAGAGCGGATCGGGGCTGGCGCGGAGCGGCTTGGAGCTCCACGATCGCGTGTGTGGTGCGAACCGGGGAATGGCGAGGCGATCGCGAGGCTCTGTGGAAGCTGAGTCGCGGCGGAGTGATCAGTGTCGCGCGACTGGTGGAGTTCGGCGTTCCCAGGAAGACTTGTTACCGGCGCTGCCGGCCAGGGCAGCCGTGGCAGCGCTTGCTTCCGGGAGTCCTCCTGCTCGGCTCGGGTAAGCCGACGCGACGTCAGTTGGTCGACGGGGCCCTGCTCTACGGCGGGGCGCAGGCGCTCGTCACAGGCCTCGAAGCTTGCCGCCGCCAGGGCCTTCGAGGTTCGGGAGTCGCGGCGAACGGAATCCAGCTTCTGGTGCCCGCCTCCTGCAAGGTCAGCAGCACTGAGTACGTGATCGTGGAGCGGACCACGCGCATGCCCCGGCCGGTCGTCGTGGACGGGGTGGCGATGGCGCCACTCGTCCGGGCGGTCCTCGATCAATGCCGCCGGTACACCACGCACGATCCGGTCCGGGCGTTGCTGGCCGAAGCCGTCCAGCGAGGAAGGCTGAATCCCGAAGTTCTCACCAGGGAACTCGAAGCGGGCAGCGATCGGGGCAGCGCGTTGTCTCGTGAGGTCCTGCGCGACGTCGTGCGAGGAGCGCGGTCGGTGGCCGAGGTCGACGCGATGGCGATCTGGCGGCGTACAGGACTGCCGGAGCCGTTGTGGAACCACGAAGTACGGGACGCCGCCTGCCGTTACATCGGAACCCCCGATGGCTACTTCAAGAAAGTCCGGCTCGTGTGGGAGATCGACTCATATGACTTCCATTTCGCGAAGGAGGACTATGCCAGGACCTTGGACAGGAACGCCCGGTACGCCGCAGCGGGAATCGCCGTGCTGCAGACCTTGCCCAGCCGTCTCCGGTCGGAGCCCGAGGAGGTCGCCAAAGAGCTTCGAGCGGCCTACTGGGCAGCCGAAGCTCGTCTGCGTCGCGCGGGATGAACGCTAGAACCGCACCGGAGCGCCCGCGCAGTGCAGAGCCCCGACCTGCGTCCGGAAACGCAGCAGCGCGTCACCTCCCCGGCGGATGCTGGACAGCACCGCCACCTTCCAGGCACCCGCGTTCTCCCGTAACGCGTGGGCCAGCAGCGGGTGGGGTGAGATCTCTACGAAGGCGCGGTGGCCGTCGTCGAGGGCAGCCCGCACCGCGGCACTGAAACGGACGGGACGGCGCAGGTTCGCGGTCCAGTAGGCGGCGTCGAAGGCGGCCGAGGATCTCGGGTCGGGGAGGACGGTCGAGTAGACGGGAACGCGTGCGGATCTGGGGCGCAAGGCGGACAGTTCGGTTCTCAGGTCGGCCAGGATCGGTTCGACCTGCGGTGAATGCGACGCGACCTCGACCGGGACCAGTTTGGCCATCAGGTCTCTCGCGGCCCAGCGGTCCACCAGCGTGCGCACCCGGTCCCGCCCGCCGGCGACGACCGTCGACGTCGGGCCCGAGTGCGCGGCGACGGTCACTTCGGGCACGTCGGCGAGCTCGGTTTCGACCGTGTCCCATGGCAGGGCGACCATCGCCATCGCGCCGGTACCGGAGACGCGGCGCAGCAGCCGGGAGCGGCGGCAGATCACGGCCACGCCGTCCTCTGTGGACAGTGCGCCCGCGACCACCGCCGCGGCCGTCTCGCCCATGGAGTGGCCGATCACGGCGGCCGGTCCGGCGCCGTGCGCCCGCCAGGCCGCCGCCAAGCCGAGCTGCATGGCGAACAGCGACGGCTGGACCTGTTCGATCCCTTCCGCTGTCCCGGAAAGCGCGTCGTATAGGGAAAATCCCGCTTCGGCGGAGATCAGCGGCGCCAGGTGATCGATCTCCTCGGCGAAGGCGGGTTCCCCGTCGAGCAGTGCCTTGCCCATTCCGGTCCATTGTGAACCGTGGCCGGAGAACACCCAGACCGCGTTCCCGGCCGAGACCGCCTCGCCGACGGCGGCGCCGGTGGCGGGTTCCCCGGCGGCGACCGCGCGGAGGCGGCCGGTCACCGAGTCCCGGTCCTCTCCCACGACGACGGCACGCCAAGGGCCGTGCCGTCGTCCGGCGAGTTCGGCGGCGAGGACGGGTAGCGGATCGGCCCGATCCGCGAGGGTGGCTGCATCGGCCGCCAGTCCATCGGGTGACTCGGCCGAGAACGGGAAGAACATCGTTTCCTCCAACCGGGATTCAGCCGAGGTACCGGCGGGCCAGTGCCTTCTTGTCGATTTTGCCGACCGCCGTCGACGGCAGTTCGTCGACGACCGCGACCCGGTCCGGGACCTTGTACGCGGCGACACCGCGGTCACGGAAGAAGGCCTGGAGTGTGCTCGTGGACGGCGGTTCGCCCGTGCATACCAAGAACGCCACCGATCGCTCGCCGAGCACGGTGTCCGCTTCGGGCAGCAAGGCCGCGGACAGCACGCCCGGGCAGGCCAGCAGATGGCCTTCGACCTCGGTCGCGTCGATCTTCTGCCCGCCGCGGTTGATCTGGTCCTTCGCCCGGCCGACGACGTTGAGATGCCCGGTCGGGAGCCGCTGGACCAGGTCGCCGGTGCGGTAGAAACCGTCCGCGGTGAAGGCCCGCGCGTTGTGCTCGGCGGCGCGGAAGTAGCCGCGCAGGGTGTACGGCCCGCGGGTGAGCAGTTCGCCGGTCTCGCCGGGGCCGACCTCGGCGTCGTCCGGGCCGACCACGCGGATCTCGTCGTCCGCGGAGATCGGCCTGCCCTGGGTGGTGTGCACGAGTTCGTCCGGATCGTCGAGCCTGGTCAGGCACAGCAGCCCCTCGGCCATGCCGAACACCTGTTGCAGACGGCAGTCGAAGGTCTTGGTGACCGCGGCCGCCAGGTCGTCGGCGAGCCGGGCGCTGCCGACCTGGAGGACACGGAGACTCGAAAGATCCGTGTCACCGTGTTCGAACTCCGCGAGCCAGTGCGGCACCAGCGGAGGGTTGATGGCCGCGATCGTGACGCCTTCGCGCGCGATCAGATCGAACGACGTCCGCGCGCCCGGCGACGGAGCGAGCACGACCCGCCCGCCGGCCTGAAGGACACCGAGCATCCCCGGGCAGCTCATCGTGTAGTTGAACGCGATGGGCAGCACGGCGAGGTACACCGAGTCCTCGGTCAGCTCGCAGAGTTCCGCGGCCCGCCGGGAGTTGTAGGCGAAGTCGTCGTGCGTCCGCGGCACCAGCTTCGGCATACCCGTGGTACCGCCGGAGAGCAGCAGCAGGGCGAGGTCGCCCGCGGCCGGCGGATCGACGGGATCGGGCCCCGGCTCGTTGTCGAGCAGCTCCGCCAGCGAGAGGAAACCGTCGTGTCCGCCGGGGTCGCCGGCGACGATCACGTGCCGGATGCCGGCGTCGGCGCGGACGCGCGCGGCGAGTTCGCGGTAGTCGAACCGGGCGTGCCGATCCGGGATGACGTACGCGACGGCCTCGGCCATCGCCGCCAGGTGCGCGATCTCGTTGCGGCGATGGGCGGGCATCGCGTGGATGGGGACGAGCCCGAGCCGCGTCAGCGCGAACCACAGCAGCACGAACTCGGCTCGGTTCGGCAGCTGCACGATCACCTTGTCGCCGCGGTTCAGCCCGAGCCCGGTGAGCCCGGTCGCCAGGCGCCGCACGGCGGTGTCCAGCGCCGCGTAGGTCCATCGGCGGTCGCCGTCCACCAGCGCGACCCGGTCGGCGTACCGGACCGCCCAGCCGGCGAGCTGTTCACCGAAGGTCTTGCCCTGCCAGTGGCCGACGGCACGGTATCGACGGGCGTCCTCTTCCGGCCACCCCGGCCAGTCCCCATTCTGTGCCATTCCCGGCTCAGCCCTTCTGCCCGGCGAGGACCAGCTGGTGGATCTCGTCGAGCGTCTCCACCTCGCTGATCGCCGCGTCACCCACCCGGATGCCGTAGCGCTGCAGGATCCGCGCCGCGACTTCGAGCAGCAGGAGCGAATCGACGCCGAGGTCTTCGACGAGGTTCGCCTCGTCGGTCACCTCCGCGGGCTCGACCTCCAGTACCCGGGCCACCAGCGTTCGCAGGTCTTCCAGTTCCGGCTCGATCAGCTTGTTCGCGGTCATGAAGGCCCCTTCTTTCGTCTCTGTTCCCCGATTTCGGTCGTTCACGGCTGTTCCGCGCCCGGTCCGGCGAACGCCATCGCGGCGGCCGCCGCACCCGGCAGGCCGCAGGACACGGCGAGCGCGCTGCCTCCGCCGCCGTCGATGCGCGCGCTCGCGGCGGCGCACTGCAGGACGCCGAGCGCCCCCGACTGACGTCCGGCCCAAGCCGAAAGGTCGAGCACCTCACCCGGCCGGATCCCCGGCTCGGCCAGTGTCGCGACGGCTTCGCCCGGGACGGCCGAGGCCGCCGCCCGCGCGGTCCCGGCCCGCCGGTACTCGCCCAGCAAGAGACGGACGCGGGCACGGCGACGGCGGGCCGCTCCGGCGGATTCGAGCACGACCGCGGCGGCCGCGTCGGGCCAGTTCGTCTCGCCGTTGTCGGCGAGAAGTTTTCGTACATAACGGTTGTCGGGTTCGACACCGGCGACGACGACCGCGTCCGCCCGGTCATGCCGGATCAGCCGCCGCGCCCACTGCAAGGCGTCGAGGCCGCTGGTCGGGCCGTTCGACAGCGTCAGGTTCGGCGCGCGCAGCCCGTGGTCGATGGCGACCCAGCCCGCGGACACGTTGCTGGAGGTGTTCGGCAGCCCGGTCGGCGGCAGTAGACTCGCGGACTCTTCGGCGATCGTGTCCAGGAACGAGCAGATGCTGTCCAGGTTCCCGGTGTTCGTGCTGACCACGGTCGCCGTCCGGAGCGATTCCCCGCGATACGAGCCGTCCTCGCCGAGCAGGCCCGCGTCGCCCAGCGCCGTGGTGGCCGCGCGGGAAGCCAGCCGTGAGGCCCGGTCGCGGTGCCGGAACCGCCTGCCGCTCAACCCGGTCTCCGGATCGAAGCCGTCCTCGTGGCGCCGGTACGGCTCCAGCAGGTCGGCCGGCCCGCGCAGACCGTCGACGGCGATCCCCGTCCCGGTCACGACCACGGCGGTCACGACGCCGCCTCCAGGATCGCCACGGCGTTGATCCCGCTGAGCCCGAAGGCGTCGACCTGCGCGATCCGGAACTCACCGTCGCGCGGTTCGTCGCGGACGAGGTCCAGGCCCTCGGCCTCGTCCATCGGCTCGGCCAGCCCGAGGATCGGTGGTGCCAGCCGTTTCCGCAGGGAGATCGCGGCGACGATCAGGCTCAGCAGCCCGGAGCCGCCCAGTGTGTGCCCGGTCGACGCCTTGATCGCGGTGAGCGCCGGTTTCGCGCCGGCGAACACGTCGTGCAGCATCCCGGTCTCGACCAGGTCGTTGCGGACGGTCCCGGTGCCGTGCAACACGATCAGGTCGATCTGGTCCGGACCGATCCCGGCGCGGTCGTGCGCCTGCCGCACCACCCTGGCGACGCTGCCCGGCTCCGGCACCGTCGGATGGTCGGCGTCGCAGTTGAGCGCGACCGACCGGAGCCGGGCCGCGACCGGCCCGCCGTGCCCCGGTCTGCGGAGCACCACCGCCGACGCGCCCTCACCCATCATCATCCCGTGCCGTTCCTTCGCGAAGGGTCGCACCTCGCCCGGTACGCCGCTCTGGACCCGGTCGAAGATGCCGAAGGTGGCTTCGGTCAGGCCGTCGGTCCCGGCCACGACGACGGTGTCGTATTCGCCGTCCGCGATCAGGTCGGCCGCCAGGCCGAGCACGGTCAGCGATGCCGCGCAGGCGTTCGCGAAGGTATGCGTTTCCACCGTGCCGAACCGTTCGCGGATCGCCGTGCCGAAATGCAGGTCGGCGAAATCCGCGGCCGCTTCGCCGCGCCACCACAGCTCCATCGTGCGCTGTTCCCGGTGTGTCGTGCCGACCAGTACCGGGCAGTCCTCCGGCAGCTCGGTCAGCCCGGCGCCTTCGAGCGCCTGCGTGATCGCGTCGATCAGCCAGTTCGTCGATCGGCCGGGTTCGTCCTCGCCGGGAGTGGCCCGGTCGTCGATCTCGTAGGCCGTCCGCGACCGGAACTTCGTCGTGTCGTAGACCCGCAGCGGCCCCAGTCCGCTTCTCCCGGCGCACAGCGCGTCGTGGATCGTTTCGGGGTCGCGGCCGATGCTCGAGACGGCGCCGATTCCGCAGATGTCGAGGTCCACGGCTTTCCTCCAGAAGATGCTCGCGTCAGCGGAATCGCTTGACGTCCATGAACGAGAAGTCGAGCCGCGGTTCGTGGCCGGTGGCCAGATCCGCGAGCAGTTCGCCGATCCCGGTGGCGTGTTTGAACCCGTGCGCGTTGTCGCCGCCGGCGACGATCACGTCCGGCGCTTCGGGCAGCGAGCCGAGCACGAACTGCCCGTCCGGGGTGAGCGTCAGCATGCACACCGCCACCCGCGAGGGTTCCGGACGCAGCCCGGGCAGATGACCGGCGAGCACGTCGCGCAACGCCGTCCAGTCGGCCGGGGTCACCGAACGGTCGGTGTCCAGCGGATCGAACGGGACCGCGGTGGCGCCGAACTGCTCCAGGCCGAGTTTGACGTCGTACGGCGGATCCGCGCCGCAGCCCCACAGCACCGTCCCGCCGTCGAGTTCCCGCATGAACACCGGGAACTCCGCCAGCCGGAAATGGTCGGCGCCGCCGTCGGGCCGGAACCAGGTGACCGGCATCCGCACCACCCGGAGCTCCGGCAAAGGGGTCATGAACGGGAGCCACGATCCGGTCGCCACCACCACGCGCCGCGCCCGCCAGGTCCGTGCGGCGCTGTGCACGAGCACGCGGTCGCCGGTCGGGTGGAACCCGGTGACCTCGGTCCCGGTGAAGACCTGTGCTCCCGCGGTTTCCGCCGCGTCGAGCGCGGCCCTGATCGACTCCTCCGGCCGGAGGAGTCCGGCGGACGGCTCCCAGACGCCGATGTCGTCCGCGGCCAGCGCGGTGTGCTGGGGGAAGCGGGCGGCGAGCTGCGCGCGGCCGAGCCGTTCGACCTCGATGCCGTGTTCCTTCGCGGCGGCCAGTGTCCCGCCCGCCACCGCCGAATCCGGCGCGCCGATCAGGAGCCCGCCGTACCGGTGCAGCAGCGGTCTCCCGGCCTGGCGCCCGAGCTTCTCCCACAGTTCGGCGGATCTGCGGGCCAGCGGCACCAGGCCGGGATGCTCCAGGCAGGTGATCCGGAACATCCGGCTGCCGCCGTGTGACGCGCCGAGCGAGTGGCCGCGGCCGTGCCGTTCGACGCCGACCGCCCGGACACCCCGGCTCGCGAGCTGCCACAGGGCCATCGAGCCCCAAGCGCCCAGCCCGACCACGACGACGTCGGTGTCCGGCTCAGGCATCGAAGCGGGGGACCACGCCGGTGGTGAACAGGTCGAGCGCGCGGACCGCGTGCTCGTGGTCGAGATAGCCGGGGTTCAGCTGCACACTGACCGAAAGGTCGCTGCCGAAGTTCTCCGCGATCCAGCCGATCTGACCGGCGACGTCGTCCGGCGTCCCGGCGAGAACCTTGTTCTGTGCCAAGGACTTCTCGAAGTCGTACGCGCGGACCTTCTCGATGAGCTTCTCGTAACCCTGGTACGCGCCCGACGTGGTCGACGCCCACGAGGCGATCGCGCCGCTCATCTGCTCGATGTAGTTGTTCTCGAATTTCTCGCCCCAGGCCAGCGCGGTCGCCCGGTCCTCGGCGAGATAGCAGGTGTACTTGATCTGGATCCGGCCGTCCTCGGGGCGTCGTCCCGATGCCGCCCACGCGGTGCGATAGCCCCCGATCATCTCGGTCAGTGTCTCCTGGCTGACGATCGACGGGACCACCTGGAGGTGATGGCCGGCGGCGCCCGCCGCGGCACACGACTCCGGATTCGAGGCGGAGGCTACGAAGAACGGCGGGTACGGCTGCTGCACCGGCCGGGGCAACAGTGTCACGGGGCCGAAGCCGTGGAACTCGCCTTCGATCTTGACGTCCACTTCGGACAGAAGACGGCGGCAGGCGTCGACGCCTTCGTCGAAGCGACGCCGGCTTTCGTCCATCGGGACGCCGAACCAGTCGAACTCGTCCGGCAGGAAGCCGCGGCCGAATCCGGCGTCCAGCCGTCCGCCGGAGAGGTTGTCCAGCATGGCGAGTTTGCCGGCCAGCTTGAGCGGATGGAGGAACGCGGGGATCACCGCGCCGGTCGTGATCCGGATCCGTTCGGTCCTCGCCGCGATCGCGGCGAGCAGCGTCACTGGGTCAGGACTGTAGCCACCGTAGGGGGATCCGTGGTGCTCGACGGTCTGGACGTGTTCGAGTCCCGCGCGATCGGCCCGTTCGGCCAGATCGATGACTTCGCGGTAGTAGTCACCCGCCGTTTTGCGGTCGGGGGAGAAGACGGGGAAGAAGTTCAAGCCGAATTTCACCAGTACTCCCAGCTGTTCGGAAGGGCGCCGGTCAGGAAGGCCGTGGCGCGGCGGGTTTTCCGCCGAGGCCCCAGCGGTGTGCGGGTACCGGGTCCAGTACCACCCACACGTGTTCACGGATGTCTTCGCCGTAGGTTCCGGTCACCGCGTCGGTGATCGCGGCGATCAGTTTCGGCTCGGTCTCTTCGGTGAGGCGGTTTTCCAGGATCTGGACATGGATGTAGGGCATGACGGAACTCGCTCCGATCTTTTCGGGCGGGATCAGGTCAGCTGTGGCTCAGCACGGCTCGCCTACCGAAGACCTCGTTGAGGCTGCTGCGGAGCGCGGAACACAGGAGTGCGACCTGGGTGTCGGTCAGATTGGGGTGACACGGGAGGTTCACGTGCTCGGAGAACCAGAGCCGTTCCGCTGTCGGGCATTCCCCGGGGCCGTGTCCGCGGGACTGCCATTCCGGCGTGAGGTGCAGAGGGAAGTACCGCAACTGGATCTCGACGCCGCGACGGTCGAGAGCGCGTACGAGCGCGTGGCGGGCATCATCGCCTTCGGTGACGAAGAAGGTGTAGAGATGGTACGAATGTTCGTCGCCCGGATCGACGAAAGGCAGCCGGATCTGCGGATAGCCACCGAGCACTTCGTCGAGTTTCGCCGCGATCACGCGCCGCCTTCGTACCAGCGACGGCAGTTTCCGCAGCTGCACGGTGCCGACGGCGCAGGCGACCTCGGAAAGCGTCGCGTTCGTTCCTGCGCCATGGAGCCCGGCGACCGATTCCCGGTACACCGCTTCGGAGAACTTCATCCAGGGCAGGGTTTCCGGCGGGGAACCGAGGATCCCGCTGACCGGGCCGGCGACCATGTCGACCTCGTTCGACCGTATCCGGTCCACCCGGACGGCCCAGTCGTCGCGGTCGAAGGTGATCATGCCGCCTTCGCCGAGGGTGGTGATGTTCTTGGAGGAATGGAAACTGAACGTGCCGATGTCGCCGAGGGAACCGGGCCGCCGTCCGCGATAGGCCGATCCGAGCGCGTGCGCGCAGTCTTCGAGCACCAGTACGTCGTGCCTCGCCGCGATCGCGCAGATCCTCGCCATGTCGGCCGGATTCCCGCCGTAGTGCACCAGGATGATCGCCCTGGTCCGCGGGGTGATCAACGCCTCCAGCTTGCGGGGATCGAGGTTGAGCGTCCCGGGATCGATGTCGCAGAACCGGACGATGGCGGGCGACGCCAGCAGCGGCTGGATCGACGCCTGGAACGTCTGGGTGGTCGCGATCACTTCGTCCCCGGGCTGGAGGTCGAGCAGCCGGATGGCGATCTCGAGTGCGACCGTGCCGCTGGTCACGGACAAGGCGTGACGAGACCCGGTGTACGCGGCGAACTGGGCTTCGAACCGGTCTCGCCACGGCCCCGCGGTCAACGCGAGATCGTTCTGCAGAACCGTTCTGAGCACTGCGAAATCTTCTTCGTCGACAACGGATCCCCGTCGTGCGGAAGGAATCTGATATCGGGGCTTGGTACTTTCGGCGGCCTCGTTCACTTGCACCCCCAAGTGCGTGGATGACGAACGTCGAAAACATGCAGCCGCCGAAGCCCGGAACCCGACCGTCGCTGCATCGGCTCGAACAGTGAGCCTTTCGCAAGGGAAGCACGCCCGATTGCGGGCAGGATTCAACCTAACAGCAGACGTATGACTAGCGCAACAACCGATGTTTTGGCAGCCTTACCTAAGTAGGTCGCGCTTGCCCGTCGCCTCGGTGCCGCGTCGGTGTGATCCGGGAAACCTCCGTTCGTGTCCGACTTCGTGGAGTGCGCAGATGCAGGTGAAGGACCTATCCGGCAGGCCGGGCCGCCGGGTCTTCCTGACGGGTGCGGCCGGTTTCGTACTCGCCGGATGTGCGCCCGGAAGGGCGGTCGGCCCCGCCCCATCGGGCGGGTTTTCGGTGACACTGGAAGGAAAGCTCGGTCCCACGGTGCTGGATCGCTTGCCGGCCAGGGTGATCGCTCTCGGCTTCGGGCAGGACGCCGACGCCGCCGTGGCGCTCGGTGTCGTCCCGGTGGCCATGCAGGAGGGAACGTCGACGCCGGACAGGATCCAGCCGTGGATCGCGCCGCGGCTCGGGGCCGCCCGCCCCGAGCTGGTGCGGGCGGGACCGGACCGCCCACTGGAACATTTCGCCGCCCTGCGGCCGGATCTCTTCCTCGCCGTCGGCGACTACTACCTCGAAACCGGTTACCAGCGGCTGGCCGAGATCGCGCCCGTGCTGGGCTACGTCGCCGGGCCGAATCTCGATCCGTGGCAGGAGACCACCCGGCGGATCGGCCGGGCACTCGGCAAGGATTCCGCGGCCGAACAGCTGATCAGCGGCACGCTGGGCAAGATCGCCACGGCCAGGGACGCCGCGCGGCTCGCGGGGCGGACGTTCAGCTGCAGCTCGGTGAGCGGTGGGGGACAGGTGTACACCAAGAACACGCCGGAGGACGTGCTGGCGGTTTCGTTGGCGCAGTTCGGTTTGCGCCTCTCGGACAAGGTGACCCAGCTGCGCTCCACGACGACGAAGGGTGTCGCCGCGGTCGGTCCGGAGCGGCTCGACCTGCTCGACGCGGACATCATGCTGGTCAGTTACGAATCGGTCCAGCAGCGGCAGGCGTTCGAGGCCGAGCCGCTTTTCGCGCGGCTTCCCGCGGTCCGCCGGGGTTCCTATCTCCCGATCGACAAGGCGGAAGCGCAAGCACTGGCGTTTCCCTCGGCGCTCGCCCTCGCGTACACCGCCGAGCGGATCGTGCCGCGGCTCGCCGCGGCGGCACGATGACGCGCGGCTCACGAACCCGCCTGCCCGACGACGACGTCGTGCCGCACCGGCGTGTCGTCGGCCACGATCCGCCCGACCGACGGCTGATGGCTGGGCGCGGTGCAGATGACCAGATGCGGCCCCGGTGCCGTGGGCGCCGCGTGATACCAGCCGGTCTCGTCGGTGACGGTGCGGACGACGCGGCCGCCGTCCGGATTCACCAGCAGCACCACCGCGCCGGGCACCGGGTCGCCGTCGAGTCCCCGGACCCGGCCGGTGGCGGCGGCTAGCCGTTCCGCGGTCCGCGGCGGTAGGACGAGCATGCCGACGACGGCCGCGGTTGCCACGCAGCCCGCCGAGACGGCGAACGCGAAGGCGTACCCGTGCGCGAGTCCTTCCTGTTCCGAAGACCCGGCGGCGGCGGCCGCGGCGATCGTGGTCAGCACGGCCAAACCGATCGCGCCGCTGGTCTGCCGCACGGTGTTGAGCACGGCGGCGGCCACCCCGCCCGAGGTGGCAGGCACGCCGCTGGTCGCCGCCACCGTCAACGGGGTGAACGCCGACGCGGTACCGAAACCGAACACCACGCTCGGCAGGACGATCATCGCCACGGGCGAACCGTCAGTGCCCAGCGAGGCGGCCACCCCGGCGAGACCGGCCGCCCCGAGGACGCAGCCCAGCGCCGCCGCGCGACGGGCACCGAGCCGGATGGTGAGCGGGCCGGCGGCCTTGGCACCGGCGAACATCGCCAGCCCGGCGGGCAGGAAACCGAGCCCGGCGGCGAGTGGGCCGACCCCGTGGACGTACTGCAGGGCGAACGAGATCAGCACGGGAGCACCGAAGAAACCCAGGCCCAGCAGGAACATCACCAGATTCGCGCCGCGGACCGC
Organism: Amycolatopsis roodepoortensis; assembly: GCF_024628825.1. NCBI lineage: Bacteria > Bacillati > Actinomycetota > Actinomycetes > Pseudonocardiales > Pseudonocardiaceae > Amycolatopsis > Amycolatopsis roodepoortensis. The sequence goes on from NZ_CP102415.1 coordinate 8,704,811, forward strand.
GCGGTGCGAGAACAGGCTCAGCGGCACCAGCGGAGCCGCCGCCCAGCGCGCCTGGTGCACCAGGAACAGCCCGCACAGCAGGATTCCCGCGACCAGCGGGCTGGACACTTCCGGCGCGTTCCAGCTCATCGTCTCGGACTCCATCACCGCGTACACGACGCCGGTCAGCCCGGCCGTCGCCAGGCCGGCGCCGACGACGTCCAGGCGATACGCCGGGCCGGGCCGGGACCCGCCGGACAGCAGGGCCAACGTGCCGGCGACCGCGACGAGCCCCAAGGGCACGTTGACGAAGAAGACCCAGCGCCAGCCCGCGAACTCGGTCAGGAGGCCACCGGTCAGCGGGCCGGACGCGGCACCGACGGCGCCGATCGCGCTCCATGTGCTCAGCGCGCGGGCGCGCCTCGGCCCCGCCGGAAAGGTGTCGGTCAGCAGGGACAACGTCGCGGGCATCAGCAGCGCGCCGCCGACGCCCTGCCCGGCGCGCGCGGCCAGCAGGAGCGCCGGGTCAGCGGCCAGCCCGGCGAGGAGGCTCGCCCCGGCGAACAGGCCCATCCCGGCCAGCAGCACCCGGCGCCGTCCGAAGACGTCCGCGCACCTGCCGCCGAGCAGAAGACAGCCCGCGAACGCGAGCGTGTACGCGTTGACCGCCCACGGCAGCGTCGCGGCGGAGAAACCGAGATCGGCGCGGATCCGGGGCAGGGCGACCGAAACGATCGTGGCGTCCAGCACCACCACGAACGATCCGAGGCAGGCCAGCGCGAGCACCAGGTGGTCACGGCGGCGGGCGGGAGAAGACGTGTTCATGAAACCTTTCCTGTTCCTGCCGCGGCTTCGTCGCCCGTCCGGAAGCCGAGGACGGGCAGCGCGTGGCGAGCCGCGGGGAGGTCGTACAAAGCGTCGATCGCGGCCCGCTGCCAGGAATAGCGCGCGGCCAGCCCGGCGATCTCGGGCTCGGTGGCGGGCAGGGTCGCGGCCGCGAGCAGAACGCGGATCTCCGGCTCGCTCATGCCGGCTCCGGCGGAGTCCGCAGATGCCAGCCGGTGGCCGTCTGGAAGGCGTCGCCCGCCTCCAGCAGTTCCGTTTCGCCGTTCACCGGTCCGGCCAGTTGCAGCGACAGCGGCAGGCCGTCGGCGGTGAACCCCATGGGCAGCGCCAAGACGGGATTGGCGAGCCCGTTCCAGTACGGCGTGTGGATGACGCCGAAGAGTTCTTCGTTCTCCGGTAGCCCGGCGGGGGAGAGCAGCGACTCGAACCGGGGCGCGCCGACGGACGCCGTCGGGCAGACGACGAGGTCCACTTCGGTGAAGAGTTCGTCGACCGCTCGCTGCGCGACCCGCCGCACGCGCTGGGCCTGGACGTAGTCGGCGCCGGTGACGAGCGCGCCGGTGGCCAGCAGGCCGCGGGTCCCGCGGCTGAAGTCGAGCCACCGATGGCACAGTTCCGCGCGGTGGTGGGCGAGCGCCTCGCTGGCGACGGTCACCAGGACGGCCGTCACCAGCTCGGCCGGATACGGCAGCGTGATCCCGCTCAACCGCGCGCCGAGCCCGGCCAGCACCGCGAGCGCCTCGGCGAAGACGCCGTCCAACGCGGGATCGCGGCCGGGCGGGAAGTGGTGGTCGCGGACGACCCCGATCCGCAGCCCGGTGAGATCACCACGGAATCCGGGGCGCGGTACCGGCCGGGCCGCGGAGTCGGGATCGGCCGGATCCGGCCCGGCGAGCACCTCGAGCACCGCCGCGCAGTCCCGTACGGAACGGGCCAGCGGGCCGATCCGGTCGAGGCTGTAGCCCAGCGGTACGCAACCGGTCCTCGGCACCCGGCCGTACCCGGGCATGAGGCCGGTGACCCCGCAGAACGCGGCGGGCACCCGGATGCTGCCCGCGGTGTCCGAGCCGATCCCGGCGAGGAACATCCCGGTCGCGACCCCGATCCCGGCACCCGAACTCGAACCGCCCGCCCAGCGCCCGGTGCGCCACGGATTGCGGGGGATCGGGAAGGGATGCCGCTGTTCCGGCATCCCGCAGGCGAACTCCATGGTGGTCGTCTTGCCGGTGAGCACCGCGCCCGCCGCCTTGAGCCGGGTGGCGACCGTCGCGTCCGTTCCCGCCAGCCAGCCGCGGTCGTGCACGAGGCTCTGCGCCGTCGTCGCGGCTTCGGCGGTGGCGATGATGTCCTTGACGCCGATCGGGATCCCGTGCAGCGGCCCGCGGTCCAGCCCACCGGCTAGTTCGGCGTCCGCTCGTCTCGCCGCGGTGAAAGCGGTCTCGTCGAGGCGGGTGAGATAGGCGCCGTAAACCGCGTCGCCGCGGTCCGCGGCGGCCATCGCCGCCTCGGTCAGGCCGATGCTGGTGACCGTGCCGTCCCGCAGGGCCGCCGCGGTGGCGGTGAGGGTGCGCGGGAGCGGGAACGTGGTGCCGATGTCAGCCTCCGATCCATCAGGTGTGGTTAGCCTAACCTTGGACCCTCAACCCGGGTTGAGGTCAACTCGGGCGAACCGGATCACCTGTTCGTGTGCGCATCGGGCAAGCGGATGACTGAACGTCTGATGTTCGACAGAGCAGGTGTTTACTTGCTAGCCTGAACCAGGTCCCGCGCGCGGCCGTCAAGCCGGCGGCCCTGTCCCGCGGACCACCGGTACGAGCGTTTTCCGCCACCGGAGAATCCGGATCCGCCGAGGGATCCGCACCCGAACACCACGCCGCGCTGATCGTCGCGCTGCTCGAGTGGCGCCTGGGGAAGGACTCGCATGACCGATACCGCTCAGCCAGAGATCGCTCTCACTGTGGAAGAACCGCTCACCGAGGCGCCGGATCACTCGATCGCGCTGGGCAGGCATTCCGGCCTGCAGGAGTTCGCCGGACGGCTCGGCGACACCCCGCTGGTCGAGGTCCCCGGCCCGCCGGGCGGGGCGAAAGTGCTGGCGAAGTACGAATTCGCCAACCCGTTCGGCTCGGTGAAGGACCGCACCGCGTTCGCGCTGGTCTGCCGGGCGATCACCGCGCACACCGGGCCGGAGCCGCTGAAACTGCTGGACGCCTCCGCCGGGAACATGGCCCGTGCGCTCGCCGGTCTCGGCGAACTGGCGGGGATCCCGACCCGGCTCGTGGTCCCGTCGGTCATCCCACCGAGCCTGCTGGCCGCGATGGAGAAGACGGGTGCGGAGATCGAACTCGCCGACGCGGCGGGCGGCCTGCTCGGAATGATCAAGGTGTGCGAGAGGATCGCCGCCGAAGATCCCTCGCTCACCCCGCTCGTGCAACACCGGAACACGGCCAACGTCGCGGCCCACGAATTCGGTACCGGCAAAGAGATCCTGGACCAGCTCGGCGAGCATCGGCCCGCCGCCTGGGTCGGTGCGATCGGCACCGGCGGAACGCTGGCCGGAGTCCACCGCGCGCTGCGCACGCGGTGGCCGGACCTCGTGGTCGCCGGTGTCACGCCGTCGGAAATGCCGTACGGCACCGAGCGGGCACCACATTCCGAGCCGCGGTTCGCGGGGGCGGGCGGGTTCGGCAACGGGCTGCGTCAGCCCTTCGTCGACACCCAGCTCCCCGGTGCGGAACACCTGCACGTCACCTACGCCGAATCCCTGCGGGGAATGGTGGAGTACCGGAAACTCACCGGTACCTCGATCGGCGCCTCCGCCGCGGCCGCTTGGCTGAGCGCGAAAAAGGTCGCCGAACGGTTCGGCCCCGGCCAGGTCGTCGTGACCCTGTTCGCCGACGCCGGTCCCGAGGAGGATTGGGTCAAGGCCGAGCAGACGGCCGGATGACATGCGGCGGTCCCTCATCAGGTTGCGTGAGGATCTCGCGACCACAATGGACAAAGACCCATCGGTGACCTCGCGCCTGGAGGCGCTCTGCCATCCCGCGCTGCCCGCGGTCTGGAGTCACCGGCTCGCGCACCGGCTGCATCGCCGCGGCCACCGGATCCTCGCCCGGCTGCTGTCGAACGCGGCGAAAATCCTTACCGGGGTGGAAATCCATCCCGGCGCCCGAATCGGCAGGCGCTTCTTCATCGACCACGGGCACGGCGTCGTGATCGGCGAAACCGCCGTCATCGGCGACGACGTGACCCTCTATCAGCAGGTGACGCTGGGCGCTATCGGCTTCTGGCGCGACAACGCCAGGGCCGAGGGCGAGGCCCGGCATCCGCGTATCGGCGACCGGGTGGTCGTCGGCGCCAAGGCGACGGTGCTCGGCCCCGTGACCATCGGGGACGGCGTCGTGGTTCCCGCACACAGCCTCGTGCTCACCACCATCGAATCCGGAAGCAACGGGAAAACCCCAGTGATCGACCGACGTTCGAAGATCGGAGACGGGAATGTCCAGCGACCTCATGGCCAGTATCCGGTTCAGCGAGAATGACCTCCGCGCCCGGGTCGCCAGGTTCACCGACCTGGCCGGGACGGACGGTGGCGCCCCGGACACGGTGCTCGCGGGCTGCGCGCGGGTGATGTTCAACGTGATCGGTTTCCGGCCGCCGGAGCGGAACGGTGCCGACGACGAACAGGTGATCTCCCCGATCGGCGCGAAGAGTTCGGGGAACGCGCCGATCGACATCGCCGAGGGATTCAACCTCGCCTACATCAAGGCCACGCCGGGGAACGGCACGATCCTGCACAACCACGACACGAACGAGACGTTCATCCCCTTGAGCGGCACCTGGCGGTTCCGCTGCAACGACGAGGACGACCTGTACGTCGACCTCGGCCCGTTCGACGTCATCTCCCTGCCCGCCGGGCTCCAGCGCCGGTTCACCAATCTGGCGGCCGCTCCCGGTACGGAGGAGAGCCTGATGATCGTCATCGTGGCGGGGGACCGCCCGAAGTCGGTCATCTACCCGGAAGTGCTCGAGGCCGCCCGGACCGAAGGCGCCTACACCCCGGCTTCCTTCGCCTAGCGAGAGTGGCTTTCGCTGAACCCCGTGGCCGAGGTGTGCGTCGCGAAAGCCACTTTCGCGACGCTTGGTGTCCCGAAAGTGGCTTTCGCGACTCCGCCGCCCTCTCGGCCACGGCCGCGACCACCCGGGCCGGCACGCCCCGCCAGTCCGGTCTCCAAACCACGCGAACCCGCCTTGTCTCCAGAAACGAGGAGAGCGATGACCGAAACCTCCGTCCGGGCCGACCTGTGGTTCGACCCGATCTGCCCGTGGGCGTGGCAGACCTCGCGTTGGCTGCTCGAAGCGGCCGAAGTGCGCGAGATCGATCTGCGCTTCCACCTGATGAGCCTCGCCGTGCTGAACGAAGGCCACCAGTTGCCCGAAAAGTACGAAGTGATGATGCGCGAGGGCTGGTACCTCTCGCGGGTCATCGCGGCCGCCGCCCGTGACCACGGCGATAAGGTCGTCGAACCCCTCTACACCGAGATGGGCACCCGTATCCATCCCGGCGGGAACGAGGACTACCGCGAGGTCACCGGTCTGGCCCTCGAAGCGGCCGGGCTCCCCGCCGGACTGGCCGAGGCCGGAACGGACACGGCGCTCGACGCCACGATCCGCACAAGTCACGACGAGGCGATGACCGCGATCGGGCCCGACCTCGGCACGCCGGTCGTGCGGATCGACGGCAGCGCCTGCTTCGGCCCGGTGCTCGCCCAGGTCCCGCGCGGTGAGGCCGCCGGCCGGATCTTCGACGGCGTCCGGGCGCTCACTGGATTCGAGTATTTCTTCGAGCTGAAGCGGACGCGGACCGCGGAACCCGTTTTCGGCTGACACCACGGTTACTGGGAGGCGAAATGTGCGGAATCACCGGCTGGGTGTCGTTCGAAGACGACCTGCGGAGCCAGCGACCGATCCTCGACGCGATGACGGCGACGATGTCCTGCCGCGGTCCGGACGCCGGAGGTGTCTGGCTGGACCGCCACGCCGCGCTCGGGCACCGCAGGCTCGCGGTGATCGACCTGCCCGGCGGTGTGCAGCCGATGTCGGCCGGTACCCCGGCCGGTGAGGTGGCGCTGGTGTACAGCGGTGAGGTATACAACTACACCGAGCTCCGGAAGGAACTGAGGGACAAGGGGCATCGGTTCCACACCGACAGCGACACCGAGGTGGTTCTGCGCGGTTACCTGGAATGGGAAGCGGGGGTCGCGGAGCGGCTGAACGGCATGTACGCCTTCGCCGTCTGGGACTCCCGCACCGCGAAGCTGGTGCTGATCCGGGATCGCATGGGCGTGAAGCCCCTTTACTACCAAGCGACCTCCGGCGGGGTGCTGTTCGGTTCGGAGCCGAAGGCGATCCTGGCGAACCCGCGGGCGCCGCGGGTCGTCGACGCGGACGGCCTGCGCGAACTGGTCGCGTTCACCAAGAAACCCGGCTGGTCGCTGTGGAAGGACATGCACGAGGTCGAACCGGGATCGATCGTCACCGTCGACGATCGCGGGATCCGTTCGCACACCTACTGGCGGCTGCGGACCGCTTCGCACACCGACGATCAGGACGCGACGGTGGCGCGGGTCGGCGAGCTGATGACCGATATCGTGCACCGCCAGCTGGTCTCCGACGTGCCGAGGTGTGTTCTGCTCTCGGGCGGGCTGGATTCGAGCGCGGTCACCGGGATCGCGGCGTCGCGGCTCGCGGAGTCGGGTGAGCCACTGCGCACGTTCTCGGTCGACTACGCCGGGCAGGAGGAGAACTTCCGCCCGGACGAGATGCGTGACGCCCCCGATTCGCCGTTCATCCGCGACGTCGTCGATCTCGTCTGTTCGGTGCACGAGAACGTCGTGCTGGACCCCGCCGAGCTCACCGATCCCGACGTGCGCCGGGCCTGCGTCGCGGCGCGGGACATGCCGTCCGGGCTCGGCGACGTCGACCTCTCGCTCTATCTGTTGTTCAAGGCGATCCGGCGGCAGTCCACTGTGGCCTTGTCCGGCGAGGCGGCGGACGAGGTGTTCGGCGGCTACCGGTGGTTCTTCGAAGAGGAATCCCGCACCACCGACATGTTCCCGTGGCTGGTGTTCCGCAACGCGGTCACCAGTGATCGGGAGAACCTGCTCCGCCGTGACGTCCGCGAAGCGCTCGACGTGCCCGCCTATGCCGCCGACGAGTACGCCGCCGCGGTCGCGGAGGTCGAGCAACTCCCGGGGGACGACGCCCTTGAACAACGGATGCGGGTGATCTGTCACCAGAACCTGACCAGGTGGGTCCGGGTGCTGCTCGACCGCAAGGACCGGATGTCGATGGCGGTGGGGCTGGAGGTCCGGGTCCCGTTCTGCGATCACCGGCTCGTCGAGTACGTCTACAACACTCCGTGGGCGTTCAAGAACTTCGATGGAAGGGAGAAGAGCCTGTTGCGGCAGGCGACGAGGCATCTTCTGCCGACCTCGGTCACCGAGCGGCTGAAGAGCCCGTACCCGTCCACTCAGGACATCGGATACGCGGTCGCGCTTCAGTCACAGGCGAAACAGGTGCTGGCGGACCTCGACTCGCCGGTTTTCCAGCTGGTGAACCGGGACTGGGTGTACGACGCCGTCCAGGCCGACGCGGCGACGTTGACCGGCCAGACGCGACACGGCCTGGACCGGGTTCTTGATCTCCATCATTGGTTCGATCTGTACCGGCCGGCCATCCGTCTCGGCTGACCGGCCAGGTGCGCTCAACGGCGCTTCGGCGGGCTCTTCCTCTTGCGGGAAGCGGTTTTGTTCTGTGCCTTGGTCAGCACCGCGACGGCGGCGTCGATGATCACCGCGACGGCCCGTTCGGCGCGGTCGGCGTCGCCGTCGGCGATGGCCTCGGCGAGGGTGTCGTGATCCGGGAAGTCGATGTGCTCGCGGCGCAGCTCGGCCATCACCGTCGCCACTCCGCTGCTGAGCGCGTAGCTGAGGCCCTCCCACAATTCGATCAGGACCGCGTTGTGCGTGGCGGCGATGATCGCCGCGTGGAATTCGTTGTCCGCGGCGAGGAAAGCGTCTTCGTCCCCGGCGTCGCGTGCTTCGTGCTGGGCGGCGAGGGCCTCGGTGATCCGGGCGATGTCTTCGGCGTTCCGGCGTTCCGCCGCGGTCCTGGCGGCCTGGCGCTCGATGCTGTTGCGGACTTCGAGTACTTCGAGCACGTTCGCGGCGCGGGTTCGCCGCAGCAGGGCCGCGGACAGCCCGTGCCGTGCTCTCACGTAGGTGCCGTCGCCGCGGCGCGGCTCCAGCAACCCGGCGTGCTCAAGGGCGCGGACGGCTTCGCGGACCGTGCTGCGTCCGACACCGAGCTGTTCGACCAGCTCCTGTTCCGGCGGGATACGGGAGCCGACCGGCCATTCGCCGGTCTCGATCAGTTCCTCGAACTGGTCGACCACAGTGGACGAGAGTCTCGCTGTACTGGCCGCTCGAAGTGGCATGGCGGTCTCCCTCCTTCGGCCCCCGGAGCTGGACATCAGATCGGCAGATCATATGACATCTTACTGCCTGGCTCGGCTGGAACGCGCACGCCTGTTCGAAAAACGATATGCAATGCGCGAAAGAACGGCTCAGCGACCGGCGACGCAGCGGGTGCGCGCCGGGACCGGGGAAATCGGTGCGGGGGGATCGCAGACGATCATCTTCGACGCCTGGTTTCGCTCGAGGAGCACGGTCGCCGTGGCCGTACGCGCTTCGAGCCGTCGTCCGTCGGCCGGGGTGAGCGTCATCCGCGCACCAGGGGTGAGGCCCGCGGCCAGAAGCGTTCCGAGGAACGCGGAATCGTCCTGGATCCGTTCGCTGATCCGGTGCAGCCGGACCTCGTGCCCTCCTGCATGGGTGGCGGGCCGCATCCCCGGCGGCGCCGGCACCGGGGCGAGCCCGGACAGGCCGAGAACGGTCAATCCGGGAATCGGCCCGCCGTACGGGCTGAACCGCGGCCTGCCGCAGAGTTCGAAGATCCGGCGCGCGGCGGCGTCGGACATCACGTGTTCCCAGCGGCAGGCCTCGTCGTGCAGCCGGACCCAGTCCAGCCCGATCACCCGATAGAGCAGGGTTTCCGCGAGTCGGTGCTTGCACATCACCCGCACCGCGATCCGTCGTCCCTCCGGCGAAAGCTCCAGCCGCCGGTCCTCCGCGATCAGGAGGAGACCGTCACGCTGGAGGCGGGCCACGGTCTGGCTGACCGTCGGCGGGCTCTGCTCGAGCCGGTCCGCGATCCGGGCGCGCAACGGGACGACACCGTCCTCTTCCAGCTCGTAGGCTGCTTTGAGGTACATCTCGGTGGTGTCGATCAGGCCACGGGCGGTCATACTCCGGTAGCCTGCCTCCTCAACCCGGCTTGAGGTCAAGCGCCTGGAAGCTCCACTGTGGACCGGAACTCCGGGCAGCGTTCCAGCGTGTTTTCGGGGCAGCGGAGCAGATGGCGCAGATAGGTCCGCGCGGTAGCGAGCTTTTCGAGCTGGGACTCCAGGGCTTCGATACGGGCCGAAACCGTGTCCCGCCAGTCGTGCGTGGCGGTGCGCCCGGCGAGCACGGTCGCGATCTCGTCGAGGCTGAGCTGGCCGGTGTCCCGCCACAGCCGGATCAGGGCGATCCGGTAGAGCTGGTCGGTGTCGTAGTAACGCCAGCCGGATCGCCGGTGCGGCTTGATCAGTCCGCGGCGTTCCCAGTAGTGCAGGGTCGAAACCGGAAGGTCGAACCGGTCGGCGACCTCTCTGATCGATGCGGATTCCATGTCATCATTTGAACTCAACCCAGGTTGAGGATGCAAGCTTAGGCTAAGCAAACACCCCCTGGAGGTAATGAAAGTGATTCTCGAGCTCGCCGAAGCGGGAGGAATCCCGCGCGACCTCGTCGGCGGCAAGGCGGCGAACCTCGCGGAAATGACTTCGGCGGGTTTTCCCGTGCCGGAGGGTTTCTGCGTCACGACCGCCGCGTACCGGCAGGTGCTCTCCGACGGCGAGGGCCCGCGGTTGCTCGGCGAGCTGACCAGTGTGCCGTCCGACGACGAGGGCCGCCTGGCCGAACTGGCGGGCCGGTTGCGGACCCACGTCCTGACCGTGCCGATCCCGGCCCGGCTCGAAACCGGGATCGTCGAGGCGTACGAACGGCTTTCGCGAGCTGAGCCGGCGGCGGTCGCGGTGCGGTCCTCGTCGACGGCCGAGGATCTGCCGGACGCCAGTTTCGCCGGGCAGTACGACACCTTCCTCGACGTCCGGGGCTCCGGCGAGGTGCTCGCGGCGGTACGCCGATGCTGGGCTTCGCTCTGGTCGGAGCGGGCGACCAGGTACCGGGCGGCACACGGCACCGATCGCGATCCCGCCATCGCGGTGATCGTGCAGCGGCTGGTCGACGCCGAATGCGCCGGTGTGCTGTACACGGCGAATCCGGTGTCGGGCAAGCGTTCCGAGAACATCGTCGACGCCGCTCCCGGTCTGGGCGAAGCGGTGGTCTCCGGTGCGGTGACCCCGGATCACTACCGGCTGACCGTCGACGGCGAATCCCTCGAAGGCCCGGACGACGGCTGCCTGACGCCGGCACGGCTGGGTGAACTCGCGGCCGTCGGCAGGCATCTGGAGAAGCACTTCGGCGCGCCGCAGGACGTCGAGTGGGCGTTCAACGGTGACGGCGAACTGTGGCTGACCCAGTCGAGGCATATCACCACACTGTTCCCGGTCCCGGAGAGCGAGGAACCGCGCGCGTACTGGTCGGTCAACGTCTATCAGGGGATCAACCGTCCCTTCACACCGATGGGTGCGTGCATGATCCGCGAACGCCAGCGCGGGATGGCGGCGTACATGACCGCGCTCGGCTTCTCCACCGAGATCACCGACGTGGACGGGTGGCTGTACTGGGACATCACCGACGGCGTGCGGAGCCCGGCGAAGCGGCCGAAGATGTCCGCGTTCGTGGACAGTCTCGCCGCGCCTTCCGGACGGCTCGTCGAGCAGCTCGGCCGTGATCGCCGGTTCCCCTCGGTGGCGCCCGGTTCCGAGGAGGACGTCCCGCCGAAGAAACGGCGTCGCCGCTGGGAACGGATGATCCCGGCTTGGCTGTGGCCGGATCGGGCTCGCGCCGAGGTCGTCCGCGACGCCGAGCGGCGGATCGCCGCCTTCGCCGGACCCGCCGAGGCGACGGCGGAGGAACGTCTGTCCTTTGTGGAATCGGTCCGGAGTGACGTCTGCCGGATCGAAGCGAACCTCCCGCGCGACGCCAACACCGCGGGCGGGACAGGCGGGCAGCTGGCCGGGCAGTTGCTGCGCGGGTACGTGAGCGATGCCGAGGTGGCCACCGTCTTCCGGGGGATCCCGCACAATCCGACCACCGAGATGGACCTGGCGTTGTGGCGGGCGGCGGCCGCGATCCGGCGCGACGAGGAGGCCTTCCGGCTGTTGCTGGAAACAGCGCCCGACGAACTGGCCGCCAAGCACCTCGCCGGGACCCTGCCGGAGGTGATCCAGCACGGCGTCGCCGAGTTTCTGGCCGAGTACGGCTGCCGCGCGACCTCGGAGATCGACTTCGGGGTGCCTCGCTGGTCCGACGACCCCGAGCCGGTCTTCGCGATGCTGTCGAACCTGCTTCGCGCGGAAGGCGAGGAGCAGGACGCGGAGACGCGCTTCGAGCAGGCGGCCGCGGCGGCCGAAGCGCGGATCGTCGAGCTCACCCAGCGGCTTCCGGTGACCAAGCTGCACCGGGCGTTGCTCGCGCGGTTCCTGCTTCGGAGGTCCAGGCGGTTGCGTGGGCTGCGTGAGTTCCCCAAGTTCTGCCTCATGCGCGGTTTCACCGCCCTCCGGACGCAACTGCTCCTCATCGGCGAGGAGATCGTGCGGGCGGAGCGGCTGGAACGGGCCGGCGACGTGATGTTCCTCGATCTCGCCGAGGTTCGCGAAGCTTTGGACAGCAGGGACTTCCGCGCGACTGTGGCACGTCGGCGAGAGGTCTGGGAGCGGGAATCCCGGCGGCCCCGGGTGCCGTCGGTCGTGCTGTCCGACGGCACCGCGCCCGCCCTCGAATCCACTTCGGACGGTAGCGACCTCACCGGGCTGGCGGCGGCCGCCGGGGTGGCGACCGGCCGGGCGCGGGTGATCCACGATCCGGACGGCGCGCGGATCGAACCAGGCGAGATCCTGGTCGCCGCGACGACGGACCCCGGCTGGACGCCGCTGTTCCTGACGGCCGCCGCGCTGGTGACCGAAACGGGCGGGATGATCTCCCACGGCACCACCGTGGCCAGGGAACACGGGATCCCGGCCGTGGTCGGCGTTCCCGGCGCCACGACTCAGATCGTCACCGGCCAGGTGATCACCGTCGACGGTTCGGCGGGGACCATCACGTTCGGCGAGACGGTGGGGGATTCCCGGTGACCGCGGTGGCTTCCGCGCTCACCGGCGCGTTCAACTTCCGCGACACCGGCGGCGGGCCGATCCGGCCGGGGCGGCTGTTCCGCAGCGACACCTTGCAGGCGCTGACCGTAACCGACAAGGAGCTCATGCTCGGCCGGTTCGGTATCGAGAGTGTGCTCGATCTCCGCTCCAGCGCCGAGACGGTCGGCGAGGGCAGGGCGGAACTACCCGGCGTCCGCTATGTGAACGTGCCGTTGCGGACCGTCCAAAGCGGACGGTCGAGCGCGCTGGAGGAGATCTACGTCGATCATCTCCGGCACGACGAGAACCTCCCGATCGCCATCGAGATCCTGGCCGTCCTGCTGGCCCGTCCCGTCGTGGTGCACTGCGCGTCGGGCAAGGACAGGACAGGCGTCGTCACGGCGCTCGCGCTCGGGCTCGCCGGTGCGCCGCGCGAGCTGATCGTCCATGACTACCTGCGCAGCGCGTACAGCCTTCCCCGGGTGATCGAGCGGTTCCGGCCGCTCGGCTTGCCGGAGGAACTGTTCCGGTGCACGGAGAGCACGATCACCGCCTTGCTGGACAGCGTCGAGGACGACTTCGGTGGCTTCGCGGGCTGGGCCCGGCAGCGTGGCGTGTCCGACGCGGCCGTCCGGACACTGAAGGCGCGCTTGCTCAACAAGCAGTGAATTGTCCAGTAATACATCCGATGTATGTACGGCTGCGCGAGTGAAGGGGGTGGCCAAAGCTCGACTATTTCTGGAAACATGCCGGTCGCCAGGACTTGAGCTGCGATAAACGTAGTATGAATCTGGAGGCGACCCATGGCCGAGCTGTCCAGACGATCGATGCTGAGGGTCGCGGCGGGGGCGGCCACGCTCGGTGGGCTGTGGGCTCAGGGGGCTCCGCCGGCGCTCGCCGGACAGGACGTCCACCGCCGGATCGTCGACGACGCGCGCATGGCCTGGAAGCGGATGCCGAAGAACTGGCAGGAGGGCCCGTTCCTCGCCAACGGCTTCCTCGGCGTGCAGTTCTACGCGGACGCGCGGCCGAACGTCCTCAAGGTGATGCTCGGCCATTCCCAGGTCCAGGACCAGCGCGGGCAGTGGGAAGCGGCCATCGGGTACTCGCGGCTCCCGATCGGCTACCTCACCCTCACCTTCGAGGGCGCGATCACCGCGGTGGACTGGCACCTGGACCTGTACAACGCCGAACTCGGCGGCACGATCACCACCACCCGGGGTTCGGTGCGGTTCTCCGCGCTGGTCCACAACGACCAGGACCTCCTCCTCGTCTCGCTCACCGGGGAGGCGTCCGCGGAATGGGGGTTCACGCCCCTCGTATCGGCGACGACCAGGACGATCCGCAAACCGCCGGAGTACACGGCGAATCCCGATCCGACGCTCGCCAGTGCGGGCGAGGTCCGTTACTGCGAGCAGCCGCTCCACGCGGGTGGCGGGTACACGACGGCGTGGCGTGAGCGGAAGATCGGCACGCGACGACTCCTGGCGGCGACGGTCGCGTACGCGTTCCCCGAGCCGACCCACACCGCCGAGGCGATCAGGAGGGTCCACCGAGCGTCGGCGGTGCACCCGGACGGGCTCGTCGCCGGCCATCGGCGCTGGTGGAACGCCTTCTACCGCCGTAGTTTCGTATCCGTTCCGGACAAACGGATCCAGCGGTTCTACTGGATCCAGCTGTACAAGACCGCCTGCGCCACCCGTGCGAACGGACCGGTCGTCGCCGAATGGGGCCCGTGGTTCCCGGAGGCCGGCAACAGCTGGACGGCGGTGTGGTGGAACCTCAACGTCCAGGTCACGTACCCGATCGTCAACAGCAGCAACCATCCCGAACTCGACGCCGTCACCGCGACGTTCCGCCGCGACCACGCCAACCTCGAACTCTCGGTCCCTCCCGCTTACCGGGACGGTGACACGTACGCCCTTTCGCATCCGGGGGACTGGCGGCTGCGGCCGGGCGGCACCCGCGCGGTCGGGATCCCTGGCCCCGCCACCAAGAACGACCAGACCGGCAATCTGATCTGGGGCCTGCACAACGTCTGGCTCGCGTATCGGCACAGCATGGACGTCCGCGTCCTGCGGGACGTGCTGTATCCGACGCTCGCCAAGGCGCTCAACTACTACCGCCACTTCCTCGCCACCGGCCCGGACGGCGCCTTGCACCTGCCGATGACGAGGTCACCCGAGTACGCCGACGCGGCCGACTGCACCTACGACCTCTCGTTGATCCGCTGGGCCGCGCGCACCCTCGTCGAATCGGCGGCCAAGCTGCGGATCGACGACCCGCGGGTACCGGCGTGGCGGGAGATCGGCGAGAAACTGGTGTCCTACCACCAGGATCCGGCGCAGGGCGTGCTGATCGGCGACGGTGTCCCGCTGGCCGACTCGCATCGGCACTTCTCTCATCTGCTCTGGCTTTATCCGCTGCGTGAGAAGCTCTGGGACCGTCCCGGCGACCGGGACATCATGCGCCGCACCTTCGCGCACTGGTCCGCCGCGCAGGAGAAATGGCACGGCTACAGTTTCGCGGCGGCATCGTCGATGAGCTCCGTGATGGACGCGCCGGAGGAGGCCCTGCGGTATCTGAAGATCTTCCTCGACGGGACCGTCGTGGCCAACACGCAGCTGACACCGAACACGATGTACCGCGAGGGTGCGAACCTCGCGATCGAAAGTCCCATCACCGCCGCTCAGTCCATAGTGGACATGCTGCTGCAGGGTGATCACGGAGTGCTCAAGGTCTTTCCGTCGGTCTCGTCGACGTGGCCCGACGCGTCCTTCGAGAGCTTGCGTGCGGAGGGCGCCTTTCTTGTGGACGCATCTCGCGCGAACGGCGCGACCGAATGGGTCCGCGTCCGCAGCGAGGCGGGGGAGCCGCTCACGCTGCGGCACGGGATCCCCGGTGACATCGAGGTCCGTGACGGGCGCGGACGGCGGCTTCCTTGGCGGCACGCGGGCCCCGGCACGATCTCGATCCCGCTCGGCCGCGGCGGGACGGCCGTCGTCACGCGACGCGGCACACGTCCGGTGCTGGAGCCACGGGACGTTCCTGGTGATCGTGGAACTCCGGCATGGGGGATCTGAGGATGGACATCACTCGCAGGACGATGCTCGGCGGGGCCTTGGCGGGCGTGGCGGCGGCCGGGTTCGCGCCGTCGGCTTCGGCGGTGGAGAACGACTTCGCGCTCGGCGGTATCGACTGGCCCGGGTTCCTCGGCGCGGCCGACCTGAGCTGGCGCCGCATGCCGAAGACCTGGTACGAAGGCCCCTTCCTGGGCAACGGTTTCCTCGGCTCGGGCATCTACGCCGAGCCGGGCCGGAACGCCGTCCGGTTCAACGTCCAGCACAGCGAGGTGCAGGATCACCGGCCGGAGTTCGGCTCCCTGTTCGGGCTCGCGCGGCTGCCGATCGGGTACTTCACCCTCGAACCGGTCGGCGCCATCACCGGGATCGACTGGCGGATGGACCTCTGGAACGCCGAACTGAGGGGCACGATCACCACGGCCGCGGGCAGTCTCTCACTGCGCGCGATCGTCCACACCGGACAGTCGCTGCTGGCCGTCGAGATCGAGCCGACCGAGGGGGAGCGCGGCTTCGAATGGATCTTCCATCCGGCCGAGGCGGTGAGCCCGAGAACCGATCCGAAGTTCGGGAAGCCGCCGCCAGCCGGGTACGTGGCAAATCCGCCCGCGACTCTGGAAAGCAGCGGCGACGCCAGGCTTTCCGTGCAGACCCTGCTGTCCGGCGGGGAGCACGTCACGGCGTGGCGCGAGGTCACCCGTGGATCGAAGCGGACGCTGTACACGTCCGTGGCGTGGTCGTTCCCGAAGCGGACGGCCGCGCGAGAGGCGTTGAAGACGGTCCGCCGGGCAGAGCCGTTCTCCGCGTTGACGGCCGGGCATCGTCGCTGGTGGCACGACTATTATCGGCACGGTTTCCTGTCCGTTCCGGACACTCGGCTCCAGAGCTTCTACTGGATCCAGCTGTACAAGATCGCCTCCGCCGCGCGCCGGGAAGCGCCGGTGATGGCGACCTGCGGACCGTGGCTGGAGCCGACTCCGTGGCCCGCGACCTGGTGGAACCTGAACGTCCAGCTGGAGTACTGGCTCATCCACGGGTCCAATCATCTCGAACTGGACGCGGTGAGCCACGCGCTCGACAGGTTCCGGGCCAACCTGACGAGCCAGGTCGCCGAGCCCTACCAGCACGATTCGGCGGGTATCCCGCGCACCACCGACATGACCCTGCTCAACGGCGCCGTCGGGACGAACGCAGGCTTCCCGGTGGGCATCCCCGGCAAGGAGACGCCGACTCCGGAGGTCGGCAATCTGACCTGGGCGCTGCACAACGTCTGGCTGTCCTATCGGCACACGATGGACCGGCGCCTCCTGCGGGACACCCTGTTCCCGCTGCTGCGCAAGGCGATCAACTACTACCTCCACTTCCTGGCGCCCGGGCCGGACGGCAAACTGCATCTCCCGGCCACGTTCTCGCCGGAGTACGGCGTGAACGCGCCGGACTGCAACTACGATCTCGCGCTGATCCGCTGGGGCTGCAAGACCCTGCTGGAGTCGGCGGCGGAACTGCGCGTCGACGACCCGCTCGCCGGGCGGTGGCGGGAGGTGCTGGCCACCCTGGTCCCGTATCCGGCCGACACCAACGGTTACATGATCGGCGCGGGGGTGCCGTTCGCGAAATCGCATCGGCACTACTCGCATCTGCTGCAGATCTACCCGCTGTACGAGATCACCTGGGAGCGGCCGGAGCATCGGCGGATCATCGAGACCTCGCTCGACCACTGGGTGGGCTTCGAAGGCGCGTTGCAGGGCTACACGTTCACCGGCGCCGCGTCGATGTCGGCGCAGATGCTGCGCGGCGAGAAGGCGGCGTTCTACCTCGGCGAACTGCAGCGGCGCTACATCCAGCCGAACACGATGTACAAGGAATCCGGCCCGGTGATCGAGACGCCGCTTTCAGCCGCGCAGTCGCTGCACGACATGCTCGTGCAGAGCTGGGGCGGGGTGATCCGGCTGTTCCCGGCCGTGCCCGCCGCCTGGGCCGACGCCGCGTTGCGCGACTTCCGGACGGAGGGCGCGTTCCTGGTCACCGCTTCCCGGCAGGCGGGGAAGACCCGCTGGGTCAAGATCACCAGCGAGGCGGGGGCGCCGTGCGTGCTTCGGACGGACATGGACGGCGAGCTGACCGTCCGCGACCGGTGGGGGCGGCCGAAACGCTGGCGGCGGTCGCCGAACGGCGACGTCCACGTCGACCTGCGGCGTGGGGAGGAGGCCGTCGTGCACCGCGCGGGCGACCGGCCGGACCTCGAGATCCGGCCCGTCCCGTCGAACGGGACCAGCGCACCATGGGGGATGCCGTGACGTCGTGAGCGGCGATACGCGAGAGTGTTCCTGTACTTCTTCCGGACGACAGGAGCACAGATGTCCCAGCCGCCGCAGCCGGGCGAGCCCGAAGGCCAGGCGCCCGACCCCGGGGCTCCGCAGTACCAGCAGCCTTATCCGCAGCAGCCGTACCAGCAGCAAGGCTGGTACGGCGCGCCGCAACAGCCGCCGCCGTCGTCGAACAAGACGGTGCTCTGGGTCGGCCTGGGTGCGCTGGGACTTGTCGTGATCGTCGCCGTCGTGGCGATCACCGGCTTCGTGGCGCCGGGGTTCTTCCTGCCGGACTCGAAGGACACGAGCGCGGCCGTGTCGTCGTCGTCCTCGCCGGCTCCGACGTCCAGCTCCGAGGAGACGACGACGCAGAGCCCGGTGCAGATCCCGGCCGGGCGTGCCGAGCTGCCGAAACGCACAGCGCCGCTGGCGGATCCGACGGACTGCGCCTACCCGGCGGATTCCACCGGTTCGGTGCCGAAGAAGGCGAACCCGCCCGCGGCGGGCCCGACCCCGGCGTCCGGGACGTCGGAGGTCACGGTCAAGACGACCGCCGGTGACATCGGGTTGACGCTGGACCGCGGGCTCGCGCCGTGCACCGTGGCGAGCTTCCTTTCGCTGGCGCAGCAGGGATATTTCGACGGAACCTCGTGCCACCGGCTCGGTACCTCGGGACTGCAGATGCTCCAGTGCGGCGACCCTGAAGGTTCCGGAATGGGCGGGCCGGGATACACCATCCCGGACGAGGTCTTCCCCCAGATCAAGTACGGCCGGGGCATTCTCGCCATGGCGAAGAGGCAGGCGCCGAACTCGGGCGGCAGCCAGTTCTTCATGGTCTACGGAGAAGCCGAGCTGCCGCCGGAGTACACGGTGTTCGGGAGCATCTCGGACGCCGGCCTCCAGACGCTGGACAAGGTCGCGCGCGGTGGCGTGGACGACTCGAAGGGGCCGGGCGACGGGACCGGGCCGCCGCGGATCCCGGTGACGTTCCAGTCGATCGCGGTGGGCTGACACGATTTCCGCCTCGTGAGTGGTGAGGACGGTTAGAACCGTCCTCACCACTCACGAGTTCCGTGCGCTCAGCGGGAAGGCGGGTACCGGACACCGAACCACTGCTCCGCGTCGTACTCCTCGAATCGGTCCACTTCAGTGAACCCGAGCTTCGCCGCGAGGCGCATCGAGCCTTCGTTGGCGGTCTGCGTACAGAGCACGACCGGCTCGTCAGGAAGCGCCTCGGCGAACCAGTCGAGTGCCGCCGCGCAGGCCTCGGTGGCGTACCCGCGTCCCCACGCCCGCGGCAAAAGCAGGTAGCCGAGTTCGGTCTCCCCGGCATCCGGACGGATATGCCCCGGGCGCTCCGCGTCACGCTGATCGAGCGTGATCATGCCGATCAGCGACCCGTCGAGCTCGATGACGAACAGTCCCGGTCGCCTGCCCGGAATCGCGGGGCTCGTGCGCTCGAGCTCCTCACGTGGTCGAGCGCCGCCGATGTACGTGCCCACCTCTGGTGAGGCGAAGAGCTCGATGAACGCCGCGCGGTCACGGGCCTCGGACCCGCGGAGGACGAGCCGCTCGGTCTTGATCGGGGTGGGTGGCCAGACGACGTGACCGAGGTGGGTCATGGCCGGCAACCTATCGCACGCCGCCGCCTGGTACTTGGAAGCCGCCGATCTCCCGTTCGAGTAGTTCGGCCAGCCGCAACGGGGTGCGGTCTTCGAACATCGGACCGATCAGCTGCACGCCGACCGGCAGGCCCTCGGGAGATCGGCCCGCCGGTATGGCGGTGGCAGGCAGGCCCGGCATGGTGGCCAGGCCCGCCCAGACGAGCTGATCGAAGTACGGGTACTCGACGCCGTCGATGTCGATGTGCCGTTCCATCGGATTGGGGTGGTGGTCGTGCGGGAAGGCGGGCGTCGGCGTGATCGGGCACACCACGGCGTCGAACTCGCCGAACAGCCGCCGCCAGCCGTGGCGGTGGACCTCCCGGCGCTTGTCCGCCTCCATCCAGTCGCTGTGGCTGAACAGCATGGCGTCCAGCCGAACGGCGTCAAGGCTCTTGTCGTCCGCGTCGGCCCGCAGCTTCTCGAGTGATTCGATGGGGAAACGCGCGACGGAGCCCGAAATCAGCAACTCCATGTAGAGCTTCGCGGCCTCGGCCAGATCGGGCAGCAGAGGACTACGCAACGCGACGCGGGCGCCGCCGCCGACGAGCGCGTCGGCCACCCGGTGCACGCCCGCCCGCACGGCGGCCCCGGTCGGAATGAGCGGATGGTCGTCGACGACCAGGACCCGGAAATCGCGGAGCCGCTCGTGGCGGGCGGGCGGCAGCGCCGATTGATGCGCCACGCCGTACGTCAGCGGGTCCGGTCCGGCCATGACGTCGAGCAGGAGCGCGAGGTCGCGCGCGGCCCGCGCCATCGGACCGACGACAGCGAGGTCGGGGTCGGCCGGGAAGGCAGGCTCGGACGGCGGGACCATGCCGCGGACGGCCGCCAGTCCGAGCGTCGGCTTGTGGGCGTAGACGCCGCAGAAATGCGCGGGCGTGCGCAGGGAGCCGGCGAGGTCGGAGCCGATGGACAGAGCGCCGAACCCGGACGCCAGTGCCGCCGCCGAGCCGCCGGAGGACCCGCCCGGTGTACGACCATGATCCCACGGGTTCACGGTGGTGCCGTAGATCTCGTTGAAGCTCTGGATGTCCTGCAGTCCCAACGGGACATTGGTCTTGCCGAGCACCACCGCGCCCGCGGTCTTGAGCCGCGACACCTGAACCGCGTCCTCGGCGGGCATATGGTCGCGGTGCGGCGGCATGCCCCACGTCGTGGGCAGCCCGGCCATGTCGTACGACTCCTTGACAGTCACGGGGACGCCGAGCAGCGGCCGGTCCTCACCACGCGCGCGTGCCTGGTCGGCACGGTGCGCGGCGGCCCGCGCGCGGTCGAAGTCCGGCACGCAGATCGCGTTGATCACCTTGTCGTCGCCCTCGATCCTGGTGATCGCCTCGTCGGTCAATTCCGCCGATGTCACCGCGCCGGCGCGCAACGCGGCAATGATTTCTTCGGCCGAGTGAAAGCTCCATTCCATGGATTCGAAGCTATCGGCGTGCTCATGGGGGCACGAAATTCTGTGCCATGCAACAGAAAGGTCTCTATTGCGGACTCGTTCTGCGGCTGTAGGGCGGATTGGTGCAGGTCACGGTGTTGAAACTGGGTCGGCTCCGCCCCTGTGAGCCATGAAATGCCGCCTCGCGCAACGGGATGGAGGTCTCAGTGCGCTGACCTTTTCCCTCCAGCGAAAAGGCCTTGGATCACCTGTGAGGTCCAGCCATCCTGGCGTCGTTGGCCCGAACGGGATCCGGCGATTCACGGAAGGAGAATGATGTCGCTCAAACTCATCTTCGTACGTCTCGCGACGGCGCTGCTGATAGCGGGTGCATCGGCGAGCGTGATGACCGCTCCGGCGATGGCCGGGACCGCTGGTACGCCGAGCGGCGGCGTCGCCGCCGAGGCACAGAAGGGACATTGGCAGTGGGCGCACGCGCGCTACTGGTTCGTGGACGGCGTCAGCATGTGGGCCGCCCGCGCCAACTGCCACGCCTGGGGGAGGTATGGCGTGCAGAAGGACTGGTGGCCCAAATATCAATGCAGGCTGAAGTTCATGCACTACAGCCTGTACGAGTGGGCGTCGTAGCGAGGCACTGGAAACACACGATCGGGCCCGGTTCGGGATCGAACGGGCCTGATCGTGTACGTGGGTCTCAGCTCGGTGGCTGCTGAGTCGGCGGGTTGGACTGCGGGTAGCCGGGCTGTGGCGGCTGGAACCCCGGCTGTGGCGTCATCGGATAGTTGACCGGTCCTGGGTTGGGCGCGAAGCCAGGCTGCTGCCGAGACGGATTCCCGCTCTTGGCGACCGCGATGGCGACCAGGAGCCAGGAGAGCAGCGCGACGGCGTCGAGCGGGATGCTGACACCCATGAAGATCCACTGGATCTCGTCGACGGAGAGGCCGCCGGACGAGGCCCAGGACGGCACGTTCACCGACACGAACCGCCAGATGATGCCCGCGGCCGTCGCGACGAGCATGAGCACGAAGGCACCCACCATCAGGCCGGAGACTCCGCGGGACCGGGCTTTGATCGAAAGGATCAAGCCGAGCAGACCCACGACGAGCTGCAATACCCGCGGGATGACGTCAATGCTCGCGAACGTAAAGGTTGACATACCTGCCTTCCACAGCTTCCCCGCCGGAGGTCGTGACGTCCGGACCGCGCCGAGGTGATCCTAGGTGGTGGCGACGCTTCACGTGGCGGGTTCAGGGAAGGACGAAGGCAGGCGCACGTTCACGGCACCTCGCGCCTCTGTCACCCGGCGTCCCTTACGTCCAGCAGTAGACCGCGGTGTCTGACCGGTTGATCCGGAGAGGGGTGTGTGGAAACAGGGACATTCAACGTCCCTATTCCCACACACCCGTCACCCAACGTGAACCGAGACCTCAGAGCGGGTTGTGCGCCCCCAGCGGCGCGGTGCAGAACGGCCCGCCGACGTACTCCGCCGCGATCCCGGTCGGCGCGGGCATGTCCGCCAGCTGGTCGGCGTAGGTCTCCGCGTTGTCGAGCGACTTGTAGCCCAGCGCCTCGGCTTCGGCGAGCGAGTAGACCCGGCGCGTGTTGTCCGAGACGCCCCAGATCAGCCGGTAGCCGGGGGAGGGGTAGCTCAGGCACGCCTCGAACAGGCGCGCGCCGTCGTCGGGGGAGAGCCAGGTCGTCAGGCCGCGCGGGCCGAGGACGAGCGGGCTTTCGAAGCAGGAGCCGATCCGGATGACGATCACGTCCATGCCGAACCGCGAGTGGTACAGGCTGCCGAGTGCTTCGATGGCCGCCTTGCTGACGCCGTAGTAGGTGTCGGGCCGGGGCGTGGAGTCGGCGGGGAGGCCGTCCTCGCCCGCTTCGTCGTTGCGGCGGAAGCCGACGGAATGGTTGCTGGAAGCCAGGATCACACGCGGCACACCGGCGGCCCGTGCGGCTTCGAGGACGGTGTGGGTGCCGTTGATGTTGACGTCGAGGGTGGCTTCCCACGAGTTCTCGCGGCTGTGCCCGCCGAGGTGGATCAACGCGTCGACGCCGGCGCAGGCCTCCGCCATCGCCTCCGGGTCGGTCACCGAAGCGGTGATCAGCTCGACGTCCTCGCCGCCCGCGGCTTCGGGCTGCGCGGCCAGGTCGAGCAGCCGCAGCACCCGGCCGGGCCGGCGTAGCCGCGGCCGCATCAGGGTGCCGACGATACCCGCCGAGCCGGTGATCAGGACGCGCTGCTCTGCCATGTGAACCCCTTGTCAGTGAAGGAAGTACGGGATGATCAGCGGATACCGGCGCGGCGCAGTTGCTGGCCGAGTTCCGCGGTGATTTCGGCGAGGAGTTCGCCGACGCGCCGGGCGTCGGCGTCGGTGACTTCGGTGACCGGCATGGAGCAGCTGATCGCGTCGGTGCCGGGGATGCGGTACGGGATCACGGCCGCGACGCAGCGCACGCCGAGGCTGCCTTCCTCGACTTCCGAGGCATAGCCGCGTTCGCGGGTCTTCGCGCATTCGGCGTGCAGCGCTTCGACGCTGGTGATGGTGTTCGGGGTGAGCGCCGACAGCTCTCCGGTCAAGAGCCCGTCGATCTCGTCGTGCGTCAGTTCGGCCAGTAATGCCTTCCCCAGCGCGGTCGCGTGGGTGGGCAGCGTGCGGCCGACGCGGGACACGAGATGCGTCGAGTGCCGGGACTCGCGCGTCTCCAGGTAGACGACGTCGGTGCCTTCGCGGCGCGCGAAATGCGCGGTGTAGCCGGTCTTCTCCCGGATCCGCTCCAGCGCCTCGGTCGCGTACGGGACGACCGGGTCGCGGTCCAGATACGCCGTGCCGCAGATCAGCGCGCGGACGCCGAGGCGGTAGCGGGCGGTGTTCGGGTCCACCTCCAGCCAGCCTGCTTCGAGCAGGGTGCGGAGCAGCCCGTGCAGGCTCGACCGGGGGAAACCGGTGCGCGCGTGGAGATCCGACAGGGAAAGCCACACGTCGTTCGCGGCGAAGGTCTCGATGAGGTCGATCGCCCGCCTGGCCGATTTGACCCCGGCGGGTTCGGCGGCGGGCGCGCCGTTCGCCACGGTGACAGCGGCTTCCTGCTGTGGCATCCGCGCTCCTCCATCCGGCCGTTGACTTGTGACTCCGGCCATATTAGCGTCCCGAACAGCGTTCTTATGGATGAACATAATCACTATAACAGACTCCGTTCATGGATGTGAACAGGTCGGGCTGGGCCTTCGTGAACGCGGAGAGGAGTCAACGGTGCACGTACTCGACTGGGCGATGGTCTGCGCGTATTTCGCGTTGATGGTCGTGATCGGCTGGTGGTCGCACAAGCGGATCCACGACGTGAAGGACTTCTTCACCGCCGGGGGGCGAATGCCCTGGTGGCTGACCGGGATCTCGCACCATATGTCCGGCTACAGCGCGGTGCTGTTCGTCGCCTACGCGGGCGTGGCCTACACGAGCGGGATCACCGTCTACTTCTGGGGCATGGCCAGCATCGGCATCGGCGTCGGGATCGGCAGCTGGCTGTTCGCCGCCCGGTGGAACAGGCTCCGGTCGAAGCTGGGGGTGGCGTCCCCGCTCGAGTACCTCGCGCGGCGGTTCAACGTCCCGACGCAGCAGGCGCTCGCGTGGAGCGGCAGCCTGCTGAAGATCTTCGACATCGCGGCGAAGTGGTTCGCGATCGCCACGATCCTCAACGTCTTCGCCGGGGTGGACTACACCTGGGGGATCATCATCACCGGTTCGGTCACGCTGGTCTACTGCACCGTCGGCGGTCTCTGGGCCGACGCGCTCACCGACTTCGGCCAGTTCGTGATCCAGGCCATCGCGGCCATCGCCATGCTCTGGGTGGTGCTGGGCAAACTCGGCGGCGTCTCGGGTCTGTGGACGATGTGGGGCGACCTCCCGCCGAGCCACCTCAACCCGACCACGTCGAAGTTCACCACCGTGGTGTTGCTCGTCTACGTGCTGGTGAAAACCCTGGAGTACAACGGCGGTATGTGGAACCTGGCGCAGCGCTACATGGCCGCGCCGGACACGCACGCGGCACGCCGGGGCGCGCGGCTCTCCTCGATCCTGTACCTGGTGTGGCCCCTGTTCATGATGTTCCCGATGTTCGCGGCGCCGCTGCTGATCCCGGACATCCAGAACCCGGACAACGCTTACGCGATCATGACGACGACGTTCCTGCCGCCGGGCCTGATCGGGCTGGTGCTGGCCGGCATCTTCTCCCACACGATGGCGATGGTGTCGTCCGACGCGAACGCGATCTCCGCGGTCATCACCCGCGACATGCTGCCGGTGCTGATCAAGAAGACCCGGCGGTGGACCGAGGCGCAGGGGCTGCTGGCCGCCCGCATCACGACCGCGATCTTCATCGTGCTGACCATGGCGGTCGCCACGCAGGCCCCCAAACTCGGCGGTGTGCTCGGCATCGTGGTGCTCTGGGTCGCGGCCCTGATGGGCCCGATCTCGGTGCCGTTGCTGCTCGGCATGCTCCCGTGGTTCCGCCGTTCCGGATCCCGCGCGGCGCTGGTCTCGTGGGCGGGCGGTCTCATCGCCTACGCGATCGCCTACTACGGCTTCAAGGCCACCCTCGCGGTCACCGTGTCCACCCCGATCCTGGTCTCGCTGGGGCTGTTCATCGGGCTCGGCTACCTCATGCCCGAGCGCACGGCCGCCACCGACGAGATCATCGACACGATCGACCGCGACGACGACGTCACACCCACCAAGTCGCAGGACGGCACCACCGTGCCCGCCTGACCGGGCCCGTACCCGGGACCATCCACAAAGAACGAAAGAGAAATCCATGGCAGAGCGCAAGATCGAACTCGACGGCCTACTGGCGTTCCCCTTGACCCCCTTCACCGAGGGGCTGGAACTGAACCTCGACGCGTTCGCGGAAACCGTCGAGAGCCATGTGGCCGCCGGGGCCGGCGCGCTGTTCGTCGCCTGCGGTACGGGCGAATTCAGCTCGCTGTCCCCGGACGAGCACGCAGCGATCCTGCGCAAGGCTCGTGAGGTCGTCGCCGGGCGGGTGCCCGTGTGGGTCGGCGCGGGCGGAGGCGCGGCGTCGGCCCGCGCCGGGATCGCGGCGGCGGAGGCGGGCGGCGCGGACGGCGTCCTCCTCCTGCCGCCGTACCTGGTCACCGGTCCGCCGTCAGGCCTGGTCGAGCACGTCCGGTACGCCGTCGGGGACTCCTCGATCCCGGTGATCGTCTACCACCGGTCCACCGGCGTGTTCACCCCGGACTCGGCCGTAGACCTGCTCGGCATCCCGTCGGTGGTCGGCATCAAGGACGGCTTCGGCGACGTCGAGCTGATGAGCCGGATCATCACCACGATCCGCTCCGCCGGGACCGACCGGGCCAAGGATTTCCTGTTCTTCAACGGTCTCCCGACGGCGGAGGTCTCCGCGCGCGCCTACTCCGCGGTCGGCGTGGCGCGGTACTCCTCGGCCGTGCACTGCTTCGCCCCGGAGATCGCGGCCCGCTTCCACCGCGCGCTCGCGGAGAACGACGACGCCGTCATGGAGGCGTTGCTCGCCGGGTTCTACCTTCCGCTGGTGGCGTTGCGGGACGAGGGACGGGGCTTCGCCGTGTCGCTGGTCAAGGCCGCCGCGCGCCTGCGGGGTGACAAGGTCGGCTCGGTCCGGCCGCCGCTGGTCGAGCCCACCGCGGACCAGATCGCCCGCCTGGAGAAGATCATCGACGACGGGTTCGCCGTCCTCAAGTCCGTCGAGGCCGGTGCCTGACGATGAAGGTTCTCGACGTCGTCCTGACCCCGGTCGCCTTCGCCGACCCTCCGCTGCTCAACGCGATGGGCGTGCACGAGCCCTTCGCGCTGCGCGGTGTCGTCCAGCTGATCTGCGAGGACGGTGTGGTCGGCCTCGGCGAGTCCTACGGTGACCTCGCGTTCCTCGACCAGGTCCGGAAGGTGCTCCCGGAACTCAAGGGGCACGACGTGTTCGACCTGCCCGGCCTCCGCCGGAAGGTCGCCACCACGCTCGGCGAGGTCGTCTTCGCCGACGCGCACGGCCTCACCGGCGGCTTCTCCGTCAGCAAGACCGTCGCCAGCGTGTACTCCCTGTTCGAGGTGGCCGCGCTCGACGCGCAGGGCCACTACCTCGGCAGGCCGGTGGTGGACCTGCTCGGCGGCAAGGCGCGTGACGCCGTCGACTTCTCCGCCTACCTGTTCTACAAGTTCGGCGCCCACATCGGCGCCGAAGCGGACTCCTGGGGTGAAGTCACCACGCCGGAGGCACTCGTCGGCGAGGCGCGCCGCATGGTGGAGGAGTACGGCTTCGGCTCCATCAAGCTGAAGGGCGGCGCCTTCGACCCCGATCAGGAGATGGATGGGATCCGCGCGCTCGCGGACGCGTTCCCGGACCACCCGCTCCGCATCGACCCGAACGCGGCGTGGACCGTCGAGACCGGGATCCGAGTCGCCGAAGAACTCGATGGCGTCCTGGAATACCTCGAAGACCCGACGCCGGGTATCGAGGGCATGGCGCGGGTCGCGGAGAAGGCGAACATGCCGCTGGCCACGAACATGTGCGTCGTGCGCTTCGCGGACATCGAGCCGGCGTTCCGGCAGCGGGCGGTCGGCGTCATACTTTCGGACCATCATTACTGGGGTGGTCTGCGGGACACCCAAGCCCTCTCGACCACGGCGGAATGCTTCGACGTGGGGCTGTCCATGCATTCGAACAGTCATCTCGGGATCAGTCTGGCCGCTATGGTGCACGTGGCCGCGGCGACGCCGCATCTGACCTACGCCTGCGACACCCACTGGCCGTGGAAAACGGCCGACGTCATCGCCCCGGGTGCGCTGGAGTTCGTCGACGGTGCGGTCGCGGTGCCCGACAAGCCGGGGCTGGGGGTCGAACTCGACCCCGACGCGCTGGCGCGGGCCCATGAAGACTATGTCCGAAGTGGACAGACCAAACGGGATGACGTGACCTATATGCGGAAGTTCGTGGGAAGCTTCGAACCGAATACGGCGCGGTGGTGACGAGGTGAAGGTCACCGGATACGCCTACCCCTGGGACGTCGTCGACGATCCCGGCTTCGTCGAGCGCGTGCGGGAACTCGGCGTCGACGAGGTCGCCGTCGCCGTGTCGTACCACAGCGCCAGGGCGGCGACGCCCTGGTCGCCCGAGCGCACTTCGGTCGTCGCGCGCCACGCGGCGCTGTACCGGCCGGTGCGTGAGGAGGCGTGGGGTGAGCTGAAGCCCGCCGAGCCGGACTGGGTCGAAAGCCGCGACAGCGCGGGCGACGCCGTCCGGATGCTGAACGAAGCGGGGATCCCGGCCGCGGCGTGGCTCGTGCTGACCCACAATTCGCAGCTGGGCACGGAGTTCCCGGACTACACCGTGCGCAACTGTTTCGGCGAGCGGTACCCGTGGGCGCTGTGCCCGGGCCAGCCCGCCGTCCGCGAATACGCGGCGAACGTGACGGCGGAGAGCCTCGCCGGGCTCGACTTCGCCACGGTCATCCTCGAGGCCTGCGGTCCGCTCGGCGCCGTGCACCAGCACCAGCACGAGAAGACCGACGGCGTCTGGTCACCCGCCGTGGCCCGGCTGCTCTCGATCTGCTGCTGCGACGAGTGTCTCGACGCCTGGGCCGCGGCGGGGCAGGACCCGGCGAAGGCGCTGGGCAAGCTGCGGGCCGAGGTCCGGCGGCTGATCGACAGCGGCGACCTCAGAGCGACCGAGGACAAGATCCTCCCCACCCTGCGGCAGGTCCTGCTCGACACGCGGCAGAACGCGACCGACGCCCTCCGGCGCGAGGTGCTCGCGAAGATCCCGTCCGGGCCCCGGATCGTGCTGCACGGCGCGATGGATCCGTGGGTCACCGGCGCGCTCCCGGGGCTGACGCCGTCGGCCCCGGACGACGTCGACGCGGTGGTGCTGCAGAACTGGGCACCCGGCAGGCCCAGCGTCGGCGCCGTCGCGGCGGCACGGGCGAAGCTGCCGGAGAAGGTCGCCGTCGGCAGCTACATCACCGCGGTGGCGGCGAGCCCGGTCCCCGACATCGAGGCCTACACCATCGAACTCGGCAAGGCGGGCGCCGCCGAGCTGCACCTGTACCACCTCGGCCTCGCCGGCCCGGGGCGCTGGGCGGATCTCATCGCCGCCGTCAGCGCCGCGCAAGAACTCTAGGAGACACCAGAAAATGAGCCAGGCAACGGATCCCGCCACGCTCGACCAGATCCTCGCGGCCGCCGCCGATGCGGCAGGCACGACGGCGGCCGCGACCCCAGCCCAGCGCGCCGGATGGCTGAACGCGGCGGCGGACGCCCTCGACGCGGCCGCCGACGAGCTGATCGCGCTGGCCAACCGGGAGACCCATCTCCCGGCCTCCCCGCGGCTGCAGGGCGAGCTGAAGCGCACGACGTTCCAGCTGCGCCTGTTCGGCGAGGTGCTGGCCGACGGCGCGTTCCTCGGCGCCACGGTCGACCACGCGGACGCCGCGTGGCCGATGGGCCCGCGGCCGGACATCCGCCGGCTGCTCACCCCGATCGGGCCGGTGCTGGTGTTCGCCGCCAGCAACTTCCCGTTCGCGTTCAGTGTCGCGGGCGGGGACACCGCTTCGGCGCTGGCCGCCGGCTGCCCGGTCGTGCTCAAGGCACACTCGGGACATCCGGAGCTGTCCGCCCGCACCGGCGAGGTCCTGCGTGAAGCGCTGGTCGGCGCCGGTGCGCCGGAAGGGATCTTCGCGGTCATATACGGCCAGCAGAACGGCGTCACGGCGCTGAAGGACCCGAGGATCCAGGCGGCGTCGTTCACCGGCTCGGTGCCGGGCGGGCGCGCGCTGTTCGACATCGCGAACTCGCGGCCGTCGCCGATCCCGTTCTACGGCGAACTCGGCAGTGTCAACCCGGTCGTCGTCACTCGGGCCGCGATCGACGCGCGCGGTGAAGCGATCGCCAAGGGCTACGCGGGCTCGTTCACCCTCGGTGCCGGGCAGTTCTGTACCAAACCGGGGCTGCTGTTCCTGCCCGAGGGCCACGGCCTCGAAGACACGCTGCGCGAGGCCGTCGCGGCGATCCCGGCGCAGCCGATGCTCAACGAGCGCATCGCGGCCGGATTCGCCGACGGGCTGGCGAAGCTGAGCGAGGTCGACGGCGTCGAGGTGCTGTCGGAATCCGGTGGTACGGATGGGATCTCGCACGGCGCGACTTTGCTCGCCACCACCGCCAAGGCCTTCCTGGCCGACGCCGACACCGTCCGCGAGGAATGCTTCGGCCCCGCTTCGCTCATCGTCACCTACGCCGATCAGGACGAGCTGATCAGCCTGCTCGGCGTGATGGAACCCGGGCTCACCGCGACCATCCAGGGCGAAGAGTCCGATGTGGACTGGATCCGCCCGGTACTCCCGTCGCTGACCAGGGTCGCCGGCCGTCTGCTGTGGAACGACTGGCCGACCGGTGTCACGGTCACCTGGGCACAGGAACACGGTGGTCCCTACCCGGCGACCACCGCGCCGACCAGTACCTCGGTCGGCACCGCCGCGATCGAGCGGTTCCTGCGACCGATCGC
Source organism: Amycolatopsis roodepoortensis (assembly GCF_024628825.1). Lineage (NCBI taxonomy): Bacteria > Bacillati > Actinomycetota > Actinomycetes > Pseudonocardiales > Pseudonocardiaceae > Amycolatopsis > Amycolatopsis roodepoortensis. The sequence continues at coordinate 8,735,053 of NZ_CP102415.1, forward strand.
CTGGCAGGGCTTCCCCGACGCGCTGCTGCCGGAACCGTTGCAGGAGAACAACCCGTGGGACCTGCCTCGCAGGACCGACGGGAAGCGCCAGTAACACCTCGTGAGTGGTAAGGACGGTTAGAACCGTCCTTACCACTCACGAGCCCTAGCACCCGCCGCCGCCCTTGAACCCGTCTCTGACCCCCTTGGGAGGCACCGTCATGTCCGGATTCGGTCACTTCGACAGGAGAACGGCTTTGCGGGGAGGCGCGGCCGCGGCCGCTTCGGTGGCGCTGACGACCGCGATCGCGAGCCCTTCGTCAGCGCAGCCCGCGGCCCCGGGCACGTCGTCCATCGTGTCCGGGTATCGCGAGCTGCAGACCGGGATCGACCGGCCGTCGGCGGAACGCGCCGCCGCGCTCGCGAACCTGGACAGAGTCGCGAAGGCCTATCACGACAGCATGACCGTCGGCGGCGGTCCACTGTGGAAGGACCTCCCGCTCGGCCCGGGCAGCGAGTTCACGACGTCGATGTACGCCCGGCTCCGCGCGGTCGCGGTCAACTGGGGCACCCCCGGCGGCGCGCTCGCCGGCGACCCGGCCGTGCTCGCCCGGATCAAGGGCGCGCTGGAACTGCTGTACACCAGCGATCAGTACAGCGAGAAGACCGCCGAGATCGGCAACTGGTACACCTACGAGATCGGTATCCCGCTCTACCTGCTGCACATTTTGTCCACAGTGGCCGGTGAGCTGACCCAGGACGAGCTCGCCAAGTACCTCAAGCCGGTGCTGAAGTTCTCCGGCGACCCGAATCGCCGCACCAACAACCCCAGTGTCGTCGAGACCGGCGCCAACCGCGCGGACAAGTCGATGATCTCGATCGTCTCCGGTGCGATGCTCGGCGACGTCGACCGGATCCACCGCGGTGTCGGCGCGTTCACCGACGTCGAAGGCGGGGGAGCGGCGAGCGTCATCGCCAAGCTCCACCGCGCTGCGGGCGACGGTTTCCACACCGACGGCTCGTTCCTGCAGCACGACTCGGTGCCCTATCCCGGGCATTACGGGATCATCCTGCTCACCGCGGTCGCGTCCGCCATCCATGTCACCCAGGGCACGGAGTTCGCGCTGCCCGCCGACGTGCGCGACGCCGCGTACGCGCTGGTCGCCGACACGTTCGCGCCGTTCGTCCACGCCGGCGCGATGATGGAGTCGGTCCGCGGCCGGTTCCTTTCGAGGCAAGGGGAATCCGCGCACGACATCGGACATCAGCTCACCGGCGCGGTGGTCCTGCTGGCGCGGTCGGCGAGTGGCCGGCGCAAGGAGGAGCTGGGCGGCCTTGCGGCGAAGTGGATCACCGAAGACACGTTCGCGCCGTACCTGAAGATCCCCGATCCCGAACGGTTCGCGCCCGGGCCGGATCTCGTCGGCATCCCCGGTATCGAGTTCGCGCAGGAGTTGCTGGCGACCGGGATCCGGCCGGCGCGGACGGTCGCGACGCATCGCGTGTTCGGCCAGCAGGACCGGATGGTGCACGTCACCGAAGGCTGGTCGGCCTCGCTCGGCGTCGCCTCGACCCGGATCTCGCGGTACGAGTCGATCAATTCGATGAATCTGCACGGCTGGTACGTCGGTGACGGTTCGCTGTATCTGTTCCTGCCCAAGGCGAAGGGGCATTTCACCGACGCCTACTGGCCGACCGTCGACCCGTTGCTGCTGCCCGGCACGACCACCAAGACCGGTCCGGCCCCCAAACTGGAGTCGGTCCCGCTGACGAGCAAGGATCACTGCGGCGGTGTCCGCTGGGACGCGCGACACGGCGCGCACGCCCTCGACTTCGTTTCCCAGGACGGCACGCTGACCGCGAAGAAGTCGTGGTTCTTCACACCCTCGGGCGTGCTGTGCCTCGGTGCCGGGATCACCGACTCCTCCGGGGAGCGGATCCGCACCACGATCGAGAACCGCAACCTCGGCGAGAACGGCTCCGGTGTCCTGCTGGCCGACGGCCATCTCGTCGGCGGCTCGGAGCCCTTGCGGCGCAAGCGATGGCTGCACCTGGAGAAGGTCGGCGGGTACGTCCTGCTCGACGACGCCGAGGTCACCGCGCTGCGCGAGGACCGGACGGGCACCTGGCGCGACATCGACAAGGGCGCCAACACCAAGGGCACGACGGTGCCCTACACCCGGCGCTATCAAAAGCTGGTCATCGAACACGGGGCCAAGCCCTCGAACGCGAGTTACGCGTACGCCGTCCTGCCCACCGCGTCGGTGCTGGAGACGATCGCCTCGGCCTGGTCGTGGCGCGTGCGGTCCAACACCGCGACCGTCCAGGCCGTCCGGCTGTGGGACGCGACGCTGTTGGCGAACTTCTTCGCCGCCGGCTCGGTCGACGAGGTGTCCGTGTCCGGTCCGGCGTCGGTGGCGCTGGGCCGGACCCGCGACGGCTGGCGGCTGGCCGTTTCGGACCCGACACAGCGGCAGGAAGTCCTGCGCGTGACCGTGCGGCGCAAGACCGTCGAGGTGGCGGTGAAGGACACCTTCGGCGCCACGCAGATCGTCCGCGTTTAGTCGACTGAATGCGGGGCTTGGGTTGGGGTGAAGGGGACTTTCGTCGCATCCGATGCGGAGAAGGCTCCCTTCGCCTCTCCATGCTTGCCAGGGGGCCGTGTCGCGAAAGCCACTTTCGGGACGTCAGGCGTCGCGAAAGTGGCTTTCGCGACACGCTCGGCCATGAGCACGCCATGAACGGCGGTGCCCTCACCGTGAAGGGGCACGGACGACCGCGCCGCGTTTAGTCGACTAACTGCGGGGTCATTTAGGTCAGGATCTGGCCTGAATGCCCCCTATGGTCGCCACATGACCGACATCGAGCAGTTCCGCATCGACATCCCGCAGTCCGATCTGGACGATCTGACCGACCGGCTGGCCCGCACCCGCTGGCCGTCGGCGCTGCCCGGTGCCGAGTGGAGCAGAGGCGTTCCCGTCGCGTACCTCAAGGACCTGGCCGAATACTGGCGAGACGGCTACGACTGGCGCGCATACGAGAAGCGGCTCAACGACTTTCCGCAGTACACCACGATCATCGACGGGCAGCTGATCCACTTCCTTCACGTCCGGTCGCCGGAGCCGGACGCGATCCCGCTGATCCTGACGCACAGCTGGCCGAATTCGATCGCCGAGTTCCTGAACGTCCTGGGGCCGCTCACCGACCCGCGAGCACACGGCCTCGACCCGTCGCGCGCCTTCGATGTCGTCGCGCCGTCCTTGCCAGGTTTCGGCTTCTCGCCGTTCCCCGAGCCTGCTGACGAGCACCCGTGGGACATCGCGCGGGTGGCGCAGACCTGGGCGGAGCTGATGAGCCGTCTCGGTTACGAACGCTATGGCGCGCACGGGAACGACGCCGGAGCGCTGGTGACGCCGTGTCTCGCGGTGCACGCGCCCGAGCATGTCATCGGCTCGCACATCACGTCCGGGCTCGGCGTGCCGACCGGCGATCCGGCCGACTTCGAAGGGCTCACCGAACGGGATCAGGCGGAGCTCGCGGGGCTGTTGGAGCGTTTCGCGGGCGGCAGCGGATACGCGCTGTACCTGACGAACCGGCCGCAGACGCTCAGTTTCGGCTTCCTCGATTCGCCGGTCGCGCAGCTGGCGTACCTGGTCGAGCGGTTCAAGGAGTTCGACGGCTGGCCCGAAGGCGCGGCGCCCGCCGAGCCGATCGAGCGCGACCTCCTGCTCACCAACGCGACCCTGTACTGGCTGACCGGGACCGGCGGCACCTCGCTGTGGCCGTACTACGAGGGCGCGGCCGCGATGCCGATCGACCAGACCGCGGTGCCGACCGGCGTGTCCCACGGCGGGCCGTCCGCGCTGCGCACGATCGCCACCCGCAAGAACGACATCGTGCGCTGGGCGGATCACGAAAGCCCCAGCCATATGGTCGCGATGGCCGTTCCGGACGACGTGGTGACCGAGCTCCGGGAATTCTTCGGAAATCTCCGGAAGTGATGTCGAGCGGTGGTCGCCGGCTCCGACCCAGGGACGAAGCTAAAGTGCGAAAGACCCTTGGAGGACCTGATGACCACCTCGTTCGAGACCGTCACCTCGGCCGACGGCACCTCGATCGCCTTCGATCGCACCGGGCAGGGCGCGCCGGTGATCCTGGTCGGCGGCGCGTTCAACGACCGGACGACCGTCGCCGGCCTGGCCGCGACGCTGGCCCCGCACTACACCGTGATCGCCTACGACCGGCGCGGACGCGGCGACAGCGGCGCGGGCGCGGTCTACTCGGTGGAGCGTGAGGTCGAGGATCTCGCCGCGCTGGTCGAGCACGTGGGTGGTTCGGCGTCGGTGTTCGGGCACTCGTCGGGAGCGGTGCTGGGGCTGGAGGCCGCCGCGAGAGGCGTCGCCATGACCAGCCTCGCCGTGTACGAGCCGCCGTATGTCGTCGACGACAGCCGTACGCGGCCCGCGGCCGACCTTTTCGACCGCGTGCGGGCGTTTATCGCCGACGGCGACCGCGACGGCGCGGCCGAGCTCTTCCTGGTCGAGGGGACGGCCACCCCGGCCGAGGTCGTGAAGGGGATGCGGGACGACGCGTTCTGGGCGTGGTTCACCGGCCTCGCCCACACGCTGCCCTACGACCTCGCGCTCTGTGGCCCCGGCAACGTGCTGCCCGCGGACAGGCTGGCCAAGATCCAGGTCCCCACGCTCGTCATCGACGGCGGCGAGAGCGACGCCTGGATGCGGGCGGGCGCCCGCGCGGTCGCCGACACGGTCCCCGGCGCCCGCTATGCCACGGTCGAGGGGCAGGACCACGGCGTCCTCCACCAGCCGGAAACCTTGCGCGACCTGCTCACCGGATTCCTCAGGTGACGACCTGCAGCGGTTCGGGGGACAGGCCCATCGCCGCGTAGTGGTCGCGCGCGGCGCGGGTCTGCCCCAAGCCGGCCAGCGCGCGGGCCTCCTGCAGCCGGTAACCGATCCGCCTCGCCGTTTCCAGCGCGAGCCGGTGCCGGTCGAGGCCCGCCGTCGTCTCGCCGAGGGCGAGGCAGGCGGTGCCCAGGCTGTTCGCCGCCATGGACAGCAGCAGTGGGTGGTTGAGCCGGGTGAGGATCGCGCACGCGCGTTCGGCCTGCTCGCGCGCGTCGCCCGGCCGATGGGCGAGCAACAGGGCGTCGGCGAGGTCGATCCGGCTCCACGCCTCGCCGAACAGGTAACCGAAGTCGCGCGAGGCGGCGATCGAACGCTCGATGGTCTCGAAGGCTTCCTCGAAGTGGCCGAGCCGGGCCAGGACGAGACCGAGCTGGGCCGAGCTCAGGATCATGCCGCGGTCGTCTTCGCGGAGCGCCACCGACCGCCTGGCCGACTCGAGCGCGTCGTCGAGGTCACCGAGGACCTCCTGCGTGTTGCTGAGGTTGGTCCACAGCGTCGCGGCGGCGTCGGTGCCGCCGTCCGCGACGGCCAGCCCGTCCCGATAGAACCGGATCGCTTCGGCGTAACGGCCGAGCATGCTGTGCAGGGCGCCCGCCCGGGACAGTGCGATCGCTTCGGCCGCCCGATCGCCGGACCTCCGGACGACGTCGAGCCGCTCCATGGCGCAGTCCATCCCCTCGGTGAGCCGCCCGTTCTCCCAGAACGCCAGGGTGAGACCCGCCAGGCTCAGCTGGATCGCGTGCGGATCCCCGATCCGGCGGGCGGCGGCGACCCCGGTCCGCGCCACGGCGAGCAGCTCGTCGAGATAGCCGTTCTCCCGGAGGTGTTCGGTGGTGTCCTCGGCGATCCGCCAGGCGTACTCGTCGAGACCGGCTTCGAACGCGTGGCGCGTCACCGCGACCAGGTTCGCCCGTTCCCCGCGGTACCAGCCGGGGCCCCCGCCGTCGCGGTAGTGATCGAGCAGCCTGGTCATCGCCGGACCCGATTCCTCGTCGCGCGCGACGCTGCGGGCGTGCTCGGCGATCAGGTCGTGGAACGCGTAACGGCCCAGCGCGGGCTGCCTGAGCAGATGAGCGTCGAGCAGGTCCTCCAGCAGCCGTTCGGCCTCGGGTTCACCGACACCGGCCAGCGCGGCCGCCGCGGGGACCCCGATGTCGGTGCCGGGATTCCGCCCCAGCAACCGGAACATGCGCTGTTGTGCGGAGTCCAGCTCCCGATAGGACAGTGCGAAGGCCGCGGCCACGTCGCGTCCGGCGACCTTCAGCTCGGCCAGCCTGTCGTGTTCGGAACCCAGCCGTTCGGCCAGGGTCGACACGGTCCACTGTGGACGATTCTGGAGCCGCGCCGCGGCGATCCGGATCGCCAGCGGCAGATTCCCGCACAACGCGGCCACACCCGCATCGGGTCGTCCGGACGCGGCCGCGAACAGGGCGCCAGCCTGTTCGCCGGGCAGGACCTCGAGACTGATCGACGCGGCACCGTCCACGGCGGCGAGGCGGCGCCTGCCGGTGACCACGAGCGCGACCGTGGCGGAACCCGGCAGCAACGGTTGGAGTTGTTCCGCGCTCGCGGCGTTGTCGAGCACCACGAGCAGTGACCGCCCCGCCGTTCTGGCGCGCCAGAGCTCGGCCCGGCGGTCCACGTCGCGGGGGAGCCTGCTCGCCGGAACGTCCAGCTGGCCGAGCAGGGCTTCGAGCGCGGCCTCGGGCGAAAGCGGTTCACGGGCGGGGGAATGCCCGTGCAGATCCACGAACAGCTGCCCGTCGGGGAAGTCGGCGGCGAGCCGGTGCGCGACGTGGACGGCGAGCGCGGTCTTGCCGACGCCGGCCATCCCGTCGACGGCCACCGGGCGGCCGAGGCGGAGGGCGTCGAGCAGGCGGCCGATCTCGGCTTCCCTGCCGGTGAAATCCGGGACGTCGTAAGGGAGGAAGCACCGGGTCTTGCCGTATTCCGGCTCGTCGCGGAGGATCCGCTCGTAGAGTTCGCGGAGCTTCGGCCCGGGTTCGATCCCGAGTTCCTCCACCAGCCGTGTCCGTGCCTGCCGGTAGACGTTCAGCGCGTCGGCCTGCCTGCCCTGTTGATGCAGTGCGCGCATGAGCAACCCGGCGAACGGTTCCCGGAGCGGATGTTCGGCGACCAGCGCCGTCAGTTCCGCGACGGTGTCCTCCCCGGCGGAGATCTCCTCGTCGAGGCAACGCTCCACAATGGACAAACGGCGCTCGTCGAGCTCTTCGGCCTCGCCGCGCAGCGCCGTACTGTCCACACCGGACAGAGCAGGGCCGCGCCAGCACGCGAGTGCTTCGCGGAACTCGCCTCGCGAGACGTGCTCCTCGAACGTGCGCAGATCGAAGACCCGCGGACGCAGGACGAAACCCGGCCCCTCGGCGGTCAGGACGTCATCGGCGGCGCCCTCGGCGACGAGTGCGCGTTTCAGCGCGGTGGTGAGATTGCGGATCTGCCGGGTCGCGGTGGCGGGCGGGTCCTCGTCCCAGACGACGTCCACCAGCCGCGAGACCGAGACGACGCGATCGGCGCCGAGCAGCAGCGCGGCCAGGATCCGCTCCTGCCGTGAGCCCGCCAGCTTCAGCGCCCGCGAGCCGCTGCGGCACTGCACCGGACCCAGAATCCGAAACTCCATCGCACCCCCTCCCGCGAGGTTAACCGGCGGTCCGCCCGCGCCGGTGCGGAAGTGATGCAGCTGTGATGCGCCGTCCGGAGAACCTGCCGAGGACGGAATACAGGACGTGATGAGGAGAATCCCATGCGCAAGCGGTATTACGCGGCGTTGGCCGGGGCGGTCGTGGCGGCGGCGGGAATCGCCGTACCCGCCGCCGCGGCGGCCAGTGACCAGCGGGCGGAGACGGAGCGGCAGGCCTGCCAGCGCGCGTTCGACCGCGCGGTCTGGGAGGACATGGACAGCTTCAACAAACGCGACGCGGCCCGCTACCGGGCGATCATCCACCAGAACATGGTGACCATCGGCCGCAAGGGCCAGACGATCATCGGCTACGACGCCAACGTGGATCCGGTGATCGACGTGCAGTTCAAGCTGCCGTACGAGTGGAGCATGCCGTGGACGGTGACGCACACCGTCGTCGAGGACTGCAAGATGGGCTTCGCGATCCTCGACGCGTACTACAAGGCTCCGTCGCAGAACATCGACCGGCACTACACGATCAGCCTGACGCTGGTGCGTGAGCACGGCAAGTGGCTGGTCATCAAGGACACGGTGACCGACGTGCTGCCCTGACGGGGCCGGGAGTGGTGATGGCGGTACCACGGGGGTGAGGCGAGGCTCGAGTCCTCGGGACCGGGCCTGGCTTCGAGGGGGGCCGCTTCACCTCGCCGTCATCACCATTCACGGGGCCGGGGGCAGCGGGCTGACGGTGAACGTTCGATCACCACGTGTAGAGTTCATGGTCCTTCCGAGCGCCCCGATTCCGGAGAGGTTCTGTGATAATGCCGCTCGATACGCGGACTGTTCCACGCGACGGAAAACACCGAGGCGCGGCTTTTCCGCTTATGTTCTGTCCGGTGCCGGACATTCGCCGGCCTTACCACGCAACGCGTATGGCCGAAGGACAAGACGGGAGTCGCGGTACCGTAGGGTGACCACCCGATTGGATGATCGGTGAACCGTGAGTACGGTTAGAGAATCGTGGAAGATGTTTCTCCACCACGGAATACGAAAGCGACCCCAGGACCGGCGGACGTGACTGCCCCACTTCCGGACGGCGATGAGCTCCCCGTATCGCCGGACGCCCCGAAGAGAACTTCAACCTCCGCATCCCCGAAGCGGAAGAACACCGCGCCGAGCCGCGCCACGCTGGCCCGCAAGTGGGCCTACCTGGTCACCGGTACGGCGTATCTTCCGTATACCCACGCCCAGATCGAAGAGCATTTCGCCGCTCTCCTGGACCAGGTCTTCGCCGCGGTGCAAAGTGAAGACGCCGAGCCGGCGCAGGCCACCGAAGCCGGCGCGCGGCTCGTCGCGCTCAGATGCGTCGGCCCGGACAGCCTCCGCCGCACGATGGAGGTGCTCGGCAAGGGGCTCTTGCACGAGCCGGAGTTGCAGAGCGTGAATTCGCTCCCAGAACGGGTCCTGCAGGTGCTCGGCGCGCTCGCGGCGGGCTACGGCGAGGCGCTACGCGAGAGCATCCAGACCCAGCAAGAGGACCTGAGCCGCACCATGGTCACGCTCGAACGGGAGACCCGGCGTGAGCTGGTGCTGACCCAGGCGCGCTTCGAGCAGCTCTTCACCGGTTCGGCCACCGGCGTGGCCGTCACCAGGGTCGACGGCCGCGTCCAGCGGGTGAACCCCGCGTTCGCCGAAATGGTGAACCGGCCCGTCGCCGACCTGACCGGGGTCAACCTCTACGACCTCGTGCACCCGGACGACGCCGACGGGCTGCGCGAGGGCTACCGGAAGCTGCTCGACGGCGAGAGTCAGCGGCTCGAGCTGTCGCGAAGACTCGTGGCCGAGGACGAGGAACCGACGTGGGCCGGTTTCACCGGCGCCGTCATCCGCGACCCGGCGGGCGAAGCCCAGCAGTTGATCACCCTGGTCGCCGGCGACACGGACGTCTCCCTGCTGCAGCGGCAGCTGAGCCGTCAGGCCCTGCACGACCCGCTGACCGGCCTGCCGAACCGGCAGTGCTTCGGCACCCGGCTGGAACGAGCGCTCCGGCACGCCGACCCGTCCTTCGGCGTCACGGTCTACCACCTCGACCTGGACGGTTTCTCCCTGATCGCGGGCGGGCTCGGCCAGAAACAGAGCGACGACCTGTTGAAGAGCGTCGCCGCGAAACTGCGGGCCGTCGTCGGCGGCGAGGACGCGCTCGTCGCCAGGATCGGCGGCGACGAATTCGGCATCCTCATCCAGAACACCGCGGCCAGCCCGGACGTCGCCACCGTAATCGGCATGATCAACCACGAGCTCGCCGAACCGGTCTACCTCGAAAGCGGCAGCGGGGTGGCGGTTTCGGCCTGTATCGGGGTCGTGCACCGGCCACCGAGGGACATCGCGCCGAACGAGCTGTTGCGCGTCTCCGGGATGACGCTGCGCCGGGCGCAGGCCAACGGCTACCGCCAGTGGGCGCTGTCCGACTCCACCCTCGACACCAGGGAACGGCACGAGTTCGGCCTGGCCGTCTCCATGGCGGGCGCCTGGGAGACCGGTCAGCTCGAGGTCGGCTTCCGGCCGTTGACGTGGCTGGCGGACAGCAGGCCGGCGGGGATCGAGGCGAGACTCGCGTGGAACCACCCGCGCCACGGCCGGATCGGTCACGACACCTGCGTCCGCTTCGCCGACGAGACCGGTCTCATCGTGCCGCTGGGCGAATGGCTCATCCGTACCGCCTGCGAGGAGTCGGACGACCGGCTCCCGATGGTCGTGGGACTGACCCCGCACCAGGCCGCGGACCCCGATCTCGTCGGATCGGTGCGGACCATCCTGACCACGACCGGGCTCGGGCCGTCACGGCTGCGGCTGGGCTTCCCGGCCGGCGCCGTGCTCGCCGACCTAGGCGAGACGGTCGACAACCTGCATCTCCTCGCCGAGATCGGCGTGGACGCGGAACTGCAGGACTTCGGCGCGGCCGGTGACGTCGTCTGCCTCGTCGACGTGCCCGTGCGGACGGTCCGGATCGCGCCCCGGCTGGCGGAGCGGCGGACGGAACCGCTGGCGGAACGTTCGCTGCGGAACCTCATCGACACCGCGACCATGGCGGGCGCGACGGTGATCGCGGACGGGATCGACTCGACCGGTGACGCCGGATGGTGGCAGAACGCCGGCGCCCACATCGGTGCCGGACGCTATTTCGGTTAGGCGTAACTCGCGTGATCAGAGCCGTAACTCGCGTGATTGAAGGCGTAACTCACGAGTTACGCCTCTGATCACGCGAGTTACGCCTTCAATCACGCGAGTCGCGAGTTCGGTTAGGCCGTTTGCCGCAGCGGAACGCGCTAAGTTACCCGAGGGTTGACGTTCGCGGGCGGATTGGGCAACATCCCAGGTCCTCACCCCGCACCTCGGAGGCATGCACATGCAGGTAGGCCCGAGGCGTGGCGGGCGTTTCAACGCGCCCGTCGTCGTCTTGAGCCTGTTGCTGGTGATCGCGCTCGGCGCCTGGTGGGGCGTGGACTATCTGCGGGCCCGGTTGGCGGGCAACGGTTGTGACGCGCTGACGCCGGTCGAGATCACCGCGGCACCCGACGTGGCACCGGTGCTCACTCGGCTCGCGAAGACCGTGCCGCAGGAAGAATGCTTCAGCGTCAACGTGACCGCGAAGGAGTCGGCCGAGGTCGCCGATCTGCTCGGGACCACCGCCTCCGGCGGGCCCGACGTCTGGGTTCCCGAGTCGAGCACGATGTTGTCGCAGGCGAGGGACGCCGGCGCGTGGAACCTGCCGGAATCCGGTCAGTCGGTGGCGAATTCCCCGGTGGTGCTGGGACTTTCCGACGAAACCGCGCGGCGGTTCGGCTGGCCGGGGAAAGCGCCCTCCTGGCAGGAGATCCTCGACGGATCCCCGGTCGGGATCCCGGACCCGGCGCGTGATCCGCTTGGCGTCGCCACGCTGCTCGCCCTGCGGAAGCTGACCGAGAAGGAGCCCGATCCGGCCGCGGCCTTCACCGCCGCCATGCGAAAACTGAACCCCGCGCCGGGACAGACCCCGGCGACCGAGCAGTCGGTACTCGCACGGAATCTGGTGGCCGCGTATCCCGGTGTCCCGGTGCAGGGGTTCGACTACCCGTATGTCGTGCTGCCGAAGGCGTCCGAAGCGTCGAGGACCGCGGCGGAACGTTTTCTGCGGCTGCTGCTCGATCCGCTCGCCGGCAGTATCTTCGCCGACGAGGGATTCCGGGCGCCCACCGGTCAGTTCGCCGTGCCGCGGGCGCGGGACAGCCGGACCGACCCGGCGCCACATCCGCCAGGGCCGCCGCCGGTGACGGACCTGTACGCCGCTCTTCAGGCTTGGGCGGGGACGAATCTGAGCGCCCGGGTCCAGGTGCTGCTCGACGTCTCCGGATCGATGTCCGCCGCCGTGCCGGGGACGGGAAAGAGCCGGATGGAGCTCACGCTGCAGGCCGCGACGCAGGGGCTCGGACTCTTCAAACCCTCCACCGAACTGGGCTTGTGGCTGTTCTCGACCAAATTGGACGGTGACAAGGACCATCGGGTCCTGTTGCCGATGAAGACGATCGCCGAGCAGAAGTCGTCGGGCGGCGTCGAGCGGCTGCAGGCCGTGCGGCCGAAAGCCGGCGGCGCGACCGGGCTCTACGATTCGATCCTCGCCGCGTACCAGAACGCCAGGCAGAACTGGAAACCCGGCCGGATCAACCTGGTCGTCGTCCTCACCGACGGGCGCAACGAGGACGGCGAGACGATCGGGCTGCCGAGGTTGCTGGAGGAACTGGGTAAACTCCAGGACCCGAGGAAACCATTGCCCGTCATCGGAATCGGCATCGGGCCGGATATCGACGCGTCCGAACTGCGGCAGGTTTCCACCGCCACCGGCGGGGATTCGTTCACCACCCCCGATCCGAGAAAGATCTCGGACGTCTTCTACCAGGCGCTGAGCAAGATCATGTGCCAGCCGCCGACCTGCAAGAATTGAGGCGATCCGTGCTCCTCCGGGGGAAAAGACCTTCGCCGGTCACGCTCGCCGCGTTGGCCGCCGGCGCGATCCCGTTCGTCCTGCACGCGTGGGCCGCGCTGCGCGGCAGCCTCGCGCAGGACGATTTCGTCATCACGTATCACGCCGCGAAGTCGGGCCCGTTGGACTTCGGCTACTTCTTCCAGGACTACCACGGCCATCTCGCACCGGGCGGGTTCCTGCTCGCCGACGTGCTGACCGCGTGGGCACCGCTGAACTTCGCCGTGCTGATGGCTCCGGTTTTGGTGATGCAGGCGGTGTCCTCCGTGCTGCTGTGGGCGGTGCTGGTGCGCTGTTTCGGCCGCCGGTGGGGGATTCTCGTCCCGTTCACCATGTTCACGACGTCGACCTTGCTGCTCGTCCCGACGTTGTGGTGGGCGTACGCCATCCAGATCGCGCCCGTGCTGCTGGCCGCCACCGCCGCGCTCCACGCACACGTGCGGTATCTCGCCGACGGCGGGCGCTGGGCGATCGCCACCGTGGCCTGGACGGTGTACGGGCTGGCCTTCTACGAGAAGGCCGTGTTCATCCCGGTGCTGATCGCCGGGATCACCGTGCTGCTCGGGATTTCCTTGCGCCGGCACCTCGTGCTCATGGGTGTCCTCGCCGCCGTCCTCGCGGGCTACGCCGTCGTCTTCCTGGCGTTGACCACGAGCCAGGTCGGGCAAGGCGGCGGCGCGGTCACCGTCGGCACGGTCGCGGACATGACGGGACGGATGCTCGGTGACACCTTGATCCCCGGACTCGTGGGCGGACCTTGGTCGGGCCCCGGTCCCGGTGCGACGTTCGCCGCTTCCCCCGTGGCGGTGCGGATTCCGCTGCTGCTCCTGGCCGTCGCGGTGCTGGTCGCCGGGATCCGCGTGGGCGGGCTCCGGGCCAGGAAGGCGTGGCTGCTGCTGGGGCTGGTGTTCGTGGCGGACATCGGGCTGTCGGCGGCCACCCGGCTCACCGAGGTCGGCCCGGAACTGGGCAGCGATCCCCGCTACGTCGCCGACCTGGCGTTCGTCGCCGCGCTGTGTCTGGCTTTCGCCTTTCTCGAGCCCAAACCTCTCGACCGGCCTTCGGATGCCTTGGCGTCCACGGCGAAACGGCCGATCGCCCTGGCGTTGTGCCTTGCCTTGCTCGTGAGCTCCGCCGTGGGATTCTCCCGGCTGGCGCCCGGGCTGCGATTCGACCACTCCCGGGAATTCGTCGCCAATGCGCGTGCCTCGATCGAACGGGACCCCGATCTCGTGCTGTTCGACACGGCGGTGCCGAACGACGTCCTGCACGGGTGGTTCGGGGAAAACGCCCGCACGTCCAGGGTGGTCGGCCTGATCCCGGGTTTCCAGTTCGACCAGCCGACGAGCCGGATGTCCCTTTTGGACGATTCGGGCACCGCGCGGACGATCACCGGGGTGGAGCCGGTTTCCCGCGGCGTGCCCGGCCCGGTGGCGGGCTGCGGGTACACCGTCGGTGAACAACTGGTCCGCGTTCCGTTGGACACGCCCGTTCTCGGCCGTTACCTGCTGCGGATCGACTACTTCACCTCGGACGGCGGCGAAGGGTTCGTGGACCGCGACGGCACCCGCGTGCCCGTGTGGTTCCAGCCCGGCCTGCACACGATGTACCTGCCGATCGAGGGACTTTTCGACAAGATCGGCTTTCAGCTGTCCGCGAAGGGTGCTCCCGTCTGTCTCGCGAAGGTCGACGTCGGCAAGCCGCTCACTCAGTAGGGGTCGTACGGACTGTCGTGGCCGAAGATCCTCGCGACGGGCGCCAGCCGGAGCCGCAGCAGGATCTTGATCCCGACGTTGCGCAGGAACCACGGCAGCTGGGCGAGGACGCGCAGTCTGTCCTTGAACGACGGTGGGGAGAGCCGGAACCGCGCCAGCGACGTCGCGCGGTCGAGATAGGTGTAACGCCGTCCGAAGAGGACTTTCGCGATCGTGCCGAGGGTGACGCCGATCGACGAAAAACAGTCGTGGACCAGGATTTCTCTGCCGTCGGTCAGGTTGGCCGACCAGCGCAGGTCGTCGGTGTAGGTCCAGTAGTCGTGTTTGCCGTCGATGTAGAGCAGCTGGATCGGGCGATCCCAGCCCGGGCGGAGCTTCGTGCTGTACTCCGCCACGAGTTCCACGACGTCCTCGACGCCCGCCTTCCGCAAGTTCGCCTCGAACCGTTGGCGTGTCGGCGATCCGCCGAACAGACGGCCGTCGACGAACGGGTCGACGGCGACCACCCGCGCGCCGACCGTGCGGGCGGCACTGGCGAGCACGATCGTCGAACGGCCCTGGTGACTGCCGATTTCGACGATGAGGTCGCCCTTGTCCAACCGGCGGGCCGCGTTCCACAAGGACAGGCCCTGGTCCCGTGTCATCCAGCCCTTGACGGGTTCGGCGAGCGACCACGCATCTTCGAAACCGTCTGTCATAGGGCGCATAGTAGCCACGTTTCCGCCTAGTATCTACCGGATGGTAACCCCCGGGGCGCTTGTGAAACGGCCGAGCACGTGGATCGTGCTGGCGCTCACCGTGCTGTCCTTTGTGCAGCGTCCCGGCAGGACGACGTTCGACACGAAACTCGATCTGGCCGTGGATCCGCTCGCCTTCCTCGGCCGGGCGCTGCACCTGTGGAATCCCCAGGCGACGGCGGGGGAGCTGCAGAACCAGGCGTACGGCTACCTGTTCCCGATGGGACCGTTCTTCGCGCTGTGCCAGGCGGCCGGGATCCCGGTGTGGATCGCGCAGCGGTTGTGGTGCGCGATACTGCTCTCGGTCGCCTTCGGTGGCGCCCTCCTGGTGGCCCGCGCGCTGAAAATAGGGAACGAACGTACTCGGCTGATCGGAGCAGTCGGTTACGCCCTGGCGCCGAGGATGGTCACCGAAATCGGTTCGCTGTCCTCGGAAATGCTGCCCGCCGTCCTGTTGCCGTGGGTGCTGCTGCCGCTGATCCTCGCCGATCGCATCGGCTCGCCGCGCCGTGCCGCCGGGTTGTCCGCGCTCGCCGTGCTGTGCATGGGCGGGATCAACGGCGCGATGGTCGTGATGGCGCTGGTGCTCCCGGGGTTGTGGCTGCTGACCCGGAAATGGCGGAGCACACACGTCGCGCTGGTCATCTGGTGGTTCGTCTTCGTCGTCGGCGTGGTGCTGTGGTGGTTCCTGCCGCTGGTGCTGCTCGGCCAGTACAGCCTGCCGTTCCTCGACTACATCGAATCCGCGACCAACACCACGGCGCCGATGTCGTTGTTCGAGGTGCTGCGCGGCACGAACCAGTGGGTCGCCTACGTCGTGCAGGGCACGCCGTGGTGGCCGTCGGGCTGGGCGCTGATCGACAATCCCGTGCTCATGACGGCCACCGGGCTGGTGGCCGCGGTGGGGCTGCTCGGCCTCGCGCGGCGCGGCCTGCCGGAACGGCGTTTCCTGGTGCTCGGCGTCCTGACCGGGCTGACGCTGCTGACCGTCGGCTATGTCGGGACGCTCGACAGCCCGCTGGCGGAACCGGTGCGGCATCTGCTCGACGGACCGCTCGCGCCGCTGCGGAACGTCCACAAATTCGAACCGGTGCTGCGGCTGCCGTTGATGCTGGCGTTCGTGCACGGCATCTCGAGCGCCGCGCCCGCGCTGCGGCGAAACCTGCGTCCCGCGCTGGGCGCCTTACTGGTGGTGGCGATGGCCGCGCCGGTGTGGCTGCTGACGTTGCGGCCCGGGCCGGGCTGGGATGAGGTGCCGGGGTATTGGTACGACGCGATGGGGCACGTCGCCAAGGCCGACGCGACGGCGCGCACGCTGCTGCTGCCGGCGACCGGGTTCGGTGAGTACGACTGGGGCCGCACGGTGGACGAACCGGCGCAGGCCATCGCGGACAGTCCGTGGGCGGTGCGCAACCAGGTCCCGCTGGGTTCGGAGGGCAACACCCGCCTGATGGACTCGATCGACGCGGCCTTGGCCGACGGCCGAGGGGACCCCGGGCTCGCGGCGCTGCTCGCGCGATCGGGTTACCGGTTCCTGGTGCTGCGCGGCGACATCGACCGCGCCAAGGTCGGCGCGCCCGATTTCACGACGTTGCGCGCCGGGCTGGCGGGGTCGCCGGGGATCGAGAAGTCGGCCCAGTTCGGGCCACTGGAGGTCTACGAGGTGAAACGGCCGGTACCGCTCGTCACCGCGACGTCCGCGAAGGACGTCCCGACGGTGAGCGGCGGTCCGGAGAACCTGCTGCCGCTGATGAACTCCGGGCAGCTCGACCCCGGCACGCCGACGGTGCTGACCGGTGACGGCGGTTCGCCTGCCGGGCCGAGGCTGGTCACCGATGGGCTACGCCGTGCCGAGCGCAACGTCGGCGGCGTGCGGGACAACCTGAGCCAGACGCTGACGGCGGGAGAATCCGCGCGACAGCAACGAGCCGCGCTGGACGTCTTGCCGTTTCCCGGCGAGCAGCACCAGACCGTGGCCGCGTACCGGGGGATCCGTTCGGTCGACGCGTCGACGGCGGCGTCGTTCGCGGACGCGTTCGGCGGTTCTGATCCGAGCCACCAGCCGTTCGCCGCACTGGACGGCGATCCGCGCACCGCCTGGCATTCGTCGAGTTTCACCGGTCCGATCGGCGAATGGCTCGAAGTCGAACTCGATACGCCGAGGCTGGTGAACTCGGTCGATCTCGCGATGGTCGACGACATCCGCGTCGGCTGGCCGCCGACCCGGATCCGGATCACCACGGACAACGGTTCCGTCGATCACCAGGTCGTCCGGGGCGCGGGGGCGCACACCTACCCGGCGCCCGCGGGGGTGACGCGCAAGGTGCGGATCACGTTGCTGTCGCTCGTGGTCGGCAGGCAGGACGGCAACGTCGGGATCTCGGAACTGAAGATCCCCGGCGTCGACCCGCAACGCGCGCTCGAAGTCCCCGCCGACCTCGGCCCTGGCGCGGCGCCGGGCTTCGCGTTCACCCGGGGCGCGCAACCGCGCTACGCGTGCGTGCCCGATGAAGGGCGCGTCCGCTGCGATGCTAACGCGGGCCGCGACGGTGAAGAGCCGGACGGGATCCGGCGGCTGTTCTCGACGACGTCGCCGAGTGCCTACGAGTTCGGCGGTACCGTGCTGCCCGCCGGTGGCGGCCGGTTCCCGGTGAACTTGCCGGGCATGCAGGTGTCGGCGACTTCGCAACTGGGCGGGGATCCGTCGGCGAGCGGATTCGCCGCGGTGGACGGGAATCCCGCCACCACCTGGCTGCCCGACGTCACCGATCTCCGGCCGACGCTGACCCTGGACTGGGCGAAACCCCAGACGATCTCGGGGATCCGCGTCGCCGCCGACACGGGCGCGCCCGCACGGCTGGAACTGACCACCCCGACGTCGAGCCGCTCCGTCGAACTCGACTCGTCCGGCGCGGCGACGTTCCCGCCGTTGGAGACCTCGCAGCTGAAGATCGCGTTCGCCGGTCTCGACGACGACCAGCGGACACGGCATTCGCTGGGCATCGGGAACCTTTCCCTGACCGGGGCCGAACTTCCCGCCCCGGCCGCGGAATTCACGCTGCCCTGCGGATCGGGTCCGAACGTCCGCCTGGACGGCTTCGACTACGACACGTCCGTGCGCGGCACCCTCGCCGACTTCGTCGCGCACCGGCCGCTGACGCTCTCCGCGTGCCCCGATTCGGCGGGCGGCGTCGACCTGGCGGCGGGCGGGCACGAACTGCGAACGGAGCGATCCGAGTCCTTTGTGGTCCAAGACCTGTGGCTGAAGCCTATCGGGCAGGCTTCTGGGGTCGCCGGACACCGTGCCGTCACCGTGGACACCTGGGACGCGACGTCCCGCTCGGTCACCGTGGCGGGCGGCGACGAGTCCATTCTGGCCGTTCCGGAGAACGCGAACGCGGGCTGGACCGCTTCGCTGAACGGGACTCCGCTGGCGAAGACGCGCGTCGACGGCTGGCAGCAGGCGTGGATCCTGCCCGCCGGCTCCGGTGGCGTCGTGCAGCTGGAGTTCACCCCGGACTGGAAGTACCGGTCGGGTCTGCTGATCGGGGCGGTCGCGATCCTGCTGGTGCTGATCGGCGCTCTGTGGCCGGTCCGGCGACGACGTGTTCCGGTCGAGGCGGGCTCCGGGCGGGTGGTTCCGGTGGTGCTCATCGGGCTGCTGGCCGTCCTGGGCGGAATGCTGCCGATCGTGCTGCTGATCGCCGTCCTGCTGGCCCGCCAGTTCAGCGAACGCGCGCCGCGGTACCTCGCTTTCGGCGGCATGGTCGTGGGGACGCTCGTCGCGGTGGTGGGGCGGCTGCTGGGGCACGGGCAGGAGTGGGCCTATGGTCCGGTGACGCAGGCTTCGCTGCTGCTGGCGGCGGCGGCGATGGTGGCGACGTGTGTGCCTTGGTTCGCTGGACGCTCACCCGAGACGGACGCCGGGCCGCGGTCGTAGGCGTGCGCTGTCCAGTGCCGCCCGGAGCTCGGCCATGACCCTGCCGGGTTCCGAACGCAGCCGGGACGGCAGCGTCTGGAGAACGACGATCCCGGCCGCGGCATAGCGGGCGTTGCGGGCGAGGGTTTCCCGAAAGCCTGCCTCTCCCGCGTGGTGCCCGAGGGAATCGATTTCCCAGGCGAAGCCCAGTTCGTCGCACCAGCCGTCCGGCTGCGCGATGTAGGTGCCGTCCGCGGCGAAGATCTTGACGTTCCAGCGGAACTCGGGGAGATCCGATCGCTGCCAGAGCCGCCAGGCATCGGCTTCGGCGACCGACCGTGCGCCGCCCAGGATCGGGGTCAGTGCGCAACGCAGGAGTGCTTTGCCTGTTCGGCCTTCGTCGAGCTCGTCGGAGAGAGCACGCGGGAGGCAGAAACCTCGCTGGACGGACTCGGCCATCATCGCCGTGATCGCGTCCCTGTCCGGTGTCCTTCGCGCCGCGTCGATCACCGCGCGGGGGACAGGAACGGTCGGGACGCCGCCTCGCGGTCTGGATTTCGGGAGGCGCCGTGTCCGTTCGACGCGGACGAAGCCGCAGTTCGTGACCGAGCGTTCCGCGGGAACGAGGATGTGGACCTCCTGGGTCTCCGGAAGGCAGCGCAGCCCGTATCGCTGCAAGGCACGCACACCGGTCAGTAGCGAGCCGGGGCCGCAATGCAGCAGTGCGGCGTGGATCTTCTGCTCGTCCGTCGGTTCGCCGTTCTGGAGCAGCACGACGCCGGGGAGGAGCATCCGCCAGGTCCCGCCGGGCGCGCAGCGTCGCGAGATCGTGCTCCGCGATACTCCGATGGTCTCGAGTCGTTTCGCCGCGATCACCGGTGGACCATCGATGATCAATGGGTGGCGCGCCCACTCTCCTCTACGCACCGGATCAGCATGGAGCCGACCACCGACAGAACCCGGCGCCTCGGCTTCGTGACCGGACCTTTCACGCGCGACTGTGTGGATTTTGGTGCGTTGGATGACCAGAAATCCACACAGTTCCGGTCAAGCGCGACGCGACCGCCACTCCAAGACGGCGCCGGACAGAGCCAAACCCCCGGCACAGCAAGCGGCGACGGTCACCACCTGGACAGCCGAAGAGTGCAGCCAGGTGGTCACCAGCACCGTCTCCGCCACCACGGTCGTCCACATCAGCAAGGTCACCCGCCGGTCACCGGCGGCGAGGCGCGAGAACAGCAGGATCTGCACCAGCGCGAGCATCGAGCCGGCGAGGGCGAACGGCCAGACCGGCATGGTGCTGGCGGCGTATCCGGAGCCACCGATGAACGACAGCAAGCGCGACCCGAAAACGAGGGACACGAAAAGGACGAAGGCGTCGAGAGCGGCGCAGACGGCCAAGGCGACGGGCAGGATACGGCGCCGGTCGTCGCCGTTCGCGAAACGCGGGAGCACCAGGACACCGACGGCCTGGGGGAGCCAGTAGGCGATCTTCGTGACGATCGCGCCGAGCGCGTATTCGCCGGCCTCGGTCGCGGGGAGGGTGTGGCGCGCCAGCACCAGATCGAGGTTCACCAGCAGGACCAGCGCCAGCATCGCCTGCGCCGCGTGCAGGACTTCGCCCGCGCGCCAGCCCGCCTTCCGTGGGCGTTGCCGTCCACAGAGGATCCAGCCGCAGAAGATCACCAGGTACGAGCCGATCGCGGTCCCGGCCAGCGCCCCGGTGGCGTTGCCGCCGATCAGCAGGCCGATCAGCGAGCCGCCGACCTTGCCCGCGCCTTCGAGCGCCATGAGCCCGGCCAGCCGGGTGAAGCGGCCGCTGCCCTGGAGGAGGCCGTGGAAGAGGCCGAGCAGCGTCAGCGGGCCGAGCGTGACGGCGAGCAGGAGTGCGGGCACCACGGAATCCAGGTGCAGCACGAAGACGAGCACCGGCGCCAGGAGCAGTCCGATGGTCGCGACGACGGCGCTCGTGGTGAGGCCGAGCGCGAGGAGGGCCCCGCTGTCCTGCGGTTTGCGGGCCACCCGCAGCGCGACCACGGTTTGCAGCCCCATCGCGGGGACGACGCCGATCACCAGCACCGCCAGCAGCGAGCTCAGCTCACCGAACGCGCTCGGCGCGAGCAACCGGGCGGCGACGATGCTCAGCACGTAGGCGCCGGCGTTGTTGGCCGCCAGCACGAGGGAAACGAGGATCGCCGCGACACGCTTGTCGGTCCTGGTCGCTTCGACCTCGACGTCTACGCTCAACGGAGCTCCCATTACCGGCGAGTAATCTCCGCGACCATAACCGTGATCGCGGCGGAAAGGGAAGAGCAGTTGGACGCACGGCGTGAACGTCTCGTACTGGCCGCGGTGTCGGCCGCGCTGGCGACGCTGGTGTTCCTGCCCGTGCTCGGACGCGGCTTCGTCCTGAGTTACGACATGGTGTTCGCCCAGCGTCAGTCGCTGATCCCGGAGGCGCTCGGGCTCGGTTCCGCCCTCCCGCGATCGGTTCCCGCCGACGCCGTGATCGCGCTCGCGACAGCCGTGGTTCCCGGTGACATCGTCCAGAAAATCGTCCTGCTGCTCTCGCTGTTCCTTGCGGCATACGGCGCAGGGCGGCTGGTGCCGACGGAGCAACTGGGTACGCGGATCGTCGCGGCCACCGGATACGCGTGGACGGCCTATTTCGCGGAGCGGTTGTTCATCGGGCATTGGCCGCTCCTGCTGACCTACGCCTGCCTCCCGTGGATCGCGCGCGCCGCGCTTTCCCTGCGCCGGAACGAACCGAGGGCGCTCGCGGGGCTGGTGCTCGCCTGTGCCCCCGCGGTGCTCACGCCACCCAGTGGTGTCCTGGCCGCGCTCACCGCGATCGCACTGGCCGGACCACGGAAACTCGGCCACACGCTCGGTCTCGCCGTCGTGCTCAACCTGCCGTGGCTCGTCCCGACGTTCCTGCACGACGGCGGCACGCTGTCCGATCCCGCCGGGGTGGCCGCCTTCAGCGCCCGCGCGGAAAGCTGGGGCCCGGCCATCCTGAGCGTGCTCGGGCTCGGCGGGATCTGGAACGGCGACGTCGTCCCCGGCAGCAGGGGCGCGCCGATGGCCCCGGTGCTGATCCTCGTCACGGTCGCCGTGGCGCTGGCCGGGCTCCGCCCCCTCGCGCGAAAGTGGGGGACACCGCCGGCGAGAGCGTTGCTGCTGCTGGGAGTTCTCGGTGTCGTGCTCGCCGCGCTGGCGACACTGCCGTTCGGCGAGCCCGTGCTCTCCTGGGCGATGGGACACGTTCCCGGCGCGGGTCTGCTGCGGGACGCGCAGAAATGGGTGGCCTGGTGGGCGCTCCCGGTGGCGCTCGGGTTCGCGCTGGCGGTCGAAGCCACCGCCGCGCGCCTGCGGGCCGGTGCGTCGCGCAGGGCGCTCGCCGCGGCCGCCGCGCTCTTTCCCTTGCTCGCCATGCCCGATCTCGCCTGGGGCGGCTGGGGAAGACTCGAAGCGGTGCGCTACCCGGCGGACTGGAGCGAAGTGCACCGCGTGCTGGCGGAAGACGACCGGCCCGGTGACGTCGTCGCGCTGCCGCTGTCCACCTTCCGGAGTTTCGCCTGGAACGACCATCGGACACAGCTGGACCCGGC
Organism: Amycolatopsis roodepoortensis; assembly: GCF_024628825.1. Taxonomy (NCBI): domain Bacteria; kingdom Bacillati; phylum Actinomycetota; class Actinomycetes; order Pseudonocardiales; family Pseudonocardiaceae; genus Amycolatopsis; species Amycolatopsis roodepoortensis. The sequence goes on from NZ_CP102415.1 coordinate 8,757,597, forward strand.
GCCGCGAGCGCTGCCCGAGACCGTCCTCGCCGACGACACATTGCGCGTCGGCGGTGAGGAGATCGCGGGCGAGGATTCCAGAATGGACCGTGTCCGCGCCGCGAAGTCGCCGGCAGACCTGGCGGCGGCGGGAATCGGCTGGATCCTGGTCGAACACGGGACCCCGGGGCGGGTCGACCCGCGGTTGCTGACCGGCGCGCAACCGGTGTGGTCCGGTGACTGGCTCACGCTTTACCGCACTCCCGGTGAGCCCGCGGTGACGGGGACGCGATCACCGATCCCCGTGGTGCTGGCAAACGGAGTAGCGCTGGTGTCGATCGCGGTCGCCCTGTTGTGCCTCAAGTTACCGGTGCGTACATTGAGCCGACGCAGGAATTCCCTGTCTCGGAAGGAGTAGGTCTTGGGCACCCTCATCGGCGCGGCAGCCGCCGTCATCATCGGGCTCGCGACGGCCGCGGGCGGGAGTTACGCGCTGACGACCACCGCGGATCCGGACGCCGCACCCCAGGTGCAGGCGAAGATCAAGGAGCAGTTCAACCCGAACTCGAGCCCCGAGCACGTCATTTACGGCAACCGCTGAGCCGGTGTCCGAGCTCGCTTACGACCACGCCGGCCGGGTCGTCGGGCTCTACGGCGACCCCACCGTTTCCTGGAGCATCCTCCTGGAAGCGAGACTGTCTTCGTTGCTGACGCCGGAAAAGGCGCGGATGCGGCTGGCGGTCGCGGTCGAGGAACGGCCGTGGCTCGGCGCCGCTCCCGAGGTCTTGGCCGTGCCCGGCGAAGAACTTCCGGCGATCCGCGATCGTTTCGCCGAGACCTCGTACGAGCGTGGCGCGCCGTTGCTCCGGGTCGCGGTCGGCGCCGACGAGCCCGTCGTGCTGATCGCCGCGCATCACGGCGCCCTCGACGGCCTCGGCCTGCTCGCCGTCCTCGGGCTGGCCCTCGACGTCCCGATCTCGTCCGCCGCCAAGGGAATCGGCGCCCGCACGGCCGATCGATCGTTTCTCGTGTCCGCCTTCCAGCGCCTCGCTGAAGCGCTTTTCGCGCCTCCGGCGAGGATTACCCCGGAGCGGGCCGAAAGTCGCCCAGGGGACGTGTTCAGTGCGAGGATTCTCCCTCGCTCGCGGTTCGGTTCCTCGGCCTTCGCGGCGGCAGCCGCCAACTTGACCGAGACGTGGAACGCCCGGCACGGCGAGGAAGCCGTCAGGGTGGTCGCCGCGGTCGGCGCGTCATGGCGCAGCGGAGCCGCGCCGGAACCCTTGCACGACAGCGCGTTCTTCCGGTTGCGGCTCGGTGGGAAACCCACGGTCGCCGAAGTGGGCGCGCTGCTGGCCGCCCAGCCGCCGGAACCCGATTTCCCCGCCCGCAGCAGCAGAATCGCCCGGCTGGGCACCCGGCTGCTGGCGAGCAGGCTCGGTTCGACCTACCTTGTTTCCAACCTCGGCGTCGTTTCGGCGGCGGACGCGGTCACCTCGATCGCGTTCTATCCCGCCGCCAGCGGCCGCTCAGGCGTGGCGTTCGGCGCGGTGACCGTCGGCGAGACGAGCACTGTCACCGTGCGCGCACGCCGCAAGGACTTCGACGACGCCGCCACGGCCGACCTGGCCGACGGGCTCGTGGAAGCCTTGAGGAGTCAGGACCCTGGGAGGGGGGATGGCCACCCCGGCCACGTCACGCACGAGTGATTCGAAGCGGTTCACGCTGTGTTCCCAGTCGAACAGACCCGCCCAGGTGATGCCTGCCTTGCCCATCTCGTCCCGCCGTGCGCGGTCGGCGAGCAGCCCCTCGACCTGCGCGGTGAAATCGGCGAAGTCGTCGGCCAGCAGCCCGGTCTTGCCCTCCACAATGGACTCGGCCACCCCGCCCGCCGCCCGGTACGCCACCGAGGGGACGCCGTGCGCGGCGGCCTCCATAATGACGATTCCCCAGCCTTCCTTGACCGACGGGCACAGGTGCAGCCAGGACCGTTCCAGGATCTCGTGCTTCTCGTGCTCGTCGACCCAGCCGTGCAGCCGGACGCGGTCTTCTACACCCCGGTCACGGGCGTGCTTGCGCAGGACCTCTTCCCACGGACCTTGGCCCACGATTTCGAGCCGAAGCGTCGGCCAGCGCCGGCTCAGCTCCGCGACGACGTCGATCGCGTGCTCGATCCGCTTGTGCGGCACCAGCCTGCTGACCGCGACCAGCGTCGGCTCGGGTTCGCGGACGGACTTGCCGCGCGGGGGAGTGTCCAGGCCGTTGGGTACCACGGTGATCCGCGAGCCTTCGACGCCGAGCCCGGCCAGTTCGCCCTTGGTGATCTCGGAAACCGTGGCGTAGCGGCAGTGCCGGAACAGCCACGGCGCCAGCCTCGACTCGATCCACCAGCCGATCCGGCCCAGTGTCTCGCCGAGCGCGCTGATCCATTGTTCCTTGTGGACGTGGTGCACCAGTACGAGAACCGGGCAGCCCGCGACGAGCCTGGCGAAGAACGGCATCCCGTTCTGGACGTCGACGACGAGGTCGGCGTGCGCCTTCCGGATCGCCCGGAGCGCGTGGAGGTACACGCCGAACTTGTTGCCACGGCGGCGATAGTGGACACCGTCGCGCCATTCTCCCGCGTTCGCGCCCGGGTACGCCGCGCACTGGATCTCGACCCGGTATCCGGCCTTGGCGAGCCCTTCGGCCATCCGCTCGACGTACCGCTCGGAGCCGCCGCCCTCCGGATGCTCGGTGTCGCGCCAGTTGACGAGCAGCACACGTGGCCTTTCCATCGTGGTTCTCCCAACCTGTTAGCGACAATGCTAGGTTACCGGTGCGTACACGGTAGATGAATCATTCTCGGAAAGCGATGGTTCGATGGTCGGTAATCGGTCGGTGACTCCAGCAACGATGCCTCATCGCGCCACTTTGCGCAGATCGGTGACGTTGTTCCGGGCTTTTCTCACCGAACAGACGGATCCGGACGGTTTCTACTCGGTGCTCGCCGGCGACTCGGTCCGCCAATTGGCGCAGCACACTCCGTTGAACGGACGGACCATCGTCGACGTCGGTGGCGGGCCGGGCTATTTCTCCGACGCGTTCCGCGCCGCCGGCGCCACGTATCTTGGCATAGATCCCGACGTCGGAGAGCTGACGGCGCGCGGAGAGGCCGGGGAGAACATGGTCCGCGGCAGCGGGACGAAACTGCCGGTGCGTACCGCGTCGGTGGACGTCTGCTATTCGTCGAACGTCCTCGAACACGTTTCCGAACCCGAGGTCATGCTGGCCGAGATGTGCCGGGTGACCAAACCCGGCGGCACGATTTTCGCCTCGTTCACACCCTGGTATTCGCCGTGGGGCGGCCACGAGACGGCGCCGTGGCATTTTCTCGGCGGTCACTACGCCCGGCGGCGTTATCTCGAAAAGAACGGCAAGGAGCCGAAGAACAAATTCGGGGAAAGTCTTTTCGCCTTTTCGGCCGGCGCGGCCATCCGGTGGGGGAAGGCCGCGCCGTACGCCGATCTGCGGGAGGTCTACCCGCGCTACCACCCCTCCTGGGCCCAGTGGATCGCATCTGTCCCCGGTATCCGGGAAGTCGCGTCGTGGAACCTCGTGATGGTGTTGCGCAAGCGTCAGTGACGGGAGGGGGTGGGGCGCCGCTTCACCAGAAGGAAGACGCCGAGTGCGAGGAAGGCGGCGCCGCCGACCCCGAGCACGATCGGCCCGGTGCTGCCGATGAAGTCCAGCTTGCCCTTGTTCTCGTCCACCTGCTTGACCATCGCTTCGACGGTCGCGTCGGTGAAGGCGAGCTTGCCGTCGAAGACCACCGTGGGCGTGGGATTCGCGGCCGACCGCAGTTCCTGGTGCGACTGCTGTTCCTGCTTGACCTGGATGCCCGTCACCGGCTCGATCCAGCTCGTGATGGTGCCCTGGTAGAACTGGCCTGCCTCGACGGAGTCGCCGGTGGCGCCGATGAGCGAGCCGGGCACCTTCTTCGTCGAGATCTTCGTGGCGGGGATCTCCTGGACGAACTTGTAGACCTCGACGCCCTTGATCTCCTCGACACCCTTGAACCGGGCCTGGACGGCGCGGCCGGTGTTGTCGTCGTAGACCTGGTAGTCCTTCTGTTCGGTGCCGAAGGGGAACTTGAAGTTCAGGCCGGGTTGCGGCTTGTACTCCTGGACCTCCTCGGGCTTCTCGCCCTCTTTCGCGGGCTTCTCCTTGAGTTTGGTGACGAAGCTGCTGTTGGCCGAGCACTTCGCCTCCTGGTCGCCGCCCGGCGGGACGTAGCCTTCGGCGGTGCGGCGGTCGAAGCAGACCTGGCGTTTGCTCGCGCTGACCACGGTCTGGTCGCTGGTGTCGACGACCGAGACGGCCATCAGCCACACCGCGACGTCCGTGCCCTCCCGCATCTCCGGTGGCGCGAAGTTCGCCACCACGCGCGCGGTCGCCTTCAGCTTGGCGTCGTCGCGGATCTCCGTGACGGTCTTGCCGTCCACGGTCTTCACCGCGAGCACCTTGGACGCGGTGCCTTCGAGGATCGACGTCGATTCCTGGTTCAGCGGCACCTTGGCGAGTTCGGGTTTGACGTAGGTCGGCAGCAGCACCGCGCCGGCGATGGCGAACACCCCTAGTGCCAAGAAGATCAGGCTCAACGCTCGACGCAACGGTCCTCCTGGTGAGACACATTACCCATCGGTAATCAGTCGCCAGATACTGGCCCGCCCGCCGGTCAGCGTCAAAGGTGTGACCGAGGGTCACAGGCACGCCGTGCGACCGGAAGGCGGTACGCGCGCCGCCATTCGGCGCAGGCAGCCAAACATGTTTGTTCCCGGGAACAACGTGAGCGGGACCACCATCGGACGACTTCCGGTGCGTGGAAAGGAACTCTGTGCCGCAGGACCCGAACGATCCCCGCGCGCTGGACATCGGCGCCTACTCGGATTCGATCACCGACGTCGAGCTCCGCGACGCCGTCGCCGATGTCGCGGCGCTGCTTTCGTTGCACGGCAACGTGATCCGCGATCTCGACGCCAGGAGATCACGGTGGCGGCCCGGGCGGCGGTCCCCGCATCCCGACATCGTCCTGTCCGCGGCCGGAAGACGTCCACAATGGACGAGGTCGGCGAATCCCGAGGTGACCCTGCCGGTCGCCACGACCGCGCGCGGCCGGACCCTCGCGGTGCGGCTCACCGCGCGGCCCGGTCTCGGGCACACGCTGCTGGACCTCGCGAGGATCATCGACGCCGACATGGCGCCGGACAGAAGAGCCTAAGCGTCCGCCAGCCGGACCGCCTCCAGTGCGACATAGAGCTCGCCTACGTCGACCGGGTCGGACAGGTCGCGTCTGGTCAGTTCCTGCACGCGGCGCAGCCGGTACCGGACCGTGTTCGGGTGGACGATCAGCCGGTCCGCGGCCTCCTTGGCCGAGCCGTGCCCGGCGAACCACGCGACCAGCGTGTCGAGCAGGACCTGCCGCTCGGCCTTGGGCAGCACCAGGACTCCGGTGAGCACCGAACGCAGGACGTCCCGCGACATCTCCGGCGCGCTCGCGACCAGGGTGGTGACCGGGGAGTCACCGAAGACGGCGACACCGGCGGCGCCGGTGGTCAGCGAGCGGCGGGCTATCCGGGCTCGGTGGACCGCATCCGGTACCTCGAGGAATCCGTTGAACGGCCTGCTCATCCCCACCGCCAGCGGCAGGGTGCCCAGTACGTCGCGCAGCCGCCGGACGTCCTCGACGCGGTCGATCACGACCAGGCCGACCTCGGCGCCGGGCCGCCAGGCCGACTTCCAGCGGCGTGCTCGCAGCAGGGCCTCGACGCCCGGGCGTTCGTCCGGGTCGACGGACTCGGTCACGACGGCGACGAACGTGCCCGCCGCCGGGAGATCGAGTTCCTTGGCGGCGTTCTCGAGTTCGCTCTGGGTGTCGAACCGGCCGTGCAGCAGGCCGTCCAGCAGGGCGAGCTTCTCCTGGGAGAGTTCGGCGGCGACCTCGCTGTACGCGGTGGTCAGCGCGTCGGAGTAGAGGTCGATGGTCTTCCACACGTTGGAGTTGATCTCCACCGTGCGGGCGGGGTTGATGAAGCCGGGGCCCGCCAGTTCCAGCAGGCGCTCGTAGACGAAGATCCCGCCGATCCGGAACGCGCGGAGCACGGACGGCAGCGGGATACCCTGCCTGGCCTGCGCCAGCCCCGTCTTGCGGGCCGCGTCGAGCGGAAGCCCGCGGCCCTCGACGAGCGCGGTCAGCGCCCGTTCGAGATTGGCCCGGCAGACCTTGCGCAACTCGTCCGGCGCGGTGCTGTCGACCTGGTGATAGAACTCGTCCTCGTCGCTGAGGAGCTGGGCGAGGCGGTCACTGAACTCGGGCAGCCGGGTGAGCATCGCCTGCATGAGCACACGCTGCTCCCGGGGTGCGGGAGTAGCGAGAGCTTCGGTGCCCATCCGTCAACTCTAACCCGCATCCGTGGCCGCTTTTTATCACGATGCGACGAAAGGGCGGTTTCACGAGCTGAGCGCGGCTGACAACCTGCGCAGGGTGTCACGGGCTTGCCGCAGCTCATCGGGGGTCACGCCGCTGTCGGCGAGCAGGTCGCGCCGCCGGGATCCGCTCGCGTCCCACAGCCGCTCCAGCAGCCGTGTGCCCTCGGGCGTGATGGCGTACAGGGGCGAGCGGCGATGGGCCGGATTCGGTTCCGCGCGAAGCTGGCCGGCCTCGGTGAGGTCGTCCGCGACGCGTTGCACGGCCTGGCGGACCTGGCCGAGCCGTCGCGCGATGGCGGGAACGGCGAGCGGTTCTTCGGAAACCGTGCTGAGCACGTGCCAGCGGGCGACCGTCGTACCCTGCCCGGCGGCCTCCCGCTCGCTGATCCGGCGGCTCAGTCCCGCCAGTTCGTAGACGTCGGCGATCAGCAGCCGGTAGTCGTGGACGAGGTCGGTCATATTTGACAGCATACTGTCAAATGGCCATCCTGGCCGGATGGACGTCATGGAACGGATCGCCGCCGTCTTCACCGCCCCGGGGCCGCGTCCCGAACTCGCCGGACGGCTGGCCGTGTTCGAGCCGCTGATCGGCAGCTGGGACCTCGTGGTGCACAACTACGCCGAGGACGGGACCGTGCGGACCGTCGACGGGGAATGGCATTTCGGCTGGGCGCTCGACGGCCGCGCGCTGGCCGACGTGTGGATCAGCCCCGCCAGGGCGAGCCGGCGTGACGGGGCGGACGGGGAGTGGGGGATGAGCCTGCGCTTCTACGACGAAAGGGTCGACGCCTTCCGCTCGACCTGGCTCGGCCCCGGCAACGGCTGGGTGATCCCGTTCCTCGGCAAGCCGACCGAGGACGGCTTCGAGATCGAAGCCGATACCGACGGCGTCCGGCGCCGGTGGATCTTCTCCGAGCTGACCGGCGAGAGCTTCTCGTGGCGGGCGGAGGAAACGCTGCCGGACGAGGACCCCTTCGTCCGGCAGCGTTTCGAGGCCACTCGCGCGATCAGTGGTTGATCTTGAACCACGGCTGCGACCAGCCGAGATAGGTGTAACCCCACGCGTTCTTGATCTCCGCGATGGTGGTCTCGGTGAAGCTGCCGGGGCCGTGGATGTCGTTCGACAGGAACTTGCCGCCGCCGATGGAGAACATCGCGTGCCCGGTGCCGCCGTTGCTGAAGAAGGCGAGCCCGCCCGCGGGGACCTGGGTGTCACCGGGGTGCTTGAACGAACCGGGGATCTGGGTCCAGTGGACGTAGGCCGTTTCCGAGCCGCTCGCGTTCCAGCCGTAGGCCCACGCGTTGATCCGGTCGCACCAGCGGTAGTAGTCGGGGTCGTTGTGGGTGTGCACGTGCGCCTTCGCCCACGCGATGGCTTCGGCGCAGGTCCGCGGGTTGCCGGTGCCGGCGGTGGAGCAGGAGAGGGTGCTGCCGGCGCAGTCCGGGGCGACCCGGCCGTCCGAACCGGTGTAGACGTAGGCGTCGCTGATGTAGCCGCCCTTCGACGGCACGTAGTCCCAGATGTCGGTCGTGCCGTACTTCCCGGTCACGGTCGAGCCGTTCGTCTGGCAGTCGATCGTGACGGCGGTGCCGCTCGCGACGGTGCCGACCGAACTCGCGCTGGTGCTCGGGCTCGACCGCACGGTCACCGCCGCCCCGGAGTCGGTGTTCACCGTGCCCGTCGCCGCGAGCGCCTCACCCGCGCCGCCGAGCATGATCGCCCCGGCGAGGGCGATCGTGCCCATCGCGCCCGTCATGCCTCTGGCGATCCTCGATCGGATCTTCATCGCTGTCCTCCAGTGGTTTCCCCGAATAGGGGGACAGGATGGTGGATCCCCGTACAAGGCGCGTACAAGAAGTCGATCGTCCGAAGTGGACGGTTCTATACCGGGACGAGCTCCGGTTCGGCGGCTGGTCCGATGATCGGGACATCGGCCGCGTACCGGGCGTTCCGCTCGGTGAGCAGGACACGAAGCCGCGCGAGCGCGCGGAACTGGGCCGCGCGGACCGCTCCCGCGCTCGGCAGGCCGAGCCGTTCGGCGGTCTCCTCGGCCGAAAGCCCGAACACGAACCGGAGCGCGAGCACCTGCCGGTGCGGCATCGGCACCTTCGCGAGCAGGACGCCGGCCTGCAGCCGGTGTTCCAGGCGTTCGATCTCGTCCGGGTCGCGGCGGGCCCAGAACGGCAGCCCGTCCCCGATCTCCGGGACGGAGGCGACCGGTTCGCGGGAGCGGCGGCGGTGCAGATCGGCCACCTTGTGCCCGGCGATCCCGAGGACGAACGCGAGGAACCGGTCCGGGCGGTACCGGTAGCGGGGCAAGGCGATCAGGACCGCCTGCAATACCTCCTGCGCGCAGTCCTGTGCGTCGCAAGCGCCCGTTCCGCCGCTTCCGAGCCTGCTCGCGCAGTAGCGGAACACGTGCGGGCAAAGGAAACGGCTCAACTCGCGGATCGCGTCCGGGTCACCGGCCACGGCCGCCCGGACCACCCGGCTGTCCGGATTGGGCAGCCGTCCCGCCGTTGCCGCGGCACGCGAATCCGCGGGGACCGTCGATGGCGCTACCTCGTCCAAGTCTGCACTCCTGGTTCAGGGGAACTGCCGCCAAGGTGCGCCCGTCATCGGGGGCCGGGACTTCGTGCGCGGTTGTCCAGCTTGCCGTTCCCCGCGAGGGATGTCCACACGACGGGCCGGAAGTCATCCGAACCGCTCAATGTCTACTGTGGACACCGGCGGGCGCGACCTTGAAACAGGACAGCACCGGGGGATAGGCGGTGGTGTCGGTGCTGAGGAGATCCGAGGTCCAGACCAGACAGTGCGCGAGAACCCGGATCCGCTGGTCGAGATCGGCGTTCTCGCAGGCCTCGCCGATCTGGTCGGCGCAGGTGTCCCGGTCGTCGCGGACGCTCGCGGCGATCGCACGGACGATCGCGGCCACGCCCGGGTCGAGCCGGTCCGGCCGCACCGTCATACCCGCGTGATCCCGCAGGCGCAGGGTGAACGGTTCACCGATCCGCAACGACCGGCGGCGATCCTTGGCCGCCAAGGAGAACGTGTCGACCAGCCGTCCGACGACGTCACCGAGCGCCGGTGCGCGCCGGGTGGAGGAAGCGATGGAGACCAGCGCGGTGGCGAGCTGGTCGGCTTCACCCGATCTGGTGAGTGATAGGAGATCGCGGGCGACGGTGTGCGCGCGTTTGGCAGTGGGTGTCATGTCGGGCCCCTCGTTCGTCGTGCCGACTCCCGATACCCGTCGTAACGAGCGTTAAACCCGGATTGGCGCGGGCAGTGGCCCGGATTGCGCCGTTCGGCTCAGGCCGATGGGCACTCTCCGACGCGCAAGTAGCCGCGCACCGCGGCGACGACCCGATCCGCGCGGGACGGCTCGAGGTTCCGCACCCATGCCCGGAGCGCTTCGATGAACCCGACGAGGTCTTGATCCACGCTCTGGAGGAGGCCGGGGAGGTCCTGACGCCGGATCTCCAGCCGCCGTCCTGCGGGGAACTCCCAGTCCTCGTCGTCCACGTCCGGCCAGAACCGGATGATCTCGCCGTCGAACTCGAACATCGTCCCCGGCCCATGCCCGAGGTCGGGCCCGTTCCCGTCCGGCAGCCCGTGCCAGTCCGGCCAGTCGGTCAGGTCGCAGCAGCAACCCGGAGCCACGATGATGCCATCGGCCTCGAGCAGGAGACCGCCGGAGAGGAAGGGAGTCTCGAGCCGCACCAGCTCGTCGAACGCGGTCTCGAGGTCGGGTTGGGTGAGCTCGTCGCTCATGCTGTTCCCGAGCAGGGAGAGCATGACCGCGCCGACGTCGTCGGAGGGCATTTCGCGGTGCAGGGGGATCCACTCGCCGTCGTGGCCGCGAAACGGCCATAGCTCGAAGGACGAATAGCTGGGCGGCAAGGATTCCACCACCGGAAAGAGCCTGGACATGCGGCGACGATACGGTGCGTGACCTGGCAGGCGCCACGGCGTTTCGGGTGCGGTGGGCAGGCAGCTCGCGACCTCTCGCGCTCCCCAGCACCGCTGACGTTGCGAAAGCCACTTTCGCAACCTTCAACGTTGCGAAAGTGGCTTTCGCAACCTGCCACCGTTGCCTTACCCCTCCTTAGAACGATTCCGACCGCGTGAGCAGGTCCCGCAGTGCCTTCACCACCTCCGCCGGTGATTCCTCGGCCATGAAGTGCCCCGCCTTCACCGTCCGGTGGTCCAGAGCCGCCGCCCACGCCTGCCAGAGTGCGACGGCGTCGTAGCCCAGTGCGGCACCCCAGTCCTGCTGGAGCACGGTGAGCGGCATCGTGAGCCGGTTGCCCGCCGCACGATCCGCCTGGTCGTGCTCGACGTCGATGCCCGCCGACGCGCGGTAGTCGGCGACGATCGAGGGCACCGCGTTCCGTGACGCCTCCAGATACGCGGCCCGGACGTCGGCGGGGATCGCGTCGCCGTGCTGGGTCCACGCGTCGAGGAAGTGGCCGAAGAACGCGTCGGGCGCGGCGCCGATCAGCTGCTCGGGCAGTCCGGGCGGCTGGGCCATCAGGTAGAGGTGGAAGCCCACCGCGGCCGAGGTGCCGTGCAGGACGTCCCACATGTCCAGCGTCGGCAGCACGTCGAGGATCGCGAGATGGCTCACCTTGTCCGGGTGGTCGAGCCCGGCGCGCAGCGCCACCAGCGCGCCCCGGTCGTGCCCGGCGAGGGCGAACCGGTCGTGACCGAAGGCCTTCGCGACGGCGACGATGTCGGCCGCCATCGAGCGCTTCGAGTAGGTCTCGCCGGTGTCGGCGGGCTTGTCGCTTTCGCCGTATCCTCGCAGGTCAGGGCAGAGGACGGTGTGGTCGGCCGCCAGATCCGCCGCGACGTGCCGCCACATGAAGTGGGTCTCGGGGAAACCGTGCAAGAGCACGATCGGGCTGCCCGTCCCGGCGACGGCGACGTTGACCGCCACGCCGTCCGCGACGGGCACCCGCTGGTAGTCGAATCCGGTGATGCGCATGGGTACCTTCCTGGTCGTTCAGTGACGACCGTCAGCGTCCCCGGTCCGGATCAGCACCCGGTCAGCGGCGACCGAGCGGCCGGGGCACGATGATCACCGTCGAGGCGAGGAGGTGACGATGCGGTTCGGGGTGCTCGGCCCCCTCGTGGCCGAGGACGACGGCGGCGAGGTCGGGCTCAAGGGGCCTCGGCACCGCGCGGTGCTGGCCAGGCTGCTGATCGCCCGCGGCCGGGTCGTGCCGGTGGAACGCCTGGTCGACGACCTCTGGGAACGCCCGCCCGAGGGCGCGGTCGGCGCCGTGCAGACGTTCGTCGGTGCCCTGCGCCGGGCGCTGGAGCCGGATCGCGCGCCCCGTGAGCCCGCGCGGCTGCTCGTCACGGTCGCCCGCGGCTATGCCCTGCGCGCCGATTCCGTCGACGCTTGGGACTTCGAGGACGCGGTCGCCGCGGCCCGTGAACTGCTCGACGCCCGGCGGCCGGACGCGGCACTGTCGCGAGTGGACAGTGCGCTCGCGCTCTGGCGTGGTCCCGCGTACGCCGAGTTCGCCGAGGAAGGCTGGGCCGTCGGCGAAGTCTCCCGCTTGACCGAACTCCGTTCGCTGGCGGGAGAACTCCGTGCCGAGGCACTCCTCGCGCTCGGACGCGCCGCCGAGGCGGTCCCGGGACTGGAACCGCTGGTCCGTGAACATCCGTTGCGGGAGAACGGTTCCCGGCTGCTGGCGCTCGCGCTGTACCGCTCCGGGAGGCAGGGTGACGCGCTGGCGGTGTTACGCACGACGCGCGAACACCTCGCCGACGAACTCGGCATCGATCCCGGCGCCGGCCTGCGGGACCTGGAGGCGGACATCCTGGCGCAGGCGCCCCGTCTGGAGCCGTCCGTGCCCGAGATCGCCGAGCGGCCGCTGGTCGGACGCGACGCGGAGCTGGCCGAGCTCGAAGAAGCCGTGACGCGGTCGCGGCTGGTGCTCGTCTCCGGCGACGCCGGGGTGGGGAAGACCGCGCTCGCCGAAGCGTTCTCCGCCCGTCTCGCCGCGCGGGGATGGACCACGGCCTGGGGGAGCGACCCCGACGACGAGGGCGCGCCACCGGCCTACGCCTGGACCCGGATCCTGGCCACACTCGCCGAAGCCGGGTACGGCCCGGCGCCGACGGCGGAGCCGGGGACCGAAGACCCACTGGCCGCTCGCTGGCGGTGGCATCGCGCCGTCGCGTCTCATCTGTCCGGCGCGGCGCCGCTCCTGCTCGTCCTCGACGACCTGCACTGGGCGGGCGAAGAGACCTTGGCGCTGCTGACCTCCGTGCTGGCCGAGCCGGTGTCGATCATCGCGACCTATCGCGGCATAAACCCGCCCGCCCGGCTGACGGACTTCCTCGCCAAGGCCGCCCGCCACGAGCCGGCGCGGATCTACCTCGGCGGCCTGCCCGAGAGCGAAGTCGCGGGCCTGGTCCGCGCCACGACGGGGGAAGAGATCGACCCGGAAACCGCCGCGGTGCTGCATCGGCGCACCGGCGGAAACGCGTTCTTCGTCCGTGAACTCGCCCGCCTGCTGGCCACCGAGGGTTCGGCCGCCTTGGACGCGGTGCCGCCGGGGGTGCGCGATGTCGTCCGGCACCGGGTGGAGGCGCTGCCGGGTGACGTCGGCGGCGTGGTGCGGCGGGCGGCGGTGATCGGGACGGACGTCGACCTGGACGTTCTCGAAGCCCTGGTGGGGAAGACCGCGCTCGACGCGGCCGAGATCGCGGTCCGGCGCGGATTCCTGACCGAGCGGGCGCCGCGCCGGTTCCGGTTCGCGCACGCGCTGGTGCGGGACACGCTCTACCACGATCTCTCCCGTTCGCGGCGTGCCCGCGAACACGGCGAGATCGCCGAGGCGCTGGAAGAGCTCCGCCCGGACGACGTCGACACCCTGGCGCACCATTTCCTCCTGTCGGAGGAGCACGACGACCGTGCCGCGCGGTACGCGCAGGCCGCCGCCGAACGCGCCGAAAGTCGTTTCGCGCCAGTGGAGGCGGCGCGACTCTGGGACGCTGCACTAGCCGCGTACGACCGCTCAGGTGCCTCGGACACGGCGAAGCGGCTGGAGCTGATCATGGGCAAGGCCCGCGCTTCGGCCGTCGCCGGCGGGCTCGGCCAGTCGCGGCGGCATCGGGCCGAAGCGTTGGGACTGGCGGAAAAGCTGGACGATCCGCTGCTGACCGCGCGGGTGATCGGTGCCTTCGACGTCCCCGCCAGCTGGACGGAAAGCGACGACCGGGAACTCGCTTCGCGGATCGCGGAAACCGTCGAGCGCACCCTCGCCGCCTTGCCCGCCGAACGCCTGGCCGAGCGGTGCCGCCTGCTGGCCACCCTCGCTGTCGAACTGCGGAACGCGGGCGGACAGCGGGCACGTGACGCGGCCCGGGAAGCTGAAGCGATCGCGCGTACGCTGGAAGATCCGGCTCTGCTGGCGTTCGCGCTCAACGCCCTGTTCCTGCAGTCCTTCGACCGCGCCGGTCTCGCTCCGGAGCGGGCCGCGATCGGGGCCGAACTGGTCGACCTCGCCGCGCGGCACGGGCTCGTGACGTTCGAGGTGCTCGGGCATCTCGTGCTCCTGCAGGCGAAGAGCGCGCTCGCGGATTTCGCCGCCGCGGACCGGCATGCCGCGGCGGCGGACGAACTCGGGGAGCGCTACGGCCTTCCGCTCGTCGGCGTGTTCACCCGGTGGTATCGCGCGATGCGGATCGCGATGACCGGCCCCGGTGGGGAAGCCGCCTATCGCGCCGCGGCGGCGGGTCTCGCGGGAACCGCCATGTCCGGTGTGGACAACGGGATCCTCGCGCTCGCGCTGTATTGCGACCGGCTCCAGCGTGGTTTGCCGCCCGAAGCGCTGGAGGACGACTACGGCGCTTACGAAAGCTGGTGCCGCCCGGTGCTCCCGATCCCGGATTCGCCACGGGATCTGCTGTTCGAGGCCCGCACCTGTCTGCACGCCGTCGTCGCGATCGAACTCGGTGACCGGACGGCGATGGAACGCCTCTACGCCGAGCTCCTACCCGCCGAAGGAGAGATCGCCGGTGCCGGGAGCGGGATGCTCACCCTCCGCCCGGTCGCGTACTACCTCGGTGAGCTGGCCACCGCCCTCGACCGGCGAGAAGCGGCCGCCGAGCATCATCGGAAGGCGCGGGCCATCGCGGTGAAGGCCGGTTCACCGCATTGGGGTTAGCTCACTGCTCCCGCATCGCGCGGCGGATCTCGGCCAGCTTGTCCTTGGCGGCCTTGTCTCGGTCGGCGATCTTCTTGTCGAGCGAAGCGACGTCTTCCTTGCCGCCGAGACCGGCGAGCTCGGTCGAGCCCAGCGACGTCGTGTAGCGCTGCTCGATGCGGTCCCGCACGTGGTCGAACGAGGGCACGCCGCCCTCGCTGTAATCCGGCTCCGGGACTTCGACGGGCGCGGTCGGGGTCTCTTCGACGATCTCGGCGTCGAGGATTTCCTTGTCCGGTTTGTTCTCGGTCATCGTCCACTCCGTCCTGCGTGCCACGGCACGGCTTCGGTCATCAACCCGAGCATGCCCGAAACCAGCCGCATCTGGTCGACGGTGCGGATGTCGGCTTCGACCAGGCGCGGCGAGCAGACCACGATCGCGAGCGCCTGAGCCCGCGAGAGCGCCACGTTGAGCCGGTTGCGGGAGAGCAGGAAGTCCAGGCCACGTGGCAGATCGACCGCCGACGACGAGGTCATCGTGGTGATCACCACCGGCGCCTCCTGCCCCTGGAACCGGTCCACGGTGCCCACCCGGACGCCGGGGTGCCCGGCCTCGTCCAGCGCGCGGGCCACGACCCTGGCCTGCAGGTTGTACGGCGCCACGACCAGGATGTCCTCGTCGCCGAGCGGCCGGGGCTCGCCGTGATCGGTCCAGGCGCGGCCGTGGAGTTCGGCGACCAGGGCGGTGACCGCCTCGGCCTCCTCGACCGACCTGGTCGTGTTGCCGTGGTGGTCGACCTCGGCGAGGTACAGGCCCGCCTCGACCCCGTCGATCGCCCGCTCGGCGGCCGAGGGATGCGAGTGCAGGCGGCCCGCGTAGGACAGCCGCGACACCGGCGCGCAGACGGCCGGATGCATGCGGCGGGTCTCGTCGAGGAAGTACCCGAGCTCGGCCGGGATGATGTCCGCCTCGCCGATCAGGTGCCCGAGCGCGGAAGCTTCGGCGCCCGCGGGATGCGTCCCCTGCACGACCTGCGGCAGCTGCTGCGGATCGCCGAGCAGCAGGAGGTTCTTGGCGCACATCGACACCGCGAGCGCGTCGGCGAGGGCGAACTGGCCCGCCTCGTCGATGATCAGCAGGTCGAAGGGCTCTTCCCGGATCGCGGCATTCGCGAACGTCCAGGCCGTCCCGCCGACCAGATGGCCGGTGTCGTGCTCCTCGCGCCATTTCACCAGCGCGGGATTGGTCTTCGGCTGCTCCCACGGCGCGGCAGGATCCGGGGTCCGCTTGGCGCGTTTGGCGCACGGCAGGTCCGGCGCGTTCTTGAGCGCGGCGGACAGCACGTTCTCCACGGCCTTGTGGCTGGTCGAGGTGACGGCGATCGTCTTGCCCGCGCGCACGAGTTTCGCGATGAGCCTGCCCGCGAGGTACGTCTTGCCCGCGCCGGGCGGGCCCTGGACGGCGAGCGTGGAACCGTCGAGCGCCTCGACGGCCTCGATCACCGTGCTCACCAGGTCCGTCCCGGGTTCGGGCAGGTCCCGGTCGTCGCGCAGCCGCGGTGACGCACGCCGGAGCAGATCGACGCCGGGATGGGCGGGCAGGGTCGGCAACCCGTCGACGACGAGGCGGGCGAGATCCGCGACCGCGTCGTCCTTGGGGGAGGGCCGGACCGGGCTCCCGGGCAGCACCGCGACCGGCCGGTCGGCGGTGGTCTCGTCGGGCGGGCAGCTTTCTTCGAGGGTCAGCTCGACGGCGGTGGCCGAGACGACCTTCGCGTCCCGCGCGGCCGCTCCGTATCGCAGGCGGACGTCGTCGCCGGGGGCGAAGGGATGTGGCCGGTCCGGGTCGCAGCGGAGCACGAGCGAGCGCTTCGCCTTCCGGACCCGGCCCGACGGCGGCACCCATTCCCCGGCTTCCAGCGAGACCGGGACGGTGCAGGCGTTGTCGGTCTCCAGATCGCCCAGCGGGGCGGCCAGCTGGCGGAAGTACTCCCACCACGCGGGGTTCGTCTCGCGGCGGTGGTAGCCGACGGACGCGGCCAGCAGCGCGCGGGCACGATCCTCACCGGTGAACTCGGCCGGATCGTCGGGCAGCCCGTCCAGCAGCGGATCGACCAGCGCGGCCAGCTGCGCGGCGCGCTCGGCGCGTTTCTGGGCGGCGACGTCCTCTTCGGTCTGGCGGAGCAGAGCGTCCACATCGGACTCTTCGGGTGGCTCGGCGAGCGCGATCCCTTCCTCCACGCGGACTTTGTGGAGGAATTCGAAGAGCCGCAGCGTGGAGACGCAGTCGTATTCGTTGTAGTCGCTGATCCCGCGGAGAACTTCGTCCGCGTGTTCGGTCTCGCCGGAGGCAGTGAGCGTCAGGTACTCCTCGTAGGCCTCGATGCTCGAAACCGCCGTCTTGACGTCGCCGTCGCGGGCTTCGGGCATGTAGAGCGGTTCGAGATACTTGATCGAGTACGACCGCTGCGAGACCCGGAGTGCCTTACGCACTACCGAATACAGGTCCACCAGGCCGCCGCTGCGCAGCAGATGGTCGACGGCGTCCTCGCGGGTTCCGTGCACGGCGGCGAGCCGCTTGATCGCGGTGACCTCGTACGGGGCGTAGTGGTAGACGTGCGAGCCGGGATGCTCGGCGAGCCTCGCGGTGGCGAAGTCGACGAACTCCTCGAAGGCCCGTTTCTCCTGCGACCGGTTGTGCGCCCAGAAGGGCGTGAACTTCGTGCCCTCTTCGGCGGTCACGGCGCCGAAGAGGTATTCGAGCCCTTCGCCCGCCAAGGCGTACGGGTCGCCTTCCATGTCGAAGAAGACGTCTCCGGGCGCGGGCGGCGGGAGCTCGGCCAGCGCGTCCGGATCGATGACCTCGTAGGCGATCTGCCCGGTGGCGTCCTGCCGGACCTGGATCGCGGCCTGGGCGCGCAGCGTGGTGAACGACGTCGCCGAGATGTCGCGCGGCCGGTCTTCCGGCGCGGCGGCCGCGAGCGCGTCGATGGTGCCGAGGCCCGCGGCGACGAGTTTGCGCCGCTGGTCGCCGCGCATTCCCGCGACCAGTGAAAGATCGCGGTCGGCCTCGCGGGCGCTCGCGCAGTGCGCGGCGTAGGAGCAGCCGCCGCACGCCGGCCGCTCGTCGGCCCACAGCGGGACCGGCAACGTCGGCGGCCGGTTCCGCAATCGGGCGCGGAGCCGGTCCACCAGCGGGAGGAAGTCGTCGACGCGGAACGAACGCGTGCTGTGGTCGCCCAGCAGCAGATGCATCCGCGGGCCGGCGGGCCAGCCCGCCCGGCGCAGCGCGTCGGCGTACGCGGTCAGCTGGACGACCGCGGCGGGCTTCGCGTGCCTGGCCAGCTTCGTGTCGTAGACCTCGTAGCGGCCTTCGTCGTCCCGCATCAGAAAGTCGGCGCGGCCGGAGAATTCGCCGTCGTGGAAGACCGCCTGGTAGATCACCGGCGCACCGGCCCGTAGCGCCTCTTCGGTGGCCTTCGCGGCGACGGCCGGGTCGCGTTCGTCGATCTCGACGACGGCGCTCCGCTCGCCGCGCAGCTTGTCCAGCGTCGCGGCCTCGTGCGCGCGCCCGTGTGTGACCGCCAGCTGATCCGGCCCGGAACCCGGCCGCGGCGCTCCCGGGAGGCCGGCGGCCAGCGCCTGGTTCAGGAGGCTGCGGTGCTCGCATTCGAGCAGGTCGGCGAGATCGGACGGGGTGTACATCGCCCGGGAGTCTCGCACGGACTCCCGGATGGACGGTCCCGGCGCGCCGGAGTCAGCCGGAGGTGTGGTCGAACTTCAGATGCGAGGTGATCCGGTAGCGGTCGCCCCGGTAGATGGAGCGGGTGTACTCGATCACGCGGCCGCCCGCGTCGCGCGTGGTGCGCTCGAACAGCAGCGCGGGGGAGTGCTGCGGGACGCCGAGCAGCCCGGATTCGTCGGCGTCGGTGACCGTCGGCTCGATGATCTGCACGGCCGTCGCGGGAACGACCTCGTACCGTGAGCGGAGCAGCTCGTAGAACGAACCGGACTCGAAGCCCGCGGCCGTGATGTCCGGCACGAGGTCCCGGGGGACCAGGATCCGTTCGATCGCCATCGGCGCCTCTTCGACGACGCGGACGCGGGTGACGGCGACCAGCGTGTGGCCGGGCGAGACCTCGAGCCGCTTGCCGAGTCGGGCGCCCGCCGGTGTGGTGGCGAACTCGATCACCCTGCTGGTCCAGTGGCCCTCGGCGGGCGGGGCGAACTGCTCGCCGCCGGTGGCGGGAACGAGGTCCTGGGAGATCTTGCGCGGCGCGGTGAAGGTGCCGCGGCCATGCTCGCGCACCACGAGGCCGTCGCGCTCCAGCTCGTCGATCGCGGCCCGCAGGGTGGGACGCGAGACGCCGATTTCACTGCTCAGCGCGCGCTCCGACGGCAGGACCTCGCCCGGCTGACGCCGCTCGATGAGCTGGCGTAGCCGGTCCTTGACCTCTGTTCGCCGCATGACCACAGCCTACCCAGTGGTCAGCGCGAATTGGCTGGTGGACAAGTTGTCTAGACCTATTGACTTTACCACTTCACCGGGTGACGGTGGAAAGAAACTGACCAGTGGTTAAGGAGACGACGATGTCGAACACAGGGAAGTTTCGCGTTGCCGCCGTCGCCGTGTTGTCGGTCGCCGCACTGGCGGTGGCGCCGGGTGCCGCGGCCGGGGCGGCCGCTTGCGGGGCACTGTTCGACGATTTCCACTACGGCTCCCACACCGACGGGCTCCTCGCCCAGCACGGCTGGCAGGTGCGCTCCGGCGCCGGCGGCCCCGGCGTCGGCGGGGCGCGCTGGGCTCCGGAGGGCATCACCTTCCCGGCGTTCGGCGGGGACAAGGTGCTGCAACTCGCCTCCACCACCGACGGCACGCCCGCGGGGACGACGCAAACCGAGATCATGCAACCCGACCGGCGGTTCTTCGAGGGGACCTACGCGGCGCGGATCCGCTTCTCCGACGCGCCGGTGTCGGGCCCGGACGGTGACCGGATCAACCAGACGTTCTTCACCATCAGCCCGCTCCGCTACGACAACGACCCGATCTACAGCGAGCTGGACTTCTCGGAGTACCTGCCCAACGGCGGCTGGGGCGAGGCGGGCCCGGTGAACTTCCAGACCAGCTGGCACACCTACACGCCGGATCCGTGGTACGCCGAGAACAAGAGCGACAGCCAGCGCCGCAGCATCGACGGCTGGCATTCCGTCGTCGCGACCGTGTCCGACGGCCATGTCCGGTACTACATCGACGGCACGCTGGTGGCCGACCACGACCGCAGCGGGCCGTTCGACGTGTACCCGCGGCAGAACATGTCCTTGAATTTCAACCAGTGGTTCATCGACCTCACGCAGCACAGCGGCGGCACGAGCACGTACCTCGAACAGGTCGACTGGGTCTACTACGCGAAGAACGAGGTGCTGACGCCGCAGGCCGCCGCCGAACGGGCCGCGTCGTACCGGTCCTCGGGTGTGCGGTTCGCCGACGACCTCGGTGGTTGTTAGATATGAGCCGTGGATCGGCTGACTGAACGTTTCGAGGAACACCGGACCAGGCTGCGGGCGGTGGCGTACCGGATGCTGGGTTCGGTCAGCGAGGCCGAAGACGCCGTCCAGGAGACGTGGCTGCGGCTCGACCGCACCGACGCGGCGGAGATCGAGAACCTCGGTGGCTGGCTGACCACGGTGGTGGCGCGGGTGTGCCTGAACGTGCTGCGCTCGCGCGATCACCGGCGGGAAGAACCGCTCGACGACCGGCTCGCCGAACCGATCGACGCCGCGGCCGATCCCGCCGCCGACGCGGTGCTCGCCGACTCGGTCGGGCTGGCGATGCTGGTCGTCCTGGACACACTCGCGCCGGCCGAACGGCTCGCGTTCGTCCTGCACGACATGTTCGCGGTGCCGTTCGACGAGATCGCCCCGCTGATCGACCGCACCCCGGCCGCCGCCCGGCAACTCGCGAGCCGCGCCCGGCGCCGCGTCCAGGGCCGTTCCGTCGCTACGGAACCGGACGTCGCGCGACGGCGCCAAGTCGTCGACGCCTACCTGACCGCGGCCCGCGGCGGCGACTTCGCGGCGCTCCTCGAACTCCTGCACCCCGACGTCGTCCTCCGCGCCGACAAGGCGGCAGGCCCCTCGCGCGAGCCGATCTTCCTGCGGGGCGCCAATGTAGTGGCTCGTGGCGCGGCCGCGGCTTCGGTGCGGGCGGCGGTCACTCAGCTCGCGCTGGTGAACGGCGGCATCGGTCTCGTGATGGCCGACGAGGGACGGCCTTCGGTGGTGCTCGCGTTCGCCTTCGTGGACGGGAAGATCAGCGAGATCGACGTCATCGCGGATCGGGAACGGTTGGTGGGGCTGGATTTGGTGATGGTGGACTGAGCCGGGTCGCGGTGCGTGATGACTTCAAGCGGACGCGGCGGTGGGCTGAGATCCGCGAATGGTGCGATGACTTCCGGTGCCAAGCACGGACACCGTCGCTGACGGAGTGCCAAGGGTCCGACGTGATCGACAGTCCGCCGCCGGCGATACAGCAGGAAGGCCGGAAGGGGATCATCGGCTCGCTCAGTACGAATGTTCCTAGCCGGTTTCGGGTCATCTATCGCGACAACGCACATGACGGCCCGTCGACCTCGGGAAGCGGCTGGCGGGCCTGTCGGAGGACGTTCGACTGAACGCGGGCATGCCGAAGGGCCCGTCGCCGGTGGTGCGGCGGGCTCTTCGGTTTCAGCGGTGGTTGCGGCGTGGGGTTTGTAGCGGGTCGAGGTATTGGGGTGGGATGAATTCGGGTCGGCCGTTGGTGATTTGGACTTTCCAGCCGGATTGTCCGTGGATGACCATGTGGTGGTAGCGGCAGAGTAGGCAGAGGTTGTTCAGGTCGGTGTCGCCGAGTTGGCCCCACGGCAAAATATGGTGGGCTTCGCAGTGTTTGGGTTTGCGGTGGCAGCCGGGGAAGGCGCAGCCGTGGTCGCGGAGGTTCAGGGCGCGGCGTTGGGCGGGGGTGACGCTGCGGGTGGCGCGGCCGATGTCGAGGGGTTCGCTGTCGGAGCCGAGGACGGCGGGGATGATTTTCGCGTCGCAGGCGAGCATCCGCGCGTGCCGTGCGGTGATCTGGGAGACCTCGTCGATGCAGGCGGACCCGAGTCCGGAGGTCAGGGTCTCCAGCGGGATGGTGACCACCACCGTCGTTCGGTCCCCGGACAACGTAGGCGCCTTCTCGTTGGTCATGGCGTAGTGGATGGCGTCGAACAAGGCGTCGCCGTGGCGTTCGCCGGGGGTGCGGGGGTCGCGGTTGCCGTCTTCGTCGATGGGTCTTCGTTGTCCCCAGGTGTCGAACAGGGCGTTGACCCGGGCGCCGAATTCGGGGTCCAGTAAGCCGTTCAATCGCCACCAGCCATCGTCGCGTTTCCGGAGATGGACCTCACGTGACGGTGGTTTGAGGTCGTCGTCTTTGGGTTCGTTGCCGTCGGGGTCCAGGTGCGCCAGCAGGTCGGCGCCGACGTTGGTGATCTCCTGGGGGCCGGCGTGGCGGGCCAGGGTCACCAGGATCTGTTCCGCGCCGGACCGGTCCTCGGCCGACACCTCGGCGGGGATTTTCTTCAGCACGGCGAGGATCGGGTCGAGTTGCTGGTGCCCGAGGTCGCCTTCCGCGGCGGCGGCTCCGGCGATGGGCGCGAAGGCGGGTGCGGGGGTGCCGTCGAGGTTGCGGCCCTCGTTTACCGCCAGCGCTCGCGTCACGGTGTCGCTGGCTTCTTTCGGGGTGATGCGGGCGGTTTCGGCGAACCAGCCCGCCGTCGATCCGTGTCCGAAGAGTTCCATCGGGCCGCGCGATTCGATCTCGACCAGGTACTGCCCGGCCTCCGCCAACGCCTGTCGTGCCACCGACAACCGCTCGACCACACCGTGCGCGAGCTCGCGCGCACCGGCACGCCACAACTCGTGCGGCGGTTCGAGGATTCGTTGACTGGACACCCCGCAAGATTACCAGAAATCGAACAGGTGTGCGAATATGAAAAGTGCTCCAGAAACGGTTTCGTATTCTAGTGGTGGCCGAGATGGGACAACTCGCTCTTGTTGAGAAGAAAGGGAAATGCGAAGACCGGCAGCGCCATGTCATGAGCCGGACAGTGACCCAAGGCGCAGCACGGTTTCTTCGATCTCGGCACCCCTGGCGGACGCGTAGGCCGTCTCGGTGCCGATGACACTGAAGCCCGCCTTCTGCAGGACCCGAAGCGACCCGAGATTGTCGCTGGCGGCGCGCGCGTACAAAGGCCGGACCTCGACCATGTCCAAAAAGAGCGCGAGTGCTCGGCTGGCGATTCCCCGACCCCAAACCGAACGGTCGATCCAGTAGGTGATTTCGGCGTCGCCGTCCACGAAGAACCTGCCGATGGTGCCGAGGAATCGTCCGTCACCCGTCACCGCGCGCAGGATGAGATCCGGTGAATTCCTCAACCTCGTCATGTGCAGGTCGAAGGCTTCGCGATCGTCGGGGTCCCTGGCGATGAAAGCGGCCATCCGGACCGACTCGGGGTCACGCATCAGCTCGAACAACGTGTCGAGGTCACGATCCTCGACCGGCCGCAGTGCCACCTGGACCATCGATCTCCTCCTCAGCGTATCGGCGACGTCCCCGGCAGCCATCAAACCCTAAATCCGCTTAAAGTGACCGAAGACGCCGCAGCCATCCGGGAGGCACGCATGTCGTTGTTGGCCCAGCTGAACACCGCGATCACCACGGGCACGATCGAGGTCGTCGACCTCACCGCCCCGCTGAGCGCGAGCACCCCGATCCTCCAATTGCCGGAGCCGTTCGCGAACACGATCCCGTTCGGCCTGGAGGAGATCAGCCGCTACGACGAACGCGGGCCGCGCTGGTACTGGAACAACATCCACACCGGCGAGCACACCGGCACCCACCTCGACGTTCCCGTGCACTGGGTGTCGGGAAAGGACGGCCACGACGTCTCCGAGGTGCCGTTGCGCACGCTGGTCGCCCCGGCCGTGGTGCTCGACGCGACGGCCCGCGCGGCCGAAGACCCGGACTTCCTGCTCTCCATAGAAGACATCCGTGAGTGGGAGCGGGTGAACGGGCCGCTTCCCGACGGTGGCTGGCTGCTCTACCGCACGGGCTGGGACGCCCGTTCGCATGATCAGGAGGCCTTCCTCAACAACGACGAGAACGGTCCGCATTCGCCGGGCGTCTCGGCGGAGTGCGCCCGCTGGCTCGCGGAGGAGGCGCCGATCACCGGGTTCGGGGTGGAGACCGTGGGCACCGACGCGGGGCAGGCGCTGGCTCTGGAACCTGCCTTCCCTTGCCACGAACTCCTTCTGGGCGCGGGAAAGCACGGCCTGACCCAGTTGAGGAACCTCGCGAGCCTGCCGCCCACTGGATCGCTACTGGTCGTCAGCCCACTCCCGATCGTCGGCGGTTCCGGCAGCCCCGCCAGGGTGTACGCGCTGGTCGAACGGGCATGAACGTCGCGGAGCTGGTCGGCCGCACGCTGGCGGAACTCGGGGTGGGCGCGGCGTTCGGGGTGGTGGGCAGCGGCAATTTCGAGGCCACCAACGGATTGCGCTCCGGCGGGGTGCGGTTCGTCGCGGCGCGGCACGAGGGCGGCGCGGCGAGTATGGCCGACGCGTACGCGCGGATGAGCGGCCGTGTGTCGGTGCTGAGTGTCCATCAGGGCTGCGGTCTGACCAACGCGCTCACCGGGATCACCGAGGCCGCCAAGAGCCGGACACCGATGATCGTCCTGGCCGGCGATACCGCGGCGTCGTCGGTGTTGTCGAACTTCCGGGTGGACCAGGACGCGCTCGCGGCAGCCATCGGCGCCGTTCCGGAACGCGTGCATGGCGCGCGTACCGCGGTCGCCGACACCGTCCGCGCCTACCGGACGGCGGTGCAGCAGCGCCGTACGGTCCTGCTCAACCTGCCGCTCGACGTCCAAGTCCAGGAAGCGCCCGAGGCGGTCCGAATCCCGAAGGTCCCCGGTCCGGCGCCGGTCCGGCCCGACGCCGAGGCGGTGGCGAAGCTGGCCGACTTCCTTGTCGAAGCGCGGCGGCCGGTGTTCATCGCCGGTCGCGGTGCCCGGGCGAGTGCCACACCCCTCAAGGCGCTCGCGGAAGTGTCCGGCGCGCTGCTGGCGACCTCGGCGGTGGCGCACGGCCTCTTCCACGACGATCCCTTCTCGATCGGGATCGCGGGCGGCTTTTCGTCGCCATCGGCAGCGGACCTCATCAAAGACGCCGACCTCGTGATCGGCTGGGGCTGCGCGCTGAACATGTGGACCACCCGGCACGGCACGCTCCTCGGCCCGGACGCGAGGCTGGTCCAGGTCGACGTCGACCAGGCCGCGCTCGGCGCGCACCGGCCGATCGAACTGGGCGTGGTCGGCGACGTCACCAGCACGGCCGTCGACGTTCGCGCCGAACTCGACAGACGTGGCCACCACGCCCAGAGGCAACGAACCGGCACAAGATGGAACGACGTGCCGTATAACGACCTATCCGGCGGCGGGAGGATCGATCCGCGCACGCTCAGCCGCCGTCTCGACGAGATCCTGCCGGCCGAACGGGTGGTCTCGATCGACTCCGGCAACTTCACGGGCTATCCGAGTGCGTACCTGTCCGTTCCCGACGAGAACGGTTTCTGCTTCACCCAGGCGTTCCAAAGTATCGGGCTCGGTCTCGGCACGGCGATCGGCGCGGCGCTGGCGCGGCCGGACAGGCTACCGGTGCTCGGCGTCGGCGACGGCGGGTTCCACATGGCCGTCTCGGAACTGGAAACCGCCGTACGGCTCCAAATCCCGCTCGTCGTCATCGTCTACAACGACGCGGCGTACGGCGCCGAGATCCACCATTTCGGCGACGCGGACATGACCACGGTCAGGTTCCCCGACACCGATATCGCGGCGATCGGCCGCGGTTTCGGCTGTGCCGGGGTCACCGTGCGGTCGGTCGAGGATCTCGGCGCCGTCAAGGAATGGCTCGACGGACCAAGGGACGCGCCGCTCGTCGTCGACGCCAAGATCGCCGACGACGGCGGCTCGTGGTGGCTCGCCGAAGCCTTCCGGCATTGAGTCCGCTAAACGCCCCAGTCCGGCCTCAGCGGCATGCCCGAGTCGCCGTCCGGACCGACCTTCACCCCGAGCACCTGGTGCAGTTCGATCTCCCGCCGCTCGAAGGCGAGGCGGCACGCGGCCATGTACAACGCCCAGACTCGGCTCCGCCCGGCGCCCGCTTCGGCGACGGCCGCGTCCCAGTTCGCGTCGAGGTTGGCGCACCACGCGCCGAGGGTGGTGGCGTAGTGCTCGCGGAGGTTCTCCGAATGCCGCACCTCGAGCCCGCTGTCGTGCATCGCGGTGGCGATCTCGCCGACCGCCTCCAGTTCGCCGTCGGGGAACACGTATCGGTCGATGAACCCGCGCGACCGGTGCGCCACGGAGGTGTCCGGGTTGGTGATGCAGTGGTTCAGCAACCGCCCGTGCGGCTTCAGTTTCCCGGCGAGGAAACGGAAGTACGACGGCAGATTGCGGGCGCCGATATGCTCGGTGAGGCCGATCGACGACACCGCGTCGAAACCCGTTTCGGTGACGTCGCGGTAGTCGAGATGCCGTACCTCGGCCTTGTCCGCGAGCCCCTTGGTCACGATGTCCTTCTGCGCCCATTGCGCCTGTTCGCGCGAGAGGGTGACGCCCAGCGCCTCGACGCCGTAGTTCGCGACGGCGTGCTCGACCATCCCGCCCCAGCCGCAGCCGACGTCCAGCAGCCGCATCCCCGGCCGGAGGCCGAGTTTCCGGCACACCAGGTCGAATTTGTGCGCCTGTGCCTCTTCCAGCGAGGCGTCGGCGGACGGATACGCGGCGCAGGTGTAGGCCATCGACGGCCCGAGCACCAGTTCGTAGAACCGGTTCGAGACGTCGTAGTGGTTCGAGATCGCGTTGCTGTCGCGTGCTTTCGAGTGGCGTAGGCCGTCGAAGACGCGCTTGGCCCGGCTCGGCAGCTCCTCGGCGGGCGGGGCGACGCGGCGCAGATGTGTGGGGCCGAGTTTGCGCAGCAGCCACAACCGGTCGGCGGCGCTGAGCTGATCGACCTGGGAAACGAGCGCGCGCAACGCCGTGTAGAGGTCGCCGTCGACGTCGAGCGCGCCGGCGACGTAGGCCCGCGCGAGACCGAGGTCGCCTGGCGACGACATCAGATACGTCAACGCCAGCGGCGACCGCACTTCGATCGTCACGGGCGCGTCGGCGGGCCCGCTCGTGCTGCCGTCGTAGGCCGTGATGGACACTTCGGTGCTCGGGCCGAGCAACCGCTCGAAGATCTCGCCGACGGTCGTCGTCTCAGCCATGGTCGTCTCTCTTCTTCCGGCCCGGGTCACCGCCGCCGCACGCATTTCGCGTACAGGTCGAGCAGTCGGCCGTCGGGGTCGTAGGCCGTCTTCAGTTTCCGGTAGGCGTCGCCGTTGTACAGCCGCCAGAACTCGTCCTCGGTATAGAAACTGTCGGAATACAGCGACTTCCGCCCGCCGAGCCGGGTCACTTCGGCCTCGATCAGCCGATTGTGCGTATCCGGTGCCTCGCCGGGGTCCAACGGGACCGCGGACCAGAACCCGAAGTTGACGTACAGCGTTTCGGGGTCCAGTTCGTACAGCGGCGAGTTCACGCCGCCCGGCCGCTGCTTCAGCGGGCAGATCCACACCGGGCTGATCGGGATCTCGCGGCGGAAGAAGTCCAGGAACTCCGCGGCCCGCGACTGCGGCACTTCGATGTCCTGGACGATGGTCTCTTCCGGGGGAAGCCGGCGCAGCTTGAGCAGTTTCGCGGCGATCCCGAACCGGCGGTCGAGCGCCACGACCTTCCAGTAGACCGAAGACCGCAGCAGCCGCCTGCCCAGCAGCAGCCGGGGGAGCCGGTGCTGCACGCCGAACGCCCGCGAGCACCAGAACCAGTCCGTGTCCCAGCGCCACAGGTAGTCCCGGACGCTCAGATGGTCGGTCTCGCGGGAGCGGATCGACTTGTAGTAGATGTCGAGCCAAGTGTAATCGCTGGTCGCGGGCGCCGAGGTGGTGAACGTACCCAGGGTCAGGTACTGCTCGCCCGGCCCGAAGACCGTGCCGTCCACGAAGTCGGCCGAACCGTCACGGCAGGCTTCGCCGAGCGCCGTGAAGTACTCCTCGGTGTTCTCGTACCGGACGTGGTGGAGCCGCACGTACGGTTTGACCGGCTCCAGTTCGATCTTCAGCCGCAGCGCGTAGCCGAGCGTCCCATACGAGTTCGGGAAGCCGTGGAACAGGTCGCTGTGCTCGTTGTCGGGCCGCGCGACGACGATCCTGCCGTCACCGGTGAGCAGCTCCATCTCCAGCACCGACTCGTGCACGAGTCCGTTGCGGAACGAGGACGACTCGATGCCGAGGCCGGTGACCGCGCCGCCGAGCGTGATCGTCTTGAGCTGCGGCACGACCAGCGGCATCAGTCCGTGGGGCAGGGTCGCGTCCACCAGCTGCTCGTAGGTGACCATCCCTTCGACGTCGGCCGTGCGCGCCAGGGGATCGACGTCGAGCACATGCGTGAATCCCGAGACGTCCAGCCCCGGGGTGGTGGTCGCCGTCCGTGCCCGGAACAGGTTCGACGTCCGCTTCGCCAGCCGGATCGTCCCGTGGAGATCCGCGAGCTGTGCGCGGAGCGTTTCGGCGCGCGCTTCGTGTTCGGCGAACCGGACCAGCCGCGCCGTCTCCCGGATACCGCTGTCGCTCGCCATCAGTTCATCGTGCCCCACGGAACCGCCTGGCGCAGCCCTTATTCGTGCCGGAGGCGGTGCAGCGGGACGGCGTCCGCCATGGCGGTGAAGCCCTTGTCGCCGGGATGGAGGTGATCGCCGGAGTCGTATTCGGGTTTCATCCGCTGCGGGTCGGCGGGATCGCGGATCACCGCGTCGAAGTCGATGTAGCCGTCGAAGAGCCTGCTGGTCCGGATGAACCGGTTCACCGCCTGCCGGGTCTCTTCGAGCTGCGGCGTGTACGAACCCCAGCCCTTCCACGGGGTGATCGTCGCGCCCAGCACCCGCAGACCGCGGTCGTGCGCCCTCGTCGCGATCTGCTTCAGCGCCGAGATGATCTTGTCCGGATCGGCCTGGTGCGGGGTCTGCTGGATGTCGTTGATGCCCTCGAACACGATCGCCGTCCGCACGCCGGACTGGTTCAGGACGTCCCGATCGAGCCTGGCCAGCGCGTTGACCCCGTAGTTGCCGCCGTCGAGCAGCAGCCGGTTCCCGCTGATCCCGGCGTTGAGCACGCCGAGGCGCGCGCTGATCTTGTCGGCGAGCTGATCGGGCCAGCGCAGGTTCGCGCCCCAGGTCGAATACGCCCCGTCGGTGATCGAATCGCCGATCGCCACGACACTGCCCCGCAACCCGGCGCCGCGGACGTCCACTCCGGACACGTAGTGCCAGACAGCGGTCTTCTCCGGGAACGCGGCCGCCGACTCGTCGGCCGCCTTGTCGCCGTTCCGGGTGAAGTACGAGTTCTGCATCGCCAGCGGGTGGTACGTGACCGGGCCCGACGGCTCCGGGGTGTACGTGGTCACCAGGAGGTCGCCGTCCCTCGGCACGGTCAGCGGCGCGCCGTCACTGACGACGTCGGCGCCCGGCGGCACGGTGACCTCGCGATCCCCGCCGAAGGTCAGCGTGCGCATCGTGCCGGGTACGGCCTGCGGGGTGTCCGGACCCGCGGCGACCGCGACGGTCACCCGCCCGAACAGCACCGGCGTCCGGCCGAAGGCGTTGGACAGCCGCACGCGGACCTCGTGCCCGCCGGCGCTGGTGTGCACGATGTTGCGGATCGAGAAGTTCGGATACCCGTTGTCGGTCCCGGCCACTCCGGCCGCGGGCGCCGCCGCCCAGGTGCCCACCCAGCCGCTGGTGGCCGTGCCCTCCACTTGGGCCGTCGCGGCGCCCGGCACCAGACCCAGCGCCAGGATTCCCGCGATGGCGAAATACTTCACGCGCATGTCGGTTCGCCTCCACCCAGTCGGCTCCACTCATCGTCAATGAATCACCGACGGCCGGTCAACGGCCCGGACAGGACAGGTTTCTGTCGGTGGGCGCGGTTAGCCTGAACGCCATGAAACCTGCCGCGCTCGCGAAGCTCTGCCTAGGCCTCCCCGGCGCCCGGGAGGAGTTCCCGTTCGGTGAGGACATCAACGTGTTCAAGGTCGCGGGCAAGGTCTTCGCGCTCGGCCCGCTCAAGGCGAAGCCGCTGCGGATCAGTCTCAAATGCGAGCCCGATCTGGCGGTCCGGCTGCGCGCGGAGCATCCGGCGATCATCCCGGGGTACCACCTGAACAAACGACATTGGAACACCGTCGAGCTGGACGGCTCGCTGACCGACGACTTCGTGCGGGAGATGATCGAGGACTCCTACGACCTCGTCGTCGCGGGCCTGCCGAAACGAGAACAGGAGAAACTGAACTGGGTGGCGCTCAGCCAGGAATGACCGGCCCGGGTTTCATCCGGATTTCATCCCGCCGTGCTCGCCCGGCCTCCTACCGTGGGCGGAGACGGGTGCCGCCCGCCGCACGATGACTCGCTCACCGGGACTTCCTAGGCTGATCCCGTG
Organism: Amycolatopsis roodepoortensis; assembly: GCF_024628825.1. Lineage (NCBI taxonomy): Bacteria > Bacillati > Actinomycetota > Actinomycetes > Pseudonocardiales > Pseudonocardiaceae > Amycolatopsis > Amycolatopsis roodepoortensis. The sequence continues at coordinate 8,787,820 of NZ_CP102415.1, forward strand.
CTGGAGATCTTGCGGGACCGGTTCCGGGCACGGGTGCAGGCGAGCCTCACCCGGGCCGGGCTGACCCTGCCGTGGTGGGGGGCGTTGTGCGCGAGCGCGGTGAGCTTCGTGTTCACGGCGGTCGCGCTGGTGCAACGGGACGCCCTGCTGCCGCCCGAGCCGATCGCGCTGGCCGGCCTGATCGTGATCGCGCCGTCGCTGATCTGGGCGGCCACCGACTGGATCATGCCGTGGGTGCGGATGACGGCGCTGATCATCGCGGCCTCGGTGCTGCTCGTCGAGCCCGTGCTGCCGGATTTCGCGCCGTTGCTGCTGCTGGTCGCGGCCACCGAGGCGGGCAGTGTCCTGCGGACGACGTGGGGGATCGCCCTCGTCACGGTCGCGGGCGAGGCGGTCCTGGTCGTGGCGGGGATCTGGGGCGGGCTGATCGGCGGGCCGGTGTACATGGTCGCGATCCTGCTCGGCCTCAGCGGCGGGCTCATGGTCCGCTGGTACACCAGGGTGCTGGACGCCGAACGCGGCAACCGGGACGCCTCCCGCGACAAGGCGCTGCTCGCCGAACGGCAGCGCATCGCGCGTGAGGTGCACGACGTCGTCGGCCATTCGCTCAGCATCACGCTGCTGCACCTGACCGGCGCCCGGCACGCGCTGCAGCAGGACCGCGACGTCGACGAGGCGATCGAAGCGCTCACCGAAGCCGAGCAGGTGGGACGGGCCGCGATGGCCGACATCCGCCGCACGGTCGGCCTGCTCGCCGACTCCCCGTCGGGCAGCGCCCCGCTCCCGGGGGTGGAGGACATCGCCACGCTGGTGGAACGCACTCGCAGCGCCGGGCTGGCGGTGCGCTATACACAGGAAGGCGACCTCGGCCGGGTAGGCGCCTCGGAAGGATTGGGCCTCTACCGGATCGTGCAGGAATCACTGGTCAACGTCGTCAAACACGCCCCCGGCGCGACCGCGGAGGTCCGGCTGAACGCCGGCCGTTCGGGGTTGAAGCTCACCGTCAGCAACACCCTTCCCGCGACCGTCCGGCGCGCGGCGGAGGACGGTTCGGGACTGGCAGGGATGGCCGTCCGCGCCGCCCAGCTCGGTGCCGATCTCAGTGCCGGGCCCAGTGGCAGGCAGTGGATCGTGCAGGTCACCGTGCCGGGGGTCAAACCGTGACCGCCGCCGAGATCCAGGTGCTGCTGGTCGACGACCAGGAGCTGGTCCGGTCCGGGCTGCGGCGCATCCTGCGCCGTCGCGACGGGTTCGTCATCGCGGGGGAATGCGGCGACGGCTCGGAGGTGCCGTCGGCGCTGGCCGCGCACGAGGTCGACGTCATCGTGATGGACCTGCGGATGAAGAACGTCGGCGGGGTCGAGGCGACCAGGCGGCTGCGGCGGTCCGGCGGGCATCCGCCGGTGCTCGCGCTGACCACCTTCGACGACGACAACCTCCTGGCCGACGCGCTGCGCGCGGGCGCGGCCGGGTACGTACTCAAGGATTCACCGGCCGAGGACCTGATCCGGGCCGTGCGGGCGGTCGCCGCGGGCGACGCCTGGCTCGACCCCGGCGTCACCGGGCGGGTGCTCGCCGCGTACCGGCAGGCCGCCGGGAACGGCAGCGGCGGGCGTTCACCGGAACTGCTGACCCCGAGGGAGCAGGACGTGCTCAGGGCGATCGGCCGCGGGCTGACCAACGCGGAGATCGCCGCGGCCCTCGTCATCTCGGAGGTGACCGTGAAAAGCCATATCGGCCGGATCTTCACCAAACTCCAGTTGCGGGATCGGGCGGCGGCGATCGTGTACGCGTTCGACCACGGGATCGTGGTGCCGGGCTGATGCGCAACGATGGGGGGATCATGCCGGACTCGCGACTTCGCTTCGAACTGCTCGGCCCGTTGCGGGCCTGGCACGGGGAGACCCGGCTGGATCTGGGGCCGGTCCGGCAGCAGGCCGTGCTGGCCGCGCTGCTGCTGCGCCCGGACGTGACGGTCAGCCACTACGAACTCACCGACGGGCTCTGGGAAAAGCCGCCGGAGTCGAACGTGCTGCCGGTGTACGTCCGGCGGCTGCGGCAATGCCTGGACACCTCGGGCCAGAAACCGAGGGACTCGGTGATCGTGTCCGATCGCGGCGGTTACCGGTTCGCCAGCGGCGGGGTCCGGCTGGACGTGGTCCGGCTGGAGGAGGTCGCCGCCGTCGCGGCCGCCGCCGAGGAGTCGGGTGACCTCGTCTCCGCGGTCGACACCTTCGCCGACGCGCTCCGGCTGTTCCACGGCGAGCCGCTGACGGGGCTGCCCGGCGCGTTCGTCCAGGGGGAGCGGCGACGGCTGGAGGAACGCCGGCTTCTGTTGCTGCGCCGGAAACTGCGGGCCCAGCTGAAGCTCGGGCGGTTCGACGAGGTGATCGGCGAGCTGTCGGCGCTGGTGTCCGCCGATCCGCCGAGTGAGCCGCTGGCCGCGTTGCTGATGCGGGCGCTCTACGGCGGCGGGCGGCAGGCGGAGGCGCTGGAGGTGTTCACCGACGTCCGCGAGCGGCTGATCGAGCAGCTCGGCGTCGAGCCGGGCGAGGAGCTGCGGCAGGTGCAGGAGGCGGTGCTGCGCGGGGACGAGGCGCTCCTCGGCGTCGCGCCGCGCCGGGAGCCGTCCCGCCGGATCCGCAACGAACTGCCCGCTGTCAACGGCGAACTCGTCGGCAGGGACCGGGAACTCGCGCTGCTCGTCGAAGGCGGCGATCCGGAGTCCGTCTCGGTCGACGCCGTCGACGGTGTCCCCGGCGCCGGGAAGACCACGCTCGCGGTGCGCGCGGCACACAAGCTCCGTGAGTCCTATCCGGACGGTGCGTTGTTCGTGGATCTCCACGGCTACACCGAAGGCCGCGAGCCGGTGACGCCGGAGCGCGCGCTGCGGCGGTTGCTGCGCGCGGTCGGGGTCGAGGACGGGGCGATGCCGGACGATCTCGACGAGCTGGCCGCGTCGTGGCGGGCGGCGACCGCGCAGCTGCGGTTGCTGCTGGTGCTCGACAACGCCGAGTCGGCCGGTCAGGTGCGGCCGCTGCTGCCGTCCGGGCCGGGCAGCCGCGTGCTGGTGACCAGCCGCCGCCGTCTGTCCGGGTTGGACGCCGACCGCCGGGTTTCCCTCGGCGCGCTGGGCCTCGAAGCGGCCGAACGGCTGCTCGGGCGCATCGTGGGGGCACCGAGGGCGGAGGGGGAGCGGTTCGCCGTGCGCGCCCTCGCCGGGCTGTGCGGGCGGCTGCCGCTCGCACTGCGGATCGCGGGCGCCCGGTTGCAGAACCGTCCGATGTGGACGTTCAAGGACCTGGTCGACCGGATGTCGGACGACGAGCGCAGGCTCGGCGAACTGACGGCCGAGGATCGCAGTGTCGAGGTGGCACTGCGCCTGTCGTACGAACAGCTGAGGCCCGCCGAGCAGACCGCGTTCAGCGTGCTCGGCCTGTCGCCGACGACGGAGTTCGACCGGCTGACGGTCGCCGCCCTGCTGGACAGCTCGCCCGCCGAAGCCGAGCGGCAGCTGGAAAGCCTGGTCGACGCCAGCCTCGTGCAGGAGCCCGCGAGCGGCCGCTACCGGCTGCACGATCTGGTAGCGGTCTACGCCCGGCGGCTCGCCGGGGAAATGCCCGAGGAGGACGCCGAAGCGGCCCGGAAACGGGTGTACGGGCTGTACCTCAGCGCCGCTCGCCGGGCGAGCGAATGGGGTGTGGCGCGATTCCCGGTGGAGACCGGGGGACCGTTCACCGGGCAGCGTGACGCTTCCGCCTGGCTCGACGCGGCCGGCGACCTGCCGGAGGTGGTGTCGCAAGCGGCCGAAGCCGGGCTGGACGACCTCGCGTGCTCGGTCGCCGAAGGCCTGGTCGACTATCTCGCGCGTCAGCAGCGGTACCACGAATGCCGGACGGCGTTGCAGGTCGCGCTGCCGCTCGCCGAAGAGGCCGAAGACGAACGCCTGGTCTCGTCGCTGCGGTTCTGCCTTGGCTACGCCTATGCCATGCAAGGGCAACTCGACCGGGCGCGCGGCTGGTTCGACGACGCGCTGCGGGCCGGGCAGGCCTCGGGTGACCGCGGAGTGGAGGCGCGGGCGCTCGGCGGGCTCACCATGGCGGATCTCATCGCCGGGCGGCACGATCTCGCCATCCCCGGGATGCGGCGGGTGATGGTCCTCGCCGAGGAGGTGGGGGACCAATGGCTCGCCGAACGGTCGCTGTCCGCCCTGGGGTATCTCGCGTACCTGCAAGGCGAGCACGAGGAAGCGCTCGGCCACCTCGGTCGCGCTCGCGAGCTGAGCGAGGAGATCGGCAGCCCTGGGATGCTGGCCAGGGTGCTGTGCCACTGCGGCACCGTCCGGCTGGAGACCGGCAGCTTCGCCGAAGCCGCACTGGATTTCCGGCGCTCCGTCGAACTCGCCGAGGAGACCACGGACGGCCTGCTGACCGCCACCAGTCTCGCCAGGCTGGGCGCCGCGGAACTGGAGCTGGGGAATCTCGACGCCGCCTTCGAGCTCCAGCGGCGGGCGCTGACGGCGGTCACCGAGGAGACGATCGCCGGGATGGAGTCCGAAATCCGCAACCGGCTCGGCCGTACCCATCTCGCCGCGGGTGATCCGGTGGCCGCCAGGGAACACTTCGAGTGGGTGCTCACCACCATCGGCCCCGACGGTGATCCCCTGCAGCGCACTCTCGCACTGGAAGGTCTGGACCTCACCAGACAGTCGGCACGCCGGCGTTGATGATCGTGAAGCGGTGCCCCGCCATGCTCGTCTTCCAACGCGCGAAGTAGGCGTCGGCGGCGTCGGCCAGGTGCACCCCGGCGCGGACCTCGTGGACGACGCAAGCCCACTCCGCGCCGTCGCACAGCACCAGCTCCCGCGGTGCCCCGCGCTTGCGGAGCACGGACGCACATAGGGCTCCGCGCCTGCCGATGCTGCCGTCGTCAAGGCGGCGACGGAGGTCTTCGACGGCGTGGGCGGCGGTCTCGAACAACGTCCAGCGGTACTTCGGCGACGGGCGGCCGTCGGCCCACGGCGTGGCGAACGCGGCCCAGCTCCAGCCCGGTCCGACGAGCCCGTCCCGTTCCCCGGGACTCGGCGTGTCGTCCCTGGGCACCACCATGTTGTACGGGGTCCGGCTCGCCGGGCTCATGCACGTCTCCTCGTGGACCTCCGGCCCGCGGCCGCGGATCGGTGCCGGAACCGTAAAGCGGAGCCATGAAATCCCGATGAAACGAGCTCCCGGTCGACTCGTCCCCTGGCGGTCACCAAGGTCGTGAAGGCCTCCTTCCTTAGTTCAACGGCTGGCGGACCGGGTTTCGGCGGTCTTCGTGCCGATCGTGATCGCGCTCGCCGTCGGCACGCTGATGTTCTGGCTCGGTACCGGCGGTTCGGTGGCGGCGGCGTTCACCGCCCGGAAGCCGCGATGGCCTTCAGCTCGGTCTTCGTGGTGTTCAACAGCCTGCGCCTGCGCGGGTTCCGGAGCATCACCGCTTGACGAGCGGACCAGACCTCCTCCAGTATGAACAAGCGTTCATGAACGCACGTTCATAACGGAGGAGGTTCTGGTATGTCCGGCATCGTCAACACCGCGCAGTCGGAGGCGTGGAACGGCTACGAGGGACGGCATTGGGCCGAGCACGACGAGCGCTACGACGCGGTGAACAGCGGGTTCAACGAGTTCCTGTTCGAGGCCGCCGGAATCGGCGAGCGGGACCGCGTGCTCGACATCGGCTGCGGCAACGGGCAGGTCACCCGGCTCGCCGCCGTCCGTGCTCCGCTCGGGGCAGCGACCGGGATCGACCTGTCCGCGCCGATGCTCGCGACGGCGCGGGCGCGCGCGGAGGCCGAAGGTGTCGCGAACGTGGCGTTCGAGCAGGGCGACGTCCAGGTCTTCCCGTTCGGGGACGGCGTTTTCGACGTCGCGCTCAGCCGGTTCGCGGTGACGTTCTTCGCCGATCCGGTCGCCGCTTTCGCCAACGTGCGCCGCGCGATGCGACCCGGTGGGAAGCTCGCCTTTCTGTGCATGACCGCGCTCGCCGGAACCGATCTCGGTGCCGTTTTCGGTGCACTGGCACCGTTTCTGCCGACCCCGACCGGCGAGGACGGTACGGGGCCGACGGCGTTCGCCGACCCGGCGCGGATCCGCTCGGTGCTGACCGGCGCTGGATTCCTAGATGTCGCCTGCGACCGGGTCGAAGCGGACCAGGTCTGGGGGAGCGATGTTCCCGACGCGGCCGGGTTCATCGCGGACTGGGGGCCGGTGAAGTACCACCTCGGCCAGGTGAGCGCCGAAGCGGCGGACAGTGCGCGAGAAGCGCTTTCGGCCGCCCTGCGGCCATTCGAGGGGGCCGGCGGTGTCCGGTTGCGCGGCGCCGCGTGGCTGGTCGGGGCGAAATCCTGATGTCACCGAGAAAAGCGGCGGCCCTGCGGCACACGGAAGACGGCCGGAGCCTGCGCGAGCACTTGATCGATACCGCCGCGGACCTGATCTCCGCGCACGGCACCGCGGAACTCACGGTGCGGGCGATCGCGCGCGCGGCGGGAGTCGCCGATGGCGTGCTGTACAACCATTTCGCCGACAAGGAGGAGTTGCTGGCCGACGCTTTGGCGGAGCACGTACGGAGAGCGGAAGCCGGGCTCGGCGAGCTTCCCGAGCCCGGTTCGGCTACGGTCGAGGCCAATCTTCGCGCCCAGCTGGCGTACGGGTTGGCTCTGCACAAGGAGATCCTGCCCGCGTTCGCCGGCCTGCTCGCCCGTCCCGTCGTGCTCGCGCGGTTCGGCGAACGGGCGGGCGACGGCGAGACCTGGCGCGATCGTCTCACCGGATACCTGCGAGCGGAAAAGGAACTCGGCAGGCTCGACGGCGATGTCGGGGCGGCGGCGGCCATGCTGGTCGGCGTCTGCCATGAGACGGTGCTCTCCGGTCTGCTTCCGCACGGCCCGGCCATGACCACTTCGCCGGAGGTGGAAGCCGTGGTCAGGACGGTGCTGGAGGGTATCGCGGTCCGATGACCTCCGGCACGGGTTGATCGGCGGACGTTCTGGGTAACCCGATTGTGCGACTTCAGCAGGGAGGCCGCGCGCGACGGGAAGGGTGGCTCCATGATCAGTATCGCGGAGCATCCGGTGCCGGGAACCTGGGTGCTTGACCTGCGAGCCACGACGCCGCGGGCGTTGCCGGACATGCGTGCCTGGGTGGTCAGATGCCTTCCCGATCTCGGCGAGGGGCACCGCGACGACGTCCTGCTCGCCGCGACGGAACTCGTCGCCAACGCCTACGTGCACGGGGGTGGCGCACGCCACATCCAGTTGTGGCGTGGCGTGACACCCTGCGCGGTGCGCATCGAGGTCGCGGACGTCAGTGTCGAGCAGCCCCGGGCGCGGTATTCGCAGATCGAGGATCCCCGCGGGCGCGGACTGCTCGTCGTCGACGGAGTGGCCGTGCAATGGGGCGTCCGGCGTGAGCCCGTGCGAGGCGGGAAGATCGTCTGGGCCCACATCCGGTGCGACGGCCGGTGTCCGGAAGCGCTCCCGCGCGTGCGCACGAGGCGCTCCCGGAACTGACCGGACTCAGACCGCGCGGCGCGCAGTGAGCAGGCCGAGCGCGGAGACCGCCGCGAAACCGAACAACAGCCACCTCGCCGACGCGACCACCGAGGTGCCGCCGAAGTTGACCAGCAACCCGGCGACGGCCGCGCCGAACGCGGTCGACATCGTCAGGATCGTCGCGATCGCGGCCGCCGCCTGCCCGCCCTCGCCGTCCGGGGCGGAGGTCATCGCCGCGACGGACAGATGAGGCATCGCGATGCCGATTCCGGTGCCACCGAGGAAGAGCACCGGCAGCCAGGCGAGCACGACAGGTAGCGACGGCTGCTCGGTCTGCATCAGCCCCAGCAGCGCGAATCCCGCCGCGAGGCAGACGGGCCCGGCCAGGACCAGCCGTCGTGTCTTACGCGCGGAAGCGCTGACGAGCTGGCTCACCGACCAGCCCAGGGACAGCGCGGCGGCGAAGAATCCCGCCGCCGCGGGCGGAAGGCCGCCCAGCCGCTGGCCGAACAGCGGCAAGAACGTCTCCACCGCGACGCCGGACGCCAGCACCATGATGGTCAGGTAGATCCACCGCGGCCGTGAACCCCGCCGGTAGACCGAAGCGGGCAGAACACCTGCCACCGCACGGTTTTCCGTCACCAGGAACGCGCCGACGAGCACGAGACCCAGTGCGATGAAGGCGGCCATCGCGAGGACGTCGGACAGGATCCCGGCCACGCTCACCGCCCCGGCGGCGCCGACGATCAGCGACAGCGAAACGACCGGGACCGGCGGCGACTGCGCCGGGCGTTCGACGGCGGGAAGCGCGCGGGGCACGAAGATCGCCAGCACACCCGCGGCCACCGCGAGGATCGCGAACGCCGCCCGCCACGAACCGAACTGTGCCGCGAAACCGCCGAGCGCGGGACCCGCGAAGTTGCCCACTCCGAACATCGCGGAGATCAGGGCGCTGCCCCGGCTCCACAGCCGAGGCGGCAACGCCGAATGGATCAGGGCGAAGCCGAGCCCGGTCAGCAGGCCGGCGCCGAGCCCCTGTGTCCCGCGCCCGATCAGGAGGATCGGCATCGACGGGCTCGCCGCGCACAGGACCGAGCCGGCGGCGAAGACACCGAAACCGATCAGATAGGAAGCCTTGCCGCCGAAGCGGGAAAGGGCCTGGCCCACCAGCATGGTCGCGACGACCTGGGCGACCAGGAACGCCGTCATGGTCCAGGCGTACAGCGGCCGCCCGCCGATGTCCTGGACGGCGGTCGGCAGGAGACTCGCCGCCACGTAGATGGTGATCGCGCCGACGAGCACGCCGCCCGCCAGCACCGCCGACGTGCTCGTATGGCGGCCCAATTCCCGCCACGATCCGACTTCTTGCCCGATGCTCACGCGGTTCTCCTTGTCGTCGAAAGGATTGCGCTTCGCATCCTGTCGGCGCGGGGAGCCCCGGTAATCGGACAAATCGGACGTGAATCACGTCACATTCTTCGTGCGGCCTTCGATGGCGGCGCGGGCGGCCTCGATCGACTTCCGGACGACGACTTCCGTGGAGTAGCCCTGTTTCTTGAAGACGCCGTCGAGGTAGAACGTGCCGTAACCGTGTGCCTGGGTGAACAGCTGCTCCATCAGTTCGAGCCCGTCCTGCGGCCGGTCCGCGACGGTCAGGCAGAGCATGACGAACTGGTCGGTCAGGCGGCGGGTCTGCTCGTGCAGTGCGGCGTGCTCAGGGCCCTGCAAGCCGTCCGAGTAGATGATGTTCATCCCGGCGCGGCGTTCGATGAGGTACTCCGTGTACGCGCCGGCGGCCGCGGCGAGCGCGGCGACGGGTTCGCTCTCGGCCTCGATGGCTTTCTGCACCCTGTCGGCCAGTTGGCAGGCGACGGTGGCCGCGAGCGCGGCCAGCAGGCTCTCCTTGTCCGGGAAGTGCCGATAGGGCGCGCCCGGGCTGACCTTCGAGCGCCTGGCGACCTCGGCGACCGAGAACGCGCCGAGTCCCTGTTCGGCGATCAGGTCCAGCGAGACCCGCACGAGTTCGGCGCGAAGGTCGCCGTGATGGTACTTGCCGCCCATGTCGTGGATCACACCGTCCCGGTCGGGGAATATGTAAGAGCCCTCTTACGCTAGTTGTAAGTGACCTCTTACATGGTCTCACTGTTTCTCGGAGGGTTTCATGACGACGACCACGCACGCCATCGCCGCGCCGTCCCCGGGCGCCGCACTGTCGCCGACGACGATCGAGCGTCGCGACCTGCGTCCGGACGACGTGCTGATCGACATCGCGTACGCGGGGATCTGCCACAGCGACATCCACCAGGTGAAGGAGGACTGGGGCAGCGCGATCTTCCCGATGGTGCCCGGTCACGAGATCGCCGGCGTCGTCGCCGCGGTCGGCTCCGATGTGACGAAGTACCAGGTCGGTGACCGCGTCGGGGTCGGCTGCATGGTCGATTCCTGTGGTGAGTGCGAATACTGCCTGGCGGGCACGGAGCAGTTCTGCGTCAAGGGCAACATCCAGACCTACAACGGTGTCGGCTTCGACGGCGAGAACACCTACGGCGGCTACAGCCGCCAGATCGTCGTGAAGGACTCCTTCGTCTGCCGTATCCCGGAAGGCATCGGCCTCGACGTCGCCGCCCCGCTGCTGTGCGCGGGCATCACCACCTACTCGCCGCTGAACCGCTGGGGCGCCGGGCCGGGCAAGAAGGTCGCCGTCGTCGGCCTCGGCGGACTCGGCCACATGGCGGTCAAGATCGCGGTCGCCATGGGCGCCGAGGTCACCGTGCTCAGCCAGAGCCTGAAGAAGCAGGAGGACGGCCTGAAGCTGGGTGCGAAGGACTACTTCGCGACCGGCGACGCGTCGACGTTCAAGCAGCTGCGCGGCCGCTTCGACCTGATCCTCAACACCGTTTCCGCGACGCTGCCCGTCGACTCCTACCTCGGCATGCTCCGCGTCGGCGGGGCGATGGTGAACGTCGGCGCGCCCGGCGAACCGTTGTCGTACAACGCCTTCTCGCTGCTCGGCGGGAACAGGGTGCTCGCCGGTTCGATGATCGGCGGGATCGCCGAGACGCAGGAGATGCTCGACTTCTGCGCCGAGCACGGGATCGGTGCGGAGATCGAGACGATCTCGGCCGACCAGGTGAACGTGGCCTACGACCGGGTCGAGAACAGCGACGTCCGGTACCGGTTCGTCATCGACGCGGCGACCATCGGCGCGTGACCTTCCTGCCGTCTCGTGAGTGGTAAGGACGGTTCTAACCGTCCTTGCCACTCACGAGACCCGGCCAGGGGCTGGGCTTGGCCGGCGGGGTTGCGAAAGCCACTTTCGCAACCCCGGCCCGCCGCGCGCCCGACACTGCCCTGGCGACCATGTCGCGAAAGCCACTTTCGCGACGTCTGGTGTCCCGAAAGTGGCTTTCGCGACACCGCCTCCCCGACCCCGCGCTCACATCAGCAGCAGCGGCACGGTGTTCATCGCGGTGTGCGCGGCGATCGGCGCCCAAAGGTTGCGGTAGCGCGACCACAGGTAACCGGTGAACAGACCGAAGAACCCTTGGAACGCCACGATCGCGCCCAGGGTGAGCGGAAGCGACCCCTGTCCGTGCGTCGGCAGATGCAGCCACGCGAACAGCAGCGCCGCCAGGAGGATTCCCGGCCACCGCCCGAAAAGCGCCTCCAGCCGGGTCTGCAGCATGCCGCGGAAGAAGACCTCTTCGAGGACGTTCGCGGTGAAGAACGTCAGGGTGGCGCCGACCGCCAGGTATACGGGGTCGGGGTAATCCTCCGAGGTGGGGAGCGGCGGCGCGAGCGGGCCGAGGACGTAGAGCCAGCCGAACACGAGCACCGCCGGGATCGGCGCGAGCCATCGCCAGGTCTGCCGGGGCCACCACGTGAGCCGGAACGGATCGGGTTCCCCGCGTGTGCGCAGGAGAATCAACGGCAGTACAAGGAACACGAGCGGCTTGGCGAGCGCCCAGATGTCGCGGACCAGCCCCTGGTGTCCCGCCGCCGAAACCACGAACAACGCCAGCGGCCACAGGAAGGCGATGAGAGCCAGGGCCATCGCCTGCTTTCGGAGCCTGCGCCGGTTGGGCACGCCGGGGAGCAGGTTCGGCGCGTGGAGCGGGATCCCGTGGACCAGCAGGATCCCGGCCAGCGCCGGAATCAGCGCTCCGGTAAGGGAAAGCGCCTTGTCCGAATCCGCGGACGGCTTGATCGTGTCGTGCCCGGTCGCCAGCAGCAGCGCCGGTGCGGCCACGAACACCGCGAGCCCGCCGAAGAGAATTCCCCAGGCGGGTACCGGTTTTTCTGTCATCGGGACAGGATCTTCGAAGACGGGCGAGTCCGCGTCATCACTTCGGAGGACTTCAGCCGACCGCGATGACCTTTTCCAGGCTGCGCAGGCACAACGTGAGTGCCTCGTGCTTCGGTGTCTTGTCGCGCACCAGTTCCCACGCCGTGTAGAGCATGCTCCAGAGCAGCTGCAGCAACCACTCCTTCGTCATCGCCGGATCGATCGAGCCCTCGGCGTGCCCGCGTTCGATGAGCCGGAGCAGGCGGCGGTCGTCGTCGCTCTCTTCCGTCCATTCTGGTCGGGTCACCAGATCCGGCATGGTGAACAGCAGCTGGAAGATGTCGGCGTGCTCGAAGTACTCCTGGCACAACCGCGCCAGCACGGCGGGGACCGGGCCGTCGTCGAGCCTGGCCCGCTGAGTGCTCAGGGAGATCTTGTCGAGGGCGTCGTGACTGATCGCGTCGATCAGGTCCGAACGCTCCGCGAAGTACCGGTGCACCGTGGTGCGCCCGACGTTCGCCGCCGCCGCGATGTCGGCCAGCGATGCGCCCGGTTGCTTGGTCAACGTCTCGATGGCCGCGTCCAGGATCGCGCGCCGGGTCCTCGCCCGGACACCCGTCTCGGTGACCACACCCTCACTCATGGCCGGTACCGTACCTCGCTTCCGATATGGAACTCGTTTGACGAGTTTAGAACACTCGTGTTCCATTGAGAACCATGAACACTCCACGATTGAAGGTGCTGTGGTCGTTCGCGAGACCACACAAGGGGGCACTCGCGATCGGCTTGCTGCTAGCCCTGCTCGGTTCGGCGGCCGGCCTCGCCACACCCATGGTCACGAAGTGGGTGCTCGACTCGCTCGGTTCGTCGGCGTCGCTGGCGGGTCCCGTGCTGGCGCTGGCGGGCCTGATGGTGGTCGGCGCGGTGATCTGGCTGGGGCAGTGGATCCTGCTCGGCACGGTCGGCGAGCGGGTGGTGCTGAAGGCGCGGGAGTCGATGGTGCGGCGGTTCTTCCGCGCGACGATCCCCGCGATCACCAAGCGGCCGACGGGGGAGCTGGTCACCCGCGTCACCTCGGACACGGTGCTGTTGCGCGAGGCGGCGTCCTCCAGCGTGATCGGCCTGATCAACGGTGTGGTGATGCTCGTCGGCACCCTGGTGCTGATGAGCGTGCTCGACCCGGTGCTGCTGGGGACGACGGTGGCGGCCGTGCTCGTGGTCATCGCGCTGTTCACGTGGCTGATGCCGGCCATCGCGAAGGAACAGGAGAAGGCGCAGGACCGCGTCGGCCGTCTCGGCGGCGTCCTCGAGGGCGCGCTGCGGGCGATCCGCACGGTGAAGGCCAGCCGCGCCGAAGCCCGGCAGTCCGAGCGGATCCTGGTCGACGCGGAAGCCGCCGCCACGCACGGAGTCCGCGCGGTGCGGCGCGAGGCCGTCGCCTGGGTGGTGGCCTGGACGGGCATTCAGGCCGCGACCCTGGTGATCCTCGGGCTCGGCGCCTGGCGGGTCGACGCGGGCCTGCTCGAGGTGTCGAGCCTCATCGCGTTCCTGCTGTACGCGTTCGCGCTGATGGAGCCGATCACCGAACTGAGCCAGAACATGACCGCGTTGCAGGCGGGGATCGCCGCGGCGGGCCGGATCCGGGAGATGGACGCGCTCGAGGTGGAGGAGGACCAGGCGTCCGCCCGGACGGAGCCGTCAGGGAAACAGGACGGTCCCGTGCTGGAACTGCGCGGGGTGACCGCGGGCTACGGCGGCGATCCGGCACTGCGGGACGTCTCGCTGAAGATCCCGCGACGCGGGCACACCGCGATCGTCGGGCCGTCCGGCGCTGGCAAGACCACGATGCTGTCGCTGATCATGCGGTTCGTGCGGCCGGAGTCGGGCGCGCTGCTGCTGGACGGACGCGAGTACGCGGACCTGCCGTACGCGGACGTGCGGAGCCGGCTGGCCTACGTCGAGCAGGAGACGCCGATCGTGCCGGGGACGATCCGGGAGAACCTGCTCTTCACCCATCCGGACGCGACCGAGGAAGAGGTGCGGCGGGCTCTCGGCGAAGTCCGGCTGAGCGACAAGATCGCCGCGCTCGACGACGGACTGGACACGCCGCTTTCGTCGACGTCGGTGTCCGGCGGGGAACGGCAGCGGATCGCGCTGGCCAGGGCGATCCTGCGCACGCCGGACGTGGTGCTGCTGGACGAGGCGACCGCGCAGGTCGACGGCCGGACCGAGAGCGCGATCCACGACTGCATCCGGCGGCTGGCCCGCGAGGGCGCCGTGGTCACCGTGGCGCACCGGCTGTCCACGGTGATCGACGCGGACACCATCGTGGTGATGGAGGAAGGCCGCGTCCGCGCGAGCGGCAGCCACGAACATCTGCTCGCCACCGACACGCTGTACCGGGAACTGGTGGAGGCGCTGCGGATCGCGGGGGAGGGCGCCCCGGTGCCCGGTTGATCTCCTATGCCGAGACGGCGCGGACACCCGGCGGCATCTCGCGGTTGACCTCGTCGAGCCGGGTGGCGACGGTGCGGCAGGGCTCGCAGTCCGCCAGATGCGCGGTGATCAGGTCCGCCCGGCGGCCCGGCACGCCGCCGCGGAGCCACGCGCCCATCCGGCGCCGGGCTTCCTGGCAGCACGGCGTTCTCGTTTCAGGGACCTGCGCCTGCAGGAACGCCTGGCGGAGTCCTTCGCGGGCTCGAAGGGCCAGAACGGAGGCGCCGTTGGGGGAGACTCCCAACAGCGGGGCGACGACCTTCGGCGAGTCACCTTCGGCTTCGGTTCGCCAAAGCACCGTCCGCCAGCGGCCGGGGAGCGCGCAATAGGCGGTCCAGGCCAGCCGGGCGTTCGAGCGGAGGATGAGGAGTTCGTCGGCGCCCATCGTCCCGGCGGGCTCTTCGACCGCCGGGGTCGTGCCGTACAACTCGACCCGTTTGTGGTGGTGGCTCCATTTGGCCGCGAGATTCCGGATGGTGACCGCGAGATAGGGCCGGAGGTTCTCCCGCGGGCCGCCGCCGTCGCGGATGACGCTCAGGACCCGCACGAAGGCCTCGGCGACGAGGTCGTCCCGCTCGGCGGGCTCGGCGACCCAGCCCGCGGCGATCCGGCGGAGCGGCTCGGCGTGCCGCCGAAACAGGGTCTCGCCGGCGGCGATGTCACCGGCGCGGAAGGCGTCGAGCAGCGTGGCGTCCGCCGTGGTGTCGACGTCTTCCCTCATCGCGGTCTCCCGAAGTAACGGGTACGGCAGTGTACCTGCTAACCGGCCGCCGATAAACTCCGGGGGATGACGCCTGAAGCCGACGTGCCTCGGCCGGACGGCCGCGCGGCGCGCTGGGCGGGACAGCGTGAGCGCCGCCGCCGGGAGTTCGTCGACGCGGCGCTGCGCGCGATCGCCGCGCACGGTCCGGAGGTCTCGACCGAACAGATCGCCGACGAGGCGGGGGTGGCGAGAACACGGGTGTACAAGCATTTCGACGACGCCGCCGACCTGCAGCGCGCGATCGCCGACCGCGCCGTCCGGCTCATCACCGCCGAGCTGGCCCCGCTGTGGGACCCGAGCGGGACGCCGATGCAGCTGATCACCATGGCGGTCGGCGCCCATACCGGCTGGCTCGCCGAATACGGGAACCTCTACCGCTATCTCGCCCGGCATTCACAGGCCGGGCGGCGCGGCGACGCCATCACCGACGTCAAAACGGCGATCGCCCGGCAGCTCACCATCCTGTTCGAGCACTACCTCGACACCTTCGACCTGGACGGCCGGATCGCCGAACCGCTCGCCTTCGGGCTGGTCGGCCTCGTCGACGCGAGTGCCGCGCGCTGGCTGGAGAATCCAGGCGGCCTCGAACTCCCGGAGCTCGCGGGCCAGCTGGTGCGGTGGATCTGGCGGGTCATCGACGACACGCTCCGCGAACGGGGGATCGAACTCGACCCGCATTCACCGCTGCTCGTTCCGGGTGGCTGAGCGCTCAGGATGTGGGAGCGGGAATGAAAGCCGGCCCGTCGGTGTCGGAGCGATCATGGCCACCCCCTTCGACGATCCCGCTTGGGCTTCGCTGACCGGCCCCCACGCCCACTTCGCGGAGCGCTCCGGCCAGGTCCTGCGCTACCAGGTCGACGTCGCGCCGTTCTTCGCCCTGCCGCCGGAACCGGACGACGGCGTGTGGGCAGACGTCGCCGCGCTGGCGGGTCCCGGCCAGACCGTGACCGTCCACAATTCCCTGCCCGTCCCGGCGGACTGGGAGGTCCTCGGCAGGATCGCCGGGGTCCGGCTGGTCGACGTCGCGCTCGAAGCCGCCGAAGATCCCGAAGCGGTCGTGCTGGGGCCGGACGACGTCCCGGAGATGCTGGCGCTGGTCGAACGGACCAAGCCCGGCCCGTTCCGGAAACGGACCATCGAATTGGGGACCTATCTGGGCATCCGGCGCGACGGCGAACTGGTCGCGATGGCGGGGGAACGGATGCACCCACCCGGCTGGACGGAGATCAGCGCCGTCTGCACCGACCCGGCGTATCGCGGCCAAGGGCTGGCGACGCGGCTCATCCGCGCGGTGGCGGCGGGGATCCGGGCACGCGGCGAACGCCCGATGATGCACGCGGCCGCGACCAACACTTCGGCCATCCGCCTGTATCGGTCGATCGGTTTCGAGGTGGAGCCGCGGCCGGACTTCGTGTCGGTCCGCGTTCCGGGCTCCTTGTGAAGTTGCTCTAACGAGGGATTTCAGAAACTCGCGATGGACTGAACAACATGGGCGGGCCAGACTTCGCGCCATGAAGGCATTGGTCAAAGCCGACCGAGCACCCGGGCTGGAACTCACCGACGTGCCGGACCCCGTCGTCGGCCCCGGCGACGTCGCCGTCCGCGTGCTGCGCGCCGGGATCTGCGGCACCGATCTGCACATCGACTCCTGGGACGACTGGGCGGCGCGCACCATCGCCGCGCCGCTGGTCATCGGGCACGAGTTCGTCGGCGAGGTGGTCGAGATCGGCCGCTCGGTGACCACGGTCAAGGTCGGCGACCTGGTGAGCGGCGAGGGGCACCTCGTCTGCGGGAGCTGCCGCAACTGCAAGGCGGGACGGCGTCACCTGTGCGCCAGGACCAAGGGCCTCGGCGTGCACACCGACGGCGCCTTCGCGCAGTACGCCGTCCTGCCCGAGATGAACGCCTGGGTGCACCGCACCAAGGTCGACCTCGACATCGCCGCGATCTTCGACCCGCTCGGCAACGCCGTGCACACCGCGCTGTCCTTCCCCGTCATCGGCGAGGACGTGCTGGTCACCGGCGCCGGCCCGATCGGCATCATGGCCGCCGCCATCGCGCGCCACGCGGGCGCGCGCAACGTCGTCGTCACCGACGTCAGCGAGCACCGGCTGGAACTGGCCCGCAAGGTCGGCGTCGACCTCGCGCTGGACGTCTCCTCCTCGACCATCGCCGACGCGCAGGAGCGGCTCGGCATGGCCGAAGGCTTCGACGTCGGCATGGAGATGAGCGGGCGGCCCGAGGCGCTGCGCGACATGATCGCGAACATGTCGCACGGCGGCCGCGTCGCGCTGCTGGGCCTCCCCGCTTCCGAGGTGTCGGTCGACATCGCGTCCGTGGTGCTGAAGATGATCCAGATCAAGGGGATCTACGGACGCGAGATGTTCGAAACGTGGTACTCGATGTCCGTGCTGCTGCAGGCCGGGCTCGACATCTCGCCGGTGGTCACCCACCGGTTCGGCTACACCGAATACGAGAAGGCGTTCGCGACGGCCAGGGAAGGCCGCTGCGGCAAGGTCATTCTGGACTGGACGGAGAACTGATGTACGGCGCGATGCGCGACGACCTCAAGGCCGGGCTCGCCGAGATCCGGGAAGCCGGGCTGTACAAGGGCGAGCGGGTGATCCAGGGGCCGCAACGGGCTTCGGTCAGTGTCGGCGACGGCGACGTCCTCAACTTCTGCGCGAACAACTACCTCGGCCTCGCCGACCACCCCAAGCTGATCAAGGCCGCCCAGGAGGCGCTGGACCGGTGGGGCTTCGGCATGGCGTCGGTGCGGTTCATCTGCGGGACCCAGCAGCCGCACAAGGAGCTCGAGGCGAAGCTGTCGGAATTCCTCGGCACCGAGGACACGATCCTCTACAGCTCCTGTTTCGACGCCAACGCGGGGCTTTTCGAGACACTGCTGACGGATCAGGACGCCATCATCTCCGACGAGCTCAACCACGCGTCGATCATCGACGGCGTCCGGCTGTGCAAGGCGAAGCGGATGCGCTACCGCAACCGGGACGTCGCGGATCTGGAAGCCCGCCTGAAGGAGGCGTCCGGCGCGCGTTACCGGATGATCGCCACCGACGGCGTGTTCTCGATGGACGGTTACCTCGCGCCGCTCGACGAGATCTGCGAGCTGGCCGAGCGCTACGACGCGCTGGTGATGGTCGACGACTCGCACGCCGTCGGCTTCACCGGTCCGACCGGCCGCGGTACGCCCGAGCTGTTCGGCGTCCAGGACAAGGTCGACGTGCTGACCGGCACCCTCGGCAAGGCGCTGGGTGGTGCGAGCGGCGGTTACACCTCAGGCCGCGCGGAGATCGTCGAGATGCTGCGGCAGCGTTCGCGGCCGTACCTGTTCTCGAACTCGCTGGCGCCGTCGATCACCGCGGCCGCGCTCGCCACGCTGGAACTACTGGAGTCCTCGGGCGAGCTGCTGGACAAGCTGCGCGCCAACACCGAGCTGTTCCGGCGCCGGATGACCGAGGCCGGTTTCGACCTGCTGCCGGGCGAGCACCCGATCATCCCGGTGATGATCGGCGACGCCGCCAAGGCCGGCAAGATGGCGGATCTGCTGCTCGACCAGGGCATCTACGTGATCGGTTTCTCGTACCCGGTGGTGCCGCACGGTAAGGCCCGGATCCGGACGCAGATGTCGGCCGCGCATTCGACCGACGATGTCAACCGGGCCGTCGACGCGTTCGTGACGGCAAGGTCCATGATGGACGAATGATCGATCCGCGACGGCTGCGCGTGCTGCGTGCCCTCGCCGACCACGGCACCGTGACGGCGGCGGGCCAGGCGCTGCACCTCACGCCGTCCGCGGTCTCCCAGCAGCTGGCCGCCCTCGAAGCCGAGTGCGGCCAGCAGCTGCTTCGCCGCCGGGGCAGGCGGGTTTCGCTGACCCCCGCGGGTGAACTGATGGTGGTGCACGCCAACGCCGTCGCGGCCGAACTGGAACGGGCGCAGGCCACGCTGGCCGCGCTCGATTCCGGCGTGCAGGGCATGGTGCGGCTGGCGAGTTTCGCCTCCGCGATCACGATGGTCGTCGCGCCGGCGATCGCCTCCTTGCGCGCCGGCTCGCCCGGCGTGTCGATACAGGTCCAGGACGTCGAGGGGCACGCGAGCATCCCGTTGCTGCTCGACGGCGAGGTAGATCTGGCGATCACCGAGGAGTACCGGCTTTCGCCACGGACGGATGAAAGCAGGCTCACCCGGTTCCCCCTGTACGTGGAGCCGTTCGACGTCGTGCTGCCCACCGCGCACCGGCTCGCGGAAGCGTCCGAAGTGGACATCGACGAACTCGCCGACGACGAGTGGATCGCGCCGAAGCCCGGGAATCCGTGCCGCGACGTGCTGATGATCGTCTGCGCCAACCCGGCGATCCGGCACGTCTCCGACGATTTCCACGCGATCACCACCCTGGTCGCCGCGGGCGAGGGCGTGGCGCTGGTGCCGCGCAACGCTTTCGCCGCCGTTCACGGAGCCGTCGCCGTCCCGTTGCGTGGCGAGCCGCCGCTGCGCCGCGTGTTCGCCGCCGTCCGGCGGGGGAGCGCGGACCACCCCCTGCTCAAGACCGTGCTCGCCGCGCTGCTGGACGCGGCGCCGGGTCCTGCGAATGCGGACCGCGGGAGTCGCACATAAGATCTTGGCACCAGCCGTCGAAGGAAAGACAGGGTGCGGATGCTCCAGATCGATGCCCTCACCTGGATCGTCACGATCGGGCTGGTGCTCGGGCTCCTGGCACTCGATCTCATCCTCGCGGCGGTGCGGCCGCACAAGGTCGGCTTCGCCGAGGCGGTGGCCTGGTCGGTCGGCTACATCCTGGTCGCGGTGGCGTTCGGCGTCTGGCTGACGCTCGCGCACGGTGGCGACTTCGGGCAGCAGTACTTCGCGGGTTACATCGTCGAGAAGAGCCTGTCCGTCGACAACCTCTTCGTCTTCGTGATCATCATGAGCACCTTCGCGGTACCCGAGGAACATCAGCACAAGGTGCTCACGTTCGGCATCGTCGTCGCCCTGATCATGCGCGCGATCTTCATCGCGCTCGGCGCCACGCTGCTTTCCTTGTTCTCCTTCATGTTCCTGCTGTTCGGGCTGTTGCTGATCTACACCGGCGTCCAGCTGTTCCGGCATCGCGACGAGGATCCGGACGTCGAGAACAACGTGGTGGTGCGGTCCGCGCGGAGGCTGCTGCCGCTGTCCACCGAATACGACGGCGGCAAGCTCGTGACCCGTGTTGACGGGAAGAAGGTGGGTACGCCGCTGGTCGTGGTGCTGCTCGCGATCGGCGGGATCGACCTGCTGTTCGCGCTGGACTCGATCCCCGCGGTCTTCGGCGTCACCGACGAGCCGTACCTGGTCTTCGCGGCCAACGCGTTCGCCCTGCTGGGCTTGCGAGCGCTGTACTTCCTGGTGAAGGGCCTGCTCGACCGCCTGGTGTACCTGTCGGCCGGGCTCGCGGTGATCCTCGGGTTCATCGGGATCAAGCTGATCCTGCACTGGGCACACGTGGACATCGACGAGCGTGTTCCGGAGATCTCGACGCCGGTCAGCCTGTCGGTGATCATCGGCATCCTCGTCGTGGTGACGGTGGCGAGCCTGCTCAAGACCCGCAAGGATCCTTCCGCCAAGGCGCATCCGGGCTCGCTGCGCGGATCCCGCCACGCTTCCGAAGAGGATTAACGCCAGCCTCGTTCGAGGAGGTCGAAGATCCGCTCGACGTCCTCCCGCGGGTCCGGGCGGCCCCGGGTGAGGGCTGGAATGTCCAGCACGAAGCGCGCGAGCGCGTGGCAGGCGATGTCGTCGGAGTCCGCGCCGGTGTCTTCTGCGATCGCGGCGCCGAGGGTCGCGGCGTGCCGGGTCCACATGCGCTCGCCGTACTCCTGCAGTGCCGGGGTGCCGGTCACCAGCGCGGTGAACTCGGCGTATTGGGGATGCTTCGTGAGCGGAAGCCACGTCGCGAGCACGTACTCGCGCAACGCCTCGACGATGCTCTGCCCCTTTTTGCGCTCCCGGACCGCGGCGACCAAGCGCTCTTCGCGGTCCTGGGACTCGTCGAAGACCAGCGCCTCCTTGCCGGGGAAGTGCTTGAACAGCGTCGTCGTCGAGACGTCGGCCGCCTCGGCGATGTCGCGGATGCTCACCTGGTCGTAGCCCCGCTCCAGGAACAACTTCAGCGCGGCGTCCGCCAGCGCTTGGCGGGTGGCCGCCTTCTTGCGTTCACGCCGTCCCGGTGTCTCCATGAGCGCACCCTACCGCATGAGTTGTCACGGTCACTAAGTTGACTCGTTGCACTTTTTAACTCGTTCTGCTTTTCTGGGGTCATGACGATCAGCATCATCGGAGCGGGTCCTGGCGGCCTGACCTGCGCCCGCATCCTGCAGAAACACGGCGTCCCCGTAACGGTCTACGACCGCGATCCGCATCCCCGGGCGCGGAATCAGGGCGGCACCCTGGACCTCCACGCGGACGACGGGCAGCTGGCCCTGCGCGAGGCCGGCCTGCTCGACGAGTTCTTCGCACTCGCTCGCCCGGAAGGGCAGGAGATGCGCAAACTGGATCCTCTTGGGCGTCTCCTGGAACACCATGTCCCTGCCGAAGGGGAGTTGTTCAAACCGGAGATCGACCGCGGCCAGCTCCGCGGGCTCCTGCTCGACTCGCTGGAACCTGGCACCGTCCATTGGGGACGGACGCTGGAGCGGGTCGAAGCTCCCGGGCACTTGCTGTTCACGGACGGAGCGACGGTCGAGACGGATCTGGTCATCGGCGCCGACGGCGCGTGGTCACGGGTCCGCCCGGCGGTTTCGGCGGCCGTGCCCGAATACGCCGGGATCACCTTCCTGGAGGCGTGGTTCGACGACGTCGAGAACGCGCACCCCGAACTCGCCGAACTCGTCGGCCAGGGCAGCGCGATGGCGGCCGACGGCGAGCGGTGCCTTTTCGCCCAGCGCAACAGTGGAGACCACATCCGGGTCTACATCATCCAGCGGCTGCCCGCGGACTGGATCGGGTCGACGCCCGATGTCCGAAGTCGGCTGCTGGACGCGTTTTCCGGCTGGTCGCCGTCGATGTTGCGGATGATCACCGAGAACGACGGGCCGTACGTCGACCGTCCGTTGTACGTCCTGCCCGTTCCGCACACGTGGGAGCAGAAGCCTTGGGTGACCTTGCTCGGCGATGCGGCTCACCTGATGCCGCCGCTCGGTGTCGGTGTCAATCTGGCGATGGTCGACGCTTGTGAACTCGCCCTCGCGCTGGCCGGCTCTGCTTCGGTCGGTGATGCTGTCGCGCTTTACGAGAAGACCATGTTGCCACGGTCGGAGGAGATCGCGCGGCGGCTGGAGAATGGTGCCGAGGGGTTGCTCGATGTCGATTAGTGTTGCTGTGTAAGGGAAATGCTCATTTTGTCGGTGGTCGGTTGTAGCTTCGGTGTGTGGATACTCGCAACGCCATTGTGGCGGTACTCAAGGAAATCACGTCGGCTGATGTTTTGAAGGAGGTCAATGCCGCGTTGGATATGTTGGAGGACGGCGATGCTGTGGCTGCTGCGGTGGCTGCGTCGGAGGGGATCGCGCGGTTGGAGGCGGTGCGGTTTCGTGCGTTGGCGCAGCTGAGTCGTCACCGTGACGGCGCCGGCAGTGTGGTGCAGGAGGTCGCGCTGGGGTTGTCTGTTGTGGACGGTCACGCGGCTGGGCTGGTGTCGACGGCGGAGGCGTTGACCACGCGGCTTCCGTGCACGCTGGGGTTGCTGGATCGGGGCAAGGTGGGCGGTTACGGGGCGATGAAGGTCGCTGCCGCGACTGCGTGGTTGTCTGATGACGATGCGCGTGCGGTGGACGCGGTGCTGGAGGATCGGTTGCCGGGGCGGAATTCCGAGCAGGTTCGGAAGGCGGCGAATCATGCGGCGATGATGGCCGACCGCGAGGGCGCGGCCCGGCGTGCGGAGCGTCATCGTGCCGGGCGCCGGTTGTCGATCCGCCACGGCGAGGCTGGGGTGGCGTCGATCGAGGTCGAGGACGGGCCGGTGGAGAAGGTCGCCGCTGCCTACACCCGGATCGATCGTGAAGCCCGCGCCCTCAAGACCGGCGGCGAGACTCGCACTCTGGATCAGCTGCGTGCGGATGTGGCCCTTGATTTGTTGCTGGGTGGGCAGGGTGGGAGTGAACGGTCCGAGGTGTTCCTGTACATGGATTTGAACACCTATCTCGGGCTGAACGATGACCCCGCCGAACTCGCCGGACATGGGCATATTCCGGCTGCCCTGGCCCGGCACATCGCCACCGGGCCCGATACCGTCCTGCGGCGGATCGTCACCGATCCGCTTTCCGTGCAGGTGCTGGATCTGGGTCGTGACCGGTATCGGCCTACTGCGGGGTTGGGGGAGTTCGTGCGGGTGCGGGACCGGGAATGCCGAAGACCTGGCTGCCATCGTGTCGCCCAGGCTTGCGATCTCGACCATGCGGTGCCGTGGCAGCACGGCGGCCACACCGCTCACACTGAGCTGATCGATCTGTGCCGCCGGGACCACCGGTTGAAGGATGAACCTGGCTGGATCTACCGACTCGACTCCGACGGCACACTCACCATCACCACGCCGACCGGGCAGAGCTACGACAGCACACCACCACCCCTGCACGAACCTCGTGCCGAGGAACCACCGTTCTGAACCATCACCGAAAAACGACCACGGTTGCCCGGGGCTGGTGTCGTTGCCGGAATTCGGCCATGAAGCCAGGGGCGGTGTGCCGGGCGGTGGCGCCTCGTGGGCTGCGATCCGGCTGACGTTCGCCGCCCCGGGTTGCGCAATCGGCGCCGGTCTTGGCCCGTCGCCGAAACGGCCACGGTGCCGAGGTTTGGTTTCGTTGCCGGAATCCGGCGACAGAGCCAAGGACGGTGCACCCTGTGGTGGCTTCTTGCGGCTTGTGGCTGCGCTCGTCATGCAGCTCCCTAGCTGAGCCTGTCGCCGAAAAACGGCCATGGTTCCCAGTCCTGGGAGCATTGCCGGAGTTCGGTCACGAAGCCAGGGGCGGTGTGCCGGGCGCTGGCGTCTCGTGGCTGCGATCCGGCTGACGTTCGCCACCCCCGGGTTGCGCAATCGGCGCCGGTCTCGGGCCGTCGCCGAAAAACGGCCACGGTGCCCAGCCTTGGGTTCGTTGCCGAAATTAGGCCACGGAACAGGCGCGGTGCACCCTGTGATGGCCTCTCGCGGCTTGTGGCTGCGCTTGTCATGCGACTCCCTAATCGAGCCTGTCGCCGGAAAACGGCCATGGCGCCCAGTCCTGGGAGCATTGCCGGAATCCGGCCACGAAGCCAGGGACGATGTGCCGCGCGGTGGCGCCTCGCGGCTGCGATCCGGCTGACGTTCGCCACCCCCGGGTTGCGCAATCGACGCCGGTCTCGGCCCGTTGCTGGAAAACACCACGGCGCCGAGGCCTGCGATCATTGCCAGAATCCGGCCACGAAGCCAGGGGACTATGTGCCGGGCGTTGGCGCCTCGCGGCTACGATCCGGCTAACGTTCGCCACCTCAAGTTGCGCAATCGACACAAGCCTCGGACCGTCGCCGAAAACCGACCACGCTGCTCAGGCTTGGGTTCGTTGCCAAAATTCGGCTACGGAGTCAGGAGCGGTGCGCCATGCGGTGTCTCGCACTTCGTGGCTACGCCCCGACGCCGGCCCCCACCGTCGCCGGAAAACGGCCACGGAGACCGTGCACCACGCGAGTCCCGCCACCACACCGCCCATTACCGAAATCCGACGACAGCTGATCCCACGGACAGACCTCCGTACGGATAACTGCGACGACAATCCTCGCCATGGCACCCGCGACCGTCGCCAAGATTCGGCAACGCCCACACCGCCGAGCCCGGATCCCACCGCAACCATCCGCCGACCCAGCCGAGAAAGCACCCCCTACCGCACAACAGAATCCCGAGCAGGCGCCTCACCGATCTCCAGCGCGGAGTCACGCGAAGGCTCCCGCACCACCAAAGTCGCCACGAAGGTCAGCGCGATACAACCGGTGACCCACCAGAAGAACACGCTCTCGTGCCCTGCCTGCTTCAAGGCCAGCGCGATCGGCTCAGAGAGCCCGCCGAAAACCGCGGTCGCCAGGGCGTGCGGCAAGCCGACGCCGAGAGCGCGGACGTTGGTGGGGAACATCTCCGCCTTGATGATGGCCGACAAGGCGGTGTAGCCGCTGAGGAAGATCATGGCGGTGATCATGAGCAGGAACGCCACCCACGGGTTCCCCGTCCTGCCCACGAGCGTCATGATCGGCACAGTCAGCAGCATGCCGCCGACGGAGAAGCCGAACATGACCGGGCGCCGCCCCCAGCGGTCGGAAAGGGCGCCGGCGACGGGCTGCATGAAGATGAACAGGAACAGGGCGGCGAAACCGATGAGCGAAGCGGTCGGCTTCGGGATCCCCGCCGTGTTCACCATGTACTTCTGCAGGTAGCTGGTGAAGGTGTAGAACGCCACCGTGCCGCCGATGGCGAGCCCGAGAACGGCGAGAACCTGGCGACGGTGCTCGCGCAGCAGGACCCGCAGGCCGCCGCGAGAAGGCGAGCCGGAAGAGCGCTGGAAGTGCTCCGATTCCACCATGCTGCGGCGGAGGTACATCACCACGAGGCCGGCGACGGCGCCGAGCACGAACGGGACCCGCCAGCCCCACGCGTACATCTGCGCTTCGGTGAGCAGCGACTGCATCACGATCATCACCAGCAGGGCCGAAAGCTGCCCGACGGTGATCGAGACGTACTGAAAGCTCGAGTAGAAGCCGCGCCGCCGCGGGGTGGCGATCTCGGACAGGTAGGTCGCGCTCGAACCGAACTCACCGCCCACTGAGAGACCTTGCGCGAGCCTGGCGACCACGAGGATCACGGGCGCGAGCAGGCCGATCGACGCGTAACCCGGGGTGAGGGCGATGGCCAGCGAGCCGAAGCTCATCAGCGTCACGGACAGGGTCAGTGCGGACCGTCGGCCGAACCTGTCCGCGTAGAGGCCCAGCAGCCAGCCACCGAGCGGGCGCATCAGGAAGCCGACGGCGAACACGACGGCGGTCGAAAGCAATTGCGCCGTCAGGTTTCCCTCGGGGAAGAAGCTGGCCGCGAAATAGATGCTGAACGAGGCGTAGACGAACCAGTCGTACCACTCGACCAGGTTGCCGAGGCAGCCGCGGACCACGTTCGCGACGACGCCGGGTGTCTTGTGCGGCAAGGGAAGCTCCTTCGCTCCGGGAACGCCGACCATCATGAGCTGTGATCCCTGCGGTTGAGAAATAGAAATCCGCGATGGACACATACCCGGTCGGCATGGTCTACCCGAGGAAGTCGTTCACCAGCTCGCTCGATTCGGGACGGCACTCGTCGAAGTAGGCATGGCGCGCCCCGGCGAAGAGATGCATTCGTGCGTCGGGGATTCGCTCGGTCAGTAGCGGCGCGTTCGCCACGGGTGCGAGAAGATCGTCGTCACCGTGCAAGACCAGCGTGGGCGCGGTGATCTCCGGAAGCACGTCCCACGCGTCGTGGGTGTTGCTCGCGACGAGGTGTCCGCGCACCGCGTGCGGCGGCATGCCGTGCGCGCCCAGCACCCGGTACGGACCGGGATTGGCCGCTCGCCAGGCGGGCGTGTACATCAGGTCCTCCAGCGTCTCCCGTGCTTCCGCGGACGACCGCCGCGCCAGGGCCAGCCGCACGTCGTTCGACCGCTCGACACCGTGCGTGCCACCCGGCGAGGTACAGCCGAGCACGAGCCGCCGCACCCGATCGGGATACCGCGCGGCGACCCACTGCGCGACGCGGCCACCCATCGAGGTGCCGTAGACATCGGCCTCGCCGACCCCGAGTTCGTCGAGGACCGCGATCACGTCGTCCGCGAAACCCGGTGTGGAGTAAGCGGAATCTGGCGCGTCACTCGCACCCGTACCGCGGTAGTCCATGGTGATCGTGCTCGGGAAGTCCCCGCGCGTGCGATCCCACCAGGTGTGGTCGTTCGCCTGCCCGGCCAGCAGTACGAGCGGTCTGCCCGTGCCGTGCCACTGGTAGGCCAGCCGGGCACCGTCGGCGGCGACGGCGTTGCCGGTGAGCGTGCTCATTCTTCTCCTGTTCGGTCTTCCCAGAGCCGTGCCGAGGGCCATTCGCCCTCCCGCACGGTCCGGTGGATCTGCCGGACCAGTGCCCGCGCGACGGCGTCGACGGCGGGCGTGACGCGCCCCGTCCTGGGCGTGCCGAGGACGACGGTGCGCCAGACCTCCGGTTCGCATACCGGAGCCGCGCTCAGCGTGCCGTCCGCGACGTCCGCGGCGATGCCGATGCCGGGAAGGATCGTCCAGCCGTGCCCGCCGAGCACGAGGCGTTTCTGCAGGGTCATGGCGTTGGTCTGCACGGCGACCTCCGCCTCGGCGCCCGCTTCCCGGGCCGCGCCGTCGATGAGGGTGCGCAGCGCGTGCCCCTCGGAGGGCATGACCAGCGGATGCGCGGCCACCTCGGCGAACGGGACGGGTCGCGCGGGATCGAGCCCGGCCGACGGGGGAGCGACCGCCCATAGTCGTTCACGGACCAGCGGACGGACGTTGAGCGACGGGGTGCTGGTCAGGTTGTAGAGCAGGCTCAGGTCGACGTCGCCGTCGTCGATCCACCGCTGGAGATGTCCGGAGTACGCGGTGAGCAGCCGCAGTTCGATCCCCGGATGCTCGCGGAGCACT
Organism: Amycolatopsis roodepoortensis; assembly: GCF_024628825.1. NCBI lineage: Bacteria > Bacillati > Actinomycetota > Actinomycetes > Pseudonocardiales > Pseudonocardiaceae > Amycolatopsis > Amycolatopsis roodepoortensis. The sequence continues at coordinate 8,815,597 of NZ_CP102415.1, forward strand.
TCCGTGGTCAGCGGCGCGGCGAGCCGTTCGGCGGCGCTCTCCAGCAGGCCGACCGTGACGATGCCGGTGACCACACCGGGTTTCGGGGCCAGCTCGGCACGGGCGCGGTCGAGTTCGGTGAGCGCCCGCCGGGCACGCTCGACGAGCGTCGCGCCCGCCTCGGTCGGGCGCATCCCGTGGCGGGTCCGCTCGAACAACGGCACCCCGAGCTCCTGCTCCAGGGTGCGGATCTGCCGGGTGACGGCGGGCTGGACCAGGTGCAGCAGCTCGGCCGCGCGGGTCACGCTGCCGACCTCGGCGACCGTCACCAACGCCTTGAGCTGCTTGAAGTCCACCGTCGCCCCTGCTCATCGCGGTCCGGTATGCGGGCATCATGATTCGGTATTTCACATACCGTCTCATCATCGCTCATGATAACCACATGACCGAGGAAGAGACCGAGATCGTCGCGCTCGTGGCCGCGTTCGTGGATCGTGAGGTCCGGCCCGTCGCGCGGGAGCTCGACCACACGGACACCTATCCCGAGAGGCTCGTCGACCAGATGAAGGCGATGGGTGTCTTCGGGCTGGCCGTGCCCGAGCCTTGGGGCGAGACCCAGGTCTCCGCGGAGTGCTACGCGTTGGTGACGGAGGAGCTCGCACGCGGCTGGATGAGCCTCGCCGGCGCGATGGGCGGCCATACCGTCGTAGCGAAACTCCTTGCCGCATATGGCACTCAGGAGCAGAAGGACACCTACCTGCCGAAGCTGGCCACAGGCGAGATCCGCGCGACGATGGCGCTCACCGAACCCGGTGGCGGCTCGGATCTGCAGGCACTCCGCACCACGGCGCGACGCGAGGGCGAGGAGTACGTGGTCGACGGCAGCAAGACGTGGATCACCAACGCGCGCCGGTCCCAGCTGGTCGCGTTGCTGTGCAAGACCGACCCCACCGCCGAACCCGCGCACAAGGGGATCTCCATCCTGCTGGTGGAGAAGGGGCCGGGTTTCGAGGTCTCACGGGATCTGCCCAAGCTCGGTTACAAGGGGGTCGAGAGCTGCGAGCTCTCCTTCGACGGCTTCCGCGCGCCGGTCACGGCACTGCTCGGCGGAGTCGAGGGCCGCGGATTCGCCCAGATGATGCGGGGCCTGGAGATCGGCCGGATCCAGGTCGCTTGCCGGGCACTCGGCGTCGGGCGGGCGGCGCTGGAGGATTCCCTGCGCTACGCCCAGGAACGCGAGAGCTTCGGCAAGCCGATCTGGCAGCACCAGTCGATCGGCAACCATCTCGCGGACATGGCGACCAAACTCGAAGCCGCCCGCCAGCTGGTGCACCACGCGGCGCGACGGTACGACTCGGGCGAACGCGCGGACATGGAGGCGGGGATGGCGAAACTGTTCGCCTCCGAGGCCGCGATGGAGATCGCGCTCGACGCGGTCCGCATCCACGGCGGCTACGGCTACTCGACCGAGTTCGACGTCGAGCGGTACTTCCGTGACGCGCCACTGATGATCGTCGGCGAGGGCACCAACGAGATCCAGCGCGGCGTGATCGCGCGCCAGCTGATCGAACGGCACCGCATCCCGTCCTGAACACCGAGGAAGGCAGCATGGGCCCACCACTCGAGGGAATCACCGTCGTCGCGCTGGAACAGGCCGTCGCCGCTCCGTTCGCCTCGCGTCAGCTCGCCGATCTCGGTGCCCGCGTCATCAAGATCGAACGCCGTGGAGCGGGCGACTTCGCCCGCGACTACGACCGGACGGTGCACGGGCAGTCGAGCTACTTCGTCTGGCTCAACCGGGGCAAGGAAAGCGTCGAACTCGACATCAAGGATCCGGCGGACCGGGCGCTGCTCGGCGCGATGATCGGCAAGGCCGACGTGTTCCTGCAGAACCTCGCGCCCGGCGCGGTGGAGCGGCTCGGTCTCGACGCCGGGACGCTGCGCGCGGAACGTCCGGACCTGATCCACTGTTCGATCTCCGGCTATGGCCCGGAAGGTCCATATCGGACGAAGAAGGCCTACGATCTGCTGGTGCAGTGCGAAACCGGGCTCGTGATGTCCACCGGCACGCCGGAGACACCGGCCAAGGCGGGGATCTCGATCGCCGACATCGCCACCGGGATGTACGCCTACAGCGGCGTCCTTACCGCGCTGTACGACCGCGAGCGCACCGGCGAGGGAGCGAGCCTGCACGTCGCGATGATCGACTCGCTCGGCGAATGGATGAGCCAGCCCGCCTATTTCTCCCGTTACGGCAAGGAACCGCCGCGGCGCACGGCGGCGGCGCATCCGTCGATCTCGCCCTACGGCCCGTACCGCACCGGGGACGACCGGGTCTTCCTGAGTGTCCAAAGTGAACGGGAGTGGATCGTGCTGTGCCGGGACGTGCTGGGACAGGAGACATTGATCGAAGATCCGCGCTTCGGGACCAACGACGACCGTGTCGCCAACGACGGCGAACTCACCGCGATCCTGGAGGAGGCCTTCAGCGGCTTGACCGCGGACGAGGTCGGGGACCTGCTGGAGCGCGCCGGGATCGCCAACGCCCGGCTGCGGACGCCGGAGCAGTTCACCCGCCATCCGCAGCTGGCCGCGAGGAATCGGTGGCGCGAGGTGGAAACCCCCGCCGGGCCGCTGGAGGCGTTGCTCCCACCGGTCGAGGTCGCCGGCCGGGAGCCGATCATGGGGCCGGTACCCGCGCTGGGGGCGCACAACGAGTCGATCCGGGCCGAGTTCGGTGCCCTTCAGGAGGTGCGAACGTGAAGGAAATCCTGCAGCCTGGTCCCGCGGAGGCGCTGGCTTCGCTGCTCGACGTCGAGCAGCCGGATCTGGACCGCGACGGCCTGCCCCTGCTCTGGCACTGGTTCTACCTGCTGGACCGGCCCGCGCAGGCCGATCTGGGGCCGGACGGACATCCGGTCCGTGGCATGGAGCCGGGACGCCGCCGGATGTGGGCGGGCGGTCGGGTGCGGACACTCGGCCCGCTGCGATGCGGGCTGCCCGCCGAGCGGCATACGGAAGTGCTTTCCACACAGGAGAAACAGGGCCGCACCGGACGGCTGACCTTCGTCGTGACCGGGCACAGGATCGTCCAGGGCGGCGAGGTCGTGGTCGAGGAGGAGCAGGACATCGTCTACCGCGACGCCGCCGCCGGGCGGGCGGACGCCCCCGCCGAGGAGCCGGAGGTGCCGGCGGCCGAGGACGAATGGGAGATCGACGTCTCGCCGACGCTGTTGTTCCGCTTCTCGGCGCTGACCTACAACGCCCACCGCATCCATTACGACCGCGACTACGCCCGCGACGTCGAGGGCTATCCGGGGCTGCTCACCCACGGCCCGTTGCAGGCGCTCGCGATGGCCGAAGCCGCGCGGCGGCGGGGGAGCAGCGGGAGGCTGGCCTTCGACTACCGGCTCGTCGCGCCCTTGTTCGACCATCAGGGCATGATCGTGCGAGCGGACGGGGCCGGCACCGCCGTGCGTGATCGCCACGGACGGCGGACGGCGACCGGAACGATGCGGAGCCTAGGCCGGTGAACGAACTCCTGACCGCCGCGAAGACCTTCCTGTTCGTGCCCGGTCACCGGCCGGATCGCTTCGCGAAGGCCGCGGCCAGTGGGGCCGACGTCGTGATCCTCGACCTGGAGGACGCCGTAGCGCCCGATCGGAAGGAGGCCGCCCGCGAGCACGTCCGGGCGTGGCTGGCGGAAGGCCAGCAGGCGGTCGTCCGGATCAACGCCGCCGGAACCGCTTGGTACGACGACGATGTCGCGAGTGCCGGGCGCGCGCTCGCGGTGATGCTGCCCAAGGCCGAGAACCGTGCGGAGATCGATTCCCTCGCCGGGCGGCTGCCGGGTGTTCCGATCCTCCCGCTGGTGGAGACTGCGGCCGGGATCGCGGGCGCGGTGGAGGTCTGCGGTGCGGACGCGGTGGTGCGGCCCGCTTTCGGCAGCGTCGACCTGGCCGTACAGCTCGGGGTCGACCACCGGTCACACGAGGCGTTGCGGTACGCGCGGTCCGCGATCGTCGTCGCCGCGGCGGCCACGGGAAGGGCGGCCCCGATCGACGGTGTCACCACGGCACTCGACGACGACGCCGCGCTCGCCGCGGATGTGGAGCACGCCAAGACCCTCGGGTTCACCGGGAAACTTTGCGTGCATCCGCGCCAGGTCGCCGCCGCGAGCCGTGGGCTTTCCCCGTCGGACGGTGAGATCGAGTGGGCGCGGGACGTGATCGCGCGCGCCGGGGACGGCTCGGTGACCGTCGCCGGCGGCCAGATGGTCGACAAGCCGGTCGAAGCGCGGGCCAGGGCGATCCTGAAGCGCGCCGGTCACTGACGGGCCGCGATCCCGTCGTACATGACCCGCCGGACCGCCCGGCTCATCGCGGCCTGCCTCTCCGGTGACGGGTCGCGCAGTTCGGACAGGATCGACGCGAGGATCATCCCGTTGATCGCGCGGGCGGTGGAGTCGACGTCCAGGTCCTCGTGCAGGTAACCGAGGCGGACGCCGTGATGCAGGTAGCCTGCGGTCAGTTCGGCGGCGGTCTCGTAGAAGTCCAGCACCCGTTCCCGCATCTCGGCGTCGATGCCCGCCGCTTCGAGCAGGAGGAACCGGGCCATCCGCGGGTCGCTGCCGAAGATCCGGGCGAGCGCGTCGCCGATCCGCGCGCTCTGCCTGCGGTACTCGGCGAGGCTGCTGACCGCGTCCGGCGCGTTGTCCGCGGCCAGCGCGCCGACCACCTTCTCGACCAGGTCCGTGATGACGTGGTCGACGATGTCCCGTTTGTTCTGGAAGTACCGGTAGAAGGTGCCGTGCCCGATGCCCAGCCGGGCGGCGATGTCGGCGATCCCCGTCGCGTGGTAGCCGCGTTCGGCGAAGCAGTCGAACGCGGTCTCCACGATCTCGCGCCGTAGTTCCTGCTTCTTCCGTGCGGCCCTGCTGACCGGGGTCTCCGTCGTCATCCCGCCAGCTTATTGCCCGGCGCGTTCAAATGACATACCGTTCCGGAAATGACACGTCATTCCGCGAGGGCGCTGGTGCTCGGCTGCGGCGGGACCCTGGGGTTCGCCTGGACCGCCGCGGTCCTCGACGCGCTCGGCTGGGATCCCCGCGAGGCGGACGTCCTGGTCGGGACCTCGGCGGGGGCCGAGGCGGTGGCCATGCTCGGTGCGGGCATCCCGGCGAAGGCGATCCTCGACGCGGTGGCGGGCGCGCCCGGCGGTGACGCCGTCGTCGCCGCGCACGTGCGGCGGATGCCGGGCATGCTCCCGCCGGTGCCGTTTCCGCACTGGCCCGCGGCCGGATTGGTCCGGGCCGCGCTGCGCCGGGAGGTAGACCCGCTCGCCGGTCTCGCGGGCCTTCTGCCCCAGGGCAGGGGAGACGCGAGCTGGCTGCGCGAGCTCGGTGACGCGCTGGCGCCCGACGGCTGGGTCCCGCATCCAGCGACCTGGCTGATGGCCGCGGATCCGACGGGGAAGCGGATCGCGCTCGGCTCCCCGGGAGCGCCGCCCGCGCGCCTCGGTGAGGCGATCGCCGCGTCCTGGGCCATCCCTGGCTGGTTCCCTCCGTCCGTTGTGGACGGACGTCCGCTGGTCGACGGCGGCACGGTCTCCCCGACGTCGGCGGATTTCCTGCTCGGCCACGACATCGGCGAGGTCGTGCTCATCGCGCCGATGAGCAGCGAGGGCGGAGCACCGGCCCGCGGCGCGGCCCGGCTGGAACGCCTGCTGCGGGCGGCGATGACCAGGCGTGTCGACGACGAGGTGCGGCGGCTGCGCGCGGCAGGCGTCCGGGTGGTCCGGATCGAACCGGCGCCGGCGGATCTCGCCGCCATGGGCGCCAATTTCATGGACGGACGGCGGCGCGAGCACGTGGTCGCCACGGCGTTGAGGACGGCGCCGGGCCTGGTCGCCGACGCCTTCGCACGAGAGGGAGTGCGTGCATGAGCAAGTACCCGGAACTCGACCTCGACGGCGCGCACGTGGCGATCACCGGCGCGGGGCAGGGGATCGGCCGCGCGACCGCGGAACGCATGGCCGCGCTCGGTGCGCGCGTGTCCATCGGCGATCTCGACCTCGAAGCCGCGAAACGGACCGCCGCCGACGTCGGTGGCACCGCGCGTCCCCTGGACGTCGCCGATCCGGCGTCGTTCGCCGCCTTCCTCGGTGACGCCGAACAGGCGAACGGGCCGCTCGCGGTACTCGTCAACAACGCCGGGATCATGCCGAACGGCGGCTTCCTCGACCTCTCCGACGAGCTGAACCGGGCGACCATGGAGGTCAACGTCTTCGGCGTCGTCCACGGTATGCGGCTGGCCCTGCCCGGCATGCTGGAGCGGGGTCGCGGCCATATCGTCAACGTCGCGTCGCTGGCCGGGAAGTTCCCGGTGAAGGGGCTGGCGATCTACAACGCCAGCAAGTTCGCCGTCGTCGGGCTGACCGCGGCGACCCGGCTGGAGTACGCGCCCCACGGCGTGAGCGTCTCCGCCGTGCTGCCGTCGGCGGTCGACACCGCGCTGGCCTCGGGGCTCGACATGCGGCCGATCCCGAAGGTGAAACCGGGCCGGATCGCCGACGCCGTCGTGGCTTCCGTCCGCACGCGTGCGGCCGAGATCGCCGTGCCCGGCTATGTCGGCGCGCTCGCCACCCTCGCCGCGGTGACACCCGAACCGGCGCTCGCCGCGTTCCGGCGGCTGGTCCGCGACGACCGCGCACTGCGGCCCGATCCACCGGAGCGGGCCGGCTATCGCGCCCGTCTCCACCAGGACACCCACCGGGAGGAAAACGCATGAACGCGCAGTACGACGCCGTCGTCGTCGGGGCCGGTTTCGGCGGGATGGGCGCGGCGATCCAGCTCAACCGGCTCGGCTACGACAACCTGCTCATCCTCGAACGTGAGTCCGACCTCGGCGGCACCTGGCATGTGAACCGCTATCCCGGGCTGGCCGTCGACATCCCGTCGGCCACCTACTCGTACTCGTTCGAGCCGAATCCGCATTGGTCGCGGCTCTTCGCGCCGGGCGCGGAACTCAAGCGGTACGCAGAACACGTCGCGGACAAGTACCGGCTGAGGCGCTACATGCGGTTCGGCTCGGTGGTCACCGGCGCGGTGTGGGACGAGGCGAAGGCGCACTGGACGGTTTCGCTAGCCGAGGGCGGGCCGGTCACCGCCAAGTACCTCCTCACCGCGACGGGTTTCCTTTCCCAGCCGAAGAAACCCGACATCGCCGGGATCGACACGTTCCGTGGCAAGGTCATCCACACCGCCGCCTGGGACGACGACCACGACCTCGCGGGCGAGCGGGTCGCGGTGATCGGCACCGGCGCGACCGCGGTCCAGCTGATCCCCGAGATCGCGAAGGTCGCGCGAGAGCTCACCGTGTACCAGCGGACGCCGATCTGGGTGAGCCCAAAACTGGACTTCCCGGTGCCCAAGGCGGTCCGGCGCGCGTTCGCCGCGGTCCCGCTCACCCAGCGGGCCGCCCGGCTGACCGGGACCGCGCTGCTCGAACTGATGATGGTCTCCGGTGTCCTGCACTACAAGCAGCTGCCGATGGCGAACCGGCTCGGCAAGCTGTGGTGCCAGGCGCATCTGCGGCGTCAGGTGCGGGATCCGCGGCTGCGCGCGGAACTGACGCCGCGCTATTCGTTCGGCTGCAAGCGCCCGACGTTCTCCAACGAGTACTACCCGGCCTTCACCAAGGACCACGTGCACCTGGAGACGACCTCGATCGCGAAGATCGACGAAACCGGGATCGAGACCGCCGACGGCCGTCGGCGGGAGATCGACGTCCTGGTGCTGGCGACCGGATTCGACCTGTGGGAGGCGAATTTCCCGGCGATCGAGATCATCGGCCGTGACGGCCGGAACCTCGGGAAGTGGTGGCGGGAGAACCGTTTCCAGGCCTACGAGGGGGTCGCGATCCCGAAGTTCCCCAACTTCGTCTCGCTCAACAGCCCGTATTCCTACTCGGGACTGTCCTATTTCACCACCATCGAGACGCAGATGCGGCATATGGACCGGCTTTTCGGCGCCATGCGGCGGCGCGGCGCGACCGAGTTCGAAGTCACGCAGGAGGCCAACGACGCGTTCCTCGACCGGATGACCGAACGCCTCGGCGACTCCATCTTCACCCTCGGGAACTGTGCCCCGGCGAACAGCTACTACTTCAACCCGCACGGGGAGGCGACGTTGCTCCGGCCGTCTTCCACGTTGAACGCCATCAAGGAGGCACAGAGCTTCCCCATCGAGGACTACACGTTCGCGTAGGGTGCCGGGACCCCGCGCGGTCCCGGCACCCTTGACGCTTACTGCTTGCGAAGCCGCATCGTGACGGCAGCGCCCGCGGCGGCGAGGAAGACCGCGCCGAGCGCGTACGGCCACCACGGAACCTCGTTGTCGCCCACCGGGGCGGAACCGTAACCACCGGCGGCGCCGGTGCGGTCGTAGGTCGAGCCGGGCAGCTTGTCGCCGTAGCGGCTCTGCAGGGCTTCGCGGTACGCGGCGAGTGTCATCGTCTCGCCGGTCTTCGCCACCGACGAGCCGTCGAGGACGGTCACGGTGTCCCCGTCGACGGCGTACCAGGCGCCCGCCTGAGGTTCGCTCAGGAGGTAGCCCTTGCCGACCCGCGCCGCGAGGCGCTTTTCGACGTCACCCGAGGCGACGTTGTAGACCGACCAGCCCGTGCCTTCGCGCTGCGACCACACGGTGGCGGCGTCGCCATTGCCCAGGGTGGCGGGCGTGGCGACGTAGGCGAGCTCGGCCGGGACGGAGGAAGTGCCGGCGATGAAGGCGGCGGTCGGCTGGTACACCGCCACCGGTGACCGCGGATCGGCCTTGGCGGTCCTGGCCGCGATCGCCGTGTCCGCCTTGGCGGCGCCCGGGAACTGCGCTTTGGCGAGCCGCTGGGTGGTCGCGTCACTGGTGACCACTGTGGACACCGCGGCGAGGTCGGCGGCGGTGGGCGCGCCGCTGGGGCCGTCGGCGGCGGAGGCCTGGCCGCCGAGTGCCAGTGACAGTCCGAGAGCGAGGATCGTGGCGCCGAGGAAGGTTCGCTTCATGGTTTCAGTCCTTGATCCCGTAGACGGTGTGGGTCCAGGTGAACGAGTTGTTGGACCGGTAGGCGTTGTAGCTCATCTGGTTGTAGCGGGGGCTCGAACCCCACGGGTCGCCGTAGTACACCGTCGTCGCGCCGTTCGTGTTGTCGTAGCCGTAGAGCACGTGCATGTGGCCGCCACCGTTACGCCAGCCGATCCGGGTGCCGATCGGCTGCCGCGCGTCGACCTGGCCCTTGATGGAGGCGAAGCTCAGCGTCTGGCCGGACGAGCTGTAGGTGCCGACGTTGCTGAACCCCAGCCAGCGGAACACCCGCTGCTGATCGCTCAGGTAGCCCTGGTTGTTCGCGCAGTCCGTTCCGGACTCGTTGTGCGCGATCTGGCAGAACTTCGTCTGGGTGAGGGAATGCCCCCACCACGCGGCGATCGTGTTGCCACTGGCGTCCCAGCACCAGTTGCTCTTCTCCTGTGCCTGCATCCTGATCGGGATCGTGGTGGCCGCCGTGATGGCGGGTGCCGCGGTGGCGGGCGCCTGCAGGGCGACCAGCGCGGCGACACCGGCGCAGGCCGTGGCCAGCCCGCGCCTGAACGAGGTTTTCACCGTCGGAACACTCCTAACTGGATGATCGAACGCGAAGCACGCGCGGGCGGCTACCCGTAAGGGATCAGGTGGGGACTCCGGCTACCCGAACGAGTGGCCGACCGGCGCGAGCAGGGGGTCTGCGCTGTGGCGAAGTGACAGAGGGGCACTGCGAACGGTCTGAGATTCACCCTCCGGTGGTCTCGTGGCAAGGTTCGCGGCAATACCTAAGGGTCCGTATTGCCGATGCGAGGGTCGGTGTCACCGCAGGTCGGCGTCGACCGTTCGAGTTAACGGCGCGGTGAGGTCGTGACTCCGCTGGTGTGGACCAGCGGAAAGCGCGCGGCTCTTGGTCACTGTTCGTGTTCCCGCCTTTCGGCGGGTGTCCTCTCGGTATGGTCCCGGGCATGCCGACGATCGGTACGGCACCGGTGTTCGTGGCCCGCGACGCCGAATTGGCCGAACTGGTGCGCGTCGCCACGCGCCCGCCGTCGGTCGCCGTCGTCGAGGGCGAGCCGGGGGTGGGCCGGAGCCGGCTGCTCGAAGAACTGGCCGCCCATCCCGGGATCGCGACGCGCGTGGTCTGGTCCGCCCGGTGCGGTTCGTTCGCGCGGCCGTGCCGGCTGGCGCCGTTGGTCGACGCGCTGCTCGCCAGGAGCGCGATGGCCGCCGCCCACGCGGCGGGCTTCTCACCGGTGACCGGGGTCCTCCGGCGGCTGATCCCCGAATGGTCCCCGTGGCTGCCGCCGTTCCCGGAGAACGCGGACGCCGAGACCGTCCGGCAGCAGGAGTTCCGAGCCGTGCGCGAAGTGCTGGCCGGCTGCGGTCCGGCGGTGCTGGTGCTCGACGACGTCCACTGCGCGGACGACGACACGAGGGAGTTCGTGCGCGGGCTCGCGGCGTCCCCGGCCGCGGGGCTGAGCGTGGTGGTGAGCACGGCGGCGTGCGGGCCGCGGCGATTCCCGGCGCCGCGCGAGACCGCCGCGCAACTCTCGCTCCCGGCGTTCACCGCCGTCCAGGTGCGGACGCTGCTGGACGCGTCCTTCGGCCGCTGCGCACCGGATGTCGCCGAAGCGGCGCACCGGCGGACGTCCGGGATCGCCGTCGACCTGACGGCGTTGGTCCAGAGCGTCGGTGACACGGCCGAATCCCTTTCGGCGGACAAGCTGGCCTCGGCGACGGTGCCGCCTACCGTGCGGAGCCGGGTTTCCGAGCTGATGGCGGCGATCGGCCCGGCCGCACAGGACGTCATCCGCGCGGCGGCGGTACTGGGATCGCCCGCGGGGGAACAGGATCTGGGCGCGGTCGCCGGCGCGTCAGCGGAGGTCGCCGGTGCGATCACCGAAGCGGTGGAGGCGGGGCTGCTGCGGGATCTCGACCGCGGCCGCTACGTCTCGGGGAGTCCGCTGATCGCCGAAGCGGTCTACGCGTTGTTGGCCGGACCTCAGCGGTGCGCGATGCACGGACGAGCCGCCGCCCGCCTCGCCGCGAGCGCGGAACCTTTCGCATCCCTCATCGCCCGTCACGCACGGCTGGCAGGCGACATCGCCGCGTGGACACAGTGGACCGGCGTCGCGGTCGACAACGCCATCGAAGACGGCCGCACCGAGGAAGCGAGCCGCCTGCTCGAAGCGGCCTTACGGGACACGGATCTCCCGCGGACCGCGCGCGAATCGTTCGCCGTCCGGCTCGGCAGGGAACTGCCGCGCAGTATCGCGCACGCCGGCACGGTCCGGCTGCTGCGCGAGATCCTGCGCGAATGGCCGCTGAGCAAGGCCGCGCGGGGCGAGATCCGCGTCCACCTCGGGCAGGTGCTGATCAACCAGGTCGGCAAGGTCGAGGCGGGCAGGCTCGAGATCGAACTGGGCGCGGCCGATCTCGGCAGGCGGCAGGCGCTGCTCGCCAGAGGGCTGGTCACCCTGGCGCTGCCGCATATCGGCACCGTCCCGGTGGAGGAGAACCTCCGCTGGCTCGCCGAGGCCGAACAGGTCAGCAAGGGGGAGCACGACGCCGGGTTGCTCGCCGCGATCACCGCGAACCGGCTTTCGGCGCGTATGCAGATCGCCGATCCGGCCGCCTGGCAGGAGATCGCGGATCTGCCGAGGGCACCGGAGTCGGCGGAGGTCTGCCGCCAGGTGGCCCGCACCTACATCAATCTGGCCGACGCGGTGGCGTGGAACGGGCACTACCCGGTGGCGCGGGCCTACCTCACGACGGCGCGGCGGCTGATCCGCGACGACCATCAGCCCTATCTCGACGCGCTCGCCGACGGCACGGAACTGCGCCTGGATCTCGCGATGGGGGAGTGGGCGAGTGTCGCGGAGAAGGCGCGCGCGATGCTGACGCGGGTCGACAAGGACGGTTCGCTGGCGGCCGAGCCGTTGCTCGTGCTCGGCTGGTACGAGTACGGGCAGCACCGGCCGACGGCGGCCCTGCGCAGTTTCGACGCGGCGTTCGCGCTTTCCGCGGGCAGTGTCCCGGTGCAGGCTTCGGCGTACGCGGGCCGCGTCGCGGTCCACCAGGCGGGCAAGGATCTGCAAGCGGCCCGGCGCCTGGCCGACTTCGGCTTGGAGACCGTGCGCCGCAAGAACAACTGGGTCTGGGCGGCCGAGCTGATGCCGTTCGCGGTGCGCACGATGCTCGGGCTCGGGCAGCACGTCGAGGCGCGGGAGCTGCTCGCCGAGTACCGGCAGGGCATCGACGGCAAGGACGCCCCGGTCGCGAACGCGTCGGCGCTGCTGTGCCGGGGCATGCTCACCCAGGCGCGCGGCGAAACGCTTCCCGCCGCGGAGCTGCTGCTCGGAGCCGCGCAGGCCTACAGCGCGCTACCGCTCCCGTATTTCGCCGCCTACGCCGACGAACTCGCGGCCGGTTGCTTCTCCGAAGCCGGAGCGCAGGAGCGCGCCGTGGCTTCCTTCACCACCGCGGAGACGACGTACGCGGGTCTCGGCGCCGCTGTGGACGCGCTTCGCTGCCGCCGGTCGCTGCGGCGATGCGATCCGGAGATGCCCCGACGTGGCCGCAAGGGCTACGGCGAAGCGTTGTCGCCGAGAGAGCTCGAAGTCGCCAGGCTCGCGGCCCAGAACCTCACGAACCGGGAGATCGGCGAGCGGCTGTTCCTGTCGCCGAGGACGGTCGAAATCCACGTCGGACGGGCGCTCCGGAAATTGGGGCTGCCTTCACGTACCGTCCTGACCGCCGACCTGCTCGGCGACATTACCTAAGGGCACGTATTCGTCGGTTCGCTGGGTAAGGCTTAAGAAACCGCTGGTCAGGAGTGGTTTCTTTAAATAGTGGGGCGATCGCCGTATTCCACTATTGTTCCGTTTCCGCCGCCGATCGACAGTTGTCGGGCAGTCGCGTTTTCCTCGAAAGGAATCACCGTGAGCAGAAAACGGATCTTGGGCGTGGTCGCCCTGACCTTGGCCGCGCTGGCGCCGGCGGCGGGTCTCGCCGGTGCGGCGCCGGCGGACCCTCTTCGCGCCATCACCCCGACCGACGCCGCGCCCTTGCCGACCGGTGGCGTCCACGGCCAGAGCATCGGCGGTTCGCCCGCGTCGGTGAAGGACTACCCGTACGCCATCGCCGCCCTGCGGGAAGGCGGCTCCCGGCCGAAGGGGCAGAGCTGCTCCGGCTCCGTCATCGCGCCCCGGAAGGTGCTGGTCGCCGCCCACTGCAAGGAACTGGCAGGCGAGAAGAGTGTCCTTTATGGACTGGACGACCTGAAGAGCGCGGGCGGAACCCAGCTGAAGGCCGTCGACTACAAGATCCATCCCAAGTTCACCCAGCCCTGGTACGGCTACGACGTCGCGGTGATCACCGTCGACGGCGACATCCCGGTCCCGCCCGGCGGCTACGCGAAGGTCGCCACCTCCGCGGACACCGGTCTGGAGACGCCTGGCAAGGACGGGTTCAGCCTCGGCTACGGCAAGAAGGACATCAACGACTCCACTCAGGACGTCACGCTGCACAAGCTGACCCTGCCGATCGTGAACGCGAGCCAGTGCACCGGCGTGGAGAACGGCGTCGACCCGAAGACGATGATCTGCGCCGGCTACTCCGACGGCCGCAAGACCATCCTCCCCGGTGACAGCGGCGGCCCGTTCGTCGTCGACGGGAAGGTCGTCGGCGTCGCTTCGTGGAGCCGCAGCGACTTCCGCTGGTACAGCGTCTACAGCAGGCTCAACAACGAGATGGGGGACTGGGTCGCCCAGCAGATCGGCGGCGAACAGCCGGGCGACGTCTTCACCCTCGCGGCTTCGCCTTCGTCCGTGAAGGTACTGCCGGGCAAGTACGTGTCGGCGAGCGTCACGAGCAAGCCGGGCAAGAACGGCGCCGAAAACATCACGCTGTCGGCGTCGGGCCTGCCCGAGGGGGCCAAAGCCACGTTCCAGCCCGCCACGATCAAGGCGGGCGAGGTGGCGAAACTGACCATCGAGACCGCATCCGGCACTCCGGAAAAGGCTTACCAGGTCACGATTTCCGGAAAGGGAACCACCGAAACGGCGACCGCGGGCCTGTCGCTCACCGTCGGCGCCGGCGAACCTCCCGCCGGCGATCTGAAAGTGACCGTGAACCCGTCTTCGGGATCCGGACGCGCGGGTTCACTGGTGAGCGCGACCGTCACCGCGACCGGCGGAACCGGCTCGATCACGTTGTCCGCCAGCGGATCCGGGTTGCCGATCAACCCGTTCTTCTCGCCGCAGAGCGTGTCGAGCGGCGGCAGTTCGACCATGCAGGTCTTCGCGCCGTTCCAGCCGGGCACGTATCCGGTCACGGTGACCGCCAAGGACGGCGGCGGCAAGACCGCGACCACCACGTACACCCTCACCGTCCAGTGATCTTCGTCGAAACAGAGGGGACTTCCCATGCGTGACAAGACGAAAACCCTGCTGGCGCTCGGCCTGCTGAGCCCGCTGCTCGCGCTCGGGGCCGGGACGGCCGTCGCCGCCGAGGCCGAAGGCGTCGTGATCCCGGCCAAGGAGCACTACGGCGACCAGTACATCGTCGTTCTCCATGACGTCGCCGCCGCGGGGCAGTCGGCGTCGGCCGATCTGGCGAAGCGGTACGGCGGCGAGGTGCGTTCGGTCTGGACGTCGGCCGTCCGCGGCTTTTCGGCCAAGAGCATGACACCCAAGGAAGCACGGAAGCTGGCCGCCGACCCGTCGGTCAAGGCGGTGTACGAGGACGGCACCGCGCGCGGCACCGGCACCCAGCCGAACCCGACGTGGGGCCTGGACCGGGTCGACCAGAAGAACCTTCCGCTCGACAAGTCCTACACCTACCCCAACGAGGGCGCGGGTGTCACCGCGTACGACCTCGACAGTGGCATCAACCCGTCCAACCCGGAGTACGAAGGCCGCGCCAGCCTTGGCAAGGATTTCATGGGCGGTGACGGGAAAGACTGCCACGGGCACGGCAGTCACACGGCGGGCACGATCGGCAGCAAGACCTACGGCGTCGCGAAGAAGGTCAAGATCGTCGGGCTGAAGGTGCTGGGCTGCAACAACTCCGGGCCGGACTCGGGCATCATCGACGCCGTCGACTGGGTGACGGCCAACGCGCGGAAGCCCGCCGTGGCGAACATGAGCCTGACCATGGACGCCCCCGGGGTGGGGGACGACGCGGTGAAGCGGTCGATCGCGTCGGGCGTCGTCTACGGCGTGGCGGCGGGCAACGCCTCCACCGACGCCTGCAACACCAGCCCGGCCCGGGTGCCCGAGGCGATCACGGTCAACGCCTCGGATTCCTCGGACAACCGGTCCTCGTTCTCCAACTACGGGAGCTGCACCGACATCTTCGCGCCCGGCACGAACATCACGTCGCTGAGCCCGAGCAACGGTGGTACCGCCGGGATGAGCGGGACGTCCATGGCGACACCGCACGTCGTCGGCGCGGCCGCGCTGTACCTGTCGGCCAACCCGGGCGCCACCCCGCAGCAGGTGCGGGACGCGCTGGTGAACGGCGCGACCGCGGGCGTCATCAAGAACGCGGGCAGCGGCTCGCCGAACAAGCTGCTGAACGTCTCCTCGATCGGCAGCGGTGGCCCCGGCCCGCAATGCGGGGTCAAGTCGAACACCACGCCGGTGTCCATTCCGGACGCCGGGGCGGCGGTGACCAGCTCGGTGACCCAGGAGGGCTGCGACGGCAGGGCTTCCGCGTCGCTGCCGGTGAAGGTGGACGTCTCGCACACCTACACCGCGGACCTCGTGCTCGACCTGATCGGGCCGAGCGGCAAGGCCTACCGGCTCAAGGAGCCGGGCGGCGTCGGCTCGGCCGACGGTGTGCACCAGACCTTCACGGTCGACGCCTCCGGTGAGGCGGCCAACGGCACCTGGAAGCTGAGCGCGCAGGACGTCTACCGGTTCGACACCGGCTCGATCGATGGGTTCGCCATCACGTTCTGAACCCACTGAGGCTCGCCGGCAGGGCGGGAGGGAAGCACCGGCGGGGCCGCTTCGGCGGTCCCGCCGGTGTTCGTTCGCCTGCGGCGTGTCGCGAAAGCCACTTTCGCGACCTCTGATGTCCCGAAAGTGGCTTTCGCGACACCTCGCGCAGGCGACGTTCGCCGTGGGGTGGCTGCCCACCCGGAGACGTTGCGAAAGCCACTTTCGTAACCTTCAACGTTGCGAAAGTGGCTTTCGCGACACACCCCGGCCCTGGTCCGGCAACCCCTTGGCAGCTTCCGGCACCGGCCGAACCGTGCCTTGACACTAACTAAGGCTACCCTTAGTTTCCCCCTGTAACTTTCCAAAGGGGGCGAGATGCCGAAGATCGGTGGCCGTCCGGCGACGATCGCGCGGGACGACATCCTGTGTGCCGGTCGTGAGCTGGGGATGCGCCGGCTCAGTGTCAAGGCGGTCGCGGTCCGGCTGGGGGTGACCGCGACGGTGAGCGGCAGCGGGTGTCCATCGCCCGCGCGTTGCTCAAACCGGCGCCCGTGCTGCTGGTCGACGAGGCCACCAGCGCGCTGGACACCGAGAACGAGGACGCCGTGGTCCGCTCGCTCAGCGCCGACCCCGTGCCGAGGACGCGGGTGATCGTCACCCACCGGATCGCCGGGATCCAGCACGCGGACCGGGTGCTCTTCCTGGAGGACGGGCGGATCGCCGAGGACGGCACCGTCGAAGAACTCCTGGCGGCGCAAGGACGTTTCGCCGACTTCTGGCGGCGGCGGATCGACGCCACCGGCTGGAGGATCACCGCGAGATGACCCACACCCAGGGCGAGCCGGAATGGGTCGTGACCCGCGACGGAAGACGGCTCCACGCGATGGTGCACCCGGGACCGGAGGGCTTCACCGGGCCGACGGTCGTTTTCGAAGCGGGAGCCGCCGCCACCCGCTCGTCCTGGGCGGCGGTCCAGCCGGAGGTCGCCCGGCACGCCCGCGCGATCGTGTACGACCGGTCCGGGCTCGGCCGCAGCGCCCCCGACCCCGGCGGACGCACCCTGCGCCGGATGGCCGACGACCTCAACGACGTCCTCGACCATTTCGGCCAGGGGCCGTACGTCCTCGCCGGGCACAGCGCCGGCGGGCCGATCGTGCGGCAGGCCGCCGCCCGCCGCCCGGAGCGGATCGCCGGGCTGGTGCTGGTCGACCCGACCGACGAAGCCGCGGACGTCCTCTTCGGCCGCGTCTTCCGCACCGGTGAACGGGTCACGCTCCGGCTCGGCGCCGTGCTGGCGCGGCTGGGACTGCTCAAGTTCCTTTTCCGCGGCCTGCTGAAGGGGATTCCGGACGACGTCAGCCGCGACCTCGAACGGGAGGCGTTCACCGTCGGGACGGTGCGGACCCAGCGGGAACAGGCCCGCACCTTCCTCGACGAACTGGCCGTCTGGCGGCAGGATCCGCCGGTGCTCGGTGACATCCCGGTCACCGTGGTGTCCGGCGGCCTCGGCGGGAGCGGGTTTTCCGCCGGGATGAGGGCCCAGGCGAACGCCTCACACGCCCGTCGGGTGGCCCTCTCGCCTAGCGGCAGGCACGTCATCGCGGAGCGATCCGGCCACTACGTCCCCTTGACCGAACCCGAGGTGATCGTCCGTGAAATCGTCAGGTTGACGCGAGCGCCCGCCTGAGCTCTTCGTAGGTCGGGGCGAGCGTCCGAAGGGTCGCGGCGGCGCGTGCGTCGTCCTCGACGACGAGGTCGTACTGCAACGAGCCGATCAGCCGGGCCTGCGTGGTGAGCACGGCGGCGGCTTCGTCGCGGCCGATCCGGCGCAGGCACGCCGCCGCGTCGGCCGTCCGCCGGGCACCGAGGCGGACCACGAAATGGACGAGCAGCCCGCGCAGTTCAGGGTCGCAGCCGTCGCCGATCCGCGCGGCGAGCGCGAGCGCCGCGTCGCCGTTGCCGAGCGTGCCAGGCGGGAGGCCGGTGTCCTCCTGCCCGCTGAGCCGCCTGATCGCCCTGGGAAGTGATGCCACGATCGCGGCCTCGTCCTCGACGACGGTGTGCCGCACGAACTTCGTCCGCATCGTGTGCGGTTTGCCGTACGCGACCGTTTCGGCGCGCCAGGCGGCGGCGAAATCCGCCCGGGGGATCCGCGCGTACGGGTAACCCTGCGGGTCGTGGGCGGTGACGGACTCGTCGTCCACGGCGAGCGCGACCAGGAAATGGTCGGCCCCGATCGGGCCGGTCATCCCCGGCTGGTGGCGCAGATGCCCCATTTCGACCGGACCGAGCAGCACCGGACCGTCGGCGAGGCTTTCGACGAGTCCGGCGAAGGCGGCGTCCGGATCCGGCTCGCTCGTCGTTTCGGCGCGCCAGCCGAGGGCGTCGAGGGCCTCGCCGATACCCAGATCGGGATCCCAGCCGAAGGCGTCGAAGAACGGCAGCGAACCGCCGATCAGCTGCATGCCGAAGGGGCTGCCGGTCACGGTTTCGAGCACGTCGGCTCCCGGCGCATCGGAGCCGAGCATCATCGCGAGGGAATGAGCGTAGCAATAGGGGCCGGAGCCGCGATAAGGAATATCGATCACGTGTTCGACGATGGCATTTTTCGGCGGAAAACGCCACTCCCGGTCGCGTCCGTTGTGGACAGTGCTTTTATCACCCGTCCGGGGGTTTCGGGGCCACTCAACGGGTTTTATCCAGGCGACACCGCCGGTCCCAGTTGTGCTCGACGATCAAGCCGACCCAGGATGACCACGACTTGGGCTCGCTGTCCCCGCTGTCCTGACCTGGGCCGACGGGAGCGAGGGGTGAGGCGGAGGCGGCATGGCGGAACGTCGGGGGCGTAATCGGTGGCGCCGGGGCATCGCGGTGCTCACGGTGGCGCTCGTGGCTTTGCTGATGGGTGCGCCGCTGCCCGCGAACGCCCAGATCCAGCCGCGCGGAGCGGGTACCGAACGGCCGATCGGGCCGGAACCGGTGTACTCCGGGCTGGCGCACGGCGGTATCACGATGGCGGCCAACTCCGTCGTGCAGTGCGGCGTCGGCGTGGTCTGCAACGAGTCCACGAGCAACGCGAGCCCGGTGTCGTGGATCAAGACCGACCCGGCCGCGCCCGGCAACACCGCCTCCGCGGCGGACCTGAACGTCCCGGCCGGTGCGAAGGTGCTGAACGCCCGCCTGTACTGGCAGTTCAACCCGGTCGCCAGCAGCGGGACCTCCGGCGACGGCAGCCGCGGCAACCAGGTCTCCGTGAAGGCCCCGGGTTCCGGTACGTATCAGCGGATCACCGCCGAGACCTACGACTGGTTCCCCGCGACCACCACGGGCGGGTTCCCGACCCTGTACGCCTACGGTGGCGCCGCCGACGTCACGTCTCTCGTGGAGAGCGCCGGCACCGGGCAGTACACGGTGGCCGACATCCAGGCCTGCCAGGGCCAGTCGATCAGCGGGACCAACCTCGGCTGCTGGGGCGGCTGGTCTCTGGTGGTCGCGTACGAACTGCCCAGCGAGCCGCTGCGCTACCTGCAGGTGTGGGACGGATTGCAGCGGGTCGCCGGCGGTACCACGCCCAGCTCGGCGACCATCGCGCTGAGCGGCATCAAGGCGCCGACCTCGCGTCAGCCCAACGTCGAACTCGGCATCGTCGCGGGTGACGGCGACGCGCCCATCACCGGCGACTACCTCCAGGTCGGCCCGGACGCGTCCAGTCTCCAGACCATCGCTATGCCCGCGCCGGGCGGCGTGGCGACCAACAACGCGTTCAGCAGCCGGATCGACCGGGTCACGGCCACCGGTTCGGGCACCAACGTCAGTTCGCGCGTGCCCAACCCGGTCAACAACGTCGGCTACGACTCCCGCAGCGTCGACATCACCGGCAAGGTCCCCGCGGGGACCACCGCGCTCCAGGTGAAGATCGGCACCGTCGGCGACGCGCTGTACCCGCAGACGATCTGGCTCGTCACCGACGCGCTCGAACCCGACCTCCAGATCACCAAGGCCAACGACCCGGTCGGCAATACCGACGACAACCCGCCTGGCTACGTCACCAAGGGCGGGGAGGTCACCTACAGCTTCGACGTCGCCAACCGGCACGCCGACGGCAGTGTCACCGACCTCGACACCGCGACGAACGTGGTGCTCACCGACACCCTGCCCGACGGCGTCACGTTCGTGGCCGGATCCAACCCGAACTGTTCGGCCGTCGGCCAGCTGGTCACCTGCAACCTGCGGAACCTGAGGCCGGGGCAAGCGCAGAAGGTCGACTTCAAGGTCAAGGTCGGCGCTTCCGTGCCGGACGGCACCAAACTCGACAACACCGCCAAGCTGACCTTCCGCGGCGAGGACACCGGGCGGCCGCAGGAACGCACGTCGAACACGGTGCGGAACACGGTCACCTCGCCCGGATACCAGCTGACGAAGACGGTCGACCTCGCCGAGGCGATCCCGGGCGACACCCTGACCTACCAGGTGACCCTGCGGAACACCGGGGTGATCCCCGTACCCGCGCTGACGGTGCGCGACACCTTGCCGCCGGGGACGACCTACGTGTCCTCCACGCCGTCGAAGGGCACCGCGTCCGGTACCGGGCCGATCGACTGGGCCGTGAACGGCCTCGCCGTCGGGGAGACGGCCACGTTGACGGTGCGCGTGAAGGTCGAAGAGGCCGCCATCGGCAAGGAGCTGGTGAACCGCGCCAACGTCCCGGTCGGGCCGCCGCCGGTCGTCCCACCGGACAACCGCTGCCCGGACGATCCCGCCGCCGCGTGCGCGAAGACCAAGGTGCCGCCGCCGTCGTACACGGTGACGAAGACCGCGGACAAGGAATCCGCGAACCCCGGCGACGTCGTGCGCTACAAGGTCATCGTCGCCAACACCGGAAAGGTGACCGCGGCGGGCCTCAAGGTCGTCGACGATCTGACCGGCGTGCTGGACGACGCGGTCTACCAGAACGACGCCACCGCGTCGCCCGGTTCGGTGACCTACGCGGAGCCGAAGCTGACCTGGACGGGCACGCTCGCGGCGGGGCAGAGCGCGGAGTTCACCTACACGGTCAAGGTCAAGAGCCCGAACACTGGTGACAACCGGTTGAAGAACGTGGTCACGACGGAGACGCCGGGTGGGAATTGCCCGCCGGGTTCGACGGATCCGAAGTGTGGCACGACGACGCCGGTTTCCGGGCTGCTGATCGAGAAGGCCGTGGACAAGCAGTCGGCGAATCCGGGTGACGCCGTGAAGTACACGGTCACGGTGCGGAACACGGGTCAGACGAAGATCTCCGGTGCGACGTTCACCGATGATCTGACGCAGGTTCTCGATGACGCCGACTATCAGAATGATGGTGCGGCGACGATCGGTGGCGTCATCTATGCGGCGCCGAAGTTGACGTGGACCGGTGACCTGGAAGTCGGTGCCACCTCCACGGTCACGTACTCGGTGAAGGTCAAGAATCCGAACACCGGCGATAACGTGCTCAAGAACGTCGTGTCGTCGGAGACTCCGGGCGGTAACTGTCCGCCGGGTTCGACGGATCCGAAGTGTGGGACCACGACGCCGGTTTCCGGTTTGCTGATCGAGAAGTCGGTCGACAAGCAGTCGGCGAACCCTGGTGACGTCGTGAAGTACACGGTGACCGTGCGGAACACGGGTCAGACGAAGATCTCCGGTGCGACGTTCACCGATGATCTGACCCAGGTTCTCGATGACGCCGACTACCAGAACGATGGAGCGGCGACGATCGGCGGGGTCACCTATGCGGCACCGAAACTGACTTGGACCGGAGACCTCGAAGTCGGTGCCACGTCGACCGTCACGTATTCGGTGAAAGTCAAGAACCCCGACCCCGGTGACAAGAAGCTGTCCAATGTGGTCACTTCGGAGACGCCAGGTGGTAACTGTCCGCCGGGTTCGACGGATCCGAAGTGCGGCACGACGACGCTGGTGTCGGGTCTGACGATCGAGAAGTCGGTCGACAAGCAGTCGGCGAATCCCGGTGACGTCGTGAAGTACACAGTCACGGTGAAGAACACCGGTCAGACGAAGCTGACCGGTGCGACGTTCACCGATGATCTGACGCAGGTTCTCGATGACGCCGACTATCAGAATGATGGTGCGGCGACGATCGGTGGCGTCATCTATGCGGCGCCGAAGTTGACGTGGACCGGTGACCTGGAAGTCGGTGCCACCTCCACGGTCACGTACAGCGTGAAGGTCAAGAACCCCAACAATGGCGATAACGTGCTCAGGAACGTCGTGTCGTCGGAGACTCCGGGCGGTAACTGTCCGCCGGGTTCGACGGATCCGAAATGCGGCACGACGACGCCGGTTTCCGGTTTGCTGATTGAGAAGAGCGTTGACAAGCAGTCGGCGAACCCCGGTGACGTCGTGAAGTACACGGTCACGGTGAAGAACACGGGTCAGACGAAGCTGACGGGAGCGACGTTCACCGATGATCTGACCCAGGTTCTCGATGACGCGGACTACCAGAACGATGGTGCGGCGACGATCGGTGGCGTCACGTACGCGGCACCGAAGCTGACCTGGACCGGAGACCTCGAAATCGGTGCCACGTCGGTGGTGACCTACACGGTGAAGGTCAAGAATCCGGCCCCCGGCGACAAGAAACTCATAAACACCGTCACGTCGGAGACGCCGGGTGGCAACTGTCCGCCGGGTTCGACGGATCCGAAGTGCGGCACGACCACGCCGGTGTCGGGTCTGCTGATCGAGAAGGCGGTCGACAAGCAGTCCGCGAACCCCGGTGACGTCGTGAAGTACACGGTCACGGTCAAGAACACGGGTCAGACGAAGCTGACCGGTGCGACGTTCACCGACGATCTCACGCAGGTTCTCGATGACGCGGACTACCAGAACGACGGCGCCGCGACGGTCGGCGGGGTCACCTATGCGGCACCGAAGCTGACCTGGACCGGCGATCTGGAAGTCGATGCCACGTCGACGGTCACGTACTCGGTGAAGGTCAAGAACCCGAACACCGGTGACAACCGGCTCAAGAACGTGGTCACGTCGGAGACGCCGGGTGGCAACTGCCCGCCGGGCTCCACGGATCCGGACTGCGGCACGGAAACCCCGATTTCCGGCCTGGAGATCAAGAAGACGGTCGACAAGCAGTCCGCGAACCCCGGTGACGTCGTGAAGTACACGATCACCGTCAAGAACACCGGTCAGACGAAGCTGACCGGCGCCACCTTCACCGACGACCTGACCCAGGTGCTCGACGACGCCGTTTACCGGAACGACGGTGCCGCGACGATCGGCGGCGTCACCTACGCGGCACCGAAGCTGACGTGGACCGGCGATCTCGAAATCGGCGCCACCTCCACGGTGACCTACTCGGTCCAGGTGAAGAACCCGGGAGACGGCGACAAGAAGCTGTCCAATGTGGTCACTTCGGAGACCCCGGGTGGGAACTGCCCGCCGGGTTCGACCGATCCGGACTGTGGCACGACCACCCCGGTCTCCGGGCTGCTCATCAAGAAGACCGCCGACAAGAAGTCGGTCGACCCCGGCGACACGGTGAAGTACACGATCACCGTCACCAACACCGGGCAGACGAAGCAGGACAACGCCACCTTCACCGACGACATGACCGAAGTCCTGGACGACGCCGACTACCAGAACGACGGCGCGGCGACGATCGGCGGGGTCACGTACGCGGCGCCGAAGCTGACGTGGACCGGCACGCTGGAGATCGGGCAGACCTCGACCGTCACCTACACGGTCAAGATCAAGAACCCGAACCCCGGCGACAAGAAACTGTCCAATGTGGTCACTTCGGACACGCCGGGCAACAACTGCCCGCCGGATTCGACCGACCCGAACTGCGTCGCGGACGTGCCGTCCCGCGAGCTGACGGTCAAGAAGACGTCGGACAAGCAGACCGCGAACCCCGGTGACGTCGTCACCTACACCGTCACGGTCACCAACACCGGCAAGGTCGATCTGGTCGGCGAGGACGCCGCCCGGGTCACGGACGACCTGTCCGAGGTGCTCGACGACGCCGACTACTCCGACGACGCCGTGGCGGCCCCGGTCGCCGGGAAGTTCGCCTTCACCGCGCCGAACCTGGTGTGGGCCGGCGATCTCCCGGTGGGCGCGTCGACCACGCTGAAGTATTCGGTGAAGGTGAAGAACCCGGTGACGGGCGATCACGAACTGCGGAACACCGTCAGCACCAACACCCCGGGCACCTGCCCGCCGCAGTCCGACGACCCGGCGTGCGCGACCGTCACCCCGGTGCCCGGCATCTCACTGGAGAAGAAGGCCGACAAGGCCACGGCGAACCCGGGCGACGTCGTGAAGTACACGGTGACCGTGCGCAACACCGGCAAGACGAAGCTGACCGGTGCGACGTTCACCGACGACCTCACCGAGGTGCTCGACGACGCGGTGTTCCAGAAGGACGGTGCGGCGACGATCGGTTCGGTGACCTACGCGGAACCGAAGCTGACCTGGACCGGCGACCTGGAGATCGGGCAGACGGCGACGGTCACCTACAGCGTCAAGGTGACCAAGACCGGCGGCGACGGCAAGCTGACCAACGTCGTCACCTCCGAGACCCCGGGCGGCAACTGCCCGCCGGGCAGCAAGGACCCGAAGTGCGGGACGACGACGCCGCTGTCCAGCCTGAAGATCAAGAAGATCGTCGACAAGGCGGAGGCGAAGCCGGGCGAGGTCGTCACGTACACCGTCACGGTGGAGAACACCGGGCAGACCGCCGTCGACGCGACGTTCACCGACGACCTCACCCAGGTGCTGGACGACGCCACCTTCGACGGCACGGCGAAGGCCAGTACGGGGTCGGTGACCTACTCCGCGCCGAAGCTGACGTGGAAGGGCGAGCTCAAGCCGGGGGAGAAGGCCACCGTCACCTACGCCGTCACCGTGCGGAAGCCGGCGACCGGTGACCACCGCCTCCGCAACGTCGTCACGTCGGACACCCCCGGCGGCAACTGCCCGCCGGGTTCGGGCAATCCGGACTGCGGGACCGACACCCGGGTGCCGCCCGAGCCTCCGGCGCCGCAACCGCCGGAGAAGCCGAACCCGCAGCCGCCGACCACCCCGCGTCCGCCCGGGCTGGCCGTGACCGGCTCACCGGTGAAGACGATGACGGTGCTGGCGCTGGGCATGCTGGCCATCGGCGCGTTGCTGCTCCTCGCCGGACGGAGGCGCCGGGAGTCCTAGGACAGCGGGCGATTTCGCGTGACCGGAGGGACGACACCTGTGATCAGGTGGACGACACGTGTGTCTGGATGGACGACACGTGGTGGGACCGCGACCGCGGGCGTGTCGTCCGTCTGATCACGTGTGTCGTCCGCTCAGTCACGCGAAAGTACCGGCTCGGCCCGGGTGGGTCGTGAGTGGCGATGCGGGTTATCGGGCGGTAAGGCAACATGTCGTGTCGCGAGCCGGAGATCGACCTGTGGGGCTGTTCCTGGTCTGAACAGTCCACAAGGGACGCTGGAGCTCGTCCAATGCCCGATTTGAGCGCTTTGCGCGGGGGGCGTGAGTGGCAATGCTCGTTCTAACCCTCTTTACCACTCACGACCTCAGGTGGAATCGGACACTGTTACCTCAATCGGGCGTTCAGTCTGTGCGAAACAGCAGCGCCGCCGACTCGTTCCCGATGTCACATCGGTAGCGACCGTCAAGCGGTCTTCGGTACCGCGATCAGCGCTTCGACCTCGACGACCAGTTCGGGCTTCGCCAGCGCCGCCACCACGATGAGGGACTGGGCGGGCCAGTCCGCGTCCGGGTACCAGCGGGTGAAGGTCTCGCGCATCGCCGTGCGGAACCCGGCGAGGTGCTCGGTGCCGGAAAGCATGCTGAACACCTTGACCAGGTGTTCCGGGCCGGCGCCCGCCGCTTCGAGGAGCCGCTCGAGGTTGGCGAGCAACGCCCGGGTCTGGGATTCGGCGTCGGGTCCGGCGAGCGCGCCGTCGGGTCCGACGCCGATCTGACCGGACACGACGACCAGTTCGTGATCGGCGGGAACGCGGACCAGATGGCTGTACGGGCCGATCGGCGCCGCCACGGTCTCCGGATTCCAGCGCTGGATCATCGGTGCCCTTCTCTCGTCCGCTGAGGAAAATCGTCTCCAAGGTACCGATGATTCCGCCCCGCGCCGGGAGTCTCACCTTCGACGACGACTACTGGAAGGACTCCGGATGCCGGATTCACGAACGAAGACCGAGGTCTGGCCGCTGATCCACGCCGAGCGGGCGGCACTGGCGGACGACCTGGCGGGGCTCACCGAGGAGCGGTGGAGGACACCGTCGCTCTGCGAGGGGCTGACGGTACGCGAGGTGCTCGCGCATCTGACCTCGGCCGCGAGTCTCACCCCGCTGCGGTGGATGGCGGGCGTGATCCGCTGCCGGTGGGATTTCGACAAGCAGGTCGCCATGCGCCTGGCCGAGCAGCTGGGGGACGACGGCGCCGAGACGCTGGAGCGGTTCCGCGGCGTCGTCACCAGCACGACGAAACCGCCCCTGCCGAAGATGGCGATGCTCGGCGAGACGATCGTGCACGGCGAGGACATCCGCCGTCCTCTCGGGATCCGCCGCGATCACCCGATCGACGTCCTCACCGCGCTGGCCGGGTACTACCGGGGCTCGGACATGGTGGTGGTCGCGAAGGGACGCATCGGTGGGCTCCGGCTGCGAGCCACCGATGGCTCCTTCGACACCGGGGCCGGGCCGCTCGTCTCGGGCACGACCTTGGCGCTGATCATGGCCATGACCGGACGGGCGGCCTACCTCGACGAACTCGACGGCGACGGGGTCCCGGCCCTGCGGAAACGCGTCCTTTCTCAGGACTGAGACTCGAGGGGCAGTCCCGCGCCCGCCCAGTCCTCGATGCCCTCCCGGTACTTGCGGACGTCGGTGTAGCCGAGGGCGGTGAGCCGGTCGGCGACCTGGCCGCTGTTCGGGCAGGCGGGGTTCGAGCAGTAGGTGACGATGGCGGCGCCACGATCGGGCAGCACGGTCGCGGCGTGCGCGTCGACATCGGCGAGAACCAGGGGAACGGCGCCGGGCAGATGCTGCTTGGCGTAGTACTCGCCACCCAGTGCGTCGACCACCGTCACGGTCTTGGCGTCGATCGCGGCCTTGAGTTCGTCACGGGTGATGAGTGCGGTCATGTCGCTACCTCCAGTTAATCGGACTATAGTCCGGATGTGCCTCACGACCATAACGGACCGCAGTCCGCTTCTGCAACCTCGCTGGAACTTCTGCGCACGCCGCCGCCCAAGGAGCGCGCCGACGCGGCGCGCAACCGGGCCGCGATCCTGGACGCGGCGGCGGCGTTGTTCACCGAGCACGGCGTCGAAGCGGTGTCGATGGATCAGGTGGCGGCCGCCGCGGGAGTGGGCAAGGGCACGCTTTTCCGCCGCTTCGGTGACAAGGCAGGATTGGCCGTCGCCTTGCTGGACGCGCGGGAACGCCTGCTCCAGGAAGGGATCCTGCACGGCCCGCCCCCGCTGGGGCCCGGCGCTCCGCCGGTCGAACGGCTCGTGGCCTTCGCCGAGGCGTACGTCGACTACGTGCTCGAACACCTTCCGCTGGTACGGATGTCGGAGACCGCCGCGCCGGGGGCGCGTTATCGCATCGGGGCCTACCGGTTCTGGCACCGGCACGTCGCGATCCTGCTCGACGGCACGCCCGACCCCGAGCACGCCGCGCACGCGCTGCTGGCCCCGCTCGCCGCCGAGCATCTGACCGCGTTGCTGCCGGAGCTGGGGGAGGACCGCGTCCGCGCCGGGATCGCGCGCCTGTGGCGGCTGGCCGGATCCCAGTAGGGTGGCGGCGAGGACCCCGGGAGTGTGTCGATGATGGTGGAGAGCCGGAGGACGGCCGGGCAGGCCGTGCCGGTACTGCTCGCCGCCGTGCTGACCGCGCTCGGCCTGCTCTTCGCGCTCCACTCGGGTGGTTCCGCTTCGGCGGGCGAACCGCGCGGGGCGAACGCGACGATCGACTCCTCGGTCTCCAAGGCCGTCGCGCCGGTGCGCGCCGCGGGCAGGCTCGCCGCCGAACCCGCCCTCCTGGGTGTGCACGGTCACGGTGACCTTCCTCTCTTCGGCACCGTCCCGCACGGTCCGGCGTCCACGACGCTGCTCCGCCTCAGCGAACTCCACGAAGACGTCACCCCTCCCTCGCGCACGGCGAACCGCCTCGCGCTGGGGGATCGCGCTCCTCCTTTCCCGGCAGCCGTCTGACGCTGACGGGCGCGTATTCGCGTGCCCGGACCGGGAAACCACCAAGGAGAACTTCGTGCCGCGCGAAACCGCGCGGCGAGGCATGACCGGGCGAGCCGTCGTCTCGCTGGTCGTCCTCGCCGCGACCGTGTACCTGTTGCTGACCACCGCCCCGAGACTGGGGCTCGATCTGCGTGGTGGCACGCAGATCGTGCTGGAGACCAAGGATTCGCCCACCGTCACCGCCGACGCCGAGACCACCGACCGGACACTCGAAGTGCTGCGACGGCGGGTCGACGCGCTGGGCGTCGCCGAGCCGATGCTGGCCCGTTCCGGCGACAACCGGATCATCGTCGAACTGCCCGGCGTGCGGGATCCGCGCGAGGCCGTCGAGGTGATCGGCCGCACCGCGCAACTGTCCTTCCATCCCGTACTCGCCGCCGCGTCCGGCGACTCCCGCGTCCTCAACGACGAGAGCGGGCAGCCGATCACCCTGGGGCCCGCCGCGCTGACCGGCGAAGGCGTCGACGAGGCGCTCTCGTCGGTCGACTCCCAAGGCGGCGGCTGGCTGGTCTCCGTCGACTTCAAAGGCGACGCCGGCCGTGCCTGGGAGCGGCTGACCGGGCAGGCGGCCTGCTCACCGCCGGGTGATCCGACCCGCCGGGTGGCGATCGCGCTCGACGACAAGGTGATCTCGTCGCCGCAGGTGAGCCCGCAGGTCGCCTGCGGGGTCGGGATCGTCGGCGGGAGCACGCAGATCACCGGGCAGTTCTCGCCGGCCGAAGCCAAGGATCTGGCGCTGCTGATCAACGCGGGCGCACTGCCGACGCCGGTCGAGATCATCGAGCAGCGCACCGTCGGGCCCACGCTCGGTGCCGCCGCGATCGACGCCAGCGCCCGCGCCGCCGTGATCGGCCTGGCGCTGACCGCGCTGTTCCTGCTCGCGGTGTATCGCCTGGCCGGGTTGATCGCCGTGGGCGCGCTGGTGGCGTACGCCGCCGTCTCCTACGCCGCGTTGCTCGCCGTCGGCGCGACGCTGACCTTGCCGGGGCTCGCCGGGTTCGTCCTGGCGATCGGCATGGCCGTCGACGCGACCGTGCTCGTCTTCGAACGGGCGAGAGAGGAACACTCCGTCAAACGGGGAGGTTCACTGCCGCGGTCGGTGGGCCGCGGGTTCAGCGGGGCGTTGTCGGCGATCGTCGATTCGAACGTGACCACTCTGCTCGCGGCGGGCCTGCTGTTCTGGCTGGCGTCCGGCCCGGTGCGCGGATTCGGGGTGACGCTGTCCATCGGCGTCGTCGTGGCGTTGTTCATCTCGCTCGTGCTCACGCGTCTGCTGCTGCACCTCACGATGCGGGGTCCGGTCGCGCGCAGACCGCGGTGGTCCGGGCTCACCCACGAAGGCCGCGTCCGGCGATGGGTGAACCGCCGCGACCCCGGGTTCCTCGGGAAACCGAAACGCTGGCTGATGGTCGCCGGCGCGGTCGTCATCGCCGCGATCGCGGGACTGTTCGTGGCGGGGCCGAACCTCGGCGTCGAATTCACCGGTGGCCGGGTCGTCGAATACAGCACCTCGGCGCCCGCCGACGTCGAACGGGTCCGGGACGCGGTCTCCGACGCCGGATTCCCCCGCGCCGTCGTGCAGACGTCCGGGGAGAAGGACATCTCCGTCCGCACCGAACCGATCGACGAGGACGCCACCGAACGGATCCGGACCGCCGTCGCCGGGGTCGCGGGCGACGCCACCGAGATCCGCGACGAGCAGATCGGCCCGAGCCTCGGTGCCGAGCTGCGCACCAAGGCGATGATCGCCCTCGGCCTCGCGGTGCTGGCGCAGCTGATCTACCTGGCGGTGCGGTTCGACTGGCGGCTCGGCGTGGCCACCGTGGCCGCGCTCGCGCAGGACGTCCTGATCATCCTCGGGATCTTCGCCTGGCTGGGCAAGTCCATGGACGGTGTCTTCCTCGCCGCGCTGCTGACGGTGATCGGCTATTCGGTCAACGACTCGGTGGTGGTCTTCGACCGGGTGCGGGAGGTGCGGGGGCAACGCCGCAAGGAGCCGTTCTCGCGGGTCGTCGGCACGGCGGTCCTGCAGACGCTGCCGCGGACGATCAACACCGGCATCGGGGTGCTGTTCGTCCTCGGGGCGCTGCTGTTCCTCGGGGACGGATCGCTGGCCGACTTCGCGCTCGCGCTCCTGCTCGGTCTCGTCGCGGGCACAGTGTCCACAGTGGCCACTGCCGGTCCCGTCGCGATCCTGCTCGACAAGCGGTGGCCCGGGGCCGGACGTCCGGCCAGGAAGGCGTCGCCCGCGCGACAGCGTGACGACAACGGCGCGGTGGTGTGATCGACGTTCCTTTGTGGACCGTCGCACCCGGCCCGGCCTCTAAACTCGTTCCCGGTGGCAAGGGAGTCCACCGGGAACGAGGGGCGGGAAGATGATCCAGAGCGTGCTCGTCGGCGCGGTCGTCGTGCTGGCCTGGACGATGACGGCGGCCAGGCTGGAGCGGTGGCAGATCACCGCGCCGATGGCGATGGTCGCGGCCGGGCTGGCGATCGGGTTCACCACCCGCAACGATCTCGGCACCGGGCTCAACACCGAGATCGCGCTCAACGCGGCGGAACTGATCCTCGCGTTGCTGCTGTTCGTGGACGCCACCGCGGTCAAGGGCGGCTATCTCGGGCACGACGCCAAGACCGCGGTGCGGCTGCTGCTGATCGCGCTGCCGCTGACGATCCTGATCGTCATGGGGGTAGGCCTCCTGGCGCTGCCGGGCCTCGGCTGGGCGGCGGTCCTGCTGATCGCCTGCATCATCGCCCCGACGGATTTCGCGCCGGCGACTTCGGTGGTGCACGACGTCCGGGTGCCCGAACGCGTGCGGCACCTGCTGAACGTCGAGAGCGGCTACAACGACGGCGTCGTCGCCCCGGTGTTCATCTTCGCGCTCACGCTCGCGGGGAGTCACCACCAGGCGGACACGCCGGGGGAGGCGCTCCAGACCGCGATCCCGGCGGCGTTGCTGGCCGTGCTGGCGGGCTCCGTCATCGGCGCGCTGGCCGCGGTGGCGATGAACGTGACGACCAGGCACGGCTGGTCGACCAGGCACTCCGCGCGGGTCGCGGCCGTCGCCTTGCCGCTGCTGACCTACACCGCGGCCGTCGCGATCGGCGGCAACGGCTTCGTCGCCGCGTTCATCTGCGGGATCGCCTACAAGACCGCCCGGCATCCGAGCGAAGACGAACTCGGGCTCGCCGAGGACGTCAGTTCCTTGTGCGGACTGTTGATGTGGTTCGTCTTCGGCAGTACCGCGGTGCTGGTGCTGTCCTTCGGCCTCACGTGGGGCATCGTGCTCGTCAGCGTAGTCGCGCTGACCGTCGCGCGGCTGATCCCGGTGCTGCTCACCTTGCTGCGGACGGATTTCCGGTGGAAGGACCGGATGACCATCGGCCTGCTGGCCCCCCGCGGCGCGGCGTCGATCGTGTTCGGCCTGCTCGCCTTCAACTCACTGGAAGGGGACGCGGCGGACGTCGCGTTGAGCGTGATGGCGGTGACCGTGCTGCTGAGTGTCGCCGCGCACGGTGTCGGGGCCTCGGCGTTCCTGAACCGCAAGTCGAAGAGGCACTGACCCGCTGTTCAGCCGCTCATCGCCTTGTCGTCCGGCCACGGGTGTCGCGAAAGCCACTTCGAGACATCTGACGTCGCGAAAGTGGCTTTCGCGACGCGCCTCGGCGCATGATGGCGCCGGGTGACCCCGGTCAGCCGCTCATCGCCTTCCTGATCGCCGCCTCCAGCTCCTTCACGTGCTTGGAATCCATGCCGCCGTAGGTGAAGGTGTTCATGTCGACCTTGTCGGCGTACAGCGGAACGTCCTCGACGACGGCCTTGGAAGCGCCTTTCACGTCGAAGACGAGTCTTCCCGGCTTGAACGCCGTCGGCGGGATGTTCGTGATCCCGCTGATCTTCTCGACGGTGAACGTGTGTTTCTTGGTGTTGAGCCCTTTGACGGCGGCCTTGATGGTGACCGTCCGGCCGCTGAAGCTGATGGAACGGCGTCTGGCGTGGATGTACACGAACCCTCCCCTGGGCGCGGAAGAAGGCACTCTACGAGAGTGGAATCGGCCGGGGCGGGCGCCGTTCCCGAACCGTTACCGGCTCAGTTGCCCGCGGTCTCCACGTCGTCCACGGTCAGGTCGTACGGTGCCGCGCTGTTCCACAACGCCTCCGCCTCGCCGGCGAAGGTCCGGTACGCCGCGCCGTCCGCGGGCTGCAGCACGAACTTCGGCTCACCCGCGGCCTGATAGGTGTAGTACTCGGCGAACAGTGCCGAACCGGTGGCGACGACCCCGGTGGCGATGGGATGCGCGACGAGCCGGACCGCGAGGTCGCCGCCGGTCGAGCGTTTCAGTTCGGCCAGCACCCGCAGCGTGTGGAGGACACGCTCCCGCGCGCTTTCCGGGGATCGCACGGCGTAGTAGCGGGAGGCGGCCGTGTCGATCGCGGGAGAATGCGGGTCGATCAGCACGAACCGCATCTTGGCGCCGGCGCGCAACCGCTCTTCGAGCCTGCCGTAACCGTTGTTCACCAGGGTGTTGCGGGCCATCCCGGTGACCAGGAGTTCGTTCGTGCCGTCGATCGCCTCGGCGAGCGCGGGGCCGAAGTCCTCGCTGAACGCGGGACGGCGCGCCCGGGCGATCCGGTCCGCGGGGGACAGCGGCCAGGGCGTGCCGTCCTCCCACAGCCGTTCCGCCTCGTCGGCGAAGTGCCGGTACCAGGGCGCGTCCTTCGGTTCCACCGTGAACACCGGCGCGGCTTCACCGGTCGGCCGGTATTCGTAGTGCTGGACGCAGATCAGCCCGCGTTTGCCCGATACGTCGAGACAGTTGAAGCCCGCGGACGAGATCCGCGACGACACCCGGATCTCCAGTCTGCCACCGGTCCTGCTCTTCAAGGAGGTCAACTCGTCCAGCGTCGCCAGGATCCGCTGCCGGAGCCGCCCTTGGCCGAGACTCTGGGAGATCCGGCGATCGGCGATGGCGACGAGCTCTTCGTCGGTCGGATCCAGCACCAGCACCCGGATCCGTCCGCCCGATTCGAGGATCGACCGGATGTCACCGCGCATACCCTGCACGGTCCTGGTCATCGAATGGCCGATGAGCAGGATGTCGAACGCCGCCGCACGCCGGGAGATGAGATCCGCGGGGAATTCCGGTTCGAAGAACGACGCCGGGCCGCCCCGGTTGGCGTCCCGGACCTGTTCGGTCAGCCGTCGTGAACGGATCTGGGAGAAGGCGAGCAGGGCGAGCAGCGCCGTCACCACGGACGAAAGCGTTTTGACGTCCGAGATCCCGGTCGCGCCGAGGACGGTGAACGCCAGTGCGACGGTGCCCAGTACGTACAGATCCAGGTTGTCGTCGGTGATCACGCGCGCCAGCGCCCGCCTGATCCGTCCACGCTCGCCCGCCACTGAACTCCCCTCGCCGCCGGTTCCGTGGTGACAGTATCGGCCGGAGCACTGGCGTGTCCGGGATTCCTGACATCGATGGCATCGCCGAACCAAGCGATACGAAGCCATTTGGCTCAATCGTTTGTCTGGTCCAGTCCAGTTATGTCTACTAACGTAGAGGGATGGAGCTGGAACTGCGCCACCTGCGCATCATGTGCGCGATCGCCGAACTCGGGAGTATCACCAAGGCGGCGAACACGCTCGGAATGGCGCAGCCGGCACTGACAGCACAACTGAAGCGCATCGAGCGGACCCTCGGCGGGAAGCTGTTCCTGCGCGACCACACGGGCACCCGGCCGACCGCGCTCGGCCTCCTCGTCCTCGACAGGGCGAAGATGGTGCTCCCCGCCGTGTCGTCGCTGCACGACGAGGCGGCACGGCTCGCCCAGCACGCCGGTACCGGCGAGCCGGTGACCCTGCGGCTCGGTTCGGCGACGGGGCCGATGCTCGGGGCGCTCCTGCAGCGTCTCGGCACCACCCATCCCGACATCCATGTCGCCACGCATACGTCGTGGTCGGCCAACAAACTCGCGGACATGACCGCCGAGGGCGCGCTGGACTTCGCCTTCGTCGGCGTCTGCGGTGACGCCGCGCCACCACCGGAGCCCGGCCTCCGCTGGCGGACGCTCGCGCATCATCCGGTGTTCGTGCTGATGTCGGCGCGGGACGAGCGCGCGCAGCGGCCCGAGGTCGAACTCGGCGCGCTCGCGAACGAACGGTGGTGCGCGACGCCGGGTGACGGCTGTTTCGGCGACTGTTTCGCCTCCGCGTGCGCCAGATCGGGGTTCACGCCGCGTTCGTTGTACGAAACCGACGTGCTGACCTGCATCGAGATGGTCGAATCGGGACACGCGGTTGTGCTGTGCCAGCCGTTGTTCCATGAGATCCCCGGTATCGTCGCGGTCCCGATCGCGGGGAATCCGCTGAGCTGGCGGAATCTCGTCGGCTGGTCGGAGCGGGGGGAGATGGGCCCCTTCGCCGCGGAGATGATCGCCCTGTCCCGCGCGGTGTACGGCGAGCTGATCGACCGGCGGCCGACCTACTCGAAGTACCTGGAGTTGAACCCGGGGTACGGCGTGGACTACACGGACGCGGGGATGCGCTGACCTGCGCGGAAGCGGTCGAAAGGTCCAGTCCACTGGGGTGGATATGACCTAAATGGTATGTACCATTCATGGCGGGTGCCTCGTACGGTCTGGAACGAGATCTTCTTCCGGAACGCGGTGAGGAAACGCCTGAAATGAACCGAAAGATCGTAGCGGCCGCCGCGGCGGCCCTGACCGGCGCGGGCCTGGTCACGGCCATCGCGCTGACGCCGAGCGCCAGCGCGGGCCAGCACGTGCCTGCCGCCGACCAGGTCCAGTCGGAGATCGTCGCCGCACTGGCGCGCGACCTGAAGATCAGCCCGGATCAGGCAAGGACCCGCCTCGCCACCGAGCAGAAAGCCGCTCGCGCCGACAGCGACCTCAAGTCGCGGCTCGGCTCGTCCTACGCCGGATCCTGGCTCGACGCGGCCGGGAGCACGTTGACCGTCGCGGTCACCGACGCGGCGCTGGAGGGTGTCGTCCGTGCGGCCGGCGCGACCCCGAAGACGGTCGCGCGGAGCGCCGCGCAACTCGACGCGGCGAAGTTGTCGTTGGACACCAAGGGAACCAGCGCGCCGAAGACCGTGCCCGGCTGGTACGTCGACGCCACCACGAACTCCGTCGTGGTGCTGGCCAACGCCGGTGGCGAGGCGGCCGCGAAGTCGTGGGCGACCGCGGCGGGCGTGGGCGCCGACGCCGTGCGGGTCGAGACCAGCACCGAAAGCCCGGTCCCGCTGATCGACGTCATCGGCGGCAACGCCTACACCTTCGGTTCGGGACGGTGCTCGATCGGCTTCTCGGTCGAGGGCGGCTTCGTGACCGCAGGACACTGTGGGACCACGGGGACGCGGACGTCGAACCCGAGCGGGAGCGTCGCGGGCTCCAGTTTCCCCGGAAACGACTACGGGTGGGTCCGCGTGGACGCGGGCAACACCCCGCGTCCGCTGGTGAACCGCTACCCGGGCACCGTGCCCGTGGCGGGTTCGCAGGAGGCCGCGATCGGCGCTTCGGTCTGCCGTTCCGGTTCCACGACGGGCTGGCACTGCGGCACCATCCAGCAGAAGAACGCCTCGGTGAACTACCCGCAGGGCACCGTTTCCGGTCTCACCCGGACCAACGCCTGCGCCGAACCGGGCGACTCCGGCGGTTCGTGGCTCGCGGGCGACCAGGCGCAGGGCGTCACCTCCGGTGGCTCCGGCAACTGCAGCTCGGGCGGCACGTTCTACTTCCAGCCGATCTCGGAGATCCTGAGCGTCTACAACCTGCGCCTGGTGACCTCGGGTTCGAACCCGCCCTCCAGCACGACGCCGACCACCACGACGTCGAACAACCCGCCCGGCGGAACCTGGGCGGCGGGCACCACCTACGCCGTCGGCGCGACGGTCACCTACGGCGGTGCCACTTACCGGGCCCTGCAGGGCCACACAGCACAGGCAGGTTGGGAGCCGCCGAACGTCCCAGCGCTTTGGGCGCGCGCCTGACCGCCTAGCCGTCCGGGCCACACGCAGGGGTGCGCCCGGACCGACCGCCCCCGACGTCGTCCGTGCGTCGGGGGCGGTCCCCCTTCACGGCGTAACTCGCGTGTTTGAAGGCGTAACTCGCGTGATCAGACACGCAACACCCGAGTTACGCCTTCAAGCACGCGAGTTACGTGTCCGATCACGTGAGTTACGGGGTCAGTGCAGGACTTTCAGGCCCACCACGCAGGCCACGATCCCCACGATCAGCAGGATCCGGGCCACCGAAACGGTTTCCGCGCCGGACCACATGCCGTACGCGACGGTGAGCGAAGCCCCGATCCCGACCCAGACGGCGTAGGCGGTGCCGACGGGGAGATCCTTCATCGCGTACGCGAGACCCACCATGCTGGCGACCAGCGTCACGCCGAAGATCACCGACGGTACGGGCCGGGACAGGCCTTCGGATTTGCCGAGGGCGGTGGCCCACACGGCTTCCAGTACACCCGAAACGATCAGGACAAGCCACGACATGACGCGCTCCCAGAGCGCCGTCTTGTCGCTGGCCGGGTACGGCACCCACTCGTCCGGGGACCTCGATCACGAGGTTCCACGACCAGGATGGCACACCACCCGCGCGGACCGCTCGCCGGTTTGACGAGGGTCACCACGCGGGCGCGCCATTGTGGACGGTCAGCCCAGCACCTTGGGCGCCGACCAGGTGAGCAAACCCAGTTCCAGCACCGAGAATCCGATCAGCGCCCATGCGCTCGGCAGCCAGATCAGCGCGATCCCGACGAGCAGGACGGGCAGGACCAGCCCGGCGTAGGCGGCCAGGAACAGGGCGGCGAGGACCTCACCGCGCACCGGCGGTTCGGCGAGGGCGGCGACGGTGGCCACCGAGGCGCGGAAGCCCAGCCCGACGCCGGCACCCGCCACGATCCCACCCGCGACGAAGAGCCACAGCTGGGACGTCGTCACCGCGATCGGCAGCGCCACCAGCCCGCTCACCATCAGCCCGAGGCCGAGCTGTAGCTGGGTTTTCCTGGCCAGACCGGCGAAAAGCACCTGCGCCCCGGCCGCCGCGAGGAACACGGAGAACGACGCGAGACCGGCCAGCATCCGCGAGCTCTCGTGCATGCCTTGCGCCAGCAGTGTCGGCGTCAGCGCCATGAACAGGCCCGTGATCGCGAACGCCGCGAAGGCGCCGATCGCCGCACCGAAGAAGGCGGGCCGTGCGCTCGACGGCAGTGAGACGCGCTGCGGCCGATAGGCGGGCCGTTCTTCGGCGCGCTCCACGGTTTCCGGCACGAGCGCGACGGCGATGGCCGCGGCGAGCAGCAGGACCAGGAAGAACACGAACGGAGTGGTGAGCGGCTCGGCCGAATAGCTCGCGAACACGCCACCGAACAGCGGTCCGAGCGCCAGCCCGCCCATGTTGACGACGGTCGCGATCAGTCCCGCGCGGCCATGGTCCTCCCGGGGCCGGGCGACGGCGCGGAGTTCGGACAGGTGCGCGGTGGCGGTCGCGGTCAGCGCGCCGATGCCCGCGCCGCCGACGAGCCTGGCCAGGATCAACCCGGGAACATCCGGCCACGCCAGGAAAAGCGTCGCGGAAAGCGCCTGGGTCAAGGTCGCGGCGAGGATCACCCGCCGTCGGCCCAGCCAGTCGCTGACGTGGCCGGCGAGATACAGGCTGCCCATCACGCCGACGGCGTACGCCGCGAAGACGATGGTCACGACGTAGGTCGGGAAGCCATCGCGCTGCTGGTAGAGGACGTAGAGCGGGGTGGGGACGGTGGAAAAGGCGAGTGAGGCGGCGTAGGCCGCCGCGATGACCCAGAAACCGCGACCGTGGCTGATCCGCCGGAACGCGGGACGGGGAAGGGCGACGCTGTTCAGCATGTCTCCACTGTGAATCTTCGGATCATCCAAGTCCAACGAACAATCCTGGTCACAGTTATCGATGAATGCGATAATGATGCTGTGGAGACCCGCCAGCTCGAATGCTTCGTCGCCGTCGCCGAGGAGCTCAGCTTCACTCGCGCCGCTCAGCGGTTGTACGCGGTGCAGTCCACCGTCTCGGCGACGATCCAGGCCCTCGAAAGCGAACTGGGGGTCAAGCTGTTCGATCGGTCCACGCGAAGGGTCGAGCTCTCCCCGGCGGGCAAGGTGTTCCTGCCCGAGGCGAAGGCCGCGCTGGAGGCCTTCGACAGGGCACGCGAGGTGGTCACCGATGCCTCCGCCGGCCTGCGGGGCAGCCTTCGCATCGGCACCCTGACCAGCGTCGGCGATCTCGACCTGCCCGATCTGCTCGGCGCGTTCCACCGCCGCTATCCGCTGGTCGACCTGCGTGTTTCGGTGTCGATCACCGGATCGACCGGGCTGGCCGAGGACCTGCGTCAGGGCAGGCTCGACGTCGCCCTCCTCGGCTTGCCCGAATCCGATCTCGCGGGGCTCGAAGCCAAACTGCTCGGTTCGGCGCCGTTCGTCGCCGTGCTGCCCGACGGCCACCGGCTGAGCGGACGGCGTTCGCTGACGTTGGCCGACCTCGCGGGCGAGTCGTTCGTGGACAATCCCCGCGGCTTCGGCAACCGGGTGGCCCTGGACCGCGCTTTCGAGTCGCTCGGGGCGCCGCGGCGGGTCATCGTCGAGGTCGCCGACCTGCGCGCCGTGCCGTCCTATGTCGCGGCGGGGCTCGGCGTCGCGGTCGTGCCCGATCTCAAGCTGCTCGCGGAGGTCCGGACGATCCCGCTCGACGAGCCCGGCCTCACCTGGCCGTTGACCATCGCCACCAGGGGAGAGCGGCCGCCGAGCCGCGCCGCCCGGCTGCTGCTCGATCTGGTCGACGGCGGAGAGTTCTCCTTCGTGATCCCCAGCCGGGCCTGAGCTCAGCCCGCCAACAGCGTGCGCGTGGTCCTGGCCACCAGGTCGACGGTGCGCGGCGGTGGCGCCTCGCCGCGGTCGAGATGCCGCCGCACCGCCGCGTAGGGAAGGTCGACCAGCGCCAGCATCAGCTCGTCCGTGCTCCGGCCGGTCAGCGGGCGCAGCCGTCGCAGGACCTTGGCGATCGCCGCGTCGAGGCGGCGGTTGGCCTCGTCGACGCGTGCGCGGTCTTCTGCGCTCCAGTCGTCGACGCCGAGCGCCCGGTCACCGCCATAGAGCAGCTTCCCCTCGGCGGGATGGGCGCGGCACCAGCGGACGACCTGCGCGGCCGCCTCGACGGCGGCTTCGGTGACGGGTTCCTGTTCGAGTGCTTCGAGGTACCCCTGCTGGAAGCGGGTCACCGTGCGGAGCCAGACGGCGGCGAGCAGCGCCGGGCGTCCGGGGAAGCGGTGGTAGATCGACCCGCTCGGCGCGCCGACCTCGCGGGCGACGGCCGACATGGTCACCCCGGCGGCCCCTTCGGTGGCGAAGATCCGCACGGCGGCGTCGAGGAAGTCGTCGGCGGTGTGCCGCGGTGGCCGTCCCATTTTCAGAGACTATCCTCTACTATGGTTTTAGGGGAAGGTCTCTAGAACTGGGAGGCGCGATGCGCGTGTGGAACAGGCATCACCGGATCGTCGACGTGGCACAGGAACGTGCCGGCGCGCTGATCGACACTCTGTCCACGGACGGGGACAGGCTCTGGCCCGTCGAGGAGTGGCCGCCGTTGCGGTTCGACCGGCCACTCGGGGTCGGCGCCGACGGCGGGCACGGACCGGTGCGGTACCACGTGGAGTCCTACGAGCCGGGAAGGTCCGTGCGGTTCAGGTTCACCGCGCCCCGCGGCTTCGACGGGTTCCACGAATTCACCCTGCGGTCGACGGAAACCGGGGGGA
Source organism: Amycolatopsis roodepoortensis (assembly GCF_024628825.1). Taxonomy (NCBI): domain Bacteria; kingdom Bacillati; phylum Actinomycetota; class Actinomycetes; order Pseudonocardiales; family Pseudonocardiaceae; genus Amycolatopsis; species Amycolatopsis roodepoortensis. Next base: position 8,855,674 of record NZ_CP102415.1, read on the forward strand.
CCGAACTCGCGCACCTCATGGTGCTGCGGCTTCGGCACCCGGCCTGGCTCACCTACCCGCTGTTGTGGCGGCCGATGCACGACGCGCTGCTGGAAGACTGCCTCGACCGTGCCGAGCGTGAGCTCACCGGCACGGTCGGGAAGCCCGCGCGATGGAGCCTTTACGTCCGATTCTTGCGGAGGCTGATCTCCGGCAAGAGGCCCTTTCGCTTGAGCAGGAACAAAGTGCCGCCGATGAGCACGACGGCGATCAGGTAGCCCAGCGCCAACGACACGGCGCCGCCGTTCGCGGGCGGGAGCAGCACCCCGAACACCGCGCTGACGACGGCGAGGATCCAGCGCCCGCGGTCGGTCGTCAGGCTCACGGCCAGGAGGGCGACCGTCCACAAGAGATACCAGGGCTGGACGACGGGCCCGAGGACCAGCATCGCGGCGAAGGTCAAGCCCGCGCCGTAGAGGGGGTGCAGCTTCTCGCGGTAGGTGAGCCACAACAGCCTGGCGCCCACGGCGAGACCGAGGATCGCGCCGATCAGCGAGAACACCTCGATCGCGCTGTCGGTCAGGTCTGCCCCGAAGATCTTGCCGATCCCGCCGACGAGGAAACCGAGTTCGTTGGTGGGGGCCATCCAGCTGTGCACCTGGCCGGAAACGCCGGACAGCACGCGCACCCAGCCGAAGCCGAGCCCGCTGCCGAGCGAGATCGCCGCGGTGACGGCGGCGAAACCGGCGGGCAGCCCGAGCGCGACCGCCACCCGGCCGGCGGGCGTCGCGCGGCGGAACAGGCCGACGCCGACGAACAGCAGACCGGCGACGGCCACGATCTTGATGTTCGCGGCCGCGCTCACCGCGATCACGCCGGCCGCGATCAGTGCGGGCCGGGCCGCGCCGGTCTTCGCCGCGCCCATGAGGACGAGTTCCAGCCCGGCGACCATCAGCCCGACCATGAGGCCGTCGTTGTGCACGCCCGCCACGACGTGCCACAGCACGAGCGGGTTGAGCAGGGCCAGCCACAGCGCGATCGACGGCGAGACCCCGACGCGGCGGGCGAGCCGGGGGAGCGCCCACGCCATGAGCACGATCCCGATCAGCCCGAGCAACCGGTGCAGCAGCACCGTCGGCACGAAGGCGTCTCCCGCGACCTGGGCGATCGTGCGGGCCAGCGCGACGAACGCGGGACCGTACGGCGCGGGCGTGTCCCGCCAGTAGTGGCTGACCGCCATCGTCACCGGCGAATCGGCGCCGAGCGCCTCGGCGGGCCCCACCAGATAGGTGTCGAATCCCTTGGCCGCGATCAGGCCCTGTGCCAGATAACTGTTGACGTCGCCGCTGAACAGCGGGCGCGCGACCAGCAGCGGCGCGCACCACGACACCGCGATCCAGTACAGCCGCCGCTCCGGCAGCCCGGCGGCGAGCCGCCCGATACCGAGCCAGGAGAGCACGAGGGTGGCCATCCCGGCGACACCCAGCGCCACCACCAGCACCGAAGGGAGGCCGATCCCGGACGTGACCAGCACCAGTACGGCGATTCCGAGGAAACCCGCCCAGTGCAACGCCGAGATGTTCAGCCCGGTCTTCTCCGGCGCGGGCAAGACGTTCTGCATGCGGCCAAACTACTCCAAGTGCGAAATCCGGTTCGGCCGATCGCACGGTAAACCGGCCCGGACGCTTCGGGGCCGCGTCCGCCGGGTACTCCACGCCGTGGAGAGGCGGTGGTGCGCGTGAAGAAGCGCTGGGTGCGGCTCGGGGCGTTCGCACTGGCCGGGCTCCTCGTCGTCGCCGCGGCACTGCAGATCACCGGGCTGCTGCCGAAACTCGACCCGTTCGGAACGTCCACTGTGGACCGTTCGCAGCCCGCGGTGCTCCAGGCGGTCCGGGATCTGAGCCAGTACCACGCGGCGGTCGGTGACTACCAGGTCGTCGTCGACATCGAGAAGGACGTCCAGTGGGTACCCGCGAGCATCGCCGGGGAACGCACCCTGTTCGTCGCGGCGGGCTCTGTCGACGCGTACGTCGATTTCGGCCCGCTGGTGGAGAATTCGCTGACCGTGTCCGAGGACCGGCGATCGGTCGAGGTGCGGCTGCCCGAGCCGAAGCTCGCGAAACCCAACTTGGACAACGAACGCAGCTACGTATTCGGTCAGGAGCGCGGCCTGATCGACCGGCTCGGCGCCCTGGTCTCCGCGCAGGACCAGCGGCCGTTCTACCTCGCCGCGGAGAAACGCATCGGTGAGGCCGCGCAACACTCCGGCCTGCTCGAACGCGCCAAGGCCAACACCAGGGCGATGCTCACACAGCTGCTGCGGGGGCTCGGCTTCCAGGTCACCTTCCGGGCGGAACCGGCCACCTGATCCCGCCCGGATTCCGCGTCCGTGCGGTGCTCACCCCACCGGTCTTGACCAGGCGGGCTCGTGCTGGTGGGCTGGCGAAGTCGACTGGGAGGCGCGATGGTGACGAAGCCGAGGGACAGCCTGACCTACACCGAACCGATCGCCACCGGGGAGGTCTTGATCGACGCCACCCCGGAGCAGGTGTACCGGCTCGTCAGCGATCCGGTCTCGATGGCCGAGTGCGCCGAAGAACTCCGCAAGGCACGCTGGATCCGCGGCGCGACCGAGGCGCGCGTCGGGAACTGGTTCGCCGGCAGCAACCGCAATGGATGGCGGCGCTGGGTGACCCACGCCGAGATCGTCGAGGCCGAACCCGTACGCCGGTTCGCCTACCGGGTACGCACGCCGTTCTTCGTGCCGATCTCCCGGTGGGAGTACGAAATCACCCCCGAAGGCGACGGCGCCCGGCTCGCCGTGGCGAACTGGCTGCTCGTGCCGCCGTGGTTCGTCCCGATCGCGATCCTCATCACCGGCGAGCCGGATCGAGCCGGGACCAACCGGGCCAACATCGCCGCCACGTTGGAGCGGGTGAAGGCCCGGCTCGAAGGCCGGGAGTGGCGCCGCTAGCGGCTCTCCCTGGCCCTGGTCGTGGCCGTGTCGTCCGTCCGGTCACGCGTGCCGTCCGTCCAGTCACGCGTGTCGTCCGCCGGATCACGCGTGCCGTCCACTCGGTCACGAGACCCGGCCCGCTCGGTATCGGTGCCCCTCGCTCGGCCGCAGGTTGCGAAAGCCACTTTCGCAACGTTGAGGGTTGCGAAAGTGGCTTTCGCAACGTCGGGCGCGGCCGGGAGTCAGTCGGTACCGGTGGGGCAGCTCACTCGAAGTTCTGCATCCCCCGGTTCTCCAGTTTGCGCATCACCGGGCCGGAGAGCAGGCCGTGCACGAGCACCGAGACCGCGATCGTCAGCGCCGTGATCCGCCACAGCGAGTCGGCCATGGGGAAATCGCCGTGCCCCAGCGCGTAAGCGAGGTAGTAGAGACTGCCGATCCCGCGGATACCGAAGAACGCGATCGCCGTCGCCGCCGGGCGGGTGGTGGTGCCGCCGAGCAGGGCCAGGCCGCCGAACAACGGGCGGACGATGCCCACGGCGGCGACCGCCACCAGGACTTCGGCGAGCTTCAGCCCGTCCAGTAACCCGTCGCCCATCGCGACGCCGAGACCGAGCAAGGCCAGCGCGACGAAGAGCCGTTCCAGCTGATCGCCGAATTCGTGCAGCACCCCGTGGTACTCGTGCGATCGCTCGCTGGCGCGGATGGTCGCGGCCGCGGTGAACACCGCGACGAAGCCGATGCCGCCCAGCCATTCGCAGAGCGCGAAGGGCAGGAACGCGATGGCCAGCACCACCAGCCCGTCGGAGTATTCGCCGAGGCGCAGTCTTTCGTGCCGCACCCGGAACATCAGCCACGACAGCAACCGGCCACAGACGAGGCCGACCAGTACGGCGACCGCGAGCGGGACGACGACCTCCGTCAGCAGCCAGGGGACCGGTGACGTGCTCGCGGTCCCGGCCCAGACGAGGGCCAGCAGCACGAACGGCATCGCCAGGCCGTCGTTGAGCCCGGCTTCCGAGGTCAGCGTGAACCGGATCTCGTTGTCCGAGCCCCGGCCGTCGTCGGTATGCGGTGCGGGCACCTGGACGTCGCTCGCGAGCACCGGGTCGGTCGGCGACAGCACGGCCCCCAGCAGCAGCGCGGCGGCGGGGGACATGGCGAGCGCCCACCAGCCGAGCAGGGCGACCGCGCAGACCGACAGCGGCAGGGTGATCGCCAGCAGCCGCCAGGTCGAGTTCCACGACCGCCAGCCGAACAACCGGTCGGATTTCAGTCCCGCGCCGACCAGCGACACCAGCACGCCGAGTTCGGTGATCACTTCGACGGCGCCCACATGCGACCGCGGGTCGAGTACACCCTGGCCATAGGGGTGTCCGAACGGGAGCAGCCCGAAGACGAGTCCGCCCACCAGGAGGACCAACGGCATCGAAAGCGCGCGTTCGTGCAGCAGGTTCGGCAGCACGGCGGCACACAACGCCAGAACGCCTGCCCCGGCGAGCAAGATCTCCATTCGCCCGGAGTACCCGGGCCGCTCCTCCGCCAACCGGGCGGGACTCAGCCGCCCACCTCAAGTCCTTTGTGGACCGTCAGGGCGACACCCGCGGCCAGCCGGTACGGCCGCGTGTCCACAATGGCCCCGAGCAGCCGTCGCAGCCGGGAGACCTCGGCGCGGACGGTGACGAGGTGTTCGGCGTCGCCGTAGAGCGCCCGGCTGAGCGCCTCGGCCGAAAGCCCGGACGAGCCGGCCGTGTTGAGGTGCACCAGGATCTCCGCGTGCCGCGGGGTCACCGTGCGGACCCAGCCGACGTCGCCCGACGCCATCCGCAGCATCGGCGCGTGGCCGAGTTCGAGATCCAGCCGGACGCGGCGCGCGGTGTCGGCGGGGCGGACGAGCCAGCCTTCGGTCAGCCGTTCGGGCAGGCAGGCGCCGAGTCCCGGCACGGCGAGGATCTGGCCTTCCGCGGGCGCCGCGATCCGCGCGCCGGAGGCGACCCCGGCGGAGTGGGCCACCCAGCCGTCGTCGTCCACCAGCAGTACCGGCCCGCCCACGCCGGTGACCACCGGTTCCGCGGTCCGGCGCAGCCGGTCGAGACCCTGCTGATGGTGCCGCCAGAGCTCGGATTCGACCAGGCGCCGCCCGGTCTCCACCAGCGCGCCGATCGCCGGGTGCAGGGTCAGCGCGGGACCGCTGACGTCGATCACACCGAGCAGTTCACCGGTGCGTGGATCGTGCACCGGCGAGGCGGTGCAGTACCAGGGATGCTGGCCCTGTTCGAAATGTTCGCCCGCGAGCAGTTCCACGGGCGCGGCCTCGGCGAGCGCGGTGCCGATCGCGTTGGTGCCGACCCTGGTCTCGGTCCAGACGGCGCCTTCGGTGAAACCCAAGGTGTCGGCCCGGCGCCGCACGGCGGACGAGCCCACCCGCCAGAGGATGATCCCCTCCGCGTCGGTCACCACCAGCAGCATGTTCGCGGTGTCGGCCGTCGCGCCGACCACCTGTCCGAGGTCCTCGACCACCAGCCGCAGCGGGGAGGCGCGGCGACGGCGGGCGACCTCGTCGAACGGCACCGAATCCCGCGTGTTCACCCCGTCGGCGGCGAGCCCGAGGCTCAGCATCCGTGACCACGACCGCGACACCAGCGGCCGCGGCCGGACCCGGGGACGGCCGCCGCCGATCACGGCTTCGTGCATGCGGATCAGGTCCCGGGCGTGCATCGGCAGGTCGACGCCGGGCGGGACCGAGCTGTGCACGCTCACAGGCCACCTCCGCACCATCGCGTCGACTGACCAGCATAGGACCGCCCGCCGAGGCGCGCCAAGGAGCCGGAGGTGCAACACGCTGCAACCTTTGCCGTCGTGCCCGCCCGGGGCGTGTGATCGGGGTAACAGCCGAACGTCGAAGTTCAGGAGTGGCCATGACACAGACGGTGGACCGGATCGAGGCGACGGGCTCGCCGCAGGCCCGGGTGGACGCCTGGTTGAGCCGGTTCGAATCGGCCCTCGCCGCCCGCGATGCCGACGCCGCCGCGGCGCTCTTCGCCGTCGACAGTTACTGGCGTGACCTGGTCGCCTTCACCTGGACGATCAAGACGGTCGAAGGTCGCGACGAGGTGGCCGGCATGCTCGGCGCGTGCCTGGACCGGATCGACCCGTCCGGGTTCCGTACGACCGAGACGCCGACCGAGGCCGACGGCGTGACCGAGGCGTGGCTCGAGTTCGAAACCGCGACCGGACGCGCGAAGGGACACTTGAGGCTGAAGGACGAAGGCGCCTGGACGCTGCTGACGAGTTTGCGCGAGCTCAAGGGCTTCGAGGAACGTCGCAACGAGCAGCGGCCGAAGGGCGTCGAGCACGGTGTCGTGCGCGGCCGGAAGTCGTGGGCCGAGAAGCGCGAGGAGGAACAGACCCGGCTCGGCTACGAGCAGCAGCCGTACGTCGTCGTCATCGGCGGCGGGCAGGGCGGGATCGCGCTCGGCGCCAGGCTGCGGCAGCTCGACGTGCCCACGCTGGTCCTGGAACGCAACGAGCGGCCGGGCGATTCGTGGCGCAAGCGGTACAAGAACCTCTGCCTGCACGACCCGGTCTGGTACGACCACCTGCCCTACCTGCCGTTCCCGGAGAACTGGCCGGTGTTCGCGCCCAAGGACAAGATCGCCGACTGGCTCGAGATGTACACGCGGCTCATGGAAGTGCCGTACTGGACCAGCACCGAGGTCACCTCGGCGTCCTGGGACGAAGAACAACAGCAGTGGCTGGTGACCGTGGTCCGAGAGGGCGAGGAGCTGGTGCTCACGCCACGGCACGTCGTGTTCGCGACCGGGATGTCGGGCAAGCCGAACCTCCCGTCGTTCCCCGGAATGGACGTGTTCGAGGGCGATCAGCACCATTCGTCCCAGCACCCCGGCCCGGACGCCTACGCGGGCAAGAAGGCCGTCGTGGTCGGCTCCAACAACTCCGCGCACGACATCTGCGCGGCACTGTGGGAACACGGCGCGGACGTCACCATGGTGCAGCGGTCCTCCACCCACGTGGTGAAGTCGGATTCGCTGATGGAGCTGGGGCTCGGCGATCTGTACTCGGAACGCGCGGTGCGGTCGGGGATCACCACGGACAAGGCGGACATGATCTTCGCGTCGATCCCGTACCGGATCATGCCGCAGTTCCAGATCCCGGTGTACGACGCGATCCGCGAGCGGGACAAGGACTTCTACGCGCGGCTGGAAGCGGCCGGGTTCCAGCACGACTGGGGCGACGACGGATCCGGCCTGTTCCTGAAGTATCTGCGCCGCGGCTCCGGCTACTACATCGACGTCGGCGCTTCGGAACTGGTCGCCGACGGGAAGATCAAGCTGGCCCACGGGCAGGTGGATCATCTGACGCGGGACGCCGTGGTGCTGTCCGACGGTACGGAACTGAAGGCGGACCTCGTCGTCTACGCGACCGGCTACGGCTCGATGAACGGCTGGGTCGCCGACCTGGTCGGGCAGGAGACGGCGGACCTCGTCGGCAAATGCTGGGGCCTCGGCTCCGGGACGACGAAGGACCCGGGCCCGTGGGAGGGGGAGCAGCGCAACATGTGGAAGCCCACGCGGCAGGAAGGTCTTTGGTTCCACGGCGGGAACCTGCACCAGTCGCGGCACTACTCGCTTTACCTGGCACTGCAACTGAAAGCGCGTTACGAGGGCATCCCGACGCCGGTGTACGGCCTCCAGGAGGTGCACCACAAGGCGTGATGACCTAAGGCTTCGGTGCCGGACCCCGGGCGGGCCGGCACCGGAGGGCACCGCCCCCGGACCACGGGCGGTCGACGGCGTCGGGCACCGCCTCCAGACCCTGGGCGGTTCCCGGCGTCGTACCCATGTTCAGCGGGCGGCTTTCGCGTAACGGCGGGCCAGCAACGCGAAGGCCTCCTTGAGTTCGGGCGGCCCGACGACCTCGATGCCGGCGTCGAACCGGCCGATACTCGCCGCGAGCCCGGCCCATGACCACGAGCCCAGCACCAGACGGCACCGATCGGGCCCGAGCTCTTCCACGACGCCGTCGCGGACGTAGTGGGACACCGTCGCCGCGGGGAGATCGAGGACGACTTCCCCGCGGCAGGGCCACTCGCCGGTCTCGGACGAACCACGGAAGCGGCTCGCGACGAAGGTGGCGACGTCGGGAGCCGGCAGTTCCCGTGGGCTGAACCGTGGGCCGGTCGGTGTGCGCGGCGAGATCCGGTCGGCCCGGAAGGTGCGCCAGTCCGCGCGCTCGAGATCCCAGGCGACGAGGTACCAGCGGCCGTGCCAGGTGACCAGGTGATGCGGTTCCGCCCGGCGCGGCGTGTCCGCGTAGTCGAACCGCAGGATCTCGCGGGCGTGCACGGCCGCGCCGAGCGCGAGCAGGACATCGCCGTCGACACGGGGTTCCGACCGGCTCGCGGGCGATTCGACGGCGGTGACCCGCAAGGTGTCGATCCGGCGCCGCAGCCGCGAAGGCATCACCTGCCGGACGGTGTGCAGCGCCCGCATCGCCGCTTCCTCGATCCCCGCGCCGCTGGTGGTGGCGATCTGGAGCGCGACGGCCAGCGCGACCGCCTGATCGTCGTCGAACAGCAGCGGCGGCAGTTCGGACCCGGCGTCGAGCCGGTATCCGCCGTCGGGGCCCTTGATGGTCGCGATCGGGTAGCCGAGTTCGCGCAGCCTGTCGACGTCGCGCCGGACGGTGCGCGGGCTGATGTCCAGCCGCTCGGCCAGCAGCGCCCCCGGCCAGTCGCGGCGGGCCTGCAGCAACGAGAGCATCGACAGCAGGCGCGCGGAGGTCTTCGGCATGTTTTCCATGATGCCTCCAGTAGAGGACACAACCTGTCCTCTTCCCCTGCGAGAGTCGTCTTGTGCCAGAAAACGACAATCCGGAGGGCCCGATGACCGCCACCATCCTCGACGCCGAGCGCGCCGACCTGCTCGAAGCCCTCGACACCGTCCGCGCCGCGCTGACCACCACCGTTCAGGGGCTCACCGACGAGCAACTCGACGAGCATCCGACGGTCAGCGAACTGAGCCTCGGCGGCCTGATCAAACACGTCGCCTCGATCGAGGAGATGTGGCTGCGGTTCGCGGTCGAGGGCCCGTCCGCGATGACCTACGACCTGCCGGAAGGCGTCACTTGGGCCGACCTCGGCGCCGGGACCGCCCGCGAGTTCCCGCAATGGGCGATCGACCACCAGAACAACTTCAGGATGCTGCCCGGCGACACGCTCGCGGGGATCCTCGCGCGCTACGAGGAGGTCGCCGCGCGGACGAAGGAGATCGTCTCGTCGATCCCGGACCTCTCCGCGACGCACCCGCTGCCGGACGCGCCCTGGAACCCGCCGGGCGCGGTGCGCAGCGTGCGCCGGGTGCTGACGCACGTCATCGCCGAGACCGCGCAGCACGCCGGCCACGCCGACATCCTGCGAGAGAGCATCGACGGCCAGAAGTCGACCTGACCGTTCGTGCGATCGTGTCGCGAAAGCCACTTTCGGGACGTGGGATGTCCCGAAAGTGGCTTTCGCGACACCCCGCGCCTTCGCTGCAGCCCGGAGGCAGGGCGCTTGCGCTACCCGCCCACCGACGTTGCGAAAGCCACTTTCGCAACGTTGGGGGTTGTGAAAGCCACTTTCGCAACCTGCCGCCTTCGCCGCCCAGCCCCAAGGTGACCGCTCGCCGCTCACGAGGGGGCATAGCTCGCTCACAGCTTCCTGCCGTAGGGTCCCCGCCCGTCGGTGGCAGGTGATCTTGGTGGTGGTCGTGTGCGGGAGACGGAGCGGCGGTTCCGCCCGGAAATCCAGGGACTGCGGGCCCTCGCTTGCGTTCTCGTGGTCGTCTACCACGTCTGGCTCGGCCGGATCTCCGGCGGCGTCGACGCGTTCTTCCTGATCTCCGGCTTCCTCGTCACCGGCCAGCTCTACCGCGCGGCGACGCGCGGGAGGATCGAGTACCGGCCGATGTGGGGCCGGATGATCAAGCGGCTGTTCCCGGCCGCGCTCACCGTGCTGCTGCTCGTCGTCGCGGTGAGCATGGTGCTGTTGCCGCAGAACCGCTGGTTCCAGACGATCAAGGAGGTCGTCGCCTCCGCGCTCTATGTGGAGAACTGGCGGCTGGCGGCGGATTCCGCCGACTACTTCGCGCAGCACGACTCGGCCAGCGTCGTCCAGCACTTCTGGTCGTTGTCGATCCAGGGACAGTTCTACGTGGTCTGGCCGCTGCTGGTCGGCCTGGTGCTGCTGGTCGCCACGCGGACACGCCGCAACGTCCGGCCGATGCTCCTCGGTGTACTCGGCACCGTGTTCGCGGCTTCGCTGGCGTATTCGGTGTGGCTGACCGCGGTCGACCAGCCGTTGGCGTATTTCGATTCGCTGACGCGGGTTTGGGAATTCGCGCTCGGGGGTCTGCTCGCGCTGGTGCTCGACCGGGTTCCGCTGCCCCGCCCGGCGCGCGTCGTGTTCGGCTGGGCCGGGGTCGCCGGGCTCGTCTCCTGCGGTCTGGTGCTCCAGGTCGGCACGGTCTTCCCCGGCTACCTCGCGCTCTGGCCGACGCTTTCCGCCGCGCTGGTGATCCTCGCGGGCGACACCGCCTTCAAGGGCGGCGCGGATCGTTTCCTCAGCAGCCGCCCGCTGAAGTATCTGGGCGACCTGAGCTACGCGCTCTACCTCTGGCACTGGCCGGTCCTGGTGTTCTACCTCGTCGCCCGTGACCGCGAGGAAGTGGGCCTGCGTGGCGGCGCGGTGATCATCGCGCTGTCGTTCGTCCTCGCCGTCCTCACCCATCACCTGGTCGAGAAACCGGTCCGCGGTTCCGCGATCGGAACGCGGAACCGTTGGGGCGCTTACCGTTTCGGCGTCGCGACGCTCGCGGCCGTGCTCGCCGCGACGGGCGCCTGGCAGTGGGTGAGTGTGAGCCAGGCGGAGGGTTATGCGATCGCGGTGGACGATCCCGACCACCCCGGCGCGCTCGCGCACACCGAAGGATTCACCTACTGGGGTGCCGCCGACGCCGCGCTCGTCCCGTCGTTCGTCGCGGTGTCCGAAGACTGGGCAGGGATCGACCCCGGGCGCTGTGGTCCCTCCCCGCGCAACGCCGACCTCGAGGTCTGCACGTCGCAGACCTCCGGGCATCCCGCCCGCCGGATCGTGGTCGCCGGAGACTCCCACGCCGGGCAGTTCCTCGGCGCCCTGCTCCCGATCGCAGAGAAGAAGAACTGGGAGGTCACGGCGATCCTCCGCGGCGGCTGCCCGTTCTCCACCGACTCCGACACCGTGCCGGGCGACCAGGCCTGCATCGACTGGAACAGCGCCGTCGTGGACGAGATCGTCACGACGCGGCCCGACGCGGTGATGACGATCGGCACCAGGGATGTGAAGGTCGGCGTCGAGGAACGGGTTCCCGCCGGCTACATCGCCCAGTGGCGCAAGGTCGACGAAGCGGGCATCCCCGTGCTCGCGGTGCGGGACAACCCGCGCTTCGGCCAGTCGCCGTCGGCGTGTGTCGAGAGCCGTGGCGCGGAGGCGCCCGAGTGCGCGACCCCGCGCTACGACCTTTATGCGGCGGAGCCGCCGTACGAGGCATTGCCGGATCTGCCGCCGAACGTGCGCTTCCTCGACTTCAGCGACTACTTCTGCACGGCCGAGGTCTGCCCGCCGGTGATCGGCAACGTGCTCGTCTACCTCGACGACAACCACGTCAGCGGGACCTACATGTCGACGATGTCGGCGATCGCGGAGAAGGCGATCACCGAGGCCCTCGGCTGGGCGGACGATCACGCGGAGGAGCCACCGCCGGGAGGGTGATCCAGACAACAGATCACCGCTGAATTGCGGAATACTGCACTGATTCGATGGTCTGCCAATTTTCAACGCAACGATCAGCCCTTATCGGCGCATCGGAACGGCGGATATCGTCGTCCCCATGAAGGTCGCCGTCCATCAGGGCTCGTACGCCGAGCTGCCGTCCGCCGTCGCGGCGTCGGGCGCCGATCTCGTGATCGCCGCCGAGATGATCACCACCGGCTACCACATCGGCGCCCGTTCCCACGAGCTCGCCGAACCGGCCGACGGTCCGACAGCGGCGCGGATGTCCGCGCTGGCAAGGGAAACCGGCGTCGCGCTGGCCTATGGGTACCCCGAGTCGGACGACGGCCGCGTATACAACAGCGTCCAGCTGATCGGCCCCGCCGGGCAGCGGCTGGCGAACTACCGCAAGACGCATCTGTTCGGCGACATCGACCGTGACTGGTTCGAGCCGGGCACCGAGGCGATCGTGCAGGCCGAGCTCGGCGGTCTCCGCGTCGGGCTGCTGATCTGCTACGACGTCGAGTTCCCCGAGCTGGTGCGCGCGCACGCGCTGGCGGGGACCGAACTGCTCGTGGTCCCGACCGCGCTGATGAGCCCGTACGAACTGGTCGCCGACACGCTGGTGCCCGCCCGCGCCTACGAGAGCCAGCTGTTCGTCGCCTACGCGAACCGGTGCGACACCGAACAGGAGCTGACCTACTGCGGCCGCTCCTGCGTCGTCGCCCCGACCGGCGAAGTGCTCGCCCGCGCGGACGACGGCCCGGAGCTGATCAGCGCCGAAGTCACCCGTGACGCGCTCGTCGCGTCGCGTCTGGAGAACACCCACCTCGCCGACCGACGGCCCGAGCTGTACCGAGGACTTTCCGCATGACCTCCGCCCTCCCGACCGCGATCCACCACGACGAACCGGCGGGCCGCCCGATCACCATGTTCGGCCCCGATTTCCCGTTCGCCTACGACGATTTCCTCGCCCACCCCGCCGGTCTCGGTTCGCTCCCCGCCGAACGCCACGGCACCGAGGTGGCGGTGATCGGCGGTGGCCTCTCGGGCATCGTCACCGCGTACGAGCTGATGAAACTCGGCCTGCGCCCGGTCGTGTACGAGATCGCCGAGATCGGCGGCCGCCTGCGCACGGTGAACTTCCCCGGCTGCCCGGACGACGTCGTCGCGGAGATGGGCGCGATGCGCTTCCCGCCTTCGTCGACCGCGCTCTTCCACTACATCGACAAGGTCGGCCTGGAGACCACGCCGTTCCCGAACCCGCTGGCCGAGGGGACGCCGAGCACCGTCGTCGACCTCAAGGGGGAGAGCCACTACGCGCGCACCGCCGACGAACTCCCCGCCGTCTTCGGCAAAGTCGCGGCCGCCTGGGACAGCACGCTGTCCGAGCAGGCCGCGTTCCCCGAGATGCAGAAGGCGATCCGCGACCGCGACGTGAAGACGATCAAGCGGCTGTGGAACGAACTCGTGCCGAAGCTGGACAACCAGACCTTCTACGGTTTCCTCTGCGACTCGCCCGCGTTCGCCTCGTTCCGCGACCGCGAGATCTTCGGGCAGGTCGGCTTCGGCACCGGCGGCTGGGACACCGACTTCCCGAACTCGATCCTGGAGATCCTGCGGGTGGTCTACACCGGCGCCGACGACGAGCACCGCAGCATCGTCGGCGGGAGCAGGCAGCTTCCGTTGCGGCTGTGGGAACACGCCCCCGAGGACATCGCGTTCTGGCCCGCGGGAACGAGTTTGAGCTCGCTCCACGGCGGAAGCCCGAACCCGGGTGTCGCGAGGCTGCACCGCACCGCGCCGAACAACATCACCGTGACCGACACCGAAGGCCGCATCCGCACCTATCCGGCGGCGGTGTTCACCGCGCAGAGCTGGATGCTGCTGTCGAAGATCGCCTGCGACGAGGCGCTGTTCCCGATCGACCACTGGACGGCGATCGAGCGCACGCACTACATGGAGTCCTCGAAGGTCTTCGTCCCGGTCGACCGGCCCTTCTGGCTGGACAAGGACCCGGCGACCGGCCGCGACACGATGAGCATGACGCTCACCGACCGCATGCCGCGCGGCACGTACCTGCTCGGCGACGATCCGGACGCGCCCGCGGTGATCTGCCTGTCCTACACGTGGGCAGACGATTCGCTGAAGTGGCTGCCGCTCTCGGTCTCCGAACGGGTCGAGGTGATGCTGCAGTCACTGAAGGAGATCTATCCGGGCGTCGACGTCCGGCGGCACATCATCGGCGACCCGGTGACCGTGTCGTGGGAGGCCGAACCGCATTTCATGGGCGCGTTCAAGGCCAACCTGCCCGGCCACTACCGCTACCAGCACCGGCTGTTCACCCACTTCAAACAGGACCGGTTGGAGGAACGCCACCGCGGTCTGTTCCTGGCGGGCGACGACGTCTCGTGGACGGCGGGCTGGGCCGAGGGCGCCGTCCAGACGGCGCTCAACGCGGTGTGGGGCGTCCTGCATCACTTCGGCGGCGAGACGGACCCGGCGAACCCGGGACCGGGTGACGTCTACGACGAGATCGCGCCCGTCGAACTGCCCGACTGAGCGCGGCGGCCCACCAGCCACGCCATGCCTGTCGCGAGGAGGGCGCCGACGGTGTTCATCAGCCAGTCGCCGGTGTCGCAGGCGCGGCCGATGGCGGGGACGAACGCCTGCAACGCCTCGATCGCGGCGGACAGGGCCGAACCCGCCGCGAGCATCGTCAACGGCCGCCGGGACGCCAGCGCGGCGAAGTACACCGGGGGCAGGAACAGCGCGATGTTGGCCAGGAGTTCGACCGAGCCGAGCGTGGGCAGGAAGAACTGTGCCGTGCAGACGACCTCGTCGATCGTGTGCGCGGTCGGCACCAGGGTCAGCGCGAAGACCGGCACCAGGGACGCGCCGGTGAGGGTCCACAGGATCCGGCGCCTGCCCGCGAACAGATAGCCCAGGGCAGCGCAGACGAGAGCGAGCAGGAGGATCGCCGCCGGCACGAGGGCGGAGTGGTCGAGCAGGAAGTTCGTGATCATGGCGGGCCGATCCTACGAGCCGGTGAACCCGACCTTCGCCGACGGCACCACGCGCACCCGTCCGCCGGGGTGGATCGCCGTGCTCAGGAGCAGGTTGTGCCGGGCGATGACCTGTTCGGCCGTCAGGCCCGTGGTGGGGTCGCCGTCGGCGGACGGCGCGTGGCCGTCGGCGACCAGCACGACGTCCAGCCCGTGGCTCTGCGCGGACCGGGCGGTCGCGTCGACGCAGTAGTCGGTGGCCAGCCCGGTCAGCACGACGGTGTCGACGCCCCGGTCGGCCAGCAGACCGGCCAGGCCGGTGCGGTAGAAGGAGTCCGTCGCCGTTTTGTCGACCACGACGTCGACCGGTTCGAGACCGAGCAGCGCGCTGACCCGGGTGCCCGGCGACGCGGGATCGAAGTCGGTGCCGGGAGCGCCGATCTGCCGCAGCGCGATCACCGGGACGCCGTTCTCACGGGCCCGCCGGGCGAGACCGGCGATCCGGGCCGCCAGCTCCTCACCGCGCCAGACCAGGGGAACGAGCATTTCCTGCATGTCGACGATCAGCAGCGCGGCCCTCATACGCGGCAGCCTAGGGCAGCGCGGCGGGCGACTCCGCCTCCGGGATGAGCAGCCGGGGCGAGCCGGTCCCATCGGCGGGGACGGCCCAGACGTCGGAGTGTCCTTGCGTGCGGGGGAGGGCGTAGGCGACGGTGCGGCCGTCGAGCCAGGCCGGCTGGTCGTCGACGCTCCGGGTCTCGGCCAGCGGGGTCACCGTGCCGCTGGAGAGGTCGAGCACCGAGACCCGCCAGCCCTTCGCGGGGTCGCCGTCGATGGCGGACTTGTAGGCGACGCGGGTCTCGTCGGGGGAGAGGGACGGGCATTCGACGTTGTCCCGCACCGTCCGCACGGTGCGGGCCTTCGAGTCGCCTTCGACGAGATACCGGTGCGAGCCGGTCGACATGGTGGCGTAGAACCGGTTCGGCTGCCGGGCGAAGGTGACGCCCCAGAAGTTGACGTCGGCCGCCTTGTACGGCTTGCCGTCCACGGTCACGGCGAAGTCCTCCAGCGTGCCCTCGACGTCGCCGGTGGTGAGGTCGAGGGTGCCGGCGCGGGTGGAGAACCGGCCGCCGTTGTAGGAGTCGCCGGTGACGAACACCGTCCACGCCAGCCGTTGCCCGTCGGCCGAGACCCGCGCCCGGTTGGGCACCCCGACCAGCGGGATCTCCTGCGTCACCGCGAGACGGCGGTCGAGCACGGCCAGCTGGTAGGTGGTCAGCCCGGTTTCCGGCCGCAGGCAGATCGCGGTGCCGCCCGCGGCGTGGACCCGGCTGCAGGACACGGTCGACACCGCCCGTGGCCCGCCGGGGTCGGTCGCGCTGACACTGGACACGTGCCCGCGGTCGGCGTCGGCGGTGCTGCGGAACAGCAATCGAGGGCCTTCGAGGGTGACGGCGTCGCTGGTACCCGCCGAGGCGGCGCCTTGGTTGCGCGCGCCCGCCGCCCCGACGTAGAGCACGGCGGCCGCGGCCAGCGCGAGGGTTCCGATGACGGCGATCAAGACGCGGGTGCGGGTGTTCACGGTCGTGCCTTCCTGCGGGGGAGCCGAAGAACTGTTGTGGGGTGAGGCGAGTCCGGGTGCGACGCTGACGAGTTCGTGACGTGCCCCCTGGTCGAGACGTGTCGCGAAAGCCACTTTCGGGACATTAGACGTCCCGAAAGTGGCTTTCGACACCGTCGCCGCGTCTCGGGCGTGGAGCTTTCCGCGCCCGACAAGGCCGCCCGCGGGCGTGTCCACAGTGGACACGCCCGCGGGGTTCACTCGGTCACCGCCAGACGTTCGTGATCGGCGGCTTGTTCGCCGCGTTGCCGATGCCCGGCAGGCCGAACGCCGCCTCGATCGTGCGGAGGATCGAGTAGTGGTTGATCGATTCGCTGTAGCTGCCCGGTTTCACGTTGGCACCGACGAACGTGGTGAAGATCTGGTTCACCGACGTCCCGCTGTCCTCGTCGAAATTGACGATCAGCAGGCTGTTGTGCGTCTTGGCCCACTGGGCGTAGGCGTCGAGGTTCTTCTTCAGCCATTTGTCACCGGTGTCGACCGGGCAGTCGTGCATGTCGCTGCACAGGTCCGGGGTCACGAAAGCGACGTCCGGGAGCTTGGTGAAGTCGCTCGGGAACGCCGAGAACCGTTTGTTCGCCGACGGCGGCACATTGCTGAAGCTGACCCAGCTGTTGTGCTTGCGCGCGTATTTTCCCTTCGTGCAGCCGGTGTAGCCGTCGGATGGCATGCTTTCGGCATAGCCGACGAACTTCTTGCCGATTCCCGCCAGCTGGGAAGCGAGGTTCTCCTTGTTCCCGAGATCCTGGCATTTGTTGCTGTCGACCCCGTGCGTCGAGCCCGCGAACTGGGCGATGTAGTTCGGCTGGCTCGGATGCGTCGTCCCGTAGGCCTTGGTGAACTTGGCTCCCTGTGCGGCGAGCTGGTTGAAGTAGGGCGCCTTCGAGCTGCCGCTGATCTCCTTGTAGTCCTTGTTTTCGAACATCACGAGGACGATGTGGTCGAACTTGGGCACCGCCGCCGCGGTGGGCTCGACCGCGGCGGCGGGAGTGTCCTGATGGGACACCACCAGCGCCGTGGCCAGCCCGGTCGCGGCAACGGCCGCGACCGCGATCCGTTTCCAGAACATTGAAACCTCCTGGGCGAAAGTTGAAACTTTGACGACCGGCCGTCGGGTTCAGCGGCGCTCCGCAGGCGTCGACAGAGTCGAGACATCAGATGTCTCAGGTGCATTTAAACGGCAGGGAAGTCAGCGGCCCATCAAGATCGCCTGACTGGAGCAGCCGATGGGCGCGGAACGCCCCAAAACCGGCATTACTTGGCACGAAACCATGTAAACCAGGCGTTCGTCTTGTGTCCAGGCGCGCGAACCGATCAACTTATGGCAACTCGCTGATTCAGCCGGTTGACAGTGGCGGCGCCATTGCCGTGGCTTCATGGTGCACTCATCCGACCATTGTTAAGCTGATCGGCGTGAAGCCCTTTTCGCCGAGACCGGCCGGATACACGATCGAAGAACTCTCCACGATCGTCGGCATGTCGGCGCGCAATATCCGGGCACATCAGACGAGGGGCCTGCTCGCCCCACCGGTGCGGCACGGCAGGACCGCCTACTACGGGCCGACCCACCTGCGGCGCCTCCGGCGGATCACGATGCTGCAGAAACAGGGCTTCAACCTGGTGTCCATCGCCGCGATGCTCGGAACGACCACAGTGGACCGCGCCGACGGGCTGGACACGGCGATGGCCGACATCGCCCGTGACCAGCCCGCCCTCGTCCGCTGCCTGGAGCGGCACGGCGTGCTCGGGCGGGACGACGCGGGGACGCCGGCCGTCGTGCGCCCGTCGGTCTCGCGCGCGGTGGCGGAGCTCGCCGGAGCCGGGGTCCCGCCCGCCGCGGCCCTGCGGTTCCTCGGACAGTTCATGGACCGGGTCGCGCCGCTGGCGGGCGAGCAGCTG
The DNA here is from genome assembly GCF_024628825.1 of Amycolatopsis roodepoortensis. NCBI lineage: Bacteria > Bacillati > Actinomycetota > Actinomycetes > Pseudonocardiales > Pseudonocardiaceae > Amycolatopsis > Amycolatopsis roodepoortensis. Next base: position 8,873,943 of record NZ_CP102415.1, read on the forward strand.
GCCGCGCTCAAAGCCCAGACCGGCGGTGTGTCGGCGGCTTCCGGGGCCTGTTTCGCCGAGCTTCTTGTAAGCGCTTTCAGAGTGATCGTGGAGAACACGGCCGAGGTCACTTTCGCAGACGGGGAGCCAGGTCGGCGGTGACACCGTGCAGCGACTTCGGGCATACGGGGCTTGACGCCGGTCTCGCGTGTTTGGAGACGCAACTCGCGTGATTGGAGGCGTAACTCGTGAGATACGCCTCCAATCACGCGAGTTACGCCTCTGAGCACGCGAGTTACGAGTTTCGGGTCAGACCAGTTCCGAGGAGACGACCGACGACAGCTCCCGCAGCCTCTCCAGCAGCGGCTCGACCTCATCGGCGTCGATCAGGACGGCGCAGGTCATGGTGCTTTCGCGGACGCCGTCGCGGACGTCGACGGACAGATCGTGGACCAGGCAGCCGAGCGCCTCGACCAGGCCGGGGATCTGCTCGACGCCACCGACGAAGTAGGTCGCGATCCGGCGGCGGACCAGCATGGACGAGCGGGGTGCGGGGATCTGGAACGAAACAGCGGACATCGTGGACTCCAAGGGCGGGAAAAGTACAGGCCATGGAGGGCCAGGTCCCGGGAGATGCCCCGTATCGAGGGGTCGCCGGATTGCGCGCCGGCGACCTGGTTCAGCCGGCGCGCTTGACTACGAGTCGGGTAAAGCGGCGCACGGCGACAGGCTAGCACGTCACGAAAGCCGTAGCCGGGAACCCTGCTCGCGGACGTGCGCGGCGGAGCCGCAGTCGAGGTCCAGCTGCCGCTGCCGTTCGGCCACGAACGCCCGGCCGAGCCCCGTTCGGTCCGAAGTGGACAGTGTGCGCCGCAGTTCGTTCAGCAACCCGCGTTCCTCGGCGCGGATATGCGCGTCCACCGAGTTCTCCAGTACCGCCAACGCTTTCTCGGGATCGGCGGATTCCAGTACGGCCAGCAGCTCGTCCGCGAGCCCGCGGTCGCTCGCATCGGGACGGATGATCCGTTCGGTCGCGGTGGCGTGGGCGACCAGCGCCGCCGAGAGCTCGGCGATCAGTGCCGGGCGATCGGCCTCGTCGTTGCGGAGGTCCCGGAACAGCTGTTCGATCCGGCGGTGGTCGGCCAGGACGACCTCGACCAGGTCGGAGCCCGGGGGAGCGGCGGTCGGGCCCGGGCGCATCCAGCCGAACGTCAGTTCCACGGCCTGGCGCCAGTGCGAATACTCGCTGTCGCGGCGGGCCGGGTCCATCGTCGGCAGCCATTGCCCGGCGCGGTGCCAGTTCCGCCGCAGGCCCTCCAGGTCCGGCCAGTACCCGACCGACAGCCCGGCCGCGTACGCCGCGCCCAGCGAGACCGTCTCGGCGACCATCGGGCGCACCACCGGCACGTCGAGGACGTCGGCGACGAACTGCATCAGCAGGTTGTCGGCGGTCATCCCGCCGTCCACCTTGAGCGTCGAGAGCGCGAGCCCCGAATCGGCGTTCATCGCGTCGACGACCTCACGCGTCTGCCAGCCGGTCGCCTCCAGCACAGCGCGGGCGAGGTGCCCCTTGGTGATGTACGACGTCAGCCCGGCGATCACGCCGCGTGCCTCGCTGTGCCAGTGCGGCGCGAACAGGCCGGAGAAGGCGGGCACGATGTAGCAGCCGCCGTTGTCCTCGACCGTCCGCGCCAGTGTCTCGATCTCGGGCGCGCTGCCGATCAGTTCGAGCCCGTCGCGGAACCACTGCACCAGCGACCCGGTGACGGCGATCGACCCTTCGAGGGCGTAGACGGCGGGCTCGTCGCCGATCTTGAACCCGACGGTGGTCAGCATGCCGTGGGTCGAAAGCACGGGCGTCGGGCCGGTGTTGAGCAGCAGGAAGCTGCCTGTGCCGTACGTGCACTTCGCTTCGCCGGGCGCGAAGCAGGTCTGGCCGAACAGCGCCGCCTGCTGGTCGCCGAGCGCGGCCGCGATCCGGATCCCCGGCACCACCCGCGACGTCGTCCCGTACACCTCGGTCGACGGGCGGATCTCCGGCAGCATCGCGCGCGGGACGTCGAAGAACTCCAGCAGCTCGTCGTCCCAGGACAGCGTCCGCAGGTTCATCAGCATGGTGCGCGAGGCGTTGGTGACGTCGGTGACGTGGACGCCGCCGTCGGGCCCGCCGGTCAGGTTCCAGATCAGCCAGCTCTCGACCGTCCCGAACAGCACGTCGCCGCGCTCGGCGCGTTCCCGCAGGCCAGGAGTCCTTTCCAGCATCCAGCGGATCCGGGGAGCGGAGAAGTACGTCGCCAGCGGCAGCCCGCACAGCCGCCGGACGCGGTCGGCGCCCGGCTCGCGGGCGAGCTGTTCGAGCATCGCGTCGGTGCGGGTATCCTGCCAGACGATCGCGCGCCCGACCGGGTTGCCGGTGTGCCGGTCCCACAGCACCGTCGTCTCGCGCTGGTTCGCGATGCCGAGGCCGACCACCTGCGCCGGTTCGACGCCGGCGTCGGCCAGCGCCTGCGGCACGATCCGGCCGACGTTGCGCCAGATCTCCGTCGCGTCGTGCTCGACCCACCCCGGCCGGGGGAAGTGCTGCTGGTGTTCGCGCTGCGCGACCGACACCAGCCTGCCGCGCGCGTCGAACAGGATGCACCGCGTCGAGGTGGTGCCCTGGTCGATCGACATCACGTAGCGCTGGACCACGCGAGCACCTCCATCACCATCGGGACGCGCCGAGATCGCGGGAGACCGCCCGTGCCGCGTCGCGCACGTGGCCGAGCAGCCGGGGGATCGGGCTGCCGTCGGCTTCACAGATCCGTTCCGTCGCGCCGGACACCCCGATCGCGCCGACCACGATGCCGCCGTGGCCGCGGATCGGCGCCGCTATCCCGGCTTCGCCGGTGATCATCTCGCCGTTCTCGCACGCCCAGCCCGCCTCGCGCACCTTGCCACAGGCGCGTTTGATGGCGGTCTGGGTGACCAGGGTCCGGCGCGTGTAGGCCTCCGGCTCGCCGGTGCGCAACGATGCCACGAGACCGGTGTCGTAGGCCAGAAGCACTTTCCCGAGCGCGGTCGCGTGCAACGGCAGAAGCGTCCCGACGTCGAGGGTCTGCAGACTGTCGTCGGGGCGGAAGACGTGGTGCACCACCAGGACCCGGCCTTCCAGTGGCGCGCCGATCCGGACGGCCTCACCGCTGCGCGCGGCCAGCGCGTCGGCCCAGTTGATCGCGCGCGACCGGAGCTCGTTGACGTCGAGATAGCTCGTGCCGAGGTGCAGCAGTGCCGCGCCCAGTTGGTATTTCCCGGTGTCGCGGTCTTGTTCGACAAAGCCGACCCCTTGCAGGGTGCGCAGGATCCCGTGCGCCGTTCCCTTGGCGAGTTCGAGGGAATCGGCGATCTCGCCGACCCCCAGACGCCCCGAACCGCGCGCCAGCAACCGCAGGATCGCGGCGGCGCGCTCGATGGACTGGATCGGACCGGGCACGGCTCAACCGTAGCCCGACCGGCCCTGATTCGACAATGTCGAACATCGTCTTCGGCCGTTCGACAATGCCGACCGGCGTCCGTTGACCCCGTGTTTCCGCGAACTTAACTTCGGCCTCAACAGGGCAACGGTGTCCTTTGTGGAGGAAGCAATGGTGCGAAACCTCAAGGCTCGCGGACTGGCGGGCGAACTGGCGGCGGAGTTCGTCGGGACGATGATCCTCATCCTGTTCGGCTGCGGGGTGGTGGCTCAAGTCGTCGCCGCGGGCATCGGGGACCACGACAGCATCGCGTGGGCCTGGGGCATCGGTGTCACGCTCGGTATCTACGTGGCTTCACGGATCAGCGGCGCGCATCTGAACCCCGCCGTCACGGTGGCGCTCGCGGTGTTCAAGGGCTTCTCGTGGCGCAAGGTCGCCCCGTACGCCCTGGCGCAGACCGCCGGCGCGTTCCTGGGCGCGCTGCTGGTGCGCTGGAACTACACCGAGGTGCTCAACGCCGCCGACCCCGGCCTGACGATCAAGACCCAGGGTGTCTTCTCCACCCTTCCGGGTAACGGAACCCTGCCGGTGGGTGACTGGGGCGCGTTCCGCGACCAGATCATCGGGACCGCGATCCTCGCGCTGGTGATCTTCGCCATCACCGACCTCCGCAACACCGCGCCCGCCGCGAACCTCGCCCCGGTCGTCGTCGGCTTCCTGGTGGTCGCGATCGGCATGGCCTGGGGCACCAACGCCGGCTACGCGATCAACCCCGCCCGCGACTTCGGCCCGCGGCTGATGTCCTGGCTGACCGGCTACGACACCGCGTTCACCGACCAATACGGCTATCCGTACTGGTGGATCCCGATCGTGGCGCCGGTCATCGGCGCGGTCATCGGCGGTGCGATCTACAAGTTCTTCATCGAGCGTTACCTGCCCGCCGAACCGGCGCCGGAAGCCTTGCCCGCCAAGGACATCGAGCGCGTTTCCTAAGGAGCGAACCATGCCTGACTACATCGGCGCCGTCGACCAGGGCACCACCAGCACGCGCTTCATGATCTTCGACCACGGCGGCAACGAGATCGCCCGCCACCAGCTCGAGCACGAGCAGATCCTCCCCAAGCCGGGCTGGGTCGAGCACGACGCCACCGAGATCTGGGAGCGGACCCGTTCGGTCATCGCCACCGCGCTCAACAAGGCGAAGCTGACCGCCGCCGACCTCGCGTCGCTCGGCATCACCAACCAGCGTGAGACCACCGTCGTGTGGAACCGCCGCACCGGGCGGCCCTACTGCAACGCCATCGTGTGGCAGGACACCCGCACCGACCGGATCGCGTCGGCGCTGGAGCGCGAGGGCAAGGGCGACGTCATCCGGCGGAAGGCCGGTCTGCCGCCCGCCACCTACTTCTCCGGCGGCAAGCTCCAGTGGATCCTGGAGAACGTCGAGGGCGTCCGCGAGGACGCCGAAAAGGGTGACGCGCTCTTCGGCACCACCGACACCTGGCTCATCTGGAACCTCACCGGCGGGCCCGACGGCGGCGTTCACGTGACGGACCCGACGAACGCGTCGCGCACCATGCTCATGGACCTGGAAACGCTGGAGTGGGACGACGAACTGCTGTCGTTCTTCGGCGTCCCCAAGCAGATGCTGCCGTCGATCGCGCCGTCGTCGAACAACGGCCGCTTCGGCGTCACCCGCGCGGACGGCCCGCTCGGCGGCGAGGTCGCCATCACCGGCGTGCTCGGCGACCAGCAGGCGGCGACCGTCGGCCAGGTGTGCTTCCGTCCCGGCGAGGCCAAGAACACCTACGGCACCGGCAACTTCCTGCTGCTCAACACCGGGCACGAGGTCGTGCGCTCGAAGCACGGCCTGCTCACGACGCTGGCCTACCAGTTCGGCGACGAGAAGCCGGTGTACGCGCTGGAAGGTTCGATCGCCGTCACGGGCTCCGCCGTCCAGTGGCTGCGCGATCAGCTGGGCATCATCAGCGGCGCGTCCCAGAGCGAGAGCCTCGCGCGCCAGGTCGAGGACAACGGCGGCGTCTACTTCGTCCCCGCGTTCTCCGGGCTTTTCGCGCCGTACTGGCGATCCGACGCGCGCGGGGCGATCGTCGGCCTCACGCGCGCCACCACCAACGCGCATCTGGCGCGGGCGACCCTCGAAGCGATCTGCTACCAGACGCGCGACGTCGTCGAGGCCATGCAGAACGACTCGGGCGTCACGCTCGACGTGTTGCGTGTGGACGGTGGCGTGACGGCGAACGAACTCTGCATGCAGCTCCAGGCGGACATCCTCGGTGTGCCGGTGTCGAAGCCGGTCGTCGCGGAGACCACCGCGCTCGGCGCCGCCTACGCGGCCGGGCTCGCCGTCGGGTTCTGGAAGAACACCGACGAGCTGGAACAGAACTGGAACGAGGACAAGCGCTGGGAGCCGTCGTGGACGGACGAACAGCGCGCCGAGGGCTACGCGGGCTGGCAGAAGGCCGTCGGCCGCACGCTCGACTGGGTCGAGGTCGAGTGAGCCCGATGAACAGGAGGAACAGAGTGACACCCGTACCGCTTTCCCCGGTCTACCGTGCTGAGACGCTGCGCAAGCTCGCTCGCGAGGAGATCGACGTCCTCGTCGTCGGCGGGGGAGTGACCGGTGCCGGCGTCGCGCTCGACGCGGCGTCGCGCGGGCTCTCCGTCGCGCTCGTCGAGGCCCGTGACTTCGCCGCGGGCACGTCCAGCCGATCGTCCAAACTGATCCACGGCGGGCTGCGTTACCTGGAGAACCTGGACTTCAAGCTCGTCCGTGAGGCGCTGAAGGAGCGGAGCCTGCTGCTGCAGACGCTGGCGCCGCATCTGGTCCGGCCGGTGAAGTTCCTCGTGCCGCTCAAGCACCGCGTCTGGGAACGCGGCTACATCGGCGCGGGGGTCACGCTCTACGACACCCTCGGTGGAGCGCGGGCCCTGCCGCGGCACCGGCATCTGTCCAAGCGTGGCGCGGGCAAGGTCGCTCCCGGCCTCGCGGACGACGCCCTGATCGGCGCCATCCAGTACTACGACGCGCAGGTCGACGACGCGCGCCACACGATGACCATCGCGCGGACCGCGGCCGAGCAGGGCGCCTCCGTCCTCACCCGTGCCCGGGTCACGTCGCTGATCCGCGACGGCGAACGCGTCGTCGGCGCCAAGGTCGTCGACCGCGAGAGCGGAGCGGAGATCGAGGTCCGGGCGAAGACGGTCGTCGCGGCCACCGGCGTCTGGAGCGACGACATGGCCGAAGCGGCGGGCATCCCCGCGCCGTTCACCGTGCGCGCGTCGAAGGGCATCCACCTGGTGGTGCCGCGCGAGAAGATCGACCTGGACACCGGGCTGATCCTGCGCACCGAGAAGAGCGTCCTGTTCGTCATCCCGTGGGGACGGCACTGGATCGTCGGCACCACCGACACCGAATGGGACCTCGACCGCGAACACCCGGCGGCCAGCCAGGCGGACGTCGACTACGTGCTCGATCACCTCAACGCGGTCCTGCGCACGCCGATCACCGCGGACGACATCGAAGGTGTCTACGCGGGGCTTCGGCCACTGCTGGCCGCGAAGGCGACGTCGACGACGAAGCTGTCGCGGGAGCACGCCGTGGCGCATCCGGTGCCGGGTCTGGTGATCGTGGCCGGCGGCAAGTACACGACGTACCGCGTGATGGCGGCCGACGCGGTCGACGTGGCGGTGGAGGACCTCGGCCGTCCCGCGCCGTCGTCGTGGACCGAGCGGCTGCCGATCGTCGGCGCGACGGGTTACCACGAGCTGTGGGGCGCGCGGCACTCGCTGGTGCAGCGCACGGGACTGCCCATCGCCCGTATCGAGCACCTGCTCCAGCGCTACGGCACCGCGATCGAGGACATCCTGGAGTCGATCTCGGAACGTCCCGAACTGGGCGAAGCGATCCCTGGGACGGCGGAGTACCTGAAGGCGGAGGTCGTCTACGCGGTCTCGCACGAAGGCGCGCTGCACCTGGAGGACGTCCTGACGCGGCGCACCCGCATCTCCATCGAGGAGCGGGACCGCGGTGTGACGGCGGCGCCGGTGGTGGCGGAACTGATGGCGCCGTTGCTGGGCTGGGACTCGCACAAGCAGGAGCGCGAGGTCGCCAATTACCTCGCGCGGGTCGAGGCGGAGCGTTCCGCGCAGGCCCAGCCGGACGACGAAGCGGCCAACGCCAGCCGTCTCGCTGCTCCGGCGCTGCTGCCGAGCTGATCCCGAAGCGCGTGAAGGCCCCCTTCCCTCGACTGAGCCGAGGGAAGGGGGCCTTCACGCGCTGTGCCGTTACTTCAGCCAGTCGAGGTAGCGGGTCCCGGCGATGCGGGCGCCGTCCTTCGTGGTGAGGACGTCGCCCTTGACGGCGGCGAACATGCCCGCGGTCTCGTCGACGGTCACCGGACGCGAATCTCCCTTGGCGGACAACGTGATCCGGCCCAGCTCGTCCAGCGGGTAGACGTCCGGGCCGCCGACGTCGAGGGTTCCGTTCAGTGGCTTCCCTGCCGACACCTCGGAAACGGCGGCGGCGACGTCCGCCGCGGCGATCGGCTGGATCGGGGTGGTGGGCAGGCGGACCGCGGTCTCGTCGGAGGTCCAGGACAGGACCGCGCCGACGAACTCCATGAACTGGGTGGCGCGGACGATCGAGTAGGGGACGCCGCTCTCCTTGAGGATGTCCTCCTGCAGCGTCTTCGCCCGGTAGTAGTCGAGGTCGGGCACCTGGTCGACGCCGACGATCGACAGGATCACGAAATGCCCGGTGCCCGCCTTCTTCGCGGCCGCGACGAGATTGTCCATCGACGTCCGGAAGAACGCGGGGGAGGCGTCGTCGAAGGTCGGCGAGTTCGTGAGGTTGACGACCACGTCGGCGCCGTCGAGCGCGCTGTCCAGCCCCTGGCCGGTGAGCAGGTCGACCCCGGTGGACGGCGAATGCGGCACGGCCTCGTGCCCCGCCTCATTCAGATTGCGCACGACCTGCGAACCGATCAGCCCGGTCCCGCCGATGATCGCGAATTTCATGACCCAGTGCCCTTCGCCGGTGTCGTCCGGTTAACCCGGACAACTCATGTCCGAGATAATACTCGGATACATTGTGTCCGAGTCAAGAGGCGGGTTAGAGTCATCCGGGTGAAGATGTCCGGTGGGGTCGAGTGGGCACTGCACTGCTGTGTCGTGCTGACCTCGGTCGACGAACCCGCGCCCGCCGCGCGCCTGGCGCAGCTGCACGACGTCTCGCCGAGTTACCTCGCGAAGCAGCTCCAGGCGCTTTCCCGGGCCGGCCTCATCCGGTCGGTGCAGGGGAAGGCCGGGGGATACGTCCTCACCCGGCCGCCTTCGGAGATCACCGTGCTCGACGTCGTCGAGGCCATCGACGGCCCTGGCCCGGCCTTCGTCTGCACCGAGATCCGGCAGCGCGGCCCGATGGCGACGCCGCCCGAGGCGTGCGCGACGCCGTGCGCCATCAGCCGCGCGATGGCGAACGCCGAAGTCCAGTGGCGGGCGGCGTTGCGCGGGGTCTCCATCGCGGATCTGGCCGACGACGTCCGGGGCGACTACGGTCCGGGCGCGCTCGCCGGGATCGGCGCGTGGTTCAAGTCCGCCGAGGGGTAGCGAGGGCTTGCCGGTCCGGGTGGTCGTGAGTGGCGTTTCGGGTTAGAACCCGAAACGCCACTCACGACCACGGTGACCAGGCGGGCGGCCGGGGTTTACCGCACGGGGCGCGTCACGCAGGTCGGACCGCTCACGCCTTGAACCGGTCGGCGTGCTCGGCGACCCACTGCGCGAAGGTGCGGGCAGGGCGTCCGGTCACCTTCTCGATCGTGTCGACGACGGTGCGCGCCTCCACCGGCGGATCGCTGTGCCAGCCGACGACGTACTCGGCGTCCGCGACCGAGACGCCTTCGGCCAGCAGCCGGTCGATCGCCTGCTGCCGCGTGATCCGCTCCAGCGCGATGTCGCGGCCGACGCCGGAGCCGAGGATCGCGATCCGTTCGCTCGTGGTCAGCGCTTCCGGGCCGGTGAGGTTGTAGACCTTGCCCGAATGCCCGTCCTCCACGAGCGCGGTGGCGGCCACGGCGCCGATGTCGCCCTCGTGCACGACCGCGCTCGGGAGGTCGAACGGCTCACGGACCACGCCGTCGGCGCGGACGGAGTCGACCCAGGTCAGGGCGTTGGACATGAACTCCTGCGGCTCCAGCCGCGTCCACTCGACGCCGGACTCGGCCATGGCCTGTTCCGTCGGCCCGACGTAGCCGCCCCAGACGACGGTCATGCGCCGGACACCCGCGTCCACGGCACGTTTGACCAGATCGGCGCCGACGTCGGCGAGCCCTGCCGTCACGGTGATGTGCAGCCGGGTGACGCCGTCGAGGGCGTCGTTCAGCGTTTCCGGCGCGGTGTGCGTGCCTTCCACGAGTTCGACGCCTGCCGGAAGCCGCGCCGCGGCGGGGTTCCTGCTGAGTGCCCGGACGCGTTCCCCGCGGCAGACGAGTTCGGCGACGACGTGGCGGCCGGTGTTCCCGGTGGCGCCGGTTACCAAGACGGTCATGAGTGATTCCCTTCGTTTCCCGTGACGGTAAAAGCTCAAGTAATCTGGAGGTCAAGCGGACCGGTCAGGAATCGAGAAGCGTCGAGGTCCACGGGATCCCTAGCGTCTTCGCCACGGGCAAAACGACTCCAGGAGGTTCCCGTGAGCAAGCGGATCCGGACGTTCCACCGGTGGACGTCGCTCGTCTTCGTCGCCACCGTCGTCGTGTGCTTCGTGGTCGTCGCGTCGGGCGACCCGGCCGAGTGGGTGCTCTACACCCCACTGCCGCCGCTCTTCCTGCTGATGTTCAGCGGTCTCTACCTGTTCGCGCTGCCGTATACCGCCAAGCGGCGGAACCGGCGGCGCGTGGCCGGGTGACTCGCCGAATCTTAGTTCATGGCAAAAATTAACACTCGCCGTACCGGCCGGAAACTCTTGACGCGGCCGCCGGGTCCGGTGAGGATCGGCCGGTCCCCGCCTTCCGCAGAATGGACCAGACCATGGCAAGACGTGCCCGTGCGCGCCGAAGTCCGCTGATCGCCTTGATGAGTCTCACGCTGCTCGGCGGGGCCGTGGTCGCCACGCCCGCCGCCGTCGCCGCCGAACGACCGGTGATCGGGAAGCCCGCGTTCGACCGGGACGGCTGTGCCCGGATCGAGAAGAGCCTGCCGACGCTCGCCGACTGGCCGAAGGTCGAAAGCCGGTTCAAGGGCAAGGGCGGGGACGAGCGGCGGATCGCCCGGATCCTCGAAGGGATGACCCTGGAGGAGAAGGTCGGGCAGATGACGCAGCCCGAGATCGCCGCGATCACCCCCGACGAGGTCCGGCAGTACTCGATCGGCTCGGTCCTCAACGGCGGCGGTTCGTGGCCGAACAAGGACAAGCACGCCTCCCAGCAGGACTGGCTCAAGCTCGCGGACGCCTACTGGGAAGCCGCGAAGGGCAGCCGGACGAAGATCCCGGTGATCTGGGGTATCGACGCCGTGCACGGCAACAACAACGTGTACGGCGCCACCGTCTTCCCGCACAACATCGGTCTCGGCGCGGCGCACGATCCGTGCCTGGTGCGCGACATCTCCGCGGCGACGGCCCGGCAGATCCGCGCCACCGGCCAGGACTGGGCCTTCGCGCCGACGCTGGCCGTCGTCAAGGACGACCGCTGGGGCCGCACCTACGAAGGGTTCTCCGAGGACCCGCGGATCACCCGGGCCTACGGCTACGAGGCGATCAACGGTCTCCAGGACGGCTCGACCAAACGCATCGGCTACAACGGCGTGATCGGTACCGCCAAGCACTTCATCGGGGACGGCGGCACCCTCAAGGGCCAGGACCAGGGCGTCAATCCGTCGTCCGAAGCCGAGATGATCAACGTCCACGGTCAGGGCTACTACGGCGCGCTCGCGGCGGGCTCCCAGACCGTGATGGTGTCGTTCAACAGCTGGACCAACGCCGAACTCGGCATCGACGAGGGCAAGCTGCACGGCAGCGACAAGGCGCTGAACCAGATCCTCAAGGGAAAGATGGGCTTCGACGGCCTCGTCGTGTCCGACTGGAACGGTATCGGCCAGGTTCCCGGCTGCACCAACGCTTCCTGCCCGCAGGCGATCAACGCCGGCATCGACATCGTGATGGTGCCGAACGACTGGAAGGCGTTCATCGCCAACACCGTCGCCCAGGTGAACGACGGCCGGATCCCGCTTTCGCGGATCGACGACGCGGTGACCCGGATCCTGCGGGTCAAGCTGCGTTCGGGGCTGTACGAGTCGCAGAAGCCGTCGGACCGGTCCTACGCCAACTCCGACGAGGCGCTGAAGGAGACCTGGCTGGCGCGCGACGCCGTCCGTTCTTCGCAGACGTTGCTGAAGAACAACGGCAACGTGCTGCCGCTGAAGCCGAAGTCGAAGGTCCTCGTGGTCGGCAAGAGCGCGGACAGCATCCAGAACCAGACCGGTGGCTGGACGCTGAGCTGGCAGGGGACCGGTAACACCAACGCCGATTTCCCCAATGCGACGTCGATCCTCGCCGGGCTCAAGCAACAGCTCGGTGACGTCAACGTCACCTTCGACGAGAAGGGCGACACGGACCCGAAGGGCTACGACGCCGTCATCGCCGTCATCGGTGAGACGCCGTACGCGGAAGGCGTCGGTGACCTGACCCGCAAGACGCTGGAGGCCTCGAAGCTCTACCCCGAGGATCTGGCCGTGCTGGACAAGGTCCGTGGCAAGGGCGCTCCCGTCGTCACCGTCTACGTCGGCGGCCGCCCGCTGTACATGAACAAGGAGCTCAACCGCTCCGACGCGTTCGTCGCGGCCTGGCTGCCCGGCACCGAAGGCGGCGGTGTCGCCGACGTCCTGCTCAAGGGTGGCTTCAAGGGCACGCTGCCGTACTCGTGGCCGAAGAGCGCGTGTCAGACGCCGCTGAACGCGGGTTCGGCCGACTACGACCCGCTGTTCAAACTCGGTTATGGCCTCAAGACCGGGCAGCGCGTCACCATCGGCCAGCTGGACGAGACGGCCGGGCCGGTGACCTGCGGCTCGACCGGTGGCGGCGGCACGGCGACCGAGGATCTCGAAGTGTTCAACCGCACCGATGTCGCGCCGTACAAGGGTTTCATCGGCTCGGCGGAGAACTGGGGCGGTACCGAGATCGGTCCCGACGGCGCCGCTTCGCACGCCGAGATCAACGTCGTCCAGTCGGACGTGAACGTGCAGCAGGACGGGCTCAAGTCGACCTGGACCGGCACCGGGCCGGCGCAGCTCTACTTCCAGAACCCGGCCGGTACCAACGATCTGCGGGGCTACCTCAACGCCGACGCGGCGCTGGAGTTCGACACGATCGTGCACGAGGCGCCCGCCGGCCGGACGGTGATCAGCATGCACTGCGTCTACCCGTGCTTCTCCGAGGTGAACGCGACCAAGCTGTTCACCGATCTGGCGGGAGCGCCGAAGTCGACGGTGAAGATCCCGGTGTCGTGCTTCGCCAACGGGCTGGATCTGGAGAACGTCAACACGCCGTTCCTGGTTTACACGGACGCCAAGTTCTCCGCTTCGTTCGCGAACGTGCGGTGGGTGCCCAAGGGAGCGCAGGACCCTGATGCGAGGCCCTGCTCGAGTCTGAGCTGACCTCGACGCCGAGGTCGTCGCTGGCCCGGCATGACGCGAAAGCCACTTTCGCAACCTTCGAGGTTGCGAAAGTGGCTTTCGCGTCTTCGGGGAGCGGTCGGCCGGGTGATGAGACGGCGGGTGAGTACTCGTTGCGGGGCTGGGCCGGCCGCGTGTATAAAGTGAAACGACCGTTCAAAATGTAACGATCGTTCAAGTTGTGGGGGATGTCGTGCCAGGCCAGTATCGAGAGCTGTTCGCCGCGAAGGGTTCTCTCGCCTTCTCCGCCGCCGGTCTGGTCGCCAGGATCCCCGTCCCGATGATGGGGATCGGGATCATCACGATGCTGGCGCAGACACGGGGCGACTACGGGCTCGCCGGTCTGGTGTCGGCGGCGTTCACGCTGTCCATGGCGCTGCTCGGGCCGCAGGTGTCGAGGCTGGTGGACCGCCGGGGACAGAGCCGGATCCTGTTGTCTGTCACGGGGATCAGCGTGATGGCGCTCGGCGCGCTCCTGCTCTGCGCACGCTTCGGGGCACCGGTCTGGACGCTGTACGTGTCCGCGATCCTCGCCGGGTTCATGCCCAGTATGGCGGCGATGGTCCGCGCCCGGTGGTCGGGGCTGTACCGCGGCTCGCCCCGGCTGCACACCGCTTTCGCGCTGGAATCGGTGGTCGACGAGCTGACCTTCGTCATCGGGCCCGCGCTGTCGGTAGCGCTGTGCACCACTGTCTTCCCCGAGGCCGGGCCGCTGGTCGCCGTGGTCTTCCTCGCCGTCGGAGTGCTGCTGTTCGTCGCGCAACGCGAGACGGAACCGCCCGTGCTGCCGCCGAGCGGATCGGCCGGGAGTTCGGCGATCCGCCTGGGCGCGGTGCGGATGCTGGTGCTGACGCTGATGGCGGGCGGCGTCATCGTCGGCACGGTCGACGTGGTCAGCGTGGCGTTCGCCCGGCACGTCGGGTCGCCGTCGGCGGCGGGCGTCGTCGTTTCGGTCTACGCCGTGGGCTCCGCGATCTCGGGACTGGTCTTCGGGACGCTCAAACCGGCCATGACACCGCCTCGGCTGCTGCTGATCGGCACCGCGGGCACCGCCGCGAGCGTGCTGCCGTTGCTGGTCGTCGACGGCGTCGTGAGCCTGTGCGCGGTGGTGTTCGTTGCCGGATTGTTCTTTTCTCCCACGATGATCGTCGTGATGGAGATGATCGAGAAGGTCGTCCCGGCGGAGAAACTCACCGAGGGGATGACGTGGGCGATCACCGGCCTCAGCATCGGTGTCGCGCTCGGCGCCGCGGTGTCGGGTGAGGTCGTCGACCGGTTCGGGCCGGACGGCGGGTTCGCCGTGGCGGTCGCCGCCGGCGGCTTGACCATCGTCATCGCCCTGCTCTCGTATCCTCTGCTGAGCAGGAAGACCGCGATCAGCGAGGAGGCGGCACGCTGAACGAGCCGAGCACCGACGGCCGTCTCGCCAAAGGTGAACAACGCAAACGGGAACTGATCCAGGCCACGCTGCGCATCGTCGCGAGGGACGGGGTCTCGGGGGTCAGTCACCGCACGGTCGCCCGTGAGGCGGGTTTGCCCGCGACAGCGGCCGCGTACCACTTCCGGGGGATCGGAGACCTGCTGACCGCCGCGCTCACCCAGTGCATGGACGAGGACTCCGAACGGATGCGGGCACTCGCCGCCGAGGCCGACGGGGGCGAGGACGCGCTGCGTGGATTCGCCGCCTTGATGGCCGAAGTCGTCGCCAAGCCCGCCCATCTGCTGGCGGAGTACGAGTTGTATCTCTTGGCGGCGAGGGAGCCGAAGCTGCGCGAGTCGACCGATCGCTGGTTGGCGGCGCTGGCCGACTTCGCCCGCCGCTACACCGCCGATCCGGTGCGGGTCGAGATGGTGGTGGGGCTGGTGGACGGAGTGCTGCTGCAGGGATTGCTGCGCGACGAACCGCCGACGGCGGAACGCTTCGAGGCCATCCTGCGGACCGCCTTGCCCTCGTGAGGGGGTAGGGAGGCGCGTTGCGAAAGCCACTTTCGCAACCTTCAACGTTGCGAAAGCCACTTTCGCAACATCGTCGGAGGCATGGAGTGTCCGTGAAGGTCTCCTTCCCTACCCTGAAGGTAGTGAAGGAGGCCTTCACGGACTTCAGGTGGTCGCGGGTGGTGACCAGGTCAGCCGCGGATCCGTCTGCACGAAACTGCCCAGCAGGTGATCGATCCGCGTCAGCGCGTCGAGGTCCAGCACCACGCCTGCCGCCTTGGCGTTCTCGGTCACCTGGGCGGCGGTGCTCGCGCCGGTCACCACGGAGGCGACGGTGTTGTGCTGCAACGTCCACGCGAGCGCCAGCTGGGCCATGGTCAGCCCGGCCTCGTCGGCGACGCCGCGCAGCATGCCGACGCGTTCGAGGAGGTCCGGCAGGAGCAGCGGACGCGCCTCGGCCGACTTGGCGCCCCGTGAGCCCGGCGGGATCTCGCCCGGCCGGTACTTGCCGGTCAGCACGCCTTGAGCGAGGGGGACCGACGCGAACTGCCCGATCCCCGAGCGTTCGCACACCGGCATCACCTGGGCTTCGGCGACCCGCCACAGCATCGAGTAGTGCGGCTGGTTCGCGATGAGCGGGACGCCGTGCCGCTCGGCGATCGGCCGCGCCTCCAGCAGTTGTTCCGCCGTCCATTCCGCGGTGCCCGCGTAGAGGATCTTCCCCTGCCGCACCAGATCCGACAGCGCGAGGAACGTCTCCTCCAGCGGCGTCCGGTAGTCGAACCGCAGCAACTGGTAGACGTCGATGTAGTCGGTTCGCAGTCGCCGGAGCGAGCCGTGCAGCGACGTGACCAGGTGTTTACGGCTGAGGCCCGCGTCATTGACGCCCGGGCCCTCCGGCCAGAAGACGCCGGTGCACAGGACGAGATCGTCGCGGCGGGCGTGGCTCAGCGCCGCGGCGAGGTTCTCCTCGGCGGCGCCGCCGTCCCAGGCCGCGGCGGTGTGGAAGGTGGTGATACCCGCGTCGAGCGCGGCCTGCACGCATTCCGCGCCGTCCTGGTGGGTGAGCCAGTTGCCGTAGGAGATCTCGCTGACGGACAAGCCGCTCGCGCCGAGCCTGCGGTACTCCATGGTCACCTCTTCCGCGCGCCGGTTTCGAGGATGGTGCGGTCGATCCATTCGTCGAGACCGGCCGCTTTGCGGGCGTAGGTCTCCCGTACCGATTCGTGCGGCAGGATCAGGAACTCCTCCGACGCCAGCCCGTGCACGACGGACTCCGCGACGTCCTCCGGTTCCAGCAGGGGCGCGGCGGCGGCGATCGCGAGCGCGGCGGGGTGACCGGCCGCGATGCCGGGTTCCAGCAGCGCGGTCCGCACGCCGAGCGGGCACAGCGCGCTGACCCGCACCCCGCGCGGACGGTAGGTGATGGCCAGCCATTCGGCGAGCCCGACGGCCGCGTGCTTGGTCACCGAATACGGCGCGTCACCGGGGGTGCCCAGCAGACCCGCGCCCGACGCCGTGATCAGCAGGTAGCCGTGGCCGCGGCTCAGCATCGCGGGGAGCGCGATCTGCGCGGCGTGCACGTGCTGCATGACGTTGATCGCCCACGACCGCGTCCACTGTTCGTCCGCGGCGTGCACACCGGTCCCGAACGCGGCGCCGGCGTTGGAGCAGAAGAGGTCCACCGCGCCGAACGCCGAGCGGGCGTCGATCACCAGCTTCTTCAAGTCCTCTTTGGACGACGCGTCGGCGTGGCGCGCGATCGCGGCGCCGCCCGCGGCGGTGATCTCGGCGACCACCTTCTCCGCGCCCTCGAGATCGAGATCGGAGACGACCACCCCGGCGGCGCCCTCGGCGGCGAACCGCCTGGCCATGGCCGCGCCGATACCGTGTGCCGCGCCGGTCAGCACGACGACTCGTCCTGTTACTTCCACATGCGCTCCATGGTTATCGTGTCTGCTTTCGGTGACAATTCTTCTGTTTTGTTACGCCGGTGAGCAACGCCTTGTCAAAATATGCGACGCGGATGATAAAAGTGCAGGTCAGAGCCCTGTTTCACGGGTGTCGACATATTTGTTTCCGGCGCCGGACTTTAGCACGCGTTCCCTTGTTTTCCGAGTTTTCGCGCGAGACTATTGCGCTCTCTGCGGCAAGTAGGTTATTTCTTGGGAATCCCGCTGAAAGATCGCCGAACCCGGCGAGGTTCGACCAGCCCAGCCGAACAGGAGGTCCGCCGGTGAGTCATGCGACGGCGCGCACGCGGGTACTCGGCGTCAATCCGCTCGGACGTCCCGATCCGGGGCTGGCGGCCGCCGTCGCCAGGGGTGGCGGTCTCGGGATCGTGCCGATCGGGTCCATAGTGGACGGAGGCTTCCCGTTCGGCGTCCGGATCCCCGCGGGCCGCCACGTGCGGGAGGAAGAGGTGCGGGAAAGCGGCGCGGGGCTCGTGCTGCTGGCCGAGGGGGCGGTCTGGCGGGGCAGGGCAGGCCTCCCCGTGCTGGCCGAGGTGACCGGTGTCGAGCAGGCCGTCCGGATGCTCGACGCCGGCGCCTCCGGTCTGGTGGCGAAGGGAGCCGAAGCGGGCGGCTCGGACCTCACCACGTTCGTCCTGTTGCAGCGGTTGCTGGAGCGGTTCGGTGAGGGCGTCCCGGTGTGGGCGTACGGGGGCATCGGACCGAGGACGGCGGCCGCCGCGATCGCCGGCGGCGCGGCGGGCGTGGTGCTCGACGGGCTCGGCCTGTTCCCCGAGGCCGACTTGCCCGAGGCGGACCGCGTCGAGCTGGCCAGGGCCGACGACGGGCTCAGCGCGATGCTCGCGAATCGCTTCGAGGACGCGGAAAGCGCTGTCCGCTCGGTCGTGCGGTCGCTCGCGATGCCGGCGGCGATCCCCGCGGACCAAGGCGAACGGCTGTGCCGCACGTTGGGGACCCGGCTGCCGGTCGTGCAGGGCCCGATGACGAGGGTGAGCGACCAGCCCGGATTCGCCGCCGCCGTGGCCGCGAACGACGGCTTCCCGTTCGTCGCGGTCGCCACCGCGAACGGCGCGAAGACCGCCGAACTGCTCGGCCGCACCGCCGAAGCGCTCGGCGAACGACCTTGGGGAGCGGGCATCCTCGGCTTCGTCCCGGAGGCCCTGCGCGCCGAACAGCTCGCGGCGATCCGCACGGCGCGCCCACGCTGCGTGCTGATCGCGGGCGGGAAACCGGCGCAGGCCAAGTCACTGGAGGCCGACGGCATCGCGACCTTCCTCCACGTGCCGTCGCCGATCCTCCTTCGGCAGTTCCTCGACGCCGGGATCCGCCGGTTCGTCTTCGAGGGCGCCGAATGCGGGGGGCATATCGGCCCGCGGTCGAGCTTCGTGCTGTGGGAACAGCAGCTGGACGTCCTGCGCGAACACGGCGCCGATGACGTCGAGGTCCTGTTCGCGGGCGGGATCCACGACGCCCGGTCCGCCGCGATGGTTTCGGCGATGGCCGAGCCGCTCACGGGCGTCGGCGTCCTGATGGGCACCGCGTACCTGTTCACCGAAGAGGCCGTGACCCACGGCGCCATCACCGGGACCTTCCAGGACCGCGTGCTCGACGCCGGGTCCACGGTCACCCTGGAGACCGCGCCCGGGCACCTGACCCGCTGCCTGCCCAGCCCGTACACCGACGAGTTCGCCGCGCTGAAGGCCGGGCTCCGCGCGGACGGCGTCCCGCCGCAGGAGGCCTGGCAGCGGCTGGAGGAGCTCAACACCGGGCGGCTGCGGATCGCGAGCAAGGGCATCCGGCGGGATGGCGACGCGCTCGTCGAGGTCGACCCACTCGGCCAGCTCGCGGAGGGAATGTACATGGCGGGCCAGGTGACCGTCTTGCGCGAGGACCGCACCGACATCGCCGCCCTGCACCGGGAAGTCACCCAAGGCGCGGCGGAACTGCTCGCCGCCCGCGCTCCCGCCGAAGAGTCCGTTGTGGACGGTGACATCGCGATCGTCGGGATGGCCTGCGTGTTCCCCGGGGCGCCCGACCTCCCGGCCTTCTGGTCCAACGTCCTGCGCGGTGCGGACGCCGTCACCGAGGTGCCGGACCAGCGCTGGGACACCGACGTCTACGCGGACCAGTCGACGTCGAAATGGGGCGGATTCCTTCCCCCGGTGGACTTCGACCCGCTCGCCTACGGCATCCCGCCCAAATCGATGGGCAGCATCGATCCGGCACAGCTGGTCTCCCTGCAGACCGCGCGCCGCGCTCTCGAAGACGCCGGTTACGGCGAAGGCGGCTTCGACCGCGAGCGCACCAGCGTCATCTTCGGTGCCGAAGCCGGGGGAGACCTGGCGAACGCCGGAGTCCTGCGCGCGCTGCTCCCTAGCTACCTCGAAGACGTCCCGGAGGAACTTCTCGCCCAGCTGCCGGAACTGACCGAGGACTCGTTCCCCGGCACGCTCGCCAACGTGATCTCCGGCCGGATCGCCAATCGGCTCGACCTCGGGGGTGCCAACTACACCGTCGACGCCGCGTGCGGTTCCTCGCTGGCCGCGCTGGATCTCGCGGTGAAGGAACTGCGGGCGGGGACGAGTTCGATGGTCCTGTGCGGAGCGGTCGATCTGCACAACGGTGTCAACGACTACCTCATGTTCACCTCGGCGGGTGCCCTGTCGCCGACCGGCCGGTGCCGTCCGTTCGACGCGTCGGCGGACGGTATCGCGCTCGGCGAGGGCGTCGCGTGTCTCGTGCTCAAGCGGCGGTCCGACGCCGAACGCGACGGCGACCGCGTGTACGCCGTGGTCAAGGGTGTCGGCGCCGCTAGCGACGGCAAGGCGCTCGGCCTCACCGCGCCGCGTCCCGAGGGGCAGCGGCGAGCCCTCGCCCGCGCGTACAGCGACGCCGGCGTGTCCCCGGCGGACGTCTCGCTGGTCGAGGCGCACGGCACGGGTACGGTCGTCGGCGACGCCACCGAACTGACCACACTCACCGAGTTCTTCCTCGCCGCGGGCGCCGAACCGGGCACGTGCGCGCTGGGCTCGGTGAAGAGCCAGATCGGGCACACGAAATGCGCCGCGGGGCTGGCGGGCCTGATGAAGGCGGCGCTGGCGCTGTGGCACGAGGTCGTGCCGCCCACGCTGCACCTGAGCAGGCCGAACCCCGCCTGGGACGCCGAGCGCAGTCCCTTCACTTTCTCCACCGGCGCCCGGCCGACGCCGGTTCCGCGCGGACGCGAGTTCGCCGGCGTGAGCGCGTTCGGGTTCGGTGGGACCAATTTCCACGCCGTGCTCGCCGCGCCGGGAGTCCCACCGGGACGGCGGCACGGCCCACGTGACTGGGATGCCGAGCTGGTCCTGCTCCGCGGCACCGACGTGGACGCCGCCCGCGCGTCCCTGCGGGATCTGCTGGCGGCCAACGAAGGACGTCCGCTGCGGGAAATCGCGGCTCTCGCCGCCGAACGGGGATCCGAGCCGGTCCGGCTCGCGGTCGTCGCGAGTGACGTCGCGGAACTGCATGAGGCCGCCGAGGGCGGCGGAATCGTCGCGGACGGCACCGAAGCCGGTGCGATCGCGTTCCTGTTCCCCGGCCAGGGCAGCCAGCGGACGGGAATGCTGGCGGACCTGTTCGTGCACTTCCCCGAACTGGCCGACGTCCTGCGGCTCGCCCCCGACGTCGCCGCGGCGGCGTTCCCGCCGCGCGCGTTCACCGAAGACGCCCGTGTCGCACAGGAGGAAGCGCTCAAGGACACGCGCGTCGCGCAGCCCGCGCTCGGGCTCGTCGAGTCGGCCGTCTGCCGGTTGCTCGCCGACCTCGGCGTCCGGCCGGATCTGCTGGCCGGGCACAGTTACGGCGAACTGACCGCGCTGTCGGTCGCGGGCGCGTTCGACACGCCGACCCTGGTGGCGCTCAGCCGGGCCAGGGCCCGTTCGATCGCCGAAGTCGCGGGCGCGGATCCCGGCGCGATGGCCGCGGTGAAGGCTTCGCGTGACGAACTGGCCGCCGCCCTCGATCACCCGGACGTCGTACTGGCCAACCACAACGCGCCGGGGCAGACCGTCCTTTCCGGACCGACGGCCGCCATCGAGGAGGCGGTCCGCGAACTGCGGGGCCAGGGGATCGGCGCGAAGCGGATCCCGGTCGCGTGTGCCTTCCACAGTCCGCTGGTGGCCGGGGCGAGCGACGTCTTCGCCGTGGATCTCGACAACGCCGAGATCGGCGAACCAGGCCCGCCGGTGTGGTCGAACCGCACCGCCCGGCCGTACGAGGCAGGTGCGGTCCGCGCTGAGCTCGCCGCCCAGATCGGCTCGTCGGTGCGATTCGTCGAGCTGATCGAGGACATGTACGCGGCCGGTGCGCGCACGTTCGTCGAGGCGGGCCCCGGTCAGGTGCTTTCCCGGCTGGTCAAGGACATCCTAGGTGACCGGCCGCACACCGTGATCGCGTGCGACCCCGGCGGTCAGGGGCTGCGCGGGTTCCTCACCGCGCTCGCGCGCCTGGCTGTCACCGGTGTCGACGTGCGCACCGAACGACTCTTCCGCGGCCGGGTCCGTGTCGGCCCGCTCCCCAAGCCCGCCTGGACCGTGGACGGCCAGACCGTCCGCGCACCCGGCGGCGAGGTCCCCGCCCATGGGCTCGTGCCCGCCCGACGAATCCCGAGGACGACCATGAACCAGCCCGCGCCCGGACGTGACCAGGCCGTCGTCGAATTCCTCCGTACCAGCCGTGAAATGCTGGCGGCGCAACGGGACGTGATGCTGGGGTACCTCGGCACCGCGCCACTCGCCCCCGCTCCGGTGCAGGCGCCGGTCGTTCCCGCGCTGCTGCCGCCGGTCGAGGCTCCGGTCGTCGTGCCCGAGCCGGAACCGGCCAAGGAAGCCGCGGTCACGGACGTCCTGGCCACCGTGATCGGCGCGATCAGCGAACGCACCGGCTATCCGGCCGAGATGATCGACGCCGATCTCGATCTGGAAGCGGATCTCTCCATCGACTCGATCAAACGCACCGAGATCGCGGGCTCGCTGCTCGCGAAGCTCGGCCTCACCGGCCGGGTGCACGACGCCCAGGACCAGCTCAGCCGGGACCGGACGGCGAGCGCGCTGGCCGCCCGGCTGCGGAAGTGGCTCGAACCGGCCGCCGTGACACCGGCTCCCGCCGGGACACCTGCCGGATCCGCCCCCGGCCGGTATCTGCTGGACCGCGTGTCCGCGCCCCTCGGCACGCCCGATCTCGGCAAGGTGGTGGGCAAGACGGTCTCGGTGACCTTCGAGCCCGGCCAGGAGGGGCTGGCCGAGTCGGTCCGCGCGGTGTTCACGGAAGCGGGGGCTCTGCCAGGGGAGCGGGACGAGGCCGACGTCGTCGTCGTGCTGAATCCGTTGTCGGACGCCGAGGAACCCGTCGCGGCGCAGGTGTTCGGCCTGCTCAAGAGCGCCAAGGGCGCGGTGGTCGTGATGGCGAGGCCGGGCGCCGCCCACACCGCCGGACTGCGCGGCCTCGTCCGCGCGGCGGCGCGGGAGCGGACCGAGCCCACCAGGCTGGTCGAGCTGGAGTCCACAGTGGATCTCGCACGGATCGTGCTGGAAGAGGTGATCGCCGACGGTCCGGTGGCCGTTCGCTACGACACGGCGGGGCGTGCGGCGTTCGAGCCTGCCGCGGGCTCGCTCGGTTCGATCGCGTACGCGGGCGCCGGCCCCGGCGGGGGAGAGGTCAAGGCGCTCGGCCTCGACGCGGATTCGGTGCTGTTGCTGATCGGCGGCGCCCGCGGGATCACCGCGCGGGCTGCGGTCGCGCTGGCGGCGAGCGGCTGCCGGATCGAACTGGCAGGCCGCACGCCGTGGCCGGCCGAACCCGGCGACGAGGACCTTCCGGGTGACGCGCCGGGTATGCGCTCGGCCTTGGCCGCTCGCGGGGGTTCGGTGGCGGATATCGAACGCCGGGTGCGCACCGTGCTGGCCCAGCGCGAGATCGCGCGGACGCTCGACCAGATCCGCGCGGCGGGCGGTGTCGCCGCGTACCGGTCGCTCGACGTGCGCGACGCCGCCGCCGTCCGGCAGGTGGTCAAGGATCTGCACACCCGCTACGGCCGGATCGACGGCGTCGTCCACGCGGCCGGGGTGATCGACGACAAGCTGATGGCCGACAAGGACGAACACTCGTTCCGCACGGTCTACGGGACCAAAGTGGACGGTGCGCGGGCGTTGCTCGACGCGCTGGAGCATTTCGGTGTGCGGCCCGGGTTCGTCACCTTCTTCGGCAGCATCGCCGCGGTGCTGGGAAACCGGGGCCAGACCGACTACGCGGCGGCGAACGACGCGCTCGAAAGCCTCGGCGAGCAGTGGGCGGAACGCACCGGCTGCCGGGCACTGACCGTCCACTGGGGACCGTGGGCGCCCTCGGACGACCACGCGGGCATGGTCTCGCCCGAGCTGGCGCGTGAGTACGAACGCCGCGAGGTGGCCCTGATCGACCCGGACGAAGGCACCGCCGCGCTCCTGCGCGAGCTTGCCTACGGCCCGGCCGACGTCCGCTCGGTGCTGTACACGGCGTCGCTGTGGTGAACAATCAGGAGCCGGTCGCGATCGTCGGGATGGGCGTCCTCCTTCCCGGCTCGTCCACTGTGGACGAATACTGGCAGAACATCGTCTCCGGTACCGACGCGATCACCGAGATCCCGCCGCACCGCTGGGACCCGAGTTTCCACGACGGCGACGGCCGCACCCCGGACCGCACCTACGGCAGGCGTGGCGGGTTCGTCGCCGACAGCCTGGACTTCGACGCGACCGCACTGGGTATCGCGCCCAGCACCGTCGCCGGGATGGAGCCGGACCAGCTGGTCGCGCTGGCCGTGGCGGCCTCCGCGGTCGACGACGCCGGTGGCCTGCGACGGCTCGGGGACCTCGAACGCGTGGGCGTGATCCTCGGCAGGGGCGGCTATCTCTCGCCCGGCCTCCAGCGGTTCGATCAGCGGGTCCGGTCGGTCCGCCAGATCACCGGCGCCGTCCGGGAGCTCCTGCCGTCGGCGCGTCCGGAGATGCTTGACAGGCTCCGCGAAGCGCTGCTGGAGCCGCTCGGCGAGTTCCGGCCCGACACGGCGATCGGGCTGGTGCCGAACCTCGCCGCGTCACGGGTCGCCAACCGCCTGGACTTCGGCGGCCCCGCGTACACGGTGGACGCGGCCTGCGCGTCGTCGCTGCTCGCCGTGGACCAGGCGATCGGCGAACTCGCCCGCCGCCGCTGCGACGTCGTGCTGGCCGGCGGCGTGCACCACTGCCACGACGACACGCTCTGGTCGATGTTCACCCAGCTCGGCGCGCTCTCGCCGAGCCAGCGGATCAGCCCGTTCTCGCGGGACGCGGACGGGCTGCTGATCGGCGAAGGCACCGCGATCGTCGTGCTGAAGCGGTTCTACGACGCGCGCCGCGACGGCGACCGGGTTTACGCGGTGCTGCGCGGTTCGGGGACGTCGAGCGACGGGAAGGGCGCGAGCCTGCTCAGCCCGGCCGTCGCCGGTCAGACGCTGGCGCTGCGCCGCGCCTGGGCGTCGGCGGGTCTTGATCCCGCCGCGCCCGGCTCGCTCGGCCTGCTGGAGGCGCACGGCACCGCGACGCCTGCCGGGGACGCGGCCGAACTGGCCACCCTCGCCGAGGTGTTCGGCCCACCGGACGGGCCCCGCGCCGCGATCGGCGCGGTGAAGGCGATGATCGGCCACACCATGCCGACCGCCGGGGCCGCCGGGCTGGTCAAGGCGGCGCTCGCCCTGCACCACGCGATCCTGCCGCCGACCATGAACTGCGCCGATCCGAGCCCCCTGCTGGACAAGACGCGATTCCGTACCCTGACCACCGCCGAGCGCTGGCGTTCGGGAGACGTCCCGCGCCGGGCGGCGGTCAACGCCTTCGGTTTCGGCGGCGTCAACGCGCACGTGGTGCTGGAGGAGGCCGATCCGGCGCCCGCGCGGCCACGCCGGGCCACGGTGACCGCGGAACCCGAGCGTGTCCTGCTGCTCGCGGCGCCCTCCCCCGGGGAGCTGCGCGTCCTGCTCGACCGGCCGGACCCGGAATCCGGTGGGGACGGCCCGTGCCGGATCGGGATCGTGCGGCCCGACGGGAAACGACTCGAAGTCGCGCGGAGGGTGCTCGCCAAGGTCGCGGCCGAGGGCGGGTCCTGGCACGGGCCCAACGACATCTGGTGCACGACAGCGCCCTTGCTGGAGCAGCCCGGGGCGAAGACCGCGTTCGTCTACCCGGGGCTGGAGGCGGACGCGGAACCGCGGTGTGCCGACGTCGCCAGACACTTCGGCCTGGACCGGCCGGAGTGGTCGACGACGAGCGTGCTTTCGCGCGCTTCGAGCGTGTCCCAGGTCGGGTTGCTGCTCGACGCCGCGCTGAGGCGGCTGGCCATCAAACCGGATCTGCTCGCGGGGCACAGCGTCGGCGAATGGACCGCGATGCAGGCGGCCGGAATGTACCCAGGAATGTCCACCGAGGACATGCTGGAGCGGTACTGGCCGCAGGGATTCACGCTCCCGGACGCCGAATTCCTCGTACTCGGCTGCTCCGCGGAACGCGCCGAGTCGCTGCTCGCGGCCGAACCGGAGCTGATGATCTCGCACGAGAACGCGCCGCGGCAGACGATCGTCTGCGGGGATCCGGCCGCCGCGGCCCGGCTCGCCAAACTGTGCACGCAGCACGGCGTCGTCGCCAGGACACTGCCGTTCCGGTCCGGTTTCCACACTCCGCTGATGCGGTCCCGGCTCGGTCCGTTCACCCGGCTCGCGGCTGAACTGGAGCTGAAACCGCCGCGGGTGCCCGTCTGGTCGGCGACCACGGCGCGGCCGTATCCCGCGGATCCGGTCGAGGTCCGCGAGCTGTACCTGGCGCACCTGGTGCGCAAGGTCCGGTTCCGGGAACTCGTCGACGCGCTCTACGCCGAGGGCGCGCGCGTCTTCGTGCAGGCGGGCGCCGGACAGCTCGGCTCGTTCGTGTCGGACACGCTCGGCTCGAAGCCGCATCTGGTCATCCCGGCGTCGTCCGGTACGAGGCCCGGTCTCGCGCAGCTGCGCAGGGTCGCCACCGCTTTGTGGGTGGAGGGCGGGCGGCCCGCGTTCGAGGCACTGGAGCCGCGCCGCACCCGCATCGACACCGCGGGCACGCTGCTCTCGGTCGAGGGCGACGTCAAGGGCATGTTCGACGGCGCGGTTCCCGAGCTGGCCGACGGGATCCCGGACGCGATCGTCGCGGAGTTCACCGCGCTGCTGGCCGAGACCAGAGAAGCCGCCGCGAGTGTCGCCAACGCGGCCGCGCGGCGCACCTTCGGGTCCACTGTGGACGTGTCGCTGGCGACGATGCCGTATCTGGTGGATCACCGGTTCTTCCGCCAGCGCGAGGGCTGGCCGGACGAAGCCGACTTCCGTCCCACCGTCCCGGCGACGACGCTGGTCGACCTGGCCTGCCGGGAAGCGGAGCGCGCCTGGCCGGGCACGGTCGCGACCGGGGTGAGCAACGCGGCGTTCTCCCGGTGGCTGATCGCCGCCCCCGCCGTGCGCGTGCCGGTTTCGATGACCCGAGAGGGCGACCGGATCAGTGTCCAAATAGGACCGCACGCCAGTATGGACGTCCATCTGGCGCAGCGGTATCCGACGGCTCCCCGGCCGTCCCCGCCACCGGGGCCGGAAACCGCCCCGCCGCTGACCGCCGCCGAGATCTACACCCGCCGCGAGATGTTCCACGGCCCCGCGTACCAAGGGCTCGACAAGCTCATCGGGCTCGGCGAACGGCATATCCGCGGCGACCTCGTCGTGCCGTCGGCGCCCGGCGCGCTGCTGGACAACGTCGGCCAGCTGCTGGGCTGCTGGCTGATGGCCACGAAGGCGGACGCGCTGCTGGCGTTCCCGACGTCGATGGGCCGGATCACCTGGTACGCGCCGGAACCGCCGCCGGGCACCCGGCTGCGGTGCGTGGTGCGGGTCCGGCTGCCGCGGCCGGACGTGCTGGAGATGGACGCGGAACTCGTGCTGGACGGCGCCGTGCTGGCCAGGATCGAGCAGTGGCGGGACATCCGGTTCCCGTGCGACCGGCCCGCCCACCGCGTGTACGCCTTCCCGGACCGGAACCGGCTTTCCGAGGACCACCACGGCGGCTGGACGCTGGTCACCGACCGGTGGCCGAGCCCGGCCGCGCGGGACATCTACGCCGGCATCCACCTCGGCGCGGAGGAACGTGCCGAGTTCGCGGCCTGCGCGCCCCGGCGGCAGCGCGGCTGGCTGCTGGAACGGATCGCGATCAAGGACGCGGTCCGCGCGAAACTCGGCCTGGACGGCGTGTACCCGGCGGAACTCCGCGTGAGCGCCGACGGGACCAGGGTGACCGGGCTCCACGGCCGGACGGTGCCGCCGCTGGACGTGGCCGTCGCGTCCACGGGAGAGGTCGCGGTCGCCCTCGTGCGTGAACCGGGCGCGACGCCGCCCAGGATCGCCGTCCGGGCGGAAGGCGAGCTCGCCGGGCTCGCCGAGGAGATCGGTATCGGGGCGGAATTCGCCGGGATCCCGGGTCACGTGGTGGCCTGGAACCGCGGGTGAGAGCAAGGAGTAAGAGGATGACGGTCGAACAGCAGAGCCCGGCGTCGGTCTTCGGCACCGTGGCGGAGTTGCTGCGAGAACTGGTCGGGGACGTCGACGTCCTCGGCATCGAGATCACCCCGCGGACCACCTTCCACGAGGATCTCGGGCTGGAGAGCATCGATCTGGTGACCTTCGCGAGCATCCTCGCCGAGTTCTTCGGCGAGGACGTCAACCTCGCGGAGTTCCTGGCGGAGAAGGACCTGGACGACGTGATCGGGCTCCGCGTCGGCGACATCGCCGACTATGTGGCCGCCCGCCTCGGCGAACGGGGGTGAGGCGATGCCGACGATGACCGTCAACGGGCTGCGCACCAACGTGCAGCTCGTGCCCGGCGGGGGCACGGAGACCGTGGTGTTCCTGCACGGTATGGGCACTGACAGCCTCGCGAGCTTCTACCTCACGCTCGCCCCGCCGGTCGCCGCCGCCGGGGTGGACGTGGTCAGCTACGACCTGCGCGGGCACGGCAAGACCGAACGCCCCGAACGCGGGTACACGATCGCGGACTTCGTCGCCGACCTCGACGACCTGCTCGATCAGCTCGACCTCGACCGGCCGGTGCACCTGGTGGGCAACAGTTTCGGCGGCACCCTCGCCTACAGCTACGCCGTGGCGAAACCGGAGCGGGTGCGCAGCATCGTGTGCATCGAATCGGAGCCCGCCACTGAACTGTGGGCGGGCAAGATGGCGCAGATCCTCGAACACACTGTGCGCTTCTTGAAGGTCGAGGAGAGCTTCGACTGGATCGAGGCCAACTACAGCGCGCATCACCGGCGGCTGGCGCGGATGGCGGCCGAGCGGATCATGTCCACGTCGATGGCCGAAGAAGTCCCGCTCGGTCCCTTGCTGACCCTCGACCAGGTGGCCGGGATCGACTGCCCCGTACTGTCCATTTTGGGCAGTCACGGCTATCAGGCCGACGATCTCACCGCGTTGACGTCGGTGCTGCCCCGCGGCGAACTGCACGTGTTCGAGGGGCAGGGTCATTCGGTGCTGGTCGAGCAGCACCGGGAGGTCCGGGAGCTGCTGCTGAACTGGATCTCGCGGCACGGAAGGCCACGCGGATGAGATTTCTGCTGGTCGTCCCGCCGCTCACCGGGCACGTGGCGCCGCTGCGCGCGGTGGCCGCCGAACTGGTGGGGCGCGGCCACGACGTCGCCTGGTGCGGTCCGGAACCCACGACGTCCGAGCTCACGCGGGCGGGCCGGGTCTACGCGGCCGGGGACGCGCTGGAGTTCGCCGTCGAACGTCGTCCCGAGGGGCTGCGCGGGTTCGCGGCGCTGAAATACCTGTGGGAGCGGTATCTGGTTCCGCTCGCGGACGCGATGGTGCCAGGCGTCGAGAAGGCGGTGGCAGAGTTCCGGCCGGACGTCGTCCTCGCCGACCAGCAGGCGTTCGCCGGCGCCCTCGTGGCGAGCCGTCGCGGACTGCCGTGGGTGACGTCGGCGTCGACGTCCACCGAACTCGGGAATCCGCTGGGCGCCATGCCGAAGATCGCCGCCTGGGTCGACGGACTGCAGGAAGACCTGCGCACACGGCACAGGGTGTCCTGCGGGGACCTGCGGTTCTCGCCGGAGCTCATCCTGGCGTTCACCACCGTGTCCCTGACCGGCCCGATCGCCGACGTGGGCACGGTCCGGTTCGTCGGCCCGGCGCTGGCCCCCGCGCCCCCGGTGGGTTTCTCGTGGGACCGGCTCGACGGCCGACCGCTCGTCCTCGCCACCCTCGGCACCGCCAACGCCGCTCTCGGCCGCCGTTTCCTGTCCGAATGCGTCGACGCGCTCGCCGGGATGCCGGAAGTCCAAGGCCTCGTCGTCGACCCCACCGGTGAGCTGCTCAGCGACGAAGTGCTGGTGGTCAAGCGGATCCCGCAGGCGGAAGTGGTGCGGAAGGCGGCGGCGGTGATCTGCCACGGCGGGCACAACACCGTCAGCGAGACCCTCGCTTCGGGCCTGCCGCTGGTGATCGCGCCGATCCGGGACGACCAGTCGATGCTGGCGCAGCAGGTCGAGGCCGCCGGTGCCGGGTTGCGGCTGCGCTTCGACCGGGTGAAGGCACCCGACATCCGCGACACGGTCACCGAGGTGCTGACCGACCCCGCCTACGCCGCCGCGGCCGCGCGGGTGCGGGCTTCGTTCGCGGCGGCCGGGGGAGTCGTGGCGGCCGCGGACCACCTGGAGTCCCTGGCGTGCTGAGCGTAACGCCGTAAGTACATGAAGGACCCCTTCCTTGCGTCTAGCGCAAGGAAGGGGTCCTTCATGTACTACCGACTGTCCGTGAAGGCCTCCTTCACTACCTTCAGGGTAGGCAAGGAGACCTTCACGGCCACCCCGGTCCGGTCGCCCCGGCCGTCCACTCGTGTGATGTCGCGAAAGCCACTTTCGAGACATCACACGTCGCGAAAGTGGCTTTCGCGACATGCGCCTTGACCCGGGACTCGACCAAGGGCCACATCGCCCGCCGCTGGAGGTTGCGAAAGTGGCTTTCGCAACCTTCAACGTCGCGAAAGTGGCTTTCGCAACGCTGGGCACCGTTGCCAGCCGGGCTCGCCGTGTCACATCGGGGCGACATCCCGTGGTGTCCGGAAAGTCCGGGCCGCGATCCACCCGCCTGCCGCGGCCGCCACGGCGGCGATCGCGAGCGAAATGGGGACCGACCAGCCCGAAGGACGTCCGAGCGCGAGCGCGCGGGTCGCGTCGATCGCGTAGGTGAGCGGGTTGAGCGCCGAGACCACCCGCAGCCAGGTCGGCATCGTTTCGAGCGGCATGTAGGCGCTGGAGGAGAACATCAGCGGGAACATGACCACGAAGGACGCCATCTGCAGCGTTTCGGCCTTGCGCAGCCAGGTCGTGATGGCGACGAAGATCCAGCTCAGGCACCAGCCGACGACGAGCGTGAGCAGAAGAGCCGCGGTGACGCCGAAAACACCGCCGGTCGGCCGGAAACCCAGCAGTACCACGCTGGCGAGCGCGGTCACCAGCAGTTGCACGGCGAGCCGGGCGGAATCCGAGATGGTGCGCGCGACCAGGACGGCCGAAAGGCTGATGGGCATGCAGCGGAGCCGTCCGGTGAATCCACTGTAGATCTCCGCGAGCAGGCCGGCCCCCGAACTCATCGCCGTCGTCATCGCGATGTTCACCAGCGTCGCCGGGACGAGGAAGTTCACGTAACCCTGGTAGGCCGCGACACCGGGCAGCGTGCTGACGCCGTTGAACACCTGGCTGAACAGCAGGAGCAGCACGATCGGTTGCAGCAGCCCGAAGAACACCAGGCGCCGGTCGCCGAACGCCGTCTTCAGCGACCGGGCGGCGAGCACTCGGACCTGGGTGGCGAACGTGCTCGGCGGCCAGGTCGACGGGTCACCCAGTACCGGCGGTGACGGCGCGCGATGCCGTGCCTCGGTCATGACGCGACCGCCGGATTCCGGTGCAGCGAAAGGTAGACGTCGTCGAGCGTCGGCTCCGCGACGGTGAGGTCCTTCATCGGCGCGCCCGCCGCGTCGAGCGCGCGCACCAGCACCGTGATGTCGGCGGGCCCGGACAGCGCGACACCGACCACCAGCCCGGAGGCCGACGTCGTGCAGCTCATGCCGAGCCGGTGGATCGCGGCCAGCGCCCGGCGGGCGGCGAGGTCGGTGCCGAAGGTCAGGGTCGCGGTCCGTTCCCCGAGCCGGGCCTTTAGCTCCGACGGCCGCCCGGAGACTGTGACGTGCCCCAGCCCCAGCACGATGACGTGATCCGCCAGTCTGTCCGCCTCCTCGAGGTACTGCGTGGTGAGCACGACGGTGGTGCCGCGTGCGGCGAGCCGTTCGACGCCGTCCCAGAGCCCCGCGCGGCTGAGCGGGTCGAGGCCGGTCGTCGGCTCGTCGAGGAAGAGGACGTCGGGGGAGCCGACGAGCCCGGCGGCCAGGTCGAGCCGCCGCCGCATGCCACCGGAATACGTCCGCGCGGGACGGTCGGCCGCGTCGTCGAGGCCGAACATGGCGAGCAGTTCGGCCGCGCGGGCCCTGGCCTGACGCCGGTTCGCGCCCAGCAGCCTGGCGACGAGTTCGAGGTTGCCGCGGCCGGAGAGCGCGTCGTCGACCGCCGCGAACTGGCCGGTGACCCCGATCCGCCGCCGGACGTGGTGCCCGGCGCGCACGACGTCGAATCCGCAGACCTTGGCGCTGCCGCCGTCCGGTTTGACGCGCGTGCTCAGGATGTCGATCAGCGTCGTCTTGCCCGCGCCGTTGTGGCCGAGCACCGCGAGCACGGTGCCGCGGCCGACCCGGAGATCGACGCCGGCGAGGGCGGTCACCTCACCGTAGTGCTTGGCGAGGCCGGACACCTCGATGGCAGCCTGCTCCATTCGCCGAACGTAGCGGGGCCTTCGGTGCGGCCGCAATGCCCAGGGCCTCGTGAGTGGCAAGGACGGTTAGAACCGTCATTACCACTCACGAGACCCGAGGCAAAACAGTTACGCCCATTACAATCTTTTCCCCTCGTGGAGCCGCCATTCCCGGATTACTTGTCCCTCCGGCATTCCGTCAGTAGCGTGCTGCTCCAGTTGGCCGTTCGGCCGGATAAGTCGAAATGAGGAAGCCCGTATGTCAGTGCTGACCGGGCGCGTTCTGCGCGCCTTCCTGCTCCCGGCGGTGCTGGGGCTGGGGGCGCTTTCCTTGGCTTCCGCCTCCGCCGACCCCGCGCGGACACAGCAGACACGAGAAGCCTTCGCGCAGGAGCCCGCCATCGCCCAGGCCGGGCTGAAGTTCGGATTCTACGTCGGCGACGAACAACAGCCCACGACCAGCCGGGTCGCGAAACTGGGTTCGGACATCACCTTCCCGCAGGGCCGGTTCGACGGCAAGATCCTCGGTTTCAGCGACAATTCGCCGATCACCGGCAAACTGGCCATCCCGCCGACGTCGAGCTACTTCGTCTCCTTCCGGTTCATGCCCGCCACCGGCGATGTCGAACTCATCCCGGACGGCGACGCGACCGGCGTGGTCGACGTGGACACCGGTGCCACCGGCGACTGCAAGGAGGTCGGCACCAACATCTGCGCGCACACCGACGTCACGAACAAGGTGTTCATCAAACTCACGAACGTCAAAGTGGACGGCAAGGTCCTCGACGTCGGCCCGAACTGCCGGACCGCGCAATCGGTCGCGGTGAACATCAAAGCGCTGGTGCCGCTCGCGTTCCCCGCCCCGCCGGTGAAGGTCACGAGCACCTTCACGACACCGGGTTTCGCCGGCTGCGGGGTCCGTGAGGATCTGAGCCCGTTGCTGACCGGGCTGGTGTCCGGCCCCGGCAACACCCTGGTCACCAACCTCCGGCTGCGATGCGTCGGCGATGGCCCGCCCCCCAACGGATGTGGAGCCTGACGATGGCCAGTCCAGTCTCCCTCCTCGTCCGCGCGCCGGAGAAGGCCGCCGCGGGCCTGCGCGAATTCGGCCGCATGTGCGCCATGGGGATCGACGTCGTCCTCGCGATGTTCCGCCGCCCGGTGCAGGTCCGCGAGTTCATCCAGCAGTTCTGGTTCATCGCGAGCGTGTCGATCACGCCCGCGATCCTCGTGTCGATCCCGTTCGGCGCGGTCATCTCGCTGCAACTGGGTTCGCTCACGAGCCAGATCGGCGCACAGCAGTTCAACGGCGCCGCGAGCGTCCTCGCCGTCGTGCAGCAGGCAAGCCCGATCGTGACCACGCTGATCATCGCGGGCGCGGGCGGTTCGGCGATCTGCGCGGATCTGGGCGCGCGCTCCATCCGCGAGGAGATCGACGCGATGGAGGTGCTCGGTGTCTCGCCGATCCACCGGCTGATCGTGCCCCGTGTGCAGGCGGCCATCGGCGTTTCGGTGCTGCTGAACGGTTTGGTCAGCGTCGTCGGCGTGCTAGGCGGCTACTTCTTCAACGTCATCGTGCAGGGCGGGACGCCGGGCGCGTACCTCGCGAGTTTCAACGCGCTCGCCCAGCTGCCCGACCTCGTGGTCAGCTCGATCAAGGCGTTCATCTTCGGTTTCCTCGCCGGCGTCGTCGCGGCCTACCGGGGCCTGAACCCGAAGGGCGGCCCCAAAGGCGTGGGCGACGTCGTCAACCAGTCGGTGGTGATCACGTTCCTGCTCCTGTTCTTCGTCAACACGATCCTGACCGCGCTGTACCTGCAGCTCGTTCCGGCGAAGGGAACCTGATCCCGTGACCAGCGTCCCCGAACGGGCCCGCGAGGCGTTCAAACGCCCCGGTAACAGTCTTTTCGAGCTGGGCGACCAGCTGCTGTTCTACATCCGGGCGCTCGCGGCGATCCCGATGGCGGTCACCCGCTACTTCCGGGAAGTGGTGCGCCTGCTCGCGGAAGTGACCTTCGGCAGCGGGGCCCTCGCGGTGATCGGCGGCACCGTCGGCGTGATGGTCGGCCTGTGCGTGTTCACCGGGATCACCGTGGGGCTACAGGGTTTCAGCGCGCTGAACCAGATCAACATCTCCGCGATGACCGGCTTCCTCACCGCCTACTTCAACACCCGCGAGATCGCGCCGCTCTCGGCCGGCCTCGCGTTGTCCGCGACGGTCGGCGCCGGGTTCACCGCGCAACTGGGCGCCATGCGGATCTCCGAAGAGATCGACGCGCTCGAAGTGATGGCCGTGCGCAGCATGCCGTACCTCGTCACCACCCGGATCGTGGCCGGGTTCATCGCGATCATCCCGCTCTACGTGATCGGCCTGCTGATCTCCTACCTCGGCTCACGGGTGACGACGGTCGTCTTCTTCGGACAGTCCGGCGGGACCTACGACCACTACTTCTCCTTGTTCCTACCCCCTGAAGACGTGCTGTGGTCCTTCGCCAAGGTCCTCGTGTTCAGCGTCGGCGTCATCCTCACGCACTGTTTCTACGGCTATCGCGCCGCGGGCGGCCCGGCGGGCGTCGGGGTCGCGGTCGGTCGCGCCGTGCGGACGTCGATCGTGCTGATCAGCGTGCTGGACCTCTTCCTCAGCCTGGCGATCTGGGGCGCCACCACGACCGTGAAGGTGTCCGGATGAGCACGCGCGCACGGACGCAGGCGGCGGGGGTGGTCTTCCTCGTCATCCTGGTGCTGCTCGGCTGGCTCGCCGTCGCCATCTTCAACAAGGACTTCGAACGCGCGGAACTGGTCACGCTCAAGACCGACCGGGTCGGCAACCAGCTGGCCCCGCCCGCCGAGGTCAAGGTCCGCGGTGTGCCGTTCGGCGAGGTCAGGGCGGTGCGGGGCACCGCGGAGGGCGCGGAGATCGACCTCGCCATCGACCCGGCGAAGATCGATCAGCTGCCGCGCAACGTCTCGGCGCGGTTGCTGCCGAAGACGGTGTTCGGCGAGCGTTACGTCAACCTCGTGCTCCCGGAGCGGCCCGCGGGAGGCTCGCTGCGCGACGGCGACGTCATCGGCCAGGACCGGTCTTCCAACGCGATCGAGCTGGAACGCGTCCTCGGTGATCTGCTGCCGCTGCTGCGTGCGGTGCAGCCGCAGAAGCTGAACAGTTCACTGGGCGCGATCTCGCTCGCGCTCGACAACCGCGGGAAGTCCTTGGGGGACAGCATCGTCCAGCTCAACGATCTGCTCAATCAGGTGAATCCGCTGATGCCGCAGTTCAAGGCCGACGTCACCGGTCTCGCCGACGTGGCGGACCTCTACACCGGCGCGGCACCGGACATCCTCAAGGCGCTCTCGGATCTCTCCACCACCGCGAAGACCATTGTGGACACCCGGGCGGATCTCGACAAGCTGTACACCAGCGTCACCACCGCGAGCGGCGACCTGAACAAGTTCCTGGTACAGAACAAGGACAACATCATCGGGGTCAGTGTGAAGAGCAGGCCGACGCTGGAACTGCTGTCCCGCTATTCGCCAGAGTTCCCGTGCCTGTTCGACGCGGTGAACCGGCTCAAGCCGGTGATGGAGAAGGCCTTGGGCAAGGGCACCGGGGAACCGGGGCTGCACGTGACGTTGTCCGTCCACGACCCGCGCGACAAATACGTGCCGGGCCGGGACGATCCGAGGTTCGACCAGAAGGGCGGGCCGCGCTGCTACGGCGGCGGCGGGACTTCGGCGGCGGTGGCGTTCGCCGCCGATGGGGACCTCGGCCCGGCCAATTCGAAGGGGGAGCGGGGGCTGGTCGCCGAGCTGCTGGCGCCGTCGCTCGGGATGAAGCCGGCCGAGGTCCCGGACTGGAGCAGCGTGCTCGTGGGCCCGGCCTTGCGTGGTACGGAGGTGACCGTCCGATGAGGGGTATCACGGGGCCGGCGTTCAAGGGCCTGGTCTTCTTCGTGGTCACCGTGGTGGCGACCGGGATCCTGGCCATCACCATCGCCAACTCCGGGGTCGGCACCACGGTCGGTTACACCGCCAGGTTCACCGACGCCACGTCGGTCAACCCCGGCGACGAGGTCCGGATGTCCGGTGTCCGCATCGGCCAGGTGGATTCGGTCGGTGTGGTCGAACGACGGCTGGCGGACGTGCGGTTCTCGATCGAGAACAAGCGCCGCCTCACCGCCGGGGCCACCGTCACCATCAGGTACCGCAACCTCGTCGGCCAGCGGTATCTCTCGATCGACCCCGGCCCGGACGGGCCGGCGGTGCTCGACGAGGGCGCGTTGATCCCGCCGGAGCGGACGCAGCCGGCACTGGATCTGACCGCGTTGTTCAACGGGTTCAAACCGTTGTTCCAGGCGCTTTCGCCGAGCGACGTCAACCAGCTGTCGTTCGAGATCGTCCAGGTGCTGCAGGGCGAGGGGAGCACCATCGACAGCCTGCTCGAACACACCGCGTCCCTCACGAACACGCTGGCGGGCAAGGACGAGGTGATCGGCCAGGTGGTCGGGAACCTCAACACGGTGCTCGACACGCTCAATTCCCAGGGCGATCAGTTCGACAAACTCGTCGACGTCACCGCGCAGCTGGTGTCCGGGCTCGCCGGTGACGCGAAACCGATCGGGCAGGCGATCGGCGGGCTCGGCGAGCTCACCACCGCCACCGCGGATCTGCTCCAGGACGGCCGCGCGCCGTTGAAGGACAGCATCAACACCCTCGGCGACCTGTCGAAGAACCTCGCCGACAACACGCCGGTGTTCGAGCAGTTCCTGGCGAACCTGCCGAAGAAGCTGGACCGCATCGGCTCGATGGTCTCGTACGGCTCGTGGTTCAACTTCTACCTGTGCTCGGTGAAGTCCGACGCGCCACCCGCCCCGGGCGGCCCGCCGGTCGGGATCCCGCTGACCCAGGGACGGTGCCGGTGAAAGCGCCGAGGATCAAACCCTTCCGCAGCCGCAACCCGATCGTCGTCGGCGCCGTCACGGCGCTGCTGATGGCGGTGGCGGGCTCGGCGACCTTCTTCTCCGACGACCTCCCGCTGGTCGGCGGCGGGACCACGTACGCGGCCGAGTTCACCGAGGCCGCCGGCCTCAAACGCAACGACGAGGTCCGCGTGGCCGGGGTCAAGGTCGGCGAGGTCTCCGACGTCCTGCTGGACGGTGGCCGGGTCAAGGTCCTGTTCCGGGTCAAGGACACCTGGATCGGCAACCGCACCACCGCCGCGATCAAGATCAAGACGCTGCTGGGGCAGAAGAACCTGGTCCTCGACCCGGTCGGGAACGCGGAACTCGATCCGGACGAGCCGATCCCGGTGCAGCGCACGAGCTCGCCGTACGACGTCACCACGGTGTTCAACGACCTCGCGAACACGGTGGGCGCGATCGACACCGACCAGCTGGCGAAGGCGTTCGGAACCCTGTCGGAAACGCTCGGCGCCTCCACGCCGCAGGACGTGCGGACCGCGTTCGACGGCATCACCGCGCTGTCCAAGACGCTCGCCTCCCGCGACCAGGAGCTGGTGAAGCTGTTCGAAAACACGAACAAGGTGTCGAAGACGCTCGGGGATCGCTCGCAGCAGATCGAGGCGTTGATCCGCGACGGCAACACCCTGCTGACGGAGCTGAACGCGCGCAAGGACGCCATCGCGAAGCTGTTCAGCGGCGTGAAGAACCTGTCGATCCAGCTCAAGGGACTGGTGGCGGACAACCAGAAGACGCTCGGCCCGGCGCTCGACCAGCTCGATCGCGTCGCCACCGTGCTGTTGCGGAACCAGGACAAGCTCGACGAGAGCCTCCGGCTGGCCGGGCCCTTCTACCGCCTGCTCGGCAACGCGGTCGGCAACGGCCGCTGGATCGACACCTACATCTGCGGGCTAGTCCCGACCGGCGGCACGCCGGGCAGCTGCATGCCTTCGAGGAAGGGGGGACGCTGATGGGGCGCCACTTCACGTTGTCGGATCTCGGGGCGCAGGCCCGGCGGCGGGCCTGGGTGCGGAGGCTCGCGCTCGCCGTCGTCGCCGGGCTGCTCGTGACGGCGGCCTGGCCGCTGCTGACCAGGCAGGCCGACCGCGTCCTGACCGGGTTCTTCACCGCGACCGTCGGGGTGTACCCGAACACAGAGGTGCGGGTGCTCGGCGTCCCGATCGGTTCGGTGACCAAGGTCGAACCGCGCGGCACGACCGTCGAGGTGACCATGACGGTCCGGCCGGACGTCAAACTGCCCGCGGACGTCGGCGCCGTGGTGATCACGCCGAGCCTGGTCGCCGACCGGTACGTGCAGCTCACCCCGGTGTACGTCGGCGGGCCGGAGCTGGGCGACGACGGGCGGATCCCGCCCGAGCGCACCGTCACCCCGGTGGAGGTCGACGAACTCCTGGGCAGCCTCAACCAGCTGATGACCGCGCTGGGGCCGAAGGGCGCCAACCGGGACGGCGCGGTCAGCGACGTCCTGACCAAGGCCGCGGCCTACCTCGACGGCAACGGCGGCAAACTCGGCGAGGCGATCAAGAACCTCGGCGAGTTCGCCAGGACCGCGAGCGATTCCAAGGACGACCTGTTCAACTCGGTCGACAACATCAGCAAGTTCACCGCGATGCTCGCGTCGAACGACGACAAGGTGAAACAGGCGATCCAGCAGATGTCCTCGCTCAGCAAGATCCTGGCCGATCAACGGGACCAGTTCTCCGGCGCGATGACCGAACTCACCGAGGCGCTCAGTGTGGTGCAGGGGTTCATCAAGGACAACCGCGGCAAGGTCAAGTCCGATGTGGACAAACTCGCCGAGATCACCAAGCTGCTCAGCCGGCAGAAGGAGTCGCTGAGCGAGGCACTCGACGCCGCGCCGAACGCGCTGGCGAACGTGCTCGGCGCGTACAACCAGGGCGCGGGCACGCTGGACGGCCGGGGGAACCTCACCGAATTCTCGGGGGCGAAATGAAAACCCGGCTCGCTGCCGTCCTGGTGCTCGTCCTGGCCGCCACCGGTTGCAGCGGCGGCGTCGACGTCTACGACATCCCGCTGCCGGGCGGGGCCGCGCTGGGTGAGCGACCGATCCACGTCACGGCGAGTTTCACGAACGTGCTGGATCTCGTGCCCCAGTCCGGGGTGAAGGTCAACGACGTCCCGGTCGGCCAGGTGCGGACCGTCGAGCTGGCGCCGGACGGTCGCAGCGCGGTGGTCGGCCTGCTCATCAACGGGGACGTGAACCTGCCTGCCAATTCGGTCGCACGGCTGCGGCAGGCGAGCATCCTCGGCGAGAAGTTCGTCGAGCTCGCGCCGCCACCCGAGGGGACGCCGAGCGGGCGGCTGGTCGACGGCGCGGTGATCCCGCTGGCCAGTTCTTCGCTGACGCCGGAGATCGAGGAGGTGTTCGGCGCGCTTTCCCTGCTGCTCAACGGTGGCGGCGTCGCGCAGGTGCAGAACATCACCCGTGAACTCAACGACGCGCTCCGCGGCAAGGAGAGCGCGGCGCGCAGCCTGCTGTCCAATTTGGACAAATTCGTGCGCGGTCTTGACGAGCACAAGGCCGAGATCACCCGCGCCATCGAGAGCGTCAACAAGCTCGCGGCGACGCTGAACGCGAACACCGAGGAGATCAAGGCGACGCTGAACGGGCTCACCCCCGGGATCGAGGTGCTGAACCAGCAGCGTCAGGCGCTGGTCGGGATGCTCAAGTCGCTGGACGGGCTCACCTCGGTCGCGGTGGACACGGTTAACCGCAGCAAGGACGACCTCGTCGCCGATCTCAAGGCGCTCGAACCCCTCCTGCGGAAGCTGGCCGATTCCGGGGACAAACTGCCGAAGGCGATGGAGATGATCTTCACCTTCCCATTCCCCGACGCCGCGCTGGAGGCCATCCGCGGCGACTACCTGAACACGTTCCTGACCTTCAAGAACAGTGGTGGCCGCTGATGCTGACCAGATTCGTCCGCGTGCAGCTGGTGGTCTTCGTGACCATCGCGGTCCTCGGCGTCGCCTACGTCGGCGCGACGTACGCGGGGCTGGACAAACTGGTGCTCGATCGCGGGTACACCGTCAAAGTGCGGCTCGCCACCGGTGGCGGCATCTTCAGCAACGCCGAAGTCACCTATCGGGGCGTGCCGATCGGACGGGTCGGCGAGCTGCGGCTGACGGCCTCCGGGATGGAGGTCGACCTCGAAATCGAGCCGGGCGGCCCGGAGGTGCCCGCGGACACGGAAGCGGTCGTCGCCAATCGATCCGCCGTCGGCGAGCAGTACGTCGACCTGCGGCCTCGCCGCGACAACGGAGCCATGCTCCGGGACGGTTCGGTGATCGCCGAGGCGGACACGAAGATCCCGCTGCCGGTGGACGTCGTCCTGTCCAGTGTGGACTCTTTCGCCAACTCGGTGCCGAAGCCCGCGCTGCGGACCGTGGTCGACGAGCTGTACAAGGCGACGTCCGACGCCGGCCCCGCGCTGGATCAGCTCGTCGGGCGGGGGATCGAGTTCGTGCAAGAGGCGAGCGCGCACGTCGGCCCGCTGACCAGGTTCGTGACCGACGCGCAGACCGTACTCGACACCCAGGTTTCGCAGGCGGACGCGATCCGCTCGTTCGGTGCCAACGCGAAACTGCTCGCCGCGACGTTGAAGAGCTCCGACGGCGATCTGCGACGGCTGATCCCGGCCGTCCCGGCGGCCGCGAACGAGGTGAGCACGCTTCTCCGGGAGTCCGGCCCGAGTCTCGGTATCCTGCTGGCCAATCTGCTGACCACCGCGGACGTGCTGGAAACGCGCCAGGACGGCATCGAGCAGCTGCTGGTCACCGCGCCGAAAGCGGTGGCCGCGGGGCACGCGATCATGGGGCCGGACGGCGCGCGCGTCGGCCTCTCGCTGACGTTCTTCGATCCGCCGCCGT
This sequence comes from Amycolatopsis roodepoortensis, assembly GCF_024628825.1. NCBI lineage: Bacteria > Bacillati > Actinomycetota > Actinomycetes > Pseudonocardiales > Pseudonocardiaceae > Amycolatopsis > Amycolatopsis roodepoortensis. Next base: position 8,914,765 of record NZ_CP102415.1, read on the forward strand.
GCGTCACCGGTTACGGGACCGCTTACCGCGACGGACTCGACACGTCCCCGCGGCCGTTGAACACCGCGGCGCGCTGTGCCCTGCCCAAGGGCAACCCCACGAACGTGCGCGGCTCGCAGAACGTGCCGGGAAGGTGAAGGCCATGACTCGAATCGCCGCGTTCCTCGCCGCTGCCGCTACGGCTTTGGCGGCTTGGTTCGGCTACTCATGGTGGGATGCGAGCCACGACGAAGGCGTCGCGCGGGCGACGGTCCGCGAGGAGGCGTTGCAGGTGGGCAGACAGGCCGTCGCCGCTCTGACCACTTTGGACTATCGGCAGGCGGAGCAGGGCTACCAGAACTGGCTGAACCTGTCCGGCGGCGCGTTGCACGACGAACTGGCGCGCGACCGCGAAGGCGGACTCGGCCGGATCGGCCAGGCGAAGACCGTCACCACCGGCCGGGTCGTCGACGCCGCGGTGACCGAAGTGGACAGTGGCGGCGGAACGGCCGAGGTGATCGCTTCGGTCGAACTCGAGGTGCGGCCCGAAGGCGGGGAGGCGGTGACCAAGCACAACCGGTTCCGCGCCGGCCTGAACCGGACACCGGACGGGTGGCGCGTCACGTCGCTCGGCCAGGTGCCGGTGACCGACACCGGAAAGCCCTGACGGAGGACGGGATGACCACGAAACGAGCCGTCAAACCGCCGCGGCGCGCGGTGAAGGTCGCCGGGAAGATGGGCGGGAGCACAAAGGTTCTCGAAGCGCCCGCCGAGGACGTTCCCGAGGACGTCCTTGAGGAGCCGCCGGCCGTTGTCGCTCCGGTGCGCCGGCGGGGAGCGATGGTGTTCGGCGCGGTCGCGCTGGTGATGGCGGGCCTCGCGGGGTGGTTCGCCATCGAGGCGCGGGACGTCAAGGCGGTGCTGGCGCACAACACGGCGCTGACCGACGTCGCCACCACCGCGGAGGTGAGCGATCAGATCGGCAAGGCGCTCGGCACGGTCTTCTCCTACCGGTACGACGACCCCGCCAAGAGCGAGCAAGCCGCGAAAGAGGTCCTCACCGGGCCGGCGCTGGGGCAGTACGACCAGCTGTTCGCGCAGGTCCGCGGGCTCGCGGCGGACCAGAAGCTGGTCGTGACCTCGACGGCGGTGGTCTCGGGGGTGAAGGTCCTCGACGGGGACCGGGCGTCGCTGCTGGTGTTCCTGGACCAGACCGGCGTGCGCGGGGACGGGCAGCGCAGTACCGGTGCGGCTCAGCTGAGCGTCAATGCGGAACGGGCCGAGGGGAAGTGGCGGGTGACCGCACTGGCCGCCGCCTGACGTCGGGGAGCTGAGGTACATGAAGGGGGCCTTCATGCACTCGGGAAAGGGAGCCATGGCACCCGCTGGTAATTGAGGGGTGCGTGCAGACCGTCTGACGGGCATGGCGACGACTGTGTGGATTTTGGTGCGTTAGGTGACCCGAAATCCACACGGTCCGGCATGAGCCTGCTGTCAGCGGTCGCCTTGGTGAGGGGTGTGTGGAAATAGGGACATTCAGCGTCCCTATTTCCACACACCCCTCACTCAACGCAACCAAGGTCCCTCGACCGCTCCCGTGAGTGACTTTCCCGTACCTCCAGCACACGGCCGGGTGTCGTGCCTGGCTGGAGGGGTTGCGAAAGTGGCTTTCGCAACACCACCCGCGCGCTCCATGAGGTCCCGGCTGCGCGTGAAGGCCCCCTTCCCTCGGCTCAGCCGAGGGAAGGGGGCCTTCACGCGCTAAGCCTCACGAAGGGGCGGCCCGCAGCGCCAGGATCATCTCGAACCGCCGCTCAGGATCCCGCAGCCCGTCCGCGAAAAGCGCCTCCAGTTCCTGGGCACGCGACCGCACCGTCTGCGGGTGCACGGCCAGCCGTTCCGCCACCTCGCGCACGTTCCCGCAGGTCTCCAGCCACGCCAGCAGCGTCCCCGCCAGCCGCGAATGCTGCTTGCCGGTCAACCCGGCCAGCGGTCCGAGCCGTTCCCGGACGAGTTCGGTGGCCAGAAACGGTTCCTTGAGCAGCCACAGACGCGAAAGATGGTCTACGCACCACGTCACGGGCTCGTCGGCGAGCGCCCCCGAGTCGACGAGCCGCAGGGCTTCGCGTGCGGCCCGTAGCGAGCGTGCCGCGAAAACGGGTGGCACGGCGGGGCCGATCGCGGCCCGCCAGCCTGCCAGTTCTCCCGCGAATCGGTCCCGTTCGTCCGGTTCCGGCGCGGGCATGAGGAGGCAGGGGGTGGCGCTCTCGAAGTCGGCCAGCGCGCTCGGCGCGGCCGCCGGTGCTTCGTCCGAGGGCCGGTCGAGGGCGACGGCGACGAGCCGGTCCGGTAGTTGCCAGCGGGCGAGGTCGGCGGCGTGTTTGACGACCTCGGGCGGTGACGGCGGCTCGGCGAGCAGGAGCTCCATCAGACGGTGCCGCCGGCGCTCCAGTGCGCCGGCGGCCTTTTCCCGTGCTTCCGCGTGACCCTCGACCGACAGCGCCGACAGTTCGTCGATATAGGCGAAGATGGCCTCCGCGAGCAGGCACAGCGTCGCCGATGGAACTCCCGCGCGACGGCCCGCTTCGGCCACCCGGCGCCACGTCACCCTGGCGCCGACGCGGTACGCCGCCTGGAGGACGTCGACGTTGCGGCCCTGATGGAACTCCTGGACACCCAGGCTCAGGAACACGCTCCGGCGGTCCTCCGACGGCGCGTCCGGGTTCCCGATCCGCTCCACGAACTGCAGGAACGCCATCTGGACACCGGTCTTGAGCGCCTTCCCGAACGCGCCGTCCAGTGGCCGCGCGTAGTCGGGGATGGTCCGCTGGATCTCGCGGACCACCTCCCCGGCCACGTCGGCCAGCACCGGTCTGAACACCGTCGCCAGCTCTCTCGGCAGCAGCGCCCAGAGCTGCACCGGGCGCCCGCCCGGCCCACCCGGCCGGGCAGGCGTGAGCAGCGGTCCGTACGTCGCCTCGACCCCGCTGCGGGCGTCCTGCGGTCGGGTCACCTCGTCACCTCGTTGTGAGTGGGAACGCTGGTCGGTCAGTCCTCGGCGAGCAGGGCCTCCGCGCGCAGGGCGATCTCCATGTCGAGCCGGTCGTCGGCGTTGTTCAACCGGTCACCGAAGAGATCGATGAGCTGGTGCATGCGGTACCGGACGGTCTGCGGGTGGACCTTGAGTTTCTTCGCGATCTCCGGAGCGCTGCCCCGGGATTGCAGCCAGATCAGCAACGTCTCGCCGAGCCGCGCCCGCTGTTTGGGGGTGAGGTCGTCGAACGGGGCGAGGCTGCGCGTGCACAGTTCACGGACCAGGAACTCGTCCGCGAGCAGCCACAGGGTGGACAGGTGATCGCTGTACCGCGTGACCGGATTGTCCGGAAGCACCCCGCGCTGGACCAGCCGCAGCGTGCGGCGTGCCCACATCAGGGAGCGCGGCGCTTCGGTGAGCCGCACGGCCGGGCCGATCACCGCGCGCCAGCCGGGGAGCCGTTCGGCGAGATCCTTCAGGTGCTTGTCCGGGTCGCCGGTGACCAGGCAGGGTTTGGGACCCTCGAAGTCGACGAGGACGTCGGCGTCCAGGTCGGCGCTGTCGGGGTCCAGCGGGCCGAGCCGTCGCTCCAGCGCGACGACCGTGATCTCGGCAGGCAGCGCCCACTGCGCGTTGGCGGCGTGGGACGCGATCGACTGCGGTGACGCCGGGGGATCGGAGAGCATCAGTTCGAGCAGCCGGCGCCTGCGTCTGGCCCTGGTGCCCGCGGCCCGCTCCTGCGCGGCCGTGTAGCCCTCGATGGACAGTGCGGAAATCTCGTCCACGTAAGCGAAAATCGCTTCGGCCGCGGTGCACAGGAGATCGGCGTCCGCTCCGATCGCCTGCCCGAATTCCGAAACGTGCCGCCACGCGACGCGGCCGCCGACCCGGTAGGCCGTCTGCAGACAGTCGAGGCTGCGTCCCTCGTTGAATTCGACCTTCCCGAGGTTGCGGAACACCGCCGACCATTTGTCGAGCGGCGCCGTCCCCTGACCGACGGTATCGAGGCAGTGCAGGATCGCCTGCCGGATACCCTGCGTGATGATCTGTCCGAACGCGCCTTCCAACGGCTGCGCGTATTCGGGAACGGCTCGTTGCACCTCCTGCAGGATGGCTCGTGCCAAGGGGTCGGCCCGCGGCCGGAACCGCTCGCCCAGGTCTCTGGGCAGTGACGCCCACAGTCCATTCGCACCGGTGCTGCGCACAGGTCGGTTCTCCACTGGGGTTCTCGGTGCCGGCGTGAAGGCGTGCGGTCGCTGGACCGGACCCGGTGGCTGGCGGAGCGGGGTGGCGGGGTGGCGCACGCCGGGTTCGGGTCGTGCGGTCCGCAGATCGTGCCGCGAGTATCCGGTATCCAAGTCGGTCATGTTTTTATCCTTGCTGGCAACAAAATCAGCCTCTTCAACGGTGAAGCCGATCCAGATTTTGTGGCTCACGCAACATAAAATTGCCCGGGGGCACTGTCAACGGCTGGCGGGAGCTTGATCGGCCACCTGGATGGACTACACCCGAACGGGTGGTCCGATCCGATGACGAGTGACATTTAGGCGGGCTTGAGATGGCGTCCGGATGACAATTTTTCCGACGCGTTTCCGGGTGCTTCCGCCGCCTCGCTGGCGCGGATGAGCACCTCGACGACCTCGTCCAGCGTCAACCGGGCCGGCGCGGTCCCGGTGAGGAAGCGTCCGAGCTCCTCGCCGAACCGGGCCGGGTCGGCCACATGTGGAAAGTGTTTCGCATTTTCGAACACCGTCAATCGGCTGTCCGGCAGCACTTCGGCGGTCGCGCGGCCGTGGGCGACCGGGATGAGCGGGTCGCGCGCGCCCCAGACGACGAGGGTGGGCACCTCCCGGGCGAGATAGAGCTTGTCGAGCGCGCTCGCGCGCTGACCCCTGAGGTCGATCAGGCCGCGCGCGATGGACAGGAACGCCCGCCGCCTGCCCGGGTCGGCCAGTGACGCGAAGTGACGGATCAGCTCCCGGGTCTCGGGAGAGAGCTTTCCGCCGAACGAGCGGCAGGCGGCGGCGATCCCGCGGGCGATCGCGACGGTGGCCGGGTTGACCGCGAGGGTGAGTGTCGCGCTGGCCCCGGGCAGCGCCGTCGCGCGCAGTACCGGGGACACCTGCGGGCCGAGCCCGCCGCTGTCCACGAGCACCAGCCGGGCGCACATCTCGGGGAACTGGTAGGCGAACTGCATCGCGATCCCGCCGCCGAGGGAGTGTCCGACGATGGTCGCGTGCCGGTTCCGGGTGAGCGCGAGGACGTCGCGGACCACGCTGGCCATCGCGCCGAGGCCGTAGTCGGCCCGAGGGGCGGCCGAATCACCGTGGCCGGGCAGATCGGGGGCGAGGACGTGGCGTCCGAACCCGGTCCGCTCGAAATGGCCGAGCAGCGGGACCCAGGTCTCGCTGCTGCCCGAGATCCCGTGCAGCAGCACGAGCGGTTCGCCCACAGCGTCCTTTGTGGACGGAACGTATTCCCGTAGCCGGATTTCCCGCCCGTGCAGGGTCAGTGTGCGCGCTTCGAGGGCCATGTCCCGCCTTTCCGTTGTCAGGCGTCAAAATAACGTGTAGAACGCCGGGTGTGTCAGCGTGTCGCCGGACACGTCCGGCAATTGCGACACAGGTGACAAGAATGCCGCGGCCGACCCCGAGCCGGATGCCAAAACCGCGCGGCCCCGCCAATTACGCATCGACTTTTCCCTGCCGTCCCGGTATTCAGGAAAGCGTCGGTAAACACCCGTAACGACGGAGAACGCGATGGCCTGCCGGGCGGACTTCCACCTCGATCAGCCGAGGGCGAAACGCGCCCGCCGCGGCCTCCGCTGGGTGCTCCCCACCGTGCGACCGCCGGAACGCCGGGTCCGGCGGGTCAGTTCCCTGGCGGCCCTTCGTCGCGGCGGTGGGCGCGCATGAGCCGTTGCGCGCGGAGCGCGAGCTGCATGTTCAGCCGGTCGTCGGCGTCCTTGAGGCGGTCGCCGAACAGTTCCTCCAACTGACGGAGGCGGTTCCGCACGGTCTGCGGATGCACGCCGAGCCGCTGTGCGATCTCCGGCGCGCCACCGCGCGTCTCCAGCCACGCCAGCAGGGTTTCGCTGAGCCGCTCCCGCTGTTTCCCGCTCAGCGAGGTGAACGGGTCGAGGCTCTGCTTGGCGAGTTCGGCGCCGAGGAAGTCCTCGGCGAGCAGCCACAGCGTGGCGAGGTGATCCCGGCACCAGATGACCGGGCCGGGCGCGTCGTCGCTGTTCAGCAGTAGCGCGCGGCGGGCGGTGCGGAGGGCGGCCGGGGCATCGGCGAGCGGCACGACGGGGGAGACCGCCACGCGCCAGCCGTCCAGCGCGTCCTTCAGCGGGGCGAGATCGGTGTCCGGATCCGCGGTGAGCAGGTACGGCTCGGCCGTGTCGAGGTCGGCCAGCACGGTGGTGTCCAGGAGGTGGACCGGGAAGTCCGCCGCGCCGGGAGCGCGCTGCAGCGCGACCATGGCCGCGGCTCCCGGAACCCGCCAGCCGGCGCCGTCGGCGAGGCTGGCGATGCTGCACGCGGACCCTTCCGGCGCCTGGGCGATCAGTTCGAGCAGGCGACGGCGCCGGAGCGGGATCGCGCCCGCCGCCCTGGCTTCCGCCTCCTGATACCCCTCGATCGTCGTGGCGCACAGTTCGTCGACGTAGACGAAGACGGACTCGGCCGCGAGCGCGATGACGTCGGAGCCGACGCCGAGTCCGCGCACGATGGGCCGCATCGCCCGCCATGCCGCCCGTGCGCCGACGGTCACGCTGTCGTGCAACGGTTCCAGGCTGCGGCCCTCGGTGAATTCGATCCGCCCGCGCATGCGGTAGAAGTCGATCCAGCGGTCGTGGGGCACGTCCGGATCGCCGATGCACTCGACGTAGTGCCGCACCGCCCGTTCGCAGGAGACGACCAGGACGCGGCCGAAGACACCGCGCAACGGCTGCGAATACGCGGTGACCGAACGCTGCACCTGCTTGACCATGGCGGCCGCGGCGTGCCCGGTATACGGACGCAGTTCTTCGCCGAGCGAACGCGGCAACGCCGCCAGCATGCCGAAACCGCGGTACTCCACCACCAGGACCACCCTTTGATTTTCTTCGAACGCCGGAAGGAAACATGAATCCGTTTGCATAACCGCGTCGGATCGACGGGAACGGTGCGGGCCGTTTGTACTGGATCGGCGGACGGCGTGTACCCCGAATGTGACGTTGAATTTGCAACGGAAAGTCGCGACGCTCAGCCACGTGACAACGAGCGGGCGTTTCGGTGTGACGTCTTTTGACACGGATGTGTCGGCGGTTCTACGCTCCGTGCATTCGAGTGCGCCGGTGGCGCGCGGACGAAAGGGAATGTGTGCCCGTAATCGTCGGCCTACTTCACAGCGGGGGATCGCACACGTGAGCTGGCAGCCCGTCGGCGTGTTGTGGGAACGCCTCCCGAGGGAACTCGGTGACGCCGTCCGCCCGCGGATCCCGGCGATCGCCCGGCACTGCGTCGACGCCGTGGTGTCCGAGATCAGCGAATGCGCCGAAGTGTTCAGCGACGGCGAGGCCCGTGCCGCGGCCGTCGAGCTGACCAGGCGCAGTATCGAACGCGCCATCGACCGGGTCGGCGTCCCCGAACTCCTGCAGAACGATCTCCTGGTGGATTTCCGCGCGCAGGGCCGAATCGCGTTCCAGCAAGGGCTCAGCCGGGAGGCCGCACAGGCGGCGTTCCGGGTCTCGAGCCGGGTGCTGTGGCGCTCGATCGCCGCGATCGGCCGACAGCTCCAGTTGCCGGGCGACGTCCTCTACGGCGCCGCGGAGTGCCTGTTCGGTGACGTCGTCGAGGTGACGATGGCGCTGACGGACGGATACAACGCCGCCCAAGCCGAGGCGACGGGGCCCGCGGAGCAGCGGGCGAGGCTGTTCCGGCTGTTGACCGGTGGCTCCGGGTACAGCCAGGCCGACGCCGGCGCTCTCGCCGTCGCGATCGGTTGGCGGATCCCCGAACGGATCACCGCGGTCGTCTTCACCGCGACGCCCGGCGCGCCCTCGTTCCCGCCCGGCCTGCTGCCCCCCGCGGTTCCGGTGGACCTCGTCTCCGACGTGCCCGGCGCGCTGGTCGCCTGTCCGGAGGCCGACCTCGGCGGCCTGCGGGAACTGCCGTCCGGCTGGTCGGCGACGGTCGGGGTGTCCGTCCCGGTCGCGCAGGCGGCCGAGTCGTTCCGGATCGCCAGGCGTGCGTCCGAACTCACCCGGCGGGGGATGATCACGACGGTCGGACCGGTGCTGTGGTGCGAGGAGCACATCACCACATTGCTGTTGCTCGCCGACGAATTCCTGCTCGACCGGCTGGCAGGGGAGGCGCTCGAACCGTTGTCGGGGTTGGCGCCGCGCCAGCACGACGAACTGGCGGCGACCCTGCTCACGCAGGTGCAGACGCGGGGGAGCGCGCCCGAGATCGCCCGGCGGCTCGCCGTGCATCCGCAGACGGTGCGGGCGCGGCTGCGGCGGCTCACGGAGCTGTTCGGCGAACGGCTGGACGATCCGGATCAGCGGCTGCGGATCGAGCTGGCGCTGCGCGCGGAACGGCTGCGCCCCGCCGACGTCTGACGCGCCCCCGCCACCGGGAACACCCAGCGGCGGTAGCCCCACCAGCGGAACGCCGAACCCGCCGCCGTGCCCAGCAGCATGCCGCTGACGAAGTCGGCGATCTCCTGGACGAGGAAGCTGACTTCGGGCACCTCGAGCCGCAGGACGTAGCGCGAGATCAGCGGCGGGCACAGGTTGATCGTCACGGCGATCACGTTCACGGTGAAGAACAGCACCGCTTCCGGGAAGCCGCGTCTGCCGCCGCGGGTGTGGAAAGCCCAGCGCCGGGACAGCAGATACGCGAAGACGGTCGCCACGACGGTCGCGATCGCGAGCGCCGTGACCGGTTTCTCGGGCAGTACGGTGAGTTTCAGCCCGTAGTTGGCCCCGAGCGTGAGCCCGAAAGCGGCGAGACCGACGGTGGCGAACCGGAGCAGCTCACGCCGCCCGCCGGTCCGCGCACCGTCGTCCACAAAGGACTCCTGGGCGGTTCCGAGCACCGCCCGCTCAGCAGTTCGACGTCGCCGGGGCGCCCGCGACCCGGTCCTTGAGGAAGGCGAGCACGTCGGCGTTGCCGGTGTAGACCGCCGTGATGTGGTCGGTGTCGAAGGTCTTCCAGGTCGTCTTGACCCCCGCGGCGCAGTAGGCCTTGTGCAGCGCGTCGGCCTGGGCGAACTGGACGAGCTGGTCCTGGGTGGCGTGGTAGAGGAGCACCGGGACCTTGGGCGGAGTGCCGCCGAGCTTGTTCTCGTTGAGCCGCTTCACCCATTCCGGCCGCACGTAACCGGCGCTGGTCGTGTAGTCGGCGATCTTCTGGTTCGCGTACGTGGTGAGCAGCTCGAACGTGCAAGCGCTCTTCTGCATTTCCGCCAGCTTCACGCGGCCGTTGTCGCTGAGGAACGAGTCCAGTTTCAGTTCGGGGTAGGCGTGGTCGAGGCCGATCAGGGCGTAGGCGAAGACGCCGAAACCGAACTTCCCGTCGAGTTGCAGGGTGACCTGGACGAGGTCGGCGGGTACGCCGCCGGCGGCGACACCGACGAGATTCAACTCCGGCGCGTACGCGGGTTGCAGTTCGCCTGCCCAGGCCGCCGCCCCGCCGCCCTGCGAGTACCCGCGGAAGAGCACCTTGGCGTCGGTGGACAGCTTCGCCTCCGGCAGGCGCTGCGCGGCGCGGGCCGCGTCGATCATCGCCGGCCCTTCCGAACGCCCGACCACGTACGTCGTCTTCGGATCTTGGCGATAGCCCTCGTAGTCGGTGAGCGCGACGGCGAATCCGGCGTCGAGCGCGTCGTCGAGGCCGGACTGCTCGTAGAACGCGCCGATGTCGATCATCTTCGACGGCGTGCAGTGGAAGGCGGGGCCGTGCGTGCCGGCGCCGAACGAGACGATCGGTGCCTTCGCCGGGTCCACGTTCTTCGGTACCAGCACGGTCCCGGTCACCGCGTCCGGCCGTCCGAGGGCGTCCGTCGACAGGTACATCACCTGCCAGGCGTTGACGGAATCCTTACGCGGACCGGCTTTCGAGACACGCGAGCGGATGATGTCACCCGGTTTGCCCGCCGGGAGCGGGGACGGCGGGGTGTAGAACGCGTCGTCGGACGCCGGCGGGGCGGCGGAACTCGCCGGGTTCCCGCTCAGCACGGTCAGGAGACCGGCGGACAGGACGATCGCCAGCGCGACGGCGAGTGTCCGGCGGGACGGGCGGGGGAACGTGGTCGGCACGGCCGGGCCTCCAGGGCGGATGGACTCGATGTCGGATTCGGGTAGTGCACGCGCGGGCCCGCCCCGGGCATCGGCGCGTTGCGAAAGCCACTTTCGCAACCTTGACGGTTGTGAAAGTGGCTTTCGCGACACCGCTTCCGCGCCGGGCACGGTACTCAGGCGTTGCCGCCGTAGACCTGGCGGCAGGTCGTGGACTCGGTGAACGCGAGATCCAGTTCGGGGTTGGCGCGCAGATGCTTGATCGGGCCTTCCGGCTCGCTCAGCCCGCTCATCGTGCTGTCGGCGTCGGCGACCACCTTCTGCAGGCTCGCCTGGTCGGTGACCTTCGCCTCCTGCATCCGGGTCAGGGTGGCGGACACCTTCGACTTGGTCTCGCCGAGCGTGGTGGTGGCCTTGTCCACAGCGGACTGTCCATCCGGGACCGGCGGCACACCGGCGTTCCGGATCCCGCCCGCCATGTCGTCGAGGGCGGCGGTGAGCGAGTTCAGGAAGCCCACCATCGCGGTCTTGGTCCCCTGCGGGTCGGCGGGGTCGAACGCGGGCGGCTTCGACAGCTTCGCCGATCCCGTCGCGACGCCCGAGCACACCTTGTCCACCCAGGCGAGCGCGGCCGGGTCGGCGTGCTTGCCGGCGTCGGCGGGTTCGTCGGACCCGCAGGCGCTCAGCAGGACCGCCGCGGCGGTCACGGAGACGGCGGCGAACGCGGTTCGCGCTGCCGTGCGGCGCATTCTTTTCATGATTTCCCCGTCGAATTCGGCGAAAGAGTGCCTGTCCCGCCCGCGACGAGCGCGATTCCGCGATGGTCGGCGGTGACCGGCTTGCTGAACCGCGAGGTTACTCACGAAAGATTCCGGCAGGCAAGGCGGCGACGGCCCGGGAAAGGGTGATTGGCACGCGCGAGATAATTTTCAGTGGCATGATTGTCACCCGCGTCAGCGGTTCCGCCGGCGCGTCCACTTGGCTCTGAACTGGGGAAACCCATGTGCCGCTACTAGGAACCACCCGGTTCTACCGTGTCCGTGTGACAATTTACCGGCGGCGGGTCGATTTTTCCGGTGAAGCACTTGATAGCGGTGCGGACGCGTCGTTAGTTTACTGTTCGGTTGCGATCCGTCAGACATCGTCGCTACCCGGAGAATTCTCCCGGGCCGATATTCATTGCTCTGGGGAATTGTACGCCGTTTCGTATCATCGTTGATACCACGGAAGGACGATCGTGAGTCACCGAAGAGGAACCAAGAAGGCGGTCGCCGCCGCCGCTGCCGGTGCCGTTGGCCTCGCCGCCGCGGTACTCGTGGTCGGGGCGCAGTCCAGTGTCGCCGATCCCATCTCGCTCCCGCTCAACTACCACTGCGACCTGCCGCTCGTGGGGTCGCAGTCGCTGAAGGTGGTGATCAACACCGATCTCCCGCTGTCGGTCAAGACCGGTCAGCCGACCGGCACGTTCGACATCAAGGCCGTCTCCACGATCAACGCGGACACGGTCAGCGGGCTCAACCTGATCGGTGCGACCACGCTGGAAGGCCAGGCCATCGCGGCGGCGACCGTGGCGGCACCGGGGCTCAACCTCCCGGTCAGCGTCCCGAACGACATCGCCAAGCAGAACATCCCCACCTCGGGCGAGATGACGGTCAACGCGTCGGGCAAGACGCCTTCGCTGACCTTCAACCAGCCCGGCGAGGCGAAGATCACCGTGGGCGACCTGCGGCTGAAGGTCACCCCGCGCAAGGCCGACGGTTCGGTCACCGGCATCACGCCGGACGGCACGATCGACGCGCCGTGCAAGCAGGATCCCGGCCAGAACAACACCCTGGCCACGATCAAGATCGGTGACGGCGGTGGCGGCACGACCACGCCCACCACCCCGACCACGCCCACCACCACCCCCACGACGCCGACCACGACGCCGACCACGCCCACTACCACCACCCCCGGTGGCGGCGGGATCAAGTACGCGTTCGGCATCAAGGGACAGACCGCGCTGAAGTCGCTCGGCAGCACCGCGGCGATCAACGGTGGTTTCGACGCGGACGTGGACCTCGCGTCGAAGACGTTCACCGGTGACCTGAAGCTCGACCCGTCGTCCACCCAGTTCAAGCTGTTCGGGTTCGTCGACGGCCGCTCGGAGATCAAAGTCGAGCAGGTCGGCAAGCAGACCGGCGAACTCGTCGGCACCGGGTTCAAGGCGCACATCAAGTTCAACGTGTTCCTGCCGAGCGTGCAGATCTTCGGGATCCCCATCAGCAACGACCCGAAGTGCGGCACGGTCAGCCCGTCCACCAGCGAGATGACCACCGGTCCGGACTTCGACCTGCTCAAGGGCGGGAAGCTCACCGGCACCTACTCGCTGTCGGCTCTGCAGAACTGTGGTTCGTTCAACGACATGATCAGCATGTTCGCCAAGAGCGACGGCAACACGCTCGATCTGAACCTCACCAAGAAGTAAGTCAGGCAGCCGGTCCCCGTCGCGTTCCGTGACGGGGACCGGTGCCGTTTCCGAGCCGTCCAGGAAGGCGACCATGCCCCTTCGCATCAACGTCCGGATGCTGCTCGCGGCGGGCCTCGTCGTGCTGATCACCGCCGGCTGCCTGCTGTTCGTCGCCGTCCGCAGCGCGGCCGCCGGTACACCCGTCGACAAGAAACTGTCGTTCACCTGCCCGTTCCCGCTGATCGGGCTGCAGAAGCTCGACGTCGACATCAAGGCCGACTTCGAGGTGCCGACGGCGCCCGGCGGCACGCTCACCACCTCCGGGCTGACCATCACCGTGACCGTTCCGGACAAGGCGGCGCGCGGGCTCAACCTCGTCGGTGCCACCACCATCGAGGGCACCGCGGCGGCCGGCGTGACACTGGTCAACGGCGACGCGAACCCGCTTCCCGTGCGCATCCCGCTGAACGTCGCCAAGACCGACATCCCGCCGTCAGGCACGTTCAGCCCCGTGGCGACCGGCTCCGTGCCCACCATCACGCTGGCGAAACCGGGCAAGACGACGCTGACCGTCGGCGACTTCACCACGCGCCTCACCCCGAAGAAGCCCGATGGCTCCTTCACCGGGCTCGGCTCCTTCACCTCGGACTGCACGCTCGACCCCGGCCAGGATCCGGTCCTGCTGTCCTTCGAACTCGGCGACAAGCCGTCGGGGCATCGGTTCGCGATCGCCGGGAAGACGGGCGTCAAGGCACTCGGTGCCGACGCGCCGCTGACCGGCACCTTCGAACTGAGCCCGACCGCGGCGACGGTGTTCAGCGGCGGCCCGGCGTTCGACAAGGCGCACACCGACTTCCGGCTGTTCGGCTTCCTGCCGGGTTCGGCCGATCTGGAGTTCGTCGCCGACGGGCCGCAGGGCGGCGACCTCGCCGGGACCGGTTTCGTCGCGCGATCGCGGTTCACCACCGTCCTCCCGCTGGTGACGCTCGTCGGCATGCCGGTCAGCACCGGGCCGGGCTGCCGGACGTCGGCTCCGTCGACGGCGGAACTGCGCACCGGCGACGGTTTCACCATGGCGAAGGGCGGCGCGCTGCGCGGTACCTACTCGCTGGCGCCGCTGACCGGCTGCGGCGCGTTCACCTCCTACGTGAGCTCCCTGGTCCAGGGGGACGGCAACACCTTCGACCTCACGCTGACCCCGCGGCAGGCCTAGTGGTCCAGCTGGTCGTGAGTGGCGATTCGTGTTCTAACCCGAAACGCCACTCACGACCACCTGGACCGAAGCCTGACTCGAGACACCTGTTCCACCACCACCGCAGTAGTCGGGCCGGGGGCGGCCCCGGTTCCCGGCGGCGGTAATCTGCCTCGCGACACGACCCGGACACCTGTTCCGCCACCGAGGAACCACTGGTGAATCCTGGGAGTGCCACGAAATGACGATTTCCGCGCCGGAGGCCGCCGTCCGCACGGTGGAACTGACCGTGTCGGGGATGACCTGCGCCGCCTGTTCGGCGCGGGTGGAACGCACGCTGAACAAGCTGGACGGCGTCCGCGCGTCGGTGAACTACGCGACCGAGCGCGCCACCGTGCAGGTGCCTCAAGCGCTGGACGACGACGTCCTCATCGAGCGGGTCCGCAAATCCGGCTACACGGCGGAAATCCGCGGTGAGGAGGATCCGGACATCGGCTTCGCCCGGGTCCGGGATCTCCGGCGACGGCTGGTCGTCGCCGCGTTGCTGGCGATCCCGCTGGGGAACCTCTCGATCACTCTCGCACTGGTGCCGCGGCTGCGGTTCCCCGGCTGGGAACTGCTGTGCCTCGCCTTGGCCGTTCCCGTTGTCTTCTGGTCCGCGCTGCCGTTCCACCGCGCCACGCTGCGGAATCTCCGTCATCGGTCGTCCAGTATGGACACTTTGGTGTCACTGGGCGTGCTCTCGTCGTTCGCGTGGTCGGCGTGGTCCGCCTTCGCGGGCGGCACGGAGCCGGGGTACTGGATCGGCTTCGGCCCGACGGCGGCCGGCGCCGACGCGATCTACCTCGACGTCGCCGCCGGGGTTACCACCTTCCTGCTGGCCGGCCGGTATTTCGAGAGCCGGTCCAGGCGCAGCGCCGCCGGGCTCCTGGCCGCGCTGGACGCCTTGGCCGCCAAGGACGTCCGGGTGCTGCGGGACGGCGTCGAGCGGATGGTCCCGGTCGGCGAACTGGCCGTCGGGGACCTGTTCGTGGTCAAGCCGGGCGAGTCGATCGCCGCCGACGGCGTCGTCCACAACGGACTGTCCACTGTGGATGTGAGCGCGGTGACCGGCGAGCCGGTTCCCGCGGAGGTCGCCACCGGCGACCGGGTCGTCGGCGCTTCGGTGAACCGGGACGGCAGGCTCGTCGTCCGCGCGACCGCGGTCGGCACGCATACGCAACTGGCCCAGATGACCGCGCTGGCCGAACGCGCGCAGGCCCGCAAGGCCGCGGTGCAACGGCTGGTCGACCGGATCTGCGCGGTGTTCGTCCCCGCCGTGCTCGGCGTGGCCGCGCTGACGCTCGCGGCCTGGCTGCTCGGCGGGGCACCAGCCCGCGAAGGGTTCGCGGCGGCCGTCGCCGTCCTCATCATCGCCTGCCCGTGCGCGCTCGGGCTGGCGACGCCGACCGCGCTGATGGCAGGGGTCGGCCGGGGAGCTCAGCTCGGCATCCTCATCAAGGGACCGGACGCGCTCGAGGCGAGCCGCACGGTGGACACCGTGGTGCTGGACAAGACCGGCACCGTCACCACCGGGAAGATGACCGTCACCGCGTGCCGTCCCGCCGACGGGTTCACCCGCGGCGAGCTGCTGCGGTTCGCCGGGGCCGTGGAGGCCGGTTCGGAGCACGCGATCGCGGCGGCCGTGGTGACCGCGGCGCGGGCGGAACTGCCGGACCTTCCCCCGGTTGAAGGATTCGGCGCGCTGCCCGGGCTCGGTGCGAAGGGCGAGGTCGAGGGGCAGGAGGTCCTGGTCGGCAACGCGCGCCTGTTCGCCGAACGCGGTATCGCCGTGCCCGGCGACTTCATGGCGGAGGACGGCACCACGGCGATCCTCGTCGCGGTCGACGGCGGGCTCGCCGGGCAGCTGGCGATCAGGGACGTCGTGAAGCCGTCGGCGCGGGCGGCCGTCGAGGCCCTCCACGCGCTCGGCCTGCGGACCGTGCTGCTGACCGGCGACAACGAAGCCGCCGCCCGCGTGGTCGCGGACGAGATCGGCGTCGCCGACGTGCGTGCCGGAGTGCTGCCCGCGGAGAAGGCCGCGGTCATCGAGGAACTGCGGGCCGGGGGAGCGCGGGTCGCGATGGTCGGGGACGGGATCAACGACGGTCCGGCGCTGGCCACCGCGGATCTCGGCATGGCGATGGCACAGGGCAGCGACATCGCGGTGCGCTCGGCCGACCTGGTGCTGGTCCGCGAAGACCTGCGCGTGGTCCCCGACGCCATCCTGCTCGCCAGCCGTACGCTGCGGATCATCCGGGGAAACCTGGCCTGGGCGTTCGGCTACAACGTCGCCGCGATCCCGCTGGCCGCGCTCGGCCTGCTGAACCCGCTGATCGCCGGGGCGGCGATGTCGCTGTCGTCGGTACTCGTGGTGTCCAACAGCCTCCGGCTCAAGGACTTCCGACGCGCCGCGTGACACTTGCGGGTGGTTTTGTACCATCGCCCCTCGGGACAAGGGGGCCTTCGTGAAGCCGTTGAACACCGGTGAACCCACCGCGGTGGGGCGCTACCGGGTGTTCGCCGCGCTCGGCGAGGGCGGAATGGGCAGGGTGCTGCTCGGGATCTCCGCCGACGGGCGCCTGGTCGCGATCAAGCAGGTCCACCCCGGTTTCGCGCACGATCCCGGCTTCCGCGAGCGGTTCCGCCGGGAGGTCGAAACCTCCCGCCTGGTGTCCGGCGCGTACACCGCACCGGTCATGGACGCCGACCCGAACGCGCCGACACCGTGGCTGGCGTCGGTGTTCGTGCCCGGGCCGTCGCTGTCCGAGGCGGTCTCCGCCGCCGGACCGCTGCCGCCGATGGCCGTCCGCCATCTCGCCGCCGGGCTCGCGCTGGCGCTGGGCGACATCCACCGTGCCGGGCTGATCCACCGCGATCTGAAGCCCAGCAACGTCATCCTCACCGGTGACGGACCCCGCGTGATCGACTTCGGGATCGCGCGCGCCGTCGAAGGCGACTCCGAGCTCACGCACACCGGTGCCGTCATCGGTTCGCCCGGATTCATGTCCCCGGAACAGGCCGAGGGGAAGCCGCTGACCCCGGCGAGCGACATGTTCTCGTTCGGCGCGCTGCTCGTGATGGCCGCGACCGGACGCGGACCCTTCACCGGGACGTCGACTCCGCACACGTTGTACAACGTCGTGCACCTCCAGCCCGACCTGCGGCAACTGGCGCCGGAGCTGCGCCAGATCGTCGAGCCGTGCCTGGCGAAGAACCCGTCCGACCGGCCGTCACCCGCCTGGGTGCTGGAGCGGCTCGGCCCGGTCCCGCCGACGACCAGCCCGTGGCCGCCGGTGGTGTCCCATCTCATCGAGGCACAGCAGGCCGAGGTCCGGCGGCTGCTGAACCCGCCGCCGCCGAAGCGATCCCGGCGCGGCCTGTACGCGGGGCTGGCCGCGGCCGCCGTGGTGCTGCTGGCCGGCGGCACCGTCGCGGCGGTCTCGCTCTCCGGGGACGACCCGCCGCCGGCCGCCATCGCGCCGAGTTCGCCGCCGCAGCCGGACGAACCGGTCGCCACGCCGGTCAACCAGGACCCGCTCGGCCCGGACAACCTGCGCCGCGTCGACCTGTGCAAGGTGCTCGCGGGCCGGGACGTGCCCGGGTTCGGCAAGCTGAGCACGGAGATCGACATCCAGTTCGATTCGTGCACCTACTCCTCGCCGTCGGGTGAGTGGCTGGAGCTGAGCGTCGGCGGTGACCTGGTGGAAGGCGAGGCCGGCGGGGAGCTGGAAGGGCTTCCGCTGCGTATCAAAGGGTCCGGCGACACGTGCGCGGTCGCCGTCCCGGTCAGCGGCCTGCCGAACACCAAGCTGAGCGTGGACGTGAACAGGCTGTCCACAAAGGACCAGGCGTGCTCGGTGGTGAAGGCGGCGCTCGCCGACGCGGTCAAGCGGATCCGCGCCGGAGGCCACGAGCGCGAACTCCCGGCCGGCACGCTGGCTCCGCTGGACCCGTGCGCGCTGCTCGGCCCCGCGACCACGGACCGGTTGATCGGGCCGGTCGTCGAAACGATCCGCGAGCATCTGCACCAATGCCGGTACGACGCCGCGGGCAACGTCCGCCTGAGCTTCGTGCGCGCGTACCCGCCCGCGCAATCGAAGGACTCGTACTACACGGAGGTCGCCACCCTGGATCTCGGCGGTGCCGAGGTGTACCTGGCCAAGGTGGACGACGGCATCGCGCGGTCCACCTGCTCGCTGACCTGGCAGCATCGGTCCGTCAGTGAACGCGACGGGGAGAACGTCGAGCTGACGGTCGGGACCAGCGGGACCAAGATGACCGCCGACGAAGCCTGCGAAAAGGCGAAGGGCTTCGCCGGGGCGTTGCTGCCGAAACTTCCGAAACCCTAGGGCTGACCAGTGAAACCGTTGAACCCCGGGGAACCCCGGCAGATCGGCCCGTACCGGATCGTCGCCGAGCTCGGTGAAGGCGGGATGGGCCGCGTCGTGCTCGGCCTCGCCCCGGACGGCAGGCTCGTCGCCGTCAAACAGCTGCACGCCCAGTTCGCGCACGATCCCCGCTTCCGTGAACGGTTCCGGCGCGAGGTGGCCACGTCGCGGCTGGTCTCCGGCGCCTACACGGCCGCCGTCATGGACGCCGACGCGGAAGCGGAAACCCCTTGGCTCGCCTCCGTCTTCGTCACCGGACCGTCCTTGAAGGAGGCCGTGGACGGTGCCGGGCCGCTGCCCGTCGAGTCGGTGCGGTTGCTGGCGTCCGGGCTCGCCGCGGCGCTGACCGAGATCCATCGCGCCGGGCTGATCCATCGGGACCTCAAGCCCAGCAACATCATTCTGACGAGTGATGGTCCCAGGGTGATCGACTTCGGCATCGCGCGAGTGGCGGAGGACGCGCAGGATCTCACCGGAACGGGCGCGATCATCGGGTCGCCCGCGTTCATGTCCCCGGAACAGGCGGGCAGCGGGCGGATCACCGGCGCGAGCGACGTGTTCTCCCTCGGCGCGATCCTGGTCATGGCCGCGACCGGACGCGGCCCCTTCACCGGGCCGACCGCCCCGCAGACGCTGTATAACGTCGTGCACGCCGCGGCGGATTTCAGCGACGTCCCGGACGAGATCCGGCGGATCGCCGAGCCCTGTCTGGCCAAGGATCCCGCGCGACGGCCGACTCCGGAACAGATCCTGGACTTCCTCGGCCCGGTGCCGCCGGGCGCGGCGCCCTGGCCACCCGCCGTGCACGCCCGGATCCAGCGGCAGGACGCCGACGTACGCTCGGTGCTGGCCCTGCCCCTGCCGATCTGGCGTCCGCCGCCCAAGAAGATGGCGCCGCGGACGAAGAAGATCCTGTTCGGCTCGCTCGCCGCGGTCGTCCTGCTCGTCGTTTCGGGGATGGTCGCGCTCGGCCTCGTCGTCGCCGAGCACGCCAAACCCGAGAACCCCGGGACGACCTCGCTGTCGGCGAACGAGGCCCTCGGCGCGGAACGTCTGCGCCTGGTGGATCCGTGCAAGGTGCTCGCGGGCCGGTTCGTGCAGGAGTTCGGCACCCTGAAACCGGATACCGACCTGATCTACCCGGCCCGCTGCAAGTACACCGGTCTCAAGGGCGTCACCTTCGAACTCCGGCTCGGCGAAGGGGTGAGCACCAGCAGCCTCGAACGGACGGACCGCACGGCCGAAGGGCTTCCGTTGCTGCGCAGCACGATCAGCGGCGGATGCGACTCGGTCGCCCAGCTGCCGACGGACCGGCGGCTCGGCGTCGTCGTCTCCCATCCGGGCCGGCAAGGTGACCCCTGCAAGGCCGCCGACGACATGCTGACGGCCGCGCTCACCCGGCTGCGTACGCACGAGGTCGACCGCGCGGGTGATCCGGCGAGCCTTCTCCCGCTCGATCCGTGCACGATCGCCGATCCGGCGGTGCTCGCCAAGACCATGCCCAACGCGCAGCCTGCCCCGCGGACGCTGCGGATCTGCGAGTGGCTGGGCGGCGGGGAGACGATGACCATCGAATTGCAGCGAGGTTCCTACGCGCCGGAGGGTTCGCCGGTCGACCTAGGCGGCGGTGTCACCGGCGACATGCGGGAGTTCGGGGGTTCGAACTGCGCCGTCACCTGGCGGCATCGTGCGCTGCCGGACCGCGAAGCCGAACACGTCGCCGTCCGGCTGCTGGGGCGCGAGGGGAGCGGAAGCCCTTGCGACCGGGCGAAGGAGATCGCGGGCTCGGTCGCTTCGAGGCTGCCGAAACCCTGAGCTTTCGCGGAGGGGGAACCCCTGTGACGGCCCGGAAACGGGGTCCGCTAAGCTATCGCCAGTACGAACGACACACACCACGCGCGTTTAGCTCAGCGGGAGAGCGCTTCCCTGACACGGAAGAGGTCACTGGTTCAATCCCAGTATCGCGCACCAGGTCCGCTTCCCCGGCGGACCGGAGTTCGTACCGCGGGCGATTAGCTCAGGGGGAGAGCGCTTCGTTCACACCGAAGAGGTCACTGGTTCGATCCCAGTATCGCCCACCGCAGTGAAGGCCCTACCCGGCAAGGGTGGGGCCTTTTCGCGTCTCTTGGTGACGAGTGTGCTGGGGTGTCGCGAAAGCCACTTTCGGGACATCAGACGTCCCGAAAGTGGCTTTCGCGACAGGATCCGCCGGGCGGCCGCGGCCCGGCCGACGTTGCGAAAGTGGCTTTCGCAACCCTTCCTCAAGCGGGCAACGAACTCGGAAGCCTCAAGGCCTCGATCATCGGCGTGAGCGTGTCCATGGTCGCGGCGAGGTCGGCCTTCGGGTCGGGGGAGTGGGCGAGCCAGACGGCTGCCTCGTTCATCGCGCCGGAAAGCAGGCGTACCAACGGTTCGACGGGTCGCTTCGCCAGGACGCCGTCGGTCATCAGGACGGTCAGCGCTTCGGCGAGGTGCCGGGCGGACGACTCCGCGTCCAGTTCACGCCAGTCCTGCCAGCCGACCACCGAAGGGCCGTCCAGCAGCATGATCTGCTGGGTCTCCGGATCGGTCGCCGCGGCGAGGAACGCGCGGCAGCCGGCGAGCAGCCCGGTCCACGAGTCCGGCGCGGCGTCCGCGGCCCGCGCGATCTCCTCGCCGACGTCGTGCTGTACAACGCCGAGCACGTGCCGGAACAGGTCCGCCTTGCTGCTGAAGTGGTGGTAGAGCGCGCCTTTGCTCACGCCCGCGGTCTGCGCGATGGTCTCCAGCCCGACCTTGCCGTACCCGTGTTCGGCGAACAGCCGCCGGGCGGTGGCGGTCAACGCCTCCATCGTCTCTTCGCGTTGCTGCTGTTTCGTCCGGGCCATGGCCCGAATCTTGACATACCGACCGTCGGTTGGCTAACTTCAAAGAAACAAACCGACGGTCGGTATTGTTCGCGAGCAAGGTGGCCTTATGCGTCTGACCAGCTTCTATCCCGTCCTCATGACCGAGAAGATCGCCGAGACACGGGACTTCTACTGCCGCCACTTCGGCTTCGAGCCCACTTTCGAAGCCGACTGGTACGTCAGCCTCAAACGCGGCGCATGGGAGCTGGCGATCCTCGCGCCCGGGCACGAGACCATTCCCGCCGGGGCGGGCAAGCCCGTGCAGGGGCTGCTGCTGAACTTCGAGGTCGAAGACGTCGACGCCGAGCACCGGCGGCTGATCGTGGAGGCGGGCCTGCCCGAGGCGCTTTCCCTGCGCAGCGAGGACTTCGGGCAGCGGCACTTCATCGTCGCCGATCCCAACGGCGTGCTGATCGACGTGATCCAGGAGATCCCGCCGATCGGGGAGTTCGCCGAGCAGTTCACCGACGAGGCCCGCCCGAGCTGACGAGCACGGCCACCACGAACAGCCCACAAGCGACGGCCGCCGACACCTGCAACCCCGTGGTGCAGGCGGCCTTCGCGGCGGCCAGCAATTCGTCGGCCAAATGCGAGGAGAGACCCGACGCGGCCGCTTCCGCCTGGGCCGGGCCTGACAGGGCGAGCAGCCGCGCCGGTTCCGGTACGCCGGAAGGGACGGCCAAGTGCCCCGCGTACACCGCGGCGGCCAGGGAACCGAACACCGTCGTCCCGAAGCCGGCGCCCAGTTCGTACCCCGTCTTCTCCACCGCCGCGGCGCCGCCCGCCTGGTCCGCCGAGGTCGCCGAAAGCAGGGTGTCGGTGCTCGACGTGAGCGCGAGCGCCATCCCGAGTCCCAGCCCGGTCAGCCCCACGCCCAGCAGGACCGGTGACGTGAGCGCGGCCGATCCCGCCGCGGGGACCAGCAATGACACCGCCGCGACGGCGAACCCGGCCGTGCGGACCCGCGCGTTGCCGAAGCGGCCCAGCAGTGAAGGGGTCACGACACTGCCGACGGCCGAAGCACCCAGCACCAGCAGCAGCTGGCTCGCCGCCGCGGTGGGCGAAAGCCCGAGCACCACCTGCAGGTACTGGGCGAACAGCAGACCCAGCCCGACGAGCGCGCTCATCACCAGCAGCACCCCGCCCACCGCGGCACGTACTCCCGGCCGGCGGAACAGGGTGAGGTCCAGCAGCGGCGGATCGGTCCGCCGCTGGCGGCGCAGGAACAGTCCGATGAGGACACACCCGGCCGCCCCCGAGGCGACGGCCGTGGCCCAGGAGCCCGGATGCCCGACGGCGAAAGCGATCCCGAGGACACCGCCCGCGGCGAGGGCGGCGCTGAGCGCGTCCCACGGACCACGGCCCGGCGGATTCCGGGGAAGCCACAGCAGCGCCAGCACGACCGCAGCCAGGATCACCGGCGGATTCAGCAGGAACGTCGCCCGCCAGCCCCACGCCTCGACGAGCACCCCGCCGAGGATCGGCCCGAACACCGACCCGGTGCCCGCGATCCCGCTGCACACCGCGATCGCCGTGCGGCGATGCCGCTGCTCCGGGAACAGTTCGCGCAGCAGCGACATCGTCACCGGCATGATCATCGCGCCGCCACAGCCGAGCAACGCGCGGAACGCCAGCAGCGCCGGGACGTTCGGCGCGAAAGCGCAGCCGAGCGACGCGATCCCGAACACGACGTACCCGGCGACCAGCACGCGCCGCCGTCCGTACCGGTCGCCGAGCGTGCCGAACGGCAGCAGCAGCGGCGCGGCGGTCAGGGGGTAGATCGCCACGATCCACACCTGAGCCGACGCGCCGGGCCGCAGCTGCCGGACGAGGTCGGGCAACGCGACGTGCAGCACGGTCGCGTCGACCGCCACGAGGAAGAGCCCGGCGCCGAGTACCGCCAGCAGCGGCCAGGCGCGGTCGACCGCTCGCTCGGCCCGGGCCGTGGTCACAGGAGTCCCGTCAGATGCCTCGCCACGACATCGATGCAGGGCGGGTCGACGACCGACAGGTGATGCGCCTCGACCGGCACGATCTCCAGCCCCGGGCACAGCTCCGCCCAGCCCGCCGCGAGGTCGGTGCGCGAATACCGGGGTTCCATCGCCAGCCCGGCCGCGTACTGCTCGGTCGCCCGGTAGAGCACGACCCGTCCGTCGTAACGGCGCGGCGTACCGCGTTCGGCCGCGAGTGTGTCCAAAAAGGACTGTCGCTGGTGCCGGAGCACACCGGGGCTGAGCAGGCCTGCTTCGGCGACACGCCGCATGGTCAGCTCGATCTGTTCCTCTTCGGGGAGCGGAGCCAGCTCCTCGTGGCCGAGCCGGACTTCGCGGCCGTAGGTCCCCTCGACGTAGCCAGTGAACCGCAGGAACCGCCGGGCGGACGACGCCCTCGGGTCGAGGTCCGGTTCCGGAAGGGGGAGCATGGTGTCGATCAGCGCGACGAACTCGACCTCCTCACCCTCTTCGGCGAGCCGCGCGGCGACGCCGTAGGCCAGCGCCCCGCCGAACGACCAGCCCGCCAGCCGGTACGGCCGGTCGCGACTCTGCGCCCGCACCAACGGCAGCAACTGCTCGACTCGGTCCTCGATGCTGACCCCGGGGACGCGTTCGAATCCGACGCACGGCACACCGGAAGGCAGCCGCTCCAGCAACGGCCGGTACACGGTGCAGGTGCTGCCGCCCGGGTGGAACAGCAGCAGCGGCGCGACGCCCGCTTCGCCGGGAGCGAGGATGTGCACCGGCCCCCGCTCTTCCCTCGTGTCGAGGATGGCGCGGGCGACGTCGGCGATGGCCGCGAGCGAGTCGTGCCGCCGGAGTTCGGCGGCGGTGACCGGGCTGTCGAGTTCGGTGCTGAGGCCCTGGGCGAGTAGTTCGGCCAGCCGGTCGGGTGTGCCTGTCTCGGTCAGCCGGACGTGCGTGCCAGTCGCTTCGATCCCGGTGTGCTCCTGCCACAGACGCAGGACGAGGCGATCCGCCGCGTCCCAGGCGCGACCTCGGGACGGCAGTGGTTCCTCGTTTTCCCGGGGTGCGAGATCACGGCTGAGGTCGGCGAGGGTGGCGCCGCGGAGCACGCCGGCCGCGTCGGGTTCCGTACCGAACTCGCGGCGAACGGCTTCGGAGATCCGGTTCGCCATCAGGGAATCCAGTCCGAGTTCCACCAGCGGGACGTCGGCGTCGAGACGGTCGGGACGCAACCCCATGACGGCGGCGACGATCTCCGTCAGCCGGTCGCCGCCGGCGGCGACCGGCTCGGGTTCCGGCGTGCGTGCCGCGAACGACGGCGGTGCTTCGGAGGTGGTGTACCAATGGCGTTCGTGCCGCCACGGCATCGGCGGGACGTCGACCAGCCGGGAACCGTCGTCCGGATCGGCGGTGGTGATCCGGGTGCCCGCGCAGTACAACTCGGCCGCGGCGGCGCCCAGTGTGCGGACTTCGTCCTGCCCCCGGCGCAGCGTTCCCGTGACGACGGCGTCGTCGATCCCCTCGGCTTCGAGGGTCCTCACCACCGAGCCCCGCAGGATCGGATGCGGCGACACCTCCAGGAAGACCCGGTGCCCGTCCGCGGCGGCGGACGCCACCGCTTGCCGGAACCGCACGGGACGGCGCAGGTGAGCGGCCCAGTACCCGGCGTCGAAGTCCGGCAGCTCCCGCGGATCGGCGAGAACCGTGTCGTACCAGGGCACCGTCGGACGGCGGCCGCCCAGTTCGGCGAGTGCCTCCCGGAGCGCGGGCAGCACCGGATCGACCCGGGCGGAGTGCCCGGCGACCTCGACCGGCAGTCGCCGCGCGGTCAGCCCGGCGGCTTCGAGTTCCGCGACGAGCAGGTCGAGTACGGTCGCGTCCCCGGCCACGGTCAGCTGCCCCGGCGCGGATTCGACGGCGAGTTCGATGTCGGGGTACAGATCCAGTTCCTCCGGCGCCAGTTCGACCGCCGCCATCGCGCCGCCCGGGCCGAGGGTGCCCAGCAGCCGGGCACGGGTCGCGACCAGGTGGACGGCCTCGTCGGGGGTGAGCACGCCGCTGACCACAGCGGCGGCCGCGGAGCCGAGCGAGTGCCCGACCACGGCCGATGGCCGGACTCCGAGAGCCTCCCACTGCGCGGCCAGCGCCACCTGCGTCCCGAAGATGGCCGTCTGGGTTTCGGGCAGGGACAGCGGTTCCGTGCTGGTGAGCAGTGCGCGGAGCGAGCGGCCGGTGTGCTCGGTGAACAGGTCGTGCAGCTTGTCGACCTGCGCGGCGAACGCGGGTTCGGCGCGCAAGAGCCCTTGCCCCATCCCCGGCCACTGCGAGCCGTGCCCGGAGAACACGAAGACCGGGCCGTCGCCGCTCACGGCGGTACCGGTGACGGCGCCCGCGGGAAGCGGATCGGCGCCGTCACCGACGGCGCGCAGCAGTTCCGCCAGTTCGCCGGTGTCGCCCGCGACGACGGCGGCGCGGTGTGGTCCGCCGTTGTCGCGCCGGGACAACGTATGGGTGATGCCGGCGAGGGACGGCGACGGCGTGGATTCCAGCCAGTCCGCCAGCTGAGCCGCGCGTTCGGTGAGCCGGTCGCGGGTGCGGGCGGACAGCAGCCCGATCCGGACGCCGGCACGATCCGGCACCGGTTCCAGGGGCGGCGCCTGTTCGAGGACGACGTGCGCGTTGGTTCCGCCGAAGCCGAACGCGGACACGCCGGCCGTGGCCCGGCCGGACCGGCGCGGCCACGGCGTCGGCTCGGTCACCACCTTCAGGCGCAGGTCGTCGAACGGGATATGCGGATTGGGCGCGGAGAAGTGCAGCTGGGGCGGCAGTTCGTCCCTGGTCATCGCGAGGACGACCTTGATCAGCCCGGCGATCCCCGCGGCCGCCTCCGCGTGCGCGATGTTCGTCTTCACCGAACCGATCAGCAGCGGAGCGTCGGCGGGGCGGTCCTTGCCGAGCACGGCGCCGAGCGAGCGCGCCTCGATCGGGTCGCCGAGCAAGGTGCCGGTGCCGTGCGCCTCGACGTAGTCCACAGTGGACGGATCGAGCCGGGCGCCGTGGTACGCCGTGCGCAGCAGGTCCTGCTGGGCGATGGGATTCGGCGCAGCCATACCCTGTGACCGGCCGTCGGAGTTGACCGCGGTGGAGCGGATGACCGCCAGCACCCGGTCACCGTCGTACTCGGCGTCCGTCAGCCGTTTGAGCACGACGACGCCGCAGCCCTCGGCTCGCGCGATGCCGTCGGCCTCCGCGGCGAAGGTCTTGCACCGCCCGTCCCCGGCGAGCAGGCCGGCGGCGGCGAACGCGGCGGTCGGCCCGGGCAGCAGCATGAGGTTCACCCCGCCCGCCAAGGCCAGATCCGCCTCGCCGTCACGCAGCGCGCGCACCGCGTGGTGCACCGCGACCAGCGACGACGAGCAGGCGGTGTCCACCGCCATGCTCGGCCCGCGCAGGTCGTAGACGTAGGAGAGCCGGTTGGCCGCGATACTCCCGGCGGCACCCGTCGCGGTCCAGAGGTCGACTTCGCCGCCCGCCATCGTGAGATGCCCGTAGTCGTGGGTCGAGATACCGGTGAACACGCCGGTCCGGCTGCCGCGCAGCGAGGCAGGGGCGATCCCGGCGTGTTCGAGCGCGGCCCAGGCGACCTCCAGCAGCATCCGCTGTTGAGGGTCCATTGTGGACGCTTCGCGCGGGGTGATGCCGAAGTGGTCGGCGTCGAAACCGGCCACGTCGTCGAGGAATCCGCCCACGATCGGGGCCGCCTCGGCGTCCCACCGGCCAGGCGGCGCGGTCCGGACGGCGTCCCGTCCGCTGCGGAGCAGATCCCAGAACTCGTCGATGCCGTCCGCGCCCGGCCAGCGGCAGCCGAGGCCGACGACGGCGATCGGGTCGGTCCGGCGACGGTCCGTGCCCGTCTGCTCCGGTTCGGGCTCCGTGCCTCCGGTCAGCGAGCGGGCCAGGTGGTCGATGGTCGGGCTTTCCCACAGCAGGGTGGCCGGGAGCGGAGTGCCGAGCAGATCTTCGAGGTCGGCGGCGATACCGACGGCCTGACGGGAGGACAGGCCGTAGTCGCTGAGCGGGCGGTCGGCTTCGAGCCGGGCCGCGTCGACGCCGGTGTGCCCGGCGACGGTGTCGAGCAGCCAGCGGCGCAGCGCCGGGGCGTCGAACGTCGGGTTTCTCATCGCACCAAGGCCTTTCCGTAATCGCCGGCGAGGTAGCGGTCGCGGCAGGCGCTTCGCGCGATCTTCCCGCTGGAGGTCCGCGGGACCAGGCCCGCCGGGACGAGCACGACGTCACGCAGCGCGAGGCCGTGCGCGTCGGAAACGAGCCGCCGGATCGACGCTTCGAGCGCCCGTTCGTCCTCCGTGGTCAGCGTGCCGTGCCCGCGGTGCTCGGCGACGACGACCGCGGATTCGGTGTCGGTGCCTTCGACCGCGAACGCGGCGACACTGCCAGGGCGGATGTCGCGATCGGCCGAGGCCGCGGTCGCTTCGACGTCCTGCGGGTAGTGGTTGCGGCCGTCGACGATGAGCAGATCCTTGATCCGGCCCGCGATGTAGACCTCGCCGTCGTACCGGACGCCGAGGTCACCGGTGCGCAGCCAGGGACCCGTCGGCAGGTCCCCGTGGTCACCGGTCAGCCGGGCGCCGAAGGTTTCGGTGCTCTCCAAGGGTTTCTGCCAGTAGCCGGTGCCGACGTTGGGGCCGTGGACCCAGATCTCGCCGACCGCGCCGTCTTCGAGCGCGACACCGGTTTCCGGGTCGACCAGCGCGACGTGCTGCCCCACCGGGACACCGCAGGCGACCAGCCGGAGACCGGTTTCCGCCTGCCGTGCCGTTCCCGCCCCCAGCGCGGCGCGGTCGAACGTGGTCACCCGCGGAGGGACGCCGGGGCCGGTGGTGACGAAGACGGTCGCCTCGGCCAGCCCGTACGCGGGCCGTGTCTTGTCCGGGGTGTACCCGACCTCGGCGAAGGTGTCATGGAACCGGTCGAGCACTCCGGGGTTGATCGGCTCGGCGCCGTTGACGATCGCGGCGACGCGGTCGAGACGGAGCTTGGCGCGGTCCTGCTCACGCACCCGGCTCGCGGCGTAATGGAACGCGAAGTTCGGGGCGGCGCTCCAGCTCGCGTTGTGGTCGCCGAGCAGTTCCAGCCAGCGCACGGGGCGCTCGATGAAGGCCAGCGGGTCCATCAGCACCGACCGCATGCCCATGGCCAGCGGCGTGATCAGGCCGAGGACGAGACCCATGTCGTGGAACAGCGGCAGCCACGAGACGGTGGTCCCCGACGGGTCGATGCCGAGGCCCCGCACCGCCTGGCCGACGTTGGCGAGCACGTTCGCGTGGGTCAGCACCACTCCAGCCGGGCTGCGGGTCGAACCGGACGTGTACTGCAGGTACGCCACGTCGTCCGGTGCCGGAGCCGGGGCGGGCCAGGCGCGGACGGGCCCCGCCTTGTCGGCCGCGACGACAGTGACGTGCTCGCCGCCGGGCAGGCCCGCCAGGAACTCGCGGACCGCGTCCTCGGCCGCGGCGGTGGTGATCACCGCGGTGGGGGAGCAGTCGGTCAGCACCGCGGCGAGCCGTCCGGCGTGCCCGGGCAGCCCCGGATCGAACAGCGGTACGGCGATCGCGCCCGCGGCGATCGCGCCGAGGAAAGCGACGACGTAGTCGGCGCTCTGCGGGCAGAGGATCGCGACCCGGTCACCAGGCGCGACAGGGAGAGCCGCCGCGACGGCGTCGACACGCTCCTGGAGTTGCTTCCAGCTCAGTGTCTTCCGCCGTCCGGCGCGATCGGACGAGAAGTCGGCGAAGGTCAGCGCGGGCCGGTCGCCGTCGGCGTCCGCCCAATGCCGGAGGCAGGCGGGGAGGGTGTTTCCGGGGGCCAGGGACATGACGTCTCCTCGGGGGTCGGCGGGGTTGGTGCGGGGGATCAGCGGCCGAGCGGCCCTGCGGCGTGCCGCCAGGCGGCGACGGCGAGGGCGTCGAGATCGAGACCGGTCGTTCCGGCGTCACGAAGCACGACCAGTACGTCGTCGGCGGCGATGGCGACGGTGCGCAGACGCAGTCCAGGCAGCTCGGGGGGCTGGCCGGGAAGCGTCAGGAGTTGTTCGTAGGAAAGGGTTTTCGCGCCCGGGACGGCGGGAGCGGGGTGGACGGTGACGGTCGACACCGCGGTAGCGGCCGCGTCGTCGACCGTCACCTTCGAGCACCGCCCGGCCTGCGCGGCCCACGCCGCCAGATCGGGCGGGTTCGTCGTGCGCGCGACGAGTTCGGAGACCTGGCCGCCGGGCACCGCGGACTGGAAGCCCTGGCCGGTGGCGCCGTCGCCGACCAGCCTGCCGTGGACGACGTCCTCGCATCCGCCGACGTCGACCCTGCCGCGTTTGCCGTCCGAAGTGGACAGAGCCGCCGCCACGTCGAAGCCGTCGCGCCCGGACGCGTCCGGGACGGTTTCCGGAGGCAGCAGGGCGGCGGGCGGAACAGCGGGCCCAGGTGGCGCGGGGGCAGCCTGAATCGATTCTGCGGAGGCGCCGGAAATGGTCGCCACCGCGGCGGCGGATACGACGAGAGCGCGAATTCGGGCAGCCATGAATAGCCCTTTCGGAAGGGTCCTGATGGGGTCTGGTCCCTTCGGTGGGACGCGGGGCGCCGGGTCGCGTCAGCGGACGCCGAACCCGGGCGGCACGACGAAGGCTACGACGGGAAATCGAATACCGGAAGGTGTCAAGAGAACGTAAATGTCCTTCGTGTACTTGGTGTGACCTGCGGCTTCCGAGGTTTTCGCTGGTGCGCGAGCAGGTCTGGTACCACCGTGCCACAGTTGCTCACTGTCCGTGAGTGATGGGTCACCCTAGTGGGGGATGCGGGCGCATTTCTTGTTTCCCTGGCATTCACATTGTCCTCCCGGATTGTGGGCAGGACAATTGCCGGGAAGGGGTTCGTCCGCTTAACGTGTCGCCACCTCCGATTTTCTTTCCCGGGTAATCGCCGTCACATTTTCGAATTCGATCGAACGATCGGGACAAAGGATTACGTATGCGCACTACTTCGAGGCGGCTGCGGGCCGTCGCGTCGCTGGCGGTCGCGGCGTGCTTGCTGCCGAGCGTCGTCGCGGCACCGGCGCTGGCCGAGAGCGGCGTCCCGGACGCCCGTGCCGACGACGGTTCGCACGTCGTCGCCCAGACCACTGTGGACGGTGACCCCCGGATGCTGGATCTCACCGTGCGCTCGGTCGGCGTCGGGAGTTATGCGATGGTCCGGCTGATCCTGCCGTCGCGGTGGGCCGCGGAACCGGACCGGAAGTGGCCGGCGGTGTACCTGCTCGCCGGGGAGACCCGCCTGCAGGACTACCGCGGCTGGACCGCCAACACCGACATCCGGAGACTCGCCGACGATTCCGGCGCGCTGGTGGTGATGCCGGGTTCGGGTTCCGCCGGATTCTTTTCCGACTGGTGGAATTACGGCAAGGACGTCGTGCTCAACCAGTGGGAGACGTTCACCGCGGTCGAGATCCCGCAGCTGATCGAACGCGGCTATCGAGGGGACGGGCGGCGGGTCGCGGCGGGGCTCTCGCTCGGCGGGTACGGCGCGGTGGAACTCGCCGCCCGGCGGCCCGGGGTGTTCCGCTTCGCCGGGTCGTTCAGCGGCAATCTCAACCCCACCGGCCCGTACGGCGAGCTGCTGACCAGTGCGATCGTCGCCTCGGCCCGGCAGGATCCCGAAGCCCTCTGGGGTGACCGGCGGCGAGAGTCGTCCCGCTGGGACGCGCACGATCCGCTGGTGAACGCCGACCGCCTGCGTGGCACCGAGCTGTATCTGTCGACGGGCAACGGCCTGCCGGGGCCGTTCGACGGGAAGCTCCCGATCGACGTGCTGCCCGGCGCGATGCTGCTCGAATTCCTGTGCTCCGGCCAGACCACCGCGATGGCGGACCGGCTGAACCGGCTCGGCGTCCCGGTCATGACGGACTTCTACGGGCCGGGCACGCACCACTGGGCGTACTGGCAGGACCAGTTGCACAAGACCTGGCCGAAGATGCTGCGGGCGCTTTCCGCGCCGGTGAAAGCGGGGGAGGCGTCGTGACCCGTCCGTCCTTTGTGGTCACCGGGGCTTCGAGCGGGATCGGCCGGGCGTGCGTGGCCGGACTCGTCCGGCGGGGCGCCCACGTCTGGGCCGGAGTACGCACCGACACGGATGAAACGGACCTCGTGCGCACTTTCGGCGAAGCGGTCACCGTGCTGCGCATGGACCTCCGCGACGCGGCGTCGATCGCGGCGTGCGGTGAGAAGGTCGCGGCGGCGGGCCCGCTGCGCGGTCTGGTGAACAACGCGGGGATGGCCCGGCCGGGACCGCTGGAACACGTCCCGCTCGAGGATTTCCGGCAGCAGCTGGAGGTCAACGTGACCGGTCAGCTGGCCGTCACGCAGGCGATGCTGCCCGCGCTCCGAGCCGCGTCCGCCGCCAGGGTGGTGACGATCGGGTCGATGGGCGGGCGGATCGCCGGGCCGATGGTCGGGCCGTATCACACGTCGAAGTTCGCCCTGGTCGGGTTGACCGACAGCCTGCGCGCCGAACTGGCGCCGTCCGGGATCGGCGTCGTCCTCGTCGAGCCCGGTGCCGTCGCCACGTCGATCTGGCCGCGCGCCCGCGCCGCCGCCGAAGAGGTGCGCGCCGCCCTGCCGGAAGCCGCGCGGGAAAGGTATGCGGCGCAACTGGACGAGGCCGAACGCAGTGCGGAGCGGTCCGCGCGGAACGGTGTGCCGCCCGAGCGGGCGGCGCGAGTCGTCGTCCACGCGCTGACCGCCCGGCGGGTCGCGCCGCGGTATCTGGTCGGCAGGGACGCGCATGTCGCGGCGGTACTGGCGAAGCTGCCGTTCCGCCTCCGCTACCGGTTGACGGCGGCGAAGCGATGACCCGGCTCGTCGTGATCGTCGCTCCGGGTTCCCGCGGCGACGTACAGCCGTGTATCGCTCTGGGCCGTGGTCTCGACGGTGATCGGGTCCGCGTGCTGGCGGCCGAGCGGTTCCGGACGCTGGTGACCTCGCACGGCCTGGATTTCGCGCCGCTTTCCGCCGACCCGAGCGAGATCCTCGGCTCGGACGGTGGCCGGGAATGGACCGAGGGACGCACGCCCGCGGGCTTCCTGCGCGGGCTGCGCGGCGCGCTCGCCCCGGTGATGGAGCGTCTGCTCGCCGATGTCCGGCGAGGAGCGGCCGGTGCCGACCTCGTTCTCGCTCCGACGCTCGGCTTCCTCGGCGCGCACCTGGGTGCCTCGCTCGGCGTGCCCGACGTCGAACTGCACTACCAGCCCAGCGTGCCGACGCGGGCGTTCGCGCATCCGCTGGCGCCGTGGGCCGCCAGGACCGGGCCGTGCGGCAGATGGCTGAGTTTCCACGCCGTCGACACCGTCGCGTGGCAGGTGCTGAGGCCGGAGGTGGACCGGTGGCGCGAGCGGTCACTGGGCCTGCCCGCGGCCGGCCTCCGTGGGCCGCGGCGTTCGGAAACCCCCGTGCTGTGCGGTTTTTCCGACGCGGTCGTGCCGCGGCCGAAGGATTGGCCGTCGAGGGTGCACGTCACCGGGTACTGGTTTCTCGAGGCGCCCGCCGCGTGGCGGCCGGACCCGCGACTGCGGGATTTCCTCGCGTCCGGGCCGCCTCCGGTGTACGTCGGCTTCGGCAGCATGCGGCCGTCTGAGGCGGAGCGGACGTTCGCCGACGTCCGCACGGCGCTGCGCCGGGCGGGGTTGCGCGGCCTGCTCGGCACCGATGCCGGGTCCGAGGACGACGACCTGCTGACGATCGGAGACGTCCCGCACGCGTGGCTGTTCCCGCGCACGGCGGCGGTGGTGCACCACGGCGGCGCGGGCACGACCGCGGCCGCGTTGCGCGCGGGCGTCCCTTCGCTGATCTGCCCCGTGTTCTCGGATCAGCCGTACTGGGGTGACCGGGTGTTCCGGCTCGGCGCGGGACCGCGGCCGTTGCCGCTGCGGGATCTCACGGCGGACTCGTTGACCGCGCGGCTGCTGGAGCTGTCGGGGAACCTGCTGTTCCGGCGCGGCGCCCAGTACGTCGCCGGGCGGCTGCGGGGAGAGGACGGGGTGGCGCGGGCCCGGCAGGTACTGCGATCGGTGGGCTAATTCTATGCGATTTGCATATAGTTGAGTCATGGAACTCGAGGCGGCGATCAACGAATGGCACGAGAGCGTCAACGAAGGTGACCTGAGGCGATCGGCGGACGCCGTCGGGGATCCTGTCGTGGTCCTCGGGTCGAAGGGTGCCGGGCCGATCACGTCCGCGCAGTTCGCCGACTGGGTGGATCGCTCGGGGATCAAGCTGAAGCCGCGCTCGTGGCATCCGGTCAGCGATCGCCTGATGGTGGTGGAAGAGGACGCGACCTGGCCCGAAAGCGCGGGACCGACCCGGGTGGCGACCGTGTTCCGGGTGGGCGGCGGCAAGGTCACCGCGGCGCTCCGGCTGCCCGATCTGAAGTCCGCGCTCGAACTGGCCTACATCTGCCGTGAGATGGCGGCCACCGAATGAGCGCCCAAGGTCCGGGTCAGGCTCTGTTCGCCTTCGTGCGGCACTGGTCGCGCCGGACGGCGGCCGTCGCGGATCAGGGCCGTCTCGTCCTCGTCGGCGAGGCGGTCCACTCCCTCGCCGAGCGCGGGACCGAGACGACGGTGAACGCGATCGCCGTCGAGATCGGCCTCGACCAGAGCGGCGCATCGCGGCTGGTCAAGGCGGCGATCGAGGCGGGCTATCTGTCCGTGGAGGCCTCGCGGAACGATGGGCGCCGGCGCGAGGTGTCACTGACCACGGCGGGCCGGTCGATGCTCGACCAGGCCCACCGTTGGCAGGAACAGGTTTTCGATCAGCTGACCGCCGGATGGAGCGAGAAGCGGCGAAGCGAGTTTCAGGCGGCCATGGGCGATCTCATCGACCGCTCGCATCGGCTGCATGCTCCGCGAGGTGGGTGACGAGGCGGCTGAGGCAGGACTGCCAGCCTTCGGCGTGGCTGTCGCGGTCCGCCACGGTCTCGAAGATCGCCTGGTGGAACGCCATTTCGGTCTTGCCGTCGAGGTCGGAGAGGGTGACCGTGACGAGCGTGTCGTGCCCCCGGAAGCCTGCCGGCTCCTCCCAGGCGAAGCTGAAGACGAGCCGCTCCGGCGGGACGATCTCGTGGTAGACGCCCGACGCCCACAGGTCGGTCTCGCCGTTGCTCATGCAGATGCGCCACTTGCCGCCCTCGGCGAGATTCACGGTGCAGGAAGTGGCGGTGAACCCGGTCGGGCCCCACCAGTGCGCGAGGTGGTCCGGGTCGGTCCAGACGCGGAAGACGAGGTCGCGGGGCGCGTCGAGGAGGCGGGTGATCGTCAGGTCGGCCATGGATTCTCTTCCGCAGGGTATTCAACGCGTCAGTTAATCAATGTACTGGTTGAATTTTAGGGGTCATGTCAAGCGGTGAGGCGCGACTCGCGTGATCAGAGGCGTAACTCGCGTGATTGGAGGCGTAACTCGCGTGGTGCCGTGTGTTGCGCCTCCAAGCACGCGAGTTACGGCTGGAAGCACGCGAGTTACGGCTTGGCGCACGTCCGGAACTTGTCGAGACTGTCGGTGCCGGTCCGTACGGTCGCGGTCATGACCCTCCGCTCAGCACTCTGGCTGCCGATCTTCGACGAACTGGCCGATCCGGTGATCATCGCGCGTCTCGCCGCCGAAGCCGAGGAAGCGGGCTGGCACGGCCTGTTCGTCTGGGATCACGTCCGCTGGCGTGAGCCGGTGCGGGCGATCGCCGATCCGTGGATCACCCTCGCCGCCATCGCGTCCGCCACCGAGAATCTCGCCATCGGACCGATGGTGACGCCGTTGGCCCGCCGCCGTCCGGTCAAACTCGCCCGGGAGACCGCCACCCTCGACCAGTTGAGCGGTGGGAGGCTGATCCTCGGCGCGGGGCTCGGCAGCGACCGCTTCGGCGGCGAGTTCTCGAAGACCGGCGACGAACCGGACGATCGCAAACGCGCCGAGATGCTCGACGAGTCGCTCGAAATCCTCACCGCCGCGTGGTCCGGTGAGCCCGTGCGGCATTACGGCACGCATTACACAGTCGACGACATCACCTTCCTGCCCCGGCCGGCGCGTCCGATCCCGGTGTGGCTGGCGGGTTTCCCCGGGAAGGCGAAGCCGATGCGCCGGGCCGCGCGTTACGACGGTTTCTTCCCGGTGCACCTGCCGCACGCGGACGAGTTCGCGGAGGTGGTCGAGACGATCACCGCGTTGCGCGAAGACGTCGAGAAGCCGTACGACTTCGCCATCGGTGTCCCAGCGGGTACGGATCTGGCGCCCTACGAACGGGCGGGTGCGACCTGGTGGATGGCCGAATTCCCCTGGGACGACCTGTCCGTCGACGCGGTGCGCGGAGTGCTGCGGGATGGCCCGGCTTGACCCAACCTTTAATAACTCTTTACCAAGTGCGATACTGGACCGGCGAGGGGAGTACTTCCCAAGGGTCTGCCCGGTCAATACGGACGCTCCGCTGGTGTCCCCGGGAGACCGCCCCGCAGGGGTGAAGGAGACCTCGAACTTCGAGTTCGAGGAGGCTCCATGCCCGAGTCCGTGGCAACCGTGGGATCGCCGGGGTTGTGGGCGATCAGCATCGCCGTCCTGCTCGCGCTGCTCGTCGCCGATTTCGCCGTGACCCGTCGCCCG
Source organism: Amycolatopsis roodepoortensis (assembly GCF_024628825.1). Classification (NCBI taxonomy): domain Bacteria; kingdom Bacillati; phylum Actinomycetota; class Actinomycetes; order Pseudonocardiales; family Pseudonocardiaceae; genus Amycolatopsis; species Amycolatopsis roodepoortensis. The sequence goes on from NZ_CP102415.1 coordinate 8,950,686, forward strand.
CACGAGGTGTCGATGCGGGAGGCCGCCGGCTGGTCGGTCTTCTACCTCGCGCTCCCGGTCGTGTTCGGGCTCTGGCTGTGGCTCGAGTACGGGGGCGGCCAGGCGCTGGAGTTCATGACGGGTTTCGTCGTCGAGAAGTCCCTGTCGGTCGACAACCTGTTCGTCTTCATGCTGCTGCTCGCCGCCTTCGCGGTCCCCGCGGAAGTGCAGCAGCGGGTGCTGCTCTACGGCATCGTGGGCGCGCTGGTGCTTCGCGGTGTGTTCATCGCGGCCGGTGCCGCGATGCTGTCGGCGGGCACCTGGGCGTTCCTCGTCTTCGGCGTGATCCTGCTCGTCTCGGCGGTCAAGATCCTGCGCGAGGCCATGTCCGGCGGCAAGGACGAGTTGGATCTGTCGAAACTGCGGTCGGTCCGGTTCCTGCGACGGCTGATGCCGGTCACCGACGACTATCGCGGCACCCGGCTCACCGTGCGTGAACACGGGCGCCGCGCGCTCACCCCGCTGGCGGTCGTCGTCGTCGCGGTGTTCGCCACCGACGTGGTGTTCGCGGTCGATTCGGTACCCGCGGTCTACGGCATCACCGAAGACCCGTACCTCGTGTTCGCCACCAACGCCTTCGCGCTGATGGGCTTGCGCGCCTTGTACTTCGTGCTCCACACGGCGCTCGCGAAGCTGGTCCACCTGAACCACGGCCTCGCCATCATCCTCGCCTTCATCGGGGTGAAGCTGGTCCTGCACTGGGCACACGGGATCTGGCCGTCGGTGCCGCAGGTCCCCACCCCGGCCTCGCTGGGCGTGATCGTCGCCGTCCTGGTCACGGTCTCGTTCACCAGCCTGTACGCGCGCCGCCGTGAAGCCGCCCGGACGGCCAAGGAGTGAGCGATGATCACCGCACTCGTCGTCGGCTTCCTGATCGATCTTGCGGTCGCCGCCCTCTTCCTGGCCGCGGTGTTCCTGGTGTTCGGGGCGATGCGGCCACCGCGGCCGCCACGCGACCCCTGATCTTGGGACGGCGGACAGGCCGGGTGTCCGGACCGGCGGCATGTCCGGTACAGCCGGTAGGCTCCGGGAGGTTGAGAAGACAGCCGTCTTCTGTTCGTGCGCCGGACAAACCGGTGAGGAAAGGTGGCTGTCCGTGTCCAACGCCGTGCGTTACGGCGAGCAGTCTCCGCCTCGTAGGTCTTCGTTCCAGCCGACCCGGTTGCATGTCCTGCTGATCGAGGACGACGACGGCGACGCGCTCCTGGTCGAAGAGATGCTCGCCGACGCCGCCGGCAGCCTGGAACAGGTCGTGCTCGACAGGGTGACGACGCTCCAACGGGCACTCGAGCGCAGGATCACGGCCGATTGCGTACTGCTGGATCTCCAGCTTCCGGACGCCACCGGCCTGACCGGTCTGACCAGGCTGCGGCAGCACGCCCCGTCGACCGCGGTGATCGTCCTGACCGGGCAGGAGGACGAAGCCACCGGGGTGGCGGCGCTGGGTGCCGGCGCCCAGGACTACCTGGTCAAACAGCATGTCGACGGCAGTCTCCTGGCACGAACCCTCCGGTATTCCTGGGAGCGCAGCCGCGCCGAACGCGTCGAGCAGCAACTGCTCCAGCATCAGTTGCTGGCCAGGGAGAACGCGCGTCTCGAACGCGGCCTGTTGCCGACCCCGCTGGTGACCGATCCTCGTCTCAGCCTCGCGGTGCGGTACCGGCCGGGGCGGAACGGGGCCTTGCTGGGCGGTGACTTCTACGACGCCGTCGAACTCCCCGACGGCACGCTCCAGCTGGTCATCGGGGACGTGTGCGGACACGGTCCGGACGAAGCGGCGCTCGGTGTCGCGCTGCGGATCGCGTGGCGTTCGGTCGTGCTCGCCGGGCTGCCGATGGCGGAAACCCTGGCGATGGTGGAGAAGATGCTGGAACACGAGGCACTGGACCCGCTGTTCGCCACCGTCTGCATGATCACGGTCGCCCCGGACCGCCGGTCGCTGAAGATGGCGCTGGCCGGTCATCCGCAGCCGCTCCTGATCGACGAGTCGGGCGGCAGGCTGCTGTCCAGGGAGAAACTCGGCCCGCCGCTGGGCGTCGTGCCGGGTATCGGCTGGCAGGAGCTCACGGTGCCGATCGGGCCGCGATGGTCACTGTTGCTGTACACCGACGGACTTTTCGAAGGACGTGTCGAAGGCAGCGGGGAACGGGTCGGGCTCGAACGGATGGCCGCCGCCGCACTGAACAGCCTGAAGGCCGAAGGCGGTTCCGACTCGGCGCTCGACCACCTGATCAGCGAGATGGACGTCCTGCACGGCGGGCCGTTGGACGACGACGTCGCGCTGGCACTGCTCACGTTCGACTCCGGGGAGCAGGCCCGATGAAGTCCGTTTGGTCGATCAGCCGCTGGGCCGCGCTGTCCGGGGTGATCGCCGTCCTGCTGCTCGGCGGCGCGATCGTGGCCGGGTCGCTGGCCTTGACGAACCTCACCGACTCGCGCGCCAGGCTGCTGGACGTCACCGGTCCGCAGGTGCTGCGGTCCAACTCTCTCGCGACCGCGATGCTGAACCAGGAAACCGGTGTCCGCGGCTACATCCTGGCCGGGCGGAGCGAATTCCTGGAGCCGTACCGGGAGGGATTGCGAGCACAGGACGCGTCCGTGGCCGAGTTGCGCCGGCTCGGCGCCGTTCCGGGGACGGCGGCGGGCGACGATCTGGACCGGGTGCTGAACGCCGCCACGGCCTGGCGCAGGACGATCATCGAGCCCTTGCTCGCCGGCGCTCCGGCCACCGGCGAGCTGGTGGACGCGAGCAAACCGCTGTTCGACGAGGTCCGCGCTTCACTGAGCGTCCTGCAGAACCGGCTGGAGGCCGAACGGCTGGACGCCCGCGACGACCTGTCCGCCTCGGCCGACGTCCTGCGCGTGATGCTCATCGTGATCGCGGTCCTGCTCATCGGCGCACTGGCACTGGTCTTCCTGGTCCTGCACCGGAAACTGATCCGGCCGATCCGGCAACTGGCCGTCGAGGTCCGCGACGTCGCGCAGACCGACATCCACCGCGCGGTCCGTGGTTCCGGTCCGAAGGAGATGCGTGAACTCGCGTCCGATGTGGAGTCGCTGCGTTCGCGGATCCTCGACGAGGTCGCGGAGCTGGAGCGGGCGCAGGAACTGATCGTGACCCGGACGCGTGAGCTGGAGCGGTCGAATTCGGATCTGGAGCAGTTCGCCTACGTGGCCTCGCACGACCTGCAGGAGCCGCTGCGCAAGGTGGCCAGCTTCTGCCAGCTGCTCCAGAAGCGGTATCAGGGGAAACTGGACGAACGCGGAGACCAGTACATCGGTTTCGCCGTCGACGGCGCGAAACGGATGCAAGCGCTCATCAACGACCTGCTCGCCTTTTCGCGCGTCGGCCGCCGTCCTGGGGAGAACGTCCTCCTGGAAACCGGCGACCTGCTGGAGACCGCGCTGGGCAACCTCGAAGACGCGATCGGCGAGTCCGGTGCCCGGGTCACCCATGGTGAACTTCCCGTGGTGCGAGGCGAGAAGACCCTCCTCACGGCGGTTTTCCAGAACCTCGTCGGCAACGCGATCAAGTTCCGCGGCGAGGAGCCGCCGGAGGTCGAGATCGTCGCGGAACGTGACGGCGAGGACTGGCGGTTCTCCGTCACCGACAACGGAATCGGCATCAACGACGAGTACGCCGAGCGGATCTTCGTGATCTTCCAGCGCTTGCACGGCCGCGGGGAGTATCCGGGGACGGGGATCGGACTCGCCTTGTGCCGCAAGATCCTCGAACACCACGGCGGGACGATCTGGCTGGACACCACCGTCCAGGCCGGGACCCGCTTCTGCTTCACCCTGCCCGCAGCGCAGCACGCCGACGAAGGAAACGAGCGACCATGACCGAGTCACTGGAACCGATCCACATCCTGCTGGTCGAGGACGACCCCGGTGACGTCCTCATGACGCAGGAGGCGTTCGAGCACCACAAGATCCGCAACACCCTTTCGGTCGTTTCCGACGGCGAGCAGGCACTGCAGTTCCTGCGCCGTGAAGCACCGTACGAGGACGCGCAACGGCCGGGGCTGATCCTGCTCGACCTCAACCTGCCCCGCAAGGACGGCCGCGAAGTGCTCAGCGAGGTCAAGGCGTCGCCGGAACTTCGCACCATCCCGGTCGTCGTGCTGACCACGTCCGAGGCCGAAGAGGACATCCTCCGCAGCTACGACCTGCACGCCAACGCCTACGTCACGAAACCGGTGGACTTCGACCGGTTCATCGACGTGGTGCGCCAGATCGACAACTTCTTCGTCACCGTGGTGAAACTGCCGCGCTGACTCAGGGGAACCGGATCACGGTGATCCCGGCGAGCACGAAGAAGACGAGCACCACCAGGGTGCCGCTCTGCCCGCCCGATGAACTGGTCACCACCTGTTCGACGGCGCCGGTCAGCCGCACGCCGCAGTCGGCGACGACGGTGTGCCTGCCCGCCTCGATCCGGGTGAACTCGACGGCCGCGGTGAAGGCGCCGGTGCCGTCGGCGTAGGCGCCGCCGACGCGCTCGCCGTCCGACGTCAGCGTGACCCGCTCGCCGGGCGTGCATCCCTTGCCGGTCGCGGACAGCGCGTCGCCGGGGCGCACGCTCGGCCGGTCGAGGATCAGGTCGTCCGGGCCCGGCGGCGTGCTGCTCGACGACGGGACGTCCGTCGACGGCGGGGGAGTGTCCGTTGTGGACGGTGGCGTCGTGGGCGGCGTCGTCGTGGTGACCGGGGTGGTCGGAGTGGTGGTCGTCCCGGGTCTGGTCGGAGTGGTCACCGGGGCGGTCGGCTTCGTGGTCGGGGGCACCTTCGTCGTCGGCGGCGCCGTGGTCACGGTCCCGGTCACCTGGAAGGTCGCGCTGCCGGTCAACGGATGACCGGTCCGCGCGTTCGTGCACGTGCCCGTGACCGGGTGGCCGCCGGGAGTCGCGTTGCCGGGCACCGTCGCCCCGATCTGTCCGCTGGGCGCGCTGACCGACGTAATGGCCGTTCCTTCCCAGGTGAAAGAAATCGGGCCTTTGCACGGAGAGAAATTCCAGGAAATGGTGAACGAACTCCCCACGGGGCCGCTCGAAGGTTTCAAACCAACCGTGGACTGATAAGGAGACTGCTGCGCGTTTCCCGCCCCCACCTGGGAAATCAGGAACAACAACCCGGTCACGATGCCGAATATCAGGCGAACCACGATACGCATTGGGACGTCCCTCTCCGGTCGGTACTCGCTGTAGTATTCCGGCCCGTCGGATAACGCGAACAGGGGATGCGCAAAATGGGACGTGTCATCGCGGCAGGGGTTGCGTTGGGTCTGTGCGCGGTCCTCCTGAGCTCGTCACCGGCGGTCGCGGACGGTGGCGGACTCGACCTGGCGGTCACCTTCGACGACCGGCCGATCACCAACGCCACGGTCGTGATCGATCCGGCGAAACCACTCGAACTCACCGTCACGGCGACCAACAGCGGCGGGACCGCGGTCAAGGTCCGTAGTGTGCGGGTGTCCGGCGTGGCGCTCGCCTTGACCTTCTTCGCCTACGACACGACCGCGCCGTTCGAAGTCCCCGCGCACAGCCGCGTCACCAGGACCTTCGTACTGGACATGGCCGACCTCTCCGGTCAGGCGATCGGGTTGCTCCCGTCGACGGTCGAACTCCTGGACGCCCAGCGCGGAACCCTCGGCGAGGCCACCACGGTCGCCGATATCCGCGGGTCCTTCTGGTCGGTCTACGGCGCTTTCGGGCTCGCGATGCTCGTGCTCACCGTGCTGGCGTGGCTGACGGCCCTGCTCGCGCTCGCCCGCCATCGGCTTCCCGCCAACCGGTGGCGCCGCGGTCTGCGTTTCCTGCCCGCCGGATTCGGCACCGGGCTCGTCGCCGTCGTCTCGCTGTCGGTGCTGCGGCTCGTCCCGCCGGAGCCCGCGATCGAGATCCCGGTGGTGCTCGGCGCCGCCGTCATCGCGTTCCTGCTCGGCTACCTGACCCCGCATCCCGCGCCGGGTCCCGCCGGTGACGAAACGGTCCGCTTTCCCGACTCCACCAAGGAATTCAACCGATGAGCGCACCCGCCGAGGTCGTCGCCGCGCTGCCGCAGTACGAGATCGGGCCCGCGATCGGCCAGGGTGGGATGGGGGTCGTCTTCGCCGGCGTCCACCGCTCGCTGCGCCGCGACGTCGCCATCAAACAGTTGCCGTGGGACGTGCTGAACCACGCCGTCAGCAGCGAGCTCTTCGACCGCGAAGCGCGGGTACTGGCCAGCCTCGACCACCCGCATATCGTGCCCGTGTACGACTACGTGCGCACCGGCCGCGAGCACCTGATGGTGATGGAACGCCTCGACGGTGGCACGGTGCACAGCCGCTTCCGCAGCGGGGAGATCGGCGGGGAGCAGGCGTGCGCGATCGGGCTGGCGATGCTCGCCGGGCTCCACGCGGCGCACGAAGCGGGCGTGCTGCACCTGGACGTCAAGCCGAAGAACCTGCTCTTCACCACCCAAGGTGTGATGAAGGTGGCCGACTTCGGCATCGCGAAGGTGATCAGCGAGGGCGCCACCCTCGTCACGCACGGCGGCGAGGTCCTCGGCACCCCCGCCTACATCGCGCCGGAGCAAGCCATGGGCAACGCGCTGAGCCCGGCGGCCGACGTCTACTCGGCGGGCACGGTGCTCTACGAACTGCTGTCCGGGAAGCTGCCGTTCGACAACACCCGCGGCGCGATCAGCATGATGCGCCAGCACATGTTCACCGATCCGCGCCCGATCGACGGCGTGCCGTCGCCGATCGCCGGGGTCGTCATGCGCAGCCTCTCGCGCGAGCTCGACTCCCGGTACCGCGACGCGGAGACCTTCGCCGCCGACCTCGCCTCGGCCGCCACCGCCGTGTACGGACCGGGCTGGCTGGAGCGGTCCCGCGTGCCGGTGCGGCACCTGACCCCTCGGGTGATCGCCGCGTTCGGCACGCCCACACCGACAGAGGACGGCCCGACTCGGCCAGTCCACCGCCCCGCGCCGGATCCGACGCTGTCGGCGACTCGCGCGAGCTTCGAGTCCGAGTCCCGGGCCGGCTCGGTGCTCTGGTTCCGGCTGGCCGCGGCGGTCGTCGCGATCGCGATCGTGGTGCTCACCCTGCTCACGCCGGAGCGGCTGCCGCACGAGGCCACGACGCTGAAGATCGACGGCGTCGGCGCCTCGTCCGCGCCACTGGACCTCAGCAAGACGTTCGCCGTGACCGGGGAGGGACGCCCGGAACAGGTGACCCTCGACCTTTCGGCCGCCGGGATCCCGCTCGGTTCCGCGTCGGCGGTGCCGAAACCCGACGGCGAGGGATTCCGCGCGGATCTCGCTTTTCCCGGGCTCACCCGCTGGATCGCCGGCGGAGCCGTCACCGCGACCTTGACGGCCGACGGCGTCCCGAGGACGTTCACCGTCGTCACCCGGCAGCATCCGCTCGCGAGCGCGCTCGGCGCGGGCAGCCTGATCCTCGCCCTGTTCGCCTTGGCGTATCTGGAATCCGGGTTGCGGACCATCCGGAACGGTCACCGCTGGCGGGGCGCGCTCGTCGGCGGCCCGGTGCTCGGCCTGCTGTTCGGCGCGACGGCGTGGCTGTGCGTCTCGGTCCTGCGAGTGCACGAGCCAGCGGTGCTTTTCGGCGTCGGCTGTTCGATCGCGGGTGCCGTGGCGGCCGGTTTCGTGGTCGCGGCCGCCCGCGCCCGGCGCACGCGCTGAATCCCCGGGGGCGGCCGCCCTGGGCCGCCCCCGCTACGGGATCACGACTTGCGGTGCTTGCCGTCGTCGTCGGTGACCTCGAACTGTTCCTTGCGCACCTTGCCGGAGATCGTCTGGTCCTCGGTGACGGTCTCGGTCTTGAGCCTCGCCCGCTCCACCGCGACGGTTTCCTTGTTCACCACCGGTTTCTCGGCGTGGAGCACGACTTCCTGCTCGTCCTCGCCGATCTCGGCGCGCTCGCCGCCCTGTTTCGTGATGGGCTCCCGTTCGATCCGCACCTCCTCGTGGCTGACCGGCACGGTGACCTGCTGTTCCTCGGTGACGACGTACTTGCGCAGCCGGACGTGTCCGGTCTCGACCTGCTCGGTGCCGACGTTCAGCCGTTCCTCGGACCGCGTCATGGTGGGATCGGCGTCCCGGCGCTTCTTGCCGGTGTCCGTTCCCGTGTCCATACCTGCCCTGGTCCGGCCGGCCTCGTCCTGGTCGCGGCCCCGGCCCCGCGCCCGGTCGTCCATCCGGCCGTCCGGCGAGGTCCGCGGCATCGGCAGCCCGTAGTGCTTGTAGAGCTGCGCGCTCTCCTCGGCCGACAAGTGGCCGTCGGCCTCGATGCGAGGTGCGTCGGTGACCGCGTCCTTGTCGACGCGGACGTGCACACCGTCCTTGTCCGCGTGCGCCCCGGAGAGCGGCACGAAACTCTCCTTGGTGCCGAACAGGCCCGTCTTGACGGTGATCCATTCCGGCTGGCGAGTCGCGTCGGCGAGGTAGACGTTGCCCACCTTGCCGAGCTTGTTGCCGGTCGGGTCGACCACGGCACTGTCGATGAGTTCCTGCGGCTGCATGGTCTTCGCCATCGGTCCCGCTCCTCTCGGAAGATCCTTGCTGTGAAGCCCACCGTCGAACGGGCCGGTGATCACGGCAACCGTCGTGAGGCACCTGTGGGTGACCCCGGAAAGTGGTGGTTTGAAGCCGCGATCACGGGCTAGGGGAGCGGTGTCGTCGCAGGTGAAAGGGGGTCTCCGGGAGGTGACCGCCGGTCGCGGGGGATGGCGCGAACGTGTGATCACGAAAATCGGATGCGGGGCTCCGGAGACGTGACCTACCCTCGTGATCGTGATGCAGCAACTGCTGTTCCTCTGAGGAACGACGCCTCCACCGGTACCGCGAGCCGCGATACCGGATTTCGTTCTTCCTGCTCATCACTTCACCGGAGGCAGTTCCTTCATGTCATCCCCTCTTTCGCCCGCGCCTGTGCGCGCGGCGCACGTCCGCCTGTCCGGCGTCCACCTCTCCTACGGGGGACGGCCCGTCCTCGCCGGGGTGGACCTCGTCGCCGGTGCCGGCGAACGGGTCGCCATCGTCGGGGAGAACGGTCGCGGCAAGACCACCCTTCTCCGGGTACTCGCCGGTGACCTGGCCGCCGACCGCGGCGAGGTGCACCGTTCCGGGTCGGCCGGAGTCGCCGACCAGCAGATCCCGCTCGGGCCGGACGACACCGTCGGCGCGTTGATCGACCTCGAACTGGCAGCCGTCCGCAGCGCGCTGGCCCGGCTCGAGTCCGCCACCGAGGCCCTCAGCGACGGACGTCCCGGAGCCGAAGACGCCTTCGCCGCCGCACTCGAAGAAGCCGAGGCCCTCGACGCGTGGGACGCCGACAGGCGGGTCGAAGTGTCACTGGCCGCCTTGAACGCCGTCGACGACCGCGACCGTCCACTCGGGACACTTTCGGTCGGGCAACGGCACCGGGTCCGGCTGGCCTGCCTGCTCGGCGCCGGGCATCCGGTCCTGCTGCTCGACGAGCCGACCAACCACCTCGACGCGGCGGGGCTCGACCATCTCACCGAGCGGTTGCGCGCCCATCCGGGCGTGGTCGTCCTGGTCAGCCACGACCGGGCCCTGCTCGCCGACGTCGCGACCACGGTGGTCGACCTCGATCCGTCGAGCGACGGACGGCCACGCGTTTATGGCGGCGGGTACGCAGCCTATGTGGAGGCCCGCCGGGCCGAACGCGCCCGGTGGGAGTCGGCGCACGCCGACCAGATCGCCGAGCGGCAACGGCTGGCCGACGACCTGTCCGCGGCGCGGAACCGGTTGCGCGACAACTGGCGGCCGCCCAAGGGCACCGGCAGGCACGTCCGCGCCACACGCGCGCCCGGGCTGGTCCGCGCGGTCCACCGGCGGCAGGAAGAGCTGGCCGAGCACGTGGTCGCCGTTCCGCCGCCGCCCGCCCGGTTCGCCATGCCGGAGCTGCCGGCGCACGGAGGCGCGACGCTCCTCCGCGCCGCCGGGGTGACCGTGGCCGGGCGGCTCACGCGTCCGGTCGACCTGGCGCTGGAGAGCGGCGACCGGCTGGTCGTCACCGGCCGCAACGGCGCGGGTAAATCGACGCTCCTGGCCGTGCTGGCCGGGGAGCTGGAGCCCGGGACCGGCACGGTCACACGTTCGCGGTCCGCGCGGATCGGCAGGCTGGGCCAGGAATCCGACCTGCCGGGCAGGCGGACGGCGATGGAGTTGTACGACGAACAGCTCGCCAGGACCGGGATCCCCGGGCCGGGGCTGGGCGAACTGGGACTGCTCGCAGGCTACGACCGGCACCGGCCGGTGGCCGAGCTGTCGGTCGGTGCCCGGCGGCGGCTGGACCTGGCACTGGTGCTGGCCCGGCGTCCGCACGTCGTGCTGCTGGACGAGCCGACCAACCACCTCTCCGCCGCACTCGTCGACGAGCTGACCGCCGCGCTCGAAACGACCCCGGCGGCGGTGGTGATCGCCACGCACGACCGGCAGTTGTCACGGGACACGGAGTCCTGGCCGAGGCTCGCGTTGTGAGCCGTCAACCGCGGTGGGCGAGGGTGTAGCGCACGGTCTGCGCGAGCACCACGCTCCCGTCGTGCTCGCGGAGCGGTTCGAGCTCCGCGAGCACGGCCCGGCGGACGGCGTCGAGGCGGTCTTCCGGGACCAGCTCCCAGAACATCCGCTGGCCGTGCGACCAGGACCAGGTGATCCAGTGCCCGGGGTCGGCGAACTTCACCGGATAGACGCGTTCCACGGACGTGACACCGGTGAAGCCCGCCGACTCAACGGCCTGGCCGAATCCTTCGATGGTGGCGAACAGGCCCGACCTGACGGCCAGTGTCCAGGCCAGCTCCGGCGGAACGAACGGCTTGAACACCTCGCGCACGGCCGCCCACCGGGGATCGTCGGCGCCGAACGTGGTGACGCCCAGCCTGCCGCCGGGCGCGAGGAGGCGATGCCAAGACCGCAGGCCGGCGACCGGATCGGGCAGGAAGAACACCACGAACGACGCGAGGACGGCATCGAAGGCGGCGTCGTCCAGCGTCGGTTCTTGGGCGTCCATAAGGGAAACCGAGGCGTTGACTCCGCGCGCCGCGATATCTTTCGCGGTGCGCTCGACCATCTCCGCGGAAAGATCGATCCCCAGCACCGATCCTTCCGGGCCGACCCGCTCGGCCGCCGGGAACAGCACCGCGCCCCGGCCGCAGCCGACGTCCAGCACGCGCTCACCGGGGACGAGCCCGGCCCGGTCGAGCAGTTCCGTGGCGAACGCGCCGAAGAAGTCGACGCCGAGCGCGTCGTAGGTCTCCGCCGTCCGGTCGAACAGCCGCGCCATCGCCTGCCGGGTGTAAGCGCTCATGCGCAGGACGATGACCCCGCGAAAACGGTGTTGTCAAACGGTTGCGGGGGATTTGTCATGCCGCTCCGAGCGTTGGTGCGCGGAGTTCGTCCCGGCGTGCCGGTTTCTTCCGCCGGCCGGGTGGCCCCTGCGCCGCCCCTGGCGATCATGTCGCGAAAGCCACTTTCGAGACGTCTGATGTCCCGAAAGTGGCTTTCGCGACACGCGCGCTCACCGGATCGACTCGGTGCCGGTGTTGTTGCTCGTCCTGAGTACATGAAGGTCGAGTTTCCTCGGCTGAGCCGAGGGAAGGGGGCCTTCACGGACCGGGCCTGAGATCAACCGCAGCCGGAATCCATGGGTACCTGAGGCCCGACGCGCACCACTCAATAGAAGGCGCGCGAGACTTGCGAAAGCACGATGAGCCCGCAGACGATCAGGTTCTTGTACTTGTGGTCCACCAGGATGGCCACGAATTCGCGGAGGGTGGCGCTCGGCCAGAAGTACCAGGCCGTCGGCGATCCGATGACCTGGCCGTTCACCTTGGCGCGGCGGGCGATGAGGGCGGCGCGGAGCACGTGGAAGTTGTTCGTGACCACCGTGCACCGGTAGTCGGCTTTCCGCTGCTCCATGATCTCGGCGCTGAAGGTGAGGTTCTCGAACGTCGTCCGCGAGCGGTCTTCGAGGAGGATCCGCTCCTTCGGCAGCCCGTTCTCGACCAGATAGGCGGCCATGGCGTGGGACTCCGGCAGGTCCTCGTCGGGTCCTTGCCCGCCCGAGGTGATTACCATCGGCTCCCGGCCGCGTCGGGCTTCGGCTTCGATGACGCGTTTGGCCCGGTTCAGGCGGCCCGCCAGCAGCGGCGGCACCCGGTGCCCGTCCAGCAGGCCCGAACCCAGCACCACGACGAAGTCGATGCCCTTTTCGGTGCGGATGCGGCCGTAGACGATCGAGTACAGGAGAAAACAGACGAAAAGGAACGAGAAGTAGACGACGAGTCCGTTCAGGATGCCCCGGACGATGTCGAGCGGCTCCCAGGCGAGTTGGGTGACCGTCGCGTTGAAGACGATCAGCGCGCAGATGCCGAGCCCCGTCAGCAGCGAAAGGACGTTGGCCAGCCGCCGCCCCTCGCGGCGCAGCATGGTGATCCCGTTGCAGATCAGGAAGACCGTCAGCGCGAGCACCGTCGGGACGATCATCAGGATCACCCCGACCGCGACGAAACCCGCCGCCTCGGGGGAGACCGAGGCGAGCAGCGCGATGAACGTCACGCCGAGGAACAGCAACGCGAAGAAGAGATAGAACCCGTTCCTCAACCGGCGCCGGTCGCGAAGGAAGCTCACGAGGAACGCCGCACAGCACAAGGCCGCGATGGCGAAGGGGATTGCAGCGGCCTTCACGAGAACTCCAGCCTGGGGACGATGCGGGCACTCGGGTGTCGGCACGCGGCGGCATTCAAGCACACGAGGGAGCCGCCTAAGGCGACCTCTCGTTGGTGTGTCGCTTTTCCCGACCCGAGTGGGTCACCGGGCGCGCTGCACCGGCCGCTCGTCCCACACCGGTTCCGCGGTTTCGCGCACGTGCCCGTCCGAGCCGAACACGAGATACCGGTCGAAGGAGCGCGCGAACCACCGGTCGTGCGTCACCGCGATCGTGGTCCCCTCGTAGGCTTCCAGCGCCTGCTGCAGCGCTTCCGCCGAGGCGAGGTCGAGGTTGTCGGTCGGCTCGTCCAGGAGCAGGATCGTCGCGCCGCCGATCTCCAGCAGCAGGATCTGGAACCGTGCCTGTTGGCCGCCGGACAGCTTCTCGAACCTCTGGTCGCCCTGGCCGTCGAGCTCGTAGCGGCGCAGGATGTTCATCGCGGGACCGCGGCTTCGCGCGTAGCCGGTCCAGAGGATGTCGACGAGCGTGTGCCCGAGCAGTTCGGGGTGGGCGTGCGTCTGCGCGAAATGGCCGGGGACGACGCGGGCGCCGAGTTTCCACAGTCCGTCGTGGGCGACGTCCTCCCCGGCCAGCAGCCGCAGGAAATGCGATTTGCCGGAGCCGTTCGAGCCGAGCACCGCGACCCGTTCGCCGTAGAAGACCTCCAGATCGAAGGGCTTCATCAGGCCGCGGAGTTCGAGGCCTTCGCAGGTGACGGCGCGGACACCGGTCCGGCCGCCGCGCAGGCGCATGGTGATCTTCTGTTCGCGCGGGGGAGCGGCGGGCGCGCCGGCCTCCTCGAACTTCCGCAACCGCGTCTGCGCGGCGTGATAGCGCGAAGCCATCTCGTCGCTGCGCGCGGCGTACTGCCGCATGTCGGCCACGAGTTTCTTGAGCTGGGCGTGCTTTTCGTCCCAGCGACGGCGGAGTTCCTCGAAGCGCTCGAAGCGTTCCGCGCGGGCCTGGTGGTAGCTGTCGAAGCCGCCGCCGTGCACCCACACGTCGCCGCCGGCGGGCCCAGGTTCGACGCTGATGATCTTGTTGGCGGCCCGCGCGAGGAGCTCCCGGTCGTGCGAAACGAACAGCACGGTCTTCTGGGTCTCACGCAGCCGCTCTTCCAGCCACTGTTTGCCGGGGACGTCCAGATAGTTGTCCGGCTCGTCGAGCAGGAGCACGCCGGACCCGCCGAGGAGCAGCGCCTCCAGCACCAGCCGCTTCTGCTCCCCGCCGGACAGCGTGCGCACCTCACGCCAGCGCGCCTTTTCGTACGGCAGGTTGAGGGCCGCCGTCGTGCATTTGTCCCACACGACTTCGGCTTCGTAGCCGCGAGCGTCGCCCCAATCGCCGAGCGCCTGCGCGTACGCCATCTGGTTCGCTTCGTCGTCGCGTTCCATCAAGGCGAGTTCGGTCTCGTCGACCGCGCGGGCGGCGGCGCGGAGTGCTTCCGGCGACACCGAGACGAGCAGATCCCGTACCGTCCGTTCGTCGCGCACCGAGCCGACGAACTGGGGCATCACCCCGAGCCCGCCGCTGATGGTCACCGATCCACTGGTGGGGGAGAGCTCCCCCGAGATCAGCCGCAGCAACGTGGTCTTGCCTGCCCCGTTGGCGCCGACGAGCGCGCAGACGCTGCCCTCACCGACGCGGAACGAGACGTCGTCGAGGAGCAGTCGTCCGTCGGGCAGGTGGTACTCGACGTGTGCGACCTCGACGTGACCCATCTCGACAGCCTGCCCGCGCGATCGGGAGTCACGCAACGCAATATCTCCGGTAGTGTCGGTGACGTGGAGCGAACCTACTTCGGCGTGCGGCTCAAGCTGATGCTTGCGCTGTTCCTGCCCGGGTTGTTCGTCCTGCTCCCGGTCGTCGCCGGGATCAACCCGCTCGGCCTGGCCGCAGCCCTGACCGCGTCCCTCGCCGCCGTCCTGCTCGCGCTCGCGGCGCATTTCCGCCTGGAACCTGCCGCCGCCGCGATGCGGGTGCGCGCCATCAGCCTGCGCGAACGCGCACAGCTGTTCTTGAGCCTGCGCGACCCCGACGCGCGTGGCCGCGTGCGGCCCCGGGCTCCGTCACCGGGCATCGCGACTGCCTGACCCTTCCGTTCGAAGGTGAGGCAGTCACTCCTGCCCACCCACCTTCGACCGACGGAGTGACCTGGTCATGTTCGATGTCTTCCTGTACCCCGTTTCCGCCGTTCTCTGGTTCTGGCACAAGGTTTTCGGCGCCGTTTGGAGTCCCGACTCCGGCGTGGCCTGGGTGCTGTCCATCGTGTTCCTCGTCTTCACCCTGCGCCTGCTGCTGGTCAAACCCGCCCTCGGCGCCTTGCGCGCGGGCCGTCGCATGCAGGCGCTCGCGCCGCGGCTGCGGGAGATCAAGGAGAAGTACGGCAAGGATCGCCAGCGGATGACGAAGGAGATCCAGAAACTGCACGCCGAAACCGGGGCGAACCCGCTGGGCGGTTGTCTCCCGGCGCTGATCCAGCTGCCGGTCTTCCTTTCCCTGTACTGGGTTCTGCGCGATTTCACCCCAGGAGCGCAGTCGAATCACGTGTTCGACGCCGCCGGCGTGCGGTCGTTCTTGAACGCCGACCTCTTCGGCGCGAAGCTCGGCAACTGGCTTTCGCAACCGGCGGCCGAGCTGGCCGCGTTCGGCACGGATCACGTCCACATGATCGCCGTCGGGGTGCCGCTGATGCTGCTCGCGAGCCTGGCGACGTTCTTCTCGATGCGCTCGGGACTCGCCCGGCAGACCGCGACCGCCCCCGAGACGGCGGGGATCACCAAGCTGATGATGTACCTGGCACCGGCCGGCATGCTGGTCTCGGGATCGTTCTTCCCGGTGCCGATCGGGGTGCTGCTGTACTTCCTGGCCACCAACGTATGGACGCTGGGACAGCAGCATTTCCTCACCAAGGTCGTCGACAGGGCGGAGGCTAGCCGCTGACGGCCGAGCGGCGGGCGGCCACCGAGTACTGAACCGCCTTCCGCAGTCCGGGCAGGGCGGTGTCGACATGCGCCGCAAGCGCCTTGACGGCTTTCCGGTTCGCGCGATTCTCTTTCGACGTGAAGACCGTGCGGACGTCGCCCTCGTACGACAGCATGGCGAGGACCGCGTCCTCGATCGGGAAGGTGCCGGGGTCTTCGCCGCTCAGCACCACGTTCCGGATCGGCTCGCGCAGCGCCCGCGTCCGGTGAGGTTCGGCCAGGGTGATGTCGCGAACCGGGAAGATGCCCATCGCCCGGCGCTTGTCGACCCTGATCGTCCCGGAAGCGGCGAGCTGGTCGCGGACGATGTTCTCGGCCTTGTGCCAGTCGTGGTCGATGAGGGCGAACCAGCGGCGGGGCTTCTCTTCGCGAGCGTCTTCCAGCACTTTCGCGAGGAACGGGTCTCCCGGAGTGAGGCCCGCCGCTGCCGTGCGGGCGGCCTTCCCGTCGCGATCGGCGAGAAGACCCGCGGTGACCAGCTCGGTCACCGCGGCCGCCCGCAGGAGCGTGCCTCGCACCGGGGCGCTGGTGGGGTCGAGCCGGTTCTTTTCGGTGTCGTAGCCGAGCAGGTACATCCGCTGGGGCAGTGACTCGGTCATTTCGTCCTCCCGCCGCACAGCATTCCGTTCCGCGGGACGAAGTGCCAGGCGGCGGCGGAACATCAGGGCGAAGAACTGTTCGGTACCGGCGTGTCGGGCAAAGCCCGATGGGGAATCATCGCGCTCGCCCGGGAACTGTTCCCGGGCGGGTGGGTGTTCCCGGCGCCGTCCGGCGCCGGGAACGCGTTCGCAGGTGGCGCCCCGTGATCGACGCGGCGTCCTCGGCCAGTGCCGACGGCTCGCCCTCGAACACCACCGTCCCGCCGTCGGCTCCCGCCCCCGGCCCGATGTCGATGACGTGGTCGGCGTGCGCGATCACCCGTTGGTCGTGTTCGATCAGGACGAGCGTCGCGCCGCCGTCGACGAGTTCGTCGCAGAGGGCCAGCAACCGGTCGACGTCGCTGCCGTGCAGCCCGGCGGTCGGTTCGTCGAGGACCAGGCGCAGTTCGTCCGCGGGGCCGGCGTCGGCGAGATGGCGGGCGAGCAGCAGCCGTTGCCGTTCGCCGCCGGACAAGGTGTCGAGGCTCTGCCCGATGGTCAGGTAACCGAGCCCGACCCGGTCCAGCCAGCGCAACCGCTGAGCGATCGCGGGGTGTTCGCCGAAGAGCGCGGCGGCGTCCGCCGGGTTCATCGCCAGGACGTCGGCGATGGTCCGCCCGTTCAAGCGCGCGGCGAGCGCCTCCGGGTTGAACCGGGTGCCGCCGCAGGCGTCGCAGCCGGTCTGGACGTCGTCGAGGAACGCCAGGTCGGTGATGATGACGCCCTTTCCCTTGCAGACCGGGCACGCGCCGCGGCCGTTGGCGCCGAACCACGACGGATGTTTCCCCGTGGCCTTCCCGAACGCTTCGCGGATGGGCTCGGCGACGCCCAGCACCGTGGCGGGGGTGGACCGGATGCCACCGCGCAGCGGGGCCTGGTCGACGACGACGAAATCGGGATGCTGCCGGGGGAGTTCGCCCGTGATCAGGGTGCTCTTGCCGGAACCGGCGACACCCGAGACGACGGTCAGAACGCCGAGCGGCACGTCGACGGTGACGTCACGCAGGTTGTGACTGCGGGCGCCGGAGATCGTCACGGCTCCTCGCGCGGCGCGGGTCCGCTCCCGGAACCGAAGCGGGGTACCGAGAATCCGCCCCGTCTCGGTGCCGGCCGCGATGAGTTCGTCAGGGCGGCCTTCGAACTGGACCTGCCCGCCGCCGTCACCGCCGCCGGGCCCGAGATCGATGACGTGATCCGCGGCCGCGATGACCGCGGGATGGTGCTCGACCACGAGGATCGTGTTGTGCGCGTCGCGGAGCTTGGCGAGCAGTTCGAGGAGGCGGTGCACGTCGTGCGGGTGCAGGCCGGTGCTGGGCTCGTCGAACACGTAGCAGACGTCGCTGAGCGCGCTGCCGAGATGGCGGACGATCTTGACGCGCTGGGCTTCGCCGCCGGACAGCGTCCTCGACTCCCTGGACAGGCTGAGGTAACCGAGCCCGACCGAGTCCAGGGCGTCGAGGCGTTCGCGGATCGCCTGCAGCAGCGGCGCCACCGACGGATCGGACACTTTCGCGGCGACGTCTCGCAATTCGCCGACCGGCAGCGCGGACCAGTCCGCGATGGAGCGTCCGTCGATCAGGCTGCCGCGTGCCGCCTCGGACAGGCGGGTTCCCGCGCACTCCGGGCAGACGCCGCGGGTGACGACTCCGGCGAGTCCCTCCCGCTCCTCGGCCGTGAGCCGTGAGGGCGTCTTGCGCAGGTACGTGTCTCGCAGCCGCGGGACGATCCCGTCAAAGAGGCCGTGCTTGGGGTAGTCGTCACCCGGATCGTCGAGGGGGAGCCCTTCGGCGTGCAGCAGGGTCTCGACCTTCGCCGGCGGCAACCGGTCCAGCGGGACATCGGGGTCGACGAGTCCGGAGTGGACGAGCCGTTTCCACCGGTAGGTCCCCGGCGCGAACGTCGGGAAGCGCACGGCGCCGTCGCGCAGGCTCCGCGAGCGGTCGAGCAGCCGGTCGAGATCGATCTCGTCGACCACGCCGAGCCCTTCGCAGCGCGGGCACATCCCGGCCGGATCGTTGAACGAGTAGGCGGGCGAGAATCCGGCGTTCGGCTCGCCGATGCGGGAGAACAGCAGCCGCAGCAACGGCGCGATGTCGCTCGCCGTGCCCACGGTGGACCGGGCGTTGCCGGTGAACCGCCGCTGATCGACGATCGTCGTGAAGACCAGCCCGTCGATCCGGTCGACGTCGGCGGGCGGATGCTGGGGCAGCCGGTTCCGCACGAAGGCGGGGTAGCTCCCGGTGACCAGGCGTTCGGCCTCGGCCGCGATCGTGTCGAAGGCCAGCGACGACTTCCCGGATCCGGACACGCCGGTGAACACGGTCAGCCGGTGTTTCGGCACCCGCACCGAAACGTCGCGGAGGTTGTGCGTCCGGGCGCCTTCCACGGTGATCCACCGGCCACGGTCTGCTTGAACTTTCGCCATGACTCGAGGCTACGATGAGATGTGGCCGGTTTTCGGCCACAATTACGGGAGGCGTCGTGACGGCACCACGGGAACGGATGCTGCGGCTGTTGTCGCTCCTGCAGTCCGGCCGGGCGTGGCCCGCGGCCGAACTCGCGACGGCCATGGAAGTCCCGCCGCGCACGCTTCGCCGGGACATCGACCACCTTCGCGGGCTGGGATATCCCGTGGAGAGCAGCCGCGGCCCGGGCGGCAACTACCGGCTCGTCGCGGGAACCGCGCTGCCGCCGCTCATGCTGGAACACGACGAGGCGATCGCCACCGTGCTCGGGCTGCGGCTCGCCGCGGCGGGCGGCACCGGCGTCGACCTGACCGCCGAATCGGCCGACCGCGCCGCCGCGAAACTCCGGCGCGTCCTCCCGGCGGCACTGCGCAGGCGGACCGACGAAATGCTCGCCGCGGTCGAGTTCGGGAGCGGCGAACAGCCGCGGGTCACCCAAGACGTCCTGAACGTCCTCGCCGCGGCGATCGCGGCTCGCCGATGCCTCGAATTCGCGTACACGGCGAAGGACGGCCCGTCGTCAAGGACGGTCGAGCCGATGCGCCTGGTCCAGCTCGGCAGGCGGTGGTACCTGTACGCGTGGGACCTCGGCAGGCGGGACTGGCGGAGTTTCCGTCTCGACCGGATCGCCGGACCGAAGACGACGGACGTGGCGTTCGAGCCGCGTGAGCTCCCGGTCGACGACGTCGCGGCTCATCTCCAGGAACGCTTTCACAGCCCGAAATCGCTGCGGATCACGCTGACCCTGGACGTCGGCGCGGACGAGGCCGCGGCCCGGCTGCATCGGATCGACGGGAGTTTCGAAGCCCTGGGCGACGACAGGTGCCGGTACGTCGCCCATGTCGACTCGTTCGAGTGGCTGGCCGTCGTTCTCTTGCTCACCGACATCGGGTTCACGGTGGAGGAACCGGCGGAATTCGGCGAGTACCTCGCGCGGACGGGGGAGCGGCTGCTGCGGGGCGCCACCCGCCCCACGGGTTAGGGCCACGACCGCTTGCAGGCGCACGGATGGCGCTTTCGCGTGTTTGGATGGACGACACGCGTGATCCTGCGGACGACTCGTGGCGTGATCCCGGCCGCGGTCGTGTCGTCCGTCCAGTCACGCGTGTCGTCCACCGGATCACGCGTGTCGTCCGATCAGTCACGTGGCATCGCCGCAATCTCGGGCCGTGCCGGGCTCACCCGCGCGATCATGTCGCGAAAGCCACTTTCGAGACGTCTGGTGTCCCGAAAGTGGCTTTCGCGACACCGCCTCCGGAAGCCATCAGGTGCCTGAGACACCTTGGCTGGAACCGTCCTTACCACTCACGAGGGGTGAGGCCATTGCTGGCCGCGCGTCCAGGAGTCCAGCACCATCAGCGTCTTCGTGCCGGTGACCTGGTGATGCCGCCGGATCTCGTCGATGGTGCGCTGCAGGTGGCCCATATCCCGCACCCGCAGCCAGACGAGCGCGTCGGGGTCGCCGGCGATGGTGAAGACCGCCTGGGCCTCCGGCATCCGGGTGGTGGTGCGGACGATCTCGCCGACCTTGGTGGTCCCGGTGAACCGCAGTTCGGTGAACGCCTCGATACCCCAGCCGAGTTTGGCGTGGTCGATCTGGACGGTGTAGCCGACGATGACGCCGTTCTCCTGCATGCGGTCGATCCGGCGTTTGACGGCCGCGGTCGACAGCGTGACGCGGGCTCCGATGTCGCCCAGCGTGCGCCGGGCGTCCTCCCGCAGGAGTTCGAGGATCTCGCGATCGGTCTCGTCGATGAGCTGGTCCGCCATGGGCCAGGATGGTACGCAGACGCAACGGATATCGGCCAGTGGAGAAGACGGGCCGGATTTTTTGCGTCCCGGGGGCCAATAGACTGCCGCCTGTTGCGGCGGCCCGCGGGGGTCGGGTCTCCTGTCGTGACGTCGCGCGGGGGTGCCGAAGGAGGCAGGTCTGGTGGAGCAGTTCACGTTGGAGGACCGGTATCTGCGGGAGGACGGCACCGTGTACCTCAGCGGCGTCCAGGCCCTGGTCCGGATGCTGTTCGACCGGGTGCGGCACGACCGCGCCGCCGGGGCGTCGCCCGCCGTGTTCGTCTCCGGCTACGAGGGATCCCCGCTCGCCGGATACGACCTCGAACTCGGCCGCCGTTCCGTCCTGCTCGAGAAACACGACGTCGCGCACCGTCCCGGTCTGAACGAGGAGCTCGCCGCGACGGCGGTCATGGGCAGTCAGCTCACCTCGTCGGTCGGCTCGTCCCGCGGGGGAGTCACCGGATTCTGGTACGGCAAGGCACCCGGCCTGGACCGCGCGACGGACGCCCTGCGGCACGCCAACCTCGCGGGGACCGACCCGGCGGGCGGTGCGGTGGCGCTGGTCGGCGACGACCCGAACGCCAAGTCCTCCTCGGTGCCGTGCGCCTCCGAGCTCGCACTGGCCGACCTCGCGATGCCGGTGTTCTTCCCGTCCGATTCCCAGGACGTGCTGGACTTCGGCCTGCACGCGGTCGAGCTGTCCAGGGCGAGCGGGCTGTGGTCGTCGATGAAACTCGTGGCGAACGTGGCCGACGCCGCGAGCACCGCCCACGTCCACCCGCGATGGACCGCGCCCGAACTCGCCCTGCCCGCGTACCGGCACAAGCCCACCTCCCGGCTGCTCGGCACCACGTTGATGGCGCTCGAACGCAGCCTGTACACCGAACGTCTGCCGCTGGCCGTGGAGTACGTGCGCGCGAGCGGGGTCAACCGGATCGTCCAGGAAGGGCCCGCGGACCGCGTCGGCATCGTCACCGCCGGAAAGTCCTATTTGGACCTCATGCAGGCGTTGCGGCTGCTCGGCCTGGACGCCGAAGCGTTGTCCCGGCACGGCATCCGGATCCTCAAACTCGGCGTGATCCACCCGCTCGAACCGTCGATCGTCCGCCGGTTCGCCGACGGACTGAGCGAGATCGTCGTGGTGGAGGAAAAGCGTTCCTTCGTCGAATCGGCGATCAAGGAGGTGCTGTACGGCACCGCCGGCGCGCCCGCCGTGCACGGCAAGACCGGCCCGGACGGCCGCACCCTGTGCACCGAACTCGGCGAACTCGACCCGGACGCCATCGCCAGGGTGCTGGCCACCCGCTTGAGCGACCACCACGAGATCCCGTCGGTGACCGCGTGGCGGCAACGGCGGCGCCGTGAGCGCATCTCGGTGCCGTTGCTGACCAGGACGCCGTATTTCTGCTCCGGCTGCCCGCACAACTCGTCGACCAAGGTGCCCGAGGGGACCGTGGTGGGCGGCGGGATCGGCTGCCACGCCATGGCGTTGTTCATG
Organism: Amycolatopsis roodepoortensis; assembly: GCF_024628825.1. Lineage (NCBI taxonomy): Bacteria > Bacillati > Actinomycetota > Actinomycetes > Pseudonocardiales > Pseudonocardiaceae > Amycolatopsis > Amycolatopsis roodepoortensis. Next base: position 8,972,842 of record NZ_CP102415.1, read on the forward strand.
GAACCGGAACAGGTCGGGGACGTGGTCGGGCTGACCCAGATGGGCGGCGAGGGCGCGCAGTGGCTCGGGATGGAGCCGTTCGTCGACGCCTCGCATTTCGTGCAGAACATCGGCGACGGCACGTTCACCCATTCCGGCAGCCTCGCCGTCCGGGCGGCGGTGGCCGCCGGGGTGAACATCACCTACAAGATCCTCTACAACGCGACGGTCGCGATGACCGGCGGTCAGGACGCCGTCGGCGGGCTTTCGGTGGACCGGCTGGCGTCGCTGCTGCTTGTCGAAGGCGTCGCGAAGGTGGTCATCACCAGTGACGAGCCGAAGCGGCTCCGCGGCGTCCGCCTGCCCGACGGCGTCGAGGTCCGGCACCGCGACGAATTGCTGACCACACAAGAAGAACTGGCCCGCGTTCCCGGCGTCACCGTGCTCATCCACGACCAGGAATGCGCCGCCGAGAAACGCCGCAAACGCCGTCGCGGCAAACTGGACACTCCCTCCGCCAAGGTCGTGATCAACGAGCGGGTGTGCGAGGGCTGCGGCGACTGCGGCGAGAAGTCGAACTGCCTCTCGGTGCAGCCGGTGAGCACCGAGTTCGGCCGCAAGACCGCGATCCACCAGTCGTCGTGCAACGTGGACTACTCGTGCCTGGCCGGGGACTGCCCGTCGTTCATGACGGTGGTGCCCACCGGGCGCAAACACCGGGCGCGGCTCGCGGAGATCGCGGCGGCCGAACTGCCGGAGCCCGAGACCGCCGGTACCGATTTCACCGTGCGGATCACCGGCGTCGGCGGGACCGGCGTGGTCACCGTCGCGCAGATCCTCGCCACGGCCGCCGTGATCGAGGGCAAGCAGGTCCGGACACTGGATCAGACCGGGCTCGCGCAGAAGGGCGGCGCCGTCGTCTCGGACCTGAAGATCACCGCCGAGCCGGCGCCGCAGGCCCCGAAACTCGCGGCCGGGGAATGCGATCTCTACCTGGCCTGCGACGTCCTCGTCGGCGCGGACCCCGCGCATCTGACGGTGACGGACCCCGGCCGGACCACGGCCGTGGTCTCCACGACCGAGGTGCCGACCGGCCGGATGGTCGTCGACACCACCGTTTCGTTCCCCGACGCGGCGGCGGTGCGGGGCGCGATCTCCGACAGCGCGGCGCGGACCGTGGCGCTCGACGCGCGGGCGCTGGCTGAAACCCTGTTCGACGACGACCAGTTCGCCAACATCCTCCAGCTCGGCGCCGCCCTCCAGACCGGCGCCATCCCGCTGGACGCGGCCAGCGTGGAGCGCGCGATCGAACTCAACGGGGTCGCGGTCGCGGGCAATCTCCAGGCTTTCCGGCGCGGCAGGCAGCTCGTCGCCGATCCCGAGGGGCTGCACGCCGCGGTCGCACCGCCCACCGTCTCCGCGACCCCCGCCCCGTCGGCCGCCACGCTGCGCGCCCGCGCGCTGGTCCACGCCGAGCCGGGGTCGGAACTCGCGCGGCTGCTGGACATCCGCGTGCCGGAGCTCGTCCGGTACCAGAACGTGCGGTATGCGCGGGAGTACGCCGAATTCGTCGAGCGGGTCCGTGTCCTGGAAGGGGATTCGACCGCCGTCACCGAGGCGGTGGCGCGAAACCTGCACAAACTGATGGCCTACAAGGACGAGTACGAGGTCGCGCGGCTTTCGCTCGATCCCGCCGTACTCGCCGGGATCGAGGCGGAGTTCGGCGTCGGCAGCCGCTATGCCTACCGGTTGCACCCGCCCGTGCTCCGCGCGCTGGGAATGAAGCGGAAGATCGCGCTGGGCCCGAAGTTCCGCCCGGTGTTCGTCGCGCTGCGTGCGGCGCGGAAACTGCGCGGCACCCGCTGGGACCCGTTCGGCAAGGCGCATGTCCGGAAGGTGGAGCGGGAACTCGTCGGGCAGTACCGGGAAACGATCCTCGCCGCTTTCGGCGCCGAGGGCGCGGACCGGGGCAGGCTCCTGGCGCTGGCCGAACTGCCCGATCTGGTCCGCGGCTACGAGGACGTCAAACTGGCGAACGTCGAGGCTTACCGGCGGGAACAGTCCGCGCTCCTCGCTGAACTCACGCAGGGGGAACGGCTCGGCGCGAGCACCTGACGGCCGGAATCGGTCAGCCGAGGTGGACGATCGTGGTCCGTTCGCCGTCGGTCACCGCGAAGCGTCGCCGGATTTCGTCGACGGCCACGCGCGCCGGTCCTGAAAAGGACTTGCTCCACACGATCGGGCCATCCGCGTGCCCGGTCGGAAGGTCGGGCCATTCCCCGAGCAGGTCTCCGGTCGCTCCGTCGTAGAGACGCGGGTGGTCGTACAAGGCCAGGAAATCGCCGGCGAACGGAACGACGTCGCCGGCGGGCAGCTCCAGCCGACGGCGCCAGACGAACGTCCGGGTGGTGGCCGACCACCGGGCAAGCATGGTGGGGGCGAGGTCGTCGGGTCCGTCCGGGTCGTTCTCCTCGGTGGACGTGCTGATCACGACGTCTTCGCCGACGAAACAAGCACCCGCGACCTCAGCCTGCACGAGACCGATCTGTGTGTACACGTCGCCGACCGAATCGAGCGTGGTGGGTTCGGTCAGCGCCTTCTCCAGGTCGTAGACCGCCGCGGAGCACCAGGGATGCCAGACCCAGCCGGCACTGAGCAGGTACCTGCCGCTCGGCGAGACGGCCAGGCGCGAATGGAAGAAGTCGCTCGGCTCACGCGCCGGGCCGTCGGTGAGTCGCTCGCCGGTCTCTGCGACCTCGACCTCGAGCCGGTTGTACTCGTCGGGGCAGTGGATCAAACCCGTCCGGCCGTCGGGAAGGGTGCACAACACCAGCGGGTAGCGGTAGGCCTCGGCCTGGTAGCCGCTGCGGGTGAGCTCGCGGATCGGACGGCCGTCAGCCGACAGCAGCAGCCCCGTCGTACCGGTATCGGCCATCAGCGCGACCAGCTCACCGCGGGGAGAGACCGCCACGGCGTCGAAGACTTCGCTGTACTCGCCGAACAACGTCGAATCCGGGGACACGTGGTGAAGCGTTTCCCCGATCCAGGCCAGCGCCTTCGCGCCCGCGACGGCGGTGACCTCGCGCCGGATTTCTCGCACGAGATCCACTCTGCCCGACTCCGGGCCTGGAGTCCTCCGATTTATCCACTGGACGGCACGACCAGACTCGGTGTGGGACACCACATCGAGCGAAGGAAGTCGTCTTGGGCAGTACACCGGATCTCGGCCCGCCGCCGCGGCGGATCACCGTCGACGTGGCACAGGTGCGCCGCCTGGTCGCCGGGCAGTTCCCGGACTGGGCCGGTCTTCCGGTCCGGCCGGTGGCCGAGTCCGGTTGGGACAACAGGACTTTCCGTGTTGGCGACGCAATGGTGGCGCGGCTGCCGAGCGCCGCCGAATACGCCTTGGCGGTGGACAAGGAGCAACGGTGGCTGCCGGTGCTCGCTCCGCGGCTGCCGCTGCCCGTCCCGATCCCGCTGGCGAAGGGGAATCCCGGCGACGGCTACCCGTTCTCCTGGTCGATCAATCGGTGGCTCGACGGCGAACCCGCGAGCGCGGACGGGATCTCCGACCCGGTGGGCTTCGCACTCGAACTGGCGGAATTCCTGGTGGAGTTGAGGAACATCGATGCCGCGGACGGTCCTCAGCCGGGTAAGCACAATTGGTTCCGCGGCGGCACCCTGCGCACCTTCGACGCCTTGACCGAGCGCGCGCTCACGGAACTCGACGGTGAAATCGACGTCGGCCCCTACCGCGCTCTCTGGAAGTCGGCGCTGGACGTTCCCCGGGACGGCGTCGATCGGTGGTTCCACGGCGACGTCGCGCCGGGGAATCTTCTGCTCGGCGGCGGGCGGCTGGCGGCCGTGATCGACTTCGGTACCTGCGGAGTCGGCGATCCGTCCTGCGACCTGGCCATCGCCTGGACCTTGCTGACGGCCGACGGCAGGCGGGCGTTCCGAGAGCGGCTTTCGATCGACGGCCCGGAATGGGAACGTGGGCGTGGCTGGGCGCTGTGGAAGACCTTGGTCACCTGTGCCAGGACGCGCGGCCGCGCCGACGGGGAAGCGGTGAACGCACGTCGCGTGCTGGCCGGGATCCTGGGCGATTGACCGTTGCCCGTGGCCGATCCGTGGTTGGCTCGGGCCTGGGTGAACGTGTACGGCACCGTCCGGGGCTACACCCGGCTCATGCAGGCGCTCCCGGCCGGCATTCAGTCCAGGCTCCACGCGGACTTCCTGATCGAGGTTCGCAAGGACATCGGCGATCCGGGTACCGCGGTCGGCGGACCTCTCCGACCGCCGGAGCCTGACCGATCCCGACGTCGGCACGGTCTGCAAACGCCTCGGCTGGGTCCCGCCCTGGCGCGCCGAGTCGGCCGACCCGATCGCGGCCTTGTTGGCCAGTAACCACCATCGCCGAGGTGTGGTCGAGCGTTTTGGGGGTGCGGCTGACAGATTCGCGAACGGCGAATCGACCGCGTATGACAAAGACGGAGAATGGTCGCGCGGGCTCTGTGATTTTCCTTGCCTGGCGAGCCTTGCGGGTGTGTTAATTCCCTGTGGCATACCCGTAAATGTGCACACGCGCCCGCCGGGAAGAGCCCGCGAAAGCGGGCATTAATCATTTGTCCAGTGGTTTCGGCGGGCGTGGTCTATGTGTTGGAGAGGTACCTGTGAAACACAGAAGACGTAGTCGAAGACTGGCCACTGGGGGCATCGCCGTGGTGAGCACGGCGGCCTTGGTGGCACTGGGTCTCGCGATAGGCTCGGGCACCAGTGCCGCGGCTCCGGGTGAGCTCACGCAGAATTACTCGTGTCCGTTCCCGTTGATCGGAAATCAGAACGTCTCGGTCACCATCAAGACCACGCAGCCTTCGACGATCGAGACCGGGAAACTGACTCCCGCCATCGAGATCACCGCCGTGTCCAACGCGGGCAAGACGGCGACGGAAGGTCTTCGGCTCGTCGGTGCCGAGTCCATCAAGGGCACCGCGAAGGCGACTTCGACCGTCACGATGCCCGGCAGCCAGGGCACGATGACGGTGAAGGTCGACTCCGACGTGCCGAACCAGCCCATCCCGCCCGCGGGCAACGACCTCGTCGTCAACGCCACGGGCAGCGCGCCCGCGCTGAGGTTCGACCAGCCGGGCACCGCGTCGCTCGCGGTGACCGGGCTCCAGCTGGTGATGACCCCGCTGAAGGCCGACGGCACGCCGACCGGTCTCGGCACCTTCACTTCGGACTGCACGCTGGCGGCGGGGGCCGAGACCGTCCTGCAGACCTACACGGTGACCGGCTCTCCGGTCGCCCCGGAAGCCGTCGTCGGCACAGGGAACCACCCGCCGCTGCGGCAGGTCTACAGCTGTCCGTTCCCGTTGATCGGGAACCAGGACGTCACGGTCGACATCAACGCCACGCTGCCCGACACGATCCCGGTCGGCCAGTTCACGCCCAAGATCGACATCACGGCCGTCTCCAACGCGGGCAAGACCGCGACCGAAGGGCTCCGGCTCGTCGGCGCCGAACAGATCAAGGGATCGGCGCTGGCCACCTCGCTGGTCTCCAGCCCGCAGGGACATCTCGCGGTCGGCGTGCCGACACCCGTCCCGCTGCAGCCGATCCCGCCGACGGGCAACGACCTGATCGTCAACGCGAGCGGCGCGGCGCCGTCGTTGCGCTTCGACAAGCCCGGGACGGCGACGCTTTCGGTGCACGATCTGGTGCTCACGATGACGCCGTTGACGGCTTCCGGCGCGGAGACCGGCCTCGGCACGTTCGTCGCGGACTGCACGCCCGCGAACGGCCAGGCCAACGTGCTGCACACCTTCACCGTCACCGCGGCCGCGGACACGACCCCGCCCTCGGCTCCCGGTGCGGTGACCGTCGGCGAGGTCACCCAGAACAGCGTCGCGTTGTCCTGGGGCGCCGCCACCGATGAGGTCGGCGTGACCGGCTACGACGTCTACAACGGCGCCACGCTGGTGAAGACGGTGACCGGAACGTCGGCAACGGTCGACGGTCTGGCCCCCGACACGGAGTATTCGTTCACGGTCAAGGCGAAGGACGCGGCGGGCAACGTCTCGCCCGCCACCGCGCCCGCCACCGCCCGGACCGCGAAGGCCCCGGACACGCAGGCGCCGACGATTCCCGCGAACGTGCACTCGACCGGAACCACCCAGACCAGCGTGACGCTGGCCTGGGACGCGTCGAGCGACAACGTCGGTGTCACCGGCTACGACGTCTTGCGGGGCACCGAGGTCGTCAAGTCCGTCACGGAACCGCAGGCCACGATCGACGGTCTGACGGCCGACACCGAGTACACCTTCACGGTGGTCGCGAAGGACGCGGCGGGCAACGCTTCGGCGGCCAGCGCCGCGGTCACGGCCCGGACGCAGGCCGCGCCCGACACGCAGGCTCCCGGTGTGCCGGGCAACCTGCACTCGACCGGTACTTCGGCCACCAGCGTCGGCCTGGCGTGGGACGCGTCGAGTGACAACGTGGGTGTCACCGGCTACGACGTCTACAACGGCACCACCCTGGTGAAGTCGGTGACGGAAACCAACGCCACCGTCGACGGCCTCGCCGCCGACACCGAGTACACCTTCACCGTCGTCGCCAAGGACGCGGCGGGCAACAGGTCGGAGCCCAGCGCGGCGGTGACCGCCCGGACCGCCACGGTCCCCGACACCGAAGCGCCCAGCGTTCCGGCCGGTCTGGCCACGACCGACGTCACCCAGTCCAGCATCGCGCTGTCCTGGAACGCGTCGAGCGACAACGTGGGTGTCACCGGTTACGACGTCTACAACGGCTCCACGCTGGTGAAGACCGTGACGGGGACTTCGGCCATTGTGGACGGTCTCGCGCCGGACACCGAGTACTCGTTCACCGTGGTCGCGAAGGACGCCGCGGGCAACGCTTCGGCGCCCAGCGCCGCCGCGACGGCACGGACGCAGACCGCGCCCGACACCCAGGCGCCCGTCGCACCGGGCAACCCGCGCTCGACCGGGACCACGCAGACGAGCGTGAGCCTCGAATGGAACGCGGCGACGGACAACGTCGGTGTCACCGGCTATGACGTCTACAACGGCTCCACGCTGGTGAAGTCGGTGACGGGGACTTCGGCCACTGTGGACGGTCTCGCGCCGGACACCGAGTATTCGTTCACGGTGGTCGCGAAGGACGCGGCGGGCAACCTCTCGACTCCGAGCGCCGCCATCACCGTCCGGACGCAGGCCTCGCCGGACGTGGTGGCTCCCAGCGTGCCGGGCAACCCGCGCTCCACGGGGACCACGCAGACGAGCGTGAGCCTCGAGTGGGATGCCGCGACGGACAACGTCGGCGTCTCCGGGTACGACGTCTACAACGGCTCCACGCTGGTGAAGTCGGTGACGGGGACTTCGGCCATTGTGGACGGTCTCACGGCCGGCACGGAGTACACCTTCACCGTGGTCGCCAAGGACGCCGCGGGGAACAAGTCGGCGGCAAGCGCGCCGGTCACGGCGAAGACGCAGCCGAACACCTCCCCGGTCGTCAAGTACAGCTACGACCTGACCGGAAAGACGCAGCTGAAGAAGCTCGCGGGCCCGATCGACCTGCGCGGTGGCATCAACGCCGCGATCAGCCTGGCGAACGGGACCTTCGACGCCGACCTGACGCTGAACCCGACGAGCGCGAACCTCACGCTCTGGGGTTTCGTCCCGGTCAAGGCGAAGATCGAGTTCGCTTCGGCGGGCAAGACCACGGGAACCCTGGCCAACGGGGTGCTCAAGTCGACCTCGGCGGTGACGGTCAAGCTGCCGCGGGTCAGCGTCTTCGGCTTCCCGGTCTCGGCGAGCCCGACCTGCCAGACGAAGACACCGGCCCAGATCCCGCTGCAGTCGAAGGCGGGCTTCGACCCGCTGGCCGGTGGCAAGCTCACCGGCTCCTACACCCTGCCGCCGCTGCAGGGTTGCGGGTTCCTCAACGACATCGTCAGCGGTGTCGCCTCCGGCCCCGGCAACACGGTGGAGGTGAACCTGAAGCCGCGTCCGGTCGGCTGATCCCACGGAATCCCTGATCCGGCCCCGTCGCGTCCCGCGGCGGGGCCGGCTCCATGACCGGACCACCGGCGCCGGTGGTCCGGGTTACTCCGATCGGCCCTGCCGGTGGAGACGGCCAGCGAATAAGTTGCCGCTAACAACAAATCCTGCCGTCGATGAAGCCTGTGGGAAGGATCGACATGAAATCTCCGAAGCGGCGTCGCGCGACAGTCGCGCTGTTGACCGCTGGCGTGCTCCTGGCGTCCACGCCGGTGAGCGCCGCACCGCTGGCGGACGCGCCCGGTGCGCCGGGTACCGGCGCGGCCTGGACGACCGGGGGTAAGGAGGGTTTCGGCACCGCCACGAACGCGGCGTCGAAGGTCTGGTTCACCCTCGGCCAGGGCATCAACCACGAGATCTACTACCCGACAGTCGACGTCGCCAACGTCCAGGACCTGCAGTACGTGGTGTCCGACGGTGCCGGCTTCACGCAGCTGGAACGCGACCACACCACCAAGCAGCTGGTGCTTACCGATCCGCGTTCCCTGAGCTACCGGCAGATCAACACCGCCACCAACGGGCGGTACCGGATCACCAAGACCCACACCGCCGACCCGGCGCGGTCCACTGTGTTGATCCAGACCAGGTTCGAGGTGCTCAGCGGCGGTCCGCTGCAGCTGTACGCGCTGTACAACCCGTCGCTGAACAACAGCGGAATGGGGGACACCGGCGCCACCTCCGGCGGGCAGCTGGTCGCTTCGGACGGGCCGGTGTCCAGCGCCATGGCCGCCTCCACCGGTTTCGTCAAGGCGACCAGCGGCTACAGCGGGACCGCGAGCGACGGCTACGTCGACCTGAGCGGCGACCACGTTCTCGGCACGCAGTACGACTCGGCGTCGACGCCCGGGAACCTGGTGCAGCTGGGGCAGATCCCCGTGGGGACCGACACCACCTTCACCCTCGCGATCGGGTTCGGCGGTGATCGCGGCGCCGCGTCGGCGAACGCGTCGGCCTCGCTCGCCGGTGGTTTCGGGGCGGCGGACACCGCGTACCGGTCCGGCTGGAGCGGCTATCTCTCCTCGCTGGCCGCGGTGCCCAGGTCGATCACCGGCGCCGGCTTGACCACGCAGTACAACGTGGCGCTGATGACCCTCAAGGCCCACGAAGACAAGACCTACTCGGGTGCGAACGTCGCCTCGCTCACCAATCCCTGGGGCGAGGCGAAGGACGCGAACGGCACGGGGGACTGCGGGTATCACGCGGTCTGGTCCCGTGACCTGTACCAGGTCTCGACCGCGCAGATCGCGGCGGGCGACTCGGCGGCGGCCAACCGTTCGGTCGACTACCTGTTCACCGTTCAGCAGCGGCCGGACGGTTCGTTCCCGCAGAACACCCGGCTCGACGGCACCAACTGCTGGACCAGCCTGCAGATGGACGAGGTCGCCTTCCCCATCGTGCTCGCGTGGCAGCTGGGCCGGTCCGACGCGGGGATGTGGGCGAAGGTGAAGAAGTCCGCGGACTTCCTCGTCGCGAACGGCCCCTCGACCCCGCAGGAACGCTGGGAGGAGAACGGCGGCTACTCGCCGTCCACCATCGCCGCGGAGATCGCCGGGCTGATCTGCGCCGCCGACATCGCCGAACGCAACGGCGACACGACGGCGGCCGCCCGGTACCGCGAAACCGCGGACCGGTGGCAGGCGCAGGTCAGCGCCTGGACGTTCACCACGTCCGGTCCGCTCGGCGACGGCCGGTACTTCCACCGCATCGACGGCAACGGCAATCCCAACGACGGCCAGAACGTCTTCCTGCAGAACGGTGGCGGGAACCACGACGAACGCGCCATCATCGACGCGGGCTTCCTGGACCTCGTCCGCCTCGGGGTGAAGCCGCCTGCCGATCCGGACGTCGCCGCTTCACTGTCCGAAGTGGACTCCACGCTGAAGGTGAACACCCCCAACGGCCCGATGTGGTACCGGTACAACCACGACGGCTACGGCGAAACCGCTTCCGGCGGGCCGTACACCGGTGCCGGAGTCGGACGGCTGTGGCCGCTGCTCACCGGTGAGCGCGGGGAGTACGAGCTCGCCAACGGACGCCCTGCGACGACGCATCTGGCGGCCATGGCCGCGTCGGCGAATCCCGGTTTCCTGATCCCGGAACAGGTCTGGGACCGGCAAAGCGCCGGTGGCTTCACCTTCGGCGAAGGCACCGGCTCGGCGACGCCGCTGGCCTGGTCGATGGCGCAGTTCGTACGGCTGGCGCATTCGATCGACGCGGGTGCCCCGGTCGAGACGCCGTCGGTGGTCAAGCAGCGCTACAGCGCGGCGTGCTCCGCGGTTTCGGCGAAGTTCACGGTGAACGCCACGACTTCGTGGGGCCAGAACATCTTCGTCGTCGGCGACCGCCCCGAACTCGGAGCGTGGAACCCGGCGAACGCGGTTCCGATGTCGTCGGCAGGTTATCCCTTGTGGACGGCGAACGTCACGCTGCCGAAGGGAGCCGCCTTCCAGTACAAGTACATCCGTAAGGAGGGCGGCGCCGTCACGTGGGAATCGGGTGCCAACCGGGCGGGCACCGCTTCGAGCGGCTGCACGATGGCGTTGAACGACACCTGGCGTCCCTGACCCTTACCGGTGTCGGTTGCTCGCCTGAGTACATGAAGGCCCCCTTCCTTGCGCCAGGCGCAAGGAAGGGGGCCTTCATGTACCTCCGTTGACCCGCAGGCGGTGCCGTGCCAGCCCCAGTCCTTCCGGAAACCGCGGCCCTGCGCGTGAAGGCCCCCTTCCCTCGGCTCAGCCGAGGGAAGGGGGCCTTCACGCGCAGCTGTTGTGATTGCTGATGCCCGTAGGCCGGATCAGTCCTCCGGCACCATCTTCCAGCAGTCCCCAGGCGACTTGATCTCCTGGTCGGCGGCCTGGGCCACCTGCTCGAAGTTCCGCGCGAAGCTCCGGTAGATCCCATCGTCGTCCAGGACCCGGATGACGTTTTCGTCGTTCTCGTGCAGGGACGGGTTGTTGAAGTTCTGGCTGCCGGTGAAGACGACCTTGGTACCCGGCTTCAGGTAGTCGCCCTCGATCATCATGTTCTTCTCGTGGATGCCCGCCTCGTTGCCCTTCTTGAAACCACGAAGCCGCACACGGTCCGGCTGACCCTTCATCAGCGCTTCGCACGAGCCCGCGGTCATCCGCAAGGCCACGATGTCCACGGAGCAGCCGCGGGCGGCCAGGACCCGCAGCCGTTCGATGATCTTCATCCGGGTGAGTGACCACACCCCGATGCGGATCTTGGACTTCTCCGCCGAACACCCGACCTCCTTCAGGGTGTTTTCGACGGTGTCGTTCCCCGCGTCCTTCAGCCTCGGGTAGAAGTAACTCTTGGTGTTCCCGGTGATCACGGGCGGGTTGGCTTCGTAGTAGTCGGGGTTCGCCGTGCTCCCGTCCGCGACCCTGCGGAGGTCGCCGAAGTAGTCGTTGTACCTGGCGAACAGGGCGGGGTTCCCGACGTCGGTGTAGTAGCTGTTCCAGCCGCCCTTGCCACCCGTGGTGTTCTCGCTGAAGTTCGCCGATCCGGTCGCGACCACCGTCGACGCGTCGAGCGTCCGGTCGAACAGGAAGAACTTGTTGTGCATGACGTTTCCGCCGTTGCACCCTCGGTCGGCCTTGCAGTTCTTCGCCCACGAGTTCTTGTCGCCGGTCTTCTCGAGCCGCTTCTTCAGGTCCTGGTAGTTCGGATGGTCCGTCGTCCGCCCGTCGACCAGGACCTGGACGTGCACCCCGCGCTCCGCGGCGTCCGCGAGCGCCTCCGTGATCGGCTTGTCCCGCAAGAGGAACTGCGCGGTCTTGATGGTCGAGTTCTCGGGTGCGCCACGGATCAGTTTTTCGAGGTATTCGACGATCTGTCCGCCGCCCGGTGTGTTGAAGTCCGCGCGCGTGGTCAGCCGCGGCGTCGCGGCGGCGGCCGGGACGCTGGTCGCCACTACCAGTAGCGCGGTTGCCAGTGCTCCTCGAAGCAAGGTCTTCCTGTGCGATTTCATTCCGATTCCTCCCCATGGCCGGATCTGCCGGCGGGTCCACGCTCTCCAGCGCGGGACGGCGTGGCAAGCGCAACGGCGCGGAATGGGACGCTGGGACGAAATCTCGCCTCTGACCTGCGGCGACGTCGGGTCGGGAGACGTGATCTCGCGAATTCGCGCGGCGAAAGGCCCGCGATGGGACACTGATATCCGTCCGGGACATGGCGCGGAGGGGGCGCAGCGGGATGGCGAGTGAGGCGGCTGCCACGCTGGCGGCACTTCTCACCGAGTACAAGGAGCGGAGCGGCCTGAGCTACGAACAGCTCGGGCGCAAGGTGCATTCGAGCCGGTCGACCGTGCACCGCTACTGCACCGGAAGGAACGTTCCCGCCACCTTCGCGCCGATCGAGGCGATCGCGACGGTGTGCGGCGCGAGCCGCGAGGATCTCGCGAAACTGTACCGGGTGTGGGAGCGCGCGGACCTGGGCGAAACCCCCGTCCCCGAACCGCTGGTCATCCCTGACACCGACGCGGTGGAGCCCCATCGCAGGCGGCCGCTGACGCATATCGCGCTCGTCGTCGTCCTCGCGGCGGTCCTGCTCGCCGGAGGCGCCGTGGCGACCCCGCCGGACCGGCAGGCGCAGGTCACGGCACCCGCGGTCCAGGCGGCGATGTGGACGAACGCGCCACGCACGCTCGATCCGGAGTTCGTCGGGGTGACGACGAACTCCAACACCGGGCTGATGCCGACGTTCCGCGTCGGCTCCGTCCGGTTGTGGAACACACGCACCCGGTGGCAGAACCTGGAGCCCGCCCGCGGTCAGTACGACTGGAAAACACTCGAACGGCTGGTGACCGGTGCCCGTGGTGCCGGTTTCCCGGTGGCCCTGACCTTCGGCGGCACCCCGTCGTGGGCGAGCCCGAACAGCCCGAAGTCCGTCTACACCGACGATTCCCGCACCGGTCCGCCCGACGACCTCGCCGACTGGGAACGGTTCGTGCGGGCCGTCGTCGAGCAGTATCGAGGCCGGATCGACGCCTACGAACTGTGGGACATGGCCAATCATCAGGACTTCTTCTCCGGATCGATGGCCGGTTTGGTGGAGATGACGCGCAGGGCGAGCCAGGTGATCAAATCCGCCGACTCAGCCGCCACCGTGGTCTGCCCGTCCATGGGCGAGCTCTGGGATCCCGCGGCGTTCGAGGGGTTCCGGCGGTTCGCGAAGCTCGGCGGCTACGACCATTGCGACGCCGCCGCGATGAAACTGGCTCCCCGCAACGATTCCGACCCACCGGAGACGATGCTGCCGCTGGCGCAGGAGATCGAAAAGGTGCTGCAGGAAGCCGGCGCCGGCATCAGGTTGTGGAGCACCGGCTCGGCCTACGACGTGAACAGGCAGCGGCCCGTCGACGAGGATCGGGGTGCGCAGCACGCTGTCCGGTTCTTCCTGTCCGGTCTCTACGCGCAATACCGCCGCATGTACTTCTACAACTGGGGCAGCGCCAAGATCCCCATCGTGCTGCAGCCCGCGGGCGGTCCGCACACGAAGGCGGCGCGACACGTGGAACGCCTGCACACCTGGCTGTCCGGCAGCCGGATCCATTCCTGCGGGCAAGGGCGCGCGGCCGGATTGCCCGATCACCTGTGGCAATGCCGCTTCGATCAGGGCGGCAAGGACTTCCTGATCTGGTGGACCATCGACCGGTCCGAGCGGATCCCGGCGGCTCGGGGCGCCACGTCGGCCGAAGACCTCGACGGGAGGAGCACGCTGGTGGAACCCGGTGCGGATGTCACCGTCACCGGCAGCCCGATCCTCCTGAAACTGGGCTGAGGCTTCAGCCGCTGTTCAAAGTGGACACGACCGCCGCCACGGTCACCGTGTTGAACACGAACGCGATGACCGCGTGCGTGGTCACGGTCCTGCGCATCTCCCGGGAGACGACGTCCACGTCGGTCGTCCCGAAGGTCGTCATCACGGACACCGCGAAGTAGATGTAGTCGGACCACTCGGCGGATCCGTCGCCGGGGAACCGCAGGGCCTCGCCTTGCTCGACCACGTCGTCCGCGTGGTAGGCGATCGCGAACGAGACCAGGACACAGATCCACGCGACGACGACCAGCGCCACCGCGACGCCGACGCGCGCGCCCGCCGGCAGGCTCTCACCACCGAGGCCCGGCATCCACACCACCGCCACCGCCAGCGCGGCCGCCGCGATGGTGATCGACACTCCCGGCCCCGGCGCGGTCCCGAAGACGTATCGCTGGGCGAACGTGCCGCGGCTTTCCCGGCTCGCCCAGTCGTGGATCTGCTCCGAGGTCGCCACGCCGAACGCGGCCACCGTCACGACGAGGTAGCCGACGAGATACGCGAGAAGGACCAGAACACCCGCGTCGACCAACGAGATCGACAGCACGTCCTCGCGGAACACGATCGTCAACGTGGCGACGACCAGCGCGAACGCGGCGCTCAAGCCGCTCCTGCGGCGCTCGGACAGCCAGATCCGAGCCGTTTGGCGAGACAGCGTGATCTCCTTTCGCCGATGATCGGGTCAGTTTCGCACGCGGTACTCCGTTCCAGTGATGTGACATTTCATGGCAACCTGTCAGACTTCGGGAGCGTCGAAGGAACACTTCCGGAGTACGAGGGGGACGAATGGGGCAGGGGTTCTCGGTCGAGCCGGCCGCAGTGCGCGCGCTGGGAGACCTGGTCCTGCGGGCGAGCGCGGGCGCGGACTCCTATCGGCTTTGGTTCGAACGGCTGGTCGGGGCCGGGTTCGACACCGAACGCGGTGAAGGTTTCCTGGCCGCCGCCTGGCCGAAACTGGACGAGTGGCAGCGCGCGGCGCTGACCCAGTCGGGGTTCGCGGCCAATCTCGCCGCGGGCGGCGGGCACGAACTGCGGTGCGTCGCGCACTGGTACGGCGTGGTGGACGCACGCGCGGCCGAGTTGCTGGACCGGCTCAACCCGGAGCCGGACGCCGCGCGGATCCCGGTGGACGAAGTGCGCGACCCGGCGGGGGCCGCGGCGTTCCGCGACGCCGTCCTGGTCGGATACGGCGGACCCGACCCGGCGGCCGTCACCGATCCGTCCTGGTGGCCGGTGAAGGCCGAGCAGGAACGCGAGAAGCTGCTCGATCTCGGCGGGTCGCTGGGCGACGTCGCCGAGGTGATCAAGATGCTCACCGGGTCCGACAAGGACTTCATCACCATGCTCGCCGACCTGCTCGTCGGCGACTGGACCGTGCTGCAGGAGCAGGCGGTGCTCTACCACGACGCCGCGATCGGGCTGGAGAACATCGCGGCCAACATCAACCAGGGCCGGTTCGGGATCCAGGGGGTGTGGGCGGGGGAGGCCGCCGACCGCGCGAAGAACTGGCTGGCCGACTACCGCGCCTGTGTGCTGCAGCTGGCTCAGTACTTCCACGGCGCGTGCCGGGCGATCCAGGCGCTGGCGAAGCTCGCGTACCACATGATGCAGGAGATCAGGCACGGTTACAGCTCGGCGATCGACATCGCGCTGCTGATCCTCACCAAGGGCAAGAAACTCGGGCTGGAGCGCGGGGTCCGGGTGGCGGAGATCATCAGCGAGGCACTGTCCGAGCTGGGACGCCGCGGCAAGCTCGTCAACATCTTCCAGGATCCCGAGCTGCGCGACATCATCCACCTGGTGCTGTCGTTCAACGAGATCGTCGGGATCATCCAGACCTGGATCAGCGCCGCACTCGGGCTGGCACACGCTTTCGCGGGGGAGAAGACGCTCGACGAACTGCTGGAAGCCACCATCGCGATGGGCGAACCGCCGCAGTGGCCGCAGGACTACGAACACCGGGACGCCGAGTGCCCGGCCAAGAGCAGGCGGGTGAAGCTGTGACGGGACACGAGCTCTTCGGCTCCGAGCAGGGTGAGCGGGCACGGCAGACGGCCATGCGGCTGCTGGCGGCGACCGGCGGCGCCGCCGGGGACTTCGCGGGGGAGGTGCTCGCCGGGCGACGGCGGCCGCACGAACTGCTGGCCCACGGCCCGGTACTGGACGAATTCGTCCAGGAGGCGCGCGGCTGGTGGCGGATCATCGACGCGTTGCCCGCGGAGGAACGTCAGCGGCTCGCCGGCGAAGCCTGGTCGTCCCTGGAACGGCAGGTCGGCGAACTGGCCACTTTGGACGTCGACGACGCCGTCGCGGAGCTGGAAAAGCTGTCCGCGCCGGCGCCGGAACCGCCCGCGCGGAAACCCCGTCCCCGGGACGACGAAGACGACGACTGGTCCGAGCGGTCCTATCTGGAGCCGCTCTGAGCCGGGGCCTCGTCCGCCTTCGCGTTGGCCTCGTCGATCCGGGCCATATGCTCTTCGGCCCAGTTCCGGAGCGCCGCCAGCGGCACGTCGAGCGACCGGCCGAGGTCGGTCAGCCGGTAGTGCACGCGGGGCGGCACGGTGGGCTCGACCCGGCGGTCGACGAGCCCGTCGCGGACCAGGCTGTGCAAGGTCACCGAGAGCATTTTCTGGGATACGCCGGGGATCCTGCGCCGTAACTCGGCGAACCGGACCTCGTCCGGAGCCGCCTCCGCGAGGACCTTGACCGCCATCGACGTCCATTTCGTGCCGATGCGATCCAGCAGACGGCGAGTGGGGCATTCGGGGTCGAACAGATCGCCACGCCGTGTCCGCTCGGAGGTCACCTGGAGCTCACCACCTGTGGGGAAAGTGCCGTCTTGGCGGCACGCCGGAAGTTACCTACGGTTTTCTGGTAACCAATGGTAACCACAGTGGAGGCGACGTGCCCGAGGTACGACGGATCGGCATCAACGGCATCGAGGTCGACGTGGCCGTCGCGGGCAGCGGACCCGCGGTCCTGCTGCTCCACGGCTTCCCGCACACCTGGCGGCTCTGGAGCGAGGTCATCGGCCCGCTGGCCGGGAACCACCGGGTCATCGCCCCGGATCTGCGCGGGCTCGGCGGCAGCACCCGCGCCGCGGACGGCTACGACGCGGGCACGCTGGTCGCCGACGCCGAAGGCATCCTCGACACCCTCGGCGAATCCACCGCGGACGTCGTCGCCATCGACGCCGGCACACCGGTCGCCCTCCTGCTCGCCTTGCGGCGGCCGGATCTGGTGCGGCGGCTCGTCGTGATGGAGTCGCTGGCGGGTTCGCTGCCCGGCGCCGAGGACTTCTTGGCGGGCGGCCCACCGTGGTGGTTCGGCTTCCACGCCGTTCCCGGCCTCGCCGAAAAGGTCCTGATCGGGCACGAGGCGGAGTACATCGACTGGTTCCTCGCGGCGGGCACGCTCGGGCGCGGCGTGCCGCCCGAGATCCGCGACGCCTTCGTCGACGCCTACACCGGGCAGGACGCCCTGCGCTGCGCCTTCTCCTACTATCGCGCCATGCCGGACTCCGCGCGGCAGATCGGCGAAGCGGTGGCGGGCGGCAGGCTGGCGATGCCCACGATGACGATCGGCGCCCATCCGGTCGGCCGTGCGCTGGAACGGCAATTGCGCCCCGTCGCCGACGACCTCACCGGTCACCTCATCGAGGACTGCGGCCACATCATCCCGCTGGACCGGCCCGCGGAACTGCTCCGCCTGCTGACCCCGTTCCTCGCCGTCCCTTGAGTCCCAGGCACGATCAAGCGCATGACGCGTGAGACAGAGGACGGTTCGCTGTACGGCACGATCTTCCGGCGACGGGACACCAGGGCCGAGTTCACCGGGGAGCCGATTCCGGAAGAGGTACTGCGCCGCGTGCTGAGCGCGGCCCACGCCGCGCCGAGTGTGGGCCTGTCGCAGCCCTGGGATTTCGTCGTGGTGTCCGATGTGGACCTTCGAAAGCGGTTTCGCGAGCACGTGCTGGCCGAACGGGAGGTTTTCGAGGATCGGCTGGACGCCGAACGGGCCGGTGTCTTCGCGAACATCAAGATCGAGGGGATCGTCGAGTCCTCCGCCGGGATCGTGGTCGGCTACGACCCGGCACGCGGCGCGCCGGACGTGCTGGGGAGGCACGCGATCGCCGACGCCGGCCTGTACTCGGTGTGCCTGGCCATTCAGAACCTTTGGCTGGCGGCGACCGCCGAAGGGCTCGGCGTCGGCTGGGTCAGCTTCTATCGCGAGGAGTTCCTGCGCGAATTGGTCGGTTTCCCCGGAAACGTCCGTCCGGTGGCGTGGTTGTGCGTCGGCCCGGTGCGGGACCTGCCCACCGTCCCCGATCTGGAGCGGCACGGCTGGCGGGAACGTCTTCCGCTCGACGCCGTGCTGCATCACGAACGGTACGAGCCGCGTGGATGAGCAGGCGCCCGACTTAAGCGATTGGCGCGGGTAAGGCAAAGGTGACGTGTCGCGAAAGCCGCTTTCGCAACCATCAACGTTGCGAAAGTGGCTTTCGCAACGTCAACGGTCTGCCGAGGCCGCGCTGGCGGACATGGTCGCCTTCAACGGCGCGCCGATCCGCTGCTTCTCCTGACACGCTCCTGCTGCCACTGTTGCCGTTTCGCCGCTCGGGTGTTCCCAATGTCGCATTCGGGACGCTGAGTGTCTCTAATGCGACATTGGGAACACCCGAACCCAGCGTGCCGCCGCAAGCGCCGCGTGAGCCGAGTTGTCCACAGGCAGGCCGGGTTGGTGGTTGGCTGCGTGTCGAGAAAGCCGACGGGCCCACGAACGCACCGCCCTGAAGTGTCCCTTGTGGACGGACAAGACCGCTTATCCTTCAACCGTCCGGTCCCGGCCGGCCAGGGCGGCCGCGATCAGCGCGACAGCCGGATCGGCGTCCCCGGCGAGCCGCTCCAGCAGGCCGCCCGCCTTGGCCCCCGGAATCTCCGCCAGGGCCTGGACCACGCGGATCCGGACCGCGGAATCCTCGGTGAGGGCGTCGGCCAAGGCGGCCACGATCCGTTCCTCCGATCGTGGGTTCTCCACCAGCGCGCCCAGGACCTCCGCGGCTTCGACGTCGTTCGTGCCGTCGACGATCATGCGGACCAGGACGGGGATGGCCGCGGTCGTGCCTCTCCCGCCCAGGGCGAGTGCGGCGGGCCCGCGCACCCTTGCGTCGGAGTCCCCAAGCGCCTCCGTGAGCGCCTTGTCCGCTTCCTCGCCGGTGATCTCGGCCAGCGCCAGTACAGCGCGCTGCCGGACGTCGGCGTCGTCCGTACGCAGCCCCGCCGCCACCTCGGCCACCCCCTCGCCGCCCGCCCGCGCGAGAGCCCAGCGCAGGGCTCCGGCGACGTTCGGGTCGGCCTCGGTCAGGATCGCGCCGGCGATCCGGTCGGCGGGAACCGGCAGGTCTTCGGCCGGATTCAGGACGGCCTGCTGGCGACGTGCCGCGTGAGGCGAAGTGAGCCCTCGCAGGAGTTCCACGATGCGGAGGGCGTCCTGCCAGTCCGATGGCGCGGACGCGTCGACCGTGCGCAGCCGCGCGAGCAGCTCCTGTTCCCGGTTCAGCCGGTCTTCCGCCTGGCGGATGAGGTCGCCGACCAGCGTCGACGGCGTGAAGGTCGGATCCTCCAAGGCGCGCGAGATCTGGCGCAGCGACAATCCCAGCGAGCGCAGGCTTTCCACGTGGAAGATCCGGCGGATGTCCTCGTCCTGGTACTCCCGGTAGCCGCCGACGGTGCGTCCCGTCGGCCGCACCAGCCCGAGGGAGTCGTAGTGGCGCAGCATCCGGGAGCTCACTCCCGAACGCCGCGCCACCTCGCCGATCAGCACGCCGATCCTCCGGCCTGCGGGCCGAGCGCCACGATCCGTTTCGCCTCGTCCGCGGTCACGTCGAAACTCGCTTCCGGGTCGCGGCGGAGCCGCTCCGTGGCGAAGGCGTGCGCGCGCACCGCGTCGTCGCGGCTCTCCGAGGCCTTCCGCAGGGCAGGCTCGCAGGCATCCCCGAGCGCGACGAGCGCCCGGCTGAGGCTCAGCCGCCTGTTCCGGTCACCTCGGCCGAGCTCGATGGCCAGTTCCGCGGCCAGCCCGGCCCGTGCGTCCTCCGGCACGAGGATGACGGCCGCACGCCAAGCGCTCCGCGCGACTTCGTCGTCGGCGTCGTGCAACAGGGACTCGGTGATCGCGGGCCAGGCGGTGCGGTCCCCGATCTTCGACAGGGTGTGCAGCGCCTGGCTCCGCGCCTGTGCCCGCTCGGATCGGAGCTCCACCAGCAGCTTGGGCACCGTGCTCGCCGGCGGGAGCCGGGTCAGCGCCCAGGTGAGCATGTCGCGGACGAAGAAGTCGGGCTCGACCGCGCAGCGCGCGACGAGGGCGTCGGTGAAGCGGGGGTCGGGCCGGGTGCCTGCGGCCATGGCGGCCTTGAGCCGCGTCGACGAGTCCTCGGCGCCGAGCGCGTCGAGCAGCGGTGTGTCCGTGGTCGGGTTCATGGGAACCACCTCCTGCGCTTCAGTGAAGACCTTGTCACGATGTCAAGGTCAACCCCGGAGCGCCGGAACCCGGCGTGTCGGCCTCGGTGTCTGTTGGTGAACCCGCGTCCGCGATCGACGTCGCGAGGCACGTCGCAGCTCCGCCGACAGGCTCTCAGCGCAGCTTGTCGACCTCGGCGATCCGCTCCCAGCGGGCACCGAGCGCGTTGAGCAACGCCGCCATGTCGACGTCGTCGTCGCCGTCGAGGAGCGCCTTGTCCAGGCGGCGGGCGCGGCGGTTCACCTGGCTCAGGACCGACTTGCCTTCGTCGGTGAGCGAAAGCAGTTTGCGGCGCGCGTCGTGCGGGGATTCGACGCGCTGGATGAGACCCCGCCGTTCGAGCCTGCGGCACAGGTCGGCCATCGTCGAGGTGTCGAGCGCGACGGCGCCCGCGAGTGAGCTCTGGTCGCTGCCGGGATAGGCGCGGACCGCCGACAGGACCGCGAACTGCGGGCCGGTCAGCACCGGATCCACATGGCGGTTCCACGCGGCGAGGTACGCCTGGTACAGCCTGCGCGCGCCGTAGCCGGGAGCCGCCAGCAGGTCCGACGGCGTCGCGGGAGCGACGGCCGGCGTGTCGTCCCTGCGCCGGCCCGTGCGCGCCGATTCACCCATCGTTGCTCCTTGTCGGCTCCAACCCGCTGCCCGGGCCCCCGCGGTGATCCTACGTGTCCGGACGGTTGCTCACCGGCAGGCCGCCGAGATCTGTCCGCGGTCACCTCTTGCGTATCCGGATGGTACGTGTTCGTATGAAGACCGGTCTTCCGTACCCGGATAGTACGTGCTCGGATCAATATGGAGGTGGTCGGCGATGGACCGGAACCTGTTCAACGACATCTGTTTGCGCCAGTTGACGTTCTCGGGGGTGCACGAGGGCGAGACCGTGGTGGTGCTGACCCGCGGCGGTGAACGGGCGGAGTACGCCGACGCCTTCCTGTGGGCCGCCCAGCAGCTGGGTGCCTCGGCGTACCACATGCGGCTGCCGTCGCCGGTCAGCGCCGCGGGCGCGTGGGCGGTCGGCGACTCGGGGCTCGGGAACATCCCGCTGGCGGTCGAGGCGCTCAAGAGCGTGGACATGGTGGTCGACTGCACGTTCCTGTTGTTCAGCAAGGAACAGTTCGCCATCCAGGACGCGGGCACCCGGATCCTCACCGCCGTCGAACCGCCCGAGCTGCTGGCCAGGCTCATGCCGACGAAGGAACTGCGCGAGCGGGTGGAGATCGGCGCGGAACTCCTCGCCAAGGCGGGCACGATGCGGATCACCAGCCCGGCGGGCACCGACGTCACCTATCAGCTCGGCGTGTACCCGACGATGTCCGAATACGGCTACACCGACACCCCCGGCCGCTGGGACCACTGGCCGGCGGCGTTCGTGTTCACCGGCGGGGCCGACGACGGCGTCGACGGGAAGATCGTGCTGTCGCCGGGGGATGTGCTGCTGCCGTTCAACACCTACGTACAGACGCCGGTGGAGATCACCATCGAGCAGGGGTTCATCCGGGACATCCGCGGTGGCGCCGGATCGTCCGGACTGGACGCGGATCTGCTGCGCTCGTACATCGAGAGTTTCGACGATCCGCGCGGCTACGGGATGAGCCACGTGGGCTGGGGGCTCGACGAACGCGCCCACTGGCACGGCCTGACCCAGTTCCCCGGCGGGATGGGCATGGAACTGCGGAGTTTCTACGGCAACGTCATGTTCTCCATCGGCCCCAACAACGAGCTCGGCGGCCCGAACGACACGCCTTGCCACTTCGACATCCCGATGCGCGGCAATTCCCTGTACCTGGACGACGAACTGATCGTCGACAACGGTGAGCTGACCGTCGCCGAGATGCGTCCGGCGGCCCGCCGATGACCGACCACCACATCGGGATGATCGTCCCCAGCTCGAACCTCACCATGGAGACCGAGCTGCCACGCATGCTGCGCGCCAGGGAGGAGGCCGAGCCGGGGGACCGGTTCGTCTTCCACTCCGCGCGGGCCAGGATGCGGCACGTCGAACCCGAACAGCTGCGGGCGATGAACGCCCAGGCCGGGCGCGCGGCGGCCGAACTCGCCGACGCCAAGCCCGACGTGGTCGCCACCGCGTGCCTGGTGGCGATCATGGCCCAGGGCCCCGGTTATCACTGCACCGCCGAGGACGACATCACGCGCGTGCTGCGCGAAGAGGGCTGCGAGTCGCCGGTCGTTTCCAGCGCCGGAGCGCTGCTGTCCGGGCTCAGCGCGCTCGGCGCCCGCAAGGTCGCGATCATCACGCCGTACATGAAGCCGTTGACCAAGGCGGTGGCGGACTACATCGAGGACGCCGGGTTCGAGGTCGCGGACGCGCTTTCCCTCGAGGTCTCCGACAATCTCGCCGTCGCCCGGCTCGACCCGGCGGGGCTGCGGGAGCATCACCGGAAACTGAATCTGTCCGATGTGGACGCACTCGTACTCTCCGCCTGTGTCCAGATGCCTTCGCTGCCCGCGATCCAGCCGGTGGAGGACGAGATCGGGATCCCCGTCCTGTCCGCGGCGACGGCCACGACTTTCCGGATCCTGTCGGAACTCGGCGTGGAGCCGTGGGTGCCCGGCGCGGGGAGCTTGCTCAAGGGCGCGAAAGCCATGACGAAGACGGGAGGCGGCCATGGCCGCGAGTCAGTCGTTTGAGGTCGTTGTCGTCGGCGGCGGGCTCGGTGGGCTCTGTGCCGCGTTGTCCCTTCGGCAACGAGGTCTGCGCGTCACCGTGGTCGAGGCCGCCCCTGCGCTGGGCGAGATCGGCGCGGGGATCCAGACCGCGCCGAACGCCAGCCGGATCCTCATCGGGCTCGGCCTGCGCGCCCGGCTCGAGCGGGTGCGGACCGAGCCGCAGGACCAGGTGCGCCGTCGCTGGGCCGACGGGAGCATCATCGCCCAGCTGGAGCTCGGCAGGCGCGTGACCGACCAGTACGGCGCGCCCTATTGGCACTATCACCGCGCCGACCTGCACGGAGTCCTGCTGGACGCCTGCCTCGATCCGGACGTCCCCGGTCCGGTGGTGCGGGTGGCGACCGGCGCACGGGTGGTCGACCTCGACCGGACGGTGCCGGACCGGCCGGCGGTGATCACCGCCGACGGACGCCGGTTCACCGGTGACATCGTGGTCGGAGCGGACGGCATCCGGTCTTCGGTGCGCGACCTCGCCGGGTTCGACGACACCCTCGCGTTCTCCGGCGAGATGGCTTACCGCGCCCTGATCTCCGGCGATCTCATCGCGCAGGACCCCGCCACCCGGTTCCTCGTCGACCGGTACCACTCCACGATCTGGTACGGCCCCAACAAACACCTGGTGCACTACATGATCCGCGGCGGGGAGTACCTCAACGTGGTCGCGATCGTGCCGTGCACCGAAGCGGTCGCCAAGGACTGGAGCGGCCCGGCCACCGCCGCCGAACTCGCCGCCGAGTACCACGACTGGGACGATCGGGTTCCGACGATGCTGGCGAAGGCGAAGGACGAGGACGTCTCGGTGTGGGCGATGTACCGCCGCCGCCGTGACCCGGTCTGGGTCGACGGCCGGGTCGCCCTGCTCGGCGACGCGTGCCACGCGATGCTGCCGTACCAGGCGCAAGGCGCGTCCCAGGCGATGGAAGACGCCGCGGTGCTGGCCGAGGAGCTGGGGCGGGTCACCCGCGACGGGATCGACGGAGCCTTGGTCCGCTACGTGGACCGGCGTGCCAAGCACGCGGGCATGGTCCAGGACGCTTCGCTGCAGAACATGGACTTCTACCATCTGCCCGACGGTCCCGAGCAGCGCGAACGGGACGAGAAGCTGCGGCGCTTCGACGGCGAATCCGACGTGTCCTACGACTGGCTGTGGAACGGCAGCCCGCTCACCGACCCCGACACCGAGTCCATCCACTACCAGTTCGCCCGCTGAGGCGCGCTGGCCGGCAATCGCATCGGAGTGGTTCATGCGTACTGGTGATCAGATCGTCCAGGACCTGCCCTGGCGTTGGAGTGTGCAGGGAAAGATCTTCCTCATCGGCGGGCTGGGCTACATGTTCGATGCCTGGGACGTCGCGCTGAACGGATTCCTCACCCCGCTGGTCGGGACGGAATTCGGGTTGTCCGCCGGCGGGAAGGGCCTGGTGGCCACCGCGAACCTGATCGGCATGGCCGTCGGCGCGGTCGTCTGGGGCACGATCGCGGACCGCATCGGCCGGAAGCGGGCGTTCAGCGTCACGCTGCTGCTGTTCGCGCTGTTCTCCGTGCTCGGGGCGTTCGCGCCGAACGTCGAGACGTTCCTGGCCCTGCGTTTCCTGGCGGGGATCGGCCTCGGCGGCTGTATCCCGGTCGATTACGCGATCGTCAGCGAGTTCTCCCCGCGTAAACATCGAGGCCGGGTCCTGTCCGCGATGGACGGCTGGTGGCCGATCGGGACCACGCTGGCCGCCGTCACCGCGACCCTGCTGCTCCCGGTCGAGGGGAACTGGCGCTGGATGCTGGTGCTGATGATCCTGCCGGCGCTGCTGCTGTTCTGGGTGCGGCGTGGGGTCCCGGAATCGCCGCTGTACCTGGTGCGCAAGGGCCGTGAGGCGGAGGCGCGGGCCGTGATCGACGACCTCGTGCGCCGCACGGGCGCGACACCGGAGCCGTACACGGTCCCGCCCGCGGTGGTCGAGGACACCCGCGGTGGCGCGGTCGCGGCCGCGTTCGACCAGTTGCGCCGGGTGTGGGCGTTCAACCCGCGCATCACGGCGGTCGCGTGGTCGCTGTTCATCAGCGTCATGCTGGTCTACTACGCCGCGCTCAGCTGGATGCCGTCGATCCTGCGGGCTCAGGGATTCGGTGAGATCGCCGCCTTCGCGTCGACCGCGCTCATGAACGCGACCGGCATCGTCGGTGTCGCGGTGGCCGTGCTCCTGGTCGACAAGGTCGGCCGCAAGCGGATCATCATGGTCGCCGGTCCGCTCACCGCGCTGTCGCTGGTGGTGTTCTCCCTGCTGCTCGACACGCCTGCCGCGGCGGTCGTGGCGATCGGCGCGTTCGGCCTGTTCGCGCTGGTGGTCATCCCGGTGATGTACGCCTACGTGTCCGAGCTGTACCCGACGGAACTCCGGGCCTCGGGGTTCGGCTGGGCGTCGTCGTCGAGCCGGGCGATCACCGGTTTCGCGCCCCTGCTGTTCGGCAGCGTGCTGTGGCCGGTGCTCGGGTTGCCCCTCACCTTCGCCGTGCTGGGTGTGCTCGTGGTGGCCGCGGTCCTGTTCATGAAGGTGGGCGCGCCGGAGACCCGCGGCCGCGAACTCGACCGGATCGTCGACCCGGCCGGGCCATCCGCCGAAACCAGGTCGGCTCTGTGAAGCCCGCCGCGTTCCGGTACCACCGGGCCCACGACGTCACCGACGCCGTCGGCCTGCTCGGCGAACTCGCCGCGGCGGGCGAGGACCCGAAGCTCATCGCGGGCGGGCAGAGCCTGATGCCGATGATGAACTTCCGGCTCGCCCGGCCGACGGCGCTGGTGGATCTGGGCCCCCTGCGGCGGGAACCGGCGCTGAACTCGTTCCGGCGTAACGGTTCCAGCCTCACGATCGGCGCGCTGGTCACCCATCGGGCGGTCGAGGTGGCCGAGTTCGGGCCGGATTTCGACGTGCTGTCCCGCGCGATGCGGTGGGTGGGGCATCTGCCGATCCGGTCCCGCGGAACGGTGGCGGGCAGCGTCGTCCACGGTGACGCGACCGCGGAATGGTGCCTGCTCGCCCTGTTGCTCGACGCGGTGATCGTCGCCGAAGGTCCGCGCGGGCCCAGGGAGATCCCGGCCGAGGAGATGTTCCACGGCTTCTACACCACGGCCGTGGAACCCGACGAGGTCGTGACCGCGGTGCGCTTCACCCGTCCGTCGCCCCGGGCCGCGCTGACCGAGTTCGCCCGCCGTCACGGTGATTTCGCGATCGTCGACGCCGCGGTGAGCATCGACGCGGAGCACGGGGGCAGGGTCGTGCTCGGCGGTGTGGCCCCAGCGCCCGTCCGGGTGCCCGAGGCCGAGGCGCTGCTCGACGGCGGCGTCCCGGGACCGGAGCTGTTCGCCGAGTGCGGGGAGGCCGCCGCGGCGGCCATCGATCCGCCCGACGACGCGGCGGGTAGCGCCGCCTACCGACGGCGGCTGGCGCGCACCCTCGTCACCCGGGCGCTGCACGAGGCCTGGGAGAAAGGAGAAACGCGATGACTCCGCGGTTCGACGGGCGTAACGGCCGCTGGGTCGGCGCGTCCGTGCCCAGGCGCGAAGACCCCCGGTTCCTCACCGGCCGGGGCCGCTTCGTCGACGACATCCAACTGCCAGGAATGCTGCATGCGGCCTTCGTCCGTTCGACGGTCGCGCACGGCACGATCACCGGGATCGATCTGTCGGCCACCTTGGCGGTCGACGGCGTTGTCGCCGCTTACACGGCAACCGACCTCGATCTCGGTGACATCGTCGCCCTCCTCGACCGTCCGCCCGAGGAGTTCTCGCCGACCGCGATGCCGATCCTCGCGAGGGAGAAGGTGCGGTTCACCGGCGAACCGGTGGCGCTGGTCGTCGCGCGTGATCCGTACAGCGCCGAGGACGGCGTCGAAGCCGCGGTGGTGGACTACGAGCCGCTCGGGGCGATCGTGTCGGAGGAGTCGGCGTTCGCCGCGGACGCGCCGCTCGTCCACGACGAGGCGCCGGGCAACGTGCTGGTCGACGTGTCGATGTTCGACACACCCGGTGTCGACGCGGCGTTCGAGGCCGCCCGCGCGGGCGGCGGCCGCGTCGTCGAGGTCGTCACGAAGAGCGGACGGCAGAACGCGCTCCCACTCGAAACGCGGGGAGTGGTCGCCTCCTGGGACGACCATGACGACCAGTTGCTCGTCCAGATGTGCACGCAGGTGCCGCATCAGGTGCGCACGGCGATGGCCCGTTCGCTGCGGGTCCCCGAACGCACCGTTCGCGTCACCGTCCCGGACATGGGCGGGGGTTTCGGGCAGAAATGCGTCGTCGGCCGTGAGGAGATCGCGGTCGCGGCGGCGGCCCGGCGGCTGAACCGGCCGGTGAAGTGGATCGAAGACCGCCGTGAGGCGCTCACGGCCGGATTCCTTGCCAGGGAACAGCGTTACCGCACGCTGGCGGCGTTCGACGAGGACGGGCGGATCACCGCGCTGGACGTCGACGTGGTCTGCGACATGGGCGCGTACTCCTGTTACCCGTTCACGGCGGGGATCGAGCCGCTGATGGCGTCGGCCGAGATGCCGAGCGTGTACCAGGTGCCCGAGTACCGCGTCCGTGCCCGCGCCATCGCGAGCAACAAGGCACCGACGGCGCCCTACCGCGGGGTCAGCCGTCCGCAGTACGTGATGGCGATCGAACGGGTGATGGAACGCGCGGCCAGGGAACTCGGCCTCGACCCGGTCGAGATCCGGCGGCGCAACGTGATCACGCAGTTCCCGTACACCGGCGTCAACGCCATCACCTACGACCCCGGCACCTACCGCGAATCGCTCGAACTCGCCGAAGCGGCGATCCGGGACGAGGGCTGGTACGAGTTCCGGGACCGTGCCGCCGCCGAGGGCAGGCATATCGGCATCGGCTACTGCTGCTTCTCCGAGCGGACCGGATACGGCTCGGGTGCCTTCGCCAAGCGGAAGATGGCGGTGGTCCCCGGTTTCGACATCTCCGAGATCCGGATGGACACCACCGGCTCCGTCGTGGTCACCAGCGGCACCATGAACCACGGCCAGTCCCACGAGACGACGCTGGCGCAGATCGTGGCCGACCGGCTGGGGCTGCATCTCGACCAGGTCAAGCTCCGCCAGGGCGACACCGAGCGTATCGCCTACGGGTGGGGGACTTTCGCGTCCCGCTCGGTGACGATCGGTGGCTCGGCGGTGTCCCTCGCGGCAGGCAAGCTCGGCGAACTGTTGTGCAGGATCGCCGCGCACCTGCTCGAGACGAGTCCCGACAACGTCCGGCTCGACGGTGACGGAGGCGTCGTCCAGATCGACGATCCGGAGCGGCGCGCGTCGTTCGAGGAGATCGCCGACGTGGCCTACCTGCGCAGTCACCTGCTGCCCAAGGACGTCGAACCGACGTTGACGGCCACGGCGAGCTTCGACGTGCCCGGCGACGGCACGTTCTCCAACGCCACGCACGCCGTGGTCGTCGAGGCCGATCCGGGCACCGGCCAGATCAAGATCCTGCGCTACGCCTGTGTCGAGGACTGCGGCGTGGTGATCCATCCGCAGGTCGTCGACGGCCAGTGCCGTGGTGGGATCGCGCAGGGCATCGCCGGCGCGCTGTTCGAGGAGGTCACCTACGCGGGCAACGGGGAACCGTCGGCCGCGAGCTTCATCGACTACCTCGTCCCGACCGCGACGGAGATCCCCGACATCACCGTCACCCACCTCGAAACCCCTTGCGCCTTCACGGAAAACGGTGCGAAGGGCGCGGGGGAGGGCGGCACCATCGGCGCGCCGGCCGCGGTGCTGAACGCGATCAACGACGCGCTGCGCCGCACCGGGGTCGAACTCGACACGACCCCGGTCCACCCGCAGACCGTGCTCGCCGCGCTCGACGCGGAGATCCACCAGGAAGTGAGCGTCCCATCATGAGCGACCGGCACCTGATCGTCCTGAACGTCAACGGCGAGGCGCACGAGGCCCTCGTCGAACCGCGCAAGACCCTGCTCGACGTCCTGCGCCACGACCTCGGGCTCACCGGCACCCACGTCGGCTGCGAGCACGGCGTGTGCGGTGCCTGCACCGTTCTCGTCGACGAGGAACCGGTGCGGGCGTGCCTGATGTTCGCCGTCCAGGCGGAGTCGGCCGAGATCCGCACGGTCGAATCGCTGGGACGCGACGGGGAACTTTCCGATCTGCAGCGGTCTTTCAGCGAGCACCACGGCCTGCAGTGCGGGTTCTGCACGCCCGGGTTCCTCATGCTGGCCGAGGGATTCCTCGCCCAGCGGCCGGACGCGGGGCGCGAGGAGATCCGGGAGGCCGTCTCGGCGAACCTGTGCCGCTGCACCGGTTACCAGACCATCGTGGACGCGATCGAGGCGACCGCGACCCGCCGATGCCACGCCCAGCAGAAGGAGGCGACAGCGTGATCCTGGAAAACCAGCTGTCCGTACCGGCCGGACCCGACGAGGTCTTCGCGTTGATCAACGACGTCGAGCGGGTGGCCGGTTGCCTGCCGGGCGCGACCCTCGACGGGCGGCAGGACGACGCCTATCTCGGCCGCGTCAAGGTCAAGGTCGGCCCGATCACCGCCGCCTACTCGGGCACCGTGCGGTTCACCGACGTCACCGCCGCCGACCGGAGCCTGCGGCTGGTGGCCAGGGGAGCGGACGCCCATGGCAACGGCGACGCCGAGGCGGACGTGACGCTGACCGTGCGCGAGGCACCCGGCGGCGCCACCATCGAGCTGCGCACCGATCTCTCGATCCGCGGCAAGCTCGCCCAGTTCGGCAAGGGCGCGATCGGCGCCGTCTCCACCCGGCTGCTCGACCAGTTCGCCCGCAATCTCGCGGACCAGCTGGAAGGAGGTCCCGCGCCGGTGGCGAAACCCGCTCCGGCCGACGGCGGCGAAGCCCTCGACGGTCTCGCGATGCTGGTGCCCGACAACGTCAAACGCTACGGCGTGATCGCGGCCGCCGCGGCCCTCGGGTTGTTCCAGGGCTGGTTGCTGGGCCGGATCCGTACTCAGGACAAACTGATCAAGGAGTTGCAGCGTGCCCGTCGATAAAGGCCTCGACAGCGTGTACGACCGAGCCGGTTTCGGCGCGAGCGTGCCGCGCGGATCGCGCCCGGCCCTGGTCGTGGTCGACCTGACCCGCGGGTTCACCGAGCCCGGTTTCCCGTCTGGGGCAGACCTCACCGCCGAAGTGACCGCGACCGCCGCTCTCGTCGCCGAGGCGCGTCGGCAGGACATCCCGGTGATCTACACCGCGATCAGCTACACACCCGCCGAAGCCGACGGTGACGGCGTCGCGTGGCTTCGGAAAGCGCCAGGGATGCGGGCGCTGCGGGAAGGAAGCGAGGCGATCGCCCTCGACCCACGGCTCGAACGGCGTGAAGGCGACCATTTGATCCTGAAGAAGGGCGCGTCGGCGTTCAACGGGACCTCGCTGGCCGCGCTCCTGACGAGTCTGGGCACGGACACCGTCGTCGTCTGCGGCGCGACGACTTCGGGATGCGTCCGCGCGACCGCGGTCGATGCCGTCCAGTCGGGCTTCAACACGCTGGTCGTCCGGGAAGCCTGCGGTGACCGCGCTCAGGGACCGCACGACGCCGCTTTGTTCGACCTGCAGGCGAAATACGCGGACGTCGTCGACCTTGACGATGCGTTGGCGTACCTCGCGGAACAGGATCACCGCACGCTCGGTCAACCCGCGTTGGCGGATCTCGGCGACGTTCCGGCGACCAGCCGGTGGGTGCGCTCGGGATCGGTCCGGCTGCACGTGCTCGACTACGGGCCGTCCGACGGAGTCCCGGTACTCGTGCTGCCGGGGATCACCAGCCCGGCGGTCACGATGGACTTCGTCGCGCGGGAGCTCACGGACCTCGTGCGCCCGCTCGTGCTCGACGTCCGCGGGCGCGGGCTGTCCGATGACGCGCCGGACTACGACCTGGCGAGCTACGCCGCGGACGTCGAGGCGGTCGTGGACGGACTCGGGCTGCGCGATCCGATCCTGTTCGGACACTCCATGGGCGCGCGGATCGCCGCACGGGCCGCCACCAGCCGGCCGTACCGGGGCACGGTGCTGGCCGACCCGCCGCTGAGCGGCCCCGGACGGGCGCCGTACCCCACCACCCTCGACGCCTTCCTCGGGCAACTCGCCCAGGCCCGCCGGGGCACCGACGCCGACGAGGTCGCCCGGTCCTGGCCGCGATGGCCGCGCCGGGAACAGGAACTGCGTGCTCGCTGGCTTTCTTCGTGCTCCCGGTCCGCGATCGCCGCGACCCACGCCGGTTTCGAATCGGAGGACTTCTTCGACGACTGGCCGAAGGTGCCCTCTCCGACCTACTTCCTGTACGGCGGCGCGAGTCCGGTCGTCACCGCCGACGGCGCGGCCGAAGCGGCCGAACGCAATCCGTCGGCGGAACTCGTCGAGATCCCGGGGGCCGGGCACATGATCTTCTGGGATGAGCCCGAGGCCGCCCTCGGCGCTTTACGGGACGCTTTGCGAAAGCTGTTGTGAGGGGGTTGCGAAAGCCACTTTCGCAACGTTGACGGTGCGCGGTCCCGTTGGTCGTGAGTGGCGATTCGGGTTCTAGCCGAGGGTGTCTTAGGTACCTACTGGCTTCCGGCCGCCGTTGCCCCCGGGCCCGGTCTGTGGGGGCCTGGGGGCTGGAGCCGGTGTCGCGAAAGCCACTTTCGGGACACCAGACGTCTCGAAAGTGGCTTTCGCAACCCCCGGTCAAGCCCAGCACCCGGCGGTATCGAGTGGGTCTGGTCTCGTGAGTGGCGATTCGGGTTCTAAGCCGAATCGCCACTCACGACCAACGGGACCGGCAGTTCTCCGACCGACGGTGTCCGTGAAGGCCTCCTTGCCTACCCTGACATCCGTGAAGGGGCCCTTCACGGATGTCAGCGATGGTCGTGAGTGGCTCCCCGGCCGAGACGTGTCGCGAAAGCCACTTTCGCGACGTCTGATGTCTCGAAAGTGGCTTTCGCGACATGGCCGCCACGCGGTCGCGAGCCAAGCCTCACGCCGCATGCGCCAGCGTCAGCGCACCACCCGCCGCCGAAAGCACCAGAACGGACCAGCGGACGGAGCGTTCGCCGACCCGGCGGCTCAGCGCCCGTCCCAGCAGATCACCGGCGAGCGCCGCACCCGCCACCGCGACGAGGACGCTCACGGGCACCTCCACCCAGCCGAGGCTGGGCAGTGCCACCAGGCCGAGCAGGAAGAAGTAGATCGACAGCGTCCCGCGTGTCTCGTCCGCGCCCCAGCCCGCACTCGCCCCGTACACCGCCACGGCCGGACCGGACAGCCCGGCGACGGAGTTCATCGCCGCGCTCAGCACGCCCGCGCCGACGGCACCCGTCTTACCCGCGAGCCGTCTGCTGGTGATGCCGCTCGCCAGGATGCCGACCGCGACGACACAGCAGCCGCCCGCGGCGAGCAGCAGCGGCCGCGCGGGAACACCGCGCACCACGAACGCGACGACCGGGGTGAAGACCACCGCGGGCACCGTCAGCCACGCGACCTGCTTCCACCTGATCGCCCGCCAATGGGTGATCGCGACCGCCAGGTAGACCGGGAAGCCGAGTAGCAGGGTGAGCCGGACGGCGTCGAGCGGGCCCAGTGCCAGCGCGAGAAACGGTACGCACAGCAGGGAAAGCCCCATACCTGACAAACGCTGGGCGACGACCCCGGCCGCCGCCGCGAGCGAGGTCATGGCCAGGGTTCCCACCGGTCCATTGTGGAGCCGGTGCTCGAACACCGGTAGCCGGTATCCGGCGAGGACGTCATAGCCCATCGCTATGACAGGACGTCACTTTCCTTGGTGAGTAAACCCGCCAAGGAGGCCTTCCCGCGAACTGGACCCGTCGATCGCGCGGGTTCTGGCACTTCTGGCCGTTCCAGCCGTGCCGCACGCTCAGCGTCATTGCCTTTGGAACAGACGGGAGCGTGAGATGAAGATCGGTGTCCCTCGTGAAGTCAAGAACCACGAGTACCGGGTCGCGGTGACGCCCGCGGGCGTGCACGAATTCACTTCGGCCGGGCACGAGGTGTTCGTCGAGCGCGGAGCAGGCGAAGGGTCCTCCGTGCGCGACGAGGACTACGCTGCGGCCGGCGCGAAGGTGCTCGACAGCGCCGACGACGTCTGGGCGACCGGAGACCTCGTGCTCAAGGTCAAGGAGCCGATCGCGGAGGAGTACCACCGCCTGCGCCGCGACCAGCTGCTGTTCACGTACCTGCACCTCGCCGCGAGCGAGCCCTGCACGCGGGCGCTGCTGGACGCGGGCACGACGTCGGTGGCCTACGAGACCGTGCAGCTGCCGAACGGTTCGCTGCCCCTGCTGTTCCCGATGAGCGAGGTCGCCGGACGGCTGGCCCCGCAGGTCGGCGCGCAGACGCTGATGCGCGCCAACGGCGGGCGGGGCGTGCTCATCGGCGGCGTCTCCGGCGTCGCCCCGGCGCGCGTGGTCGTCCTCGGCGCCGGTGTCGCGGGCATGAACGCGGTCGCCGGCGCGGCCGGGACCTGGGCCGACGTCGTCCTGTTCGACAAGAACGTCGACAAGCTCCGTGCCGCCGACCGGATGTACCAGGGCCGGATCCGCACCGCCGCGGCCAACGCGTACTCGATCGAGGAGGCCGTAGTCGAGGCCGACCTTGTGATCGGCGCGGTGCTCGTGCCGGGAGCCAAGGCGCCGAGCCTGGTGTCGAACGAGCTCGTCTCCCGGATGAAGCCGGGCAGCGTGCTCGTCGACATCTCCGTCGACCAGGGCGGCTGCTTCGAGGACACGCGGCCGACCACGCACGCGGAACCGACGTTCACCGTGCACAACTCGGTGTTCTACTGCGTCGCCAACATGCCCGGCGCCGTGCCGCACACCTCGACGTACGCGCTGACGAACGTCACGCTGCCGTACGCGCTGGAGCTGGCGAACAACGGTCTCTCCGGCGCCCTCGCGCGATGCCCGGAGCTGCGCGGCGGGGTCAGCACGGTGGACGGGCGGCTGACGTCCGCGCCGGTCGGCGAGGCGCTCGGGATCGACTCGGTCGCGCTGGACGACGTGCTCGGTTAGGTGGTGCGGGCCGGGATCTGGAGCTAGGTTCAGATCCCGGCCCCGTCGCCGAGAGGGAGGTGCCGTTGCCGCGAACGTTGATCGAAATCGACCGGACGTCCGCCGAGCCGCTCTACCGGCAGGTGCGGCGCGCCATCGAGCACGGCATCGCGATCGGCACCTTCGACCCGGCGCACCGGCTGCCGAGCTCGCGTGAACTGGCCGCCGAACTGAGCGTTTCCCGCAACACCATCAACCTCGCCTACCAGGAGCTGGTCGCCGAAGGGTTCGTGGAGAGCCGGGAGCGCAGCGGGCTGTTCATCAACGCGGAGATGCGGCCGCATTGCGCCGTGCAGGAGCGCGGCACCACCCCGGCCATCGACTGGAGCGCGCGGGTGCGCCGGTACCCGGACGCCGGGGTGCCCCATATCGAGAAACGCCCGGACTGGCACACCTATCCGTATCCGTTCCTCGCCGGCCAGGTCGACGTCACCGCGTTCCCGGCGCGGTCGTGGACCCGCTGCCTGCGCGACGCGCTGTACCGGCCGCACGTCTTCCCGAGCCTGCAGGACAGTGTCGGCTCGGACGACCCGATGCTGGTCGACCTGATCTGCCGCCAGCTGCTCACCGCGCGGGGGATCGAGGCCGACCCGTCCGAGGTGCTGATCACCGTCGGTTCGCAGCAGGGCCTCGACCTGCTCGGCCGCGCGCTGCTCGGCCCGGACAGCGTCGTGGCGATGGAGAACCCGGGATACCTCGACGCCCGGCACATCTTCCTGCGCACCGGCGCCGGGCTGCGCGGCGTCGACGTCGACCAGAGCGGCCTGCGCCCGCCGGAGACGCTCGACGGCGTCGACCTGCTCTATCTCACCCCGAGCCACCACCATCCGACGAACGCGACGTTGAGCATCGGCCGCCGCCGTCGCCTGCTCAGCCTCGCCGCGAGTGCGGGCACGGTCCTGGTCGAGGACGACTACGACAGCGAATTCCGGTACCACGGCAGCCCCACGCCCGCGCTCAAGGCGCTCGACGGCACCGGTGACGCGATCTACCTCGGCACCTTCTCCAAATTCCTCTCACCCGGCCTGCGGCTGGGGTACCTGGTCGGGCCGCGCGAGCTGGTGCGGGAACTGCGGGAGATCCGCCGGTACGTGCTGCGGCATCCGCCCGGTCACCTCCAGCGGGCGCTGGCGCTGCTCATCGACAGCGGCGAGTATCACCGGTCCCTGCGCCGCTACCGCACGAAACTGATGCGGAAATGGGAGGCGACCTGCGCCGCGGTCACCGAACACCTGCCGTGGACACAGGCGGCGTACCCGCCGGGCGGGGTCAGCCTCTGGATGACCGGGCCGTCCGAACTGGACTGCCGGGCGCTGATCGAACGCGCCGAGCGCGACGGCGTCCTGATCGAGCCCGGAGACATCTTCTTCGTCGGGGAAGAGCCGCCGCGCAACCACTTCCGGATCGGCTTCGCGGCCGTCCCGTTGCGCGACATCGACCCTGGTATCCGCTTGCTCGGTGAGGCCTGCCGCGACCTGCTCGCGTAACTGGTACCACCGCAGCGGAGCGTTCTGGACCTGTTCAGGCGACCAGACGTGCCGCAATCTCTGGGGATCCCTCGTGAGCCCGGGAGGCCTGTGTGGAATTCCTTCGAGAAGATCCCCAGCGTGCAGCCGATTTCGTCGCGCTCGGCGGCACCGTCCTCACCCTCGACGCGGCGGGGAGACGGGTCCGCGCGCTGGCCGCGACCGGCGGGCGGATCACCGCGCTCGGTTCCGAACGGGAGATCTCACGGCTGATCGGCCCGGAGACCACCGTGCTCGACCTGGCGGAGCGCGCGGTGATCCCCGGTTTCGTCGAGTCCCACAACCATCCGGCGTTCTTCGGGATGACGCTGGCCGCGCCGGTCGACGCCGGCAGCCCGCCCAACGACACCATCGCCGACATCGCCGGCCGGGTCGCGCAGGCGGCCAAGGATCTCGGTCCTGGGGAGTGGATCCGCGGTTTCCGGTACGACGACACGCTGCTCGCGGACGGCCGTCATCCGACGCGCGCGGACCTCGATCCCGTCTCCGGTCGCAATCCCGTGGTCCTGACCCATGTTTCCGGGCACTTCTGCACCGCGAACTCGCTCGCCCTGCGCGAAGTCGGGATCACCGCCGAGACCCCGGACCCGCCAGGCGGCCTCATCGTGCGCGATGCCCGGGGCGAGCCGACCGGGGTACTCGTCGAGACGGCGGCCTTCCTCGTCACGTCCCGGCTTCCCGGGCAGAGCGCGGGCGAACTGGCCGAAGCCCTGCTGCTGGCGGATGAGGAATACCTCGCAAACGGCGTGACTTCCGTGCACGACACCGGGATCGGTCTCATCGGCGGCGCGGCGGAACTCGAGGCGTACGCGCTGCTGAGGCGAGCCGGGAAACTCCGTGTCCGGGTGCGTGGCTACCTGTTCGACGGCCTGCTTCCCGGCCTCGCCGAGGGCGAACCGGAAGCCCCGCAAGACGGCGCGGACGACAAGTTCGCGATGACCGGCGTCAAGATCGTCGCGGACGGGTCGATCCAGGGCAAGACCGGCTGCCTCGCGGAGGGTTACACCTGCGACCCGGACGAGCACGGCATGATGCTGCTCGAACCCGCCGACCTCGGCCGCCGGATCGCCGCGCTCGACGCGGCGGGCTGGCAGGTCGCCGTGCACGGCAACGGGGACGCGGCGATCGACGCGATCATCGACGGCTATTCGCGGCTGGGCTCGCCGAGCGGCACCGGCAGGCGGCACCGGATCGAGCACTGCCAGACGGTGCGCGAAGACCAGCTGGACCGGATGGCCGCCCACGACGTCCTCGCGTCGTTCTTCGTCAAACATGTCTACTACTGGGGAGACCGGCATCGTGACGTCTTCCTCGGCCCCGAGCGGGCCCGCCGGATCAGCCCGCTGGTCTCGGCCCGCTCGCGCGGAATCCACTTCGGACTGCATTCGGACACCCCGGTGACCCCGGTGCCGCCGCTGGAGGGGATCTGGTGCGCGGTACGCCGGATCACCAGGCAGGGCAAGGTGCTCGGCCCGGAACAGGCCGTGGACGTCGACGCCGCGCTGCGTGGCTACACGATCGACGCCGCGTACCTGGCGGGCGAGGAGGACGTCAAGGGCAGCCTGGAGGTCGGGAAGCTCGCCGATCTCGCGGTGCTCTCCGATGACCCCACCACGGTCGATCCGGACCGGATCCGCGAGCTGACCGTGGACGCCACCGTCAGTGGCGGCGAGGTCGTCTGGCGGCGCGAGACGACGGGAGCACGGCGATGATCCGCAGCTGGCCGAGTGTCCTCATAGGACTGTTCGTTCCTGCTATCGCCCTCCTGGCGGGGATTCTGCTGCTCTCCGGATCGACGGCATCGGTGCTGGGCATCCCGGTGCTGTTCTTCTGGGTGTTCTGCTGCTGCCCGCTGACCACCCTGTGCCTGTGGATCAGCTGGCGTTTCTTCGACCGCGCCCACTACCCGGAGGACGACTGATGCTGATCGCGATCGTGGCGGTGATGGCGGGTTCGATCGGGCTCGCGGTATGGGCGGGACGGTCGACACGCGGCGGCGGGATCTCGGAGTTCCTCGTCGGCGGCCGGTCGTTCCCGGCTTGGCTGGTGTACTTCCTCGCGGTCGGCGAGGTGTACAGCATCGGGACGATGATCGGGTTCCCGAGCGGCATCTACGCGCACGGCGCGAGCTACGGGATCTGGTTCCTCGGCTACATCCTGCTCGCGTACTCACTGGGCTATTTCCTGGCGCCGCTGGTGTGGCGGGCGGCGAAACGGTACGACGCGATGACCGTGCCCGACGTGTTCGGGCGGCATTTCGGCAGCAGGCGGCTGGAACTGATCACCTGCGTCACGATGCTGATCGCGCTGGTCCCGTGGGGGCAGTACCAGTTCATCGGTCTCCAGGTGGTGCTGAGCAATCTGGGGCTGCGGCTGGATCCCGTGCAGTGTGTGGTGCTGGCGGGCATCGTGGCGTTCGTCTACATCGCCGTCTCCGGCGTGCGGTCGCCCGCGTTCGTGTCGATCCTCAAGGATTTCTTCATGCTGCTCGGCGTCGTGCTCGTCGGGGTGGCCGTCGTGATCGCCGCGGGCGGTACCGCGAAGGTCAGCGGACCCGAGGTGCTGAGCGCGGCGCAGACCACCATGGGCGGATCGGAACTCACCTTCGCGATGACCACGATCCTCTTCCAGAGCATCGTGTTCTACCTCGGTTTCGGTGGCGCCTACGTGTTCCCGGCCCGTTCCGAACGCGCGGTGAAGAGCTCGACGGTGTGGATGCCGATGTACATGCTGATCTACCCGTTCCTGGTGCTGGCCGCCTACTACGGCGTGCGCGCGCATCCGGATCTGGAGAACCCCAACACGGTGTTCATGGTGACGGCCAAGGGTTTGCTGCCCGACTGGCTGCTGGGCCTCGTCGCCGCCGGCGCCGCGCTGTCGGGTGTGCTGGTGCTCGCCGCGACCGCGCTCACCATCGGCGGGATGGTCTGCCGCAACCTCGCGCCGAACGTCCCGGCCGCCGCGCAACGGC
The DNA here is from genome assembly GCF_024628825.1 of Amycolatopsis roodepoortensis. NCBI lineage: Bacteria > Bacillati > Actinomycetota > Actinomycetes > Pseudonocardiales > Pseudonocardiaceae > Amycolatopsis > Amycolatopsis roodepoortensis. Next base: position 9,011,512 of record NZ_CP102415.1, read on the forward strand.
GGTGGACGGTCGTCGCGGTGGCGAGTTTCCTGGTGCTGGCAGCGGTACTGACCCTCGTCGCGTCGACGTTGATGCTCACCATCCTGAACCTGACCTACAACCTGCTCGCCCAGGTCGTCCCCGGCTGGCTCGCGATCCTGTTCGTGCGCCGGGTGCGGACGGCCGCGGTGGCCGCCGGGATGGTCACCGGGGTGCTCACGGCGATCGCCCTGTACGTCACCGGTGCGACGTTCGGTGGTTTCAACGCGGGGCTGGTGTCGCTCGGGGTGAATCTGGCCGTGGTGGTGATCTGGAGCCTGGCGGCGCCGGACAAGGCGCGGACCCCGGTGGCACGGTCGGCCGACAGCGCTCCGGACCCGGAAGTGGTGCCGTCGCTCAGCCGATGAGACGAGCGATCACGCGTGATTGAAGGCGTAACTCGCGTGATCAGAGGCGTAACTCGCGTGATTGAAGGCGTAACTCACGCACCGCGTGTCATCCGCCCGGAATCACGCGAGTTACGGCTCCAATCACGCGAGTTACGGCTTCAGACACGCATCATCCGGCTAGCTCGACCGGGTCCGCCACGACCGCAGGGCGAGACGCCGCGCGGGCGGAGGTGCCGTGGCTTCCTCGGGCACCTGCTCTCCGTACACCGCCTTCGCGACCGAGAGTTTCAGCTCGCGGCACCGCCGGACGACGTGGGGCGGGAAGCCGGTACCGGTCGGCCGGTCCGGCGTCCCGCCCGTCTCGGCGTCGAACGGCGTCCAGCCCGAGCCGAGCTCGATCAGGCTGCGGTGTTTGGTCGTGTAGTACCCGCGCGTCACGCTCATCGCGAGGCCGGTCGCGCCCGCGGCCGCGGCGACGAGGTGCAGGTGGTACCGGCTGGAGATCCAGGTCTGCCCGGGCGCCATCGGCGGGCCGTGGCGCCAGATGTCACGGAACGGATGGAATTCCGCGCCGGCGAGTTCGTGCTCCAGCAGCGCCGGAACGGCGCGGTCGACCCGGGGGATCCCTTCGACGACGGCGAGCTGCTCGGGGTGGATCTCCCACGCCCGCACCAGACCCAGCACCTGGGCGGCCAGTTCGGACGGCTCGAAGGCGCCGATGTCGGACTGTACGCACAGGACGAATTCGCGCGCCTGCGCGGCGGCTCTGGGCTCGGGCGGCTCCAGGAAGACGTCGTCGCAAGTCCGGGCGACCCCGGGAAGCAGTTCCGCCGACGGATCGTCGCGGACGTCGACGACGTCGAACCGGTCGGTGAGCGACCGGAGCAGGTCGGTGGCGCCGGGCGGGAACGGCGTCAGGCCCTGCCCGGTCATGGCCGTGCGGGCACCCGATCGCCGGGCGGCGGCCGCGGCGCCCGCGATCAGCCCGATATGCCTTGGCCACAACGCGTTGAGGTAGCCACCGCCGATCAGGTGCACCACGTCGGTCCGGCCGAGGAGGTCGATACCGGCGTCCCACCGCGGCGCGAGCCCGGGGTCGTCCACCGCCGACTGCACCCAGCGCGCCACTTCCCACGGATCGTCCGACGGCGCCTCACCGCACAGGCGCCACAGGGTGTCCGTGCAGCGGAGGCGTGGATGCAGCCCGTCCAAGAGCACTCGCGCGGGTCCCGGCGAGTGGGTGTCGAGCCAGACGTCGGCCTCCGGATCGATCCGCGCCAGGTGGCGCAGCCACGTCGCCGCGATCAGTTCGTCGCCGTAGTTGGGAAAACCGCTCGGGCCGATCAGATAGTGACAAGCGCGGGCGGGCGGATCGCTCCGCCCACCCGCGCTTCCGTCGAAGGTCACTGCGCGACGGTGATCTGCGTGTCCAACGCCTGATCGCCTTGCGCCTTCTCGTTGCCGGTCGCTTCGGTCTTGACGCGATCCTTGGCCACGCCCGCGGCTTCCAGCGCGGCGGTGATCGCTTCGGCGCGCTTTTCCGACAGCGCCTTGGACTTTTCCGCGTCGGGGTAACCCGCATGGGTGGCGACGGTGATCTTGACGTCGTTGCCCTGCATGGCCTTGGCGATCTCGCCGAGTGCCGTCTTGCTCTTCTCGGTCAGTTCGGCGCTTTCCGTGGTGAAGGTGATCGGCGACTGCTGGAGCGCCTGCTGGATCGCCGCGGTCACCTTTTGCGCCGCCTCACCGCCGGCCTGACCCGCGTCTCCGGTGCCCGCTCCCGAAGAAGCCGGGGCGCCGGCGCCGGAGGACGACGCGGCGGCCGCGCTTGAAGCGGTTCCATTCGCGCCGGATGTCCCAGCCGCACCGTTTTCGCCCTCGGATCCGCACGCGGCGACCAGGCCGGCCACGATCGCGACGCCCGTTACCGTCCGGGCAATTTTCCTGCGCATGAAGTTCGAACTCCCTTTGGCCGTGTCCGCTTTGGCTGACCCCAGGGATACGAACACGAACGGGCTAAATGCGCCAACCGTGATCGTGTGTGACCGACCTCGGCCGTGTCGTGGGCATTGTGTGGAGAAATCGCGTCGACCAGGAAACCTTTTGGCGTGACGGACTCACTGGGCGCACTCGTACGGCCGCGAACGGTCGGCAAGTCCACCCGAGTGAGCGACCACCCCTGCCGTCTCCGCGTCTTGCTCACGGAGGTTTTCCCTTACTGGAAAGGAGAACTCTCCGACTCACCCATCCGTCGCGTTCGAGTTGCCGCACCCGGCGAATGGACTTTGATGGAGGTATGCGCCGGTCTTCGGCGTATTCGAACCAGGTGAGGAGTTCTCGTGGGTATCGACTTCGAAGGCATGAAGGACAAGGTGAGCGGGGAGCACGTCGACAAGGCCGCCGATTTCGCGAAGTCCCGCTTCGGTGAACACTCCGACAAGATCGACTCGGCCGCCGACAAGGCCAAGGGTTTCCTCGGCGAGTCCGGTGGCGAACAGCAGAACGAAGGGCAACAGCAGGGCGGCGGTTTCGGTAACGACGCACCCGGCGGCCAGGGCGGCAACGACTTCGGCGGCGGCCAGGGCAACGAGTACGGCGGTGACCAAGGGCAGCGCGCCGACTTCGGCGGCGACCAGGGCAACGAATACGGCGGTGACCAAGGACAGCGCGCCGAGTTCGGCGGGAACAGCGGTGAAGAGGGTGGCTACGGCCGCTGAGCCATCCGCGGCTCAGGGAAGGGAACCGGCGGCGTTCAGCCCCGGGAGAGCAGTTCGAGGACGTCCCGGAACGGCGCGTACCCGGACGTGACCGAGGTGTCGAGAACCCGGGAGCGGCGGTAGAAGGGACTGAGGTCGAGCCCCACGCCGATCCCGCGGATCTCGACGCCGTTCTCCTCTCGCAACACCGTTTCCCGCAGATGCTCGTCCAGGTAGTGCGGATCGTTCGCGAGGCTCGTCGCGCCGTCCATGGGGCTGCCGTCGGAGAGGACGAGCAGGATCCGGCGTGCCTCCGTTCGCGCGCGCATCCGGCCGCAGGCCCAGGCCACCGCCTCGCCGTCGATCCCTTCCCGGAACAGATCGGCCTTCAGCAGCGCCGCGAGGTCCGGGCGTGCCCGGCGCCACGGGGTTTCGGCGTCCTTGAACACGAGGTGCAGGCGTTCGTTGAGCCTGCCGGGATGGCGCGGCCGTCCCGCTCGTCTCCACTCCCGCCCGGGTCCGCCGCCGTTCCAGGCGCCGGTCGTGAAGCCGAGCACCTCGCAGGTGGCGCCGGCGAGTTCGATCGACCGCGCGAAGAGGTCGACCAGCGAGGCGACGGGTTCCGCGTGCGCGGTCATCGAACCCGAACAGTCGATCAGGAACGTCACGAGGGTGTCCGCCACCGGCTCGATCCGTTCGGTGCGGAAGATGCGGCGTTCGGTGGGGGAGCTAATCAGCTGTGCCAGCGTGCGGCCGTCGAGCTGGCCTTCCTCCTGGCCGCCGTCCCAGCCGTCGCGCGCGGGCTCGGCCAGCACCGCCTTGAGGTCGCGTGCCAGCCGTCCTAGCCCGACGCCCTGCCTGCCGACACGCCGGTCGAGCCGTTCGCGGAGTTCGGCCAGCAGCCCGGGGCGCACCAGGTCCGACGCCCGCCGTTCGCGGTCGTACGCGGTGGTGAAAACCCGGTACGCCGCACCGGATTCGCCCAAGGCCCGGCTGGTGCCGGCGGTCGCGGTGGGAATCTGTTCGCCGTGGCTCGCGTCGAAGTCGATCACGAGACTGAACCGCGGGTCGGTGGGATCGCTCTCGTCTTCGGCGGCCTGCTCGGTCCCGGCGAGCAGGCCGCCGGCCGTCCGGGCGATCGCCAATGCGTGTTCGGCGAACGCCTTCTGGTCCGTCCGGTGCCGCCGAAGCCCGGCGAGGTCGTGGCCGAGGGAAGGCGCCAGCGCGAACCTGGTCGCCTCGATGAGGTCCTCGGTCTCCTCGACCACCGGTTCGCCGGTGATCCTCGACCGGCAGATCTGCGCGACCGTGTACAGCAGCAACCCGCGTGCGGTCTCGGTCAGGCCGGAGCGGTGGAACTCCAGTGACCAGCGCAGATGACGCAGGCGCAGGTTCCGCCGCATTCCCGGCAGGTCCGCGGGCGGGAGCGATTCGACGCGGAACTGTTCCAGCAGCTCGAAAATCCCGCGTTCGGCCGGGTCTCGCGGGCACAGGCTCCGGTGCAAGGCGGCGTCGGAGGACGTCAGGCGCAGCGCCATCCCGTCCGCGATCCCGCGGGACGACAGCAGATCGTCGTCGGCCGAGTGGCGGAGATGCGGTGCGTGCAGGGGGAGCGGGTCGCGCCCGCGGTGCAGGCGCCGTGCCCGGAAGTGGAGCGCCGGATCGCCGGTGAGCGCGCGGACCGCGGCCGCGCACAGCTCCTCGACCTGGTTGCGGCGCCGGGTTTCGGCCTGCCCCGCGGTCATGCCGAGAGCAGGTGGAGCTCGTCGTCGAAGCAGCGCTGGAAGTACTCCGCCACCAGGTCGCGCTCGGCTTCGTCGCATTTGTTCACGAAGGACAGCCGGAACGCCGTCGCCGGATCGCCGAAGATCTCGATGTTCTCCGCCCAGGTGATCACGGTGCGCGGGGACATCAGGGTGGACAGGTCACCGGCCTGGAAACCCTTGCGGGTCAAGGCGGCCACCGCGACCAGCGACGCCGCCAGCGACTCGGAAACGCTGGGGACCCTCGCCCGCACTATCGCGATCTCCTCGGCGGCGGGCAGGTAGTTCAGCGACGCCACGATGTTCCAACGGTCGATCTGCGCGTGGTTCAGTCGCTGCGCGCCGTGGTAGAGCCCGTTGAGGTTGCCGAGCCCGACCGTGTTGGCGGTGGCGAACAGCCGGAACGACGGATGCGGACGCAGGACGCGGTTCTGATCGGTGAGGGTGAACTTGCCGTCCCGTTCGAGCACCCGCTGGAGCACGAACATGACGTCCGGGCGGCCGGCGTCGTACTCGTCGAGCACCAGCGCGACCGGCCGCTGCAGCGCCCACGGGAGGATGCCCTCCTGGAACTCGGTGACCTGCTTGCCCTCACGGAGGACGACGGCGTCGCGGCCGACGAGGTCGAGGCGGTTGAGGTGGCCGTCCAGGTTGACGCGCACGCACGGCCAGTTGAGCCGCGCGGCGACCTGCTCGATATGGGTCGATTTCCCGGTGCCGTGCAGGCCCTGCACCAGTACCCGGCGGTCGCGGGTGAAGCCGGCGAGCAGGGCCAGCGTCACGTCCGGGTTGAAGCGGTACGCCTCGTCGATCTCGGGGACGTGTTCGCCGCGTTCACGGAACGCGCCGACGACGAGGTCCGAATCGATGCCGAAGACTTCGCGTACCGGGAGCCGTAGCTCGGGGACCATGAGAACTCCTTACGACGGAACACTTTCCGGTTCGGACGCGCCCTCGGCGTCGACGCGGCTGATCGCTTCGGCCGCGCGCTGCAACGCGGGGAGTGTCTGCAGCGCCTTGTCCGGCGTCAGCCGCATGACGGGTGCCTGCACGGCGACGCAGAGGTTGGCGCGCCCTGGCACGAGGACCGCGACGCACACCAAGCCGGGTAGGAACTCCTCGTCGTCGAGAGCGAACCCGTCGCGGCGGATGCGGGTGAACTCGGCTTCGAGCGCGTCGAGGTCGGTGAGGGTCTTGTTCGTGTACTGCTTGAGCGGCGCGTGCGCGAGCAGCTTCCGCCGCTGCGACGGGCTCATCTGCGCGAGGATCATCTTGCCGCTGGCCGAACAGTGGATCGGCACGCGCGAGCCGGGCCGGAGGTAGAACCGCAGCGGTTCCGGCGTCTCCACCCGGTCGAGGTACACGATCTCGTTGCCCGACAACGTGGTCACGTTGCAGCTCTCGCCGAGTTCGTCGACGAGGTGGCGCAGGACGGCGTGCCGGGCGCCGTGGTGGGTCGCGTTGAGGAGCAGGTTCTCCGCGAGCCGTCGCAGCCGGTGGCCGGTGCCGTAGTGGCGGCCGTCGGCCTGGCGGACCAGCAGGCCGGCCCCTTCGAGCTGCTGCAGCATGCGGTGCAGCGTCGGTTTCGGCAGGCCGGTCTCCTCGACGAGCCCCTGCAGCGAGACCAGCTGGTCCTTGGCGGCGATCAGCTCGAGCAGGGAGAACAGCCGCATGGTCGGCGTGTCCCCGTTGATCGGATCGGGTTCGCGAAGCAGCTCCATGTTCCGAAAAGTAGCACACAGCGTCTCGGTTTCCAGAATCTGACGTTGACGCTCGTCGATCCGCGTCCTATCGTCGGTCGCATCCTGATTTCAGGAACGCCACGTATCGTTTTTTGTAAATCTGCCTGTCGAAGGAGCGGAACATGACGGAACGGAAGACGGGTGACGGCCGCGTGGTCGTCAGCGGCCGGAAGAAGATGACCCCGTCCGAGGCCTTCGTCGAGACGCTCGTGGCGAACGGCGTCACCGACATCTTCGGCATCATGGGGTCGGCGTTCATGGACGCGATGGACATCTTCGCGCCGGCCGGCATCCGGCTGGTACCGGTCGTGCACGAACAGGGCGCGGGGCACATGGCCGACGGCTACGCCCGGGTGAGCGGCAGGCACGGCGTCGTCATCGGGCAGAACGGTCCCGGGATCAGCAACTGCGTCACCGCGATCGCCGCCGCCTACTGGGCGCACAGCCCGGTCGTCATCGTGACGCCGGAAGCGGGCACGATGGGCACCGGCCTCGGCGGTTTCCAGGAGGCCAACCAGCTGCCGATGTTCCAGGAGTTCACCAAGTACCAGGGGCACGTCAACAACCCGAAGCGGATGGCCGAGTACACCGGCCGGTGCTTCGACCGGGCCCACTCGGAGCTCGGGCCGACGCAGCTCAACATCCCGCGCGACTTCTTCTACGGCGAGATCGAGGCCGAGATCCCGGAGCCCGCCAGGCTCGATCGCGGTCCCGGCGGCGAGCGGAGCCTCGACGAGGCCGCGGCGCTCCTGGCCACGGCGGAGTTCCCGGTGATCATCTCCGGTGGCGGCGTCGTGATGGCCGACGGCGTCGAGGAGTGCAAGGCGCTCGCGGAACGTCTCGGCGCGCCGGTGGTGAACAGCTACCTGCACAACGACTCGTTCCCGGCGAGTCACCCGCAGTGGTGCGGGCCGCTGGGATACCAGGGCTCCAAGGCCGCGATGAAACTGATCTCGCAGGCGGACGTCGTGATCGCGCTCGGCTCGCGGCTCGGCCCGTTCGGCACCCTGCCGCAGCACGGCATGGACTACTGGCCCAAGGACGCGAAGATCATCCAGATCGACGCGGACCACAAGATGCTCGGCCTGGTCAAGAAGATCACCGTCGGTATCTGCGGCGACGCCAAGGACGCGGCGGTCGCGCTGACCAAGCGCCTCGCGGACAGGACGTTGGCCTGTGACTCCACAAAGGACGCCCGCGCCGCCAAGATCAAGGCGGAGAAGGACGCGTGGGAGGCCGAACTCGACGCCTGGACCCACGAGACCGACCCGTTCAGCCTCGACATGATCGCGGAACAGGAGAGCGAGGAGGGCAACTGGCTCCACCCGCGGGAAGTGTTGCGGGAGCTGGAGAAGGCGATGCCGCCGCGCGTGATGGTGTCGACCGACATCGGCAACATCAACTCGGTCGCGAACAGCTACCTGCGCTTCGAGGAGCCGCGCAGCTTCTTCGCCCCGATGAGCTTCGGCAACTGCGGGTACGCGCTGCCGACCATCATCGGCGCCAAGGCCGCGGCGCCCGACCGGCCCGCGATCTCCTACGCCGGCGACGGCGCGTGGGGGATGAGCATGGGCGAGATCATGACCGCGGTCCGCCACGACATCCCGGTCACGGCGGTGGTTTTCCACAACCGGCAGTGGGGCGCGGAGAAGAAGAACCAGGTCGACTTCTACAACCGGCGGTTCGTCGCGGGTGAGCTGGAGAGCGAGAGCTTCGCGGGGATCGCGAAGGCGATGGGCGCGGAAGGCATCGTCGTCGAGAAGCTCGACGAGGTCGGTCCCGCCCTGCAGCGCGCCGTCGACGCGCAGATGAACGAGGGCAAGACGACCGTCATCGAGATCATGTGCACCCGTGAGCTGGGCGACCCGTTCCGGCGGGACGCGCTGTCCAAGCCGGTGCGGTTCCTGGAGAAGTACAAGGACTACGTGTAGTCCGCGGTTTCGCGCGTGAAGGCCCCCTTCACTCGGCTCAGCCGAGGGAAGGGGGCCTTCACGCGCATTGGGGTGTTGATGAAGGAATTGGGACCCTCGACGTCCAGATTCCTTCATCAACACCTCACTGCTGGCGTCGGGTTGGTCGCTGGGGCAGGGGTGCGTTGCGAAAGCCACTTTCGCAACCTTCAACGTTGCGAAAGTGGCTTTCGCAACGTCGGGCCCGGAGGCGGCCGCGAGAAGCGGCGCAGGTGGGGCAGGGGCATGTCGCGAAAGCCACTTTCGGGACATCAGGCGTCGCGAAAGTGGCTTTCGCGACGCCCCGGGGAGGCGCGGCGCCGGTGCCACCAAGGTGCCGGCCCCCAGCCAACTGGACCCATCGAACGCCGCCGCTCTGGTGCTGGGCCGGTGCCAGCCGGGTTGCGAAAGTCAAGGCACAGACTCGTGTCTCGAAGGAGGTCTCCGGTGGACGTCACCCAGCTGCGAGCGCAGGCCCGCAGGCATCTCGGCCCGCACTTCACCCGCAAGGACACCTGGGCCTCGGATTTCCCGGTGTTCGTACGCGGCGAGGGAAGCTACCTGATCGACACCGAAGGACGCCGCCATCTCGACGGTCTCGCCGGGCTCTTCTGCGTCAACATGGGCCACGGGCGCGCCGACATCGCCAAGGCCGCCGCCGACCAGGTCGGCACCCTGGCCTACGCGAGCAACTGGGGTTCGGCGCACACCCCGGCGATCGAGGCGGCCACGTTGCTGGCCGAGCTCGCGCCCGGCGACCTCGGGACGACGTTCTTCGTCAACTCGGGCTCGGAGGCGGTGGAAACCGCGCTGAAGTTCGCCCGGCAGTATCACCGCAGCCAGGGGCAGCCCGAGCGGACGAAGATCATCAGCCGCGACATGGCGTACCACGGCACGACCATCGGCGCCCTCTCGGTGACCGGGCTGGCGAAGATCAAGGAACCCTTCGGCCCGCTCATGCCGGGCGTCCGGCACGTGCCGAACACGTTGGGACTGCTGGGAGACTGCGGTCCGGCGTCCGAATTGGACTGTGTCACGGCGATCGAGCGGGTCATCCTGGAGGAAGGGCCGGAGACGATCGCGGCGCTGTTCGCCGAGCCGGTGCAGAACGGCCGCGGCGCGCTGGTGCCGCCGAAGGGATACTGGCCCGCTTTGCGCGCCCTGTGCGACAAGTACGGCATTCTGCTCGTGTCCGACGAGGTCATCTGCTCATTCGGCAGGCTGGGCCACTGGTTCGGGCACGGCGTCACCGGGGTGGTGCCCGACCTGATCACCTTCGCCAAGGGATCGACGTCGGGGTACGCGCCGCTCGGCGGGGTGATCGTGCGCGAGAAGCTGGTCACCGAGCTGTACGACTCGCCCAAGGGCGGCGTCTTCACCCACGGCGCCACGTGGGGCGGGCATCCGGTCGCCACCGCCGTCGCCGTCGCGAACCTCACCGCGATGCGGGACGAGCGCGTGCTCGACAACGTGCGCATCGAGGGCCCGGAGCTGTTCGCCGCGCTGAACTCGCTCAAGTCCGCGCATCGCTGCGTCAAGGACGTCCGCGGCACCGGGTTCTTCTACGCCATCGAGCTGATGGCCGACCGCGACAGCGGCCGTGAGCTGACCGAGGCCGAGTCGTTGAAGGTGCTTCGCGAGGTGCTCCCGGAGGCGTTCCGGCGCACGGGCGTCATCCTCCGCGGCGACGATCGCGGCGCGACGATGCTGATGATCTCGCCGCCGCTCGTCGCCGATCGCGAGGTGCTCACCGAGCTTCTGCACGGCGTCGACGCGATGCTCAACGACGTCGAGAAGGCCGTCCAGCCCTGATCCTCTGTTCACCACGTGGGGGTCGCCGTCTTCCGGCGGCCCCCACTTCGTCCGTGGAGGTACTTCGATGAGCCTGACCACCGAGGTCACGCCGGACGCCACGCTCGACGGCTGGCGGGAGACGTTGCGCGGCGGGGATCTCCGCGTCGCCTTGCCGGACGGCGACGACGATCGCGCCGTCCAGGCCGCGCTGGCGCTGCGGGACGAAGGCATCGTTCGGCCGCTGCTTTTCGGTGACGGGGCATGCCTTCGCGCGGCAGGGGCCACGGAAGACCTGATCGTGGACGTCGCGGAGGCCATCACCGACGACCGGATCGAGTCCGCCCTGGCAGCGGGATTCGAGCGTCGTCCGGAGAAACTCGACGCCGCCCGGCGCGATCCGGTGTTCGTGGCGGCCGCGGCCTTGCGAGCGGGCGTCGTGGACGCTTGTGTCGCCGGCGCGGCCCGGCCGACCGCCGACGTCCTGCGCGCGGGGCTCCGGGTCGTGGGCCTGGCCCCGGGAGTGTCCACTTTGAGCAGTTGCTTCCTGCTGCTGCTCCCGGACGGGCGGCGGCTGACCTTTTCGGACTGTGCCGTGGTCCCCGAACCGGGCGCGGACCAGCTGGCGGACATCGCCCTCGCCGCCGCGGCGACCCACCGCGGCCTGACGGGCGAAGACCCCGTGGTCGCGATGCTGTCGTTCAGCACGCAGGGGAGCGCCGCCCATCAGCGCGTCGACGTCGTCCGCGAGGCGACTTCGCTGGTGCGGCAGCGGGAACCCGGTCTCCCCGTGGACGGCGAGTTGCAGTTCGACGCGGCGCTGGTGGCGTCGATCGCGGCGGCCAAGGCGCCCGGATCCGCGGTCGCCGGCCGCGCGAACGTCCTCGTCTTCCCGAATCTGGACGCCGGCAACATCGGCTACAAGATCGCCGAGCGGCTCGGCGGGGCCGTCGCGCTCGGCCCGATCCTCCAGGGCCTCGCCGCGCCGCTCAACGATCTCTCCCGCGGTTGCTCGTCCTCCGACATCGAAACGCTCGCGCTGCTGAGCGCGGTCCAAGCTAGCCGAGCAGGGCGAGGGTGACGTAGGCGATGGTGCCGACGAGCAGCGTGGAGAGCAGGCCGAGCAGCAGCGCCCGGCCGCCGGTGCGGACCAGGGTGCCGATCCGGACCGCGCAACCGAGCCCGAAGAGCGCTCCCGCCAGCAACAGCGTGCAGATCACCTTGGCGACGTCGAGCGCGACGCCCGGCAGGATCCCGGTGCTGCGCACCACCACCATCGCCAGGAAACCGAGGACGAACAGCGGGACCAGCGGCGCGCGCTTCCCGCCCGCGGACGGGCGGCGACGGCGTTCGTGCACGCTGACCGCCGCGACCATCGGCGCCAGCAGGACGACCCGGCTCAGCTTCACCACCACGGCGACCGCGACGGCGGCGGTTCCCGCCGGGGTGGCGGCCGCGACGACCTGCGCGACCTCGTGCACGCCCAACCCGGCCCAGCCGCCGATCCGCAGCGCGTCCATGCCCAGCCAGCCGCCGAGCAGCGGGACCGCCGCGATCGCCAGGCCTCCGTAGAAGGTGACCAGGGCGACCGCGGTCGCGACGTCGGAGTCTTCACGCTCGACGACGCCTTCCATCGCCGCGATCGCCGACGCGCCACAGATGGAGAACCCGGTCGCGACCAGCATCGCGAGACCGCGCGGGACGCCGATCAGCCTCCCGAGCCCGATCGTGCCGAGGAACGTGAGACCGACCGTCAGCACGACCGCGAGCAATGTGCCGGGACCGAGGGAAAGCACCGAAGGGAGCGCGAGTTGCAAGCCGAGAAGGACGACACCGGCGCGCAGGAGCTTCTTCGTCACCTTCGCGATGGCTTGCCGGGTGCCGTCCGAGAGCACCGGCAGCGAGCCGGCGAGCACCCCGAGCACGACCGCGAGCGTGAGGGCGCTGAGCACCGGAACGGCGGTGCTCAGCAGGTACGCGACGGCCACACCGAGCGCAGTGACGGCGAGACCGGTCAGATGCGGCTTCGTCCGCCGCGCATACGTGGTGCTCATGGTGACGAGCGTCGTCCGGAGAGGACAGTGCCGGTAGCCGCGAATGCGGCGGGTAGGTCATGCAGTTTGGCTATGACAGCGCCGGAGCTGGACTCCCTGCGCCTGCTCGTCCTCGTCGGCGAACTGGGCAGCATCGGGCAGGCCGCGGCCACCCTCGGGATCGCGCAGGCGTCGGCGAGCAAGCGGCTGTCCTTTGTGGAGCGGCGGCTCGGCCTGGTGCTACTGGACCGGACCCGCCGCGGTTCCGTGCTCACCCCGGACGGCCGCGTGATCGCCGGCTGGGCGCGCCGCGTGCTCACCGAGCTCGACGGGCTGCTCGACGGCGCCGGGGCCCTGCGGACCCGTCACGAGGCCGGACTCCGCGTCGCGGCGAGCATGACACTGGCCGAGCATCTGGTCCCCGGCTGGATCGGCGAGCTCAAACGCGCGAACCCGGGCCTCTACCTCGGCCTCGAGGTCACGAATTCGGATCAGGTCGCCGTACTGGCCCGCGAGGGCAAGGTCGACCTCGGTTTCGTCGAATCGCCCGGCGCGCTGCCCGGTCTCACCTCGCGGAAGGTCGCGGGGGACCACCTCGTGGTGGTCGTCTCCGGCGCCCATCCCTGGGCGCGCGAACGTCGTCCGCTGACCCCGGCGGAGCTGGCGAGCACGCCGCTCGTGGTGCGCGAACACGGTTCCGGAACCAGGGAGACCGTCGACGCCGCCTTGCGCGGGGCCGGGGTGGGGGCGGTGAAACCGTTGCTGGAGCTGGGTTCCGCCTCCGCCGTCCGCAACGCCGTGATCGCGGGAGCCGGCCCCGCGGTGATCAGCGCACTGGACGTCACCGGCCACGATCTCGTGCCCGTCGCGGTGGAGGGTGTCGACTTCGGACGCGTCCTGCGCGCGGTGTGGCCCGCCGGGCGGCGCCTCGACGGCCCGGCGGCGGAACTGCTGGCCTTGGCGACGCGCAAGCCGTCCTGAGTGGTATCTGGACCCCTTTCCCACATCGTAACTGGCCCTCGCTCAGGGCCCGACTTGTTCCTACGGTGACCGGAACCACAATGGAGCTCCCAGCGCCACCGCCCCGGCGGTGCGTGCGAGAAGGAGGAGACGTGACTTCAGCGTCCGACCCGGCACAGAGCAGCGGCCTGAAACCAGGGCTCAAGCAGCGACATATGAACCTGATCGCCCTCGGCGGCGTCATCGGGGCCGGGCTGTTCGTCGGCAGCGGCGTGGTCATCCAGTCGGCCGGTCCGGCCGCGGTGGTCTCGTTCCTCATCGCGGGCCTGATCACCGTGCTCATCATGCGGATGCTCGCGGAGATGACGATCGCCAAACCCGCGCTCGGCTCGTTCTACGTCTACGCGAGGGAAGCGCTCGGCAATCGCGCGGGCTTCGCCGTCGGCTGGATGTACTGGTACTTCTTCGTCATCGTCGTGGCGGTCGAAGCCGTCGCGGGCGGCCGGATCCTGCAGCTGTGGGTACCGGACGTGCCACTGTGGGTGCTCAGTCTCGGCCTGCTCCTGATCCTCACCGGCACCAACATGGTCTCGGCCCGGTCCTACGGCGAGTTCGAGTACTGGTTCTCCTCGATCAAGGTCGTCGCGATCGTCGTCTTCCTGGTCGTCGGCGCCCTCTACCTGTTCGGTTTCTGGCCGGGTGCCCAAGGTGGACTGACGAATCTGGTCTCCCACGGTGGATTCGCGCCACTCGGGATCGGGGCGGTACTCGCGGCGGTGGTCCCGTGCATCGGCTTCTACACCGGCGCGGAGATCGTCACCATCGCCGCCGCCGAGTCCGCGGAACCGAAGAAGGCGATCGCGAAGGCCATGCGGTCGATCATCTTCCGGGTGGTGCTGTTCTACGTCGGTTCGGTGTTCCTCGTCGTCGCGATCAAGTCCTGGGACGATCCGGCGACCGCGGTGAGCCCGTACGCGGCGGTGCTGGAGGTGCTCGGCATCCCGGCCGTGGCCACGATCATGAACGCGATCGTCCTGACCGCGGTGCTCTCCTGCCTGAACTCGGCGCTGTACACCTCGTCTCGGATGCTGTTCGCGCTCACCAGCAACGGTGACGCGCCGAAGGCCTTCACCAGGCTTTCCCGCAGCGGTGTGCCGCGGCGCGCGATCCTGGCCGGGACCGCGATCGGGTACGTGTCCGTCATCGCCGCCTACACCTCGCCGGACCTGATCTTCCAGTTCCTGGTCAACTCCTACGGCGCCGTGGCGCTGTTCGTGTACCTCTCGATCGCGCTCGCGCAGGTGCGGCTCCGCCGCAGGCTGGAGCGAGAGGACCCGGACAAGCTCACGCTCAAGATGTGGCTGTTCCCGTGGCTGAGCTACGCGACCATCGCGCTGATGGCCGCGGTGATCCTGGCGATGGCGCTACTGCCGTCGACTCGCTCGCAGTTCTGGCTCAGCGCGGTGACGCTCGCGTTGATCCTCCTCGGATTCGAGATCCGGCGGCGGCGGGGGAAGCCGGTGGCGAAGGCGCCGTCCGGGCCCGTCGATCCCGTCCCGGACGAACCCGAGCGCGCCCCGGCGACCGTCCGGGAGTGAGCTGGACGGGTTGAAGCGTCCTTCACCGCATCCGACGCGGTGAAGGACGCTTTCAACCCGGCGGATCACCGGCTCACCGTGAACTCCCTTGTCACGCTGGCGAGTTTCTCGGGATTGCGGACGTGATAGGCACCGGTGACGAAGCCGTTTTCGACCCGGACCGCGAGCACGCCGTCGATCTCCCCGCCGACGCGGATCAGCAGACCGGGGCCGCCGTTGACCTGCACTGGTTCGACGGACCTTTCCGCCTCGCGTTTCCACCAGCCGACGGCCAGCAGCCTGGCCACCTTGTCCGCGCCCACGATCGGCCGCAGCAGGGCGTGTTTCACCCCGCCGCCGTCGCTGAGCGCGACGACGTCCGGTGCGAGGATGTCGAGCAGGCCTTGCAGATCGCCCGTTTCCACCGCCGACTGGAACGCCTGGAGCGCGGCCCGGTGCTCGGCCGGTGACCCGGTGCCGCGCGGTCTGCGCGCGGCGACGTGGGCCCGTGCCCGGTGGGCGATCTGGCGTACGGCGGCGGGAGTCTTGTCGACGGCCTGGGCGATTTCGCCGTACCCGACGGCGAAAACCTCCCGCAGCACGAAGACGGCCCGCTCGGTCGGCGCGAGTGTCTCCAGCACCAGCAGCATCGCCATCGACACGCTGGCGGCGAGTTCGACGTCCTCGGCCACGTCGGGGGTGGTCAGCAGCGGTTCGGGTAGCCATGGGCCGACATAGGACTCCTTGCGCCTGCCGAGCGTCCGCAGCCGTTTGAGCGCCTGCCGGGTGGTGATCCGGACCAGGAACGCACGCGGATCCAGCACCGTGTCGAGCGCGACGCCCGCCCAGCGTAACCAGGTCTCCTGCAGGACGTCCTCGGCGTCGGTGGCCGAACCGAGCATCTCGTAGGCCACGGTGAAAAGCAGGTTGCGGTGGGTCACGAACGCTTCGGTCGCCGGGTCCATGGCGCCCTGCGCCTCGGGTCGTTCACTCATCGCCGGTCCTCGCTCGGGTCGTCTCGGTCGTGCTTCGCCCATACGACCCCGGCCGGCACCGTTTTGTGACAGTCAGCCCGTTCCCAGCCAGTCGCGGATCGCGGCGACGAATTCCTCGGGCGCGTCGGACTCGACGTAGGTGCCGGCGCCCTCGACGATCACGGTGCGGTGGTCGGGGAAGGTCGCTTCGAGGCGTTCGCGTTCCTGGGGGCGGAAGGCGATGTCGGCGTCGCCCCACACGATCAGCGTCGGCAGGTGGGCGACGTCGGCGAGGCCCGCCTCGACCTCGGTGAAGAAGGCTCGGCTGGCGAGCGTCCTGCCGGGGAACACGGCGGAAGACTGCCGCCGCGCGGGGGTGTCCAGCGCCCGGCGGTACTGGGTCATCTCGGCCGCGGTCGGTTTCCGCCGCCGGTGGCCCGTGGGGATGAACGTGTTGACGAGAAGGTTGAATCGCCGGACGAGGAAACGGCCGACGGGCCCGCCGATGATGCGGGAGAAGGCCTCGAAATGGAGAATCCCGTTGACCGGCCAGGCCCAGGTGTTCGCGAGCACGAGCCGATCGAAGGCGTCTGGCCGTCGCTGAGCGGCGGCCAGGCCGATCAAGCCACCCCAGTCCTGCCCGACGAGGGTCGCTTTCTCGATGCCGAGCGCGTCGATGAACCCGGTGACCACGTCCGCGTGCTCCTCGGGCCAGTAGTGGTAGCCGGGTTTCGGCGTCGACAGCCCGAAGCCCGGATAGTCGAGGGCGACGCACCGGAAGTCTCCGCGCAGCGCGCGGATCACGTCGCGCCAGAGGAACGACCAGGTCGGATTTCCGTGCAGGAACACCAGGGTGGGCCCCGAGCCCTCGTCGATGTAGTGCACGGTGTTCCCGTCGATGTCGACGAAGCGGCTCTCGAAGGGGAACAGGTCGTCGTCGACCCAGGAGGGCCGGACGCTCTCGGTGATGTCGGCCATCGCGGCCTCCTCCGGCCTCGGGATGCTTGAGTTTTTCACGCTCACTTGAGAAGGTCAAGCGATGCGGAGTTATGGTCAGTACTGTGGGCTCGCCCGGGCGCTCGACGTCGTCGGCGACCGGTGGAACCTGCTCATCGTCCGCCAGCTCCTGATCGCCCCCGCCCGCTACCGGGAGCTGCTCGACGGGCTTCCCGGCGTGGCCACCAATCTGCTCGCCGATCGCCTTCGCGACCTCGAGGCCGCCGGCGTGGTCGAACGGAACCTGGCCGAGGGGACCAACGCCGTCGTCTACGCGCTCACGGAGTGGGGCGCCGGGCTGCGAGAGCCGATCGAGGGCCTCGTCCGGTGGTCCACCCCGCTCATGACGCGCGGGCCGGAAGATGATCGCTTCGACGCCGCATGGCTCGTCGTCGCCCTTCGAGCGTTGCTGCCCGGCGGGCACCGGTCGCCGGCGATCGGTATCGAGGTGGACGGGAGCCTGTTCCGGTTGCGGGCGGCGCCCGGTGGAACGGAGGTCGAGAAGCACGACGGCGGTGAACTCGACGCCGTCCTCCGGGCGGACGCGGCGATCGTTCTCGGGCTGGCGGCGGGTGCGCTCGAGCTCGACGACGTCGCCGGGCTCGTCGACATCGAGGGGGACGAAGGCGCGGTGCGGGACCTCCTCCAGACCCGGCACGCGGTCCCTCGGGCATGATCGGCTCATGCGCGTCTTGTCGGAGAGTCAGCTCGGTTCCATCCTGGCGGGCGTTCCCGCGTCATGCCCCCGGGTGGTGGTGAGCGGGAACTTCGCCACCCCGATGCGGGCGCTGAAAGTGCTGGACACGGCGCTCGCGGAGTACCGGCTGTTCGCGTTGAACGCGCAGGCCGGAATGCCGGACCGCGAAGGTGTGCTGCTGGAGACGCCGTTCGTGGGTGCCGGGATGCGCGGCCGCGCCGGGCTGCGGTACTTCCCGTCGCGGTTGTCGCTGGTGCCGCAACTGCTCAAGACGGCGTTGCCGCCGGACGTGGTCCTGCTGCACACCTCGGTCCCGGTGGACGGCATGGTGTCGCTGGGTACGGAGGTGAACATCCTGCCCGCGGCCGTCGAGGCGGTGCGGGCGCGCGGTGGCCTGGTCGTCGCGCAACTCAACCCGGAGATGCCCTTCGTCCACGGCGACGGAGTCCTGCCGGTCAGCGAGATCGACTACGCCCTCGACGTGGCCGAGCCGCTTCTGTCACCCGTCCCGCGGCCGGTGGGGGACACGGCGCGGACCATCGGTGAGCGGGTGGCCGGGCTGGTCGAGGACGGCGCGACCCTGCAACTGGGCATCGGCGGGATCCCGGACGCGACACTGGCCGCGGTGACCGGACGGCGCGGGCTCGCGATCTGGTCGGAGATGTTCAGCGACGGTGTGCTCGCGCTCGACCGCGCCGGTGCCCTCGATCCGGCGGTGCCGGTGACGGCGTCGTTCGTGTTCGGCACCGCGGAGCTGTACCGCTGGCTCGACCGCAATCCGCGGGTTCGCTTGCTGCGCACGGAAAAGACGAACGATCCCGCCGTGATCGCCCGGCAGCGCGGCCTGGTGTCGGTGAACAGTGCTCTCGAAGTGGACCTGTTCGCGCAGGCCAACGCGAGCCGGGTGCGAGGCGCGATCTATTCGGGATTCGGCGGTCAGACCGACTTCGTGGTCGGGGCGTTGCACTCACCCGGCGGGCGGGCGATCATCGCGCTGCCGTCGTGGCATCCGAAGGCCGACGTCTCGACGGTCGTGCCGCGGCTGGCCGGGCCGGTGACGTCGTTCCAGCACAGTTTCCTGGTGAGCGAACACGGCGTCGCGACCATCTGGGGCAACGATTCGAGCGAACAGGCGCAGCAGATCGTCGACCACGTCGCGCATCCGTCGGCCCGGGAAGAACTCGTGACGCGAGGCCGGGAACTGGGATTCACGCTCTCGTAGTGCCGGTTTTCCTTGAGGGGCGGGGTATGTTGCGAAAGCCACCTTCGCAACGTTGAAGGTTGCGGAAGTGGCTTTCGCAACGCCGGGCATGTCTCGAAAGCCACCTCCGCGACGTGGGCACTGGACATCGGCGCCCACCGGTGGGGACACGCGAGCGGGGAAGCGGCCAGCCCGCGAGTCGTCAGTTCTGGGCACCTTCCTTATCCGGGTCGAGGTCCGCCTCGCGCCTTC
This sequence comes from Amycolatopsis roodepoortensis, assembly GCF_024628825.1. Lineage (NCBI taxonomy): Bacteria > Bacillati > Actinomycetota > Actinomycetes > Pseudonocardiales > Pseudonocardiaceae > Amycolatopsis > Amycolatopsis roodepoortensis. The sequence continues at coordinate 9,030,511 of NZ_CP102415.1, forward strand.
CGGCTCGCTCGTTGAGCGCCGCCGAAAGGGAAGCCGAGTACTCGCCCGCGCCATTGAAGTGCCCTCGACCTCACGGCAACGGTGGTGCAGGCGTCACGCGTTCGAGTTTCGTCCAGCCGGTCCAGCCTCGCGTTCTCAGCAGCTCGATCAGCCGGCGGGCCGGCGGCGCGGTGTCGAAGGCGAGTGCGTCCATCAGTTCGGCGAACGGCGGTGCGACGTCGGTGTCGCCGACATAGGCCTCGTTCCGCTCGTCCGCGATCCGCGTGATGTGGACGGCCAGCTTGTCGGCGAGCTCGATCAGCTCGGCATCGTCGTCGCTCCGGTCGAGCGCCTGCCCCAGGGTGCGATAGAAATCGATGAGCGGCGGATCGGCGAGCTGCTCCTTCTTGCGCGCCGCCCACTCCGGGATCCGTTCGGGTGAGTGCGCGGCCAGCAGGATCCAGCCGTCCCGCTCGACCTGGACGATCCTCTCGTCGACGCCGTGCGCCCGCAGCACGTCGAGAATCTCGACCACCTCCGGCGGCAGCACCAGGGCGTCCCCGGACGCGAGCCGGGCGATCCGCTCGCGATGCCGCTGCCGTTGGCGGATTTCGGCGCGCAGCCGCTCGTCGATGTCGGCGACCGCCGCGGCGAACCCGCGTTCGTCGGCCTGGAGCAGTTCCCGCACTCGCGACAGCGGGACCCCGGCTTCGGCGAGGGTCCTGATCCTGACCAGCTCGATCACCGCCCCGGCGTCGTAGCGCCGGTAACCGGAATGGTCGCGCTCGGGCTCCGGCAGCAGGCCCTTGGCGTGATAGTGCCGCACCGCGCGCACCGTCACCCCCGCGCACGACGCCAGCTCACCGATGGTCAACATGCGCTCAGTGTGCGGCAACGCGGATCAGGCGGGCGATCTCCCGCGCGTGGGTGACGACGAGCCGGTGGTCGGCGTCGAGCCACGACGTGGAGACGTGCGGCCGCTCGCGGGTGAGCCGTTCGACCCCGGCGCGCCAGTTCTCGTTGCGCCACCGCGCACGCTCGTCATCGCCGTCCCCGGCCATCGAGGCCGCCATGATCAGGTGGATCGGACAGTCGATCCTCCGATACTGGTCGAGGATGCCGGAGCGCACCGCTTCGATCTCGATGTTGAGATCGAGGAAGTCTTGTGGGGACAGCAGAACCTGACGCGCGGTGCCCGCGACCCGCTCGAACTCGTGCCGCAGTCCCTCCGCCATCGCCCGGAACTCCGGCAGGTCGGCTTCGGTGAGGAACGGTTCGGGCACCGGGTTCGCGCCGTCGACGAGGACGAGCCCGGACACGGCGTCCGGATGGCCGGCGGCGTAGTGCACGGCCAGGTCCGCGCCCAGCGAATGCCCCACGAGAACGGCCCGCGGGCCGACGTAGCCCGACTCCGCCATGACAGCGCCGAAATCGCCGAGGAACGCCTCGAAGGTGTACCGGTCGCCGGGCGAGGAGAGGCCGTGGCCTCTCAAGTCGAACGTCACCACGTCGTGGTCGAGGCGCAGCAACCCGATCAGCTCGTGCAGATCCGCCTGTGGCGTGAGCAGCCCGGGACACAGCACCAGCGGCCGTCCCCGGCCGCCGCGCGAGACCCGGATCGCGACGCCGTCGTGGTGGACCGTGAAATGGCTGTCTCGCGTGTTCATGGCAGCCATGCTGAGGGGTTGACCCTGCGTCAGGGTCAACTTCAGTGCGGATACAAGACCCGACGGGAAAAGCGTCACCAGGTGACAGGGACGTCGACGGGGCCGCGAAGGGTGAGGAACATCCGCCGCCAGGCGAGTTCTTCGAACGGCACGGCCAGCCGCAGCCGTGGTGCGGCGGCGAGTAAGGCGGTGAGCCCGGCCTGGAGTTCCGTGCGGGCCAGGGCCGCCCCGAGGCAATGGTGTGGCCCGTGCCCGAAAGTGAGATGGCCTGGCGTACGAGCGGGATCGACCAGCTCCGGTTCCGGAAAGCGCCGGCGATCGTGGTTGCCCGCCCGCAAGGGCGCGAGGACGAATTCGCCGGCACGGATCGGAACTCCGCCTATCTCGGCGTCCTCGACAGCGACCCGTCCCTGGTCCGTGGCCGAACTCTGGTCCTGGCGCAGGAGTTCCTCGACCAGTGCGGGGATCCCGGCGGGGTCGCGGGGGAGTGCCGGTTCGACGGCCAGCCGGAGTACGGCCTGAGCCAGCGCGTTCGACGGCGGGACGTATCCGGCGATCACGATCGCGAAGGCGAGCTGCGTGATCTCGTCCGGGCGCAACGAGTCGCCGGAGTCGTCGCGGGCCTCGATCAGGCCGGTCAGCAGATCGTCACCGGGAGCGTTTCGCTTGGTCTCCACCAATTCCGCGAGATAGCCGCCCAGCTTTTGGGCCGCTTCGGCCATTTCTTCATAGCTCGGCGCGGTGAACACCGCGACGATGCTGTCGGTCCAGGACCGCAGCTCGTCGCGAACCGACTGCGGGACACCGAGAAGCTCGCTGAGCGACGCGAGGGCGAAAGGAATCGCGAACCCGTTCAGCACGTCGGCGGGTTGGCCTTGCGAGATCAGCTTCGCGGCCGACTCCGCCGCGAGGGTTTCCAGGCGCGGGCGCAACAGTTCGATCCGGCGCGGGGTGAGCGCCTTGGCCGCGATACGCCGCAGCCGCGCGTGCGCGGGGCCCGACATGGTGAAGAGCAGTCCTCCGCCGTCGGCCGAGCCGGTCCCCGGTACCCAGGGGCGGAACCGCGGATCGCCGAGCAAGCCCCGGATGTCCGCGTAACGCGTGACGAGCCAGGCGTCCTCGCCGGAGGCCAGGCGCACCCGGCCGACGGGTTCCTCGTCCTGACGGCGGATGAATTCCGCGGGACACCGCAACGGTTCCGTGTCCTTGAACGGGTATTCGGCTGCCCCAGTCATGTTCCCTCTCCGTTCTTCGGTCTTCCGGTCGTCTTCTCGGCCAGCGAATGCAACGGCGTGAGGGCGGAATCCTCGTCCACCCCCAGCGCGCGAGCGGTCAGCAGCCGGTACAGCTCGTCCGCCGCGCGGGTGAGGCGCGCGGCCCGGTCCGCGACCGAGTCCTCGTCCGGATCGAGCTCGGCGAGCGCCGCGGCGAGGATCTCTTCGGCGGCACGCTGCTGACGCCGGGCGACGGCCTCGACCAACGCGTCGACCGGGACGACCAGGGTGCGGCGCCGATCCGCCGGATCAGGACGTGTCACGAGCGCGCCCGCCGCCCGCATTCTGGCGACGGCACCCGAGACGTGGCTTTGCGCGAAACCGGTACGGGCGGTCAATTCGCCGATCGACAAGCCCGGCTCCTCGACGAGCACCGAGATCAGCACGTCGTGGATCTCCGGGGTCTCCGGATCCGAATCGTCACGCATGCCCCGGGCGGCGAGCTCCATCAGGTGCTTGCCGAGAAGATACAACTCACTGGCCTTCACATCGATAACGATACATCTAAAACGATGCTAATGCGGGTTTCGAGAGAGGTGTCGCGGTCGGTACCGTACCGGCGACAGGGTGTACCGAGAACCGATGCGTTGCGAGGTGTGGGGTGTCCGTGGCGGGCGAACGGGTTCCAGAAGGTGTCGACATCCGAGTGCCCAGTGCGGCACGGGTCTACGACTGGTTGCTCGGCGGCAGCCACAATTTCGACGCCGACCGCGCCGTCGGTGAGAAGGTCATGGCGGTCCTGCCGACGGGCCGCCAGGTCGCCGCGTCGAACCGGGCGTTCCTTCGCCGCGCCGTGCAGTACATGGTCGGGCAGGGCATCACCCGGTTCCTCGATCTTGGCTCAGGGATCCCGGCCGTCGGCAACGTGCACGAAATCGCCCAGGACATGGACCCCGGATGCCGGGTGGTCTACGTCGACTACGACAAGGTCGCCGTCGCCCACAGCAGGCTCATCCTGGACGGCAACCCGAACGCCAGTGTCGTCGAGGAAGATCTCTGCAGTCCGGAAGCGGTCCTGAACTCGGAGGCGGCGCGGGCGTTGCTGGCCGACGGCGAGCCGATCGGGCTGCTCATGGTGGCCGTGTTCCACTTCATCCCGGACAGCCTGCACCCCGCCGAGATCGTCACCCGCTACCGCGAGGCACTGCCTGCCGGCAGCCTGGTCGCGCTGTCGCATCTGACCGCGGACCACGCGCCCCTGGAAATGGCGGCGGTCACCGAGGCGATGAAGAACAGCAGGGATCCCATGTATTTCCGCCCGTACGCCGAAGTCGCCGCTCTCTTCGAAGGACTGGAGCTGGTCGACCCCGGTGTGGTGAGCGCGCCGCTGTGGCGGCCGGAGCCCGGTCTCCGCGATATCGAACCGGACGACGTCTACGCCGGCGTCGGACGCAAGGTCTGAGTCCGGTCACGTCGCGAAAGCCACTTTCGAGACATCAGGTGTCCCCAAAGTGGCTTTCGCGACGTGGCCCGGATCTGTGGACGGTCACCACCACCGGACGCCGCGGTCGATGCAGGTGTCCCACAGCGGGTCGGATTGGCAGATCGTGACGATGTCCTTCTTCTTCGAGATCGTCTTGTCGTAATGGGTGCACTTCGGACCTGAAGTCGTGTCCCGGTAGTAGGGCTTCGCCGGAGGCGAACTCACCGTTTCCTGGAACGAAGCGTAGGCCCAGTAGCCGTTCGCCTTCTTGTCGCATACGGTGAAATCGCGGTCCTTCAGGTCGACGACGACCCTGGCGAGAAGCGGCCCGCCGACCTCCTGGAGGTCGAAGTTCCGGTAGCGTTCGCTGTCCTGGGTCACGGAGTCCTCGTTCTGGCCCTCCAGCCCGCCGTCCGCGGCTGTGGCGGCCGAGGCCGACCCGGCGCCCAGCGCCAACAATACGGCGGTCGTGACGCCGACGAATCGCAATTCACGCACGATTTACCCCTCTCTGAGCTTTGTGGAATTCGCCCGGCTGTTTCCGTTGGCGTGGGAATCACCCTCACCGATAGGCGCGGTCCGCGTACACACCTTTTCGCCGGAACGAAAACCGGTAAATCGGCGAACTCCGGGTCCGGCGTCGACCGGGTCCGAGACCGTTTGTCATGCTGCCGGTGTGGCAACCACGGAAACAGAGCCCGTTCAAGCGTCCGCCGGCCGGGGGAGAGCACTGGTCCTGGTGTGTCTGGCCGGCGTGCTCTGGGGCACGATCGGCCCGGTAATCCCGGTCGTCCACGACGCTTCTGGCCTCTCGCCGCTGGCCATCGGCGGGTATCGCGCCCTGGTCGCGGTCGTCGTCCTGGTGATCGCCGCCGCCGTGCTGCGGCGGTCGCGTGACTGCGTGCGGCTCGGGCGGCGGCATTGGCGGCGAGTGACCGTGGTCGGGGTTTCGACGGCGATCTTCCAGCTGCTCTTCTTCGTGGCCGTCCTGTGGGCCGGGGTGAGCATCACCACCGTGGTGTGTCTCGGATTCGCGCCGGTGCTGTTGCTGATCACCGGCAGCGTCAGGCGTCGCCGCAGGCCCTCCGCCGGCCAGTTCCTCACGGTCGCAGTCGCACTCGCGGGGCTCCTCCTCGTCAGCGTTGCCGGCAGCCCTGACGGCGAAGCGCCGTATCCGGTTCTAGGTGTGCTCGCCGCACTCGCGTCCGGCGCCGCCTACGCCCTCTCCGCCGACGCAGCCGGTCCACTGTCCCTAAGGCTCGACACGCTGACCATGACCACGACGACGACCTGTGTCGCCGCGATGGTCCTAGTGCCCGCCGGGCTGATCGTGCCGCTGGCGACCGGTGGTGGGATGTGGACCGGCGACCTCCGGTCGTGGGCGCTGATCGGCTACCTCGGGGCCGTGACCATGGCGCTCGCCTACGCGCTGCTGTTCACCGGCCTCCGGTCCACCCCCAGCGGCGCGGCGGTGGTGGCGACCCTGCTCGAACCGGTCACCGCCGTCCTGATCGCCGTCGTCTGGCTGGATGAACGGCTGACGGTCGCGGGTGTCGTGGGGGTCGTGCTGATCATGGCCGCGATCGGCGGCCTGGGACGGTACTCGAAGGAACCCGCGCCGCAGTGATCACGGCCCGGGCTCAGCTCGTTTCCCGGACGACCAGCCGGTGCGGGGCGACGATCGAGCGCGGTGATCGCGGGCTCGACATCTGCTCGGCCAGCCGGTCGAGGGCGAGTTCGGCGATGCGATCCTTGTCCGGGGAGACGGTGGTGAGCGCCGGGACACTGAACCTGCCGTCTTCGATGTCGTCGAAACCGATCAGTGCCAAGGAATCCGGCACCGCGACGCCGCGGTCGGCGGCGGCTCGCAACGCGCCCAGCGCGAGTTCGTCGGTGAAGCAGAACACCGCGTCGGGCGGACGGGGAGAGTTCAGCAGCCGCAGCATCGCCTGATGGCCGTCGGCGCGATGCAGACTCGGCACGGTCACTTCAAGCTCGGGCTCGGCCGGCAGCCCGGCGTCGGCGAGCGCCTCCCGATATCCGGCCAGCCGCTGGCGGGCGGTCGCGTTGAGCGAACGCGGCTGGCTCCCGACCGCGGCGATCCGCCGACGGCCGCGCGCCAGCAGGTGCGCGGTGGCCTCGCGTGCGGCCGCGACGTTGTCGATCGCGACGTGGTCGACCCCGGCGGTACCGTCGTGCTCCCCGAGGAGCACGAGGGGAGCGGTGTCGGTCCGGGAGGCCAGTTCCGCGGGGGTCACCGCCCACGGACTGAACAGCACGCCGTCGACCAATTGGCTGCGCCGTCCGTGCAGCAGTTGCGTCTCCCGTTCGGCGTCGCCGTCGGTCTGGTCGATGAGGACCGTCAGTCCCCGGGCTTCGGCGATACGCACCGTCCGCGCGGCGAGCTCGGAGAAGTAGGGCGAGTCGATTTCCGGGATCACCAGCGCGACCAGCCCGGTCCGGCCCTGCCGGAGTGTCCGGGCGGCCATGTTGGGCCGGTAGCCGAGGGCGTCGATACTCGCCTGCACCCGCTCCCTGGTCGCCGGGGCGACGTAGCGGAAGCCGTTGACCACGTTCGACACCGTCCGCACGGACACCCCGGCGTGCTCGGCCACATCCCGCAGTTTCGGGTTCATCCTCGTCCTCTCGCTCGCGGCGAGGATACCTCTTGCAACGTGGCATGCCACGTTGCAAACTGGAGTGACAGTGCCGTGTCGCCCGGAGGTCGAGATGCCCGTCAATCACACCGCCCCCACCCCCGCCCCGCTGCCCGCCGAAGAACTCGAATCCCTGACGGCCCGCCTGCATCGGGAGGGCATCATCGGTCTCCCGCAGGCGTTCACTCGTGAGTGGGTCGGACGGCTGGGCGAAGACATCGAGACGGCGTTCGCCGAGGCGCGCGGCCGCGAGAACGGCGCGGTCGGTCGCGGACCCAACCGGTTCTACGTCGAAATCCATCCCGAACAGTTGCGCGGCTTCGCGGAATTGGCATCCCATCCGTGGATCACCGCCGTCGCCGAGGCCGTGCTGGGTCCGGAGTACCGGATCGTCGAGGTCGGCTTCGACGTCCCGCTGGCGGGCGCGATGGACCAGCCATGGCACCGCGACTTCCCGATGCCCGAGGAGACCGCCCGCCACGGCAGGCTGAACTCGTTGGCCGTCAACGTGACCGCCGTCGACACCGAACCGGACATGGGGCCCTTCGAGATCGCGCCCGGCACGCACTGGGAGGACGGCGGCACGTTCGAGCACGGCATGTTCCCGCCCCGGGAGGCGTACCCGCGCTACCGCGAGCTGGCCGTCCGCAAATTCCCGCGTATGGGCGACATTTCGATCCGGTCGGCGCTGACCGTCCACAGAGGAACCGCGAACCACTCGGCCAAGAGCCGTCCCGTTCTCGTCCTCGGTCTCGACGGGCCGGGAGCGGGCAACGACGCCCGCCACGACACCGCCGTGACGAGGGAATACTGGGCGACCCTGCCGGACTCGGTGCGCGCCCACCTCGATTGCCCGATCGTCGACACCCTGCGGCCCATCACGCAGAAGCACACCATCGAAGGTCTCGTGATGGGCGAACCCGGCAAAGACTGAACGCTGATTATTCGCCGTCGCGGAATTTAATTCTCGCTGAAATGCGTTTCGGCTTCATTTGGTCGCCGGAGATGGCCGTGCCCGGGAAGCCGCCTCAGGTCGGCGGTCGCCCGCGCGACCGTATTTCTGAATCGATCGCGGAAATCGGCCCGTCTGCTGTCGGTGAAGGTATTTTCCGACAAGGTGTCGGTTAATATCCGACGTGTCACCGAAAGTGATCGATCGAGTGTCGTTTGTGTCCGAAGGACCGTCGCGAAGTGCTGGCCAGGGCGCCGATTCGGGGGTAAGGCGCGGAAAACTGCGACGTATGGTCCAATATGGATGGAGCGTTCGGACTAAATCCGCGAAATTCGTATTCCACGGCGCGGCCGGTCGTCTTAACCTTGCGTGATTCTTCACCTGAATCTGCACTGGGGAGCAAGATGAAGTCCACGCCGTTGTTGTTGTCGCGCGCCCGAAAAACCTCGGAGCGACTGCTCGACGCCCGATGACACGACCCGGCTGCGTCAGCCGATTCGACGTAAACGCCCGGCAAACGCCCGACCGGATCGCGGTCTTCGAGCACGGCGGCGGGATCACCTACGCCCGGCTCGCCGGCCTCGCGGGCGGCCGCGCGCTGCGGTTGCACGACGCCGGTGTGCGGCCGGGGGAGCGGGTCGGGCTCGTCACCGGGCACGGCAGCGCCGCGATCGCGGCGATCCTCGGCACCCTCGCCGTGGGCTGCACCTACGTCCCGCTGGACCCGTCCTTCCCCCGGGAGCGGCTCGAGTACCAGCTCGCGGCCGCGCGGGTGACCGCCGTGCTCGCGGACCCGGAGTATGTCGAGCTCGCGGAGTTCTTGTGCCGCACCGGATCCGCGCGGCTGGTGCGTTCGGGTGCGGAGACCGCGCCGCTCCCGGTGCCCGAATCCGACCCGGACGGCTTGGCGTACGTGCTGTTCACGTCCGGCTCCACCGGCAGGCCGAAGGCCGTCGCGCAGACCCACCGCAACCTTCTGCACGTCGTCGACAACCAGATCGACGCGCTCGGCATCACCCCGGCCGACCGGCTCAGCCTGCTCGCGTCGTTCGGCTTCGACGCGGCGATCCCGGACCTCTATCCGGCCCTGCTCACCGGCGCCGCGCTCGTACCGGTCGACCTGCGTGCGCACGGCGTCGCCCACGCCGCGCGCGAGCTGGCCCGGCACGAGGTGACCGTCTACCACTCGACGCCCACGGTCTACCGCCACCTGCTCGACGTCCTCGGAGAGACCGGCCTGCCGTCCGTGCGGACCGTGCTGCTCGGCGGCGAACAGGCGACCCACGCCGACGTCCGCCGCGGCCGGTTCGCGCCGGAATGCGTGTTCGTCAACGGCTACGGCGCCACCGAGGTGACTTTCGCCGCGCACTACCGGACGACCGCCGCCGAGCTGGACCCGGACGCCGACGGGCCGCTGCCGATCGGGCGCGCGCTGCCCGGGTTCACACTCACCGTGCTGGACAGCGGCGAACTCGAAGTGCGCGGACGGCACCTCGTCGACGGTTACCTCGACCAGCCGAGCCCGGCGTTCGGGGTGACCGCCGACGGCGGCCGCCGCTACCGGACCGGCGACCTCGGCAGGCTTCTGCCGGACGGGAACCTCGTCTGCCTCGGCAGGCTCGACCGGCAGGTCAAGGTCCGCGGATTCCGGGTGGAGCTGACCGAGATCGAAGCCAAGCTCGCCGAACAGCCTGGCGTCGCCGAAGCCCGCGCGATCGTGCGAGACGGCGATTTGCTCGCCTACGTGACCGCGGCAGGCCCGCGTCCGGACGGCCGGGTGCTCCGGGCCGCGCTGGTGGACGCCCTGCCCGGTTACTCGGTGCCCGCGGCCGTCGCGGTACTGGACAGTTTTCCGCTGACAGTCACCGGAAAGCTCGACGAACGGGCGCTGCCGGATCCGCGCTCGGCCGCGACCGTCCCGGCCGAGCGGCTGAACCCGGCCGAGGAACGTGTGCACCGGATCTGGTGCGAGGTGCTGGGCCGTGACCGGATCGGCAGCACCGAGGCGTTCTTCGACGCCGGTGGCGACTCGCTGCGGCTCGGGCGGGTGCAGGTGCGGCTGGCCGACGAGTTCGGCGTGGACGTCCCGCTGCTCGCCCTGTTCGAGCGCACGACCATCGCCGGGCAGGCCGCCTGGCTCACGAAGTCCACTTCGGACACTCGGACGTCCGTCACCGCGGAGGAGCAGGCCGGGGATCTCATCGCCGTAGTGGGGCTGGCCTGCCGGTTCCCCGGCGCGCCGGACACCGCTTCCTTCTGGTGGAACCTCTGTGCGGGCGTCGACTCGATCCACGACTACACCGACGACGAGCTGACGGCGCTGGGCATCGGGCCGGGCCTGCGGGCCGACCCGGCGTACGTGCGGGCGGGCGGCCGGATCGAGGGGATCGAGGAGTTCGACGCCGGGTTCTTCGGCTTCACCGCCGACGAGGCCGCCAGGACCGACCCGCAGCACCGGCTCTTCCTCGAAACGGCGTGGCAGGCACTCGAAGACGCGGGCCGCGACCCCGCCGCCGAGACCGGGCCGGTCGGGGTGTTCACGGCGACCTCGGTGAACCGCTACTTCCTCTTCCACCTGTTCGGCAACCCGGCGGTGACCGGCGACGTCGACCCGGACGACTGGGAGGGGCGGCTGACCGGCCGCCAGCTCACCGACCACCTGCCCGGCCAGGTCGCCTACCGGCTCGGGCTGACCGGGCCGGCGGTGGCCGTGCAGAGCGCGTGCTCCAGCTCGCTCGCGGCGGTGGCGCTGGCCGCGCAGAGTCTCGCGGACTACCGGTGCGACGTCGCGCTGGCAGGCGGGGCGAGCGTGACGTGGCCGCGATACCGCAGTGGCGGCCTCGTCTCACCGGACGGCCGGTGCCGCGCGTTCGACGTCGCCGCGGCGGGCGCCGGGTTCAGCTCGGGCGCCGGAGCGGTCGTGCTTCGGCGGCTGGCGGACGCGATCGCCGACCGCGACCACGTCTACGCCGTGCTGCCCGGCTGGGCGATCACGAACGACGGCCCGGACCGCGCGGGCTACGCCGTGCCGGGACCGGCAGGGCAGGCGGCCGCAGTGGCCGAAGCGCTGGCCGTCGCGGAGGTCGCCCCGGACGAGGTCGCGCTGCTCGAAGCCCACGGCAGCGGCACTCCGCTGGGTGACGCGATCGAGGTGGCCGCGCTGAACCGCGTCTACCGGGACGCGCCGCCGGAATCGTGTGCGCTGGGCTCGGTGAAGACGAACATCGGGCACCTCGACGCGGCGGCCGGTATCGCCGGGCTGATCAAGGCGGTGCTGTCCGTGCGGCACGGGGTCATCCCGCCGAACCCGCATTTCACGGCCCCGCATCCGGAGGTCGACCTGGCGGGCGGTCCCTGGTACGTCCCGGCGAAGGCCGCCGACTGGCCCGCCCGCGAGCGGCGGGTGGCCGGGGTCAGCTCGTTCGGCATGGGCGGCACGAACGTGCACATGATCGTCGAGGAGGCGCCTGTCGCCGCGCCGCGGCCCGCGGCGAGCGGTTCCTTCGTCCTGCCGGTGTCCGCGCGTGACCCGAAGGCGTTGCGCGAGGCGGTGTCCAGGCTGCGCGACCGGCTCGCCACGGACACGCCGGACCTCAGGGACGTGGCGTACACGCTGTCGGGCCGGAGGGCGTTCGCCTGCCGGGCCGCCGTGGTGGCGGACTCGGTCGCGTCGGCGGTCGACGCGCTCGACGCCCTGCTGGCGAACGGAACCGACGTCGAGGGCCCGGCCGGGGCGGAGCGAGACCTGGCCGCCCGCTGGACAGGAGGCGCCGACGTCGAGTGGAGCGCGGACGGCGATCCCGGCCGCGTCCCCTTGCCGGGCTATCCGTTCCAGCGGGAGCGGTACTGGATCGAACCACCGCACCACACAGCCGACCAGGAGACCCCTCGGTGACCGACACCTTGCCCGTCACGGGCGGCCATGGCCCGCCACTGTCCTATCCGGACACCACGCTCACGGAGCTGATCCTCACTCAGGCGGCGCGTACGCCGGACGCCGTCGCCGTCCGGCAAGGTGACGCCCGGCTCACGTACCGCCAACTGGTCGCTTCGGCGACCGGCGTCGCCCGGCTGCTTCGCGCCCGGGGTGCCGGACCCGGCGTCCGCGTCGGTGTCTGCGCGGACCGGCGGCCGGAGCTGATCTCGACCGTCGTGGGGGTGCTGCTGTCCGGGGCCGCCTACGTGCCGCTCGAACCCGGCGGCCCGAAGGCCCGGCTGGCCGAAATCGCCGCGGACGCCGGGATCTCGCTGGTCGTCGGTGACCGCGCGAAGGCCGAATTCGGGGCCACGGAAGGCATCGAGGCGCTCGACGTGCCCGCGCCCGTGGACGGGCCCGTCGAGTGCCCCGCCGGGCCGGACGACCTCGTCCACCTTCTCTACACCTCCGGCTCCACCGGACGGCCCAAGGGCGTGCTGACCAGCCACCGCAACGTGGTCGCGTTCGTCACCGGGTTCCCCGCCGCCCTCGGGATCCGGCCGGGCACCCGGACGCTCGGCATCTCGTCGCCCGCCTTCGACGCCTTCACCATGGACGTGTTCGTCCCGCTGGCGCACGGCGGATCGGTCCAGCTCACCAGCGCCGCCGACCGGTCCGACCCCGAACGGCTGCGGCGGTTCCTCGTCGAGCACGACGTCGAGTGGGGCTTCGTCACGCCGACGCTGCTGTCCATGGTGGACCCTGCGGCCGTCCCCGGCTGGCGCGTCATCGCCTGCGGTGGCGAGCCGGTGCCCGCGGAGCTCGCCGCGCGCTGGATGCCGGGGCGGCGGTTCTTCAACGCCTACGGCCCGACCGAGACCACCGTCGTGGTCGTCACCGACGAGGTCACCGGCATCCCGGCCGACCCGCTGCCGCTCGGCCGCCCGACGCCGAACCACCGGGCCTTCGTCGTGGACGCCGAGTTGCGGCCGGTCGCGCCCGGCGAGATCGGCGAGCTGCTCATCGGCGGCCCGGGCGTCGCGCTCGGCTACCTTGGCAGCCCCGAGCTGACCGCCGCGAAGTTCGTCGACGATCCGACCACACCGGGAGAGCGGCTCTACCGCACCGGCGACCTGGCCCGCGAGCTGCCCGACGGCCGGCTGGAGTTCCTCGGCCGCGCCGACCGGCAGGTGAAGGTCCGCGGCCAGCGGATCGAGCTGGGCGAGGTGGAGGCCGCGCTCACGAGTCACCCGGACGTCGACGCCGCCGCGGTGGCGGCCGTCCCCGGGCCGGCGGGCACCCGGCTGGTGGCCTTCCTCGCACCGGCGTCCGCACCGTCCGATGTGGACGAACTCGGCCGGGACCGGCTCACCGCCGCGATGCGCCCGGCCGCGGTCCGGGTGCTCGACCGGCTGCCGGTCAACCCGGTCACCGGCAAGATCGACCGGCCCGCGCTGCGCGACCTCGCCGAAGCGGCGCTGGCGGGACAACAAGAGGACCTCGGTCCGCTCGGCACCCCGGCCGAACGCGCGGTCGCGGCCATCTGGCGCCGCGTGCTCGGCTCCGGCGCGGGACCGGATTTCCTGGCCTCGGGCGGGAATTCGATCGCCGCGATGCGGCTGGTCGCGGCCCTACGGACGGAGCTGGCCGCGGACGTCGCCACGGAGGACGTGTTGGCAGGCGGAACGCTCGAAGGGCTCACCCGGCGGGTCGCCTCCGCGCCACCGCTGACCGGGCCGGGACTGACCACCGGGCACGCGCCCGCGCTGTCCCCGCAGCAGCGGCGGCTGTGGTTCCTCGACCAGCTCGCCCCGGACGCCGCGCCGTACAACATCGCGATGGCGTTCCGGCTGACCGGCGCGCTGGACGTCGACGCGCTGCGTCACGCCCTGCGCGCGGTCGCCGAGCGGCACGACGTGCTCCGCTGGCGGATCCGGGCCGTCGACGGAGCGCCGGTGGCGGATCGCCTTCCGCCGTCGGACGTTCCGCTGCCGGTGGCGCCGGTGACCGAGGACGGTCTGCGGGCCCGGCTGGCCGCCGACGCCGCGACGCCGGTGCGTCTCGACCGCGAGGCTCCCTGGCGCGTGCGGCTCTACCGGCTCGGCGCGACGGAGCACGTGCTCGGCTTCACGCTGCATCACGCGGTGTTCGACGGCTGGTCGCAGGAGCTGCTGTGCGCCGACCTGTCGGCGGCCTACCGGGGTGAGCCGCTGCCGCCGCCGGTGGCGTCCTATGCGGACTACGCGGTGTGGCGAGCCGGACGCGACGAACGCCGTGAGGCCGTGGATGTCGCATGGTGGACAGAACATCTCGCCGGTGCACCGGCCACAGTGGACCTTCCGCGCGACCGGCCCCGCCCGATCGTGCAGACCTACCGTGGTGCGAGCCTGCGTCAGTCCTTTTCGGACAGTGTCGCCGAGTCGGTCCTGGTGCTGGCCGCCCGCACCGGCACGACGCGTGCCGGGGTCCTGCTCGCCGCGTTCGGCCAGCTGCTGCGGCGGCTCACCGGCGCGACCGACCATCTGGTCGCCACGGTCGTCGCGGACCGGCAGCTCGCCGAATGCCAAGAGGTCGCCGGGTTCTTCGTGGACATCGTGCCGGTGCGGCTGCGGGCCGACGACACTGCGGACTTCGCCACGCACGTCCGCGACGGCGGCGCGGAACTCCTCGCCGCGACCGCGCATCCGGCCGCGCCGGTCGAGCGGCTGGTCGAGGCGCTCGGCGTGCCCCGCGACCCCGCGCACGCCCCGCTCGTGCAGGTGATGTTCAACGTCCTGAACTTCACCGAGCCGCGGCTGGACCTGCCCGGCGTGGCCTCGGCGTGGCTGCCGGTCGACAAGCCGGGGTCGCCGTTCGACCTCACGGTGTACGTCCACGACGACGGCGTCGAACTGCTGTACAACCCGGACCTGTTCGACCACGCCCGGATGGCCGGGCTCGCCGAGGACTACGTCGCGCTGCTCGGCGCGCTGGCCGCGGCGCCGGACGCGCCGGTCGGGACCAGCGTGCCGGAGCTGCCGCGGGCGGACGTCCGCACCGCCGCGCCTGCCGCGGCGACCCGCGTCCGGGCACGGCCGCCAACGGTGGCCGCGGATCCGGCGGCGCTGGCCGCGACCGAGGCCGTGATCGCGCGTGCCTGGTGCGACGTCCTCGGTGTCGCCGAAGTCGGGCACACCGACAATTTCTTCGACGTCGGCGGGAATTCGCTCGCCCTGGCCCGGGTCCACGCCCAGCTCACCGACCGGCTCGCCCGCCGGATCCCGATGGTCGACCTGTTCAGCCATCCCACCGTCCGCGCCCTAGCCGCGCACCTGCACTCCGGTGCCGCCGCCAGCCCCGAACTGGCCCGTGCCGCCGAACGCGTCGCCGCCCGCCGCGGCCGTACCCAGTCCAGAAGACCCCGTCGCACCGCCGGCCCCACCGGCCCTTGATAGGAGCACCACCGTGACCCACCACCCCGAAACCGGCACCGGCGATCCCGGAGCCGAACCGATCGCGATCGTCGGGCTCGACGTGCGCGTGCCCGGCGCGCGAGACGCGCACCAGTTCTGGCGGAATCTCGTCGACGGCGTCGAATCGATCGTGCCCGCCACCCGCGAGGAGATGATCGCCCGCGGTGCTTCACCGGACACAGTGGACGATCCGAGCTGGGTGAACGCCACCGCCGTGGTCGACGGCTTCGACGAGTTCGACGCCGAACTGTTCGGGATGACCAGCCGTGAGGCCGAGATCACCGATCCGCAGCATCGGCTGTTCCTCCAGTCGTGCCACGCGGCGCTGACCGACGCGGGCTACGACCCGGCCCGGTTCAGCGGCGCGATCGGCGTCTACGGCGGATCCGGGGGCACCGGATACCTGACCGAGAACCTGATGCGCAACGAACGGCTCCTCGCCTCGCAGCACGGCGGTATCGGCATCTCGACCGGCAACCAGCCGAGCTACCTGACGACCTCGGTGTCGTACAAGCTCAACCTCCGCGGCCCGAGCCTCGCGGTGTTCACCGCCTGCTCGACCTCACTGGTCGCGGTGCACCTGGCCTGCGAGGCGCTGCGCAACGGCGAGTGCGACATGGCGCTGGCCGGCGGGGTCAACGTGGAGATGCCGCACGGCGTCGGCTACATGGGCGTCGACGGTTTCACCTCGCCGGACGGCCACGTGCGCGCGTTCGACGCCGGAGCCAACGGCACGGTCTGGAGCAGCGGCGTCGGGGTCGTGCTGGTGAAACGGCTCTCGCAGGCGATCGAGGACGGTGACCACATCCGCGGCGTCGTGCTCGGCAACGCGATCAACAACGACGGCGCCACCAAGGTCGGCTTCTCCGCGCCCAGCATGTCCGGGCAGACCGAGGCGGTCGCGCAGGCCGTCGGCATGGCCGGTGTCGACCCGCGCACCATCGGCTACGTCGAGGCGCACGGCACCGGCACCGCGCTGGGCGACCCGATCGAGATCACCGCACTGTCCACTGTGTACGGGAACGGGACCGAGGACACCGGCTGGTGCGCGATCGGCTCGGTGAAGTCCAACATCGGCCACCTGTCGCAGGCGGCGGGCGTGGTCTCGCTGATCAAGGCCGTGCTCGTGATGGAGCACGGGCTGATCCCGCCGACCATCAACTACCACGAACCCAACCCCGGTATCGACTTCCCGGCGAGCCCGTTCTTCCCGGCGCGTGTGGTGACGAAGTGGGAGGCGGGCCAGGCGCCGCGGCGCGCGGGCGTCAGCTCGTTCGGTGTCGGCGGCACCAACGCGCATGTCGTCCTGGAGGAGGCGCCGGTCCCCGAGCGGTCCCGGACACCGCACCCGGCGCACCTGCTGCGGTTGTCGGCCAACACCGAGGAGGCGCTCTCGGCCGCGGTCGACCGGCTGGCCGACCGACTGGCCGGGGACGTCGACCTCGATCTCGCCGACGTGGCCCACACCCTGGCCGCCGGGCGCACCGAGTACCCACATCGAGCGGTCGTCGTCGCCCGTGATCTGGAGGACGCGGTCGACGGCCTGCGCGACTCCCGGCGCCTCGTTTCCGGGCAGGTAGGGGAGACGAACGTGGCGTTCCTCTTCCCCGGGCAGGGTTCCCAGTACGCCGGGATGGGCGCCGAGCTCTACGACGCCGAGCCGGTGTTCGCCGCTGCTGTCGACGAGTGCCTGCGGCTGCTCGAATCCGAGCTGCCGGAGCTGCGCGAGCTGATCTTCGGGCGCGGCGGCGAGCAGGCGCTGCGGGAAACCCGCGTGACCCAGCCCGCGCTGTTCGTCGTCGAGTACGCGCTGGCGATGCTGTGGCAGAGCTGGGGCGTGCGGCCCGCGGCGATGATCGGTCACTCGGTCGGTGAGTACGTCGCCGCCACCGTCGCCGGGGTCTTCACCCTGCCGGACGCGCTGAACCTGGTCGCCACGCGCGGCCGGTTGATGCAGTCGATGCCTGCCGGGGCGATGCTGGCCGTCCAGCTCGACGAGGAGGGCGTCGCCACGCGGCTGCCGGGCACCCTCGCGATCGCCGGGGTGAACGGGCCCGGCACCTGCGTCGTGGCCGGGCCTTCGGACGAGGTCGCGGAGTTCGCGGCGACACTCAAGGCCAGCGGCGTGCAGTGCCGCGAGCTGGTGACCTCGCACGCGTTCCACTCACCGATGATGGACCCGATCCTCGCCGAGTTCACCGAGGCCGTCGCCGCCGTCGCCCGCACCACGCCGGCGCTGCCGTTCCTGTCGAACGTCACCGGCGAGTGGATCACCGACGCCCAGGCCACCGACCCCGCCTACTGGGCGTCTCACCTGCGTCAGGCCGTCCGGTTCGGCGACTGCGTCAAGACCCTGTTCGTGCGTGGGGATCACAGCGGCCGCTGGGCGCTCGTCGAATGCGGTCCGGGTCATCAGCTGTCCGGGCTGTCCCGCGGCCAGGTTCCGAAGGGGATGCCCGCACCGCAGCCGAGCCTGCCAGGCCGCAACGAGCGCATCGGCGACGTCGAAACGCTGTACGGCGCGGCCGGTCTCTTGTGGACGAACGGGGTTTCCCTCGAACCGCGGACGTTCGGCGCGCCCGGCCAGCGGGTGCCGCTGCCCGGCTACCCGTACGCGCGCAAGCGGTACTGGGTCGACCCGGATCCGGTCACGGCCGCCCAGCCCGTGCGGCCGAGCGGTCCGCTGCCGCTGTCCGAATGGTTCGCGGTCCCGGCGTGGCGGCAAGCGGAACCGGACCTGAGACGCGAGCCGTTCGCGAACGCGCTCGTCTTCGCCGCCGACGACGTCCTGCCCGGCCTCCTGCGCGACGCGGGTGTGACGGTCACCGAAGTGCGCCCCGGCGACGGATTCGCCGCGACGGAGACCGGATTCACCGTCCGGCCCGGGGTGCGCGAGGACTACGACGCGCTCGTGGCCGCGCTGCCCGCCCGGCCCGAGCGGGTCGTGCACGCCTGGACGCTGGCCGGGGAGGAGCGCGGCATGGCCGCACAGGACCTCGGGTTCTTCAGCGTGCTCAATCTTGTTCAGGCCTGGGGCGAACCGGTGCGGATCGACGTGCTGAGCACCGGTACCGCCGACGTCACCGGCGCCGACCTGACCCGGCCCGAGCACGCGACCCTCGCCGGTATCGCGCGGGTGGTGCCGCTGGAGATCGCGGGCACGGTGGTGCGCCGGATCGACGTTGATGGTTTGCAGGACGTCGTCGCCGAGCTGTTCCGCCCGGCCGACGCGGCGGCCGAGGTCGCGCTGCGGGCCGGTCGTCGCTGGGTGCTGGACTACACCCAGCTCGAACTGCCCGCGGCCGCCGAGCCGGTGCTGCGCGACGGCGGCCGGTACTTGATCACGGGCGGGACCGGCGGTATCGGCATCACGCTCGCCGAGGACCTCGCCCGCCGGGTGCGGGCGAAGCTCGTGCTGGTCACCCGCGCCGGGCTGCCACCGCGGGCGGAGTGGGACGCACACCTCGCCGCGCACGGCGGCACCGACCGCGCCGGGCGCGCGATGCTCGCCGTCCGGCGGATGGAGGCCGCGGGCGCGGAGGTGCACGTCGCCGCCGCCGACGTCACCGACGCGGCGCGCCTGCGTGAGGTGCGTGAGCTGGCCGAGCGCGAGTTCGGCGGCCTCGACGGGATCGTGCACGCCGCCGGGCTGCCCGGCGGCGGCGTCGCCGAGGTGAAGGAGCGGGCCGCGGCCGAGGCCGTGCTGGCCCCGAAGATCGCCGGGACGCTGGCGCTGGCCGAGGCGTTCGCCGACCTGCCGATGGACTTCGTCGCGCTGTGCTCGTCGATCACCGCGGTGGCAGGCGGCATCGGCCAGGTCGATTACTGCGCCGCCAACAACTTCCTCGACGCCTACGCGCGAGGTGACCACGGCTGGCGAGCTCGGCTCGTCTCGCACGCCTGGGGCGGCTGGGACGAGGTCGGCATGGCCGCGGAGGTGGCCGCGCCGACCACGATCCGCACCGCCCGGTCGCGGGCGCTCGGTCCCGTCGAGCACCCCGTGCTCACCACGCGGTCCGAGGACGGCGCGCACGGCCTCGTCTCGGCGGCCACGCACTGGCTGCTCGACGAGCACCGGATCGCCGGGGTGCCGGTGGTGCCGGGCACGGGACACCTGGAGACCGTCCGTGCGGCGGTGGCCGCGGCGTTGCCGAAGCCCGGCGACGGACACGTCGTCGAGCTGCGGGACGTCGCGTTCCTGGAACCGTTCGGCGTTCCGGACGGCTCGACCGCCGAGTACCGCGTGGAGTTCGACGGCGACGACTTCACCGTGACCGGCCACGTCGCCGGCGCGAGCCGGACCCACGTCCGCGGATCCGCCGGCTGGGTCACGGCCGGGGCGACGTCCACTGTGGACATCGAAGCGGTGACCGCGCGGACCGAGCCGATCGACGACGGGCACGGCTTCGGCACCGGCCGCACCAGCATGGTCACCTTCGGCCCGCGCTGGGCCGCGCTGCGCGAACACCGCATCGGCGCACAGGAGGAACTGGCCACGATCACGGCTCCCGACGCGGCGGCGGGCGACATCGGCGCGTGGGGGCTGCATCCGGCACTGCTGGACGTCGCGACCGCGTTCGGCCGGGGCCGGGGGAGCGGCACCTACCTGCCGATGAGCTACGGCCGGATCGTCGTGCACGACACGCTCCCGGCGAGTTTCCGCAGCCACCTGCGCTACCGCGACTCCGGCGGCGACCAGGTGGTGGCGGCCGACCTCTCGCTGTGCGACGAGACCGGCCGCGTGCTCGTCACGATCGAGGATTTCGTGCTGCGCCAGGTCGATCAGGAGGCGGTCGGTGGTGGGCTGAATGCCGCGTCCGATATGTCCACCGTGTCCACTGTGGACAAGACGTCGACCGGGATCCGGCCGGTGGACGGCGCCGAGGCGTTCGTCCGGGCGCTGGCCCCCGGTCTCGGCGGGCAGGTGGTGATCAGCACCCTCCCGGTGCGGGAGCTGATCGAGCACCGGGTCACCGCCGAGGAGCTGGACGAACCGGGCGAAGCGCCGGTGAAGGTGTCGGAGGACGACTACGTCGCCCCGCGCACCGACCTGGAGGCCGAGATCGCCCGGCAGTGGACCGAGCTGCTCGGCGTGGAGAAGATCGGCGTGCACGACGACTTCTTCGCCCTCGGCGGGAACTCGCTCGTCGCCATCCAGCTCATCGCCCAGGTGCGCAAGGCGACCGGTACGCGGCTGGCGATGAAGACGCTGTTCGAAGCGTCCACAGTGGCCACTCTGGCCGAGCGGATCGAGGAACTGCGCGCAGGCAAGACCGAGGCGCCCGCCGAAGAACCCGCGAGGACCACCATCCCGAAGCTCGAGCGCTGAACCGTGCGGCGGGTCGTGAGTGGCGTTTCGGGTTAGAACCCGAAACGCCACTCACGACCACCTGGACCGACGCGGCACTCTCGCGTGACCTCTCACTGAACAGGAAATCATGAGCGACACGAAGGAATGGACGTTCCCGGCCTCGTTCGGCCAGGAGCGGATCTGGCTGTCCGGCCAGCTCGACCCGGCGTCCCCGGTGTACAACCTGCACTGCCAGGCCCGGCTGGACCGCCCGCTGACCGCGGAGCAGTGGCGTGCCGCGCTCGGCGTCATCGTCGGGCGGCACGAGGCGCTGCGCACGTCCTTCCGCATGGACGGCGGCGCGCTCATGCAGGTGGTGCACGCCGAGGTGCCGATCGAGCCCGAGGTCCACGACCTGCGGGATCTGCCCGCCGGCACCCGTGAAGACCGGCTCGCCGAACTCGTCGGCGCCGTCACACGTGAGGCCGTCCCGCTCGACTCGCCACCGCCGTGGCGGGCGCAGGTGTGCCGGATGGCCGACGACGAGTGGGTTCTCACGTTCGTGGTGCACCACACCGTGTTCGACGCCGGTTCGGTGCTGGTGCTGGGGACCGAGCTGGGTGAGGCGTGCGACGCCGTGTTCGAGGGCCGCGAGCCGAAGCTGCCCGAGTTGTCCATCCAGTACCCGGACTTCTCGGCCTGGCAGCGCGGGCAGCTCGAAACATCCAGTGAGCAGCTGGACTACTGGCGCAAGCAGCTCGCCGGGCTGCCGCCGGTGCACGGCCTGCCCACCGACCGGCCGCGGCCGTCGGAGCTGACGTTCGCCGGTGACCAGGTGCACTTCGCCCTCCCGGAAGGACTGATCGACCGGGTCGGTGAGCTGAGCCGGGAGCTGTCGGCGTCGCCGTTCATGGTGCTGCTGGCCGGCTACGCGGCGCTCCTGTCGCGACTGTCCAGAGTGGACGACATCGTCGTCGGCGTCCCGGTCGCCGGCCGCGACCTTCCCGAGCTGGCCGACCTGATCGGCATGTTCGTCAACCAGATGGCCGTGCGCGTCGACTGCTCGGGCGCGCCCGCGTTCACCGAGCTGGTCGGCCGGGTCCGGACAACGTTGCTGGAGGCGATCGACCACAGTCAGGTGCCGTTCCAGGCGGTCGCCGAAGCGGTGGGGGCCGAACGCGACCCCGGCGTGCAGGCGCTGTACCAGCTGGGATTCAACTTCCTGCCCGACTCGGGGCTGGAACCGATCCGCTCAGCCACCGCGAAGGACGACATCGCGATCGACTTGACCGCCGTGGACGGAAGGCTCGTCTACCGCACCGACCTGTTCGACCGCGAGACCGCCGAAGCCGTGGCCGAGCGGTACGTGCGACTGCTTAACGCGGCGCTGGCCGATCCCGCTCGATCGATCGCGGATCTGCCGCTGCTGTCGGATGCCGAACGTGAACTGGTCCTGACCGGCTGGAACCCTGAAGTGTCCACTTCGGACGCTAAGACCGTGCACGCCCGATTCGAGGATCAGGCGCGGCGAACCCCGGACGCACCCGCCGTCGACTTCGGCGGGGTTCGCCTGACGTATGCCGAGCTGAATGCGCGAGCCAACCGCGTCGCCCACCGGCTGCGTGAGCTGGGCGCCGGTCCCGGCTCCGTCGTCGGCGTATGCGTGCCGAACTCGGCGGACCTGCTGACCGGCGTGCTCGGGGTGCTGAAGAGCGGCGCGGCCTACGTCCCGCTCGACCCGGACAACCCGGCTCCCCGGCAGGCGCTCATCCTCGCCGACGCGGGTGTGCCGTTCGTGCTGGTCACCGGTGAGTCCTCTTTGGACACCAAGACGCTCGCACTGGACGACCCGGCGGAGTGGTCCGCCGCGGCCACCGAAGACCCGGAACCGGCGGCCGGACCGGGCGACGTCGCCTATGTGATCTACACGTCGGGTTCGACCGGGCGGCCCAAGGGCGTCGAGGTCGAGCACCGGGCCGTCGACACGTACCTGGCCTGGGCGCGTGAGGCGTACCCCGGACTGGCCGGGCGGGCGTTGCTGCACACGTCGGCGTCGTTCGACCTCACCGTGACGACACTGCTCGGCACGCTCACCGCCGGGGGCGCGGTGGTCGACGGCGGCCGCCCGACGTTCGTCAAGGCCACGCCGACACACCTCGCCGTTCTCGCCGAGGACCTCTTCCCCACAGGCGAGCTGGTGCTCGGGGGCGAAGCGCTGACCGCCGAGACCGTCCAGCCGTGGCGGGACCGCCACCCCGGCACGCTCGTCGTCAACGAATACGGCCCGACCGAGGCCACCGTCGGCTGCGTCGTGCACCGGATCGAACCCGGGGACACGCTGCCTTCCGGACCCGTCTCGATCGGCCGTCCGGTGCCCGGCATCCGCGTGCACGTCCTCGACGTGCGGCGGCAGCCGGTGCCGCCGGGCGTCCCGGGCGAGCTGTACGTCGCCGGGCCGCAGCTGGCCCGCGGCTACCTCGGCCTGCCGGAGCTGACCGCGGAGAAGTTCACCGACGGTCCGTCCGGCCGGATGTACGCGACCGGTGACCTCGTCCGCTGGCGCCGCGACGGCACGCTCGACTACCTCGGCCGCATCGACGAGCAGGTGAAACTGCGCGGCTACCGCATCGAGCCCGGCGAGGTCGAAGCGGCGCTGCGTGAGCTGCCGGAAGTGCGGGACGCGGCCGTGGCGGTCCGCGGCGACACCCTCGTCGGCTATGTCGTCGGCAGTGCCGGGGGCGCGGCCGAGGCCCTGCGGAAGACGTTGCCGGAGTACCTGGTTCCGACCAGATTCGTGACGCTCGACGCGCTGCCGATGGCGGCCAGCGGCAAGCTCGACCGGGCCGCGCTGCCGGATCCCGAACCCGGCGAGGCGCCGGCGTACGTCGCACCCCAGACCGCGGCCGAAGAACTCGTCGCCGAAGTGCTCGGCGAGTTGCTCGGCATCGACGATCTCGGCGCGAACGACGACTTCTTCGCCCGTGGCGGCAACTCGCTGCTGGCGATCCGCGCGATGGCCCGGATCCGCAAGCAGGTCGAGGTCGACATCCCGGTGCGCGGACTGTTCACCCTCACCACCGTCGCCGGGCTCGCCGCCGAGATCGAGCGGCGGCTCGCCGAGGACCTCGACCAGCTCAGCGACGAAGAGGTCCAGCGTCAGCTGGCCGAAGGCGAGAAGTCATGACCGCGATCGACGAAACCAGCGCGGCCGCGCGCCGCGCCCTGCTCGAACAACGGCTGCGACGGCGCACGGAGACGGCCGCGACCATCACACCGCGACCCGCCGACGCCGCTGTCCCGCTGTCGTATCAGCAGGAACGCGTCTGGTTCATGGAGCAGTTCGCGCCGGGCACCGGGTCGTACCACATCCCGGTGCCGATCCGGCTGACCGGCAGGCTCGACGTCGCCGCGCTTCAGTCCGCTTTGGACTCCCTGCCGGCGCGGCACGAGGCCCTGCGGATGCGGTTCCCGGAAGGGGAGGACGGGCAGCCGACCGTCCACATCGAACCTTCGGTATCGGTATCTCTGTCCATAGTGGACGCAGGCGGTGAGGAAGCCGCCCGCGCCGCGGTCGACGCCGCCGCGGCCGAGACGTTCCACCTGGCCACGGGCCCACTGCTGCGGGCGACCCTGGCCAGGGTGTCCGACGAGGAACACCTGCTGGTCCTGTGCACGCATCACATCGTGGGCGACGGCTGGTCGGTCGACCTGCTGCTCCGTGACCTCGCCGCGCAGTACCACGCCCTGAGCACCGGCGGCACCGCCGAGCTGCCAGCGCTGAGCATCGGGTACGGCGACTTCGCGCACTGGCAGCGCCGCACGCTCACCGGCGGCGAACTCGACCGGCAGCTCGAGCACTGGAAGGCGCAGCTCGCCGGAGTCGAGCCGCTGGAGCTGCCCACGGACCGGCCCCGGCCCGCCAAGCAGAGTTTCGACGGCGAGATCCACGAGTTCTTCGTCGAACGCGATCTCGCCCGCGCCCTCGGTGAACTGAGCCGCGAGCACGGGGTCACGCTCTTCATGACCCTGCTGGCCGCCTACCAGGTGCTGCTGTCGCGGTACTCGGGCCAGGAGGACTTCGCGATCGGCTCGTCGTCGGCCGGGCGCGGCCTGCCCGAGCTGGAGGGCGTGGCGGGCATGTTCATCAACATGCTGCCCCTGCGTGCCCAGCTTGAGGGCGACCCGACGTTCGCCGAGCTGCTCGAACGCACCCGGCGGCACGTGCTGGACGCGTTCGAGCACGCCGACGTCCCGTTCGAGCGGCTGGTGAACGCGCTCGGCGTGCCCCGCGACGTCAGCCGGTCGCCGGTGTTCCAGGCGATGTTCGTGTTGCAGAACTACGAGATGGGCCGGATGGGCGAGGCGGGGGAGTCCGAAGTGGACTTCCGCTGGCTGCCGATGGACCTGCCCGCCACCCGGTTCGACTTCGAGTTCCACGCGATCGAGCTCGAACGCGGGCTGATCGGCAAGCTCGTGTACAACACCGCGCTGTTCACCGCGGACACGGTCGCCGGGATGGCCGGGCGGCTGGTCACACTGCTGCGCTCGATCGTCGCCGACCCGAATCGACGGCTGTCCGCAGTGGACATCCTCGATGCCGACCAGCGCGAGCTCGTCCTGGAGCGCTGGAACGCCACGACGGCCGAATTCCCGCAGACCACACTGCACGCGCTCGTCGAGGAGCAGGCCGCCCGGACGCCGGACGCGCCCGCGGTGACCTTCCGCGGCGCGTCGCTGACCTACCGCGAGCTGGACGAGCGGGCCAACCGGCTCGCGCACCGGTTGCGTGGCCTCGGCGTCGGGCCGGGCGTGCTCACCGGCGTGTTCGCGGAACGGTCGTTCGAACTGGTCATCGCGCTCCTCGGGGTGCTGAAAGCCGGTGGCGCGTATGTCCCGCTCGACCCGGAGTACCCGGCCGACCGGCTGGCGTTCATGCTGCGGGACGCGGCCGCGCCCGTCGTGCTGACGCAGGCGGCGTTGCGCGAAACGTTGCCGCCGGGTGACGCGACCGTCGTTGTCGTAGATGACACTGCCGATCTCGCCGAGACGACAGAGCCGCCTGAGCCGCTCGCCGGCCCGGAGGACCCGGCGTACGTCATCTACACCTCGGGCTCCACGGGACAGCCGAAAGGCGTGCCCAACGGTCACCGCGGCATCGTCAACCGGCTCGACTGGATGCAGCGCGCGTACCGCCTCGACGGCACCGATTCGGTGCTGCAAAAGACCCCGGCCGGTTTCGACGTGTCGGTCTGGGAGTTCTTCTGGCCGCTGATCACCGGCGCGCGGCTCGTGCTCGCCGAACCCGGCGGCCACAAGGACGCCGCGTACCTGCGTGAGCTGCTCGCGTCCGAAGGCATCACCACCGCGCACTTCGTGCCGTCGATGCTCACGCTCTTCCTTGCCGAACAAGGCGTCGAGACGTGCACGGCGCTGCGACGGGTCGTGTGCAGCGGTGAGGAGCTGCCGCTCGACGCGGCCCGCGAGTTCGTCCGGCGACTGCCGGACTGCGCGTTGCACAATCTCTACGGCCCGACCGAAGCCGCCATCGACGTCACCTCCTGGCACTGCACGCCCACCGCGCTCGCCGAGGTCGCGTCGGTGCCGATCGGGGCGCCGATCCAGAACATCCGGATCTACGTCCTCGACCGTGCCGGTCGGCCCTGCCCGGTCGGCGTGCCCGGCGAACTGCACATCGCCGGTGTCGGCCTCGCGCTGGGCTACCACAACCGCCCGGAGCTGACGGCCGAGCGGTTCGTGCCCGATCCGTTCCACAGTGGACGGATGTACCGCACCGGTGACCTCGCGCACTGGCGCCCGGACGGGACGATCGCGTTCCTCGGCCGGATCGACCACCAGGTCAAGCTGCGCGGCCTCCGTATCGAACTGGGGGAGATCGAGACGACGTTGCGCGCCCAGCCGGGCGTGCGCGACGCCGCCGTGATCGTCCGCGAGGACACGCCGGGGGACAAGCGGCTGGTCGGGTACGTCGTCGGCGACGCCGAGCCCGGCGCGTTGCGGACGGCGCTCAAGCAGAGTCTCCCCGACTACATGGTCCCGCCGTCGTTCGTCGCGCTCGACGAGCTGCCGCTCACCCCGAACGGCAAACTCGACCGCAAGGCGCTCCCCGCTCCGGTCGCGTCGCGGGACGCGACCAAGGAACTGGTCGCGCCGTCGACCCCGGTCGAGACCCTGCTGGCCGAGATCTGGCGCGACGTGCTCAAGGTGGACGAGCTGGGCGTCGACGACGACTTCTTCGACCTCGGCGGCCACTCGATGCTGGCCACCCAGGTGGTGGCGCGGATCGGCAAGGCGGGCGCGGGCCAGGTCGGCGTCATGGACCTGTTCCAGCACCGCACGATCCGCGAGCTGGCGTCCTTCATGGACGGTGACGACACCGACCGGCCGCGGCATCTGCTGTACGAGCTGACCAAGCCGGCGAAGCAGCGGACGCTGACCTATGTCTGCTTCCCCTACGGCGGTGGCAGCGCGATCGTCTATCAGCCTTTGGCCGACGCGCTCCCGGAGGGTTACTCGCTCTACTCGGTCGCCATCCCCGGCCACGACGTCGGCTTGTCCGAGGAGGCGCTGCCCTTCGACGACCTGGTCGAGCGGCTTGCCGACGAGATCCTGGACCGAATCGACGGCCCGCTGGCCATCTACGGCCACTGCGGTGTCGGCAACGCGCTCGCCGTCGCCGTCGCCCGGATGCTCGAAGAGCGCGGCCGCGAGCTGGAGGTCGTCTACATCGGCGCGATCTTCCCGTTCGCCCGCATGAAGGGCGCGGTGGGCACGCTGCGCACGCGGCTGGAGAAGCTGCGCAGCAACCGGTACTACTCGAACTGGCTCAAGGGCATGGGCGTCGACACCGACGACCTCGACCCGGCGCAGGCCGACCGGATCATCACGAACATGCGTGCCGACAGCCGCGCCGCCGAGGAGTATTTCAGCGGCCTGCTCGACGCCCGCGTGGCCAAGCTGCGCGCGCCGATCGTGTCGGTGGTCGGCTCCGAGGACCCGGTCACCGACTTCTATGCCGAGCGGTACCGGGAATGGGAGTTCCTCACCGACACCACCGGGCTCGTGGTGCTCGACCAGGCTGGGCACTTCTTCCTGCGGTACCGGGCCGAAGAACTCGCGGAGATCGTCACGCGCGTGCACCCGGCGCTGGACGATCCCGGCGAGCTCGACGTCCGGGTCCGCGGCGAGGACGCCGGCTGGGCGGTGCACGAGACCCACCGGGCAGAAGCGGACGACAAACCCGCGGTGCGGCCGAGCATGGGCCGGTTCGTCACGATCACGATCGGGCAGCTGGTGTCCTCGACCGGTTCGGCGCTGACGTCGTTCGCGGTGCCGATCTGGCTCTACACCCGCACGGGCTCGGTCGCCGACCTCGGCCTGCTGTGGGCGCTCGCGCTGCTGTTCGGCGTACTCGTCCTGCCGGTGGCGGGCGCTCTGGTCGACCGCGGCGACCGGCGGCGGATCATGATCGCGGCCAGCAGCATCGCGGGCGGGATCCAGCTGATACTGGCGTTGCTGCTGATCACCGGGCACGTCCAGCTGTGGTTGTTCTACGTGCTGATCCCACTCGGGTCGGTGGCCGCTTCGTTCCAGCGCATCGCCTATCAGTCCTCGGTGGCGCAGCTGGTGCCGAAGCAGTACCTCGGTCACGCG
Source organism: Amycolatopsis roodepoortensis (assembly GCF_024628825.1). Taxonomy (NCBI): domain Bacteria; kingdom Bacillati; phylum Actinomycetota; class Actinomycetes; order Pseudonocardiales; family Pseudonocardiaceae; genus Amycolatopsis; species Amycolatopsis roodepoortensis. The sequence continues at coordinate 9,058,792 of NZ_CP102415.1, forward strand.
ATGGGTCTCGCGCAGCTGTCCACCGGTTTCGCCCAGCTGCTGATGCCGGTGATCGCGGCCGGGCTGCTGGCGACGATCCAGCTGTCGGGGATCCTGATCCTGGACATGGCGAGCTACGCGTTCGCGATCGTGGGCCTGCTGCTGGTGCGCTTCCCGGACATGCTGGGCTGGCGCCCGCGTGAACCGCTGCTGACGGCGATCGCGGGCGGGCTGCGGTACTCGTGGAACCACCGCGGTTTCCGCACGATGCTGCTGTACTTCGCGCTGGCGAACGTCTTCCTCGCTCCCGCACTGGTGCTGCTCTCGCCGCTCGTGCTGTCGTTCGGTTCGGTCACCGACGTCGCGCAGGTGGCGCTGGCCGAGGCCGTCGGCGCGGTCGCGGGCGGCATCGGGATGGCGCTGTGGGGCGGACCGCGGCACCGGCGGATGGTCGGCGTGCTCGTCGGCAACGTCGGGATCGCGCTCGGCAGCCTGGTGATGGGCCTGCGGCCGTCGCTGATCGTCGTCGCGGCCGGGGTGTTCCTCCTCGCCGCCGCGATGTCCGTGTCGCAGGGCATCTACGCGACGCTGGTGCAGGTCAAGGTGCCGCAGCGGTTCCACGGCCGGGTGTTCGCGATCAACCAGACGATCACGTGGTCGACGCTGCCGATCGGATTCGCCGTGCTGGCGCCGCTGGCCGTCGGCTGGTTCTCGCCGCTGCTGGCGCCGGGCGGCGCGCTGACCGGGTCGGTCGGCGCCGTGCTCGGCACCGGCGAGACCCGGGGCATCGGGCTCGCCTACGTCGTCTTCGCGCTGATCCTGCTGCTGATCAACGTGGGCGGGTTCTCACTGCGGCTGCTGCGCCGGTTCGACACCGAAGTGCCCGATTCGCTGCCCGACGACCTGGTGGGGGCGCAGGAACGGGAGCGCAAGCTCGCGGGGAAGGAAGCCGCATGAGTACGGCAGTGCTGGTCAGGGAGGCCCGGGGGCACTGGGTCGGCGAGGTCGCGCCCGCCATCCGGGCGGCCGGGCACCGCGTCGTGCTGCTCGCCCCGCCGATGGACGCGGCCGAGCGGGCGGCGCTGGACGGTGTGGTGGACGACGTCGTCGCGCTGGACGACGTCCACGACCCGGAGGCTGTCGCGGCGAAGGTCCGGGAGGTCGACGGCGGTGCGCTGGCCGGGATCTTCACCGGCTCGGACGGCGCTATCGCGAGCACTGCCCGAGCCGCGGAGCTGCTCGGGGTGGCGCGCTGCCCGGCGTCGGTGTTCACCCTGTGCGCGAACAAGTTCGCGGTCCGGGAGGCGCTTGCCGCGGCCGGGCTGCCCGGGCCCGCGCACGCCCTGATCTCCTCGGCCGCCGAGGCGGCGTCGGTCGCTTCGGAGGTCGGGCTCCCGGCGATCGTCAAACCGGTCAACGGCGCGGGCAGCAACCTCGTCCGGACCGTGTCCACTGTGGACGAAATGGCGGCCGCGTACGAGCATCTGGCCGCTCGGCTGCCCGAGTCCGCGGATCCGCGTTACCACCGTCCACTGGGGACATTGGACCCTTCGGTGACGTTCCTCGTCGAAGGATTGCTGTCGGGCCCGGAGTACGCGGTGGACGTGCTGGTCCGTGACGGGGTGGCCGAACCGGTCGAGATCCTCGACAAGCCGTTGATCGACGAGCGGAAGTTCGAGCTGGCGTTGTCGTGCCCGCCCGCCGGGCTCAGTGCCGGCCGGGCCGAGCTGGTCACCGCGGCGGCGGTCGCGGCCGTTCGCGCACTGGGGCTCGACAACACCTGCGCCCACGTCGAGCTGATCGACGACACCGAGCGAGGTCCGACGATCGTCGAGGTCAACGCGGGCAGGCCCGCCGGATCGATCATGCCGCTGCTGGCGAAGCTGCGGACCGGCATCGACGTGTTCGCCGAGCTGGCGGCGCTCGCGGTGGGCGCTCCGCCACCGGTGCGGAAACCGGCGAAACTGCCGATCCCGCTGGGCATGCTGATCCTCTACGCGGCCGGTTCGGGCCGGTTGACCGGCATCGGCGGACTCGACGAGATCGCCGAGCTGCCCGAGGTGATCGACGTCGTCACCACCGTCTCGCCGGGGCAGGTGCTCACCGACGAACAGGAGATCTACGCGGTCAACCTCGTCGTGGCCGGGTTCGCCGATCACGACGACCTCGCCGCCCTGCACGCCGAGGCGAGCAAGCTCGTCCGGCTGGAACTGGAGGACGTGTGAACACCGCGTTCGTGGTCTGCGAGACCGCAGGGCAGTGGATCGCCGACTTCGTGGCCGCCGTACGCGCGAGTGGGCCGAGGGTCGAACTGGTCACGCAACCCCTCGAACCGGCCGAGCAGGCACAGGTCGCGGAACTGGTCGACGGCGTCGTCGTGGTCGACGACGTCCGTGACGCCGAAGCCTTGGCCGCGGCGATCCGGGAGCGGACCACGAGTCCGGCCGGGGTCATGACCGCCGCCGAAGGGATCATCGCGAGCGTCGCCCGTGCGGCCGAGCTGCTCGGCGTCGCGCGCTGCCCGGCGTCGGTGTTCACCGTGACGCACAACAAGTTCGCGGTCCGGCAAGCGCTGGCCGCGGCAGGGTTGCCCGGCCCGCGCTGCGCGCTGATCTCGTCGGCCGCCGAGGCGGCGTCGGTCGCTTCGGAGGTCGGGCTCCCGGCGATCGTCAAGCCGGTGAACGGCGCGGCGAGCAATCTCGTCCGCACGGTGTCCACCGTGGACGAACTTGCGGCGGCTTACCGGTTGCTGGCCGAGCGGTTGCCGCTGTCGGAGGACGCCCGGTACCACCGGCTCGTCGGCGGCGGACCGGATCCGATCGACCCGCTGAAGGTGTTCCTCGTGGAAGGCCTGCTGCGCGGCCCGGAGTACGCTGTCGACGTCCTGGTGCGCGACGGTGTCGCGAAACCGGTGGCCGTGGTGGAGAAGCCGCTGATCGACGAGCGCAAATTCGAACTGGGCATGGTCTGCCCGCCGCTCGAACTGTCCGAAAAGGACACCGAACGGCTGATGGCGGCCGCGACGGCCGCCGCGCTCGCGCTGGGCCTGGACAACACCTGCGCGCATCTCGAGCTGATCGACGACGCCGAGCTGGGCGCGACGATCGTCGAGGTGAACGCGGGCCGCCCGGCCGGTGGCGCCCAGCCGGTGCTGCTGAAACTCGCGACCGGCATCGACGTCATCGCCGAAGCCGTGTCGCTGGCACTGGGCACGACGCCGCCCGCGCGAGGTGCGGGCCTGCCGGTTCCGGTGGGTTACCTGATCTTCTACGCCGAGGGCACCGGTCGGCTGGTCCGCGTCGACGGCACCGACGAGGTCGCCGACCTGCCCGAGGTCCTGGAGGTCGTCACGATCGTGCGCCCCGGCCAGCTGCTCACCGACGACCAGGAGATCTACGCGGTGAACGTGCTCGCCGCGGGGTTCGCCGACACCGAAGACCTCGCCGCGCTGCACGCCGAGGCCGCCAAGCTGATCCGATTCGAACTGGAGGAGTCATGACCGCCGAACTCGCGGCGAACCTCGGCCACATCGAGGGAAACGAACACACGAAGCTCACCGTGTACGCGGCCACGGGCCTGGACTGGGTGCGCGCGCACCGCGAAGTGTTGCAAGACCGGCTGCGCGAGCACGGCGCGATCCTGCTGCGGGGGATGCCGGCCGACCTGACGGTGTTCAACCAGATCACCGAGGAGATCGGCGGCTCGCTGCTGACGTACACGGAACGGTCGACGCCGCGGTCGGCGGTCTCGGGCAACATCTACACCTCGACGGAGTACCCGCCCGCCGAGTCGATCCCGATGCACAACGAGAACTCCTACTCCGCGCACTGGCCCGCCCGCCTCTTCTTCCTGTGCGACACGGCGGCCGAAACCGGTGGCGCGACGCCGATCGCCGACAGTCGCGCGATGTACCGCCTCTTGCCGGAGGACCTGCGCGAGCGCTTCGCGGGCGGCGTCACCTACACCCGAGCGTTCCGCGAAGGCCTCGGGCTGACCTGGCAGGAGGCGTTCCAGACCGACGACCGCCAGGTGGTGGAGGACTACTGCGCCGCCAACGGGCAGACGTTCGAGTGGACCGACGAGGGCCTGCGGACGCGGCACGTGCGGCCCTCCTTCGCCGAGGAACCGCACACCGGCGCGATGGTGTGGTTCAACCAGGCCAATCTGTTCCACGTGTCGAGCCTGGGGGAGGAGGTCAGCGAGGCGCTGCTGGAGCTGTATCCCGTGGAAGACCTGCCCCGCAACGCTTTCTTCGCCGACGGCTCACCGATCCCGCAGGCGGACCTGGACGCGATCAAGGCGGCGTACGACGAGGTCAGCTACGCGTTCCCGTGGCAGCCGGGCGACATCATGGTGATCAACAACATGCTGATGGCGCATGGGCGGGAGCCGTTCACGGGCAAGCGGCGGACGTTGGTCGCGATGACGTGACCTTCGTCTTTGGGGCGGGGTCGGTGGCCCCGATCGGATGCGCGGCTGCTGTGGTGTCGCGAAAGCCACTTTCGAGACGTGTGATGTCCCGAAAGTGGCTTTCGCGACACGCGCCGAGGCCACTCACGCTGCGAAAGCCGCTTTCCCAGCCTTCAGCGTCAGGGTCTCGGCGAAGTCGAGATGGCGCAACCCAAGAGTGTCCACAAGGGACACTTTTTGACGGCTGGATGTCCGATTGCTGTACCTATGTGCCGTTCTGCGCAGGGGTCGTGAGTGGTAAAGGAGGTTAGAACGACCCGAGACACTCACGACCCCCGAGGCGTCAAATCGAGTCTCTTGTGGACAGTCGAGATCTCCTGGATGAGCCGCTCCTGCCGTCACTGTCGCAGACCGAGTGGCAATGTGCGACTGCCAACCTCCAATGTCCCGAAGGTGGCTTTCGCGACACGCGCCGAGGCCACTCACGTTGCGAAAGCCACTTCCCCAACCGCCAACGTTGCGAAAGTGGCTTTCGCAACACCCCAGGGCCCTACCCCGCACAAGGCTCACCCCCGTCGAGCAGGCATCGTGACGACGAATCCCGTGCTGCGCCCCAAATCGTCCAGCAGCCAGCCCATCCGTTTGGCCGTCCGCAGGATCAGGGCCGAGTCGACGACCGACAGGGGGGCCAGGTCCTGTTCCAGATGTTCCTGCATCCGCATCGATTCCTCGATCGAGCGCATCCAGGTGGTCACCAGCAGGTTCGCCGGGCCCGGCAGGCTCGCGATCTGACGGATGGCCGGGTTGGCCCTCAGCCGGTCCACGCAGGTCGGCACGTGCGCGACGGGCACCTGGCACCACCAGTTGACGACGATCGGCGACGGGGTGAGCCCCTGCGCGATCTCGCACCGGAAGGTCAGCGCGTCGGCGGCGATCAGGTGACCGAGCTGGCGCCGGACGGTCGACACCGGGCGGCCGGTGAGCCTGGCGAGGTCCGCGGCGGTGCGGCGGCCGTCTTCGCCCAGCGCCTCGGTCAGCGCGGCGTACGGCTCCTGCCACGGCTGTAGCGCCGTCTGCCGTCCGCCCGCGCCGCCGGACGACGGCGGCAGCTGCGACAACGCCTGCACGCGCTCCCGGTCCAGCGCGCCCACCCGCCACGAGCTGCCTTCGACGTGCAGCCGCGACACCAGATGCGAACGGATGTTGAGGACGCCGGGAAGCCCGGGGATCGCGTCCAGCAGCAGGGTGGAGAGGTCGTGCATGCCGAGGCCGAACACCGTCAGCACCAGGCTGTACTCGCGCGAAGCCTCCTCGATGCTGACGACCGACGGCCAGGTGGACAGTTCGCGGATGAGTTCCCGGATCCGGCCGCTCGCACACCGGATCTCGACGTACGCGGCCTGGACCCGGGACCGCCCGGGCACGCGTGGATACGCCGTCACCCAGGCTCCGCCTCCATCGCGCAGCCGCTCCCATCGCCGCGCCAGCGTCACCGGCGACGAGCCGAGGGCGTCGCCCAGCTGCGCCCAGGTGGCGCGCGGCCGTAGTTGCAGAGCGTGGATGAGCGAAAAGTCCTCCTCATCCAGGGAATCGATCACCATTTGTTCTTCCAGGGGCCGATCGTTGAGCGATTCCGACAATTCTAGCTCGATATCGGACGCGGATTCGCACACTCGACGACCAAGACGCCGACGTCCGACGAAGAGGAGATCGACCGGTGGACCTTCACGACGACGCTCGAAGCCTGCAGGACGAGCTGGTCCGGCTCCGCAGCGACCTGCATCGCGAGCCCGAGATCGGTCTCGACCTGCCCCGCACCCAGGAGCGGGTTCTGCGTGAACTCGACGGGCTCGGCCTGGAGGTCTCCACCGGGACCGGCACGACCTCGGTGACCGCGGTGCTGCGCGGCGAGGGCACGGCCCGGGATTCGGCCCGGCCGCGCACGGTTTTGCTGCGCGCGGACATGGACGCCCTCCCGGTGGCCGAAGCGACCGGGCTGGACTTCGCCGCCACGAACGGCGCGATGCACGCCTGCGGCCACGATCTGCACACCACGTCGCTGGTCGGCGCGGCCCGGCTCCTGCACACCCACCGAGACCGGATCAACGGCGACGTCGTCCTGATGTTCCAGCCCGGCGAAGAGGGCTGGGACGGCGCCGGAGTGATGCTCCGGGAAGGCGTGCTCGACGCCGCGGGCAGGCGCGCCGACGCGGCCTACGGGCTGCACGTCTTCTCGTCGATGCTGCCCAGCGGGCAGTTCGCCAGCCGTCCCGGCACGCTGATGTCCGCGTCGTACCGGCTGCTCGTCACGGTGCACGGAGAGGGCGGCCACGGGTCGATGCCGCACCGCGCCAAGGATCCGATCTCCGCGACCGCGGCGATGATCACCGCGTTGCAGACGATGGTCACCCGGCGGTTCGACATCTTCGATCCGGCCGTGCTCACCGTCGGCGTCATCCGCGGCGGCACCAAACGCAACGTCATCCCCGCCATCGCCGAGTTCGAGGCCACCGTCCGCTGTTTCTCGGACGCCGCCGGCGCGCTGCTCGACACGGCGATCCGGGAGACGATCGACGGCGTCGCGCGAGCGCACGCGGTCACCGCCGACGTCGTGTTCGAGAGCGAGTACCCGGTCACCGTCACCGACGTCGACGAGACCGCGTTCGGCGCCGAGGTCGTCCGCGAGACGATCGGCGAGCAGTACTACACCGAACTGCCGAATCCGGTGGCCGGTTCCGAGGACTTCTCCCGGGTGCTGGCCGAGGTGCCGGGCACGTTCCTCGGTCTCGGTGCGCTGATGCCCGGGCTCGAGCCGGACACCGCGCCCAACAACCACAGCCCGTACGCCGACTTCGATCCGTCCGTGCTGTCGAGGGCCGCCACCGTCTACGCCGAACTCGCCGTCCGCCGTCTCGACCGCTTCGCCGAAGGAGCCACCCGATGAGCGCGACCGCGGGCACGGCCACCATCCCGGATCGCCGCCGCACCCTGTTCGGGCTCGGCGCGGGCAACGCGATGGAGTGGTTCGACTGGAACATCTACGCGACGTTCGCGTCGTTCTTCGCCGCGCAGTTCTTCAACGCGCAAGACGAGGTTTCGGCGCTGCTGAGCACCTTGGCGGTCTTCGCGGTCGGCTTCGCCGCCCGGCCCCTCGGCGGCTTGGTCTTCGGCTGGATCGCCGACCGCAAGGGCCGTCAGCTGGCGATGACGCTGACGGTCGCGATCGCCGCCGGCGGCAGCCTCGTCATCGGTCTTTCCCCGACCTACGGCCAGATCGGCGTGTGGGCGTCGGTGATCCTCGTGGTGGCACGGCTGGGCCAAGGTCTCGCGCACGGCGGTGAGCTGCCATCGGCGCAGACCTACATCGCCGAGGTCGCCCCCGCCGCCCGCCGCGGGCTGTGGTCGAGCCTGATCTACTTCTCCGGAACGTGCGGCGTGCTCGCCGGAACCCTGCTGGGCGCGGTCCTCTCCGGTGTGCTGAGCCACGATCAGATGCTCTCGTTCGGCTGGCGGATCCCGTTCGTGCTCGGTGGCGTCTTCGGGCTCTACTCGCTCTACATGCGGATGCGCATGCGGGAAACCGGCGTCTTCCTCGCCGAGAACGCCAAGGACGACGCCGCCGGGAAGAAGGCCGAGAAGGGCCGGATCTGGCAGACGATCAAGCAGCACCCGAAACTGCTCGTGCAGGTCGTCGGGCTGACCGTCGGCGCCACGGTCATCTACTACATGTGGGCCGTCGCCGCGCCGTCGTACGCGATCACCGTGCGGGGCGTCGACCCGACCGGTGCGCTGTGGGCGGGCGTGTTCGCGAACGTGATCTTCCTGATCGCCCTGCCGCTGTGGGGAAGGCTGTCCGATCGCATCGGCAGGAAGCCGGTCCTGTTCATCGCGATCGTCGGCCTCCTGGTGCTGAGCTTCCCGCTGAACGCGATGGTCGGCGACCAGGCCTGGCAGCTGTTCGTGGCGATGTCGATCGCGCTGGTCTTCATGGCCGGGTTCTCCTCCATCGGCCCGGCGGTCTACGCGGAGATCTTCCCGACCCGCATCCGCACCATCGGCGTCGGTGTGCCGTACTCGATCGCGGTCGCGGCCTTCGGTGGAACCGCGCCGTACCTGCAGACGCTCCTCGCCAAGAACGGCTACCCGTCGCTGTTCGTCGTCTACGGCATGGTGCTCATGGTCATCAGCGCCTTGGTCGTCTTCACCCTCCCGGAGACCCGCGGCGTCGACCTGCACGAGAAGGCGAAAGCGGAGGCCGGTTCCAAGACCGCTGTCTAAGACCGGCGCTTCGACCCCGGGTCGTGGTGGGCGTCCTCGCCGGCGGGGAAGGTGGTGCCGGTGAGTTCCTCGGAGATCCGCCAGATCCGTGCGGCGTCGTCCTTGCCGCGGAGTCGCGAGTAGACGGTCTGCTCGGCGGGGGCGCCCGCCAGATGCCCGAGTCCGCTGGGGCCGTACAGGCGGGCGCCTTGTGCCTCGGGCGAGGTCGCGGCCATCAAGGCGGGGAGCAGTGCCGTCTCGACCGTCCCGAGGAGGATGCCGCGGCCGGCGAGAGCCCGGATGACGCGGACACCGACGGTGTCCCGTGTCCGGCCGACCTCGGGGCGCGCGGCGAGGAGGTTGGTGGCGGCGACGCCGGGGTGGGCGAGGTTGCTGGTGATTCCCCAGCCCCCGGCCTGGCTGCGCCGGTCGAGTTCGAGGCCGAACAGGCCGAAGGCGATCTTGGACTGGCTGTACGCGTGGCGGCCGTTGTAGGACCGTTCCCAGTTCAGGTCGTCCCAGTTGATGGAGTGCTGGTTCGCGGCGACGCTGATCTGCGACGTCACCCGCGCTCGTCCCGCGCGCAGCAAAGGCAGCAGGTGGGTGACGAGAGCGAAATGCCCCAGATGGTTACTGCCGAACTGCAGCTCGAATCCCTCGGTGGTGGTCTGCCGGTCCGGCGGGGTCATCACGCCGGCGTTGTTGACGAGGAGGTGGATCGGCCGGCCCTCCTCACGCAGCGTGGCGCCCAGCGCGGCGACCGAGTCCAGCGACGACAGGTCGAGGTCCCGGAGGGAGACCTTCGCTCCCGGGTGCTGCTGCTCGATCTTCGCGATGGCCGCTTCGCCCTTGCGGCGATTGCGGACGGGCATGACGACTTCGGCGCCGGCGGCGGCCAGACGGGCCGTCAGTCCCAATCCGACCCCGTCGCTGGCGCCGGTGACGACGGCGAGCTTCCCGGACAGATCGGGAACGGTGATATCCGGTCGGGTGCGTGCCATGTGCTGCTCCTGGTTCTCCTGGCCGTCGATGTGTTCCCTCCCAGGCTGCGCCGGATCGACGGCACTAGCCACGGCCTGTCGATCCCAGGCAAACCTCCGGCGGCGGAGGCAGACTGAACCGGCACCGGGACCAGAGAGGAAGCAGCCGTGATCGATCGAGCCGGGCTCGCCGGGTTCCTGCGCCGTCGCCGCGAGTCGCTCCAGCCCGAAGACGTCGGGCTCCCGCGCGGGCAACGGCGCAGAACCGCCGGCCTGCGCCGCGAAGAGGTCGCCACGCTCTGTCACATTTCCACCGACTACTACAGCAGGCTGGAGCGGGAACGCGGACCTCACCCGTCCGAGCAGATGATCGCCTCGATCGCGCAGGGCCTCCATCTGTCGCTCGACGAACGGGACCACCTTTTCCGGCTCGCCGGGCACAACCCGCCCGCGCGGGGCACGACCAGCGAACACATCAGCCCAGGCCTGCTCCGCATCTTCGACCGGCTCACCGACACGCCCGCCGAGATCGTCACCGAGCTCGGCGAGACGCTCCGGCAGACCCCGCTCGGTATCGCCCTCACCGGCGACACCACCCGGTACACCGGCCCGTCCCGCAGCATCGGCTACCGGTGGTTCACCGACGAGGCCACCCGGTCGCTCTACCACCCCGACGACCATCCGTTGCACACGCGCGTCTTCACCGCGGGGCTCCGCAAGATGGTCACCCTCCGCGGACCCGGTTCACGGGCGGCGCACCTCTTGGATCTCCTGCTCGACCGCAGCGAGGAATTCCGCACCGCGTGGAACGACCACGAGATCGGCGTCCACTACAACGGCGTCAAACGGTTCGTGCACCCCGAGGTCGGCGCACTGGAACTGACCTGTCAGACCCTGATCGATCCCGACCAGTCCCACCTGCTCCTCGTCTACACCGCGGTCCCCGGCAGCGAAAGCCACGAGAAGCTCCAGCTTCTCGCCGTCATCGGGCCCCGGACGCGTGAGCTCAGTGGCCGGCCAGATCCATCGTGAACAGAAGCAGCGCGAAGAACAATTGGAGTGCGGCGATACAGACGCCCGCGACGACAAGGCCGTCCAGCCGATATTGCCGGTCGGTGAACGCCGACGTCGCTCCGGCGGCCAAGGCCAGCACCGAGGCCACCTCTCCGTAGGGGAGCACCCAGGCGAGCAAGGCGAGCACGAGACAGACAGGACCGAGTACGCCTTTGACTCCGGGACGATCTCTCGCTGCCAGCCGTCGAGTCACGCGCCGATCTTCCCTCCAGCTCGTCTGGCGCACACGCTACCGCCGGGTCTCCCACCGGTGTTTCACGGCGTCGACGAAGGCGCCGAACTCCACGGTCATCGAGACCGTGCCGGGGTCGAGCATCCACTGCTGCTGCAGACCGTCCAGTACGGCGATCGTCGTGCGCACCAGCGTGGCCACCGGGGCGTCGGCCCGGATCTCCCCGGCGTTCTGTCCACTGTGGATCGCTTCGGTCAGCCACCGGGTCACCGTGGTGTAGTGCGATCGCGTCCACTCGTGCGCGGGGTGCCGCGGATCGGTGGCCTCGGCGGTCACGCGGACGAACAACCCCACCAGTTCCGGTCGCGTGGTGTTGCGGGCGACCAGCGCCTCGAGCGCCGCGAACGCGGCCCAGCTCAAGGGCATCCGGTCGCCGTCTTGCCGGAGGAAGCGGGTGTCCTCCGCGTCGCGCGCTTCGAGCACCGCCGTCAAGAGGGCGGTCTTGCTCGGAAAATGGTGCAGCAGCCCGGACTGCGAAAGCCCGGCGGTGCGGGCGACGGTGGCGATCGAGGTGCCGCGGTATCCGGTGGCGGAGAACAGTTCGGTGGCCACTCGTACGACGGCCGCCCGCGACGCCGCGCCGGCCGCTTCCCCGCGCGTGGTCGGCCTTTCGGCGGGGAGGGACATGAAGTGCTGCTCCTGGCGGTCCTGCGCTCGCGCGCCCGACGGGGTTACGAGCGCAGGGTAGTCCGCCATGGCCGGCCGGGCGCGAACCAGGCCGTTCTAGCCCGCTTGAGCCCAGAATTCCGCGAAGAGGCGCGCCGTGACGTCCGGCTTTTCCTCGTTCGGCGTGTGGCCGGTACCGGCGATGACCTCGTATCGGGCGCCGAGACGGGCCGCCATCTCGCGTTGCGCCTCCGGCGGCCACGCCGCGTCGTTTTCTCCGTGGGCCACCATGATCGGGACCCCGGTCGCCCGCAGTTCCGCCACCCGGTCCGGTTCGCCGGCGATGGCGCGGGCGATGCCGAGCAGGTTGGCCGGGTTGGTCTCGTGGATCCGGGTCCGCAGATACGTCACGACCGGTTCCGGAGCCCCGGCCGCGAAGAACGGTTCGAGGAATCGCCAGGCGCCGGCGGAACCTTCGGCGGCGATGGCGTCTTGCAGCGTCGGTCCGGCCGGACCGGTGACGGTGGAGCCGCCGGGGCCCGAGCACAGGATGGTGTAACTGCGGAAGCGGTCCGGCTCCCGGATCACCGCCGCGCGTGTGACCAGGCCGCCGAAGCTGTGCCCCGCCAGGTGGACCCGCTCGTCCGGCACGGCGGTGTCGAGGACCTCCAGCAGGCCGGTGGCGAAGGCCTCCACGGTGTAGTCGTCGGCGTCGTCCGGGCCTTCGGACAGCCATTGTCCCTGCTGGCTGTAGGTCAGGACGTCGTAACCGGAATCGGTCAGCCCGCGCAGCATCGGGACGAAGTCCTCTTTGGACCCGGTGAAGCCGGGGACGAGCACGGCGACGCCGTTGGCCGCGCCGCCGTCGGGCGTGGCCCGAACGGCGGACAGCCGGCCCGCCGTGGTGGGCACGGTGAGTGTGCGGGCATGGGAGGGAAGGGAGTACAACGGTCGCTCCTCGGGGTCAGCGGACGGATCGGATGGGCAGGAACGCGGCGGCGCCGATGAGCACGAGCAATCCGGCGACGGCGAACAGGACGTGGTACCCGGCGAGGGTGATGAGGAAGGCGGAGAAGGTCGGCGCCACCGCCTGGGGGAAGTTGGTGGCGACGTTGAGCAGTCCGAGGTCCTTGGCCGCGTCGTCGTCGCTCGGCAGCACCTGGGTCATCAGCGCGACGTCGAGGGTCATGTAGGTGCCGAACCCGAAGCCGGAGATCGCCGCGAACGCCAGCATGCCCCCGATGGTCGGGCTGAAGAGAGGAAACGCCAGGCCGACGGCGATGATCACCGAAGCGGCGATCACGAACGGCTTGCGGCGGCCGACGCGGTCCGACCACGGGCCGGTGACGAAGCTGGAGAGCACCGTGCCGACGAGCATCACCAAGGACAGTTGCCCGGTGACGGCGTTCGCGCGCTCCAGCGGGATACCCACGTGGTCGACCAGGATGTAGAGCTGGAAGTTGTAGACGGCCCAATAGCCGAGCACGAACAGCATCCGGGCGACGAAGGCCCAGGCGAAGTCGGGGTGGCGGCGCGGGCTGACCCAGAAGCCCTTCAGGAACGCCGGCCACGACCAGGCGGCACGTGGCCGTCCTTCGCTGGAGGTGTCGCGGTTTATGAGCACGAACACCAAGATGACCACGAGCACGACGGCGGCGAAGACGCTGTAGCCGATCCCGAGGTCGGTGGCGAACCGGGCGGCCAGCAGCACACCCGCGGTGGCGCCGACCATGCTGCCGACACCGACGAAGGCGGACGCCGTGCCACGCTGCCCGGCCGGCAGCCGGTCGGCCAGGATCGCCGTCATCGGGCCCTGGACGATATTGAGCGAGACCTGCACGAGGAGCCACAGCACGGCCAGCAGCGCGACCGAGCCGGCCACGGGAAGCGTCACCAGGAACACCGCGCCGAACAGCGCGCCGAGCATCATCCACGGGGTGCGGCGGCCGAACCGGCTGCGCGTGCGGTCGGACAGCGCGCCGACGATGGGCTGCACGAACAGTGTGGCGAACGCCGACACGCTGACCACCAGGCCGAGGCTGCCGACCTTTCCCGCGGGGTCGACCTCGGCGACCTGGTTCGGCAGCAGGATGCCCAGCAGGCCCGAATAGGCGAGGAAGAGGGAGAAGTTGCCGATCAAGAGCGACCCGATGAGCACGCGCCCGCGCCCTGGACCAGGGCGGGGACCGGGGACATCGTCCGGCGCGACGGTCGCGGTGTGCGGTGCTGGGTCAGGCAGTGTGGGGGCCATGGCCGCCTCCTGGACGCGAATGCCGGGCACCACTGCCACGGCGAATGCGGCGCATCACATCACGGCGACCGACCGCTTAGTCGGTCTGTATATGCGTTCGTGACCTATTAGGGTCACGTGTGTGACATCGGTTCCTACCTCGGTCTGTGCTCTGGGTGTGTCGCCAGAACTGTGGCGGGCCCGGCCATCGACGTTGCGAAAGCCACTTTCGTAACCTTCAACGTTGCGAAAGTGGCTTTCGCAACCCCGGTCAAGACCGGCCCTCAGCCTCTGTCGGGGTCGGAAAGCGTCCGGCCGGCTCAGGTGGCCTGGCGCAGCAACTGGATCAGCGCGTTGAACGAGGCGGTCATGTCCGCCTCGTCGGCGTCCAGGAGCCACTGGAACTGCATGCCGTCCATCACCGCGATCACCAGGGGCGCCACCGCTTCCGGGGTGAGGTTCCCCGGCAGGCGGTCGCCGAATTCCCGGCGCAGGGTCTCGGTCAGCGAGGCGCGGATCGTGGTGTAGCGGCGGGTGAAGAACTCGCGTGCCGGGTGGTCGCCCGTGACGCTCTCGCCGAGTAGGGCGGAGAACGTCTGGACCACGCCTGGCCTGCTCGCGTTGTATTCGACGAGGGTGGCCAGCAGGTCCAGTGGCCATGGGCCCGTCGCCTGCTCGGTGGCGCCGGCGGTGTCCCATTCGTCGCGCGCCTCGAGCAGGGCGACGAGCAGGTCCTCCTTGGTGGGGAAGTAGTGCAGGAGGCCCTGCTGGGTGATGCCGACGCGGTCGGCGACGGCGGCCAGGGAGGCGCCGCGGTAGCCGCGTTCGGCGATGACGGCCATGGCCGCCCGGAGGATTTCGTTGCGCCGGTCCGCGCGTCGCCGCCCTGGGCGGGCCGCGTCGGCGTGCCCGGCCTCGTCTGTCGCGCGCACGGGACAAGGGTAACCGGTGGCCTGTAGATAACGGAATGGAAACGAAACCTACCGACCGTCAAGTCAGTGGGTGACGATGGCCGGCACGGACGTCCTGTCGGACCGGCCGCCGGGTCACTACAGAGGGAGTCGCAGTGAACAGTCACCACGCCGATCACGGGGCCGAGATCGAGGCGGCGATCGACGCCGCCTTGCCCACGCTCGGCCTCGACGTCAAGGCGAGGCTGGTGGCGGGCCAGGGCATGTGGTCCCTGCCCGCGCTGCCGGAGATCGGCCTGCGGTCGCTGGTGATGTCCGACGGCCCGATCGGGGTCCGCGGGGTGCGATGGACCGCGGCCGATCCTTCGATCGCCCTACCGAGTCCCACCGCGATGGCGGCCACCTGGGATCCCGGACTCATCCGCCGGGCAGGCCATCTGCTGGCGCAGGAAGCACGCCGCAAGGGCGTGCACGTGCTGCTGGCGCCGACGGTCAATCTGCACCGTTCGCCCTTGGGCGGCAGGCATTTCGAGTGCTATTCCGAAGACCCGTTCCTCACCGGCGCGATCGGGACCGGGTACGTGCGCGGCGTGCAGGAAGGCGGCGTCGGAACCACCGTCAAGCATTTCGTCGCCAACGACGCCGAGACCGACCGGTTCACCGTCGACAACCTCGTCGACGAGCGCACGCTCCGCGAGCTGTACCTGACGCCGTTCGAGATGATCGTCGCCGGTGCGAAGCCGTGGGGTGTGATGGCGGCCTACAACTCGGTGAACGGCCCGACGATGACCGAGCACGACGAACTGCAGAACGGGGTCCTGCGGGGGGAGTGGGGCTTCGACGGCGCCATCGTCTCGGACTGGTTCGCCACCCGGTCCACCACGGGCGCCATCGGCGGCGGGCTCGATATCGCGATGCCCGGTCCGCACACGGTATACGGCGAAGCGTTGGCCGCGGCCGTTCGCGCCGGTGAGGTGGAAGAGTCCACAGTGGACAATGCGGTACGCCGGGTGCTGCGCCTTGCCGCGCGGACCGGCGCCTGGGACCGGGTCGCTCCGGCGGTGGCGGCGGACGAGCTGCCCGCCCCGCTCGACGGCGTGGCGATGGCGAGGGAACTCGCCGGACGGGCGTTCGTGCTCCTGCGCAATCGGGACGAGGTGCTCCCGCTGGACGCCGCCCGCCACGGCACCGTCGCCCTGATCGGCGCGGCCGCGCGGGACGCCCGGGTGCTGGGCGGCGGCTCGGCCCAGGTGTTCCCGGAGCACGTGGTGTCCCCGCTGGAAGGTCTGCGGGCAGCGCTGCCGGAGGGGGCCTTGACCTACCGTATCGGCGCCGACCCGACCGACGAGCTCAGCGTCGCGGGCAACGGTTTCGAGCTGCGCGCGGTGTGCCGGGACGCCGAGGGAACGGTGCTGGGCGAGGACACGCTGCCCCACGGCATGGTGCAGTGGTTCGGTAGCGACCTGCCCGAGGGGGTCACGCTCGACCGCCTGCGTTCGGTCGAGATCACCGGCAGGTTCACCCCGCGCGAGTCCGGGCTGCATTCGTTCGGTACCAAGGGTCTCGGCGCGTTCACCCTGTCCGTCGACGGCACGGTGCTCTTCGACGGTGTCGCGGTCGCCGACGGCCTCGACCCCTTCGAGGCGTTCTTCGCCGCCCCGGCCGAGCGAGCCAAGGCGGAGCTCGTCGCGGGAAAGACCGTCGAAGTCGGCCTGGTCTACACCGTTCCCGATCTGTCGGGGGCGCCGGTCGCGAGCATCAGCTGCGCGCTGGTGCACCGCGAGCCGCAGCTCGACGCCGACGAGCTGATCGAAGAGGCGGTGGCCGCCGCGTCGGTGTCCGACGCCGCGATCGTGGTCGTGGCGACCACCGAGCGCGTGGAGAGCGAGGGATTCGACCGCGCCGACCTGCGTCTGCCGGGCCGCCAGGACGAACTGGTGCACCGGGTGGCCGCGGTCAACCCGCGCACGATCGTCGTGGTCAACGCGGGCTCCCCGGTGGAGATGCCGTGGCGCGACGAGGTCGCAGCGGTGATGCTGAGCTGGTTCCCCGGGCAGGAGGGCGGTTCCGCGCTCGCCGACGTGCTGCTCGGCGACGCCGAACCCGGTGGCAGGCTGCCCACCACCTGGCCTGTCCGGCTGGACGACGCGCCGGTCACCCAGGTGCGCCCTCGGGACGGGAAGCTCAGCTACGACGAGGGTGTCTTCATCGGCTACCGAGCCTGGCAGCGGGGCGACGCCGAACCGGCCTACTGGTTCGGGCACGGACTCGGTTATACCGACTGGTCCTATGAGGACGCCCGTGTCGTCGAACCGGACACTGTGGACGGTGACGTGCGGGTCATGGTGACCGTGCGCAACTCCGGCATCCGCGACGGCCGCGAGGTCGTCCAGGTGTACGCCTCCCGCCCGGACAGCGCGGTGGACCGGCCGCACCGCTGGCTCGCCGGTTTCGCGACCGTGGAGTGCGCCGCCGGGGCGCGCGCCACGGTGGACATCGCCCTTCCCCAGCGGGTTTTCGCGCACTGGGACGGCGCGTGGACGGTCGAACCCGGCGAGTTCGAGCTCCACATCGGACGGTCGGCCGCCGACATCCGGCTGGTGCGTGCCATGACCCCCGGTCCGTGAAGGCCTCCTTCCCTGCCTTGAGGGTAAGGAAGGGGCCCATCGCTACCTGCTGGCAGGGACTTCGGCAGCCGGTCCTGTCGCCGGGGTCTCCCACGGTCTGGACGTCCTGCTTGTCCTTACCTCTCGATGGATCTCCCCGGAAAGGAAACCTTCCATGAAAACACGTTCGGCTCTCAAGGCCGGTGCCCTGCTGGCGGCCACCGCCACCGTGGTGCTCACCGGCGCCTCGGGTGCGGTGGGCGCGCCCGCGGCGCCGCTGGCCGGGATGCGCGTCCTGCTCGGCAACGACGATTCGATGCAGGCCGCGCGGCCGGACGGCGCCGACGGCATCGGCCTGTACGACTTGCGGAAACGTCTCTGCGCCGCGGGGGCCGACGTGGTCGTGGTCGCGCCGTGGGCGTACATGAGCGGCGCGAGCGGAGCGGTGACCACCGGTGGCACCGTCTCCGCGCAGCGGCGCACCGCGATGCCCGCCGGATACCAGCAGGACTGTGGGGGAGCGCCCGGCGCGGGCGCGGTGTTCGGCCTGTGCCGGGGAGCTTCGCCGTGCACGCCGGCCTCGCCTTCGGCCACCCCGGCCGACACGGTGAAGTTCGCGCTGCGCGGTGGGCTCGGTCATCTGGTGGGCTGGCGCGAAGCGCCCGACGTCGTGGTGACCGGGATCAACTCGGGGCCGAACGTCAGCTCGGCGGTCAACGACTCGGGCACCGTGGGCGCCGCGATCGCCGCGCTCGACGGCGAGGTCCCGGCGGTGGCGTTCAGCGGGATGGTCGGGGACGGGCTGGTGGTCGGCCGGAAGACCTACGAGGCCGCGGCCGAGTTCGGTGCCCGCCTCCTGACCCGGCTGCGGCAACGCGACCTGCTGTCCCCGCGGTTCGCGCTGAACGTGAACTACCCCGACGCGGCGCGAGGCAAGGCGAGCCGGGTGTCCTGGACCAGCATGGGCACCGGCCCGCTCGGCGTCGCCACCTTCACCCCGGTGGACGCCGACACCTTCACCCTCGGTCTCGGTCTCTGCCCGGCGGACCGGTACTGCCTGCCCGAGACCAAACGCGATTCGGACACCGAGGCCATCCGCCGCGGCGAGGTGTCGATCACCCCGATCACGGCGGACCGGACCCTGCCGGGCCGGGACGCCGACCGGGTCCGGGCGGCCGTCACCGGCGGACGGCTGCCCGGCTGAGGGGGAGCTGCCCGGTCACCGATGCGTGGTGGCCGGGCAGCGCCGCCGGCGATTACAGCCCGGTGGCACGGATCCGGTCCGGGGGCCCGCCCACCACTACGACGTCCAGGTCCGGGTTCGCCCGGATGCCGCCGACGACCACCGACGGGTCGATGAGTCCTTCGGTGTGCACGTGATCGTCGGTCGGCACCCCGGTCACGTCGAAGAACGGCTCGAAGATGTCGGAGGTGAGCAGCCCGAGCAGCTGGGTGTTGTGCGCCGTGACGGCGAAGCTGTGCACGGCCCCGGCCGGCGCGTGCAGGAAGTCGCCGGGCGTCAGCAGGATCTCCTCGCCGTTGACCCACAGCCAGATCCGGCCGGAGAGACAGAGGAAGTTCTCGGTGTGCCGCCGGTGGAAATGCCGGATGACGTACGGCTGCGGCGCGGCGAGGGTGTTGACCGCGAAATAGCGGCCGCCGGTGTTGCGGCCGCGGGCCAGGAAAGAGTTGACCGCGTCCGGCCATCCCCGCCGTTCCCCGGTGCGGGAGCGCAGGAAATAGCCCTCGGTTCCCCCGGGCAGGGTGTCGTCCCATTCGGTGCTCGGGGCCACGAGGGGAAGGTCGTGCCGCGTCGCCTTCGACGGCGCTTCGCCGGTGACCGTGGCGCCCGCGGCGTAGAGGTGCCGCTCGACCTTCGCCGCCTCGGAGAGCCCGTCCAGAGCGCCGCCGGGGGCGGAGTACTGCAGCACCTTCGTCAAATGGCTCAGCATGCGGCAGGCCACCGGGGTTCCCGGCGGGACGTGCACGGAGTCACCGGGAACCAGCACCCGGCTCTCGCCCGGCAGCCAGAACTGAGCGCTGCCCTCGAAGACGTAGAACGAACGCTGGTGCTCGGTGAAGCTGTGGAACGGGATTTCCGCCCCCCGCGGGCCGAGCACGAACGCCGCGTCGAACAGGCCGCCGGTGTCGCGAGTCCGGGCGATGACCGTCCACAACAGACCGCCGGTCTCGAACCGCAGGCCCTCGCCGCTCGCCAGGTAGTAGGGGACCGGTTCGCCGGGTAGGGCGCCGACCACGGGCACGACTCCGTGCATGGTCTCCGGATCGGGAGTGGTCACCGGTTTTCTTCTGTCATGAGGTGCTTTCGGAAGAAGTCGTGGATGTCGGAGAAGCCGAACGCGGCCTGTTCGCCCTCCGCCGCCAGCCTGCCGTCGTCCATCACCCGGCCGAGTGCGACGTCGAGACGGCCGGGAGGATTGAGGAAACCGTGCCGGTAGCCGTCGAGGAGGTGCAGCTCGCTCGGCACACTGGCGGCCACGAGCGCGGCGTGCAGGCGTTCGCTCTGCCGATGGGACACCAGCACGTCGGCGGTGCCGTGGGAGATTTGGAACGGCGGTGCGCCGGGGCTGATCCAGGTGAGCGGGCTCGCCAGCCGGGCCTGCTCCGGCAGCCGCGCGGGATGCCCACCGAGCAGCCGTGCCTCCGGAGTGGACTTCGCGTCGAGCCCAGGGCGGGCCGTCTCCGCGTCGGCGACGACCTCGGCGAGATCGACCGGGGGATAGGACACCGCCACCGCTTTTACCGGTACGGCACCGCTTTCCCGCTCACCCGGTACCTCGGCGAGGTGCCCGGTGAGCCCGGCGAGCGCGGCCAGATGACCACCGGCCGACGCGCCCCAGAGCCCGACGGCCCCGGGGCGCAGACCATAGGGCCCGGCATGCGCGGTCAGAAACCGGACGGCGGCGCGCACGTCGTGCAACTGGGCGGGGAACAACGCCTGCGACGAGAGCCGGTATTCGATACTCGCCATCGCGCAGCCGGTGGCCACGGCATGCCTTGCGAGGTCGGGTGCCAGCGTCCGGTCACCGGCGAACCAGCCGCCGCCGTGCAGCCACAGCACCACCGGGACCGTGCCGACGGTGACCGGGCGGTACAGGTCGAGCAGCAGGTCCCCGGTGTCCCGCCGGGCGAAGACGACGTCGGCCTCTACGCGGATCGTTTCGGACGGGGGCGTGGAGCGAGATGCCATGTCCGCAAGCTTCGTCGGCCGCGCCACGACATACCAGCGCGATCATCCGCACGATCGTTCGGCGGATCCGGATGATCAGCCTGGCGCGTCACCGAGTTCGACGGCGATCCGGACGAACCGCTC
Organism: Amycolatopsis roodepoortensis; assembly: GCF_024628825.1. Classification (NCBI taxonomy): domain Bacteria; kingdom Bacillati; phylum Actinomycetota; class Actinomycetes; order Pseudonocardiales; family Pseudonocardiaceae; genus Amycolatopsis; species Amycolatopsis roodepoortensis. The sequence continues at coordinate 9,079,411 of NZ_CP102415.1, forward strand.
CAGCGCGCCGGAGCGGCGTTCCCGGCGCAGGTACAGGTACGTCGTGGCCGGCGGGGAGTCCTCGATGGGCACGAACGTCAAGCCAGGCCGCGCGTAGGTTTCGGGCGCGGATTCCCCGGCCACGTTGACGCCTTGCCCGGCGCCGCACAATTCGAGCACCTCTTCGAAGTTCCTGGCGATCGGCAGCAATGTGGGCGTGATGCCGGCCTCGGTGAGTGGCGAAGACCAGTGCCGCGCGGCCGTCTCGTCCTCGACGGACACGAAGGTCTCGCCGTCCAGATCGGCCAGCCGTACCGAGTCCCGCGCGGCGAGCGGATGCCGGTCGGGTACCACCAGCACGCACCGTTCTTCCCACAACGGCAACGATTCGAACGCGGGCGACGGATTCCGGCCGAGTTCGGCGACGAACGCACAGTCCACCTCGCCGCCGGCGAGCGCGTCGTGACAGCCGAGGAAACCGAGCTGCCTGATCTGCCACCGGACCTGCGGCAGTTCGTCCGCGACCGCCGCCATGATCCGGCGGAACCTCGGGCTGGAGACCATCAGGCCGACCCGGACGCCCGGCTCGTCGGCCGTCTTTCGTGCCCAGGCCAGGACCTCGTCCATGGCCGCGATGGCCTCCCGTGCCCGCGGCTCCAGCTCCCGGCCGTGTTCGGTCGGTTCGACGCTGCGGGAGGTGCGCTGGAACAACGTGCGGGCCAGCCGTCGTTCGAGCGCGGCGATCTGCTCGCTCACCGCGGACGAACTCAGGTGCAGCCGGGCGGCGGCGCGGCCGAAATGACGCTCCTCCGCCACGGCCAGGAAGCACCGGAGGTGATGAATCGTGAGGTTCATGGCTGTCCGCAGGTCAGCAGGCGGTCCTCCCGAAGGTGATCGTAGAGCGGGCAAGGTCATCCATTCGGTGCCCGGCAGGTCCTGAGGTAGCTGAGGAACGAAGCCTGCAGGCCGGTCACGTGCGTTTCGCGCAGGACCGCGCTGGTGACGGCTTCGCCGCGTGCGGTGAGGCGGTGCAGGAGAGTCGCCGTGTTCTTCGTGAGGCTCTGGTAGATGGCCAGGTCTCCGAGCAACTCTTGCTCGTTGAGGGTCACGTGGAGTCTGGCGGCCTGCTCACCCAGCTCTTGGAGCCGGGCGAAGACCTGACTGTCTTCACTGGCGACGCCGGGACTGCCCGCACCGATGCTCTCGAAGAGAGTGCAACCGGTGAGCCAGGTGTAGAGGCTGAACAGGCCGCCGTAGGAGTAGCCGAAAAGGCCGTGACCGCTCGTGGCGGTGCCGTAGTCGCGTTCGATCCGCGGGTGCAGTTCCGTGGTGAGGAAGTTCAAGAACGCGTCGGCGTGGGTGTCGCGTAGTTCGGCGAGGTAGGCGTCGGATTCCTCTCGGGTCCTCGCGCGCATTCGAACCCCCAACTCCACGGCGTCGACGAGCTCCTTGGCGATGGGCTCGCCGGGTGGCACGAGGTCCCTGTTGCGCAGCCGATCCCAGTGCTGTGCGTCTTCACCCGCGTAGCCGACGCTGACCTGGATGTAGGGCTGGATCCGCTGCATGGGGTCCGCCTGGGTGACGATGAGCGGAGCCGTCTGGCCCACGGCCCAGTTGCCGTCGAGCACGTACACGGCGGGCGCTCGCGTCGTGGCGGGGTCGTAGCCCGGGGGAGTGGTGACCCAGACGCCGTAGTCGTGCCCTCCGCTCGAACGCAGCTCGAAATAGTCGGTGTCGGCAAGGCAGCCCTGCCACATGGTGCTCATCGAAGGCCCTTCACATTCAACGCTGACGCCGACTGCCTGAACACGTGTGACGCGCGGCACGGTACTGTCGGCTCTTCTTTTCCAATGGATAAACTGCGGGAGTGATCTTGTCAAGCGCGGAACGCAAGGGCGACGCACGCGAGCGCCTCCTGGCTCGGCTTCTCGACGCCTTCGGCGAGGCGCTTCCCTCGCCGGAGGTGTCGCTCCGCGAGATCGCCGCCCGGGCCGGGACCAGCCACGCCCTCCTGCGCTACCACTTCGGGTCGCTCCCGGGCGTCTTGGCGGCGATGCTCAAGGAGCAGCGATCTCGCGACAACGAGGCGCTTTTCGAGGCCGCCCGGCAGGGCACCTTCGACGACTTCGTCGTGGCGATCTGGCGGGCCTACACCCGCCCGGAGCAACTGTCGCGAGTCCGCGGCTTCTTTCACGTCGTCGGGCTGGCCGCCTACAGCCCAGGGGACTTCCGTGAGTTCGTCGACTCGCTCGACGACCTGACCAAGATGCTGGCCTCACTCGCGGAACGCGAAGGGCTCGACGCCGACGAAGCGCTGACCACGGCCACCGTCACCATCGCCGCGATTCGTGGCCTGCTCCTCCAGGAGGTCCTGACTCCGCAAGGCCACTCGCGGGACGCGGTCGCCTTGATCCTGCGCATGAGGACGGGCGGATCCGTTCCGCGGACACGCCCTGGACGCCGGGGTATGTCAGAGTGACGGAATGTCCGACCGGTTTGCTGATCGCGATGAGCCGATGTTCTACCTGCGTCCGGGCAAGGTGCTGGTGCGCTGCCCGCGATGTGCCGGCCGGGCGGTGGCCACCGACACCAGGGTGAGTTGCACGGGGTGCGGGTACGCCTCTGTGGACGGACGCGGTGGCGCCGCAGGCGACCGCCTGGAGCTCTTCGCCAACGGCCGCTGTGGGAACTGTGGGCGGCCGATGGCGCAACGGCTGCGGCGATGGCGGCGTGCCCGGCCGCGCGCGCTCAGCGTGCTTTGCCGCCACTGCCGGGCCATGACCGCTCTTCCGGTGTCGGCGGTGTGCTCTCCGTCTGTTCCGGTGGTGCCCCGGTACCGCGGTCTTGAGTTGTGGCTACAGGCCCCGTGCAAAGGGGAGACTCTCTGGGCTTACCACGAAGCACACCTCGATTACTTGGAACGGTATGTCGCGGCCGGAATCCGCGAGCAGGTTCCGAACCGCAACGGCAGTCTGGCCAGCCGCCTTCCCGCCTGGATCAAATCGGCGAAGAACCGCGACGACGTTTTGCGTGCCCTGTCTCGAATGCGGGCCTCCCTGCAGGATCGTGAAGCGTGAGATCCCGGGCCCGCGGTTGTACCGGCTCCAGGGCCATGGGCATCCCCAGACGGATGACGCGAAAGCCACTTTCGCAACACACAAGGTTGCGAAAGTGGCTTTCGCGTCATGCCCGGCCGGTCAGGGCAGGATCTTGCCCGCTCCCGCTCCGGCGGTCACACTGCCCTTCACCGCGCTCGCGGGCTCGAGGCTGTAGGCGTACGGAATCTTGGCCACCGTGCCGCTCGCCTCCGGTGAACCGGATCCGGTGAAGAGGTTCCCGCGCTGCACCAGGGTGCCTGCCGGCGAACCCGCGTAGCCGACCAACGTCGGCTCGTCGACGTTGTCGAAATGGTTGTTCTCGACCAGTACGCCGGCGTTGCAGGTGGACGCGACACCGTATTCGTTGTCCCGGTAGTAGTTGTTGAACACGTGCACCGGATTGGCGAATCGCACCCGCGGATGCCGTGTCCCCGAGCCGTCGAAGTAATTGTGGTGATAGGTCACCCGCAACTTTCCGGTGTCCTGGCTCCCGTTGTCGTCGCTGTGCCCGAGCAGCATCGATTTGCCGTGCCCGTGCACGCGGTTCCAGGACACCGTGATGTAGTCCGAAGCGCGCTTGATGTCGACGGCGCCGTCGTATCCGTTGGTGAACGTGTTGTGGTCGACGACCACGTTGGTCGACGCCTTTTCGATGTTGATCGCGTCGTCGTCCCAGTCCCGGAAGGACAGATTCCGGATCACCACGTTCTTGGATCCGCTCAAGGTCAGGCCGCAGCCGTCGATCGTCGCGCCCGCGTTGCCCAGAATGGATTTGTTGGACCCGACCTTGAGCATGCCGGAGCAGGAAATGGTGCCGGATACCCGCACCACCGCCGCCGTGGTCCCGCTGATCGCCGAACTCAGCGCGGACGCCGAGGTCACCGTGATCGGCGCCGCGCCACCGCCGCCTTGCGTGCCGCCGTTCTGGCTCGCCCAGCCGATCGGTGCCTCCTGTGCGGGGAGTTCCGCATCGGCGCCGGTGGTCACCACGGCCGTCGAAGTGATCACGGCCGAAGTCAGAATCGAAAGGAATCGAGAAGGACGCAAATTCATCACGCCGCCTCCTTGCGGTCGATGAAAACTGAATGTCCTAAAAGGATTTATTCGGATCCGATGGCGAAGTGCCGAGAACAGGAGACCAATGAACCGGCGTCGCGTCAACCCTCGATCGCCGATTCCCGATTCACACTGATGAATCGTGAGGCCAGCTGCACCGCGATTCGCCGATATTGCTCCAGGCGGACGACCCGGGCTTGACGGGAGCGCTCTCAGCTATCACGATGCGTTTACAAGTGTGGATGGTGTTCATATATGTGAATCGAGATGTGATCATGAACCTCACGCGCCGCAGCTTCGGACTCCTCGCCACCGCTGTGCCGGTGGCCGTCCTCGCGGGTGGAAACCAGGCCGTTCAGGCCGCCGTGCCGGGAATCCCGGAGGCCATGCGCCGGGCCGCGGCGTTCTTCGACGAAGGGCTCTCCTATCGCGGCGCCTATGTCTGGAGCTACCTGCCCGACCGGTCCCAGACCTGGGGTGAGATGGCGGCCAACCGCACCATGTGCTGGGTGCAGCCGCCGGGAACGCCGTCGATCGGGCACAGCCTGCTCGACGCGTACCACGCCACCGGCGACGAATCCTTCTACCGCGCCGCTTCGCGCACCGGTCTCGCCTTGGCGGCCGCCCAGTTGCCGGTCGGCGGCTGGAACTACGTGCACGATTTCGCGGGTACGAAGTCGCTGCGCCGGTGGTACGACACCGTCGGCGCGAACGGCTGGCGACTGGAGGAGTTCCAGCACTACTACGGCAACGCGACCTTCGACGACGCGGGCACGTCCTCCGCGGCTCAGTTCATGCTGCGCCTCTACCTGGAACGCGGCGATCACCGATTCGGCGCGGCCCTCGACCGCGCCCTGCGCTTCGTGGTGAAGGCGCAGATCCGCGGAGGGATCGCCGATGGCGGCTGGCCGCAGCGCTTCCCCCGGTTCGCGGGGGCCGCGAAGGACACACCGTGGCCCGAGGTGCTGCCGCCGTGGTTACCCACCGACATCCGCCACGGCATGGAGGACGGTGACTACACCGGCCACGTCACCTTCAACGACGACGTCCTCGGCGAGAACATCAAGTTCCTGTTGATGTGTATGTCCACTTTGGACAAGCCGGGGCTGGCCGAGCCGATCCGGCGCGCGATGGACTGCCTGCGCCGTCTGCAGCAGCCAGGACCGCAGGCGGGCTGGGCGTTGCAGCACCTCGCCAGGGCGTCGGGCGGCAGGCCGGCGGGGGCTCCGGCGGGTGCGCGATCCTACGAACCCCGCGCCCTGGCCACGCACACCACCCAGACCAATGTGCAGCAGCTGTTCCACTACTTCCGGCTCACCGGCGATCGAGGGTTCCTCGACCGTGTTCCCGAAGCCATCGCCTGGCTGGACAGCTGCCCGCTCACCGCGCGGCAGCACGCAGAGAACCCGTTGCTGGCCGGGCGAACCCATCCCACCTTCGTGGATCTGGAGACCAACCGGGCGCGGTTCGTCCACCGCTTCGGTTCGAACGTCCGCAACGGCGCCTACTACACCGACAACGACCACCGCGCGACGCTGAGCCACTATTCCGGCGGCCGGGTGATCGACACCGCCGCCCTGCGCGCCACCTACGAGCAACTGCGCGCCCTCACCCCGGCGCAGGTCGCCGATCTGAAGGCCCGCTCACCACTCAGCGGCGTCCGGGTCCCGCTCCCTCGCTACTTCACCCCGCGTGAGCCTCAGCTCACCGACCTCTTCCTCGGCGCGCCGCCACAGCTGCCGGTCGTGTCGGACGCGGAAGCGAAGGCGCTGGCCGACGGGCTGAGCGGCAACGACTACTGGCTGACCCCGGGGGACGCGATCACCAACCCGTATCGCGGCCCTTCGCCGGCCACGCCTTACGCCGGAAAGGCGTATATGAGCAAGCACGTGGGGGACCTGTACGACACGTCGCCCTACGATCCGCTCAACCCGCCCGAGGAGCCGCCGTACCGGCCTAAGGCGCGGCCGCCGGTGATCAGCACCAGTACCTATGTGGCCAACATGGGCAAGCTGATCTCCTGGGCCGCCGCCCGGTAGTCGCGTACAGTAGGTTAATCGCTAACGTAGTGGGGTCGATCTTTGCCGGCGTTCGGTTGTGAGGGTGGAAATGCCGTCGTACGAGTCCGGGTACACCGCGCCGAGTTCCGTTCCGGTCGGGGTGGACCCGACTCGGGCGAGCATCGCGCGCGTGTACGACGCAGCGCTGGGCGGCAAGGACAACTACGAGATCGACCGTGAGGTCCTGCGGCAGGTCGCGACCAAGGCACCCGAAGTCCGGGATCTGGCGTGGTCCAACCGCAATTTCCTGACCCGGGCCGTGCGGTTCCTCGCCCAGCAGGGGAAGATCACCCAGTTTCTCGACTGCGGTTCGGGACTGCCGACGGCGGAGAACACCCACCAGATCGCCCAGCGGGTCAATGCCGGCACGCAGGTGGTGTACGTCGACAACGATCCCGTGGTGCTCGCCCATGGCCGGGCCATCCTCGAGAACAACCCGAACACGCACTTCGTCGCCGAGGACATTTTCCAACCCGAGCGGCTCCTGGCCGACGCGGCGGTTCGCGAGCACCTCGACTTCACGCGTCCGGTGGCCTTACTGCAGGTGGGCACCCTGCATCACTACACCGCCGACAACGGCGCGGACCTGATGCGCGAGTACATCGACGCGCTGCCCAGTGGCTCGTTCGTCGTCATCGCGCACTTCTTCGATCCGGAGAAGCCCGGGTTGAGCGAGCTCGCCAGGAAGATGGAAGAGCTGTTCATGCACAGCCCGATGGGCTCGGGCCGGTTCCGCACGGCAAGCGAGATTACGAGCTTCGTCGAGGGCCTCGAGATCATGCCCTCCGGTCCTGGCAAGGAACCAGGCCTGGAGCTGTGCGATCTCTGGTGGCCGGACGGGCCGAAACTCGCGCCGCTCAACGAAGTCGAGCAGTGCATCGCCGGGGTTGTCGCCCGCAAACCCTAGTGCCTGCTGCCGTCGAATATCGATTGTCCCTCGTTCGTCACCCCTGCCAGGGTGGCGGACGTGACGCGATCGTTCCTTCCCGGCCTTGAGCTGGACAGGAACCCCGCCGCCATGTTGGGCTGTGGTCGGCGATTTCCTTCCTGCGACGTCGAGGAGTGCCGCCCTGAGCCTGTCGGAGTACCTCCGGGAGAACTGGATCGACGTCGTGAACGACGCGATCCTGCACGTGGATCTCACCCTGGCGGCGATGGGCCTCGCCGTGCTGGTGGGCATGACGATCGGCCTGCTCACGTACCGGCGGCGCTGGCTCGGCGCGATGGCGACCACGACGACGGCGGCGTTCCTGACCGTCCCGTCGATCGCGCTGCTGGGCATCCTGATCGGCCCGTTCGGGCTGGGGCTGACGAATGTCCTGTTCGCTCTGGTGCTCTACGCGCTCCTGCCGATCACGCGCAACACGATCGTCGGGCTGCGCGGCGTCGATCCGGCCGTGGTGGACGCGGCGCGCGGGATGGGGCTCGGCCGCCTGCGGCTGCTGTTCCGCGTGCGACTGCCGCTCGCCTGGCCGGTGATCCTTTCCGGCATCCGGGTCTCGACGCAGATCACGATCGGCATCGCGGCCATCGGGGCGTATGTCAAGGGCCCCGGCCTCGGCAACCAGATCTTCGACGGGCTCGGCCGGTTCGGCTCGGTCAACTCCCTGAACCAGGTACTCACCGGAACGCTCGGGATCATGGTGCTGGCGCTGCTGTTCGACCTGGCCTTCGTGGTGGTCGGCAAGCTGACGGCACGGCGACGTCCCCGCGCCCTCCGAGAGGTGGCTCCGGCGGCGAAGGGGAGAGCCGCCGGAATGGGCGGTGAGACGATCGAGTTACGGGACATCAGCAAGCACTACCCCGGACGAGCGGTGCCGGCGGTCGAAAACCTGACGATGCGCATCCCCGCGGGTGAGATCGTCGTGCTGGCCGGTCCTTCGGGGTGCGGCAAGACGACGACCATGCGGATGATCAACCGGCTCGTCGAGCCCACCGCGGGCGTCGTCACGATCGGCGGCACCGACGTGTCGGCGCTCGACCTCGACGAACACCGCCGCAACACCGGCTACGTCATCCAGCAGATCGGGCTTTTCCCGCACCTGCGCGTGGACGCCAACATCGGCGTGGTGCCGCGGCTGCTCGGCTGGACCCGGCGACGCATCGCCGACCGTGTGCGCGAGCTGCTCGACGTCGTCGGCCTGACCCGCGAGCACGGCGTCCGGTACCCGCGCGAGCTTTCCGGCGGTCAGCAGCAGCGCGTCGGGGTGGCGCGGGCGATGGCCGCGGACCCGCCGGTCATGCTGATGGACGAGCCGTTCGGCTCCACCGACCCGATCACACGCGCCCGGTTGCAGGACGAATTCCTTCGCCTGCAACGGGAAGTGCGCAAGACGATCGTGTTCGTCACGCACGACTTCGACGAGGCGCTGAAGGTCGGCGACCGGATCGCCGTGCTGCGGCCGCGATCGGTGATCGCGCAGTACGACACGCCCCAGGCGATCCTCGCCGCGCCGGCGGACGATTACGTCGCGAGCTTCGTCGGGCCGAAGCGGAACCTGAAGCGGCTCGCGCTGATCCGGGTGGGTGACCTGGAGCTCCGGCCGGCGGCCGGGCCGGACGGCCTGCCTCCGGTCCGGCCCGACGTCACCCTGCGGGACGTGCTGGACGTGATGGTGCGGACCGGCAGCACCTCGGTCGTGGTCACCGAGGACAGCTCCGGGCAGCCGCTGGGGGTGTGCGACGTGTCCAGCCTCGTCGCGGCGCTGCGACCCATCGACGAGGCGCCCGCGATCCCGGCCGCCGAGGAGGCGCCTGTCGCGGGCCCGGACGCCAACGAGCCCGCGCGGCCTCGCCGGCGACGGCTCGGGCTTCTGGTGCGCCCGGTCCTGCTGATCCTCACCCTGCTGACGCTCTTCCTGATCGTGCGTGCGCATCCGCTCGACTCGATCGAACAGCGATTTCTCAACGCCGGCGAGATCTTCACCGAACTGGGCGCGCACCTGCGGCTCACCGCGATCTCGACGGCGTGCACCATCGCGATCGCCCTCCCGCTCGGCATCCTGCTCACCCGCGCCGGCGCCCGCTGGGCCAGGCCGATCGGGCTGGGGCTGGGCAATCTCGGCCAGGCGATCCCGTCGATCGGGCTCGTCGTGCTGCTCGCGCTCTGGATCGGCACGGGCACCGCGACAGCGGTGACGGCACTCGTCGTCTACGCGACCTTGCCGGTGCTGCGCAACACGATCGTCGGGCTCGACGGTGTCGATCCGACCCTCGTCGACGCCGCGCGAGGCATGGGAATGGGCAAGACGGCCATTCTGTGGCGGATCGAACTGCCGCTCGCGGTACCGGTGATCCTCGCCGGGATCCGGACCGCGCTGGTGCTCACCGTCGCGAGCGCGACGCTGGCGACGTTCATCGACGGCGGTGGCCTCGGCGGCGGGCTCGTCGCCGGAATCGGGCTGTACCGCCCGATGCTGAGCTTGACCTTCGGCGTCATCGTCGCCGTACTGGCGCTCTTCGTCGACTGGCTGGGGCTGGTCGCCGAGGAGATCCTGCACCCACGCGGCATGTAGCTCGACCGACCTCAAGGAGGACCAACCCATGCGGATGCTCCAGCGCACGACCGCCGCGGTGCTCGCGCTCGTCACGGCGGCGGCGCTCTCGGCAGGCTGCACGATCGGCAAGGACGAGACCGGCGCACAGGTGGGCGCGGGATCCATCAAGAAGATCGACGCGCTGAACGGCGTCCAGATCCGGGTCAGCTCCAAGGAATTCGACGAGCAGCTGCTGCTCGGCCAGATCGCCATCGTCGCACTGCAGGCGGCAGGGGCGAGCCCGCAGGACAAGACCAACATCACCGGATCGAGCAACGTCCGCCAGGCGCTCACCAGCGGCGCGGTCGACCTGTACTGGGAATACACCGGTACCGCCTGGATCAGCTACCTCAACCAGACCAAGCCGATCAGCGACCCGCAGGCGCAGTACGACGCGGTCAAACAAGCCGACATCGCCAACGGCGTCACCTGGTGGGCACGCTCGCCGGCCAACGACACCTACGCCCTCGCCGGCAACCCGGCGACACTGGCCCGGACCGGCGTCAAGACGCTGTCCGACTACGCGGCACTGGTGAAGCGCGATCCGGCCGCGGCCTCGACCTGTATGGGCCCGGAGTTCAAGAGCCGGGACGACGGATTCCCCGGCCTGGCGAAGACCTACGGGTTCACCCTGCCCGACCCGCAGGTGCACCTGCTCAACGACGCCGTCGTCTACCCGAGCATCGGCAAGGGGGAGCCGTGCGGCTTCGGCTCGGTCGCCTCCACTGACGGACGCGTGGCCGCGCAGCAGCTCACCGTGCTCGAGGACGACAAGCACTTCTTCCCGACGTACAACCCCGCGATCACGATCGCCACCCCGCTCGCCCAGAAATACCCGCAGCTGGAGCAGGTCTTCACGCCGATCGCCGCGAAGCTGGACACCGCGACGCTCACGGATCTGAACAAGAAGGTCAGCGTCGACGGCCAGAAGCCCGCCGCGGTCGCCCATGACTGGCTCAAGGCCGGGGGTTTCATCAGCTGAACCGGCGGGATGGCGCCCGTGGTCAGGCGTCGCGGTTGCCGATGGCGGTCAGTCCGGTGCAGATGGCGGCGGTCGCCCACAGTGTCATCGCGACGAGCGCGCCCAGCGGGGTCGCCGCGCCACTGAGCTGGCCGGTATCGCGGCGGAGGCGGGCCGGGTGCTGTAGGTCCAGCTCTACTTTGTGAGCTCGCCGGGGATGAGGGAGCTGCCCCTTCGAGACCTCAGCCATGGCACGGGCCGGGCGGGGCACCCGGCCCGTGCGTGCCGTCAGGCCAAGCGGACCTGGAAGACGGCGACCCGGGCGTCATGCCCGTCCACGCGCATGTCCACGGTCTTGGTGTCGATGAACTGCTCCTGGACGACGCCGTTGCCCGCCAGCCAGTTGATGCGGTCGATCCCCGTGCCGAAGCACCGGCGCTCCGCTTCCAGGTTGGTGGCCTTGTAGTAGTTCGGGTTGTTGACATCCGCGGTCCAGAAGACCAGGCGCCCGACGTTGTGGTGCGCGAGCACGCGACTGGCGTGGATCCTCTTGTGCTCGTTCCACTCGTCGCGCAGGTCGGCGCGCTGGTCGCCGTTGTACGCGTTCGCGATGTAGTGCGAGTTGATCAGCGCGAACTGGAGCGTCGGGTGGCTCTGGTGACGGACCACGACCTCGTTGATCCAGCGCGGCGGGGTCACCCCGGTGATGCCGCCGTGCACATACGTGGTCTTCGAACTCGCCACCTCCCACGGCTGCGGGATCGAGATCGGGATCCGGAACGACGAGCTGTGCCGGAGGAACGCGTTGTTGTAGAGAGGCCCGAAGTAGTGGTCGATCATCGCGGGCTCCCCGGTGTCGCCCTCGTTGATCTCCTGCCAGCCGACCAGAGGCCGCACCAGGGGGTCACAGTTGCGGACGGCGTCGATCGCGGCCTCGCGGGCCCCGAGGTTGTCGCGGCCGACGTTGGCGGTGACGATCGGCAGGCGGATCCATCCCGTCGCGGCGGAAGCCGTGCCGGTACCGGCGGCCATGACGCCGAGCGCGGCACCACCACCGAGAGCGAGCGCCTTGCGTCTGTTGAGCATTCCGGACAAAGCAGATTCCCTTCTCGCGCTGTCGCTGCGGGACACAGCCCGTCAAAGTGTCACAGAATGCGGAGCGATTGTGACCCCCGTTCGCCAAAACTGCCGCTTGCCGGTCAGTGGCATCGGGCCGGGAGCAGGCGGGCGTAGGGCTTCGGGGATGCGGATCGGCGAGCTGTCCAAGCGCACGGGAGTGAGTCCGCGCTCCCTGCGGTACTGCGAAGAGCAAGGCCTGCTGACCAGTTCGCGTTCCGGCGCGGGGCAGCGGCACTATTCCGACGCCGAAGTTCAGCGCCTGTCGCTCATCCGGCAACTGTTCGACGCGGGCTTGTCCAGCCAGATGATCGCGACCGTGCTGCCGTGCGTGGACATCCCCGACGACCTCGGCGTCGCCGAGGAGACGTTCACGGCCATGATGCGCCAGCGCGATCGGATCGACGCCGACATCGCGCACCTGATCGAAACCCGGGAGGCCCTCGACGGGAACTACGGGTGATCGGCACCGGGAGCACCGCCAAACGTGAGCACGCCGAAGCCATCGGTGTGCGGTTCATCGACTACACCGCCGAGGACGTCGTCGCGGTGGCCCGCGAGCTGGTTCCGGACGGTTTCGACGGGATCGTCGATCTGGCCGGGGGCACCTCGCTGCGGACGGTCGCTCCACTGGCCCGGGAGTCCCGCGACGTCATCTCCGTGGGGGACATGTCGGTGCCGGACCTCGGTGGCCGATTCGTCGAGAGGCGCCTCGACCGCGCGAACCTGGAGCGGGCCGCCCGGCTGGCCCTCGACGGTGTCCTCGCTCCGGTGATCACCGAGGTTCACCCGCTCTCCGACGCCCCCGCTGCCCTCGCCACCGTCGAAAACGGTCACGCCGCGGGCAAGGTGGTCATCAAGGTGGCATGACAGCGGTCTTGCCGTCAGCGGTCGTCCATAGTGGACTGGCGAGGATCGCCTCGGTCGTCCGACCCAGCTCTGACGCGCCCAACACGGCGAATCCCACGTGATCGCCTGAGCAGCCTGATGTACTGGTCGAGCATGTGCTCACCGCGACTCGACGTCAGGAGAAACGATGCGCAACAAGACCATGGAACAGCTGGCCATCCTGGTCGGGACGTGGCGGACGACGCTGAGCGACGCCTGGTTCCTGGAACCGGCCGGTCAGGAGGTGCCGGGTTCGGCGACCGTCGAGTGGCTCGGTGACGCCTTCGTGGTTCTACGCTGGACCATGGGCGACGAAGACGGCCAAGCCGGGAGCGAGCTGACCCTCGTTCTCGGCCGCAGCGACAGCCGCGACGCCTACACGGCCCTCTACCACGACGAACGAGGTGTCTGCCGGGTCTTCGCCATGACCTTCGACGGCACACACTGGATCCTGAATCGCGAAGACCCCGACATGTACCAACGCTTCGTCGCCGACGTCGAACCCGACCGGATCGCCGGACGCTGGGAAGCCTCCGAAGACCGCGGATCGACCTGGCGCAAGGACTACGACCTCGTCTTCGAGCGAATCGGCTGAAGAGGCGGCGTCGCGCCGCCCCCGATCCGGCAGCGGCGCCCTGGTGGCGAGTCGGCTGTGGGGTCAACCGGCGAGGAATCGACGGATCTCGGCGCTGAGCGCCGGCCAGTCCTCGCCTAGCCAGATGAAGTGGCTGTCAGCGGCGCTTTCGACGAGCCTGCTGTCGCGGATGGTGGCGGCGAGTGCCTCGGCATGGGTGAAGGGCACCGAACCATCGTTCCGGCTGGCGAGCACCAACGTCGGCTGCGTGACCTCACCGCAGGTCTTCCCGATTTCACTGAGGTCGTTGAGGAATCCGTGGCCGGATCCCATTCCGGCGAACAGGCCGAGCACCATCTCGCGGTTCGCGGGTGAAAGGTTCGTCAAGGCCTGACGGGCCGGTCGGGTGGACAGGTCGCTCAGCAGGATGCGCAAGCCGACGTCTGGTGCGGCGCGCATGAGTGCGCGCACCGCTGACCACGTAAGGCGCTCGGTGGCGGAACCGAACGCGAGACGAGCGCCGATACGGGTTCGACGGTCCGGCCATGGCAGTGGGCCGACCGCGCTTTGGAGCACGACTCGCTCCACCAGGTCAGGATGGCGCGCGGCCATCGCCATCGCGGTCGGACCGCCGGCCGAGATACCGACGACGGCCGCGACGCTGTCAATGCCGAGATGCGCGCACAACGACCGGGTGACGTCCGCGAACCTACCGGTCGTCTTGCCGGTCGAGAGCGGAGTACGCCCGTAGCCCGGTCGGGAGGGCACGAGCACCGAGTAATCGTCATCGGCGAAGGTGTCTTCGCCGAGCGCGAGCCCGGCGTTCATGTGGCCGCCGTGGAATATCACCACCGCGGGACCGGTCCGTCGATCGAACCTGTACTCGACCACTCCGCCGCGCAACTCGGCGGTGGTGGTGTGAAGGTGAACCTCGGTCATGCGGGCATGATGGCTCATCGGTACTCGACGACGCGATCAGGCAACTCCTGTTCCCCGCGCGCAGGGCCGCTCCGGTTAGCCTGCCTCGTGGCGTATTCACGGCAGCGGAAACCCGATGACGACGCCGCCGAGCGTTCGGGTGTCCACCGCGGACGACGGTCGTGGCCCACGGTGTTCTGTTCGGGCGCCGCGATCGGCCTGCTCGGCGGGATGATCGGTCTCGGAGGCGCGGAGTTCCGGCTGCCCGTCTTGATCAGTGTCTTCGGGTTCGTCGCCTTGCAGGCGGTGATCTTGAACAAGGCGATGAGCCTGATCGTGGTGATCACCGCGCTACCGGCCCGTCTGGTGGCCGTGCCCCTCGATGACGCGGCTCCGCACTGGCCGATCGTGGTGAACCTGTTGGGCGGCAGCCTGCTGGGCGCGTGGCTCGGCGCGACCTTGGCCACCCGCATGCGCTCGGCGACGCTGTACCGGCTGCTTGCCGTGTTGCTTCTCGTCATCGCCTCGGCCTTGGCGTGGAATCACCTCGGCGAGGTGGGCACGGTGTCACTCCCGCCGGTCGCCAGGGCAGTGGCGGGTGTCGGCGCCGGTGTCGCGATCGGGGTGGTCGCCGCGCTCATGGGCGTCGCCGGCGGCGAGCTGCTCATCCCGACGATCGTCCTGCTGTACGGGGTGGACATCAAACTCGCCGGGTCGCTCTCGCTCGCGGTGTCGCTGCCGACGATGCTCGTCGCGTTCGCCCGGTACAGCCGCGATCAGAGCTTCCAGGTTCTGCGCGCCAACACCTCCTTCGTCGCGGTCATGGCAGTGGGCTCCGTCGTCGGAACAGTGCTCGGGGGTCTGCTGCTCGACGTCGTGCCGGGCGCCGTGCTGATCCCCGTTCTGATCGCTTTGCTTCTGCTGTCCGCGATCAAGGTATGGCGTCACGACTGACACCGGCACGGGTTCCCGTCAGTTTCCGCAGGACGTAGCGGGCGTCGCGGCCGACGCCGCGCAGGGTGGCGGAGGCGAAGCTGCGCTGCCATTCCAGCCCGATGTAACCCAGCCCCGGATGGGTGGTGGACAGGCCGCGATCCTGCCGCGGGCGGCCGTCGGAGGCCAATGCGCCGAGAGTGTCCAGATAGGACAGTTCAGGCCTGAAGCCGGTGGCGAGCAGGATGGTGTCGACGCGTTCGCGGGTTCCGTCCGGCCACTGCACGGTGTCGCCGTCGATGGTGGTGAACATGCGCCGCTGGTCCGGTTTTCCCTTGTGGATCGCGGCTTTGTAGCTGCCGGGATCGTTCACCGCGGTGGTCGGCGCGTTCTTCAGCAGGTGCCCGATCGGCAGGTGGTCGAAGCCGACGGCGACGGACCAGAAGTGCACGTCCTTCCCGAACGGCCGTTGCGGTGCGAACTTCACCGGTGCCCGGTTGGCGAGGGTGACGTGGGCGTGTCCGGCGAGTTCGGTGGCGATCTGGACGGCGGAGTTTCCCGCGCCGACGACTATCACGCGTTGTCCGGCGAACGGTGCGGGGTTTCGATATTCGCCACTGTGCAGGACGTGTCCGGTGAAGGTGTCCAAACCGGACAGTGCCGGTCGGTAGGGGCGGGAGAAGCCGCCGGACGCGGCGATGACGAACGGCGCGGTCAACGCGGTTTCCCCGGCGGCGTGCACGGTGAACGCGCCGTTGTCCCGGGTCACGGCGTCGACCCGGTGATCGGTACGGATCTCGGTGCCGAGACGACCGGCGTAGCGGCGAAGGTAGTCGACGACTTCGTCGCGATGCGGGTAATGCTCGGGGTCACCGGGGAAGGTCAAGCCGGGGAGGCCGCTGTAGCGGGCGGGGGAGAAGAGGGTCAGCGAGTCGTAGTAGCGGGGCCAGGAGCCGACCGGTTCGGCACCGGCTTCGAGGATCACCGGTGTCAGCCCCCGTTCGCGGGCGGCGTAGGCGGCGGCGAGACCGGCCTGGCCGCCGCCCACGATGATCACGTCGTGGTCGGTCATGGGTTCCTTCCGGAATTAGGTGTCGCCCGCGAGAGCGAGGATGGTGGCGCCCAGGGGAGTGCGTCGGGCCGCCCGTAATGGGTGGCGGTCAACGCCCCGCGGCCGACGGCGCGGACAGTGTGAAAACTTCCGGCTCCGGGGTCGCGCAGCAGCCACCGGCGGCCGGTGCGTCGTCCGGCTCGTCGAACAGGCCCGCGCCGCCGCAGACGCCGGTCTCGGCCATGCGCAGTTCGACCCGCGCGGCCGCTTCATGGTCGCCGGCCAGCTGGGCGGCGATGCTGCGAACCTGCTCGTACCCGGTCATCGCCAGGAACGTCGGTGCCCGGCCGTAACTCTTCATCCCCGCCAGGTAGAAGTCCTTCTCCGGATGCGCGAGTTCCTTGGCACCGTGGGGATACACGGTTCCGCACGAGTGGACGTTCGGGTCGATCAGCGGCGCGAGCGCGACCGGCGCCTGCAGTGTCGGGTCCAGCTCCAGCCGGATCTCCGACAGCCAGGTCAGGTCGGGACGGAAACCGGACAGGGTCACGACCTCGTCGACCTGCTCGATCCGCTGCCCGCCGGCGGAGATCAGGGTCAGCCGCCCGTCGGTGCCGCGTTCGACCGCCTCGGTGCGGAACCCGGTCATCACCGTGATCAGTCCGGATTCCACCGCTTCCCGGGCGCGCAGGCCGAGAGCGCCGCGCGCGGGAAGCTGATCGGCCTCGCCGCCGCCGAAGGTGTCGCCGACCGCGCCGCGACGCAGCACCCAGCTGATCCGCGTGCCGTCTTTCGCGAGGCCGGACAAGGCGACCAGCGCGGTCAGCGCCGAATGCCCGCTTCCGGCGACCACCACGTGCTTGCCCGCATACCGCGCCCGCACCGCTTCGGCGCCCAGATCCGGGACCCGGTAAGCGATCCGCTCCGCCGCCGCACGCTCTCCGACGGCGGGGAGACCTTCACCGCCGAGCGGGTTGGGCGTCGACCACGTGCCGGACGCGTCGATCACGGCCCGAGCCGCGATCCGCTCCTCCGCGCCGTCGGCGGCGCGGACGTGCACGGTGAACGGCTCGTCGTCACGGCCGCTGTCCACGACCAGGTCTCGTCCCCGGCGGGCGACACCGATCACCTCGGCGCCGAATCGGACCCGGTCACCGAGCGCCGCCGCCAGCGGTCGCAGATACAGGCCGGCCCAGTCGGAGCCCGTCGGGTACGCCTCGCCGTCGGGCCGGATCCAGCCGGTCGTCTCCAGCAGCCGTCCGGCCGCGGGGGCGACGAGTTCGGACCACGGCGAGAACAAGCGCACGTGATGCCACGCCGCCACGTCCGAACCCGCTTGCGCGCCACGCTCCAGGACCAGCGGCTCGAAACCCCGCTCCACCAGCTCGGCGGCGGCCGCCAGCCCCACCGGCCCGGCCCCGATCACCACGACGGGCAGCTCGTTCATTCCGATGCACCTTTCATCGATACGGCTCGATTGAAGCGATGCGAGGGACTTTATCGACGCGGGCTGATTGACGCAACCATCGATTCTGGTCGATACTGGGCGCTATGACGACGGTCGTTCCCCTCGCCGGTCTCCTGCCCGAACGCGAAGCCGCGACGTATGCCGGGTGGTTCGCCTGTTTGGCCGAGCCGATGCGGGTGAAACTGCTGCACGCGGTCGCGACCGCGCCGCGCGGCCTGACCGTGGGTGCGCTGACCGAGATCCTCGGGACCAGCCAGTCGACGTGCTCGCACCACGTCCGGAAGCTGGCCGATGTGGGTTTCGTGCATCTGCGCAAAGAGGGCACCGCGACGGTCGTGACGATCAACCAGGCGTGCTGCAGCGGACTCCCGCACGCGGCCGACGCGGTCATGGGCCTGCTCGCCCCGCGACCCTGCTGCCCGGACGACCTGCCTGACGACGTGCTCCTTCGCGCCCAACGCGATGACGACTGGACCGCGGTGCGCCGGATCTACGCCGAAGGTATCGCCACCGGACTCGCCACCTTCGAAACCGAAGTCCCGACGCGGAAGGCTCTCGACGCGAAGTGGCTGACCGGGCATCGCTGGGTCGCCGAAATCGACGGCGAGGTCGCCGGCTGGACCGCCGCCTCCCCAGTCTCGCAGCGCGAGTGCTACCAGGGAGTCGCCGAGACATCGGTCTACGTCGCCGAAAGCCACCGCGGCCGCGGCGTGGGCAAAGCGCTGCTCTTCAAACAGGTCACCGAAGCCGACGCCGCCGGGCTCTGGACCCTGCAGACCTCGATCTTCACCGACAACCGCGCCAGCATCGCCCTGCACCACAGCGCCGGCTATCGCACCGTCGGCATCCGCGAACGCATCGCCCAACGCGACGGCATTTGGCACGACACCGTCTTCCTCGAACGCCGTAGCCCGGCTAACTAGGTACCTCGCACCTCGGCATCCGCAGGGCCAGGTTCGTTAGTTGAGGGCTGAGGCACGGCTGACGAAAATCGACGACGATCCAGTGCCGAAAAGCGCCAACGTCCGATCTCGGCGGAGAGTTCGATGCGGAGCTTCGGCCTGGGAGCAGAACGCTCGCGCCTGGCATATCCCCGGGTGCGCTATGTGGCACCGCCGCGTGCCGTGAAGGCGGCCTTTCGGCAGGCGGGGCTCTCTGGCAGCATTCCGGGTCAGGGTCAAGCTGGTCTGGGAGGTTCCGGGATGGTCGTCCGTCATGTTCTGTCCGGTGTGGGTGCGCTGGGCGTGTCCGCCGTATTGCTGACCGCCGCGGCCGGCAGCGCGAACGCGCATCCGTCCGCCGACCGTGCCATCTGGTCGGCACCGACGGTGCCGATCCCGGTCACCATCCACGATCTGAAACCGCGTGTTTGCTACAACGTCCATGGCCTGCTCGGGGAGAAGGCCAACTTCCTGGCGAACCGGACCAAGTCGTCGGTGCTCAACCTGTTCTCCGAACCCGACTGCGGCGGCGGCCTGTTCATCGACGCCATCTTCCCGCCGGACAATTCCGGGAGCCGGTCGGAGTCCCACAAGAACTACTACAGCTTCAACGTGTCTCCGCTGTCGGGCGGCGGAGTCTGATCGCGCGACCGGCGAGTGCGGTGCTGCCCGTCGGCGTGTGAGGCATGAGGTCAGGGCCTGGATGGCGGGGCCGCCGCTTCGGTGACGGTGCCGCACCTAGTTCAAGATGCCGACGGAGCCAGAGCAAGCCGAGCGGTGATCGCCCGGCTCTCATGCCCGCCGAACGTCCGCTCGCACCGCCAGTCCACTAAGGACGGGCAGGTTAAGGCGGGCCGCAGGTGGTCGGCCGGCCGAGCAGGCTGAACGGGACGCCTTCGAGATAGGCGCGGGTACAGACAGGCCGGGTCGATGAGCACGCAGACCTCTTCGGCGGCCCCGCGCGCCGCACCGGATCCGCACTCTCACAGCACAGAGCGGTCGCGGGGCGCTCCTCAGACGGCTGTGCTCAAGGCCAAAGTGGCGATGGCCAAGAGGAGAAACGGGTATTGCAGACCAAAGGAGTAGTCTCGTGCTCTCAAGTGGGTCACGATGGCTGCGTCGAAGAAGAGAACCAGACCGGCCGCGGCGGCGATGGCGATCATCGGTATCCAGAAACCGATGAGCAGTCCCAGCGCGGCCACTGCCTTGGGGACTCCCAGCCAGGGCATCCACCGCCGAGGCACGCCGACCGTGTCCATGGCGACGCCGACACGTTCCCACCGCACGAAGTCGGCACCGGCCGAAAACAGGCAGTACGCGATGGTCGTTACGGCGACGATGACGTAGGCAATAGTCATGGGCCACGGCTCCAGAGGTCTCAGCCAATAGGACGCTTCCGCCGCTATGACGGATGAGCCGGTTCAGAGGTAACAGCGACGACCAGCTGGCGATGCTTCGCGACGATCCGGGGCTGGTCGAACCCGCCGTCGAGAACCTGCTGCGCTGGTTGTCCGTCGTGCAGACGCCGCCCCGCGGACGACCACGACGGAGGTGGAGATCGGCGGGCACACCATCCCCGCGGGATCACTCGTGATCTGTTCTCTTCCGTTCGCCAATCGGGATCCCGGCCTGATCAGCGATCCGGAGATCTCGACATCACCCGGGGAACCACCGGCCACGTCGCCTTCGGGCACGGTGCACACCACTGTCTCGGGGCACCGCTGGCGCGGACGGAATTGCGCACCGCCCTGCCGGCGTTGCTGCGACGATTCCCTGGTCTCGCGATGGCGGATCCCGGCGATCAGGTGACTTGAGCGCAGGTCGGCAAGACGGATAGCCATCGGTGGTCGTGAGTGATCGCCACTCACAATCACCCCGCCGAAGGGGCAACTCAGCCCGCGGAAACGGGCAGCGAAGTCTTCTCGGACTCCTGTGCGCAGCCGAGGATCGACGCGAGCAGACCCGGGTAGCGCTCGGCGAGGTCTTCGGTGCGCAACGAGAGCAGGTTCTCGCGGCCGGCCGGGCGCTGCCAGATCACGCCGGAGTCCCTCAGCACCCGCCAGTGGTGGGTCAGGGTGGACTTCGACATCGTGGCGTCGAGGTCGGCGCCGACGGTCCCGCAGGCCTGCTCGCCACGCTGAGCGAGGATCCGGACGATGTTCAGCCGGATGGGGTTGCCCAAGGCCGCGAGCACGTTCTCCAGTCGGATCTGGTCACGTTCGGGGTGCTGGGCAATCATGCCCGCGAGTGTAGACGATTGTGCGGCCGGACGCGCACTATCGTACGGTCGCTTTCCGGCTACAGTACGTCAACTCACGAACTAAACCCGCGACCCGGGTTCCCCTTAGCTCGATAGTACGTTAAATTTCGTACAGTCGTACTTCTGCTGACCTGAACTTGGAGTCGCGTGCCATGTCGTCACCCTCTACAGCGGCGGGCCACCGTTCGCTCGGCTGGACTCTGGCGCTGCTCGCGCTGGCACAGCTGATCTTCTCCCTCGACCTGAACATCGTCTTCGTCGCGCTGCCAGAGATCGGCGCGGACCTGGGCTTCTCCGATCAGACCCTGCAGTGGGTCGTCGGCGCCTACGCGGTCTTCGCCGGTGGCTTCCTGCTGTTCGGCGGCCGGGCGGCGGACCTGTTCGGGCGCCGCAGGGTGTTCGTGATCGCGTTGACGCTCTACGCGCTGTCGTCGCTCGCCGGCGGCCTCGCCACCAGCCCGACGATGATCATCGTCGCCCGCGCCGTGCAGGGCATCGGCGGCGCGCTGCTGTTGCCGTCCACGTTGTCCCTGATCAACACCCTGTTCGAAGAAGGCCCTCGCCGGAACAAGGCACTCGCCGTCTGGGGCGGCGCAGGCGCGAGCGGTCTCACGGTGGGAGCGCTGCTGGGCGGGCTCCTCACCCAGGGATTCGGCTGGCCCGCGGTCTTCTACGTCAACGTCCCGCTCGCGGGGATCGTGGCCCTCGCCGCGCTGTACTTCATCCCGCGCGACGAGCGCCGGACCGACTCCCGCAAGTTCGATTTCCCGGGCGCGCTGACGGTCACCATCGGCGCGACGCTGCTGGTGTACGTCCTGGTCCAGGGCCCCGAGGACGGCTGGAACTCCGTCGGCATCCTCGTCGCGGCCGCGCTGGCGGTTCTCCTGCTGATCGCCTTCGCCGTCATCGAGGCGCGCAGCTCGGACCCGCTGATGCCGTTGCGGCTGTTCAGCAACCGCAGTCTCCTCGTGGGTATCACGGTCACCTTCATCTACATGGGGACCTTCGGCGCGTTGCCGTACTTCCTCACGACCCTGTTCCAGGGCGTCCACCGGTTCTCCGCGCTGGAGACAGGGCTCGCCTTCCTGGTCCCGTCGCTTGCCATCGCGACCGGCACTCAGCTCGGCGGCAAGATCGCGACCCGGCTGGGAGTCCGCCCGACGTTGTGGATCGGCTTCGGTATCGGCATCGTCGGCACCGCGGCGCTCGCCATCGGCTTCGACGCGAACAGTTCGTACCTGGTCGCGGTGCCCGGTCTGATCATCTCCGGCGTGGGCCAGGGTCTCGTGTGGACAGCCATGTTCATCGCCGCGTCGTCCGGTGTGGCACCGGAGGAACAGGGCGTCGCCAACGGGATGGCCACCACGACGCTGAACCTCGGTTACGCGATCGGCCTCGCCATCCTGATCGCCGTCGCCAACGCCGGAACCGCCGGGCTTTCCGGTGAAGAGGCGCGCATCGCGTCGGCCGACGGCGGATTCGTCGCCGTTCTGCTCGCGGCCGCGGGAATGCTGCTGGGATTGCTGATCACTCTCGTCCACCCCAGGACTTCCGAGTCGCCCGTCCCCGAAGGCGACCAGAAGGCCGGCGAGAGCGAGCCCGCGACAGCGCGAGTCCCGTAGCCGCCTCGGGGGTCGCGGCGGGCCGGACCGCCGCGACCCCCACCCCTCACCCGGCTGCCGCGTCGATCTCCTCGAGCAGCCGCGCGCAGCGGGTGATGTCGCCGCTGGTGGGCGGTTCCCAACTCACGACGCCGTGGAGCTCGTCCAGCCAGGCGGGGACCACGGCGGCCGCGTCAGGTGGCGGGTGCGTCTCGGCCCGGTGCCCGGTATCGGTGACGACCACGAGCCGCCCGCCGCTCACCGTGCTCGATCCCCGCGCGCAGTCGACGCGGACGTCGAAGCCGCCGGGTCTCGACCTCCATCCACAATGGAGCGTCGCCGGCACACCGGCCCAGTCCAGGCGAGCCGTTCCGCCGACGTCCACCGCGATTCCCGGAGCCCGGTCCTTGACGGCGGAGACGACCCCGAGACCGGCACCGGGCCGTAGCCACAGCAGCAGGTCGAGCAAATGGATCCCGAGGTCGGCGAAGCCGCCGATGCCGCCCTGACGGGGCTCCAGCATCCACGCGGTCCGTCCGCGGAACCAGCCGTCGAGCAATCCCGGATGGGAGAAGCGGGCCCGCACCGACGTCACCGGACCACAGGGTTCCTCCAAAAGAAAGGTGCGCAGCCCGCGCAAGGCGGGTGCGCACCGCAGGAACATGGCCGTGGTCACCGGGACCGCGGCCGCATCGATCAGGGACGTGAGCTCGCCGGTCTCCGCGACCGTCGCGGCGAGCGGCTTTTCCACCAACGTGGGTTTCACCGCGGCGATCGCCGCTCGCAGCAACCGCGGATGATCCGCGGTCACGGAGTCGATGATGACGGCGTCGGCGTGGTCGAGTCCGGAGACCTCGGTGGCCCGGGGATCGCGCCGGATCGCCTCGCGGTGGTCCGCCAGGTGCGGATGCGCGCTCCCGAGGATCGCGACCCGCACCGGCGTCACCGGGGCTCCGGCCGGGTGAACGACCGGTCGACGTACACCAGGGGATCACCGTCGCCCACGTGCACGGCCTCCACGAGGCCGATGAGGATGCTGTGATCCCCACCGTCCTTGATGGAATGGGTGGAGCACGACAACCGCGCCACCGCCTGCGGCAATCCGGGCAGCCCGTGCTCGACGGGGACCGCGTCGCCGGCGCTGAACCGGTCGACGCCCGAGGTCGCGAAGCGCGAAGCGACGTCTTCCTGGGACTGGCCCAGCACGTTGATCAGGAACCTGGCCGACGTCGTGAACGCGCGATGGGTGCTGGCCTTCTTGCCGAGGCACACCAGAACGAGCGGCGGGTCCAGGGACAGGGAACTGAACGAGGTTCCGGTGAAGCCCCAGCGCCGCCCCGACTCGTCCGCCGTGGTGACCACGGTGACCGGCCCGGGAACGCGGGTCATGGCGCGGGTGAAGTCTTCCGCGAGAACAGGCATGTTTCCCCCAATTGCTGTGTGGTGGCTAGAACGCGACCTTGACGTGCTCGGTCGCGAGTTCGTCGAGGAACGACGATGCCCAATGGTCGATGTCGTGGTCGAGCACGTGGTCACGCAGCCGTCGCATCCGGCTCCGGATTTCGGCCGGGGGCAGGGAGACGGCCTGCGTGATCGCCTGTTTGACCTCGTCGACGTGGTACGGATTGACCAGGAACGAATCCGTGAGTTCCCCGGCGGCGCCGGCGAATTCGCTCAGCACCAGCGCGCCGGTCAGGTCGTGGCGGCTGGCGACGTACTCCTTGCACACCAGGTTCATACCGTCCCTGAGCGGGGTCACCACCGCCACGT
Organism: Amycolatopsis roodepoortensis; assembly: GCF_024628825.1. Taxonomy (NCBI): domain Bacteria; kingdom Bacillati; phylum Actinomycetota; class Actinomycetes; order Pseudonocardiales; family Pseudonocardiaceae; genus Amycolatopsis; species Amycolatopsis roodepoortensis. The sequence continues at coordinate 9,103,621 of NZ_CP102415.1, forward strand.
CGGCGGCGCGGTAGAACGCCGCCAGTTCGCGCTGGTCGATCGAGGAGTGCAGGTAGTGCACGGCCGGGTGACCCACCGCGCCGAATTCGCCGTTGAGCCTGCCCACCTCGCGCTCCACCGCGCGCCGCATCAGGCGGTAGTGCTCGACCCGTTCGCGGCTGGGGATGGCGATCTGCACCATGACGGTGTCCCGGGCGTGGAGCCGCCCTTCGCGCAGCAACTCTCCCAGCGCGTGGAGACGGACGTCGATGCCCTTGGTGTAGTCGAGGCGATCCACCCCCAGCAGCACCCGCCGCGGATTCCCGAGCGTGGCCCGGATCTGCTCCGCGCGCTCCTGCACTCGCGGATCCCTGGACAGGGTGTCCCAGGTGCCCGCGTCGATGGAGATCGGGAATGAGCCGACGGACACCGACCGGTGGCCGAGGTCGATCGCGCCGCCCAGCGGCCCCGTGCCGACCTGTCTCGGCACCTGCGCCGCCCCGGTCAGCGTGCGGCTGAGCCAGAGGAAGTTCTGGGCCGCGCCCGGCCGCTGGAACCCGATCAGGTCGGCCCCCAGCAGCCCGCGCACGATCTCGGTCCGCCAGGGCAGGCGCATGAACAACTCGACCGGCGGGAACGGGATGTGCAGGAAGAAACCGATCCGGACGTCGGGACGCAGCTCGCGCACCATCGCCGGAGCCAGCTGTAGCTGGTAGTCGTGGATCCACACGGTGGCGCCGGGCGCGCTGACTTCCGCGGCGGCTTCGGCGAACCGCCGATTGACCTCGACGTAGCTGTCCCACCAGCTTCGCCGGTACTCGGGCGGCATCACGACATCGTGGTACAGCGGCCACAACGTGGAGTTGGAGAATCCTTCGTAGAACGAGGCGACAGCGTGCTCGTCGAGTGAGACGGGCGAAAGCCGGACCCCGCCGACGGAGTCGGGCGGGGTCACGTCGCCCGAGATCCCCGGCCAGCCGACCCAGGTACCGCTTCGCTTGCGCAGCAACGGTTCCAGCGCGTTCACCAGACCTCCTGGGCTCCGGCGCCAGACCTCGGCCCCGGTTCCGGTGCGGTGCATGCTCGCCGGCAAACGGTTGGCGACGACCACGAATTCCGAACGATCGGTCATGAACCTCTCCCGGTGAGGGCGACCAAGGAAGCGAAGCCGCCGGGGAGAGGGACGCCGTTGTCCCCCCTCCCGGTGAGATCACCCCCTGAAGTCCACGATGGTCTTCAGGTCGGTGGTGGTGCGGTAGTTCTCGAAGATCGACACCAGCTGGTCGTAGTCGTCGAACCGGCAGACCGACGACAGCAGGCTCGGGCCGTCGACGACGCCGCTCATCAGGATCTGCATCGCGGAGTAGATCACGTTGGCACTGTGGTGCATGGGGAAACTGGACACGTCGAACGGCGCCGACATGATGTTGATCCCCTTGGCCAGCATCAGCCACGTGTCGAACTTCTGCATCTCCTGCGAGGCCCCGTAGAGCACATAGCGGCCGCGCGGCTTGAGCTTGCGCATCGCCATCCGGCGCGGATCACGCTCTTCGTCGACGTTCTTGATGGTGGGCAGCGTGTCGAAGACGTAGTCGAAGGTGCCCTCGTTGACCGCCGTGTTCAGTTCGTCCGGCAGGTACGCGTGGTCGGAAAAGTTCTGCGCGGCGTACTCGTTCCGGTTCGGGTTGAGGTCCACCGAGACCACCGAATTGGGGGCGAAGAGCCGCTTGATGATCCGGCCGGCGATGACCCCGATGGGCCCGGTGCCGAGGATCAGGACCTTGTCCCCGATGTGGGGCGGGTTGCTCAGGATGGACCGCAGCGCGCCCGTGGTCGGCTCGATGAACGAGCACTCCAGATCGCTCATCTCGGCCGGGATCTTCACCGCCGCCGCGCGACGGTCGTCGAGGAAGTTCCGGTCGGTCCAGAAGACGTCCCGCTTTACCTGCCCGGAGAAGATCGGCCGGACCGACCGGTACTCGGCCAGCCCTTCGAAGTCCGTCTGTCCCCAGTAGACGACCCGGTCGCCGATCTCCAGGCCGGCGCTGTCGTTGTCGAAGTTCGAGCCGATCTCGACGACCTCGCCGAGGTACTCGTGGCCGAGCACGACGGGGTACTGCGGCGGGAACAGGTGTCCCTCGAACACCGAAATGTCCGTCGAGCAGATCGAGACGCAGCGGGTCTTGAGCAGCAGGCCGTCCTCGGGAGTCGCCGGAACGGGCACCGTCGCCAATTCCGTCTTCCTCGGCGCGGTCAGGTGGAAGGCCTTCATGGTGGCCGGAAGCGGAAGGTCCGAACGGCCCTTTGTCGTGGACACGGAGGTGGTCATCATCAATCCCCTCAGAAAAGTACAAGAAAATGTGCGGACTCGGGAAAGGGCGCGTCAGCGGCGCATGAGCAATTTCCCGGTCAACAGGTACTGGCCCACCATCTCGAAATGCGAATGCGACAGGGTCACGTGCTTGACCGCCGAACGCACGTCCCGGAGATTCCGTTCGAGCCTGCTCGCCGTGTACAGCGAACTCGTGCCCGCGTACTGGTGGGCGGTGTCGACGACCTGGCAGGCGTTCTCCGCGACCGTCGCCACCGTCAGCCGGATCAGCGAGGTCAGTTCGTCACCGCCGTCCGCGCCGTGTTCGGTGGCCTGCTGGGCCGCGTGTGCCAGGACGAGGCGGCTGCTGTGCACGGCCATCTCCATCCTGGCCAGCTTGTCCTGGACCACGTGGCTGCCCGCCAGGGTGCTCGACCCGCCGGCCGGCGTCTTGTGGAGCGCGAGGTCCTTGAACGTGCGCAACGCGTCCTGGGCGATTCCCAGCGCGGTGGACGACGACGTGAACGGCCCGAAGTCGTAATAGCTGATCCCGTAGGCCCGGGAGTCGCGAGGAAGCGGCGCCGCGTGCATGGTGGCCACGTCCACGGTGTGGTCCTCGCTCACGAAGACGTCGTCGACCAGGTAACTCACGCTTCCGGTGCCCCGCAGGCCGAGCGTGTGCCAGTCGTCGACGAACGTGACGCTGGAACGCGGAAGGAACAGCATCCGGAGGACCGGGCCCGCTTCCCCGAGCCGCGGCTTCCCGTCGTCGGTGACACGGGCCGCGCACACCAGCCAGTCGGCGTGCGCCGAGCCGCTGGCGAAGGACCATTTCCCATTGAGCCGGAAACCGCCTTCGACGGCTTCGGCGGTCCCGGAGGGGTTGACCCCTCCGACGACCAGCTTGTCGCTCTCGGCGAAGAGCTTGCGGGAGGTCTCTTCGGGCAGGTAGTCGGAGAGCCTGCCGATCGCGCCCTGGACGCCGACCTGCCAGGCCACCGACGCGTCGAGGCGCGCCAGTGCCTGGATGACGGCCGAGCCGGTGGCGATGCCCACCTGGCCACCGCCGAATTCGCGGGAGACCCACATTCTGTGCAGTCCTGCTTCGCGAACGGCGTCGAGCGTCTCGGCCGAGGTCACGCGCCGATCTTCGTTGTCGTTTCTGTACTTCTCGATCACGGGCGCTATCTTGTCGACCTTTGCCAGCCATTCCTGAATTTCGCGGGTTGGCTGCGGCCGGTCGAGAAGGCGCGGCAAAGCTTCATCCAATGACAATTTTCCCCCATCCCCAAATGGAATCATCGCCTCAGAACAAGGCTTCGATAGTCTTAGGTTCCTCGAACTATCGAAGCAATGATTACCTGGGCACCGCCACACGAGCAAGGGGCATGTTCGCATCTGGGAGTGATCTAGGTCACGGGGGAAACATGTTCGCCCGAACGGCGGTACTGGATCAGTCCAACGGCGCAACGTTTCGTCCGAAATGACTTCCTTTTCAGGCGTGATACCGATCAGTCGGTCAGAAATTCGTATCGCGGTGCGGCAAAATTACCTACATCGGCAGTGGTGGTCGTTTATGTCCACAATGGACTTCCGTTGGCACCGTTTTCCTTTGCTGGCTCACAGTCAGCGCCTCCTCACGTTCAGTGGGTACCGAATCCGTCCTCAGTGGAAATACTGTGTTTCTTTCAGGTGAACCGGATCGGCGTTCACGTCGCGACAGTCCGAACTGGCAGAACGGGTAAAGGATTACCGCAGGCCGGCCGATCAGGCTGCGCTGGTCGCCCTGTTGCGTTTCATGCCCGACGACCAGACCCCGCGCGCCGCGCCCGGCTTCCACCGCGCGATGCTTCCCCCGGGCAGTTTCCTGGCGGTCTCCCATATCCACGTCGTGCCCGAGGACGTCGAGACCCAGAACGCGGGCAAGAAGGTGGCGCAGGAGTACGGGCGGCGGACCGACCACCACGCCGATCATGCTGGTCGCGGGAACAGCTCGGCGAGTTCTTCGGCGACCTGGAGGTGGTAAGCGTCGAGGTGACACGCACCCGCACGACCGGGACTCGCAACGCCAACTCCAAGCCGTGCGGAGTTTCGTGGCGTGTCGCTCGGCCCCTCGGGTTCCTGCGCCTGATCACCTACACGCAGGACGGGGAGAGCGGAGCGAGTCTGCGTGCGGCGGGGTTTCGTCCGGTCGCAGGCGGGTTGGTCCACAGTGTCCCGACCACGCGAGTCCCGTGGTGTCGACGGGGCCGGCGAACGCGGTGGGAGATCCGGGCGGAGCGGTGGTTCACCCGATCGGGCAGGTCTCCGGCTCGGCTCAGGTTTGCCTTGTGCGCCAGCTGTTTCAGCTGGCGATCGACCGACGCTGCAGCGCCTGATCAGCTGATCCGTTGTCACGAGCCCGCACGTCTGCGGGCGCCGGAACCGTCCGGTGACGCAGCCGTGGCGGGGCGATCCGTGCTGTCCGCATCTGATGGTCGGGTTCTCGTCGACGTTTGCGACCGGGTGGGTGTCGGGGCCGCCGTAGTGCTCGCCGAAATCTAGTGGATACAGAGGGCTTCGGCCGTGTCGTCGCTGCGGGCGGCGGGGCGCTGCATCGACGGTGGGCTCGCCTAGCCCGGTCGGCTACAGCCGTGCCTGGCTCGCGGCGATCCCCGCCCGGAAGTCGTCCTCGCAGGCGCTGCTCCGCCGCGAGAGCGCGCCCGCGACCTCGCCACCTCGGCCGTGCTCCTGGTGTAGCCGGATGGGCATATCCGAGGAGTCTTATCCCCTTGTCCCGCCCGGGAGATGCTCTGTGCCACCACGGGAGGAGGCGGCATGACGAAGGGAGAGTGGTCAGGAGTGACCAGTCACAGCCACGTCGGCACGGCGGTGCGGCTCAACCGGCTTTCCCGCTTTCGCGACGGACGTTTTCTCTTCATCCCCCTGGACCATTCTGTCTCGGATGGTCCGATCGCCGACGCGGCCCCCTTCCGTGATCTGGTGCGGTCACTGGTCGCCGGCGGCGCCGACGCGCTGGTGGTGCACCGGGGGAGGGCACGGTCGCTGCCGCCCTCGCTGCTGGCGGAGTGCCCGGTGATCATGCATATGAGCGCGAGCACCGCCCAAGGCCGCGATCCGGACGAAAAGGTGCTGGTCGCCGCCGTCGAGGACGCCGTCCGGCTGGGGGCCGACGCGGTGAGCGTGCACGTCAACATCGGCTCGGACACCGAGGCGGCCCAGCTCGCCGATCTGGGTGCGGTGGCGGCGCGCTGCGATCAGTGGGGCCTGCCGCTGTTGGCGATGATCTACCCCCGCGGCCCCCGGGTGGACAACCCGCACGAGGTCGCGCTGCTGCGCCATGTCGTCAACATCGCCGCAGACCTTGGCGCCGACCTGGTCAAGACGACCTGGTGCGACCCGGTCGAGGAGATGGCCGCGGTGGTAGCCAGCAGCCCCATTCCGGTCCTGGTGGCGGGCGGCCCCGGCCGCGGCGCCGACCTGGTTGCCTACGGGCAGGCGGCGATGGCGGCCGGGTGCGGTGGCCTGGCGATCGGCCGCCGGGTCTTCCAGCACCCGCAGCCGGGCGTGATGGTCCGGCGGCTCGCCGAGGTGGTGCATCAGGACATGGGCAATTCCCTTACCGATCCGCTACGAGCATTGGCAGGTTCTTCGTGAAATTCGCATGGATCGATCTTCGTTCGCTGTCCGGACAGCGGCGTGACGCCGTGGTGGATGCCGCGGTGCACGCCCGGGTGGACGCGGTGGTCGACGACAAGCCCGACGTGCTGGCCACCCTGCCGCCGACCGTGCGGAAGGTACTGGTGGGCCCGATGCCCGCCGACACGGGCTCTGTGGAGGTCGAACACAACCCGGTCGCCGACGTGCTCGTGTGTGAGATCAGCTCGACCGCGGAGCTGGACCGGCTGAAGTCCTTGCGTGGCACGGCCGAACAGCAGCTCGGCGCGTATGTCTACATCACCGACGACGCCTCGCTGCAGCTGGCCTGCGCGGCAGCCATGGTCCTGCCCTGCACCGTGGTCCGCTTCCGTGATCCCACCAAGATCCCGCTGGAGATCGTGATCGCCGCGGCCGACAAGAGCCCCGGTGTGCTCATCTGCGCGGCCGAGGACGTGGCCGAGGCCGAGATCATCCTGGACGTGCTGGAGAAGGGCTCCGAAGGCGTGCTTCTCGCGTCGGGCGAGGTCGAAGAGGTCTTCGCGTTGGAACGGTTGCTGCGTAGCGAAACCCCGCAGCTCGCCCTGACCAAGCTGACGGTCGAGTCGATCGAGCACAGCGGTCTCGGCGACCGGGTCTGCGTGGACACCTGCACCCATTTCGAGAAGGACGAAGGCATCCTGGTCGGTTCGTACGCGCACGGTTTCATCTTGTGTGCCAGCGAAACCCACCCGCTGCCCTATATGCCGACCCGGCCGTTCCGGGTCAACGCGGGCGCGCTGCACTCGTACGCGGTCGGTCTGGACAACCGCACCAACTACCTCAGCGAGCTGCAAGCCGGAAGCACTGTGCTGGCGGTCGCCGCGGACGGGCGGACCCGGCGCGTCGTGGTGGGCCGGGTGAAGCTGGAATCCCGCCCGCTGCTCACCATCAAAACGGTGTCCGAGGACGGCCATTCGGTGAGCCTGATCGTGCAGGACGACTGGCATGTCCGCGTGCTGGGTCCGGGCGGCGCCGTGCTCAACGTGACCGAGCTGAAACCCGGCGACCACGTGCTCGGCTATCTCGCCACCGACAAGCGTCACGTCGGCTGGCCAGTCGGCGAGTTCTGCATCGAGAAGTAGCCGCCACGCGGGGGATGGGACGATCGTGGATACCGAACACTGGTGGGGATCTCCGCTGCTGAACCGCTGGCCTTCCGACGCCGTCTGGGCGTCCGGCAGCCGGGACGTGTCGTACGGCGAGCTGCGCGAGCGGGTGGCGCAACTGGTCAACGTGTTCGGTATCGCGGGTATCGGGCCGGGCAGCACGGTGGTGTTGCGGCTGTTGCCAAGCCTGACCCTGTTGTGGGCGCTGTTCGCGCTGTGGTCGCGGGGAGCGCAGGTGATCCTGGTCGATCCGCGGCTGACCCGCGAGCAGGTCGGCAGGCTGGTGGAGTTCTGCCAGCCGCAGCACCATCTCAGCTCGGGCGGGGCGAATTCCGCGATCGTGCCGTTCCACTCCGAGTGCGAGGTCGTCATCGAGCCGCGCCGCAAGGGGCTGCCGGCGCAGACGGAGCACTGCCTGGTGCAGCTCACCTCCGGAACCACCGGCAAGCCGAGGGTGGTGGCTCGGACCGCCGAGTCCCTGCTGGACGAGATCGACCGATTCGGTGGCATCCCGGACATGCCCCGACGCGGTGAGCGGCTCCTCCTGCTCAGCTCACTGGTGCATCCGTTCGGCCTGGTCGGCGGTGTCCTGCACGCGATGCGGGCAGGCGTGGGGCTGGTTTTCGGGCAGAGCTACCGGCCTGACGAGATCCTCCGGACCCTGTCCACTTCGGCGGCCGAGGCGGTGTTCGGCACGCCGTGGCATTTCTCGCTGCTCAACCGGGCCGAGCAGGTGCCGGAGCTGCCGGGGTTCCGGCTCGCGGTGTCCAGCGGGGAGATCCTGCCCCCTCGGCTGTCCGACCAGTTCGAGCGACGCTTCGGCGTGCGCATCGGCCAGGCGTACGGAACCACCGAGGTCGGTGTCATCGCCGCCGATCTGGCCGGGAACTGGCCACCGCCATCGGTGGGCAGGCCCGCCCCCGGGGTGGACATCCAGCTGCACGACGGTGAGCTCTGGGTCCGTACGGCACAAACCCCGTACCTGCGGAACCTGCTGGACGCGGGAGCGGACGCGACACCGTCCCGCTATGCCGACGGGTGGCTGAACACCCACGACAGATGCGATTTCGACCCGGCCACCGGTGTGCTGCGGCTGCACGGCCGCGGCGATTCCACCGTCTCCGTCGGAATCGGCGAGATGCACCTGAGCCAGATCGAGGCGAAGCTGCGGACCCACGCCGAGGTCGCCGAGGTGGTCGTGGTCGCCGAACCGGCGCTGGAGCTCCACATCGGCACGGCGGGCGCGGTCAGTGAAGCGGAGCTGGCCCGCTGGTGCAGTGACCACATCGGACTGCACATCTCGCCGGACGACGTCTACCTGGTACCGGAGATTCCCCGTACCCACAACGGAAAACTGGTCCGAAGCAGGGAAATGCTCTATGCCGCCTACGCTTCGCGATCCCGGTTCCGCCGCTGGCACGCCGCCCGACGCCGGGCGCGGACCGCATCACCAGAAAGCACCGAGCGAACCAGTCCATCAGGGCTTGAGGAGTGACACCAACGATGGCCACTTACATCTGTCTCACCCGCGAAGGAGCCGAGGAGTCCGATCTCCGTGAACTGGCCGATCGGATCACCGCGTTGGGCGGCACGCTGGAGACCCGTTCCGCAGGCGGGCGCACCTTGCTGATCACCAAGGCGGATTCCGCGGTCGTGCTCGAAGCCGAGCTGACCCGCAGCGCCCAGGTGGCCAGGATCTTCGACGGCGACCGGCCCCATCCGCTCGCGGGTCGCAAGGCCTATCCGGAGCGGACCGTCGTGGACATCGGCGGAGTGCGGATCGGTGGCGGTCGGCCGGTGCTGATCGCCGGCCCCTGCTCCGCGGAAAACCCTGATGTGCTGATGGAGGCCGCCGCGGCGGTCAAGGCCTCGGGTGCGTCGATGCTGCGAGTCGGCATCTTCAAACCGCGGACCTCGCCGTACAGCTACCAGGGGCTCGGCCGCGACGGCCTGTCTGCGCTGCGGGACGCCCGCCAGGAGTTCGGTCTCCCGATCGTGAGCGAGGTGATGAGCGTCCGTGATCTGGACGCGGTCGCCGATTCGGTGGATCTGATGCAGGTGGGCGCCCGCAACATGCAGAACTACTCGCTGCTGGTCGAGATCGGCCGCACCGGGAGGCCGGTGCTGCTCAAACGCGGAATGGCGGCCACTGTGGCGGATTGGCTCAACGCCGCCGAATACCTGCTCGCCTACGGTTGCCGTGACGTGGTCCTGTGCGAGCGGGGCATCCGGACCTTCGAGCGCACCACCCGGTTCACCCTGGACCTCAACGCGGTCCCGGTGGTGAAGGAGCTGTCGCATCTGCCGGTGATCGTCGATCCCAGCCACGGCACCGGAGCCAGCCGCTATGTCGCGCCGATGTCCGCCGCGGCGATCGCGGCGGGCGCCGACGGGCTGATCGTCGAGGTCCACCCCCGCCCGGACGAAGCGCTTTCGGACGGCGACCAGTCGCTGGACTTCGAGCAGTTCCACGCACTCAGCGCCCATGTCGGCAGGATCGCCGGCGCGCTGGACACCGGACTGGCGGCCGCTCCCGAGTCGCTCATGGCCGGTTCTCTGCCCACCAGGAACGGCAGGGCCCATGACTGAGACGGTTTCTCCGGAGTCCTTCGTTGACAGTGACGTGGCCGGGCTCGTCCTGGACGGCGACTCGCTGACGATCGAGGACGTGGTGCGGGTCGCGCGGGCGGGGGAGCTGCCGGTGCCGGTGGACATCGACCCCGTCGCCGTGTCCGGGATGGACGCCTCGGTCCGGCTCAAACAGAAGCTCATCGACCAGGAGATCCCGATCTACGGGGTCACCACCGGGTTCGGCGACAGCTGCATCCGGCAGATCTCCCCGGACAAGGCGCCGGAACTACAGCGGAACCTCGTGCTGTACCACCTCAACGGGGTGGGGCCGATCGCGTCCGCCGACGTGGTCAGGGCGACCATGCTGATCCGCGCCAACTGTCTGGTCCGCGGGCCGTCGGCGATCCGCCCCCACACCGTCCGGTCGTTGCTCGGGCTGCTCTCCGCCGATGTGGTGCCCGCCATTCCGGAACGCGGCTCGCTCGGCGCCAGCGGTGATCTGGTCCCGCTCTGCTACGTCGCGGCCGCCTTGATCGGAGAAGGGGAGGTGCGCCACCGCGGCCGGACCCGCCCCGCGCTGGACGCGCTGGCGGAGGCCGGTGTGGCCCCGGTCGAACTCGCCGCCAAGGAAGGTTTGGCCCTGGTGAACGGAACCGCGTTCACCTCCGCCTTCGCGACACTGGCGTTGTGGGACGCGCGGGAGATCGCCTTCGCGGCGGATGTGGCGACCGCGATGACCTGTGAGGCGCTCGGCGGCAGCGCCTCACACTTCCATCCTTTCTTGCACAGGGCGAAACCACATCCGGGTCAGCGCACCAGCGCCGCCCTGATCCGCGAGCTGCTCGACGGGTCCGCGCTCACCACCGACTACCGGCAGATCGTGTCGGAGGAGGAAGCGCTGGACGGTCGTGGCTTCACCGAGCTCCGGGCCCGGATCCAGGACAAGTACTCGGTCCGGTGCGCACCCCATGTGACGGGAATGCTCCGCGACACCCTGGAGTGGGCGGATCGCTGGATCGAGATCGAGATCAATTCGTCCACCGACAACCCGCTGTTCGATGAGGAGAACGAAGAGGTGCACAACGGCGGGAACTTCTACGCGGGGCATGTCGGGCAGGCCATGGACAGCCTGAAGATCGCCGTGGCGAACGTCGCCGATCTGCTTGACCGGCAGCTGGCACTGGTCGTGGACGAGAAGTTCAACGGCGGGCTGCCGCCGAACCTGGTGCGGCCCAGGGAGGCCGCCGACCACGACGCCGGGCTGCACCACGGTTTCAAGGGTATGCAGATCGCGGCCTCGGCGGTGACCGCAGAGGCGCTGAAAACCACCTCGGCGGCGACCGCGTTCTCCCGGTCCACCGAGGCGCACAACCAGGACAAGGTCAGCATGGGCACGATCGCGGCACGGGACGCCCGCACCGTGGTCGAGCTGACCAGGGACGTGGCCGCCATCCATCTGCTGGCGCTGGCGCAGGCGATCGAGCTGCGCGGGGTGCGCCTCGCCTCGACCGCGAGCCGCCGGGTGCACGAGCTGATACGTGCGCAGGCGCCGTTCGTCGATCGGGACCGGCGGATGGATGGCGACATCCGCCGGGTCGCCGAGCTGATCCGATCCGGCGCGCTGCGAGCCGTCGCCGCCGGACAACCGAGCGAATAGAGGAGTTTCCATGCTATTGCTACGTGACGACCGCGCTCGCGCGGAATGTGCCTCCCTGCAACAGCAACACACCGAGCTGGTCGGCGCGGTCCATCGTGGCGAGGCGGATCTGGCCCGAGTGCAGTCGGAAAAGCTGTTCGCCACGATGCGGGCGGCGCTCGGCTCGCGGATGTACGACTCGATGATCCCGCCCGAAGTGCGTGAGGTGCTGGCCAGTGGCAGAGTGCCCGGCGGCACGGAGATCCACGCCTTGTTCGACAAGCTGCCGTTTCTCGGCAAACAGGAACTTGGCGAACGCGGGCGCTCGGCGTTCACCCGCTCGGTGTCGGAGTTCCTGCACTACTACGAATCCTCCGGAACCACGGGCAGTCCGTCCGCCGCGCCGAAAGCGATCGACGACCTCGTGGTCAACACCATCAACATCGGTGAGATGTGGGGGCGGTTCCTGCGGCCGGAGGACGTGGGGCTGATTCTGATCAACGCGCCGTTCGCCCCGGCCGCCTACCAGTTCGAGAAAATCCTCGAATACCTCCAGGTGATGTCCTTCCGGCCGTGGGTGGACAACATCACCGGCGACTACACCCGGGTACTCCGGCTGGTCGAGGAACTGGAGGCGAACGTCTTCATCGGCCCGCCTTCCCGTCTGCTGGAAATGGTGCAGTTCGCGTACCGCAAGGGATTGCCCGCGCCGCGGTTCGACCGGTTGTTACTGATGGCCGAGCAGACGGGGGAGAGTTTCGTCCGGCACCTGGAGCGGCTGACCGGCGCGACGGCGTACGTCGCTTCCTACGGTTCGTCCGAGACGGGCACGCCGGCGGTCACCTGCGGGCACCGCAAACTGCATCTGCAACCGCAGAGCTTCCTGCTGGAACTCGTCGACGACGAGGGCGTGCGCAGGGTGACCGGCGCCGCCGACCGCGGCGAGCTGGTGATCACCACCCTGGACATGCCCGCCCGGCCGCTGTTGCGCTACCGCACCGGTGACCTGGTGGAGATCGACGACACCCCGTGCCCGTGCGGTCTCTCGCTGCCCGTGCTGAACACCCTCGGCCGCGCGCAGGACCTGTTGGTGCTGGAGGAGAACGGCATCCGGCAGGGTGATCTCGAAGCGGCGCTGTGGGCGGACGAACCGGTCGGCGGTACGGTGTTCAACTACATGATGGTGGTCAAGAACCACCGGGTCCTCGTGCTGGTCACCACCGACGGCGACGGCAGTGACGAGTGGAGCGCCAGGCTGGCCGGGAAACTGCGGCCGCTCTTCGGTTCCTACGAGGTGCTGGTGCGCGCGGTGCCGACCCTGCCACCGCTGGCCTCGCTCGGCCAGTACCTCGGCTGGAAGCTGTCACGGGTGCTGGACCTCAACGAGGAACGCAACTGGGACCGGCTCCCCGAGCCGATCCTGGCCATCGTCCAGGCCACCCTGCTCGAAGTCGCCGAACGCTGACCCCCCCCACAGAGGGGCTCGTGAGTGCACTCACGAGCCCCTCGTCCTCGTCGGTTCAGGGGGCCAGCGCGCGCACGGCCTGCCGCATACCGTGCAGGCCGGTGCCGTATTCGGGGGCGGGCTGGACCGAGAGGACCGGGGTGGTGACTCCGGCCTCGACATAGGCCCGGACCTGGTCCTGGCACTGCCCTGGGCTGCCGTGGATGAGCAGATCGTCGATCACCTGGTCCGGCACAGCCGACAGGGCACCGCGGTAGTCGCCAGCCGCCATCGCCGCCTGTGCCGGGGCGAGCAGTTCCCCACGCCCGAGCCATTCGTGGAAGGCCGCGTAATTGGGCGAGGTGATCACGCCGGTCATGATGCGCCTGCCCAGTTCCCGCGCGTAGTCCGCGTCGGTGGTCGGGCAGACGAACAGCCTGGCGACCAGTTCCTTGCCGTCCCCGTCCGCGCCGATCGTGGCGGCCACCTGTTTGACGTCCGCCGGGGAAAGGAAGTTGATGATGGCGCCGTCGGCCTCACGCACCGCCAAGCGGAGCATGCGCGGGCGCAGTGCCGCGACCATCACCGGAACCTGTCGCGGCGGAAGGCTCACCTGGAACCGTTCGATGGAGAAGGTGCCGAAGTCGCCGGCGACCACCTCGCCGTCCAGCGCGCGCCGCAGGAACCGCACCATGTCACGGACCCGGTCGAAGGGCTGTTCGAACGGGATGCCGTTGATCCGTTCGACGAACATCGGCCCGGACGAGCCGACCCCCAGTACGAACCCGGCGGGCGCCGCGTTCGCCATGGTGGCCGCCGTCATCGCCAGCAGCGCAGGTCCCCGGGTCTGCACCGGCACGATCGCCGTGCCGACGCGGAGGGAAGGCGCGAAAGCGGTGGCCAGTGCGAGCGGGGTGAAACCGTCCGCGTGGCCCGCTTCCCCGGACCAGACATCGGTGAAGCCGAGATCCGGAAGTTCCGTCACCAGCTCGCGGTATGCCGAAAGCGGCACTGTCTCGATGGGCAGTGTGAGACCGTAACGGCGCATCGCGTCCAGCTCCTCGGCGGTTGCCTTCATTCGTACGAAACGCAGGCTAGGGCCGTCGCACGGCTGCCGGGATCACGCGAATCCGCCACCCGCTCAAGGACGGACGGCGATCCGGTACTGCCGGAGCCACGCGTCCAGCAGCAACGCCCGCGGCAGCACCGGCGGCGGGCTGTAGGTCCCGTTCGACCAGGCGTCACTGTCCACCATGGCGCGCAAGGTCCCCTCGTCGAACAGCTGCCGCGCGGGGGACGTGGAGTCGGAGAGCATGTCCCGGACACCGTCGCGCACGGCGAGGAGGTACTCCGGATTCTGCCCGAACGGGAAGCCGCTCTTCTTGCGCCGCACCACATCCTCCGGCAGCAGATCGGCGACCGCGTCCCGCAGCAGTCCTTTTTCCTGTTGTCCCGTGTACTTCTGCGACCAAGGCACGTTCCAGAGGTACTCGACCAGGCGATGATCGCAGAACGGCACCCGGACCTCGAGTCCGGAGGCCATGCTCATCCGGTCCTTGCGGTCCAGCAGGAACGGCAGGAAACGGGTGAGCTGCACGTAGAACATTTCACGCATCCGCCGCCCGGCCGCGGATTCCCCGTCCAGGCGGGGCACTTCGCGCAGCGCTTCGGCATAGCGTTCGAGGACAGCCGAGTTGAGGTCGAGATGCGCCCGCAGATCCGCGGAAAGCACGGCATTGCGATCGCCGACGCCAGCCGACCACGGAAAGCTCGTCGCCGGTTCGGGCGAGACAGCGGTGAACCACGGGAAACCACCGAAGATGTCGTCCGAGCCCTCGCCGGAGAAGACGACCGTGGCGTGCTTGCGGACCTCTTGGAACAGCAGGTACAGCGAGACGTCCAGATCGCCGACGCCGGGAATGTCCCTGGCACGCAAGGTGGTGCCCATTTCCTCCAGCAGGGCAGGCGCGTCGAGCACGACCTCGGTGTGCTTGGTGCCCAGATGCGCCACGACGGCCGACACGTACGGCGCGTCCCGGCTGATGTGCAGCGCGTCCGCGGTGAAGTCGGTCTCGCTGTCCGCGAAATCGACGGAGTAGGTTTCCAGCGGGCCGGTGCCGTCCGGATCCGCCGCGGCCAGTGCGCACAGCACGCTCGAGTCCAGGCCACCGGAGAGCAGGGCGCCGAAGGGGGCCTCCGACACGAGTTGCTCACGCACCACGGTTTCCAGCAGCTCGCGCACCTTCGCGGTGGTGTCGGCCAGGTTCTCCTCGTGTTCGGCGCTGCGCAGTGACCAGTATCGGCGCTGCCGCGTGCCGTCCGGGGTGACTCGCACCGTGTAGCCGGGACGGACCTCGCGCAGGCCACGGAAAACGGCGTCGCCCGGTCGTTTCGCGGCGACCACGAACACATCGACCAGACCTTCCGCGTCCACCACCGGCTCGAACAACGGGTTCGCCAGCACCGCCTTCGGCTCGGAGCCGAAGAGCAGCCCGCCATCGTATTCCGCGTAGTACAAGGGTTTCACGCCGAGCCTGTCCCGCCCGAGCAGCAGCGTCCGCTCCCGTTCGTCCCAGATGGCGAAGGCGAACACCCCGTACAGTCGGGTGACGCATTCCTCGCCCCACTCGCGATAGGCGCGCAGCAGCACTTCCGCGTCCGAGTCGGTGCGGAACACCTGCCCCCGGCCGCGCAGTTCGGCACGCAGCTCGCGGTAGTTGTAGATCTCCCCGCTGAAGCTCAGTACCGTGTGGCTGTCTTCGTCACCGTCGAGCATCGGCTGGGTGCCGCCGGATACGTCGATGACGGCCAGCCTGCGGTGGCCGAGGGCGGCGTGCCGGGACGTCCAGACCCCGCCGTCGTCCGGTCCACGGTTGGTCATCGTGGTGGTCATGGCCCGTATCGTCGGCAGTTCGGTGGTGAGATCACGCTGCCAGTCGAGCCAGCCGGCGATGCCGGACATCTCGGTCACCTCTCGGTCGGGTGGTTCTTCAGGATCACCAGGTGGCGGGCAGGGCTTCCGGGCGCACGGTGAGCAGTCCGCCGAGCCAACGCACGTCCTCCGCGGGCACGGCGAGCCGCAGTGAGGGCAGCCGCCGAGCCAGGCAGGAGAACGCGACCTGAAGCTCCATCCTGGCCACTCCGGCACCGGGGCAGTAGTGCACGCCCGCGCCGAAGGCGATGTGCTGGATCTCCTCCCTGGTGAGGTCGAGCCGGTCGGGATCCTCGGTACGCCGTGGATCCCGGCCTGCCGCGTGCATCACCGGGATGACCGCTTCACCCTTGGCGACGTCCACGTCGGCTATCCGCAGATCGTCGGTGGCGACCCGCATGAAGCCGATCTCCGAGGACGGGGCGTACCGCAGGAGTTCCTCGACCGCCCGCTCCGTCAGTTCGTGGCGCTCACACAGGATCCGCCACTGATCCGGGTGCCGCATCAGCATGAACAGGCCGCGGGAGAGCGCGCTCACCGTGGTGTCGTGCCCCGCCACCAGCAGGTTGATGCCCAGCCAGACCAGTTCCCGATCCGAGAGCCGGTCCTTCTCGTCCTGCGCGGTGATCAGCGCGCTGAGCAGGTCCTCGCCGGGATCTTTGCGGCGCTCCGCGACCAGTGCCGCGACGTAGGCGGCCGCTTCTTCCCGTGCGGCGAGGCGTTGTTCGGAGGTGTAGGCCGTGACGCTGATGAGCCGGTCGGTCCACTCCTGGAGTTTCGGCCGGTCCTCGATCGGCGCGCCTACCATCTCGCAGATGACCCAGATCGGCAGCAGCGCGGCGAATTCGTGGTGCAGGTCCACCGGCCGCGGCCCGGCTTCGAGGCGGTCGACGATCTCATCGGCGATGCGTTCCACCCGCGGCCGCCAGATCCGCGCCTTGTGCGGGGTGAAGGCGGGGGCGATCAACCGGCGCAGCCGGGCGTGATCGGGCCCCTCCTGGTTGAGGAGGTTGAACGGGTTGTCGGAGAAATCCGGGCCCGGGATCATCCGTGGCGCACCGGGATCGCGCAGTGCGGCCCGGGACAGGCGCCGGTCGGTCATCGCCGTGATCACCTCGTCGAAGCCGGTGACCATCCAGGCGGTGTCACCGCTGGGCAGGGAAACCTTGGTCACCGGGCATTTGTCGCGCAGCTCGCTGTACCTTCGCGGCGGCTCGGCCAGCGGGGCCAGCGGTAAGGGGTACCGGTCGGCCGGAACCTGGTCCGGTGCGCTCGCCTGCGTTTCGCTCACTCGTAGCCCTCCTGATCGCGCTTGAACCCCTGAGGACGGCTGGAATCCGGCCGTCTTCGCGTGGACAAGTCAAGAGAGGCCGCGGCAGCGCGACAAGGCGCGAGTGAGGCCCCAGATCTCCCGCTCGGACGCCCTGGCCAGGTGGAGTAGCCACCTGGCCACCCCCGGCGCGCCAGGTGGCGTGCTCTCCCGGCCGGTGCCAGTGAGCCTTGACCGGACCGGTTTGACCGCCGAGCCTGTACTCGGCGGTATCAGTCACGGCCGGCGTTCGCCCGGCAAGGCAGGAGGAACCCGGTGGGGGAACTGAAGATCGAGGTCGACCCGGCTGAGGTCGGGCTGGACGAGGCACGGCTGCGGCGGATGGACGACTACTTCCAGGCCTATGTCGACGACGGGCGGATGCCCGGGTGGAGCCTGCTGGTCAGCAAGCGCGGGCAGGTCGCCCATCTCGCGCACGCCGGGTACCGGCATGTGGAGAACGGCCTGCGGGTCGACGACGACACCATCTGGCGGCTGGCGTCCTTGACCAAACCCATTGTCTCCGTGGCGGCCATGATGCTCTACGAACAAGGCGCGTTCGGCCTCCACGATCCGGTGAGCGACTACATTCCCGCGTTCGGCGAGACCCGGGTCTACCGCAATGGCATGGCCGGTTCGCCGAACACCGATCCGTTGCTCGAACCGATCCGCATCTGGCATCTGCTGACCCACACCTCCGGCTTGACCGTCGGCGCCTGGCAGGCGCATCCGGTCGAGCAGATCTACGCGCAGGCCGGCTACATCTGGGACGCGCCGCCTGGGGTCGATCTCGCGGGCGCCTGTGAGGGCTGGGCAGGTTTCCCGCTGCTGTTCACGCCGGGAACCCAGTGGAACTACGGAGTTTCGGTGGACGTGCTCGGGCGCGTCCTGGAGGTCGTCACCGGGAAGTCGATCGACGAGGTGCTCGCCGATCTGGTGCTGGGTCCGCTGGGGATGACCGAGACGAGCTTCTGGGTCGACGAGGCACAGACCCATCGGGTCGTGCCGGTGTACAGCCCGCGCCCGGAAGGCGGGCCCGCCTTCCGCAATGATCCGCTGAGCCCGTTGCCGACGAGCAAGCCGACCTTCCTGTCCGCCGGGGGCGGGCTGTTCACCACTTTGTCGGACTACCACCGGTTCTGCCAGTTCCTGCTGGGCGGTGGAGAACTGCACGGCACCCGGCTGCTGGGCACCCGGACCCTGGCGTACATGGGGAAGAACCACCTTCCCGGCGGCGCCGATCTGGCCGCGGTCGGAAGGCGGGTGATGTTCGGGCAGCCGACCTACGAGGGACTCGGCTTCGGGCTCGGCTTCCAGACCGTGGTGGACGCCGCGGCGACGAAGATCCTCATCAGTCCCAGTGAGATCTCCTGGTATTCCGGATACAGCACGCTGTTCATGGTCGACCCGATCGAGCAGCTGAGTGTGCAGTTCTTCTCGTCTTTCGCCCCGGTGAAGACTTATCCGCTTTATGGTCGCCTGCGGCAGCTCGCCTATCAGGCGCTGATCGACTGACGCGACGGCTGAGAGGACGGAAGATGTCTGGGGACCAATCCGCAGGACAGTCCGCGGTGACCGTGAAGGCGGAAGATCCGCGATACGCTGATTTGACCCGTGGTGCCAACGGGAGGTGGGTAAGCACACCGGAGAGGGTGGAGCTGGTCCGTTCGCCGGAACAGATTCGTGCGGTGGTGCAGGCCGCCGCCCGTGCGGGAAAGCGGCTGACCGTGCGCAGTGGCGGGCACTGCTACGAGGACTTCGTGGACGATCCGGAGTCCGAAGTGATCGTGGACCTGTCGCAGATGACCGAGATCCGGTTCGACGCGCGGCGTCGCGCGTTCGCGGTCGACGCGGGTACCCCGCTGGGGAAGGTGTACGAGACCCTGTTCAAGAACTGGGGCGTCACCCTCCCCGGGGGATCCTGCCCGACGGTCGCGGTCGGCGGGCACGTCGTCGGTGGTGGTTACGGGCCGCTGAACCGGCTGCACGGCCTGATCGTGGATCACCTGTACGCGGTCGAGGTCGTAGTGGTGGACCGTTCGGGGCGGGCGTCACTGGTCTACGCCAGCCGCGAACGCTCGGACCCGAACCGCGATCTGTGGTGGGCACACACCGGCGGTGGCGGTGGCAACTTCGGCATCGTCACGCGGTACTGGTTCCGGACTCCAGGGGCCACCGGCTCCGACCCGGCGCGGCTGCTGCCCCGGCCGCCCGCGCGGGTTTGGGTGGCATCGGTGAACTGGCCGTGGGCGGGGATGAGCGAAGCATCGTTCACCCGGTTGCTGCGGAACTACGGCGCCTGGCACGAGCGGAACAGCGACGCGGATTCGCCCTACGCGGGCCTGTTCAGCAGGCTCGGCCTCATGCCCAGCACGGCGGGTGTGCTCAACGTGGCCCTGCAGATGGACGCCACCGTGCCGGGCGCCGAGAAGCTGATCGACGAATACCTCGCGGCACTGGGGGAAGGCGTGGACGTCACGCCGTTCACCATGGAACGCCAGTGCCTGCCGTGGTGGCGCGCGACGACCTGGCTGGGGTTGTTCACCAATATCCAGACCGCACGTGAGGACTTCAAATCCGCTTATATGCGGGCGAATTTCACTCCCGAGCAGGCGGCTGCCTTCTACCGCAACCTGACCAGCGCGGAGTCCGCGAACCGTGGCGCCGTCGTCTCGATCGCTTCGTACGGCGGCCGGACGAACACCGTCGCGTCTTCGGAGACGGCCGTCGCCCACCGGGATTCGATCATGAAACTGCTCTACGTCGTCGGCTGGACCGATCCGGCGCAGGACGAAGCGAACCTGGCTTGGATCCGGCGGCTCTACCGAGAGGTGTACGCGGGTTCCGGAGGGGTGCCGGTGCCCGACGAGACCACCGACGGCTGCTTCGTGAACTATTGCGACACGGATCTGTCCGATCCGGAGTTCAACAAGTCAGGCGTGCCGTGGTCGACGCTGTATTACAAGGAAAACTATCCGCGGCTGCGGCGGATCAAAGGAAAATGGGATCCGCGCGACTTCTTCCGGCACGGACAGTCCGTGGAACCGGCCGTCGCTCCCTGAGCTTCGCCATGACGTCATGAAGGTGACCTTCCCGATGGGGAGGTCACCTTCATGACGTTCGACGGCCCGTGGTCAGGGCCGGGGCCGCATTCTTGGCATCACGACCGTCCGTTCACGATCTCGGCGGTGATCCGCTCCACGTCATACTCGTACAGCCACGCCTGATTCCGCAGATTCGCCCGCCCGATCAGTTCGGAATCCCGCTCGCGTTGTTCCTCACCGTCCGGCAGGTGCAGGACCTTGGCGTTGGCCCGCGAGTTCTGCTGGATGTCCCTTGTCCGGGGATTGCGCAGCTCTTCGTACTGCTTCAGCGCAGCGCCGGTGCTGTCCGGGGTGGCGCCCCGCAGGAAGCCGGCCAGCGCGATCGCGTCCTCGATGGCCTGATTGGCGCCCTGCGCCATGAACGGCAGCATCGGGTGGGCGGCGTCGCCGACCACGGTGACCCGGTCGGTGCTCCAGGTGGTCAAGGCCCCGCGGTCGTGCAGTGCCCACCGGTTCACCGCTTCCGCGGCGGAGAGCACCTGCTGGAATTCCGGGTTCCAGCCCGCATACTGCCCGGCCAGCTCGGTCACCGAGCCCTGTGCTGTCCAAGATTCGGTCCGCCAGTCCGCGGCGGGAGTCGTGGCACCGAAGCTGATCAGTTTCCCCGCTGAAACGGGATAACACACGCCATGCTGCTCAGGTCCGAGCCAGAGCACGACTTTCGGCTCGGTCAGCAGGAATGGCAGCCGGTCGGCGGGAACGAGTCCCCGGTAGATCGTCTGCCCGGAGAATTCCGGCGAATCGGCGAGCAGCACTTCGCGGACCGCGGAATGGATCCCGTCGGCGCCGATCACGACGTCGGCGGTGGTCGTGAAGCCGTCGGCGAAACGCAGTACGACCTCATCGGTGTTCTCCTCGATCCCGATGCAGCGACGGCCGAGGTGCACCGTCCCGGCGGGCAGCAGTTCCAGCAGGCCACGGTGAAGATCCGCGCGATGGGCGGTGTAGTACGGATCGCCGTACAGCTCTTCGCACTCCTTGCCGAGCGTTGTCCGCGCCACGACCTGATTGTCGTCCCAGCGCCGCATTTCGATCGCCTCGGGGCGAACGGCCACCACACCGAGGAAATCGCCGAGGCCGAGCCCGCGCAGGACACGGGTCGCGTTGGGTGCCAGCTGAATACCGGCGCCGATCTCCCGCAGGTGCCGGGTCTGCTCGAACACCTCGCAGCGGATTCCTTGCCGGGAGAGGGCGGCGGCCACGGTCAGGCCCGCGATCCCGGCGCCGATCACTGCGACTCGTAAGGGAACCATCGTGTACTCACTTCCTCGGCGGGCTGGGGCGGGCTCGTTCCGGCTGGTGCGCCAAGAGGACCCGTTGTTGCATGGTGCCCGGGAATTCCGCGTCGCGTATCCCTTGCTCACGTGACTTTTCCGTCCATTGCCCGAAAAGCGGCCCGGTATCGCCCGATAGTGATCGCGAGTGGCCCGCGTACCGGGGTATCGTGGGCGCTTCTCGTCTGTGTGGGGGAGATTTCGAAACGAGGAATGGGGAGAACCCATGGTCGCGCCCAGGTTGGTGGGCAGGGTGGAAGAAGTGGCCGCGATCCACGCGGCGATCGACGCGACCGCGCGGGGGCTCGGGCAATGCCTTGTGGTGGAGGGCATGGCCGGTATCGGCAAGAGCCGGTTGCTGAGCGAGGGGACCGAGTACGCCGCCGGGCTCGAGCTGTCCGTTGTCACCGGCCGGGCCACCGAACTGGACCGGGTCGCCCCGCTCAACGTGCTGCTCGGGGCCTTGCGTCCGGTACTGCCCGTGCCTCCCGCGGAGATCGGGGCCGGCGCCGAGCACAACGGCTTCTGGCTGATCGACCGGCTCGGCGCGCTGATCGAGGATCAGGTGCGTACCAGGCCGATGCTGGTGGTCCTCGACGACGTGCAATGGGCCGACGAGCTCACCGCGCTGGCTCTCCGGGTGCTGGTCCCCGCGCTGGCCTCCTCGCCGGTGTGCTGGGTGCTGGCCCGGCGCCCGCTGCCAGAACGCGCACCGGGCCAGGAGGCCGTGGACTGGCTGCTGGCGGAGGGCGCGCCGCGGCTCCAGCTCGAACCGCTGCGGCGGGACTGCGTCGCCGAGTTGTGCTCCGAGCTGCTCGGCGCGGCTCCCGACGAGCAGCTGCTGGCCTTCGCCGAACGCAGCGACGGGAATCCCTTCCTCCTCGGTGACCTCCTCACCTCGTTACGGGACGCGGGCCGGATCGCCGTGACCGCCGGCAGAGCCACGGTGACCGGCGAGGAACTGCCATCGAGTTTCCTGCTGTCGGTGGAGCATCGGTTGCGGGACCTCTCCGAGCACACCAGGGCGCTGCTGGTGGCCGGGGCGGTGCTCGGCAGGCGATTCACCCTGCACGAGGCGGCAGGTCTGGCGGGCCGGTCGGCGGTGGACCTGGTGATCGGGGCCAAAGAGGCGGTGCGCAGTGGCGCGCTGGTCGACGACGGCGCCGCCCTCGCCTACCGGCACGACCTGATCCGGGAGGCCGTCTACAACGCGCTGCCCGAGCCGGTGCGCCGGGCGTTGCACCGGGAAGCGGCCGAGGTGGTGCGGGAAGAGGGGCATCCGGTGCTGGAGGTGGCCTCGCATCTGCTTCGCGGGGCACGCCAGGCCGACGCGCAAGCGATCGAGGTGCTGCGGTCGGCCGCCGATCAGGTCGCTTCCACCTCGCCCGGGACAGCGGCGGAGCTGATGCTCCGGGGTCTCGAACTGCTGGACCCGCAGGACAGTGCACGCCCGGATCTGGTCGCGGCCACCGTCCGGTTGCTGGCCTCGGCAGGGCGGCTGGCCGAAGCCCGTGAACTCGGCGAGCGGGCCTTGCGCGCCGGGTTGCCCGAGCCGGTCGAAGCCGGGCTACTGCTCGGGTTGGCCGAGGCGATGAAGCACGCCGGCCAGTCCGGTGCGGTACTGGAGTTCACCCGCCGCGCGCTGGCCCACGAAAGCGTCCACGAGTCGGCTCGTGCGCAGCTGCTGGCCAGCGAGGCGCACGCCCTGCTTCAGACGGGTGAGCTGGTGAACGCCGCCGAGGTGGGTGAGCAGGCGGTCCGGCTGGGCCGCGCGGCGGGGGAGCACTCCGCGGTGGTCTACGCCCTGGGCGCCTGCGCGGTCGGCGCGCAGGATCGTGGCGAGGTGGCGGCCGCCATCGAGATCGCGGGCGAGGCCGTCCGGCTCGCGAACGAGGTCGGCGGGGCGGCCAGCCAATGGCATCCCCGGCTGTGGCTGGCGCCCGCCCTGGTCGCGGCCGACCGGCTGAACGAGGCGTCCGCGGTGTACGAGATGGGGCAGCGCGAGGCGGAATGGTTCGGCACCGCGTGGACCTTGCCGCTGTGGCACTACTACCGCGGCGAACTCCACGCGGCAGCCGGGCGGCTGGACGACGCGGCCGCCGAGTTCGAGTCGGGGCTCGCCGTCGCCGAACAGCTCGGTGCGCTGGCGCTGGCTCCGTCCCTGCAGCTCGCGCTGGCGCGGATCTCGCTCTGGCAGGACGAAGTGCCGCAGGCCCGCAAGTACCTGCGCCGCGCGAAGCAGCTGGCGGAGGAGGGGGTGGGCGTGGTCTCAGAGGACCTTGCCTGGACCTCGGCCCTGCTGCTGGACAGCGGCGGTAAGCCGGACGAAGCGGCGGCGGAGCTGGCCGAGATCTACTCGGCCCTGCCGCGGCGGCTGCTGTTGCTCACCTATCACCCGTACGCCGGTCCGCAACTGGTCCGGATCGCGTTGCGGGCAAGGCGCCCGGAGCTGGCCGCGGTGGTGGCGCGGGCGGCAGGCACACTCGCGGAAGCCAACCCGGGGGTTCCGACACTCGTGGCGGCCGGGCTGCACGCCGACGCGCTCGTGCGTGGAGATCTCGACGATCTGCGCGAGGCGGTCCGGTTGTACGAGGCGAGCCCGCGCCCGCCCGCCGTGGCCGCGGCGTACGAGGACGCGGCGGCGGCCGAGCAGACGGCGGGCAACCGCACAGAGGCGGTGGGCTTGCTGGAATCCGCGCTCGGACTGCACACCACGAGCGGCGCCAAACGCCATATCGCTCGCGTTCGCGGCCGGATGCGCCGGCTCGGCGTCCACCTCGCGGCCCCCGCGGGCCAGCGTGGGGCCACCTCCGGCTGGCACAGCCTGACCCGCTCGGAACTGAAGGTGGCCAGGCTGGTGGCCGAGGGCCTCACCAACCGGGACGTCGCCGCCCGGCTGTTCCTGTCCCCGCACACCGTGGACACGCATCTGCGGCACATCTTCGCCAAACTGGATGTGTCCAGCCGGGTCGAGGTGACCCGCAAGGTCCTCGAACACGGTCAAGACGGGGACTGATCCGCCGACCACGGCGGGGAGCGGCGAATCAGCCCTCGCGTGGTCAGGAGCTGGCGCCACCGTCGATGACGAGATCCTGCCCGACCACATAGGCCGATTCCGGCGAGGCAAGGTAGAGCACCGCGGCCGCGACCTCTTCGGTGCGCCCGACGCGGGCGATCGGCATGCCCTCGGCCATCCGTACGTCCCGTTCGGCTTCGCTTTCCCCCGGCAGCAAGGACATGGGGGTGTTGATCGGCCCGGGGCTGACCACGTTGATGCGGATGCCTTCGCGGATGTACTCGCGTGCCGCGGTGGCGGACAGCGCGCTGATCCCGGCCTTGCTCGCGGCGTAGGCGCCGGTTCCCGGCACGGTCACATGACGCCCGACCGCGGAGGCGAGGTTCACGATCGCGCCGCCGCCGTTGGCCCGCATATGCGCGATCTCCTGCTGCATGGACACCAGCGTGCCGGTCAGATTCGTGCGGAGCTGGTCCGTCCATTCCGCCACGTCGATATCGGTGATCATGCCGCCGGCGGCGAAGACACCGGCGTTGTTCACCGCCACGTGCAGCCCGCCGTGGCGGGACACGATCGTCTTGACGAGCTCGGCCATTTCGGTGGCGCTGGTGGTGTCCGCGACCACCGAGCTCGCCTCGCCGCCCGCGTCCTGGATGAGCTTCACGGTCTGCGCCAACGGTTCCTCGCTGCGGCCGCTCACCACCACCGTGGCACCTTCCTCGGCGAAGGTCGTGGCCACGGCTCGGCCGATACCCGTGCCGCCGCCGGTGACGAGTGCGACCTTGCCGGTGAGTCTTCCGGTCATTCCTGTGCTCCTGTTCCGTTCGTGCGATGAGGACTGGGCTGGGCGGGGTCAGACGTGCAGCGCCGAGTCGTCCCAGGTGACATGGACGCCGTACTCGGGTGCGGCGTCGGCGGAGCGCTGGACGTCGGCCTCGGTCAGCGGCGGCGGCAGCTCGCCGGGTTTGGCCGGATGTCCGATCTTGGTGAAGTAGCCCTCGAATCCGCCTGGGGTGAAGAGGAACAGCAGCCGCGCGGTGTGCAGCCCGACGTTCTTGAACCGGTGGCGGGTGCCGCGGGGGATGAACACGAAGTCCCCCGCGTGCGCCATGAAGGTCCGGTCGTCGCCGAGCACTTCAAGACTGCCCGACAGCAGGTAGTAGGCCTCGTCCTCGCGGGCGTGCCAGTGCGGCGGCGGCCCCTCGCCCGGCGGCACGGAGGCTTCGATGAGCGACAGCGCGCCGTTCGTGTCCTTCTCGGTGGCCTTGATCGTGTAGGTGTCACCCATGACCCACAGCGTCTGTCCCTCGCCTGCCGGGGTGTGCACGACCTGGCCCCTGGTGGTCTTGATGGTTTGGCTCTCCTGCGACACCCTGGCCTCCCTGTTCGGTCTCGTGGTGCCGAGCCAACCCCACCGCGACGGGCGTTGGCGTCACCCGTTCACGCCATCTCTGCGGGTGTTCCCGCCCGACTGCGTCCACTGACGGGTGGCGCGCGGCCACATCACGCGAAGACGTGATGCGGGCGGTCCTCGCCGGGAGAGAAGGTTTTCTGGTTCCGCAGGTGGAGGCGTCACTGCCGAAATGCCCGATCCGGGCACGCGGTGGCGCCCTGGCATGATGTGAGGTTCCGAAAATGACTGAGGCGCCTGTCGCCCATCGGCCTTGGCCGATCTTCTGGCTGCTGGCGGTCACCCAGTTCATGGTCATCCTGGACACCACGATCGTGGCCATCGCGCTACCGGAGATCCAGCGTGACGTGGGGTTCACCCCGTCGGGACTGTCCTGGGTGATGGACGGGTACATGCTGGTCTTCGGCGGGTTCGTGCTGCTCGGCGGCCGTGCGGCGGATCTCGCCGGTCGACGCCGGATGCTGGTGCTGGGCATGACCCTGTTCGTGCTGAGTTCCGTGCTCTGCGTGATGGCCACCGAACCGTGGATGCTGGTGGTGGGCCGGATGGTGCAGGGTCTCGGTGGTGCGCTCGCCAGCCCCGCCGCGCTGGCCCTGGTGTTGCAGGTCCTGCCGGAGGGGGCGAGCCGCACCCGGGGAATGGCGATCTGGGGCGGGATCGCCGGGGTCGCCGGGCCGACCGGGGTGCTGCTGGGCGGCGCGCTGTCGGAGGTGGCGTGGGAACTGGTCTTCATGATCAACGCGCCGATCGGTATCGCCGTGATCGTGTTCGGGCTGCGCATGCTCCCAGGCGGTCAGCGATACGTGAAGGGCGACCTCGATGTCTTCGGCGCGCTTTCCGGTACGGCGGGCTTGTGCCTGCTGGTCTTCGGGGTGATGCGAGGTGCGGTCGAGGGCTGGGGCTCGGCCGTCACGGTCCTCACGCTGGGGGCGGCGGTGGTACTGCTGCTGGCGTTCGTCGCCCGGCAGGTGAAGGCGGCGAACCCGCTGCTGCCGCGGTCGCTGTTCGGCGTGCCGACGGTGGTGCTCGGGGTCGCCGCGAGCGGTCTGCTCGGCATGGCGCTCTACGGAAGTTTCATCACCAACACGCTGAACCTGCAGCAGGCCAGGGGTTACAGCGCGATCGTGGCCGCGTTGCTGCTGATTCCACTGGACATCTGCCTGTTCGCCGGCACCAGCGTCGCCGGGCGGGTCATGGCGCGGATGGGGCCGAGTACGGTGCTGTCCTCCGGGCTCGGGCTGCAAGCCGTCGCACTGGTCTGGTGGGCGAGCGTTCTCGACGCGCACGACAATGTCTGGCTGTCGACGGTGCTGCCGGCGAGCGTGGCCAGCTTCGGCCTTGGCGCGGCGATCGTATGCGTGTTCGTGATCGGCACCTCCAATGTCAGCGGTGAACTCAGTGGTACCGCCTCGGGCATGGTGGTGACGGCCAACCAGGTGGGTGGCGCCATCGGTATCGCTGCGCTGACCACCGTGGCCGCCACCCATACGACCGGGTTGCTGGCGGGCGGGGCGCCGGATCGGGCGCAGGCCGTTTCGTCCGGACAGTCGGTCGCGCTGTGGGTAGCGGCGGGTGTCGCGGCGGTGGGTGCGTTGGTCGGACTGTTGCTCAAGCGCGACCACGGGGCCACCTGGCGCCGGGCCACGCCGGTCGCGGCCGGTGGTGCGGCACCGGAGTGATCGCCGGCTCGCGCCCACAAAAGTGGCTTCCGGTCAGCTGCTGACCGGAAGCCACTTTTGTGATCGTTTCTTCTGATTGTCAGGAATCGGCGCGATCCGCTTTCGACGGCAGCAGGCCTTCGCGCAGTGCGCGGGAAACCGCGAGAGTGCGGTTCGAGCAATTGAGCTTTGCCAGTACATTGGCCACCAGGCGTTTCGCTCCGTGTAGTGAAATTGTCAGCGTGCGGGCGATCTGTTTGTTGCTCAAACCGTCCACCATCAACGAGAGCACCTGCTGTTCGCGCGGTGTCAGTGAAACGGGAGTTCCGTTTCGGGTCATTGTCGAACCATTGCGTGCTTGAGCGAGCAAATTCTTGGTCAAGGCGGCAGGCATCGGCACCTCGCCTTTGCATACCCGGTGGAGAGCGTCGTGGATCCCCGGCGCGGTCAGATTGCCGATGTCGAGGAAGCCGTCGCAGGACACGCCGGTCGATCGGGTCATGTCCTGTTCGGACGAGCTGTCCAGCAGCAACAGGATCTTGACGCACCGCTCACGGCTCGGGATACAGGAGTCACGGATCTGCTCGTCGGAGATATCGCACAGGGCGATTATCAGCACATCGGTTTCATGTCTTTCTTCGAGTGTGCCAAGTACTGAACCCGGCGAGTTGAACGTACTGAGATTTCCGATGGACGGCAACAGTCCGAGTAGTCTTTCCAGGCCATAGCGGGTGACTTCGCTCCGTATGGCCAAGCCAACGTTCAGTGTTTCCGCTTGATATAATTCTGGTGCATGGATCATCTTCCCCCCAGATCATCCATGCGTGGACCGCGTCGCCCCTGCCGCGGTCCGTCGAACCCAAATCGAGCCTTGCGAGAATTAGTCTACCGGCGTTCTTGAAACAATGGCAACCTAATGGGTAAGCTGCGGCCGCAAACGGGACTGTAAAACGAGCGGTGCAACTCCCGATCATGGAAGTGCACCTGATGACCGACATGATGCCCGGCGTGGAGAACGCTGAGGACTCGAAACCCTTGACCGGTCTGGATGGCTTGGACGAGTAGCTCGTCGCGCAGCTGCTGAGCAGTGCCAGGGCCAGCGGGCTGAAGCTGTTGCAGCAGTTGACCAAGCGGTTGCTGGAGTCCGCGCTCGAGGGTGAGATCACTGATCACCTCGGCTATGACGAGCACGCCGGCCGCGGGACCGGTAACCCGCGCAACTGCGCCCGCTCGAAGACCATGCTGACTGATGTCGGCCCGGTCGAGAGCGACGTGCCGCGGGATCGGGACGCCGGCTTCGAACCCACGATCGTCGCGAAGCGGCAGAAGCGCCTTGGCGGTGTGGACGAGATGGTGATCTCCTTGGCTGCCAAGG
Organism: Amycolatopsis roodepoortensis; assembly: GCF_024628825.1. Taxonomy (NCBI): domain Bacteria; kingdom Bacillati; phylum Actinomycetota; class Actinomycetes; order Pseudonocardiales; family Pseudonocardiaceae; genus Amycolatopsis; species Amycolatopsis roodepoortensis. Next base: position 9,132,446 of record NZ_CP102415.1, read on the forward strand.
GATTGACCACCGGGGAGATTTCCGCACACCTGGCCGAGGTCTATGGCGCCGACGTGTCGCGGCAGACCATCTCCACGATCACCGGCAAGGTGATCGAGGGCATGAGCGAAGGGCAGGGACCGGCTCCTGGACCTGGTCTATCCGGTGATCTTCATCTACGCGATCCACGTCAAAATCCGTGACGGGCAGGTGGCCAACCGGCCGATCTATGTCGCGCTCGCGGTGACCTGTGAGGGCCGCCGGGACATCCTTGGCTTGTGGGCAGGCGACGGCGGCGAGGGCGCCAAGTACTGGCTGCATGTGCTGACCGAGCTGAAGAACCGCGGCGTGGCCGACGTACTCATGATCGTCTGCGACGGGCTGCCCGACGCGATCACCACGGTCTGGCCACAGACGATCACCCAGACCTGCGTGGGGCACTTGCTGCGCAACAGTTTCCCTTACGCGGGCCGTCGGCACTGGGACGCGGTCGCCAAGGCCTTCAAACCGGTCTACACCGCGCCGACCGCACACGAGCGGTTCGCCGAGTTCACCGAGACCTGGGGCGCCGATATCCGGCCATCGTGCGCTTGTGGGACAACGTCTGGGCCGAGTTCGTACCGTTCCTCGCGTTCGATCCGGAGATCCGGCGGCTGATCTACTCGACCAGCGCCATCGAGAGCGTCAACGCCGGCATCCGCCGCGCTGTGAAGGCCCGCGGGCACCTCCCCAACGAGCAGGCCGCGCTGATACGTGGCGATCATGAGCTGGATCCGACCGGCACCGGCCGCAAACGCTGGACGATGCGGTGGAAACCCGCGTTGAACGCGTGGCGAGATCGCCTTCGACGGCCGCCTGGCTGCCGGACGCAAGTAGTTCCCCTCCAACCCGAGTTACACCGCTCGTTCGGCAGACCCCTACGAGAGCGGACTCGGGCTCGCCGGATTCGTGCTCGGCCTGCTCGACTTCTACCAGCAGCGGCACGAGTACGACAGCAAAGCAGGTGCGATCCAGATCCGCGAGCCGTCAAAGGAGATCGGCGGATGGCATCGCGAGGGTCTACGACCACGTGACCCCGCTGATGCGCCAGCAGATTCTGCAAGCACTGGAGACCCGGTGGATCGGGTCGCTGGCCGCGCTCACCCCGAGTGAGCGGACGAAGCTGGGGGAGTGGCTCCCGCACCTACACGCCACGTTCGGTCGACATGCGGCTCGAGACCGCCTCGTGGGTCCTTTTACGACCGAAGCCCCGCCCCTCCGACGAGGAGCAGGGCTTCTGACCTGCGAAAACAGATGGTGCGCGATACTGGGATTGAACCAGTGACCTCTTCCGTGTCAGGGAAGCGCTCTCCCGCTGAGCTAATCGCGCGAGGTGGAGACGGGATTCGAACCCGTGTACACGGCTTTGCAGGCCGTTGCCTCGCCTCTCGGCCACTCCACCGTGTCAGGCCCGAGAGGGCCTTCCGAGCGGATGACGGGATTCGAACCCGCGACCCTCACCTTGGCAAGGTGATGCGCTACCAGCTGCGCTACATCCGCACATCCTCGGTCCGGCTGAAGCTCAGAACCTCGCGGTTCTGTTCCTCACCCCGTCGCCGTGGTGTGTGTGAACACTATCGGACCCCGAAATCGGCCCTGCAACCGGGGTGCCACTTGCTGTTCGCAAGCCCGTCATCAGGCCAGATCGTTGGGAATCAGGTGGGTCAGGGCGTCGTCGACGTCGACCCAGAGGTGCTCGTTGCCCGGGAGCACGACGTCGTAGGTCCGGTCGAGGAAGTCGGCCAGCTCCTGAGCGGACGCCTCGAACATGGCGTGCCCGGACGGCGAGTTCAGTTCGATGAGGACGGACTCGGGGTCTTCGACGGAGGGGCGGATGCGTACGTCGCCGTCGCCCGCGTCGGCCAGGAGGCCGTCCGCGAGGAGGTCGCGCGCGTAGACCCACTCGACCCAGCCGGCGCGGCCGGTGCGGAAGGCGGCCACGACCGCGTACGGGTCGCGTGTGTCGTATCGCAGTTCCACCTTGACCGGGACCGCGGGGGTCCGCGGCGCCAGGAGGTCGAACACCGCCGTCGAGCGGAGCGTCACGTGATCGTTGCGCATCGTCCTACCCTTCGTCTCCTTCCCGGCCCGGTCGAACCGAGTGGCGATGATGTGACGTATCGGCCGGCTGATCGGAACGCGGTTTTGCCGCAGATCACCCGGACGGGGTCATCGGACCCCGGGTCACCCCATCATCACCCGCGCGACGCGCAGCCATCCATGCGCCCTGCAGGCAGTCCACATGTACATACTGCGCGGTTTAGTCGTCACGCGATAGCACCGTCGCACGAATGTCGAAACGCGTCGCGGGCGGCCCCCGGCCGGGACAGCCCCGGCTAGCTCGCGGTTGTTCGCTCCGTATTTGCTGGTGAGCGGAGTGTGGTCGGACGGAACCACCCGTTTGCAGGCCCCCTAAAGTCGTGGGGTAGAGTCTGCCGGACACCGCGAGCGGGCGATTAGCTCAGCGGGAGAGCGCTTCGTTCACACCGAAGAGGTCACTGGTTCGATCCCAGTATCGCCCACCGGATGAAGGCCCTGGACCGATGGTCCGGGGCCTTGATTCATTCTCGGGGGTGCGCCGTCCGGCGGCAGTCGATCCCCAGGTCGGACGCGGGTTGTGTGGGGGCGGTACTTCTGCCGTCCCGGGCGGCGCCACCGGCGCGGCCGAATCCGCCCGCCTGACCGCCGGTCACGGTTCGACGATCTCCGAAGCCTCTCGTTGCGGCCGGTGTGGACACTCGCCGGGGATCGCGTGTCACGTCGTGAAAATGTCGCACGATCCGGCCATTGAGACATCTTTGTGATCCTCGGCACGAAGTGTCCGCCGAAAGGTCCAGACCACGAGAAAGGTGATGTGGGACATGGCCGGGCGGCTCACCCGTCCGGCCGCGGCGGCGGAGTCGCCGTGATGCTGACGTGATGTGACGAAACGCCACTCCGGTGACCGATTGACAAGGTAGGTCGGCTCGCGGTGGGCGCGCCGGGCGGCCGCCCCTCCGCCGGGGTCGTGAAATCCACAGTGGACCGACCGGAGATCGACTCGCCGGAACAGTCCACTGTGGAGTTTTCGGGGCTGTTCGGCCGATCGGGGAGGCAGTGCTCCAAGTGGCCGCGAGACAGGGGAATTCGTGACTACTTTGAGTAGTTGTTCGCAGGATACGGTCTATTACGCATCGTCATCATGTTGTTATCGACACGGCATTCATTTGCCGGATGCTCGCCAAGGGTGTGGCTGGAAATCCTTGTAACGATGGCCGGAGAGTGGCCGATACCTTGGCGTGTGTCGCCCCATCGGCCGCGGAGAGACCTTGAGAATCGATCACTCTTCGAGATCACTCTCATTTACTCAGCGTGTTGATCCGGCGTTCGGGAATCCCCTCTCCGGGAGGTCTGATGGAAGAGTCGGTGCGGCCGTCGTCCACCGTCAACGGGACGCCGCAGCACATCGACCTTCAGTCGATCCCGCTTCCCCCGCAACGGGATGCGGGCCATGCCGCCGCGGTCGACACGATGTCGGCACGGCCGCCATACGCGGCTTGGGAATCGCGCTACCGCGCCTGGGTCATCGGCAGTGACGTTTTCACCGCTTTCGTGCTCATCGTGATGAGCGCCTTCTTGATCGATCGATCCGATCCGCACGACATGCACGCGCTCGGTACCGCCGCGGCCTTCCTGTTCGGGCTGTCGGTCTGCCGTGCCTGGAGTCCGCGTGTGCTGGGCGAGGGCGCGGAGGAGTACCGGACGCTGGGGCGCGGCTTGGTGACCACGGCTGTTCTGGTCGCCTTGGGCGGCCTGCTCTTCGGGGCGCTCGCCGTGCAGCCGTGGGTCTTCATCGTCGTCCCGATGATCTCCGTCTTCATGTTCCTGCAGCGGTACGCGCTGAGACAGGTGCTGCACCGGCGCAGGCGGCTCGGTGAATGCCTGCTGCCGGTGCTCGCGGCGGGAAGCCCCGACACGGTCGCCGATCTGATCGCGCGCACCAAGGCCGATCCTCATGTCGGCTGGCGGGTGGAAGCCGTCTGCACGTATTCCGGTGCCGGCGCGGAACGGGGGAGCGGCGAGGTGGAAGGCGTCCCGGTCGTCGGGAAGCTCGACGATCTCGCGGGCCACGTCCGCCGCGGCGGCTACCGGGTGGTCGCCGTGACGGCCGACCAGCACTGGAACCCGAAACGCCTGCAGCGGCTCGCCTGGGATCTCGAAGGCACTTCGGCCGAGATGGTGGTGGCGCCGATGCTGATGGAGGTCGCCGGTCCCCGGCTGAACGTCTCCGGCGTGCTCGGCATGCCGCTGCTGCGGGTCACCGCGCCGATGTTCACCGGCGGCCGCCGCCTGGTGAAGGAGGCGCTCGACCGGTTCGGTTCCGCCCTGCTCCTCACCCTCGTTTCCCCGTTGCTGCTGGTGATCGCGGTCGCGATCCGGCTCGACGACCGCGGCCCGGTGATCTACCGGCAGCGCCGCGTCGGCCGCGACGGTCACACCTTCACGATGCTGAAGTTCCGCACGATGGTCACGGACGCCGACAAGCTGAAGCGGGAACTCCAGGCGGAAAACGAAGGCGCGGGCCCGTTGTTCAAGATGCGGAAGGACCCGAGGGTCACCCGGGTCGGTGGACTGCTTCGCCGGTACTCCCTCGACGAGCTGCCGCAGTTGTTCAACGTCGTGAGCGGGCGCATGTCGCTCGTCGGCCCTCGCCCGCCGCTGCCCGAGGAGACCGCGAAGTACGCTCCGGACGCGCGCCGCCGTCTCCTGGTCAAGCCGGGGCTGACCGGGCTGTGGCAGGTCAGCGGCCGCAGCGACCTCAGTTGGGCCGAGAGCATCCGCCTCGACCTGCGTTACGTCGAGGACTGGTCGCTCGCCCTCGATCTGGTGATCCTGTGGAAGACCTTCCGTGCCGTGGTGCAGGGGCGAGGTGCCTACTGACGCGTTTCTGTGACCGTACCCACACGAAGAGATAGTTGAGCGAGAAATAGTTCAGCGCTCAACTAGGTTGGGACGGGTACAGGACGCGTACGGAAGGAAGATCCACCCATGACCACCAGCGTTGAGCCGACCGAAGCCTTGAACCTCCCGCAGGACGTTCAGGACCTGTTGTTCCGCGAGGCCCGCACCGCGAACAGCTTCAGCGACGAGCCGGTGACCGACGAGCAGATCCGCGCGATCTACGAGCTGGTCAAGTGGGCGCCGACGTCGATGAACAACCAGCCGCTGCGCGCGCTGGTGATCCGCACCGAAGAGGGCAAGAAGCGCCTCGCCCCGCTGATGTCCGAGGGCAACCGCGCCAAGACCGAGGCCGCGCCGGTGACGGTCGTGCTGGCCGCCGACACCGAGTTCCACGAGAACCTGCCTCGGACGTTCCCGCACTTCCCGGGCGCCAAGGACCTGTTCGCCGACGAGGCGGGCCGCGTCGAGACCGCCAAGCTCAACGCGCTGCTGCAGGTCGGCTACTTCATCATCGGTGTGCGCGCCGCCGGGCTGGCCGCCGGCCCGATGACCGGCTTCGACGCCGAGGGCATCGACAAGGAGTTCTTCGCGAACAAGCCGTGGAAGTCCCTCGTCGTGATCAACGTCGGCAAGCCGGGCGAGAACCCCTGGTTCGACCGCCTGCCGCGGCTGGACTTCGACGAGGTCGTCGAGACCGTCTGACCTCGTTCCCCGGTACGCGAAGGCCTTCTTCCGATGGGAAGGAGGCCTTCGTGGTGCTTGGGGTAATGCGCGTGAGCCGCGCGGTGGGTGACGACTAACATCACACGAAACATCCGCCTTCATCGCGAGGAGTCCATCGTGTCCCAGCCGTCGTCAGTAGCAGCCGCAACCGCCCCTCGCGTGGTGGTACCGGCCGGCACTACGGCGGGCACCGCGGTCCGCGAAGCAGGGCTGCCGACCAAGGGGCCGGACACGATCGTCGTCGTGCGCGACGCCGAGGGCGACCTCCGCGACCTTTCCTGGGCCCCGGAGTCCGAGGTCGAGGTCGAAGCCGTCGCGGCGAACACCGAGGACGGCCGCAGCGTCATCCGTCACTCGGCCGCCCACGTGCTCGCCCAGGCCGTGCAGCAGCAGTTCCCGCAGGCCAAGCTCGGCATCGGGCCGCCGGTCAAGGACGGCTTCTACTACGACTTCGCCGTCGACACCCCGTTCACCCCGGAAGACCTGCAGGCGCTCGAAAAGCGCATGAAGCAGATCGTGAAGGGCGCGCAGCAGTTCTCCCGCCGCGTCTTCGACTCGGTCGACGAGGCGAAGAAGGAACTGGCCGACGAGCCGTTCAAGCTGGAACTCGTGGACATCAAGTCCGAAGACTCCACAGTGGACACCTCCGAGGTGATGGAGGTGGGCGGCGGCGAGCTGACCATCTACGACAACCTCGACCCGCGCACCAAGGAGCGCGTGTGGAGCGACCTCTGCCGCGGCCCGCACGTGCCGACCACCAAGTTCATCCCGGCGTTCAAGCTCACCCGCGTCGCCGCCGCGTACTGGCGCGGTGACGACAAGAACCCGCAGCTGCAGCGGATCTACGGCACCGCTTGGGAATCCGCCGAGGCGCAGGACGTCTACCTGGAGCGCCTGGCCGAGGCCGAGCGGCGTGACCACCGCAAGCTCGGTGTCGAGCTGGACCTGTTCTCCTTCCCCGACGAGATCGGCTCGGGGCTGCCGGTGTTCCACCCCAAGGGCGGGATCATCCGGCAGGAGATGGAGAACTACTCGCGCCAGCGGCACGTCGAAGCCGGGTACGACTTCGTCTACTCGCCGCACATCACCAAGGGCGCGCTGTTCGAGACCTCCGGTCACCTCGACTGGTACCGCGACGGCATGTACCCGGCGATGCACCTCGACGCCGAGCACAACGAGGACGGTTCGGTCCGCAAACCCGGCCAGGACTACTACCTCAAGCCGATGAACTGCCCGTTCCACGACCTGATCTTCCGTTCGCGCGGGCGTTCCTACCGGGAACTGCCGCTGCGGATGTTCGAGTTCGGCTCCGTGTACCGCTACGAGAAGTCCGGCGTGATCCACGGCCTGACCCGCGTGCGCGGTATGACGCAGGACGACGCGCACATCTTCTGCACCCTGGAGCAGGTCCCAGGTGAGCTGAAGTCCCTTTTGGACTTCGTGCTGAACCTGTTGCGCGACTACGGTCTCGACGACTTCTACCTCGAACTGTCCACTCGGAACGAAGAGAAGTACATCGGTTCCGAAGAGGTCTGGGCCGAGGCGACCGAGGTGCTGCGCACCGCCGCCGTGGACTCCGGGCTGGAGCTGGTGCCGGATCCGGGCGGCGCCGCGTTCTACGGGCCGAAGATCTCCGTGCAGGCGAAGGACGCGCTGGGCCGCACCTGGCAGATGTCGACCATCCAGCTGGACTTCATGCTGCCCGAGAAGTTCGAGCTGGAATACACCGCGGGCGACGGCAGCCGTCAGCGCCCGGTGATGATCCACCGCGCGCTGTTCGGTTCGATCGAGCGGTTCTTCGGCGTGCTGACCGAGCACTACGCGGGCGCGTTCCCGGCGTGGCTGTCGCCGGTCCAGGTGGTCGGCATCCCGATCACCGAGGACCAGGTCGAGCACCTGCGCGGGGTCGAGAAGGCGCTGCGGGCCAAGGGGATCCGGGTCAACGTCGACGCGAGCGACGACCGGATGCAGAAGAAGATCCGCACCCACACCACGCAGAAGGTGCCCTTCATGCTCCTGGCGGGCGCGAAGGACGTCGAGGCGGGCGCGGTGTCGTTCCGGTTCCGCGACGGCGGCCAGATCAACGGTGTCCCAGTGGCGGACGCGGTCGAGGCGATCGCCGGCTGGGTCCAGCGCCGCGAGAACGCTTCGCCGACCGTGGCGGGCTTGGAGGCGGTACTCCGGTGACGGGCCCCGATGGCCCTGAAGTCGTCGGACAGGACGGTGTGGGGGTCCCGGACGCGTTGCAGCGCCTGTGGACCCCGCACCGGCTCGCCTACGTGCAAGGGTCGAAGAAGCCCGATGAGGGCTGCCCGTTCTGCCATCTTCCCGGGAAGAGTGACGAAGACGCGCTGATCATCGCGCGCGGGAAGACCGTGTACGTGGTGCTGAACCTGTACCCGTACAACCCCGGTCACCTGATGGCGGTGCCGTACCGCCATGTCGCGGACTACACGGACCTGACGGCGGACGAGACCGTCGAGGTGGCGGAGTTCACCCAGCACGCGATGCGGGTGATCCGTGAGGTTTCGTCGGCGCACGGGTTCAACATCGGGATGAACCAGGGCGTGATCGCCGGCGCGGGGATCGCCGCGCATCTGCACCAGCACGTGGTGCCGCGGTGGGGTGGCGACGCGAACTTCATGCCGGTGATCGGGCATACGAAGGTGCTGCCGCAGTTGCTGGGGGAGACCCGGCAACTGCTCGCGGATGCCTGGTAGGTCGCCTGGGCTGTGAAGCGCGTGAAGGCCCCCTTCCCTCGGCTCAGCCGAGGGAAGGGGGCCTTCACGCGCGGTGCCTCAGGCGTTGAGCGCGGCCTGCAGCTCGATGTCGATCTTGACCTTCTCGGACAGGAAGGCGTTGCCCTCCGGGCCGATGCCGAAGTCGCGACGGTTCACGGTCGCGGTGGCCGAGACGCCGAGGGTGGTGGCGTTGTCGTTGGCCGGGTTGGTGCCGATGCCGTTGAACTCCGCCTCGAGCGAGACCGGGACGGTCTTGCCGCGCCAGGTGAGCTCACCGTCGATGACGTAGTCGCCACCGTCCTCGCGGATGCCGGTGGAGCGGAACGTGATGACCGGGTGCTCGTCGACGTGGAAGAAGTCTTCGGACTTGAGGTGCGTGTCGCGCCCGTCGACACCGCTGGCGACCGACGAGGCGTCGATCTCGACGGTGACCGACGAGTCGAGGATGTTGTCGGCGGTGACGACCTCACCGGTGAAGGCGGTGAAGTTGCCCCGGGACTTCGCCAGGCCGAGGTGCTTCACGGTGTAGGCGATGTCGGAGTGGGCGGTGTCGATCGTCCACTTGCCTGCGACGTAGCCCGGGATCTCGGTGGTGGTCATGAAAGTCGATCTCCAAAAAGTCTGGGTGCGTTCGTGGTGAACCCTCGTCTGGTTGAGCGCTCAACCATGACTGTAGCGCAATTTGGTTGAGCGTTCAACCAGGGGTAGAATGGGTGGCATGTCCGAACCCCGATGGCTCTCCGACGAGGAGCAAAAAGTCTGGCGCGACTTCTCCGCGGCCACGCGCATGCTGCAAGCGCACCTGGAGGGCCAGCTTCAGCACGAGGCGGGCATGCCCCACACCTACTACGAAGTGCTCGTCGCCCTGTCCGAGGCCCCGGACCGGCGGCTGCGGATGAGCGAACTGGCCGACGCGCGCAAGGCGTCGCGCAGCAGGCTCTCCCACGCGGTCGCGCGGCTCGAGGCGAACGGCTGGGTGCGCCGTGAGTCGTGTCCCACGGACAAACGCGGCTCCTGGGCGGTGCTCACTCCCGCGGGTTTCGCCGCGCTGGAGGAGGCCGCGCCCGGGCACGTCGAGGCCGTCCGCGAGAGCCTCTTCGACCCGCTGACCCCCGAACAGGTGAAGGCACTCGGCGAGATCAGCGCCGCCGTCCTGGGGCGGTTGTCGCCGAAATGCGCCGCCGCCGAGGCGGAACTGGCGCTCCGGGAAGAGACCCTCGCGGACCTCGAGGACTCGGCCGAACTGGCCAAAGCGGACTGACCGGAACCCGGTCCGGGGGCGGGCGCGACGACGGGTGTCGGTGCGGGTGGATAGGCTTCGGGCGGCCACCCGACCCTGCTGCTTAGGTGCACCTGAAGAACCGATGCTCAACATTTTCGCGCGCGCCTCCGTTTCCCGCGTCACCGACCCGATGGGGAAGGTGCTCGTGCGCGCCGGTCTGACCCCGAACGCGATGACCGTCATCGGCACGGCCGGGGCGGTGCTGTGCGCACTCGGGTTCTTTCCCAACGACATGCTGCTGTGGGGCACCTTCACCGTCTGGGGCTTCGCGATGCTGGACCTGCTCGACGGCGCGATGGCCCGCGCCCGCGGGTACGGCACGGCGTTCGGGGCCGTCCTCGACGCGACCTGCGACAGGCTGGTCGACGGCGCGTTGTTCGCCGCGATCGCGTGGTGGTGCTTCGTCCACGACGACAACCGCCCGGCCGCGGCCGCCGCGCTGATCTGCCTGGTGCTCGCGCAGGTCATCTCGTACGTCAAGGCCCGCGCCGAGGCCTCCGGGCTGGAGGCGGACGGCGGGCTCGTCGAACGCGCGGAACGCCTGATCATCGCCCTCGTGGGAACCGGACTGCACGGTCTGGGCGTTCCGTACACCGTGGACATCACCCTCTGGCTGCTCGCGGTGCTTTCGGTGATCACCCTGCTGCAGCGGACGGCCGCGGTGGCCAAGGCGGCGAGGGCCGCCAAGGCGGCCGGGCCACCCCCCGCGGAGGGCGGGGCATGAGCGGGTTCTCCCAGCGGCTCAGCGACTTCGGGTACGCGGCGGGCTGGCGGCTCGCGCGCTGGCTGCCGGAGTCGGCGGGCGCGGTGACCTTCGGGCTCGGCGCCGATCTGGCCGTCCGGCGGGACGGCGGCGGCGTCCGCCAGCTGCGCCGCAACCTCGCCAGGGTCGTACCGCAGGCCGACGGTGTCGAACTCGACGAGCTGACCCGCCGCGCGATGCGCTCCTACGCCCGCTACTGGCACGAGATGTTCCGGCTGCCTTCGATGGACCACAAGGAGGTCAGCCGCAAGGTCGCCCAGTCGATCACCGGCGTGGAAAACCTCGACGCCGCCCTCGCCGAGGGCAACGGCGCGGTGATGGCGCTGCCGCACAGCGGGAACTGGGACGCCGCCGGCGTCTGGCTGGCGGACTACCTCGGCGGTTTCACCACGGTCGCGGAGCGCCTGAAACCCGAGTCGCTGTACCAGCGGTTCGTGTCCTACCGGGAATCGCTCGGCTTCGAGATCGTCCCGCTGACCGGCGACAGCTCCGCGATGCGCGTGCTGCTCAAGCGCCTGCGGGAGAACAAGGCGATCTGTCTGGTCGGCGACAGGGATCTGACGAACTCCGGCGTACCGGTGAAGTTCTTCGGCGAGCAGACCCGGATGCCGGGCGGGCCCGCCCGGCTGGCCGCCACCACCGGTGCCGCGCTGATCCCGGCAGGCTGCTGGTTCACCGAGGACGGCTGGCAGATCCGGCTGCACCCGCGGATCCGGGTGACGAACCGGTCCGAGGTCCCGGCGGCCACACAGGCGCTGGCGGACATCTTCGCCGGGGACATCGCGGCGCATCCGGCCGACTGGCACATGATGCAGAAGTTCTGGCTCTCCGACTTCGAAGCCGGGGAACAGGCCGCCCTCGGCGAAGCGAGCTGAGCCGATGGCTCAGGCGCGGGTCATGAAGATCGGGATCGTCTGCCCGTACTCGTTCGACGTACCGGGTGGCGTGCAGGGCCACGTCATCGATCTCGCGAAGGCGCTGCTGGCACGCGGGCATCAGGTCTCCGTCCTCGCTCCGGCGGACGAGGATTCCGACGTCCCGGATTTCGTCGTCCCCGCGGGGAAGGCGCTCGGCATCCCCTACAACGGCTCCGTCGCGCGGCTGCAGTTCGGCCCGGTGTCCTACGCCCGGGTGCGGCGGTGGATCCGCGACGGCGACTTCGACGTCCTGCACCTGCACGAGCCCGCCGCGCCGAGCCTCTCCCTCCTGGCGCTGAAGGTCGCGGACGGCCCGATCGTGGCGACCTTCCACACCGCGACGACGCGTTCGCGCACGCTGGCGGCGTTCCAGCCGGTGCTGCGGCCGCTGCTGGAGAAGATCACCGCCCGGATCGCGGTTTCGGCGCTGGCCCGCCGGGTCCAGGTCGAACACGCCGGCGGCGACGCGGTGGAGGTGCCCAATGGCGTCGACGTCGACTTCTTCTCCCGCGCGCTCCCGCTGGACGGCTACCCGCGCGCGGGCGGCACGGTCGGGTTCGTCGGGCGGTACACCGAGCCCCGCAAGGGGATGGGAGTACTGCTGGAGGCGTTGCGGATGCTGCTGCCGGAGTTCGAGGAGCTGCGCCTGCTGGTCGTCGGCCGTGGCGACGCCGATCAGCTCCGCCGCGAGGCCGGGCCGGAGCTGGCGCCGCATATCGCCCTGCTCGGCCAGGTCGACGACGAGACGAAGGCGCGGGCGCTGCGCAGCGTCGACGTCTACTGCGCGCCGAACACGGGCGGCGAGAGTTTCGGGATGATCCTCACCGAGGCCATGGCGGCGGGCACGCCGGTGCTGGCGAGCGGGCTGGATTCGTTCCGCCGGGTGCTCGACGACGGCAAGGCCGGGATGCTGACCGAGACCGGCGACGCGGCGGCACTCGCCGACGGCCTGCGCGAACTGCTCGGCGACCCGGCCCGGCGGGTGTCGCTGGCGGCGGCCGCGGGGGAGCGGGTCGCGATGTTCGACTGGTCCGTGGTCACCACGCAGGTGCTGCGCGTGTACGAGACCGCGATCGCCGCCGATCCCCGGCGCGTCGGAGCGGGTGAACGCGAGTTCAGCCGATGACGACCTGGGTGTGGATCGGCGGTCTTGTCGCCGTGATCGTCGTGCTGGGCGGGCTTTTCCTGCTCGCGACGGCGAACAGGCTGGACCGGCTGCACGTCCGCACGGACGCGGGCTGGGCGGCGCTCGACGCGGCCCTCGCGCGGCGCGCCGTCGTCGCCAGGGCGGCCGCCGCGATCCTGGGCGACGAGGAGCTGCGCGCGCTGGGCGAGCGGGCCGAGCGGGCGCCGAGGCCGGATCGCGAAGCCGAGGAAAGCGAACTGACGTTGAGGCTGGCGCGCGTCGACCGGTCGGCCCTGCCGGCGCCGCTGGCCGAGGAGCTGACCGACGCCGAGCACCGCGTCGTCATCGCGCGGCGCGTGCACAACGACGCCGTCCGGGACACGCTGCATCTGCGGCGGCGGCGGAAGGTCCGGTACTTCGGACTCGCCGGGACCGCCCGGCTTCCGGAATACTTCGAGATCGCCGAACCCGAGCTGTAGGAGGACGGATCCATGAGCGAGCGGCTGCTGGTGGCGGTGTTCGCGACGCCCGTGGCGTCGTTCCTCCTGCGCTACGGCAAGGATCTCGGCTACAAGGCGGTGCTGTTCGAGCCGGACGGTGCACGGGTGACCGACGACGAGGACGGCTTGGACGCCCTCACGACGGTGCCGGATCTCGGCCCGGACGCCGACGTCGTCGTCACCGATCACGACCGGCCCGAGCTCGGCGAGGTCCTCAAGGCCGTGCTGGAGCGCCCGGCGCGGTGGGTCGGGGTGCTCGGTAATCCGCGCCACGCGGGCCCGCACGTCGCCGCGCTCAAGGCTTTGGACGTCCCCGACGACGAGATCGCGCGGGTCCATCGCCCGGTCGGGCTGAACATCGGCTCACGCACGCCGCCCGAGATCGCCGTCGCCACCCTGGCCGGTCTGCTGGCCGACCGGAACGGGCGGCCGGGCGGCTTCGAGTTTCAGTAGGCCACCGCCCCTTCCGGCATCGGCTCGAACCGGGCGTGCCTGCGGGTGAACGTCGCCGTTCCCGAAGTCAGCGAACGCAGGTCGATCGCATAGCGGAGGAGCTCGACCGCGGGGACCTCGGCGCGGATGACCGTGCGGCCGCCTTCACCCGATTCGGTGCCGAGCACGCGGCCACGCCGGGACGAGAGATCACCCAGCACGGTGCCCAGGTGTTCGTCCGGAAGCCGCACCGCCACCTCTTCGAGCGGTTCGAGCAGCGCGATCTTGCCCGCCGCGGCGGCCTCCTTCAGCGCCAGCGCCCCCGCCGTCTGGAACGCGGCGTCCGACGAGTCGACGCTGTGCGCCTTGCCGTCGACGAGCGTCACCCGGATGTCGATCAGCGGATGGCCGTCGACGATCCCGCGCTGTGCCTGCGCCCGGACTCCCTTCTCGACGCTCGGGATGAACTGGTGCGGCACCGAGCCGCCGACGACCTTGTCCACGAACTCGAAGCCCGACCCCCTCGGCAGCGGCTGGACCTCGATGTCGCAGACGGCGAACTGGCCGTGCCCGCCGGACTGCTTGACATGCCGTCCGTGGCCCCGGCCCGGCCCGGCGAAGGTCGAACGCAGGCTGATGCGGACGGGCTCGGTGTCCACGTCGGCGCCTCCCGCACGCAGCCGTGACAGCACGACGTCGGCGTGGGCCTCGCCCATGCACCACAGGACGAGCTGGTTGGTCTCGGCGTTGCGGTCCAGCCGGAGTGTCGGATCGCCCGCGACGAGCCGGGAAAGGTTGCGCGCCAAGGTGTCTTCGTCGCTGCGCGTCTTCGCGACGACGGCGACCGGCAGCAGTGGTTCCGGCATCGCCCACGGCTTCATGATCAGCGGATCGTCCGGTGAGGAAACGGTGTCACCGGTCTCCGCCGAGCCGACCTTGGTGAGGGCGCAGAGGTCGCCAGCGACGCAGTACGGGACTTCGCGGAGGTTCGCCCCGAGCGGCGAGTACAGATGCGCGACCCGTTCGTCGGCGTCGTGATCCTCGTGTCCGCGTTCGGCGAGGCCGTGGCCCGAGACGTGTACCGGCCGTTCGGGGCGGAGCGTCCCGGAGAAGACCCGCACCAGGGACACCCTGCCGACGTAGGAGTCGACAGCGGTCCGGACCACCTCCGCCGCCAGCGGGCCGTCGGGATCGGCGCGGAGCCCGGCATGCGGTTCGCCGGTGGGGGAGGTGACCTCCGGCGGGACGTGCTCCAGCGGCGAGGGGAAGGCGCGCACGATCCCGTCGAGCACTTCGGCGAGCCCCACCCCGGTCGTCGAACACACCGGGATCACCGGATGGAAGGACCCGCGGGCGACGGCGGTCTCGAGGTCGGCGATCAGCGTGTCCTCGGCGATCTCCTCGCCGGCGAGGTACCGGTCCATCAGGGACTCGTCCTCGCTCTCGGCGATGACCCCTTCGATGAGTTCGTTACGGGCCTCGGTCATCCGGGCGAGATCGGCCTCGTCCGGCTCGCCGACCCGAGGTGGGAAGCCGTTCGAATAGTCGAAGTAGCGGCGCGTGATGAGCCCGACGAGCCCGTCGCGCGCGGGCAGGTACAGCGGCAGGACTCCGGCGCCGAAAGCCTCCTGACAGGCCGCGATCTCGCCGTCGGGGTCGGCGCGGTGATGGTCCAGCCGGGAGACGACCACCGCCCTCGGCATGCCGACGGCGGCGCATTCCTCCCAGACCGCGATCGTGGCCGCGTCGACGCCTTCCGCCGCGCAGACCACGAACAGCGCCGCGTCGGCGGCGCGGAGCCCGGCGCGCAGTTCGCCGACGAAATCGGCGTACCCCGGGGTGTCGATGAGGTTGATCTTGTGGCCCTGATGCAGCACCGGGGCGACCGAGAGACCGACCGACCGCTGCTGCCGGACCGCGGCGGGGTCGTGGTCGCATACCGTGGTGCCCTCGACCACCGAGCCCGCCCTGGTCACCGTGCCGGACGCGGCGAGCAGCGCTTCGGCGAGCGTCGTCTTGCCTGATCCCGACGGGCCGACCAGGACGACGTTGCGGACCTTCGCCGGGTCGTCCACAGCGACGGCGGCCCCGGAGTCTCCGTTCTTGCTCTGTTTGTCGGCCATGCCGGTCTCCTCACCACACGATGCCGCGTACAGGTGTGTCCTCGATCACACACCCGCGACGGGCGTCGCGGCAAGGCGACCGGCGAGGGAACCCCCGAATGTCGACCCGCCGTTATGCTCGATGGCGGACACCCGGAGGCGGATCCGACGGTGGGGGATGAGCGATGGAGCTCGACAGGCGAACCGTGTTGCGGCTGGCGGGGGCGGTCCCGGTGATGGCGGCGGTGCCCGCGGGGATCCCCGGTGGCGGTGGTCCGTGGGAACGGTTGCGCGCCCGGTTGACCGGTGAGCTGTTCCGGCCCGGCGACCCGGGGTACGACGAAAAGAGGCTCGGGTTCTTCAGCCTCTACGACCATCGGCTGCCCGCCGGTGTCGCGGTCTGCGCGACCGAGGACGACGTCCGGCACTGCGTCGATTTCGCGGCCAGGCAGCGGATTCCGATCGCGGCCCGCTCGGGCGGGCACAGCTACGCCGGATATTCCATTGTGGACAAAGGGCTGGTCGTCGATCTTTCCCGGCTGAACGCGGTCCGGATCCTGCCCGGTGGCCGGGCGGAGATCGGGGCGGGCGCGCAGCTCGGCCAGGTGTACGAGGCCTTGGCCGCGGCGGGCCGCGCGCTGCCCGCCGGCAGTTGTCCCCAGGTCGGTATCGCCGGGCTGACCCTCGGCGGCGGGATCGGGGTCCTGGGCCGGAAGTACGGCCTGACCTGCGACAACGTCGAGTCCGTTCGCTTTGTCGGCGCGGACGCGAAGGCGCGCCTGGTGTCGGAGGAGACGGCGCCGGACCTGCTGTGGGCGTTGCGCGGCGGTGGCGGGGGCAACTTCGGCGTCGTCACGTCGTTCACCTTCCGGACGGCGGCGGCCAGGACGCTGGCGAACTTCAGCCTGGTCTTCCCGCCCGCCGCGCTGGCCGCGCTGGTCGCGGCCTGGCAGGAGTGGCAGCCCGCGATGCCGGACGAACTGTGGGCCGGGATGGGGCTCGGCGCGACGGCCGCGAACTGCGGCGGCTGCTTCGTGGGCACCGCCGCGCAGGTGAATCCGTTGCTGGACGATCTGGTCCGCCGCGTCGGTGTTCAGCCGACCGAACGCGTGGTGACCGAGCAGGGTCACCTGGCCGCGATGCGGACCTTCGCCGAGGAAGCCGAGTTCCCCGCCGCGGTCGCGCAGCGAGGTGAGTACGTGGCCACTTCGCGGATGCTGACCCATCCGGTGCCCGACCCCGACGCGCTCGCCGCGTTGCTGAGCAGCGATCCGCAGCTGTACTCGATCGTGGACGCGTACGGCGGCGCGATCGCGCGGGTGCCGTCGAGCGAGTCGTGCTTCCCGCACCGGTCCGCGCTAGGCAGTGTCCAGATCATCCGCGGCCTGGACGGCGGCGAGGCGTACGCGCGCCAGGTGATCGGCCGGGTCCGTGACGAGCTCGGCCGGGAATACGGGCAGGCCGGGTACGTCAACTACATCGACCCGGAGATGCCCGAGTGGGCGAAGGCGTACTACGGCGACAGCCTGCCGCGCCTGCGGCGGGTGGCCCGGAAGTACGACCCGGACGGCCTGTTCGCCTTCGAGCAGGGCCTCGCCCGCTGACGGAACGCGGGGGAGAGGTGCGGGCCAGATCACCCAGTGGACTGCTGAAATCGCCGCGAACTGGCCTGCTTCAGAGGTCCAAAAGCGGCCTACCCTCGGAGGTGTCACCCCACCTCGCGCGCTTTCCGAAAGGTCCAGCAGTGTCTGACGACTCCACGAACACGGCCACCACCTCGCTCACCGGCACCGCCCGGGTCAAGCGCGGGATGGCGGAGATGCTCAAGGGCGGTGTGATCATGGACGTGGTCACCGCCGAACAGGCGAAGATCGCCGAGGACGCCGGCGCGGTCGCGGTGATGGCGCTCGAGCGGGTCCCCGCGGACATCCGCGCGCAGGGCGGCGTCGCCCGGATGAGCGACCCGGACCTGATCGACGGCATCATCGAGGCCGTTTCGATCCCCGTCATGGCGAAGGCCCGCATCGGCCACTTCGTCGAGGCGCAGCTGCTTCAGTCGCTCGGCGTCGACTACATCGACGAGTCCGAGGTGCTGACCCCGGCCGACTACGAGAACCACATCGACAAGTGGGCCTTCACCGTGCCCTTCGTCTGTGGTGCGACCAACCTCGGCGAGGCGCTGCGCCGGATCAACGAGGGCGCGGCGATGATCCGCTCCAAGGGCGAGGCCGGCACCGGCGACGTCTCGAACGCGACCACGCACATGCGCAAGATCCGCGCGGAGCTGCGCCGCCTTTCCTCGCTCCCCGAGGACGAGCTTTACGTTGCGGCGAAGGAACTCCAGGCCCCGTACGACCTCGTCAAGGAGGTCGCGGAGAAGGGCAAGCTCCCCGTCGTGCTGTTCACCGCCGGTGGTATCGCGACCCCGGCCGACGCCGCGATGATGATGCAGCTGGGCGCCGAAGGCGTGTTCGTCGGCTCCGGCATCTTCAAGTCCGGCAACCCGGCGCAGCGTGCCGAGGCGATCGTCAAGGCCACCACCTTCCACGACGACCCGGACGTCATCGCGAAGGTTTCGCGCGGCCTCGGCGAAGCGATGGTCGGCATCAACGTCGACGACGTTCCGGAGCCGCACCGTCTTTCCGAGCGCGGCTGGTAAGCCGACTCGACCGCGGACACGGCCCGGCGCTCATCGATGAGCGCCGGGCCGTTTCCTGTGGATAGCAAGAAAGGGGAGCGTTCGCCGACGAGCGGGCCAGGGCGGGTTGCCAAACCCTTGGTCAAGAAGGCAGGCGAGCAATGCGAGTGACCGGGCAGAACTTGCCAGAAGTCTTGGTGGTAGCGCGAAGCTTCTGTTGACAGACTTGCCAAAGGTTGCCATGCTGGCGCTGTTCGTTGTCACGGCCGCATTGGAAGTGCTACGTGATCACTTCTCGACCTCTCAGCTCGCGCGCCACCGAAGAAGAAACCACGGAAATCCTCCGTTCCACGACGGGTTGGCGTCCCGGCACCGTCGAGTGCCTTGTCGCGGCGCTCCGCGAGTTCGGGCCGGGAATCGACGATCCCGCCGTCCACGAGCCGCAGACCGGCATCTCGCCGGTGGCCCAGCCAGGTGTGGTCGCCTTCCGGGAGCTGGTGCTCCGGGCTTTTCCGGACACTGGCAGCCTCGGCATCCTCCGGCCCGCGCACGTTCCGGGACGCAGCGAGCACAAGGAGGGCCGGGCATGGGACTGGAAGGTCTGCCGTGACACCCAGGGCGAGCAGGCGGAGGAACTGCTGTCGTGGCTGCTGGCCACCGACCGGCACGGCAACGCGTTCGCGGCCGCCCGCCGGTTCGGGATCATGTACCTGATCTGGGATTCCCGGATCTGGGGCGCCTACGCGGCCGCACAGGGGTGGCGCCCGTACACCGGGCCGCACCCGCACACCGACCACGTCCACATCTCGTTCAGCCGCCGCGGCGCACGGGGGGAGACCTCGTGGTGGCGCCGGTTCGGCCTGGACATCATCGCGGATCCGGCTGCCAAGGAGGCACTGTGAAGACCACTCGTCCCGAATCGGTCCCACTTCCCCCGTCCGCCCCGGTGCAGCCGACCGAACGGACCCTGCACGGCGAGACGGTCGTCGACGCCTTCGGGTGGATGCGGGACCACGCCGATCCCCGCCTGCGCGAATACCTGGTGCGCGAACGCGAGTACTTCGACGGTTACGCGCGGGAGATCGGTCCGCTCATCGACGAACTGGTCGCGGGAGCGGGCAGGCGCAAGGTCGGCGAGCGGCCTTTCAGCTGGCGGCTGGGTGATCACGAGTACTCCACCCGGCTCGCGGACGAGGGCGGGCGCTACACCCGCTACGTGCGCAGGGAGCTGAGCGAGGACGGGGAACCGGAAGTGGTGCTGGACCTCGGTGACCTCGCCAAGGGCCACGACTTCACCCGTATCGGCCTCTTCGAACCCAGCCCGGACGGCCGCTGGCTGGCCTACTCGGTCGATCACGTCGGCTACGAGTCCTACGAGCTCCGGTTCCGGGATCTGGCCACCGGCACCGATCTGCCGCGCACCAGGCAGGAGACGTACTACACCGGCGCCTGGGACGCGTCCTCGTCGACGTTCGTCTACGTGGTCCACGACGCCGCCATGCGGCCGTACCGGGTACTGGCACACGACCTCACCGCGGACCCCGGCGTACCCGACGCCGTCCTGTGGAACGAGGAGGACGAGCATTTCACCACGACCGTCCGCACCACGCGCACCCATGACTGGCTCGTCATCACCAACCAGAGCCGGACCACGACCGAAGAACTCCTGCTCCCCACGGACGATTTCACCGCCACGCCACGGCCGGTCATGCCGCGGCGTCACGGCCGGGTGTACTTCGCCGACCACCAGCGGACGACCAGGGAGGACCGGCTGGTCGCACTCGTCGCGGAAGGCCGCGAGGAACGGCGGCTGGTCGGGCTCCCGCTCGCCGAGCTGGAAACGCAGCAATGGCGGGAAATCCTCGACCGCCGGGCGGACACGGCCTGGCAGCGGCTCGACGTGTTCGCCGCCGGACTGCTGCTCAGCGGGCACCGGCGGGGGACCACGGTGTTCACCTTGCTCGGTCCCGACGGCGCCACCCGCGATGTCACGCCGGCCAGCCCCGGCGGCTGTCTGATCTTCGAAGGCAGGAGGGACGCGCTCCGGGTCCAGATGGACCAGCGGACCACGTACGAGGCCGACGACGTCGTGCTGACCGAGCACACGTTGTCCGGGCCTCCGCGCTACCGGCGTCTCTCCCTGCGCACCGGCGCCTGCGACACGCTCGACGAGGTCGCCGTCGCGGGGTTCGACCCCGGCGACTACCGCACCCGGAAGCTGTTCGCGGAGTCGGCGGACGGCACCGCGATACCGGTCACGATCGCCCACCGGGCCGAGGTGCGGCCGGACGGCGGCAACCCCGCGGTCGTCTTCTGTTACGGCGCCTACGAACGGCCATGGGAACCGGTTTTCTCCCAGGAAGTGCTCAGTCTCCTGGACCGAGGCTTCGTCTACGCGATCGCGCACGTCCGCGGTGGTGGGGAGCTGGGCCGGTGCGGCTGGTTCGACGGGAGCATGCTGGCGACGCCCCAGTCGTTCCGCGACCTGGCCGCGGCCCGTGACCACCTGGTCGCGACCGGCTGGGCCCATGCCGGCGGGGTCGTCGCCCACGGCAGTTGCGCCGGCGGTGTGGCGGTCGGGCAGGCCTACACCGACACACCGGGCAAATGGGCGGGTGTCGTCGCCGAGGCGCCCGCGTGCGACCTGCTCAACGCCATGCTGGACGAGAAGCTCCCTCTCACGGTGAACGAGTGGGAGGAATGGGGCGATCCACGGGATCCGGCCATCTACCGGAGCATGCGTGAGTACGTCGCCTACGAAAACGTCTCCGATCTGCCGCGGCCGCCGCTGCTGGTGACCGCGTACGCCAACGATCCCCGGGTGCTGGTGCACGAGCCCGCGCGGTGGACGGCGGCGTTGCGGCAGGCGGACACCCACGGGAACACGATCCTGCTGCGCACCGAACTGGGCGACGGAGGCCACCACGGGCCGTCCGGGCCCGCACAAGTGGCCCGCGCGGCCGCGGAGATCACCGCGTTCGTGGTCGAGTCCGCGACCAGGGGAATGGCGGCGGGGGTGGACGACCGGGTCCAGGGAACGACAGCGTGACGAAGGGGCGGGGGTTTCCCGCTCGGTTGGCCGCGCTCCGGGACGAGCTGACCGCCTCCGGCGGCGGGTACCTGCTCGGCGCGACGCTCGCCCAGTCGGTCGGCCAGGGTGCCGCGATGGCCTGCAACGCGGTGTTCTTCGTCCATATCGTCGGGCTGGCTCCCGGGGAGGTCGGGGCGGTGCAGAGCGCCGCGGCGCTGACGTCGATGGCGCTGGCGGTGGTGATCGGGCCGATCGTGGACCGTACCGGGGCGCGGGCCGTCGCGTTCCGCCTCGGGCTGTCGATGGCCGGGGCGGTGGCCGCCTACGCGCTCGTCTTCGACCTCCTCGGCTTCGTCCTGGTGCATCTGCTGGTGGCGGCCTTGCGCACGGGGCGTCAAATAGGCGAGAACGCCCTGATCGGCCAGCTGGTCGATGCCCGCACGAAATTCCGCGCGTACCAGCGATCCGTGCAGAACATCGGATTCTCACTGGGAACGGCCGCCGCGGCGATCCCGCTCTATCTGGACACGAGGGCCGCCTACCTGGTGGTGATCTTCCTCAACGCCGCCGTGATCACCGTCGGCGCCTTGCTCCTTCGCGCGGTCCCCGGTGCGCCGGTGTCCGTCCCACGCCGGGCCAGGACGGCGTGGCGGGCCATCCGTGACCGCCGGTACGTCGCCGTCGGCCTGCTGTGCGGGCTGATGGAGATCCGCGACAGCGTGCTCACCGTGGGCCTGCCGCTGTGGGTGGTCTCGCATACCGACGCGCCGAAGCCGGTCGTCGCGGCGCTGCTGTTCGTGAACACGGCTTTGGTGATCACCCTGCAGGTGCGGGCTTCGAGGGGAGCGGCCACCGTGGGCGGCGCGGCCCGCGTCCTGTGTGCCGGCGGGGCCGCCCTCGCCGTCGGCTGCGTGCTGTTCGGGCTGGCCGGGGGGACCGGTGGGCTGTGGACCGTCGCCGTACTGGTGGCCGGAGCGGTGGTACTGACCTTCGGTGAGATGTGGACCTCGGCGAGCAGTTGGACGCTGAGCTATGACCTGGCCGACGCGGGCGCGCACGGCCAGTACCAGGGCGTGTTCGAGATGACCTCGGGCATCGGAGTGCTGGCCGGGCCGATCCTGTGCACCACCGTCGCCCTGTCCTTCGGGTTCTGGGGCTGGGCCGGGATCGGTGCCGGTTTCGTGATCGTGGGTCTCGCCGCGCGCCGCCTCGCCGGCCGCGGCGGGCCGGGCGTGCACCAGCCGGTGCCCGCCGGAACCGGATGAGGAGCCGAAATGGACAAGCTGGGCCGTATCGCCGTGCTCGCCGACGACGAGATCGTCCCCGAGCCGTCAAAGACCCTGGTCGCGATTCTGCGGTATCGCTCCGACCGGGTCGTCGCGGTCATCGATCGGACCACCGCGGGTAAGGACGCGGCCACCGTCGCCGGTTTCCCCGGAGAGCTGGGCATCCCGGTGGTACCGGACGTGCGGGCGGCGCTCGACGCGCACCGTCCCGACGCGGTGCTGCTGGCCGACGAGCCGGTCGGAGCGGCACTGCAGTCGTATTGGCGGGACCAGGTCCGGGTCGCGCTGGAGGCCGGGGTGGACGTCGTCAGCGGCCTGCACTTCCTGATCTCCGACGACCCGGAGCTCAGCGCCGTCGCCCGGCGCACCGGGGCGAAGATCCATGACCTGCGCAAGCCGCCTGCCGAGAAATACCTCACCCCGTTCGACGCCGAGGGCAGGCCGGTCCTGCACTTCCGTGACCACCGGCCCGGCAGCCGCACCGTGCTCGCGGTCGGCACCGACTGCTCCAGCGGCAAGATGACGACGATGCTCGAACTGGAGCGGGCACTGCGCGAAGGCGGGACGGACGCCTCGTTCCTGGCCACCGGTCAGGTCGGGATGATGATCTCCGGTGGCGGCGTCGCCGTCGACGGCCTGATCTCCGACTTCCTCAACAGCACCGTCGAGGACGTCGTGTTCCACGCCACTCAGGAGCACGACGTCGTCCTGGTGGAAGGCCAGGGCGCGCTCAACCACCCTCGCTACTCCGCCGTCACACTCGGGCTGTTGCACGGCACGCGGCCGGACGCGATGGTGCTGTGCCACGACCTGCGGCGTACCGGGCTCGGCCTGCTGCCAGGGGTCGCGTTGCCCTCGATGCGACGGGCCATCGAGATCAACGAACAAGCGGCCAGGTGGGCCGATCCGGAGCGGGCCCCCAGGGTGGCCGGACTGTCGGTGGTCACCGCGGGACTCGACGACGGTGAGGCCCGTGCGGCCTTGAGGCGGTTGACGGACGAGACCGGCCTGCCCGCGACGGACGTGCTGCGGTACGGCGTCGACGCCTTGCTGCCCGCCGTCCTGCCTGGTCTGGTCGGTTCGGTTTCCTGACGCTGGAGGGGAAATGTGTGGTTTCTGCGGGGTGACCGGCGCGACGCCGCTGGAGGAGGCCGAGGTGGACTGGGTCCGGGAGGCCACCGGCCTGCTCGCCCACCGCGGCCCGGACGATGAGGGCCGCTACACCGGCGAAGGCGTGGCGCTGGGATTCCGGCGGCTCGCCATCGTCGATCCGTCGGAGGCGGGGCATCAGCCGATGATGTCCGCCGACGGCCGCTACCGGATGGTCTACAACGGCGAAATCTACAACGCCCCCCGGCTCGCCGCGGAACTGACGGCCAAGGGGGTGGAGCTCAGATCCTCCAGTGACAGCGAGGTCCTGCTCGAACTGTTCGCTCTGTACGGGCCCGCCTGCCTGGACCGAGTGCGGGGGATGTTCGCGTTCGCGGTCTGGGACGCCGAGGAACGCACGCTGTTCGCCGCGCGGGACCCGTTCGGGATCAAGCCGTTCTACTACCGCCTGGACGGCACGTCGCTGCGGTTCGCCTCGGAGAAGAAGGCGCTCGTCCGGCCCGGCGCGCATGGCCCGGTCGACCCCGAGTCGGTCCGCCGTTTCCTTTCGCTGCAGTATGTTCCCGGCCCGGGAACGATGTCGCCCCGGATCAGGGTGCTCCCGCCGGGTCACCAGTTGTCCTACGGACCCGACGGTGAGCTACGGGTGCGGCGGTATCACTCGCACGTGTTCCGCCCGGCGGCCGCGGCCCGGCCGGACACGGGACGGCGGATCCGCGAGGCGCTCGAGGACTCCGTGGCCGCGCATCTGCGCAGTGACGTCCCGGTCGGTTCTTTCCTCTCCGGCGGCGTCGATTCGGCGGTCGTCTGCGCGCTGGCCGCGACGCACGACAGTTCTTTGCAGACGTTCACAGTGGGCTTCGGCCGCGAGGGTTACAGCGAGATCGAGCACGCCGTGGCCACCGCGGACGCGCTCGGGGTGAAGTCCAATCCGTACTTCATCAGCGCGGAAGAGTTCGCCACGCGTCTGCCGGAGATCCTGGCGCAGTTCGACGAACCGTTCGCCGACGCGGCGGCCGTCGCGTTGTGGTTCCTGGCAAGGGAAGCACGCAAACAGGTCAAGGTGGTGCTCTCCGGCGAAGGCGCCGACGAGCTGTTCGGCGGCTATCACGTCTATCGCGGCACCGGAGCGGGATACCTGGGAGCGGATCTGGTCTACGAGCCGTCGGAGCTGGCGCTCGTCACCCCCTTGACCGGCGGCTCGGCCGACGAACTGGCGGCACCGCTGCGGGAACGGGCGCGGAAGGCGGGATGGGACCCGGTGACCCTGCGCCAGTCGGTCGATCTCGCGCTCTGGCTCCCCGGCGACATCCTGACCAAGGCCGACCGCATGACGATGGCCCACGGGCTCGAACTGCGTGTGCCCTTCCTCGACCGCGAGGTACTGGCCGCCGCGGAGACCTTGGCGTACAGCGAGAAGATCAGCCCGGACACGACGAAGTCCGCGCTGCGCGAGGCGGTCGCGGACCTCGTTCCGCCCGAGGTGGCCAGGCGGCCCAAGCTGGGCTTCCCGGTGCCGATCCGGTTCTGGCTCCGCGACGAGCTCTACGACTTCGCCGAGGCCGTCCTCACCGAAGCGGAGATCGGTGACTACCTCCATCGGGACACCGCGCTGACCATGCTCCGGGACTACCGGCGAGGGGACGACTTCGACTGGCGCCGCCTGTGGGTCTTGGTCTGTTTCGCGGTGTGGCACCGGATCCACGTCGAAGGGGTGGATCCTCGGCGCTTCGGCTGACCCTCGCCGGTCACCTCGTGCGGGCGCCGCTGCAGCGAAAACAGCGCGTGTCGAGCCGGAGCGACTCAAGGTGGGCGCGAGCGAACTCGGCGTCGACCATGCCGTCCGGGTACAGCTCGATCGCCTGCTCCCAGCGCTCCTTCGCGGTGGTGATCTCCCGTTGAAGCGACGCCACGTGCGCGAGCCCTTCCAAAGCTCTCGCCTCGTAGCGCTTGGACCCGTAGAGGACGGCCTGCTCCCGCGCGTGGTCGAACACCTGCCGGGCCTGGTCGATGTCGTTCAGCGCGAGATTCGCCTCGCCGAGCACGTTCAAGGCCTCGCATTCGACCTTCCACAGGTCGAATTTCCTGGACAAGGACAGCGCGGCCCGGCCGTATTCGACGGATTCGCTCAGGTCTCCCAGCGATCGGTGTGCTTCGGCGAAGCCGAGCATCGCCACCGCACGGCCGTGTTCGAACCTGCCTTTGGTGCTCGCTTCGAGGACTTTCCCGAAGAGCTCGATCGCTTGCCGGTGATCACCCCGGTAGTGGAGCACCGCCGCGATACACCAGGAGGTCAAGGCTCTTCGTCGCGGATGGCTGTCGTCGGCGAGGATGCCGATGGCCCGGTTGAGATACCGCAAGGCGAGGTCGAACTGTCCCAGATCGCGGTAGATGACCCCGAGATTGTTCGCTATCGCGGCGCGGACGAAGGTCTTCGGGGTGAAGGAGATCAGTTGCTCGGCGGAGACGAAGGCGTCCCGGCCTTCCCGTAGCCGGTCTTCGTCCAGGTGCAGGTTGCCCAGTTCGACCAGCTGCTCGGCCTCCGCCCTCCGGTCGCCGAGGTCGCGGCTGATCTTCAGGGCCTGCTCGATGTAGTCCTTGGCCTGATTGGGTGACTTGCGCTCGCGGCAGATCGCCGCCAGCCCCTGCAGGCAGGTGGATTCCCCTTGGCTGTCCCGCAATCCGCGTGCCGCGCGCAAGGCACCTTGGAACAGCGAAAAGGCGGAACCTCCGTAGTTGTTGCGCAGCTTCATGAGCGGCTGTATCACGCAGGGGAGCTGCCACGCGTGCCTGAGCCAGTTGTTCTCCGCCGCGTACTTGGCGACCGAAAGCAGGTTGCTGTATTCGAGATTCAGGGCATCGAC
This sequence comes from Amycolatopsis roodepoortensis, assembly GCF_024628825.1. Taxonomy (NCBI): domain Bacteria; kingdom Bacillati; phylum Actinomycetota; class Actinomycetes; order Pseudonocardiales; family Pseudonocardiaceae; genus Amycolatopsis; species Amycolatopsis roodepoortensis. The sequence continues at coordinate 9,158,920 of NZ_CP102415.1, forward strand.
GGCCTCGTCGGACGAGCTGACTCGTTTGACGTGCCGGGGCGGGTGCTTGACCTGGACGGCGGCGCCGCCGGCACCGCTGTCCAGATATTCGCACCACATGGCCGCACAATGCAGGTAATAGTCGAGCAGACGTTCCAGCGCGAGTTGGTGCTCGTTGCCGTCTTCGAGCTCTCCGAGTATCTGGCGTGCGCAGTCCTTCACCAGGTCGTGGAAGTAGAAACGCTTGCTCGACCGCTGCTTGACCAGGTTGTCGTCGAACAGTGATTCCAGGATGTACTCGGCCTGACCGTGGGACAGGCCGGAGATCGCCGCGACGAGGTAGGCGTCGAAGTCGATCCCCGGATGTGCCCCGAGCAAACGAAAGACAAGCTGTTGTTCCGGCCGGAGATACCGGTACGACAGACGCAGCACGGAGATCACGCTGCGGTCGTCGGCCGCCAGGAATCGCGCGCGCTGGCTCTGGTTCCGCAGCCGGTCCGTGAGATCCGCGATCGTCCAGTGTGGTCTGCTGCGCAATCTGGCGGCCGCGATGCGGATCGCGAGCGGCAGCCTGCCGCACAGCTCGGCGACGGTGGCCACCTCGTCGGCGTCATCGCGGCCGTCCCTGCCGGCGACCTGTTCGAACAGGGCGATGGCGTCGTCACGGGTGAGCACGTCCAAGGACATCGGAACGGCGCCGTCGAGCGTGGTGAGTTTGCGACGGCTCGTCACGAGCACGAGCACGCCGGCCGTACCCGGCAGGAGCGGACGCACGTGGTCGGCGTCGATCGCGTTGTCGAGCACCAGAAGTGCTCGCTGTCCGGCCATTTGCGACCGCCACAGCGCGCTACGGGCTTCGAGCTGGGGAGGAACGAGTTCGGGGGGCACACCGCTGCCGCGAAGGAGGGTGTCGAGCGCTTGTTCCGGCGCGACGGGTTCCAGTCCGGGGCTGAATCCGTGGAGGTCGACGAAGTACTGGCCGTCCGGATAGTGCTCGGCGATCTGGTGCGCGAGATGTACGGCCAAGGTCGTCTTGCCGACGCCGCCCATCCCGTCGATGGCGGAGATCACCAAGGCGGTGGGCGAGGTGTCCCTCGTCGTGGAAAGCAAGTGGGCCAGTTCGGCGGAGCGGCCGGAGAAGTCCCCGATGTCATGTGGAAGGTAGAACCGGCGGGCCGGTCCGCTCAGGGCGGGCGAAGGTGGTGAGTCACCCGAATGAGGTAAGCCGTCGTCGGGCGGCGTACGGCCCGGCACGACGTCATCGGGATCGGCGTCGCCGCTCAAGATCACCGCATGGAGCCTGCGGAGGTCTGGACCAGGGTCGATGCCGAGGTCTCCGGCGAGAATCCGCCTTCCCTCGTCATAGACGGCGAGCGCGTCCGCCTGTCGGGAACTGAGGTGAAGCGCTTGCATGAGGAGGCTCCGCAGTGACTCCCTGAGTGGATGGTCGGCGACCAGCTGACGTAGTTCGGCGACCAGCGACGCGGCTTCACCTGCCCGCAGGCGATGGGATATCAGGTCCTCGATGGCGGAAAGACGTTGCTCGTCGAGGTTGGCGGCCGCACTGGTGATCGTGTCCCCTTCGAGCCCGGCCAGTGCGTGACCCCGCCAAAGACGGAGCGCTGCCTCGAAAAGTTCGATCGCCTCGGGGATCCGTCCGGCGGACCCCGCCGCCCTCGCCTGCCGCGCCGTGTCGGAAAAGCGGTACGCGTCTACGACATTCGGCGGAACGTCCAGGCGGTATCCCAGGTCCGTCCTGGTTATGCGGACCTCTTCGCCCAGGGCTTCCAGCGTCCGGCGGAGACTGCCGACGGCGTTGTGGACCTGCTGCCGTGCCGACTGGGGCGGGTCTTCCCACAGATCACCGATCAACTGCCCGTCGGGGATCACCTGGTTGGCGCTGAGTACCAGGAGCGCGAGCAGCTTCTGCTGCCTGGTGCCCGGAATTCCGATCGGACGACCGGCCGCCCACAATTCGATCGGCCCCAAGATCCGCAGCTCCACGGCTCCCCTCTCGCGCTGGTCGCTGCACCGCGAACCGTTCACCGCCGTACCCGGCAAGAGGCTCCGGCAGGGGTGCGACCTGCCACTGAGTCCAAGATCCTCTCAAGAGTAGCGAACCGGTAGCTCCAAGGTAGCCACCGCGGCTAATCTCGGTGGTGTCTATGAACCACCATCGCCTGGAATAGTGCATCGCGGTGGTTTATACCATTGAACTGGGGGATAGTGATGCGGACAGTCATGCTCGGGTTAGGTTGCGTCGCCGCGACGCTCGCCATCGCGGTCGCGATCGGTACACCGTCCGACGAGATGTACGACCGGAAACCGCGCTCGCAGAACAGCGTGGTTGAACAGGAGCCGTTCTCCGGGGTGAACTGGGACAACGTCTCAGATGCCGACCGCGGCTAGCACCGATTCGGAGGCAGGTCGAGCCGGCGCTCACGGCATCAGCGAAGGCGAGGATCCGGAGCAAGGTTTCCGGGGTTTCGTGCTCACTTCGTTGGTGCTGGGGCTCGGCTTCGTCCTCGCGTGTCTCGCGCAGGCCGACCTTTTCGGGATATCCGGGGGACTCCGGGACCGCCTTGACGCGTATCGCGTGTTGTGGCCGCAGGAATGGGTCTTCTTCATCGGCTTGGACAAGAGCTCGGTCGTGCCCTATCGCGCCGGGCACGATGGCCGGCTCGTCCGCCTGCACGAACGCGAGGTCTGGGGCACACGGCTCGGCGGACTCAACCGCGAACACGACGTGTACACGACCGAGGCACGGCAGATCGCCGACCGGATCCCGGATCGGTACTGGCAGGAATGCGGCCAGGGAGGCGAAATGCGCTGTGAGAAGGTACCGGACCCGGCTTTGCTCTACCGGACGGAAAACCCCTTGAAGTCACCGACCCTCTGCGGCCGCGCCGTGCTCGCCATCGAGCGCGCGTCGTCCTCGGAAGCCGGATCCCGGCGCGACGGGCCCTGGGCGGCCTACCGAGTCGCTTCGGTGGATCTGCGATGCAGCGGCTGACCGGCCTCCGGCGCAGGCTCGGTACGGCGATCGAGCGGCACGAACCGCGGGGGCGGGCCTTCGCGATGGGGCGAAGCCTCCTCGCCGCGGCGACCTTGAGCGTTCTGCTCTTCAACGCGGATACCACGCTGTTCGTGGCTTCGCCCGACGCACCGCAGGGACTGCGCTGTGGTGGCATCCGTTCGGCCTCATTGTGGTGCCTGGCCGCCGAAACGGAGACGGGGCAGGCGCTCCCCAGGCTCTTGGCGATCGCCACGCTACTGGTCGTGCTGTCGGGTTACCGGCCTCGCTGGACCTGCCTTCCCCACTGGTACGTCACCTTCAGCCTCGCGGTCAGCATGCCGTTGGCCAACGGGGGCGACCGAGCGGCCGCGATCGGGGCGATGCTGTTCGTCCCCCTCTGCCTCGGGGACGGCCGGACATGGCACTGGAGCGCCCCCGTGGCTCCGCTGCCCATGCGGTGGCGAGGCGGTTCGTTCGCCGCCCTGTGGTGTCTTCGCGGCCAGCTGTCGCTGATCTACCTGACGGCGGCCACCCACAAGGTGCTGGACCCGGCGTGGTCGCGAGGTGACGCCCTGTACATGGTGGCCTTCGACGCGCAATTCGGCTTCCCGCTGCCGATCCGCGATTTCCTGGGCCCGTTGCTCGCTTCGAGCGGGCTCATCGCGACGTCGACCTGGGGCGTGGTCGCGCTCCAGTACCTGATCGCCGTCGCGATCCTGGCAGGCGGCAAAGGGCGGAAGCCGGCGGTCGGGTGCGGGATCGCCCTGCACGTCGCCATCGGTCTGCTGCTGGGGTTGCCGGGCTTCGGAACGGTGATGATCGCGTTGCTGCTCTGCGCCGCATCTTCGTCAGGCGGTGGGCGCGTGGCGGCGCCCGCGCCCGAACTGGCGGGGGCGGGCCGAGGCCGGTGACCACCGGCCTGGTGATCGAGCGGTTCGACCCGTCTCTGGCCACGGAAGCGGACTTCGTCGTCTGCCACCGGGTGATGCTGGCCAGCCAGGTCGTGGACCGGCCCGGAGAACCTCCACTGCCACTCGCGGAGCTGGTCGCGCGGATGAAAAGGCCCATGCCGGGTTCGGGCGCGGTCGCGTACTGGCTGGGCCGTCGCGGCGGGGAGGTCGTGGCGTTCGCCCAGGTGTGTTTCCTCGACGAGGAGAACAGTGATATCGGGCTGACCGACGTGCGGGTGCATCCCGCATACCGTCGCCAGGGGATCGGGGTCGCGATGTTGCGTGCGCTGCTCCCGGAGCTGAGGATCCAGGCGCGCCGGGTCGTCGAGTGCTGGGAAGTGGTCGCGGGCACCGCGGGACAGCGGTGGGCCGAGGCGCTGGGGTTCCGGCCGGTACGCGTGATCACCAGGCAGGTGCTGGTGATCGCCGACGTCGACCGGAGGTCGTGGGAGGTCGACGTGCCCGCCGGGTACCGGCTGCTGCGGTGGCGGGGATCCGCCCCGGACGGCGTCGTCGATTCCTACGCCGTGGCACGAGGGGCGATCCACGACGCCCCCTTGGGGGAATCGGGTTACCGGTGGCCGGAATGGTCGGTGCCACGGGTGCGGGAGAAGGAAGCGGAGCTGCGGGCGCAGGGGCTCGTGCAGCGGGTGGTCGTCGCCTTGCACGAGCTGTCCGGGACGGTCGCCGGATTCACCGAACTCTGCACCCATCCCCGGCGCCCCGACTGGGGATATCAGCGCGACACGGCCGTGCTCGCCGCGCACCGCGGTGCGGGCTTGGGGCGGTGCGTCAAGGCGCACATGATGCGGTGGCTGCTCGTCGATTGTCCCGCACTGGAGCGGATCGGCACCACGACCGGCGCCGAGAACGCGCACATGATCCGCGTCAACCGCGAGATGGGTTACACGGCCCTGCGTTCCCTGGTCGCCGTCCAGCAGGAACTCACCGCCGTGGAGAATCGGCTGGCGACGCCACGCCGGTAACAGGTTCGTACCGGGCGCGGGCCGACCGGACGAACCCCTGACCAGCAAGAGTAGTAGACGAGTCTCCACCTGGTAGTGGTGCGTGTAACAATTTTCTGGAAGGCCGGAACGTTCACTGGGGTGATCCAAGCCGCGTCCGGAATCGGCTGCGCCGGACGTTCTCGCCTTCGGGAAATTCCCGAATCCGAACCTGGTCTCTACTGGGGAAATTGGGTGGTAAGCCCGGCGAATCGCGCCGAGGGAAAAACCATTCCACCTGTTCTTGTTCAAGCCTGAGAAAGGTAGGAGAAGGCTGTGCGAAAGTCGTCCGACGCGACATCGAACGGTGAAACAGTGGAATTCCGGTCACCGGGTTCCGGGGGGTCGACCTCCTCGGAAGTCGACTGGCCGAGTCACTCTGGCCGGCTATAGGCGGGGTAAGGCGATTTCGGCTTGACCGGGCGTCCCGGTCGTCGCCCATAGGTACCGTTTCGCAGTGCGGATAGCGCGTTCGGCCTGATCGTCGGTGGTAGGAACGGTCAGGCCGAACGCGAACCGCGGCCGCGCCGGTCACCACAAATGGTGAATCTGCCCCCGAATCCGACGGTCGTAGATCTCCTCGACGGCGCTGAGCGTCGCCGCGGAAAGCGGGGGCGAGCCGGCGGCGGCCGCGTTCTCCCGCGCCTGTTCGACGCGCGTGGCGCCCGGGATCACCGATGTCACCCCGGGCTGGTCGATGATCCAGCGCAGTGCGAGCTGCGCCGGAGTTTGCTGCCCCGGTGCGAGTTCACCGAATTCCCGTGCCGCCGCGACACCGGTGGCGTAGTCGATGCCGGAGAAGGTCTCACCGACGTCGAAGGCCTCGCCGTTCCGGTTGTAGGTGCGGTGGTCGTCGGGCGCGAAAGCCGTATCGTGACGGAACTTCCCGGACAACAGGCCCGACGCCAGGGGAACCCTGGCGATGATGCCGACGCCCGCGGCTCGCGCGGCGGGCAGGACGCGTTCGAGTGGCTTGCGGCGGAAGGGATTCACGATGATCTGCACACTGGCGACAGCAGGCTGGGCGATCGCGGCCAGTGCCTCGTCGCACCGTTCCACGCTGACGCCGTACGCGGCGACACGCTTCTCGTCGACCAGCGTGTTCAGGGCGTCGTAAACCGCGGCGGTGCCGAAGACCGGTGTCGGCGGACAGTGGAGCTGCACGAGATCGAGCGTGTCGACGCCGAGGTTGGCCCGTGAGCGGTCTGTCCAGGCCCGGAAGTTGTCCAAGGTGAACTCGGCGGGATCCTGCGGTCCGCGCCTGCCCATCTTCGTCGCCACGAGGAGGTTCTCAGCGCCCTTGCCGTCGAATTCGCGCAGGAACCGGCCGATCAGGCGCTCGCTGCGCCCGTCTCCGTACACGTCCGCGGTGTCGAAGAACGTGATGCCGGAATCCGCGGCCGCCCGCAGGATCGCCGCCGCGTCGTCCTCGTCCACCGAACCCCAGTCCGCGCCCAATTGCCAGGTCCCGAGGCCGATCACCGAAGCCCGTTGCCCGGTCCTGCGGAATGTCCTCTGCTCCATCCGAACCGTCCTTGTCCGTCTTCCGGGCCAACGCGCCAGGCAGTCCGTCACGCGGAGTGCGCTGCGGGAACCCCGGTTTGCCAATCTGGGCCCTTAGATTTGCCATAGTGTCGCACAGTCTGGCAAGCTGTGGAAACCTCCGGTGATCCCGCGGGAGGCGGTGAGGCACGGTGACGGAGGTTGGCACGTGACCGCTCTGGTGGGCCTGGTGTGGCGGCGTGCGGGCCGCTGGCTGCGGATACTGAGTCTGCTGCGCTACGTACCACCCGCCACGTTGGCGATGGCGCTGCTGCTCAACGTGCTGCTCGGGTTGCTCCCCATCGGCTTCGTCGTCGCCATGAGCGTGCTGCTGCAGCGAGTGCCCGCCGCGATCGGCGGCGATCCCGCCGCGTGGACGGCCCTGCTCGCCGTCTTGGCCGTGGCCGGTGCCGCTTTCGGGCTGCAGCAGACACTCGCGCCGTTCCAGGCCGCGGCCGGTGAACTGGTCATGCGGCATGTCGACGGCCGATGCCGTGTCCTGCTCATGCGCGCCGCGCTGGTGGATGCGCCGGCGATGGCGCTGGACGACCCGGAGCTGCTCGACGACGTCAACGCCGCGCGAGAGGCTTTCGACCGCGCTTCCGCGTCGCCGGGCGACGCGGCCGCGGGTGCCGTGGCCCTCGTGGCCAGGTACACGCAACTCGTCGGTGCGGTCGTCCTCGTCGGTATCACCTTGAGTCCGCTGGCCGCCGTCGTGATCGGCGTGACGGCCGTGGTGATCCGCTTCGGTCAGCGCGGTTCCCTCGGCAAGTTCGGTGATTTCTACGACGGGCTGGCCGGGGAGCGGCGCAAGGTGTCCTATGTGAAGGCACTCGCGTCCGGTCCGCGGGCGGCCAAGGAGATCCGTCTTCTCGGGCTGGTCGACTGGCTGCGCGACCGGCACCGCCGGGACGACCTCGGTTACCTGCGCACGATGTGGCGAGGCAGGCGGGCGCTGCTCGGGCCGCCGTTCCTGTGGCTGTCCGCGGCCGGGCTCGTCGGTGCCACGGTCGTGTTCCTCCTGCTGGCCGGGCACGGTGGACTGAGCCTGCTCGAACTGGGCATCGCGCTGCAATCGGTGCTGATCCTGATGCGGTTCGGCGTCTACTTCCCGGAATGCGACGTGCAGACCCAGTACGGGTCGCTGGCCTACGAGGCGTTGCTGGCGTTCCGCGACAAAGGCCGCTCCCTGCGCCCGCTCGAATCCGGCCTGTCCTTGCCGTCCGACGGCCTGCCGCGGCGGTCGATCCGGTTCCACGACGTCGGATTCCGGTATCGCCCCGATGGCCGCGAGGTGCTCGCGGGGCTCGATCTCGAAGTGCAGGCCGGCACTTCGCTGGCCGTGGTCGGCCTCAACGGCGCCGGCAAGACCACGCTGGTCAAGCTCCTGACGCGGCTGTACGACCCGACCAGCGGACGGATTTCCGTCGACGGACGCGATCTGCGCGACATCGAACCGCGGGACTGGCATCGGCGGCTCGCGGTGATCTTCCAGGACTACGTTCGCTACGAACTTTCCTTCGCCGACAACATCGCGCTCGGCGCGCCGGAGTTCGACGCCTCGGACGAGGATCTGCTGGCGGCGGCCCGGCGCGCGGGAGCGGCGGAGATGCTGGGGTCCATGCCGGACGGTCCGCGGACCGTGTTGTCCCGTCAGTACGAGGGTGGCCGGGACCTTTCCGGCGGCCAGTGGCAGCGGGTGGCACTGGCCCGCGCCCTGCACGCGGTGAACGCGGGAGCATCGGTGATGGTCCTCGACGAGCCCACCGCGCAACTCGACGTGCGCGCCGAGGTCGAGTTCTTCGACCGCTTCCTGGACATCACCCGCGGCCTGACCACGGTGATCATCTCGCACCGGTTCTCCACCGTCCGCCGGGCGGACCAGATCGTGGTCCTGGAACACGGCCGGGTCGCCGAACGCGGCACTCACGACCAGCTGCTCGCGGCGGGCGGGCGGTACGCCACCCTGTTCCGCCTGCAGGCGGAACGGTTCACCGACGAAACGGCGCCGCCGGTTCTCGAATCCACAATGGACGAGGTTTCATGAAGAACCTTGCTCGCACCGCACGGTGGTTGTTCACCCTCGCCTGGCAGGCCGACCGGGCTCGCCTGCTCAAGGCGATCGTCCTGCTGACACTGGGCTACCTGGCGACGCCGGGGATCGCACTCGCCCTGGGAGCCTTCACCGACAACCTGCTCGATGGCCGGCTTGGTGCCACCTTCGTCATCGGGGTGCTCATCGCCCTGGTCCTCGTGGCCGAACTGATGATGGGGCACTTCGCGCATCTGTACTACTACGAAGTCGGCGAACTGGCGGAGTCGCGGATCAATTCCGAGCTCATCCGCTACGTCAACGGCACTCCCGGGGTCGAGCATCTGGACAACGCGAAGTTCGCCGACACGGTCACCCTCGTGCGCGAGGAGATCCAGAAGGCGCGGGCCTACATCGAAGCGCTGCTGCAGGTGGTGCTGCTCGGCGGGCAACTGATCCTCACCACCGTCATCTTGGCTTCGCTGGAACCTTGGCTGCTGCTCCTGCCCCTCGGCGCGCTGCCGCCGGTGATCATGGGCCGCTACGCGCAGCGGTCCATCGACCGCTCGCGCGACGCCGCGGTGGAACAGAACCGGCTGGCCCGTCATCTGCTGCACGTGGCGACCTCGTCCTCGTCGGCGAAGGAAGCCAGGATCCTCGGTGCGGAGGTGGCACTGAAGCGGCGGCATGACCAAAGCTGGCGGGAGGCGACGGCGAAGCTGTGGCGTGGACAGCTGGCGGGAGCCGCGCTGCGCGCGCTCGGCCAGGTGACCTTCGCCGCCGCTGTCTGCGCCACCGTCTATCTCGTGCTGCTGCAGGCCGTCCGCGGGCTGGTGACCGTCGGCGACGTCGTCCTCGTCATCACGTTGGCCGTGCAGGTCAACGCGCAGGTCGCCGCCGCGTTGAGCGTGTTGTCGACCTTGCACGCGGCGGGCCACACCCTGCGGAGGCTGGATTCGCTGAAGACATGGCCGACGAGGGAGCCCCGGACACCGGCCGCGGTCAGGCCCGTCCCGGCGCGGTTACGGCACGGCATCCGGCTCGAAGCGGTGAGCTTCAGCTACCCGGGAAGCGATCGGCCGGTGCTGCGTGAGGTCGACCTCGACCTGCCCGCCGGCCGCACTGTCGCGCTGGTGGGGGAGAACGGCGCGGGTAAGAGCACACTCGTCAAACTGCTGTGCGGGCTGTACGAGCCCACGGCGGGCCGGATACTGGTCGACGGTGTCGATCTGCGGGAAATGCCTCCGGAGGAATGGCGATCCGCGATCTCCACGCTGTTCCAGGACTTCGCGCGGCTGGAGTTCACGTTGCGCGAAAACGTGGGTGTTGGCGACCTCGCCCGGATGGGGAACGACGACGTCTTGACCGGCGTGCTCGGCCGGGCCGGTGCCGAGCCGATCGTGCGGCGGGTACCGGGTGGTCTCGACGGCGCGCTGGGACACGGTTACACGGATGGCGCGGAACTGTCGGGCGGGCAGTGGCAGACGCTGGGGCTCGCTCGTTCCGCGCTGCGCGACCAGCCACTGATGCTCGTGCTCGACGAGCCCGCCGCGGCACTCGACGCGGCGGCCGAGCACGCGACCTTCGAGCAGTACGCCGGTTCCGCCGGTGAGGTGGGCAGGAACGGCGGCGTCACGCTGTTCGTTTCGCACCGGTTCTCGACGGTCCGGATGGCCGACCGCATCGTCGTCCTGGAGGGCGGCAGGGTGGCGGAGATCGGTGACCACGCCGAGTTGCTCGCGAGCCGGGGGCTCTACGCCGATCTGTTCGAACTGCAGGCCCGTAGTTACAGCTGACGTCACCTGGCATTGCCAAGCTCTTGGCAACATATTGCCAAGAGCTGATCGGCCCTCTAGACTCGTTGTCGTTCAACGTCTGGAGGGTAGATGCCACCACGTGGCCATGACCTGTATCGAGCGGATTCGGACATTCCCTATTGGAGTTCCGACGGCGAGTCGTATGTCGCGCAGGTCCCGTTGAAGGAAATACGGAAGACCCGGCCGTTGCGGGTCCTCTCCGAAGCGGATTTCGACTTCTGGCAAACCTGGGGCTATGTCGTCGTGCGAAGGGCGATCTCGGCCTCGGCCGCGAAATCGCTGCTGGATTTCGCCTGGGAGTTCCAGGGGCTCGACCCCCGGCGGCCGGAGAGCTGGTACGCCGAGCGCGAGTTCCGGACGGAACTGGAACGGGATCTGTACATCTACGGCTTCGTCGAGGCTTACCACCACCAGCTCCTGTGGGACTCCCGGCAGACGCGGCGGGTCTACGACGCGTTCGTGGATGTGTGGGACTGCGAAGAACTGTGGGTGAGCCTGGACCGGCTCAACCTCAACCCGCCCAATGTCGGGAACCGGTCCCGGTCGCTCATCGAGCCCACGGAGAAAGGGTTCGACATCGAGCTGCACTGGGACCTCGACAGCACGTTGCCGGAGCCACCGCAACGCGTGCAGGGCATCATCGCGCTCAACGACACGCGGCCCGAACTCGGCGGCTTCCAGTGCGCGCCGGAACTGTTCCGGACGTTCGAGGAGTGGAAGGCGGAGCAGCCACCGGATCGCGATCCGATCCGGCCGTCGATCGGCCGGGCGCGGACTCCGGTCGTCAGGCCGGAACTCGAGGCTGGCGACCTGCTGATCTGGAACGGAATGCTGGCACACGGGGTGGCGCCCAACACCTCCGGGAACGGTGTGCGGGCGGTCCAGTACCTCGCCATGATGCCCTCGCTGGAATCGCACACCACGTTGAAGCGATCGCGGGTCGAGTCCTGGCGGTGGCTGAAGACGCCGGAGTGGAACCGAACGCTGGTCGGTGCCAGGGAACGGCCCGAATGCGAGAGGTATCCGGCCGCCGAGCTGAACGACCTGGGTGCGAAGCTGCTCGGCCTCGAACCGTGGCGACGGCGACACACTTCGCCACGAGGAGAGAAGGCATGCGGAAGATCTGCCTGACCCTGCCGACGAACAGAGCCTGCGCGGACACCCTGTCCGCCGTCATCGAAGAGGCGCGATACGCCGTCGAACGATTCGACGTCGAAGTGCGCGTGCTGGTACTGGACAGTTCGGACGCGCACGACTTCGCCGCATATGCCCAGGTCGTCCGCGCGGCTCGCCGGGTGCCGAAGGTGAGCCTCTGGCATCTGGACGAGGCGTACCAGCGAAGCTTCCTGAACGGGGTGATCCGGCGAGCAGGCCTCGACCGGCAGTCGCGGCTGCCAGACTTGATGCTGCCGGCGGGTGTGTCCTATGGCGCCTGCACCAACCGCGCGTTCCTGTTCGGCGCGGCACTCGGCTGCGAGTCGGTCCATCGCCGGGATTCCGACAGCCGCTATCAGGTCTTGAACGACGCCAAGATCTTCCCGATCCACCATGAGCTCGCTTCGCTCGGCAAGAGCGCGGCCCACGCGGCGCCCGGTGTTTCCGAATCCGTGCTGGATCCGGGTCTCGCGGAGCGGCCTGTCGTCCTGGTGGGTGGCTCCTTCGTCGGCGAACCCTCGGTGGACATCGAGGAGATCCACCGCATGGACGAGGATGTCTACTACGACATCGTGAGCCTCTGGGCTCCTGCCCACGCATCGGAAGAAGAGAAGCGGAACCTGGTGAAGGAGTCCTTCCGCGGGTCCGGTGCCGGCCCGTTCACCCGGGACCGTTCGACACTGACCGTCCTCGACCCGATGCGCGTGGACATGTGCAACATCGGCTTTTCGCGGGTGCATGAGCAGATACCGTTGCTGCCTGCCACGGATACGATCGGCAGTGACTATTTCCTGCTCCACGTCGTCCACGCCACCGGGCTGCCCGCGGTTCAGCACAACCGCGACATCGTGAACTTCCATACACCGGAACGGCGAACCGAATCCGGTTTCGTCGGCTACCAGCTGCGGTTGGCCAAGTTCTTCCTTTCGATGCAGTACCTGAACTTCATCTACGGCCGGATGAAGACGGCGGGCGAGTCCTTGTGCGACGAACGGGATCACGTGCGCGCGTCCGCGATCTCGGCGCTTGTCAGGGAAAGTCTCGAACTGGACGACGAGGAGAACGTACTGCGGCTGGCCTGTCTCCAGCGCGCCTACCGAAAGCTCGGCGGCAAGTACACGAAACTCGCTGAAATCCTCGCGGCGCGAGGATCCCGCTTGCTTTCCGAAGCTCGGCAGGACATGGCGGATTTCGCACTGTTGATCGACCACTGGGAACGACTGATGTCGGCGAGCAGGGAAGCGGATCTCGTATCCCCGCCTTGCGGATGAGGACAAGCCACACCATGTTCGACGACAAGCGACTGCTCACCGCCTTGGCGGCGGCCTCCGAGGACCAGATCGTCTTCGACCTCCAGGGAATCGGCGAACGCCACGCCTCTTTGAAACGCGAACTGCCCGGCGTCGCCGTCCGGTTCGCGATGAAGGCCTGTCCGGTGGACGCCGTCGTCGAGTTCCTGGCCCGGCAGGGAGCCGGGTTCGACGCAGCGAGCCCCGGTGAGATAGCGACCGCGCTCGGCGCGGGAGCGCCGCCCGGTTCGGTGCATTACGGGAACACCGTCAAATCCGATCAGCACATTCTCGACGCCTTCCGGCTGGGCGTGCGGGACTTCGCCACGGACAGCGTCGAGGACGTGCGCGCGATCGCCGCGCACGCGCCGGCGGCGAAAGTGTTCTGCCGTCTGGCCACCACCGGGGACGGAGCGCTTTGGGGGCTGAGCGGCAAGAGCGGATGTTCAGGCCCGGAAGCGGTGCGAGTGGCGGAGACGGCGCGAGCGATGGGTTTGAGATTCTCGGGTTTGTCGGTGCATGTCGGTTCGCAGCAGATGACCACCGAAGCGTGGACGGACGCGTTCGATTCCCTGGCGGAGGTGCTGATCGCCCTGAAGCGGAAGGGGATCCTGCTCGAACACGTCAACCTCGGTGGTGGTCTTCCCGCGCTCGGCTACCTCGACGAACGGGGGAGACCCCTGATTCCCCCGCTCGACAGGATATTCGAGACGATCCGGGCGGGCATGGGGCGGCTTCGGCGAGCGGCCGGGACCAGACTGGCCTTCGTCATCGAACCCGGCCGGTACCTGGTCGCCGACCACGGCGCGATCCGTGCCCACGTGGCGCGACTGTCCGACCGGGAGCTGCTCGACGGCCGGCGTCGGCGCTGGCTGTATCTGAGCTGTGGCAAGTTCAACGGCCTGTACGAGATGGACCAGATCCAGTACCGCCTGGAGTTCCCGGCGCACCGGGACGGCGAGTACGGTCCAGCCATCGTCGCCGGACCGAGCTGTGACAGCGACGATGCCGCCGGTCATGGCCGGTACCCGGCGCGGGTTCCCCTCGGCGTGGTCTCGGGCGATCCGGTGTGGATACTCTCGAGCGGCGCCTACACGACCAGCTACACCACGCTGGGGTTCAACGGTTTCAGCCCGCTCCCGTACACGGTGGCACACGGCGGTGACCCCGATGAGCGCAAGCGGCCCCCACGAGTGTTCACCACGGTGACGGCCACACCGGTCTCGCGGTCGACGAGCTTCACGTGATGTCCGCGGATATCCGGATCCGGCATATCTCGGCGCGGGACTGGCCGGACATCCGCGGCCTGGAAACCTCGGCCTACCAAGCCTCCGGGCTCTCGGAGGGCGAGGATGCGCTGCGCTCACGCGCCGCGCTGTCTCCGCTCACCTGCTTCGTGCTCGACGCCGGACGCCGGACGGCGGGGTACTTGATCGCGTTGCCCTACCCGCTGTTCGGGTGCCCGGACCTCGCGAGGCCGGAAAGCGTGGGCCACCGGGACTCGCGGAACCTGCACCTGCACGATCTGGTCGTCGCCAAGGACTTTCGCCGCCATGGCCTGGCCACTCGTCTCGTGCGCCACCTCACGCTCCGCGCGGTATCGCTGTCCTACCAACGGATTTCGCTGGTGGCCGTCGCCGGCAGCGGTGGTTTCTGGTCGGCGAACGGTTACTGGGCGTACCCCGGGGCAGGGCTTCCGGCAGGCTACGGTGAAGATGCCGTGTACATGTCCAGGGCGCTCCGGCCCGGCGGGCACGCTATCGGAAATCCTTCAGCGTTTCGGTGATCTGGTGGCGGGTGTTCTCCGCCACCCGGGGGTTCGTGGCCGCATAAGCCGTGTAAGCGTTCAACCCGGTGCTCAGGGCGTAGCCGCGGCCCCTGGCCCAGGTGGCGTCGTCGACGTCCAGCGTGGCACGAAAGGTCTCCCGCGCCGGCGAGGGCAGGAGGGTCCAGGCGATCAGCAGATCGCACGCCGGATCGCCCACGCCGAGCCCGCCGAAGTCCAGCACGGCGCTGAGGTTGCCGTCCACGGTCAAGAGGTTGCCAGGGTGCAGGTCGCCATGGATCCAGACCGGTGGCAGGCTCCACGGGGGAGCGGCCATGGCCGCGTTCCAGACCTCGGTGAGCGCGGTGCCGTCGAAAACGCCGTCCACGGCCTCGATCGCGGCGCGGGTCGCGGGATCACGACGGGCGAGCGGGGCGCCGATGAAGCTGTTGTGCGGCCCGGGAACGAGTGTCTCGTCCGGCGGCACCCGCTGGAGGGCCTTCACGAACTCCGCCAGTTCGACAGCGGTCCTGTCCGCGTCGGCGAGTCCGCCGATGGTCGCGGTCTCCCCTTCGAACCACCGTGAAACGCACCAATACCACGGATAGCCTTCACCCGGCGAGCCGAGCGCGATGGGCGTGGGGACAGGCAAGGGCAGTCGCGGAGCGAGACGCGGAAGCCACTGGAACTCCTTCCGCGGCTGGCCGGTGGACCAGTCTCCGCGTGGCAGGCGTACCGCCAGGTCGTCCCCGAGCCGGTAGATCACGTTGTCCGATCCGGCGGGCTCCAGGCGTTTCAACGGAAGTGACGCCAGGTCCGGCAGCTGGGCGGCGAGAAGCCGCTCGACCAAGGCGGCGTCGATCACCGGGTTCGCGCCGGTCTGCTCGATCGTCACGGACATCTCCTCGATGATCTGTCTCGCGGTCCTGGACTTCCGCGGTCGATCACACCACGCGGGCCGTCGCCCGTCGAGCCGGTTTCCGGCGGCCACGACCCGCGCGGTGCGAAGTCCGTGCTCAGTCCGACGTGCGGGACGCCTCCCGCGCCGCGCCGGCACGCACGCCGTCGAGGATCAGCGGTTCGAGTGCTGAGCCGACCGCCGGCAGCCAGCGGGCCGGTACGACGCGGCGCACGGCACCCGGCCCGAACGTCGCGAGCGCGGCCTTCGTCAGCGGTCCGGTGAAGTCCGGTGTCCTGCCGACGGCGCGGGCGTGTTCGGCCGTGATCACCCCGAGCAGGTACGCGACGATCCACAGCTCGGAAAGGGAGATTTCGCTGAGCCGGTCGACGAGGAACTCGCGTTGCGGATGCCTGTCCAGTGCTTCCTCGAGCAGGACCATCATGTCCTGGTAGGTGACACCGCGTTCGCGCAGCCAGACCCGCGCCGAAGACCGCACCCGTCCGTCCACAGAGGACTCGTCGGGGACGCAGGCGTCGGCGTACTGCCCCCAGAAGTCGTAGTACGGAACGGTGGCCGGCGCGGTCAGCAGCGAATGAGGACCGTCGGGGACGGCGTCCGGCGGCGGGAGGCAGGCGGCCGAGCGGTTACCCATGACGTTGTTGCCGACGAGGCTGATGTCGTCCCGGTGGTCCACGAGATTGGCCACCGGGATCACCGTCCGGATGCCCAGGTCGCTCAGGTAGTCCAGGAGCGCGACATCGTCCGGGGCGCCCTCGTCGACCTTGGCCTGTACGTATTCCTCGAAACCGCGTGCGACTTCGGCGGGCAGCACCAGCGCCACGGCCGGGATGTAGTCGTCCACGACCGGGGCCATGGTGTAGCCGAGCATCGCGGCGATCCGGATGACGTGCGAAGTGCGTGAGCCCCATTCGGTGAACAGGCTCACCGCGGCGTCGGGTTGCGCCGCGATCAGGGAGTTCAGCCTTCGGGTGAAGTCCGCGGACGGCACCGCGTCGTCCTGGATGACCAGGTGATGGGTGGCGCCGGGATCGACCGCGGCCCAGGCGAGCCGGGCCGCGCGCAACGCGGCCGGGGGACCTTCGGGTTCGGGGTCGACCACGACCTTCAACCCCAGTTCCGGCAGGCCGTCGGCCACGGCGCGCGCCGCGTCGATCCGCTTCGGATGCGTCATCACGGCGCCGGAGAGCCGGATCGGAGGTGGTGTCACGGTTGCTCCCGATAAAAGGTCGTCGTCTCAACGCTGTCTTGCCGGCTCCGGGCCGGAGCCACCCCATCCTACCCCAGGGTTGCCAGGGTCTTGTCAATAACTTGCCATGATGTGCGCACGCGTCCTATGCTTCGGCCGGTGTCGAGCCGTGCGAGGAGTGGCCGTGAATAAACCCGTGCTCAGTATCGTGATCCCGTACAAGCAGCGACTGCAGACCTTGAAACCGGTGTTGCGGTCGCTTGCCGAGCAGACGCTGGACAGGGCGAAGTTCGAAGTCGTACTGGGTGTGCTGGAGCACGATCCGGAATTCGCCGCGTTGTGCCGTGAGTACACCGGAAAGATGAAAGTCCTCTCCGTGCAGGTCGAGGAGGACTGGAACACCAGCAGAGCCACGAATCTGGGCATCCGCCAGGCCTCCGGCGAGATCATCTGCCTGGTGGACGCGGACGTGGTGCTGGCGCCCACGGCGCTGCAGACCCTGTGCGACCGGTATTTCCGGCACGGTCACAACATCTGCGCGATGGGCCAGGTGCTCGGCTACGAGGAGGTCGTCCCCACCGAGGTCGGCGATGTCGAGGTGCGGCCGTTCGAGCACTACCGCAAGGTGCTCGAGGAATTGGCGACGGCGGACCGGGTGAAACTGGATCCTCGTTTCTCCGCCGAATACGCCTCGGCTTATGCCAGGTATCCGTGGGCGTTCGCCCGTACCGGCCTCATGGCCCTTCCGGCGGAGACCATCCGGCGGCACGATCTGATGCTGGACGAAGGCTTTGTCAGCTGGGGGCCGGAGGATCAGGAATGGGCACTGAGGATCTCCCGGAGCGGAACACCGCTCGTGCTCGCGCACGACGTGTACGGGATACATCTTCCGCATCGCCGGGACCAGGCGGCCCAGGACGTCTCGGCGTCCATCACCAACCGCTACTACCTCGCCAAGTGGCCGCGTCTCGACCTGGAACTGGCGCTGACCTTCGGTGGCTGGGTCGAGATCGATGCGATCTGTCCGGAGATCGAGCGGGAGCTGGCGGGCGTGGCCCCCGGTGGTTCGCTCGGTCTCGTCCGCGGAAAGATCGACGGGATCCCCACCCTGGTGGTCGGGGCCGTGCTGGATGGACAGGCGGAACTCGATGATCCCGAACTCGGCGAATGGTTCGACTGCCGTTCCGAGCTGGAGGTCATCCCCTTGGTCGGCTTCGCGATGCCCTTCGAGGACCGGTTCTTCGAGGAGTGCCGCGTTCTCGCGCCGATCCCGAAGTTGAGCGAAAAGTACCGTGAAGCCGTATATCGGGAAGCGAACCGGGTCTCGCGTAAACTCGTGACGGCTTAGCGACGGCGGTGCCGGCGATGGTTCGTGACCATCGCCGGCACTCCGCTTTCCAGGTCAGGCCGCCGGTTTCTCCCAAACGGAAACGTGCTGATCGCTTTCACTGGTGAACGGGTCGCGTGACCATCCCGCCCATCGGTCCCGCAGGCGTAGCCCGGCCAGCCTGGCCATCAGATCGAGTTCGGACGGCCACACGTAGCGGAACGGGATCGTGTGATAGCTGCCGCGGCCATCGACGACCTCGACGTAGTTCGAGCTCATCGCCTGGGTCGCCACGTCGTAGATGTCGAACGCCCATTTCGTGGGGCTGACATGGAAGGGGACGACGTTCTGGCCTGCCGGGAGTTTCCGCAATTCCGGGACGCCGACCTCGATGACGAAGCAGCCGCCTGGTTCGAGATGGTCGGCGACGGTACGGAAGCAGGCCACTTGCTCGTCCTGTGTCGTCAGGTTGTTGATCGTGTTGTAGACCAGGTAGGCGACCGAGAACGTTCCGTCGACCTTGGTCGTCGCGAAGTCGCCGATCGTCACCGGAATCGCTTCACCGCCGGGTTTCTCGCGTAACTTGGCCACCATCGCCCGCGACAGCTCGATGCCGTGTACCGGGACTCCGCGGCGCGCCAGCGGAAGCGCGACGCGTCCGGTCCCGATCCCCAGTTCCAGTGCGGAACCCTTGCCCGCCAGTTCCGCCAGCAGATCGACGACCGGGTCCACGGCGCTCGGCTCGAACATGCTCGCGGACGACTGGTCATAGGTCGCCGCGACGTCTTCTCCGAAATATCCGTCAGATTCGTCCACGGCCGTACTGTAACGCGGGGGTACCTCAGGCAGCCAGCCGAACGGGCAAATTTGTGTCACAAATGTTGACAAGGTTGGCAATATGGCTGATTCTGGACTTCGGGCTCGCTCGCCGGGCCACCAGTCTTCGCCGGACGAGGGGGAGTCGGATGTTGTACTCGGGAATCGGCTGGAGCGAGACCGGCTTCGAAGTACAGGTCATCGACGACCAGGGAGAACCCGCGTTTCCCGCCGAGAGGTTCGCCCCGGGACGGATCCGGGACCTGATCGCGTACCTGCGCGGGTTGCCGCGGACTCCGGTCGTGGTCGTGGAGAGCACGAACGGGGTACTCGACGGCCGCCTGATGGCGGCGGGTATCGAGGTCCACCGAGCCGATCCCGCCGTGCTGCCCGCGCGTCCGGTCTTCGGTTCCGTGCCGGCGATCGACCTCGCGCGGGTGGGCAGGCAGAACGTGCGGGCGCTGACCAAGCTGGAACGCGCGCGGGGCACCCAGACCGGGCGGGAGGACGAACTCGAGGCGGGCTTCGCGGGGAACGAAGCGGCGGCCGGTGAGCTCGCCGCGCAGGGCCGCTGGTTCGGTCACGGCAGCCGGGAGCGTCACCAGGTCGCGCTGACCTTCGACGATGGTCCGCAGCCTCCCTACACCGACCTGGTTCTCGACATCCTCGAGCGCTACGGGGTGCCCGCGACCTTCTTCTGCGTCGGGACTTACGCGAAGGCACATCCGGAGTCGCTGGCCAGAATGGCCGAGCAGGGACACGCCATCGGCAACCACACCTGGTCGCATCCGTTCCTGCCGGAGCTGACCCGGCCACAGCTGATCGAGCAGATCGAACGGACCGGGGACGCCATCGCCGAGGCGTCCGGTTCGAAGACGACGTTGTTCCGGCCACCCTACGGCCTCTGTTCTCCCGAGGTGGTCGGCTGGCTGGGTGAGCTGGATCTGACGACCGTGCTGTGGGACGTCGCGCCGGACGACTGGATGATGCCGGGCACCGATTTCATCTCCCGGCTGGTCCTGGACGGGGCCCGGTCCGGTTCGGTCGTGCTCCTGCACGATTCCGGCGGCGACCGTACGCAGACCGTGGGCGCGTTGCCGCAAATGATCGAAGGCTTGCTGGCACGCGAGTTCCGCTTCGTCGCCGTCGACGACCTGTCAACGGCTGAATGAGCTACCCGGATTCACCTCAGTTGAGCCGGGCATCGGCAGCTAGTCACCGTTGGGGGGAAGATGACAACGACACACGCCCCGATCACGAACTGGGCAGGGAACGTCACCTTTGACGTGAACCGCATGCACCGGCCGAAATCGGTCGACGAGTTGCGGCGCGTCGTGGCTCGCTCTCCGCGCGTTCGCGCGCTCGGTACCGGGCACTCGTTCAGCCGCGTGGCCGGTACCGAGCACGACCTCGTGCGACTGGACGGGTTGCCGCGCCGGGTGGTGATCGATCACGACGCGCGGACGGTGACCGTGAGCGGCGGCCTGCGGTACGCGGACCTGATCTACGTGCTGCACCGGCAGGGTTTCGCGCTCGCGAACCTGGCTTCGCTCCCGCATATCTCGATCGCCGGAGCGTGCGCGACCGGCACGCATGGTTCCGGCGACACGCAGCGGTGCCTCGCTTCTTCCGTCGCCGGGATGGAGCTCGTCGGCCCGGACGGTGATCTGATCGAGGTGAGCCGCGTGGCCGACGGGGACGAATTCGCGGGTTCGGTGGTGGCACTGGGAGCGCTCGGGGTCGTCACCAGGATGACCCTCGACATCGAGCCCGCTTTCGCCATGGCACAACGAGTTCACTTGCTCGTTCCACTGGACGAGGTGGCATCGTCGCTGGACGAGGTGTTCGGGGCCGCCTACAGCGTCAGCTTGTTCACCGACTGGCGCGACACCGGCGACGTCTGGTTGAAGCGCCGCCTCGGCAGGCCCGAGTCGGGCTGGGACGGCGGTCAGCGGGCCCAGGAACCCATGCATCCCGTGCCCGGCATGCCGGTCGAGCTCAGCACCGAGCAGCTGGACGTGGGCGGTCCGTGGCACGAGCGGTTGCCGCACTTCCGGCCCGAACTGACCCCGGGGGCCGGCGAGGAACTCCAGTCCGAGTTCTATCTGCCCCGCGCGGCCGCGCCGGCGGCGTTCGCCGCGATCCGCGAGATCGGCGAACTCGTGGCGCCGGTCATGCACATCGCGGAAGTGCGCACCGTACGCGGGGACGACCTGTGGCTGAGTCCCGCCTATCACCGGGACACCGTGACCTTCCACTTCACCTGGATCGACTACTTCGACGCCGTCGAGCCCGTGCTCGCGGAAGTGGAGAAGCGGCTGCTGCCACTCGGCGCCCGCCCGCATTGGGGCAAGTTGACCACGATGGCGCCTTCCGAGATCGCCGGCGTGCACGAGCGGGCCGCCGACTTCGCGCGGTTGATGCGCAAGTACGACCCCGAAGGCAAGTTCCGCAATGCCTTCGTGGAGGACATCTTCGGGCAGGGGTAGGCGTTCCTGCCGGCTGCTGCCATGACCGAGCCCCTGTCGCGAAGCTCTCCGCGACAGGGGCTCGGTCATGACATTCGTGCGAGGTCACCCATTCTGGCTGTCGCGCCAGGAGATCCATTCTCGCAGTGGTTTCAGGTCGTAGTCCGGGCCGTCGATGCCGACGGTGAACAAGGAAGCACCGAGCCCGCGCAACCGGGGGCCCAGCTCGTCCGGTCGACCGACGTGCGACGGGGTGCCGAACACCCCGGTGGAGATCTCGATCTCACCGGGGTCGCGCCCCACCGCGGCGCAGTGGCCCTTCAGTACGTTCACCTTGTGCGCCAGCGTTTCCGGGTCGTGAAAGCCGTGCCAGATGTCCGCGTGCTCGGCGACCAGCCTGAGGGTCTTCTTCTCCCCGACGC
Source organism: Amycolatopsis roodepoortensis (assembly GCF_024628825.1). Classification (NCBI taxonomy): domain Bacteria; kingdom Bacillati; phylum Actinomycetota; class Actinomycetes; order Pseudonocardiales; family Pseudonocardiaceae; genus Amycolatopsis; species Amycolatopsis roodepoortensis. Next base: position 9,180,610 of record NZ_CP102415.1, read on the forward strand.
CACCGATCAGCATCGGGATCTTCCTGGTGGGTGGTGGATTCAGTTTGGCGAGCCTGGTTTCGACGCGGGGGAGCGACCGCGCCAGGTCGGCGAGCCTCGTGCCGTCGGTGCCGAACTCGTAGCCGTACTCGGCGTAATCCCGCTCGCACCAGCCCGAGCCGATGCCCAGGATCAGCCTGCCTTCACTGATGTGATCGACCGTACGCGCCATGTCGGCGAGCAGTTCCGGGTTCCGGTAACCGTTGCAGGACACCATCGGGCCGATCTCCACCCGGCTGGTCGACTCCGCCAGCGCGGCGAGCATGGTCCAGCATTCGAAATGCGGGCCGTCGGGATCGCCCCACAGCGGGAAGAAATGATCCCAGTTGAAGATGATGTCGACACCGAGCGCTTCGGCTTCCGCCGCGGTTTCCCGGATCTTCCGGTAGCCGGCGTGCTGGGGCTGCAACTGCAGTCCGATCCGGACGGGACGGCCGGTCACGACATCGCACCGTGTGCGGAGAACTCGGTGAAGTGCCGTTCCGCGAACAGTTCCGGCCTGTCGTCACCGAGTCCCAGCTCGCGGGCCCTGTTCAGGATGTGCCGCCAGTACGGCTTCACCGGCGGCCACCGCGTTCCGGTCTGGCAGTAGGAGCTGTCCACGAAGTACCGCGGTTTGGCCGACTGCCCCTCCTTCGTGCGGCGGGCGTGGAAGAGCGCCGAGTGCAGGACCACGGTCGAGCCGGGAGGAAGCCGGTCGATGACGACCTCGCCCGGTAGCACGGCGGTGCCCAGATGCGCCCGTGCCGACTTGCCCGCCTCTTCGAGATGGGAACCGGGCAGCACGACGAGCGAGGCCGTGTCCTCGGCGAGCCCGTCGAGATAGTGCAACGTGTGGACCATGAGGGGGGAACGGTCGCTTCCCTCACCCTGCTCGTAGTCGTGGTGCCACGGCTTCCCCGGCAGATCCGGGGCCTGCCGGTCACTGTGCAGGTGGTGGAACACGAACTCGGTGCCCAGCAGCGCTTCGAGCAGTTCCATGAGCGGCCGGTGGGTGATGAGCTCGCCATGGGCGGGCAGTTCCAGCTCCACGACCGGAGGCGACCCGTGGGTTTCCGGATCCTTCGCCGCGGCGATCGACTTCGCCCGCAAGCCGTCGTCGACCCACCGGTCGACCTCGGAGCGCATCCGGTTCACCAGCTCCGCCGGCAGGAATCCGGGCAGGATCAGGTAGCCGAGCCGGTGGAACCGGTCGAGTTCGGTGGCATCGAGCACAGGTGATGCCGAGGCCGGACGTCGATGAGTTGTCATGGTGTTCGGAACTCCCCTCTGTGGTGATTGGCAAGGGCTACGCGGCCGGGTCAGCGCGCGCTCGCCGTGTCCAGTCGTGACCACGCCTGCCAGGCGCTCCGCACCATGGCGTTGAGGTCGTGCCGTGCCTTCCAGGCGAGATCGTGCGCGATCTTGTCGACGTTCGCGACTATCTCGGGCGCGTCGCCCGGTCTCCGTGGAAGTGCGGTCACTTCGACGGGAAGGCCGGAGACGGCCCGGATCGCGTCGAGCACCTCCAGTACGGAGTAGCCGACGCCGGTGCCCACGTTGTAGATGTCCGCGGACTGCTGCCTTTCCAGCCGCTCGACGGCCGCGGCGTGGGCGTCGGCGACATCGGCGATGTGCACGTAGTCGCGCACTCCCGTGCCGTCCTTCGTCTGGTAGTCGATGCCGGTGACCATCGCGGGCCTGCCCGCGGTCACTTCCTGGAACACCAGCGGGAACAGGTTGTCGTTGCTGGTGTCGGCGAGCAAGGGGTGTACGGCGCCGACCACGTTGAAGTAGCGCAGGGCCACCCAGGACAGCCCGTTGGCCGTCCCCGCGGACCGGAGCAGCCATTCGCAGATCAGCTTTGTCTCGCCGTACGGGCTGATCGGGGCCGTCGGGGTCGTCTCGGTGACCAACGGGTTGTTCGGCACCCCGTAGACGGCGGCGCTCGACGAGAGCAGGAATCTCTTGACGCCCGTGTCGATCATCTCGTCGAGGAGTATCCGCATGCCTTCGACGTTGTCGCGGTAGTAGCGCCGCGGGTAGGCGACCGATTCGGTCGCCGATTTCCGCGCGGCCAGATGGATCACGCCGTCGACCCGGTGCTCACGCAACACCGCGCTCACGACTGTGCGATCGGCGACGGAACCGATGACCAGTGGCACGTCGCCGGGCACCCGTGCCGCGTCGCCGGTGGACAGGTCGTCCAGCGCCACGACACCGCGCCTGTCCGCGCGCAATCGCCGGATCACGTGAGAGCCGATGTATCCGGCGCCGCCGACCACCAGCCAGCTTCCGGGTTTCGCTGGCTTCACTGTCTCGCAGATCTTCATGCCCATCCCGCAGGTAAAGCCGGCGCGGACGAAGCCGACAGCACCAGCTTGCCTTAAGGCGGGCAATCTTGACAAGGAGAATTGACAATTTGGCAACATCGCCTGATTGTGGTCTCATTCGTCCTATGGTCAAGATGCATGCCGACGAGGCGGACATCGATGCCGGGCTCGTCCGGTCGCTGGTGCGCGCGCAATTCCCGCAGTGGGCGGGGCTGCCGGTGCGACGGTCGGCTTCCGGCGGCACGGTGAACGCGATCTACCGGCTCGGCGAACGGCTCAGCGTCCGGCTGCCCCTCACCCAAGGGGGCGTCGAGGATCTGCGCCGCGAACTGCGGTGGCTCCCACGGCTCGCGCCCCTCCTGCCGGTCGCCGTTCCCGAAGCCGTCGCGGTGGGTGAAGCCACGCGGGAATACCCCTGGCCGTGGGCGGTGTATCGCTGGATCGATGGCGAGCCGGCGATCGAAGGCCGGCTGGCCGGACCCGAGCGCGTCGCGCGCGACCTCGCGGCTTTCGTCCTCGCGATGCGCGAGGTCGATCTCCCCGGTGGCCCCGTCGCGCATCGCGGCGGGCCGCTCGCCGAGATCGATCGGGAAGTGCGCGCGGCGATGGAGAAGCTCCGCGGCACCGGCGAATCCTTCGACGCGGAAGCCGCGATGGCGGCCTGGGACCACGCGCTCGCCGTCCCTGGCTGGTCCGGGCCGCCGTGCTGGGTCCATTCCGACCTGATGCCGAGCAATCTGCTGGTCGCGGACGGCGGGCTCGCCGCCGTCCTCGACTTCGGCACCGTCGGAGTCGGTGATCCCGCCAGTGACCTCATTCCGGCCTGGAACCTGCTGACGCCACCGGCGCGGGAGACCTTCCGTGGCGAGGCCGGTGTCGACGCCGATACCTGGTCGCGCGGCCGCGGCTGGGCACTGGGCATGGCGATCGTCCAGCTCCCGTACTACCGCGCGACGAACCCGGTCATTTCCGCCAACGCCCGTTTCGTGGTTCGCCAGGTTCTCGCCGATTTCTCGTTGAGAGGATCGTGAAAGGGGGGAGTTCGGGCCGGAACGCGACTTGCCACTTGCGGCCAGGGGCTCGCCACGCCGAGTTTCCATGATTTGCCAGCGTTGTTGCCCCAGGGTAGGATGTCGGCAGTCGCGAACCGGGTTCGCGTGACGTCGATCGCTGATGGAGCGTGGGCAAGGTGTTGGAGCAGCCGCATTTCGGTAGGCGCTTACGGGACTTGCGCCTGGAGAAGGGGCTCACGCAGGCTGCGCTGGCCAGTGACGGCCTGTCGACCGGTTACCTGTCCCGGCTGGAGTCGGGTGATCGTCCGCCGACCCCGCGCGTGCTCAACTATCTGGTGGACCGGCTCGGCGTTTCGTCGTCGGCGTTCGAGAAGGCTTCCGAGTCCCGGCTCGCCGAGCAGCTCGCCACCGTCGTCTCGGCGAACGGTGTGGTGGACGACGTCGAAGCGCTCGCGGGGGCTTTGCGGGCCGATACCGGGAATCTGACGCTGCGCTGGCAGGCGCTGTGGCTGCTGGCGGCGGCGATGAACCAGCGCGGCGAGCACGAGGAACAACGTGAACTGCTGGCCGAACTGGTGGAGCTGAGCGACGAACTCGCGGTACTCGAACTGCGGGTCCGGTCCCGGGTGGAGCTCGCCGGCCTGTTCCGCGTGCTCGGCCGCAACGACGACGCCAGGACGACGGCGCTGGCGGCGGTCGAGTTGTGCCAGGACGGCGGGCTCCCGGTCGCGGACAAGGCGGCCGCGCTCATGACGCTCGTGGCCGCCGAAACGGAGGCCGGGCTGATCTCGGAAGCCCGGGCCCGCGCCGACGAGCTTTCCGCCCTCACCCGTGACGCGCCACCGGAAGTCCGGGCGAAGGCGTTGTGGACCGCGGCGTCGGTGTACAAGCGCCAGGGCGACGACGGCGGCGCGATGAAGTTGATGACCGAAGCGCTCGAACGGATCGACAGCAACCAGGACGTCATCCTGTGGCTGCGGCTCCGGCTCGCGGCGGCGTCGATGGAACTGCAGGGCCCCGATCCGGAAACCGAGCTCGCGGCACGGTGGCTCGACGAAGCGGCCGCAGCCGTGGTGCTGGTCGGTTCGGTGCAGCACGACCAGGAACTGCGCGCCCTGCGCGCACACCTCGCTTTCGCCGCGGGCAGCTTCGACGAGGCGGCCGAGCTGGCGGGCTCGGTCGGTGACGGTTCGCATCTGGCGTTCCGCGACCGGGTACGGCTGGACATGCTGCGCGGCCGGATCGCGATCCGGCGGGGAGACGTCGAGGCGGGCAGCCGCGAGCTGCAGGAGCTGGCCAGGCAGGCACAGGAGAGCCTCAACATCGATCTCGCGGCCGAGATCTGGCGAGCGCTCGCCGAATCGCTGACGTCGGATCGGTGAACCCGGCATCGCCGCGCCGAGGCAAGGTCAGCGCGGCTTAGGTCTCCTGTCCCCGTGTCGAGCGCGGGCGCGGTCAAGAGCGTGGTCCCGCGGACAGGCGGTCCAGGAAACAGCGGGCCAGTGAGGTGGCGACCCGGGAGGGAACCACCTCCGGGCGGTAGGCGATCTCGGCGCGGAGGCCGCCGTCTTCGTGCGGCCAGAGTTCGGTGTGCAGCTCCAGCGGCAGGTCGATATACGGCTGATGGAGGAAGGCGGTGCGCAGGCCCGCCAGTTCCAGCCGGGGGACCGGGTTGTCCTGTACGGCGAACATCGCCTGGAACAGCGGTGGCCGGGCCGATCGCGGCCGGTTCAGCCGGTTCAGGATGTCTCGTAAGGGGATCTCCTGCGTGGTGAACGCGCGCGTGACGATCCGCCCGATCAGCTCCGGATCGCCGTCCAGCGCGGCACCTCGCAAGCGAAGCGGGACGGTGGTGATGTGACAGCCGATCGCGTGCTCCAAGGCCGGATCCGCGCGCTGGGACACGGGCACGCCGACGGCGAAGTCGCGTTGCCCGGTGACCTCGGCCAGCGCGCTCGCCCAGTGCGCGAGCAGGACGACGAACCTGGTCCGGCCCGCCGCGGCCGCGAGGGTGTCCACCGCCGCGAGGATCCCGGGAGAGAGGATGACCTCCACCCTGCCCGGCTCCGTGCCCGCCTGCCGGGGCGCGTCCGGCCACCGAAGATCGGGAACGCCGTCGAATTCCTTCGCCAGCTGGGTTTCCTGCGGGAGGACGTCGTTGCGTGACAAGGCGGATCGGTGCCAGGCCTCGGCGAGGTCGGGCGGTTTCGGGAGGTCGCTCGTCGTGCCGTTGTAGGCGGCGGCCAGGTCACGGGCGAGGATCGACTGAGAGAACCCGTCGAAGGCGATGTGGTGGACCACGCAGCCGAACAGGGTCACCGTGCCCGCCTCGACCAGCGCCGTGCGCCACACCTCGCCCTTGGCCGGTTCCAGCCGTGCGGACAGAGTTTCCCTGAGCACCCGGATTCCGGCGTCCAGTGCCGGTTGCGGTGGCAGCTCCTCGAGTGCCGGCGGGGGCACGTCGTCCAGCCAGGCGGCGGGCCGGGGGTCGGCGGCGTAGGTCGCGCTGAGCGGCTCGTGCCGCCAATGCACTTCCTCGACGGCGGCTTGGAGCGCGGCGCGGTCGAGGTCGCCTTCGACCGACCAGAGCAGCAGGCAGTTCGCGGTCCGGTCGTCCGGCGTGAGCAGGTGCCGGGTCAGAAAGACCTCCTGCATCGGGGTGAGCGGTACTTCGACGGCGTCCGGTCGGACGTCCGCCGGTTCCGGGCAGGCGGAATCCAGCCAGGCGGCCAGACCGGCGGCGGTCGGATGCCGGTAGAGCCGCGAAACCGGGACAGGAGAGGCGGACCGAGCGGCCAAGCGCGCGCAGACCCGGCCCGCGCCCAATGAGTCGCCACCGAGCGCGAAGAACGACCGGCCGGCGGGCACGGACGTCCGGCCGAGTACCGCCGCGAACGTCTCCGCCACCAGGCGGACCGTGGGATCTTCATGGCGGAATCCGCCGGGCGCGGGTGCGTCCGTGAGCATCGCCAGCAACGCCCGCTCGTCGAGTTTTCCTTGTGCGGTGACCGGAAACGCGTCGACGCTGCGCACTTCCGCCGGACGTTGATAGGCGGCCATCGTGGACTCGAGCAGCTCCGGCACGCCTTCGAGCGGGTCCCCCGGTTCGGTGGGAACGCAGAACGCCACCAGATCCACCGCCGTTCCCGCGTCGTCCCGGCGGGCGAGCACACGGGCCTGACGCACCGGGCCGAGCCGCTCGATCCGGCGTTCGACCTCGGCGGGCTCGATCCGGTGGCCGCGGATCTTGAGCTGGCGGTCGGCCCGGCCACGGAACCGCAGCAGCCCGTCCTCGTCCCAGGCGCCGAGATCGCCGGTACGGTAGGCGCGGACTTCTTCTCCGTCGATCACGGTGTCGGCGAACTTTTCGGCCGTGAGCGCCGGATCGCCGAGATAGCCCAGCGCGAGCCCGGCACCGGACAGGCAGATCTCGCCGGTCTCGCCGACCGCGCAAGGCCTGCCGCCGTCGAGTACGTGCACCCCGGTGCCGGGAACGGGACGGCCGAGGGGGATGCCGTCCGGTCGCGCCGCGTCCTGCGCGGTGATCCGGTGCGTGGTGGCGAACACGACGCTTTCCACCGGCCCGTAGCCGTTGAACAGGGCTGTTTCCGGGTGCTCGCCGAGGAACCGGCCGACGTGCCGGGGCGAGAGGCGTTCCCCGCCGGTCATCACCTGGCGCAGACCGGAGAACGCGGCCGGGTCCTCGTCGACGATCATGTTGAACAGGCTGCTCGTGAGCCAGACCGAGTCGACCCCGTGTCCGGCGACGCCCGCCCTCAGCGCGGCCGAGGACAGATACGGCTCGTCGATGATCAGTGACGTACCGCCGTTCACCAGCACCGACCACAGCTCCAGGGAAAAGGCGTCCCAGGCCACCGGCGCCGCCAGCGGCATGACGGTGGTGGCGGTGAAGCGGGCGAATCCGTTGCGCTGGAACAGTCGCAGGGTCGCCCGGTGCGGGACCAGCACGCCTTTCGGACGGCCACTCGTACCGGAGGTGAAGAAGACATTGCTCGGATCCGTTCCGGCGACCGTCGCGGGCCGGAACGTGGGTGGCGGCTCGACCGGGTGCCGTGGTGGTGACCAGATTTGGAGCGCGGGATGGTTCGCGGTGTCCGAGATCAGCAGGCGCGCGTCGAGCAGGTCGATCACTTCGCCGACCCGTGCCTCCGGCCACGAGGGGTCGAGGAGGGCGTACGCCGCGCCGGTCTTGAGTACGGCGAGCAGCGCGAGGATCAGTTCCGGGCCCCTCGGCAGGACGATCGGGACCACGTCTCCCCGGCCCACTCCGGTTTCCGCCAGCAGCGCTCCCCAGGCGTCGGCTGTGCGATCGAGGTCGGCGTAGGTGATCCGCCTGCCGCCGGAAACGAGTGCGATCGCGTCCGGGCGGAGCAGCGCGACGCGCGCGACGGCTTGGTGCAGGCCTTCGCCAGGGGCGATGTTCGGGCGCCCCTTCGTCCATTTCGTGTCTGGCAGCACGGTGTCCCCTCGGTGGAGTCGCCAAGCGGCTGGGTTGCCAACCGAATGTCACAAGCTTGCCTTAAAGTTGTCTAGTGCGGCAACATGTGACCGACGACGGCTTGTCGGCCACCTGCTCCTCCGGCCTGGGAAAGGACCATGGCACTCACTCACATTTCCGCCCCTGACGGCGTTTTCCCCAGTGACGGCTACAGCCACGTCGTCACCGGCCCCGGCCGCGTGATCGCGCTGGCCGGTCAGATGCCGTTTTCTCCCGACGGCGAGATCGTCGGTGAAGGCGATCCCGCGAGACAGGCCCGGCAGGTGTTCGAGAACATGGGCCGCTGCCTGGCGGCGGCGGGGGCGTCCTTCGACGACATCGTCCGGCTCAACTACTACCTCACCGATATCAGTCAGGTTCCCGCGATTCTCGCCGTGCGCGACGAATTCATCGACACCACCCGCCCTCCCGCGAGCACCGTCGTCCAGGTGGTGGCGTTGTTCCGGCCGGAGCTCCTGATGGAGATCGACGGCCTCGCGATCCTCCCGGAGGGGTGACCGGGCGCGTCTGCGGGTGAGCACCGGACGACCGAATGAGGGTGACGGCGCCTGCCGTCACCCTCATTCGCTCGTCCGGTGGCCCGATGCTCAGATCGCGGCAGGCGCGCCGGCTCCGCCGGTCATTCGGCGCTGGTGCTGAACGAGTCGGCCTGTCCGCGCAACGGAACGCTCGGGCGGCCGTCGACGCCGACCGGAACGGTGCCGACGGAGGTGACCCGTTCTCCCCGGCGGTGTGCCTTGCCGTAGTCGTAGATGGCGTAGTGCATCGTCGACTGGTTGTCCCAGATGGCGAGGTCTCCCTGGCGCCAGCGCCAGCGCACGGTGTTCTCCGGCTTCGTCGCGTACTCGTGCAGCATGCGGATCAGGTCGCGGCCGGCCTGCGGGCTGTAGTCGATCACGCGGCGGGCGAAGCCACCGATCAGCAGCGATCGTTCCCCCGTCTCTGGATGTACGCGGACAGCGGGGTGCTCGGCTTCGAAGATCGAGGCGAGGTAGTTCGCGCGAAAACTCTGGTCGCCGTCGTAGGTGTCGTCGGTGTAGTCGGAGTCGTTCGAGTGCACGATCCGCAGTCCGTCGGCGAGGGTGCGCAGCCCCTCGGGAAGGCTGTCGTAGGCGATCGCGGTGTTCGCCCACAGGGTGTCCCCGCCCAGCGGGGGATTGACCTTGTTGTGCAGGAACGCGAACGAGGGCGGCTGCGCGAGGTAGGTCAGGTCGGTGTGCCAGTGGTTCGCCCTGGTGCCTTCGCCGCGCGAATCCATTTCCCGTACCAGCGGCCGTTCCTCCGGGCCGCCGTAGATCGGGTGCCCCAGCGTCAACGGGCCGAAGCGCTGGGCGAACGCCACCTGGCTGTCGTAGTCCAGGCCTTGATCCCGCAGGAACACCACCTTGTGGTCGAGCAACGCCTTGCGAACGCCGGCGATGGTCTGGTCGCTGAGCGGGCCGGTGGTGTCCACGCCGTGGATCTCGGCGCCGATGTTCCCGGCCAGCCGAGTGATCTCGATATCGGCCGGCGCGATGGTCTCGGTCATGGGGCAAGCCTTTCTCTGGGTGCTCGGACAGACGTCGAGGGAGGGCAGACCGGAGGTTCGGAGCCATGCTGCCAGAAATTGCCAAACTTGGCAATTTCCGATGGCTGGACGGTAAGTTCAGCGAGGGCGTGACCGAACTCGACGTGCGGTGGCAAGCGCAAACCGTTTGCTAATCCAGGTATGGGCTGGCAATATTTTTGCCATGCTGGGTGCCGAGGTTGGAGAAAGCACGGTTTCGCCGGGCGGCCGCCGGGTGCGCGTGGTACTGGCGGTGGATCAGCTGCTGGTCGCTCTCGGTCTGTTCAGCCTTTTCCCGGTGCTGGGCGTGATGCTGGCATCGCAGGGGTCGGCGTCGAACGCGGCCCTGGTCGGTGTGGGACTCTTCTGCTACACGGCTTCGGCGGGTCTTTCCGCTTTGTTGCTCAATCGATGGCTTCCCCGGCTGAGCTATCGGCACGGCATGGCGGGCAGCGCGCTGTTGTCGGCCGTGGCGTTCGGGCTGCTTCCTTACGTCCGTGCGGGCTGGGTGTTGTGCGGGCTGCTCGTACTCGCCGGGCTCGGCGTGAGTGTCCATTTTGTCCTGTCGAGGGTGTTCGTCGCCGAGCTGGTGCGAGACGACATCGGCCGTAACCGGATCTACTCCCTGCTGCAGATCGCGGTGAACGCCGCGGCCGCGGTGGGACCGCTCGTCGCGAGCGTGACGTTCGCCGCCGACCCGCGGTTGCTGCTCGCCATCGTTTCCCTGTGTTACGTCGGCGGTGCCGCATCGCTGTGCTTCGCCATGCCGTCCCGGGAATATCCGCCGCCCACCAGCGGCAGGTGGCCGGTGAGCCGGGCCGTCCTGGGGAGAGCCCTTCGCAGCGCGGAAATCGTGCGGGTGCTGGTGGTGTGCGTGGTCGGCGCGTTCGTCTACGCTCAGTTCTTCTCCGCCTTCGCGCTCTTCGTCGCCGACTCGTTCAGTTCGGTGGCTTTGCGCGCGGGTCTGCTCGCCGCTCCCGCGATACTGATCGTGCTGCTGCAGGCCGCCGTGACCAAGGTGGTCACCCGGTTGCTCGAGGCGGGGGTCAAACCGTTCACCGTGCTCGGTGCGGGGACCATGGTGTTCGGTGTGGCGATGCTGTTCCTGGGGGCGGGACTGCCGCTGGTGGCCGGGGCGGTTCTCGCGGCGGCGATGTTCTCCTTGGCGGAGATGCTGTTCACCCCGATGGTGAGCACGGCGTTCGCCGGGCTGCCGATCGAGTCCAGCCTGGAGTCGTTCAACCTGCGGCAGGTCTGCTGGACCGTCGGCGAGGCGCTCGGTTCGCTGGCGGGTGGCGGCCTTTACCTGTGGTTGCGGCTTCGCGGGGAAGCCTGGCTCTACTGGCATTTGCTCGCTTGGCCGACCTTGGCGGGCATCGGCGTCCTGTTGGTCGTTTCCGCCCGCCGCCGGGCTTGAGCCCGGACCGCGCGATCAGCCAGGAGTGAGCACGGTCTCGCTGGAGAACCACGAGGCGAGCCGCCGGATCCGGTCCGCGGTGTCGTGTTCGTCGGTCCCCTCGACCACGGCCGTTCCGGCGTGGATGTTGGACGCGGTGGAGGAGTCGGCCAGCGTGTCACCGGGGCGTGACCGCAGGGCGACATGGCGGACACCGGGCCGCGCGAGGATTTCCCGCTCGCCGGGACAAGAGCGCAGCGTGCCCGGCCCGGTGGCGAGGAAGACGTCTCCGAACCAGCCGTCCGCGACGTCGGGCGCCACGGCGGAGCCCAGTTCCAGCACTGCTCTCGCCCACTCGTCGTGCAGGTCCACCCCGTGCTGGAGGCGGATCATCTCGTCGAACGACCCGCCGGGGATCCGGCCACCGCATTCGCCGAACACCAGCCGGTCGTCGTTTTCGAAGACCTCCAGGTGGAACACCCCGTCGCGGTGCCGCAGCGCGGCCATGCAGCGATCGGCCAGTGCCCGGCAACGATCGTAGAGTTTGTCGCACGCCAGCGGATGCTGCACCACGGTCGCGACGATGCCGCCCTCGCGGATCGCCAGCACGTTGTCCAGGTAGCGGCCGACGGAGACGAACAGCACGCGGCCGTCGCGCACGATCCCGTCCACGTGCAGTTCGGGTCCGTCGATCCATTCCTCGGCGAGCCACGGCCCGGCCGCGACGTCCAGCTCGCGCGCCAGTTCGAGGCGGTCCGCCGGGGTGCGCCAAGCTCGCACGCCCCGAGTGCCGGAGTCGGCCAGCGGCTTGAGCGCCCCGCGCGACTGGTCGAACGCCGCCAGATCCCCAGGCTGGACCACGAGTGCCGACTCCGCGACGGGGATGCCGGCCGCCCGGATGCTTCGCTTCTGGAGATCCTTGTCGCGCAACAACAACGCGTCCGACGCGGAGTGTGGCGCCCGCGGCCCGCCGACCACGGAGGCGTTGACAAGGGTGAACTCGTATTGACTGCACACCACATCGAAGGCGTCGGCCGAGATCCCGCGGCGTTGCAGCCCGGCCAGGGTGGATTCGGTGTCGGCCGGATCCTGCACCGGCACGACGTGCGCGTCGTCGAGTACGCCCTCCCGGTCGCGATCTTCACCCGCGGCGAGTACGCAGGTGACCTCGGCGCCGAGCGCGTGCAGGGCCCGCACCGCTTCCGGACGCCAGCCGATGAGCAGGACATTCCCCTTCGCCATCAAGTGTCCTTCCTCCGCCCGGTCAGACGGATGCCAGCCGTACGGGCAGGGTTTCGGGTCCGCTGACGGCGATCGAGCGCACTCTGGCCGCGGGCCCGTCTTGTTCGATGCGGTGTGGTGTGTCGAGGAGTTCGGTGAGCAGGAGCTGGGCCTGTGCCCTGGCCAGGACGCTGCCGAGGCAGAAATGCTCGCCCCCGCCGAGCGCGAGATGGCGGTTCGGGGACCGCCCGATGTCGAAGCGGCCGGCCTCCGGGAACACCTCTTCGTCGCGGTTGGCCGAGGGGACCCACAGCACGACCCAGTCGCCCCTTTCGATCCGCTGCCCGCCGATCACCACCGGCTCCGTCACCGAACGCATGCTGTGGACCGCGCTGGAAGTCCAGCGCAGGATCTCCTCGATCGCCGGGGCCAGCAGATCGCGATCGGCTCGCAGCCGCTCCCATTCGCCGGGGTGTTCGAGGAAGGCCTCTATCCCGCCTGCCAGCGCCAGCCGTCCGTTTTCCGTGGCACCGACCAGATTCTCGCAGTTGAGGAGGATCTCCTCCTCGGGGAGCAGTTCTCCTTGAACGGTGTCCCCGGCCAGCAGGCTCACCACGTCGTCGGCGGGGCCGGACATCCTGGCGTACATCAGATCGATGAAGTACCGCATGAGTTCCTGGTGCGCGGCAAGGGAAACTCCCGCTTCGAACGCCTCGTTGGTCCACTGGTAGAGCTGTTCGTGATCCTCGTCGGGCACGCCCATGATGTGCCCGATCGTGTACATGGAAAGCCGTCCGACGACGTCGTGGACGAAGTCGAACCGCTCCCGCTCGATCGCATCGGCGAGGATCGTGCGCACGGCCTTGCGCATGTAGTCCTCCAGCTCCCGGACCGCGCGGGTGGTGAACCGGCCGGCGACCACGGCACGGAGATCCTTGTGCCGTGGCGGATCGGTCAGCGCCAGCGTCATTCCGGCGCCGGGATCCTCGCCGAACTTCGACGGGCGCAACAGCACCCCGCGCGCGGAGCTGAACACCTTCGGATCGCGATAGGCGGCACGCACGTCCTCGTATCTCGTCAGCGACCAGAACGCGGGAAGGTCGCTCGCTTCGTGCCGGTGCACCGGCGAGTGCCCGCGCATCCAGTGCCACACCGCGTGTGGATCGCCGTCCGCGTGCAGTGCGGGATCGGTGAGCCGGGCGGGATCGGTCATGGCTGGCTCCTCGGACGGGGAGGGTGGCTTGCCCGCACAGCGGGTTGCCAACTTCTGCCAACAAGGTTGCCATCGCTTAGTGCGAATGGCAATCTGTTGCCATGTATCCGTGCGTGAAGGGCCCGGAGGCGGGAACCGAAGGGGTGGGGAATGGAGCGCGACCGGTCCTTGGACCTTGCCGTCACCGGAATGGCGATCCGCGTGCCCGGCGCCGCCGACCTGGCCGCGTGGTGGGCGGCGCTGCTCGACGGCCGGACGCTGACCACCCGGCTGACCCGCGACGAGCTGTCCGAGGCCGGGGTGCCCGCGGATCTCGCGGATGACCCCGACTACGTCCCCGTCCGCGGCAGGCTGGCCGACGCGGACCGCTTCGACAACACCTTGTTACGGGTGGGTGCCCGCGACGCCGAACTGATGGATCCTCAGCACCGCCTGATGCTCGAGGTCGCGTGGGAGGCGATGGAGGACGCCGGTGCCTGCCGTCCCGGCGGCGACCGGGTGACCGCCGTGTTCGCGAGCGGCAGTGGCAGCGGCTACCTGCGCACCATGCTGGCCAACGGACCGCTGGACCCGCAGACCCTCGATCAGGCCATCCACGGCACCGACCCGGATTTCATCGCCAGCCTGGTCTCCTACAAGCTCGGGCTCACCGGGCTCGCGGTCGGGGTGCAGACCGCCTGTTCGTCGTCGTTGGTCGGGCTGCACCTCGCCGGGCAGGCGCTGCTGAACGGTGACTGCGACCAGGCCGTCGTCGTGGCCGCGGGCATCGACTTCCCGCAGGGCGGGCATTTGCACGTCCCCGGCGGCATCCAGTCGGCATCCGGCGACTGCCGCCCCTTCGACGAGAACGCCGATGGCGTCGTCGCGGGATCCGGTGTGGCGGCGGTGGTCCTGCGCCGCCTGTCCGACGTACTCGACGACGGTCCGCAGCCGCACGGCGTCATCCTCGGCTCGGCGGTCAACAACGACGGGATGGCGAAGGTCGGCTACTACGCCCCTTCGGCCGCCGGGCAGGAAGCGGTGATCCGCGCCGCGCTCGCGGCCGCCGACGTCGAGGCGGAGTCCCTCGGCTACCTCGAGGCCCACGCCACCGGAACCCGGGTCGGCGACCCCATCGAGTGGTCGGCGGCGTCGGCCGCGCTTTCCGGGATGGGTGCGGTGCCGGGGCAGGTGGCCGTCGGTGCGCTCAAGGCCAACATCGGGCACCTGGACTCCGCCTCCGGTCTCGCCTCGCTCATCAAGACGATGCTGGTGCTGCGGGACGGGCTCGTGCCGCCGGTGGCGGGCTTCACCCGGTTGAACCCGCTGCTCGAACCGGAGGATTCGCCGCTGTACGTCCCGACCACGTGTGAGAAATGGTCCGGCCCCGAGCCTCGCCGGGCCGGGGTGAGTTCGTTCGGTATCGGTGGCACGAACGCCCATGTCGTCCTCGAACAGGCACCCGTGCTCGCCGCGGACGGTGCCGACGTCGACGTCGACCGGCTGGTGGTGCTGTCCGCCGCGGACGCGGGGGCGCTCACCCGGTCTGCCGGGCGGCTTGCCACGTTCCTGTCCGCCGAGCGGCCGCCCGCCGGAGACGTCTCGTTCACCCTCGCCGCGGGCCGGGCCGAACTCGCCCACCGGCTGGCCGTGGCCGGCCGCGATCCGCTGGAACTCGCGGAACGCCTCACCAGTGGATCCGGGGTCGTGCGGGCCGAGCGCCCGGCCGAAGGCGGCGCGCCGGTGGTGTTCCTGTTCCCCGGCCAGGGCACTCAGCGGCCGGGGATGGCGGCCGCCTTCGCCGACGCGCTGCCCGGATTCGGCGAGGTGCTGGAACGGTGCCTCGACGCGTTCGCGCCGCCGCTCGCGGAGCGGGTGCGTGCCGCGTTGTCCGATCCGGGGTTCCCCGCGACCGAGCTGGCCGCGACCGATCTCGCCCAGCCCGCGCTGTTCGCGGTGGAGTACGCGGCCGCGGTGGGGCTGAGCGAGCTGGGTGTCGAGCCGGTCGCGCTCGCCGGGCACAGCCTCGGCGAGATCACCGCCGCCTGCTTCGCCGGGATTTTCGACCTTCGCAGCGCCGCCCGCTTCGTGGCCGCCCGCGGGCTCGCCATGCACCAGTGTCCACAGGGGACGATGCTCGCGCTCGGCTGTGACGGGGAAACGGCGATGGCGCTGGCAGTCGAGGCGGGCGCGGACGTGGAGCTCGCGTCGGCCAACGGACCGGACAGCTGTGTGCTGGCCGGCGCTTCGGACGAGGTGGCCGCCTTCCGGCGTTTTCTCGGCGATCGTGTGCACGCGAAGGTCCTGCACACCTCCCATGCCTTCCACACCAAGCTGATCGAGCCCGCTTTGCCCGCGCTGGCAAGGGAATTGGCAGGGGTGAAGTTCGGCAGCCCACGGCTGCCGCTCGTCTCGAACCGCACCGGCGAGCTGCTGGACCCGGGTGCGGTGATCGGCCCGCGCGATTATGTCGAGCAGGCCCGCCACCCGGTGCGGTTCGGCGACGGGCTCGCGGCGATCGCGCGGCGGTTCCCCGGTGCCCTGCTGGTCGAAGTCGGGCCGGGGCGGGCGTTGTCCGGGCTGGCCGAGGCGGTGGGCCTGGCCACCGTCCCGTTGTCGGCACAGCGGACGCCGGCCCCCGGACGTGAAGTGCTCGGCGCGCTCGGGGAGTTGTGGGTGCGCGGTCAGCCGCTCGCGATCACGTCCGTGTGCGCGGACGGACGTCGGATCCACCTGCCCGGGTACCCGTTCGGAGGACCGCGGTGGATGGCACCCGAGCTGGGGAGAAAGCCCGTCACCGCCGAAGAACCGGCGCCGGAGACCCCGGACACCGCGCCGCCGGGCCCGGCGGAACTGCTGACCGCGCTGTGGCAGGAGTTGCTCGGTACACCGGAGGTCGGCGCGGAGTCGGACTTCTTCGAGCTGGGCGGTGATTCGCTGCTGATCACGCATCTCGCCCGGCGCGTCCACCAGAGACTGGGGGTGCGGGTGCCGTTGCGGGCGATGCTCGCGGGCCGCACCCTCGGCCGTCAGATCGCCGTCCTGACCGAAAGCCTGCGGCGGGCGGAACCACCCGGTGGTCCTGCCGTGGCCCCCGGCCCGAACACCGCATCCGACCATCGCCGGAGGAGTTGTGATGTTCTCGTTGCGACAGAGTGACCGCCTGCGCGAAACCTGGCACCGGACCGACAGCCCGGAAGCCGACGTGCTGGCCCTTGGCCACGCCCCGCCACCGGACTACGAGCCCCGGCCCGTGCACGAACTGGTCGCGGACTTCGCGCGGCGCACGCCGGATGCCGTCGCCGTCCGGTCCGGCCGGGAAGCGCTCGGTTACGCCGAACTCGACGAGTGGGCCGGGCGCGTCGCGGCTCGGGTGCTCGCGGCGGGAGCGGGTCCGGGCAGCCGGGTCGCCGTGCTGGTGCCGCCGTCCGCGGCGATGATCGCCGCCGTGCTCGGCGTGCTTCGGGCGGGCGCCGCCTACGTCCCGGTGGACCTCGCCCAGCCCCGCCGCCGCGTTGCCGCGGTGCTGGAAGACTCAGGGGCCGAGATCGCCGTGGTCGCCGCCGAGTCGGCTTACCGCCTCGACGGGCTCGACGTGCGGCTGGTGCCCGCCGAACACGACGGCCCGGCACCGGACGCGACCCTTCCCGTGGCCGGGATCGGCGACCCCGCCTACGTCATCTACACCTCGGGCAGCACCGGTGAGCCGAAAGGCGTTCTGGTCGACCACGGCGCTCTCGCCGCTTCGACGGCGGCCCGCAGGTCCGTCTATCCCGGGCGTTCCGTGTTCTTGCTGGTCTCCCCGCTGGCCTTCGATTCGTCGGTGGCGGGGTTGTGGGGCACCTTGACGGCAGGCGGCACCTTGGTCGTTGCCGGACCCGACGAGGTCAGTGACCCGGCGCGGCTGGTCGACCTCATCGACACGCACCGGGTGACCAGGTTCCTGTGCGTGCCCTCCCTCTACGGTGTGCTGCTGGACGCGGCCGAACGTGCCGGAGGGAACCGCCTGTCGACCGTCGACACCGTGATCGTCGCGGGGGAGGCGTTGCCGGAACCGTTGGTACAGCGGCATTTCGCCTGGCACAGCCGCTCTGTCGCGCTAATCAACGAGTACGGTCCGACCGAGGCCACCGTCTGGGCGAGCTACCGCAGGTTCGACCGCCCCGGCCC
The DNA here is from genome assembly GCF_024628825.1 of Amycolatopsis roodepoortensis. Taxonomy (NCBI): domain Bacteria; kingdom Bacillati; phylum Actinomycetota; class Actinomycetes; order Pseudonocardiales; family Pseudonocardiaceae; genus Amycolatopsis; species Amycolatopsis roodepoortensis. Next base: position 9,198,018 of record NZ_CP102415.1, read on the forward strand.
GGTCTCCATCGGCGTTCCGGTGCCGGGCGCCCGCCTTTACGTGCTCGACGAAGAAGGACTTCCACAGCCGAGAGGCGTGGCCGGTGAGCTGTACATCGGCGGGACGGGCGTGGCTCTCGGCTATCTCGGCCGTCCCGAAGCGACCACCCGCGTGTTCACCGGCGACCCGTTCGCCGGCGTGGAAGGCGCGCGGATGTACCGCACCGGTGACCGGGCTCGCTGGAACGACGACGGCACCCTGGACTTTCTCGGCCGGAGCGACCACCAGGTCAAGATCCGCGGGCACCGGGTGGAACTCGGCGCGGTCGAGACGGCCCTGCTCGGCGCGCCGGGTGTGCGGGCGGGCGCGGTTTCGCCGGACTCCGGACTGACCCGGCTGGTGGCGTTCGTAGTCGCGTCTCCCGGGGCAAGCGCGGACTCGCTGCGCGCACACCTGGCCGAACGGCTGGGCCCCGCCGCGCTGCCCAGCCGGTTCGAGCTGGTCGACACCTTGCCGGTCACCGTCACCGGCAAGCTCGACCGCGTCGGGCTACGCGAGGCGGCGGACGAGGTCCTGCGGCGGCCCGGCCCGGCAGGCGACGGCCACCGGACGACCGAGGGAATGCCCGCCAGGGTGGCGGCGGCGTGGGCCGAGGTCCTCCAGCTTCCCGACGTGCCCGTCGACGTCAACTTCTTCGACCTCGGCGGTCATTCGCTGACCCTGTTCCAGTTGCAGAACGCTCTGGAACAGCACACCGGGACCCGCCCGTCGGTCGTGACGTTGTTCCGGCACACCACCGTGTCCGCGCAGGCCGAGCTGATCAGCGGGGGCGGCAGGGGAGCGCAGGGCGCGTCGGCCGAGCAGCGTCAGGCCGCGGCCCGGCGCGCCCGTGCCCTGCGGGCCAGAAGGCAGCGCGCGACCGAGGGACCGGCCCGATGACCGGGGCCGCCACGCTTTGGCTGCACCGGACGGTCGAACGGCCGCTGGCGAAAGCGAGGCTCGTCTGCTTCCCCCATGCCGGCGGATCGGCGTCGTTCTTCCGTGACTGGGGCGCGAAGCTGCACGACGTCGAGGTGTTCGCGGTGTGCTACCCGGGCCGCGCGGAGCGGATCGCCGAGGAGCCGCCGACGGATCTGATCCGGCTCGGCAGGGACATCGCCGACGCGGTGGCGGCGCTCGGCGACGACCTGCCCGTTTCCTTGTTCGGGCACAGCCTCGGCGCGGTGGTCGCGCTGGAAACCGCCCGGCGGCTGGAAGAACTCGGCCGCGGCCCGGCGCGACTGTTCGCCTCCGGGTCGCGGGACGCCCCGCTGCCCGACGCCGGCGAGTACGAGGACCCGGCGCCGGAATCGGTCGCCCAGCGGCTGATCGAGCTCGGCGGCACCGACGCCGAGCTGGCCGCGGACCCGTACTTCCAGGAGCTGGTGCTGCCCTACATCATCGGCGATGGCGCGATGTTCCACGCCTACGCCAATCCACTGAAACCGATCCTGCGGTGCCCGGTCACGACGATCTTCGGCGATGAGGACGTCGACGCCGATCGCAGGCCGTGGCGCGAGCTGACCGCGTCGACCCTGGACGAGCACGTCGTACCGGGCGACCACTTCTATCTGACCCCGAGACCGCCATACGCCCTGCTCCAGCGCTACCTGGACCCGGCGTCGAACCCGGCAGGAGCGGAATGACCGGCACGAAACCCCACCCCGGTTCCGAAGACACGCGTGTCGGCCCGCCACCCCCGCTCGACCACGAGCTGGCCGCGCCGCTGCGGGACATTCTCGCGGATCTGGGCGGGCCGCTGACACCGGAACTCTTCGCCGACCGCCGGGCGCGGACCGTGGCGGGGAGCCTGTCGGACGAGGACATCCGGCGCGGCGGCGCGTTCGAACTCCGGGAGCTGCGGGTGCCGGGGCCACCGGACGCACCGGAGGTCCCCGTGCTCGTATGCCTGCCGACCGGGAGCCCAGGACCGCATCCGGTGCTCTACAACACGCACGGCGGCGGAATGGTCGCGGGCAACAACCGGACCGTCGAACTCGCCGGCGAGCTCGACCGCGCCCAGGAACTCCAGCTCGCCGTGGTCGCGGTGGATTACCGGCTGGCACCGGAAAACCCGGACCCCGCACCGCTGGAGGACTGCTACGCCGTGCTGGAGTGGGTGGCCGCGGCCGCCGGCGAACACGGATTCGACCCGGCCAGGATTGTCATCACTGGCAACAGCGCGGGTGGCTGCCTCGCGGCCGGGGTCAGCCTGCTCGCCCGCGACCGGGGCGGGCCCGCGCTGCTGGGACAGATGCTGCAATGCCCGATGCTCGACGACCGGTGTGACACGCCGTCCTCGTTCCAGATGGAGGGCGTCGGCCTGTGGGACCGGCTCTCCGACCTCGCGGGCTGGACGGCGCTGCTGGGCGAGCGCCGGGGCACCGACGACGTTTCCCCTTACACCGCACCGGCGAGGGCGGACGACCTGGCGGGCCTGCCCCCCGCGTTCATCGACGTCGGTTCGGTGGAGGCCCTGCGTGACGAAGCGGTGCGGTACGCGAGCCGGATCTGGCAGGCGGGTGGCGAGGCCGAACTGCACGTCTGGTCCGGTGCGTTCCACAGTTTCGACGAATGGGTGCCGGACGCCGTCGTCTCGAAAACCGCCCAGCGTGCGCGGCTCGACTGGCTGCGCCGTCTGCTGGCACGGTAGATCATGAGCGTGTCAGACGAGCCTCGCCTGTTGTTCGTCGGCGGTGCGGGCCCCATCTCCTCGAGCCGGGACATCGTCTCCGACGCCCTGAACCAGGCACGTGCCCGCGGAATCCGCACCCACATCCTCAGCCGGGCCGAACTGCTGGCCGAGACCAAGGAGGTCACCGCGCTCGCCGACGAGGTGTCCGTGGTGGATCCCGATGACCCGGTGGCCTGCGCGCGATGGGCGCGTGAGCGGTTCGCGGCGGGCGACCGGTTCGAGCTGGTGCTGGGACTGCGGGACACCGTGCTCGCCGCGGTCGCCGAATGCGCACGGGTCTTCGGTGCGGTGGGGAACTCGCCGAACGCCGTTTCCCGCGTCCGCAACAAGGACACCTGCCGGGAGGCGCTCGCCGCGGCCGGGTTCCGCCAGCCGTCGGTGCGGCTGTGCGCCGGCGCCGGCCAGGCGGCCGAATTCCTCGCCGCCTCCACCGGCCCGTGGGTGGTCAAGCCCCGAGACGGCATGGCCAGCATCGGCGTGCGGAAGGTGTCCGCGCCCGCCGATCTCCCCGCCGCGATCGAGGCACTACCCGATCGCGAACTGTTCCTCGTCGAGGAATTCGTGTCCGGTCCCGAATTCAGCGTGGAAGGGGTCTTCCTCGGCGGGCGGCCGCGTGTTCTCGCGGTGACTGAGAAGGAAAAGCTGCCACCACCGCATTTCGTCGAGAGCGGGCATCTGCTTCCCGCGGACCTGCCGGAGGAGTGCACCCGGGAGATCGAGCGGCAGGTCACCGCCGCGCTCACCGCGCTCGGCCTGTGTTTCGGCGTCTTCCACGTCGAATTGTGGCTGTGTGCCGGGGAAGTCGTGCTCGGCGAAGTGCACGTCCGGCCCGGCGGGGACTGGTTGCACCGGCTGCTCGCGCACGCCATTCCCGGTCTGGAGCTGTTCGGCCTGATCTTCGACGATCTGCTCGGACGCCCGTCCACCGGGTGCCCGGCGCCCAGCCGCGCGGGAGCGGCCCGCTTTTTCACCGCGCGGCCAGGGCGCCTGGTCCGGATCGAGGGCTGGGAGCGGGTGCGGGATCATCCGGCCGTGCTGCACGCCGAACTGACCGTCCGTCCCGGAGACCGGATCGGCCCGGTGCACCAGTCCGGCGACCGGGCAGGCGTCGTGGTGGTCGGTGCGGACACCCCGGAAGCCGCCCGCGACCTCGCGCGGAGGCTGGCCGGTGCGGTGCGGTTCACCGTCGATGGAGACTGATACAGCCCCGCTTCTAGGCGCGCCAACGTGACGTCGGGAGTGCGGGGACCCGGTGGCCGCGGTGACCGGTCATCTCCTCGTTCGCGAACAGGGCGTTGAGCACCGCCTCTTCGGTCGCCTGCACCACGGCCTCGAAGAACGGGTCGAGCCTGCCCCACGGGATGAAGCGCATGCTTTCGTACTCGGCAGCCTCCGTCCGCGGGAACCGGCTGGTGAGCGCTCCCGGGTTCGCCGTGCTGAAGGCGAGGAAGAGGTCGCCGGAGAAGTGCGAACCCGCGGTGCCCGTGCGGGCCAGGCCGAGCGGGACACGGCGGGCGAGAGCCGTGCACTGGCCGGGCAGCAGGGGAGCGTCGGTACCCACGAGCACGATCACCGAACCCGCGCCGGACGGCGCCGCCCAGTCCTCCTCCATCGGGTTGTCGGCGCCGAGTTCGGCTCCGACGTGTTCGCCCGCGACGGTGAGCTCGCGACGTGAGCCGAAGTTGGCCTGTACCAACGTTCCCACGGTGTACTCGTCGTCCCCGTAGGACACGACGCGGGAGGCCGTGCCGGTGCCGCCCTTGAAGCCGTAACAGGTCATCCCGGTACCGCCGCCGACGGAACCCTCGCCGACCGGACCCGTTCGCGCGGCGTCGATCGCGGCGATGGCGTGTCCACTGTGGATGGTCGGTGCGGTGCTGTCGTTCAGGTAGCCGTCCCAGGTCTCGGCGACCACCGGCAGCAGCCATTCGGCGGCCACGTCGGGCCGTTCCCGTACCACCCAGTCGATCGTGCCGCGGTGGCACGCGCCGACGGCGTGGGTGGAGGTGATCAGCACCGGCAGGGTCAGCGAACCGGTTTCGGCCAGCCACGCGGTACCGGTCATCTCGCCGTTGCCGTTGAGGGCGTACGTCCCCGCCGCGCACGGTACGGCGAAGTCCGCTCGCCCGCGCGGCAGGACGGCGGTGACGCCGGTGCGCACCGACTCGCCTTCGACGAGGGTCGTGAAACCGATCTCGACGCCGGGGACGTCGGTGAGCGCGTTGTGCTCGCCGGTCCGGCCGGGCAGCGGGACACCCAGGTCGCGGGCGCGGGTCATGGACGGTCCTCCAAGGGGTTCGAGGTGGCTGTGCGGGCGTAAGAGAGCAACATCGCCTCGGCGGTGGCGGTTTCCAGCGTCGGCACGGCCTGCGTGAGGTGCAGGCCGTAGCCGTCTTCCAGCGCGACGAGGTTCCGCGCGATCGACACCGCGTCCGCGGTCAGCGTGAACTCGCCGGTGGCGGCGCCCGCTTCGAGGATTCCGGTGTAGATCCGGACCTGCTGCTCGTAGAGCGTGATGTGCCGGGCGGCGTACACGGGATCGCGGCGGGCGATCGTGCCGAGTTCGTAGAGCAGCACGCAGAGTTCGTCGTCGGGACCGGTCGGCAGGCCGCTGCGGATCATCGCCAGCAGCCGGCCGGACGGGGTCGTCTTCGCGCCCGCGGCCAGCTCCCTCGCCGAACAGAATCGCGCCACCGCCTCGCGCTGCACCTCCTGGAGCAGGTCGGCGAGGGTGGGGAAGTAGTACAGGACCGAGCCCGGCGACAGGCCCGCGCCCTCGGCGACGTCCCTCAGCCGCAGGTTCAGCACGCCGCGTTCGAGGACGGCCTGTCTGGCCACCTCGATCAGTTCGGTCCGTCGCTCCGCCGCCTTGCTGGGTCTCGCCATGCCCCCATTCTTCGAATCTCGTTCGAAAAACGCAAGCGTTGTACGCGATCAACCCTTGACGTCACACGGCCGAAGGCCTTTGATGCGTGCTCAACGGTTTTTCGAAGGAGATTCAAGGAACCCACCTTGTAGGAGGTCGGCCGTGTCCACTCCAGCCCTGCGCCGCGGTCTGCGCACCCTCGGCACGCTGCTCATCACGCTCTCCGCGATCAGCCCCGCCTCGTCGGTCTTCATCATCGCGCCGGGGGTGATCTCCGGTGCCGGGACGGGCGCCTTCTACAGCTTCGTGGCGGCCGCGGTGGTCGGAGTGTTCATGGCCTTCGTCTACGCCGAACTGGCGTCGGCGTTCCCGTTGGCGGGCGGCGAGTACGCGATCGTCACCCGCACTCTCGGCCGCTTGCCCGGGTTCGCAGTACTCGGCCTGATGATCATCACGCAGGTGCTCATCGTCGCGGTGATCGCGCTCGGCGTCGGCACCTACCTCGGCGTGCTCCTGCCCGGCGTACCCGGCTCGGTGATCGCCGCCGTGACCTGTGTGGTCGCGGCCGTCGTCGGCGTGTTCGACATCAAGCTCAACGCCTGGGTCACCGGCATCTTCCTGGCGATCGAGATCCTCGCGCTGATCGTGGTCAGCGCGCTCGGACTGCTGAACCCGGCGCGCTCTTTCACCGACCTGCTGGCCCATCCGGTCGCCTCGGACGGCGGACCGGCCACGGTCGGCGCCATCGCGATCGCCACCTCGGTCGCGATCTTCGCTTACAACGGCTACGGCTCGGCGGTGTACTTCGGCGAGGAGACGCAGGACGCTTCGCGCGGCATCGCCCGCGCGATCCTGATGGCCCTCGGCATCACGGTGCTCGCCGAGTTGATCCCGGTGACCGCGGTCCTGCTCGGCGCGCCCGATCTGAACGCGTTGTTCGCCTCGGAGAACATGCTGTCCTACTTCATCGACTCGCGCGGCGGCGGAACCCTCGACACGGTGCTCGGGCTGGCGGTCGCGCTCGCGATCATCAACGCCGTGCTGGCGATCGTGCTGATCAGTTCGCGGATGTTGTTCAGCAGCGGCCGCGACCGCGCGTGGCCCCGGCCGGTCAACCGGGCGCTGGCCGCGGTGCACCCGAAGTTCGGGACGCCGTGGGTGGCCACCGTCGGCACGGGCCTGGTGGCCGCGCTGCTCTGCTTCGTCGACCCGAAACTGCTGCTGGTGGTGACGAGCACGTCGATCGTGGCGGTCTACGCGGCGCTCTGCCTCGGCGCGATCGTCGGAAGGCGCACCGGTGCCACCGCGCACGCCAAGTACCGGATGCCGTGGTTCCCGGTCGCGCCGGTGCTGGCGCTGGCGGTGCTGGTGTTCGTGGTCTACCAGAACCTGCTCGATCCGGCGGTGGGGCGGCCCAGCCTGATCGTCACGGCCTGCGTCGCCCTGCTGTCTATCGCCTACTACGTCCTGGTTCTGCGGCGGAAGGGCGGCTGGAAGCTCGCCGAGGTCACCGAAGAGAAGGAGCCGGCCTGATCAGGTGTACTCGGCGATCTCCACGCCGTACGTGCCCGGTTCGAGCGCCTCGAAGATGTGCGGGACGTCGCCGGGGTAGCAGATGTAGTCGCCTGGCAGCAGTTCGACCGGCTCGTCCAGCGGCCCGACCTTGGCGCGGCCCGCGCTGAGGACGATGTGCTCGACGATGCCGCTCATATGCGGATCGGAGAGCCGTGGTTTCCCGGGCTCGGCGCGGATCAGGTACACGTCGCGCCGGGCGCCGGGCGGGCAGGAACTGAGCAGCGTGCAGGCGTAATCGGCGTGCTCGGCGAACACCGTCGGCCCGCTGCCCGAGCGGATGACCTGCACGCGGGGGCGTTCGGGTTCGACGACGCGGGAGAACGGGACGTCGAGCGCGACGCACAACGCCCAGATCGTCTCGACGCTCGGGTTCCCGGTCCCGGATTCCAGCTGCGAGAGCGTGGACTTCGCGATGCCGGCGCGTTTGGCGACCTCGGTGAGGGACAGTCCGGTGCGGGCCCGTTCCCGGCGCAGGGACATGGCGATGACGTCCAGAGGTGCGCCGTCGGACGCGGTCGGGGACATGCGTTCGCTCCATCGGTCGTTGCGTTCGCCTTGACGAACACGGCTGTGTTCATTGTATGACGCTATGCGTTCGATATGGCGAACAACCACTCGTGTCCTGGGGCGCGATCTTCTCCGTGACATCGGGCTGGTCTGCCTCGCCGACACCATTGTCGGCATCTCCTACGGCGCCATCGCGGTGGGCTCCGGCTTCCCGATCTGGGCGCCCATGCTCCTTTCGGTCCTGGTCTTCGCCGGTGCCTCGCAGTTCATGTTCGTCGGCATCATCGCCGCCGGCGGCAGCCCGGTGGCGGCCGTCGCGGCGGGTCTGCTCGCCAACGCGCGGCATCTGCCCTTCGGCTTCGCGATCGGCGACGTCCTGGGGAAGCGGTGGTCGTCGAGGATCGTCGGCAGCCATCTGATGATCGACGAATCGGTCGCGTTCGCCCTCGCCCAGCGCGATGAAGAGCGGCGCAAGGCGGCGTACTGGGTGTGCGGGATCGGGCTGTTCGTCTGCTGGAACGTCGGCGTCCTCGCCGGGGCCTACGCCGGGACCGCGATCAGCGACACCGACGCCTTCGGGCTCGACGCCGCCTTCCCGGCGGTCCTGCTCGCGCTGGTCCTGCCGTCGCTGCGCGACCGTGCCGCCCGGCTGCCGGTGCTCGTCGGCGTGGCCGTCGCGCTGGCCACGACGCCGTTCCTGCCCGCGGGGCTGCCGGTCCTGCTCGCGCTGGTCGGCGTGCTGGCCGGGGTGGCCGCCAAGGAACCCGCCGAACGCGAACCCGAGGGAGTGCACTGATGGACCCGCTGGAACTGATCATCGCCGGCGGGGTCCTCGCGGCCGGGACCTTCGCCTTCCGGTTCGCCGGGCCGGTGCTGAAGGCGCGGTTCACCGTGTCGCCCAAGGCCGAGAAACTGATGGCGCGTTCGGCCGTCGTCCTGCTGGCCGCGCTGGTCGCCGTCGCCGCGCTCACCGAAGGACACGAGTTCGCCGGATACGCCCGGCCCGCGGGAGTCCTGGTCGGCGGCGTGCTCGCCTGGCGCAAGTTGCCGTTCGCGCTGGTCGTCGTGGCGGCCGCCGCGACCGCCGCCCTGCTGCGGCTGGCCGGGGTCCCCTGACCTGGCCGTTCCCCGAAGCGCCTAAGCTAGGGGGAAGGTCTTTCGGGAGGTCGGGTGGCGATCGCGACGGGGGCACGGCCGGTGGTCGGCGTGCTCGCACTGCAGGGCGACGTGCGGGAGCACGCCGCGATGGTGGAACGCGCCGGTGCGCGTGCGCTGCCGGTCCGCCGCCCGGGTGAACTGTCCGAAGTGGACGGCCTGGTGCTGCCCGGCGGCGAGTCGACCACCATGTCGAGGCTGCTGGAGACCTTCGAACTGCTGGAGCCGCTGCGCGAGCGCATCGCGGACGGGATGCCCGCGTTCGGCTCCTGCGCCGGGATGATCCTGCTCGCCCGCCAGGCCCTCGACGGACGGCCTGACCAGCGGCAACTCGGCGGTCTCGACGTCGTCGTCCGGCGCAACGCATTCGGGCGGCAGGTGGACTCGTTCGAAGCCGACCTCGACTTCACCGGGGTCGAAGGCGGCCCGGTGCACGCTGTGTTCATCCGCGCCCCGTGGGTCGAAAAGGCGGGCGACGGGGTCGAGGTACTCGCCAGTGTCCCCGAAATGCCGGGCTCCGAGGACGCGGCCGCTAGGATCGTCGCGGTCCGGCAGGGGGCGGTACTCGCCACGTCGTTCCACCCCGAACTCACCGGGGACGAACGCGTGCACAGGCTGTTCGTCGACCTCGTGCGGCAGGCTTAGCAAAACCGACACTGTGCTCAGCGGCGGGCACAGGAGTAGATGGAGGAGAGATGAGCGGCCACTCCAAGTGGGCCACCACGAAGCACAAGAAGGCCAACCTGGACGCGAAGCGCGGCAAGCTCTTCGCCCGGTTGATCAAGAACATCGAGGTGGCGGCCCGGACCGGCGGTGGCGACCCGGACGGCAACCCGACGCTCTACGACGCCATCCAGAAGGCCAAGAAGAACTCGGTCCCGCAGGACAACATCGAGCGCGCCCGCAAACGCGGCGCCGGTGAAGAGGCCGGTGGTGCCGACTGGCAGACCATCACCTACGAAGGCTACGGCCCGAACGGTGTGGCCGTGCTGATCGAATGCCTCACCGACAACAAGAACCGCGCCGCCATGGAGGTGCGGACCGCGCTCACCCGGAACAACGGCTCGCTCGCCGACCCGGGTTCGGTCGCCTACATGTTCAACCGCAAGGGCGTCGTGATCATGCCCAAGGGTGACGCCGGCGAGGACGACGTCCTCATGGCCGTACTCGACGCGGGTGCCGAAGAGGTGAACGACCTCGACGAGAACTTCGAGATCGTCTCCGAGGCCACCGACCTCGTCCCGGTCCGGAAAGCCTTGCAGGAAGCCGGTTTCGAGTACGAGTCCGCGGATCTCACGTTCCTGCCGTCGGTCAGCGTCCCGCTGGACGTCGAAGGCGCGAAGAAGGTCTTCAAGCTCATCGACGCGCTCGAGGATTGCGACGACGTTCAGAACGTGTACGCGAACTTCGACGTTTCGGACGAGGTCATGGCCGAGGTCGGCTGATCGGTCGCGCGCGACGACGGGCAGAACGTCTACGCACTGCGCCGGATTCCACGTGTCCGACGAGGTCATGGCCGAGGTCGGCTGATCGATTTTCCCGCCATGCCGCGGAAAATCGGTCCCGGGGCTAGGTGCGGGCGCTCGCGTGGGGCACAATGTCGCGCGTGACGACCTCCGAAGCCGACGCCCTCACCGCCGAAGAAACCGAACTCATCCAGTGGATCGAGGGACAGGCGAAGGCGAGAGGGAACGCGGTCATCGCGGTCGAAGGCGACGAGGAGGAAGCGCCGTTCTGCTTCACCGCGTGCGCCTGGGCGTTGCACAACGTCGCGGAAGCGGTCGTGATCGGACTGCCCGAGCACATGGGGCCGGTCCTGCTCGACGCCTACGTCGACCGCGCGGCCGCCGGCGAGATCTTCGAGGTCGGCAAGCAGTACGACGATTTCTTCGAGGGCGCGCCGGTGGTCTTCGAACGGGTCGCGAAGGGGCACTATCCCGAGTACTTCGGGAGCGCGTTCCTGATCTACCCGGACGGGGACTTCCCGGCGCTGCAACTGATCGTCGCCACGCCGGACGGTCACTTCCCGTGGCACGCGGACGCGCCCGAGGGCTTCGCGCGGTACCAGCCGGTGCTGACCGAATCCGGTGACCCGGAGAGCTGGACGCCCGGCGTCGACGGCCCCTGAGGTTCGCTTAAGTCCGTGATGGCCCCCTTCACTGCGCTAGACGCAGTGAAGGGGGCCATCACGGACTTGGGGCAGGCGTGCGCCGAGTGTTAACGCAGGTGAGGGGTGTGTGGAAATAGAGACGTTCAACGTCTCTATTTCCACACACCCCTCACGTCTCCGGTGGTCTGGCATCGTGACCGGACCGGTCACGTGGGCACTGTGTGGGTTTTTGGTCATCCAACGTCCCAAAATCCACACAGTCGGCGTGCTGGGGCGGACGTCAGGCAAGGACATGCAAAGACCCACGCTCACTCAAGCCAGGGCGCCAGGTCCTCCGCCGCGTCCGGCCACTCGGCGGCCAAAGCCGCCGCGGACCGGAACTCCACGCAGTCGTCCGTATAAGGCGGCACCACCACGGTCCCGACCAAGCTCCACTCGCCGGTGCTCACCGACGCCTGCCACACCCCGGCGGGCGCCACCACCTGCGGTCGCTGACCTGCGGCGACGTCCGGTCCGAGCACCGGCCGCGAAACACTCCCGTCCGGGAACAGCAGCAGCATCCGCACCGGCGCCCCGGCGTGGTGCGCGTAGATCTCCAGCCGGTCCAGCCGGTGCGGCGCCGAGGTTTCCGGAGGCGCCAGCAGGTAGTAGATCGCGGACGCGGTTTCGTCGCGCCAGCTCTGTGCCCAGCGGCCACCCTCGACGGGCAACGGCTGGAGACCCAGATGGGCGGTGAAGTCGTCGGGACTCGGCATGTCCTCATCTTGCCCCGACCCCGCTCCGGGTAGCCTCGGATCTCGAACTGATGTTCGCTGGAGCGGAGGAAAACGCGTGCGGGTACTCGGGGTCGACCCCGGTCTGACCAGGTGCGGGCTGGGAGTGGTCGACGGCGGCACGGGCCGCACCGTCCGCGCCGTGGCCGTCGACGTCGTGCGGACCCCGCCGGACGCCGATCTCTCCGTGCGGCTGCTGGGGATCTCCGACGCCGTCGAGCGCTGGCTCGACCGGTACAAGCCCGAGGCCGTCGCCGTGGAACGGGTTTTCGCGCAGCACAACGTGCGCACCGCGATGGGCACCGCGCAGGCGGGTGGCGTCGTCGCGCTCGCCGCGGCCCGGCGCGGGCTGCCGGTCGTGTTCCACACCCCGAGCGAGGTCAAGGCCGCCGTCACGGGCTCCGGGCGCGCGGACAAGGCGCAGGTCACCGGTATGGTCATGCGGCTGCTCGGTCTCGAGGTCAAACCGCATCCGGCGGACGCCGCGGACGCGCTCGCGCTCGCCATCTGCCACCTGTGGCGCGAGCCGATGCGGGTCCGGCTCGCCGAAGCCGAGGCCAGGGCGGCCGAGATCGCCAAGAACCACAAGGCCAGGCTCGCCGCCGCGGCCAAACAAGCCAAAACGCAGGGAGCGGCTCGATGATCTCCTCGGTACGCGGTGAAATCCTCTCCATCGGTCTCGACCACGTCGTGATCGAGGTCGGGGGAGTGGGCTTCGCCGTGCAGGCCACCCCCGCCACCCTCGCGACGCTTCGCCGCGGTGAGGAGGCGATGCTGCACACCGCGCTCGTGGTCCGCGAGGATTCCTTGACGCTGTTCGGTTTCGCCGACGCCGACGCCCGCGAACTGTTCGGCCTGCTGCAGACGGTCTCCGGGATCGGCCCGCGGCTCGCGCTCGCGACACTCGCCGTCCTCGATCCCGACAAGCTGCGTTCCGCGCTGGTCGAAGGCAACATCACCGTGCTCACCCAGGTGCCCGGTATCGGCCGCAAGGGTGCCGAGCGGCTCACGCTCGAACTCCGGGACAAGGTCACCGCGCTCGCCGGTCCGACCGACGGTTCGCCCGCGGTCGTGGCGCCCGGTGCGCTGCGAGGCGAGGTCGTCGAGGCGCTCGCGGGTCTCGGCTTCCCGGCCAAGCAGGCCGAACAGGCCGTCGACAAGGTGCTCGGCGAAGGCGAAGGCCACACGACGTCGTCCGTGCTGCGCGCCGCGTTGGCCACCCTCGGGCGTAAGCGGTAACCGGCCACATGGACTATGAGGCCGTGACGGAATTCGACGCCGACGACGAGACGCTTTCGGCGCTGCCGCAGACGGGCGAACGCGAGGTCGAGACCACGCTGCGCCCGCGCAAACTCGACGAGTTCGTCGGTCAGCCGCGGGTGCGTGAACAGCTCGAACTCGTCTTGGAGAGCGCGCGACGCCGGGGTGTCCCGCCGGATCACGTCCTGCTCTCCGGTCCGCCGGGGCTCGGCAAGACGAGTATGGCGATGATCGTCGCCGCCGAACTCAACGCCGCCATCCGCATCACCTCGGGACCGGCGCTGGAACGCGCGGGCGACCTGGCCGCGATGCTGTCGAACCTGGCGCCCGGCGACGTCCTGTTCATCGACGAGATCCACCGCATCGCCCGTCCCGCCGAGGAGATGCTGTACCTCGCGATGGAGGACTTCCGTGTCGACGTCGTCGTCGGCAAGGGGCCCGGCGCCACCAGCATCCCGCTGGAGATCGCCCCGTTCACGCTGGTCGGCGCCACGACGAGGTCCGGTTCGCTGACCGGCCCGCTGCGCGACCGGTTCGGTTTCACCGGCCAGATGGAGTTCTACAGCGACAGCGAACTCGAACTCGTCGCCCGCCGCGCCGCCACGATCCTCGACATCGACATCGACCGGGACGGCTGCGCGGAGATCGCCCGCCGGTCCCGCGGCACACCCCGGATCGCGAACCGGCTCCTGCGCCGGGTGCGCGACTACGCCGAGGTCCGGGCCGACGGCAAGGTCACGCGCAAGATCGCGCGGGCCGCGCTGGAGGTCTACGACGTCGACGAACTCGGCCTCGACCGGCTCGACCGCGCGGTGCTGACCGCGCTGGTCCGCTCCTTCGGCGGCGGCCCGGTCGGCGTGTCGACGCTGGCCGTCGCGGTGGGGGAGGAACCGACCACCGTCGAAGAGGTGTGTGAGCCTTACCTGGTCCGCGCCGGTATGCTCGCCCGCACTCCTCGCGGCCGGGTCGCCACAGCGGCCGCGTGGGAACACCTCGGCCTGCCGGTCCCGGCCGGCGCCACGCGCGGCGATCAGGGCGGACCGACCCTGTTCGACCAGGACTGACCGGACCGTTCACGCGGTCCGAGGCCCGTGGTGACGACGGGTGGTGGTGGAGTTTCCGCTGGCACCTGGCACACTCGGAGAGAGCACACCCCGCCAAACCGGACAAAACAGCGCACCGCGCGGCGTCCGCTCGAAATGGAGAATCATGAACCAGTTATTGCTGCCGCTGCTCCTGATGCTCGTTGTGGCGATTCCGCTCGTCATGGGCACCCGTAAGCAGAAGAAGGCGGCGGCAGCGCAGCAGGAGCTGCTCGCGAGCCTGGCTCCCGGTGACCGGGTGATGACCACCTCCGGTCTTTACGCGTCCGTCGCCGACGCTTCCGCCGACACCACGATCGACCTCGAGATCGCTCCGGGCGTCGTGACCACCTGGCTGCGCCAGGCCGTCCGCGAGAAGGTCGAGCCGGTCGTCGAGACCGACGAAGACGTCACCGACGCCACCGACACCGACGAGGTCGTCGAAGCGCCGGTCGTCGAGTCGAAGGACGACGAGCGCGTCGAGGAGAAGTCGGGCGCGCAGATCGCTCCTCCGCTGGAGCACGGCAAGAAGTAGCGGTTGTAAGGCCATCCCCGACACCAGACTTTCGTAGGTGCGGGGCCAACGCCGGGCTCACGCAGCACCGAGTAGTGTCTCGGTGCTGCGTGCGTGTCCGTCGTCATAGTCGTGCTCGTTCGCGGTACCGCCGGACTCCCGTCCAGTGAGTGAACAGCCAAGTCCATTGGGGAAAAACCCAGTCCGTCCGAGGAGACCGAAGCACAGTGGCCGCACCGGCCGGGCATCTCCGCCCGGGACGCTATCTCGCCTTCTTCGCCCTGATCGTGGTGGCGCTGTACGCCCTGGTGTTCTTCACCGGTAGCGGCAAGCCGACGCCGAAGCTCGGCATCGATCTGCAAGGCGGCACGAGGGTCACCCTGTCCGCCCGAAACCCCGACGGCGGCGACCCTCCGCGAGAGTCCCTCGAACAGGCCCGCTCGATCATCGAGCGCCGGGTCAACGGTATCGGCGTCAGCGGCACCGAGGTCGTCCTCGACGGCAGCAACGTCGTCATCACCGTCCCCGGTGAGCAGGGCGACCAGGCCAAGACGCTGGGCAAGACCGCGAAGCTCGGCTTCCGGAAGGTCGTGACGTCGCAGCCGGTGACCCCGGTGCAGCAGCCGTCGGCCCCGCCCGCCTCGGGCACGCCGTCTTCGGCGCCGCCGACCTCGCCGGGTGTGAGCGCCCCGCCGACCAGCCCGGCCAACGGTGGCGGTGGCGCTGTCGGAGCGCCGCAGCAGCAGGGCGACTCCGACGAGCAGACCAAGAAGGAGATCGAGGAAGCCCGGAGTCTCCGGCAGAACCCCGATCTGCTTTCGACGGACCAGGCGAAGCAGGCCGCGGCCGCAGAGAAGGCTTTTGCGGCCCTCAACTGCGACCCCAAGGTGTCGGACCCGCTGGTCGGCAACGACCTCACGGACAAGCCGCTGGTCGCCTGCGGTGACAAGAACACCATGAAGTACCTGCTGGAGCCGGAGTTCCTGCCCGGGACCGAGATCTCCGACGCCTCCTCGGGCTACGACACCCAGAACTCCCAGTGGGTCGTCAACCTGAACTTCAAGGGCGAGGGCTCCCGGATCTGGGGCGACTTCACCTCGAAGAACGTCCAGAAGCAGGCCGCGTTCGTCCTCGACACGCAGGTCGTCTCCGCGCCGACCATCCAGTCGGCGATCCTCGGCGGGCAGACCCAGATCACCGGCCGCTTCAGCCAGACCGAGGCCAAGGACCTGGCCGACGTGCTGAAGTACGGCTCGCTGCCGCTGTCGTTCGAGTCCTCGGACGCGACGACGGTGTCCGCGACCCTGGGTCTCGCGTCGCTGCAGGCGGGCCTGATCGCCGGTGGCCTCGGCCTCCTGATCGTCTTCATCTACTGCTTGTTCTACTACCGGCTGCTGGGTGTGCTGACGATCTTGTCGCTCGCCCTGTCGTTCTCGCTGGTCTACGCGGTGCTGGTGCTGCTGGGGCGGTGGATCGGGTACACCCTCGACCTCGCCGGCGTGGCGGGCCTGATCATCGCGATCGGTATCACCGCGGACTCGTTCGTCATCTACTTCGAACGGTTGAAGGACGAGATCCGGGAAGGCAGAACGTTCCGCTCCGCGGTACCGCGAGGCTGGTCCCGTGCCCAGCGCACGATCCTCGCGTCGGACGCGGTCAGCTTCCTCGCCGCCGCCATCCTGTACTGGCTGGCCGTCGGTGAGGTCAAGGGCTTCGCGTTCACCCTCGGCATGTCGACGGTCCTCGACCTCGTCGTGGTCTACCTCGTGACCCACCCGCTGGTCTCGATGGTGTCCCGCTCGAAGTCGAAGTTCCTGTCCAACCCCAAGAACCTCGGCCTCGGTGCCGTGCAGCAGGTGGGCTCGGAGCGCAAGGCGGCCCGTCCGGCCGCCGGCCGCCCGAACGTCAAGGAGGCGTGACCGTGGTCGACGACAACACCACCACCGCGGGCAAGCGCGAGAGCATCTTCCGCCGCCTCTATGTGGGCACGGGCGCGTTCGACGTGGTCGGCAAGCGCAAGCGCTGGTACATCTTCTTCGGCGCGCTGGTGCTGGTCTGCATCGCGTCGATGGGGATCAAGGGCTTCAACTTCGGGATCGACTTCGAAGGCGGCACCCAGATCCAGCTGCCCGCGAACGGCAAGAACGGCCAGATCACCGAACAGCAGGCCAAGGACGTCTTCGCCGACGCGCTCGGCCGTCCGGCCGACGAGGCGCAGAAGGTCGGCAGCGGTGCCTCGTCGACCATCCAGCTCCGTTCGGACACCCTGGACGCCGGCGAGGTCGCCAAGATCAAGGAAGCGCTGTTCCGGGACCTCGGCCCGATCGGAAGCAGCGGCCAGCCGAGTGTCCAGGCCATCAGCGACAGCGCGGTCAGCGCGTCCTGGGGCGGGGAGATCTCGCGGCAGGCGCTGATCGCGCTCGGGGTGTTCCTCCTGGCGGTCACGCTGTTCCTGGCGTTGTACTTCGACGTCAGGATGGCCGCCGCGGCGCTGATCTCGCTCCTGCACGACATCGTGGTGACGGCGGGTGTGTACTCGCTGATCGGCTTCGAGGTCACGCCGGCGACGGTGATCGGTCTGCTGACGATCCTCGGGTTCTCGCTGTACGACACGGTGGTGGTGTTCGACAAGGTCCGCGAGAACACGCGCGGTCTGCTCGGGCTCACCCGCCGCACCTTCGGCGAGGCGGCCAACCTGGCGCTGAACCAGACGCTGATGCGGTCGTTCAACACGGCGCTGATCGCGATGCTGCCGATTCTCGGCCTGCTCGTCGTCGGGTACATCCTGCTCGGCTCCGGCACGCTGCAGGACCTGGCGCTGGTGCAGCTCACCGGCACCCTGGTCGGTGTGCTGTCGTCGGTCGCGCTGGCCACCCCGCTGCTGGTGGACCTGAAGATGCGTGACCCGAAGTTCCGCCAGCAGGCGGACCGGGTCGCCGCGCGGCGCGCGAACCAGGCCCGCAAGGCCGCCGAGCGCGACGACGACTTCGACCCGAACGACGAGGACGCCCTGGCCGCCGAGCTCCGCAAGGAGAAGGCGTACGCCGCCGCGGCGAGCGTCCCCGCCCGGAACCAGAAGGCCCACAAGGGCCGTCCGTCGGGCAAGCGCAAGAGGTAATCGAGTTCAAACCCCCGGAAAGGTCCTTTCCTTGCGAACTCCGTGAGGGAAGGACCTTTCCTGGTGTTCAGGAGAGCAGGAAGCAGATGGAGCTGGACAAGGCACTCGACCTCATCGCCGACGTGCCGGACTTCCCGGAACCCGGCGTGCTGTTCCGGGACCTGAGCCCGCTGTTCGCCGACGCGGCGGGCTTCAAGGCCGTCACCGACGCGCTGGCCGCCACCGTCGATCCCGACGCCAATCTGCTGGCCGGGGTGGAAGCACGCGGATTCCTGCTGGCCGCCGCCGTCGGCTACGCCCGTGGGCTCGGTGTCGCGTTGATCCGCAAGCCCGGCAAGCTGCCCCGGGTCGCGGGCAGGGTCGGGTACACGCTGGAGTACGGCACCGCGACCGTCGAACTCCCCGAAGGCGTCGTCGAGCCCGGCCAGCGTGTCGCGGTCCTCGACGACGTGCTCGCCACCGGTGGCACTGTCGCGGCCACCTGCAAATTGCTGGAAGACGCGAAGGCGCAGGTCACCGGGGTTTCTGTGGTCATGGAACTCGGCGCGCTCGGTGGTCGTTCCGTGCTTGAAGGGCGCCGTGTGGAGGCCCTCCGGGTGTGTTGACCGGGCGTACCAAGTGAGCCGCGAGGGGGAGCGGTTACCCTTGATGTCCGAAGGCCGCACGAAGCGCAGGAGGTGCGGGTGAGCCAAGAGCTCGATGCCGCGGTGTCCTCGAAGGACGGCACCGAGCAGAACGGTGCGGCGCGACAGGGGGCAGCGCCGACGCCGTCCGCGACGCGCCGCGTGCGCGCCCGCCTCGCCCGCCGGATCACCGCGCAGCGCGCCGCGCCGGTCAAGCAGGTTCTCGAGCCGCTCGCCGTCATCCACCGCGAGCTGCATCCCAACGCCGATCTCGCGCAGCTCCAGCGCGCCTACGACGTCGCCGAAGAGCTGCACCGCGAGCAGCGGCGCAAGTCCGGCGACCCGTACATCACGCATCCGCTCGCGGTCGCGACCATCCTCGCCGAACTCGGCATGGACACCACGACGCTGGTCGCGGCGCTGCTGCACGACACCGTCGAAGACACCGGCTACTCGCTGGAGAGCCTGAAGGCCGATTTCGGCGAGAAGGTCGGCGAGCTCGTCGACGGCGTCACCAAACTGGACAAGGTCAAGCTCGGCACGGCCGCCGAGGCCGAGACCATCCGCAAGATGGTCATCGCGATGGCACGCGACCCGCGCGTGCTGGTCATCAAGCTGGCCGACCGGCTGCACAACATGCGCACGATGCGCTTCCTGCCGCCGGAGAAGCAGGCCCGCAAGGCGCGCGAGACCCTGGAGGTCCTCGCCCCGCTGGCGCACCGGCTCGGCATGGCGACGGTCAAATGGGAGCTGGAGGACCTGGCCTTCGCCATCCTCCAGCCGAAGAAGTACGACGAGATCGTCCGCCTCGTCGCCGATCGCGCGCCTTCGCGCGACACCTACCTGCGCTCGGTGATCACCGAGCTGACCAGCAACCTCGAAGGCTCGCGGATCACCGCCAAGGTCGAGGGCAGGCCGAAGCACTACTACTCGATCCACCAGAAGATGATCGTCCGCGGCCGCGACCTCGACGACATCCACGACCTGGTGGGCGTGCGGATCCTGGTCGAGGACGTCCGTGACTGCTACGCCGCGATGGGCGTCGTCCACGCGCTGTGGCAGCCGGTTCCCGGCCGGTTCAAGGACTACATCGCGCAGCCGCGGTTCGGTGTGTACCAGTCGTTGCACACCACGGTGATCGGGCCGGACGGCAAACCGCTGGAAGTCCAGATCCGCACCTACGAGATGCACCGCACCGCCGAGTACGGCATCGCCGCGCACTGGCGGTACAAGGAGACCAAGGGCACCCACAATGGGAACGCCATGGACGTCGACGAGATGGCGTGGATGCGCCAGCTCCTCGACTGGCAGCGTGAAGCGGCGGACCCGGGGGACTTCCTCGAGTCGCTGCGCTACGAGCTCGCCTCGCGCGAGATCTTCGTGTTCACGCCCAAGGGTGACGTGATCACGCTGCCGGTCGATTCGACGCCGGTCGACTTCGCCTACGCCGTGCACACCGAGGTCGGTCATCGCTGCATCGGGGCCCGCGTCAACGGCAGGCTCGTCGCGCTCGAGCGCAAGCTGGAGAACGGCGAGGTCATCGAGATCTTCACCTCGAAGGCCGAGACGGCGGGGCCGAGCCGCGACTGGCTGCAGTTCGCCGGTTCGCCCAAGGCGCGCGCGAAGATCCGGCAGTGGTTCGCCAAGGAACGCCGCGACGAGGCGATCGAAGGCGGCAAGGAGGCCATCACCAAGGAGGTCCGCAAGGTCGGCCTCCCGATCCAGCGGCTGGTCTCCGCCGAGTCGATGGGCGCGGTCGCCACCGAGCTCCGGCATCCGGACATCAGTTCGCTGTACGCGGCCGTCGGCGAGGGCCACACCAGCGCGAAGCACGTCGTGCAGCGGCTGGTCGCGCTCATCGGCGGGGTAGACGAGGCGGAGGAGGAGCTCGCCGAGCGCGCGACCCCGTCCACGGTCACCCGCCGCCGCGGCTCGAACGACGTCGGCGTCGTGGTGAAGGGCGCCAGCGACATCTGGGCCAAGCTCGCCCGCTGCTGCACGCCGGTGCCCGGCGACGAGATCCTCGGTTTCGTCACCCGCGGCGGCGGCGTCAGCGTGCACCGGACCGACTGCACCAACGCCGACGACCTGCGGGCCCAGCCCGAGCGGCTCGTCGAGGTGGAATGGGCGCCGTCGGCGTCTTCGGTGTTCCTCGTCGCGATCCAGGTCGAGGCGCTGGACCGGCACCGCCTGCTTTCGGACGTCACGAAGGTGCTCGCGGACGAGAAGGTCAACATCCTGTCCGCGTCGGTCACGACGTCACGCGACCGGGTCGCGGTCAGCCGGTTCTCATTCGAGATGGGCGACCCGAAGCATCTCGGGCACGTGCTGAAGGTGGTCCGGGGCGTCGAAGGCGTTTACGACGTGTATCGGGTCACTTCGGCTTCGTGATCTTCGGTCGGTCCCGGTTAGAGTCCGGGCATGACTGACGGGTTCGAGTTCACTCGCGACGGCGAGGTCGCGCGGCTGACGTTCACCAGGCCGGAGAAGATGAACGCGATCACCTACGGGATGTGGTCGGCGATCCCGGACGTGGTGGCGCGGGTGGAGGCGGATCCGGCGATCAAGGTCCTCGTGCTGACCGGCGCGGGCGCGCATTTCTCGGCGGGCGCCGATATCAGCGAGTTCCGGGAGCTGCGCTCCACCGCCGACGCGGCCGAGACCTACGACAAGGCCGTCGACGGGGCCGTGGCGGCGCTGACGGCGTCGCGGAAGCCGACGGTCGCGATGATCCAGGGGAACTGCATCGGCGGCGGATGCCAGATCTCGGTCGCCTGCGACTTCCGCTTCGCCGCGGAGGGCTCGCGTTTCGGCATCACGCCGGCGAAGCTCGGGATCGTCTACCACTTCGACTCGACGCGGCGGCTGGTCTCGCTGGTCGGCCCGGCGCACGCGAAGTACTTCCTGCTCTCGGGTGAACTCGTCGACGCCCGCCGGGCGCGGGAGATCGGGTTGCTGAACGACGTCTTCCCGGCCGATGAGCTGGAGGCTTCGACCACGAAGTTCGTCGAGACGCTGGCTTCGCGTTCGCAGGCGTCGGTGCGCGGGATGAACCGGATCATCGAGAAGATCGTGGCGGGACAACAGGAATCCGATGCCGAGGTCGACGAGATCCGGCTCGGTGCCCTGCACGGTGAGGACTACGCGGAGGGAGTGGCCGCGTTCCTGGCGCGGCGGCCGCCGAAGTTCACCTACCGCTGAGCTCGCCGTGGTCGTGAGTGGCGTTTCGGGTTAGAACCCGAAACGCCACTCACGACCACCTGGACCGATCGGTCAGCGCGCTAGATCTCGTCCCAGGGGTTGCTTTCGTACGCCTCGGTGAGGATCCGCCCCGTCTCCGGAGCGAACGGCAGTACGACGTCGTCCACCGACGCCACCGGCCAGCCGACCGACTCCGAATTGGTCAGGAACATGGCGTCGAATCCCGGCAGATCGGCGGGGCGGACGTCGCGGATCTCTTGCGGTATCCCGTTTCGCTCGAGGCCGCGACGCACCAGCTGCTGGCTGATCCCGTCGAGCACCGGTGCCTGCGGCCAGACCACGGTGCCGCCGTCGAGGAAACCGACGTTCCAGATCGACGCCTCGCTGACCCGGCCCTGGTGGTCGACGAACAGCGCGTCGTCGTAGCCCGCCAGCTTCGCCTCGCGCGTGTGGTGGAGCAGCCCGAACGTGCCGACGTGCTTGACCTCGGGGAGAACCCGTTCGTAGCGCACGGATCGCAGGCGCAGCGGTGTCATCTCGTGCTCACGGGGCGGCCCGACGCGGACGAGGACGTCCGGTGCGGCCGGTGCGCCGGGATCGGACCAGTCCAACGCCCGGGAAAAGATCAGCACCCGTACGGACAACGCGTCTTCACCCCGGATCGCCTGCCGTACGTACCCGCGCACCGCCTCGGTGTCGAGGTCGTGGGCGAACATGCGCCGCGTGCTCGTCGCGAGACGGTGAAGGTGAATGTCGAGCCCGCGGACCTTGCCGTCGCGGACCTGCATCGCGGTGAAGTGGCCATAGCCGAACGCGCCCGCCAGGTCTTCCGACCGGGCGGGCGCGCCGTTGACTTCCAGCTTCACGTCAGGCGTTGACCGTGACGCCGGTGAACTTGACCTCGGTGTTGGGCGGGCCGGTGCCGTCGCCGTTGCCTGCCTGCGCGTTCGCGCCCGCCTTGGCGACCTTGTCGAGCACCTTCAGGCCCTCGTCGGAGATGCTGCCGAAGACCGAGTAGTCCGGGGACAGCTCGGCCTCGCCGTAGACCATGAAGAACTGGCTGCCACCGGAGTTCGGCTGCTGCGTCTTCGCCATCGCGAGGATGCCGCGGCCGTACTTGATCTCCTGGAACGCCTCGTCCGGCATGGTGTAGCCCGGGCCGCCCATACCGCTGGCTTCGGGGTCACCGCACTGCAGCATCTGCAGGCCGGTGGTGCCGAGCCGGTGGCATTTGGTGTCGTTGAAGTAGCCCTGCTGCGAGAGGCTGATGAAGCTCTGCACGGCGCACGGGGCGAGCGCCCGGTCGAGCGTCAGCGGGATGTCGCCCGCGGTGCTCTTCAGCACGACGTTCACCGTGCCGTTCGAGGAGACGTCCTTGCCTTCCGGCTTGTTCACCTTCTTCGAAGCCGGCTTGCTGGAGTCGTCCTTGTAGTCACAGGCCACCGGGTTCGCCAGCGGCGTCGGCCGCTTCGGCATCGGAGCGCGCTCCGTGGGGATGGTGACCTCGGGGGTCGGAGGGGCCGAGCTCGGGGAAGCGTCGGAGGCGGCATCGTCACCACTGTTGCTGCTGACGATCCACCACACCGCGCCCGCCACGATGGCGACGACACCGACGACCGCTACCGAGCCGACGATCCTGCGCCGCTTGGCCTGTTCGGCCCGTCGCACGATCTGTCGCTCGAGCTTGCGCTTCGCGGCTTCGCGGCGCTGCTGGTTGGTCGGCACCCGCCCTCCCGGTTTCCACTCGATGTCACACGTCTGAGGTAGCGGGAGTCTATTGGCACAGCCTGTGAGGCCCCCGTACAGGGGCCGCTAGGCTTACTTGATCGTGATCAGGGCCATCCTGTCACCTGTTCGGCGGAAGAACTGAGGAGGCGTTTCGTGCTGGTCGTCGGTTTTCCGGCAGGCCCCCTCGAAGCCAACTGCTACCTGCTCGCCCCTGAAGGCGGCGGGGAGTGCGTGATCATCGATCCCGGGGAGGACGTCGCCGGACCGCTCGCGGCCGCGCTTTCCACCCACGGCCTGACACCGGTCGCGATGCTCGCCACCCACGGCCACCCCGATCACGTCGCTTCGGCGGACGAGATCGGCGCGCGCCACGGAATACCTCTCTATCTGCACGAGGCGGACCGGCCACTGCTCGGCCGGGACGCCGGAGAACGGAAGGACGGGATCGTGCCACTCGCCGATGGCCCGCTCGGGCTGGCCGGACTGGAGATCACGGTGTCCGGTACACCGGGGCACACCGCCGGTTCGGTGGTGTTCGGGCTGACCTCCGCCGAGGGCGGCCGGATCGTGCTCACCGGGGACAGCCTGTTCGCCGGTTCGATCGGCCGGTCCGCCGGGGACGGGGACGAACTCGTGCGGTCGCTCGGTGCCAAGGTGATGACGCTGCCCGACGACACCGTCGTCCTCCCGGGGCACGGCCCGGCCACCACGATCGGGCAGGAGCGGGCGGGGAACCCGTTCCTGGCCGGGACGGGCGCGTGATGGCCGAGCCGACCGGGACCCCGGAGACCCCCGAACGTCTCCCGCTGTTCCACGACGACCCCAAGCTGCGCCGCAGGCGGGGCTGCTCCAGCGTCGTCGGCGTCGTGATCTTCGCGGCCGCGTTCGGCGGGATCGCCGGGCTGATCGGCGGTGAGATCGCCGGGCTCGTGGTCGCAGGCGTGATCGCGATACCGCTGCTCTACATCATGTTCTACAACCTGCGGCGCCGGGTGTGGCTCGAAGGCGACACGCTCATCGTGCGGACCTGGGGTGTGCGGCGGATCGACCTGACCGCGGCCGAGCGCATCGACCTGGTGATCAGCGACGTGCGCGGCACCCGGACGGTCAGCCTGCTGGTCAACGCGGGCAAACGCCGCAAGGTCGCGAAGGTCGACCTTGCCGTCTACTCCGGTGCGGGCGGCCGGGAGCTGGGCATCCTGCAACTGCGCAAGCTGGCGAACGCGCTGCTGAACAACACCGACGCGAACGGACTGGTGTTCTCGGAACTGCTGGTGGCGCAGCTGAAATCGGAGGCGCGCGGGGACGCGGCGGCGGAGCGCCCGCTCTACCGGCTGGCTTCGGCGGCGCCCGCCGGGAAGTACATCCAGCGGTTCACGATGGAGGCGGTCAGCCGGTTCGTGGCGACCCTGGACTGAGCCGCGCGGACGGCGCTCGGCCTCGCGAGTGGTTAGAACCGTCTTTACCACTCACGAGACCAGACCCGCTCGGTACCGGGATTCTGCGGGGTGCTCGTCCTGGTGGTCATGTCGCGAAAGCCACTTTCGAGACGTCTGATGTCCCGAAAGTGGCTTTCGCGACACCGGCTAGGCCTTCTCGGTGCGGGTCTCCAGCTTCTCCAGCCGCGCCTTGATCTCCTCCAGCTGGTAGACGATCTCCGGCAGCTCGCCCGCGGCGAAGGTCGCCAGCCGCTCCGAGTGCTTGAGCGTCGACCGGACGTCGTCGAGCGCGGCGGCGATCTTGGGTACCGCCTCGACGGCTTCCCACGCCGAGCCGAGCACGCGCCGCGCGACGGCGGTCAGCTGTCTGGGGACGGCGAACACGTCGAACATGGCCCCTCCGATCACGCGGCGAACCTCGGGTGCGGCCTCTTCGTACCCGACTCCGGCCCGTGATCGCGCGGCGGGCTCGCGCTTTGGGGCGCTTGTGGTTACAGGGACTCTTGGGGCTCCCGCGAGGCGATCAGCGCGGCCAGCACGGTGGTGACCGGGACCGCCGCGACGATGCCGACACTGCCGGCCAGCGTCCGGACGATCTCCTGCGCGATGTCCTCCGCGCCGAGGATCGAGCCGAGCCCGACCCCGGAAAGCGACGTGTACAGCAGCACCGGCAGCGCGGCGCCCGCGTACGCCATCACGAGCGTGTTGACCGCCGAGCCGACGTGGTCGCGGCCGATCCGCAGGCCCGCGCCGTACAGCTCACGCCAGCCGAGCGACGGGTTCGCGCGCCGGAGCTCCCACACCGCGCTCGTCTGCGTCACCGTGACGTCGTCCAGCACACCGAGCGCGCCGATCACGACGCCCGCCAGCAGCAGGCCGCGCGCGTCGATCCCGTGCCCGAGCGAACCGATCAGCTGGGAAGTGCTGTCGTCGAGCCCGGTCAGCGACGCCGCGGCCGAGAAGATCGCGGACAGGACGCCGATCAGGACCAGGCTCACCAAGGTGCCCAGCACCGCCACCGACGTTCTCGCGGACAACCCGTGCGTCAGGTACAGCGCGACGAACATGATCGCGCCCGCGCCCGCGATCGCCACCAGCAGCGGGCTTTCCCCGGCGAGGATCGACGGCAGCACGAAGAACGCCAGTACCAGGAAGCTCAGCCCCAGCGCGACCAGCGCGGCGAGTCCCCGCCAGCGGCCCAGCACGATCACCGCGAGCGCGAACAACCCGGCGAGCAGCAGCAACGGGGTTCCGCGCTGGAAGTCGACGATCTGGAACGACGCGGGGTTCGCGACGTCGCCGCCGTTGTAGGACAGCACCACGTCGTCGCCCGCGGCGAACCGCGGCGTGCTCGGCTCGATGGGAAGCGTGAGCTTCAGCGACTTCCCGGTCCCGGGGCCGTCGGTCATCGTCAGCTCGCTGGTGAGACACGGCTTCGCGTCCGGCGGCGGCTCGCCGACCTGCACCTGCCCTTCGGCGAGGCACGGGCCGGTGATCGTCCCGGTGATCGTCGCGTTCACCGGTGTCCCCTGGGGAAAGACGCTTTTCGCCGGATCCCCGCCCCACGGGTAGAGCACGATCATCCCGACGACCGTGGCGGCGGCGAGCGGGATCAGCAGCCACATCAGCAGGAGCCGGACCCGGCGCGACGCCGGTGCCGCCGTCCCGTGGCCGTGCGAATGCCCGTGACCGACCGGCGGTTCGGGCTTTGATTCGGGCTTGGGTTCCGGGGCGCGACGCCGGCCCGATTCCGCCTGCCGCGGCCGCTGGGCCGGAGGACGGGGGCGCCGTGTCCCCTCGGGCGGCGGAGTCCGGCGCGGCGAACGGGACGTTCCGGGCGAACGATCGGACGGGGCGTCCGTGACCCGGCGAATCGGGCCGGTGTCGTCGTCGGAGATGTCGCGGCGGTTCACCCGCACATCCTCCACAGTCGGCGGCGCGCGCCGCACACGGCCTAGCCGAACGCCTGCCGAAGGTGGACACGGCGATAGGCCGAAGGCGGGGTGTCGAAGTGATCGAGGAAGGCCTGGCGCAGTGTCTCGGTCGAACCGAAACCGCAGCGTCTCGCGATCGAGGTCAGCGGAAGTTCGGTGCCGCACAACAGTTTCGCCGCGTTCTCGGTCCTCGCCGCCCGCACGTACCTGCTCGGCGTGGTGCTCAGATGCGCGTCGAACAGCCTGGTCAGCTGCCGGGTGCTGATCCCGGCCCGTTCGGCGAGGACGGCGGTGCCGAGATCGCCTGCCAGATGTTCCGCCACGTACGCGGTGATGTCGCGGACGAGCCGGTTCTCCGGCGGCGGGCCGGACAGGAACATGCTCACCTGGGCCTGGTTGCCCGGCCGCTGCAGGTAGGTCACCAGCATGCGGGCGACCTCCCTGGCCACACTCGGGCCGTGGTCGGCCTCGACGAACGCGAGGGTGAGGTCGATCCCGCTGGTGACACCCGCCGCCGTGTAGACGTTGCCGTCGCGCACGTACAAGGGCACCGGATCGACGTTCACCTGCGGGTAGCTCGTCGCGAGCCGGTTCGCGAACCGCCAGTGCGTGGTGGCGCGCCGCCCGTTGAGCAGCCCGCACGCGGCGAGCACCGTGGCGCCGGTGCACACCGAAGCGACGCGGCGGCTTTGCTGCGCGAGCCTGCGGACGTGCGTGACGACCCTCGGGTCGGCGGCGGCCGCCTCGTGCCCGGTGCCGCCCGCGACGATCAGCGTGTCCAGTTCGCCGGTCACCTGGTCGAGCCGGTGCTGCGCCTGCAGCGTCAGCCCGGACTCGCAGCGGATGCCGCGCCCGTCGACGCTCGCGAGCATGATCTCGTACCCCGGCTTGCCGCCGAGTTTGGTCGCGGCGTCCAGGACGTCCGACGGACCGGCGATGTCGAGCAGCTCGGCGTTGCTGTAGCCGACGATCAACACTCGTCTGGGTGAACCCGGCATGATCGAACGCTACCAGTAGTGCCCGGCCGTCGGACGTTGTTCGCAGGAATCCGGACATCGGGGCCACCACGGTCCCGCGCCTGCGACACCGTTGTCCCATGACAGACGACAAGAAGACGATCGCGTTCGTGGTATACCCGGGGATGACCCCGCTGGACATGGTCGGTCCGCTGACCGTGCTGGACGGGATGGCGAGCACGGCGCAGGAGTACCGGACGGTCGTGGTCGGTGAGACGAAGGACGCGGTCACCACCGACAACCCGCTGAAGCTCGTGGCGACCCACACCTACGACGAAGTCCCATCGCCGTACGCGCTGCTCGTGCCCGGCGGCGCCGCGCCGACGCTGAAGGCGCTCGCCGACGAGAAACTGGTCGGATACCTGCGGACCGCCGGGGCGAACGCCGAACTCGTGACCTCGGTGTGCACGGGCTCGCTACTGCTGGGACAGGCCGGACTGCTGAAGGGCCGCAAAGCCGCGACGCACTGGATGTTCCGTGACCTGCTGGGCGCTTTCGGCGCGGAGCCCGTCGCCGAGCGCTGGGTCGAGGACGGGAACGTGATCACCGCCGCCGGGGTGTCGGCGGGGATCGACCTCGCGCTGCATCTGGTCGAGCGGCTCGTCGGCACCGAGATCGCCAGGACGATCCAGTTCGTCATCGAATACGACCCGGAGCCGCCGCTGGGCCCGCTCGACTGGTCGAAGCGGCCGTACGGGGATCTCAAGCCCCTGCTGGAGCACACGCTGAACGAGGCACTCGCGGACGAACCCGCGCTCCGGGACAAGCTGCTCGCGCACACCGGGCAGTAAGAGGCGGCCATCCG
The DNA here is from genome assembly GCF_024628825.1 of Amycolatopsis roodepoortensis. Lineage (NCBI taxonomy): Bacteria > Bacillati > Actinomycetota > Actinomycetes > Pseudonocardiales > Pseudonocardiaceae > Amycolatopsis > Amycolatopsis roodepoortensis. The sequence continues at coordinate 9,226,438 of NZ_CP102415.1, forward strand.
GGTGAGAAGTCGCTGTCACGGGGACGGCACCGGGTTACATTCTGGGTCATCCGTCCAGGTGATAGGTGGTTCGTGGAGTTCAAGGTGCTCGGCCCGCTCGCGGCCTCGGTCCCGCTGCCGTCGGCGGCTCAGCCCCGCCGGGTGCTCGCGGTGCTCCTGGCCCGGCCGAACGAGTTCGTCCACCGGGACACCCTCGTCGACGAACTCTGGCCGCAGGGGCCGCCGTCGAGTGCCGCCGCGGTCGTGCAGATGGCGGTTTCCAAGCTGCGCAAGGCGTTGTCGCCCGGGGTGCCGGTCGACGACGTCGGCCAGCGGCTGCGGTCCGGCCGGAGCGGTTACCGGCTGACGGTGTCGGACGGAGAACTGGACGTCACCGCGTTCTCCGAACTGACCGCCGCGGCCGCGAAGGCGACCGGAGCCGAGCGCAGGGTCTTGCTCGAACAGGCACTGGGGTTGTGGCGTGGGCGGGCCTTCGCCGACGTGCCGGTCGGCCCGTTGGTGGAGGCGCACCGCCTGTGGCTCGAAGACCAGCGGAGTTCGGCACTGGGCAAGCTCGTGGAGCTGGAACTGGCGGCCGGTGACCACAAGGCGGTCGCCGACAGGCTGGGACCCGAACTGGCCGCCCGGCCGGGTGACGAGCGTCTGGCCGGGTGGCTGGCCGAGGCGCTGCACGGGCTCGGGCGGCGGGACGCGGCGCTGGCCGTCCTCGACCGATGCCGTCAGGCGTTGTGGGAGCACGCCGGTGTCTCGCCGGGGGAGGAGCTGCTCGCGGCCCATCGCCGGATCACGGGCACCGGCTGGTCCGCGGGCGGCGCGCCGTGCCGTCTGCCGCCGGCGACGCCGGATTTCACCGGCAGGGCCGGGGAACTGGCGGAGGTGGGACGCGCGCTGCGCGGTCCGGCGCCGGTCGTGCTCCATGGAGCGGCGGGGTCGGGGAAGAGCGCGCTGGCCGTCCAAGCCGCGTGGCGGGTGCGCAAGCGGTTCCCGGACGGGCAGCTCGTCGGCGATCTGCGCGACACCGGCGACGTGCTCACCGGGTTCCTCCGCGCGCTCGGCCTCGCGGATGAGGAGATCCCCACCGAGCGGGCCGGGCGGATCTCGTTGTGGCAGAGCCACACCGCGGACCGGCGGCTGCTGGTGATCCTCGAGAACTGCCGGTCCGAGGCCGAGGTGAGGCCGTTGCTGCCGACCGGGCCAGGCTGCGCGGCGATCGTCACCACGCGGCGGCGGCCGGCCGGGCTCGTCGGCGCCAGATTCGTCGAAGTCGGCGCGCTGTCCGACGCGGAGTCGCGGGACCTGCTCGGCGCGATCGCCGGTGAGGCCCGGTTGTCCGCCGAACCCGACGCGGTCCGCCGGGTGCTGACCCGGTGCGACGGTCTCGCGCTGGCGGTGCGGGCAGCGGGAATGAAGCTGCTGCAGCGGCCGCGGCTGAGCGTCGCCGAGTTCGCGGCGCGCCTGGAGAACGAGCGCCGGCGCCTCGACGAACTCGCCGCCGGTGACCTCGGCGTCCGCCCGGTGCTCGCCGATGCCCTCGCCGAGCTGTCGCCACGGCAACGGAAATCCTTGCGGTTGCTCGGGTTCCCCGGCGCCACCGAGTTCGCCGGCTGGTTCGCGGCGGCGATGCTCGGCCGATCGGAAGGCGAGGCGGCCGAACTGCTCGACGAGCTGGTGGACGACCACATGCTGCACGCCGAGCCCGATCGAATGGGCGTCGTCCGGTACCGGCTACCGGCCCTGACCAGGCTCGCGCTCCGGGAACCGCCGGATCCCGGAGCCCTTCGGCGTGCGCTGACGGCCATGGCGGCGTTGGCCGAACACGCGTTGGCGGCCCTCGGCGCCGAGTACCCGCCGTCTCGGCGCCCAGACGTCCCGGCGGCGGTTTCGGATCGCGTCGCGGCCGACCCGATCGGCTGGCGTGACACGGAAAGGGCGAACCTCGCGCTCGCCGTCCGGACCGCGAAGAACCACGGCTGGACCGAGCTGGCCATGCGGCTGGCCGACGCCTACAGCGATCTCGTCGGCCCGGCGAAAGGCGGATCCCCGGCCTGGCTCGGGTTCGGCATCGTGCGCGACCGCGTCGATCTCCCAGCCGAGGCGGGGAAGCTGCTCAAGCTCGGGCATGCCCACGCCGACGCGGGGGATCTGGCGCGGGCGCGGACCTGCTTCTCGCTGGCGGAGACCAGGTTCCGCTCCGTGGGTGACCATCCCGGCACCGGGTCCGCGCTCATCGCGCTCGCCGACGTCGACGCCGACACCGGGCGGACCGGTGCGGCGGTCCACGCGCTGAGGGAGGCACTGGACCTGTTGCGGGACTGCGGTGACCTCGCCGGGCAGGCGATGGCGTCGGCGCAGTTCGGCTCGTTGTGGGACGACCTCGGCGATTTCCGGCGGGCGCAGGAATGTTTCGACGCGAGCCTGATGCTTTCGCTCCATTGCGAGGACGGGCGGCAGCACGACAGGTCCGCCAAACGCTACGCCGACGTCCTGCGCCGCAACGGCCGGATGGACGAGGCGGGCGAGCTGCTGACCAGCGCGCTGATCGGCACGCGCAGCTCGCGGGAACGCCACTGGGAGGCGCACGTCCTCCGGAGTTTCGGCGATCTCCACGCGAAGGCCGGCGACGCGGGGGAGAGCGAACGATGCCTCGCGCGGTCGCTGGAGCTGTTCGAATACGTCGGACACCGGCATGCGGCCGCGTACACGCACCGGAGCTTCGGCGAGTCGTTACGCCTGGCGGGTGAACACGGCCGCGCCGCCGAGCACCTGAACCTGGCGATGAGCACCTTCCGTGAACTCGGCGACCGCCGGGGCGGTGGATACGCCCTGCTCAGCTTCGGGCGGCTGCGGGCCGACGAAGGCGTCGCGTCCGAAGCCGCCGACGGGCTCCGGACCGCGGCGGGGCTGTTCCGTGAACTGGGCTTCCCGGTGTGGGAATTGCGCGCGCTCAAGGATCTTTCCGCCGTGGACCAGAGCGGCCGCCAGCGGGACCGGGCTCGTGAAGCCTTGACGAAGATCCGCTTCGGGGCGACTCCGGCATAGCCCGGTGGACCACCGCCGGCCGCGGCGTTTGGCGAAGTTATGGCACCGGCGTGTTGACTCCTGCTCAAGTGAGCGGACTTCGCGCCGCCCCGGATTCGCGGCACTGGGGGTGGCGGCGCGTGCTCGTGGCCGGGTGACGCCTTCCGAGGGCAGGAGGCGTCACCCGGTTCGACGGCTAGGCCCGGACGTGCAGGATCGCGTCCGCGTCGGTCAGGATCCCTTGGTCGAGCGGGAAGTAACCCTGTCGCGGGATGGGGTCGGTCCGGACGCTCGCAGGCGGGATCTCGGACGCGGTGAGCAGGGCCCAGTCCGTGGTGACGTGCTTCTGCAGAAACCCTTCGTAGGTATCGGGTTCCGGCTCGTCGAGCGCTATGGCGTCGCTTCGGCCGAGGCTGGTCGCGACGAAGACGTAGCGGTCACCGAGCAGCGGGGCCACCAGCGCGCCGGCGGGGAACCAGGTGGTCTCCGTCCCCGCCACCCGCATCGTGCTCGCCTGGCGGCGCAGGTGGAGATTGTGGGCGAAGACGAGCGTCCTGCCCCGGACGGCTTCGGTGGCGCGGATGTCCAGCAGGTTCCGCGCCATGATGGCGTCCCTGGTCGCGACGAGGGGTGCGTACCGCTCGTGCGGCTCCAGCGGTTCGGCGCATTGCCGGTGGTAGCGCAGCAGATCGATGCCGGCCATGAGCTGGATCTCCGCCCGCGACCAGTCGTCCGTGACCGGCTCCGGTTTCCGGGAGCGGAGCGCGGCGAGCAGATCGGCCGCGATCGCGCGCAGCCGGTAAGCGTCGGCCGAGGCACCAGGTGACGAAGCCGCGTCCATGACGGCTTCGGTGCGGCTCCAGCGTTCGTCGTCGCCCGCCGGGCCCGCGATGTCGACGTCGATGCCCAGGAAGTCGCGGGCGTACTCGAGGTAGGGCCGCGGACTGGGCGCGGAGGTGTTCTCGGTCTGGGTGTCGAAGCCGTGGAACGAAAGCCGCTCTTCGGAAGGCCGGTTCTCGTTGAACTCGCGCATCCAGGCGATCAGTCGCCTGTTCGCCTCGACGGTACCGAAGACGTGCGAGAAGCCTTCGCTCATCGCGAGGTCGAGAGTCCCGGTGCCGTCGCGGACGAAGTCGTTCGCGACGAGCGCGGCGACGCGATCGGTTTCGAGGGCGATCGAGCGGAAGCCGCGGTCGACCAGCTGGGCGAACAGTGTGTTGCGGACGTCCGCGAAGACCGGGGTCGCGTGCGTCGGCTCGCCGAGGGCGAGCAGGTCGCAGGAGGGGGTCACGAAGTCTCGGATGTCTTGACTCATGAGGTTCAAGCGTATCGTTGATGCTTCGGTTGAAACTTAGGGCGAGGTCTCTTGCTAGATACTCGCGAAAGTCTCAAACAGGACGTCAGGTGCCGGACCTCGCGCGAGCCAAGCGCCCGCCCCGACTCCTCGCCACCGGCGCCCGCGTCGCGAAAGCCACGTTCGCGACGCCTGATGTCCCGAAAGTGGCTTTCGCGGCACGTTCGGCTGGCGGAAGCCCGCGATGGCCCCCGACGCTGGACCGCACCAGGCCCCCGGGTGCCGTGCCGCAAGAAAAGCACTTCCCGGACAACTCGCCCCCATTCCATTCGTCCGCTATAAAGTTTAAGAACGCTTCGCGCGCGAAGGTGCTTCGCTTGCGAAGTGGCCCTTCGCGGAAATGCGCGAGCGCAAGTTATCAGCAGTTGAGGTGAATCACCGCGTGGCAATCACCGCGCGGCCGGAGTTCGGCCCTAGTTTTGCCCGCATGGTTGAGAAGGATTCGACGGCGCGGACCCGGGAACTGGGCCACCGCATGAAGGCGTTCCGGCAGCGCAGGCACTTCAGCGGAGCCGACGTCAGCCGCCGTAACGGCTGGTTGCAGAGCAAGGTCACGAGGTGGGAACAAGGGCTGCGCGAGCTGTCCGTGGTGGACGCGGCGCTGTATCTCGCGACCTGCGGCGAGGCGGAGCCCGAGCGTGACCTGCTGCTGGAACTGACCCAGCCCGGCGGAGACCTGTACTGGGTTCGGCCGTACTTCGACGAACTCGTCGATCCGATGAAATCCCTTGCTATCCAAGAGAATCTCGCACACACACTGGTGCGCTACGAGTCGCTGACCCTGCCAGGGCTGCTCCAGACCGAACAGTACGCCCGCACCGCCTTCGAGCTGATCGGCAACCGCGATCAGGCACAGCTGGATCAGGTCGTGAACGCCAGGATGGAGCGGCAGCGGCTGCTGCAACGCGATCGTCCGCCGCGGTGCCGGTTCTACGTCCACGAGCGCGCGCTGCGGTCGGTCGTCGGCGGCCCCCGGATCATGCACGAGCAACTGCTGCACCTCGTCCTGTCGGCGAACCTGCCGTATTGCTCCATTCGTATCGTCCCGGAAAGCGGCGGCGTCGGCACGGTGCTCGAGAATTCTTTCACCATCATGGAATTCACGGAACATCCGGCGGTGGTGTACACGGATTCCTATGCGGCCGGGGTGTTCATCGACGACCGGGTGGCGGTCGAGGCCTACTATTCCCTTGTCGCGAGACTGGAAAGCGATACCCTCACCGAGGAGAGGTCACGGCAAACGCTCGCCGAATGGGCGGACCGGTACGACCGGATGGAGGAGTGAACCGTCCGAGGTTTCCCGCGGGCACTTCCGGGGGTAATCCTTCCGGGTAGCCGAAAGAAGGAGTTCGTGGTGACGAAGACGCAGGGTGGTGCCCCGGTCGCCGAGACGGAGATCGAGCGGAAGTACGACCTGGCGGCCGACCGGCCCATCCCGCCGCTGGTTCCGATCGGCCCCGTGACGAACCAGGCCGAGCCGAGGGTCGACGTCCTCGACGCCACGTACTTCGACACCTCCGACTTCCGTCTCGCCCAGGCCGGCATCACGCTGCGGCGGCGGCTGGGCGGGAGCGACGAGGGCTGGCACCTCAAACTCCCGGTCGGGGAAGACCGGCGTGAAGAACTCCGCCTCCCGCTGGCGGGCAAGCCGGACAAGGTGCCGGGTGCGCTGGCGAAGCTGGTCCGGGCGCACACCCTCGGCGCCAAACTCGTCCAGGCCGCGCATCTGCGAACCGAGCGCACTTCGTATGCCCTGCTCGACGCCGGAGGCCGCGAGGTCGCGACGCTGACCGACGACGTCGTCACCGGGGAAGCGGGCGGGGAGAAGGCGCATCTCGACCGCTGGCGGGAGATCGAGATCGAACTCTCACCCGGTGCCGATCCCGAAGTGCTCGACAGTTTGGACCACGCGGTCCTGGAAGCGGGGGCGGAGCGGTCGCGCTGGCCGTCGAAGCTCCGGCGCCTGACCGACGAGCTCGTGCCCTCCGCGAGGGGGAAGTCGGGTTCGGTGCTGGCGGATTACCTCGCCGCGCAGCTGGACGCGCTGCGACGCAACGACATCGGGGTCCGCCGCGACGCGGAGGACGCGGTGCACCAGATGCGGGTCGCGAGCAGGCGGTTGCGCAGCGCGCTGCGGACGTTCCGGCGCTCCCTCGATCCGGACGTCGCGGACGGGCTGACCGCCGAACTCCGCTGGCTCGCGGGTGAACTCGGGCCGGCGAGGGACACGGAGGTGATGTCGGCGCGCCTGCACGACGAGGTCAAGGCGCTGCCGGCCGAGCTGGTGCTGGGCAACGTCGAGCAGCTGATGACGCGGCACTTCGCGCGCGAGGCCGAAGAGGCCAAGGCACGGGCGATCCGGGCGCTCGACAGCAAGCGGTACACGGAGCTGTTGCGAGCACTGGAAAAGCTCGTCCGCAAACCCCGGAAGATCAAGGACGGCAAGAAGGAACTGCGCAAGGCGGTCGCTCGGTCGAGCCGGAAGCTCGGCAAGGCCGTCGCCGCGGCACGCGAGCTGGAGCCCGGCGCGGAGCAGGACGCCGCACTGCACGAGGTGCGCAAGAAGGCCAAACGAGCCAGGTACGCGGCGGATACGGTCCGGCCGGTATCCGGTCGGAAACTTCGAAAATGGCGAAAGAACGTCAAGGCGGTGCAGTCCACGCTCGGTACGCATCACGACATCGTGGTCACCCGGGACGTCCTGCGGCTTCTCGGCCTGCGCGCGTACGCCGAGAACGAAAACGCTTTCACCTTCGGGGTTCTGCACGGCCGCTCGATCGCCGCGGCCGAGTCCGCGCACCGGCGCTTCACCGGAGAATGGCAAGACTTGGGTAAAGGTTCCCGCCCGAAATGGCTCAAATGAGGTAGCCCGGGTTGACCTCTCGCCGTCGCCGAGTACCGTCGAGGGAACTTGGTGGTCTGGAGAGAGGCGCCCCCAATGTTGCCTGGCCAGCGCGTACCCGGCGAAGCGCCGCCCCTGGCCGTGACCACCAGCCGCCGCAAGGACGGCGTCCTCGTCCTCACCGCGGTGGGGGAGATCGACGCCGCCACGGTCGGCCGGTTCCGCACCGAGCTCAGCGGTGCGTGTGGCAAAGGAAAGCACGTGATCCTCGACCTCTCCGGTGTCCGCTTCCTCAGCTGTGCCGGGCTGCAGGCGCTCGAGGAGGCGAACGCGGTCTCACCTCGGTTCTCGGTGATCGTGAAGACCGCTTTGGTGTCACGGATCCTGGACGTCAGCGGGGTCGGAGCCGATCTCGACGTCCGGTGGGACCTCGAGGACGTGCGCGTCTAGTCCCGGCCGCCGTCGAGCTCCACCTCGGCGGCCGTGACGTCCGGCAGCAGGCCGCGCCAGCGCGGATTGCGCAGGCAGCCCGCGTCGGTCCAGCCGCCGAAGACGACCTCGCCGACGATGATCGGCCGCGACCAGCGCGCGTCCCGCGCCTGTTTGTCCGGGACGGAGTGGAACGGGGATGTCTTGCGCTCCAAGCGGTACAGCCGCTGGGAAAGCTCCGCCAGTTCGTCGCCCGCGAAGCCGACACCGACGTTTCCGATGTACCGCAGGCCATCCCCGTGCGGGACGCCGAGCAGCAACGAGCTGAACGTGTCCGCCCGGCTGCCGCCACCCGGCCGCCAGCCGCCCAGAACCACCTGCTGCACCAGGGTTCCGGTGATGGAAAGCCATTCCCCGGTGCGCCTGCCCGGGTGGTACGCGGAGCCGGCCCGTTTGGCGACGATGCCGGCGAGCCCGTGTTCGCGGGCGGCCCGCGCGACCGCGCCGCCGTCCCCGAGGTAGTACCGAGGGACCTGCCAATGCGACCCGGCGAGCCCGAGTTCGTCGAGGAGTTCCCGTCGTTCGACATAAGGCGTCTCGACACAGGAGCGGCCGTCGAGATGCAGGAGATCGTTCACCAGGTAGAAAGCCGGATACCGGGACGTGAGCCGCTTCGCGGAACTCTTCGTCGCCCGTGCGCGGTGCCCGAGCCCTTCCGGACTCGGCTTCCCACCGTCGAAGACGACGATTTCCCCGTCCAGAAACGCTTCCGTGGCACCGAGTTGCTCACCGAGGCCGCGGAATTCGGGAAACAGCCCGGTGACGTCGTCCCCGGAATCGTCGTAGGCGGTGATCCGTCCGCCGGACACCCGGATCAGCGTCCGGCGCCCGGACCAGTCGAATTCGTAGGCCCAGTCCGCGTCTTCACTCGTCGACGGAAGCCGCCCCGGTTTGCTCAGCATCGGGGCGAGGAAGGAGGGGAGTTCCGCGCGGCCGGGATCGGCCGGGTCGAGCCTTTTGAGCAGCCAGCCGTTGTCCCTGCCGTCCTTCTTCACGTTGAGGAACAGGTATTTCCCGCGTGCTCGCTCGCCGTGGAAGACGACTTCGACCTTGTGGTCGTTGAAGTGCAGCGTTTCGTACCGGCCGGTGTCCCAGATCTTCATGGTGCCGCCGCCGTATTCGCCCGCGGGTATCTCGCCTTCGAAGGTGAGGTATTCCATCGGGTGGTCTTCGGTGTGCACGGCGAGCCGTTCGAGATCCGGTGACATCGGCAGGCCCTTCGGCACCGCCCAGGAGACGAGCACACCCTCCCGTTCGAGGCGGATGTCCCAGTGCAGGCTGCTCGCGTGATGTTCCTGGATGACGAAGAGATCGTCGGACCCGGTGTCCCCGTCGCGATCCGGGAGAGGTTCGGGAGTTCGTCCCGGTTTGCGCTTACGGCGGTATTCGCCGAGTTTCTCCGCCATGGCCGGCCAGCGCACCCCTCTTTCGGATCGGGTCCCGCAAGCCTAGCGCCGTTCACGGTCCTTTCGTGCGATGAAGGCCCCTTTTCCCACGGTTACGGCAGGAAAAGAGGCCTTCACGCCGATGCGGTTCAGTCGGTCTCGGCCAGTGCCTCCGCGAACTGCGCGGCGTAGAGCCGGGAGTAGGCACCGCCGGTGAGCAGCAGTGTTTCGTGGTCGCCCTGCTCGACGATCGACCCGTTCTCCATCACCAGGATGACGTCCGCGTCGCGGATGGTGGAAAGCCGGTGCGCGATGACGAAACTCGTCCGTCCTTCGCGCAGCGAGTTCATCGCCCGCTGGATCAGCACCTCGGTCCGCGTGTCGACGGAGCTGGTGGCCTCGTCGAGGATGAGGATCGCGGGTTTCGCCAGGAACGCCCGCGCGACGGTGATCAGCTGTTTCTCACCGGCGCTGACCGTGCCGCCCTCGTCGTCGATCACCGTGTCGTAGCCGTCCGGAAGGGTGCGGACGAACCGGTCGACGTGGGTCGCCTTGGCGGCCGCGACGACCTCGTCGTGCGTGGCGCCTTCGGAACCGTAGGCAATGTTCTCCGCGATGGTGCCGCCGAACAGCCACGCGTCCTGCAGCACCATGCCGGTCTTGGCCCGCAGGTCCTCGCGGTCCATCCCGGCGATGTCGACGCCGTCGAGGGTGATCCGGCCGCCGTCGAGTTCGTAGAACCGCATGAGCAGGTTGACCAGAGTGGTCTTCCCCGCCCCGGTCGGGCCGACGATGGCGACGGTGTGCCCCGGTTCGACGGTGAGCGACAGGTCCTCGATGAGCGGCGTGTCCTCGGTGTACCGGAACGACACGTGCTCGAACTCGACCTGCCCCCGTACCTCCTCGACCCGTGCGGGTTCGGCGGGCTCGGGTTCCTGCTCGTCCGCGTCGAGCAGCGCGAAGACCCGCTCCGCGGACGCGATCCCGGACTGCAGCAGGTTCGCCATGCTGGCGATCTGCGTGACCGGCTGGCTGAACTGCCGCGAGTACTGGATGAACGCCTGGACGTCGCCGAGCGACAGGGTTCCGGACGCCACCCGCAGCGCGCCGATCACGGCCACGAGCACATAGCTCAGGTTGCCGATGAACATCATCGCGGGCTGGATGGTGCCCGAGATGAACTGCGCCTTGAAGCTCGCGCCGTACAGGGTGTCGTTGTGCTCACGGAAGACCTCTTCGGCCTCCTCGCGGCGGCCGAACACCTTGACCAGCGAGTGCCCGGTGTACATCTCCTCGATATGCGCGTTGAGCCGTCCGGTGGTGGACCACTGCTTGATGAACTGCGGCTGCGCCTTCTTGCCGATCTTGGCCGCGACCAGCACCGACGCCGGCACCGAAAGCAGTGCGACCAGGGCCAGCAGGGGCGAGATGACGAACATCATCACCAGCACGCCGACGACCATCAGCAGCGACGATACGATCTGCGCGAGGGTCTGCTGAAGGGACAGCGCGAGATTGTCGATGTCGTTGGTCGCCCGGCTCAGCACCTCGCCGCGCGGCTGACGGTCGAAGTAGCTCAGCGGGAGCTTGGCGAACTTCTCCTCGATCCGCTCCCGCAGGTCGAACACCGCCCGCTGGACCAGGTTCGTGGTCAGCCTGGCCTGCAGCAGCGAGAAGAACGACGCCACGATGTAGAGCAGCAGCACCCACAACAGGACCTGGCCGACGGCGTCGAGGTCGATGCGCTGACCGGGGACGAAATCGATCCCCGAGTACAGGTCGGCGACGGTGTTGTCGCCCGCGGCCCGCAGCCCGGCGATGACCTGTTCCTTGCTCACTCCCGCGGGCATGTCCTTCGCGACGACGCCCGCGAAGATGAGGTCCGTGGCCATCCCGAGGATCTTCGGGCCGATGACGCTCAGCGTGACACTGGCGATGCCGAAGATCAGGATGCCGTACAGCATGGCGCGCTGCGGTTGCAGCAGACGCAGCAGTCGTTTCAGGGATCCCTTGAAGTCCAAGGCCTTTTCGGCGGACGGCCCGCCCATGAAGCCGGCGGGGCCACGGCCGAGACTGCCGCCTCCGGGGCCGGGTCCCCGCGCGGCGCTCGCGCGCTCGCCCACCGGTTTGGCCGGGGTGTCCGAAGAAGACTGTGTGGATTCGGGCGCGCTCATCAGGCGGCCTCCTGCTCGGTCAGCTGGGACAGCACGATCTCCCGATAGGTCTCGTTCGTGTCCATGAGTTCGGTATGGGTTCCACTGCCGACGACGCGGCCTTCGTCGAGCACGACGATGCGGTCGGCGTGGCGGATCGTGCTGACCCGCTGCGCGACGATGACCACGGTCGCCTCGGCGGTCTCGGCCGTGAGCGCCCGCCGCAGCGCGGCGTCGGTCGCGTAGTCGAGCGCGGAGAAGGAGTCGTCGAAGAGGTAGATCTCGGGGCGCCGCACCAGCATCCGCGCGATCGCGAGCCGCTGCCGCTGCCCGCCCGAGACGTTGGTCCCGCCCTGGGCGATGGGGGAGTTCAGCCCCTCGGGCATCCGCTCGACGAAGTCCTTGCCCTGGGCGACCTCCAGCGCGTGCCAGAGCTCTTCGTCGGTGGCGTCGGATTTGCCGTAGCGAAGATTGCTCGCGACCGTCCCGGCGAACAGGTACGGCTTCTGGGGCACCAGCCCGACGGCGTCGGACAGCACGGTCTGATCCAGTTCCCGGACGTCGACGCCGTCGACCCGCACGGAGCCGCCGGTGGCGTCCATCAGGCGGGGGATCAGGTTGAGCAGCGTGGTCTTGCCGCTGCCGGTGCTGCCGATGATCGCGGTGGTCTCGCCGGGCAGGGCCAGCAGCGAGATCTCCTGGAGCACCGGCTTCTCCGCGCCGGGGTACCGGAATTCCACATCGGACAGTTCGAGCCGTCCGTGCACCTCGCCGGGGCTGACCGGGTTCGCCGGGAGGACGACGCTGGTGTGCGTGTCGAGCACCTCGGTGATGCGTTCGGCGCTGACCTCGGCGCGGGGCACCATCATGAACATGAAGGTGGCCATCATGACCGCCATCAGGATCTGCATCAGGTACGACAGGAACGCGGTGAGCGCGCCGATCTGCATGCTGCCGTCGTCGATGCGCAGCCCGCCGAACCACAGCACGGCGACGCTGGAGGCGTTCATCACCAACATGACGATGGGGAACATCAGGGCCATCAGCCTGCCGACGACGAGCGAGACGTCCAGCAGTTCGGTGTCGGCCTTGGTGAACCGGCGCCGTTCGTGGGTGTCCTTGACGAACGCCCTGATCACGCGGATGCCCATGATCTGCTCGCGCAGGATCTGGTTGATCTTGTCGAGACGCTCCTGCATGAGCCGGAACGCCGGGCGCATCTTCGCGATGATGATCCCGACCGAGACACCCAGGATCGGCACCGCGAGCACGAGCAGCCACGAAAGGGTGACGTCCTGGTTCAGCGCCATGATGATGCCGCCGAAGCACATGATCGGCGCGGACACCATCAGGGTGAAGGCCATCAACGTCAGCATCTGCACCTGCTGGACGTCGTTGGTGGTGCGGGTGATCAGCGACGGCGTCCCGAACTGGCCGACTTCGCGGGCGGAGAAGTCCTGGACCCGGTGGAAGATCGCGCCGCGGAGATCCCGGCCGACCGCCATCGCGGTCCGGGCGCCGTAGTAGACGGCGCCGATCGAGCAGGCGATCTGCACCAGCGACACCAGCAGCATGACGCCGCCGACACCGAGGATGTAGTCGATGTCGCCGGTGACCACACCGCCGTCGATGATGTCGGCGTTGAGCGTGGGGAGGTAGAGCCCGGCGAGGGTCTGGACGAACTGCAGCAGCACGATGAGCCACAGGTCTCGCCGGTACGGGCGCAGGTGAACGCGCAACAGCTTGGTCAGCACAACGGTTTCTCCCCAGTGGTGGGTAGGGTGTTACTTCTTGTTCGGGCCGGTGAGCGAGGGAATGCCCGCCGCGGCCTCGTGCAGGAGGACGTCGAGCGTCTCCAGGAACGGCCTGGAGCCCTCATCGATCAGCCAGCTGAAGAACGCGGTCTTCACCGCGGACTCCACGATCGCCGCCATGAGCCGCGCGTTCAACGCGTTTTCCGGGCCCGCGCCCGCACGTTCCAGGATGGCGTCCGCCAGCACCTGTTCGACCTTGGCATGCGCCTTGAGGAACTCGCCCTGCACGGACGGGTGCAAAAGCAGTGACCGCGCCAGCTCGACCGAGCCGCGATTCGGTTCTCCCAAGCTGCCGTAGGCCTCCACCGTCGCGGTACCGACAGCCTCCCACAGCGTCTCTTCCGAAGGCCGCGCGCGCAGCGCCTCCCGCAGGAGTTCCTGCCGTTCGACGATGAACGAGCAGATCGCCTCCTCCTTGCTGGAGAAGTAGTTGTTGAACGTGCGTGGCGAGACCCCGACGGCGGAGGCGATGTCCTCGACGCGGACCTGTTCGACGCCCTTCTCCATGGCGAGTTTGAGCGCTGCCTCGCTCATGGCGCGACGGGCCGCACGCTTCTTGCGTTCGCGCAGCCCCAGCGGCGGGTTCGGGTCGGAGGACATGCGTTCAGCCTAGGGAAAAGTTGCGGGGCGCGCAAATTAATGCGCGGCACGCACTTTTCGGGCATCCCCCGTGGCGCGGAACACTCAGATGCAGCCGAATGGCCTAGCGCGCCGCGCTCACCAGCCGTAACGCGTTCGTGACCACGTCACTGCCAGCGGTTGAACGGAAACCGACTGTGGACACGGATAGTGACTTCTGCTTGCATGGCCGTCGTTGTGCTGGGGAGTGCGACACGGGTCCGGGTATGCGAAGAGAAAGAAGTGGAAGCACATGGTGACGCGGGCTCGAGGCTTGCTTGACCGCTCACGGGTTCTTCTGGACCGTTCCAGGGTCGCCGCGGCGCAGTTCCTCGCCGCCCCGCCCCGGCACGCTCCGTCGGCTCCGCCTGCCGAACCGGAGGTGGAGCAGAGGCCCGCCGTGGAGGCGCCGGACGCCGGCGCGCTCGCCGGGGTCTGCTCCAATGTCGCGCTGCGCGACCTCAACCTGCTCGACCAGCTGCTCGCGCAGCTGGAGACGATGGAGGCGGGGGAGGAGAACTCCGACCGCCTCGCCGAGCTCTACCGGCTCGACCACCTGGCGACCCGGTTGCGGCGCAACGCCGAGAACCTGCGCGTCCTCGCCGGCCGCGACGCCGACGACACGACGGCCGGGATCTCGTCCGTGCTCGACGTGATGCGGGCCGCGATGTCGTCGATCGACCACTACTCGCGGATCACCATCGGCCGGGTCGTTTCGCTCGGTGTGGTCGGTTTCGCCGCCGAAGACGTCAGCCGGATCCTCGCCGAACTGTTCGACAACGCGGCGAACCAGTCCTCGCCGAGTTCGCCGGTCAGCGTCAGCGCGCATCTCACCGAACAGGGCAGCGTGCTGATCCGCATCGAGGACGAGGGCATCGGCATGCCGCCCGAACGTCTCGCGGCGCTGAACGAGCGGCTGGCGGCCGGCCCCGTGCTCGACGACGAGTCCGTGCGGCATATGGGACTCGCGGTCGTCGGCAGGCTCGCCGACCGGCACGAGATCACCGTCAAACTCGACCGCCGCACCCCGCACGGCACGGTCGCGACCGTGCTGCTGCCGGTCCCGGTGGTGTCGGAACTGGCCGAGAAGCAGTGGTCCGGTTCGCAGACCGTCGTGCTGCCGCAGGCCAGGATCACCAACGGAGCACCCGTGGGGACCCCGGTCGCGACACCGTCCGGCCTGCCGCGGCGCCGCCCGGCTCCTTCGGCGGCACCGGAACCGGAACGGAAGCCCAGCCCGCGACCGCGCACGGCCTTCGAGCCGCCCGCCGACGGCGGCACCACGGCCAGCGGCCTGCCGCGCCGGGTTTCCCGCAGTATCAGGACTTTGCCCGACGAACCGGCCCCGCCGACCACCCCGCCCGCCGACGCGGCGGACGGGCACGAGGCGCTGCTGGCCGACCTCGATGCCTTCACCGACGGCGAGCGTGCCGCCCTCGACGACCGGCACGAGCGTGAGACCGGAGGAAACACCCAGTGACCGCCCAGGACGCGACCACGGATTTCACGTGGTTGCTCGACGACTTCGTGCGCAAGGTGCACGGTGCCAGCCACGCGCTGATCATGTCCGTCGACGGTTTCCCTTTGACCGCTTCGGAATCGGTGTCCAGCGACGACGCCGAGCAGCTCGCGGCCATCGCGAGCGGACTGCTCAGCCTCGCGGGCAACAGCGCGGCGCTGTTCGGCAAGGGCAACTGCGAGCAGATCATCATCCGGCTCACCCGCGGGTACTTCCTGTTCATGGGGATCGGTGCCGAGGCGGGGCTGGCGGTGCTCACCGAACCGGACTGCGACATGAAGGTCGTCGCCTACGAGATGACCCAGTTCATCACCAACGCCGGTCACGCGCTCACCCCCGAGGTGCGAGCGGGACTCCGGCAGGTCCTGACCGCCCGACGGCCGCAGGCCTGAGAATCCGGAGAAGGAAGGGATGACCGTGTCCAGCGACCAATCTCCGGACCGGCCCGTCAAGATGCGCAGCCGCAGAATCCGGCCGTACGCGCTGACCGGCGGCCGGACCAAGAGCAGCCAGCTGCTGCTGGTGGAGACCCTGATCTCGGTCCCGCGTTACGACCCGTCACTGGCCGAGGCGCTGATGCCCGAATCGCGCTCCCTGTACGAGCGCGCCCGGGATCGCTCGTCGATCGCCGAGCTTTCGGTGGGACTGGATCTGCCCTTGGGCGTGGTCCGGGTGCTCGTCGGCGACCTCGCCACCCAGGGTGCCGTCTTCGTGCACCCGACGGCCCACGCCTACAACCACGATACGAACGTGCTCGAGAGGATCCTCGATGGACTCAAGCGCCTCCCGGTCTGACCCCAGTCTGCTGGCGATTTCCGCCAAGATCGTGGTCGCCGGTGGATTCGGCGTTGGCAAGACGACCTTCGTCGGCTCCGTCTCCGAGGTCCCCCCGCTGAGCAACGAGGCCTGGATGACCGAAGCGGGCGCCGGCGTCGACGAGCTCGTGCCGCCCGGAACCAAATCCACCACCACGGTCGCGATGGACTTCGGCCGGATCACCCTGCGTGAAGACCTGCTCCTGTACCTGTTCGGCACCCCCGGACAGGCCCGGTTCTGGTTCCTCTGGGACGACCTCTCGCGCGGCGCGCTCGGCGCCGTCGTACTGGTCGACACCAGCCGGATCGACCAGTCGTTCGCCGCGATCAACTACTTCGAGAACGACTCCGAGCTGCCGTTCATCGTCGCGGTCAACCAGTTCGAGGGCATGCCGGTGCACGACCTCGAAGAGGTGCGCGACGCGCTGGCGCTGTCCCCGGACATCCCGCTGGTCACCTG
Source organism: Amycolatopsis roodepoortensis (assembly GCF_024628825.1). NCBI lineage: Bacteria > Bacillati > Actinomycetota > Actinomycetes > Pseudonocardiales > Pseudonocardiaceae > Amycolatopsis > Amycolatopsis roodepoortensis. The sequence goes on from NZ_CP102415.1 coordinate 9,242,905, forward strand.
CGACGCCCGCGACCCGAAGTCGGCGGTCGCGACGCTGCAGGAACTGGTGTCGCACACGCTGTCCCTCGCGGTGGTCTCGGGGCCTGGCCGCGAGTTCGCCTCACTCAGCTGAACGGGTTCTGGGAGGAACACAGAGGATGCGCAAGGTTCTGATCGTCGGTGCCGGGCAGTCGGGGTTGCAGCTGGCCTTGAGCCTGCTCGCCCACGACTACGACGTCACGGTGATGTCGGCGCGGACGCCGGACGAGATCCGCTCCGGCAAGGTGATGTCGACCCAGTGCATGTTCCATTCCGCTCTGCAGCACGAGCGGGACCACAAGCTGAACCTGTGGGAGGAAGAGACCGTCAAGGTCGAGGGGCTCGGCGTCTCCATCGCGGGACCGGACTCCAGCCGCGTGCTGGACTGGTTCGGGCCGCTGGAGCACTACGCGCAGTCGGTGGACCAGCGGGTGAAGATGGCCGCCTGGCTGGAGCTGGTGGAGGACCGCGGCGGCAAGGTCGTCATCCACGGCGTCACCACCTCGGACCTGGCGCCGCTGGCGAAGCTGTACGACCTGGTGGTCATCGCGGCGGGCAAGGGCGAGCTGGTCCAGCTGTTCGACCGGATCCCGGAGCGTTCGCCGTACACCGAACCCCAGCGCGCGCTTTCGCTCGCTTACGTGCACGGTGTCGAGCGGCGGCCCGAGCACCCGGACAAGGCGGCGGTGCGGTTCAACATCATCCCCGGTGTGGGTGAGCTGTTCATGATCCCCGCGTACACGCTGAGCGGGAACTGCGACATCCTCTTCTTCGAAGGGATCCCCGGCGGCCCGCTCGACTGCTGGGACGACCGGCCGACGCCGCAGCAGCATCTCGACCGGATCTTGTCGCTGATGAAGCAGTTCCTCCCGTGGGAGTACGAGCGGTCCCGGAACGCCGTGCTGACCGACGACAAGGCGACGCTGGCCGGCGGGTACACGCCGGTCGTGCGGAACGCGGTCGGCAAGCTGGACTCGGGGACCGCGGTGCTCGGCATGGCCGACGTCGTGGTGGCCAACGACCCGATCACCGGCCAGGGCTCCAACAACGCGAGCCACTGCGCGGCGTCCTATCTGGACTCGATTCTCGAACGCGGTGACAAGCCGTTCGACGAGGAGTGGATGTCCGCGTCGTTCGAGAAGTACTGGGAGTACGCCCAGCACGTGACGATCTGGACCAACGCGATGCTGCAGCCGCCGCCCCCGCACGTGCTCCAGATCATCGGCGCGGCGGGGGAGAAGCCCGCCGTGGCGCAGCGGTTCGCGAACGGGTTCTCCGATCCGACCGACTTCCAGCATTGGTTCCTGGACCCCGCGAAAGCGGAGAAGTACCTGGCCGAGGTCTGATTCCGGGACCGCGACAGTCCCGCGATCGGGTTCGCGGGACTGTCGCGGTGCGCCGTTTCGGGCTACCGTGGTCACCGTGTGTGAGTACGGTCGGTGACGGCAGCGGAGGTGCGGCTCGATGCGTTCGATGTGGAAGGGCTCGGTGTCCTTCGGGCTGGTGAGCATCCCGATCCAGCTCTACGCGGCCACCGAGAACAAGAACGTCTCGCTGCGCCAGGTGCACGAGGCCGACGGCGGCCGGATCCAGTACAAGCGGTTCTGCACGATCGACGGCGAGGAAGTGCCCTACGCCGAGATCGCGAAGGGCTACGAACTGCCCGACGGCGAGATGGTCGTGCTCACCGACGAGGACATGTCCGAGCTGCCGCTGGCGTCGTCGCGGGCGATCGACGTGCTCGAGTTCGTGCCGCTGGAGTCCATCGACCCGATCCAGTTCGACAAGACCTACTACCTCGAACCGCAGAAGAACGCCGTCAAACCGTACGTGGTCCTGCGTGACGCGCTGCAGAAGGCGAGTCACGTGGCGGTCGCGAAGGTCGCCATCCGGCAGCGGGAGACGCTCGCGATCCTGCGGGTCCACAGCGACGTCCTGACGATGACGACGATGTTGTGGCCCGACGAGGTCCGCGTCCCCGATTTCGGGTTTTTGCACGAGGATCCGCCGCAGGTGCGGCCGCAGGAGCTGACGATGGCGGGCTCCCTGATCGACTCGCTCTCGGAGCCGGTGTTCGAGCAGGAGAAGTACAGCGATTCGTACCGCGAGGCACTGGAAGCCATGATCGAGGCCAAGGCCGCGGGCAACCAGACGACGAAACCGAAGTCCGTCGGCGCTGAGGCCGACGTCGTCGACCTCATGGAAGCCTTGCAGGCCAGCGTGAGCGAGGCGAAGAAGAGCCGGAAGCCCACCGCGGCGAAGAAAGCCACCGCGGCCAAGAAACCCGCGTCGGCCAAGCGAACCCCGAAGAGCGCCTGACTCTCCTTTGTGGACGGTTGTGCCCGGTGTCACCGCACCGGGTGCTCCGACACGCCGCGCGTATGCCGGAAATTGTCGCCCCTCGGTGGTAGTAAGGCAATCGAGGAGAACTTTTCCGAAGCGATCTTCGACCTGATCGCGGGAGGCGGCATGAACATGGAGTGCGCGTTCTGCGCCGGCGAGCTCGACCACTGCCACGGGACCCTGGTGGTCCACGTCGACGGTGGTTTCACCGAATGCAGCGAAGACGGCTGCGTCGACCTCGACTTCTCCCGGCACACGCTGACGATCGACTGCTTCGACGTCGACGGCGGCTGCTCGTGCGCCGAGATGGCGGCCCAGCTGCTGCTGCGGGCTTCTTGACCGGCGGCCAATACACCAGTCCGGCCCGATTCGGGCGTTCGTGCCCGATTGCCACTCGAAGGTGTATGCGTTCGTGTACATCGCGGCCGGGAATGTGTTAACTATGACGGGGTCCTCCGGCTCTCCCTCCCCCTCGGAGCCGGGGGGCCCCTTCATGTCACGGTGCTTCCTTCGCGGTGTCGTGGATCGGCGCCCCGTTGCAGGAGCGGACGGCCTCCCACACGCCGTCCCCGTCCGCGTAGTCGTCGGCGGGCAACGTGCCCAAGGGGCCCAGGACATCGTCGCCCGCCCCGGCCGCCGCGGCGGCCCGTAGGAGTTCGTCACGTCCACACGGGTACTTCGCGTCCGCCAGGTACGGGCGAGGGTCCATCCCTGTCATCGGCTCTCCCTCCTTCTCCTCGTCCGGGGTGGATACCCGGCGGGCGGAGTACGAAAACGGCCCGGGCACCCGGCGTGAGGGGAACGCCGGGTGCCCGGGCCGTTTTTCAGCGCGGTACCGGGGGCTCGGTACCGGTTCGGTCCGGTGCTCAGTACCAGTGGGCGCGACCGCCGATGGCCTTCCCGGTGTTCCCGAGAACGGCCAGGATGATGCCGATGACCGCCAGCGCGATCCCGATGGAGTACAGGACGGGGATGCTGGCGATGACACCGACGACAATCAGGATGACGCCGAGAATGATCACGGGAACACCTTCTCCTTCGTAGTCGCCCGGCCCGAGTGCTGCCGGGGTGTGGCTACTGGAGGGATTCCCGCCTCGATCGGGGCGAAAACAGGTCCATCCGGCGCAAGTTTTCACGCATTCGGCCTAGTGGCTGCCCGCCTCGTGAGTGGCTAGGACGGCTGGAGGCGGCACGACTGCGCGTGAAGGCCCCCTTCCCTCGGCTCAGCCGAGGAAACTCGACCTTCACACCTTTCCCGGTCCGTGAAGGCCTCCTTGCCTACCCTGAGGGGAGGGAAGGAGGCCTTCACCACCTGTGGGACCGCTACGGTCGCTGAGCCTCAGTACCGATAGTGGTCCAGCTTGTACGGGCCCTCGACGTCCACGCCGATGTACTCGGCCTGGCGCTTGGTCAGCTTCGTCAGCCGGACGCCCAGCGCGTCGAGGTGCAGGCGGGCCACCTTCTCGTCGAGGTGCTTCGGCAACACGTGGACGTCGGTGGTGTACTCGCCCTGCTTCGTGAACAGCTCGATCTGCGCGATCGTCTGGTTGGTGAAGGAGTTCGACATCACGAAGCTCGGGTGGCCGGTCGCGTTCCCGAGGTTCATCAGCCTGCCTTCGGACAGCACGATGATCGAGTGCGCCTCGCGGTCCGCCGTCGCGGGGAAGACCCACTCGTGCACCTGCGGCTTGATCTCGATCTTCTGGATGCCCGGGATCTTCGCGAGGCCGGCCATGTCGATCTCGTTGTCGAAGTGCCCGACGTTCGCGACGATCGCGTTGTGCTTCATCTTGGCCATCTGGTCGGCCATGATGATGTCGAAGTTGCCGGTGGTGGTGATGAAGATGTCGCCGCGCTCGACGACGTCGTCGAGTTCCACGACGTCGAGACCCTCCATCGCCGCCTGCAGCGCGCAGATCGGGTCGATCTCGGTGACGACCACGCGGGCGCCCTGGCCGCGCAGCGATTCCACGGCGCCCTTGCCGACGTCGCCGTAGCCGCAGACGACCGCGACCTTGCCCGCGATCATCACGTCGGTGCCGCGGTTGAGACCGTCGATGAGCGAGTGGCGGATGCCGTACTTGTTGTCGAACTTCGACTTCGTCACCGAGTCGTTCACGTTCATCGCCGGGAAGAGCAGTTCGCCTTCCTTGGCGAGCTTGTAGAGCCGCTTGACGCCGTTGGTGGTCTCCTCGGTGACCCCGCGGACCTCCTTGGCGATACGGGTGAACCGGCTGGTGTCGCGACCGAGGCTTTCGCGAAGGGTCTCCAGCACGAGGTGGTACTCCTCGGGGTCCTCCTCGGTCGGCTGCGGTACGGCACCGGCGGCCTCGAACTCGACGCCCTTGTGGATCAGCAGGGTCGCGTCGCCGCCGTCGTCCAGGATCATGTTCGGGAGGCGCCCGTCACCGAAGTCGAAGAGCTGGTCGGTGCACCACCAGTACTCGGCGAGCGTCTCGCCCTTCCACGCGAACACCGGCGAACCCGACGGCTTCTCCACGGTGCCGTCCGGGCCGACGACGACGGCCGCGGCCGCCTCGTCCTGCGTGGAGAAGATGTTGCAGGACACCCAGCGCACCTCGGCGCCCAGCGCGACGAGCGTCTCGATCAGCACGGCGGTCTGCACGGTCATGTGCAGCGAACCCGCGACCCGCGCGCCCTTCAGTGGCTGCGAGCCGGCGTATTCGCGGCGCAGCGCCATCAAGCCGGGCATCTCGACCTCGGCGAGGCGCAGCTGCTTGCGGCCGGCCTCGGCAAGGGAGAGATCGGCGACGGCGAATTCGATCCCGTTGACCTTGGACAGGGTCGGGCTCATGGGTTCTCCAATCATCAGGAAAGGCAGGGTGGAGCGGTCCTTTTCGCCGGTGGCGGGAAGGACGACGTCAGTGCGGGGGTTTCAGTGCTCGGCCTCGAAGACCGGAAAAGGGTTCGGACGCAACAAAGGCACCTCCACAGTGGGAGGCGCCCTTACGTCTGTCGCGGCGGGCCGAGCGTGGCGGAAGAATTCCGTCGCAGCGCCTCTCGACCCGGAACCAGAATGGCAAAGCGCCGCGAGCGCTGTCAAGGCGACGCGGATCGCTCCGCGGTCGAGGGGAATTCGGCGCGGACACCCAGCAGGCGGACCGGTCTGCCGAGGTCGAACATGCCGAGAACGGCCAGCGCCGCCTTCTCGATTTCGGCGGGGTCGGAGGTCCGTGCGGGCAGGGTCATGCTGTGCGTATGGGTCTGGAACGGGGCGAACCGGACCTTGACCGCGACCCGCGCGGCGGGCCTGCCTTCCTCGGCGACGTCCTGTGAGACACGTTTCGCCAGCACGACGACCTCCGCGGCCATGGCCTCGGGATCGGAGATGTTCTGCTGAAAGGTCGTCTCGCGGCTGCGGGATCGCGCGACGTACGGCGTCGCGGTGACCTCGGCGTCGCCGATCCCGCCGGCGAGGATCCGGTACCAAGGGCCGAGTTTCGGGCCGAACCGGGCCGCGAGGTCCGCCGGATCGGCGCCCGCCAGTTCCAGCACGGTGTGGTAGCCGGCCTCGGCGAGCTTCTTCGTGGTCTTGCTGCCGATACCCCACAGGGCGTCCGTCGGCCGCTCGGCCATGACGTCCCACCAGTTGTCCTGGACGAGCCGGAAGATCCCCGCGGGTTTGGCGAATCCGGTGGCGAGTTTGGCGCGCAGCTTGTTGTCCCCGATGCCGACGGAGCAGGAAAGGCCGGTCTCCTCGGCCACTTGCCGCCGGATGTCGGCGGCGAGGGCTTCGGGATCGTCGGTGTTGACGCCGAGGAACGCTTCGTCCCAGCCGAGCACTTCGACGACCACGGGGAATTCCCGCAGTACCGCCATCACCCGATCGGACACCTCTTGGTACGCGGGTGCGTCCGTGGCGAGGAAGATCGCGTCAGGGCAGCGTTTCGCGGCGGTCCGCAAGGGCATCCCGGACTGGATGCCGAACTCCCGCGCCTCGTACGACGCCGTCGCCACGACGGCCCGTGCCGTGGGATCGCCCGTGCCGCCGACGATGACGGGCTTACCGCGCAGCTCAGGCCGCCGGGCGACCTCGACCGCCGCGATGAACTGGTCGAGGTCGACGTGAAGTACCCACTCCCCGGCGGCCATGGAACCGAGCTTAGGACCGTTCGGCGATCTCGTCGCGCATCCGCTGCTCGTTCTCCTGCAGCTCCGGGGTGAAGTTCTCGCCGAAGTCCTCGGCTTCGAGGATCTTGCGGACCTCGAGCACGGTGTCGCCGGTCGGGGGAGTGGGACAGCGCTTCGCCCACTCGATCGCTTCGGCACGCGAAGGGACGTCGACGATCCAGAAGCCGCCGACGAGTTCTTTGGCTTCGGTGAACGGGCCGTCGGTGACGGTGGCCCCGGCCGCGTTGAGTGTGACCCGTGCACCCTTCGCGCTTTCCTGCAGGCCTTCGCCACCGACCAGCACTCCGGCGTCGAGCATCTCCTGGTTGAACTTCGCCATGGCGGTCAGAGCCTCCATCGGCGGCATCTTCCCGGCTTCGGAATCCTCGTCCGCCTTGATGATGATCATGAACCGCATGCGTCTTCCTCCCAGTGAACCGGACGTATCGCCCGGACTCTACCGGTGGACGGGAAGACGATCAGGCGCGCCCGAACCGGGAAAGATGCACGATCACCGCCGCGGTCACGGTGATCATTCCCATCAAGAGCAGGGCCGGGCTGTTCACCACGATGCCGAGCAGCATCAACAGTCCGGCGGTGATGTCGAGGCTGAGGACGAGCGCCAGCCGGAGCAGCGGTGGCCGGGCGGGCCTGCCGGACCGGAGTTGGGCGGCCAATGCCGGCTCGGTGAGCTCGAACCAGCGCTCGATCTTTTCCAGCTCTTGCCGATCATGATGGCTCAGCATCGGTTTCTCCTTCGGCGCGCCCCGGCCGTCGACATCCACGGAATACCCAGGGGGAGGGCCGGATAAGCATCGAATTTCACCGAGCTTCGTATAACGACCTATACGGATCGCCGTCGAAGATTCTTCGAAGCCCTAACCATTGCGCCATTGGGGGTTTCGGCACGCCGAAAGATCGTCAAGGAGGGGAAAGGCTCGGTAGTTTCCACGCTTGTGGCCAGGGCGGCCGCGGTGCCAGCTGGGAGGACGCGAGCGATGACCATCCCCACCGAACCGATCGGCAGTATTCCCCGTCCCGCCTATCTCGTCGAAGCGCTCGGCGAGTACGCGGCGGGACGGCTCGACGCCGACGGACTCGGCGAGTCGCAGGAAAAAGCTCTCGTGGAGACCATCGAACGATTCGAGGCGACCGGCTCGCCGGTCATCACCGACGGCGAACAGGGCAAGCCGAGTTTCGCCACGTATCCCTTGGCGGGCCTCACTTCGCTGGCGCCGGACGGCGTCGTCATCCCGTTCGCCGACGGGCACACCCGGCAGCTTCCGAGGCTGACCGCCGGGCCGTTCCGCTATCAGACCTACGCCGACAGCTATCTGCGTGCGGCCAAGAAGTACGCGACCCGGCCGGTGAAGCAGGCGGTGATCGCGGCTTCGGCGATCAGTCTCGTCTACCCCGGTGAAGAATTGGCCGGATACGACAAGGAGCAGTTCATCGCCGACCTGGTGAACGAGGCCGAGGCCGACATCCGCCGCAGCCTCGACGCGGGCGCGGACAGCGTCCAGATCGACTTCACCGAAGGCCGGCTGTCGCTGAAGCTCGATCCGTCCGGCGGTCTGCTGAAGTCCTTTGTGGACTTGAACAACACCGTACTGGACCGGTTCTCGGAGGAGGAGCGGAAGAAGATCGGCGTGCACACCTGCCCCGGTGGGGACCAGGACTCCGTGCACAGCCTGGACGTCGACTACGCCGGCCTGCTGCCGACGTTGTTCGAGCTGAAGGTGGGCAACGTCTACGTCCAGCTGGCCAGCGAGCCGGATCCCGAGCGGGCACTGCGGGTGATCGCCGAGCACTCTCGGCCGGAGCAGCGGGTCTTCGTCGGCGTGACCGATCCGATCGACCCGCGCGTCGAAACCGCCGAAGAGGTACGGGACCGCGTCCTCCAGGCGGCGCGGTACATCCCGCTGGACCGCCTGGGCACCTGCGACGACTGCGGTTTCTCACCGTTCGCCGACGACACCTCGACGTCGCGGGAGATCGCGTTCGCCAAGATCGCCGCCCGCGTCGAAGGCACGCGCCTCGCCGCCGAATCCCTCTGACGCCGGGTGATGGGCGCCTTCGGTCAGTTCTGCACCGCGACCCGGATGCCGAGGCCGACCAGGAAGGTGCCCATCACCGCGTCCATCGTGCGACGCACCCTGCCGGAGCCGAAGAACCTCCGCAGCGAACCGACCAGCGTCGCCAGGACGAAGGTCCAGACGACGGCGACCGTGGTGGCCAGCACGGCCAGCTGCAGGGTTTGCGCGGTCGAGGCCGAATGGGGGAGGAACTGGGGGATCAGCGCGAGGAAGAACATCGCGACCTTCGGGTTGAACAGGTTGGTGAGCAATCCCTGCCGGAAGGCCTCCTTGGGCGCGACGACCGGTGCGACCTTGTCCTTGAGTTCGCTGTAGTCGCCGCGGCGCACCGCCAGCCACGCCTTGACACCGAGGAAGATCAGGTACGCGGCGCCGATCAGCTTCACCACGGTGAAGGCGATGGCCGACGCGGTGAGGATCGCGGCGACGCCGAGCGCGATCGCGACCACCCAGACGAAGACGCCGAGCGCGATCCCGAGTCCGGCGGCGATCCCGGCCTTGCGCCCGCCGAGGATCGCGCTGCGGGTCACCACCAGGAAATCCGGGCCCGGTGCCATCGCGCCGAGCAGGCAGATCAGGACGAACGAGAGTGCGGTGGCCCCGGAGATCATGTCCGGATGCTATCCGGCTCGTCGATGCCCCTGGCCATCACGGCGCCCGGTACGTCGACGCCGTCGGGCGTCGTGACGGTCACCCGTTCGACTTCGGTGAAGCCGAACGACCGGTACAGCGGAACGCCGGGCAGGGTCGCCGTCAGGGTCAGCGAGGTGAAGCCCTCGGCCTTCGCGGCGAGACGACAGGACTCGAGGATCGCGCGCCCGAGACCGCGGCGGGTCCAGTCGCCGCGGACGAACATGGCGCGCACGCGCGCGGGTTCGGTGGCCGGGTCGAGCGGACGGTCGTCGTCCGACGCGTCGCCGGCGCCCGCGTGGGTCTTGTTGCGTCTGCTCCAGCCTCCGCAGGCGACGATCTCGCCGTCCGCCTCGTGCACGAAGTAGGTGCCGTCTTCGATCAACCGGAGGTCGAGGCGCGCGATGTGGTCGGCGGCGCTCGCGGTCTGCCGCTCGTCGTAGAACCGGGGGAACAACTCCAGCACCGAGGCCCGCATCAGCGCCGCGATGGCGGGAGCGTCGGCGAGGGTGGCCGTCCGCTGCTGAGGCGTGTACGTCGTCATGTCGCGGAAGATAGCCAACTGCCGTGGCTCCGCCTACCGGATAATCACGTGATGATCACCGACGACGGCTGCGAGCTGTGGACCTCGGCGACCGGCCCTGGCGAACCGATCCTGTGCTGTCACGGCGGCCCCGGTCTGTGGGACATGTTCGGCACCCTCGATCTCGGACCGCGTTTCCGGTTGATCCGGTGGGATCAGCGCGGTGCCGGCCGATCGGAAGCGTGTGGCCCGTACACGCTCGAACGGATGGTCGCCGACGTCGACGCCGTCCGCGAGTGGCACGGCCTCGACCGCGTCCCGGTTCTCGGGCATTCGTGGGGTGCGCATCTCGGTCTCCTCTACGCGCTCGCACGACCGGAACGGGTGAGTGCGCTCGTGTACGTGTCGGGCGTCGGGCTCGGGCACGAATGGCACGCGGAGTTCAAGCGGAACTTCGAGCGGGTGGCGGGGGAGAAGCCTCGCGACGACGGACGCGAACGCGCGATCTGGCAGTGGACGGCCGATTTCGTGACCGACGGCGCGCGCCATGCCGAAGCGATGGCGACGCCCTGGTTCCGGGTGAACTACGAGGCGAACGCGGCGCTCAGCGAGGAGATGCGGACCGTGCCGGAGCGGGAGCTGATCTCGGCCTGCGAGTCGCTGCGGGTGCCGACGCTGATCGTGGACGGGATGGCCGACAACCGGCCCCGGTGGGCCGTCGACTCCTTGGAGCGGGCTCTGCCGTCGGTGCGGCGGGTGCGGTTCGAGGAGGTCGGGCACGTGCCGTGGCTGGAGGCGCCGGACGAGTTCCGTTCTGCCGTGCTCGACTTCCTGACCGCCCCGCATTGTTCGGGATGAAGGGGAGTTTCCCGCAACAGAGGCGGGCGAACGGGTTGCGAAAGCCACTTTCGCAACCTTCGACGTTGCGAAAGTGGCTTTCGCAACGTCGGATCGGCCGGACGCGATGGGACCTCCGGCGCTGGCGGAGGCGTGTCGCGAAAGCCACTTTCGAGACGTGTGGTGTCCCGAAAGTGGCTTTCGCGGCACCGCTCATCGACTCATGACGGTCAGGCCTTGGTGATCGGCTGCTGCAGCTCGGTGACCCATTTGTCCCCGTCCTCCGGGCATTCGAGGTAGAACTCCCGCGCCGGGCCGCTCGCGCGGTACCCGTGGGCGTCGACCCACTTCGCCAGTGCCTGGTAGCTGGGGAGCACTGTCTCCATCGAACCCCGGTGCAGGATCGTCGCCGCGGTCGCGACTTCGGCGAGACGGACCGTCGAGAATCCTTCGGTGCCATCGGTTTCGGCCGAGATCGGGACCGCGGCGTGGATCAGCACCCGTTCGCCGTCTGCGTCGTCTTCGTAGTAGGCGATCAGCGGCCCGGACGGCGTGATCGGGCCGAGCGCGCCGAACAGCTCCTTGTAGAGCCCTTGGACGACAGGCCCGATCTCGTTGTTCACGTAACCGCTCGCCGTCCCGGTCAGTTCGGCGACGCGCACCGCGGGCAGGCTCTTGACCACGACGTCTTCGGAAGGCATGGTTCCCTCGCTTTCGATCGACCGGAGCCTCGCTTCGACGGCCTTGAGCCGCGCCTCGTCGGCCTCGATGGCCGCTTCGAGTTCGGCGCGGCGCAGCCGCAGCATGCCGCGCAATTCGTCCGCACCGATCTCCGCGTCGAGGATCTCCTGCACCTGGGTGAGGGTGAAGCCGAGATCCTTGAGCGCGATCACCCGGTTGAGCCGGGCCAGCTGCTCGCCGCTGTAGGACCGGTAGCCGCTGAACGGGTCGACGTGGGCGGGGCGCAGCAGCCCGATGGCGTCGTAGTGACGCAGCATCCGGACCGACACCCGGCCGTGTTTGGCGAAATCTCCGATACTGAACATGACGCCTCCCAGCGCACAGCCTGACACGGTGTCACAGTCAAGCGGTCACCGCACGAGCCGGAAGAACGACCGCACCTCCTCGGTGAACAAGTCGGGCTGTTCGAACGCCGCGAAGTGTCCGCCCCGGTCGAGTTCGTTCCAGTACCGGATGTCGGTGAAGCGGCGCTCCGCCCAGCGGCGGGACGGGCGCGGGGTCTCGCGCGGGAAGATCGAACAGCCGGTCGGCACGGTGATCGTGTCCACAGTGGACTCGGCGAACCAGCTCGACACCTCGGCGAAACTCTCCCAGTACAACCGGGCGGACGAGGCGCCGGTGCCCGTCAGCCAGTAGAGCGTGATGTCGTCGAGCATCGCGTCGCGGCTCAGCGCGTTCTCCGGATGGCCGTCGCAATCCGTCCACGACTGGAACTTCTCGACGATCCACGCGCACAGCGCGACCGGTGAGTCGGCCAGCGCGTAGCCGATCGTCTGCGGCCTCGTCGCCTGCTGGATCGCGTAGCCCGAGCCGTCGGCCTTGGCTCGTTCGAGGTCGGCGAGCGATTTCCGTTCGGACTCGGTCAGCTCGCCGAACGTCGCCGGGTCCGGCGCAGCCAGCGGTGGATTGAGATGGATCCCGGCCAGCCGCTCGGGCGCCGTCCGGCCCATGAGCGTGGTGATGCTGGTGCCCCAGTCGCCGCCTTGGGCGCCGTAGCGCTCGTATCCCAGCCCCTCCATGAGGCGGATCCACGCGTCGGCGATGCGCTGGATCGACCAGCCGGCCCGCGTGGGTTTGTCGCTGAAGCCGTACCCGGGCAGGGACGGGACGACGACGTGGAAGGCGTCCGCCGCGTCCCCGCCGTGGGCGACCGGATCGGTGAGCGGGCCGAGCACGTCGAGGAACTCGAAGACCGAGCCCGGCCAGCCGTGCGTGAGGACCAGCGGCAGCGCGTCCTGATGTGGGGAGCGGACGTGCAGATAGTGGATGCCGAGTCCGTCGATCTCGGTCCGGAACTGGGGGAACGCGTTGAGCCGCGACTCGGTTGCCCGCCAGTCGTAGGCCTCCGCCCAATAGGCGCACAGTTCACGCAGGTAGGCGGCGGGTACGCCCTGCGACCAGTCGTCGACGGTCTCGTCTTCCGGCCAGCGGGCACGGCGGAGCCGATCGCGGAGGTCTTCGAGATCGGCCTCCGGGATCCGGGCTTGGAACGGCGTGCTGTCCATGCCGGCTGACGCTAACGAAGGGGTCCGACAATTCGTGGACTTCCGGCCGCCTGAATGCTATAACCAAACTACATACTGTATACAATCTGCCGTGAGCGGGGTGGGACCCATGCCCGATCCTCGAATCCTGCGAGACCACTACGGCCGCCGGTACCGCGTCGGCGAAAGCGACGTGGACCTGATCGGCAGGCCCCGGTCGTGGATGCTCTGGCTCTGCTGGACCGCGATGTTCGCCGCCGGGATCCAGCAATACGGCTTCGGCGTCGTCGCACCGGTCCTGATGGACACCTACGGCTGGACGTTCCCCGAGGTGATCGCCTCCTTCGCGCTCTGGACGGTGTGCCAGGCGTGCGCGGTGTACCCGGTCGCCCGTCTGCGCGAGCGCGGGATGTTCCCGCCCTCGGTCGCGGTGATCGCCGGCGGAGTGCTCTGTGCCACCGGGATGTTCACCCTGGGGCACGCGAACAACCTGGCCGCGATCTTCATCGGCTACTCGGTGCTCGGCGGGATCGGGACGGGCGTCGTCTACGCGACCTGCGTCGGCACGGTGATGAACTGGTTCCCCGATCGCGTCCCGGCGCGGGTGGGCGCGGTCAGCGGCGCCTTCGCCTACGGCAGTGTGCTTTTCGTGCTGGGGGCGGGCTTCTGGCTGTCGGAGGCCAACCGCCGCCCGTTCCTGGACGTCGTCGCGGTGGCCGTGCTCATGATGATCGCGGGTACCGCGGTCCTGCTGCGCGATCCGCCGCCCCGGTGGTGGCCGGAGCGGCCGGATCCGCGTACGTGGGCGGCAGACAAGGTGCGCAACCCCGGGGTCGCGGTGAACCGGCCCGCCCTGCGCGAGTACCGGCCGGGGGAGGTGCTCCGCTGTCCGACGGCGGTGGCGATGTACCTCATCGTCGTGCTGGCCGCCGCGGTCCTCCTCTTCGACGTCGCCTACCTCGCGACTTTCGTGGCGGCGCAGGGAGGCGGACCGGAACTCGCCGCCGTCGCGCTCGCGGTGCTCGCCGGGGTGACCGGCGCGGGACGCGTCCTGCTCGGTGGGCTGTCCGATCGGCTCGGCAGGCGCCGGATCCTGCGACTGGCACTGGCGACCGGTGGGATCGCGCAGTTCGTCCTGCTCTACTCGGGCGATCACGCGGTGGGGCTCGTCGCCGGTGCCGCGCTGGCGGGGCTCGGGAACGGGAGCTGCTACTCGCTGCTGGTGTCGCTGGTCCGCGACTACTTCGGGGAGGAGTCGGCACTGCAGAACTTCGGGGTGCTGTACAGTGCCAAGGCCGTCGGCGCGTTGCTCGGAGTCGGTCTGGCCGCGTTCGTCGTGTCCACGCACGGGTATCTCGGCGCGTTCGCGGTGGCGGGCGCGCTCAGCGTCCTCGGCGCTCTGCTCGGCGGACGGCTTTCCCAGCCGGGACGGCCGAAGTCGTTGCTGCCGGCGATCCGCTGATGGGCCGGGTGACGACCAGACGGCGCGTGGTCCGCGTCGTCGAAGGTGTGCCGGGTGCCCGCCCGGACACGCTGACCGTGGAAGAGCCACTGGAGATCCGCGTCGGCGGGAAGCCGTTGACGATCACGATGCGGACCCCAGGGCACGACTTCGACCTCGCCGCCGGATTCCTTGTCGGCGAAGGGGTTTCGCGGTCCGCGAAGGACATCCACTCGATCCGCTACTGCGCGGGCGCGACCACCGACGGTGCCAACACCTACAACGTGCTGGACGTCGTTCTCGCCGATGGCGTGGCTCCGCCCGATGCCTCCCTGGAGCGGAACTTCTACACCACGTCTTCGTGCGGCTTGTGCGGAAAGGCGAGCCTCGACGCCGTGCGGACCACCGCGACCTGGCCGGTGGACGGCGACGATCTGGTGATCACACCGTCCACAGTGGCCGAACTGCCGGGCAGGCTCCGGACGGCGCAGCTGGTCTTCGACCGCACCGGCGGGCTCCACGCGGCCGGGTTGTTCGGCGCCGACGGGGAACTGCTGTGCCTGCGGGAGGACGTCGGCAGGCACAACGCCGTCGACAAGGTGGTCGGCTGGGCGGCGCGCGACGGGAGGCTGCCGTTGTCCGGGACGGTGCTGATGGTCAGCGGACGGGCGTCGTTCGAACTGGTGCAGAAGGCGGTGATGGCCGGAATCCCGCTGCTGGCGGCGGTTTCCGCGCCGTCGTCACTGGCGGTGGACCTCGCCGCGGAGATGGGCCTGACCCTGGTCGGCTTCCTGCGGGGCGCCTCCATGAACGTGTACACCCGCCCGGACCGCCTCGGCCTGTCCTGACTGCACGCATCCAGAGGACTAAATGCATAAGGGAGCTAGGAGACCTCGGCGAGCTTTCCTGTCCGCTCGTCGTAGACGAAACCCCGAACCGAGGCGGTGTGCAGGAGGAACGGTGACGTCCGCAGCCGGGCGATGCACTGCCGGACGTCCTGTGCCGAATCGGTGAACGTCTCCGCCGCCCACGGCGGCCGGATTCCCGTGCTCGCCTCTATCTGCCGGGCGAAGTCGGTGTCGGTGAACGTCCGCATCCCGCAGTCGTGATGGTGGATGAGCACGATTTCGCGGGTGCCGAGCAGCCGCTGGCTCACCGTCAGCGACCGGATCGCGTCCTCGGTCACCGCGCCGCCGGCGTTCCGGATGACGTGTGCCTCGCCCTCGCGCAGCCCGAGCAGCCGGTACACGCTGATCCGCGCGTCCATGCACGCCACCACCGCGATCCGCCGTCGCGGCCGTCGCGGCGCCGCGCCCATGATCTCCTTGTAGCCGCGCGCGTTCACCAGCAGTGCGTCGATCTCGCTCACAGCACTTCCCGCACGAGCGCCGCCGTCTCGCTGGGGGTGCGGCCGACCGGGATGCCCGCCGCTTCGAGTGCTTTCTTCTTCGCCTCGGCGGTGCCGCTCGATCCGGACACGATCGCGCCGGCGTGCCCCATCGTCTTCCCCGCCGGTGCGGTGAACCCGGCGATGTAGCCGACGACGGGTTTGCTCACCCTCGCCCGGACGTACTCGGCCGCGCGTTCTTCCGCGTCGCCGCCGATCTCGCCGACGAGCACGATCACGTCGGTCTCGGGGTCCTTTTCGAACTCCTCGACGACGTCGATATGCGTGGTGCCGATGATCGGGTCGCCGCCGATGCCGACACAGGTCGAAAAGCCGTGGTCGCGCAGTTCGTGCATCAGCTGATAGGTCAGGGTGCCGGATTTGGAGACCAGCCCGATCCGGCCGGGTTTCGTGATCCCGTCCGGGATGATCCCGGCGTTGGACCGGCCGGGGCTGATCACGCCGGGACAGTTCGGCCCGATGACGCGGGTCGGACTTCCCTTGGCATGGGCCCAGAAAGCGGCCGCGTCGTGCACCGGGACACCCTCGGTGATGACCACCGCCAGCCCGATTCCGGCGTCCACGGCCTCGATGACGGCGTCCTTCACCGCGGGCGGCGGCACGAACAGCACCGACACGTCCGCGCCGGTCGCGCCGACGGCTTCCGCGGCATCTCCGAACACCGGCAGGGCGCGCCCACCGAGGGAGATCTCCTGCCCGGTCTTGCGCGGGTTGATCCCGCCGACGACTTTCGTTCCCGCGGCCAGCATGCGCGCGGTGTGTTTGCGGCCTTCGGCGCCGGTCATGCCGGCGACGACGATCCTGCTGTGTTCGTCGAGGAAGATCGCCATCTCACGCCTCCTGTTCCGCGGCCGCCAGTTTCGCCGCCGCGCCCGCGGCGTCGTCCATCGTGTCCGCCAGGGTCACCAGTGGATGCGCGGCCTCGACGAGGATCCGCCTCCCCTCGGTGACGTTGTTGCCGTCGAGCCGGACCACGATCGGTTTGGCCGCGCGTTCGCCGAGCTGCGCGAGCGCGCGCACGATCCCGTCGGCGACCGCGTCGCACGCGGTGATCCCGCCGAAGACGTTGACGAAGACGCTGCGCACCTGCGGGTCACCGAGGATGACGCCGAGCCCGGCCGCCATGATCTCCGCCGACGCGCCGCCACCGATGTCGAGGAAGTTCGCGGGCCCGACGCCCCCCGCGTCCACCGCCGCGGCCGCGACGACGTCCAATGTGGACATCACCAGTCCGGCGCCGTTGCCGATCACGCCGATGTCGCCGTCGAGTTTGACGTAGTTGAGCCCGGCTTCGCGGGCACGTCGTTCGAGCGGATCCTCGTCCGGTGAGTCCACGAAGACGGCATGAGCCGGGTGCCGGAACGCGGCGTTGGCGTCGAGGGTGACCTTCCCGTCGACCGCGACGACCGTCCCCGCCGTGGTCAGCACCAGCGGGTTGACCTCCACCAGCGTCGCGTCTTCCGCGACGAAGACGTTCCACAGTGCGACGACGGCGTCGGCCGCGGCCTCGGGCAACCCGGCCGTTTCGATGATCCGGCCCGCCAGGGCTCGGTCCACGCCGGTCCGCGGATCGACCGGGATCCGTGCCAGGGCTTCGGGTTTCCCGGCCGCGACCGTCTCGATGTCCATCCCGCCTTCGGCCGAGGCCATCGCGAGGAACGTCCGTTCGGCGCGGTCGAGCAGGAACGAGAGGTAGTACTCCTCGGCGATCGCGCTCGCTTCGGTGACGAGCACCTCGTGTACGCGGTGCCCCTTGATGTCCATGCCGAGGATGTCTTCGGCCGCCTGCTCGGCGTCGTCGGGGGAGCGGACCACCTTCACACCGCCGGCCTTGCCTCGCCCGCCGGTCTTCACCTGGGCCTTGACCACGACGGATCCGCCCAGTTCGACGGCGATCGCCCTCGCCTGTTCCGGGGTGACGGCGACCTTCCCCCGGGGGACCGGGACGTGGTGCCGCTCGAAGAGATCTCGTGCCTCGTGCTCGAAAAGGTCCACGCGAAATCCTTTCGCGAAGGGAGAGGAAACCTGCTAGCGGCCCTGGACACCGGAGCGTTCGAAGAGTAACTATATGCCTACCTCATACGGTATGCAATCTACAGTCTGCCGCTGCCAGCGGCTTCGGCCAGGGCCGGCGGACGGAGCAGAACCGGAAACGAGCGCACGGATCAGAGAGGTCCGGCGTGCGAGATGGAGGAGTTGAACGATGTCGCCAACGACCGGCACCGCTGCGCGGGACACCGCGACGAAGGCCACCACCAACGGTTCCGAACCCGCCCCGGAGCTGATCTCCGGCGGCCACTTGGTGGCCAAGGCGCTCAAGGCGGAGGGTGTCGACACGATCTTCACGTTGTGCGGCGGCCATATCATCGACATCTACGACGGCTGCGTCGACGAGGGCATCGAGGTCATCGACGTCCGGCACGAGCAGGTCGCGGCGCACGCGGCCGACGGCTACGCGCGGATCACCGGCCGCCCCGGTTGCGCCGTCGTCACCGCGGGGCCGGGAACGACGGACGCCGTCACCGGTGTCGCGAACGCCCTCCGCGCGGAGAGCCCGATGCTGCTCATCGGCGGGCAGGGTGCGTTGACCCAGCACAAGATGGGCTCACTGCAGGATCTGCCGCACGTCGACATGATGGCGCCGATCACCAAGTTCTCCGCGACCGTCCCGCACACCGCGCGGGTGGCGGACCTGGTCTCGATGGCCTTCCGCGAGTGCTACCACGGTGCGCCCGGACCGTCCTTTTTGGAGATTCCCCGCGACGTCCTCGACGCAAAGGTGCCGGTGGAGAAGGCGAGGATCCCCGCCGAAGGCCGGTACCGCGCGTCCACCCGCAACGCCGGCGACCCGGCCGACATCGAGAAACTCGCCGATCTCCTCGTCCATTCGAGGAAGCCGGCCATCCTGCTCGGCAGCCAGGTGTGGACGACCCGCGCCACCGGACCGGCGACCGAGCTGGTGCGCGGGCTGAACATCCCGGCCTACATGAACGGTGCCGGGCGCGGCACGCTGCCGCCCGGCGACCCGCACCACTTCCAGCTCTCGCGCCGGTACGCGTTCGACAACGCCGACGTGATCGTCATCGTCGGCACCCCGTTCGACTTCCGGATGGGCTACGGCAAACGGCTCTCGCCGGACGCGACCGTCGTGCAGATCGATCTCGACTACCGGACCGTGGGGAAGAACCGGGACGTCGACCTCGGCATCGTCGGCGACGCGGGTCAGGTGCTCGCCGCGGTCGCGGAGGCGGCCACCGGCCGGGTCGACAACGGTGCCGTGGCGCGCAAGGCCTGGCTCGAGGAACTCCAGGACGTCGAGACGAAGGCGAAGCAGAAGCGCTTGCCGTTCCAGCATTCCGACGCGAGCCCGATCCACCCGTACCGGCTGGTGCACGAGATCAACGAGTTCCTCACCGAGGACTCGCTCTACATCGGCGACGGCGGAGACATCGTGACCTTCTCCGGGCAGGTCGTCCAGCCGAAGGCGCCGGGGCACTGGATGGACCCCGGCCCGCTCGGGACCCTCGGGGTGGGGATCCCGTTCGTCCTCGCCGCGAAGCACGCACGTCCGGAGAAGGAGGTCGTCGCGCTCTTCGGTGACGGCGCGTTCAGCCTGACCGGCTGGGACTTCGAGACCCTGGTGCGGTTCAACCTGCCGTTCGTCGGGATCGTCGGCAACAACTCCTCGATGAACCAGATCCGCTACGGCCAGGCGGCGAAGTACGGTCTCGGCCGGGAACGCGTCGGCAACACGCTCGGCGACGTCCCCTACGACGAGTTCGCCCGCATGCTCGGCGGGCACGGCGAGGCGGTACGCGACCCCGCGGACATCGGGCCCGCTTTGCTGCGCGCCCGCGAGTCCGGAAAGCCGTCCCTGATCAACGTTTGGATCGACCCGGACGTCTACGCGCCCGGAACCATGAACCAGACCATGTACAAGTAGCCGGGAGGGATCACCGATGGGAAAGGCACTCGGCGGCGTCCGTGTCCTCGACATGACGCATGTCCAATCAGGACCCTCGTCCACGCAGATCCTGGCCTGGCTCGGCGCGGACGTGATCAAACTGGAGACACCCGGCCGCGGCGACATCACCCGCGGCCAGCTCCGGGACCTCCCCGGGGTGGACAGTCTCTACTTCACGATGCTCAACGCCAACAAGCGCAGCATCACCTTGAACATGAAGAGCGAGCAGGGAAAGCAGGTCTTCGAGCGGCTCGTGTCCAGTGTGGACGTGCTGGTCGAGAACTTCGGCCCCGGAGTGGTCGATCGCTTCGGTTACCCCTGGGACCGGCTCGCGGAGCTGAACCCGCGGCTGATCTACGCCTCCATCAAGGGGTTCGGCCCCGGACGGTACGCGGATTTCAAGGCCTACGAGGTCATCGCGCAGGCGATGGGCGGTGCGATGAGCACCACCGGTTTCGAGGACGGCCCGCCCACCGCGACCGGCGCGCAGATCGGTGATTCGGGCACCGGGATCCACCTGGTCGCCGCGATCCTGGCCGCGCTGTACCAGCGGACGAACACCGGCCGGGGGCAGCGGGTCCAGGTCGCGATGCAGGACGCCGTGCTGAACCTGTGCCGCGTCAAACTCCGTGACCAGCAACGGCTGGCGCACGGTCCACTCGGCGAGTACCCGAACGACGTCTTCGGCGACGAGGTCCCACGTTCGGGCAACGCGTCCGGCGGCGGGCAACCGGGCTGGGCGGTGAAATGCGCGCCGGGTGGGCCGAACGACTACATCTACGTGATCATCCAGCCGGTCGGCTGGGCGCCGATCACCCGGCTGATCGGGAAACCCGAACTCGCCGAGGACCCGGACTGGGCCACCCCCGAAGCGCGACTGTCCAAACTGGACAAGGCGTTCGGGATGATCGAGGAATGGACCGAGAAGCACACCAAGTGGGAGGTGATGGAGGCGCTCAACGCCCACAACATCCCCTGCGGCCCGATCCTGTCCACCAAGGAGCTCGCCGAGGACACGACCCTGGCCGAACTGGGCTCGGTCGTCGAGGTCGAGCACCCGGAACGAGGTGCCTTCAAGACGGTGGGCTGCCCGTTGAAGCTGTCGGATTCGCCGGTCGAGGTCGAACGCTCGCCCCTGCTCGGTGAGCACAACGCCGAGGTCTTCGGCGAACTCGGCTACGGCGAGGACGACCTGGACCGGCTGCGCGCGGCCGGCGTGATCTGAGGAGGACTTCATGGCAGACAAAGAGATCGTCGAGAAGATCCTCGAGAAGGTCGCCGCCGAGGGACGGGCGTCGCTCACCGCGCCGGAAGGCCGTCAGGTGTGCGAGGCGTACGGCATCCCGACCCCGGCGGAACGGCTTGCCACCACCGCGGATGAGGCCGTCGCGCAGGCGGAGGAGATCGGCCTCCCGGTGGTGCTGAAGATCGTCTCGCCGGACATCCTGCACAAGACCGAGGCCGGCGGCGTGCTGGTCGGCCTGGCGACGGCGGACGCGGTGGCGGACGGTTTCCGGGCCGTCGTCGCCAACGCCGAAGCGTACGACGCCGACGCCGAGATCACCGGCGTCCAGGTGCAGCGGATGCTCAGCGGCGGGCAAGAGGTGATCATCGGCGCCGCCACGGATCCGACCTTCGGCAAGATCGTCGCCTTCGGGCTCGGCGGGATACTGGTCGAGGTGCTCAAGGACGTCACGTTCCGGCTCGCCCCACTCGACCGTGACCAGGCGTTCTCGATGATCGACGGCATCGCGGCCGCCGAGATCCTGCGCGGCGTCCGCGGTGCGGAGCCGGTGAGCAGGGACGCGCTGGCCGACGTGCTCACCCGTGTGGGTGCCCTGGTCACCGACTTCCCGCAACTGGCCGAGGT
Source organism: Amycolatopsis roodepoortensis (assembly GCF_024628825.1). Lineage (NCBI taxonomy): Bacteria > Bacillati > Actinomycetota > Actinomycetes > Pseudonocardiales > Pseudonocardiaceae > Amycolatopsis > Amycolatopsis roodepoortensis. The sequence continues at coordinate 9,264,391 of NZ_CP102415.1, forward strand.
CGACCTCAACCCGGTGCTGGCCACCCCCGGCGGCGCCACCGCCGTCGACGTCCGGATCCTGGTGGACCCCGAAGCGGCGCGGGAGCCCGTGCGGTTCAGCCAGGAGGAGATCCTGGCGTCGATGACCCGGATCATGAAACCGGCGTCGATCGCCGTCATCGGCGCGTCGGCCGAGGCGGGCAAGATCGGCAACTCGGTGATGAGGAACCTGGTCGACGGCGGGTTCGCGGGCGGGATCCACCCCATCAACCCCAAGGCCACCGAGATCCTCGACCGCAAGGCCTACGCGAGCATCTCCGAGGTGCCGGGCGACGTCGACGTCGCGGTGTTCGCCATTCCCGCCAAGTTCGTGCCCGCCGCGCTGGAGGAAGCGGGCCGGAAGGGGGTGGCCGGGGCGATCCTCATCCCGTCCGGCTTCGGCGAGACGGGCAACATCGAACTGCAGGACCAGGTCGTCGCGATCGCGCGGGAGCACGGCGTCCGGATCCTCGGCCCCAACATCTACGGCTACTACTACACGCCCGAGAATCTGTCGGCCACGTTCTGCACGCCGTACGACGTCAAGGGCGGGGTCGCGCTTTCCTCGCAGAGCGGCGGCATCGGGATGGCGATCCTCGGGTTCAGCCGGTCGGCGAAAATGGGTGTCTCCTCGATCGTCGGCGTCGGCAACAAGGCCGATATCGACGAGGACGATCTGCTCACATTCTTCGAGCAGGATGAAAACACCGACCTGATCGCGATGCATCTCGAAGATCTCAAAGACGGACGGGCGTTCGCGGAAACGGCGAAACGGGTTTCGGTGCGGAAACCGGTCGTCGTGCTCAAAGCGGGCCGGACCTCCCAAGGCGCGAAAGCGGCGGGCTCGCACACCGGTGCGCTCGCCGGCGACGACAAGGTCTACGACGACATCCTGCGCCAGAGCGGCGTCATCCGGGCGCCCGGGCTCAACGATCTGCTCGAATACGCGCGCGGGATCCCGCTTCTCCCGACGCCCAAGGGCGAGAACGTCGTCATCATCACCGGCGCGGGCGGCTCCGGAGTCCTGCTTTCCGACGCGTGTGTGGACAACGGGCTGAACCTGATGGAGATCCCGCCCGATCTCGACGCGTCGTTCCGGGAATTCATCCCGCCGTTCGGCGCGGCGGGCAATCCGGTGGACATAACCGGCGGCGAACCACCTGCCACCTACCGGAACACGATCGCGCTCGGTTTGGCGGACGAGCGAATCCACGCCTTGATCCTCGGCTATTGGCATACTATCGTCACCCCGCCGATGATCTTCGCGGAACTCGTTTCGGAAGTCGTATCCGAATATCGCGCGAAAGGGATCCACAAGCCCGTCGTCGCCTCGCTGGCAGGCGATGTCGAGGTCGAACAGGCCAGCGGTTTCCTGTACGAGCACGGCGTCGTGGCCTATCCGTACACGACGGAGAAACCCGTGGCCGTGCTCGGCGCGAAGTATCGCTGGGCCCGTTCAGCGGGACTGCTCGGCTGACTTTCCGGATCAACCCGACCAAGGAGAATGACAATGACGTCATCGACCGCGGCACAACCACCCGGAGCGTACAACGAAGTAGTCGATTCGAACGGCCGGATCTATCGCGTCGGTGAAACCGATCGAGACATCATGGGCCGTCCACGATGGACGATGGTGATCCTGCCCTGGATCGCCATGATGGCCATCAGTTCCTCGGAATACGCGTTCACGTCGGCGGAGGAGACGCTGGCGGGCGCGCACGGCTGGCACGGGGCGACCATCTTCTGGTTGCTCGGGGTCTGGGTGTTCTTCCAGGCGATCGTCGCGTTCCCCGCAGGGAAGATGCGGGAGAACGGGACGTTACCAGCCAAAGCGGCGATGCTGCTGGGCGCGACAGGCACCCTTTTGTCCTATCTGGCCCTCGCGTACGCGCCCAGTGAGTTCTGGGCGTATCTGGGCTTCGGCTTCTTCGGCGGCGGCGGGGCCGGCCTGGTCTACGCGACCTGCGTGAACATGGTGGGGAAGTGGTACCCCGAGCGCAGGGGCGGGAAGACCGGGTTCGTCAACGGCGGATTCGCCTACGGCTCGGTGCCCTTCATCTTCATCTTCACGTCCTATATGGATCTTTCCAACTTTTCGGGCGTCCTGCTCGTGGTCGGCCTCTTCCTGGCGGCGACCGTCGCGGTCAGCGGCTTCTTCTTCAAGGACCCGCCGAAGAACTGGTGGCCGTCGCATGTGGACCCGCTGAAGGTTTCCGACGACCCGCGGGTCCGCCGGTCGCTGCTGAAGAACCCGCCGGCGGTCCGGCAGTACACGCCGAAGGAGGCACTCCGGACCGGGATGCTGCCGCTGATGTGGTTCTGCCTGCTGTGCACGGCCGGGGTGAACATCTTCGGCATCGCGATGCAGGTCCCGTTCGGCAACGAGATGGGCTTCGCGGGCGGCATCGTCGCGCTCGCGATGAGCCTGAAGGCGATCATCAACGGCACCGGCCGCGGCGTGATCGGCTGGATCTCCGACCGCTACGGGCGGCGGCAGACGTTGTTCATGGTCTGCGTGGTGCTGGGCCTCGCGCAGTTCGCCGTGTACCTGTCGGGCTCGATCGGCAGCATGCCGCTGTTCCTGCTCGCGTCGATGATCTCCGGTTTCGGCGGCGGCGCGATCTTCCCGCTGTTCGCGGCGATGACGGCGGACTTCTACGGCGAGAACAACAACGCCAGCAACTACGGCCTCGTGTACAGCTCGAAGCTGATCTCGGGCCTGGTCGGCTCCGGTGTCGGGGCGATGGTCGTGGTGGCTTGGGGCTACGGCGGCGCGTTCTTCCTCGCCGGTGCGACGAGTCTGTTCGCGGCCGCGCTCAGCCTCCTGCTGCGCCAGCCGGGGCGTTCGCGCACGCGTACCCCGCGTCGTGAGCAGGAGCTGAACCCGGCTTAGTCCTCCTTCGGACGTTCGTGGAAGGCCTGCCGGGTGCGCTCGGTGTGCTGGTTCATGATCTTTTCGGCGGCGACGGCGTCCCCGGCGGCGATGGCCTTGATCAGTTCCTCGTGTTCCTGCCAGGCGTCGTGGCTGCGGGGACGGGCGATCGGCGTGTAGTACCAGCGGACCCGGCGATCGACCATGCCGATCATCTCGGCGAGGACCGTGTTGCCGGACAGCTCGGTGATGAACGCGTGGAGCGCGGCGTTGGCCGCGACGAGGCCTTCGGTGTCGTCGGCGGCCAACGCCTCCAGCCCGGTCTTCTGCAGTTCCCACAAACGTTCGACGTCCTCCTCGCCGGCCCGGTCGGCGGCGAGCCGGGCGGAGTGCGCCTCCAGCACGGTGCGCACGCTGAGCAGCTGGTCGGCCTCCTCGTCGGTGGGCATGTGCACGAAGGCGCCCTGCGCGGGGCGGAGGTCGACCCAGCCTTCGCTCTGCAGCCGCTGCAACGCTTCGCGGACCGGCTGCCTGCTGACGCCCAGGTACTCGGCGAGGTCCGCCTCGACCAGGTGCTGGCCGGGTTCGAGCGTCCGGTTGATGATCAGCTCCGCGAGCGCGTCGTAGACGACCTGGCGCAGGGGAGCGGGCCGCTCGACGCGTTTGGCCGTCGCCGGGTTGAGCGTGCCCTTCGTCCTGCGGCCGGTGGGACCGCGGTCGGGAAGGGGTGAAACGGGCTGGCTCACAGGACCTCCGGAAGACTCGTCCGGTTCAGGATACAGGTTTTGGTATGCAAAATCCCGACAATCCCCGCTTAGTTCCGCATTTCGTCCTCTGAATGCGGGGTAGCAAGGCGCGACTCCGGTGCTTGGGCGCGGAACTCGCGTGACTAGAGGCGTAACTCGCGTGATTGAAGGCGTAACTCGCCGGGTCTCGATCGCTCGGCGAGTTACGGCTTCACGCACGCGAGTTACGGGCTGAACCACGCGAGTTACGCCTCCAATCACGCGAGTTACGGGTTGGAGCACGCGAGGTGCCGGTGCGAGCACGCGTACGTGGGCGCATTTAGAGGACGAAATGCGGGAGGTCTAGCGCGGAGACCATCTACAGGATACTGTATGCAATCTGGTCTTCGGGTGAGCAGGAGGCACGTATGAAGGTCGCTGTTCTGGGTGCGGGGGCGATCGGCGCGTACGCCGGGGCCGCGCTGCACCGAGGTGGGGCGGAGGTCCACCTCATCGCGAGACGGGCGCACGGCGACGCGATGCGCGCGCACGGAGTGCGGGTGCTCAGCCCGCGCGGGAACTTCACCGCCCGGCCCCACGTCACCGACGATCCCGCGGAAGTCGGTCCGGTCGACTTCGTCTTCCTCGGCCTGAAAGCGAACTCGTACGCCTCGTGCGGACCACTGATCGCGCCGTTGCTGGGCGAGGACACCGCGATCGTGGCCGCGCAGAACGGGATCCCGTGGTGGTATTTCCACGGTCTCACCGGACATCCGCTGGAGAACCGGCGCATCGAGACGGTCGACCCCGGCGGCGCGGTCAGCGATGTCCTCGAACTACGCCGCGCGATCGGCTGCGTCGTCTACTGCTCGACGGTGATCGAGGAGCCCGGCGTGATCCGGCATCTCGAAGGGACCCGGTTCGCTTTGGGTGAGCCCAAAGGCGGCGTTTCGTCCCGGTGCGCGGCACTCGCCGACGCGATGATCGCGGGCGGCCTGAAGGCGCCGGTCGAACTCGACCTGCGCGACGAGATCTGGGTCAAGCTCATGGGCAACGTCGCCTTCAACCCGCTCAGCGCGCTGACCAGGGCGACCATGGTCCAGATCTGCGAGCACCCGGAGACCAGGGAGCTCGTCGCCGCGATGATGAACGAGACCCTCGCGATCGCCCGCGCCGCCGGCTCCGACCCGAAGGTGTCGGTCGAGAAACGTATCGACGGCGCCTGGCGGGTCGGCCACCACAAGACGTCGATGCTGCAGGACCTCGAAGCGGGCAAGCCGCTGGAGATCGACGCGATCATCGGCGCCGTCGTCGAACTCTCGGAGCTGACCGGCGTGCCCGCACCGGCGCTGCGGCACGTCCACGCGGCGATCGGCCTGCTCGACCAGACCGTGAACGCCGTTCCCGTCGGAGCGCATTGAATCGGAGGGACCCGATGAAGCGCAGGAACACCGAACCGTACGTCCGCCTCACCCAGCCGCTGGTCCGCGACTCGGGCGAGCTGCGCCCGGCGAGCTGGGAGGAGGCGCTGGAGCGCGCCGCCGCCGGGTTCCGGCGCACGCTCGAAACCAAGGGGCCCGAGGCCTTCGGCATGTTCTCCTGTGCCAGGGCGACCAACGAGATGAACTACGTGGCGCAGAAGTTCACGCGCGCGGTGATCGGCACGAACAACGTCGACTCGTGCAACCGCACCTGTCACGCGCCGAGTGTCGCCGGGCTGGCGCGGGTGTTCGACAGCGGCGGCGGGACGTCGTCGTACCAGGAGATCGAGGACGCCGACGTCATCGTCGTCTGGGGCGGCAATCCGCGCGAGGCGCATCCGATCTTCTTCCAGCACGTGCTCAAGGCCGTCCACCGCGGCGCCGAACTGTTCGTCATCGACCCGCGCCGGACCAGCACCGCGAGCTGGGCGCACCGGCAGCTCCAGCTGCACGTCGGCACGGACATCCCGCTGGCGCACGCGGTCGCCCGCGAGATCATCCACTCCGGACTGGCCAACACCGCCTTCATCGAACGTGCCACCGAGGGGTTCGCCGAGTTCGCCGCCTCGGTCGAACCCTGGACACTCGAGGCCGCCGAGGAGGTCACCGGCGTCCCGGCCGAGCTGATCCGCGAACTCGCGCACACCTACGCCCGCGCGGACCGCGGGCAGCTGTCGTGGACGCTGGGGATCACCGAACACCACAACGGCACGGACAACGTGCTGTCCCTGATCAATCTCGCGCTGCTGGCCGGACACGTCGGCCGGTACGGCGCCGGGCTGAACCCGTTGCGCGGGCAGAACAACGTCCAGGGCGGCGGGGACATGGGCGCGATCCCGGACCGGCTGCCCGGATTCCAGAACATCCTCGACGCGGACGTCAGGGCGAAGTTCGACGCGGCGTGGGGCTCCGCCATCCCGCCGCACAAGGGCCTCAACCTCACCCAGATGCTCGACGCGATGGAGCGCGGGGAGCTGACCTGCGTCTACATCATCGGGGAGAACCCGGTGCAGTCGGAGGCGGACTGCGAGCACACGATCAAACGTCTGTCCAATGTGGAGCATCTGGTGGTGCAGGACATCTTCCTCACCAAGACCGCGCGGCTGGCCGACGTCGTGCTGCCGGCTTCGGCGGCCTGGTGCGAATCCGACGGCACCTTCACCAACAGCGAACGCCGGGTCCAGCGCGTCCGCAAGGCGCTCGAACCGCCGGAGGGCGCTCGCGACGACATCCAGCTGCTGTGTGAACTGGCCCGGCGCCTGGGCCACGACTGGAATTACGTGGGTGGCGAGGACGTCTGGAACGAGCTCCGGACGCTGTCACCGATGCACGCGGGCATGAGCTACGCGCGGTTGGAGGAGCTCGGCGGCATCCAATGGCCGTGCTTCCGCGAGGACGAACTCGAGCCGACCTTCCTGCACGGCCGCCTCTGGGAGGAGGATCCGGTGAAACGCGGCCGCCCGGCGCCGTTCACCGTGATCGCGCACAGCCCGCCGGTGGATCTGCTCACCGACGACTTCCCGATCCGGCTGACCACCGGCAGGCGGCTGGATTCCTACAACACCGGTGTCCAGTCCGGCGGGTTCCCCTCGCCACTGCGTCGCGGGGAGACACTCGACCTGTGCCGGGCCGATGCCGCCGCACTCGGCGTCGTCGAGGACGAGGTCGTGCGGATCTCCTCCCGTCGTGGCGAGATCGAGGCGCCGGTCCGGATCGACGAGGGACTGCGCCCCGGGCTGGCGTTCATGACCTTCCACTTCCCGGACGAGATCGACGTCAACGTCATCACCATCGAGGCGACCTGCCCGGTCGCGGGCACGGCCGAGTACAAGGCCGCCGCGATCCGGGTCGAGAAGCTGTCCGCCACCGTGTGAGGAGTCCGGAATGGACCTGCGCTTCCTGAACGCCGAACCGACGGACATCGAGCGGGCCGCGGTCGACGCGCTCGGCGCGGGAGGCCGCGATCAGCTGCTTCCCGCGTTGCACGCCGTGAACGACAGGATCGGCTGGGTCAGCCAGGGAGCGCTGAACCACATCTGCCGACGGCTGAACGTCCCTCCGGCCGAGGCGTACGGTGTGGCGAGCTTCTACGCGTTGTTCTCGCTCAAGGAGCGGCCACCGCGTGTTCTCCACGTTTGCACGGACCTGGCGTGCCGGGTCAACGGTGCGGAGGCGCTGACCGGAGCCGCCGACGCGGCGGGGCACGAGTGGCATCGCAGTCCGTGCCTGGGTGTCTGCGAACGAGCCCCCGCCGCGCTGGACTTCGAGGCGGGCGACCCCGCTGAGTACCGAGTCCTCGCTCCGGCCACGCCGGGCGACTTCGCCCGTAGAACGTCCAAAAGGGACGAACCGCCGGTATCGGTGCCCCAGCAAGGCGAGCCGGGGCTACGCCTGTTGCGTCGCGTCGGCGTCGTCGACCCGGAGAGCCTCGACGCCTACCGGGCTTCCGGTGGATACGCGGCGCTGAGGAACGCATTGCTGCTCGGACCGGCCGGGGTCATCCGCGAGGTGACCGACTCGGGGCTGATGGGCCGCGGCGGGGCGGCGTTCCCGACCGGCCGGAAATGGGACGCCACCGCCAGGCAACCGGTGCGAACGCGGTACCTCGTCTGCAACGCCGACGAAAGCGAACCGGGCACGTTCAAGGATCGGGTGCTGATCGAGGGGGACCCGTTCGCGCTCGTCGAGGCGATGACGATCGCCGCTTTCGCCATCGGGGCGCAGAAGGGCTACGTCTATCTTCGCGGCGAGTATCCACGCGCGCTGAGGGTGCTGCGCAACGCCATCGACATCGCCCGCGAACGACGGTTCCTGGGCGAGGACATCATGGGGCGTCGAGGTTTCTCGTTCGACATCGAGATCAGGCGGGGTGCGGGCGCCTACATCTGCGGCGAGGAAACGGCGATCTTCAACTCAATCGAAGGCTTCCGTGGTGAGCCGAGGACCAAACCGCCGTTCCCGGTGGAGAAGGGGCTGTTCGGCAAGCCGACGGTGGTGAACAACGTCGAGACCCTGGTCAACGTTCCGCTCATCCTCACCGAGGGCGGCGAGGCCTACCGCCGTATCGGGACCGAACGCTCGTCCGGACCGAAACTGTTCTGCCTGTCCGGCAACGTCCGGCGCCCCGGCGTGTACGAGGTGCCGTTCGGGACGACGCTGGGTGAACTGATCGACCTGGGCGGGGGAGTGCCGGCGGGCCGCGAATTGCGGGCGATCCTGCTCGGCGGCGCAGCGGGTGGTTTCGTGCGCCCGGACGAAACCACCCTGCCGTTGACCATGGAGGACGCCCGCGCGGCGGGCACCACCCTCGGTTCGGGTGTCGTGCTGATGCTGGACGATCAGGCCGACCTCGGCGGGTTCCTGCTGCGGATCGCGGCGTTCTTCCGGGACGAGTCGTGCGGGCAGTGTGTGCCGTGCCGGATCGGGACCGTGCGGCAGGAGGAGGCGCTGCACCGGATCGTCGGCGGACGCAAGCCCGGTACGGGTGGGGACGACCTCGTGGTGCTGCGTGAGGTCGGGCAGGTGATGCGTGATTCGTCCATCTGCGGGCTGGGCCAGACCGCATGGAACGCCATCGAGTCGGCGATCGACCGCCTTGGCGCACTGGAGGAGCAGCCGTGACCATTGTCGAGATAGGACTCCCGCGTCGGCTCGTCGAGTTCACTGTGGACGGTGCGTCCGTCCGGGTTCCGGAGGGCTCCACGATCCTCGACGCGTGTACCGCGGCGGGCAAGGAAATCCCGACACTCTGCTACGGCGACACCCTCGAACCGGCCAACGCCTGCCGCGTCTGCATGGTGGAGGTCGAAGGTTCGCGCACGCTCGTGCCGTCGTGCTCCCGTAAGGCGGAACCGGGCATGGTGGTGCGGACCGAGACCGATCGGACGCGGCTCAGCCGCAAGGTGGTGCTCGAACTCCTCGGCTCGGCGACGGATCTGTCCACCACTCCCGGCGTCGCGGACTGGATGGCCGAAAGCGGTGCGGCACCCGAACGTTTCGGGCCGCCCGCGCCGCCGGCGGAAGACCGGGACGAGCGCCGCCCGGGAGAGCACGAGATCCCGGACGGGATGACGGCGGCGACGGTACGCCAGCCGGTCAAAGTGGACAATGAGCTGTACGTCCGCGACTACGGGAAATGCATCCAGTGCTACAAGTGCGTCGACGCGTGCGGTGAGCAGTGGCAGAACACCTTCGCCATCACCATGGCGGGACGGGGTTTCGACGCGCGGATCTCGACGGAGTTCGCGAACCCGCTGCCGGACAGCGCGTGTGTCTACTGTGGAAACTGCATCGAAGTCTGCCCGACCGGTGCGCTGAGCTTCAAACGTGAGCACGACAAGCGCGAGGACGGGACCTGGGACGAGTCGCGGCAGACCGCGACGACCACCGTCTGCACGTTCTGCGGCGTGGGGTGCAATCTCACCCTGCACGTCCAGGACAACGAGATCGTCAAGGTCACCTCACCGCACGAGAGTTCGGTGACCCACGGGAACCTCTGCATCAAGGGCCGCTTCGGCTGGCAGCACGTCCAGAACCGCTGAGGTCGTGAGCGGCGCCAGGTGGCGTGCCGCGAAAGCCACTTTCGCAACGTTGAAGGTTGCGAAAGTGGCTTTCGCAACGCGTCGCTGGGGCAGGGTGCGGGCCGATCGTGACATGCCCCGCGGCGGCGGCGCGCGTGCCGCGAAAGCCACTTTCGCGACCTCTGATGTCCCGAAAGTGGCTTTCGGGACATCAGCGCCAGGCGCCCGACCGCCTACCCGAACGCGACACGCGCGCGTCTTCACCCCGGCACAAGCCCGTTGACCGAGGACAGGTCAGCGGGCTATTCTCGATATACGAAAGAAAGTTTCCGCATAGCGAAATAACTGAGGTTTTGATGGCTGATCTTGCCGGTTCGCGCCACACGCTGCCCTACGTGCTGAACCTGTCGCTGGTCTTCACCGAGTTGCCGCTGCTCGACCGTACGGAGGCGGCGCGCGCGGCGGGCTTCACCGCGGTCGAGTACTGGTGGCCGTTCGAGACGCCGGTGCCGGACGCCGCCGAGGTCGACGCCTTCGTGGCGTCGGTCGAGCGGGCGGGCGTCGCGGTGACCGGGCTGAACTTCTTCCCCGGTGACATGGCGGGCGGCGATCGCGGCCTGGTCACCTGGCCCGGTCGTGAGGACGAGTTCGCCCGCGGCATCGCCTCGGCGATCGACCTGGGCGAGCGGCTGGGCTGCCGCCGGTTCAACGCGCTCTACGGCAACCGGATCGACGGCGCGGATCCGGCCGCGCAGGACAAGCTCGGCCTCTCGAATCTGGCGCTCGCGTCGGACGCGGCCGCGCGCATCGGCGCGGAGATCGTCCTGGAGCCGTTGTCGGGGGCGGAGAAGTACCCGCTCAAGACCGCGGACGACGTACTGAAGGTGCTCGACGAACTCGGGCGGGACAACGTGAAGCTGCTGGCCGACCTGTACCACCTGGCGGTCAACGGTGACGACCTCGACACGGTCACCACCGTCCACACCGGACGGATCGGCCACGTACAGATCGCCGATGCCCCAGGGCGCCACCAGCCGGGGACCGGAACGCTGGACATCGAGGGATACCTGGAAAAGCTGCAGACGGCGGGCTACCGCGGGCAGGTCGGCGTGGAGTACAAACCCGACGGGCCGAGCGCGGAGTCGCTGTCGTGGCTGCCTTTCGAACGAAGGGGACTGGCATGACCAAGCTGGGATTCATCGGCCTGGGGATCATGGGCGGGCCGATGGCGGGACATCTCGTCGCCGCCGGCCACGAGGTGAGCGGATTCGACACGAACGCCGAAGCGCTCGCGAGGCTGGAAGCCGCGGGCGGCCGGGCCGCGAACGGGGTGACGGACGCCGTGGCGGACGCGGAGGTCGTCATCACCATGCTGCCGAACCACCCGCAGGTCGAGGCCGTCGTGCTCGCGGCGGGCGGGGTGCTGGAGTCGGCGAAACCGGGCACCCTGCTGATCGACATGAGTACCATCCGGCCGGAGACCTCCATCGAGGTGGCCGAGCGGGCGGCCGAACGGGAGATCCGGGTGCTGGACGCGCCCGTTTCCGGTGGCCAGGCCGGAGCCGAGCAGGCTTCACTGTCCATTATGGTCGGTGGCGACGGCGAGGACTTCGCCGCGGCGCTCCCGATCCTGGAATCGGTCGGCAAGACGATCGTCCACGTCGGACCGCACGGCGCAGGCCAGGTCGTCAAGGCCGCGAACCAGCTGGTGGTCGGCGGAACCTACGCGCTGATCGCCGAGGCCATCGTGCTGCTCGAAGCCTCCGGCGTGGACGCCGGTGTCGGGCTGGACGTCCTCGCGGGCGGCCTCGCGGGCAGCCGGATCCTCGAACTGAAGCGGAAGTCCATGGTGGCGCGGGAGTTCGCGCCGGGCTTCCGGATCGATCTGCACCACAAGGACATGGGCATCGCGCTCGCCGCCGCCAGGCAGGCGGATGTCGCGCTACCGCTCACCGGGCTGGTCGCCCAGCTCGTCGCCGCCGGACGGGCGATGGGCCACGGCTCGCTCGATCACTCCGCACTGCTGAAGGTCGTCGAAACGCTGTCCGGCGCGGAAAACAAGGAGTGACGCATGCCAAGAATCCCCGCCATGCAGGCCGTCGTCGACGTCCTGGTCAGTGAGGGCGTCGACACCGCGTTCGGCTGCCCCGGCGCCGCGATCCTCCCGCTGTACCACGCGATGCAGGACAGCGGGATCGAGCACCTGATCGTGCGCCACGAAGAGGGCGCGACCCATATGGCCGACGGCTGGGCGAGGACCACCGGCAACGTCGGCGTCGCGATCGGTACCTCCGGGCCCGCCGGGACGAACATGATCACCGGTCTCTACACCGCCCAGGCCGACTCGATCCCGATCCTGTGCATCACCGGGCAGGCCGATTCGCGGAAGCTGCACACCGAGGCGTTCCAGGCCGTCGACATCGTCGAGATCGCCAAACCGGTGACGAAATGGGCCGTGCAGGTCAAGGAGGCGGCCCAGCTGCCGTGGGTGTTCCGTGAGGCGTTCCGGATCGCGCGGTCCGGCCGCCCGGGGCCGGTGCTGATCGACCTGCCGATCGACGTCCAGCGGCAGGAGATCGAGTGGGACTCCAGTATCGACTCGCCGTTGCCGGTCACGAAGGCGACGCCGTCGCCCGCCAGGGTCGAGCGAGCGCTGGACCTGCTGCTCGCCGCCGAACGACCGCTGATCCTCGCCGGTGGCGGCGTGGTGCTCGGCGACGCGAGCGACCGGCTGCGCACCGCGGCCGAACTGCTCGGTGTCCCGGTCGGCGTGACGTTGATGGGCAAGGGGACCTTCCCCGAGGACCACGAACTGTTCGCCGGCATGGCGGGGATCCAGACCTCGCAGCGCTGGGCGAACGCGGCGTTCCTCGAAGCGGATCTGGTGCTGGCGCTGGGCGCGCGGTTCGGCGACCGGCACACCGGTGACCTCGACGTCTACCGCGGGAACCGGAAGTTCATCCACGTCGACATCGAGCCGACGCAACTGGGCAAGGTGTTCGGGCCGGATCTCGGCATCGTCTCGGACACGGGCGCCTTCCTGGACGCGCTGATCGAGGCGGCGTCGAAGCGTTCCCCGGCGCGGGATCGGGCGTGGCCGCGGCGGATCGGCGAGCTCAAGGAGAGCCTGCCGCGACGTGAGGACTTCGAGGACACGCCGATCAAGGCGCCCCGGGTCTTCAAGGAGATCAACGAGTTCTACGGCGAGGACGCCTACTTCGTCACCGCGATCGGGCTGTATCAGATCTGGTCCGGGCAGTTCCAGCGCGCGCACAAGCCGCGGCACTATCAGGTGTGCGGCCAGGCCGGACCGCTCGGCTGGGAGATCCCGGCGGCGATCGGGGTCAAGAAGGCGAAACCGGAGGCCGAGGTCGTCGGCGTCGTCGGGGACTACTCGTTCCAGTTCCTGGTCGAGGAGCTGGCGGTCGCCGCGCAGTACGACGTCGGGTTCGTGCTGATCATGCTGAACAACGAGTACCTCGGGCTCATCCGGCAGGCCGAGACCGGCTACGAGATGAACTTCGAGGTCGACATCCACTACGACAAGATCGGCACGGACAACGTGAAGGTCATGGAGGCCTACGGCTGCTCCGGCACCCGCGTCACCGAACCGGGCGAGATCCGGACGTCACTGGAGTGGGCGCGCAAGGAGGCCGAGCGGACGTCGCGGCCGGTGCTGGTGGAGATCATGATCGAACGCGAAGGGAACGCCGCGATGGGCAAGGCGCTCGACAGCGTCGTCGAGTTCGAACCGATCGCGGGCTGACGACGGTGTCCCGGCGGGCCTCCCGCCGGGACACCGTCATGCGGTCAGGCCTTGCTCTGGTCGTTGCTCAGCCATTTCTCCGGCCGGACGCGGACCAGCACGGAGTTTTCGCTGAGCGCGCCGTCGACGTACTTCGTGCCCTCTTCGCCGGGCAGGTAGCGGTGCGCGATCTTCAGCGCCTGCTCCCGGGTCGGGGGCGTGTCGTTCGCGATGACCGGACCCTCGGCCGTCACGTACTTGTAGGGGAAGTTCTCCGTCTGCGCGACCAGGCTGAGCCTGCCCGCCTTCTTGATCGCCTTGTCCTTGACCGAACCGCCGTCCATCCAGATCAGGAGTTCGCCGCCGGGCTCGTAGTCGTACCAGACCGGCACGGCCAGCGGGGCCCGGCCTTCCCGCTCCACGGCCAAGACCCCGATGTGGACCTCGCTCAGGAAGGCTTCCCGTTCTTCGGCGGTCATGACGAAAGACGACATCCGTGTCTCGCTTCTCTCGGTTGGTGAGCTACGAGAAGCGATAACGCGGCCGGTCCTCGGGGCATTCCGGGCGCTCGGCCTCGTGAGTGGTAAGGACGGTTGTAACCGTCCTTACCACTCACGAGGCGTTACGGGGTCGGGGAAGCGGTCGTGCTGGTCGGGCTCGTCTCACCGGTGTTCTCGGCCGGGGTCGAGGCCGGCGGCGCGGAAGACGTGCTGGACGGAGGAGGCGTCGTCGAGGGCGGAGGCGTGCTCGAAGGCGGTGTCGACGAGGGAGGCGTCGACGAAGGCGGGGTGCTGGTCGGCTTCGAGGGCGACGTGCTGCTCGGCGGTGTGGTGCTGCTCGGCGGGAGCGACGTGCCGGGCTGGGAGGTCGGCGGCGGCGTGGTCGTGCCGGGCGGGGGAGCGCCGGGCAGGGTCGGCACCGGGACCTCGCCGCCGGGCGTGCCGGCGGCGACGTCCGGCGAGTCGGGAGCGCCGACGGGCACCTGGCTGTCCGGCGTGGTCGCGACGCCGCCGCGGTAGGCGACCGCCCATCGGATCACGGTGTCCACATAGGACAGCGAGTGGTTGTAGCGGTACACGGCGACACGCTGCGTCTGCTCGGACGTCAGGTCGACGCCGCCGGAGCAGAGGTACCGGCCCGAGGCGAGCGTCGCGTCGTAGATGTTGTTCGGGTTGGACTCGCCGTCGCCGTTGCCGTCGGAGGCGTAGCCCTTCCACGTCGACGGGATGAACTGCGTCGGGCCGACGGCGCGATCCCACACCGTGTCGCCGTCGTACTTGCCGCCGTCGGTGTCGGAGATGGCGGCGAACGGCCCGGCGCCGTTGAGCTGCGGGCCGAGGATCGGTTCGAGGGTGTCGCCCTTCGCGTCGACGTAACCGCCGCGTGCGTGATTGGACTCGATGCGGCCGATACTCGCGATCAAAGCCCAGTCGATGTGGCAGCCGGGCAGTTCCTTCGCGAGGATGTCGGCCGCGTTCTTGTACGCCTTCATCATGCTGGCGGGGATGCCGAGCGCGCCCGACGGCGCGAACGCGCCGCCGACGTTGCCGCTGTGGCCGGGGACGGTCAGCGGGTCCGGCGTGGGCGGCTGGGGGAGGCTGCCGTCGACGGCGATCTCCGGGACCGTGCCCGCGGGCGGCTGCCAGGCCGCGGCCTGGTTCTGCGGTGCGGCCGGTTTCGGCGCGGCGACCGGGGCGTCAGGGCCCGCCGACGCGGTGACCGCGGGCAGGACGGCGAGCGCGCCACCGGCGAGCGCGAAGGCCGTCCGGTGCCGGGCGGACAACTTGTCCGTCTGTCGAGGGCGGTGCTTCGGCATGTTCTCTCCCGCTAGGTCGACTCCGGGCAAAACTATCCGATACAACCGAATTTCGGGGACGACGCAACGAAAAACCCGCGAACCTGTCGAGTTTTCGTCCGCCCGGCACAAGACCTTCGTAGTGAAGTTGTCAATTTCACGCTGAGTTCACCGAAACGTCAGCAGAATCCTCGACCGCTCCGCGGGGGGTGGTCTGAACCGCGTGCAAAGAAACCTTTGCACAATCTCCTTTGCACGGCTACCTTGGTGCCATGACCGGTCCGCCGCCGCCCGAAGAGATCGCCGACGCCGCCGTGCTCAAGGCGGTGATGCACCCGCTGCGCCGCCGGATCATGGAGGCGCTGGGCCGCGGACCCGCGACGGCGACGAAGCTGGCCAAAGAACTGGGGGAGAGTTCGGGCGCGACCAGCTACCACCTGCGGGAACTGGCGAAGTACGACTTCGTCGACGAGGCACCGGAGCTCGCGCACGGCAAGGAGCGCTGGTGGCGCGCCCGGCCACGCGACATCCGCTGGCCCCGGCACAGCGAGCAGAACGACGAGATGCGCGCCGTGTTCGACGAGGCGCAGCGCGCCGCGTTCACCGAAGACCTCGAACAGCTGGCGCGTTTCCTCGAGCGGCGCGGTGAGCTGGGCGAATGGGGTGACGCGCTGGTGTTCTCCCGCGGCTCGGTCTATCTGAACCTCGAAGAGCTGAAGGAGTTCTTCGACGAGTACCTGGACCTGTTGCGCCGCTACTGGCGGCCGGAACCCGGGCCGGACGCGCGGAAGGTGCTCGTGCGCTGGACGGCGTTCCCGGACGCCGACGGGGAGGTGAGGGAAGGGAAGTGAGAAACCGGTGGGAGAGCGGCCACTCGACCACCGGTAACGCGTCACCACGCCGGACGGCGTGTCTTCACGAACGACTCCACAGACAAGGGGGAGCAGCATGCTGCTCTGGAAGAGGATCGCGGCCGTCTGCGCCGCGGCGGGCCTGCTCGCGGCGGGGACCGCGACGGCCGCGCAACCGCCGGACGGGGTATCCCGGCCGGACGCCACCATCCGCTACACCGAATACGGCATCCCGCATATCGTCGCGAACGACTGGGCGGACCTGGGCTTCGGGCAGGGGTTCGCCGCGGCCAAGGACAACATCTGCGCGATCGCGGACGTCGCGGTCACGACGCGGGCCGAGCGTTCCCGCTGGCTGGGGCCCGACGCGCCGCCGACGAGCGGGGTGAGCCAGGCGAGCACGAACCTCGCGAGCGACCTGTACTTCCAAGGCCTGAACGACAGCGGGGTGATCGAGCGGCTCCTTTCGGCGCCCGCGCCGCGCGGGCCGTACCGGGAGGTCCGCGAACTGATCCGCGGGTACGTCGAGGGGGTCAACAAGTACCTGCGCACCGGTGAGATCACCGATCCGGCCTGCCGGGGCGCCGGCTGGCTGAAGCCGATCACCGAACTCGACGTCCACCGGCACGCCCACGCGGTCGGCATGATCTTCGGACAGGGCGGTGTCGCGGACTCGATCACCGCGTCACTGCCGGGTGCCCCGCCGTCGGGCGGCGGTACCGAACAGATGCTCGGGGAGACCGGGATCGGCAGCAACGCGATCGCGATCGGTTCGGCCGCGTCGGCGAACGGACGTGGTGTCTCGCTGGCCAACCCGCACCTGCCGTGGCAGCTGAGCGGGACCAGGCTGTGGCAGTCGCAGATGACGCTGCCCGGCAAGCTGAACGTCAGTGGCGCCGGTATCCCCGGTATTCCGCTCATGTGGCTGGGACACAACGAAACCGCCGCCTGGAGCGGGACCGCGACCGACACCACGCGTACGTACACGCTGTTCGAGCTGAAGCTCGTGCCCGGTTCGCCGACGACGTATCTGGTCGACGGGAAGCCCGAGCGGATGCGCCGCCACGACGTGAGTGTCCTGTCGCGCAAGGCGGACGGCACTCTGGAACGGATCGTGCGTCCACAGTGGACTACTCGGTACGGGCCGGTGACGACCAGGCTCGGGCAGCGGGAACTGCCGTGGACGGCGTCGGCCGCGTACGCCATCGCGGACGCCAACGCCACGAACCTCGGGATGACGAACTCGATGTTCGCGATCGCCCGCGGCCGGACGGCGGGGGAGATGATCGGCGCGGTCCGCGAGACACAGGGGCTGCCGTGGATGAACATCCTCGCCACCGACGACCGCGGCCGGGTGGAGTTCAGCCAGATCCACGGGGTCCCGCACGTCACCGACGAGAAGGCGGCGCGCTGCAACACCCCGCTGGGTAAGGAACTGTTCGATGCCGACGGGGTCGCGGTGCTCGACGGCTCGAAGACTGCCTGCGCGTGGGGCCGGGATCGCGATGCGCTGAGGCCGGGCGTCTTCGGCCCGTCCAGCCTGCCGAGCCTGAGCCGCACCGACTACGTGGCGAACTCGAACGACAGCTACTGGCTGCCGAATCCCGCGGCGCCGAAGGCCGGTTTCCCCCGGATCGTGGGACCGGTCCGCTACGAACAGAACATGCGGACGCGGGGCGGCTTCGTCGAGATCGCCGATCAGCTGAAGAAGGGCGGCTTCACCGGGCAAGCGATGCGGGACCTGATGTTCTCGCACCGGGACCACGCCGCCGAACTCGTCCGGGCCGACGTCGTCGCGATGTGCCGCACGATGCCGGGAATGGAGGCCGCGTGCGCCGCGCTGGCGGCTTGGGACGGCCGTTCGGACGCGGACAGCCGGGGCGCGCTGCTGTTCGACCGGTTCTGGGCACTCGTCGATCGCATGGGGCCGTCGATCTGGAAGATCCCGTTCGACGCCAAGGATCCGGTCCACACGCCGAACACCCTCGACACGGGGAACGCGGCGATCCGCAAGGCGCTTTCCGATGCCGTCGCGGAGCTGCGAGCGGCGAAGATCCCGCTCGACGCGCCGTACGGCGACAACCACTACGTCGTCCGTGACGGCCGGAAGATCCCGCTGGGCGGCGGAACCGCCGGGCGTGGTGTCTACGACTCCCTGGGCGGCCCTTGGGATCCGGCCCATGGCTACACCGAGTTCACGCACGGCGGGACGTATCTGCACGTCGTGGCGTTCAACGGGACCGGCTGCCCGGACACGACGACGCTGATGACCTACTCGCAGTCCGCGAACCCGGAGTCCGCGCACCACAGCGACCAGACGGAGCTGTACTCGCGGAAGCGATGGGTCACCGAACGGTACTGCGAGAAGGACATCCTCTCGTCGCCGTCGCTGGAGGTCGTCCGGGTGAGCAGGCGATGATCGCCGCCTTGCTCGCGGCCGTCGTGGCGGTCTCGTCACCGCTGCCCGCCGCGGCTCCGGACGGCGAAGTCTCGTTCACCAGTCACGGGGTCACCTTGCGGGGAACTGTGGTCGCGCCGGCGGGCGGCGGTCCGGCTCCAGGCATCGTCATGGTGCACGGATCCGGCGAACACGACCGGGACGACTATCGCGCCGAGGCGGAATCCTTCGCCAAGGCGGGGATCGCGACCCTGATCTACGACAAGCGGACCGAGGGCTATTCGCTGTTCGAACGGGACTACTCGGTCTTGGCCGACGACGCTCTCGCCGCCGTCCAGGCGCTGCGTTCACATCCCGGAGTGGATCCGGCCCGGGTCGGCGTGTGGGGTTTGAGCGAGGGAGGCTGGGTCGCGCCGCTGGCGGCGTCGAAGTCGAAGGACGTCGGATTCGTGGTCACGGTCGGCGCCAACGGCGTTTCACCCGATCGTCAGCAGTCGTGGGCCTTCGAGACCTATCTGCGCCGCGGCGGGGTCACCGGTTCGATGGTGGACATGGTGTCGTCGACGAACATGCGCACCCTCGCGGGCGCGGGCGTGTTCCCCGAGGCCGGATACGACCCGGTCCCGGTGCTGGAGAAGGTGCGTCAGCCGGTGCTCGGCCTCTGGGGTGAACTGGATCGGCTCACCCCGCCCGGCGAGGCCGTCCGGATCTTCCGGGAGACGCTGGACCGGGCCGGAAACCGGCAGTACACGCTGAAGGTGTTCCCACAGGCCCAGCACGGGCTCCGGCGGACGACCGATGGTTTCGACAAGCTCGACGGGTTCGCTCCCGGCTACCTCGATCTCGTCGCGAACTGGGTGAACGGGGCGAAAGAAGGGCCGTCGGCCGACCCGCCGCCGGTCCAGGCGAGCCAGAGCTCCGCGCTGGCACCGCTCGCCTGGTACGAGGCGCCGTGGCTGCAGATCGGGGTCTGGGCGCTGGCGTTGCTGGCGTTCGCGGCCTACCCGGTGACGGCGTTGTTCCGCCGTCGTAAGGAGGTTCCGCTCGCCAGGCCCGCACGCTGGCTGGCGTCGGCCGGCCTGCTCGGGACGGTGGGATTCCTCGTCTACTACGTCGTGCTGACGACGGGGGCGGCGATGGCGCCGGGTCCGGTCCTTTTGGGACGGACGTTGCCGTGGCTCGCGCTGCAGCTGGTCGCGGCCGGAGTCGTCGCCGCCGCGGCGGCGACCGCGGTTTCGTGGTGGCGGAAGAAGGAACGCGGGGGAGTCCGGGTCGGCCTGCTGCTGGCAGGGACCGTGCTGTTCGTCCCGTGGGCCGTCCACTGGGGACTGCTGGTGCCGTGAAACGAGCCTGGGTGCCGGGCGGCCACCCGGCACCCAGGCGAACGGAAGCCGCGTCACCACGCCCGAGGGCGTGTCTTCACGAACGGACCTCCGGGTCAGAAGATACTCAGGACTTCGGGGTGACGGCGAACCGGCGCAGCTGCAGCGCCGGGTTCTTGGCGCGTACCTCGGAGATCCGCTCGGCGGAGACCTCGCCGGTCGCGGTGCCCGTCCGCTCGCCGAGCGAGGCGACGACGACGCCCATCGGGTCGACGATCATGCTGTGCCCCGAACCCGCCGGCGCGGCCTGCCCCGCCGCGACGAGGTAGATCGTGTTCTCGATCGCCCTGGCCCGGACCAGGGTGGTCCAGTGGTCCTCCTTGAGCGGGCCGGGCATCCACTCCGCGGGCAGCAGCACCGCATCCGCGCCCGCGTCGACCAGACGACGGGTGACCTCCGGGAACCTCAGGTCGTAGCAGGTCTGGAGACCGAAGGTGATCCCGTCGACCTCGAACGTCTCCGGCGCTTCGATGTCGCCGGGCCGGACCAGTTCCGATTCGCGGAAACCGAAGGCGTCGTACAGGTGCAGCTTGCGGTAGAGCGCGGCGATCGCGCCGTCGGGACCGGCCGCGACCAGCGTGTTCGAGATCCGCTCGCCGCCGGGGAGCGCTTCGTTGATGCCCGCGACGACGGTGATCTGCCGGTCCTTCGCGAGGCCGCGTAACTCCGTGACGAACGGCCCGTCGAGTTCTTCGGCCGAGGTCACGAATTCCCGGCTCATCGTCGGTACGGTGAACAGCGAGTACTCGGGCAGGGCGACCACCCGCGCACCGCGGTCGGCCGCTTCGCCGACGAGGGAGGCGACTCGGGCGAGGTTGGCCTCTTTATCGTTGCCGGGCGCGAACTGCGCCACCGCGACGTGCACCATGGGACCCCTTCCAATCAGTGGAACTCTTGTATACATGATGGATACTTGGCTGGTCCAGGTGTAGGCTCTGTCGCGGAAAGTGACGGAATAGAGGGGGAACGAGATGACTGTGACCGCCGAAGGGGGCGGCCCGGCGCGCGAGCGGGTCTACACGTGGCTGCGCGACGGAATCATCTCGGGCGAGCTGGAAGGCGGCCGCTTCCTCGACGAGATGTGGGTTTCCGGTGTCGTCGGGGTGTCCAGGACACCGGTGCGCGAGGCGTTCCACCGCCTGGCCGCCGAGCGGTTCATCAGCCTCCTGCCCCGCAAGGGCGCCCAGGTGCGCACGGTGACCTCCAGGGAACTGGAAGAGGTCTACCAGAGCAGGCGGCTGATCGAAGGGCACGCCATCGCCACGCTCTGCGCGAACCGGGCGGGCGCTCCCGCCGAACTGCCGGAACTCATCGACGCGATGGTGAGCTCCGGCGCCGAACGCGACTGGTTCGCCGTTTCGGGGTTCGACCGGCGGTTCCACCGCGCCATCGTGAACGCCGCGGGCAACACCGTCCTGACCGAGCTGTACGACACGCTCCGTTCACGGCAGCAGCGGGTCACGGTCCGCGCGCTGGAAGCGCGCCCGGAGCGGCTGACGGTGATCAACGAGGAACACCGGGCGCTGGTCGCCGCCCTGGACGCCCATGACGTCAAAGAGGCGTCGCGGCTGCTGGAGGAACATCTGCGCCCGGTGTCCGAAGTGATGTCGGCGCTGCCTCAGGAAGGCTGACCTCGATGGGACTCGAAAAGGTCGTCGGCGTCATGCGTGACAACCTCACCGTCCGGCGCGTCTACGGCGAGCCCGTGGAGAAGGACGGCGTCGTGGTCATCCCGGCCGCGAGCGTGATCGGCGGCGGAGGTGGCGGCCACGGCGCCGAGCAGGACAAGGAAGGCGAGGGTGGCGGTTTCATCCTCGCCGCGCGGCCTGTCGGCGCGTACGTCCTCAAAGGCGGCGAGGTGCGCTGGGTCCCGGCCGTGGACTTGACCTTCCTCGGCGCGGTGTTCGCGGTCATGGTCGCCGCGATCCACCGGCGCCGGTCATCCCGGCGAGGATCAGCTCGATCCCGGTGAGGAACTGCGCCCGGTCGTCGTGCTCGCGGGCCTCGGCGGCGACGGCCCGGAGGAAGGGGAACTCGCCGGGATCGAGCCCTTCCCAGGCGTTCGCGGCCGCGTGGAGGAATTCGGCGCGGTCCACCCCTGGCCCGGCCACCTGGGAGTTCGCCGCGTTCTGGCCTGCGGCGCCGAAGATGTAGTGCACCAGTGCCGAGGTCGCCGTGAACCAGGTGGTTTCGGGGATGCCCAGCGCGCTGACCCGCTGTCCGATGCCTTCGAAGATGCGCGGGGTCACCGAGCCACGAGGGCTACGGGAAAGCTGGAGGGCGAGCTGCGGGGAAAGCCACGGGTGCCGCTCGATCGCTTCGAACAGACCGAGCCCGATTGCCCGGATCTCGTCCTCCGGTGAGCCGCCGGCCCCGACGCTCAGCGCGGCGGCGATGACGGACCCGGTCGCGGCGTCCAGCAGCGCGCCCTTGTTCGGCACGTGCCAGTAGATCGCGCCGGGGCCGGTGGCGAGGCGTTCGGTCAGCCTCTTGAAGGTCAGCCCGCGCTCGCCCGCCGCGTCGAGGATTTCGACGGCGGCCTCGACGATGCGCTCGCGGGACAGTGCCTCCGCGCGTGTCCGTGGTGCCATGCCGGTCATCCTGGCAGAGCGAGGATCGCCGTCGAGCGGACGCGGACCGGCGGCTTTCGGGCTAGTTTCCCTGTATGGCGAAAAGCTCGGCGGTGGAGATCGAGGTCGGCGACCGGACGGTGCGCGTCTCGAACCCGGATCGCGTCTACTTCCCGGCACGGGGCGAGACCAAGCTCGACCTCGTGCGGTACTACCTCGCCGTCGGCGACGGGATCGTGCGGGCGCTGCGGGAACGGCCGTGCATGCTGCACCGGTTCCCGTCCGGCGTTTCGGGGGAGAAGGTCCATCAGAAGCGGGTGCCGAACGGCGCTCCCGACTGGTTGCAGACCGTCCGCGTCGACTTCCCCTCCGGCAGGCACGCCTACGAACTGTGCGTCACCCATCCCGCGGACGTGATCTGGGCGGTGCAGATGTCGACCGTCGAGTTCCACCCGTGGAACTCCCGCCGCGCCGACACCGAACGCCCCGACGAATGGCGGATCGACCTCGACCCGATGCCCGACTGCCCGTTCTCCACCGTGCGGAAGGTCGCCCACACGGTCCACGAGACCCTCGACGAACTCGGGATCACCGGCTGGCCGAAGACCTCCGGCGGGCATGGCCTGCACGTCTACGTCCGGATCGAGCCACGCTGGGGTTTCCAGGAGGTGCGCCGGGCGGCGCTGGCCTTCGCGCACGAGGTCGAGCGCCGGATGCCCGACGAGGTCACCACCACCTGGTGGCGTAAGGACCGCGACCCTTCGAAGCTGTTCGTGGACTACAACCAGAACGCCCGCGACCACACCATCGCGAGCGCGTACTCGGTTCGGGGCGTGCCCGAAGCCGTCGTCTCGACGCCGATCCGGTGGGACGAGATCGACGACGTCGAACCGCGTGAGTTCACCATCGCCACCGTGCCCGCGCGCTTCGCCGAACTCGGGGACCTGCACGCGGGCATCGACGACACCGCTTACTCGCTCGACACCCTGCTGGAGTGGGCGGACCGCGAAGGCCTCGACACCGACGGCGAGTGATCTCCCCGGAGGCGGCACCGCGAAGGGCGAGCGAGTAAGCGACCCGCATTCAGAGGGCTAAATGCCGTTCTGGTGGGGCCAGTGAGGGGTTGCGAAAGCCACTTTCGCAACGTTGAAGGTTGCGAAAGTGGCTTTCGCAACGTGCCCTGCCGCCGCCTCCCGTGGAGCCCGCCCCCTCCTCGGCGCCGGCTTCGGCTGTCGCGAAAGCCACTTTCGGGACACCAGATGTCCCGAAAGTGGCTTTCGCGACGCGTGCGAACCCGCGCCCTTCCGCATTCAGAGGACTAAATTCGGAAGGGGGAGGGTCACTTGCCGACGTAGGCCGCCAGGTGTTCGCCGGTGAGCGTCGAAGCGCTCGCGACGAGGTCGGACGGCGTGCCCTCGAAGACGATCTTGCCGCCGTCGTGGCCGGCGCCGGGGCCGAGGTCGATGATCCAGTCGGCGTGCGCCATGACCGCCTGGTGGTGCTCGATCACGATCACGGACTTGCCCGCGTCGACGAGCCGGTCCAGCAGGCCCAGCAGGTTCTCGACGTCGGCGAGGTGCAGACCGGTGGTCGGCTCGTCGAGGACGTAGACGCCGCCCTTGTCACCCATATGCGTCGCGAGCTTCAGCCGCTGCCGTTCACCACCGGAAAGCGTGGTGAGCGGCTGGCCGAGGCTGAGGTAGCCGAGACCGACGTCGTCGAGCCTGCTGAGGATGGCGTGCGCGGCCGGGATACGCCCGTCGCCCTCGCCGAAGAACTTCACGGCCTCCGACACCGGCATTTCGAGCGCTTCGCTGATGTTCTTGCCGCCGAAGGTGTACTCCAGCACCGACGCCTGGAACCGCTTGCCGTCGCATTCCTCGCAGGTCGTCGCGGTACCCGCCATGATGCCGAGGTCGGTGTAGATGACGCCCGCGCCGTTGCAGTTCGGGCAGGCGCCCTCGGAGTTGGCGCTGAACAGCGCCGGCTTCACCCCGTTGGCCTTGGCGAAGGCCTTGCGGATCGGTTCGAGCAGCCCGGTGTAGGTCGCCGGGTTGCTCCGCCGCGAGCCGCGGATGGGGGTCTGGTCGACCGAGACCACGCCCTCGGAGGCGGGGATCGAACCGTGGATCAGCGAACTCTTGCCGGAACCGGCGACACCGGTGACCACGCAGAGGACGCCGAGCGGAACGTCGACGTCCACGTTCCGGAGGTTGTGACGGTCCGCGCCGCGGATCTCCAGTTTGCCGGTCGGCGTGCGGACGCTGTCCTTGAGCGACGCCCGGTCGTCGAGGTGCCTGCCGGTGATGGTGTCGCTGGCACGCAGACCTTCGACGGTGCCCTCGAAGCAGATCGTCCCGCCCGCGGTACCCGCGCCGGGCCCGAGGTCGACGACGTGGTCGGCGATGGCGATGGTCTCCGGCTTGTGCTCGACGACCAGCACCGTGTTGCCCTTGTCCCGCAACTGCTGGAGCAGGTTGTTCATCCGCTGGATGTCGTGCGGGTGCAGCCCGATGGTGGGCTCGTCGAAGACGTAGGTGACGTCGGTGAGCGAAGAGCCCAGGTGCCGGATCATCTTCGTGCGCTGCGCCTCGCCGCCCGAAAGCGTGCCGGACGGCCGGTCGAGGGAGAGGTAGCCGAGACCGATGTCGACGAAGGAGTCGAGCGTGTGCTGGAGCTTCTCGAGCAGCGGCGCGACCGACGGCTCCTTGAGCCCGCGGACCCAGTCGGCGAGGTCGCTGATCTGCATCTTGCAGGCGTCGGCGATGTTGATCCGCTTGATCTTCGACGAACGCGCGAGCTCGCTGAGCCTGCTCCCGTCACATTCGGGGCAGGTGGCGAAGGTGACCGCCCGGTCGACGAACGCGCGGATATGCGGCTGCATCGCCTCGCGGTCCTTGGACAGGAACGACTTCTGGATCGTGGGGATCAATCCCGAGTAGGTCAGGTTGATGCCCTCGATCTTGAGCTTGACCGGCTCCTTGTAGAGCAGGTCGTTCAGCTGCCGCTTCGTGTACTTCTTGATCGGCTTGTCGGGGTCGAAGAAGCCGCAGCCGCGCAGGATGCGGCCGTACCAGCCGTCCATGGAAAAGCCGGGGATGGTCAGCGCATGCTCGTTGAGGGACTTGGTGTCGTCGTACAGCGCGGTGAGGTCGATGTCGTTGACCTGCCCCCGGCCTTCGCAACGGGCGCACATACCGCCGGTGATGCTGAACTCGCGCCGTTCCTTCGTGGTCCGCCCGCCCTTCTCGACGGTCACCGCGCCCGCGCCGGAGATCGACGCGACGTTGAAGGAGAAGGCCTGCGGCGAGCCGATATGGGGCTTGCCGAGCCGGCTGAAGAGGATGCGCAGCATGGCGTGGGCGTCGGTGGCGGTGCCGACCGTGGAGCGCGGGTCTGAGCCCATCCGCTGCTGGTCGACGATGATCGCCGTGGTCAGGCCGTCGAGCACGTCGACCTCGGGCCGGGCCAGCGTAGGCATGAAGCCCTGGACGAAGGTGCTGTACGTCTCGTTGATCAGCCGCTGCGACTCGGCCGCGATCGTGTCGAAGACCAGGGAGCTCTTGCCCGAACCGGAAACCCCGGTGAACACCGTCAGCCGTCGCTTCGGCAGCTCGACGGCGACGTTCTTGAGGTTGTTCTCGCTCGCGCCCAGCACGCGGATCAGGTCGTGGCTGTCGGCGGGGTGCTGCTCGGGCGGCTGCGGCCGGGTGGTCTTGCGCATCTTCTCTCCATCCTCAGGGGGCCGCGTGCACTGTCCGTCAGCCTCACCGGGCTCGATCTAACCAGGTTCGAGCCGTTCGTCCTCGTCGATGATCACGCTAGGTGAGTTCGGGGGCCGCCCGCTTCTCGATTCCTGATCGGTGACGTTCAGACGCTCCAGCCTTCGCTCTTCGTCGCCTTCAGGTAGTCCTCGACCGGCGGGCCGACCGGCCTGCCCTCGTACTGGGTCGACAGCACCACCGACGACCGGAGCTCGCCGTGTTTGCCCAGCCGCTCGAAGAGGCCTTCGAGGTGTTCGAGCGACACGGCCCGCACCTTCAGCATGGTGCAGCGGTCGCCGCTGAGCCGGTGCAGCTCGACGACCTCGGGATAGTCCTCGGACTTGCTGGTGCGCAGCAGGCAGCTACCGAGCGAGCAGCGCATCTCGACGAACGCCTGCAGGCCGTATCCGGCGCGGTTGGCGTCGACCTGGGCGCGGTACCCGGTGATGACCCCCGCCTCCTCCAGCCGCCGGACCCGTTCGGCGACGGCGGGGGCGGAGAGGTTCACGCGGCGGCCGAGTTCCTTGAACGAGAGCCGCCCGTCGCTCTGGAGCGTTTCGAGGAGCCGCCAGTCGAGGTCGTCCAGCGCCCTTTCCGATCGTAAGGTCATACCGCCCGGATTCCTTCCATCATGCGCCTCGCACCCCCCCGAGGCCTTCGACAGCCTATTCGCCGCGGCGCCCGGAATCCTTAGGTTTGAAGCATGAAACCGATGTTGGCGCTCTTCATGGGCGTCGCCTGTCTCAGCACCGCGGTCGTCGGCCTGTCCACCACGGCGGCGCTGATCGTGGTCGAACACGCCGGCGCGGCGTGGAGCGGGCTGCCGAACGCCGTGCTGGTACTCGGTTCCGCGGCGGGTTCGCTGTGGTCGGGGGCACTGGCCGCCCGCTACGGCAGGCGGCTCGTCCTGGTGCTGATGTACGGCGCCGCGGTGGCCGGCGCGCTGATCTCGTTCGCCGGCGTGCTCGGCGGATCCGTGCTCGCGCTGGTGGCGGGGATGCCCTTGATCGGCTTCGGCAACAGCGGAGCGCAGCTGTCCCGGTACACCGCCGCCGACCTGTCGCCCGAGCACCGCAAGGGATTCGCACTGTCCACAATGGTCTGGGCGGGGACCGTCGGCGCGATCGCGGGGCCCGCACTGATCGCGCCTGCCGCGGCGAAGGCGGAAGCCGCGGATCTGCCCGCCCTGTCCGGCCCGATCGTGGCGGGCGCGATCGTCGTGGCCATCGCCGTGGTCGCCGTCGCCACCCTTCCGCGAGGGCTCGCCGCCCCGGCGGAGGGGGTGCCGAGGCGGGAGCGGATGTCCGTGCGGAACCCGGCGATCCTCGGGCCGCTCGTGGCGATGGTCGGCGCGCAGCTGGCCATGGTGGCGGTGATGACGATGACGCCGGTCCAGTTGCACCAGCACGGTCAGGGGCTCGACGTCGTCGGCTGGGTGCTGAGCGCCCATCTGGCCGGGATGTTCGCGCTGGCGCCGTTGTCCGGCTGGATCGCCGACCGCTGGGGTGGCCGCGCGACCATCTTCGGCGGGATCGGCACGCTCACCGTCGCGGCGGTGACCGTCATCGGCGCCCCGGATTCGCATCACGTGGGAATCCCGGTCGCGCTGTTCCTGCTGGGCTACGGCTGGAACCTGGTGTTCGTCGGCGGCAGCAGCCTGCTCAGCCGCGATCTCCCGCCCGCTCAGCGGACGAGGGCGCAGGGCACCGTCGACGCCTTCGTCTGGGGGACCTCGGCCGCCGCGAGCCTGCTCGCCGGGCAGCTCTTCGGCCTGGGCGGATACGTTCTGGTCGCGGTCGCGGGCGGGCTGTGCGCCCTCGCCCCGCTCGCGGTGATCGGCCGCCGGGCGCCCGCGCCGGAACCCGCCGAAAAAGCCGGGCTCCGCTGATCTGCGAAACCCGGGGCCTGCCGTCATACTGCTTCACTCCGACACGAACGAACCCGTGATGACGCAGATCACGTGGGTGACCGATTCGGAGGGTCCTAGGGTGAAAGCAGACAAGGTGCGGGAGATCGGGGGTGCACGATGAGCGAGTTCGCGGTGAATCTGCGGGACCGGGTACGGCAGGCGAGGGAAGACGTCCAGATCGCCAAACAGGCCTCGGACGAGGACAGGGCTTCGGCCGTCGGCGCCGATCTGGCCAACCTGGAGCGACTGGCCGCCGAACACGGTGTGGAACTGCCGGAGCAATCCTCTGGTGACGTCCGGGCGTGACCCCGGGTTCCGAGCCGGTGATCGGCCTTTGACACCCTGGGCTGGTGACCGCAAGCCTGAACCGGATCCGCGCCTTCCTGGCGGACCGTGAGCCGCCGACACCGTGCCTGGTCGTCGACACCGACCTGGTCGCGGAGCGTGCGGCCGCGGTCTCGGCGGCGTTCCCGGACGCGCTGATCCGTTACGCGGTCAAGGCCAATCCGGCTCCCGAGGTCCTCGACGCGGTCGCGTCGACCGGCGCCGGCTTCGACGTGGCGGGCACGGCGGAGATCGAGCTGTGCCTGTCCCGTGGCGCGCGGGCGGCGGACCTGGCCTACGGCAACACGATCAAGAAACCGGTGGACATCGCCTTCGCCTACGCACGCGGGGTCCGTGAATTCACCACGGATTCCGCTGGTGATCTGGCGAACCTGGCCCGGCAGGCGCCCGGTTCGCTGGTCTCGATCCGTCTCCTGACCGGCGGCCCGGACTCGGTCACGCCGTTCGGTCACAAGTTCGGCTGCGAGCCCGCGGTTGCCGCCGACCTGCTCCGCCAGGTCGTGGAAGCCGGCCTGCGGCCGGGAATCGCGTTCCACGTCGGCTCGCAGCAGCCGGATCCGGCCGCCTGGGAGATCGGGATCGCGACCGCGGCCAAGGTCGCCGCCGACGCCGGAGTCGCGCTGGAGCGGCTCAACATCGGCGGCGGGTTCGCCACCGAACACCGGGAGCCGGTGCCGTCGCTGACGGACTACGCCGCGGTGATCCACGACGCCCGCCGCGAGCATCTGCCGGGGCCGGAGTTGCTGCTGGAGCCCGGTCGCGTGATCGTCGGCGACGCCGGGCTCATCAGGACCGAGGTCGTCCTGGTCACGACCCGCGCCGCCGCCGACGAACGCCGCTGGGTCTATCTCGACGTCGGCAGGTACAACGGAATGGCGGAGTGCGAGAACGAAGCCGTCGCGTATCGGCTGGAGGCCGTCGGCGTCAAGGGACCGCAAGGACCCGTGGTCCTCGCCGGGCCGACCTGCGATGGTGACGACGTGCTCTACCAGCGGACGTCGTGCGCCCTGCCGCTGTCGTTGAAGGCGGGTGACCGGCTGGACATCCCGGGCACCGGTGCGTACACCGCCAGCTATTCGTCCGTCGCGTTCAACGGAATCGAGCCGTTGCGTACTTATTGTGTGGGGAGGTTCGCCGATGCCGGGTGAAGTACCACTCGTCGGCCGGTTCGCCGGCCGCCACGTACTCGCGGAGTTCGAGGGGATCGAGCCGTCGTTGCTCGACGACGCCCTGCTCCTCAAGCAGACACTCGCCGAAGCGGTGACCGAGGCGGGGGCGACGGTCTGCGAAGTCGTGTCGCATTCCTTCGCCCCGCAAGGGGTCACCGTGCTCGCGCTGCTGGCGGAATCGCACGCGTCGGTGCACACCTATCCGGAGATCGGCTCGGTGTTCGTGGACGTGTTCACCTGCGGGGACCGGGCGGATCCGGAACGCGCGGTCGCACTGCTGGCGAAGCTGCTCGGCGCCGGGACCGTCCGGATGTCCACCGTGGAACGAGGAGAGAAGTGATGGCGCAGCGAGTGATCGTCGAGCCGATGGGCGCGGGGCTCACCCGGAACTGGGACGTCGAGGAGGTCCTGTTCGAGGGCCGCACCGCGTTCCAGAACGTCCTCATCGGACGGACCGCGCAGGGGATCTCCCTGTTCTGCGACGACGAACGGCAGAGCACCGAGCTGAGCCAGCTCGTCTACCACGAGGCGCTGATGGTCCCGTCGCTGCTGCTCGCCGAGCGCGTCGAGCGGGTGCTGATCATCGGCTCCAGCGAAGGGGTCGCTTCCGAGCTCGCGGTCGCCGCGGGCGCCGAGGTGGTCGACCACGTCGACATCGACGCCGAAGCGGTGCGGGCCTGCGCCGAGCACCTTCCCTACGGCTACACGCTCGACGATCTGGCCCGGGCCGAGCGCGGAGACGGGAAGATCCGGATCCATTACCGCGACGGCTGGGAATTCCTCGCCGAGGCGCGTGAACGCGGGGACTCCTACGACGTGGTCGTGATCGACCTGCCGGACGAGAACGACGATCCGGAGGCGCAGCACAACCGGTTGTACGGTACCGATTTCCTGGCCCGGTGCACGGAACTGCTCACCGACGGTGGAGTGGTCGGGTGTCAGGCAGGCTGCCCGACGCTTTGGCGCAACCAGACGCTGATCTCGTCGTGGCGCCGGTTCACCGAGTCGTTCGGGACCGTTCTCTACTACGGTTCGGACGAGCACGAGTGGGCGTTCCTGACCGGCAGGGTGGACGCTCTCGAAGATCCCGGCTCGTTCGTCGCAAAAAGGATCGGCAAGGCGGGAATCGGGGAGTCCACAATGGACGAGGACGCGTTGAGGGCGAACACCGTCCCGCCGTTTTCGTTGCGGCGGAACTGAGAACCTTCGCCGTTATCCCGCCGAGATCAACGGCCGTCGCCGTGCGTGACACCGTCGGTACAGGATCCTCCATCTGGTCGTTGCCGCTGGTCGCGGTGGGGGCCAGAATCGCTCGGGTGAGCAGCTGGCGAGCGGACCGGGAACCCGCGGTCTGTGCCGCCTTCGCGAGTTTGACCGCGAGTGTCGCGGAAGACCTCGGGCCGGATCGGGTGGTGGACACCTTGTCCAGCGAATGTGTCCGGCTGCTTCCGATCGCTTCCACGGAGATCTTCCTGCCGGGCCTGGAGCTCGGACGTCATCCCGCGGTGGTGGAGGAAGGGCCCGCGCGCGAGTCGTTCGAAACCGGGAACGACATCGCCGTCCACGACCTCTCCGCGGAGGTTTCGCGCTGGCCGGGTTATGCCGCCAAAATGGCGAGAAAGGGTTATGCCGCGGTTTCCGCGCTGCCGTTGCGCACGGTGGACGAAACCGTCGGTGCGATCGCCTTCTTCAGTGCCGAAACCGTGGTGCTGAGCGTCGAAGACCGCCGTCTTGGCCGGGCACTCGCCGACGTCGCGACGTCGTGTCTCCTGCAGCAGCGGGAACTGCGGCACTATCGGAAGCTGTCGGAGCAGTTGCAGACCGCGCTCGACAGCCGGGTCGTCATCGAACAGGCGAAAGGCATGCTCGCCGAACGCGGCGGTGTCGACGTCGGCACCGCCTTCCAACGCTTGCGTTCCGTCGCCCGCGGCACGAACAGGAAGCTGTCGGAGGTCGCGCGCGGCGTCGTCGACGGCACGCTGGACGCCGGGGAACTTGGGTGAGAACTGCCGGGAACGGCGCGCGAAACGCTGGTAGGGCCGTTGGTCACCGGAACCGGGGACTTGTCCCGGGCGACGCGCGACCGTGCGGCCCTAGGGGGCGAGGCCGGCATCGGAGAGGCTTCACGCATCGGAAGGGTGCGGTGAGGTCATGGCGTTGCTGGGAAGTCTGCGCGGGCGGGGCCGGTCGGTGCGGCCGAGCCTGCTTCCGTTGCTGGAGCTGAGGTCCGCGGCGTTGGCGCTGCGGTCCGGGTACGGGCTGGCGCCCACCGGATCGGGGACGGTCTGCTTCGTCGCGGAAGGCCGTCCGGGCCGGGGGACGGATGCGGAGATCGTCGCCGGGCTCGCCGGGGATTCCGTCCGCCGCAACGTGGTCGATCACGACGCGCTCGGGCGGACGATCGTGCGCTGCTGGCGGGAGAACGGGGATCTCGGCTGGCTGCTCGACGATCTCGCCGACGTCAACGAGCGGTTGGCGCAGGCCGGGTTCGCGTCCTGGTTGCTGCACACGACGGTGGACTTCGCCGAGCTGCGGGACATGCGTCATCCGAAGCTGACCATGGTCTATCGCCGGGAGCGCGGCACCTTCTACCCGTACGCGCGCCGCGGATCCCATGGCCGGGACAGGGCGCTGGAACTGAAGATCCGCTCGTCGCTGACGCGGATCGTGCCGATGGAGTCCGACATCGGCCGGTGGCGCCCGGTGTGACCGTCGCCCGCTGATCAGCCCGGTGCGCCGCTGAGCCAGCCGCGCAATCGCTGGACGCGGCGGTCTCGCGGGCTCCATC
Source organism: Amycolatopsis roodepoortensis (assembly GCF_024628825.1). Classification (NCBI taxonomy): domain Bacteria; kingdom Bacillati; phylum Actinomycetota; class Actinomycetes; order Pseudonocardiales; family Pseudonocardiaceae; genus Amycolatopsis; species Amycolatopsis roodepoortensis. The sequence continues at coordinate 9,296,723 of NZ_CP102415.1, forward strand.
CCGGCAGACGTCGCCGCGACCGCGTGGCCAGTGCCGCGCCGTCGAAATGCCGGATGGCGGTGAGGACGTCGTCGAGCAGCGAAGCGTGCGTCTCGGGTTTCGCCACGACCCTCGGCGGCCGCCCGGGTTCGCCGGCGACCCGCGCTAGGCGTCTGGCGGCGTGGGTGCCGGAACGGCGGTGGGTCTCGCAGATTCTCGTGGTCACGTCACCGCCGCCCTTCCCCGCGCTCTCGTCACGTACGACGATGGGCCACGGAGGGCCGTTCCGGTCAGCGCCGAAGGTTGTGCCATCGAGGGCACAAAGACCCCACTCGGTCGCGAGGCGGGTACGGCGGGTCACGGGTTGGCCTCGAAACCGCGGCCGGGCCGGAGCCGGTGGGACAATGCGCCGGTCGCCGGCGGGATCGATTTCCGGGAATCCGCCGGACAATGGTCCGGCGAGACGACGATCGACGGAGAAGGTGCATGCCGAACCCGAACTCCCCGCGGCCCGTGCCCCCGGCACCGATCCGGGTGCTGCTCGTCGAGGACCACAAGATGGTGGCCGAAGCGCTGGGCGCGGCCTTCGAGGAATTCCCGGAGATCGACCTGGTGGCGTCGGTGGAGTCCTTGGCGCACGGGATGTCCGCGGCCGCGGAGCAGCTGCCCGACATCGTGCTGCTCGACCGGCGGCTGCCGGACGGCGACGGGATCGAGGCGATCGCCGGGTTCCGCGCGATCTCGCCGTCGAGCAGGGTGCTGGTGCTGACCGGCGACGCGAACAGCGCCATCGCCGCCAGGATCCTGGAGGTCGGCGGGGCCGGGCTGCTGCTGAAATCCGGTCTCCTCGACGAACTGGTCACGGCGATCCGGACCATCGCGGCTGGCGACGTGGTCATCGACCCCGAACTGCTCAGCGGTGCGCTGGCCATGCTGGCAGGCAGCCCTGGCAGGCTCGGGCCGGTACTGACCCTGAGGGAACGGCAGGTGCTCGGCCTGATCGCCGAAGGCGCGGGAACCGACCGGATAGCCGAAGAGCTGCGGCTGGCGCGGAATACCGTGCGGAATCATGTGCAGCGGATCCTGGTGAAGACCGGGACCCATTCGAAACTCGAAGCCGTGGCGCACGCGCGCAAGAATGGCCTCCTCGAACGGCCGTAGCGGGGAGCCGTATCCGAGTGCCAAGCTGCACTATGGCCATGCTGCCATCGGAACAGCCGTCCGATCACCGCAGCGCTGTGCTCTTCGAGTTGTTCATGCACAGCGTCGTCGACTACGCCATTTACCTGCTGGACGTCGAGGGCCGGGTGATCAGCTGGAATCCGGGGGCGGAGCGGATCAAGGGCTATTCCGAGGAGGAGATCCTCGGCCGTCATTTTTCCGTCTTCTACACCGAGAACGACGTCGCCGCCGGCAAACCCGCCGCGGAACTGCTGGTCGCGGCCGAGATGGGAAGTCACGAGGACGAGGGCTGGCGCGTCCGGCGCGGCGGCGAACGGTTCTGGGCCAACACCGTGATCACCGCCTTGCGGGACGAACAAGGCGACCTCGTCGGTTTCGGCAAAGTCACCCGTGATCTCACCGAACGCCGGAGAACACTGGAGGAAAGGACCGAACGCCGCCAGGCGTTCGCGCATTTGGTCCGGGCGCAGGAAACCGAACGTCGCCGTATCGCGTGGGATGTTCACGACGATTCCATTCAGTCGATGATCGCGGTGAGCATGCGGTTGCAGATGCTCGCCGCGCAACGTCGGGATCCCGCGCTGAAGCAACTCGACGAAGCGATTCAAGGGGCGATCCGGCGATTGCGGATCCTCGTCGCCCAATTGCGGCCGCCCGCGTTGAACGACGAGGATCTGATCGCTTCCGTCCGCGACTATCTCGACGAGGTCGTCGCGGGCTGGGGCCTCGAATGCACGCTGCGGCACGACCTCGCGGTCCGGCCGCCGCCCGATCTCGTCGTCACCGCCTTCCGGATCCTGCAGGAGGCGTTGGTGAACGTGCGCAAACACGCGAACGCCACCTCCGTCGTGGTCTCGCTGACCGGGCAGGACGGCGGCCTGCTGGTGACGGTCGCCGACGACGGCGACGGGATGAAACCGGACGGCGAGAGCGGGCACGAAACGTTGTCGGGCGAGCACATCGGCATGGCGTCGATGCGTGAACGTGCCGAAGCGGCGCAAGGCTGGTTCCGGATCTCCAGCAGACCCGGCGAAGGTACGTCGGTGACCTTCTGGATTCCACTGGGCCCTCCCCGCGAGTAGCAGAACGAAGGAGGCATCCCGATGCCGGAACCGGGAAGCAAGCGTGGATCGAGAGAGACGGCCCGGGTCGGCGGGGCGATCGACGACCAGGGCCTGCAGCGCCTGCTGGAGGGGCTGAAAGCCGTCCGCGACGGTGACTTCAGCACCCGGCTGCCCCAGGTGGACGACGTCCTGATGGACGAGATGGCGCTCGTCTTCAACGGGATGGTCGATCAGCTGGCGCTGTTCACGTCCGAGGTCACGCGGGTCGCGCGCGAGGTGGGGACCGACGGGAAGCTCGGCGGCCAGGCGGCGGTGCCCTCGGTTTCGGGGACCTGGAAGGACCTCACCGATTCGGTGAACGCGATGGCGGGCAACCTCACCGGCCAGGTCCGCGACATCGCCGAGGTCGCGACGGCGGTGGCACAGGGTGATCTGTCCCAGAAGATCACCGTCGACGTCAAGGGCGAGATGCTCGAGCTGAAGAACACGATCAACACGATGGTGGATCAGTTGTCGTCGTTCGCGGACGAGGTCACGCGGGTGGCGCGTGAGGTCGGCAGCGAAGGGCGGCTCGGCGGGCAGGCCGAAGTCCCCGGGGTGGCGGGGACCTGGCGGGATCTGACGACGTCGGTGAATTTCATGGCGGGCAACCTGACCGATCAGGTGCGGTCGATCGCCGAGGTCACGACTGCGGTGGCGAAAGGCGATCTGTCGCAGAAGATCACCGTGGACGCCCGCGGCGAGATCCTGGAGTTGAAGAACACGATCAACACGATGGTGGATCAGTTGTCGTCGTTCGCGGACGAGGTCACGCGGGTGGCGCGTGAGGTCGGCACCGAGGGAGCGCTCGGCGGGCAGGCCCAGGTTCCCGGCGTCGCCGGCACTTGGCGGGATCTGACGACGTCGGTGAACTTCATGGCGGGCAACCTCACCGCGCAGGTCCGCTCCATCGCCCAGGTGGCCACGGCGGTGGCGAAGGGTGACCTGTCGCAGAAGATCACCGTGGACGCCCGCGGCGAGATCCTGGAGTTGAAGAACACGATCAACACGATGGTGGATCAGTTGTCGTCGTTCGCGGACGAGGTCACGCGGGTCGCGCGGGAGGTCGGTACCGAGGGGCGGCTGGGTGGTCAGGCGGACGTCAAGGGTGTGTCGGGGACGTGGAAGGGCCTGACCGAGTCGGTGAACGTCATGGCCGACAACCTGACCGATCAGGTGCGGTCGATCGCCGAGGTCACCACGGCGGTCGCGAAAGGCGACCTGTCGCAGAAGATCCGCGTCGACGCCCGCGGCGAGATCCTGGAACTCAAGGACACCATCAACACGATGGTCGGCCAGTTGTCGTCGTTCGCCGACGAGGTCACGCGGGTCGCCCGCGAAGTCGGCACGGAAGGCCGGCTGGGTGGTCAGGCGGACGTCAAGGGTGTGTCGGGGACATGGAAGGGCCTGACCGAGTCGGTCAATGTCATGGCCGACAACCTGACCGATCAGGTGCGGTCCATCGCCCAGGTCGCGACCGCGGTCGCGAGGGGCGATCTGTCGCAGAAGATCACCGTCGAGGCCAAGGGCGAGGTCGCCGCCCTCGCGCAGACGATCAACACCATGGTCGACACGCTGTCGGCCTTCGCGGACGAGGTCACGCGGGTGGCGCGCGAGGTCGGCACCGAGGGCATCCTCGGCGGGCAGGCCAGGGTGCCGAACGTCGCCGGGACCTGGAAGGACCTCACCGACAACGTCAACTCGATGGCGAACAACCTCACCGGCCAGGTCCGCAACATCGCGCAGGTGACCACCGCGGTCGCGCAGGGCGACCTGTCCCGCAAGATCGACGTCGACGCGAGGGGCGAGATCCTGGAACTCAAGACCACCATCAACACGATGGTCGACCAGCTTTCGGCGTTCGCCGCGGAGGTCACCCGCGTCGCGCGCGAGGTCGGCAGTGAGGGACGGCTCGGCGGCCAGGCCGAGGTCGAAGGCGTTTCCGGCACCTGGAAACGGCTGACGGAGAACGTCAACGAGCTGGCCGGGAACCTGACCCGCCAGGTCCGGGCGATCGCCGAGGTCACTAGCGCCGTGGCCACCGGCGACCTCACCCGGTCGATCTCCGTCGAGGCGCAGGGCGAGGTCGCGGAGCTGAAGGACAACATCAACGCGATGGTCCAGTCGCTGCGCGAGACAACGCGGGCGAACGAGGAACAGGACTGGCTCAACACCAACCTGGCGCGGATCTCCGGGCTGATGCAGGGGCACCGGGACCTGCGGGTGGTGGCCACGCTCATCATGAACGAACTGACCCCGCTCGTCGGCGCCCAGCACGGGACGCTGTTCCTCACCGAATCCGGTGAACACGGCACCCGGCTGCGGCTGATAACCAGCTACGGGCACAGCGAGGATCCGGACACGCCCGCGGATTTCGCGATGGGGCAGTCGCTGATCGGCCAGGCCGCGCAGACCAAGAAACCGATCGTGGTCGACCGGACACCGCCGGGTTTCGTGAAGATCTCGTCGAGCCTCGGCTCCGCCCCGCCGGTCACCTTGATCGTGTTGCCGATCGTCTTCGAGGATCAGGTGCTCGGTGTCATCGAGCTGGCGTCGTTCGGCGAATTCACCGCCGTCCGCAAGGATTTCCTCGAACAACTGATGGAGACCATCGGGGTCAACGTCAACACGATCATCGCCAACGCGCGGACCGACTCCCTGCTGGAGGAGTCCCAGCGGCTCGCCGAGGAACTGCAGGCCCGCTCCGAGGAGCTTCAGGCGCAGCAGGCGAAGCTCCAGGTGTCCAACGCGGAGCTGGAGGAGAAGGCCGAACTCCTCGCGCGGCAGAACCGCGACATCGAGGTGAAGAACTTCGAAATCGAGCAGGCACGTCAGGAGATCGAAGAACGCGCGCAGCAGCTCGCGCTGGCCTCGAAGTACAAGTCGGAGTTCCTGGCGAACATGTCGCACGAACTCCGCACCCCGTTGACCAGCCTGCTGATCCTCGCCGGGGTCCTCTCGCAGAACTCGACCCAGAACCTGACGCCCAAACAGGTCGAATTCGCCAAGGTGATCCAGTCCGCGGGCACCGACCTGCTGCAGCTGATCAACGACATCCTCGACCTGTCGAAGGTCGAGGCGGGCAAGATGGACATCCATCACGAGCCGTTCCCGCTGCGGCAGCTGCTCGACTACGTCGGCACGACGTTCCGGCCGCTGACCGCGGAGAAGGGGCTCGACTTCCAGGTCACCGTCGAACCCAACGTGCCGGAACTGCTCTTCACCGACGAACAGCGGCTCCGGCAGGTCCTGCGGAACCTGCTGTCGAACGCGGTCAAGTTCACCGAACGCGGCAGCGTCGAACTGCGGGTCAAACTGGTCGACACCGTCGTTTCGCCGTCGGGCGCGCTCCCGCACGAAGCGCTGGTGGCGTTCAGCGTCATCGACACCGGGATCGGGATCGCCGAGGAGAACCTCGAATCGATCTTCGGGGCCTTCCAGCAGGCCGACGGCACAACCAGCCGCAAATACGGCGGCACCGGGCTCGGCCTGTCGATCAGCCGAGAGGTCGCGTACCTGCTCGGCGGGGAGATCCGCGCGGACAGCGTGCTGGGGACGGGCAGCACGTTCACCCTCTACCTGCCGGTGGCCAGGTTCGCCACGCCCGCGAGCCTCGACGAGTCCATTGTGGACAACGCTGGCGCGGAACGGCGGGTGCTGGTCGTGGAGGGCGAGCAGAACAGCCTGCTGACCTTGCTCGCCCGCGGTGTCGCGGCCGACGTCGCGGACAGCCACGGCTCGGTCCAGGTCCGGGCGGTGGCCGATCCGGTGGAAGCGTTCGAGGAAGTGAAGCGGGAGAGCTACCGCTGCGTCGTCCTCGACACCAGCATCCCCGGGACGAGCGCGTTGAGCTTCCTCAAACGGCTCGCCGAGGGGCCGGACCCCGTCGAGGTCCCGGTGCTGGCGCACGCGACCCGCAAACTCAGCGCGGCGCAGGAGCGATTGCTGCACGGACACGCGAAAGTGCATCCGGTCGAGCTGCTGCCGTCGCTGGACATGCTGCGGGAACGCATCATGCTGCACATCTCGGCCAGCGAGCTCGAAGGCATCCTTCCGTTGATGCAGCAGCCCGAGGAGACGGTGCCGTCGTCGGACCGGCCGTCCGGCCTGCCCGCCGGACGGCCGCGGCTGCAGGGCCGCAAGGTGCTGCTCGTCGATGACGATCCCCGCAACGTGTACGCGATCTCGGGGATGCTCGAACTGCACGGACTGTCGGTCGTGCACGCGCCCAACGGCCGCAAAGGCATCGAGGAACTGCTGGCCGACGACGGCATCGACCTGATCCTCATGGACGTGATGATGCCCGAGATGGACGGCCACGCGACGACCGCCGCGATCCGCGAGATGCCGAAGTTCGCCGGCCTGCCGATCATCACGGTGACCGCGAAGGCGATGGAGGGGGACCGGGAGAAGAGTCTCGCCGCCGGGGCGAGCGACTACGTCACCAAACCCGTGAACGCGGAGGAACTGCTGGCGTGCATGGAACGCTGGCTCGCGGATTGAGCGGCGGCTACTCGGTCCCGTTGGCGCCGCTCGCGCAGACGCGGCGGATGGCCGCGACGATCTCCGTGTTGGGGCTGCCCTTCACGAGGTACTCGGTGACACCCGCGGACGCCATCTGGGCGATGGACCGGGTGTCGCTGTGCGCGGAGAACGCCATCAGCCGCGTATGGGGCACCCGCCGCCGGATCTCCCGCGCCATCCACGCGCCGCCTCCGCCGGGGATCCGCACGTCCAGCAGCGCGACCTCCGGGACCAGCAGCTCCGCGAGCGCGACCGCTTCACCGGCGTCGACCGCGACGGCGACCACCTCGATGTCCGGTTCGGAATCCAGGAGGGCCCGCAGGGCGTCCCCGATGACCGGGTTGTCGTCCGCGACGAGCACCCGGAGTCTGGGGGGCGGCGTTCGGTTCATCACCCGGTCCGAGCCCGCGCGGTCTGCGGCGCCGGTGGTGGTCGCGGGCCCCCCGCCGAACTTGGCGTGACTCAGCAGGAGATCCGGCGGTCGCCCTCGCTGGGCTGCTCGATGAGCGTCCTGGCGACGTCGTGGATCTTCATGTTGTTGTTGCGGCAGAACGAGCGCAGCAGTTCGAACGCCGCGTCGACGTCGATCTGGTACCGCTCGGCGAGGATCCCCTTCGCCTGTTCAATGGGAAGCCGGTGGTCGAGCGCGTACTGGAGCTGCTCGGCGCGGGCCCGGTAGAAGCGGATGCGGTCGCGCATGGCCACGAGGTCGTCGGCCGGGTCGGGGGATCCGGCCGAAGGGGCCGTCGAAAGCGTGGTCTCGGACATGAGGTCGATCGTCGCAGCGGCCGGACTGCTCCGGAAGAAGAGAACGTCCTGACTCGAATGATGCAAATGGACCTGGTCCGGCCGGTGGCGGCCACTCGAACGGGCGCCGAACAGGGCCCTTTGGCCTGTCGCAGTGACCGGCCGTGCGCCGTACGCTCATATCCGAGGAGGGAAACCGTGGAGGTCGGAATGCTCCGGGTGTTTCTGGTCGACGATCACGAGGTGGTCCGTCGCGGGGTCGCGGACATGCTCGAGGAGGACGGCGACCTGTGCGTCGTCGGCCAGGCCGCCACGTTTTCCCAAGCGCTGGCGAGGATTCCGGCGTTGCGGCCGGATGTCGCCGTGCTCGACGTGCGGCTGCCGGACGGCAACGGCGTCGAGCTCGCCCGCGAACTGCGCTCCAAGATGCCCGGGCTGAAATGCCTGATGCTCACGTCCTACACCGACGAGCAGGCGATGCTGGACGCGATCATGGCGGGCGCGAGCGGGTACGTCATCAAGGACATCCGGGGGATGGACCTGGTGGCGGCGGTCAAGGAGGTCGGCCTCGGCCGGTCGTTGCTGGACACGCGGGCCGCCGCGACGCTGATGGCGAAGTTCCGCGACGACGCGGTCAAGAAGGGGCCGCTCGCCGGGCTTTCCGACCAGGAACGCACCCTGCTGGAACTGATCGGCGAGGGACTGACCAACCGGCAGATCGCCGAGCGGATGTTCCTCGCGGAGAAGACCGTGAAGAACTACGTGTCCCGGCTGCTGACGAAACTGGGAATGCAGCGGCGGACCCAGGCGGCCGTGCTGGCCACGGAACTTCGGCGGCAGTAAGCCCACGTGCTCGGATGGACGACACGCGTGATTGAACGGACGACACGCGTGCTTGGCCGGACGACACAGCGCCCGGCCGGAGCCGGCCTCGTGCCGTCCGGCTGGACACACGTGTCGTCCATCCGGTCACGCGTGTCGTCCGTTCAAGCACGCGAGATCGCCGTTCGCGCGAGGTTGATGGCCGTGACCCTGACTCACGCGGAGATGAGCGTGTCGAGCAGCATGTCCTCCAGCGGGCGCCGCGGCGTCCACGGCAGCGGCGACCCGTAGCCGACCCGCAGCAGCACCTGCGGCCACACCCCGCAGCCGAGGAGCCGCCGGAGTTCGGCGCGTGCCCCGCGGACCATGATCGGCGGCGAGATGAACGACGCGTCCAGCCCCGCGGAGGTCGCGGTCAGCAGCACCCGTTGCAGTGCCTGGCCGGCTTGCAGCCGGTCGAGCCGTTCGTCGGTCAGCGATCCGATCACCACCACGAGCGGAAGTGGCGGCGTGCCGCTGTGGCCTTCGCCGAATTCGTCGAGGAGCCAGCTTTCGTTGACGGGGGAGCCCTCGGTCGCGTAAGACGGCACTCCGTCGCGAGTGCTCGCGGCCAGCCCGGTCCAGCGGCCGAGTTCGGCGAGGAACGCCGGGTCGGAGAGCTGCTCGCGCCGGGCGCGGGAGGTGAGGTCGTGCAGCAGACGGCACTGGTCCGCGTCGAGGCTCGACATCCACGCGTGTTCGAGCTCGGTCGCGTGGCGGAGCGCGGTGAGCGTGGGTTCCGGGACGGCGTTGGACAGGAAGGGCCGCCGGTTGGTCCGCCGTCGGGGGATCGCACGCGCGAGCCGGACGACCTTCGGATCCGGCGTGCGCTCGGCGAGCGGGCGGACGACGGCCAGCAGATCGGGATCGGCGCGGCTCGGCATCAGCGTCGTCGCCGGATGGAAGCCCAGTGCGTGAATCGCCGTCCGGAGGGTGAAGAGGGCCGCGCCGCACGAGAGAACGATTTCCCGGCCGTCGGGATCGGTGGCGGGCAGGAGCCGGCGCGGATCCGCGTGGACTTCGATTCCGGTGCCGGTGCACCGGAAGAGCCATGGCTGGGTGTTGTGCGTCGACGGGGCCAGCGTGGCCGACCGGAGCACGGAATTCACCTGTTCGGAGTTCAAGCGTCCGACCCTGGTGACTTGTATGGTCATGGTTTCCCCCGCCGCCGCGCCACGGGCAATAAGGTTGTCTCGTGAAACGGTCCCCGCCCGCGGTGCGGGGCCGAAAGAGGAGAAAGTCACCACGGCAGCGAGTCGTCCCGATCTTCGGAGGCGCGGCAGGATGTCGGCTCATGACCGGCTGGGCGGAAACGACGACCGGATCACCGGTGCCCTTTCCCAGCTGCGGATTCGTGAGGTGCTGCGGGATCTCCATGACCGCATCGAGCGGCTCGTCGGCACCCGCGACAAGATGGACGGCCTGCTCGAAGCGGTGCTCGCGGTCGCCTCGGGGCTGGAGCTGGACGCGACGCTGCGCCGGATCGTGCAGGCGGCCATCGATCTCGGCGAAGCCACTTATGGCGCGCTGGGAGTGATAGCGGACGACGGTTCCCTCGCCGAATTCGTCTATCTCGGTATCGACGGCGAGACGAAGGAACAGATCGGGCATCTCCCGAAAGGGCACGGCCTGCTGGGTTTCGTCATCGACGAGGCGAAACCGGTGCGGCTGGCCGACATCTCGCGGCATCCCGCGTCGGCAGGGTTCCCGCCGTGCCATCCGCCGATGCGCTCGTTCCTCGGCGTGCCGGTCCGGGTGCGCGACGAAGTGTTCGGGAATCTCTACCTCACCGAGAAACGCGGGGAGAATTTCACCGAGGACGACGAAGTGGTCGTCCAGGCCCTCGCCGCCGCGGCCGGGATCGCGATCGAGAACGCCCATCTCTACGAGCGGGCGCGGATCCGCCAGCAGTGGCAGGCCGCCACCAGCGAGGTGACCACGGAACTGCTGGGCGGCACCGATCCGGTGGACGCGCTCAACCTGATCGCGGGCCGGGCACTGGAACTGACCGGTTCCGACCTCACTTTGCTGGCACTGCCCGGTTCCGGCAGGCTCGACGTCAGCCCGGACGGGGAGGACGAGGCCGACGAACTCACGATCGCCGTCTGCGCGGGCGCGCGGGCGGCGGAGCTGACCGGGACACGGATCGAGGTCGCCACCTCGTTGCCGGGGGCGGTCTACCGCGACCGGACGCCGCGCAGCGTGCCCGAACTCGTGCTCGGCGCCGAGGAGGAGTTGCGCCTCGGGCCGACGCTCGTGGTGCCGCTCCGGGCGCGAGAGCGGACGTCCGGCGTGCTGATGGCGGTCCGGAATCCGGGCGCCGTCCCCTTCGAACTCTCCCAGTTGCCGGTGGTGGCCTCGTTCGCCGACCAGGCCGCGCTGGCGCTGCAACTGGCGGCGCGGCAGCGCACCGCCAGGGAACTCGACGTGCTCGCCGACCGCGACCGGATCGCCAGGGAACTGCACGACCACGTGATCCAGCGGCTGTTCGCGGTCGGGCTCGCCATGCAGAGCACCCACCGCCGGGCGGAGTCGCCGGAACTGCGGCGGCGGATCGGCGAGAGCATCGACCAGATGCACGAGATCGTGCACGAGATCCGCACGGCGATCTTCGATCTCCACGGCGGCGAGGCCGGCCAGCAGGGAGTGCGGCTGCGGCACCGGCTCTACGACTCGATCACCGAACTCACCGACGACACGCCCATCCACCCGACGGTCAGCCTGTCCGGGCCGCTCGACTCCATGCCGCTCGCCTTCGCCGAACACGCCGAAGCGGTGGTGCGGGAAACGGTCGGCAACGTGGTCCGGCACGCGCGGGCGAGCGGGGTTTCGGTGAGCGTGGCGGTGAAGGACGACGTTCTGCGGATCGTCGTCACCGACGACGGCACCGGTATCGGCGGTGAACCCGTCGAGCCCGGCGGGCTGCGGAACCTACGCGATCGCGCGGAGAAGGCGGGCGGAGCTTTCCAGGCGGAGACGCGGAAAGAGGGCGGAACCAGGATCGAGTGGTCCGCCCCCTTGCGCTGACCGCGGTCAGTTCGTCGACTGCGTGGTCAGGACCCCGTCGACTTCGACCGAGCGGGCGACGTCGGAAGCCACGGTCTCCAGCAGTTCCGCGGTGAGGTCCGAAAGCGCCCGCGTCACCGCGAGGTACGAGCCGATCTGGGAGGCGGAACCGTTTCTCAGCCCGGCCTCCGCGATTCCGACACCGACGAATTCGCCGCCGTCTTCGAGCCGGAGCAACGCTTCCGCGCGCACCCGGTACGGCTCGTGCTGCAGGGACACGTCGATCGTCCACTTGTCCGTCATCGTCGGCTCCGTTCCGGTCATCGAGACTCCCATCACCGCCGTTCGTGGCACAGGGTCCTAAGTCCTCGCTCCCGCGAATCGGGGGCGAAAGTCCTCGGAAGTCGTGACCGGCGGCCGCTGCGGTCGCCGGGTACCCCGGCCGAAGGTGGACCAACCCTTGTCTTCCGGAGAGAGACCACGATGAAGATCCCGTTGCCGACCCATGTCGACCAGGCGGTGGCGGCCGCCGTCCGCGCGCCGTCCCCGCTCAACACCCAGCCATGGCGGTTCGTCGCCGACCGGGACCGGATCGAGGTGTGGCTCGACCGCGCGAGGGTGCTCCGGATCGCCGACCCGGACGCCCGCGAGGCGCGGCTGTCGTGCGGCGCGGCGATGTTCAACCTGATGATTTCGTTGCGATCCAACGGCAAGACCCTTTCGCTGCGGGCGATGCCGAAGCCGGACGAGCCCGATCTGCTCGCCGAACTCGAGATCGACGGCGACCGGTTCTCCTCGCCGGAGGAGCGGCGGCTGGCCGAAGTCGTCTTCCGCCGTCACACGAACCGCCGTCCGTTCCTGGACCGGCCGGTGCCCGTGTGGGCGCGGACGACGGTGCGGGCGGCCGCGCTCGTGGAAGGCGGGCTGCTGGAGCTGTTCGGGCGTGGCGACCGGGCGAACGCGGTCGCGCGCGTCCTGCACCGGGCCGAGGCCGCGCAGGCACGCAACGGAGCGTTCCAGGCGGAAGTCGCGTTGTGGACCAGGCGGACGCCGCACGCGCCGGACGGCGTCCCGGCGGCGACCAGGCCTCCGTCACCCCATCCCGTTCCGGCGCAGGAGCCCTTCTTCGCCGCCGAACCCGAGGGTGGTGAGCCGGTGCTCGGCGCGGTGCTGACCGCGGACGGCGGACCTGCCGCGGATCTTCGGGCGGGAATGGTGCTGCAGCGGGTACTGCTGACGGCGACGGCCGCCGGGCTCGCGACGTCGTTCGTCGGCAGGCCGTTCGAAACCCCCGAGACACGGGCCTCTATGGACCGGGTCTTCGCCGACCTCGGCCGGCCGCACGCCGTGGTGCGCTTCGGGTACGGCCGCCCGGTGCCGATGACGGCCCGCCGCGAGGTCGGTGAAGTCCTGCTCCGGCGGTCCGGGGTGAGCCTCTGATCCGGGGTCATCTGGCCGACATCCATGTTTCGGGCCGCCGCCACCCACCCGTCACCCGGGGCGGGTTCGGTCTCCCTTATGAAGATCATGCGGAAATCCTGGGTGGCGCTGGTGATCGCGGGCCTCTCGGTCGCGGCGTCCGCGCCGGCGGTGGCGGACGCCGGCGCACGCGATCGCGGTTCGATCGTCATCACCGAGCAGGCGTCCAAGCGGATCCTGGTCCTGCCCGCCGACCGGGCCTCCTGGCAGAACCGGAAGGTGAGCTGGGCGTGGGCCCCGAACGCCGCCAACGGGCTGGCGGACCTCGCGGGTTCGTGGAGCAACCCGAGCGACGCGAAGCTCGCCGAGCGAGGCGGCGAGAAGTACCTGCTGACGTCGGCGTCGGGCGGTTTCGCCGCCGTCGTACCGTATCCGGCGGGTGACCGGGCGTACTGGGCGGCGAACGTCGGCGGGCCCGCCAACCCGCACAGCATCGAGCTGCTGCCGGACGGGAACGTCGCCGTGGCGGCCAGCACCGGTGGCTGGGTGCGGGTCTACACCGCTTCACAGGGGCAGCGTTCGACGACCTACACCGAGTACCGGCTGGTGGGGGCGCACGGCGTGGTGTGGGACGCCGGCCGGAACGTGCTGTGGGCGCTGGGCACGGACGCGCTCGTCGCGTTGACCGTCGGCGGCACGCCCGCCGCGCCGGTGCTGGCCGAGCAGCGCTCCGTGCCGGTGCCGACGAAGGGCGGGCACGATCTCCAGCCGGTCCCGGGCAGGCCGGATCTGCTGTGGGTGACCACGGAAGCGGGGGTGTACCAGTTCTCGAAGACGAGCGGCGGGTTCACCCAGCGCTACGCGGGCGCGCGGGAGATCGACCGGCCGCATGTGAAGAGTGTGTCGACGAACCCCCGGACCGGGCAGGTCGTGACCGCCTCGGTGCAGGACGGGCACCTGTGCACGTGGTGCACGGACACCGTCCGGCTGGCCTTTCCACGCGCCGAGCTGGCGCTGCACGGCGCGTGGATCTACAAGGCCCGCTGGTGGATCGGTTGAGCTGAACTTCCATGTCGGTACCGGCCGTTCGGGGGGCTGTCCGGCCGGTACCGACACACCAGAGAAGAGGGAACCCCGTCGCGAGAATGACGCGTGGCCGCGTCTTTCACCTGACCGAGTGAATCGGTCCGTTCGGCGGGCGACATTGACCCATTCGGGGTATGGGCTCACCCGAGGAAGGTGCGCAGCTCGTCGGCGACCGCTCGCGGCTGTTCCTCGGCGACGAAATGCCCGGAACCGGAGATCTTCCGCACCCGGACGTCGGCCGCCTTCGACGGCAGGACCGCGGCGAGGTAGTCGTAGTTGAACTCCGAACCCAGCCCCAGCATCGGGGCGGTGATCTTCGCGTAGGCCTTCTGGTCCTCGATGTCCGCTCCGAACGCCTGGTACCAGCCGTTCCCCGCGCGGATCGCGTCCGGGCGGTCGTACGCGGCGGCGTAGATCGCCCGGTCCCGGGCACCGATCGAGGCCGGATCGGCCGCGAGATGGTCGAACATCCAGTCGACGAGGAAACGTGACCGGCCGGCCAGCAGCTGTTCGGGCAGGGTCGCGACCTGATTGAAGGCGAACCACCAGACGTTCACCGGTTGCCCGGGCGGAGCCAGCATGGGGAGCTGGTACAGGCTTTCGTCGGGATGCGAGACGTCCATGAGCGTGACGGTCTTCGTCGCCTCGGGGTGGTTGGCGGCGAAGGCGAACGCGACCATGGCGCCGATGTCGTGCCCGGCGATATGCGCCTGCCGGAGGCCCAGCGAGCGCAGGAGTTCGAAGATGTCGCGGGCCATCGTCTTCTTGTCGTACCCGCCTCGCGGTTTGCCCGAGCCGCCCATGCCCCGCAGGTCGACGGCGATGACGCGGTATCGCTTCGCCAGCTCCGGCATGACCTTGCGGTACTGCCACCACGTCTCCGGCCAGCCAGGCAGCAGGATCAGCGGCTCGCCGCGGCCGCCGGCGACGTAGTGCAGCCGCGTCCCGTTGACGTGGGCGTACTCGCTGCGGAAACCGCCGGGGAGGGACCGGGCGAGTTCCGCGTCGCCAGGGACGCCGGACTGGCCGGCCTCGGCGATGCCACCCGAGGCCACCAGCGCGGCCGCGGCACCCGCGCCGAGGGTGAGCATGGACCGGCGGTTGAGGAAGGAACGGCTGTTCTCGGTCATGCCTCGATCGTGGCCGGGCCCAGGCTCCGACCGTGAGCGGTGTTTTCGCCAACCGGGGTCTGTTTTGAGACAGCCCGGTCAAGACAGCATGGGTTCGAGCACGCTGAGCCTGGTCCCGAACGTCTCGCGGTAGGACACCGGCGTGACCCCGACCTGCCGCCGGAAATGCGGGCGGAGCGCGGCGGACGAGGAGAACCCGCAGTACCTGGCGATCTCGTCCACCGGGAGGTCGGTGGATTCGAGCAGTTGCTGCGCGCGGATGACACGCTGGTGGGTGAGCCACGTGCCGGGCGCGGCACCGGTGATCTCGCGGAACCGGCGGTCGTAGTTGCGCCTGCTCATATGCGCCCGCCTGGCGAGTTCGTCGACCGGGAGCGCCGTGTCCAGCCGGGTCAGCGCCCAGGCCATCGTCTCCGACACCGGGTCGCCCTCGTCGAGTTCCGGCATCGGCGACTCGATGTACTGCGCCTGCCCGCCGGGCCGGTGCGGCGGGACGACCATGCCCTTCGCCAGCCGGTTCGCCACCTCCGCGCCGCACCACGAGCGGATCAGGTGCAGGCCGAGATCCATCCCCGCCGCGCCGCCGCCCGCGGTCAGGATGTCGCCGTCGTCGATGTAGAGCACCGATTCGTCGAGGAGGACGGCCGGGAACCGGGCGGCGAGCAGCGGGGCCATCGCCCAGTGCGTGGTGGCGGGGCGTCCGTCGAGCAGGCCGGCGGCGGCCAGGACGAAGGCGCCGCTGCACAGCCCGGCCACCCTGGCTCCCCGGTCGTGTGCCGCGCGGAGCGCCTCCAGGGCGGCTTCCGGCGGATCCTCCATCGGCGACCGCCAGTTCGGGACCAGCACCAGATCGGCGTCCCGGACCGCGGCGAGGTCTTCGGGGACCGGCACGGTCAGCCCGCCGCCACGCAACGCGGTCCCCGGTTCGCCGCCGACTACCTTGAGTTCGAGGTCGGGCAACTCCCCGAAGGCCGAAGCCATCTCGAACACGCCGAACGCGAAGGACATCGCACCGAGCGACGCCCCGTTGAAGACCACCACGGCCAGCCGTCTCATGGGGCGATTCTAGAGACTCGTGAGTGGTGAGGACGGTTCTAACCGTCATTACCGCTCACGAGACCTGACCTGCGGCGGAGCCGGTGATCGACTGTCCGAAGGGGACGGTAGATTCCTCGCGCACAGGTTGCCAGGGGGAAGGAAGCGTCGATGTCGTACCCGCAGGGACCGCAAGGGCCGCAGTGGCAGCAGGGCTATCCCCAGCAACAACATCCCCAGCAGCAGTATCCCCAGCAGGGCTACCCGCCGCCGGGCTACGGCGGGCCACAGTACCCGGGTCAGCAGCCGCCGAAGAAGGGCAACGGCCTGCTGATCGGGCTGATCGCCGGCGGCGGCGCGCTCGTGGTGGTCGTCTTCGTGATCCTCGCGTTCGTCGCGCCCGGATTCCTGCTGAGCGACGGCAAATCCTCGAGCTCGGCGAGCGCGACGCAGGCCCCGCTGCACCTCGATTGGGGCCCGGTGCTGGCGGGCAAGTTCATGCTCGCGGTGTTCGGCGACGAGCCGGCCAAGGCCGCCGAGTCGGCCTGCGCGGACGCCAAGGACGCGGTCCGCAAGGCGGCGAAGGAGTACGGCGACCGCAACGCGTCGCTCACCGCGCAAGAACCGCGCGCGGCGGGCCCGGACCTGATCGTGGTGACCATGACCGGCACCCTGAACTACAGCGAGAACTTCACCGGGACGATGGAGGTCCGGCGAGAGGCGAGCGACAAGTACTGCATCGCTTCGGTCTCGCCCGTGCCCGCGGGCTGAGTCAGGGGAGCAGGCCGATCCGCCGCGCGTGCGTGACGGCTTGCAGCCGGGAGGTCGCGTCGAGCTTGCGCATCGCGTCCCGCAGGTAACTCTTGACCGTCTCCGCGGTCAGCCCCAGCCGGTGCGCGATCTCGGCGTTCGTCAGGCCGAGCGCGACGAGCGCGACGGTGTCCAGTTCCCTCGGCGCCAGGCGCACCACGGGGGAAGTGGCGCCGGTGAGGTTGGCGCACACCTCGTCGAGGCGGTCACGCAGAACGCCGTCGGCGATCTGACCGGAGAGCACTCGAAGCTCGCCGTAGACCTCACGCAGCCGTTCCCGCGGCGCGGCCTCCTCGCGATGCTCCGCCAGCGGCCGTGCTTCGGCCAGCCGCCGCTCGATCTCGTCCTCGACGGCCAGGGTCTGTTCGAGATCGCGCGCCGCGTGCAGGGCGGCGGTGATCGTCCGGTCGGAGAGGGTTGCCTCGTCGCGCAGGCCGCCGTAGAGCACGGCGCGGACACGCCGGCGCACGACGACGGGGATCGCGACCACCGAGTGGATGCCCTCGTCGCGGACCGGCTCGTCGTAGTCGTGACTGATCGTGGTCGCGCTGTGGTAGTCGTTGGCGACCACCGGCCGGGTCAGCGCGAGCGCCTTGCCGCCGAGGCCGCGGCCCGCGCGGACGGACAGGCCGTTCAGCGCGGTGCCGCGATTGCCGAGGAACGCGGTCAGCCGCATCCGCGGTGACGTGCCGGCGACCCCGGCGAAGCCGACCGGCAGACCGGTGTCGCGGCGCAGGTCCGAGACCGCGCCGAGGAGCTGGGCGTCGTCGACCGGCATCGGCTCACCCTCCTTGGTGATCCCCCTCGATCGGGGGTGGTGGACGGATCGGGCCCGCCCGCACGATTCCCGGAACTGTACGCCTTCGCCAACGTCCCGGGAGAAACGATGACCGAAGCTCACGTCCGGCGGTTGCTCGAGGTCTACGACGACGAGCGGGCCAGTGCGGCGACGCTGCTGTGCGACCGGCATCCGGCGGAGGCGGTGGCGTTCACCGTGGTCGAAGCGGATCTGACCAGCCACGATCTCACCTACGGCGAGCTGCGCGAGCAGTCGGAGCGCTTCGCCGGGGCACTGCTCGGCCTCGGGGTCGGGCCGGGGGACCGCGTCGCGACGCTGATGGGCAAGTCGACGGAGCTGGTCGTGGCGCTGCTGGCGATCTGGCGGCTGGGCGCGGTGCACGTCCCGCTGTTCACGGCGTTCGCGCCGCCCGCCATCGCGTTGCGCGTCACCGGCAACGACACGAAGGTCGTCATCGCCGACGCCGGCCAGCGCTCGAAGCTGACGCCGTCCGCTGACCTGCCGGACGACCCCTCGCGGCGGATCGTGGTCGTCGGTGACGGCGAGCCGGGCGATCTGTCGTTCCGGGAGATGCTGGCCGACGCCGCGCCGCTGCGGGGAGCCGCGGTGACCGGAGGGGCCGGGGTACTGGTCGAGCTGTTCACCTCCGGGACCACGGGAACGCCCAAAGCCGTCCCGATTCCGCTCCGCGCGCTCGCGGGTTTCCAGGCGTACCAGGACTTCGCGCTAGACGTCCGCGCCGACGACGTCTTCTGGAACGCCGCCGACCCCGGCTGGGCCTACGGTCTGTACTACGCGATCATGACGCCGATGGCGACCGGCAGGCGGAGTCTGTTGCTGCACGCGGGTTTCTCGGCCGAACTGACGTGGGCGGTACTGGAGCGGTTCGGTGTCACCAACTTCGCCGCGGCTCCGACGGTGTATCGCGCGCTCCGGAACTCGGCCGCCCCGGTGCCGGACGGTCTTCGCCTGCGGCACTGTTCTTCGGCGGGGGAACCGTTGACCCCGGATGTCCTGGAGTGGGCGTCGTCGAAGCTCGGCGTCGGCGTTTACGACCACTATGGACAGACGGAACTCGGCATGGTGGTGGGCAACGCGTGGCATCCGGACCTCCGCTCGGAGGTCAAACCCGGCTCGATGGGGCGGGTCCTGCCGGGCTTCGCGGTCGAGGTCCTCCGCGAAGACGCCGACGTGGTGGCCGAGCCGGGAGAACGGGGACGCGTCGCCGTGGATCTCCCGGCGAGCCCGCTGGTGTGGTTCCGGGGCTATCGCGACGCGCCCGAGCGCACCGCCGCGCGCTTCAGCCCCGACGGCCGCTGGTACTACACCGGCGACGTCGCCGCCAAGGACGCCGACGGTTACTTGACCTTCGCTTCGCGGGACGACGACGTCATCCTGATGGCGGGCTACCGGATCGGCCCGTTCGACGTGGAAAGCGTTCTGCAGCAGCATTCCGCGGTGGCCGAATGCGCCGTCGTCGGTGTCCCGGACGCGCTGCGCGGCGAGGTGATCGTGGCGTACGTGGTCGCGCGGGACGGTGCTTCCGCCGACACCGCGTTGGTGGCCGAGTTGCAGCAGCTGGTGAAGACCCGCTTTGCCGCGCACGCCTACCCGCGTGAGGTGCACTTCGTGACGGAGCTGCCCAAGACACCCAGCGGGAAGATCCAGCGCTTTCTCCTGCGGGAGCGGCATGCTACTGATCGATCGGCCACGTTTCGTCCCTCAGCAACCGCTTGAGTACCTTGCCGGTCGCGTTGCGGGGCAGTTCCTCGACGAAGTACACGTCCCGAGGGACCGCGAAGCGCGCCAGCCGGTGGTGGATGTAGGCGCGGACGTCGTCCGCGCTCATGCGGGCACCGCGTTTCGGCACGATGTACGCCGCGAACCGTTGCCCGAACTCACGATCCGGCACGCCGATCACCGCGGCCTCGTGGACGCCGGGCAGGGCGGCGATGGCCTCCTCGACCGGGCGAGGGGACACGTTCTCCCCACCGGACACGATCATCTCGTCCGCCCGGCCGGTGACGAAGAGGCGTCCGGCGGCGTCCTGGTAGCCGACGTCGCCGGTCGCCATCAGGTTCTCGGCGCGGGGCACGCTGGCGCCGTCGGTGTAGCCGTCGAAAAGCATGTCGTTGCCGACGAAGATCTGTCCCTCCCAGCCCGGCGGGACCCGATTGTGGTCGTCGTCGAGGATGGCGACGCGGGTGCCGGGCGGGCACCGGCCTGCCGTCGTCGGCGCGGCGCGCAGGTCCTCGGGCGTGGCGATGCTGGCCCACGAAACCTCGGTGGAGCCGTAGAAGTTGTAGAGCACGTCGCCGAAGGTGTCCATGAACTCGGTGACGATCGGGCCCGGCAGCGCGGATCCACTGCTGGCGACGATCCGCAGCGACGACAGGTCGTAGCGGGCGCGGATCCGTTCCGGCAGGTCGAGGATGCGCTGCAACATGATGGGCACGGCGAACAGCACACCGCAGCGGTGTTCGGCGATGGTCCGCAGGATCTCCTCGGCGTCGAACCGGCGGATCAGCGACAAGGACGCGCGCACGGCCATCCCGATCTGCATCCCGGCGAGCCCCCAGCTGTGGAACAGCGGCGCGGCCACCACGAACCGGTCTCCGGAGTGGAGCGGGATGCGGTCGAGCATGGCGGCCGATGTCGACAACCCCTTCGGGGTCGGGCGGCGCGCGCCCTTGGGGGTTCCCGAGGTGCCCGACGTGAGGACGACGAGCCTGCCGATCCGGTCCACCGGTTTGAGTTTGGTGGCGGGCACCCCGGCGATCAGCTGATCGATGGTCGGGTAGCCGTTCTCGGTCTCCGGCCAGGTGGACAGCCGCAGGAAATCGCCGGGGATGCCGGCGATGATCTGCGAGAACTCGTCGTCGGCGAGCACCGCGACCGGTTTGTGCTGCCCGATCACGTCCGCGACCGCGCCGGCGGAAAGCCCGGTGTTGAGCAGGATCGCGTCCACGCCGAGTTTGCTGCACGCGATCAGTGACTCGACCATCGCGGCGTGGTTGCGGCACAGCAAGGCGATCCGGTCACGGGCGCGCACGCCGCGGGCCGCGAGCGCGTTCGCGAGCTGGTTGCTGCGATCGGCCGTCTGCTTGAACGTCCGGACGTTGCGTTCGTCGCGCAACGCGACGTCGTCCGGCACGCGGGCGGCGTTGGCCGTGTAGCCGCCGGCGACGGTGGCGCCCCATTGCGACAACGATGTGAGCTGCCGGGCGATCTTGTCCGGTCGCGCGGCCGCGAGCACCCCGGCTTTGATGAGCGTGCTCGCCGTGTGCAGCGTGGTGGCCTTGGTGTGCGCCGGTTCCTCCTGGGGCGACGCCGCCCGGCCCGAGAGGTGCAGATCGATCCGGCGGGCCGTCGCGCGGACGGTGCGTTTGAAGGACGCGGCGGACACCAGACTGGCGTGCGGCGCCGGAAGCATCAGCTGGGCGGTGAGTTCCGTGCCGCCGTCGGGAGCCGGCCTCAGCTCGACCGAGACCCAGTTCCCGTCGTCCTCGACGCCGCACCAGACGACGTGTTCGCCCGGCCGCCAGACGCGGGCTTCGATATCGCCGACGACGAGTGTGCCCGGCCGCGGCTCCAGCCGGACGAGGCATTTCGGACCGCGCCCGCGTTCGGCGGGGCGCTGGATCTCGCACCAGCTGATCTCCGCGACGAACCTCGAGTAGGACTCGGGATCGCCGATCACTTCCCAAACCTGGCCGGGGGAATGCCCGAGAATCGAGCTCGCCTGGACCACATCGTCTCGCATGCGATTCGCCTCACCACGCGCGTTCGGGTGTTGACCGGGCCGCTGCCGGCGCCTCCTTCGTCGTTCAAGTCCGGCGAACCTACCAGCAATCGGCCGAACGCAATACTCCGAACGACCGCGGGTTCGCGTTCGTTCAAGGGGAACCACCACGGAAAGGGTAGATGTTCGCGTGGCGCGACGCCGTCCGCCGACGGTGTCGATCGCGACGTCCGATTTACGCCGGTCTCCCACGCGAGAGGCGGCGAAGCTGGCGAACGTGACAGTTTCCACGACGGCGGCCGAGGCCGCGCACACCCGTATCGAGCCCGGAATCCTGTACTTCGGCACCCCGGTGGTGCTCATTTCCACGGTCGACCAGGCCGGCGCGCCGAACCTGGCGCCGATGTCGTCGGCGTTCTGGCTCGGGTGGCGGGGGATGCTCGGCTTGGGCGCGAAATCCAAGACGGCGCAGAATCTCATGCGTAACCGCGAATGTGTTCTGAATCTCCCTTCCGACGCGCTGGCTGCCGCAGTCGACAGGCTGGCGCTGACCACCGGGTCGGATCCCGTCCCCGCCCGCAAGTACGAACGCGGCTACCGGCACGAACCGGACAAGTTCGCCCGAGCGGGCCTCACGCCGGTGGATTCGGAGACGGTCCGGCCGCCGCGGGTCACGGAATGCCCCGTGACGATGGAGGCCGTCGTCGAGGCCTTCCACCCGCTCGCGGAGGACGACCCGAAACAGCGCGGCGGCGTCCTCGTGTTCGAGGTGCGCGTGCAGCGCGTCCACGTTCACGACGACGTGCGGATGCCGGGTACCGAAGACCGGATCGACCCGGACCGGTGGCGGCCGCTGATCATGAGTTTCCAGAAGCTCTACGGCCTCGGCCCGCAGGTCCATCCGTCGACACTGGCGCGGATCCCGGAACGGCTCTACCGCGGGCCGGACATCGAGCGGTCGCGGGCGAACGAGAACCGGTTCACCAGCGGCAGCCAGCGCTGATAGGACGCGGCCAGCTGTGGCCACATTTCGCCGGAAAGGCCGCGTTCCAGCTTCGGCCGCAGCTCGTGGTCGTTCATCGACGACACGATCTCGACGGCCTTGTCTTCGGGGTCCGTCCCTTCGAGGCTCGAGAACCACCGGACGGCGTCCGGATGCCCGACGTGGACCGCGAGCAGCACCAGCACCGCGCGGAACGGTGCCTCGCGGTCGCCGTCGGTGAGGAACTCGGCCAGTTCCTCACCGGCGAAACGCGCCCGCAGCAGGCGATACAGGTTCAGCAGCCGCTTCGCGGCCCGTGGGGAGCGGATGAGCGGGGCGAGCGTCGGCAGGAAGTCCAGTTCCGCCCGTGAGATCACCAGTCGAGGAGGTCGTACGTCTATTGTGGACTGTTCGGACGACGGTTTCGGTGCTTCCGCGCGAGGAGCCGGAGCGGCCGCGGCCAGGAGAGGACGCTCGCCGGTGGCCTGATCCGTTCCGGCGGGAGCGGGCGCCGGGCCCGCCTCCGGGACCTCGGTATCGGCGAGCCCGCGCACGAGCCCCGCGAACCCTGGATCGTCCATGGGGGACAACGTGAACGGCACCTGGAAGATCTTCTCGAGGTAGCTCTCGGCGAAGGATTCGGGGTCGTCGCCGAGCATCTCCTCGTAATGCTGCTCGACGGCCTTCTTGAGCCAGCGGGAGTCGACGCCGACCACGACGACGAACACCGGCAGCGCCAGCAGGAGATGGATGGCTTCGAGAACCTGGACGACGACCTTGGGCGGGCAGCGATCGAGGTCGTCGACGTACAACACGGTCCGTTCGATCTTCCCCGAACCGTGCGGCACCTCGGCGAGCATGGTCGCGAACGTCTCGAGATCCTTGCGCAGCAAGGAGACCACGCCTAGATGTTCGACGTAGTCCGAAACCCGGGACTCGGCGAACGACACGAGATCGAGCCCGGGCGCGAGTTCGGCGACCGCCTTTTCGAGCCGGTCGGATTCGGCGTCCAGTTCGGCGAGCCGCCGCTCGGTCTCTTCGTCCTCTTCGGACGGTCCGCCGAGTTTGTCGAGCGCCTGGTGGATCCGGCCCGCGCTGGCGCGCATCCGCAGGACGACGGTCAGCACGGAGCTCACCGCGGTCAGCCCGCCGAGCACGCCGGACACCTGCGACCGGCCGACGAGCAACGTGACCACCAGGACCGTCACCAGCCCACCGATCAGGACCAGCAGGGGAACCGGATCCTGCCGCAGGCGTCGCCAGAATTCGGCGACGTCCGACCGGAGCCCGCCTGTTTCCTGGGCAAGCCGTTCGAGGTCTTCGGCGGTCGGCCGGTCGACGCCGATCCTGGACGCGATCCACGCCTTGTCCGCCTCGGTGAGACTGTCGAACACCGCGCGGACGTACTCGCGCGGCTTCCGGCGCCGCCGCTTCGCTTGTTTCTGTTGAGCTGTCAAGGTTCTGCGTTCGAGGCGGACCGCGCTGAGCCTGCCGAGCAGGGTCTTCTCTGCCTTGCGGCGTTCGGCGAGCAGGTCGGCCTGGCGCTGAAGGTCGTTCTCGGCGCCGCTCGCGGCGAGGTTGTCGAAGATGTGCGTGGCGAGACTGGCCAGGAGGTTCGCTTCGCTGTAGTGCCACGCGTTGAAGCTGATCTGGCGAACGCTCGAACAGTAGGAGGACACGGACTTCCCGTGCGCGCCTGCCTCGGTTTCGGCCACTCGCGCGGAATCGGCGAGCTCGCGGACGCGCAGTTGCATCTGGCGCATGAAGAAGCTCTTGCCCGAACCCCAGCTGCCGAACAGGCCGATCGACAGCGGAGGGGTGATCATCCGCGAGACGACGAGGTCGGCGAGCATACGCACGTCGGGACCGATGCCGAGGCGGTCGACGCCGTCGTCGGTGTCGGGCCGGTAATCGGCGACGTGGGCGGCGAACGGATCGGGGACCGGGGTGCGGACCGGCCCCGATGGCCGCAGACCGGCGAGCTGTCCCGCCTGGCGAAGGGGTGCCGCCGCGGGGAACATCTGGTCTCCGACGAGACGCTCGCCGCCGGAAAGATCGGCGGCGAGCCGTACGACCGTGGGGCGAAGAGGATCAAGAACCCCTCGCAACTTCGGGTTCTCGTACCGGTCTTCGCGGATGACACCCAGTGCGCGGCGGGAGCTGTACCTGTCGAGCCAGGCCGCCAAGGGGCGATTCAAATCGGTGAAGTTCTCGTCCAGCTCTCCGTCCAGCCAGACGACGGCCATGGCCGCACCCTGCTGCCGGGCGAGGTCGACGCTCCGCGGCTTGACGATCAGCTCGTGGTCGGGACACGACGCCAGCAAGGCCTCGTAGGCGGTCCGCCGGGCACCCGAATTGTGCTCGTAGACGATCACGGTGAACGACGCGGCCGACAGCGCGGCCCGGAGATCCCGGTCGACGTCCCGCGGCAGATACGGACCGGGGTCGCCGCCGATGGGCGAGTTCTTCAGCAGGCTCACCGGATCGACGTCGCGCACCAGCACCATCCGTGCTCCCCTCCCAAGGCCGAACGGAAGGGCAGTCTAGGGGGCAGTCGCTCAGCTGTGGGTGAAACTCCGCATCCGCTCGGTCACCGGTCGCTACGTTGGTCCCATGACGGGGGAGAGGCTCGACGGAAGGTACGCGAAGCTCTGGGCGGCGAGTACGACGTCCGCGCTCGGCAGCGGTCTCGCGACGGTGGCGGCGCCGTTGCTGATCGCTTCCCGCACCGACGAGCCGCTCGTGGTCTCGGGCGGGTTCGCCGTGGCGTGGCTGCCTTGGCTGCTCTTCTCGCTGCCCGGCGGAGTGCTGGCCGACCGGGTGGACCGGCGCAAGCTGATGATCACCCTGGACTGGATCCGCGTGCCCGCCGTCGCCCTGCTGGCCATCGCGATCTCGATGGGCGACGTCAGTATCGCCTTGCTGTACGCCGTCCTCTTCGTGATCAACGCGTGCGAGGTCGTGTTCCGGACGTCGAGCGGGGCGATGCTGCCCGCGATCGTGCCGAAGGCGTTGCTGGAGCGGGCGAACGGGCGGCTGTACGCCGGGACGACGCTGGCCCATGGCATGCTTTCCGGTCCGCTGAGCGGATTCCTGTTCGGCGTCGCGGCGAGCATCCCGTTCTACGTCAACGCCGGCACGTACGCGGTCAGCGCCCTGCTGCTCGGCTTGATCGCCGGCGCGTACCGGTCACGGCCCGTCGAGCCGGCCGAGCGCCGGTCGATGCGATCGGAGGTGGCCGAGGGGTTCCGCTGGCTCGCCGGCCAGCGTCTGCTGCGGACCATGATCGGCTTGATCGGGATGCTGAACCTGACGCTCGTCGCGGCCACCTCGGTCCTGGTGCTGCTCGCGAAGGAACGGCTCGGGCTGGGTTCCGTCGGGTACGGCCTGCTCTTCACCTGCATGGCGGTGGGCGGGCTGCTCGGCTCGGTCATGGGGGCCCGGCTGATCGCCTGGTGCACGCCGACCTGGACGTTGCGGATCGGGCTGCTGATCGAGGCCGGGACCCATCTGGTCCTCGCGACCAGCACGAGCGGGCCGGTCGTCGGGGTGACGTTGTTCCTCTTCGGGGTGCACGGCGCCCTGTGGGGAATCGTCGGCAGTTCCCTGCGCCAGCGGCTCACCCCGCCCGGCATGCTGGGCCGGGTCGGCAGCACCAGTCTGTTCGTCATCGCCGGCGGCAACTGCGTCGGTGCGCTGCTCGGCGGGGCGGTGGCGTCGAAGTTCGGGCTGACGACACCGTACTGGGCCGGTTTCGTGGTGGCGGTGATCGTTTCCGCGCTCACCTGGCGGGTTTTCGACCGCGAGGTCGTCTCCGCGGCCTACGCGCAAGAGCCCGCTGTCAGCCGTTGATCCCGGTGAGCGCGAAGAACTCCTGGCGCGAACGAGCGTCTTCGCGCAGCGTGCCGAGCAGGGTCGAGGTGACGGTGCTCGACCCGACGGCCTGGACCCCGCGCAACGTCATGCACGAGTGCTCCGCTTCGATCACCACGCCGACGCCGCGCGGTTCGAGCTGCTCTTCGAGCCAGTCGGCGACCTGTTTCGTGAGCCGTTCCTGAACCTGCGGACGGCAGGCGAAATGCTCGACGATCCTGGCCAGCTTCGACAGGCCGAGGATCCGGTCTCCCGGCAGGTAGCCCACGTGCGCGACCCCGACGAACGGCAGCAGGTGGTGCTCGCAGACCGACCGGACCGGGATCCCCCTGGCGAGGACGAGCTCGTCGTAGCCCTCATCGTTGGGGAAGGTCGTGAGATCGAACGGCCGAGGGGTGAACAGCTCGGCGTACGCGCGCGCCATCCGGCCGGGCGTGCCGCGGAGGCTCTCGGAGTCCAGCGAGATGCCCAGTGCGGTGAGGAGATCGGCGGCCGCGGTCTCGGCAGCCGCCAGGTCCGGCCCCGGCCCGGATTCGTGCACGACGCGCAAGGCAGGAGTGGACATTGGGCCTCCTAGGCTGAACCGATCCCCCGGTGGATTAAACCAAGACTTTTGGGTGTTTTGGCACCCGGCGGCTTATCTTACATGGTAGATCGACACTCCAGAATGTTCCGCCGGTTGAGATAGGCGATATCGTGGTGAACGTGACAGTGCCCGACCCGCCAGACCCGGACGGCCTCGACGCCCCCGCCATCGCCGCGGTGGCGGCGCTCGACGACGACCTCCGTCGCGGCATGTACGCCTACGCCCGGCGCGCGAGGCGGCCTGTCACGCGTGACGA
Organism: Amycolatopsis roodepoortensis; assembly: GCF_024628825.1. Taxonomy (NCBI): domain Bacteria; kingdom Bacillati; phylum Actinomycetota; class Actinomycetes; order Pseudonocardiales; family Pseudonocardiaceae; genus Amycolatopsis; species Amycolatopsis roodepoortensis. The sequence continues at coordinate 9,323,843 of NZ_CP102415.1, forward strand.
AGCCGCGGCGGCGGTCGGGATCTCCCGCAAGCTCGCCGCCTTCCATCTCGACAAGCTCGTGGCGGCCGGGTTGCTCAGATTCGGCTTCGCGGCAGGCCCGGTGGTGAAGGTGGGGCGGAGGCCGAAGGTCTACGAACCCGTCGACGAGGCCATCCAGGTGCAGCTTCCCGCCCGGCGGCACGAGATCCTGGCGGGCATCCTCGCCGAGGCCGTGCTCGCCGAAGGGAGCGGTGAGACAGCGCGGGAAGCGGTGCTGCGGGTCGCGGGGGAGCGCGGTTTCGCGGCGGGTGAAGAGGAACGCGTACGAACGCGTCCGGGCAGGCTCGGCGCGGAACGCGCGCTCACCGTCGCCGAAGGGGTGCTTCGCCGCTACGGCTTCGAGCCGAGCCGGGACAGCAGGACCTGTGTCCGGCTGCGGAACTGCCCGTTCCATCCGCTGGCCGCCGAGGCTCCGGAGCTGGTCTGCGGGATCAATCAGGCCTTCCTGGCCGGTTTCCTGAACGGCGTGCGCGCCGGGAACGTGGAGGCGGCCCTCGTTCCCGGCGCGGCGGAGTGCTGTGTGGAACTACGGCAGGCCGAGTAGGCCGATCAGGCGGCGCCGGCGATCTGCCGCGTGGCGACGTTGAGCCGGTTCCAGGTGTTGATGGCGGCGATGGAGAGGACCAGGCTCGACAGCTGCGCTTCGTCGTAGTGCCGGGCCGCCTCGTTCCAGACCTCGTCGTCGACCGGGTCGGCTCGGTCCGCGATCCGGGTGATGGCCTCGGCCAGCGCGAGCGCGGCCCGTTCGGCGTCGGTGAAGTAGGCCGTGTCGCGCCATGCCGCGACGGTGAAGATCCGCTCGTCGGACTCGCCCGCCTTGCGCAGCTCCTTGGTGTGCATCTCCAGGCAGCCGCTGCATCCGTTGATCTGGCTCGCGCGGACGTGCATGAGGTAGTGCGTGGTCTTCGGGACACCGGTGTCGCCGGTCGACTCCGCCAGCGCGATCAAGGCCTTCAAAGTGGCGGGGTTCGCGAGGGCGGGATTCGGGATGCGGGTTTCCATATTCGTTCTCCTCCGGGGTTCCGTCTTGCTTTCACCGCACTGACGGATCCCGGAACGGAGATGTGACCGGCTTCTGAGGTCTTAGGTGGTCGCGGCCACCGATGCCCGGTCGCGGAGCGAAACCTCCAGCTTGAAGCCCTCCGGCTTGAGGGTCAGCAGTTCCTGCACCTTCAGCCGATAAGACGGGTCGCCACGGAGCTCGTACCGGCTCAGCAGCATCCCGAGCACCAGCGTCGCCTCGTGCAGGGCGAACTGCCGCCCGATGCAGGCCCGCTCGCCGGTGCCGAAGGGTTTGTAGACGTGCGCCGGACGGGCACGGTTGCGTTCCGGCGAGAAGCGGTCCGGATCGAACGACTCGGGATCTTCTCCCCACACGGGGTCGCGGTGCAACGCCGGGATGAGGACCAGCGCCCACTGTCCCTTCCGCATCGGGTACTCGCCGCCGACGACGGTGTCCACCTGGGCCTGGCGCGCGAAGGCCGGCGCCGTCGGCCAGAGCCGGAGCGCTTCGTCGAGCACTCGCCGGACGTAACGGAGCTTCGCCACTTCCTCGTAGGACGGGTCCGGATTCGCACCCCAGACTTTGTCCACTTCGGACTGTGCGCGGGCCAGGACGTCCGGGTTCCTGGCGAGGTAGTACAGGGCGAACGACAGCGCGCCCGACGTGGTCTCGTGCCCGGCCACGAGGAAGGTGATGATCTGGTGCCGGATGTTGTCCTCGTCCAGCGCCTCACCGGTGCTCGGCTGCGTGGTGTTCAGCATCAGCCCGAGCAGGTCTTCGGTGCTCGTGTCGTCCCGGCGCGCTTCGATGACGTCGGCGACGACGGAGTGGAGGAACGCCAGGTCGGCTTCGTTGCGCCGGTTCGCCTTGCGGCTGAGGAGCGGGCCGATGACCGGCGGCTGGATGGCCATCCGCTGCGCGTGACGCAGCGTGCGAACCATCGCGGCGACGAACGGATGCGGCTCGGCGCGTTCGAAGGAAGAGAAGCTGTAACCGAATCCGGTCCGGCCGATGGTCTCCAGCGTCAGCTTGGTCATGTCGTCCGCGACGTCGACCTCGCCACCCTTGTCCCACGTGTCCAGCAGCTCGCGGGTGATCGCCAGCATCGTCGGGTGGTAGCGCTGCATGGCGTTGCGGCTGAACGCCGGCGCGAGGATCTCGTGCGCGCGCCGCCAGTTCGGCTCTTCGTTGTGGGCGGTGAACAGACCGTCGCCGCCGAGCGGGCGCAGGTTCGAGATCGCGGGCGTGACGTGCTTCGCGAAGCGCTTCTCGTCGGAGAGGTCGGCGACCATCTCGGCACCGTTGACGAACACGATGCTCCGGCCGAATACCTTGCGCTCGAAGACCGGCCCCAGCTCGGCCGCGTGCCGCATCGAGTCCTGGACCGGCGTCTTCGGCGACACGCCGAGCACGTCGCCGATCAGCGGGATCCGACGCGGGGGATGGGGGAGAGCGGTGGCCATCGAGCCCCTCCTGATGAGCACTGTGTGCACTGTTGAACCGGCATCCAATAGCGAGCGTGGCCTGTTACTGAACTCGTGTCAAGTAAGTACGATGCCCAGATGGCGCCGAGTACCTCCGGGAAACCCCGCAGCAGGCTGAGCACCGCCGAGCGACGGGAACAGCTGCTGCGGATCGGCGCCCGCCTGTTCGCGGAGCGGCCGTACGACGACGTGTGGATCGAGCAGGTCGCGGATATCGCCGAGGTGTCGCGCGGGCTGCTGTACCACTATTTCCCGACGAAGCGGGACTTCGTCACCGAGGTCATCAGGGCCGAGGGCGAGCGGCTCCTCAAGATGACCGAGTCCGATCGCACACTCCCGGTCGCGGAGCAGCTGACCGCGGGCCTCGACGCGTACCTGCGCTACGTCGAAGCCAACGAGGACGGCTACCGGGCGCTGCACTCGGGTACGTCGATCGCCGTCGACGGCGTGCGCGAAGTCCTGGACAACAACTTCGCCGAGCAGGGACGCCGGATCCTGGAGGTGCTGTGCCCGGACGGCGAGCCGCCGGAGGCCCTGCGGGTGCTCGTGCGGGGCTGGCTGGCCTTCGTCGTCGCGGTCTGCCTCGACTGGCTCAAGTACCGGAAGCTGACCCGGGACGAGATCCGGGATCTGTGCGCGAAGGCGTTGCTCGACCTCGTCGACGTGCCAGCATGACCTCGGCGCGCTCCTCGATCAGCTTCATTCGCGCGAGCCGCTCGCCGTCGTCGTTGTGCGCCGCGGACCGGGTGACCTGCCCGGCCCACTTCCGGTAGAACATGCCGCACGTGGAGACGAAGTAGCCGTCGGAGCAGGCGTTCGCGGCGAGGACCAGCCCGGTGTCCTCCGACGCGGGCAACGCCATCCAGCCGCCGAGCTCCAGCAACAGCTCACGGCGGATGCACAGCGTCCCGGCCACCACCGACGACACGTAGCCGTTTCGCTGCCAGTGGCGCAGGATCGCGCCGCGTTCGATCCTTCCCTCTTCCGGGTCGCTGTCGACGCCGGCCGTGGTCCCGTCGGGAAAGAGGTCGAGCACCCGGCAGGTCGTCCAGCCGACGTCGGGATCCTCCAGCGCCGCGATGTCCCGCGCGAGCGCGCCGGGTGCCAAGAGGTCGTCCGCGTCGAGTGCCTTGATCAGCTCACCGGTGGAGCGCGACAGGGCCAGCATCCGCGCGACCCCGGGGCCGCCCCGGCGCCCCGAGCCGGGCAGTACGCGGTCGTCCGCGGGGAGGACGCCGTCGAGCAGACCGGTCTCGCCGTCCTCCTGCACCAGCCATTCCCAGGCCCAGCCCGGCGGGAGTTCCTGCGCGGCGAGGGATTCGTACGCCTCGGCCAGGTACGGAAGGCTCGGCGGGTGGACCGGGGTGATCACGCTGACGACACGCACGATCAGACCGGGCGTCGAGCCGTGATCAGGAGGTGTTCCTCTGGCGGTGTCCCCGGTTCGTCCGCCGTGAAGACCTCCGAATGGGTGCCGGTGACCTCCATCCCGGCCGCCTCGACCCGCCGGACGAGGTCGTCCGGGGCGAAACTGGTCACGCGGAACGTGCGGCCGAAGAACTCCGCGTGCGCGTCCTCGGCGTCACGCGGAACGGTGACGAGCGCGAAGAGCCCACCCGGTACCAGCCAGCGCGCGATGTCGGCGAGCACAGCTTCGGTGTCCCTGCGCGGCATCTGGAGGAACGGGAAGAAGGCGCAGACGGCCTCCCACGACCCGGGCGGCGAGGTCCAGTCACGCACGTCGGCGTGGACGAAGGTGGCGGCGGGAACCTGCTCACGCGCGAGATCGATCATCACCGGGGACACGTCGAGCCCGGTCACCCGATGGCCCGCGGCGGAGAGGTCCTCGGCCACCGGCCTGCCGGTGCCGCTGCCGAGGTCGAGCACCCTCGATGACGGCGGCAGGCCGTCCAGCAGCTGCCGCACCGCCCTGTCGACCACCGGCGCCCGGCCGAAGACGTCTTCGTAGGCGGAACCTATGGCGTCGAACAACTCTGCCGCCGTGGCCGGACGGTCCATGGCACAGCTCCCCGGGTCGAGTGGATCTTCCTCCGGCGAATCTACCGATCGACGTCCTCGAATGCCGGGACCACCCGGGCACCTAGACTGAGGCCGACGGAGTTACTGGGGTTTGGGGTTCACGATGAGCGTGTCGAGTGACGAGTTCCACCGGATGCTGAAGACGCTCGCCGAGGTCGAGCGATCCGACGCGAAGGAGTGGGAGTCGTTCAGTGTGCGCGGGAAGCGGTTCGGCTACTTCTGGCCGCGGACCCAGACCGTCGGCCTGAAGCAGACGCTCTCGGAACAGGAAGCCCTCGTGGCCGAGCGGCCGGACGTCTTCGAGGTGCAGTTCACGGCCGGGGGATTCGGCTGGGTGGTGGTGTACCTCGACGGCATCGAATCCGACGAGCTGAACGAATTGGTCTACGAGGCATGGCGGCTGTCCGCTCCCGAAGAACTGGTCGATCAGGTTCCGCCGCCCTGTTGAGCGTTACCGCATTCGTGTGTTGACGCGCGTCACTTCTTTCGTGGGGAACGTTTTCCGGGTCGTGGCGTTGTAGAGGGTGTCGGTACGGATGGTGCCCCCGGGCCTCACCCTTCGCCTTCATGGAATACCGGTTCGGCCGGAGCCATGTCGTGCCTTTCGCCGAGAGGCGGCCCACCGTATCGGCCTTCGCTCCCGCTTCCGCTCGCAGGTGACCCCCAGACCTTCGCTGAGCGGGAGCGGGTCTTTTTCGTCCGGCGGTTTTCGGCTTGACCCAGGTCACTCGCTCGATGGGAACATTTCGGTGTGTCGCCGCGTTATGACAATTGTCCGCTTCCGCTCGCAGGTAACCCCCAGGCCTTCGCTGAGCGGAGGCGGACGTTTTTTGAGCATTCGAGTCGTGCATTCGAGTGTAGACACGGGTCACACCTATTCGGGATCGGCGCCGGGGAACATTTCGAACGGTGGTGCGTTGTAGAGAGTGTCGGTACGGATGGTGCCCCCGGGCCTCACCCTTCGCCTTCACGGAATACCGGTTCGGCCGGAGCCGTGTTGAGCCTTTCGCCGAGAGGCGGCCCCCGTACCGGCCACAAACTCCCGCTTCCTGCTCGCAGGAACCCCCAGCCTTCGCTGAGCGGAAGCGGGACCTTTTCTTTCCTCGCCCGTCGCCGGTCCGGCGGCGGGCTTTTTCGTGGTCGGTGCTTTCGAAGCGGTGGTCCTTGGGCCGTTGTCCGACCTTGGATGTCGGGAGGGAGTCTCTCTTTGCTCGAGTGGTTGCATGTCGCGGCAGGAGAACTCTCGTCGTCCGGCTGTGGGCGCGCGCGTACGGTCCGGCTTCGGAGGGATTAAACGGCACGTCACGCTTTAGCCGGCACCGCCGCCTCAGGATCGGGTGTGATCGCGTTGTGGCGGGTAGTGAGGGACTTGTTCACTGCCCTTGGTGTCCGGGCTACGGTGTCCTGGCCAGGGCAAGGTCAGCGGGTGGTGTAGCCGCCGTTGGGGAACATCGTCTGGCCGGTGAACTAGGCGCCGTCGGTGGCCATGAACCGGATGTTCGGCACGATCGCACGACTGTGTGGATTTCGGGACATCTGACGTCCCGAAATCCACACAGTCGTGCGTGATCGGTCCGATCAGCAAGGGGCCCGTGAACGGCGTGACCTGGGTGGCGGCCGGTGGGCATGCCGAAGGGCCCGTCGCCGGTGTGGCCGACGGGCTCCTCGACATTTAGTGGTGATGCAGGGTGTTGCGCCGGGGTTTTCGGAGTGGGTCTCGGTATTGGGGTGGGATGAACTCGGGTAACCCGTCGGCGGCCATCCGGACTTGCCAGTCACCGTGATGAATCAGGCGGTGATGGAAACTACATAGCAGCACGAGATTCCGGAGGTCGGTGGGTCCGCCGTCTGCCCAGTGATGAATGTGGTGGGCGTGACAGTTCTTGGGTTTCCGGTGACAGCCCGGGAACGCGCAGCCACCGTCGCGGATGTTCAGCGCCCGTCTCTGACCGGGCGTGACGAACCGTCGTAGCCGTCCCACATCGAGGGGTTCTCCGGCACCGCTCATCACGACCGGCAACATCAGACAGTCGCAAGCGGCGAGCCGCGCTTCCCGGGCGGTCATCGTCCCGACGAAATCCAGGCACGCGGTGCCGAGACCGGACTTCAGTTCGTCGAGTCCGATGGTGACGTTCACGAGGGTGCGGTAGCCGCTGGTTCCGGGCTGGTCCGGGCACGCGATCGCGAGGTCGAGGAGGTCGGCCCAGGCGTCTCCCAGGCGTTCGCACTTCATCCGCAGATCCGCCTGACCGAACTCGTCGACTGGCCGTGGTTGGGCGTAGGCCTCCAGCGCGGCGGCGGTGCGGGCACCGGTCTCGTCGTCCAGCAGGCCGGTGAGTTTCCAGAACCCGTCTTTGCGGCGTTCCAGGGTGATTTCCCGGCGTGGTTCTTTGGGTTCGGGGTCTTGGGGTTCGTTGCCGTCGGGATCCAGCCAGCCCAGCAGGTTCGCCTCAGTCTTGGCGAGCTGCTGCGGACCGGCGGTCGGGGCCAACTCGGCGAGGATCTTCTCCGCGACCGCCCGATCCTCAACCGAGGTATCGGCAGGAAGCCTCTTCAAGATCTCCAGAATCTGATCGATCCGCTCATCCCCGACCAACCCCTCGGCAGCGACCGCGGCGGTCGCAGGCGCGACCGGTGGAACCTCCGTGCCATCCAAAGCGCGGGTGGGGTTCAAAGCGACCGCCCGCTTCACCACCGCACCCGCCTCAGCCCGCGACAACCCCGCCATCTCCGCGAACCAACTCGCCGTAGTCCCATGCCCGAACAAGTCTTTCGCGCCCCGAGACTCGACCTCCGCCAGAAACCGCCCCAAACCCGCGGTGGCCATCCGAATCACCTGCAACGACTGCAGCACGCCATAGGCAAGCTCCAGCTTGCCGGCACGCCACAGTTCCTGCGGCAACTCGGGAAGGAAGGTCTCGGACACACCTCCATAATACCCGGCAAAATCGAACAGGTGTTCGTAATTTTAAGCGACAAGCGAAACGTGCAAATAACACTGACGAGTGATTTAGTGGCGAAGCGGCGATTACCCTAAAGCAATTAGCCGACTAATTGCGCGTCTTCCAGGAAGCCGCGGTGTCCCGGGAGAAGCCATGCAGAGCAATGAGAGTCTCGCCGCGATCTTCGCGTTCGAGTGACCGGCCGGGTGCCATGCCGGATCCGAAGGCAGGAAAGGGCCCGATCTGCAGGCCGGAACACCGGACCTGCTCGCGTAGCCAAGGAAACGCCTCAAGACACGAGCAGATCCGGTGTGAGCGGGAACGCGAGCCTCAGGACTCCACGAGCGCTCCATCGGTCAACCGCACCCGCCGGTCCACCTTGATCTCCCGGAGGAACCGCTCGTCGTGGCTCACGACCACGAAAGCCCCTTGATACGCACCCAGCGCGCTCTCCAACTGCCCGACGCTGACGAGGTCGAGGTTGTTGGTCGGCTCGTCGAGCAGCAGGAGTTGTGGCGCGGGTTCGGCGAACAGGACGCAGGCCAGGGTGGCTCGCAGGCGTTCGCCCCCGGAGAGCACGCCGACGGGAAGCTGGCTTCGCGCGCCTCGGAACAGGAAGCGGGCGAGCAGGGTCATCCGTTGCGATTCGGGGAGGCTTGGGGCGAACGCGGCGAAGTTCTCGGCGATCGTCCGGTCGAGGTCCAGCAGGTCGAGCCGCTGGGAAAGGTACGCGATACGGCCTTCGGCGCGTTTCACCACGCCGCTGTCCGGCGTGAGATCTCCCTTGAGCACCCGCAGGAGGGTCGACTTGCCGGTGCCGTTCCCGCCGGTCAGCGCGATCCGTTCGGGGCCGCGGATCGTCAGGTCGACGCCGTCGCCCGCGAAGACGTTCCGGTCGCCGTAGCGGACTTGGATGTGCTCGCCCTGGAACATCGTGCGCCCGGCGGGGACGTTGGTGCCCGGCAGGATCAGCGCGATCTTGTGGTCGTCGCGGAGTGAGCGTTCGGCCTCGTCGAGGCGGCTCTTCGCCTCGCTCACCCGGGCGGCGTGCGTCTCGTTCGCCTTGCCCGCGGACTCCTGGGCGTTGCGTTTCATGGTGCCGGCGAAGATCTTCGGCAGGCCGGCGTTGCCGAGGTTCCTGGCGGCGTTGCCCGCTCGGCGCGCCGCCCGCTCGCGCGCCTGCTGCATCTCCCGCTTCTCCCGCTTGACCTCTTGTTCGGCGCTGCGGACGTTGCGTTCGGCGACCTCTTGCTCGGCCTTGACCGCCGCTTCGTACTGGGAGAAGTTCCCGCCGTGGTACCGGAGATCGCCGCGGTCGAGTTCGGCGATCCGGTCCATCCGGTCGAGCAGTTCCCGGTCGTGACTCACCAGCAGCAGGCAGCCGGACCAGTCTTCGAGCACCCCGTAGAGCTTGCGGCGGGCGTCGAGGTCGAGATTGTTGGTCGGTTCGTCCAGCAGCAGGATGTCGGGCCGCTTCAGCAATTGCGCGGCCAGGCCGAGGGAGATGATCTGTCCGCCGCTCAACGTGTGCAGGCTCCGGTCCAGCGAGATGCCGTCGAGGCCGAGCCGGTCGAGCTGGGCGCGGGTGCGTTCCTCGATGTCCCAGTCGGTCCCGATGGTGGTGAAGTGCTCTTCGCTCGCGTCGCCGGACTCGATCGCGCTCAGCGCCGCGAGCTGCGGCGCGATGCCCAGCACCTCGGCCACTGTCAGGTCGGCGGTGAGCGGCAGCGACTGCGGCAGGTAGCCGAGCACCCCCTGGGCGGAGACGGACCCGGACGTCGGACGCAGTTCGCCGGCGATCAGTTTGAGGAGCGTGCTCTTGCCCGCCCCGTTCGGCGCGACCAGTCCGGTGCGGCCACCGGGCACGGTGAAGGACAGGTCGTCGAAGACCGGGGTGTCGTCCGGCCAGGAGAAGGAGAGGGCGGACACGACGACGAAGGCGTCTGACATGGAAATGACCTCGTGGAAGACAGCGGGCGCCTCGAGGCTGCACCGCGGTGGACGTGGCTTGAGGGGACGACAAAGAGGCCGCCTCGGCGTCGACGCCGGTGGCCTGCCAACTCCGGCTCACCCGGAGATGTCGTCTTCACCTGCCACGTCTGGTCTCCACTGCTCGTTGATCAGGTCCGTATCCACGATAACAAGACCTGCCGGAGCGCGGCCACCGCAATCCCCCCCAGCGAAGTGTCGTTCAGGACGAAGAACGTCCTGAACGACACTCGGCCTCAGCTCAGCCCGTTGAGACTGATCGCCCGGGCGTACCAGAGCGCGCTCTGTTTCGGCGTCCGCCGCTGCGTCGCGTAATCGACGTGGACGAGCCCGAACCGCTTGCCGTACCCCTCGGCCCACTCGAAGTTGTCGAGCAGCGACCAGTAGAAGTAGCCGCGCAGGTCGACGCCCGCCTCGATCGCCTCGTACGCGGCGCGCAGATGCGAGTCGAGGAAGGCGATCCGGTCGGTGTCCGCGATGTCCCCGCCGATCAGCGCGTCCGGGTAGGACGCACCGTTTTCGGTGATGTACAACGGGATCGGCCGATAGTCGCGATGGACCTGGAGGAGGCACTCGGTGAGCCGCGAGGGCTGGACCTCCCAGCCGGAGTCGGTGCGAGGCGCCGCTTCGTCGGGCACGAAATGGACGTCGGGGGAGCCGAGCCAGTCGGCGCCCGCCGGTTCGCTGCCGGGCATCGGGGTGCCCGCGACCTGGTAGCCGCGGTAGTAGTTGATGCCCAGCCAGTCGATCGGAGCGGCGATGGTCGCGAGGTCGTCGCCCCGCACCAGCTCACCGATGCCGAGGTGCGCCAGGTCGGTCAGCAGATCCTCGGGGTAGGAGCCGCGAAGCACCGGATCCAGGAACAGCCGGTTCTGCAGGCCGTCGATCCGGCGCGCCGCTTCGGAGTCCACAGTGGACGACGGATCGACCGCGGACACCGGGTACAGGTTCAGCGTGATCCCCGACGACGCGGCCGGCGCGTGCCGCCGCAGGACGTCCATCGCCAGCCCGTGTCCGAGCAGCAGGTGGTGCGCGGCCGCGACGGCGGCGCGGGGTTCCTGCCTGCCGGGCGCGTGGATCCCGCGCGCGTAGCCCAGCATCGCGGCGCACCATGGCTCGTTCAGGGTGGACCAGCGCGGCACCCGGTCACCCAGGCGCGCCACGACCGTTTCAGCGTATTCGGCGAACCGGAACGCGGTCTCGCGCGCCGCCCAGCCGCCCTCGTCTTCCAGCGACTGGGGGAGGTCCCAGTGATACAGCGTCGCCCACGGCTCCACTCCGGCTTCGAGCAGCTTGTCGACGAGCCGGTCGTAGAACGCGAGACCCCGGGGATTCGGAGCTCCGCCGTCGGGCCGGATCCGCGGCCACGACAGGGAGAAGCGGTACGCGCCGAGCCCGAGCCGTCGCATGAGATCGACGTCTTCGGCGTAGCGCCGGTAGTGATCGGCGCCCGGCTCCCCGGTGTCGCCGCCGACGACGGCGCCGGGGCGGCGGGCGAAGACGTCCCAGATGGAATCGGTCCGGCCGTCGGCGGTCGTCGCCCCTTCGACCTGGAAGGCGGCGGTGGCGGCGCCCCACACGAATCCGGGCGGGAACAGCAGCGCGGTCTTCGCCCGGACACTGTCGGGATGAGCGGACATGGTCACCCTTTCACGGCACCTTGCATGATCCCGGCCACGATCTGACGGCCGAGGAGGAGGAAGACGATGAGGATCGGGATGGTGGCCAGGGTCGTTCCGGCCAGCACCAGCGAATAGTCGACGTAGTAGCCGCTCTGCAGCTTCTCCAGAGCCAGCTGGACGGTGGGGTTGCCGGCGTCCAGCACCACGAGCGGCCACAGGAAGTCGTTCCACGAAGTCATGAACGTGAACATCGCCAGGATCGCCGCCGCCGGGCGCACCGCGGGCAGGCAGACGTTCCAGAAGATCCGGATCATGCTGCAGCCGTCGACCCGTGCCGCCTCGATCAGTTCGTACGGGACGGCGTCCACTGTGTACTGACGCATCCAGAAGACACCGAACGCGGTCACCAGGTTGGGCACGATCACCGACTGCAACCCGCCCGCCCAGCCGAACTCCGACATCGCCATGAACAGCGGGATGATGCCGAGCTGGGTCGGTACGGCGAGGGTGATCACGATGAACACGAACAAGCCGTTCCGTCCGCGGAACCGCAGTTTGGCGAAGGCGAACCCGGCCAGCGACGAGAACAGCACCGTGGTGAGGGTGACCGTCCCGGACACGATCAGGCTGTTCGCGAGCGCCTTCCAGAACGGCACGGTGTCGAACACCCTCGCCGCGTTGGCGAAGAAGTTCCCGCCGGGCAGGAAGGGCGGGACCCGTTCGGTGAGCATCCCGCTGTCCCGGCTGGCGACCAGGAACGACCAGTAGAACGGGAAGAGCGAGCCCAGCACGAAGATCGTGAGCACGACATACGTCGCCCTGCGCGGCTTGCCCAGCGCCGAAACGCCTCGCTTGAGTCCACTGTGGATGACCGTCATCTCTTCTTCACCGCCGTGAGCCTGCCGGTGAGGAAGAAGTTCACCAGCGCGATCAGCACGATGATCACGAACAGCACCCACGCGATCGCCGAGGCATAACCGAGTTCGTAGTTCTCGAAGGCCGTTTGGTACAGGTACAGCGTCACGGTCTGGAACTGGTTGGACGAGCCACCGTTGTTCGACCCCGGCATGGCGTCGAACAGCTTGGGCTCGGTGAAGATCTGCAGGCCGCCGATCGTCGAGGTGATCGTGACGAAGATCAGCGTCGGCTTCAGCAAGGGGAGCGTGATGCTGAAGAACCGGCGTGCGGCGCCCGCGCCGTCGATCAGCGCGGCCTCGTGCAGTTCCTTCGGGATGGCCTGCATCGCCGCGAGCACGATCAGCGCGTTGTACCCGGTCCAGCGCCAGTTCACCATGATCGCGATCGCGGCGTGGCTGCTGAACCGGCCCGCCTGCCAGTCGACCGGATCCAGCCCGATCGTCTGCAGCAGGCCGTTGACCAGCCCGTACTTCGGCCCGAACAGGTTCGCGAAGATGATCCCGAGCGCCACCAGGCTGGCGGCGTAGGGCAGCAGGACGCCGACGCGCCAGCCGGTCGCCCCGCGGAGCCTGGCGCTGAGCAGCGCCGCCAGTAGCACCGCGATGATCAGCTGCGGAACGCTGGAGAGCAGGAAGATGCTGACGGTGTTCTCGAGCGCGTTCCAGAACTGGGTGTCGGCGAACAGCTCCTTGAAGTTGTCCAGCCCGATGAAAACGGGGTTGTCGTCACCCGCCTCCCAGCTGAACAGGGAGACGTACGCCGTGTAGAGCAGCGGGAACAGCCCGACGATCCCGAACACGACGAAGAAAGGGGCGATGTAGAGGTACGGCGAGACCTTGACGTCCCACCGGCTCAGCCGATGGCGGAGGGTGGGCCGGGGCGACGTGCGCACCCCGGCCTTCTCCTCGTCCGGCGCGACCTTGTCGACGACGGTCATCGGTCAGCGCGTGATCTTCTTCGCGGCGTCGATCAGTTGCGCCCAGCCCTCGTCCGCGGACTTGCCCTGTTCGACGGCCTGCAGCGCCGGGCTCGACGCGTTCTCCTGGATCTGGCCGTCGCCGGGGCCCTTGTACTGCGGCTTCGCGACCTTCTTCGCCTGCTCGGCGAACAGCTGGCCGATCTTGGCGCCGCCGAAGTAGGCGTCGGTCTCACTCAGCAGCGCCTGGTCCTCCAGCGCCTTGACCTGGCTGGGGAAGGTGCCCTTCGCCTTGAACGCCTTGATCTGCTGCTCGGGCGCGGTCAGCCAGGCGGCGAGTTCGGCCGCCTCCTTCGGGTGCTTCGACTGCGTGGGCACGGTCAGGTACGAGCCGCCCCAGTTCCCGCCGCCCCCGGGGAAGGCCGCGGTCACCGCCCACTTGCCGGTGTTCTCGGGGCCGGAGTGCTCCTCGATCACGCCGAGCATCCACGCGGGGCACACCTTCGTGGCGAACGCGCCCTGCTTGAAACCGGAGTTCCACTCGTTGCTGAACGCGGTCAGCTTGGCCGACTGTCCTTTCGCGACGGCGCCGGTCACCTTGGTCCACGCGTCCCTGATGCCCTGGTTCGATTCCAGCGTCGGCTTGTCGTCGTTGCCGATGTAGCCGGTGGGGAGCTGGTTGACCATGGCGTTGAAGTTCTGCGCGGCCGAGTCGAACCACGCCTTCCCGCCGGTCTTGGCGACGTACTGGTCACCGGCGGCGAAGTAGCTGTCCCAGGTCGCGAACAGCGGCTTGACCGCTTCGGGATCGGACGGCAGCCCCGCCGCTTCGAGCATGTCCTTGCGGTAGCACATCGCCAGCGGGCCGATATCCGTCCCGTATCCGATGACCTTGCCGTCCTTGGTCTTCGCCGCTTCGTACTTCCAGCCGAGCCAGCGGTCGGGCGACGCCTCCGCCGGGCCGATCTTGGTCAGGTCGTTGAACTTCGAGCCCTTGTCGAGAACGTTCGACAGGTGCCCTTCCTCGACGGCGGTGACGTCGGCGAGGCCGGACCCCGCGGCCAGCTTCGTGATCAGGTCCTGGTGGTACGGCCCGCCCTGACCGGTCTTGCGGTGGGTGATCTTGATGTTCGGATGCAGCCGTTCGTACTCGGGGATCAGCTCCTCGTAGCCGAATTCGGTGAACGTCGCCAGCGACAGCTCGACCTTCGCGTTCGGGTCCGACGCGGCGGGGGCGCCGCCGTCGTCACCGCCGCACGCCGCCAGGCCGAACGTCGTCATCGTGATACCCAGTGCCAGCACCAGGCCGTTCCGGATGCTTCTCACGGTTCTTAACCCCTTGCGCCGATGGGTTGGTGGACTCTTTTCACGCTCTTGCGTCCCTTGCTGATGGGGTGAGGAGAAAATGGGAGCGCTCCCAGGATGCGCAGAGTCTGTCGCCAAGGTATGGCGGTGTCAAGGGCTTGTAATGAGAGTGTTTCCATCAGGGGAGCGCTCTCAGTGTCGCCGCTCGCCGAGCATTAAGCTGTCGGTGTCCGGATGGAGCTGAAGAGTGAAGGTGGCGCGGGTGGGGCCTCGACCAGAGGAAGACGGCAGGCCGACGCTGGAGGACGTCGCCGCGTCCGCCGGGGTCAGCCGGTCGACGGCGTCCCGTGCGCTGAACGACGACGGCTACGTCAGCGCGCGCTCCCGAGAGAAGGTCCAGGCCGCGGCCCGCGAACTCGGTTACTCGCCGAACCAGGCGGCCAGATCGCTGGTGACGAGGCGGACCGGCGCGGTCGCGGTCGTGCTGTCGGAGCCGGAGGCGCGGTTGCTCGACGACCCGTACCGCACCGCGGTCATGCGCGCGGGCTACCGCGAACTCGCCGACGTCGGCTGCCAGATGGTCTTGATCTTCAGCGACACCCGCGAGGATCTCGACCGCACGGTCCGGTTCCTCGACGGCGGGCACGTCGACGGCGTGCTGGTCTTCGCGCCGCACCGGACCGATCCGCTGCCCAAGGCGCTGCGGCAGCTGAGGATCCCGGTGGTGTACGGCGGGCAGGCGGCCGGGCTGAAACGCGGTGTCCACGTCGTCGACTTCGACAACGAGGGCGGCGCGAAGCTCGCGGTCGCGCATCTGGTCGAGGCCGGCCACCGCCGGATCGCCACGATCGCGGGCCCGCAGGACCAGAGCGCGGCGATCGACCGGCTCTCCGGCTGGCGCAAGACCCTCCTCGACGCCGGGCTCGACCCGGCGGACCTGATGGAGGAAGGCGACTTCACCCTGACCGGCGGGGCGAAGGCGATGTCGAACCTGCTCGCCCGGCGCCCCGACCTCGACGCCGTCTTCGTGGCCAGCGACATGATGGCCCTCGGCGCGCTCCGCACCCTGCATTCCGCCGGACGGCGGATACCGTCGGACGTCGCCGTCGTCAGCTTCGACGACAACGCGACCCTCGCGCCGGAGATGGACCCGCCGCTGACCTCTGTCCACCAGGACCCGCGCGAACAGGTGCGCGTGATGGTCGAGACCCTGCTCGCGGTGATGGACGACCGTGAGTTCAAGCCCCGCCAGCGGATCTTGCCGGTCTCGCTCACGCATCGCGCCTCCAGCTGACTCGGCCGCTTCCGGGCTGGACGCGCCTCCGGCGATCGAAGCCGCGAAAGCCACTTTCGGGACATCAGATGTCCCGAAGGTGGCTTTCGCGGCACACCGCGTTCGATTCACCTCTCCGCGCACGGAGGCGGCTCCGTGACCCGACTGTGACTCGAAGAGCGCTTGACCCGGCTCGTGTTATCGCTAACACTTGCGGCACTCGTCACACGGTACCGGGATTGGGAGACAGGCGATGGCGCGCGACACCACCGAGAGCAAGCAGGCCAGTCTCACCGACGTGGCCGCGCTCGCGGGTGTTTCGCATATGACGGTCTCGCGGGTCATCAACGGCACCGGGCCGGTCCGCGCCGAGACGCGTGTCCGGGTCAACGCCGCCATCGAGCAGCTGGACTACCGGCCGAACTCGGTCGCCCGCGCCCTGGTCACCGGCCGTTCGGGCACGCTCGGCGTGGTCGCACTGGAGGCGAACCTCTACGGTCCGGCCAGCACCTTGAGCGGGATCGAGCACGCGGCCCGCGAGGCCGGCTACGCGACGACCATAACCAGCATCAGCCGTCCTGGCCGGTCGTCCATCGCGGACGCGGTCGAGCGCCTGCGCCGCCAGGCCGTCGAGGGCATCGTCGTGATCGCGCCGCATGTCACCGCCGCACGCGCGCTGGAGGCGGCGCCCAGCGACGTGCCGCTCGTCGCGGTCGGCGGCGGGCAGAAGGCGCCGGTCCCGGTGATCTCGGTGGACCAGTACGACGGCGCGCGGCGCGCCACCGAGCACCTGCTCGGCCTCGGCCACGAGACGGTCTGGCATGTGGCCGGGCCCGAAGACTGGCTGGAGGCGCTCGACCGCGAACGTGGCTGGCGCGAGACCCTGCAGCGGCACGGCGCGCGGATCCCGCCCGTCATCCGCGGCGACTGGAGCGCACGTTCCGGGTACGCGGCGGGGCGATCCCTCGTCGGTGAAAAGGGCCTGGACGCGGTGTTCGTGGCCAACGACCAGATGGCCCTCGGTTTCCTTCGCGCCTGCACCGAAGCCGGGGTCAACGTGCCGGGGGAGATGCGGATCGTCGGCTTCGACGACGTTCCCGAGGCGGCCTACTACACGCCGCCGTTGACGACGGTGCGCCAGGACTTCGTCGAAGTCGGGAGGCGCACGTTCGACCTGCTCCGCCGCCGGATGAACGGCGGTGAGAACCGTGACCGCGACCTGGTGGTCCCCGAACTGATCGTGCGGGAGAGCACCGGTCTTTCGTAGCGCCGGGAGCCGTTTTCAGGGCTCAAGGCGCGAGTGTTAACGCTAACTCAAATGATCAGTGCGGATCTAGGAGTCGATGTGGCAAGAAAACCGTGGACGGCGATCGTGGCCGGAGTGGCCGGGCTGCTCCTGCTCTCCGCGTGCGGCGGTGGCGGCGGAGCGGGTGGCGGCGGCGCCCTCACCCTCGGCTTCGCACAGGTGGGCGCGGAGAGCGGCTGGCGCACGGCGAACACGAAGTCGATCCAGGAGTCCGCGAAGGCGGCCGGGATCGAGCTGAAGTTCTCCGACGCGCAGCAGAAGCAGGAGAACCAGATCGCCGCGATCCGGTCCTACATCCAGCAGAAGGTCAAGGTGATCGCCTTCTCGCCGGTCGTGGAATCCGGCTGGGACACCGTGCTGAAGGAGGCGAAGACGGCGAACATCCCGGTGATCCTGACCGACCGGGCCGTCGACTCGCCGGACAAGTCGCTGTACAAGACCTTCCTCGGCTCGGACTTCGTCGCCGAGGGCAGGAAGGCGGGCGAGTGGCTGGCCAAGGAGTTCGGCTCCGCGGCGGGCGACGTCAGCATCGTGGAACTGCAGGGCACCACCGGTTCGGCGCCGGCGAACGACCGCAAGAAGGGTTTCGCGGACGTCATCGCCTCGAACCCGAAGTTCAAGGTCGTCGCTTCGCAGACCGGTGAGTTCACCCGGGCCAAGGGCAAGGAGGTCATGGAGGCCTTCCTGAAGTCCCAGCCCAAGATCGACGTGCTGTACGCGCACAACGACGACATGGCGCTCGGCGCCATCGAAGCGATCGAGGCGGCCGGGAAGGTACCCGGCAAAGACATCAAGATCGTCTCGGTCGACGGTGTCCGTGACGCCCTGCAGGCACTGGCCGACGGCAAGATCAACCACGTCGTCGAATGCAACCCGCTGCTCGGCCCGCAGCTGATGGAGCTGGTGAAGAAGGTCGCCGCCGGTGAGCAGGTGCCCCCGCGCATCGAGACCACCGAGACCGAATTCGACCAGGCCGCCGCGAAGGCCGCACTGCCGCAACGCCAGTACTGATCCCGGACCCGCGTCCCCCGAGAACAAGGTCAGCGATGACAGAACCCCCTGCGATTCTGCGGATGAGCCATATCCGGAAGGAATTCCCCGGCGTGGTCGCCCTCGACGACGTCTCCTTCCGGATGTTCCCCGGCGAAGTGCACGCACTGATGGGTGAGAACGGCGCCGGCAAGTCCACTTTGATCAAGGTGCTCACCGGCGTGTACGGGGTGGACGCGGGCACGATCGAACTCGACGGCTCCGCGGTCGCGTTCAGCGGCCCGGGAGAAGCACAGTGCTCCGGCGTGAGCACCGTCTACCAGGAAGTGAACCTCTGCCCGAACCTGTCGGTGGCGGAGAACATCTGCCTCGGCAAGGAGCCGCGACGGCGCGGCCGCATCGACTGGCGTGAGACGCGCCGCCAGGCGGCCGCGCTGCTGGCCAGGCTGGACGTCGAAGTGGACGTTTCGGCCGAGCTGAGCAGCTGCTCGATCGCGGTGCAGCAACTGGTCGCGATCGCCAGAGCACTCGACGTCGACGCGCGGGTGCTCGTGCTCGATGAACCGACGTCCAGTTTGGACGCCGGGGAGGTCGAGCAACTGCTGAATGTGGTGCGTTCACTGCGGGACCAAGGGATGGCGATCCTTTTCGTCTCCCACTTCATCGAGCAGGTCTTCGCCGTCGCGGACCGGATGACGGTGCTGCGCAACGGGAAGCTGATCGGCGAGTACCGCACCGAGGAGATCACCCCGGTCGACCTGGTCACCAGGATGATCGGCAAGGAACTCGAAGCACTCGAAGACATCGAGGACGCGGGCCACAGCCGGCACGACCTCGCCGGAGCGCCGGTGTTCCTCGAAGCGGGCGACGTCGGCCGCAAGGGCGGTGTCGCGCCGTTCTCGCTCGACATCCGGGCGGGCGAGGTCGTCGGCCTCGCCGGGTTGCTCGGTTCGGGCCGCACCGAACTGGCGCGGCTGCTGTTCGGCGCCGATCACGCGGACAGCGGTTCCGTGCGGATCGACGGTGAGCCGGTGTCGCTGAAGACGCCGCGGACCGGGCTCGACCACCGCATCGCGTTCTGCTCGGAGAACCGCAAGACCGAGGGGCTCGTCGAAGAGCTCACGGTGCGGGAGAACATCGTGCTCGCGCTGCAGGCCTCACGGGGCTGGGCGCGGCCGATCCCGCGGAAGCGGCAGGAAGAGATCGCCGAGCGCTACATCGAAATGCTCGACATCCGGCCCGCGAACGCGGAAGCGAAGGTCGGCGACCTGAGCGGCGGCAACCAGCAGAAGGTGCTGCTGGCGAGGTGGCTCATCACCGAGCCCCGGCTGCTGATCCTCGACGAGCCGACGCGCGGTATCGACATCGGGGCCAAGACCGAGATCCAGCGGCTGGTCGCCCGGCTTTCGAGTGAGGGGATGGCCGTCGTGTTCATCTCCGCCGAACTCGAGGAGGTGCTGCGGTTGAGCCACCGGGTCGTCGTGCTGCGCGACCGCGCGGTGGTCGCCGTACTGGACAACGAATCGCTGACCGCGGACCGCGTCATGGCGACGATGGCCGAAGGAGTCGCACGATGACCAAGCATCGTCTGTTCTGGCCCGTCGTCGCGCTGCTGGCGCTGCTGCTCGGCGACCTCATCGTCCATCCGGCGTTCTTCGCGATCGAATTCCGCGACGGGCACCTCTACGGGAACCTGATCGACATCCTCAAGAACGGCGCCCCGCTGATCCTCATCGCGATCGGCATGACGCTCGTGGTGGCGACGCGGGGGATCGACCTCTCCGTCGGCGCGGTCGTGGCGATCAGCGGCGCGCTCGCCTGCCTGCACATCAGCGGGCTCGGTGACCAGAACAGCCTCGGCGGGACGCTCGCCGCGGTCGGGATGGCGCTGGGGCTGGCGCTCGCGCTCGGGGTGTGGAACGGCTGGCTCGTCGCGGTCCTGGGCATTCAGCCGATCATCGCGACGCTGATCCTCATGGTCGCGGGTCGCGGTATCGCCCAGTTGATCACCGGCGGTCAGATCATCACCGTCAATTCCCATCCGTACGAGTGGATCGGCAGCGGCTTCACCTTCGGCCTGCCCAGCGCGATCCTCATCGCGCTGGCGGTGTTCGCCATCGCCGCGGTGCTGGTCCGCCGGTCGGCGCTGGGACTGCTGGTCGAATCGGTGGGCGGGAACCCGGAGGCGGGCAGGCTCGCCGGGCTCCGCTCGGCCCGGCTGATCTGGCTCACCTACGTCTTCTGTGCGCTCTGCGCCGGCATCGCCGGACTGATGATCAGCGCGAACGTGCACAGCGCCGACGGCAACAACGCCGGGCAGTTCATCGAACTGGACGCGATCCTCGCCGTCGTGATCGGCGGGACCCTGCTGACCGGCGGCCGGTTCTCGCTCACCGGCTCGGTGATCGGCGCGCTGCTCATCCAGACGTTGACGACGACCGTGTACGCGCTCGGGATCGCACCGCAGGCGATCATGCTGTTCAAGGCCGTGGTCGTGCTGGCGGTCTGCCTGCTGCAGTCGCCGGTGTTCCGCAAGAAGCTCGCGAGGCGGCGAAAGACGGCCCCGCCGTCTGCCGCCGTCGTGCCGGAAAAGGTGGAGGCCGGGGTATGACCACACTCGACCGCATCAAGGGCTATCGGCCGAGGCAGCGGCATCTGCCGATCCTGGCGACGATGGCGATGCTCATCGCCGCCTACATCTACGGCGCGTCGAGCTACACGGCGTTCGGCTCCGGGCAGGTCGTGCTCGACCTGTTCATCAACAACGCGTTCCTGCTGGTCGTCGCCGTGGGGATGACATTCGTGATCCTCACCGGCGGAATCGACCTGTCGGTCGGTTCGGTGGTGGCGCTGTCCACTGTGGTTTCCGCCGACCTGCTGCAGAACCAGGGCTGGCCGGTTTTCGCGGTGATCCCCGCGGTACTGGCGATCGGCGCGGCGCTGGGCTTCGGGATGGGCGTGCTGATCCAGGTCTTCGAGATCCAGCCGTTCATCGCCACGCTCATCGGGATGTTCTTCGCCAGGGGGCTCTGCTACACGATCAGCACCCAGGCGTACTCGATCGACGACCCGACGGTCGCGAGCCTCGCGCAGACGCAGATCCCGCTCGGTGCGGATCTGCACATCTCGATCGGCGTGGTCGTCGCGCTGGTCGTGGTCGCGGCCGCCGCGTACGTCCTCTACGGAACGCGGTTCGGCCGGACGGTGTACGCGATCGGCGGGAATCCGAAGTCGGCGCTGCTCATGGGGCTGAATGTCGGCCGCACGCGGATCTCGGTGTACACGCTCAGCGGGTTCTGCTCGGCACTCGGCGGTCTGCTTCTGGTGCTGTACAAGTCCTCCGGCGACCCGCTCAACGGCGTCGGGCTGGAACTGACCGCGATCGCGGCCGTCGTCATCGGCGGCACGCTGCTCACCGGCGGCTCCGGCTACGTCCTCGGGACGGTGCTCGGGATCATGGTGCTGGGCATCATCCAGACCCTGATCACCTTCGACGGCACGCTGAACTCGTGGTGGACCTCGATCATCACCGGTGCGCTGCTGTTCGCCTTCATCGTCCTGCAGCGCCTCGTCGGCAGGCGAGCGCCATGACGTCACTCGCGTGATCAAAGGCGTAACTCGCGTGATTGGAGCCGGATCGCCCCCAATCACGTGAGTTACGCCTTCAATCACGTGAGTTACGGCTTCAAACACGCGTGATCGTGGTTTCCGACCAGAAATGTGAACGTTAACAATGCGGGAGAAGAAGTGAGTACAGGGGAGCCGCTGGTCGTCGGCGTCGACTTCGGGACGCTGTCCGGCCGGGCCGTCGTGGTCCGCGTCCGTGACGGCGCGGAACTGGGCAGCGCGGTTTCGGAGTACCGGCACGGCGTGATCGACCGGATCCTGCCCGAGACCGGGCACGGTCTGCCGCCGGACTGGGCGCTGCAGGTCCCGTCGGACTACGTCGACGTCCTCCGCACCGCCGTGCCGGAAGCCATTCGGGCCGCCGGCGCGGATCCGGCCGACGTGATCGGCATCGGCACCGACTTCACCGCCTGCACGATGGTGCCGACCACCGCCGAGGGCACGCCGCTGTGCGAGCTGCCCGAGTTCGCCGGGAACCCGCACGCCTACGTGAAGCTGTGGCGGCACCATTCCGCGCAGCCGCAGGCGGACCGGATCAACGCGCTGGCGCGCAAGCGCGGCGAGTCCTGGCTCCCGCGCTACGGCGGGCTGATCTCGTCGGAGTGGGAGTTCGCCAAGGCGCTGGAGGTCTTCGAAGAGGCGCCTGACGTCTACGACCGGATGCGGCACTGGGTCGAACTCGCCGACTGGATCGTCTGGCAGCTCACCGGGACCTACGTCCGCAACGCGTGCACCGCCGGCTACAAGGGCATTCTCCAGGACGGCCACTACCCGAGCGCCGAGTTCCTGGAAGAGCTCGCGCCCGGCTTCGGGTCCTTTGTGGACGACAAACTCGTCCATCCCCTGGGCGCTCTCGGCGCCAAGGCAGGAAGCCTCAGCGCCGAGGCGGCGGAATGGACCGGGCTCCCGGAAGGGATCGCGGTCGCCGTCGGCAACGTCGACGCGCATGTCACCGCGCCCGCCGTCCAGGCTGTGGAGCCTGGCCAGATGGTCGCGATCATGGGCACGTCCACCTGTCACGTGATGAACGGTGCCGAACTGCGCGAAGTGCCGGGCATGTGCGGCGTCGTCGACGGCGGGATCGTGTCCGGGGAGTGGGGATACGAGGCCGGGCAGAGCGGGGTCGGGGACATCTTCGCGTGGTTCGTCGAACACGGCGTCCCGGCGTCCTATGTGGACGACGCCAGGGAGGCGGGGATCTCCGTCCACGAACTGCTCACCCGGCTCGCCGCGACGCAGGAGATCGGCGAGCACGGTCTTGTCGCGCTCGACTGGCACAGCGGGAACCGGTCGGTGCTGGTCGACCACGAACTGTCCGGCGTCGTCGTCGGGCAGACGCTCGCGACCCGTGCCGAGGACACGTACCGCGCACTGCTGGAAGCGACCGCGTTCGGCACCAGGACGATCATCGAGACCTTCGACCGTGCCGGGGTGCCGGTCACCGAACTGATCGTCGCCGGCGGCCTGGTCAAGAACCCGCTGCTGATGCAGATCTACGCCGACGTCACGAACCTGCCGCTTTCCGTGGCGGGCTCGGCGCAGAGTCCCGCGCTGGGCTCGGCGATCCACGCCGCCGTCGCCGCCGGAGCGCACGCCGACGTCCCGGCCGCCGCGCTCGCGATGGGCTCGGTCCGCCGCGCGGTCCACCGGCCGATCCCCGAGAACGTCAAGGCCTACAACGACCTCTACGCCGAGTACGCCGCGTTGCACGACTACTTCGGCCGCGGGACCAACGACGTCATGCACCGGCTCGCCGCCCGCCGTCGCGCCGTCAGGAAAGGACAGCACCGATGAGCCTCGCCGTGGAGATCACGGACACCTTCGAAGAACTGCGGGACACCGTCGCGCGGCTGCACAGCGAGCTGACCCGCTACGAACTGGTCATCTGGACCGCGGGCAACGTCTCGGCGCGCGTCCCCGGGCACGACCTGATGGTGATCAAACCGTCCGGGGTGTCCTACGGCGACCTGACCGCCGACACGATGGTCGTCACCGACCTGTACGGCGAAGTCGTCCACGGTGACCTGGCGCCGTCTTCGGACACCGCCGCGCACGCCTACGTCTACCGGCACATGCCCGAGGTCGGCGGAGTCGTCCACACGCATTCGACGTATGCCACCGCGTGGGCGGCGCGCGGGGAGCCCATCCCTTGCGTGCTCACGATGATCGCGGACGAGTTCGGCGGCGAGATCCCGGTCGGGCCGTTCGCGCTGATCGGTGACGACTCGATCGGCCGGGGCATCGTCGAGACGCTGCGGTCCAGCCGCTCGCCCGCGGTGCTGATGCGCAACCACGGCCCGTTCACCGTCGGCCGCACCGCACGGGACGCGGTCAAGGCCGCGGTGATGGTCGAGGACGTCGCGAAGACCGTCCACATCGCTTCCGCGCTGGGAACGCCGGAACCACTGTCCGAACAGGACGTGGACCGGCTCTACGCGCGCTACCAGAACGTCTACGGCCAGCAGGGAGAGAAGTGAGCACACAGCGGAAGACCGAGGTCTGGTTCCTCACCGGGAGCCAGGCGCTGTACGGCGAGGAAACCCTCGAACAGGTCGCGGGCCAGTCGTTGCAGATCCAGCGGATGCTGGCCGACACCGGCCGCATCTCGGCCGGGATCGTCGCGAAGCCGGTGCTGACCGAGCCGTCGGCGATCCGGCGCGTGATGCTTGAAGCGAACGCGGACGACGCCTGTGTCGGCGTGATCGCCTGGATGCACACGTTCTCGCCGGCGAAGATGTGGATCACCGGGCTCGACGCGCTGCGGAAACCCCTGCTGCATCTGCACACCCAGCTCAACGAGGCGTTGCCGTGGCAGTCCATCGACATGGACTTCATGAACCTGAACCAGGCCGCGCACGGCGACCGCGAGTTCGGTTACATCCAGACCCGGCTCGGGGTGCCGCGCAAGACCATCGCCGGGCACGCGGCGGATCCGTCGGTCGCCGACCGGATCGACGCCTGGGTCCGCGCGGCGGTCGGCCGCCAGACGATCGGCTCGCTCAAGCTCGCACGGTTCGGTGACAACATGCGCGACGTCGCGGTCACCGACGGGGACAAGGTCGAGGCGGAGTTGAAGTTCGGCGTCTCGGTGAACACCTACGGCGTCAACGAACTCGTCGCGCTGGTCGACGCGGTGCCCGACGCCGAGGTCGACAAGCTCGTCGAGGAGTACGCCGAGACGTACGCGCTCGCGCCGGAGCTGACCAAGGCGGGGGAGCGGCACGAGTCGCTGCGGTACGCCGCCCGGATCGAGAAGGGGCTCCGCACGTTCCTGACGGACGGCGGCTTCGGAGCGTTCACCACGAACTTCGAGGACCTCGGCGGCCTGCGGCAGCTCCCGGGTCTCGCGGTGCAGCGGCTGATGGCCGATGGCTACGGCTTCGGCGGCGAGGGCGACTGGAAGACGTCCGCGCTGTTGACCGCGGTGAAGGCGATGGGCCGTGACTCCGAGCGGGGAACGTCCTTCATGGAGGACTACACCTACCACTTCGGGCCCGGCGAACCGAAGATCCTCGGCGCGCACATGCTCGAGGTCTGTCCGAGCATCGCCGCCGCCAAACCTTCGTGCGAGATCCACCCCCTCGGGATCGGTGGCCGCGAGGATCCCGTCCGGCTGGTGTTCGACGCCGCCGCCGGTGACGCCGTCGTGATCGGCCTCGCCGACCTCGGCGACCGATTCCGCTTGGTGGCCAACGAAGTCGAGGTCGTCGCTCCGGACGAGCCGCTGCCGAATCTGCCGGTGGCGCGTGCGGTGTGGAAGCCGGCGCCGTCGCTGGCGACGTCCGCCGAAGCGTGGATCACCGCGGGCGGGCCGCACCACACGGTGCTCACGCAGGCCGTCGGCGCCGAAACGATCCGGGATTTCGCCACCATGCTCGACGTCGAACTGCTGGTGATCGACCAGACCACGACCCCTGCCTCGATCGCCGACCGGATGCGCTGGAACCAGGCCTACTACCGGCTCGCACAAGGATTCTGATCGGTCCCCACCGGAGAGAAGGAACAATGAAGTTCACGAAACTGGCCACACTGGCCGTGGCGGTCGGCCTCGGTGCCGCGCTCACGGCCTGCGGTTCGAGTGAGAAGACCGTCGATCAGCAGGCGGCCACGAGCGGTGCCGCGGGCGGCCTGGTCGGCGTCACCATGCCGACCAAATCGTCGGAGCGCTGGATCCACGACGGCGACAACATCAAGGCGGCGCTGGAGAAGCTGGGCTACCAGGTCGACCTGCAGTACGCCGAGGACGACATCCCCACCCAGGTGAACCAGATCGAGAACCAGATCACCAAGGGCGCGAAGCTGCTCGTGATCGCCTCGATCGACGGCACCGCGATCACCACCCAGCTGCAGGAGGCCGCGGACAAGAAGATCCCGGTCATCGCCTACGACCGGCTGATCCGCAACACCCCGAACGTCGACTACTACGCGACCTTCGACAACTTCAAGGTCGGCGTGCAGCAGGCGACCTCGCTGCTCACCGGGCTCAAGGTGCTCAAGGAGGACGGTTCGCCTGGTGAGGGCAAGGGACCGTTCAACGTCGAGCTCTTCGCCGGTTCGCCGGACGACAACAACGCGACGTTCTTCTTCAACGGCGCCATGTCGGTGCTGAAGCCGTACCTCGACAACGGGACGCTGGTCGTCAAGAGCGGCCAGACCGCGTTCAACGTGGCGGCGATCCTGCGCTGGCAGGCGGCGACCGCGCAGCGGCGGATGGAAGACCTGCTGACCAAGACCTACAGCTCCGGCGACAAGGTGCAGGGCGTGCTCTCGCCGTACGACGGGCTCTCGATCGGCATCCTCTCGGCGCTGAAGAGCAACGGCTACGGCACCCCGGGCCAGCCGTACCCCGTGGTCACCGGCCAGGACGCCGAGGTCGCGTCGGTGAAGTCGATCATCGCGAACGAGCAGTACTCGACGATCTTCAAGGACACCCGCAAACTCGCCGAGACCACGGTCAAGATGGCCGACGCGGTGCTCAAGGGCGGCAAGGCCGAGACCAACAACACGACGGACTACAACAACGGCCAGAAGGTCGTCCCGGCGTTCCTGCTGGAGTCGGTGATCCTCAACAAGGGCAACTACCAGAAGGAACTCATCGACTCGGGCTACTACAAAGCGGAACAGCTGAGGTAGCGACGTGACCGACGAAATCCTTCGGATGCGGGGGATCACCAAGACCTTCCCCGGCGTCAAGGCGCTGCAGGACGTCAACCTGTCGGTGCGCCGGGGAGAGATCCACGCGATCTGCGGCGAGAACGGCGCGGGCAAGTCCACGCTGATGAAGGTGCTCTCGGGCGTCTACGCGCACGGCTCGTACGACGGCGAGATCGTCTTCGACGGCGAGCCGTGCGCGTTCTCCGCGATCCGCGACAGCGAACGCCGCGGCATCGTGATCATCCACCAGGAACTCGCGCTGTGCCAGCAGCTGTCCATCGCGGAGAACATCTTCCTCGGCAACGAGAAGGCGCGCGGCGGGCTGATCGACTGGAACCGGACCAACTCCGAGGCCGGCGAGCTGCTGCGACGCGTCGGCCTGCGGGAGAACCCGGTGACGCCGGTACTCGACATCGGTGTGGGCAAACAGCAGCTGGTGGAGATCGCCAAGGCACTGTCCAAAGAGGTCAAACTGCTGATCCTGGACGAGCCGACGGCGGCGCTGAACGACGACGATTCGGCGCATCTGCTCGAACTGCTGCGCGGTCTCCGCGACGACGGCGTCACCTGCGTCCTGATCTCGCACAAGCTCAACGAGATCGCCGCGATCGCCGACTCGATCACCATCCTGCGGGACGGCAGGACGATCGAGACGCTCGACGCGAGCACGGTGACCGAAGACCGGATCATCGCCGGGATGGTCGGCCGGAAGCTCGAGAACCGGTTCCCGCCGAGGGAACCGCGGATCGGCGACGAGGTCCTCCGGATCGAGGACTGGACCGTGCACAGCCCGACGCAGCACGGCCGGGTGGTGGTGGACGGCGCGAGCCTGACGCTGCGGCGCGGCGAGATCGTCGGGCTGGCGGGGCTGATGGGCGCCGGGCGGACCGAGCTCGCGATGAGCGTGTTCGGCCGCTCGTACGGCAAGGACATCTCCGGTCGTCTGGTCAAGGACGGCAAGGAGATCGAGGTGCGCACGGTCGGCGACGCCGTCGCCAACGGGATCGCGTACGCCACCGAGGACCGTAAACGCTACGGGCTCAACCTCATCGAGGACATCCAGCGCAACATCTCCGGCGCGGCGCTGGGCAAACTCGCCCGGCGTGGCTGGGTGGACGAGAACGAAGAACATCGTGTCGCCGAGGAATTCCGCAAGAGCATGAACATCAAGGCACCGGACGTGCGCAGCGTGACCGGCACGCTCTCCGGCGGCAACCAGCAGAAGGTCGTGCTGTCCAAATGGATCCTCACCGATCCGGACGTGCTGATCCTCGACGAGCCCACCCGCGGCATCGACGTAGGCGCGAAGTACGAGATCTACACGATCGTCAACCGGCTCGCCGACGAGGGGAAGGCCGTGCTGGTCATCTCCTCCGAGCTGCCGGAGCTGCTCGGTCTGTGCGACCGGATCTACACGCTGTCGGCGGGCCGGATCACCGGTGAGGTCGGCCGGGCCGAGGCCACCCAAGAGGTCCTCATGCGGGCGATGACCAGGGAACAGGAGTAAGACATGAGCACCGCCTCCGCCGACACCGTCACCGGTGTCGGTGACCAGCAGGGAGCCGCGCCGGCCAGGGCGCCGCGCCGGATCTCGTTCAACCCGCGCGAGAGCGGCATCTACGTCGCGTTCGCGCTGATCGTCGTGTTGTTCTCGATCCTCACCGGCGGCGCGCTGCTGGAACCGCAGAACATCTCGAACCTGATCGTGCAGAACTCGTACGTGCTGATCCTCGCGATCGGCATGATCCTGATCATCATCGCCGGGCACATCGACCTGTCGGTGGGTTCCGTGGTGGCGCTGACCGGCGCGATCTCGGCCGTGCTGATGGTGAACATGGGTATGGCGTGGCCGCTCGCGCTGCTCATCACGCTCGCCGTCGGCGCGGTGATCGGGGCATGGCAAGGGTATTGGGTCGCCTACTTCGGCATCCCGGCGTTCATCGTGACGCTGGCGGGAATGCTGATCTTCCGCGCCCTCACCCTGACCGTGCTCGGGAACCAGGGCATCGGCCCGTTCCCGGACGAGGTGCGGACGCTGGCGAACGGGTTCACCGGCGGTTACCTCGGCAACATCGGGCTCGGTCCGCTCGGCGGCGCCGACGTGGTCAGCCTCCTGGTGGGCGCGCTGGCGATCGCGGGCGCGGTCGTGTCGCGGTGGCGCAAGCGGACGGCGCGGCTGAACTACCTGCAGGAGGTGGACCCGCTGCCGATGTTCCTGCTGAAGATCGTCGCGGCGGCCGCCGTCGTGCTGTTCGTGGTGGTGCAGCTGGCGCGGTACAAGAACCTGCCGTGGGTGCTGATCCTGCTGTCGGTGCTGGTGATCGGCTACTCGCTGGTGACGACGCGCGCGGTGTTCGGCCGCCACATCTACGCCATCGGCGGGAACCTCCAGGCCGCGACGTTGTCCGGGGTGAAGGTCAAGTCCGTGACGTTCTGGATCTTCGTCAACATGGGCGTGCTGTCGGCCCTGGCGGGGATCATCGTGGCCGGACGGCTCAACCAGGCCGGGCCGACCGCGGGCAACATGTTCGAACTCGACGCGATCGCCGCGGCGTTCATCGGCGGCGCCGCGGTGCAGGGCGGGGTCGGCAAGGTGGTCGGCGCGATCACCGGCGGTCTGATCATGGGCGTGATCAACAACGGTATGTCCCTCATCGGCGCGCCGACCGAGAGCGTGAACCTGGTCAAGGGTTTCGTGCTGCTCGCCGCCGTCGCCTACGACATCTGGACGAAACGGCGGGCCCGGACCGCCGCCTGACGTCGTGAGTGGCGATTCGGGTTCTAACCCGAATCGCCACTCACGACCAACTTGACCGACGCCTCACCCCCGGTTCCCCTCGCAACGTCGCGAAAGGAAGTGCTGTGCGCAGCAGGTCAACCCGGATCAGTGTGCTGTCCCTGACCATCGCCGCCGGTGTCCTCGTGCCCGTCCAGACCGCTTCGGGCCAGACACCGACGACCGACTACAGCCTCGCCGTGGACGCGGCGGGACGCGGTGCCACGATCGACCGTTCGATGTACGGCGTCTTCTTCGAGGACATCAACCGCGCGGCGGACGGCGGGCTGTACGCCGAACTCGTGCAGAACCGGTCCTTCGAGTACGACAAGGCCGACAACGCGTCGTATACGCCGCTGACCTCATGGGCGCCCACGTCGCTCAACGGCGGAACCGGCACGGCGACGGTGGCCGACGACGACCGGCGGCTCAACGAGCGGAACCGCCGCTACCTCAAACTCGACCTCGCCGGCGGTGAGTACGGCGTCGCGAACTCCGGCTACAACTCGGGCATCCGGGTCGAGAAGGGCAAGCAGTACGACTTCTCGGTGTTCGCACGGACAGATCGCGCGGCGGGCACCCCGCTCACGGCCGCCGTCACCGATCCGGCGGGCAAGGCGCTCGCCGATCCCTTGCGGGTGCAGGTCCGCGGCGACGGCTGGGTGAAGTACACCGGCGCGTTCCGCGCGCGGGAGTCGAGCGCGCTGGGCAGGCTCGCGCTGACCGCGTCCGGCGGTGGCACGCTGCGGCTGGACATGGTGTCGCTGTTCCCGCGCGACACCTACAAGAACCGGCCCAACGGCATGCGGGCCGACCTCGCCGAGAAGATCGCCGCGCTCAAGCCCGGTTTCGTGCGGTTCCCCGGCGGCTGCCTGGTCAACACCGGCAGCCACCAGGGTTACGAGGCGCCGAACTGGGAGCGGAAGCGCTCGTACCAGTGGAAGGACACCATCGGCCCGGTCGAGCAGCGGGCCACGAACGCGAACTTCTGGGGCTACAACCAGACTTACGGCATCGGCTACTACGAGTACTTCCAGTTCTCCGAGGACATCGGCGCGATGCCGTTGCCCGTGGTGCCGGCGCTGGTCACCGGCTGCGGGCAGAACAAGGCGACCGACGATCCGGCGCTGCTGCGGCGGCACATCCAGGACACCCTCGACCTGATCGAGTTCGCGAACGGCCCGGTCACCTCGACATGGGGCAAGAAGCGGGCCGAGATGGGGCACCCGGCGCCGTTCAACCTGACGCATGTCGGCGTCGGCAACGAAGAGAACCTGCCCGACGAGTTCTTCGCCCGCTTCACCGAATTCCGCAAGGCGATCGCGGCGAAGTACCCGGGGATCACGGTGATCAGCAACTCGGGACCGGACGACACCGGCACGACGTTCGACCGGCTGTGGGACCTGAACCGGAACGCGAAGGTCTCGATGGTCGACGAGCATTACTACAACAGCCCGCAGTGGTTCCTGCAGAACAACCAGCGGTACGACACCTACGACCGCAACGGCCCGAAGGTGTTCCTCGGCGAGTACGCGTCGCTGGACAACAAGTTCGGCAACGCGCTGGCCGAAGCCGCGTACATGACCGGGCTGGAGCGGAACGCCGACGTCGTCAAGCTCGCGTCGTACGCGCCGCTACTGGCGAACACCGACTACGTGCAGTGGAAACCGGACATGATCTGGTTCGACAACCAGCGCTCGTGGGGTTCGGCCAGCTATGAGACGCAGAAGCTGTTCATGACCAACGTCGGTGACCACGTCGTCCCGAGCAAGGCATCGGCCACGCCCGCCACGATCGCGCCGATCTCGGGCGCGATCGGACTGTCCACCTGGGCGACGAGCGCGGCCTACGACGACGTCAAGGTCACGTCGGCCGACGGGGCGCAGCTGTTCTCGGACGACTTCTCCGGCGACGACTCGCGCTGGTCGAAGGTGGCCGGACGGGGTTCCTGGGCGGTGTCGAACGGGGCCTACGTCCAGTCGGACCAGGCCGCCGAGAACACGCTGGTGACCGCGGGTGATCCCTCGTGGAGCAACTACGACTTCTCGGTGAAGGCGACCAAGACCGGCGGCAGGGAAGGCTTCCTGGTCGCGTTCGGCGTCAAGGACACCGGCAACAACTACTGGTGGAACCTCGGCGGCTGGAACAACACCGTCTCCGCCGTCGAGAAGACCGAAGGCGGGGGCAAATCGACCCTGCTCCAGAACGACACCAAGATCGAGACCGGCAGGCAGTACGACCTGCGGGTCGAGGTCCGCGGCCGTCAGGTGACCCTGTTCCTCGACGGACAGAAATGGGGCTCGTTCACCGACGACAAGGTCGCCGAGCCGTTCCGCCAGGTCGTCACGCGCGACGTCAAGACCGGTGAACTCGTGGTCAAGGTCGTCAACGCCCAAGCCGCGGCCGCCCGCACCCGCGTCGATCTCGGCACCCGCGTCCAGCCGGGTTCGACCGCCCGGGTGACGACGCTCCAAGGCTCTCCGGACGACGTCAACACCGCCTTCGCCACGCCGATCGCACCGCGGGAGTCGCGGTTCTCCGGGGTGTCGAACGGCTTCACCTACACGTTCCCGCCGAACTCCGTGACCTTCCTACGGTTCCCGGCCCGAGTGAGGGGATGACCATGACCATCGACCGTCGTGACCTGTTCAAAGCCGGAGGCGGGCTCTTGGCCGTCACCGCCGTCGGCAGCCTGGTGCCGGGTACGGCCCAAGCCGCCGAGGCCGCTCCCGCGTCGCTGACCACCCGGAACCCGTTGGTCGAACAGCGGGCCGACCCGTTCATCACCCGGCCGGTGAACGGGATGTACTACCTGACCGGTTCGGTGCCCGAGTACGACCGCATCGTCGTGCGCGGCGCCGCCACGATCGACGGCCTGGCCACCGCCAGGGAGACGACGATCTGGCGTCGTCCGTCGTCCGGGAAGATGGGCGGCCACATCTGGGCGCCGGAACTGCACCGGATCGACGGACGCTGGTACGTCTACTTCGCCGCGGGTGACTCCGACGACGTGTTCCGCATCCGCACGTACGTGCTGGAGTCCACTTCGGACGATCCGCGGGCGGGCACGTGGGTGTTGCGCGGGCAGATGGTGACCAAATGGGACACCTTCACGCTCGATTCGACGACGTTCGAGCATCGAGGCAAACGCTACTTCGCCTGGGCGCAGAGCGAACCCGGGATCGCGACGAACAGCAACCTGTACCTCGCCGAGATGGCCTCACCGCTGGCCCTCAAGGGTGATCCCGTCCGGCTCGCGGTGCCGACCCTGCCCTGGGAGATCCAGGGCTTCAAGGTCAACGAGGGGCCGGCGGTGCTCATCCGCAACGGGCGGGTGTTCATGACCTACTCGGCGAGTGCCACCGACGCCCGGTACTGCATGGGCCTGCTGACCGCGGACGAACGTTCGGACCTGCTCGACCCGCGGTCGTGGACGAAGTCACCGCAGCCGGTGTTCACCACGAACGAGGCCACCCGGCAGTACGGGCCGGGGCACAACTCGTTCACCGTCGCCGAGGACGGCTCGGACGTGCTCGTGTACCACGCCCGCGACTACCGCGACATCACCGGCGACCCGTTGTACGACCCGAACCGGCACACCCGGGTGCAGCGGTTGTACTGGAACGACGACGGGACACCGAGTTTCGGTGTCCCAGTGGGCAAGGGCGGCCCCTGCGTCCGTCTGTCCCCGTTGGACGACCCGGCGTTGTACGTGCGGCACTACGAGTACCGGCTGACCGCCGACGGCAACGTCCGCGAGCTCGCCGATTCGCAGTTCCGCATCGTGGCGGGGTTCCGAGGAGCGGGCACCGTCGCGCTGCAGTCGGTGAACTTCCCGGATCGGTACGTCCGGGTCGTGGACGCGACGACCGTGCGGATCGACCCGTACGACGAGAGCGACGCGTACGGCCGGGCGGCGAGTTTCACCCAGGTGCCTGGTCTTTCCGACCGGCTGGCGGTGTCGTTCCGCCTCGCGGGTGAACCTGCCACCTATTTGGCCCACGACAAGGGAAGGATCTTGGTCTTCCGCCCCGGTACCGCGGTGCGGGATCGTCAACGGGTCAGCTTCCGGCTCAGCTGAACTCTCTGGGAGGTTGAACGCAGTGCTGCGAACACGCCCCATCGTCGTGGTCCTGGCGATGCTCGCCGGGACCCTCGTAGCGGCCGCCGCTCCGGCGGCCGCCGACGTCCAGTCCTATCTCGACGATCCACGCAAAGTCGCCGAAGGACAGGAGCCACCGCACGCCTTCCTTCGCCCCTACGCCGACGTCTCCGCCGCGGCCCGCCGCGATGAACGCAGTCCGTACACCCAGTCGCTCGACGGCAAGTGGCGGATCGCGATGGCGGACAACCCGTCGCAGGTCCCGAAGGGATTCCACGAGGACGGCTACGACGCGTCGCGCTGGCGCGAGGTGTCCGTCCCGCACACCTGGCAGACGGACGGTCTGGACCACCCGATCTTCCGCAACATCGCCACCGAGATCCAGCCCGACGACCCGCCGCGCGTCCCACGTGACGTCAACCCGACCGGCGCCTACGTCCGCGACTTCACCCTGCCCGCGGACTGGACGGAACGAGAGACCTTCCTGCGCTTCGAGGGTGTCACGTCGGCGTACTTCGTCTGGGTCAACGGGAAGTACATCGGCTACGACCAGGGCGGCTACACGCCGGCGGAGTTCGACATCTCCTCCGCGCTGCGCCCTGGCCCGAACCGGATCGCCGTGCAGGTGCACCGCTGGAGCGCGGGTGCGTACCTGGAGGACGTCGACCAGTGGCGGTACTCCGGCATCTTCCGCTCGGTGACCCTGCATTCGGCGCCGCGGACGTTCATCCAGGACGTCGGACTGACGACGGACCTCGACTCGACCTACACCGACGCCACCCTCAAGGCCGCGGTCGAGGTCGCCACCAAACCCGGCGGGACCACGGGCAAGCATCGTGCCGGACTGAGCCTGCGTGACGCGGCGGGCAAGGAAGTCGGGACCACGAGCGGGGAGGTCGACGCGGGTGGCAAGACCGCGTTGAGCCTGCTCGTCCGGAATCCGGCGAAGTGGACCGACGAGACGCCGAACCTGTATACGGCGGTGCTCACGTTGACCGCGCCCGACGGCCGCGTCACGCACATCACCAGCGAGACGGTCGGGTTCCGTGAGATCGAGATCCGCGACAAACAGTTGCTGGTCAACGGGAAACGGGTGCTGTTCAAGGGGGTCAACCGGGCGGAGACCGACCCCGACCACGGCAGGCACGTGCCCCGGCGCGCGCAGGAACGGGACGTCGCGCTGATGAAGCAGCTCAACGTCAACGCGGTCCGCACCTCGCACTATCCGTCTGATCCCTATTTCTACGAGCTGGCCGACCGGCACGGCCTCTGGATCGACGACGAGATCGACATCGAGACCCACAACCACGAGAACTGCGCCCGGTACTGCCAGGCGAACGACCCGGCCTGGCGGGACGCGTTCTTCGACCGCATGATCGGCATGGTCGAGCGGGACAAGAACCACCCGAGCGTCTTCCTGTGGGACACCGGCAACGAGGCAGGCCTCGGCGCGCATCACTTCGCGCTGGCGGAATGGCTGGACGCGAACGAACCGACGCGGCCGATCTACCACCAGTCGAACAGCCCGGACGGGGACGCGCCGTTCGCGGACGTGTGGGGGCCGCGGTATCCGTCTCCGGAGAAGTTCGAGGAGCAGGCGAAGAACACCACCAAGCCGCTGATCTTCGGCGAGTACGCCCACGCCATGGGCAACAGCCTCGGCAACTTCCGGGAGTTCTGGGACACGATCCGGGCGAATCCGCAGACCCAGGGCGGGTTCATCTGGGACTGGGCGGAGCAGAACATCCGGCAGCGCATCCGGATCACGCCCGATTCGTCGGGTAACGACATTTCGGCGCATCTCAGCGGGAAGCCGGAGCTGGTCGACGGTCATCGTGGCAAGGCGCTGGCGCTGTCCGGGCTGGACGATTTCGTCGAGGTCTACCGCGACCGGAAGCTCGACATCACCGGGAAGGCGCTGACCCTGGACGCCTGGGTGAAACCGGGGAAGTGGACCGGCGATTTCCGCATCCTCGGCAAGGGCGACCACCAGTACGCGCTCAAGATGAAGACGCAGGACACGCTGGAGTTCTTCATCCACAGTGGAACGTGGCAGGCGGTGCAGGCGAAGGTGCCCGCCGATTTCTACGGCAACTGGCACCGGGTGAGCGGTACCTACGACGGAACCGCCCTGCGGCTCTTCCTCGACGGCAAGGAGATCGGGAGCAAACCGTTCACCGGCGCGATCGATTCGTCCTCGGCGGAGGTCAACATCGGCCGTGACTTCGAGACGTCGTGGAACGATCCGTCGAGTATCGGCTGGATGGGCCGCGGCGCGGTCGACGACGTCCGGATCTACGACAAGCCGCTGTCCGCCGCGGAGCTGTCCGGCTCCACTCCGGCCGGCGGTGCCGTCCTGGCGCTGGACTTCGACAGCGTCGCGGACCGGGGGAGCCACCTGTCCTACGGCTCCAGTCTGTCCGGTGTGGACGGTCTGATCGACTCGGATCGTTCGGCGCAGCCGGAGACCGCGCAGATGGCGTGGGCGCATCAGCCGCTCCGGTTCGCCTACTCGGGTGGTTCGTTGTCGGTGACCAACGAACGGCAGTTCAAGGGAACCGACGAGCTGAACCTGCGGTGGCGGATCCAGGAAGGCTCCCGGATCGTCGCCCGTGGCGAGCAGCCGTTGCGGGTCGGCGCCGGGACGACCGGACGGATCGCCGTACCCGTGCCGCCGAATCCCGCGGACCGGGAGCGGTTCCTCACCGTCGAGGCGGTGACGACCCAGGGCGAGCCGATGCTCGCGCGGGGACACGTCCTGGCCCACGACCAGTTCTCTCTCGGCGGGAAGCGGGTTCCGGGCCTGGACCGGTCGCCGCTCGACGGGAAGTCCGTCGGCGTCGTCGAGGACGCGGGTTCGGTGACGGCGTCGGCGGCCGGTGTCACGTACCGGGTGGACAAGGCCACCGGTGCGCTGGCGTCGATCCGGCACCAGAGCAAGGAACTGCTGACCGCCGGGCCGAAGCTCGACGCGTGGCGGGCCCCCATCAGCAACGAGACCTTCGCCTGGGGCAGGGCCGAGGGCGAGGACTGGCGCAAAGCGGGCCTGGACCGCTTGAAGACCACGGTCACCGGAGTGCGGGTC
This sequence comes from Amycolatopsis roodepoortensis, assembly GCF_024628825.1. NCBI lineage: Bacteria > Bacillati > Actinomycetota > Actinomycetes > Pseudonocardiales > Pseudonocardiaceae > Amycolatopsis > Amycolatopsis roodepoortensis. The sequence goes on from NZ_CP102415.1 coordinate 9,360,414, forward strand.
GAGAAGGACGGCTCGCGCGGTGTGCGGGTGATCGTCGACAGCCGGGTCGCGGCGCCGGACGTCACCGGGGCGTGGTTCGACCAGACGATGACCTACACCGTCGACCGGACCGGGACGCTGAGCCTCGGCAATCGGGTGATTCCGCAGGGGAGTGTGCGCACTCTGCCGTATCTGCCCCGGATCGGTGTCTCGCTCGCGGTACCGGACCGATACGACCGGTTCGCCTGGTATGGGCGAAAAGCCGAGAGTTACGTCGACCGGAAGGACGGGACGCCGATCGGCGTGCAGTCGAGCACGGTGGACCAGCAGTACGTCGAGTACCACCGGCCGCAGGACCACGGAAACCACACCGACAGCCGGTGGGCGCTGCTCACCGACGGCCGGACCGGTGGCCTGCTGGTCGGCGGCGCGAACGACGTCAGCGTGACACCGTTCGACGATCTCGACCGGGCGGCGTATCCCTTCCAGTTGCAGCGCAACAAGGGCTGGTTCACCCTGCACGCGAGTCACGCGGTGACCGGCGTCGGTGACACGCCGAACCCGGTGCGGGAACGCAGCCAGGTCCAACCGGACAGCACGTATGAGTACACGCTGTCGCTCCGGCCGTTGACGCAGCAGGAAGCGCGGGCGGGGGTGCCGACCGGCGGCTGACCTTTTGCGCCTCGTGAGTGGTAAGGACGGTTCTAACCGTCCTTACCACTCACGAGTTGCGGCAGTCGCTAGTCTTGATCTTCGACTGCGAGGGAGACTGAATTCATGGCGGAATGGGCCGATCTGGTCGCGTTCGTACGGCACGAATATCGGGTGGTGAAGGACGAACCGGACGAAATCCGCATCCGGTTGTCCTACGGTGACGACGACTACGAGGAGCGGGCCCAGACCGTGGTCATCGCGCGGGAGGTCTTCGACCGCCGCGAGGACTGGGTGCAGATCGCGACGCCGTTCGCGCGCGTCGACCAGGTCGACCTCACGACCGTGCTGACCGAGATCGGCAACACGATCGTCGTCGGGGGACTGGTGGTCATGGGCGAGCACCTGGTGCTGCGCCATTCCCTGCCGTTGGTGAACCTCGACATCAACGAGTTCACCGACCCGCTCGAACTCGTCGCGGGCTCGGCGGAGCTGCTGGAACAGCAGTTCACCGGACGCGACGACTACTGAGCCGCGTGACCTCGTCGAACGAGGTCACGAGTTCGCATTCCTCTTCCGTGAGCCTGTTGATCGCTGCCCGGTAAGCCTGCGCTTGAGGCGTACCGGGCAGTTCGCCGTCGAGGAGAAGCGGAAGACCGAGTTCGAAACCGCAGCGCGCCCGCGCGCCGTAGCGGTGCCGGGTGCGGGCGACCGCGGTGGCGACGCGGAGACCGTGCTCGGTGCCCGGCGGTGTGGCGGGCCGGTCGGTTTCGATGGCCGCGAAACGGAACCCGTCGGCCTGGTCGCATTTCCCGCAGCCGACGGGCCCCGAGCCGAGCCCGTTGCCGCAGTCGGAGCAGGTCAGCCTGTCGAAGGCGGCGTCGACGACCCGCCATTCGAACACGGAAGTGTCGGCGACGACCGATTCGGCGAGGTCGACCTCGTCACTGGTCCCGGCTACCACCCCGTATTCCGCGAGGAACAACCGCCATCGGTCTTCGATACTCGTTTCGACGGCGGCCAGGGCCTCGGCGGGGCGTCCGCCGCGCGGAAGAGCGCTCATGGCGAAGACTCGCTGTTTCGCGTGGATAAGGTGTGTGACATGGGTTCCTCGAGGTGGGGCGGGCTCGCGGCCCTGCTCGCGGGATTCTTCGTGCTTCTGCTGGACACGACCATTGTCGCGGTGGCGAGCCCGAGCATCCAAGCCGATCTCGGCGGGGACGTCGCCGCGTTGTTCTGGGTGACGGCGGGTTACCTGCTCGCGTTTTCGGTTCCGCTGCTGGTCGCCGGTCGTCTCGGCGATCTCTTCGACCCCAAACGTGTCTACCTGTTCGGCATGGCAGGCTTCGGCGTCGCCTCGGCGCTGTGCGGGATCGCGCCGTCGATCGGCTGGCTCATCGCGTTCCGGATCCTGCAAGGCCTGGCCGCGGCCGCGATGTCACCGCAACCACTCACGTTGATCCGGCGGCTCTTCGCCGAAGACGAGCGGGGTCGCGCGTTCGGCATCTGGGGCTCGGTGGCGGCGGCCGCGACCTTGCTGGGGCCCATTCTGGGCGGGCTGCTGACAGCGAGCCTGGATTGGCGCTGGATCTTCTGGGTCAACGTGCCGCTCTGCGTCATCGCCGTGGTCGTGGGCATCCGCCTGATTCCGGGAAGCCAAGGAAGTGCGACACGCTTCGATCTGCTCGGAGCCGTGTCGAGTACGGCGGGTTTGAGTCTTCTGGTGTGGGCATTGCTGTCATGGAGCCCGCTTTCGCTGCCCGCGGCCGCCCTCGCCGTCGCGCTGCTCGTCTGTTTCTGGTTCCGAGAGCGCGGGCAAGGCGAGGACGCCCTCGCGCCGTTGCGGCTCTATCGCTCGCCCGGGTATCTGTCCGCGAGCCTCGCGATGGCGTCGCTCGGTGCGACGGTTCTCGCGATGGCACTGCCCACGATGCTCTACATCCAGGACAGCCGTGGTTTCGGCCCGATGGAGGCCGCGATGGTCCTCGCGCCGGACGCCGTCGTCGCGATCCTGCTGTCGCCACCGGCCGGCCGCTGGGTCGACCGGGTGGGCGGGCGCCGGCCGGCGATACTCGGCATGAGCCTTCTCGCGACGAGCCTTCTGCTCATCGGGCTGGTAGTGGTCTTGAACCTGAATCCCTGGTGGATCTCGGTGGGCGCCGCGCTGCTGGGCGCTGCCAACGCGATGGCGTGGTCACCGCTGTCCGCCATCGCGATGGCGTCCGTCGACCCCGCTGTCGCGGGCGGTGCCTCTGGTCTGTTCAACACGGTCAGGCAGGTGGGTGCGGTGGCCGGGGTGGCGGCGACCGGCGCGATCCTGGCGGGCCTCGAATCGCGGCCGGGCTTGGCTTTCGGGGTCGTGTTCGGGTTCGTCGGTCTTGTCGCCGTCGGTGGTGTCGCGGCCGCGCTCCGGCTGCCTGGGCGCTCTCGGGTGATCGAGGTGGCTTGAGGTCGCCCTTTCGCAATTAGTCGGCTAATTGCGGTGGTTCGGGTGCTTTGCTTGGGTCGCGTTAATGCCCTGTGGATCGGAGGGTGTCGCCTCCGGCGGTCCTCGCGGTGGGGTTGCGAAAGCCACTTTCGCAACGTTGAGGGTTGCGAAAGTGGCTTTCGCAACGCTTGTGGGAGGCTGGGCGAGTGGCTGCGGCCCCGGCTTTCGGTTGGCCTCTGGCCAGGGCACGTTTCGCGAGCGGACTTGAGATGCTCGGCTTACTTCGCAATTAGTCGACTAATTGCGAGACGTGCTCAGAGTGAACCGCTCTTGGTGACGGATTCACCCTTCAGTGTTGCGCGCGCGTTTCGCTTGTTGCTTAAAATTACGAACACCTGTTCGATGAAGTTTGGTATCATGAAGGCGTGTCCGAGACCTTCCTCCCTGAGTTGCCGCAGGAGTTGTGGCGTGCCGGCAAGCTGGAGCTTGCGCATGGTGTGCTGCAGTCGTTGCGGGTGATCAGGATGGCCGCCGCGGGTTTGGGGCGGTTTCTTGCGGAGGTCGAGTCTCGGGGTGCGAAAGATTTGTTCGGGTATGGGACTACGGCGAGTTGGTTCGCGGAGATGGCGGGGTTGTCGCGGGCTGAGGCGGGTGCGGTGGTGAAGCGGGCGGTCGCTTTGAATCCGACGCGGAACCTGGATGGCACCGAAGCCCCGGCCGTGGCACCCGAGACGGCCGCGGTCGCCGCGGAAGGTTTGGTCGGGGATGAGCGGATCGACCAGATCCTGGAGATCTTGAAGAGGCTGCCTGCTGACACCTCGGTTGAGGATCGGGCGGTCGCGGAGAAGATCCTCGCCGAGTTGGCCCCGACCGCCGGTCCGCAGCAGCTCGCCAAGGCTGAGGCGAACCTGCTGGGCTGGCTGGACCCCGACGGCAACGAACCCCAAGACCCCGAACCCAAAGAACCACGCCGCGAGATCACACTGGAACGCCGCAGGGACGGGTTCTGGAAACTCACCGGCCTCCTGGACGACGAGACCGGTGCCCGCACCGCCGCCGCACTCGAGGCCTACGCCCAACCACGGCCGGTCGACGAATTCGGCCAAGCCGACCTGCGGATGAAATGCGAACGCCTGGGCGACGCCTGGGCCGACCTCCTCGACCTCGCGATCGCCTGCCCCGACCAGCCAGGTACCAGCGGCTACCGCACCCTCGTGAACGTCACCATCGGACTCGACGAACTCAAATCCGGCCTCGGCACCGCCTGCCTCGACTTCGTCGGCACGATGACCGCCCGCGAAGCCCGGCTCGCCGCTTGCGATTGCCTGATGTTGCCGGTCGTGATGAGCGCCGCCGGAGAACCCCTGGATGTGGGACGGCTACGACGCTTCGTCACCCCAGGGCAAAGGCGCGCGTTGAACATCCGCGATGGTGGCTGCGCGTTCCCGGGCTGTCATCGGAAACCCAAGAATTGCCACGCCCACCATATTGAGCACTGGGCAGACGGCGGACCCACGGATCTTCGGAATCTGGTGCTGCTGTGCGGGTTCCACCACCGGCTGATCCACCACGGCGACTGGGAAGTCCGCATGGCCGCCGATGGGTTACCCGAGTTCATCCCGCCCCAATACCGGGATCCGCTCCGACAACCCCGCCGCAACACCCTGCATCACCGCTGAACCCGAGGAGCCCGTCGGCCACACCGGCGACGGGCCCTTCGGCATGCCCACGGGTAGAACGGAGCCTCGGACGGCATGAATCGCGGTGGACGCTGATGCTTGGCGATCATCGCGTCTGTGTAGCTCCCGCCAGGCCGGAACGGCGGCCGACCGCAGCCACAACCAGAAGACCCGGCACCAAACCCACGAACTCCGACCTACGCCGCGGCGTCGCACCAGTTCAGCACCCGGCTGCCATACAACGTCAGCCACTTCGAGGGCTCACCCGCCGCGACGTCGACCTCGAACCACACCTTCCCGGCGTGCCGATGGGCCTGTAGCCAGGTCCCGTCCGGCTGTCGTGCGGCACGGATGCGTTCGACGGCTTCGGCCATTCGCGGATCCGGAGCCGTACCATCGTGCAGCGAAGCCTCCCGGAAGTAGTCGGCCGCGTTCAGCACGTCGTAGAACCAGCGGAACGGATACGCGAAGACCGTGATCCACGGCGCGATCTCCGAACCCGTCGACAGCCGCCGGAACAGGCCTCGCTCCAGCAGGTACTCCTCACCCGCGCGCCGCGCGGCCCGCGAAGCCGGAGTGCCACCGGTCGCGGTTTCGAAGGCGAGCAGGCCTTTGAGCGAGTTCAGCGTCGAGTGCACGGACGAGCGCTGGGAACCTGAGACCCACTCGCAGTTCCAGCCACCATCGGGTTGCTGATGCTCCGAGAACCAGGTGACGAGCGGGGCGACGTCGGCACCGAGCCACAGACCGTTCGCGAGGGTCCACGCGTTGATGCAGCAGTCGACCTCGCCACCCCAGTACGGGAGATCGTCGTACTCCCAACGGCTGTTCCGAGCGAGGAGTTCGGCCGTCCCGGAAAGGGCCGCGGCGTCCATGCCCCACTCACGCAGGGTGTTGAGCGACCACGTCGTCGCGGTCCACGGCTGCTCGCCTTCCGCGCCGGTGAACCCGGCGGGGAAGAACGCGCCGCTCGCCCACTGGCCGTCCGGGTCCTGGTGGGCGAGCAGCCGCGCGCCGAAACCTTCGGTCGCGATCCGCGCCCGAGTCGCCTCCCAGACCTCCGGCGGCTCGTGCGCGAGGTCGCGTTCCACCTGCCAGCGCAGGGCGGGGTCGGAGTCGAGCAGCCACGGGAGCATGCCAAGACCTTAAGCCTGATGCCGCCTCGCGAGGGCCTCCGAACCTTGAGCGAGCAGGGTGACATCGGCGCCGACCAGCACGAACGAAGCACCGGCGTCGAGATAACGCTGGGCCTGCGCCGGGTCGAAAGCGTTGACGCCGACCGGTTTTCCCTGCGCGCGAACGGCCTCGAAGGTGCCCAAGACGGCCGCGGTGACGTCGGGGTGCGTCTGCTTTCCGAGCAGGCCCATCGAGGCGGCCAGGTCGGACGGCCCGACGAACACCCCGTCGACGCCATCGACAGCGGCGATCTCGGCGGCCGCCGCGACTCCCGCCGTCGACTCGATCTGCACGAACAGTGACGTGAACTCCTCGGCCTTCGCGAGATAGTCCTCGACTCGGTTCCAGCGCGCCGACCGCGACAGAGCGCTGCCGACACCGCGCACGCCACGAGGCGGATAGCGGACGGCCCGCACGACGGCCTCCGCCTCCTCCGCGCTGTCGACCATGGGCACCAGCAGGTTCTGCGCGCCCAGGTCGAGCAGCTGCTTCAGCGCGACCGCGTCACCGGACGGGGCGCGCACCATCGGCGTGATGGGATACGCGGCGATCGTCTGCAGCAACGACTGCACCGTCTCGAGCCCGGCGGGGGAGTGCTCGGTGTCGACGAGCAGCCAGTCGAGCCCGGAGCCCGCGCAGATCTCCGCGACGACCGGACTGCCCGACGTGACCCACATGCCGACCAGCGGCCGCTCGCCCAGCCGATCCCGGAACGGCGGATCTAGACGAAGCGGCATGTGATCGCCCCCAGATCCCGGTAGTCGGCGGTCACGGTGTCGCCCGGGTGCACCCACATCGGCCGCGTGAACGACCCGGCCAGCACGATGTCGCCCGGATCGAGCTTGTCACCGTGCTGGGCGAGTTTGTTCGCCAGCCAGGCGACGCCGTTCGCGGGATGGTTCAGCACCGCGGCGGCGACTCCGGATTCCTCGATGGTCTCGTTGCGGTACAGCAGTGCCGAAACCCACCGCAGGTCGACGGCGTCCACGGCTACCGGGTTGCCGCCGTAGACCATCCCACCCATGGCGGCGTTGTCGCTGATCGTGTCGACGATGGTCCGGCCCGCCATCTCGATCCGCGACGACAGGATCTCCAGCGCGGGCACGACGTACTCGGTCGCCCGCAGCACGTCGAACACCGTGGCGCCCGGCCCCGAGAGGGAGTCACGAAGGACGAAGGCCAGCTCGACCTCGATGCGCACGTTCGAGAACCGGCCGTGCTCGATCACGGAGCCGTTCTCGAACACCATGTCCGCGAAGATTGCGCCGTAGTCGGGTTCGGTGATCCCGGTCGCGGCCTGCATGACCTTCGACGTGAGCCCGATCTTGCGCCCGACCGGACGGCGTCCCGCCGCGATACCCCGGCGCCGCCATTCGTTCTGCACGGCGTAAGAGTCCTCGACGGTCATGTCCGGATAGCGCGCCGTCAGCAGCGGGATCGTCTCCCGGGCCTCCTCCGCGGCCGCCAGTTCGTCGGCGATCGCGGCGATCGTTTCCTGTTCGAGCATGTCCCCGCCTCAGAGCTGGTTGCCGAGTTTGTACTCGCCCTGTTTCCACGCCGGCAATTCGCCTTCGTCGTCGCCCTTGCGGGTGTAGGAGAAGCCGTCGGCGCCGATGGTGACCTCCAGTTCGCTTTCCTCGGTCCGCGCGACCACGGGCTGCGGCTTGCCGTCGAGGTCGAGCACGAGCGAGGCGTCGGTGTACCAGGACGGGACCACCGGCGTGCCCCACCAGTCGCGGCGCTGGTTGTCGTGCACGTCCCAGGTCACCACCGGGTTGTCGGGATCGCCGGTGTAGTAGTCCTGCGTGTAGATCTCGACGCGGTGCCCGTCCGGGTCACGCAGGTACAGGTAGAACGCGTTCGAGACGCCGTGCCTGCCGGGACCGCGTTCGATGTGGTCCGACATCCGCAGCGAGCCGAGTTTGTCGCAAATGGACAGGATGTTGTGCTTCTCGTGCGTGGCGAAGGCGACGTGGTGCATCCGCGGCCCGTCGCCGCCGGTCATCGCGGTGTCGTGCACGGTGGGCTTGCGGCGCATCCAAGCCGCGTACGTGACGCCCTGGTCGTCCTGGATGTCTTCGGTGACACGGAAGTTGAGGTCTTCCATATGCTTCACCGCGAGCGGGACGTCCGGCGTGACCTGGTTGAAGTGGTCGAGCCGCACCAGCGCGCCGGGGACGTGCAGGTCATAGCGCCAGCTGAGCCTGTCGACGTGCTGGACGTCGTGGAAGAACTCGAGCGGGAAGCCGAGGGGGTCCTGCACGCGCACCGAGTCGCCGATGCCTTTGGTGAACCCGTTCTCATTGCGTTCGACCCGGCAGCCCAGCTCCGTGTAGAACGCGACGGCCTTGTCGAGGTCCTCCGGCGACCGCACCCGGTACGAGAAGGCCGCCACCGCGGCGACCGGACCCTGGCGCAGCACGAGGTTGTGGTGGATGAACTCGTCGATCGTACGGAGGCTGACCGTGGTCTCGTCCTCCTCGGTCACCGTCAGGCCGAGGACGTCGGCGTAGAAGGCACGCGACCGCGCCAGATCGGTGACGACGAGTTCCATGTACGCGCAGCGCAGGACGTCCGGCGGCGGTGATTTAGGGGTGGGGATCGGCTTCATTGCGTCATCCTTTGTGGACGGGGGAACGGGTTCAGCCCTTGCCGAAGGCGGGGTTGTGCACCTCGCCGAGGTTGATGTGCACCGCCTGCTGGTCGGTGTAGAAGTCGATCGAGCGGTATCCGCCCTCGTGTCCCAGCCCGGACGCCTTCACCCCGCCGAAGGGCGTGCGCAGATCGCGGACGTTGTTCGAGTTGAGCCACACCATGCCCGCCTCGACGGACTGCGCGAAGTTGTGCGCCCGCTTGAGATCGTTGGTCCAGACGTAGGCCGCGAGCCCGTACTTCGTGTTGTTCGCGAGCTCCAGCGCCTCTTCTTCGCTGTCGAACGGCGTGATCGCGACGACCGGGCCGAAGATCTCCTCCTGGAAGATCCGGGCGTCCGGTTTGACGTCGGCGAACACCGTCGGCGCCACGTAGTTCCCGGTCGGGAAGCCGTCCGGGCGGCCGCCGCCGGCGACGAGCCTGCCCTCGGTCTTGCCGATCTCGATGTACTTCATGACCTTGTCGTAGTGCTCGGGGTGCACCAGCGCGCCGACCTCGGTCTCGGGGTCGCTCGGGTCGCCCACCTTGACCCGTTTGGCCTGCGCGGCGTAGCGCTCTACGAACTCGTCGTAGATCGCGCGCTCGACCAGGATCCGGCTGCCCGCTGTGCAGCGCTCGCCGTTGAGGGAGAAGACGCCGAAGATCGTCGCGTCGATCGCGGTCTCCAGATCGGCGTCGGCGAAGACGATGGCGGGCGACTTGCCGCCCAGCTCCATCGACAGTCCTTTGAGGAACGGTGCCGCGTTGCCGAAGATCAGGCTGCCGGTGCCGCTCTCGCCGGTGAACGAGATGAGCGGGACGTCCGGATGCTTCACCAGCGCGTCGCCGGCGTCCTCACCGAAGCCGTTGACGAGGTTGAACACGCCCGGCGGCAGCCCGGCCTCCTCGAAGATCTCCGCCCACAGCGACGCGGAAAGCGGGGTGAACTCCGCCGGTTTGAGCACGACGGTGTTGCCGGTCGCGAGCGCGGGCGCGAGTTTCCACGACTCCAGCATGAACGGCGTGTTCCACGGCGTGATCAGGCCGGCGACGCCGATCGGCTTGCGGTTGACGTAGTTGATCTGACGGCCGGGCACCTTGTAGGTGTCGTCGGCCTGCGCGACGATCAGGTCGGCGAAGAACCGGAAGTTCTCCGCCGCCCGGCGCGCCTGGCCCAGCGCCTGCGAGATCGGCAGACCCGAGTCGAAGCTCTCCAGCGCGGCCAGCCGCTTGTCCCGCGACTCGACGAGATCGGCGATGCGGTTGAGCACGCGCGACCGCTCACGCGGCAGCAGCTTCGGCCAAGGCCCCTCGGTGAACGCCTTCCGCGCGGCGGCGACGGCGCGGTCGATGTCGGCCTTCTTCCCCGCGGCGGCCTGGACGTAGACCTCGTTGGTGACCGGGTCGAGCACGTCGAAGACGGCGCCGTCGGCCGAATCGGCGAGTTCGCCGCCGATGTAGTGCCGGATCCGCTCCGGGACACCGTCCGGGATCGGCCGGGGAGTGGTGGTGGTCAAGACTAGCCCTCCTCAGTCAGCGGTTCGCGCGCTCTCGAGCGTCCAAAAAGGCCTGCATGGTGGCCCAGCGGTGATTGCGCGCGGCGAATTCGATGTCGAGCGGATCGGCCTTCTCGATGATCAGCCGGAGGATCTCTTCGTGTTCCTCGACCGACCGGTGCGCGCGGTCGGGCACGAACGCGAACGTGGAGTCGCGCAGCCCGGACAGCCGGGTCCAGCCCTGGTGCACGAGGTCGAGGATCTGCGGGTTGGGGCAGCATTCGAAGAGCAGCGAGTGGAACTGCTGGTTCAGCGCGGTGAACTCGTGCGCGTCGAAGTGGTCCAGCAGCGCGATCATGCGCTCGTTCACCCGCCGCGCCCGCGCGATGTTCTCTTCGGACAGTTGCGGCGCGGACAGCGCGGTGGCGACACCTTCGACGACACCGAGGGTCTGCATCGCGTGGACGTACTCGTTCTGGTCCACCATCGCCACGCGCGCGCCGACGTTGCGCTCGAAGGTCACCAGCCGTTCGGCCTCCAGCCGCCGGATCGCCTCGCGCACCGGGACGACGCTCATGTCGAGCGCGCCGGCGATCTCGGCGAGGACGAGCCGGTAGCCGGGTCCGTACTCGTGCCGGGCGATCCGCTCACGCAGCCACTCGTAGGCGAGTTCGGATTTGCTGGTCGTCTTCACTGCTTCTTCTGCCATGCCTCATACCTTTCCCGCCACAACGGGTTCAGCGGGAAGAGCCCCTCGATCGGGCGGCCCTGTCCGACCTGCTCGGCGATCCAAGCGTCTTCGTCCTCCTGGACGAGCGCCGCGTCGGCGATCTCTTCGGCCAGCGACGGCGGGAGGACGACCACGCCGTCGTCGTCGCCGACGATGATGTCGCCGGGCAGCACGGTGGCCCCGCCGCAGGCGACCGCGACGTCGGTGTCCCACGGCACGTGTTTGCGGCCGAGGACCGCCGGATGCGGGCCCTGCGAGAACACCGGCAGGCCGGTCGCGGCGACGGCCTCGAAGTCGCGGACCCCGCCGTCGGTGATCACCCCGGCGGCGCCGAGGTAGCGCGCCCGCAGCGCCAGGATGTCCCCGAGCGTCCCGGAACCCTTGTCACCGCGGGCTTCGATGACGATCACTTCGCCGGCGCCGACAGAGTCGAACAGGCGTTTCTGTGCGTTGTAACCGCCGCCATGGGACTTGAAGAGGTCTTCGCGGTTCGGGACGAAACGCAGCGTCCTCGCCGTGCCGACGACCTTCGAGCCGGGCAGATTCGGGCGCACGCCGTCGATCGCGACGTTGTTCAGCCCGCGTTTGCGCAGCTGCGCCGACAAACCCGCGACGGGTGCGCGAAGAAGCTTGGCGCGCAGTTCCTCGCTGAGTGTTGGCGAGTTCTCTTCGACCGCTTCGGCAGAAGTTCCCCAAGCTTCGGCGCGCTGCTTGTCGTCGACCTCGGGCAGGCTGCCGATGTCCGAAAAGGACCGGATGCCCTGGGTGACGGTGGTGTGGAGCCGCCCGCTGCTGAGGGACGTGCCGGGAACGTCCACTTCGACCACGACGACGTCACCGGGGGAGACCACCGTCGAGCCGGCGGGGGTCCCGGTGAGGATGACGTCGCCAGGTTCGAGCGTGAAGTGCTGGGACAGGTCGGAAACGAACTGCCGCAACGGGAACAGCAGCCCGGCCGTGCTGTCCTCCTGCACCAGGTCGCCGTTCACCCAGGTGCGGATGCGCAGCGACGAGGGATCGATGTCGCGCGCGTCGATGAGGCCGGGGCCGAGCGGGGTGTAGCCGTCGCCGCCCTTGGAACGGACGTTGGAGCCCTTGTCCGCGGCGCGCAGGTCGTAGAGGCCGAAGTCGTTCGCGGCGGTGACCGCGGCGACGTGCTCCCATGCCTTGTCCGGTTTCACCCAGCGGGCCGTGGTGCCGATGACCAGCGCGATCTCGCCTTCGAAGGCCAGCAGTTCGGTGCCCGCCGGACGTTCGACCGTGCCACCGGAAGTGCCGATCGAGCTCGACGGCTTGAAGAAGTACGACGGGTTCGCCGGCCGCCGCCCGCGCTGCTCGGCGCGGGACGCGTAACTGAGATGGACGGCGATGATCTTGCCCGGCCGGGTGTCCAGCGGACCGGACGCGCGGCCGGAAGGCGATGCTGCCTCGTAAGTGCCCATGTTCCCCTGAATCCTCGACCCTTGCTTCGTATCTAATAACGTATATGATTCCGTGCCACAGTGGCAAGGCGGTCACCGAGTGGCCTTCGCCTCGCCCGGGGATCCCTGCGGGCCGCCACTCGCGTCAGGCCTATGTCAAAGGAGTCAAGGTGTCGAATCCAGCGCAGGATGAACGCACGCCCGGCCGGACCGCTCCACCGTCTTCCGATCGGCGCCGGGTCGCGTTCGCGACCGTCGTCGGCACCACGGTCGAGTGGTACGACTTCTTCGTTTACGCGTCCGCCGCCGGTCTCGTCTTCGGCAAACTGTTCTTCTCCGGCCTCGGTGCCAACAGCACGCTCGTCTCCTTCGCCACGGTGGGCGTGAGCTTCCTGTTCCGTCCGCTCGGCGCGTTCCTCGCCGGGCACTTCGGCGACAAGTACGGCCGCCGGGTGGTCCTGGTGCTCACCCTGATCCTGATGGGCGTCGCGACCACGCTGATCGGCGTGCTCCCGACGTTCGATCAGATCGGTGTCCTCGCGCCGGTTCTGCTGATCCTGCTGCGGATCCTGCAGGGCGTTTCGGCGGGTGGTGAATGGGGTGGCGCCGTCCTGATGGCCGTCGAGCACGCGCCGTCGAAGCGCAGGGGACTCTTCGGCGCCTCGCCGCAGATCGGTGTCCCGCTCGGGCTGTTGCTGGCCTCCGGTGTCCTGGCGCTGACCAGCCTGCTCGTGCCGGGGCAGGCGTTCCTCGACTGGGGTTGGCGGATCCCGTTCCTGCTCAGTGTCGGGCTGATCCTGGTCGGCCACTACGTGCGGCGCCGCGTCGAGGAAAGCCCGGTCTTCCGGGAGATCGCCGAACGCCGCGAGCAGACCCGGACCCCGATCATCCAGCTGTTCCGCAAACACGCCGTGCTCGTTCTGGTGGCCGCGCTGGTGTTCGCGGGCAACAACGCCGTCGGCTACATGACCACCGGGGGCTACATCCAGAACTACGCGACCAACCCGAAGGGCCCGATCGGGCTCGACCGCGGCCCGGTGCTGTGGGCGGTGACCGCGTCGGCGGCGACCTGGCTGCTCTCGACGTGGGCGGCGGGCGCGGTGTCCGACCGGATCGGCAGGCGGCGCACCTACGTGGTCGGCTGGATCGCGCAGCTCGCCGGCGTCGCGCTGCTCTTTCCCTTGGTGGACACCGGGAACATCGTGTTGCTGGCGCTGGGCCTGATCATCCTCAGCGTCGGGCTCGGGTTCACCTACGGCCAGCAGGCGGCGTTCTACGCGGAGCTGTTCCCCGCGTCGATCCGGTTCTCCGGTGTTTCGATCTCGTACGCGCTCGGCGCGATCCTCGGTGGCGCGTTCGCGCCGACGATCGCCACCGCGCTGGTCGGCGCGACCGGCACGTCGGTGTCCGTGGCCGTCTATCTGGGCGGGATGACCGTCATCGGCCTCATCGCCACCTTGCTGCTGCGTGACCGGTCGGGAATCCCGCTCGGGCCGGATCACGAAGCCGAGCAGGCGGTCAGCCCGCTGCGCTTCTCGAAGTGATCCCGCCGTCCGTGACGCTCACCCGCCGAGAGCGTCACGGACGGCCTTCGCCGCCGCCTTGAGCCGCTCCGCGAGCTCGGCGGGGGTTCGCGTGCTGGACAGGTAGACGACCGCGAGCGCCGCGGGAGCGTGTCCGCGCAGGGGGAGTGGCACGGCCACCGAGCTGAGGTTCTCGATCACCTCGCCGTGGCTGTCCGCGTAGCCGCGGTCGGTGACTTCCTTGATCCCCTCCGGCCAGTCCTCTTCCGGTAGCTGGGAAAGAATCGCGCGGCCGGGAGCGCCGGCGGTGAACGGATGCCTGGACCCCGGGCGCTGCGCGACGGACGCGACGGCGTGCCGGGGTTCCACGCTGACCAGGGTCACGCATTCCTCGCGGTCCATCACCGCCACGAAACACGTCATGCCGAGTTCGTTCGCGACCGCCGTCAGTTCTGGCAAGGCCGCGGCCTGCAGATCGTGTTTGATGCCTGCCGCGAGCGCGGCCAATCGCGCGCCCAGTTCGTATTTCCCGGCGGGTTCCCGCGTGAGGAGCCCGTGCTCTTCGAGGGTGCGGATGAGCCGGTACGCGATCGAGCGGTGCACCCCGAGCCGTTCGGCGATCCGGTCGACACTGAGCGGTTCTTGGGCGTCGGCAAGGACTTCGAGGACACGGATGCCGCGGCTGAGCGTCTGGGACGTGCTCGCGGTCTTGCGGGACTCCGAAATCATCGTATACGATCCATTTCGATAGTTGAACTGGCTGTTCGATTATAGAACAGGAACAGGCGGGATGGTCATGATGTCACGCGAAACCAGTTTCTCGCCGGGATCGAGCCTGTACCGGCCGCCCGCGCAGTTCTTCCGCGGCTGCCTCGGCCGGTTCGCGACGGGTGTCGCGGTGGTGACCTTCGATGCCGCCACGAAACGGCACGGCCTGACGGTGAACTCCTTCACCGCGGTCTCGATGGATCCGCCGCTCGTGCTCGTCTCCATCCAGCGCACCGTGAAAAGCCACGACCTGCTCGCCGGGCGCCCGTTCGCGGTCAACGTCCTCGGAGCCGAACAGGAGGCGCTGGCGATGAACTTCGCCGGCCGCCCGACCCCCGAAGGCGCGCCGACGTGGGTCGAAGGCGGGCACGCGCCGCGGCTCGGCGGCGTCCTCAGCTGGTTCGACTGCACGCCGTGGGCCGCCTACGACGGTGGCGACCACACCCTGTTCCTCGGCGAGGTGCAGGAGTTCGACTACCGCTCCGGCGACGCGCTCGGCTTCGTCAACGGGCAGTTCTCGACCATCCACGAATCCGCGCAAGGCCACGAATCCCTGTTCTGACAACGACGTCCACCCGAGAAGGAGCACGACATGGGAGCCCGTACCGGACAGCAGTACCTCGACAAGCTCAACGCGATGACGCCGGAGCTGTACGTCGACGGCGAGAAGGTGACCTCGAAGGTCGCCGAGCACCCGGCGTTCCGCAACAACGCGCTGACCTACGCGAAGCTGTTCGACCTCCAGCACGATCCGGCGCACCGTGACGTCCTGACCTACGAATCGCCGACCACGGGGGAGCGGGTCGGCACGTCGTTCCTGGTGCCGCGCAGCGAGGAAGACCTCAAGCGCCGTCGCGCCGCCTTCTCCGTGTGGGCCCAGTACTCCAACGGCTTCCTCGGCCGCACCGGCGACTACATGAACTCGTCGCTCACCGCGCTCTCGACCGCGAAGAAGTTCTTCTCCCAGGCCGATCCCGTCTACGGCGAACGCATCCAGAAGTACTACGAGATGGCGCGCGAGAACGATCTCCTCGCGACGCACACCCTGATCCCGCCGCAGGTCAACCGTTCGGTGTCGGGCAGCCAGCAGGGTGGCGGCAACCTGTCGGCGAAGGTGGTCGAGGAACGGGAAGACGGGATCGTCGTCCGCGGCGCCCGGATGCTCGCCACCATCGCGCCGATCGCCGACGAACTCCTGGTCTTCCCGTCGACGGTTCTGCGCGGTACTCCTGAGGACGCGCCGTACTCGTACGCTTTCGCCGTCCCGAACGACGCGCCCGGCCTCAAGTACTTCTGCCGGGCCGGGCTCGACCACGGCCGATCGCATTTCGACGAGCCGCTCGCCTCCCGCTTCGAGGAGATGGACGCGGTCGTGGTGTTCGACGACGTCTTCGTCCCGAACGAGCGGGTCTTCCTCTTGGGGCACCCGGAACTGTGCAACGCCTGGTACTCCGAGACCGGCGCCGGCGCGCTCATGACCCACCAGGTCGTCACGCGCACGCTGGCCAAGACGGAGTTCTACCTCGGCCTCGCCAGTGAGATCGCCGCCGCGATCGGCATCGGCGGCTTCCAGCACATCCAGCAGGACCTGTCGGAGCTGATCTCCTACGTCGAGATCGAGAAGGCCGTGCTGCGCGCGGCCGAGGCCGACGGGAAACTCAGCGAGGACGGCGTCTTCCTGCCCAAGTGGGAAGTCCTCAACGCCGCCCGGAACTGGTACCCCACGAAGGTCTCGCCGCGGCTGACCGAGATCATCCGCAAGTTCTCCGCCTCCGGCCTCATGGCCCTGCCGGGTGAAGCGGACTTCGAGGCCGAAGGCCGTCCCGACATCGACACGTACCTCCAGTCGGCCACGCTGCCGGCCAAGGACCGCGCTCGGCTGTTCAAGCTGGCGTTCGACGCGTCGGTCTCGAGCTTCGCCGGACGGGAGTCGCTGTACGAGTACTTCTTCTTCGGCGACCCGGTGCGCATGGCGGGCGCCCAGGTGAACGCGTACCCGAGGGAGGTGCTGCAGGAACGGGTCCGGGAACTGCTGGCGCGCGACGAGTGACGGGATCTCCTCGTGTCCACTGGCTCCCGGCCGCTGTCGATCCTGCGCCAGGGGTCTGGAGGCGGTGTCGCGAAAGCCACTTTCGGGACACCAGACGTCTCGAAAGTGGCTTTCGCAACCCCAGTCAAGCCCAGTCCGCGCCACCGAGCCGTCCTAGCCACTCGCGAGGCCGGCGTGGGCGGGGACACGCCCGGGACGCAAGAACTTGATTCATTCCAGAAAATGGGCCAGACTGCGGCCGTGCCCACGACCCCGGACTTCGAGCGGATGCTGCGCGGGGCCTCCCTGCGCGTGACGCGTCCCAGGGTGGCCGTGCTGACAGCGGTACGCGACCACCCGCACGCCGACACCGACTCGATCATCGGGGCCGTGCGCGCGGAACTCGGCGAGGTCTCTCACCAGGCCATCTACGACGTGTTGCGGGCACTGACCGCCGCGGGTCTCGTACGGCGGATCCAGCCGTCGGGATCCGTGGCACGGTACGAGTCCCGGGTAGGGGACAACCACCACCACGTCGTGTGCCGGACCTGTGGTGCCATCGCCGACGTCGACTGCGCCGTCGGTCCCGCACCCTGTTTGACCGCGTCGAACGACCAAGGCTTCGTGATCGAAGAGGCCGAGGTCATCTACTGGGGCCTGTGTCCCGACTGTGCCATCGAACCCCGTTCCTGAGCCCTGCAGTTCTGATTCCCGGAAGGATTCCCGTGTCTGACAGCCCGGACGCCGTCATCGGCGAAATGAACGAAGAGAGCGCGGGCGGCTGCCCCCTCTCGTCGGGCCGCCGCAACCACCCCACCGAAGGCGCGGGCAACCGCGACTGGTGGCCGAACCAGCTCAACCTGAAGATCCTCCGGAAGCACTCGGCCGCGTCCGACCCGATGGACGCCGGATTCGACTACGCGGCCGAGTTCAAGACCCTCGACCTCACCGAGCTCGCGAAGGACGTCGACGCCGTCCTCACGACTTCGCAGGACTGGTGGCCCGCGGACTTCGGCCACTACGGCGGCTTCATGATCCGCATGGCGTGGCACAGCGCGGGCACCTACCGCATCGAGGACGGCCGCGGTGGCGCGGGCGCTGGCATGCAGCGGTTCGCCCCGCTCAACAGCTGGCCGGACAACGGCAACCTGGA
The DNA here is from genome assembly GCF_024628825.1 of Amycolatopsis roodepoortensis. Classification (NCBI taxonomy): domain Bacteria; kingdom Bacillati; phylum Actinomycetota; class Actinomycetes; order Pseudonocardiales; family Pseudonocardiaceae; genus Amycolatopsis; species Amycolatopsis roodepoortensis. The sequence continues at coordinate 9,378,078 of NZ_CP102415.1, forward strand.
CAAGGCCCGCCGCCTGCTCTGGCCGGTCAAGAAGAAGTACGGCCGCAAGATCTCGTGGGCCGACCTGATGATCTTCACCGGCAACCGCGCCCTGGAGACCATGGGCTTCAAGACCTTCGGCTTCGCCGGTGGCCGCGCCGACGTCTGGGAGCCGGACGAGGACGTGTACTGGGGTCCCGAGCGCACCTGGCTCGGCGACGAGCGCTACACCGGCGACCGCGAGCTGGAGAACCCGCTGGCCGCCGTGCAGATGGGTCTCATCTACGTGAACCCGGAAGGCCCGAACGGGAACCCGGACCCGCTGGCCGCGGCCCGCGACATCCGCGAGACGTTCGGCCGGATGGCGATGAACGACGAGGAGACCGTCGCGCTGATCGCCGGCGGCCACAGCTTCGGCAAGACGCACGGCGCGGCCGACCCGGACAAGTACGTCGGCCCCGAGCCCGAAGGCGCCTCGATCGAGGAGCAGGGCCTGGGCTGGAAGAACACCTTCGGCAGCGGCAAGGGCCGCGACGCTATCACCAGTGGTCTCGAGGTCACCTGGACGCCGACCCCGACCCAGTGGAGCAACTGGTTCTTCCACAACCTCTTCGAGTACGAGTGGGAGCTGACCAAGAGCCCGGCGGGCGCCCACCAGTGGGTCCCGAAGGACGGCAAGGCGAAGAACACCGTGCCGGACCCCGAGGACGGCAAGCTCAACCGCGCGCCCGGCATGCTCACCACCGACCTGGCGCTGCGTTTCGACCCGGTCTACGAGCAGATCTCGCGCCGGTTCTACGAGAACCCGGACCAGTTCGCGGACGCCTTCGCCCGCGCCTGGTTCAAGCTGACCCACCGTGACATGGGCCCGATCCAGCGCTACCTCGGCCCGCTGGTGCCGCAGGAGACGCTGATCTGGCAGGACCCGGTGCCCGCCGTCGACCACGAGCTGATCGACGAGGCGGACATCGCCTCCCTGAAGGAGAAGCTGCTCGCTTCGGGCCTTTCGGTCTCGCAGCTGGTCTCCACCGCTTGGGCGTCGGCCTCGACCTTCCGCGGCAGCGACAAGCGCGGTGGCGCGAACGGTGCCCGCATCCGCCTCGAGCCGCAGCGCGACTGGGAGGTCAACGACCCGCAGACGCTGTCGCAGGTGCTGCGGACCCTGGAGGGTGTCCAGGAGGCGTTCAACAGCGCCCAGACCGGCGGCAAGAAGGTCTCGCTCGCCGACCTGATCGTGCTGGGCGGCGTCGCCGCCGTCGAGCAGGCCGCGAAGGAGGGCGGCTTCGAGGTCACCGTGCCGTTCACCCCGGGCCGCACCGACGCGACCGAGGAGCAGACCGACGCCGAGTCGTTCGCCCCGCTGGAGCCGACCGTCGACGGATTCCGCAACTACCGTGGCAAGGGGCACCGTCTCCCGACGGAGTACCTGCTCATCGACCGCGCGAATCTGCTGAACCTGAGCGCGCCCGAGATGACCGTCCTCGTCGGCGGCCTGCGGGTCCTCGGCGCGAACGCCCAGCAGTCCAAGCACGGCGTGTTCACCGAGAAGCCGGGGTCGCTGACCAACGACTTCTTCGTGAACCTGCTCGACATGGGCGTCCGGTGGACCGCCACGTCGGAGGACGCGGAGACCTTCGAGGGCCGCGATTCCGCGACCGGCGAGGTGAAGTGGACCGGTACCCGCGCCGACCTCGTGTTCGGGTCCAACTCCGAGCTTCGCGCGGTGGCGGAGGTCTACGCCAGCGACGACGCGAAGGAGAAGTTCGTCCGTGACTTCGTTTCCGCGTGGGACAAGGTCATGAACCTCGACCGGTACGACCTGGTCTGAGATTGATCGGAACGTCCGGGCCCGTCGCTTCCACGGCGGGCCCGGACGTTTTCACTGGTGCTGCAGATCCGGTTCCGGATAGTCGCCCGCCTTGCGTTCGAGCGCGGTGGTGAAGACACCCAGCGCGATCATGCCGACGCCGAGGCCGAGATGCAGCCAGTTGTCGGCGACGTTGAACGGCAGGAAGTTCCCCGGGCTGCTCTGCGGGATCGCCAGGCCGATGATCCACAGAAGCAGATAGCTCCCACCGCCGACCATCAGGAAGATCCGCGAAGCGGCGCGTTTGCGCGCGGCGAACACGCCCACCACGCCGAACAGCAGATGCACCAGGTTGTGCAGGATCGACACGGCGAAGACGCCGAACAGCCGGGCTTCGGAATGGTGCCCGGCGAATTCGAGCCCGTCGTAGCCGGTGGTGATGCCCGGGATGAAGCCGAGGACGCCGACCACGAGGAAGACCGCACCGACGACCTGCGCGGCCACTTGCGGAGGACGCCGTCCGGTGCGCTGTGCGCCGTCGGCTCGTTCTGCTTCTGCCATGCCGGCCGGGTACCCCGGGTGCTCCGGGGTAATCCTCGGCCGGTGTCGGCTCAGACGTCGCCGGACGCCAGGAGGGTCAGCAGTTCGGCGTGCCCGGCCTGGGTGATCAGGCTGGCGGCGTCGAAGTAGATGCGCTCGTTGGTGATCCGGTCCTCGTCGAAGAAGAACACCGCGATGATCGGCACCCGGAACGCCTTGCCGGTGGGCGGGCGGCCGTAGAACTCGCCGAGATTCGTGCCGAGCAGGTCGAATTCGACGATCACCGACTCGTCGGCGAAGTGATACCGGACGTTGTCGTGCCGCTGGTCCGGGAACGCCGTCCGGGTCATGCGGTAGTACGCCATGACCTCTTCGTCACCGTCGAAGATCTGCCCGGTGGCCATGATCTCGTAGTGCGGATGCCCGTTGAAGGTGCCCAGCGTGCGGTCGAACTCGTGGGCCACCTCGGTGTCCATGTGCTCTTCGATGATCTTGAGGCGGCGCTCGCGCAGGTCTTCGCTGATCACTGGTCCTCCGGGCCGGTCCTGGTCGCGATCCGGAGCCTACCGCCCGCAGCCTCGTCGTCGGTACCGTAGAGCAGGCTGCCACACGAGCGGGACAGACATGTCATGGCCTCGATCTTGTGGCCGGGGAAGTCGCCGATCTTCACCGGGACAGGGGAGAGGGCGATCGAACCGTCGGAACGGAGGACACCGGCCTCGTACACGGCCGAATCGAAGGGGCCTTCGTCGCCGGGATCCGAGGCGGCCGAGATCAGGACTCGGTCGTCCGCGGTGATCTCCACGTCCGAGGTGTGCCGGACGTGGGTGGCCGGGTACGTGACGCGGAACGGGATCGACTTCGGCTTCTTGAAGGACAGCTTCGAGACCGAGAACTCCGCCGAGTAGAGCGTGGCCGGGCGGGCGTCCTGGCCGCGGTCCGCCCAGACCGCGAACAACCGGTCATTCACCTTTTTCAGTGCGAAACCCTCGTAATTGTCCTCCGGGTCGCCCTTCGGCACCTGGAAAGTGCCGAGTACTTTCAGGCGCCTGTCCTTCAAGGCGAAGTGAAAGCCGTTGCCGTCGCTGGCCAGCGCGACGAATTCGCCGTTCTTCCCCGGTACGGGTTCGGCCGCTTCGAGATCGACCGGGAGCTCGCCGGGCCAGTCGATGGTGTCCACCTTGGACACCTTGCCGTGGTCGAGACGAACCCGGACGGCGCGATTCTCGCCGGGTTTCTTGTTGTCCCGGAGGACAAGTGCGTCGATCCGGTCGTCGTCCCGGTCGAGGACGGCGATACCGCTGGCGCCGGACGTCATGCCGGTGCCGATGGATTCCCAGCCGTCGTCCGCCAGTGCGGCGGACGGCAGGAACAGGGGAATGGTCAAGGCCGGGAGAATCGCGAGGGAGGCGAATTTCATGTCGCGCCCCGTTCAGCCGCAGGAGAGGGTGCCGGCGCGCAGCGCGTGGCCGCCCTCGTTGCCGTCGTCGGCCCAGACGACCTGCTTGCTCCCGGAGGCGCACGTGGCCGAAATCGCGAACCCTTCGTTGTTGTAGTCCGGCATCCCGGCCGGACGGTCGTAGGTGGCCGTGACGGCGAACTTGCCCTGCGCGTCGACGGCCAGCGTCGTCGAGTCACCGCCACAGGTGTCGTCGCAGACCGCCCACAGCTTGCCGGTCGAAGCCTCGTACTCGAGTTCCATGATCGAGCCGAGCCCGCTCGCGAAACTCGCGACGCGGGTGTACTTCCCGCCCGCCTGGTCGAGCGCGTAGGCGTAGATCATCCCGTTGCTTTCGAGGCCGACGAGGTAGAGGCCGGTGCCGTGGCCGGGATAGGTGCTCGGGTTGTACGGCGCCTTCGTGCGCTGATCCACGAATCCCTTGGCGGTGAGGGCGCTGTCCGGGACCCACGAGACGGCTTCGAGGCCGTCGTTGGCCGAAACCTTCGGCAGGTCCGCCGTCAGGTTCCATTCGGCCTTGGCGCTGAGCGTCTTGGCCGAACCGGACACGTCGTACCGCAGCACCTTGAGGGCGCTCGTCTTGCTGTTGTCGCCGTCGCGTTCGGTGGCCGCGACCACCCCGTCCGGGGTGGCGACGACGGCTTCGGCGTCGGGGTCGCCCTTGCCGTCGCGGTAGCGCAGCGCCTTGCCCGACGACCAGCCGTTGGTGGTGTCCGGCCGCCACTTGGCGCCGTCGCGCACGAGGCGGTACAGCGTCCCGGGACCGTTCTTGACCGCCCACAGGACGTCGGGACTGCCGAACGACAGGCCGCTCATGTTGCCGCCGAGGACGTTCGAACCGTCGGCGTTCGCGACGGCTGAAGCGCCAGGCCAGGGGCTGTTCGCCAAAGTGCTCGCGGCGGCGGGCATGGCGGGCAGGACCAGCAGGGCGGCGGCTACGGCGGCCGCGGCGGCGGGCCGGATCCGGCGGGTTGATCGGGGCATTCGCGCTCCTTCGGGGGCGGACGAAGTGGGTCGCGGCGTGTCTTCACAAGTTAAGTAAGTTTCCTTACGAATACAAGATATCGCCAGGTTCCCACGAAACGAAGCAACGCCGGATTTACAAATAGTGTCCACTTGTCAAACCTGGTGTACATCACCTACAGTTTTGTAAACCCAGCCAACGGAGGAGGGTGCGATGAGCGAGATGACGGGCACGATCCCGGCGGGCTCGACCGAACGGTGGACGGACCGCAAGCGGTACCTCTGGCTGATCGGATTGGTGGTCCCCTCGCTCGCCTTCCTGGCCATCGGGCTGCACGCGGCCACCGGCTGGGGCGTGTGGTTCTGGATCGGGCCGATCGTGATCCTGGTGATCGTGCCGCTGATCGACCTGCTCGCCGGGCTGGACCGCAGCAATCCGCCCGACGACGTGATCGAACGGCTGGAGAAGGATCGCTACTACCGGTGGATCACCTTCGCCTTCCTGCCCATCCAGTACGCGGGTTTCGTGCTCGCGTTCTGGCTGATCGCTCGCGGCGACCTGTCCGTCGCGGACAAGATCGGGCTGGCGATCTCGATCGGCTGCATCGGCGGTATCGGCATCAACACCGCGCACGAACTGGGGCACAAGAAGGAGAGCCACGAACGCTGGCTGTCGAAGATCGCGCTGGCACAGAGCTTCTACGGCCACTTCTACATCGAGCACAACCGCGGCCACCACGTCCGGGTGGCGACCCCGGAGGATCCGGCCAGCAGCCGGGTGGGGGAGAGCTTCTACCGGTTCTGGCCGCGCACGGTGTTCGGCTCGCTGAAATCCGCGTGGGGCCTGGAGCGCAAGCGGTACGCCCGGCGCGACCGGCATCCGTTCCGCATCGGCAACGACGTGCTCAACGCCTGGCTGATGTCGGCGGTGCTGTGGGCGGCGATGACCGTGTGGCTGGGGCCGGGGATCCTGCCGTATCTGGTGATCCAGGCCGTGATCGGCTTCTCGCTGCTGGAGGTCGTGAACTACATGGAGCACTACGGGATGCGGCGGCAGAAGGTCGGCCCGCCGAACCGGCGCCGCTACGAACGGGTGGATCCCAGCCACAGCTGGAACTCCAACAACATCGCCACCAACGTGCTGCTCTACCACCTTCAACGGCACAGCGATCACCACGCCAACCCGACCCGCCGCTACCAGACACTGCGTGATTTCGCGGAATCGCCGGTGCTGCCGACGGGCTACGCCGGGATGATCGTGCTGGCGCTGTTCCCGCCGGTGTGGCGGCGCGTGATGGACCCGCGCGTCCTCGCGCACTTCGACGGCGACATGTCCCGCGCCAACATCCAGCCCTCGAAACGGGCCAAGATCCTGGCGCGCTACGGAACACGCGTCACCGTGCCCTCCCGGGTCGTCGCCGACACGCACGGCGACGCGACCGAAGGCGGGATGTGCCCGGGCTGCGGCTACGTCTACGACGAGAAACTCGGCGACCCGCGTGAGGGTTTCCCCGCCGGAACGCCGTGGTCGGCGATCCCGGACTCGTGGTGCTGCCCGGACTGCGGCGTGCGGGAGAAGGTCGATTTCGTGACACCGGGAAGGGTCGGAGCATGATGAGGATCGAGGCGGACCGCGCGAAATGCGACGGGCTGGGCATGTGCGAGGCGATGGCGCCCGACTTCTTCGAGGTGGGCGACGACGGGACGGTCGTCGTGCTCGACGAGCGGCCCGGTGAGGAACACCGCCAGGACCTGTCCGCCGCCGTCGACGCCTGCCCGGTCCTCGCCCTGAAGCTGCGGGACTGACCGTGGCACTGGTCGTCGTGGGAGCGTCGCTGGCCGGACTGCGCGCGGTCGAGGCCGCGCGCCGGGACGGGTACCGGGGGCGGATCGTGCTGATCGGCGCGGAGGACCACCCGCCCTACGACCGGCTCCCGCTGTCGAAGTCCTTCCTGGCCACGGAAGGCCCAGGGCGGGTCGACCCCTTCCACACCGGAGCCGTACTGCGCGACGAGTTCGGCGTCGAGCTGATGCTCGGCGCGCCGGCGGACGGGCTCGACCCGGCCGCTCGTGAGGTGTCGGTCGCCGGGAGGACGGTTCCCTACGACGCGCTGGTGATCGCGACCGGCGCCACCGCGCGGCGACTCCCCGGAAGCGACGGGATCGCGGGGGTCCACACGCTGCGGACCGCCGAGGACGCGCTCGCCGTCCGTGCCGCCCTCGACGACGGCGCGCGCACGGTCGTGATCGGGGCGGGTTTCATCGGCTCGGAGGTCGCCGCCACGGCCCGGAAACGCGGGCTGGCGACGACGATCGTGGAGGCGCTCGACGTCCCGCTGACCAGGTCCGTCGGGGCCGAGGCCGGCGCGGTGTGCGCTTCGCTGCATCGCGAAGCGGGCACCGAACTGCGGTTGTCCACGACGGTCACCGGCCTGGAATCCGACGGCGGTGCGGTGACCGGTGTCCGGCTATCGACCGGCGAGGTGCTGCCCGCGGATCTGGTGGTCGCCGGTATCGGCGTCGTCCCGGCCACCGGCTGGCTGGCGGGGAGCGGGGTCCCGCTGCACGAGCGCGACGGTGGCGTGGTGTGCGACGCGACGCTCTGGACAGGAATCCCCGGCGTGTATGCCGCCGGGGACGTCGCGCACGCCCCGAACCCGTTGTTCGACGGCGAGCTGATGCGGCTGGAACACTGGACGAACGCCGCGGAGCAGGGTGCCGCGGCCGCTCGGCACGCGCTCGCCCCGGAGTCGGCCCGCGAGCTGGCGCCGGTGCCGTACTTCTGGTCGGACTGGTACGACCACCGGATCCAATTCGTCGGCACCCCGCTGGCGGACGAGGTGGTGGCCGCCGTCCCGGAGGCCGGCGGCTTCACGGCGCTGTACCGGCGCGGGGACCGGGTCGTCGGGGCGCTGACGATCGACCGGCCGCGCGAGATCATGAAGTACCGCCGCCATATCGCGGGGCGGACGCCGTGGCCGGACGCGCTGGCGTTCGCGACGGGAACGGCCGCCTAGAATGACGATCATGAGTGAGGCACCGGTCGCGGGAGGTCCGTACCGTCAACCGATCGTCTCGGCGGCGATCGAGTTGACCGTGCGTTCCGGCTGGTCCTCGGTGACGATGAGCAAAATCGCGGAGATCGTCGGCGTCAGCCGTCAGACCGTCTACAACGAACTCGGTTCGAAGAGCCGGCTGGCCGAAGCGATGATCTCGCACGAACTCGCCCGGTTCCTCTCCGTGGTCCGGGACGCGTTCGAGCGGCACCCCGAAGACCTCGTCGAGGCCATTCACGACGCCGTCCGCGGCGTCCTCGAACTCGCCGACGACAACCTCCTGCTGCGCGCCATCGTCTCGGCGACGCACGGTGCCGACACCGAATTGCTGCCGCTGCTGACGTCGCGGGCCGGGAGCCTGCTGAGCGAAGCGACGGTCATGCTGCGCGGTCGTGTCCGCGCCTACGGCCCGCCGCTGGACGCTTCGCAGCTGGATGTGGCGATCGACGTCGTGGTGCGGACCGTGCTGAGCCACATCATGCAGCCGTCGGACACCCCGGCGCGCACGGCCGACGCGCTGGCGTGGATGGCTTCGCGAGTGCTCGGCGCGACGACGGCTCGGTCACTGCGGCATCCTTCGCAGGATTAGGGCGCTGCCGCTTTCCGCTGGGCGCGTGCCGCCCGATGCCCAGCGTCCAAATCCCTCCGTCCTTGCCCGCATGTGACACGACGCGGAAACTGTCGGACCCGTGTGCGAGGCTCCACCGATGATCGTCGTGTTCGATGCCGAGCTCTGGGTCTGGGACGCCCGCCGCGGGGAGACCTGGACCTTCGTCAGCCTGCCCCAGGACGTCTCCGAGGAGATCCGCGAGATCACCGACGGCCCGCGCCGGGGGTTCGGCGCGGTCCGGGTCCAGGCCGGTATCGGTGGCAGCGAATGGAAGACGTCGATCTTCCCGGACGCCAAACGAGGCGCGTACGTGCTGCCGGTGAAGAAAGCCGTTCGTAAAGCCGAGGGGATCGAGGAGGGTGATGTGGCGGAGGTGACCGTCGAGCTGATCGACCTCTGACCGTCAGAGCAGGCGTTCGCCGAGCGGTGTCGTGAGATAGAGAACGCTGCGGCCGGAGCGTTCCCGTGCGACCAGGCCGCTGTCCCGCAGGACCTTGAGGTGCTGGGAAACGGCGCTCGGCGTCACGCCGAGAGCGCGGGCCAGATCGGTCGTGGTCGCGGGGGAGGACAGCGCCGAGAGGAGGTCCGCCCGCGTCCGCCCCAGCAGCCGGACCGTGGCGGACCGGGGCGGCCGGGTTCCGGCGGTCCACAGGGCGCCGGTTCCCCTCGCCGGATAGCGGATCGTGGTCTGGGTCGAGGTGTTCCCCTTGACCAGGACATACGGCGACCCGAGGACGACCGGCATCAGCACGAGACCGCCCGGCCCGCGCGCGACGACACGATGCTGATCGCGCCACCGCTCGCCGGCCAGGATCACCCGGTCGTTGTGCCAGCGCAGATCCGGATGCAGGTCCGCGAACAACCGCTCGGCACCGCCCGCGGTCAGCGCACGGGCGTGGTAACCGACGTCGGCGTCGAGTACCGCTCGGATCCGCGGCCAATGCGGCGCGACAAGGCGGTCGTGGGCGGCGCGCAGTTCCTCGGCGACCTCCCGCAGTACGGACGCGGGGTCGTCGGCGAGGGCCGCGACGGCACCCGGAAGGTTCGCGCCGAAGACCCGGCCGAGGCTCGCCCTGACCCGGTCTGCCGGGGTTCGCCGCAGCGCGTCGAGGTCGTTGTCGAGGGAATCCCCCGAGTCTCGCGGGGCGGGGGCGAGGAACTCCGGCCAGACGAGCCTGCCGGTCACGAGCAACGGCCAGGTCCTCGAAAGGTCGAGTGGCTCGCGATCGAGTTCTTCGCGCGCCCACCGAAGCCAGGGCAGGTTGACCGCGTTCCGGTCGATCCCGGCGAGCTGCTGCACACCGGCCACGGTCTCGGACAGCGGCGAGATCGCGAACCGGGTCGCGGCCAGTTCGGCGACACCGACTTCGATGGTCATCGGCATCGCCCGAGTATGTAGGCGGGAGCTAAATGGTGTCTCCGGAACACCGGACCCGGCCACGATCCGATCATGCGCAACCTGCCCCGCGCCTACCGACGACTGTGGTGGGCCACCGGAATCGACAGTCTCGGGAACGGCGTCTTCACGGCGGCACTGCCGTTGCTGGCGGTGACGGTGAGCCGCGACGCGCGGGATGTCGCCCTGGTCTCCGCCGCGACGTACCTGCCGTGGCTTCTGCTGTCCCTCACCGCCGGTTCCGTCGTCGACAGGGTCGACCGGACCACCCTCATGTGGCGAACGCAGACGCTCCAAGCCCTGATCGTCGGCGTGCTCACCGCGCTCGTCGCGGCCGAGGCCGTCACCGTGCCGGTGCTCGTCGTACTCGCGTTCGCGCTGGGGTCTTGCGACGTCTTCTACGACAACGCGGCGCAGACGGCGCTCCCGGACCTCGTCCCGGAAAGCCTGCTGCACCAGGCGAACGGCGGCCAGCAGATGGCGCTGGTCGTCGGCAGGCAGTTCGTGGGGCCGCCCCTGGGGAGCCTGCTCTTCGCGCTCGCTTGGACGGTCCCGTTCGCCGTCGACGCGGTGTCCTTCGTCCTCGCCGCCTTGCTTCTGGCAGGGCTGCCCAAGCGACGCCCCGCGCCCTCGGAACGAGTGAAGGTCCTCGACGGACTTCGCTGGCTGAGCAAACACCGCGTGCTCCGCACTCTTGCTCTGCTCCTGGGCGTCAACACGTTCTGCGGTCAGTTCGGGAACGCGACTCTCGTCCTGTTCGTGACCGACGTGCTGCATCTCGGCGCGGGAGTGTTCGGTCTGCTGCTCGCCGGTGCGGCGTTCGGCGGCATCGTGGGCGGACTGGTGGTCGCGCGCCTGGCCGCCCGGCTCGGCGACCTCCGAGCGCTCCTCATCTCGCTCGCCGTGAACGCCGCCGTCTTCGTCGGAATGGGGTTCAGCCCGAACGTCGTCGTGCTCGGCGGGCTCTTGGCGGTGAGCGGTTTCGTGACGACGATCTGGAACGTCGTCACGGTCAGCGTCCGGCAGCGAGACGTCCCCGCGTCGCTGCTCGGCCGCGTCAACAGCGTCTACCGGCTGCTCGGCTGGGGGCTGATGCCGCTCGGCGCGTTGACCGGGGGACTGCTCGCACACAGGTTCGGGCTTCGCATCCCGTATCCGGTCGCGGGTGTCGCGCGGGGCCTCGCGCTCTTGGCCGCGCTCCCCGTGCTGATTCCGGCGATGCGGGACCGGCTTACTCCTCGGTGAGTTCGGCCAGTTGCTCCGCAGCGTCCCGGTTGCCACTTTCCGCGAGTCGACGCAGTTCGTCCAGCGCGCCGAGTTCGGTCGCCGTTTCGATCAGCTGGTCCGCCGCGTCGCTGCTGCCGGCGTCGGCCAGCCGCCGTAGTTCGTCCAGGTCGCCGCGTTCCCCGGCGTCCTGGATCCGCTCGTCGATGGCGTCCTGATCAGCGCTCATGGCACCAGGTTACGGGCATGGTGCACGCCGAAGCCGAAGGCCACGCAGGCGGGCTTGTTTGGGCATGTTCCAGCCGAGGACACCGGTCACCACGCCGTTCCGCCGATATTCGGCGACGAACCGGCGTTCGGGCACCGAGCCCTCCACAATGGACACTTCGGCATCCGCGAACAGGGTGCCGTAGACGTGGATCTTGGTGTCGAAACTGGTCGGTCCAGAAGTAGGGGACCGGGGTGTAGGGCCGGTCGTCGCCGAGGATGACGGCGGCGACGTGCCCCGCCTGCTCGGTCGCGTTGGTCCGGTTCTCCAGGCGCAAGGCCACATCGAGGGTTTCGTGCTGCCAGCGGGCCACGTCGCCGACGGCGTGGACACCCTGCGCCGCACGGCACCGGGAGTCGCAGACGACGCCGTTCGCCAGCGCGAGCCCGCTGCCTTCGAGCCATTCCGTCGCCGGTGCCGCGCCGAACGCCACCACGACGACGTCCGCGGGGAGCACCTCGCCGGTCTCCAGGCGTACCCCGGTGACGCGCCCGTCGCGCGAGTCCAGTCCGGCGACCGCCGCGCCGAGCCGCAGGCCGACACCGCGTGAGGCGTGCAGATCCGCCAAGAGATCCGAGACGAGCGGGCCGAACTGGGAAGCCAGCGGTGCCGGTTGCGGACCGGCCAGCGTGACCGGGACACCCATCCCGGCGGCGCTCGCGGCGATCTCGGTGCCGAGGACGCCGTCGCCGACGACGACCGCCCGCGAGCAGGACAGCAGGTTCGCCCGCAAGGCCAGCGCGTCGTCGAGGGTGCGGAGAACGTGAACGCCGCGGAGTTCGCTCTGGCCGGGAAAAGTGCGCGGTCGCAGCCCGGTGGCGAGCACGATTTCGTCGGCGGTCAGCGCGCGCCCCGAGGCGGTGTGGACGGTCCGCTCGCGGACGTCGAGCGCGACAGCCGCGTCGCCGAGCAGGAACTCGACGTCCAATGTGGACAAGCGTTCGGCGGGGCGAAGCTGGGTTCTGCCCGGTTCCCACTGTCCGGAAAGGACCTGTTTGGACAGTGGGGGCCGGTCGTAGGGGAGATGCGGCTCCGCGCCCAGTACCATGATCCGGTCCCGGTAACCCTTGCGGCGCAAGGCCTCCACCGTGCCGAGGCCGGCGGCGGAGGCGCCGACCACGAGCACGGTCATTCGCTCACCGTGATCGCGGCGCCGGGGCAGACATCGGCGGCCTCGCGGACGATGTCGTGCGAGCCGGGGTCGGGAGTCTCCTGGAGCAGGAGCACGATGCCGTCCTCCTCCCGCTGGTCGAACACGTCGGGGGCGAGCAGCACGCAGGTTCCGGCGCCACAGCACTTGTCCTGGTCGACGGTGATCTTCATGGTCCTTTTCCTTCGTCCGGGCCGGGAGTGACCGGTGCGAGCCAGATCCCGGCGAGTGCGTCGATGAGCCCGGTCGCGGCGTCGTGCCAGGTGGACCGGGGAGTGGGGGTGCCCTCGGCGAGGGCGCGTTCGCGTTCGGCGACCATGTGGACCAGCAGCTGGCGGGCCATGTCGCCGCGTTCGGCGCGGACTTCGGCGGGCAGGTCGGGCAGGCACCGGTGGAGCCCTTCGACGATCCGCACCAGCGACGGCGAGGTCAGCGATTCCTCGACCATGATCGGGCGGAGCGCGGGGTCGGTCATCACCTGCGCGCCGAACCGTGCGAACCAGGTCGGGCTCCCGAGCGCGGCCAGGTGCTCGGCCACCGGCGTGACCAGGCAGCCGATCCAGTCCCGCAGCTCCGTGCTCTCGCCCATACCGGCGAGCATCCGGCGGCGGATCTCTTCGATCCGCCCCGAATGCCGCCGGGCGATGGCGCGCACCAGATCGGCCTTGGTGCCGAAGTGGTAGCCGACCGCGGTGTTGTTGCCCTGCCCCGCCGCTTCGCTGACCTGGCGGTTGGACACCGCGAACACGCCGTGTTCGGCGAACAGGCGTTCCGCCGCGGTCAGGATCAGTTCCCGCGTCGCGTGCGCCCGTTCGGCGCGGGCACCGGTGATCTCACTCGTCATGGGCATCACCATCGCACGGGCAGTTCCCGCAGTCCGCCGACGGCGAGCCCTTCGACCTTGCGCAGGTCCTCCGCCGCCACCGCGAGTTCCAGCGTGGGCAGTTTCTCCAGCAGGACACCGAGGACGACCTGGAGTTCGGTACGGGCGAGCGGCTGTCCCAGGCACGCGTGCGCTCCGGCGCCGAACGCCAGATGCGGGTTCGGGCTCCGGTCGAGCGCCATGTCGGCGGCGCCGTCGAAGGCGCTCTCGTCGCGATTCGCCGAAGCCATGCTGCACATCGCGGTGGTGCCCGACGGCAGGATCGTCCCGCCGACCTCGAAGTCCTCGGTGAGGTAGCGCGACATGCCGATCCCCGCGTTGGCGTCCATGCGCAGGGATTCCTCGACTGCGGTGCGGATCAGCGACCGGTCCGCGAGCAGCGCTTCCCAGCGGCTCCGGTCCTCCAGCAGCATCGCCACCATTTTCGCGATCATGTTCGCGGTGGTCTCGTGCCCGGCGATGAGCAGGCCGATCCCGGTCGCGACGAGCAGCGCGTCCGTCCAGTGCTCGCCGTCGACGTCGGTGTCGGTGATGAGCGCGCTGAGGATGTCTTCGCCCGGCTCCGCCCGCTTGGCCGCGATGTGCCCGCCCATGTACCGGCCGAATTCCGCCTGGGCGACGTCGAATTCGGCCTGGGTGTAGCGGGTCATGCTGAGCATGACGTCGGACCAGTGGGCGAACCGTTCCCGGTCGGTGTCCGGGACGCCGAGCATGTCGCAGATGACCCAGACCGGCAGCGGGAAGGCCAGCCCGGCCTTGAGGTCCGCGGGCCGTCCCTTCGCCACCATCTCGTCGATCAGCTGGACGGCCATCGCCTCCATCCCCGGCCGCAGGGCGTTCATCCGCTTGGCCGTGAACCACTTCCCGAGCATCCGGCGCCATTTCAGGTGCGCTTCACCGTGTTGCGGGATGACGCCCGCCATCTCGCTGTTGAAGACCCCACCCGATTCGGTGTCCGCGACCCGCGCCGCCTTGTCGGCGGGAGTCGGCCTGGTGAACCGGGGGTCGGAAAGGACCCGTTTGACGTCCTCGTAGCGGGTGATCAGCGTCGCCTCGTCTCCGCTCGCGAGGGAGACCCTGGCGACCGGGCACTTCGCGCGGAACTCGGCCCATTCGGCGGGCGGTGCCAGGGCGGCCTCGGTGGAAAACGGGAAGCTCGGCGGACGCTCCGTCATCGAAGGCTCCTTCAGCGTGGCGGGGGTTCGGTGGTTCACACAGTGCCCGGCTTGTTGGCATAAGTCAATCAACTGACTTAATTTGAAGAAGCTCGCTCGCGATCTCCCGGAGGCTTCGCATGACTGATCCCGAAACTGCCGGAACTCCTGGGCGCGTCGCCCGCGGACGCGGCCTGGGTCATCGCGGCGACGCTGCTCGCGAGCGCCGTCGCGAGACCGGTCGTCGGCAGGCTCGGCGACATGTACGGCAAGCGGCGGCTGCCGCGTCGATCTCCAGCGCCGTCGCCGGCGTGATCCTCGCGCAGCTGACCGTCTCGTTGGAACCGGTGCAGGTCCCGTCCCAGGACGGTTTCCAGCTGATCATGGGACTCGGTTCGGCGACCGCGCTCCTCGCGCTGGCGATCGCCGTGTTCATTCCCGGCCGGACTTCGCCAGCTTCGACGGCCACCAGATCTTCCGTCCGACGTCCACCGCCAGAGCCGGTACCAGCAGCGAGCGCACCAGGAGCGTATCGAGCAGGACGCCGAACGCGACGATGAACGCCAGCTGGGCCAGGAAGAGGATCGGCAGGACGGCCAGCGCGGCGAAGGTCGCGGCGAGCACGACTCCCGCGGAGGTGATCACGCCGCCGGTGACGCGGAGGCCGCGCAGCGTCCCGTCCCGCGTGCCGATCCAGCCCGCCTCCTCGCGGACCCTGGTCATCAGGAAGATGTTGTAGTCGATCCCCAGCGCGACAAGAAAGACGAAGCCGAACAGCGGGACGACCGGATCGGCGCCGGGGAAGTCGAAGACGTGGTTGAACACCAGCGCCGAGACGCCCATCGTCGCGGCGAAGGACAGCACCACCGTGCCGATCAGCAGCAGCGGCGCGAGCAGTGACCGCAGCAGGAGGGCGAGCACGAGGAAGATCACGACCAGGACGATCGGGATGATGAGCAACCGATCGTGCTCGGAGGTCTCCCTCGTGTCGAGCAGCGTGGCGGTGGGGCCGCCGACCTTGGTGCCGTCGACGGTGTGCACGGCTTCGCGGATCCGCTGAACCGTCGCGACGGCCGCGTCGGAGTCCGGGGGATCCGCCAGAACGGCGTCGATCTTCGCGAGCCCGCCCGCTTCGCCGGTTTGGCGGACGTCCGAGACGCCGGGGACACGGGCCAGCGCGGTGACCGCCGGGGTCTGGCCGGCGGGGGTGATGATCACCGTGGGCGAACCGGAGCCGCCGGGGAAGTAGCGCGAGAGGACTTCCTGCCCCGCGACGGAATCGACCGGCGTGAGGAAGACGTCGGACTGCGCGGTGCCGGAGGCCTTGAGCTGGGGGAGGAACGCGCCGCCCGCGAGCAGGACGACCGTGGTGACGATCCAGATCGTGCGCGGTGCGCGGGCGACCCAGCCCGACACGCGGCTCCAGAGTCCACCGTTCTCCTCGCGAGGCGGAGACACCACGGGGCGGAAAGGCCAGAAAGCGTTGCGGCCGCACAAGGCCAGGACCGCGGGAAGGAACGTGATGGTCGTGAGGAAGGCGGCGCCGATGCCGATGGCGGCGACCGGGCCGAGTCCCTTGTTCGAGTTCAGATCGCTGAACAGCAGGCAGAGCACGCCGAGGATCACGGTGCCGGCCGACGCCGCGATCGGTTCGATGGTCGAGCGCCAGGCTGTGCGGAGCGCGGAGCGAGCGTCGTCGGTCGCCCGGAGTTCTTCGCGGTACCGCGAGACCATCAGGAGCGCGTAGTCGGTGGCGGCGCCGAAGACGAGGATGAACAGGATGCCCTGGCTTTGCCCGTTCAGCGCCAGGACGTCGTGATCCGCGAGCAGGTACACCGCGAGACTCGCCGTTCCCAGCGCGAACACCGCCGACAGCAGCACGAGCAGGGGGAGCAGCGGGCTCCGGTAGACGACGACCAGGATGACCGCGACCACCGCGCCCGCGACCAGGAGCAGCAGGCCGTCGATCCCGCCGAACGCCTCCTTCAGGTCGGCGACCTGCGCGGCCGGGCCGGTCACGAGCACCTTCAACCCGGCCGGGGTGTCACGGGCGAGCGCTTCTCGCAGCGCCTCGACGCCGTCCCCGGGGTCGCCCGTGGCGTCCAGGAGCACGACGACCTGCGCGCCCGCGTCGCTCCGCGGAGCCGGGACGAGCCGGGCGTTCGAGGTCCGGTCGGCGAGGAACCGCTTGTCGCCCTCGGTCAGGCCGGAGGGCCGTTCGGCGACGACGATCGCCGGGATGACGGCGGCGCTGGAGAACTGCTTCTGGAGTTCGCCCACCTCGGTCGCCTCGGCGGACGCCGGCAGGAAGCTGCTGCTGTCGTTCTCGGTGACCTGGCTCAGCTTGCCCGCGTACGGTCCGCTGAATCCGCCGAAGATCAGCCACGCGACCGCGATCAGGGCGGGGAGCAGCCATCGCAGACGTGACCGCGTGCGGGCGGGGCGTTCGACTTCCGAGATCATGGACGGATGGCTCCCGTGGCAGTGCTACTTCGACGAGTGAATAGTTCGACCATCGAAATAGTAGAGTGGTGGCCCGGACGGGGCAGCGTGAGGGGAGGTTCCGGACATGCCTGAGGACACGGAGCCCGTCACGGACGACTTGCTCGTCCTCCTGCTGCGGCAGCTGACGGTCGAGTCGGACCGGTTCGCGGAGATGTTCGGCGAGGCACACGGCCTGCACCGGACCGACCTCAATGCGCTCGCCGTGATCATGGACGCCGCCCGGATGGGGGACCCGATGAGCCCGAGCAGGCTCGCGAGCGCCCTGCACCTGAGCGCGTCGGCGACGACGGCGGTGCTGGACCGGTTGGAGCGGGCCGGGCACCTCTTCCGGGACCGGAGCGCGACCGACCGGCGCAAGGTCGAACTGCGGATGCACGAGAAGGCGCGGGAGATCGGCTCCGAGTTCTTCCAGCCGCTCGGACGGCGCTACGCCGAAGCGTGGCGGGACATGGGAGAGGACGAGCGGCGGACGGTCGCCCGGTTCCTCCGGAGCAGTATCGCCGCGACCGTCGAAGTGCGCGGTCGCCTGGCGCCGTGAACACTCGGGGACATGCGATGTGTGGTGCTGGGAGCGACGGGTTATGTCGGCGGACGGCTGGTACCGCAACTGCTGGACGCGGGTCACGAGGTGCGCGTGGTGGCGCGCTCGCCGGAGAAGGTCGCCGAGGAGCCGTGGCGTGACCGTGTCGAGGTCGAACGCGGCGACGTCACCGATCCGGCCTCCATCGAGACGGCACTGAGCGACTGCGAGGTCGTCTACTACCTCGTGCATTCGCTGGCGCGCAAGGACTTCGTCGACGTCGACCGGGAAGGGGCGCGCACGGTCGCCGAGGCGGCCAAGGCGGCGGGCGCGCGGCGGCTGGTGTACCTGGGCGGCATCGTGCCGGACGACGAGGAGTTGTCGCCGCACCTGGCGTCGCGCGCCGAAGTGGGCCGGGCCCTGCTGGATTCCGGAGTGCCCGCCGTCGTCCTGCAGGCCGCGGTGATCATCGGTTCGGGTTCGGCGAGCTTCGAGATGCTGCGTTACCTGACCGAGCGGCTCCCGGCGATGGTGACCCCGCGCTGGGTGCGCAACCGCATCCAGCCGATCGCGATCCGGGACGTGCTGCACTATCTCGTGCACGCGGCCGATCTCCCGGCCGAGGTGAACGGAGCCTTCGACATCGGCGGGCCGGACGTGCTGACCTATCTGGACATGATGCGCCGGTACGCCGTCGTCGCCGGTCTGCCGAGGCGAGCCGTCGTACCGGTGCCGGTGCTCACTCCGTGGCTGTCCGCGCAATGGGTCAACCTGGTCACTCCCGTGCCGAAGTCGATCGCCGTACCGCTGATCGAATCGCTGGTGCACGAGGTGGTCTGTCACGATCATTCGATCGCCGAGCACATCCCCGATCCCGAGGACGGGCTGACGCACTACGAGCACGCCGTCGAACTGGCGCTGACCCGGATCCGCAACGCCGACGTGCCGACCCGCTGGTCGGACGCGTCGAGCGCCGCGGCGCCTTCGGACCCGCTGCCGAGTGATCCGGAGTGGGCGGGCGGGACGGTGTACGAGGACGATCGGGCACAGCGGACGGACGCCTCCCCGGAGGCGCTGTGGGACGTCATCGAGTCGATCGGCGGGGAACACGGGTGGTACTCGTTCCCGCTGGCCTGGTCGGTCCGCGGCTGGGCCGACCGGCTCGTCGGCGGCGTCGGGTTGCGGCGCGGGCGGCGGGATCCGCGACGGCTGCACCTCGGCGAGGCACTGGACTGGTGGCGCGTCGAATACCTCGACCGGCCGCGCCTGCTGCGGCTGCGGGCGGAGATGAAGCTGCCGGGCCGCGCCTGGCTCGAACTCGGCGTCGAGTCCGATGAGGACGGTCGGACCGTGTACCGGCAGCGGGCGGTGTTCGAGCCGCACGGGCTGGCGGGGCACGCGTACTGGAAGGGGATCGCGCCGTTCCACGGTGTCGTCTTCGGTGGCATGGTCCGCAACATCACCGGTGCGGCGCAAGGAGAAGCCTCGTGAGTGGCAGGGACGGTTAGAACCGTCCCTGCCACTCACGAGACCCACGGCCTACAGAGCCGGGTAGGCGTTCCTCAGCAACTCCTGGAACTGGGCGGAGAACCAGTGCCCGGAGAGCGGCGCGTCGGGCAGCGCGCCGGACAGGTTGTACTGGTTCCGCGGGTTGCCGGTGTACGTCGGGTCGCACATCCGGTCGAAACCCTTGCCCTCGGTGTTCGGGATCTCCTTGCTGGCACCGTCGGATTCACCCGGCGGCTTGATCCAGACGTAGGCGTCGATCCCGGGTTCCGGCGCGGCCTTGGGGCGCTCGCCGAGTCCCGCGCCCGCCTGGTTGCACCAGTTCCCGAGGTGGATGCGGCGATCCGTCTTGCTCCCGTTCACGTAGGCGTCGACCGTGGTGGACGGCCCGGGTCCGGTCGGCCGTGCGGCGCCGCCCCAGCCGTTGCGGGAGGTGTCGATGAGCATGCCGACGTCCGCCGGGAAGCCCGCCCGGATCGCCTCCTGCCGGAACGCCTGCGCGTAGGACAGTTCGTCGACGTAGCGGTTCCAGTCCACCCACTTCGACGTCCGCACCGAAGTGCCGCCGACACTGTCGTTCACGGTGAAGTACGGCTCCTTGAGCGCCCCGTAGTTCGCGGTGTTCGCGATGAAGCCGTGCACATTGGCGAGTGTGCTGCCGGAACTCTTCGCGGCCTGCGCGAACAGCGCGGCGGACGGGCCGAGGTTGTCGTCCCAGCCGAGCCAGCCGTGGTGCCCGGCGTCGATGTAGTTGTACACGTTGGGGATCGCGCCGAACTTCGCCAGCGCGTAGCCGACGCCGGCGACGTAGTTCCCGTTGGCCTTCATGACGTCGCATTGGGGCGTGGCCGTCGGCCGCGGTGTCACGTTGGTGACGAGGTTCGGCAGGGAGTCGATCTCGATCACGGTCACCACCCGCAACTCCGCGTACTTCGGATCGGCGAGGATCGTGGCGATCGGGTCGATGTACTCGGCCTGGTAGCGCGGGAGTTCGTCCGCCTTGAGTTCGCCGTTCGACGCGAGCGCGGAGCAGTCACGGCCGGGCAGGTTGTAGATCACCAGCTGGACGACCAGCGGTTTCCCGGCGGCCTGCTGGAGCGCCTCGTCGAGATGGCCGCGCAGCCCGCGGCTCGTGGCCGTGCCCTCGATGGCGGCGATCCGGTCGAGCCAGACGCCGGTCGGCTGGTTCGCGATCCGGGCGCCACCCGGTTCGGCCGCGGCCTTCGCCGACCAGTCCGGGTTCACGTACACCCCGGCGCCGGCGTAGGGGTTGTCCGCCTTGGGGCCGCCGGGACCGGGGGTCGTCGTGGTCGTGGTCGGGGTCGGGGTGGTGGTCGTGGGGACGGTGGAACCGGTGCAGGTGGTGCCGTTCAGGGTGAAGACGGCGGGTTTGGCGTTGGTGCCGGAGTAGGTGCCGTTGAAGCCGGGGGAGACGGTGGCGCCGGTGCCGAGCGAGCCGTTCCACCCCGCGTCCCGGACGGTGACCCGTGCGCCCTGCTGACCGAAGTTGCCGTTCCAGCCCTGCTGCACCTGCTGGTTTCCGGGAAAGTCCCAGCTCAGCGTCCAGCCGCCGCTGATCGGGTCGCCGAGGTTGGTGACGGTGACGGTGGCCCCGAAACCGGTGTCCCATTGGTTGGTGATCGTGTAGTCGACCTTGCAGCCCGGCGCCGCTTCGGCGTTCGAGCCCAGCACCACCGGCACCGCCACCATCGCGAGTACCGCGCAGACGGCCGATGGTGCCGAAACACCCTTTCTGCGGAATCTCATACGTCGCCTCCTTGCGACCGGAATCCGATTTGTGGGAGCGCTCCCATCGAGGACCGTAAAGGGGCGGCCGGGCCGTGACAAGGCCGAGCGATCCGAAATGTGGGATCGCTCCCGGAATACGACCAAAGGACTGAGCCGGCCGGTGGAGGACTCGTCCTGACGGCGGCGAAGCCTTCACCCGGACAGCGGGCGGGCGGTGACCGAATGTGGCCGGGCCGTATGGGATCGTGAGCGGATGAGGATCTTGCTCGTGGAGGACGAGCGACGGCTGGCCGAGTCGCTGCGCGCGGGGCTGAGCGCCGAGGGCTATGCCGTGGACGTCGCGCACAACGGCCGCGACGCGCTCTGGTACGCCGCCGAACATCCGTATTCCGCGATGATCCTCGACATCATGCTGCCGGGGCTGAACGGCTACCGCGTTTGCCGGAGGCTGCGCGAACGGGGCGACACCACGCCGATCCTCATGCTGACCGCGAAGGACGGCGAGGACGACGAGATCGAGGCGCTGGACACCGGCGCCGACGACTTCCTCCCGAAGCCGTTCTCCTACGGCGTCCTGCTCTCCCGGCTCCGGGCGCTGATCCGGCGCGGGGGAGCGACCCGGCCGGGCACGCTGCGGCTCGGCGACCTCGAACTCGACCAGGCGAGCCGTGTCTGCCGTCGCGGTACGGCCGAGATCCCGTTGACCACCAAGGAATTCGCCCTGCTGGCGTATCTGATGCAACGGCAGGGCGAGGTGGTCACCAAGGCCGAACTGCTGGAGAACCTCTGGGATTTCACCGCGTCGGCGACCGCGAATCTCGTCGAGGTCCACGTGAGCGCGCTGCGGCGCAAGATCGATCTGCCGTTCGGGGTGGAGACGATCCGCACGGTGCGCGGCGCCGGCTATCACGTGGTGGGCTCCGGTGCGTGAGTTCCTGCGGACGACCCGCTTCCGGGTCGCGCTGACTTCGTTCGTGACGTCGCTCGTCGCGCTCGGCGTCGTTTCGGCCTGGCTCGTGCTCGACGCCGAGAACCGGCTGGGGGCGGGGGCCGCGCAGGTGGCGAGGGCTCGCGCGGCGGCGATCGTGCAGCTGCTGAACACCGGCGCCGCGCCGGCCGATCTGCTCCTGCTCGTCCGGGATTCGGCCTACGAGGTGGTCGACCAGTCCGGCATGCGCGTCGTCGGATGCCCGGGTCTGCGGCACGGTCTGCTGGTCCAGGCGGACGATTATCAGCGCGGTGATTCCGTGTCGGTTCTCGAGGCGGGCGCGGTCGACGAGTCGATGGCGGGCTCGGTCGGCTGCCGGGGAGTGCTCGGACGTGACGTCGAGACCACCGAGACACGCGTGCACGTCGCGGCCGAGACGAGCGGCGACAGCAAGTACCGGATCTACGGCGCCGCCGTGGTCGACGAGTCCGGGCAGGCGGCGCTCGACGCGGTACGCGTGACGCTGCTGGTGGGTGTCCCGGTGATCGCGTTGCTGATCGGGGCGGTCGCGTGGCTCGCCGTACGCCGTTCGCTGCGGCCGGTCGAGGCGATACGCGCGGAAGTCGCGGAGATCGGCGCGCACGACCTCTCCCGCCGGGTCCCGGCCCCGGACAGCGCCGACGAGATCGCGAAGCTCGCCGAAACGATGAACACGATGCTCGCCCGCCTGGACACGGCGGTCACC
This sequence comes from Amycolatopsis roodepoortensis, assembly GCF_024628825.1. NCBI lineage: Bacteria > Bacillati > Actinomycetota > Actinomycetes > Pseudonocardiales > Pseudonocardiaceae > Amycolatopsis > Amycolatopsis roodepoortensis. The sequence goes on from NZ_CP102415.1 coordinate 9,400,520, forward strand.
CGGCAGAGCCGCTTCACCTCGGACGCGTCGCACGAACTGCGTACTCCACTGGCTTCCCTGCGGACCCAGCTGGAGGTGTTGCTCGCGCATCCGGACCGGCTGGACTGGCGTGACGCCTGCCGCAACGCGCTCCTCGACATCACCCGGCTGCAGGACCTCGTCGGGGATCTCGTGCTGCTCGGCAAGCTGGACAACGCGGAACCGGAACGGACCACCCCGGTGCGACTGTCCGAAGTGGTCGAATCCTGCCTCTCCGGCCGGCGGGGTGTCCGGGCCGGGATCGACGGGGATCCGATGGTCCTCGGCGACCGCGGCAGGCTGGAGCGGTTGCTGCGAAACCTGGTGGACAACGCGCAACGCCATACCCGCACCGGTGTCGAAGTGCGGGTGTCCACTGTGGACGAGTACGCCGTGGTCGAGGTGACCGACGACGGGCCAGGCATTCCCGCCGCGGACCGTGACCGGGTGTTCGATCGCTTCGTGCGTCTCGACGACGGACGTGCGCGTGACGACGGTGGCGCGGGTCTGGGGCTGGCGATCGTCGCCGAGATCGCCCATGCGCACGGCGGCACCGTCGAAGTCGCCGACCATGACGGCGGTGCCCGGCTCGTCGTTCGCCTGCCGTTGGCGAAAGCGCGAAGCTGAAGACCTCTTCAGCTTCCTTAAGCTTCGGTTCAGCGTCCGCGCACGAACCTTCGGGGCATGTTCGCTCCCGCACGCCGCTCGTGGTGGCGCCCCCTCGACCACGCCGACTACCTGGCATCGTCGTGGTTCCCCGGCCTGACCGGCGTACGCGCGCTCGCCGCCGTGGCCGTCGTGTTCTTCCACTACGGAGGCCCGGTCGTCGACCGCCTCCAAGGCTGGATCGCCGTGCAGTTGTTCTTCGTGCTGTCCGGCTTCCTCATCACGACGCTGGCCCTGCGCGAGGAAGACCGTGACGGCCGGATCTCACTGCGCGGGTTCTACCTTCGCCGGGTCTTCCGGATCATGCCGGTGTACTTCCTGCTCCTGGCGCTGACCACGGTCGCGGTCCTGCTCGGCGGGACGTACCAGAGCAGCAGGCTCGCCGACGCCATGCCGTACTACCTCGTCTTCGGCAACGAACTCGTCGACTTCAACACGCCTTATCCGACCTCGTGGTCGCTGGGCGTGGAGGAGAAGTTCTACCTGGTCTGGCCCGCGCTGCTGGTGCTGACTTCGTTCGCGCGAAGCGGGAAGACGGCGCTGCGCCTGCTGCTGGGCGCGTCGGCCGTCCTGGGTGTCGTGCTGTTCGCGCTGCCGCTGGCACCCTCGCACACCTGGGCGAGTCTTTCGGTGCATTACTGCTCGCTGGTCGTCGGCTGCCTGCTGGCGATGACGCTCCACCATCCGCGCGGTTTCGCCCTTGTCCGGCCGCTGACCAGCCCGGCCGTCGCCACGGCGATCGGCTGCGGGTTCGTCGTGCTGCAGTTCTCCGTCGGCCCGCTGGCGAAGGCGCTCGGCGGGCACTGGCAGTCCGTGGTGCCGGTCTACGCGGCGGGCTCGGCCTTGCTGCTCGTGGCCGTCGTGTCGCCGGGCCCGGTCCGGACGCTGCTCTCGAGCAGGCCGCTGACCTTCGTCGGAGACCGTTCGTACGCGCTCTACCTCGCCCAGACCGGCGCGGCCGGAGTCACGGGCTGGCTGCTGCCCAGCGGGCTCGCCAAGGCCGCCGCGACCACCGGTGTCGCGTTGGTGTTCGCCTGCGCGCTGCGCCGCTGGATCGAACAGCCCGCCATCGCCTACGGCCGGAAGGTGATCGGACGACGCGCGCCCGCCGTTCCTCCGGCGGAGGCGACGGCGGGCGCGAGGCGAACGTCAGTGCTGCGCGGCCACCGCACCGGTGCCGGCGCTCTTCTTGACGAAGAGCGATCCGACGAACGCGGCGAGACCGACACAGCCGGCGACCATGAACGTCGTGCGGATGCCGCCCGCGTCGGGGCTGACCGCCCCGGCGGTGGTGGTGCTGGCCGTGGCCACCGCGATGAACATGGCGGTGCCGAGGGCGCCGGCGAGCTGCTGAAGGGTGGCGAGGATCGCGCTGCCGTGTGAATAGAGGTGTTCGGGCAGCGAACCGAGGGATTCGGTCATCAGCGGCGTCATCATGAGGCCGAGCCCGCCCATCAGCAGGACGTGGATGGCGATGACCGCGATCAGCGGTGATTCCGCGCCGAGCAGGGCGAACAGCCACAGCGAGATCGCCATCGCGGCCGCACCGGGGACGACCAAGGGCCGCGGGCCGAAGCGGTCGTACAACGCGCCGACCGGGCGGCCGAGCAGGCCGAGGACCAGTCCGCCGGGCAGCACCGCGAGCCCGCTGACGAACGTGGTGGTGTGCAGGACGGTCTGCAGGTACAGCGGCAGCAGGATCGCCGCGGCGCCGAGCAGGCACATGAACAGCAGGGCCGTCAGCACCAGGGAGACGACGAAACTGCGGTGGGTGAACGGACGCAGGTCCAGCAGCGCGCGGTCTTCCTTCTGGAGGCGCAGCTGGCGCCAGGTGAACACCACGAGCGCCACGACACCGACGGCGATCGGCGCCCACGGCGGCACGGGCTGATGCCCGCCCGCGGATTCGCCGGACACCGACAGGCCGTACAGCACGCCGCCGAAACCGAGCGCGGAGAGGACCACCGACAGCACGTCGAGCGGCACCTTGCGGGTGTCGCTGTCCAGCCGCAGCTGCATCATGCCGACCACCAGGGCGGCGAGCGAGAGCGGCAGCACGATCCAGAACATCCAGCGCCAGCCGAGCGAGGAGAGCACGGCACCGCCGATGGTCGGGCCGATCGCAGGAGCGACCGCGATGACGATGGTGATCGTGCCCATCGTGGCGCCGCGCTTCTCGACCGGGACCAGGCGCATCACCGTGGTCATCAGCAGCGGCAGCATCACCGCCGTCCCGCAGGCCTGGATGACCCGGCCGGTCAGCAGCAGGGCGAAGCCCGGGGCGAGCGCGCTGACCAGGGTGCCGGTGCTGAACAGGGTGAGCGAGGCGAGGAACACCTGGCGCGGGGTGAACCGCTCGAGCAGGAACCCGGTGGTCGGGATGACGACCGCCATGGTGAGCAGGAAGCCGCTGGTCAACCACTGGACGGTGGTGGTCGGGACCTGGAGGTCGACGGTCAGGTCACGCAGCGCGACGCTCAGGATGGTCTCGTTGAGGATCATCACGAACGCGGAAAGGACCAGGACCCCGATCAGGAGGCCGGCTTTCGCCGGTGCCCTTTGCTGGTCGTGGGCGGTTTCGGGCAGGGTCTCGGTCATCAGTGAAGGGCTCCTGGAAGGGCGCGGGTCCGCGTCGGCCGCCTTCGGCGCCGGCAGCGGTGACAGCGAAGGCGAGGCTGAGTCTTTCGTTCAGTCTGCCTGTGCCGGTCGGTGTGTGTCACGTGAATTTCCGTAGTGAGTACGGTCACTGCGCTTTCGGGCAGCGGCGGACCGCACGCGAGCGGAACGGATTTCCGGTGGCAGCACGATAAAATCGGGAGGTGACCAGAGCGATCGCCGCGGATCGGTGGCATTCGGTGCGGCGAGCCTATCGGGTGACGGGCGCGCGATTCGCGGAACTGGTCGCCCGCGTTCCGGATCCGGACGCGATGGTCACCGCGGACTGGACGGTGGCCGAAACCGTCGCCCACGTCGCGATGATCGCGAAGATGTACACCTCCCTGGTGCGCCCGGAAAGCGCGTCGGTTTTGGACGCTCGCGGGCAGGACCAGGTCGAGAAGACCACTGTGGACACCGTTTCCGTGCTGAACACCTTGGTGTTGCGCGATTTTCGCGAACGCGACACCGAGGTGCTCGTCGCCGGATTGCTCGCGGACATCGAGGAAGTACTGCGGGGGACCGAGGACGCGGACCCCGGCACGCCGCTGGACTGGCTCGGCGGCTCGAAGGTGCCGCTGGCCGGCGTCCTCGCGCACCTCGTCGACGAACTGCAGATCCACGGCTGGGACATCGCCAAGGCGCAGAAGCTGCCGTGGACGATCGACCCGGCTGACGCGGCGTTGTTCTTCGATCTGTTCCTGGTGGGTGTGCTGAGCCACGACGTCGGGCACCTTCTCGACACCGACGAACCACCGCGGGATCGGCGGATCGCCGTGGCGTTCCGGTCGGCGTACACGTCCCCGGTCGTGCTGGTGCTGCAGCGGGGACGGGTGACGGTGGAGGAGCCCGGCGGGCCGGTCGACGTGCGGATCTCCTTCGACCCGCCGACGCTGAACCTGATGCTGTTCCACCGGGTCGGCAAGGTGCGTTCCGCGCTGACGCGCAAGATCGTCGTCAGCGGTCCGCGACCGTGGCTGTTGCCCGCCTTCCTGCGGGTCGTGCGTTTGCCGTAGGGCTTCGTGTCGTCCCATCCAGTCACGTGACATCGCCGGTGCGGGACCTCGTCAACTGTCGATGGGCGCGTCGAACCGTCGTCGCGAGTCTTCGATGTGGCCGAGGAACCGATGGGTCCAGTCGCACATCCCGTCGACCGTCGCGCGCAGGCCGTGCCCAGCCTCGGTGAGGGTGTAGTCGACGCGCGGTGGCACCGTCGGGTGCACCGTCCGCTCGATCAGGCCGTTGCGCTCCAGCATGCGCAGGTTCTGGGTGAGCATCTTGTGGCTGATTCCCTCGATGTCGTTCCGCAGCTCGGTGAACCGCCGGGTGTGGTCACCGATCGTCTCGATGATCAGGAGCGCCCACTTGTTGGCGACGTCGGAGAAGATCTCCCGCGCCAGCGAGTCCGCCCGCATCACATCGGCGTCGTCCGAACCGTTGAGCTGCTTGGTCACCATGAGGTTCCCCAGTCACGAAAAAGTGCGTTCTTCCAGGCCGCCGCACACTCTCCTACAGTTCCTGGGTAACCACAAGTGACTACGAGGAGTACGGATGAGCATCACCCTGGTGAACCCCGCGGGCCTGCCGGAGATCCCCGCCTACCGGCAGGTTTCGATCGCGACCGGGTCGAAACTGGTCTTCGTCGCGGGGCAGGTCTCCTGGGACGCAGACGGCGCCCTTGTCGGCGAGGGCGACCTCGCCGCGCAGGTCGAACAGTGCTACCTCAACATCGGCACCGCGCTCGCCGAGGCCGGCGCCACCTTCGACGACGTCGCGAAGATGACCGTCTACGTCGTCGACTGGACGCCGGACAAACTCGCGCTGTTCCTCGAAGGGGTGGACCGGGCGGCAGCCAAGCTGGGCGGTACCCCGGTCCCGCCGGGAACGCTGATCGGGGTCGCGGCCCTCGACGTACCCGAACACCTCGTCGAGGTCGAGGCGACGGCGGTCGTCGATTGAGCGCTCACTGACCGCGCGCGGCGCGCCAGACCGGGCTGTCGACGTAGTGGTTGTCGTACTGCTTCGACGTCGCCGCGATCTCCGCCGGGTCGGCTTCGCCACGCGCGACCCGGTCGAGGAGCCGGTAGTAGTCGAAACGGGCCATGCCCGGCGTGAAGGTGACCAGGACGTCGGCGTCCGATCCGGCGGCGGGGCCGAACGCGTGCGGCACCTTGGGCGGCACCGCGAGGAAGTCGCCCTTCTCCAGCGTGTGCAGGGTTTCCTCGACCAGCACCTGGAGTTTCCCTTCGAGCACGAAGAAGAATTCGGTCGCCCGGGTGTGGAAATGCGCCGGGGTACCGAAGACGCCGTCCTTCAGGGTCGCGCGGTTCGCGGTGAAGCCCCCGCCGGTGGTGTCCGAGTCGGCCAGCAGCGTGATTTCGCTGCCCGGCGCGTCGCTGACGATCTCGGCGTCGGCGGCTCGGAGCAGGATGGGGTCGAACATGGCGGCGTCTCCTTGGTCCTTCGTGATCTGACAGGACCAGCTTCTCGCCGCGCCTGCCCTTGATCAACGCGGAAAGTCGACCCGATCGATAATGCGGAGGTTATCGATTGCGGGCCCGCCTTCATGTGCTGGGAAGGTGTGAAGGTCGAGTTTCCTCGGCTGAGCCGAGGGAAGGGGCCCTTCACGCGCAGCCGCCGCTGTGGCTGTGTGGTCGCTGGTGTATCTGGGCCGAGAGTGGCGACCCTGGCGGTAGTGAAGGCCTCCTTCGCTACCGTCAGGGTAGGCAAGGAGGCCTTCACGGACCGCGGTCAGGCGGCGAAAACCTGCGAGTCGTCGGCGAAAGCCTTGAACTCCAGGGCGTTGCCCGCGGGGTCCAGAAGGAACATCGTCCACTGCTCCCCGGTCTGACCCTCGAAGCGGACGTAAGGCTCGATGACGAACGAGGTGTCCGCCGCGCGCAGCCGGTCCGCGAGCTTCCGGAACTCCGGCACGGTGAGGATCAACCCGAAGTGGGGCACGGGAACGTCGTGCCCGTCCACGGGGTTGTGGATCCTCTGCGGCCGCTCCGGCGCGAGGTGCGTGACGAACTGGTGGCCGTGGAGGTTCCAGTCGATCCACGTGTCGGAGCTGCGGCCCTGTTCGAGGCCGAGGACCTCACCGTAGAAGGTGCGCGCGGCGGCGAGGTCGTCGACCGGCATGGCGAGGTGGAAGCGGGGGATGGGGGAGTCGAGGACGGTCATGTCCGGGGCATCCTTTCCGGCGGGACGGCGGTTGTCGCAATGTTAACATTAGGACAAGAGCAGGGTCGCTAGTATCGGGCGTTCCGGTCGGAAGGATGAGGATGAGCGAACCCGGCAGGGTGGTGCCGGCACGTCGTCGCGGGCTGGCGGACGAGGTCGCCGACAGGGTCAGGGACGCCATCTTCGGCGGCGCCTATCCGCCCGGCGCGCAGTTGCGCGAGGTCGAGCTTTCGGAGGCGCTCGGCGTCAGCCGCGGTCCGGTGCGCGAAGCGCTGCTGAAACTGGAGCGCGAGGGCCTGGTCCGCAGCGAATGGCACCGCGGCGCGATCGTCACGACCCTGTCCGATGTGGACGTCGCGGAACTCGACAGCCTGCGGTCGGCGCTGGAACAGCTGGCCGTCCGGCTCGTGGTCGCGAACGCGCCGGACGCGGACCTGGCCGCGATCGACGAGGTCGTCGACCGGATGGACCGGGCACGCGACGAACACGAGATGGTCCGCTGTGACATCGACTTCCACGACGCGGTCTACGCGGCGTCCGGTCATCGGCGGCTCGTCGAGGCGTGGCAGGCGATCCGGTCGCAGGTGCACCTGTTCCTGCTGACCCGGATCGGCGTGAGCTCCGACGGCTACCTCGCGAGCATCCCGGCCGAACATCGCCGGCTGGCGGCCGCTCTTCGTGCTCGTGACGGCGAGAAGGCGCTCGAACTCTTCGCCGTCCATCGCGGCGAGGCCTTCGCCGTGCTGACGAGGGAGTGAACGAGCCGGACGAATTGGCGTTCAAGGTCTTGACGGCAAGGTTGGCCAAGGCTTAACTCAAGCCCTGAAATAAGACGTGTCCCGGGTCACAGGTTCCGGGCGCGGCTTGGCCACTCACCCCGAGGACCATCGATGCGAATCGGAAAGATCGCTCCCGCGCTCGTCCTGGCGCTGGCGGCCGCCGCCACGACGGCGTGCGGCGGCGGCGACACGTCGTCCAGTGCCCCCAAGGAGCTCGTGTACTGGGCGTCCAACCAGGGCACCAGTCTCGACAACGACAAGGCCGTCCTGCAGCCCGAACTCGACAAGTTCGAGAAGGCCTCCGGGATCAAGGTCAAGCTCGAGGTCGTCCCGTGGACGGATCTGCTCAACCGGATCCTCGCGGCCACCACCTCCGGCAAGGGCCCGGACGTGCTCAACATCGGCAACACGTGGTCGGCCTCGTTGCAGGCGACCGGGGCGTTCCTGCCGTTCGACGACGCCGCGCTGGAGAAGGTCGGCGGCAAATCGCGCTTCCTCGGCCCGTCGCTGGCGGCCACCGGGGCGAGCGGGCAGCCGCCGGTCGGCGTACCGCTCTACGGCCAGGCGTACGGCCTGTACTACAACAAGAAACTCTTCGCGGAGGCCGGCATCGCCAAGCCGCCCGCCACCTGGGAGGAGCTCGTCGAGGAGGGCAAGAAGCTCACCAAACCCGACAAGGGCCAGTGGGGGCTGTCGCTCCAGGCCGGTCAGGTCACCGAGAACAGCCACCACGCGGCGATCCTCGGTGCCCAGCACGGTGCGCGGTTCTTCACGCCGGAAGGCAAGCCGCAGCTGGCTTCGGAGCCGTCGGTCGCGGCCGTGCAGCAGTTCGTCGACTTGATGCAGAAGGACAAGATCGTCGATCCGGCCAACGCCGAGTACGCCGACACCGCCAAATCCCTCAAGGACCTGTCGGACGGCAAGGCCGCGATGTTCATGAACCAGGCCTCCGCGGGGTCGTTCAAGAACATCGGGATGGACATGGCGAACCTCGGCGTCGCGCCGATCCCGCTGCCCGCCGCCGCGCCGCCGAACGGCCGGAAGGTGACCAGCTTCGTCGCGGGTATCAACATGGCGGTCTTCAAGAACACCAAGAACCCCGACGCCGCACTGGACTTCGTGAAGTTCATGATCTCGGCGCCGGAGCAGGCGCTGCTCAACAAGACCTACGGCTCGCTGCCGACCGTCCAGGACGCCTACGGCGACGCCGCGTTCCAGACCGAAGACGTCAAGGTCTTCCAGAACGTGCTCGCGAATTCGGCGGAGCCGATGCCGCAGGTCCCGCAGGAGTCGCAGTTCGAGACCCTGATCGGCACCGCGATGAAGGCGATGTTCGCCGACGTCGCCGCGGGCAAGCCGGTCGACGGAGCCAAGATCCGGGACCAGCTGAACCAGGCGGACCAGCAGATCGCGGCCGGTAGTTGATGCCGACCGCTCTCGACGACGCCCCGGCCGTGAAGGCGGCCGGGGCGCCCCGGCCGCGGCGTGTCCGGCGCAAACGGCGCATGGTCGCGCTGCCGTATCTGCTCCTGCTGCCCGCGATCCTGCTCGAACTGCTCGTCCACCTGATCCCGATGGTCGCCGGGCTCGTGATGAGCTTCTTCAAGCTGACGCAGTTCTACATCCGGGACTTCTCGTCCGCCCCGGCCGCGGGGCTGGACAACTACAGGTTCGTCCTGGACTTCGACTCGGCGGCGGGCAAGTCGCTGCTCGGCTCCTTCTGGATCACCGTCCTCTACACCGTGCTCTCGGTCGGGTTCTGCTGGCTCTTCGGCACGTCGGCCGCCGTGCTGATGCAGAAGAATTTCCGCGGACGTGGCCTGCTCAGGACGCTGTTCCTGGTGCCGTACGCGCTGCCGATGTACGCCGCGGTGATCACCTGGTCGTTCATGTTCCAGAAGGACACCGGCCTGGTGAACGATCTGCTGGGCACCGACTCCTTCTGGCTCATCGGGGACAACAGTTTCTGGTCGCTGGTGGTGGTCTCGGTCTGGCGGAACTGGCCGTTCGCGTTCCTGATCGTGATGGCCGGGCTGCAGAACATCCCCGGCGAACTGTACGAAGCGGCGGCCATCGACGGCGCGGGCTGGTGGCGTCAGTTCCAGGCGATCACCCAGCCGATGCTGCGTCCGGTCAACCAGGTGCTGCTGCTGGTGCTGTTCCTGTGGACCTTCAACGATTTCAACACGCCGTATGTCCTTTTCGGAGCGTCCGCGCCGAAGGAGGCGTCGCTGATCTCGATCCACATCTACCAGAGTTCCTTCGTGACCTGGAACTTCGGCCTCGGCTCGGCGATGTCGGTGCTGTTGCTGCTGTTCCTGCTCATCGTCAGCACCGTCTACTTGGGACTGACCGCGCGGAGGAGGAACGCCGTTGTCTGAGCCCCGCTGGGTCCCGTGGGCCCGCCGATTCGTCCTCGGCTTCCTCGCCCTGTTCACGCTGGTGCCGTTGTACGCGATGGTTTCCTCGTCGCTGAAGCCGCTCGGGGACGTGCAGGGCGCCTGGGAATGGGTGCCGACGACGCTGACCATCCAGCCGTTCTTCGACATCTGGGAGACCATCCCGCTCGCCGAATACTTCGTGAACAGCCTGATCATCTCCGGCTCGGCCGCGATCCTGTCGGTGGTGATCGCGATCTTCGCGGCCTACGCCTTGAGCCGCTTCCGGTTCCGGGGCAAGAACTTCTTCAAGATGACCGTGCTGTCCACGCAGATGTTCCCCGGCATCCTGTTCCTGCTGCCGCTGTTCCTCATCTTCGTCAACATCGGCAACACCACCGGCATCGTCCTGTACGGCTCGCGGCTCGGGCTGATCATCACCTACCTGACCTTCTCGCTGCCGTTCGCGATCTGGATGCTGGCCGGCTACATCGACTCGATCCCCAAGGAACTCGACGAGGCCGCGATGGTCGACGGCACGGGGCCACTCGGCGCGTTGATCAGGGTGGTCATCCCCGCGGCCATGCCGGGCATCGTCGCGGTCGGGATCTACTCGTTCATGACGGCCTGGGGCGAGGTGCTGTTCGCGTCGGTGATGACCGATTCGGGCACGCGGACCCTCGCGGTCGGTCTCCAGGAGTACTCCACCCAGGTCCAGGTGTACTGGAACCAGGTCATGGCCGCGTCCCTGATCGTCTCCGTCCCGGTCGTCGCCGGATTCCTGCTGCTGCAGCGTTATCTCGTCGCCGGGCTCACCGCCGGTGCCGTGAAATGACCCGCCCGTCGCTCCGTACAGAGAGGTCCGCCTTGAATCTGCACCTGCCCGCCGATTTCCTGTGGGGTGCGGCCACCGCCGCGTACCAGGTCGAAGGTGCCGTCGACGCCGACGGCCGCCTCCCGTCCATCTGGGACGACTTCGTCCGGGTCCCGGGTGCCGTCCTGAACGGCGACACCGCCGACGTCGCGTGTGATCACTACCGGCGCTGGCCGGAGGATCTCGCCATCATGAAGAAGCTGGGCCTCGGCGCCTACCGTTTCTCGGTCGCGTGGCCGCGGGTGATCCCGACCGGTCGCGGCGCCGTCAACGCGGCTGGTCTCGATTTCTACGACCGGCTGGTCGACGCGCTGCTCGAAGCCGGGATCCGGCCGTTCGCCACGCTGTTCCACTGGGACCTGCCTTCCGCGCTGGAGGGCGGCTGGCCCGAGCGTGACACGGCGTATGCCTACGCGGACTACGCGGCGGTCGTGGCGGCTCGGCTGGGCGACCGCGTGAAGGATTGGAACACGGTCAACGAACCGCTGTGCTCGGCCTGGCTCGGCTACCTCGAAGGCCGTTTCGCCCCCGGCGTCAAGGATCTAGAGCAGGCCGTCCACGCGTCGCACCATCTCCTGCTCGCGCACGGCCTCGGGGTACAGGCGATCACCGCGAACGCCGTCCAGCCCGCGAACATCGGTCTCGTGGTCAATCTCAGCGGGATCGAGCCCGCGTCGGACTCCACCGCGGACGTCGAGGCGGCGGCGCGGATGGACGGGCACGTCAACCGCTGGTGGCTCGACCCGTCGAACGGCCGCGGCTACCCCGCGGACATGATCGAGGTCTACGGCGTCGAACCACCCGTGGTCGGTGACGACCTGGAGGTGATCTCGGCGCCGGTCGGCTTCCACGGGCTGAACTACTACTTCCGGCAGATCGTCGAGGACGACCCGGAGGGGCCGGCCCCGCGTGCCCGGCAGGTGCCGGTCGAGGGCGCGGCAACCACCGCGATGGGCTGGGAGATCCACGGACAGGGGCTGGCGGACCTGATCCACCGGCTGGCCAACGAGTACGGGGCCCGCGCGATCTACGTCACCGAGAGCGGGGCAGCCTTCGACGACAAGGTCGCCGAGGACGGATCGATCCACGACGCGGACCGCATCGCCTACCTGGAGGAACATCTGGGCGCGGTGGCGGGCGCCGCCGAAGCGGGGGCTCCGGTGAAGGGCTACTTCGCGTGGTCGCTGCTCGACAACTTCGAATGGGACAGCGGGCTGAGCAAACGGTTCGGGCTGGTGCGGGTCGACTACGACACGCAGGTCCGCACGGTCAAGGCGAGCGGGCACCGGTACGCGGAGATCATCGCCGAGCACCGCGGCCGCTGACCGGCTTCCTTCGCGCCGAAGGCCCGCGTCGCGAAAGCCACTTTCGGGACACCAGACGTCCCGAAAGTGGCTTTCGCGACACTCAAGCTCGCGGCCGCTGAGAACGAGACTTCGCGACGTGGCTCCGCGGGCCCGGACCGGCTGGGAACCGCCAGCGGGCTCGTGAGTGGCGAGGGCGGTTGGAACCGTCCTTGCCACTCACGAGCGGTTGGTACGGGCGGATGGATCGAGGGGTCCGGATTCGTCGCGCGGTACGAACGGACGCCCGCCGAAACCTCCTAGGGTCGCCATGAACGAGGCGATCCTAGGAGGCGAAGCATGCGGACACTCTTGCGTGGCGGTCGTGTCATCGATCCGGCGACGGGGTTCGACGGCACGGCCGACGTGCTGGTATCCGACGGGGTGGTCACCGCCGTCGGCGAGGGGCTGACCGCGGAGGCGGGCGACGTGGAGATCGACGTCTCCGGGCTCGTCGTCGGGCCGGGTTTCATCGACCTGCACAGCCACGTGCACACCATCGCGGGCCAGCGGCTCCAGGCGATGGACGGGGTGACCACCGCGCTCGACCTTGAAGCCGGGCTGATGCCGATCGAGCGGGCCTACGCCGAGGCGGCCGCCGCGGGTCGCCCGCTGCACTACGGTTTTTCCGCGTCCTGGGGTGCCGCGCGGGCGCAGGTGCTCGCCGGGATCGAGCCGGACGCGAATATCGACAGCGGGCTCGCGGTGCTCGGAAACCCTGCCTGGCAAAGGACTTCGTCACCGAAGGAACTGGCGGACTGGCTGTCTCTTGTGGACGGTGAACTGGCCGCGGGCGCGCTCGGCGTCGGCGTGCTGCTCGGCTACGCGCCCGACACCGACCCCGGCGAGTTCCTCGCGCTGGCCCGGCTGGCCAAGGAGGCCGGGGCGCCGACGTACACCCATGTCCGTGAACTGGTCGAGGTGAACCCGGAGACACCGATCGACGGTTCGGCCGAGATCGCGATCGTCGCGGCCGAGACCGGTGCCGCGATGCACCACTGTCACGTGAACAGCACGTCCGGCCACCAGATCGAGCGGGTGCTCGCGGCGCTCGAAACGGGACGGGCGGCCGGGTCGAGGGTGACCGTCGAGGCCTATCCATACGGGGCGGGCAGCACGGGTATCGGCGCCGCCTTCCTTTCGCCCGAGCGGTTGAAGATGAAGGGGCTGTCCCCGTCCAGCGTGATCATGCTGGAGTCGGGGGAGCGTATCGCCGACGAAGGCCGCTTGCTCCAGGTGCGCGCCGAGGATCCCGGCGCGCCGTGCATCCTCGAGTTCCTCGACGAGAGCAGCCCGCACGACCTCGGCCTGCTGCACCAGGCGCTCGCGTTCCCGGACGCCATCGTCGCCAGCGACGCGCTGCCCGTGTACTGGAAGAACGGCACCAGCGAGAGCACCGAATGGCCGCTTCCGCCCGGCGGTGCGACGCATCCGCGCACTTCCGGCACCTACGCCAAGACGTTGCGCCTCATGGTGCGTGAAAGCAAGGCCTGGACCTGGCTGGAGGCGTTCCGGCGATGCTCCTACCTGCCGGCGCGCGTGCTCGACGAGGTCGCCCCCGGGGCGCTGGCCAAGGGGCGGCTCAACGTCGGTGCCGACGCGGACATCGTCGTGATCGACCCGCACGCGATCACCGACGCGGCCACCTACTTCGACCCGACCAGGCCTTCCGTCGGTGTCCGGCACCTGTTCGTCTCGGGTGTCCCGGTCGTCACCGACGGGAATCTGCGCACGGACGCCTTCCCCGGCAAGCCGCTGCGGGGTGAGCCGCGATGAGCGACCTGCTCGCGGACATCGAAACGCTCGTCCGCTGCGAATCGCCGTCGTCGGACCACGAAGCGGTGGCCCGCAGCGCCGACGTGGTGGCCGGACTCGGACGGAGACTGCTCGGCGTGGATCCGGAGAGGATCGTCGTCGACGGCGTCACCCATCTGCGCTGGAGCTTCGGCGCCGGACCGCCGCGTGTCCTGCTGCTCGGCCACCACGACACGGTATGGCCGCACGGTTCTCTGGAGACCCATCCGTTCTCCGTGCGGGACGGAGTGTTGCGCGGACCCGGTTGCTTCGACATGAAGGCGGGAGTCGTGATGGCTCTGCACGCCGCCGCGACCGTGCCCGATCGCGGTGGACTGTCCATCCTGGTCACCGGCGACGAGGAGATCGGCTCGCCGTCCTCCCGCGCGCTGATCGAGGAGAGCGCCGCGGGATGCGACGCGGCCTTCGTGCTGGAGGCCGCTGCCGACGGCGGCGCGCTGAAGTGCCGCCGTAAGGGCGTTTCCCACTACCGGGTGGAGGTGACCGGCCGCGCCGCGCACGCCGGACTCGAACCGGAGAAGGGCGTCAACGCGGGAATCGAGATCTCCCACCAGATCCTCGCGGTGGCCGCGCTCGCCGATCCCGATGCCGGGACCAGCGTTACCCCCACCGTCGTCTCGGCGGGTACGACGGTCAACACCGTTCCCGCCGCGGCGAGGGTGGCCGTGGACGTCCGTGTCTGGAACGAGGCGGAACAACTCCGTGTCGACCGGGCCATCCGAGAACTTCGCCCGGTCGTGGCGGACGCCGAGGTCCGGGTGACCGGCGGGATCAACCGTCCGCCGCTCGAAGAGGGCTCGTCGGCGGCATTGTTCGCCCTGGCGCAGGATCTGGCGGAGGAGCTCGGTCTCGGAGAACTGGTTTCCGCGTCGGTCGGCGGTGCTTCGGACGGCAACTACACCGCCGGGTTGGGCGTCCCGACCCTGGACGGCCTGGGTGCCGTCGGTGGCGGCGCGCACGCGGATCACGAACACGTCGTCGTGGCGGAACTGCCGCGCCGGACCGCTTTGCTGGCCGCGCTCGTGGAGAACGTCCTCGCGAAGCGGGGTCCGTCCGGCGCGACGAATCCCGCGGGCGAATCTGGTAGGGCACGACGGTGACTCGGCCGACGCGCCGGGAAAGGATTGCCCCGTGACGAATCTTGCTACGAACGCGGACAGTCCGGCGCCGGCGGTGGTGCGTGACGAGGCCGTCGCCGCCGCGCGGGCCGCGGCCGTGGCTTCGGGCGTCGAAATCCGCGAACTGACCGAAATCGCCGATCTGGCCGCGGTGGTCGGCCTGTTCGAGTCGATCTGGCGGTCCGGGCCGGGCGGCAGGCCGGTGAGCACGGAACTGCTCCGCGCGATGTCCACGGCCGGGAACTACGTCGCGGGCGCGTTCGCGGACGGTGAACTGCTGGGTGCCTGTTTCGGGTTCTTCGGGAGCCCCGGAAAGGCGAGCCTGCACAGCCATATCGCCGGTGTCGCCAAGGCGGGCGCGGGCCGCGGGATCGGGCACGCGCTCAAACTGCACCAGCGCGGGTGGGCACTGCTGCAGGGCGTTTCGGTGATCACCTGGACGTTCGACCCGCTGGTGCGGCGCAACGCCTACTTCAACCTCGGCAAACTCGGCGCGCGCCCGATCGGTTACCTGCGCGACTTCTACGGTCCGATGGAGGACGACATCAACGGTTCGGGCGACACCGACCGGCTGATGGTCGGCTGGGACCTCCGGAGCCCGGAGGTCCGCGCCGCCGCCTTCGGCGAACCGGTACTGATCGACGCGGAAGCGCTGGGCGCGGCGAAGGCGCTCACCGTCGGCCCCGACGGCGGCCCGAGCATCGGATCCACCGCCGGGCCGACCGTCCTCGTCGCCGTCCCGTCCGACATCGAACGGTTACGCCGCACCGATCCCGGTCGCGGCAACGCGTGGCGGGTCGCCCTACGCGAAGTCCTCGGCGGACTGATGGCGGACAACGCCCACGTCGCCGGTTTCGATCGTGCCGGCTGGTACGTGATCTCCAAGGAGCAGTCGTGAAACTCAGCGGTGTGGAACTGCGCCGGGTCCGGATGCCGCTCGTGGCCCCGTTCCGGACGTCGTTCGGGACCCAGTCCGAACGGGAACTGCTGCTCGTCCGCGCGGTGACCCCGGCGGGCGAGGGCTGGGGCGAATGCGTGGCGATGGAGGCGCCGCTCTACTCGTCGGAGTACAACGACGCCGCCGAGCACGTGCTGCGGAACCATCTGATCCCCGCCCTGCTGGCCGCCGACGACGTGACCGCGCACAAGGTGACGCCGTTGCTGGCGAAGTTCAAGGGCCACCGGATGGCGAAGGGCGCGTTGGAGATGGCGGTCCTCGACGCCGAACTCCGCGCGCATGAACGGTCCTTCGCGGCCGAGCTGGGGTCCACCCGGGACTCCGTGGCGTGCGGGGTCTCGGTCGGCATCATGGACTCGATCCCGCATCTGCTCGACGTCGTCGGCGGCTACCTCGACGAGGGCTACGTCCGGATCAAGCTCAAGATCGAACCCGGCTGGGACGTCGAACCGGTCTGCCGGGTGCGTGAGCGCTTCGGCGACGACGTGCTGCTGCAGGTCGACGCCAACACCGCGTACACCCTGGGCGACGCGCCCCTGCTGTCCAGGCTCGACCCGTTCGACCTCCTGCTGATCGAGCAGCCGCTCGAAGAGGAGGACGTGCTCGGCCACGCCGAACTGGCGAAACGCATCCGGACACCGATCTGCCTCGACGAGTCGATCGTCTCGGCCAAGGCGGCCGCGGACGCGATCAAGCTCGGCGCCTGCCAGATCGTCAACATCAAACCGGGCCGGGTCGGCGGGTACCTCGAAGCCCGCCGGGTGCACGACGTCTGCGCGGCGCACGGGATCGCGGTGTGGTGCGGCGGGATGATCGAGACCGGGCTCGGCCGGGCGGCCAACGTCGCGCTGGCCTCCCTGCCCGGATTCACGCTGCCGGGTGACACCTCGGCGTCCGGCCGGTTCTACCGCACCGACATCACCGAACCGTTCGTGCTCGACGCCGGGCACCTGCCGGTACCGACCGGGCCGGGACTCGGCGTGACTCCGATTCCCGATCTTCTGGACGAGGTCACCACGGAGAAAGCGTGGATCGGTTCGTAGCGGACTACGAAATCCGAGGCTAGATTTGGTCGGATCGGACCAGTCGGTTCGGTGAGGCCGGGTTTAACTTCGGGGGGTGCTGACACCGGTGCCCAGCAAGCCGCATACGAGCTTGGGACGCGTCCTCGAAGACCTCGGGGACGTGCTCCTGGAGCCGGTCGTGGTCGGCCGGACCACCCGCAAGCAGCTCGGCGGGGTGGTCATCCACGATCCGCACGACGAATCCGAAATCCCTGGCGGGGCCGTCGTGCTCGGCGTCGGGGTGCGGGACCGGGACGAGGTCGTCCGCCTCTTGCACGACGTGGGTGCGCGAGGAGCGGCGGCGCTCGTCGTCCGGTCTCCCGTCACCCCGGCGCCGGAACTCCGGCGAGCCGCGGAGTCGTCCGGCGTCGCCCTGCTGGGGCTCGCGCGCGGCGCCTCCTGGGCGCAGCTCGCCGCCATGCTGAGGACGCTGCTCGCCGAAGAGGACGTCGGCGAGGTCTCGCCGCAGACCCTCGGCGGAATGCCTTCAGGTGATCTGTTCGCGCTGGCCAACGCGATCGCCGCGCTCATCGACGCTCCGGTGACCATCGAGGATCGCAACAACCGGATTCTCGCGTTCTCCGGGCGCCAGGACGAAGCGGATCCGTCCCGGGTGGAAACCATCCTCGGCAGGCAGGTGCCGGAGCGGTTCGCCCGCGGCCTCGAACAGGACGGCGTCTTCGAGAAGCTGTACCGGGACCACGCGCCCGTGTACGTCGATCCCCAGCGGTACGACGACAACGCCATCGCGCTTCCCCGCGTGGCGCTCGCCGTCCGCGCCGGCGACGAGGTGCTCGGCTCGATCTGGGCGGCGGTCCGGGAACCGCTCAGCGCGGAGCGCACCCAGGCGTTGATCGACGCCGCCAAACTCGTCGCGTTGCACCTGCTCCGGCTGCGCGCGGGCGCCGACGTCGAACGGCGGCTGCGTGCGGATCTCGTGAGCACGGCACTCGAAGGAGGCTCCGGTGCGCCGGAGGCCATCGCCCGGCTCGGATTGCTCGGCCAGCCGTCGATCGTGCTCGCGATGGGCCTGCTCGGCGCACCCGACCCCGAGGACGATCTCCGGCTGGTCGCGGATCGCCAGCGGGTCGCCGACGCGCTGGCCATGCACCTGAGCGCCGTCCAGCCGCGTTCGGCCGTGGCACTGGTCGGCGACGTCGCCTACGGCATCCTCCCGATGCCCGGCGGTCAGACCGACTGCCAGGAGCGTTCGGTGCGGGTCGCGTCGACCTTCCTGGAGCGCACGGGCCGCCGGGCGGCGGCCGCGATCGGCATCGGACCGCTGGCGCTCGACGCGTCCGGACTACACGCCTCCCGCGACGGCGCGGACCGGGCGTTGCGCGTGCTGCTCACCAACGGTGGCGCCAAACGCGTCGCGACCGCCGAAGACGCCCACGTCGACGCGCTCATGCTGGAGCTGGCCGACCTCGCCGCGGCCAGAGGGGACGTCGCGACCGGACCGGTCGCGCGGTTGCTCGCCTACGACGCCCAGCACCAGTCACAACTGGTGCACACCCTTCGGTGCTGGCTCGACGCCTTCGGTGACATCGGGGCGGCGTCCGCGTCGGCCTACGTCCATCCGAACACCTTCCGCTACCGGCTGCGGCGCCTCGCCGAAGTCGGCGAGATCGACCTCGACGACGCGGGGGAGCGGTTCGCCGCGATGCTGCAATTGCGGCTGCTGCCCCGTGACGCGCGGACCGGGCCGCCGGGCGCCGAAGACTGACCTTGGTCTCCCGTCCCGAAAGGACGGCCGATGTTCGTGTGATCGCACGAACTCCGTCCGGCGACCGCGTTTCAGAATGAGTGATCGGCGCCACGCTCGCGCCGGTCTCCCTTCCTCTCCCGAAGATCCCGCGGAGGCGCCATGACGGCAGTGGTCAACGAGGACACCTGGACAGCACGGCGGATCAACCGGACGGCGCTCATCACGATGGTGGTGATGGTGTGCGCGTGGGCGGTCGACTACATCGACCGGTTCTCGATCGGGATGGCGCTGCCGATGATCGGCGCCGAATTCGAGCTCAGCAAGACCGAACAAGGCTGGCTCGTCACCGTGTTCGCGCTGGTGTACATGGTCTGCCAGATCCCGGCGGGTTTCCTCGCCGACCGGTACGGCTCGCGCGGGCCGATGCTGGTCACGCTGCTGCTCTGGTCGGCGTTCACCGCGATGACCGGGATGGCGGGCACCTTCGGCATGCTGCTCGTCGTCCGTGGCCTTTTCGGTGTGTGCCAAGGGCTTTTCCCGGCGGCGTCGTTCAAGGCGATCGCCGAACGGACCACCCCCGGCAATCGCGCGACGGTGACCGGTGTGATGCTGTCCGCGGGCGGTATCGGCGCCGGCCTGGCGCCGCTGATCGTCGGCCCGCTGCTGATGGCGGTCGGCTGGCGGCACACGTTCTTCTGGATGGCCGGGGTCGGCGCGCTCATCGGCGTGGCCGTGTGGACGATCCTGCCCAAGGCACTGCCCGAAAGGCTGAGCAGCCTCCCGCGCGACGAGGTCAAAACCCCCGAGGTGTCCCGGAAACAGGTCCTGAAGTCGCCGGTGATCTGGAAGTTCACCCTGCTCTTCTGCGTCACCAACATGCTCAACTACGGGATGATCACCTGGGTGCCCAGCTACCTGCTGGAGTCGAGGGGACTGTCGCTGAGCCAGACTGGGATCCTGGCCGCGATCCCGATGCTCGTCAGCATCGGCACGACCATTCTCGGCGGCTGGCTGTTCGACCGGTACTTCCACGATCACGGCCGCTGGTACCTCGGCTCGATCTCGCTGGTGACCGTGGTACTGCTGACATTGATGGTGAACGCGGACAGCACCGCGGAGTTCACTCTCTACGAGACGCTCGCCCTCGCGGTGTTCGGCATGGCGACGATGGCCGTTTTCGGCCTGCCGCTGCGGGTTCTTCCCACCGCGGTCACCGGGATCGGCATGGGAGTGATGAACTTCGGCGGCCAGGTGGCGGGCGCGGTCGCGCCGGTGGCGATGGGGTGGCTCGCCGACACCTTCTCCTACACCGCCGCGTTCGGATTCCTCATCGGTACCACGTTCCTCACCGCCGTGATGGCGTTCTGGGTGCCGCAGAACCCGGGGCAGTTCTCTTTCGCTCCAGCGAAATCCAGCTCGGCCTCGTGAGTGTTCGGTAGTTCGGCGCGGGTCGCGAAAGCCACTTTCGGGACACCTGATGTCCCGAAAGTGGCTTTCGCGACACGGCGTGCTCACGACCACCTGGGCCCCATGACCACCTGCCACGTGAGCCACCGGAAGACGTTGCGAAAGCCACTTTCGCAACCTTCAACGTTGCGAAAGTGGCTTTCGCATCACCGCCCCAGCCCGCCTCGCCTCGATCAGACAGGAGTCCCATGCCCACCGAGTCCGAAGTCATCGAAACGATCACCGAACGAGCTAAGCAGGCCGGCGTCCGCGTCCGGTTGCACGCGGCCGAAATCGACGGCACCCGGCGGATCGGCGTCGCCGAGCACGCCCCCGTCGTCACGGCGTCGGTCTTCAAGGTCCCGATCGCGCTGGAGCTGGCGAAGCAGGGCGCCGAGGGCGGGCTCGACCTCGGCGAGCGGGTCACCGTCCCACCCGGACACCCCACGCCGAGCCCGTACGGCCTCGCCACCTTCCGGCACGAGATCTCGATGTCCTGGTACGACCTCGCGATCCTGATGATCGGGATCAGCGACAACGTCGCCACCGACCTGATCCTCGACCGCGTCGGCAAGGAAGCGACGGAGAAAACGTTGCGCGGCCTCGGTTTCGAGCACACCACCGTGTCACAGGACTGCGGGGAGGTGCTCCGCGGTATCGGCGACGACCTCGGGATCTCCTACGAGGACGACGAAAAGGTGCTGACCGAACTCCCAATGGAGCGCATCGCGTCGTTGCGCGCGCTCCAACCGGAGCAGAGCTGTGCCACGACGGCCGAAGAGATCACCCGGTTGCTCGGGATGATCTGGCGTGACGAGGCCGCGTCGCCGTCCGCGTGCGCGGACGTCCGGCGCTGGATGGAACTCCAGGTGTGGCCGCACCGGCTCCGCTCCGGATTCCCGGACGACGGGATCCGCGTCAGCGGCAAGACCGGGACTCTTCCGTCCGTGCGCAACGAGGTCGGCGTGGTCGAGTATCCCGATGGCGGCCGTTACGCGGTCGGGGTTTTCACCGACGCCGTCGACGCACGGTCCCGTGTGCCGGAGCGGGACGCGTTCATCGGGTTCGCCGCGGCGCGGGCCGTCGAATGGCTCAGGCTTTCCGGCGAGCCAGATGGCGAATGATCAGCAGCACGATGCACACGATCGCGATGGCACCGGCGATCATGCGGAAGGTGTAGTCCATCCCGGCGAACTGGCCGATCGCGTTGGTGGCCGCGCTGACGAGGAGGACGAGCCAGAGGGAAGCGGTGACCAGTGCGCCGCCGGACTTTTCGGTGTCGTTCATGAGAAAGACGCTACGGTCGGGCAGCGCGGGCGAACAGGGGAGTGGCCCCCGTCGCGAGGTGGTGCTGGCGCTACCTTCGCGACCGCGCCGAGCGAAGGAGATCCAACGTGGCGATCCAGCGGATGGACAACGTGCTCATCGTCGTCGAAGACCTTGACGCGGTCATCGCGTTCTTCGTCGAACTAGGAATGGAATTGGAGGGCAAGGGGCCACTCGATTGGCCGGGGGCGGAACGGGTGGTCGGGCTCGAAGACGTCCGCCAGGACGTCGCGATGCTGCGGGTCCCGGACGGTCCCGGCCGGATCGAGCTGGCGAAGTTCCATCGGCCGAAGGCCATCACGCCCGAACCGAAGGTCGCTCCGGCGAACACGCTGGGGATCCGCCGTGTCATGTTCGCGGTGGACGACATCGACGACGTCGTCGCCCGCCTGCGTGGCCATGGCGCGGAACTCGTGGGTGCGGTGGAACGGTACGAGGACATCTATCGGCTCTGCTACGTCCGGGGTCCCGAGGGCATCGTCGTCGGGCTCGCGGAAGAACTCGGAGGCTCGTGAGTTCAGCCCTTGCCGCCCAGGTAGGCCAGCACCGCCAGGACCCGACGGTGCCCGCTGTCCTCCGGCAGCCCGAGTTTCGCGAAGATGTTCCGGATGTGCTTGTGCACCGCGCCGTCGCTCACCACGAGCAGTTCGGCGATGGTCGTGTTGTTGTAGCCCTCCGCCATCAGCCCGAGCACCTCGCGCTCCCGCGCGGTCAGCCCTTCGAGCGGGTCGGTCGCCCGGCGGTGCGCCATCAGCTGCGTGATGACCTCGGGGTCCATGGCCGTCCCGCCCTTGACGACGCGGTCCAGCGCGTCGAGGAACTTCTCCACCTTCCCGACCCGCTCCTTGAGCAGGTACCCGACGGCGCCCTTGCCGTCGGCGAGGAGTTCCGCCGCATAGCTGGTTTCGACGTGCGCGGACAGCACGAGCACGGGCAGCCCTGGATACATCTTCCGTGCTTTGACGGCGGCCCGGAGGCCTTCGTCGGTGTGGGTGGGCGGCAGCCGGACGTCGGTGATCACCGCGTCGGGCCGGTCCTCGGCGACCAGTTCGAGGAACTGGTCCACGTCGTCCACGGCAGCGGCGACGTCGATGCCCGAGGTGTTCAGCAGCATCACCAGGCCTTCGCGCAGCAGCGCGTCGTCCTCGACGATCACGACCCGCATGGCAACTCCACTTTCAGTACGGTCGGCCCACCGGCGGGGCTGGACAGTTCCAAGGTCCCGTCGAACGCCTCGGCCCGTTTGCGGATCCCGGACAGGCCACTGCCCGCGGCTTCGTCCGCGCCGCCGTGGCCGTCGTCGCGGATCTCGATGAGCAGGGTGTCGGCGGTGCCGTCGAGGGTGATCCAGGCGTGTCCGGCGCCGGAATGTTTGGTGATGTTGGCCAGCATCTCGGCGACCACGAAGTAGGCGGCCGCTTCGACGGCGGCGGGACGGCGGCCGCGGCTGCGCACGTCCACGGTGCACGGGACCGGGCAGCGATCGGCCAGCGCGGTGACGGCGCCGTCGAGGCCGCGGTCGGTCAGCAGTGGCGGGTGGATGCTGCGCACGACGGTCCGGAGTTCGGCCAGCGCTCCGGTCGCGGTGTCCTGCGCCTTGCCGAGCAGCTCCCTGGCCCGCTGAGGGTCCTTGTCGAACAGCGAATCGGCGATCCCCAGCTGCAGGACCACCGCGGCGATCCTCGCCTGCGTCCCGTCGTGGAGGTCCCGTTCGAGGCGGCGGAGTTCGGCGCCGTGCGCCTCCAGCGCGGCGGCACGCGACGCGGCCAGTTCGACGACGCGGTCGGTCAGCACGACACCCGGCGCGGGCGCGAGCAGCCTGCGCGCGACGGAGGCCTGCCATCGGGCCACGCGGGGGTACAGGAAGATCAGCGCGACCATGCCGACACCGGTGACCAGGCTGAGGGCGGCCATCGGCCACGACGTCACCATGAAGCCGAGCGAGCTTTCCACCCCGCCGGGCACCATCGGCCAGATGAACGCCGTGACGATCTGCCGGAGCCCGCCGAGCGGCAGGGCGATGGCGAAGATGCCGACGACGAAACCGGTGGCGCCGTGGAAGAGGAGCCAGCCCAGGTCCCGGCGCGACGCCGGGTCGGTCACCGGGTTCCCGGACCGGTACGGCTCGGGGATCGGCTCACCCAGCAGGCGGGCGGCCCGGCGGCGTTCGAAGCCGACCGGACGGCGGATCAGCTGGAGCGCGATCGGCAACGCCGGGATCCCGACGCCGAACGGGCACATCAGCAGCACGAAGAGCATGCCGACGAGGACGAACCAGGCGACCATCGAGGAGGCCGCGCCGACCGCCAGGTACCGGATCGCGGACCAACAGGACTGGAGCCGCGTGATCACGGGGACAGTCTTTCATCCGGCCTCGGAGCGGAGCGCGTGAAGGCCCGCTTTGCGATACTCGGGCCATGATCCTGATCGTCCTCAAAGCACAGATCCGTCCCGAGAAGCGAACCGAATGGCTGGCCGGTATCGAGCGCTACACGCAGCAGGTGCGCAGCGAACCCGGGAACATCTCGTTCGACTACTACCAGAACGCCGGTGACGAGAACGAGTTCGTCCTGGTCGAGGTCTTCGCCGACAGCGCCGCGGGCGACGCGCACGTCGCCACGCGGCACGCCCAGGAGTTCTTCCCGTTCATGGCGACCGTCGTCGCGGCGAAACCGCGGATCAACTACCAGAACCTCGACGGCGACGCGTGGTCGGAGATGGCCGAGGTCACGCCGGTCGACTAGCCGCCTCCGTGGCGGTGCGGTCGATGATCGCGGCGAGTGCCGTGGCCGCTTCCTCGGGGACCCAATGGCTGACGCCGGTCAGGATTTCGAGCCGGTAGCCGGCGTCGACGTACTGCCCGGCGAGTTCGGCACTTCGCGGGGACAGCGCGGTGTCGCCGTCGCTCCAGACGTGCGTGGTCGGCACGGTGACCCGGGCGCGGAGGGCGCCCGGGCGCTGGAAGGGCATCGCGCGGTACCAGTTCAATCCGCCGGTGAGGGCTCCACCGTGGACGATTTCCCGGCGGACCTGCTCGATCTGGGCCGGCGTCATCCCGGTTCCCGCCAGCGTGCGTTCCAGTACGCGTGGCAGGCGCCGGAGGGCGAGTTCCGGCAGCCAGGGCAGCTGGAACAGGAACATGTAATACGACCGGACGAGCTGGTCGCTGGTGAGCATCGCGCGGAGGAACGCCGCGGGATGCGGGACCGACACGGTGGTCAGCGACGTGACCAGGTCCGGTCGGCGTGCCGCGGTCGACCAGGCGGCGACGGCACCCCAGTCGTGTCCGACGAGGTGGACCGGTCCGGAGCCGAGGGTCTCGATCAGGGCGACGGTGTCGGCCACGAGGCGGCCGGATCGGTAGGCGAAGCGGCCTCGCGGGCGGGCACGGGGTGAGTAGCCGCGCTGGTCCGGCACGATCGTGCGATATCCCCGCTGGTGGAGCAGGGTGGCGGTCTCTGCCCAGGAGGCGCCGGTCTGCGGGAAACCGTGCAGCAGGACGACGACGGCGCCGTCGAGCGGGCCGGTGTCCCGGACGTCGAAGATGAGTCCGTCGTGGTCGAAGGTGGCGATGCGGCGGGGTGTGGTCATGGGCGGATCTCCCCTTCTTTCGTGGACTGCTCCTATATGTTACCTTGAGTAACAGTGAATCGCGGTAACAGGTAGCCGCGCACTCTGTCGACGTCGTCAGGGAGGTCCGTATGACCAGCACCGATGTGCCACGCACCGCGGCAACGGCCGGGGCAGGCCGCCACGAGACCGCGCGGCGGCTTCTCGATTCGTCCGCGATGCTGTCCTACGACCCCGCCACCGAGGTGGACTGGGAGACGCCGCTGGACAAGAACTTCCACGGCGCCAGCCCGGAGTGGAGCACGCTCTACGGCACGAGTTACTGGGCCGAGATGAGCACGGAGCAGCAGAAGGAGCTCACGCGCCAGGAAGCCGCTTCGGTCGCGAGCACCGGCATCTGGTTCGAAATGATCCTGCAGCAGATGGTGCTCCGGGATTTCTACGCCAAGGACCCGACCGACCCGGCGTTCCAGTGGGCGCTCACCGAGATCGCCGACGAATGCCGCCACTCGATCATGTTCGCGCGCGGCGCCGAGAAGCTCGGTGCGCCCCCGTACCGCCCACGCCGGCTCGCCGTCGAACTCGGCCGGGTCTTCAAGGCGACGGCCAGCGGCGAAGCGGCGTACGCGGCCATCCTCGTGGCCGAAGAGGTCCTCGACGTGATGCAGCGCGACTGGATGCGTGACGAGCGCGTGGTCCCGTTCGTGCGCACCATCAACAACATCCACGTGGTCGAAGAGTCGCGGCACATGAAGTTCGCCCGTGAGGAGACGCGGGAACAGCTGGAGGGCGCGGGTTTCGTGCGCCGCCGGATCAACGCGCTGGTCATCGCGATCGCGTCGTACTTCATCGTCAGCAGCATGATCAACCGCGACGTCTACAAGAACGCGGGGCTCGACACCAAGCGCGCCTTGCGCGAGGCGAAGGCCAACGAGCACCACAAGGCGATGATGCGGTCGAGCTGCGCCGGTCTGATGGAGTTCCTCGGCTCGTGCGGTCTGCTCACCCGCCCCGCGCTGGTGTTCTACAAGCGGGCGAACCTGATCTGACATGGCCTTCGCGATCACCCAGACCTGCTGCAACGACGCCACCTGCGTGTCGGTCTGCCCGGTCAACTGCATCCACCCGACGCCGGACGAGCCCGACTTCGGCACCACCGAGATGCTCTACGTCGATCCGGCCTCGTGCATCGACTGCGGAGCCTGCGCGGACGCCTGCCCGGTGGACGCGATCTTCCCGGCGGACCTGCTGACCGGACCGCTGGAGGTCTACGCGGGGATCAACGCGGCCTTCTACGCCGACCGTGAGCCCGTCCCGTCGGCGGATCCCGCGCCGAACTTCCATCGGTGGGCGCCGCCGACGTTCGACCGGGCCATCCCGAGCGATTTCGCGCCGCCGGACATCGCCGTCGTCGGCACCGGCCCGGCCGGGATGTACGCCGTGGAGGACCTGCTCCTCCACACGAACGCGCGGGTCACCCTGATCGACCGGTTGCCGGTCGCGGGCGGGCTCGTCCGTTACGGCGTCGCCCCGGACCACCCCGCCACGAAGCGGATCGGCGAGACTTTCTCGCGCCTTCACGAGCATCCGCGGCTGCGGATGCGCCTGGGCACCGAGGTCGGCCGCGACGTGTCCGTGGACGAACTGGCCGAGCGCCACGACGCGGTCGTCTACGCGGTCGGTGCCTCTTCCGCGCGAGGTCTCGGCATCGAGGGCGAGGAACTGCCCGGCAGCATCGCCGCGACCACCGTCGTCGCCTGGTACAACGGTCATCCGGACGTGCCCGCGAACGCGGTGGACCTGTCCGCGGAACGGGTCGTTCTGGTCGGCACGGGGAACGTCGCGCTCGACGTCGCCCGGATCCTCACCGCCGACCCCGACGACCTCGCCGGGACCACGATCGCCCCGCACGCGCTGGAATGCTTGCGTACCAGCAAGATCCGGGAAGTCGTGCTGCTCGCCAGGCGGGGGCCGGAGGACGCCGCGTACACCTCTCCGGAGCTGCTCGCGCTGGCGGGGCGCGACGGTGTGCCGCTCGTCGTCGACGACGCGGACCCGCGCACCACGGCCGCGATCGACGCGGGCACAGGCAAAGCGGCTCTGCTGCGCGAACTCGGCCGCGAGACCGTCGACTGGACCGTGCCGCCGGCCTCGGACGCGCGCCGGATCGTCCTGCGCTTCCACTCCGCGCCCACCGCGATCATCGGCGACACCCAGGTGCGGGGCCTTCGGGTCACGGGCCGGGACGAGCCGGTCGAGATCGCGGCGGGTCAGGTCGTCCGCGCGGTCGGCTATCGGGGTGTCCCGGTGCCGGACCTTCCGTTCGACGACACGCGCGGCACGATCCCGAACACCGCCGGTCGCGTCGACGGGCGCAGCGGCGCTTACGTGGTCGGCTGGATCAAACGTGGTCCCTCGGGCGGTATCGGCGCGAACCGCACTTGCGCGCGGGAGACCGTGGCGACGCTGCTGGAGGACATCACGTCCGGCAGGCTGCCGGTGCGGGCGCGGCGGTCGCCGATGGCCGCGCTGGCCGCACGGTTCCGGCGGCGCTGACACCCTGGCGGCTCCGGGAGCACGTCGCGAAAGCCACTTTGGGGACATCAGACGTCCCGAAAGTGGCTTTCGCGACGCGAGCGCCAGGACTGAGCTACGACGCGGCCACCCGGCGGTTCAGCATCACCGGCAGGGCACGATGCCCGTTGGAGATGAACGAGTCGAGGTGCCGCATCGCGTCGGGAGAGATCGCGAGGCTCAGGTCCGGGAACCGTGCGAACAAGGCCGGGAGGGCGATCGCCGCTTCCAACCGCGCCAGCGGGGCGCCGATGCAGTAATGCGCGCCGTAGCCGAACGCGACGTGCGCCTTGTCGGCGCGCGTGACGTCGAAGGCGTCGGCGTCGTGCCCATGCACCGCCGGGTCGCGTCCCGCGGCGGCGTATCCGGCCAGAATCGCGTCACCCTGGCGGATGACCACATCGGCGACCGCGATGTCTTCAACGGCGTAGCGCAACGGCAGATTCGCCACGGGTGCCTGCCAGCGCAGCGTTTCCTCGATCGCGTCGCTCCACGAGACGCGGCCGTCGCGGATCATGGCGAGCTGGCCGGGATGGGTCAGCAGGGCGGTGATGGCCTGGTCGAGCAGGTTCACGGTGGTCTCGTGGCCCGCCGAGATGAACAGGATCAGGGTGTCGATGAGTTCGGTTTCGTCCAGCCGGGCGCCGTCGTCCCGCGCGGTGATGAGCGCGGTGGTGAGGTCCTCGCCGGGATTCGCCCGCTTTTCGGCGACGAGTTCGGTGAACACCGAGTGGATGTCCTGGTAGGCGGCCAGCATCGCCTCCTGGCTCGCCGAGGTCCGGAAGAAGGCGTCGACGGAGTTGCGCAGTCTGCCGCGCGCGGAGTCCGGTACGCCGAACAGGTGGCAGATCACTTCGATCGGCACGGGGTAGGCGAAATTCTCCCGCAGGTCAACGGGTTCGCCGGCGGGCAGGGCTTCGAGCCCGGTCAGCAGGTCGTCGACGACCTTGGTGATCCAGGGTTCCAGCGTGGCGATCCGGCGTGCCGTGAAGGCCTGTGTCACGAGCGAGCGCAACCTTTTGTGGTCGGCGCCGTATGCGGTGAACATGTTCCGCACCGAGACCCACACCAGCAACGGCCAGTCCGCGCTGACGTCGGCCAGCGCAGGCCAGTGCTGACGCGCGTCTTTGGACACGCGCGGGTCACTGAGCAGGTCTCGCAGGAGTTCGTGACCCGTGACCGACCACGCCACCACACCGCCCGGCACTCCACCCGGGTGATCGGGCCGAGCTCGCGTAATCGCTCGTTCTCGGCGTGGATGTCGTGGCCGTTCGGGTCCAGCACCAGGGGACGCGTCACCGGGGATCACCCTTTCTCGGCGGAGCGGACCGAATCCACCCTGCCAGCGGCGCCGTCGCCCGGCTATTCGCCATTCGGTGGCGAATTCGCGCTCAGTACAGCTCGATGACGAGCCTGTCGGTGAGCGCGCGTGAGACACAAAGCGCCATCTGGCTCTCACGATCGGCGGCGGTCAGGCAGTTGTCCCGATGGTCCGGGGTGCCCTCCAGCACGCCGGACACGCAGGAGCCGCAAATGCCTTCCTCGCAGGACTTGAAGACCTCGATGCCGTTGTCCTCGAGGACCGACAGGATGGATTTCCCCGCCGGTACTTCGAATTCCTCACCGGTGTCGAGTTCGACGGTGAGCGGCCGGTCGGCCGACGTGTCCGCCTCGGCGGCTTCGAAATGCTCGACATGCACGTGGTCCGCGCCGACGACCGGCCCGAGCACGTCACCGACCTGCCGCATGAAACCGTCCGGGCCACAGGTGTAGACGTGCGCCGACGGTGTCAGGTCTTCGGCGATCGCCCGCAGGACGGCGGGATGTTCGCCGCGGGGCACGCCGAAATGCGGCCGGATCCGGTCGGCGAACTCCACCCGTTCTTCCAGCAGTTCCACGAACGCCGCGGTTTCCCGCGAGCGCGCGAAATAGTGGAGCTCGAATTCGCTGCCCCAGGTGTAGAGCTCGTAGGCCATCGACAGCAGCGGGGTGATACCGATACCGCCGGCGACGAGGACATGCCGGTCGGCGTCTTCGGCGACGGTCAGCAGATTGCGCGGCTCGCTGATCTTCAGGTGATCACCGACCGAAACCTGATGCATCGCCGCGGATCCGCCCCGCGAATTCGGCTCCCGTTTGACCGCGATCAGGATCGAACGCGGATCGTCGGGGGCGCCGCACAACGAATACTGCCGCAACACCCCCGTCGGACCGACCACGTCGACGTGCGCCCCCGCCCGGTACCGGACGCGCAGCGGCTCGTCGTCCTGCCGGACCAGCCGCAGGGTACGGATTTCCGGCGTCTCTTCGGTGATTTCGACGACGCGGAAGAGGACGTTCGTCATCCAGGTGCCTCCAGATCAGCGCATGAACAGGCCGCCGTTGGCGTCCCAGCAGGCGCCGGTGACGGAGGCGGCTTCGGGGGAGGCGAGCAACGCCACCATTTCGGCGATGAACGTCATACTGCCCAGCCGCCCCACCGGGATCCCGGCTGTCAGCCGGTCGAGGTTCTCCTCGCCGACGAGCCGGTGGACCATGGGGCTGTCCTGCGGGCCGGGGGAGACCGCGTTCACGGTGACGCCCCTGGCGGCGAGCTCGCGGGCGAACACCTTGGTCGCCGTCAGGACCGCGCCTTTGGACGACGCGTAGTGCCCGCCGGTCGTGGTGCCGCCGTTCTGTCCCGCCAGGGAGGCCATGTTGACGATCCGGCCGTACCCGGCCTCGGCCATATGCGCGCCGAAAAGCTGGCAGGCGTGGAAGGTGCCGTTGAAGTTCACCGCCATCACCTCGTCGAGCTCCTGCGGCGTGATCTCCAGCAACGGCCGCGCCTGGGTGCGGGCGGCGTTGTTGACCAGAACTTCGACGCTGCCGAAGTCACCGAGCACCGACGCGAGCAGCTGGTCGATGTCCGGACGGCTGGCGACGTCGACGCGGTAGCTCTGGGCGTGTGCCCCGGTCCGGTCCAGTTCGGTCGCGAGGCGTTTCGCGGCCGCCTCGTCGAGGTCGGCGATCGCCACCCGATGGCCACCGCTGTGCAGACGCCGCGCGATCCGCTCGCCCAGCCCGGTCGCCCCGCCGGTGACCACGGCGACCGGCGCGGTGGCGCTCACAGCAGGAATCCCGCGGCGGGAACAGCTTCGTCGGCGTTGACCAACCGGACGACCTTGCGGGCGAAGCGATCCTCGTCGCCACCTGCGCCGAGGCGGACGACGTAGTCGACGTCCGCGGCCCACAAGTCGTGGCGGCCCCGTTTGTACGCGACGATGATCTGGGCGGCCTTGAGCGTAACCGACCGGTCGTCGACGTCGGCGGGGATGAAACGCGAGACGGTCCGCACGGTGATCGCCGAGTCGACCGCGGCGAGCGCGTAACCCTCGGTCATCCGCCGCACCCGCAGCCCGCGCATCCGGGCGTCGTCGTGGACCATGTTGAGGACGTCGTCGAAGTCCTCGGCGTCACGGTCGATCGGGATGATGTACATCCCGTCGTCGGCGTAAAGCCGTTGCCAGGCCTCGTAATCCTTGGCGTCCAGCAACGCGGCCTCGCGCCACGCCAGCTCGATCGCGCGGACCACCCGCGGATCGGTGAGGGTCTCAGTCATCGCTCATCATCCGCTTCCATTGGGCGTACGCCGCCCGCATCCCGGTCTCGTCGGTGACGTGGCTGGTCGGCCAGCCCTCGGGGGAGGGCTTTTCGCGGCCGAGACCGCGGTTGACCATGATCGGCATCTCGGGCGCGCCCTGGGCGCCGCGCTGGACCCGGTCCCAGCCTTCGGAGTCGTCCGGCGTGCCGAAACCGAACGGACCCTGGAAATGTTCGTGGGCGCGCAACCGCTCCCGGTTGACCGGGCCGACGATCTCGGGCGGGCCGTCACTGCCGAGCGCGACGTGCTCGATGACGGTCTCGTCGACACTGATCGGCCGCAGTACCCGGAAGAACGAGATCGACATCGACACGTTGGGGAACAGGTTGAGGTTGAACCCGGTGCCGTGCACGGCACGGACGAGCCTCCGGACTTCGGTTTCGTCCGCTCCGGCGGCTTCCAGCCGGGCGACCAGTCCGTCGAACCGAGGCTGGAGCGGCTCGCTGCCGTCGTCCGCCTCCAGATCGGAGTGCTCGGGGACCATCTGCATCACCGAGTGGCCGTTCCCCAGGTCGTGGGTGACCGCCGTCGGATCGATCATGAACGACATCATCTCGGCGGTTTCCGCGTCGACCGAGGCCATCCAGGAGCGGTGCACGATGGGGAAGTGGTACCCGTCGGTGGTGTTCTCCAGCTGGATCTTCCAGTTGCCGCGGTAGGTGAACCGGTGCGTGCCGAGCACCTTCACCGGATAGCCGCCGCCCTGCGCCATGAAGCGGTCGATCCACAGTTTGACGTCGCCGAGGAAATCGGCCAGCGGTTCGGCGTCGGCGTTCAAGGTCGCGAAGATCATCCCGCCGTAGGACTCGGTGCGCAGGGTCTTCAGGCCGAGATCGGCCTTGTCCATGACGCCCTCGTACCCGTCGGGGTACGGGATGCCGCGAAGCTTGCCGTCCAGGCCGTAGGACCAGGCGTGGTACGGACAGGTGAACCCGTTGGCGTGACCGGATTTCTTCTCGCAGAGTGACGCGCCCCGGTGACGGCAGCGGTTCACGAGCGTGCGGATTTCGCCCTTGCGGTCCTTGGTCACGATGACCGGATGACGTCCGACGTGCGTCGATTTGAAGCTGCCCGCCTTGGGCAGCTCCGATTCGTGCGCCACCCAGATCCAGGCCCGCTCGAAGATCTTCGTCATCTCCTGGTCGAAGATCGCCGGGTCGGTGTACATCCGCCCGGCGACCCGGTCGCCGAGGACGAGGTCCGCGGGCGGCAGGTCGTGCACGGTCGCTGCGGTGAATTCTGTCGTCATCGCGATCAACCCCGGTATTCGCGCGGAGTGAGGGCGCGGCCGATACGCGCTTCGATCTTGGCGTACTTCCACAGCTTCCACGGGCTGTCGCCGACCGGCGTGGAGCGCAGGAAGTCGCACGCCTGCTTGACGGTCTCCTGCGAGTCGACGTCGCAGAGCAGATAACACGTCCACGGCCAGCCGTCGGACGGGCCGACCATATGCGAGTCGTCGTCGATGTCGCCGATGAAGTCCACGCCGGGAAGGCCCTTGATGCCGTCCATCAGCGCGACGAAGGCCGTCCAGACGTCGCCGGCGGCGACGCCGCCTTCGGGAAGGTCGAAGAAGTTCTGGTTGATACCGATGCAGAACAGCACGCGCAGCGGGGTATCGCTCATGGTGGTGGTCCAACTCCTCGTCAGTGGTCGGTGGTGGGTCACTGGAAGCCGGGAACGGTGGGCGGATGCCCCATCAGCACGGCACCCGCGGCGTCGTACATGGCCGGCCCCAGGAAGGCGTGCTGCTGGGGGACCAGGGCGTCGCCGAGCAGCCACTGCAGCGGGTGGTCGTTGGCGATGGCGCCGGTCCCGGACAGGCCGATGACCCGGTTGACGGTCTCCGCGGCGGTCTTGGCGAGGTGGGTCGAGGCGAGGCGGAGATGCGCGTTCTGCTCCGGCGTCACGGGGTCGCCATCCAGCACGGTCCGCCACGCCTCGTCGGTGACCTCGTAGAAGTACGCGCGCGCCGAACGCATCGTCGCCTCGGCTTCGGCAAGGCCCGTCCGGTAGTAGGCGCGGTCGGCGAGTTTCGGTGCGCCCGTCACACCCGAACGGCCGCTCCCGACCTCGGTCGCGAAGTCGAGCGCCGCGCGAGCGACCCCGGCGCCGACGACCGCGAGCACCTGGGAGGCGTAGGCGAGGGTGGGGTAGCGGTACAGCGGCTCGTCGATCGTGGGTTCACCGCCGCGGATGAACGTCCATTCGCGTGGAACCTCGACCTTGTCGACGACCAGGTCGAAGGAACCGGTGCCCTTCATCCCGACGACGTCCCACTCCTGGATGATCTTGACCTGCTCGGGCCGCAGCAGCGCGGTGCGCGGCTTTCCGGCGGTCGTGTCGTCGCCGGGGATCCCCACGCCGAGGATGTCCGCCCCCATGCAGCCGCTCGCGAACTTCCAGCGGCCGTCGACCAGGAAGCCGGAGGCGGTGGGTTCGGCCCGCTGCACGGGGAAGAGACCGCCGGCGAAGCACACGTCCGGACCGTCGGCGTACAGCTCCGCCTGCGTCTCGACGGGCAGCGCCGCCAGATAGACCAACGCGGAGCCGAAACTGGCCACCCAGCCGGTGGATCCGTCGACGACGGAGATCCGCTCCACGATCCGGAGGAATTCGGCGGGCGGAAGAGGCGCACCGCCGAACCGTTCGGGTGTCGCGGAGCGGTAGACGCCCGCTTCCTTGAGCCGGGTGACGAAGTCGCGGGGCACGTACCGCTGGTCGCGGAACTCCTGACGGCGCTCGAGGAGTTCGGCCAGGACATCCTCGAGCGTCGTGGCCGGGCTCTCCTGGATCTGGGCCATCTGGCGCTCCTCGCGTCGTAGGGAAGATGTCTCCGACGCTAGGGATCACCGGCGCGCGTGGCCATTGGTCATTGCCTGCCGACGGCGGGGGATTCCCACGCAGGGCGGTAGGGGAAATCCTTACCGGAGGGCCCGGCGGCGAACTCCTATGCTGAGGCCGTGGACGTCGATCCGATCGCGCCCGAGCTGGCCACCGGCGACTTCGTGGCGATGATGAACGCCTCGAAGGTGTGCGTGCTCGTCCACGACGCGGCGACCAAGAACATCCTGTGGGCCAATCCCGCCGCGTGCGAGATGCTCGAATTCAGCCTTTCGGAGCTGCGCCCGCTCAAGGCCGACCACATGAGCAGTTCCGCGCAGCAGTACGACCGGGTCATCGGGCGGGCCTGGCTCCAGGCCGCGGTGGAACACGGTTCGAGCCGCATCGTGTGGCATTACCGGAGTAAATCCGGCCGCGTGATCCCCACCGACGCGGTGGCCATCCGGGTCGAACTGGAGCGGGGACCCGCGGTGATGGTCCAGTTCCGCGACATCCAGCGCGCGGAGGAGGTCGAGCGGGAGCTGAAGCTGACGACGTCGTACGTCGACGCGCTGGCGCGGCACACCTCGACCGTGGCGTTCATGCTCGACGCCGCCGGAGCGGTGCGGTTCGCCACGGACAGCGCGCTGACCTTCCTCGGCCTGACCGGCGACGACGATCGGCTGGCCGGGGAGCCGCTGACCGCGTACGCGCGGCTGCATCTGGGCGGCAGGCCGGTGCGCTGGACCGAGGTGGTGGCCGGCGCGGATCCGGTCGGGCCGGTGCAGCTGGAGTTGCCGGGGGAGAACGCGACCTGGCTGGAAGGGAGCCTGGAGCGGCTGTCGGAGTCCGAGGTCGACGCGTATCTGATGATCCTGCACGACGTCTCCGAGCGGGTGCGTGGCGAGGCGCGGCGAGAGCTGGAACTGCGGCACGAGAACTATCTGGCCCGCTACAACGCCATGGGGGACATGGCGATGGCGATCGCGCACGAACTCGGCCAGCCGCTGGCCGCCGCCGCGAACTTCATCGCGGGCATCCGCGCGCGTGCCGCCACGATCGCGACCGGCGGTGACGTCCGTGAGCAGATGGGCTACGGCCTGGACAGCGTCGCTCGCCAGATCGACCGGGCGAAGGACATCGTCGGATCACTGCGGTCCTTCGTCGGGCATCTGGAGCAGGTCGAGCAGATGGTCGATCTGAACGAGATCGTCCGGGAATGCCTGTACTTCATCGAGCTGAGCGCCGCGCCGCACGCCGTGGAGGTCCGCGTCCGGCTCGATCCGGCGCCGGTGCTGGTGCGGTGCGAACGCGTCCTCACCGGTCAGGTGGTGATGAACCTGTGCCTCAACGCGATCGACGAGACCGCGGAATGCGAACCGGCGCAACGGCGGATCACGGTGGGCACCCGCGCCAAGGAGGGCGTCGGCGTCCTCACCGTCGACGATCACGGCCGTGGCGTCGCCAGGGATCCCTTCGCCGAGTCTTTCACCAGCAAACCCGGAGGCAGCGGTATCGGGCTGGCGCTGAGCCACCGCATCATCACCCGGCAGCACGGAAGCATCTGGGCCGAGCGGCGCGACGGCGGCGGCTCCCGGTTCGGGTTCGCGCTGCCGCTGGCCACGTAAGGGAAATCCTCAGGCGGCGCGGTGGAACTCGGGATATCGCCGGTTTCGGCCACGGCTCTAGCGTCGAGGTATGCCCGATGAGCTGACCACGACCCAGCGACGGTTTCGCGCGGCGATGGCGAACCTTTCGACGGCTGTCAACATCGTCACCACCGACGGCGTCAGCGGCCGCGCCGGCATCACGGTGAGCGCGGTCTGCTCGGTCACCGACTCACCCCCGACCCTGCTGGTCTGCGTCAACCAGTCCAGCTACACGCACGACATCTTCCGCACCAACGGGCGGATGGCCATCAACGTCCTGGCGCCCCAGCACAAGGACCTCGCCCTGCAGTTCGCCGGTGCGACGGACGTGCCGATGCTCGACCGGTTCCGGTCCGAGGTCTGGGATCACGACCGGTTCCGCATCCCCGTCGTCCGCGACGCGGCCGCCGTCCTGATCGGAGGTGTCGGCGCCGAGTTCACCCAGGGCACGCACACCGTGCTCTTCGTGGAGGTCGAGGACGTCTTCGTCGACGAGGGCGCCGGCGGCCTCGCCTACTTCCGCCGCGAATTCCACCGGATCGCGCCATGAGCGAGCGCACCACGTTGATGTGTTACAACGACAACCACGGGTACGGCTGGCGTCATGTGGACCTGTTCGTGCACGACGCCGAGGGCCGCGAACTGGAGTGGGTCCACTGGCAGGTCCCGGCCGACGGCCCCGACGCCGCCGACGAGGTGACCGCGCGGGTCGAACCCCTGCTGAGGCGCACCTCGGAGTGGCGGCACGGGGTGAGCGCCGGCGGCGTGGACTTCTGGGAAGCGGACGCCGCCTGGGTGGAGCGATGAAGCTCTCGCGCCGGTGGTCGCTGCGGGAACTCGTCCGGGATCTGCGGGAGGGGCGGACCACTCCGGAGGATGCTCACAAGCGCGCGCTGGCCCGGATCGCCGAGACGGAAGCGGATCTGCACGCCTGGGTCGACCGGACGGCCTTCCTGCCGGGTGCGGGCGTGCCACTCGGGGTCAAGGACATCATCGATCTGGCGGGCGTGCCCACCCGGTGCGGTTCGGCGCTGCGCGCGGAAGCCGCTCCGGCGGCCTCGGACGCGGCGATCGTGACCGCCTGGCGCGCGGCCGGCGCCGTGCCGCTCGGGAAGACGGTCACCACCGAGTTCGCGTTCTTCGCCCCCGGCCCGACCCATAATCCCGCGGCTCCCGGCCATACCCCGGGCGGTTCGTCGAGCGGATCGGCCGCCGCCGTCGCGTCCGGGCAGGTCCCGCTGGCGCTGGGCTCGCAGACCGCCGGATCGGTCACCAGACCGGCGTCGTACTGCGGGGTCGCGTCGCTGGTCATGAGCCGTGGCCGATATCCGGTCACCGGTGTGACGGGGCTGAGCCCCAGCCTGGACAGTCACGGCGTCTTCGCGGCCACTGCCTCCGACCTCGCGATCGCCTGGTCGGCGCTGACCGCCGATCCCGATCCGGAACCGCGGCCGCCGCGGATCCTGGTGTGGTCCGCCGACGCGCTCGACGTCGTCGAAGCGCCGATGCGGCACGCCGTGACACAAGCGGCGAAGCGGCTGCGGGAGGCAGGGGCGACCGTTTCGGCTTTCCTCGATGAACGGCTGATGGCCGAGCTCACGGCCGCCCATCCCGTGGTGATGGCCTACGAAGCGGCCCGCGAACGGGCTGCCGAGCTCGCCTCGGCCGACCGGTTGAGCGCTCCCTTGGCGCAGTTGCTGCGGACCGGCGCCGCGACCTCGACCGACGAGTACGAAAGCGCCCGCGCGACCATCGCCGACGGCGCGATCCGGCTCGCGGAGGTGTTCGGCTCGTACGACGTCGTGCTCGGCCCGGCCGCGCCCGGCGCGGCGCCACGAGGACTGGACGCGACCGGGAATCCCGTGCTGAGCCGGGGCTGGCAGGCGCTCGGCCTGCCGGTAGTCGCGCTGCCCGGGTTCACCGACGCGGCGGGGCTGCCGCTCGGGCTTCAACTCGTCGGCCGCCATGGCGGGGATGCCGAACTGCTCGGACACGCGTGCTGGGTGGAACGGGTGCTCGCCGGGCCGTCATCTGGGGAGTGAGGGGCCTCTTGGAGTGCCCGCGAGGTGTTGCGAAAGTGGCTTTCGCGCCATGGCCTCCGACCGTGCGCGTCCGCCCCTTGGCTTACCCTTCGACCAGGAGGAGCTCCGCATGACCACCACTGAGTCCGCGCCCGGCGGCGAGACGTCGCCGGTGGTCTACATCGTCGACGACGACGAGGCCATCCGCCAATCCCTGGTGTTCCTGCTGGAGAGCGTCGGTATCCAGGCGCTCGTCTACCCGGACGGGCCGACGTTCCTGGAGGAGTTCGACCCCGACGAGCCGAGCGTGCTGATCATCGACGTCCGGATGCCCGGGCTCAGCGGGCTGCAACTGCAGGAGAAGCTCGTCGCGCGCGAATTCCCGGCCCCGGTGATCTTCTGCTCCGCGCACGGCGACATCCCGATGTCGGTGCGTGCGCTGCGGCTGGGCGCCGTGGACTTCCTCGAGAAGCCGTACGAGCCGCAGCGGATGCTGGAAGTCGTCCAGGCGCAGCTGGTGGTCGCGTCGGAACGGTTCTCGGCGGCGGCTTGCCGCAAAGCCGTCGCCGAGCGGATCGCGACCCTGACCCCGCGGGAGCGGGAGGTGCTCCGGCTGGTGATCGACGGCCTGCCCAGCCAGCTGATCGCGCGGCAGCTGGGCACGAGCGTGAAGACCGTCGACGTGCACCGGGCCCGGATCAAGGCCAAGACCGAATCGGACAGCCTCGGCACCCTGGTGCGCGATGTCCTGCAGCACCAGGTCACCGTCTAGGCACAGGGGTCTTCTTGCCCGCCGAAGTACATGAAGGCCCCCTTCCTATACCTAGACGCAAGAAAGGGGGCCTTCATGTACTCGGGAAGGTGTGAAGGTCGAGTTTCCTCGGCTGAGCCGAGGGAAGGGGGCCTTCACGCGCAGCCGCTGTGACTGCTGATGCACAGGGGGCGATTGCGGAGTCCGTGAAGGCCCCTTGAGGGACTTTGGGTTCCTCAAGGGGCCTTCACGGACTAGGCCTGGCATCAGCACCGGCGATGTCGTGTGACCGGATGGACGCCACACGTGTCTGGACGGACGACACACGTATCCGGCGGACGACACGACGCGCGGCCAGGCTCCGCCACGAGTCGTCCGTCCAATCACGCGTGTCGTCCATCCCCACACGTGTGGCGTCCGTCCAGTCACACCGTCCTCACTCACGAGCCCCCGGCGCCATCAGCACCGACGACGCCGGGAAGTCAGAGGCGAAACCCCCGGGCAGCGGAGCGATGAAGACGTTCTCGGTCCGCGTGCGGCTGATGAGCCAGCGGCCGTCCTGGCGCCGGAACGCGTTGTTGAGCCTGCTGGAGCGCAGCAGGCCGGTGCCGTCGGCGTACAGCCACGGCTGGACGTGGATCCATTGCCCCTCGGCCCGGTCGCCGTCGACGTGGATCTGCTCGGACGTCAGGTAGTGGGCGTTGAGGACCAGGGCCGGATCCCGCTTCTCGCCCCAGAACCGTTCGAAATGCGCCCGGATCCGGTCCTTGCCGACCGCGCGGCCGAACTGCCCGTCGTAGTACTCGCCGACGCCCTCCCACACGGCGTCCTCCGTGTACAGCCCGAGGATCAGCTCGATGCGGTGGTCGTCGCCGGTGACGCCGTACTCCGGGCAGGGGGTGTCGCAGAGGAACATGTAGCGAGCCTGGATCCGGCGGATCTCGGCCTCGGCCTCCAGCACCTCGACGCGGTGACGCAGTTCGGCGAGTTCGTCCTTCATCGGCGGGTCCTCACTGGTGCGGTTTCGGGGAGGGCCAGCAGGCAGACGACGGTCAGCGCCATCCCGCCGGCGAGGTAGTAGCCGACCGACGTCGAGGAGCCGGTCCATTCGATGAGCCGGTTCGCCATCGACGGCGCGAGGCCACCGCCGAGCACCGCGCCGAGCTGGTAGGCCAGCCCGGCGCCGGACTGCCGTTGTTCGGGCGTGAACAGCTCCGTCAGGTAGGTGATCAGCGGGCCGAACAGGAAGCCGGTGAGGGCGAAACCGACGGCGATGGCGAGCGCCCACGCGGTCAGCGTGCCGATCCGCGCGATCGGGAACAGCAGGAACATGTAGGCCAGTACCGCGACGGCCGACGCGAGCATCACGGGTTTGCGGCCCAGTTTGTCGGAGAGCCGGGCGCCGATCACGACCGTGACCGCGTGGAGCGCGAGGCCGGGCAGGGTGCCCCACAGCACGTCCTGGATGTCGAGGCCGAGGCCCTTCGGCGCGGGACCGGCGGCGTAGGAGAGCATGAACCCGGCCAGGACGAACATGACGCCGTTGAGCCCGGTGTTCGCGCCCGCGGCGAGCAGCAGTTTGCCCCAGTTGTCCCGGATGACGTTCCAGATCGGCAGCTTGACGATCTTCTTGTCCAGTTTGCTGGCCGCGAGCTCGTGGAACACGGGCGATTCCTCGAGGGCACGCCGCGCCCAGACACCGATGGCCAGGACGACCGCGCCCGCGATGAACGGGATCCGCCAGCCCCAGCTGGTGATCACCCCCTGCGGCAAGTAGAAGATCAGCACGAAGGCCAGGTTCGCCAGCAGCGCCCCCACCGGCGACCCCAAGGCGACGAACGCGCCGAACGCCGCCCGCCGTGACGGTGGCGCGTGCTCCACGGCGAGCACCGAAGCGCCGCCCAGTTCCCCGCCTCGGGAGAACCCGTGCACCAGGCGCAACAGGACGAGCAGCAACGGCGCGGCGACCCCCATCGTGGCGTAGCCGGGCAGGAGTCCCATCAGGACGGTGGCCGCGCCCATGAGGTAGAAGGTGATGAGCATGGCGCGGCGGCGGCCGTAGCGGTCGCCCACCCAGCCCATCACGATCGCGCCCAGCGGCGCGACGACGTAGCCGATCGTGTAGGTCGCCAGGCTCATGAACGAGGCGAACCAGGGATCGGTGTCGCCGGAGAAGAACACCTTCGGGAAGACCAGCGCGGAGGCGACCGTGTAGATCGAGAAGTCGAAGAACTCCAGCGAGGTTCCGGCGCCCGCGCCGATCGCGAGCCTGCGGGTCTGGGCGGAGGTGGTCTTGGATGGAGCGGTGGATGCTGTCATGCGCTCTTCCTTGAACGTGACGGGACGGTCGACGTTGCGCCCCTCCCCGGCAACGTTCGTCCCAACGTAGGAAGCTCCGCGTGCCCCGCCTATTGGAGGAACCCGCTGCCGGACTGAAGGATTTCCCTACCGAGTCCCCGACCCCGAGGAGGTCCGCGCGTGAGCGCGATCAACGATCTGCCCGCCACCACCCAGGCCCGGATGCTCGCCTCCGGCGAGTTGTCGGCGAGGGAACTGCTCGACGCCACGCTCGACCGCGTGGCGAAGCTGAACCCGAAGCTGAACGCCGTGGTCAGCATCGACGAGGAGAGCGCGCGGGCCGCCGCCGCGGCCGCCGACGAAGCGCACGCGGCCGGGCGGTCGCTCGGGCCCCTGCACGGGCTCCCGCTCGCCGTGAAGGATCTCCACGCGACCGCCGGCATGCGCACCACCTACGGCTCGCCCGCGTTCGAGGACAACGTGCCCGACGCGGACGAGCTTGTCGTCGCCCGGATGCGGGCGGCGGGGGCGATCGTCTTCGGCAAGACGAACGTTCCCGAGTTCGGCGCGGGTTCGCACACCTTCAACCCGGTGTTCGGCCTGACCCGCAATCCTTACGCGCCGGACCGCTCCGCGGGCGGTTCGAGCGGAGGCGCCGCCGCCGCGCTCGCGGCGGGGCTGACGTCGCTGGCCGACGGCAGCGACATGGGCGGATCGCTGCGGAATCCGGCCTCGTTCTGCAACGTCGTCGGCCACCGGCCGAGTCCGGGACGAGTCCCCGCGTGGCCGGCGAAAGACGCCTGGTTCACCCTCGGTGTTCAAGGTCCGATGGGGCGCACGGTCGCCGACACGGCCCTGCTGCTGTCCGTCCAGGCGGGACCGGACGAGCGCGCGCCGCTGTCGCTGCCCGAATCCGGTGCCGTGTTCGCCGCCGGGTTGCCGACGCGGCTGGACGGCTTCCGCATCGCGGTCTCACCCGATCTGGACGGCCGGGTACCTGTCGACGCGGAGGTCGCGGCGATCGTGGAAGCCCAGGTGGACGTGTTGCGCGGCCTCGGTGCCGAAGTCGTCTCCGGCTGTCCCGACCTGACCGGAGCCGAGGAGGTCTTCCAGACCTTCCGGGCCCTGTACTACGCGCAGGGGGTCGGTGACCTCATCGACGCCGAACCGGACAAGGTCAAGCAGGCCATCCGCTGGAACGTCGCGAAAGGACGCGCGCTCACCGGCGCCGACGTCGCGACGGCCATCCGGCTGCGCACCGAACTCTTCCACCGTGTCCGCGCCTATTTCTCCACTGTGGACGCCGTCGTTCTTCCCGCCAGCCAGGCACTTCCGTTCGACGCGGAACTGGAGTACCCGAAAACGGTGGGCGGGTCCGAGGTGGAGGACTACCTGCACTGGATGCGGGCGGCCTACCTGATCTCCGCCACGGAATGCCCGGCGACCGCCGTCCCGGCCGGCTTCACCGCCGAAGGACTGCCGGTCGGTGTCCAGGTGGTCACGGCACACCACGCCGACCTGCGCGCTCTCGGAATCGCGCACGCGCTGGAGAAAGCCGGTGGTCACACCGCCCGCAGGCCGGGGTGACCGGCGTCATGGTGGTGCCAGCGCTACCACGAGTCTTCCCTCACGCGGGATCGATCCGGACCCTCGCCGGCCGTAGGTTTCCTCGAGAGAGATCACCACCGGTTAAGGGGAAATGATGAATTCAGGGGGCACACGCGCCTTGACGCTGGAATCCGTGAGCAAGGTCTACGGATCCGGCGACGGCGCGGTCACGGCCTTGAACGGGGTGACCGTCGAGGTGCGCAAGGGCTCGTTCACCGCGGTGATGGGACCGTCGGGATCGGGCAAGAGCACCTTCCTGCACTGCGCGGCGGGGCTGGACAAGCCGAGTTCCGGCCGGGTGCTGCTGGGGGACACGGAACTGAACAGGCTGCGCGAGAAAGCGCTCACCGAGCTGCGGCGGACCCGGATCGGGTTCATCTTCCAGGCCTACAACCTGTTGCCGTCGTTGAACGTGCTGCAGAACATCACGCTGCCGACGCGGCTGGCCGGGAAGAAGCCGGATCCGCGGTGGCTGCGCGAGATCGTCGAGGGAGTCGGGATCGCGAAGCGGCTCGAACACCGTCCGTCGGAGCTCTCCGGCGGTCAGCAGCAGCGGGTCGCGATCGCCCGCGCGCTGATCACCCGGCCCGAAGTCGTCCTCGCCGACGAACCGACCGGGGCACTGGACACGCGCACCGCGCGCCAGGTCCTCGACCTGCTTCGCTCCATTGTGGACGGTATGGGGCAGACCGTGCTGATGGTCACCCACGATCCGGTCGCGGCTTCGGCCGCGCACGGCGTGCTGTTCCTCGCCGACGGCAAGCTGGCGGGCCATCTCCCGCAGCCGACTCCCGAACGGGTCGCCGAGCGCATGACCCACCTCGGGGAGTGGTGACGTCATGTGGGATTTGGCTTGGCAGACGACGAAGACCCGCTTGAGCGGTTTCGTCGGCGCGTTCGTCGCGATCCTCTGCGGGACGGCGCTGGTCGCCGGTTGCGGCATCCTGATGGAGTCCGGTCTGCGCGCGGGTGTCCCGACACAGCGGTACGCGGACGCGGCGGTCGTCGTCGGCGGTCAGCAGAAGGTCGACCCGCCGGGCGCCGGTCCGCTCGAGACCCAGCAGGTCGCCGAGCAGGCTTCGGTGCCGGTGAGCCTCGCCGGGGTGATCTCCGCGGTGCCGGGGGTCCGCGGCGTGGTGGCGGAGCAGAGCTTCCCGGCGACCGTGGTGACGGCCGACGGCCGGACGCTGAGCGGTCCGAAAGGCGGGCAGTCGCTGGGGCACAACTGGGACGCCGCGGTGCTGGCGCCGTTCTCGCTGCGTGAAGGCCGGGCACCCGCGGGTGCCGACGAGGTCGTCCTGGACGCGGACCTGGCGTCGCGCAGCGGAGTGTCGGCTGGCCAGCGGGTGAAGATCGCCGTCCGCTCGACGCCGGTGGAGTTCCGCGTCTCCGGTATCGCCGCGCCGAAGTCGGGTGACGGCCTCGCCCGGCAATCCGCGGTGTTCTTCTCTCCGGAGAGGGCCGCCGAACTCGCCGGGACACCCGGACAGGCGCACGCGATCGGTGTGCTGGCGGACCCTGGAGTCACGTCGGGGGACCTCGCCGACCGGATCCGGGCAGCGGTCGGCACCGACAAGGTGACGGTGACGACCGGGGTCGAGCGCAGCACGGTCGAGTTCCTCGACGTCAGCCAGACCCGGATGCTGCTGATGGCGCTCGCGGGTTCGTTCGGCGGTTTCGCGCTCCTCATCGCGGTGTTCGTCGTGGCCAGCACGCTGGCGCTGGTCATCAACCAGCGACGCCGGGAGTTCGCGCTGCTGCGGGCGATCGCGGCGACCCCGCAGCAGATCCGCAAGCTCATCGGCGCCGAGACGATGATCGTCGCGGTGGTGGCCGGAGTACTGGGCAGCGGACTCGGTGTGGCCGTGGGATTCGGGCTGAGGAACGCGTTCGGGGCCATCGGCGTGATCCCGCCGGA
This sequence comes from Amycolatopsis roodepoortensis, assembly GCF_024628825.1. Taxonomy (NCBI): domain Bacteria; kingdom Bacillati; phylum Actinomycetota; class Actinomycetes; order Pseudonocardiales; family Pseudonocardiaceae; genus Amycolatopsis; species Amycolatopsis roodepoortensis. The sequence goes on from NZ_CP102415.1 coordinate 9,444,706, forward strand.
CTTCGAACTGGCGATCAGCCCGATCCCGCTCGTCGCCGCGCTGGCGCTCGGCCTCGGCACGGCCCGCCTGGCCGCCTGGTCGGCTTCGCGGCGCCCGTCGTCGATCCGCCCGGTGGAGGCGCTCGGCGAGGCCGCGGTGGAGCGTCGTGAACTCGGGCGCGTGCGCGTCCTCATCGGCTGCGCGCTGGTGGTGGCCGGTCTCGGCGGATCGATGGTCCCGATGTTCCTCAGCGGTGACGCGGGGCTCGCGGCTTCGGGAAGTTCGTCGCTGGTCATCGTGATCGGGCTCGCCGTGGTCGGCCCGAAGGTGGTCGCGGTGATGACGCGGCTGATCGCGCCGGTGCTCAACCGGACGTCGCGGATCAGCGGCTACCTGGCCGCGGCGAACAACCAGGCCAACTCGCGCCGTCTCGCCGCCGCGGTGACGCCGGTGATGCTGGCGGTCTCGTTCGCGCTGACGATGTTCTACGGCCAGACCTCCGCGGCCGCCGCGCGCCAGGAAGAGACCGTCGAGTCGACGACCGCGGACCACGTGCTCGCCAGTGCCACGGGCGGGCTCTCGCCGGAGGTCGCCGAGGCGGCACGGCGGATCCCCGGCGTCGCGGCCGCGACCCCGGTCGTCCGCACCGAGGTGATCAACACGGTGCGGGAACAGGACAGCCTGCGCGTCGAGCGGTACGCGGCGCAGGGACTGGACGGCGCGCAGATCCGCGGGAACCTCGAACTGGGCGTCGTGTCGGGCAAGATCACCGACCTGACCGGGAACACCGTCGCGATGAGCGAATCGGAGGCAGGCTGGTACGAGAAGAAGGTCGGCGACGAGGTCGAGTTCTTCTTCGGTGACGGCGCCCCGGCCAAACTGCGGCTGGTCGCCACCTACACCCGCGACCAGGCGTTCGGCCGCTACGTGCTGCCCGCGGACCTCGCCAGGGCGCACACCGGGGACCGGATGGACGACGCGGTGCTGGTGCGGCAGCAGCCCGACGCGGACGCCGCAACCGTCACCGCCGCGCTGAAAGATCTCGCGACCCGCTACCCGGGATTGGCCGTGACACCGGGATCGGCGGTGGCCGCTCCCGCGGGCGGGCAGCAGCAGGCCCAGTTCTACGTGAACCTGGTCGCGGTCGGCGTGATCCTCGGCTACGTCGTCATCTCCGTGGCGAACACGCTGGTGATGAGCACGGCGCAGCGCTCCCGGGAGTTCGCGCTCCTGCGCCTGGTCGGCACGTCGAAACGCCAGGTGGTGCGGATGATGCGCTTCGAAGCGCTGACGACCGCCGGTGTCGCGGCGCTGCTGGGGACCGTGGTCGCCGGGGTTCCGCTGGTACTGCTCAACCTCGGTCTGCGCGGCACGCCGCTCCCGTCCGGCACGATCACCGTCTTCGGCGGTGTCATCGCCGGGGCGATCCTGCTCGGTGTCCTGTCGCTCGGCCTCGCCACCCGCGTGGCCTTGCGGTCGAAGCCGATCGAGGCGATCGGTCTCCGCGAGTAGCGCGTCCCCGTCGTCCGGTCAGCCCTCCGCGGCGGGCCGGACGGCGGGGATCTTCCCGCCGCGGAAGGCATCCACGAACAGCCGGTGGTCGTTCCGTGACTGCTCGGCGTAGGCCATCCCGAACTCGGTCAGCGTGCGGACGAACTCCTCCTCGCGGTCGCCGATCACCGCGGCGATGGCCGCTTCGCTCTGGAAATCGACGAGGGTCTGCTCGGAGTCCGAATCGGACACACAGTGCATCTTCGCGGTGGCCCGGCCGAGGTAGTCGAGGACCGGCCCCATCTCCGACGGTTCGGTCAGATCCGACCAGTCCAGGTCGTCGACGTAGGGCGAGAGCTCCGAGACGACGAACCCGGTCCCGTCGATCTCCGTGTATCCCAGCCAGGGATCCGCGTGCGCCTGCAACGCGCGCTGGGAGACGGCGGTGCGGTGCCCCTCGTTGGTGAAGTAGCCACGGATGCTCTCCTCGGACACGATCCGGCTCGGCGCCGCGACGTTGCCTTGTTTCATCGAGAGGACGACGTCGTTCTCCAACGCCTGGGTGCGGCCTTCGACGAGGATGTTGTACGCGGGCAGCCCGGCCGAACCGATACCGAATCCCGTCCGGCCGACGATGTCCTTGACCCGGTAGGTGATGCTGCCGAACCGCTTGTTCTCCGGAATGGTGTCCAAATAGGACTCGAAGGCCTTGGCCGCGATCTCGTGCTCGGCCTTGTCCAGTACCCGGACGCCCGGCCCGTGCCGGAACCTGCGGTCGTAATCCTCCACGGTGGTCAGCTCGTCGAGCAGGTCGATCCGCGTCTTGAGCCGGGCCCTCAGCAGGACCTGGTGGAGCGCGCCCTCGGTGCTGTCCAGCTGGAGGCGGACGAGTTCGTCGCCGGGACGCTCGGCGTACTCGCGGACCTGCTTGACGTAGGCGCGCAGGTAGGTGCCGATCAGCGTCTCGATGTCGTCGTCGGAGATCGCCTTGCTCCACGCCAGCAACGCGACACTGGCGGCGAGTCGTTTGAGGTCCCAGGTGAAGCAGCCGAGGTACGCCTCGTCGAAGTCGTTGACGTCGAACACCAGCGTCCCCGAAGAATCCATGTAACTGCCGAAGTTCTCGGCGTGCAGGTCGCCCTGGATCCACACGCGACTCGTCTCCGCGTTCGCCCACGGGTCGTCCTCGTGCGCCATGTCCGCGTAGAACAGGCACGCCGAACCGCGGTAGAAGGCGAACGGCGCGGCGGCCATCTTGCGGAACTTGCGGCGGAACGCGTCGGCGTCCGCGCGCATGAGGTCCTCGAAGGCGTCCACCAGCACTTCGACGATCCGCGCTTGACGGTCGTCCTCGCCGCCCTCGCGAATCAGTTCGATCACACCTGCCATCACGACCTCCAGACGTCGTTCACGGTGCCACAGGTCGGGCGGGCGGGCAGATCAGATCTTGCGGAAGCGCGCGTCCAGCAGCGCGAAGGCGCCGAACGCGGCGATACCGGCCGCGAGCGCGAGGAGCATCGGGCCGCCGTACGGCTGGGCCGACAGCGTCTTCAGCGCGGCGTCGAGGCCGCTCGCCTTGGCCGGATCGAAGGTGACCGCGGCGACGACCGTCAGCACGCCGATGGTGCCGTACGCGGCGGAGAGCGCGATCCAGCCGATCTGCCCGAGCCGGATCGTCGTGGTCCGGGTCTGGCTGGAGGCGCCGCCGAAGTCGAGCTCCCGCACGAACGTCTTCCGGAATCCGCGCTGGGCGAGGAACACCGCCACCGCGACCACGGCGATCCCGGCGGCGGTGACCAGGACCGGCCCGTACGACTCCGCGAGGATCCCGGCGACGAGGGAACCTTGCCCGTCGTCGGCGCCCGCGGTGGCGAGCTTCACCGCGCTGTAGGACACGAGGCCGTACAGCACGACCTCGATGGCGCTGACGATCCGGCGCACGGTCCGCCGCCGCGCCTTGACGTGCCGGTGTCCGGTGATCGCCTCGCTGAGCTGCCACAACGCCAGGACGGCGAGACCGCCCGCGATCAGCCACAGCAACCACGCGCCGCCCTCGGCGACGACCATCTGCAGTGCGCCCGCCTTGTCCGCCTTCGCCTTGTCGCCGAGCGCGACCTGCGCCGCGAGCCAGGCGACGAGCAGGTGCACGATCGCGTAGCAGACGAGCCCGCCTCGGGCGATCAGGCCGAACGTCTTGCTCTCGCGCATCGGCCGATCCTTGTCGAGTGGACGCCCGCCCGCCAGACCCGGCCGGAGCAACGTGCCCGGTTCACCGCAGTTTCGCGAAGGTCTCGGGGAGCCGTGCCGCCAGCCTGCGGGTCGCGAGGGCACCGCCGATCCAGGCGCCCGCCACCGCGTTGACCGAGGCGACCGCGAGCGTCGCCGCCCCGAACCAGGCCGGGAGCGCATCACCGGCGAAGGTCAGCGCCGCGGCCGTCGGCGCGGTCGCCCACAGCTGGATCTGGAACGCCGCGAAGATCCCGGCCGTGTTCTCGCCGGCATCGGTGGCGTTGACGCGCCGGTGCGGGTCGACGCCGGGTGTCGCGCCGAGCACCGACATCACCACCGCGGTACCGCAGCCGACCCCGAGCAGCGCGATCAGCACCGCGAGGATCGGCACGGCGTAGGTGAAGATCCCCGTCACGGCCATCATCGCCGCGGACAGGACGAGGGCGGGCAGTCCGAAGAGGACGGTGATGCCGATCTGGCGGCCGCGGACGTCGGCACGCACCGTCGCCGGGCTCTCGGCCACCACGAGCTGCCACAGCGCGGTGCCGTCCTGGCCGTAGAGGTTCGCGCCGCTGAGCGCCACCGTGAGCGCGACGGCGGCACCGGCGAGCCCGGCGATCTCGGGTACTCCTGCGATCGCGCCGTAGACCGCGATGAACACCCCGAACCAGATGGCCGAACGGACCTCCAGGCTCCGCCAGGGATCTCGCCACCAGGTACGGAGTTCCTTGCCCACGACGGCGCCGAGCGGGCTCGCGGGGAGCAGCCGGGCGCGGGTGAGCACGCGGCTGCCGAGGGGGCGGCGACGGCGTCGCGCGGTGCGGGCGCCGACATGTGGGGTCAGCAACACGATCGCGGCCGTCGCCACGGCGGCCGCCGCACCGGCGAGCAACGCGAGCGAGCCCAGCGCGGGTATCGGCCGTCCCGCGGCCATCTCGCCGACGGCGCGCAGCGGCAGCCCGAACGGCGTCCACTCCAGCGCCGCACGGGCGGGGACGGTACCGAAACCGTCACGCAGGAACGCCGGGATCGACTCCAGTACCGGCCGGACGATGGCCCAGCCCGCCGTCATCGACGACAACAGCAGGCCGTACTGCACCGCGGCGAGCTCCACGCCGAGGTGGGTGCGCATCGCGGCGCCCAGCAACGCGTAAACGGTCCGGGAGAGCGCCACCAGGAACACGACCAGGAGTACCGCGCCCACGACGGCCACGGCGACCGAGGCGATCGCGGTGCCGCCGGTCGCCGTGACGAGGGCGTACGGGATCAACGCCAGCGCCGCGATCGTCGTCACGGCACCGCCGACTCCGGCGAACGCGGACGCCAGCAGCCCGGCGCCGAGCCCGCGCCGCGCGAGCGGCAGCAGGGTGAAGTATTCCGGGCGCAGCATCGCGGCGCCGGAGGTGAGGACGGGGCCGACCAGCCAGCCCGCCGTCCAGAAGGCCAGGACGAGCAGCAGCACGTCGGTGCGGGAGGCCGGTTCCGCGAAGAACACGGCCGCCCAGGTCGCCGCGGCCGCCAGCACTCCGGCGAGCAGGCCGAGCACTCGTTTCCAGCTCGGCGTATGCCGCTGGATCGTGAGTTTCAGCCGGATCAGGTCGCCAACCACGCCAGGTCCTCCGCTCCGACCGAACGCTCGCCGACGAGCCGCACGAACACGTCTTCGAGGGTCGAATCACCGCGCACCTCGGCAAGCGTGCCGCTCGCCACGACACTCCCGTCCGCGATGATCGCCACCCGATCGCACAGGTCCTCGACCAGCGACATCACGTGCGACGAGAGGACGACCGAGCCGCCCGCCGCGACGAACCGCAGCAGCATCGCGCGCAGCACCCGCGCCGAAACCGGGTCGACGGCCTCGAACGGTTCGTCGAGCACGAGCACCCTCGGCGCGTGCAGCAGGGCCGTCGCCAGCCCGATCTTCTTCCGCATCCCGGTCGAGTACTCGATGACGAGCACCCCGCGTTCCTCGGCCTCTTCGAGTTCGAGGATCCGCAGCAGTTCGGCCGCCCGCGACCGGACGACGGCGGCGTCCATGCCCCGGAGGAGCCCCCAGTAGGTCAGCAGTTCGGCGCCGGTCAGGCGTTCGGGCAGGGCGAGGCCGTCGGGCAGGACGCCGAGCATGGCCTTCGCCCTGGCCGGTTCGGCCCAGACGTCGACGCCGTGGACCAGCGCGCTCCCCGAGTCGGGGCGCAGCAACCCGACGGCCATCGCCAGCGAGGTGGTCTTGCCCGCGCCGTTCGGGCCGACCAGCCCGGTCAGCGACCCGGGCGGCACCGTGAGCCCCACGTGGTCGGCGGCGGTCTTCCCGGAAAACGCCTTGGTGAGCCCGTCGAGTCGCAGGGCGGGCGCCGGTTCGCTCAGCATGGGGCCCACCCTGACCGCCGCGGTACGCGCGCCGCTTCGGTCTACGGGACCGATTCGATGGCCGGGTGGCCAGGAAGATCGTGGCCACTTGTCCGGTCTGTCGGTATCTACACTGCGAGGATGGCCGTGACGGTGGACCGCTGGATGCTGCCCGGTGAGCTCGCCCGTGCCGCCGAGCCGGGGGAGTGGTCCGGGACGCGCACGCCGCGCGACTGGGCGGTGGACGTGACGATGTTCGCGGTCGCGGCCCTCGTCTGGTTCCTCGAGTTCCGGTATTTCGTCCTTCCCGGCGTGCTCGGGCTGCCGAGCTGGACGCAGGTGGCCGACGCGGTCCTTGGCGGGATCGTCTGCCTGGCGCTCTGGTGGCGACGGCTGTTCCCGGTGACGGGCGGTGTCCTGGCCGCGACGGCCGGGGCGCTCGCGAACACCGCGGCGGCGGCGATGATCCTGCTGCTGTTCTCCCTCGCCCTGCACCGGGGCTGGAAGCCGGCGGTCCCGATCACGTCGGTGGCGGTGCTGATCAGCGTCCCGTACATCCACGCGTACTTCCCCGGCGTGGCAGCGCAACCCCTGCCCTGGCTGATCAGCCTGGTGCTTGGCGCCGCGCTCGTGGTGACGGCCGGGATCGGCGTGCGCGCCCGCCGTCAGGTCGTGCTGGCGTTGCGGATGCGCGCGGACGCTGAGCGACGGGCGCATAGCCGCGAACTGGAGGAGAGCCGCCTGGCCGAACGCCAGCGGATCGCGCGCGAGATGCACGACGTCCTCGCACACCGGATCTCGCTGCTCGCGGTGCACGCCGGGGCGCTGGAATACCGCACGGCGCAGGCGGAACGCGGTGCCGCGCCGGAACCCACGGCGGCCGAAGTCCGCGACGTCGTGGCGGTCGTGCGGTCCAACGCCAACCAGGCGCTGGACGAACTGCGCGAGGTGCTCGACCTGCTGCGTCAGCGGCCCGACGGCGAGGACGGCCGAGAGGCGCCGCAGCCGACGGTGGCCCGGCTGCCCGCTCTGGTCGACGAAGCCCGCCAGAGCGGACAGCAGGTGCGGGCCGCTTTCGCCGAGGGACTCGGGGAGTTGCGGCCGCAGCTACAGTGCACGATCTACCGCATCGTCCAAGAAGGACTGACGAACGCGCGGAAACACGCCCCCGGCGCGGCCGTCGACGTGCTGGTGAGCGGATCGGCGACGGGGGAGGTGCTGGTGCAGGTGGCCAACGCCGCGCCGATCGGCGTCACCACCAGCGAGATCCCCGGCGCGGGCGCGGGACTGATCGGGCTCGCCGAGCGGATCGCGCTGCACGGCGGGGAGCTGAGCAGGGAGATCAGCGACGGCAAGTTCCGCGTACGGGCCCGGATACCGTGTGTGCCGTGATCAAGGTACTGGTGGTCGACGACGATCCGCTCGTGCGCGGCGGGCTCGGGCTCATGCTGGGCGGAGCGGTCGACGTCGAGGTCGTGGGTGAGGCGGCCGACGGCGCCGACGTCGCTGGCGCCGTGACCCGGCTACGGCCGGACGTCGTGCTGATGGACGTCCGCATGCCGGTGCTCGACGGGATCGCCGCCACCGCCGCGCTCGCCGGGCGGACGGGCGAGCACGCACCCGCCGTGGTCATCCTGACGACCTTCGACGCCGACGAGACCGTGCTCGCGGCCTTACGGGCGGGCGCGGCGGGGTTCCTGCTGAAGCACACTCCGCCGGAGCAGATCGTCGAGGCGGTCCGGCGCGCGGCGGCCGGGGAACCGGTGCTGTCGCCGGAGGTGACCCGGACCGTGATCGCGATGGCGGCGCGGCGGGGCCCGGATCGCGGAACCGCGAGGGACCGGATGGAGCTGCTGACCGAGCGGGAACGTGACGTCGCGCACGCCGTCGCGGAGGGGCTGAGCAACGCGGAGATCGCCGAACGCCTGCATCTTTCCCGGTCGAGCATCAAGGCGACCGTTTCCAGCGCGCTGACCCGGCTCGACCTGACCAACCGGATCCAGCTCGCGATCGTCGCCCACGAGGCGGGCCGGACTTGATCTCCAGTTCGGTGGAGGGTGAAGCCTGGTGTTCACCGAATCGCGTCAAGGAGTGAACATGGGCGAAGACAAGGGTTTCTACTCGATCATCGAGTACGCGGTCGACGGACCGGAGACCCAGGCGGCGTTGGTCGAGGCCTTCGCGGAGATCCAGGACCGCTGGGTCCGGTTCTACCCGGGTTACGTTTCGGCCCGTTTCCACGCGAGCGTGGACGGGACGAGGGTCGTGAACGTCGTCAGCTGGGCGAGTGAAGCGGACTACCGGCATTTCGAGGAGACGTCGGATACCGAGGGACGGCTCGCGGCCATCCAAGCCGCGCTCGACGGCCTGCCCGGCGAGGTCGAGTCGCTGGTCAGTGCGAATCCCCGCTACCGCGTCGTGCGGGAGACGGGCCCCGGCCCGCGAATCGCCGGCTGACGGCGCGGATCCCGAAGGCCGCGAGCAAGCCGAGGGCGGCCAGCCCGAACGGCCGGAGCGTGACCGTCCTCGGCCACGCTTCGCCGTCGAGCGCGAGGTGGGCGGGCCGGTACTCCAGCGTCCTCGACGTCCATCGCGTGGTCGCGGCGTCCGTCGTACGGGCCAGGTCTTCGAGGACGGCGTCGAACGGGAATGCCGGTTCGGCGTGCAGGTACACCGGTGAGAGGCCGGAATACCGGTCGGCGGCGTGACTCGCGGCCGCGTCGGTGCCGGGCACGATCAGCCGGTCGAGCTCGGTGGTGGGGGTCCCGCGCGGCGCGAAGGTCAGGCCGTGCCGGGACCGGATCGGCGTGCCGTCGAGACCGACCGCTCGCGTTTCGACCGCGAGGGACTGGCCGTAAGTGTCGAACACCGCGGCCAGTTCCAGCTCACGGATCCCGGTGGTCAGCAGGACTTCCAGCCTGGGCTTGTCCCATCGGAAGGCGGTGTTGAACCCGACCACGGTGTCCGCCGCTTCGAAGCTGTTCTGCTCCATCGGCGGGCTGGAGCCGGGGGAGTAGTGGGCCCAGCCGACGGCTTCCGCCGCCCTCCGCGCGGCCTCGGTGCCGGCGAAGCGCTCGGTGAGCCGGAGCGCCCCGTCGATCCCGGAGAGGATCCCCGCCGTGGTCAGGATGTTCCCGTCGTCGACGTAGCGCCTGCCGCGAATCCAGTCCACGGAGGGGAATTCGTCGTCGAAGCCGTCGATGCGGATCCAGTGCGCGGTGGCCTTCCGCCCGTCGAGGAGCCCGGCCGTGGCGAGCACGCCCGAACCGTTGCAGACGCTCATGAGCAGCGAGCCCCGCGCCGACTGCCGGATCAGCCACTCGGTCACCGGCCGGGTGGTCGGCTCGCCGAGATCCGGCAACGCGGGCACCACCACGACGTCCGGCGCGGCGGACGAGAGCAGCCTGTCGAGGTCGGCGAAACCCAGGTCCGGGATGAGGTCGAGCCCGCCGGTCAGCGTGACCGGCCGGACCTCCGGCGCGACGGTGTAGACGTTGAACGCGCCGGACGCGGCCAGGACCTCGTAGGGCGCGAGCGCGTCGGAGACGACGGCGCCCTCGTTGCCCACCACGACCACCGCGGTCGGTTTCGCGGGATCGTGCGGCCGGTGGGCGGGACGCGGCACGATGCCGTCGTTTCTCGGCGTGTAGCGGTCTTCGAAGCTGGCGTTGAGGGTGACCGCGCCGAAGGTAACCGGCAGGGCCAGGGCGGCGACGGTGAACGCCAGCACGGTCAGCGTGACGCGCAGGAAGGATCGCATGGTCAGAGCCCGTACTCGGCGCGGCGGCGGAGCATGGCGGCGAGCATCGCGGGCACCATCAGCACGTGACCTGCGGTCATCAGCGTCGATCCCGAGATCAGGCCGGTCCAGAAGAACGGCATGAACAGCAGATAGGGCACGTACATCGCGGCCGACATCTCGGCGATCGAAGCCCAGCCGTGGCGCCGGATCCGCATCCACAGCGCCATGCCGAGCGACATGTTCGTCGCCATGACCAGCGCGTTCGCGGTCACGTTCCCGGCAAGACCCGGCCACAGGAACGACCAGACCGGTTCCAGCACGATCATCCCGGCCACCATCGCGATCAGCATTTCCACGGCGTGGCGGACGAAGTGCAGAACGGCCTGCTTGCGGGTCTTCGGTTCGGTCGTGTGCTTCATTTCCAGCTCCCTCGGTCGGTGCGACGGGAGCAATGTTCGGCCGGGGCGGGTCACGCGGGCAGGTGCCGGAAGTCATGCGCGAGGTCATGTGACCGTGTCGTCCGTCCAGTCACGCGTGTCGTCTATCCGGTCACGACCCACCGCTCAGAACAGGCCGAGTTCCTTCGCGCGCAGAGCCGCCTGGGTGCGATCTCGCACCTGGAGCTTGGACAGGACACTCGTCACGAGGTTCTTCACGGTGCCCTCGGCGAGGAACAACGTCTTGGCGATCTCGCGGTTGCTGCGGCCGTCCGCCAGGAGCCGGACGACCTCCAGTTCACGATCCGAAAGCGGCGTCGTCGACGGCCGGGGTGTCTCGGCGGGCAGCCGCGCCACGTGCGCGACGAGTTTCGCCGCGACCGACGGCTGCAGCACCGATTCGCCCCGCTGGGCCGCGACCAGCGCTTCGACCAGCCGCGTCGACGAGACGTCCTTGAGCAGGTAGCCGACCGCGCCCGCGCGCAACGCGGCGAAGACGTCCTCGTCGTCGTCGAACGTCGTCAACGCCAGGACGCGCACGTCCGGTTGCTCGGCCCGAAGCCGGGCTGTGGCGGCGATTCCGTCCAACACCGGCATCCGCAGATCCATCAGCGCGACGTCGGGACGGAGTTCGGCGCAGAGCCGGACGGCCTCCTCGCCGTCGCCAGCCTCACCGACGACGTCGATCTCCGGCTGGACCTCCAGCAGGGTCGCCAACGCTTCGCGGAACAACGCCTGGTCGTCGACGATCAGCACCCGGACGCTCATCCCGGCACCTCCACGGTGAGCGTCGAGCCGTGGCCTTCCGCGGAGTCGACCGAGACACTGCCGCCGAGCCCGGCGACCCGCTCGCGCAGTCCCACGAGACCGAAACCCTTGTCCGGCTGGGGATCTCCGGTGAACCCGATACCGTCGTCGCGGACCTCGAGCCGGACTCGATCGGCGACGGCGTAGTCGAGTACCACGGTCGCGGCGGTGGCCCGCGCGTGCTTGCGCACGTTGGTCAGTCCCTCCTGAGCCGCCCGGAACAGCGACTCCTCCACGTCGGCGCGGGTGTCCCTCGGAGTTCCCTTGACCTCGAACCCGGTCGGCACGCCCGCCGCGGAAGTCTCTTCGGTCAGTGTCCGCACGGCGTCCGTGAGCGGTTCGGAACGCGGCTCCCGCAACGCCGACACCGACCGGCGGACCTCCGCCAGTGCCTCCCGCGACTGGTCCTGTGCCTTGGCGAGCATCCCGTCGGCCCGTTCCGTGTCGCCGGTGCCGATCACCGCGCGGGCGGCCTGCAGCATCATCTGGACGACGGTGAGATGGTGACCGAGCCCGTCGTGGATGTCGCGCGCGACGCGGTTGCGCTCCTGGATCGTGGCGAGTTGTTCGGCCTGCGCGGCCTGGTCGCGCAGACGTTCGTGCGCCTCGGCCAGTTCCTCCCGGGCCCGCTTCTCACGGACGACCAGCTCGGTAACCACGGCGGCGAAGACCATGACCGCCAGCGTCCCGAGCCCCTCGCGGAGCCCGTCCAGCGGCGCCATCGGCAGGTGGATCAACGGGATCACCACCGCGACCCCGAAGGCCACCGGCAGCGGCAGCAGCAACACGGTGTGGCAGACGAGGACCACGAGAAGCAGGACGGCGCCGACAGCTGCGCCCGAAAGCGAGAACAGGGTGAAGCCGAGCGGTAACTGAACGCAGACGTACGCGATCGCCCACGCGCGCCCGTGCTTCTGCACCCAGGGGAAGCCGGCGATCGCGATCGCCGCGTAGACCAGCCCGGCGAGGAGCGTCGGCAGCACGAGCGTTTCGTATTTGGCCGAGCCGAGCGGCAACGTCACGTACGCGACGAGGGTCAGCACGGCCAGGGCCCGGTTCACGGACACACCATGCCACGAGTCCCGCGTTTCGTCCTCTGAATGCGGGCTCCGCGGGGCTCGCGACAGTCGAAACCGGCGCCGAAGTGAGGGTGCTGGCTTCCGGGTAGGCGGCGGAAGGGCCCGTTGCGAAAGCCACTTTCACAACCTTCAACGTTGCGAAAGTGGCTTTCGCAACCTCACTCGGCCCCGGGGGGGTCAAGCGATGGTGCTGTTCCGGATCTCCAGCGAGAACGGCGTCTGGACGTCTTCCGGTTCCAGGTCGCTCCCGCCGGCGATACGCCGCCGCAGCAGATCGACCGCGGCCCGCGCGATCGCCGCCTTGTCCGGCGCGATCGTCGTGAGCGAAGGCAGGCTGTACGCGCTCTCCTCGTTGTTGTCGAAGCCGACGATCGCCATGTCCGACGGCACCTGGACGCCGCGTTCGGCCGCGGCACGAAGAGCGCCGATGGCGAGAAGGTCGTTGAAACAGAAGACCGCGTCGGGCGGTTCCGGCAACGCGAGCAGATGCGCCATCGCCTCGGCGCCGTTGGCGCGGTGGTAGCGCAGGGCGGGCAGGACCAGCTCGGGAATGGGCGTGAGACCGGCTTCTTCGAGCGCGGAGTGGTAGCCCTCCAGTCGTTGCGCGGCGGTGTGGCGTTGCGGATGCGCACCGATCGCGGCGATCCGGCGGCGGCCGAGCGAGATCAGGTGCCGCACCGCGATCCGGGCGGCCTGGACGTTGTCGATGCCGACGTGGTCGATCGGGACGTCGACGACGTGCTCGCCGAGCATCACCAGCGGCACGCCCGGCGCCAGATCCTCGAAGTCGTTGGTGTGCAACGCTTCCGGGCTGATGATCGCGCCGTCGATCAGATGCGGGCCCAGCGCGGACAGGGCGTTGCGCTCCCGTTCCCTGGTGCCGAGGGTCTGTTCGATCAGGACGTTCCACTCGTGTTCCTGCGCCGCTTGCAGGACGAGACCCGCCAGCTCACCGAAGTACGGGATACTCAGCTCGGGCAGCATCAGCCCGAGGAACCCGGTGCGGCCGCGGCGGAGGTTCCGGGCACCGAGGTTGGGCCGGTATCCGGTCGACGCCAGTGCCTCCTCGACGCGCTTGCGGTTCTCCGGCTTGACGAAGTCGTAGCCGTTGACCACGTTCGACACGGTCTTGACCGAGACGCCCGCAAGCTTGGCGACGTCCTTGAGCGTGGCCACCCTCGCTCCCCTCTGCAGTGCTCCGGCACAGATCCGGCACAGCCTAGCCGCGCGAACGGCGGATTTACAACGTTGTACCAACGATGTAAATCTGGCATCGTCCCTATGAGTGACATGGGTCACCGCAGATCCGTGTGCTCGACTTCCCCGAGGAGCGATCGATGTCCCTGCCCATCCGCCGCACCCTGCTCCTGGTGACCGGCCTCGCGCTCGCGCTGACGGCCTGCACCAGCCGCGAGAACCAGCAATCCGCCCCGTCGGGGGCGGGCCCGGCCGCCTCGGCGGCGCCGAGCCAGGCCGCGGGGCCGGGATGCGCCCGCGAGAAGACCGGTTACCCGCAGGTGGACGTGAAGAACGCGGTCATCGGCTTCTCCCAGTCGGAGAAGGAGGCGAACCCGTTCCGCATCGCCGAGACGCAGTCCATCAAGGACGAAGCGACGAAACTCGGCGTCCCGGCGGACAAACTCCTGATCACCAACGCGCAGAGCGACCTCAACAAGCAGGTCAGCGACATCAAGTCGTTGCTGGACCGTGGCGCGCAGCTGCTCATCGTCGCCCCGCTGAACTCCGACGGCCTCCAGCCCGCCCTCGACGCGGCGAAGGCCAAGAAGGTCCCGGTCGTCACGATCGACCGCAAGGTGACCTCGCAGCCGTGCACCGACTACCTGACCTTCATCGGCTCCAACTTCGTCGAGCAGGGCAAGCGCGCCGCGCAGGAGATGGTGAAGGCCACGGGCGGCACCGGCAAGGTCGCGATCCTGCTCGGCGCGTCCGGCAACAACGTGACCACCGACCGCACCAAGGGCTTCAAGGACGAGATCGCCGCCACCACGGGGATCCAGATCGTCGCCGAGCAGACCGGCGAGTTCGACCGGTCGAAGGGCCAGGCGGTGATGGAGCAGCTCATCCAGAGCAACCCCGAGATCACCGCCGTCTACGCCGAGAACGACGAGATGGGCATCGGCGCGGTCACCGCGCTCAAGGCCGCGGGCAAGACGCCGGGCAAGGACGTCAAGATCGTCTCGATCGACGGCACCCGCAACGCCGTCCAGCTCATCGCCGACGGCAGCTACAACGCGGTGATCGAGTCCAACCCGCGCTTCGGCCCGCTCGCCTTCTCCACGCTGCAGGACTTCGCCGCCGGTAAGGAGATCCCGCCGACCGTGGTGATCTCCGACGACCAGTACGACTCGGCGAACGCGGCCCAGAAGCTCGGGAACGCGTACTGACGATGGAACCGGTTCTCGAGGTCGAAGGCGTGACGAAGACGTTCGCCGGGGTGCGCGCGCTCGACGACGTGTCGTTCGCGCTGCGGCCGGGCGAGGTGCACGCGCTGGTGGGCGAGAACGGCGCCGGGAAGTCGACGCTGATCAAGGTGCTCACCGGCGTGCACAGGCCGGATTCCGGCACGATCCACGCGCGGGGCGCGATCTCCACGATCTACCAGGAGGTCAATCTCATCCCGCTGATGAGCGTGGCGAGCAACGTGTACCTCGGCCGCGAGCCGCGGAAGCGGTTCGGGCTGGTGGACTGGGCGCGGATGAACGCCGACGCGGCGGCGCTGCTGAAGGACTACGGCATCGACGCCGACGTCCGCCGTCCACTCGGGACACTCGGGGTCGGCGCGCAGCAGATGGTGGCGCTGGCCCGCGCGGTGTCGGTCGACGCCGACGTCGTGATCATGGACGAGCCGACGTCCTCGCTGGAGCCACGTGAGGTCGAGACGCTGTTCGAGGTCATCGGCAGGCTGCACGAACGCGGGATCGCGATCGTGTACGTCAGCCATCGGATGGACGAGCTGTACCGGATCTGCGAACGCGTGACGGTGCTGCGGGACGGCAAGCGGGTCCACACCGGACCGCTCGCCGACCTGCCGCGGCTGGAACTGGTGTCGATGATGCTCGGCCGCAGTGTGGGCGACATCCGCTCCCACGGCGCGACGGCGTTCGAGGGCGACCACGAGGCCGGCCGGGAGCCGGTGCTGCGCGCGGAGGACCTCACCAGCGGCAACCGGCTCAGCGGCGTCTCGGTGGAGATCAGGCCCGGCGAGATCGTCGGCCTCGCGGGCCTGCTCGGCTCCGGCCGGACCGAGACCGCGCGGGCGATCGTCGGCGATCTGCCGTTGTCCGGTGGCACCGTCCTCGTCGGCGGAAGGCAAGTCCCGCAAGGGAACGTGGCGGCCGCGATGCGCGCGGGCGTCAGCATGCTCGCCGAAGACCGCAAGACCGAGGGCATCATCCCGCATCTGTCGGTACGGGAGAACATCGTGCTCGCCGCGTTGCCGAAGCTGTCGCGGTTCGGCCTGGTCAGCCGGGCGAAGCAGGACAGGATCGTCGACACGTTCGTGAAACGCCTGCGGATCAAGGTGTCCAGCCCGGACCAGAAGGTCGCGGAGCTCTCCGGCGGGAATCAGCAGAAGGTGCTGCTCGCCCGGTGGCTCTGCACCGAACCGAAGGTGCTGCTGCTCGACGAGCCGACCCGGGGGATCGACGTCGGCGCGAAGGCGGAGGTGCAGGCGCTCATCGACGAACTCGCGAAGGACGGGCTCGCCGTCCTGCTGATCTCGTCGGAGATGGACGAACTCCTCGACGGCGCCGACCGGCTGATCGTGCTCAAGGACGGCGCGGTGGTCGGGGAACTGGCGGGGGAGCAGCTGACCCAGGACCACGTGCTGGCCGCGATCGCTTCGGGAGGCGCGGATGACTAGTGGTCACCATCGGAAGTCCTCCGGAGGTCTCGACGGCCCAGCTTCCCGCTGGACGCACGGCCGCGAGACCCGAGTACAACCCGGTACGAGGCCCTCGCGGCCGCACGCCCAGCGGAAACCTGGATCCGCCGAATACCCCCGAAGGACTTCCGATGGCAACCACTAGCACCCGGCAACGAACAGAGGATCCGGGAAGCACCATGACCGATACAGCGAAAACGGTGGACCGGACCCGGGCGGCGCGGTGGCTCCAGGAGTACGGCGTGTACGTCGCCGTCGTCGCGCTCGTGCTGTTCAACATCGCGTTCACGGCGAACTTCCTGACCGTCGGCAACTTCCGCACCCAGCTCATCCAGGCCGCGCCGGTACTGGTGGTCGCGCTCGGGATGGCGCTGGTGATCGGCACCGAGGGCGTCGACCTGTCGGTGGGCGCGGTGATGGCGCTGTCGGCCGCGCTCGTCCCGCTCTACCTCGGCTACGGAACGCTGCCCGCGGTCGCCATCGCGCTGGCCGCGGGGCTGGCGGCGGGGGCGTTCAACGGGGTTCTCGTGGCCAGAGTCGGGATTCAACCCATCGTGGCGACGCTCGCGTTGCTCGTCGGCGGGCGCGGCCTCGCGCTGGTGCTCGCCGACGGCCAGCTGATCCAGCTGCACGATCCGGGTTTCCTCGCGCTCGGCACCGGTGAGGTGCTCGGGATCCCGGTGAGCGTGCTCATCGCGGCCGTCCTCGCCGTGCTGATGGCCGCGCTGGTCGGGAAGACGGCGTTCGGCAGGCGGCTGGTCGCGATCGGTGGCAACCGGCGGGCCAGTGTGCTCGCCGGGCTGCCGGTCACCCGCGTCCTCATCGGCGTCTACGCGATCTGCGGGCTGCTCGCGGCGCTGGCCGGAGTGCTCTCCACGGCCCGGCTCGGCGCGGGCGACCCGGCGGACGCCGGCCTCCTGATGGAACTGTCCGCGATCACCGCGGTCGTGGTCGGCGGCACCCCGCTGACCGGCGGGCGCGTCCGCATCCTCGGCACGGTGATGGGGGTCCTGCTCATGCAGCTCGTCCGCGCCACGCTGATCAAGCACAACCTGCCGGATTCGACCGCGCAGATGATCCAGGCCGCGATCATCGTCGGCGCGGTGTACGTCGCACGGGAACGGAGCAGCCGATGACCGCGGCGCCCACGATGGCCGCCCAGGACTCCACGCGGCGCGAGCTGATGACCGGGGTCCTGCAGAAACAGGGCGCGGCGATCGCGCTGGTGCTCATGGTCGCCGTCGCGTGGCTGCTCTTCCCGCGCTTCGGCAGTCTGGACAACCTGCGCGACATCGCGCTGCAGAGCTCGTTCCTCGCCATCATCGCGCTCGGGATGACGTTCGTGATCATCACCGGCGGGATCGACCTGTCGGTGGGGTCGGTCTACGCGCTCGGCGGGGTCCTCGCCGCCTACGGGTCACAATGGGGATTCCTCGTCGCGCTGCTGCTGCCGCTGGCGGTGTGCGGGCTGATCGGCCTGATCAACGGGTTGCTCGTCGCGAAGACCGGGATGGCACCGTTCATCGTCACGCTGGCGTCCCTGCTGTTCGCCCGCGGGCTGCTGCTCGCGATCACGAGCGAGGGTGCGACGACGTACAAGATCCCGGAAGGCGAGGCGTTCGTCGAACTCGGGCGCGGCACGCTGTTCGGGTTCGGCTATCCGGTGTTCATCGCGGCGGCGCTCTGCCTGATCGGCGGGCTGCTGTTGCGGCGGACCCGGTTCGGGCAGTCGGTGTTCGCGACCGGCGGGTCGGAGCAGTCCGCGAAACTGATGGGGCTGCCGGTGGCGCGCACCAAGGTCACCGTCTACGTGATGAGCGGCGTCCTGTCCGGGCTGGCGGGCGCGCTCACCGCCGCGTACCTGCAATCCGGTGTCACGGTGATCGGGGTGGGCCTCGAACTGGACGCCATCTCCGTGGTCGTCATCGGCGGCACCCTGCTGACCGGCGGAATGGGCACGATTCTCGGCACGGTCATCGGAGTGGGCATCCGGACGGTGATCCAGAACGTCATCAACCAGATCGGAACTCTCGACAGCAACTACCAGTCGGTGGTCAGCGGTGCGTTCCTCTTGGTGGTCGTTGTGCTGCAACGGTCATTGGCCCGTACGACCGCCCGGAGATAGGGAGATCGCATGCACCGAAGAACCGCGCGCGCCCTGAGCGTCGTGGCCGGTCTGCTGGCCGCCGCGACGACACTCGTCCCCGTCGCCCAAGCCGCCCCCGTCCCCCTCCCGACGCCGTGGACGAACCAGGTCTCCCCGTCGAACGCGCTGCCCGAGTACCCGCGCCCGCAACTGGTGCGCTCGGAATGGCTCAACCTCAACGGCACCTGGGGTTTCACCGGCGCTCCGAACCTGAACTCGCCGCCGATCGGCAGGCCGCTGAGCGAAAACGTCCTCGTGCCCTACCCGATCGAGTCGATGCTTTCGGGGATCAAACGGCATGAGGACAACATGTTCTACCGTCGGACGTTCACCGTACCGTCCACTTGGGACGGTCGCAGGGTGAAGCTCAATTTCGGTGCCGTCACCTGGGAGACGCGGGTCTGGGTCAACGGGACGTCGATCGGGAGCCACACCGGCGGTTTCGACGCCTTCTCGTTCGACATCACGCCTGCGCTCAAGGCCGGGGAGAACGAGATCGTCGTCGGCGTCGCGTCGCCGGTCGACGGAAGCCGGTACCCGGTGGGGAAGCAGCGCAAGACGCCCGACGGAATCTTCTACACGGCGGCGTCGGGAATCTGGCAGACCGTCTGGCTGGAACCCGTGCGCGCCGAGCACATCACGCGGCTCGACACCACTCCCGACGTTCCTGGTGGCGCGCTCGACCTCGTCGTGCAGGGGACACCCGGGCAGCAGGCGACCGCCGAGGTGCTTTCGGGCGGTCAGGTGGTCGGGACCGCCACCGGCGCCGTCGGTTCCCACCTGCGGATACCGGTGCCGAACGCGCGGCTGTGGTCACCGGACGATCCGTTCCTCTACGACCTGCGCGTCCGGCTGCCGGGAGGCGACGCCGTCACCGGGTACTTCGGCATGCGGTCGCTGGGCAAGGCGATGATCGGCGGCGTGATGCGCCCGCTGCTCAACGGGAAGTTCGTCTTCCAGCTGGGCACGCTGGACCAGGGATACTGGCCGGACGGCATCTACACCGCGCCGACCGACGAGGCGCTGCGGTTCGATCTCGAACGGCAGAAGGCGCTGGGCTTCAACATGGTCCGCAAGCACATCAAGGTCGAGCCGGCGAGGTGGTTCTACCACGCGGACCGGCTCGGGCTGATGGTCTGGCAGGACATGCCGTCGCTCGACTCGATCGACGAGGTCCCGAACGGGCACGCGAACTTCGAGGCCGAACTGCGGCGGATGATCGAGCAGCACAAGGGCATCACGTCGATCGTGCAGTGGGTGCCGTTCAACGAAGGCTGGGGCGAGTACGAGGCCGGGCGCATCGTGGATCTGGTCCGCTCGATCGACGACACCAGGCTGATCAACCACAACTCCGGATCGAACTGTTGTGTGTCCGATCCGGACCCGGGCAACGGCGACGTGATCGACGATCACGCGTATCAGGTCTCCACCGGTACCAGGCAACCCGACGCACGCCGGATCGCCGTCCTGGGCGAGTACGGCGGCCTCGGGCGACGCGTCACCGGGCACGAATGGGAACCGGGCAAGGGTTTCGCGTACGGCGCGCTGTATCCGGACGAGACGTCGCTGACGAACCGGTACGTGGAGATCACGAAGCAGGTCGGGCGGTTCGTGCACGACCGCGGGCTTTCCGCGTCGGTCTACACCGAGCCGTACGACGTCGAGAACGAGGTCAACGGCTTCTACACCTACGACCGCCGCGTGCTGAAGATGACCGAGGCGCGGGTGCGCGAGATCAACCAGAAGGTGCTCGCCATCGCCAAGGGCACCGAGGTCGGCCGGGGTGAACTCGTGTCGTTGCGGGTCACGACGGCGGGGTACACGGATCGTTACCTTCGGCACCAGGACGACTTCGTGAGGACCGACGTCCTGGGCGAGGGCAGCGCGGACCTCGCCAAGAAGGACGCGACGTTCTGGGCCCGCCAGGGGTTGGCCGACGCGTCGTGCCTGTCGTTCGAGTCGCGGAACTACCCCGGGCATTTCCTGCGGCACGCGTCGTCGCGGATCCGCAAGGACGCGAACGACGGCTCGGCGCTGTTCGCCGGGGACGCGACCTTCTGCGCGAGGGAGGGGGCCGGCGGAACGGCTTTGGAGTCCTTCAACCAGCGTGGCGCGTATCTGCGGCACTACGGCGCGACCGTCTACCTGGCGCGCAGCGGCGGGCCGAACCCGTGGGACACTCCGTCGAGCTTCGCGGCGGACACGACGTGGGCGGCTTCGGTCCCGCTTTGGCGCAGCGGCGCGGATCTGCCGCTGGACCAGGCGCGGTCGTTCAAGGTGACGACTCCCGGCTTCACCGACCGGTTCTTGCGGCACCGTGACGGTCTCGCGCGGACGGACGTGGTGAACGCGTCGAGTGCGGCATTGCTGAAGGCGGACGCGACGTTCGTCGTGCGGCGCGGTCTCGCGGATCCGTCGTGCTACTCGCTGGAGGCGCGCAACTATCCGGGCCGGTTCCTGCGGCACGCGGACTTCCGGGTGCGGCTGGGCGGGAACGACAACACCGACCTGTTCCGGAAGGACGCGACGTTCTGTGCGCAGCCCGGGGCCGGTGGAGTGCGGCTGGCGTCGCTGAACGAACTGGGCACGAACATGCGGCATTACGCCGAGGAGGTCTACGTCGCCGCCAGCGGCGGTGGCCACCCGTTCGACAACCCGGTCTCGTACGACCAGGACGTCACGTGGGCGGTGTCCTCGGCCTGGGCTCCGTAGTCGGCCCGGTGGGTCGTGAGTGGCGATTCGGGTTCTAACCCGAATCGCCACTCACGACCCGGCCGACCACGCCCGGTAACCTTGCGCTCATGACCGGCCCGGATACACCCGCCTCCTTCAAGCTCGCGTACGTCCCCGGCGTGACACCCTCGAAGTGGGTCCGGATCTGGAACGAGCGGTCGCCCGACGTGCCGCTCGAACTCGTCCAGACGACCGCGGCCGAGGCCGCCGGGCTGGTCCGGGAGCGCGAGGTGGACGCCGTCCTGCTGAGGCTCCCGATCGACCGCGAGGGACTGCACGCGATCCCGCTCTACACCGAGACGACCGTCGTGGTCGTCCCCAAGGACCACCTGGTCGCCGCTGCGGACGAGGTCTCCGTCGACGACATCGCCGACGAAATCGTGCTGCACCCGCTCGACGACACGCTGGACTGGGAACAGCCGCCGGGGAAACCCGCGCTGGAGCGACCCGCCACCACGGCGGACGCCATCGAGCTGGTCGCCGCCGGTGTCGGGCTCCTCGTCGTCCCGCAGTCGCTCGCACGGCTGCACCACCGGCGTGACCTGACCTACCGCCCGATCTCCGGCACGCCCGAATCCGGTGTCGCGTTGTCCTGGCCGGACGAAGAGACCTCCGACCTGATGGAGCAGTTCATCGGGATCGTGCGCGGCCGCACGGTCAACAGCACGCGCGGGCGGCAGCAGGCCCAGGAAAAGCCGGCGCCGGAGAAGAAGACCCCCGCGAAGGCCAAACGCCCTCAGCCCGCCGGCCGGAAGCCGCAGGCCGGGAATCGCCGCGCTCCTCAGGGCGGGAAGCGCGGCAAACCCCGTCGTCGCGGTTAGCACCGGTGGCCGGGGCCGCACTTGGTCGCGGAGGACGTCGCGAAAGCCACTTTCGGGACATCAGGCGTCCCGAAAGTGGCTTTCGCGACGTCCTCCGGCACGGCCTGAACTGAGGTCAGCTCTCGCTGCGGGCGGCCTTGAGGCGCGCCTCCTCCTTGCGGACCTCGGCCTGTGTCTCGCGCTCCCGCTTCAGCCAATCGGGGTTCTCGTTCTTGATCGCGTCGATTTGCTCGGTGGTGAGGGCGCCGGTGATCCCGCCCCGCGCCAGACCGCTGATGGAGACGCCCAGCTTCGCCGCGATGACCGGACGCGGATGCGGCCCGTTGCGGCGCAGTTCCCGCAGCCACTCGGGCGGCTCGGCCTGCAGCGCGTTCAGCTCGTCGCGGGAGACGACACCCTCCTGGAACTCCGCCGGGGTCGCCTCGAGGTACACACCCAGCTTCTTCGCCGCTGTCGCGGGCTTCATGGTTTGAGGGGTTTTCTGCGACGTCATTCCCTCAGGGTAACGAGCGGCCCGGGCACCGCCGATCACACCCGGTGATCAGCCCTCGGCCTGGTCTTCGAGCAGGTTCGGCAGCGGCCGACGCGGCTCACGGACGCCGGCGGGGTCGCCGCCGCCGGTGATCCAGACGGTCACCACGCTCCATCGCGGCAGCCGCGTCCCGGCCGCGGGCACCTGCGCGACGACCTGGCCGTTCAGCAGAGGATGGGGGCTGTCCGGATCGGGGCCTTGCAGCGACAGACCCGCGTCGTGCCCGGCCAGCCAGGCGTCGAGAGCCTGCTTTCCCACGAAGTCCGGCACCACGGCCACGATTCCTCACCCACGGCCAGGGTACCGTCAGCCGCTCTTCGCCGGGAGGGTCACGACGCCGAGCCCGGCGAGCAGCCCGGTCACGGCGACCGCGGCGAGCACGACCCAGGCGATCGGATGCCCGAGATTGAGCGTCCAGTAGGTCCCGACCCGCCGGTGCACCAGGAGCGCGGGATCGTTCCGGTTCAGGTAGACCATTCCGGCGGCGTGCCAGTAGCGGTCGTCGTCGCGTTGTTCGTACCGGGTCTCCGGTTCGTCGCCGGTTGGCGACAACCGGTGCCCGGCGTCGCCTGCCCGGACGGAGAAGACGATCCACGCGATGAAGGCGGCGACGAGGGGCAGGTAGGCCACGATCGTGGTCGGCACCGTCGTCTCCACGACCTGCCAGAGCTGGAGCGAAACGACGAGCATGGTCGCGTTGACACAGCCCACGGAGATCAGGAGCAGGCTGAGCACCCCGTGCAGGTACTCCCGGTAGCGCGAAGCCGACGCGGACGGCTGTGCGGCGTCGATCTCGGGCCGGGCCCGTGAGATGGCGATGGTCAGGATCGGGACGAGCACCAGGACCAGGAGCTGTGTGAGGACCGTCGAGAAGTTCGCCGTGTCCGCGAACAGGCCGATGACCGCCGTGACGACGGTGAGCAGTACTGCCGGCGCCAGCAGGATCCACTGTGGACGGACCGGATCCGAGCGCAGCGACGTGTCGGCGGTGACCGCCTGCGGTGTCCCGGTGTACCAGCCCTCCTCGCGTTTCGCGGCGGCGATCGAACGACCGGCCAGGCCGCCGAGGAGCGAATAGGCCGCGACGAGACCGACCAGGACGATCTCGGGGCCGATCCCGCCGACAAGGACGACGCCGCAGGCGACGACCGCACCCACCGCGATTCCCCGGTTGTAGCGGCGGCGCGCGAGGAGGATGACGGCCTCGCCGGTGCGCCGGGCCGGGACCCGGACGCCGAAGGGAAGGGTCGGCCGTGCCAGCGCGGGTGCGGACGCGAAAGTGGCCGCCGTGAACGCGATCAGGGCCAGGTTCAGCCAGAGCGGTCCGGTCATCGCCGGGCGCTCACGGCGAAGGAGTCCAGCACGGACTCGCACCGGCTGGTCACCTCGCGCGGGCCGAGACCGAGAGCGACGGCTTCGGCGAGCAAGGTACGCAGGCGCTCCTGCCATTCGTCCGCGTAGCCGTCTTCCGCCGGACCGGAGGACGCGTCCCGCCGGACGACCGCGCCGGTCTTGCGGTTGATCCGGATGAAGCCCTGCGTCCGCAGCAGGTCGTAGGCCTTGTTGACGGTGTGGAAGTTGATCCCGAGATCGGCGCCGAGCTGCCGGGTGGAGGGCAGGGCGCTGCCCTCGGCCAGCACGCCGTCGGCGACGGCTTCGACGATCCGGTCGCGGATCTGCTGGTAGATCGGAACCTCGCTGTCGAGGTCGAGAGTCAGCAACACCCCACTAGGATATCTGCTATACACTTGCTATAACAACTACATCAGCTGGCTATGGAGGGAAGTGGTCACGATGGCGATGATGGACATCACCGATGGCGGAGTGCGGGTGCGGTTCTCGGCCTGGGAGCGGCTGGCGGTGTGGCGTGACGAAGTGGTCGTGCCGCGAGCGGCGATCAAGGCCGTCGAGTACGTCGACGCGCCCCTGCGGCGGACGCGTGGGGGACGGGCAGGCGCGCTGATCAGCGGGGTGCTGAAGGTCGGCTACTGGGGGCTGGGCGCAGGGGTCCGTCAGTTGGTGTCCGTCCGCAGGGGTATGCCGGGGTTGTGGATCGCGGTCGATCGCGAGGCCGCCGGGCTCCCGTTCGACGAGGTGCTCGTCAGCGTGCCGAACGCGGCGGAACTCGCCGGCGCGCTCGCGCCGAGCAACGCCTAGAGGTAGTCGAAGAACCGGTTCCACCACGACGGCGGCCGGTCCCGGGGGTAGAGGGTGTCGAACCCGCTGATCCCGGTGTACTTGGTCCACAACGGGTGTTCGGAGACGGGCAGGTAGCCGAGTGCTTCCAGTTCGTCTTCGACCTGTCTTCGGGCCGGTGCCGGGAAGAACTGTTGTTCCTCGTCTTCGTCGTAGCTGCCCGGATTCCCCAGTGTCACCGCGACGAGCCCACCGAAATTGCTGACCGTGACGGTCACCAGATCTCCGGCGGAGGTCGCGCTCGCCGGAATCGTGATCCTGCCGAGGTGGCTGGCGTCCTGGACGTTGCGGTCGACTTCGCAGGTGCAGCCGAATCGGTGGCCCAGCCGTTCGGCCAGTCGCTCGAAGCGGGCCCGTTCGGCCGGTCCGTCGAAGTCGTGCGGCACCTCCCAGTGGCCGGGTTGGTCCAGCTCGCGCAGCAGCGCCCAGGTCTGCTGTTCGTCGAGGGGCATCGTCGCCTCCCGGCCTCGGGTGGTCTAGTCCACTTACCGAACTGACCTTAGTCAGCCGCATCCCGCGCCGACAATGGTGGGACGAATTCTGGTCCGAAAATTTTCGGCGGGGTAGCGCCAGCGCTACCCGGGATTCGGCAGTCAGCACTCCTGATCTTCGTGCCCGGTTCGGCCAAGGTCGTAGACGTCGATCCGATCGAACGAGGAGTGCGAATGACAGTACGCAAGGGTGTCGTCGTCCTGACGGTGGCTGGCCTGATGGGCGCCGCGTGGACCACGGCGGCGGACGCGGCCCCGGCCAAGGGGACGGAGCTGCAGAAGAGCCTGGACTCGTTGGTGCGTCAGGAGAAGTTCCCGGCCGCGCTCGCCTACGTGGCGGAGGGAAGGCGGACGGTGTCGCTGGTCGCGGGGTCTTCGCGGATCGATCGCCAGGTCCCGGTTCCCCGGGACGGCACGGTCCGGGCAGGCAGCAACACCAAGACCTTCACGGCGGTCGCGGTCCTGCAACTGGTGGCCGAGGGCAAGGTGGAGCTGGACGCGCCGATCGAGAAGTACCTGCCCGGAATCGTGCGAGGTGAGGGCATCGACGCCACCAAGATCACCGTCCGGCAGCTGCTTCAGCACACGAGCGGGCTGCCGAACTACACCGAGTACCTCGGCCTGGAGAACTTCGAGCAGGTGCAGCACCGGTACATCCCGAACCACGAGCTGCTCGCCGCGGCCCTGAGCCACCCGGCGAAGTTCGCGCCCGGCACCGGATGGGAGTACAGCAACACCGGCTACCTGCTGGCGGGCATGCTGATCGAGAAGGTGACCGGACGCCCGATCCAGGAACAGATCACCGAACGCGTGATCAAGAAGGCGGGCCTGAAGCACACCTACTGGCCGCAGGTCGGCGACCAGACCATCCAGGGACGGCATCCGCAGGGCTACGCCATCGGCAACGCCGCCACTGGAAAGGTGATCGACGCGACCGAGCTCGACCCGTCCTGGGGCGGCGCCGCCGGGCAGCTGATCTCGACGCCCAGTGACCTCGGCAAGTTCTTCAAGGTCCTGCTCGATGGCAGGCTGCTGCCCGCCGCGCAGCTGGCCGAAATGCGGAAGACGGTCGACGCGCCGCTGTTCCCCGGCACCAAGTACGGCCTTGGCCTGATGAGCAATCCGCTCAGCTGCGGTGGCGTGTACTGGGGCCACGGCGGGGACATCCACGGCTTCGAAACCCGTGGTGGGGCAACGGAAGACGGCCGGGGCGTCGGGCTCGCCGTGACCGCGATGCCGGGCACCTTCGGTGACGGTGAGAAGGGTTCCAAGGCGGTCATGGCCACTGTGGACGCCGCGTTCTGCAAGTGACGGGTGCAGGTGGTCGTGAGTGCCGATTCGGGTTCTAACCCGAATCGCCACTCACGACCACCCCGACCCACGGGCTACAGGTTCTCGATGGCCGTCCGGAATCCCTCCAGGGCCGCGAAATAGAAGCGCGGGCCGTACGACACCCGGGCCACGCCGATCTCGCGGAGCGCGGCCAGATCCAGCTCCTCACCGACGTTGCCGTTCACCGGGCACGCGAGTTCGGTGACCAGCGCGGCCATGTCGGCGCGACGTCGCACGCCGATCGGGTACACGCAGTCTGCACCTGCCTCCCGGTAGAGCCTGCCCCGCCGGATGGCCTCGGCGAGCCTTTCCGGCTCCGGGACCCCGCGATCACCCAGGAACGCGTCGACGCGGGCGTTGACGACGATCGGGACACCCGCCTCGGTCGCGGCCGAGCGGATCTCCGCGAGGCGCTGAGCGTGGTGGCCGGCGTCGATCAGCTCGCCGGTCCGGTGATCGGTGTCCTCCAGGTTGCAGCCGACGGCGCCGGTCTCCAGCAGCCGGTCCACGAATTCCCGCGGCGCCAGGCCGTAGCCCGCTTCCGCGTCCACGGTGACCGGCAAGGAGACCGCGCGGGCGACCCGGCCCGCGGCCGCGAACATCTCCTGCCACGGCGCGCCTTCACCGTCGGGATAGCCGAGCATCGCCGACACGGCGGCGCTGGCGGTGGCGATCGCGGGGAACCCAGCCTCCGCCACGATTTCGGCGCTCGCGGCGTCCCAGACGTTCGGCAGGACCAGCATTTCCCCGCTGTGCAGGGCACGGAGCGTCTCGGCTCCAGCGTTCAGGTCGGTCATCGGTCTCCTCCTCGATCGGTACCGGACAGGGCGGATGCCCGTGGTGTTCCGGCCGGTCGCCTGCCCGGCATCCCCAAGGCGACCAGCAGTCCCGTGAAGGCGAACGCGACGACGGTGCCCATCGCCGCGGTGAAATCGCCGCCGAATTCCTCCGGCGACCCGTGACTTCCGGAGCCGGCGAAGACGGCGACCGCCACCGCGACGCCGAACACCCCGCCGAAGATCCGCAACGTCATGAACACGCCCGACGACTGCCCGATCTCGGGCGCCCCGACGACCGAACGCTGCCCGGCGGGCGTGGCCACGGAAGAGCGGGTGATCAGTCGCGCAGCGAGCGCGGAAGGCCGAAGGCGGCGAGCAGCGAGTTGTCGAGGAACCGGGTCACCGCGGTGATCCGGTCACCGGCCAGTTCCAGCACGAGAACCCCGTGCGCGTGGCCGATCGGCGTCCCCGGATCACGGAGGTAGCAACCGAAGGCGGGCTGGCCGTTCGCCCGGGTCGGGACCAGCGAGTACCGGCGGCCGTCGCAGTACGCGACGGTCGCCAGGAAGTGCCCGACGGCGTCCGGACCCTGGTACTCCAGGGGAAGCGGGGGCATGGTCAGCCACGCGTCGTCGGTCAGCAGCGCCACGATGGCGTCGACGTCGCCGGCCTCGAAGGCGCGGGTGAACTCGTCGACGATCCGGCGTTCCCGCGGCGAATCCGGCAAGGGAGCGGTCTCGCGTCCACTACCGGGCATCTCCTTGGCCAGCGCCGAACGAGCCCGGTTCAGCGCGCTGGTCACGGCGTTCTCCGTGGTGTCGAGGATCCCGGCCACCTCGGCGGCGCGGAAGCCGAGGACGTCCCGCAGCACCAGCACGGCCCGCTGCTTCGGGGGAAGTTGCTGGAGCGCCGCCAGGAAGGCGAGCGAGATCGACTCCCTGGTCTCGTAGCGCGCCTCCGGCCCGGGCAGCTGATCGGCGATGCCGTCGAGCAGGACGTCGGGGTAGGGCTCCAGCCAGCTGGGTTCGGGGCGGCGGCGCGACGGCTCGGGCAACTCGACCTCCGGTCGGTAGGCCGCGTGGTCGTGCGGGCGGCGGTCGCCCGCACGCAGCGCGTTGAGGCAGCGGTTGGTCGCGATCCGGTACAGCCAGGTCCGCACGGAGGCGCGTTCCTCGTACGCGCCGATCCCGCGCCACGCGGCCAGCAACGTCTCCTGCAGCAGATCCTCGGCGTCCTGCACGGAGCCCAGGATGCGGTAGCAGTGCACCTGCAGCTCACGGCGGTACGGCGCGACGAGGTCACGGAACGCCTCGCCGTCACCGGTCTTCGCCAAGGTCAGCAGCTCGTCCGCCCCCATGCCGGTTCCTTCCTCCTGTGGTGTCCCTCGAAAGGATGGACACCGGCGTCGCCGGAAACTGGTCGGTCGTCGCCCAGTTTCCTCCGAATCCGAGGAAAACCGGTTCCCGGCCCGCCTCCGGGTGGCTACACTCCTCGCGAATCATCCCGGCGAGGAAGGACAGGACAGTGCGTCGTCACCACGCCGTCGTCGTCCCCTCGGCCCGCTACGAGGTGATCCTCGTGTCTCCGCGCGTCCGGTGCCTGCCGCGCGGCTAGCACCGGCCCGCTGACGAACGCCTGGCTTCTTCGCGCCCTCTTTCCCGTCGTTCCCCGGCGGCGAGGGCGCGTGCCCGCGTTCGCCCGAATCGCGCGTTCCGAGCTTTGGAGATCACTTCCGAAAGGCCCGCGCCATGCGCACCGT
This sequence comes from Amycolatopsis roodepoortensis, assembly GCF_024628825.1. Classification (NCBI taxonomy): domain Bacteria; kingdom Bacillati; phylum Actinomycetota; class Actinomycetes; order Pseudonocardiales; family Pseudonocardiaceae; genus Amycolatopsis; species Amycolatopsis roodepoortensis. The sequence continues at coordinate 9,473,510 of NZ_CP102415.1, forward strand.
CCCGCTGTCCGCCGTCCGCAATCTGGGCATCCTCGCCCATGTCGACGCCGGCAAGACCACCCTCACCGAACGGATCCTGTACGTCACCGGCACCACCTACAAACGCGGTGAGGTCCATGACGGCACGACCGTGACCGACTTCGATTCCCAGGAGCGAGACCGTGGCATCACCATCTTCGCCGCCGCCGTCAGCTGTACGTGGGACGGTCATCTCGTCAACCTGATCGACACCCCCGGCCACGTCGACTTCTCCGACGAGGTCGAGCGGTCGCTGCGGGTCCTCGACGGGGCGATCGCGGTGTTCGACGGCGTCGCCGGGGTCGAGCCGCAGAGCGAATCGGTGTGGCGCCAGGCCGACCGGCACGGCGTACCGCGGATCGCGTTCGTCAACAAACTCGACCGCGCGGGCGCCGATCTGGACGCGGCCGTGGAGTCCATCCGGGAGCGGCTGCATCCGCGCCCGCTGGTGGTCCAGCTGCCGATCGGGGCCGAAGACGGTTTCGTGGGCGTCGTCGACCTGCTGCGGATGCGGTCGCTCGTCTGGGCCGACGGCGCCGGGGCGGCCGAGGAAGGACCGGTTCCGGAGTCCCTTGTGGACGAAGCGAACCGGCGTCGGCGGCTGCTCGAAGAGACCGTGGCGGAACTCCATCCGGCCGCGCTGGAGGAGTTCTGCGAGTCTTCGGCGGTGTCGACCGGCACGCTGGTCTCGGCACTGCGCGAGCTGACTCGCACAGGGGACGGCGTCGTGGTGCTGTGCGGCTCGGCCTACCGGAACCGCGGTGTGGAGCCGTTGCTGGAAGCCGTGGTGGCGTACCTGCCCTCGCCGTCGGATGTGCCGCCGGTGCGGGGCGAGTACGAAGGCACGACCCTGGAACGGCCCGCCGATCCGGCGGCGCCGTTCGCGGCACTGGTGTTCAAGGTGACTTCGACCGCCACCGGGCGGTTGACGTACCTGCGGGTGTATTCGGGGACGATCCGGACTTCGGAGGCGGTGATGGACGTGGGCGCCGGTCGTGTCGAGCGCGTCGGCCGCATCCTGCGGGTCCAGGCGGACCGGCACACCAGGGTGGACAGTGCCGTCGCGGGTGACATCGTCGCGGTGGTCGGGCTGAAGACGGCGCGGGCAGGCACGACGCTGTGCACGCCGTCGGAGCCGCTCCTGCTCGAGCCGCCCGTCGTGGCCGATCCGGTCGTGTCGGTCGCCGTCGAGGCACGGACGGGAACCGAGACGGAACGGCTGATGACGGCGCTGGCGCGGCTGGTCGAGGAAGACCCGTCGCTGGGCATCCGGACCGATCGCGAGACCGGCCAGACCCTGCTTTCGGGAATGGGTGAACTGCATCTGGAGGTGGCGGTGGAGAAGGTCCGGCGCGACCACGGGCTCGACGTCGGCGTCGGGCGGCCTCGCGTCGCCTACCGGGAGACGGTGGCACGCGGCGTGTCCGGTTTCGTCTACCGCCACGTCAAGCAGGACGGCGGCGCCGGGCAGTTCGCCCACGTCGTCATCGACACGGAACCCTTGGCGGAAGGGGAATTCGAGTTCGAGTCCACTGTGGTCGGTGGCCGGGTGCCGAGGGAATACGTCCGTGCCGTCGAAGCGGGCTGCCGTGACGCGCTGGCGGAAGGCCCGCTCGGTGGTCATCCGGTGACCGGTGTCCGGGTCACGCTGACGGACGGGGCCACCCACTCGAAGGACTCGTCGGAGATGGCGTTCCGTACGGCCGGGCGGTTCGCGCTCCGGGAGGCGTTGCGTGCCGGAGCGATGACACTGCTGGAGCCGGTCGCCGAAGTGACCGTCACCGTGCCCGAAAGCGCCGTCGGCGTGGTGCTCGGTGACCTCGCCGCCCGGCGTGGCCGGGTGCTGGGTTCGGTGGTGCGCGCGGGCACGACCGTGGTCACCGCGACCGTGCCGCTGGCCGAGCTGTTCGGCTACGCGACGCGGCTGCGCAGCCGGACCCAGGGCCGGGGGACGTTCACCGCCCGGCCGACCGGGCACGCCCCGGCACCGGTGGAACCGGTCCGGTAGCTCGACGATGGCCCGCCCACAGCACTGTGGGCGGGCCATCGCCCGAACCGCTGTCACCCGGCGATCGGGCGCCGGGTGACAGCCGTTTTCAGCCGGTCAGGCCGCCGGCCACGGCGGACGGCAGTTCTGCCGCGGCAGCGCGTGCGATCCGTTGGTGTACACGCCGTCCGCGATCGTGTCCTCCATGATCGAGCGCCGATCGGCAGGCCGGGCCCACTGGTAGCACAGGTGCTGGGCGAAGTACCCGCCCGGCGCTTCGAGGGTGTCGAAGTGGCAGACACCGTCGGTTTCGATGCAGTAGCGGATGTACGGTATACCGCCGAAATCGGTGCGGCCGGGCCCGAACGACACGTAACCGCCGAACGGTGACGGCGCCCCGGTGCCCGGCGGGAGCACCGCGCTGATCCCGCGTCCCGGCGGACCGACGGGCTGCATCGGGTCGGCGAAGATCTTCGCCCTGAACCGCGACTTGTCCACCGCCAGCTTCCCGTCGGCGATGTCGTTCAGCACCAGGTTCGCGACCAGCGCGCCCTGCGAGTAGCCGACGACGGTGAATTCGGCGCCGGGGTTCTCGTCGAAGGAGCTCTGGGCGACACGGCGGGCTTCTTCGTGCCCGCGCGCGACGCTCTGGTCCATCGGCGTCTGGTCGCAGTTGGGTGCTCCGGCGGCCCCGGCCGGGTAGTGGACCACCTTCTTGATCCCGCCCCGCAACCAGGCGTCGTTGTAGACGGTCGCGGCCCCGTCGCAGGTGCCGCCGATGAGGATGTAGTAGCGCGACTGATCGGCCTGCGCGGTCGGCGCGACGGCGCCGAGCAGACCGGCGGCCAGTGCGGTGGCGGCCAGGACCCCCCTGAGTTTCTTCATCCATCGTCCTTTCGTTCGATTACGGTGCGTGTCCGAACGCTAGGGACGAGTCATGAAATTTTGATGAAACCTCCTCAGCGGTGCGCGAGCACGTTGACCACGTGACCACCGGGGTCGCGGACGAAGAAGCGCCGGACGCCCCAAGGTTCGTCGGTCAGTTCGTGCACGATCTCGGCACCGGACGCCTTCGCTTCCTCGTACGCCGCGTCGACGTCGTCCACCTGGATCGAGACGGCCGGGACGACGGGCGCCGTCTCGTCGTGGGTCATGAGACTCAGCTGCACTTCCGGCCGCTCCGGATCGGCCAGGGTCACGATCCAGCCGTGATCCATCACCACTTCGAAGCCGAGCACACGCTCGTAGAAGGCCCTCGCCTGCTCAAGTGACTTGGTCTCGAGGTCGGCTACCACTCTCTTGATCGGCATGTGCGGATACTCGCACAGGGGTCCGACGGTTTCGGGGGAGCAGGAGCGGGGTCGCGAGCATGAGCGCACCGGCGATGCCGACCGCCGCGCGCGGTCCGGTGAACGCCGCCAGGAAGCCCCACAGCGCGGTCAGCGAGGCGGTGGTGAGCTTTCCGGCGATCGACCAGGCCGACAGCGTGCGCGCGGCGCGGTCGAGGGGAACCTGCTCGAGCCTGCTGGTGGCGAGCACCGGGTTGAACACGCCGATGCAGGTGATCAGGCCGAATTCGACGACGATCACCAGGATCAGACCGGGAACACCGGGCTGGATGAAGACCAGCCCCACGGGCCAGCAGACCCGCAGCCAACCGGCGACGAACAGGACCCTGTCCCGGCCGTACCGGGCGACCACGGTCCGCGAGAGCCTCGCCCCGAGCAGCCCGCCGAGACACGGCACGGCGAAGGCCACCGCGTACTCCCACGGCGCGAACCCCAGTTGCCCGAGCATCAGGACGGCCATCAGCGGCGCGGTCGCCATGATCAGGCCGTTGACGACGATCGTGTTGACGAACAGCGGCCGCAGCACCGGGTGGGTGAGGATGAACCGCCAGCCTTCCCGCAGGTCGCGGCCGGTCAGCCGGGGGCTTTCCGGTTTCATGGGTGGTGGCTCCGAACCACCGACCGCCCGGATCCCGAGCGCCGAAAGTAGATAGCTGACCGCGTCGGCGGCGATCGTGACCACCGGACCGAACAGGCCGACGGCGAAACCGCCCAGCGGCGGGCCGAGGACGGTCGCCGTCCAGGTCGTCGATTCGAAGCGGGCGTTCGCGACGAGCAAGTCCTCCCGTGGCAGCAGGGTTTTCAGGAACGCCCCGCTGGCGGCGAGGAACGTGATGTCGGCCGCGGCGACGACGACGGACACGGCGAGCAGCTGGCCGAATCCGAGCAGCCCGAACGCGTACGCCACGGGGACGGTCAGCAACGCCGCACACCGGATCAGGTCCATCGCGATCATCACCGGCCGTTTGCGGCGGAACTCGACCCAGGGGCCGAGCGGCAGCGCGACCACCGCGCCGGCGACGAGCCCGGCCGACGCCAGAAGCGACACCTCCGTGGTGCCCGCGCCCAGCGCCACGATGGCGATCAGGCTGAACGCGTCGAACGCGAACCTCGTTCCGAACGCGCTCGCCGCGTACGCCGCCCACAGCCAGCCGAACCGTCGCCCCAGCGATCTCCCACCCACTCGCGAGATCCAAGCAAGCCGGGTCGCGCAAGTCGAACAACGGGTCGTTGGCGGGTCACAACCGCGGGTTGTGCGACCCGCTCAGAGGTCCCCGAGCGCGGTGACCGGGGACTCGACACAGTCGGCGACGAACCGCAGGAACCCGCCTGCGACCCCGCCGTCACACACCCGGTGGTCGAACGCCAGGGTCAGCTCGCAGATCTTGCGCGCCACGAGCGCGCCGTCGACCACCCAGGCGCGGTCGATGATCCGGCCGAGGCCGAGGATCGCCGCTTCCGGGTGATTGATGATCGCGGCCGAGCCGTCGACCCCGAACACTCCGTAGTTGTTGACCGTGAAGGTCCCGCCGGTGAGGCCCGCCGGGCCGAGTTTCCCTTCCCTGGCCTGCGTGGTCCGCTCTTCGATCGCGGCTGAAAGCTCCCTTGTGGACAGTGAGCCCGCGTCACGGACCACCGGTACGACGAGACCGCGGTCGGTCTGCGCGGCGAAACCGAGGTTGATGTCCCGCAGCTGCACGATCTCATCGCCCTCGACGCGCGAGTTCAGCTCCGGGTACTTCCGCAGGCCCGCCACGGCGAATCGGGCGACGAGACCCAAAAGGCTCACCGGGCGATCCGGTGCCGAGGCGTTGAGCGCCTTGCGCGCCGCGACGAGTCCGGTCGCGTCGACGTCGACCCAGACAGTCGCTTCGGGGATCTGACGGCGCGAAGTCGTCAGCTTGTCGGCGACCGCCTTGCGAACGCCGGTCAGCGGGATCCGAGTTTCGCCGTCCCTCTGTTCGGGCACGGTGAGCGCGGCTTCGACGTCGGCGCGCCGGATGATGCCGCCCGGGCCGCTGCCGGTCAGCTTTGTCAGGTCGATCTTGTTGTCCGCGGCCATCTTGCGGACGAACGGCGAGATCACGCCGGGCGCTTTCGACGGCTTTTCGGGAGCGGTGACGACGGTACGCGTCCGGCGGCGCCTCGTCGTGGTGGTCGTGCCGTAGCCGATGAGGACGTTGCCGCTGCCTTCGCTCGCGGTCGTCACGCCGGGTTCGGTGAAACCGGGGCCGATGGTGAGCAGGGGAGCGCCGACCGGCAGCGACTGACCGGGTTCGCCGTGGAGGCGGGTGACGACGCCGGCGAACGGCACCGGCACCTCGACCGCGGCCTTCGCGGTCTCCACTTCGACGACGGGCTGGTCGACGCCGACGGTGTCGCCCTCCGCGACCAGCCAGGTGACGATGGTGCCTTCGGTGAGCCCCTCACCGAGGTCCGGGAGCAGGAAGTCAGGCACCGGCCACCACCGGTTCGTCGTTCCACTGCAGCCGGGCGACGGTGTCCAGGATCCGGTCGACGTCCGGGAGCTGGTGGCGCTCCAATTTCGGCGGCGGATAGGGGATGTCGAGGCCGGTGACCCGCAGGACCGGCGCGTGCAGCTGGTGGAAGCACTGCTCGGTGACCCGGGCGACGACCTCGGCGCCGTAGCCGCCGAACCCGGCCGCCTCGTGGACGACGACCGCGCGCCCGGTGCGGCGCACCGAAGCGGTCACGGTCTCGTCGTCGAACGGGCTGAGCGACCGGAGATCGACGACCTCGACGTCCCAGCCTTCGGCGGTCGCGGCCTCCGCCGTCTCCAGTGCGGTGGCGACCATCGGGCCGTACGCGATCAGCGTGACGTCCTTGCCCTCGCGGCGCACGACCGCTCGGTCCATGGCCGCGCCCTCCCGGATGAAGGACACGGGTTCCTTCGACCAGTAGCGGCATTTGGGTTCGAGGAAGATCACCGGATCCGGTGAATCGATCGCGTCGCGCAGGAGGTCGTAGGCGTCCTGCGGAGTGCCGGGCGTGACGACGCGCAGGCCGGGCGTGTGGGTGTAGTAGGCCTCGCTCGAATCGCAGTGATGCTCGACTCCGCCGATCCCGCCCGCGTAGGGGATGCGGATGACCATCGGCAGCGACAACGCGCCGCGAGTGCGGTTCCGCAGCTTCGCGACGTGCGAGGTGATCTGCTCGAAGGCGGGGTAAGCGAAGGCGTCGAACTGCATTTCGACCACCGGCCGGAACCCGCCCATCGCCATCCCGACCGCGAAGCCGACGATGCCGGACTCGGCCAGCGGCGTGTCGAAACAGCGCTCCTCGCCGAAGTCGGCGGTGATGCCGTCGGTCACCCGGAACACGCCGCCGAGCGGGCCGACGTCTTCGCCGAAGATGAGCACGCGGTCGTCGTCCTTGACCGCGTCGCGCAGAGCGGCGTTGAGTGCCTGTGTCATCGAGATCTCGGTCATCAGGCCTCCAGTTCGGCGGCGACCAGCGCGCGCTGGGCGGCCAGTTGGCGGGTCGGGACGGCGTACACGTGCTCGAACAGCGACATCGGATCCGGCTCGACGTCGGCGTTGAGGGTGTCGCGCACCCCGGCGGCGAACGTCTCAGCCTCGGCCCGGAATCGCTCGATATCGTTGTCGGACAACAGGTTCTTGGTGGTGAGATAGGTTTCGAGACGGCGAACCGGGTCGGCCGCGCGCCACTTCTCGACCTCGGCCTGGTCGCGATAGCGGGTCGCGTCGTCGGCGTTGGTGTGCGCGTCGATCCGGTAGGTGTGCGCCTCCACCAGGACGGGCCCGCGACCGGACCGCGCGTGCGCGACGGCGTCGTCCAGCACGGAAAGGACCGCGACCGCGTCGTTGCCGTCGACCTGCTCGGAGCGGACGCCGTAGCCGACGCCCTTGTACGCCAGCGCGGGGGCGGCGCTCTGCTTCTCGAACGGCACGGAGATCGCGAAACCGTTGTTCTGCACGAAGAACACCACCGGCGCCTTGAACACGGCCGCGAAGTTGAGCGCCTCGTGGAAGTCGCCTTCGCTGGTGGCGCCGTCACCGATGAGCGCGAACGCGACGCTGTCTTCGCCGCGGCGCTGCATCGCGTGGGCGAGCCCGGCCGCGTGGAGGGTCTGGGTGGCCAGCGGCGTGCACTGCGGGGCGACACGGGTCTCGGCGGGGTCGTAGCCACAGTGCGCGTCGCCCCGAAGCAGCGTCAGGATCTCGCCCGGTTCGAGCCCGCGGGCGACGAGCGCGACGGAGTCACGGTAGGTGGGGAAGAGCCAGTCGGCGTCGGTGAGGGCCATCGCGCTCGCGACCTGGCAAGCCTCTTGGCCGGCACTCGAGGGGTAGACCGCGAGGCGGCCCTGCTTGGTCAAGGCGGTCGCCTGGGCGTCGAACCGGCGGCCGAGCACCATCAGCCGGTAGGCCTCGACGAGCCGCTCGGACGGCGGCTCGGAGTAGTGACCGTGCTCGTCGACGCGTGTGCCGTCCTCGGCGAGGAACCGCACCGGGACTTCGGACGGCAGCAACGCGGCGGCAGGGGTCTCCCGCGACATGGCGCAGCACCACCTTTCACAGACATATGATGCTGAGATGGTGGTTTCCGGAGTCCCAGTGTTCAAGAGGCACGCGAAATGAGCGACAAACTGTCCGCCGGATCGGTTCAGTCGAGCCAACCGTCCAGTAGTGGCGTGGCTCACGGGGCGGATCCGGGACGAACGGTCCTTGCCCTCGACGACATCGATCGCGCGATCCTCGCCGAACTGACCGCCGACGGCAGGCTCGCCGTCCGCGCCCTGGCGGAACGGCTGCACATCTCGCGCACCAACGCCTACGCGAGACTGGACCGGCTGATGGCCGAAGGCGTCATCACCGGCTTCGGCGCGAGGATCGATCCGCGGCGCGCCGGACTCGGGACGAGCGCGTACATCCTGATCACCGTCGAGCAGACGTCATGGCGGACGATGTCGGCCGAACTGCGGCAGATCCCGTTCGTCGAGCACGTCTCGCTCGTCGGCGGCGACTTCGACATCCTGCTGCTGGTACGGACGCCGGACAACGCTTCGCTGCGCGATGTCGTGCTGGAACGGCTGCAGGCGCTGGACGGCGTGCGGTCGACGCGGACCTGGCTGATCTTCGAGGAGCAGCCGGGCGCCGCCCCTCGTGAGTGGTAAGGACGGTTCTAACCGTCCTTACCACTCACGAGTCCGTGGGCAGCGGCCGGTCGTTGACCACCTGCTTCATCACGAGCGTCGAGTTCAGCCGCTGCACCCCCGGCAACGCGGACAGCACGTCGTCCTCGAGCCGCTGATACGCGGCGAGGTCGGCGGTGAGGATGCGCAGCAGATAGTCGGGGTCGCCGAACAGACGCTGCGCGAGCAGGACGTTCGGGATCCGCGCGACGGCGTCTTCGAAGCCCAGCAGCGTCTCGCGGTCCTCCTGCCGCATGGTGACGAACACGAGCGCCTCGAAGTTCAGCCCCAGCGCGGCCGGGTCGACCACCGCCCGGTACCCGCTGATCGTGCCGTCCCGTTCGAGTGCACGCAGCCGGCGGTGGCACGGTGACGCGCTCAACCGGACCCGCTGCGCCAGTTCGGTGAGCGTCAGGCGGCCCTCTTCCTGCAGGATGGCAAGAATCTTCCGGTCGACAGCGTCCATGGAGAAGATCCTTCCACGCTGTGCGCGATCCCAGGCGGAACTTGAAAGCACCTTCGGGCAGAGCGCGAATAGCTTTCGAAGATGCCTCTCGGATCCGTTCTCGCCTTCTGGGGCGTCGCCGCCCTCCTCATCGCGGTGCCCGGCGCGGACTGGGCGTTCACCATCAGTGCCGGGCTGCGTCGCCACGTCCTGCCCGCCGCCGGCGGCATCGTGCTCGGCTACCTGGCCATGACGATGGTGGTCGCGGCGGGGCTCGGCGTCGTCATCGCTTCGACGCCCGCCGCGTTGCTCTCGATCACCGTCGCGGGCGGGATCTACCTCGTCCGGCTCGGGTTCAAGACGGTGCGCGATCCCGCGGAGCCCTCCGGCGCTCCCGCCGACATCGGAAGTCGCTGTGGCACCTTGCTGGCGGGAATGGCGGTCAGCGGGCTGAATCCCAAGGGACTACTGATCTTCGTCGCGATGCTGCCGCAATTCACCGACCCGGGGGCGCGCTGGCCGGTATCGGTCCAGCTGGGGGTGCTCGGCCTGACGTTCGTCGGCACCTGTGCGGTGGTCTATCCGTGTGTCGGGGCGGGGGCACAAGCCCTGCTGCGCACCCGCCCCGCCGTGACACGGACCGTTTCGCGGATTTCGGGGGTTTCGATGATCCTGGTGGGAACGGTCCTGGTCGCCGAGCGACTAGTGGCCTGAGCTGCGGCAATCCGGTCACGCCGCCACCGGCCGACCTTCGCCTCGCGTCGGCGCTGTAACGGTCTTCGCCTTCCCGCCGAGTACAGGCGGGTTCGATGGCGGATGCGGAGGAATCATGGCGCGGGTCCTGCTCCTGCTGTCAGTAGCCGTGTCGTGCTTCGTGGCGGTCGCCTGCGCGAGGCCCGCTCCGCCGGCGCGACCACCCGTCACCGCCACGCCGACCACGAGCGTCGTGAGCACCTCGACGACAACCACACCGACCACGAGCAAGGTCCCGGCCAAGACGAAGGGGCGGGTGGCCTGCCGCAAGGACGAGAATCACTGCTCCGAACCGGGGACCGACACCAAATGCCAGACCGGCGGCTGCGTCAACGCCGGACGCGGGATGACACAACGTGACGTCGAGAAGCAGCGCGACGAGTGGCTCCGTCGGCATCCGGGTTGGTGCGCCGCGGGCGAGACCGGAGCGGTGGCCCCCTGTTGAACGACACACGCCATTCGGGTGATAACGGTTCGGCATTCGATGTATCTGACCTACTCCCCATTGACACCTTCCTACGATCGCGGCGACTGGGTGGAGGAATGCGGTGACGGTGGAGGGCGCGGGTCAGGACTACCTGACGCGGCAGATCGGGGCTCTGCTCGAAGCGATTCGGGAGGAGGGGCCGGTCGGCGAGGGCAGGCGCAGCTTCCGCCTCGCGGGGCATCTCGCGGCGGAGGGCGGATTCCACCTCGGCGACATCCTCGCCGCGACGGCGCAGCTGCTGGCGGTCCACGCGTGGAACAACGGCTACCTCGCCGCGGCGGAGCTGCTGACGCGTCGCATGCGGGATTTCGGTGCCGAATCGGTGGAGCTGGTGCGGTACCTCGTGCGCTTGGAGACCGGCTGTGAGCAGGGCTGGCTCCCGCACGCGGATCGCGACGAACTGATCGCCTACGCCCGGCGCGTCCAGCGTGCCGACATCGAGGAGCGCGCGCAGTCCATCGAGCCCTCGTTGCCCGGGGTCACCGATCCCGAGCGTCCTGATCGGATGGCCAGTGAGTCGTGAGATGGTGCTCGGGGTCCGCGAGGATGCCGCGGATCACCGAGCCTGCGGCCCCGCGAACGGCGGCTCCGGTGCCGAGCGCCGAGCGGACGACCCGCACCGGCGACCACGCCGTGCTGGGCACGCGGCGTTCCAGCTCGGCGAGGAGTGGCTCACGCAGCCACGGCTCCAGTCGCGCGTAGGTTCCGCCTAGCACCACCGCCGGAACGTCCATCAGATTGACCACAGTGGACAGTCCGACGCCGAGGTGCCCGGCGGCGGTGGTCACCGCGGAAACCGCCGCGCCGTCGCCGGATTCCAGCGCGGAGACGAGATCGTCCACCGTGTCCGCGCCCGCGAGCCGGAGGATCTCCTCCTGGCCCGCCATCCGTTCCAGGCAGCCGTTCGCGCCGCACGAACACGGCGGTCCGTCGGGCGCCACGGGCAGGTGGCCGATCTCGCCGCCCGCGCCGCGGACGCCTTCGAACAGGGCGCGGTCCAGCACGATGCCCGCGCCGATCCCGATCTCCCCGGACACGTGGACGAAATCCGGCAACGCCGAGCCGTGCCAGAGCTCCGCGAGGGCCGCGAAGTTCGCTTCGTTGGCGACGGTGAACGTTTCGCCGAGCCGGTCGGCGAGGTCGACGTCGCGCCAGCCCAGGTTGGGGGCGAGCCGCACGAGCCCGGATTCGACCAGGCCCGGAACCGCGATACCGACGCCGCCGACGGGGACACCGAGCGCGTCCGCCTGCTTCCGTGCTTTGCGCAGGAACGCCGAGACGCGCTGGAAGACGCGCGGGGTCCGGTTGTCCGCGTACCGGACCTCCTGCGCCCGGACGGTGCCGGTCAGGTCGACGAGGCAGGACGCCAGGTAGTCGACGCCGATTTCGATGCCGAGCCCATGCGGGCCGGTGGGGGAGAGCGACACCACGGTGCCGCGCCGTCCGGGGCCGGCGCGCTGTTCCGGCTCGCCTTCGGCCACGAGATCCGCCGCGATGAGGCGGTCGACCACGGCGGACACGGTGGCCTTCGTGAGTCCGGTGGCGGCGGCGAGGCCTGCCCGCGAAGTACCCGGCCCGTCCGCGATCGCGCCGAGGACGAGGGCGGCGTTGTGCTGCCGCACGGTGTGCTGTCCCGCCGGGCGCGTGCCGATCATCGCGCGATTGTATTCGTTCGATGCCTGAACGAAAGCCTTGACCCGCCCGAGTGCCGTCGATAAGTTCAGGCATCAAACTAATTGGGAGGCGAGATGGCTCAGGCACCGACGCGTGAGGACAAGTTCAGCTTCGGGCTGTGGACCGTGGGCTGGCAGGCGAACGACATGTTCGGCCCGGCGAGCCGTCCGCCGCTCGATCCGGTCGAAGCCGTGCACCGCCTTTCGGATCTCGGCGCCTGGGGGATCACCTTCCACGACGACGACCTCGTCCCGTTCGGCTCGGCCGACGCGGACCGCGCACGGCACCTCAAGCGCTTCCAGGGCGCGCTCGACGAGACCGGCCTCGTCGTCCCGATGGTCACCACGAACCTGTTCAGCCACCCCGTTTTCAAGGACGGCGGCCTCACCAGCAACGACCGAGACGTCCGCCGGTACGCGCTGCGGAAGGTACTGCGGAACCTCGACCTCGCCGCCGAACTCGGCGCGTCGACGTTCGTGCTCTGGGGCGGCCGCGAAGGCAGTGAAACCGATGCCGCGAAGGACGTCCGCGCGGCGATGGACCGCTACCGCGAGGGTATCGATTTCCTCGCCCAGTACGTCCTCGACCAGGGCTACGGCCTCCGGCTCGCGCTCGAACCGAAGCCGAACGAACCACGCGGCGACATCCTGCTGCCGACCATCGGGCACGCGCTGGCGTTCATCTCCACGCTGGACAACCACGAGATCGTCGGCGTGAACCCGGAGGTCGGGCACGAGCAGATGGCCGGGCTCAACATCGTCCACGGCATCGGGCAGGCCCTGTGGCAGGGCAAGCTGTTCCACATCGACCTCAACGGCCAGCGCGGCCCGCGGTTCGACCAGGACCTCGTGTTCGGGCACGGCGACGTCCTGTCGTCGTTCTTCCTGGTCGATCTGCTGGAGCACGGCGGCTACGACGGGCCGCGGCATTTCGACTACAAGCCGCTGCGCACGGAGAACATGGACGGCGTCTGGGCCAGTGCCGAGGCCAACATGGCGAGCTACCTCCTGTTCGCCGAGCGCGCCCGCGCGTTCCGCGCCGATCCCGAGGTGCGTGCCGCGCTGGAAACCGCGCTTGTCCCGGAACTGGCGACGCCGACCCTCGGCGAGGGCGAGACGGCGGCGGATCTGCTGGCCGACCGATCGGCGTTCGAGGACTTCGATCCGGACAAGGCCGCGGAACGCGGTTACGGCTTCATCCGCCTGTCCCAGCTGGCCCTCGAACACCTCACCGGGGCACGCTAGAACCGGTCGACGTCCAGGACGGCCTTGGCGAACTCCGCCGGGGCCTCCTGCGGGACGTTGTGGCCGATCCCGTTCAGTACGCGGTGCTCGTACTTGCCGGAGAACTTCGACCGGTACGCCTTCCCGTCGGTGTTCGGGCCGTCGAAATCGCTGCCGATGGTGATGGTGGGCACCGAAACCGCCGGCCCCTGCGCGAGTTTCGCTTCCAGCGCGTCGAGTTTCGGGTCGCCGTCGGCGAGGCTCAGCCGCCACCGGTAGTTGTGGATCACGATGGCGACGTGGTCCGGGTTGTCGAAGCAGGCGGCGGAACGGTCGTAGGTCGCGTCGTCGAAGGCCCACTTCGGCGAGGCGATCTTCCAGATCAGCTTGTTGAAGTCGTGGCGGTTCTTCGTGTAGCCGAGGATGCCGCGCTCGGTGGCGAAGTAGTACTGATACCACCAGCCGAGCTCGGCGGCCGGGGAGAGCGGCTGCTTGTTCGTCTCCCGGTTGGTGACCAGGTAGCCGCTCACCGAGACGAGCGCTTTGCACCGTTCGGGCCACAGCGCGGCGATGATGACGGCCGTGCGGGCGCCCCAGTCGAAGCCGCCGAAGACGGCCTTCTCGATCTTGAGGGCGTCCAGCAGCGCGACGATGTCGGCGGCGATCGCGGACTGCTGGCCGTTGCGGAACGTGTCCTTCGACAGGAACCGGGTCGGCCCGTAGCCGCGCAGGAACGGCACGATCACCCGGTACCCGGCCGCGACCAGGCGCGGGGTGACGTCGACGTAGCTGTGGATGTCGTAGGGCCAGCCGTGCAGGAGGACCACCACCGGACCGCCGGCGGGGCCCGCTTCGGCGTAACCGATGCTCAGTTCCCCGGCGTCGATCTGCTTGATCGGGCCGAACGACGTGTTACCGCCGGTCGTGGCGGGCGCGGCCGCCGGTGCCGCCGCGGGTTGGGCCGAGCAGCCCGCCACGGTGGCTCCCGCCGTGGCGGCGACGACGGCCTGCGCGAACCTTCTCCTGCTGAGCATCCTGATTCCTCCCGCGAAACGCCTGGTACGGGACGAAACTAGGAGGACGACTCCTGGCGCGGCGACCGTCGGACGACGTCACCGGTGTAAGTCACTAGGCGACTTCCGGCTCGACGTCCACGAAGGCCGCTTCCAGCCGGCGGATCCGGGCCCAGAACTCGGCCTCCCTGCCGGCCTCGAGTACGCCCAGATATCCACCGGGTACGACGCGCCCCACGAACGGCCCGGACGTCCAGACCCGCCAGCCGCCCGTGGCGTCGTCGCCCGAGGCGGACGCGGGATCGTCGGTGCCACGGATCGCCGCGATCGGGCACGGGAGCCGCGTCCTGGCGGGCCCGCGGTAGGCGTTCAGCAACTGGAGGTCGCCGAGAAGCAGGTCCAGCGCGTACTCCCAGCTTTCGGGCGAGTCGCGGTAGCCCGCGACGGGGGTGAGCCCGGTGCGGCCGAACACCCGTCCCATCGCCGACGCGCCCGCCTTGGCGTTCTTGTCCGGTGAGCGCCGCTGCGGGGCACACGCGTCGACGACGATCAGCGCGCCGGGGGCGACGCCGAGCCGTTGAGCGGTCTCCAACGCCACGAAGGCGCCCATTCCGAATCCGATCGCCACGGAACTGGAGAACCAGGCCCTCGGTGTCTCGGCGGCAAGGTGTGTGGCGAGTTCTTCGAGAGACGACGCCGGGGATTCCGCGAGCCGTTCTCCATGTCCGGGGTATTCGAAGGCTCGGAGATCCGCGTCGACCGCGCCCGCGAGCGCGTCGAACGCCCGGCTGATGCCGCCCGCGGGAGGAAACAGCAGGTAGCCGGGTCCGCGACTGTCTGATGTGGACAGTGAAACCAGTGCGGCCGTCATGATCCGAAAGATACGCGCGATTAACCCGAACGGGGTAACGGTTCGGATTCGACCAAGATCAATTCACCCGGCTGAGGGAGGTTTCGGCGAGAAGGCTGCCCGGCCGTGTCGTATCTGGCGCTTCCCGTTCGACGTCCTGATAAGAGCCGGAAGGAGAAAGCGATGAACACCACGACACTGGCCTCGACCACGCGGCTGAACCCGGTGAGCCGCACCCTGCCGGTTCTGCTGGCGATGGAGGACGACGCCGAAGACGTCGGCCGCCTGTCCCCGGACGACCGCCTGACCTGCCACGTGCACGGCCGCTGGATCCACCAGTGCGTGGCTTCCCCGCTGCACGTCAACCCGATCACGCGGCACCGCTGGTGCCGTTCGTGCGCGACCGCGCTGACCGTCTCCGTCGACGAGCTGTCCGGCGACGTCACGATGTCCTGTCCTCGGTGTGGCCACGGCGAAAGCGCCGCCTCGGCCCGTCTGATCGCCGCCTGTCGCGCGAGTTTGGCCGCGGCACGCCGCGGCGCCGGCGCGCGGGCGGCCTAAGCAGCCGTGCCGAGGATTCGCTCGATGATCAGATCGCGATCCCGCGGGCGGAGATAGAGATAGTGACCGGCGTCCGGCAGGATTTCGACGTCGGCATGGGGGAGCAGGCTTTCCAGCCGTGCCGCGGCCGCGGCGGAATCGTGCACGACGCTGTGCCCGCCGAACAACGCGAGCGTGGGAACTTCGATGGACCGCAACGCCTCCTCGGCCGGGCAGGCCTGGAACGGCACCCGGGCGCGATAGCAACGGATCCCGGCGAGCACGAGCCGGGCGGCGGGCTGATCGAAGACGTCCTCGCCGGCGGACCACGTCAAGAACCGGCGCCACAGCCGGTCGCTGTCGAGTACGGCGGCGACCAGGCCGTACAGGAACACCTTCCGCGTGAACGGCGCCGTGACGGTGGTCGCGTCCAGCAACGCGATGGAGCCGAGTCTGCCGGGCGCGTGGATCGCCTGGTTGACCGCGTGCCAGCCACCGGTCGAACCGCCGACGAGACGCACGCCGGTCAGCCCCAGGTCCTCGAAGACGTCGTCGAGGGCGCTCGCGCGGTCGCGGACGTCCTTGAACGGCACCTTCTGCACGCTGCGACCCGCTTCGCCGAGGGTGTCGATCGCGTAGACGGCGTGCCGTGACGCCAAGGCGGGAATCAGTGCCGCGAAGCAAGCCGAGGTCGCCAGGAGTCCGGGCAGCAGGACGATCGGAGTGCCACCGTCGCCGTAGCGGTAGACCCGCGTGGTGCCGTGACGGGTTTCGACGTCGAAGATCGCGTCCGGTTCCGGGCATTCGGCCATGGCGCGGTCATAGGCGGCGAAGTAGCGTTTTTCGGCCGCAGGATTCCTGAAACCCCCGATTTCGTTCATGAACGGAACGCTACGAAAGGCCGTCGTCCGGGTCTTGAACGAAAGTAAGATGACGGC